>NZ_CP178179.1:0-4800000 GCF_034654355.2 Bacteroides mucinivorans | reverse complement strand
GGATGGTAAAAGAGAAAAAGTGAATGAACAGTTTCGCGTTTTTGCAGCTTCAAAAGGAGACTATGACTGGGTAGAAACGTGGGCTGTAGTTGATGAGGTGGATAAAGAGGGGCAACCACTTGCTCTTATCGGTTCTGTTTTGGTTATTACTGACAGAAAGAAGATGGAGCAAGAACTCATTGTTGCAAAGGAAAAAGCTGAAGAGGCAAACCGGCTTAAGTCGGCATTTATTGCTAATATAAGCCATGAAATACGTACTCCGTTAAATGCTATTATTGGATTTTCCAGCATACTCGATACCGTTCAAACGGAGAAAGAACGTAAGGAGTATTTACGTATCATAGAGCACAATAATCAATTGTTGCTTCAATTGGTTAATGATATTATTGATCTGTCGAAGATTGAGGCAGGAGCATTGGAACTTGTAACTTCTAATGTCTATCTGGATGACATGATGAGAGAGTTGGAAAGAGCTTTTCGTCCGAAAGCTAATACTGCTCATTTATCATTGAAATTTGATGACCAGCATGCCGAGTGTTATGTTAATGCAGATCGTAACAGGCTGATACAGGTATTGAATAATTTAATCTCCAATGCGATTAAGTTCACTGCTGAAGGAAGTGTGCATTTTGGTTTTTCCCGGTTAGATAATGGTATGCTTCGTTTTTACGTCACTGATACCGGACATGGCATCCCGAAAGAATATCAAAAAAAGATATTCGGACGCTTTGTGAAACTGAATAGTTTTGTTCAGGGTATTGGACTGGGACTCTCAATAGGTGAAACGATTGTGAAATGTATGGGAGGTGAAATTGGAGTTGAATCAAAAGAGGGTAAGGGGGCCACTTTCTGGTTTACAATACCCTATCAAGAGGTAAATTTGCAGTAGAGAGAGTAAACTACTGCAAACTTACTTATACATTAAATTTATATTCCCATACATTCCCGATAGAAATCGAACATCTCAAAGATCAGATCTTTATCAGCAGTTTGGTTAATGCTGATATCTCCGATATCTTTCAGCAAAGTAAAGTTAATTACTCCCGCTTTGTTCTTTTTATCGTGTAACATGAAAGCGTAAAGTTGTTCGTATTGTTTACAGTCGAAAGCGAAAATGCCATAGTTCTCCTTTATAAACTGTATGGTTTGTCGCATCTTGTCTTTGGGAAATCCGGCTTTAAGGTGTGACAGATACAGTTCGCAGACAATTCCCCATGCCACAGCATATCCGTGAAGAACAGGACGGTTTTCTGCGAGTGCCAGACTTTCAAATGCGTGTCCTACGGTGTGTCCCAGGTTCAATGCTTTACGTATACCATGTTCAAAGGGATCTTGTTCAACAATATTCTCTTTTACCTGTACAGATTGTCCTACAAGCTGTTTCAGATAGCTGTAATCAATACTTTCTGTATTAAAATTGAGCAATTCTGTCCAGTGAGCTGTATTGCTGATGAGTCCGTGTTTCAACATCTCCGCATAGCCGGAGAAAAAGTTTTGAGTGTCCAGGCTCCGAAGGAATTCTGTTTCGACCAGTACGCAGTTTGCAGGAGCAAATACGCCAACTTCGTTTTTTAGTCCGTTGAAGTTAATCCCGGTTTTCCCTCCAACAGATGCATCTACCATCGCTAATAATGTAGTAGGAACATTAATGTAGGCAAATCCTCTCTTGAAAGTGGCGGCGGCAAAACCTCCCAGGTCTGTTATCATTCCTCCCCCTAAATTAATGAGCAGCGAATGCCGGGTAGCTCCCTTATCACTCAGCACTTGCCATACGGAAGCCAGGGTCTCCAGCGTTTTGTGTATATCACCCGCTCCAATTGTTATTTCGATTGCATCTTTCAGATAAGATACTTCCTTCATTTGAGGCATACAAAGTCGGTGAGTATGTTCATCAGTCAGGATGAACAGGCGGTCGTACGGGCACCTTTCTATGGCCTGACCAAGACTCAACTCCAGATTCTTACATAGGATAACTTCTTGCTTACTCATAATTCAATTTGCTTTTTCTACTGCAAAAGTATATAAAATATCTTTTTTTGCTTACTTTTGTCTCATTAAAACGTCAAATCAATGAAAGCATTACTACCTGTCTATTGCCGTCCTCTGGGATATGTAATCCTGGTCTTCGCTCTTTTTATCCCTTTTATTCTCGTGATGATGGGAAAAGTGACTGATACTAATCTTCTGTTTTACAAGGAATGTACTAAGCTCCTGATGATAGTGGGTGCATTGATGATTATTTTTGCTTTATCCAAAAGTGAGAGTCGTGAGACGGAGCAAATACGTAACTCAGCTACACGTAATGCTATCTTTCTTACCGTATTGTTTGTTTTTGGCGGAATGCTTTATCGGGTAGCTACCGGAGACTTAATAACGGTAGATACTTCTTCCTTTTTGACTTTCCTCATTATGAATGTTCTTTGCCTTGAATTCGGGATGAAAAAGGCAATGGTAGATAAAATATTTAAAAGATAATTGTAGTCTCATTAAACCTTTTGCGTTGCCAATTGTCAAAAAAGCAATTGTTATTATTACAAACGCATAGGCTGATGAAAAAATTATCTATCTGGATGGTACTGTTGCTGCTATGTACCCTCTCCTCATTTGCACAAAACAAAAATATCACCGTCTCCGGACGTGTGATTGAAGAAGACACGAAAGAACCTGTCGAGATGGCAACGGTTCAATTACTTGCTCTACCTGATAGTACTCAGGCAGCGGGCATTACTACACAGAAACAGGGTGCTTTCACATTACCCAAGGTGAAAGCCGGAAAGTATGTATTGAGAATCTCTTACATTGGATTTATTACTCAGGAACTTCCTCTCCAGCTATCGGATAAGGCACCAGCAAAGAATGTGGGTACTATCACGTTGCATCCCGATGCAGTGATGTTGAGCGAAGCTGTCATTACGGCAGAAGCTCCTCCTGTGGTAGTGAAAGCAGATACTACCGAATATAATGCTTCGGCCTATCGTGTGGCAGAAGGAGCTATGTTGGAAGAACTGGTCAAGAAGATACCGGGGGCTGAAGTGGATAAAGATGGTAAGATTACTCTTAATGGTAAAGAAATTAAGAAGATCATGGTGGATGGGAAAGAATTTTTCTCGGATGATCCAAGTGTCTCTATGAAGAATCTACCCGCTAATATGGTTGAAAAGGTGAAAGCTTATGACAAGAAGAGTGATATGGCTCGTATTACCGGAATTGATGATGGTGAAGAAGAAGCCGTACTTGACCTTACCGTAAAGAAAGGAATGAAAAAAGGTTGGATTGGAAACCTTATAGCCGGTTATGGTAGCGAAGAACGTTATGAAGCAGGAGCAATGGTCAGCCGGTTCAAAGATGATGCAAGTATCTCTATCATTGGTTCGGCCAATAATACGAATAACAAAGGATTTTCTGAATTTGGCGATGCCGGTGCGGGACTGAGCGGAGGGAATGCCGGTTCGGGTATTACTACTGCACGTTCGTTGGGTATTAATTTTGCTAAAGATACGAAGAAGGTACAGGTGGGAGGTAATGTGCAGTATGGTTACTCTGATAACGATGCTCGTCGGAAGACATCTACGGAAACATTCCTTGGAGAGCAGTCTTCATATGGTGCCAGCGAAAATACTTCCCGACGTAAACGTCATGATGTACGTGCTGACTTTCGTCTGGAATGGCGTCCGGATACATTGACCACTATTATCTTTCGTCCTAATGCGAGCTATTCTAAAACTGATTCGGAAAGTGCTTCAGGGTCGGACACTTGGAACAATGTACATGATCCGGTGAACGCTAAGATAGCTTCTTCCTCTTCACATAGCGATAACTATTCACTGAATGGAAGTTTGATGATGTTTCGTCGCTTAAACAATAAAGGAAGAAACCTGTATGTAGGCGCTCGCTTTGGTTATAGCGATGGCGAAACGGACAGCTACTCAGAATCGCGTACAGAATTCTTTGAACTGGATAGTGTTTCAGATATTGCCCGATATACGAATCGTACGAGTGACAGTCGTAACTGGAGTGTATCTGCTTCTTATACCGAACCTGTATTTAAGAATCACTTCCTACAGTTTCGGTATGAATTCTCTCATCGCAAACAGTTGGCCCAATCTTTAGTTTATGATAGTATTAATGTTTATCCCTATCCGGAGTATCTGGAACGGGGATATGATAACAACTTGAGTACCCGTGTAGAAAACTTTTATGATACACATACTGCCAATATCTCGCTGCGTGGTATTCATCCGAAAATGATGTATAGTGCCGGTGTTGGGCTTACTCCCCAATCTTCATTGAGTGAAACAACTATCGGCCCAAATTCAGACAAACATTTACCTCAGCAAGATGTGCTGAATTGGGCTCCTTCTGTTATGTTCCGTTATATGTTCACAAAACAGCATGTGCTCACATTCCGTTATCGCGGTCGGAGTAATACTCCTGATATCGAAGATTTGCAGGAAGTAATTGATATCACCGATCCGATGAATTTACGCTATGGTAACCCGAACTTAAAACCTTCATTCAGCAATAACTTTATGTTGTACTATAATAAGTTCACTCCGGAAACAATGCGTAGTTTTAATCTTAATTTATCTTATTCTAATACGCTTAATTCTGTGGCTAACAAGATGACATATGATCCTCAGACTGGTGCTCGTACTTATAGGAAAGAAAATGTGAATGGTAACTGGAATACCCGGGGATATTTTTCGTTTAATACTCCATTGAAGAATAAAAAGTTTATTATATCTACCAATACGAATGCCCGTTTTAGTGATGCAGTCAGCTATACTACTGTGGGAAAAAGTAAAGATGCGAATCAGGAGCTAAGTACTACACACAACTTTGGAGCCGGACAGCGTTTGAATGGTAGTTATCGTTCCGATCTTTTTGATGTGTCACTCAATGGATCGGTTAATTACAATCTGGTGCGCAACAGCAAGCAAGAGAATAGTAATCGTGAAACATTTGATTACTATGTGGGAGGGGATACCAATATAAATCTTCCTTGGGAAATTCATATCTCAACTGATATTAATTGCCGTTTTAAGGATGGATATACCGGAGGATTCAATGACAACGAGCTTATCTGGAATGCACAAATCTCTAAGAACTTTCTTAAGAATAATTCAGCAACGCTTCGGTTTAAAATATACGATATATTGAAACAGCAAAGTAACTTAAGCCGTTCTATCAGTGAAACACAGATGAGTGATACGGAATACAATACATTGGGCAGTTATTTTATGGTGCACTTTGTTTACCGGTTCAATACACTTGGTGGTAAAGCTGCCGGACGGCGTGGTCCGGGTATGGGACCTGGTGGTGGCAGAGGTCATGGCGGAGGCTATGGTGGAGGGCGCCCCCGTTTCTAAGTTCACAGTAATTGTATAGAGAAAAAAGGTTCATGGTCCTATTATAGGACCATGAACCTTTTTTCTCTATACAATGCCAGTTTTTCTTTTCAAGATGTCCTCCTTTCCCCAGTGAGGAACGATGTACGAGATGTGCATCTCGTGCAGTACCAGATGCACATGTGGAGCTGCTCAACATGTGCATCTCATACAGTACGACATGCACATCTCGTACATCGTTCCTTTATGGCTTCTTATCTGTTTGATTATAGCTTCCATTCCCGAAGTCTTAGTTGAATCTAATCTAATGAATCATATACTTTGATATACCAATCCTTTTCTCTACATTTGCTACTATGATTGATTGGAATCTTATATTCAGCCAAATAGCAACAGTGGCTTTCGATATTGTTTATTTCGGAGCCATTATCGGTACGATTATTGTTGTAATACTCGACAATCGTAACCCGGTAAAGACTATGGCCTGGATATTGGTCTTGATGTTCCTTCCTATCGTAGGTCTGGTTTTTTATTTCTTCTTCGGGCGTAGTCAACGCCGTGAACGTATCATTGGAAAGAAAAGTTATGGACGGCTTCTGAAAAAGCCGATGGCAGAATATCTGGCACAGGATCCCTCTATATTACCAGCTGAGTATGATCGTCTCATTAAATTGTTTCAACATACCAATCAGGCTCTTCCTTTTGAAGGAAACCGGGTGGAGGTATTTACCGGCGGATATTCTAAACTCCAGGCTCTGTTGCGCGAGTTGCAGAAGGCTCGGCGGCACATTCATATGGAGTATTACATTTTTGAAGATGATTCAATCGGACGTTTGGTGAGAGATGTACTGATAGAAAAGGCGCGTGCCGGAGTGGAAGTACGGGTGATATATGATGATGTGGGATGCTGGCATGTACCGCATACTTTTTTTGAAGTGATGAGAGAGGCTGGTATTGAAGTGCGTAGTTTCCTGAAAGTACGGTTCCCGTTATTTACGAGCAGAGTGAACTATCGGAATCATCGGAAAATAGTAGTCATTGACGGTGTGGTCGGCTTTGTCGGAGGTATGAATTTGGCCGAGCGTTATATGCGGGGATTGTCCTGGGGAATTTGGCGGGATACTCACATAATGCTTCAGGGAAAAGCTGTGCATGGCTTACAAAGTGCCTTTTTGCTCGATTGGTATTTTGTGGATCGTACGCTTATTACTGCCTCCCGGTATTTTCCGAAAATAGATTCATATGGTGACTCATTGGTACAGATTGTGACGAGTGAGCCTGTGGGTCCTTGGAAAGAGATTATGCAAGGATTGACGATGGCCATTTCGGGTGCAAAAAGGTATTTCTATATGCAGACTCCGTATTTTCTTCCTACCGAGCAAATATTGGCAGCTATGCAAACAGCTGCATTGTCCGGCGTAGATGTCCGCTTGATGTTACCTGAGCATGCTGATAACCGGATTACCCATTTAGGATCTCGCTCTTATTTGGCAGATGTGCTTCAGGCGGGAGTAAAAGTCTACTTCTATAAAAAAGGTTTTTTACATTCTAAATTAATGGTGTCAGATGATATGCTTTCTACGGTTGGATCTACCAATCTGGATTTTCGTAGTTTTGAACATAATTTTGAGGTAAATGCTTTTATGTATGATATGGAGACTGCTTTACAGATGAAGGAGATATTCATGACTGATCAAAGAGAAAGTACTCAGGTATTCCTTAAAAACTGGGTGAAACGTCCTTGGCCTCAGAAAGCATTAGAGTCAGTAGTGCGATTGCTTGCTCCCTTACTTTAATATACACTGTCTCTTCTTTTAGGCTCATCCGACAAATGTATCGTTTGTTAATATTGTTAATTGTCTTTTTAACCATTAGAGGGCTGTTTTGTAAGAGTGTACACTTTAGTATGTCAAGATTGTACACTCTTGTATGACAAAAGTGTACAATTAACACTCGGATAAGTGTACAGTCTTACCGATCATTAAAGTATAGGATTATATTCGCTATAAATCAGGATGTTACATCGGATTAAGTGTCCCTGTCCTAATCTTACATGTATTCTTTAAAAAAACGTGTAATTACTTTTTTGACAACTATGCATTTGTCGTACAAACCTTCTTTTTACTGTATAACCTTATCGCCTTAAAACTTTATTTTGCTTTTATCTGAAAAAAGAGAAGTTTACGCTTCCGTATACTCTTCTTTCTATAAAATGCGGATTATCCTCAAAGTTGTTCTGTTTACCATGTTCCAATACAAATAACCCTCCTTCTTTCAGAAGATTATTCTTAAATATCAATTCGGGTATGGTTTCCAGCTCTTTCAAATCATAAGGGGGGTCGGCGAAGATAAAATCAAACTGTTCTCGTGCTCCGTTGATGAATTTAAATACGTCACCACGGATGGGGATACATTTATCTGTCTGCACTTCTTGCATTATTTTGCAGATAAAGGAATGATGATCACGATCCTTCTCTATACTGATCACCCGGTCACATCCCCGTGATACTAATTCTATACTGATACTGCCTGTTCCGGCAAACAAGTCGAGAGCAGTTATTCCTTCTTCAAAATCAATGTAATTGGATAGTACATTGAATAAATTCTCTTTAGCAAAGTCTGTTGTGGGGCGTGCCTTGAACGTACGTGGTACGTCAAATCTTCTTCTTTTATATATTCCGCTGATTACTCGCATGTTAATAGGGCTTGCATATCAATATTAGTTTCAGGACTCATTATGAATGTCTGAAGAATGTATTTTCGTAATTCTTTTATTAGTATTTCTTTATCTGCCAGAATACCGGTAAGATGAAGTTCATCCCGTTCCTGATTAAAATCCAGCTGTTTCCAGGCATAAAGTAAATAATAAATGCGATCGGAAGTACGTTTACATTCAAAGGAGTTAACCAGTAACAGATGTCCACGTTCATAACAAAACAAATCAATAGCATCTTTACGCAAGGATACATACATTTTTTTACTATTGCCCAACCGGCTTTTGGTTGAAAAGTACTCACTCAATGGACTGGCTTGTGAATAAAATCGTGCTTCGGGATATTGCTCTTTAAGGAATAGAAAAGCACTTTTATCCATTCCGAAAATAATTGTTATATTATTTCTTGGTAAAACATTATAGAGCACTGTTTCATTTTCCTTTTTAGGATGATTGTGATAAAACAGTGTTTCTGTTTGTTCGTTGTCGAAAAGCTCTGAAGGAACAGGAGTAAAACGATTGCCTGCCATCAGGATATTAATCCGTTTGTAAGGTAGGGTTAATAACTCCGTTTCACGAAAGACTTGCTTTAGATTCGCTGTGAGAGACAATGAAGGGGTGATCTCTTTTTCAAAAAAAGAGAGTGAACTTTCGTAAATCGGATTATAGATAGAAAAAGAAAATCCATCCGTACTCAGACGGATGGATAATGTATATTGTTCCGATTTACTATAGTCTATTTTATTATTCCCAGTTTCCGGCACCGTTATTAGGACTTTCAATAGAACCTACCATTAAACCACAGTATTTACCTAACTTAGTCTGAAGATCTTTCAAGTTAGCAATTTCTTGTCTGTCAAGACCATTCAGATAAGTATCGTATGGAGCCTTTACTTCAAACATAAAGATCGGAGCACCTGATTTAGCTGTATCATTCTTGATCGCCATTTCAAACTGAGCGCCATTTCCAAAAGGAATGTATCTCATTGAATCAGCGTTGAAACCTCTCGGATAGATTGTATCCAATACGGCTACCCACATTGTATCACGCTTAAAGTTTGTAAGCCCCATCTTTTCAACTTCGCTGTAATTACCTGTTTTCTTAGCTTTGTTGATGATAGCCATTGCTTTTTTCTCTGTCATACCATCGTCTAACTGCTTATCTGTCAACTCACCAACTTTATAAAGGAAAGGAAGTTTCTTGTTCTTTACAAAGTCAATCAATGTATCAAAGCTGGCAGTATACTGACCTTTGTTTAGATTACGAAATTCCATCTGTGCTTTACGAATGTCGATCAAGCGTGCAATAACTGCCTGATCTCTTTGCTTCTTAGCTTCTTCAAAGTTGATAGGCCCCATGATGCTCGAATAGCAGATATAGATCAAAGCAAGCGCACACAGACCTAATACGATATTAAATACTGTTTTCATGATAAATATGTTTTTTAGTTGTTATATTCGCATCGCAAAATTAAAATAAATAAATCTAAATTCTATAGTTCCGGGAACTTTTTTCTCGTACAAAAATGATAAATAACTATTTAGAAAGGCAAATTAAGGAAAATTTTCCTTATGAACCAACTTTTGAACAAGAAATAGCTGTAAAATCTCTTTCAGAGTTTCTGCTTTCTCAGACCAATGATGCCGTGTTTGTACTTCGTGGGTATGCCGGAACTGGTAAAACTTCATTGGTGGGAGCATTGGTGAGAACAATGGATAAGTTACAGCAAAAATCAGTTTTATTGGCTCCTACAGGACGAGCTGCTAAAGTATTTTCTGCTTATGCAGGACACCCTGCGTTTACAATTCATAAAAAGATATACAGGCAACAGTCTTTTTCGAATGAAATAAGTAATTTCTCTGTGAATGACAATCTTGCTACACATACTTTATTTATAGTAGATGAGGCTTCTATGATTTCTAATGAAGGGTTGTCAGGAGCTATGTTTGGTACAGGACGTTTACTGGACGACCTGATACAGTTTGTTTACTCTGGTACAGGTTGTCGTTTGTTATTGATGGGAGATACGGCCCAGCTTCCTCCTGTAGGAGAAGAGCAAAGTCCGGCACTTTTCACAAATGCATTGAAAGGATATGGCCTTGAAGTGCGAGAGGTGGATTTGACACAAGTAGTGAGACAGGTACAGGATTCCGGTATTTTATGGAATGCCACCCGTCTCCGTGAATTAATAGCGAAAGATGAATGTAATTCTCTTCCTAAAATCCGGATTTCGGGTTTTGCTGATATAAGGACGGTTCCGGGGGGAGAGCTGATCGATACGCTTACTGCTTGTTATGAACGGGATGGTATGGATGAAACGATTGTCGTTTGCCGTTCCAATAAACGGGCTAATATATATAATAAAGGTATAAGGGCACAGATATTGTATCGGGAGGATGAGTTGAATACCGGTGATATGCTTATGATAGCCAGGAATAACTATTATTGGACGGAAAAAAGTAAGGAAATGGATTTTATAGCAAATGGAGAGATTGCTGTTGTTCGTCGTGTACGTCGTACGCGCGAATTGTATGATTTTCGTTTTGCAGAAGTCGTGTTGACCTTTCCGGACCATGAGGATTTTGAGCTGGAAGCAAATTTGTTGTTGGATACCCTCCATTCGGATGCTCCGGCTTTACCGAAAACAGAGAATGACCGTTTATTCTACAGTGTTCTTGAAGATTACGCGGATATTCCTGTCAAACGTGACCGTATGAAGAAAATGAAGATGGATCCACATTATAATGCTTTGCAGGTGAAGTATGCTTATGCAATTACTTGTCATAAAGCGCAGGGTGGCCAATGGCAGAATGTGTTTTTAGATCAGGGATATATGACGGATGAGTATTTGACACCTGATTATTTTCGTTGGCTTTACACTGCTTTTACGCGTGCCACCCAAACGTTGTATTTAGTTAATTACCCGAAAGAACAAATTGTTTGATTGTACGATTTACAGACGAAACAATTACTTTTGTTTGTAAATAACTAAAACTATAACTTTTATGAAGACAAAACTATTACTCTTTCTCTGTTCCCTCCTTTTGGTCTCTTGTCAGGATGATGAGAAGTTTCAGGTTCTTCGGCCATTGGGCGGACAAGTGATTTCCGGTTATCAACCTTGTGCAAGTCTGGATTTGGGAATTCTTAGTCTTGAAGCTTTAGAAGTAAAGGACGGTGGCGATTGGACAGTAGTTTCCAGTGATGAGGCTGTTGTTAAGGCAGAAAAGGTAATTCCGGAAGGCGCATCTTACTCTTATTTATCAGTATATCCTTTAAAACAAGGGAAGGCGGTTGTGACTGTATCCAGTGAGAAAGGTGATAAAATATATATTCCCGTCACTGTAGGAACTTCGGTACGTACATTGGATGTATGGAGTGGAGAGCTGAATCATATAGAAGGGGTGAGTAAGGAAGATAGTTTGCTTATTGTCGAGCATCTTTATGATGATGTTTTTCTGAGAAAGGGTGGTTATTATCGTTTAACTTATTCAGAAAAGAAAAAAGGAAAACTGACAGTCTGTACACCGGATGGAAAGATGGAAGAAGGTACTTTTACGTGTGATCATGAATATTATGATTTGACTTTTGATGGGAAAAACATTCATTATATGGTAATGTATAGTGAAACCGGATTTCAAGAGGTCACCCGCACAGAAAACCGGATTCCATTTTATTTGGTGGAAGATGTTACTGACCGGTATAGAGCAGATTATCCTGCTATAAAATTAGTACAACGTGCCCAGAAAGTACGTTTAGCTGTTAATGACTAACTAAACCCTTTATATAAAGATGAAATACATTTATACTATTCTATTGTTAGCTATGTTGGGCTTGAGTATAGCTTCGTGTAGTGATGATAAACGTGATATTGTTTTTTTTACAGGTGATGCTCCTATATATCAGACTGGAACATGTGCTAATTTGATTTCTTCTGTAAGTCTTTATCCAATAAAACCTGAGGGGGAAATTATTGGCATTGATGGTGGGAACGGAGATTATTCAATAGCCGGTAATACGAATGAAGCAGTTGTTGCTGTTGTAATGACTGTTTCTGAGAAGTACAAGAGATTACAAATTACTCCTAAAACATTGGGTGAAGCAACGATAATCATTTCTGATGGCGATGGTAAGACTGCTGTACTGAAAGTTAAAGTCAGAGAGTATGGAAAGAGGATGGTAGTGAATGCTCAAGGAATCATTGTCAATGGAGAGGTGACGGATGAAAAAAAAGTTGAAATAGCCGATGGAATGAAAGAGACTTTTCCGGTTGCAATTAATGGTGGCTTTGAATTGGTGTCTGGGAAATTTGAAACATGGAGGGATGAAGGGCTACTTCGTGTTTATCATGAAAATTTTAAAGAAACTCCCGCTATCGGTAGCTATAGCTGGAAATTGATAATGGTGAATGACAAAGAAAAAATGGGCTTCTCTTTTATATTTGATGATAAGGAATATCAATTTACGACATCTATAAGGGAAGAACCGGAAACACGTAGTACTGATACGAATGCTTTGCAATTGTATGAAGATGTGACATCTCAATGTACTGTGGAATGTCCGGTAGGTACCAGAGTGTATAGGGGATATAAAATATATCTCGAAGACTTATAAGAGAATTTTTTTTATAAGTAATCGTTCAAAATTATATGATACTATTATTGAAACGCAGATTATCGCAGATCCACGCAAAGCATATCATCTCTCAAGTATAGCGCAGCCATTTAATCTGCGAAAATCTGTGATCATTTGCGTTTCAATAAAACGCTGTCACATAGTATGAACTAAATTTGAAATACTACTTATTTTACAGGTTGAATTTATAAAGCAGGTATAAATGTTATGGCCTGTCCTCCTCCTTTAGCCATGATAATTTCCAGAGTGTCATTAACAGTAACCTGATAGGTCATTTGTTTGTCATTAGTCAGACTGAATCATAACCTGATCTTTCCATCCGGTGAAGAAACATCAGAAGAGCAAGAGGGTGTACATGCGCTAAAAATAAAACATGTGACAGATACGATGGCATAAAGTATTTTCATAGTGAATGATATATTATGTTTAAACTATCAAAAATAAGAATAAAGTAGCAAGGAGAAATCAAAAGAGACTGCTTCAACGCATGAAACAGTCTCTTTACTAAAAATGATTTTTTTTAAAGAATCAATCAAGGTTATTTGACGACCACTTTAGCTGTTTGGCTACCATCATTGCCAGTTACTATCAATAGGTAAATACCCTGTGCAATTCCGTTTATCGGGAGTTCTGTTACATTTTCTGTTGCTTGTTTCTGCAACAATACTGCACCTTGCATGGTTACTAATTGAATTGATCTTGCATCAGCAGATTCAACATATAAAGTTTCTCCATTACGTACAGGAGTCGGATAAATGTTCAAACCATTTTTGCCCGATTCGGTGTTGTTTTCAACACCTGTACCTACTGGTATCTCCTTTTTAGCAATAGCGAAAATTGCAGGATATCCTCCGCTTACTTTATTTAATGTTACTGATTGAACTTTCTTAGTAGGATCTACCTGAACCGGACATTCGAATAAACGGAACTGATAACGGGTATCAATCTTATCGGCAGTTGCTTCCGATGTAATACCTGTACCAACACGTCCCAAACCATAAACACCCACTGTAGATTCATTACTTCCGAACCAGTCACCGATAGTAATACTACCTGCTGATGCCGATGTACCGTCTGTGTAGTTCGCTGTCACTGATACTGTAGATGTACCATTGGCACTAATACCCAAGAAGTAAAGACTGTTGGCTCTTTGTTCCGTTTCAAACTCTAATGTTGCACTATTTGCTTCTTTTAAGAGTGTTGCATTATTTTGTGTATAATCTGCCAGCTGGTATTCAATACCATTTTTAGATGTAACGGCACCATTAGCGGGTAATGAGCCTTCGTCCTGTACGTTTGCTCCGTAGAGAATCCATCCCTGATCATCGAGTCCATCGCTGAACAGACCGGATACAGGAGTTGCTTCTGCCACTACGTCTACATTGAAACCAGAATTTATATTGATGGATGCAAAGATAGGTTCTTCCGGTAATTCACCTTCATACAACTTGCCATAAGCTTCTATTTCTGCTACTTTGAAATAAGCATACGCTGGTGCGGTTACAACCAATTTCAGATATCTTCCGAACATATCGTTTGTCATTACACTTGAAACCTCACTGGTAGGAGTGTAGTTTGCAGCTAATTCATAAGAATCATCCGAGTTCTTGAGTCCAATATACACTTTTATAGCTGAGGCTATCTGCTGTGCTTTAAAGGCTACTTTTGCGAAGTTATATATTTCACCACAGTCAAATGTGATAATTACATTCTCGCCACTTGTGTAACACAAAGCATCCCATGTTGTTGAAAGATCATTGTCTGTTAATACTGGTGTATCTGCACTTTGCCAGGTTGAACCGTAATACCAGTATGATGCCGAAGCTGTTTTTCCGGATAATACATTGGTATATGCCGGATCCTCTACTTCAACTTTGCATATCTTTTCGTTTTCCCATTCACCATTTGTCATTTTCACAGAGAGGTTTGTTGCACCCATTTTCTTGGCAGTAAGTTTAAAGGTAACTGTCTGAGTTGCTTTGTTTACATTGAAGTCGCTTATAGCTGCAATATCTTCGTTGTCTGAGGATACTTTTACGCCAAAGTTATCTGTTTCTTCGTCTCCGTTCAAATCATATTTTATCTCTATATCTTCAGTGGTATTGATATCTATTGTCTTATCTGCCGGCAAAGAGAAGAGCGGACCACCTTCAAGACCGAATACTTCGAATTCCCATATACGTATTGTGATTGGGGCATCCTCATCGTAAGGCATGAATTTTACATAACGCCCTACTATTGGTGCAATGTAATCATCTTTAGTGTTCTCAGGACGTCCCTTTTCGTCTACTACCGGTTCGGTCCATGTTTCAGCATCATTACTTACCCAAATCCTGAAGTTCTTGAAGTTGTCAGAATAATTTTCTTTATGTCCACAGTCGAATATACGGAAACGGTAAATCTGGTAGGACTTTTCAAGGTCGATAATTACCCAATGTTCTTTCTTGCCACCAATACACCATTTATCTCTGGTACTACCAGGTACTTCTACTCCGTCAATCAAGTTTGTAGGATCTTCCGGAGGAAGCGAACCGCTGGCAGAATGAATTGTTTTGCCAACCGAAATAATACTTAATGCTCCCGCTTTGGCGTCTGACACTTCAATCAGATTCTGAACGGTTTTCTCGGTTGTTCCTTCACTATTGCTGACTGCTACAGTGATGTTGTATATGCCTTCTTTATTAAATTTCAGTGTTAGCGTATTATCTTCCTGAGATACTTTTTCTGTGTTTTCAGGAATAGTCCATTGATAAGATTCCGGGAAGTTAGTGGCATTGGCTGTAATTGTAATCTCTTCGCCCGCGTTTAACAATGTTTTGCTTGCCTTCAGGCTTACTACCGGCTTATCCAGAGCAGGATACTCAACAATTGTAGTTATTTCATTGCCTTCTTTAAGGTCATTCGTTACAGCTGTTACTGCTACTGTAACACTTTTTTCTTCGATGGAAGTGCGTGCAAACTTAGAAATATAGAATCCTTCGTTACGAGTTTGACCAACCAACTTCTTCTCTCCGTTACGAGTCATGTATACATTGTAATGGTGTACATCTTTGGAAGTTGAGGCATCCCATACGGCACGAATGTCACCACCATCTTGTGTCAGTTCATTCAATATAGTAAGATTGGATATTTGGGTTGAAGCCGGTGCATAGTTTGCTGGCAAGATACCTAATTGTCCTAATGTCAGTTCGTAAGCTTGTTGGGTAGCAGATTTAAAGTTCAATGCGATAACTGAAACAGTCTTTCCTGCCAGTGACGAAAGGTCTACTGTAGCCACATTCCAACCGTTGGATGTTGTGGCTGATCCTAAGTTGAATGTAGTAAATTCGTTGTTGTTTTCTGCAACCCCAAGTTTTACTTGTATCGTTGAGGCCGTTGCGCCTTTGAATACGAGCTGCAATTTATCGCCATTGGATATTGATAATTTTGTTTTATACAGGCGGGTCAGGTAATCAACATTCGCAGCTAAGGTACCTTTAACATTGATACTTGTTCCCATATTGTAGGCATCATCCCAGTTCAATGAGAAAGCAAGGTCGCTTTTACGATCCGCTGCTACGTCTACCCACCATCTCCATGTTGGCATGATATCCTGCATACCCCGATGGTACCAGTCTTGTGTTCCCTTTTTCTCTCCGTTAACGAAGCGGTGTTTTCCTAAACCGGCACTGAATGAAGTTATGAACGGTAAATTCTGAATAGTAGAACGTTCGATAAGTGCATTTGCAAATCCCGGGAAGTAACCACCATCACGTGCGGCTGTATTGGAGGGGTCATGTTGCTCATTGGTCCAGTAGCGAGATTCATTACTGAATACTTTATTCATAGCCGTATATGCTTTTGTACCGCAAGCATCTGCTGTTCCCAGATAATCTTTTACGACTTCTTTCCAGATAGGCTCTTCCGGATTGAAAAGGTCTATGGAACCATTATGTTTATCTGCCGGGAAAAGATTCTTGAAATAACTGGCATTTCCGTTCATACCACCTTGTGCTACTTCAATACCAAAATACAGTTTGCCGAAACACTCTTCTTTAGAGAAACCTAATCCTTCCATAGCTGCCATCTGTGAAGATATGTTGCTGCTTGAAGGGCTACCGTAATTCAAGAAATAAGATGTATTATGTAATTTCATCATATCTCCATAGCCTCCGATTGAAGTTCCACAGTCATACCATTGAATTTCCATTTCCGGATGACCGCCTTCCTGGGCACATTGATTGAAGTAATCAACCCATGCAGTCCACTCAGAAGAATTACCGCCGCCGGTTTCTTCATTGACAAACCAACCATCGAAACCATAGTAAGCAGCAATTTCATACATCTTCTTAGCGTATGGATATGTACCACCTTCGTTAGTTAACATTTGTTTTACCCATTCAACTTGTCCTCCGAATGCTCCGGGAGGGAAGAATAACTGTCCCAACACTTTGACACCATTTAAGTGTGCTATGTCAGTAACAGGTGCTGATGGAGGAATGATGATACCTTCACCTGCAGAACCACCCCACCAGATAAGCAGGTCCATGTATTGCCAATAAGTTGGGTTATAACCAATGAAGTTATCGGCTCCCTGTGACGGAGTCTGGCTACACATCGGATTCATTGTCAGACAAGCTGCAACTTTTCCTTCTGCATGCTGGTTGGCATTTGCTTTGATGGAGGCATCGAGGAATCGTGGTTGCAAAGGTACTGTGCTGCGGTTGAACTTGGCATCCGGATCTTTTTCCGGTGACCAGTCTTTAATATTATCCGGATGCCAACATCCACCATACGGTTGTTGTGCCACGGCTACACAAAATACTGCAAATAGCATGATTAATGCAGAGAGTAATCTTTTGGTGCTCATAATACTTAAATTAAGAAATTAATAATAGGTATTGATTATTTGTTTCCTGCTTTGCCTTACCTAATAGCAAAGCAGGACTTTTTTTATTTATTAGCGAAAGTTATTGGGAGTCATTCTTTCCCCTCTGTCGTTGTTAGTATCGGCAATATCCCACCATACCCGTGTCGATTGCTTATTTTTACTTTCCGGCTTATTGGGATTGTCTTTTTCACTATATGGATATAGGACTCTCTTTATAAACTTCCCGGTAGGTACATCTTCGGAGTTGTTGTTCAGAATGTTTCTAAGACGTGGGTAGTCTGTTCTGCGAAACTCTGCCCATCCTTCATTGCCATTAGGGAAAACTGCTAACCATTTTTGAGTGATAATCTGCTCCAGCATACCTTCTTTGTTGTTGGTCGTAAATGGGTTCTCTACATCGCTTCCGTAAATTTTAAGACCATTAATATAACTTTCTGTATCGGCAGATGATATTTTGTAATAATTCATAGATGCCCGTATGCCGTCTTCAAAATACTGTTGAGGTGATTTGCTGGCACCCGACCAGTTTCTCAGGGAGGCTTCTGCCAACAGGAATTGTTGTTCGGCATAGCTCAACCACACTGATTCACGTGCATAACTGAACCATTTCAGAGGATCAAGTACTTTTGAGTTCTTTATATCTGTACGGGTAACACTGTATTTTGCTACGGTTTCTGTATGGCTGATATCATAGCTTCCGATTTCACATCCTGTGAAGTCATCAAAAGGCCGCTCCATATTGTTCTTCAGTTCATCCAGGGGTGTTGGTCTCCACCATGATATTGCACAACGCGGATCTATTACCTTTTCCTGCGGACCGGTTGCCATATCAATGACAACATATTTGGTACCTCCGGAACTTTGTTCTTTGTATCCCAGTTCCAGATCTTTAGCCAAAACACAGTCTCCATTGTATGCAAAACTGCACATTGCCAGAACATTCTCCTGACCACCGTCATTGATTCCTCCTTGTTCAACCGGTGCATGGCGTGGAACAGTGTGCATATTGTCGGCATCACTTTGCATCAATCCCCATGAGTTGCTCATGGCAGCTTCTCCTTCCTGACGGGCTCTTTCGGGATCTACGTTAGAGATACGGAGTGCCAGGCGTAAACGTAGGGTATTGGCAAAACGTAGCCATTTTTCTTCGTCCCCGCTATAACATTTATCGTCGGCTGGGTTGAATTTGAATGCACATGCATTGGGTACAATACTGTCTACTGCCTGTTCCAATAAACGGAATATAATATCGTATGCTTTTTCCTGAGTATCATAGGGGACATCTCCTTCTACCACTTTGGCCTGTACATAGGCCGACAAAGGAATATCTCCATAGGTGTCAGTTTGCATAGATGCCAGAAATGCCCAGTATATACGTGTAATATAAAATGCGTTTTTATATTTTTCGTAGTCTACGAATTTAAAAGTTTTCAGTAGATGAGAGTATTCACGTACGGTTCTGTCCGCATAAAAATGATCCCAACGTTTTGCCGACCAGCCATCTGTATAAGCATAGTTTGGTGAGTTAAACCTGAAGTTAGGATTATTGTTGGCTATGTATCCGCTGTACATATCATGTGTCAGGTTGGTTGTGATCTGATAGTCGTTGTAACAGCCTTCATAGGTCAATGAACTGAAAATTGTTCCTGCATTGGCCTGTCCTTCTTTTAACTGCTGGATATCTTCGTCTGATATTTTATAGTTAATATTTAAGTCTGCATATTTTCCCTCCGGTTCTGGTTCGGGATCCGGGTCTGGCTGTTCTTGTCCTTCCACGTAAGGAGGATTGTACAGATCCTGATTTAAGTCAGAGAAGTCGTGACAACCTGTTAATACCGGGAAAAGTATAGAAGCGATGAGTAACTTCTTTAATTTGGATTTATATTGTAACATAACTATTTGTTTTTAGAATTTTAGAAACCAACATTGATACTGAAACCAAAAGTACGTGAGTAGGGCAGTGATGAGAAATCAAGTGCCTGTGAGAACATACTTGTGTCATATCCACCTTCCGGGCTTGTTCCGGGGGTATGTTTCATCAGATATGCCAGATTTCGTCCAACGAATGATACTCTCAGACTGGAAACAGGCGTTTTTCTTAAAAGCAGGCTTGGGAAAGAGTATCCGAACGAAATTTCTTTCAGACGAATGAAAGATGCATCATAAACAAATTCTTCTGCAACAGCCTGCTGACGTCCGCCTACTGCCTGATAAAATAGTTGGGCATCAATTCTTTGTGTGTTGACAGTACCATCTTCATTCACTCCCGGCAATAGTAGTTCGCCTCTTTGTTCCGTACGTTTGGAAATACCATGGCTGGTAGCGATTGCTTCGGATACGGAAACCACATCTCCTCCGAATTTCATGTCGAATAAAGCCGACAGGGTGAAGCCTTTATAAGTGAAGCTGGGAGTTACAGACATTAGTAAGTCCGGCTGTATGTTACCAATCGGATGGTCGAGGCTGTACTGCTCATCTGTTGTAAATACAGGTACTCCGTTCTTCATTATTATCTGACCGTTTTCGTCTCTTTTATACATTCGCTTGGCATAGATATCGCCTAATTTGCCTCCTTCTACTGCACCCACATATACAGGCATGAATTGATCGCCTTCAAAATAGATATGCTTTTTCTTTTCATTCAGTTCCTTTACAGTCGATGTGTTGTGAGAAAGATTTACGTTCAGATTGAATGTGAAATCTTTTGTTTGTACAGGAGTCGCATAGATCATGGCTTCGACACCTTTATTGACGATTAATCCGGAATTGATCCAGCGGAGCTTCCAGGGAGCAGCTTCCGGAATCGTCATAATCTGGTCAGTAGTTCGGGTATAATAATAGGTAAAGTCGAATCCTAAACGATTATTTAAGAATTTCATATCTAACCCGGCTTCGTAAGACCAGGATGTTTCAGGTCTCAGATTGTTGTTGGCCTTGGTCGATGATAATTCCGGTTTTGTAGCCTGTCCTTTCAGATATCCACCTTCCCATCGGTTATAAATTGCGTATGGAGGAGCGTCTTTACCTACCTTAGCTGCTGAAAGGCGTACTTTGGCGAAAGTTATCCATTCGGGCATTTTATTCCAATGTGTACGGACAAAGTCGGATGCAACAAATCCCAGATTGAAGGAGGGATAGAAGTAAGAATTATTATCCTTTGGCAATGTTGATGACCAGTCATTACGGGCTGTAATATCCAGAGATACATACTCATTGTAAGCCATCTGTACAGAACCGAATACAGAATTGGTAGCTCTGCGCCAACCGTTTTCTGTTACGTTGTTGATATTATTGGCAAAGTTCCAGTACCATTGGTTCTTGTAGGTCATATTTTCTACATCACCACCGTATATATTCTGGTCACTGTACATAAAGTTGGCACCCGCCATGTAATTAAGCTGGAATTTTTCACCGAATTTATTGTTTCCAATCAGTAGAAATTCTGCATTCGATTCAAAGTGATTCTCTTCCTGACGAGTCAGGCGGTCTTCTTCTATTTCCTGCATTGTATTATATTTCGTACCGTTGGAAAGATCCGATTCTACAATGCGGGTACGATAATAGTCAAATGCGTATTTTGCAGAGAGATACAACCAATCTGTAAAGTTCAGTTTCAGGTTATAGAAACCGAATGCGCGCCAGCGTTCATCCTGATTCTGACGCTGTTTGTTCACGTAATATGGATTCAGGTACTCAGTGGTAGGAGGAGTCCAGTTCACATGAAACTTTTCGGGGGTTGAGTATTGTGACAAGTCAGAAAGGCGTATGTTATTGGGTACAAGGAGCAATTGCGAAACTTCTCCGTATGCACCATAAGTCGGACGGTTTTCTGCTTTCGTGTTTGACAGTGAAACTTTGGCATCCATTGACAGATATTTGTTCATTTTCATACCTGCATTCAGATCGATATTGATTTTGCGCAAAGATTCTCCGGTGAACATACCATCCGCATTTGAATATCCGAAGGAGGTACGGAAGTGTGCATCCTCTTTCATGTTTCCAATGGCTACGCTGTGGTTTTGTGAAAAACCGGTGTTGAAGTAGTCTTTCATTTTACTGCCATAGTTCAAATAGGGTATTTCTGCACCATTCCATGCTGTCTTTAAACTTCCGTCCAATTCAGAACCGAAGCTATATATCGATTGAGGTGAATATTCACCATTATTTCCTTGTCCGTATTTCTTTTGGCGTTCCAGCTCATCAGCAACCTGCGTCCATGTGAAAGTTCCGGAATAATTGACACCAAATCCGTCTTTTCTTGTTCCCTTTTTGGTTGTAACCAGGATCACACCATTACCGGCACGCGACCCATAGAGGGCTGCTGCATTTGGTCCTTTTAATACGGAAATGGATTCAATGTCTTCAGGGTTGATGTCGAATGAAGTGCTACCACGGTCTACTCCACCATACATTGAAGCACCCGAATAACTTTCTTCGGTGAAAGGTACACCATCTACAATCCAGAGAGGTTGGTTGTTGTCTGCTAAAGAAGAGTTACCACGGATGGTGATTTTGGCAGAGCCGCCAAGACCTGTTGTAGATGAGTTGATAGATAATCCGGCTACTTTCCCTTGCAGGGCATTGGCTACCTGAGCATCTCCGGTAGATGTCAGCGCATCCCCTTTTACGTCTTGAACGGCGTACCCAAGCATCTTTTTTTCACGTTTGATGCCCAAAGCGGTCACTACTACCTCATCAATAATCTGGGTGTCGCTTTGCAGGGTCAGGTTGATTATATTCTGTCCTTTGAACGGGATCTCCTGTGACTTATATCCAATATAAGAAAATGTGATAACGGGGTTTACTTCATTGGTTACTAATGCGTAATTTCCATCAAAATCTGTAATTACTCCGTTTGTGGTTCCTTTTACCAGTACATTCACCCCGATCAGTGGTTCACCGGATTCGTCAACGACCTGTCCGCTGATGTTTTTTTCTTTTCCGGTTTGTTGTTCTTTGTTGTTCTGATCCTTTTTCTCAGAAAGATAGATAATATTGTCTTCAATTTTGAAAGTAATATTTTTCCCTTTCAGTACCAGGTTCAAAACATCTTCTACAGCTGCGTTTTTTAATGACAACGGTTCTACTGAAATATCAGACAGTTTATCGTCATAAAAGAACTGAAACTTTGACTGTGCCTGGATCTGTTGAATAATGCTTTTTAAGGTAGTATGAGGTGTATTAAGGTTCAACTGAGCCATGCTCCATTGCACCGGAACTACCATGAGTAAAAGAATCAATAAAGCTCGGCATAATTTGGAGCTTCGAAAAGAATGATTGCTTTTCATACAAAAAATTTAATGGTTATACAATTGTTATATCTTAATCCTTAGAGGTATTATTATCCCCGTTTATATATGAAACAATAATGACGAAAATAACACTTACTGTAAATCTGTGTTTTTTTAAAATAAACTTTGTTTTTGTCCGGATATGGGGTCTCCGGCTGTCAGAACTTATATAATATGGCTTTTCCTAACGGGAGATACGTTTGGTCTTGCATTGTTTCATTCTGTTTCATTAGTCTGAGAATTTTGTTTCAATAGGTTGAGAAACTTTTCTCAATAGGTTGAGAAAGTTGTTTCAATACGATGAAACAAAATTCTCAAAGCATTGAAACAACAATAAGGTATAATGCGAATCACTCCCTTTACCTGCAAGCGTCATAAAACGTTTGAGAGTAAAGGGAGTGAATAGAAACTATCGCTGTGATATTACACGTGGACCGATAGTTTTAGTTCGGATGAGTTATTAATTCTTTTTCTCTTTTGAGAAGGAGTAAGGGAAATCAGCAGGTTGCGTACCTCTTTGCAAATTGGGTTGACTGCCCATATTGCATTTTATGACTCCACCTTTGAGTATATCTCCATGCTTCAGGTAATTCTTTGTATAGTCAGTACCATCAAACAGGAGTGATTCTATATATATATTATCATTATTGTTGTCAGGGGCATCAATTACCAGATTGTTGCCATTCTCCAGATGGAGAGTTGCTTTCTTGAATAACGGTGCGCCAAGTACATATTCGTCTGTCCCGGGACATACAGGATAGAAGCCTAATGCAGAGAACACATACCATGCCGATGTCTGTCCGTTGTCTTCATCTCCGCAATAACCGTCAGGACCGGGAGTGTACATGCGATTCATAACCTGGCGCAACCAGTATTGGGCTTTCCAGGGTTGTCCGGCATAGTTATATAGATAGATCATATGCTGAATGGGTTGATTGCCATGTGCATAGTTACCCATATTCATAACTGTCATTTCACGTATTTCGTGAATCACTTGTCCATAATAGCTTTCATCAAACAAGGGAGGAACGGCAAACACGGAATCCAGCATGTTGACAAATGATGTTTCACCTCCCATAAGGTCTATTAATCCTTGCGGATCGTGAAATACAGACCAGGAGTAGTGCCAGCTATTGCCTTCGGTGAATGCATCTCCCCATTTCAGTGGTGAGAAAGGAGATTGGAACTGACCATTTTTATTGCGTCCGCGCATCAGATTGGATTCTTTGTCGAACACGTTACGGTAGTTCATGGCACGCTGTGCAAAAAGCTTTTGTTCCTTCTTAGGACGGTTTAGTGTTTTGGCAAGCTGGTAAATACACCAGTCATTGTATGCATATTCCAGTGTACGGGCCGTGTTCTCATTGATCTTTACATCGTAGGGCACATATCCCAGTTTGTTGTAATATTCGTGTCCCAGGCGGCCTGTGGATGATATTTGGGGATGAACATTTTCGGTACCGTGTATGAGTCCCTCGTACAATGTTTTTACATCATCTACCTTTACACCTTTCATATATGCATCTACGAGCACCGAAGCGGAATTGTTTCCAATCATGCAACCCCTGTGTCCCGGACTTGCCCATTCGGGGAAGAAGCCACTTTCTTTATATGTATTGATAAGACCTTCCTGCATCTCTTTATTCATGGATGGATACATTAGGTTAAGAAAGGGAAACAGGCAACGGAATGTATCCCAAAATCCAGTATCCGTATACATATAGCCCGGTAGTACTTCACCGTTGTATGGGCTGTAGTGAACAGGATTACCATTGGCATCCAACTCGTAGAATTTACGTGGGAAAAGAAGTGAACGATAGAGGCATGAATAGAATGTGCGGTACTGGTCGAGATCTCCACCTTCCACTTCTATTTTACCCAAAACTTCGTTCCAGGCATCTTTACCCTTTTGCACAAGCGCATTGAAGCTGTCGTTACCGAGCTCTTGCAGATTTAACATCGCTTGTTCCGGACTGATAAATGAAGAAGCTATACGGGCGTGCACAATTTCTCCTTTTTGGGTTTTGAAACCAATGACAGCTCCTGTGTGGTCTGCCGTTTGTTCAAGTACATTTTCGTTTAGAGATTGATTGGCAAAGGTAGCCTTGTATGTGAAAGGTTTATCGAATTCGATAACGAAATAATTTTTGAAATTCTGAGGAACACCGCCACTGTTACGGGTTGTATAACCAATAACTTTGTTTTGTTCAGGTAATACTTTTATGTATGAACCTTTGTCGAAAGCATCTACAACAATGTAGGAGTGTTCATTCTCCGGGAAGGTGAAGCGGAAAAGAACCGCACGCTCCGTTGGAGTCATCTCAGTAACAACGTCATGTTCGGCAAGGTATACTTTATAATAGTGCGGACGGGCTACTTCTCCCTTATGTGAAAACCAGCTGGCACGTTTTTCTTCATCAAACTCCGGCTTGCCAACAACGGGCATGATAGAAAACTGGCCATAGTCGTTAATCCATGGACTGGGTTGATGAGTTTGTTTGAAACCACGAATTTTATTGGCTGTATAAACGTACTGCCATCCGTTACCCATCTTACCGGTTTGAGGAGTCCAGAAGTTCATTCCCCAGGGCCGGGATATGGCAGGATAGGTATTCCCGGTTGACAGTTCATAGCTGGACTGAGTCCCCATCAGGGGATTGACATATTGTGTCCAGTCTTTTGCCTGAATAAAGAGTGTGCTACTTATAGCACAGATTAATAAAATAAGTCTCTTCATAATACTATGAATTTAGTGTTTTATGATGTGTATTAAAATTAGGGCAAAGATAATAATTGATTTTTTTCTATTTACTTTGAGCTGATATAAATATATTGTTCCCTACAATCTTATAGTCAATTGGAATTGAATTCTTTAATGAGTTTAAGACAGACTCTATGCTGTCTTTTCTTTTTAATACACCCGAGTATGTGTTGTCTATTTTTATATCGGGGGCCAGAATGATTTTTACGTCATAGAAACGTTCCAGCGTTTTTACAATGCCGTAAATATCTGCTTTCTCAAAAGGTATCAGATTGTCATGCCATACTGCATCCAGTTTGCTGTCTACCTGTTTTACAATTAACCGTTTTGTAGCTCTGTTTAGTTCGGCCTTCTGTCCCGGAGAAAGAATAACCATTCCTTCGTCATTGTTTCCTTTTACTTCAATTTCACCTTCAATCAATGTTGCTTCGGCTGATGTACATGCTTTGTTACATTTGAAATTGAAAGTGGTTCCCAATACTCTGACTCTCATGGCTTCACTTTGTACAATAAATGGTTTTGCCCGATTCTTGGTTACTTCAAAGTAAGCTTCACCTTCCAGGTAGACATTTCGTTCCTTTGCAGAGAATGTCCGGGGATATTTTAATGTGGCCGATTGATTCAGCCATACTTTTGTACCATCCGGTAGTTGTATTTCTTCTACATTTCCATCGGATGCTGCAACTATTACCAGATTGCTGTTCAGGTCACTGTTGTAAATCCAGTAGCCTGCTCCCGTACCAGTTAGTAGGATAAGGGTGATAATAGCTGCATATTTCATCCAGTGCTGAATTCGTAATACCTTGTTTTGTTTTCTCTCTTCCTCGGTCAGTCTCTTATATAATTTCTTTTCAGCCAGATCCATCTTCCTTTTGTCAGAAGCATGGTTTTCTCGGCCCAGATGGTATATTTCTTCCATCCGGAATAGCTTACGTGCATTCTCATCTGATTCTTTTATCCAGAGATTAACCTGAATAAGTTCCTCTTCGGTACATTTTCCCATTAGGAACTTAGCTATTACTTCTTCGCTGAGATTATTCATTTTTTCTTTCATTATATAAATAGGAACAACTCAATCAATAAAAACACTTACTTATCTTAGAAAAAATAAGATGAATAAGAATATTAGATGATCCAGGCGTCCGCGTAGATATTTTAGTGCTTTGTACATGTGTGCTTCTATTGTACGTAGCGAGACGCCCATTGCATCTGCTATTTCCCTGTTTTTCATATCGTGCAAATAGCTCAGCTTGAATACCTCTTTGCATTTGTCAGGGAGTTCATTAATTGCATCATAAATTTCTTTTCTTAATTCACGGTCTTCTATTCGCCGGATTACTTCGTTATTATCCGGTTGATAGAATTCAACACGTTTCTGGTTAATTTCTTCTACTATTGCAATATATCCGCTTTCAATGTTTCGATGCTTTAATACATTGAGCGAACGGGTATATACAGCCCGATAGAGGAATGCTTGTATTTGTTCCCCTATCTCCATGGAATCTCTGCGTTTCCAAAGTTCTACAAAGACATCTTGTACTACATCTTCTGCTTCCTCTTCACCTACCAGACGTGTAGCGTAGAAGAGCAGATTGGGATAGTACTTACGAAAAAGAGCTTTGTAAGTGATATCAAAATCGTCCTTCATTCATAGTATTTTTAGGTTACTTATACCATACCGGACCGGGGGTATTACCCATTTCAAATTCAAGAGTTGCACCTTCCATGATCTGTTCGTGGGTGATGTAACTTTTATTATGAGGTTTACCGTCAAGTTTGGCAGCTTGTATATAAATATTCTCTTTACTGACAGTGGGAGCGAGTACTGTAAATGTATTACCGTTTGACAGGTGCATCTGCATTTCCGGAAAAAGAGGAGTACCAATTTCGTATTTTCCGGAAACAGGATCTACCGGATAGAATCCCATTGCACTGAACACATACCAGGCGGACATTTGCCCACAGTCTTCGTTTCCACAAAGTCCGGCAGGAGAGTTCTGATAAAGCTCATGCATCACTTTGGCTGCGTATTGTTGAGTTTTCCAGGGCTGTTCTACAGCATTATACAGATAAATAACGTGATGGCTGGGTTCGTTGCCATGCGCATACTGACCGATCATACCGGTACTGAATATAGGCAGTTCATCATCTGCTGAAGGATGATAAGTGAACATGCTATCCAGCTTTTGAGCAAAACGCTCTTTACCACCGGTAAGGGTGATAAGTCCGTCGACATCCTGTTGTACAGACCAGAAGTATTGCCATCCGTTACTCTCGCAGATATGCGGGGTATATTCGTTTGGTGAGAAGTTTTTGATAAAGTTTCCTTTATCATCTTTGGGTTGCATGAAAGAAGTTGCAGGGTTGTACAGGTTTTTATAGTTTAGAGAACGTTTGTAGAATTCGTCAGCGATCTCCTTTTTGCCCATCTTTTCTGCCATTTTGGCAATACAGTAGTCATCATATGCATATTCCAGTGTTTTAGATAAAGACCAGTTTTCTGCATTGTAGCTGTCTGCAATATTATAGGGGACATAACCTAATTTTTTATATACCCCGATACCCCGATAATTGTCAATGTTGGCAGTAGCTATACAGGCCTCCAACGCTTTTTCCGGGTCCACATCTGTTATTCCTTTCAAATAAGCATCAACGATAACGGGC
Organism: Bacteroides mucinivorans; assembly: GCF_034654355.2. Classification (NCBI taxonomy): domain Bacteria; kingdom Pseudomonadati; phylum Bacteroidota; class Bacteroidia; order Bacteroidales; family Bacteroidaceae; genus Bacteroides; species Bacteroides mucinivorans. The sequence goes on along the minus strand of NZ_CP178179.1, from coordinate 4,771,717 downwards.
ACGGCATGATAACCAATCATCATGTCTGTTTCACTTCCATAGAAATTCCATACCGGTAAGCGTTTGTTTTGCTCGTAGAAAGCAATGAAAGATTTTACCATGTCGTTAGCACGTTCCGGTTCGGTATAGGTAAAAAGAGGATGTGCTGCGCGGAAAGTGTCCCATAGAGAAAAGGTACTGTAATTTACCCATCCGTCGGTCTTGTGAGTTTTTTTATCCGGGCCGTAATAAGTCCCGTCTACATCACTGTAAATAGTAGGAGCGATCATCGAATGATAAAGTGCTGTATAGAAGTTTACTTTATCATCGGTGCTATTACTTACTATCTCAATTTTAGAAAGTTGCCTGTTCCAGTTATCGTGGGTAAGATTGCGGTATTTGTCAAAGTTGTCATCGGGCACTTCTGATAATAAATTTTTAGCCGCTCCTTTCGCACTTACACCGGAAATCGCTGTACTGACGATGATTTGTTCACCTTTCTGTGTGTCAAAGTCAAAACGAGCTATAGTGGCTGTTCCGATATGATTACCATCTTTTACAATAGCAGTAGTGTCTATTTGTACAGATGTGAAAGGCTTTGAAAAACGGGTACGGAAATAAATATGTTGGTCACGTGCCCATCCGTCGGAAAAACGATAACCTTGTATCGTGACAGAGTCCACTATTTCAACCTGGGTATCATTGGTAGAGTCCCAGTTCATAGCTTTTTTCAGATTGAGGAAGATAGTGGCTTTGGCTTCGGGAAAGGTATAACGCTGAATACCGCAACGTTCGGTAGCAGTAAGCTCTACATTGATGTTGTAGTCTTTTAATAATACCTGATAATAGCCGGCTGTTGCCGATTCATCGTTATGAGAGAATTTAGAGTGTATTCCTAATGGGGCTTCTGCTTCTTTATAAGGCAGGGTGACAGGCATAAAAGAAATATCATACAAATCACCGGCACCTGTGCCTGATAAGTGAGTGTGACTGAAACCGGCAATGGTACTATCCGGATAAAAGTACCCCGATATGCGGTCCCATCCGGGAAGTCCGTTATCCGGGCTGAGTTGAACCATGCCAAACGGAGCTTGTGCCCCGGGATATGTGTTGCCAGTGAAATCAGTACCAATGAAAGGATTGACATATTGGGTGTAGTCTGTAGATGCTTTTTCTTGAGAAGAAGTGCAAGCTGTGAGGATTAATACAAGGAGGAGAGGTGTATAGAGTGCTTTCATACAATGGGTGTTAGTGATTAACATCGTTTCAAAGCACAAATTTAAAAAATATAAGATGAATAAGTGACATAAAGTTAGAACTTTGTAGTTAATAAATAGAGGATTTTTCCTGTTTGGAGGATATAAAGAGAAAAAAAGAGGGGTGTACCATTCGATTTGTTGGTACACCCCTTACTTTTTATTTGATTTTTAGATTTAAATTCCAGCTAATTCCAGCACTTTTTCCACTGCCGCATTTAATCCGTCCGGATTCTTACCACCGGCAGTTGCAAAGTGAGGTTGTCCACCACCGCCACCTTGAATCAGTTTAGCAGCTTCTTTCACCAGATTTCCGGCTTTCAATCCGCTGGCTACAAGATTATCACTGATCATGACTGTTAGCATTGGTTTTTCATGATCAAGAGTACCAGCTACGAAGAATAGGTTTTCTGTAATCTCTCCACGGAGCTGGAAAGCAATGTTTTTCACTGTTTCAGCAGGTATGGGAGCACAGAATCTAATGACTTTGAAACCATTGATTTCTTGTACGTTCTTTAGTAGGCGTTCTTTTACCGAGGCCTCTTTTTCTTTCATAAAGTCTTCCAACTGCTTCTTTAATCCGGCATTTTCATCAATATACTTGCGGATTGCGATACCCAGATCGGGAGTATTATTGAAAAGAGCTCTAAGATCATTCAGTGTATCTTGTATGGTATCCAGCATTTCTTCCACTCTTGCACCTGTATAAGCTTCAATACGGCGTACTCCAGCAGCGACAGAACTTTCAGAAATGATCTTTATCATACCAATGCTTCCGGTAGCGGCAACATGTATACCACCACAAAATTCGATCGATGATCCGAATTGGATAACACGAACTCTGTCACCGTACTTCTCACCAAATAAAGCAATAGCACCCAGCTCTTTAGCTTCTTCAATAGGAATGTTGCGATATTCTTTGAGAGGAATATTGGCACGTATTTTGGCATTCACAAGGTGTTCTACCCGACGCATTTCTTCATCTGTTACTTTTTGGAAATGAGAGAAGTCGAAACGTAGAGATTCAGGTGTTACCAATGATCCTTTTTGTTCTACATGTTCACCTAAAACTTCGCGCAGTGCTTCGTCCAGCAAGTGGGTGGCAGAGTGATTGGCTGCACAGGCAGCACGTTTATCTGTATCTACGCACGCCATCATAGGAGCTTCCAGATGTTCCGGTAGTTTCTTGGTGAAATGGATGGGCAGGTTATTTTCCTTTTTAGTATCAATAATCTCTATCGTCTCAAATTCACTTACCAATACGCCGGTGTCACCTACCTGACCACCACTTTCGGCATAGAAAGGAGTACTGTCAAGTACGATCTGATAGAGGGTCTGATTTTTTTGTTTGATCTGGCGATAACGGAGGATTGATACTTCATATTCAGTATAATCATAACCAACGAACTCACTGGTTCCTTCTTTCAGGATAATCCAGTCACCTGTCTCTACTGCGGCAGCATTACGGGCACGTTGTTTTTGCTGTTGCATTTCGGCATCAAATTCTTCGATGTTCACAGTCATATTATTCTCACGGAGAATTAATTCTGTAAGGTCAAGAGGGAAACCGAATGTATCGTATAGAGTAAAAGCATCTTTTCCGCTGATTTCTGTCTTTCCGCTTGCTTTGGCATCGGCCATAGTCTTGTCAAGCAGACGGATACCTGTTTCCAAAGTACGCAGGAAGGCTTCTTCTTCTTCCTTGATAACTTTTTCAATTAATCCTTTTTGTGCAATCAATTCCGGATAAGCCTCACCCATATTTTCGATTAATACCGGAAGGAGTTTGTACATAAATGCCTGTTTTTGTCCGAGGAAAGTATATCCGTAACGAACAGCACGGCGTAGAATGCGGCGGATTACATAACCGGCTTTTGCATTTGACGGCAATTGGCCATCTGTAATAGAAAAGGCTATCGTACGAATGTGGTCGGCAATAACACGCATCGCCACATCTTGTTGTTTATCTTTTCCATATTCAACACCAGCCATCTGTGCAATAGCTTTGATCATTGGCTGGAATACGTCCGTATCATAGTTGGATGTTTTGCCTTGTAATGCCATGCAGAGACGTTCAAAGCCCATACCTGTATCAATAACTTTGGCAGGAAGTGCTTCGAGGCTGCCATCGGCTTTACGATTATATTGCATAAACACAAGATTCCAGATCTCGATTACTTGAGGATGGTCATGATTAACAAGGTCACGACCGGAAATCTTAGCACGTTCTTCTGCCGGGCGAAGGTCTATGTGAATCTCTGAACAAGGACCGCAAGGACCGGTGTCACCCATTTCCCAGAAGTTATCATGTTTGTTGCCGTTGATGATGTGGTCTTTCGGAAGGAATTGTTCCCAGTAAGAAGCAGCTTCGTTGTCCCGTTCCAGTCCCTCTTCGGGGCTACCTTCAAATACTGTAGCATACAAATATTCCGGATTCAGTTTCAATACATCTACCAAATATTCCCATGCCCAACTGATGGCTTCTTTTTTGAAATAATCACCAAATGACCAGTTACCCAGCATCTCAAACATGGTGTGATGGTATGTGTCATGTCCCACCTCTTCAAGATCATTGTGCTTTCCGCTTACGCGAAGACATTTCTGTGAGTCCGCAACTCTGTGGTATTTTGCCGGGTGGTTACCTAAAATAATATCTTTAAACTGATTCATCCCCGCATTGGTGAACATGAGGGTTGGATCATCTTTAATCACCATTGGAGCCGATGGAACAATCTGATGTCCTTTCGACTCAAAGAAATTCTTGAATGAATCTCTGGTCTCTTTTGCAGTCAACATATATCTTTTTAGCTTTGTTAGTTTTTCAGACTTCAAGTTTTTAAGTTTATACTGAATGTATGGAAAGAGTTCTTTGAAGATCTTAATAACTTAAAAAGTAAAGAACTCAAAAATATAAAAACTTAAAAAACAGTGCAAAGATAGCTTGTTTTTATTATTTTTGCCCCATTAACCATCGAAATATTTCCTAAGATGCGCAAAGTTTACTACATCTATAATCCGCGAACACAGACCTACGACCGAATTTATCCTACTGTCCGGCAACGGGCATTGAGTATTCTCCGTCGTCTTTTTATCGGTATGGGACTGGGAGCCGGTAGTTTTATTGTACTGTTGCTCATTTTCGGTTCTCCTTCCGAAAAAGAGCTGAGGATGGAAAACAGTCGTTTACAGGCACAATACAATGTGCTTTCTCGTCGGCTGGATGATGCGCTGGGAGTATTGCAGGATGTACAGCAGCGTGATGATAACTTATATCGTGTTATTTTACAAGCTGATCCGGTGTCTCCGGCTATTCGTAAAGCGGGATATGGCGGTACTAATCGTTATGAAGCGCTGATGGATATGGTAAATTCTAAATTGGTTGTGAATACTACACAAAAATTAGATTTACTTACTAAACAATTATATATCCAGTCTAAATCGTTTGATGATGTAGTGGCAATGTGCAAAAATCAGGATGAAATGCTTAGATGTATGCCGGCCATTCAGCCGATTTCGAATAAAGACTTAAAGAAGACGGCTTCCGGATACGGAACACGTATTGACCCTATTTATGGTACTGCTAAGTTCCATGCCGGTATGGATTTCTCTGCCAATCCCGGGACAGATGTGTATGCTACCGGAGATGGAGTGGTTGTTAAGATGGGGTGGGAGACTGGGTATGGTAATACGATTGAAATAGACCATGGCTTTGGATATCGCACACGGTATGCTCATCTCAGAGAATACAGAACGAAACTTGGAAAAAAGGTAGTACGTGGTGAAGTTATTGCCGGAGTAGGGAGTACAGGTAAAAGCACGGGACCTCATTTGCATTATGAAGTACACTTTAAAGGGCAGGTGATGAATCCGGTGAATTATTATTTTATGGATTTGAGTGCGGAAGATTATGATAAGATGATTCAATTGGCCGCTAACCACGGTAAAGTATTTGACTAAAGATGGGCATTAATACAGATAAGAATTTTAAGTTATATTATTCGATCGCTGAGGTTGCAGAGATGTTTGATGTAAATCAGTCTTTGCTTCGTTTTTGGGAGAAAGAATTTCCTCAGATTGCGCCTAAGACAAGTGGGCGGGGGGTACGTCAGTACCGTAAGGAAGATGTGGATACTATTGCGCTAATTTATCATTTGGTAAAGGAGAAAGGAATGACTCTGCCTGGTGCACGTCAGAAATTAAAAGATAATGGAGAGGCTACCATTCGTAACTTCGAAATAGTCAATCGCCTGAAAGATATCAGAGAAGAATTACTGTCTATAAAAAAAGAACTGGACGAACGATAAACGTTGTCCGGTTCTTTAACTTATCATTCGATTTTTAATATTTCTAGTTCTCTACACGCGTTACAGATTTAATATTCTGAATTTTTCGCAGGTTGTCACAGATCGCTTTAACATCATCTACATCGTGTACATAGAGTTGTACTTTCCCTTCAAAGATGCCGTCATTGGTTTCTATATCCAGCTTACGAATGTTTACGTTGAGTTGTCGTGAAATGACTTGAGTGATTTCGTTTAAAAGTCCCATACTATCTATACCTTTGATATAAATATACACAAGGAAAGAGAGTACTTTGTGTGTATCCCACGCAGTGGCAATAATACGGTTGCCGTAACTACTTTTCAGTTTGGCTGCCACCGGACATTGGCGCTTGTGGATGATGACGCGGTCATTTTCGTCTATATATCCCAGGACATCGTCTCCCGGAATAGGATGACAGCATTCTGCTATGATATATTGCTTCTGTAACGCTTCTTCGGTAAGCTTCAATATCTGTTTTGGATTGATAGCTTCTTTTTCCTGTACCTCTTTCTCTTCCGGTTGTTTTTCTTTATTACCTCCCCCAAAAGAGAAAGTCAGGTATTTTTTCCAGTTACTACTTTGCTTTTCTTTTAATTCATTCCTGTCAGCATCTCCCAGAATAATACTTTTGTTCCCTATGGCTACAAAGAGTTCTTCCTCATCCTTCATGTTATGCAATTTGGATAACTTTGCAATGATTACATTATCCGGGCGGATTTCCTCTTTTTTAAGAAATTCGTTAAGAAGCTCTTCTCCTTCTTTCTGGTTAATTTTCCGTTCCTTACGTAGAATAGCTGCTATTTTGGCACGAGCTCGCGCCGTGGTGGCAAATATCTCCCATTGGGGTTGTACACGTTGTGATTTGGACGTTAGAATCTCCACCTGGTCACCACTTTGTAGTTTGTGGCTCAAAGGGACCAGCTTGTGATTTACTTTTGCACCGATACAGTGACTGCCAATGTCTGTATGCAATGAGAAAGCAAAATCCAGTGCAGTAGAATTCTGAGGCATAGTTTTGAGTTCACCTTTTGGTGTGAATACAAATATTTCAGAAGCAAACAGGTTAAGTTTGATTGTATCCAGAAAGTCAATAGCGTCCGGTTGAGGATCATCCAGTATTTCCTTGATGGTTTTCAACCATTTCTCAAGTTCTCCCTCGTCTTCACTACCACCTCCGTCTTTGTATTTCCAATGAGCGGCAAATCCTTGTTCCGCAACGTCATTCATGCGCTCACTACGAATCTGGACTTCAATCCATTGTCCGTTGTTGCCCATCAGGGTAACATGCAGTGCCTGATATCCATTGGCTTTAGGGTGACTTACCCAGTCGCGCAGGCGGTCAGGATGAGGCTTGTATATTTTGGAGATAGATACGTATATATCAAAACAGTCATTTAGCTCTTCTTCCGGATTTCTGGGTTCAAAGATTATACGTACAGCGAGCAGGTCATATATTTCTTCAAAAGGTACATGCTTGGTTTGCATCTTATTCCATATAGAATAAATGGATTTGACGCGTGCCAGTATGCGATATTTTAATCCCATTTTATCCAGTTGCTCCCGGATAGGCGCGGTAAAGTCGTTGAATACCTTGTCTCGCTCGGCAGCAGTGGCATTTAACTTTTCTTCAATTTCCAGATATTCTTCAGGATGTTCATACTTGAAACTGAGGTTCTCCAGTTCTGTTTTTATTTTATACAATCCCAGGCGATTGGCTAAAGGGGCATAGATGTAAAGTGTTTCTCCTGCAATTTTATATTGCTTGTTGGGTAACATGGAGCCCAGTGTACGCATATTGTGCAGACGATCGGCAATCTTAATAAGGATTACACGAATATCGTCCGACATAGTGAGCAATAGCTTCTTAAAGTTTTCTGCCTGAGCCGATGCACGATCGCCAAAGATACCACCGGATATTTTGGTAAGTCCGTCTACAATTTGTGCAATCTTAGGGCCAAAGATGTTCTCAATGTCTTCTACTGTATAATCTGTATCCTCTACGACATCATGAAGTAAGGCTGCACAGATAGAAGTTGAACCTAAACCTATCTCGTTGCATACAATTTTGGCAACTGCTATCGGGTGCATAATATAAGGCTCACCGGAACGGCGTTTAATACCTTTATGTGCCTGATTGGCAAAATTGAATGCTTTTGTTATAATCTCAACACGTTTACGATGCTTGGTTGCAAGATAATCGTTCAGTAATTCCTGAAACGCCTGATCGATCATCTCTTCTTCTGCCAGTTCTTTTGGGGGTATATTAGTATCCATAAATGTCATCTTTTCATTGCTTTCTGCAAAAATAAGCAATTTTCAACTCGATGCAAGCAAAGATGTATTTATTTGTATATTTTCAGTTGTTTTCCAGCCGCAATCTTGGTATTTCGTAGTCCATTCCAGTTTTGAATGTCTTTTACGCGAACTCCATATTTAGCTGCAATGGTTCCCAGTGTTTCCCCACTTTTTATTTTGTGATAGGTGGGTGTTCCTTTTCCGGCAGAAGCTTTTGCCCTTGTATTACTCGGTGGAGTATTATCATTGATAGCAATCGTTTTCCGGTTTCTGAATAACTCATCAGCCCGGTGAGCATAAATAGTATCTTGCTGATCAATAAATATACTGATGTGGCTTTGTGGTAGGCGAAGCGTGTAGGATTTGCTATCTCCCGGAATTATGTTCTTTTTATATTGGGGATTAAGACTTTTGATCTGTTCGATACTAACTCCGCAGATGTCTGCGATCTGTTCAAAGTGCAAATTCTTATTTACTTGAATCGTATCTGTACTGGCAGGAATATTTGTTTCCATTGGGCAAATATTATGATCGCAGTAGTAGGTCATTACATAATTGGCTGCAATAAAAGCCGGTACATATCCGCGAGTCTCTTTGGGTAGGAGATTGTATATATCCCAATAATCTGTTTTTCCGTTTGCGCGGCGTATAGCCTTGTTAATAGTTCCCGGGCCGCAATTATAAGCGGCAATAACAAGGTTCCAGTCACCATATATGGCGTATAACTCTTTCAGATAACGTGCTGCCGCCCAGGTTGCCTTAATCGGGTCACGGCGTTCGTCCACAAGGCTATTTGACTCGAGTCCATACATCTTACCTGTAGCCAGCATAAATTGCCATAAGCCAGAAGCCCCCGCACGGGATACGGCAGAAGGATTTAAGGCTGATTCAATAATAGGCAGATATTTGAGTTCCAGTGGAAGGTTATAGGCATCGAGTGCTTCTTCAAAAATAGGCATGTAAAAGTTGCAGGCACTCAGCATAAAAGAAACTTGATTGCGTAGACGTCCTGCATACATATCAATAAATTTACGTACAATTTCATTATACGGCATTTCCATGATGGCAGGGATACGCGAAAGTCGGTCAATATATACGGAATCACTGAACAGTGGATTCACTTCAGAAGTACTGCAATCTTTACCTAAATCGATATAGTTTTTAGCTTTCCAGTCATTAAGCAGGCTGTCAAGCGGATAAGTCATACTTTTGGGAAGGTCAATACTTTCCTGGCGTTCGGTTCCGTTTTCTTTGATAATAACGTCTACACTTTGTGCTTTTACCTGTGTGCTTGCTAACAGGAAAAAGAGAATAAAGGGGTAATAGTTTTTTAGTTTTTTCATTCTTAGTTGTTGATCTTCAGTTGTTTTTAAAACCTAAAGCTACATTGTACACCTACCGATTTATTCATCGGGCGGAATTGGTCGTTAATAATTGTTGGTTCAACCCGCAGACTTAGATCCGGGGTAATATCAAAATTCGATAATTCTGCATCAACATAAGCGTCGATTACAGAGATCAGATATACGCCGATAAAAGCGAATATACTAAGATCGCGATAGCGACGGAACATATCTTTACGTTTTCGTAAAACTTCTTTGGCCTGACTGTCTGAATAACCTGCAGGAGGCAAAATGTCAAGATGACTGTTGGTTGTTGGGTCACTGTCCATGATATCCAGATAAGCTTGCGAGTAATCTTTGTACATCTTTCCATTCCAGCTTAGTGCATAAGCACATCCGGCAAATCCTCCATAAATAATGGGAAGTTTCCAGAATTTACGATTGTAAATTTGTCCTCCTCCGGGGAAAACGATTGCCAGCCAAGTGGCTTTTGTCGGATTAGGAGTCCATATCTTCTCCGGCAGGGTAGGAGGTACGGTATCTTTGGGTTGAGGTAGAACTACAGTTGTTTCTATCTCTTTGAGATTCTTTTTATTAACCTTATCCAGGCTATCAGCTACTATAGGAGCTACCGCCTGCATTGGGATACTATCTATTTTAAGTGCTGTGATACTATCTCTATTGAGTAGGGCTCTGTTTACGGTCAAAGAATCTTTCTCTGCCGGGCTATTGATTTCGCGGTGCCGGCGCGCACGTGCTTTAGGTGCTTCACGTACTGTTATGGAGTCGTGTGGTGTAACCTTAGCAGGTTCTTGTGCATACACATCAATCCCTGCTACCTGTAGAAAACAGAGGAGCAGGGTGATGATATATGGTTTGTATATCTTATATTTCCTTGTCATTTACTTCTTTAACGTGTCGAAGATTTCCATGATACGTTCCAAATCTTCTTCGTTGTTGAAAGGGATGCTGATTTTACCTTTTCCTTTTTCAGAACAGGTCAACTGTACCTTGGTGTTGAAGAATCCCGAAAGATGTTGCTTTAACATGTTGAATTCTTCGGGTAGTTTGGAACGCTTTGGTGTGATTTTGCGTGTTCCGCTTTTTACGGTTTCTCCTTCGCTCAGTGATTTTACAATCTCTTCTACTTTGCGTACGGAGTAATCGTGCTCCAATATTTCTTCGAATATTTTTACTTGCAGTTTAGGGTCTCCCAACGTAATTAATGCGCGGGCATGTCCCATGTCAATTTGTTTGTTTTGCAATGCCATCTGAATTGGTGCCGGTAATTTCAACAAGCGCAAATAGTTGGCAATAGTAGTACGTTTCTTACCCACTCGTTCGCTGAGACGTTCCTGAGTCAATTCATATTGTTCCAGCAAATGTTGATAGGCAAGGGCTATTTCTACTGCGTTAAGGTCTTCACGCTGAATATTTTCAATCAGCGCCATTTCCATTACGTTTTCATCATCGGCTGTGCGGATATAGGCTGGAATTGTTTTTAGCCCCGCTTTAAGTGAGGCTCTGTAACGGCGTTCTCCAGCAATAATCTGGTATTCATCTTCCGTAAGTTTACGCAATGTGATAGGTTGGATAATACCGATTTCAGAGATAGAATCTGCCAGTTCCTGTAACGCCGTTTCGTCAAACTCCCGACGTGGCTGATTAGGATTAACTGAGATTTGTGACAACTCTATCTCATTAATAGACGAAGAACCTTCGGTCTTTACTTCATCCATTGAAAGCAGAGCGTCTAGCCCGCGGCCTAATGCATTTCTTCTTTGTGTTGCCATATACCTCGTTTATTTACTATTTCTGTTGATAATTTCTTGTGCTAATGCCATATGGTTTTTGGCTCCGGTTGATTCTGCATCATATAAGATGGTTGGTATACCGTAACTAGGGGCTTCACTTAGTTTGACATTACGCTGTATTACGGTCTTGAATACCAATTCCTGGAAATGGCGCTTTACCTCATCGTAAATCTGATTGGCCTGACGCAGGCGTGAGTCATACATTGTCAGTAAGAATCCTTCTATTTCCAGTGCAGGATTTAGTTTGGATTTTATAATTTTGATAGTATTCAATAATTTACTAATCCCCTCGAGAGCAAAGTATTCGGCCTGTACAGGGATGATTACAGAATCGGCAGCAGTTAGTGCGTTAATAGTGATGAGTCCCAATGAAGGCGAACAGTCTATTAATATATAATCATATTCTTCTTTCAAAGGGGTTAATACTTCTTTCAATATCTTTTCGCGGTTCTTCAGGTTTAGCATTTCTATTTCTGCTCCTACCAGATTGATATGTGAAGAGATGACTTTCAGTGATTCAATTTCTGTGTCATGGATAGCATCCTGTACATCAGCTCTATCTATAATACATTCATAGATTGTACACTCTGATTGCTTAATATCAACTCCCAGACCGGATGAAGCATTTGCCTGTGGGTCTGCGTCAACCACCAGTACTTTCTTTTCGAGTGTAGCAAGTGAGGCTGCGAGATTAATCGTAGTCGTTGTTTTACCTACACCGCCTTTTTGATTGGCCAAAGCAATTATTTTTCCCATATTATCTAATTTTATCGGCTGCGAAATAAGTGATAATAACTCAGAGCACCTACGAAAAAAGAGAAACTTTACTGATTCTGTTGATAAGTCATCTGTTTTGTTAATAACTGAACAATGAAATCTTTATGTATTCCTTTTCCTGGCCTGCAAATATACATATTTATATTAAATAACGGGCCCCTTTTTTACTCACTTGCAGAAGATTAAGATTTGTAAACGCCTGCAAATGATTATACCGGAAAGTAAATAATAACTCCTGTACCTTCTCTGAATGCGTATAACTAAATATCTGCAAAGTCTGGATGAAGGTTTAAAAAAGGGGAGAGTTGGTGATAAACGTTCTTTTTGCTACTTTTGTACTGAATTATAAAGACTAAGGAGATTATTATGGAAAATAAGCGGCCTTTGATACTCATCTCTAATGATGATGGTGTCATGGCAAAAGGTATAAGTGAACTTATAAAGTTTCTTCGTCCGTTAGGCGAAATTGTAGTTATGGCGCCCGATACTGCCCGTTCGGGTAGTGGATGTGCAATTACTGTGACGCAACCTGTACATTATCAGTTAGTTCGTAAAGAGGTAGGATTGACCGTATACAAATGTTCGGGTACACCGGCTGATTGTATTAAACTGGCCTGGAATACAGTACTTGAACGGAAACCCGATTTGGTGGTAGGAGGTGTTAATCATGGTGATAATTCGGCCACGAATGTTCATTATTCCGGTACGATGGGAATTGTTATTGAGGGGTGTCTGAATGGAATTCCTTCTATTGGCTTTTCTCTTTGTAGTCATGATCCCGGAGCCGATTTTGACTCTGCAGGTCCGTATATTCGTCAAATAGCCTCTCAAGTATTAGACAAGGGATTACCTTTATTAACTTGCCTTAATGTGAATTTTCCTGATACAAAGGAAATTAAGGGAATTAAGGTTTGTGAACAGGCTAAGGGGCGATGGACTAATGAATGGGAAGCTTGTCCCCGAAAAGGAGATAGCAATTACTTCTGGCTGATAGGAGAGTTTACAGATGATGAACCGGAGAATGAGAAAAATGATCATTGGGCACTTGCTAATGGTTATGTTGCCATCACTCCGACCAAAGTGGATGTGACGGATTATGAGTTTATGAATGAACTGAATAAATGGTTTGAATAATGAAATATTACCTCATTGTTGGCGAAGCTTCCGGTGATCTGCATGCCTCTCATCTGATGGCTGCATTGAAAGAAGAGGATCCGCAGGCCGATTTTCGTTTCTTTGGCGGTGACTTGATGGCTGCTGTTGGAGGAACGATGGTGAAGCATTATAAAGAGCTGGCTTATATGGGATTTATTCCTGTGTTGTTGCATCTGCGCACTATCTTTGCCAATATGAGGCGTTGTAAAGAAGATATAGTATCCTGGAATCCGGATGTTGTTATTTTAGTGGATTATCCCGGTTTTAATCTGAATATTGCAAAGTTTATTCACTCTCATACTCAAATACCTGTTTATTATTATATTTCGCCAAAAATATGGGCTTGGAAGGAATATCGGATAAAGAACATTAAACGTGATGTTGACGAGCTTTTTTCCATCCTTCCCTTTGAAGTTGAGTTTTTTGAAAAGAAGCACAATTATCCGATACACTATGTTGGTAATCCTACGGTAGATGAGGTGACTGCTTTTTGTGATTCCCATTCGGAGAATTTTGGAGATTTTATTCGTGACAATAATCTGGAGGATAAACCGGTTATTGCTCTTCTTGCCGGAAGTCGGAAGCAAGAGATAAAAGACAATCTTCCCGGTATGTTAAAAGCGGCTTCTGCTTTTCCTGGTTATCAGTTGGTGCTGGCGGGAGCTCCTTCTATTGCTCCTGAATATTATCAGCAATATGTAGGTGATGCACAGGTGAAGATTATTTTTAATCAGACTTACCGGCTTTTGCAACATTCTGATGTTGCACTTGTTACCTCTGGTACAGCAACATTGGAAACAGCGCTTTTCCGGATTCCTCAAGTGGTATGTTATTATTTGGCATGCGGCAAGTTTGTGTCCTTTTTGCGTAAGCATATTCTGAAAGTAAAGTTTATCTCTCTTGTTAATTTGATAGCCGATCGTGAAGTGGTAAAGGAACTCGTTGCTGATACAATGACGGTTGAGAATATGAAAATAGAGTTGGAACGACTTTTGTTTGATAAGGAGTATCGCCAGAAGATGTTGGATGAATATGAATTTATGGCTCAACGTCTTGGGCCAGCCGGAGCTCCCCGGCATGCTGCTCGTGAAATGATGAAATTGCTTAAAAAATAAACTATCTTTTGATAATAAATCTAAAGCCGGTGCAGTAAATGCCCGGCTTTTTTATTTATCTGATAGAAACAAAAAAGAAAGGAATACATATATGAAAAAGTTGAATTGTTTTTTCTTGGTGTTGTTGTTGGTATTAATTCCTGCTTTGCAATCATGTGATGAGAGTGATGGATATTCTATCGGACAACGTGGAGGGAGCTGGGCTACGGTCCGTGTCGTGAGTGGTGATACGTATTATTTAGAATCCGATAATTATGGGAGTCTTTGGCCGGCTGCAACAAGTGTTTATGGATTTAAACCGGTAGACGGTAAACGTATGCTTGTTGTTTTCAATCCTTTGTATGATAATTATGGGGAGTATGACATGGCTGTTAAAGTAGAGAATCTATTTCCTGTTACAACGAAGCAGGTGGAAGATTTAACAGCAGAAAATGAAGAAGAGATAGGTAACGATCCGGTCTCTATTCTTAAAGGTGATATCTGGATTGCTAATGGATATCTGAATCTTGTGTTCGAACAGAATAGGCCTGTCTATAGTCCGCACCTGGTTAGTCTGGTACGTAATACAATAGAGAAAGCAGAAGATGATGGATATATCCATTTAGAATATCGCTATAATACGCATAACGATCTATCTGGTTGGTTTGGTTATGAGCCCGTTTCATTTAATCTGAACTCTCTGGACTTTGAAGGAAAGAAGGGATTGAAGTTGAAGCTGAATTCATCCGTGAATGGTGAAGTTGAGTTGACGTTTAACGTGAAAGAAGCGATGTCTGTACCCAAAATAGCTCTGAACCTTGATTATAACACGCTGGAAGCAGGTAAGACAGAATAGTATTTACTTAGCTTTCAATTAAAACGGGCCTGTCTTTGCTGTTGGAGACAGGCCCGTTTCTATATATGAATCTTTTTTAAATCCATGTCAATGCATACAGATAAACTACTGCTGCAGGTATTGCCATCAAGGCGCTATCAAACCGGTCTAACATTCCACCATGTCCCGGAAGAATAGAACCGGAGTCTTTGATGTGAAGCTGACGTTTTAGTAATGACTCCGTAAGGTCGCCCCAAGTACCAAAAATTACTACTACCAATGCGAGTCCCGCCCATTCTGCTACGCTCATAATAGGGAAGAAATGAGCAAATACAAAAGATGAAGCTACTGATACAATGCCTCCTCCAATAGAACCTTCCCACGATTTTTTTGGGGAGATACGTTCGAAAAGACGATGCTTTCCTATTAATGAGCCTACACAATAAGCTCCTGTATCACTCAGCCAGATGAAGACGAAAATAGATAACGGCAATATCGGATTGTAGCTTACAGAGGAATCTTCCGGATTATTATGAAAAGCCAATGCACTCAATAAAGCGAAGGGCAATGCAATGTATAGTTGGCTCAGCATGGAGAAAGCCCAATTGAGCACAGGATTTTCCTTTTTCAGATACAGTTCGCTAATCATCATGTAGAGAAGCAAAAGTAAATAAGGAAGGAATATTTTAGAGTCTGATGCATCAATACAGAATCCCATAATAGCCAAAAATAGATAAGCTCCGCCCAGCATAGTAATGTTCTTATTGACACTGACACCTTCTATATGATTGATCAGACTACCAAATTCCCGTATCGTCAGAGCACTGATTACTATAAAAAGTGCTCCGAAACTGAATGGGTGATAGAGAATACATCCTACCAATATGGCTACAAATAGCACTCCAGTGATCGCTCTTTGTATAAAATTGCTTTTCAACGTATTTAGATTTTAATTTTGTAATTCGGTAGCCGATGCTTCTGCAGAGGCTTCAGCTTCCTTTTTTGCTTCTTTCTCTTCGTTTATTTTCTTTTCAAGAGCTTTCTCTGCATCTGCAGCGTCTTTACTTTCTTTAGCTGCCATGATTTCTTCAGAACGTGATGCCCATGGACGTTTACCAAAGATACGTTCCACATCCTCCGCAAAGATAACTTCTTTGTCTATCAACAATTGAGCCAGTTGATTGTGTCCGTCTTTATGTTCGGATAGAATCTGTTTAGCCCGTTCGTATTGTTCATTGACCATCTTTTTCACTTCCTCATCAATCAGTTCAGCTGTCTTTTCACTATAAGGACGATTGAAAGAATATTCATCATTGTTATAGTAACACAGATTAGGCAGTCTGTCACTCATGCCAAGATAAGCAATCATACCGTATGATTGTTTGGTGACACGTTCCAGGTCGTTCATTGCTCCGGTTGAGATTCTTCCAAGGAATAAATCTTCTGCAGCACGTCCACCCAAAGTGGCACACATTTCATCAAGCATTTGCTCTTTGGTGGTGATTTGACGTTCTTCCGGCAAATACCAGGCAGCGCCTAATGCACGACCACGCGGCACAATAGTTACCTTAATCAACGGATTGGCATATTCAAGTAGCCAGGAAATGGCAGCATGACCTGCTTCATGTAATGCAATGGAACGGCGTTCGGCTTCGGTAGTTATTTTTGTTTTCTTTTCTAAACCACCAATGATACGGTCTACTGCGTCCAGAAAATCTTGTTTACCGACAAATTTCTTTCCGTGGCGGGCTGCAATCAGGGCAGCTTCATTACATACATTAGCAATATCTGCTCCTGAGAATCCTGGTGTCTGACGAGCCAGTAAATCTACATCTACACTATCATCTATTTTAATAGGACGAAGGTGTACGCCAAATACTTCTTTGCGTTCATTTAAATCGGGCAGGTCTACATGGATTTGACGGTCGAAACGTCCGGCACGTAAAAGAGCTTTATCCAATACGTCTACACGGTTGGTAGCGGCAAGGATAATAACACCACTGTTAGAACCAAAACCGTCCATTTCTGTTAAGAGCTGATTCAATGTATTTTCACGTTCATCGTTTCCTCCCATTGCCGGGTTTTTACCACGGGCACGCCCTACTGCGTCAATTTCATCAATAAAGATGATACAAGGAGCTTTCTCTTTTGCCTGACGAAAGAGGTCGCGAACACGGGAAGCACCTACACCAACGAACATTTCAACAAAGTCTGAACCTGCCAGAGAGAAGAATGGCACATTAGCTTCGCCGGCCACTGCTTTGGCAAGCAGGGTTTTTCCTGTTCCCGGAGGACCAACCAGTAATGCACCTTTAGGTATTTTACCACCAAGGTCAGTATATTTCTGTGGTTGTTTCAAGAATTCTACAATCTCTTCCACTTCTTGTTTGGCTTCGGCAAGTCCTGCCACATCCTTAAATGTGATTTTAATGGCACCACCTTTTTCAAAAAGTTGTGCTTTGGATTTTCCTACATTGAATACTCCGCCGCTACCTCCGCTCGCTCCACCACTCATTCGGCGCATAAAGAATATCCAGAGTCCGATGAGGAAGATGATAGGCAAAAAGTTTATCAGGATAGAACCAAAAATGTTGTTCTTTTTATCATAGCTTATGGAACCATCAAAATGGCCTTCTTGTTTTTGAGCATCAATGAAATTACCAAGACTCTCACGTGTGGGAGCTTCAGTGGTAATCATAGGATTTTTGCCAACGCGGGTTGAATCTTGTTTAAATACCTTGCCTACGAACTGTGGCTTGATAAACACTTCAACCGAGCTGTCGTCATATCCTACTACTTTACTGACATAACCTTCACGAACGTATTGTTGGAATTCGTCGTAAGGAATCTGTTTGCTTATAGTCCCCCCTTGATTACTCCACCAAAGGCCCAGGAGCATCAGGGCTATAATCATATACATCCAGTTCAGGTTGAACTTGGGCATATTTACTTTATTGGGTTTCTTGTTGTTATCTTCCATATTGAAAAATTAGTCAATGTCGGGGATCGTTGTTAACTTGGCATCCGCCCAAAGATTTTCCAGATTGTAGAAATTTCTGGTTTCAGGCAGGAATACATGTACCAGCACATCTGAATAATCCATAGCTACCCATTCGGCATTTCGCAGGCCATCTATTGCAAATGGCTTGATGTCTGTACCTTTTCGGGTGAAATCTTTGATTGAATCAACGATGGCTGTTATTTGGCTAGGTGAGTTACCTTGACAAATTACTAAATATTTACATATTGTATCGCCAATATTTGTCAGGTCGGCTATAACGATGTTTTTACCTTTTTTTTCTTGAATTCCTTCTGTTATCTTTTCAATTAATATTTTCGTCTCGTTCATTTATCGGTTGAAATTTAATAATCAATGTTTTTACTTCTCTATGTATAACAAGGAAGCTCTTATCTTTGTTTCTTGCTATATTAACATGATATAGGTTACAAATATACGCTGAATTCTTGTATCAAAGAAAGTTATGTCGTAAAACTCTTCTTTTTTTGTGTTTTTTAGGGATGTATCCTTTAAAATAGGGAGAGCATCATTGATTTTTTGCAAAAAAAATATGTGAATTGTTTGAAGTTTCCAAATTCTTTGTATCTTTGCACCCGCAAACGAGAAACAATTAGGTTGACCGTTGAAAAATAAGTATTGGGCTATGGTGTAATGGTAACACTACAGATTCTGGTCCTGTCATTTCTGGTTCGAGTCCAGATAGCCCAACAAGAAAACGTGAAGTATCTTTGAGATGTTTCACGTTTTTTTTATAAGCTAAAACCTATATAAAAATAAAGGGAATGCAATCATTCATGTTTTTTGATGCATTCCCTTTATTTTTTATATTTTTACTGCTTTTTGTTTACTCTTCTTCTTTAATTGATTCATCAATTACTTTAATTTTCTGCAAAACCAATTCCAGATCAGCTTTCAACTTGTCTACTTTTCGATTGAGTTCCGTTAACAGGCTATTTCCCTTTTTAGAAGCAGATGTCAGGAAACCAAGATTGTTTTCATAAGTTTGGAGTTCGCTTTTCATATTTTCATATGCGCGAACCAGTTTTTCGCGTTCTCTGTATAGAGTTTGTGATCCTCCTCCTTGAATACTACTGATGTTGGATTTGAAATTACTCAATTTCTTGTTTGAAGCGCTTATATTAAAACGCTCGAACAGTTGATCAATCAAAGTATGGTATTGTTTGTACAGCTTATCTTTTTCCTTGAATGGCACGTGTCCTATGGCGTTCCAGTCTTTCATCAGTTCGCGAACCTGTTTGCCTGCTTCTTCCGTATCCATGGATTCGTCAATAGCGGTTAGCTGGTTGATAATGTCTTTCTTCTTCTCCATGTTCTCTATTTCGACAGAACGTTGTGAAGAAGTTGCTTTATTTTTCTGTTCAAAGAAATAGTCACAAGCAGAAATAAAACGTTTCCATACTACATCTGAGTATTTTTTTGAAACTGGTCCGATCGTTTTCCACTCTTTCTGCAATTTGGTCAATGCGTCGGCTGTTGCTTTCCAGTCGGTACTGTCTTTCAACGCTTCTGCTTTTTCACACAACGCTTTTTTCTTCTCCAGATTTTCGTTCATTCCTTCTTTCAATGCTTTGAAGAACTCTCCTTTTTTCTTGAAAAAGTCATCGCAGGCATGACGGAAGCGTTCGAATATTTTCACATTCATCTTTTGCGGTGCAAAACCGATTGTTTTCCATTTGTTTTGCAGAGCAATAACTTCCTGGGTTTTATTTTCCCAGGCTGAGAATGTTTTCAAATCGTCGTATGTGATAGCTTCTACGATTTCACAAATCACTGTTTTCTGATCCAGATTATGTTGTTCGGCTTCTTTTAAAGCTTCGAAGTGCTGTTGATGACGACGATTGACTACTGTAGATGCTGTTTTAAAGCGGTTCCATACCTCATCACGAAGTTCTTTTGCTACAGGACCTGTATCACGGAATTCCTGGTGTAACTTCTGTAATTGATGGAAAGCCGAAACAACATCTTCTTCGTTTGCGAGTTTCTCAGCTGCTTCGATAAGACGATTCTTTATCTCAAGATTTTTCTTGAAATCATATTCGCGGAATTCATTGTTAAGCTTCAGTATGTCATAGAATTTTTCTACATATAGCTGATAGTTCTTCCAGAGTTCGTTTACTTTAGCCTGGGGAACCAATTTGGTTTCATTCCACTGCTGTTGTAGCTTTTTGAATTCTGTATATGATTTGTTAGCGTCATCAGGCGATTCTACCAATTCTTTGAGCTCTTCTATGATTGAAAGCTTGATTTGCAGATTTTCTTCTTTCTGCTTTTCCATCTCGGCAATCTGGGCGCCTCTTTTTTCTTTGATAACAGCCATCACATTTTTGAACTCTTCTTCTATCGCATCACTTTGTGGTACGTAGTCTTCTTCTGAACCGCCATTTTCAACAAATAGCTTCCTGGCCGCTTCCTGTTCGGCATTATGTATCTTATAAAAAGATTGCTTTAAACTGTCCAATTCTTGCTTGTTGGCATTTTCTGCATCTTGAGCAAGTTCTTTCATCCGTGCAAGTACTTCCTCTTTTGTTACTAGCCGAGGAGCTGTTTCGGGTTGTTTTTCAGCATTTGTTTCTTCGGCTGGAGTTTCTGTTATAGTTTCAGAAACCTCAACTGTTTTCTTTTCTTCTTCTAACTCCCCTGGATTCAAAGGTTGGTTAGTGTCATGAGAGTCCATCATTGTATATTTGTTTTAGGAAATGGGGATTTAACTCCTTCTTTATTACATTAGGTCACAAATTAATGAAATAAAACGATTACTTCATACTTTTTTGCCTGATTTTTTTTTATTTATCTTTCATTTAGGACAATAAAACAGTAATTCCCATATAAAGCATCATGCCGATAATGTCATTTGTGATGGCTATAAACGGTCCTGTAGCAATGGCAGGGTCTATTTTAAGCTTTTCAAGTGTCATCGGGACTAAAGTACCAAAAATAGAAGCAAACATTACTACTGCAAATAAACTGATAGATACAGAATAGGTAACGGTTGCCATGGCGCCAAAGCGAATGAAATTATATGTATATACTAATAAAGAAATAATTGTTGCATTGATTAATGCTACTATTGCCTCTTTAGTAACTTGCTTAAAAGTGTTTTTAGTATCGAGAGAACTGTTAGCCAATCCCTGCACGATGAGTGCTGAAGATTGTGTTCCGACATTTCCTCCCGTACCTCCGATTAGTGGGATATAGAGAGCCATTTCAGGGTGGGCGGCAAAGGTTGCATCGAAGTTTCCTAATATCATGGAATTACCGATACCGCCCAACATACCAATAAGTAGCCAGGGAAGACGTGCGGTGGTTTGACGAAGAACGTTATCGTCTGTTTCTACGTCTTGTGAAAGTCCGGAAGCTAACTGATAGTCACGTTCTGATTGTTCACGTACTTCATCCATTACGTCGTCAACGGTGATCTGTCCGACGAGTCGTCCGATGCTATCTAATACCGGAATGGCTACAAGGTCATACTTTTCAATGATTTGGGCAACTTCGTCAATGGGTGTGTCTACATGTACAGAGATCGGATCTTTCTGCATCACGTGTTTCACTTTTGATACGGAAGGTGAAGTGATCATCTTCTTTAAAGGGAAAATACCACGTAGCCGCTCGTCATCGTCTATTACATATACGTAGTAGATTTCATCCAGTTCTTCTGCTTGCTGACGCATCTCTTTCAGGCACTCCGGCATACTCCAGTTTTCGTTAACGAGCACCATTTCAGTTCCCATCAAACCACCGGCTGTATCTTCGTCATACTTCAAAAGGTCGACGATATCGCCTGCCTGTTCTATGTCTTCAATATGTGAAAGAACTTCTTCTTGCTTTTCTTCATCAAGTTCTCGCATCAGGTCTACGGCATCGTCCGTATCCATGTAATCAACAAAACGTTTGGCGATTGTTTCTGAAGGTAGAATTTCGAGGAATTCTTTACGAACGTCCTCGTCCATTTCCACTAATACGTCGGCAGCGGTCTCGTTGTCGAGCAGCCGGTAGACAAAACGGGCCTCTTCCGGGTTGAGGTCATTACACAACTCGGCTATATCAGCCGGATGAAGGTTGATAAGAAATTCCTTAACCTTATTAGCATCTTTTTGCTCAATAAGTTGTTTGACGTTGTCTATGTATTCCTCGTTCATCTTAATTTATATCTGATATTTAATGAAGATATACTATTTTTCCATTGGGTGTTAATACTTCTCTGATACTGTCTCCCTGAAACTCTTCGGATGTAATGCTGAGATCGGACTTTTCATCCGGATAGGTGATATTACTAATCTTCAGCATTGTGTGAAATAAGTTATTGGAGCTGATTGGACTGTCTTTGTGACTGTTCAATATATCATATATTTCCGGAAACTGTTTTCTATAGCAATCAGAAAGCCATATGATAAAGGGCACGTGTACTTCATTCCGACTCGGATTTGGGCTACTATGCATCAATTCTTCGGTACCGTCATCATATAGATTTTCTGCATGATCTGAAATGTAACTGACAGCAGCTATACATGATTGTTGCTGTACCCTTTTTATGATTTCGGATAATATAAAATCAGTATACAGAACCGAGTTGTCGTATGAATTAGTGACAATTGTTTTTTTATCTTTATTAATCTCATTGTAACTAAAATCCTTAGGCATTGCCGGTTTGAACTTTGCAAAGTTTTCGGGATGTCGGTAGTTATATTTGAAATGATTGCCCAATGTATGAATTATAATAAATTGCTTTTGCTTATTACAAGCAAGTACTTTATCCAGTTGAGGCAATAATTTTTCATCATAATTGTTGTCGGCACCGTAGTCTACTAATTCAAAGTGATGGTAGTCTGAGTTATGAGCAATCCGAAGAACGTAGGGATCATTGAAAGATTGGTTGGCAATCCACGCTATAGAAAAACCACACTCTTTAAACGCTTCCGGAAGTGTTTTTTCCTGATATGCTATCTCCGGTGATTCCGGAGTAGCACGGCTTAGCAATAATGGAAGTGCTCTGACCGTAATATTGGCTGTAGAAAGTACATCTCCAAAGCTAACCAGATTCTCTGTATGCTCAAGTAGTGGAGTTGTTTTTCTTTCATAGCCATTTATAGAGAAATGGTCTGCACGGGCAGATTCTCCGATAACCAGAACATATATTTCTTTTTCATTGGGTGGAGTCAGACTTTGTACGTCAAATTTAAACGACTTTAATCTTTCATTCATGGCCTTGACCTCCGAGTTGTCTTTCAGATGCTTGGTATAAGATAGGAACAAGTTCACGGGAAAGATTTTATAATACTGGTGCACAACCCGGTACGAACTGACTACCAAACGTCCCGAAAAAGTGCTGCCGGAAGGGGATGACAGGAATGTATTTGCAAACAGAGTAACATTCCAGATGATGAAAAGGGGAATTAAAGCTATGCGAAACCATTTAGTTCCTAAGTAGCGGTTTGGAATTTTATATACTTGTATAAAGTAAATCCCCCATACTAACAGCATTATGATAATTTCTAATTTGAAAGAAGACAGAACTTCCATGCTCTCTTTGAAGTCTGTTTGAAGCATGGAGGTTATGAATGGGGACGAAACCGGCATTCCTAACAGTTTCAGATGCATTATCTCAATTGGTGCAAATAATAGGAAAATACCTTCAAAAAGGAAATAGATTTTGCTCTTCAAAAAAGAAAGAGGAAGCAATAATACAAGTGTATATAGAAGTAGATAGCCAATCCTGTCACTGAATTCTTTTTGTATATCGACAGACATGAACAGGCTGGACAGGCAAGGAAGGAATAGGATAAAAAATAAGATTCCTATTCTTCCTTTTTCCAGTGTATCTTTATTTATTTTATTCCATATTGTCAACATCGATCTTTGCCTTGTGACTCTTTAGAGCTTCTTCTACACTGTTAGTCAAGTCAATGAACTGCTGTACCGATAGTTGTTCCGGCCGTTTATTGAATAAAACATCTTCCGTCAGCGGACATTCTTTGCCTAATATTGGTTTAATAGAATTACGTAATGTTTTTCTACGTTGATTAAAAGTGGTTTTTACTACTTGTTTGAATAGTTTTTCGTCACATCCCAGTTCAACTGTTTCATTACGTGTCATACGTATTACGGCGCTTTTTACTTTTGGGGGCGGATTGAAGACATGTTCGCTGACCGTAAAGAGATATTCCACCCGATACCATGCTTGTATCAATACGCTGAGAATACCATAAGTCTTGCTTCCCGGCCCTGCTGCAATACGTTCGGCAACTTCTTTCTGAATCATACCGGTACAACAAGGTATCAGATCTTTATTTTCGAGCATCTTGAAAAAAATCTGACTGGATATGTTATAAGGATAATTTCCGGTTAACACGAACTGGTTGCCATTAAAGACACGTTGCAGATTCATTTTGAGAAAGTCGTCCTCAATAATACAGTCTTCCAGTGACGGATAAGCTTCGCGCAGATAGGCTACCGATTCATAATCTACCTCTACTACTTTCACCGGGCGTTCCTTTTTCACAAGAAACTGTGTGAGCACACCCATTCCCGGCCCAACTTCCAGAATAGGAAGTGTAGGAAACGTATCAACAGTGTCGGCAATATCCTGTGCCACTTTAAGGTCTTTCAGGAAGTGCTGTCCGAGAAACTTTTTAGGCTTTACTAATTTCATTTATCAACTAAATAGTTACTTTTGCAGTCGACAAAGGTAATTCTTTTACTTGAAGAATAAAGAATTAAGAATGAAGAAACTAATAAAAAAGGCTCTGAAACTTATTTTACCACTGGTTTTGGGAGGCTTTATCTTGTACTGGGTCTATCGTGACTTCGATTTTGCAAAGGCAGGTGATGTGCTACGGCATGGCGTAAACTGGTGGTGGATGCTTTTTTCATTAGCATTTGGTGTATTCAGTCATGTCTTTCGTGGTTGGCGCTGGAAGCAAACGTTGGAACCTTTGGGAGCTTTTCCGAAAACGAGCGACTGTGTAAATGCTATTTTCATTTCCTATGCTACCAATCTTATATTACCTCGGGTAGGAGAAGTGTCCCGTTGTGGTGTCCTTGCCAAATATGATAATGTCTCGTTTGCAAAATCTTTGGGTACGGTAGTTACCGAACGGCTGATTGATACTATTTGCATCGTTTTTATTACTGGTATCACATTCTTATTACAGATGCCTGTTTTTCTCACTTTCTTTGAAGAAACCGGGACTAAGATTCCTTCCATTGTTCACTTGTTGACATCTGTATGGTTCTATATCGTTTTGTTTTGCATTATTGGAGTAATAGTACTTCTTTACTATTTGATGCGAGCGTTGTCTTTTTTTGAAAAAGTAAAAGGAGTTGTCCTTAACGTTTGGGAAGGAGTGATGTCTTTGAAGAATGTGAAAAATATTCCTCTTTTCATTTTGTATACAATCCTTATTTGGGTTTGTTATTTTTTTCACTTTTATCTCACATTCTATTGTTTTGGGTTTACCGCTCATCTAGGTATTCTTGCCGCACTTGTTATGTTTGTAGGCGGTACATTTGCTGTTATCGTTCCTACTCCCAACGGAGCCGGGCCCTGGCATTTTGCTGTTATCTCGATGATGATGCTTTACGGAGTAAATGCAACTGATGCAGGAATATTTGCCTTGATTGTACACGGAATTCAAACCTTTTTAGTAGTTTTGTTGGGAATATATGGTTTAGTGGCTTTACCACTAACTCATAGACAACGAAAATAAGAACCTAAAATTAATTCGTTATGAGTACAATCCTCTCTTTAGCTCCACAGAATGTGTGGAAGCATTTTTATTCATTAACTCAGATTCCGCGTCCGTCGGGACATATGGAAAGAATAACTGAGTTTCTTCTTAATTTCGGAAACAGCCTGGGACTGGAATCATTTGTAGACGAAGTTGGTAATGTTATTATCCGCAAACCTGCTACTCCGGGTATGGAAAACCGTAAAGGAGTAATTTTACAGGCTCATATGGACATGGTGCCTCAGAAGAATAATGATACAATACATGATTTTGAAAAAGATCCTATTGAAACTTATATAGACGGTGACTGGGTGAAAGCCAAAGGCACTACGCTGGGTGCCGATAATGGACTGGGGGTAGCTGCTATCATGGCTGTTCTGGAAGCCAAAGATTTGAAACACGGTCCATTGGAAGCTCTTATCACAAAGGATGAAGAGACAGGGATGTATGGTGCTTTCGGACTTAAGCCGGGAACGTTGAACGGAGAAATCCTGTTAAATCTGGATTCGGAAGATGAGGGCGAACTCTATATCGGCTGTGCAGGTGGTATGGATGTTACAGCTACGCTTGAATATAAAGAGGTGGAACCCGAAGAGGGTGATATTGCCATCAAGGTCACATTGAAGGGATTACGCGGTGGACACTCCGGACTGGAAATCAATCAGGGACGTGCGAATGCTAATAAGTTGCTTGTACGTTTTGTTCGCGAAGCAATTGCCACTTACGAAGCCCGCCTGTCTTGCTGGGAGGGTGGAAATATGCGTAATGCTATTCCGCGTGAGGCTTCTGCCATCGTTACTATTCCTGCTGAAAATGAAGAAGAGCTGTTAGGCCTGGTAAAATATTGTGAGGACCTTTTCAATGAAGAGTTTTCTGCTATCGAAACTCCTATCAGTTTCAAGGCCGAACGGGTAGATATGCCTGCGGGGCAGATTCCGGAAGAAATTCAGGATAATCTGGTAGATGCTATCTTTGCCTGCCAGAATGGGGTAACCCGTATGATTCCTACCGTTCCTGATACTGTAGAAACTTCTTCTAATCTGGCTATTATTAGTATTGGTGGTGGTAAAGCAGATATCAAAATTCTTGCTCGTAGCTCAAGTGACAGTATGAAAGAGTATTTGACTACAAGTCTTGAATGCTGTTTCTCTATGGCCGGAATGAAAGTAACAATGACAGGTGGATATTCCGGTTGGCAACCGAATGTAAATTCTCCGATTTTGCATGCAATGAAAGAATCTTATAAGAAACAGTTTGGCGTAGAACCTGCTGTGAAAGTAATTCATGCCGGATTGGAGTGTGGTATTATTGGTGCTATAATTCCGGGACTGGATATGATTTCCTTTGGTCCTACATTGCGTTCACCGCACTCTCCGGACGAACGTGCATTGATTCCTACTGTGCAAAAATTCTATGACTTCCTGGTGGCTACATTAGAACAGACTCCGGTGAAGTAAATATGTAAAAGAACTCATTCAAAGTATACAAGCCCTGCCCACTTAACTTGGTGGACAGGGCTTTTTGAGTAAATAAGAATCTGTTTAATAAATACAATCTTCTATTACTATGTGCGGTAAGAGAGGTATTGTGTTACTTTTTTTGTTTTTCGTTACAATGTAGGATTGGCTGCTGTTCCTCTTTTATATAAGAATGTCATATTTTATAAATCTTTATTAGGTTTCTCTACGATGATCTGGTCGAAACTCTACGAGAAATGGGTCGTTTCTCGTAGAGTTTTTACTCGTTTCTCGTAGAGTGAAAATGCTGAAATGTAACATCTTGATATATAGACTGTTGTAAATAGTGATGCGTGTTGAGTCTTTTTATCATTAAAGTGTTGTATTTTATTCTTTCTATTAATTATTGATATATTATAAATCTTTACAAACATTGTGCTTGGCTGAATGTAATTCCTATTATGGTGTGTCTATAGGTTAACATTGTTAATGCAAAATTTTAACGATATAACTTTCGTAGGCAAGAGTGTACAATTTTGCACTCTATAAATGTACATTTTTGCGTGACTATAGTGTACAACCTTGTACTTTAAAAGTGTACACTTTTGTATACCTTGTCTTTGTGATCCTATTCTTGTTGAAAATCAGTGGTTTAAGATTATTGTGACGATCTTATTCAGCTCTTTGATTCATTCTTTCGAATATTTATAATTCTTTTTTTGATAACTATAGTATCGGTAGGAGCTTGTTTATAGTATTCTATGACTCTTTGAGGAGTGATCAAAAACGCTCCGATTGTTTTTTGAGTGATTCTTTTCAGTTATGGTAACAAATGCTTTACTTTGTAGTAGATAAAAGATATTCGCATGAAAAAACTGCTTAATTACCTTAATAGTCCTTATCCTGTATTTTATCAGCGCTGGAAGATTGCAGTGATCTCATCTGTTATTGTGTTTTTAATATTAGCTTTGTTACAGCCGTTTGGTATAAGCAGTATCGGACATCATAAATTGGGTATCTTATTGGGATATATGGCAGTGACAGCAGTGTTTCTCTGTATTCCGGTTTATTTGTTCCCTGCGTTATTTCCGGCGTATTATGAGGATGATCGCTGGACGGTTGGGAAACATATTCTTAGTCAGGTATATATTTTCTTTTTTATAGCCATTGGAAACTGGCTTTATTCCGCCATTGTATTCAATTGGGGATTTCGCCTGGATATTTTTTACAGCTTCCTGCTTTGTACGGTGATCATAGGCTTTTTTCCCTCTGTACTTTTTATCTTGCTGAACCGAAACCGGCTATTGGCCTTCCATCTCAAAGAAGCTACAGAAATGAATTTGCATCTTCAGAGATCGGCTGCTACTGCAAATGTTGAAAGAGTGGAGCGGGAGGATACTGTGATTCTTTTTGCAGGTGGTGTCAAAGAAGTATTGGAAGTGAATACATCCGATTTGTTTTTTGTAGAGGCGGATGGTAATTATGTGAAGATAACTTATCGGAAGAGTCATGAACCGGTAAGAAAGCTGCTACGTATGACAATGAAGCAGGCTGAAGAGGCAACGGCTGTTTATCCTTTTATTATTAAGTGTCATCGTGCATTCCTGGTCAACTTACACGCAGTGTCCCGGGTGAGTGGAAACTCGCAGGGATATCGTCTTTCGCTCGATGGCTGTGAAGAGGAAATACCCGTTTCACGTGCTTATAGCAAAGAGATCAAAACACTGATAGAGAACATGAATGAGGCATAGCCGTTCGTCACAAAACAAAGCAATTCGTCACAACGAATAGG
This sequence comes from Bacteroides mucinivorans, assembly GCF_034654355.2. NCBI lineage: Bacteria > Pseudomonadati > Bacteroidota > Bacteroidia > Bacteroidales > Bacteroidaceae > Bacteroides > Bacteroides mucinivorans. The sequence continues at coordinate 4,742,830 of NZ_CP178179.1, read as the reverse complement.
TCATTTATCACATATCCGGGCTGTCTGTCCCGGATATTTTTTTCCCTCTGTTCTTTCCTTTATGTTTGCCGGTGAAAACATTAGCAAGCAAAAAAATGAAAGATCTGTTTTTTATCTCAATCGTAGCTTTGTTTCTCTTTTCTGTTCATGTGCAGTCGCAGGTAGCAGTAAAAGACACAATATTTCTTACCTCTTTTTCAGATAGTGTTTCACTGGATGAAGTGGTAGTAAAAGGAAGCAAAACTCCCCAAATGAACAGTCGTTGGAGTAATATGCAACCTGTGGAACTGGTAACTGTGGGAGGAGCAAGCGGTAATCTGTATCAGGCATTGAAGACCCTTCCCGGTACACAAATACAGGGAGAAAGCGGACGTTTGCTGGTACGCGGTGGAAGCAGTGACGAAACGCAAACTTATATAGACGGTATGCACGTTCTCAATCCTTATACCACTACCGGTACAAATACCCCGGCACGCGGACGGTATTCCCCCTTTATGTTCAGTGGTATCAATCTCTCTACAGGCGGGCATTCACAAGAGTATGGTGAAGCCTTATCGGCTGTACTTCCTTTGGAAACGAAAGATGACAGCCCGATTAATAAAGTGGGGATGAGCCCTTCTACTGTTGGTATAGGTGGTGGCGGGAATCGCTCTTTTAGAAAAGGCTCTATTGCTTTGAATCTCGATTATCAGAATCTTGCTTTTTATAATAAAGTATATCCGGGAAGAGTAAACTTTGAGAAACCATATGAACTGTTTTCGGGAGCTACCCAGTTTCGTTATCTACCTGCTGAGAATGTAATTTTTAAGATATATGCCGGCTATGACCGGACAGATTTTTCTAACTATACCGGTGAAGACTGTCGTCTGTTCCGCCTGAAAGAAGACAATGTCTATTTGAATGCCACCATCCGTACGAAAACGTCTTCCGGTTGGAACTGGTTTGCCGGAGTAGCTTACTCTTTTTTTGATCGAAAAGTAGGGGGAGCTGCTGTAAGCGATGACAATTGGAACGAACGTCAGAGCGAACTACATCTGAAAGCAAAGCTGACTAAACGCTTGCGCCCTTTTTTGCAACTGGATATGGGAGTGGAATCTTTCCTTCGCCAATATAGAACTCGCTATTCTTTCGGGCTTCTTGCCGCTCAAAAGAATATTGCCCCAACGGTAGAAGCCGGATTTGTTACAGCTACTCTTTATCCGTTTGAGAATTTGAAAGCCGAACTCTCTTTCAGAACCGAGTATACATCTCTGAACCGGAAGATAAGTTATTCTCCCCGTCTGGCACTTCGTTATACCTGGAATGAGATTGTATTCTCAGCTACGTTGGGTCGTTATACCCAATCGGCAGATAATAAATATCTGGCACAACAGACTTCTTTGCGTTCCGAAGCTTGTGAACAGTATAATGTAGGAGTTTTGTACGAAGCAGCAGGGCGTTTCTATAAAGCAGAGGTATATTACAAAAGGTACAATCGTCTTACACTTTTTACTCCCGATGGTCTCACTTCGGACGGATATGGGAACAGTAAAGGAATTGATCTTTATTTTGAAGATCGTTCTTTATTAAAAAACTTTGAGTATTATCTTTCTTATTCCTTCAATCTATCTAAACGCAAATGTTTGGAGTACAGTGAACTGACTACTCCGCAGTATGGCACCCGCCATAATGCTTCTTTGGTATTGAAATATACTATTCCCAGGCTGCGTACTATTATTGGCCTTACGGAAGGGATTGCGAGTGGGCGTCCATATCATAATCCCAATCGTCCCGGTCTGATGAATGATGAAGCAAAACCATATAACAGCCTTGATTTAGGCATTACTTTTCTGGCTACTAAGAAGATAATTATACATGCTTCGGCCACCAATATACTTTGCCGTAAGAATGAGTTCGGACGAATAGATGGTGTCCCGTTACGAGCTTCCAGTGATCATTTCTTCTATCTCGGTGTCTTCATCACCTTAGGTAAGAAAGCTGCTTATGATGTTTCTAATTTTTAAATACATGTGATTATGAAAACAAATCTGATTTTCTTATTTTTAGTTTTTGCAAGTGTAATAGGTAGTGCTCAGACATTAACCTTGAAAGTAGAAGGTGTAGAGAACGTGAAAGGGTATCTCTATGTTGGTATTTACAACTCTACGGAGTCATTCATGAAGAAACCTGTATTTGGATTCAGAGTGCCGGTGCAGGATTCGGTTATGGTCGTTCCCTGTCAGGGACTACCTGCCGGTACGTATGCCATTTCATTGTTTCAGGATGAGAATGAGAATGGAGTATTGGATACCGGCTCTTTCGGACGTCCGACGGAGAAGTTTGGCTTCAGTAATAATGCTGAAGGTGTAATGGGAGCACCAGCTTATAAGAAGTGCGTTTTTGAGTTCAGGCAGGATATGATGATGAAGATTCAGTTGAAATAGTTTATTATCAAAGCTTTCTTTCTGTTTTTTTTATATATTTGTGCCGACAACAAAAAGTAAAGCTATTTATGCCTTTATTAAGATAATTGCTATGCGAAACACACTTTTTATTTTATTTATGTTTCTATTTTCCTGCTCTCTGGTGGCACAAGAGACATTGGGTAAAGTGGTGAATACCCTGAAAGAACGTATTAACTTATCGGCATATGCCCAGTTGGGATATACCTATAACAGTGCAGCCGATCCGGATAATACATTTGATATCAAACGGGTTATTTTTATGGCGGACGGGAAGATTACAGAACGTTGGTCATGTTATTTTATGTATGACTTTGCAGTCAGTTCCCTGCAGGAATTATATACAAGTTATCAGTTCCTGCCGGGATTTTCTGTTCGCGTAGGGCAGTTTAAAACACCCTATACCATGGAAAATCAGTTATCACCTACAACGGTGGAACTGATAAATTGCTATTCTTTACCGGCATGTTATCTGGTTGGTATCAATGGAAGTGATGTTCTTTGTTCTGCAAGCGGGGGGCGGGATATCGGTTTGATGATTTATGGCGATTTGTTTAAAAAACTGCTGACTTATAAAGTGGCGTTGATGAACGGGCAAGGTATAAACACAAAAGATAAGAATTCTCAAAAGGATGTAGTGGGTTATCTGTCGGTGAACCCTTTAGAGTGGCTTACTGTGGGTACTTCCTTTGTTATCGGTAAGGGGCATTCGGTTGCGGGAGCACCAATTCATGGAATAGAACCGGGTGAAAACTACCGGCGCAACCGCTGGAGTGTGGGAGCTTTCTTAACAGGAGAAAAGGCGAGCTTGCGTACGGAGTTTATGTTAGGCAAAGATGCTGATGTGAAAAGTAACGGGGGATATGCTACGGGATGTGTCCGGATTATTCGTAATGTGGAAGCCGTTGCTTCTTATGAATATTTAAACCGGGATGTCGTTGCAGAAGATAAGCAATCAAATTATATGGCTGGTTTACAATACTGGTTTTATCCGAAGTGTCGTCTTCAGGTTCAATATACTCGTTTGAGTCCGAAACATAACGATCCTTCGGATCTGGTACAGGCTCAGGTGCAGGTACGGTTTTGACTGAAGGAGGATAACTATTTGTTTTTTTTCAAAAGATTCTGTTATTTATTCAATAGTTTGTATCTTTACGCATCATGTTACTAATAGTTGAGAATGAATGATGAAAACTAAAAATGAATATATAGCTGATGTTAGGCAATTTAAAGAGAAGTTTGCCTCTAAATATGGCATTCGCTCAATCGGTATTTTTGGTTCTGTTGCCCGGGGGGAGCATCGGTTGGATAGCGATTTAGATGTGTTCGTAGAGTTGGAAGAGGCAGATCCGTTCACGATGTTTGATATTCGGGAAGCACTTGAATCTCTGTGTGGCTGCAAAGTTGATTTGCTTCGTTTGCGAAAAGGGTTGCGTGATTTATTGCTTAAAAGAATAGAACAGGATGGAATCTACATTTAAAGAGGAAATTACGGATAAGTTAGCTCAAATATTAGAGTCTGTTGAAGTGATTGAGGAGCGGTGTAAGAGTTTCAGAATATTGATGATTTCTTGCAAACACCGTGGGGGATGACAATACTTGATGCTTGTATTTTGCGTTTGCAGGTTATTGGTGAGACAATAAAAGCCATTGACGATAAGACCAGACAGGCTTTGTTTATCCGGTATCCGCAGATTCCCTGGCGTAAAGTGACTGGTTTACGGAATATTATTTCGCATGAATATGCCAATATTGATTATGAAATTATCTGGACAGTGATACGTAAACACCTTCCTCCTTTGAAAGAGACAATATTGCTTATAAAGGAAGAACTATAATTCAATAATATACGATAGAGAATTATATAAAAATGTAGAGTCTAAAAAAGACCCTACATTTTTTTTAAGCTAAAAAGTGCCATTCTTTAAACTTTATTCTGTTTCTTTGTTCTAATATAAAGTGACTTAAACTTTGAACATATGAGAATAAAACAGATTTGCATGATGGTATTGCTTGCTTTAGGAGTAGCCCCCTGGGCAAATGCGCAGACGTTTGACAAATTATGGAAACAAGTGGATCAGGCTGAACAGAAAAGTCTGCCACAAACAGTTATTCAGTTGACAAACGAGATTTATAAGAAGGCGGAAACAGAGAAAAACTCTCCGCAAATGCTGAAAGCATACACGTGGCGGATGAAGTACCGCGAGATACTGACTCCCGATAGCTTTTATGTAAGCCTGAACGGGCTGGAGCAGTGGGCTAAGACTGCGGAAAAACCGATGGACCGTGCCGTACTGAATTCGTTGATAGCGGGTATCTACTCCGACTATGCCTCCCGTAACCGCTGGCAGATATTCCAACGGCCGAATATTGTGGATGAAACTCCTTCTGCTGATATACGTGAATGGAGCGGAAATATGTTTGTGCAACAGGTGATGCAGCATACTACAGAGGCTTTGAAAGACAAAGAGTTGTTATTGGCTACGTCCGCACGTATCTATATCCCGTTTGTAGAGTTAGGTGATGCCAGCGAATATTATCGCCACGATATGCTTCATCTGTTGGGTAGTCGTGGAGTAGATGCATTGAGAAATGTAAATGGGCTGGATAAAGACTCTGTTGTGAATGCCGGCATTGAGAATATCTATCAGGAGATGCTTGATACTTACAAAAGGGTTAATATGGATGATGGCTACGTGCTCACCATGCTCAATTATCTGGACTGGCGGCGTAACTCCGATAATACCTTTGTTCCCTACCGTGCGCCACAAAAGTTGATAGGGTTGACGCAAGACCCTTATCTGGCCGGACTTGACAAGTTACGGACTGAGTTTAAAGCTCATGATATCTGTGCCGAAGTTTATTTGGCTAAAGCAAGATATGCTATTGAGAAAGGACAACAGGCAATGGCTTTACAGATTTGTGATGAGGCTGTCAGGCTGTATCCGGGCTACAAACGTATCAATGCTTTAAAGAATCTGAAACTGGAGATTCTGAATCCCGCTTTGTATGTACGTGCTGATGAAGTCGCTTATCCCGGTGCCGACATGAAGTTGATGGTCAACCATAAGAATTTGGATGGTTTTACTGTACGTTTGTATCAAGAGAAGAAGTTAGTGGCAGAAGAACATTATTCTTTGCTTCGTCCCGAAAACTATCAGGAACAGGATACTGTTTTCACCTTCAAAGCTCCCGCAGAAGGTAGCTATGTGATGCGTATTGTTCCCGATAGCAAAGCAAGAGAAAACAGTGAAAGCAAACTGAATGTGACACGCTTCAAGGTATTGACATTACGTTTGCCGGGTGATCAGTATGAAGTGATAGCCCTCGACTGTATGAGCGGGCAACCTATTGAAGGAGCTGTTATTACACTTTATACCAATGATGAAAAGAAACTGACGGAGTTCACTACCAATGCGGAAGGAAAAGCTAAGTTCCCTTATAAAGGCGAATATCACTACCTGACTGCTACTAAAGGGCAGGATATTGCAATGCCTTTGCAAAGTATTTATAGAGGTCGCTATTATGCTTATTATGGCGACGGTAAGCCGACTGAGTGTGTAACACTTCTGACGGACCGTTTACTCTATCGTCCGGGACAAACGGTTTATGTGAAAGGGATTGCTTATGAGCAGCAACTGGATACAGCCAATGTGTTAGCTAACCGTACTTATACGTTGACCCTTACCGATGCCAACCGACAGGAAGTAGGTAGGAGAGAACTTCGGACCAATGAGTTTGGTTCTTTTGCAACAGATTTTACATTACCCGCTGCCTGTATGAACGGTACATTTACACTTTCTACAGAAAAAGGTACAACAACGATTCGTGTGGAAGAGTACAAACGTCCTACCTTTGATATTACTTTCGATAAACTGACAAGATCTTACAGCCTGGGTGATAAGGTGGATGTAAAAGGCTCTGTTAAAACCTTTAGTGGTGTTTCGTTGCAGGATTTACCGGTAAATTACACCGTTACCCGTTTCTTACGTTTCGGTTGGAGAGGGGTACAGACGGGTGTAGAACCCATTGCTTCGGGGAGCGTGTTACTCAACGAAGACGGACAATTCACTGTTCCGGTGTTGCTGGAAGGTGATAAGAAGATGGATTTAGGGTATTATGTTTTCCGGATAGATGCAACGGTCACTAATCTGGCAGGAGAAACACAGACCTCCTCTTATAACGTGAGTGTAGGCAATCGCTCCATGACATTGGGAGCTAACATTCAGAATCCGCTATGCAAAGATGATTCCATCCGACTTACTTTTATTGCTACCAATCTTGATGGGCAGCCTGTGAGTGTGGAAGGGACTTATAAACTGTATCCGGTTGCAGACGGTGCAAAATCCGAAGATGTGATAAAGGGGACTCCGGCCTTTACCGGAACTTTTGTATCCAATAAGGAGACACTTCTTCCGGGATGGGCCTCCGTGCCTTCGGGAGAATATCTGTTAGTGATGTCTGCAAAAGATGACCAGGGACGGGAAGTGACTAATAAAGAAGAAGTTATTCTCTTCTCAATTGCTGACAAACGTCCTCCGGTAAATATTCCGGTATGGTATTATGCCGAGAATACATCGTTTGATGCTGCGCATCCGGCTGTATTCTATTTGGGTACTTCAAAGAAAGATGCATACGTCATGATGAATCTATTTAGTGGCAATACAATGCTCGAAAGCAGGATATTGCGCCTGTCCGATTCTATAGAACGTTTTGAATTCCCCTATAAAGAGGCGTATGGCAATGGATTGTCTGCTACATTCTGTTTTGTAAAAGACGGTGGAGTCAATCAGCAAACGGTGAGAATGACAAAGCGTCTGCCGGACAAAACCTTGACGATGAAGTGGGACGTGTTCCGTGACAAACTGCGTCCCGGTCAGGAGGAAGAGTGGAAACTCACGATTAAAACTCCACAAGGAATGCCGGCCATGGCCGAGATGTTAGCTACCATGTACGATGCTTCGTTGGATAAAATATGGAAAGGAGATCAGAGCTTGCAGGTATTTTATAACCTCTCAGTACCTACTACCCGTTGGATGGATGGGTATTGGGGAATGAACTCTTATAATTATTGGTTTCCGTATAAGAGCCTGAAGGTAGCTCCTATGGTATATGATCAGTTTATTGTTATTTTTTCGGGAATTGAAGAGCTGCTTTCGGTCTATAATACGAGGCGGGGTGGCGTAAGAATACGAGGCTTAGCGAAATCCGAAGCAAATGCTCCGATGATGTCTATGGTATCAAAAGAAGCTGCCAGTGATAAAGCTGATGTTGTTTTCACAGAAGAACTGGCAGAAGGAGCAGCGGGAGAAACTCTTCCCGAGGCTACGGAAGAACTGCGTACAAACTTTGCGGAAACTGCTTTCTTCTATCCGCAACTTCGGACCAATGAGCAGGGCGAAGTCTCTTTCTCATTTACTATGCCACAAAGCCTTACCCGCTGGAACTTCCGTGGATATGCCCATACCAAAGGCATGCTGACTGGAATGATCGACGGATCGGCAGTGACCAGCAAAGAGTTTATGCTGACACCGAATCTGCCCCGTTTTGTCCGTGTAGGTGATAAGACCTCTGTTGCTGCCTCAGTGGCAAACCTTACCGGAAAGAACCTTGCCGGAACAGTCAGTTTTATTCTCTTTGATCCGATGACGGAGAAGATAATCAGTACACAGAAACAGAAGTTTGCTGTAGAAGCCGGACGCACTACCGGTGTTAATTTCCTGTTTACCGTTACGGATAAGTATGATGTATTGGGGTGCCGTATGATTGCTGACGGTGGTTCGTTCAGTGATGGTGAACAGCATCTGTTACCGGTACTCAGTAATAAGGCCAATCTGGTAGAGACTGTGCCGATGCCTGTTCGTGGAGAAGAGACACGGGTTTTCTCACTCGACAGTTTGTTCAACGACCACAGTAAGTCGGCAACTGACCGCCGCCTGACCATCGAGTTCACCGGTAATCCTGCCTGGTATGCAATACAGGCTTTACCTTCACTGAGCATGCCCGATAATAGTGATGCTATCTCCTGGGCTACTGCTTATTATGCAAATACATTAGCTTCGTACATTATGAACTCACAGCCGCGTATTAAAGCTGTGTTTGATAGCTGGAAACTGCAAGGTGGAACGAAAGAAACATTCCTTAGCAACCTGCAAAAGAATCAGGAAGTGAAGAATATTCTTTTGTCCGAGTCTCCCTGGGTAATGGAAGCGAAAACCGAAGAAGAGCAGAAAGAGCGTATTGCAACGTTATTCGACCTGAATAATATACGCAATAATAATATCACAGCCCTTACTCGTCTGAAGGAACTTCAGCAGCCCGACGGTTCCTGGGCATGGTATAAAGGAATGAATGGTAGCCGGTATATCACCAATTATATTGTAGAGTTGAATGCCCGTCTTGCCATGCTGACTGGTAAACCATTGGAGGGAGATGCTTTGGTTATGCAGCGTACTGCTCTCAGCTTCCTCAATAAAGAAGCGCTGGAAGAGTATAAAAATATCCGTAAGGCAGAGAAGAATGGCGATAAAGTGAAAGGGCTTTCTGCTTCAGCATTGAAATATCTCTACCTTATTGCTATTTCCGGTGAGCAGATCCCACTTGCAGAGAATCAGACTGCTTACAATTACTTCCTTTCAAAAGTAGCCGAAACGCTGACTACCCGTTCTATGACCGATAAGGCACTTGCTGCCATTGTTCTGGAGAAGGCCGGACATAAGAAAGAAGCGTTGGAATTCATAGCTTCTTTGAAGGAGTTTTTGACAAAGACGGATGAACAGGGTATGTTCTTTGCTTTCAATGAGAACCCGTATTCATGGGGCGGTTTGCAAATCCCGGCACATGTGATGGTGATGGAAGCCCTTGAACTTGTTTCCGGCGATTCGTCAACGGTAGAGGAAATGAAACTCTGGCTTTTGAAACAGAAACAGACACAGGCATGGGATTCTCCGGTGACTACTGCAGATGCTGTTTATGCATTGTTGCAAGGTGGTACCAAGCTGCTCGAAAGTCAGGGAGATGTACGTATTATTATTGCCAATGAAGTGCTGGAAACACTTTCACCTGCCAAGACAACCGTTCCCGGATTAGGATATATCAAGAAGACATTTACTGATAAGAAAGTGGTAGACGCCCGTAAAGTAACTGTTGAGAAAAGAGATGCCGGAATAGCCTGGGGAGCTGTTTATGCACAATATCAGGAAGATATGAGCCAGGTGAAACAGCAAGGTGGTGAGTTGAATGTAGATAAGAAACTGTATGTAGAACGCTTGGTGAATAACGTTCGTCAGTTGCAGCCTGTTACAGCCGGTACGGAACTTGTTGTTGGCGACAAGGTTGTTTCACGTTTGACGATTCGCCTGGATCGTCCGATGGATTTCATCCAACTGAAAGATCAGCGTGCTGCTTGTTTTGAACCTATAGAAACACTTTCCGGTTATCGTTGGAACAATGGATTTGGATATTATGTCGATATAAAAGATGCATCTACCAATTTCTTCTTTGACGGATTGGGTAAGGGAGTCTTTGTATTGGAATACAGCTACCGTGTCAGTCGTTCCGGAACGTATGAAACCGGATTGGCAACGCTCCAGAGTGCTTATGCTCCGGAGTATGTTTCCCACTCTACTTCAATGAAAGTGACGGTGAAATAAGTGCTGATTCGAAGACGGTTGCACTTATTATAAAATACTGATTGTATTGGAACGCAGATTAACACAGATTTTCGCAAAGAATATGAAGAGAAAGAGTCGTAATCTCTTGTCTTTGCGTCAATCTGCGTTAATTTGCGTTTTATCGTTATAACAGCGCAGCCCACTAATCACTACTCACTAAACCGCTAATCACTATTAATATTCCTTTCAATCCGTTCCATATCTCGTCGAAAACTCCTACATTTGTGCTTCAAATATAATATATAAAGCATGAAACGCAGTATACTCTCTATATTAACTGTTTTTATTATCACTTTGTCTGCCATTGCCCAACCCCGTCTTTCGTCCAATAAAGAGACGCATAACTTTGGGCAAATAGAATGGAAACATCCTGTAACTGTAGAATATACCATTACCAATACCGGAGATAAGCCATTGGTACTGACCAATGTCACCACATCTTGTGCCTGTTCGGTTGCCGATTGGACGAAAAAGCCGATTGCTCCCGGCGAAAAAGGTACTGTCAGTGCAACTTTTGATGCCAAAGCCCTTGGTCATTTTGAAAAAACGATTGGTATTTACAGCAATGCACAGCCCAGTCTGGTATATCTGAAATTTGTAGGTGAAGTGGTGCAGGAAGTTACGGATTTTGCAAAAACACATCCCTATGCTATTGGTTCTATCCGTTTGGATCGTACCGAATTTGATTTCCCGGATGCACACCGGGGAGAAAAACCGACCATTACATTCAGTGTCGTGAATTTGTCGGACCGTCCTTACGAACCTGTACTGATGCATCTTCCTCCCTACCTGAAAATGGAAAGAACGCCGGATGTGGTTCTGAAAGGAAAGAAAGGAAAGATCAAACTAACGCTTGATACGAAACAACTCACCGATCTTGGCCTGACACAGACTTCTGTCTATCTGGCTCGTTTTGCCGGTGATAAGGTGAGCGAGGAGAATGAGATTCCTGTTTCGGCTATTCTTCTTCCGGACTTCTCGGGTATGACCATGCAGGACAGCCTGAATGCACCTGCCATCCGCTTGTCTGAAGACAACATTGACCTCAGTGCGCGGTTGGCTAAGAAGAACAAAGCCTCTCATGATATTGTTATTACAAATACGGGCAAAGCACCTTTGCAGATCAGTAAATTGCAGGTATTCAATTCCTCGGTAGGAGTGAGCCTGAAAAAGACGGTTCTTCAACCGGGTGCAAGTACCAAGCTGCGGGTTACCATTCATAAAAAGAATACAGGCAAGAAGAAACACCACTTACGTATTCTGATGATCACGAATGACCCGGCGCGACCGAAAGTAGAAATTAATATAAAACGATAATCCCTAAATATCATTACCATGGAACATCCGGAAAACAGCGAAGAATATAAAGGACTGGTTGTCAACAAAGGTATTGAGCAGCCTTCATCGGTAAATCCTTATCTGAAGCGTAAGCCGAAGAAGCGTCAGCGCTCTGTAGCAGAGTTTGTAGAAGGGATTGTACAAGGAAATATAACGATCCTCAGTCAGGCAGTGACCTTGGTGGAAAGCGTGAAGCCCGAACATCAGGCTATAGCTCAGGAAGTGATAGAAAAGTGCTTGCCATTTTCCGGAAACTCCATTCGGGTGGGGATTAGTGGTGTACCCGGTGCCGGAAAGAGTACTTCGATCGATGTATTTGGTTTGCATGTGCTCGAAAAGGGAGGTAAGCTGGCTGTGTTGGCTATCGACCCGAGTAGTGAGCGTAGTAAAGGGAGTATTTTAGGGGATAAGACCCGTATGGAACAACTATCGGTACATCCCAATTCGTTTATTCGTCCCAGTCCCTCAGCAGGTTCATTGGGAGGAGTAGCACGAAAAACCCGTGAAACGATCATTCTTTGTGAAGCCGCCGGTTTCGATAAGATTTTTGTAGAGACAGTGGGAGTGGGGCAGAGTGAAACGGCTGTGCACTCTATGGTCGATTTTTTCCTGCTGATTCAGTTAGCAGGTACAGGAGATGAACTTCAGGGCATTAAGCGTGGTATCATGGAAATGGCGGACGGTATTGTCATCAACAAAGCCGATGGAAGCAATATAGATAAAGCCAAGCTGGCTGCATCCCAATTCCGCAATGCTTTGCATCTTTTCCCGGCTCCCGACTCTGGCTGGACACCACAGGTCTTGACGTATTCCGGTTTCTATAACATAGGTGTGAAGGAGATATGGGATATGGTTTATGAATACATCGACTTTGTGAAGGCGAACGGATACTTTGAATATCGACGCAATGAGCAGAGTAAATACTGGATGTATGAAAGTATTAATGAGCAGCTTCGCGATAGCTTTTATCATAATGTAAAGATTGAATCGATGCTATATGAAAAAGAACAACAAGTGCTTGGCGGTAATCTGACCTCTTTTATAGCAGCAAAGACATTATTGGATACCTATTTTGAAGAATTGAGAAAATAAGGATATTTATTCACTTTTTATCTGTCATCTTTCACTCTTGGGTGGGGCTTTTTTGAAAAGGAAATTGTACCTTTGTGCCCCTAAAAGAATAATATCATTATATATATACAAAGATGACGAATAATAATGTGATTGAGCAGGAAGAAGCTTTGTTGCTGAGGCGTAAACTTGACTTGTTGCTTCGTACTGGTAAATTATTGGTAGAAAGTGCTGCGGATACAAATCGGATTGTACGCAATATGAAGCGTGTAGCTGCTTATTTGGGGTTGCCGGAAGATAAACTTCATATTGATGTAAGCTATACAATGCTGGTAGTGAATGTCAGTGATGAGGCGCACTCTTTTTCTAAATTTCAGAAGTGTGAGAAGCATGGTATTAATATGACTGCCATTTCTGAGGTTAGTAAACTATCCTGGCGGGCTATTGAACATGATTATTCTTTGGATCAGTATGAAGAAGAACTGGAGAAAATCTGCTCCCGTCCGCGTAATTACATTCCTTATCTGGTAGCCATTGGTGCCGGTTTTGCTTGTGGAGGTTTTTGCAAGCTGTTTGGTTGCGACTGGATGGCCTTCTTACTGGCTTCTGTTTGTGCTTTTATCGGTTTCCGTGTCCGGGCTCGGTGCATGGAGTTTGGTATCAATGTATATATGAGTATTGCCATCGCGGCTTTTGTTTCTACTTGTCTGGCTTATGCTTCTTCGTTTAGCGGACTCTCGTCTACTCCTTATCATCCGCTTTTGGCCTGTGCCTTGTTTATTGTTCCGGGGGTTCCGTTAATCAATTTTGTGGATGATATGATAGACAATTATCTGCTGGTGGGCATCACGCGTGCTGCTAATACCGCTATGATGGTGGGAGCTATGGCTTTCGGTATTGTTCTTGCTATCCGTTTATGTGTAGTGGAGGATGTCAGTATTGATAAAAAGTTCAGTGAATTGAGTATGATTCCCCACGATCCTTATTATGTATATGCGATTGCTGCTGCAATTGCTGCAATGGGTTTCTCTATGATATTCAATATTCAGCGTCGTTTACTTTGGGTGGTAGCCGTAGGTGGTATCATTGCTGTGTGCACACGTAATTTTGTGAATTTCGAGTTAGGTTTCGGACCGGTGATCGGTTCATTTATGGGTAGTTTTGTAGTCAGTCTGATTGCCGTGAAAGCTGTTCATTGGTTTCATGTTCCCAATCACGTATTGACCATTCCTTCCGTTATCCCTATGATTCCCGGTGTATTGATGTATCGCTCTTTGTTGGGACTCATCGGCATGCACGGCGTAGTAGGTGAAGTAACAGTTGCCTTTTACAACGGTATCAATTCTGCTCTTATTATTCTTTGCATAGCCTTAGGCGTAGCTGTCCCTAACATTTTTGCCCGTCGTTATATTGCCAAAGACCGCCAGAAATTCCTGGAAGAAGAACTGGCAAAGAGAAAGGCGAGGGGGAAGTTTATAGAATGGTGATGAGTGGTTAGTGATTAGTGGTTAGTGATTAGTGATGAGTGATAAAGCGCAGCCACTAATCACTCATCACTAATCACTAATCGTTAATCACTATAATCCTCCTTCCTTCTCCAAATCCGCCCTCGACTTGCTTTGTGTCACGATATATACACCCAGAAATACCAGACCGATGGCAATTCCTTTTTGCCAGCCAAAGGTACCGATACCCATGACTACTGCCGCGATAGACGCGATGATTGGCTGTACATAGTTGTACATACTAACTACTGTAGGGCGGAGTAACTTCTGCGCTGTCATTACGCAGATATAGGCGATGAAACTTCCCCCCAATACCACATATAAAACCTGCCAGATGGCGGGTACGGAAATTGTACTCCATTCAATTGCTGCCACATCCTGATAAGAGAATGGGATGTAGCACATAGAAGCATAAATGAACATCCATTTATTGATGGTAACAGCAGAATATTGCTGGGTAAGCCCTTTGAATACAGTTAGATAGATAGAGAAACTAAGCTGTGCCAGCAGACAGAGTAAGTCTCCCCAGATACTGCTATTGGTATCTCCTGAAATCTGACTGCCTAGTATGAGTATCAATGCTCCCATTGCTCCGACAAAGATACCTAATACTTTCTTGTTTGTAACCGGTTCTTTCAGGTAGATGGCTGCTACAATCATTGTGATGATGGGCAGAGTGGTAGTTACAATAGAGGCGTCAATAGGAGAAGTCAGTGATAATCCGAAAATGAAAACTCCCTGATTAAATACCAATGCAAACAAGGATGCAAAGAATATTTTGAGCATATCCTTATGATTCACATATTCCTGCTTACAAAATACGGAGAGTATCCAGAAAGCGGCAGCTGCCCCCACCATTCGAAAAGTAGTGACCGAAAGAGCAGAAAACTCTTGCAAAGCAAATTTCCCGATGGGAGCCATTAGTCCCCACATCACATTGGCAGTAAGGGCAAACAGATGTCCTTGTACGTTCTTGTTGATATTCATCTTTTTAGTGACCTTTATTGAAAACTGCTGCAAAGGTAACCAATTTATCATTTGAATTGTTTATATTTGCCTTGATATAAAGCAAGAATAGCATGGAAAAACAAGCCAAATATATCCGGCGTATTGAAATAAAAGGGTTATGGAAAAGATTTAATATTGCCTGGGACCTGCGCCCTGACGTGAATATCCTTTCCGGCATTAATGGTGTTGGTAAAACAACTATCTTAAATCGCTCTGTAGGTTATCTGGAGGACCTTTCCGGTGAGATGAAGAACGGAATGAAAGACGGGGTAGATATTTACTTTGATGATCCCGAAGCTACTTATATTCCTTATGATGTAATCCGTAGTTATGACCGCCCTCTTATTATGGGTGATTTTACTGCCCGGATGGCTGATAAGAATGTAAAGTCTGAACTTGACTGGCAGCTCTATCTTTTGCAACGCCGTTATCTGGATTATCAGGTGAATATAGGCAATAAAATGATTGAACTTCTTGCCGGTAATGATGAAGATGAACGGAAAAGGGCAGCTACTTTATCGTTGGCTAAAAAACGCTTTCAGGATCAGATAGATGAACTGTTCAGCTATACCCGAAAGAAAATAGACCGGAGGCGGAATGATATTGCTTTTTACCAGGATGGTGAGCTCTTATTGCCCTATAAACTCTCTTCCGGCGAAAAACAGATGCTTGTTATCTTGCTGACTGTATTGGTGCAGGACAATGAACATTATGTTCTTTTCATGGATGAACCGGAAGCCTCGCTCCACATCGAGTGGCAACAGAAGCTTATCGCTATGATTCGTGAACTGAACCCCAATGTACAAATAATACTGACCACTCATTCGCCTGCCCTCATTATGGAGGGCTGGCTCGATGCTGTCACCGAAGTAACCGATATTACAACGAATGTAGTTGACAATTGACAGTTGACAATTGACAGTTGATAGTTGACAGTTGAGAATACAGAGTAATTTCAATCGTAAATAGTAAATCGTCCAATCGTAAATCTCACATGGCATGGCTCAAACCCTACGCGACAATCTGACTTCCTCTTACTTTAGTGCCGCCCATAAGCTTTATCCCAAGAACACACGCCGGAGAATCGTAGCTTATGTGGAAAGTTATGACGACGTGCCTTTCTGGCGCACGTTGTTTGAGGAGTTTGAGAATGATGAATATTATTTTCAGGTAATGCTTCCTTCGGCCACCTCTTTGGCAAAGGGGAAGAAGATGGTACTAATGAATACTCTGAATACGGCCGAATTAGGAAAAAGCCTCATCGCCTGTGTGGATAGTGATTATGATTTTCTTTTGCAGGGAGCCACTGCTACTTCCCGGAAGATAAACAGAAACAGATATATCTTTCAGACCTATACCTATGCCATCGAAAATCATCATTGCTTTGCAGAGAGTTTGCATGAGGTATGTGTACAGGCCACATTGAATGACCGTCCGTTGATTGACTTTGCTGCTTTCATGCGGAGATATTCCCAAATAACTTATCCTCTTTTTCTTTGGAACGTCTGGTTCTATCGGCAGCATGATACACACACGTTTCCTATGAGTGATTTTAATACATATATCCGGTTATTGGACGTCAATCTGCGGCATCCTGAACGATGTCTGGAAGCTTTACAAAGGACGGTCTCTGCCAAACTATCGGAACTGCAAACCCGTTTTCCTCATTATATTAGTCGGGTGGATGCCTTGGGTTCCGAACTGGAAAAGTTGGGATTGGTTCCAGAAACAACTTATCTCTATATTCAAGGGCATCATATAATGGATAATGTAGTGATGAAACTTCTGATACCGGTTTGTACGCTTCTTCGCAGAGAGCGGGAGCAGGAGATAAAGAAATTGGCAGAACATGATGAACAGTTTCGTAATGAACTGACTTGTTATCAGAACAGTCAGATAAACGTAGAAATCATGTTGAAGAAGAATAGTGCATACAAAGCACTGTATCTTCACCAATGGTTACGCGACGACGTAAGGGAATTCCTGGAGAAAGGGTAGTGACGTGAAACAAACAGGGTGTTTTGCCGTTGCCCTATTATAACGGCAGATAAAGTATAACAATGGAAAAAATTACAGGTATAATCAAGGAAATTCTCCAGTCATGGGGATTTAATGAGTCATGGACTGATGATTTAACGAGCGCTATTATTTTAGTTATCATTTTGGCTATTGCTTTTTTGGGAGATGCCATTTGCAAGCATGTTATCTTGACGACGGTTACCCGGCTTGTGAAAAAAACAAAGGCCACATGGGATGACGTTGTGTTTGATCGTAAAGTGATGATTTACCTCAGCCATCTGGTGGCACCTATCATTCTGTATATACTGCTACCGCTTGCCATATCCAATGCCGGTCTGCTGACTTTTATATTACGTATTTGCATGATTTATATCATTGCAGTCTTTTTAAAGTTTATCAGTGCACTTCTCTCTGCACTTTATCATGTATACAGCGAGCGTGAGCAGTTTCGCGACCGTCCTTTGAAAGGATTGTTACAGACGGTTCAGGTCATTCTCTTCTTTATTGGTGGTATTATTATCGTCAGTATTCTGATTGATAAATCGCCAATGGTGCTGCTTACCGGTCTGGGAGCTTCTGCCGCTGTCCTGATGTTGGTATTCAAAGACAGTATTATGGGCTTCGTTTCGGGCATTCAACTTTCTGCCAACAATATGCTGAAGGTGGGAGACTGGATTGAAATGCCGAAGTATGGGGCCGACGGAACGGTGATTGAAGTAACTTTGAATACCGTAAAGGTACGTAATTGGGATAATACCATTACCACTATTCCTCCCTATGCTTTGGTCAGTGATTCCTTTCAGAATTGGCGAGGTATGCAGGAGTCCGGAGGACGACGTATAAAGCGTTCTATCAGGATTGATATGAACAGTGTGAAGTTTTGTACTCCGGAGATGTTGGCAAAATACCGGAAAATACGTTTGCTGAAAGACTATATCGAAGAGACGGAGAAGGTAGTGGAAGAGTATAACAAAGAACATGGAATAGACAACTCTGTGTTAGTGAATGGCCGTCGCCAAACCAATTTGGGTGTATTTCGTGCCTATCTGACTAATTATCTGAGAAGTCTTCCGGCAGTCAACCAGGATCTTACATGTATGGTGCGTCAGTTGCAACCCACCGAACAAGGTATTCCTCTCGAACTCTATTTCTTCTCGTCCATCAAAGCCTGGATTCCTTACGAGGGCGTTCAAGCCGATGTGTTCGATCATGTGCTTGCCATTATTCCGGAATTTGATTTGCATGTATTCCAGAATCCTACAGGAGAAGATTTCAGGGCGTTAAGCAGGAATAATTAAGAATTTAGATTAATACTATTTACAACAATGAATGCGCAGCAAAGTTATATTATCCGTGAGATTACTCCACTCTCTGACAAAGATTGTTTTTATATAGCCGAGCGGTATAAGACGGAATTTACATACCCTATTCACAATCATGCCGAATTTGAACTGAACTTTTGTGAGAAGGCTGCTGGAGTACGTAGGATTGTAGGTGACTCTGCGGAAGTAATTGGCGATTATGATCTGGTGTTGATTACCGGGCAGGATCTGGAGCATGTCTGGGAGCAAAACGAATGCAACTCAAAAGAGATACGCGAGATAACTATTCAGTTTTCTTCTGATCTTTTCTCTAAAAACTTCATTAATAAGAATCAGTTCGATTCTATTCGCCGGATGTTGGAACGTGCGCAAAAAGGACTCTGCTTCCCTATGTCTGCCATTATGAAAGTGTATTCCATGCTCGATACATTAGCTTCTGAAAAACAAGGATTTTATGCTGTGCTTAAGTTCATGACTATTCTGTATGAGCTTTCTCTCTTTGAGGAGGAATCCCGTACATTGTCCAGTTCTTCTTTTGCGAAGATCGATGTCCATGCTGATAGTCGGAGGGTACAGAAGGTACAGGAATATATCAATGAGCACTATAAAGAGGAGATTCGTTTGAATAATCTGGCAGATATGGTAGGAATGACTGCTGTTTCTTTTAGCCGCTTTTTCAAACTTCGTACCGGAAAGAGTCTTTCTGATTATATTATTGATATCCGTCTTGGGTTTGCCGCTCGCTTGTTGGTAGACTCTACCATGTCTGTAGCCGAGATCTGCTATGATTGCGGATTCAATAACCTCTCTAATTTTAACCGGATATTTAAGAAGAAAAAGGCATGCTCTCCTAAGGAGTTTCGGGAGAATTACAGGAAAAAGAAGAAGATCGTGTGAGAAGTGGTAGGGTTGTAACCCTACCTCCTCATAATCCTATAACCTCCTTAATTCTTCCTTTGTAAATGAGGTATTTCTTATTGCTTTCAGATTATCTTCCAGTTGGGCTACCGAGCTGGCACCAATGATGACTGATGTTACTAAATCATCTTTTAGAACCCATGCCAGAGCCATCTCTGCTAAGGTTTGTCCTCGTTCCTCTGCCATTTTGTTCAGTACTTTGATTTTGCTTAAAACTTCTTCTGTGAGTTGTTCCTTTTTCAGGAAACCTCCGCGGGCCATTCGTGAATCTTCGGGAATGCCATTGATGTATCGGTTCGTCAATAATCCTTGTGCTAAGGGAGAGAATGCAATAAATCCGGTACCATTTTCTTTGGCTTGTTGAAGGATACCCTCTTCTTCCGGTTCCCGGTTGAACAGGTTATATTTTCCTTGATAGAGCAAGCAATGTATGTCTCTTTCTGCCAGATATTTGTAAGCAAACTCAGCAGCTTCTTTCGGGTATTTGGAGATACCTACATACAAAGCCTTTCCTTGGCGGACAATATCTACCAATGTTTGCAATGTTTCTTCCAATGGAGTCACCGGATCATAACGGTGCGAATAGAAAATATCCACATAATCCAGATTCATACGTTTCAAGCTTTGGTTGAGGCTTGCCATCAGATATTTTCTTGATCCCCATTCTCCGTAAGGGCCCGGCCACATATCGTGTCCGGCTTTCGTAGAGATAAACAGCTCATCCCGGTAAGGGAGGAATGATTTTTTCATAATCTCACCGAACGTTTCTTCTGCCGAGCCATAGGAAGGCCCGTAGTTATTTGCCAGATCGAAATGAGTGATTCCTTTGTCGAAAGCATAATGTGCCATTCGCTGGCTGTTGGCAAATGTATCTACATCTCCGAAGTTATGCCACAGCCCCAGGGAAATTTCCGGGAGCATAATTCCGCTTTTACCACAACGGCGGTATTTCATACCGTTACTGTATCTCTCGTTGTCGGGTGAATAAACAGGGTTTATCATATTTGTAATTATTAGGTTTACATATCTAAGTATGTAAACAAAGATATGGTTTTTATACTAAAAAAGCAGCAAAAAAGACTTTACTATTTACTGAAAAGTCAAATAGTATAATGAAATGATAAAATAATACTGGATACTTAACTTCAACTGCACTATTTTTGTAATATCATTTTAAATCTGATAATTATGCTAAAGCAAATTGCGTTCTTTGTTGTTTCTATTACTTTATTGGGAGCTTGTACTCCAAAACAGACCCTCATTTCTTCTCCTTTCGTCCGCGTAGAAAACGGGCAGTTTATGCGTAATGATACACCTTATTATTACGTAGGTACTAATTTCTGGTATGGAGCGATACTCGGTTCCGAAGGTGAGGGAGGAGATCGCCAACGCCTTCGTAAAGAGCTGGATTTTTTGAAAAGTATCGGGGTAGATAATCTTCGTATATTAGTGGGCTCTGACGGTAATCGGGGTGTTACTGCCAAAGTAGAACCTACCTTGCAAATAGCTCCCGGAGTATATAATGATACTATTTTAGCCGGACTTGATTATTTACTGGCCGAAATGAGTAGGCGTAAAATGTTAGCTGTACTTTATTTGAATAACTCCTGGGAGTGGAGTGGTGGATATGGACAGTATCTCGAATGGGCAGGTTATGGTAAAGCACCTGTGCCGGCAGTAGATGGATGGCCGGCTTATATGGAATATGTGAAACTGTTTCAGCAATCGGATAGTGCGAAGGTTTTGTTTGCCAATTATGTGAATGATATGGTAAGCCGTGTCAATAGATATACGAATATAAAATATGTGGATGATCCGACCATTATGTCGTGGCAGGTAGGTAATGAACCTCGTGCTTTTTCTGATGAAAACAAAATACTGTTTGCTGCCTGGATTGCACAGGTGGCAGCTCAACTCAAGTCATTGGACAGAAATCATCTGGTGTCTACCGGTAGTGAGGGGATGTGGGGGTGCGAACAGGATATGGCTCTGTTTGAGCAGATTCATGCTGATCCGAATGTCGATTATATGAATATTCATATTTGGCCCTATAACTGGGGGTGGGCACCTAAAGATAGTTTACAGGAAAAACTTGAAACAGCAAAAGTCAAGACCAAAGCTTATATTGATGATCATCTGGTAGTGGCTCGTAAGTACAGAAAACCGCTGGTTCTTGAAGAATTTGGTTTCCCCCGTGATGGTTTTCAGTTCTCGAAAGAAAGTACTACCGGCGCAAGAGATGCGTACTATTCTTATGTGTTTGGTCTGATTTCTGATAAAGATGCTTCCGGTGGATTATTTGCCGGATGTAACTTCTGGGCATGGGGTGGTTTTGCAACTTCTTCTTCCGAGCGTGTGTTTTGGCAGAAAGGCGATGACTATACGGGTGATCCGGCACAAGAAGAACAAGGACTGAATTCTGTTTTTGCAACAGATAGCACAGTAGATATTGTGAAAGCAGCCAGTGTAAAACTAAAATAATCTGTAAGTTATGAAGTACCTATTAATAGGATTATTCTTTTTGATTGGCAGTGTTACTACAACAGGATGCGCTACAGAAATAGGAGAGTTGGGATCGGGAACGAAGAAAACGGTGGTGGAACGGAATGGTTGCCTGTCAGTGCGAGGAACCTCTCTTGTTAATGAAAGAGGCGAAAGTATTGTATTAAAAGGGGTGAGTTATGGCTGGCATAATTGGTGGCCCCGATTCTACAATGCTTCTACCGTCCAATTTCTGCATGATGACTGGGGATGCTCACTTGTGAGGGCAGCTATGGGAGTAGAACCGGAAGGTGCTTACATTCACTCTCCGGGACAGGCTCTTCAGTGCATTACTACGGTTGCGGATGCTGCAATTGCCAGTGGCATTTATGTGATTATAGATTGGCATAGTCATAGCATCCGTACCGAAGAAGCCAGACAATTCTTTACGCAGATGGCCACTCGTTATAAAGGGATCCCAAACGTGATTTATGAAATATTCAATGAACCGGTTGAAGATTCCTGGATAGATGTAAAGGCCTATTCGACAGAAATTATCCATGCTATTCGTACCATTGATCCGGAAGCACTTATTCTGATAGGCACTCCCCATTGGGACCAGGACGTTCATTTGGCTGCAGACGATCCTATAACCGGCTATACCAATATCATGTATACTCTACATTTCTATGCATCAACTCACAGACAGGAGCTTCGTGACCGCGCGGATTATGCTTTGAAGAAGGGACTTCCTTTGTTTGTATCCGAATGTGCCGGAATGGAGGCTACAGGTGATGGCCCCATCAATATCGGAGAGTGGGGCAGGTGGTTGGAGTGGATGAAAAAACACAGCATCAGTTGGGCTGCCTGGTCCATAGCCGATAAAGATGAAACCTGTTCTATGATTCAGAAATACGGCTCTTCTAAAGGAGATTGGAAGGATAGTGATCTGAAGGAGTGGGGTACGATCATTCGTGACGAATTGAAATTAACGAAATAAGAAAACATAAAATTATGAGAAAGATTACTTTAGTCGCTGTATTAGCGGCATTGTTGTGTATACCCTTCGGAGTGAAGGCGCAGAAATTTGAAGGATTGGCTGATACTCCGCCAATGGGCTGGAACAGTTGGAACAAATTTGCCTGTGATATAAACGAAGAAATAATCAGAGGCATTGCCGACGCAATGGTGGAAACAGGATTAAGAGATGCCGGATACATCTATCTGAATCTGGATGATTGTTGGCATGGCGAACGTGATAGCCTTGGATTTATTCAGGCAGATCCCGTTAAATTTCCATCAGGTATCAGGGCACTCGCTGATTATGTACATTCTAAAGGATTAAAACTGGGTATTTACTCGGATGCTGGCAGAAAAACTTGTGGTGGACGTCCGGGTAGCTTCGGTCATGAATATCAGGATGCTTTGCAATACGCTAAATGGGGAATTGACTATCTGAAATATGACTGGTGTGAATCCGAAGACATTAATCCGGTGGGAGCTTATAACTTGATGCGTGATGCACTTCGTGCTGCCGGACGTCCGGTTTACTTCAGCATGTGTGAGTGGGGGCATAGCAAACCTTGGGAGTGGGCTTCCGAAACCGGACATTCTTGGCGTACAACGGGAGATATTTATAATTGTTTCGATTGTGTAGATGAGCATCCGGGTTGGAAAGCTTTTGGTGTACTTCAGATACTTGACATGCAGAATGGACTTCGCAAGTATGCTGGTCCGGGACATTGGAATGATCCTGATATGTTGGAGGTTGGCAATGGACAGACTGTTAGTGAAGATCGTGCTCACTTTTCCATGTGGTGTATGCTTGCTGCACCACTGATCCTTGGGAATGACATTCGTAACATGAACCAGGATACGAAAGAGATTATTATGAATCAGGAAGTAATTGCACTTGATCAGGACAGTCTGGGTATTCAAGGCTTGAAGTTTGCTTCAGAAAACGGATTGGAATTCTGGTTCAAACCATTAGTGAATGATGAGTGGGCTTTCTGTATTCTCAATCGTACCACCACCTCTCAAGAGTATAGCATTGACTGGCAGAAGTTCAATTTGTATGATGAGGTAGCAAAGCGTTTTACTAATTTTGACTCTAAAGTATATAATATACGCAATCTTTGGACAAAAGAGGACGAAGGTAATACCCGGAAAGTGAAGCGTGTTATTGTTCCTGGTCATGATGTGGTATTATATCGTCTTACTCTTAATAAGAAAACAAAGAAATGAAAAGTTGGTTAGTAAACTTATGTTTGTTAGGGTATTCACTAACTTTATCTGCACAGTCGGATCAGGTAAAACCCAATTTGGATTATGAGGTGAAACAAACGAATGATTGGGTTTTTTATTCGCCAGCCAATCCTGTTATTCAGGTGGTTGTTGCTAACCATAAAGAGGTGACCCTTCCGGCTGTTTTACAGTTGGATATTTCTACAGACCGGCATCAGCCACTCTTGGCCCTTTCTCAGTCAATTCTTTTACAGAAGGGAGATTCTACAGAGATCACATTTTCGTTTACCCTTCCTGCGCCGGGTTTTTATCGTTGTGCTCTTTCTGAGGATGGACGGATGATTAAAAACTTTACTATTGGATATGAACCCGAAAGTATCCTTTCTCTGCCTGATAATCAACCCGATTTGAAAGATTTTTGGGAAAAGGCGAAAGCGGATTTGGCGGAGATAGTCCCCGAATATCAGTTAACTTTGATTCCTGATTCTTCCAATACAGAGCGCAGGCTCTATCGGGTGAAAATGAAATCGTTGGGTGGTGTTGAGATATCCGGTTTTTATTCTACTCCTGCAAAGAAAGGGAAATATCCGGCTATTATCTCTTATATGGGATATGGCTCAAAACCCTGGGTTCCCGGTGGTACTTCCGGTTATGTAGAATTTGTATTGTCCACCCGTGGGCAAGGGTTGCAAGAACCGGTCAATACCTATGGCGACTGGATAACCTATGGACTGGATTCCAAAGAAAATTATTATTATCGGGGTGCCTTTATGGATTTAATTCGTGCCATTGATTTCGTTACCAGCCGTTCTGAAGTGAATACTGACTATATCTTTGCCGAAGGAGGTAGTCAAGGTGGAGCATTTACTCTTGCCGCTGCTGCTCTCGATGATCGTTTTTGTGCCATTGCTCCTACCATTCCTTTTCTTTCTGACTATCCCGATTACTTCAAGATTGTTCATTGGCCGGCAGAACCTGTTCTTCAAAAGCAGAAAGAGATGGGGATAAGTGATGCAAAATTGTATCAGCTTTTGTCTTATTTTGATATAAAGAACCTTGCCGGTTGGATAAAGTGTCCGGTTATTATGGGCGTTGGCCTTCAGGATGAAGTTTGTCCGCCACATACAAACTTCTCCGGTTACAACCGTATATCAACTGAGAAAGAGTACCATATTTATCCTTTGAACGGGCACAATACACCTGAAAGTTGGTGGAAAACAAAGATGGACTTCTTTGAAAAACAGATGCGTAAAAGGAGTAGAAAGTAAGAGTCTGCTCTAAACAAAGAGTGTAAAGATTATAAGTGGTAGAATTGTATTAGTATATGATAATATTGTACTTGTCTCTTTTACCACTTGCTCCTACCTTTGCTAACGTAAAAATGTAAATCATTTATTTAAATCTATGTGTTGATATGAAGAACATTATGTTGTTTCTGATAGCACTCCTGATGAGTAGCTATGTGACGGCCCAACAAACCACCGTTACCGGTATCGTGACTGATGCGAATGACGGTTCTCCTCTGATCGGGGCCAATATTTTGGTGAAAGGCACTACGGTAGGTGCTATTGCCGACCTTGATGGTCGGTTTAGTGTGAATGTTCCTGAGGGAAAGAAAATTCTTGTATTCTCCAGTATTGGTTATAAGACGCAAGAAGTTACATTACAATCCGGTCAAAAGTCGGTAACCGTGGCGTTGAAGGAAGATTCGGAAATGCTGGACGAAGTAGTGGTAGTAGGCTATGGTACGATGAAGAAAAGTGATCTGACCGGTTCCGTAGCCAACCTTTCAGGTGATAAGCTGAAAGAATCTATTGTAACCAATGTAGACCAGATGCTTCAAGGACGCGTCGCCGGTGTGCAGGTTGCAGCCAATTCCGGTGCTCCGGGGGCGGCCAATTCCATTCGTATCCGTGGTGCAAGCTCCATCAACGGCACTAATGAACCTCTTTACATTATTGATGGCATACCGATGAGTGGTGAAGGTACCTCTACTGCCGGATTTGAATGGTCGGGTGGCTCCAACGGACAGAATGTAGTAAATCCCCTGGCTTCTATCTCTCCAAGTGATATTGTCTCCATGTCTGTATTGAAAGATGCTTCGGCTACGGCAATTTATGGAACTTCCGGTGCCAATGGTGTTGTTATTATCACTACAAAACGTGGGAATAAGGGACGTACGAATATCACTTATGATGGATATGCGGCACTTCAGCAACGTACCGGGAAAATTGATATGATGGATCTTCGTGAATTCGGAACCTATCAAAAGCAACTTTATGAAGAAGGTGTATTACCTAATGTGGATGTGGCCTATCTGGACCCTTCTTTACTGGGCAAAGGTACTGACTGGCAAGATGCCGTAACGAGTAATGCCTGGATGCATAGTCATAATCTTTCTTTGAACGGTGGTACTGACAAAACTCAATATGCATTTTCTGTTGGTTATATGGGACAAGACGGTATGCTGCTTAATTCAAACTTTGAACGCTATACCGGCCGTATGACCCTGGATAGTGAATTCAATAAATATATTAAGATGGGTGGCTCTTTTTCTTACTCTCGTACCAATGAGTCAATTATTAACAACGATGGTATCAATGGGGTGGTGATGCAGGCTGCTTTAATGTCTCCGTCTGTTCCGGTGTATGATTTTGATGGCAATTATGCCGGCCCCGAATCAGTAAACGGTTCATCTATTTACAATCCGGTTGCTTTGACAAACGACCAGATTAACACCCTGTTACGTGAACGCTTCATGGGGAATGCCTATGCTTTGATCACCTTTAACAAATATGTCAATTTCCGTACCGAGTTTGGTATTGATGGTTCCAATAATCTGAACAAAGGTTTCAAACCCAGCTACGAATATGGTCAGTTAAAGAATACCGATATCATGATTATGCAACGTGAAGAACATAGTCTTTATTGGATATGGAAGGGATATGCTACTTACAATCAGAGTTTCGGTAAACACAATATCAACTTTATGGCAGGTATGGAATCCTCCAAATCTTCTTGGGAAGGTACACAGTTGCAAAAGAATCAATTGTCATCTAATGATATTCATGTAATCGGTGCTGATGGTGTATTCACTTCCAATAGTGGTTGGAAAGACGCTGCCACGAAAGTTTCCGCTTTCGGACGTGCCAATTACAATTATGCCGACCGCTATTTATTGACTGCAACTTTACGTGCCGATGCCTCTTCTAAATTCGGAATTAATAACCGTTGGGGATATTTTCCTTCATTTGCGGCAGCCTGGCGTGTGACAGGAGAGGACTTTATGAAAGGGACTCAGAAATGGCTATCCAATCTGAAGTTTCGTTTGGGATATGGCCAGGTGGGTAGTGATAATATCGGAACGTACCGATATGGGTCTACCATGGTAGCTTTTCCTTCTGCTTTTGGTACGGCATACCGCATGGCAAACAATGCAAATCCGGATTTAAAGTGGGAAGCTTCTGTACAATATAATGCGGGTATCGACTTGGGATTATTCAACGGGAGGATTGATCTGACTGTGGATGCTTATTATAAGACAACCAAAGATTTGTTGTTGCAACCTTCTGTGTCTCCCGTTTTGGGAGGTTCCGGATGGACGGATATCCAAACACCTTTTATGAATATAGGAAAGGTTGACAATAAAGGTATTGATATCTCTTTGAACACACACAATATTGCTACAAAAGATTTCAACTGGCATTCAAACCTCACTGTTTCTATCAATCGCAATAAGGTGAAAGAATTGGATGAACTGGGTACCACCATTTATGGTAAACTGGATTGGTATGCCGGTTTCCAGACCGTTTCTATGATTAAGGTAGGACAGCCTATCGGTGTATTTTATGGATACCTTACAGACGGACTGTTTGAAAATGCCGAGGAACTGCGTACCCATGCCTTGCCCGAAGGAGTAGGTGTACACCGTACAACCGGTGCATGGGTCGGAGACGTGAAGTTTAAAGATATCAGTGGTCCGAATGGTGTACCCGACGGTGTTATCAACGAATATGACCAGACTATTATCGGTGATCCGAATCCTGATTTTACATTTGGCTTTACCAATACCTTTACATACAAGAACTGGGAACTTGGTATCGGACTGACCGGAGCGGTAGGTGGGGATATTCTTAACTATGTTCGTGTAAAAACAGAAGGGTTGATGTCACAGTGGGACAATCAGTCAGCTACTGTGCTCAACCGTGCAAGACTGGGTTATTATGACGGTATCAATACCGATGTGGAGAATGCTGATAATTGTTATCTCATCAATGGAACTTCTTCCCTTCCCCGTTGGAGCGGAAATGATATTAATGGTAATAATCGTATGAGTGACCGTTGGATTGAAGATGGTAGTTATCTGCGTATCCAGAATATTTCATTGGCTTATAATTTCCCTCAAGTCTGGCTGAAGAAGATTGGAATGGTAAACTGTAAACTCTATTTTAATGCGCAAAACGTGTACACCTTTACCGGATATTCCGGTCTTGATCCGGAAATAGGTTCATACAACCAGCAGGTAGGCCTGTCCAATGTGGATATGGGTCGTTATCCTTCGCCACGTGTATATACATTGGGTGCAAACATTACGTTCTAACTTAAAGGATTATCGAATATGAAAAATATATTTAAAACAATTTGTCTGTCGTCTCTGTTAGCGGTGACATCGTCTTGTGCTGATTTCCTGACTATTGTACCTGAAAGCGAACAGGTGCTGGAAACTTATTATACATCGGAGGCTGCAATCAATGCAAATACAGCTTCTCTTTACAGTGCTTTTGTCTGGCAAGACTTCCATATGAACTTTATGTGGATGGCAGGTGATGAATTGGCAGGTGATCTTTTTTATACATTTGACCAGGAAGGACAGTTCTATTATATGACTTTCCAGAATGGTAACACTTATCTGACACAAGGTTGGAATGGCCTTTTCCGTGTTGTTTCTTACTGCAATAACATCATCAATGGCATGCCGGATGCAGCCCGCACGAATGGGATTTCTGAAACGATCATTAATCGTGCGCTTGGCGAAGCACGTTGTATTCGCGGTATTGCTTACTATCTGCTCACTGAATATTGGCAGGATGTGCCTATCATTACCGACAATAACATTTCCGGTGATCAGGTGATCCGTAATAAACAGGCAAGCGTTTATGAATTCATTCGTCAGGATCTGGAATTTGCTAAGGATAATCTTCCGGCTTCTCCGTTTCAGGCAGGGCGTTGCTCCGGATATACTGCTATCGGAATGTTGGCAAAGTTACACCTCACAATGGCGTCTCACTTGTCTGACGGTGCATCTGCCGATAATTTTGCGAAGGCTAAAGCGTATGCAGCCGAAGTGATAAACAAGAGCGGATTTAGTCTTTACGGAGATTTATCAACACTGTTTTATCCTGCAGGAAACAATAGCTCAGAGTCTTTGTTTGCCATTCAGTGTACGAATGACGGATATGGTTACGGTAACAGTCGCAATGTATCCCTCTCCCGTAATGCTTTGATTACTTTAGGATCTTCCTGGGGATCAGGTAAAGGTCCTACACTGAGTTTGCAGGAAACATTTGAAACTGGTGATCTTCGCCGTTACTATACTTACATGCGCAATGGCGATCAGTATGGAAATCTGGGTGGTGGCGGTTATACGTACAGCAACTTCTCCGAAGATGAGAGTACAGAGTCGTCCAACGAAATGCTGGCCCATGTCCGAAAATATGTAATAGGTGCGAATGACGACTGTGGCGGTTTGGCCGGAGCTTCCAATCAGGATGCCGGAAATAACATTTATCTGTTGCGTCTGGCCGATATCTATCTTTGTTATGTAGAAGCATGTATTGGTGCCGGTTCTTCTACAAACGATGTGTTGGCACTGGATGTATTCAAACAGATTCGTTTGCGTGCCGGACTTCCCTGGGAAAAAACAACCATAACCTATGATGAACTGATAAAAGAGCGTCGCGTGGAGTTTGCCCTTGAAAGTATAAACTTCTTTGATGTAAAGCGTATTGCGTATCGTGACATGAATAAGGCGCTTGCTTACCTGAATGGCATGGAACGCCAGCGTCAGTATGTTTCCAATGGTCAGTTTACCTGGCAGGAACGCAATGCTGTGGGCGCTTACCATGGCGGTTTCACTTCTCTCAATCCGAATGATGATCCAAGAGGTAAAGGTTCTATCTTCTATATCAATCCGGATATAGCAAAGATAACAATCGGTGCCGGTAATCTGGTATTACCTGTTCCGGCGGAGACAATAACCAAGACTCCTTCCATTACCCGGGACCCTGTAGATTATCAATTTTAACCTCTAAGTTTAAGAAGATTATGAATAAGTATATATTCAACATTGCTCTTGCAGTATTAACGCTAACCTTTTTCGGTGCATGCTCTGATGATGATGGAAGGGGTGCGAACGGTGGTGCTCCCTTGGTGAGATACATCCGTCCTTGCGATGCTGCAGTTTCAGACTCTTTATTGACGAGTGCTTATCTGGGCGATCGCATTGCCATTATCGGTGAACATTTGGGTGGTGTAAATGCCATTTACTTCAATGATCAGAAGGTCAAGCTAAATCCGAATTTTGTTACGGATAATGCCATTATCGTTAGTATCCCTTCCGGTATTCCGGGTGAAAAGCAGGATTTGATAAAACTGTATACTAATAATGATTCGTGTTACTATTCATTTGAGACGAAAGTTCCTGTCCCGTCGGTTAAATCGATGACCTGTGAATATGTCGCCGAAGGTGATATCGCCTATATCCAGGGATTGTATTTTGTCAATGAGGATGCTAATCCGTTGAAGGTTACTTTTACAGGAGATGTAGATGGTGAAATAGTCAGTCATGATGTGAACAATATTGCCGTAAAAGTACCTGCCGGTGCACAACCTGGTCCTGTTAGAGTAACTTCAGTATATGGTACTGGCGAGAGTTCTCTTAACTTTCGTGACAATCGTAATATTATTCTTGACTTTGACACTCTCTTCCCTGACGGTGGTTACAATCATGGTTGGCATGCCGGTGCAGGTTATGGTACCGAAGAGGGTATTAGCGGGCAGTATCTGATTTTCAAAGGTAAGATGAGTGATGACACCTGGGATGACAGTAACTTTGGTTATGAACGCTGGACGTACCGTACTACTGATTCTGATTTCTTCAATGCAGGCACTTTGGATAAATATGTGTTGAAGTTTGAGGTTAATATTCCGGACGTATGGTCGGCTGCGGCCTTTCAGATTATATTTACCGGTGCCGATGAAGTGTGGCTGAACTGGCAGGAGGGTGGTGCTACAGGAGGGAATCCTAATAATGCTTATATGTCTGATGCTACCTATCCGCGTGCATTGTGGATGCCTTGGACTGCTACCGGCTCTTATACTACTAATGGTTGGACTACGGTAACCATTCCGATGAGTGACTTTAAGTATAATGGAGACGGAGCGGAAGTAGGCGTGAAAGCAGCCGGTCATTATTCAGGAATCACCCTGTTTGTAGGTAAAGGCGGTGTAGCCGGAACAGAATGTACCCCGACCTTTTACATTGATAATGTTCGTGTTGTAGAAGCCGAATGATAAATTTAATTATAAATATGAAAGATATGAAACTCAATAGAATATTCAATCAAATGATATGGGTGGCGCTCATTGTTCTTTCTGTGACTTTCACGGCATGCAACAACGATGATGATGAGTCCGGTGCCATACTATTGGAGGCTTTCGGGCCCAGTCCAGCCCTGCGTGGTAGTAAGTTAACTTTTATCGGCAGGAACCTGGATCGTGTCACGAGCGTGGTGTTACCCGATAATATAGAAATTACAGATATCGAAGTAGTCGATAATCAGCATATCAAAGTTGTGATTCCTCAGAATGCTGTAGTGGGTTATGTGAGACTGAAGGGAGTCGGAGGAGTGGAACTTGTTTCTAAATCACAACTTTCCTATACAGAGCCCATTTCCATCTCCTCAATATCTCCTTCTCCGGTAAAGCCTGGCGATGAGTTGACAATTGAAGGTGAATATCTCAATCTGATGAAACGGGTGATTTTTGCTAAAGACGTAGAGGTAGGCGCTGATGAGTTCATCACACATGAACGGGAGAAGATTGTGGTAGTGGTGCCTCGTGAAGCACAAACCGGTATTATTACTCTGGCAGATAATGCAACAATTCCTGTTGAACTGGAATCAGAGGAAGAATTACAGGTGGTACTGCCGTCTGTGGAGAGTGTGCTGAATCTGACTGATGTAAAGCCGGGTACACAAATCAAAGTAACTGTGAAGGACATTGACTTGCTAACTTCTGTTGTATTATCTGATGATACTCCGGTGGAATTTGAAATAAATGAAGATGAACTCTCATTCACATTACCCGAAGGTGTTACTGATGGTGCTATCTCGATGATTGCTCCTTCTGGTGTAAAAGTAGCTATTGCCAACATCGGAGTAGCTGTTCCGGCAGAGTTGGTCGTAAGTCCTGCAACCGATTTGAAAGCCGGGGATGTGATTACTGTTAAAGGTGTGAATATGGAGCTGACCACTACAGTTACTTTCCCGGGTGTGGAAACAGCAGTAAAGCCCCAATCTGTGACAGCAACAGAGATAAAAGTTCTCATGCCCGAAATGGCAGTCAGTGGTGAACTGGTATTGAATACGGCAAGTGGTAATGTGTCTGCTCCGGTAGTCATTTCTACATTGAAACCTGAGGTACAGGCTTATAATCCAGCTCCTGTAGCTGCCGGTAATGAGGTCGTGTTGCAAGGTA
Source organism: Bacteroides mucinivorans (assembly GCF_034654355.2). Classification (NCBI taxonomy): domain Bacteria; kingdom Pseudomonadati; phylum Bacteroidota; class Bacteroidia; order Bacteroidales; family Bacteroidaceae; genus Bacteroides; species Bacteroides mucinivorans. The sequence goes on along the minus strand of NZ_CP178179.1, from coordinate 4,710,053 downwards.
AGAATTTGAATTTGGTGGCTTCTGTCACCTTCAGTGGTGACAAAACAGTTGAAGTGACTTCAACAGACACTGATCAGTTGAAAGTGAACGTGCCGGTAGATGCTGCAAGCGGTGAAGTGATACTGACGATGAAAAATAGCGAAACAGTGATCTGTGCTTCATTGGAGGTGACTAAACCGATATTCTGCTATATTCCTATATTGCCCGATACAGAAACAAAAATCACTGCCGGAAGTATCCTGCCGGTTGAGATAGAAAATGGTGACAAACTAACCAATGTCCGTGTAAATGGTAATAACACACAGTATATTCTGCAAGCTTCCACTCTTTACATGCTTATTCCTAATAATGCAGGCGGTAAGACTACAATTACGCTTATTTCTTCCAATGGAGAAATTTCCTATACTATGGATGTTGTAGGTTCGGGTACAATAGAAACCGTTGTTTTTGAAGGAGCTGTAGATTTAGGAACGAGCTGGGGAGAAAATGTTTCACTGGAGACAAGTGTCTTTGCAAGCCTGTCGGCCGGTGCTAAGGTTAAGATTTATTTTACTCCTACCGGTACTGCTCCGCAACTAAAGGTAATGAACGGTAACTGGGTTGCATTTCCTGCTTTGGGTGAGGTGATTCCTAATGAATGGGGATGCGTAGATTTTACTCCGGATGATCGGGACTTTACCTTCTCAATGGATGCTGCCATGTTGGCAATCTGCCAGACCGGGGCTTATGGAAAAGGAATGATCATTACCGGTCAGCAGGCCATTATCAGTAAGATTTCTGTTATCACTACCGGAGGTGGAGCCTCGGCTACTGAAACTCTTTGGCAAGGAGAGCAGGTGATGGGAGGCTGGAGCGGTTCGGTACAAATGGATGCTTCCTTGTTTGTCAATGCGAAAGTTGGAAAAACGCTGGTTGTTAGTATTAAAGACCTCGAACCATCAGTCACTTACTGGCAAGTGGGATTGAAAAAGAATACAGCTGGTTGGCCCGATCTAAAGATGGTGGATTTAGCTGCTGATGCTACCGGTCATGAATTTATAATCGATGATGCGATGTTGGCCGAGCTGACCACCAATGGATTGATCATTTCGGGATGTAACTACACACTGACCAAAGTCGAACTTAAGTAAATAAGCTAAGAGTATGAAAAAGTTATTATATGTCCTATTACTTTCTGTTGCCGGAATGTATCTGGCAACGGCCTGCAACGATATCGAAGAACCGGTGATTGCCACACTGGAACCTGCCCGAATGGTCAGTAGTACTCCTGCAAATGGAAGTATTGATCTGCCGGAGGGTAACATCACCTTTGAATTAACTTACAATCAGAATGTATTTTCCCCTTCGGCAGAACATAGCCGGGTGACCTTGGAAGGTGCTACTATCACCAGCGTGTCTGCTTCACTCAGTAAGGTGACCGTTCAAGCCACAGGACTGGAAAAGGGAAAGAACTATAAACTGGTAATTCCCGAAGGGGTTATCATAGGCCCTACAAAAGTGGGGGCTACCGAAGCTGTTATTAACTTCACAACTGTAGCCAATCCAACGATTGTAACTACCCTGTGTACTCCGAATGCTTTGCCGGCAGCGCAGAAGGTATATGATTTTTTGTTAGAGAACTACGGAAAGAAGACCTTGTCTGCTACTATGGCTAATGTAAACTGGAATATCGGACAGGCCGAACGGGTACATACTCTGACCGGTAAATATCCGGCAATGAATTGCTTTGACTATATCCACTTATATGCATCACCTTCCAACTGGATTGACTATTCGGATATTTCCGTCGTTAAGGACTGGTGGGATGCGGGTGGACTGGTAGCTGCGATGTGGCATTGGAATGTTCCTACTTCCGATCCGCAGAATGCAGATACGGGGGCTGATGAGATATCTTACAGCTTTAACAGTGCAAACAATCATTTTGACGCAGCCAACGCCACGGTTGAAGGCACTTGGGAGAATAAAGTATTTGCCGATGATCTGGCCAAAGTTGTTACCCATCTGAAACTGTTGCAGGAAGCTGGTATACCTGTTATCTGGCGTCCTTTCCACGAGGCTGCCGGTGGCTGGTTCTGGTGGGGAAAAGATGCCGGTTCGTTCAAAAAACTATGGGTGGCTATGTTTGATACCTTCCAGGCACAAGGACTGAACAATTTAATTTGGGTATGGACCAGCGAAAGTGGTGACCAGGCATGGTATCCGGGTGATTCATATGTAGACATTATCGGGCGTGACCTCTATGGAAAAGAAGCCACTGATGCCGTAGCTGGATACACTGCTTTGGCGGAACAGTATGGCAGTAAAATGATAACATTGAGCGAATGCGGTGCCTATATGGATAACAATGCTTCTATGGCAAAACTATCTGCACAATGGGATGCAGGAGCACGATGGTTGTACTTCATGCCATGGTATGATGGTGAAGGAGCCGCGATACAGCATGCCGATGATGCATGGTGGCAGGATGCTATGAACCAGACATATGTCATCACAAGAGAAAATATCCCATCCATGAAATAGCGGTGCTTCCCGTACGGGGAAGTGCGCCAGGCGGTGGGAATAGAAGCACCGGGAAGCAATGGTACCTCTTCGTGTGGGAAGAACAAAAGATAAAATTATGAGAAATATTATAATGACAATAGCAATAGGAATGATACTCAGTTCTTGCTCCGGCGGGAAAGGAGAAGTATATAAAGATCCTTCGGCACCTGTGAAAGACCGGGTGGAAGATTTGCTGAGTCGTATGACGTTGGAAGAGAAGGTAGGCCAGATGAATCAGTTTGTAGGCGTGGAACATATCAAAGCCAACAGCGCGGTGATGAAAGAGGAGGACTTGAAGAATAATACGGCCAATGCTTTCTATCCCGGATTTACGGAAAAGGATATAGAAGAGTGGACCGGACAAGGATTGATAGGCTCTTTTCTTCATGTGTTGACATTGAAAGAAGCCAATTATCTTCAGTCATTTGCCATGAAGAGCCGTTTGCAAATACCCGTTATTTTTGGTATCGATGCTATCCATGGCAATGCCAATGCACCGGATAATACGGTGTATCCCACCAATATTAATCTCGCCTGTTCGTTTGATACGGTAATGGCACGTCGCATAGCCCGGGAAACGGCAAAGGAAATGCGAGCCATGAATATGCACTGGACATTCAATCCCAATGTGGAAGTAGCACGTGATGCCCGTTGGGGGCGGGTAGGAGAGACGTATGGTGAAGACCCGTATCTCGTTACACAGATAGGGGTACAGACTGTAAAGGGATATCAGCAGAACCTGGACAGCCCGGAAGATGTGCTGGCTTGTATCAAACACTTTGTAGGAGGGAGTCAGCCTATAAACGGAACAAACGGATCGCCAACCGATCTTTCGGAACGTACCCTGCGCGAGGTGTTCTTCCCTCCCTTCAAAGCAGGAGTGGATGCGGGAGCCATGTCACTGATGACAGCTCACAATGAACTCAACGGCATACCTTGCCACGAAAATGAATGGCTGATGACAGAGGTACTTCGGGGTGAATGGAAATTCCCCGGATTTGTGGTGAGCGATTGGATGGACATTGAACATATTCACGATCTGCATGCTACTGCTCCCAATTTAAAGGAAGCCTTCTATCAATCTATCATGGCCGGTATGGATATGCACATGCACGGCATTCATTGGAACGAGATGGTAACGGAACTGGTAAAAGAAGGCCGAATTCCGGAATCGCGTATTGATGAATCAGTGCGTCGTATCCTCGAAGTAAAGTTCCGTCTCGGACTTTTTGAAAATCCGTATGCTGATGAAGAGCAGAGTATGAAGATCCGGCTTTGTCCCGAGCATCGCCAGACTGCTTTGGAGGCTGCCCGTAATGGCATTGTGTTATTGAAGAATGAAGGTATCCTGCCTCTGGATGCTTTCAAATATAAACGGGTATTGGTGACTGGCATCAATGCCGATGACCAGAATATTCTAGGTGATTGGAGTGCTCCTGAGAAGCCGGAGAATGTAACGACCATTCTTGAAGGCTTGCAACAGGTGGCTCCCGGTGTGAAGTTTGACTTTGTAGATCAGGGTTGGGATCCACGTAATATGGATCCGAAGAAAGTAGCTGAAGCCGCTGCACGTGCCCGGAATGCAGATTTGAACATTGTAGTAGCCGGAGAATATATGATGCGCTTCCGGTGGACAGAACGGACAGACGGAGAAGATACAGACCGTTCGGATATCAGTCTGGTAGGTTTACAAAATGAGTTGATAGAGAAAGTGGCTGCTTCGGGCAAGCCGACTATTCTTGTACTTGTCAATGGGCGTCCGCTTGGGGTACAATGGGCGGCCACACATCTGCCTGCTATTGTTGAGGCATGGGCACCGGGGATGTATGGTGGACAAGCTGTTGCCGAAATATTGTATGGAAAGGTGAATCCTTCGGCAAAACTGGCAATCACCATCCCGCAGAGTGTAGGACAGTTACAAATGATTTATAATCACAAACCGTCTCAATATTTCCATCCTTATGCAGCCTATCAGCCAAGTACACCGCTTTACCCGTTCGGACACGGCTTATCGTACACTACGTATAAGTATGAAGATCTGAAACTGACGGAGACAGAAATCAGCAAAGACGGCAGTGTAGGTGTCAGCCTGAAGGTGACAAATACAGGAGACCGTGACGGAGTGGAGATTGTACAGCTTTACATTCGTGATACTTATAGTTGTGTCACCCGTCCGGTGAAGGAGTTGAAAGACTTTGCCCGTATTGCATTAAAAGCAGGTGAGAGTAAAGTAGTGAACTTTATTATAACACCCGATAAACTGGCTTTTTACGATAAGAAGATGAAATGGGGAGTGGAGCCTGGCGAGTTTATAGTGATGGCAGGACCTTCCTCTGCCGATGAAGTGTTACTGAAAGAGACCTTTACAGTAAAATAACAGAAACGAATGATACGAACCGATATGAAAAAGAGAAACCTTTTAATTGCTACGATGGTCTTAGCTTTGGGCATAACATCGTGTGATACAAACAAAAAGAAAATGGAACGAACCCAGGAAACGGAAGCTCTGTTGGAGAACCTGAAACGCATACCTGCACAAGGATTTATGTTCGGGCATCATGATGATCCGGTGTATGGTATCGGCTGGGAGGATGATCCGGATCGCAGTGATGTAAAAAGTGTTTGTGGTGATTATCCTGCTGTGATGTCCTTCGATCTCGGACGCATCGAACTGGGGGGAGACAGAAATCTGGATAATGTTTCTTTTGAGAGAGTGAAGAATGAAATCATTGCACAATATAACCGGGGTGGTATGAGTTCTCTCAGTTGGCATCTTGACAATCCGTTGACCGGTAAAGACTCCTGGGATGTGAGCGATACTACGGTAGTAGCTTCTATCCTTCCCGGTGGTGTGAATCATGAGATGTTTCTTGGCTGGCTCGATAAAGTAGCCGCTTTTATGAATTCTCTTACCAGGGCAGATGGCACGAAAGTTCCTGTGCTTTTCCGTCCGTGGCATGAACATACCGGGAGTTGGTTCTGGTGGGGGCAGAATCTTTGCACAACCAGCCAGTATAAAGCTTTGTGGAAGATGACTTATGACCGTATGCAGGAGAAAGGTGTTAATAACCTGCTTTATGCCTATTCTCCCGGTTCGGAACCCAATGATAGTACCGAGTATCTGGAGCGTTACCCGGGGGATGAAATCATCGACCTTATCGGTTTTGATACGTATCAGTTCGATCGTCAGAAGTATATGGAGACACTGGACAAATCACTGGCTATTCTGACAGAAGTAGGTAGAGTACACAATAAACCTATTGCTATCACCGAAACTGGTTTTGAAACAATTCCTGATTCTACATGGTGGACGAAGACGCTGATGCCGGTTATCAGCAAATATCCAATCAGCTATGTACTGGTGTGGCGTAATGCTCGTGAACGGGATAATCATTATTATGCTCCTTATCCCGGACAAATATCCGCAGCGGATTTTGTGAAATTCTACCAGGCTCCCAACACTCTTTTTGTTGGTGATGTGAATGGACTGTACGTTACGAAATAAACTATCAAACTAAATTATAAAACAGAAAAGACTTCGATTATGAGCCTATTTAAAGACAAAATTGCTACCTTGCTGGCCGAACATGAGGAATTCCTCGCCCGCAAAAACAATCCGATGAAAGGTGGAAATGGTATTATTACCCGTTATGAACATCCTGTGCTGACTGCTGCCCATACGCCGGTATTCTGGCGTTATGATCTGGATGAGAAGACGAATCCTTATCTGATGGAGCGTATCGGCATGAATGCAACCATGAATGCCGGTGCCATCAAATGGAACGGAAAGTATCTGTTGATGGTACGTGTGGAAGGTGCTGACCGTAAATCGTTCTTTGCCGTTGCAGAGAGTCCTAACGGAGTAGATAATTTCCGTTTCTGGGATTATCCGGTGACGATGCCTGAAGATGTTGTTCCGGCAACGAACGTTTATGATATGCGCCTTACCGCTCATGAGGACGGTTGGATATATGGTATCTTCTGTGCCGAACGACCTGACGATAATGCTCCGGCAGGAGATTTGTCGTCGGCAACGGCTACAGCCGGTATCGCCCGTACCAAGGACTTGAAGAACTGGGAACGCCTTCCGGATCTGAAAACAAAGAGCCAGCAGCGTAATGTTGTGTTGCATCCGGAGTTCGTTGAGGGGAAATATGCACTTTATACCCGTCCGCAAGATGGATTTATTGATGCCGGAAGTGGTGGCGGTATCGGTTGGGCATTGGTAGATGACATGACGCATGCCGAGGTGAAAGAAGAAGTTATTATAGACAAACGCTATTATCATACTATTAAAGAGGTGAAGAATGGAGAGGGACCGCACCCGATAAAGACCCCGCAAGGCTGGTTACATTTGGCTCATGGGGTTCGCGGATGTGCTGCCGGATTGCGTTATGTATTATATATGTATATGACTGATCTGAAAGATCCGACGAAGCTGATTGCCGCCCCTGCCGGATATTTTATGGCTCCGGAGGGTGAAGAGCGTATCGGTGATGTATCGAATGTATTGTTCAGTAACGGCTGGATTGCTGATGAAGATGGAACGGTGTTTATCTATTATGCCTCTTCGGATACCCGTATGCATGTAGCTACATCTACCATTGATAAGTTGGTGGACTACTGCCTGCATACACCGCAGGATGGCTTTTTTTCTTCTGCTTCGGTGGAGACGCTGAAGAGGATGATAGAGAAAAACAAGAAAATAGTGATTAGTGAGTAGTGATGAGTGATTAGTGCCATGCGGTATAATTGCGCAGCCTACTAATCACTACTCACTAATTGCTTATCACTAATCACTACTCACTCATCACTAATTACTCTTTTTCTACCATGATAAAACTTAAAGAAAAAATAGGCTATGGTTTCGGTGATATGGCTTCGTCCATGTTCTGGAAACTGTTTGGCTCTTACCTGATGATATTCTATACGGATGTCTTCGGACTTCCGGCTGCTGTGGTCGGTACTATGTTTCTCATTACCCGTGCCTGGGATTCGGCTTTCGATCCGATCGTGGGAATCATTGCTGACCGTACTCATTCCCGTTGGGGAAAGTTCCGTCCTTATCTGCTGTTTCTTGCCATTCCTTTCGGGCTGATTGGCATACTGACGTTCACTACTCCCGATCTGAGTGATACCGGCAAATTGATATACGCCTATGTCACTTATTCGCTGATGATGATGATTTATTCTGCTATCAATGTGCCTTATGCTTCATTGTTGGGAGTGATGAGTCCTGATCCGAAGGAGCGGAATACACTGTCTACTTATCGCATGACATTTGCCTATATCGGCAGCTTCATAGCTCTGTTGCTGTTTATGCCGATGGTGAATTACTTTAGCCAGGGACACAGTGAGCAACACGGCTGGATGATGAGTGTGATAGTCATAGCAGTCATGTGTACGATACTGTTCTATGGCTGTTTCGCATTGACGCGCGAAAGGGTGAAACCTATCAAGGAAGCGCAAAGCCCGTTGAAGGAAGATGTGAAAGATTTGCTTCACAATAAACCCTGGTGGATTCTGCTCGGTGCAGGTATTGCTGCATTGATCTTCAACTCTGTTCGCGACGGGGCCACGGTTTACTATTTCAAGTACTTCATTGTGGAGGAAGATTATGCTACTGTTTCCTTCTTCGGAGTCTCGTTTGTGTTAAGTGGGCTTTATCTGGCAGTAGGCCAGGTTGCCAATATCGTAGGGGTAGTCCTTGCTGCTCCACTCAGCAACCGTATTGGTAAGAAAGCTACCTACATGGGTGCCATGGTGATTGCTACTGTACTGAGCATCATCTTCTATTGGTTTGGAAAGGGAGACATTGCACTGATATTCGTTTTCCAGATACTGATTAGTATTTGTGCCGGAAGCATTTTCCCACTGTTATGGTCTATGTACGCCGACTGTGCCGATTATTCTGAGTTGAGAACCGGCAATCGGGCTACCGGACTGATATTCTCTTCCTCCTCCATGAGCCAGAAATTCGGTTGGGCAATCGGTAGTGCTATCACCGGTTGGTTACTTGCTTATTTTGGTTTCAAGGCCAATGCTGTACAGAGTGCCGAAGCGATTCATGGCATTAAAATGTTCCTGAGCTTCCTGCCGGCAATAGGTACAGTGCTGAGTGTACTATTTATCAGTATGTATCCGTTGAGTGAGAAGAAGATGAAAGACATCACGGTAGAACTGGAGAGAAAACGGAATTAAAAAAGTAATACGAATCAGTAATTCAAACCTGATCCGAAATGAATCAGTTCACCACAGAGGACACGGAGGGCGCAGAGATATTATTTTCTCTGATGAAACGCGGATGATCGCAGATGAACGCAGATTAAAAAACTGTAGTTCTTTATTTTATCGTTATTTCCCTTTGCGAAAATCTGCGTTCATCTGCGTTTCAATAAAGATTTAAAGCTCTGTGTCCTCTGTGTCCTCTGTGGTGAAATACACTCAAAATCATACAAATATGAATCAATCTATATCAACTTTGAAGCAAGAGGTGCAGGAGGTACTTACTACCAATATCCTGCCCTATTGGATGAACCGAATGGTGGACGAAGAGAACGGTGGTTTCTACGGGCGTATCACCGGCATGGAACAACGGGTGCCCGAAGCAGAGAAAGGAGCTATCCTTAATGCCCGCATTTTGTGGACTTACTCCGCCGCATATCGTTTGTTGAAAAAAGAAGAATACCTTGCTATGGCCACCCGTGCCAAAGAGTACATTATTCACCACTTTTACGATAAAGAGTTTGGTGGTATTTATTGGAGTCTTGACTGCAAAGGAGCGCCGCTCGATACAAAGAAACAGATTTATGCCCTCGGCTTTGCTATTTATGGGCTGAGTGAATATAATCGCGCTACCGAAGATAAGGAAGCTCTTGACTATGCCGTACGCCTCTTTGAGAGCATTGAAGCGCATAGCTTTGACGCTGTGAAAAATGGTTATTGTGAAGCCCTCACCCGCGAGTGGGATGAAATAGAAGACATGCGTCTCAGCGAGAAAGATGCCAATGAGCGTAAAACGATGAACACTCATCTTCATATTCTCGAACCCTATACCAACCTTTACCGGGTGTGGAAAGATGAACGACTGAAAAATCAACTGTATAATCTTATCCTGATTTTTACCGATAAAATACTAAATCGGGAAACAGGTCACCTGCAACTCTTTTTTGATGATGACTGGAATAGTAAATACCGGATTGTTTCTTACGGTCATGATATTGAAGCTTCCTGGCTTATTCATGAGGCCGCATTGGAGCTGGGCGACAAAGACTTGCTGGCAAAGGTAGAACCGATTGTGAAACAAATAGCGATAGCAGCTTCTGAAGGGTTTACTTCGGAAGGAGGGATGATTTATGAAAAGAATCCCGATACTTACCGGGTAGATGCCGACCGTCATTGGTGGGTACAAGCTGAGACAGTGGTTGGCTATATGAACCTTTTCCAGCATTTCAATGATAAGGGGGCTTTGCAAAAGGCCATTGCCTGCTGGGATTTTATCAGGAAGTATCTCATAGACCGGGAGAATGGTGAATGGTATTGGAGTATCCGTGCCGATGGCACAGTGAACCGCGAAGACGATAAAGCCGGTTTCTGGAAATGCCCTTATCATAACGGGCGTATGTGTATGGAAGTACTGATGAGGCTTTGCCTCGTAGAGTAATGGTTTGTTGCCCGGCATGCGGAGTTGTTTTACATGTACATGTAAAGCTGCTCCACATGTACATGTTGTACTGTCCCACATGTACATGTCGTACTGCTTTACATGTACATGTAAAACAACTCCCTACACCGGGCAATCCTATCTATCTAATATTTAAATAGTCTCATCGCCTGGCGTACCTCCCCGTGCGGGAAGCACTAATAGTCTGTATTTTCCGGATCAAAGTTGGTCCAGTTATCCATCCAGTTGTCTTGTGCGGAGAAAGCACCGATATAAGTAACCTTTTCCAGTTGAGTAGCATTGGGTACGGCATCGAACGAAGCTTTACCCAGCAGTGGGCTTTCGCTTGTTGGTGCATACTTCTGTCCTACGTTTTTCGTGTCGGTTAGTTTCAGATCGTCTTCGTTTTCAAACACTGTATTTCCTTTCTGTGCTTTGAAGAAAGTACTGGAATAAGATGGTTTTGTTTCGTCGTAAGTAATCTTACCGTCACTGTATGTACCAAGTACATCTTCGTACTTCTTGTTAGCATCCGTACCCACAACCGAGTTCTTGCCCAAAGCCAGATAGATGTTTTGCAATACGATCTTCCCTTCTTTGGCCGATTCAACCGTATTCCCTTTTTCACCGTCAATGATCAGTCCGATAGGCCAGCCGATGGCTACGGAATTAACGCAATTCAGGTTACTGCTGCGACGTATCTGCATAGCCGACTGGAATTTACCAAGACCGGAGTTGTTATTGGGGTAGAGATCACCGGCATTGATGTAGTCCGAAGTATTCTGGAAATCAGCGTTGAGTTTTGTGGCCGGGCCTACAAAGGTAACATTACTGAATACAGCTGTTGTGGTAGGGGTGGCTGCGATATTACCGTCAGCACAGTTATCCGACTCAAATCCGTTACTCTGTGATACGTCTGCAATTTTCGGGTCACGCACGCCCAGGCAGAATTGTACGTTTCCGGAGAATCCATTGTCTGTATCAAAATCGTCGTCCCAGCCTTTGTAAGCAATCAGGTGCTTGCAGTCTACGCTTCCGCCGAACCATTCAAAAGAATCGTCATTAGAATAGGAAACCTGCAGGTGGTCTACTACCGTACCTTTACCTACCGAACCGAAAGTGATACCGTTGATTTCCTTATCCTTTTCAAAAGGGAAACCGGCAAACTCTACACGGATATATTTGAAGATACCGGAGTTATCGTTATCGTCATTGCCTCCATGTTTGGTTCTGGGGCCACCTTCTATTTGCTGCTCTTTCTGATTGTTATTTGCTTTTCCGCAAATGATGAGTCCACCCCAGTCACCCGGGCGACGGAGACCTTTTTTCATCATGGAAGTCATTACAATCGGTTCTTGGGCTGTACCTTCGGCAATCAGTTTACCACCACGCTCTACAATCAAAGCGGCTTTTGTACTCTTGTCGCCACGGATTACCGTACCCGGGTCAATGGTTACCGTTACTCCGTCAGTGATGTAACACCAGCCTTTCATGAGATACGTACCTTTGGTGATGTGTACGTTCTGTTTCACTTCCCATTGTTGTGCACCCTCATTATTGCCGAAGAGTACTTTCAGATCTTTAATGTTGGTGTCTTCATTCGGATCGATAAAGTAAGAAGGAGCACTTTCGTTATCGCTACAACTTGTTATGGTGCCAAGTGCCAATATAGATGAGAGGCAAAGGGCTGCAAACATACTCTTTTTCATTGTCATTCTTTGTTTAAGTGATGAATTATAGATTAAAACTAATACTCAGATTAATATTTCTTCCGGGCTGATAAGCGCGGGTGATCTCTTCATGTTCGGACTTCACGTCACCTTTGCGTACCTCCGATACCTGTTTGAAGTAAACTTTTTCGGCAAGCAGATCGCGTACACCGGCTTTCACTTCCCAGCGGCCGAACTTCTTACTTAGAGAAAGGTCTATCGTGTTGCGTGGCATCTCATAGGAATTGGGTAAGTTGTTGGTGTTTTCACTTCCGGCACTTCCTACACTGCGGCCTACTCCGATAATGCGTTTTCCGATACGGTTGTAAAGTACGGCAGCATTCAGTCCCAGCTTTTCATTCTGATAGAAAAGGCCTGTATTGATGAGGTAAGGAGATTGTCCCTGCATGGGGCGGTCAAGCTCAATGCTGTTCTTGTCGAATTCTACCTTACTTTTGATCCATGCTCCGTTGAAAGTCCAGCTTAAATCTTTCAGGCCGATAAAGCCGAGGTTCTTACGGATATCAAGTTCGATACCATAGTTGTTGGCTGCTTTGGCATTCTTATAAGAATAGGTGAGGTCTGTTCCTCCGTTTACGGTGTAAGTCCACTCTATCGGATTCTGGAAGTTCTTGTAGAAAAGTGCTACTGAGATCACCTCTCCGCCGGAAGGATAATACTCATAACGGAAGTCTATATTCTGAATATACGCAGATTTTAAGTCCGGGTTTCCTTCTACCGGACTTGCCAGATCGAAGTCATAATATACGGAACTGGAAACTTCACGGAATTCGGCACGGTTGACAGACTTTCCGTAAGCCAGACGCAATTGTTGCTTTTCCGTTAGCTCATAGCTGATGTTCAGAGAGGGGAACAGGTCATTATTGGTATAGTATTTGCTTTGGGGGCTTTTGGCTGTAGAGCGGGTATTGCTGATCAATTCCATTTGATTGTACTCATAACGTACTCCCGCGTAAATATTGAAAGCTCCCAAAGGCAGATTAGCCCCTATGTATCCGGCTGCCAGGATATTATTTCCACTGTAATCGTTCAGCTTGTTGGGTTCTTCAAAGAGGTGAAGTTTGTCTAAACCATAATTCTCCGGACGTAATACGGTATTTATCATATCCATATAGCGAAAGTCAGCCGGAAGTGTGTTGCTTGCCTGATTCCAGTTATAATAGAAGCGGCGGGTGGTAAACTCACGTGTGCGGTATTCGCTGTAAGCACCGGCTTTCAGTGTCGGATTGAATGTACCGAAAGAATATTCGTGCTGATAGTTGATGTTGGCCGAAGCAATGTGTTCGTCCAGCTTGTAGAACTCACGGCTGATATCCGAACCACTGGTTAGCCCTATCCTGTCCTTTTCAAGTTCATCATTCAACAGGATGCGGCGACGGTCGGGCATATTACGGTTGGCGTATGCATATCCGGTACTCCAATCCAGTTTGCCGTTGTCAAAGGTATGTTTCCCGGTGAATTGCCCATTGTAGGTAGTCCGGCTGGAGTAGTAATATTCCATGCTCCGTTCATTATTGCTTTGTGCATCTATACCTTCGCGGGTGGTGTACCGACTCTTGCCAAGCTGGTTGAAAATGTTCTTGAATTCAAAATGATGACGGCTGTCTTTGGGTTGGAAAGTAAGATTTGCCATGGCTCCGAGGCGCACGTCGTTATTGTATTGGTTGTCTATGCTTCTGCGTAGATATACTGAGTGGTCGTGAGTTACGTCATAAGCTCCGAACAGGGAATTCTCCATATCCTTGTAAGTTTTATAGGTGTTACTATAGTTCAGTGTAACCAATAGACCGTATTTACGTCCGCTTTCCGTATCCCAGATGTGGCTGTAGGAAGTATTTAGTTTCAAATCGGGCAGGGGCTTTTTGCTTTTTACGGTCCAGTCATTGTTCAATCCGTTATTCATCAGGTCCACGGCCTTACCATCGAAAGTATTCATTATTTTGTCGATACCTCCTTGTAGTGAACGTAGCCCGTTGTCGAAACCAAGCAGATCGGTTTTGCTTCCCTTATTATAGTAGAAATCCTTGAAATGGGTATTGTCATTTACTGCCGCACCCACAGAGAGGTTAAAGCTGTTTTCACTTGGCATATCTTTGGTATTGATCAGAATAAAACCTCCTGTGAAGTCCGAGGGATATTCCGGTGCAGGACTTTTCACGATCACCATGTTGTCAAGTTGTGAACTGGGAATAATGTCGAATGAGAAAGCACGTGAATCGGCTTCCGAACTGGGCACAGCCCCTCCGTTTATCCATACATTATTATATCTCTGCGAGAGTCCGCGTACCATAACAAACTTCTCATCGATAATGGATACACCCGGTACCCGCTTGATAACTTCCGAAGCGTCTTTGTCTTGTGTTTTACTGATTTGCTGGGCCGATACTCCGCTTTGTACTACCAGGCTTCGGCGTTGGTCGGTCATCATTGCTACATCGGTATTTCTTTTCATGCGTGCCACAACGGTGACGTCATTCAACGTCTGTGCATCAGACTCCATCTCAAAATTAAGTATGAGTGGTGCATTGGTGACCTTTATCTCTTTCTGTATGATGTCTTTATAACCTATATATCTTATTTCGAGTGTATATACACCACTCTTGAGATTGTTGAATTGGTATTTGCCGTCTATGTCGGCAACAGTTCCGAGTGTGGTCCCTGAAAGTTGTATGGTTGCTCCGGTCAGTGGCTCGTTTGTAGTTCGGTCTGTGATTGTACCGTGAATGTTACCTGCTTGTGCTGCAAAAGCCAGTGCGGTGAGTAAAAAGAAGAACGAAATTGCTGTTCTAAATGCTTTTTTCATATTCATTAATTGATGTATTTCTTTTGACGTTGCAAAGTTGCGGAGAAGGGATTACATGGGTAATACACTTGAAATACAATTGGTTTGCACTTCTGTTACAATCAGGTGTCTTTATGGGTTTTTCGATATACGAGAATGTTGTATGCAAAAAAATACTTTTAGTGCTATAATATATAATTAATTAATTACTTTTGCCGGATATAGATAATTGTATAATATGCCCGTTTCTACAAACTTTCAATGCGACGATTACGACCGTTTGCGTGAGCTTACTTTTTTAGCACAAATAGGCTGGTGGGAGGCCAATTTTACTACCAGAACTTTTCGTTGTTCTGAGTATATTTGCGATTTACTTAAACTGGAAAACGATGAAATAAGTTTTAATTCGTTTTCTCGTCTGATCCGGCAGGATTATTATGAACGCACGAAACGTGAGTTTATCTCTTTGTCGTATATTGATGCATATGATCAGACCTATCCTTTTCTTATTGATGGAAAGGAAATCTGGATTCATTCACATCTGGGTTCTAAGAAAATGAATGAGACTGGTGAGTTAATTGCCTTTGGTTATATTCGTCAGGTAGAAGGGGCAGAAAAAGACTTGGCGGTACGACTTGCCATACGTACTAATGAGCAACTGGCCAGGCAAAACTCTATATCTCAGTCACTCTATTATTTTATTCAGGAAACAGATGCTACGCCTGGTATCAATAATATATTGAATGATATACTTCAGTTTTTCCAGGGAGATCGTGCCTATATCTTTGAGTACGACGAGGAGTGTAAACATCATAGTTGCATTTTTGAGGTCCTGGCAGAAGGAGTAAAACCGGAAATTGATATTTTGCAGAATATCCCGGCTCAGCAACTTCCATGGTGGACGGAGAGAATTCTTTCCGGGCAGCCAATTGTCCTTAATTCTGTTGAAGACCTGAAGGAAGAAGCTCCGGCTGAATTTGATATTCTTAGCCGGCAGAATATTAAATCATTACTGGTTGTTCCTCTTAAATCTGGTGAAAGAATACGTGGATATCTGGGGATAGACTTAGTCAAGCGTATTCGCGTGTGGAGCAATGACGATTGCCAGTGGCTCTCTTCATTGGCCAATATAATTAGTATTTGTACCGAACTGCGTAATGCACGGGATGAGGCTAAACACGAGCAGGCTTTCATGCATAATTTGTTTCATTATATGCCTATCGGATATATTCATATAAGTATTGTGCGTGGTGTTGACGGTAAACCGGTAGATTATCTGGTCACTGATACGAATCAGATGTGTACTGATCTGATGGGGATTCCGAACACTGATTATATAGGAAAATATGCCAGTGAACTGCATACCAACTATCAGCATAAGTTGAACTACATTGCTGATATTATAGATGGGAACGGTTATAAAGAATTAGAGGTCTCTTTTCCTGTGTCCGGTAAAAATAGCCGTTGTATTGTTTATTCTCCAGAAAAAGATGAGATAGTGGCACTTTTTGTTGATATAACAGAGACTGAACAGGCACACAAGGCACTGGATCGTAGTGAAAAACTCTTGAGTATAGTTTTTGCTAATATACCTGTTGGTATAGAAATCTATGATCAGAATGGTTTCATGATTGATATTAACAATAAAGACATGGAAATATTCGGAGTTCGTGACAAAGCAGATGTATTGGGCGTTAATGTATTTGATAATCCGAATATATCGGATGAAATCAGAGAAAGGATGCGCAGTGAAGAAAAGCTGGATTTTCGTATGAATTATACGTTTACCAGCATACGAGAATATTATGAATCTGAAAGAAAAGGATATATAGCTCTCTATACCAAGGTCAGTAAGTTCTTTGGCAAGGATGGTAAGTTTCTCGGGTATATATTCTTGAATATGGATAATACCGAGCAACTGGATGCTATTAAAAAGATACAGGACTTTGAAAACTTCTTCCTTTTGATTTCTGACTATGCAAAAGTGGGCTATGCGAAGCTTAATCTTCTTGATAAGCAAGGGTATGCTATAAAGCAGTGGTTTAAGAATATGGGAGAGGAAGAAGATACTCCCTTGACAGACATTGTGGGCGTATATAGTAAAATACATCCGGATGATAGAAAGCAGATTCTTAATTTCTATCAGGAGGTAATAGAAGGACGCAGTAAAAGTTTTCGTAGTGAAGTCCGCGTGCATAAGACAGCAGAAGAAATGTTGGATTCTAAAGCTCCGGAGTTTTCTGAATGGAATTGGGTGCGTATGAACATTATGATGTCTCATTATGCTCCCGAAGAAGGATTGATAGAGATAATAGGTATCAATTACGATATCACGGAAATGAAAGAGATTGAGGTCAAATTGATTGATGCCAAAGAAAAGGCAGAAGAAGCTGACCATTTGAAAAGTGCTTTCCTTGCCAATATGAGCCATGAAATACGTACTCCGCTGAATGCTATTGTGGGTTTCTCCGGATTACTGGTAGAGACTGAGGATGTGGAAGAACGTAAACAGTACATAGGTATTGTTGAAGAGAACAATGAATTATTGTTGCAGTTGATTTCGGATATCCTTGATTTGTCGAAGATAGAAGCTGGTACTTTTGAATTTACCATTACAGAGGTGAATGTAAACTTATTATGTGAGGACATTGTACGTAGTATGAAAGGAAAGACCACCGGAACAGTAAAGCTGGTATTTGATAAACATTTGCCGGAATGTTATATTATGAGTGATCGTAATCGTCTGCACCAGGTTATCTCTAACTTTGTGAATAATGCAGCTAAGTTTACTTCGGAAGGGACTATTAAAGTGGGATATGAACAATTGGAAGATAGCAGAATTCGTTTTTATGTATCTGATACCGGTATTGGGATAGAAGAAGAATACCGGGTACAGATTTTTGATCGTTTTGTGAAGCTGAATTCATTTGTTCATGGTACCGGTTTGGGGCTTTCTATTTGCCGGAGTATTATAGATCAGTTGCATGGTGAGATAGGAGTGGAGTCTGAACCGGGTAAAGGTTCCTGTTTCTGGTTTATATTGCCGATAGTGTAAGGACAGCTTGAAGCTATCGGCACTTACCCCGAAGTGATGGTTACACTTACACGGAATGACGGTTGCATTAAAAAACGCAGATTACACAGATTATCGCAAAACTTAGATTTAATTTGCGACCATCTGTGTAATCTGCGTTTAGAAGTTATATGTTGATAACTTTCTCAGGCTTCTGATATTCTGCTTTGAAAGATGATCATCCGGCCTTTACAGTCCGAATGCGAACTTATCTATTGTCTGGTAAACTACACTTGCAATACCTAAGCCTACAATACCCAATACACAAAGTGCCAAACCTATTCTTGTACAGTTGTCACTGCGGAATGTCGGTGCAGGATTGTCTGAAGGAGTAATGTACATGGCTTTCACTATCAACAGGTAATAATATAATGAAATTACAGTGTTGATCAGCGCTATGAACACCAACAGATGGAAACCTGCCTGGAATGCTGACATGAAGATGAAGAATTTAGAGAAGAATCCCGCAAACGGTGGAATGCCTGCCAATGAGAATAGAGACAAGGTCATGATGAATGCCAGTTTCGGGTTTGTCTTATAAAGTCCTGCATAATCTTCGAGCGTAAATCTTTGGCTGCGGAGTGCTACAATAGTAATCACTGCGAATACGCCTAAATTGGCTACTGCGTAAACCAATACGTAGTATACGAGTGAAGACATTCCGGAAGCTGTACCACCAATCACACCCAGCATAATATATCCTGCCTGAGAGATACTGGAAAATGCCATCAGACGTTTCAGGTTCTGCTGGCGGATCGCAAACAGGTTAGCTATTGTAATAGATACAATTGTGATCCAGTAAAGAACCTCTTGCCAGTCTGCTATCATCGGGGCAAATACCTTAATCAGTACTGTGAGAAGTACGAAGGCCGCCGAACCTTTCGAGATTACACTTAAATAGGCTGTTACCACACTCGGTGCACCTTCGTATACGTCTGCCGTCCAGAGATGGAAAGGAACCAGAGAGAGTTTGAATCCCATACCGGAAAAGAAGAATACAAATGCCATTACCTGCAACATATTACCATCAATGTGTGCAGGCAGGTCGTTGAAGTAAAGAGTACCGCAAGTACCATAAATCATCGATAAGCCAAACAGCAATAAAGCGCTTGAAAATAAGGCTGTCAAAATGTATTTGGCACCAGCCTCGGCAGAGTGGTGACGGTATTTGTCGAAGGCAACCAGTGCTGCCATCGGAATACTGGCTGTTTCCAGGCCGATGAAGAACATCAGGAAGTGTCCGGCAGATATCATGAGATACATACCTAATAAAGTGGAGAGTGTCATGATATAAAATTCACCGCGTTTGATTGCTGTATCTTCCAGCTTCAGCCATTCGGCAGCCATGAAGAATACGATAATCGTGCCGATGTTAAGCACTGCTTTGATGATGGTTTGCATCGGCGTATATTGATACATTCCGCCAAAAGCTTCCGCATTATCGGCTGCAGGTACCAGGTTGATAACCGTATGAATGATCAGCAACGCGATAGGAAGCAGAGTTGCAAAACGTGCATGTCCGGGAGTATTTCGCTTTTCCGGATCCATAAACAAGTCGGCCAGGAATACAATGAGGATAACTGCTATCAGTGATAACTCCTCTTTCATATATAGAAATTGTGAATAATCCATTTCTATCAAATCTAAATTAATAATTAAAAATTAAAGAGAGATCACGGGATTAAGTTGGATACTACAGGCAGAACACTGCCGGATATCATATCACTTATCCAGAACGGAGCCAATCCCAGACCTGCTACACTAATGATGAGGCAGATCACTGCGAAGCGTTCATCCCAGGTAGCATCTGTCAACGCCAGATGATGTTTGTTGGTACAGGTTCCGTAGAGTATTTTACCTACGAGACGCAGAATGTATACTGCCGTGATAACAATACTTGTACAAGCAATGATTGTCATGGTGCGATAGAATACACCGGCATTTTGGAAAGAGCCAACAAAGATAGTCATCTCGGCCACGAAGCCACTTAGCCCCGGGAGTCCCAGATTGGCAAGACCGGCAATAACATAACATACCGAAAGAAACGGCATTACTTTCATTAACCCGCTCAACTCGCGGACGTCACGTGTGTGGGTACGTCCGTAAATCATACCGATAAGAGCAAAGAACAGGGCTGTCATCAATCCGTGTGAAAGCATCTGGAGTACAGCACCTGTGCAGGCTGTCTGATTCATCATCAGGATAGCGAAAAGCACCAGGCCGCAGTGGCTTACGGAAGAGTAGGCATTGATGTATTTCAGGTCTGTCTGAACACAAGCTGAGAATGCACCATACACAACAGAGATACCCGTCAGAATCAGGAATATCCAGCTTAGTTCGTTGGCAGCTTCCGGCATCAGATACATGGCAATACGGAAACAACCGTAACCTCCCAGTTTCATCAAAACTCCAGCGTGGAGCATAGATACAGCTGTCGGTGCCGAAGCATGACCGTCGGGACTCCATGTATGGAACGGGAAAAGAGCTCCCAGTACACCAAATCCGAGGAACGTAAGCGGGAACCAGATACATTGTTGTGAGAAGGGGATATTGTGTAACTGTGCTATCTCAAGGATATTCATTGTTGTTCCACCTGATCCGAAGAAGATGCCTAAAATACCTATCAACAGAAAGGCAGAACCGCCCATCAGCATCAGCGTCAGCTTCATGGCTGCATATTCTTTGCGTCCCGATCCCCATACACCAATAAGCAGGTACATCGGAATAAGTGCTATTTCATAGAACATGAACATTGTGAACAGGTCTATTGAGATAAAGAACCCGAATACACCCATAGACAACAAGGTGAACCACAGAAAGTATTCTTTGGTAAGTGGCTGCAAACGCCAGGAGGCGAATGTACCGGTAAATACGATGACAGCCGAAAGTAGCAACATAGCTACGGAGATACCATCGACACCCACGGAATAAGCTATGTGAAGGGGCGCATACCAGACTGTGTCGGCCCGGAAAAGCATCTCGGAGGTATCTCCACCGGCGCGTGCCTGCAAATACCCTACTGTTAACGCAATGGCCGAAATCAACAGTGCCGAAGAGCCGACTACCATTACCGTGCGTATCTGCGCGATGCTACGGCTGAGCCAGAGAGCAAACAGCATCAGAAGGGGAATTAGTACGAAAATTGATAAGAAATTCATCTTTATATTTACAATTTAACGATTTACTATTTACGATTGAAATTACTCTCAGAGAATAAGCAACAGGATAAGTGCAAGTGCTCCACAAAGGAATACGTAAGCATACTGTTGTACCTGACCACTTTGTAAGCCACGGATCGAATCACTTGCTGCATTGGCAGCCCAGGCGATGAAATTGAATGTACCATCTATCACATGACGGTCAAACCAGGCAATGGGTTTGCTGATGCAACGGAAAATAATCCGGTGAGTGACGAACTGATACACATCATCAATGTAGAAGCGATGATAAGCAGCTGTCCACAGACCGGAAAAGCGGTGTTGTAAACTGTCGGCAAGCGGCTGGCTCTTGCCTTTGTACATAAATGTGGCAAGTGCGATAGACAAAAGGGCAACAACAATACTTGTTCCTGCCACCGTCCAATCCAGATGGATGGTATAGGATTCCCCGTTGGACGAGATAAAATGTCCGAAAGGAATGAATCCTGCTCCACAGGTGACAAGTGCCAGGAATATCAAAGGGATAGTCATAGCCAACGGACTCTCATGAGGGTGAACTCCTCCGGTTCCATGTGGAGTGTGGTGGCTATCATCGCTTGACGAAACCCGGTTCGGCGCCTCGCCGCCCCAGAAAATACCGTAGTAAAGGCGGAACATGTAAAACGCTGTCATTGCCGCAATCACAGTCATAATCCAACCCATAACCGGGCTGAAAGCGAAGCAGGCTGCCAGAATCTCATCTTTAGAGAAGAAACCGGAGAAAGGAGGGATACCGGCAATGGCCAGACATGCAATCAGGAATGTGATATGCGTCACAGGCATATATTTGCGCAATCCGCCCATAGCCGACATTTCGTTGGAATGTACCGCATGGATAATGCTACCTGCACCGAGGAACAGCAATGCTTTAAACATAGCATGTGTGAACAGGTGGAACATAGAAGCCATGTAACCCAGCCCTCCATGATGCGGATCGGCAGAAGTACAAACTCCGAGGGCAACAATCATAAATCCTATCTGTGAGATAGTAGAAAAAGCAAGTACGCGCTTGATGTCGCTCTGCACACAAGCTACGCTCGCTGCATAAAATGCAGTGAATGCACCTACGTAAGCTATCCAGTGCAATACATCCGGTGCATAGGCAATGAATAATGGGAACATACGTGCCACCAGATATACTCCGGCTACCACCATGGTTGCAGCGTGAATCAGGGCGGATACAGGTGTTGGGCCTTCCATCGCATCCGGCAACCAGATATGTAACGGGAACATGGCACTCTTACCGGCACCACCCACAAACATCAGTCCCAGTGCTAAAGGCAGCATGGAAGCTCCTCCGCTGATCAGTGAAACCGTGTCGGGAGTGAAACCGAATGTACCTCCATAATATCCGTAGATAAGGATACCAATCAGGAAGCCCAGATCGGCAAAGCGGGTAACGATAAATGCTTTTTTACTTGCTGCAATAGCTGCTGGTTTGGTATAGTAGAAACCTATGAGCAGATAAGAAGAAACACCTACCAGCTCCCAGAACAGATACATCTGGAAAATGTTGGTAGCTACTACCAGACCCAGCATTGACATGGTAAACAGGCTCAGAAAGGCATAATAACGCTGGAATCCTTTTTCTCCTTTCATGTAGCCGAAGGAGTAGATGTGTACCATCAGTGATACAGTAGAGATGACAATGAGCATCATTACTGAAATAGGATCGAGCAAAATTCCCAGATTGAATGTCAGTGTTTCTGTGAAAGGAAGCCATTCAACGTTATAAGGTATCCATGTAGCAAACGTACCATCTTCCAGGCGTGGAGCCGAGAAGTATTGCACTGCAGTGACGTATGACAGCACAGCTACCACTCCCAGCACAGTAGTGCCAATGATACCCGCTGTGCGATGTGTCATCCATTTACCTCCGATTCCTAATAACAGGAAAGAGAGGAAAGGCAGGAGAAGTATTAATATTGTATATTCCATTTGATTAAATTAAAAATTGAAGATTAAAAATTAAAAGTTCTCCCTCTTACCATTTCATATCATCCAGTTTCTTCACCTGGATACTTCGGATATTACGGTAGATATTGATCATGATCGCGATAGCGACTGCTGTTTCTGCGGCTGAGATAGCAATAGAGAACAGTGCGAAGAAATATCCTTCCAGACCATCCGGAAAAAGGAAACGGTTGAATACAGCGAAGTTGATATCTGTTGCATTCAGCATTAGTTCTACGGATATCAGTATAGCCAACGTGTTGCGGCGTGTAAAGAATCCGTAAATTCCTGCAAACATCATGATGGTTGAAACCACCAGATAATATTCCATGTGTATCATCATATCTATTTACGATTTTACGATTTACTATTTACGATTGAGATTACTTTGATTTACGATTTACTATTTACGATTGAAACTACCTCTGATTTACGAGGCTATGAAGGGCTTACTTCAATTGTCTAATCGTCAATCGTCCAATCGTCAATCTTTTTATCTTTTACGTGCAATTAACAATCCACCCACGATGCAGGCCAATAATAGGATACTGACTGCTTCGAATGGTAGAATATATCCGTACTTGTCTCCTGATAGCAATGCATGTCCTATTGTTTTGATTGTTATCTCTACAGGTTCAGGATTGCCTACAGATACAAAGCGGTGGCTAAGTGTAATAAACAGCACAATGATTGCTCCTACTACTGTTGTCCCCAATCCGGCTACGAGTTTACTTCGTTTCAGCTTTTCGGCACGGTCGCCTTCTCCACTGGTTAGCAGGATGGAGAATACATAGAGTACCACAATACCGCCGGCATAAACCATTATCTGCACCGAAGCCAGGAATGTGTATCCCAGCAGAAAATAGATACCTGCCGTACCAAATAGTACGAAAAGCAGGTAAGTGGCCGAACGCACGATGCGTTGTGTTGTCACCGTCATGATACACATCACTGAGATGAATACGGCCAGAAAGTAGAATACTACTGTTTCAAGTGTAAATTCCATGAATTTAGTGTTTAGTGTTCAGTGATAAGTGATTAATAAGGAAGTGAGAAGATACCGCAACTTGCTAATCACTAATTACTAAACGTTAATCGTTATTTACTTATTACTTTACTGCCTTCGTGATTTAGCTGTAGGACAAGCTTCGAACGATCAAATACGGCATGTTCAAAGTTCTGGTCGAACGTAATAGCATCATGTGGACAAGCGTTTACACAAAGCTGGCAAAACATGCATGCACCGAGGTCGTATTCGTATTTGGCAAGTATTTTTTTCTTTTTGCCCTCTGCTGTTTCGATTGTTTCGGTAGTGATACTTATCGTATCGTTCGGGCAGGCGTTCTGACACAATCCGCAGGCTATACAATGATGTTCATTGTTTTCGTTATGTGGCATATTCAGTGTGCCGCGAAAACGGTCGAACATCTTCAGCTCCTTCCGGTTTTCCGGATATTGCTCTGTAATCTTCTTGCGGAAGTACACCTTCATAGTGGTCTTCATACCGGTCAGCAGCGTGCCGATACCATTAAACAGACCTCCTAAATATGTATATTCTTCTTTTTTCATTCTTCTATAGTTCTTATTTAACTTATTGCTCTTATCGCTTGGCGCACCTCCCCGTGCGGGAAGCACTAGAAGTGGAGGCCAAAGACTACGATTAATACCATTAGTAGCAGGTTCAATAATGAGATAGGTACCAGGTATTTCCATTCCAATGCCAGAATCTGGTCGATACGCAGACGCGGGAAAGTCCATTTCACCCACATCAGTAGGAATACTACAAAGAATGCCTTTGCGAAAAACCAGATAAATCCCGGTATATAATCCATTACTGCATTAAATCCGTCCAGTCCTGAAATGTGCAACGGCATCCATCCTCCGAGGAAGATAGTAGCAGCTACAGCCGATACGATAAAGAGATTCAGGTATTCTGCCAGATAGAAGAATCCGAAGTGCATACCCGAATATTCTGTATGATAACCAGCCGTCAATTCACTTTCCGCTTCGGGAAGGTCAAATGGACCACGGTTACATTCGGCATTACCGGCAATCAGATAGATGATAAATGCAATTACTGCCGGAATGTGTCCTTTGAAAATGAACCAGCCATTGGCCTGGCTTTCTACTATTTCAGAGAATTGCATTGTACCCATCAGTACTACCATTGTCAGGATGCTCAATCCTACGGAGAGTTCGTAACTGATGATTTGTGCACCGCTACGCATTGCTCCGATAAGAGAGAATTTATTGTTGGAGCCCCATCCGGCAAGCAGGATACCTACCACGCCTACACTTGAAGCTGCCAACAGGAAGAATACGCCCACATTAAAGTTGAGTACCTCCATACCTTTATTGATAGGTAAACATGCAAAGGTGAGGAAAGAGGCGATAATCACCATGAACGGAGCCAGATTATAGAGAAACTGGTCTGCTCCTTTCGGATTGAAAATTTCTTTGGTGAGCATTTTCAACACGTCGCATATTACTTGTATAGAGCCCCAGGGACCTACACGCATCGGACCAAGACGGCATTGGAAGAATCCGCACACCTTGCGTTCCATATATATAAGTACAATGGCCAATACCGCATACATCAGTATGATGCATACCCCTATTGCCACACATTCGATGAATACAGCCCACCCTTCCGACATGACAGAAGTCAGCATTTGGTGTATCCAGTTTGTTACAATACTAAAGTCAAACATATTTATAGTTACAATTTGACGATTTACGATTTACGATTTAAAACACTCTTTGTTTACGATTTTTCCATTTACCATTTACTCTTCCCGTTTTTGCACAGCCAAATCGTAAATTGTAAATCGTCCAATCGTAAATTTCTTTATCTGTCAATATCCGGTACCACATAATCCAATGTTCCTCCGATAGCAATCAGGTCGGCTATCTTTGCTCCACGGCAGATGGTATCGACTACACTTACCAATGGCAATCCTGTTGAGCGATAGTGCAGACGGTAAGGAGTTTTGTCTCCCCGGCTTTCAAGATAAACACCGAACTCACCACGGCTCCCCTCTACAGCAGCATAGTATGAACCTTCGGGGACACGGATGATTGGTTTCATCTTCTCCTGGAAAGGACCTTCGGGGATGTTGTCAATCAATTGCTCTATGATGTTAAGACTTTCCATGATCTCATCCATACGTACCATGTAGCGGGCAAAAGAATCGCCTTCCGTATAGACAATTTCTTTGAAATCTACTTTGTCATATACTCCGTAAGGGATACGTTTACGAACATCACAAGCCCATCCGCTGGCACGTCCCGTACCACCGGTAGCACCAAATGAAATTGCATCTTCGCGACTCAATACACCTACACCTTTCAAGCGGCTTTGAGCGATTATATTGCCTGTAAATACGTCATGATATTCGTGAATGATCCCTCTCATATAAGGAATGAATTCTTTTACCCGTTTTACGAAATTCGGATGCAGATCGGCCTGTACACCACCAATGGTGTTGTAGTTCATAATTAGTCGGCCGCCACAGGTCTCCTCAAAAATATCCAGTATCTTTTCTCTGTCGCGAAAACCGTAGAAGAAAGCAGTCAGTGCCCCCAGGTCCATACATAGGCAGGCGTAAAACAACAAGTGAGAGTCAATGCGTTGCAATTCGTCCATAATGGTGCGGATGTATTTCACACGATCACTTACTTCGATCCCCATTGCCTTCTCAATACACATACACAGGGCATGTCGGTTCTGATGTGCTCCTAAATAGTCGAGACGATCCGTTAACGCCAGTGTCTGCGGATAGGTGAGGCTTTCGTTCATTTTTTCGATACCCCGGTGGATGTAACCACAGTTGGCATCTATCTTGTGGATAATTTCACCTTCCAGTGATACGCGAAAACGGAGTACACCATGTGTTGCCGGGTGCTGTGGGCCGATGTTTACTACATACTCTTCGTCTCCAAAGAGAATGGTTTCTTTGTTTTTAATCGTTCCGTCCGGGTTTAGTTCTATTTCTGTTGTAGTATCAATGGTGTCCTCGTTTGTCATGCAGAGCGGATTGTCCTTT
Organism: Bacteroides mucinivorans; assembly: GCF_034654355.2. Lineage (NCBI taxonomy): Bacteria > Pseudomonadati > Bacteroidota > Bacteroidia > Bacteroidales > Bacteroidaceae > Bacteroides > Bacteroides mucinivorans. The sequence continues at coordinate 4,683,068 of NZ_CP178179.1, read as the reverse complement.
TCCGGATCATTATCCTTGCGTAACGGATAGCCTATCCAGTCATTACGCAGGAAAAGACGTCTCATGTCTGGATGACCTGAAAAGACAATACCAAAGAAATCGTACACCTCACGTTCATTCATCTCTGCTGCTTTCCAAAGATCACATACAGAAGGAATTTCCGGATTTTCCCGGTTGAGAGTAGATGTTTTTATAGTGATGCGTTCTCCGGTTGTTGTAGATTCCAGATGGTAGACCACTCCCAATCCACGGATTGCGTCCGATGCATCACCTTCATTAGGCTCTCCCCAGTCCATACCGGTGAGGCTCTCGAGGAAATCCATTTTCCGTTCGTTTCGCAAGCGTGTCATTTCTTTACGCAACGCTGCGGGTTCAATATATTTAATTTCTTGCATACTATATTAGTGATTAGTGATAAGTGATTAATGATAAGTGAGTAGTGATTAGTGAATGAATATACGCCGCATGGTACTAATCACTAATCATTAACCACTACTCACTGTTTCTCTTTTCCTTTCTATTTGTTCCGCCGAAGAATTTTTCAATCTTCACCTTGCGCTGCAACTGCATCATGCCATAATAAAAAGCTTCAGGGCGGGGCGGACATCCGGGAATATACACATCTACCGGTAAGATTTTGTCAACTCCGTTCAGTACATGATAAGACTTCTTAAATGGTCCGCCGCTAACGGCACATCCACCTACGGCAATCACGTATTTCGGATCTGCCATCTGATCGTACAGACGTTTCAGTACCGGTGCCATTTTGTTTGTGATAGTACCACATACCATGATCATATCTGCCTGACGCGGACTGGCACGGGCTACTTCAAACCCGAAACGGGCCATGTCATAACGCGCGGCACCCAGTGCCATGAATTCGATACCACAACAACTGGTTGCGAAAGTAAGTGGCCACAGCGAGTTGCTGCGTCCCCAGTTGATGAGGTCGTCCAACACTCCCACGAAGACGTTTGCTCCGCCTGCATTGAGTTCCTGAACCAGCTTCTCCAACGATTCGTTGTCGATAAATTCCTCATACGGGATAGATTTTATTTTTGGTTTTTTGGTTATTTCCATTCCAAAGCTCCTTTCCGCCAGGCATAAGCAAGTCCCAGCACTAATATTACTAAAAAGAAGATGACGCTTACGAGTGCCTGTACGCCCATGTCGCGTACTACTACAGCCCATGGAAAGAGGAATACTGTTTCTACGTCGAACATCAGAAACAGGATAGCAAACAGGTAGTAACCCACACGGAATTGCATCCATGATTTTCCACGTGTAGGAATACCACATTCATAAGCTTCGAACTTTTGTGCATTATATGACCGTGGAGATATGGCTCTTGATAGAGCTATAACCACGCCGACAAATGCAATTGCCGTTAGCAAAACAACAACTAACAATGTAAAATTCATAATCCAAGTATATATTTAGATTGAGAAACGTTTTTCTGAAACTAAACGGAAGGTGAAATTCACCGTAGATTACGCAGACTGACACAGATAAGTGAAATAGAATACATTGCACAATGACATTGCGTACCTGTGTAATCCGGAGGTAAAACTAAATTAAGATTTTCCTCTGCCCGTATATGTAGAACACTATCGGGTCTGCAGGATTGTGCGTATATTGATGCGATGAATAGATACAATCGGGAGGAATAAGACCTTTGTATTCACACTGGCGTACAGTCAGCCTGATAAAATTTTTATCGGTAGGCACGTGTGAAAGGTCGCTATAACCCATTTCGCAGGAAAGTACAGAATAGAAATGATAAATTTTTTCAATAGCATTTCGCACGGGACGGGCCTGTGAAATGGAACATTCTTCGTAGCTGTGAATATCAGGTATAGCAATCTCCTTTGTTACATCCATCATAGCTGAATGGAGTAGCAAAGCAAATATTAAAAATATACCATATTTTAAGCTTTGTTTCATGTTTCTTCCTTAAACGGCTGCAAATATAGGATTTAAATTCATTCTTTTTGCAATCTCCGCATGACAAAAAAGGTTTTTTTAACTCACTACAAATTTCTATGGCACACGGATAAGATGAATAAATGGATGATAACAGATAAGATATTCTTTCTCTTTGATAACCAATAAATAAAAAGTTCTGTTGTTATCCGTTTTATTCGTGTACCATGAGAACATAGCGCGACGTTGGTTCACTGATATGAACAGGTTCTAATTCTTTTTCCAGAAATCCGAACTAAACAATAATAATACGGTGAACAATTCGAGTCGTCCAAGTAACATAAAGAATGACATTAACCATTTTCCCATGTCGGGCAGTTCATTCCACGAATAAGCAGGGCCACACAGACCGAGGCCCGGCCCCATGTTTCCCAGACTCGATATAGTACATCCCAATGACTCTAATAAACCTACTCCCATGCCCATCATTGCCAGAGTGCCGACAACAATCAGCACTGCATACAAGAAAGAAAATGCCAGTACCGTGGAGCGTATGGAAGGTGATATCACTTGTTTGTTTACACGCACCGGAAGCACTGCATTGGGATGTGTAATATGTTTGAATTCATTTCTGGATATCTTAGCCAATATCAATAAACGGATACATTTCATTCCTCCTGTAGTACTTCCTGCGCAAGCTCCTATAATCATAATAACGGTTAGTGTGCCCCACAGCACAGAAGGCCATGTCATATAGTCTGCTGTTGCAAAGCCGGTAGAAGTGTGCAGGGAGGCTACCTGAAAAAGCGACTTACGAAAAGCCTCTTCAACTCCCATTGAACTATTATAATAAAGTACTATTGCGATGAAAGCGGTAAAGCCTATGACCGACCAGAGATACCATTTTAATTCGGCATCATGAATAAACTTCCTGAATTTACCGTTGACAAACAATAATAATAAGGTGAAGTTTATCCCCGATACAAACATGAATATAGAGATTACATATTCTATATAAGGAGAATGATAATATTCAATGCTGGCTTGTTTGGTGGAGAAACCGCCTGTTCCCGTAGTAGCAAATGCATGGCAAATACTGTCGAACACATCCATACCTCCCAGCATCAGCAAAATGATAAGTGCCCCTGTCAGTCCGGCATAAATACTCCAGATCCATTTGGCTGTGATACCAATACGCGGATGTACCTTATCGTGTGTGGGGCCACTGGCTTCGGCTGCAAATACCTGAATACCGCCTACTCCGAAAATGGGAAGTACGGCGATTGTAAAAAATACGATTCCCAATCCTCCGATCCACTGCGTCATGCTACGCCAGAAAAGAAGTCCGTGTGGCAGGCGCTCGATGTCATTCAGTATGGTTGCTCCTGTGCTGCTGAAACCGGACATCGTTTCAAAGAAAGCATTTGTAACAGAGGGTATATAGCTACTCAGATAAAATGGCAACATGCCGAAAAGTGAAAAAGCTACCCAGGCTACACTGACAATGACATATCCGTCACGACGTCCCAGACGTTTTTCTGCTCCCCGTCCGATAAGAAGCAACAGAAATCCTACACATGCCGTAATACCTGCCGATTGCAGGAAGCTTGGCAGATCGTCTTCCCGATAGAGCAATGACACTCCTCCGCAGCACAACAACATAGCAGTCTCTATTAATAACAGAAACCCTATGATGCGATATATCATTTTTGAATTAATCATTTCTTTAGTTGACAGTTGACAATTGACAGTTGACAATTAATAGTTTACTGCGTTATCATCCTGCATAGTAACTGTCAATTGTCAATTGTCAACTGTCCATTAATTAAAGTATTTCTCGATTTTCTTTATCATCATACTCAAGCAGAACACCACTACGTGATCTCCTGCATTTACTTGTGTGTCACCGGTCACTAATATACCTTCCCCGTTACGGATCATACCTCCAATGGTGGTTCCTTTGGGCAATCCTAAATCTTTGATGAGATGTTTGGTTATTTTAGAACCAGCTTTAACTGTAAATTCAGCTACATCTGCGTTGGCAAATGTAAGGCATTTTACATTACTGACATCTGCGTCCAGCATCATTTGATAGATATGGCTGGCGGCAATCATCTTTTTATTGATGACTGTACCGATATCCAGGCTCTCTGCCATACCGATATAGTCGATGTTCTCTACCTCTGCTACTGTTTTGTCAACACCCATACGTTTAGCTGCCAGACAAGCCAGAATATTCGTTTCCGAATTTCCGGTCAGTGCTACGAAAGCCTCTGTGTTTTTTAATCCTTCTTCGATAAGCAGATCCATGTCGCGTCCGTCTCCGTTGATAATCATGGTACGGTCGTCCAGCAATTCTGTGAGTCGGTTACAACGACTGATATCATTATCTACGATTTTCACTTGCATGTAATCCGGCACATATTGGGCTGTACGTACGGCAATACGGCTTCCACCCATAATCATTACATTACGCACATCGGCGTAATCTTCCTTACCCGCTATCTTACGTATGTAGGGAATGTATTTACGGGTAGTAGTGAAATAGACGATGTCATTCAGTTTAATAACATCATCTCCCCGGGGGATGATTGTATCCGTACCTCGTTTGATGGCAACCACGTGATAAGGAATTGTGGGGCCACCCAACTGATGAAGCGGTATATTCAGAATTTCGGCCTTTTCACGCATCTTGGCACCGATCAAGATGAGCGCTCCGCCACAGAACTCCCACCACTGGCGCACCCAGCTCATTCTCATAGATGATACTATTTCTTTGGCTGCCAGCATTTCGGGGTAAATCAATGAGTCTACGCCCAGTTTCTTGAAAAACTCTTTGTTTTTGGGCAACAAGTATTCGTAGTTATCAATGCGGGCTACTGTTTTCAGCGCTCCCAGGTTATGAGCCAGCATACAGGCTGTCATGTTCCGGCTCTCGTCCGGGGTGACAGCTACAAACAGATCGGCTTCCTTTACTCCTACCTCTTTCAGTCCCGAGATGGAAGAAGGGGAGGCGGTGACAGTCATGAGGTCAAAGTTATTACTCAACGCGCTGAGTTTCTCTTCGTCGTCGTCCATCAATATGATATCCTGCTTCTCGCGGGATAATAATTTGGCGAGGTGTGTGCCTACATTACCGGCACCGGCTATGATTATTTTCATTTCTACTTATTGCTGTTTTTTTGTTCTAAGTATTAAACAAGTCTTGAAACTCAGATTAACTCAGATTAACGCAAAGAATATCTTTTCTCAAATATAGCGTAGCCTTACCGTCTGCGAAAATTTGCGTTAATCTGCGTTTTAATTTATTTCCAGCACTTACTTTATATTCCATCATGGCACGTACCTTTTTCTCTTCAAACAGCTTGATAGCTTCTTTCTTTGTCATCTTTCTCCCACTTTTTCATTTTTTCTACTTCTCCCTTCTCTAACTCCTTCACTATTCCTTCTTCATCCAATCCGCAGAGTGCATACAACTGTGCAACTGTTCCATGTTCTACGAAATGATCTTGTATACCTATGCGTCGTATTTCGGGAGTGTATTCGTGATCTGCCATAAACTCCAACACCGCACTGCCCATACCTCCGGCTCTGATTCCGTCTTCTATGGTCACGATGTGTCTGAATTGTTTCCCTATTTCATGAAGTAGCTCTTCATCCAGTGGCTTAAGAAAACGCAGGTCATAGTGAGCGATGCTTCTTCCGGGTTGTTCTTTCTCTACCCGCGCTATGGCTTTGGCGGCTGTGTTGCCTATGGGGCCAATGGTGATGACAGCCAAGTCGTTTCCTTCTTTCAGTTTCCTTCCACGTCCTACAGGAATTTCCTCCAATGGACATTTCCAGTCTACCAATACTCCTCGTCCGCGTGGATATCGTATCACGAATGGGCCTTTATTGGGCAGTTGGGCGGTATACATCAGTCTGCGTAATTCGTGTTCGTTCATGGGCGACGCTACAGTCAGGTTGGGTATCGGACGCATATACGCCAGATCGAACATACCGTGATGCGTTGGGCCGTCTTCGCCTACCAGACCGGCGCGGTCGAGACACAGCACCACCGGCAGTTTCTGAATAGCTACATCATGAATTACATTGTCATAAGCCCGTTGCATAAAAGAGGAGTAGATATTACAGAAAGGCAGCATGCCGTCCTTTGCCATTCCGCCGGAGAAGGTCACGGCATGTCCTTCGGCTATACCGACATCGAATGCACGGTCCGGCATCTGCTCCATCATGTAGTTCATGGAACATCCTGTAGGCATGGCAGGAGTAACTCCTACGATGCGTGGATTTTGCTGTGCTAGCTCAATCAGGGTATGTCCGAAGACATCCTGGAAGAGTGGCGGTAATCCGTTTGTGTCGGCAACCAGGCGTTCTCCTGTTTTCGGATTAAACTTACCGGGTGCATGCCAGATACCCGGATGCTTTTCTGCCGGTTCGAATCCTTTCCCTTTCAGGGTGTGCAGGTGGAGTACTTTAGGTCCTTGCATATCTTTGATATCTCGTAGGATGCGGGCAATATTTTTCACATCATGTCCGTCCACCGGACCGAAATAACGGATATTCATCCCTTCAAAAATATTTTGTTGCTGGGCAACAAGTGATTTTAGGCTATTTCCCAGGCGGATGAGTGCTTTCCGACGATCTTCGTTCAGCAGTCCTATTTTGAAAAGCAGGCGTGAGATTTTGAACCGTAATTGATTGTAGCGGTTGGAGGTGGTCAGGTTGAACAGGTATTGTTTCATTCCACCTACGCTACGGTCAATAGCCATGTCGTTATCATTCAGTATGATAAGCAGGTTGTTTGGGGTAGCCGATGCATTGTTGAGCCCTTCAAAAGCCAGTCCGCCACTCATTGAACCATCGCCGATGACAGCTACTACGTGGCGGCCCAGTTCTCCTTTTTTCATGGCTGCCACTGCCATACCCAACGCAGCCGAAATGGAGTTTGAGGCATGCCCACAAGTAAACGTATCATATTCGCTCTCTTCGGGCGATGGGAAGGGACGGATGCCTCCCAGTTTCCGGTTGGTGGAGAAGGTGTCGCGGCGTCCGGTGAGAATTTTGTGTCCGTAAGCCTGATGCCCCACATCCCAAACGATGCGGTCATAAGGTGTATTGAATACATAATGCAGAGCCACCGTGAGCTCCACCACTCCCAGGCTGGCGGCAAAATGGCCCGGGTTGCAGGAAACTTCTTTGATAATGTCTTGCCTTAGTTCGTCACATACCTCAGGCAATTGTTCAGGCGTGAGCCGTCGCAAATCTTCGGGAGTATTCAGGGCGTTTAGCAAGTTATATGTGGGTTCATTTTTCATGTTCTGACTGAATTGATATGCAAAAATACGAAAAGAAAAGGAAAGACGTTCTTTTTTAATTGGAAAAAGCAGAAATGATGTATTTTTGTATAAATTATTGTAAATACGTGCCGGAGATTTCTGCAAATATACTCTTGTAATACAGCTCTTTTACAAATAGAAACAATAAAATGACATGAAAAACGAAACAGGCTTAGCGTGCTCTTTTATACAAGATTCCAAACGGGATTTTTACATACCCCTTCGTTCCGATCAGAACAGAATACTTTGGTATGATACCAGTCATGTTATTGAAAGAGGTATAAAAGAATATGAGTTGAATTATTTATTGACCTCTATCTGGTAGGGGCGGGGACTTTACTTTTCGGCAATCCTTTTTCTATGCTATTTGTGGTTCTTTGGCAATTTAGTTGAAAGATTTATTTTTGTATGGTTCTGAATGTTGGAAAAATACAGTGCATGCCTATTTACAATTTGACAAAGTGATATTTCTGATTCTCTGTAATCCTCTAATTAAGGGACGGTTTCTCACAAGTGATAAAAATCTTCGTCATTTCCGGCTTTGATTATTCCCATTGTACGGTTTACGGAGGATTACATGATGAAAATATCTTATTTCTTGGGATATTCATTACATAATATAGCTTTATGAATTTTTTGATTATACTTTTAATAGTTTAGATTGGAGCGAATTTACTCGTCAGTTAGCGTCGGAAAACGTTATTTAAGACGGTTTTATTTTTTTCTCGTAGAGTCTCGGGGCGTTTCTCTACGAGGTTCGGATTGTTCCTCGTAGAGAAACCGAACTTATCATACCGGGAAAATCAGGATAACATGCCGATTAAATGTGCATAACTATCCAAAAGAGAAAGATTATACAACGGAACACGCATAATAATTAATATTGTTATGCAGTTTATTCTCCAGTTATAGCAATAATTAGAATAAAGGTGTCATGAAAATCAGTTATATAAGAATAAAAAGACAGTATAACTGCATTTTTTTGAAACATTTATTAATTCCATCCTGACATTACATTTAGGGTTAACAAGGTCGGCTCATCAGTCCATTAAGGTTCTGTTTTTAATTAAATTGACGAAGAATCCTATTTCTTATTCATTTCGAATACTATATCTTCCACTGAGATACCCTCGCAAGGTTCTCCATTGAGTTTAGCATTTTCAACTATCAATTTGAATTTCAGTGTCTTGCCCTGATAGGTGAATACTCCTTTGTCCGTAGCAGAAATCGTTGCTTCTATTTCCATAACATCCGGTTGGCCTTCTTCTTCAGAAGGAATTTCGATTGTAAATATCAGAGGTTTAGGATCTAAAGTCTGCAATATTTGCGTGTAACCTTCATTGAATGCCGGTTTGTAGCCTACTTTATAGCTGATATCACCTGCGAGTTCAATGATATCGGGTGCTTTCTCTTCTCCCACAATGCTGGTTATCAAGACATCAGTCGGGAATTTTCCGAAGTAGATTGTATCTTCTTTGAGCGTGGCCTCCACTTCTATTTGGGGAATTGGGGTTGGCGAAGTGCTCGATTCAATGAATGTAATGCTTGCTTTACCCACATAGTTACCTTCTACATCCTTTACGGATATCACCTCGGGCGTATCTCCGTCGTTACTGCAGGCAGTAAATGTTGTTATACCGAATGTCAATGTCAGAGCGGCAATAACAGTTTTGCTATAATTGGTTACTCTCAGGAGATGGTTTACTCTTATGCTTTTCGAGTTATTTACGATTTTCATTTGGATAAAAAATTAGATTATTATTTCAATAAATTAAGGTGTACGTACGATTATATAAATGTTGGTTTTGAAGAAATACTGCACCTTATCGGCTAAAAAACTTATTTGCCTCTTCTCTGTTTCGGAGTTTTTCTATATTTTCGCCGTATTAATAATGTGCCAATTATCATTTGGTGTGGTTTCGTAAAATACAGCGCAGCCAATTGGCACATTAGCATATTATTCAATTGGCATATTATTATGAACTTTACCACCCTCGTTGAATTACCCAAAGGATTGCCACCTATCACTCATGCCCGGCAATTATTACTGTTAGGGTCCTGTTTTGCAGAGAATATCGGCAATTTGCTGAAAGATAATTTCTTTCGTTGTGATATCAACCCTTTTGGGATACTATATAACCCATTATCTGTCTCGGAGGCATTAAGACAAATACTTTCGGGAAAAACATATGCGACTTCCGATTTATTTTTCTTTCGCGACTGCTGGCATAGTGCGATGCATCACGGAGCATTTTCGGCGGCATCGCCGAATGATGTATTACAGAATATCAATACGCGCTTGCAACAGGCTCATGCCCGAATAAAGAATGTCGATTGGCTGCTGCTCACCTGGGGAACAGCCTGGGTGTATGAACAGGGAGAAGATAAGCGCATTGTATCAAACTGCCATAAACAGCCGGAAAAGTTATTTGTACGCCGAAAGCTTACAGTTGAAGAGATCGTGAATGAATATACATGCTTGCTTCGTGAACTTCGGGAACAGAATCCCGGCTTGAAGGTACTTCTTACTGTTAGTCCCATCCGGCATATACGGGATGGTATGCATGCCAATCAGATTAGTAAAGCCACCCTGTTGCTGGCTACCGAACAACTACAAACTCTTTTCCCTGAGTTCGTTTTCTATTTTCCTTCTTATGAGATTGTACTTGACGAGCTTCGCGACTATCGCTTTTATGCCGATGACATGTTGCATCCGTCTCCCGTGGCTATCCGTTATTTGTGGGAGCGTTTTTCCGAAGCTTTCTTCTCTGACGAAACAAAAAAGATTATGGAAGAATGTGAAAGTATCCGCAAAGCGCAGGCACACCGCCCCCTTCATCCGGGCTCAGAGGAACATAAAAGATTTTTAGGACAAATTGTGTTAAAAATAGAACGACTTAACCGAAAATACCCGTACTTAGAGTTTGAATAATGTAGGAATAATGTGCTAATATGACAATGTGCCAATATGCCAATGTACCATTCGGCATGTCTTCGGAAAATATAGCGCAGCCAATTGGCCATTGTCATATTAGCACATTATTAAATTGAATAATTATTATGTTGTATACGATTGAAACTATAACCGAATGTATAGGTGCCCGCAGGGTGGGTACTCTTGAAGCAACTATTGACTGGCTGTTGACTGACAGTCGCTCTCTCAGCTTCCCCGAAGAAACTCTTTTTTTTGCCCTGACTACCAAACGAAATAAAGGAGCACGCTATATTCCTGATCTTTATGAACGTGGTGTACGAAATTTTGTTGTTACTCAGGAAGAGTTTAATGAATTGACAGTTGACAATGGACAATTGACAATTGCTATGCAGCATGCGGGCAACGCAGCAACTGTCAATTGTCAACTGTCAGCTGTCAATTTTCTAATCGTCAGTAATCCTCTGAAGGCTCTTCAGAAGCTGGCGGAACTACATCGTGAACGGTTTCAGATACCGGTTATCGGTATTACCGGAAGTAATGGAAAAACGATTGTAAAGGAGTGGTTGCATCAATTGTTGAGTCCGGATCGGGTGATTGTACGTTCGCCTCGTAGTTATAATTCTCAGATTGGCGTTCCTCTCTCCGTATGGCAGATGAATGAAGAAGCTGAATTGGCAATTTTTGAGGCTGGTATCTCTGAGATGGGAGAGATGCGTGCTTTACAGAATATGATAAAGCCAACTATTGGCATCCTGACCAATATTGGCGGGGCACATCAGGAGAACTTCTTTTCTTTGCAGGAGAAGTGTATGGAAAAACTGAGCCTTTTTAAAAATTGTGATGTCGTAATTTACAATGCCGACAATGAGCTGATAAGCAATTGTGTGAGCAAGTCAATGCTCACTGCCCGTGAGATAGCATGGAGCTGCCGGGATGCAGAACGTCCTTTGTATATAAGCAGGATACTGAAAAAGGAAGATCATACAGTTATTTCTTATCGTTATCTGGAGATGGATAATACTTTCTGTATCCCCTTTATAGATGATGCTTCTATTGAAAACTCACTGAATTGCCTTGCTGCCTGCCTTTATCTGATGATGCCTGCCGATCAGATCACAGAACGAATGGTGCGGCTCGAACCTGTGGCTATGCGTCTTGAAGTGAAAGAGGGGAAACATGGATGTGTACTTATCAATGATAGTTATAATTCTGATCTGGCATCACTTGATATTGCTCTTGACTTCTTAGTAAGGCGTTCTGAAGTAAAAGGAAAAGGGATGAAACGTACGCTCATCTTGTCGGATATATTAGAGACCGGACAAAGTACCACTACTCTCTATCGCAAAGTAGCTCAATTGGTACAAAGCCGTGGCATTGACAAAATAATAGGCGTGGGACCGGAGATATTTTCCAGTGCTGCCCGTTTTGAGATAGAGAAGTATTTCTTCCATACTACGGAAGAGTTGATGGAGTCGGATGTGTTTCAGAATCTGCATGATGAGGTGATACTGATTAAAGGTTCACGTACATTCAATTTTGATCTTGTTTCTGACAGGTTGGAGCTGAAAGTACACGAAACAATACTGGAGGTAAATTTAGGAGCCATGGTAGCCAATCTGAACCATTATCGCTCTATGCTTCAGCCTGCAACGAAAATGGTATGTATGGTTAAGGCTTCGGCCTATGGAGCCGGTTCTTATGAGATAGCCAAAACATTGCAGGAACACCAGGTGGATTACTTGGCCGTGGCCGTGGCCGATGAAGGAGCGGAACTGCGTAAAGCGGGTATTACTTCTTCTATTATGATTATGGATCCGGAATTGACTGCATTCAAGACAATGTTTGATTACAAGCTCGAGCCCGAAGTTTATAACTTCCACTTGCTCGATGCGCTGGTAAAAGCGGCGGAGAAAGAAGGCATTACAAACTTCCCGGTACATATCAAACTTGATACGGGCATGCATCGTTTGGGTTTCTCCGAAGAAGAAGTGCCTGTGCTGATACGTCGGTTGAAGAATCAGAATGCGCTGATTCCGCGTTCGGTATTCTCCCATTTTGTAGGGAGTGATTCTCCTCAGTTCGATGTTTTTACACGTGGGCAGATTGAGATATTCGAACGGGCTTCCAAAGAGCTGCAGGCTGCTTTTCCGCATAAAATCCTGAGACATATCTGCAATACGGCAGGAATAGAACGTTTTCCTGATGCACAATTTGATATGGTTCGGTTGGGTATAGGACTTTATGGAGTCAGCCCGATTGATAACTCTATTATAAATAATGTCAGTACGCTTAAAACTACTATTCTGCAGATACGGGATGTGCCTGCAGAAGATACGGTGGGATATAGCCGGAAAGGACATCTGACCCGGGCTTCGCGTATTGCTGCTATTCCAATCGGTTATGCAGACGGGTTGAACCGTCATTTAGGGTGTGGACATGCTTATTGTATGGTGAATGGGAAGAAAGCTCCTTATGTAGGTAATATTTGCATGGATGTCTGTATGATTGATGTAACCGGTATCGATTGCCAGGAGGGGGATGCAGCCATTATCTTTGGTGATGAACTGCCTATAACTGTGCTTTCGGATACATTGGATACTATTCCTTATGAAATCCTCACAAGCATCTCTACGCGGGTGAAGAGGGTGTATTATCAGGAATAAGAGAATGGAGAATGGAGAGGGGAGAAGGAAAGAGGCTGCGCTATTATGCCACATGGCACTTTTCCCCTCTCCACTCTTTTCCCTTCTTCCTTTTCTTTAACTCCATAAAGGAGTTAAAGGTTTTGTCCTCTGTGGTGAAATCACTATATTTGTCCCGAAAAACTTATATATACTATATATCTTATGATAAACTTGTTATTATTAGGCTTCCTGCCCAGTGGTTCCGAATGGATTATTATTGCACTCGTAATTCTGTTACTTTTTGGTGGAAAGAAGATACCTGAGCTGATGCGTGGCCTTGGCAAAGGTGTGAAAAGCTTCAAAGACGGTGTGAATGAAGCGAAAGATGAAATCAATAAAGCGAAGGACGAGATTGACGAACCGGCTAAAACAACGGACAAGGATAAGAAATAACCATGGCTGAAATGACTTTCTGGGACCATCTGGATGAACTGCGCCGGGTGTTGTTTCGTGTCATTGGAGTCTGGTTTGTGTTGGCGGTGGGATATTTCATCGCTATGCCTTATTTGTTTGACAGCGTAGTGCTGGCTCCTTGCCACAATGACTTCGTGTTCTATGATCTGTTGAGGTATATTGGCGAGAAGTTTGACCTGACGGATGACTTTTTTACGCAGGAATTTCAAGTAAAGCTGGTAAATATCAATTTGGCAGCTCCTTTCTTTATACATATGTCTACCGCCTTCTGGATGTCGGTAGTGACTGCTATGCCCTATATCTTCTTTGAAATATGGCGTTTTATCAATCCGGCGCTTTATCCCAAAGAGAGGCGTGGAGTGAGGAAAGCGCTTAGTATAGGTACAGTTATGTTTTTTCTAGGTGTATTGCTGGGATACTTTATGGTTTATCCGCTTACACTTCGTTTTCTTTCTACCTATCAGCTTAGTGCGGAGATCGAAAATGTAATCTCATTAAATTCTTATATAGACAATTTTATGATGCTGGTACTCTGTATGGGACTGGCATTTGAATTGCCTTTGGTCACATGGTTGCTATCACTGTTGGGGCTTGTCAATAAAACATTTCTCCGGAAATATCGTCGGCATGCAATTGTTGTGATTGTAATAGCTGCTGCCATCATTACTCCTACAGGTGATCCGTTTACATTAAGCGTTGTGGCTATTCCTCTCTATCTGCTTTATGAAATGAGTATCTTGATGATTAAGGACAAAAAGAGTGATTAGTGAGCAGTGATTAGTGATTAGTGCCATGCGGATCATAGCGCAGCTCACTAATCACTAATCACTAATCACTGCTCACTAATCACTAATTACTAATCACTGTTCACTATCTCCCCCATCCTTTTTACCTTTCGGAGTCTGGGATGCTCGAAGTTTTCTACAACTTCGTGTTGCCACATCACCTCAAACGGTACATGCACCGCGTATCCGCCAATGGCTAATACCGGGTGGATATCTGATTTTAGGGAGTTACCTATCATCATGAATTTTTCGGGGGTTACTTGCAGTGTATTTATTAACTTAGTATATTCTTTTTCAGTTTTGTCCGACATGATTTCTACATAATCGAAATAAGAAGCCAGCCCTGAACGTTGCAGTTTCCGTTGCTGGTCGAGCAGGTCTCCTTTGGTAGCTACTATTAACCGGTAGCGATTGCTTTGTTTTAATGTTCGGAGGGTTTCTTCTACTCCTGGCAATAATTCTATCGGCATATTGAGCAGCGACTTGCCCAAAGACAGGATCTCGTTTATTATTTCGGCTGATACTTTGTGATTACTGATACGTAGGGCAGTTTCTATCATCGACAGCGTAAATCCTTTTGCTCCATAGCCATAACTTTCCAGGTTATTCATTTCTGTTTTGAATAGTTCGGCAGAAATTTCTTTTGTGTCTTTGTATATACTTAATAAATTGGCAAATTTCCGTTCAATCTCCTGGAAGAAAGGTTCGTTGCTCCATAGTGTGTCGTCAGCGTCGAATGCTATAATCTCTATATCTTTCATCTTTTTTGTATGTTTATGGCAAAAGTACATAATAATCTTCTAAATTAGCAAGATTGGAAAAGATTCCTTTGATAAGTACGTCTATCTTTGCAGTGTGAAATAATCAAAGAATATGGAGCAAAGAACATCAACAACCGAAGAGTATCACAGATGTGTCAACATTGTGGTGGAGTACATTAACAATCATTTGGGTGAAGAGATTGACCTGGAAAAACTGGCCGAAATTTCCCATTTCTCACCCTATCATTTCCACCGTATTATGAAAGCGTTTTTGCATGAACCGTTAGGAGCATTTATTGTACGCACAAGGATCGAGACTGCAGCCCGGTTACTACGTTACAGTACAATGTCTGTGAGTGATATTGCTTATCAGATAGGTTATGGTTCTCCTTCTTCGTTGTCGAAAATCTTTAAGCAGTTCTATGGTATTTCACCCAATGAGTATAGAAACAATAAAGACCACGTTATTATGAAACCATTAGAAATAAACCTGGCACTGGATGTGACAATGGAGGTACGCGAACAGCAACCGAAACAGGTAATTTATGTCCGATTGACAGGAGCGTATATGGCTTTGGCATATTGCGAAGCATGGAAGAAACTATATGCTTATGTGAGTGAAGAGAAAATAGATACCCGCTATATGGAATATATTTGTATCTACCATGATGATCCGAAGGTGACCGAGCCGAAGAATCTACGGACGGATGTCTGTTTTACTGTACCCTCACCTGTGCAGCCCAAAGGAGAGATCGGCGTGAAAGAGATTTCGGGAGGGAAGTACCTGGTATTTCGCTACAAAGGGCCTTATGCTAATTTGGGTGCTGTGTATGACACCATTTATGGGCATTGGATACCACAGGGTGGCTATACAGTCAGCAATTCACGTGGGTATGAATCCTATCTGAATAGTCCGGAATCGACTCCTCCGGAAGAGTTATTGACGGAAATATGTATACCGGTAGAATAGCCTATCCGAATGGATGATAAATGCCATCTGGCATACTTCTCTCTGCAGGAAGCATAAAAAGCCTCTTCTCTCGAAGGGGCTTTTCTTGTTTACTTGCCTAGATTGAAGCGAATTCAATATAGATTGAATTCTTGGTGGCAGTAAACGTTAAAGCGAAAAAAAGGGAAGTCTCACGACTTCCGCAATTCTTCTAACCTTAAATCTAAATCTCTATGAAAAAAACGTAGCGCAAATATAGCGGTTTGTTCGCTATTTAGGTGTTAATAAACCGCATAAAGAAAAAATAAAGGCTAATGATTGCAAACGTTATTTAAAACAAACTTGTTCATTTGCCAGTTTTATTAAGCTTAGGTAGATCGGGTTTAGTTTCAGTAGATTAGGAACTCCGGTGATAAACATTTGTTTTCGGGCACGGGTCATGGCTACGTTCAGTTTACGGTCTATTAATATTCCATTATCTTCTGTCAGATTTGAGAGGAATCTGAGCTGATAAGGGTAGTTAACGCAGAATGAATAAATAATAATATCCCGTTCACTTCCCTGAAACCGTTCTACGGTATCAATCAATATTTCATTGAGCGCAGGGATGTTCAGCCGGGCTATTTCTTGTTTGATAAGCGCTATCTGACTACGATAGGGGGTGATAATCCCCAAAGTACGTGTCGTATTAAAGTTTTCTGTTCCTTCTCTTTGATAGATTGTCAGAGCCAAACGGGCTGCAATACGTGCCTCGGAATGATTTATTTTGGCTGAAGCACCAGCAGGCTCCGGCTCAGAGGGATAAAAAGCAAGGCGGGTAATGGCTGGTGAATTTTCCTGTTGGTGAGGGAGTCCTACAGGGAGCAGACGTCCTTCGTAGAAAGTACGATTGGCAAAGAGAGCTACTTCCGGGTGCATACGTCCTTGCCGGCAGAGCATGTCGAAGGAGAATTGACAATTGACAGTGGACAGTTGACAGTTAGGCAGTTGACAGTTGACAATTGACAGTGGACAGTTGCTGCGCTGTTTGCATGCTGCATAGCCACTGTCCACTGTCCACTGTCCACTGTTCACTGTCAATTGTCCACTGTCCATTGTCAATTCTCTAACGGTTCGGTAAAGACGCTCAAAGAGAGAATCTTTGAGATTTGTCAACCCGATGGCACGTAACTGTTCGTTATGTACTTCTGACTGCTCTTCTCGTTGAAGAACTACGGCCGGCAGCTGCTTATGGTCTCCGATAAGGATGAATTTGCCAATGGCATCGTTGCCTGTTGTGCTACGTGCACAGAGGATGCCTAATAACTGTGGTTCAAGTATTTGAGTGGCTTCGTCAATAATGGCTACATCAAAAGTTTTTAGTCTGAACAATTCCGGTTTGCCGGAGATAGAGGCTACTGTACCTACGAATATCCGGCAACGGGTGATTCTCTCCACCACTTCAGAGCGGCGGCTGCAGAGGGCAAGTTCATTTTCTATCAGGTGGTTGCGATAGGCTTCGTCACAGGAGAGTTCACTACCAACACGGATAAAATCTACCTCAGGCTTTATAGAAGAGAGGGATTTACAGATTTCGTCTACGGCACGATTGGTATATGACAGGAGGAGAATTTGCGTATTTTCTTCCTGATAGAAAGTCTCCACCATTTTTTTTAGGGCACAAGAGGTTTTTCCCGTACCCGGAGGTCCTATCAGCAGAAAGTAATCCTGTGCTGCCTGTGCTTTAAGGGCAATACGGCTGAAGTCATCCGGTGCAGTAGAAATACGGGTGGAAAAAGTTTCATCGAAAGCGGGAAGGCGCTGGGCAAGCAGTAAATCTCTGCGCTTTTGGGTGGCCGATGCAAAAGCAGACAATCCCTGATACATGCTCCGGAAAGTAGTATCCATTGTGTCATGCTCAATGGCATACAGACTTTCATGAGGAAGAACGGAAGTGTTTTGCTGAGTAGCTCTCAGCCGGATGTGTATTTCATTTTCGGTGAGAGATTCTATGTTGGCTTTGAATACCATTTTGTTGGTGACGTTGTCTGTATCCGTGTTGCGTTCATATAAAACGATGGCATCACCCTGGCGGAAATTAGGTAAGGCTTCTTCCCGAATGTCTCCTCTGGATAGGATAATACTCGCTTTGTGCTCATCGGCGGCATGGTTTTCTTTAATACGAAGGTCATATAGAATTTCTCCGGCCTCACATTTTTCTGCTAGTGTTGAAAGCCATAAAGCAGCAGCTCCTGTGCGGCCTTCATAATCTACATCACCCGATTTGGAGGTATATAGTTCTTTGGTGATGAAGTTGTAGATTGTGTAAAAATAGGCCTGTTCCAAAGAGGAGAGTGTAGCGAGGCGCTGGGCAAATATGTCAATGGAAGGACGAAGGAATTGTTCCCAGAAACGTCCCTGAAGTCCTCGTTCATTTAGTGTTTTGGCATTGATTGACTGTAACTTTTCGGCTGTATATTCCGGACTGTTGCGTAGCTGGATACCATATTCGTCGGCTACAATGCGATTGCGCAAATCGATAACTCGGCGTACCATTGCCCATGACGGGCGGGCAGGATAAAGTAGCGGATAACGCGTATATAGCAGATAAGCTCTTACCCGGTGGTGATCCATTTTCATCGAATATTGGAGTACTGCCTGGTAGAGAAGCATCTGTACCTTATTATTTTCTTTGGGCTCTACCTTGTTACGGATACTGTATTCGTCACCTTTTCCGGATTTCATTTCGATGAATGATGACATATCCCGCTGCATGTAGTCCAGACGTCCCTGTAACCCCAATGCTTCGCAAATATAAGAAGGTTCCAGTACGGCATCTGTCTTATCCATTTCATAACCGGGGGCATGGAAAGTATCGGTTACTATCTCCCGGATATGTTCAAAATGTTTTTTGCAATCGTCAAAGAACTGTCGCTCTTTTTCCTTATCCTGTAAATCGGCACAAGCTGCCAGTTCGATAGGGTAACGGCGGAAAGCTTTCTGCATACACGAAAGATAGTCCACTTCTCCATCCGCATGGATCCATTCGTCCAGAAAGAGGTTGGCAATATTTCCCAGGAGTAGAGGACGTGCATTCTCTATAGGCTGCAAACGGGCCAGCAGATAGTTGGCAGGATGGTGCCCGTAGTCGCGAAAGCATTCTGCCAACGAGCTGATATCTATCAGATAATCCGGTTCAAGAACGATGAAAGAGGGAGTGAGTATTCCTTCCTTGTCGATGGCTACATCGAGCAGATTGATTTGTGCATGTCGCCAGAGAAGTTTACAGGTCTCTGCAAACTCTTCATTTATTTGTGGAATATTGTAGTGCACTCGCAGTGGCTCGTCCGCAATACTATCCAGCGGATTGACATACAAAAAGAATTCATCCGAATATTGAAAACAAACCCGCATTCTTTCTACTCGTTTGTGAGCCGGTGGAGCAACGATATAAGTAGCATCTGCTTTAGGGAGTAGCCGGTACAATGTTTCGGGGATATCAGTTCCGGAGAGTTTCTTCAAGAAAAAGGCAAGAGTTTTTACATCACGTAGTAGTTTCTCTCGTTTGGGTTCTTCTCTTCGGTTTAATACGGCATTTGAGGTGAGACGGAAGGTATGCAGACGGTTCTGTTCTACAACGGATAATTCGGTACGTGCTGCTACGAAACTAATCCGTGCAGATAGATCGGTCATTTGCAGACTTTCGTTTGGCATCTGGCTGCGACAAAGACGCTCGAGCAGGTCGCGCATTTGCTTATAAGCTACGCCAAGTTTGTCGTCCTGAGTACGACAAGCAGTAAGCAGGATGTCGAAAGACTCTGTGATTTCCTCTTTTTCCATGGGGCAAAGATAAGGAAAAAAAGAGCTGCATCAACCATTCGTTGATACAGCTCTTTGCTATTTATAAATTTTGTGTGTGAAAGATTATTCCAGTACGATAGGTTTGTATTTCGGAACCAGTGCTTTCATTACAATCCAGCCAATGAGGTAAGCTACTGCACAAACGCAGAAGATAATGAAATAACCAGCTGGTTTACCCGAGAATCCCATAAATTCCATAGCCGGACGTACGAACTGTGCACCCTGGGCCAGTAAGTCAGGAGTCATTTCCACTTCATTTCCGTCTACTATTGTTGAACCGGAAGCATATACAAATAAGTTACCTGCTACTTTCTGAAGGATCATAGAACCGAAACCACCGGCCATACCACCGATACCGGTAATACTTGCAATAGCTGTTTTGGGGAACATATCACTTACGGTAGAGAAGATATTTGCCGACCAGGACTGGTGAGCAGCACCACCTATACCGATCATAATAACAGGAAGCCATGGAGAAATAGTACCCAGCGGTTGAGCCAGCAATACCACCAGCGGGAAGAATGCGAAAATCAGCATCGCTTTCATACGGGCTGCATACGGATTCATACCTGTTTTATTAATAAAGATAGTAGGAAGTTTACCTCCATAGATAGATAACATGGTGATTGCATACAGCGTGAAAATCAATCCCATCCCCAGACCGCTTGAAGTCTTAATGCCGAACTGTGTGAACAGATAAGAAGGAGTCCAGAAGAGGAAGAACCACCATACGCCGTCTGTCATAAACTTACCGAAAGCGAATGCCCAAGTCTGTTTGTAACTGAAACACTGCCAGAATTTCATCTTCTTTTCGTTCTTTTCCTCTACATAAGTGCCACCTACTTCGTGTTTGTCCTGTTCGATGTATTCCAACTCAGCTTTGTTCACGTGTTTGCTCTTTGCGGGAGGAGTATACATGAACACCCAGAAACCCATCCAGATGAAACCGAGGGCACCAATAACAATAAATGCCATTTCCCAACCCCAGAATTTGGCAAGAACAGGAATGGTTAACGGAGCAATCAACGCACCGATAGAAGCACCGGCGTTAAAGATAGAAGTTGCATAAGCGCGGTCCTTCTTAGGGAAGTATTCAGCTGTTACTTTAATAGCTGCCGGGAAGTTACCGGCTTCACCGAGTGCTAATACGCAGCGGGCAGCCAGGAAGCAATACATACTGACAGTAGCAATAGTAACTACAACAGTACCTGTTGCAGCAGCCAGTTCTGCAGCACTGTGAAGACCCACTACATGCTCAGTTACTATACCGCAGACTGCATGAAGACATGCACCTAGTGACCATACACCGATAGCCCAAAGGAAACCTTTCTTTGTTCCCATCCAATCAACGAAACGTCCTGCAAACAACATGCAGATTGCATATACAATGGAAAATACAGAGGTAATAGTACCGTAATGTGATTCGTCCCAGTGGAATTCAGGTTTGATAAATTCATCCCACGTCAGCGATAGCACCTGACGGTCGAGGTAGTTAACTGTTGTCGCGAAAAATAACATAGCGCAGATGGTCCATCTGTAGTTTGTCATTTTACCCATCGCATTTTGAATTGTACTCATGATAAATGATTTAAAATTATTAGTTCTGATTCTGGGGTCAAAAATACACATTATTTGATGTAAATCAACATATTTATTGTCTCTTTTGCTGTAAATTTTGTCTGAATACTACCAAAATTGTCCAAAAACGCTAAAAAACTACGTTATCGCACACGAATTTAATGTTTGCGCGCACGAAAACTTATAAATACACTATTTGAATCGAAATCTACACACCGTATAAAAAAAGACTCGCTATCTTTGTCCCATTCAAGGAATAAATCTAATTACCGATAACCAAAATGAGAATGAAGAAGAATTCGATTTGTAAAATTTTTGTCCTGGGAACTTTGCTCTGTTCTGTTTCTCTGTCTGCTCAGAAAGTAAGTGATAAACTGCCTTGGTCCGTTCGAATGACGGAGTCGGAGATGATTCGTTGTCCCGAATCCTGGCAACTTGATTTTCAGCCTAAACTGAAATGGGACTACTGTCATGGACTGGAGCTTCAGGCAATGCTTGATGTATATGATACATATGGTGATAAAAAAATAGTTGATTATGCACTGGCATATGCTGATACGATGATTCATAATGATGGTAGCATTGTTACTTATAAATTGCAAGAATACAATATTGACCGTCTGAATTCCGGGAAATTCCTTTTCCGTATTTATGAAGAGTCTAAAGATGAGAAGTATAAGAAAGCAATTGATTTGTTGCGTAGTCAGCTTGACACGCATCCACGCAATGAGGATGGTGGTTTCTGGCATAAAAAGATTTATCCCAATCAGATGTGGCTTGATGGTATCTACATGGCTTCTCCTTTTTACGCAGAATATGCTTTTCGCAACAATCAGGTGAAGGATTATGCAGATGTAGTGAATCAGTTTATTACTGTAGCCCGTCACACTTATGATCCGCAGAATGGGTTGTATCGCCATGCTTGTGATGTGAGTCGCAAAGAACGTTGGGCCGATCCCGTAACAGGACAATCTAAACATAGCTGGGGACGTGCTATGGGATGGTATGCGATGGCTTTTGTAGACGCACTCGACTTTATTCCGAAACATGAAGCAGGACGTGATTCAATGCTTGTCATTCTTAATAATATAGCAACTCAGGTGAAACGAATTCAGGATCCGAAAACCGGATTGTGGTATCAGGTGCTCGACAAGAGTGGCGAGAAAGGAAATTATCTTGAATCTTCCTGCTCAACTATGTTTGTATATGCTTTATTTAAAGCGGTACGTATGGGATATATTGATCAGTCTTATTTGGATGTGGCATTGAAGGGGTATAAAGGTATTCTGGATAACTTTATTGAAGTAGACAATGACGGTTTGGTGACTATAACGAAAGCTTGTGCCGTTGCCGGACTGGGTGGAAAGAACTATCGTTCGGGAGATTATGATTATTATATTAATGAGACGATTCGTGATAATGACCCGAAAGCTGTAGGGCCATTCATTATGGCGAGTCTTGAGTATGAACGTTTGCAGAAGAAACAATGAGAAGGTTAGTGAGAGTAAGTCTGTTGCTGCTGTTGGCTTGTATCGGAACGGTACAAGCACAGCAGAAACAAGATACGATTGTAGTGGCACGTGATGGTACCGGAGAATATCGTACTATTCAGGAGGCGGTGGAGGCTGTTCGTGCTTTTATGGATTACACCGTTACTATATATATAAAGGATGGGGTTTATAAAGAAAAGCTGGTTATTCCTTCGTGGGTTAAGAATGTACAACTGGTAGGTGAGAGTGCCGAGGGTACTATTATTACGTATGATGATCATGCCAATATTAATAAGATGGGTACTTTTCGTACTTATACTATTAAGGTAGAAGGAAATGACATTACTTTCAAGAACCTGACCATTGAGAATAATGCGGCTCCGCTTGGGCAAGCGGTAGCGCTACATACAGAAGGTGACAGGTTGATGTTTATCCATTGCCGTTTTCTGGGAAATCAGGATACGATATATACCGGCAGAGAAGGGGCGCGTTTGCTGTTTACCAGTTGCTACATAGAAGGAACTACCGATTTTATCTTTGGTCCTGCTACGGCTCTCTTTGAGCGTTGCACTATCCATAGTAAGCGAAATTCTTATATAACAGCAGCTTCTACTCCTGAAAATGTAGCGTTCGGTTATGTATTCAAAAGTTGTAAACTGACCGCTGCTCCCGGAGTAACTAAAGTGTATTTGGGGCGTCCCTGGCGTCCATACGCATCTACTACTTTCCTCAATTGTGAGTTTGGAAGTCATATCCGTCCTGAAGGGTGGGACAATTGGCGCAATGAAGCAAATGAAAAGACAGCCCGTTATGCTGAGTTTGGAAATACCGGTGAGGGCGCTATAACCGCCGGGAGAGTGAAGTGGGCAAAACAATTGACCCCTAAAGAAGCTTTGCGTTACACTATTGAGAATATTTTCACCGATAGTAGCAATTGGTATCCGTATAAATAGTTGAAAGAACACAATATTTCCACATAATTAATCAGTTTCTACACAACATAGAACGATATCTCCCATAGATTTGTATCCGATGGTGGTATGAGAATCCATTGTTACCTTTTTGATAACTATAAGAAACATAGAAAACAGATTCTTACTCTTATACCCATACAATTCCGTATTGGTGGAAAATCAAAAAATGGTAATTATAGAATAAAAGAGAAGTCTCCCCTCCGCAGTAAAGTCGTGATGACTTACGGGGATGATGTTCTTTGCAGAAGAGGGTGTACCAGTTTCCCTGTGCACCCTCTATTTCTTTTTATTTTAAGAAGTCTGCCCGCATTGGACTGAAGCAGTCAATCAGTATTCCGGCTTCCAGACAAACGCATCCGTGTTCTGCATCAGGTTCAATATAAACACCGTCTCCGGTTTCTACTATCTGTTTTTCACCATTTACGGTGAATTCAAATTTACCACTTGCCACGTATGTAGTCTGAGTATGATAGTGAGTATGCGGTGTTCCTATAGCTCCCGTTTCAAACTTTACCTTTACCAGCATTACTTGTCCGTCGTATCCCATAATTTGGCGAACAACCCCTTCGCCTGCCGGTTCCCATACTTTTTCCTTTTCTAAAATGAATGTTTTACTTCTTGTTTTCATACTTCAAATTTTAAAAACCTGTCCAAATATACAATTATTCCACCTAAAACAACGGTTTTTATACGCCATTCAATTAAAAACTCTGTAAGTTTGCACAACAATATAAATAAGTTCGACAAAAATGAAAAAGAAACTGGTAGCTCTATTGAGTTTATTTTTTCTTCTATCTGCCTTCAGAGCAGATAAACCAGTGCTTACCATATTTATGATAGGCGACTCTACAATGGCTAACAAAAATATCACAGGTGGTAATCCGGAACGTGGGTGGGGGATGATGCTACCCGGATTCTTCAGTCAAGAAGTACGTATTGACAATCATGCGGTAAACGGACGCAGTTCTAAAAGCTTTATTGATGAAGGGCGTTGGGACAAAGTGATTTCCCAGGTGAATAAAGGCGATTATGTTATTATTCAGTTCGGACATAACGATGAAAAGCCCAAAGAGGATCGGCACACTGTACCAGGAACAACTTTTGACGCTAATCTGCGCCGTTTTGTAAATGAAACTCGGGCTAAAGGAGGAATACCCATCCTTTGCAATGCAATTGTACGCCGTAATTTTGTCCGTCCGTTGGATGAAAGTATAGCCAAGGATACACGTCACGATGCCGGAGAAACAGAACCGGTTCAGGAAGGTGATACTTTATTTGATACACATGGTGCCTATCTTGAGTCTCCCCGCAATGTGGCAAAAGAGTTGGGAGTGCCTTTCATTGACATGAATAAGATTACTCATGATCTGGTGCAGGGATTGGGACCGGTAGAATCTAAAAAACTATTCATGTGGGTATCTCCCGATAAAGTACCGGCTTTCCCGAAAGGACGTGAAGATAATACGCATCTCAATGTATATGGGGGACGTGTAGTAGCTGGTTTGGCGGTAGATGCCATTGCAAAAGTAGTTCCTGAACTGGCAAAGTATGTCCGTCATTACAATTATGTGGTGGCGCAGGATGGCAGTGGTGATTTCTTCACTATCCAGGAGGCTATAGATGCAGTGCCTGATTTCCGTAAGGATGTGCGTACTACTATTCTTGTTCGCAAAGGTATATACAAAGAAAAGGTCGTAGTACCCGAGAGTAAGATTAATATTTCACTGATAGGACAGGAAGGTGCTGTGATTTCTTATGATGATTATGCCAATAAGAAGAATGTTTTCGGAGAGACCAAAGGAACTTCCGGATCATCTACCTGCTATATTTATGCTCCTGATTTTTATGCAGAGAACATCACCTTTGAAAATACTGCCGGACCTGTTGGGCAAGCCGTAGCTTGTTTTGTTTCTGCTGATCGGATCTTTTTTAAAAACTGCCGGTTTCTTGGTTTCCAGGATACCCTTTATACATACGGAAAAAACAGTCGTCAGTATTATGAAGACTGTTATATAGAAGGTTCTGTCGATTTCATATTTGGCTGGTCTACTGCTGTCTTCAATCGTTGCCATATTCATAGCAAGAGAGATGGGTATGTTACAGCCCCTTCTACGGAGGCAGGAAAGAAGTATGGCTATGTGTTCTATGACTGTACGCTCACTGCCGATGATGGTGTGAAAGGTGTTTATCTTTCCCGTCCATGGCGTCCCTATGCACAGGCAGTATTTATTCGTTGCAATTTAGGCAAACACATACAACCTGCCGGATGGCATAACTGGGGGAAAAAGGATGCAGAGAAAACGGTATTCTATGCCGAATATGAGAGCTTTGGAGAGGGCGCCAATCCAAAGGCTCGTGCCACTTTCTCCCATCAGCTTAAAAAACTGAAAGGATACCAGATAGAAGAAATCTTAGTTGGAGAAGATGGATGGAATCCGGTAAAGAATGGAAATGCGTTGGTAAAAGTAGTGCGATAATAAAAGTAAATGCGAATGTTGAAACGAATCTGCTTTTGCTTATTGATCTTTGTTTCATTAGCAAGTACGGCACAAGAGGTGTCTTCTTATGAAATAGAGAAAGAGTATCCTGTTTTCCTCGATCAGATAAAACAGGAGCTTACCTATCCTATGGCTTGGGGAAATAGTCCGTTGAAGGATTTTTCCATTTGGCGGAAAACCGCTCGTGCTACTGTATTGGATGCCATGTTGACTCCACCTCCTGTTGCCAGCGAATATAATATGGAGGTAGTGTCTATAGAGTATCGTTCCGGATATGAAGCCCGTAAGATTTGTTTCAATCTTTCTGCCTATTCTCGTGTACCTGCCTATTTATTGGTACCTGAGGGGGAAGGACCTTTTCCTGCCATTGTATTACTCCACGACCACGGAGCGCATTTCTCCATTGGAAAAGAGAAAATGATTCGTCCTTTCGGTGTCGATTCTCTTGTGTTGTCGGACGCTGACAAATGGGTACATCAATGTTATGATGATCAGTATGTAGGTGATTACCTGGCTTCCAAAGGCTATGTGGTGATTTCCATTGATGCCCTTTTCTGGGGAGAACGCGGGCGCAAGGAAGGCGTACGTTATGAAAGTCAGCAGGCATTGGCTTGTAGCTTTGAGATGTTGGGGCGTAGCTGGAGTGGATTTATTTCTTATGAAGATATCTATACCACAGATTTTCTGGCTTCTTTGGGAGAAGTAGATGCCAATCGAATCGGTTGTATGGGATTCTCGATGGGTGCCTATCGATCCTGGATGCTTTCGGCTCTGTCTGATAAAATAAAAGCCGGAGCGGCTGTTTGTTGGCTTACTACGACGGAGTATCAACTTTCTCCTGACTATGGGCGTGGTAAAGGAGATTCCAATTATGCCAATGTACTTCCCGGATTAAGGCGTTATCTGGATTATCCTCACATTGCTTCTATAGCCTGTCCCAAAGCGATGCTTTTTTTTAACGGACGGAAGGATAAACTCTTCCCGGTTCCGGCTGTAGAAGATGCTTATGCACAGTTGCACCGGGTTTGGAAGAACCAGTCAGCCGATGATAAACTGATTACCAGACTATGGGATTTACCTCACTTCTGTAGTAAAGAGATGCAGGAGGAGATACTGGCATTCTTTAATAAGCAACTTACAAATTAAATTCCTGCTTAGATTTTAATCAGTCTTCTATTAAATAGTGTTATTGTTTTAGATGTACATGTAAAACAAGACTGCACACCGGGAAAGGAAACGTTACTTTCTGAGAAAGACAAAGTACAACACCGGACAATCTATGGCACACTGATAATAACCTTTGGATCTTAGCCAGTATAAAATAAACCCTAAACTAACAAACTTTAGCTTGTAGCTTACCATATTATCTATTCCTTTTCATGCTAATACCTTGTTAAAAAGGATACAAAAACACAGTGAAATTCGGTTTAATTTGTATCTTTACAGCATGGAAGTTTATAAAATGATGAGAAGAATCTTATTTCTGATAGCATTTTTGAGTATCGCGCTGGCGACTGATGCCCAGCGTAGCTGTTTCTTCACCCATTATTCTTCGGAGGACGGTCTGTCTCAGAACACTGTAATGAGCATTTTACAAGATCATAAAGGGAATCTCTGGTTTTCTACCTGGGATGGAATAAACCGCTTTAATGGATACTCTTTTAAGACTTATAAAGCACGCCAGGGAAGTTTTATCAGCCTGACTAACAATCGTGTCGACCGAATGTACGAAGACCCCAGCGGTTTTTTGTGGTTGCTGACTTATGATAACCGTGCTCATCGTTTTGATCCGCGTACGGAGACTTTCGAACAAGTGCCTGCTGCCGGCCAACCGGGTAGTACTTCCAATGTAAATACCATCACTGTACTTCCTTGCGGGACCGTTTGGTTGCTTACCGAGAATGATGGTGCCATCCGTGTGACTACTCCTGCTGGGACAAACCATCTCTCTACTGACATTTATTCGGCAAAATCCGGTCTTTTCCCTGCTACAAAAGTTTTTAAAGTATATCAGGATGCTAACAATAATGAATGGATACTGACGGATAATGGCTTAGGGCTAATTCGTCCGGGAGAGAAAAATCCGGTTTCCTATTTTGTAGAGACTAAAGAACGGTTTTCTGATCCCAAACAGGCATTCTATGCTGTACAGGAGGATGATGCGGAGATTTGTTTTGGTTCGGATAGGGGGCGCGTGTGGCGTTACCAGAAAAAGAACGGTCAGTTTGAGTTACTTGAACTTCCTACTCGTTCGCGTATTGCTGCTATCAGTGCGGTAGGAGGAGATAAGGTCGTTATAGCCACTTCTACTGATGGTTTCTTTACCTACAATTTGAAAACCAAAGAACACATACATTATTCCCATATTACTTGTCGTAATTTGCCTTCCGCACCTATTATTTCGGCTTATGTAGATAAATCTTCCGAAGTATGGTTTGAGCAGGAAGAACCCGGAGTAGTAGTTCATTTCAATCCGACTACCGGGATCTTAAAACGGGAGCAGATGCGTGTAGAGCCTACTGCTGCCGACCGTTCGCGCCCTTCTTTTCATATTCACGAAGATACTAACGGATACCTTTGGGTGCATCCCTATGGTGGAGGCTTCTCTTTTTACGACCGTAAGGAACAGAGCCTTGTGCCTTTTTATGATGAGTTAGGAAGTAGCGACTGGCGTTTCTCCAATAAAATTCACTCTACTTTTTCGGACAAGCAGGGCAATTTGTGGATTTGTACTCATTCAAAGGGATTGGAAAAGGTTACTTTTCGTTCAGTTCAGTTTAGTATGCTGACTCCCGAAGAGCATAGTTATGAATCATTAAGCAATGAAGTACGTGCACTATGTGAGGATAAGCATAAAAATATATGGGTTGGATTGAAAGATGGGCGTCTTCGAGTGTATGATGAAAACCATAAATATATGGGTTTCCTGACCGAAGCAGGTAATGTTTCACTTTCCGGTGTACCAATGAAAGGTACGGTCTATGATATAACTCAGGATTCGAAAGGAATACTCTGGATTGCTACAAAGGGTGATGGATTGGTACGTGCCGAGCCGGTTGCACCCAATGGATTATCTTACAAATTATCCCGTTATCAGTATGATGAAGATGATATGTATAGTCTGAGTAATGATAATGTGTATTGCGTTTACGAGGATCATAACGGGAGAATCTGGGTAGCAACCTTTGCCAACGGAATTAACTATATATCAAAAGATAAAGCCGGCAATACTATTTTTGTCAATCACCGTAATAACCTGAAAGGATATCCGATTGACCTTTGCTATAAAACCCGTTTCATTACATCGGACAACAATGGGTATCTCTGGGTGGGAACCACAGCCGGGGCAGTTGCCTTTGATGAGAATTTTAAAACTCCCGAAGAGATTCAGTTCCATCACTTCTCTCGTAATCCGAATGACGCAAAGAGCTTGAGTAATAATGATGTGCACTGGATTATTGCCACAAAGAAGAAGGAGCTTTACCTTGCTACTTTTGGAGGAGGTCTCAATAAACTTCTTTCTATTGATAAAGATGGAAACGGAGTGTTCAAATCTTATTCCGTACTTGATGGGCTACCTTCTGATGTGTTGCTTTCCATTCGTGAGGATAAGAAGCAGAATTTATGGATGAGTACAGAGAATGGAATCAGTAAATTCATTCCCGGTGAAGAGCGTTTTGAGAATTATGACGACCGTAGTATTACTTTCCGTGTACGTTTCAGTGAAGCAGCTTCAGCAGTAACTTCCATGGGGGATATGCTTTTTGGTGCCAGTAATGGTATTTTCATGTTCGCTCCCGATTCTATCAATAAGAGTAGCTTTGTACCTCCTATTGTATTATCTAAGTTGGTGATAGCCAATCAGGACATTGTTCCGGGCGAAGGATCAGTATTGAAGGTAGGCTTGGACGATACCAAAGAACTGGTACTTTCTCATAAAGAAAATATTTTTGCCATTCAGTATGCAGCACTCGATTATACGAATCCGCAGAATATTCAGTATGCCTATATTCTTGAAGGTTTTGAAAATCAGTGGACGTATGCCGACCGGCTACGCAATGCCACCTATACTAACTTGCCGAAGGGACACTATACATTTAAAGTACGTTCTACCAATAGTGACGGTGTGTGGGTGGACAATACCCGGTTTCTCGACATCGTAGTACTGCCGTCATTCTGGGAAACCCCACTGGCCTATTTCCTTTATGTATTGTTTATTCTGCTTGTGATCTTTGTGGCTGTTTATATCCTCTTTACCATTTACCGGTTGAAGCATGAAGTGTCTGTAGAACAGCAGGTTTCGGATATTAAGCTGCGTTTCTTTACCAATATATCTCACGAACTTCGTACTCCGCTGACACTTATTGCCGGCCCTGTAGAGTATGTATTGAAGAATTCTAAATTACCGGAAGATGCCCGCGAACAGTTGGTAGTTGTAGAGCGTAACACGAATCGTATGCTTCACCTGGTTAATCAGATTCTTGACTTCCGGAAGATTCAGAATAAGAAGATGAAGATGCAGGTACAGCGTGTCAATATAGTAGCTTTCGTACGTAAGGTGATGGATAATTTTGAATCACTGGCCGAGGAGCACAACATTGATTTCCTGTTTGAAACAGAAAAGGATGAACTTTACCTTTGGGTAGATGAAGATAAATTGGAGAAGATCGTCTTTAACCTGCTTTCCAATGCTTTTAAATACACACCGGGCGGAAAATTGATCCGTGTGTTTATTCATGAAGATGAAGGAACTGTTTCTGTAGGAGTACAGGATCAGGGCATTGGTATTGCTGAGAATAAGAAGAAATCTCTCTTTGTTCGTTTTGAAAACCTGGTAGATAAAAATCTGTTCAATCAGGCAAGTACCGGCATCGGCCTTTCATTAGTGAAAGAGTTGGTAGAGATGCATAAAGCTGTTATTTCTGTTGATAGCAAACTGGGTGAAGGTAGTTGTTTCAAGGTAGATTTCCTCAAAGGAAAGGAACATTATGACGAAACGGTTGAATTTATTCTCGAAGATGCTGTTACTACTACATCCATGACTATTCCTGTCCCTGTGATGGATGCAACGGCTTCCGTTATTCCGATTGTAAATCCGGAAACCGGGATGCAGGATGAAGAGCCGGAGGAAAGCTCCAATAAGGAAGTAATGTTGCTGGTAGAAGATAATCAGGAGCTGCGTGCATTCCTGCGTACTATTTTCTCCTCAATGTATCGGGTGGTAGAAGCTGCAGATGGCATGGAGGGTTGGAGTAAAGCACTCAAGTTTGTGCCGGATATTATTATCAGCGATGTTATGATGCCCGAGAAAGACGGTATCGAAATGACTAAAGAATTGCGTGCCGATATGACTACCAGTCACATTCCTATTGTTTTGCTGACGGCTAAGACTTCTATCGAAAGTAAGTTGGAAGGGTTGGAGTATGGTGCAGACGATTATATAACGAAGCCTTTCAGTGCTACTTATCTGAAGGCACGTGTTGAGAATCTGCTTTCCCAGCGTCGGAAACTGCAAAGTCTTTATAGAGACAATCTGATGAATAATACGCATGTTTCTTCTTTATCAACCTCAGAAGAAGCTGCTACGGAGGAAGAAAAGCTTCCGGATATGTCTCCCAACGACCGTAAGTTTATGGATAAACTGGTTGAACTTATGGAAGCAAATATGGATAATGGTGATCTGGTGGTGGATGATCTGGTGCGAGAAGTTGCAGTCAGCCGTTCTGTTTTCTTCAAAAAACTGAAGACATTGACGGGCCTGGCTCCGATTGAGTTTATAAAAGAGATGCGCATCAACCGTGCCGCTCAATTGATAGAAACAGGTGAGTTCAATATGACGCAGATTTCCTATATGGTAGGTATTAATGATCCGCGCTATTTCAGTAAATGCTTTAAGTCTAAACTTGGTATGACACCAACCGAGTATAGAGACAATCTTGGGAAAAAGTATAATTAATTGTTAGGTAACTAATCTAATTTCCTCCGAAACGAGAGGAGGTGGATAAATTGTTTTTTTACTGGTTTACCAATATGGAGGATGTAACATTTTGTGTTGCACCCTCTTTTTTTGTGCATAGCAGTCGAAATAGTTCCCCTTTTCAACTAAATATTACCCTATTAAGAGTCCTAAATTACAGAACTTTGCCCCATAATCAACTTTAGTATTGTTAACATGAAACAAAAGTCTTACAAAATGAAAAACAGACGATTAGCATGGCTGTTGGCTATGCTGTTGATAATCCCTCTGGGAGTTTTAGCACAAGGCATTTCTGTAAAAGGAATTGTGACCGATTCGGACGGAGAACCGGTCATTGGTGCTTCCGTTGTTGAAAAGGGAAAAACGAGCAATGGTACCATTACTGATTTGGATGGTAATTTCTCTTTGAATGTTTCCGGGAAGGGGAAAAAACTGGTTATATCTTACATTGGTATGACTACCCACGAGGTAGATGCAGTGGCCGGAAAGGTATTGAAAATAGTACTTCGTGATGATGCCCAGGCATTGGATGAAGTGGTTGTTATCGGTTACGGTACAAGTAAACGAGGAGATTTGACAGGTTCAATTGCTTCGGTAGGTGAAAAAACATTGAAAGATATTCCTGTAACCTCTGCCGCATCAGCTATCACCGGACGCCTTGCCGGTGTAAATGTAACCACTACCGAAGGATCTCCGGATGCCGAAATCAAAATACTTGTGCGTGGTGGTGGTTCTGTTACGCAGGATAACTCACCTCTTTTTATAGTCGATGGATTTCAGGTGGAAAATATCAATGATATTTCTCCTACCGATATTGAAACAATTGATGTTTTGAAGGATGCTTCTTCAACAGCCATCTATGGAGCTAAAGGAGCAAATGGTGTTGTGCTGGTGACAACCAAAAGCGGGAAAGCCGGTAAAACGGAAATCCAGTTTGGCGCTTCGGTCGGATTCAGCAATGTGTATAATATGAACGACATGCTTTCACCTTATGAATATGTATTCTATCAGCGTGAACTGGATCCGAGTGCAAGTGCCGGATGGTTTGGCCGTTTCGGCCGGTGGGAGGACATTGATATTTATCTTTCTAAAGCAGGTACCGACTGGCAGGATGTAATGTTCGGTAATACCGGTGTCAAACAGAATTATAATGTAAGCATCAAAGGGGGTACGGAAGATCTGAAATATAGTGTAAGTTATGTTCACGATGATGAATCGTATATCATGAAGACCTCTAACTTTTCTCGTGACAATGTAAACGCAAAAATCAATAAGAATATAGGTAAAAAACTATCTGTAGAGTTGGGCATGCGCTTGTCCAAGACTACGATTGACGGTCCGAAAGTATCTACCGGAAACCGCTTGCGCAACATTGTGAAATATGCACCGATCGGTACTTTAAGCGCACTATCCGAAGATGACATGGGAGGGGATATCTATAATTCGGAAGACCTGACCGACCTGAATGACCCCTATTATAATATTGTGAATAACTACAAAAAGCAGAACCGCTTCTCCAATGTATATAATGCTGCTTTCAACTGGGATATCATAAAGGGGTTGAGGTTCCGTGCACAAGGTTCTTATACCTATATGTATGATGATACGGATGACATCTACACCAACAATACCGGAGAGGCTAAGAATAACGGTGGTATGCCGGTAGCCAATCGTTCAACGATGAAGGGGAACAGCTATGGAGGTACTGCAACTTTGGAATACAAACTAAAGAAAAAGAAACACCGCTTTGACGCATTGCTTGGTACCGAACTTAACCATAGCCAGAAGATAGATATGAGTATAAAGTCTATGTTCTATCCAAATGATTTTACAGCACAAGATATTCTGGCTATGTGGAATATGGGTAAGGAACAACCTACCTATACCACAATCAATGAACCGGCCCGTACCAGTTCTTTCTTTGGGCGTGCCAACTATTCTTACAACGACCGTTATTATATTACGGTCACTGCCCGTGAAGATGGTACCAACGTATTTTCCCCCGGCAAAAAGTGGGGATTTTTTCCAGGAACCGCTTTGGCATGGAGAATCTCCGAAGAGGACTTTATGGAGCCCACCCAGGACTGGTTGAGTAACTTGAAACTTCGTTTAAGTTATGGTCTTGCCGGTAATGCCCGTGTAGGCTCTTACTGGCGTCAGAATTATGCTTTTGAAACATCTGCCAATAAGATTTATTATCCGGGAGAAGAATCAACCGGCTCATTAAAGACTTCAACGGTACTTCGTAATGAGAACTTGACCTGGGAAACCAAGTATTCTTCTAATTTAGGTTTCGACCTGGGATTTTTCAACAACCGGCTGAATGTGACTTTGGATTTCTATAAAGACATTACCAAAGATTTGATCCTGAAAGTACCGTTGCCTTCACATTCCGGTTATGAAAGCCAGTACCAGAATCTTGGCCAGACTACTAATAAAGGTCTGGAATTAACTGTGAACGGAACAATTATCGAGACCCGGAATTTTAGCCTGAGTGCCAACTTCAATATCTCTTTCAATAAAAATCGTGTAGATGCATTGGACGGAAATAACGAAATGATCGTTTCATCCAATACGGCCGATATAGGTAAAGACGACTACCGCGTTATCGTGGGCAGACAGCTCGGATTGATCTATGGATATGTGGCAGAGGGTATGTATGGATTTGATGATTTTACTTTCAATGAGGTTACTAAATCATGGGAGATTAATCCGGGAGTGGTAGACTGCTACGACCTGATGTCACGAGGTGAAAAGTATTACGGTCCCGGTCATATCAAATTGAAAGACCTTGATGGCGATAAAAAGATTACTGCTGAGAACGACCGTCAGGTGATTGGTAATGCATTACCAAAACATACCGGTGGCTTCAGCCTGAATGCAACTTGGAAAGGATTCGACCTTTCTGCCATGTTCAACTGGGTATATGGTAATGATATTCTTAATGCCGGTAAGATTGATTATACAACCTATGCCGGAAGTAAGAAGTACCAGAATCTAAGTTCAATTATGTCTATGGAAAACCGATTCCTTACAGTTGATCCCGAAACCGGCAAAAACATTTATTATGGAAATGATGCCAATCCGCAACGTCTGATGGAGTTGAATCAGAATGCACGTATCTGGCATCCGCTTACTAATTCTACCATAATTACAGACTGGGCGGTAGAAGATGGTTCTTTCCTCCGTTTCAGTAACCTGACAATCGGTTATACATTACCCAAACTGTTCACTCAAAAGTTCGCCGTACAGAATCTTCGTGTTTATTTTACGGCCAATAACCTGAAAACGTGGACTGCTTACAGCGGGCAAGATCCAGAGGTCAGTACTTCCGGCAACAATCTGACTCCCGGTAAGGATATCTCAGCTTATCCGAAATGTCATAGTTATATTTTTGGTCTTAATGTCACATTTTAATTTAAACAAACCATGAAAAGAATTAATATATATACTTTATTCCTGTGTGTGGTGCTTTTATTCAGCTCATGCGAGGATTATCTGAATACAGAATCTCCTTCTGTATTGAGCCCCGAAACCGTATATACCACAAAGTCTATGACGGAAGCCGCATTGATGGGAGTATATGCTACGCTCGCCAGCGATAATTTATATAAAGGACGTATGTCTATCAACTGGCAGGGATATTCGGATATCGAAGGGTATAGAGGATTTGCCGAGACCGGTTACAACTCCGGAGAAACCGGATTCCAACACTTCTGGTGTGATATCTATGAATATCGTTGCCGCTGGACGGATGGTTTCCGTATGGCAGAGTTGGCTGCTACTGCTGTTGAAGGCATTCGTAATTCCCCGTTGATGGAGACTGAAAAGAAGGCAATGCAGGTTTATCTGGGAGAGGCATTGACATTGCGTGCATTGGCCTATTTTGAGCTGGTTCGTTATTGGGGAGATGTTCCTTATAAGGAACAAACGGCGAATTCCGACTTGTCTAATGTGTACATTGGAAAGACAGATCGCGATGTTATTTATGACAAGATTATAGAAGATCTGCAGGAAGCAGCCGAATACCTGCCGTGGATGGGGCAGGATGGTTATACCAGTGAACGCGTTACGAAAGGCTTTGCTCAAGGTTTGCTGGCACGTGTCGCTTTGTTTGCCGGAGGATGGTCTGTACGTGATGCCAATCAGTTCTCGGATGCAAACGTAGAGCATCATCCAAGAATTGCCGATTTGAACGGTTACTATACAGGACGCCGCAAAGACTGGAAAAAATATTATGAGATAGCCGAGCAGGCATGTGCTAGTGTTATAGGCAGTGCAGATAACCCTCATAAACTTGATCCTGATTATGGAGATATCTGGAAAACAGTATGCCACTTAGATTTGAACAGTTATAATGAAAACCTGTTTGAAGTAGCCATGGGGATGGGACAGGTTGGTGACATCGGTAACCTGATGGGGTACGGTATGGGTACCAATACCAAATATACAAATGGTCGTAGTATGGGCGGAAATTATGTCTCTTCACATGCCTATTACTTTTATTCATTTGACCGGGATGATTTGCGCAGAGACTATGCAGTGACCTGGGCCTCTTATCCCAACAATGATACGAAAGAAACCATCAAAGGTGATATGCTCAATATGTCACTCAATAAATGGAACTTCTTCTGGACATCAGACGGCTGGAAATCGCTTCTAAGTACGGCAACCAACCGTCTTGGCAATGGTATTAACTGGATTATCATGCGCTATCCGGACATTCTGCTGATGTATGCCGAGGCACGGAATGAACTCTATGGTCCTGAGTCTAAAAGTGAAGTAGCTCATATCAGTGCCCGCGAAGCACTGGAACAGGTACGCGAACGTGCATTTGGTGCAGGTTCTCCTAAAATCAAACAATATGATACTAACTTTTTCAATGCCATTGTAAATGAGCGTGCATGGGAATTTGGAGGAGAAGCAGTACGTAAAATGGATTTGATCCGTTGGGGAATACTGGATGAAAAGATTGAAGAGATGAAGCAAACGCTTTGCCTGATGATGGACGGTACTCAGCCATTTACCATTTTTGATAAGAATTTTAATCCGGGCGATATTCCCACAAGCGTCTACTATAAATATGAAGATCCTGCATTGCCCGAGTTTATAGATTATAAGTCGATTGAGTTTTACAAAGAATTACCTGGTAATCCCGATGAGAGCATTTATACGGAGGTTCAATGGGGATCGGGACGTCATCAATACAGTGAGAAGAAACCCACAGCCCATCTGGGTGCATATGTCAGTGTATTATGTGCAGCATCCGGTTTGATGGCAAACTATGACTACTCTTCTTTCTACAGCCAGCTCCAATACGGCGCGGATATCCGCGATATCATGGTGACCAAGACAATGGGTAACGGTAAATGTAATAACAGACATTTGTTTGCTATCTATAATCAGGATGTTTATGAAAGTAAGGGCCATGTGAGCAATTCTTACGGTTATTAATTATTTTAAGAAGAATGAATATGAAAAATATAATAAGTCTGCTGTTCGCTCTCTTGTCATGCACTCTTATGGTGAGTTGTGATGACGAGATCAATGATTGGGGTATAGATTCGAGTCACGACCGACTGTTTCGTCCGTTGGCATTTGAAAGTAAATCAGTAAAGGCAACTGCTGTCGAGATCAGTTACAACAAGGTAGTGAATGCTTCCGTATATATATTCGAGTTTAGTGAAGATAGTTTGCAGTTTAATCACATTGTGCGTACCGATACGATTTTAGCTGATACGCTGACTGTCTATTCGGATGATTCTAACCAGACGAAAGTAGAATACCGTACTTGGTTTAATAATCTGAAAGGAGTAACCAAGTATTCCGTTCGTATGAAAGCAATCAGTAGAGCGTTGGTTGAATCGGGCTATGTAAGTTTTTTCTTTGAAACTCCCAAAGAACAGATATTCACAAGTAATGTTCCGGAGATTGACAAAGTAACTCTTTATTGGACTCCGGTTAATGAGCTGACGGAATTTGTAATTTGGGAGAGGAATAGCAGTACAGGTGAACTGATAATGGAGACAGAACGACGTATCAATCTGCAGGAAGCAGGAGTCGATTTGAGTGCAGGTATGTACGTTCTGGGAGGTTTGAAAGGTGGTACTCCTTATACTGTTTATGCATTCAACGGAGAGAACAAGCGTGGAGAAGTCTCCTTCCGTACTTCCGGTATTCCCAATTCAGTGGTTCTTACTATTATGCCCGATACTCCGATTAATGCTGAATTAAGAAGATGTGCAGAAGAAGGTGCAACCAGTCTGACTTTAATCTTTGAAGGTGGACAAACTTATAACTATATCGGTATAAAAGAAAGCGAGAGCGATCCTGACGGTATTATCATTCCGGGTGGTATTGAGAATCTGGCGTTTGCGGGTACACTTTCGGCAACAGGCGAATTACCTTTATTGAAATTAGGGGCTGTATCCTTGAATGAGATTGTACAATCCGTTTCGTTTGATAAGCTTGCCTTAGATGGTGAACTGAGTAACTATCTTTTCAGTTTTGGTGCTAATCAGTTTAAGACGGTCAGCTTCACAGGATGTAATATATCCAATTATAATCGTTCAGTGGTACGTTGCACAACATCGGGGGTAAAACTGGACGCTGTAGTATTCAATAATTGTATCATCGACCACGTATCCAACAATGGTTATGCACTGATTGTTGCTAATCCGGCAGATCTCGGGACTGTAACCGTCTCCAACTGTACATTTATAGAGATGGGTTCATTGATTGATGCGAGGGGTGTAGTGGACGATATAACATTTGATAAATGCACCATCTACAATAACGAGTTCGGAGCCAGCAATTTCTTCCGTTTTCAGACACAACCTACGGAGATAGCTGTGACCAATCTGATCATTGCCGGTCCTAATAAAAACACAGAACTGGGTTGCGGATATAGTAATTACAAATATTTGGATTTTGCCACTTGTTACCTCACTTCCGAAGTGAAGTTGAATACAAGTCGTCCGTTTGCCAATATCAATACCTTCTCCGGTACGGCGGAGGATCTGTTTACCGATCCTGTCAATGGTGATTTCCATTTTAAACCCGGTGTTAAATTCCCCGGTGAAGGGGTGGCAGGAGATCCCAGATGGAACAAGTCTAATTAAATCTAAAATAACAGATACGTTATGAATAAAATGAATTTTATATACTTGTGTGCATTCCTCCCGTTCCTATTGGGAGGATGCTCCGAAACAGAACAGTTTTTTAATCCTCCTACAGGAGTAGTAATCCCTGAACCAGAGCCTGAACCGGAACCTACCGGAAATCCCTGTGCCTTTCCGGGTGCCGAAGGATTCGGACGGATGACCACTGGCGGACGGGGAGGAAAAGTGTATCATGTGACCACTTTGGAAGACGGTACAAAGGCGGGAACGTTGCGTTATGCAATCTCGCAAAGTGGTGCAAGAACCATTGTGTTTGACGTAGCCGGAACGATCTTCCTGACAAGTGATCTGAATATCACTAACGGAGATCTGACCATTGCCGGTCAGACAGCTCCGGGACAGGGGATCTGTATTGCTACCTATCCGGTGACGATCAAAGCCAGTAACGTCATTCTCCGTTATCTGCGTTTTCGCGTAGGTAATGAAGGAGGCGGTGAACCCGATGGACTGGGAGGTATGGAAAACAAAAATGTCATTGTAGATCATTGTTCCATCAGTTGGTCGGTAGATGAGTGCTGTTCCGTATACGGAGGTGAGAATCTGACTGTTCAATGGTGTATCATTTCCGAGAGCCTGCGTACAGCCGGTCATGGAAAAGGTAAACACGGATATGGTGGTAACTGGGGTGGTGCCGGCGCTTCCTACCATCATAACTTGCTGGCACATCATGAGAGCCGTGCGCCACGCCTTGGCCCGCGCCCGTTTACTCAGGAACGTGAACACATGGATATGAGAAACAATGTGATTTATAACTGGGCAGGCAACGGATGCTATGGCGGCGAAGGTATGAAGGTGAATATTGTAAACAACTACTATAAACCGGGTCCTGCCACTCCTGTCAAAAAGGCGGTTCGCTATCGTATTGCCGGAGTTGGTATCCGTACTGCGGAATATGTGGCTACCTATCCGGCATTTGCCCCGATGCTGCATGTATGGGGGAAATATTATGTAGACGGAAACGTGATGGAAGGTACGGATGAGGTGACCAACGACAACTGGACAAAAGGTATGTATGAGCAGATTGACGATTCAAGAAATGACGGACTGTTCACTGCGGTAACCCGTGACACGATTCGCCTAACACTCCCGCTTGATGCTGATGTGATTACCACACATACTGCAAAACAGGCATTTGACCTGGTACTGGCGTATGCCGGATGTTCAAAACAAAGAGACATCATCGACGAACGTATCGCAAAAGAGACTAAGGAAGGAACTGCCACCTATACCGGAACTGTGACCGAAGGTGCTGCCGACGCTCCCGGTTTGATCGATTTACCTTCGGACGTAATGCCTGAAGGGGCAACCAGTCCCTGGCCTACATTGTCTGACGGAGGTGTGACAGCCGATGAGTTGAAAGATTCGGATGGGGATGGTATGCCCGATGTATGGGAGACTAAAAACGGATTGGATCCGAATAATACTTCTGATGGTAACGCAAAGACTTTGAGTAAAGAAGGATACACTAATCTTGAAGTTTATATGAATAGTCTGGTTAGTGATATTACCGAAAAGCAGAATAAAGTCAATGAATAGAAAGTAAAAAGTTTGTGGTTCAGTAAAACCGTGTTTAACTAAAGTAATAGCTTGATCAGCTAACTTTTGCATGTGTAAGGTCCGGGCTTGGGATGAGTCCGGATCTTTTTTATTCATTGGTGTCGTATTTTCCTCCATTTGCGTACAATTGTCCCCCTGCGGGTTATAGGAAGAACTTAATTTTGTGTCTGATAATCAAACTTTTGTTTAACTAAAAAATGAAAATCATGAAAAGAGTATTCCTATTGAAAGCTTTTGTTCTTTTAAGCTGTTTGTTCTGTATCCCAATAGGGTTAAGAGCAGATGAAGTCACTCTGACAGCTGTATGGCCTTTTACAAGTGGTCCGGCCAATGAAACTTCTGCTACTGTCTCTCACGATAATATATTCTCTGCCACCTCTTTTAAATTAGGTAGCAACCTCTCCATGCCATCCACAGGGACATCCGGGAACCTGACATTCTCTCAAATCAGACCGGGAGAACAACATGGTACTGCGGCTACAGATGGTTCGGATGATGTGACGTTTACTGTAATACCTAAGAAAGGACTCACTTTCACACCGACAAGAATCAGTTTTGCGGCTTGCCGCTTTGGTACGAGCGGAGGTAATTTAATTATCAGGTGTGCGAACGGAGATAATGTTACCACATTGGCTGATGTCACCACACTGGGGCGTAGCGGACAAGACATTCCTTATACTGAATTGTCTTATGACATCAAGGGATATGAGGTAAAAGAAGGGGCCTTTGATATTTCAATTTCTGTCTACACTTTGGCCAATAACAAAACAATTGGCTTGACCGGCATTCTGTTGGAAGGTATTGTTTCCGGAGAGGCAGAGGATGTAGAGTCTTATACTTGCGCACTATCACTTTCTGATGTGAATGCAGGACAGGTCACTTTAAACCCGATTGCCGAACGTTATGATGAAGGTACGGCTATTACGGCTTTTGCAACAGAGAACTTTGGTTATCATTTTCTGCATTGGGCAGATACAGAAGGAACTATTATATCCGATTCCAATCCTTATAACTTCAGGATAGAGAAGAATACTGTTTTGATTGCAAATTATAGCAAAACGAATACTTATTCACTGAATGTGAATCTCGAAGGCGGAGCAAATACTAATCTGGTTACAATCTCTCCGGCCGGTACTGAGATTAATGGTAAAATGATGTATGAAGAAGGAACCGAGATTTCTTTGACAGCTATAAATAATCCGATTTTTACTTTTCTGAACTGGGAAGACAATTCTACTGCTAAAGTTCGTACAATTACCATGCATCAGGATCAGAATGTTACTGCTAAGTTCAGTGCCTGTGACTTTATAGTGGGGTGGGATATGTATCAGGATGAACCGGGCAGCGAACGTCCTGCCGACTATAAGAGTGATACGGAAAATGCCGGTTTACTCTCTTTGCACAAAGAAGATAAAACGACTTCAAGCTGGTTGCCGAAGGGAGTCGCCAATGGTCCTTACAACGATATGTATTGTGCTGTCTGCTGGAAAGCGTTGCGTGTAAATACAGTGACCGAAAATGCCCCGTTGCCTTTGAGTGAATTGTATTATTATGAAGTATCATTTAAGACATTGGGTTACAGCAACGTGAAAGTATCGGCAACAATGGGTTGCAACTACAACGCTTTTTCTGTTCAGAATGTCGAGTATTCTGTAGATGGTGTTACCTACACTCGTTTGGGAACTATCACCCTTGAAGCAGCGAAGTCTTGGTATACGGGTCATTTTAATTTACCTTCAGAGTGCGATGGAAAAGAAAAAGTGTATGTTCGTTTCCGTCCCGATGTGACATCTGCTATTGTAGGTACTCCTTCCGGTCTTGACGGAACCTGTATAACAGATGTTTTTGTAACGGGAGACGAGGACGGTATCATCGATCCTACACCTCCGGTATTGGTAGCTTCCATTCCGCAGAAAAACGATACAGGTGTGTCGGCCGGAGGATCTATCATTCTGACCTTTGACAAGAGAG
Organism: Bacteroides mucinivorans; assembly: GCF_034654355.2. Lineage (NCBI taxonomy): Bacteria > Pseudomonadati > Bacteroidota > Bacteroidia > Bacteroidales > Bacteroidaceae > Bacteroides > Bacteroides mucinivorans. Next base: position 4,640,212 of record NZ_CP178179.1, on the reverse strand, counting down.
TCCAGGCAGGTACGGGTGATTGTACTTTAGGAGGTGAAGTTCTGAAAGGAACATTCAGTGGTAAAACAGTTGTTTTTCCTTACAGTGCGCTGGATTATAATACCACTTATACATTCACTATGCCCGAAGGTGCAGTGACTGACAAACATGGCAATGTTTTCAAAGGTTGCACACTGACTTTCACAACTATGGAACGTATTCAGCCGGAGGCACGTATCTTTGATGTTGTTATCGCACAAGATGGTACAGGTGATTATACTACTGTACAGGAAGCGATCGATGCAGCGCCTGCCGGACAAGTGAAACCTTACCTGATTTTTATAAAGAAGGGTACTTACAAGGGACACGTTAATATTCCGGATTCAAAACCGTACTTACATTTTATTGGCCAGACTGCCGATGAGGTTATCATCTCAGATGATCGCCTTTGTGGGGGTACATCAGATCCTTCGATTCCCACTTATGGAGTAGCCGACGGTGCTACCGTAGTCTGTCAGGCTGCCGATTGTTATTTTGAGAATATTACTTTAGAGAATTCCTGGGGTGTTGAAAAGAACGGAGGTCCGCAGGCATTGGCTTTGTACACCAACAATGACCGTATTATCTTAAACAAATGCAGACTTCTGAGTTATCAGGATACTTATCTTACTTCAACTAAGAATAATGCACATCGCCATTACCTGAAGAACTGCTTCATAGAAGGTGCTGTCGACTTTATTTATGGAGGTGGTGATGCATACTTTGACGATTGTATTCTGAATATTGTCCGTCCGGCAGGTGGATACATTGTAGCACCCAGCCATGGTGCATCTACAAAGTGGGGATATGTATTTATGAATAATAAGATTACTACTGACCGTGTCAGTGATCCTTCTACTTATTCCATCTGGCTGGGTCGTCCCTGGCATAATAATCCGAAAACTGTTTTTATCAATACTATCGCCGAAGTGTCTATCCCTGCAACCGGCTGGTATCAGACAATGGGGGGACTTCCTGCTCTCTGGGCCGAATACAACACAATGGATAAGAATGGAAATCCGGTAGACCTGAGCAACCGCAATACTTACTATTATTATATGGATGGTGACAAGAAAGTAGAAGGTTATTCCAAAGCTGTATTGACTGCCGAAGAAGCTGCCCAATATACAGTGAAGAACATACTGACCGGTGAAGATGCATGGCAACCGGTTTTGAGAACCGAAGCTTGTGCAGCTCCGGTAGTGAAGATTACGAATGGTAAAATAACCTGGGAGGCTGTTCCTTTTGCCATTTGTTATGCAATATCCAAAGATGGCAATGTTATTTGTTTCACCACAGAAACGTCCTATGATTACGATCCGATAGCTAAATATACAGTTCAGGCTGTCAATGAATACGGAGGTCTGAGCGGTGTGTCTTCTTCGGGTGTAGGTATTGAAGATACATTAGTAGGTACTGATATTATCAGAACCGAATATTACACAGTAGAAGGTTTGAAAATACAGGCTCCGGTCAAGGGGATTACTATCGTTCGGCATTATAAGAGCGACGGCAGTGTGAATACTGAGAAAATATTTAATAAATAACTTAGAGCCTGTTTAAATTTTGTTCAGCATTCTTTTGAGAGTTATTTTTGAGGATATTTTTTCGTTTTTACGAGGAGCATAGCGGGCTATGTGACGACTAAAAACGGAAAAATAGACCGGAAATAAACTCAAAAGAAGCTGAAAAATCCTATTTGAAGAAAATTTAAACAGGCTCTTAACTTTCGCAAGTGCTCAAGTCTGTAACTATTGAGTTGAGCACTTGCAAATCTTAAATCAGAAGAATAAAAGAACCTGTTATTTGTATACGCCTTCTTTATAGTAAAAAGGCAGCTTTATATTGGTTATAATTTTTCTATTTCTTGCTCTGACAACCCGGAACTTTCCATGATAATAGCTGTAGAGACTCCTAATTTCTTTAAATTACGTGCCATATCCATACACCCTTCCATACGCCCTTCTACACGTCCTTCCATACGTCCTTCTACACGTCCTTCTACACGCCCTTCTATGAGTCCTTCCAGTTTTGCCCCATCCAATACGTCATTTTGTATCATCATGGCACTCAGATGTTCATCATAAGCATGTCGTTCTTCCTTAGACATATTGTAGTAGATCAGTTTTTCACGAGCCTCTTCCAGACCGGGAGCTTTGGTATCGGCACGGATACATCCTGTTTTCAGATATTCAATCCACTCTTCCAAAGGAGTGACGGCTACTTTATTGAATTCATTTACACGAATCAGGAAGTATTCCGGAAAGACTTCGGCAGGCAGCTTATGTACTAAGGCATCTTTCTCTTTAGTGGTCACCTCAAGGCGGTCTCCTGTATGCACTCCAGTGAAGATGTTCTGACCGTGGTACAGATAATCGTTTCCTTTACCGATGTCGAAGTACAAGATGCTGATGGAATAAATCTTTTTCACCTCATAATAGCGTTCGCCAAGGGAGATATGTTCTGTGATCGCTTTTGCTACTCCATAGAGAATGCGTTCCAGATAATAGAGCTCACGGGTGTTTTGAATCTCTACAATGATAATCTCATCCTTGCTGTTACGTGCTTTGATGTCTACACGGTTGAATTTATCATCACTGGTCTGCTGATTGCTTTCGCTTTCCAGTAACTCGATGATTTTCACCTCTTCGCCCAATAAAACGGTTAAAAAACCTTCTAACACACCAAAGTTGGCTTTTTGGCGGAGGAGTCTCTTTATTGCCCAATCAAACCGTATGTATTTGTCCGGCTGTACCATATCATTCTGTTTTTTAAGTTATTGCAAAGCTACGACTTTTTTTTAGATAATGTGGATGAAAGTAATCTTATTCAGGATAACCGTATCAAAATTCAGATCGCTTTTGAGAAATAATGTATTGAACTCACTACAACAAATCCATTACAAATTTACCACAGGGGAACACAGAACCACAATTTCTAATAAAAAACGACATGAGACTCTGTGGTGAAGTATATTCAAAACTCTCACATAAATACTTCTTTATTATTGCAGTATATTTTCTTTTCGCTATATTTGCAGTGATACTTAATTTAAGTATCACTTTTTTATTAGTATTCAGTTTGGTATCAACCAGAAAACAGCAACTTTCAAAACGATACGCTCAAACTGAAATGGGATATGTATGTTGTTTAACGAACAATATGCGTGCCCATTCAGTATATAGGCGTATCGTGGTTCGTTGCTGTACCTCTGGTTGGCTAATATTGGGTGTGGCACGTTTTTTTTGTGCCCATTTCTAACTTTAAAAACAAACAATATGAGGCACAGCTTTTCTTTATCGGGAGAACTTCACATCGTTGGCATAGTAGCTATTCTATTATACTTTATGTTATTGCCTGTCATCGCCATGATGTGGATACGTATTGAGCGACAGGATGAAACAATCCGGAATCTCCGAGTAAAAATATCTGAAATAGAGTGTTGTAAAATAGCAGATAAAGAAGCGGTTCGCATCATGTGTCTGCATGAACTGTTTGAACGGATAGACAACTCAGACAAGAAACATTCCACTATATATCAGATGCCATGAAATGGATTTCCGATATTCATGATTGTCCCTGTCTGATGAAAACAGATATGGAAAAGTCCGGGAATGTTTATGATTTCTTGAGAGTCTACTATGAAGAAATAGACTCTGAGGAAGATTGGAAAGACCTTTCTTTCTTAAATCTGAAATGTGGCTATTGTCTGCTATGTTCGGCCTTAGAACTTGCCAGGGCAGATGAAGAAAAATACGGGAAAGAAACTGTTACTAAATTAACTGTTGCAAAATCCATTGTATCAAAGAGACTTTTTAAGTATAAACCATTAAAATGGCTTTATATATGGATAAAGAAACGGGGAAAAAGAATCGTTTCTCATTAACATTGTTAACGGGAAATTTTAACTTCTGCTTTTGTCGATGCAAAAGTGTACACTTTTGTATACATAAAGTACGTACTTTTAGGGTATAAAAGTGTACATTTAACACATACTTAAGTACGTACTTTTGTAATACAAAGAATGCATGTTTTCAATGGCTTGTTAATCAATGCTATAAAGACTGAATTGTAACTTGTGGAATGTAGTAAGAGAGTTCTTCGGGTATTTCCCATAGAGAAGATAATGCCTGTTTTGATAATTTGAGATTGAGGGTGTTGTGGAAAACAAAAGGATGTGCTGATACAGTGTACTTCAAAAATCAGACACATCCTCGTTTGGCTTTTTATTTATGGTAGTAGCTATTTTATTGTATACGTACCTGTAAGGAATGCAAATCTTCTGCTTTGGAACTGCTACCGTATAGTATCTCATACACTCCACTGAGCGGATGCATGGTGTTGGTGGTAGCATCAAACCATTCAAAAGCCGAATAAGGCAATTCTATCATTACATTTTCTGTTTTCCCTTGGGCTATTTCTACTCTTTTGAAAGCACGAAGTGTTTTTACCGGGCCTTCCTTGTCTGCCGGGCGACGGATATACACCTGCACGATCTCTTCTCCGTTTCTCTTCCCGGTGTTTTTAACAGGGATGCTGAGGTTCAGTTTATCTCCTTTGCTCAGTAGATTTTTATCTGCTTGGGCTTTACCATAAGAGAAAGTAGTATAACTTAGTCCGTATCCAAATGGGAAGAGAGGAGTTTCTTTCATATACCGGTAAGTGCGTCCTTGCATAGAGTAATCCTCAAAATCGGGTAACTGTTCCGTATGTTTGTAGAAGGTGATTGGCAATCGTCCGGCAGGGTTATAGTCTCCGAATAATACATCGGCAACTGCAGTTCCACCTGCCTGTCCCGGATACCAGGCTTGCAGAATGGCATCACAGTTCCCGGCTTCGGGGGCCAGTGCCATAGCCGAACCGGAGAAGTTGACAAATACAATCTTCTTACCTGCTTTTTTTAATGCAGCCAGTACATTGCGTTGTGCAGCGGGCAATTCAATATCTGTACGGTCTCCTCCTTTGAATCCCGGTGCCGATACCTTCATCTCTTCTCCTTCGAGCAGAGGTGATATGCCTCCGGCAAAAATGACCACGTCGGCATCTTTCAACCGGGCAAGTGTGGCATTCAGGTTTAGGGGAGTCTCTTCTACCAAGTCGAAGTTGAAGTAAGCACCGTCTTTTATTTGTGTGAATTGCAGGTCGATGTCATAGCTTTGGCCGGCTTCTACTTGCAGGGTATATAAGTTTTCGGGGTTCTTGATATTGGTCTGGTCCAGTACTTCTTCTCCGTTCACGGATGCTTTAATGTTGCCGTTGGTCTGAACACGGAAAATGGCACTTCCCGACTTAACAGGACGGAAAACGGTATGATAGCGGGAAGTAAAACCGGTTAGTTCTATTCCCGGAGCAAATGCAGTGGCTCCCAAGGTGGTAAAGCGGAAAGGAGTGGAGAGTTGAGCAGTTGCATCGGGAGTGCCTTTGAATTCCTTATTGTTCCAGTAACTGGCAGAAAATCCGGGTTTGCCGTCATCACTGCATTGATTGAACAAGCTACTGAGTGTGATGTCGTCCGTCAGACCACATACTTGTTCATAGTAGATTTGCGAAGCGGGTAATTTGGCTTGTATTGCCGAGAGTAGTGTCGCTGTTTTTGAAGGTACTCCGTTGTAATTACCCCATTGCATTACTGAGTCGTTGGCGTTCGGACCTATTACGGCTACTTTGACTTTCTTATCCAGAGGCAACAGATTGTCTTTGTTTTGCAGGAGAGTCATCGTTTCGCGTGCCATTTGCAGGGCAAGCTTACGGTGTTCGGGACAATCTACCACACTATAAGGGAGGGCCCACGGGTGATTGTCTGTTTCCATCTCACCCAGTTCGAAACGGGCTTTCAGCAATCGTTTGACAGAGGTGTTTATTTGTTCTTCGCTGATAAGTCCTGCCTTGACCGCTTCGGGTAGTGTCCGGTAATTGCCGCCACATTCCAGATCCGTTCCGTTCAGAACAGCATCGGCTGAGGCGTGGGGAGCATCGGGATGGGTATTGTGTTTCTTCTTCCCGAAAAAGTCGGAGATGGCTCCACAATCGGATACAATGATACCTTTAAAGCCCCAGTCATTGCGGAGTATCTGTGTCAGTAGACGATTACTGCCACAACAAGGATCGCCTTCAAAACGATTGTAGGCACACATGACCTCTTTTACATCAGCTTCCTGTACCAGTACTTTGAATGCGGGCAGATAGGTTTCCCATAAGTCGCGTGGTGCTATATTTTCGGCATTGAAGCTGTGGCGGTTCCATTCAGGGCCGGAGTGTACGGCAAAGTGCTTGGCACAGGCATGCAGCTTATCATAACGGGCTGTGTCCGGACCTTGCAATCCTTTCACTACCGCTACCCCCATGCGGCTTGCCAGATAGGGGTCTTCTCCATACGTCTCTTGTCCACGTCCCCAACGAGGATCACGGAAGATATTGACATTGGGCGTCCACATTGTCAGTCCCTGATAACGCTTGTACTGTTCCCGGTCGTTGAAGGCCCGGTTTTTAGCTCTGGCTTCATCAGATACAGCATTAAATACTTTATATAATAATGAGTCATTGAATGAGGCTGCCATACCAATGGTTTGCGGAAATACAGTTGCCAGTCCGGCACGTGCCACTCCGTGAAGGGCTTCGTTCCACCATTCATAAGGCCTTATTCCTAACCGGGGAATAGCGGGTGAAGCATTTTGCATGAGTGATGCTTTTTCTTCAAGAGTAAGGCGTTGTAGAAGGTCGGTAGCTCTCTGCTCGGGAGTCAGGTTGGAATTCTGATAAGGCAACTGTGCAGATAGGAGGGTAGTAAAACCAATACCTATGATTATTGCCACTGTTCTTCCGGCACGGCCGCCGGTAAATGGGTGTTTCATAATCTGTTACTTTGTTTTAAATGAACTTTATGTAATAGGGTTTATATTCTTTTGCAATAGTACGCGCTTTTGGCCGTATAGCGGGGGAATATCTGGTAGAAAAGGGGGACAGACGAAGTGTAACCACCATTTTCTACTTATGCAACCGTTACTTTCTGTTTGTCCTTATATTCGGTTGGAGTCACTCCCATTTGTTTTTTGAAACATTTACTAAAGTATTTCGGATCACTGAATCCTGTCATGTAGGCCACTTGCGATACATTGAACTCGCCACTGTCAATGAGTTGTGCCGCCCGCTTGATACGTATGTCACGAATGAAATCTACCGGAGTCAGTCCTACGATTGATTTCAGTTTGCGGTAAAATACGGTTCTGCTTAGCAACAATTTATTAGCAAAATCATCTATGGTCAGTTCCGAGTTATCCATCTGTTCTTCTATATACTGCATTACCTGTTGCATGAACTGCTCGTCGAAAGGTGTTACTTGCGGCTGTGTCGGGAGTAATTCGTTTTTGTCCGGTAGTCTCTTTTCTTTCGAAAGATTATTCAGGTATATCTCTTGTAGTAACTGCCGCTGCTGAAGCAGCGATGTGATACGGGTTTTGAGATAGGTGGCACTGAATGGCTTCGTTATATAGTCGTCAATGCCTTGTTCAAGTCCTGCAATGCGGTCGTCCAAAGATGATTTGGCAGATAATAGAATCATTGGAATATGACAGATATCCCGGTTAGCCTTTATCTTCTTTACCATATCAAGTCCGTCCATAACCGGCATCATGACATCGCTGATGATGATATCCGGTACGGTTTGCAGTGCACGTTCAAAGCCTTCCTGCCCATTGGTAGCTTCTATTACGGTGTATTTTTCTATGAGGATATTCCGCAGGAAAGTGCGTAGTTCCCGGTTGTCTTCTACAATGAGGATAGAAAGAGATTCGCTGTCATCCGGTATACTTCCCTCAGGCGGAGAAACCGTTTCCGGCTCTGTGGGCTGCTCCGGTAACGCTTCGCATGGAGTTGAAAAATTACTGTCTTCAAGGATGAATTCTACCTGAGGATCTTGTTCGAATATTTCGCGACGTAGAGGTAGCTTTACACTGAACCGGCTTCCTTTATCCGGCTGACTGTCTACTTCGATTGTTCCGTGATGCAGTTCGACCAGTTCTCTGACTAAGGATAGTCCGATGCCCGATGAGGGCTGTAGTATGTTGTAGCGTGCCAATGTCTCGAATCGTTGAAACAGTGATTTTTGTTTGTTGGGATCAATACCAATTCCTTCGTCTACTACGGACAGGGTTACATTTTCTTTATCTGCAATGACGCGGACGATGACAGACTTTCCGGCAGGCGTATATTTAAAAGCGTTAGATAGCAGGTTGAAGAATATCTTTTCAAATTTATCACGGTCTACCCACATATGCAATTCTTCAATATGGGTATCCATTCGGTACTTAATTTGTTTTTCTTCGGCAATCAGCCGGAAGCTCTCCATGACTTTCTGTAAAAGCGGGATGAGGTCACTCTCTTCTACCAGTAATTTCATCTTCTTGTTCTGTATCTTACGGAAGTCCAGTATCTGATTGACCAGACGGAGCATGCGTTCTGTGTTTTTATGTACGAGTGTAAGGTGTCCCCGTGCTGTTGGTGAGAGTGGTTCGTTTTCCAGAACTTCCGTTACCGGACTGGCTATGAGGGTGAGAGGCGTACGTAGTTCATGCGATATATCGGTGAAGAACCGGAGTTTGATATCCGAAAGTTGTTGCTCGATATCTACCTGATGGCGCAGGCGGTAGATATAAAAAAGAATGTAAACAATGGTACTGGTAAATGCGATGAATAACACAATGTAGAGTACCCACGCCCAGGGAGTTTCCCAGAAGGTAGGCAATACTTTTACGCTTAATGTACGTACATTGTTTACCCATACGCCGTCACTATTGGTAGAACGTACTTGCAGGCGGTATTCTCCTGCCGGCAGATTGATGTAACTTGCCGAACGGTTTTTGTCGGCATCATTCCATTCCGTCTCCAACCCTTCCAGCCGATAGGCGTAGTGTATCTCTTGAGGAGCTACATAATCGAGTGCTGCAAACTGAAAGGTAACATTCCTCTGCGAGGGTGTCAGGAGTAGTTCTTCCAGATCGTCAATGCCGGTAGGTGACTGACTGCCTTGTATTTTCAAACCGGTGAAAACGATGGAAGGGACATAATCGTTTTTCTTTATTTCCTGTGGATGTATTTCGATGATACCTTTGTCTGAACCGAATACCAGTTGCTGCCGGACATTGGTTACAGGAACACCTTCCGAGAAGTTGAACTCTTGTTGAAGGAAGTTACTTCCATAATTTTCAAAGGTTTCTTGCTCCGGATTGAATCTTGACAAAGCATTTTCAGAGACAATCCAAAGATTTTTTTGTTGATCTTCTATCATAGAAAGTACAAGGTCCGATGCCAGCCCGTCTCTGATGGTATAAGTCTTGAACTCAATGTTGTCACTGAGTAGATTGGAAGAAAGTGCTTTGCTGACCCCTCCGGTGAAGGTTGCTATATAGGTTGTCTTTCGGCTATCGGTGTATATATTCATCACATCATTACTTCCCAGACTGGTAGCTGTACCCGGTATCCGTACGTTCCGGTAGAATTTAATTTCTTCCGGCTGCTCGAAGTTGTTAGAGAAAGTGAGTAATCCTTCGGTCGTTCCTGCCATGATAATGCCTCCCGGAGCTTCGGTGATGCAGCGTACTTTCATAAAATGGCTTCCGGGGAAGTTTTTCAGTTCATTGTTACTATGGATAAAACGGATTTCGCCACTCTGTGATTCTGTCAGCAGATTGATACCTCCTCCGAAACATCCGATCCAGATGCGTCCCCGGCTATCCTGATAAACTGAGTAGATACTGTTATTACTCAAACTGTATTTATCTTCTTGTTGATGAACAAATTGTTGTACGGTGAAGCGTTCTCCGGAGGTTGCTTTCAGGCGGAACAATCCTTCCTCTTTGGTTCCGATCCAGATGATTCCGTCTTTGTCTTCTATCATACAATAGGCGCTACTGAAGAATGGTACTTTGTTGGGACTGATAATTCCCTGTGGAGAAACGAAGCCCAGTAGTTCTCCTTCGGGAGAATAGACGCGAATGTGATTGTTTTTCGATGCAACCCAAAGGCGCTTTCGGCTGTCTAACAGGAAAGACCGGATTTCTGTTCCAAAGTCGATGGGGCTTTGTTGGTAGGAATGTGGGAAAAAGGACATGCGTTCCACCCCCCGTGTGTCGGCAAACCAGAGGTTTCCTTGCCGGTCGGCATGGTAGTAACGAATGTTCGGAGTAAAAGCAGATTGTGAATCGCCTGGAGCGGTATAAAACGGTTTCAGTTGTTGGGTCTTCCGGTCGTAATAACTGAAGTTTCCCTTGTATGGAATGAGCCATAGTACTCCTGCCCGGTCCTCGAAAAGAACATTACGATTGGCACGTCCGTGTTTTACGACTTCATTCGGTGGAGTAGCGAGATGTTGTTTTTCACCGTTAGCGGGATTGATGCGTATAATGCCCGGAGTTATTGAGAATATCCAAAGTTCTCCTGTATGGTCTTTATAAACGGACAGTGCAGTGTTGGAGGGTTGTGTGGGTGTTTGTAGATTGATCTGGCTGAACTGTTTCTCTTGAGTATCAAACAGAATCAGTCCGTTATCTGTGGCAAGTGCAAGCGTATTGGCTCCGATAGGAGTCAGGGCGTATACTGTTTGCAGGGAATAGGGGATATCCGTAAACTTCACTTTTTCCGTTTTAGAATCATAGACAGCCAATTTACCTGATGTAGAGGCCAGATATATCCGTCCGTTTACCTCCTTAATAAAGTTGAATGGAAAATCACTGTCTGCTTTTTTTCTACCAACCACGGATACCCCCTTATCGGTCAGTATCCATTCGTCTCCGTCGGCATCCTGATAGATGCTGAAAACGTTTTCTCCTTTCAATCCCTGATTGAAAGGACTGTAAAGTGTCACTGCTTTGTTGCTTTTTTCTTTATAGAGTTCCTCTTCTACTATTCTAAAATTGAATCCCTTGTCACACACCACCCAGGTTACCCCCTTAGATAATACGTAAAATTGTTTGACGAGGTTTATATGTTTGGTTTCTTCCTCAATAGATTGCAATACGTCAATAAACTTTTCTTCTTTGGTATCGAACAAAAAAATGTGCCCATCATAAGTCTGGCACCAGATATTACCGTATTTACTTTCGGTGATAAAGACGATACGATTGTTGGTTAGCATACAGCCGTCTCCCGGAAATGCTTTGTAATTCCTGAAGCTGTAACCGTCGAACTTATCCAGTCCGTTCCAGGTACTGAACCACATAAAACCTTTCTGATCTTGTAGTATGGCGGTGATTACACCCTGCGATAATCCGTTATTTGCGGTGAAGTATTCTATCTGACAGAGTGGCTGGGCTGTCAGTGGGAAGAGGATTATCAGAAACGAGAAAAATAACAGGTGCTTTTTCATACTATTACAGATTGAAATGAATTGAGCAAAAATAGTGAAAACGTATTATATAAAGAAGGTGGAGAGACGCATTAACCGAAAAATACGACCTTTTGCACGTTTTTTCCACCTTGTCTCCTCTATGTTGCACGGATATTCCTCCTTACAGGGAAAATAAGCGCATATCTTTGTGTGCGAAACCAATGAAGAAATACTTGTATGTCAATGAAACAATTATCTATTTGTATCTTGTTGTTGTGGGTTACTGTCATGGCTGGCGCCCGTACTTTTGATATGAAACAGTTGGGGGCTGACCTCACCGGTGTGAAACCTTGTACGGATTTGATTAATAAATCCATCGAGCAGGCGGCTGCAGAGGGAGGTGGAACAATCTATTTTCCGGCAGGTACATATCTTACTGCCACCATACGTATGAAAAGCAATATCACACTGAATATAGAATCGGGGGCAACACTTCGTTTCTCCGATCATTTTGAGGATTATCTTCCGTTTGTACGGATTCGTTGGGAAGGTACGGTGATGAATACCCTGTCTCCTTTGATTTATGCTGACGGTGCAGATAATCTCACCATTACCGGGAGAGGGACGCTCGATGGGAACGGATTCAAATGGTGGTCGTGGGAAAGTGATACGAAGAAAACACTGAAAGAAAATGGCGGTAAACTGCCTTCTCTGACAAAGTTACAACAAATGTGGGTGGATGCTAATAAAGACCTGGAGGTTTCCGAGTATTATAAGCCGTCATTGGAACGACGTATGTTTCGTCCTCCTTTCATCCAGTTTTTTGAATGTACTAATATTGTGATTGAGAATGTGAAAATTATTAATTCTCCTTTCTGGACTATCAACCCCGCATTTTGTGATAATATCACAGTACACGGGGTGACTATCAAAAATCCTTCGGCAAACCCAAAAGGCCCCAATACGGACGGTATCAATCCTACCTCTTGCAGCAATGTACGTATCTCTGATTGTTTTATTAGTGTGGGAGATGATTGTATTACCATTAAATCGGGACGCGATGCAGATGGACGTAAGTACGGAAGACCTTGTGAAAATCTGACTATTACCAACTGTATTATGCTCTCCGGGCATGGCGGGGTTGTTATCGGCAGTGAGATGTCCGGTGGAGTGAAAAAGGTCGTGATATCGAATTGTATTTTTGACGGAACAGATGCCGGAATCCGTTTGAAAGCTTCGCGTGGACGTGGTGGAGTGGTAGAAGATATCAGGGTAGACAATATTGTGATGAAGAATATTTCGCGTAATGCGTTTATCTTTGATCTGTTTTATGATAAACATTCCAAGCCGGAACCTGTAAGCGAACGTACTCCCGTATTCCGTAATATACATTTGAGCAATATTACGGGTTCGGGTATCAAACGGGTAGGATATGTGAAGGGTATTGAAGAAATGCCGATAGATGAACTATCATTCTCGAATATAAATATGGAAGCGGAAGAAGGGTTTGAGGCGGAGATGGCTACGAATCTTCGTTTCTATAATGTGGATTTTACAGTAAAGAAGGGTCCTTCATTTCGATTCAGACTGTGTGACGGGGTTATGTTGAACGATGTTCGTTCAAAGAAATCTCTTCCCGGACAGTCGGTAATTGAATTGGAACAGGTGAAGAATACTGTTGTTAATAATTGCTTTGGGATGCAATTGGTAAAGGAATTTCTGAAAGAATCAGATAGTGAAGTTTTGAAAGGGTACAATGAGGTGAATAATTGATAAGTACTACTTCAAATTTTATTCATACTATGGCAGCATTTTATTAAAACGCAAATGATCGCAGATTAAATAGCTGCGCTATACTTGAGCGATGATATTCTTTGCGTGAATCTGCGAATTTCTGCGTTTCAATAATAGTATCATATAATTTTGAACGATTACTTAGTGAATAATGTGGCAATATGCCGATATACCAATTGGCATATTGCCACATTATTAAATTAATATTCTAACCTTTCCATATGTCCTTTATTCCCATTGCGTGCGTCATATTGTTGTGCCAGCTCTTTTGCCTGGTTATAGAAATAAGTACGCAATTCTTCTACATTATATATCCCACTATCATTATAAAGCGGGAATTCTTCCGGTAACTCCAGCTTTACTTCCGGGCGTGATTCATATTTCAGGGCTTCGGTCATGTCACAACCAAAACGGTACTTCTTGTATTTACTTGTTCTCAGACTCCAGGGAATACAACGTTCGGCATACTCCCAGCCACGTTGCGGATTGACCATGAAGTTATAGGTAATAAATTGTCCGATGTAAAGTAGCAGGTATTCGTCTTTTTCGCGCCCTGCCAATGCCTCTTCTGCACGGGCACACATATCGGAAGCTATTTCTGGTTTTCCGGCTTTCTGTGCATAATAAGCGAGTTTCAGAAATGCTCTTAAATTAGCTTCGTAACAAGTGACTTGTTTATTGATAAGCGGTTGTGCACGATGATAGGCTTCATCAAATTGTCCGGTTTCCAGATAGTAATCTAACAGGAGATTCAGTTCACAAGCTTCGCACATCATATCATCTAACTTTTCGCTTAGCATTTTGTCTGCATATTCTTTAGCCAGATCATACTGCCGCATTCTGTTGTAGTGCAGGAATAACAGGTGATAGTACGCACGGGCCGAATATCCGTTGCGCAACGTGCGGATTTTAAAATCTTCGAGTATAGCATCTATCTGTGATTGGGATACCTCAGGTATGTCGAAAGCTGCTCCGCATATCCACTTATATTTCCAAAGGATATCATTTTCAGAGATAAGATCTTTATTGTTTTCGTAATCGTCCAGTATACGGGAGAATACGGCTATCTCTTCTTCGGCCTGAGAGAGCAGATTCAGTTCGTAAATCAAGTCCAGACGCATCTCTACTGCCCACTGTGGATCATCATTCTCATCGGCTATGCGGATAGCTTCTTTCAATAAAAGGACTTTCTCGTGAGGAGACAGGTTACCATTTTCTACTTGTAGTAATCTTTTTTGTATTTCGAGGGTGTATTTCATAATGCTTTCTCAATTTAGGAAGTTTATAAAGTCATTCATTTTAGTAGTCATAAGCTCACTGAGTGAATGGTTGAAGAGGGTCATCTCTTCGCTATTTACCGGATAGCGGCCTTGTAACAATGCCTGTACGTAAAGTATATGTATGATATGCTGAAACAGTTTGTTGTCTCCTTTGATTTTCAGTAACGTTTGTACCATTTCATTGTCGGCATTGAATGTCAGCGTCGGAGGAGTTTGTTTTTGCGCGTTAATAGCACCTAATACGGCTGCCAGCGGATTATTAGCCGCTTTTGTACCGGTTTCTTTCTCTTCGGCAACGAAGATAACAGGAGTATCGGCCGGAGTGAAGTGCTTTAAACGGCAGATGCATCCGAAGGGCTTCAATAACTCGCTGGCTTTCTTTTCAAAATCGATATGTTCTGCACTGGCCTCTACTTCTGCGAACTGTTCGAGCAAACGGGCGGGAGAGACTTCTTCCAGAGTCAGTTCGGGGAAGAGACGGGCCGATTTCTTCAGCAATGTCTCGTCAAAGGTATAGGCCGCATTGATGACCAACCAACCTTGCGAACCTGCAATACGACGAACCTGACGAAAATCTTCAAGATTACGGGTGTAACGGATAACGTTGTCCGTAGAACGAATATTTCCGAAGTTGCGCATTCCTTTGCTTGTTTCAAACGGTAGGTAGTCTATAAATAGCCGGAGAAGTTCATTGTCTTCCGCTGCAATTGCTTTAATATGAAAGTAGTGTACGTCGAGAATCTTGTTGAACATTTCCCGGTTGTTTTCTATCAGTCCTTTCAGATATTCTTTAATGGCGTTGCCTATCTCTTTACGTGCATCTTTTAGCTGGTCATTACTGACAAAAGACTCTCTTGAAGCGGTAGACAACAGGCCGTCGGCATTGATGAGGCAACGGATAAAGAAAGCCCAGGGAGGTAATAGGTTACAATCATCTTCGCTCAACAGCATACGTTTTAAATAGACTTTATGGGAGTTGCGTACAGAGAACTGGGTACGAAACGGAAGTATATAGAGTACTCCGTTCACTTTACCATTTTCTGTATGAATGTGGAAGACGTCGAGAGCAGATGACTGAAATACTTTGGTTCCGTGATCAAGAAGTTCTTTACGAGTGGCTTTGGGATCCAGCCAGACGGGAGCAGGGGTGTTTACCAACTCTTCTTTACCTTGATTATGCAGATAAATAGGGTGGGGCAGTACTTCTCCGTAGTTTTGAAGAATCTTTTTGAAAGTTTCGTACTCAAAGAGATGGCTCCATTCTTTTTTCGGGATCAGAATGACACGTGAACCGATAGGCCATTCCTCAGCGGGAAGGGTTGTCTGATAGGTCCCATCTACTTTTCCACACCAGCGAACGGCTTGTTTGCCCATTGCCGAACGACTTTCTACTGTAATCTCATTGGTTACTACGAAACATGATAGCAAACCGATACCAAAACGACCAATGTAATCGTCGGCATCGGGAGTCTCTCGTTTGGAGCTTTCACCGATAACGGTCAGAAAGCGGTATACCTCTTCTTCTTTCAGTCCGATACCGTTGTCCTGGAAAGTTAATGAGCCGTCGTCATTGAGATATACATCAATACGTCCGGAATAATTTTCGTCAATATTGTGCAGGGCGGTGATAGCATCTACGCAGTTTTGAAGCAGTTCGCGGACAAATGTGTTGGGGTTACTATAGATATGTTCCGATAGCAGGGCAATCATCCCCTTTAGATTGACCTGGAATAGATTATTATTTTCGTTCTCCATGATTTTTAGGATTTATGGGATTTATAAGTCAAGTCATACTTCATAAATCTCATCATCTTTTTCTTCTTCCTGTTATTTTTAATGCTTTTTCGTTTCCGTTCTCAGCGGCTTTTTCAAACCATTCCATGGCGATCTCATCGTTCTCTTCTACACCATTTCCACTCAGGTAAGCATTTCCCAACTCAAACTGGGCTTTGTCACTACCGGCTTCTGCTGCCTTCTGCAACCATTGCAAGCCGTTTTCTGCATTGGGAGTACATCCTTCGCCATACATTAGCATTTTACCTACATAGTAACAGGCATGAATGTTTTCATTTCCGGCGGCGTCATTGAACCAACGGAAGGCTTCCTGAAGGTTTTGTTTAACACCTACACCATTATAATGGCAGAGGCCGGTACGATACATACTCATTGTATTACCATTGTTTGCGGCAAGGGTGTAGTACTTGAAGGCCTCCGTTTCGTTTTCTTCTACTCCGATGCCCATTTCATAGCAAATACCCATTCCTTCATTATAGAATTCCTGTTCTGCCGCCTGCTTGAAATAGGTGAATGCTTTTTCACTTTCATTTAGCTTGTCATAATCGTAAAGGTAATATTCTCCTAGACGGAGCATAGCAAGTGCATTGCCGTTGGCAATTGCTTTTTCGTACCATTCTACTGCTTGTTTGTTATCTTCCAGGCAGGGACCGTAACCATAGAAATAATAATCGCCCATTTTGAACTGGGCATACCCATAGTTTAGTCCGGCGGCTTTGGTCATGTATTCCACTGCTTTATGCGGGTTTTCTTCTACACCGTAACCGTTTTCATATGCTAATCCCAGTTCTGTGATACAGCGGGGCTCTTCTTTTTCTTCTCCTTTCTGATACCAGGCGAGTGCTTTGTCGGGATCTTCTTCCACACCATATCCGTTTTTATAACAACGCCCTATAGCAAACATAGCATCTGTATCACCGGCTTCGGCAGCTTTGAGGTACCAGGCTGCCCCCTCTTCGGGTTGGGCGTCACCTTTTATTCCTTCACTCAGGTAGTAGCCCACACGGTACATGCCATAAGGATATTCCTGTTCGGCAGCTTTATTGAATAATTCGAATGCCTGTTCATAGTTCTGTTCATTCTCCTGGAGGAAACCTAATTCCACAAGTGCATAAGGAGAACCTTGTGCTGCTGCTTTTTCATAATACTCTTTGGATTTAGCTTTATCTGTTATTCCGGCATAACCGTTTGCCAGATAGAGAGCGGCCCTGCAATATCCATCATTGTTTTCCAATGCAGCGGACTTTTCATAATATTCCAGAGCTTTTTCATAGTCAGGATTTTCTGAGAGGATACCACGTTCATACATCCATCCGATGCGGTATGCAGCACTTCCGGAATTCAGTTCGGTAGCTTTCAGTAATAGTTCGTGAGCACGTTCGATATCCTCTTCCACCAGTTCTCCATTAAAGTAAACCATGGCGAGACTTTCAATTCCCTGTATGTAATTATCTTCCACACATCGTTCGAGACAGTATAATCCACGTTCTATATCCTGATACTCATCATTATAGAGGTAGATTAATGCAAGTTCATATGCACAATACGGTTCACAATAAAGCATTCCTTTTTCCAGCCATTCAATAGCTTTTGGGATATCTAACCAGGGCTCTTCCTGATAGTAATATCCCAAAAAGTTGGCTGCTGACCATACGCCGGCTTTCCATGCACCCTCCCATAACTCGAAAGCTTGTTCCTGTGTTTTTCCTAATTCCGGATTCCTAAAATAGAGTGTACCCAGATTTTTCTGAACATAGAAATTAGGTACTACAGCTAATGCTTTTTTATAGTACTCAGCTTGCTCGGCAACTTTTGTTTCGTCATTATCAAGTTCATCGCCAATAATAGCATATATATTGGCACGCATTTTATCTCCTTCAGGCAGTTCCTTCAGTAACTCTTGGCGGAGTTCCCATGCTTTTTCTTCATGTCCGGCACAATTCTCGATGCAAGCTTCGTAGAATTTCTTCCAATGCAGTCCTTCGGGAGTGGTAAGAGTGGCAAAACGGCGTTCACCTTCAGCTTTGTCCGCTTCGCAGTAATAACCCATATATTTCCAAAAGGCAAAAGTGGCTTGTGCATTCTCGTCTCCCATATCAGCAGCTTTTTCGTAATAAGCTACTAACTTACTGGTATCGCGCAGGCCATAACGTGCTTCGGCATATTGCGAGCCTTTCTGCACAAGTCCTACACCTGCAAACTCACCTACACGGTCACAAGTTTCCTGTACCTTTTCCCACCAGAATGCGTATTCTTCGTCGTTCAGGTCTGCCTCTACATTACAATCATAGGCCTGAAATATGTGGTGAAAGAATTCGGCTATTTGTTTCTCATTTTCTTTACTATCTAATGCATATTCACATACAGCAAGAGCTTCCCACCAATTATCGGGATGCATTAATATATCGTGTGTATATTTGCCAAACCATTCGGTAGCAGGCTTTCCGGATGCTTTGATCTGGTTGAGTAGTTTTTCGAAATTTTCTTTATTCATTTCCATAATAATTGGGTCTTTGAGGTTTTTAGTCGTCGCAATGTACAAATATTATGGGATTAGGGCAAAGAAGAGGATATAATATTTTGTTTGGCTGACTTGTATGTTGAGAAATGAAGTAGCAGACGGATCTATTGGGTAGTTGCGGATTGGTTGTAAATAGGACTAAATCAGAGGTTATCTTATCCTCCGTTTTTGATATTCATATCAAAAAAACGGAGGATGAGAAGTGTTTGTAAAAACAACTCACAGAAAAGAGTGAATTCAAGTTATAACTGTAATGCTTGTTTTATTGTCACACAAAGATGAGTTGATTTTTTATATGGTTGGCTTGTCCGCAGTTATCCTTATAATCTACTTTATTATTTTGCTTTTCTTAATAGGTAGCTTTTCCCGGCTACTGTTTTTATATCATATATATAGTTTTTATTCAATGTGGTTGTATTGATTGGAGCATTGACTGCAATTAGCGGACGGCGTATTGGCTGACTTTTCAACAGTGGATTATCACATTCCGGAGTTTGAGTCACCTCAAGCTTTTCTCCGTTGAATATTAATGGAGTAGTCGTGCAGATACGCAGTGTTCCTCCTATAGATGAAGTGATTCGAACGGATTGCAATTGGTTATCCTCCCAGTTCAATTCATCTATTGTGAATCCGCCACGGCAGCGAAGCCCTGTTATACTTCCTTTTTTCCATACATCGGGTAATGCGGGTAGCAGGTGCACACTACCTGCATGGCTTTGTACAAACATTTCGGATATACCGGCTGTACAACCGAAGTTCCCATCAATTTGGAAAGGAGGATGGGCATCAAAAAGATTAGGGTAAGTTCCTCCGTTTTGTCCTTTCTCGTCAGTAGTAGGATGAAGTTGTTCGGTAATTAGTTTGTAGGCATGATTTCCGTCGAGGAGTCTTGCCCAAAAACAGACTTTCCATCCCATAGACCAGCCAGTGGAATGATCTCCACGTCCTTCAAGCGTACGTTTAGCAGCTTCGAAGAGGATAGGTGTGCGAGGAGTAATCTGACGTCCCGGGTATAATCCCCATAGATGTGAAGTATGACGATGGCGATCTTGAGGATTATCCCAATCTTCCATCCATTCTTGTAATTGCCCCCAGCGTCCTACTTGCATGGGAGCCAGATTTTGGATTACGGTTTGCAGGCTATCTATAAAAGCTGAAGATTCACCTATCAGAGAAGCTGCTTCCAGAGTATTACGGAAGAGGTCGTTTACCATCTGATTATCCATAGTGGCTCCGGCCACTATTGTAAAATCACGTTTACCGTTCACTACTGGACGATTCTCCGGAGAGTAGGAAGGAGATACTACTAACCAGTTGTTTTTGGGGTCACGTATTAAGAAATCAAGATAGAATTCACAAGCACTACGCATGAGAGGATATATTTCTGTGAGATAATCGCGATTGCCGGAGAACAGATAGTGGTCCCATAAATGTTGGCAGAACCAACTATTACAAGTAGGCCAGATGCCATATCCCGGGCCGTCTACCGAACCAGTTGATCGCCAGATATCTGTGTTATGGTGAAGTGTCCATCCACGGCAACCATACATGGCGGCACTCTGTTTACCTTTTTCGGCTACTTCTTTTATGAGTTGCAGGAAGGGTTCGTGCATTTCTGGTAAGTTAGTGGATTCTGCCGGCCAATAGTTCATTTCCACATTGATATCGGTAGTATATTTTCCATCCCACGGAGCACGTAATTGATAGTTCCAGATACCTTGAAGGTTAGCAGCTTGTCCGCCGGGCTGGGAGCTACATATCAGAAGATAGCGCCCGAATTGAAAATAAAGAGCTGCCAGCTGAGGATCAAATGTGGAAGTAAACTCCCGCACTCGTACATCAGTCGGTTTAAAAGATTGTGCATTGCTACCTAAGTCAAGTGAAACACGGTTGAACCATTTTCTGTAAGTAGAGCAATGAGTTTCTTTGGCTTTTTGATAATTCTTTCCAGCATTTTTCAAATAATTCTGTGCTGTTTTTAAAGCATTGCCGGATACATCGTTGTAATTTATAAAATTTGTTCCTATAGATACATACAATGTTACGCTGTTGGCATTACTTATTCGTAACAGAGTGTCGGCAATAGTCTCTGTGTATCCACCGTTATGTTCGACTCGTGTTAAAGTACTAAAACGTACTTTTCCTTCAATACCCTCGTGGTCATTGGCTTTTCCATGCAACTGAAGTTCTTTTCGGGAAGATACATTTCGTATTATATCCTTGCCATACGGAGTATTGTATCGTGCTGTAAAAGAGATTTTTCTTTTTTGGGAAGCTGTCAGGCGAATAATAAGTAGTTGATCGGGAAAAGAAGTGAAAGCCTCTCGGGTATAAGTTACTCCTTCAGAGGTAAATCTCGTAGTGACTATTGCTTTCTCTATGTCGAGTTCACGGTAATAATCGGAATAATTATTAACTCCTTCAAAATCAAGATGTAATGAACCTACAGTTTGGTAAGGCATTCCATTGGCTGTTTGTGAACAGATAGCATGTCCACACATTTCTTGTGCTTCTTTATTTCGACCTTCGAATATCAATTGACGAATTCGAGGCAGAGCTTCCTTCGCTTTTGGATTGACATTGTTGTAAGGAGAGCCTCCCCATATACTCTCTTCATTCAATTGAAACTCTTCGTGTAACACGTCACCATAAACCATGGCTCCGATCCGTCCGTTTCCTAATGGCAGAGCCTCCACCCATTGGGTAGCAGGGCGATCATACCATAGTTTCAGATGTTTGTCTTGTGCTTGTATATTGTTAGCTGTTAGAACAATAAAGCAAGTAATCATTAAATTTCTCATATTTCTTTCTTACTGTATTTGTATTTTAGCAGATTGTAAATCTTTCATTCTGGAACTATTTCCATATAATATATTGTACTCTCCTTGAATAGGACGCATTGTATTGGTAGTTGGATCGAACCATTCAAAAGCTACATATGGTAGCTCTATCTTTACCTCCTGCGTTTTTCCTTTGGGTATTTCTACTCTTTTGAATGCACGTAGTGTTTTCACTGGACCTTCTTTGTCGGCTTGTCTTTGAATATAGATTTGTACCACTTCTACTCCATCTCTATCGCCAATGTTTTTAATAGGTATATGGAGTGTAACCTTTTCTCCGGCAGAAAGGCTATTTTTGTTTATATGGATTTTACCGAAGGCAAAGGTAGTATAACTGAGTCCGTAACCGAAAGGAAAAAGAGGTTCTTCCTGCATATAACGGTAGGTACGTCCTTTCATTGAATAGTTTTCAAAGTCTGGAAGTTGATCGATACTTTTATAGAATGTGATAGGAAGTCGTCCGGCGGGATTATAATCACCGAAAAGTACATTTACAATAGCCGTTCCACCTTCCTCACCCGGATACCATGCTTGTAAGATAGCATCACAACTTTTTGTTTCTGGAGTTAGTGCCATAGCTGAGCCGGAAAAATTGACAAGTATAACTTTTTTACCAGCTTCTTTTAAGGCTGCTAATACTTTACGTTGGACAGCTGGAAATTCGATATCTGTTCGATCACCTCCTTTGAATCCGGTGGCAGATACATTCATCTCCTCACCCTCCAATGATGGGGAGATACCTCCTGCAAAGATTATAATATCAATATCCTTGAGTTTTTCGAGTGTGTTGCTTATATTGAGAGGAAGTCCTTCAACTAAGTCGAAGTTGAAATAAGTTTCATCTTTTACTTGCTTAAAATCAATTTTGATTTTATAGCTTTTCCCGGCTTCGGTTTGTAGAGTATATAGATTTTTCGGATTCTTAATATTACCAGTTTTAATGACTTCTTCTCCGTTAATACTTACTCGGATATTTCCGTTCGTTTGAAAACGGAAAATCACATTTCCCGATTTTTGAGGACGGAACACTGTTTGATAACAACTACTGAATTCTGTTAACTTTATTCCGGGTGCAAATGCTGTAGCTCCTAAAGTAGTGAAACGGAATGGTGTAGAGAGTTGAGTGATAGCATTTGCTTCTCCTTCAAAATCTGGATTGTTCCAATAAGAGGCTAAGAATCCGTGTTTTCCATTGTAACTACATTGATCAAATAAACTGTTGTAAGTAATACTGTCAGTTAGTCCACATACCGGTTCATAAATAAGATGGGAAATTGGTAGTCTCTTTCGAAATGCAGATAACAGAGTACTTGTATGCGATGGTGTTCCATTATAATTACCCCATTGCATTACTGAGTCGTTTGCATTAGGCCCGATTATTGCTATTCGGGCCTGTTTGTCAAGTGGTAGAACATTTCCTTTGTTTTGTAGGAGTGTCATCGTTTCATGAGCCATTTTTAATGCCAAACACCGGTGCTTAGGGCTGTCGACAATACTATAAGGAAGTGTCCATGGATGAATATTTTCCATTTCTCCAAGTTCAAAACGGGCTTTCAACAATCGTTTTACAGAAACGCTTATTTGTTTTTCAGAAATAATTCCGGCTTTTATGGCCTCTGTAAGCTTTCGGTAATTGCTTCCGCATTCCAGATCAGTTCCATTTAACACGGCTTCAGCGGATGCATGCGCAGCATCTGGGTGAGTGTTGTGTTTTTTTGTTCCCCAAAAGTCTGATATGGCCCCACAATCAGATACGACAATCCCTTTGAATCCCCATTCGTTACGTAAAATTTGTGTCAGCAGGCGATTACTGCCACAACAAGGATCTCCTTCAAAACGATTGTAAGCACACATCACTTCTTTAACGTCAGCTTCCTGTACTAATGTTTTGAATGCCGGAAGATAGGTTTCCCATAGATCTCTTGGAATGATATTTTCGGCATTGAAACTATGCCGGTTCCATTCTGGACCAGAATGAACGGCGAAATGTTTCGCACAAGCATGTAACTTATTATAACGGGCGCTATCTGGACCTTGTAGACCTTTTACTACAGCTACTCCCATGCGGCTTGTCAGATAAGGATCTTCACCATAAGTTTCTTGCCCGCGTCCCCAACGTGGGTCACGAAAAATATTAATATTAGGCGTCCACATAGTTAGTCCTTGATAGCGTTTGTACTGTCCTAATGTGTTGAAGTGTCTATTTTTGGCTCTTGCCTCATCAGATATAGCATTAAAAACCTCATAAATAAGTGTATCGTCAAAAGATGCTGCCATACCGATGGTTTGCGGGAAGACGGTAGCCAGCCCGGCACGTGCTACACCATGTAAGGCTTCATTCCACCATTCGTATGGTTTAATTCCTAACCGGAGAATGCCAGGTGAGTTGTTTTGCATTAATGATACCTTTTCTTCTATAGTGAGACGTTGTAATAGGTCGGTAGCTCTTTGTTCAGGAGTCAAATTGGGATCTTGATAAGGTAATTGGGAATAGGTAGTGGCGGTTAAACCAATAATGATAGTTAATGTTGCTGTTCGTAAAATATGAGTAAATGTATATTTCATGATTTGTTTTTTCTATAAATTTAGGTGATAAAGAAGAAAGGGAGTAGATCACCAATCTACTCCCTTTCTTGTTACGGGTACTTAAATTCTATTTTCTCCATTTGAGGGCTCCTGATGAGGATATACCATCAAAGGTGAAATTAAACATATAGTTTTCTTCTTCCGCGGTTGGGGCAGTGAATAAACCTTTTTCGTCTGTAGCTATGGTAATAAGCCCATCTAAAGGATAAGTTAGAGCTTTATCTCCTACTTTAGTCCATTCAAAATTTGTACGATAAGAGTTTTTTACTCCGGCTGTTCCATCTGTTCCATTAAGGAAGATAGAGCCTTTACCTGCAACGTACGGAGTAATTACAGAACCATCTGCTGCTGTTGCCTGCATCGAAGGTCCGAATACTGTATTTTCGACGATTAAAGAAACGGTATTGCTTCCCATACGGAACAGGGCCCAGTCTGCTTTATCAGTTCTGTCTACCGGAGCATAACAAAATGTACAATCGCTAACAGTCAGTGTAGGTGAATTCTTGCTAGAACGTAAGTCGCATAATTGTACGATATTGGTAATAGTACAGTTAATAAAATCAATTTCATCCATTGTGGCAGCAGCTTTATTGTTGGTCGTGACAACGGCTTGGTCACCAATACCATTGATGATGCAACTGTTAAATAATACTCTGTTTATACCATCTTCACCTTGGAGACGTGCAATAGCACGATATCCTTCAATGCGACAGTTTTTGAAGGTGAGTTCTCCTACCATCGATTTACTACCGTTTACATTATATACTTGTCGGCCTCCAAACCCTTTATCTGTCCATTCAGCTATAGGTAATTCGTTTGCTTTATCACTAATGAAGTCAATATCGGTGAATGAAAGTTTTGCTATATTCGCTCCACTTTCTGATTGCATTGCTCCACTTTGTACAATAATCGCATTACCTTCGAGAGATAAACCAGTAATGAAGTTAACTGATTTTTTGAATTTTAGCGGAGTATCACTACTTGTTTTGTATTGGTATCCTCCTTGAAGAACAACGGTCAATCCTTCTGTTTCATCTAATTTTGCTTTCACTTCTTCTGAAATTAGAATGTTAGGATCATCATAACCGCGTAAGTCTATATACATTCCTTCTCCATATTTCTCATCGAAATTTTCGGATTCTCGAGTGGTAAAGTTCAATTTTCCTTCATAGTTGGCTCTAATCAGTTCTTCTCCCGAATATGCTGTTAAGGTATAGGCAGTATTGGGTTTCAAACCGTAAATAACCTTTTGTCCGGAAGCATATTCTTCGTCGGTAATAGAAACGATGATTGGTTCACCTTCAATTTCTGTTGGAGTGATTTCTAGCGCTGTAATTTGATTTCCCCCACTTGACCAGGTAGGTAGGGCAGCAATATCAATTGTACGGATACTAACTAATTTTGTAGGGTATACTACACTGATTGCTTTTGTCTCATAATATTCAGATTGGAGTTCTGAACCGATAGCTTTGATCTTAACACCATACTTCTCATCCCATTCTACTCCTTCGAAAGTATAAGGAGAAGTAGAAGTAGTGGCTTCGTCATATTTCGTGCCGACCAATGTACCGTCTTCGTTTTCTCCTGTCATTTTAAAGAGTATGATTTCATAGGAGGAGGCACCTTTTATATTATCCCAGGTAACAACTATATTATTATTTTGTGATTCAATAGTGGCCACAGGTCTGAATAGGCGGGGAGTCGTTCCCAGATCATCATCGTTACAGCTTGCTAAGCCTGCTCCAATGAGCAGACTTAATACAATATATTTGAAATATTTAATCGCTTTCATATCGTTCTTTTTTATTTATTACGGATTCCATATCCATCGTTAGACAAAACTCCTGCACTGTTAGAAACCTTAGATGAAGGGATAGGCATAACGTAAGGAGCCGGTTTGTTCACCAAAGAAGAAAGATCTTCTGTTCCATTGATTAATACTCCATCGGTAATCCCATAGAAACTATACAATGCACTTTCTAATACCGTACCTTTTTTTATGTCATTACCATTTTCGTCTTGTCCGTAAGGTTTATTAGTTGTTGGGTCAGTAGATGATGAAGAGATAAACTTTTTAGCAAAATCTATACGATACATTTTATCTTTTGCACTGGTAAATCCTGATTTAATCTCGTCATCCTTGATTGTTTCTGCGCTCTTATAAGGTTCAACTTTTGCATCACGTGCCGTGAAGATATCATTGTCAAACTTTAACATTCCATTCTCGAATTGAAAGTAAAGGGAGTTGGCCACACCAGTATCTGCTATTTCCAAATCTTTGTTGTATATAAATTCTCCGTTAGCTTCTTCCAATTGTTGGGCGTTCTTCCCTTCTTCAATCATCCATTCAATAGTCTGTACAGCTGCTTTAGCGTATTCATTCCAACGTATAAGGTCGAATTTACGGATACATTCACCTCCAAGTTCCCATGCACGTTCGTTTATGATCGCCTGCTTGAAATCGTTGTAGGATGTTAGTTGATTAATGTACTCGTCAACTTTCTGAGATTTACTTTCTGCATTTGCAAATGCACGTTCGCGTACCCGTTTCAACATTTGCTTAGCTTCGTCTGTCGGCCCATTGTTAATTTCGTTGTCAGCTTCGGCAAGTAATAACAGTACATCTGCATAACGAAGTACTGGCCAGTTAACCCCTGTATTTTTAGTTGCACTAGAGGTAGTCATATCCATACGACACCATTTACCAATAGTAATACCAGTAGGATCACATGCATTTTGCGTATTATCTCCTAAGAATTTATAATTAGCGCAAGTTACTGCAAGACGTTGGTCTTCTTTATCGAATGAACAAGCATATTTAGGAGAAAGGCCTACTTGAATAGTTGTTGTACCTTTACTACCTCCTGTTACGGTAACACCTATACACCAAGCAACATCGCCACCACCATTCTGAACAAAACCATTTTCGTAAAGAACATCACCATTAGCACTGCTGGATGAGTTTATTTGATTATAAAAGATACTTTTGAAATCATTAGTCAGAGCACGGTCCTTTTCTTTGATTAATTTGCGGCAATAGGCTTGTGCCAACTTATAGAAATCATCACTGGCACTTGCAGTCTGTTTAACGCCATTTTCGTCTGTATAGGTAACAGGAGTGATTTGGCCATCTATAGTACAACGGCTCATAGTACCGTCTACTTGCATAGAATATCCGGCACGGAACATTGCTAATTTAGCTATAAAGCCCATAGCAAACTCACGGTTCATTAGTTCTACACCATTCTCGAGTTTATCTGCCCATTTCATTGAACCTTCTACATTAATAAGATCCTGAATGATATGAGAATAAATAATATTCTTGTCTACACGAGGGGTATTGTTGTTTTCTCCATATTTAGAAGGAGTGATGGAGAAGGGGACATCTGCCCAAAAATTACAAAGCAGAAAATAACGATAGGCACGCAAACAATAAGCTTCACCCAATAATTGACTCATTTCTGCATTTCCATTTTTATACATGTCACTGGCCTCTATTCCTTCTATTACTTGATTGGCGAAGTCAATAGCATTGTAGTTGTGCTCCCAACAATTTTTGATGTCATTAAAATCTCCGGCGTTTAATGCCCAAATACCACGACGGTCATTATGAGCAATCGCTTGTGCTTTGCTAACAAAGAACATCTCGACGTCGGTATTCTGCATCCAGGCGTTAGACATACGGGAGGTATATGTATCTTCACAGAAGAATGAATAAATATGGTTAACCATTTTACGGGCGTCCGTAGGGTTTGAACACAGATACTCTTGGGAATCATTTGATAGAGTTTCCGTATCAAGGAAGTCGTTGCATGAAGTACTCAGGAACATTGTACTTATTATAGCTGCAATATATAATAGTCGCTTTTTCATTTTATAATAATGTTAATTGAAAATGATTAGAATGTAATGTTAACACCCGCTGTCCACGAGAAAGCCTTAGGATAGGCTGAATAATCAGCACCTGGAGTAATACCACTTGTTTTACTATTACGGATAGAAGAATTGACTTCTGGGTCATATCCGCTATAGTTGGTCCAAGTCCATACATTATTTAATGTACAATAAAGACGTAATTGACTACAAGCAAATTTTTTTGTCCATTCTTTAGGTAAGGTATATCCTAATGTTAGGTTTTGCAAACGTAGATAGGAACCGTCCTCTATAGCCCATGAAGTAACTAATGGATTTCCGTCCGGAATTGTCAAAGGAGACCAGTAACTTTTGTTTTCATTCATCGATTTTAATGTTTCATAATCAGTTACTATTTCACCCGATGTACGATCTAAGTATGTCCAGGCAGAACCAGCGCCCATATATTCACGTAGATTGGCGTAAGTTGTTCGGTAGGATTGTGTACTTGCAATTTTGTCCATATTATAGATCTGATTACCGTATACCCAGTTAAACATAACTGATAAATCTAAACCTTTCCAAGTTGCATTAAGACCAAAACCACCTGTATGTTTAGGAGCAGTACGACCAATGATCTGACGATCATTTTTGTCTATGTCACCGCTTTTATCAAGATCTTTTAGTTTCATAGCGCCGGGACGTACTCCAGCATTTGATCCAGATAGATAACTATTGTTAGGTATTCCTTCTTTTAGTATAAAATTACCTTTATTATCGAACTGGAATTGAGTTCTACCATTTGCATCAGTGTAGGTCACGAAATCATCTACTCCATAAATTCCATCATAAACGAAACCATAAACCAATCCTAATGGCTCACCTACTATTACGCGATAATCGTCTTGTTCTTTGGTATCTGATGAAAAACCACCTGAGTTGTAAGACATTTCGTTTGTACCGGCTAATTTGTCAACCTTGTTTCTGTTGATACCAATATTGAAATTGGCAGATAACATGAAGTCTTTTGTTTGAATAATGGTTGCATTTAAACTTAGTTCGACACCACGATTTGAAGTTTGGCCTATGTTTTCTTGTACGCTGGAGTATCCCGGAGCTACAATTTGTCTCTCAACTAACAAATCTTTTGTTGTATTCCAATAGAAATCCAGTGTACCTGATATCCGTTCGTGTAAAAATCCAAAATCTAAACCGCCATTTCGTGTGATTGTCGTTTCCCATTTCAGGTTAGGATTGGCCATTTGCGAATTGGCAAGCGTGTAGTGAGGATTTAGGTAACCTCCGGCTCCATAATATTTGGATGATGAATATGCCTTATAAAGTGTTTCGTACATACCACTACCAATACGGTTGTTTCCAGCTTGCCCATAGCTGAAGCGAAGCTTTAAGTTCGATAACCAATTTTGGGTTGGTTCCATAAATTCCTCTTGACTAATTCGCCATGCGAGGGCGGCAGCGGGAAATATACCCCAACGATTGCCTCTTATGAATTTGCTGGAACCATCCGCACGTACAGTAACAGTTGCTAAATATCTGTCTTTATAGCCATAATTTAAACGACCGAAGAAAGAAGCTGTTTTATCAGGTTGTCCCAATGTACTACTGATAGTTCTTGAACCTGTCTCACCAGAATTGGATGCCATACTTGCAAACATTTTCTCTGGAGTAATTTCGCTTTGGAAATATTTTCCGACCATGGTGTTAGATTCGTTATTACTTACTACAATTTCTTGTCCGACCATTAAATCAACGTCATGTATTTGATTGAACGAATGTTTCCAGTTTATTGTATTGGTAATACGGTATTTATAAGTGTCTTTTTTATTCCATTCGCCCATTGGCAACTTATTACCATCCTGAATAGCTTTACTACTTTTTGCACCATACCAGTCTTTTTGTTGGAAAAATGTATAATCATATCCTCCTTCAAGACGGTAAGTAAGACCTTTCAGAATATTCCAAGTTACGCCTCCTGTAAAGTTGAAACGTCGTTCTTGTTTTCTTCTCCAATATTGATCTACTTTTTCTTGTAAAGTCATTGTATCATTTTGGTATTGTTCGAGCTCTTCGTCACTCATGTCACTTGTATCTACATCTGTGAAATCATAGAAACCGTTAACTGGTGCTTTCATCAAAGCATCGTAAGAACGGATCTTATAAGTACCACCACCTGTACCTACGCCTTTAACAGTAGTGTCAGATATACGCGTACCGAAATCAAGTTTTAAACCTTTGGTAATTTCGTGATTTAACTTGAAATTCAGATTAAAACGGTTATAACCGTTGTCTTTCATCAAACTACCATCATTAATGTAAGTACCGCTTAATGAGAATTTAGTTTTGTCATTGCCACCAGTTATACTGATATTGTGCGATTGTGATAAGTCGGGATGACCGAACATTTCATCTTGATAATCGGCTGCTTCTTGGTATTTATAAAGGTCAAGGTCTCCAAACGCTCCAAAACGTTTCTCAAAACTTGAAATACTGTTTCTCATAGCAGCTTTTTCGTAGTTGAACATTACGAATTCGTAAGGATTCATTACATCGATTTTTCTTAATAGCTTTTTGCCTTGAATGTATCCATTATAAGAAACTTGAGTCTTTCCTCCTTTTGCACTTTTGGTTGTAATTAATACTACACCGTTTGCACCTTGTGAACCATAGATGGCAGTTGAAGAAGCATCTTTTAGTACTGTGATGTCTTGAATATCTCCCGGAGCTACGTCACTAATACTCGATACAGGGAATCCGTCTACGATGTACAAAGGAGAGTTATCTCCGGTGATTGAACCCCCACCGCGTACGCGGATAATCATTTCTGCATCGGGAGAACCGTCTGATGTTGTAATTTGTACACCAGCCAGACGACCGGTTAATGCTTGTGCTGCAGAACTTACAGGAATCTTGGCAAGTTCACTACCTTGTACGGTACTGACAGAACCAGTTAAATCTTTTTTCTTAACACTTCCGTAGCCGATAACTACCACTTCATCAAGGGATTGGGCGTCATCATACAATATCACATTAATTGAATTTTGTCCTTTGACTGCAACATCTTGAGTTTTCATACCTATGTAAGATATGATAACATTAGCTTTGGAAGGAACTTTTAGGCTGAAATTACCATCCAAGTCGGTAATGGTACCGTTCGTGGTATTTCCTTTTTCTACGACAGAAGCACCGATTATAGGTTCACCGGTCGCATCTTTCACATTACCTTTGAGAGTAATCGTTTGCGCGGAAACGCTGAGCGATAGAGCTGCAAATAACATAAGCAGCACGATTCGCATGTTTTTCACTTGGTTAGACATTCTTTGCATGTTTACTTTTAGTTTATTAAAATGATTGTTTTTCTTAGTTACACCCATGTAGAGTGTTAATTGATCGCTACAAAAGTATACGGATGTGAACTATGAGATGTGCAATATTTGTTTTTAGGGTGGTATTTTTTGTTTTAAGACGAAAAGTACTACTTAATCAGCTGTTTACAGAACCAATTATTGGTCACTATGTCCTGCTCTTTTGTACGCCAGTGACCTGTATCGTGAGCAATGAACAACTGCTTGGGAGCAGTGATGACATTGTAGGCAGAGAAAGTGGAAGTAGGAGGACAGGTCGGGTCATTATACCCCCACGAATAATATCCGGGTGCCTGAATAAAGCGTGCGAAATTGACGACATCATAGTAACGGGACGTTTCAATCTTTTCGGGTTTATTGTTCAATACCTGATTTTGAGGGGCAAACATGGCTGGCCATCCTCCCGCACGCCCATGAAGATAACCGGTCACATCACAAAGAGCAGGATAGAAAGCTACGAGTGCCTTTATTCGGGAGTCTAATCCGGCAGTAACCATTGCCAATGCACCGCCCTGACTTCCACCGATGACACCTAAGTTCTCCCCATCATATTCGGGCAGGCTACACAGAAAATCGAGCGCACGTATGCAGCCGGTATATACGCGACGATAGTAATAGTGATCTTTACTATCGAGATTATAGAAGGCATAGTTGTTTAATGCACCTTTACTCAGATCGGCATACAGGTTATCCGGTAGTGTTTGCGGAATGCCATGGATACCGATGGCAAGGGTGATCATTCCTTTTTCTGCAAGTTTCATTTCTGCCGGTTGTTTCTTTACTCCGGCTCCCGGTACACGGAGAACAGCCGGGTATCTACCTGACTTTTTAGGTATACAGAGGATACCATAAAGATAACTTCCTTTCTGATAGTGTTGTAAACGGATATGGTATACATTTATTTCCGGAGTACATTGTTCGGGTAACAGAGTAATTAGAGGCTCCATCGGTATGCTGGCTGTTTCTGCTTTGGCACGTTCCCAGAACTTGGTGAAATCTTCGGGAAGTGTAGTGGTTGCTTGTAGCTTTTCTGGGCTAAACCCTATATTTACATAGTTGGAGTAGATAATACCATCTACCTTTGTACGGCAAAGACAAGTGATGAAACCGGGCGTTTTCATTGTACCGGCTTTCACTTTAAAGCTACCATTCTTCAGATCGCTACTTCCTGTTTGGTTAGGAGGAAGTTTTTCGGGACCTATTTCATAGGTGAGTGGAATGTTTTTGAGCATTATGTTTCCACGTATAACTCGAATAGTAAATGATGCCTGTTCGCCTGTACGGTATGTCCAATCGTCGTGATCGGGAGTAATCTCGATATGGACATAGTCTTTGATATTTGTCTTTTGAGCGAAAGATGCTACGTGACAGTACAATAAAGTAAGAATGAGTAGTATGCTTTTCTGGTTCATGATACAATTATTAAATGTTGAAACAAAGTTAATGGAGTTTGCGTAGCTTTTTGTAGAAATAATGTTTCTTTTTACGAGTATATGTACCAATTATTCTACCTTGAAATAAAAAAGCTATACTATCTTTGTCACTCTGAGTTTATTAATCGTATAAATGAAATGAAAAGAGGCTTATGCTTTTGGTTATTGGCAGGAATGTTTCAAATAGGTGTTGCACAGACTTTTTATCCTATATGGAATAATAACATGCCAAACAATAAAGGTATTACTGTGAAAGATAGTATTGCTAATGAACGGGTATATCAGGTAGGTACACCTGGAGTGTATGTTTTTGAACCTTCGAAAGCAGAAAATAAGAAGACTGCCGTATTAATTATTCCAGGTGGAGGATATGCACGTCTGGCTTATCAGATTAGTGGATGGCAGTTGGCTAAATGGTTCAATACGTTTGGGGTTACTGCTTTTGTTCTCAATCATCGTATGCCGCAATCACCGGATGTGATAGTGAGTTATCAGGCTCCTTTGGAAGATGCACAACGTGCAATGAGGTACATTCGTTTTCATGCGGCAGATTATGGTATTGATGTCGATAAGGTAGGAGTAATGGGGTGTTCGGCAGGAGGGCATCTTTCGGCTTGTCTTTCTACATTTTCAGAAGATTGGGGGGCTGGAGGAGATGCATTGGATAAAGAGTCTTTCCGTCCTGACTTTACGATACTTATTTCTCCTGTGATTTCAATGAGGGAAATGGCTCATAAAGGAAGTCGGGATAATCTCTTGGGAAGGGACCCGTCACCGGAATTGTTGCATCAGTTTTCTTGTGATGAACGTGTGACAAATCAGACTCCACCGGCTTTTATTGTACATGCTACTGATGATCGGTCTGTTTCTTCTCTCAACAGCATTCTCTACTATACTGCATTGAAACGAGTGGATATAAAGAAAACAACTCTGCATGTTTTTCCGGAAGGAGGGCATAGTATCGCTTTACGTAATAATCCGGGGACAACTAATCAATGGCCCATACTGGTTGAGAAATGGCTGGAGGGAGTGATTAGCGGTTAGTGATAAGTGATAAGTGATTAGCAGGCTGCGTTATAATCACGCTGCATAGCACTAATCACTAATCACTAACCGCTAATCATTAATCACTAATCATTGATTTCACTACTTCCGCTGTGTCTATAATGTAATCCGGGTGGAAGCCTTCCAATTCTGTACGTGGACGAAATCCCCAGGTAACTCCACAAGAGGTGACTCCTGCATTGATGGCAGTCTGCATATCTACGCCCGAATCTCCGACATAGAGAACTTCTTTTTTTTCAACGTTTGCTATTCGCAAGATATCTTCCACAATTGTTGGATCCGGTTTTACTTTCACTCCATCCCGTTGTCCCAGTACAGCTACGAACCGGATGTTTGGAAAATAATGGGCTACGAGCTTCTCTGTAGCTGCCTGATATTTATTGGACGCAACTGCCAACTGTATCCCTTGGGTCTGTAGTGCTTCTAATAAGACTGCAATTCCGGGGTATGGTTTGCTCTCATCCGCATTGTGTTTGTCATAATAGGGTACGAATTCCTGGCGTACACGGAGTACATTTTCTTCTGTTTTTTCTCCTTCCGGTAAGGCACGCTCAAAGAGTTTGTTAATTCCGTTACCTACCATGAAGTTGTATTCTTCTATTTTATGTATAGGATATCCCAATTTTTTAAGTGCATGGTTCGTACTGTTTGCCAGATCGGCGATCGTATTTAGTAGTGTTCCGTCTAAATCGAATATAACAAGTTTCTTCATTTCTCTTTATTTTAGTAATCGTTCTGCAAATGTAGGAAAACAAATATGCCCCTGCAATAGTTTCTTTTTGCAGAGGCATAAATGCATTTACTTGAAACAGTTATTATAGTTCTAAAGCTTCCCGTTTCATCTCTTTGTGATACGGAACCAGTCAACATCCGCCCAGCCACCGTCATTCGTTACCAAGGCAGGACGGGTGCAGAATGTTCCTATTTTAGCTCCGATCCATTTGCCCTCTCTGGCTTGGAATGGTTTTCCTAATTTCTGGAATTTTTTACCATCGGTGCTATAACTGAAGTCGCACATTACTATAAGGTCATGTCCACCTTCACTTTTACCGATTTTCTTACCGTCACTGCTGAATTTAACTCTCAGATATACTGTGTTGTTTTGTAAATCAATAGCTTCATTTACTTCTTCCGGTGTTCCTTTATCTGCTTTCTTGCAACTTAACTGTGAGAGCACAAGCCCTTTATCCGTGTTTTCAAGAATTAATCCGGCATAATCCAGACCCATAACTACAAGTCCGGTACGTTCACCTTTGTATTTGGTTGTAGGCTTGAAAGTCAGCTTCATTGTTGCAGTGAAGTTATTTGAAGGAGTTTTCTGTAGTAGTAAGTTGGCTACATCCCAAAGGTTTTTATACTCATTCACTACCGGATAAGAATAAAGACGTACATACCCATGATCACCTGCATAGTATGCCCATTTTTCATTGATATTGGCATGCCATTGCCATTGTGGAGAAAGTGTGTATTCATTAAATTCGTCACTTTCTTGTGGTGTACAGATAGGATAGGTTTTACCGACATTTGGTTTTTTATAGGTTAGTACGGGTTCGCCACAACCATCTCCGTCTGTATCATTACCGATTACTGGCCAGTCGTTTATCCATTTCATCGGTTGAAGATGTACGATACGACCGTATGCACCTACATCCTGAAAATGCAGGAACCAGTCTTCTCCCGTTGGAGTATCTACCCATGCTCCCTGATGAGGACCATTGACCGGAGTATTACCTTGTGCTAATACTGTTTTCCACTCATATGGACCGTAGACATTTTTAGAACGAAGAACAACCTGCCAACCTGTTGGTACACCACCTGCCGGATGGAATATATAATAGTAATCACCTCGTTTGTAGAATTTAGGTCCTTCACAGGTTTCGTGGGCTTCATGTCCGTCAAATACAATTCTTGACTGTGTGATGGCCTTGGTAGCATCTGCATTCAGTTCACAGATAGCAATGACGCTTTTTAGTCCGGCACGACTTCCTGCATAGGCGTGTACGAGGTATACCTTACCGTCTTCATCCCATAAAGGGCAAGTGTCGATGATACCTTTTCCTGCTTTTACAAGTACTGGTTCGCTCCAAGGGCCTTTCGGATCACGTGCTTTCACCATGAATGCACCTTGATCAGGATCTCCCCAAAAGATATAGAATTCTCCGTTATGATGGCGGATGGCTGGTGCCCATACACGATTGCCATGTTCCGGATGTTCGGGAGTTTCGATGGGAGGGAGGGCGTAAGGAACAGCAGCACCTATGATGTTCCAGTTTACAAGATCCTTTGAATGAAGAATTTGCAGGCCGGGGAGGCAGTTGAAGCTGGATGAAGTCATATAGAAATCATCTCCTACACGGCAGGCATCCGGATCGGAATAATCGGCATAAAGGATTGGATTTTTATATGTTCCGTTTCCCTGGTCTGCAACCCATACTTCGGACACATAACTTTTCTGTGCTATGGCCGGGGTTGTCATTAATAGGCAGAGGCCTAAGGTCTGTGCTAATCTTTTCATGGATTGTTTTTTATTATTTAGTTATGTTATAGAATTCTTGGTTACAAATATAAGTCTTCCAGATGAAAGCAGTGATGAATAATCGATTGCTTTGGAGGATTTATTGTGCATTAATGTGGAATAATTAGATACTAAAATGCCCCTACTTGCATTTAAACAGGTAAGGGCACTTGCAGTTATATTTTTGAATAGAAACTTATTCCATGTATGCTTTGGTTGTTTCTGAAGAACCATCATCCATAATCTTTTTGATAATGTTCAAACCTTTGGCAGGTTCGCTCAGTCTCATACCAAGAACATTATAATATTCTGTAGCGATTACTTGTTTATTAGTCTCTGCAGACGAAATGCCAGTAGGATCTCCTCCTCCATCTTCTTTTACAGAAAGAAGATACAAGTTTATTCCACTACTTGCCGAAAAGATGTAGATAGTTGTTGCTTCTCCTGTATAAGAAATTACCTTTTTTACAAGGTCTCCCCCAGGAAGAACTTCCATTGAACCTACTTCATTTTCTTTACCACCTGCTGTTACCATGAGGTTACGCGGATCTCCAGAGCTGGATGCATGTGTACCTATTATAGTAATAGTTGCATTTCCACTTACTGGGAATGATAATACTCTATCGACAGCTTCACCCGTTTCTGCATCGAAACTACCTGTTCCTCCGAATTTTAAACGTTGGGTAAAAGTATAGTCATCAAACGTTTTGTTGCTACCATCAATTGATACTTTTTTTGCAGAAGATGCATGAATTGTTAGTCCTTCAACAGTAGTCGTTTCTGCAAAATCACCAGCTGTGAAATTACTGAAATTCCATTCCTGTGCATTCGCTGTAAATACGCCAGCTACGAAAGCCATTGCGAGAAGTAATTGTTTCTTCATAATAATAATTTTTAAGTTATACAATAATGTTCTTTGTTTATTACTGTACAAAAGTATGAAGTATTACCTCTCGCAATGGGTAATATTTGTTCGAATAGGGTGTAATATTTGTTTTTATTGCTTTATTTTGATCACACAAGGATGTTCCAACCCTTCTTTCCACTCACGAATATAGGCGAACCATGCTTCCGGAGTTTTGTAGCCGAATGTTTCTTTCATTGAAGTAAATGTGGTGTGATATGAGAAATGGTTATCTCCTTTGGCTGTTAGGGTATAGAGATAGTTGGGTTTGTCTTTCACTTCTTTTACTACATATTTCTGTGGTATGCAAGTAGCTAACCCTACAGTTTCTTTTGCATATTTTACAGTATCATTTACGGGCCAGTCTGTACCCCAGCAACCGATAAGCCCCTTATGATCAGAATAAGATACGGAACCTTCAATGTCTTGTACACCGGTGCAGAATATTTCATCCTTCAGAGGTTCTTCAAAAAGAGCTTCTACCTTCATGTCGCGGTGCCCGGCATAGAGGGTATAACGGGTAGTCATATTCAATTCAGAACCTTGATATTGCCAATCGGTTACTTTTATTTCAGCAATAGTACGGACAGGACCGTAAGCAATGATACTCTCTGTGAGTGTACTTACAGGTTCTATGTGCAGTGCTTTTTTTCCATTCCAACCCTTTAGTGCACCTACGCCGCAACTACCGCTTACACGTAGTACATCATCACCAAAACCACGTGCCAATTGTTCATCGGTAGGATAAAACTGTGATTCTTTAATCTCAAAGCCTTTATTGAATTTTCCGTAGATATCTACGGTTTGTTTATGGTCAAAGTATAAACGGTAGGCTACCAGTTCCGATTCAAATGCAGGACCATGGTGGTGCATCTGGTTATAGATGTTGGCAGTACCCGGGATGGTCACGGAATGAACAGGAACATGCTTTCCTTTTTTATCACTTACCATCATTTCTGCATATACACGTGGTTCGTATTGTTTATTACTTTTTTCTGATGACAGGGTGATTTTCAGTGTTCTCTTACCTTTGGCAGGCAAATCGATAACAAATGCAAGTTCATCTGCGCGGCGATCTCCATTCAGGTCATCCAGTTGTGATGGTATTTCTGTAGTACCATCTATTACTGTTGCTGATTTAATGCGAAATCCGGGGTTGATATCCTTTAGGTTGATTACTACCGGTTCATCAGATTTTGCCTGTTTCCAGGGGTTACTCACTTCTACTGTGATTGTCTTTTCATTGCTCTGTGCCAGAACTACTAACGGGCAGGAACATAGAAATAATAAAGCGGTAAAAAGGTTTCTTTTCATGTTTTTCTTTATTGTTTTATTGTTGAGTGAATGTCAATGTCGTTTGTTTATCACAGAGTTGTACAGAGAATTGCCTGGTTGTTAATAATAGAAACTCAGTTTTACTGTGGCGAACTCCTCTGCAAATGTAAGCTAAAAAAAGCAGACAGCCCTGTTAGTGATGATAAAAGGACTGTCTGCTTTGATCTAATCTATGTAAATGTGGTTTTACTTTAGGGTTAGATTGGTGCCCTGAGCACCTACCTGCTTATGTAGTTTACCATCTATCCGAATGTTCTTTGCATTTTTTATTTGGAGTGTGGGCCCGTTACTTTGCGTTTCGATGTAGATGTTGTCTAAAGTCACGCCATCTGCCTGGCTGATAACAGCGCCTTCGGCAGCATCTGTAATTACAACATTTTTCACTGTTATATTCTGGATAGGCATTTCGGGTAACCCATTGAAAAACATGGCACGCCCGGAGCCTTTACAATTAATATTTGTAATATGGATATCTTTGAATGCAGGAGTCTCTTCGGTTACGGGTGGCAAATCTGTTTTCGTATTTGCTGCACGTTCTTCTTCTGTTTCTTCTCCCGGCCCCTTACCACCATAGAACAAATCGAAAAGCAATGGTTCATTCGGAATGTTAATCATGTTAATATTATTGATGTAAATTCCTTCTACTACTCCACCACGCCCACGGGTACTTTTGAAACGAAGACCTACGTCTGTACCTAGGAAAGTACAATCTGTTACGTATATATTTTTTACACCTCCAGACATTTCACTTCCCACTACGAAACCACCATGCCCGTGTAGTACTGTATTGTTTTTTACTAATACATTCTGGCAAGGTTCTCCGCGGCGGCGACCGTCCTCATCTTTTCCGGATTTGATACAGATCGCATCATCTCCGGCATCAAACAGACTGTTGATGATAAGAGCATTCTTACAGGATTCCAGATCAAGTGCATCTCCGTTCTGAGAATACCAGGGATTGAATACTTTTACATTATTGATTGTGATATGTTCGCATGATAATGGATGTAGACACCAGCTGGGAGAGTTCTTGAATGTAACGCCTTCCAGCAACACTTTCTTACTTTTTACAATATTGAGTAGTACCGGGCGTAACCAGGGACGGATTTCATTCCATTCCTCATCAGTGTTTATCCCTTCGGGAACATTGAAGTCTTTACACGCTAAGGCACCCTTCAATGCACCGGCTGTTGGATACCATATCTTTTCGGCTGCGTCCGTTACACCACCCGATTTGACAAGCTTACTCCATTGAGAAGCAGTAAGTTTGTCTCTTTTAACCGGTCTCCAGCTATCTCCCGATCCGTCGAATGTTCCATATCCTGTGATAGCTATGTTTTCTGCATTGCGTGCCGAGATGGGAGATTGGCAACGCCGTGTTTCCAATCCTTCAAAGGAGGTTTCTATTATAGGGTATGCATCAAAGTCATCTGTGAAAAGAATCATTGCATTACGTTCTGTATATAAGTTTACATTACTCAGAAGTTCGATAGGACCCGTTAGCCACAATCCCTCCGGAATGACAACTTTACCTCCGCCTTTGGCATTGACAGCTTTAATTGCTTCATTGATGGCCTTTGTGTTTAGAAATTTCCCGTCATTTTTAGCTCCGAATGCAACAATGCTTATTGTATAGTCCGGAAATGCAGGTTGCTCTACAATAGGCATATCAAAAGGGAGATCCTTATAAATACTGTTGTCAATTACATTTCCTTCTTGAGCGCATGTCCGATTCCCTTGTGAGAGGGGGAGGCATATAGCTGTTAACAGCAGGAGCTTTTTCGTTAATGTGTTCATTTAAATTATCTTTCTATGGATTAATACTAAGGGTTGTCTTCACTTGATAACCGAAGAGGTTTATTATCCTTTGGCAGACTACTCTCCCGAGCGATCTACCGGAATGGATAATAAGATTCATGTTAACCTAATTCTAACCTTAAATAAATATTATGAAAAAACCTCTTAATTATCTGGTGCAAATATAGAGTCGATAATCCCGTTAGATGTGTACAATCTGTTGGTTTAGGTGGATTTTTTGTCATTTTCGGCTTTTCTTTGCACACTTCTCGTGTTTTTATGCAGAAAGTTCCTATATTTGCAACCTAATTTAACTATTTAAAAGGTATGAGTTACAATTTGTTGAAAGGAAAAAGAGGTATTATCTTCGGTGCTCTGAACGACCAGTCTATTGCCTGGAAGGTAGCAGAGAAAGCCGTAGAAGAAGGTGCAACTATTACATTATCAAATACTCCTATGGCCATACGTATGGGCGAAGTAAACGCTCTGGCCGAAAAATTGAACTGTGAAGTTATCCCTGCTGATGCTACCAGTGTAGAAGATTTGCAGAATGTATTTAAAACTTCTATGGATGTGTTGCACGGTCAGATTGATTTTGTTCTTCATTCTATAGGCATGTCTCCTAATGTACGTAAAAAACGTACTTATGATGATCTTGATTATGGAATGCTGGAGAAAACGTTGGATATATCAGCTGTTTCTTTCCATAAAATGATTCAGGCTGCCAAAAAGTTGAACGCTATTGCAGATTATGGTTCAATTCTTGCTTTGAGTTATGTGGCTGCTCAGCGTACATTCTATGGTTATAATGACATGGCGGATGCAAAGGCACTGCTTGAGTCTATCGCCCGTAGTTTTGGCTATATTTACGGGCGTGAACATAGTGTGCGTGTAAATACTA
This sequence comes from Bacteroides mucinivorans, assembly GCF_034654355.2. Taxonomy (NCBI): domain Bacteria; kingdom Pseudomonadati; phylum Bacteroidota; class Bacteroidia; order Bacteroidales; family Bacteroidaceae; genus Bacteroides; species Bacteroides mucinivorans. The sequence continues at coordinate 4,598,874 of NZ_CP178179.1, read as the reverse complement.
TTTCCCAGTCACCCACATTTACTACAGCAGGTTCGGGTGTGAAGGGAATGGATAAACTTTTCGATTTCTCTAATCGTATGTCTCCATTGGGTAATGCTACTGCTGATGAATGTGCTGACTACTGTATCGTAATGTTCTCTGATCTTACTCGTAAAGTGACTATGCAAAATCTCTATCACGATGGTGGTTTCTCCAGTGTAGGTATGAGTCTTCGTGCAATGGCTACTTATGAGAAGGGACTCGATGAGTATAAAGATGAAGAAGGAAATATCATTTACGGATAAGAAGCATTATAAGTTATAAAAATGATAAGACTAAGAAATCCTCTTCTCTTTATTATATTATGTGTATTCGCCGTAGCCTGTCGGATGGGTACGGGGGAGAATACGCTATTGCATAATGAGGAGAATGGGATTTCCATAGTTCGCTATGATAAGCTGCTGAACGAGTATGTGCGTTCCAATAGTTTCTCCGCTCTGCAAAAAATGAATATGGAGTACCGTCAGCCTACCAAGATTTTGATTGAAGAGGTTCTTGGGTTGGGGCAGGTTAATGATGATACCATTTCTTTGCGGCTTCGGACTTTTTATTCGGATACTACTTTGCTTCGACTGATGGCAGATGTGGAAGCTCGTTTCCCTGATCTGGAAGATGTAGAGAAAGGGTTGACCAAAGGTTTTGAAAGACTGAAGAAAGAGGTTCCCGATATCAAAATCCCAAATGTCTATTCACAAATTTCGGCATTCAATGAATCGGTAGTTCTTTCGGATACTTTACTTGGCATTAGTCTGGATAAGTATATGGGGGAGGATTATCCTTTATATAAACGTTTTTATTACGATTATCAGTGCCGTTCTATGCGACCTGACCGCATTGTGCCCGATTGTTTTGTATTCTATCTGATGAGTAAGTATCCTTTTCCTTTTCAGGAAGGAAGTTGTCTGCTCGATATGATGTTGCATTCTGGTAAGATAAATTATGCAGTGCAAAAAATACTGGGATATCGTTCTACAGGTGAGGCTATGGGCTATGGCGATGCAGAAGAAAAGTGGTGCAAGGAGAACGAAAGGAATGTATGGGAGTATATGCTGGCAAATCAGCATCTCTATGCACGTGATCCGATGATAGTGCGTAAGTATATGAAACCTGCACCGTTTACTGCCTTCTTTGGTGAGAATGCTCCGGCATTGATTGGTACCTGGATGGGTACATGTATTGTTTCTTCGTATATGAAAAAGCATAAAGATGTCAGCTTACAGCAATTGCTGGAGACTACTGACTATCATCGTATGCTACAAGAATCAGGTTATAAATAATAGAATAATGTGCCAATATGTCAATATGCCAATGTGCCAATTACCATTCGGCATATTTTCGTTAAATATAGCGCAGCCAATTGGCACATTGGCATATTAGCATATTGGCACATTATTTAATTCATTATTTCTCATGGAAACTGCTCTTTATCTCATTCCTGTAACTTTGGGTGATACTACTATCGAGTCCGTATTGCCTTCTTATAATAAAGAAATCATTCTTGATATCCGTCATTTTATCGTTGAAGATATTCGTTCGGCGCGTCGCTTTCTGAAGAAAGTAGACCGGGAGATTGATATTGATACTCTGACATTTTATACGTTGAATAAGCATACTTCTCCTGAAGACATTTCCGGCTATCTGAAACCGTTGATTGGGGGAGCTTCTATGGGAGTGATTTCGGAAGCTGGTTGTCCGGCTGTCGCAGATCCGGGGGCGGATGTTGTTGCCATTGCTCAGCGCAAGAATCTGAAAGTAGTTCCGTTGGTAGGACCTTCCTCGATTATACTTTCTGTGATGGCTTCTGGTTTTAATGGACAAAGTTTTGCATTCCATGGCTATTTACCTATCGAACCAACCGAACGCGTAAAGAAAATAAAGATGCTTGAGCAACGTGTCTATGCTGAGCACCAGACGCAGCTTTTTATTGAGACGCCTTATCGCAATAACAAAATGGTTGAAGATATTTTGCAGAACTGTCGTCCGCAGACACGGCTTTGCATTGCTGCCAATATAACTTGTGAAGGCGAATACATTCGCACAAAAACAGTGAAAGAATGGAAAGGAAAGGTTCCCGAACTATCTAAAATTCCCTGTATTTTTCTCTTATACCAATAATATCTTTCAAGTGTTCGTACTCTTCTTCAAAGCATTTACTGAAGAAGTTACGTTCTAAATTTTGTTCTATCTGCTGGAACTGCCAAAGCTTTCCACCTTTAAATTGCGGATTGCAAAGGATAGAGTCATCTTCTATATCAAGAACAAAAAGATAGACGAGCCTGTTGGTCACGGTATTTTCAAAGTGATACATGATGCTGAATGTCGGTTTCAATCCGTTGATACCAGGAAAGGTATTGTGTAAAATTCTTCGACAACCTTCGGCAAGTGATTCTCCGAAGCCGAGGTAACATTCCATTGGAATATCCATTTTACCTCTATCCAACGTAGCTGTTTGAGGGCGTTCACAAAGAAATAGTTTTCCGTGCGAGGCCACTGCGATACGTATCACCGGATTGATATAGCTATTTTTATTATTAAGAGCTTCCAGCGCCGGACTCTTCCCTATCACATCTCCCTGAGTATTGACAATGGGTACGTATTCGGTATGCGCCATCAACTTATTGAAGTAATGGATGCTGATCTGGTTGAAGATAATAGCCAAAACAAAAATGGCGGGAGGAAGGAGATTGAATATGATCCACTTTGCCGGATTTTCAAGAGGGTGTACGAAAAATATTCCCAGACTAATGGCGATAAAGTGTAACACTCCCAGTATCAATACGATGTGTGCAGATACAATGGCTGATTCTGCACCTTGGGCAAACAGACGTTTGGAACAAATCTCTTTCTTTTTCAAGAAATAATTGATGAATCTTTTTTTATGCAGGTAAAGAATCAGCATCGGGATAAGAATGCTTACCTCCACTGTCATTGGCAGAGCGCCGGGAGGAACATAGTCACCTGGAATTAACGCTGCTATGGTTAGTAATACCAGGGTGGCTGTAGAAATGTAAAGGATAAAGTTAGGAATCCGCACTCCCTTACGATGCATTGAACAATACGAATAAAGTAATCCGATACCTGTTCCGATATAGATTGCAGTGTCTTGCGTTATAAATTCGCATAAAACTATGGAAATGATAACGGGGATGTATCCCAATGACATGTTAAATGCGGAAGACAATATTCCTTTATGACTCATTTTAGTATACATTTTGTCTGTTTCCTATAAAACAAACTAATATGGCTTAAAGTTGAGGGTTGAAAGTTAAAATTTGCTCACATGTTTTTCCGCATGATAGGAAGAACGTACGAGCGGAGCGCTTTCTACCTGCTCAAAGCCTTTCTCCAGTCCGATTTTCTTATATGCGGCAAATTGTTCGGGAGTGACGTATTCTGCTACCGGATAGTGCCGATGGCTGGGTTGCAGGTATTGTCCGATGGTGAGAATTTTACATCCGGCCGCCAAAAGGTCATCCATGAGTTCTTCTACTTCTGCCGGAGTTTCTCCCAACCCTGCCATGATGCCACTTTTTGCGGTAGTGTTACTACTGGCTATCCGGTGGATAACTTTAAGGCTGGTATCATAGTTGGCTGCACTGCGTACCAACGGACTGATACGTCGTACGGTTTCCATATTGTGTGAAATGATTTCCGGATGCGCCGAAATAATAGGATCTATTAATTCCATCCGTCCCTGAAAATCGGGTATCAGTACTTCAAGAGTTGTTTCCGGGTTTATTCTTTTTATTTCGGTGATGGTACGTACCCAGTGGGCAGCTCCAAGGTCGGGGAGGTCGTCACGATCCACGGAGGTTACTACGGCATGCGATAACTTCATTAGTGCGATGGATTCTGCTACATGCGTTGGTTCGTTGACATCCAGCGGGAGCGGGCGACCGGTTTGTGTATTGCAGAACTTACAACTACGGGTGCAGATGTCACCGGCTATCATAAAAGTAGCTGTACCTTTTCCCCAGCATTCTCCCATGTTCGGACAACGGCCACTGCTACAAATGGTGTGCAAACAGTGACTTTCTACAATACGCTTTGTTTCTGTGTAACGTGCATTGGCACCGATATTTATCTTCAGCCATTCGGGCTTTCTCATTGGATGTATGATTTATGGTTTGAGAGTTATGATTTATGAATTAGGAAGGTGTGTCAAGAGTAAAATCAGCCATTATTAGAACGCGGATTAACGCTAATTTACGCAAAGATTAAGTTAAATCTGCGCTGATCTGCGTTAATCTGTGTTTCTAAAGTTACATATTGATAGCTTGATCCGGCTTTTGACACCCTCATAATTCATTACTTTATAGGTTATTTAAAAAGAAATTGGTCAGTTTCGTGTACAAGTGTTGGCGGGTATTGCCACCATAAATACCATGATTACGATTGGTGTAAACCTGCATGTCGAATTGTTTATCCAGTTGTACCAGATGTTCGGCATATTCGGCACAATTCTGGAAATGAACATTATCATCTGCCATACCATGTACCAATAGGAGATTACCGTGTAGTTTATCGGCACGTGTGAAAGCAGATGCAGCTTTGTATCCTTCTGCGTTTTCCTTTGGCGTGCGCATAAAGCGTTCTGTATAGATGGTATCATAGAATTTCCAGTCGGTTGGTGCAGCCACAGCTACCCCTGCTTTGAATACCGGAGTTCCTTCGCTCATACTCATTATTGCCATGTATCCGCCGTAACTCCAGCCCCAGATGCCAATGCGGTTTTTATCCACATAAGGGAGTGTACCTAGATATTTGGCTGCTTCCACCTGATCTTTGGCCTCTTTTACACCCAGGTTCAGGTAAGTACTTTTTTGAAATTCTGTACCACGTCCACCGGTACCACGTCCATCTACACAAGCAACGATGTAACCTAAACTTGCCATATAGGTTTCCCAGCTGATGGCGAAGTTATCCAACACCTGTTGTGATCCCGGACCGCTGTACTGATACATCAGTACCGGATACTTTTTGGATGCAGAGAAGTCTGCCGGTTTCATCATCCAGCCGTTTAATTCTACTCCCTGGGAAGTCTTAAACTTGAAGAATTCTTTCTTGGGAAGTGCTACTTGTGCCAGTTTTTGTTTAAGTGCATTGTTGGCTTCCAATGTTTTCAGCGTCTTACCTTCGTTGTCATTCAGGGTGATAACAGCCGGAGTGTCAAGGTTGGTGTATGTATTGATGTAGTATTTCATTGTGGGGCTGAACAAAGCACTGTTCATACCTGCTTTTTGAGACAGCTTGGTCTTTTTACCTTTACGGTCTATTTTGTAAACAGCTTGTTGCATAGGGCTTTCTTCGTTGCTGATGAAGTAGAAACTACCATCGGCCTCGTCATATCCCAGAAACGATTCTACTTCATGAGCACCTTTAGTCACTTGCTTTACCAAGTTCCCTCCCATGCTGTACCAATAGAGGTGCGGGTATCCGTCTTTATCGCTGAGGAAACTGAAGTTTTCGGGGTAGAACTGAATATTGTCGAATACGTTTTCGCTGATATAATAGGGTGATTCATCGCGCAATGCCAGTTTGCAAACAGTTGAACGCGGATCGGCAAAGTACATGTCGAAACGATTCTGATGACGGTTCAGCGTCATGATGGCAAGCTTGTTAGGGTCTTGCGTGAAACGGATACGAGGGATGTATCCGTCGGCATCCAATGGCAACTTCATCGTGCGGGTTACTTTTGATTTGATATCGAAAGTACGTACTTCTACCTTGGAGTTCGGATATCCGGCTTTCGGATATTTGTAAGTGTATTCTCCCGGATAATCTTCCAGCCCGTTGATGTGCGGTGATTCTCCGGCAAAGAGTGGGAACTGGTACGAAGGAACTTCCGTTTCATCAAAACGGATAAAAGCCAGCATTGAGTTGTCGGCACTGAATTCGAGTGCCCGGTTAAATCCGAACTCTTCTTCATATACCCAGTCGGGAATGCCATTGAGTACTGCATTCTGTTTGCCGTCTTCCGTCACCTGGCTCTCACTGTTTCCATAGAGTGTTTTTACCAGAAAGATGTTGTTATCCCGTACAAAAGCAATCATTGTTCCGTCAGGAGAAAAAACGGGGGCTTGTTGAGGGCCCCCGTCAGAAAGCCGTTCAATAATGTTGTTTGTCGTTACCCCTTTATCATTACGTTTCAAGGGATATAAGTAATGTACGGCTGTATATGAACGCCTGTAAATGGGCGTTGTTTCAGTTGCGATAAGCAGTTTGGACCCATCCGGAGAAAACTGATAACTGTCAAAGTGTTTGAAATCACACTCGCGGGCTTTGGCCACGTCGAAGATTACTTCTACAGGTTCTCCTGTTTTGAAAGAGTATTTGGTGATTTGGGTACCTTCGTCATTCATCTGTGTGTAGTGCTCACCGTCGGGCATTGGGACTACGTTCCGAATGCTTGCCGGACGATATTTACCGGAAGTTATATCCTTCAGGTCGAGTTTTTTACTACCTTGTGCCATACCTGCCACGCAAGCAAGGAAAAGTAGAAGGGTAAGGGTTATCTTTTTCATTATTTCTTAGTTTTTGCTTCTTATTCCTGCAAAGTTAGTAATAAACTGAAATTCGTCAAAGAAAGGATACTTTTTTATCTATCGTTCGCCAGTACTCGTTATCTTTATTAATTCCCTTTTACAGATTTTATTATAGTAAGGCATATTGGTGTTCTGTTAGAGGTTTCGTCCGGTTAGTTGTAATCGAATGTATCGAAGGTCGTAGTGCTTCTTTGTTTTAGATGTACATGTAAAGCAGTACGACATGTACATGTGGAGCAGTACGACATGTGCATGTGGGGTAGCTTTACATGTACATCTAAAACAATGTTCCCCGGTGAGAGAGGGAACCTTCACCGGTGACCTAACCAACGAACGTCGCTGAGTGTATGCCGGAACGAGTGAATCTTGTCATTCTCCCCTAACAGATTGGCTGAACGAGGAGCAGATTTCTTTCTTTATTTCCCTGTTTCGCCGGATATACTCCTGTATTCATCGATTTTGGGACGGAAATAAACGGTAAAGTGTTCCCGAAAGTCCCTGAACAGTTTATCTTTGCAACATCAAATAGTAAAGCTCGAAAACGTATCATCGAATTAAAATAGAAAATAGAATTATGGAAAAGAAATCTACATCTCCTTCGGGATTGACGGGCAGGCAATTGGTGGCCAGCATTTTTATAGTCTCCGGAATTATGCTGTTGGGTCGTAATCTGGGATTTATTCCCAATGATTTATTTCGTATCGTTGTATCCTGGCCGATGCTTTTGATTGTGTTGGGTGCCTATTCGATTCTTCGCCGTCAGATGTTCACCGGATTGATCTTGTTTGTGGTTGGTCTTTGTTTCATTATGCCCCGTCTGGGGTGGTTGCCCTGGATGCCCGTCAATGCGAGTGCAGTGCTTTGGCCTGTTGTATTGGTATGTTTGGGCATCTTCTTCTTTTATCGTCCCAATCGTCATAAAGAGTGGAAAACGCGGGGCGAACAGACTTTTGGTAATAAGCAGACTAGTTCGGCCGATGGTTTTGTGCGCTCGGACAATGTATTCGGAGGCGTAAAGCAGGTAGTGCTTGATGAGGTATTCAAGGGGGCAACGATCCGTAATACTTTTGGTGGGACTGTGCTCGACTTGCGGCGTACGAATATATCCGAAGGGGAAACCTACATTGAAGTAGAATGTAATTTTGGTGGGATAGAAATTTATGTGCCTCTCGACTGGCGGGTTGATTTACAAGCCAATGCTTTTCTGGGAGGTTGCGAAGATAAACGTATTCCGGGAGTAAATATAGACCAAAGCCGCAGCCTTGTAGTAATGGGAAATGTCTCTTTCGGAGGAGTAGAAATTAAAGGCTGATAAACGAAGATGCAAGCACATCCTATAATGGAATCTTCCCGACGATGGATACCTGTTTTATTGATGGTATTAGTTGCAATAGGGGTACAGGCATGGCTGTTGACAGCTTATGCCGGTGTTGGCTTATTGTCTGCACTTGTGGACGGAGCGGTTTCAGTAGGACTGTTTTGTGGCTTGGCTTATTTATCATGGTTTGTTATCGGTTTTGTATCATCGGTGCAAACAGAAATAATAGTATCCGTATTGGCGATACTCTTTTGGCTGGCTGGCGGATTTGCTTTGCAGGGATGGATCGAGACGATGGCCGGAAGTTCTTATTTGCCTTTTGCCGATACTCTGCCGTTCCGGGTACTGGTTGGTGCATTGTGCTGGACGAATGTAATGATGTGGTACAAATATTACTCCTTGCAGGCACTTCGTCTTCCTGCCGAGGAAATAGCGGAAGTTGAAGACCGGCAAAATGAAGAAGAAGCTGCGGACACTTCTTCTCAATCAGTGGAAGAGTATCTGGATCGCATCACAGTAAAGGATGGAGCGCGTATTCATCTGGTTGCAACGAATGACTTAATTTATGTTCAGGCGTGTGGAGATTATGTCACATTATTTACTCCTGAAGGGCAGTTCGTAAAGGAGCTGACAATGAAGTATCTTGAAAAACATCTGCCTGCAACCCAATTCGTACGGGTACATCGATCTACCATCGTAAACGTGACGCAAATACTACGTGTAGAACTTTTCGGGAAAGAGACTTACAGATTGCTGCTAAAGAACGGAGATAAACTCCGGGTGAGCCTTTCCGGTTATAAGCTGCTGAAAACACGATTAGACTTGTAGTATTCCCTGGATTTTCTTATGTTTGTTCTCTCTAAGCAACGAAGCATATGACTGAGCAACCTTTATACAACGAATTTCCGCAGTTTCTGAGGCGTTATTTCCCTTATAAAGTACAGAAAATATCCCTGAATGCCGGTTTTACCTGCCCCAATCGGGATGGAACCAAGGGGCAGGGAGGTTGCACGTATTGCAACAATCAAACGTTTAATCCGGAATACTGCCGGACCGAAAAAACGGTTTCCGTACAGTTAGAAGAGGGGAAACAGTTCTTTGCCCATAAATATCCTTCGATGAAATACCTTGCCTATTTCCAAGCATACACCAACACTTATGCCGGACTCGAAAGTTTAAAGCGGAAATATGAAGAGGCACTGAGTGTTGACGGGGTGGTAGGACTTGTCATCGGCACTCGTCCGGATTGTATGCCGGAGGATCTTCTTCGTTATCTTGAAACACTCAACCGCCAGACTTTTCTTCTTGTGGAGTACGGCATTGAAACTACTTGTGATGAAACGCTGAGGCGCATCAACCGGGGGCATACTTATGCCACTACTGTGGAGGCGGTACAACGTACAGCCGGTTGTGGTATTCTTACTGGCGGGCATGTGATTTTAGGACTCCCGGGAGAGTCTCATGATGCTATTGTGGCGCAAGCCGGCGTGCTTTCGGAATTACCGCTTACCACTTTGAAAATGCATCAGCTACAGTTGATCCGTGGTACGCGTATGGCTCACGAATATGAACAAAACCCTTCTGATTTCCACCTTTTTAATGATGTGAACGAATATATAGATCTTGTAATAGATTATGTAGAACATCTGCGTCCCGATCTTGTCATAGAGCGCTTCGTCTCACAATCTCCCCGTGAATTACTAATAGCTCCCGACTGGGGATTAAAAAATTATGAATTTACAGCCCGAGTTCAAAAAAGAATGAAAGAAAGGGGGGCATATCAAGGCAAGAGATACGGAGTTACGAAAAAAAAAGTATCTTTGCAGGACAGAATGAATAATGATCGATAAATAATGATTAATGTTTGATGATCAATGCCATGTACATAATAGTACAGCCCATTGATCATTAAACATTGATCATTAATCGTTAATCATTAATCGTTAATCATTAAACATTAATTTTAAGATGGAACAGAAAACAAGAATTAAAGGAAACGTCCACTATGTAGGAGTAAACGACCGTAACAAACATCTCTTTGAGGGGATGTGGCCGCTGCCATACGGAGTTTCATATAACTCTTATCTGATTGATGATGAAATGGTAGCTTTGGTCGATACAGTAGATATCTGCTATTTTGAGGTTTTTCTTCATAAAATAAAGCAAGTAATTGGTGACCGTCCTATTAACTACTTAATTATAAATCATATGGAACCGGACCATTCGGGCTCCATCCGGCTGATCAAACAACATTATCCTGATATCGTAATTGTAGGCAATAAGCAAACCTTCGGCATGATTGAGGGCTTCTATGGGGTAACAGGTGAACAATATCTGGTGAAAGATGGTGACTTCCTTGCGCTTGGAAAACACAAACTTCGTTTTTATCTCACTCCAATGGTGCATTGGCCGGAGACAATGATGACTTTTGACGAAACAGATGGTATTCTTTTCTCCGGAGATGGATTTGGTTGCTTTGGTACCTTGGACGGTGGCTTCCTTGATACCCGTATTAATACGGATCATTATTGGGATGAAATGGTGCGTTACTATTCTAATATAGTGGGAAAATATGGTAACCCCGTACAAAAGGCTTTGCAAAAACTGGGCGGACTGCCTATCTCTGTAATTTGCTCTACTCATGGTCCGGTGTGGACTGATAACATTCCGAAGGTAATAGGTGTTTATGATAAGCTGAGTCGTTATGATGCCGATGAGGGTGTGGTCATTGCTTATGGAAGTATGTACGGCAATACCGAGCAAATGGCCGAAGCTATTGCTGCGGAACTATCGGCACAAGGTATTAAAAATATCGTGATGCATAACGTAAGCAAGACCAATGCGTCTTATATTCTGGCAGATATCTTTAAATATAAAGGATTAATCATTGGTTCACCGACATATAGTAACCAGATATTCCCGGAAATAGAGTCTTTACTTTCGAAGATATTGATACGCGAGCTGAAAGGGCGTTATCTTGGTCTGTTTGGTTCTTTTACCTGGGCAGGTGCTGCCGTGAAGCGTATGGCTGAATTTGCTGAAAAGAGCAAGTTTGAAGTAGTGGGAGATCCGGTAGAGATGAAACAGGCAATGAGAGACATTACCTACGCGCAGTGTGAAAATCTGGCACGGGCAATGGCGGAACGTTTAAAGAAGAACTAAGGGAGGAATTATAGAGTTATAAAGTTGTAAGGCTATAAGGTTATGGAGTTGTAGAGTTATAAATTAGCAATTTAACCCTTCTGTCTATTTACCACCCTGCAATCCTGTAACTCCATAACCCTATAACATTATTACTAACCGATTAAAAATATAAACTTATGAGATTAATTATTCAGCCGGACTATCAGTCCGTTTCTTCATGGGCAGCACATTATGTTGCCGCTAAAATTAAGGCAGCCAATCCTACAGCAGAGAAACCATTCGTATTGGGATGTCCTACAGGTTCTTCTCCTCTGGGTATGTACAAAGGACTTATTGATTTGAATAAGAAAGGTATTGTTTCTTTTGAGAATGTAGTCACTTTCAATATGGACGAATATGTAGGATTGCCGAAAGAACATCCGGAAAGTTACTACTCTTTCATGTGGAATAATTTCTTCAGTCATATTGATATCAAACCTGAAAACACGAATATCCTTAATGGAAACGCTGCTGACCTGGATGCTGAATGTGCCCGTTATGAAGAGAAAATAAAGTCATATGGTGGTATAGATCTTTTTATGGGTGGTATCGGACCGGACGGACATATTGCATTCAATGAGCCGGGATCATCACTGACTTCACGTACCCGTCAGAAAACGTTGACTACAGATACAATCATTGCTAATTCACGCTTCTTTGACAACGATATCAATAAAGTGCCTAAGACTGCTTTGACGGTAGGTGTAGGGACTGTATTGTCTGCAAAAGAAGTAATGATTATCGTGAATGGTCATAACAAAGCTCGTGCGTTGTATCACGCAGTAGAGGGAGCTATCACTCAGATGTGGACAATCAGTGCATTACAGATGCATGAGAAAGGTATCATCGTTTGTGACGATGCTGCTACAGAAGAACTGAAAGTAGGAACATATCGCTACTTTAAAGATATCGAAGCCGATCATCTGGATGCAAAATCTTTGATTAAATAAGATTTAGAAGTTAAAAATTAAAAGCTGCGCAGTAGGAATTATTTATCCACTGCGCAGCTTTAATTTTTAGTATTCCAGCTTTAATTCTCTTCCAGTATTCCTTTGGCCTGCCGGATTATTTCCGGACTTCCTTCTGTACAACTAACTACTGTTGACGGTTCTATTCCTCCTATTCCTCCGTCAATCACGAGGTCTACTATCTCTCCGAACTTTTCATCTATCAGTTCCGGATCTGTTGCATATTCCAGGTCTTCATGTGCTTCGTGCGGTAGAGTCGTTGTCATAATCGGTGCATCAAGCAGGCGGGCTATCTCACGAATGATATTGTTATCCGGCATACGAATACCTACTTCTTTCCTGTTTCGAAAGATCTTGGGAAGCCGGTTTGTTCCGTTCAGAATAAAGGTGAATGGTCCGGGTAAATTACGTTTCATCAGTTTGAACGTATTATTATCAACTTTCGCGTATTCACTGATGCTACTCAGATCATAACAGATAATAGAAAGATTATTCTTACGTGGATCAATCTCTTTGATACGGCAAATACGTTCAATGGCACGCTCTTTCAATCCATGACAACCAATTGCATACATCGTATCGGTAGGATAGATGATGAGGCCGCCATCATTCAAAATATCCACCACCTGTTGCAGGTCCTGTGGATTATTATTCTTTTCGTAAAGTTTCAGAAGCATGATAAGTAGTGGTTAGTGATTAGTGATAAGTGATTAGTGATTAGTGATAAGTGAATAGTGGAAGAATCAATGGTGATTAGTGAGTTATGTCACTACACCGCATGGCACTAATCACTAATCACTAACCACTAATCACTAATCACTAACCACTATTTTAGTTTTTTCTTTAAAAAGTCCAGTGCCTTTTCGGCAGCTTTTTCTTTTACTGCCTCTTTCAGGTCCTCTTTATTATTTGTGGCGGCAGAGTCCAGACCCAATTTCTTTCCTAACTCACTGATTGCTTTATCAGCTACGGCTTCTACCGCCTGGTTTGCCATACTCTTAGTGTCAATAGACACTTTGGGTGAAGTAAACGATCCTCCGATTTTCAGGTCGAGTGTTGTTAACTTGGCAAGGTCACCTGCAGAAGCGGGCAGTTTGATTTTACCAGAATAGTCTATTGTCTGATCCAATCCTGTACTTCCGGAGAGGTTCATTACATAGTCGCCCAGTTTGATGTCAAATGGCTGTGTTGCCACTCGTCCGTCTTTGATGGTGAAATCCAACGTCATATCTTTAACCTTCATCTCCTTCAAATCCGGTTTATTCACGGCTTCGGCTATTTGGTCAATCACCTTTACTCCGCTCAGACTGAGGTCTTTGGTAGAAAGGCTTCCGTTACCCTGCATTGTTTCGAGTACAGGACTCATAGCGGCATCCAGGATGGTTTGTACCTTCATACTACCGGAGAAGTTTCCTTTTAGATTTTCGAAGATAGGTGCGAGTTGTTGCACCATATCAAGCTCTTTGTATGTCTGGGCAAAGTTCAATCCATTGAGTTTGAATCCTGCATTCATTTCCGGCTTTTTAACATCAGCCGTAGAGTAATAGCCGTTCATAACCACATTGCCACCCATCGTGTTCATAGAAAGATTCTTCATATCCACTTTCCCGTCTTTAACGACCAACTTTCCGTTCATATTAGTGAAAGCCATCTTATCAAACAGTACCTCTTTCAGATTGGCATCCATTTGGAAATCAATATTACGGGGCACTTCAATGATACCACTTATACTATCTGCCGGAGCAGTTGTCACCTGTGTAACGGTATCTGCTGTGGCTGTCATGAAATCATTCAGGTTAAGATGATTGGAGCGGATATTGAGCGTCCCTTTCAATGTTGTTCCTTTCAGTGCGTAACCCAGATAGTTTTCAAAACGGCTATCAGCAGTCAGATCGTTCTTACCGATATTGACAGTTGTTTCGCTTAGTTGCAGGTACTTGGGAGTGAAAGTAAAGAGTGACTTGTGGATATCTATATCCGGCATATCCTTCATCTTCAGTTTCATTGAGGTGAGTCCGATTGTTCCGGAAGCCTGTACACGTTCATACTGTTCTTTTTCGATGTACGACATTTTTCCGGCGAGCTGCATGTCTGCATTGATAGTACCGTTTAGTTCCATATCCTCCAATGGGTATACCTGTTTGATCATGCCCAGATTGAGTACTCCTTTTGCTTCGGCATGAAAGTCCGGATCACTGATCGGTGTTTTTATCTCGGCTGTCACACTGAATGGGTTTCCGGCAAGTCGGAAACTAAACGGGCGAATACTCACTGTGGTGAGGTCAATAGCTCCTCCCGGATTTTTAATTTCTGCATTGATGTTAATCTGATCTACACCTGCCGGGAGAGAAGGATAACGGAACAGGGCGTCTTTCACTGTCATTGCTACATTGAACTGGGGTACAATGCTGTCACCTACCATCGTACCTTTTATGTCGGCAGAAAGTGTGGCAATACCCTCTGTCTTTAAGCCTTCAAAATCTTTGGCATAAATAGCAGGGATCAGAGATAGAATTTCTTTGAACCCTACTTCGTTGGTGTTCAGTTTGAGGTCCATATCTATGGCAGGATCTTTCAGGGCTACCCAACCATCGATACCTGCTTTGATGGCATTCAACCGGAATTCATTCTCTTTCAATGTATATTTATTGTTGGCAAGATCGGCATCTACATCCATTTTCGCATAAATATTGGCATTAGAAAGGAAGGGGATGCCGTTCATCTTATAGGTAAGCGCTTCCGTTTCTGCTTCCAATTGTAAGGTTGTACGATCGCTTCCCAGGTCTCCGGAGCAAAGTGCATTCAGATTACGGATATCTGCATACATATTTGCCTGACGGTCATCGTATATGAGATTCATATTTTTGATGACAAACTGTTGAAGTTGTATCTTAAACGGAGAACTGCTTGGCTCTTCTGCGGTATCGGTAACTGTACTATCGGGCTTCATTACGTCCCAATTGGGCCGGCCATCTGCAAGTACAATGGCGTGTAGCCGGGTGTCTGTTATCTGTACTTTAGAAATGTCATAACCGCTATCTCCGAAAAGAGAGAAAAGGTTGATAGCGGCTGTTACTTCACCCGCTTGTACGAGAGTGTCTTTTTCAAATTCACCAACACCGCGCAACCAGAAATCATTAAGAGTAACTGATGCCTTGGGGAAATTACGAAACAGACTAATATCCAGACTACGGAAATCAAACTGTGCATTAAGCATTTTATTTCCTTCTGTTTTTACTATGCTTTCTATCTTACCGCGGAAAGCAAAAGGAAGAATAAGCATCAGCAGCAGGAGTACTCCTAATGTGATTGCTGTAATTTTCAGACCTTTTTTCATATTTGCAGGTTTTTGATTAAACGTATTGAGATAGCAAAGCTACTGATTTTTTTTCATTTATCAGTCTGTGACTTATGAATTTAAGTCACAGACTGATAAATTTGAGATGGAGAAAAACTGTATTGTATCTATGCAAGCGAGATTTTTGCTACTATCTTCGTACCGACGCCTGTGTGAGATGTCAATTCAAACGTACCCTTGATAGATTGGATACGCTGTGCTATGGTATGCAACCCGATTCCTTTTGTTTTCTTTTCAGTATCGAATCCTTTACCGTCATCTTCTATTGTAATAGAGAGTTGATGATCTTCAAGTTTCAGTTCTACTGATATTTTGTGGGCCGAAGCGTATTTTATTGCATTGTTAATAGCTTCCTGGGTTATTCTGTAGAATTCAAAACCAATCTCTGAAGGGATATTGTTCCAATCCGTGCCCGGAGTTGATCGGTACTCAGCTTTTGTTTTTTCAGGCAGATTGAGGTGAGTTATGAAATCTTCCAGCATTTCGTCCAGTGTTGCATATTGGAATGTGGGAGGCATCAGTTCATGTGAAACTGTACGGACCCGATTGCGAATTTCTGTCAGCGTCTCTACTATCGTTGGTGTTGCACCCTCTTGCTCTTTATACTGTGCCCGTATTTGTATTTCAAGCGCCATAAGATTGTTACATACATCATCGTGAAGTTCGGTTGCCAGTCGTTCCCGTTCTGCCTCCAGACCTTCAAGATAAGATTGTACATGACGTTGTTTGGATTCATTGAGAATGGTTTGAAACTCGTTTTCTTTTTCTTCCAGTTTGGATTTTTGGAGTTCGATCATTAAATCTGCTTCCTGTTGTTTTAGTTCTGCAATTTGCAATAAATGAGCATTCATCTTTTGACGTGAACGATGACGAATCACTAACAGGATAATAGTGATTAATGCCAGTATTATCATTCCTATTGCAAGCAGGTTGACACGTTTTCTTTGTTCATTGAGTACTGAAAGCTGTTTCACACTACGTTCAGCTTGATCCAAATTATACTTCACACGCAGTGTGTTTATTTCTTTGCGATTATTTTTATCGTTTAAACGAGTGGCATAATCAATGGATTTACGCTCTGCTGCCAGTGCTTTATCATAAAGTTTCTGTTCCTCATATATTTGAGCTAATATTTGATAGGAAGAACTGATGGATTCATCATAATTAATTTTCTTCTCTTCACTCAGCGTCTCTAACTTTTGTAATCCTGCCAATAAGTTCTTTTCTGCCTTTGGATAATCTTTTAGATAGAAAGAGATAGTCCCCGAAATAAAAAGGATCCGGGCGTCTGAATCTAATAACTTTGGATTTATAAGCTTTTGTCCTGTGGCCAAACATTTTTGTGCTTCTGCTATTTTCCCTTGTAAACAATAAATAAGTGCTTGCGAGAGATAATTATCGGCAATTTGGTATCCTACATCGTACGGATTATCTGTTGTGTTGTAAATATCGAATGCCAGATTGTTGTAGATAGCAGCAGAATCTAAATAAGCTGTGTTTTCCGTGTTTATGTAATGCGCATAATAATACTGTGATTGTACAGTTAGTTTTAAAATATGCTGAAAGGGGAAATCAACAGGAGAGTGCTCCATATCTTTCATCAATTCGGTTAATCCTTTTTCATCTCTCCACAGGATGTAGATTGTAGACAAATCATAATATACATCTGTCAGGATACTTGGCTTTTGCTCATTCTTATTAAAATATTCAGCAGCCTTATAATAATTCTTTTGAGCTTCTACAAAATCTGTTTGTGCCATATAATAATTACCTGCAACAAAATGCATCATGCCGGAGATATTATTGTTGGCGAATTTTCCGTCATAAATAAATGCACTGTCCAGATAATTTTTAGCAATTTCCATATGACTCAACTGGGTTCTGAAGAGAGAGATAATGGAATATAAACGCGTTACAACAGCTTTATCTTCCAGATTTTTTGCTTCCGGAATTAGCTGTTTCATTATTTCAATCTGATGCTCACGCGAAAGGTACTCTATATCTCCGGTCATGTAATATCGTTCTAACAGAGGAATAGATTTGTCTTTCATGATAGTCATGATGGAATCATACTGTTGCTGTTCTTTATTTTGTGCATGAACGGTGAAAAGCAAGAGGATACTGAGACAAAGAAGTATTAATCTCTTCATAATAAATGTATTTAAGTCTGTGTTAAAAAGGAATCTAAGAATCTTTTTGAATACTTGTTTCTTATTGTATTTTTGTGTTGATATAATCCAGTATTTCAGTTTCCTGTTCAGGGTGAAACCATTGTATCTCTTCGTCCCGCTTGAACCATGTCATTTGTTTGCGTGAGTAGATACGCGAATTTTGTTTTATCTTTTCGATGGCAAAAGGTAGTTCCCAGGTACCATCCAGATAATTGAACATTTCTTTGTATCCCACGGTGTTGAGTGAGTTGAGAGTACGGTAGGGATATACGCTTCGGGCTTCTTCAAGCAATCCTTCTTCTATCATGATATCTACCCTGCGGTTGATACGGTCGTAAAGTTCGGCACGGTCACGGGTTAGTCCTATCTTGATAATGCGAAAAGGACGTTGTTTTTTTTGTTGCGTACGAAAAGATGTATAGGTTTTCCCTGTCATGTAACAGATCTCGAGCGCATGAATCACGCGTTTAGGATTCTTTAGGTCTACTATCCTGTAATATTCGGGGTCTAATAGTTTTAGTTCAGCACAGAGCTTTTCGAGCCCTTCTGTTTCATACCTCTGTAACATCAGTTCGCGGGTTTCTGTATCTACAGTGGGGATGTCGTCAATACCTTTACAGATAGCGTCTATGTACATCATAGAGCCTCCGGTAAGGATGACAGTATCATATTGGCGGAATAGATTGTCGAGTGTGGCTAATGCTTCTTCTTCATAACGGGCGGCACTGTAATAATCAGTCAGTTTTAAAGTGCCTACCAGATAATGAGGTACACGATTGAGTTGATCTGAGGTAGGAGCTGCTGTACCTATCTTTAAATCGGCATAGAGTTGTCTTGAGTCAGCAGAAACAATACACGTGTGGAAGTGTTCCGCCAACCGGAGACTAAGTTCTGTTTTTCCAACGCCGGTAGGGCCTATGAGGACTATAAGAGCAGTCATTATTTTAGTTGAAAGTTGATAGTTGACAATTGACAGTTACTATGCAGTGTACAGCTACTAACTGTCAATTGTCAACTATCAATTGTCAATTGATTAAAGTTTTTCTTCTTCAAATGTTCCTGCATCTGCTGCACCGCCACCCATGTCAAAACCATCGGCATCAAAGTCTTCCAGATCAAAATCCTGATCGCCATAAAAGTTTTCGTCCAGATCGAGTGAACCAGTACTGGCAGTCATTTCCTCAAAGTCCATAATTTGTTTAGGAGCTTCTCCGGACTTTTTAGTACATTTGGCACCTTGCATATCTTTACCGGTAATGATTTCTGATAGTTCGATAAAGAAACAACGTTCTGTCATGTAGTCAAATACATACAGCAATTTTTGCTTCTCATCTTCAATTAGCTCGCTCAGAGTAGTATCTTTCATTACCCAGCTATCCATCTCAGGATTGTCGTCCATCTCCTCCAAAGTGATTTCTTTTTCTTTCTCCCAATCGTCGTCACAAAGGAAGAATGAGGTCATCTGGTCATTGGTGTAACCTGTTGATTTTAGTATTGCTTCATGGAAGTCATAAAATGTTGCTTCCGGATCAATCTGTATTTCTCTGATAAAATTATCTACTTCATCAGATATGATTGTAAATCTGTATATCATAATGTTATAAAGTTATAGAGTTTTAATGTTATCGGGTTATGATGTTATAAAGTTATAGTGCTATAATTATTATAGTGAATATAATGTATATAATGGTTCTATAACTCCATCATTTTATAATATCATAACCTTATAACTTATTTTATAATTCCACGTTCTGAATTACGAATAAAGCCTACGATGTATTCAATTTCCGGGCTCATTGGAACATCTGTCTCTATTTTTGCCAATGCGTCTGTGATATTCAGTCCGCTTTGGTAAATGATGCGGTAGGCATTGTGAATGTTTTCTATTACTTCGTTGCTAAAACCACGACGGCGCAGGCCGATGATATTAATGCCACTATAAGTAATTGGTTCACGTCCGGCAATAATGTAAGGAGGGATATCTTTACTGAAACGGCTTCCTCCTTGTATCATTACATATCCGCCTACACGGCAAAATTGATGCATCAACACGGCACCACTGATAATTGCGTTGTCATCAATAATGATTTCTCCTGCCATTTTCGTAGAGTTGCCGATGATGCAGCCATTGCCAATAATAGCATCATGTGCTACATGTACTCCTTCCATTAGCAGGTTATTATTACCTACTATTGTTTTACCTTTGGCTGCAGTACCGCGATTGACTGTTACATTCTCACGAATGATATTGTTATCACCAATTTCGGCTGTGGTTTCTTCACCACGAAACTTGAGATCCTGTGGGATAGCACCAATCACAGCACCCGGAAAAATGGTATTTCCGTTACCGATTCGAGAACCGTATAGAATGTTGGCATTGGGCATAACGGTATTGTTATTACCAATGACCACATTTTTGTCAATGTAAACAAAAGGACCAATCTCTACGTTTTCCCCGATCTTAGCCTCGGGATGAATATACGCTAAGGGACTTATCATAATTAGTTGAGAGTTGAGAGTTGAAAGTTGAGAGTTGAAACAAATAGTATTTCAACTCCTGGTTTCAATTCAGTAATTATTTGTTTTTTACTATTTGAGCCATAAATTCCGCTTCGCATACTACTTTTTCACCCACAAATGCGTACCCCTTCATTGTAGAGATACCACGACGAATAGGAGCAAGTAATTCTACACGGAAGATAAGGGTATCACCGGGTACTACTTTCTGACGGAATTTCACGCCATCTATTTTCATGAAATAGGTAGAGTAACGGTTCGGTTCGTCTACAGAGTTGAGCACAAGAAGACCGCCAATTTGCGCCATTGCTTCTATCTGAAGAACACCCGGCATTACAGGTTCTTCGGGGAAGTGGCCTTGAAAAAATGGTTCGTTGGAAGTGACGTTCTTGATACCTACGATATAGTTAGCGCCGATCTCGATAACCTTATCTACTAACTGGAACGGATAACGATGAGGAAGTAGTTCGCGGATACGATTTACGTCCATGATCGGTTCTTCGTCACAATTGTATATGGGGGCCTGTATTTCGTGCAAGCGAATTTCTTTACGCATCTGGCGGGCGAACTTATTGTTGATGGTATGTCCCGGACGGGTAGCTATGATACGGCCTTTAATAGGTTTGCCGATGAGGGCAAGATCACCAATAACATCCAAGAGTTTGTGACGGGCACATTCATTAGCCCATACCAATGGTTTGTGATTAATGTATCCCAGTTGTTCGGCATCCATGTGGGGAACTCCCATTACGTCTGCCAGTTTATCATAGTTTTCCTGTGACATCTTACGTTCGTAAATAACGATAGCATTGTCCAGGTCACCACCTTTAATTAGTCCGGCCGAGAGAAGCGGTTCGATTTCGCGAACAAATACGAAAGTACGGCTGGCAGCTACTTCGTCTTTGAACTTGGCCATGTCTTCCAGTGTAGCAAACTGATTAGGAATGATAGTGGAATCATAAGAAACCAGTACATTCAGACTGAAGTTTTCGTCTGGCAATACAATAATGGATGAGCCGGTTTCTTCATCACGGAATTCAATTTTTGATTTAATGATATAAAAGTCTTTTACAGCACTTTGTTCTTCTGTTCCGACTCTTTCAATTTCTTGTACGTAATATTGTGCACTACCGTCCAGAATAGGGAACTCCGGACCATTTACCTGAATGAGGCAGTTGTCGATGCCTAAGGCGTAGAGTGCTGCCATTCCATGTTCAACGGTGCTTACTTTTACTCCATTCTTAGACAATACAGTACCGCGGGTTGTTTCTGTTACGTTGTCTGCTACAGCGTCGATGGTGGGATGTCCTTCTAAATCAATACGTTGTATTTTATACCCGTGATTATCGGGGGCAGGATTAAACGTTACAGTCAGGTCAAGACCAGTGTGAAGACCTTTTCCTCTCAGTGAAAAGCTATCTTTCAGAGTTTTTTGTTTCAGCATTGGTTACTTATTTAATAGTTGTTGTTTTAGTTCGTCAAGCTCTTTACGCAGACTATTTACTTCTTTCTGCAGTTCTGGCAATTTTTTTTGTATGATGAATGACTTGAAGTACTGCTTTGGTTCTACAGGAGGAGTACCTATCAGCAGGCTACCGGCTTTGATATCTCCCGGTACACCCGATTGTGCGCCAAGGTTCACTTTGTCACCTATCTTGATGTGTCCTGCGATACCTACTTGTCCGCCAAACATACACCATTCTCCTATCTTTGTGGATCCGGCAATGCCCACTTGAGCTGCCATTACAGTGTGAGAACCTATTTCGTCATTATGAGCTACTTGTATCAGATTGTCCAGCTTAACACCGCTATGTATTACGGTAGCTCCCATTGTGGCGCGATCTACACAGGTATTGGCACCTATATCTACTTTGTCTTCAAGGATTACAATTCCGATCTGAGGGATTTTTTCATACCCTTGCGGGGTGGGGGCGAAACCGAAACCATCTGCACCAATAACCGCACCGGAATGCAGAACACATTCGTTACCGATATGGCAATCATGGTATACATTTACATTCGAATAAAGGGTACAATTGGTGCCTATTTTCACACCATCACCTATATAAGTATGTGGATAGATTAAGGTATTGTCTCCGATAATGGCATTCTCGCCAATGTAGGCAAATGCTCCGATATATACATTTTCGCCGATATGGGCACTTGGAGAAACAAATGCCAGTGAATCAATACCATGCTTCTTTGGTTTACTCATTTCATAGAGATTGAGCAATTTAGCAAGACTTTCATAGGCGTTATCCACTTTGATTAGTGTGGTCTTTATATCATGTTCCGGTTCAAAATCTTTGTTCACCAGTACAATACTGGATTGTGTCTCATATATATAAGATGTATATTTCGGATTGGACAGAAATGAAATCGCTCCGGGTATTCCTTCTTCTATTTTAGCGAACGTATGTACGGTTGCGTTTTCATCTCCTATAATTTCACCTTGGATAAATGCTGCAATTTGCTTAGCCGAGAACTCCATGTCTTTACTCTATTATTATATGATTTTTTTCCGTTTTTAATATATCAAATAGAGGCTACATTTGCACGTATATCTCTATCAGAGCACAAATAACGGACTTTTTTTTTATATTTCCTTACTCTTTAATGAATATTTTATACCTACTTATGCAAACGATGGTAGCAGATATAGTATTTCTTTACCTTTTTGGAGAGCAATGAGATATTCAACATATCCGATGCTTCGGCTATATTTTTGATAGTGCCGTCCTTATAAATGATATCAATACTGTCATCTGCCGGTTCGTACATATTCTTTTCGATGCTGGGGGTAGAAACAAAATAGTTCGCTTCGGAAAGTGAGATGTCTAGTTGCTGGCTTATTTGCAAAGTTAATTCTTTTTTTCGTTCTTCGCTAATGGGGTCAGGAGAAATTTCAACTTTGAAAATATTGCGGTTGATCATTCCAAGGCTAAGTGTGGAGAGCACTTTATCCGGATGATTACTCCATACTTTAAGAGAGGTCCAGATGTCATTGTCGTCCAACTGGATAAAATTCTCCAGACATTCAGGATCATTACGAAATGTATCGGGACTGATATTGTTGTACAAAAAGAAATGAAACGCTGGTGAGGCGAATAACTCTACTCCCTGGCTGGCAAGTTCCTTAGCACGCAATAAGGTACTGATAAGCATCCGCTCATAGGCAACTGAGGTTTTATGCAGATATACTTGCCAGTACATCAAACGACGGGCTGTAAGAAAGTTTTCGATCGAGTAGATGCCTTTGGATTCAACAACGAGGTGGTCATCGGCCACATCAAGCATCTTGATGATACGGGCTGAACCGATATTCCCTTCTGTGACGCCGGTATAGAAACTGTCACGACGCAGATAGTCCAGACGGTCCATATCGAGTTGTCCACTGACAAGTTGGTGAAGGAAACGTTTGGGATATTCGTCTTTGAATATCTGGATGGCAAGGCTGAGTTGTCCGTTCATTTCCTTGTTCATGCGTTCCATAAGCATGAGGGAAATCTCTTCGTGAGACACATCCTTCACGATGGTGTCTTCGAGTACATGTGAGAAAGGACCATGACCGATATCGTGTAACAGGATAGCTGCTTGTACAGCTTCGGCTTCACTGTCAAAGATAAAGTTTCCTTTAGAAGCAAGCTGCATGATAGCTTCGCTCATCAGATGGAAAGCACCTAATGAATGTTGGAAGCGAGTATGCTGTGCTCCGGGATATACCACGGACGACAAACCTACCTGTTTAATACGGGTTAAACGTTGTAAAAGGGGATGCCGTACGATATCGTACAGAAGCCCCTTCGGTATGTTGATAAATCCAAATACAGGATCGTTTATTATCTTTCTTTCGTAAGTCATAAGGGAGTGATCACTCTTTTCAGCTCTTTTTCCATTTGCATTTGTACTTCCTGTGCTGCTTTTCTTGCGGCTTCTGCAAATTTTTCTGTTTTATCTACATAGATAATACCACGGGAAGAATTTACGATTAGCCCGCAGCTACTGTTCATACCATATTTACATACTTCTTCGAGTGAACCGCCTTGTGCTCCTACGCCTGGTACAAGCAGGAAGTGGTTGGGAACGATTTTGCGAATGTCTTCAAAAGCACGTCCTTGAGTAGCACCTACTACATACATCATTTGTTCGTCATTGGCCCATTCTTGTGATTTACGCAGCACTTTTTCGAAGAGACGCTCACCATTGGGATCTTCTGTCAGCTGAAAGTCATGTGAACCCTTGTTACTGGTAAGAGCGAGAAGGATTACCCATTTGCCTTCGTAAGTGAGAAATGGTGTTACGCTATCTTCACCCATATATGGGGCTACTGTGACAGAGTCTATGTTCAGTTTTTCAAAAAATGTACGGGCATACATAGCAGATGTATTACCGATATCACCACGTTTTGCATCTGCAATGATGAATTGGTCCGGATAATTTTCTTTGATGTATTTTACTGTTTTCTCAAAGGCAATCCAACCTTTTACACCCATGCTCTCATAGAAAGCTAAATTGGGTTTGTAAGCAATACACAGGTCGGCAGTTGCGTCAATTATTGCTTTATTAAAAGCGAAGATAGGATCTTCTTCTTTGAGAAGATGTTCAGGTATTTTCTTGATATCTGTGTCGAGACCAACGCAGAGGAATGATTTCTTACGTTTAATGTTCTCAAATAATTCTAATTTGTTCATTTTGAAATGGGGATTAAGGGTTAATGATTAGTGAGTAGTGATTAGTGCTATGCAGTGTAATAGCGCAGCCACTTATCACTACTCACTAATCGCTACTCACTATTTGCTAAAGTTCGCTTTCTTTAAGTCGTTCTGTATTCTCTGCTACCGTCAATTTATCGATGCACTCCTGGATATCTCCGTCCATGAAAGCAGCCAGATTATAGATGGTATAGTTGATACGGTGATCGGTAATGCGGCCTTGCGGATAGTTGTAAGTACGGATTTTGGCAGAACGGTCACCTGTAGAAACCATTGTCTTACGTTTGGAGGCAATGTCGTCAACATACTTTTGGTGCTCTTTATCATAGATAAATGTGCGCAGACGGGCAAGGGCACGTTCTTTGTTTTTGGGTTGGTCACGGGTTTCAGTACATTCAATAAGTATCTCTTCGGCCACGCCTGTATTTGGATTTTTCCAGATATAACGCAAGCGAACACCGGATTCAACCTTATTTACGTTCTGACCGCCGGCTCCACCGGAACGGAAAGTGTCCCATTTAATTTCTCCTTCGTTGATAACAACATCAAACTCTTCGGCTTCGGGAAGTACAGCTACAGAAGCAGCAGAGGTATGTACACGTCCTTGTGTTTCGGTAGCAGGTACACGTTGTACCCGATGTACACCGGACTCGTATTTCATAGTTCCGTATACATTATCTCCCGTAATGCTACAAATAATTTCTTTATATCCACCTGCAGCTCCTTCATTGGCACTGGATACTTCTAATTTCCAACCCTTAGTTTCACAGAACTTGGCATACATACGGAAAAGATCACCTGCGAAAATTGCAGCTTCATCACCACCCGTACCACCACGAATTTCAAGGATGGCATTCTTACTGTCTTGCGGATCGGCAGGTACAAGCAATAGTTTGATTTCCTCCTCCAATTCGGGCAGACGCTCCTGACTCTTATCCAGCTCTTCTTTAGCCATTTCACGCATTTCAGCATCCGATTCATTAGAAAGTATATCTTTGGCTTCGTCGATATTGGCCAGGGTCTGTATATATTCCTTGCGGGCCTTCATCAGGTCGTCAAGTTCTTTATATTCTTTGGTTAGTTTTACATAACGCTTCTGATCGGCAATCACTGCCGGGTCGGTGATGAGGGTAGATACTTCCTCAAAACGGGCTACGAGGCCGTCTAGTTTCTCTAATATGTTATTGTTATCTGTCATAAAAATAATTATTCAATATGCTAATATGCCAATGTGCCAATTGGCTGCGCATGTGCTGCATAGTAATTGGCACATTGGCACATCAGCATATTGGCACATTATTTAATATCTGAATTCTCCGAATTCACTCTTTATTATCAGTTCTTTTTTATCACTCTCTTCAATACGTCCTACAATCTGTGCCGGGATACCGAACGATTCGCTGATGGCAATCACCTCTGCGGCATGTTCGGAAGAGATATATACTTCAAGGCGATGACCCATATTGAATACTTTATACATCTCTGCCCAGTCTGTTCCGCTTTGTTCCTGGATAGTCTTAAACAGGGGAGGAACAGGGAATAGATTGTCTTTTATTACACGTACCTGATCAACAAAGTGCAGCACTTTGGTTTGTGCACCACCCGAACAATGTACCATACCATGGATATCGGGACGTAAAGCATCCAACAACTTTTTCACAACCGGAGCATATGTGCGGGTGGGAGAAAGAACTAACTTTCCGGCATTAACAGGAGAACCTGCCACTTCGTCTGTCAGCTTCAGTCCACCTGAATAAACAAGCTCTTCGGGAACACCTGCATCATAACTCTCAGGATATTTTTCTGCCAGGTATTTGGAGAACACATCATGGCGGGCACTGGTCAATCCATTGCTACCCATACCCCCGTTATATTCTTTTTCGTAAGTAGCCTGTCCGTAAGAGGCGAGGCCTACAATTACATCACCCGGACGGATATTGGCATTATCAATAACATCGGAACGTTTCATGCGGCAGGTGACAGTACTGTCTACAATGATAGTACGTACAAGATCACCCACATCGGCGGTTTCACCACCTGTTGCATATACACCTACCCCCATTTCACGGAGCTCGGCAAGTAACTCATCTGTACCGTTGATGATTGCAGAAATAACTTCTCCGGGAATGAGAAGTTTATTACGTCCGATGGTAGATGATACGAGAATATTATCAACAGCTCCTACACAAAGTAGGTCGTCGATATTCATAATCAGTGCGTCCTGTGCAATGCCTTTCCATACGGAGAGATCACCTGTCTCTTTCCAGTACATATAAGCCAGAGAAGATTTCGTTCCGGCACCGTCGGCATGCATAATGTTACAATACTCCGGGTCTCCTCCCAGGATATCAGGAATAATTTTACAGAATGCCTGAGGAAAGATACCTTTGTCAATGTTTTTGATGGCATTGTGCACATCTTCTTTTGATGCGCTAACGCCCCGCATCATGTATCGTTGATTACTCATGAGTTATAGGATTTTGTATACGGCGGCAAAAGTACGGCTTTTTTTTTGTACGGACAAGTTAATAAGTTAACAAGTTGACCAGTTAATCAGTTAACCGGAACACAAGTCATATTTAACAGGTCGTTTTTGGGGTGTTAGCAGGTAGAAATAAGAGATTACAATAAAACACAGATTAACGCTGATTCTCGCAAAAAGATAAACTTTCAATCTGCGATAATTGGCGTTAATCTGCGTTTTAATCGAATTGCTGTCTGACTTAATAAAGCTACTCTATAGCTTCCCGTTCTTTCAGCAACTAACTCTTTTTAATTCAAAATTTCACTTCCGGAGCTGCTTCAGTACCTTCGGCTGCTTCAAAATAAACATGTTTATCGAAACCAAACATACCTGCAAACAAGCTTTTTGGGAAACGGCGGATAGCTGTATTATATGCCTGTGCTGCATTGTTGAAATTAGTACGTGCTACATTGATGCGATTTTCAGTGCCTTCCAGTTGGGCTTGAAGTTCAAGAAAGTTTTGATTGGCTTTCAAATCAGGATAGTTTTCTGTAATAGCAAGTAATTTGCCTAATGCTGAAGTTACTGCTCCCTGTGCTTTCTGATATGCTGCTAATTTTTCGGGAGTAAGATCACTTGCATTGACCTGCATCTGAGTAGCTTTACTACGTGCTTCTACTACACCTTCAAGTGTTTCTTTCTCGTGCGAAGCGTATCCTTTTACAGTGTTTACCAGGTTGGGGATGAGGTCGGCACGGCGTTGATACTGTGTTTCTACATTTGCCCACTGGCTATTTACGTTCTCGTCCATTGTAACCAATCCGTTGTACATACTGACAGCCCATATAACGATAACTGCCACTACTGCAATGATAATGATAATTGATTTCTTCATTTTTTTCTTTGTTATTATTGTATTTTCATTTTTTATTTCTATCTCTTGCTCTCTATAGGGGAACACAAAGTATTAAAAACGTGAGCCGGCTCCGCCGCCGCCACCCATTCCACCACCGAAGCTGCCTCCACTGAAACCGCCTCCACCGCCACTGAAGCTACCGCCTCCGAAACCGCCGATGAACGGACCTCCGCCACCTCTGCCTCCTCCGTGATAGTCATTGTCGTATGACTGCTGACGGCGTACCACTGTGTACCCGCAGTTACGGCAGGTATATATTACATCTTCTACTTTTACTCCATTGCGTCTGGATATCAGTGTACTGCCTGTACGTTGTAATTTATGTTTCCCGCACTGAGGACAACGGGTACTTGCTCTTATGGCCAGTATACTGATGACGGATGCTACTCCGATGAAACCTATGATTGCCAATAGGATTGCCAGTCCGGAAATCTCATTTTCGTCGGAGGTATTCTCATTTTCCATTGAACCATCAAGGCGTTGGCACACAGCGCGTACACCATTCACCATCCCTTCGTTCCAGTTCTCTACTTTCAGATAAGGAATCATTGATTTCGTTTGTATTCGTTTGCAGATTGCATCCGGCAAATCGCCTTCCAGCCCATAACCAGTATAGAATTGTATGCAACGTTGGTCGGTCACTAAGAGAATAACCAATCCGTTATTCTTTCCTTTTTTCCCGACTCCCCATTTATTGAGTAGTTGGTGAGCGAACTCAAAACAATCTTCCGAACCGATGGAAGGTACTACGGCAACTACCGTCTCTATACCTGTCGTTTCTTCCAGATTGTAAAGCATACGATCAATACTGTCACATGCGGCTTGTGACAAGATACCGGCAGGATTGCATACATATTGAAATTTATTCTGTAAATGTACTTTGGGGATGTTGTCTACTGTGTATATCTTTTCTTGTGCTTGCAAGGGCAGATAGAACAGCGTAAGAAGTATAAAAGTGAGTATTTGCTTCATAATGGTCTTTATTATTGCCACAAATATAGCTACTATTCTCTTTTATTCGATATATTTGTCAACGAAGTTTTTTACCCGGTTCGTGTATTCTGTTTTGTTCTCTTTATAAGAGACAGCATGTGTAGCTCCCGGGACGATCCAAAGCTCTTTTGGATCCGCTTTTGCTTCATAAAGAGGATAAACCATCCATGTGGGTACATAAGTATCTTTATCACCGTGTATAAAGAACATGGGAAGTTCTGCTTTTTCTACTTGTTTCAGTGAAGATGCTTCTTTAAAGTTCCATCCGTATTTTTGTGCGCAAAGCCAGCTTGTAGTGTACATCAAAGGGAATTTGGGCAGGTGGAATGATGATTTCAATTCGTGTGAAAATTCATCCCATACGCTGGTATAGCCACAATCCTCGACAAAGCATCGTACGAACTCCGGTTGTTCTTCTCCGGCCACCATCATAGTGGTGGCACCACCCATTGAAATGCCATGAACTACCATTTGTGTACTATCGCCATAAATATGATTAGCTACGTGCATCCATTGCATTACATCGAGCCGGTCTTTCCAGCCCATCTGTATGGCAGGACCACTGCTCTCGCCCTGATGTTGTAAGTCCGGCAGAAGAGTGTTAAATTGCAGGTCATGATTATACAGATAACCAATCATAAACATACGTATGGCATTATCGGTATAGCCATGTACAATAACAGCTGTTTTCTTTGTTGGTTTGGGAGCTGCAATATAATATGCATGTAACCGTATCCCTTCGGGATTTAGGATGAATGTATCTCTCAGGGCATTTACCTTGTTAAGACTGTCCACCCAGGGGCGCAGGAAGGGGTAGTTAGAGTACATGTACTCGTATGAATCGGCATCTTTGGCGCGTATCTTTGCATTGGGGGTTAATGAGAAGTTAAGCATATAATAACTTCCACCGACAGTACAACCAGTAAGCACCAGCAAAAAAATAATTGCACCTATTATCCAGTTCTTTTTTGTTTCCTTCCTCATATAATAATTACTTATGCCATATCTCCCAGGCTGCAAATGCTTGCAGAAGGAGCATTTCTAATCCGTTTTTTGTAATAGCGCCCCGCTCTTCTCCTTTTTTCATGAAAAGCGTAACGTTTGGATTATATAACAAATCGTAGAGTAAATGGTTTGGTGTGAGATATTCGTAAGGAATGTTGGGACAAAAATCAACTTTGGGATACATGCCTACAGGAGTACAGTTAACGATAACTGTATATTCGGCCATAACTTCAGGGGTTAGCTCTTCATAAGTCAACATACCCGGTTTGTGTGTACGCGAAACGAATACACTTTCAATACCCAGATTTTTTAGTCCGTGAAATACAGCTTTGGATGCACCACCTGTACCCAGAAGCAAAGCTTTCTTGTGTGAAGGAAGTAATAACGGTTGTATAGACTGTGTAAAACCAATAATATCGGAGTTATAGCCAACCAACTTAACTTTACCTTTGGGCTGGCGGATTATTTTGATAACGTTTACTGCACCGATTTTGGCAGTGTCCGGATCCAAAGAATCCAGAAACGGAATCACTTGTTCTTTGTAGGGAATTGTTACGTTTAATCCTGATAGATTAGGGTTTTCTTCAATGACTTCCATGAAGTCATTAATACTGGGGATTTCGAAATTCACATACTCAGCATCAACCCCTTCTGAGCGGAACTTTTCGTTGAAATATCCGATAGAGAACGAATGTTTCAACGGATAACCAATTAAACCGTACTTTTGCATAGAATTAATAATTATTTAATATGCCAATGTGTCAATTACTGTGTGCCACATCTTTTTTTGTTATTTGTAGTAGCGCATTGGTATATTATTTGGTTGCTGTATAAAGTGTACAGATGCCGAATGTCAGTCGCCGAAACTGTACCTGACTAAATCCTGCTTTCGATATAATGTCCGTCATGATTTCGCCTTGCGGGAAAACTTTGATGGTTTGTGGCAGGTAGTGGTAAGCACTGTTGTCTTTAGAAAATAATTTGCCTAAAACAGGGATGACAATTTTGGAGTAAATAGCAAATAGTTGTTTCATTGGGAAACGGTCAGGGGTTGTTAACTCCAGTATCACCAAGTGTCCTCCGGGAGTGAGTACACGGCACATTTCGGAAAGTCCTTTATCCAGATCCTCAAAATTACGAATGCCAAAGGCTACAGTGATAGCGTCAAAACTGTTATCAGCGAACGAGAGGGAGGTACAGTCTTCACGGGCAAAAGATATTTTATCTGCGAGACCTTCCTTTTTTACCTTTTCACGCCCCACATTCATCATACCTTCAGAGATATCCGTTCCGATAAGCTGCCTGGGCTGGAGCATACGGCAGGAGAGGATAGCAAAGTCACCAGTACCGGTAGCTACATCCATGATACGCTGCGGGTGGAAAGGACGTAACCAGTTGATCGCTTTACGTCGCCAGCTTTTGTCGATGCCCAGTGAGAGGGTATGATTAAGCATGTCATACGCAGGAGCGATGTTGTCGAACATTTGTTCTACCTGTTCACTTTTTTTGCCATCTGTGGCGTAAGGCTTGATTTGTTCCTGGGGGTAATTCATATTTAATTGAAAATTGAAAGTTAAAAATTGAAAGTTGAAAGTTGAGAATTGGAAGTTGCTATGCAGTATAATAGCGCAGCTAATTTTCAACTTTCAACTTTCGATTTTCAACTATTTTAAGAACGTAGAAACATTCTTAAATATACGTTCTGTTATATTGCTCGTATCTTCCTTAACAAATTTTTCTCCGGTGATGTTTTCGAAAAGTTCGATATAGCGGTCACTAATGCTTTGTACGATTTCCGGTGTCATTTCAGGTACTTTTTGTCCGTCTTTACCCTGGAATCCGTTCTCCATTAACCATTCGCGTACGAATTCTTTAGAGAGTTGTTTTTGTGCTTCACCTTTTTCAAAACGCTCCTGGTAACCTTCTGAGTAGAAATAACGGCTTGAATCGGGAGTGTGGATCTCATCCATCAGGTAGATAGTACCATTGTGTTTACCAAATTCATACTTCGTATCAACGAGTATTAACCCACGTTCAGCTGCGATTTCTGTTCCGCGTTTGAAGAGTGCCAGTGTATATTTTTCAAGGATTTCGTATTCTTCAGGGGTAGCCAGACCTTGTTTCAGGATTTCTTCTTTGGAGATATCCTCGTCATGCAATCCCATTTCTGCTTTGGTAGTAGGAGTTACGATTGGTTCCGGGAATTTTTCATTTTCGCGCATTCCATCCGGAAGTTTTACTCCACAGATTTCGCGTACACCACTTTTGTAAGTACGCCATGCACTACCACAAAGATAACCACGTACAATCATTTCAACAGGAAAACCTTCGCAAAGTACACCTACCGTAACCATTGGGTCAGGAGTAGCAAGTTTCCAGTTCGGGCAGATGTCAGTTGTTGCATCAAGGAATTTGGCAGCAATCTGGTTCAGCATTTGCCCTTTGTAAGGAATACCTTCAGGCAGCACTACATCAAAGGCCGAAATACGGTCGGTAGCTACCATCACAAGTTTTTCACCGTTGATGTTATAAACATCACGTACTTTTCCGTGATACACGCTTTTCTGTCCCGGAAAGTTGAATTCAGTTTTAGTTAATGCTTTCATCTTATCTAATTTACAATTTATTCCCTACGGTCATGACCATCATTTTATTATAACTATAGGTATGTTGACGATTCACTATTTACGACTGGAGTCAGACTAATTTACGAGAGGATTTTGGTATCGGGCTCGGGCTTATTTTTTTTAGCTTTGGGCTTGTTACCGGTTACCTCTGCATTCTCGCTTGTGGCTCTTAGTTCTTCTCTTGCCGCCTTTTTTTCTTTGTCAAACCTTTCATAGGCATCTACAATACGCTCTACTAATTTATGGCGTACGATATCTTTTTTGTTTAGTTCGACAAAACTGATCCCTTTAACCCCTTTCAATATACGGAGTGCCTGTACTAAACCCGATGTTTGTGAAGTGGGGAGGTCGATCTGTGTCATATCTCCGGTCACAATCATCTTGGTGTTCATGCCCATACGGGTAAGAAACATTTTTATCTGTTGAGTAGTCGTATTTTGCGCTTCGTCCAGAATCACGACGGCATCATTCAGTGTACGTCCGCGCATGAAGGCGAGCGGAGCGATCTGGATGATATTAAGTTCCATATATTCTTTTAGCTTTGCGGCAGGAATCATATCTTGCAAGGCATCATAAAGAGGTTGCAAATACGGATCTATCTTCTCCTTCATATCACCGGGAAGAAAACCTAATTTTTCACCGGCTTCTACGGCAGGGCGGCTGAGGATTATTTTTTTGATTTCTTTATTTTTAAGTGCACGAACGGCGAGCGCTATCGCTGTGTAAGTTTTTCCCGACCCAGCGGGACCGATGGCAAACACCATGTCGTTTTTAGCAAACCCTTGTACTAATTTCAGTTGGTTTTCACTGCGGGGGATAATAGGTTTTCCGGTTACACTGAATACAATCACATTTCCCGTCTGTTCAGCCTGCGGAGCGTTTCCTTTGATAATGTCGATAATAACTTCTTCTTTCAATGAGTTATATTCGGCACAATATTTCTCAAGTTTGATGATATTTTCTTCGAAGGCACACATTTCTTCCTCGTCGCCCAGAACTTTAATAACATTGCCGCGGGCAACAATGCGTAGCTTTGGATATAAAGCTTTAATTAACTGTATGTTGGCGTTGTTTACACCGTAAAAAATAACCGGATCAATATCCTCAAGAACAATCAGTTTTTCTATCATTGAGCTGTATTAAAGAAAAATATCCGCAAATTTAGTGAAAAGGTTTGGATACTTTAGATGTTCTGGCAGAATAAATTTACAACGTATGGTTACGAGTGCTTCCCACACGGGGAGGTTCGGCAGGCGATATTTGATTAAAACACAGATGAACGCAAATTTTCGCAAAGGTAGAGACTTTAGAGATAGAATAACACCTTTTTTAATCTGCGTCAATTCGCATTAATCTGCATTTCATCAGATAAATAGAACTCTGTGTACTCTGTGGTGAGCCTTGCTCATTATCTTGTTGTGATATGGAAGCAACCTTGCTTCAGCTCATATTTTATATAGCATTTATCTTTTTTTCTCAGGTCGCGCAAAACTTCCGACAATACAAGTTTCAATGTGTCTGCACTGACATCCTGTAAAGGTCGTCCGTCTTCGTCTTCGATTTTTTTGAAGCGTTTCCAGCTCACATCGAATGTTGTTCCATAGAAATGGGCCGAGTTTTTTGATGCGTTGATATTTCTGCGTCTCAAACGTTTTACATCATCTTCTGTGCGGAGGACAGAAGTAATGACTATTTGATTTGGGTTTAATCCTTTTGCAGTGAGTGAATCAAGAAAATTGCTTCCTATCGTGTTAAGTAAGTCACTGGCGCGTGGTACCAGGAAAGGAATGGAATGTGTAAGTGAATCAACGGTATAGCAGTCATTGCTTTTGATATGTACCAGCTTTTCCTTCATTCGTTCAGCTTCTTCTCGTGAAGTTAACGGGCGAATTCCTAAACTTTGTGCTGCTTTAAGGTGAATATCGTTCAGATCGCCAAATGAACGTTTATAACTGATGACCCCTTTTATATTTCGTGGCTCGTTTAGTTTGAGCGATTTGTCTTTTTCCTTGCATCCGGCAAGACTTATGAGAGTTATAAATAAGAATAAATAGACTGGATAATGATGAAAACGCATGATAAATTCTATTTCTAATTTAATAATGTGCCAATAGCCAATTCAGCTGTACATACATTGCGCAGCCAATTGGCACATTGGCACATTAATTATATTGGCACATTACTTTTTCTTTTCTTCTTCTTTGCTATCCGGGTTTATAATTCCCTTCATAGTTTCTCCAATCGGTAGTTTATCGAGAACTCCCAGACTTGGTGCTACCGTTTTCACCAGCGAACTAAGGAAATTGCCTGTACTACCGTTTCCTCCGTCGAATACTGTGATATTTCCCAGATTCATATGTTCAAATGCTTTTACCTGTTCACCGGCAATTTCTTTCCACTGGTCTACCATCTTATATTGGATGGCGATAGCCGGGTTAGATTCTGCTGCACGCACCATGGCTTCGAAACCTTCTGCTTCTGCCAGCAACGAACGTTTTTTACCTTCCGCTTCTGCCTCCAGCTTCATCTGAATGGCTTTTGCTTCTGCTTCTGCTTGTGCTAATGTAGCTTTAGCGCGAGCCTCTGCTTCGCGGGTTATTTTTTCTGCCACAGCTTCTGCTTGCAGGATAGCTTCTTGTCGGGCTACTTCTGCCGGTACTATTTTTTCAGCTTTCAATGATGATTCCACCTTTTTAGCTTTGGCTTCTTCCACTTCTTTCTGTGCAGTCTCACGGGCTGTTTGCACGGCAGCTTCTGATCTTGCAGCAGCTTCTCCAGCTTCTCTATCAGCATTAGCTTGTGTTACAGCCAGTTCTGCGTCTGATTTGGCAACTTCTTTTTGCGCTTCATTTCGCCCGATAGCTGCTTTTTTGGCAGCTTCTGCCTGTTTAATTTCCATGTCAGAATTTAATTCTGCCACGCGACTTTCCTTTTCCGTATTTGCCTGTTCGATACGTATGTTCTTATCTGCTTCCGCTTTTGCCACCTGTGCCTCTTTTTCGGCATTGGCTATTGCTACTTGTGAGATACGGTCTTTGTCTGCATTAGCAACTGAAATTTCCTGTAGTTTCTTTGTTTCGGCAATGGCGATGTCCTGGTCTTTACGGGTTTCGGCAACTTTTGTTTCGCGTTCTTTTATCTGAGTTGCAATTTTGATAGCACCCAGTTTTTCCTGCTCTTCGATGTTTGCTTGTGCTTCGTTCAATGCCTTACTTTCAGCTTCTTTACCCAGATTGACAATGTAGTTGGCTGCATCACGAATATCACTGATATTGATATTCATCAGATATAAACCGAATTTACGCAGTTCAGTATCAATGTTATCTTTTACTTTTGACAAGAATTTGTCACGGTCAGAGTTCAGTTCTTCAATTGTCATGTCGGCAATAACCAGACGCATCTGTCCGTATACCACATCTGTAATCAAGTTCTGTTTATCATCCATTGTAAGGCCCAGCATACGCTCTGCTGCATTCTGCATTACTTCGTGATCAGTACTGATAGCTA
Organism: Bacteroides mucinivorans; assembly: GCF_034654355.2. Taxonomy (NCBI): domain Bacteria; kingdom Pseudomonadati; phylum Bacteroidota; class Bacteroidia; order Bacteroidales; family Bacteroidaceae; genus Bacteroides; species Bacteroides mucinivorans. Next base: position 4,562,551 of record NZ_CP178179.1, on the reverse strand, counting down.
CAGTAATAGTGGTTGGTACATCTACACGGATATTTTGTGCTGATAGTGCTCCTGTTAGTTTGCAGTCTATCTGCATTGGCTTCATTGACAGGAATTCATATCCTTGCAAGATAGGCCATACGAAGGCAGCACCACCATGATAGAGTTTTGCCGATCTTTTGTCTTTACCCGTTTTTCCGTAAACTACGAGTACTTCGTCACTTTTACATTTACGGTAGCGGGAAAGGATTCCGATAAACGTAAGTAGGATAACTGCCACCAGAATAGCAGCCATAATCATCATTTCCTGAGTCATGTTATTTGAGTTTTTAAGTTATTTGAGTTTCTGAGTTATTGAGATTTTCATTGTCCACTGTCCATTGTCCACTGTCAACTGTCCATTGTCAACTAATATAAAGTGTTCCTTCTTTATAAGAAGCAATGACAACTTTATCTCCTGTTTGGTAGTTTTTTGTTGATTCAGATATAACATCTACCTCTCTCATAGCACCATCACGGTTCACCTGTACTGTATACTTTCCTTCACCCCGGCTGAAGTAGATAGTACATTCCCGCCCTACAAGCTGTTCCGTTTTTTCTGAGTGATTGTCTTGCTGTAACTGATAGGCTTTTTTATAGAGATACCACACAGCAAATACGAATAGCAATCCGACGAGTATACCAATAATATATGCCGTAGCATCCGTACTTTTTTGCAGATACATATACCATCCGAATCCGATACCAAAATGGGTCAATCCTTTAAAAGAGACTACACTGCCTATGTCTGTGTCAATATCTGCGTCAGCATCAAAATCACCGAAAAAGATGGATAAGATAAACTGAATGGCGAAAATACCTGTCGTGACAAGTGCGATGATTAGAAAAATATTACTACTCATGGCGTTCAATATATTTAATGTATTATGTATCGTTGCCTCAAAGATAAATAAATTGATCTGAATTATAGTAATCAAAAATGAAAATGATATTTTTTTTTATTTATCTTTGTTCCATTGTACCGCAAACAAAATAAAGGCACGTACTATTTTATGAAGAAGGAATCTTTATTAGCGTTCTTATTAGGGAGTATTATCACTTGTTTGTTGAATGCAACTCCCGTTTCCAATGATGCAGAATTGTATCACCTTTATGCTCTTGCCAGTAAAAATCTGAATTATAGTAGTTCTGTTCCGGATGAATGTATTATTGAACTTTGTACAAAAGTAGAAAAACGAACTCGTGATGCCGGAGATTACGACAATATGTTCCGTGTTCAATTGATAGAAGTCAATGCCAATTGTTTAAGAGGAACAGTTGGTTTGGCTGTGAGTAAGGCTCAGCAGATGTATAAGTTGGCCCGTGATTTAAATTCCGATTTGGGAAAAGCATTAGCCATACAAGCTATGGGCATTACTTTTATGCATTCCAATGAAAGTAAACAGGCTTATACAGCTTTCTTGGAGGCTGAAGAAAAGTTGCAGGATTTGAATGATGATGATTTAAAAATCCGTTTATTAATACAGCAGATGCACGTCTGTACTCTTTTGGAAAAAATGGAGGAGTTACAGCATTATCTGATTGAGGCCGGCAAATTGCTCGACAAAGTTGATTTGCAAAATAAGGGTGATTATATATTTTATCTTAAATGTTATCAGGCTTTTTATAATCTTGGCATAAAAAATCTGGAACAATCCCGTTTGAGCTTGAAGCAAGTAGAAGAGTTGAGGTTGGCTGACGTAGCTTTTGATCGGTGGTATTATAATATTGCTTCTCGTTTTTATGAATTATCAGGAGAGTATGCAGAGGCTCTCACATACTGTGATTCTATTGTAACAGTGGTGTTGAAAAACGGGAATATGAATGAATATAAATATGTACTTATTGACAAGGCTGTTCTGTTGGAGAAATTAGGAGCAAGAAAAGAGGCCTGTAATATGTATGATAGAGCATTCAATTTGTCTGATTCATTGAATATGGTATATTATTCACAGCAAATAGATTCTTTGCATGTTGCCTATTGGGTTGACCAGATGGAATTAGAAAATGCAGCCATGCATAATAAGATGCTGACCTGGATTCTTTTATTTTCATTTGTTATTTTAATAGTTGCTGTTTTACTTGTTTACATATCCCTTAAAAAGAACAAACGACTGGAACTGTCACGGGAGAAGTTAGAGAAAACCCGGCAGGAGACAGCATATTCTATTCAATCCAAGAATCTTTTTCTTTCGAATATGAGTCACGAACTGCGTACCCCTCTGAACGCTATTGTAGGGTTTGCTAATTTGCTTGCTTCTGAGAGTATATTAGATAATGAAACCCGCCAACAATGTGGTGATCTGATTAAACAAAATTCCGAATTGTTATTGAAGTTATTCCATGATGTGGCGGACTTATCAGCATTAAAGGAAGATAATATTCGTTTTACGTTTGAACATTGCGACGTATTGGTTCTGTGTGCAAATGTGATTGATACAGTGGAAAAAGTGAAGCGTACTTCAGCTGCCATTAGTTTCGAGACTTCTTTGGATAGTTTGGATGTTTATACAGATTCCGGACGTTTACAACAAGTACTTATTAACCTTCTTATTAATGCTACTAAATTTACGCAGGAAGGTCGGATCGTGTTGAAGCTTGATAAAGATGAAGAACGTCGGGAAGCCATATTTACTATTGAAGATACAGGGTGTGGTATTCCATTGGAAAAACAACCACATATATTTGAACGTTTCGAAAAATTGCACGAAGGTGTACAGGGTGCTGGGTTGGGACTTTCTATTTGTCAGTTGATTATTGAAAATATAGGAGGAAAAATCTGGATTGATTCTTCGTATACCGATGGTACCCGCTTTGTTTTTACTCATCCTCTCAATAATGAACGCCAATAAGTATTCTAATATGAAAACAATGATTACTATTTTTTTAGTCTTGCTGTTTGCTGGCTTTTGTATAAAGTCATATGCTGAAAGCGGTTCCGAAAAAGAGAAAATGATATTACTTCACCAGTTGAGTAAAACTCAGGCTAATGATACCACCCGTCTTGAAATTCTGAATAAATTAACACGGACAGTCAGCAGTCCTTTGGTTGAATTGTATTATATCCAAAGGCTTTTGGAGGAAGCAAAAGCTATGAAAAATGACCGGTATATTTGTAGGGCTTATCTTGCATTTATGTTTATGGATTACAATAATTATAATCCGGAAGGGGTCAATCGTTGGATGAAGATGATGGAGCCGATTGCCCGAAAAGCAAAACTGTATACAGAACTGTTTGAAGGGAAGCGTTGTGTAGTTGATATGTTAATGGTTACATCAGAGTATGAGTTGGAAGAAAAAGAAGCAAACAAGATGTTGCAGGAGGCAAAAAAACTGAATAATCCTGTTGGCATCACCCTTGCTTATCAATGCATGGCCAATATTTATCGTATAACATATAGAATTGAAGAAGCCGCTGATGTCTTAAAGAAAGCATATAAAGCAGCTTTGAAAATTAATGAAGGATATGTTATTGAAATAAACAGATCTCTTATTGCTACATATGAAGAGTTGAATGATTTTCCTAATTGGATTAAATGGATTAAAATACAAGATAATTATCTGAATCAGATTATTCGTAAAGAACCAGGTACTGAAGCGAGGCTGAGAGGTTGGTTGATGATGACTTATATCTCCTATTTATCTTATTACACAAAAGTAGACTTATCACAGGCGGAAAAATATTTGCATTTGGCCGAGAAATATAATATGGTTGGTTATGGAACCTTTGATTACTACTATTCTCAGGCTCGCTATGATTATTTTCAGGCATCCGGACAACTGGAAAAGGCTCTGGCAGAGTTAGAACCATTGCGGGAGATTTTTAAGAAATCTTCTCCAAGTATGTATAGTACTATGAATTTCAGAAAAGCATTGATGCTTAACCAGCTAAATCGTATAGATGAGGCTTTGGTTATTTATAAACAGGCTTTTATGATCCGTGATTCTATCAATATAGCTACACTCAATAAACAGACAGAGCAATTAAAGAAAGATTATAATGCTGATTTACTCTTACTTGAAAAAGAGAAAATTGAGCATACTACTCAACTGGTATTCCTTATTTTGACAGGTGTTGTTTTTATCATCCTCATTATTTTCATTATTCATACTTATTGCATCAGAAAGCATCTCCATAAATCAGAAAGGGAGATGCGGCGGATGGCAGAAGAAACAGAGCAAGCCAATGTTGCCAAAGAACTTTTTCTATCCACTATCAGCACGGCTATCAGCCGTCCGTTGAACGAAGTGGTGGATGGCTCTATGGCATTGGCTACTGATAATGTAATAGACATGGAGGAAAGGAAGAGAGTTTCCGAATTTATAGATAAGACTTCTACTAAATTGATGGAGCTGATTAACAATATCCTTGATCTCTCGAGACTTGAGGCCGGGATGATGAAATACAGAGAAGAAAATGTTGATCTTTTAATGGTTATCCGTAGCTGGCTCGACACTCTGCCTGATAGTATCCGGGAACGTTTGACTGTTTCACTTCCTCAGGGTGTTGCCTTTCCGGTTTATATAGATGTTGTGCGTCTGCAGGAGATTTTCAATAATGCAGTTCTGACATCTCCCGGTAAACTTTCTTTGATTATTGAAACTATAAAAGATGGAAGTTATATGCGGACATGTGTCACAGGTTCTATACTTTCCTCCGGGCAGCAGCTACAGGAAATAAGCATTGCCAATGAGGTGAACCGGCTATTGGCAGAACATTTTGGTGGATGTTATGAAGTGAGTCTGGAAAATAATTCTGTTTGTTTGATTATCCCTCTGTTGCAGAAATAAAAAAATCCCCACCCACTTACCACTATCTTCTCAGACGGTATTGGTAAGTGGAGTGAGGAACACAAACAAAACAAACAATATATTCTTGTTAAAAAGGGATGTTATCTCTCTTTTATAATCTTATATTTCAGGACATTCAATCACTATTTCCGAGTCAGAACATAGAGTAACAGGACATTTTTCGATAAGTGTCGTTAGATCAACTTCTACCCGGTCGAGAATAATATCATATGTGCTATTGATGAATTGCCTGATTTTTACAAGTCCTTTAAGTATCCTCTTGACGAGTTGGGCCGAACGCTCATAGGCGTACCAGTGACCATTTTCTTCGTACACATACACTTGCTGTGTGTTTTCCGATTCACGTGTTAGAATATCAAGCATTTCCATAATATTGTATTTTTGATTAATCGTTGATAACACTTCCGTTTGCATTTACATCCACATCACGTACGCAACGTATGGTTCTATCATAATTTCCATCATTATCTAAGAATAAAAGAAGTCCATTAAGTCCAAAATGTCTGCTTTCGTCATATTTCCAATGGGTACGCGTAAATCCTCTATTATTGTTATTTATTACATTACTTGCATTCTGAAGAAACATAATCATAAACTCACGTTGATTGGGAGCTCTCCATTTATGACCACCTTCTGTGAGATCTTTGCATTTACTTAAATGATTTACTCCTATATCAAATAATGTGTACCAATCAGTATTTCGCCCTCCAATAAAAGTACTTGCCATTTGGAAAGCTTTATAAGGTCTGTTGATGTCATCGAAATTATCATGGAAATCTAATTCCCCCGTTGTTTTACCAGTTCTTTTGTTTTGACTGGTCAATTGGTCCATAATGAAAACCTTATTTTGGGAATTGTATGTATAGGCCGGAGATACTACTTTACTTTTTGCATCTTCATTGGATAATCCTAAATTGCGGACACATCTTAATAATTTAGGGTAGTTTTTTGAACCATAGCTGCTTATTCCTCCAAATGAACATCCTTCTTCCGCCCATATCTTTTGTTTATTACTTGTGATATAGTGATTATTTCCATCATCATACGTCACACTACTAACAGATCTGTCATCAAATAGTGGTGATGGTAAACTTTTGGCTCCCAGAAACATGGATGCTAATTGATCTGTTGCTGGCAAATACCATTTCAATTCGTCCAGATCAATTCTGCCATCTCCGTTTTCATCTCTGTTTCTTGACAGACACTCGGCTATTGCAGCAACATCTTTCATTTTATAGGTATATTTGTAGTCATCAGATATGGAATAGTTCACAAAGTACTCCCAGGTCCTGTTTCTAGAACTTGTTGTTGTAAAGAAGTATTTGTTAGTATTCAAAAATCCGTTTCCACGATCACTGCTGTTACCATTCCCCCAATCGGGTGCTCCCGTTTCATTCACATGTTCCATTCCTAAAGCATTTCCATTGTTATTTAGTACTTCGGTACTGTAATACGTCTGGATAGATCTTTGCCTGAACATATGTGAAGCTTTAGAATAGCTACTTTCTTTATCAGCGCTATTTTTAGGGGACAAAAACAACATTAATTTACGATCATCCTGATTCACAAAATATCTCCATAAATGATTTTTATCAGGCCAGTTAGCTTTTGCCGGTGCTTCTGTATAATAGTACTCGTTAATGAAAATTGTGTAATAATACGTCTTTCCATCGTTTGGTTTACCTCGATCTTTCATATCATCTACCAATTGATACAAGTTAAAAGGACGATTCTTCTCTTCAGAGTTATATTGAGACAAAACTTTTTCTCCCGTCGTTCTCTGAAGTTGTATCCATTTATAATCGCCATTTTCTTGCGGAGTATTATCCAAAGCTCCGATTTTTCCTTTTACACTGTATACAGCATCCGCTGCGAAAGGCGACTGAATGATGAAGGACAGGTTTTCTACAACATCCTCATAAGTGAATCCTATATTGAAACAATTGTAATGTGCATCCAACGTATATACGCTGGTGGTAGCATCTACCACATCACCTTCAACTCCGGGACGGGCATTTGGATCATCTTCACCATCTTCTACTTCTACGATGATGCTTTCTACATCATTAATTGTGACGTTGTAGATGTATTTCTTGTTGCGTTCGCTTTTGAAGTTTGTGAATTCATTAGCACCTCCCCCTAAGTGGATAATATATCTTACATCGGCTGTTCTTATTCCATCTTCAGACTCTGTTTCAATATTCATCCTCGCTTTAATCTCTACATACGTGGCATTATTTTCTACGAACTTATATTCTCCGGTGTTAGTACCATCCGGATTCTTATATTCTTTTTCCCTGTCTTTGTAGGCAGTGAGAGTAGTATGATCTCTTGCTTCCATAATAGCCTCTTTCAGGTTCTCCTGCATGTAGAAGTTAAAAGCATAAAGTTTACCTTCATTATTATAAGTTGCTTGTAATTCACTATCTTTATATTCTGAAGCTACATATTGCTTGCTTTGATCTATTAGGTATGAACTTATAGGCACATTGAATACCTGCCAGCTTTTAAGTTCAAAACTTTCTATTTTTTCTCCCAAATTAATATTAAACGTAATGTGGGAATCGGAACGACGCAAAAGTAATGTTCCACTTAGTGCCTTATTGGTGGTGGGTATGTTGCAAATACCTTCTTCTTTATCTGAAGTACTTGCACCTGTTGCCTGGAACTTACCGCTCATCAGTAAAGATGCAGAAGAACGAGCTATGTTACCATCATTATTCAGAGTTGTCGTTAAATCTTTTAAATCACTAACAGAATTAACTCTATCCAATTTACTTTTCAATTCGCCTTTTCTGTCCAATTCATTGTCGCCCACATTGGCTATGCCATAAATATAACTTTTTCCACTGGTGGTTTTTATTCCGGTTATTGTACCATTAGTTGGATTTTTTTGGTTACCGTTGGTATGTGTCAATGCATCTCCATCATAATAGTAACGGTTCTTAATATTTCCATTCGAATCAAAGATAAGCAGGTATAAATCATTTACCTGAAATTCGCCGGCATCACTTAAACGTGTATTGATCTTATCAATATTGGATGTCTGGAAATTGAAATCAACTTCTACCGGTATCCCTTCTTCTACCTGTTTTTCGTCTTGATAGGTTTCGTCTGTACAGGCTATACAGAAAAGAATTGCCAGTATAAGGCTGAATGTCTGTTTTGCGTATGCAAATATATTGTTTTGCTTTTTCATGCGTAAATTCTCCTTTAATTAATTAAATGGTGGTACATCTACATTAATATAGTCCCATCTTTCTACTTCGTAGCTACATTGAGTCTCTACATCAACATCCTGGCTTATACTTGTGATATTGAATTTATACCAATTGTTTCGAAGTATATCAAAGGTATCTCCTTTGCCGTTTACCTTAAAATCTATTCTGTAGGTTTTCTGTATTGTTTCCGAGAGTGATGTAGTCAGTTCACCTGTTATCTCAAGATAGGAAACTTGGTTGTCGCTTACACCTTTATTCTTATACTCGGGGATGTAGATTTTATTTTGTATGCCAGCTTTTTGCTCACCGGTGGTTGCTGTAAATGTTATATTCTTCTTCGTTAAAACATTTTCAGGTATGGAAGGAATAGCCATTGTTTCGTCATTAACAGGGATACAGTATCCTTGTGTATTATAGCTACATACTTTGACTGTGTTTAATTTAAAGTGATCAAACCCAGTTCCACCATTCAGTGTTACGTCTACTCTTGCGATGGCTCGTATGAGTGATAAGCTTGCTTGATTGATATCCTTTTCCCGAATGGCAGCGAGGGAACAAGTACCCCACATCGGGATATACTTTTTATTGCTCTGTGTCGGAAATATCCAATCCTGACCAGGGGTATATGTATATCTTAATTGGTCGTATAAGGTATTTTTGTTTACTACCGAAGTCGGAGCCGTTATATTTCTTGCTGTCAAATTAGTAAGTACTATTATTTCTATGTTAGTCTGATCTTGGTAATCACTTTCCAGTACTCCAATGATGGTACGGGTAGCATCTCCATCCGTTCCGCTAATATATACTTTGCTGGCTTTTTCTATAAAAGAACCATTTTGACTGAAAACATATACATGTACATCATTTATATACTGTTCGCCTGCTGTACCGGCTTGAATGTCAGTTGAAGTAGCCTGTGGCATATTCAACGTGAGATGAACCTGAACCGGATTCTCTTGTTCTATAGGGTATTCTTCTATCAGCTCATTCTGTATACAGGATGTAGTAGCCAGGCAGAGGAATGCCAACAGACAATATGTTAGTTTTGAATATCTCATTGCTTTGTTCTTTTTAGAGTTCGAAGTCGTTTATGTTCACGATCCAGTCATTGATCTGAATTTTGGTACTGATCAGTGTCATGTTCTCGTCGACGAAGAAAATCATTCCGAAATTATCTTCGCGATCCAGATATTCTTCGAGAGGCATATTGAGTTGGCTTGGTTGCAGTAGGCTCAGATATCCGATCAGTGAACCATTGGCAAGTAAATTCTTGTTTGTTTGCTGGTCTACAATTCTCAGTTCCGGCTTTTGGGTTTTGAGCAGACGTCCTACACTAATTTCGGCTACAGCTGCAGGATATTCACTTTCTGTAGTACCATCTGCACTGAAAGCACGTGTGCTAATGCTTGTATCTTCTGTGACATAGGGGAGATAGGTAAGCAGGTTGTCTTTCAGCAGTGTATTATCGTAGTTCATCCAGCCATTGTCATCATAGAGGGTATATGAAAACCGCTCTTTGCTGATAGCATTGGCACGGGTGATAGGTTTATCAGGATTTTGATTGACTTGTGCAATCACAACACGTATGGTATTGGTGTTTTTTGTCAAAGGAACGGTAACGATGTTCTGTCTGCCGCTACGAGTGAATGATTGCTTGGTAACTTCTCCGTGCCAGAGGGGTGAGAGCGGATCTTTTACGATGTATTTTCCTTCTTCGCCGTCAGCACGAGTTTGAGATTCTTTGTTACGTAAAGTCAATGCGGTGAGGTCTTCAATTCTGGAGTTGGCAGTCATCAAAGGGACGGCGAAAGACTGGTCATCCAGTCCGGCCCAGGTTACGAGGTGATAGTCGCCCGGCTCGATGTCTACAGACATCGTGTATTCTCCGGTTCCTAATCTGTCTTCACCTTCTTCTGTTTTCTGATAGACAAATTTTCCTTCGTCGTCGAAGGCATATAGTGTTACGGTTTTTACTTCTTTTGCGAAAGCATCTTCAAAAGCCATGTTTCTGTCATACACAAACTTTACGCGGTATTCGATGCTGCAATCGCCTTCTTCGAAGTCCAGGATAGAATCACAGGATGCCATTGCACCAGCCAATACTGTTAGTAGCAGTATTTTGTTTGCTTCTTTTTGTATGGTAGTGAGTATTCGTTTCATGCTTTCTTTATTTTTTGCTATGAGCTTATTGTCTTGTTTGAGATCTTTGTTGGGTGTCAAACCCTGAGAGAAAAAGAGAAGCGGGGGGAGGAGGGACCCTCTGTTCCCCCGCTTGGAGTTTGTTTATGTGTGATGCAATTAGAGTTCGATGTCGTTTAGATTAACTGTCCAATTTTTAACTGTAACATCTAAGCTTAATAATGTAGGATCTCCAGGAGTTGGTGTGTCAATTTCAGGAAGGCCTAAATCTTTGATAGACTTAACAGTCAGCAGGTAGGAGTTATTCCGAAGAATATTGGCCTCGATAGCAGCTGTTTTGATATCGGCTGCGTAGTAGCAAACGCCTTTAGTATATTTGGTTACACCAACCTTAGTCATAAAATCAGAGTTTGTACTACCATCTGTTAAGCCAAATGATGGTTCTAAGCTACCGTTGAATACTTTATTTAATTCAGCATAATTTTTATATAGCACATTTTTATAAACGTAGAAGTTGACATCTTTAGTTGTTACTCCATCTACAGAAACGATGGCTTTATAATAAATCTTAGTAGTAACGTTAGAGTTGTTGTTTTCGAAGCAGTATGTATCTTTGTCAATACCGTTCATTGCCTTAGTGTCTTGTCCGAATATGCTCCATAAATCTTCCTCTCCGTCAGTAGTAAACTTATTCCAGAAATCGTTGGCGTCGAAGTATGTGGTTGTTAATGCTAAGGCATTAGATTTTTTATTTAAATTAGCAAAAGTGTAATCTGTTAGTTTTACTGACAATGTTTGAGCGTTTGTTATGCTGGATGCTGTAGCAGTAAAAGTGTAATCATCTTGTGTAGTAGCTTCTGTTAGTTTAGCTGCAACACGATCTACAGATACTTTTGCTTCATTATTGTCACTCTTGGCTATTATATCGAGGCTTTTTTGTTCGCCAGACATGAAGAAGTTTCCTTTGTTGGCAGTAGAAGCATAGTCTCCTAAGTCGAATGCACTCTTAGATTCAAGTACGTCAGCAGGTACTCCGTTGCTATTAACATATACCTTTACATTTACCATACCGGGAGCAACTAATTCATGGTTCGTTAGTGTGTATTTATTGCCTACTTTTGTAAAATCACTTACATCGTAAGTTTTGGTAAATGTAGGTGCTCCATTTGCGTAAGTCAATACTAATGTAATATCGTTGACATTAGATTCAAGGGCAGTTCCTTCACTGTCTTCATCAGGTTTTACAGTAGTTCCTCTTGTGTTAGAGCTTGTAGGAAATGCAATACCGAAATTGAATATTGCATCTTTTGTTGCGTTCTCGCCACCATTAACGATTGCATCATCTTCATTGCTGCAAGATGCCATAGCCATTACTGCTAATCCTGCTAAAAATAAACTTCTTAGTTTCATAATCTATAAAATTAAATATTAATACTTTTTGATTCTTGTTTTTGATTGTGCACTTTCGAGGAGTGCGGTCCTTACTTTTTTGAGAGAGAGTGACATTATTACTTAATATAATAATGTGGGTTCTGTTCATGTGTGGAGTTCTGTAGATTTGGAAGTGTCTTATCTAATAAGGAGAGAGCTTCCGAATAAAAGTTTCTTTTTTCTTTGAAATGTTTTTTGTTTGTTTTATTGTTTACTATTGTTTTGTTCTTTAACTATGCTCTTTTTTGTTTTGCAGAAGCTTCTATGTATAAGGAAGAGAAGTTTCGTGCTTTTATATTTTAAGGAGAGGCATATCCTTTTTGTCTTTCGACATTGCAAAGATAGAGGGAAGTCATGAGTCCGCTCATTGGTGTTTTTTTCAAAAATGTGCGATGTTTTCTGCAAAATGTAAAGTAGGGTTCTTATGGTATGTATTTCAGTCAAAAATGAATGAAATACGACTTAATTCTCATGACACAGGGGCGTTTTCACGCATTTCTCACTCATGTTTTTCATCTAAAACAGATTCTTTTTTGCTGAATTATATCTGTTTTTTTTGTTTGGATTCAATGAGAACTTGATGATGAATTTAACATGGTATGTGGGGGGAAGATTTTATATATCGCGGGATTAGATTATATCTTTGTTGGATATCTGATAGCGGATCTATGTTGGATCAATTTCATGAATGTTTTTTTGCTGTTTTGAAATAGAGAAACAATTTAAGAAGGAAAAAGCTGATATGTGAAATGTGAAAAAATATTACAAATAAGTTGTTTTTCAAATTGTTGATTATCAGTGTTATATGTAGACTCGTTTTTTCTCTACGAGAAATCGGCTGTTTCTCTACGACGATCGGGGTGATCTTCTACGAGAAACGGGACGAAGCTCGTAGAGCAAAGATGTAAAAAGTTATAATGTTTTACAAAGTGGTGTTGTCATCAGAAATCAGATAATAAATAGTACTCTGTGAAACTTAGTATTACTCTGTGGTAAAATAGTACTAATGTACTGATCCGATAAATAGATCCTTGTCAAAAGAACAATTATAAATAACAGGGGAATCAAGATGGTGGATCGGATACTGTTGATGGTTGATCTGTAAACTGTTGATAAACAGTGATTAATGAATCCTTGTTTTCATATATGCAAGATTGTACACTCTTGTGTGACAAGAATGTACATTCTTGCTATGCAAAGATGTACATTTTTGTAATGCAAAAGTGTGCAATCTTGCATACTTGAAATGTAATGTTAAAGATATGAGTTAATAATGTTAATCCTGTTTATCCTGTTAAGAAAGAATAGGGATAAAAAAACGTCGGATAAATACCTTGGGGGAGGTATTCATCCGACGTGTATTAAAATATAAGAAATTAAGAGAGAAAAGTATTCTTTATTCTACCGGGAAGTTGCGTTGTTTGGCTACTTCCTGTAAATTGGCTTCTGCCTCTGATACTCCTGCTTCTTTGGCACGAGTGAAATATTGTTGTGCTGTATCAAGATCACCCTCTATCAGCGCTATTACGCCTAAATTGTTTTGAGTAGCTCCTTCGTTAGCATCGGCTTTAGTGAGATATTTTTTGGCGATAGTAAGATCACCACCACGCTGAATCTCCATAGCTGCTGCGTTCAGATTAGCTGTCGGGTCATTCGGGAACATAAGTACTGCTACCTGGAAGGCATGGTTGAACTCTTCGCTACCCTGTTCGTAGGTTTGTGCTACATTGAATATCTCTTGTAGACTCAGCTGTTGCGGATGGGTATTGATAATCTCTTTTGCTTCATCAAGATTGAATCCGCGTACGGTGTATGCCACTGTATAGTCTGAGTGGCGTAGAGCCGGATAGCATTCGTTTAGCAAAAAGCGGTATGTTTCGGGGCCTACAAGACGGGCGATACGTTTCTCTTTGGCATCCATGTCTTTTTCGTCCAAATCAATCATCTGTAGAATCTCTTCTTTTTGTGGCAATACAGAGTTTGTTATAAATTTGCGGAATCCTGTCCAGTCTTCAGGAGTAGAAGCCATGGTGAGTAGCCCTTCCGGGAAATCATAGTAATTGCGGACATAATTCAGCAGAGCGGCGGTACGGCCTTTTGCCAGACGATCATTGTTGGCGTAGCTACCTTCGGGGGAGGCATATCCTTCGAGGCGAATCCCTGTGATGGAGATGTTCTTATCGTTGCGAATGGTATCAATAGTGGCGCGTATCTTGGCCAGTTCTGCCTGATTGCGACGGTATTCCGGATAGATTATTGTTTTGTTGACCGGGAAGTCGAGGAAAGCACTACCTTCCACAGCACGGTGTTTAACCTCTTCGGCTTTGGGTGTGATGTACGCGATGGCCGGTTGCAATTTGATGCGTTCAATATTTAATGTGGCAATCGGATCGAGTGTATTGGCTTCAACGATATTGCGGCAACCGCAAAGATCGGCATCCATTACAAGATTGGCCTTTTGCATCCAAGCTTCGTAGGGAAGCTGTACGAGGTAACTGACCCGTTGCTCTGTTTTGCGTTTACGACGTAGAATAACGAAAGCGTCTTTAGGGACTGTATTACCACGTTCGTTGACAAGCGCACGACGGCGTCCGTAAATTACAATCGGAGAAAGTGTCTTTGTGTGACCGTTGGCTTCCAGTATCGGGGTGAGGGTGGCAGAACGGTTGGATGAAATCTTCATGTTTGTCTGCATGATGATATCCATAGCAATCGTAAGGCGATTGTCGTCACTCCGGGTGATGGATTGATTCTCAACACGTACCTGATCTTTGTACACAGTTTGTGCCTGGGTACTCAACCCCGGCAATATTACTAATAATAAGAGGTATATTATTTTTTTCATATCGTTTGCAGCGTTTGTTTAAAATAAATAGATTAAGCTGAGCGAAGCTTTGGTTGGGCCGAAATAATTCTTGTAGCCTTCACCAAGTTTACCGCCACACTCTACACAGGAGAACTGCTCATATTTGACACGGGCATAACCCACACCGATGTTGGCTTCGATATTCCAGTGTTTACTCATGATCCATTGGTAGCCATAAGAAATACCGGCTCCATAAAAATGTCCTTTGTAACGGTGATCTTTCAGACCCTTCCAGATTCCCCAGGGCATATCAATACCGGCTACCTGATAAATGCCTCCGTGTGCGTGTATACCGATAAAATGCCCGTTAAAACGGTCGCAGAACCAATAACGGTATTCCGGTTGGAATGCAAGCATCTTGAACATTTTGTTGTTACTGGCTTCCCAGGGGTTGTAGTTGGCATACAGGTCCAGGGTAGATTTTTTACTCAAGCCGATTTCGGCTCCGAGATTGATGGTTTTGGTGATGTCCATTAACACATTTGTTTTTATACCCACTACCTGCCCATATAATAAGGTGGAAGCGAACAAATAAACGAATAAAAACAGTTTTCTTTTATTTTCCATTATGCGTGGTAGGTTTTGTTTTGTTTTAGTGCAAAGGTAGCTCGATTCCTTTTATCCATTAATTGGCATATTCATCTTTGTTCGGAGGTGATTCTTGCAATTGATATATCATTTCGGAGGGATGATTTTGTATAGCGTGTGTTTTAATCTTATTAATAGGTATATAATTCATATTTTTATAGGTGGTGTTTTTGTTATCGTTTGTGTTTAATTCAGAGGTAGTGGGTGTTTAATAAGTTGTATATTCTGTTCAAGTGCTTGCATGGGGTGTATATCATTCAAAAAAGATGGGTAAATCATTCATTTTTTCTTCAGAAAAGTTTTTTTAATCAAATAAAGTCTTTATGTTTGCATCAGAAACAAACAAATGAAGGTCCCCACGAGGAATACAAACAAAACAAACTTTGGTGATAACAAACAAGCATTGGTAATAAAAAAAATGGAGGACCCATTATGAAGACTATTTATTCTTTTATCGTAATTGCATTAGTATTTGGTTTTACTTCCTGCACAAGTGCAGACAATGATATAGTAGAACAAACTTCTCTTTTTGAATCAGTAAGGAGTGCTTATGGCGTAGAAAACGTTACATATAGTATTACAGGTGCTGATAATATTCCATCAGTTTCAACAGAAGATATGCGTAATGTTCTTGAGGCTTTGCGTCAGAACAGTAATACTCAACACAATTGTATACGTACCTCAGAGAATGGTTATGAAAAAGTGATCATGTCCGGCAACTATCAGGCTTCTACTCGTAGCAGCGTGAATGAAGGATTTGCACTGAGCGTTGAGCTAAAATTCAGCTTTGATAATAATAAGGTATATTACTGGGGTACTGATTACTCTTTCTCTTCCAATTTATTCGATTGGCGTGCACAAGGTTTGTCACTTTCTCCGGTGAAGGGTGGTGATGGTAATACTTATGGATTTGAATCAGAAAGCTACCTGTATTTCAAAGTAAAAGATGAAGGTAATGTGTTGGTGAAAGTGCCGGTAGTATTCAAAGGCAATTACAACTTTCTGACAGAAGAAGGAACATATAGTTTTCAACTATTAAAATATAGTAAGTAATTATTTATTGTACGATAAAAAAATAATAAGGTGGGGAGCACTAAAACAAACAATTGACTATTTTGCATAAATAGCTGAGGAACACCGAAAACAAGAACAAACTAATCCCTTGCAGACTTCAGTCTGCAGGGGATCTTATTATGATAATGTGATCTTGTGTCTTTGATTGAATGTTTTGATAGGGGTAATAAATATAAGTTTATTTATCATTTGTTTCGTATTTGGTAAATTATAGATATATTTGTGTCTTGATACGAATAAATAATAATGTAGTTATCACTATTTTGGCACAGATGAAACAGCATTTGATTAAACTTTCATTGCTAATACTCTGCCTTTTTGGGGCTCCGTACTTTTCTTATTCTTTCTCATTTTATGGTAACATGCTTCCTGTTACGATGAATAATGGGTTGAATAACAATACTATTTATGATATCCATAATGGAAAGAGAGGATTTGTCTGGTTTGCTACAGATATGGGTCTCAGTCGTTATGATGGTTTTCGATTACTGAATTACCCTTTGACTTCTCGTTATGATTCTCTTTCACAACCGGTGTTGGATGCTGTATATTCTATTTCGGAAGATACTGACGGCTTACTTTATCTTCGTCTTTTGCGAGGGATTGTTTGCTTTGATACGAATAAAGAAATTTATCTGCCTGTAAACTTTAATTCGTCACTTGATACGAAAAGTATCACCTCTTTATATATAGTAAATAAAGATTTTATTTGTATAGGAACCAGTAATGGGCTCTATGTAGGAAAAGTAGTTCGTTCAGAAAAGGAGGGAGAGGAGTGTATTACGGTTAGTCTGTCCGCTGAGCCTGTTATGTCCGGAAGTATTTCAGAACTGTGTGGAATTGGCAGCGAGACTCTTTTTGCCTGTGTGGACAATACAAAGGTGGCGATTTATGATGTTATTTCCGGAAAGACAGAGATACCTAAAACGGGATATGGTAAAATAACAGCACTTCATTGTTATGGAGATTATCTGTGGATATGCTCATCGCGGACAAACATTGAATGCTATGATTTCAAACGGCAAACATCTCATATCATACATGATGCAGGAGGGCATTCGCCATTACAGGATACATATGTGACAGATGTTATCTGCCTCGATGAAAATACTTATTATATAGCTGCCTGGACTGGGTTGTTTCGCCTGGAATTTGATTCTGCGGATTTGAGTAAAGCTACTTGCAAAATGGATTATGTGGAGCGACCATATAATTTTAAGATAGTAAAAAAAGTGACGAGCTTACTGTGGGATGATTCGCAGAAGATGCTGTGGGTAGGTACCTTTGGGGGTGGGGCACTAAAAGTTGATTTTACCAAGGATGCATGTAATCGGCTGGAACAGCGGTTTAATGCAGAGGTCACAGCTATCGAAGAAGATATGAAAGGCTGCGTGTGGATAGCTACTAATAAGGGACAGGTATGGAGAAGTTCCTCCACTGTTCTTTCAGAGAATACTTCTTTTGTGTTATGGACAAAAGGAATAAAAGAAAACGAGAACTACAGGATTTACAAAGATAGAAACGGATGTTTATGGCTGGGGGATGAGCATGCCGGAGTTTTGTATATTGATCCGGTAACTGAAGAGGTGAGATCTTATAAGCTGGCTCCTGTAGGTACAACTGATTTTGCGGCTTCTATACGTCAGTTCTGTCTGGATTCCAGAAATCGTTTGTGGATTGCAACAGCAGAGGGACTGATTCTTTTTGATAACAAAGAGAATACCAGCCGACTGATGCAGTTGGAAGATAAAGGCGTGAAAGTGAAAGATGTACGTGCCATCGCAGAAGATAAAGAAGGAAATATATGGGTGGGTACGAATCTTGGATTGAAGCGTATCGATGTACAGGGAACCGATATCACTTTGTTTGGAAACTATGAACGGGATGCCGGATTGAATGTGGCACCAGTCAATTTTATCTATGTTAATAGTTACAATCAGATATTTGCTTCTTACTCCGATAAAATACTTCGTATAGATGGGCGTGAAAAGGATAAGGTAGAAAGTGCATTTACTCTGATGAATGGTTTGAGTAGCGGGCACATTTTCTGTATGGTTGATGATCAGAATGGAAATACCTGGTTGGGAAGTAATTCGGGTATTATGACAATAAGAAATGACCGGACTACATTTTACAACTATGCTTTGTTTGGAGATTGTGATAAAGTATGTCGTCTTCGGGATGGCCGATTATTGTGGGGGAATTCAGGAGAACTGATTTACTTTGACCCGTTGATGGCTAAGAGTACCCGGAACAAAAGCCGGTTGGTCGTATCGGAATTATGGGTGAATGGTGAGTCTGTGTCAGTAGGAGAGAAAAGGAACGGGCAGGTATTGCTGACTACTTCGCCCAATTTACAGCAGAAGTTTGTATTTGATGCAGATAATAATGATTTCACTTTTTATTTTTCTGATTTGCAGTTTGGCATGATGCAACGGAAAATAGCTTATCGGTTATTGCCGGATGAGGCGTGGAAAATAGGAACCTTGGAAAATGGTATTTCGTACAGACGTCTACCTGTAGGAGACTATACACTGCAAGTGAAACTGATCTATCCGGATGCCAGTGAAGGTGAAATGATTGAAATGTCTATTCGTGTGAATACGCATTGGTGGAAAACAGGTTGGGCCTACTTGGGATATATGGCTCTGTTTTTCGGAATACTCTTCACCGTGTATTATTTTATGGAACGTAAAGGGAAAAAACGTGAAATACACAGAGCTCGTGAGATGGAGCTGAAAGAAACACTAAATCTTGCAAAGATGAAACAAGAGCAAAAACAAGAAATAGAAACGATGCGTAATCAGTTGCTCACTCTGTTTGTGCAGGAACTGCGTACGCCACTTTCACTGATTATTGCACCATTGAAGGAAATGTCGCAGGAAAACGACTTATCGGCCAGGCTTCTGTCGAAGGTACGTGTGGCATACAGAAACTCTCTTGGGATGCTGGATGCATGTAATCAGTTACTGGCAATTTATACTCAACGACCTTTGGCGGAAAAGTTGGAAGTATCTCGTAATACTGCTGATAAGATTATAGATAAAGTAGTATTTACAGTGAGCGAACTGGTACGTATGAATCAGATTGACTTCCATTATGATAAGAAGACCAAAAAAGAACTTGAAATCTGGGTGGACAGTAATAGAATCCGGTTTGTGTTGCATAATTTGCTTTCTAATGCATTCAACCATGTACGATTATCGGGCTCGGTACATTTATCAATGCAGGAGACGGTGAACGATGGGGTGGCTTATTGTACAATTACTGTTTCGGATAATGGAAAAAGCCAGGTGAAGGAGGTCAGGCAGACAGTGGATGAAGAGCTTCAGACAGATCTGGCAGGGATTGAACTGGGATACGATGTGATGGAACAAGTTATCCTGTTTCACCACGGATCAATAAGCTTGAATAGTGAAGAAGGGAAGGGGACGGAGGTTGTTGTAAACATCCCTATTGGAAAAGAGGTACTGGAAAATGATCCGAATATTTTGTTTGTGGAAGAGGATGAACCGGAGGAAGTAGTGGAGACTGTAAAACCTGTAGTTGAGACTGAAAAACCTCGGGAAGTGCCCAGACCGGAAGAGACTGTAGTACATATACCTGTTGAAACCCCTGCTGTCACACGGGCGAAAAAGAATCTGTTGATTGTAGAAGATCATAAAGATATCCGCCTCTATCTGAAAGTTCTTTTCGGGAAGGATTATAATATAATGATGGCTACCAATGGACAGGAAGGTGTGGACATGGCTATCAAAGAGCAGCCGGATCTGATTCTTTGTGATGTGATGATGCCCATAAAGGATGGATTTGAATGTTGTAAGGAGGTGAAAGAAGGATTGGATACTTGTCATATTCCGTTTATCATGTTGACGGCAAAGGTGGAAGATGAAGACATTGTCAAAGGGCTTGAATTGGGTGCGGATGATTATATTTTGAAACCTTTTACTCCGAGCATATTGAAAGCTAAAGTTCGGAATTTGATAAATGGGCGTGTAAACCTGAAGCAGATGTATACCAAACTGCTGGTGTTGCCGGAAAATGGTAATAATAATGAAACTGACGAAGGGGCAGAGGAGATGAAGATGGAAGATCCGTTTATTGCTTCGTTAGTGAAAATTATCGAAGAGAATATTCGTGAAGCAGATTTTAATGTAAAGCGACTGGCATCGGATATGAATATGAGCCAACCTACGTTATATCGAAAAGTAAAGCAGAGTACCGATTTTACGATTATAGAACTGATAAGAGGGGTACGTATGAAAAAAGCGGCTGGACTGCTGAAACAGAAGGTGTATGCTGTTCAGGAAGTGGCCGAGATGGTAGGGTATAATGACATACCTACCTTCCGTAAGCACTTTGTGGATACATTTGGTTCGACACCCTCTACTTATGCGAATTCAACGGATAATTCCTGATTCTCGATTAAAATAATTACCTTTGCACGCGAAAACCAATAACCGGATAAGAGCGTGCAAAGATATTTCATTTATTTGGCTTACGACGGAACCAACTACCACGGTTGGCAGATTCAACCCAATGGAAGCAGTGTGCAGGAGTGTCTGATGAAAGCATTGTCTACTTTTCTTAGAAGAGAAGTAGAAGTGATAGGAGCCGGGAGAACCGATGCAGGTGTACATGCCTCATTGATGGTGGCGCATTTTGATAATGAAGAAGAACTCGATACCCTGATTGTTGCCGATAAACTGAATCGTTTGTTACCTCCGGATATTTCGGTTTTCAAAGTTTGCAGGGTGAAGAACGATGCACATGCACGTTTTGATGCAACGGCACGTACCTATAAGTATTACGTCACTACCACCAAATATCCTTTCAATCGGCAGTATCGTTGCCGCGTCTATGGTGCATTGGATTTTGAGCTGATGAATAAAGCGGCTGCAACCTTGTTTGACTATTCGGATTTCACAAGCTTCAGTAAACTTCATACGGATGTGAAAACTAACCTTTGCAGGATTATGCATGCAGAATGGACACAGGAAGATGATACCACCTGGGTATTTACTATCCGGGCAGATCGTTTTTTGCGTAACATGGTGCGCGCGATAGTAGGTACTCTGCTTGAAGTGGGTCGTGGTAAACTTACTGTTGAAGGTTTCTGCCAGATCATCGAACAGCAAGACCGTTGCAAAGCGGGTACTTCTGCTCCCGGTAATGCACTCTTTCTTGTTGACGTAGAATATCCTCAGGACCTTTTCCTCTTATGAGAAAAGCTGCCTCAATCGTAAATTGTAAACCGTTTAATTGTAAATAAATTCATGTGGTTATTACTTGCCTTCCTCTCAGCTGCTTTACTGGGATTTTATGATGTGTTCAAGAAGCAGTCTCTCAAAGACAATGCTGTACTTCCGGTGTTGTTTTTGAATACGATTTTCTCGAGTCTGATCTTTTTGCCTTTTATACTCTTGTCTGTATATACTCCTGGTGTATTGGGTGGGACAATGTTCGAAGTTCCTGTTGCCGGCTGGGATGTGCACAAGTATATTGTAATAAAGTCGTTTATTGTTCTTTCTTCGTGGATATTCGGTTATTTCGGAATGAAACACTTGCCATTGACCATTGTGGGACCTATTAACGCCACCCGTCCGGTGATGGTATTGGTAGGAGCGATGCTGATATTCGGAGAACGTCTGAACCTCTATCAATGGATTGGAGTGCTAATGGCTGTTATCTCTTTTTTTATGCTGAGCCGGTCCGGGAAAAAAGAAGGTATTGACTTTAAACACGATAAGTGGATCTTTTTTATTGTTCTGGCTGCTGTGATGGGTGCCATTAGTGGTTTGTATGACAAATACCTGATGAAACATCTCAATCCGATGTTAGTACAGTCGTGGTACAATGTATATCAAGTGTTTATCATGTGTCCTATTCTGGCATTGCTTTGGTGGCCGAAGCGTAAAACTACCACGCCTTTCCGCTGGGACTGGACGATCATCTTGATTTCTGTTTTTCTATGTGCTGCCGATTTTGTATATTTCTATGCACTGAGTTATGAAGATTCCATGATTTCTATTGTTTCTATGGTTCGCCGTGGTAGTGTTGTTGTGTCTTTCCTTTTCGGAGCATTGTTCTTCCGTGAAAAGAATTTAAAAAGTAAAGCAATTGACCTTATCCTGGTGCTGATTGGAATGTTCTTCCTATATTTGGGAACGAAATAGGTGCTTCCCGCACGGGGAGGTACGATAGGCGATGGTTTAAAATTAAATTTAATAGATGGTGACGGATGAAAAAGATAGATAGAAGATGGGGCTTTGGTAAAAAAGAAGTCAGTTTAGGAATGATTCTTTTAGGCTTGGGTTTGTTTTTGTTTGCTCCGCTTCGGGCGCAGCAGGAGGCTAAGGCAGTATTTGTCAGTATGCCTGATTCTCTTTCTCCACTGCTTACGGCAGTGAATCGTGCTGATTTTATTGATTTTCTGGAGAGTAAAATGAAAGCAAAGGTAGAGAATCGTTTCGGGGGTGAGTCAGAGATGACTGAGCTGAACAAAGATTATATTCGTATTCAGATGTCTCCGCAAAGTACCTGGCAAATGAAACTGTTGGCTGTTAACGATTCTACACAGGTTATCTGTACGGTGTCTACTGCTTGTGCTCCGGCATGTGATAGCAGCATTCAGTTCTACACCACCGACTGGAAAGAGCTTCCTTTATCTGATTTTATTACGGGACTACCAGTAATGGATGATTTTCTAAATACCCCTGATTCGGCTTCATCTTATGAATACAGCGAGGCTCGTTTGCAGGCTGATATGTTGCTTATGAAAGCCGATTTGTCGGCAACGGATCATACGCTTACTTTCACATTGGCCACTCCTGAATACATGGAAAAAGAAACAGCGGAAAAACTGAAACCGTTTATCCGCCGTCCTATTGTTTATATTTGGAAAGAAGGAGGTTTTTCAATTGACAGTTGATAATTGACAATTGACAGTGAACAATAAGTTGCGCTGCATAGTAACTTTCAACTTTCCATTTTCAACTTTCAACTCTTTAAGCATTCGCGAATAAATGCTACCATTTCCGGAGTGTGTTCCTCTACGCTTTGCAATAGCTTGAATTGGGCTTTGGTGCGTACCAGATTATGTTCGGGATATTTGATTTTGTAGTAAGTATCTCCGTTGATGTAATCGGCAAGGAAACGTACACATTGCATATAGGGGAACAAAGCGGCTGCGTAAGGTAAATTTTCTATCTCTACCGGAGTCAGGAATGAATGTGCTCCTTCCAGATACCCTTTGGTAAATGCTTTGAAAATTTCCATGTTGAAGTTCACGCGATTCAGGTCTTTATCATCTTCATCACCGGTATTGGCTCCTGTGCGTAGAAAATCTCCATAATCGGAGAAGATAAAACTCGGCATTACTGTATCCAGGTCGATGACGCAGAGTACTTTTCCGTCTTCATCAAACATCATGTTGTTTACTTTGGTATCACAGTGGCATACACGTTTAGGAAGGGTTCCTTCACGGTACATGCGTTCTGCTTTGCACATTTCATCGGCACGCTTTTCTATTTCGTCGATATAATATTGAACCTCAGTCAATCT
Source organism: Bacteroides mucinivorans (assembly GCF_034654355.2). Taxonomy (NCBI): domain Bacteria; kingdom Pseudomonadati; phylum Bacteroidota; class Bacteroidia; order Bacteroidales; family Bacteroidaceae; genus Bacteroides; species Bacteroides mucinivorans. The sequence continues at coordinate 4,538,839 of NZ_CP178179.1, read as the reverse complement.
GCCGGCTGCATTGGCAGCTACGGCATCACGAAGCTGTTTCAACCGGAACTCCATATTGTGAAAATCGGGAATAGTTTCTCCCAATGTTTCCGGAATATCAGCTAATTTTGCCTGGAAATCACCGAAAGCCACTCCGGCATAATAAGAATATTCCGGATTAACTGTTTCATAGGTTTTTGCCCGAGGGATGAAAACCATGATACGCCAGTAGTTTTCGCCATCATACCAATATGTTTTACCTCCGTCGGCTTTTACAAAAGTCAGGACTTTACGATCGATATCTGTTTCTCCCTGTTCTTGCAGTTTTCGGCGGATATGACTGGTTACAGCTGCTATATTGTTTTGCAGCATCTCCACATTCTGGAAGATGGCATGGTTGATACGTTGGAGTACATAGTCCGGTGCGTCAGCTTCAGCAGTACTCACTTTGTATGTGTCGTTAATAAGTCCGGCACCCAGCGGTTTTATTTCGCTGATAGTGCCTTTGGTTTCGAAATGCGAAACGATGTCGAATAGATTTTTCATGATTTTTATTTTTAAAGTTGATGAATTTTTAATAATGTGCCAATTTGATAATGTGCCAATGTGCCAATTTAATAATGTGGCAATGTGCTAATTTGTCAATGTGCTAATTTGCCAATATAACAATGTGCTGCGCTGTATCGCCGAAAGGCATTGGCACATTGGCATATTAGCACATTGGTAAATTATTTACCAGGGATCAGTGTAAATCCCCAGTTGTATTCCTGATTGGCAGGAATTATATAGCCGGGCTCCGGACGGGCTCCCCAACTATTGTATCCTGCTACTCCTTGTTGTTTCATATCTACGCATACTTCTACGAAATCACGTGGAGTAATGTCATTCACATGATGCATTCTTCTTAATACATTCCGGGCTGCTTCTTCATCGTGATTGGCAATTTCTTCCGGAGAGAAGTTATTCCATTGACGTGGATGAGGAAGGGCTTCTTCTGAGTCAAAGTCTTCAATAGAATTGCGTAAAGCGTTGAATCCGATAATGCTATCGGCTACAATCGTTAGTCCTTTACCTCCCTTTTTGCTAAGAGACAGCCAGCGGGTATCTGTATGATGACCGTTCTCTTGCGGGCGAACATAATTATAGTACATCTTGTCGGCTGTAGTTTTGTAGAGCCCGATGAGAGTACCTGCGTTCCGGTCTATATAGTTTTCTTCCGGTCCACGTCCGAAATACTCAACTACATTCATTTCGGCCGGAAGACGGAAACGAACACCGATACGGGGAACATTCAACTTGGCTGCTGCCTTACGTGCAGCATCGTTGCCGGGAGTGAAAGTAGCTGTACGGGTAGCTTCGGATACTTCTGACTCTGCAACTTGCATATCGGCAGAAGTGAAACGTGCATTAACTTTGACAACCCCTGAAGGATAGATTTTATAGGTTACTATATAAAGATTACCGGCGGCCAATAGATAGTTGGCTGTTAGTACAGCGACTTTGTTATCCATAGCTATGCTTGCATCCGCTACCTTGAAGTTCTTACTTGATTGTTTCCATATCTGGAGGCGTTTAGGAGCACCATTGCCATAATCATTATCATTTGGAGCCCGCCAGAAGTTAGGCTGAATTCCAAACCCGTCTTTAAAGTATTCTGTGCCATTTATCTTATATGAAGTGACAAGCCCGGTTGCTTTATCAAAGACGAAATTAACTTTAGAAGAACTTACTATTAGATTTTCGCCTTCAGTTTCTGTTTTCAGTGCCGGACCATTTGTGGCAAATGCTTCCCGGGGCAGAGGCTCGATAGGGAGGCGGAATTGTTCGTAGGCGATGTCATGCCCTGCGGGAATAAGAGGTTCCGGTTGGGTAGTGGTTACTACGAAGTTTACGAAATATTCCGTTCCCGGTTTGGCTTTCAGACCGCTAACTGGAATACTCAGCTCTTTGGAGGCTTGCGGTTCAATGTCTAATGATACTTTACCGCCTTTTACAATTTTTCCGTTCGCAGATATAGTATAGGATATCATGTACTTTTTCAGGTTAGTGAAGTAGAAACGATTCTTTACCAGAATTTTACCACTGTTTAAATCGATTGGTTCAAAACCTACATTTTGATGAACATATTTTACCTCTGCCATAGTAGGATGGGGAGCACGGTCAGGGTTAACAAGTCCGTTGCACAAGAAGTTACCGTCACTCGGGGCATTCACACCATAATCGCCACCATATGTCCAGTATTCCCGTCCGTTCTTATCAGTTTCTAAAATACCCTGATCTACCCAGTCCCAGATGTATCCCCCTTGTAAGTTAGGGTATTTATATATTTCTTTCCATTGATCCCATAAATTTCCGTTGGAGTTACCCATAGCGTGGGAATATTCGGAGGGAACTACCGGACGGTCACTTCCTTGTTTGCCTATCTTAGCCAACCATTCTGCTCCCGGATATTGTGGAACATACATATCAGAGTTCCATTCCCACTGTGCACGTTCATAATTGACCGGGCGATTCATCAGCTCCTTATCTGCATTTTTCACCCACAGATACGTCTGATAGAAGTTGTAACCGTTTCCCGCCTCGTTACCCAATGACCAGAAAGTAAGTGAAGGATAGTTTTTGTTACGTTCGAACATGTTGATAGTCCGGTCCATATGGGGTTTTAGCCATTCGGGGTTATTGCCTAATGATCCTCCTTTGCGCAGGTCATAATACATACCGTGGCTTTCAATATTTGCTTCGTCATATACATAAATTCCATATTCGTCACAGAGTTCATAAAAACGGCGGCTTTGAGGATAGTGGCAAAGGCGGACTGTATTCAGATTATTCTGCTTCATCAGTTCGAAGTCACGACGCATCAATTCTTCCGTTACATAATGTCCTGTTTTGGGATTGTGCTCATGAATATTGACTCCTTTCAGTTTCAGAGGTTGCCCGTTGATATATAGCAAAGTATAGGGCTTGCCATTTCCGGCAAGTTGTTCGCTCTGCTTTATTTCTATTCGGCGGAAGCCTACATTAAAAGGAATAATTTCATTTACTTTTCCGTTCTCTTTTACGGTCATTAATAATTTGTACAGATTAGGTTGCTCTGATGTCCAGGTACGTATATCCGGCAGTGTCCGGGTAAAGTTTACAGTGCGGAATTCGCCTTCAGGTACATAGGCTGTTTTTTCTTCCGTTGCGATCACTTTTCCGTTAGCATCCAGTAGTTCGTATATTACCGATAGGTTGCTACCTTCCGGGCGATGGTTACGCAGATCAGTACTTAATGCAAAGATACCGTTCTTATATGTATCGTCCAGAGTTGATTTTATACGGAAGTCTTTGAGCGCCGCTTTGGGTTGCGAATACAGGAATACATCGCGTTCGATACCACTGATACGCCAAAAGTCCTGACATTCCAAATAAGAACCGGTACTCCAGCGGAATATTTTCAGAGTAAGTACATTCTTGCCCGGATGCACGTAGTTGTTGATTAGAAACTCTGCCGGGTTTTTGGAATCTTCGCTATATCCTACTTCCTTTCCGTTGATGTAAACATAGACTCCGGATTTTGCTCCGGCTATGTGCAGGTAGATATCCCGTCCGTTCCAATCGGCAGGGATTTCGATATCCCGGCGATAAACACCCACCGGGTTGGCCTCCGGTAACAATGGAGGTTGCGGGTTACGTGCTTTGAACTCATATCCGTGATTGGTATAGATAGCTACACCATGTCCCTGTACTTCCCAGTTACCGGGCACTTGTATATCATTCCACGAAGTGGTACTTGTTTCCGGTGAGGTGATGTTGGCTGGTAAATCTTTATAGGAATCTACAAAAAAGAACTTCCATGTACCATTGAGCAATTGGTAGTAGCGACTGTTTTCGAATTTACCGGTAAGTGCATCCGCGCGATTGTCATAAGTCATAAATGATGAGCGAGGATATTCCTTGTTCACAGATACTACTTGTACATCTTGCCAGTACGGTTTGTCAGGGTTAATTTCCGTTGCTTGCAAGTTGGAAGATAGCATGCTACAGATACCAAAAAGAATACCCGCAAGGGGGTAGTACAGTTTCTTTTTCATGTTTTCCATGTATTTCTTTTGAAACAATATAAATAATGAATATGCTTACAAATATAGGAAGTTACAAATCTATACACGGTTTTTTCTCTGCTCTTTTAAGACAAAATAACGGGAATTTGAGAAAATGGGGGGTAATTGCCAATGTGATAATGTGCCAATCTACCAATGTGGGAAATGTACTAATGTGGTTGATTGGCTACGCGCTATACCTTTTATGTTCTGTAATTTTTCTCTCGGAAGAGACTGCATTGTATTTGGGACTATAAGAAGAAGAGTAATACTTATTTTGCAAAAGTGAGTTTCCCTAATTTTTGCCGGTTATCTCGTGTGAAGTAGGGAAGCTCTACTGGTGAACTACCATTTAGTATGAGCTTTTCACTTATGACCGGATTTCCTACTCTGTGTTCGTAAAGAGCCTTGATCTCTGTTTCTTCAATCTGTAGATAACGTTTGAGATAATATACCTCTGTTGTCTAAACCTGTAAAGCTGAGTCAGACAATAGGGGTGGATGCGCCGGTTGAAGTACATGATTTTGGAGTGCGTGTGTTCATGCTGAAAGAAGTTAAATAAAAAAGAGAACCTGATATCTCAGATTCTCTTTTCTTGAGAGCGGAAGACGGGGCTCAAACCCGCGACCCTCAGCTTGGAAGGCTAATGCTCTATCAACTGAGCTACTTCCGCAATTTTTGTGGGCAAAGATGGATTCGAACCACCGAAGTCGAAAGACAGCAGATTTACAGTCTGCCCCATTTGGCCACTCTGGTATTTGCCCTTTTTTGCTTTTGAGCACCTTTTACTTTCACTTAAGCAGGTTTGTTTCTCAATTGCGGTGCAAAGATACAACTATTTATTTAAACTCCAAACAAAATCGATCATTTTTATTGCAGTAATTGCACATTCATCTCCTTTATTACCCAGCTTACCACCGGCTCTATCTTCTGCTTGCTCCATTGTATTGGTAGTAATAAGTCCGTAAATAACTGGTATATCGCCTGTTGCATTTAATTGGGCAACTCCTTGTGTTACTCCCATACAAACATAATCAAAATGTGGGGTATCTCCTTTTATTACGCAACCGATTATTATAATTGCATCCACGTCGCAATTTTCCATCATCTGGTTAGCTCCGAAAGTAAGTTCAAAACTTCCGGGTACTGTCTTTACCAGAATATTTTCAGTTTTTGCACCATGTTTCTTTAATGTATTTACTGCACCATCCAACAATGCACCTGTAATTTTATCGTTCCATTCAGAAACAACAATACCAAATTTCATCTCTTCTGCATTAGGAACAGAATTGAAATCATAGTCTGATAAATTGTGATAAGCTGTAGCCATAATCATTATAAGTTAAAAATAAAGAGTGAAAAGCTACTGCGCTACAAGGCTACAGAGTACTTTTCACTCTTCACTATTGGTTGATACTTTATTTACTTTTTCAGCAATTTAGCCTGCTCGATATATTTATCGATATCCATTGCTTGATAAGACTGGAAGTATTTATCCTTAATGGTTGTATATGCTTTGATCGCTTCTTCTGCTTTTCCCTGTTTTACCAGGATTTCTCCGGCTTGCAACAAGTAGATAGGACTCAATGTGTTGCTATCTGCTTTGTCGGCAGCTTTCAATAAAGAAGAAACTGCTTTGTCAAGCTGATCCAGTTGTGCGTAGCAATTACCGGCAGCAGCAAGAACAGCAGGACCCACCATTTGATCTGTTCCGTCAAAATCATTCAGATATTTAATTGCCTCATCATATTTGCCCATATGTGCATAGCAGATACCTGCATAGGCTTTAGCCAGGTTGGCAGCTTTGGTTCCGCTGAAATCACTGGCAACTTTCAGAAAACCGGTGTAACCGATACTGTCACCATTTAATGCTTGCTCGAAATTATCCTGTTCAAACAGTTCTTGACCTTTGAAAAGAGCAGCTTGTGCTTTCTCTTCACGAGGTTCGGCATAAAGGTGTTTGTACATGATGAAACCTGCTACGATAATAATCACGGCAACAACTCCGCCGATGATTGCTTTTTTGTTTTTGATAAGAAATGCTTCCGACTGTGTCAGTGCATCTTCCACATTCATTTGTTCATTGTGGTGCTTTTGTTCTGCCATTTTTATATGATTCTTTTTTGTTATTATTCTGACTTTGATATTTCGACTCGCAAAAGTAGTTTTTTTATATCTACAAACGAAATTTAGAGGCATCTTTTTTTGTTTTACACCCTAAAACCACGAAAATCTTTCTACTTTTGTAACCAACTTAATGTGTAAACATGATACTGAAACGTATATCCATACTGAATTATAAGAATCTGGAGCAGGTAGAACTGAATTTCTCTGCTAAGCTGAATTGCTTTTTCGGACAAAACGGAATGGGGAAAACAAACCTGCTGGATGCTGTTTATTTTCTTTCTTTCTGTAAGAGTGCCGGCAATCCGATTGATTCGCAAAACATACGGCATGAACAGGACTTTTTCGTAATACAGGGATTTTATGAGGCACCGGATGGTACGCCTGAAGAGATTTACTGTGGTATGAAGCGCCGTGCTAAAAAGCAGTTTAAACGTAATAAAAAGGAATATAGCCGTTTGTCCGATCATATTGGCTTTTTGCCTTTGGTGATGGTTTCGCCTGCTGATTCGGAACTTATTGCGGGAGGGAGTGATGAACGTCGTCGTTTTATGGATGTGGTTATCTCTCAATATGATAAGGAATATCTGGAAGCATTGATCCGTTATAATAAAGCATTGGCACAACGTAACACACTATTGAAAAGCGAACTTCCGGTAGAAGAGGAATTGTTTCTGGTGTGGGAAGAGATGATGGCGCAGGCAGGTGAGGTAGTGTATCGCAAGCGGGAAGAGTTTATCCGGGAGTTTATCCCGATTTTCCAGTCTTTTTATTCTTATATTTCACAGGATAAGGAGAAGGTAGGATTGTCATATGATTCTCATGCGCGTGATGCCTCTTTGCTGGAAGTATTGAAAGAGAGCCGGGTGCGTGATCGGATTATGGGATATTCTTTGCGTGGCATTCATAAAGATGAACTTAATATGTTATTGGGCGATTTTCCTATAAAAAGAGAAGGCTCTCAGGGACAGAACAAAACGTATCTTGTGGCATTGAAGCTGGCGCAGTTTGATTTTTTGAAACGTACCGGTAGCACTGTTCCTTTGTTGTTGCTGGATGATATCTTTGATAAGCTGGATGCATCACGCGTAGAGCAGATTGTAAAATTGGTGGCAGGAGACAGTTTTGGACAAATATTTATAACGGATACGAACCGGGAACATCTGGATCGTATATTATATAAAGTAGGCAGTGATTATAAAATGTTCCGGGTAGAGCAAGGTGAAATCAGTGAAATGAAAGACAGGGAAGTATGAAAAGAAATAATGCCGAGCCAATCGGAAAACTGATTCAGCAGTTTCTCCGCCAGGAAAGTCTGGAGTCTCCTCTGAATGAACAACGGTTATTGGATGCCTGGCCACAGATATTGGGGCCGGCAATCGCTTCTTATACAAAAGAGTTATACATTCGTAATCAAATACTTTATGTACATCTTACCTCTGCTGCACTCCGTCAGGAATTGATGATGGGACGTGAATTATTAGTCCGTAATCTGAATCAAAAGGTGGGAGCTACGGTGATTACAAATATTATATTCAGATGAAAATACCTGACTGAAAACGATAAATTAACAGTGTGTATCTTTTCTAAGCAGTACTTCAAATTTAGTTCATACTATGTGACAGCGTTTTATTGAAACGCAAATGATCGCAGATTTTCGCAGATTAAATGGCTGTACTATATTTGAGCGATGATATGCTTTGCGTGAATTTGCGCTCATCTGCGTTTCTATAAACCATTGCCTGGCGTACCTCCCCGTGCGGGAAGCACATCACCGCTCGGTGTTGTACTTTGGCTTTCTCAGGAAGGAACGTTCCTTTCCCTGGTGAGCAGCCTTGTTTTACATGTACATGTCGTGCTGTCCCACATGTGCATGTCGTACTGCTTTACATGTACATCTAAAACAATGTTACACACCGAGGCTTCCTACGATACTCTATAAGACAGGACTTTATTGATACGGTGTAAGAGCCTGATGGTAACAGCAGAGGTTATTAAGCTCAATGCTGATTGGGTTAAAATAGAATTTCAACTACTGATTCGCATAAAGACTATATCTTTGATAAAAGTTTATCAATAAAAGTGCTTTATCGTGCTACTTTGGCTGTTACCGTCTCATTATTATTGAGATATACGTTTACTATCAAAACCTGTTGTTCATGTATAGGAATTTCTATGGAGTTCTGATTTACGCTTATATCTTTTATTTTTTGTCCTGATAGATCTGTAATAATGATCCTTTTTATTAATATCCGGGATGCTATCCGTACATGATTTCCTTCAATGAAAATTGAAGCATTTGCAGAACCTGTTTCAGAAAGGATACCGGTAGGAGGGGATACTTCTTCCACATACGGTTCTCCGATAGGCATTATTTCATAAAGAACCGGTATATTGTCTTTATTCCAACTAATCTTTAGTTGCAAGATATTCTTCAAATCGGAGACTGGAACGGAAGTACAGGGAGCATCCAGTTCTCCTTTGGCAATCCATTTTCCATTGGCATATATCATTATGGTAGGCTTAGTGCTTGCGGACGTGAACATGCTGTTATGAAAGATTTGAATTTCATCTATCGCAAGGTTCTCAATAAAACGATAGATAATATGCCCTTCTCCTCTGCCTTTATAACCCGACGAAAGGTTACGGTCGTCCAGTAAAGCCACCGGATTTCCTTCATTGTCTTCCGCGACAGGAGTGATACGGGCACCTGTCACTTCAAATTCTGCTAATTGAAACCAGTCTCCTCCTCCCACAGATTGCAGATACAAGCGAACGTATCTGGCAAACCGGCCATTGGCATTACAAGTATATATCTTATCTGAAATATCCGAAGAAGTGAATGCTTTTATAGTTGTCCAGCTTTGTGCATCATCAGAGATCTGAATCTGTGCTTCTCCTGTAGGCGTATCTCCTTCAGTAAAATGCAGGGTGATCTGATAACGGGCTGCGGACGAACCAAAGTCCAGTTGGATATATTCACCTGCCTTTTGTGCCTTATCACTCCAGAATTTTGTGGAGTAATTTCCGTCTATTACATTCTTTATATTGTATGTTTGGTAAGTTCCCATATTCGTTGTTACGTTTATAGGAACTGAACTTTCTGAGGCTGGCATTCTGAATGAGATTTCATTTATTGGAATAGCATGTGTGGATTTACTTTTGTTTTTGATGCGGAAATAAGCCATTTCCTGAGCAATGCTATGGTCCGGTATAAAAGTACTCCACTCTTTTCCATTCATAGAATACTCTGTAGATAGCGTACTTGTAAGATTTGTGGGCAGAAACTCGACTGCCACTTCTTTGATTGCATTAAAATAGATGCCTACGTATTCTTCCGGTTTTAATGTAACAGTGTTCAGACCGGATAATCTTGTCATGTCATTCGTTTCAATGGATACCCCCGATAAATTGTAGATATTGGTGATAATTTCCATCTCGCGTGATCTGTCCGGAAGTCGCGGAGCATAATCCTTTATTTTATCAGCCAGGAAATCTACAAACGGGTCCAGATATTTGGGAGTTGGCTGAACCTCTTTAAACACCTCGTATGTGCTGGTACCTTTACCTTCAAACACACTCAACAGAAAGGCAGAATCAGTGTGTATCTTTTGTGCTTTTGCCTGAATCTCAGCAAAGTCTGTCCATGCAGAAAGCCCTGCATCGTTTTTCATAAAACTGATTGACTTGACAACAATATCTGTCATTGATTCCACCTTGGCAAGCCAACTTTTTATATCTTCATAAAACAGGTTATACTCCTGGTTTTCACTCTCTTTTAATGATGCTAATAGTTTGCAGGCAGCATTCGCTTTTTTCATCTCATTTATTAGTTCCGTAGCGTCAGGTACATTGCCTTTGGAATAAGATGATTGAAAGGCTGTATAAAGAGGTGCGAACTTTTCGCCTTCCGGTGTTCGCGTATCATGAGTGGTATATGCGCTTATTATATTAATAAAGGTTTTAAGTGCATCTTGCAGTTCCGGTTCTTTCACTATAGAAGCAAGCGAAGCTTCCCAATTATCGGATCCGTTGAATTTTGAAGGATTCCATGAGTAATCTGCTGCACCGAATAAGGCTATTTTAGAAGCTTGTCCCTGATTCATGGGGTTTAATATCAGTCCTTGCAGAGAAGAGACCGGGCTTTTATCCTCTATGCTCCAGCGTGCAGTGAGTCCGTGCATATAAAGAAATTCGTCATAATCATCGTTTACCGGATTGTTCCACCACATGACCGGGTTGCGTCCTATCAGATCTGCCATCCGATCGCAAGCACTGCCCCGGATATTAGAAAAACAGTCGTAACCAGTGAAGGCTACCACCACATCTTTATGTATGTTTTTGAAGGCCGAAAGTGTTCCGGTACCGTAATTCAATGCATATTGGGTGGGAACAAATAATAAAGGCCCCACTTTGTCGTCTTCAGTGACTCCGGTTTTGTTGAACTTCTCATATAGTTTTGTCTGAGTCTTATCTGCCAATTCCGATTGATTGTACGGATGGCCGCTCATGTCATCGATAGATACACCGAAGTGTCGTATTCCTAACTTATACAAAGCATCAAATTTGTGTATAATGTCTTCGATTCCAGGATCTAAATTACTGAAATTTATACCTCCACCTTCCAATGCCGGATGAATAGACCATACGAAATCCACATTGCAGGCTTTGGCTTTGGCAGCCAGTCTGCGTAAATCATCTTGTGTGACCAATCCCATATAGCGTTGCTGATCTGTCAGGGTTAATGGATAGTCTTCCCGCCACTTTCCTGCATGATAAGGATCTGCTTTAGGACCATAGACAAACATATTCATTTTATATCGTTTGCAGTAATCCAACAGGCTGAGTCTGCTTTCCACGCTATATGGATGTCCGTAGAAACCCTCAACAATACCCCGGTATTGGGTATGGGCATAATCCTCAAAAGTGGCGGCTGATAAGTGGTTGTTATCGGCTTGTTCCAGTATTTGTTCCAATGTGGCCAGACCATAATAGGCTGATCCGTTATTATCACCCAGAATGAGTATATCGCCTTTACTATGGTTCTTATTTATCTGCAACAGATAAGGATCGAATTTATTGGATGTAACGTTGAAAACATCTTCAGAGAGTGAATGGGTAGATGCATAATTGTCTGCAGTTTCTTTAGAACCGTTGATTCCTATAAGAATATTTGTTTTATCATCAGTAAGTACATCACTGATCGTAAAATTGATTCCGGCATTAGTCAGAACCTCTTGAATACGATTACTGATAATTTCATTTATTCCGGATTCCTTAATAAGATTTACTTCCCGGGTCATTTCTATACTATTGCCATTCATGGTTGTTTTTTGTGGGATAGGATAGATGCTATACGTTTGTGGCCTGAGTGTAACACAACACAATAATAGAGTGAATAAAAGGATATTCTTCATGGTACGGGTGGTTTTTAAGAAAAGGTTGTCTTTAATAATAGACGGTTGGAGAATAAGTAAAGCTACTCCTCGTCTTTTAGTAAAGCAGATAAGATAAAGATGTCCCTAGTAAAAAATAAATTTTTTCAGTATACACTCTCATCAGACAAAAGTGTACACTCTTTTGGGCTATACCTTAAATTTGTCTACCTTTGCATCACTAAAAAAGATAAAAGGATGATAGTTTGCATTGCCGAAAAGCCCTCAGTGGCACGTGATATAGCTGATATTTTGGGTGCCAGAGAACGGAAAGACGGATACATAGAAGGAAACGGATATCAGGTGACATGGACCTTTGGTCATCTTTGTACACTGAAAGAACCACATGAATATACGCCTAACTGGAAATCATGGAGTCTGGGTAGTCTTCCGATGATTCCACCGCGTTTTGGAATAAAACTGATAAGTAATCCTACCTATGAAAAGCAGTTTCGTACAGTTGAATGGCTGATGCAAAGCGCAGATGAAATCATAAACTGCGGTGATGCCGGACAAGAAGGAGAACTTATTCAGCGCTGGGTGATGCAAAAAGCAGGAGCCCGTTGCCCGGTGAAGCGTCTTTGGATTTCCTCATTGACGGAGGAGGCCATAAAAGAGGGATTTGCTAAATTAAAGGATCAGTCGGAGTTTCAATCGCTCTATGAAGCCGGAATGTCCCGTGCTATAGGCGACTGGCTTCTGGGCATGAATGCTACCCGCCTGTACACGATCAAGTATGGTCAGAACAAGCAAGTATTATCTATAGGACGCGTACAGACACCTACACTGGCACTGATTGTGAATCGGCAATTGGAGATCGAGAACTTCCAGTCTAAACAGTATTGGGAACTGAAAACAACTTATCGGGATACTGTTTTTTCGGCTCTTATCCGGAAAAGTGATGAAGAACTGGCAGCAGAAGAAGAAAAATCAGGAGGGAAAGTAAAGCGGACAGAGAATCCGGGCATTGATCCCATTGCCAATCGCGAAGAGGGGGAAGCCTTGGTAGAACGTATTAAAAATCTGCCTTTCACAGTGACTTCCGTAGTCAAAAAAGATGGTAAAGAGTATGCTCCCCGTCTTTTCGACCTGACCTCGTTGCAGGTAGAGTGTAACAAGAAATTTGCTTATTCGGCTGACGAAACATTGAAACTGATTCAATCACTTTATGAGAAGAAAGTGACCACCTATCCGCGTGTAGACACTACTTTTTTGAGTGATGATATTTATCCGAAGTGTCCTAACATTCTAAAAGGGCTTCGTGACTATGAGTTGCTGACCGCTCCTTTGGCTGGTGTTACTTTACCCAAATCTAAGAAGGTGTTTGATAGCTCGAAAGTGACTGATCACCATGCTATTATCCCGACCGGGGTACCTCCACAGAACCTGACGGATATGGAACGCCGGGTGTTCGATCTGATAGCACGTCGATTTATTGCTGTGTTTTATCCCGATTGTAAAATATCTACTACCACCGTAATGGGTGAAGTAGACGGAATTGAATTTAAGGTAACCGGTAAACAGATTCTGGAACCTGGATGGCGGGTTGTTTTTGCCAAAGATGTGAAAGACCCTACCGAAGAGAAAGAAGGAGAAGAGGAGAATGTACTTCCAGCCTTTGTAAAAGGTGAGAATGGCCCTCATATCCCTGATTTGAATGAGAAATGGACTCAACCCCCTCGTCCTTACACCGAAGCTACTCTGCTTCGTGCCATGGAGACGGCTGGTAAATTGGTAGATAACGACGAACTTCGGGATGCATTGAAAGAGAATGGCATCGGACGTCCGTCTACCCGTGCTGCTATCATTGAGACATTGTTCAAACGTAACTATATCCGTAAGGAAAAGAAGAATCTGATAGCTACGCCTACAGGTGTAGAATTGATACAGATTATTCATGAGGAACTTCTCAAATCGGCTGAACTAACCGGAATTTGGGAGAAGAAACTTCGTGAGATAGAAAAAAAGACTTATGATGCCCGCCAGTTTCTGGAGGAACTGAAACAGATGGTTTCGGAGATTGTGACGAGTGTGCTGTCTGACAATACCAATCGGCGTATTACCATTCAGGAAGCGGTTCAGATAGAGGAGGCGGCTAAAAAGAAAGAGCCAAAGAAAAGAGAACGTAAGCCTGCTGCTCCTAAAGAAAAGAAACCGAAAGCGGTTTCAAATACCGGGGCGTCATCCGTGCAACAACCGTCCGTTGTGTCTACAGATGTTCCTTCAACTCCGGCAGTCACTCCCGGTAATGTTGCAAACAATGATTCTTTGATCGGTCAGCCTTGTCCTCTTTGTGGCAAAGGAACAATTATAAAAGGTAAGACAGCTTACGGATGTTCTGAATGGAAGAATGGATGTGGATATAGGGTAGTGATTAAGGAATAGTGATGAGTGATTAGTGATAAGTGATTAGTGATGAGTGATTAGTGATGAGTGATTAGTGATAAGTGATGAGTGATTAGTGATGAGTGATTAGTGATAAGTGATTAGCGGCGGTGCTATATACCGCATGGTACTAATCACTTATCACTAATCACTCATCACTAATACAATATTTCTCCCTTTATTCTGTTTATATATAATGTCTATGTACCGTAAACTCATCTATATACTTGCCCTTTTCTTGCTTGCTTCCTGTGGAGCAGGGCGTAGCTTGAAGAAAGCCGAGCAGAGTTATGCTCGTGGCGAATATTTTGATGCAGCTAAATATTATCGGAAAGCTTATGCCGGTACTCCTCCCAAACAACGAAAACTCCGAGGCGAGATCGCTTATAAGATGGCAGGCTGTTATCGTCTGATAAACTATAATGTCCGGGCAAAGGGAGCTTATATGAATGCAATCCGTTATCATTATCCGGATTCAGTTACTTTCTTTTATCTTGCTGAAAGTCAGCGTAAGAATGGAGAGTATAAACCTGCTGTTTCTTCTTATGAAACTTATCTTCAATATCAGCCCAATGACACATTGGCGTTGAACGGACTTTTTTCTTGCCAACAGGCACAAGAGTGGAAAGAGCATCCTACGCGGCACATCGTAAAGCGGGAACCCATCTTTTTCTCCCGGCGTAGTGACTATTCTCCCATGTATGCGGGTGAAGATGCCGATGTTGTCTATTTTACTTCTACCCGAAACGAAGCAAAGGGAAATGATTTGAATGGAATCACCGGCATGAAAAGCGCAGATATATTCTATTCTAAACAGGATGAAAAAAAGAACTGGCAGAAGCCGGAACCGTTGGAATCAGAAGTAAACAGTGAATTTGAAGACGGTGCCTGCTCCTTCTCTGCGGATGGTAAAACCATGTATCTTACTCGTTGCCGCACATCGCCAGAGGCACCGGTATATGCTGAGATATATGCCTCTTCACGAACCGGAGCCAATTGGGGAACGCCTACTAAATGTGCCATCCTGAATGATTCGCTTTCTTCTGTGGCCCATCCTGCTATGTCTCCGCAGGGAGATTTTCTTTATTTTGTTTCTGATATGCCGGGAGGATACGGCGGACTCGATTTGTGGCGGATCAATGTAGTTAAGGACGGTTTCGGGTATGTAGACAATCTGGGACCTGATATTAATACAGCGGGTGACGAGATGTTTCCTACATTTGGCCCTAAAGGAGAGTTGTATTTCTCTTCTAATGGTCATCCCGGTATGGGAGGACTTGATATTTTCCGTGCCGATCTGGATTCTGTATCCGGTAGGTGGAAAGTAGAAAATATGCGTTTCCCGGTTAATTCCATGGGAGATGATTTTGGTATGACCTTTGAACCGGGACGTCAGCGGGGCTTTTTCTCTTCCAATCGTGGAGATGCCCGTGGTTGGGATCATATCTATAGTTTTGAGCTCCCTGAAGTTAATCATACCCTCACCGGATGGGTGTATGACAAGGAGGGGGATGCATTGCCCGAAGCAGTAGTAACACTGGTGGGTGACGATGGTACGTATCTGAAAATAGATGTGAAGAAAAACGGTTCGTTTGTCCAACGCCTTAATCCGGGACAACGCTATGTAATGTTAGCTTCTTGCCGTGGATACTTGAATGGTAAACAGGAACTTATCACAGATACTGCTCAGGTAGACCGCAGTTATGAAGTTGAATTTCCATTGGCTTCTATTACCCGCCCGGTACTTATCGAAAATATCTTTTATGAATTTGACCGTGCCGATCTTACTCCTGCATCAGCAACTGCACTTGATGAACTGATTCGTCTGCTGAATGATAATCCGAATGTGACTATTGAATTGGCTGCTCACTGTGATTATAAAGGAAATGATGCTTATAACGAGCGCCTTTCTCAGCGTCGGGCGGAGTCTGTTGTCCGTTATTTAATTAAGGGAGGAATTTCTACAGACCGACTTACTGCGAAAGGATATGGAGAGAGCAAGCCGAAAGTGGTGAATAAATCAGTTATGAAATCGGCTCCTTTCCTTAAAGAAGGTAATGTGCTGACAGAGGAATTCATAAAGACTCTTACTCCGGAGCAGCAGGAAATTTGTAATGCTATCAATCGCCGTACCGAATTCCAGGTATTGCGTACTACCTACGGATTGTATAAATAAACCTGTCTTTTGATAAACCAGTTCTTCTTATTGATTGTTCTTATTGAAGAAGTAGATATAAGATTGAGTTCACCACAGAGGACACAGAGGGCACAGAGTTTTATTTATCTGATGAAACGCAGATTAAAAGGCTGTAGTTCTTTATCATACATTTGTTTCCCTTTGCGAAAATCTGCGTTCATCTGCGTTTCGATAAAGATTTAAAACTCTGTGAAACTCTGTGCTACTCTGTGGTGAAATACCGTACAGAAATAAAGCGACTTTATATCCGGCTTATAACTTTTTAATAAGATAATAATGATGAAAGTAACAAAGAAAATGGTTGCCTTGACGGCACTTGTTGCTGCGTTCTCAATAGGAATGCAGAAGTCCGAAGCTTGTACCCGTGCTGTATATATCGGTCCGGAAAATATGGTTGTGACCGGGCGAACAATGGATTGGAAGGAGGATATAATGTCCAATCTTTATCTGTTTCCTCGTGGCATTAAGCGGGTGAGCTATGATAGGGGAGAGGCTTTGAATTGGACCTCCAAATATGGAAGCATCGTTGCCTCTGCCTATGATATGGGTGCCTGTGATGGAATGAATGAGAAGGGGCTTGTAGCCAGCTTGTTATTTTTGCCGGAATCTAACTACATTCGCCCGAATGATACCCGTCCGGTAATGGGAATTGCCATCTGGACACAATATATACTTGATAACTTTGCTACCGTACGTGAAGCTGTGGAAGAGTTAAAGAAAGAAACCTTCCGTATTGATGCACCTAATCTGCCCAATGGCTCAGCTTCTACTTTGCATATGGCTATTACGGATGAAACCGGAAATAGTGCTGTGTTGGAATATATTGATGGGAATCTTATCA
Organism: Bacteroides mucinivorans; assembly: GCF_034654355.2. Taxonomy (NCBI): domain Bacteria; kingdom Pseudomonadati; phylum Bacteroidota; class Bacteroidia; order Bacteroidales; family Bacteroidaceae; genus Bacteroides; species Bacteroides mucinivorans. Next base: position 4,521,793 of record NZ_CP178179.1, on the reverse strand, counting down.
TTCACGAAGGTAAAGAATATCAGGTGATGACGAATTCTCCACGTTATGATCTTCAGTTAGCTGTCAATGATTACTGGAAAGAAGTGGGAGGGCTGCAGATGTTACCCGGTACAAATCGTTCGAGTGATCGTTTTGTACGTGCCTCATTCTACGTACATGCCATTCCTCAAACAGCTGATCCGAAAATTGCCGTTCCCAGTGTATTAAGCATAATGAGAAATGTATCTGTTCCTTTTGGTATTTCTACCCCGGATAAACCTCATATTTCTTCTACCCGCTGGCGTTCTGTATCCGATCAGAAAGATAAAGTATATTACTTTGAATCAACCTTGACTCCCAATCTTTTCTGGGTAGACTTGAAGAAAGTAGATTTTAGTCCGAAAGCAAGTGTGAAGAAATTGTCATTGACCAATGGAGAGATTTATGCAGGAGATGCTTATAAAGATTTCCAGAATGGTAAGTCATTTACCTTCCTGTTCAGATTGCCGTGAGAAATAGTGATTAACGGGGTAGTGATAAGTGATTAATGGCTGCGCCATACTCCGCATGGTACTAATCACTTATCACTAATCACTTATCACTAATCACTAATCACTATTTCCCATATTCCTTATAAAACTCCACCACTGCTTCAATACCTTTTCTAAAGATATCCAGTGAGAAGTTTTCATTGGGAGAATGAATAGCGTCCGATTCCAGTCCGAATCCCATCAGTACTGTTTTGATGCCAAGCACTTGTTCAAATGTAGAGATAATGGGGATACTTCCTCCGCGGCGTACTGCAAGTGGTTTTTTCCCAAATGCGATTTCAAATCCTTTTTCGGCAGCTTTATAAGCAGGGAGAGAGATGGGACATACGTATCCCTGTCCGCCATGCATGGGGGTTACTTTCACCTGAACAGTATCCGGAGCGGTAGCACGGATGTAATTGGCAAATAGTTCTGATATTTTATGATGATCCTGGTGTGGAACCAGTCGGCAGGATACTTTGGCAAATGCTTTTGAAGGAAGAACAGTTTTTGAACCTTCGCCAGTATAACCTCCCCATATACCACAAACATCGAATGAAGGACGACAACTGTTGCGTTCCAACGTGCTGTATCCTTTTTCGCCGGATAATTCTTTTACGCCGATAGCTGCTTTATATTTTTCTTCATCAAATGGAATATGTGCAATCATTTCCCGTTCGGCTTGAGGTACCTCTTCCACATCATCATAGAAACCTGGGATTGTGATACGTCCGTCGGCATCTATTACTTTACTGATCATGCCACAAAGTACATTGACAGGGTTGGCTACCGCACCCCCAAAGTGTCCGGAATGGAGGTCACGATTGGGGCCTGTCACCTCTATTTCCCAGTAAGCAAGGCCTCTTAATCCGGTAGTAAGTGAAGGCAGATCAGCTCCTAACATGCTGGTGTCGGATACCAATATGACGTCTGCTTTCAATAGCTCCTTATGCTCTTCACAGAATGCTTCAAGGCTTGGTGAACCAATCTCTTCTTCTCCTTCAAAAATGAATTTTACATTCGTTTTCAATAACTCATTTTTGACCAGATACTCGAAGGCTTTCACCTGAATGAATGCTTGTCCTTTGTCATCGTCTGCACCTCTTGCCCAGATGTGACCGTCACGTATTTCCGGTTCAAAGGGAGCACTCTTCCAAAGCTCCAGTGGCTCAGCAGGCATTACGTCGTAGTGCGCATACACAAGTACTGTTTTGGCATTCGGATCTACAATTTTCTGTCCGAATACCATTGGATTTCCTTTTGAAGGCATAACGATAGCTTCGTCTGCCCCGGCTTCCAGCAATAGTTGACTCCAGCGTTGTGCACAGGCCAACATATCATCATGATGTTCCGGCAAAGCGCTGATACTTGGGATACGGATGAGGCTGAACAAATCTTCCATCATTTTCGATTCATTAGCCGCAATATAGTCTTTAATATAACTCATATGAATAAGAAGTTAGAATTTAGTAGTTAGTAGATAGAATAAGGAGTTGGAATTTAGTAGTCAGTAGTTAGAATAAGAAGTTGGAAGTTAGTAGTTAGTAGATAGAATCTATGCAGCATGTAAGTGTTGATATGCCGAAAGGATTCTAACTACTAACTACTAACTTCTAACTTCTTATTCTAACTGCTAAACTATAACTGTGTCATTCTATCCAGTAAATAATAGTCGAGTATTGTCATAGCAGCCATTGCTTCTACGATAGGTACTGCACGGGGTAATACACAAGGATCATGGCGTCCGCGTGCCTTTAAAGTAGTATCGATACCGTCTATATTCACGGTTTCCTGCTGCATCAATACTGTCGCTACCGGTTTGAACGCAACGCGGAAGAAAATATCCTGTCCGTTACTGATACCACCCTGGATACCTCCCGAATGGTTCGTACGTGTCTCAATACGTCCGTTGTTATTGTAAAACACATCATTCTGTTCCGAACCTTTTTGCTTTAGGCCTTTAAATCCATCACCGTATTCAAAAGCTTTGGCAGCATTGATACTCAGCATGGCGTTTCCAAGTGCAGCATGTAGCTTTCCGAATACCGGTTGTCCCAATCCGATGGGACAGCCCTTGATTACACAAGTCAATACTCCGCCAATGGTATCCCCTTCTCCCTTTATCTTGTATATAAGGTCTTGCATCTCTTTTGCTTTTTCCGGGTCAGGACAACGTACGGGATTACTTTCAATCAGATCCAGATCATAATCAGTATAATTTCCTTCCAGCTTGATGGGGCCCACTTGTGATGTATAAGCTGTGATATGAATGCCCAATTGCTTTAATGCTAATTTAGCTAATGCACCTGCAACAACACGTGAAATAGTTTCTCGTGCAGAAGATCGTCCGCCACCACGATGATCGCGAATGCCATATTTTACTTTATAAGTATAATCGGCATGCGATGGACGATATACATACTCCAAATTATTGTAATCGTTGGAATGCTGATTCTGATTCCATACAATAAATCCGATAGGGCAACCGGTAGATTTCCCTTCGAAGATCCCTGAAAGAAACTCTACTTTATCTTCTTCTTTGCGTGAGGTGGTAATGGCCGATTGTCCCGGACGACGACGACTGAGTTCTTTTTGGACGAACTCTTCGTCAATCCTGATACCTGCCGGAAAGCCGTCAATAACGCCTCCGATGCCTTTCCCGTGAGATTCTCCAAAGCTGGTGAGTCTGAATATGTTTCCGAATGAATTGAACATGATGTTGTGTAATTTAAGAGATTGTATATTGCAAATATAACAATTTATCTAACACTATAGTTGATAACTTTACTTTTATTTATCGCTGTTTCGATATTGTTGAGGGCTCATACCGGTAAGGCGCTTAAAATATTTTCCAAAGAAAGACACATTAGGGAAGTTCAGGGAGTCTGAAATTTCATGTATGGGTATATTGGTTGATTTTAGTTGTGCTTTGGCATCTACTATTACAACCTCTGATATAATATCCATGACAGTCTTTCCGGTAACATGTTTTACAGTGTTACTCAGATGAGTAGGTGTTATATTCATCTGCTTTGCATAATATAAGATATTTCTTTCTGTGGTATAATGTTGAATTACCAGATGACTGAATGTTTTACATATCTCTTCGCTTCTACTTAATGCTGTTTCACTCCGTATGGGACGTTCGTGATACATATCGCTCAGTCTGTATAGAATTGAAAGAAGCATACACTTCAATATTTCGGGGTTGTAAGGAGAATGTTCTTTATAATATATTTTCATCATGAGTGTGAAAAATTCCTCATAAATGCAGGCGAATTCCTTTGGTAACGATAGTATCGGATGGTTTTTGGTTATATAGATAAGGTCAATAATTGATTTTGTTTTGCTTATTCCTTCAATAAATTTGGAAGAGAATACCATGAAATAAAGCTTTAATTTGCCTTCAATCTTATTTATCTGGATGATGCTTCCCGGAGAAAGTGTGATAAAATCATTTTCCCGGATAGTATAATCTGTTAAGTTGATGGTAGCTTCCAGACTTCCTCCCATACAAAGCACAAAAATTTCAGCTTTAAGCCGGCAAGGATATTGGGTATAAAGACTCAATATACTATTATCTATGTCTGCATTATTCCCAATTACGAAGTCTTCGGTTATATCTATTTTGGGCAATATCTTTTCCATAATTATTTAATTTGTTTAATGTGCGCTCAAATATAGAAATAATTTATGAATAGGTACAGGTATTTAAGTTATAGAACATGAAAAAAGGATATATTTATTGTATTTGTGTAATATATAGAGAGGTAAATAAAAGAATTAAGTAATGGGACATAAATTAGAAGGAATAGACCTTGTAGGGATATTCAGAAATACCGTATTTTGCAATGTTTTTTTTGAGATAAAAATGGAATTGAAACAGTTAATTTAAAAAACAAAAAAAAGAATGAAGAGAACAATTACTGCATGTATTTGTGCATTGGTGTTTGGTGGATCTGTTATGGCACAGAACTATCAGATTCCAAATTCTGATTTTGAAGCCAATTGGACTAAGAATGAGAAAAAAAATAGGCTTGGAAAGGTTATGTATACAGAAATGACACCTGATTTTTGGCATTCATTTTATGATGCTAAGGGCGATGTTGTTGGTGCCGCTTTTGTGCTTGCAGATCAAACAGGTAAACTGGATCAGATTGCTGGGAGAGATGGAGTAGGATATGCAGCCCAAATTATTGGTAGAAAGAATTTTATAGGTACTATTTCTAATGGTAATCTTACTACTGGTATTGTAAATATGGGGTCTACTACGGCATCAGATAAAAGTAATTATAATTATTCAGAAATGGATAATGAGAACGGGCATTGTAAGTTTGCTGGTATGCCAGATTCTGTAAAGGTCTGGTTGAAGTTTGAGTCCAAAGATACATCTAAAGGAAATGCTTCTGTTAGTATGATATTACACACGGGTACAGAATATAAGGATCCTTCGACTATTATGGGTGAAGATGCTGAGAAAGCTGCTCGCATTGCCAAAGCGTATTCTGAAATTGTTCCTAATGTTGAGTGGACTCAGTACACAATACCTTTTGAATATAATGATAATGACTTATATAAAACATATACAGATCAGAAGTATATGTTAACCTCTTTTTCTACCAATAAGACTCCTGGAGTGGGTACAGCCGGTGATGCTTTAAGTGTAGATGATATTCAAATGATTTATAACTCCAAGCTTGAATCAATTACCATTAATGGAGTGGCTTTGGCCGGTTTTGATAAAAATACATATACCTATGGAATTCGGGGCGAAGTACCTGCTATAAGTGACATCGTAGCTGTATCTGATGGTAAGGGAGCTAAAGTAGAAATTCAAGCAAATGGTAACAATATTAATATTATTGTTACTGGTAATGATGGTGGAGAGAACCAGCATACTTATATATTGAAATTTGCTCCTACCGGAGAAGTTATGAAGGGTCCGCAAATTAAGGGTGATTTCGAAGCTTGGGAAGATTGTATTGCATGGGATGCTGTTGGTGCTTACGGTCCTGATTGGGCCACTGTAGGAAAGCAACCGCAAGGCTGGACGGCTTCAAACGTTTCTCAGATGGGAATGACCAAAGAGTTTGTGACAATCGATGCCGCAGGACATATGGGTTCTGCCCCTAAGATTACAAACGAGTTTGTTGGTATACCAGGTTTCTTGGGAGCCAATGCTCCTGCTTTTATTACTTTAGGAAATACATGGGTATTTCCTGATGTGCAAGGAATGATGGCGAGTCTGAATCCTGAAGCTTATCCTGATGCAAAAGATTTGAGTGATGGAGGGGTTACAGGTGGCATTTCTTTTACTAATAGACCAGATTCGCTTACTGTATATTATAAACGTGCTTTAGGAACCGAAAACCCTAATGAATCAGCTAAGATTTTGATTTATTTGTGGAAAGGTACTTTTAAATCTAAGGTTATTGCTGGACATGTACTAAAGGAAGATCAGACAGGTTTTGAGGAGCCAACTTATAAAGAGGTTGTTGATCAGGATAGAGCTGTTTTGGGAAAAGGAGGTGCTGAAATATTAGGGGGTAGTAATGGAGTGTTGATCGGAAGTGCAGAATATACGATTGAAGGTGCTCAAAGCGAATGGGTTCGTCTTTCTATTCCTATTACTTATATTACGGAAGATATTCCGGAAAAAATGAATATTGTATTTTCGGGGTGCAACTATTGGATTCGTTCGGAAATTGGTGCTGGCAATACTCTGTGGGTAGATGATGCTGCTTTGGTGTATAATGCTCAATTGAAGGATATCACTGTTGGCGGAACTTCGATCACAGGGTTTAAGTCTGATGTGTATAATTACGTACTGCCTTATGCTGAAGCTTCTAAGGGATTTGAGGTATTATCTTGGGGCAAGGATGCAGAAGTATCAATTGTTGAAAAAGAGAAAACAGCCACAAAGGTTGTAAAGGAAATTACAGTAACGGACAATACTACAAAGGATGTTACGAAAACATATGTTTATACAGTTACTTTCCAGGGAGCTCAGGCTATTATCGGTCTTCCAACAGAGGTTTCGCATGAATATGTATATGGAGATGAGGCATTGTTAAACTTTACTTCTAACAATCCGGCAGAGATGAGTTATGAAATTTCAGATGAAAGCGTTTTAAAATATGATAGTGATACCAAGAAGTTTAAAATGATTGGGGTAGGTAGTGCAACGATTGTGGCTAAGCAGGTTGCTGATGCAAACTTTGCTCCCGCTACTTCGGAACCTTTTAATGTAACTATTTCTAAAGCAAAACTCACAGTGTCGTTTAAAGAAGGAACAGCTTGGTGTCGTCGTGGACAATATGCTACATGGTATGCGGATCCGGCAGAGAGGCTGAAAAGAAATAGCTGTGATGCCGAATTCTCTATAAAGGGTTTAAAAAACGGGGATGATTTGAGCGCTGCTTTGGGTGATCGTAATATCAGTGTGAGTGCACCTACCGGAAAAGCTGAAGTGGTAGGGGGATATCGTGCTGCAACGTTGAAACTAACGGGATCTGGTGGAAATACAACCGCTCATTATGACATGGAATTTCTATCGGACCAGAAGATGCTAATCAAAAAAACATTGGTGAAAGTAGCTGCAAAATATGCAGGTAAGTTTATATGGGCCAGTTCCGGAGCAAAGGAAATAGTAATTCCTGTAGGTGAAGATGCAAGCTGTATTCGTCCTTATTTCTCAGGATTCTTATCAGGTGAAAATGCGACTATTGTTGAATCAAATCTGCCAGTTTTCCAATGTCCTGACATTACGAAGAACTCACCGGCGGGTACTACTTCATCATTGACGGTAACTCTGCCTGATGAAAGTACGTTCCCAAATCATGAATTGGTGAGTGATTTGACAGAAGGTGGAATTGTAAAAACAGCTCCTGCACCGAATTTCTCTGTAACAGAGAAGGATTTGAATGCTACTTATGGAGAAAAAAGAAAGCTGACTGTTACAAAAGACGAGGAAGTTGAATATAGTATTGAGAGAACTTATAATTCAACGGCAGTTGATAACGAGGGAACTGTTACGATGACAAAAGCCGGAAAAGAAACGCTTATTCTATATGTAACACCTACGGAAACGTTGGCTGGAAAAGAGCAAATTGTGAATATAGATATAGCAAAAGCTCCATTTACTGTTAAAGCTAAAAACGTAAGTTTACCTTTAGGAGAAGAAACTCCAAAGACATTTGAGCTTGAATTTACGGGGTTTGTCAATGAGGATGATTCGGCCAAAGTCTTTACTACGGCACCATCAGCAGTTCTTGGAACAGAAATTCCGTCAGATGTAAAAGTAGGTGATGAGTTTTCAATTGTTGTTGATCCGGGTAAATCGGATAATTACGATTTAGTGGCAGTAAATGGCATTCTTGCAATTACTACTAATGTAGGTATTACTACTAATTCTCTGTCTGATGTTCGTGTATATAGTAAGAACGGGGCTATTTGTGTAATTAATAATGTAGCTACTGATATAGTTGAAGTATATACAACTCAGGGAGTGCAGGTGTATAAAGGGACAGATAACGTGATTACTGCAAATATCGAAAAGGGAACCATGTATGTAGTACGTATCGGCTCTTATGTGGCTAAATTGATTGCAGAGTAATTAAGTTGATCAATATCATTTGTTTATAACAACAGAGAGTAAAGTTAACTTTACTCTCTGTTGTTATTTATAAACCGTATGTATTTGTTCTTTTGGGGATATAGTCTCTATTTATCGCTGTTTCGGTACTGCTGAGGACTCATTCCTGTGAGTCGTTTGAAATACTTCCCAAAGAAAGATACATTCGGAAAGTTTAATGAATCTGCAATTTCGTGTATAGGTGTATTGGTTGACTTTAGCTGTGCTTGTGCATCAACAATGACCACTTCTGAAATGATATCCATAACGGTCTTCCCTGTGACATGTTTTACGGTATTGCTCAGATGGGAAGGTGTTATGTTTAGTTGTTGTGCATAATATGAAATATTTCTTTCCTGTGTGTAGTGTTGAATTACCAGATTTCCAAATGCTTTACATATATCTTCACTTCTGTTTAAACTGCTTTCGTTCCGAACAGGGCGTTCATGATACATATCACTCAGCCTGTATAGAATAGATAACAACATACATTTTAGTATCTCCGGGTTATAAGGGGACCGCTTCTTATAATATACTTTCATCATGAGTAGAAAGAACTCTTCATAAATATTGGCAAACTCCTGAGGCAGAGATAATACCGGGTGATTTTTAGTTATATAAATAAGGTCAATAATAGCTTTGGTTTTACTTATCCCGTTAATAAAATCGGAAGAAAATACCATGAAATAGAGTTTTAAATCACCTTCTATCTTGTTAATCTGAATGATACTTGCTGGAGAGAGCGTTACGAAATCATGTTTCTTTATGGTATAGTCCGAAAGGTTTATACTGGCTTCAATACTCCCGCCCATGCAAAGTACAAAGACTTCGGCTTTAAGTCGGCATGGATAGCTGGTGTAGAGATTTAGTATATTAGGATCTATATCGGCATTACTACCTATTACAAAATCTTCATTAATATCTATTTTGGGTAACTCTTTTTTCATGTCTATTCTCTTTTTTACAGTCCAAAGATACAAGTATTTTATGAATAGGTATTTTTATTTTAGTTATAGGACATAAAAAAGTGGTAATAGACACCTTTATTTTAGTGATTTATAGGGTAAAATGATAAAATACCTTAGTAATAGGATATAAGATTACAGAAATAGACCTTGACTGAAAACAAAAACGGTTGTTACTTTGCAACGTTTTTATGAATGATGTGAATCAATAGGGGATTTCCGGTTTATGGTTCACGAAAGATTGTATTTATATTAAAAAGAGAAGTGTATGAAGAAATTTATTACTTTAATGATGTGTGTTGTGTTGTACGCAGGAAGTGCGTTGGCACAGCAAATTAAAGGAGATTTTGAAGAGTGGGAAGATTGCTATCCTGCTGAGGGAAAGCTGGTAGGTAAACAACCTGTAGGGTGGACCGCTTCAAATGTATACCAGATTATAGTAGGTAAGGAGTTTGTATTTCCTGATGCAGGCCGTACAGGAACCGGTGCTAAAATTATGAATGATTTTGTTGGTTTTGGAACACTGGGTGCTAATGCTCCTGCTTTTGTCACTTTAGGCAAAATGTGGGTTTTTGCTGATATGTCCGGTATGCTGGGGGGGAATGATATGAGTAATGGTGGAGTAAACGGTGGTATTGATTTCACTTATCGTCCGGATTCTCTGACTGTGTATTATAAACGTAAATTAGGAACAGAAAAGCCCAATGAGACAGCTAAGGTATTGGTATACCTGTGGAAGGGAACTTTTAAATCTAAAATAATTAATTCTCATAGTGGTAATGATGTTACCTATGTAGAGGTGGACGATCAGGATCGGGCTATATTAGGAAAGGAAATTATCCCTGCCGAAACAAAAGGTGATGGTGTCTTGATTGCCAGTACTGAATACACCATTACTAAAGAAACTGAAGGAGACGGTTGGGTACGTCTTTCTATTCCGGTCAACTATGTAGAGGGTGAAAACGGAAAATTGGTTCCTGAAAAGATGAATATAGTATTCTCAGGAGGTAACTATTGGGTACGTGCTGATATCGGTAAAGAAAATACATTGTGGGTAGACGATGCTGCACTTGTTTATAATGCTAAATTGAGTTCGGTAACGTTGGGTGGCGAAGAACTTACGGGATTCGATCCGGATAAGTTTGAATATAACCTGGCTTATAACGAGCACAATAAAGCGATTGTAGCTAAAGCCTTTGGTAAAGATGCAGTGGTAACTGAAGCTACAACAAAGGAAGATGCTAATGAAGTAATAAAGACTCTGACTGTGACTTGTGCTGACAATGCTACTTCTGATGTGAATAAGACGTATGTCTATACGTTGACCTTTAAAGGAAGTTATGTGGGCGATATAACCGCTCCTGCTGATATGTCTCAAGTATATGGTGATGGGTTTGAAATACCATTTACATCAACCAATACAGAGGTGCCGTTCACTTATACAATTGGAAGTGACAAAGTGCTGAAGTATGATTCCGAAACGAAGAAATTCTATGCTATTGGTGCAGGTACTACTACTGTAGTGGCACATCAGGAGAAAGAAGGTGCATTACCTGCTGTTTCTGACCCAGTGACGGTGACCATTGAAAAAGCATCATTGACTATGACTTTGAAGGCATGGTGTCAGCGTGGTAAGACGATAAGCTTCAATACTTCTTCGTCAGTAGCTGCCAATGGTACGGACTATGGGGTTGAATTTGAATATGAAGGACTGAAAAATGATGATGGTGAGGGTACGATAGTCGATGTGGTACATAAGATATTTGATACAAAGAATATTTATATATCAAGTGGTGCTGCCGGAAAAGAGGCAACGGATGAGGTTATAGGAAACTATCGTCCCATTGTCTTCTCATTTACCGGTTCAAGTGATCCATTGACAACCGTTTCAACTAATAACTATAATGTAACTTTTGTCAATAATGGTGCCGAAATCCGGAAAACATTCCTGACAGTCTATCCTTATTATGACTTGGATGGTACGAAAGTTAATTTGAACAAGAATGATGCTCAGGGGCTTTTCGTATATGGGTCTGATATTGACTATAGAATTACTTATAGTGGATTTGTATATAAAGAGGATGCTGCTGTGATGGAAGCATTAGGTAATGATACGGTTAATGTAGTATTTGACAAAGCACCTAAAACTGCAGCAGTTGGAGAAGTTGTTCCTCTGACAGTGAAATTCCCTCAAAAGGTATTGGATAATTATGAATTCAAGACTTATACAGGATTGACTGTAAAAGCTTTAAAGGCATATACAGTAGAAAACGCGGAAAAGATAGAGAAAGTATATGGTGATGCTCCTTTTGAAGCTCCTTTTATCGTGAAGAATGATAAGGGTGAATCTGTTGATTATACCATTACTCCTTCAAGTACCAGCCGACTTACTGTGTCTGGTAAAACTTTGACTATTAAATCTGCATATGCATCTACTTATGTAACCATTAAGGTTGCTGCTAATGATGAATATATGGCTCTGTCAAAACGTGTAGACATTCCTATTGCTAAAGCTCCGCTTACAGTTACAGCTAAAGATGTGGCTTTACTTATTGGAAGTCCGGCACCTGAAACCTTTGAGTTGACATACGATGGATTTGTTTACGATGAAGATGTAGCAAAAGCATTTGGTACAAAAGTTCCTGTTGCTGCTCTTGAAAAGGAAATTCCATCTGATGCGAAAGTTGGTGACGAGTTTGCAATTGCTATAACCAAAGGTACAGCTGCCAATTATGAAGTTACTTATGTAAATGGTGTACTGAAGATAACGGCTCCTACCGGAATTGATAACAATTCGCTTTCTGATGTTCGCGTATATAGTGAAAACGGAGCGATTTGTGTAGCTAATAATGAAGCTACTGAAACAATTGAAGTGTATACAACACAAGGTGTGAAGGTTTACGAAGGAACAGATAACGTGATTTCTACTAATATCGATAAAGATGTTATGTATGTGGTACGTGTTGGATCTTATGTAGCTAAAATAGTTGTTAGATAATTGAAATAGCAGCTGGCGCGATAAAAGAGCTGGCTGCTATCTTACTTTGGCACAAGTTATATAGTGTAGTGCGGTGGTTCGAATAAATAAAAGAACTACGCTATTCTATATAACTTGTGTTTTTTGTGTAATACCGTAGTTTTATCTAAAGCAGATAGTGAAAGAAGGGGGCATTCTAATTTCTTCGATATATGAATAGTTGTTCAAAAAGCAATTATAGACATTGATAGGAAGAAAATCCGGAATAGAATATATTTGTTGATTGAATACTTAATGTCTTGTTTTTCAGAGGGCAATAAGCTCCTGCTTTCAGACTTGTAAGAGTGTACATTTATGTTAGTGTTAAATGTACACTTTTAACATATAAGGTTGTACATTCTTGTGGTATTAAAGTGTACAATCTTGTAAGGTAAGAATTTGAATGTTAAAAACTTCGTTAACGGTGTTAACGCAATGAGAAGTAATGAACCAAAATAAAAGCTCCCTACAGATTATTTTTCTAAATCTGTAGGGAGCTTTTATTTTAGGGATATTTTGAGTTTATTTTTTTATAAACTTTACCGTAGTATTACCAATCTTTATAAGATACAAACCTCTGGATAGAGTAGATACACTAACTTCTTCTGTATTTAAAACTCCTGATAGGATTTGCATACCAGTGACATTATATATATCATACTTTTGATTTTCTGCACCTTGCACCATTAAAGCATCTATTGAAGGATTATAATAAACTGTAGGTTTATTTATAGTTACGTCTGAGATACCAGTTGCATTCATTGTTCCTTTGAAGTCTACATAAATATACATATCCGGATAAGGAGGTGTTGTTTCTACATTAAGAGACAATGTTATCTCTTTATTTTTAATGGTTGATTTATTCAAGATCACATTAACTTCACCTACTACTTTTAGAGTAATTTTTACTGTTTTGGGAAGAATATTAATAACATCTCCTTCTTCTTCTAAAGCTACATCCGGGATAACTATATCTCCTAATTCTCCCACTAATGGGAATGAGAAATTCCTGATTTCTAATGTAACATGATTAGCATCTGTAGAAGTCAGATATATATTCTCTGCACTGCTTCCCAAAGGAATCTTATTAGGTTCCATCATATAGACTTCTAATGTACCTGCGTAAGTTCCTGCTGCTGTCTGACTTACTTGTGCGTAAGCCGATGAGGACATTGTGATTGCTATGAACGCAATAATTGCTGTAAGTAATTTTTTCTTCATAATTTTTTCTTTTATCGTTTATTCTTTAGAACACATAACCGAAACCAATGTTTCCGTAAATAGGAAACATATTAAATGTAACGGTATCAAAATCTTTTTTGAAAATAGGTACTACCCCCCAGGTAAGGCTGGCGGTTACATTTAGATGAGAAAAGGCTCTCCATTGCGCACCTAATTGCATACCACATTGGAAACGTCTTAAATCATCATTAAAGTTGTAGGTAGCAGAACTTACATTTGCTTTTTCTCCTGTCGGATCACCGTCTCTGAGATAACCGTCGTAGGCTTCTCCAAAGAACTCACCTGATAGAACGTAAGAAAACCAGGGTCCTAACTCTAATTCCCAACGCTTACTCACTTTATAAAGAGCTAAAACTGGGACAGTTAACAGTGATTGTTTAACGGTCGTTGTTACACCTCCTGTCCATTGTCCTTCCATTTCGCCGCCGTCACTGGCAATCATTTTCATGTGATAGTTTTTCACAGTAGCATCCGTTTCCATACCTTTTGTCTCTAAACGGATCCCTGCGCTAACTCCCCACTTATTATCGAACGTTTTTACTACATCTCCTTCTATAGAGAAGGCTGTTGTAGGCTTATAACTATTGATTTTTCTTATTTCAACAGGTAGGGGGATAGGAGATGTCCCACCTATGTTAAATCCGGCTTTTAAACGATATTCAAGTCCTATTGTCAGTGATTTAAGAATATTCTTGTTACGATCTTCCTGAGCTTGAGCAATATTAGCTACAATTAGGCACAGAAGTATAAAGGTTATTTTCTTGTTCATTGATAGTTTTAATTAAGATGATCTTCTATGTTTTCTATGTCTTCGAGTTCAATTGTAGCCTCATCAATGATAAGGGTACTTCCGATAGCACCTCTGAAATATGCTCCTTCCAGACTGGACGAAAATACAATTGCTGTATAATACTTGCCTGTTACGAGTTTGGATGGATCAATTTCTTTACGGTATTCAAAAGGTATTGATCGGTATGTGTAGTCAGAAGCGGGTTTGGCATTTTTAATACGGGCGATAGCTATAATGCAAGGATCATCGAACTGAATAGAACCATCCAGGATTTTACCATCGGTTGGCTCATAAAGAATTGAATACATATCGAATATATCTTCCTTACCTGGTACTTCTTCTTTTTGTTCATTTCTGAATACTTCTCCGGGAGTATACTTATACCATACATTAAAAGCTTTAGGTTTTTTATTAGGACTGTAAGCGATAGGAAGTCCGAATAATGTTGACTTTAATGCCTCTTCAGGACCTTGACCTGCTACTGTGGCATCAAAGGAACCTATAAATAAATTTCCGGCAGCTAACGGCATTCTTACCATATCACCGAATGCACCGGTCGGTTTGGTTTCAAGTTTCACCCCTTTTCCGGAATGTCCGGCTTCATAGGAGGTAGTTGGGTAAATAAGAGGATTAGTGAGTTTTTCTCCTTCGGGAGTAACATAACCAGTCAGGGCATATCCACTGTTAGCTGTTGCCCAAATAAACTGTTTCTGCTCCTGTTCTGAGATTTCATAAAAGCCGTGCCATTGTTTACCTCTGGCTCCTTCTATTATTTCCCAATGCTCAAAATTAAAATCCAATTTAATATCAGAAATATCAACGTAGACAGTATATTCCTTTTTCCACTGTCTGTCTTCCGATGTTACTATATAAGTTTGTGGATTTGAGAAATCTCTTACTGTTCCGCTGGGCGGTTCAATAGTGGCCCCTTTTGTTAATGTGAATTCAGGAGCAAAGTGCGTGATGTCAATGGTTGATTGTGCCATGATTATTACCGTATTATTAGTAATAATTGGCTGCATTTTCAACACTGAGGGATCGGAAACTGTACAAGATTCGATATCAGCTTCAGTGTTAGCCGCTTCTTCACGTATGCAAGAGCTAAAACTTAGACAAATGCACATACTTATTATTATAGTTCTAAATCTCATTCCGTTAAATTATTGATTATAAATTTATAATATAGACTATTTTGAGAAAACTTTGGTGCAAAGTTAAGTTTAAAATTTCATATATCAAATCTTGCTTTCCTTATTTTATGTTCTTTTTGTACTATTCCTTAAAATAATGCCTGTGAATCGGATTAAATGCAGGTCTATTCTTTTGATTTTGTGGTCTAATCCTAAAATAACCTCGAATTTATTATAGTAAATGATCGGGGATAATATATGTGAGTATACTAAAAGATGTATAGGCACAAAAGATATAAAATATTATGTATGTATTTGTACTATAGTGTTTTACAAAAGTACGTACTTTATGTATGTAAAAGTACGTATTTAATAGCTTGTTAATTAGGTATTTAACGTATAGTTAAATACCTAAGTTTATTTTGTATGTTATAGCCTTTCATTGTTAGCAAGAAAGCAGTTGAATAAAAAAGAAATTAAGGGGGCTTTGGTATAGGTATATAATATCTCGATATTTTGTGTAAAACTTGAAAATATAATTCATGTTTATAAGTATATTCTTTACTTTTGTAGAAATTTTAAAAAAGAGAAAATTCATGATTGAGTCAGAAAGGAAACAGATAATAGATTTAGTACAACGCGAAGTTATTCCGGCTATTGGTTGTACGGAGCCCATTGCGGTAGCATTATGTGTATCGAAAGCAGCAGAAACACTTGGCGCAATCCCCCAAAATATAAAAGTTCTTTTGAGTGCTAATATTTTAAAGAATGCAATGGGGGTGGGTATTCCGGGAACAGGTATGATCGGGCTTCCTATTGCAGTGGCTTTGGGTGCTATTATCGGAAAATCAGAATACCAGCTTGAAGTGTTGAGAGATAGTACACCGGAAGCTGTGGAGCAAGGTAAGCGATTTATTGATGAAAAACGTATTTGTATTTCATTAAAAGAGGATATTGCGGAGAAACTTTATATTGAAGTAATTTGTGAGGCGGGAGATAAAACTGCTACAGCAATTATTGCCGGGGGGCATACTACCTTTATATATATAGCGCGTGGTGAAGAAGTATTGCTTGATAAACAACAATCCGGAACAGAGGAAGACGAACAAGAACCTTTGGAACTAAATCTGAGAAAGGTGTATGATTTTGCTTTGGAAGCTCCCTTGGATGAAATTCGCTTTATCCTTGAGACTGCCCGTCTAAATAAGGCTGCTGCCGAGCAATCTTTTCATGGAGAGTATGGACATGCATTGGGAAGAATGCTCCGGGGGAGGTATGAACATCAGATTATGGGCGATAGTGTGTTTTCTCACATTCTTTCTTATACTTCGGCAGCTTGTGATGCCCGTATGGCAGGGGCTATGATTCCTGTAATGAGTAATTCGGGAAGTGGTAATCAGGGTATTTCGGCTACTTTACCTGTACTTGTCTTTGCTGAAGAGAATGGAAAATCAGAAGAGGAATTAATCAGAGCCTTGATGATGAGTCATCTCACGGTGATCTATATAAAGCAAAGTCTGGGGCGTTTATCAGCTCTTTGTGGTTGTGTAGTAGCTGCAACGGGGTCCAGTTGTGGTATAACATGGCTGATGGGAGGAAGCTATGAACAAGTTGCTTTCGCTGTACAAAATATGATTGCTAACTTAACCGGAATGATTTGCGATGGTGCAAAACCCAGTTGTGCATTAAAAGTGACAACGGGAGTTTCTACTGCTGTTTTATCTGCTGTAATGGCAATGGAGAATCGCTGTGTTACATCTGTAGAGGGTATTATAGACAAAGATGTGGATCAAAGTATTCGTAACCTAACCCGTATTGGTTCGCAGGGAATGAATGAAACGGATAGAGTGGTATTGGACATAATGACACATAAGAACTGTTAGGGAATTGAAAGTTGAAAATTGAAAATTACTATGCAGTGTTATAGCGCAGCTAACTTTCAATTTTCAACTTTCAATTTTCAACTAAATTAATGGCATCCGCAGCCATCTCCGCATTCATGGTCACCACAGTCACTGCCACAGTCTCCACAACCGCAGCTACAGCCGCCACCGCCCATCATATTTACGACTTCCTGTATTTCTTCGTTTGTAGCCGGGCGGCTTTCTGTAACTTCACCTACGAAGTTTAAATCAGCTCCTGCCAACGGGTGGTTCATGTCAACTACTACTGTATCGGGTTTCACTTCTACTACAGTTCCGTTCATACGATGACCTTCGGCGTCCATCAAAGGTACTACACTACCTTCGTAGATACGTTCGCTGTCGAATTTACCATCAATCTCAAAGATGTGTCTCGGCAAATCCAGTACATGTTCTTCGTTGTATTCGCCGTAAGCTTCTTGTGACGGGATGATGAATTCAAATTTATCTCCTTTGTTGAGTGAGGCTATCTGGCTTTCGAAAGCTTCGAGCGTAGTACCCAAACCGGAAATGAACTGGAATGGATTTTCTGCTTTTGCTTCTTCTACTAAATCTTTTTCTCCATCTTCTATTGTGTACAGCTTGTACGCTACAGTGATGTACTTGTTTTCTACTGTTTCCATTTGTTTTTTGTATATAGTTAGTACTTACGCATAATCCGCGTAGCTGCAAAGATACGAATTTCACTACAGAGTAGCATAGAGTTTCACAGAGTTTATTGTTTATAGATGAATTTAATGGTTAATTCTCTGTGAAACTCAGTGTTACTCTGTGGTGAAAAGTGTTATTTAAGTGATAAAAAAGGATATTATTCCTTTGTTTTCTTACGATTGTTCGTTTTTAGATGATTTTTTTCTTCAATTTGTTTGGAGATAATAAAAAAGCCCTTACCTTTGCAGCACAATAAACAGAGAAAATTAAGATATGAATATCCATACATCTATAAACCTAACAGTCCTGCATATTATTCGCGTCGTGGTGGTTCCATCAAGAGCGTGAGGAAGGTTGTGTATGTATTCGTATCATAAAAGATAATATTAGAGCCTTTCTCACAACAGTGAGGAAGGCTCTTTAATTAAAAGGAAAACAGGAAATGAAAAAGCAGTTACGCAGTTCATCCAGTACACAAGGCCGCCGTATGGCGGGTGCCCGCGCTTTATGGGCAGCCAATGGCATGAAGAAAGAACAAATGGGAAAACCCATTATAGCTATTGTCAATTCGTTTACACAATTTGTTCCGGGACATGTACACTTGCATGAGATAGGGCAACAGGTGAAAACTGAAATAGAGAAGTTGGGATGCTTTGCAGCGGAATTCAACACAATTGCTATTGATGATGGTATAGCAATGGGACATGATGGTATGCTTTATTCACTTCCTTCCCGTGATATTATAGCTGATAGTGTTGAGTATATGGTGAATGCTCACAAGGCAGATGCAATGATTTGTATTAGTAATTGTGACAAAATCACTCCAGGTATGCTTATGGCTGCTATGCGATTGAATATTCCTACTGTTTTTGTATCGGGTGGTCCGATGGAAGCCGGTGAATGGGATGGCCAGCATCTTGACTTGATTGATGCTATGATTAAATCGGCCGACGAGAGTGTGAGCGATAATGAAGTTGCTAAAATAGAACAACATGCTTGTCCTACCTGTGGTTGTTGTTCGGGTATGTTTACGGCCAATTCAATGAACTGTCTGAATGAGGCGATTGGTTTGGCACTTCCCGGCAATGGTACCATTGTGGCTACACATGAGAATCGTAAGCAACTCTTTAAAGATGCAGCAAAATTGATAGTAGAGAATGCTTTTAAATATTATGAAGAAGGCGACGAAAGTGTATTGCCGCGAAGTATAGCAACGCGTGAAGCTTTTTTGAATGCAATGACGCTGGATATTGCTATGGGTGGTTCTACTAATACAATACTCCATCTGCTTGCTGTTGCCCATGAGGCAGAGGTGGATTTTAAGATGGATGATATTGATATGTTGTCCCGTAAGAGTCCATGTCTTTGTAAGGTAGCTCCTAATACACAGAAATATCATATACAGGATGTGAATCGCGCCGGAGGTATCATTGCTATAATGGATGAATTGGCTAAGGGCGGATTGGTAGACACAACCGTTCTGCGTGTAGATGGAATGACATTGGCTGAGGCTATTGATAAATACAGTATAACCAGTTCTGACGTTTGTGATGAAGCGATAAAAAAATATTCAAGTGCTGCAGCCGGCAAATTTAATCTTGTACTTGGGTCTCAGCATGCATCTTATAAAGAGCTTGATACGGATCGTGCCGAAGGGTGTATCCGTGACTTGGAACATGCTTATAGCAAAGATGGTGGTCTGGCAGTACTGAAAGGAAATATAGCTCAGGATGGTTGTGTAGTGAAAACAGCAGGCGTGGATGCAAGTATCTGGAAGTTTTCGGGACCGGCTAAAGTGTTTGATTCGCAAGAGGCAGCTTGTGAGGGTATCCTCGGAGGCAAGGTGGTGAGTGGTGATGTGGTGGTTATTACGAATGAAGGTCCCAAAGGTGGTCCAGGTATGCAGGAAATGCTGTATCCTACTTCTTATATTAAATCCCGTCATCTTGGAAAAGAATGTGCTTTGATTACGGATGGTCGTTTTAGTGGTGGTACATCCGGACTGAGTATCGGGCATATCTCTCCCGAAGCTGCAGCCGGCGGGAATATCGGAAAAATTCAGGATGGAGATATTATTGAAATCAATATCCCGGAACGTACCATTAATGTGAAACTGACCGATGAAGAGTTGGCTGCTCGTCCCATGACTCCTGTGACCCGCGAACGTAATGTTCCGAAAAGTTTGAAGGCTTATGCCAGTATGGTAAGCTCCGCTGATAAGGGAGCTGTAAGAATGATTTAGAAGTATGAATTTAGATTTAGGATTTAGGATTGAGAGTTGAAGTAATTTCAATCGTAAATAGTAAATTGTCTAATCGTAAATATATAGATGAAAGAACTAATATCAGGCTCAGAGGCATTGATGCGTTCTCTTGAGTATCAGGGAGTGAAAACCATTTTTGGTTATCCGGGAGGTTCTATTATGCCGGTGTTCGACGCTCTGTATGATCATAGAGAAACATTGAACCATATTTTGGTTCGACACGAACAGGGGGCTGCTCATGCAGCACAGGGTTTTGCACGCTCGTCGGGTGAAGTAGGGGTCTGCCTGGTAACCAGTGGTCCTGGTGCTACTAATACTATAACAGGTATTGCTGATGCCATGATTGACAGTACTCCTGTTGTTGTGATAGCTGGTCAGGTAGGAACTGCATTTTTGGGGACAGATGCTTTTCAGGAGGTAGATCTTGTTGGTATTACCCAACCTATAACCAAATGGAGTTATCAGATTCGTCGTGCAGAGGATGTCCCATGGGCTGTGGCACGTGCTTTCTATATTGCAAAAAGTGGACGTCCCGGTCCTGTTGTTCTTGACTTTGCAAAAAATGCACAGGTAGAAAAAGCTGAATATGCTCCTGCTAAACTGGATTATATTCGTAGTTATGTTCCTGTACCTGATACCGATCCGGAATCTGTGAAGATGGCTGCCGATTTGATTAATAAGGCAGAACGTCCGTTGGTGCTTGTTGGGCAGGGTGTGGAGCTAGGAAATGCTCAACAGGAATTGCGCACTTTTATCGAAAAGGCTGGAATACCTGCTGGATGTACGTTGCTCGGATTGTCTGCTTTACCTACTGAACATCCTCTGAATAAAGGGATGTTGGGGATGCATGGAAATTTGGGGCCTAATATTAATACAAATAAATGCGATGTGCTTATTGCCGTGGGCATGCGTTTTGACGACCGCGTAACAGGTAATCTTGCTACCTATGCCAAACAGGCAAAAGTGATTCATTTTGATATTGATCCGGCTGAAGTTAATAAAAATGTATATGCAGATGTAGCTGTGTTAGGCGATTGCAAAGAAACGTTGGTTGCAGTAACAGAACTACTTCAGCCCAATACACACACTGAATGGCTGGAAAGCTTCACGGATTATGAACGGATGGAAGAGGAAAAAGTTATTCGTCCGGAACTTCATCCTATGAATGACACACTCTCTATGGGTGAAGTGGTACGTGCTGTGAGCGAAGCTACTAATAATGAAGCGATCCTTGTAACCGATGTTGGCCAGAATCAAATGATGTCTGCCCGGTATTTTAAATATACGAAAGATCGTAGTATTATTACTTCCGGAGGATTGGGAACGATGGGATTTGGCCTTCCGGCAGCTATTGGTGCTACCTTTGGACGTCCGGACCGTACGGTTTGTGTTTTTATGGGAGATGGTGGTCTTCAAATGAATATTCAGGAGTTGGGTACTATCATGGAACAGAAGGCACCGGTAAAGATTATCGTATTGAACAATAACTTTTTGGGAAATGTACGTCAATGGCAGGCGATGTTTTTCAACCGTAAATACTCTTTTACGCCGATGTTGAATCCGGACTATATGAAAATTGCTTCCGCTTATGATATTCCATCCCGGCGGGTAATGACGCGTGAAGAACTGGCAGAGGCTATCGAAGAAATGATTGCAACCGATGGACCGTATCTGCTGGAAGCTTGTGTGATTGAAGAGGGAAATGTATTGCCAATGACCCCTCCGGGTGGTTCGGTGAATCAGATGCTGTTGGAGTGCTGAATTAGTTGAAAATTGAAAGTTGAAAATGGCTATGCAGTCTGATAGCGTAATCTCACTTTTAATTAAAAACTTTCAACTTTCAATTTTCAACTTTCAATTAACTAAATAAGATTATGAGTGATAAGACATTATATACACTGATTGTTCATTCGGAGAATATTGCCGGTTTGTTGAATCAGATAACGGCTGTATTTACACGCCGTCAGATTAATATCGAGAGTTTAAATGTCTCTGCTTCTTCCATTAAAGGGGTACATAAGTATACGATTACCGCTTGGACGGATAAGGATACAATAGAGAAGGTAGTCAAGCAGATTGAAAAGAAGATAGATGTGCTGCAGGCACATTATTTTACTGATGATGAGATATATTTTCATGAGATTGCTTTGTATAAAGTATCTATTCCGGAATTTCAATCCAATCCGGATGCTTCCCGGATAATCAGAAAATACAATGCACGTATTGTGGAGGTAAACCCTGTATTTGCTATTGTTGAGAAGAATGGACGGGGAGAAGATATCACAGCTCTTTATGATGAATTACGTACATTGGGTTGTGTATTGCAATTTGTACGTTCGGGACGTGTAGCTATTACTACCAGCTGCTTTGAACGGGTAAATGAATTTCTGGCGGATCGGGAGGCAAGATATAACCTAAGTAAGAATCAGCAGGAAAATGAGTGAGAATAATAAAATTGGAAGCTATAAATTCATAGCAGAGCCGTTTCATGTAGATTTTAACGGGCGTCTGACAATGGGGGTGCTGGGGAATCATTTGCTTAACTGTGCAGGTTTTCATGCCAGTGACCGTGGGTTTGGAATCGCAACTTTAAATGAGGATAATTATACCTGGGTGCTTTCCCGCTTAGCTATTGAATTGGATGAAATGCCTTATCAGTATGAGGAATTTGGTGTTCAGACATGGGTAGAAAATGTATACCGCCTTTTTACAGATCGTAATTTTGCAATAATCAATAAAGACGGAAAGAAAATCGGATACGCCCGTTCTGTATGGGCTATGATAAATCTGAATACCCGTAAACCGGCCGACTTGCTTACGCTACATGGGGGAAGTATTGTGGATTATGTTTGTGATGAACCTTGTCCGATAGAAAAGCCTTCACGTATTAAGGTGACCGTTACAGAACCTGCGGCTACGCTTACAGCTAAATATAGTGATATCGATATTAACGGGCATGTAAACAGTATTCGTTATATTGAGCATATTCTGGATTTGTTTCCGATAGAATTGTATAAGACGAAGCATATTCGCCGTTTTGAAATGGCTTATGTTGCCGAAAGTTATTACGGTGATGAACTCTCTTTCTTTCAGGAAGAGGTGAATGAAAATGAATATCATGTAGAGGTAAAAAAGAATGGAAACGAGGTCGTTTGTCGTTCTAAAGTACTGTTTGAATAGAAAAAAATTAGATTATAAATAATGAACAGGTGGCTATGCCACCATTTAAAACTGAAAACAAAAATGGCACAAATGAATTTTGGCGGTGTTACTGAAAATGTAGTAACCCGTGAAGAATTTCCGTTGGAGAAAGCTCGTGAAGTATTGAAAAACGAAACAATCGCTGTTATCGGTTACGGTGTACAGGGCCCTGGCCAGTCGTTAAATTTGCGCGACAATGGTTTTAATGTAATCGTAGGACAGCGTAAAGGTGGTAAAACTTGGGAAAAAGCAGTTGCTGACGGTTGGGTACCTGGTGAGACATTGTTTGATATTGACGAAGCATGCCAGCGTGGAACCATTATTCAATACCTGCTCTCTGATGCAGCCCAAATCGAAGTATGGCCTACTGTGAAGAAGAATCTGACTCCGGGTAAAGCACTTTACTTCTCTCACGGTTTCGGTATTACTTACAAAGAACGTACAGGCATTGTTCCTCCTGCTGATGTAGATGTAATTCTTGTAGCTCCGAAGGGGTCGGGTACGTCTCTTCGTACTATGTTCCTCGAAGGTCGTGGGTTGAACTCTTCTTTTGCTATCTTCCAGGATGCGACAGGTAAAGCATGGGATAGAGTGATTGCACTGGGGATCGGTGTAGGTTCTGGTTATTTGTTTGAAACTACCTTCAAACGTGAAGTTTACTCTGACCTGACAGGAGAACGTGGTACGTTGATGGGTGCTATTCAAGGATTGTTGCTGGCTCAATACGAAGTGTTGCGTGAGAATGGTCATACTCCTTCTGAGGCTTTCAACGAAACTGTTGAAGAATTGACTCAGTCGTTGATGCCATTATTTGCAAAGAATGGTATGGATTGGATGTATGCAAACTGCTCTACTACTGCTCAACGTGGTGCTCTCGACTGGATGGGGCCGTTCCATGATGCTACAAAACCAGTATTTGAAAAGCTGTATAGTGAAGTAAAATGTGGTAACGAAGCACAACGCTCTATTGATACAAACTCTAAACCGGATTATCGTGAAGGTTTGGATGCTGAGCTGAAAGCATTACGTGAAAGTGAAATGTGGCAAGCTGGTGCGGTTGTTCGTAAACTTCGTCCGGAAAATAACTAATCTGGATAAAATATACAACTTTTGTAAAGGAGGGGACGTTAGTTTTCCTCCTTTTATTTTGCTGTATGATAGAGTACTAAACCGGATATTAGTTAAAGGTTTGATTTCTGTATAAAAAAACAGTATATGGTATGGATAAATATTACAAGTTTATATGTATATTTGTGGCGATTAACTGAAAACAAACAAAACGAATAACTAATATGGTAAAGAAGTGTATCTCCTTTATGTATTCAGGAGCAATATTTTGCTTGCTGATGACTTCTATTCTTGTAGGTTGTATTAATAATGATACTGACCTTTCTGAACCTGGGGACGTTAATTCTGACACTCCCAATACTTTTGATTTTGCTACTACTGAGTCCATTCAGTTGAATGTGAATTACGATGTTCCTAAAGGATATAAAGTTCTTTTTGAGGTTTATACTGAAAATCCGTTTATTACTGATGCTGAAGGGCAAGTTGTAAAACGTATGGATATTGAACCCGTAGTTAAACGTATGACAGATGAAAAGGGGGAATACCGTTCTTTGGAAACGATTTCATCGGATCATGGTAGTGATGTTTATATTTATACCTCCTATATCGGGGTACCTATGTTGTATAAGGCTTCATTTAAGGGGGAGGTGATTGATGCTGACATCAATTGGGATACAATGGCTGATGCTATTCCACAGACACGTGCCAGTGGAGAATTTGAGAATGTACCTTCTAATTATAATATATTAGGGACATGGGATGTAAATGGTCGTCCAAATTATTTGGACAGTGAAGGGCAGCTCAGTTTATCTGAGTCTATATTAAGTACAATCAATAAGACTATCCCGGAAGGAGGAACTTGTCCTTCTAAGTATCGTCAGTCTGCTGATTTTGTATTAAATGATCCGAAAGGAAGAAAATCAGAGGTTAAAGTACGTTTTATTGGAGGGACAAGTGCTGCCGCGAGTGCTTTTGGATATTATTGTTATAAAGAAGGAGACTCGGACGCAGCTATCAAAAAGGCCAAAAAGTATGTTGTATTCCCTAACACAAAAACAGGTGTTGGTATTAAAGGGGGAGAATGCGTAAAATTGCATTATATTGACGGAAATGGAGTAGATCAGGGAACGGATTTTCCGAATGGAACAAAAATTGGCTGGTTTATCAATAATGATGCTTTCAGAAAAGGTACGGTTGCTACCAGATATAAAGAATTCTATTCCACGACCAGTTTGAACTCTGATGGACGCACACACACTGTAGCCTTTAGAATAAATGACTTCATCGTACTTTCGTTTGAAGACTGGACAGATGAGGATTACAATGATGTACAGTTCAATGTATGGTCTAATCCGATAGAAGCAATTGTAACCCCAGAACTGCCTGAAGTAAAACCTTCAGAGCCGGAAGATGATAACTCGATAGCCTATCGTGTAACTTATAAAGGAATCCTGGCTTTTGAGGATAACTGGCCTGATAAGGGTGATTATGATTTGAATGATATGATTCTGAAGTATAACTCTGTAATGTACTATAACACAAAGAATGAAGTTCTTTCCACAGAAGATACTTTTACTGCTCTTTGGGCAGGGGCACTTTATCATAATGGATTTGCTTATCAGATGAATACTGAACGTTCTAATGTGGAATGTGAAGTTGTAGAAGGTGCTTCTGGCTGGAGTAATCAGGGACTTGACAAGGATATAAGTATGGCCACTATATCATTGTTTAATGATGCCAGTGAAGTAACGGGGAATAACACTTATACTTCTGTTTATAAAGTCAGGAATTCTTTCAAAAAACCGGTCGATCATAGCCAGTTTGATGTTGCTCCATACAATCCGTTTATTTTTATTCATAAGAATATGGACAAGGGGCGCATTGAGGTTCATCTGGTAAACCATAAACCGACGGAGAAAGCGGATATGACATTATTCCATACAGGTGCTGATCTTTCTGAAGTAGAAAAAGGTGTTTATTATGTTTCTACTAATAATTATCCATATGCTATCCATATGGCAGATGCTGAAAAATTCAGTACAGAAGAAAAAATATCAGTAGACAAGTCTTATCCCCGTTTTACGGATTGGGCTAAGTCGAATGGTACAACTAATAAAGATTGGTACAAGTAATAGATACACATTAATGTGATAGCTGGGTGGTATTATCTTTGAATAATATCACCCGGTTGTTTTTATAGGTAGGATGGTTTATAAGCGTATAGCTGTCTCTTTTTGGATATATTCCATTAATTTGTGATAAAAAGTATGTTTAGTCAGGGTCGTAGCATTTCCTAATATTACTAATTTCATTCGTGCCCGGGTAATAGCAACATTCATTCTTCGTAAATCATTAAGGAAACCAATCTGCCCGCTTTCGTTGGCGCGTACGAGGCTGATAAAAATGACATCTCTTTCCTGACCTTGGAAGCCATCTACTGTATTAACGGTAATTAATGACCGGAAGCGCCTGAAAAAACTACTATTTTTTATTTTGTTTCGTAAATATTGTACTTGTGCTTTATACGGAGAAATGAGCCCAAAATCAATATGTTCGTCTAATACCCGGTTTTCTCCTATTTTTTGAATATAACTTTCCAGCTCTTGTAGTAACAAGTTTGCTTCCGGTTTATTAATACGTCCGAAGCTTTCACCAACAAACTCTTCGTGGCATTCCATTTCTGAGGTATCGATCCAGATCATAGGGGTATCGAAATCAAGAATGCCGCGTTGACGTATTTCAGGAGCAGATTCTAACTGATTGTTATAAAACCATTCTGAAGGAAAACGCATGATGGACTCGTTCATACGGTATTGTACCTTTAATAAAGAAACGGAGATTGGCTTATTAGCTACTACTTTTTCCATCAATGTGTGATCCAAACCACCACGGGCAGCTTCAATACATTTGATTGTAGGAGGTAACTGGCAATGATCACCGGCAAAGATCACACGATCTGCTTTGCGGATAGCAATCCAGCATGCTGCTTCTAATGCTTGTGCAGCTTCATCAATGAACAGTGTACTGAAACGACGTCCATTAAGAATCCGGTGGTTACTGCTGACAAGAGTAGATGCAACCACCCGGGTTGAAGAAAACAGATCTTCATTGATAAGTATTTCCAACTCTGTGGCACGATCACGCAGGTGGCTGATACGGTTGCGCATATTCTCTCTTTCGATATGACTGCCTTTACGTATACGTCCGTTCATTTCCCGGATAGATTTACGTATCCCCCATAACTCGGTATAGGCCGGATGACTCTCAAAGCGGCGTTCATACGTGAACGAGAGCATCTTATCATTAACACGCGTTGGATTGCCGATGCGAAGTACGGGTACACCACGGTCTACAAGCTTTTCTGAAATCCAGTCTACAGCAGTGTTACTTTGTGCGCAAACGAGTACTTGATTTTCACGATGTAGTGTTTCGTAAATAGCTTCAACGAGTGTGGTGGTTTTTCCTGTTCCGGGAGGTCCATGGACTATGGCTACGTCTTTAGTACAAAGTACCTTGTTTACAGCTTCCTCCTGAGTAGAGTTTAACCATGGGAAACGGACAGGATAGAGCTCGCGTTGATGTACAGGAAGAGTTCCTAAGAGGGTATCACGCAGTTCTGCCAATCGGTTATTTTTGGCGCGGATTACATCTTCCAATGCTTCAAACATAGTATGGTAGGAGGTCTCGTCAAAATAAAGTTGTATCCCCAACCGATCGGTTCCTTGTATTTCGAGTAGTGCACCTGCATTGGGTAGAGCGATTACCATTCGTTCTTCATCAGCATAACTTACTGTTGCAGTAAAATTCATATAATGGATTTTTCCATCATATTCCTGCTGAAAGAAACAAACAGGACGTCCGAACTCAAAAGCATGCTCGATATCCTTATCTTCGGTTCGTATCACTTCTGCTACCAGTTGGTTTAAAGAATTATAATAACTACGTCCAACAAGTAGAGGATACCAGCAGAGCCCGCGTTTTATCTTTCGGGTGATTCCCATTGTTTCTGTCTGACGCTTAAATTCTTCTTTCTCACATTCATATTCCATACGCAACAGGAGTTGTTGCTTTTGGAGAGAAAGGAGTGGAGATGCGGGATTTATTTTATTTTCAACCATGCTGTCTGCTAAAAAATATTCACTATTGCTCAAAAAACAAATCTATGTTGTAAAGC
This sequence comes from Bacteroides mucinivorans, assembly GCF_034654355.2. Taxonomy (NCBI): domain Bacteria; kingdom Pseudomonadati; phylum Bacteroidota; class Bacteroidia; order Bacteroidales; family Bacteroidaceae; genus Bacteroides; species Bacteroides mucinivorans. The sequence continues at coordinate 4,493,229 of NZ_CP178179.1, read as the reverse complement.
GTGATTCTTTTTTTAAGCAGAGAAAATAATTCTGATTATAATTTATCTTTTCGCAAAGGTAACACTTCTCTTTGCAGTCTCGAATATTTATTTCATTTTGTTAAACCTTATCTGTCTCTTGTTCGTTAATATTATATATACAGTTTAAAAATATTAATGCATATGGTGTATGATATAGACATGATAAAGAGCTTCTATTCGGCTTATAAAGGGAAGATGGAGCATGTGCGGGCAGTATTGAAGCGTCCGCTTACGTTGGCGGAAAAGATCTTGTATACTCATCTTTTTGATGAGGCTGTTTTAAAAGATTATAAACGTGGGGAAGATTATGTGAATTTCCGTCCGGACCGCGTAGCAATGCAGGATGCTACAGCGCAGATGGCTTTATTGCAGTTTATGAATGCAGGAAAGGAACAGGCTGCAGTTCCTTCTACTGTACATTGTGATCATTTGATACAAGCTTATAAAGGTGCACGCGAAGACATTGCCATTGCCACCAGGACAAACGAAGAAGTGTATGATTTTCTGCGTGACGTTTCTTCCCGCTATGGCATTGGCTTTTGGAAACCGGGAGCTGGCATTATCCATCAGGTAGTATTGGAGAATTATGCTTTTCCTGGCGGTATGATGGTGGGAACGGACTCTCATACTCCTAATGCCGGTGGGTTAGGTATGGTTGCAATAGGTGTGGGAGGTGCTGATGCAGTAGATGTGATGACGGGTATGGAATGGGAGCTTAAGATGCCTAAGTTGATTGGAGTTCGTTTGACGGGTGAACTTAATGGTTGGACTGCCCCGAAAGACGTTATTCTGAAACTGGCAGGTATATTGACCGTGAAAGGGGGAACAAATGCCATTATTGAATATTTTGGCCCCGGTACGGAATCTATTTCTGCTACAGGAAAAGCTACTATTTGTAATATGGGGGCGGAGGTAGGTGCTACTACTTCACTATTTCCTTATGATGAGCGTATGGCTGCTTATCTACGTGCTACTGGCCGCGAAGAGGTTGTAATGTTGGCTGAAACTGTAGCTGCCGATCTTCGTCCGGATGATGAAGTAATGGCACTTCCTGAGAAGTTTTATGATCGTATAATTGAAATAGATCTATCTGAATTAGAACCCTATATTAACGGACCTTTTACTCCTGATGCTGCTACTCCTATTTCGGAATTTGCAGAAAAAGTATTGCTGAATGGATATCCTCGTAAGATGGAGGTGGGGCTTATTGGCTCATGTACAAATTCTTCTTATCAGGATATCAGTCGCGCTGCTTCTGTTGCCCGGCAGGCATTGGAGAAAGATGTTGCTATCTCTTCACCACTAATTGTAAATCCGGGTAGTGAACAAATCTACGCTACTGCTGAACGCGATGGTATGATAACTCTTTTTCAGCAAATTGGTGCTACAATTATGGCTAATGCTTGTGGACCTTGTATCGGGCAGTGGAAGAGACATACAGATGACCCTATGCGTAAGAATTCTATAGTAACTTCTTTCAATCGTAACTTTGCCAAGCGTGCTGATGGAAATCCGAATACCTTTGCTTTTGTTGCTTCACCTGAGATTGTTATGGCATTGACCATTGCCGGTGATCTTTGCTTTAATCCGTTGAGAGATCGTTTACTCACTCATGATGGTGAAAAAGTAAAGCTTAATGAACCGGTAGGCGATGAATTGCCTGTGCATGGTTTCATTTCGGCTTCTGACGGCTATCTTGCTCCGATAGGATCACAAGTTGAAATAAAAGTGGATCCACATTCAATGCGTTTACAATTATTGACTCCTTTCCCTGCATGGGATGGAAATGATTTACTGAATATGCCTCTCCTTATTAAGACTCAGGGGAAGTGTACTACCGACCATATCTCTATGGCAGGTCCCTGGTTGCGTTTTCGGGGGCATCTGGAAAACATCTCAGACAATATGTTGATGGGAGCTGTGAATGCTTTTAATGGTGAAACGAACAGTGTCTGGAATCGTTTGACAAATACGTATGGACCAGTTTCGGGTACGGCAAAGATGTATAAATCTGAAGGAGTTTCTTCGATTGTGGTTGCTGAAGAAAACTATGGCGAAGGTTCCAGCCGGGAACATGCTGCTATGGAACCTCGTTTCCTCAATGTGAAAGTAATTCTTGCCAAGAGTTTTGCCCGTATCCATGAAACAAATCTTAAAAAGCAGGGCATGCTTGCTATTACTTTCAAGGATAAAGATGATTATAATCGGATACAGGAACATGATTTAATTTCTGTAATAGGTCTACAGAATTTTGCTCCGGGATGTGATCTTGAAGTGATTGTCCATCATGAAGACGGAACGAAAGAACGTTTTGCTGTGCAACATACTTATAATGAACAACAGATAGACTGGTTTCGTGCCGGTTCTGCCTTGAATAATAATGGATTAAAGAATTAACCAATTAACCAATTAACACGCGCCAGCCAATTGACATGTTTTGAATATTGGCATATTGGCACATTATTTATTATGAGTAAAATTACTAAGCAAGCAGATGGTACATTATTAGTACCCGATATCCCTACAGTTCCTTTCATAACAGGGGATGGGGTAGGCGAGGAGATTACTCCTGCCATGCAAAGCATTGTGGACACTGCCGTGAAAGAAGCTTACGGTGAAAAGCGTAAAATAGACTGGGTAGAAGTTTTGGCTGGAGAACGTGCATATAATATTACCGGTTCATGGCTTCCTGATGAGACCATGGAAAAATTTAAAGAGTATCTGATAGGTATCAAGGGGCCTTTGACTACACCGGTGGGCGGTGGCATACGCTCATTGAACGTAGCTTTGCGCCAAACTCTTGATTTGTATGTATGTCTTCGTCCCGTTCGCTGGTTCATAGGCGTACATTCGCCTGTCATAGCACCAGAGAAGGTAAATATGCATATCTTCCGTGAAAATACAGAAGATATTTATGCAGGAATAGAATGGGAAGCGGGCACTCCTGAAGCGAAGAAATTTTATCATTTTTTACGTGATGAAATGGGAGTAACTAAAGTACGGTTTCCGGAAACGTCTTCTTTTGGTGTAAAACCGGTTTCGCGTGAAGGTACTGAACGTTTGGTAAGGGCAGCTTGTCAGTATGCATTAGATCATCATTTACCTTCTGTGACATTGGTGCATAAAGGAAATATTATGAAATTTACCGAAGGTGGTTTCAAAAAATGGGGGTATGAACTGGCACAACGTGAATTTGGTGATGCATTGGCAGAGGGACGATTTATTGTTAAAGACTGTATTGCAGATGCTTTTTTGCAAAATACCTTGTTAATGCCCGAAGAGTATTCGGTGGTTGCCACCCTCAATCTGAATGGTGATTATATCTCTGATCAGTTGGCAGCTATGGTAGGCGGTATTGGTATAGCTCCTGGTGCTAATATCAATTATGATAGTGGGCATGCTATTTTTGAAGCAACACACGGGACTGCACCTAACATTGCCGGAAAGGATATTGTGAATCCTTGTTCGCTTGTTCTTTCTGCTGTGATGATGCTTGAGTATTTTGGTTGGCAGGAAGCTGCCGATCTGATAGTAAGAGCACTGGAACATAGCTTTGAGGATGGTCGTGCAACAGCTGATCTGGCTCGGTTTATGCCGGGGGGTAAAGCTCTGTCTACTTCTGCTTTTACGCGGGAGATTATTGAAAGAATAGAAAATATAAATTAATGATTAAAAGAGAGATAATTCCATGAAGAAAGAATATTTAGTTTATAAGCTCTCCGAGGAGATGAAGGATGCTACCCGGATTGATAATGATTTGTTTCCGAAATATGATGTAAAGCGCGGTTTGCGTAATGAAGATGGTACTGGTGTACTGGTAGGATTGACTAAGGTTGGTAATGTAGTTGGTTATGAGCGTATTCCGGGTGGTGGTTTGAAGCCAATTCCCGGTAAGTTGTTCTATCGTCAATACGATTTGGAAGACTTGGCACATGCTGCAATGAAAGAAAAACGTTACGGATTTGAAGAGGTAGCTTATCTGTTGCTATCTGGTCATTTGCCCGATAAGGAAGAATTAGCTTCTTTTCGTGAATTGGTGAATGACAATATGCCATTGGAACAGAAAACGAAAATGAATATTATAGAGCTGGAGGGTAATAACATTATGAACATTCTGGCTCGTAGTGTTCTTGAAATGTATCGTTTTGACCCCAATCCGGATGATACCTCCCGGGATAATCTTATGAGACAGAGTATTGATCTGATTTCGAAGTTTCCTACTATTATTGCATATGCTTATAATATGTTGCGTCATGCCACCTTTGGTCGTTCGCTTCATATTCGTCATCCGCAGGAAAATCTCTCTATAGCCGAAAATTTCCTCTACATGCTTAAGAAGGATTATACCCAGCTGGAGGCCCGTACTCTTGATCTTTTACTCATGCTACAAGCAGAGCATGGTGGTGGTAATAACTCTACTTTTACAGTACGTGTCACTTCTTCTACCGGGACAGATACTTATTCGTCTATCGCAGCTGGTATCGGTTCCTTAAAAGGTCCGCTTCACGGAGGTGCTAATATTCAGGTAGTTGATATGTTCCATCATCTTCAGGAAAATATCCAGGATTGGAAGGATGTAGATGAAATAGATACTTATTTTACTCGTATGCTGAATAAGGAAGTCTATAATAAAACCGGATTGATTTATGGTATCGGGCATGCTGTATACACTATTTCAGATCCACGTGCCTTATTGCTGAAAGAACTCGCCCGGGATTTGGCAAAGGAGAAGAAAAAGGAAGAAGAGTTTGCTTTTCTAGAATTACTGGAAGAACGTGCAATTGCTATGTTTGGCAAAATAAAAAATAATGGTAAAACTGTATCAAGTAATGTTGATTTCTATTCCGGTTTTGTATATGAGATGATTGGTTTGCCACAAGAAATTTATACTCCACTTTTTGCAATGGCTCGTATTGTAGGCTGGTGTGCACATCGCAATGAAGAACTTAACTTTGAAGGTAAACGTATCATCCGTCCTGCATATAAAAATGTGCTGGATGTTGGTAAATATATTCCGTTGAATAAACGATAAAAATAGAACGGTAGGGTGGTGAAGTTATAGAGTTATAAAATGGTGGGATTATAAGATAATAGGGTGCAGGATTGCAAAATTTTACACTACAAATCTCATTAAAATCTGAATGGAAAATAATGGCACTATGCCTCTTTGTTCTATAATCCTATAACTTTACCACTCTATTCAATAACTCTACCACTTTATAACTCTATAACTCTATAACTTTTAAATAGAGAGTTCTCTTAGTACGTTCACCAGTTCTCTTTGAATTGGTTTGTCATTCTTTATGGCCTTACTGAATGGTACATATACGATCTCGTCATGTTCGATACCAATCATTACATTACGTTGATCTTCCATTAATGCATCGATTGCTGCAGCACCCATTCTGCTCGCTATGATACGATCGTGAGCGGTAGGGCTACCACCACGTTGCAAATGACCTAATATGGTTACGCGTACATCGTATTCCGGATATTCATTTTTTACGCGCTCTGCGTAGTGCATGGCACCACCAGTCAGTTCACTTTCGGCTACTAATACGATACTACTATTTTTAGACTTCCGGAAACCGCTTTTGATAAACTCTTCCAATTGGTCTACCTCTGTACTAAATTCTGGAATAATAGCAGCTTCGGCTCCTGAAGCAATAGCACCATTCAGTGCAAGAAAACCTGCGTCACGTCCCATTACTTCTACGAAAAAAAGACGCTCATGTGAGGTTGCTGTATCGCGTATTTTATCGACTGCATCCAGAATTGTATTCAATGCTGTGTCATATCCAATAGTTGTATCTGTACCATACAAATCGTTATCAATTGTACCGGGTAGTCCGATACAAGGTACATCAAACTCTTGTGCAAAAATACGTGCACCGGTCAATGAACCGTCACCACCGATAATAACAAGGGCATCGATTCCCTCTTTTTTCATATTATCGTATGCGAGCTGACGTCCCTCAGGAGTAGTAAATTCCTTGCAACGTGCTGTTTTTAATATAGTGCCACCCAGTTGAATGATATTACTAACATTCTGACTTTTGAATTCGCTGATTTCTCCTGTTACCAGACCTCTATATCCTCTGTATATACCCTTAACTTGCAGTCCGTTATAGATAGCTGCACGTGTCACTGCACGAATTGCAGCATTCATTCCCGGAGCATCTCCTCCGGAGGTTAAAATACCTACACACTTAACTGTTCCCATTACAATCTTATTTTATATTTGACGCTGCAAAGATAACAAAAAGTGTTAGGAAATAAGTTGCATTTGTGTCAAACTGACGGTGGCATTAATAAATAACGTTAAATGATTTTTTTGTCGAGACGTGCTTTGATTTCTGTATAAATCTGTTCCATCAGCCATTTGGGGGTTGAAGTAGCTCCGCATACTCCAATAGAACTAATTCCATGAAATAGAGAGTCATCTATTTCTTCTGCATTATCTATTAAATGAGAATTAGGGTTGACCTTTAGACATTCACTGAATAACATTTTCCCATTAGAACTTTTTTTACCACTGACAAAAAAGATAAGATCATGTGAAGCAGCAAACGTACGTAGGTTAGGCATGCGATTGGCTACCTGACGACAAATGGTATCATAGTATTCAAATGTAGCAGAAGGAGAAATGTGATCTTTGATGTAGTCAACTATTTCCCAGAATTCATCTAACGATTTGGTGGTTTGCGAATAAAGACGGATACTTTTGCTGAAATCGAGCTCTTTAGCTTCTTCTAATTTTTCTATAACAATTGCTTTTCCGGTAGTTTGACCTACTAATCCTAAAACTTCGGCATGTCCATTTTGACCATAAATAACAATTTGTTTTTCTTCTGCATCTTTCTCCTGATATTCTTGCTTGATGCGTTTTTGCAATCGGAGTACTACCGGACAGGTAGCATCAATAATTTCAATATTATTTTCCCGGGCGATTGTATATGTTTCGGGAGGTTCACCATGAGCACGAAGTAATACTTTGGCATTATGTAGTTGCTTGAACTCTTCATGATTGATAGTAATGAGTCCCATTGTTTTTAACCGTTCTACCTCCTTGCTGTTGTGAACAATATCACCCAGGCAATAGAGGGTAACTCCTTTTGCCAGTTCTTCTTCTGCCTTATGAATAGCGGTTACCACTCCAAAACAGAAACCTGAACCTTCATCTATTTCTACTTTGATCATTCCTGGTTTTACGTTTGCAGATTTTTTCAGATGATTCTATGTATTTGTTTAATACTCTCTGCTCTTAATGAGGTCAGATGATACGTAACTTACCCTTTTGCCTTTTGATTATATTGATTAAATAACCATTCTTTCTGCTGCTGGATAGTCAATTCTGTATTATCCAGCAATAGCGCATCATCTGCCTTTCGTAATGGACTCACTTCGCGATGCTGGTCAATATAATCGCGTTGTTTTACATTTTCTAATATTTCATCAAAGTTGGCTTCTTGTCCTTTCGCTTTTAGCTCATCGTAACGCCTTTGAGCACGAATTTCAGGAGTTGCTGTAACAAATATTTTCAACTCGGCATTAGGGAATACTGTAGTACCGATGTCACGTCCATCCATAACAATTCCTTTTTCATTGCCCATGGCCTGTTGCTGTTGGACCATAGCAGAACGTACGAAGTCAAGTGTGCTAATAGGACTCACCTTAGAAGAAACCTCCATTGTGCGAATTTTGTTCTCTACATTCACACCATTTAAGTAAGTATTTGGGCGGCCGGTTTCCGGATCAATCTGGAAAGAAATGTGGATGTCGTTCATTCGTTTTTTAAGCTCTTCGGTGTTAATCGTATCTCCTTTAAAGATACCGTTTTCTATACTATAAAGAGTGACTGCACGGTACATAGCTCCACTGTCTATATAAATATACCCTATTTCACGAGCCAGGTCTTTGGCCATTGTGCTTTTACCACAAGAGGAAAAGCCATCGATTGCTATGGTGATTTTTTTCATTTTATTTGTAATTGTACTATAATGTCATTGAGAGATTGAATAATAAAGAAGAAGAGCTGAGGTGATATTTTGCATAGGCAGCTCCTAATTTGAAGCGTTTGATTTGTATGCCGGCTCCGGCTGTGAGACCTGCCCAATGACTGGAGTCAGCTATTTTCATCTCGTTTTTTCTACGGAAATTGTATCCTAATGAAATATAGAAATTATCTGTTGGCAGAAAGTCTATACCTAACACGGTGTGATCAAAGAAGTTGGAATTTTTCCAATCCGTCAGATTGTATAAAGTTGCTGATACTCGGAAAGGTGCATGTGACAATCGCTTTGTGATACCTACTTGCACATCTACCGGAAGCTTTTCATGTTTATCTTCAAAAGCTACAATTTGTCCTCCTAAGTTACGGGCAACAAGAGAAAAAGAAAAGTCGCTGTTCTGATGATAATAATTCAATCCCAAATCCACTCCAATAGCAAATGAAGAAAATTTCTCGTAATTAGAATAGATGAGATTTGCTTTTACTCCACCACTCCAATAGTCACTCAAGTCATAAGAGTAGATTCCTGAAAATGCCATATCTTTAGCCGAAAAGGTTCCTGTTATTACATTTTCACTGGTTGTTTCTTTCATTGTTCCATAATTCACGAACTGAGCTGTAACTGCCCATGTTGAGCGTTCTCCGGCAACACGTGAGAAAGCAGCACTGGCGGCGTTGACTCCGGCTATATATAACATATAGTTCAGGTTAAGTGTTTTATCCGCTACGCATGACAACAAAGCAGGATTATGGACCGCCATTGTAAGGTCATCCTCTATAATTGATATATTTTCCCCTCCTAATGCTGCTGCATGAGAAGAAAAAGGGATCTTGAGGAATTGGAACACGCTATTATCTTCCTGAGCCTGTATCCGGACCCAAAAAAGGAGTAATACTACTATGAATATATTCTTTTTTAACATTTTGGCAGAAAAAACTGTTCAAATATACTTTATTTCTCAAATATCTGCGTTATATTTGTGGCAGAAAAACACGTGATACTCAAAAGCACTGAGAAACACATCTGATTAAAAGAACGTATTATTAATATTTATATTATAATTTATGGAAGTTAAAAAATCACCTAAAGCAGACCTGGAAGGCAAAAAGTCTACATGGTTGCTTATCGGATACGTGGTTGTATTAGCTTTTATGTTCGTGGCGTTCGAATGGACCGAGCGAGACATAAAGATTGATACAAGTCAGGCTTTATCCGATCTAGTGTTTGAAGAGGAAATGGTTCCTATTACGGAACAAGAACAGAAAATTGAGGTTCCACCTCCACCTGAAGTACCTGCGGCAGCTGAAATCTTGGATATTGTAGATGATGATGCTGATGTAGAAGAAACAATTATAGCATCAAGTGAGGAAACCGGTCAGAAAGTTGAAGTGAAATATGTGCCTGTACAGGTTGTTGAAGAAGAACCGGAAGAACAGGAAATCTTCGATGTTGTAGAAAAAATGCCGGAATTCCCGGGCGGAAATGCTGCCTTGATGTCATATTTGGCTAAGAATATCAAATATCCTACAATTGCTCAGGAAAATGGTACACAAGGTCGTGTTATCGTACAGTTTGTTGTAAACAAAGATGGTAGTATCGTAGATGCAAAGGTCGCACGTAGTGTTGATCCATATCTGGATAAAGAAGCTCTTCGTGTGATTAATTCCATGCCTAAATGGAATCCTGGTATGCAGAGAAACAAACCTGTACGTGTGAAGTATACGGTACCTGTAATGTTTAGATTGCAATAATATTATGTAATATACAGAAAAAGGCTGCCATAAAAGCAGCCTTTTTCATTAGTAATTATTTCTCGTCTTTTTAATTCAAATGACTATGTTTACTGCGCCTCAATTGCTTGATAAAATAAATACCCATGTTTCTGAATTACAGTTTACCCGTTCTCCTAAAGGATTATATGATCCGGTAGAATACGTCTTGTCTTTGGGCGGAAAACGCATTCGTCCTGTATTGATGTTGATGGCTTATAACTTATATAAGGAAAATGTGGAGCAGGTTTATGATCCGGCCATAGGTATTGAAATTTATCATAACTATACCCTTCTTCATGATGATCTCATGGACAGGGCAGATGTGCGTAGAGGTAAACCTACCGTACACAAAGTGTGGGATGATAATACTGCCATATTGTCGGGGGATGCAATGTTGGTACTTGCTTATCAATATATGGCAGCCTGTCCAACGGAATATTTAAAGGAGGTGATGGATATTTTTAGCCTTACTGCTCTTGAAATTTGTGAAGGGCAGCAGATGGATATGGAGTTTGAGCAACGTAGCGATGTTAAAGAAGAGGAATATATTGAAATGATCCGGTTGAAAACAGCAGTGTTGTTGGCTGCCAGTCTGAAAATAGGTGCAATATTGGGCGGAGCATCCAGAGAAGATTCCGAACGTCTTTATGATTTTGGTGTTCAGCTAGGTGTTGCTTTTCAATTGCAGGATGATTTGTTGGATGTGTATGGTGATCCGGTTGTCTTTGGTAAGAAAATAGGGGGGGATATCCTCTGCAATAAGAAAACTTATATGTTGATTAAAGCTTTGGAGCATGCTGATAAGGATTGTTTTGCCGAACTGAATACCTGGATTACTGCTGAAGATTTTGTTCCGGAACAAAAGATCGCTGCTGTAACCGGGATTTATGATAAGATTGGCATAAAGGGTATCTGTAAAAATAAAATGCGTGAATATTATACCCGTGCTATGGAAAGTTTAGCAGCAGTAACAGTGGCTGAAGAAAGAAAAAAAGAATTAAAAAATTTGATGGAACATTTGATGTACAGAGAAATGTAATTAACAGTGTTGTCCGATGCCTTACAGACGTTTACCAAATACAGACCAGGCCAGAATACGAGCGCTGAAATCGGCGGTCGGAAAGGGGGATGTGTATAATGTAAGTGAACTGGCAATATCTTTGAATACTTTATCTGAAGCAAGGAATTTTCTTTCAAAATTTGAGGTTGCTCATAACTATTATATTCAATGTTATAATAACCAGGTGAAGGAAAGTCCAAAGCATCAATCAAATGTAAAGACAGCCCGTTTGTATATTTCTCATTTTATCCAGGTATTGAATTTGTCTGTACTTCGTTCTGAAGTGAAACCTATCCACAAAAAAATATATTGTTTACCGGTTGATAATTATAATGTTCCCGATTTAACATCTGAGGTTGCAATGGTTGAATGGGGAAAACGAATTATTGAAGGTGAGAGAAAAAGAACGTCACAGGGAGGAGTGCCTATTTATAATCCTACTATTGCTAAGGTGAAGGTTCATTATGATATATTTGTTGATAGTTATGAAAGGCAGAAAGCACTACAAGTGTTGACTAACCGTAGTTTAGAAGGATTGGCTGCTATGCGTACCCGTGCTGATGAACTGATATTGGATATTTGGAATCAAGTAGAAGAAAAGTTCCGGAATATATCTCCTAATGAACTCCGTTTAGACAGATGCCGTGACTATGGAGTTATTTATTATTACCGGACAGGTGAAAAACAACCTGAATAGATTAGTTTAATTATGCTTGTTGATTCTCATTCACATCTTTTTTGGGAAGAGTTCTCCGACGATCTTCCACAAGTAATGCAGCGTGCTCACGATGCAGGTGTAACTCATATTTTTATGCCGAATATAGACAGTACAACAATTGGACCATTACTTTCGGTATGTAATACTTATAAAGGATTTTGTTTTCCGATGATGGGATTACATCCTACTTCTGTTAATGAGTCTTATGAAAAAGAATTGGATATTGTTGCACGTCAGTTAGCTCCTTTTAATGAGTATGTGGCTATTGGTGAAATTGGCTTGGACCTTTATTGGGATAAAACTTTTTTGAAAGAGCAACTTATTGTCTTTGAAAAACAGATAGAATGGGCTTTAGAGTATCATTTGCCTATTGTGGTTCATTGTAGAGAAGCTTTCGATTATATATATAAGGTATTGGAGCCCTATAAAAAAAGTGGGTTAAAAGGGATTTTTCATAGTTTTACCGGTACTTCTGAAGAGGCTGCCAGGTTACTGGAATTTCCGGATTTTATGCTGGGAATAAATGGGGTCGTGACATTTAAGAAATCTCACTTGGCAGATGTTTTGAAAGGTATTCCGTTGACACGTATTGTTTTAGAGACTGATTCACCTTACCTGACTCCCGCTCCGAATCGTGGAAAGAGGAATGAAAGTGCCTATATAAAAGATACTTTGATAAAAGTTGCAGAGGCTTATGAAAAGATGCCTGAACGGGTTGCTGAAGCCACATCTGAAAACGCTTTAAAAGTGTTTGGAATGCTCAAATAAGCTTCTAAAGGTTTTAAAATATATTAATTTGGAGTATTTCTTTGAGATAAAAGAGCTAGAATGCTTTAGAAGAAGAAAAAAAAGGATACATTTGTAGCTGAAAAGGCTCAAACCGGTTTAGGGAGAGATGCTCGAGTGGTTGAAGAGGCACGCCTGGAAAGCGTGTATACGCCAAAAGTGTATCGCGGGTTCGAATCCCGCTCTCTCCGCAGATGAGCAAATGGAATTTGGAAACAACTAAAATAAATACAATAATAATAATTTAATTAATTAATCTTAAAAATTAGACACACAATGAAAAAGTTATTCGCAATTGTTGCTGTGATGGGAGTCTTAACATTTGGCTCAACTCAACTTGCTCAGGCTCAAGATGCTCCTGCTGCTGAACAAACTGAACAGGCTGCACCTGCTGCAGTAGAACCAGCTGCTGATGCTTCTGTTGACGGCGTTGAAGAAGGTGGTATTCACAAAGAAATTAAAGTAAAATTCATTGAAGGTACTGCATCTTTCATGAGTTTGGTAGCTATTGCATTGGTTATCGGTTTGGCATTCTGTATTGAACGTATCATTTATTTGAGCTTGGCTGAAATCAATACTAAGAAATTTATGGCTTCTATTGAAGCTGCTTTGGAAAAAGGTGATGTTGAAGCTGCAAAAGACATCGCTCGTAACACCAGAGGTCCTATTGCATCTATTTACTATCAAGGTTTGATGAGAATCGATCAAGGTATTGATGTAGTAGAAAAATCAGTTGTATCTTATGGTGGTGTGCAAGCAGGTTACCTTGAAAAAGGATGTTCTTGGATCACACTGTTTATCGCAATGGCTCCGTCATTAGGATTCTTGGGTACTGTAATCGGTATGGTGCAGGCATTTGATAAGATCCAGCAAGTAGGTGATATCTCTCCGACGGTTGTTGCAGGTGGTATGAAAGTTGCTTTGATTACAACTATCTTCGGTTTGATCGTTGCTTTGATTCTTCAGGTATTCTACAACTATGTACTTTCTAAGATCGAAGCTCTTACAAGCGAAATGGAAGATTCTTCTATCTCTTTGCTTGACATGGTAATCAAATATAACTTGAAATACAAAAAATAATCTGAGATGAGTAAGTTATCATATAAATTATCGTACTACGTACTGTACGCAATGTTTGCTCTTATCCTGGTGGTATTAGGTCTCTTTTATTTTGGAGGAGATGCTCAGGGAACAGCTGCATTGGCAGGCGTTGATCCGGAAATGTGGCAACCTGCAAATACAGATGCATTATTGTATTTGATGTATGCACTTTTCGGACTTGCAGTAGCTGCAACTGTTATTGCTGCTATATTCCAGTTCGGTTCAGCGTTGAAAGATAATCCGGTAAGCGCTATTAAATCATTGATTGGTCTTATTCTTTTAGTTCTTGTACTGGTTGTTTCTTGGGCTATGGGTAGCGAAGAGACTTTGAGAATACCAGGATATGATGGAACGGACAATGTTCCTTTTTGGTTGAAGCTAACTGATATGTTCCTTTATTCAATCTACTTCCTTTTGGGAGCAACAGTTGTTGCTATCATCTTGAGTAGCATTAAGAAGAAATTATCATAATCCAATTGAGCTTGCTCAATTAAATATAGTAATACTATGGCAAAAGGAAAAAGAAAAGTTCCTGATATAAATTCAAGTTCTACGGCTGATATCGCTTTCTTGTTGCTGATCTTCTTCTTGATTACAACTTCTATGGATACGGACCGTGGTTTGGCAAGACGTTTGCCGCCACCGCCTGAAAATGATAAGGAGCAGAAGAATGAAGACAAGGTTAAGCAACGCAACGTTCTACAGATTTACCTGAATATGTATGACCAGTTGATGGTTAACGGTGAAATCATGAATGTTCAGCAGTTGAGAGCGAAGACTAAAGAGTTTGTTGCTAATAAATATAATGATGAGTCGTTGCCGGAAAAAACATCAAAGGATGTTGACTTTTTTGGTCCGACGATGGTCACTGAAAAGCATGTAGTCTCTTTACAGAACGACCGTTCTTCTTCATATCAGGCATATATTGACGTACAAAATGAATTGGTTGCTGCTTACAATGAACTGAGAGATGAACTGTCTCAGGAAAAGTGGGGAAAGAAATATTCAGAGTTAAATGAAGATCAGCAGAAAGCTGTTCGTGAAATTTATCCTCAGAAGATTTCTGAAGCTGAACCTAAAAAATATGGAGAAAAGAAGTAATGGGAAAATTTAATAAAACAGGTAAACGTGAAATGCCTGCGTTGAATACTTCTTCTCTGCCTGACCTTATCTTTACGCTGTTATTCTTCTTTATGATTGTAACAACGATGCGTGAGGTAACGTTGAAGGTTGAATTTAAGATTCCGCAAGCAACAGAATTAGAAAAACTTGAAAAGAAATCATTGGTTACATTTGTGTATGTAGGAAAGCCAATGAGAGAGTTTCGTCAGAAGATGGGTTCTGAGAGCCGTATCCAATTGAATGATGCTTTCGCTGAAGTTTCGGAAATTCAGGATTATATTATTGCAGAAAGATCAAGTATGAAAGAATCTGATCAAGCAATGATGACTGTATCTCTGAAAATCGATAAGGATACGAAGATGGGTATCGTAACTGATATCAAGAATGCACTTCGTCAAGCTTATGCTTTGAAAATTAACTACTCTTCGCAGTACCGCGAATAGAGAGTTGATTGAATATATTTGAAAAAGGTGCTTAGCTATTTATTTAGTTAAGCACCTTTTTTTCTTTGGAATGAAATGAAGAGAATGTTTAGGAATTCATTTTCACATTATAGACTTCCTTGTGGATTTTCTTCTTTACTGTGTCAAAATCCTGTTCACATTGTAAATCGCCATGTACCATCAGATACATCGGTAAGAAAGGATCTCCGGTTTTATAGGGAGGCTGGTGGTATTCTTTTTCCCAAAGAACAAATCCTTGTCGTTTGTAGAAGTTAATACGGCGTTGTGCCATTTCTTCCAGGGGCATTTCAACTTCCAGAACGATGGGACGGTTTAATTTTTTGCATAAGAAATCTAATACTTTTTTGCCATAGCCACCATTTCGTAATGCCGGGTTAATGGCAAAGTGTTCTACATAATAAAAATGATCGAAGTCCCAGTAGGTAATAAGCCCCACAGGGGTATCATCATCAAAAATAATATTATTATGGAAATTGCCAATACGGTTGGTATATTCGCGCAAATCTTTCAGCTCGCGGTATTCTTCTGGTGGAAAGGCTGCAATAAGCAGATCCTCCATAAATTGATAATGTTGTACGTCAGACGTACTGATAGGTTGGAGTCTAATCATAAAGACCTGGTTTTTGATTATTACTTTATTTATTGTTAGTATAAAATTCAATCATTCTACGAATAGAGCGTTGGCATACCGGACAGAATGTTGGATATTCATTTGTTCGCATGCGGCAATCAAAAGAGGGACGGTAGATACCTTTTGCTGAATATCCACCACCTTCATAAACACCTACCGGGTACTGCTTATTCATTTGCGGAGGAGTAGGAACAGGAATTCCTGCCGGAAGCATATCTTCCCATTTGGAGGAGAAGTCTACACGGGTAGAGATATTCGGTTCCCAAGGCTCCACATTGAGCGGATAGGTGTCCGTCATTACATCTTCTTCATAAAAATATTCGTCACCTAAACCTCCGAAACTATGTCCGAATTCGTGTACTACTACGGGTTTGAAGGTAGGGTGGTGAGCAGCAGTCAGTGTGTAGGAGTTATAGATACCTCCACCACCGTATTCTTTGGTATTGACGATGATGATAATATGCTCGTAAGGAATACCTGA
The DNA here is from genome assembly GCF_034654355.2 of Bacteroides mucinivorans. Classification (NCBI taxonomy): domain Bacteria; kingdom Pseudomonadati; phylum Bacteroidota; class Bacteroidia; order Bacteroidales; family Bacteroidaceae; genus Bacteroides; species Bacteroides mucinivorans. The sequence goes on along the minus strand of NZ_CP178179.1, from coordinate 4,477,061 downwards.
TAACGCGTTGTGTATAGACTTTACACGACTGGTAGTCAGATAACGGTCGGAATAGAAAGTATCAAAATGAGAATTAAATGCAGTTTGTTTCCAATTGCTTTTTCGTGGTACACTGACACCACTATCTTTTGATGGGCTGGCAACAGCAACAATATTGAACCGGTTTTTCATTGATTTGAATGGTTCATAAAAGAAAAGACTTTCGCATGCTTTTTCAGCATCTTTGTAGAATAGATCCATTTCGTCTTCAGTATATCCTTCAGCCAAGATGGCTACATCGATACAATCTGCTTCACTACCACTTTTCAGAAGGTATTTATGTGGTGTTATATGCGAGATACCCCGTTCATGAATCAGTATATCATCGGGGTGTACGATATGTTTTAAACGAGCCATTACTTTTCGTGACGAGTTGAGCAGTGTGATCTCTATCTCTACCGGGTGTTGCGGATAAGGAAGTAGAAAGGTATTTTCAAATCCTTTTGCTGTTTTCTGAGCCTCGTCTGTAGAAAGCCACTCTTGAAAAAGAGAGGAAAAGGAGGTTTTATAGATACATTTTCGAGTGGTGAGATCGATCATTGTGATTTGGCCGTTACCCTCTAAAGGAAGTTCGGAGAGATGATGTCTGCGCCCTGCCCATGAAGGCAGGTACGAAAGTTCATCCAGATAGATCGATTGGTGTTTGGCATCACCGGTGAAAATATAATCTACTCGTAATGTTTTGTCCTTGAAAAAGTCTGTAAACCCCTGTGCGTGTATGTTTATTACCATCAAAAGGCATAGTATGAGGGTAGTATTTCGTTTCATATTTAGCGTATATTTATGTTTTTACAAAGGTACGAACAATTGCTGACTTATCCCATATTTAGAAATAAAAGTAATAAATCATAGTATTTATTGCCAAAAAATTATCTAACTTTGCAATAACATTCATGTATTAAAACAAATTGATTTAAAATGGGACATCATCAATTGGATACTTTAGATGAGCAGATTCTGAAGCTGATAGCAGATAATGCACGTATTCCTTTTCTGGAAGTGGCACGAGCGTGTAATGTTTCGGGTGCAGCTATCCACCAGCGTATACAGAAGCTGACTAATCTGGGGATATTGAAGGGTTCGGAGTTTGTCATCGACCCTGAAAAAATCGGGTATGAGACGTGTGCTTACATTGGAATTTACCTGAAGGACCCGGAATCATTTGATTCTGTGACAAAAGCTTTGGAAGCTATACCAGAGGTGGTGGAATGTCATTTCACTACAGGTAAATATGATATGTTCATCAAGATTTATGCAAAGAATAATCATCATCTGTTGAGTGTCATTCATGATAAGCTGCAACCGTTGGGGTTGGCACGTACTGAGACACTTATCTCTTTCCATGAAGCTATTAAACGGCAGATGCCAATTATAGTGGACACAGACGATCAGGAGTGATTCGTTCTATCCGTAACTATCTGGTGTAATCAACGAACGCATAGGAGCAGAGATGTTTTTCATCCGCAGGATGGACTTCTCTGTTTTTTTCGTGCCATACTGTAAGGTCTACTGAAGGGAAGAAAGCATCGGCTTCCAGGGCTTCATCATCTATTTCAGTCAAGCAGAGTTCGTCAGCTAGGACAATAGCCTGGCGGTATACAGTTTCTCCGCCGATGACGTAAACATGCTCATCTTCGCGGCAATTTTGCAAAGCAGCTTCCAAAGAAGTGAAAACCTCGGCATTGGGAAAGCTATTTGCCGGATTGGAAGAAAGAACAATATTGCGGCGATTGGGAAGTGCACCTTTAGGAAGTGACTCGAATGTTTTTCGCCCCATTATAATTGTATTTCCTGTGGTGAGTGCTTTAAAACGTTTGAGGTCATTGGGCAACCAGAACAAAAGTTTATTTTTGAAGCCGATAGCCATATGGCGATCTACAGCGGCTATAATGCTGATTTTACTCATAATGTTTATTGGAATTTAGTAGTTAGAATTTAGAAGTTGGAATCTATGGAATATGTCGTCAGATCATAAAAATACGATCATGCTGCATAGCTTCTAACTACCAACTACTAAATTCTAGCTACTGATTTATACCGAGACTTTTCCTGCAATATGTGGATGCGGATCATAGTTTATTAATTCAAAATCTTCAAATTTGAAGTCGAAGATACTCTTTACATCCGGATTTATCTTCATTTGGGGTAGCGGACGTGGTTCACGGGTTAATTGCAGCTTTACCTGTTCCAGATGGTTCAGGTAGATATGCGCATCTCCCAATGTATGTACGAAATCTCCGGCTTCCAATCCGGTCACTTGCGCCATCATTTGCAATAACAGGGCATAAGAGGCGATATTGAACGGAACTCCCAGAAAAATATCTGCACTCCGTTGATAGAGTTGCAGACTCAGACGTCCGTTGGCTACGTAAAACTGGAAGAAAGCATGGCATGGAGGCAGGTTCATATTATCGAGGTCCCCTACATTCCAGGCACTTACGATGATTCGCCGGGAGTCAGGATTATGCTTGATTGTATCTACCACTTCACTGATCTGATCGATAAAACCGCCTTTGTAGTCAGGCCATGAACGCCACTGATAGCCATAGATATGTCCTAGTTCTCCTTTTTCGTCGGCCCATTCATTCCAGATACGAACCCCGTTATCTTGCAGATATTTTACATTCGTATCTCCCTGCAAGAACCATAATAGCTCATATATAATAGATTTCAGGTGCAATTTCTTTGTCGTCAGGCAAGGGAATCCCTCGTCGAGATTGAAGCGCATCTGATGTCCGAAAACACTGATTGTACCAGTACCGGTGCGGTCACTCTTTTCAGCACCCTCGGTAAGTACACGGTTGAGTAAATCTAAATACTGTTTCATACTGCAAAGGTAGAAAAAAAGTAGTTAGAATCCAGTAGTAAGTAGTTAGAATCTATGCAGATTATAAAAAGGGAGTAAATAGGTTAGCAAACCATCCGACGAACTTCTTCCACGGTGAACGCTTTTTCCATATTTCAGGTGTGAGCTTTGTACAATGTTGGGTATCAGCCTCAAATACACTGTCAAGTTGTGCTGTAAACTCTTTGTCAAAGATAAAAGCATTTGTTTCATAGTCATAGCGCAGGCTTCGGCTGTTAAGATTGGCAGTGCCTACGGTACAAAAGGTCTCGTCCACCATCATGATTTTCGAGTGATGAAATCCGCCATTGTACAGATATATATCCGCGCCACGTTTCATTAGCTTATGCACTTTATAGAGCGAAGCATCCGGCGTGAAAGGTATATCTGCCTTAGAGGAGATCATAATCTCTACCTTTGTACCTTTCTCAAGTGCGTAGTTTAGTGCTTTCCGGATCGAAGAGGTGGGTACGAAGTAAGGATTCACTATTCGTACATTTTCTTTTGCCGCATAGATAGACATGGCATAAGTATGGCTGAGCATGCGGGTATTCTTTTTCGGTGTACGGTCGACGATAGCAACGGTAATTCCATCAATACTATCTGCCGGAGCCGGAAGTTCAGGAAAATAAGCCTCTCCTGTGATATCTTGCTTGGCTGTTTTGTTCCATATTGTGAGGAAGATTTCTTGCAGAATGTCTACTGCCGGGCCTTCAATACGGATGTGCATATCACGCCATGTACCAATTTTGGGGAGTCCGTTGATGTAATAATCTGCTATATTCATTCCTCCGGTGTAACCTATTTTCCCATCGATAACAACTATTTTCCGATGATCCCGATGTGCTGCGTGATTGATATAGGGAAACTTAAATGGATCGAACTTGACTATTTCGATACCTCGTTCACGGATTGCTTTGAGATGACGCTTCTTTAGCGGCTTATTATTAGACCAGTTACCGAAAGCATCGAATAAGGCGCGTACCTCCACTCCCTCCTTTACTTTTTCGGCCAAGAGGTCAAAAAGAGCGTTGGCAATGGAATCATTCCGGAAGTTAAAGTATTCCAGGTGTATATGGTGTTTAGCGCCGCGAATAGCTTCAAAGAGATCCTCAAATTTCTCGCGTCCGCTTTTGAGTAACTTTACTTTATTACCATGCGTAATAGGAATACCCGATTCCCGGAGGAAATTGAGTACCATCTGGTCACTGGGTAATTCGGTAGTGTCTTGTCGCTGTACCCATGAGCTATCTATTTCATCTGCTTTTATGTTGCTTATTGTCAAAAACAACAAAATAAAAAATATATGTAGTCTCAAAACTTGCAGTCTTTATTTAGTTTACTAAGGAAACAAAGATACAACTTCTCTGTTCGGAGCTCTTTTCTGTTAAGAGCAAATTTATCATACTTTAACAAAATGAAAACTGTTCTCCTATCATTTGATGTTCCGTTTCACCAGACTAAGAGATAGAATATTATTTACTGATGAAAAAAAGTTTGCTGCTATCAAGCGGACTGTTTGCTACCGGGATATTGTTGATATGCCGATTTCAAACGAGACCTATATACCCCCTTCACAGGGCATATGGAGCCTGTTGATTGAAATTCCTTTGCTTTGTATAAGCATAAAAGAGGAAAGTAAAGACTTCCCTCTTTTATTCCATATTAAATTGAATGTGTGATTGTTATACGTTTACCAATATACTATATTACAGAGTAAAAAGTTTACTTTTTACTCTGCTTTTCTTATGCCATCGACCATGCCTTGCGTACTCCCAGAAACATGAGTACCACTGCAGCGATAATCAGCGATTTGAGATCAATGCCAGTTGCGGCTCCGCTTTGTACCATCGATACAAATATATCACGTGCAGTACCTACTACTGCCTGAAGTCCGTCGAAAGCAAAGAACAGCACCACAGCCACAAACGTAATAAATACACTCCATATTTTCACCAATAGTCCTGTGCGGTAGGGCAGATGGTGCATTACACGGCGACTAAAGCCATTATCGGGTATTTCTTGTTTTTGTTTTGCAAAGAATTCCCGTATTAGTTTATCATCTGTTTCCATCATAACCATTTTGTTTTAAATACATAGCCAATTTCTCTTTACCACGCGACAGGTGACTTTTTACTGTTCCTGCCGGTATACCCACAATTCCCGCAATTTTGTCTATACTTACATCTTCCATATAGAACAAAGTGATACAGGTTCGTTCCACTTCTTTTAGCTTTTCAAGTGATTGGTAAATGTCCATGCGTTGTCCTACGTTTTCCTGTTCAACACAATTGGTAGCATCTACCTCTCTGGAGTCCAGTTCGGTTGTTTCCTTCCGACTGCGAATATAATCATAAAATACATTATAAGCAATACGATAAAGCCATGTTGAGAAATTTGAAAGATTTTTAAAGGTTGCTATACTTGTATATGCTTTGATAAATGTATCTTGTGCCAGATCGTCGCTCAAATCGCTGTCGCCGCACGTCAGGTTGAGGAAGAAGCGCCGGATAGGCGATTGATACTTCTGCACCAACTGGTTGAAGGCCTTGGCGTTTTTAAACACCACGACCTGTGCGACTAACGATATGTCGTTGATCTGACTCATTTTTGCTCGTCAGTAGGATGTTGATTACGGGCAACCAACCATTGTCCGAGGCCGGTGAACATTATCAGTAGGCCTATACACCCCAGAGCAAAGCTGTCTGTTATAGCCCAAAGGAAGATGAACAATCCGGCGCCGAGGCACATGTTTTTAATTCCTTTGGAACGTGTGTCTGTATTCAGGCTCTCTTTAAGAATACCTTCCGGAATGGGCTGTCCGGCAGCAATGGCTTTTTCTACCAGTTTGTAACGTTCACGCCGGTTTTTGTAGCGGAAGTAAAACGCAATGAAGATAACAAAAATAGGGAAACCGAAAACTAATATCAAGATGAAGAATGCAAGAGCAATGCCTTTGGAAGCCATGCCGCTAAAGTCTTTGATTAAAGAGAAGTCTTCATCATTAAAGCCAGTATAACTGTATGTACTGTCATAGGAATCAGTTGATTCGCTTTCTACGGTTACTCCATCCTCTGCTGTATCTTTGTATTTGGGGGTATAGACCGAATCATCATTGGTTTTGCTAACTGTAATTGTTACCTGTCCGGTACTATCTTTGTAGACGGTTTTCTGCTTTTGTGCAAATGACATGGAGCAGTAGAGAGTTGCCACCATTAGAGCAATTAAAATTCTTTTCATATCTTGTAATTTTTTTGTTTCTTTGGTTATTAGACGTAGTTAACCTGCCGGAAAGTTGCAAAGAGACAAAATATTTTTGATATTTGCAGGAATTAACAGAAGAAAATGGATGGAGTTGCCGATTATAATGATATAAATGATGATACGCGTATGCAGATAGAATTGATAAATCGGACTCTTGCGGAGTTACAGACCAAAGAGAAAGATGCGAGTAAACCCCGTAATCCAATCGGTTTTAATACATATAAAAAGGAAATCCAATGAATTTGCCAGCCTCTTTTATTGACTATACCCGTACCTTGTTGGGCAACGAAGAATATGAAAAGTTATCTGCTGCCCTGGAGCAGGAACCTCCTGTCAGTATCCGGCTTAATCAATTGAAAATTGAAAGTGGAAAGTTGAAAGTTACTATGCAGCCTGATAGCGCAGTTAATTTTCAACTTCCAACTCTCAACTCTCAACTAAAACAAGTTCCCTGGTGCAAAGAGGGGTATTATCTCGATCAGCGTCTGACGTTTACTTTTGATCCTCTTTTTCATGCCGGTTGTTACTATGTGCAGGAAGCCTCGTCTATGTTTGTTGGTCAGGTGTTGCAACAATATCTATCCGAAGACCCTGTTGTGATGCTTGATCTTTGCGCTGCTCCCGGCGGGAAGTCTACTCATGCCTGTAGCCTTTTGCCGGCAGGAAGTCTGTTGGTTGCAAATGAAGTGATCCGCAATCGTTCGCAGATACTTGCAGAGAATCTGACAAAGTGGGGGTATCCCGGGGTTGTAGTGACGAACAATGATCCGGCAGATTTCTCACATCTTGGAAGTTTTTTTGATGTAATACTCACCGATGTACCCTGTTCCGGCGAAGGTATGTTCCGCAAAGATCCTCGCGCAATTGAGGAGTGGAACTCGGATAACGTTGAAATATGCTGGCAACGTCAACGCCGTATTATTGCTGATATCTGGCAATGTCTTAAACCGGGTGGGATACTTATATACAGTACTTGTACTTATAACACGAAGGAGGACGAAGAAAATGTGCAGTGGATTTGTGATGAATTCGGAACTGAAGTACTTCCGTTGGATATTTCTTCGGAGTGGGACATCACAGGAGATCTGCTAACAGGAACAGACTTTCCGGTCTACCGTTTTTTGCCTCATAAAACGAGAGGAGAGGGGTTCTTTCTTGCCGCACTTCGGAAACCGGAAAGAGAGAAAGAAATGTACGGTGCTGCAGGTTCGGAGGTATTTGCTTATGAAGTCGGCAATGGAAAGGCTATCCGTAAAAAAGTGTCTGCTATGCGAGGTAAAGCAGCTCCTGCACCGATTGGTAAAGAACAATTAGCGACAGCAAAAAGCTGGCTTGCAGTTCCTGAAGCGTATGAACTGTCAGTAAATGGAAACACGATTACTGCATTTCCTAAAGAATACATCGGTGAACTTGCCACTTTAAAGCAGTTTCTCCGCATAGTACAAGCGGGTATCACAGTGGGAGAAGTGAAAGGGAAAGATCTTATTCCCGATCATGCACTTGCTATGAGCCGGGCATTGCAACCGGATATTTTCTCTACAGAAGAAATCAGTTACGAACAAGCCATTGCTTTTTTACGCAAAGAGGCCATCTCTTTATCAGAGACGGCCCCTCGTGGTTATGTATTGCTTACTTATAGATCGGTTCCCCTCGGTTTTGTGAAGAATATAGGCAATCGTGCCAATAATCTTTATCCGCAGGAGTGGCGTATTCGCAGCGGATATTTGCCCGAAGAGATACGTATCCTGTGATGACACCAGACATCGGAGCCGGCTGTTTTCTTCCCGGTTAAGGCAATATTCCTTCCGGCATTTCCAGTCCGGTGAATGAAAAGCTCAACTGCTTTCCTGTTCCTTCTTCTTCCAGAATGTAAGAAGGAGGAGGTTCGGGCGATGTCCGCGTATCTCCTGTCGGTGGAGTATCCCAATTCAGATTCAGGTTCTTGTCCAACCGGTGGAGTATATACGGATTGCCGTGAAGGATGAACTTATGTGAACCGGTCAGGGCTTCTGCGTGCTCCACACTCTCTGTAAAGGTGAGTGTCATATTGGCCTGGTCGTCCATTCCCGGTTCGAGTACATAATTTCCTTTTGCTACCAGTACCAACCCGGATGAAAAGGCTGTTTGAGGTCCCTGTCTGAAGAAATATGCATCCCGTGCACGATTATTGATAAGAAATATATCCGAAATGCCGGGCAGCATGTCCGCCGTTCCATTCTCAGACAGTACAGATCCATATCCACGGGATAGCCGCATTGTTTCGTAATTATCCACTACTTTAATTGTCAAAAGACAACTTTCCAACGTTGCATAGTCTGTGACTTTCAAGGTTGTTTTTCCCGTAAGGATTCCCCGGACATAGATGGCACTACCACCCGGAGTCGACCATCCCTGTTCCACTTGTGCACTGACAAGACGTTGATCTTTTACTTCTAATGAATAATCACCGTTTCCGCTTTCCAACCCCAGGTAGCGTATACCTCCCATAGGGACTTCGTATGTGTCGTTATAAAAGCGGAGCGGACTGTCGTTGTCGTCCTTACATGCGCTCAGCAGAGTAAGGATGCAGCACAAAGCTGTCTGATAGAAATGTTTAGGTTTCATAATCAGTATTTTATGTTTGCTGCAAATATAATGTATTCTCTTGTCTTTGTCAACAAAAAGCTTCAAACAATGTCTGGCAGAAGTGAAATCGGTTCTATAATTGGTTCTTATATATCTTTGCCATTGCCTTCTGATACTGGTTTTCCAGTTGCAGATAATTTTGTTTGCTTTGATATACTACCGAGACTTCTACAAAGTACTCAATCATGCTGATCTGCCCACCGGTCAGTGCTTGTTTCAGCATTTCGAGATCTTGCTGCGCCTGGAAGGTTTTTTCGTACTCGTCCATTGAGCTGCGCAAAGTTTGTGCCTCCTGATAAAGTTGTGCTACTTGTGATTCTGCCTGCAACATGGCGCTTTCTTTCAGGAAATCTGTATTCATGGCTTGTGCTTTTGCTATCTTTACTTTGCTTTTGTTTTCAAAGATTGGAAAAGAGAAACCTACTACTACGCCATTGAAGGGAGTACCCGATTCGGTATTCCGGCGGTATCCCAGTTCCAGTTTCGGCAACCAGCCTTGTTTATTGACACCAATCTGCTTACGGGCAGCTGCACTCTCACTGGCAAGTGTCTGCAGGGTTGGATCCGCAGCGAGTACTTCCGCTTTAAGCATCTGATAGTCCGAAGGGAAGATAACCGCCGGATATGTATTCCCTTCAAATACTACAGGAATATTTCCATTCAGGGTATTCAGTTCCTGAAGCTTATTGCGCAAGGCTGTTTCATTTAGCGAAGCCTCTGTTTTGACATTTAGCAGTTCCAGGTTGATCTTGTTTGTTTCAATAATGTTGGCATCGCCTGTTTGCAGGCGTTTCTTGTACATTGCCGAAAGCTCTTCCGCATTGCGTAAACGTTCTTGTAAGATCTGCTTTTGCTGGCGAAGCATGATAATGTCCAGACATACTTCTTTGGCCTGTAGCAGGATACCTTGCCGGAAGATACTTGCCTGTCCGTCGAAAGAGCTTGTTTTCAGGCGGTTCAATCTTGCACGGCTGGCGTAGAGACTGGGAAAGTCGAAGCTTTGAGAAACAACAAGCTCTCCGATTGTCTCATTTTTGTCTTTAGCACCCCAGAGGTGTGCATAAGAGAGACTGGGATCTGCAAGGTTATTATCAGTCTTTGCTTCCAGCTTCTGTGAAGAGATAAGCTGGGCGTTTGCCTGCAACTCTTTATTGTTAGCTTCGATATTCCGAAGCACCTGTTCTATGTTACTTTGTGCCTGCACTCCTGCAATGGCAAGGAGTGCGGCAGTAAATATCGTTATTCTTTTCATTTCATTCTATTATTCATTCGTTTCATTAGGGATATTCCCATCATCTATCGTTTGGCATATCTCCTCCTTCTGTGGGGAGCGGTGATGCATCATCAGGTATACAATGGGAATGATAAATCCGTTCAGGAAAGTCGATGTTAAAAGACCTCCGAGGATTACTTTTGCCATTGGACTTTGTATCTCGTTACCCGGCAGATCACCACTCAGGGCCAGTGGTATCAGCGCCAGAGCACTGGAGAGTGCTGTCATCAAAATAGGATTCAACCGGTCCAGTGAACCATGAATTACACTGTCGTATACTCCCATACCCTCTTCCTGTTGCAGGTGATTGTAATGGCTGATAAGTAGCATACCATTACGTGTAGCGATACCAAACAGAGAGATAAATCCGATGATGGCCGGGATACTGACTTCACCTGTGGTGATGAGTAGCGCAAATACGCCACCAATCAGCGCCAACGGCAAGTTCAGCAGAATCACTCCGGACTCTTTTACACTCCGGAACTCATGGTACAGCAGTAAGAAGATTATAACGATACTCATGAAGGAAGTCAAGGCCAGCGTGCGGCTTGCTGCCTGTTCGCTTTCAAATTGCCCTCCATATTCAATATGGTACCCTTCCGGGAGCTTTACGGAGGTATCTATCTTTTTCTGTATATCATTTACTACGCTGCGAAGGTCGCGGTCGGCTACGTTTGCAGAAATCACAATCTTACGTTTCACGTTTTCACGGTTAATGGTATTGGGACCCATAGCCGAAACAACATCAGCTACGTAACTTAGGGGTACCTTCTTTCCGTCCGATGTATCTACCATCAGGTTACGTATCTTCTCGGCTTCATCACGGAAGTTATCTTTCACTTTAACAATGAGATCGAATGCCTTGCCTTTTTCGTAAACCTGTGAAATGACTTCACCTGCCAATGCTACATTGATATATTCCGAGAACTCTGGCAGGGTGATACCATATTTGGCAAGCATTTCACGTTTCGGAGTGATTTTTAGCTGTGGGCGTTCAATCTGTTGTTCCACATTCAGGTCGGCAATACCGGGAATACCTTCAATAGCCCCTTTTATTTCATTACCCAAAGAGAACATTTTGTTTAAGTCATCTCCGAAAAGCTTAATAGCGATATTGGCTTTTGTTCCGGATAGCATAGCGTCGATACGGTGGCTGATAGGCTGGCCGATCTCGATATTTGCTCCGGTGATTGTACCCAGTTTCTCACGTACATCTGCAATGAGCTCATTGCGCGAACGGTCTTTCAGTTCAAATGGTGCTTCTATCTCCGAGGTATTCACTCCCAGGGCATGTTCATCCAGTTCGGCACGCCCGGTTTTGCGGGCCACGGTCTGTATTTCAGGAATAGTTAATAGCAACATTTCCGCACGGTGCCCCATTTTGTTACTCTCTTCCAGAGAGATACCCGGCAGCGAAGATATATTGATGGTAAACGAACCTTCGTTGAAAGGCGGTAGGAAGGAGCGTCCTAACGTAAAGAAACATCCCAAAGCAACAATAAACAGAGCAATGGTACTTCCCAACGTGATTCGCTTGTGATTAAGTACCCATCTCAATGCTTTTTCATAAACACCTTTCAACCAGCGTGCTACGAATGCTTCTTTGGGGATTTTGTCACTCTTGTTTCTACCCAACAGATAAGAGCATAGTACCGGAGTAAGTGTTAAAGCCACTATTGTAGAAGCGAACAGTGCCACAATAAAAGCAACGCCCAGCGGTACTAACATACGTCCTTCCATACCTGTAAGGAAGAAGAGGGGTACGAAACTCACTACAATGATCAGTGTAGAGTTCAGAATGGGCATACGCACCTCTTTAGAGGCATTGAATACCACGTCGAGTACCGGGAGACGTTCAGCTTCCGGTTTCATCCGGTTCTCACGGAGTCGTTTATATACGTTTTCCACATCTACAATAGCATCGTCCACCAGTGAACCGATGGCAATTGCCATACCGCCAAGACTCATTGTATTAATAGTCATCCCCATATAATGAAGAGTGAGGATGGAAACAATCAGTGAAATTGGCAGTGTTACCAGTGAAATAATTGTGGTTCGTACATTTGCCAGGAACAGGAAGAGCACGATCACAACAAAGATACCTCCTTCCAGCAAAGACTTCTTCACGTTTCCGATAGAACTTTCGATAAAACGGCTTTGACGGAAAATATCGGTAGAAACCTTCACATCCGCAGGTAGGTTCTTCTGTAAATCCTTTAAAGAAGCTTCCAGTTTATCCGTCAGTTCCAGTGTACTGGTAGAAGGTTGTTTGGTAACTGTCAGCAATACAGCAGGTTTTCCCCGTTCCGAGGCTGTGCCCAACTTCGGAGCTTTCGGTCCGATAGTTACATCTGCTATATCTTCCAATAGTACAGGTACGGTGTTTATACTCTTCACTACAGCTTTTCCCAGCTGATCTGCTTTATCTGTAGAGAGTACTCCGCGTACTATATATTCGTTTCCATATTCATAAAGTACTCCACCGTTGGCGTTGAGATTCATATCCCGGGTGGTGTTCATTACTTCACCCATAGATACCCCATAGTGACGCATCCGTTCCGGGTCGAGTTGTATTTGATACTCTTTCAAATCGCCACCCAAAACGGCTACTTGTGCCACACCTCCTGTTGAAAGCAGACGCGGACGAATTGTCCAGTCGGCGATAGTACGCAGGTCGAGCATAGATGTTGAATCTGCGGTAAGGCCGATAATCAGCATCTCACCCAATATGGAAGACTGTGGGCCAAGTGTTGGTTTGCCCACATTAGCGGGCAGTGACTCATTGACTACTGCCAGTTTTTCACTTACAATCTGCCGGGCCAGATAAATATCTGTTCCCCAGTCAAATTCTACCCAAACTACAGAAAATCCATTTGTAGAAGAAGAGCGTACGCGGCGCACACCTGTTGCACCATTCACAGAAGTTTCTACGGGAAAGGTGACGAGCTGTTCCACTTCTTCGGCTGCCATACCATTGGCCTCAGTCATGATGACCACTGTCGGCGCGTTGAGGTCGGGAAATACGTCCACTTCTGTATGCATTGCGGTATACGTACCGCCAATCAGCAACAACACCGAGGCTACGAGTACCAGGATGCGGTTCTGAAGAGAGAAATGTATAATTTTATTTAACATGAAATTATTTACGATTAGACGATTTACAATTAGACAATTTACAATTTACGATTGAAATTACAATTATTTACGATTAGACGATTTACAATTTACGATTGATGAAAGAGATTGTAAATCAAAGTAATTTCAATCGTAAATTGTAAATCGTCCAATCGTAAATCCTTTTAGTGTTCATGACTATGTGCCGGTATCGCATTACTTGCCGAAGCCAGTTTCACCTGGTAGGCACCGCTGACAACAACAGGATCGCCGGCTTTGACGCCTGTAAGTATCTGTACGCTTTGCCCATTATCTGCACCTAAGGTCACTTCCTGCTTTTTATACCCTTCTTCATCCAGTTGCAAATAGACAAAGAATAATCCTTGTTCCTCTGTCAGTGCAGTGCGGGGGAGCGAGATAACGTTTTCCATTGGGGTTGACAGTAGATATACCTCTACAAACGAACCGGGAATAATATCTCCTTTGTTGTCAAACTCAAATGTTACCGGAACATAGAATGAATTATCTCCGGCAGACTTGCCAAACGAAAGGAGGCGTCCGCTTAATTCTTTCAGTGCATACACCTTATTATCATACGGCGTTTTGAAGTTAGCCGAACCAATAGTGCGCAGATATGGGTAGTATTTCTCTGAAACTTCTGCGCGCAGGAAAAGACGACGGTTTTGTGTTACGCTGACCAACGGTTGTCCGATGGTAACATAATCTCCCTCTTTGACTAAGATATTTTTCACATATCCGCCGATAGGAGAAGATATGGCCTGTCCGCCTTTGGTATTTCCTTTGGCGAGTGCTTCGTAGCTGATACGGGCATTCTCGTAATTTTGTTCGGCTTGTGCGAAATCTTTGTCGGATACGATTTTGTTTTTAACCAACGCTTTCATACGTTCGTATTCTTTCTTTGAGATTTCATAGGCAATACGGGCACGTTGCACCGGGTCACCATCTGCTATATTACTGGATGAGATGGTCAGCAGGGTACTGCCTTTCCCTACACTCATGCCCTCGGTAACTTTACCGTGAAAGCTGACAACACCGGCTACCGTAGCTACAGCTACGCTTTCGTCTCCCTGTGCGGCAAGTACTTGTCCGCTGGTCTTTATTACTTGTTCAAAAGTCCCCGGTTCAATAGTGCTCACCTTCACTCCGGCAGCTTCCGCCTTGGCTTTGGGCAGGATGATTTCATCACTATGTTCACTTACGGAAGCTTCGCTGCCGTGATCATGCCCCTCGCACTCTTTGGTGGCGCTGTGTCCTTCATTTTCGTGATCGTGTCCTTCGTGGTCATGGTTGTGAGCCTCGGTACCATGATTGTGTTCCTCGGGATTATTTCCCGGTTTGTTGTTGCAGGAGCCCAGAATAAACAATCCTAGAACTCCCATAAAGATAAGTTTCTTCATGATTATATAAAATACATTCTTAATGATTTCGTTTTTGTAAATTCGTCACAATTCACCCTGCAAAAGTAGAGGTTTGTGGGTGCAACAGTCTTGCAAACAATGTAATAGCTACATTGTTCGGTTAGACGAATGTAGATGGAGGGGCACGAAGTCCGAAGGCACGAGTGATATTCGTGCCGTGTAAAGACTCTCGGTAGACATATTCGTTAGTGAATTGTTTTTCCTGAGGTCGGAGTAGATTTTCAATTATAAAGTCGGTGAATAAGATTGCAACAAACATATGTTGTGGTCCCAAATCTACCTGCGCACTGGGTGCAGGAGATGAAAAACGCGCCAGACATTCGTTACTGCAGCAGGAGTCATTTTCCCGGTGGTGATTGTGTACAGGGCATTGTTCTTCGGGTGTTACATCATGTTTCATGCAAATCATCCCATTGGCATGGTGATGATGGGGAACAAGGGGTACTGCCAGCATAATGATGCTGATGACAAATAGAATATAGAATATGTACCTTTTGTTCTTCAAATTTAAAACTTTAATTGGCTGGCAAAGATAGGATTTACCTTATCGAATAGCAAATTATAGTACTTAAAATATTAAAAAGATAATTTGGAGGGATTTCACCACAGAGGCTCACAGAGTTCCATAGAGTATTATTATTCAATAAAACGCAGATTAACGCGGATTTGCACAAAGAAAGACGAGATAGAATAACAGTCTTTTAATTTGCGCAAATTCGCGTTAATCCGCGTTTCAAAATATACCCATCGCTTGGCGTACCTCCCCGTGCGGGAAGTACCACTATTTCTTTTCTAACTCCTGCAGAGAGTCCATCTTTTTCTTTTCAAGAAATTCGTAGATACCGCACAAGTGTTCTTTTACTTTCTTATTGCCGAATTCGTATACTTTTGTTACCAGTCCGTCCAGGAAGTCACGGTCATGTGAAACGACAATCAACGTACCGTCAAAATCAATTAAAGCCTGTTTCAGGATATCCTTTGTTTTGAGGTCAAGATGATTGGTAGGCTCATCCAGAATCAGCAGGTTTACCGGTTCGAGTAATAGCTTAATCATAGCTAAACGTGTACGCTCGCCTCCCGATAGTACTTTCACCTTCTTCATTGATTCTTCCGGTCCGCCAAACATGAAAGCTCCTAACAGGTCGCGTATCTTATTACGGATTTCTCCTTTAGCCACATCGTCGATGGTCTGGAATACGGTTAGGTTCTCGTCTAACAGTGAGGCCTGGTTTTGTGCGAAGTATCCTATCTGTACGTTGTGTCCCAGAGTCAATGTACCCTCATGTTCGATTTCTTTCATGATACATTTCACTAATGTGGATTTACCTTCACCGTTTTTTCCGACAAATGCTACCTTATCTCCGCGTTCTATAGTGAGTGAAGCATTTTTGAATACTGTATGTTCGCCATAGGTTTTACCTACATTGTCCATAATTACCGGATAACTACCCGAACGGGGAGAAGGCGGAAACTTCAGGCGTAAAGCCGATGTATCTTCTTCGTCCACTTCCAGCAATACCAGTTTCTCGAGCATCTTTACACGGCTTTGTACTTGCAGGGTTTTGGAGTATGTTCCTTTGAACCGTTCTATGAATTCGGTGGTTTCGGCAATGAATTTCTGTTGTTCGTCATACTGTTTTTGCTGCTGCACACGACGTTCTGCGCGTAATTGCAGATATTGGGAGTAGTTAACTTTATAGTCGTAGATGCGTCCCATCGTCACCTCGATGGTACGGGTGGTGATATTGTCAACGAATTTACGGTCATGGCTGATTACGATTACCGCTTTACCATTGTTGATGAGGAAATCTTCCAGCCATTGTATAGACTCAATATCCAGGTGATTGGTCGGCTCGTCCAGTAGCAATACGTCCGGTTTTTTCAGTAACAGTTTTGCCAGTTCGATGCGCATACGCCAGCCACCGCTGAAGTCACTTGTTTGCCGATAGAAGTCCTCACGCACGAAACCGAGTCCTAATAATGCTTTTTCTACATCCTCTTCATAGTTGGTTGCATCAATCGAATAGAACTTTTCACTCAGTGACGAAACCTTTTCAATCAGTTCCATATAACTGTCACTTTCATAATCGGTGCGGGTCTCCAGTTCTTTATTTAATTGTTCTATTTCGGCCTCCATTTCATGCAGATGAGCGAACGCCTGTGCTGTTTCCTCAAATACGGTACGTCCGTCTTCGGTCATTAAATGCTGTGGAAGATAAGCAATAACACACTCTTTGGGAGCCGAAATATTCCCTCGGGTCGGCTGGCGGGCTCCTGCCAATATTTTAAGCAGTGTGCTTTTACCTGCTCCGTTTTTACCCATCAGGGCAATACGGTCTTTTTCGTTAATTACAAAAGAAATATCACTAAATAAGGTGGTTCCGCCGAATTCTACGGCAACTCCGTCTACTGAAATCATATATGTTCGTTAAAATGAGGTGCAAAGATAATGCAAACCGGGAGTAGAATAAAATGAACGAGTTCATTTTTTATGCCAAGGTGCAGCTTATCTTCGCTTTTTTGGCAAAGATAATCATTTATATTATTTTTTTTTATAACTTGCGCGCTGAATGCGTATGATATAATACGATATACTTAAATATGTACACGCGAATATAACAATCATTATAATGGAAAATGAATCAACAACAGACTTCCGTCCGCTAATACTGGTGGCGGAAGACGATGACAGTAATTTCAAATTGATAAAGGCTATCATAGGAAAAAAATGTGATATCCTGTGGGCTAAGAACGGAGAGGAAATAGTGAAGTTGTTCAATGAGAATCGTGGCAAAGCTGCAGCGATACTTATGGATATTAAAATGCCGATAATGACTGGTTTGGACGCAACAGTGATTATTCGTAAAGAGGATCAGAAAATACCTATCATAATGCAGACTGCATATGCATTCAGTTCCGATAAAGAAAATGCAATGAAATGTGGAGCAACAGAGGTATTGGTGAAACCCATTACATTGAGTATTTTGAGGAATTGCCTGACGAGTTATTTCCCGGATTTGAAGTGGTAACTGAAATGGCTTGCCTTATAGGCAGCTGAATTTTATAACTTGCATTATAAATATGAGCTACAAGTAGAATGGTATGCATTCACTTGTAGCTCATGTTTTATAAGATTGTACACTTATGCATGACAATATTGTACACTTTAGTATAACAAGAATGTACACTCTTGTTATGCAAAAATGTACATTCTTATAAGCCTTGATTATTAGATAGTTATGAGCGTAATCTTTTCACTGAATAACTCATCCGTTCAAGCAGGGAAGTGTATCAATTGTTTTTATTTTCAATAGTTTCAGGTTTTCACAAGCCTGATCGTAATATCCTGAATATTCCAGTGATTTAGTGTCGTGTGCATCTACTCCAATAATGGCTGTGCAACCCTCATTAGCAGCAATATGCCAAAACTCCGGGTGTGGATAGGTCAGAGTGTCAAAAGCCTGGTTGTAGTCCATCATTCCTATATTATATTCCAAAGGGATATTAAGCCGGGCAGCTGCGCGGCAAATGTGCCGGCTAATTAATTTACAGTGGGAATCAAATTCCGGATAAGAACGCATGAAAAGATCAGGGTGGGCTAAGTAGGCAAACAGACCACTTTCCATTCCTTCGATTGCACTCTCTTCGTAGAGTTCGAGCATATCTGGTGTGATGGTGTTACGTCCGAAGTAGGGAAATTTTTCGTCTGTGTGGAAGTGATGATTGCCAAAGATGATATAATCGAGCTTATATTCCTTTATCAGCTCTTTCAGCCAATGTATGTATTCAGGAAAATATTCGCATTCCAATCCTAAATGTATCTTTATCCGGTTTTTGTATTTTTCTTGTAGGCTCCGGATGCTCTCTACATATTCAGGGAATTCTTCAGGAGTCATCCGGATATCTGATACATAGTCCGTGTGATATCTCCACGGACTATGGTCTGAGAACCCTACTATCTGATAGCCTCCTTTGATGGCACTTAAAACAAATTCTTCGTCACTCCCTGTCGCATGGTGGCAGCGGGTAGTATGGGTGTGATAATTAGTTTTCATTTTGTTATAATTTCATCCATACAGATATCAAATGATTCTGCAGGTACCTCTTCAAGCAATTGAAAGGGAAAACATATTCCAAGTTTTGTGGCTGTAATGTGGGGAAGGAGTTTATCGTAATAACCTTTACCTCTTCCTAACCGATGTCCGATCTGGTCAAAAGCAACGCCCGGAACTACTGCCAGTTCAATGGAGCCATAGTCGGTGAACAATTTTCCGGTAGGTTCGGCAATACCATAAGAACCGATAATCAGGTCCTGGGGGCTTGTATAAAGTCGTAGTTCCAGATAATCTCCAACAACGACAGGTAATATAATCCTTTTTCTTTCACTCCACTTCTCAATGAAGGAATGGGTCTGGACTTCATCCTTCAAGGAGTGGTAGAGTAGTATGGTGTTTGCTGCCTGGAAAGCCGGGTGACTTTCCAGGTTAGCTAAAATGTCAGCAGAGAGTGCCTTCAGCGTAGAGTCGCAATACCGGGTTTTCTCTTGCGCTATCAGCTTGCGCAGTTCTTTTTTTCTTTCCTTCATCGTTTTTCTTGATTTCCGGTTCTTCAACTATTTCCGGTGCTTTGGGGAAAGCTTCGCCTTTTTCCAACAAATCCAATCCTTTCTTTACAGTCGGATCTGTCAGGTTGGAATATTTGATATAAGCTTCTTTTCCGAGCATATTGTAAATGATGTTTCCGAGGATATTCTTTTCCAGTAGTTTATATGACTTCTGAATAAGGATATTTCTTCTCTTAACACCTTTGGTTTCTGCATAACGAACGAATTGTTCAACGAGTCCTTGCTGACGCAGGTAGTTTACGAGTGACTCTTCCGTATCGTATTTGCTCAGTTTTTCGCGGTTGTTGTCCGTATACTGGAATGTAAAGAGAATAGTCAACCCCTTGTTTAGTACGGTAGACAAGTAGGAGGTCACACCAGTAGTATCTTGTGGTACAAATACGTCGGGCATAATACCGCCACCACCGTACACGGGGCGTCCTAACCCGGTTGAGTAACGCTGTGATTCGTCCAGTTTTATACTGTCACGTGAGAAAAATTCTCCGTGGGTATAACGGTTGTACAAATCCATTTCATAATTGCGGTCTTTTCCATTTTCGTATGGGCGCTGTATACAACGTCCTGAGGGGGTATAGTAACGGGCTATTGTTAGACGAATGGCAGAACCGTCGCTGAAATCGATGGGTTGCTGTACCAGACCTTTACCGAATGAACGACGTCCTACGATAGTTCCACGGTCATTATCCTGAATAGCACCCGAGAAAATTTCGCTGGCAGAAGCCGATCCTTCATCTACAAGAACAACCAATGGGAGATTCTGGCAACTTCCTGTTCCGTTAGCAACTTCATCCAGACGTTTGTATTTACGTCCCTGTGCATAAACAATCAATTTCCCTTGCGGCAGAAACTCATTTACCATTCGTGTGGCAGCATCCATATATCCTCCGGTATTTCCACGAAGATCTATGATAAGTCCTTTACAATTCTTATGATTTAATTGTGCAAGAGCATTTAATAATTCTACGTGTGATGTACGTCCGAATTTACTGATTTGGATATATCCGAAATCATCGTTCAGCATGTAAGCGGCATCTATTGTATTCTGCGGTATATCACCACGGGTAATCGTGAAGTTTATCAGGTCTTTTTCGGTTGCACGCTTAATGCCCAGTTTAACCTGACTGCCTTTCGGGCCTTTCAGTTTACGCATGGCCCGTTCGTTAGTAACCTCTTTCCCAACGAAGAGGCTATCATCTACGGTTACAATACGGTCACCTGCCATTAAGCCTACTTTCTCGGAAGGTCCGCCGGGAATAACGGCATTTACATGTATGGTATCATATTGTATTGTAAACTGGATACCTATTCCACTAAAACTTCCTTCCAATTCAGAGTTTACTTCTTCCAGATTTTGTGCCGGAATGTAAGTTGAATGTGGATCAAGTTCAGCCAGAATCTGAGGCATTGCTTTTTCTACAAGGTCTGTCATGTTCACCGTATCTACATATTGGTCATCAACAATACGGAGTAAAGCATTCAACTTATTGGATGATCCGTTGATAATGCCTAAGCGATTGCCTGCAAAATGTTTGGCGTAGAACGTTCCGATAAGGATTCCAATTACTACGCTGATAGCAATGATGACAGGGGTAAAACGGGAAGAGTTTTTTGTACTCATGCTTTTTTATTAGTTATTAGTTAGTAGTTGCAAGCTGCGGGGGCTATGCTATAACTGCGGTTTGCTGTTTTTTCTTTTTTTGTTATTGTTACTCGTGGTCTGTTGTCACAAATATGACTTCTATTCCGGCCCGTTTGAGTAATTCAATTCCATCTTCCAGACGGTAATGCTCGGAGTAAACTACCCGTTTGATACCCGCCTGAATGATTAGTTTGGCACATTCAATACAAGGAGAAGCCGTGACATACATGGTAGCACCATCGCTGCTGTTGTTAGAACGTGCTATTTTGGTTATGGCGTTTGCTTCGGCATGAAGCACATAGGGCTTTGTGACATTGTTTTCATCTTCACAGACATTCTCGAAGCCGGAAGGCGTTCCGTTATATCCGTCGGAAATGATCATTTTGTCCTTGACAATCAATGCTCCTACTTTACGCCGTTGGCAATACGAATTTTCAGCCCAGATGCTGGCCATACGTATATAACGCTTATCTAATTCTGATTGTTTATCCATTATCGTATGTGTTTTATTTTTCGGGTGCAAATGTAATGCACAGAGTTTCTGTATTATATTCAAAATAGAGATACAAATTGTATTCATCTCCTTCATAGGAGGTTGCTTTGGTTATTGCTTCGATGATGAACTGCCCCAATTTGTCATTCGAATCGGTCACCCTTTTATCTTTTACAGTTGTTCGGAAAGTTTGTTTTTCGCCATTTGCTTCCCATGTACCGTTCATAACCACAGAACCGGAACCGTTGAAGTCACCATTGATTCTGTTTTCACTTGTACTGCCTGTGAAAGTTATCCGGAATGCTCTTGTTCCGGTGGTTGGATCATAAGACAAATAGTTCTTTTCGTCTACTCCCGGAAAAGTATACCATCTATGTTCACCCTTTTTGGTGATATAGGTCATCTTCCATGTTTTCCCTGTGAATATCTTTTGCACATCGTCCGTATCATTGCATCCGCTTAAAGCCGGAATCAGCATGATTGCAAACAATATTCCGATATATTTCAATATTTGTTTCTTCATCTTGATTTCTAATCTTCAGTTTTTAATTTCCAGTGTTTTCTTTAATACCATTTCTGATGAGCAATGCGTCAATTGTAGGCTCTTGTCCACGGAAGCGCTTATAAAGTATCATTGGATGTTCCGTTCCACCTTTTGACAGAATATTGTTGCGGAATGATTCGGCAACTTCCCTGCTAAATATACCTTTCTGTTTAAACAACGAGAAAGCATCCGCATCCAATACCTCCGCCCATTTATAACTGTAGTATCCGGCAGAGTATCCTCCGGCAAAGATGTGTGAGAACTGTGTACTCATACAGGCATCTTTCACAACCGGTAATATTTGTGCTTTGGCCCATGATTGTTGTTCGTACTCTTTCACATCTCCCTCAAAAGGGGTATTACGGGTATACCATGCCATATCCAACAAACCGAAACTAACTTGACGCAGACAGGCATAAGCAGCATTGAAATTGGAAGCATCTACCATGCGTTTTATCAGTTCTTCGGGTAACTTTTCGTCCGTCTGATAGTGTTGGGCAAACGTATTGAGGAATTCTTTTTCGATAGCAAAGTTTTCCATAATTTGTGAAGGTAACTCTACAAAATCCCAATAAACGCTGGTGCCGCTGAGGCTCTCGTAAGTAGAATTAGCAAACATACCATGCAGACTGTGCCCGAATTCATGGAGAAATGTTTCCACTTCGTCAAAAGTCAGTAAGGCGGGTTTGTTTCCTGTTGGTTTTGTAAAGTTCATCACGATAGACACATGTGGCCGGCTGTTTTCTCCTGTCTTTTCGTCTATCCATTGGCCTTTATATTCGGTCATCCACGCACCTGCACGTTTCCCTGTACGTGGGTGGAAGTCTGTATAAAGTATAGCGAGCGTTTTATTATCTTTGTCAAGTACCTCATAGGCATCCACATCCTTGTGATAGACCGGAATATCGGTATTTTTTTTGAAGGTAATTCCATACAAGCGGGTTGCCAGGCCAAATACTCCTTCTTTTACTTTTTCCAGTTCAAAATAAGGACGTAGCATTTCTTCATTAATATTGAACTTCTTATCCTTTAGTTTATTAGAATAGTAACTCCAATCCCAAGGCATAACGGTGAACTCTGCACCTTGTTCCTGGCGTGCCAGCTCCTGTACTTCCTGGTATTCTTTCTTTGCAGTAGGAGTATACGCTTCTAAAAGTTGGTTGAGCAGATTGTAAACCGCATCACTGTCTTCTGCCATCCGCTTTTTCAAAGTGTATTGGGCAAAGTTTTCATATCCCAGCAATTGTGCGATAGCCATTCGGGTATTAACGAGCTTCTTTACAATATCGATATTGTTGTACTCATTGTTGTGGGTACATTTGGTATTATAAGCCATGTAAAGCTCATGACGTAGATCACGATTGTCGGCGTAAGTCATGAAAGGGATGTAACTTGGTGCCTGTAGAGTGAATACCCAGCCTTCTACACCTTTTTCCTTGGCTGTTTCAGCTGCTGCTTCTATGGCGCTTTCCGGGAGTCCGGCAAGTTGTGCTTTGTCTGTAAGCACAAGCTGATAATTATTTATCTCTTTCAGGTTGTTTTCGCTGAACTGCAATGTAAGGCTGCTCAATTCTTTCGTTAATTGACGGTATTGCTTTTTGGCTTCTCCTTGCAGATTGGCTCCCCGGCGGATAAAACCATCATATATGTTTTCGAGTAACTTGGTTTGTTCCGGAGTTAGGTTTAATTGCTCTTTTTGGTTATAGACAGCTTTTACACGTTTAAATAACTCTTCATTCAGACTGATATTGTTGCTGTGTTCACTAAGAAGTGGCATCATTTCCTGTGCCAGTATCTGCAGATCATCATTCGTCTCTGCACTACGTAGATTACCGAATACAGTCGTTACACGATCCAATAGTTCGCCTGACTTTTCGTATGCCAGTATTGTATTGGCAAAAGTCGGTGCTTCCGGGTTATTAACGATAGCATCTATCTCAGCTGCCTGCTGACGGATTCCTTCACGGATGGCAGGTTCATAATGTTCTGTTTTTATTTTATCGAATGGGACAGTTCCATACGGTGTAGTATACTTTTCAAAAAAAGGGTTTTGGGCGTTCATCATATTAATAATAATGCAAAGTAAAATCAATATTACGTTTAGTCTCTTCATATAAGCCGGATTATGAATGATTTGGTTTATACTTATGAGTTACAAAATTACTAAAATAGTGGATACTTACAGTAGGAATGATCTGCTTTTTAACAAAGTATTAGTGAATAAGGATTATTTCGCAGATTAATATAATTTTGTTAATTAATAGAGGGCGTTTTAGTTTTTTCTGAATGATTTCACCACAGAGTAACACGGAGTTCCACAGAGTTTAAATCTTTATTGAAACACGGATTAACGCAGATTTTCGTAAAGGGAAACAAATGTATGATAAAGAACTACAGCCTTTTAATCTGCGTTTCATCAGATAAATACTACTCTGTGGTGAGTTTTGCTCATTTCGGATCAAAAATGAATATATGAAAAAAGCTGCTTCGGAAACCGAAACAGCTTTACTTGAATCATATTGTGAATGATTATTTCTTAGCGATAACGCGAGCCATTTCACAAACTTTGTTTGAATAACCCCACTCGTTGTCATACCAAGATACAACTTTAGCGAAGTTAGAATCCAAAGAGATACCAGCTTTAGAATCGAAGATTGAAGTCATAGCGCAACCACGGAAGTCAGTTGAAACAACTGCATCGTCAGTATAGCCAAGGATACCCTTCAATTCGCCTTCAGAAGCTTCTTTCATAGCAGCGTTGATATCTTCTACTGTAGCAGGTTTTTCCAGAACTACTGTCAGGTCAACTACAGAAACGTCAGAAGTCGGAACGCGGAATGCCATACCAGTCAGTTTACCGTTCAATACCGGCAATACTTTACCTACAGCTTTAGCAGCACCTGTTGAAGAAGGGATGATGTTTTCAAGAATACCACGACCACCTCTCCAGTCTTTCTTAGAAGGACCGTCTACTGTTTTCTGAGTAGCAGTAGCAGCGTGAACTGTAGTCATCAAACCTTTAACGATACCGAACTTGTCGTTCAATACTTTAGCGATAGGAGCCAAGCAGTTAGTAGTACAAGAAGCGTTAGAGATAATGTCCTGACCTGCGTAAGTATCGTGGTTAACACCATATACGAACATAGGAGTAGCATCCTTAGAAGGAGCAGACATGATTACTTTCTTAGCACCAGCCTGGATATGTTTGCGAGCTGTTTCGTCAGTCAGGAAGAAACCTGTTGATTCAACAACAACGTCAGCGTCAACTTCGTTCCATTTCAAGTTAGCAGGATCCATCTCTGCAGTCAAACGGATTTTGTTACCGTTTACAATCAAAGCACCGTTTTCTACAGCTACAGTACCATCAAAACGACCGTGTACTGAGTCATACTTCAACATGTATGCCAAATAATCAGCATCCAACAAGTCATTGATACCTACGATTTGAATATCGTTACCAAAGTTCTTAACTGCAGCACGGAACACCATACGTCCGATACGGCCGAAACCGTTAATACCTACTTTAATCATTTTGTTTAAACTTTTAAGGGTTTTATAATATTTGTTCAAATATATTTCTGAACTTGCATTTCTTTTCTAAATGCGGTGCAAAAGTAAGAAAATGTTTTTATATTCGCACATGAAATTAATATTAAATATAAAAAAAGATGGGAAAGAGTACTTTTTTACAGGACTTTAAGGCTTTCGCCATGAAGGGAAATGTGATTGATATGGCCGTCGGTGTTATCATCGGTGGAGCGTTTGGTAAAATAGTGTCATCAGTGGTGGCTGATGTCATAATGCCTCCTCTCGGATTGCTGGTAGGTGGAGTGAACTTTACGGATTTGAAGTGGGTGATGAAGCCTGCTGAGGTGATAGATGGAAAAGAAATTGCTGCTGTGACGTTGAATTATGGAAACTTCTTGCAGGCTACTTTTGATTTTCTGATAATTGCCCTTTCTATATTCTTATTTATACGATTGTTGACCAAACTGACCACAAAGAAAGAAGCTGCTGCTCCTGCAACGCCCCCCGCACCACCGGCTCCTACTAAAGAAGAGGTGTTACTGACTGAAATACGTGACTTGCTAAAGGAGCAAAAAGGAAAATAAATAGACTATTGTTCAAGTAGATTGCATAGTTTTTTATACTTTTGCAGATCATTTATTCAAAATCCAACCATTTATATGCAGGAAAAAATAATAATCCTTGATTTCGGATCGCAGACTACGCAGCTTATTGGACGTCGTGTACGCGAGCTGGATACGTATTGTGAAATTGTTCCTTATAACAAGTTCCCCAAAGGAGATGAAAGTGTAAAAGGTGTTATCCTTTCCGGAAGCCCTTTCTCAGTATATGATGAAAGCGCATTCAAGGTAGACTTGAGCGAGATACGGGGTAAATATCCTATTTTGGGCATTTGCTATGGTGCACAGTTCATGGCTTATACGAATGGCGGAAAAGTGGAACCGGCAGGTACGCGTGAGTACGGTCGTGCCCACTTAGCTTCTTTCTGTAAGGACAACGTGTTGTTCAAAGGGGTGAAAGAAGGTACCCAGGTGTGGATGAGCCACGGAGATACTATTACAGCTATTCCTTCCAACTTCAGGAAAATAGCTTCTACTGATAAAGTAGAAATAGCTGCTTATCAGATTGAGGGAGAACAGGTATGGGGTGTACAGTTTCATCCGGAAGTGTTTCATAGTGAAGACGGAACACAGATGTTGAAGAACTTTGTGGTAGATGTTTGTGGTTGTAAGCAAGATTGGTCTCCGGCTTCGTTTATTGAAAGTACAGTAGCCGAACTGAAAGCTCAGTTGGGTGATGATAAGGTAGTGCTTGGTTTAAGTGGCGGCGTTGATTCATCAGTGGCTGCCGTATTATTGAATAGAGCTATTGGTAAGAATCTTACTTGTATCTTTGTTGATCACGGTATGCTTCGTAAGAATGAATTTAAAAACGTAATGCATGATTATGAATGCCTTGGTCTCAATGTGATTGGTGTGGACGCCAGTGCTAAGTTCTTTGCAGAGCTGGAGGGCGTAACTGAACCAGAGCGTAAACGGAAGATCATAGGTAAAGGCTTTATCGATGTATTTGATGAAGAAGCACATAAGATTAAAGATGTGAAATGGCTGGCACAGGGTACAATCTATCCGGACTGCATCGAATCATTGTCTATCACGGGCACAGTCATCAAGAGTCATCACAATGTAGGTGGATTGCCTGAAAAAATGCACTTGAAACTCTGTGAACCGCTTCGTCTTTTGTTTAAGGATGAAGTTCGCCGTGTAGGTCGCGAATTGGGTATGCCTGAACATTTGATTACGCGTCATCCATTTCCCGGACCTGGATTAGCTGTGCGTATTTTAGGTGATATAACTCCGGAAAAAGTATCTATTTTGCAGGATGCCGATGATATCTTTATTCAAGGATTGAGAGATTGGGGATTGTATGACCAGGTATGGCAGGCAGGTGTTATCTTGCTTCCGGTTCAGTCTGTAGGTGTAATGGGAGATGAACGTACTTATGAAAGAGCTGTTGCACTGCGTGCTGTGACATCTACCGATGCAATGACAGCTGATTGGGCACATTTGCCTTATGAGTTCTTAGGAAAAGTTTCTAATGATATAATTAATAAGGTGAAGGGTGTGAATCGCGTAACTTATGATATCAGTTCCAAGCCACCGGCAACTATAGAGTGGGAGTGATTAGTAGTTCCTTTTAGAGTTTATTCAAATGAGGGTGTCCGAAAGGATCCCCTCTTTTTTATTGTGCAAAAGTCCGAGCTTGAGAAAGTTCGGACTTTTACAAAAAAAACAGGAGGGTACCCTTTTTCGGACCCCCTCATTATTGTATAAGAAAAGAATATACTTAATTTAATGAAAGTTTCTTATGTGTTTTTATGATTATAAGATTAGTATTTTAACACACACTTAAAATTCTAATTAACAGTGTGTCAAATACGTATTTTTTTATAAGAAAGTACGTACTTTCTTGTTTTCTGATTATCAATGTTATAGAATGGGAAATGTGTTTCTAAATAGGGAAAGTTGGTAGTGGTTGGATACATCTTTTTAAACAAATAATTTGTAAATTTTGAGTCTTTATTAAAAAATGTTTATATTTGCATTGTTGTATAAAACAACGAACATATATAGGATGCGTTTAGTTCTTTTTAAAATGATAAACTTAATATATTATCTAAGGTGGTAGAGATGAAAAAAACTCGTTATTAGCGTTATAATGATTTGTAGCATATACGATAATAAGTGTGAGTTGACTTTTTCTATTTTTCCGTTTTAAGGTAGTTGAGAACTTTTATTATTGGAATATTGAACTATTGGTTCACGCTTTCTTTATGTGTTAATAATATTCCTTTATTAATTAAGAGCATTGACGAGCCAGCGATGCATGTTTAACAATTATGAAAAGATTTTTTATTAGTGCACTGGCATGCGTTATGACAGTATGTATAAGTGCTCAAATTATGCGTGCTGAAGAACTTGAGAAGTATGCGGTTGAGAATTTTGGAGATAAATGGACTGAAGCCGCTGAAAACTTAGGAACAAAAGTTTCATTAGACAAAAACAATTCATTGACTTATGTTCAAGTTATAGATTGTGGAGAACAAACAAAAGAACAACTTTATGTTGCCCTTAATTATTGGTTCACTGCTACATTCAACGATGCTGATGCTGTTATTCAACTTAATGATAAAGAGGCTGGTGTGATAATTGCCAAAGGGTTTATAGGAGGAATTGCGTCTCATGCAGGAGGTATGAATTCTTATGTTATCAGCATATATCCTATTATCAGAGTAGATATTAAAGAGGGTAAAATTCGTGTTACTTATACTGTTCAAAACTACGATGTTAATAAATATGTAGGTGGCGGTATAATGGGAGCAATTGGGGGTACCCAGGCTACAAAATCTGTAGAAAAGTGGGCTATTGAAAAATGCTTTCCATTTCAAATGAAAGATGGATATAAGGCTAAAAAGAGTTCTTCTAAGGCACTTGTTATGACACATGCTTATTCAAATGTCATCATGGATAAAATAGAAGAAGCAGCAAAGAATGGTCTGGTAGGGAATGAAAATAATGATTGGTAGTATTCTATTTATTATTTGTTACACTATGGAAAAGAATGATAGATTGTTTCGTTTGATACGGATTCAATATATTTAGGGACATTTAGTAAATAATATAAAATTGGCCAGCTGATTCATATTCAAAGTGTTGCGAATTAGTTGGCTTTTTTGTATCTTTAGATATTCCCCCGCAAATAAGGTTTGACGGGCAAAACGGGGGAAATATCCAAATTAAGATATGGCTAAGATACAAAATATTTCAGAAATCCACCCTACTTTGGGCTTTACAGAATTCGATATTCTGGAAAAATATCGTAAGAGTTTTGGTGAGAGTGAACTTGGAAATCTTCATTCCGTGTTTCCATTCGACAGTATAGCCAAAGAGGTCGGTCTGTCACAGCACTGGCTGGGAACAGTTTCAGTCCTCCAGTAAAGATCGCCCTTATGGTATTGAAGGCTTACACCGGATTCTCTGGCAGGCTACTGGTAGAACATCTTAACAGCAACATACACGACTGAGTTCTTAGCATAGTATCTTCCGTATTATCTTATAAATTCAACCGTTTACGTAATTCTTTTAGTATGGCAATATCTTCTGTCCTTATTTCTCCCTTTCTGTTAGGAGGGCAGTTTAGTATTAAGATATTGTTATTTTTTGTACATTGTTTATATATTTTTTCTAATTCATCTATTGATTTAAACTTTGTGTCTTTAGTATGATAAAACCAACGTTCGCTGATGCACACTGTCGATTCCCACGGCATATAGTAGTTTTTACCATCGTGAGTAAATATCTTAGGATCATCATCAATGGGTAAATGAGGATCGAACAATCTAAAGTCACTTGGGAAATAACGAATGGGATAACCTGCTTTTTGATCTTTTGGAAGTACAGCTTTACTTATATCTTCCGGCAGGCCAATGGTATTATTAATACCGATTTGACATTCCGGTTCTTTCGATTTAATAGTTTGGTAAATATCTGTTATTGGCCAACGATAACTTTGCTTCACCCAACTACCATCAAACCAGAATTCCACAATATGTGTGTATTTCTTCACAATCTTGATTAGTTCTTTCAGTTGTTTAATCATATATTCATTGTAAGCCATATCTTGACTTTGATCTTTCACATTACCATTTACTTTGCGATCCCATAATGAATAATATAGCCCAAGACCTATATCATATTTTTTACAAGCTTTAGCAACGGCTTCCACGACGTTGGTAATATTACCTGAATTTGCAACATCATATTCCGTATATTTACTATCCCAAAGACAGAATCCGTCATGGTGCTTAGTTACTAAAATAACATACTTCATACCACTTTCTTTGGCAGTTTTTATCCATTGATCTGCATCAACATTAGTAGGGCAATAACTGGAAACCGGTTTGGAGCCATCCGTCCATTCTTCATCATGAAAAGTGTTGATGCCAAAATGAATAAACATACCATATTTACGTGCTATTTGTTTTTGCTGTGCCTTATTGGGAGTGTTAGAAGGAACAGGAAGAATAAGCCTTTGCCCATAGACGCTTTGCAATACTAATGTAATTAAAAAAATGTAAGTAAAAAATAGTCTTTTCATGTTTTTTAGGATATTTATTTGTTTAAGATGATGCAAAGGTAGAAATGAAGGAGATAAAAAAAATGTCATAAATCGAGTTTTTTTTGACTATTTTAAAGATACTGACCGAATATTACCCAGATTCCTGTCGATATAGCCTATAATGATCCTTAAGAAATAAGCAAATGAATTAATTTGTCATATATCTGCAATTCATTTTTTCCTGTTTTTGAAGAAGAAAAATAAATATATAGTTTCAACTATTTGATTGTCTAAAGATTGTATAAATAGAATATATACTTTGAGGTAATTGGCGAACTTACTATCTAACGTACACATTTTTAGTGGACAGTAATGTCTTTATATATTTAATTGCTTTGCCCGATACTCTTTAGGAGGGCATTGAGATATTTTGGTAAACAGACGGGTAAATTGAGCAGGATTATAAATACCTACACTTTCTGCTATCTGCATAATGCTCATACGAGATGTCAACAATAATGCTTGTGCTCGCTCTATGCGTTTCATTTGAATAAATTCACAGGGAGACATACCCATCACTTTCTTAAAAATCTTAGAAAAATGATTAGGGGTGAGATATACTAATTGGGCTAACTCAGTTACAGCAATGCGTTTGGTTAAATGCTTGTTTATATATTGAACCACTACATCAAGTTTTTCATATGAGTTATTGGTTGTGGGTTGCTTTACACTATTTACTGTTACAAAGCGGGAGAACAATTGCAATAGAATGCCGTTACTTTCTATTGATTGAGCCATATAAGAAGAATCTTTTTCATGAAACTCATATATTGTCTTATCATTATCATAATACTGGGGATCTGAAACAACAAGCGACTTTGATGGATTTATATTCAAATAACGTTTAATTAAATTAATATCCGTCGTATGAGCTACTATTTTAAAGTTCATCTGCATAGGGCTCGGTATCCCGACACTTCCTGCCATATCATCAAAAAAACAGATATAATAATGATCCATAAAATCGTCGCACTCATAACTATGAAATGTAAATTTAGGGATTAAGAAAAGAGTACCAGGAGTCAATTCATACAAAAGATTGTTGATATATACTTTCCCTTTTCCTTTTTCTACATAATACAATCGATAAAAAGGACTAATCACATTTTTATAATTCCACCAGGTCCCGACACGTTTGAATCCTGTATAAATCATTGACAAAAAGAGTGTATTATACATAGCTAAAATCATCATAAAATGAATAATACTACAATATTACCGTTTTATTCAGAAAAAACAAAAATTGTGGAACATATAATAAAATGCAAAACTCAAAAAAAGATAATTATTTAACTATCTTCTTCTTGTTTTCTGATATTCCATTGGACCGGATAGATTTATACAAACAGCATTGGCCGTATGTATTTCCAGGTAGGGTTTCCAATATTCAGCTAAAATTTCCTGTAAAGATTCAATCTCCAGTCTTGAAGCCAGTTCCTGACGGATAGCATTGACGATTTTTATTGATTGCCACCGATTTAGTCGTCAAACTGGGTTTTCGGGGAAATATCTAAAGATAAGAAAAATCCAACTAACTCGCTATGAATTAGTTGGATTTAACTTTAGGATTTTAATAATATCCCTGATTTTATGTATTTCCCGAATGTCCCTATTTAAAATTGGAGAAGTTAGTTAAATCTTTAATAGCCTCAACCTTTAAAAGTTGAGGCTATTTTTTTAGCCGTTATTTTCTTTTTTCATTCCATTCCGCCAATAATGCAGCATCCGGAATGATTATTTCTTTTCTGTGCAGTTCCAATAGCTTCTGTTCCTGCAAGGAATTCAGAACTTTGGATACATTTAATCGTGTATCATCTACACAGCGGGCAAAATCATCCATTTTAATCTTCATGATTTTCTCTCCCTGCATCCTTTCCGCATGAATCAGTATGAAATGAATAATTTTATCTTCTATATCCGTATATGCTTCATCCCACAAACGGCCATAGAGATTTTGAGCCCGGTTGCTGATGAAATTCATGTAGTTGAGACGGAATATTTCATATTTGAGCAGACCGGAAAGAACAAATGCTTTGCTGATGCTTATGGTGTGTGACTCCGTATGAGCTATGTAAGATGAAGCGTAGTTTACGTTCATACCAAACAGGGCATAAGGTTCAATCACATAAGGTGCTTCCATGTGCTCTATAAAAGTGAATAAATCATCCTTTGAGGTAGTTTGCAAAGAGAGTTCTCCTTTCAGTAGGAAAACCAACTGATTGCAGGGAGTTCCACTTCTTACAATCACTTCTCCGGCTTTATGCCTGGTGAAATGCAATTTTACCTTCTCCAGTATATTTGTGAAATCCTCGTGGCAAAGTCCTTGAAATAAAGGCAATTGCAACAAAGTGTTAAACATCGTTTCCATACAAGTATAATCTTCTAATTTGAAACAAATGTAGTTATAATCAGAGCTTGCTGTGATCATTTCGCTTCTCTTTTTGTTTTTTTTATTATTTCTTAATTGAACGTACTGATTGAAGAAAAAAAATATTGTAAAATGCATAAAAATAGATTATCTTTGCAGAAAAAAAGGAGGAGCGATGTTTGTAGAATTTAATTTTCAACAGATGATAAGTGCGTTTATCGTACTGTTTGCTGTAATTGATATTATTGGTTCTATTCCTATCATTATCAATCTGAAAGAAAAAGGAAAAGATGTAAATGCGATGAAAGCTACTGTCATCTCTTTTGTTTTGTTGATAGGTTTTTTCTATGCCGGTGATATGATGTTAAAGCTCTTTCATGTAGATATTGAGTCGTTTGCCGTAGCCGGTGCTTTTGTTATTTTTCTGATGTCTCTCGAGATGATTCTCGATGTAGAAATTTTCAAGAATCAGGGCCCTATTAAGGAGGCTACTCTTGTTCCGCTTGTCTTTCCTCTTTTAGCAGGTGCCGGAGCTTTCACTACCCTGTTGTCGTTGCGTGCCGAATATGCCAGTATCAATATAATCATTGCGTTGGTACTGAATATGATTTGGGTTTATTTTGTGGTGAGTATGACGGGACGTGTAGAACGTTTTTTGGGTAAAGGTGGTATCTATATCATCCGCAAATTCTTTGGAATTATTCTGCTGGCTATTTCTGTGAAATTGTTTATGAGCAATATTACATTGATGGTAGAGGCATTACAGAAACATTTGCCATAAAAAAGAATCTTTAAAGATAGAATCTTGTTTTAAAGGAACAGAAATTTTATCTAAGTATCTGAATATCCTATTAGTAGAATGTATGCTTTTGTTTCGTGAAACAGGAGCATACATTTTTTTAACTTTTATCTTGTTGAGAGGTTACAATTGACAATTGATTACTTCATTGAATGTCTTCGTATAATCCGTATTCAACATTGCTTTATATTCATTGCAGAATGTGTCGAATGTTGTTTTAGCCAAGCTGGTTCTGCCATTTTTATACAGTGCCTGGCATTTGAGAATTAATGCATACTCATCTGTTTTGTCGTGTGCAAACATGCTGTTGGCTATCTGAATTAATAATTCGTTGTTTCCTTTTATATATTCCTGTTTGGATAGGCTTATTGCTGTATCCAGTACGGAATTGGCATAATTGGACTTGAAAGAATCCAACCAGTCTGTTTGAACATATGGCAATAATTGTCCCGATAGTAGGTTTAAAGGCAAATCATTGATATTTGTTGCTGTGATAGGTTCGTTGTTTTTTACTTTGTCTATACAATTGCATACTTCTATATAGTCGCAATAAGTTTGGGTAAACTTAACAGACCAATAGGTACTTTCTTTCACAAGTTCGGCACCATCCAGCTTTTCCAGTAAGAGTTTCAATTTCCGAATATTCACCCGTCGGTTATTTTGGGCGCTTTCATCCATTTTGTCAAACCAAAGCAGTTCTCGCAGAGTGACGTTCGAAATTCCTTTCTTGTTATTTACGCTGTATAATATGATAAGAATCAGCAGTTGTTTCAAAATGGGAGTGAATGATTTGGTAATATCTATTCCATTCTTATCCCATACCTGGAATCCATCCAGAAAAAGAATGGATGACTTTCTGTGGACAGTTGGTTTAGGTTTATAATTCTCTTCTTCCGAAGTTGTTTCGTGGAGACGGTCCGTATTTGTAGTGACCGGAGAGTTGGGATTAAAGTTTCTTTTTCTTCTTCTTTTTCGATAACAGAAGTATATACAGCCCATACCTGCAATAATGCAGATTCCTACACTTATGAAGAATCCTATCGTTGCAGAATGTGCTTTACGTCCCGTAGCCGTTTGCAATGTATCTTCTATTTTTAAAGGCGGGTAAGCCAACGAGTATACGTTAATATTTGATTTATTGTTGTGGTTATAATTGGTTACCGCATAAAGTTGTGACTGCAAAGAGTCGTAGTAGAGTGTACAGAATGAATTTACATCGTTAAAGGTGAAAGGGATAGTATCTGCATAGTTCGTACAGTTGTTTCCACTATCCAGGTCGAAAGACTTTAGCAGGATATAACTGTTTGAGCAGTCATTCGGAAAACATAAAGCGTACAGTCTATTATTTTTTTCATCTGCAACGATATTATTACCGATAACGAAATTCTTTGTATCGTTGGGGATAGTCCACAATTTCTTTGTTTTGAATGTGTTGATGTCTATCGCATAAAGATCGTAATAATTGATGATTCCTAACTCTTGTTTTCCTTGTGGGTTACCACATCCTCCGAACACCAGTATCGTGTCTCTGTTTTTGTAACCTGATCCACTCAGATAACGTGGAGGTATTTCTTCACTGTACGATACCGATTTCCAATTATCCTGCGTCCGGCTCTTTTTAAGTATCTGGTTCTTATATTGATAATTACCGTATCCGCCAAAAATATACAAGCACGAGTCATTGGGAGATACAAAAGTATTGTGTTGAGAATATTCCGGATTTTTTATTTCACGGTCATCCCTCGTCCATGTGTTGTCCTTGAAATTGAAAATAGAAATCCAT
This sequence comes from Bacteroides mucinivorans, assembly GCF_034654355.2. Classification (NCBI taxonomy): domain Bacteria; kingdom Pseudomonadati; phylum Bacteroidota; class Bacteroidia; order Bacteroidales; family Bacteroidaceae; genus Bacteroides; species Bacteroides mucinivorans. Next base: position 4,441,506 of record NZ_CP178179.1, on the reverse strand, counting down.
TTTAGGGTGTCAAAATCATATGACCATAACTCATTATAATATGGATGATAAATGAGTTGGTTGTTTATTTCCGTATATGGAGCTCCGTGGGCAGAATAAATCGTATCTAATGTATTATCAATGGTCGAATAAACGAGAACAGATGAACTATTGGCAAAATAGATATTGCTTTTTGAAGGAGCATGACAGATTTGTGTATATATCGGTAATTCCAACGTCTTTTCTTTTACCCATTTGGTATGTTTGTTTATTTCCCATGTGGGGTTGGTTACTGTTGCCGGAATATGATGCAGACTGTCTGAACAGGAATATGGCTGATGTTCTTTCAACGGCCAGTATGCAATTGTTTTATTTTTACCGTCTGTAATTTTTATATTACGTATAGACATCGGAGGGACATCCGAAGAGTGAAATTTATCATGGTCGGAATACCCGAAATAGAATTTCACATTTTGGATATTTATAGGTTTATACCGGTCTTGCAACGTTTGATTATCGAAAACAAGCCGTAGACTGTCCGGATAGATTGAACACCGGATATGCACCCATTTATTCCATGTGTATTGCTTAAGTAGTTCTTCATCGAAAGCCAGATAGATGTTGTCACCTTCTATTAGATTCAGTGTTTTTTTCCCTGGTGTGATATTAGCTATTAAGTCAAAACTTTTTTCATTATCGACTATGATTCTGAAGACGTACCCGTAATTATGTTCTTCTGATCTGAACTTAATGTCGAAGTCTAATGTGAAGCCTTTTGATGCATCAAACTCAGGAGACAGGATAAGTGATGTTCTCTCTTCTTTAATGGCACTATGGGCAGCAAAATATAATCCGGATGAAATATTTTGTGATTTAAATAGTATCGGGTTTAATATTAAGAGCAGAAAAAGGATCGTTTTTTGCATAATACTCACGGTTGTTTCTATGCAAAGGTAATATGGTTTATGAGATTTGCAAAAAAAAGATTTATATTTTTGTATGACCTTTCACGGGATTATAAAAATTAATAAAATGTTAATGCTCAGGTTCTCCTTATTGGGGTCTGGGAGGGATTTGTTAATGAATTATTAATACTATTGTTAACGGTCAGGGGCTATTTTTGCTACTTGTTAATTAAAAAAGGAAATATGAAAAATGTTGTTACAGTATTGGGGTTGATGCTATTATTAGTGGCATGTAGTAATAAAGAAGAGTTTAGCGGCAATCCTATTGTTGAGGGATGGTATGCTGATCCGGAAGGAGTCGTGTTTGATAATGAGTATTGGATATATCCTACTTTGTCCGATCTTCCTCCCGGAGCCGATAGTGTAGATTTTGTCGGCTTGCAAAAGGAAACGCGGGCCATCCATCAGGTTTATAATATCCAGACCTATATGGATGCTTTTTCATCCAAAGATATGGTACATTGGACTAAACATCCCAAAGTATTGTCTATTGAAAATATAAAATGGTTGGAATTTGCTTTATGGGCACCTTCTGTTGTTCAGGCGAATGGTAAATATTATCTGTTTTTCGGAGGTAATGATATACAGAATGACGAACAGTATGGGGGGATTGGTGTAGCCATAGCCGATCATCCGGCCGGTCCTTTTAAAGATGCTTTAGGTAAACCTTTGATTGATAAAATTGTGAATGGTGCCCAGCCTATCGATCAGTTTGTTTTTAAAGATGATGATGGTAGTTATTATATGTATTATGGTGGTTGGCACCATTGCAATATGGTAAAGTTGAGTCCGGATTTATTGAGTCTTGTTCCTTTTGATGATGGTTCGTATTATAAATCTGTCACTCCTGAGAATTATGTGGAAGGACCCTTTATGCTGAAACGGAATAATAAATATTATTTTATGTGGTCGGAGGGCAGTTGGGGTGGCTCAGATTACAGTGTAGCCTATGCTATTGCAGATTCTCCATTTGGTCCTTTTAAGCGTATCGGAAAAATATTGCAGCAAGATGAAAAAGTGGGTACAGGAGCAGGGCATCATTCGGTAATTCAAATTCCCGGAAAAGATGAATGGTATATTGTTTATCATCGCCATCCGTTGGGGGATGCAGCTCCGAATCATAGAGAGGTTTGTATAGACCGTATGTATTTTGATGAGAATGGGTTTATAAAACCGGTGGAAATGACTTTTAAAGGTGTTGGTGTGAATAGATTGCCGGATTAAGCGCGAAGCGATAGAATATCATTGTTATTAGGGAGTGTTTATTTTGATAGGAGTGTATTTTCCTTACAAAATAAACACTCTCTATTTGGGATATTTATACCTGCTGTCATATCTTATGACTCTTTGATTGGTTACTCTACGATGAACGCCTCGTTTCTCTACGGAGATCGGGGCGTTTGTCGTAGAGAAACGACTCATTCCTCGTAGAGAAAAATATGCGGTTTTTAATTGTTTGTTAATCAGATCTTTATGCAAGTTGTTGTTTGTCCTTAATTTTCAATTGCTTAAACCTGCGATTCTGTTTCTTTTTGGGGATTTTTATTGCTGAATTACTTACATATATGTCTAAGCAGAGGATGACTTTGATTCTTCATTACTAAATCGTTGAAGAAAAAATATACAGAGAACCGTTATTGATAGAGTCTATATCAATAACAGGCTTTTTCAAATAATAATGTGAATCGGTGGTTGGATATTTAGTTCAAACCTGATCCGAAAAGAGCTGAACTCACCACAGAGTTTCACAGAGTCTCACGGAGCACTATTTATCTGCATTTCAATAAAGCTTTAAAACTCTGTGTTACTCTGTGGTGAAACCGTTCATACTTGAACTTATATCCCTATCTCTCGCTGTATCCCTCCTTATGGAAAGCGGTTAATGTCTTGTTAATGTTTTCAATTCGGAAATGTACTCTGAAAGCATTTGTAGCCCCGATTATTAATGTTCTGTTAATGGTTTCGTTAATTGCATCAACCTATTTTTGCATCAAACAAAAAATAAAAACGATACCATGAAAAAAGTTCCTTTAATTGTGTTCTTATCTGTTTTACTTATATCATGTAGAAGTAAAGAGGTGGTTACCGATTCTGCTTCTTTTTCTCCGGTTGATTATGTGAATCCGTTGGTTGGCACATTATCCAAATTTACATTATCTACAGGTAATACCTACCCGGCCATTGCACTGCCTTGGGGAATGAACTTCTGGACACCACAAACGGGAGATATGGGATACGGATGGACCTATTGCTATACTGATGATAAGATAAAAGGATTTAAGCAAACGCATCAGCCCAGTCCGTGGATTAATGATTACGGTCAGTTTTCTTTGATGCCGGTGACCGGGGCTAAAAAGTTTCTTCAAAACGAACGGGGAAGTTGGTTCTCTCATAAGGCTGAAACGGCAAGACCTTATTATTATAGTGTCTATCTGGCCGATCACGATGTGAAAACAGAGATAACCCCGACAGAACGTTCGGCTTACTTTATGTTCACTTTTCCGGAAAGCGAAGGTTCATATATTGTAGTAGATGCATTTGATAACGGCTCTTTCATTCAGATAGATGAAGAACACAATACGATAACCGGCTATACAACGAAAAATAGCGGAGGAGTGCCGGATAATTTCAGAAATTATTTCGTGATGAAATTTGATAAACCTTTCGTCACGGCAGAAGTGTGGAGTGGAGATAAAATTATAGAAGGTAAAAAAGAGGTAAAGGATAACCATGTCGGAGCTGTATTAGGATTCAAGACAAGCAAAGGTGAAAAGATTGGTGTGAAGGTGAGTTCTTCTTTTATTAATGAAGAGCAGGCCTGGTTGAATTTAGAAGAAATAGGTAATAAAGATTTTAATGAGGTAAAAGGTGCAGCCCGGGATGCTTGGAATGATGTAATGAACAAAGTGAGAGTGGAAGGTGGTACGGATGAACAACTTCGTACTTTCTACTCTTGCTTATATCGTTCCTTGTTGTTTCCACGTAAGTTTTATGAAATAGATAAATCCGGAAATATTGTCCATTACAGTCCTTACAACGGTGAAGTGAAGCGTGGATATATGTATACTGATACCGGCTTTTGGGATACGTTCCGTGCTTTGTTTCCATTCTTGAACCTGATGTATCCTTCCGTCAACAAAGAAATTCAGGAAGGGTTGGCGAATACTTATAAAGAAAGTGGATTTTTACCCGAATGGGCCAGCCCGGGACACCGTCACTGTATGGTGGGTAATAATTCAGCTTCTGTTGTGGCAGATGCTTATTTGAAAGGATGTCAGGCAGAAGAGATCAGCCTGTTGTACGAAGCCGTTCTGCATGGAGCGAATAATGTACATCCCCAGGTTCCCTCAACTGGAAGATTAGGATATGAATATTTCAACCGATTGGGTTATGTGCCTTATAATGTAGGTATTAATGAAAATGTTGCCCGTACTTTGGAATATGCTTATGATGACTGGTGTATCATGAAACTGGCGCAGAAACTAAATCGTCCACAGGAAGAAATAGACCTTTATCGGGAAAAAAGTAAAAACTACCGGTTCGTTTTTGATAAAGATAGCAAACTGATGCGTGGAAAGAATGAAGACGGCACGTTCCAGTCTCCTTTCAGTCCGTATAAATGGGGAGACGCTTTTACCGAAGGCAACAGTTGGCATTATACCTGGAGTGTATTCCATGATGTACAGGGACTTATCGATCTGATGGGAGGAAAAGAGGGTTTTGTATCTATGTTGGATTCAGTTTTTGTGGTCCCTCCTGTCTATGACGACAGCTACTATGGACAGTGTATCCATGAAATAAAGGAAATGCAGATTATGAATATGGGCAATTATGCACATGGCAACCAACCGATTCAGCATATGATTTATCTCTATAATTACGCCGGACAACCCTGGAAAGCACAATATTGGTTAAGGGAAGTAATGGATAAACTGTATACCCCTTATCCGGACGGATATTGTGGAGATGAAGACAACGGCCAGACTTCTGCCTGGTATATATTTTCTGCTTTAGGTTTTTATCCGGTATGCCCGGGCTCTGGAGAGTATGTAATGGGAGCCCCTCTCTTTAAAAAAGCGATTCTTACGTTGGAAAATGGAAAACAGGTTATTTTGAATGCTCCCGACAACACAAATGGAAATAGATATATACATTCCTTAAAAATAAATGGCAAGGAATACAACCATAATTGGTTGAAACATGAGGAATTAATGAATGGTGCTGTTTTTGATTTCGATATGAGTCATACACCAAATACGCAACGGGGAGTGAATGATGAAGATTTCCCTTATTCTTTAACTAACGAAAATAAATAAGAGCATAAATGAATTTACAGAAATTTTTATTGTTAAGCTCTCTCATGTGCGCTTTCGGGTGTACTGGTGCAGACAAGCTGGAAATTATAAATCCGGTGGGCTTATAAAAACAGCCCTTCACTTTTTCAGTGTTTATGGTTTTTGATGGGAAATGAGAACTAAAATATGTAGAAATAACCTTTAATGGCGTTAGCACAAAAAGCTGGAAAATTTAATAGGGGAATAATATTATGAAAAATATTTTTGTTTATGGAATGCTGTTTTTGTTGTTTGGTTGCTATAAGGTAGCTGGGCAAGAGGTGATCGGGCTTTATGATCTGCATTATACTTTAGAAACCGATTTATCAACTTCTGAAGGACGTGATATAGCTTGGGACGATGTACACGTCGTTTCAGCTTTGCAAGGAATTGTCAATCGAGATGTTCCACAACTGTATGTTTTTTTTGTAGATCGTGATCATTTGGATATTGATAAATATTGGCTGAATAAATATCGTAAGAAGGGACAGTGGTTGTATCGAAAAGAAACAATAACTTATAATACTATTGAAGATTTAGTATCGGCTTATGCCGGATATGTAAAAGGGGTGGTACTTTATGATGAAAGAGTTCCGTCTACAAGTAACGTAGCTTCTGCTGTTTCAGGTGTTGAAGACCTTTTGCCGATACGTTATGATCCTGCTCCTGAGAGTTTGTATAGTCGCTTGGTTCTGGGTGGTCCCCAATTAAAAATAAAACACAGATTAGTTAATGAAGATGGAAGTGTTATGTTTACGGGATTAGGGGTGATTCCGGGCACGAATAGAAATAGTACGGGATCTATAAAAAATGATCCGTACATTTGGTATATAGAGAATTATATGAAAACAGGGAAATGTAATACGGAATATGCCGCTTATTATTTGGATCAATATTGGAAGCAAAACCCTGGTGTCACAGTACGGAATCATCATACCCTTTCTAATCATGATTTCTTCATTAGTAAACGAGCTTTCTTTTTCGATTTATCACCATGGGGAGACGAACCAGCAACGGACGAACCGTTTCAAAAGGTCGGAACTGATCTGGCAACCCTTAAGGAAATGCTATTGTTGGCTTATCAGCAGAATAAAGGGAAAAAGTATTGTTATATAGGTGGTTTCCCTTCATGGGCATTTAAATATACAAAACATGCCGGAGGTATTCATGATGATGTTCCTGCTGAGTGGGAGTTTTTACGTCTTATCAGTGCCTACAATGCTTTTAAAGATGCCGATGCAATTGCAATCGGTGCATTGGCAAATGCATCTTTCTGGCAGCATTTCCCTTTAGACAAACAGTATTTGCAGTCATGGGTTACTCATGATGAATTGAAACAAAGAGGGCTGTTGACTTCAGATGGTAAGGTTGACATGAAAGGAAGGAACTTTCTCATTTTTTATGTTGGGGATTATGATGCTTCATCCTGGGTGAGCCAATTTACTTCACTTACCTGGGATGATCCTAATAGAGGTAAAGTACCGATGATGTGGGCTATAAGCCCGGTATTACAGGAGCGTGTACCTCATGTGTTGCATAATTTTAGAAAAACTGCTACTAAAAATGATTATTTTGTTGCCTCAGACAATGGAGCCGGATATTTGAGTCCCGGAATGTTACAGGAACCTAGACCTATTTCAGGATTACCTTCTGGATTACAATCGTGGGCAGAGCATTGTAAACCTTATTATGAAAAATGGGGATTGAGTATTACTGGTTTTATTGTCGATGGCTATGCTCCTGGTTTAAATTGGGAGGGAATGGAATGTTATAAATCTTTTAGTCCTAATGGAATTGTTCCTCAAAAACTATCTTCTCTGAGTATGCTTTTTAAAAATATGCCCGTGTTGAGATCGGATTACGATATTAATGATGTTAATCCTAAAGAAGCAGCGATAGCCATTGTCAATAGAATAAAAGAAAGGGGAGAATTACCTTTTCATTGGTTTAGAAATATAATAAAATCTCCTACATGGTATGTACAGGTGGTGGAGGAGATGAAAAAAATGGATAAGAGTATCTGTTTGTTGGATGCACCGTCTTTTTTTGAGCTTTTACGGATTTATTTAAAGGAAAATGCTCCTTTTGCAGGTGGGACAGGGAGCAGAGAAGATCCTTTTCTTATTTCTACTCCGCAACAGTTTGATAATATACGGAGATATAGAAGCCAATGCTTTCAGTTAGTTAATGATCTTGATTTTTCTGATTATGTCCGGGAGGATGGACAAAGCTGGTGGCCTTTAGGAGAATGGGGGAGTGGAGATAAAGCATTGGAGCGTTTTAGTGGCTTCTTTGACGGTAGCGGGTATTCGATTAGGAATTTGTCGGTAGAACGAAAAGCTCATGATCTGAGTATTTTTGGAGTGACAGAAGGAGCGGAGATTGTAAACTTGAAGGTTGAAAATTGTAAGATCATTGGAGAAGGACGTTTAGGGGTTCTAACTGGAGCTACATTTTCTACAAAGATAGAACAGGTGTGTGTACTTAATAGTCAATGTGAAAACAGATTATCGGACCATGGGTCGAATGCCGGAGGACTGACAGGACCACTTTACAGGTCGGTGGTAAAATCTTGCTCTATACAGGGAGGTAATGTCTATGCGAAAGATTGTGTAGGAGGGATATCCAGCTCCATGAGTAAAGATAGTAAGATTATTGATTGTTACTCAAATTGTCGGATAGAAGGAATTATAAATGTTGGAGGAATGACCGGAAAAGTGAATTGAAATAGAAAGACTAATACATTAATGTTTTGTTAATGCTTTTGGAATAAAAAGATGCTTTACATATGCTTGTATCATCGATTATTAATGTATTGTTAATGTTTCTGTTAATCTTCGAAACCTATTTTTGCATCAAACAAAAATGTTATAATGAAAAAAGCTCCTTTAATTGTATTCTTATCTATAGTAAAAAAGGAAACTATCAAATCGATGATATTTTTTCCGGTGGACTATGTGAATCCGTTGGTAGGAACACTCTCTAAAATTACGTTATCTACGGGAAATCCACCTTCTTTGAAAATAGATGGAAAAGAATATAATCATAATTGGCTGAAACATGACGGACTACTGAATGGTGTGGTTCTTGATTTTGACATGAACGCTTCATCGAGTATGCAACGGGGGAAAAATGTTAAAGACTTCCCTTATTCTTTAAGTAACGAAAATAAATAAACATAGATGAAATTACAGAAGTTTTTACTATTAAGCTGTTTCATGTTTACTTTGGGCTGTAGTAACATGGATAAATCAGATGTTATGGAACCAGTAGCTTATGTGGATCCGTATATTGGAACCGGAGGACATGGGCACACATTTTTAGGAGTTGCTACTCCGTTCGGAGCAGTACAGATCGGTCCTAATAATATAAATAAAGGGTGGGATTGGTGTTCAGGGTATCATTACTCTGATTCGATTGTAATTGGTTTTTCACATTTACATCTCAATGGAACTGGCTGTAGTGATACTGGTGATCTGTTGTTTATGCCATATACAGGGAAAGTGCGTACACAGCCGGGTACCCAGGATGATCCATTATCCGGTTATGCTTCTTATTATTCTAAAAGTAATGAGAAGGCTTTACCTGGATATTATGAAGTACTATTAGAGACCCACCATATAAAAGTAGAATTGACAGCATCAGATCGGGTTGCCTTTCATAGATACACTTTTCCGAAGATTGCAGAAAAGTATGTGATGATTAATTTAAAAGATGCTAATGGAGACGATCGTCCTACTGATACTTATTTGGAACAAGTGAATGATACTACTGTCAGAGGGTATCGTTGTTCTACAGGATGGTCTAAACAGCAGCAGGTTTATTTTACAGCTGTTTTCTCCGAACCGGTACATTTGGCTTTGTATCATGATTCAATATCGGTACAAGGAAGCATTTTACAGGGAGTAGATGTGAAGGGAAATATAATTGTTGCATCTGATGTAGAGAAGCTTGACATGAAAGTGGGAATATCTCCGGTAAGCATGGAGAATGCAGCAGCTAATATCCAGCAAGAAATAGCGGATTGGAATTTTGAACGGATTGTCGGTGAAACAACAGCCAAATGGAATGCTGAATTATCCAAGTTGCAGGTGACGACTACAGATACGGTAGCAAAGCGTATTTTTTATACAGCCTTATATCATGCTTTTATACAACCTACCATGTTCAATGATTATAATAAGGAATATAGAGGTACAGATAAAAATGTGTATGGTGATCCGGGTTTTACTAATTATACTGTATTCTCATTGTGGGATACGTATCGTGCTGCTCATCCGCTGTATACATTGATACAACCGGGACGTGTCCCCGATTTTATTAATTCAATGTTGGCTATTTATGAACAGCAAGAACGTTTGCCGGTGTGGCATTTGTATGGTTCAGATACAAATGAAATGATTGGAATTCAGTCGGTTCCTGTCATTGCAGATGCTATATTGAAGAATGTGAAAGGATTTAATTACGAACGAGCTTATCAGGCAATGAAAGCTTCAATGATGTCTGATTATAAGGGATTATCGTATGTGACAAAACTTGAATATATTCCTGCAGATAAAGAGAAGGAATCAGTGGCTAAGGGATTGGAATATGCTATTGCTGATTGGGGAGTAGCACAGGTAGCTCAAAAGTTGGGTAAGGTGGAAGATTATGAATATTTTTCAAAGCGTGCCTTGGCTTATCAAAAATATTGGGACGGGGAGACACATTTTTTCAGAGGTAAAAATCAGGATGGCTCTTGGCTTACCCCGTTTAACCCAGTTCATTCAACTCACCGGAATGATGCTTATTGTGAAGGAAACGGCTGGCAATATACCTGGCTGGTACCTCATGATGTGGAAGGCTTGATTTCTTTGTTTGGCGGTGAGGATGCATTTGTTTCAAAATTGGATAGTTTGTTTTTAGTTAATGCCGATTTGGGTGATGAGGCTTCTCCTGATATTTCCGGTCTGATCGGGCAATATGCACATGGTAATGAACCTGGGCACCATACAGTATATCTTTATGCATATGCCGGTCTGCAATGGAAAACAGCAGAGAAGGTAGATTATATCTTGTCACGAATGTATAGTGATTTACCGGATGGTTTACAGGGGAATGAGGATTGTGGGCAGATGTCTTCCTGGTATGTATTTTCTGCATTAGGTTTTTATCCGGTCAATCCTTCTAATGGAATCTATGTTTTCGGTAGGCCGATTTTTGACAAGGTTACTTTGAAATTACCAGAAAATAAGATATTTGAAATAAGTACGATAAACAATTCGAGGGAGAATAAATATATCCAGTCTATTAAGTTGAACGATCTACCGTATAATAAATCTTATATCTCTCATGCCGATATAATGAATGGTGGAACATTAGTTATTACAATGGGAAATGAGCCGAATAAGGGATTTGGGGCGGATATGGATTGCCGTCCGAAATCCACTATAAAATAAGTGCATTATTAATAATTAAATTTTTAGTATTATGAAAAAGAATGATTACAAAAAGATTGTTGTATCCTGTTTTTGCAGTATGATGTTGGTTTCAGGTGTTTTGGCACAGGAAAGTGAAAACTTATATGCTGGAGGTAGTGGGAAAAAAGCAGACCCTTATTTAATAGAAACACCTGCTCAATTTGATGCCATACGCGAGAATCGTAGTGCTTATTTTAAATTGATGGCTGATTTGGATTTTGCCTCTTATGAAAAGGAAGGGGGCTGGTGGCCATTAGCCGAATGGGGAAGCGGTGATGGTTCGGATGCTCGTTTTGGTGGTACATTTGATGGTAACGGATATAAGATATCTAATTTGATGGCCAAACATGGTGATGATACCGGTGCACATGATATGAGTGTTTTTGGTGTTGTCGACGGTGGTACAATTAAAAATCTATTGCTTGAAAATGTGACGGTTGTTGGTGGCGGACGTTTAGGCATTGTGTCGGGATTTACTCGTAATGCTACGTTTGAGCAAATAGGAATTATCAACAGTTCTTGCTCGAATATTGGAACCGGTTCTAATTCCGGTGGACTCGCTGGACCATGTGCCGGTACTACTGTAATCACTAACTGTTATACAATTGATTGCAATGTAATGGCTAAATCTACAGATGGTGAGACCGGAGATGCCGTTGGTGGAATAGTAAGTTCTGGGAATGCTACAGTAATGTATTGTTATTCGACTTCTACTATTGAAGGTAAAACAAATGTCGGAGGTATTGTCGGTGCTAATGATGGAGCTACGGTTACTTCTTGTTTGTCTTTAAACAAAGATATTAAAGGGGAGGTTGAAGTGACTCACCGGATTGTGGGTAAGAGAAATGGTGGAGATGTTTCTGACAATTATGCACACTCTTCAGTTTTGTTGAATGGTCAATCTGTGACAGAAGGAACCGGAGCTGATACTGATAATGGAGAAACAGTAGAGGAATTGACAGAAGAATTTTATGTAGATGATTTGGGTTGGGATTTTGATGAGGTATGGAAAATAGATTCGAATATTTCTCCTTATCCGATATTTAAATGGCAGACAAAAACAACTGGAATTGAATATATTAAAAAGGCTACTTATAACGTTTATGTGACTACGGAAGGTATTCGGGCAGAAGGTCTGAATGGAAATGAAATGATTTATGTTTATACAACGAATGGTGTATTGGTGGCTAAACAGATAGCTGAAAATACAACAGAAGATATTTCTTTGACAGAAAAAGGTATTTATGTAGTCAATGTTATTTCAAACGAAGCTTCTCAGGCATTTAAAGTTGTGAAATAAATCAAAGTAGGAGGGGATACGCTCAGTCGGTCCCTTCTTTTCTATCTCTTTTAATTTTTTTAATTTAGAATTGCTTGTTAAAGTGATGGCTGAATAACAATAATCTAATAGGACGTATGAAAAAAAAGACAATTTCTTTACATGAAAAAGCTGTTTCAATGCTTTCTCACTACTCTCATTCTTTTCTGCTTTTGTTCTTTGTTGTGGTGAGTTGTGCTACAGCTTTAGCGGGAAATGATCAGCAGCAGAAGATTTCCGGGGTTGTGAGAGATCAGGCGGGTGATCCTTTACCAGGGGTTAATATCGTATTGGTAGGAACAGATACAGGTACGATAACTGATATAGATGGTGCTTTTAGCTTGAATGTATCCAGTGACAAAGCAGTATTAAAATTCTCATTGATTGGTTTCGCTTCAAAAGATGTTGCTCTGAAGGGGAAAACTGTGGTAAATGTAACTTTAAGTGAAGATACTCAGATGATAGATGAAGTGGTAGTAGTAGGTTATGGTACACAGAAAAAAGCAACTTTAACAGGCGCTATCAGTACGGTAGGTACAGATGAACTGACAGCTACTCCAACTTCGAATGTGCAGAATATGCTGACTGGTAAATTGCCGGGCGTACGTATTCAGCAACGTACAGGAGAGCCAGGCAGTTATGATGCTAAAATGGATATTCGTGGTCTGGGTACTCCTTTGATAGTCATTGATGGGATAGTGAGAGAAGTCTCTGATTTTCAACGGTTGGAAGCTAATGATATTGAGAGTGTGTCTGTATTGAAAGATGCATCTGCTGCTATTTATGGTATGCGAGCATCAAATGGTGTATTATTAGTGACAACCCGTAAAGGAGAAAACGGTAAAACCAGAATTGATTATACCGGGAGTTTTGGCTTTCAGAATCCTTCCGGTCTGCCGGATGTTTTAAATGCTTCTCAATATGCTGAACTTGTTCGTGAAGCAGATAAGAATATGGGCAGAGGTATTAATACAACTTTCACAGAGGAAGATGTAGAACGTTTTCGCCGGGAAGGAGCTACAGATTGGTATGATTTGGCTATGAAAAATTTGGTTCCACAAACACATCACAATATAACAGCAAGTGGAAGCGGAGAGCGTGCACAGTATTTTCTTTCTTTTGGTTACTATGGAGAAGACGGTATTTGGAAAACAGGCGATTTGAATTATCATCGTTATAATATTCGTTCTAATCTGGGGTTTGATGTTACAAAAAATCTGAAGGCGGAAATGTTGGTAAGTGTAATGTCCGATGAAAAAAATCAACCTTATAAGGATACCTGGGAACAATTTAAAGCTATTTGGATGCTTAAGCCTACGGAAACTCCATATGCCAATAATAATGAGAATTTTCCAAATGACGTGATGTATGGCCTGAATCCGCTTATGATCACAGATGCCGATCAATCTGGTTATAAACGTAAGGTGAACCGGACCCTAAATACTACATTTTCATTGACTTACAATGCTCCTTTTTTGAAAGGATTAAGTGCTAAGTTCTTGTATGGTTTTGATTATAAGAACTCTCAACAGAAAGAATTCCAGAAACAATATACTTTATATAAATATGATAAAGAAAAGGATGTTTATAATTCTCAAATTTACTCATCTCCTTCTTCTATTTATAGAAAGTCATGGGAAGGTACACAAAATCAATTACAGGCATCTCTGAATTATGAGCGTCTTTTTGCAGAGAAACACAATCTTAAAGTACTATTTTTATACGAACAAAGTGCAAAGGAAGAGGATAATCTGTGGGCAAAAAGAAACTTCGAGATGGATGCTGTAGATGAACTTTTTGCAGGTTCTGAGGAAAAGCAAATCGGTAATGCAGATGCCGGTCAGATTTATCGTGTAACAAATATGGGTATAGTTGGACGTATCAATTATGATTATCAATCTAAATACTTGGCAGAAGTTAGCTTTCGTTATGACGGTTCTTCCAAGTTTGCTAAGGGGCATCGTTGGGGATTTTTCCCGTCGGCATCTGTTGGATATCGAATTTCTGAGGAAAAATTTATTAAAGAACTTGATGAACTATCCTTTATCACGAATTGGAAGTTAAGAGCATCTTATGGTGTTATGGGTGATGATGGTTCCTCATCCTATCAATATTTGTCCGGATATGATTATCCGGGAGCGAGTTATGTGTTTGGTAATGTTGTCAATAAAGGCTTAGGATTCAGAGGAATTCCAAATGAATTGATAACTTGGTATAAATCAAAAACATTGAATGTTGGTACCGACCTTGAACTTTGGGATGGACTACTTTCAGCACAGGTAGATTTCTTCTGGAGATACAGAGATGGTTTGCTTGCAAAAAGAAGTGGTGAAATCCCCGGAACTTTAGGAGCCGAATTACCTGAAGAAAACATGAATCAGGATTTATATAAAGGTTTTGAAATAGTATTGGGGCATCGCAATAGAATTAATGATTTTAATTATTCTGTAAATTTAAATTTTGCATTGACTCGTCGTCTGAACAGACGTTTGCAGGAAGGAGATGCTGTGAATTCTTATGATCGATGGAGAAATAAGTATTCAAACCGTTATGCTGATATGGGATGGACTTATGGTTCTAATGGACAGTTTACTTCGATGGACGACATTTGGCATTCTCCTATTCAGGATGGTCAGGGTGGTGCTACCCAATTGCCGGGTGACTGGAAATATGAAGACTGGAATGGAGATGGAATTATCGATGGTAACGATGTTTATCCGAATACATACGAGCACTCCAATGATAACGGAAATCCCAAAATGACATTTGGAGCTACTATTACTGCTGCCTGGAAAGGGTTTGATGTGAACTTATTATTTCAGGGTGGCGGTGGATTTAATGTAATCTATTTTGAGCAATTGCAATACCCGTTGTGCTTTAGTGGAAATGGGTTGGCACATTTTTATGACAGATATCATCAGGACGAAAACGGAAACTGGATTTCCGGGAAATGGCCGACAACCCGTGATGCCGGATCTTATGGAACAAATTATGCAAGATGTAAACAGACTACGTATGATGCTTCTTATTTACGATTGAAGAGTGTGGAAATTGGCTATACAATACCACAGAATTTTACACGTAAATTTAGGGTAGATCGTTTGAGGATATTTGCAAGCGGATATAATTTATTTACATTATCTAATCTGGATTTTGTCGATCCCGAGCATCCGGAAGGGACTTATGGATATCTGTATCCAATTATGAGAAACTTTAACTTTGGATTGAATTTAGCATTCTAATTTGAAATACTATGAAAATAAATAAAATATTAGTATCAGTATTGGTGATGGCAACATCATTTTGTTCTTGTGATTATCTGGATGTACCACCAATTAATATTATACAAGATGATGCGATTTTTAAATCAGAATCGGGAATAAAGTCTTATATGACTACTCTTTACTATGATTTGCCGATAGAGGATTTTCGTTATACACAACAAGGATTCAACGTAGTAGGTAAAGGGCAAGGGCGTCTACCGAATGTTTCGGGGGAGGCCATGTGTAGTTCCAGTGATGATATTGCTACTATTGGTGATGGAACCTGGTGGGGCTGTTGGGATTATGGGAAAGTTCGTCGAGTGAATTACTTCTTGCAGAAATTTCCGGCATATAAATCTAATTTTCAGAATACGATTCTTGCTGATGCATGGTTGGGAGAGGCTTATTTTATCAGGGCTTACTACTATTTTGCGATGGTAAAAAGATATGGTGGAGTACCTATACTGAAAGAACCACAAGAGTATATCGGTGATATTGAATCGTTAAAGGTTCCGAGAAACACGGAAAAAGATTGTTATGATTTTATTGCAGAAGATTTAGACGAAGCTATTCGTTTGCTACCTGATAATGAAGAACTTTTGGGAAAAGGACGTGTCACTAAATATGCTGCTTTGGCATTAAAATCTCGCGCTATGCTGTATGCCGGTAGTATTGCACGGTATGGAAACATTGATTTGAATGGTTTGGTCGGTATTGATAAAGCATTGGCAAATAATTATTTTGAATTGGCTTATAATGCTGTAAAAGAACTTGAAAAATCAAAGAAATTTTCATTGTATCAAAAGAATTCGGACAAAGAGAAGAATTTTGCAGAGTTATTCCTTGCCGAAGATAGTCCTGAAAATATTTTCTGTAAATATTTCCAACGTAATACAAATGCACATGGTTGGGATGTTTATTTTGTTCCTTATCAATACCGTGGTGATGGGTATTCTTCTAATATGAATCCTACACTGGAATTTGTTGAAATGTTTGAGCGCAAAGATGGTACTTCTGCAAATTTTGCAGAAAGGGCGAGAGATTCCTATTTTGATGATCCTTCTGATTTGTTTAAAGATATGGATGCTCGTTTTGGTGGTTCTATCATTTATCCGAATGCATATTTCAAAGGTGAACTTTGTTCTATTCAGAAGGGATTGATAATAGAAGATGGGACCAAAAAAGAGAATGCTACAAATTATGAGAATGCTGTTTATACAGCTAAGGACGGAAAGGTTTATCATATTGTAGGGAAAAGTGGATGCGGAAATTATTCTGGTAATATGACCGGTTTCTTTATGCGTAAGTACCTGAATGAAAGTATGCCGCAACCTGAAGTAGTTGAAAATTACTCTGAACAACATTGGATTGAATTCAGATATGCAGAAGCTCTTTTGAATGGTGTTGAGGCGGCAGTAGAAATGGGACAACATTTGGATGATGCCCTGCTCTGGATAAATGATATCCGTAAACGTGCTGATATCAAATTACTTGCTCAGGATGATTTGACAGTTGACAGGGTTAGACACGAGCGTAGAATTGAGTTAGCTTTTGAGAATCATACTTACTGGGATTTAAGACGCTGGAGAATTGCTGATAAAGAGATTGAAGCTAAGCAGTATACAGCTTTGTATCCATATTTCGATATTAACAAACAGAAATATGTATATGAAGAAGCCAATGCCAATAAATACTACTATACATTCCACACAAAAATGTATTATGAGAGAATTCCTGACGGGGAAATTGCTAAGAATGAGAAATTGATACAAAATCCGTATTATAATTAAAAACGTAATAGAATATGAAAAAGTTATATTATATATTTGGTTTGTCTGCATTGCTCTTTTCTTCCTGTGGATACTTTGAATATGATAATTATGAAGCTCCGAATTCCGGTTTGGAAGGAACCGTTGTTGACCGTAAAACAAACGAACCTTTGCAGGCAGAAGCTGCTAATAGCTATAAAGTTGAATATTATGAATTAAGTTGGGAAGAGGCGGGGCATGCCAATACTCAATCTCAGTTTTTTTGGGGAAAAGATGATGGTACTTTTTTGAATACAAAGATTTTTGCCGGAAAATATCGGGTTACTTTGAAAGAAGGAGCATTTTATGCTCCCGAACCGGAGATTGTGTATTTGGAAAAGAAGCGCCTGACCCGGTTAGATTATTCTGTGATACCTTATGCACGTGTGAATATAGATGAAATAACTCTGGTTGGTAGTAAACAGAATAACTTGGAAATTAAGTATACGATTGAAGATACAGAAAAGGAAATCAATACGGAAGGATTGGACGAAGGTTTATATACTTTGAGTGAAGCCCAAGTTTTTATTTCTAGCAAATCTCCGAATGTGGGAATGAATAATTCGGAAACCAAATATACTATAAAGGCTAAAAAAGAGTTTGAACGTGGCGATTATGAACCTGGAATACCTTTCCAAGTGGTAGAAAAGAATGTAAAGAAATTGAATCCGGGGAAATATTGGGTACGTATTGGAGTACGTACTGCTAATCCTCAAAAACGATATAATTTTAGTCCGATAAAGGAAATTGTTGTTCCGGCAGAAAGTGCTGAAAATTAAAAATTATAAAATATGAATATAAAGTATGCTATAATATTGGCATTTGGTTTGAGTAGCACTGTGGCAGTAATGTCACAGTCTGCTCCTCTAACAGAAGAGGATATTGATTCTCCTTCGGAGAATGCAATAGTTCTGCCAATGGAAGAGGCAAAAGTATCAGTAATTTATGATCCCAAGAACTCGGTATCTTTCACGGATGAAGGTGTAAAAGGTACAAGTGATGGTTTGACATTAGATTTGGGGGAGATAGATTTCGGCTCGGGAGACTATAGTAGTATTTGGGTTGAGATGGCCAATATTATGAAACCAACTGGACAGACCGGATTCGATTTTTATTTGGATGATATGCTTTTAGAACCTAAAACAGATTTCAAAATTGCTCAGGAACTTCCTCATCTCGATTCTTATGAATCCGATAAACAACCTCAGACAGGTCTTTTTTTCAAAAATAAGAATGTACCTTTAAATCAGATTTCGGTGTTTAATGTTAGCGGAGATGATAGTTATGGTAAAATAACCGCGGCAGTTGCTCAAGGTGTGTTGAATCAGAGTAATGCCGAAGTTTACTTGGTATATGAAGGTCATCATCAGACACAGTTCGAAGATGTTTATGGGAAACAAGGAGAAACATGGAATCTCTTGCGTGGAGATTATTCTAAAGAAAAATATGCAGGATTGGCTACACTTGTTGATAAGTACAAAGATCGTTTTAAAAAAATGGTTCTTTGGGATCCGGATAAGGAATGGACTTGGTGTTTAGCACAAATGATCTGTGCTCAGCAAAAAGGGATTCCGGTGACTAAGGAGATAAAGGACTTTTTTAATAATGAACTGAATTGGAACATAGAATGTGAAGATATTACCGGTAAATGGGCTACTAAATTGGAGGCTTATCAATGGGCTATTGATAATTTGGCTGAAGGATGTCATAAGACTCTAAGTTTTTCTGCCGGTTTACGTAGTGATTATATAACCAACCCCTGGAAAATCTATGATTATGCAGTAGCCTCTAAAGGGTTTGTATTCTTTTTGAAAGATTCGGAACCTGATGAATTTGCCATGATCCAAAAGATTTGTAAGAAAATGAATTATCAACCGGGTTCTTCTACAATGGGGTATGGTGCCGGGAAAGATGGAGATGCTCTGAATAATGCCACCAATCCCCATAATGTGGGATTTATGGTCAGTGATTATTACGCAAACGGGAGCTTTTGGTGTTCGTTCCCACGAAAAGCATTTCAACAGCGCAAGGGGCAGGCTGTAGAAGCATTACCCGGTAAAATCTATGTAAGCCTTATATGGAGTGACGGAGATAATGTGCAGTTTGACTCTAATCAGATGTACAATATGTTTAAGAATGCCAGATGTAGGGGAAAGGTCCCGGTAGGCATGACAATGGCTGCATCTTTGCAGGAGTTGAATCCTGTTTTATTGGAGTATTTTTATAAAAATCTGACTCCGAATGATGAATTAGTGGCAGGACCTTCCGGATTTCAGTTTATTTATGGTGATAAATATAATGAAAATAATTATGAAAAATGGTTGGATATAAATCAAAAATGGATGGAAACGGCCGGCTTTCATACAGCTTGTTTGTGGAATACAACCAATAAAGAACGTTTTGGTAGATATATGAATACCTGTGGCTTGCAGGGTGTTTTTGATGGTTTTGAAAACAACAAAGAACGTTATGAGGTTGGTAAAGACGACGAAGGCATTGTTTGTATTCTACAAGGAGCACATTGCTGGGAAGAGGGCGATGTGTATAAAGATTTGATAAGTGTAAAACCCAATGGGCAAAAGCCTGTCTTCCGGAATGTTTATCTGATTGCGGCCAATTATGGTGGTGCAGAAGGGTATGAACGGTTAATTCGTGAATTACAGCGTGTTGAAAGTTATTTACCTAATACTTATGAGTTTTTATTACCAATGGATCTTTGTGCTACGCTGAAAGAATATATTGAAAAGAATGGAGGAGGCAAACATGAATAAATTCTTTCTGTTTTTAGTTCTGTCTTTATTCATTATTGTAACGTCTACGTATGCCGATAATATTCGTATTCCGGCCAGGGGGGGAGGACTTTATCAGGTCGTTATCGTAGATAAGGGAGCAGAAGGAGCTAAGTATGATGGAAAGACCGAATCTATAATTAACACTAGTTCGGGAACGCGAATACGTATCAGAGATATTGATTTTGGTAATGCAAGATATGGTTTGTATAATCAGTTTATGATTGAATATACCAATCCTGAATATTGTAAAGATGGCTTCTTTGATATTTATATAGAAGATACTGCAGTCCCTGTAGCATCTATACCTGTGGAACAAACTAAAGAAGGAGAATATAAAGAAGTATCTGCTTCATTAAATGTGAATATTATTGGTTCTCATGCAGTATATGTCCGGTGGAGGAACCATTCAGCTTGTCTAAAAACGTTTGGTGCAAATGAATTGGTTCCTTTTACAAGTGTAGAGCTGGTTCGTACAGGATCTTTGATGAAATATAAATTTAGTAAAGGAACTTTTGGAGTATTGTCTGGTAAACACCGTCTGAAAATGGTTTGGCGTGGAAATAATGCAATTGTAGCTAATGTTTATTTGGATAAAAGTAATATAACTTCTGTTGTGAACGTAGAGGAGGAAAATCTATCTGTTTTTAGTGATAAATTCGGTTTTAGAATAAATGCTGCAACACCGATAGGTAAAGTTGAGGTTTATTCATCAGAAGGATTAAAAGTGGAAGAATTGCTGTCTACTGATTATTCAGAGTTCGTATCTGTTACTCCCGGATTTTACATTGTTCGGATAACAAGAGATAATGGAGAAATAATTGTGAAGAAAATATTAGTGACAGAATGACCAAACGAAAAACATTACCATGAAACAAAATATTTTGCTTTTGCTATTAAGTTTTTTATCTTTTTTTGTGGAAGCCGGGAATAAAAAGGAAATACCAACTTCTAATTTAAGAGCTTCTGCCTATCCTTTGATTACAATCGATCCTTATATCTCAGCTTGGTCACATACTGATGAATTATATGAAGATGATGTCAGGCATTGGACAGGAACAGAACATCCTTTGGTAGGTGTTTTAAGGGTGGATGGTAAATGCTATCGTTTTATGGGAAAAGATAAACAGACTTTAAGAGCAATATTGAAAGATGCCCATGACGAAGAATGGCAAGCCAAATATACGAATACATTGCCTTATGCCGATTGGTATAAAAAAGAATATAATGATGCAGAATGGCAGGAAGGTATAGGAGCATTTGGAAGTGCTGATATGCCTAATGTTAAAACCGGATGGAATCAGGGCGACATTTGGATACGTCGGAGGTTTTCGATTGATAATAAGAATGTCACAAAGAAAAAGTTATATCTGGTTTATTCACATGATGATATTTTTGAGCTGTATCTGAATGGGCAAATGTTGGTGAGTACAGGGTATAGTTGGAAAAATTATGTGATACAACCTTTGGATGCAGAACAAGTGAAATCTCTGATGCCAGAAGATAATCTTATTGCAGCTCATTGCCACAATACAAAGGGAGGAGCTTATGTTGATTTTGGTCTTTTTACCGAGGATGAAATAGGGTCTTTTTTCAGTATGGAGGCCGAACAAATAAAGGTGAATGTATTACCTACCCAAACTTATTATTCTTTTTATTGTGGTCCGGTACAATTAAATCTGAAATTTACGAGTCCACTGGTTCTGAATGATTTGGATTTATTGAGTAGTCCGGTGAATTATATTAGTTATGAAGTACAGTCGTTAGATAAACATACACATGATGTACAGATTTATTTCTCTGTAACTCCCCAATGGGCTGTTAACAGTCTGGAACAGGAGGTAAGTGTGGAGAGTTATCAATCTTCTGGTATTCGTATTTTAAAAACGGGCACTTTAGAGCAGAATGTTTTAGGTAAAAGCGGGGATATTATTTGTATAGACTGGGGATACTTCTATCTGGCAGGTAAACAATCGGAATTTTCTGAAATATCTATGGGAGCTCCAGATTTTATTCAAGGGAGTTTTGTTGAAAAAGGAATACTACCAGATATTAAAACTACTCGAACATCTGTACGCTTAGACAGGGAAGAAATACTTTTGGCATATAGCGAGAATTTGGGTAGTGTAAAGAATCAAAAAGCAGAAGGATATCTGATGATTGGCTATGATGATATTGCTTCCATACAATACTTTGGTAAAAATCTGAAAGCATATTGGAAGAAAAAATATCCAATGATGGAGGCTGCATTGGCTGATGCCCGGAAGAATTATGCAAAAACAATACAGAAATGTGATGCATGGGATCGTAAAGTAATGGAAGACGCTGTTGAAGCTGGCGGACAACAGTATGCTGAACTATGTGCTGTCTCTTATCGCCAGGCAGTAGCTGCCCATAAATTAGTTTCGGGCCCTGATGATGAATTATTTTTCTTTTCCAAAGAGAATAACAGCAATGGGTCTATCGGTACAGTGGATGTGACATATCCTTCTTGTCCTGTTTTTATCCGATATAATACGGAAATAATGAAAGCTATGCTGAATTTTATTTTCGATTATAGTGAGTCCGGTCGTTGGACAAAACCTTTTGCTGCACATGATATTGGCACATATCCATTAGCAAACGGACAAACTTATCAGGAGGACATGCCTGTGGAAGAGACAGGGAATATGTTGATAATGACAACCGCAATTGCTATTGCCGATGGGAACGCAGACTATGCAGCAAAACATTGGGAAACACTGACCATCTGGAGTAACTATCTGGCAGAAGAGGGGCTGGATCCAGAGAATCAGTTGTGTACCGAAGATTTTGCAGGTCATCTGGCATATAATGCAAATTTGTCGGCTAAGGCTATTATGGCTATTGCAGGTTATGGTCGCCTTGCTGAAATGTTGAATAAACCGGAGGCTAAAAAATATACCGAAATGGCCAAAAAAATGGCTATTGAATGGGAGCAGAAAGCTAACGATGGAGATCATTACCGGTTGGCATTTGATAAACCGAATACTTGGAGTCAGAAGTATAATTTTGTGTGGGACAAAACTTTGGGGTTAAATATATTGCCGGATGAGATAATGAAGAAAGAAGTTGCTTTCTATTTAAAAAATCAGAATAAATACGGATTACCTTTAGATTATCGTTTCACGTGGGGAAAAACAGACGATACGGTATGGAGTGCTACTATGGCTGATTCGGAAAGTGATTTTCAGGAATTGATACGCCCGCTTTGGAAATATGTGAATGAAACTTCCTCAAGAGTCCCTTTAGGCGATTGGTATGAAACGTTGAATGCTGATTATATTAATTTTCGTGCACGCTCGGTTGTCGGAGGTGTTTTTATGAAATCACTGGATTATTATCTAAAGAATAAAAGGAAATAAAGTATGAAAGCATGGATAAATAAAATACTACAGCTTGGAGGCTTGATTACTTTGCTGTCCTGCAATCAGCCTGTCGATGTAGTAACAATTGATTTGTCACGTGAAGAGGCAGCGATCCCTTCTTCATTATATGGCATCTTCTTTGAAGAAATCACTCATTCTGGCGATGGAGGTTTATATGCGGAAATGATAAGGAATCGTGGCTTTGAAGATGGAACTTTACCTTCTGGTACGATATTGAAAGAGGGGAGAGCCGTTGCAAAACCCTTGCATTGTTATTCCAATGATTCCATCAATCATTTTAGTATTGTATGGGGTGATTCACTTTTTATGGAAGGATGGGAAGTGAAGTGCGTTTCCGGTACAACTACCCCTTCTTATAAAATAACGGAGGATAGACCTTTGAATAGTGCTACTCCCCACTCCTTATTTATAAATTTGGATGAATCGGAATCTGATGTACTGGTTATTAATACCGGTTATTGGGGGATAGCTGTTACTAAAGGACAAAAGTATAATTTTCAGTTTCATTTGTTTACGAAAGAATTGGAAAATGCTGTTGTGAAAGCTGTCCTTCTGGATAGTGAGGAACAAATTGTAGCTTCTAAGGATTTTCAGGTGGGAAAAGTTGGTTCCTGGAATCGTTATGAAGGAACTTTTGTTGTCGATACAACAGCAAACGATCTTCGTTTTGCCTTATTGTTGCCTCATAGAGGGAAAGTATACATTGATTTTGTATCTATGTTTCCTGAGAATACTTTTCGTGGGCATAAGAATGGGTTGAGAGAAGATGTTGCCCAAATGCTTGAAGCATTGCATCCCGATTTTGTTCGTTGGCCGGGTGGATGTATAGTCGAAGGTTTAACAATGGATAACCGCGTCAAATGGAAAGAAACGATAGGAGATATCATCAAGCGCCCGGGAGAATATAACTTGTGGGGCTATCGCAGTACGTATGGGTTCGGGTATCATGAGTTTTTGCAGTTCTGTGAAGATATTAATGCCAAAGGTATGTTTGTTTGCAATGCCGGTATGTCTTGTCTGTTTCGGAATGGAGATTACTGGGAGGGAGAGAAGCAGATAAATGATTTGATTCAGGAAGCTTTGGATGCTATTGAGTATGCGTTAGGTGACACTACCACTGTTTACGGAAAAAAGAGAGCAGAGAATGGACATGCGAAACCTTTTCCATTAAAGTATGTAGAGGTAGGAAACGAAAATATAGGCCTTCGTTATGTGGAAAACTATAATCGCTTTTATAAAGCAATCAAAGAAAAATATCCTCAGATAGAGGTCATATGCGCACTCATGTTCAGCCCTTATATTCAGGATGCAGAGAAAATAGAGATATTAGATCCACATTATTATGAAACGGCCGGTTGGTTCTATAATAATGCAGATGTTTATGATAAATTACCCGATGATACTCCGTATAAAATCTATGTAGGAGAATATGCAGCTATCGGTAGGCCTTCTCTCTATTCATCTTTGGCAGAAGCAGCTTATCTGACAGGAGTGGAAAGGAATGCGGATAAAGTTCAAATGGTGTCTTATGCCCCACTGATTGAGAATGCAGCCCACGGAAGAGATCATTTGCTGGTGTTGAAAAATGATTCTGTTTATGGCCGTACTAATTATTATGTATTGAAAATGTTTTCCGAGAATCGTCCGGATGTGAATCTGCATACGGATTTGAAACTTGCTTTTCCTGAATCGTCATTCCGGACGAAAGGATTCATTGGTTTGGGAACAAATAATACAGAAGTTCAATTTAAAGACCTGAAAATTATTGTAAACGGTGAAGAAATGTATACTTCCGGATGGGACGATTTTGTGAATAAATGGAATATTATTCGTGGAGATTGGAAAACACAGGGAGATCTTTTGCTTCAGAGTCAGAAGGGAATAGATGCTTTTGCAATTCTTAAAAACAGGGAGTTTGAAGATTGTACAATTGAATTAAAAGCTAAAAAAATATCCGGAACGGAAGGATTCAGAATTGTGTTTGGTGGAACTGATCCTAATAATTATTTTATGGCGGATATGGGAAGTCATACCAATGAGTCGGTTATTTTTCGTGAGGTGAATGATGAAGGCTCTATCTCTTTATTTGATTATCGTAATACTACGTCTATCAAGGCGCATCAGTGGTATACGGTAAGAATCGAAATCGAAGGTGCTCATTGGAAATGTTTTCTTAATGATGAACTACAATATGAATATACTTATGCTCCTAAGAAGAAACATTATGTTGTATCGGGTTATGACAGAGAGCGGAATGAAGTTATTGTTAAATTGGTAAATGCAGAGACCGAGAACTGGAAAGTTAGATTGCAACTGGATAATGCGAGGGATATAGCTTCGAAAGGAACTAAAATCGTATTAGGAGCAGACGACAGATTTGAAGAGAATAGTTTTAGTGATCCGTTGAAGGTTGTTCCTAAAGTTTCCGAACTGTTAGGAGTTGGTAGTACATTTAATGTGAATTGTCAGGCCAATTCGCTAACTATATTGAGAATACCGTGTGAAAATAAATAATAAATCAAATAGTAATGAATAAATATTTTAAAATATTAGTTGCATTTTTATTAGTTGTAAACACAGGTTTTGCCAAAGATAAAATTGGTGTTTATGATTTGCGTTATACACTTCAAACTGATTTGAAAACTTTGGAAGGACTTAACGTGGCTTGGGATGATGTTCATGCTGTATCTACTCTGCAAGGAATAGTAAATAGAGAAACTCCTCGTTTATATGTTTATTTTGTGATGGAAGGTACAAATGATATTGATGCTTATTGGTGGAATAAATATGCTCGGAAAGGAGAGTGGTTATATGGGCGTGACACACAAAAGTTCCAAACGATGGAAGAGTTGTTCACTGCATATGCATCTTATATTAATGGAGTGGTGGTATATGATGGACATGTACCGTCTACCAGTAATGTTGCTTCATCTGTAGCAGGTATCGAAAATTTGGTAGCTATTCGTTATGATGTCACTCCGGGAAGTTTATATAGCCGTTTAATATTAAACGGTCCTAAACTTCCAGTGAAAATCTGGTTACTGAATCCGGATGGAACCTCTATGTTTACCGGTAAAAAAGGAACTAAAATTCCAGATACAGAACGTATGTCTACCGGATCCTTGAAAAATGATCCTTATGTATGGTTTATAGAAAAATATATGAAAACCGGTAAATGCAATACGGAATTTGCGGCTTATTATATTGATCAATATTGGAAACAAAAACCTTTTGCCACCGTAAGAAATCATCATACTTTGAGTAATCATGATTTTTTTGTCAGTAAGAAGGCTTTTTTCTTCGATTTATCTCCCTGGGGAGATGAACCTGCTACTGACGAACCGGCTCAACCGATAGGTGCAGATTTGAATACATTAAAAGAAATGCTGTTGTTAGCTTACCAACAGAATAAAAATGAAAGGATGTGTTATATCGGAGGTTTCCCTTCCTGGGCTTATAAATATACAATGCATGCTTCGGGTATTCATGACGATGTTCCCACTGAATGGGAATTCAGCCGTGTTATCAGTGCTTACAATGCCTTTAAGGATGCAGATGCCATTGGGTATGGAGCTTTGGCAAATGCTTCTTTTTGGCAGCACTTCCCTACGGAGAAGAAGTATTCCCAACCATGGATTTCTCATAAAGAACTACAAAAAAGAGGATTACTAACAGCAGATGGTAAAGTAAATGTGGACGGCAGGAATTTTATTATTTTTTATGTCGGCGATTATGATGCTTCCGCATGGATATCACAACGCACACCTTCTATCTGGGATGATCCTAACCGGGGAAAATTACCATTGATGTGGTGTATCAGTCCTGTATTGGCCGAACGTGTACCGCATATTATGCATAACTTCCGTACAACGGCTACCTCTAATGATTATTTTGCTTCGGCCGATAATGGTGCGGGATATATAATGCCGGGCATGTTGCAAGAACCTCGTGAATTGTCCGGACTTCCTTCGGGATTATCGGTGTGGGCAAAACATTGCAGGCGGTATTATGATAAATGGGGATTGACCATTACCGGATTTGTAATAGACGGAGAGGCGCCTGGTTTGAACCGGCAAGGGTTGGACTGTTATGCTTCTTTCAGTCCGAATGGTATCGTTCCGCAAAAAGCTCCTATGGCATTGATGCATGGAGATATGCCGGTGATTCGTGCCGATTGGGACATCAATGACGATGATCCGAAAGTTGCAGCCAAAAGAATCGTAGAACGTGTGAAAGAGCGTTCGGCATTACCTTTTCATTGGTTTCGTAATATTCTGAAGCAACCTACCTGGTATTGTGAAGTGATGGATGAGGTGAAAGCACAGGATGAGAATATTATATTGTTGGATGCTCCTGCGTTTTTCGAACTGTTACGTATTTATCTGAAAGAACATGATTCAGTGATAGAATAAAAACTGTTTGAGTTTGTCTGAAAGCAATACAAAATATTGTATATAAGTATTTTGTGTGGTGCTTTTTGATCGTGATGTGGAAAAATTGATTGGTTGGATATCGATTGTTATTCGATTTTATTGCACAATTTGTTCAATCGGGAGATTGAATAGAATGTGCAATAAAAAAGAAAAGGCTTGCATTAGCTTTGTCTTTCGAAAAACAATTCATATCAATCATGAAAAACGAATTCAAATCTTTTCTTCTGGCTGCTGTTTGCAGCCTTGGGCTTGCTTCTGCTTTTGCGCAAGCCCCGACAGTTCATACCATCGGCGATTCTACGATGGAAGAGAAATCAACTGACCCTTCTGTTAATACTAACGGCCAACGGGGATGGCCTCAGATGCTCCCACAGTTTATGGTTAACGGTGCTACACTGAATAACCGTGCTAAGAGTGGAACAAGTTCTAAAACATTTTATGAAGAGAGCCGCTTCTGGACAACTGTAAAACCACAGATTAAAGAGGGAGATTATGTTATTATCCAATTCGGGCACAACGATGAAAAGCATGCAGGAGCGGATGGAGAAGTCGGAACTTACCCATGGACTACCTATCAGGAGTATTTGAGAAAGTATGTAAATGAAGTTAGAGAATTGGGGGCTAATCCAATTTTGTTTACTCCTATTGTACGTGGTTATTTCAGTGGAAATAAAATAACGGATAAAGGAGCTCATAACTTAGGAGCAGATGTAATAATGTCTTCCGGCAAAGATCTGGATTATGTAGCTGCCATGAAAGAGGTTGCCCGGGAACTGAATTGTCCATTGGTGGATCATACTGCTCTGACACGTGAAATCTGCGATGAATACGGAGAGGAGAAAGCAAAAGAACTTATATATAATGTAGGAGATGGTACCCATATCGGAGAATACGGAGCCACTCTTTACGCTCGTCTGGCTGTACAAGGACTGGTGGCAAAAGGATTATTGACAGAGTATTTTAATGCCAATCCGGATGTATTGATTAATCCGACGACTCATCATTTTGGAAAGAGTTATCTGAATGCAGGTTCTGTGTATGCCTTTTCAATCAGTGGCATTGATTTAACACCGGGTAGCGGTAAAGTAACAGTCTCTGCTTCAGAGGGATTTGAAATCTCTTTGAATGCTATCGGAGGTTTTGCTTCTGTAGCAGAGATTGGGTATGAAAATGGAAACCTGCCCATGACTTCTGTTTATGTAAAATTCCTGCCAACAGAGAAAGGTGTAAAAAGCGGGACGCTAACTGTGAGTAACGGTATAAGTACTAAAACTGCAACTCTGACTGGTGAGGGAGTCTCTTTTGAGGGAGGAGTAGAAGCTCAGGCTTATTGGCAGTTAAAT
The DNA here is from genome assembly GCF_034654355.2 of Bacteroides mucinivorans. Classification (NCBI taxonomy): domain Bacteria; kingdom Pseudomonadati; phylum Bacteroidota; class Bacteroidia; order Bacteroidales; family Bacteroidaceae; genus Bacteroides; species Bacteroides mucinivorans. The sequence continues at coordinate 4,412,408 of NZ_CP178179.1, read as the reverse complement.
CAGGATACCAAGGCGGTTGTTACCGGTCCGATATTGGCTGCAGAAGAGGTTTTTAGCCAGATGTACGCTGATCGTTATGCTAAACCGGGTAATCCGACTATCTGGATGGATGGATTGGTAGATCCGGAGACAAAAACACAACGAAACATTATTGAAGGTGATGACTGGCCGGAGAATGAAATCGATGTAAACTATAGTCGTTATATTGAATTTTCTGTAACTGCCAATGCAGGAACTACTTTCAATATCGACTCTATCGGGTTGTATGCCGGTGGTTCTGGTGGTAATGGTATGTGTTTCCGGGTAATGTGTTCTAAAGATCCGGGATTTGGTGAGTATACACTGATAAGTAACCGTCCCTCTAATGTATCCAATACTATGTATCCCATTTCTCTGAAAGAGATTATAGAACTTCAAGGAGAAGAAACACTTTATTTACGTGTATATCCCTGGTATAGCAGTAAATCCAATCGGAAATCAATTTGTCTTTATGGCGTCACAGTGAAAGGAGTTGTAACAGAAGGAGAGATTACTTCTATAAGAACTGTAGACAGTATGAAGAAAGCTTATTGTACTCCGGCGATAACTGCTGACCGGACTACTTTGTATTACGAACTTTCCGAGCCAGGCTTGGTAGATATTACTTTATACAGTATAGAAGGACGTACTATGCTGAATTATAGTAAGAATCAGGAAACCGGAATTCACACACACGAAATTGATCTGAGAGGATTTTCTGATGGAGTTTATCTTTGTAAGTTAGTTACGGGAACTCAGATGCAAACAATACGTATCGTCAAAAAATGAAATGAGTTTTATGAATAATAAAATAATATATCATGAATAGGAATTTTTTATTAAAAGGCTGTCTGGCTGGAATATTGGGGCTTGCTACACAAATGGTTATAGCTCAAACTTTTGATAACGAAAAAGTGACAGCGACATGGGGAATGTCCGGTGGAGCGAATGAACCATCGCAGGCTATTGTCAGTAATGAACAGGCTTTTAGTACAACTGCTTTTGTCTTGGGTGGAGAGATGACCTTCTCCAAACAACAAGAGTATAAAGGGCTTGACGAAAATCTGAGTATGAATACTTATAAGCCGAGCGCTCAAATGAGTGGGGCAACAGATGGACATGATCTGATTTACTCTATAAAACCAGCTAAAGGATTGACCTTTCAGCCAGGACAGATTTCTTTCAAAATGGGTGTATTTGGCACAGGAGGTGGTATGGTCGATATTTATTTGAAGTACGCCGATGGGACTAAAAAAACGGTGGCAGGTACTATCAAACCCAATCGTTCCGGAACCTCTGTAAATGCCACTGAATGTACATATGATTTAGGTAGTATGTCGGCAACTGATGAAGAACTATCATTGATTATCAGTGTATATAGTCTGGCAAATAATAAAGAAATAGGTTTTAGTAATGTGATGGTTACAGGTACAGTAAATGGTACAGCCGTAGAAGTTCCGCAATATAATGTAGCAACAAGTATGGAACCGGAAAGTGCAGGTACTGTTAATCAGATGCCGGCAGGCAGTTTGATGGATGAAGATACGAAAGTAACTGTTACAGCTTTTCCAAAGTTTGGTTTTCATTTTGTTAATTGGGTGGATAATAGTGGTAAAGAAGTGTCGGCGGAAAATCCATATTCATTTGCAGTAAGAAGTAATACTTCATTGAAAGCTGTTTTCCGGGAAGTGAACACTTATACATTTTCTACCCGTTGCATCAATGATCTGGAAATGCAGATTGGTTCTGTTACATTGAACCCGGAACCAACTGAAGGGAAGTATGAAGAAGGTGTGATAGTAACTGCTACAGCAAACGAACTTCCAATTACACGATTTTTGAATTGGGAAGATGATTTTGAAAATTCCAGTGTTACAACTGCCGAGCGCAGTGTGACGGTAAAACAAAATACGGAACTTATTGCAAATTATGAGATTCAGGATTTCATTGCCGCTTATAATTCCGATAAAGCAGAGATTTGGGCAAACAAAGGGAATTATCCGTTTGCTGCCGATTATACCTGGGATTCAGAACGTAATGCTACTGCTTCTGTTGTGAAAGTGAATGCCGGAAGTTCATTGAACGGTAATTCGAGTGGTACTCCGGTAGTACGTATGCGCAAGGGAGCTGTCATAAGTTCGGTCAATGGTTTGTATATGAACGGATATCGCAGTACGGATGTGGCAATGCAGATTCAGTTTTCAACCAGGAACTTTACAACCGTTCGTTTCACTGCAGCTTTGGTTGCAAAGAATGCCGCAGCTGTAAACTGGAAGGTGCTTTATTCCACAGATGGTACTATTTATAAACCTGTTACGAATAATAACGAAGAGTTGATTTATAAATTGGTCAACGGACTGGCTACAAGTGTTGATTTTGAATTGTCGGGTGAGGAGTTTGCTGATAAAGAAATGGTATACATTCGCTTTACCGGTACAGGTGATGAGGTTCTTAATGATAACAATGGTGAATATAACTTCGATAAAGTCGATTCGGAAAGTGGTTTGAATTATACCGACCATAGTGAAACCGGTTTGGGTAATATTTATGTATTTGGCACTCCGGTTGTTGAGGAAGATCATGAGGCACCTGCTATCAAAGCTATTGCTCCGGCAGATAAAGCTACTGGTGTATCAGCCAGTGGTAAGATTACGATTTCTTATAATGAACGTATCCAGGCTGGTACAGGAGAGGCTACATTGACTGGAAACGGTAAAACGATTACACTCGAACCGGAATATGGAAGTTTTTCTGTCTCTTTCCGCTATGTAAATTTGGCTTATACGAGCACATATACTTTGGAGCTTCCGGAAGGGTACGTGACTGATCGTTCCGGCAATAATGCACCAGCTGTCAGCAGTAATTTCGCTGTGATGGAGCGTATTAAACCGGAAGCCCGTCTTTTTAATGCGATAGTAGATCAAAGTCTGGAAGTTAGTGTTATGCCGACCTCAACTGCAATAGGTCAATATAAAACGATTCAGGAAGCTATTGATGCTGTGCCGGTGACTAATAACAAACCCTGGCTTATTTTTATAAAAGCCGGATATTATAATGATTTGAATAACCGTACATTCTCTACCGGGAAATATACCTGGGAAGATCAGAGTGGCAAACTATCTGCTTCGGAAGACAGCCGTATTATAGTGGTAGATCGTCCGTTTGTGCATCTCATTGGTGAAGATGTAAATAAAGTAACGATCGCACAAGACCGTATTGCAGGAAGTAATGCTACTGATAAGAGTCAACCTTGGTATAATGTGGCAGAAGGTGCCACACTGGTAATTAAGTCAAATGACTTCTATGCAGAGAATCTGACGATTGATAATGAGTGGTGGACTAAATATGAAGGGAATGAAACACGTGGTCCGCAAGCATTGTCTCTGTATGTAGAAGCAGATCGTGTAGCTTTCAACAACTGCCGTATCCGTTCTTATCAGGATACATATCTGAGTCCGAAAACAGGAAATACGAATACGGGTAATAATCGACCTCACTATTATGACCGTAACTATTTCCGTAATACGATGATTGAAGGTGCAGTCGATTTTATTTATGGAGGAGGTGATGTTTACTTTGATAATTGTACGCTGAATATTGTACGTGAATCGGGAGGTTACATTGTTGCTCCGTCGCATTATACTGATCTTAAAGACAATCAGGGTAATATTACACAAGTAAGTACGCGTTGGGGATATGTATTCAAAAATACAAAGATTACTGCTCCCGATGGTAAGGAAGATAAAACACAGGTATATTTTGGACGTCCCTGGCACAATGAGCCAAAAACTGTATTTATTGATACGGAATGCCGTGTGAAACCGTATGATGGTTATTGGTATCCTACAATGGGTGCTGTGCCTGCTCTTTGGGCTGTGTACAATATATGGGACAAGAACGGATATAAAATGAGCGAAACATCTATCGAAGACTATTGGTACGAAAGCAATGGTGAGACGATTCGTGGTAAAGCCAAAAACTTCCTTACAGATGAAGAAGCTGCTTCGTATACAATAGAAAATGTATTGAGCGGTGACGGAAGTGGTGCTGCTACCGGTATCTGGAATCCGTTACCAATGGTAGAACAAACTGCCAAACCTGTTATTAGTGGGATAGAAGGAACTGCTACATTCGGTTGGACTGCTGATGAATATGCTATCTGCTATGTAGTAAACATTAATGGTAAAGTAGCCGGATTTACTACTGAAACCCACTATGAGGCTAATTTGAATGATGTAGTCACTGTGCAGTCCGTTAATGAATACGGTGCATTGAGTGAGGCTTCTGATGAATTTATAGTAGGAAGCATTGGTACTGGTGTTGAAAATACTACTTTGGAAAACAATATTAGTGTCATAGGGGGTAAGGGAATCATCTCTGTACGTGGTATTGAAACAGCAACAGATATCAATATATACGGTATAAACGGTACTTTGGTACAAAGTCTGGAGGTTTATCGTAATGTATCACTCTCTGTTCCGGCCGGACAATATATCTTGAAGACAAATAATTCGGTATTCAAGGTGTTGGTTTACTGATGAATAGTATAGGTCATCTTGAGGGAGAGAGGGGGCATTGAAAAAGATGTTTCCTCTCTCTTTATACTGTAGCCATACTTTTTAGATTAAGCCCTGTATTTCTCTGTACTGCCATCCTATTGGCAAGGTGTTGCCAACAGAATGGCAAGGTGTTGCCAACAGAATGGCAAGGTGTTGCCAATGGGATGGCAAAGTATTGCCAACAAGGTGGCAAAACAAACAGTTTTACCCTTTTTGTTTTTCTTCATATAGTATAACTCTATCACGAATTATAAGTGCTTATCCAACAATAATTTTATCATTATTACAGGAAATACGTTATCTTTGTCTATCTCAAAGATTCGTTATGTTTAGATTGTCTCTTATACTTATATCTTTTATTTATCCGTTTATGCTTTCTGCTCAGAGCTTGATGCATATACGTTACTATTCGGCTAAAGATGGATTATCTCAGAATACTGTGACGGATTTTTTGCAAGATGATAAAGGATACATCTGGATATCTACCTGGAACGGGTTAGAAAAGTTTGACGGTTATACATTTCAGAATTATAAATCTTATCCTACAGATGATACCCGCCTGGAATACAATCGTATTCAACAGATTGCAGAGGGCAAAAAAGGGAATATATGGTGTGTTACTTATAATAATTTACTTTATTTGTTTAATACCCAGACTGAAACTTTCCAGAATATCTTTTCCGGATATTCGCATCTTGCTGATTATGGACGGGTAGCGCGATTATATAAGCAGGAGGGTGGCTTACTTTGGTTCAGTAATCAGGCCGGAGATTTATTCAGGCTTGATGAAGACCGATTAGGAGAAACGGATGGAATTGTACACTTGCCTTGTCATTCTTGCGCGGAACACGGAAAGAAAATATATTCTGTTCACAAGGATAAAAAAGGATATGAGTGGATATTGACCGACCGGGGAACTTTCGTTTACGGTCATCCGGAAATACGTACAAAGGTAGAATTGAGGTATATAAAGGAAGTTGATAAGAATACTTTTTTTATCACTCAGAAAGGAGAATTATACGCATTTACACCGCAGATCGGTATTCAGAGTGTCTCTAACCCTTTCCTCATGAAGGAAGTCAGTGGACTTGTTACTATAAAAACAGGCAGGTTGCTGATTCCGGACCAGGAAAAAATTATTGTTTACGATACCCGGAAAAAGAGCTTTGAACAATTATACAAGCAGGCAACTACCGTACCTTTGCATATAACGGGAGCCTTTCATTCAAAACAGGATCAGATTTGGATGTTGGATGGACAAAGAGTGTTATGTTATTCATTTACTGATAGAAAAATGACTGTTTTTCGGGAGAACCTATCAGGTGAAGATACATTTCGCCATATACATGAAGATGAATTCGGAGGAATCTGGTTGATGACCCGTGACGGGAGTTTTTATACTTATAATTCCGGAAGTAACCGATTAGAACCGGCCTACTGTTATACAACAGGACAAAAGGAACCTTACCGGACGGAAGGCAGAGCTTTTTTGCGGGACTCTCATAAGAATCTGTGGGTAAGCCGTAAATATGGCTTTGATAAGATTTATTTTACAAATCGTAATTATGATTATCTTGCTACTACCGGTGGACAGGAAGTGCGGGGCGTATTTATCGATTCAAAAAAACGTCTGTGGATTGCTTCCAAAGAGAATCGGGTAGAGGTGTATGATGCACAGGGTAACTATATAGGTAATATGGATTCCGGAGGTAGATTGCTGAAAGATCAGAATGTATCGTTCGGTAAAAAGGTTTATACTTTTTTTGAGGATAACGAACAACGTATCTGGTTGGGAACCCGTAATCATGGAATTGTAGTAGCGACAGAAAAAGAGGGATCTTTTACTCTTCAGAATTTCCGGCATGATGCACGAAATTCTTATAGCCTCAGTAATGATGCAATTTATACGATTTGCCAGGATACTCGAAACCGTATATGGATCGGGACATTGGGAGGAGGAATTAATCTATTCACCGGATTTCCGGATAATTCCCGTTTTATTCATCCGGGGAATCTGTTGAAAGGATATCCCGATGGATTATGTCATAAAGTACGTAGTTTGCATTGTACACGGGAAGGTGTTATGCTTGCCGGTACAACAGAAGGTTTATTGAGTTTTTCGGATGATTTTCAGAAACCGGAGGATATTGTATTTTATCACAATGACTGTACTGACGGACTCAGTAATAATGATATTATGGACGTGTTGGAAAGTAGGGATGGTAAATTATATATTGCAGCCTACAGTGGAGGGATTTGTTTGGCAAATACAGATTCATTGTTGAATACACGAATTCATTTCAGCTATCTCAATAAAAAGAACGGGCTTCCATCCGACTTGCCACAAGCCATACTGGAAGACAAAGATGGGAATATCTGGATATGTTTTGAGAATTATATTGGTAAATACTGTCCGGAGCGGGGAGAGTTCGAAACGTATGATAGTACAAATCTGCATACAGATTTGCAGGTAAGTGAGGCACATCCGGCTATTGACGAGCAGGGAGCGATGTATATCGGTACGAACCAAGGTGTTTTACGTCTTCGATTGTATGATTTGAAGAAGAGTCATTTTGTCCCTCGAATAGTCTATACCGGAGTAAATATTCAAAATAGCGACGGTACTGCCTATACTTCTATTCTTGTGGCAGATTCTCTGGTATTGAGTAAGAAGGAGCGTAATGTGACGATTACTTTTTCGGCACTGGATTATACAAACTCGGAGGCGCTTCAGTATGCCTATCGTTTGAAGGGTATCAATGATCAGTGGGGATATATCGGAGAGAATCATTCCATAGGTTTTGCTAATCTGCCCGCTGGTGATTTTGTATTGGAAGTAAAGTCTACCAATGGAGATGGAGTGTGGCATGATAATATCGCTCCTCTTCATATACATATCCAGCCTCATTTTACAGAGACAATCTGGGCGTGGGTACTTTATGTGTTTATAGTTATAATACTTATTCTGACGGTGTCCGGTATTATAATCTATATTACTAATCTGAAACGGAAAGTAGGCTTTGAAGAACAACTGAGTGACTTGAAGCTACGATTCTTTACAGATATTTCGCACGAACTTCGTACTCCGTTAACTTTGATTTCTGGTTCAGTTGAGGAGATTGTAGAACGGAGACAAATACAGGAAAGTGGAACGGAGAACATTCAGGTGGTCAGGAGGAATGTGAACCGTATGCTAAGGCTTGTTAATCAAATTCTGGACTTCAGAAAGATACAAGGGAGAAAGATGAAACTAAGTATAGTGCAAGGCGATGTGATTGTTTTATGCCGGCAGGTCTGTGAGAATTTTGCACAGTTGTCTCACGAACGTTCTATTCATTTCAACCTAATTCATGAAATGCAGGAAATGCGTTGTTATACGGATATGGATAAATTGGAAAAGATACTTTTTAATTTATTATCCAACGCTTTTAAGTATACAGCTAATGGTAAGGCCATTACTATGACAATCTGTATGAAGTCCGGTAGTTTCTCTATTTGTGTTCGTGATGAAGGTAAGGGGATGGATCTTCGGAAGATTGATAACTTGTTCGAACGTTTTGCTACCTTTGGTAAGGCCGATCCGAATCGTTCCTCCGGTATAGGACTTTCACTGGTGAAAGAATATGCAGATTTACTACATGGTACAGTACAAGTTGAAAGTATACCAGAACAAGGTACAGCTTTTACTATAACTTTGCCTTGTACATATGAAACCTATGCCAATGATCCGAAGGCTGAGTTTATTCTGAATGATGAAATACAGTTTGACTATCACCCGGAAGTACATTCGTCTAATGAGGGAGAGAAGGAGAGAAGTATATTAATAATAGAGGACAATGATGAGCTTCGTCGTTTTCTGATTACTATTTTGAGAGATCGTTACAGTGTGTTGGAGGCTGCTAACGGAAAACAAGGGCTGGAAATTATATCAAAAGAACTGCCGGATCTGATTGTTAGTGATGTGATGATGCCCGAAATGGATGGCATTGAACTGTTGGAGGCAGTAAAGGCGAATCGTGATACTAGCCATATCCCTGTAATTTTACTTTCTGCAAAGGCTTCTGTTGACGATCGTGTCAAAGGATTACAATATGGTGCGGATGATTATATTGCTAAGCCTTTTAATTCTGCTTATCTGAAGGCACGAATTGAATCATTGATACAACAACGTAATTCTCTGGCTGCTTATTATCTCCGGAAGCCCTTGAAAAGATTAGGGAAAACAGTCGATAAACAACCTGATACACAACTTGAACAAATATTAAAGACATTGCCTGCTTTCAATAATTCATTTATTCAGGAAGTCCTCCGGCTGGTTGATGATAATTTGCAAAATCCCGATTTTAAAATTGATGATCTGGCAGAAACAATGAATATGAGTCGTGCTGTATTTTATAGGAAGATTAAAACCTTTACAGGAGCTTCTCCCATTGATTTGGTTAAAGAAATGCGTTTAAAGCGTGCTTTGGAATTATTAGATACCAGTTCATACAGTTTATCAGAGGTCGCTTATCAAAGTGGATTCTCTTCACCTCAGTATTTTAGTCGCGTATTCAAAGAACAGATGCAGTGTACTCCGAATGAATATAAGAGGCGGAAAGTCTTAATTTAGTTGAAAATTGAAAGTTGAAAATTGAAAGTTAGCTGCGCTATCACGCTGCATAGTAACTTTCAATTTTCAACTAAATAAGCTTTCAATTTTCAACTTTCATCTCTTCTTCATCATCGTCATTCTCTTCTTCTTCTTCAAGTGGTTCCGGGCGTTGTGGCCCATAACCTACGAAAGCAAATGCGCAAAGTGTTCCCATTATCGCTCCACTCAGATGCCCTTCCCATGAAGTGTTGGCAGGTGTGAAGTAGGGAATCATTTGCCATACCAGGCCACCATATAGAAAAGTCACCAACAGTGAAATTGCAATTAGGGGGGTATACTTTCTCAGTAACCCACTAAAAAAAAGGAAAAATGCCAGTCCATAGATAATACCACTTGCCCCGATATGCCATCCGGGTTTCCCGATGAGGTATGTGATGGCCCCGCAACCCACCCAGATTATAAAGAATATATATGGAGCAATGCCACGATAAAAGTAAAACAAGCACCAGGATAGAAAAAAAAGTGGAAGTGTGTTGGCTAATAGATGAGGGAAGTTGCTGTGTATCAGTGGATGTGCGAAAATGCCAAACAATCCTCTCTTCTCCATAGGATATACTCCCAGGCGTGTGAAGTCCCAGTCCATGCCAACCTCTAATATTTTTATTATGTAGAGGATAAAAATTAGGAACAAGGGGAGCATCATGGACAGAATGATTTTTCGTAAATCCTGTTTCATATCTCTTCTTTTTCGTTAATTCTTCGCAATGCTACGAATATTTTAAGGAAAATGGAAAATAAAAACCGTTTTTATTTTTGTTTTTACCTATAATTCGTATTTTTGGAAATCATACTATTATATATGTTATGATAACAGAAATATAATTAACCTTTAAATAATGCACAACTATGAGTTATTTACATTTTGACAAGACTCTTATGGTCAATCTTGAGGAATCTTTGCCGAGAGAGATTCTTCGGACAAACCGTTCGGGAGCTTATCATTGTACAACGATTGTGGATTGTAACACACGCAAATACCACGGTTTGCTGGTGATCCCTGTCCCCAACCTGGACGATGAGAACCATGTGCTGCTATCTTCTCTTGATGAAACGGTAATTCAACACGGCGCGGAGTTTAACTTGGGATTGCACAAATATCAGGGTAATAATTATAGTCCTAACGGGCATAAATATATCCGCGAGTTTGATTGTGAACATATTCCGGCTACAACTTACCGTGTTGGAGGAGTTATCCTTCGAAAGGAGAAAATTTTTGTACATCACGAAAACAGGATATTGATTCGTTATACTTTATTGGATGCCCACTCGGCAACTACTTTACGTTTCCGTCCTTTTTTGGCTTTCAGAAGTGTAAGGGAGTATACACACGAAAATGCACAGGCAAGTCGTGAGTATCAATTGGTGGAGAATGGTATAAAAACCTGTATGTATCCGGGATATCCGGAGCTTTTCATGCAATTGAATAAAAAGAATGAATTTCATTTTGATCCGAATTGGTATCGCGGCATTGAATATCCCAAAGAACAGGAAAGAGGTTATGATTTTAATGAAGACCTCTATGTACCGGGTTATTTTGAAGTGGATATAAAGAAGGGTGAAAGTATTGTTTTTTCTGCAGGAATATCAGAAGTATCTCCCCGTCGTTTGAAACAAATTTTTGAGGCAGAGGCTGAAGATCGTACCCCTCGTGATAGCTTCTATCACTGTCTGAAAAACTCAGCACATCAGTTTCATAATAAGCAAGAAGATAATCATTATATACTGGCCGGATACCCGTGGTTTAAATGTCGTGCTCGGGATATGTTTGTTTCGTTGCCCGGATTGACGCTGGCTGTGGACGAAGTCGATGAGTTTGAAGATGTAATGCAGACTGCTGAAAAAGCTATCCGTAATTATATAAATGATGAGCCGATAGGGTGTAAAATTTATGAAATGGATGATCCGGATGTATTGTTGTGGGCGGTATGGGCATTACAACAATATGCCAAGGAAACTTCGCGTGAACAATGCCGTACGAAATATGGTTCTTTGTTAGAAGTTATTATGGAATTTATCCGTCAGCGGAAGCATGATAATCTTTTCCTTCACGAGAATGGATTGCTTTATGCAAATGGTGCGGATAAAGCTATAACCTGGATGAATTCCACGGTAAATGGACATCCGGTAGTGCCTCGTACGGGATACATTGTAGAAATAAATGCACTGTGGTATAATGCACTTCGTTTCGTTGCCGATCTGGTACGCGAAGGAGGAAATGTGATTTTGGCCGATTCGTTGGATGGACAAGCTGCAATAACCGGTGCATCATTTGTGGAAGTATTCCGTAATGAATATGGTTATTTGCTTGATTACGTAGATGGGAATATGATGGACTGGAGTGTACGTCCCAATATGATATTTACTGTAGCCTTTGACTATTCTCCTCTTGATCGTATGCAGAAAAAGCAAGTGCTGGATATTGTAACGAAAGAGTTACTTACTCCGAAAGGGCTTCGTACATTGAGTCCAAAAAGTGGTGGTTATAATCCGAACTATGTTGGTTCCCAGCTGCAGCGTGATTATGCTTACCACCAGGGAACAGCCTGGCCGTGGCTGATGGGATTTTATATGGAGGCCTATCTGCGGATTTATAAGATGAGTGGTATTTCGTTTGTAGAGCGCCAGTTGATTGGTTTTGAAGCTGAAATGACCAGTCACTGTATTGGCTCACTACCTGAGTTATTCGATGGTAACCCACCTTTTAAAGGTCGTGGAGCAGTATCATTTGCGATGAACGTAGCCGAGATTCTGCGTATTTTGAAGTTATTATCGAAGTATAATTTATAAGAGGAGGGACGAAGATGAAAGTTTTAATGTTTGGATGGGAGTTCCCCCCGCATATCTTGGGTGGTTTAGGAACTGCCAGCTATGGTCTGACGAAAGGGATGTCTTTACAAGAAGACATGGAAATTACTTTCTGTATCCCTAAGCCATGGGGAGATGAAGATCAGAGTTTTTTGAAAATTATCGGCATGAACAGTACCCCGATAGTATGGAGAAATGTTGATTGGGATTATGTTAAAAGCCGTGTTGGTTCTTATATGGATCCGCAACTTTATTATGATTTGCGTGATCATATCTATGCTGATTTCAATTATTTGAATACCAATGATCTGGGATGCATCGAATTCTCTGGGCGTTATCCCGATAATCTGCATGAAGAGATTAATAACTATTCCATAGTGGCTGGTGTAGTAGCCCGTCAGCAAGAGTTTGATATAATCCATTCGCACGACTGGCTGACATATCCGGCGGGGTTGCATGCCAAGCAGGTATCTGGCAAACCACTGGTGATTCATGTACATGCTACTGATTTTGATCGTAGCCGTGGAAATGTGAATCCTACAGTATATGCCATTGAGAAGAATGGTATGGATCATGCCGATCATATTATGTGTGTGAGTGAGTTGACTCGTCAGACGGTAATTCATAAGTATTTCCAGGATCCCAAAAAGGTATCTACCGTACATAATGCAGTTTCGCCTTTATCGCAGGAGATACAGGATATAGTTCCGAAAAAGAATCCCAAAGAGAAGGTCGTTACTTTCCTGGGACGTATCACTATGCAGAAAGGTCCGGAGTATTTTGTAGAAGCTGCTGCTATGGTGTTACAGCGTACTAAAAATGTGCGTTTTGTGATGGCTGGCAGTGGTGATATGATGAATCAGATGATTCGTTTGGCTGCCGAGCGTGGTATTGCTGACCGTTTCCACTTCCCCGGATTTATGAAAGGTAAACAGGTATATGAGGTGCTGAAAGCCAGTGATGTGTATATCATGCCTTCTGTTTCTGAACCTTTTGGAATCTCACCATTGGAAGCTATGCAATGCAGTGTGCCGACTATCATTTCTAAACAGTCCGGCTGTGCCGAGATACTGGAAAAATGTATCAAGACAGACTATTGGGACATTCATGCCATGGCAGATGCGGTTTATTCTATTTGTACTTACCCTGCGATGTACGAATATCTGCGTGATGAGGGTAAAAAGGAAGTAGACCAAATCAAATGGGAAAATGTCGGATATAAGGTTCGTGGTATTTACGAAGAAGTAATAAAGAATTATAAATAATAAAATAATATAGATATGAGAACAATCTGTCTTTATTTTGAGATACATCAAATTATTCATCTGAAACGTTATCGTTTCTTCGATATAGGTGCCGATCATTACTATTATGATGATTATGCCAATGAAAATGGTATGAATGAAGTTGCCGAACGCTCTTATATTCCGGCTTTAAGTGCATTGATTGAGATGGTGAAGAACTCCAATGGAGCTTTTAAAGTGGCATTGTCTATTTCGGGAGTTGCGCTTGAACAGCTTGAAATTCATGCACCGGCCGTAGTCGATTTACTGCATCAACTCAATGATACCGGTTGTTGTGAGTTTTTGGCAGAACCTTATTCACATGGTTTGTCATCGCTGGCCAATGAAGACTGCTTTAAGGAAGAGGTGATGCGTATGAGCGACAAAATCAAACAGATGTTTGGTAAAGCTCCGAAGGTATTTCGTAATTCCAGTTTGATATACTCTGATGAAATTGGTGCACAGGTGGCTGCTATGGGATTTAAGGGTATGCTGACGGAAGGAGCAAAATATATTTTGGGTTGGAAGAGCCCTCACTATGTATATCATTGTAATCAAGCACCAAGTCTGAAGCTATTGTTGAGAGATTACAAACTATCTGACGATATTAGCTTGCGCTTCTCTAATTCTGATTGGAGCGAATATCCATTGTTTGCCGATAAGTATATTAGTTGGATTGATGCTTTGCCGCAAGAAGAGCAGGTGATTAATATTTTCATGGAGTTGAGTGCATTAGGTATGGCTCAACCGCTTTCCTCTAATGTATTGGAATTCCTTAAAGCGCTTCCGGCTTGTGCGAAAGAGAAGGGGATTACATTCTCTACTCCAACGGAAATTGTTACCAAATTGAAATCGGTATCTCAATTAGATGTTCCATATCCTATCTCATGGGTAGATGAGGAGAGAGATACAAGTAGCTGGCTGGGTAATATTATGCAGCGTGAAGCTTTTAATAAGCTGTATAGTGTAGCCGAGCGTGTACATATGTGTGATGATCGCCGTATTAAACAAGATTGGGATTATTTGCAAGCAAGTAATAACTTCCGTTTCATGACTACAAAGAATACGGGTATTTATTTGAACCGTGGTATATATGATTCTCCGTATGATGCATTCACTAACTATATGAATATTTTGGGTGACTTTATTAAGAGAGTAAATTCTTTGTATCCGGAAGATATTGACGATGAGGAACTGAATTCTTTGCTCACTACTATTCATAATCAAGGTGAGGAAATAGCAGAACTGCACAAAGAATTGGATAAGTTACATGCAAAAGCTGAAAAAGCAAAAGTACCTAAGGCATCAGCCAAGTCCAAAGTGGCTGAAGAAAAGGAGGTAAAGACTGCTCCTAAAAAGGCAGCAACAAAGAAAGTAGCTGCAAAGAAGAAATAGTGTAATTATTTTAGATCTGGAATATTCCTTATATTGCCTCTCTAAGTTGCCAACAGCTCTGAGAGGCAATTTTTTTTATAGAGCTTTGTGGAGGAAAGGATGCTACTTTTTAGTGGTTATCTAAAGTGCACACTTTTACAATATAAATCCGAGACGTTAAAATTTGCATTACAATATCAACGAATAATGCATTTTTCGAATGAGTCAAAATAAAAAGGTGTCTCGAAGTTTATTCCGGACACCTTTTTACATCAGTGATATGTATCTTGGTTATTTTTTATCTTTGTCATCGAAGGAAGTATAGATGATTTCCATTGATAAGCGATCTCCTTCTGATCCACCTTTCAGTTTGGTATATCCTGGCTGTAAATCATTGAGTACACTGATAATGCTACCCAACGCAGTACTGGTATTCTGATCTCTTGTGATAGTTACCGGAACAAGAGCTACTTTATTCCATTGTGTAGCTTTCTCCCATGCTTCGATAGTGGTAACGGGTGTCCCTGTATCAACGTCCAAAATACCTTCTATCTTTCCATCGTTTGCGAGTGCTATGACTGCTGCATCTCTTTCAGCACGACAGGTATTAATCAATCTCGAGATATTGGGAAATACATATTGATTCGTATTAATGGCATTATGTTGGGCAATATAGGATGTAATATCATCATTGACTTTATTCTTTTTAAAGAAATCATCCTTTTCTTTTTCGCGTACCAATAAAACATAACTGGGAGCACCCATACTAAATTTATTCTTATCATTGGTCTGATTGTAATTAGTAAAAGTTAATCTAACTACATTTAGTGTATCATTACGCAATGAATCCAAAATGCCCTTTTGGCTATTATTATTGTTGTTTAGTAACGGTAATGTAGCCTGGGTATAAATTCCTGCTGGAGTTTTAAGATATGTACAACCTGTTTCTTTTACTTTCTCCTTGATTTTATCTTCATCACTTCTGAAAGAATTGGCTTGAATGATTTCTTTGGTTGCAGCAAATGTTCGATAACTATAATAGGTGGAGTCTTCTTCGCTGTTGTACTTCTTAATGTTTATGTAACTATCTTTATCTTTCGCATAGCATTGGTATATGACATGCATTTCTATCTGGTCAATATAAAGGATAGTACCGTCTCCATAATCGTTTTTAACATAGATACCTTTGAACAGGTCTCTGAATATATTTGCGAAATTTTTGCCTCCTTTTTCCGCTTCTCTACTTGCCTTGTAAATTTCTTGTCCTAATTCATAAGGTAAAGTAACGGTTACAGAAGGAATATATCCGCTTAGATTTCTAATAGAATCTTTTACAGATTTATCTACAGCTGTATAAGCCTTTCGTCCTAATAAAAAATTAGGATCGTTTTTAGGATAGAAGTCTTCCGGATTAATATCGGTGTAGTATGCAGCTTCTTTGTCTGCTGCTAAGTCTTTATCTAATCTATAAACACTCAGGCGGGAAGCTGTTAAAGAATCACCGAAATAAGTTCTGTAAGCTAACGTTAATTCAGTACGATAGGTTTTATCTTCGACCATGATTGCATCCGGGTCATCAGGTTTTTCCGGATTGTATACTGCCGGGAAACTGAAGTTGTCAGTACAATGTAGCTGCGTTAGAAATCCGGCTTCGTAATAACCAAATTCCTGATCTGTAAATTTCCCTAAATAGCCAGTACTTGTTTTAGCGAAAACCTGTTCGGCAAGCTTAGACTCGGTTGCTACTTCAAACGTTGCCAGTTTTCCGTTAATAGTCTGGTCACCACCCGGAAACATTCCTAATCCTAATGTACCGGTATTATCATCACATCCAAAAAAAGTGAGAGATAATAGGGCTACCCATAGATATTTTACTTTCATGATCGTCGTATCTTGATTCTAATTTTATTTTTGTTCAGCTTCCCACACCTTGTCGTAAAACTCGTTACAAGCATTAGCATAAACGTCCGGGCTCTGATAATCAAGTACCAGTTTTCCGGATTGACGGGCATAATCCATGATGTCTTCATTGATGTGTTCACTGTTTTGTATCACTCCGTCGGAGTAATCAACTGCAAGTTTGCACAAAGTAGCGTAGTCTACGGGTTCTTTTAGTGTAGTTACATCTTTCTTATTAATACCCTTCAACATGAGTTTGGTTGCAAAGTCATTGCTTAAAGTGCTTTTGAAATCATCCTCATATACAGAGAATATCACTTTTGCATCCCGGAAGGAGGGTTCGTCTTTATATGCTTTCTTGATATATAATGGAGCCAGTGCAGTCATCCAACCGTGACAGTGAATAACATCCGGAGTCCAGCGCAATTTTTTTACAGTTTCCAATACGCCTCTGGCATAAAAGATGGCTCGGCTGTCGTTGTCATCGTATTCTACTCCGTTTTCATCAGCTGTTTGCATTCTATTCTGGAAATAATCATCATTATCAATGAAGTACACTTGCATGCGGGCTGATTGTATGGAAGCAACTTTAATAATCAATGGATGGTCGGTATCATCAATAATCAGATTCATACCGGAAAGACGTATCACTTCGTGCAGTTGATTTCTACGTTCGTTGATATTTCCCCATTTGGGCATGAATGTTCTGATCTCTCTGCCTTTTTCCTGAATAGCCTGAGGTAGGTTTCTGCCTATATTAGCCATCTCAGATTCTGAAACGTAAGGAGTAATCTCTTGTGTAATAAATAAAACCTTATTCGCCTTTGTCATAATAACAATCCTTCTCGTAAATATTCTGCAAAGATATAAAAAAAAAAGGGCATTAAAGCAAGCTATTGCGCGGTATAATTCCTTATGAATTGTTAAGTTGTTGATTATCAGTTATTGTTTGCCGCTTGCCTGTTCTGCTTACCTCTCTTCCTTTTGCATTAATTTGCGATATTTCTTCTTTATATGGTAAATAATGGTTTATTTTGCACAGTTTTTTAAACAAGATAGAATAATAAACCAATTAAAATGAAAATAATACATACGATCAAGGACTTACAGGCCGAATTGTCGGAACTGAAAGCCCAAGGGAAAAAGGTAGGTTTAGTACCTACTATGGGTGCTTTGCATGCAGGGCACGCATCACTTGTGAAGCGTAGTGTAAATGAGAATGATGTAACAGTAGTGAGTGTTTTTGTAAATCCGACTCAGTTTAATGATAAGAATGATTTAGTGAAATATCCGCGTACGCTGGATGCTGATTGTAAGTTACTGGATGCTTGTGGAGCTACTTTGGTATTTGCTCCTTCGGTAGAGGAAATATATCCGGAGCCGGATACGCGCCAGTTTAGTTATGCGCCGTTGGATACAGTAATGGAGGGTGCTTTTCGGCCGGGACATTTCAATGGGGTATGTCAGATTGTGAGTAAGCTGTTTAATATAGTGGAACCGGATTGTGCCTATTTTGGTGAAAAGGATTTTCAGCAATTGGCTATCATTCGCGAAATGGTGCGTCAAATGAAGTTTGATCTTAAAATAGTAGGCTGTCCTATCGTTCGTGAAGAAGATGGATTGGCATTGAGTAGCCGTAATGCTCGTTTATCGGCAGAAGAACGTGAAAATGCTTTAAATATTTCTCAGACATTATTTAAAAGTCGTACCTTTGCAGCCACTCATTCGGTGAGTGAGACGCAAAAGATGGTGGAAGATGCTATTGCTGCTGCACCGGGACTTCGCCTGGAGTATTTTGAAATAGTAGACGGAAACACTTTGCAGAAAGTTGGAGATTGGAATGATACTTCGTATGTAGTAGGTTGTATAACTGTTTTTTGCGGAGAAGTGAGGCTGATCGATAATATTAAATACAAAGAAGTTTAAACCTAAAAAAGACCAAATCCCTATGATGATTGAAGTGCTAAAGTCGAAGATTCATTGTGCACGTGTCACAGAAGCAAATCTGAATTACATGGGTAGCATTACGATTGATGAAGACTTGTTGGATGCGGCTAACATGATTGCTGGTGAGAAGGTGTATATCGCTGACAATAATAATGGTGAGCGTTTTGAAACCTATATTATCAAAGGTGAACGTGGTTCGGGTAAAATTTGCCTGAACGGTGCTGCAGCGCGGAAAGTGCAACCGGATGATATTGTAATTATCATGTCGTATGCATTAATGGATTTTGAAGAAGCTAAATCGTTTAAACCGACAGTGATCTTTCCGGATCCGGTAACGAATAGCGTAGTGAAGTAAAAAGAGAGTGTTACTCTTGATATATAAAGAAACGCCGTTTACTATTGTGTAAGCGGCGTTTCTTTGTTCTTATTCGGGCAGATCTTAGTTTTTTAGTTGTTTGTTCATGGCTGCTGCTGCTTTACGTCCATCACCCATGGCAAGGATTACTGTAGCACCACCACGTACGATATCACCACCAGCATAAATTGTAGGGATAGATGACTGCATATTATCATTTACCGTGATTGTTCCTCTGCGGCCTACTTCCAGTCCCTTGATGGAACTAGGTACAATCGGGTTAGGCGATACTCCTACACTGACAATGGCGAGGTCAATATCAATTGTTTCTGTTGCACCGGGAATAGCTATCGGACTACGACGCCCAGAAGCGTCCGGTTCTCCAAGTTCCATTTTTTGCAAGATTACCTGTTTCACGCGTCCTTGTTCGTCGGCCAGATATTCAATTGGATTATGTAAGGTAAGGAATTCTACCCCTTCTTCTTTAGCATGCTTAACTTCTTCCAGACGGGCAGGCATTTCTTCTTCCGAACGGCGGTAGATAATCATGGCACGTTCTGCGCCGAGGCGTTTTGCTGTACGGACAGAATCCATGGCAGTATTGCCACCGCCGATAACAGCAACATTTTTACCAAAAGCAACCGGAGTGTCAGAATCAGGGCTGGCAGCGTCCATCAGGTTAACACGAGTCAGATATTCATTGGATGACATAATGTTGATCGAGTTCTCTCCGGGGATATTCATGAAGTTTGGTAATCCTGCACCGGAAGCTACGAAGATACCTTTGAAACCTTCTTCTTCCAATTGTTCAACACTGATTGTTTTGCCAACGATACAGTCTTTGATAAATGTTACACCCATTTGTGCCAGATTGTCAATTTCAACATCCACAATTTTATTAGGTAGACGGAATTCGGGGATACCATATTTCAATACGCCTCCTATTTCGTGCAATGCTTCGAATACAGTAACGTCGTATCCGTATTTTGCCATATCTCCTGCAAAGGAAAGACCCGCAGGGCCGGAACCGATTATAGCTACTTTGACGCCATTCTTTTCTGCTATTTCAGGGACAGAGATTTGTCCGCTTTCCCGTTCGTAGTCAGCAGCAAAACGTTCAAGGTGACCGATGGCAACTGCTTCTTTGCCCATTTTCAGATGAATACATTTTGATTCACACTGTTTCTCTTGAGGACACACACGACCACATACGGCAGGCAATGCACTGGTTTCTTTCAGTGTTTTGGCTGCTTCCAGGAATTCACCACGTTCAATGTTTTTTATGAAACGGGGGATATCGATTCCAACCGGGCAACCACTCATGCATCCTGGGTTAGCGCAATCCAGACAGCGTTTGGCTTCCATAACAGCCTGTTCTTTGGTCAGCCCCTGGTTCACTTCTTCTTTACGGCTATGCGAACGATATTCGGCATCAAGCTCGTTCATCTTGCAACGTTCAATGTTAGAACGTTCTTTTGCTTTTATACTTTTACGTAGTTCTTCACGCCAGATAGCATTACGGCTGTTTTCGTCTGTTGCTTTGGTGGCTTCACAATGTGTTTCAAGTTTGTGCATTTCTTCCCGTTCTACACTTTTGAAAGCACCCATACGTTTTAGCATTTCGTCGAAGTCTACCTGATGTCCGTCAAATTCCGGTCCATCTACGCATACGAATTTAGTCTTTCCACCGATAGTAATACGGCAGGCACCACACATGCCAGTACCATCTACCATGATAGTATTTAATGATACATCTGTCGGGATTTCATATTTCTTGGTCAGCAGACATACGAATTTCATCATGATGGCAGGGCCAATAGCGAAGCATTTATTTACTTTTTCACGTTTGATTACTTCTTCTACTCCTTCTGTCACAAGACCTTTGCGTCCATAAGAACCGTCATCTGTCATAATGATAACTTCATCAGAACTTTCGCGCATCTCTTTTTCAAGGATAATGAGCTCTTTGCTACGTCCTGCAAGGACAGTAATCACACGATTTCCGGCTGCTTTTAGAGCTTGTACGATGGGCAACATCGGGGCAACACCTACACCACCACCGGCGCAAACCACAGTTCCGAAGTTCTCGATGTGTGTAGCTTGTCCCAACGGACCTACAACATCGGTAATGTAATCACCTTCTTTCAGTTCGCAAAGGCGGGTAGAAGAGAGACCTACTTCCTGTACAACCAGCGTGATGGTGCCTTTCTTTACGTCAGCGCCTGCGATGGTTAACGGCATACGTTCTCCTTTTTCGCCTACACGAACAATAACGAAATGTCCTGCTTTACGTGATTTTGCTATCAGAGGAGCTTCTATCTCCAGTTTAAACACTTTCTCAGAAAAATGTTCTTTGCTAATGATTTTGTTCATTATCTAATTAATTTGTTGGAATTACTACGTAACTGCTATCAGAATGATATTTTGGCAAAGATACAGCTTATTTGGGAAATAATAAAAGAAAAGCTGCCTTTTTGGGGCAGCTTCCTTTTTATCTATACTAATTCCTTTTAATTGATCATTTCAAATCCGCAGTATGGAACCAATGCTTTTGGAATTTTGATTCCTTCCGGTGTCTGATTGTTTTCGAGCAATGCGGCAACGATACGAGGCAATGCCAGAGCCGAGCCATTTAAAGTGTGGCAAAGTTCTGTTTTCTTTTCTCCACTGCGATAACGACATTTCAAACGATTTGCCTGGTAAGTATCAAAGTTAGAGACAGAGCTAACCTCTAACCATCGTTTTTGTGCTTCTGAATATACTTCGAAGTCAAAACAAAGAGCGGCTGTGAAACTCATATCACCACCACAGAGGCGGAGAATACGATAAGGAAGTTCTAATTTTTGTAACAGACCTTCTACGTGATTCAGCATTTCCTGATGTGATTGTCTGGAATGTTCCGGTTTGTCGATGCGTACCAGTTCTACTTTAGAAAATTCATGCAAACGATTCAGTCCACGAACATCTTTACCGTAAGAACCGGCTTCGCGACGGAAACATTGTGTATAGGCACAGTTCATAATAGGAAGCTGCTTCTCATCTAAAATAACATCACGGTAAATATTGGTAACCGGCACTTCTGCTGTTGGTATAAGATAAAGATCATCTACTTCACAATGATACATTTGGCCTTCTTTATCAGGAAGCTGTCCTGTTCCATAACCGGAAGCTGCATTTACTACTGTCGGAGGCATGATTTCCGTATAACCAGACTTGCGTGCTTCGTCCAGGAAGAAATTAATGAGGGCACGTTGCAATTGTGCACCTTTACCTTTATAAACAGGAAAACCTGCTCCGGTGATTTTTACACCGAGATCAAAATCGATAAGGTCATATTTTTTTGCCAGTTCCCAGTGAGGAAGAGCGTCTTTGGGAAGCTCAGTTTCCATACCACCTATTTTTTCCACTACATTATCTTCGGCTCCTACACCTTCCGGAACTTCATCATAGGGTATATTGGGGATAGTATACAACAGGTTCTGAAGTTCTGTTGCAGCTTCTGTCATAGTAGTATCTAATGCTTTGTTACCTTCTTTCAGTTCGGCAACACGCGTACGGGCAGTTTCTGCTTCTTCTTTTTTTCCTTCTTTCATCAGCTGACCGATAGTTCTCGACAATGAGTTAACTTCTGCCAGATTTTTATCTAATTCATTCTGTGTATTACGTCTCTTGTCGTTCACTTCAATCACCTTGGCGATAGTTGCAGCGGCATCTTTGAAGTGCTTCTTTTCCAAACCGCGGATTACCGCGTCGGTATTTTCTGTAATTTGTTTAATAGTAAGCATATCGATACTTTTTTATGAACATTTATCTTTGAGTGCACAAAGATAATGCAAACCGAGAGCAAAATAAAATGAACTCGTTCATTTTTTATGCCAAGGTGCAGCTTATTTTCGCTTTTCTGCAAAGATAAATAAAAATACATAGATGGTGTTCTTTGGATACATAAAAAAGAAAGGAGATACAATCACCTGGATTGCATCTCCTTCTTTATTTCTTAAATGTAAACTTTATGCTTCTGTCTTTTCAGCAGGGATGATAGATACATATCTTCTATCTTCTCTGGTTACTTTGAAGCTAACAGTTCCGTCTACTAAAGCGAAAAGAGTGTGGTCCTTACCCATACCGATGTTTTCACCCGGGTGGAATTCAGTACCTCTTTGACGAATGATGATATTACCTGCTTTGCAAGCTTCGCCACCAAATATCTTAACGCCTAATCTCTTGCTGTGTGATTCGCGGCCGTTCTTAGAACTACCGACACCTTTTTTATGTGCCATTTCTTCTTACTTTTAAATTGATTAAGCTACTACTTCTGTGATTGTTAACTCTGTGAACTGTTGGCGATGGCCATTCAGTTTTCTGTGACCTTTTCTTCTTTTCTTATGGAAAACAAGAACTTTATCACCTTTTACCAAATTTGAAACAACCTGGCAAACAACTTTTGCACCTTCTACAGTAGGAACACCTACAGTAATGTTTCCGTCTTTGTCTACCAAAAGAACCTTGTCGAATTCTACTGTTGTACCGTTTTCTGCATTTTGGATGTGGTGTACAAACAGTTTTTTGCCAGCTTCTGCTTTGAACTGCTGACCGTTAATTTCTACAATTGCGTACATCTTATATTAAATGTATAAGTTAGCTCCGTCGGGTGGTCTTTAATCACTTAGAGAACACTTTGTCGAACCCGGTGCGGAATAATCGGGCACAAAAGTACAGAAATAATTCTTATCGGGCAAATTTTTCTTTCTTTAATTTCTATGCAATCTCTATTAGCTCACCGTCTATTACTGTCAATGAGAAAACTTTATGTTAATTACAGTACAAGTATAGCTAATAAGATGATGGTAAACATACAACGCATGTTTCAGGTCATGAAGCTATCTGTCGTGTATTCCGGAGGAGAAAAGTGTTTTCGGCAAATCTGTTAGTTCACGGAGGTTACTGATTATTTTCACATGTGGATATTGAGCCAGCTCTTCAGACCGGGTTACTCCACTTGTTATTCCCGTGAAACTGACGCCTGCTGCCTGGGCTGTTTTAGCGTCAACGGTACTGTCTCCTATGTACATTGTTTCTTCCGGTGTGACATTCAGCTTTTTCATGGCAAACAATAATCCTTCGGGGTTAGGTTTGGGATGACTTACGTCTTCGCCTCCGACAATGATATCGAACCATTCTTCAGGGAGCTGCTTTCTCATAAAGTCTTGAATGCGGAAACGATATTTGGTGGAAATAATTCCGAGGCGATTCCCTTCTTCTTTTAGTTTGAGTAGGGTAGGAAGGGTGTCGTCAAAGAGATGAGTATTGATATTCATATATTGGTCTGACTCTTTGGAATACTCTTTTCTAAGCGCAGCCAATTGCTTGGTATCCATAATTCCGGTGAGTATACTAAACGACTCTTCAAGAGTTTTACCAATCGTACGTTTGATAGCATCATCCGTAACGTCTGTATAGTTATGGCGCTGAAGTACATTTCTGAAGCAAAGAATAATGCCGCAGGATGAATCTGCCAATGTATAATCAAAGTCGAATAAGTAGGTCGTGTAGCTCATTTGTCCCATTTTTGGGCAAAGGTAGAAAGATTAGTTTAAAAGTGTACACTCGGTAAGGTGAAAGTGTACACTTCCTATTGATTATCAGGTTTCTATTTAACTGGGTCTACAGTATATCCCTGTTGCTTTAGCAGGTTCAGTATTCCATTTTCTCCCGGTAAGTGTAAAGCACCGACGGCAATAAACGTCGGAGCTTCTTTCATAATGGCAGGTAATTGTTTCGCCCATTTTTTATTACGGTCATCAATCAGCGTTACTTTTTCTTGTGGAGTCATTTCACATTGTGGACCTCCTAACGATTCATCTGCAATTTTACTCATTGCGTCTAAATCCTGTGCCATATAGGTAGCAGTCATTCTTTGGGTTTGATCAATGGTTGGTTCCACATTATTCAACATGCAGAGTAATTGTTCGGCTTGACGTCTCAGGGATGTTTGGTTATATAGCAAATTCATTTGGAATTCGATCGTTTCAAGTCCGTCTGTTTTCTTCCCTTTTTCGGTGGCTTGTGTCTGAAAATAAGTGTCCAGTTGCTCCTGTGGATTATAGCCACCTACGTGCTTCATATAGAGAATTACTACCAGATTATTACTGAGAAAGGCTGGTTTAACTTTAGGCATCATGGCTATGTCAAACATCAGATTCTCTTTTGCAAACTTATTGATTTGTTCGTATTCTTCCTCTGTAAATAGTGATTTGAAAGTAGTATCTGTTTCGATGGTCATATACTTCTTCATCATTTCGGCTACCTTGGTGGGGCTTTGCATTTCGCTCATTTTCAATTCGCCATATACTTGCTTTGTATTATCAAGTGCTGCTTGCAATCCCTGGATACTATCTTTGATACTGAGTGAGGCAAGGTGATGTGTTCCCATAACATAAGAGGGTTGTGTCAGTCCGTTACCAGATATTTTCCACAATAACTGCGCGTTCGCACTCAGTGCGAAACAACAAATGAGAAGGCTTCCTAATATTTTCTTCATATTTATTATTTTTGATTAGCGAATTCTACCACCGGATATCCAGTGCTTTGTGTAATACGGTTCATTTAGACGGCTAATGATAACTCCCTGACTGGTGCTGGCGTGAATAAACTTACCATCTTTGAGATAAATGCCTACGTGTGCTACCTGTTTTCCGGAGCGACTGCTGGTAAAGAACACTAAATCACCTTCACGTAGATTACGTTTGGTTATCTTGTTGCTTTCTTTCTTTTGAGTATCTGTGCTACGCGGTAATTTTGTGTGATACACTTTTTTATATAGCTGGCATGTCAATCCGGAACAATCAGTTCCTCGTTTATTGTCTCCACCGGCACGATAGGGAGTACCTATCCATTCGGAGGCTTCAAGGTAAAGTTTATGATTGTCTTCCAGGTTGATGTCCATTCCAAGACGAACGGAAGCTTTGGCCAGTGCCTTATAGTCAAGTCGTGGAGCAACCGAACGGCAGGAGCTAAGACTTAATATCAATCCTAACACAGCACATGTATATATAAAGTGTTTCTTCATCTGCATTTATTCTTCTGTTCTGGCAGTTGCTTCTTCTGTTTCAGGATTGGCTACTTCCTTCTCTTGAATAAAATCGTCTATATTAATATTGAAGTAATCTTCCAGTTCTTTTTCTGCGGAATTGTTCTCATTTTGGATGTCACGAATAATGATTCCATGTTCAAGTAATGCAATGCGTGGGCATACATCTACCGTATGGTTTAGATTGTGACTGGATATGATGACGGTAGCATTATGCTCTTCGTTGTATTTCTTTAGCAAGTGTTTGATGACAGACTGTGAACTCGGATCGAGGAAGTTGAATGGTTCATCCAGTATTAGTAGTTGCGGGTAGTGTAGCATAGCTGAGATGATACCGATTTTCTGTTTGTTTCCGGCAGAGAAGTTACGGATAAATTTCTTTTGTCCTACTACTTCGCCGTTCATGAAGCGTTCAAACTGTATCAGGCGTTCGTCTACTTCTTCTTTCTTTAGCCCATACATTTTGCCAATGAAATAGAAATACTCTTCTGGTGTGAGGTAGTCTATCAAAAAGCCATCATCAATAAAGGCACCTGTGAATTTCTTCCACTCCTCACTCTTGCTTACATCTATATCGTTAATAGTGACATTACCTGCATCTGCTTTGAGCAAATCTAGTATTAACCGGAAGAGAGTTGTTTTTCCAGCTCCGTTATTTCCCACCAGACCAAGCATTTCACCTTGGTTAATGATGTAATTCTCAATATCTACGGCTTTCTTTTCACCGAAGTTCTTTTGCAGTTTATTTATGGTAATCATGTCTTTTAGTGATTAGTTTTTAGTGATAAGTAATAAGTCTCTGGTGTTTAGTGATTAGTGATAAGTGATTAGTACCATGCATCTGAATGGCGCAGTCTGCTAATCATTTATCACTAAAACGCTAATCACTATTTTTATTCTCTACTGTCTCTGAATCCTTCCATGTTTTTATAGCGGCGTTTCATGAATCGGTTGTACACATTTTTTAGCCAAATGCGTGAAGTAAGTACAAAGCCTAATCCGATGACAAGCAATACCCATGAAGTAGCTGTTTCTCCCAGACCTATTTTCAACAATGCATAGAGTAACAGGGGGATACCGAAAGTGGCAGCGCTAATTAAGCTTTGCAGTCCTGTACCAGCATTTTGGCGACCGGTGATTTTGGCATTCAATGGCATTGTTTTGACATTGTAAACAGCCATTTGGAACAGGCAGAAATAGATGAAACCTATTGTGAATACTGCCCATGAGATAGAAGTCAGTACACTGATTTTACCCATTACCATTGCTGGTATAGTCAGAATAAGCGGGATAAGGATTCCGATACTATACAACATGTATTTTGCACGAAGCAGGGTATAGATAGACTCTTTGCGACTCATAAGTCCGTCAATATAATTACCTTCATAACTCATTATTTGCAGAAGAAATAGGATACCGAAGATTGCAAAGTTGTAAACGGTAATGAAGTTCTTCATACCAGTTCCGTCATATACCTCCGTAAAGCTGAGTAATAAACTGAAAGCAATTACGACCAGAATTACCATGCGGAGTGAGTTTTTACAGGCCTTATTACGTAATAACATTTTCAATTCTAAGCGCATGTATTCACCTACCTCGCCATATTTTTCGAAAAACTTATATTCCGAGGCATTTACTTTCGTGTCTTCCACTTTGTTGAGTTCGGCGTATATCAGTCCGGCCATTAGTTTCCGGTTGATAAACCACATTCCAGTAATGGCTGCCAGAGTAGCGATGAAAGCCAGCCAATTGCCTTCAATATAACCTTCACCCAAATTGATAAAGAAGTTAGTAACTATACTTTTATCTTCAGGAATAAGGATCGCAGCCGCAATACCGCCATATACTAACAGGGGAAGTATAATCCACCAGATACGTTCACTTATGAGTGTTCGGCATAGAAGAAACCAATAATTATTGAAAACTATTAGTAACCAAATACCTGTGCAATAAGTAAATACTCCCCAAAGTCCGAAGAATTTCGGAATTGTGATGATGGCGAACGGCACAAACATAAAGAGCCAGATGAGGTTATAACTACTCAATCCTGAACGGACAAGCAGGAAGTCTATCACCTTATTCCGCCGGACCGGCATCAGGAGGTAGGGCTTTACCTCCTGTGTCGGTGTTTTTTGCAGCGGAAAGCGCAAGATGAAGTCAAGTGCAAGGATAAATACCAGACCACTGTTCAGTACGTGGTAAGGTTCCATGCTATTCGTGTCGAGAGCAAAAGCAAACGTTGTTCCGAAGAATATCAGATATCCTGCCCAGAAAATCGCCATGGCATACATGGCGTATTTTCCGAACCGGTTTTTATCATACATCGGATGCCGCTTGGCAGCCAGCTTACCGTGTTTGCGCAATTCGTTAAAAAGCATCATTTCTTTTCTGGGCTAACCATGGTTACTTCTATTTCATTTTTCTGTTTTAACAGTTCATCAGCAAACTTCTGAATGTCTTTTGTTGTGATACTGTTAACAATGTTTTCATAGTCTTTCACCATATCAACTCCTGTGAAGAGATATTCGTCGATATTTCCCAACCAGTAGTTGTTTTCTTTCAGATCTTCTTTATGCTTTTTCAGCATATACTCTTTTACTTTATTGAGATTAGCTTCTGACGGACCATTTTTAGCCAAATTTGCAGCTTCAGCAAAAATGATTTCCATTAATTTGTCTTTCTTTTCGGGGGCTGTCTCGAAGATGATTTGTAAGAAAGCTTTTTCTTTTGGATATTTGGAAAGGTTGCCACCTACATATACACCGTAAGTACCTCCTTCGTCTTCACGAACTTTCTCTGTATATATCAGATCAAGAATCTGGCTGGTCATACTCATCAGAAGGTTGTTCTTCTGATCGTATTTACATTTTCCATTATATAACACAAGAACAGAAGCTTTGGGAGTTTCCTGTTGTCTGGTGAATTCATTTTTGCAGGTTCCCTTGCGCATTTCCATTTTGGTATCTTTGAATGTCTCTTTACGGTTGATGGCAGGAAGAGCTCCCAAATACTCGGCAATCAGTTCTTTGTCTTTGTCGATGTCTATATTACCAACGAGGATAAAAGTAAAATCACTTGCATCTTTATAGCGGTCTTTGTACATTTCCAAAAGCTTGTCGTAATCAATTTGGTCAATCATGTCAGCTTTCATACGAATGGCTCTTGGATGATGATTGTATACAGTGGCTTGGATAGAATCGCTGAATGCAACAGATGGATTCAACTCCTGGTTTTGCAAAGATGCTTTGCTACGGTTTTTGTAAGATGCGAATGCATCGTCGTCTCTGCGTGGAGCAGTGAATGTCAGATAAGTAAGCTGTAACATTGTTTCAAGGTCTTTCGGAGAACAATTTCCAGTTACACCTTCTGTTTTGTCACCGATACTGTAACTTACTGATGCCTTCTTTCCGGCCAATACTTTTTCAAGGTCTACAGCACTGAAATTACCTAAACCACCCGTACTGATAGCGTCCAATGATTTGATATTGATGATTTCAGAATCGGGGAATAATGAACTACCACCCAGACTAACACCTTTCATACGTATTTCGTCTGCTTTAAAATCTGTTTTTTTTAAGATTACTTTTGCGCCATTGGATAAAGTAAGTTCAGTAGTACCAAAAAGTGGATTTATCTTTTCAGAAACAATCTTACCGCCCTGAGGCTTTTCAGCCATTAATGGCTCATCGGATACTTTGTCAACATAAGCCGTTAATTTCTCTGTTTTAGCGTCGTTAAGCATTTTGAGAACGGCGTCTTTTGTCGGTAATTTGAGTCCTTCTTTTTCGGGACCGAAAATAGCTACTACCTGGTTACTGTCTGTAACCAAAGCTTGCATCATTTGGTTCAATGCTGCTACAGGAATGTTCGGAGCTATCTGGTTGATGATAGCATATTCATTTTCAATGCCTGGAATCGGTTCTTTGTCGAGGAAGTTACGAACATATTCGTTCACATATGTTTCGTTTTTACGTTTATCACGTTCGTTGTATGCAGATTCCAACTGGCGCAGATATTCTGCGCGGGCACGGCCGTACTCTGTCTCTGTGAAACCAAATTGGCGTGCACGTTCCATTTCGCGTAACAAATTAGCAATTCCGTCTTCTACCGATCCTTCTTTACAGACAACTACACCAGTGAAAGCGCTTTTGGTTTTGGCAACAAAGAATTCACCTTCAAAAGTTCCGGCATAAATAAAAGGAGGGTTAGCGGTTTGCGTAAGTTCGTTCAAGCGGGCGTTCAACATGCTGCTGATGAGATTGGTGGCATAGTTTTGTACCATGTATCCCATGTTGTTCTTCTGATCGTCCGGAGTAGCATCGTGCTTGTTGAAGATAAGTGCCTGGATATGGGGCTGTTCTTTATCCTGCTCGATGATTACAATAGGTTCTTTATTATCATTTACCGGATAGTAAACACGTTCGGCTGCTTCAGGTTGTGCAGGAACATCGGCAAACATTGTTTTGATTTTAGCTTCAATTGCATCTACATCAATATCACCAACTACAACGATACCTTGCAAGTCGGGACGATACCATTTCTCGTAGTAATCTCTTAAAGTCTGATACTTGAAGTTCATAACTACGTCCATTGTACCAATTGGGAAACAAGTTGCATATTTAGTTCCGGCAAACATTTGTGGAAGCATTTTTTCCTGCATACGCTGCATGGCACTCATACGCGTACGCCACTCTTCATTGATTACGCCACGTTCCTTATCAATTTCTTTTGGATCCAGGGTTAAATCATTAGACCAGTCATGTAGAATCAATAAACAGGAATCAATAGCTCCCGGAACAGTAACCGGGACATTTGAAATATTATAAACCGTTTCGTCTACGGAAGTGTAAGCATTTAGATTTTCACCAAACTTCACACCGATACGTTCCAGATATTGTTTCAATGCATCACCGGGAAAGTGAGTGGTTCCATTGAAGCACATGTGTTCAAGGAAGTGCGCCAAACCACGTTGATTTTCTTCTTCCTGGATAGAACCGACTTTCTGAGCAATATAGAAATCGGCACGATTTTCCGGAAGTACATTTTTACGGATGTAATACGTCAGTCCGTTATCGAGTTGGCCGATGCGTACGTTCGGGTCGACAGGGATAGGAGGCAATTGAGCAAATGCCTGCTGAAAGCTGCAGCATATAATTACTGCTGCAACAAATAAACCACGAAATAAATGTTTCATATCTAATGAGTTTTAATAAATGTTTTGTACTATCTGTCGGAGGAGGGAAAGATAAATCACAAAAAGTAGTGAATTAGTGATTAATGATAAGTGATAAGTGATTAGCTGGCTTGCGCTATCACTCTGCAAAGTACTTATCACTAATCATTAATCACTTATCACTAACTTACTTATCACCTATCACTAACCCACTTATCACTATTTTATCGCTTCTCTGATTCTTACCAGTTTAGTCAGCAGACCTTCAAGTAAGTCCAATTTCAGCATGTTGGCACCATCACTTTTGGCTACTGCCGGATTCTCATGAGTTTCTATGAAAAGGCCATCCACACCAACAGCAATCCCAGCTTTGGCTACAGTTTCTATCAATTGGGGCATCCCACCTGTGACTCCGCTGGTTTGATTAGGTTGTTGTAAAGAATGGGTTACATCCAGAATGACAGGGAAACCGAAAGTTTGCATTTCCGGAATACCACGATAATCGACTACAAGATCCTGATAACCGAAAGTTGTTCCACGTTCAGTCAGCATAACCTCTTTATTACCAGCTTCTATAACTTTATCTGCAGCAAATTGCATTGCCATCGGAGAAAGAAACTGTCCTTTCTTTATGTTCACCACTTTTCCTGTTTTAGCAGCAGCAACCAGAATGTCTGTCTGTCTGCAAAGAAATGCAGGGATTTGGAGTACGTCTGCATATTCAGCAGCCATTGCTGCTTCCTCAGCCGAGTGAATATCTGTAACGGTGGGTACTCCGAATGTATCATGTACTTTCTTTAATATCTTCAATGCTTTTTCGTCGCCTATTCCCATAAATGAATCCAGGCGTGAACGGTTGGCTTTACGATACGAGCCTTTAAATACATATGGGATTTTTAGAGTCTCAGTGATATTTACTACTTTTTCAGCAATACGCATTGCCATCTCTTCACCCTCTATTACACAAGGACCGGCAAGCAGGAAAAAGTTACCGGAGGGATTGTTCTTTAATTGTTCTATCATAATAAATAATTAGTTAATTTGCCAATACGGTAATTTGTCAATTGTTATGCGTCCTGTTTCTTCGATAGCGCAGGCAATTGGCACATTGGCATATCGGCACATTGAATCATTATTAATTCGGTATAATCAGAGTTATCTTTTCCGGCAGGATACCTATTTCCAGCGGAAAGTGTTTGGGTAAGATCCGTCCATCCAGATCAACGGCAGCATTCTTTGCACGGAGTACTTTAACTTTCTTTGTCCGGTAACTTTTTACTACTTTATGATTTAGTATTCGTCCCTGAATCAGCATCCATAGTCCGGACATGGTCTGCAAGAGTTCCGGACGGTAGATAACCGAAACATCCAGCCATCCATTATAAGGTACAGCACTTGGAGTTTGCCCGTAACCATAGGCACTACCCACACATACGGTCATAATACGCCCCCGAATGTGTTCGTCATTGATGCGGAGATGCATTCTATACAGATTTCGTTCAAAAAATAGCAGGAAGAAGGCTGCCAGGTATGAGAGAAATTTGACTCCTCCCCAGAAACGTTTGGTTCCGTCGGTCACTTTCACGATACGTGCACCAAAGCCGATGTTTATGGCATTGAGAAAGTAACGGCGTTGGTGTTGTTCGCCATCGTAGAAATTACAATATCCTACATCAATTTTTCTCCGGCGGTTGTTGATAATCCAGTCTACTGCCTGTTTGTAGTCCATGCCGATATCCCAGTATCGGGCAAAGTCATTTCCTATACCATTGGGTATGATGCCGATAGCGATACTTTCTTTATGAGTAGCGTTGGAAAGCATTATACCATTGATTGCGTCATTCAGAGCACCATCACCGCCTACTACTACAATGGTAGTGTAGCCATTATTTGCCAGAATTCCGGCAAGTCGTTCTACTGAACCGAAACCTTCGGACTGTACATAGTCGTATGACACACCTTTCTGGTCCATGTACTCTTTGATTTCTTTCCATCGTTTTTGCACCTTCCGTGTTCCGGCTTTGGGATTGTATATTACACCCCATTTTCCTGGTTCTACGCTCATCTCTCTGATCTATTATTTAAAAATCATCTCTTCTGATTAAAAAACTTCCTGCTTAGAGGTCTTTTAATGGAATAGTTCTCGTACTTTATCCTTTTCTTTGCCTTGATTTATATACTTTCTTGCAAAGATAGTATGTGGTTAAAGTATCTGTTTTTTCTGTTGCCAAAGATACTAAATACCTTTGAGCTTTTGCTTTACAAAAGCTATCTTTTCTTCTGTAGGCAACGTTGCATCCACCCAGTGAATGGTGAATCCTCTTCTTTCCATTCCCCGAAACCAGGTCATTTGCCGTTTGGCAAATTGGTGGATAGCGGTTTCCAGTTGGGTGAACATTTCTTCATAAGTAAGTTCCCCAATGGCGTATAGTGTCAGGTATTTATATTCCAGTCCGTAATAAATCAAATCTTCTGCTTTGATCCCTTGTGCAAGCAACTGTTTTACTTCGTCTACCATACCCTCATTCAAACGTTGTCTCAATCGCCGGCTGATTTTTTCCCGACGTAATTCCCGGTCAATATCTACTCCAATGATCAGACTATTGAGTTGTGGAAATTCCCGTTCAGCTATTGGATGCGCGGCATAATACTCTTCTATCTCTATGGCCCGGATCGCACGTTTCACTGTATCTACATCAGTCGAATTGTGCAATGTCTTGTATTGTTGCAGAATTCCGGTCAGTGTTTCCAACGATTTATCTGCCAATCGTGTTCTCAATTCCGGGTTCTCGGGTACCGGCATTAACCGGTATCCTTTCAATACAGACTCCAGGTACATGCCTGTCCCTCCACATAAAACGGGTAGACACCCTTTTTGTTTAATAGTCTCATAAGCTTTCAGGAAATCACGCTGATACTCAAAAACATTGTATTTATAACCAGGTTCCACTATATCAATCAAGTGATAAGGTATTTCTCTACCATTAATAGTATAGTCGGCAATATCTTTACCTGTACCCAGGTCCATGCCCCGGTATATTTGCCGTGAGTCTGCACTAATGATTTCGGTATTTAGTTCTGCAGCCAGTGCGGTAGCAAATGGAGTCTTTCCCGAAGCGGTAGGACCAAGAATGGTAATTAATTCATAGTCTGGCATAGTTGTATTTTTATTGATATATAGATGTCGGCAAAGATAGAAAAAAGGCTGTAAAAAATAGAGTGAAGGAGATAAAATCCTGTTATAAACCTTATAAATATCCTTCCGAACAATAGGGTATAGTATAACTCGTTGAAATCCATATTGTTGAGTGTGCTTCTGGATGCTTTAGGTGGACAATTTGATTTTACCCATCCATCGTTTCTTCTATTTTACACCCAATATAGGTAGAATCGGTATGTTTTTAGAAAAAGAAAGAATATTTTCGAACATGCCACTGTTAGAATGTATCTACTTTTACCGTATAAAAAATTGATAAATCTAAGGCTATGATTTATAATAATAGAGTACTGTTTATCTTCAATGCAGTATGTATATTCTTTTTTTTGTCCTGTTCTTCTTATCCTAAAGAAGTAGAAGAAGCTCTTTCTATGTCGGGTAATAACCGAAAGGAATTGATTCGGGTATTAGAGTACTACAATACTAACGACCGTTTGAAGTTTAAAGCGGCTTGTTTTCTGATAAGTAATATGCCTTATCATAGGAGTAGATATAGCTTGGAATTGCCCGGATCATATTTACAGTACTTTAAAATGGTCGATTCCATAGGACACGTAATTCCTGACGCTAACCACAACGATTCATTGACGAGGGCACTGAGCCGGCAATACGCCCTGCTGTCTCTTCCAACCGGAAAAGTTAACCTGATTAATGATGTTCAACAGATTACAGCTGAATTTCTGATAGAAAATATAGACGCGGCTTTTTATGAGTGGCAACATTCTCCATTGCTTAAAGATAAACCTTTTGATGAATTTAAGGAGTGGATTTTACCATATCGTACAGTAGATGAGTCTTTTGTCGGGAATAAGCCAATGTTAAGGTCTGTCATTTATGATAAACTGTTGGTTAGTAATAGTGGGAATATTTATGCTGCTATTGAGAACTATAAGAAATACGTCGGATGGCAAAAAGAAATGAATAAACATGTAACTTCTGAAAAACATATAGGACCATTCGATCTTTTTATTCCTGCATTCAAGATGGATTGTAGTAATCTGGCTGCCCGTACCTGCAACTATTTTCGTGCCTGTGGCATACCCACAGTGTATGAGTTCACCCCACAATGGCCTGATAAAGACAGTAGTCATTATTGGTGTGCATCTCCTGATTCTGCCGGTATACTTTGCCCCTATACTCCTCCGTATAATAATTTATGGGAAGACTGGCCATTGGACTTGAAATATACCGGGAAGGTGTATCAACGAACATTTGGTGTAATGAAAGATTCTCCTTATTTTCTAAAAAATGAGACTGAGATGCTTCCTTCTGTGTTTGATACTCCCACTATAAAAGATGTGACGGAAAGATACCATACGTGTATTGAGATTACTTTGCCAATGAACATACATACTTCTAATAATCTGGCTTATCTCTCTTTTTTTAACACTCAAGGAGAGTTGTCTCCTGTGGCATGGGGTAAGGTTTCCCATTGGAGGCATCGTGTAACCTTTCGTAAAGTACCTGTTAATATGCTTTTCTTTCCATCTTATATGTCGGAAGACGGACAAATGGTTCCTTTCGGAAAACCTTTCATTTTAAAGAAAGATAGTGTTTTCAAGCATATTGTTAGAGAAGAGTTGCAATCTGATACGAAATCTACTGTCCGGATGCGTTTGCTACGCAAATATCCTTCCAAACGACATTTGGCAAATGACAGGAAAAATCTGAAAGGTACACGAATTTTGGGTTCTGACCATTGGACGGGCCCTTTTGATACTTTACAGATCATTCGTGAAGTTCCGGATTCATATTGGCAAGAGTACTTATTGAATAATGATAAGAAGTATCGTTATTACCGGCTTCATCGTGACAGTATGCCAGTTGATATAGCTGAATTGGAATTTTTGGGAGAGGAAATTTCCGGGCATCGCACCGATATTCCGTCGGCATTACCGATACTCACAATTACCGATGCACCTGTGGAAAACAAACCGTTGAAGAAAATAAATGGTGAGCCGATGCATACGGGAGTTTTGTATTATAAGGCCTATGATAGTGATCCGGAAACTTTTGCAAGATGGGGTTTCTTTGGTATGGACTTCAAACGTCCTGTTTGTATAACCCATATTCGTCTTTTGCCACGTACTGCAACGAATATCATAGAGCCAGGATACCGTTATCTGTTATTGTATTATCACGAAAATCAATGGGTTGAATTGAAAGAGATAGTTTCTAAATATAACTTTTTAGAGGTTGATTCTGTTCCCGCTGGTACCATTTACTGGTTAAAGAACTTAGATAAAGGTAAAGAAGAATTACCTTTCTTTTACATGGACGGACGGCAGGTGTTTATAAATGAATTTATGTGATTGTATTGATCTCTTTTATAAACCGGCAAACTTATATATTGTGTTTATTAAACCAACTTAATGTAATACTGATGAAAATTTGTATAGAATCATGTTTACAACAAAATCGTAATTATTGTTTTAAGATGATATTCGCTTGTATCTGTTTTCTATTTATAGGCGCTGTTTATTTTATACCAGATTTATGTGCCGACAGATTTCATACTCCGGTTCTACTATGGACCGGATGCTTGTTGGGTATATTGGGGATTATTATATCTATTTTGGAATACAGAGGGATAGTACTTTATATACCTGTTTTTTTGATTATTTTATATCTATGTTGGGGAGTTGGTTGGCTGTTTACGTCTTCTTTAAATTATTACTCTGTCAGTCTCTTTTTTATTGATAATATGATGTTATTACTGTTGTATTATTATTTTTCACATTATCAATATTACCTCCCTTTTTGTTTCTTGTTAGTAATTTTGGCCGGTAGTTTATCTTTAGTAGCTTTC
The DNA here is from genome assembly GCF_034654355.2 of Bacteroides mucinivorans. Classification (NCBI taxonomy): domain Bacteria; kingdom Pseudomonadati; phylum Bacteroidota; class Bacteroidia; order Bacteroidales; family Bacteroidaceae; genus Bacteroides; species Bacteroides mucinivorans. Next base: position 4,375,225 of record NZ_CP178179.1, on the reverse strand, counting down.
TTACAACTATTCGGTATTTGGCAGTCTTATAGTTCTGTGTTTATCATAACAGGTACATTTGATAACCCTGCTGGTATTTCAGCTATATTAGTTGCTCTGTTACCATTTACTTTTTACTTTTTTTTCGTAAAAAGCAAATTACAACGAAGACTGTCTGTTATAATTTGTGTAATGGTGGTGATTATTATTCTATTGTCTAATGCCAGAGCGGCTATATTGGCAATGGTTGTTGGTTTGGGATATTTTTTTAAGAGAAAATTTCTGTTTATATGTTGCATTGGATTATTATTGGTGTTGCTCTATTTATTAAAGCCCGATTCTGCCAATGGAAGATTTGTAATCTGGCGATGTTGTGTTCAGGCAATTATTGATAACCCTCTGTCAGGAACTGGAGAGTTTAATGTTTGGTATATGCTAAATCAAGCGAATTTTTTTGTAGCACATCCCAATGAAATATGGGCGATTTTGTTAAGCGATAATATTCATCATCCTTTTAATGAATATCTAAAAGTTATGGTGGAAAGAGGACTGATTGGTTTGGTCCCGATTATCGGCATTATGGTATATTCTGTTAGTAACTATTGTAGACACATCACTCCAGAAAAGAAGTGTGCATATTGGAGTCTTGTTGCAATAGCAATATGCTCTTTGTTTTCATATCCGTTTGAATATGAGATTATAAAAATAGTGTTTATATCTTCATTCTTTATACTGGTAATTCATCCTTTTATATCAGATAATAACAGAAAAGTGAAAGTAAAAGTATGTAGATGGGGGATATTTCTTCTTTCATCCTTTCTTTTTGTAAATGTATTCTATCAAGGATTCTATGACATTCTATGGACTAATTTATTAAAGTGTGGAAATTCCTGTGATGCAAAAATGGAGAGTGAATATGATAAACTGTATCAAAATTCTTTTTTAGGTCAACAGTCTGCTTTTCTATATAATTACAGTGTTGTGTTATATCAAGCCGGGAAATACAAAAGAGGCAATGATATTTTGTTGGAATGTAGTAAAAAAATGAATGATTATGATGTGCAGCTACTTCAAGGATATAATTATTTGGAAATGGAAGATCTGCCTCGTGCAGAAGAGTCTTTTAATGTAGCATCTAATATGATTCCTTGTCGCTTGGTACCTTTATATGAACTTTTTCGAATATATGTGTCCACTGGAAGAGACTATTTGGCTCTGGAGACTGCACAACATATCATTAATATGCCTGTTAAAATAGTTTCGACCAAAACTAACTTTATAAAGAAAAAAGTTGGTAATTATTTGGAACAGGCAAGGAAAGGAGGTGTTTTATGATGTAATCAAGAAGCTACAACATTAACCTATAATTAATTAAAAATAAAAAAACATGAATCATTTAAGAATTTTAAAAGGAGTATCTTTAATCATATTACTATTGTGTGCATGTACGGAGGACTATGATATTCTGACAAATAAATCAAAGGATAGCAATATAAAGTCATATCTTGATATTGCGATAAACTGGTATAATCAGCAGCAGATAACTCATGAAGCGGAAACTCGCAGTGACAATCTTAATGTGAATCCTATTCCGGTTTTATCGGGGAGTCCCAGTTGGCAATATTATGCTATAAACAGGAATGATTCCTTATTAGTTGTGGATGTAGATTTAACGGATCGTGTATGCCAGGATTTTGTTACGAAAGAAAATTGGGATTTCTACCAACAGACAAAAGAATGGAAATATCGTCGTTCATATACTCATTTTGTATATGTAAAAAACTATAAAACAAATACAGAAACAGGATTTTTGATGACTATTATTCCGTCTAAATTTTATACGAAAACTCATGCTGACAGGATAAATAAGAATACATATCTCCATCGTGATAAATATTTGTTCGGTTCTGTTTTATTCCATGACTTAAATGGTAAATTTGTAAACGGATGGAAATACGAAAGAGGGAAAGTTGTGGGTAAAATACGTAAAAAACGTTGGGATGACTTTCCGAACGCGGATAGGCTGGTTTTCCGATCAATACCTGCACGGTATGAGGTAGCTCCTCAACTTTATACTCCACCTACTACGAGAGCTGGAATGGAAGACGATCCGCTCTATGATGGTGGAACATTCCCGGACATAATTGTGACACCTGATCCTAAACCGAATTGGGGTGATTTTCCTTCTGGTGGAGGTTGGATTGATCATAATGATGACAATATCCCTCATAATAATGAGGATGGCTATAACCATGATAATGACGGGTATATCAATGAACCTCATGATGGCGGTTCTGGAGGTTATAATCCTCCTCCACTTACTCCACCTGCAAAAGGAAAGGATTTTGAATCTAAAATTGGAGATAAAATTGTGGTTGGAAAATTGCCGGCAACAATGGATAAACAGTTACCTAATACTTGCGTTACTTCTATAATGGAGTTGGTTTATATTATTTTTGGAGATGGTATTAACAAGAAGAAGGATGAAGGACAGTTAATTCTTGATTACTTAAGATTGGCAAACTCCAAGGGAAGAAATCTTTCTCTTGAGGATTTTATGAATAGTCAAACAGGAGGTGTAGAGCTATCCTTATTAGCTGAATTTGTAAGTGAGAATTTTGATTTGAATCCTTTTTCCGATTTTAAGAGTTCCATTGATAGAGGCGATGTTGTTATGGTAGATATCCCTTCAGAAATGTTTAATTCTGCACACAATGTATTGGTAATAGGGTATCATACGAATGGTGATCTTATTTATATGGATCCTGAAGTAGGACATTGGAGAGAAGCTCCGGAATCATTCTTTTTGGGTGATTATTATTTTAGTATATCTAATTTGAAATAAATTATTAATGAAGGATTTTAAAATATTTATCTTCTTGATGGCTGTTTGTACGCTGTGCTTTTGCAGCCCAACTTTGTATGCTCAAAAGAAAGGGCAGTCTACAATGAAAAGTTTGACTCATCGGGATTGGATATGGCAATGTACTGATAATATGTTTATTTATATGCACTTCGATAAAAACGCTGTTACTGCAACAATGTATAGTCGTAGTAGTTGGAGTTTTAATACTCATATTCCCAATAGATATAATAGGCTTCACTCCGAATTTCATCCTTACTATCTTTCAGACTCTATTCCTACGGTTTTTGAATATGATAAAGTTGATAATACGAAACGAGGGCGCTATTTAGTATTACCTACGAGAGGAATTATTATGTCACCTATCCTTGAAATAGTAAAAGTTGATAAGGATAGTCTTGTTCTAAGAGATAATAACTCAAAAAATGGAACACTCTATAAAGCTATTAAAAAGAAAGAGTTGAACAAATTGTTGGATACAAAATGATAGGTTTTTAAAACTGATTTTAAAACGATAACCCCTGAGAATGATTGCTTGAAAGAGTTTTTAGGGGTTCTCTTTTACAATATTTACATTTTTAGAAATGGAACCAAATGATTTATAAAGTTTTGTTATTGTTAATTGGGAGTTTGTGGACAGGGATATGGTTGTGTGCTCAGAAACCTGCTCCTACAACAATGGATTTATTGCAAAATAAGTATTGGGTATTTAAAGAATCTCTCAGGATAGGTAGTCTTATGTATGAGCAGTATGAACAAAATGAATGTTGTAATTTTTATTTTTTTAAAAAGGAAGAGTTAAGTCAATGCCGTGATTATTATCTTTCTGATACAATTGTACGCTCCTATCAGGAGGATAGTGTCGGGGTGGTGAAGAATGGAAAATATATAGTACAAAAAAGAGAGAATATTGACACGAACGTTTTTGAGATAATGAAATTAACATCCGATTCCCTTGTTATAAAGCTTTGCCTGGACTCTTTACACAAAAGTATTGGCGGGGGACATCCGGTAGTTTATACGGCTGAGAAGAAAAGATTTATAAATAAAATGAAAAGGAAGGTGAGGGCGAGAAAGTAAAATCCTCTCTGTATTTCGGATTTAAAATGAATAAATAATGAAAAATGGATTCATCTTTTTTGTAATTGCTTGTACGCTGTGTTTTTGCAGCCCAAGTTTGTATGCTCAAAAGAAAGAGTAGTCTACAATGAAAAGTGTGACTCATCGGAATTGGATATGGTAAGTAAATACTAATTTTCCAATCTATTCACTAATGATTTCGGTATTTAGTTCTGCAGCCAGTGCGGTAACAAATGGAGTCTTTCCCGAAGCGGTAGGGCCAAGAATGGTAATTAATTCATAGTCTGGCATAGTTGTATTTTTATAAAATAGACATGTACAAAGATAAGAAAAAGTAATAACTAATCAATTGGAAGGCTGATTAATCGTTTTCGTAAAACGACAGATTTTGCCGTTCTTACTAACTCCTTCGATAACAATATCCTGAGGAACTGTACTGTCTGGCATATAATATTCAATGGTAGCTGTTCCATCAGCATTCAATTGTAGTCCCGGATTCCAGTAGATTGTGGTACGTAGATCGGTTGTAGTGTTCTCTTTCTTCTGTGGGGTGTCATAAGTGGGATGATAAAACTCTACGGACTGGCTATAACCCAATGGAGTGTATGTGATGATACCACGTGCGGGAGGAGGCGGAATCTTTCCAGGATCCTTCATCGTAATGACAATAGCCCCTCCCGCTCCTTGAGAACCGAAATAGCTTGCTCCTGCGTCTCTGATAAGATTCAGCTCCTCTATATCATCAATTTGTATCGCTTCAAGTCTATTATAATCCGATTCAATCAAATCGTCAATAACAAAAAGGGCTGCTTGTGAGTTGTTGCGCAGGTATATTTGACCGTTATTTTGGCTTACTCCCGGTAGTTCAGTTATGGCGGTTAGTAAAGGTAGCCCTCCTTTTTGTGCCAATCGTTCACCTTTGAGTGTGTAATCGGAAATGCCTGAATACAAATTTTGTTGAGTTGATAGATTGCGGTTGGCCGTCACAACAACTTCTTTAAGGTTATATACTCGCATGCCTCCTTCCATATAGTATTTCTCACGGGTATTTATCAGATAGTCATCCATAGATAGATTAGAAGTTTGAGGATAAGGGTGCAGGTTATAAGTTTTAGGCAGTGGTGGGTTATCTACTAATATATCCACTCCGGCGAATCCTCTTTTGGTACGTGCCTGTATGATGAAGGTGGTGCTGTCTCTAAAAGAAGTGTTAACAATGAACTCTCCTTTTTCATTGGTTAGTGTTGTCTTTATAATTTTATTTTGAGGTGCAAGTACATAGATCGGTCCTTTCTTGATATTTTTTCCGAAAAGTCCTTTTATTCGTCCACTGATGGTTTGGCCTGCTTCTATATAATTGTCTATGTGTATAATTGGTTTACGAAATACATTTTCTATCTGATGCCTGCGCCAGCCATGTGTTAACATTATGAGATCCAGATATCGTTGAGTCTTTGCATCTTGTTTCAGGAAATAGTAGCCGGGGTTTTCAATATGCCCTTTCAGGTCGGAAGTCAACAATAAGTTTGATAATATATTGTCAGCCAGTGAGTCTGTTTGTATGTCTTTGTGATTGGTAATGCTGATAGAGAAATTCCCGTTTAGTGGGGCGCCTGCGAAATCTGTAGCCTTTACCAGTAAGGATACTTTCTCTCTTTTGTTATAGACTTCTTTGTTCGTTTTTATTTTCCAGTCGGGTGTCTGCCTGTCTGTAATGAATATCAGGCGTTCACTGATGGCTCTACCCGAGCCATCTACAACCAGACAATGGGTGACTCCTTCTGTTAGCAGACCGTTCTTTATCATACCATAGGGCTTTTCCGTATTAATGGATTGAAATATTACCGGTTTTCCTCGGGTATGTGCCAATAAATATAATTCCTTGGGCCATGCAGCCTGTTCTGACTTTTGAACTTCAAACAGTATGTTTTGCTTATGGTGAACTATCGCGAGGGTGATAGCGTCTGTTTTGACAGCAGGAAGATCAAAATGTTTTGTGATACTGTCAGAAGAGGTAATAAGGGCATGATAAGATTCTCCGGCTATCGGACTCATAGAAAATACGCCCATACCATTGTGTTCTGAGCGTATGATTTCAAGAGTATCTCCCTGGCTATTCATCAGATATCCATTAATTTCTCTGGATAGTCCGTCGGTACCCTGGGCTTTGAAAGCAATATTTTGTCGAAGAACAGTTGATAGCGCACCTCCTTCCGGGAAAAAAGTAACATCAAAGTCTTTTGAGAAAACCGGTAGATGAAAGGTTTTCTCAAAAACATACTGAGGATCATCAAATGTAACTTCAATTCTTCTTTGTCCTTCTTCTTTTATTCCGTTGAGTGGGATATAAATTTGTCCATATTCATTCGTCTTTTTCTTTCCCCGTTTTTCTGCTTTTCCATCTTCAAAGTATTGAAACCTTACCTGTATATTATTATAAGGTTTGTTATTGTTATCTGCAAATCGGATTTTGGCCAGATAATTGTTTTTAGTGTCCGGTTGATATTCAATTGTAGAGAGGATAGTGACATCAATAGAGTTACCTATTTGGAGATTACGGGAATAAAAAAATACCGGATCTTCATTCTGCATCCAGTTAGTGTATCCTCTGATGTAATAATCTCCAGCAGGAAGCGTACTTGGTAAGGTGAAGGCATTTTGAAATCCCAGAGAATCCCGTCTGATTTTCTTTCGTAATATGATGGAGTCAGTGCGATTAATTAATTCTGTGATGATAAAGTTACTTTTAGGATTCTCCAGGTGGCTGGTTGCATTTACTAAATAACCTTTGTACCAAATGTTATCTCCGGCTCCATAGTATGGCTTATCTAAATGCAGATATAATTTTTCCTGATGGGTGCCTTGTAACTGATGAAAGTAAGAAACAACACTATCCAGCTTATTTTGTGCTGAAAGCATCTGGAGAGGAGTAAATAATACCTCCCATAAAAAGATTGTAACAGTATATTTGTGTACTATAGGAAGTATTAGACTTTTCATGATAGTTTCTTGTTTTACTTTGTGTGATCTTTAATGGTGTCCTCGCCAGATGGAGTCTACTTTTTTGCGGATAGTAAACAGATTGAAAGCAGAGACGATAAAAAATAAAAGTATCCCGATGGTAATAGCCGGCCAGAGTGAACCGATTTCCAGTTGTGGAAAGAGTAAGCCAAGTGTAGCGGTATAAGAATGACGTAACCAGGCTACAAGGCTGATCGATACAATAAGAACCACTATATTTAGCCCTAAAGTTAATGTCTGATATGGGCGTGCTACCCGTGCCGGACTGTAACCGATAAGCAATAGGTTTTCGAGCTTGGTAGTGTTCTTTTGCAACAGAAGGAAGATGCTTAACATCAATATATAGAAAGAAAGTACACTGATAAAGAGCCCTACACCCAATACAATGCCAACAATGAGGCGGAGAAAATAGGTTGTTTTCCCTGCATCAAGTTTGCCATCTTCAGTTTCGTATCCTTTTTGCTGGAAATATTTGGCAATGGAGGCATCCGCAGGATTTCCTACTTCGATGATGAGGCGTGACGGCTGTGCTTCTGCTTCCGGAGCGAAATTTTTATTCGCCCATACCATAAAAGATTCCGGTACCAATATCGTATTCAGTCGGTTGGAGAAACCTACAATGTTTCCTTTGTACTGTTCTACACGTCCGTTTCCACGCATCATGATGTCCATTTGTACAAGGCTCATTACGCCCTCGGAGAGCTTGGGCAGACTACGGCTTTGAGCAAATCCGAAGTTGTACAGATTCAGATAATTGCGTGGAATGATAATGGGGATGGTATGTGTCTCTTCGTCAAAATGCCATTTGTCGAGTTTTACATCTACGTATTCATCGGGCACTGCTTCAAAGAACATATCTGTAGAAAGCCGGATACCGGCTTCTTGCATCCCCAAACCAGCTGACACTTTAAATTGTGAAGGAGTAAATGCACCTACACTTTTAGTAAAAGGCTGTTTCTTCAGATTCTCTATCTCTTGTGGAGAGAAAGTATTGCTTTTTCCGGCAAAAGCCCCAAGGGTACTTATCTTTTTGGTAGCAATGATATAGTCTTTCTTCATGAAACTATCTCCCTCTGTAAACATAGGGATAATATCTTTATAAAACTGTACGCTGAGCAATACAATAACCATACCAAACAGATTGGCAAGAAAGAAACCGGCAAGCTGGCCGATACTGATATGTTGACGAAGAAGTTTCCAGATAAGTTTCATAATCGTATGATCTGTTACAAGCGTAATACTTGGTTATAAGGCAATTCAATCTGTTTTCCGATGGAAGTAACAATAACTCCCGCACCTTGTTTTCCGGCTTCTTCCGTTAGCAGGCTACTCATAATTTGTCCATTATAATCGTCCAGATGGCTGATAGGTTCGTCCAAAAAGATGAAGTCAAAAGGCTGGCATAGTGCACGGATAAAAGCAACACGTTGCTGTTGGCCAAAAGATAATTTTCCTGCCTTTATATTAGCTTTGTCGGCAATACCCATTGCATCAAAAAGAGCAAGAATCTCTTTTTTCTTTTTGTATCCGGTCAGATTATTTTTTAATTGAATATTCTCGAATGCTGTGAGTTCGGAGAAGATGCGTAAATCTTGAAAAAGCATACTCAGTGAATGCTTGCGTAGGTTGACCCACTGCTCTACTGTGTATGCCTTGATATTAGTCTCGTCGAAATTTATAATACCTTGATAATCGCTTCGATAGCCATATATATAACTACATAATGATGATTTTCCGGTACCGGAGGCTGCTTCAATCAGGTACATTTCTCCTTTACGGAATATAATGTTCTTATGCCAGATATCTGATGTGATAGAATTACGGTCAGCAAACACTTGGGGAAGTGTTTGCTGCAGATGAATTGTTTCCATGTTCAGAAAATTACATGCCGGCAAACTTCTTGGCGAAGTTTACAATCTGTTTCAGCGAGTTGGTGTCTTTGTCTTTCAGAACGAGGTCTATTTCACTGACACCGTCGCTTACGTTGCTTATTTCCAGATAACTAATTTGTGATGCCAGGTTATAGTACATTTGGTATTCTTCACCTCCGAAGCCTACCATCATTTTTACAATCGGGAGTTCGAGGATAGCATCCATGTTAACAACAAAGAAGAAGTTCTTTCCTTTCATATCCGAAGCATAGGCAACGTCTTTTATAGATTTATCAGTTGCTTTGTCAATGTTTTTATAAAGTAATTCATCATTTGTAGCATACATTTGCTTGTCTTTAAGCCCAAAGAAGATATTCATAGCTCTTGACTTGTACACATATTCATTTTCACCCAATTGAACGATATCTTCGCCTTTTTTCAGATTCAGTGCTTTTTTATTATCATAAAGAGCTTTTAGTGCATTTCCGTTTTTTACATCTGCATAAGCTACGAAAGCAGGATCTTTGCCCATAGTTACATTGATCAGTCCGGCAGATATATCACCGTTGAATGAAGCGAACAGGGCTTTCACTTCTTCTGCTTTGGAAATAGATACTGTGTTACGGAATTCTTCATTTTCCTGTAACAGGTTGTACAACTCTTCTCCATTGGCTCCTACGCTCATAAATGCGATGGTTGATGCAGGGAAATATTTAAGGAAAGTATTATTCAGTTTGATAGTTGCCTTCTCCTGTTTTTTCAACATGGCTTTTGCCTCTTCATTCTCTGTATAGTATTCAAAAAGTAGAGCAATCTTTCCTTTCTCAAAGCTAAGACTACCCAGAGCCATTATATCTTTGGGATCTATTTTTATACCGGTTAAACCCAGATTCAGTTGGCGTGCGTATTCTTTAGGAAGTGCTGCTAAAGATGCAAAGAAATTAATATCACCTTTCTGTTTTTGCATTTTTTGAAAACCAGCATTGTTAGCGATACTTTTTTCAGTGGTTTGTTTCATTAGCTCGCTGATCATCTTCTGAGCATTTTCCATTTGTGATGTACTGCCCGTCTGTACCAGCATAGCTGTTGTTTCATTAAAAGCAAAGATGTCACGTTGTCCCATTCGTGTATAACTATAACCATCTGTTGCTTCTATGGGTTGGCAGATTTGCTCTTTCACCATTATGTCCAGTGAAGTATGCAGTTTATCCTGATCCAGCACTTTGGCTACCAGGGCTGTATATGGAAAACTGGTTGCAGTGAATGCATAAACAGGCGCATCCACATCTATTCCTGATTCTTTAGGGTTATTCAAGACTTTTTCTAACTGTTGGAAAGTTGCCGCAGTAGTTCCACTTTTCAGCGCCTCTATCATCTTTTGTTTGGCTACTTCATTCTCTTTGTCTTTCAGTCCGGATTTATCAGCCAGTGATTTCAAATGGATAGATGCTACAGCCGAAGCGTCAGCAGGTATAACATTTGTGTATTCCGATTTCTTTGAACAAGCTGCCATGAATACCATCAGTACTACCAGCACTGAAAGTCGGGAAATCATTCTTTTTGCCATAACTATTTGTTTTTTAATTGATGTATTTTTTAGTGATAAGTGAGTAGTGAATAGTGAGTAGTGATAAGTGATTAGTACCATTCGGTATGATAGCGCAGCCCGCTAATCACTAATCACTGCTCACTACTCACTATTCACTACCATTGTTGCTACCAGTGCTGCCGTTTCCGTTCGCAACCGGGATTTACCTAAGCTTATGGGCTGAAAGCCTTTCTCTATTGCTTTGGTTACTTCCTCTTCGCTGAAATCTCCTTCCGGTCCGATAAGTACCAATGCATCTTCTCCTGGTTTCAGAATATTTTTAAGCAGTGGCTTTTCACCTTTATAACAGTGCGCGATGAATTTTTGACCGGTAAACTCCTGGGTGATGAATTTATCAAAATCTGTCATTTCATTGAGCTTCGGCAAGCGTGCTTTGAGTGATTGCTTGATGGCAGATACTACTATCTTTTCAATGCGTTCCATCTTAATGACTTTTCGTTCCGAAAAGCGGCAATTAAGAAAGGTCAATTCATCAAACCCTATTTCGGTCGCTTTTTCGGCAAACCATTCATTACGATCCATATTTTTTGTTGGGGCCATGGCTATGTGCAAATGTCCTGACCATAAAGGTTCTTGTGGGATTGTTTCGAGTATCTTTACCAAACAACGTTTGTTGGTTGCGGCAGTTATTTCCGCACGGTAAAAATTTCCATTACCATCCGTCAGGGTGATTTCATCTCCAATGTTGAGTCGTAAAACACGGATACAATGTTGTGCTTCTTCTTCCGGAAGTTCAAGGTTCTTCTGTATATCGGGAGTATAGAATACGTGCATATTTAAATTTATTTTCTTCTGTTTATTTCATCACGTAACCGGGCTGCCAGTTCATAGTTCTCTTCTTTGATGGCTTGCTCCAACGCTTGTTCAAGTGAATTCACATTGTCGGAATCATTTGTCTCCTCTTCCTGTTGTTCTGTATCCGGCTGATCAGAATCATCCAGGCGGATGTATTCTCTTTCAAGAATAGACTCATAAATAAAAATAGGGCAATCAGAACGTACAGCCAGAGCAATGGCGTCCGAGGTTCGTGAATCGATACGAATAATTTCTTCGTCCTTCTGTAGGTAGATATATGAGTAAAAAACGCCTTCTTTTGCCTTGTAGATAAGAACCCTGAGCATTTTGGCACCCAGAACGTTCAGACATGTATAGAATAAATCGTGCGTCAGGGGACGCGGTGCTTTTACTCCTTTCAGGCAGATGGCAGTGGCTTGCGCTTCGGCTGGACCTATAATGATAGGCAGTTGCCGTTCACCTCCCACTTCCCCCAATACCAAAGCGTAGGCACCTACCTGCGCCTGACTATTGGAGATATTTAATACTTGTAATTCTATCTTTTTATCCATTGTCACTTTTTACTTAATTCCTCTGGCTGGTGTTTGTATTTGAATACCAGAGCAAACAATATTCCGATAACTAATGCATAACCTGCGAAGATGAACCAGATGTCGGGCCATTCACGGCTTACCAACATACCGTCGGCATATACCGAGAAGGCATCCACCACAGCACCACTGGCATATCCTCCGATGATCGCTCCCAATCCGTTGGTCATCATAAAGAATAATCCCTGTGCGCTGGCTCTGATAGCAGGCTTAGCTTCTAATTCAACAAACAAAGAGCCCGAAATGTTGAAGAAATCGAATGCCATTCCGTAGACAATCATCGAAAGTATCAGCATCCATAACCCCGAACCCGGATCGCCCAGACCGAAAAGCCCGAAACGGAATACCCAGGCAAACATACTGATAAGCATTACGCGCTTGATGCCGAAATGTCTGAGGAAAAATGGTATGGCAAGAATAAACAGGGTTTCACTCATTTGTGAAATAGAAAGCAGGATAACAGAGTGTTTTACACCGAACGAATCAGCGAATTCCGGTATCGAAGCAAAACTACCTAAGAAGAGATCTCCATAACTGTTTGTAATTTGTAATGCAGCTCCTAATAACATAGAGAAGAGGAAGAAGATAACCATCTTCTTGCGTTTGAATAATACCAGAGCATCGAGTCCGAAAGCAGAAAGCAGGCTTTTGTTTTCACTTTTGGCAGGCGGACAAGCGGGCAGAGTAAATGAATATAAACCTAAAATAAGTGCTGCTGCACCACCCACATAGAGTTGTGCACAAGAGGATTTGAATCCGGTGAGATCTACTGCCCACATGGCACAGATAAAACCGATGGTTCCCCATACACGGATAGGCGGGAAGTCTTTGACAATGTCACATTTATATTGTTCGAGAGAGTTGTAAGATACCGTATTAGCTAATGAGAGCGTAGGCATATATACCAACAGATTGAGCAACATAGCCCAATACATATGGTTATAATCAGTGGCTGTGGAGGCATAGAAAAGGCTGGCAGCTCCCAGAATATGTAGTATCCCATATAATCGTTCAGCATTTACCCATTTGTCGGCTATAATACCAGTCAGCCCTGGCATAATGAGAGAGGCTATACCCATTGTGGCAAAGATTGCACCTATTTGCCCTCCTTCAAAATGTAAGACACCACCCATGTAGCCGCCCAATGAAATTAACCACGATCCCCACACGAAGAACTGCAGGAAGTTCATAATAATTAGTCGATACTTGATACTCATATTATTTTTATTTAGTTACGAGTTACAAGCTACAAGTTATTACGAATTGTAACTTGTTGCTATTTTATAATAGCTGCAAATATAATGTTTTTCGCCGATTGTGTACCAAAAGAGTGGAGAAAAGAGCCCCTTGTATAGGGAAATTTGAGAAGAAAAAGAAGTCTGATTATAATTAGATATGCAATTTTATTTTTTTAGTTGTTTGATTCTCTGTGTTTGTTTGTGTGAAAAGTTAGGGTCAACCTTTTATAGTACATACTATGTTTGTCAATAACAAATCTTTCCATTGAGTACGATATCTTCCGTTTAAAGAATTAACATCCCAAAAATATAATCGGGGTAATTCATCATTTGATAGTTAATTGTTATGGTTTCATACTCGTTGTCGTTTTAGACATAGCATTTATAAGAACAGCCCGTTGCCTGATATTCCCGAGCGTCTTTTCTTCATCCTTGTTTATCTGAAGAATAATCCTTTGCAGGAGTATCATGCCGTCTGCTTCGGAATGGACTGGAAGTATTGCAGCATTTTTGTCCACTGTCTGACACACATTCTTCGGCTGAGTCTTGAAATAATGGGACTTGTCCCTGTGTAAACAGACACCGAACTTTCTTCCCGTTTGACAGAGCTTTCCAAAGAGGAAGGCCGGCCTGTATTGCTTCATGACGGCACTGAAAGAGAGATTCCCCATCCGGTAGACTATGATGAACAGAAAGAGAAATACAGTGGAAAGAAGAAACGTCATACGGTACAGAATGTCGTTATCATAACAATATCCTGATTGATCATCTTTGTCAGTGAGACTGTTTGCGGTAAAACGCATGATAAAAAAAACGGCTGATACAATGTATTCTTTCCCTGTACCTTGTGTCAGGATACAGGATATCAAGGATATGCTCCTGAAGAGGTGACAATCATACAGCCGGTTAAGAAAAGAAAGGGAAAGGAGCTTTTCAAAGAACAGAAAGACTACAACAAAAAAATTACACGCATTCGGGTAAGAGTGGAAAATACCATAGGAAGTACTAAATTTAAGAGAATTGTCAAAGATGAATGCAGGCTGAGAACAAACTATTTCGTTGAACGGATTTTTCCCATATGTGTAGCTTTGCATAAGATTAAAATGAGAATGGGTATACAAAAACTAATTTACGTAAACTCTAATAAAGAGTAAAGCCTACTGAAAAATAGATTTACTCTTCATTGTATACAAATAGATATATTTACTGAATACCCCAACTAAATTCGGTTAAAATATAAATCGTCATTCAATATATCTTAAATAAGAATAGGTTATAGTTACATCTTCTCCCGGACAAGGAATAATCCATCCCATAGCCGCACCAGCTATATTATATTTTACAATCATTGTATAGAAATAAACAGTTAAAGAATTATCTCCAGGTTGCCATGCCCAATTAATCCCCAATTCTTGTGTATCATAATCTATATATCCACTTGGATTAGGCGATAGAACTCTTAAACCTCCGGCATCAGTGGGTATAGGTACTGATTTAGAAAAATAGTAGACATCACAAAAATATACCCCAGAAGCTACAGTCGGTTCATTAACTATAGGGACTTTATAATTAGTGAATAGTTTCTTATAATCACACTTAACATCAAAGGGACCAAATATTTGAATTCCCCGAGTAATTGGTTGTTTATAGCACAAAGAGTCATCCTGTATATCTATCACTATTTTTTTGCCGTCTATTTCAAATGAATATGGAAAATCCGATATTTTAATACTCCCTGATAAGCATGGTTCATTAATAAGTATATTTGTCCCATCCGCTACTTCATTGCTACATGACGAAAACAATACGAAAATCAATGTAATTAAATAAATAGTCTTCATAATATATAATTTACGGTGAACAACCAGCAAAATAAATGTTTAAAATTCCGATAAACAGAATTTACATTAACTCTATTATTTGAATTTATAAAGATATCCTAAAGAAAATTGCCAAGATCTCTGACGAAACCCTGTGATGTTTTTGTAACAACTTCTCAGCCCTATTAAATATTCACCCTCAATAAACATACCATTTTTAAATGAATACCCTGTACCTATAATCATGCCTAAGTCTACATTTTGTTTTACTCCAAATATTATTGAATTTTGTTTCTTATTATCATAAAAGGCAGTGCGGTTAAATTGGAAACCTAATTGTGGACCAATATGCAAATAAAGACCTCGGGAAAGTGAATATTTAAAGATTAGAGGGATGTCAATATGCTGAAATACAACTTTTAAATCTTTTATACTATTATCAGCAGGTACGTATGCGCTTTCTTTAGCATTATAGCCTCTGGTAGAATATAATATATAAAGTTGTAAACCTATTTTGTTGCTAAATTGATAACCTGCAATGATTCCACTATTTACACCTAATATAAAAGATGGATTTTCAGTGTCTTTAAAGTCTACATTTGACCAATTGATACCTGTTTTTCCGCCTATATTCCATTGTGAGTATGTTTTACAAGAAATGAATAGTAGTATAAATAGAAAAGCAAATTTAGTACTCATTTTTCATTGTTTATGAAAGACTGGTGATTGAACAATGCAGAGAACTTTACAAATTCTCTGCATTATTTAGTTATATTAACCAGCAAGTTTATAATAGTAATAAGGTACTCTGACCTTTGCTCCGTCCACAGGAATTGTATATCCCATTGCTGCACCTGCAGAGTTATATTTTAATACTATAGTGTAGAAGTACCAATTAAGTTTTACGATATTTCCAGTTACTGTTGACATATTCCAAACTAGACCCGTTTCTCGAGTACTCCAATCTTTATATCCACAAGGGCTGGGAACTTTAACTGTGCCGAATAATGCTTCGCTTGGTAGTTGTACTTCACCTGATGTTATCCATACATCGCCAAAGTACACTCCCGCTGCAATGCCAGCTATACCATTAATCACAAATTTTTGGTTCTTTGTGTTGGTCTGAAATGGAGTCGCGGATGAATAATAAGGTCCCATTAGATCTAAGCCTGGTTTTTCATCTGGAACATTTGGGGGATCAATAGCTCTTGTGTTGCCGCCTGTACCTTCAACATTTTTTATAGTTTCAAATGTAATAGTCTTTCCTCCAAAATTAATAATTTGGGGTTCATCAGATAGCTCAAATGAACCTGTTAATGTTTCAGATTCATTTTTAATGACTTTGTTCAAATCCTCATCTTCATTTTATGTACAAGAAGTAATGAAAAATGAAGCAACTGCAAGTAAAATAACGTTAGTTTTCATCTTTTTTAAATATTAGTTTGTTGATAAATTATTTATTTAAATGCTTTTTGTTTGTTTTTGTACCATATATAAAGATGGGCCTAATTTGTGTTCTACATGTACCAATACTGTAGCAAACTCTTGACTTCTTCTTTCATTAATGGTTGTACATTTGTGATTTGTTAAATTACTTGACGTTGCGATGGTTGTTTAAGTTGATGTAAAAGTAAAAAAAATAATTTAATTATATGTATTTATGTTAGATTATTTTCCGTGAAATGATCGTTTTTATGATTTAATAACATTGTGGGCGTTTTTTTACCGTGTAAGAAATATTAGACTTCTTGGTGAGAGATAAATAAATGTGGCTACAGAATTTTAATGCTAAATTAAAAACCATTCAGAATGAAATTTATAAGAGTTTAAAGTATAGAAATGTGTATGAATTAAATATTTAGGAATATGATATTAGTCAAATTTAGGAGAGAGGATAGGTATATAAAAAAAGAAGGCTATCTATCCCAGACAGCCAATCTTTATTAACCTTAAATCTAATACCATGAAAAACACAGTGCAAAGATAAAGGGATTTATGTTATAAAACATAATGATTTGCTATAAAACTGCGATTTATTAACATTGTTTAGCTTTGATGATTCCTTAATTATGCTACACGCCAGATTATTCTACATACAAAACTAATCCTTTGAGATATTCTCCTTCCGGATGGTAGATGTTTACCGGATGATCTGCAGGTTGGGTTAATTGATGTAGAATACGTACGCTACGCCCTGATGTAGCAGCGGCAGTAAATACAGCCGTACGGAAATTATCTTTTGTTACTACCTGCGAACAGGAGAACGTAAATAAGATACCACCCGGTTTAATTTTCTCAAAAGCTTTGGCGTTCAGTTTACGGTATCCTTGCAGAGCATTGCGCAATGCATCTTTATGTTTGGCAAAAGCAGGAGGATCGAGAATTATCAGATCATACTGATCGCCCATGCGGTCGAGGTATTTGAAAGCATCTTCTGCGTAAGCTTCATGACGTGGATCTCCGGGGAAATTTAATTCTACATTTTTGTTGGTGAGATCTATTGCTTTAGCAGAACTGTCTACCGAATGAACTTGTTTGGCACCACCACGCATCGCATAAAAAGAGAATCCCCCTGTGTAACAGAACATATTCAGCACAGAACGATCTTTTGAATAACGTTCCAGCAGAGCACGGTTCTCGCGTTGGTCCACAAAAAAACCTGTTTTTTGTCCTTTTAGCCAGTCTACATGGAATTTTAGTCCATATTCACGGGCTATGTTATCACTGCTTCCTCCTTTCAGGAATCCATTTTCCGGGAAAAGATCGGCTTTGAAAGGGAGGGTAGTTTCCGATTTATAATAGATGTTTTCTATTTTACCTTCCATAACCTCAGACAAAGCTTCGGCGATAGCCATACGGTCCACATGCATACCGGCAGAATGTGCCTGCATGACAGCTGTTTTAGCATATATATCAATGACCAGGCCAGGCAGATTGTCACCCTCACCATGTACCAGACGATAGGTGTCATTGGTGGGATTGGTGGCGATACCGATACTACGGCGCATGTCATAAGCTATCTCCAGTTTGCGTTTCCAGAAATCGTGATTGATAGGTTCTTGTTTGAAGGAGAGTACACGTATGGCAATACTACCTATCTGGAAGTGTCCTTCGGCAATGAATTCTTTTTGGGAGGTATATACTTCCACAACTTCACCCTCTTCCGGTTCACCGTCGAAACGGGCGATAGCGCCTGAAAATATCCAGGGATGAAAACGTTTTAGTGATTCTTCTTTACCGGGTTTGAGATATACTTTGTACATGAAAATATAGGGATTTACAATTTACAATTTTACGATTTACAATTTTAGAGAGGGCGGGTTCCCTGTTCGTCTTCTATAGCTACGGGAATTTCTTCTATTTCAAAGTTGCCGGTATGCTTCAGCTCTTCCAATAAATTATAGATGTGAAGGCATGCCCAGGCATCTGTTGCCGCATATTGCTTTTGGGCATCTGTTAATACATCCGCTTCCCAATTGGAGAGACGTTGTGATTTTGATATCTTTTCTTTAAATAAGATGCCGTATATTTTTTGCAGACTTTTGTCCAATATGCCGAAAGGACGTACATAGTCCTGTAGCTCTACACAACCTTGTTGGGTGAATGGTGCACGTTTATGCAGCATCATAAAGTCATCACGCAGTGACAATCCAACTTTTATTACTTCCGGATTTTCCAGCAATCCAATCAGTGACGGAGTAAGCCCTGTCATGTTCAGGCGGAATAGGAAACAGCATTCATTGGAGGATATTTGTAATAGTGCAACTTTATGAGATTGTCCTTTAGTGAAAGACGGACGGGTCTCACTATCAATGCCCAATACAGATTGAGATTGTAGATATGCCACTGCCTTGTCTGCTTCTTTTTCGCTTTGAATCACGTGTATCGGTCCTTCAAAAACGGCTTTAGGCAATTCTTTTATTTCTTCTTTACTTATTGTTCTTTTTATGACCATTTTTTTTCTTCTCTTATTCGTTGTCATGGCAATGACAGCCATGGTCGTGACAATGACAGTCGTCATTCTCTCCACAATGGCAATCTTCACCATCGCAGTGACAATCATCATTCCCAGGTTCATATTCATCTTCTTCAACTTCCTCTTCCTCTTCCTCCTCCTCTGGCTCCTGGTTGTACTTCACGTCATGGAGTGCCCGCAAAGTGTTTACCAGTTTTTGTCCCCATAAAAGTCCAAAGTTTTCCTGGCAGATGGCGAGGGAGTCATTCATCGTTTCGTTCAGTCCGAGCTGGAATACAAATATAAAGTCCCGGATGTCCTGATAAATATCAGCAAGGTCTTCCGATATATTTTTCTTAATGGGCTGATCACTGTATGCCATCTCCGGTAGGAAAACTTCAAGATAATCATCCTTTTCGGCCATGATGTCAGCCAGGTTAATACGCAACACTTCGTACATTTCTTCCGTAACATAAGTTTCGGGTGCTTCATCACCTATCGCTTCACACTTAGGAAGCATGGATGCTTTGAGATAAAGCAGAGGGAGTATTTTTAGTGTTGTATCAACAAATGTCTTACGCTTCATGTTCTCGGAACGTTCGAGAAAAGCACAGAATTCTGCGGCTACCGTAACGAATTCTATTACATTTTTATCAAATATTACCAGACTTTCTTTTTTCATATCTGCTTGAATTGAAACGCAAAGGTAAGAAAAAGGATTGAAAGAGTGAGAGGATTAGTAAGAGATTCTTTTTGATGGGTAATAACTTTAAAGGCAACAGTTAGGAAGAAAATTGTTTTTTTACTACTTTTGCGCTTTAGTATTATATAAGGTATAAAAGACGCAATATGGCAAAAAAGAAATCAGATAAAGAGGCAGAACCAAAGGTGCCTTCTACTAATAAGTTCATAGCATTTCTCAAAAATGAAACCATCCACTTTGTTCTTGGTTTGGTGTTGGTGATATTTTCCGTTTATTTATTGTTGGCTTTCTCTTCCTTCTTTTTTACGGGAGCAGCAGATCAGAGTATTATTGATAGCGGAAATCCACATGATCTGTCAACCGTGAACAATCATGTGAAGAACTATGCCGGTTCGCGGGGAGCACAATTGGCCAGTTATCTTATAAATGATTGCTTCGGGATTTCGTCATTCTTTATTCTTATCTTCCTGGCTGTGGCAGGATTAAAACTGATGCGCGTGCGGATTGTGCGTTTGTGGAAATGGTTTATTGGATGTGCATTGCTGCTTGTATGGTTTTCTGTATTCTTTGGCTTTGCCTTTATGGATAGCTATCAGGACTCATTCATCTATTTGGGAGGACGTCACGGATATAATGTAGCCAATTGGCTGACTTCACAGGTGGGACAACCTGGCGTCTGGATGATTTTGCTTGTAACGGCGATCTGTTTCCTTATTTATATCAGTGCCCGTACAGTCATATGGTTGCGTAAACTTTTTAGCCTTAGCTTCTTGAAACGTAGTCGTAAAGAGGGAAGAGAAGAGCAGGAAGAAGGTCCTGCAGCAGAACAGGTAAAGCCTGAATTTGCCAATCCGAAACCCCACGAAGTAGAGTTTTCTATGGATCGGACTTTCCGGCAGACACCAGCTCCTAAAGAGGTTAAAACGGAGCCTGAAAAGAAAGAGCCGGAATTTGTTATACCGGCAGAAATCAATGAGGATCCATCGAAAGAGGAGGAGGGAGTGACAATGACTTTTGAACAGACTACCCCCGATCCGGTTCCTGTTGTGAATGAATTGACTGATAAAGAACCTGCTTTTGAAGTTGAGGCTGCTGCTGACGATGATGAAGATTATCAGGGAAAAGAAACTGAACCTTATAATCCGAAACTCGATCTTGAGAATTATCGTTTTCCTGGCATTGAGCTAATGAGGCATTTTGAGAACAATGAGCCTACCATTAATATGGAGGAGCAGAATGCTAATAAGGATAAGATAATCAATACATTGAGAAGTTTTGGTATCGAGATCAGTACGATTAAGGCAACTGTAGGACCTACTGTAACTCTTTATGAAATAACTCCTGAACAGGGAGTGCGTATTTCGAAGATCCGTGGACTGGAAGATGATATTGCATTGAGCCTTTCGGCATTGGGAATTCGTATTATTGCTCCGATTCCCGGAAAGGGAACAATCGGTATTGAAGTACCGAACTCTAACCCTAAAATCGTTTCGGGACAAAGTATTATCGGTAGTAAGAAATTTCAGGAGTCTACCTATGATTTGCCGATTGCATTTGGTAAGACAATCACAAATGAAGTGTTTATGGTAGACCTTTGTAAAATGCCGCACGTGTTGGTAGCAGGTGCTACCGGACAAGGTAAATCTGTGGGACTGAATGCAATCATTACTTCTTTGTTGTATAAGAAACATCCGGCAGAACTGAAGTTTGTACTTGTCGATCCGAAGAAAGTAGAGTTTAGTATTTATTCGGTTATAGAGCATCATTTCCTTGCCAAGTTGCCCGATGGAGGCGATGCCATTATTACGGATGTGACGAAGGTTGTGCAGACACTTAATTCTGTCTGTGTGGAGATGGATACCCGTTATGATTTGTTGAAGATGGCGCATGTACGCAATATAAAGGAGTATAACGAGAAATTTGTCAATCGCCGTCTGAATCCTGAAAAGGGACATAAGTTTATGCCTTATATTGTGGTAGTTATTGATGAGTTTGGTGATTTGATAATGACTGCCGGAAAAGAGATAGAATTACCTATTGCCCGTATTGCCCAGCTGGCGCGTGCGGTAGGTATCCATATGATTATTGCTACACAGCGTCCTACGACAAACATTATTACAGGTACGATCAAAGCGAACTTCCCGGCGCGTGTTGCTTTCCGCGTTTCGGCAATGATGGATTCGCGTACAATTCTTGACCGTCCGGGGGCCAATCAGCTGATAGGGCGCGGAGATATGCTTTTCTTACAGGGAGCAGATCCGGTGCGCGTACAGTGTGCATTTATTGATACGCCGGAGGTGGAGGAGATTACTAAGTTTATTGCAAAACAGCAAGGATATCCGACTGCCTTTTTCTTGCCCGAATATGTGAGTGAGGATGGAGGTAGTGACCTGGGAGATGTGGATATGGGACGTCTTGATCCGTTGTTTGAAGAAGCAGCCCGGTTGATCGTTATTCACCAGCAGGGTTCTACTTCTCTGATTCAGCGTAAATTCTCTATTGGGTATAATCGTGCAGGACGTATTATGGACCAATTGGAAAAAGCCGGAATCGTTGGCCCAACCCAGGGAAGTAAGGCACGCGACGTTTTGTGTATGGATGAAAATGACCTCGAAATGAGATTGAACAATTTACAATAAGCAAGCGTTAATAAGATAAATGAAGAAGTACATTTTTAACATTTTGATAGCTTTACTTACTACTTTGCCTGTACTTGCCCAAAAACAAGCGCAGGCAAAACTTGTGCTTGATAAAACGGCTGCTGCTTTTGAAAAAGTAGGTGGAGTAAAAGCTGATTTTAGTGTACAGGCTTTTAATAAAGGGCATTCTGTAGGAACGGCTACCGGAACCATTGAGCTGAAAGGAGAGAAGTTTTTTCTGAAAACGGCTGAGACGGTTTCATGGTTTGACGGAAAAACGCAGTGGAGTTATCTTACTCAAAATGATGAGGTAAATATTAGTACTCCTACTGAAGCAGAATTACAGGGCTTGAATCCGTATGCATTGCTCTATCTTTATAAGAAAGGGTTTGATTATGAATTAGGGAAAGTGGCAGATTTTCATGGGAAACAGGTGTATGAGGTGATCCTCACTGCAACAGATAAAAAACAGGACTTGTCCCGTATCGTACTTTATGTAGTAAAAAGTACCTATCAGCCTGTTTATATAAAAGTGGAACAACGTGATGGTAGCCGGAGTGAGATAACCATTACCAGATATCAAACAGGCTTGAAACTGTCCGACTCTGTTTTTGTATTTAATAAAAAACAATACCCTACTGCCGAAATCATAGATTTAAGATAAACAGTAGATTTTTTTAGTTGTAAATAGTAAATAAGTAAATCGTAAACGTACCTATGTGATGAAGATGGAATAATAGTCATGACTATAGGGAATAAATAATAAAATAGAATGGTGGAAACAGAAAAAGTAAGATGCCTGATTATTGGTTCAGGTCCTGCCGGGTATACGGCAGCGATATATGCGGGGCGTGCAAACTTATCCCCCGTGCTTTATGAAGGAATACAACCTGGTGGACAGTTGACAACCACTACGGATGTGGAGAATTTCCCAGGATATCCACAGGGCATCAGCGGTCCGCAACTGATGGAGGATTTGCGCACGCAGGCCGAACGCTTCGGTGCAGATATCCGTTTCGGTATTGCTACTGCTTCGGATTTGAGTAAGGCACCCTATAAAATTACCATTGACGGAGAGAAGGAGATTGAGGCGGAAACATTAATTATAGCAACCGGTGCTACGGCAAAATATCTGGGTCTGGAAGATGAAAAGAAATATGCCGGAATGGGTGTAAGCGCTTGTGCTACTTGCGACGGGTTCTTTTATCGTAAGAAAGTGGTGGCTGTTGTTGGTGGTGGTGATACGGCTTGTGAAGAAGCTGTTTACCTTGCCGGACTGGCTTCAAAAGTATACCTTATTGTTCGTAAACCTTATCTGCGTGCATCAAAAATCATGCAGGAGCGTGTGTTGAACCATGATAAGATAGAGGTGTTATTTGAACATAATGCTGTTGGCCTGTTCGGTGAGAATGGGGTAGAAGGTGTAAGCCTTGTAAAGCGTTGGGGTGAACCGGATGAAGAACGTTATACATTGCCCATAGATGGATTTTTCCTGGCTATCGGTCATAAGCCGAATTCTGATATCTTCAAACCCTATCTTGATACGGATGAAGTAGGCTATATCATTACGGAGGGGGATACTCCCCGTACAAAGGTACCGGGTGTTTTTGCTGCCGGCGATGTTGCCGATCCGCATTACCGTCAGGCAATTACTGCTGCTGGAAGTGGTTGTAAAGCCGCTATTGAGGCAGAGCGTTATTTGTCTGAAAAGGGACTTTAATAATAAACCCATCATATATTAAAAAACGGATTGTACTGTTAAAGTGCAATCCGTTTTTTATTGATAACCAGAGTCAAAAAATGAATGTAAGTTTTCCCACAATGTAAAAATGTACACTCTTGTATGGTAAAGGTGTACATTCTTGTTACATAAGAATGTACATTCCTGTCATACAAAAGTGTACATTCTTATAGCTTCTGATTATCAGTTGGTTATGTTGCTTTTCCTCTTAATAAATCTCTATTTCGTCAAGATACAGATTTGCCTGTATGATGTCTTCCGGAGTATCTTTTCTGCAATCAATACCGTTACGTAAGGTACCTCCATTTTGGATTTTTACTTTTACATAAGTGGCTTCAACAGGATCGAAGGAGATAGAATCAGTATACGCTTTTCTTCCTTTATCCGGAAATTGACGAGTAAATGTCTCTTCTGCGACTTTTTGGTATTCTTTACCATCGGCTGAAATTTCTACTGTAGCAGCACCTGCCGGTAAAATGCGATAGGCCGGGTTAAATAATGAACCAAATACTATCTGACTGATTTGAGTTGGTTTATCGAGTTGTACAATGAATTCTACTTCTTTACGTTTTTCATTCATGGAGAAATTTGTCCATGGAGTATAAGATGCGTTATTTCCACGCTTGCCATTTGTTAGTCCGAAGGTGGTTTTGTCTGCACCGAATAAATCATTTTCTCCGAAAATATCTCCCTTCATCCATCCTAAAGCAGGGTTCACTACGAAGCTTTTTCCGCTAATCAGATTACCATAAAGAGGCTTGTGACGGATTTTACCCAGCATTTTACCATTTTTGAATGCAGCAGCTTTCAAGTCTAACTTTCCTTGTAGTGGGAAAGGGGCTGTGTAAAGCGTAGATTTAAGATTCGGTTCACTTCCGTCTGTGGTGTATCGGATTTCAGCATCCGGGTAATAACATTCCAATATCACGTTTAATGTATCGTTATCTACGTGTGTATTGACATTTACATCAAAAAAGTTACGGCACGCTTTGACGTTCAGCATGTCCAGACGCTCAAACTCTTCAGCCATACGCTTACAGAAATTTTTCCAGTCTTTGTTCTGGTCCAGTGTCCATCCTGTTTCTGAAATAGCTACTGCTTTGGGGAATATCTGATAATCGCGACGATCATTATTTTGCATATATTCTGTCCAGGCATTTCCCTGTACGCCAATAATATGCTTCTTTACCAGTTCATCGGCATCATCTGCCACTGGGTTGTAAGTATAGGTCATTTTCAGCGTGACATATCCGCCGATAGTAACCGGTGCAGTTTCCGGGTCTTCCTGATAATAATCTACGTACATATAAGGACTGGGAGTCATGATGGCATTGTGTCCCAGTTTAGCGGCATTCATACCTCCGTCTACACCTCTCCATGACATGACAGTGGCATTAGGTGCCAATCCTCCTTCGAGAATTTCATCCCAACCAATGATATTACGTCCTTTGCTATTGATATATTTTTCCATACGCGTGACGAAATAGCTTTGCAGCTTTTCTTCTTTTGTATGTAGTTTGCCATCCGCGGGGTTAGGAGTTGTATCATCTTTCAATCCCAACTTTTGGATAAGTCCCTGGCAGTGCGCACAGTTTTTCCATGCTGTCTTAGGGCATTCATCACCTCCTACATGTATGTATGCACTCGGAAATAGCTCAATGACTTCGTCAAGGACTCCTTCCAGAAACTTGAAGGTTTCTTCTTTCGGACAGTATACCTGGTCAAATATTCCCCATGTTCCGGTTACATCGTAAGTGGTGTCGGGTGTGCACGAAAGCTCAGGATAAGAGGCAATGGCGGCAATGGCATGTCCCGGCATCTCAATTTCAGGAATAACCGTAATGTATTTGCTGGCTGCATAAGCCACTACGTCTTTAATTTGTTCCTGAGTGTAATAACCTCCAACTTCTTTTCCATCAAATATTTGCGGATAGTTGGTAAAGTAATAATCTATAAGTGTCTCTTTCCGCTTAGAACCGATTTCCATCAGCTTGGGGAATTTTTTTATTTCAATTCTCCACCCCTGGTCGTCTGTCAGGTGCCAGTGAAAAGTGTTCATTTTGTGCATGGCAAGCATATCAATGAACTTATATACGTATTCTATGGGAGAGAAGTTACGGCAAACATCGAGCATCATTCCACGATATGCAAAACGGGGAGCATCTTCTATTTCTACAGCAGGTATTGACCAGTCAGCGCGTTTATTGTGCTCTTTTCCATAAACAGCCGGAGGTAGAAGCTGGTAGAGTGTTTGTACACCGTAGAAGAAACCGTTGGGTTGTGATGCGGTAATTGTAATGTAAGTTGGAGTGACAGATAATTTATACCCTTCCTGAGGCATGCCTTCTTGTGTTATAAAAGTAATGGAAGGATTACCGGCGTGCTCCTTGTCCGTCCGTTCTAGCGACAATCCGGAGGTTGTTGCCAAGCGGCCGATGAGACTGTCTGCAATGTTTTGTACCTCCGGTGTACAACCGGCTGTAATAACTTTGACTTTTTTGTTTAACTCAAAACGTCCTTGTTGGGGCGTCATTTGGTTAGGCAACGGAACGAGATTGTACTCGTTCACTGTTTCTTTTGAATCTTTACATCCGGGGGTGATGAATAGCAGAGACAAAAGAAAGAAGGAAATTCCTTTTTTCATGGTACGAAATGTGTGTTAAGTTATATAATTGAGATAAAAAAATTATCCAATTTTGCTGATCTTCTTCAGCTTTTCTTCATCTATTATTTTTATTTTTCTTCCGTCAATGGTGATAAGGCGCTCGGTTGCAAAGTTTGATAACGTACGGATGGCATTAGAAGTGGTCATATTAGAAAGATTGGCTAAGTCTTCGCGAGACAGATAGATACTTAGGGTAGAACCATCTTCTTCAAGTCCATAGCTTTCTTTAAGGAATATGAGAGACTCCGCCAATCGCCCGCGAATGTGTTTTTGTGTCAGATTGACAGTTCGCTCATCTGCAATGCCAAGGTCAATGGACAATTGGCGAATGAAGAACATGGCAAGATCATTGTTTTGGGTTACCAACGTCATAATAGCACTCATAGGTATCAGTCCAATAAGGGACGGTTCGAAAGCTGCTGCAGCTGTAACAAAATCTTCTTTGGCAAAGAAAGCACGGTATGCAAAATATTCGGTGGGTTTGATCATACGTATGATCTGGCTGCGGCCTCCGACTCCTTCTTTGAATATTTTTACTTTTCCACTGAGGAGGCACATTAAATGTGTAGGTGTTTCACCTTCACAGTAGATGACTTCGTTCTTTTTGTAATTTTGTAGAGTAAAATTGTTCGCCAGGAACTCTCTTTGTTCATTGTTCAAGGGAGCCCACATATCGGATAATTTATCCGAGATATCTATGTCTGACAAGTTTATCTTTACCATGAGTGCTGCAAAACTGTGTTATAAAGCACAAATGTAGAAAGAAAAAATGAGAAAAAGAATAAAAGATAAAAATAATGTGCTAATATAATAATATGTCAATTTGCCAATATGCCAATTGCTCTTTAGTATGATAGTGCAGTTTATTAGCATATTGGCGAATTAACACATTATTATTTATTTCGTGAACAGCAATTCCCGGTATTTAGGTAATGGCCATATTTCGTCATCAATTTCCATTTCCAGATGGTCGATGTGATCACGGATACTTTCCAGATAGGGGCGTACGGTTTCTTCATAAGCGAAAGCCTTCTCCTGAAAGTTTTCTTTGTGATTGGCCACTTTACGGGCTTCAGTCATATCTTTAACCAAAACTTTGATTGCAGTAACCCGGCGGGAAATTTCTTTGATCAGTTCTTTCCGGTCGGCACTCATTACTTCGTACTCTTCGGGAGAGAATATTTCTTTCATACCCAGTAAGTTTTCTAACAAACGATTCTGGTAACTTACGGCGATAGGTACAATATGGTTTATTGCGAGATCTCCTAATACACGACTTTCTATTTGTACTTTCATCGTGTATTTTTCTAATTCCACTTCAAGACGGCAGGCAAGTTCTGTTTCGTTAAAAATGCGTTCGCCTATCAATACGGATTTAGATTGATTGTCTACGTAGTGCATCAATGCTTCCGGAACGTGGCAGATATTGGTTAATCCGCGGCGGGCGGCTTCTTGTTTCCATTCTTCCGAATAACCGTCACCTTCAAAACGGATGGGTTCCGAAGCAATGATTGTTTCTTTTAGCAGGCGGAAAATTGCTTCGTCTTTACCGATACCTTCTTCCATTAACTTTTCAACAGAAGCACGAAATTCGTTAAGCTGGTTAGCCATAGCTGCATTGATAGCAATCATGGCAGCAGCACAGTTGGAAGATGATCCGGCAGCACGGAACTCAAAGCGGTTTCCGGTGAAAGCAAATGGAGATGTGCGGTTTCTGTCAGTAGTATCCAGTAAAATTTCGGGGATGCGTCCGATACCGAGTTTAAGCGTTGTTTTTTCTTCCGGTGTCATTTTGCTACTCCCCACCTGGCGCACGATTTCGTCTAATGTAGAGGAGAGTTGTCTGCCTAAGAAGATGGATAATATGGCAGGTGGGGCTTCATTAGCTCCCAATCGGTGACTGTTACCGGCACTCATAATAGAGGCACGCAGCAAGTCCTGATTTTTGTAAACCATCATTAATACGTTGACCAGGAAGGTAAGGAAAAGCATATTGCCTTTCGGATTCTTGCCCGGAGCAAAAAGATTGATACCGGTATCTGTGCAGAGTGACCAGTTGTTATGTTTGCCCGAACCATTGACACCGCTGTACGGTTTCTCATGTAGCAATACTGCAAAGTGATGTTTACGGGCAATGCGCTTCATCAGGTCCATGACCAATTGATTGTGGTCATTGGCCAGGTTGGCATTCTCAAAGATGGGAGCAAGCTCAAACTGGTTAGGGGCAACCTCGTTGTGCCGGGTTTTTGCAGGTATGCCCAGTTTATGGCATTCTATCTCCAACTCTTTCATGAAAGCGGTAACACGGGGGGGGATAGAACCAAAATAATGATCTTCCAATTGCTGGTCTTTAGCCGATGAATGTCCCATTAAAGTCCGTCCTGTCAGGCATAAGTCGGGACGGGCATTATATAAAGAGGAGTCAACAAGGAAATATTCCTGTTCCCAACCCAGGTTAGTAAATACACGGGTTATATTTTTGTCGAATAGCTGGCAAACTTCTGTTGCGGCTTTATCTACTGCTGCGAGTGCTTTGAGCAGTGGAGTCTTATAATCCAATGCTTCACCTGTATATGAGATGAAAATAGTGGGAATACAGAGAGTAGTATCTACTACAAAAGCTGGAGAAGAAACGTCCCAGGCTGTATATCCGCGCGCCTCAAATGTATTACGTATTCCTCCGTTAGGAAAAGAAGAGGCATCAGGTTCTTGCTGAATAAGCAACTTGCCGGAAAAACGTTCTATGACTCCGCCATCTTCACTGAATTCGATGAAGCCGTCATGTTTTTCGGCTGTACCATCAGTCAGTGGCTGAAACCAATGGGTGTAGTGAGTCACATTCAGTGATTTTGCCCAACTTTTCATACCATTAGCGATAAGGTCAGCCATTTCGCGATTGATGGGAGTACCTTTTTCAATGGCATCCATTACAGCTTTGTAGGCTTCTTTAGGAAGATATTCCTGCATCTTCTTACGGTCGAATACGTGGGAGCCATAATAATCGGACAATTTGTTGGAAGGAGGAGTAATTTCCAAAGGACATCTGCTGGAAAGTTCCTGTAAAGCTAGAAATCTCATTTTTGACATAATAGTGTCTCTTTTATCAGTTGTTGGGTGCAAAATTATATGTTTTTTCTGAAAGTACCCCTATTTTTTAGGGGGTAATTTTGGAAATACTGCTATTTTTTCAGAAGATACCCCTGTCTGAAGAGACTGTTTTTTATATATCTATATGTTACCGCGCATTGTATCTTTTTAAATTGATTCATTATTCTATAACTTTCTTATTAATAGAATATAGTGTTTGTAATAAATTATAAATATAAAATGGGTAGAAGATAAATGAAAAATAGAGTTTTAGAAAATGAAAAAGTAATACAATGTGTGCGTTTTGTAACTGGTTGTATATCAGTTTGTTAAATTGTATGTTTTTTTGTCTACGAGAAACGGGTCGATCCTCTACCATTATCTTTGCCATGGAAAACATAGTTCTTTATGAACGTTAATAAGAATAAATTTCTTAATATTGTCTCGTAAACAAGAAAGCCTCCATATGTCGCGTTAGCTTACTTCCTCTATTAATCTTTTAGATTATTCCTCGTATTAAGCACGACATATTTATTGAACCTAAGCCAGAGAGTATTTCGGGAGTTGGATCCCATTATCATGGTAGTAGCCGTTCAATATCGGAGCCCTTCACTAAATAAAAATGTTATGGTACAAATTTATGGAATTGATTTGGGAATGTCAAGCTTTGAGGTTAGTTTTTTGAGTGAATCGGGCAGTGTCCGTCATTTATCCGGTGTAAAGAACACGGT
Source organism: Bacteroides mucinivorans (assembly GCF_034654355.2). Taxonomy (NCBI): domain Bacteria; kingdom Pseudomonadati; phylum Bacteroidota; class Bacteroidia; order Bacteroidales; family Bacteroidaceae; genus Bacteroides; species Bacteroides mucinivorans. The sequence continues at coordinate 4,344,838 of NZ_CP178179.1, read as the reverse complement.
TCATGGGATCAGCAAGTTTCTTCTCTCCTTGCCTTCCGCTGCCGTTCTTTGTGCGGAACATACAGGCGTTTATGGCGACCTACTGCTTCGTCTGTGTACTTTAAACCGGATATGCCTGTGTTTTGTTCCGGGTTATCAGATAAAGCATAGTCTGGGGCTTCAGCGTGGTAAATCCGATCCTCTGGATGCCTGTCGTATCCGTGAATATGCCGAACGTTTTTATGACCTTCTCAGACCTTGTTTCTATGCTGGGGAAGAGATGTCTGAACTTCAGGAATTGTATCGTACACGCTCTCTGCTGGTGGAATCTCGTAAGCGCCCGGACACTTTAAACATAGGTGATAATTGTAAATCTTCTGTTTCCCTGGCGGCCGTCCATGCACGGAGAGCTGTCCTTGCGGAGTTAAATACCCAAATATCCGGGCTTGACCATGAGATAGAAGCCCTCATACAAAACTCTTCCGAATTCAGCAGGAATTATCAGATTCTTACCTCCATTGTCGGTGTAGGACCTGTGACCAGTTGTGAGCTGATAATAAAGACAGAGAATTTTAGAAAATTAGACACGGCTAAAAAATGTGCTGCTTACGCAGGTATCGCTCCTTATCCAAAAGAATCGGGAAAGATGAAATGCGGACATAAAATATCGCCAATGGGTGACAAACAATTGAAAACACTGCTTTTCTTATGTGCACGTTCGGCAAAGGAGCATAATAAAGAAATAAGATTATACTTCCTAAAAAAGCATAAAGTGGAAAAGAAGCACTTTTTCGTAGCGATGAATAACATTGCCAATAAGTTATTGCGGCTGATTTACAGTCTGATTCACAAGCAACAGACCTATGACAGGGATTATATACAAAGAGACCCGAGATGTGTTGTGATTTCAGATACACATAAATGCTGAAAAAGGAACAAATGGACCGTTTAGGTAGTAAATATTCAAAACAAGTAGACGGTTTTATAATGCATTGATAATTAATACATTATATGAGAGATTATTTTCTCGTAGAGAATCGACTCGTTTCTCTACGACAAACGCTTCGATTCTCTACGAGAAACGGGGCATTTATCACCGAGAAATAAGTGAAACATCCATAAGATATAACAATTGGTATAGTTACGAAAGTAGAGTCAGTCATTAATTGTAATGAAAAAGAAAACATAGTGAAGAAAGGACATATCTTTCGTAGTTAACATTTATTAAAGCAATATTCTGCGGAAACATTTGGTTTTAATAGAGTATACGAGGAATACCTTATTTCTCTACGAGAATCGACTCAAGACTCTACGAGAAATGAATTGGAAGTTTATAAGATGTTACAAAAGTAATGAATGATAAAAATCTTCTCTTTTTCTTTTAGTAAACGTTATTCATTCGTAAATGGTTGTTTTTCTCATATTTATCTTTATCTTTGCTTCTATAACCTGATGTCAATCAAAATAAAACCGATTATGGAATTGAGTTTATTTGCTATAATTGTTTTACTCGTTGTGATATTGTACATGCAAAGCGATAGGTTTGCAAAATTAAACTCCGAGATTAATGCAGTGAAAAGGAGGTTGGACCTTTTGTTAGAGAAGAAAAAAGAGACCTCTTCTGTTAGTGAAACTAAAGTTCCTCCTGTGCTCATGGAAAATACAGAGGAAGAATTATCATTATCAACTCCGGTAAAAGATAAAATACAGTCTGCTTCTGAAGTGCACTTACCCGAAAACGGAACTGAAAACAATCCTGAACCTGTTTCCTGGATTTCAGAAGAGGCTTCTGTTGTTGATGTGCAGTTTGCTGAAACAGAGAAACCGGAAAAAGAAACAGAGAAACCGGCTCCTGTATTTATTAAAAGGGAGAAGGCGAAGATTAATTATGAAAAGTTCATTGGCGAGAATCTTTTTGGAAAGATTGGTATTCTTGTTTTAGTGGTAGGGGTTGGTCTGTTTGTAAAATATGCTATTGATAAAGATTGGATAAATGAGACGATGCGTACTATACTGGGATTTGTAGCCGGTGCTGTTTTGTTGTTTGTTGCAGAACGCTTGTGTGAAAAGTATCGTACATTCAGTTCTTTGTTGGCGGGTGGCGCTTTTGCTGTGTTCTATCTGACGGTTGCCATTGCCTTTCATTACTATAATTTGTTTTCACAAACGGTAGCGTTTATTATTCTTGTTTTTGTCACACTGATGATGTCTATATTGGCCATTTTATATGATCGTCGCGAATTGGCTGTTATTTCGCTTGTCGGTGGTTTTATTGCTCCTTTTCTGGTGAGTAGCGGAGAGGGAAGTTATATTGTTCTGTTTACTTATCTGTCCGTCCTCAATTTGGGAATGTTCGGATTATCATTGTATAAAAAGTGGGCAGAGCTTCCTGTTATTTCATTTGTAGCTACTTATCTTATTTTCCTGATTTACGTACTAAACAGTTGTGTATTCTATAACGTACCGAAGATTGATTCGGTTGTAATTGCACAACATCTGTTTGTTTTTGCCACTTTGTTTTATTTTATTTTTTTGTTACCGGTATTGACCATACTTAAGGCTGAAGGAAAGAAACCTAATAAATGTTTACTTCCAATTATTGTAACAAATAATTTTATTTTTCTTTTCTTTGGAGTGTTATTCCTGAATTCCATGAATCTGCCTTTTAAAGCTACAGGGCTTTTCACCTTATTTATTGCTTTCGTAAACTTGGTTTTAGTTATCTGGTTAAGAAAAAGTAAGCGGGATTATAAACTTCTTATTTATACAATGCTGGGATTGGTATTGACTTTTGTTTCTATTACAATTCCAGTTCAGTTGGACGGAAATTATATAACTTTGTTTTGGGCTTCCGAAATGGTTCTTTTATTATGGCTCTATATCAAATCCCGAATCCGGGTATACGAATCTGCTTCTCTGGTGTTGATCGGATTGACTTTGATTTCTTATATGATGGATGTTGAGCATCAGGTTACAGATCATTCCTTTGTGACAAGTATCATTTTTATGAATAGTATGTTTGCTACCAGTCTGTTTACCGGATTGGCAGTAGGGGTGTATGCTTTATTGATAGGGCGTTATCGCGATTCTTTTGAGAAAGCCCGTTATTTGAATTATACTCCCTGGAATGCAATAATGCTGGTTGTTTCTGTTGTCATACTGTACTATACTTTTATGATAGAGTTTTATCAGCACTTGGCTTCGGTACTATCTTATAGGGTGATGCATTTATTTACTTCTTTCTGTATATTGGCTTTGTGCTATGGTTTTAGAAAGCGCTTTCCGGTTAAAGAGTATGGTTTGCTTTATGTGATAGGAATAGGGATAAGTGTAATCCTGTATATGATTCATACGTGGGAAGATCATGGTAATTCAATAGGTGTGTTGCCTGTTTTACTTTCCTGGATAACTACGGTTGTTATAATTGTCAATCTTTGTTATGTGTGTTGGTTGTATACTATTCATCATAGTATTACAGTCCGCTTTACGGTTTATTTTAGTGTGTTATCAACTTTATTCTGGCTGGCTATTGTTCGGCTTTTCCTCTCTCACTTGGGTTTACCGGACGAATTTAATGCAGGTTTATCTATTGCCTTGGGCATTGCAGGGTTCGTTCAGATGTCATTGGGTATGCGTCTGCATCAAAAGGTGTTGCGTATCATTAGTCTTTTTACATTAGGTATTGTATTGGTGAAGTTAGTACTTGTCGATTTATGGGCAATGCCTACAGTGGGAAAGATTGTGGTATTCATCATGCTTGGTGTTATCTTATTGGTACTGTCTTTCCTTTATCAAAAGTTGAAAGATGTTTTGTTTAAAGATGATAATGAGCAGATTAACTAATATATTACTAACACTCTTTTTTTAATCTATGTTAATCTGTTCTCAAATCTCTCCTTTTCATTGTTTTTTTTTATATTTGTTCCATACTAATGGAAAGGATTCTGTTTGAGACATTATAAGTTAATATGGCTTTTATTTTTTATTTTATTCCTTTTAGCACCCAAAGGAAGAGCTAGCTCTGTTTTGAATCCATATACGCATGAAGCTATCTCTGTGGATTCTATCTTGTATAATGTGATGACTTTTGCTCCTTTTTATGAGAAGATTGTCAACGATTATCGGGCCGACTTATATATTAAAGGTAAACTGAATATCCGGAAGAAGAACTTTATGTTTCGTTATCTTCCAAAGATGTTCCGTATGCAAAAGGGCGTACGTGAATATTTAATGGAGTCATATAGCGACTTGCATTTCACTGCTCCTGATATTTATGACCAGAAAGTAAAAGCGGGTTATGGCACGGTTTTTAGCGGTGGCTTTCAGGCAACGATGCTCGAATATTTTCATGTGAATGTTTACTCTGCTACATTGCTTTATGACCGTTTGCTTTCACCACTTGCCAAAAATGGAAAGAAATATTATCGCTATCAGATAGATACTATTATGGGAGGGCAGGATAACCTGCACTATAAAATACGTTTTATTCCCAAGACTAAAAGTGATCAGCTTGTTGGCGGATATATGATTGTCAGTTCAGATGTATGGAGTGTACGCGAAATCCGTTTTTCCGGTCGGTCCGAGCTGTTGACTTTTGAGAATCTTATTAAGATGGGGGAGGTAGGTGATGATAATGAATTTTTGCCGGTTCGTTATGAATTTAAGGTGAGATTCAATTTTGTTGGTAATGTGGTGGACGGTAGTTACCTGGCTTCGTTAGACTATAGCTCTATTGAACTAAAGGAGAAGAGCAAATACCGTAAAGAAAAGAAGAAGTTCAATCTTACAGAATCGTATACATTGAGATGCGATACGAATTCCTTGCATTTGGATAGTGCTTATTTCGCATCCTTACGTCCGATAGAGCTTATGGATGACGAGAAGAGGTTATACGAAGATTATGCATTCAGAAAAGATACTACTGCGCTGAAACCTCCTTCTAAACGTCGTGTATTTTGGGGAGAAATTGGTGACTTTTTATTGTCTGATCTTAATGTAGATTTATCCCGTATCGGCAGCGTCAAGTGTTCCCCGATTATTAATCCGTTGCTGTTGAGCTACAGTGGAAGTAATGGCTTTTCATGGAGGCAGGATTTTAAATATAACAGGTTGTTTTCCGGTGATAAATTGTTGCGTATTGTCCCTCGGATTGGTTATAATTTTACTCGTAAAGAGTTTTATTGGTCGGCCAATGCCGATTTTGATTATTGGCCGCAGAAGCGTGGAGCTATTCATGTGAACTTTGGTAATGGTAACCGAATTTATAGTAGTGACGTACTTGATGAGTTGAAGGCGATGCCCGACAGTACTTTTGATTTCGATCAGATACATCTGGATTATTTTAAAGACTTATATTTCAATTTTCGTCATAGTATTGAAGTGGTTAATGGCTTGGAGCTGAGTGTTGGCTTTTCTGCCCATAGAAGAACAGCAGTTGAAAAATCAAGGTTCGTTGTGCTAAATTCATCGTTACCTCTTGCATCCGATTTCTTGGATAAATTCAAGGATACTTATATCAGTTTTGCACCCCGCGTCCGGGTAGAGTGGACTCCTTGTCTTTATTACTATATGAATGGGAAACGGAAGATAAATCTGCGCTCTGCTTATCCTACATTTTCTGTGGATTATGAACGTGGTATAAAGGGCATATTTAACAGTACAGGACAGTATGAACGAGTTGAGTTTGATCTTCAGCATCATGTCCAGCTGGGTTTGATGCGCAATATTTATTATCGTTTTGGATTTGGAGCATTCACCAATCAGGAACAACTTTATTTTGTAGATTTTGCCAATTTAGCGCGAAGTAACCTGCCTATAGGGTGGAATGATGATATTGGTGGAGTCTTTCAATTATTGGATGGTCGTTGGTATAACTCTTCCCGGAAGTATGTCCGTGCTCATTTTACTTATGAAGCTCCTTTTCTGTTTTTGCGTCATTTGATGAAATATACCCGTTATGTTCAGAATGAACGTTTGTATGTGAATACATTATTTGTTCCGCATCTTAATCCTTATCTTGAAATAGGTTACGGTATTGGTACACACATTTTTGATGTGGGGGTATTTGTTAGTAGTGAAAACTGGAAATATACCGAAGTTGGATGTAAGTTTACGTTTGAGCTATTCAACAGATAATATAAAAAATCTCCTCTTAGAAAAGTCGCTAAGAGGAGATTTATATGTCATAAAGTGACAATGCTTATAAAACGATTGTTTTATAAACTTTATTATTGATGCGTACAATGTAATTATCTTCAGCAAGATTGAACGTCATTGTATTGTTGCTTGCTTTTGTATCAATTACTTTTTTACCATTGATCGTATAAATTAAGATACTATCAGTTATTTTCAGACCTTCAATAGTCACTCCGTCCTTGTTTGGCACAATGATGATATTGTCCGAAATGTTATCCTGGACACCTGTGGGCTTTTGGATGCTGATAGGCGTAGTTTTGAATACATTGGCTCCTGTAAATTTCGGGAATGCATCACTTGTCATCTCACAATATACGGGTTGGTTTTGTGAAGTGAGGAATGTGAATTTTCCGTTATTTTCAGTATAATCCGTATCTGCTACCAAAGTTGTTGTGCCATCGGCTGTTTTCCAAGTGTAAGTAGTTTTTTGAGTTGTTTCAGTAACCCCTTTGATATTATCCTGTGCAGACAAGTCCAATTCTTGGTTTGTGGAGATACTTTCTGCAATGGTTAATGCTTCTTGAGGAGCATAGGTGTAGCCAGAATCACTTCTTTTGGGCAACGTATTGAGAGTTAGTTTGTTTTTGCTGCAGTTTAATGTTTTTTCGATGTTTCCAACTTTGATTTCTTTGATTTGGTTACCCATACAAAATAAAGTGGTTAATGCTGGGCATGCAGTGACATCTATACTGGTAAGTTGATTGTTGTTCACATTTACAAAATCTAAAATAGTGTTTTTAGAGAAATCAATGCTTTTTATTTGATTGTTTAGACAGTATAATTTTTTTAGTTTTGTATTTTTAGATATATCCAATGCTTCTAATTTGTTATTATTAAAAGAAAGATAGTCTAACTCTGGACATTTAGAAACATCCAATTTGTTGATTCCCATATCATTGGCGTTTAAATAAATCAATGATATGTTATTAGTCAAATCAAGTGTTGTTATCGGATTACCACCACAATATAATATTTGTAGTTTTGTGTTTTTACTTACATCAAGACTTGTTAATTTATTAGTGTTTGCATACAACTCTGTTAGATGTACTGCTTTTGTAACATCCAAAGCGGTCACTTTTGCTTCCTTTGCATTTGGTGCACAACTAAAATATACAATGTTCTCGCCATAGATTTTGATTAATCCTTCTCCTTTAGGAGTTACGACTACATCTGTTGCATTGAGGTATGGATCAGGAGTTTGTATTATCTCTGTTTCTACCAATACTCCATCTCCCCAATCAATAGAAAGTTTAGTATTTGGAGTACTGACTTCAAAGCCAAGTGTGATCTCTGCTTCGTTTACCTCTACATTGAGCGTGATTACCGGTTCATTTTCTGCTTTCGCAATTGTTGCGATGCAAAAGAATAATAAAAATAGTAATTTTCTTCTCATAATAATTATTATTTGATTAGTTTTGCAAAACTATGAAAAAGAAACCAAATTACCGAAAAAAGTATTGTTTTTGTTAGAAAATAGTGTATGAAATTACTATGGTTTTTGAAAATTAGAGAAAATAATATATATATTGTATGAAAAAGATAATAGGACTGTCGTTTTTACTTCTTTTTGTTAGCGGGATTTCTTGTGCTACAGTAGTAAAAAAGAATAAGAAAAAAGTCATTAATCCAATCGAAGTAAAGAAGGATTCTGTTAATGCAGATTATAAAAAAGTAACTAAGGATGCTGTATCCAGAAAGGGGTTATTTACTACTTTTTTGAGTAAAAAAGAGAATAATTTGTATTTTGAAATACCTGATTCGGCTTTTTCACATACTTACTTATTGGCGAATCGTATTGCTGAGACCAGTAATACGCAAGATTATGTAGCCGGGCAAATGGCGACTACTCCATTGATGATCCGTTTTAGTAAGGATGATCAGAAGGTCTATATGCATTTAGTACAAAGCAGTAATATTGTAGACCGGAATGATCCGATTCTGCCTGCTTTTGATAAAAATTTTGCTGATCCGGTATTAAAAGGATTTAAGATTGTTGCCCGCAACATGGATAATGTTGTCATAGATGTTACTTCCTTCTTCGGGGGGAATGAGAAATGTATCAGTCCGATTAAACAGGAGAGTCCTTTAGCAAAACTATTTGGTGGTGGAAACTCCCTGAAGGGAACTTTTGCATCAGATGCTTCCAATATTTTGAGTGTAAAAACTTTCCCGAATAATATTGAAATAAAGAGTTTGCTGTCATTTACTACTACTCCTTTGAATCAGCCTTATTCGGTTACAGTGCATCGCTCGTTATTCGTTTTGCCTGACACATTGATGTCTATGCGTCTGCAGGATAATAGGGTAGGGTATTTTAGTTCGGATAAGAGTCTATACACCTCTTCTAAAGATAAAATTGTGCCTCAGACCTTTATTCATCGTTGGAGATTGGAACCCAAAAAAGAAGATTTGGAGAAATACTTTAAGGGAGAACTGGTAGAACCTATGAAACCTATTGTATTCTATGTAGACACTGCTTTTCCGGAAAAATGGCGTACAGTGGTGAAACAAGGTATTGAAGACTGGAATATGGCATTTCAAACGGCTGGTTTTAAAAATGTAGTGAAGGCATTGGATTATCCCAGCAATGATCCGAATTTTGATCCGGATGATATGCGCTACAGTTGTGTGAAATATGCAGCGACTTCTATTGCTAATGCGATGGGACCCAGTTATATTGATCCGCGTACGGGAGAGATACTTACAGCAGATGTAATCTGGTACCATAATGTGATTTCTTTATTGCACAACTGGCGTTTTGTGCAAACGGCCGCAGTTGATAGTCGTGTACGTAAAGCTGTGTTTGATGATGAAGTGATGCAGGAAGCCATACGTTATGCTGCTGCACATGAGATAGGGCATACGCTTGGATTGATGCACAATATGGGAGCCAGTTATTCTTTTCCTGTAGATTCGTTACGTAGTCCGGAGTTTACACAGAAATACGGAACTACTCCAAGTATTATGGACTACGCCAGAAACAATTACATAGCCCAACCCGGAGATTTGGAGAAGGGAGTAAAATTGACTCCACCAATTTTGGGAGTATATGATATTCATGCCATCAATTGGGGATATCGGTTGATTCAGGGGGCCGATACACCGGAGAAAGAGAAAAAGACATTGGATGCCTGGATTGAAGAAAAGAAAGCCGATCCCATGTATGAGTTCGGAGCACAGCAGGTATTTGGAGTGGTTGACCCGACCGATCAGTCTGAGGATTTGGGAAATGATCATTTGAAAGCCGGAGATATGGCTATCCATAACCTGAAGATTATAATGAAGAATCTGGAAACATGGACTTTTGATGAGGGAGCGCGTTATGACGATGTTGAAAATATGTATATTGAAGTTGTACGGCAATATACACGACATTTACGTCATGTGATGCCTTATATTGGTGGTATCCGTTTTCAGGAAGTTCGGCAGGGTGAAGATGCATCGGCCAAAAATTATATCGATAAGGCTATGCAGAAGAAAGCGATGTTGTGGCTCTTAAATCAGGCACGTACCTATAATGATTGGCTGACTCCTAAAGAATTGATTGTGAAACTGGATGTAAACATGAACGTGAATGACAAACTGCAGTCTTCCGTTGTGGGAGCTTTACTAAACTCGGCTGCGTTATATCGCATCAACGAGGGAGGGCAAATGAATCCTAAAATTAATTATACTTTAAATGCTTATCTGGATGATGCTTTCTCTGAAATGTTCAAGCCTACTTATCAGGGGGTAAAGCTATCACAGGCGGATATGAATATTCAGTCGGCTGCTGTTGCTTTGATGATTAACTATACCGGTTTAGGTAAGGCCACTGAAAAAAAGGCATCTACTGCCTTAGCTGACTATGAAGAAGTGTTACGGCAAACTTGCGAACCAGCTTTACCATGTAGTCACGTACATGGTCATGACAGTTCATTCACACGAATAAACTTTGGTCTGCCTACACTATCCAAAGAGCAACTGGCAGCAGTGATGACCGGACGACTGAATAAGATTGCTCAGTTATACAAAAGCCGTAGAGCTGCCTCTACCGGAGACACTCGTGATTTTTATGATTATCAGTTATTACTGATTGAACGTACCTTGAAAAATAACTAATAAATAAATTATATGAATAGAATCTTCTATCTATTTATTTTTTTGTGTTGCCTTTCTTATAGTGTTTGGGGGCAAAATGCAAAAAGCTATTCATTGAACGGAAAAGTTTTTGATACATCCGGTGAAACGATTGTTGGTGCAAATATTAAAATAAAAGGAGCCGATAGCGGAACGATTACTGACCTGGATGGTAATTTTACTTTGTTAGTGCCCGGTAAAGAAACGATTCTGATTGTTTCGTTTATTGGTTATCAATCTCAGGAGATTCGATTGAAACCGGGAGAGAACAATTTAAAAATAGTGCTGAAGGATGATGCACAGCAACTGGATGAAATTGTAGTCATAGGATATGGAACACAGAAGAAATCTTCTTTGACCAGTTCGGTAGAAGTAGTGCGTAGTGATGAATTATTGCAGATGCCTACTATTAATATAGATGAGGCTTTGAGCGGACAGGTAGCCGGTCTGCAGGTAATGGCTACCAGTGGCGATCCAAGTACTGCAAAAGAATCGAATATACACATTCGTGGAATAAATGGTGCACCTCTGCTGGTTATTGACGGTGTCCCTCGTTTCGGAACAAATTCTTCTGAAGGCGAAATGCGTCTTTCTGATTTGAATCCGGATGATATTGAGAGTATTTCTGTACTGAAGGATGGTGCTGCCGCTGCAGTTTATGGAGCCCGTGCTGCCAATGGAGTTATTCTGGTTCAGACAAAACGTGCTGCCGGTAATCAGAAAATATCTGTGAATTACAGAGGGCAGTTTAATTTGCAGCAGGCAACTCGTTTGCCGGAATTTTTGAATGCGTATGAATATGCCAAATTGTATAATCGTGCAGTAGAGAATACACCTTCTGCCCAAAAACGACTTTATACAGATGAAGAATTGGAAATGATCCGTACACATTCTAATCCCAATATATATGGTGATGAAAATCTGATAGATTATCTTGATAAATTTGGTTATTCTACTATTCATAGTGTATCTGTTACTGGTGGAAATAGTTTTGTGAAGTATTACATGTCCGGTGGATATACCAATACAAAAGGATTGTATAGTGGGGTAGGGCGTGACCGTTTCAACTATTCGATGAAGCTAGATGCAACTTTGTTAAAGGGGCTTGTTTTATCATTGGATATGACCGGAACTCGTTCGGAAAATAAGAATACAAGCTACTCTACCATTGATGCTGCTTATAATTTTTCTCCGTTACAGGTTTTGCGATTTACGAATGGAGACCTTGCCAGTGTTGAAAGTAGTAATCCTTTAATTGCTGTTGAAGGTTTGGGCGGATATATTCGGAATAAGATGAATATGAACACCATAACGGCTACTTTAAATTATGATATGCCTTGGGTAAAAGGACTTTCTGCCTATATTCGTGCTACTTTTGACAATAATAATTCTGTTCAAAAAACATTTAATACTCCAGTAACTCTTTACACCTACAAAAAAGAAACCGGTAATATAGAAGAAGATTATAAGACTACCTATCCCGAAGCCAAGATAACATTAGAGGAGATAGACCGCTTTGTTGATAATAAGCTGTTAGAGTTTGGGGTTAATTATAACCGTACTTTTGTAGGAAAACATGATGTATCTGGAATGTTAGTCGTTAATTATCAGGATTATAAGAATCGATATCTTAAAGGGAAAAATAAAGAAATGGCAGGTATTTATCCGGAAATAATAGGGACTTCCCTTTCTTCTGATTTGGCAGGGACTGAAATTTATACCCAGCGAGCTTCGTTAATAGGGCGCGCTACTTATGGTTACAGTAACCGTTATTTTATTGAGGGAAGTTTTCGTGTGGACGGCTCTACTAAATTCCATCCGGACAATCGATGGGGATTTTTCCCTACCGCTTCTGCTTCCTGGGTACTTTCCAATGAAAGTTTTTTTAAAAATTGGGATCAACCCATACTTTCAAACGTAAAATTTAGAGGATCAGTCGGTATATTGGGAGATGATGGTGCTATAGATGATTATTCTTATCTTATGAAATATATGTACGTAGCACGTCAGGGATATAATATTGGAGGTGCCTTGAAACCGGGTATTGTTATGGATACCAGTAATTTCCCAAATCCTGAATTGAAATGGGGGCAGTCACGTACTTATAACTTAGCTACTGATCTTGGTTTCTGGGGAAATCGTTTCGGATTGTCTTTTGAATACTATTGGCGCTATAGTACCAATATGATCACTATTGCTCCTTCTTATTTATATCCGCCCTCAACAGGAGTTGATAGTAATCCGCCCAATATGAATTTCGGTGAGATAAAGGCATGGGGATGGGATTTGACGTTGTCTCACCGTAATTCTATTCAAAAGGTGAAATATGATTTAACTCTTACGCTGGCGCAAACGCGAGACAGGGTATTGGATTATGGAGACGAGTCTTCTATAGACCCTAGTCGTCGCCGTGTAGGTAAAAGTAGTATGGTTTGGTGGATGTATGAAGCCGATGGACTCTTTCAATCACAAGAAGAAATTGATAATCATAATTTAGATCAGGATGGGCAGGGGAATGCGACACTTGCACCCGGTGATATTAAATACAAAGATCAGAATGATGATGGTTTACTTTCGGATCTGGACAGGATTGCGGTAAAGAACTCTTCTAATCCGGAGATGACAATGAGTTTACGTTTAGGTATTAAATATAAAGGTTTTTTTGTGAACGCTATGTTCCAGGGAGTATCTGGGTATCAGCAAAAAATCACAGAATTGTATACTTTGGAAACTGGTAGTTTACAGCGTTTTCAGCAATATCACCTCACTGATACTTGGTCTAAAGATAATCCGAATGCAACTTATCCTCGAGTCAAGATTGCTAATAAAAACGATAATAATCGTCAGGAATCAACTTTTTGGGTGAAAGACTGTGATTTTATTCGTTTGAAATCTCTGTCGTTAGGATATTCTTTTTCGGGAGAAACATTGAAGAAAATGAAACTTTCTTCAGCCAGTATCTCTCTTCAGGGAAGTAACCTGTTTACGTGGTCAACATTAAAAGACATGGATCCGGAATCTTTACGTGGATATCCGATACAGCGTTCTTATGGTATGACATTGAGTTTAGGTTTTTAAATAGAATATTTCAAAAATAAAAACAGAAAGAGTATGCAGTTGAGAAAATATATAATATCTTTTTTATTCTTGGGAGGGATGTTCAGTTTTTCCGGATGTGACGGTATATTTCGTGATATTCCTAATGATAAGTTGTCTCAGGAATCTATCTGGGGAAGTCAGTTGTTACTTGATGAATATGTGTTACCATGGTATCGTAATATGAGTAATGGCTTTTCTGTCTATATGCCGGCTACTACCCTTTTGAAAGGAGCATCCCGTGATTATCTGCCTTGGTATGGTGATCAGATAACGGTTAGTAAATCAGATTGGTATAATACAGCGTATGGGGATATCCTGAAAAGTATTCCGGCCGAAGTAACACGTAGAGGACTTATAAACTGGACTAATTATTATACCCGTATTCAGTCTATTAATCTTTTATTTGAGAATCAGGATAAGATTCGCAATGGCGATCATAAAAAACGTGTGTTGGGTGAAGCTCATTTCTTTCGTGCTTATTACTATTACATGTTACTTCGGCAGTTTGGAGGCGTTTTGTTGTTGAAAAACAATTATGATCCGTTGCATGATGGTACAAAGTTTCCTCGTGCCTCTTACGAAGAGATGGTAAACTTTATTGCCGAAGAGGCTGATTTGGCAGCTTCTTTATTGTCTGAAGAGTTGAGTCCCAGGGATATCGGACGTGCTACCAGAGGAGCTGCTTTGATGTTAAAGGCTAAAACTTATTTTTGGGCAGCCAGCAAAATATATCAGAATCAGGAGAAGTCATACCTCGGATTTCCGGATGATCGTTCGGATGCTATGTTGACAGCGGCAGCCAAGGCGTATGATGAACTGATGAAGTTGCCTTATTCGTTGATACAGATTACCGGATCAACACAAGATCAGATAAAGGAGCAGTATCGACAGATCTTTTTAACAAAGAATAGTCAGGAATCAATTTGGGAAGTACAGCACTCTAACGATGGTGATTTCTCGAATGGATTCGGACATAAGCTCGACCGGGAATCGGTTTCACCTTATTATGGAGGAACGGTGGCTGCTTATTCGCCTACCCAGAACCATGTAGATGAATATGGTATGCGTGATGGCAAAGCGTATGATGCCAAACATCCGTATGATAATCGGGATTATCGTTTTTATGCAAATGTGTTGTATGATGGTTGTAGTTTCCGGGGACGCGTGATGGAGATTCATTATAATAAGGTAAATGGCAAGGAAGTGGCGGGTGAAGATTTGACACCGTATGGAACTTCTGAAACGGCTGCTGTAACAAAAACCGGTTATTATTTAGGAAAGTTTGTAGATGAAACTCAGAAGATCGATAATGATGAGTCTTATGCGAGTAAGCAGAACTACATCATCTGGCGTTATGCAGAAGTGTTATTGGATTATGCCGAAATAGATTTTTTACAGAATCGGGTGGATGATGCATTAGATAAAGTAAATCAGATTCGCCGTCGTGTTCATATGGATGAATTGCCGAGTCTTACCTGGGATCAACTGGTGAATGAACGTCGTGTAGAAATGGCTTTTGAAGAAACGACTTATTGGGATTTGCTTCGTTGGGGAGTTGCTGTCGAAAAGATGAGTGGTGCTACCAATCCGTTAAAGGCTATGAAGATAGTAAAAGAAGAAGGAAAAGACCCTGTTTATCAGATTTCAAATATGAACAAATATCCTAAGCGTGTACGTGAGTTCCGTCAGATGCAGTATTACTTGCCGATACCATGGGACGAAGTACGTTATCATGGCATTGAGCAAAATCCTGAGTGGTATGAAGTTTAATACAAATCAATAACATTATTAACTAAAAAGAAAATTGTATGAGAAGGAAAATTACGACATTATTAATGGCTTTTGGAGCAATATTATTTGCAAATGCGCAAGAGTATAATTTGTTTGATCCTGCTGATGTTGATGCAAATGGTTGGATTTGGTTTGACACACAAGAGAAGATAGATAAGTACATCGGTCAGGCAAATAATGAGGATGGAAAGATAGATCCGGATGGGAAGATTATCCAGTTAATCTGTGCGGACTTTGGAGATTATGAGGATACTACTGCTGACCCGACGTTGGTAGGAGTTGGTTCGGACAAAGAGGTAGGAGGAGAGAATGCTAAGACAGGTGCCATCATTACTGCAAGTGCCTCTGCATCTATGACTACTAATGGTGGTGGATTTGTAGTGCGTATGCCATCGTGTGTTTCCTTTAACTTGTTTCTTTCAAGTGATGCAACAACCTGTGTACGTATGCTGGGAACTCCAGATGAGAGCAAAGCTTTTAAAGATTATGCGATTGTTTCAGCAAAGTTTGCAAGTGTGATAGCCCCTTTGTTCAGAAGTGGTCAAAAAGAGTGGAGTCAGATTGAGACTTTAGATAATGGGGATGAACCTCATTTCAAGTTAAAATCGGATGCTCCTATGTATGCACGATTCGAATCATTAACGAAAGCCCCTCTTTACATCCATGGTATGAAAGTACTTACTTCTACCAAACCGACCGGTATCTACAATCAATCTGCTAATGCTGAAATAGCATTTGATGGTACTGTGTTGTCTTTAGGTGAGGTTGCCGATATACAGATTTACACTACTGCCGGCACATTGGCTGCATCCGCTACCACAAACGAGATGAATCTGTCTCCTTTGGAAAAAGGTATCTATGTAGTAAAGGCAAAAATGGGTACTACCGAACGTACTAAGAAGATCGTCATCCGCTGATAATTCTATGGGGAAGCGTTTGCTTATTTTCATCCTTTTGATGAGATAGCGACTGCTTCCCTCTTTTATTTACTATAATTAATGTAAAACGATGAAGAGATATATTATTCTTTGGTTCGTTGTTTTATTCTTTCCGATCCTATTGTCGGCTGCCGAAAAGAATAAGGGTGAGTTGAGCAATCTGGTTTGTTTTCTGAGTTTTGCCGATGAAGAGAACAATGAGCAATTTGACAAGCCCATCAGTTACTATGAAGCGATGTTTAATGCTGATGCTGCAAGAGTAAATTCGGTATATAACTATTTTCGTGAAGCCTCCTACGACCAGCTTTTCTGGAAAAGTGCTTTCTTCCCGAAAGCGAATGGTGCGCAAATTCTTTCTTATAGAGCAAAAAATGAACGTGGATATTATCGAGAGAAAGGTAGTATCAATGAACAAGGATATAGCAATGAAACCGAGAAAGCTGCACGCGAACAGGCTCTGATAAAAGAACTGGCTGCTTATCTCTCTGAGAATCTACCTGATGATATAGTAATCGATGCTAATAATGATGGATTGCTTGATAATATCTGTATTATCGTAAGTGGGAATTCCGAATTGGGTGCCAGGCATTTACTTTGGCCACACCGTTCGGACTTGGCATTGCCCGACGAGAAGGCTATTTATGTAAAAGGCAAAAAGATAGTAGGTTATCTGATGGTATTTAATGATGCCAACGGGTGGAGTTCTTTGAGTCCTGTACCTTTGAATACAGGTGTGCTTTGTCATGAAATGTCTCACACATTAGGTACCTATGACCTTTATCATGTGAATGACGACCTGAATCCGGTAGGGGTGTGGGATCTGATGTCCGACAACCTGAAGACTCCCCAGCAGATGAGTACATATACCAAATACCGTTACTGCAAATGGATTGACGAAATTCCCGAAATATCCACTCCGGGTACATATACGTTGAATCCTGTGGGAGGCAGTAGTAAAGAGAATATTGCCTATAAAATAAAGCCTACCGGTTCCGATGAATATTTTATTGTAGAGTATCGGAAAAAAGCCGGGACTTTTGATATTGGTCTGCCTTCCTCCGGTTTGCTGGTTTATCGTATTAACCCTAATGTGACAGGTGGAAATCTGAACTATAATGGAACCACTCGTCTGGACGAACAATACCTTTTCCGTCCGGGAGGAACAACCAAACTTGATGGTGACATAAACAAAGCAGCTTTCAGTGCTGAAAGCGGACGCACTTCTTTGGGGGGAACTGCTGATTTTAAGCCTTTCTATAGTGATGGGAAAGAGGCTAAATTCGCGTTGGCGAATATATCTTCCTGTGGCGAGACGATCTCTTTTGATTTGCTGGAGCTGATGCCTCAGATTTATATCCCGAAACCGGATGTAGCTTTGGGTGGTGCTGCTGAGAGTACTGTTGAAGTGAACGTTGAGGCAGATGTTGCCTGGAAGGCTGTAGATATACCCGATTGGCTGACTGTTACCCCTCTTCAGGGTGAAGCGGGTAAGTCGACTCTCATTTTGCAGGCTAAATCTGCGAATGAAAATGCACAGCTGCGCACTGCTGCCTTTCATTTACAAGGAGTGGAGGATGTTTCTATTACCGCTTCAGTAAATGTTTCACAGCGTTCCAATCTCATACAGTCCCCCTCTGCTTTGACCGCCAAAGTGGAAGGAAATGCCATTGTTTTGTCATGGGTAGCTCCACACGAAGGTACTCCGGCTCTGGTGGAAGATTTTGAAGATTCGCAGAGTCTGGCTAAGTGGGCAATAAAGAATGAAGGTGACCGGGGATGGGTATGGAAAAAGTCTGAAAAATATGCAGAGCCCTATACCGGAAATTATTCAATGCGTCTGTTGGATGCCTGGGAGGATATCCATCAGGATGAATATCTGATATCTCCTTCTTTCTCTAAAGGTAAGTCGCTGACATTCTATTCTAAGTCTACAGCTCCTCAGAAGAATAATCCCGCTAATTTTTATTATGTAGAAGTGAGTTCGGATGGGGGTATAACCTGGGAGAAAATATGGGATTTGAAAACAGATTGTTCCGTTGTGAATAAATATACCCGGGTTGATATTGACTTATCTCCTTATATGTCTGATGATATGAAAATTGCTTTTCATGCATATGATACCAATCAGATGGGGCTGTCTTACTGGTGGCATGTAGACGATGTTGCTGTTTATCCGCAGGTAGAGCATTCTATCATAACCGGCTATGCGATTTATAGAAACGGAGAGAAGATTGGCACTGCCACAACTTCTACTTTTACAGATACCGCTCCGCTTTCAGGAGAAAACGTATATACGGTTCGCGCTGAAGGCTCTTTTGGCGATACGCCGGACTCTGAATCGGTAACGGTTTCATATACAGGGACAGGTATCTGTACTCCTTCTGCTTCATTGTCAGAGGTAACTATGTCGTACCGGCAAGGTGTGCTTCATCTGGAAAGTGAGAATGCAATCAAGAATTTAACCATGTATTCTCTTGATGGAAAACCGGTATTGAATATTGCTCCCGGAAGGAAATCTTATGATGCTGATGTGCGACATTTAGCTGCCGGAATGTATATTGCTTACGTGCTGACAGAAGGTGGTAGTCGTCCGTCGATATTAAAATTGTTGATAGAATAACTCTCTCTTAAATAAGTTTCTCTCTCATCTTCCATTGTTTGAATGTTGCTACTTATCAGCTGTTTAAATGGTGGAAGATGTTTTATTTTCATATGAAAACACTTTGTTTCTTTATATTGAGAATATTTTCTCATCCTATTGAAACAAATACTCTCAACCTGTTGAGAAAATATTCTCAACGTATTGAAACAAGTTTCTCAAAGCGTTGAGAAAACTTTCTCAACCTATGGATACACTTTGAGACACACTGAAAAGTTTTTATCATAAAAACATGGTCTGCCATGCAACCTTTCGCATACTGTTTGCGTCTTATAGATATTACAAACTACTTAAATGAAAAAAATATGAATATGAGAGGATTTATTGGAATGATTACTTTGTTTTCATTCTTGCTGACTACAACAACAGCTTGTTCCCAGATTAACCGTGTAAAAGCAAACGGAACGTATAAAACAAAAAATATCAAAATCGGAAGTTTCGACAAGATAAACCTTCAGGGAAGTCCGACAGTTATTTATACGCAGTCTACTGATAATAAATCAACTTTAGAGATTTACGGGTCGGATAATATTCTCAACCTGGTAGAGTGTACAGTATCTGATGGCACACTGTTTGTCTCTTTCAAGAAAGGTACAAATATTGAGTTTGGTAAAGAGGGAAGATTAAAAATAATGGCTTCCAGCCCCATGTTGAAAGATGTGTTATTGCAAGGATCAGGAGATGTAGTCTTAAATAATAAAGTGAAATCAGATCGTCTATCCCTTACTCTGAAAGGTTCCGGAGATATCAATACCGGGGAAATCGTTTGTACGAATGCTTTTTCGGCAACTCTGCAAGGTTCCGGTGACATTTCTGTCAAAAACAGTATCAATGCAGGGAATGTAGATTTGAATTTATCCGGCTCCGGTGATCTGGATGTATATAACCTGACGGCTAAGTCTACTACGGTAATTCTTCATGGATCAGGAGACCTGAAGGTGAAAGGTACCAATGTAGCTGGGGATGTAACAGTCAACCTGTCCGGCTCCGGTGATCTGGATTTTGTGGGGATACAGGGAGAGACCGTAAAGGCTGAATTGCAAGGCTCCGGTGATTTGAAGGTAGCAGGTACGGCACAACGGGCTGTATTATCATTACGCAATTCCGGCGATCTGAATGCGAAAGATCTGAAAGCTGTTGATGTAGATGCAAGTGTAGATGGCTCCGGTTCTATTTCCTGTTATGTTTCCGGTACACTAAAATGCAATATATCCGGAAGTGGTGATATTGGCTATAAAGGCAGTCCGGTTAATATCCAATCGAACGGTAAACGCAATCCGCGCAAATTGTAAGACGAATGTCTGAATAACTTAAATATCTGAATATTAGCCGTCGTGAGACGGCTTTTTTTATACCAAACTTTGGTTAGTCACGAAAAATGTTTTATCTTTGCGCCCGATTTATAGAATAATATAATGTCTTATTTAATTAAAGTATCTCTAAACAATTAATTATTAATGGAAAACTTAAAGAACATTGCTCCTGTTGAAGACTTCAACTGGGATGCGTATGAAAATGGCGAATCATTCGCTGGCGCCAGCCAAGAGGAACTCGAAAAAGCTTATGACAGTACGCTTAACAAAGTGAACGACCGTGAGGTTGTTGACGGAACTGTAATCGCAATGAACAAGCGTGAAGTCGTTGTGAACATCGGTTACAAATCAGACGGTATCATTCCTTTGAATGAATTCCGTTACAACCCTGACTTGAAAATTGGTGATACTGTAGAAGTATACATCGAAAATCAGGAAGACAAAAAAGGACAGTTGGTTCTGTCTCACAGAAAAGCTCGTGCTACCCGTTCTTGGGATCGCGTTAATGCTGCTCTGGAAAACGAAGAAATTATCAAGGGTTACATCAAGTGCCGCACTAAGGGTGGTATGATCGTAGACGTATTCGGTATCGAAGCATTCTTGCCGGGTTCTCAGATCGACGTTAAACCGATCCGCGACTATGATGTATTCGTTGGAAAAACAATGGAATTCAAAGTTGTTAAAATCAACCAGGAATTCAAAAACGTGGTTGTATCTCACAAAGCTCTTATCGAAGCTGAACTGGAACAACAGAAGAAAGAAATTATCGGTAAGCTCGAAAAAGGACAAGTTCTTGAAGGAACCGTTAAAAACATCACTTCTTATGGTGTATTCATCGACCTGGGTGGCGTAGACGGATTGATCCACATCACTGACCTTTCATGGGGCCGCGTAAGCGATCCGAAAGAGGTGGTTGAACTCGATCAGAAGCTCAACGTTGTTATCCTCGACTTCGATGACGAAAAGAAACGTATTGCTTTGGGTCTGAAGCAACTTACTCCGCACCCATGGGATGCACTTGATCCTGACTTGAAGGTAGGTGACCACGTGAAGGGTAAAGTGGTTGTTATGGCTGACTACGGTGCATTCATTGAAATTGCTGCCGGTGTTGAAGGTCTGATCCACGTATCTGAAATGTCATGGTCACAGCACCTGCGTTCTGCTCAGGACTTCATGAAAGTGGGCGACGAAGTAGAAGCTGTTGTATTGACTCTGGACCGTGAAGAACGTAAAATGTCTTTGGGTATCAAACAATTGAAACAAGATCCATGGGAAACTATCGAAGATAAGTATCCTGTAGGTTCTAAGCATACTGCAAAAGTTCGTAACTTCACTAACTTCGGTGTATTTGTAGAAATCGAAGAAGGTGTTGACGGATTGATCCACATCTCTGACCTGTCTTGGACTAAGAAGGTAAAACACCCATCAGAATTTACTCAGATTGGTGCTGATATCGAAGTTCAGGTATTGGAAATCGACAAAGAAAACCGTCGTTTGAGCCTTGGTCACAAACAACTCGAAGAAAATCCTTGGGATGTATTCGAAACAGTATTTACTGTAGGTTCAGTACACGAAGGAACAATCATCGAAATGTTGGATAAGGGCGCTGTAGTTGCTCTGCCTTATGGTGTTGAAGGCTTCGCTACTCCGAAACACCTTGTTAAGGAAGATGGTTCACAGGCTCAGTTGGACGAGAAACTTGAGTTCAAGGTAATCGAATTCAACAAGGATGCTAAGAGAATCATTCTGTCTCACAGCCGTATCTTTGAAGATGTTGCTAAGGCAGAAGAAAGAGCTGAAAAGAAAGCTGCTTCTAATGCAAAGAAGACTTCTGCAAAGAAAGAAGATGCTCCGATGATTCAGAACCAGGCTGCTTCTACAACTCTGGGTGACATCGATGCTTTGGCTGCTTTGAAAGAACAGTTGGAAGGTAAGAATTAATTCGATTAATTCTATAATATTTTTAGAAAGGGTATCAGCGAACTGATACCCTTTTTCTTTTTATCTTTGCATCAAAACGAAAATAAGCTGCATCCTGGCATAAAAAATGAACAGGTTCATTTTATTCTGCTCTCGGTTTGCATTATCTTTGTCTCTGTTATGGAGAAATTTGAATTACATATATTGGGCTGTGGCTCTGCGTTGCCTACTACACGGCATTTTGCGACTTCACAGGTAGTGAACCTGCGTGACAAACTTTTTATGATAGATTGTGGCGAAGGGTCACAGATGCAACTTCGTAAATCCCGGTTGAAGTTTTCCCGGTTGAATCACATCTTTATTTCTCATTTGCATGGCGATCATTGTTTTGGCCTGATGGGGCTTATTTCTACTTTCGGATTGTTAGGACGTACGGCAGAACTCCATATTCATTCTCCTAAAGGGTTGGAAGAATTGTTTTCTCCGCTACTGGCCTTTTTCTGTAAGAACATGAGTTATCAGGTTGTTTTTCATGAATTTGATACGAAAGAGCCTGTGTTGATCTATGAAGATCGCTCCATGACTGTTACGACAATTCCTTTACAACACCGCATTCCTTGCTGCGGTTTCCTGTTTGCTGAGAAACCTCGTCCCAATCACATCATCAGGGAGATGGTTGATTTCTATCAGGTACCGGTCTACGAACTAAACCGCATTAAGAACGGGGCTGATTTTGTAACTCCGGAAGGAGAAGTGATAGCCAATGATCGTCTCACACGCCCTTCTGAGCCCGTTCGAAAATATGCCTATTGTTCCGATACTATCTATCGGAAAGAGATAGCCCGTCAGATTGCCGGTGTTGATCTCCTGTTTCATGAAGCTACATTTGCTCAGACTGATTTGCCCAGAGCCAAAGAGACATTTCATACTACTGCTTCTCAGGCAGCCCGGCTCGCTCTGGATGCAGGAGTAAAGCAACTTGTCATCGGGCACTTTTCGGCACGTTATGAGAATGAACAGATCTTGCTGGAAGAAGCCGTTGCTGTTTTTCCAAATACTATCCTGGCTAAGGAGAACCTTTGCATCAATCTGTGACAACTTTCAGGCGTAAAGTTTGTTTTATAGGGAGGAACAACGTATATTTGTACTGAATAAACAGAATCGGATACATACCAGATGAAAAGGTTATTTTTCTACTTTTTCTTTGCTCTGACTCTCCTGCCTTTTTCCACAATGACGGCGCAGGAAGGGCGTAAAGCGGAAACTGTTCAGAGTGAGCAGTCTTCTCTTACATTGACTGTGTCCGGTACTACAGTGCGCGTTCAGAATGCTACCCCTGGTTCTTTGATGGAAGTATACAATATTCTTGGAGTGAAGGTCACCTCAGTGCGTATTGATACAGTTGATAAATCAGTGACTTTAAATCTTCCGAAGGGATATTATATCTTTAAAATAGGTGATATAGTGAGGAAAGTAGTAATAAAATAAAGAGATGGATGATGAAGCGGATCGTATTAAGCTTTCTTATTCTACTCGTGGTGGTATCTGCCTGTAAGGAAGAGAAACCAAAATCTCCGGTTGTTCTTTCCCTGTCCTCTTTTCATGAATTAGTTCATCCTGCATATTTAATAAATTCTGATAGTATACGTCAATACGTCCGTATAAATTTGTCAAATACTAATGATACGATGGCCTGGGACTCGGCTATGGTGAGTTATTATGCAGCAGATAGTGCAGCATTGTTTTGGATGAAAGATGGCGTAGGGCAATATGCCGATTCGCTCCTTTACTGGTTAGAGAATTCTCATCGGCATGGATTAAATCCGGCACTTTTTAATGTCTCTGATATACGAACCGATCTGGAACGTTTCCGTTCTCTGCAGTTGCATGAAGACGAAACGATCAATCATCTACTGGCACGTTTGGAATACGGGTTGACAAGCTCTTACCTGTTTTATACCTGTGGACTTAAATATGGTTTTATTTCTCCAGTACAACTTCTGAATAATCAGGAAGAGGATGTTAAGAAAAAGAGTGATACTGAAAAACAGAAAGAACCTTACCCCATTCCTTTGAAGGAGTATAGTAAAGAATTTGCTCTGGAGGCTTTGGCTTCTTTGAGGCAGAATCCTTTTGCTGCTTTTCGCCAGGCTCAGCCCACTTCTCCCTTCTATCTCAGTATGCAGAAAGAATTAGCACGCTTGGATTCTCTAGGAGAGGCCGAATTTGAAGAAATTCCGCTTATTGGTGATACTTTACTGAAAGTGGGAGAGAGGCATCGTATCATACCATTGATTGCCGGTAGATTGATGCAAACCGGAGAACTGAAACAACAATTCTCAGGTGATACATTGACTTCTGCTTTACTGGAGGCGGTAAATCAATTCCGTTTAACGAACCGCCTGTCTGCAGACAATTCTATAGGGACTTATACCATCCGTTATCTCAATCGCCCTCTCACTTACTATAAGGATCATTTGCTGATCAATCTGGAGCGAGCCCGCTGGCAATATAAACCCGAAAAAGGTTCTAAATATGTGATCGGTAATATAGCTGCCTTTATGTTACAGGCTTTTAATGAGGAGGTCGATTCGATTCTTGAGATGCGTATTTGCTGTGGTTCAGTAAGAAATAAAACTCCTTTGCTTTACAGTAAGATTTACTACATGGAGTTGAATCCTTATTGGAATGTTCCCCAAAATATAATACGTAAGGAGATTATTCCGTCTTATCGTCGCGATACTACTTACTTCACCCGAAACCGGATGAAAGTATATGATAAGAATGGAAACCGGGTAAATCCTCATGATATAAAATGGGCTAAATATACAGCAGGCGTACCGTTTACTGTAAAGCAGGACAACAAAGAAGGCAATTCTTTAGGGCGAATTATTTTCCGTTTCCCCAATCCGTATGCTGTCTATCTGCACGATACTCCTTCCCGTTGGGCCTTTAACCGTTCCAATCGTGCGGTAAGTCATGGTTGTGTAAGGTTGGAGAGAGCGTTGGACTTTGCCTTTTTCTTATTGGAAAAGCCGGACGAACTGTTGGAAGATCGCATTCGTATTGCCATGGACATAGCTCCGAAGAGCGATGAAGGCAAAAAACTGAACCGGAGCGAAGCATACCGGGAACTTAAGCATTATAGTCTGAAGGAAGCTATCCCTCTGTTCCTGGATTATCAAACCATGTATCTGGCTGCCGATGGCAAGCTCAGTTACTGTGATGATATTTACAAATATGATGACCCTTTGCTTGAAGCATTGAATAAATTGAACCATAAATAAGCATAACATACAGAATACTAATAACCTTATGAATTCTTATAAAGAACGAGAGGTTTTAAGGCTCCTTCAGGACGAAGGTACACAACGAAAAGGATTTGAAATGATTGTGTCGCAATATAGCGAACAATTATATTGGCAGATTCGCCGGATGGTACTTTCTCATGATGACGCAAATGACCTTCTTCAAAATACGTTTGTCAAGGCATGGATGAACATCGACTATTTCCGGGCAGAAGCGAAGCTATCTACCTGGCTTTATCGCATTGCCCTGAACGAATGTATTACTTTTCTGAATAAGCAGCGCGCTATGAATACCGTAGCCATCGACGATCCGGAAGCCGCTGTCGTGGAGAGGCTGGAAAGTGATCCCTATTTTTCCGGTGATCAGGCACAGCTTATGTTGCAAAAAGCCTTATTGTCACTGCCGGAGAAACAACGCATGGTTTTCAATCTGAAATACTACCAGGAGATGAAGTATGAAGAGATGTCGGAGATCTTTGGTACCTCTGTAGGAGCATTGAAAGCATCCTATCATCATGCAGTGAAGAAAATCGAAAAGTTTTTGGAAGGTGTTGATTAAACCTTTTAAATCATTAAATGTCTAAGAAAAAGAGAGGAGAAGATTATATGAAAGAAGAAGATGAAATATTGAAGAAAGTAGGTACAGGCAATGCCTTTAAGGTGCCTGATGGATACTTTGAGAATCTTACTTCAGAAGTGATGAACATGCTTCCCGAAAAGGAAAAATCTGCCTTTGAAGTGAAAAAAACGACGAAGTGGGACAAAATTAAGCCATTGGCCTATATGGCGGCAATGTTTGTCGGAGCTGCATTTATTATTCGTATTGCATCGGTAAACTATAAACCTGAGGCTACAGAAATGGCTGTGATGGAGACGGTAGAGGTTGATAGTGATTCTGATGAGTATATTAATGCTGTGCTCGAAGGTTCGATGATGGACGATTATTCATTGTATGTATATCTCACTGATGCCAGTGTGGAATAAAATAAATTAAACTGATTTTATAAAAATGAAAAGACTGATTATTCTGCTGTTTATCATTTGCGGCTTTACTCCTTTGTTGTGGGCTATGGATGGGTGCAACCAACAACGTCTGTCACCGGAAGAATTCCGGGCCAAGCAGAAGGCATTCATTATTGAGAAAGCTGGTTTGAACAAAGAAGAAGCAGCAAAGTTCTTTCCTGTATACTTTGAGCTTCAGGATAAAAAGAAAGCGTTGAATGATAAGGCTTGGGGGTTACTTCGTAAAGGAAAAGATGATAAAACGACAGAGGCTCAGTATGCTGAAATTCTGAAAGGTGTATATGATGCCCGTTCAGCTTCGGACAAGCTGGAAAGAGATTATTACGAGAAATTCAAGAAAATCTTATCGAATAAGAAAATTTATATGGTGCAGAAAGCCGAAATGCGTTTTCACAGGGAACTGCTGAAAAATGCAAACCGAAAAGATAAATAACCCTTATTTAGTTGAGAGTTAAAAGTTGAAAGTTACTATGTGGCATAACAGCGCAGCTAACTTTCAACTTTCAATTTTCAACTTTTACCTCTCAAGCTTTTTTGCTTCGTTCCAGATACGGTCCATTTCCTCGAGTGACATGTCTTTAAGGCTTTTGCCCTCTTTGATCGTGTGTTCTTCCAGATAATTGAATCGACGGATAAACTTCTGATTCGTAAGCTCCAGTGCATTATCCGGGTTGATTTTGTATAAGCGGGCAGCATTGATAAGACTGAACATTACATCGCCGAATTCTGCTTCCGCTTTGACCTTGTCCATATTGGCTACCTCTTCCTGAAATTCTGCAATTTCTTCTTTTACTTTATCCCACACCTGTTCTTTTTCTTCCCAATCGAAACCTACATTCCGGGCTTTGTCTTGTATACGATAAGCTTTTATTAAAGAGGGCAGGGCGGATGGTACGCCACTAAGCACCGTTTTATTGCCGTCTTTCTCCTTTAATTTCAATTGTTCCCAGTTCTCAGAAACTTGTCCGGCGGTTTCGGCTTTTACTTCTCCGAATACATGAGGATGACGGAAGATTAATTTCTCACAGAGCTTGTCACATACATCCTTTATGTCAAAGTCTCCTGTTTCCGAACCTATCTTGGCATAAAAAGCCACGTGCAGCAGCACATCTCCCAACTCTTTACAGATATCCTTCTTATCATCGCGCATCAGAGCGTCACAGAGTTCATAAGTCTCCTCAATCGTATTAGGGCGTAAACTTTCATTAGTCTGTTTACGATCCCACGGGCATTTTACGCGTAACTCGTCCAATATGTCCAGGAAGCGGCCGAAGGCTTCCATTTGTTCTTTTCTTGAATGCATCTTTTCTTTTATATAAGAAATATTAGAGTCTATATAATTTCTTGCAAAGATAGAGAAATTCGAGGCAAAGTATTCTTCTTTTAGTTTGTTTTGTTTCATTTGTGCTTTAGGCTGGTTTATGCAGGAACTGCCAAAGAATATGGTGTGACGAGCCTTTATAAGGCCATTTTTTATTAACTTTACCGCTAAAATTTTAAGACTATGTTTCATAAACTTGTAGCGATAGAACCGGTAAGCCTGGTTCCTTCAGCAGAAAAAGCATTGCATTCTTTTGCAAATGAAGTTATTATGTATTCCGATATACCGGAGGGAGATGATGAAGTTGCAGCCCGTATTGGTGATGCCGATGCTGTACTTTTAAGTTATACTTCCCGGATAAACCGGTATACATTGGAGAAATGCCCTAATGTTAAGTATATCGGCATGTGTTGTTCACTCTATTCTCCGGAAAGCGCTAATGTAGATATTCGTTATGCCAACCAACAGGGGATTACGGTAACGGGTATCCGCGATTATGGTGATGAAGGAGTGGTAGAGTATGTGATTAGTGAACTGGTACGTTGTTTGCATGGATTCGGGCAGGAACCATGGGATGGTATGGCACGTGAGATTACCGGATTGAAGGTTGGTGTTGTGGGGCTTGGTAAGTCCGGTGGCATGATAGCAGATGCATTGAATTTTCTGGGTGCTGATATTGCTTATTATGCCCGCAGTGAGAAAAAGGAAGCTGCAGCCAAAGGATATCGTTTCATGCCGTTAAATGAGCTTCTTACTCAGAGCGAAGTAGTTTTTTGTTGTCTCAACAAAAATACAGTTCTATTACATGATGCTGAATTCAAAGCGCTTGGAAACAAAAAGATATTGTTCAATACCGGCTTATCACCGGCATGGGATGAATCTGCCTTTGCACAATGGCTCGAAGGAGATAATCTTTGTTTTTGTGATACGGTAGGTGCATTGGGAGGCACACAGTATCTCAATCATCCGCATGTGCGTTGTATGCAGGTATCAACAGGGCGTACCCGCCAGGCGTTTGACCGCCTGAGCGAGAAAGTGCTTGCCAATCTGTCAGAATACAATGGGTGAGGTTATATTGATCAGGGTGTTCACTACAGACCACCCTGCAATATCGGACGTAGCGCTGTACACCTCTACTACAGCATGTACCTGATCATTTTTTATTTCAACCTTTTGAGTATCTCCCACGAATCCGGGGGTGGATTGTATGGATACCTGCATATTCTCCGGACCAACAGAGGCCAGTGAGGCAGCAACTGCTACATTGACTTTGGTTGGAAACATACCTATTGCTTCTGTTGCATTTCCGGAAAAGACGATGCGTTGCTCTGTCTGTAAAGTTTCATCGTATACGGCCGTACCTTTCAATGCATTCGGACCTTTCTCGTTGAAGAAACGGGCAGAAGCATTTCCCATTAAGAAAGCAGTCCTTAAAACATCAAATCCTCCGGTAGCTCCGGATACAGGGTATACACGTGTACCATTCTCCCTGGCTGTTTTCTTCACTTCCTCATAAAAGGTGGTATCTGCCAAAGCACCGATAGACAAGGTGATGATGGAAGTACCGTTTTTTAACGCAGGCAAAGCAAGTGCTTTCATAGCACTGGGAGAAGCTGACTCCACTAGATAGTCGGGTTTCAAACCGAGCAGCTCTTCCAGAGTAGCACAGGCGGCACAGGGTTTTCCATACTGCTGCATTTTAGTTACAATACGTTCGGCTTTTGATGCCGTACGCGAATAAACACCTACCAGATCATAATCGGGTAATAATCCATTGACAACTGCATCCGCAACGATTTCAGCAAGTCGTCCACATCCTACAATTACTAATTTTTTCATACGGCAAAGATACAGCTTTTAAGCATATAATCTATAATGTATATATCTACCTGTTTGTTGATTTATCGTTTTTCGGTTTGGTAATCCCGGTATGAGATTAAGAGTCCTACTACTTCCGAATAGTTTTTGCGTCCGCTTTCTATTTTGTTTCCTTTGAGGTAAAGGTCGTATATCCAGTCTTGGATATTGCCAACCAGAGGACTGTATTTCGCCATCCAGTATTCCTGATTAGAGCGGGCAAGTTCAATGATTTCCGGTCGGATACGTTTGAATAGTTCATTGTATTCTTCTTCTGTCATGAGTCGGCGTGCATTGCCCAGAATATGACTCAGGACAGAGAAATAACCACTGAAACGGATACTTTCCACTTGCGAACGTGTACATACCTGATATGCATAAAAGTTGGCTTCGGCTTCGCTGGTGATGCCCAGCAAATGGGCAAGTTCATGCGTATATGTTGCCGGATACTGGGAAGGGAGTAAATCGCCGTTCAGCGTGAATTCACAAAAGAAAGGTCCCATACTGCCACTCACACCAACCATCGATATGAATGGAGTGAATAGCATTGTTTTTACTTTGGGCGAATCAGATGGAGGTAGATGTACGCCTAATGTATCACTGATTTGCCGGTATCCTTTGACTGCTTCCCGACAGATAATATCCTTGTTTATTTCTGTAACAGAGACATAAGAATCATTCAGATGTTCAATGTATTCGTCCACAAATGCTTTGAATTTATCGGGGGTATAGGCAACATAGGGAATGTTTGTACGTTCGTAAAAGTTCTTTTGCGAATAATTCAGCCCCCATGCAAGGTAAAACCATACATATACCCACAAAAGATATTCACCGTCACGTAATAAAATCTTTTTCCAGGGATATTTTTTTATCCGTCCGTAAATAGGATAGAGGATGACACCGGTAATACTGAGAAATATGAATAAATCGCCTATGGCAAAAGGAAACAAACGTGAGAACGAAGACAGACAAAACGAAATAACCGGGTATACGGACCGGGCATAGCCCTCACCCATCGCCGGAATAAGCTGAGTGGTCCAGATAAGTAACAGGAGAGTTCCCAGAATGATATAGCGTATCTTTTGTTTTCGCTTCATAGTCAAATTTCTTTTATAGGACAAAAATATGTATTAATTGAATGCCGTGCAGAAAATTACCTCTATATTTGCGAAATTTCTGTTAATAAACAAATTTATATATCAATAACACACACACATTGATTATGGCTAATACAGAGGGAATAGAAAGCTATTGTCGCAATTGCGTATCACGTGATTTCGTGATGGGACGTGGACTCGTCTGTAAACGTACGGGAACATTACCGGACTTTGAAGATGCTTGTGAAAATTTTCAAAAAGATGAAGAATTGGAAAAGATAGCACCCACTCCGGATCCGGAAATATTTTCTGCAGTGCTGAGCAGAGAGCAGCTACTGGCAGAAGAAAATCTTCCGAAGGCGGTATTGTGGGGAACGGGGGCTTGTCTTTTAGGAGCTGTTGCCTGGGGATTGGTTTCTGTTTCCACTGGCTATCAGATTGGCTATATGGCTATTGGTATCGGTTTCATTGTTGGATTGGCTATGCGCAGGGGAAAGGGAGTGCGTCCTGTTTTCGGAATCATTGGAGCAGCTCTGGCTTTGTTGAGTTGCATTTTAGGAGATTTCTTTTCTATTATAGGCTATGTAGCTAAAGAATATAGTTTATCTTATATGGAGGCACTGGCGGAAACAGATTTTAAAGCAGTATTCTCGGTAATGGCCGAAAATATAGTTTCTGCTACTGCTCTATTTTACGGAATAGCACTTTACGAAGGCTATAAACTCTCTTTCCGTGTACAGAAACAGCCGGAGAGTGGTAAGATTTGAATTTAAATTATTAATTTTGCATCCATTATTCGCAATAAATTAAACATATAGAAATATAACATGGAATTAGCAAGTAAGTACAATCCCGCTGACGTGGAGGGAAAGTGGTACCAGTATTGGTTGGATCACAAATTATTTAGTTCAAAACCCGATGGTCGTGAACCTTACACCATCGTCATTCCTCCTCCTAACGTCACTGGTGTGTTACACATGGGACACATGCTTAATAATACCATTCAGGATATTCTTGTTCGCCGTGCCCGTATGGAAGGTAAAAATGCCTGTTGGGTACCGGGAACAGATCATGCCTCTATTGCAACTGAAGCCAAGGTGGTAAACAGACTTGCAGCGGAAGGAATCAAAAAGACGGATCTGACCCGTGACGAATTTCTCAAACATGCCTGGGCATGGACCGAAGAGCACGGTGGTATTATCCTGAAACAGCTTCGTAAACTCGGAGCATCTTGCGACTGGGATCGTACCGCATTTACTATGGATGAAAAACGTAGCGAAAGTGTACTGAAGGTTTTCGTAGATCTTTATAATAAGGGACTTATTTACCGGGGAGTTCGTATGGTGAACTGGGACCCGAAAGCATTGACTGCCCTCTCTGATGAAGAGGTGATTTATAAAGAAGAACATGGAAAACTTTATTATTTGCGTTATAAAGTAGAAGGAGATCCGGAAGGTCGTTATGCGGTGGTTGCTACTACTCGTCCGGAAACAATTATGGGTGATACGGCTATGTGTATCAATCCTGCCGATCCTAAAAATACTTGGTTGAAAGGTAAAAAAGTAATCGTACCGTTGGTAGGGCGCGTTATTCCGGTGATCGAAGATGATTACGTAGATATCGAATTCGGTACGGGTTGTCTGAAAGTGACTCCGGCACATGATGTGAACGACTATATGCTGGGCGAAAAATACAATTTGCCGAGTATTGATATTTTCAATGATAACGGAACATTAAGTGAAGCTGCCGGTATGTATATCGGTATGGATCGTTTTGATGTTCGTAAGCAGATAGAGAAAGATCTTGAAGCTGCCGGATTGCTTGAAAAGACAGAGGCTTATACGAATAAGGTAGGTTATTCAGAGCGTACGAATGTAGTGATTGAACCGAAATTGTCTATGCAGTGGTTCCTTAAGATGCAGCACTTTGCAGAGATGGCGTTGCCACCTGTAATGAATGACGAACTGAAATTTTATCCTCCCAAGTATAAAAATACTTACCGGCACTGGATGGAAAACATAAAAGACTGGTGTATCAGCCGTCAGTTGTGGTGGGGACATCGTATTCCGGCTTACTTTTTACCTGAGGGTGGCTATGTGGTAGCTGCTACAGACGAGGAAGCATTGAAACTTGCCAAAGAAAAAACTGGAAATAATGCATTGACTCTGGCCGATATCCGTCAGGATGAAGATTGTCTGGATACTTGGTTCTCTTCCTGGTTGTGGCCTATTTCATTGTTTGATGGTATTAATAATCCGGGTAACAAAGAGATTGAGTATTACTATCCTACAAGTGACCTTGTTACAGGTCCGGATATTATTTTCTTCTGGGTAGCCCGCATGATTATGGCCGGTTATGAATATGAAGGAAAGATGCCGTTTAAGAATGTATATTTTACTGGTATCGTTCGTGATAAGTTAGGGCGCAAAATGTCTAAATCATTGGGTAATTCACCCGATCCATTGGAACTAATTGAAAAATACGGCGCCGATGGGGTACGTATGGGTATGATGCTTGCGGCTCCTGCCGGGAACGACATTCTCTTTGATGATGCATTGTGCGAGCAAGGACGTAATTTCTGTAACAAGATATGGAATGCTTTCCGGTTGATCAAAGGATGGAAGGTTGCTGATAATGCTGAAGTTCCCGAAGCGTCCAAGTTGGCTGTCCGCTGGTTTGAGTCCAAACAGAATGAAGTAGCAGCTGAGGTTGCCGATCTGTTTAGCAAATATCGTTTGAGTGAAGCACTTATGGCTGTTTATAAGCTGTTCTGGGATGAGTTCTCTTCCTGGTATCTGGAAATGATTAAGCCGGCTTACGGACAAGCTATTGACCGTGTTACTTTTGATGCTACTATTGGATTCCTGAATAATTTGCTTCATTTGCTTCATCCGTTTATGCCTTTCATTACCGAAGAGTTGTGGCAACAGATGGCCGAACGTAAGGAGGGAGAGAGTCTGATGGTGAATTCTTTATTGTTGAATGGAACCGTTGATGAAGCGTTTATTCAGCAGTTTGAAGTGGTGAAGGAAGTGATCAGTAATATCCGTACGATTCGTTTGCAGAAGAATATTGCACAGAAAGAAGCACTTGAGTTGCAGGTGATAGGTGAAAATCCGGTTACTGCATTTAATGCTGTGATTATTAAGATTTGTAATTTGTCCGGTATTGCAGTGGTAGAAGCCAAAGCAGAAGGAGCATCTTCATTCATGGTAGGCACTATTGAGTTTGCTGTTCCGCTTGGCAATATGATTGATGTAGAAGCGGAGATCGCTCGTATGGAAGCTGAACTGAAACATAAAGAAGGATTCCTGCAAGGTGTGTTGAAGAAACTTAGTAATGAGAAATTTGTAAATAATGCTCCACCGGCAGTAATTGAGATTGAACGAAAGAAACAGGCAGATGCCGAGAGTATTATTAATTCATTGAAAGAAAGTATTGCTTCTTTAAAGAAAGCATAAACCGATTTTATAGAAGTAGAAAGGCATTCCAAAATATTGGGATGCCTTTCTTTTTTTAGTAGCAGATAGGAAATAGATCGCTTTTCGGTATCAGATTGAGTCTAAAACAAAGTAGTAAAAAATCAAGGGCTGTTCTTTGAGGATTATAGAACAGCCCAATTTTTATTTATTTTAATGCCTTAGACATTTGCTCTATGCACCTCTTTTTTTGCTCCATATTTGGATGAACATACAAGTTGAGAGTCGTGCTAATATTTGAATGCCCAAGAAGTACGCTTACAGTCTTATAATCACATTTACTTTCGATACATCGAGTTGCGAAACTGTGGCGCAGGCCATGAAATTTCAAATCAGATATTCCTAAATCTTTCAAAAAAAGTTTGTAGTAGTTTCGGTATGTCCTGGGTTCTGTCGGTTTTGATTCATTGGTCAGTACAAAGTATGTAGCATTAACCACTTTTTTTAATGGTTTAAGTAGCTTGATTAAATCTCTGGTCATGGGAATGTCTCGAATAGAATTCTTCGTTTTGGGTGTATCTAAAACTAATTCTGTACGTCGCTCAGATTCTTCAATAAGGTATATACGTTGAATTGTTTGCTTAATACTGATAACACCTGATTCTGTGTCAATATCTTGCCATCTTAATGCGCAAATCTCACCTATTCGTAATCCTGTACTTAAACAAATGTATATTCCCAAATTCTTAAATGTAAAATGTTCTTGAATGTGGTTAATGATTTTTTTATGATTACTTTTACTCAATATTTCTATATCATGTCGCTCTCGTTCGGTAGGGAATTTAATATCAATCTGGCTATATTCAAGAAATTTGTTTTTTACACCGTATTTTAAAATCATTCTTAGTACTATGAGTATATCCTTAATTGATTTCTGACTGAGTTTATTTTCTAATTTCTGAAAAACAAACTCTTGTACCATGCTTTCTTCAATATGGCACATCTCTCCAAATGTTGGCAATAGATGATTCTCGATCAATAGTGAGTATGCCGAGATAGTTGATTTCTTCACGTACTGTTTTTTATCCTCTTTCCATAGGATTGCAATTTCTTTAATTGTCATTGTTGTTTCCATTTTATTCTGTTTTAGGTAATTAAACTATTTAAATAAGATAGAAATAATATTAGAGACTCCAAATAACTAAGTTTCCTAATTTGAGATTTAAGGAGTTTGAAGGGGAATGGGAAAAATGTCAAATTAAAGATTATGGGACAATTATTACTGGAAATACACCTTCAACAGCAGATTCCGAAAACTATCAAGGCGAATATCTTTGGGCTTCACCAGCAGATTTAGACATTGGCAAATTTGTTATTGAAACCCAGACTAAGTTATCATTAAAAGGATTTAATAAAACCCGAAAATTGCCTTTCGGAACAATCTTAGTGACTTGCATTGGATCCACTATCGGAAAGATGGGAATGGCTCAACAAGAGATGTCAACAAATCAACAGATAAATTCAATTATTTCATTTCCATCTAATAATAAAGATTATATTTATTATGCTATCAAAAGCCGATTTCCAAAATATTTAGCATTAGTTTCTGTGCAAGCTGTACCAATATTATCTAAATCTTCTTTTGAGAAATTAGAGAATTATATAACAACAAAAGACGAGCAAGATAAAATAGGAGTCTTTTTATCCTTGATTGACGAACGCATTTCAACCCAAATTTAAAATAATTGAAAAATTTGAATCCTTAATTAAAGGGATATACAATTTTCTATTGGGAGAGTCAAGTGATTATATGAAACTTGGTGGACTGTGCGAGATTAAAAAAGGTCAGCAAGTTAATGGAACTGAATTAACAGAGTTTGGTGAATACTATGTAATGAATGGTGGAATTGCTCCATCGGGATTTTATAATTTCTATAACACTAATAGTAATACAATATCAATTAGCGAAGGAGGAAACTCGTGTGGATACGTGCAATATAATGATCTTCCTTTTTGGAGTGGAGGACATTGTTATACATTAGAAAACGTAGAAGGTATCATTAATGATAGATACCTTTTCCATTATTTGAAAGCTAATGAAGCATCAATAATGGCGTTACGTATAGGTAGTGGGCTACCTAATATCCAAAAGAAAGATTTATCTTCTTTTGGTGTACCACTGCCCACATTGACAAAGCAAAAAGAGATGGCCAATACTCTTGACAAAGTAGTTGATAAGATAGGCATAGAAAAAGGTATTCTTGCAGCTTATCAAAAGCAGAAAAAATTCCTTTTACAAAGTATGTTTATATAAATAAATTAGAAAGTAGATATTGTTTCTGCTCTTTCATCTTTTGTAACATTTGTTTCTCTATTTCTACCTTATCAGTTATGGTTGTAAGCACATTAGCTGTTTTTTGTTGTTCGTCATATGAAGGACAATAAAAAACAGCTTCCCCGTAATCCTTAAAGTATATGTGTGGAATCCCTGAACCAACTATAAATTTTTCAAAGTTAAATATACTCAGAAAATAAAAGAGATATTTTAGACAGACGTTATTTTTTGCAGTCAAAGAGTTAAGGGTACCTATAGTAGAGTACTTACCGTTTGCATATTGAACTCTTCCAACTCCAGAACCATCTTTGATTATGAGAATCGAATCTTGGTCAATTTGGTATTGAGATGTATATGCTATTATACCAGTTGCTCCATAAACACAAAAAATCCCACTATCATTTACAATTTCAGATTCAGATAATGTTGACGAATGACATACAAGGCAATCTTTTATTTTTGTTGTTGGTTTATTATTCATTATGAGTAAACGGCAAAGCCCTTTAATTAAGGATTCAAATTTTTCAATTATTTTAATTTGGGTTGAAATGCGTTCGTCAATCTGGTATAGCAACGATGAAATCTTCTTTTGCTCTATTTTCTCTGGCATATAAACTTGTAGGTGTTTTAACTTTTCTCCGTATAAGTGTACCACAGATACCCCTTGTGCTATTTTGGCAATATCTAATTTACGAATTCCGTTTAGTTGGTAACTTAAAAAACATCCATCGTCATTTTTTAATCTAATGATGTTCAGGTCTCCTCCTAAAAGTATGTCATTTTGAGTTACACAGCGGGCGGTTGAAATATCAATTGCAGTTTCACCGGAAGAAGGAATGATTACATCATTCACTTTACTTTTTACAAGGTTAGTAGGGTTAATGTCAGTTCGGCTAATAATCTCATTAATAATTTCATACTTATACTTAGTATATAATTCACCATAAAGAATACAAGGCATTCCATTTAAAGATAGTTGATCTTTTGATATACCTGTACCTTTGGTTATCAATGCAATAGAATGTAATGTTATCTTTTCCCATTCCCCTTCAAACTCCTTAAATCTCAAATTAGGAAACTTTTTGTTATTGTTCGTATTATGCTTCATCTTGATTATTTATAAATGTCAATCTATTGCATTAAGGTTTTTCAGCACTCTATTTGTTGTCATATAATATAACTCCTTTGATTTTTGCCAATAATTCATCAACGGTAATATCACTCATCAATGCAAAAGCGAACCATTTTTTACCTAAATCTTTAACTGATGCTCCAAGGTGATATACTTTTTCGTCTATTAGTAAGAAGCGATCGTGCGCCAGATTGAATATGTCTACCTGAATCGGGGGATATTGGGTATTGTGTTTATCTATATCCAGTTGTAACTGTGCTGTGATTCGCTGTGTGTAGATTGTTGCTGTAACATTTGCGTTACGTTTATCCAAGAGTGTGAGTACTGACTCATCTACATAGTTGTCTATCAGAATAATCGATGTTTGGGCACTCTTTACTAGATTAGCTACAAATTTATACGCATCGAAGATCTGTCCATTATAGAAAATTCCTTCAATTGGAGGTAACGTAGTGCGGACAAAGAAATCAATTTTATCTTCAGTTTGGGCTACTCGTTGTTCTAATCGTTCCATACGATTGTTTATCGAATAACCTTTCAGTAAAAAGTCTTTTAATACCTTATTTGCCCATTGACGGAATTGAGTTCCACGAAGAGACTTAACGCGATACCCAACAGATATAATAACGTCCAGACTATACATTTTTATAGGTTTATCTGAATTTGCAATGTGCAAAAAATGCACATTGCTTTTTTCGTCGAGCTCATGCTCTTTAAATACGTTATTAATATGCCTCGTTATGACGGTACGGTCTCGTTGAAAGAGCTCCGATATTTGTGCTTGTGTCAGCCAAACCGTTTCATCTTCCATTCGCACTTCTATTTTAACCGTTTTATCAGGTTGGTATAAGATGATTTCATCTTGGTTATCCATATTCCTTTATTTGTTACATCTCAATCGAACTGTTCAGTATCTTCGGACAGTAGGATATGATACTACTTGTTTCTATTCTACTAATCCCAATTCTCGCAGATACACTTCAATTTCCTTATCCAATTCAGTACGTTTGGCTTCCAGGCCTTTAATATCTGCCATAACCTTCTTGATATCTATAGGTTCTTCTTCTTCAAATGTATCTACATAGCGAGGAATGTTTAAGTTGTAATCATTTTCTTGAATCTCTTGGAGTGTGGCGAGATGGCTGTATTTTTCTATTTCCGTACGTTTTTGATAGGTTTCAATAATTTTACGGATGTGTCCTGGACGAAGTTTGTTTTGTGTTTTTATCTTTTCAAATTCTTTACTTGCATCAATAAAGAGAATATTGTCATCTTCTTTACGACATTTCTTCATTACAAGAATGCAAGTGGGGATACTTGTGCCATAGAAAATATTAGCTGGCAAACCAATGATAGCATCAATGTAGTTCTTCTTCTCAATGAGAAATTGACGGATTTTACCCTCAGATGCTCCACGAAACAAAACACCGTGGGGAGCTACGCAAGCCATTGTTCCACCATCGTTCAGATGATAGATCATGTGGAGTATAAAAGCGTAGTCAGCTTTTGATTTAGGAGCAAGTACACCTGCTTTACTGAAACGGTCGTCATTGTTGAATTTGTCGGCAGCACTCCAATCGGCAGAAAATGGAGGATTGGCCACCACGGCATCAAACTGCAGTTCTTCAAATTCATCAGACTCAAGGGTATCGCCATTACGAATATCAAAATCGTTATACTTCACACTATGCAGAAGCATGTTCATTCGTGCAAGATTGTAGGTCGTGGGATTCTTCTCTTGACCGAAAATAGTATCAGCATTGCCATTTTTGGCTGTACGAAGTAGTAGAGAACCACTGCCACAAGTAGGGTCGTAAACCGATTTCAATCGCGTCTTTCCGGTAGTTACTATATCGGCTAATATTTGGCTCACTTCTTGGGGAGTGTAGAATTCACCTGCTTTCTTGCCTGCTCCAGCGGCAAATTGACTAATCATATATTCGTAGGCATCGCCCAAAATATCAATATCCGAAGCTTTCTGCAAACCGAAATCAATACCATCAAGAGCTATCAGTACATCGCTTACCAATCGGTTTTTATCTTCAACAGTTCTCCCCAATTTGGGAGAGGTTAGGTCAAGGTCGGAAAACAAACCTTCAAAATCATCTTCGCTGTCTTGACCGATGGTACTGTCCTCTATTTTTTTAAGAGAACGTTCCAATGCAGGAAGAATATTTTCTTTTTTTCTTATTAGGGCTATAACAGTAGAGTATAGAAATTCAGGCTCTACAAAATAACCAAGGTCCTGAATACAAGACTCTTTGATCTCTTTTTTCAGTTCTTCGTCGTTTGATGCCCAAGCCTGTTGAAAGCTTATTTCGTCTATTCGTAATTCATTGTTAACATGTCGTTCTATTTTTTCGGATAAGTACTTGTAGAAGATGAAACCAAGAGAGAAATACATAAAGTCGCTTGCCGACATATTTCCCCTCAATGTATTGGCAACCATCCACAGTTGGTTACGCAGTTTTTGCTGTAATTCTTCGCTCATATATTTTATTCTTTCTTTTATTCCCAACTAAACATCTCAATAATAGCATGTAATCTGCCCATTATATGTTTAAGTAAATGACGTTTCTCTTTAAATCCTACTTTCTTCTGCTCAATCGCTTCCTGAATGATTTCGGGCTTTTCGCGTTGTAAGTAATCATATTCTGCAAGGAAAGACATTAAGGATTCTATATTGATGCCTTCTTCCTCAGAAAGCTGTTTGACAGCTTTTTGTCGTGCTTTGGTTATATATTGGCTCAGTTTGGCTTCCAAATCTATTTTTTCATCGGCTTTTGCATCTTTAAAGCCTTCCTTATCTTCGTCCACATTTTGTTGTATGAATTCATCTATCAATTTGGCTTTATTGCGCATAGCAGGGTCTTTTATCATTGTGTCGATGATGCTTTGGCGCTTTTCTTTATAATCATTTTCATCAGGATTCAAGTTTGCAATCAATTCGAGTATGTACGCCACATTAATAATATCGCTGTGAAGTAATTCCAAACAGAAATCAATATCTTCCATTGTTTTGGGTTCGCCATAAGGGATTTCAGGCTCGGCAGCCATTTTCCTTGAAATCTCTTCTTTTGTATTACCAATAGCTATGTCCAGATATTTGCTTCTGAAATCCATATATTCCTGCTCCGACATCAAGAAATAAGGGTCGTCCTTTTGATATTCTTCATAAATTTGCACCTCAATTTTCTTCTTGATAATATCACGGAATGCCAGTATGAACTCTCGTTTATCGTATTCACTCTGTAACGCATCTATATAAAAAGGGGCGGGATATTTCTCCAGGAACGAAATCATTTTGAGATTTAACTCTTTCTTTACCTTGTCAAAAGGTTCACGAATAATGAATTCATTGGGGCAGTTGTTGCTGAATAGCTTGATAGACTTATCTACATTGCTTTTCAAGTTGCGAAAGCAAACGATTTTGCCAAATCGCTTTTTCTCGTTCAGTACACGGTTGGTTCGGCTAAAGGCTTGCAATAGTCCGTGGTATTCCATATTCTTATCCACATAGAGTGTATTGAGTTTCTTTGAATCAAAACCGGTTAGAAACATGCCTACTACCAGACATAGGTCCAGTGATTCCATATCTGCCCGTTTCTTTTTCAGACGCAGATTGATATCGTCATAATAGGCTCGAAAATTGTCTGTGCCGAAGGTTGTACCATACATTTCATTATAATCCTTCATAATGGCTTGCAACTCATCGGCATCTACCTTTTCATTGCTGAAATTTTGGTTCATACCTGTTAAATTATCGTCTTGGTCACCATTATTGGCATAAGTGAAAATTGCACCGATTTTTATTTTCGGTTTTAGCTCCTTGAATATCTTGTAATATTGCAATAGCATAGGTACGGACTGGACAGCAAAGAGAGCACCATACTCTCCGTCAAAAGTGGACTTGTTATAATTATTTAGAATAAATTGAGCAATCTCTCTCATTCTATTTTTGTTTGTAGTATCTAATACACTACCTTGTCCTTCGTAATATTCCACCAGGAAACCTAATACATTTTCATCGGCAATGGCATCTTTTATGAGATACTTATGCAGGCAGTCGCCGAAGATTTCTGCTGTAGTGCGTCCCTGTTTGGCATTTTCTTTAAAGATGGGTGTTCCTGTGAATCCGAATATTTGCAAATGATTGAAGAAATTTACAATGTTTTTGTGGCAATCACCGAAGTGGCTTCGGTGACATTCATCGAATATCATCACTATGTTCTGCTTCCTTACTTCCTGCAGATATTTATTGTAATAATCCTTGGTGACGGCACAATTCAACTTTTGAATGGTAGTAATGATAATTCTTGAGCTTCCGCTTAATCTTTTTATCAATTCACGGGTATCGTCGGTATTGTCAACCGCTCCGGGCTCAAATGATTCATATTCCGATTGCGTCTGTGTATCTAAGTCGTGTCTATCCACCACAAACATCACTTTGTCTATACCGTCTATTTCGGATACTAATTGAGCCGTCTTGAATGAGGTTAACGTTTTTCCTGCTCCTGTGGTATGCCATATATAGCCATTTTTATTTGTATTTTGCACGCGGTCTATAATTTTTTCAACAGCGTAATACTGATAAGGCCGGAGTACCATCAGGCATTTATCTCCTTCGTGTAGTACAATGTATTTACTGACAATCTTTCCTAACGTACATTTGGCAAAGAAAAAATTGGCAAACTTGCTGAGGTCATTAAATGGTCGATTCTCTATATTCGTCCAATTGAAGGTAAATTTATAGCCCGAATTGGGATTGTTGGCAAAGTAACGGGTGTCTACTCCATTAGAAATGACAAACAACTGAATATAGTCGAACAAACCACTGAATGAGGTTTTGTGATAACGTTGTATCTGATTGTAGGCTTGTTTTAGCTCTATACCTCGCTTTTTCAATTCTATTTGTACCAAAGGAAGGCCATTGATCAGGATGGTGACGTCATACCTGCATTTCTTTGTACCCTCCATGGTTATTTGGTTGGATACTTGAAATTCATTCTGACACCATTTCTGTTTATTAAGGAATTCCACCCAGATATGTTGTCCATCGTCGGCATCAAGTGTATAGATATCCCGTAATTTTTTTG
Source organism: Bacteroides mucinivorans (assembly GCF_034654355.2). Taxonomy (NCBI): domain Bacteria; kingdom Pseudomonadati; phylum Bacteroidota; class Bacteroidia; order Bacteroidales; family Bacteroidaceae; genus Bacteroides; species Bacteroides mucinivorans. Next base: position 4,302,237 of record NZ_CP178179.1, on the reverse strand, counting down.
CTTTTTCAAATCGCGTGCCACCCTCTAAATAAAGAAGAATACGGTCGAATTCAGTATCAGTAAACACTGTTTTGTTATGGCGTTGGAGTTCTTTTTGGTTGTGTTTTTCAAGCTGGGCTTTGAAGTTTTGTTTCAAGTTGTCTCCTTCTTTGAGAACAACATATTCGTAGGCATTATCTTGTAATGTCTTTATCAATCCATACTCTAATGCTTGTTCGCTTTGTGTGACCATAAATTACTTGCTTTTATCCAATAATGTACATCTGTCAATCCGGAACTACTTTTATGAGATTTATATTTTCTATAAATTATCAAACAATAGATGTAGTGTGCAAATGTATTGCTTTTATTTCTATTATGCGAAACGAATAAAACAATTTATGATAGAATGTTTGACAATTGAAAAAAAACAGTCCGTTTTTTCAATCATCAGCTAAGTCTTAATAGAAAGTTCTCTATTTATGTATAGGTAAAGAAAGCATAAACCGATTTTATAGAAGTAGAAAGGCATTCCAAAATATTGGGATACCTTTCTTTTTTTTATCAAAATAAATTTTACCTTTGCCTCTGTAATAAAAACAACAAACAAATGAAACAGGCAACTCTATTATTGTCTTTTATTGCTTTACTACTATGCGGCACAAGCTCTTCTATATTTGCTCATGGCAACAATGGAGATGAGATTTTATTTTTGAATTCAATAAATTTTAATCTTCCCTGGGCAAAGGCTATGTACTGGCATGCCAGTGAAGACTTGGAGCGGAAAGGGTTCGATGTAAAAGCCGAGTCGTTATCAGTACCTGCTCTGAGAGACCAAAGTGAAGTAGATGCGGTATTGTTGCATTTGAAAGAAAAATATCCGCTTCCTCCAAAGTTAATAGTCATGATAGGTGATCCGGGCTGGATTGTATGCCGGGAACTTTTTGATGGAATATGGAAAGATGTTCCTGTAATTATAACCAATTCCCGTGAATATTTGCCGGCTACGCTCGAAGTACTTTTGTCTCACGAACCATTGACTGCAGCCAACTCTGTTTCGGCGGATGTCTGGCGAAAGGGGTACAATGTCACTTTTTTACGTCAGGTTTATTATGTCAAAGAAACGATTGAGTTAATGCGGAAGATAATGCCTGAAATGAAGCGTATTGCTTTTATTTCAGACGATCGTTATATTAGTAAGATGGCTTGTTCGGACGTAGAGAATGCTGTGGCGAATTTCTTTCCGGATCAGGAACTTCATCAGCTGTCTACGACTTTTCTTTCCACTGAGATGCTGCTGGATACACTGCGTAGTTATGATCATACTACCGGCCTTATCTACTATTCCTGGTTCGAATCTCACAACCGGAATGATAATAACTATCTTTTTGATCATTTACAGGACATTATTCATAATTTTGTTCATACTCCTCTGTTTTTGCTTGCTGCCGAGGATTTATCCAAAGATACTTTTGCAGGTGGTTATTATGTTTCTTCCGAATCTTTTGGAAATTCATTACTTTCTGTGATCTATCGTGTATTGGATGGAGAATCTCCCTGTGATATTCCCGGAACGGATGGGGGCATACCTTCTGCTACTCTCTGTTATCCGGTGTTACAAGAGCATGGTATCCCCGAATCCCTTTATCCGAAAGACGTGACTTATGTGAACAAACCAGCCCCTTTTCTGGAGCAGTATGAGAAGCAGTTACTTTGGGCGGGTATTTCTCTTCTGGTAATAGTGATTGCTGTTATTTATTATATTTCTATTCTTAAAAAGGCATATGGTCGTCTGAAAGAGGCAAAAGAACAGGCTGAAGTAGCCAATCAGTTAAAATCTGCTTTCCTTGCTAATATGAGTCACGAGATTCGTACACCTCTGAATGCCATTGTGGGTTTTTCTAATATGTTGCCTCATGTTGAGGAAAAAGAAGAGATGGAGGAGTATGTTTGTATTATTGAGAATAATACAAATTTACTTCTTCAGTTGATTAGTGATATTCTGGATATGGCGAAGATAGAGGCCGGTACATATGATTTTCATGAAACGTATGTGGATGTCAATTCGATACTGGATGAAATAGAACAAAGTATCCGTTTGAGAATTAAGAATAAAAAAGTGGATCTCATTTTTGAAGAACGCCTCCCGCAATGTGTATTATATGCTGACCGGAACAGGTTGATACAAGTAATAACCAATTTTCTGACGAATGCTATTAAATTCACGGAAAGCGGGACGATCACAATGGGGTATCGTTTGAAAGATAAACATACAATTTATTTCTATGTTTCTGATACCGGATGTGGTATGTCTGATGAACAGTGTCAACATGTATTTGAGCGATTTGTGAAATACAACTCATTTATTCAGGGTACAGGATTAGGATTATCTATCTGTAAAATGATAATTGAAAAAATGGGCGGAAAAATAGGAGTCGACTCAACACCAGATAAAGGCTCTGTATTTTGGTTTACTCTTCCTTATCGACAAGAATAATTCTTTTTTCCTGTCGGTAAAGGAAGCTTTTATTATTTTTCAAGTAATTCTTTCAGAAAAGTATCCAATTCTTCATCCAGACCTTTTAATAGTTCGTCATTTACAAGCAGTGTATCATCATCTATCAGAAGTAATTCGGCTACTGTTTCTCTGTCTTCGTCTACTAAAACAAAAGAGTAAGGTTTGAGGATTGTTAGCTTATCAAAATCTCCATTGTCCTTCATTCGGCAAAGAATAGGGCGGAGGACACGTTCGGCATTCTCATAAAAATCATCACTTTCATATGCAGACCATTCGTCAATGGTCACATTGACCAATTCGTCATCTTCGTCATCGAAGATGGATAGTTCGCCGGAATTCTGATTCGGCTGTATGTGAATATCTGTAACGATTGTTTGTTCGCAGCCGCAAGTAAACTTTGCGACTGCTTTTCGTATAGCCGATTCGATTACAGATTGTGATTGTTGACTCAGTTTCATTGGTTTTCCTCCTTTTATTTAGATCAAAGGTATAAAAAAAATGCAAATCCGACTATATTTTGATTAAAAATCATCATTAAATCGGTTCATTTGCATATTTAATGATGACAATCCGGCTGTCCGTTTCTGTAACTCTACCACATAAAGGCTGGTCATTACGTAATTCGGTATTTCGGATATGTCTACATTGTCTTTGTTTCTTTGGTCTATTTTATCTATTTTATAAGCTAATTCTTGAGCTTTTAGTGCCCATGTTTCGGCTTGTTCCAGTTCATCTTTTATTTCGTAGTAAACAGCAATATTGTATGCAGACTGCATTTTCTTTTTATCACTTTTCGCTGTATTGAAAGTTTGTTCCCAAAGTTTGAAGGCCTTGTCCCATGAGTTCTCACGGACGTATATGGCAGCGTCACGCATGTTTACGGAACCATTGTTGTAGAGATTGCGGGTGGCTGATGTCCAGTAGGGAAGGAGGTGCTTTACTGGAATCGTACCGGCAAACTCCGAGGCTTCTTGTTGTATCTGAGAATCCTGGATAAGGTGAGTCTGTACGTACGAACTTGTGTTGCCAAACTCTTCCCAGAAAATACTGTCATTGGGAGCGACGGTCAACATCGGATTTTTACGTTGGGGAATATAGATTCTAATCGTAGGATACACTTTCACATCTACACTACCATAATAACAACTCCAATCAGGAATATAACGAATCGTTTTGGTCGCTTTTAGCTGAAGGTTTTCCAGTGAGATCAAAAAGTCAACATCCAGACTTTCTGTCAGGTCCTTTACTTCTTCCCGAGTAAGTGTTTCTTCACGTGCAAATTTATCATTAGCACGCAGAGCAGAGTCACAAATGATTACTTCATCAAAATAGTTTTGGTTTGCTATACCTTCAGCCAATGATTCGGCCGCTATTTTGGCATCTCCATTGTTGTAAGCAACGGCACGGGCTATCTCATCGTCTTTCCGTGATCTGTCCGATTCTATCCATTTATTGTCAGGCACGCTACTGGTATTATTGACAATCGCGACCCGACGCAGTTCGGGAGGAAAGTTTATTTCCGCAGGCATCATATATTCGATAGGGATTTGCTCTATTGTTTGGCAAGAACTGAATGCCAGACAGAAGAGTAACAATAGCGTGAATGAGTATTTTGCCATAGTTTTGCTTTCTTTTTCAGCAAAAGTACGATTTTGTATGAATAAAAAAAAGTTCAAAACAATATTTAATTGTTTTGAACTTTTTTAGTAGTAAATGGGGAAGAAGTCAGAAGCCGGTAATTAGTAGTTGGAATGCCTTCGGCATGATAACGCTTACATGCTGCATAGATTCTAACTACTGACTTATTTACTAACTACTGAATCTTACGCCCTTCCGTGGCAATTTTTGTATTTTTTACCGCTACCGCAAGGACATGGATCGTTACGTCCTACTGTCTTTTCTGCACGTAGGGGCTCACGCTTTACAGCTTCGCGGGTATCTTGCTGTGCAGCAGCCTGTTGATTCGGATCGTTCAGGTCTTGTTTCTGTTCACGATATTTACTTAAATCCTGGCGACGTTCGGGAGCTGCTTCACGCACTTCTACACGTTGTGCCTGTTCGGGAGCTTCCTGTACCGGGATTTGTCCGCGCATCAGGATAGATACAGTCTGGTTATTGATCTTGTTTACCATAGTATCAAACAAGTTCACTGATTCCAGTTTATAGATCAATAACGGATCTTTCTGTTCGTAGCTTGCATTTTGTACTGAATGTTTCAATTCATCCAGTTCACGAAGATTTTCTTTCCATGCTTCGTCAATTACATGAAGCAGGATTGATTTCTCGAATGATTTCACTACCTCTTTAGACTCGCTTTCGTAAGCAGCTTTCAGATTGCAGGAGATGTTGTACATACGTTTTCCGTCCGTGATAGGAATCAGAATGTTTTCGTACATATGTCCCTGGTTCTCATATACCTGTTTGATTACAGGATTTGCTATTTGTGCCAGACGTTCACTTTTACGTTTGAAGTTAGCCATTGCTTCATCAAAAGTTCTTTCTGCCAGCTTTTCTTTCTTCTCACTACGGAATTCTTCTTCTGTGAAAGGAGCATCCATAGCCAATGTCTGAAGAAGGTCAAACTTACAGTTTTCATATTCTGCATTGTTTTCAATGGCTGCTGCACAACGGTCCCAGATCATATTTACAATGTCCATACCGATACGTTCGCCCATTAACGCATGGCGACGTTTCGTATAAACAACTGTACGTTGCTTGTTCATTACGTCATCATATTCCAGCAAACGTTTACGGATACCGAAGTTATTTTCTTCCACTTTCTTCTGTGCGCGTTCAATGGAGTTTGAAATCATCTTATGTTCGATCATTTCTCCTTCCTGGAATCCCAGTCTATCCATAACACCGGCGATGCGGTCGGAAGAGAAGAGGCGCATCAAATCGTCTTCCAGTGATACGAAGAATACAGAAGAACCCGGATCACCCTGACGTCCGGCACGACCACGCAACTGGCGGTCTACACGGCGGGATTCGTGGCGTTCTGTACCAATGATAGCCAAACCACCGGCAGCCTTAACTTCCGGACTCAGTTTGATGTCGGTACCACGACCTGCCATATTGGTAGCAATAGTCACCGTACCTTGTAAACCTGCTTTTGCCACAATGTCAGCTTCCCGCTGGTGTAACTTCGCGTTCAATACATTGTGCTCAATCTTACGCATGGTCAACATCTTGCTCAGCATTTCGGAGATTTCTACCGAAGTAGTACCTACCAGTACCGGGCGGCCGGCATTGACCAGTTGTTCTATTTCCTCAATGACGGCTTTATACTTTTCGCGTTTTGTTTTATAAACGCGGTCGTTCATATCTTTACGGGCAATAGGGCGGTTGGTAGGGATAACCACTACATCGAGTTTGTAGATATCCCAAAGTTCACCTGCTTCTGTTTCGGCAGTACCGGTCATACCCGATAGCTTGTGATACATACGGAAGTAGTTCTGCAATGTGATGGTAGCAAAAGTTTGTGTGGCAGCTTCTACTTTAACACGTTCTTTAGCTTCGATAGCCTGGTGGAGTCCGTCCGAATAACGACGACCTTCCATGATACGGCCTGTCTGCTCATCAACAATCTTCACCTGTCCGTCAATTACAACGTATTCGTCGTCTTTCTCAAACATGGTATATGCTTTCAGCAACTGATTGATGGTGTGTACGCGTTCCGATTTGATGGCATAGTTGGTCATCAGGGCATCTTTCTTTTCCAGTTTCTGCTCGTCGCTCAGATCCTTCTCATTTTCCAGTTCAGAGAGCTGTGCTGCGATATCCGGTAATACAAACAGAGTAGGGTCGTCAGAATTACCTGTGATCAGGTCAACACCTTTGTCCGTCAAGTCTACGCTGTTCATCTTTTCTTCAATAACGAAATACAATGGGTCAGTAGCCTCATGCATACGTTTATTGTTCTGTTCCATGTAGATCTCTTCTGTTTTCAGCATACCAGCTTTGATACCCTGTTCACTCAGGAACTTGATCAATGCTTTGTTTTTGGGTAATGCCTTATGACTGCGGAAGAGAGCGAGGAATCCTTCTTCTACCTCTTTCTTATCATCTGATGCGATTAATCTCTTAGCATCTGTCAGATATTTGGTAGCCAATACTTTCTGGGCTTCTACAAGACGTTCTACCAATGGGCAAAGAGATTCGAAAAGCTGGTCTTCACCTTTAGGAACGGGACCGGAGATAATCAACGGAGTACGCGCATCATCAATCAATACCGAGTCTACCTCATCGACAATAGCATAGTTGTGTTGGCGTTGTACAAGGTCTTTGGGACTGATAGCCATATTGTCGCGCAGGTAGTCGAAACCAAATTCATTATTTGTACCGAAAGTGATATCAGCCAGATAAGCCTGACGGCGTGCATCTGAGTTTGGCTGATGACGGTCAATACAATCAACGCTTAATCCATGGAACATATAAAGCGGTCCCATCCATTCGGAGTCACGTTTTGCCAGATAATCATTCACTGTTACTACATGTACACCATTTCCTGTCAGCGCATTGAGGAATACAGGCAGGGTAGCCACCAGGGTTTTACCTTCACCTGTTGCCATTTCAGCAATTTTTCCTTTATGAAGTACTACACCACCAAAAAGCTGTACATCATAATGGATCATATTCCATACCGTATCATTTCCACCGGCATTCCAGTGATTCTGATAGATAGCTTTGTCTCCTTCGATGCGTACGAAATCTTTGGTTGCGGCCAGTGTACGGTCAAAGTCTGTGGCAGTTACCACAATTTCTTCATTTTCGGTGAAACGTCTGGCCGTGTCTTTTACAATAGAGAAAGCTACCGGGAGTACTTCTTCCAGTGCTTTTTCATATATTTCGAGTATCTCTTTTTCGAGTTTATCAATCTGAACAAATACCTCTTCACGATCTTCCAGTTCTATTGACTCAATGCTTGCTTTCAGTTCTTCCACTTTGGCACGTTCCTGGGTAGCAGAGTTGTAAATGTATTGTTTCAGTTCTTGTGTTTTGGCACGAAGTCCATCATTATCCAATTTTTCAATCTCAGGGTAAGCGGCTTTGATTTTGTCTACCCAAGGTTGAATTTCTTTCATGTCTCGTGTGGATTTGTTTCCGAAAATCGAGCTCAAAAATTCATTAAATCCCATTTGTGTATTATATTTATTATTATTTACTAAGTTGAAAAAAGTGTGTTTTTACCGTATGGTAAGTGGAGTTGAAGAGCAGGCATTGGGAGCCCGTATCCTCATAGTATGAGCCAGTGTTGGTGCGATATGGCCTACACTTACAGGTATTTCTATAATTTCCGGTTTCACCGAGTTACCAAAAAACACAAGTGGTACCGGGATATGTGCACTACGGATTATTCTGTTTTCCGTCGGGTTGGATTCATTGACAATTGTCCATCCCGGAAGCACTTCAATGAGCAGGTCTCCCGAACGTTTGCGGTGAAATCCGTTGCGTATCAGGTCTATTTCCGGTGTCCATGAGCCTAATAGCAGGCGTTGTGCCGAATATGCTTCGTTTACGCCACTAAATTGCATCAGGAAGTCGGCTGCTTTATTCTGTATTTCAGAAAGATCGAGTTGTTTTTTCTCTATCAGTTTGTGATTGAGATATATTTGCTGGTCATAATAAGCCTCTACATATTGCCCTTCGCCGTAAGTAGCCATCAAAAACATATTCAGCAGAGCTGCACAACGATTCAGGTGGAATTCTCCTCCGGGAATGCGGTAAAGTCCATGATCGGCCGATTCTGTGTCCACGTATCCGGTAGAAGTAATGCAGAAAAGTACATTTTGAAGTCCGATCTTTTTGTCGATCACATCCAGCAGGTGGGCAATACTGCGGTCCAGTCTTACGTATGTATCCTGCAATTCCATAGCACACTCCTGCGAGGTTTTATGAGCATAATTACCGGCATAATACATTAGCGAAAGCATGTCCGGTACTTCATCTTTTCCTATGTTACTCTTATCCAGTAACTCTTCGGTCAGTAAATTTACTTCGTCATTAACGAACGGACTGGCTATCAGTCTGCGGAACTTATTTCTCCGGTCATCATCAAATTTATATTTGAAAGGGGTGTCTCTCCATTCCGGCAGGTAAATATATTTCTCCATGGGATGAACCGGTGTCCATGTCATATCTCCGATACGGAAATCAACAGCCTGACGATCATTATATTGGCTAACCCACCAGGGAAATTCTGTATAATAAGTGGTGCTACACCATTTTCCGGTATTGCTATTCAGCCAGAAAGCACCGTTACCGGCATGTCCTGCTGCAAATATGGCAGCATCACGGAAAGGGGCAATAGCGTATACCAGCCCTTTGTTGCGTGTAGCTATTTTAAGTTCATCGGCGATAGTGGAAGTGAGCAATAGGGCAGGAGAGCTGCTTTCGTCTGTGTAGTTTCCCATAAACGCCGGATCGTCCACACAGTTAATAGGGCGTAGTGTCGAAATATCCAGCCATTGATTGGCGGTAATTCCGTTCATAGAAGGCGTTGTTCCGGTATAAATGGCAGCTATAGCCGAGGCGCGGTCTACTTTGCTGAAATTATATTCCGTATTACGAAATACTTTGCCTTCTTTCCAGAGTCTTTTGAATCCTTTTTCGCCATATAGGGAGGAGAAAGCTTCCAGATAGTCTGTACGCAGCTGATCGATGGTCAGGCCTATCACCAGTTTTGGAGTAGCAGGTAACGGCTGAGCCTGTAGCCCGGTAATGGTAAGTACAGTAAGTATGGAAGTCAGTAATCCTTTCATTTCGTTTTTTTATAAGTCAAAATAAGATTGCTTGCTGAACGTATCAACAAACTGAGTGCCAAAGGTACGACAGCTAAATCAATTCTTTGCGGTATTACCGGAAAAAGCAGTATAAAAAGTGTTAAAACAATGCAGTTTAGCATATGGTACCAACATTTTCGTCCTTTTCTGGCAGCATTTACAATGATTGGCAGAAAGATAAGCTCCCCCGGATGGAATACAAAAAGCAGGTAATTGGAGCTGACAGCAGGATGTTCTGAAAACAGAGCGAGAAATGCAATAATACAACCGGCAATGCCCGCTGTGCCAAACAATATGAGATCGATTCCCCAAAGTCCTCTTTTCTTTCGGATACCATAGATGCTGGCACCTGCTACAACGATAAACAAAAGCAGCGCCGATCTCATTGGGGTAAATATATCCGCGATACTTATTGGGGCAGGTGATGAATTTTCGTCTTCACAATTGATAATTAGTTCTGTATCTGCCACCAGTGGCCTTTCGTTCCTATTATTCGTGATTTTTGCTGTTTCAAATGCATTTTTCAGATAAAACGGGGCAAACATCATTTGTCGGCTTGTAATGGGGCGGTCTGCTTCGCTTCCGATGCAAAAGTCAATACCGAATTGTGCCCATGGATGCCCGTTGGTATATTGGTGTACAATGTCGCGGAATGATTTCGTGCCGTCTTTCTCCGGATAGTTGTAAAACACTTTTCCCTGTATACTTTTTTCTATTTTATCCCGTGGGCGGGTAGCACAGTTATCGTAGAAAAAGTTATACCGGTACACTCGGTTTTCCGGTCGGCTGTTTTCTATCAGTAGCGCAAGGAGTTTTTGTTTTTCTTCCGGAGTCAGGTTGAGTGTTTGTTGCCATACACTACGTTCATCGAAGATATATTCGGCTGCGAACCGGTCATAATTCATTCCTCCGAGAATGTAATCTGTCTGTCCCAGTGCAAAGCGAAAAATAAAATTGGGTGCGCCGAAGTTGAATATTCCGTAATTGAATACCCAATCAATGCCTTTGGATGGCTCTTCATAACGGATGGCAGTATGTCCGAAATAAGAATAGATCTCTTCTCCGGGAGCACATGTCAGCAAACTGAGACGAATGGAATCCGCGTTATTATCCGGTGTTCCTTTGCCATTTGTAGCCAGGCACAGAAGGAACAATATCAATATTATTTTTATTCTTTTCATCATGAGGATTGTAAGACTGATACCTCTATTTTTTTGCAAAGATAATGCAAACCGAGAGTAGAATAAAATGAACTCGTTCATTTTTTATGCCAAGGTGCAGCATATCTTCGCTTTTTTAGCAAAAAAAGGAAATAAAAATTGAAATAGATTAAGTTGTACACTTTTGCATGACAAGAATGTACAACCTTGTATCACAAAGGTGTACATTCTTGTCATGCAAAAGTGTACAACTTTATAAGCCTTGATTATCAGCCACTTCTGAGTACTTTTATGAGGTATTTCCCCGGCATCCCTATTTTTGCCCACGAGGTCTGTGCCAGCACCTTCCACACCGGAGTACCTATCTCCCCATAGTTCGACATTCGCAGAATAGCCTTTATGTCTCCGGTGTCCGTCACCTTAATCCGATCCAATGCCAGTAGCAACCCGTCATAGTTGTGCGTCTTTTTGTTGAGTGCATATTCCGGAGGTGGAGGCAAAACAGAATCCTCCTCCCTCTTCTTCTTTTCTTCTACTTTACTTTCTTTTACTTTACTTTGTCTGAAAATGTCTGCATTTTCCAGACTCAACTCCATCTGAACGGGAAAAATGTTCGCATTTTCTGAGTTCGTACTCTCTTTCTGCTTACATTTTATCTCTTCCTCCTTACATTTCACCTCTTCCAGGAGATAGGGTAATTTTGCTAAATCCCTCTTTCTCCGGCTGGTAGCCTCCAACCATACCCGCTGAATATCCACCGAGGTCAGTATACGATGCTTTTCATAGCTTTCCTTATCAAAAAATCCTTTTTCAATCAGTATACCGATTATACTGTCTACTTCTTCTTTCGTATATTCCCTTCCCAATTTATAGGCAAATATCTCACATTGTTCCTCATCCCATTGTATGTAATACCCCTCTTTATATATCTTACAAAGTATTTTTATTACCAGATAAGGTCCTTTGATACCATATTTAGCCTCCAATGATTCGGATACGGCTCCCTCAAAGAAAGCTGCTTTCGTAGGAAAATAAACGATTCCATTAAATTCTGTTGCCATATTTGTTTAATTGAAAGTTGAAAAATGAAAGTTGAAAATTGAAAATTGGCTGTGCTATCATGCTGAACAGCAATTTTCAATTTTCAACTTTCAATTTTCAATTAAATACACTTTTTCCATTCCAAAAAGTTCTCCAGCCGGAAGCGTTTCCACTTTCCTTCCTCTACATCCCAGTACATCACAGCTTCCTGTACTTTGCTTGCTTCGTACTCCCGTTTGAAGTCGTATCTGTAATAAATCAGTGTTGCTTTTACAAACTGAAACTCTCCATCAATAGCCCTACGATAAGCAATCACCGCATGCCCATGTTGCATCCAGTCTATCAGTGCCTCAATACGCTCTGCCATCCATATAGCAGTGGTTTGTGTATAACCTTTCTCTTGTACGATTTGTCTTGTCCATCTCCTTTTTACATTCTCCATAACAGGTTCCAAATTTCTTTTTTTCATTTCATTTTGTTTTATGAGTTTATATTTTTCCGATAACGGTTGCAAGGTCGGGATAATATTCGGATGGAACTAATCGTTGGAAAAATGTAAAAATCCGCTCGAATGGCGGATTTTTATTGTATCTACTTTTTGAAGTTTATATCTACTTTTTACGGGATGTGATCGTTCTGCCAATCTCAGTTGTTAATGTTTTGAATTCAACCTCCTTATATATTCCTTGTTTTTTATATTCAAATCGAAATAGAGTATTGATTTCTTTGGCAATTTCCGTTACACTGACTGTTGTTTTTTCTTCTGAGGCAAGCGAAATAGCCAGTGCTTTTATTAAAGATCCTTTGTGATGTCTGATTACTATTCTGTGGTCAATTTCTTGTTTGTCAATGCGCTGTACATTAATAATACCTTCTATCGTTTCTCCGTTTCCGAGTTCTATCTTTATAGAACCGTTAAAATCTGTTTTTTTTGATCGTTGTTTGTCATAAACTTAAATTTTAAATGATTTTTGTACTTTGCAAAGATTGTTAAAAGTTACGATTTGGGCAATGAATCAATAATAAAAAGAAGAGGTTGTATAGAGTGTAGAGATAGGTCTTTGATAATTAAAACCTTATTTTTATAGAAAAGTGTTTCAATAAACGTTCGTTTAATGGCACAAAAGTATATACTATTCTTTAATGTACAAAATATTTCTCAATAAAATAATTTATATTTCTGTCTAATGTTATATATGTTATTGATATATAACTGTTTATGTCATATAGCGAAAATCTGTTTATTAAATGATTAATCTCATTTGGAACATGAAAAAACAGCTTGAAATAAGTGTGCCATTAAACGAACGTCAATTGAAACACTTTTCATAATCAAGTGGTTCGTTTATAATGAAATATGTATAAGGGAAAATAAATATATACATACTACATCTCACCCCTCATATTGTTTATCTCCTGTGATAGGGATACATCTGAGGGTTAGTGTATTAAGATTAGAAAGTTAGTTTTATACACGCTTGACCGGAAGGGAATTCATTACCCCGGTGTCCCCAAAGAATATCCAATTGTGAACAAAACTACAGACATTTGTTGGTATCCGCTTCGTGTTACTTATAGTCGTGAACTATTGCTAAAGGAGGTGCTTGATGCCGAAAAAATTGAGAATTTTATTCCGATGCATTATGAGTACATCAGGCATGCGGATCGTAAGATACGCAAGTTGGTTCCTGTAGTACACAATCTTGTATTCGTTCATGCTTCCTTTGCATGTATTGACCATATCAAACGGTCGGTGGGTTCTTCTTTGTCCGTCCGTTATATTATGGATCGTGAGACACAGCGTCCTCTTACCGTTCCTGATTCTCAAATGCGTAGCTTTATTGCTGTTTCCGGTAATTATGAAGAACAGATTGTTTATCTTGATCCCGCTGTCACTGCTTTGCAGAAAGGAGATCGGGTACGTATTACCGGTGGTATATTTGAAGGTGTAGAAGGTGTTATTCTTCGTGTCAAGGGCGATCGGCGCGTATCCGTTTGTATAAAAGGGGTCATGGCTGTAGCCACTACCTATGTTCATCCTTCTCTGATGGAAAAAATCGAAGATTAAACTATTCTCCCCTTATTGACTTTTATTTGCCTTGCTTTAATTCTTAACAATTAATTTTCCTCATGTCTTTGCAATCACAAATTGATACTCTGCGGCGTATCACTCATGAACTTCTTAATTTAGGTTTTGAGGGTACTCCTCTTTTTTCCAACGAATTCTGCAAACTAAATACGGAGGTCTATCGTCAATCCGAATGCCTTTTCCATTTGCATGGCTCCAATGCGGAGGAAGAAGCACAGCTCTGTTATGTTCTGCTTACAGGGTATCATGCTACCATCTATGATCATGGTGATAAAAATCAAAAGATCCAGAAGCTTCTTGATCGTAGTTGGAAAGTTCTTGATCAGCTTCCTGCTTCCCTGTTGAAATGTCAGCTACTGGTGGCTTGTTATGGAGAGGTGTTTGATGAAGATCTGTCAAAAGAGGCCCATGTTATCATTAATGGTTGGAAAGGCCGGGAGTTAACTTTAGCGGAATGTGAAGTTATCGAGTACCTGAATAGTCTGGAATCCAACCCTTGGGGTAACTGGGATGTAGAAGAGTAAAATTTGAATACAAATAACAATACGGAACTTTATTTAATAGAAATCTTATGTGTATTAGAATACTGAATTATTTTTTATTGTGCCTGGTTACACTTTTTGTGTCCTGTTCTGCTCCTAAAGAGGTACTTTATTTGCAGGATATAACTTCCTTGAAGGAAGAAAATATTGATAAGAACTACGAAGTAATTATTCATAAGGATGATTTGTTGGCAATCCTGGTGAACAGTAAAGATCCTGAATTGGCTTTGCCTTTTAATATGCCTCTGGTAAGTTATCAGATCGGAAGTCAGAATCCCGGTCAACAACGCTTGTTAGGCTATCTCGTCGATCAGAACGGGGATATCGATTTTCCTATCTTGGGGCAGCTCCATGTGGAGGGGCTGACTCGTATGCAGGTTACCGAACTAATCAAACAAAAACTCATCAGTGGAGATTTGATAAAAGATCCTATTGTTACTGTCCAGTTCCTGAACTTTAAAGTTTCTGTGATGGGTGAAGTGGCCCGTCCCGGTACATTCGATATTTCCGGTGACCGGATAACTCTATTGGAAGCCTTGAGTATGGCAGGCGATTTGACTATTTATGGCCGTCGTGACCGCGTAGCTGTTATTCGCGAAAAAGATGGTAAACGCCGTATTCTGTATCATGATCTTCGCTCTTCCGATATTTTTCAATCGCCCTGCTACTACCTTCAACAGAATGACATTGTGTATGTAGAACCTAACAAAGCGAAGACAGGTCAGAGCCGCATTAACTCCAATAATTCCGTTGGCGTATGGCTTTCTGCGGTTTCCGTGCTTGCTTCCATTACTTCTCTGATTGTCACCATGTTTAAATAACCCGGAATATAAAGAATTGATAATGAATACCGAACAGAAAAATAATAATAACCCCGGACAGGAATCTGAGATCAATATAACCGATATTTTTCGTTTTGTACTTGCCAACTGGTATTGGTTTGTACTGTCCGTTCTGGTTTGTACCGGCATCGCGTACTTTTACGTAAAGTCTTCTTCCAAAGTATACAGCCGTAAGGCGTCCGTCTTGATTCGCGATGATTCAAAAGGAGGTGCAATGAGCGAATCCTCTGCTTTTGCCGATCTCTCTCTCTTTGGCGGGAAACGTAACGTGGACAATGAGGTGCTTGTTTTCCAGTCGCGCCACCTGATAGAAGAAGTAGCCCGTCGCCTGCATCTGGATATGAGCTATAAGGTGAAGAATGGCCTGCGCGAAGACGAACTTTATACGCATACGCCGGTAACGGTCTCTTTTCCGGAGGCAGAGGAACGTCAGGTTATAAAAGTAGCAGTTGTTCCTGTGGATTCCGTAACGGTACGCCTTTCCGGATTTTCCCTGGCAGTAGGCGGTGGAATCATTCATTCGGAAGAGACCTTGGATGTACATTTGAATGATACTGTTTCTACACCGATTGGTACGATGGTGGTTACTCCCACACTCTATTACACGGACGTCTTTTACGATAAACCCGTACATGTCACTAAATCCAATATGGAGAGTGTTGTCGAAAATTACCGTAATAGATTGAAAGTCTCTCTTGCCAGCAAGACGGCTACCATTATCAATCTTGTTCTGGACGATGTATCTACGGCGCGTGCGGAAGATATCCTGAATATGCTTATTGCCGTTTACAATGAGGATGTTATTAATGACAAAAACCAGATAGCCGTAAATACTTCCAAATTCATTAATGAGCGTTTGATCATCATTGAACGTGAACTGGGAAGTGTGGATGCCAATATCGAAAGTTTTAAACGTGAGAACCAATTGACGGATATTACCTCTGAGACAGGTATGTACCTTGCTAATACGAGCCGTTACCAGCAGGAAGGGCTCAGCCTGGAGAATCAGTTGAGTATTGCCAGATATATCAAAGAGTATCTGACGGACCCTCTGAAAAATTCAGATCTGATCCCTGCCAATACGGGTATCTCGGACAATAGTGTGGAATCCCAGATTAAGGAGTATAATGATATCCTTCTCAAACGTGATAAACTGGTAGCGGGAAGCAGTAGTAAGAATCCTATTGTGATGGATCTGAATAATTCTCTGAGCGCCATGAAACAGACCATTATCCGGTCAGTGGACAATCTGATTGTCGGCTTGAATATCCAACTGAAAAATATCCGTGAGCAGGAAGAACAGACTACGAAACGCATCGAGGCTGTACCTGCCCAACAGAAATATGTTCTTACGGTAGAACGTCAGCAGAAAATCAAGGAAGAACTTTATCTGTATTTGTTGAATAAACGTGAAGAAAACGCTTTGACACAGGCTATTACCGAGAGTAATGCCCGTATTATAGATTCCGCTTCGGGTAGCAGTGCCCCGATAGCTCCCAAAGCAATGACAATTTTTCTGGCTTCTATTGTTTTGGGGCTGGCTATTCCCATGGGTGTATTTTGGCTGCTGAATATGATGGATACCAAAGTACGTACCCGTAAAGAACTGGATGGTGTGCTTACCATTCCTTTCCTGGGTAATATTCCCCGTCATGGAAGCAAGAAAGGTGAAGATTCGGATGGTATTGTTGTTCGTGAAAATGGTCGCGATTCTGTTTCCGAGGCTTTCCGTATCATTCGTACGAACATGGACTTTATGCGTGTAAAGTCTGATAAATTACAGGTTGTTATGTTTACATCCGCCAATCCGGGTGCAGGTAAGACGTTTGTGTCGAGTAACCTTGCCATGAGTATTGCCCAAACGAATAAAAAAGTTGTTCTGGTTGACGTTGATATCCGTAAGGGAACATTGAGTGGTATTTTCTCTAACTCTTCCAACCGTATGGGGCTGACGCATTACCTTTCCGGCAGTACGGATAAAGTGGACGATATTGTGGGTACGAGTGAAGAGTATGAAAAACTGGATGTTATTTTCTCCGGTCCCGTACCTCCGAATCCTGCCGAATTGTTGTTGAGTGAGCGCTTTGATCGTCTGATAACGGAACTTCGTAAACGTTATGATTATATTATTGTGGATAATGTTCCTGCAGGTATGGTTGCGGATGCTTCTATTGTCAATCGTGTGGCCGATCTGACTATTTTCGTAGTCCGTTCGGGTGTGATGGATCGTCGTCAGTTACCTGAGTTGGAGAATATGTACCGCCAGGAACAACTTCGCAATATGTCTGTGATATTGAATGGTGTTCCTTCAGATCATAAGGGCTACGGTTATGGTTATGGTTACGGTTATGGATACGGCTATGGTTATGGCTATGGTTACGGAAACGAAAGCCACGGTCATAAGCACGGAAGGTATGAAAGCTTGAAGAATCTTTTCTCCCGTTTTTTTAAACGCTCATAAGAGTCAAATGTTTACGACACATTTGGTAAAATAGCTTTTCTATGTTTTTTACTCTGATTTTTAAGTATGGTAATGGTAAAAATTAAAACAGTTTCTCAATAGTCCATACTGCAAAAGTTATTTGAGAAATTAAATTTAGTACCAATTTGGGATCATTAATGAAGAGGAAATCACTGGTACAGTTAGGATTTTAGTAGAATTCGACGTTTAATACGTCCCGAGAGAACAAAAATAATTGATCTACGATAATAATAAACAAAGATACGAATATGAAACTACGTACAGACTATTCCGATGTTCACTTTCAGGACAATGGTAAGATAAAGTTACTAATCATTGTTGGTACACGTCCTGAGATTATCCGTCTCGCGGCAGTTATCAACAAGTGTCGTAAGTATTTTGATGTAATTCTTGCCCACACAGGCCAGAACTACGATTACAACCTCAATGGAGTATTCTTCCATGATCTCAAGCTCAAGGATCCTGAAGTTTACATGGATGCTGTGGGTGATGACCTTGGTGCAACTTGTGGCAATATTATCAACGCATCTTACAAGTTGATGCTGGCAACCAAGCCTGACGCGGTTCTCGTACTTGGCGATACTAATTCTTGTCTGAGTGTAATTGGTGCAAAGCGTCTTCATATTCCAATCTTCCACATGGAAGCCGGTAACCGTTGTAAGGACGAATGCCTCCCTGAGGAGACAAATCGTCGGATCGTAGATATCATCTCCGATGTCAACATGTGCTACTCTGAGCATGCACGTCGTTACCTCGCAGAATGCGGACTCCCACGTGAGCGTACATACGTCACCGGTTCCCCTATGGCAGAGGTACTTCATGAGAACCTTGCAGAGATCGAAGCATCTGATGTACACAAGCGTCTTGGTCTCGAGAAGGGTAAGTACATCCTCCTCTCTGCCCATCGTGAAGAGAATATTGATACAGAGAAGAACTTTACATCACTCTTTACCGCTATCAACAGGATGGCGGAGAAGTATGATATGACTATACTTTATTCTTGTCATCCACGTTCTCGTAACCGTCTGGCTGCATCAGGCTTCCAACTCGACAAACGTGTCATGCAGCAGGAGCCTCTTGGATTCCATGACTACAACTGCCTTCAGATGAATGCATACTGTGTGGTGTCTGATTCTGGTACCCTTCCTGAGGAGTCAAGCTTCTTCACATCTGTAGGACATCCATTCCCTGCTGTGTGCATCCGTACCTCAACAGAACGTCCGGAAGCACTTGACAAAGGATGTTTTGTTCTCTCTGGTATCGACACCAAGGGCCTCCTTCAGTCTGTAGAACTCGCTGTTGATCTCAATAAGGATGGCAACTATGGTATTCCGGTTCCTGACTACACCGATTCAATCTCTACCAAAGTAGTTAAGATTATCCAGTCTTATGTAGGTGTAGTTAACAAGATGGTCTGGCGTAAAGAAGGAATATAAAAGATGAAAGTACTGGTAACCGGAGCAAAAGGTTTTGTAGGTAAGAACCTTTGTGCTCAACTCAACAATATCAAGGAAGGTAAGGTCAAGTGCTATGGTAACCTTACCATCTCCGAGGTATACGAGTACGATATAGACTCAACTCCAGAGGATTTAGATGCTTGGTGTAAGAATTGTAACTTCGTTTTCAACCTTGCCGGTGTCAATCGCCCTCAGGACCCAAAAGAGTTCATGGAAGGAAATTTTGGCTTCGCTACCGTCCTCCTCAATGCCCTTAAGAAGTACAAGAACAACTGTCCTGTGATGATTAGTTCCTCTATTCAGGCTACATTGGCAGGTCGCTTTGGCACTTCAGAGTATGGTAAGAGTAAGAAGGCTGGTGAGGAACTCATTTTTGAGTATGGGAAAGAGACTGGCGCAAAAGTGCTGGTATATCGTTTCCCTAACCTCTATGGCAAATGGTGTCGACCTAATTATAATTCAGCCGTAGCCACCTTTTGCAACAACATTGCCAATGACCTTCCCATCACAGTCAATGATCCGAATGTAGAGATGGAACTCCTTTATATCGATGACCTTGTTGAGGAAATGATTTGCGCGTTGAAGGACGAAGAGCATTATTGCGAGTTCGATGGCGTAGATACAGTCTTCACTCCCGAAGGCCGATATTGTGCTGCCCCCATCACGCATCATGTCAAACTTGGAGAAATCGTTGACCTCCTTTACCAGTTTGCAGAGATGCCAAAGACCTTGATGATTCCTGAGATTCCAGCTGACTCATTCGCAAAACGTCTGTACAGCACTTATCTCAGCTATCTCCCCAAGGAGAAGGCCATCTTTGACTTCAAGATGAATGTGGATGCTCGTGGCAGTTTTACCGAACTTGTTCACACTCTCAACTGTGGTCAGGTAAGTATCAATATCAGTAAGCCGGGAATCACCAAAGGCGAGCATTGGCACCACACCAAGTGGGAGCAGTTCATTGTAGTAAGTGGTCATGGCTTGATTCAGCTTCGCAAGGAAGGTACAGATGAAGTTTTGAACTATGAGGTAAGTGGAGATAAGATTCAAAGCGTTATCATGCTTCCCGGCTATACCCACAATATCATAAATCTGAGCGAAACTCAAGATTTGGTTACAGTAATGTACTGCAACGAAATATTTGATCCGAATCGTCCGGATACTTTCTTTGACAAAGTAGTAAAAGAATAATAAACAATAAGATCATTATATAAGTATGTCAATTTTCGCAGGTAAAACCCTCATGATAACCGGTGGAACCGGTTCATTTGGTAACGCAGTTCTCAACCGTTTCCTCAAAACAGATATCGCAGAGATCCGTATCTTTAGTCGCGACGAAAAGAAGCAGGACGATATGCGTCATGAGTATCAGGTAAAATGTCCTGAATACGCTAATAAAATCAAGTTTTTTATTGGTGATGTTCGCAATCTCCAGAGCTGTAAGAACGCCATGCCTGGGGTTGACTACATCTTTCATGCTGCCGCCCTCAAGCAGGTACCGTCGTGCGAGTTCTTCCCAATGGAGGCCGTCAAGACCAACGTCATCGGTACTGATAACGTCCTTACCGCAGCTATCGAAGCAAACGTGAAGGCCGTCATCTGTCTCTCTACCGATAAGGCAGCATATCCTATCAATGCGATGGGTATTACCAAGGCCATCGAGGAGAAGATTGCCGTTGCCAAGAGTCGCTACTCAGGCAACACCAAGATCTGTTGTACCCGTTATGGAAACGTTATGTGTTCACGTGGTTCCGTCATTCCTTTATGGATCGACCAGATCCGCCAGGGCAATCCTATTACCCTCACCGAACCAAAGATGACTCGCTTTATCATGTCCCTCGAGGAAGCAGTCGATCTTGTCCTCTTTGCCTTCGAGCGCGGTCAGAATGGTGACATCCTTATACAGAAGGCTCCTGCTTGTACCATCCAAACTCAGGCAGAGGCCATTTGCGAGCTCTTTGGTGGCAAGAAGGAAGATATCAAGGTCATTGGTATACGCCATGGAGAGAAGATGTATGAGACACTTCTTACGAAGGAAGAATGTGCTAAGGCAATCGATATGGGAGATTTCTACAGAGTACCAGCTGACAATCGCGATCTCAATTATGATCAGTTTTTCAAAGAAGGCGACCAGAAGCGTGCCACTATCGAGGAGTTTAACTCTGACAACACTCGTCGCTTGAATCTCGAGGAGACAAAGCTGAAGATTGGTTCTTTGGAGTATATTCAGAAAGAACTTAATGGAGAAGGTAATTTTGTTCAATAATGAAACTTACAGCCAACAAGAACTGTAAGTGCATTTTGCAGTTTTTCGTGTCTGTGAATCTTTAAGGCTGTTTTATAATAAGCGTGTACATAGATGCTCACAGAGGTTCAAATCCTTTGTACGCTGCAAAAAAAAATGAAAACATACGAAATATGAAAGGCATTGTACTCGCCGGTGGATCTGGCACAAGACTTTATCCCATTACCAAAGGTATCAGCAAACAGCTCATGCCCATTTATGATAAACCAATGGTTTACTATCCAATATCAGTATTGATGTTGGCAGGCATACGCGATATCCTTGTCATCTCCACTCCATACGACCTTCCAGGTTTTATTCGACTCCTTGGTGACGGTTCCGACTATGGAGTAAACTTCACTTATGCAGAACAGCCCTCGCCTGATGGTCTTGCACAGGCGTTCACCATAGGTAAGGACTTCATTGGTGACGATTCTGTCTGTCTTGTTCTTGGGGATAATATCTTTCAGGGAGCAGGCTTCACCAAGATGCTGAAGGAAGCAGTTCGTACAGCAGAGGAAGAGAAAAAGGCAACAGTCTTCGGCTATTGGGTAAACGATCCGGAGCGTTATGGTGTGGCAGAGTTCGACAAGAACGGCAACTGCCTGAGCATTGAGGAGAAGCCAAAACATCCAAAGTCAAACTATGCTGTGGTAGGTCTCTACTTCTATCCTAATAAAGTAGTGAATGTAGCACATCAGATTAATCTTTCAGCACGAGGAGAATACGAAATCACTACTGTCAATCAGTGGTTCCTCAACGATAAGGAACTGAAAGTTCATACCCTTGGACGTGGCTTCG
Source organism: Bacteroides mucinivorans (assembly GCF_034654355.2). Taxonomy (NCBI): domain Bacteria; kingdom Pseudomonadati; phylum Bacteroidota; class Bacteroidia; order Bacteroidales; family Bacteroidaceae; genus Bacteroides; species Bacteroides mucinivorans. The sequence goes on along the minus strand of NZ_CP178179.1, from coordinate 4,280,260 downwards.
CTTGGCTAGACACAGGTACGTATGATTCTCTCTCGGAGGCAAGTACCTACATAGAAGTCCTTGAAAAACGCCAGGGGCTTAAAGTGGCTTGCCTTGAAGGTATTGCATACCGTCAAGGTTGGATAACCGAAGAGCGTATGCGTGAACTCGCAAAGCCTATGTTGAAGAACCGATATGGTCAATACCTCCTTAAAGTAATTGATGAAGTTAAACAAACCGGTAACGCAAATCTCGAATAAAATGGATGTAATTAAAACTGAAATAGATGGCGTAGTAATCCTTGAACCTGTCATGTTCAAGGATGCCAGAGGTTATTTTTTTGAGTCATTCTCACAGCGTGAATTTGAAGAAAAAGTCCGCAAGATAAACTTTGTTCAAGACAATGAAAGTATGTCAAGCTATGGTGTAATGAGAGGTCTTCACTTCCAGCATCCTCCATTCACACAGAGCAAACTTGTACGTTGTGTGAAAGGTGCCGTGCTCGATGTGGCTGTAGATATTCGTAAGGGCTCTCCTACATACGGCCAGCATGTAGCAGTAGAACTTACAGAAGATAATCATCGACAGTTCTTTGTACCTCGTGGCTTTGCTCATGGCTTTGCTGTCCTCTCTGAGACGGCTGTATTCCAGTATAAGTGCGATAACTTCTATACACCACAGGCAGATGGTGGCATCAGTATCAAGGATGAGAGCCTTGACATTGACTGGAAGATACCTATAGACAAAGCCCTTCTTAGCGAAAAGGATACTCTTTATGAATGCTTGATGGACTTTGATAGCCCATTCTCAATAGATATGGATTTGTATCTTAAGTTTGCTTGAAACTTGAAATCATTTAAAATATGAATATATTGGTTACAGGTGCTTAAGGTTATGAAAGAGGTCGATGGTTGGTTAGTGCAAATTTCTACTGATTATGTATTCGGAAAGGAGTCTTATAATACTCCATGTAAGGAAAACCAGAAAGGAACTCCAACGGGTGTTTATGGTTTAACTAAGTTACATGGTGAGGAGAAGATTATAGCTTCCGGTTGTAAGTACATCATCATCGTACAGCATGGCTTTATTCAGAGTTTGGTAAGAACTTCTGTAAGACAATGTTGGACCTCACAGCCACAAAACCACAATTGAAGGTGGGCTTTGACCAATGTGGTACACCAACCTATGCATGGAATCTTGCAGTAGTAATAAAGAAAGCCCTTGAAACTTGTGAAACTCCTGAAACCTATTGTGGTATCTATTACTACAGTAATGAGGGTGTCTGCTCATGGTACGATTTTACCAAGATGATTTAGGAAATAGCCTTACAAATGGGATATTATGAAAGTCTTCCTAAACAGAGAGATTTAGAGGGGTTTTGTGACATTCAGCCTTGCCACTCAAACGAGTTTCCGAGTTCTGTTACCCGTCCATTCTATTCTGTATTTGACAAGACTAAGATCAAAGAAGCTTTTGGTATCACAGTACTTTATTGGACAGATTCACTCAAAAAATGTATCAGCAACTTAAAGAAATAATCATGGCAAAAAATATTCTTATCACCGGTGGTGCTGGTTTCATTGGCAGTCATGTTGTACGACTCTTTGTTAATAAGTACCCCGATTATCAGATTTACAATCTCGATAAACTTACCTATGCTGGTAATTTGGCTAACCTCAAAGATATCGAAGATAAGCACAACTATCATTTTGTCAAAGCAGACATCTGTGATTTTGACTTCATTTACAAACTCTTTCAGGAAAAGCAGATTGATGGTATCATCCATCTTGCTGCAGAGAGCCATGTGGATCGCTCTATCAAGGATCCTTTCATCTTTGCTCGCACTAATGTAATGGGTACTTTGAGTTTGCTGCAGGCTGCTAAACTCTATTGGGAGTCACTCCCTGAGAAGTATGAAGGTAAGCGTTTCTACCACATCTCAACTGATGAGGTTTATGGTACTCTTGAGATGACAAACCCTGAGGGAATAGAACCTCCTTTCGTTACTACTGCTTCAAGTTCAGAGCACCATCTAGCGTACGGCAAGGATTTCTTCAATGAGACTACCAAGTACAATCCTCATAGCCCATATTCTGCATCTAAGGCGAGCTCAGATCACTTTGTTCGTGCTTTCCACGATACCTATGGAATGCCTACCATTGTGACAAACTGTTCTAACAATTATGGTCCTTATCAATTTCCAGAGAAGTTGATTCCCCTTTTTATTAATAACATCCTCCATCGTAAACCACTTCCTGTCTATGGCAAGGGCGAAAACGTACGCGACTGGTTGTATGTAGTAGATCATGCTCGTGCCATCGACACCATCTTCCACAACGGAACCATTGCAGAGACCTACAATATCGGTGGTTTTAACGAGTGGAAGAATATTGATATCATCCATATTGTCATTAAGACAGTTGATCGCCTCCTCGGTCGTCCAGAGGGTGCCGACTTGGATCTGATTACATATGTTACTGATCGTCTTGGTCATGACGTACGTTACGCTATTGACTCAACAAAACTTCAGAAGGAATTGAGATGGGCCCCATCACTTCAGTTTGAAGAGGGTATAGAAAAGACTGTGAAGTGGTATCTTGAGAACGAGGCTTGGATGGACAATATCACCTCAGGTAAATACGAGAAGTATTATGAAGATATGTACAAAGAACGTTAATTTAATGATTCCTGTTTGATGGTTATAAAATTTTCTTAACAATTGTTGTGTAATCATTTAGTTTGTATACGTAAAATATGAAAAGAATAAGTATTGGTATAACTGGTGTTAACCCTTTTGACGGGAATAGAGGTGTAGGAGCTCTTTCTTACTCGATAATTAATATCCTGGATGATATTGCTGCACAGGAGAAAAATGAGTACACGTATTATTTTATATTAAATGGTTCAGGGTTACCTGAATACACTGAGCTCGATATTAATGGAACTAAAAGAAGAGTTTATCTACTTCCTTTAATAAGTATTTATCGACCTAACCATTTTGCCAAATTATTAGTTTACTTTAAAAAATTGCTGGTATATCGTAAGTTAGATTATGTATTAGATGCAGGATATGGAGATAGTTATTCTGATATTTATGGCGTACCAAACTTTTTGTCTCACAACTCAATAAAGCGCTTCTTCTCATTCTTAGGTAAAAAACAAATGCTATTACCACAGACTGTAGGCCCCTTTTTTGATACGAAAGTACACAAGGCTGCTATAAAAGCTATGAGCAATATGCAAGTACTACTATGTAGGGATAAAATGAGTTACGATCTTGTTCATAAAGATGTGCCAAATGTGTTATCAGCAGAGATTATTGATATGGCATTCTATATGCCTTACACAAAAGACGACCTTATCCTTAAAAAGGGATCTATCAATGTTGGTATAGGAATCTCCAAGATGCTTTGGAATAAAAATCTGGATGAGGTAATGAGTTATAAAGATAATTATAGAGAACTTATGTCTCGTATTATTGAGAAGTTTTTATCAATGGACAATGTGTATTTACACCTCATACCACATGTAGTTTGCGAGAATGTATCTTTGGGAAATGACTACGAATTATGTTACGATCTTTGGAAGCATTATCATAATGAACGAATCATACTATCTCCATTCTTTATAGATCCTATTAAAGCCAAAAACTATATAAGCACAATGGATTTCTTTACTGGAGCCAGAATGCATGCATGTATTGGTGCTTTTTCATCTGGAGTGCCTGTTTTCCCAATAGCATATAGTAGAAAATTTAATGGTCTATTTATGGAAACCTTAGGATACAACCATGTGGGGGATTTAACAACAATGAGTAACGATGAGGTCATTAAGAACCTTATGGATACTTTTGATAACAGAGCAGCAATAAAGGAGGAGATAGCGATACTATTAAATACAGTGGTAAAAGAAAAGTATGAAGTAATGAAAATGCATATTAGCAAATTTCTGAAATCATAGTATGAGCAAATTTGATAAAATAATAGGCTATAAACTATGCATGGGGTGCGGTTTATGCGAATCATTAGGGAAAGAGAAAGGTTATAAACTATCTTTAAAACCGAATGGATTTTACTCTGTTGATGTCCCTGAAAGTTCTATGCGCGATACTCGATTAGAGGCTAAGTTGGCCTCTTGTTGTCCTTCTGTTTCAATATCAGGAGTTGGTGACTCTAATATTTGGGGACATAATGTAGGTGTCTATAATACCTATAGTACTGATTCTAATATAAGGTATAAGGCTTCAAGCGGAGGTTTTGTAACTTCGACATGTATCTATCTTTTGGAAAAAGGATTAGTAAACGGTGTGTTACATGTTGGTTTGGTTGATGGTTCACCTATTGAAAACAAGTTAAAGGCTTCGTTTACAAAAGAGGAAATAATTAATAATTGTTCGTCACGCTATGCTCCAGCCCTAGTGTTTAGTGAAATCAAACAAATACTTGATTTAGACAACAAAAAGTACGTCTTTGTAGGAAAGTCATGCGATATCCTTTGCCTAAACAATTTTATCAAAGAATATCCAAATTACAAGGATAGAATATATTGCACAATCTGTATATTCTGTGCAGGTATGCCATCATATAACGCTTCAATAAAGATAGCTGATTCGTTTAAAAACACACAAGGAATATCTAGATATCAATATAGAGGAAATGGGTGGCCAGGGGATTTTACAATCATCTATGATGATAGTTCTTGCAACATAAAAACTTATGAGGATGCATGGATGAATTATCTAGGTAAAGATATCCATTATAGGTGTAAGGTTTGTCCAGATAGTGTTGGCACTATTGCAGATATTTCAGTTTGCGATTCATGGGTCTATGAGAATGGCAAAATTAGTTTTGCAGACAGACCAGGAGTAAGTTGTGTGTTACTTAGATCTTCTAAGTCTAAAGTTATTTTTGACTCTATGCTAAGTGACACTTACATAGAAGCAGACTTGATGGAAGAGTCTATGCTCAATTATGTACAGCCAAATCATGTCAGGAAAAGACTTTCTAGCGGATATAAGCTTGCATTTGTTAATTTTACTACTGGTAGATTGTTTAATTTGAAGGATTTATCGCTAATCCGACTGTGTGCTCAGTATAATATATTGCGGGGGATAAAAGAGGCCCTGGGGGCAAAGCAACGACTTAATAATTGGTTATCGAAATGAACAATCTTTTCATAAAACTGTATTCTATAAACAATGGATATCTACGTCGCATTATTGAAAAGATATTACTGAGGATTGAGGGTGGATATTCATATTCTACTTCTTTGCGATATTTGTATAAAAAGTATTATGGTCTCGAAATTGGATACGGTACTTATGGTGGGTGTTTTCATCATGTAAATTTCCCTCAACCTTGTCATATCTCTTTTGGCCGGTATTGTAGTATTGGTTCGGGTTTAAAAGTGTTTAGAGCGAACCATCCTTCAAATAGATTTACCACTCATCCATTTCTATATAATCCTATTTTCAAATATACTAGCAAAGACATGCTAGATAGGCCTCCTTTGAAAATTGGTAATGATGTTTGGACCGGAAGCGGTGTTATTATTTGCCCTGCTGTCAAGCAAATAGGTGACGGAGCAATTATAGGAGCAGGAAGTGTTGTTACCCATGATGTTCCACCGTATACAGTCGTAGCTGGTAATCCGGCTAAAATAATTAGAAAGAGATTTAATGAACAACAAATAGCGTTTCTTCAAGATCAAAAATGGTGGGAGTATGATATGGAATCTTTAAAAGCTAAGGTTGACTTTCTTGATGCACAATTAACAAAAATGGCCGACTGAAATGGAATCTGAAAATAAGACGATTGCTCAAAATAGTCTCCTTTTATATTTGAGAACATTTTTAATAATGATAGTAACTCTATACACTGTTAGAGTAACTCTTCAAATACTAGGTTTTGTCGATTATGGTATCTATAACACAATTGGTGGCGTTATTGCAATATTTGCATTCTTAAGTAATACGTTGACATCTGTTTCCCAAAGATATTTCTCATATTACCTTGGCAAGGGAGATGGATTACGGTTGCGACAATTGTTTAACTCTCTCCTAATAATATATGGTATTATTGGCTTAATAATAGCAATTATTGCTGAAGTGTCTGGGGAATGGTTCATTGAAAAATGTTTACGAATTCCATCAGATCGTATGGATGCAACAATGGGGGTTTTCCATTTCTCAATATTAACACTCGTTGTTAGTTTTATTCAGATACCTTTTAATTCAGTGATTATTTCTAGGGAGAAGATGTCTATTTACGCATATATTAGTATCTTGGAAGTGATCCTCAAGCTGCTTGTTGTATTTCTTTTGTTGTATGTGGATTTTGATAGTTTAGTGGTGTATTCAATTCTTTTATTTTTGGTTTCAGTCATTAAGCTAATCGTCTATGCAACTTATTCAGTAAAGCGGTTTCCTGAGTGTGAGCTTCAACTATACTGGCATAAAGATACATACAAGGAGTTAACGAAATATTTAGGTTGGAATACATTAGGCGTTTTTTCAGCTGTTATTAAAGCTCAAGGTATAGTGGTTGTCCTAAATTCATTTTTCGGGCCTATAATTAATGCAGCCTTTGCTGTTGCTAATCAGATTTATAGTGCAGTAAATCAATTTGTAAGCAGTTTCTTATTGGCAGTACAACCTCAAATAGTAAAGAAATATGCTGAAAATAACAAGGAGCGTATGTTCGAACTCGTATATTTATCTTCGAAATACTCTTATTTCTTATTGATGATTGTCGCGATTCCCTGTATTATTGAACTTCCTTGTATTCTTGATATTTGGCTTGGTGAATATCCCGCATATACCTTGGGATTTTCAAGAATTTTGATTCTTATGGCTCTGATAGAAGCTCTTTGCACACCTTTGGTGACTTCGATTCAAGCAACTGGAGTGATTAAGGGATATAATATTGCAATTTCAATAGTTTTATTACTAACCATACCATTAAGTATTCTGTTTATCAAATTGGGATATGATGCATATTCTGTGTTGATAATATCTACAGTTGTGACTTTGCTCACGCAAGTACAACGCATAATGTATATGGTAAAGCTTACAGGTATGCACATATTTGATTATTGTAAGAATGTTTTGTTCCGGATTTTTATAGTGACTTTAACATCAGTTACCATTCCATTATTCATCTGTGTTATATTCTCAGATTCTATTATTAGACTAATAGCAATAACATTTGTATCAATATTATTTTCAGTATTAATTATTTATGCCATAGGTATGACACGCGCTGAGAGACAATCAATCAATATGTGTATATACAAAATGAAAAATAAATAAATATGGATAAGAAAGAAAAAAAATCCGTGCGAGTTATAGCATTTTATTTACCACAATTCCATCCAATTCCTGAGAATGATGAATGGTATGGCAAAGGATTTACAGAATGGACGAATGTAGGTAGAGCTCAGCCTTTGTTTAGAGGGCATTATCAACCTCGAGTTCCTGCAGATTTGGGTTATTATGATCTTCGAGTACCTGAGACAAGAGAGGCCCAAGCCGAGATGGCCAAAAAGTATGGTGTTGAGGGTTTTTGTTATTGGCATTATTGGTTCGGTGATGGTAAACAGCTCCTCGAGCGCCCTTTCAACGAAGTTGTTGAATCTAAGAAGCCTGATTTTCCTTTCTGTCTTGCATGGGCTAATCATTCTTGGTATAATAAGACTTGGGAACCGGGAAAGGAAGATAAACTTTTAATTGAGCAGAAGTATCTTGGCGAAGAGGACGATATTAAGCACTTCTATCATTTGCTACCTGCATTTATGGATGAACGCTATATCCGTATAAATGGAAAGCCCTTGTTTGTTATCTACTCACCATTTGACATGCCATATACTAGTAGATTTATTAATACATGGAATAGATTGGCAAAAGAGAACGGTATAGATGGTTTCTATTTTGTAGCACAAGGTGCCATCAGAGATAAAAAGAAAATTGTAGACATGGGATTTAGTGCAATATATACTATTGTGTTAACCATTCATGAAGAAAAGAGTTTCTTGTTTAGAGCAATTCATTATATAGGCAAAAAATGTTTTAATATACCTATCACATACAAGTATAGCGAAGCACTTGATTATTACTGTAAATCGTTGGACAAAGATATCGCTACTATTCCATCTATTATACCTAATTGGGATCACTCGCCTCGCTCAAAAAGAAATGGATTAATCTTAACGGATTCTACTCCTGAAGCTTTCTATAAATATATGAAGAAAGTGCTGAATTTTGTAAAAGATAAGCCACAACCACAGCGAATAGTATTCTTGCGTTCATGGAACGAATGGGGGGAAGGTAATTATATTGAGCCTGATTTAAAATATGGCACAGGCTTCTTAGAATCTCTTAAAAAGGCATTAGATGAGTTTATTTAAACAAATCTCGGCACATTATACTGAATTTACGCCACAAGAAAGGTTAGCAGGCATTATATTGATAATATCTGTTTTGCTTCCACACATTGGAATTTTGTATATTGTAAATCCTATACTACTGTTATATTTAGCATTTAAGTTTCCTAAAACAGAAGTACCATCCCCCTTTCAAATAATAATGGTGCTTTTGATTGTCTTATCTTTATGTTGGAATATGTTCTATGGCATTCCAATAGATTTTAAGTCAATAATTAGAGGAATCTACATCATTGAATTACTGGTTCTCTTTCCATATATCGGGAATGTCCAATTTAGAAACGTATATATATATATAATAGTAGTAGTAATTTTGTTATCGCAATTAGCTTTTGTATATGGTATAGGAGTAATAATAAGTATTATGGATTTTTTATATCCATATACTGGGGATGTGGTTTCAGAATCTACTGATTATCTTTTAGAACATTCTGCTAATGCAGCATCATTGAGCGATTTGCAGAATATTCGATTTGGTGGTCTATTTCATAACTCAAATCAATGTATGAAATATATCTCAATGTGCTCAATTATTTATGCTATTGAGAATCTTAAAACACCTATAAAATTACAACTTCCTTTTTGGGCGATAGTGTTTTCCTCTGCGTTGCTTTCTGGTAGTAGAACTGGTTTTGTTATTGTATTTGCTACTGTTGCTTTGATGCTTTTTTTAAGGAAGAAACAACAAGTATCTATAAAAACAATCTTTCTTCCAGCTGTATTTATTATCATTACTTTCTATTGTGTATCCGAGATTTTTTCAAGTCAATTTCGTATGTTTGATATAAAGGATGGGACAAGTGACGGAGGCAGCATCGTATATAAATACGCAAATTTTGCGTATTACAATAATATTGTTACAGAGGCGAGACAAATTCTTGTCGGAAATTTTGATGTAGATTCTATATGTACGGTTTATCATACGCCGTTTAGTCAGTTCGATTCAGAATGGGGCAATGCAGTGTATTTTTATGGATATTTTTTCATAGTTGTATATTTCACATTTTTGATAAAAACAATAGGTAAGTTAAGAGGTATAAATATTATAGCTATATTACTATTCTTTTGGATAATTTCATCAACAGTATTGTTCTCATATAGAACAAGCTTCGCATTTTTCTTAATACTATCACGTTGTGTTTGTAATTCTAAACAGCTAAAAAATGATACGAGTAGAAAATAGCTTTGCTAATATAGAAACAGATTGGAACAGATTGTATAATTATGGTAATTATTCAGTATTCCAATCTTATGCATATAATAAAATCTCATTTGATTACATTCAAAAAAGGAAGGTTGAACTATATTTATTATGTTATAGAAATCCTAATAATCAACTTCAGGCAATATTACCTACATATTTGTATTTGGGGGAGTTAAGTTTTATTAATGATAGAAATACAGACTTTTGTGATATTATTATCGATGAAAATGCGAAGAAACACGATGTTTTTTCCGAACTTTTCGATTTCATTCAGCATGATGACAATGTAAAGTCTATTACTCTTGATAATATTCGACCAGATTCACTTCTTTTGCCATATTTTAGAATTTATTCTAGATCATCGCTAATATACTGCATTAATGAATATTCATATTTAAGTTGTTGTCCTTTGGCAAATGTTTACGATAATTTTTGCAATTTAAATAATGACAAAAAGAAAAAACTCAAAAAAATCGTAGCAACTACTAGGGAGTATACATTCCAAATGTTCAAAAAAAAGTTAGAACACCAGTTCCCGAAGAAGCAACTTCTTGAGATTTCTAGCATAATGGTAAAAAAGGGGCTTCGATCTGCTAACACGTTTAACGATTCTTTTTGGTCTTTTGTTGAGTCTTGTTTTGATAGTAATCTTATAGAAATTGGTATACTAGAAGAAGAAGGTAATCCTGTTTCTGCTGGTATGGTCTTTTTTAACGAGAATATCTCTGTGAGGTGGGTAATATTGTATACAGAGCCAAAGTATAATTTGTGGAACAATACACATTATATTATAAATAAGTGTTCCACGATATCTTCTAATTATGAGATTAATTTTGGTAGAGGTGGCTATGATTATAAGATTAATAATTTTAAGCCAGAGCTTTCTTTGTTATATAGGTTATCATATAGTAAAACTATATGTGGAGGTATAAGTCAGACTTTTAAGTCCTTTTTTTATTTTTTTAAACTGATAATAAAGCCTATAATAAGACGATGAAACAAATAATTAAAACAATATTAATTGCAATCCATTCATTTTTTAACAAAAATCAACATGGTAAGATTATATACTACCATGATGTTTTTGACAAAGTACAGTATACAGATATGGGTACTAGTTTGGAACTGTTTATGTCCCATATTTCAGTAATAAAAAAAAATGGTTTCAAGATAGTAAATCGTTTACCTATTTATGATTCTGAGATTCACTTATGTTTCGATGATGGCTGGTTGGGGCTTTGGGATACAAAAGATTTTTTTATAAATAATAATATATTTCCTACAGTCTTCATAGCTCCTGGATTAGTTGGCAAACACGGCTATCTCAACTGGGAACAAATATTATTTTTAAAAGAGAAAGGATTTAACTTTCAAAGTCACACATACAATCATGTAGTTTTAACAGATGTTGACGATTGCGTTCTTGTAAAAGAATTAGCTGATTCTCGAGCAATAATATCGGCTCATCTCAACTCTGAGATAGATTCAATATGTTATCCTTGTGGCAACTATTCACAAAAGGTTATTGATGAGTCGACTAAAGCTGGTTATACTAAAATTTACATTAGTGTACCTGGCAGTTATGATCCTAATGAAAATATTATTTGCAGAAATCTTGTACAAGATAGTTCTACTTTCCGTTTGAAATGTATCCTCTTTGGAGGTTTAGATGTTATTAAGAACCGTACGAAAAGACATCACTTTAGTTGTTAATCAAATATGCCTAAAGTTTTACAAATAAATGTATCAGCTAATTGGGGCTCTACAGGACGCATTGCAGAAGGTATTAACTTGGCAGCACAGAAATCCGGTTGGGATACTTATATCGCCTATTCACGAATTGCAAATTCATCTAGTTCCAATCTATTTCGTATAGGTAACAAGTTCGATGTTCTATTTGCGGTTCTTGAAACTCGCCTTTTAGATCGTGCTGGCTTAAGTATGCGTCGAGCAACCCGTGAACTCATTAAATTTATAGAATTGTCAAGGCCAGACATCATACACCTACATAACATCCATGGATATGTTTTGAATTATGATATTTTATTTGGCTATCTTAACAACACAGATGTTAAGGTTGTTTGGACATTTCATGATTTTTGGGCGATTACAGGACATTGTTTTCATTTTTGTGGTATAGGTTGTTACAAATGGAAGGAGCTTTGTTTTAATTGTCCTTTACATAAAGAATACCCTTCTTCTATTTCAGATTTTTCTAGAAGGAACTACTTAAAGAAAAAAAAATTATTCTCCCAAAACCCTAATTTAACAATTGTCTCAGTATCAGAATGGGTTGACAAATATTTGTCAATTTCATTCCTTCGCAAAAAAAAACATGTTGTGATTAATAACGGTGTTGATTTGAATGTTTTTAAGCCTACTGTAGGATTTAATCATTCAATGATAGGAAGTAATGATTTTTTAATATTAGGCGTTGCCTCTCAATGGGATGTTGGAAAAGGATTTGAAGATTTTGTGGAATTAAGCAAAATGTTAGAACAAGATGAGAAGATTCTACTAATAGGATTGCCACGAAAGATGATACAGCAATTACCGAATAATATTATCGGGCTCGAACGTACTAATTCAACTGAGGAATTAACTGCGGCCTACACTCGGGCTAATGTTTTTGTCAGTTTTTCAAAAGCAGAAACATTTGGATTGACAATAATTGAAGCAATGGCATGTGGAACACCTGCAGTTGTATATAATAATTCTGCTCCACCGTATCATATTACGAACTCTACAGGTTTTGTGGTTCCCGATGGTGATTACAAAAAGGCTTATTTTTGTATTAAGAAAATTAGGAAAAATAAGACTAATGTCTATTCTGTAAACTGTGTTCGTCACGTCCAGGTGCACTATGATGTGAGGGATAGTTATCAGAAATATGTCAATTTATATAATGAATTACTGACTTTAACAAGATGTAAAAGATAGAAATATAAAATTTCAATTAAAAATAATTTAAAATTTAACAAAATGGAAATCAAAGAATTTATCGCAGATTTTGCAGATCAGTTTGATGAGACAGATGCATGTGAGTTTAAGGCTGAAAGCGAATTTCGTGACTTCGAAGAATGGAGTAGCTTGACAGGTTTGGCAGTTCTAAATATGATTGGTAAGAAATATGGTGTAAAAGTAACTCCGGCAGAGTTAAAGTTAACAAACACTATTGAGGGTCTGTATAATTTAGTAATATCTAAAAAGTAATGCTTACAACTTTTTCCCTTGAAGGAAAAACAATCTTAGTAACAGGTGCATCATCAGGTATTGGTAAAGCCGTAGCACAGCAATGTGCTGCGGCAGGAGCTACCTGTATCATCACAGCTAGAAACAAAAGACGATTAGAGGAGGTTCTGATAAGTTTGGAGGGTGAAAATCACCAGATGATTATTGCTGATTTGAGTGACGTGAATGCCATCGAAGAACTGATCGGGAGACTGCCGAAAGTGAACGGTGTGGTATGCTGTGTGGGAGTTGTAGAAACAAAGATGCTGAAGTTCACCGAGGATGAAGATCTTCAAAAACTATTTAACACAAATGTTTTCTCTTCTATACGTTTGTTAAGAACAATAATTCAACAAAAGTGCTTAGCAAAGGAAGGTTCAGTTGTGTTTATTTCATCTATTTCTGGAGTAAAGTGTGGTTATATTGGAGGCTCACTATATGGTGCGACTAAGGGGGCGTTGGAAGGTTTCACCAAGGCGGCTGCACTTGAACTAGCTCCACAGAAGATTAGAGTGAATACTGTAACTCCAGGCATGGTAGAAACTCCAATACTTGATGGTAGTGACATAGACATGGAACAGATAGAGGCTGATAAAATGCGTTATCCGTTAAAGCGTTATGGAAAGCCTGAAGAGGTTGGATATGCTGTTGTATATATGCTATCTGATGCAACAAAATGGATGACAGGAACATCAATGTTGATAGATGGTGGATATACCCTAAATTAACGTAAAACAAAGTTGAAGAAAATATGATGAGTAAGGCATTCATTAAGGCAGTGGATTATTACTTGCCTGAGAACGTATTAACAAATGAACAGATAGCGGAACGTTTCCCGGAGTGGAATGCAGAAAAGGTGGCCAATAAGGTGGGTATTAAAGAGCGTCACTTGTCGGGCAAGGATGAAACCGCAGCTGATTTAGCGTATAAGGCGGCAGAAAAGTTATTTGCACAATATCCCGAGGAACGTGAGAAAGTAGATTTCCTGTTGCTCTGCTCGCAGAGTGTGGACTATAAGCTTCCATCCAGCTCATGTATATTGCAGAATAGGTTGGGATTGAAGACATCGTGTGGTGCCTTTGATTTTAACTTGGGATGCTCCGGTTATGAATACGGATTGGCGGTTGCCAAGGGCTTGATAGTAGGTGGTATAGCAACTAACGTGCTGGTTCTGACTGCAGAGACATATACAAAATACATCCATCCCGAAGACAAGGGTAACCAGACAATCTTTGGTGATGCTGGAACTGCAACCATTGTTGCAAGGGAGGGGTTTGCCGAGATAGGTGAATTTGTTCTTGGAACAGATGGTTCAGGAGCAGAAATGCTGATGTTAAAAACAGGTGGTGCCCGTCTGCCTAAAAAAGCGGGGTGTGTAACAGAGGATGGGAATGATACACAGAAATGGGATGATAATCTCTACATGGATGGTGGCGCGATCTTCAATTTCACTTCGGATGTTGTACCCGTAATGGTAGAGCAATTGTTAAAGAAAGAAAACTTGGATCAGGATGGCGTGGATCTTTGGATTTTCCATCAGGCAAATAAATATATGATTAACTATTTGCGTAAGTTGATGTGCATAAATAAAGAAAAGTTTTATGTGTTCATGGAACATGTTGGGAATACAGTTTCAAATACCATACCTATTGCTTTGTATGAGGCTCAGAAAGAAGGTCTCCTAAAGGGTAACGTGCTGCTGGCTGGTTTTGGCGTAGGGCTCAGTTGGGGTGCTACAATGTTACACTGCAAATAAGTAATAATGGAGAAATTCATCGTAAAGAAAACAACTGAACTTACAGTTGCGGAGAAGGAACAGATTCTCAACCTGTTTAATACTGTCTTTGAAAGAGAAAGGCCTTTACAAGAATATGAGAATCAAAATATCCAAAATCCTATGGGCTATTCTTATCATACACTTTTTATAGTTGATGATAAGATAGTAGGCCATAATTCTGGAGTTCCTAGTTATTACATAGTAAATGGCGAACGCGTAAAAGTAATATGTAACATTGACACTATGATAGCTAAAGAACATCGTGGCATTGAGAATTACTATGAACTGATGGATACGGCTTATTGTAGATATAAGGAAGATGGTTATGCAATGGTTATTGGATTCCCCAATGATAATGCACACCCACTTATTACAGCAATGAAGTTTTTGCTTGATGTTGATAAACTTCATACCTATTGCTTACCCTATAGAATAGGTGGTATTAAGAAAGGTATGGGTTTCCTTAATTGGGCCTCTGAACTATTCTGTATGGCTTGGGTTGGTTTATCCTCTTTGTTTGCGTCTTCTGATGTTAAAAAAAATGTAATAGCAAAGGAAGATGAAACTTTCAACAAGACCAGATATAAGTGTATGGATGGCGTATACTCTAAAGTAGATATTGATGGCGTAATATTTTTCTACAAGGTAAAAGTACATGAAGGTATTCGTACTGCATTTTTGATAGACGTAACTCAAAAATCTGCTAAGAACTATTGTAAAGCAGTGAGATATATCATGAAGCATGAGACAAATAATTTTGATTTACTTTTATACGTAGGTGAGCTGTTATTTAATTGTAATGGCATGTTTCGTATTCCAAGGAAGTTTGAACCAAAGAAATTCTTCTTTACAGCTAAGATTCTGGACGAGAAAGCAGTTAAGAAGAATGAGGTTTTCAATATCAAATGCTGGGATGTAAACCTATCGAACTATGACCTAATTTAATGTTGCAAGTCACTCATCACATCAATTCTATATTCTCATCTATCAGTTATTTAATAACAGATTTGGGTGGTAAAAATTATTAATTAATGTAGGAGATTATAAGGATGTTAAGATTATGTTGGTCGGACTCACGCTAAAAGGAGTCCTACTGACTCATGTGCTTTTTGATCATATTTATGGACTAAATGAATTATTAGAGGAATATCCATTAATAGATGTACACACCAATCGTTATGGAATGATAGCATTAAATGATCCAATGGAAAATATTTCTTGCTACCATGAAACTTCATTTAGAATAAAGGATAATTCTAATGTGGTTTGTTTGAATGATGGTGATTCTGTTGGCTTCAAGGATGTATCCTTTAATATTTTTAAAACACCTGGGTATGATCCGTCTTGCTTGTGCTATGAAATCGACGGAATGTTGTTTACCGGAGACTCTTTTATTCCAGGTATGAAAGTGTTTACAAAATTTCAGAATAGCAACAAAAAACAGGCGTCAGCTTCATTTGATAGATTGGTGAAAATGTCTGAGAAATTTAAAATATATGCTGGTCATTTTATAGATGCCTGCAAACAACTATAATTTTTCGGTATAACAAGAAAACTTATGAAAAGAGTATTGATAACCGGTGCTAACAGTTTTGTTGGCATGTCGATAGAGCGTTGGCTTGATAAGTCATTTGACGGACAGGAGAAGCAATTCTTTGTGGATACGGTAGATACAATGAATGAGGCTTGGAAGAAAGCTGATTTCTCACAATATGATGTAGTGTTTCATGTGGCAGGTATTGCACATGTAAATCCTAAACCTGAAATGGCACCATTGTATTACAAGGTAAACAAGGATCTGACTATTGAGATTGCAAAATGGGCGAAGGAGATGGGGGTGAAGCAATTTATCTTCATGAGTTCGAGAATTGTGTATCGTGCATCGAAGTCGATGAAGGCGAACGTGACCACGATTGACACTCAGCCAGATCCTAATGATTTCTATGGTGACTCTAAGTTGCAGGCAGAGAATGGACTGAAAGATTTGGATTGCCCAACGTTCAAGGTGTGTATTTTACGTCCGCCTATGATTTATGGTGTGGGCAATAAGGGTAACCTGCCTCGATTGGGTTGGTTGGCTACGAAGACTCCAATCTTCCCTGCTTGGCACAACAAACGAAGCATGTTGCATGTGGACAATCTGGCAGAGTTTGTGAAGCTGATAATTGTGCGCGAGATGAACGGAACATTCTTCCCTCAGAACAAGGAACTGGTGGATACGGTGGAGATTGTGCGCCACTTTGCGAAAGAGAATGGTCACAAAATCTGGATTACCCGATTGTTTAACCCATTGGTATGGTTGGGTAGTTATTTTCTACCTCCAATACCCAAGATGTTCTCAGATTCATACTACGACCCAGAGATGAGTATTTATGACTTTGATTATAATGTCGTAAGTTTTGAGGACTCGTTGAAAGGGCTTGATATAAGAAAATATATGAGATAATCGCCTTCAGTTATGAAAAGAGTTTTAGTAGTGACACAATATATATACCCTGAAAATTTCAAAAGCAATGAACTTGTTTTTGAACTTGCGAAAAGGGGGTATAAGGTTGATGTGTTGACTGGAATCCCTAATTATCCGGAGGGGGTATATTACAAAGGATATAACTTATTTAAGCGTAGGATAGAAAAGAAAGATGGAGTTACTTTCTATAGATGCTTGCAGCTACCACGAGGTAGGCGTGCTTCTGCTATAGGGTTGTCGCTTAACTATTTATCTTTCGTTTTTTCTGGTATATTATGGATTATATTCTACTTTATGTGGAAAAGAAAGTATGATGCCATCATTACACATGAACCATCTCCAATAACTCAACTTATTCCTGCTTGTTTATTAGGTATAATAAGAAGTACAAGCGTATATTCATGGATTATGGATATTTGGCCAGATTCCATAATGTTGAGCGTTAGCTCTAAGTTGTATAAGAGAGTTTCACCTATTCTTACTTATATCACAGAATGGACTTATAAGAAATCTACTAGAATTTTAATTACATCAAAGGGTTTCGAGAAACTTATTTGCCGCAATAAAGATTTTCACGATAAAATAGTCTACTTCCCTAATTGGAGTGTAGATATGTCTAAAATAGATCCACAATATAACATACCAAACCTCCCTAAAGGATTTAGAATTATGTTAGCTGGAAATTTGGGCGATGGACAAAATCTTGAATCCATAGGTAAATGCATGCTTTTACTTAAGGAATATAAAGAAATTAAGTGGATTTTTGTAGGAGACGGAAGTAGGAAACTATGGTTAGAATCGTTCATTAAAGAAAATGATCTCACAGATATTGCATTTTTAATGGGAAGATACCCTGGTGGTGCAATGCCATCTTTTTTCAAGAAAGCTGATGCGTTATTAGCAACATTAAAGGGTGGTTATGAGTTTCTGGATATGACTGTACCAGCAAGAGTACAGTCGTATATGTCTGCGGGTAAGCCGATACTAGCAATGTTAGGTAGAGGGTCTCAATATTTAATACGAGAAGCAGATTGTGGTTATGCTGTAGATCCTGGGGATTATAAGGCGTTGGCAAATGTTATTGTAGAGAAAGTATTACCAAATAGGTCGGAATTTGCTAACATGGGAAGAAAAGGTAGGTGGTATTATGAAAAGAATTTCGTACTAGGCAAATGTATAGATAATCTCGAAACAATAATAAATCATTGACAAAATATAAATGACAGAAAAGTACGTGTATGCTTTGCATCGAGCCAACAGGTCCCCCTTCATATAGGAGGTGTTTGTACAGCACTCTATAATTACCTTTATGCAAAGCAACATGGAGGTGATCTTATTTTTCGTATTGAAGATACAGACTCTACTCGTTTTATTCCGGGTACTGAGGAGTATATCATTGAGGCTTTTAACTGGCTCGGCATCAAGTTTGATGAAGGTGTGAGCTTCGGTGGTGAGCATGGCCCTTACCGCCAGAGTGAACGTAGAGATATTTATCGCAAGTATGTTAAGGTACTCCTCGATAACGATAAAGCTTATATTGCTTTCGATACTCCAGGGGAGTTGGATAAGAAGCGTACTGAGGTAGAGAACTTCTAGTATGACGTAAGTACTCGTGATATGATGTGCAACTCACTTACTCTCGATAAGACTGTGGTAGATGCGGTTCGTGCGTTCCGTCCAGAGGACAATGAACTGGAAGATGATACCAATGCTTCTAATAAGTTCCTTGGGGTGAATACGAGGGTACGTTCCCGAATATTGAGATGGATACTGTGCCTCACTTGAAGTTGGTACAGTTTATTGAGAGCACCATCAAGGAGAGCGAGCCTGATGTGATCATTACTCATCATCCTGCTGACACGAACAATGACCATCTCAGATATCGATGGTATGCCAAGAGATTATTCGCCTGTTCCAACGCAGGACCGAGGTGAGGCGCGTGCAGGAGTTTTGGTATATGGAGGTTCCTTCTTGTACTGAATGGAAGATTAACAATGCGATGAATTCGTTCCGTCCCAATACCTATGTTGAAGTAGGTTTGGAAGGTGTACATGTTAAAGTGAAAGCCCTGAGCATGTATAGAGGTTTATGCGTTCGTATCCGCACCCAAGGAGCAATGAAGTATATCCTTGGACTTGCTACTATTCGTGGTAGTGAGTGGGGTTGCAATTATGCTGAAGCGTTTGAAACAGTAGTAAGACTTTATTGATATGGTTTACAAAATAGTTAAGCGCATATTTGATTTTACTTGCGCTTTGATTGGTATCATTGGCACTTCGCCTATCTGGATTATGAGTATTGTGCTCACACTAGCTAGCGATTGGGGACCGTTGTTCTATTTCGCGAATCGTGTGGGCAAGGATAACAAGAAATTTAAGATGTGGAAGTTCCGTTCTATGCGTGTGGTAAGGGGAGCGAATGAGGCTTCATTGCGTCCTGATCAGGATAGAATATTCTGGTGGGGCAAGATTATGCGTAAGTTCAAGATTGACGAACTACCACAGTTGCTGAATATCCTGAATGGTACGATGAGTATTGTTGGACCTCGTCCGGCTGCTGTGGATCAGGTGGAGATTACCAGAGGTGGTGAGAATGCCATTTCTGCTACCGTTCCTTGCGGACTGACTAGTCAGTCAAGTCTGTGGGACTACATCTATGGCGACCAGTTTGAGGAGGAAGATAAGTACAACGAGAAGGTGCTACCTATTCGGCTGAAACTAGATGTATATTATGTAAAGCATGCCTCTTTCTTTGGAGACATCAAGCTCATCAACTGGACTGTATTGGCTATCCTTTATACCGCTTGCGGAAAGTACCCTCAGTGGATGCACAACAAGTTGGTGGAGTATTCAAAGGAAATGTAAGGACCCATTGTGAAGTATGAAATACATATATGCCATTTGGCAATTTATAAGTTATTTTTTTGTTTCACAAAAAACAGATAAGACAAAATGACGTAAGGAATGTCGTTAGCGTCTAAAAGTGACGTATTACTTACCCGTTGCAAAACTCCGAACTTTGCTTCCGTTAAATCAAAAAGTAAAGTTTATGTATAGTTACAATGAATTTGAACGTCTGTTTTTGCGTTACAAATTAGAAGGGGTTCCGAATGGAATCTCCATAGAGCAATTTTGTTTGTCCAACAAAGTACCTTATAACCTGTTTGAAAAATGGTACAAGGATACCTGAAAAAAGATAATACCTGTCCAAGTCCTGGGTACCCCTCCCGCGGAGGTGGATTTGGTGGAAACATCTGCATCGATTTTGAATCAGAATCCGACAAGCGATTCCCTGGTTCTTTCGCATACCGAACTTCGTATATTGGTGGATATCCGTATGAGCAACGGTGTGCATGTCAGTCAGAAGAATTTGAGTTACGAAGGTTTGAAAAATCTGGTAGGGAAACTGGAGGACTTATGTTGAATATAACAGGTTTCAACCGCTTTTTTCTTGTCCGTGATTTCCACGATATGCGTTGTAAAAATGAGAATGTTTTATCTATAATTCATCAACAGTTGAACCGTGAACCGGAGGATAGTGATGTCTAAAGATTTACGTCTGGTGCGTTTGTTCAGCTATGACCAACGGTCTTATAGCATGTTTGAGAAACGTTTTAGGTCAAGATGCAGGGGGCAGTGCTGGATTATTTCAAAAGATTCTTCTGCGAAATTGTTAAAGGACGTAGGAATTATGAACATTTATTGCCCTTGACAATCGGACTAAATTAAAAACAAATATTAAAAATCAATATCATTTTTGACGTTATTAATTAGGGAACCGCCTTGTGGGGGCTTTCCTTGGGCTACACGTCAAAATTGGACGCTAACTAACATTAAAAAAAATATTGTGAGAAGTATTATTTGTAAGATTTTCGACAACCTGTTTGAAAGGAAGAAATTTGTAAATTATCGGGCTGTTTTATTCATTGATGTAATATTGTCTGTTACAGGTACATGCATTACTCTGCTTTTTGTTAATGGTTTCATTATTAGTGTAGAGAAAAATGTCATCATAACTATTGCAGTTTGTTCGGGCATCATCAGTTTTCTTACTTTTCACTTTTTGAAAGTAAGTAGAAACATTATACGTCATGCATCGATAAAAAGTGTAGGTAAAATTGAAATGGCAATAATGTTGAAGGAGCTATCTCTATTAATTATTGCCATGATGATTGGCTCATGGTTACCGACAAAATATTTGTATGTATGCTGTTTTATTGACCTGCTGACAACGACAGCTATTTTGGTGGGTATTCGTGTTATGCTCATTTTGATTTATGATGTTGTTGTATCACAGTTCACTTCCAGAAAAGCTAGAGTGTTGGTATATGGCACCGGTGATAAAAGTGTTGCACTCAAGAAGCGTATGTACACAAGTAAGCATTTTCAAGTAGTCGGCTTTGTGAATCCAAATGAAAATCTTAAAGCGTATTCAGTATCAGAGTCACCGGTTTATTATTTTGCAGATGAATCCAATTTTGTGTGTTTTGTAGAAAAACACAATATTAACGGCATTATTTTTCCTTCGTATGAAGATGCTCAGAAGGAGCAGGGGCATTTGGTGAAATTCTGTCAGGATAATAATGTGAAAAACTATGTTTCTCCTCCTATTGATGTTTTGGGGGATGGTTTGAAGAAAACTGTCATCAGAGAAATTCGGATAGAGGATTTATTGGGGCGTGATGAGATCGAGATCAACATGCTGGAAATTATTAAGAATTTTACAGGTAAAACCATTTTGGTTACAGGAGCTGCCGGTAGTATTGGCAGTGAATTATGCCGCCAGTTGGCTACCTTCGGGATTAAACAATTGATTCTGTTTGATAATGCTGAAACTCCCATGCACGAACTCCGTCTGGAATTGGAACGCTTTTTCCCCGAACTGACATTTGTTCCTTTTATTGGTGATGTCCGCCAGAAAGAACGTCTTCAGATGGCTTTTGAGAGGTTCCATCCACAGGTCGTATTTCATGCGGCCGCCTACAAACATGTTCCTTTGATGGAAGAGAATCCTTGTGAAGCGGTCCGGGTCAATGTGGTTGGTTCCCGGTTGGTTGCCGACTTCTGTGTACAATATTGTGTAGAGAAGATGGTGATGATTTCCACCGATAAGGCCGTTAATCCGACGAATGTGATGGGAGCTTCCAAACGCTTGGCTGAGATTTATGTACAAAGTCTGGGTCTTGCTATGGAACATGGGCAGGTGAAAGGAAAAACGAAGTTTGTGACTACCCGGTTTGGAAATGTACTTGGCAGTAATGGCAGTGTGATTCCATATTTCAGAAAACAGATACAGGAAGGCGGCCCCGTGACCGTCACCGATCCCGGGATTACCCGTTTCTTTATGACTATTCCCGAGGCCTGCCGTTTGGTGATGGAGGCAGCCACAATGAGTACCGGTAATCAGATATTTGTTTTCGATATGGGTGAACCGGTGAAGATTGTAGACTTGGCCGAGAAAATGATCCGCCTTGCAGGATACATTCCGGGTGAAGATATTAAAATAAAGTTTACCGGTTTGCGTCCCGGTGAAAAGCTTTATGAGGAGGTCTTGAGTAATGAGGAGAATACGATTCCGACGGATCATTATAAAATACGTATAGCCAAAGTGAGGGAATACAAACGGGATGAGATACTTGCCTCTTATGATAAACTGGCGGAGTTGGCACTCTCGGTGAAGATTGAAGATACGGTGAGACTGATGAAACAGGTGGTACCTGAGTTTAAGTCGAATAATTCTGTGTATGAGAAACTGGATAGAGAAAATGCGGAGGTTTATCTGAATTGATTTGTAGACGTCCAATTAATTACGTGTTGTATGGCTCATATGAGGGATCGCTTTCAAAAAGCCTTATTGCAGGGCAAGGATGAAAAGGTTCGGTCTTTTATAGGATGGTTTTTTCAGCCATTTGATTCCGAAAGAGTTAGACTATCTGGTGAATGGTGTGCAGCAACCCTATGTGAATCCATTCAAAGCTGTCGGTCGAAGTGATCCTTGCCCTTGTGGAAGCGGTAAGAAATTCAAGAAGTGTTGCGGGAAGTGAGGGTGATCAATCCTAAAACAATCTTTCGAAGTATTACTGTAAATAGCTTGTGTCTGATATTGGTTCCTGTAGATACGAACCCCAAGTTGTATAATTGTTAAAAATTAGAGAATATGAAATACTTACTTGTAGTGGCTCATCCTGATGATGAGACGCTGGGCGCAGGTGCGTCTATGTGGAAATGGGCACGCGAGGGCCATCAGGTGGACGTGTGCATCATGTGTACGGAGGCGAAGGCGAGGGCCTTCCGACCTTCAGACGAGGAATTGGGCGATGATACGAATGCCTCGAACAAGTTCCTGGGTGTGAACCGCATATATGAGGGTACGTTCCCGAATATCGAGATGAACACTGTACCTCATCTCAAACTGGTGCAGTTCATTGAGAGTGCCATCAAAGAGAGCGAGCCAGATGTTATCATCACTCATCATCCTGCGGATACTAACAATGACCACCTACAGACTTCTATAGCGTGCCAAGAGGCTATCCGTCTATTCCAACGTAGACCAGAAGTGAAGCGTGTGCAGGAGTTCTGGTATATGGAGGTTCCTAGTTGTACGGAGTGGAAGATCAACAATGCAATGACAACATTCAATCCTAACTGCTATATAGAGGTAGGCAAGGAAGGCGTTGATGCTAAGGTGAAGGCTCTCTCAATGTATCGTGGTGTGATGCGTCCATATCCACATCCACGTTCAGCAGAATACATCACTGGTCTTGCTGCGATGAGAGGTGGTCAGTGGGGACAGGAGTATAGTGAGGCCTTCGAAATTGTGTTGCGAGCTTATTGATGAAGACACTCATAAAAGAAATATGGACTTTCTACACATACTTATTCTGACCACAGAAGATTGATAAAACATGAAATTCTTAATCGTTATTTTTCGAATTAAGAGTATGAGACAGATAAATATTTGTTAGATGCCCTTGTAAAAAATAAGCTTTTGATGAGGACTTTTTTGAACTTGTTAAAGGGACTTTTCTTGTTCTTTTGTATTCCCTATTTTGCCTGGAAACAGAAGACGACTCTATAACCCCAAACATTGGATTCGTCCAATGCTTTCTTCCTTACTTTAAAGATTAAGATGGAGTAAGGAGTGCCGGATTATTCTGATGTGAATCATGATAATTCTGCTTAATATTATTGTTTGTTTGTGTAGCCCTCCTTTTAAATCAGGCGTGGTTTATTTATAAGGAGGGCTTTTTTATTAAAGTTTTGTAGATCCTTTTTTTGAATTATAATACTGCATTCTTTTCATCTCAAATGTAGTTGTTAGCTAGCCAGGCTTTCCTGTTTGTGGAAATGCTTGGCTAGTTTTATTTTTATGATTTCGAAGGCTTGTAGTTTGTTGATAAATAACAGAATACAAAATCAGTGTGTTGTGAATCATTCAGCAGACTCCTTTTTGCTTTGAGGGCTTAGAATAAACCTCCATCTTTGCAATGTTGATCAACAAAACGTGAATGAAAAAACGATTAGTAACATTAAAAAGAGGAGGGATTTATGCCTTTATTTTATAAGGGAATACAAACCAGTAAAGCCAATAAAGCCGGAGTGAAAACATGGCATCCGTCTTTGGTGAAGATGAAGAAAAGGATTAATACACAAACCTTGGCAGAGGAGATTGCCGAAAAGGCTTCACTGACACCGGGTGATGTGCAGAATGTGGTACGGAACTTGCTTTCGGTGATGCGTAGATATCTGTTGGATTGCTATACGGTACGCCTTGAAGGGCTGGGGACTTTTACAATGAAGGTCCGTTCGCAAGGCAAAGGGGTAGAAACAGAAGACAAGGTGAATCCTAATCAGATCACATCGGTACAGTGTCAGTTTACTCCTGAATATTTCCGTCCGATAGCAGTGGGTACTACCCGGGCACTGACTCAGGGATTGTCATTTGCACATGCTGACTTGATGAAGAAAGGCATTGATAACAATGGCGGAGGAAATGAGGGAGAAGGTGAGGATCCGTCGGTTTAGTTGAGAGTTGAAAATTGAAAGTTGAAAGTTGGCTGCGCGGTGTTTGAAGCTTTTATGTAATAACTAATAATTAAAAAGAGATCTATGAAAAAGATGGTTTGGAGTACGATTCTGAAAGTGATTATTGCAGTGGCCAGTGCTATTGCAGGAGTAATTGGCGGTCAGGCAATGACGTTCTGAAATAAAAGACGATAATTGAGTGGAGAAAGCTCCCGGCGGTTCTGTGAAAGAGAACTTGCCGGGAGTTTTTTTATATGTGTGTGCAGTGTGCTTGAATTTTTATCTGTATCTTTGCACGCTCAAAACGATAAAAACAGTGAATTTAATTATCGATATAGGAAAT
This sequence comes from Bacteroides mucinivorans, assembly GCF_034654355.2. NCBI lineage: Bacteria > Pseudomonadati > Bacteroidota > Bacteroidia > Bacteroidales > Bacteroidaceae > Bacteroides > Bacteroides mucinivorans. The sequence continues at coordinate 4,254,796 of NZ_CP178179.1, read as the reverse complement.
ACGGTAGCTAAAGTGGCACTCTTTGAGGGGGCTACAATGGTAAATGTTATCTATGATTCTAATGAATCGCTGGATTGTCTGGAACATATTTGTACTGAATATCCGATTGACAGAGGTATTGTTGCAACTGTCATTAATCTGAATGAGCGTGTTTCCGGACAAATAAGTAAGCTTTCTGTACCTTTGCTTTGGCTGGATAAAGATACTCCGCTTCCGGTAATCAATTTATACGAAACACCCGAGACACTGGGGTATGACCGGATGGCTGCTGTGGTGGCTGCCAATGAACAATTTCCGGGAAGGGATATTCTGGTGATTGATGCGGGGACTTGTATTACTTACGAATTTATTGATTCTCTGGGGCAATACCATGGTGGGAATATCTCTCCGGGGTTGCAGATGCGTTTTAAGGCACTTCATCAGTTTACGGGACGTTTGCCATTAGTTAGTCCACAGGGATGTACGCCGGCTTTGGGGAAGGATACAGAGACTGCTATGCGTGCCGGAGTATGGAAAGGTATTGAATATGAAATATCAGGTTATATTACGGCTATGAAACATAAATATCCTGAAGTTTTGGTTTTTTTAACGGGCGGAGATGATTTTTCTTTTGATACGAACGTAAAAAGTGTCATCTTTGCAGATAGATTTTTAGTGTTGAAAGGATTAAATAGAATTTTAAACTATAATAATGGTAGGATTTAAACAGACACTTTGTGCGCTTTTGCTCACGACTTTTGCAGGAGTGGCAGTCGCTCAAAATAATACAAACTCTCCTTATACACGATATGGCTATGGCGATTTAGTCAATCAGAATTTCGGAAATAGTAAAGCAATGGGAGGGATTGCCTTTGGATTGCGCGATGGTTCACAAATTAATCCGTTGAATCCTGCTTCATATACTGCTATTGACTCACTGACATTCTTATTTGAAGGAGGAGTGAGTATGCAAAATGCTAATATCAGTGATGGCGCTTTGAAGTTGAATGTAAAAAATTCGAGCTTTGATTATATTGCGATGCAGTTTCGGTTGCATAGAAGACTGGCAATGAGCATCGGATTGCTGCCTTTCTCAAATGTCGGTTATAATGTGTCACAGGGATATTCGGAGACATCTGCCAGTCCGAGTTACACAAAGCAGCTGTTAGGTGATGGAGGTTTGCATCAATTATATGCCGGTTTGGGTGTGAAGGTACTTAATAACTTAAGTATTGGTGCTAATGTTTCTTATTTTTGGGGAGACATAACACGTACCTTGGCTATGGTATATCCTTCTTATACGGATGTAGACGGGCAAACAGTTTCCAATTCGTATGTAGAGTCGACCGGAATGTCGGTTCGTGATTATAAACTGGATTTTGGTATACAATATACACAACCTATTGGTAAGAAACATTTAGTAACATTGGGAGCTGTGTTTTCTCCGAAGCATAATTTGAATAATGATACTTATGTGCAAACCAATACGAGTGTAATAACTACTAAAGATACGATTGCAACATTCGGATTACCGAATAGTTTTGGAGCTGGTATTACTTATAAATATGATGACCGCCTGACGGTGGGAATTGATTACAGCTTGCAAAAGTGGGGGGATGTGACTTATATGAATCAACCTAATGCATTTTGTGATCGTACAAAAATTTCGGTAGGCGCTGAATATTTGCCTTCGAAACTTGGAAAAACTTATTTTGGACATGTGAAATATCGTTTAGGAGGTTATTACACTACTCCTTATTACAAGACAGAAGCTGGTGAAAGGGCTTCACGTGAGTATGGTGTTACAGCTGGTTTGGGTTTACCTATTCCACGCTCACGTTCTATCGTTAGTCTAACAGCGCAGTATGTGCGTGTAGAGGGTTTGCAGACTGGTATGTTGAATGAAAATATTTTGAGATTCAGCATTGGAATCACGTTTAATGAACGTTGGTTCTTCAAACGTAAGGTTGATTAATATTGAATAGACTAATTATATAACAACTAAAATTTAGATACAATGAAGATTAAAACGCTTGTGGCTGTGTTGTTCCTTTCGGCGGGTGCAACCTCTGTTGCGGCACAGAACGATAGCATCTGTATCCCCAACAGTAGTGTATCACATGAAGCTGTAAAAGCAGGTAATTTTAAAGATGCCTATGCGCCGTGGAAAATAGTGTTGGAAACCTGTCCTACACTTCGCTATTATACTTTTAAGGACGGTTTTACAATTTTGGAGGGTTTGATGTCCAAAATGACTGATAGGAATAGTCCTGAATATAAGAAGTATTTTGATGATTTGATGCATACGCATGATGTGCGTATGAAGTATATTCCCGATTTCCAGACAAGAATGAAGGGAGTTCCTTCGGTAGAAGATGCATTGGGTGATAAGGCATTGGCCTACATTCAGTTTGCGCCATCTCCGGATGTAAATCAGGCTTATGAATGGTTTAAACAGTCTCTTGAAGGAGCTAAAGCTGATGCTTCTCCTAATGTGATGCATTTCTTCCTGGATATGTCTTTGCAAAAGTTGAAAGCTGATCCTTCTCATAAAGAACAGTTTATTAAGGATTACTTACTTGACACTCAGTATACGGATGAAGCAATTGCTAAAACTGAGAAAGAGAACATTAAGGCTGCTTTGAGATCTGTTAGAGAAGGTCTGGATGCACAGTTCATAAATAGTGGAGCTGCTACTTGTGAGTCATTGCAAGAGATATATGCTCCTAAAGTAGAAGCTAATCAGGGAAATCTGGAAGCTTTGAAAGAGGTAATTAAAGTGATGGCTATGATGGGCTGTAAAGATAGTGATGCATATCTTCAGGCATCTTTATATGCTTACAAACTGGAACCAAGTGCTGATGCTGCTATCGGTTGTGCTGCTATGGCATTCAAAAAAGGAGATATTGACGGTTCCGTTAAATTCTTCGATGAAGCTATATCTTATGAAACTGATAATGTAAAGAAAGCAGAGTCGGCATATAAGGCTGCCAGTGTATTGGCATCAGCTAAGAAGATTTCGCAGGCAAGAAGCTATGCCCAGAAAGCTATCAGTTTCAATGAAAACTATGGTGCTCCTTATATCCTGATTGCTCAGTTATATGCTGGTAATTATAAATGGAATGATGAACCGGCATTGAATAAATGTACTTTCTTTGCTGCCATTGATAAATTGCAAAGAGCTAAAGCAGTAGATCCAAGTGTGGCTGAAGAAGCTAATAAGTTGATTTCTTCATACTCTGCTTATACTCCGGAAGCTAAAGACCTGTTCATGTTAGGTTATAAAGCTGGCGACCGTATCACAATTGGCGGATGGATCGGAGAGACTACAACGATCAGATAATATAATATGTTACAAGAAAAAAGTAACTTTTTATTTAGTAAAAACATGAGCATAACAATTGTCCTGGGGACAATTGTTATGCTTCTTTTATTTTCTTCCTGCGGAGGGAAGAAGAAAGAGCTTGGTGAGGCTATAACGGAACGGGATTCTTTGCCTTCGATGGCAACTTTAGGGGTTGTAACCTATATTTCGGATTCGGGTGTGACACGCTATCGTATGGAGGCCGAGGAATGGTTGATGTACGATCGTAAAAGACCTTCTTACTGGGCATTTGAAAAAGGTGTCTATCTTGAACAGTTTGATTCTTTATTTAATGTAGATGCCAGTATAAAAGCTGATACTGCTTATTTCTATGATAAGCAAAAACTTTGGAAGCTGATGGGAAATGTCGATATTAAAAACCGAAAGGGAGAACGGTTTAATACAGAACTGTTGTATTGGAATCAGGCCACCGAGAAGGTTTATTCGGATCGGTTTATACGTATAGAACAGCCCGATCGGATTATTACCGGGTATGGTTTTGATTCTAATCAGCAAATGACCATCTATCAGATAAGAAATATGGGAGGTATTTTTTACGTAGATGAAGAAGAACAAAAAGCATCAACGGATTCTGTAAGATAAGTATGAGTATTATTGTTTACCTTTTAATAACTATGGCTTTCTCAGCCTTCTTTTCGGGCATGGAGATCGCGTTCGTCTCTGTTGACAAGCTACGTTTTGAGCTTGAGCGAAAAGAGGGGCTGTCATCAAAAATTCTGTCTGTATTCTTCAAAAATCCAAATGATTTTATTTCTACGATGTTGGTTGGTAACAACGTAGCATTGGTCATTTATGGTATTCTGATGGCACAGATTATTGGAGATAATTTGTTGTCCGGGTTTATCACTAACCACTTTCTGATGGTATTGGTACAAACCATCATTTCAACATTAATTATTTTGGTGACAGGTGAATTCCTGCCTAAGACATTGTTTAAAATCAACCCTAATCTGGTACTGAATGTATGTGCCGTTCCTTTGTTTATCTGTTATATTATCCTTTATCCCATATCGAAACTTTCTTCCGGACTTTCTTATATGTTTCTGCGTCTTTTCGGAATGAAGATAAATAAGGAGGCATCAGCAAAAGCATTTGGTAAAGTTGACTTGGACTACTTTGTACAATCCGGTATTGATAACGCTGATAATAGTGATGAACTGGATACCGAGGTGAAGATATTTCAGAATGCGCTTGATTTCTCAACTATAAAAATCCGGGATTGTATTGTGCCACGTACAGAGGTAGTGGCTGTTGATTTATCTACTTCACTTGAAGATTTGAAAAATCGCTTTGTAGAATCCGGAATTTCAAAAATTATTGTTTACGACGGAAATATTGATAACGTAGTCGGGTATATCCATTCTTCAGAAATGTTTCGTAACCCTAAGGATTGGCGGGACAATGTAAAGGAGGTACCTATTGTGCCTGAGACGATGGCTGCTCACAAATTAATGAAACTTTTTATGCAGCAAAAGAAAACGATTGCTGTGGTAGTGGATGAGTTTGGAGGTACTGCCGGAATTGTTTCTCTGGAAGATCTGGTAGAGGAAATTTTTGGTGACATAGAAGATGAACATGATAATACATCGTATATCTGTAAGCAGATAGGAGAGGGGGAGTATGTGCTCTCCGGCCGTTTGGAAATTGAAAAAGTAAATGAAACTTTTGATCTTGATTTACCGGAAGCGGATGACTATCTGACTATTGGTGGATTGATTCTGAGCCAGTATCAAAGCTTCCCGAAACTGCATGAAATAATTTCCGTAGGGCGTTATCAGTTTAAAATTATTAAGGTAACACCGACTAAAATAGAGCTTGTGCGGCTGAAAGTGATGGAATAATGGTGTAGACCTCCATTTTTTTTGCTAATAAATAGATGTATATTAGCATTTTTTGTATCTTCGTGCGCTAAAACAACTGAGACGAAAATAATAATAAACAAATAAACTGTATTAATTAAAATGGCAACATTACAAAACATTAGATCGAAAGGACCTTTATTGGTGATCGTTATTGGCTTGGCGTTGTTTGCTTTCATTGCGGGTGACGCATGGAAAGTTCTTCAGCCACACCAATCACATGACGTAGGAGAGGTGAACGGGGACGCACTTTCCGCTCAGGACTATCAGGCATTGGTAGAAGAATATACTGACGTAATTAAGTTCTCCAGTGGAACAAATTCGTTGAATGATGAGCAAACCAATCAGGTGAAAGATGAAGTATGGCGTACATATGTAAATAATAAACTTCTTGAAAAAGAAGCAAAAAAATTAGGTCTTACAGTTTCAAAAGCTGAAATCCAGGCAATTATTGACGCAGGTGTTCATCCGCTTTTACAGCAGACTCCGTTTCGTAATCCGCAGACTGGTGCTTTTGATAAAGATATGCTGAAAAAATTCCTGGTAGATTATTCTAAAATGAATCAGTCTCAAATGCCGGCACAATACGCTGAATATTATAACTCAATGTATAAGTTCTGGTCATTTGTAGAAAAAAGTCTGATACAGAATCGTCTTGCTGAGAAATATCAGGCATTGATCTCAAAATCACTGTTCTCTAATCCGGTAGAAGCACAGGATGCTTTTGATGCAAGAGTAAATCAGATGGATTTGTTGCTTGCTGCCGTTCCTTATTCTTCTATTGTTGATTCTACAATAACAGTGAAAGAGTCTGAGTTGAAAGATCTGTATAATAAGAAGAAAGAACAGTTCAAGCAGTATGTAGAAACCCGTGACATTAAATACATCGATGTACAGGTAACTGCAAGTCCTGAAGACAGAGCTGCTATCGAAAAAGAAGTGGGCGAATATACTCAGCAGTTAGCAAATACTGAAAGTGAATATACTACTTTTATTCGTTCGACAGGTTCAGAAAAACCTTATGTTGATTTGTATTATAACAAAACTGCTTTCCCGAGAGATGTAGTAGCCCGTATGGATTCTGCAGTTCTGAATAAAGTGTATGGTCCTTACTATAATGGTAGTGATAACACAATCAACTCTTTCAAAGTTATTGCTAAAACTGCAGCTGCCGACTCTGTAGAGTTCCGTCAGATTCAAGTTGTAGCTGAAGATGCTGCAAAGACTAAAACATTGGCTGATAGTATCTATAATGCAATAAAAGGTGGTGCAAACTTTGTTGATTTAGCAAAGAAATATGGTCAGACCGGAGAAGCAAACTGGGTTTCATCTGCCAATTATGAAAATGCGCAGATTGATGGTGATAATCTGAAATTTATCTCAACTATTAATAATCTGGGTGTAAACGAAATGACCAATCTTCCTTTGGGACAGGCTAATGTTATTCTTCAGGTTACTAATAAGAAAGCCGTTAAGGATAAATATAAAGTGGCTGTTATTAAACGTACAGTGGACTTTAGCAAGGAAACTTATAGTAGAGCTTATAATGATTTCAGCCAGTTTATCGCAGCTAATCCTTCTTTGGATAAAGTGGTGGCTAATGCTGAAGAAGCTGGTTATAGATTACTCGAAAGAAATGATCTGTATAGCTCTGAGCATGGAATTGGTGGAGTTAAGGGTACAAAAGAAGCTTTGAAGTGGGCTTTCGCAGCTAAGCCAGGTGAAGTTTCTGGTTTGTATGAATGTGGTGAGAGCGACAGAATGTTGGTGGTTGCACTGGCTGGCATAACTCCTGAAGGTTACCGTTCTTTGAAACAGGTACAGGATCAGTTGAGAGCTGAAATAATAAAGGATAAGAAAGCCGAAAAGATCATGAATGATATGAAGGCTGTCAATGCGACTTCTTTTGATCAGTATAAGTCAATGGCTAACGCTGTGAGCGACTCTGTAAAACATGTAACTTTTGCGGCTCCTGCTTATATACCGGCTTTGCGTAGTAGTGAACCTTTAGTAGGTGCTTATGCTTCGGTTGCTGAGTTGAATAAGTTGAGTGCTCCGATTAAAGGTAATGCAGGAGTATTTGTATTGCAGATGTATGCTAAGGACAAGTTGAATGAAACATTTGATGTAAAAGCTGAAGAAGCTACATTGGAAAATATGCATGCACGCCTGGCGGGACGTTTGATGAACGATCTCTATCTGAAGGCTGAGGTGAAAGATACACGTTATCTGTTCTTCTAAGAAGAACTGACTTATATATGAAAAGGCTGTTTCCGCATAGGGAGCAGCCTTTTTACGTTAACTTTTGGTGGTAGTCTGCTCTGAAATCAACTTTAATTCCTTACATTTGCATAAATAAACATTGAATTGTACAGAATATGTCCAAATATCCTCTTTTAGGAATGACTCTTGATGAGTTGCAGTCGGTGGTGAGAGGCCTGGGAATGCCGAAGTTTGCTGCTAAGCAGATTGCATCGTGGCTTTATGATAAAAAGGTAAACTCTATTGATGAGATGACAAATCTGTCATTGAAACACCGTGAAGCACTTGGGGCAGAATACGAAGTAGGAGGGGTGCCTCCTGTTGAGGCAATGCATTCGGTAGATGGGACTATTAAGTATCTTTTTCAGGTAGGTGAGAAGAACTTTGTAGAGGCAGTCTACATTCCTGATGACGATCGTGCAACACTTTGTGTTTCTTCTCAGGTAGGTTGTAAGATGAATTGTAAGTTTTGTATGACTGGTAAGCAAGGTTTTACTACAAACCTGACTGCTAATCAGATACTAAATCAGATCAGTTCATTGCCCGAGCGGGACAAGCTGACTAATGTTGTGTTGATGGGAATGGGCGAGCCTTTGGATAATCTGGATGAAGTGTTAAAGGTATTGGAAGTTTTAACTGCATCTTATGGTTATGGTTGGAGTCCTAAGCGAATAACACTTTCTTCTATCGGTTTGCGTAAAGGTTTGCAGCGTTTCATAGAGGAGAGTGATTGTCATCTGGCTATTAGTTTACATTCTCCGATTCCCTCGCAGCGTTTAGACCTAATGCCTGCAGAGCGTGCTTTTTCTATTACTGAAATTGTAGATTTGTTAAAGAACTATGATTTTAGCAAACAACGCAGACTTTCATTTGAATATATTGTTTTTAAAGGCGTCAACGATTCGATGATATACGCCAAAGAACTTGTGAAATTGCTCCGTGGGGTAGATTGTAGAATAAACCTGATTCGTTTTCATGCTATTCCGGGAGTAGATCTGGAAGGAACGGATATGGAGACAATGGTAACATTCCGTGATTATCTGACTTCACATGGTGTTTTTTCTACGATTCGTGCTTCGCGCGGTGAAGACATTTTTGCGGCTTGTGGTATGTTGTCTACTGCAAAGCGGGAGGGGAATAACAAGAATTAATATAAATTATTAACTTATCCGATGAAAATATACGAACTTATCGTAGTTTTGTAAAAACATTAAAAATGATCAATATGAAGAAGTATCTGTTTTTTATCAGTATGGCTCTTGTAGCATTGACTTTTTCTTCTTGTAACGGCAAGAAGGGTGTGTTTACTCCGACCTCCAGTGGGCGTGCATATGAGATTCTTGTAGTAGTTGATCATGCCTTGTGGGAGCGTCCTGCGGGAAGAGCTTTGTTTGATGTGCTTGATACGGATGTTCCGGGATTACCGCAGTCTGAACGTTCATTCAGGATTATGTATACCTCTCCGAGAGACTATGATTCTACATTAAAATTAATACGCAACATTATTATAGTGGATGTGCGTGATATATATACCAAACCGGCATTTAAGTATGCAAAGGATGTATATGCTGCTCCTCAGCTTATTTTGACTATTCAGGCTCCCAATGAGCAGGAGTTTGAAAAGTTTGTAGAGGAAAACAAACAACAGATTATCGACTTCTTCACACGTGCTGAGATGAATCGTCAAATTTCCCAGCTTCATAATAAACACAATGATTACATCTCTACCAAAGTAGGCAGTAAATTTGATTGTGATATTTGGCTTCCGTCTGAATTATCTTCTTCTAAAGAAGGGGAAGATTTTTTCTGGGCATCTACTAATACGGCTACCGGAGATCAGAACTTTGTGATCTATTCTTATCCTTATACTGATAAGGATACTTTTACTAAAGAATATTTTATTCATAAGCGTGACTCTGTGATGAAAGCTAATATTCCGGGAGCTAAAGAAGGCATGTATATGTCTACGGATTCTATAACAGTGGATGTCCGTCCTATCGATGTGCATGGAGATTACACCATGGAAGCCCGTGGACTTTGGCGTATGAAGGGCGACTTTATGGGTGGTCCGTTTGTGTCTCATACCCGTTTGGACAAAGCCAATCAGCGCATTGTAACAGCAGAAGTATTTGTATATTCACCTAATAAATTAAAACGTAATCTGGTACGTATGCTCGAAGCATCGTTGTATACATTGAAGCTTCCTACAGAAAAAAAACTGGGAGAGATTCCGATGGGTGTGGCCAGAGAAGAACAAACTAATAAATAACGACACATGGAAGATAGTAAAATAAGGGTTGGTATTACGCAAGGAGATATCAATGGCGTAGGCTATGAAGTGATATTGAAAACTTTTGCCGATCCTGTTATGCTGGAGTTGTGTACTCCAATTATTTACGGTTCCCCTAAAGTGGCAGCTTATCATCGTAAATCATTGGATTTACCTACTAACTTTAGTATTGTTAATTCTGCTTCTGAGGCAGCTTTCAATCGTTTGAGTGTAGTAAACTGTACGGACGACGAAGTGAAAGTGGAATTCTCTAAACCGGATCCGGAAGCAGGAAAAGCTGCACTCGGTGCTTTAGAGAAGGCTATTGAAGAATTTAGAGAAGGATTGATTGACGTCATCGTGACGGCTCCGATCAATAAACATACCATTCAGTCGGAAGGATTTTCATTTCCCGGACATACCGAATATATTGAGGAGAGACTGGGTGATGGAAGTAAATCATTGATGATCCTGATGAAGGACGACTTTCGGGTGGCACTGGTAACAGGGCATATTCCCGTACGTGATATTGCTTCAACCATTACTAAAGAACTTATTCAGGAGAAAATTGCTATTTTTAATCGCTCCCTGAAGCAGGATTTTGGTATTGGTGCACCACGTATTGCTGTACTGGCTCTGAATCCTCATGCAGGAGATGAGGGGTTACTTGGTACCGAAGAGCAAGAGATTATTATCCCGGCAATTCAGGAAATGGCTGCTAAAGGAATACTTTGCTACGGTCCTTATCCGGCTGACGGATTTATGGGCTCGGGTAACTTTACTCATTTTGATGGTGTGCTGGCTATGTATCATGACCAGGGATTGGCACCATTCAAGGCATTGGCTATGGATGAAGGGGTAAACTATACGGCCGGACTTCAGGTAGTACGTACTTCGCCAGCTCATGGAACAGCATATGATATTGCCGGAAAAGGACTGGCTTGTGAAGACTCTTTCCGTCAGGCAATCTATGTGGCAATAGATGTGTTCCGCAATCGCCTGCGTGATAAAGAAGCTCATGTTAATCCGTTGAGAAAACAATATTACGAGAAACGTGATGACAGTGATAAGTTGAAGCTTGACACTGTGGATGATGATGTATAAACAAAAACACAAGAAGGAATTTATAGTGCGATTATGACGAAAGCGGAAATTCAACAAGTAAAACTTAGGTTCGGTATTATTGGTAATACAGAGGCTTTGTCGCGCGCCATTGATGTTGCCATCCAGGTTGCACCCACTGACTTGTCCGTGTTGATAACCGGAGAAAGTGGTGTGGGAAAGGAGAGCTTTCCGCAGATTATTCATCAGTATAGCCGTCGCAAACATGGGCAATACATTGCAGTAAACTGTGGTGCTATCCCTGAGGGCACAATTGATTCTGAACTGTTTGGACATGAAAAAGGAGCTTTTACGGGAGCAATTGGCGAACGAAAGGGATACTTTGGCGAAGCTGATGGTGGAACAATATTTCTGGATGAAGTAGGGGAATTGCCTTTACCAACTCAAGCTCGTTTGCTTCGTGTACTTGAGAGCGGAGAGTTTATCAAGGTAGGTTCATCAAAAGTACAGAAGACGGATGTACGTATCGTTGCTGCTACTAATGTTAATCTGACACAGGCTATTGCGGACGGACGTTTTCGCGAAGATCTGTACTATCGTCTCAATACGGTTCCTATTCAGATACCTCCTTTGCGTGAACGTGGTGAAGATGTGTTGTTACTATTCCGTAAGTTTGCCAGTGATTTTGCCGAGAAGTATCGTATGCCTGCTATTCAGCTGACAGAAGATGCCAAACAGGTGTTACTAGCTTATCCATGGCCGGGAAATGTGCGCCAGCTAAAGAATATAACAGAACAGATTTCGATTATAGAAACCAATCGTGAGATTAACGCAGCTATTTTGCAAACATATCTCCCGGCTCAGAACACGCAACGTCTGCCGGCTTTGTTCGGAATAAAAGATAATAAAGGGTTTGAGAGTGAACGTGAGATTCTTTATTCGGTTTTGTTTGATATGAGACAGGAAGTATCTGAATTGAAGAAGATGGTTCACAATTTGATGGCAGAGAAGGGAAGTGTGCCCATTGTGGCACCTACGCCACCTTCAACAATGCCTACAATCATTCATACGGTGAAGGCTCCCTGCCCGGTAGATGATGATATACAAGATACGGAAGAGTATGTGGAAGAGTCTCTTTCTTTGGATGAAGTGGAGAAAGAAATGATACGTAAAGCCCTGGATAAACATCATGGGAAGAGAAAAAGTGCAGCTCAGGATTTGAATATTTCGGAACGCACCCTCTACAGAAAAATAAAAGAATATGGATTGGAATAAAAAAATACCACAATGGATGTTATTACTGGCTTTGCCGGTAATACTTCTGGCGTGTACAGTCTCTTATAAGTTTAATGGGGCGTCTATTAATTATGATAAAGTAAAGACAATCTCAATTGCTGATTTTCCGATAAAATCTGCTTATGTTTATCAGCCTTTGGCAAATAAGTTTAATGACGATTTAAAAGATATTTTTACTCGTCAGACTCGTTTGCAATTGGTGAGAAATGCCAATGCTGATTTGCAGATTGAAGGAGAAATAACAGGTATAAATGTGTATAATGAAGCTGTTTCGGCTGATGGGTTTTCTTCAAAAGCAAAAGTAACTGTTACAGTTAATGTTCGTTTTGTGAATAATACCAATCATGCAGAAGACTTCGAACAACAATTTTCGGCTTTCCGTTCCGACCTCGATCCGAATTCATTATTACCGAATATACCGGATGCAACGATTGCTGAAATAACGAAAGAGATAACTGATCAGATATTTAATGCGACAGTGGCAAATTGGTAATTTGAATGACTTCTGCTAACCTTCAACAATGGATTCAGCACCCCGAGATGCTGAATAAGGATACGTTGTATGAGCTTCGGACGATGCTTACACGCTATCCTTATTTTCAAACGCTGTGGTTACTATATTTAAAGAATTTGTATTTATTACACGACATTACATTCGGGGCCGAATTACGTAAAGCAACTCTTTATGTGGCCGACCGACGCTCACTTTTCTACCTCATAGAAGGAGATAAGTATATATTGCAATCCCGTAAAAAGAAAACAACCTCTGTAGATGAATTGCCGGAAATAGAGCCGAATCTTGATCGCACTTTAGCGTTGATAGATGCTTTTTTGTCTACTGTACCGGAAGAAGTAACTTCTCAGACCAGCCTGGATTATACGACGGACTATACGGCTTATTTACTACAGGATGATGGTATTTCTACCGATGATGAAACCGAAGCACCCAAACTTCGTGGCTTTGAACTGATTGATGGGTTTATTGAAAAAAGTGAGAGTGAACCGGCTCTTAAGTTACAACCTTTGCCAGATGGAAATTTATCAGGAGAAGAATCTCCGGAACAATCTTCTTCCGAAGAATTGAGTACCGAAGAAGAAGAGGAGGATGATAGCTGTTTCACAGAAACATTGGCTAAAATCTATGTTAAACAGCAAAGATATTCCAAAGCTCTTGAAATTATTAAAAAATTAAGTTTGAAATATCCAAAAAAAAATGCTTACTTTGCAGATCAAATAAGATTTTTAGAGAAACTGATTATTAACGCTAAATCAAAATAACAAAAAATGTACTTATTATTCGTTATCTTAATGGTCATTGCAGCCATATTGATGTGCTTTATTGTACTGATTCAAAATTCTAAAGGTGGTGGTCTTGCATCCGGCTTCTCATCATCCAATGCAATAATGGGCGTTCGCAAAACTACAGATTTTTTGGAAAAAGCTACTTGGGGATTGGCAGCATTCATGGTTATAATGAGTATTGCTACAGCTTATGTTGTCCCTACTAATGCATCCAGAGGACAGGATGTAATTTTGGAACAAGCTCAGCAAGAAGAAAAAACAAATCCGTATAACCTGCCTTCGGGTACAGCTGCACCTGCTACTGAAGCACCTGCTGCAGAAACACCGACTGCACCTGCAACAGAAACTCCTGTGGCAGAATAATTACAGATGGAAAGTTAAAGAAAAAGAGAAGAGGCTATAAATCCAGGGGATTTGTAGCCTTTTTTTGTTAATAAAATAGAACTATGACGGAACAATTAAAAAAGAAATTGAATGACTCTGTGGCTACCCGTTGGGGAGCATTAGCCATTGTTGCCTTTACTATGATGGCAGCCTATTATGTGAATGATGTAATGGCGCCATTGAAAAACATGTTGGAATCAGATTTGGCATGGACCAGTACGGAGTTTGGCTTTTTCACGGGAGCATACAGCTTCCTGAATGTATTCTTGCTGATGCTGATTTGGGGAGGATTGATTCTGGATCGCTTTGGTATTCGTTTCACCGGAAAGTTGGCAGCTATCCTGATGGTAGTAGGTACGGGATTGGAATACTATGCTATTACAGCTCTGGCTGGAGATGAATCACTTATATTTGGATATAAAACCGGGGTATTTGTCGCTTCTGCCGGTTACTCTATTTTTGGAGTGGGAGCTGAAGTAGCCGGTATTACTGTTTCTAAAATTATAGCTAAATGGTTTCGTGGAAAGGAGATGGCCACTGCTATGGGGGTACAGGTTGCCTTGGCACGTATCGGTTCCCAAGCTGCTTATTCTGTAGCTATACCTTTGGCACGTAATTTTAGTATTGATACTCCTCTGTTGATTGGTTTTGTATTACTTATAGGAGGGTTAGTTGCCTTTTTTGCCTTCTCTATGATGGACAAAAAGCTGGATAAGCAAGTAGAGGCTTCTACTGAGGATGGAGATGAGGATAAGTTCTCCTTTAAAGATGTAAAGCACATTCTTACCAATCCGGGATTTTGGTTGATTGCATTGTTGTGCGTGCTGTTCTATTCTTGTGTTTTTCCGTTCCAGAAGTTTGCATCCGAGCTGATGATTGGTAAATATGGGATTGATGAAAGCGTGGCTGGTTCTATTGTGGGCCTGCCTGCTTTGGGAGCATTGATACTGACTCCGGTTTTTGGTGGTCTGGTTGATAAACGTGGAAAAGCTGCTTCTATTATGATGTTGGGTGCAGCTATGTTGATTTGTGTTCACTTTATTTATGCAATTCCCAGCATTGATAATTGGCTTGTAGCAATTGTTTTGATGATTATTCTGGGCATTGCTTTTTCTCTGGTACCTTCGGCCATGTGGCCTTCTGTGGCAAAAATATTCCCTGTAAATCAGTTAGGAACGGCATATGCTCTTATTTTCTTTATACAGAATATAGGTCTGTGGGGTATTCCTACTCTTATTGGTTGGGTACTTGATACCTATTGTGTAGTGGGAACAAGTGGAAATGCTAACGAGTATGACTATACAATCCCGATGTGTATTTTTACAGGTTTAGCCACCTTGTCTTTGTTTGTCGCTTTCTTGTTAAAGGTAGTTGATAAAAAGAAGGGATATGGTTTGGAATTACCCAATATAAAGAAATAAATGTATGGCTGCGAAAGAAAAGATCAACTTGTTGGAGGTTATTCCCTTCCGCAGTGCACACATTACAACCAAAAAGGAAAGCGATGGTACTATTGTCATCGCTTTTCCCCGGTTTAAGTATGAATGGATGCAACGTTTTTTACTACCCAAAGGAATGCCCTCTGATATTCATGTACATCTTGAAGAACATGGTACTGCCGTGTGGGAGCAAATAGATGGCAAAAGTACGATACGTGAGATAATAGAAAAACTCGCAGATCACTTCAACCATGAAGAGAACTACGAGTCTCGGATACTTGCTTATTTTTCTCAGTTACAAAAAGATGGATTTGTCAAACTGACAATTAACGAATAAAAATAGCCCATAATATAACGGCGCATGCCAATAGAACCCCGATGATAATGAGAGTTCCGAACACAAAGTAACGGTCATCGGCTTCTTTCTTTTCTTTGGATTGCCGGATGATACGTCCCATTTCCTCAGGAGTCGTGTCGGGTAGGGGATAGGGTGTTTTCGTTTGTAAGCGTTTCATCCTCTCGTTGGTTCGCGCTCTGCGTAAGTTGGCAGAGTCTCTGCCTTCTTTCAATCGACGGATCATGTCGAGCATATGTCCTTCGCCACCCATATTATAAGTTATTTAGAGAATGAATAATAGTCGTTTATTTCCCTTCTTCCCTGTCAACTTTAACCAGACCACCGGTAACCGGATTGAATGTTACTTTAATCGTTGAGTTTTTGTTGAATAATGTAGGTGCCAGATATTCTACTGTTCCGAATTGAGTAACAGGCACTTCATCTTCAAATAACACATCTTTTCCCTGAGTCAGTAAAATAGAAGCTTTGCCTGGTACGTTGTAGGCCACACCATCTACCTTTTTCTTACCGTCGTCCTGTGGAATATTAACTGTTTTCAGATTTTTCAGGGTAATATAAACCGGTTCGCCTGCAAGGTCATTGTTGGCTACCACGCCCAGTTTCTTTGAGAATCGGAAAGCTACTTCATTATTCATCTCCTTTGCGGGATTCAGGCGAATCGTATATATTTTCTCTTCTCTATTGTATGTGCCAGAGAACATTTCTGTCATAGCCCGCTCCTGCTCTTCCAGATTGTCAAGCATCAGTTTGAGTTGTGCTCCGTCTTTGGGCATGTTGTCTGCTTGTCCGCGTACCAGCGCATTTTTACTTTCACGGATGTTGTAGATTTCTTTTGCCACGAGTTCTGCCATTTTAGCTGTTGAGTTGGCCATTAAGATCTCTTCTGTGAGGAAATCTCTTGGATTAACCTTTTTCTGTGCAGGTACAATTGTCTTGGCAGGCAGAGTCTTTTTTCCCTCGATAGGTACATTGATTGATTTGATAATTCCATCCTCTGTCAGTTCAATTAACGGAGCTACGGTTTTATCTTTCATCTTTACGAAATATACATTCTCTTTATCGGGTATACCTACCGGTTTTACTTTTACGCTTGTTAATTCCCAATATTCTTTCGGATCAACAGATATGTTGTTTAGCCGCAGGTAGCGATCTGCATATTTACCAAATTCTCCCGGTGTATATGTTGTTTTATTAACTTTGACTTCGAGCTCTATCTGTGTTTTGGGAAGTGCATAGGTTACTCCGTAATCTTTGCCTCGCATTACACCAGCCACAACATCTGTTTGAGCAGATATCATAGTGGTGGTAGCCAACAGTCCTGTCAATATGATTAGTTTTTTCATTTCTGTCTATTTTTAACTGGTTTAGAAAACAAAGTTAATGAACTTATTCGGAAATTCATAAGTTCTTAACCTTTATTCGCTTACAAGTCTCCATGCCATAGGCAGACTGTTGACGATATCTCCTGCTGTAAGCCCAATTGTACCTAACTTTTTACGAGCGAAGTCACCGGCAAGTCCATGGACGAATGTTCCGGTCTTGGCAGCTTCTTCTGCCGTATAACCCTGAGCGAGTAATGCCAGAATGATGCCTGTCAACACATCTCCGCTTCCGGCAGTAGCCATTCCCGGATTGCCGGTGGGGTTAAAGAAACATTTTCCGGTTGGAGTGATGATAGCAGAATAGGCACCTTTTAATACAATATGTACTTTGGCGGTACGGGCAAGCTCTATTGCTTTGGTCAGGCGTTCATAAGAATCCTGGCATTTACCTACCAGGCGTTCCAACTCTTTGGGATGGGGAGTAAGGATTGAACCTTTGGGTAGGTTGGTCAGTGCATGGCGATGATTGGCCAATATGTTCAGTGCATCCGCATCTACTACCAAAGGAGTCTGGCAGCCATTCAATTGTTCCAGCAGTGCAGCTTCTGTTTCTTCGTTTCGTCCCAATCCCGGTCCTACGCCTACTGCCTGATAGTCATCCGTATCTGTTGGTATGGCAAAACAAGTCTCACTGGCGTCTTGCTCCACTATTGCTTCGGGAACCGCTGTCTGTAAAATGTTATTGTTGCAAATAGGAGCATGCACAGTGAGTAAACCTACCCCCGAGCGTAAACATGCACGAGCCGACAGTATCGATGCTCCTGCCATTCCGCGTGAACCGGCTATCAATAGTGCATGACCAAAGTTTCCTTTGTGCGAAAATCTCTTTCGGGGTTTGATAATAGACCGTATATCCTCCACTTCCAACATTTCATAGTTGGTATCTAACTCCTCGATGCCTTCCTGGCTCAGGTTGATGTCAAGTAACTCCCATTCTCCGATGAATTCAGCATTTTCAGCAAAAAGAAAAGCAAGTTTAGGCAGTTGCAGGCTGAAGGTAACATCGGCCCGGATGATGTTGGCCCGGACATTAAATGTATTCTCTTCTCCCATCAGTCCCGAAGGAATATCAATGGATGCTACAGTAGCAGGCGAAGAGTTAATGTATTTGACTACTGCTGCAAACCCTCCGCTGAGAGGCTTGTTCAATCCGGAACCAAATAAACCGTCGATAACCAGATGTTCATCCGTCAAGGGCGGTGGAGCGAATTGCGTACTTACTTCGTGGAAGGTTATTTCGTCCATGATCTCTACCAGTTCTTTATTGGCCTGGCAATCGGGTGAAAGTTCTCCTTTGGTGTTGAAAAGGAAAACTTCTACTTTATACCCTTTTTCTGCCATCATACGGGCTACGGCAAGGGCGTCTCCTCCATTATTGCCAGGTCCGGCAAATACAGTAACCGGGGTTTCGTTATCCCAGCGGTTAGTGATGGCTTCTGTTAGTGCATTGGCTGCACGCTCCATCAGTTGGATTGACTGAATGGGTTCATGCTCAATGGTATAAGCATCCAGCTTCTTGATAGTGTTACTTGGAAATATTTTCATGATTTGTTTCTTTAATTTTCTGACTCGCAAAGATAGTAATTATTTGTCCGATTAAAACTTGTTTTAGTATGAATCCTTTGCTCCTTTCGGCTACTTAAGTAACCCGAAAGATTCCATACAATGCTTTTTTTTGTAGTTGTTTCAATGCATTGAGAAAAAATTCTCAATACGTTGAGAAACTTTTCTCAATAGGTTGAGAGTAAATTCTCAATAGGTTGAAACAAAATTCTCATAGTAATGAAACAGGATGAAACACATTGTTTCTTTCACCTTTAGTTGCATATTTTTTACGGAATAAAAGTACTTTTTCGTACCTTTGCGTCCCATAAACTACTAAACACTCTACTTATGGGAGCATTACAAGGGCATCCAAAGGGCCTTTATTTAATCTTTGCAACAAGCACAGCAGAACGTTTCAGCTATTACGGTATGCGTGCTATTTTTATTCTTTTTTTAACTCAGGCTCTACTTTTTGATACCGAAGCAGCAGCATCCATTTATGGTAGCTATACCGGATTGGTATATTTAACTCCGTTGATTGGCGGATATATAGCCGATAAGTATTGGGGGATACGCCGTTCTGTTTTTTGGGGTGCTGTAATGATGGGGGTAGGACAGTTAATGATGTTTCTGAGTGCCTCCATGCTCGATAAAGCGGAACTGTCACATTGGTTGATGTATGGTGGGCTCACCTTTCTTATATTAGGAAATGGTTCATTCAAACCTACTGTATCGTCATTGGTAGGACAACTTTATAAACCGGGAGATAAGCGTCTTGATGCAGGCTATACCATTTTTTATATGGGAGTGAATGTGGGCTCTTTTATTGCTCCTTTGGTTTGTGGCTATTTTGGAGATACCGGTAATCCGGAAGATTTTAAATGGGGTTTTCTGATTGCTGCATGTATGATTGTATTTACTATCCTTTTGTTTGAAACGCAGAAGAACAAGTATTTGATATCTCCTGACGGTGAACCGCTGGGTATAATTCCGGACGCGAAGAAGGAGAAAAAGATGGATACTGAAGAAAAAATAGCTCATCCGCAACTAAGCCGGAGCCAGAAAAGGCGGAATATTTTTCTATTAGTGCTTCTTACACTAGTATTGGGCAGTCTCTTTTATCTTTGGTTTGGCGACGAATGGGTCAGTATCGGTATATTCACCGCTTGCATCGTGTTTCCTACCACCATTTTATTGGATGGTTCATTAACAAAGATCGAACGTAGCCGTATTTTTGTAATTTACATTGTAGCATTCTTCGTCATCTTCTTTTGGGCAGCTTATGAACAGGCCGGTGCTTCCTTAACTCTCTTTGCTGCCGACCAGACGAATCGTGATATCTTAGGTTGGGAGATGCCGGCTTCCTGGTTTCAGTCTTTCAATCCGTTTTTTGTGGTAATACTTGCCTATATAATGCCGGGCGTCTGGGCTTTTCTCAACAAACGGAATATGGAGCCTTCTTCACCTACCAAGCAAGCTATTGGTCTGTTACTTTTATCTTTGGGATACCTCTTTATTTGCTTTGGAGTGAAAGATGCCCAACCGGGTGTGAAAGTAAGTATCATCTGGCTGACAGGGCTTTATTTTATTCATACAATGGGTGAGATAGCTTTGTCGCCCATTGGCTTGTCGATGGTAAATAAACTGACTCCGATTCGTTTTGCCTCCCTTATGATGGGAATCTGGTATCTTTCTACTGCTACTGCCAATAAATTTGCCGGGATGCTTGCCGGGCTTTACCCCGAGGCAGGTAAAGTAAAAATACTCTTTGGATATCAGATTGCAAATATGTACGACTTCTTTATGGTGTTCGTCATTATGTCGGGCATTGCGTCCCTTATTCTGTTCCTTCTCTCGAAGAAATTGCAAAAGATGATGCATGGAGTGGAATAAAAATTGTATTTTTGCATCCAACTTTTTTAAATAATCGGTTATGGACACCATTCAGATAAAAGACAAATTGTTTACTGTTTCCATTAAAGAACAGGATATTCAAAAAGAAGTAATTCGTGTAGCGAACGAAATTAACCGGGACCTGGCAGGTAAGAACCCTTTGTTCCTCAGTGTGCTGAACGGTTCGTTCATGTTTACTGCCGATCTGTTGAAACATATCACTATCCCTTGCGAGATTTCTTTCGTGAAACTGGCTTCTTATCAGGGAATCACTTCAACGGGAGTTATCAAAGAAGTGATCGGTCTGAACGAAGACATTGCCGGCCGCACGGTAGTTATCGTAGAAGATATTGTAGATACAGGCTTTACGATGCAGCGTTTGCTCGAGACATTGGGTACCCGAAATCCGGAGACTATACATATTGCTTCTCTGCTGGTGAAGCCCGACAAACTGAAAGTGGATTTGAATATCGAATATGTAGCAATGGAAATACCGAACGACTTTATTGTTGGTTACGGACTCGATTATGACGGTTTCGGGCGAAACTATCCGGACATTTATACTGTGGTAGACTAAATTCAAATACAAACTAATTTATAGGTAAAAAAGATGTTGAACATTGTAATTTTCGGTGCTCCCGGTTCAGGAAAGGGAACACAGAGTGAACGTATTGTAGAAAAGTATGGTATCAATCACATCTCTACCGGAGATGTTTTGCGTGCAGAAATTAAAAATGGTACAGAGTTGGGCAAGACTGCTAAAAGTTATATTGATCAGGGACAACTGATTCCCGACGCACTGATGGTAGATATTCTAGCCAGCGTTTTTGATAGTTTTGAGGATAGTAAGGGAGTTATTTTTGATGGTTTCCCAAGAACTATTCCGCAAGCAGAAGCGTTGAAAGTAATGTTGAAAGAACGTGGACAGGATATTTCTGTAATGCTTGACCTGGATGTTCCCGAAGATGAGTTGATGACTCGCCTTATCAAACGCGGAAAGGATTCAGGACGTGCCGATGACAACGAAGAAACAATCAAAAAACGTCTTGTAGTATATAATACTCAGACTTCACCCTTGAAAGAATTCTATAAAGGTGAAGGAAAATACCAACACATCAATGGGCTTGGCTCAATGGATGGTATTTTTGAGGAAATATGTAAGGCGGTAGATACATTATAAATAATTAGAGTAGTTAAGTAGTAAGTAGTTAAGTAGGAATGCTGGCGTAATCATCTGAAGATCTTTTAGTATGGCAAAAAGCTCATAAATATGTTTTAAATATTTATCGGGTGACTAAAGGCTTTCCTAAAGAAGAGATGTTCGGATTGGTTAATCAAATGCGACGTGCCTCTGCTTCTATTACTGCTAACATTGCAGAAGGATTTGTAAGAGTAGGGCAGAAAGATAAATTACACTTTTACAACATATCACAAGGCTCATTGGAGGAAACAAGAAACTTCGTTATTCTTTCCAAAGACCTGGGATATATTTCAGAAGAAGATAAAACAGTACTCCTGGGGTTGGCTTCTGAAGTGAGTAGAATGCTGAATGCTTATTGTCAAGGTCTGCTGAAATATTACTAAATCCATCTTCTACTTACTACTTAACTACTAAATTCTAACTACTAAATATTATGGCTGAATCGAATTTTGTTGATTACGTAAAGATATACTGTCGCTCAGGTAAGGGCGGAAGAGGCTCTACGCACATGAGGCGCGAGAAATATGTTCCTAACGGTGGTCCTGATGGGGGCGATGGCGGAAGAGGAGGCCATGTTATTTTGCGAGGTAACCGTAACTACTGGACGTTGCTCCATCTGAAGTATGACCGTCATGCGATGGCTACTCATGGAGAATCCGGTAGTAAAAACAAGAGTTTTGGTAAGGACGGTGTAGACAAAATAATTGAAGTGCCTTGTGGAACAGTGGTATACAATGCTGAAACAGGAGAGTATATCTGTGATGTGACCGAACATGGACAGGAAGTTATCTTGTTGAAAGGTGGACGCGGTGGACAAGGAAACTGGCATTTCAGAACGGCTACCCGACAGGCACCCCGCTTTGCACAACCCGGTGAGCCGATGCAGGAAATGACGGTAATCATGGAGTTGAAACTTTTGGCTGATGTGGGGTTAGTGGGGTTCCCCAATGCGGGTAAGTCTACACTATTGTCTGCCGTTTCTGCTGCTAAGCCCAAAATAGCCGACTATCCGTTTACTACACTGGAACCCAATTTAGGTATTGTTTCTTATCGCGACGGGAAATCGTTCGTGATGGCCGATATCCCCGGAATTATTGAAGGTGCCAGTGAAGGTAAGGGACTTGGATTGCGATTCCTGCGTCATATTGAGCGCAACTCTCTTTTGTTATTCATGGTCCCGGCAGATAGTGATGATATCCGTAAGGAATATGAAATACTGCTGAATGAACTGAGTACCTTTAATCCGGAAATGCTTGATAAGCAGCGTGTACTCGCTATTACAAAAAGTGATATGCTCGATCAGGAGTTGATGGATGAGATAGAACCTACGTTGCCTCAGGGGATTCCGCATTTGTTTATTTCTTCTGTTTCCGGTTTGGGAATTTCAGCATTGAAAGATATCCTGTGGGAAGAGTTGAATAAAGAAAGCAATAAGATAGAGGCTATTGTACATCGTCCTAAGGATGTAAGTCGCTTGCAGGAAGAACTCAAAGCCATGGGAGAGGATGAAGATCTTGAATATGAGTATGAGGACGGCGATGATGACGATGATCTGGATTATGAATACGAAGAAGAGGATTGGGAAGAGAAATGATTTCACTTACAAAAGATAAAAGAATGTTGGGATATGTATCATTGGATGTGTATTCCGACATTTTTCATTTTGTAACCACCCGTATAGGCGGGTGCAGTGAGGGGACATATGCTACATTCAATTGCTCGCCTTTTGCTGGTGACGAGATGGCATGTGTCCGCCGGAATCAGGAGATCTTGTTTGAAGCAATGCCGGAGAAGCCTCATGAATTGATTATCCCACACCAGACACATGGAACGAAGAATCTGGTGGTAGATGAAGCCTTTCTTGCTCTTTCTGAAGAGGATAGATGTATGCGTCTGGAAGGTATTGATGCCCTGATAACTCGTGAGGAAGGTTGTTGTATTTGCGTTTCTACGGCAGATTGTGTTCCTATATTGCTATATGACAGGCAGCATCAGGTGGCAGCTGCCGTTCATGCCGGGTGGCGGGGGACGGTGAATTTTATCGTTGGTCATACACTGGAACAGATGCGGACGGTTTATGGAACGGAAGGTTCGGAGGTTGTGGCCTGCATCGGTCCTGGTATTTCGTTGGAATCCTTTGAAGTCGGTGATGAGGTATATGATACCTTTCGGTTGAATGGTTTTGATATGTCACGTATCTCTTATCGTAAGGCGGAGACGGGAAAATATCATATCGATCTGTGGGAGGCCAATCGCCAGCAATTGCTTGACTTTGGTGTCCCCGGTTGCCAGATCGAAGTATCGGGCATTTGTACTTATATTCATCATGATGAATTCTTTTCGGCACGAAGGTTGGGCATCACCTCAGGGCGTATTTTATCGGGAATAATGAAGAGAGTAACAGAGCCATAGAGTGATAGGCTATAAAGTTATAGAGTTATGTTTTTAGCTTTTATAGTGACCCTATAACTTTATAATCCTCACCTCTTCCATAGCTCTATAATTCTATAATTTTTTTATGATAACAGTATCTGGAGAAATAAAAGAAGCATGTCCCGGTTTTGCGGGAGTAGCAGTCTATGCAGAAGTCAAAAACACAGCTTACTGTAAAGGACTTTGGGAGGAGATAAATGCTTTTACTAAAGAATTGACTTCGACTACACGGATGGAAGATATTAAGTTGCAGCCAGCTATTGCTGCTACACGTGAGGCATATAAACGTTGTGGTAAAGATCCGGGACGTTACCGTCCTTCGGCTGAGGCTTTGCGCAGACGTTTAATGCGTGGTATTCCATTGTATCAGATAGATACGCTGGTTGATTTGATTAATCTGGTGTCGCTTCGTACCGGTTATTCCATTGGTGGTTTTGATGCCGATAAAATAAAGGGGACAACATTGGAATTGGGGATCGGAAAAGCAAATGAACCTTTTGAAGGTATTGGCAGAGGTGTGCTGAATATTGAAGGATTACCCGTATACAGGGATGAAATAGGAGGCATAGGTACGCCTACCAGTGATAATGAACGAACAAAGATGGGATTGGATACTACTCATATCCTTGCAATAGTCAATGGATATAGTGGTGCGGACGGATTGGCTGAAGCGGCTGATATGATACAGGAATTATTAAAAAAATATGCCGGTTGTGATAGTGCGCAACTATTTTTCTTTGAATAATTATCGAAAGCATGGAAAACACATTGATTTGGCTATTATGCACTCTTTTTTCTATAGTAAATAATGTAGATTTACCCGAGAAACCACACTTTTCAAGTATGGAGATCAATCATATCCGGGTAGCGACACCGGGATTATTTACTAAGGATGAGAGTCTCTTGTTGCATTTAGACACTCTGACAGAGAATGAATACGCTTTTCCATTGCCTGGTGCAAAGGTTATTTCTCCGTATGGAACCCGGAGAGGACATAGTGGAGCGGACTTAAAAACGTGTGCCGGCGATACGATACGTGCTGCTTTTTGCGGAGTTGTGCGAATGTCAAAACCTTATGCTGCTTATGGAAATGTAGTGGTGATTCGGCATTCGAACGGACTTGAGACCATTTATAGTCATAATGTGAAGAATCTGGTGCAGAGTGGAGATAGGGTATTAGCCGGGCAACCAGTGGCTTTGACCGGACGTACAGGACGGGCTACGACAGAGCATTTGCATTTTGAAACCCGAATTAACGGACAACATTTTAATCCGGATCTCATTTTTAATTTGAAAGAAGGTACTTTACGTAAAGAGTGCGTTCAATGTGCAAAAAAAGGAAATGGAATATTGGTGAAAGCAATAGCCAAAAAGTAATGGGTTGAAACAGGCTCAACTGTTTTTAGTGAGGGTGTTAAAAGTCTGATAGGACCTTTAATGGGTGTCTTCGGAAACGCAGATTTACGCAAATACAATTTAGCTTGTTTAAATAGATTCATTTCTGTATGGTATTTCACCACAGAGGTAGCAGAGGACACGGAGTTTAAATCTTTTAAAACGCAGATGATCGCAGATTCCCACAAAGGGAAATAACGATAAAACAAAGAACTGCAGTCTTTTAATCTGCGTTCATCTGTGATCATCCGCGTTTCATCAGAGAAAATAATATCTCTGTGCTCTCCGTGTCCTCCGTGGTGAACAGCTTCATGTCCATACTTATTTATTCTTAGCAAACTGAATACATACAGGTTTGCTCATTTTTATATCCTTACCGGTATTTTTAAGTAATCCGCTTACTGTGTCTCTTTCGAAAACCTGGATCATATTACTATCCCGGCAGGCTACCAACAAAAACTTTCCGTTAGGAGTTATATTAAAATGACGTGGATGAAGGCCTGTTAGCTGATAACCAACTTTAGCCAGTGTGCCTTTTTCCGGATTCACTTCAAAGATGGCAATTCCATCCTCTTTCAGTCTGTTGCTCGCATATAAATACCTTCCATCCGGACTCAGGTGGATATCTGCACTACCTCTTGCCTGTATGGTATCTGCTACAATTGTTTGTATTTCATTCAGTCTCCCGTCCGAATAAGTGAAAGCAATTACTTTTCCGGACAATTCGTTTATTAAATAAGCATACTTTCCGTCTTTACTGAATATCAGGTGTCTTGGACCAGATCCGGGCTGAATGTTTACAGCCTCGGACAGAGGTCGTGGCAACTCCTCTTTTGAATGTACCGCATAGCGTAATATACGGTCGGCACTGAAGTCTGTAGCAAAAATATAATTACCATCCGGAGAGAAGAGCGTACAATGAATATGTGGAGTAGCCTGCCTGTCCAGGTCCGGTCCTGAAGCTGTACCTTGAAACAGCGTATCGACTGATTCCAAAGAACCATCATACCGGATAGGGAAAACAGACATTGTGCCACCACTGTAATTGGCAGTAAGCACTTTTTTCCCATCGGTAGCTACGTAGCATGGATCTTTTCCTTTTGTTCTTTGTTTGTTCAAAAGGGTCAATGTACCCTTCTCCTTGTCAAAGGCAAAAGCATTGATAGAAGCTGTTGTGTCGTTCTCTTCGCTGACAGCGTATACAAATCGATTGTCGGGTGAGAGGGTGAGATAGGAGGGGTTTGATACTTCTATTTCACTAAGTGGAGTTGCCACGCCGCTCTCTTCATTGAAACGAAATGTATAAATGCCTTTACTGCTACCTGATGTATAAGTACCCACCAGCATAGTCAATTCATGTTCTGCCCGTTGTTGAGATGCATTGCGGGTAGTACAGGCGGATGACAGCATACTGGCGGCACACAGGCCGATAACCAATCTGAACATAATTTATTTCTTTTTCAACTGCTCCAGTTTCACTTCTGAGATACCCACGCGGTCACTGCCCAGTACGATACGCAGGTCGCTTGCGGTGGTTCCCTTGAAACGGAAAGGAAGCAGTTTGTTATACTCTTTTACAGTGCCTGAGTATACGGTAAGGAATTGCCCTCCGCCACCCGAGAGCTGAATTTCAAATTCGGCTGGTAGTCCGTTGGCGCGGCTGAAGGCTATGGAAACTCCGTCTACTTTGGCTCCGTTCTCAAGAGCAAAGGTAATATAATCTCCTTTATTTCCTTCCCAGACAGTGGATAAATTGTTATCAAGTACATTATTCTTCATTTCTCCGTTAGTACTGGCACTGACAGGGTCGGCTGTTTTTGTTTGTCCTGTCTCTATGGCACCATACTCTTTTACAGTCAGGATATCACTTAACCGAATATCTTCCGAAGAAGCACCCAGCATGATACTGAAGTCTCCCGGTTCTACTACCCAATCGTTTTTGGCGTTGAGAAGTTCCAGTGCTTTGCGGTCGAGAGTGAACGATACTTCTTTCGTTTCGCCCGGTTGCAGATGAATACGTTCAAATCCTTCAAGATTTTTTTCGTAGGTAGTGACGCTACTCAGGATATCGCGTACATAAAGTTGCACCACTTCATCTCCGGCACGTTTTCCGGTATTGGTTATTTTACAACGCACTTGCACCTTTTGGTTGGGAGTAATGATTTTGGGAGAAATACTGATATCCGAATATTCAAATGTAGTATAACTCAGCCCATACCCAAATGGATAAAGGGCACCGTTCACACGCGACATATTACCTTTCGGTCCGGGATTCTTACCACCGTCAATTTGCGAAGAAGGTTTGCAGGGGAAGTTAAAAGGTATCTGGCCTACACTTTTCGGGAAAGTGACTGTAAGCTTACCACCCGGATTATAATCACCAAACAGTACATCGGCTACTGCCGTTCCTCCTTTCGATCCCGGATACCAGGCTTCTATAATGGCAGGTACAAATTTATCTGCCCAGTTTACAGAGAGCGGACGTCCGTTGATAAGTATCAGTACAACTGGTTTGCCTGTAGCCTGTACTGCTTTCAGCAGGTCAAGCTGACGTCCCGGAAGATCAAGACTGCTGCGGGATTTATTTTCTCCGCAGGTCCGTTGTCCGCCACCCAGTACCACCACTGCTACATCTGCCTCTTTGGCTTGTGCCACTGCTTTGTCTATTTCGTTCTGTTCGTCGTTTGTCAACGGATAATCAATGATTTCTGACTCCGGCCAGTTGGCATCTACCAATTCACAACCTTTGGTGTAGAGTACCTCGGCTTTTCCGTCTACTTTTTGACGGATACCGCTGAGCACGGTAGTTACATCCACTGCTAATGGTCCGTAATGAGTCAGTGCATAGGCTGTTTCGTCTGCATTGGGGCCGCAGACAGCTATCTTCCTGATAGAAGCTACATCCAATGGAAGTGTGTTCTTGTCATTTTTTAATAGTACAATCGACTCGCGGGATGCCTGCAAAGCTACGATTTCATTTTCTTCTTTCTCTACTTCTTCATCTGCTCCTTTCAAATCTGTCTGATAGGGAGTATCAAAAAGTCCGACGAGGAATTTTACCCGCAGAATATCACGTACACGGTCATTGATAATCTCTTCGCTTAGTCCGCCTTCTTGCACCAGTTCCCGTAAAGGAAGTACGTATGAATCCGGAGAGCGGAAGGTACAACGCACGTTCAGTCCCGCTTCAACGCTTTGGCGCACAGCTTCTTTCATATCTTTGGCAGTACCGTGTTTTGTATAGAGGTATTCTACTGCATCACTGTCGGAAACCACATATCCGCGGAAACCCATTTGTCCGCGCAAGCGCGTCATCAGCCAGTAGTAACTGCTTTGAACAGGGAGTCCGTCATAGTCGTTATACGAACTCATCACACCCAGCAATCCGGCTTCCTGAATGACCCGTTTGAAGGGATAAACGTGTATCATTTCTACTTCGCGCGGAGACGTTTGCGGATCTACACGTGCCATACCTTCACGGGCACCCTTGTTGTTGCTGTAAGCGATAAAGTGCTTTCCCGTAGCGGCTACCTGATAGTTGTGTTGCATGCCTTTTACCATTTCGATACCCAGTTCGGCTACGAGATAGGGCGATTCTCCATATACCTCTTCATAGCGTCCCCAACGCTGGTCACGTCCTACATCGAGTATGGGAGCGTATACATTGGTATATCCCAGCATGCGTGCTTCCCGACCGGTGATGAGTCCTACCTGATGGATGAGTTTACGGTTCCAGGTATGTCCTAATCCCAATTGGGTAGGAAAATTGGTTGCCTTGTAACTTTCTACTCCGCGAATTCCCTCATTGGTGAAATCTACGGGAATACCCAATCGGGTTTCTTCGATAAAGAAACGTTGTACTTCGTTTAAAGCCCAGGCATGACGCGAAGCAGGCCATACGTTCTCATTATCCGAGGGGGGTAATCCCCATTGCTGGAATCCATTGAGATGTTCGTCGATAGCTCCCATACCATCCTTCCATAACATTTGTTTCCATTCGGGAGTGGGTAATGCATCTTTCAGTACCCGTTTGTATCCATAGAGGGTCACCATTTGGCAGGTTTTCTCGTTCAGGTTCATCTGACTGAGTAAGTCTTCAATACGTGCATCGATGGGAGCAGTGGGATCTTCGTATACATCTTTAATGCCGTTTTTATTAAAATCTATCCAGCCTTTTTTATACATTTCGGTTTTTACAGGTTTGTATACGGCAGGTAACTTCATTGTTTTTTGTGCCGAAAGTATCGGAGTACTTCCCAAGAGCAGAGTCGCAATGATAAGTCTTTTCATGGTATGTGGTTTTATTAATAATATTCTGAGGGTCAAAGATAGTGTATGTTTATGATAAGGAAGGGGTAAAATAGTCCGAAAACAGGAGAAAAATGATCCGGAGAGGTACTTTTGTTTATTACTTTTAGGAAGTAGTGTAGAATGATTGATAATATTTGTGAATACATGACACAATGTCACGAAAGATTTTCTATCTTTGCAGAACTATATCTGGGGTTGACTGGATTTGACAGCGGGCAGAAATAGTGAGTAAGCATGCAGTGCGTCGTTGATTGGCACTTAAATCTCAGTCCTCAAAATTTTATCTGGCGAAACTAATTACGCTCTTGCTGCTTAATCGAATCATAGTAGATTAGCTTAATCCAGGCACCAGGTGCCAGGACGAGACATCACTCGGAAGCTGTTGCTCCGAAGCATTCCGGTTCAGTGGTGCAGTTACATCGGGGATAGCCTGAAGCGGCCTCGCGTTTTGGGTGAAACTTAAGAGGATAAGGTAATGGTTGATGGCTTTGGTTCTGCCGTTACACGAAAAATTAGGCAAAGATAAGCATGTAGAAAGCTTATGATTTCCTCGTTTGGACGAGGGTTCGACTCCCTCCAGCTCCACACAAAAAAAAGAAACCACTCTTTTAAGGGTGGTTTCTTTTTTATGTTCATCCAACAAATACGTGGTTGTCAAAAAAGTAAGTACAAGATTTTAAAAAAAGAGATGTAAGATAGTATATGAATATTTATTCTTATGTAATCGCTTGATTTATAGCTAATATACATATCCTGTTTAAAGGTAAGCAAGAGTGTACACTTATGCGAATGTTAATTGTACACTTTTGCTATACTACATTGTACATTCTTGACAGACTAAAATGTACATTTTTGTAAAGTAAATCCAAAGTGTTAAAAAATGCATTAACACTATTAACAAACTGCGTATTTGTTGAATGAACTTTCGGGGTGTATATGATAGATAATAATTATTACCCTTTTTCTTTCAGAATCACATCATGTGCACCACCTTCGGTAATGCTTGTTGATGAAACCATGGTAATCTTGGCATTTTGTTGCAATTCCGGGATATTGACAGCACCACAGCTACACATGGTTGCTTTAATTTTGCCCAAAGTTACAGCAAGGTTGTCTTTCATCTTGCCTGCATAAGGTACGTAACTGTCTACACCCTCTTCGAATTTCAATGACTCCGTTCCACCCATATCATACCGTTGCCAGTTTTGTGCACGATTGGAGCCTTCACCCCAGTACTCTTTTACATAACTGTTTTTGATACATAGCTTTTTAGTAGGAGATTCGTCAAAACGGGCAAAATAACGTCCCATCATCAGGAAGTCAGCTCCCATAGCCAAAGCAAGCACCATATGATAATCTTGTACCAGGCCACCATCACTGCAAATAGGCACATAGATACCCGTTTGAGCTTTGTATTCGTCACGTGCTTTGGCTACATCCTGCAAAGCGGTTGCTTGTCCACGTCCAATACCTTTCTGTTCGCGGGTGATACAGATAGAACCTCCGCCAATGCCTACTTTTATGAAATCGGCTCCGGCTTCTACCAGATAACGGAAACCTTCTTTATCAACAACATTACCGGCACCAACCAGTACCTTGTTGCCATATTTTGTTTTGATCCATTTCAAAGTTTCATATTGCCATTCCGAGTAACCATCTGAAGAGTCGATGCAAAGTACATCTACACCGGCTTCTATCAGAGCGGGAACACGTTCCATGTAATCACGGCTATTGATTCCGGCACCTACCAACAGTTTTTTGTCCGGGCTGGATACTTCATTGGGATTTTCTTTATGACTGTCATAGTCTTTACGGAAAACGAAATAAGCCAGATGTTGTTCTTTATCAATGATAGGAAGGGTGTTGAGTTTGTGATCCCAGATTATCTGATTGGCTTCGCTTAATGTAAGCCCTACTTCACCTACAATCAGTTTTTCAAAAGGGGTCATGAAATCTTTGATCTTTTTGTCACGTGCATCTCTTGATATACGATAGTCACGACTGGTAACAAGGCCTAATAGTTTGCCATTCGGGGTACCATCGTCTGTAATCCCAATAGTAGAATGCCCTGTTTGTGCAAGCAGACGGAGTACATCGTCCAACGTATGTTCCGGTGTCAGGTTTGAATCGCTTGTTACAAAACCAGCTTTAAACTTTTTCACTTTTCGCACCATTTCTGCCTGGCTGGCAATGGGTTGTGAACCAAAGATAAAAGAAAGACCTCCGTTACGTGCCAGCTCAATAGCCAATTCAGGACCAGATACAGATTGCATGATTGCTGAAACAAAAGGGATATTCAACTCGATTGCCGATTGTGCACCCACATTGTGTTTTACCAACGGTGTTCTCAATGAAACATTAGAGGGTACACACTGCTTGGTAGTAAGACCGGGAATAAGTAAGTATTCACCAAAAGTTCTGGAAACTTCTTCTACGTAGATTGCCATAAGAATTTTTATTTTTATGGCATGCAAAATTACTCATTTTTTTGAGATTCAAAGGTATGGGAGAACTTTTTTTATTTTTATATCTGTTTTCTTGTCGTGAATGCTTCACTCTTGTATACTTCATTTTCTCTTTTCTTGATCTTTATATTGTTCTTTTAGTTTGTATAATTACTCTTTTCCTTTCTATTTTTCAATATTTGTAGAGTCTGCTAAACAATTTGAATGTGTCATTCGTTGTTATATCAGTCGGATTGATTTTGTACGTTTCCCTCATCTCCATTATACTCAATGTCTGATCAATAAGATTGATATAAGAATATAAATAGTATTTTGTTTAATTCCTATACCATGAAGGGGCAGGGCTTGAATCGTGAAGGAGCACGTAAAATAAGATCACCTACTCACGCTGTGAATAGGGCAGCATTACTTCTTTTTAAAGTCTGCTGAATAGTTTCTGATTTTTACAAACTACTTTCTTTCAATTTAAATTTTATAAAAAAATGAAATATGCATTATTTATTGCTATAATGATGTACGGCTTAGTGTGTAATGCCGGCATCTGTAAACACGTATCAGGAAATGGAGATACAGATAACCGGTCTATTTTCCGAATTCAGCAAGACGTGTGCGGATACATGTGGTTTTTGACTTATAACGGGATAAATCGCTATGATGGCACTTCTTTGAAACACTATGATTTACATGCTGATAATGACTCGATTGACTTTTATTCAGTTAATAGTGAACTTTTTACTGATAGTAAAAAAGAGTTGTGGGTAGTTACCCGAAATGGCTATTTATTGTCTTATAACAGGATAGACGACCGTTTTGAAGGCTATTTTGACTTTCGGAAGCAGATAGAAGGAAATTTCACGTTTCTGACTCTTGACAGTTTGGATAATTTTTGGTTTTGTAGTAAAAATGAATTGTATGTCTGCTATTTACCTACCAAGGCCGTACGTCGGATACAGCACCCTTTGGGGTATATAACAGGAATATTGCCTGTGGGGAATAGTCAATATTATCTCAGCTCTGATCGGGGCGTTTTTTCTTTTTCTTTGTTGGATGAGAGTATTACAAATATTTCTCAGGAACTGTCGGGAGGGCACTGTAAGCAGATATATAATCTGTTTTACTCTCCCAAGTGGCATAGTCTTGTCATTGTTGACCGGTCGCAAGGGATAAATATTTTTGATTGCAATAATGGTGAATTACTCTGTTCTCATAAAAGCTGGAAGAATTTTCGGGTAAATAACATGAAGTTATTGGGAGAGGATAATCTTCTGATTGCTACCGATGGAGTAGGGGTTTTTCAAATGAATATGGAAAATTATCGGATCACTCCTTTTCTTGATACTGATATTGGAAAAGAAATGAGTATCCGCAGTAATCGAATTGCCGATTTGTATGTGGATGAATACCAACGCCTATGGGTTGCTGATTTTCCGGATGGAATAACGATGTATACGCCACCTGGTCAGGAAAGATATAAATGGTTCAGACACATTGCCGGAAATAGTCAGTCACTGATTAATGACAGGGTAAATGCTGTGCTGAAGGATTCGGGAGGGCACATCTGGTTTGCTACAGATAAGGGCGTTTGTTGTTTTTCTCCTGAAACCAGTCGGTGGCAGGAGGTGGCATCAAACTTACCTTGTAAGCTATATACCTCGCTTTGCGAATTACCATCGGGAGATATTTGTGTAACCAACTATATGCATGGATTGTTTCTGATTCGTAAAGGTGAAATGGAAATAGGAGATAAATTTGCTGATGCAATATCTGCTAATGTAATTTTTCCAAAAGACGAAACTGATGTATGGATAGGTACTGATTGTGGATTATATTTACTAAATGGGAAAACACAGGAGTGGAAAAAAATTAAATTACCAGTGTCTTCACAACCTTTTATCCGTTCACTCTATCAGGATAAATATGGTAAACTCTATATTGGTACAGGAGGGAAGGGATTATTAGTTATAAATCAGGAAGAAGATCAGACTGAAATTTATGCCAGTGAATACATTCGGGACATTTCCTTGATTGTACCGGATGGAGATTGTATGCTGATAGGAACCGGAAAAGAACTATATAATTTTAATCCGGCGAATAAGGAATTTCATTTACTGTTGGGGGGAATTGACTATCTTACTTCCGGAAGCTCTTTGGAGGACGGAATTTTTATGTTGGGCACCTCTATGGGAGCATTCCGGTTTGATAAGCAGGCATCATTTTCGTTGAATAGCATTCATCCATATCTGTATCTGGATAATTTTAGTATTTTACATCAACTGATTACTACTACCACGAAGAATACTCCCCTAAACCATGCTCTGAATTATACGAAAGTGCTGAATTTGAGTTATGATCAAAATACATTCTCATTTACAGCTGCTGCTATAAATTATGATGCATCTGATTTGATTTTGTATTCATGGAAATTAAATAATCGGGAGTGGACTCCACTTACCCGAAAAAATCTTATTTCTTTTTCTAATCTAACTCCGGGAGAACATCTGGTATCTGTGCGGGCAGTATCCGCGCAGAATGGTAATCCGATTTCACAAAGAAATATGCGGGTCATCATACATCCCCCCTTGTGGCAAACGAGAGGGGCTTTTTTATGCTACGGCATATTGATCGTGTTATTGGGCTTTCTGTTTGTTTATGTTTGGTTGGTATGGAGACAGAGAAACTTATCCCGGGAAACAGTGAAAGTCTTTGTTAGTGCCGCCCGTGATGTGTGCATGCCATTGACATTGATTAAAAATCCATTGGAAAATCTATGTCGGAAGTACTCTTCGGATACTCTTAAAAATATTTTGCAACAGATCAAAGGTATTGATAGTATGTTTACTAATTTAGTTACTGTTGGGCGTATAACTTCTCATTCCCGGCGCCTCTCTTTACTTGAAACAGAGTTGAATACTTACTTGGGTGAAACAATAGAATCCATATCTTCTTCTGTAAAGCAGAAAAAAATAAAACTGCATTGGGAAGGAACCCCCGGTTTTGTACATGTTTGGATTGATAAAGAAAAGATGACGGCAATATTACAGGGACTATTAGAAATGATAGTTGATTGTATGAATGAGGGAGAAAGTATCGAAATAGTTACTGTATATACTTTGCGAAACTGGAAAATTAAATTAGAATTTACAGATAATGACTGTATTAAAAAAAAATGCTATATCACAAAAAAGGGGCGGAAACTTACTCATTTGGCGTAATAAGTTGGTTACTAATCCGCAGATTAATACAATTACATAAAGGAAAAATTCTTTTCTGTTCAAACAAAAATAAAAAAGCATCTGTCATGCTTACTTTCCCTATCGTTTTCAGAAAATTCTCAAGTGTGCAGCATTCATTGTCAGTTACTTCATTATTCAGAACTTCGTTTTCTACTTATAAAAAACATCCGGATGAGGAGGCTTTTTTGTTAAGAGACACCGTTCGCGGGAAGTTTTCAGAAAGAGAAAATCGAGAGAAGCATTCTATCCTGTTGGTGGAAGAAAATCGAGAGTTCAGTTCGTTCTTAATACAGGTGTTATCAGAAGAATACAATGTTCATACGGTATCTAAAGCAGAGTCGATCTGTGATGTAATGCGTAAAGAACGACCGGAGGTTGTACTTTTGGCTGAGGCTTTTGATATGATTTCGGGAGAAAAACTTTGTCTTCAAATAAAATCTGATGTGAAAACTGCTCATATTCCTGTTATTCTATTCAAAGATCCTGTGAATGTGGAAGATGATTCTCAAAGAGTGGCAGATTGTTGTTTGGCGTTGCCTCTCGATATATCTCGCCTGCGGGTAGAGATAAACAACTTGATATTTAATCGTCGGATTATAAGAAAAAGATATATAACATTAGTGCTTGGCGGTAAAGATGAGGCTAAATCCGATCTTGAAGATGCTTTCTCCGGAGATGAACAAAATTTTCTTGATAAAGTACGGAGGCTCGTAGAGGAGAATCTTTCCAATCCCGATTTTAATGTGGATGTACTTAGTGCTGAGATGAATATGAGCCGATCCGGTTTTTATACCAGGATCAAATCGATCACTCATCAGGCACCGGCCGACTATATTCGTACGGTGAAGCTGAATAAAGCTTTGATTCTGTTGATGAGTAAAAAATATACGGTAGCCGAGGTAGCAGATCTTACAGGATTTAGTGATCCGAAATACTTCCGGGAGGTTTTTAAGAAGTATTACGGAGAATCGCCCAAAAAGTTTGTGAATAGTTTATAACCGGAGGTTAGTGAAATGAAAATCCGTGTAAATCCTATTAGGATATATGCGGATTTTCTTATATTTGATCTTCGAAACTGAAGACTGTGGAACGAAAAATAATTCATATTGACATGGATGCATTTTATGCTTCCGTAGAGCAGCGGGATAATCCGGAACTGCGTGGTAAACCGCTTGCTGTGGGGCATTCGGAAGAGCGGGGTGTAGTGGCGGCTGCCAGTTATGAGGCTCGTCGTTATGGAGTACGTTCGGCCATGGCATCGCAGAAGGCCAAACGTTTGTGTCCGCACTTGATCTTTGTTCCCGGACGAATGGAAGTGTATAAATCTGTATCACGTCAGATACATGAAATATTTCATGATTATACAGACATCATTGAACCACTTTCACTGGATGAGGCTTTCCTGGATGTGACGGAGAACAAACAAGGGATCCGGCTTGCTGTAGACATAGCTTGTGAAATAAAAAAACGTATTCGGGAAGAATTGAACCTGGTAGCTTCTGCCGGTGTGTCTTACAATAAGTTTTTGGCAAAGATTGCTTCGGATTATCGTAAGCCCGACGGGTTGTGTACCATTCATCCGGATCAGGCTATGGATTTTATAGGTACTCTACCTATTGAATCATTTTGGGGAGTAGGGCCGGTGACAGCAAAAAAAATGCATTCTTTGGGTATTCATAATGGATTACAGTTACGCACATGTTCGGTGGAAATGCTTATCCGTCAGTTTGGTAAGGTTGGTACATTGTATTATGATTTTGCCCGCGGAATAGACCTTCGCCCGGTGGAAGCTATTCGCATCCGTAAATCGATTGGTTGCGAACGAACATTAGAGAAAGATATCTCTTTACGCTCTTCAGTTATTATTGAACTGTATCATGTGGCTGTGGAGCTGGTAGAGAGGTTACACCGAAAGGAATTTAAAGGAAATACATTGACGTTAAAGATTAAGTTTCATGATTTTAGTCAGATAACGCGTAGTATCACCCAGGTTAATGAACTGATAAATTTGGATAAGATTCTTCCCTTAGCAAAACAGTTATTAAAAGAGGTGGATTATGAACATCACCCCATTCGGTTGATAGGGCTTTCTGTTTCCAATCCGAAAGATGAAATAGAAGAACAGCACGGAGTGTGGGAGCAGCTTAGTTTTGAGTTTAGTGACTGGGGATAAAATCTGTTACGGTACAGATCAGTTTGCAATAAACTCTTGCGCATAAATGAATTGTGTAGATAAAAAGAAAGCGGAGAACCTTTTCAGACTCTCCGCTTTTGTTACATATAATATAGTGGTGTGTTTATTACATGGCAATCTGCTTTGAAAGCAGTTTTTGAAGTTGGCCATTCAAAGTCTGGCACATTGTTCCGTTTCCCATTGCATGATAACGTTTAATACGATACTGCAACATCATAATTTTTTCATTTGCATTCTTTTTCATAATCTTCATCTTTTTTTGCCCTCCACGTTTTGAAGAGCGGTTTTATATCTTGTTTTCTCTATTAACACTGCAAAGATACGAAAAGTTCACGAAAAACATGTTGTGCAACATAAAAATTATGCTTTTTACCCTCTTTTTTCTTGAAAGAGGCCGAAATGACAAGTGGATATTACAAATATATTACATAACTTTGTGCTCTATGATACTATTCTAACTGAGCAGATTTTGATTGTACCTTATTATATAATATAGAAATAAAATGAAAACATCGATTCACTTTTTCTCGTGCCTGTTGTTGGCTGTTTTCTTATTATCCTGTGGTGAAACTCATTTCCTGAAGGAGGAAGCATATCGTAATCAGGTGAAAGCTGATTTCGGAATAAAACAATTGCAACTTCCTTTGGGTAACTTGTTTGCTATCTTTAATGATTCTACGTTGACTACTGCGGAACGGGAAGCGTTGATGTTTTTGTATGCTTATATGCCTATAGGAGATATCACTGACTATTCGGGAGACTATTATCTGGAAAATATCCGTTTGTCTGAACAGGCCCGGCAAGAAATGCCCTGGGGAAAGAAGATCCCAGAAGATGTTTTTCGTCATTTTGTACTTCCTGTCCGGGTGAATAATGAGAACCTGGATAATTCCCGTAGTGTGTTTTATGGTGAGTTGAAAGAACGCATTAAAAAACTTTCGATGCAGGATGCTATTCTTGAAGTAAATCACTGGTGCCATGAGAAGGTAGTTTATCGTCCGAGTGATGCCCGTACCAGTTCACCGTTAGCTTCTGTCAAGACGGCTTACGGACGTTGTGGTGAAGAATCTACCTTTACCGTAGCTGCACTTCGGGCGGTGGGGATTCCTGCCCGGCAGGTATATACTCCGCGTTGGGCACACACAGATGATAATCATGCCTGGGTAGAGGCTTGGGCAGATGGTAAATGGTATTTTTTCGGAGCTTGCGAACCGGAGCCTGTCTTGAATCTGGGATGGTTTAACGCACCTGCCAGCCGGGGGATGCTGATGCATACAAAAGTATTTGGACGTTATAAAGGAGCAGAAGAAATCATGTATGAAACACCCAACTATACTGAAATTAATGTTATTGAGAACTATGCCCCTACGGCAAAAGCAGTTGTTACGGTGGTAGATGCCGGTGGTAATCCTGTGTCGGAGGCTAAGGTGGAGTTTAAGGTATACAATTATGCCGAGTTCTACTCAGTAGCTACCAAGTATACAGATGACACCGGCCGGGTTTCGTTGACAGCGGGTAAAGGAGATATGCTGGTGTGGGCTTCAAAAGGAGATAATTTCGGATTCAGTAAACTATCTTTTGGAAAAGAGAGTGAACTGACGCTTGTCCTTGATAAGAAACCGGGTGAGACGTATTCACTGACACTGGATATTGTTCCTCCTGCCGAAGGTACGGATTTGCCTGAAGTAACTCCGGAACAGCGGGCAGAAAACAATCGTCGTATGGCACAGGAGGATTCTATTCGTAATGCATATGTGGCTACCTTTACCACAGAAGAGCAAGGAGTGGCATTTGCCCGTGAGTATGCTATGAATGCTGAGTCTGTATCTCGTCTGTTGGTTGCTTCGAGGGGTAATCATCAAACGCTGACCGATTTTCTTTCGGTTGCTGCCAAAGAGAAGAAGGCAGAGCTTGCACTTAGTTTGCTCAGGTTGGTATCGGATAAGGATTTGCGCGATGTAACACCGGAAGTTCTGGAAGATCATTTCCGCCATTCCGTTGCCGGGTATTGCGGAGATTATTATTATTCTATTCTCAATCCGCGGATAGCAAATGAAATGCTGACTCCTTATAAGGAGTTTTTCCAGAAAGCTGTTTCGGCTGATGAAGTGGAACACTATCGAAAAAATCCACAAGCATTGGTAGCTTGGTGCAAAAAGAATATTGCTATTAATAATGAGTTGAATTCACAACGTATTCCTATGTCGCCTGCAGGTGTATGGAAAGCATCGGTAGCTGATGAAAAATCCAGGGATATTTTCTTTGTAGCCTTGGCACGTGCTTTAGGCATTCCTGCCTGGATAGACGAGGTGACGGGGAAAATACAGTATAAAGATTTTGCTAATAACAGATTGAAGAATGGAGAAACCTTCGATGTGGATTTTGAGGTGGCCGAACAGACCCTGGCACCTTCGGGTGTTGTAAAAGCCACTTATCGGCCTATCCGCTCACTCGATAATCCCAAGTATTACTCTCATTTTACACTGTCACGTTTTAAAGAGGGTACTTTTCATCTGTTGAACTATGATGAAGGTACTACTTCCTGGGAAAATCTGTTGAAGAACGGTACACGACTGGATGCCGGTTATTATATGCTTACCACCGGGACCCGCCTTGCCAATGGCTCTGTACTTGCTAATCTCTCTTTCTTCAATGTAGAGAAAGACCAGGTGACAACGACTGCTTTGACAATGCGGCAAAGTGAAACTCAGGTGCAGGTTATCGGTAATTTTAATTCTGAGTCTATGTATCGTCCGGTAGAGGGTAGTGATATGCAAAGTATCTTGCAAGCCTGTGGACGTGGTTACTTTGTTGTGGGTATACTGGGCGCAGGGCAGGAGCCCACCAATCATGCTCTGAAAGATATTGCTGCATTGGGTAGCGATTTCGAGAAGTGGGGACGTAAAATGGTATTTCTTTTCCCCGATGAAGAACAGTATAAAAAGTTTCATCCGGCAGAATTCCCAGGATTACCTTCTATTATTCTTTATGGGGTGGATGTGAACGGAAGTATTCAAAAGCAAATTGCGGAATCTATGAAATTGTCGAATTCCGAAACATTGCCGATATTTATCATCGCCGATACATTTAACAGGGTAGTCTTTGTGTCTCAGGGATATACTATTGGATTGGGGGAACAATTGATGAAGGTGGTGCATGGTTTATAGGAAAGACAAGTTGCAATAATAGTTAATTATTTGTGTAGAGTGTGTTTTTCATTAAAAATAATTATTACGTTTGCAGCGATTATGATAAAGTATGCATTTTACATATTGATAGGTATATTTTTTGTATTGGGACTGACCATCGCTCCCGGACAAGAATTATCCGGACTTCAGAATGAAATTGAAGTCCGGGTAGGTGATACCTCTCAATCTGTAAAGTCTGCTTGCATTCTATCTTCCAGAACAGATAATGATTGTGTCAGAGATACGCATTCTGTATTTCATGATGAATCATCTGGTTATAAGGTTTGTGACGGGATTCTTTCCAGCCTTTCCGGTTCAAGGAATGTTGCACCGTTTAAACTTTTGAAATTTAATAAGCCAACTTCTGTTATACAGATTCTTAGTGCACTCAGTGTTCAGTTACCCGAGAACAAGTACAGGAATTTACCTTGCAGTACCAGTTGCATGAAGTATTCGTGTGGATACTATATCTATACGTTAGCTCATATTCTTATTTAGTCAATTCACTATTCTATCCATTTGCAGAGTAAGTAATTTCTATACTTTCTCAGTTTCTCTGCGATTTCGATAATCTATTTTTTTATTACCTATTTTTATTCATGCCCACATGGAAAACAAAAAATGTATTTCCAATGGTTTGGAGCAGAGAACTGGTGTGAAAGTATCTTATTGCTATCAATGCGGTAAGTGTACTGCCGGGTGTGTACTGGCTCAGGATATGGACTATGCCCCCAGCTACATCATACGACTGTTACAAACAAAGAACGAGGCGAACGATCGTCGCGTTTTGAGTTCCAATGCCATTTGGATTTGCTTAAACTGTGAAAATTGTATTGCCAGATGTCCTAAAGAAGTTGACATCCCCAAAGTTATGGACTATCTGCGCGAAGAGGCCCGTAAAACGAGAGCTATTAATAAAGAAGCAAAACCAGTGGTTGCTTTTCATTCCGCTTTTCTTGATTCGGTGAAGTATACGGGGAGGTTGTACGAAGTAGGATTAGTGGCTGGATTCAAGGTCCGTACTTTCCGTTTGACACAAGACCTGAATGTAGTTCCTTCTATGTTGATGAAAGGAAAGTTACATATGCTTCCTGATTCAATAAAAGATACCGGAAGAATCAAAAAGATATTTGCACGAACCATTGAAAAGTCCAGATAATATGCAGACTATGAGAACAGGTTTTTATCCGGGATGTTCGCTTACAGGCACTTCACGGGAATATAATGAATCGGTCAAAGCACTGGCAAAGGCTTTCGGACTTGAGTTGGTAGAGATAAAAGATTGGAACTGTTGTGGTGCAACAGCGGCTCACTCTATGGATAAGGAGCTTGCTCTTTCTTTGCCTGCCCGGGTGCTGGCATTGGCTGAATTGCAGGGGCTGGATGAAATAGTTGTTCCATGTGCTTCCTGTTATAACCGCTTGAGTGTAGTCCAGCATGAACTGGCAAGTGATGAAACACTGAAAGAGAGAGTTTTG
Source organism: Bacteroides mucinivorans (assembly GCF_034654355.2). Classification (NCBI taxonomy): domain Bacteria; kingdom Pseudomonadati; phylum Bacteroidota; class Bacteroidia; order Bacteroidales; family Bacteroidaceae; genus Bacteroides; species Bacteroides mucinivorans. The sequence goes on along the minus strand of NZ_CP178179.1, from coordinate 4,212,483 downwards.
GAAATTATCGGTATGACTTATCTGGGTACTGTAAAGATACTCAATGTCATTCAGATGATAGAGAAATATATGTTGGGTACACTTCCTGATAAAGTTGTACATCCGTTTGCCCACAATGTAGCCTGTTATTATGGTTGCTTGTTGGTACGTCCTCATAAGATTTTGAATTTTGATCGTCTGGAAGATCCTCAGAGTATGGACAAATTAATGTCTCTGATTGGTGCTATCCCTCTGGACTGGGCTTTTAAGACCGAATGTTGTGGAGCTGGTTTGTCGGTTTCTCGTACAGATCTTGTCGAACGTCTTTCTGGTAATATACTGAAAGATGCGGACGACAGAGGGGCAGAAGCTGTGATTGTAGCTTGCCCGATGTGTCATTCTAATTTGGATATGCGGCGTCCTGCCATTAATCGTTATCTTAAAAAGCCGGTTGATATTCCTGTTCTGTATATCACTCAGGCTATCGGGCTGGCTATCGGCCTTACTGCCGCTGAGTTGGGTTTGAACCGCCATTTTATCACCGTCAATCTAAAGGAAGCAGAAGTATGTCAAAAATAGGAGTTTTTATATGCCATTGTGGCGAGAATATCAGTGCTACGGTAGATTGTGAAAAGGTGGCCGAAGCAGCTGCAAAGATGGATGGAGTAGCCTGTGCTATTGATTATAAATATATGTGTTCCGATCCGGGACAGACACTGATCAAACAAGCGATTAAGGAATATGGGTTGGACGGTGTTGTGGTAGGAGCTTGTTCACCGCGTATGCACGAACCTACATTTCGCAGAGCTTGTGCAGAAGCTGGGTTGAATCCTTACCTCTGTGAAATAGCTAATATACGTGAACACTGTTCATGGGTACACGAGAAAGGGGAGAATACCACTCATAAAGCCATCGATATAGTAAAGAGCCTGGTGGAGAAAGTCAAGCGCAATCATCCGCTGACCCCTATTCAGGTGCCTATCACAAAGAAAGCATTGGTTATTGGGGGGGGGATTGCCGGTATACAGGCCAGTCTGGATATAGCCAACTGCGGACATCAGGTGATTCTGGTGGAAAAAGAACCTTCTATTGGTGGGCATATGTCGCAACTCTCCGAAACCTTTCCGACACTGGATTGCTCTCAATGTATCCTTACCCCCCGGATGGTGGAAGTTGCGCAACATCCCAATATCACTCTTTATACATACGCCGAACTGGACTCTTTAGAAGGATTCATTGGAAACTTCAAAGCGAGTATCCGGTTGAAAGCAAAGAGTATCGACGAAAAACTATGTACCGGCTGCGGGCTTTGTACTACTAAATGTCCCACCAGGAAGATTCCAAGTGAATTTAATGCAGGTTTGGGTATGCGTACTGCTATTTATGTCCCTTTTCCTCAGGCAGTACCCAATAAACCGGTTATTGACAGGGCGCATTGTACACACTATCGTACCGGGAAGTGTGGGGTTTGTGAGAAGCTATGTCCTACCGGTGCTATCCGTTTTGATCAGGAAGACCGTATCATCACCGAAGAGGTGGGAGCAGTGGTAGTGACCACCGGATTCAATGTATTAAATACGGACTTCTTTCCGGAATATGGTTATGGAAAATATAAGGATGTGATTTCAGGTATTCAGTTTGAGCGTCTGGCTTCGGCATCCGGTCCTACATTGGGGGAAATACGTCGCCCTTCTGACGGACAGATTCCTAAGAAAATAGTATTTGTGGCCTGTGCCGGTTCGCGTGACCCGGCCAAAGGAATCCCTTATTGTTCTAAAATCTGCTGTATGTACACGGCTAAACATGCCATGCTTTATCAGCACAAAGTGCATGAGGGCGAGTCTTATGTGTTCTACATGGATATTCGTGCCGGAGGTAAAAACTATGAAGAGTTTGTACGCCGCGCCATCGAAGAAGATGGGGTGAACTATGTACGTGGACGTGTTTCGCGCATTTATGAGAAAAATGGTAAATTGATTGTAAAAGGAGTAGACACTTTGCTGGGAGCTTCGCCTGTGGAGATAGAAGCCGATATGGTAGTACTTGCCACAGCCGGAGTTGCCAATAAAGGTGCTGAGGAGTTGGCGCAGAAGCTGCATGTCTCTTATGATCCTTACAAGTTCTTTGCCGAAGCACATCCCAAATTAAAACCGGTGGAAACAAACACGGCAGGTATTTTTCTTGCCGGAGCTTGTCAGGCGCCGAAAGACATTCCCGAAACAGTAGGAATGGCATCAGGAGCCGCCGCTAAGGTTGCCGGATTGTTCTCACAAGCTAATCTGGTTCGTGAACCGTTGATTGCAGTGGTCAATCGTACGGCACCGCCGATGTTCAGCACTTGTGTAGGATGTTTCATGTGCCAGACTGCCTGTCCTTATCAAGCCATTGAGCGTGAAGAGATAAAAGACCGTGGAGGCAATGTGATTAAGACAGTGGCGCGGGTCAATCCCGGTCTTTGTCAGGGATGCGGAACATGTGTTGCTTTCTGCCGCTCCAAATCAATAGATATACAAGGGTATTCCAATGAACAGGTTTATGCCGAAGTGATGGCATTGCTGCAAAACTAAAAAAGAACAGGCTATGAACGAAAATAAAACTGAATTTGAACCCCGGATTGTTGCCTTTGTCTGCAACTGGTGTACGTATGCCGGAGCAGACCTCACGGGAACAAGCCGTTTGAAATATGCCACAAATGTGGAAATAGTACGTTTCCCATGTACAGGGCGCATCGACTTTATGCTGCTGCTGAAAGCCTTTGCAGGAGGTGCCGATGGAATTATCGTCTCCGGTTGTCATCCTAATGATTGCCACTATACTTCCGGTAACTTCCATGCCCGTCGTCGCTGGATTGTATTCCGTGGATTGCTGGATTTTCTGGGCATTGATGTACGTCGTATCCGTTATTCCTGGGTGTCGGCTGCCGAAGGAGCCAAGTGGGCGGATCTGGTGAATAGTACAGTAGCAGAAATACGTGAACTGGGACCTTATAAAGAGTATCAGAAAGTTACAAACTATTTGGGAGAGGAGACTATCAATGAGTGCGTTAACTGAAAAAGCGGCAGCATTGCTGTCCGAAGGTATTGTAACCAAAGTGATAGGTTATGAAGAGGGAAATAAGAAACCCCGTCCTTTTTTTTGTGAAAGTGCCGAAGATGCACAACGCCTCATTTATGATAGTCGTTGCATAAATAACCTGGCTGTATATCTGACTAAACCGGAACTGTTGGGAACCGGAAAAGTAGCAGTAGTAACCACTATTCCGGTATTGCGCAGTATTGTTCAACTCTCAGTAGAACACCAGTTGAAAGAAGATAATTTTGTTTTTCTTACGGTGAATCAGAAGGGGGAAGTGATCGAATTTTCAGGTTTTGATGCAATGAGCGAATACCTGGTTCAGTTTCAATATGCAATGGAACAGAAGGAACAGGAAATGATTCTCAAACTGGAGGGGATGACCCGTGAGGAACGTTGGGCTTTCTGGATGCAGGAACTTTCTCAATGTTTCAAATGCTATGCCTGTCGGGCAGCCTGTCCTTTGTGTTATTGTACACGTTGTATTGTTGAGGTGAATTGTCCTCAATGGATTCAACCCTGGGCTGCTCCGATAGGGAATTTTGAATGGCAGATAAATCGTGCTATGCACCTTGCCGGACGTTGTACTGGTTGTGGTGCTTGTGGTGAAGCCTGTCCGGTAGGTATTCCGATACATCTTCTGACTCATAAGATGATGGAGGATATCGGAAGTGAGTTCGGACTTACTCCCGGACAAACTGCTCAGAATGGGAATGTACTCTCTACATTCAATGTGGGGGATAAGGAGAACTTTATACATTAAATTGCAGTCATGGAAAATCTACATATAAGTAAGAATAGCCTTGAACAGTGGCTGAACCAGATGCTGAAAAAAGGAATGCGTGTACTGGCTCCCGTACAGCAGGGAGATAAAATTGACTTCCGGCAAATTACTTCACCGGACGAGGTGGCAACAGACTATGTACAGACCACTCAATCGGTCAAACGGGTTGTTTTTCCGACAGCCGAAGTGTTGTTCTCTTATCATAAAGAAGGCAAAGATACTACGCTGAAAGATTCTAATCCCGATGCTCTCCCTGAAACGGTGTTATGGAAAATCCGTCCCTGTGATGCTGCCGGCTTTGCCCCGCTTTCCGGGATATTTAACTGGGATTATAAAGATAAACTTTATAATGCACGGCGTGCTAAAACTACGCTGATCAGCTTTAGTTGCTCCCGTTGTGATGAGTCCTGTTTTTGTACTTCGGTGAACGGAGGACCGGGAAATACCAACGGAAGTGATATACAGGTAACACTCCTGCCTGATGGAAGTGCTTTTGTGGAGATATTGACAATGAAAGGAAAGGCACTGGCAAAACTCTATATTGTAGAATTTGAACCTGTCGGTGATATCGATAAAGATAAATATTTAGCTACCGTTACAACACATTTCACTCCCGAAGCAATTCGTGAGAAACTTACTGATGCCTTTGATAGTCCGGTTTGGAAACAACAGTCGGAACGTTGTTTAGGATGCGGAGCCTGCGCTTTTGTATGTCCTACTTGTGCCTGTTTTGATATTCAGGAAGATGCCAAAGGATCATCCGGCAGACGTATCCGTTGTTGGGATTCATGTGGCTTTTCTCTCTTTACACAACATACCTCCGGGCATAATCCGCGTCCTACGCAAAGTACCCGTTGGCGTCAGCGGATATTACACAAGTTTTCTTATATGCCCGAGAGGATACACGAAACAGGTTGTACAGGGTGTGGACGTTGTTCCCGTGCCTGTCCTGTAGATATGAATATACTTGAACATTTAATTTCTATTGCCAATCATGAATGAGCAGTCAAACATATATCTTCCACACTTGATAGTGGTGGAAAAGATAACCCGGGAAGCTCCGGGAGTCAAAACTTTCCGGTTGAGATTTAAGGATGAAGAGGAAGGGCGAAACTTTCACTTCAAAGCCGGACAGTTTGGTGAGTATTCTGCTTTTGGTGAAGGAGAGTCTACCTTTTGTATTGCCTCTTCTCCTACGCGTGAGGGATATATAGAATGTACTTTCCGCCAGGCGGGAAGGGTGACTACCGGGTTATCTAAACTTGAAGAAGGAGTAACGGTGGGCTTTCGGGGACCTTTCGGAAATACATTCCCCATAGATGAATGGAAGGGTAAGAATCTGCTGTTCGTAGCCGGTGGTATTGCACTTCCTCCTATGCGTTGCGTCATCTGGAACGCTTTGGATACGCGGGAGAATTTTAAAGATATTACGATTGTTTATGGTGCAAAGTCTGTCAACGATCTGGTATATAAAGAAGAGCTGAAGGAGTGGGAGAACCGTCCGGATGTCAATCTGATTACTACGGTTGATCCGGGAGGCGAAACATCCGACTGGAAAGGTAAGATTGGTTTCGTTCCTTCGGTTCTGGAAGCAGCAGCTCCCGATAGTGAGAATACGGTGGCTATTGTCTGTGGTCCTCCGGTGATGATTAAATTCACTTTTCCGGTATTGGAGAAGTTAGGTTTTAAAGACGAGAACATTTATACCACCTTGGAAAATAGAATGAAGTGTGGTGTAGGTAAGTGCGGACGTTGTAATGTCGGAAAACTTTATGTTTGTAAGGACGGCCCGGTATTCACGAAAGCAGAATTGAATGATATACCTCCCGAATATTAGTTGATATCCGGGGATAAAAGATATTGTAGTTCCGTTGTGATAACGGGATAAGCATCATATAAGGACAAGATGTAACCGAAGTGATTCAGGCAGTGCATCAGCCGATTGCCCTTATGTGGATGAATGAGGAAAGCCCAATGGAATTAAAAGAATTTCATGTGTGTCTAAATAATGGTTTACCATTGGGCGCCTCTTCTTTACTCTGAAACGAACTAATAACTTAAAATATATTACTATGTTAAAATTATTATTAGCCACTTTTGCCATGATGGGACTTACGTTCGTCATAGGCTTTTTTGTAGCTGCAGTGATAAAACTTATTGCAAGTGCAGCCGATTCACTCGATTTCTATAGCTCTCATCAGGTAGAACTCCAACGATTGCGGCGTTTAAAGAAAGTACGTCAGAATGTGGAGCGTTTGTTGTGGCACAATGCCATAGCTGAACAGGATGGTTCGGGCGATAAACGGGAAGATTACAGTCGTGGTATTAATCGGGATATCATTCGTTACCACGGATATTATCATGGGGTAAGTCCGGGTGCATCCGATGATAATCTGTTGGAGTATTATTACCCTGAAGATACCCACATCGTTTATCTTGAAAAACGAGAAGAAATGCTCCAACAGCATAAAGATAACAGTAAGAAATCATCTGCCAATACCAAATAATAAACTTATCATATCATGGAAAATATAGACTTTATGAGCTTGTTCCAAGGAGTGGGAACAATGATGGAGAGTGGCTGGCTACTCGCAAGTGCCCGTGTGTTTCTTGTCGCTTTAGGTTTTCTGCTTATTTATCTGGGCTGGAAAGGTGTGCTGGAACCGATGGTAATGATACCGATGGGATTGGGAATGGTAGCTATCAACTGTGGTACGCTGATAATGCCGGACGGTACATTGGGAAACTTATTTCTCGATCCGATGCTCTCAGATACAGATGAGTTGATGAATACCATGCAGATTGACTTTTTGCAACCGGTTTATACATTGACTTTCAGTAATGGATTGATAGCCTGTTTTGTGTTTATGGGTATCGGTACGTTGCTTGATGTAGGTTTTCTGCTCCAGAAACCATTTGCAAGTATATTTCTGGCATTGTGTGCTGAGCTGGGTACTTTCCTAACCGTTCCTATTGCTTCTGCTTTGGGACTGACACTTAAGGAGAGTGCTTCGGTAGCTATGGTTGGCGGAGCAGACGGACCAATGGTGCTCTTTACTTCACTGGCACTCGCAAAGCATCTGTTTGTTCCTATCACAGTAGTAGCTTATCTCTATTTGGGGTTGACGTATGGTGGGTATCCTTATTTAGTAAAACTAATGGTTCCCAAACGTCTGCGTGCTATTAAGATGACTACAAAGAAGGCCCCTAAAAATTACGATGCAAAAGTAAAACTGGCTTTCTCTGCTATTCTGTGCGCAGTGTTGTGTTTCTTATTTCCGGTAGCATCTCCTTTGTTTTTCTCTTTATTTATAGGTGTGGCTGTGCGTGAGTCCGGGATGAAGCATATTTATGACTTTGTGAGTGGTCCGTTACTGTATGGTTCTACTTTTATGCTTGGATTGTTACTGGGGGTACTTTGTGATGCCCATTTGCTACTTGATCCAAAGATTCTGAAATTGCTGGTTTTAGGTGTTATCGCCCTGCTTTTCTCTGGTATAGGAGGTATCTTGGGAGGGTATGTTATGTACTTTATCAAAAAGGGTAATTATAATCCGGTGATTGGTATTGCTGCTGTAAGCTGTGTGCCGACAACTGCAAAAGTAGCACAGAAGATAGTAAGTAAAGACAATCCTAACTCTTTTATTCTTGGTGATGCTTTAGGAGCCAATATCTCCGGCGTCATCACCTCTGCTATCATAACTGGTATCTATATAACGATTATACCATACTTGTAAGATAGGGGGGGATTAGTGATAAGTGATTAGTGATTAGTAGTTAGTGATTAGTGATAAGCGAGTAGTGATAAGTAAACTGCGCCATCGTATTGCCGCATGGTACTAATCACTAATCACTAATCACTTATCACTACTCACTGCTTTTATCGTCTTTTCCACCCTTTCTGCGGTAGTTATCTGTTTGGTGTATTCGTCAATTTGTACTGTTCCTCCCATTGAAACGGTAGGGTTTTGGTATTGCATGCCACTGATCACTGTTTCACGTGCCGAGAAGTGGAATTCTTCAATTCCTGTTTCTGAGGCAATACGTGCTATGTTTTTTTCGTTTACACCACAGCCGGCAAGTAGGATAATCCGTCCGGCAGCTTGTCTCCGGAGCTCTTTTAATAAAGGAATCCCGGCTTCTGCGGTTGCTTGTTGTCCGGAAGTCAGTATGCGGTTACAACCTGATTCTATAATTTCTTCCAATGCTTTCTGTGGATTACGGCATACATCGAAAGCCCGGTGAAAGGTAACCGATAACCCGTCAGCAGCTGCTACCAACTCCTTCATTAAAGGCATGTCAACTTCTCCGTCTGGTGTCAGACAGCCCAATACAATACCATCTGCACCTGTTTTCTTTACCATTTCTATATCCCTCAACATCGTTTTCACTTCTAAGGGTGAATAGAGAAAATCACCTCCCCGAGGACGGATTATTACGTGGAGTTTGATATGCAATAGTTCCCGTGCAACAACAATTTCACCATACGAAGGCGTTGTTCCTCCTTCCGGTATTCCGGCACACAACTCTACGCGGTCTGCTCCACCTTGCTGTGCAGCCAGGCAACTCTCTACCGAGTTGGTACATATTTCGAATTTATACTTTCTCATAGCAGGAAAACGTTATTAAAAAAGGGCGAATTGCTTCGCCCTTATCTTGATATTCTTCTTTATTCGTTTTTTTATTTAGCAAAGCTAACCGCACGTGTTTCACGGATTACGGTAATCTTCACCTGTCCCGGATAAGTCATTTCGTCCTGTATCTTCTTCGCAATTTCACCCGACAGGCTTTCTGTTTGCTTATCGTCAATCTTATCTGCACCTACGATAACGCGAAGTTCGCGTCCCGCTTGGATGGCATAAGTCTTTGTTACTCCCGGATAAGCCATAGCCAATTGCTCCAGGTCGTTGAGACGTTTGATGTACGCTTCTACAATTTCGCGGCGTGCTCCCGGACGTGCACCGGAGATAGCATCACACACCTGTACGATCGGAGCGAGCAAGCTTGTCATTTCCGTTTCGTCATGGTGAGCACCGATAGCATTGCAGATATCCGGTTTCTCTTTGAATTTCTCGGCTAACTTCATACCAAGTAATGCGTGCGGCAATTCTGGTTCTTCATCAGGCACTTTACCAATATCGTGCAACAATCCGGCACGTTTTGCTTTTTTGGGGTTCAAGCCTAATTCAGAGGCCATTACAGCACAGAGATTCGCGGTTTCGCGAGCGTGTTGCAGCAAGTTCTGACCATAAGAAGAGCGGTATTTCATCTTACCGATGATACGGATCAATTCCGGATGTAATCCGTGGATACCGAGGTCAATAGTGGTACGTTTACCGGTTTCGATGATTTCTTCTTCAACCTGTTTGCGTACTTTGGATACTACCTCTTCAATACGTGCAGGATGGATACGTCCGTCGGTTACCAACTGGTGCAAAGCAAGGCGGGCTATCTCACGACGTACAGGGTCAAATGCAGAAAGAACGATTGCTTCCGGAGTATCATCTACTACGATTTCTACACCTGTAGCAGCTTCCAGTGCACGGATATTACGTCCTTCGCGACCGATAATACGTCCTTTGATTTCGTCAGATTCAATGTGGAATACGGTTACAGAGTTTTCAATAGCTGTTTCCGTAGCTACCCTCTGAATAGACTGTATCACAATGCGTTTTGCTTCTTTACTGGCTGTCAGCTTGGCATCGTCCATGATATCATTGATATAGGACTGTGCCTGTGTTTTGGCCTCTTCTTTCAAAGATTCTACCAGGCGTTCTTTTGCTTCTTCGGCAGACAAACCGGAAAGTGCTTCCAGCTTTTCTATCTCCTGATGTTGCAGTTTGTCCAGTTCTTCTTTCTTCTTATCAACAATTCCCAGTTGAGCTTCCAGATTTTCTCTTACGGCGTCAGCTTCTGCTTTCTTACGCTGAATCTCTTCCTGACGTTGACTTAATACCATTTCGCGCTGTTTCAGTTTATTTTCAGCCTGCTGAATTTTTTGGTTACGTTGCGCTACTTCTTTTTCCAGATCTGCCTTTTTGTTGAGGAATTTCTCCTTAACTTCCAGCAATTTGTTTTTCTTTATCACTTCCGCTTCGGTTTCCGCCTCTTTCAAGACGTTATCGTATTTGGCCTTTAGTCCGTATCGGAATAATACGTATGACAATATGCCACCTACGATGAAGCAAGCAATGGATGCTACTATTGTTACTAACATTGTAATTTAATTTAAGTATAAATAAAAACGCACCGCAAATACGAGGAAATTCTTTCTCCCGAGTATCTTGCAGTGCGTGGGTTTTCTATAAATTTGTTGATAGGGCGTGTTTTCACTCACCCTTGAAATACTCTTCGAGCATTTCCGTCAATTCTTCTATCTTCTCTGTATACGGACCGGTATCGTTACGTTGCCTTAGTTTTAGATTCTCCTGTGAAAACTGATAGGCTACCATAGCTATTAATTTCTCAGGTTCCAGGCTTTTGTAATGCTCCCGATAAGCATTGAGCTTGATATTTACCTGTTTGGCTGCTTCTCTCATCAATTCTTCCTCGTCACGATTGATTGTGATAGGATAATATGAGTCTGCAATTTGCAGGTTTATCTTTATTTTATCGTTCATACATCTCTTCTTTTATTCATTCAACAGAGCGATGCATTTGTCGACTTCACGCACTAATTTAGACAATCGCAGCTTTGTCTCTTTTACATCGCTGCCGTTAAGGCTGATTGCCGTAGCTGTTTTTAGGTTCGTGTAGCTTGTTTCCAATTCTTTATATTCAGCCAGTATCCTTTCATTTTTTTTCTTCTCCTCTTCGAGAAGTTGCTTAAGTTCAGCATTTTCACGCTTTAATTCATCGTGAAGATAGATTAAATGCCGTAGTCTCGCTTCAAAGGTACTTAATAGCTTTTTTGCTTCTTCTGTCATTACTACACCAAAATTGTACACAAAAATACAATTAAGTCTGAGATTACAAAAACTTTTCTGCAGAAATTAGTCGTTTGGGGCGAAAATAGCTATTAGATGGATGTTTACTATCGGAGTTAAGTAGAGACAAAGTGCATACTTTTTAGTGGTTCGTTCTTTATATCCTGCTATCATTAACTTCTGAAGTCTGCTATCAAAACATGGGGATGTTCTTATTGAAAACATCCCCATGTTGTAGTGTATAACATCCGGGTGTTTTACTTTCTTACTACACGAGCTATACTTGTAATAAACTGGTATACAGTTGCTAATAAAGTATGTTATTGAGTGTAGTTTAAACCTATACTTAATCGCCCTCTTTATTGTTACTGAAATTGGATGAACTAATATTTCTATAAATTAATTTATTAAATAGTTTGGTTTATAAAATAAACTACTTATGTTTGCATCGGATTTAAATCTTTGGTGCAATGTATTTAATTCGTTTATTAAATCAGAAAATACGATGGAAGACATTATTTTGAAAATATTGGGAGTTTGGTGTGCTATGGTTATCGTAGCCTTATATTATAGTTTTGAGTACAACAGGTAGTTGAATAATTTAAAGGACATAAGATATATGGAAAACAAAAAACTGAATGAGAAAGAAAGTTTAGAGCTTATTTCTCAAATGATTCAAAACACGCGGACAAGAGTTGAAAAGGACGGTGGTACTCCTTTTTTGATATGGGGGTATGGAACAGTGATTATTTCATTACTGGTATGGTATATGGTTGCGTCGACCGGAAAGTATGAGTGGCAATATTTATGGTTTCTTTTGCCGGCTATCGGATTTCCTGGCACTCTTTGGGTGAGCAGAAAGAATGAATCGGCTGTAAAGACTTATATAGATCGGGTTGTAAGCTATATCTGGATTGTATTTGGGAGTGCTGGTTTTTTGGTATCTTGTGTTTCTATTGTCTATCCTCTTCCTATTTTGTTTATTATTCTTTTGCTTATGGGAATGGGAGTGATATTGACCGGAATGCTGATACACTCTAAAATAGCACTGATAGGTGGTCTGCTGGGGGTGCTATCTTCTTTGGGATGCATTTGGGTAACAGGTGTAAATCAGATACTTGCTTTTGCTCCTGCTTTCATCTTTATGATGATTATTCCCGGACATATGATAAATTACAGTGCAAATATAAGGAAATAAGAAGGGAAAATGATTATGAAAGATACTTCGACACGTTTCGAGCGTTTTTGCACTTCCTGGAAATTCTTTCTGGTACTGATAGTCTTGCAGTTTATATTAATGCCGATAGCCACTAAAGGTTTTCGCTTTGAAGAGATGGGGCAGATTATTTTTACTACACTGGGACATGCTTTGATAAACCGCTTTTATCCTTATTCCTTTATATTTCAGTGGATGGCACTTGCATTGATTGTAGCCTTGCTGTTTTTTAGAAATAGAATCGGGCGTTTTTTCTCGGCTTATGTGGGGGCCTGTTATTTGTTGTATGCAGTTATTCAGAGCATAGCCATTACCAATAAATATGGAGTCAGCGTGGTAACGGTTAATCTGGTAATGATGTCATTTGTTGCTTTTGTCTGGTTTCGGGATTGCTGGAAGGGGGAGAATGAGTATGATTTCTCCAATCTCAATTGGAGAACATCATGGCTGATTCCTGTAGCTTTTTTCTGCTTATGGTTTCCTATGGATTTGTTGAATGTGAAACCGGATTTTAATCCGGCCTATCTCTTTTCGGGCTATGCATCGCTGGCTTTTTGCCCAATGACTCCTGTGTTTCTGACATTGCTTACGCTATGTCGTCCCCGAATTAATATGACTACTTACAGGGTGACAGCAATGGTAGGACTCATTATCGGAGTTTATAATATAGGGCAATTTGCTTCCCCTGCGGGTTTTTATTTAGGAATGTATCATTTACCTTTGTTGCTTGTTTCTTTATATGCATTGTTGAGTAGCAAACGGTTGAAATAAATAGTTAAGAAAAATGGAAGATAAGAAATTGAATGAACAAGAGAGCCTGGCGCTGATAGCACAGATGATTCAAAATAGTAAAAAAGGTTTGGTAGTAGGAAGTGGTAACTCCTTTTTGTTCTGGGGATATTTAACGCTTGCCGTTTCTATTGCAATTTTTGTATTACTTTATTTCACAGGAAGTCAGAGTTGGTTCTGGCTTGGAAGTGTCATTCCGGTAATAGGATGTTTGTATATCTGGTGGATGTCCCGGAGAGATGGGAAAAGAACTATGAGTTATGTCGATAAAGTGATTTCTAATGTATGGCAAATAGTGGGGGGAACTTGTGCCATTATTGCTCTGTTGGCCTTGAATTATGGAAACAACATTGCTATATTACCTCTGCTGTTACTTGTGTTATCCGTTGGTGCAGGCATAACAGGCTCTGTCATTCAGGAAAAGTCATTCTATAACTGTGCCGCTTTTGGTATCGCTATTTCTTTGGGTATGCTTTTTAATATTAACACCATCGTAGAAGGTCCTTTACCTCAGGTTTTTGCTTTTGCCCTTGCTATTGTAGTGGTGATGATCATTCCGGGACATATTGTCAATCATAAAGCAAAGAGAAACAATGTTTAAAGAACTGAATCCGTTACTCCATTCCGAACTTCGCCTGGCGGTGATGTCGTTGCTTATTTCTGTAGAGGAAGCGGACTTTGTCTATATCCGTCAGCAGACAGGAGCTACGGCAGGGAATCTGAGTGTACAGATTGATAAACTGAACAAAGCGGGTTATGTGGAAGTGACAAAGACTTTTAAAGGGAAGATGCCGTGTACTATCTGTAAAATTACGCCGCAAGGGGTAGATGCTTTTGAAGAGTATGTGGAGGCGTTGAAGAGCTATATTATAAAGTAAATAATTTCTAACGGAAGTTGTACTGATACAATATAGTTATTAATGTAATAGTTTATTATTTTCAGATTTGAATTAATCCCCACATACAGATTAATAATTTAATAAAGAAATAACTTATGGCAACAATTCTGAAATCAACCGAGAGAGAGTTTAAAGAGAATGAAAACAGAATAGATAACTTCAGATTATTTACTGATATCTCCAGGATGAGTAAAGGAGTAGAACCTCAAAATTTAAACTTTGATTTGCGTCGGTTAAATCCCGGGCAATATTGTTCGGCATATCATTATCATAGATTTGCAGAAGAGTTATTTATGATAATTTCGGGTGCTGCTACTCTGAGAACTCCTAAAGGTCTGGAAGTTGTGAACAAGGGAGATCTTGTGTTTTTTGAAAAGGGTGAAACAGGGGCGCATCAACTGTATAATCACACTACAGAACCTTGCGTTTATTTGGATATACGAACTTTCTTGGGATACGATGTGTGTGAATATCCGGACTCAAATAAGATATATCTTGTTCCATCGGGAGAGATATTTGATAAGGATATTCAATTAGGTTATTTTGATGGAGAAGAGAATATTAAAAGTAAGTGGGAGGAAATGGAAACTAACTACGTAATATGAGACATGCACAAGCGTGAAGCATTCTGATATAACAATGTACTAAAAAACAACCGCCGTTCCTCACAACTTGAAATAACGTGAGTGAACGGCGATTTCTCTAAAGATAGGTTAGGATCAGATTAAATTGAGATAATTCTTTATGTGTCCTTTATAAATAGACGAATGCGATCAAGTATTAGTTCCAGAAAATTTTCTGTAACATTACAATATGCGCATTCTAAATCTGCAAGGCCGAATTTGTTCCAATCAAAAGTGTCTAATCTTTCATAGAGATTTTGTAGAAATGTATAAACATCTTCAGACGTTTCCATATCTTTTTTTGCAGAGCAGGGACATGGGTACTCATTATCATAAATCCTTTTTTTCATGGTATTGTTTGTTTCTGAGAATTGTCTATTCTGTCGAATAATTCTTTCCAGCACATTGCTCGAATTGCATCTTTGTCAGTTAATCTGGAACGTTCCCTCTCTGAGATTTTCATGTGTAAGTTTGAAATTATGTCGTCTTGTTGCTTTCTTTAGATAAATAAAAAATGTGCCCCATATATACTTCTTTTAAAGTTTTAATTGGGGCATAAAAAAAACGCACCCAATCCAATATAGTCCAAAAAGAATGATGCATTCGGATATATCCGTTATCTGATGTGTGATAAACTGTTTTATTTATAATGCCTTTTATCTGATTGTTAAAATTATAATTTCTAAAATAAGAAATTAATTTCACTGTCTTTGTGGAAATAACGAACTGTTTTTCTCTATGTAGAATACAATAGTAAATGGGAATAAATATGAAACGCTGTAAGATAACGATTTTAAAAACAACTCTTAATGAAGAACTGGCTAAAGAATATGCCGGTCCGGATTTTACAAAATGTCCGATGATGAAGGAAGGACAAGTGTTTTGGTAACTAAAGAAGGAGTTGCTATTTGTTCGTGCAATGATGGGCTACGACCTGTGATTATAAAGGTAGAACGGACGGATGAAGAAGCTGAGATTAATTATGAGCCTGTAAAATAGATAATTCGTTAAATTCGGTTCTTAATCCTCGTATATCTGTCAATTCATTTGATAAATTGTTCCGAATGCATCACAATAACTTCCTGAGACGTCCTCGTATGCACGAAAACGGGGTATTGTATCCCGATAAGGAATGAATTTATTTGTGTTAATGTATTTCTGTGCGATATCTTCCATGCCATAATAGACAAATATACATTTGCCAATGTAAGTATAACCTTTTATATACTCTTTTGTATAATATGGTTCGGCGGTCATTAAAAGGTATTCTTCGTTTGATTTAGAATAAAAATATAAAACTGAAATTAAATCTTCGATAGGTGTTTTTAAGTTTAGGCTATCTATATACTTAATGTATTCATTTATAGCTAATTTAATGGGTTTAGTGAAAATACTATCACTACTAAATTGATTAATAGTATCAGAAAGCAAAAAATTATTTTGTTTTAATATTGCTTCCTGTTTGCGCTGATTGTTGGTACATCTAAAATTTATCAACATAGCAAATATGATAGTAAATGTAGTTATTAATATTTTCATGCTCATCTTTGATTACATTATCATAATGGATGAAAGATGATATACCACCAAGAAAAGACGAATAAATATATAAATAATAAAATTATAATCAACAATATATACCATCTTTTTACAGCCCATTCTTTGTGATAAAATATAAGTGATATACTTACTGCTATTCCCCAAAATGGAAAATAATTCATTCCTATAGCGAATATTCTTAATAAGAATTGTTCTCCTCCCGGATGTTTCGATTCTAAATAAAACATTGTGATAAAAGTGATAATCCAATAGAATAATAATGCGCCTGTTAGAATCTTAAGAGGATGATGTTTTTTTGTTTTCATATGTATACTATTCTGGTATAATTTGTCCATTTATTATATTATATTTACCTGTAGGTAAGCTAAGAATTGATTGGATGAAATTTGAGAATCCATGTCCTTTGTTTTTATCATTGTCTACTGACAATATTGAAGCTCCTTCTATTTTCCCAAAAGGACTTCCTAATAATCTATTATTTGCTACTTGATCATTTTTATTGGTGAATTGGAAAGTATTAATACCGTTGACTGCAACCTGCTTTGTTGGTTGAAACGGAGCAAAATCTGCTTCAAATGCAAAAAGAGATGGATCAATACCTTTGTCAATGAGTGCTTGTATCATTCCTTTTGCATAAGCTGCTCCCATGCTATGTGTAATAACCTTTATTGTTTCTCCATCTGTTAGTTGATCTAAAATATATGAAGCGAAAGCGGCACCTTCATTGTATCCAGCGGTGTATCTATCTTTGGCATTTATGCTTTTTAGTTTATGTGGACCCAGTATTTTGTCGGACATAATACCATTAAATAACCCTTCTGCTCCCCCCCATAGATCCATCAAAATATAATTTGTTGTAATCATTCAAATGATCCATTACTAACTTATCCATTCCTTCCCAATATTTGGACTGACCTCCATCTCCATTGTGCATGCCATTGATGAATAGTACTAATTTTCCATCCGGATCAATAGCATTAACCGGATTATTCATACAATATGCATACGGACTGATCGAGTAATATTTCTCGCAATGCGGATCTATCGACATGCTCTGTAGTTCCGGCTTAAGTTCAATTAAAGAATCATTGTCTTCAATAACCCCGACAACTTTATTCGTCTCTGTGTTAAACAGTACCTCCCCAATTTCTACAACTACATCCAGATCATGAAACTCTTTTGTTTCACCAAATGTATATACATCGGCTTTATAGCCAAGCCGGGCAAAAGGATTGCCTTCCGCTTGTTGGGCTTGTGCTGAGAAGCAAGCCACAATTAATACTGTAATTATTAATGAGATCTTTTTCATATCCGTGCAATTCGTTTCATATAATTATTTGATCATTTTTCTTATAGTGGGCAGAGAATTCTTCCATAATCATCTAAATTATATTTTAGCGGGTAGCTGGTGATTGTTTTTTCTGTTCCCGGTTGCTTGATATCAAGAGTATCTGTAAGCAGACAGAATATAGCCATGTTTTTGGCCAGTCCATCCTTGGGGTTGAGATTTAACTGCTTTATTCGCCATTTACAATAATTCACTTTTTCTCTGATGTTCTTTTGGAAATCATCCATGTTCAATTTGTTGTCCAAATATGCGTTCTCTACAAAGAATACGGCACGTTCCAGATTTAATGGGGTGGAGTCGCATAACATTCTATTCAACTCTTTGTAGGCATTGCGAAAGTATTCCGTTCCGGGTTCATTGGCCTAGGATGGGAAACCTTTATGGATAAGATAAAGTGCTGTGTTTTGCTTCTCTTCAATCTCACGCATTTGGGTTATTGCATAATCTATCTCTTGCCGAGTTCTTTGTCTTTGGCGTATTACTTCATTCGGATCATAAGGGCTTGCTTGGTGACTGTTTGCAAAAGGATTGCTTTGTACAGAACGGGGCTGTGTGTTCATATCTGTCCCATAAGTTCCTAAACTACCGACTTGAGGGACGGGAATCACTGGTAATTGAGAATACACATAACAATTACACAGTATGGCTGAAAGGAGAAATAGATTTCTCATAATAAGTGAATAATGCTAACGGTTGCAAGTTAAGAAATATATTTTAATTTTAGAAATTATTGGAATAAAACAACGTAGCCGATCTTGCTTTTTATGAAAAATCTACCAGTAATTCATTCTTAATTTTAAGGCTTTCCATACTATATCTTCTGAATTATTTGTACGCCCAAGATTATTCTTTTATATTTGTATGAATATCGTGGTGTCACGTTATTCCAAATAATCAATTTGAAAAATAGTATATGTTGAAAATATTAGTAACCTACGCCGTACAAGGCGAATTTGCAGAGATCAAATGGCCCGATGTGGAAGTGTATTATGTGCGTACCGGTATTGGTAAAGTAAAAGCAGCTTTTCATCTGGCCGAAGCAATTCGTCAGGTAGAGCCGGATATTGTGATAAATATGGGTACAGCAGGGACAATCAATCATCAGGTAGGAGATGTATTTGTTTGCCGCCATTTCATTGATCGGGATATGCATAAACTTGCAGGATTGGGATTAAGTTATGAGTTGGATACCTCTGCATTGCTTGAGCAGAAAGGTTTCTGTCGGCATTGGACTGAATCGGCTACCTGTAATACCGGTGATAGTTTTCTTACCGAATTGACCGATATTGAAGGAGATGTGGTTGATATGGAAGCCTATGCACAGGCGTTTGTTTGTACTTCCAAAGAGATCCCTTTTATTTCAGTGAAATATGTATCGGACGTGATTGGACAGAACTCTGTAAAACATTGGGAAGACAAACTGGCTGATGCCCGTACCGGATTATCTCATTTCTTTAATGTTTTGAAAGAAAGTATATGATAGGTAACTCCTGAAGCAATCAGAAATAGTAGTATCTTAACCCATACCAATGGGATGAGGAAAAAGATGCAATAAAGCATAGTGCCCCACATTAGTAGTAATGAGATGATTTTTGCCCGTAACGGTATTGCCTTGTTTTCGCGAAAATTACGAATATAAGGGCCGAGGTGTTTCTGATTCAGTAACCATTGATACAAACGTGGTGACCCTTTGAAATAGAGTGCCGCAGTAAGCAACAGGAAAGGGGTTGTGGGGAGCAGTGGTAGAAAAATACCCAGAATGCCCAGTGCCAGTGATACAGTTCCTAAAATGATACAGATAGTTTTCATTCTGCAAATGTAGAAAAAATAACGATGTTTGCAGAATGGAAATATGATTTTGTATTACCTTTGCCCCTGCATCGAGGTGACATTAGATGCAGGACTTTTTAAATATATATGACGATGTATACAGTAATTAAACGCCTGGAAGTGTCGGCTGCGCACAGCCTGAACCTTTCATACAGCAGCAAATGTGAGAATCTTCATGGTCACAATTGGGTTATCACAGTCTACTGTCGCTCTGCGGAACTCAATGCCGATGGGATGGTAGTGGATTTTAGCCATATCAAGAAGGCTGTAAAAGAAAAGCTGGATCACCAGAATCTGAATGAAGTACTTCCTTTTAATACTACCGCTGAGAATATAGCCCGTTGGGTTTGTGAACGAGTTCCGCATTGTTTTAAGGTAGAAGTACAGGAATCTGAATCAAACACGGCTATCTATGAGAAAGATTAATGAAATTTTTTATAGTCTGCAAGGTGAGGGGTATCATACAGGTACCCCTGCTGTTTTTGTCCGTTTCTCCGGATGCAATTTGAAGTGTAGCTTTTGTGATACCCGCCATGAAGAAGGTACGATGATGACGGATGAAGAAATCATAGCTGAAGTGAAAAGATATCCGGCAGTTATGGTGATACTTACCGGAGGTGAACCTTCTCTGTGGATTGATGATAATTTTATTGATCTTTTACATCAGGCAGGGAAGTACGTTTGTATTGAAACGAATGGTACTCGTCCGCTGCCGGATTCTATCGACTGGATAACTTGTTCGCCCAAGCAGGGTGTAAAATTAAGCTTAAACAAGATAGATGAAGTGAAAGTTGTCTATGAAGGACAAAATATTGACGTTTATGAGTTACTTCCCGCCGAACATTTTTTCCTCCAACCTTGTTCTTGTAGTAACACCGCATTGACGGTGGACTGCGTGATGCGACATCCCAAATGGAGACTAAGCCTGCAAACGCACAAACTGATAGATATTCAGTAGCCATGAGTTACAAGTTATCGGCTCGTAATTCATAGCTCATAACTAATAACTGACTAATTATGAAAGTAGGTTTATTTATTCCTTGTTACATTAATGCTATTTATCCTGATGTGGGGGTGGCATCGTATAAACTTCTGAAGAGTTTGGGGGTAGATGTTGATTATCCGTTAGATCAGACATGCTGTGGACAACCGATGGCAAATGCGGGGTTTGAGGACGAAGCCTCTAAACTGGCGCTTCGTTTTGATGATCTGTTTAAACAGTACGATTACATTGTAGGTCCTTCCGGGAGTTGTGTGGCTTTTGTCAAATTGAATCATCCGGGTATCCTGGCGAAGGAAGGGCATCAGTGTGAAAGTGCTGGCAAAATTTATGATCTTTGTGCTTTTATTCATGATGTGATTAAGCCCGAAAAACTGAAAGCCCGTTTTCCGCATAAAGTGAGTATCCATAATAGTTGTCATGGTGTGCGCGAACTCATGTTATCTGCTCCGAGCGAGCTGAATATTCCTTACTTTAATAAACTGCGCGATCTCCTTCAGCTGGTTGAAGGAATAGAAATCTTTGAGCCCAGTCATGTAGATGAATGCTGTGGTTTCGGTGGTATGTTTGCTGTCGAAGAGCAGGCCGTATCTGTCTGTATGGGCCGTGATAAGATAAGGCACCATATGGAAACCGGAGCGGAATATATTACCGGAGCCGATAGTTCTTGTCTGATGCATATGCAAGGCGTTATCGAACGTGATAAACTGCCTGTTAAAATTATTCACGTAGTAGAAATCTTAGCGTCGCAATTATGAGTACCAAACATGCAAAGGCTGCCGAGAAATTCTTAGAGAATCCTGTAATGGCAGCGTGGCACAATGAAACCCTTTGGATGGTTCGTGCCAAACGAGATAAGATGAGCAAAGAGGTCCCCGAGTGGGAAGATTTGCGGGAAAAGGCATGTGAGCTGAAACTTTATTCTAATAGCCACCTTGACGAGCTTCTGGTAGAGTTTGAGAAGAATGCGACTGCCAATGGTGCTATCGTTCATTGGGCGAAAGATGCCGATGAATACTGTGCTATTGTTTATGAGATTCTTAATAGTCATGGGGTACACCGTTTTGTGAAAAGTAAATCCATGCTTGCCGAAGAGTGCGAACTCAACCCTTTCCTTATAGAGAGAGGTATTGATGTTGTGGAATCCGATCTTGGTGAACGTATTCTGCAATTGATGCATTTGCCACCGAGTCATATCGTGTTGCCTGCCATTCATATTAAACGTGAACAGGTAGGTGAGCTCTTTGAGAAGGAGATGGGGACGGAGAAAGGCAATTTTGACCCTACTTATCTGACACATGCTGCGCGTAAGAATCTGCGAAATATATTTCTGAATGCGGAGGCTGCCATGACAGGAGCCAACTTCGCCGTAGCTTCTACCGGAGATATTGTGGTATGTACTAACGAGGGGAATGCTGATATGGGAACCTCTTGTCCTACACTGAATATTGCTGCATTCGGTCTTGAAAAGATAGTTCCTGATATGGAGTCATTGGGAGTATTTACCCGGTTATTGGCTCGTTCGGCTACCGGACAGCCTGTGACTACTTATACTTCGCATTATCGTAAACCTCGTGAAGGGGGTGAATATCATATTATCATTGTGGATAATGGACGTAGTGAGATTCTTGCTCATCCCGATCATATCAAGACATTGAACTGTATTCGTTGTGGTGCTTGTATGAATACCTGTCCGGTATACCGTCGTAGTGGTGGTTATTCGTATACGTATTTTATTCCCGGTCCTATCGGTATCAATCTGGGGATGGCACACAATCCGGAGAAGTATTATGATAATCTTTCGGCCTGTTCACTCTGTATGTCTTGTTCTGATGTTTGTCCGGTAAAGGTAGACCTTGCCGAGCAAATTTACAAATGGCGTCAGATACTCGATAAAATTGGAAAGGCAGATACCGGAAAGAAGATCATGTCTGGCGGAATGAAGGCATTGATGGATCGGCCTGTGTTGTTTAATGCAGCTTTGTGGGCAGCTCCGGTGGTCAATCATTTACCACGTTTCATCAAGTATAATGATCTCGATGCATGGGGGAAAGGGCGTGAACTTCCGAAATTTGCCGGTGAGTCATTCAATGAGATGTGGAAGAAGAATAAAGTACAAGGAAAGGAGGATACGAAATGAGTAGCAGAGAAGAAATATTAGCCAATATTCGCAAGAATACGCAAAAGCGTTTTGACTATCCGAAGTGGCAAATAAAGACAACGGTCTATCCTGATGTGGTAACTGAATTTTGTGAAATGACTCGTGCAGTAGGTGGTGAGGCGATGCTTCTGGGAAAAGAAGAAGATGTCAATGCTGTCATCCGCCGGACCTATCCTGAGGCTACACGTATTGCTTCGGATTTAGATGAAGTGACTTGTGCTACATTCAATCCTGATGAATTAGATCGTGCACAAGATCTGGATGGTACGGACATAGCTGTAGTAGCAGGAGAATTGGGTGTTGCTGAAAATGCTGCTGTATGGATACCCCAGACAGTAAAGTATAAAGCCCTTTACTTTATAGCAGAAAAACTGGTGATAATTCTTGACCGTAACCGGATTGTCAGCAATATGCATGAAGCTTATGAAATAGTAAAAAATGAAAAATATGAATTCGGTACATTTATCTCCGGTCCTTCCAAGACAGCTGATATAGAGCAGGCTTTGGTGATGGGAGCACATGGGGCAAGAGATGTGCTGGTTATTCTTAAATAATGTACCAATGTGCCATGCGGCATGATTTATCGTCTGTTGATAGCGCGGCCAATCGGCACATTGGCATATTATCACATTGAAAAATTAGTATCTATGTATGCAAATAAAGTAAAGAAAGTAGTTGCTGTTCATGACCTTTCGGGAGTTGGAAGGGTATCTCTTACAATTGTTATTCCCATTCTTTCGTCTATGGGTTTTCAGGTATGTCCGTTGCCTACGGCTGTATTATCAAGTCATACGCAATATCCCAATTTCTCATTCCTTGATTTGACGGAAGAGATGCCTAAGATTATTTCTGAATGGAAAAAACTGGGTATGCAGTTTGATGCTTTTTATACGGGCTATCTCGGCTCTCCGCTTCAGATACAAATTGTGTCGGACTTCATTGACGATTTTCGTCAACCGGAGAGTCTTGTGGTAGTAGATCCTGTTTTGGGTGACAATGGTAAACTGTATGCCAACTTTCATGATTCTATGATAAAGGAGATGCGCCAGCTGATAACTAAAGCTGATGTCATCACTCCTAATCTTACTGAATTATTTTATTTGCTTGATTTACCATATAAAGAACAGAATACAGATGAAGAGCTGAAATCTTATCTCCGCCAACTTTCAGATCAGGGACCGGAGGTAGTGATTATTACCAGCGTCCCTGTGCTGAACGATATCCATAAGACGTCTGTATATGCCTATAATCGTTCCGGGAATCGTTTTTGGAAAATAACCTGTCCTTATCTACCGGCCCATTATCCGGGAACGGGAGATACTTTCACCAGTGTTATTACTGGAGCTTTATTACAAGGTGACAGCCTGCCTATTGCTCTTGATCGTGCTACACAATTTATCCTTCAGGGTATCCGTGCTACATTTGGTTACGAGTACGATAATCGTGAAGGTATTCTTCTGGAAAAAGTATTACATAATCTTGATATGCCTATTCAGAGTAGTAGTTATGAGCTTATTTGACAAGGAAGTAGATGATTTAAAAGTCTCATAAAGTTATTAATATGTAACTTTAGAAACGCAGATTAACGCTAATTTACGCAAAGATTGAATTTGCGAAAATTAGCGTTAATCTGCGTTCGCTCTTATTGATACTTTATTGCTTCAATCCATCTGCTGTTTCTACCAGTCTGAGGAATTCCCTCCGATACCCTTTTTCATCATTATCCAATGCTGTTTTTGCCATTGCGATAACCTGTGCATATGTTGCATCTCCTTTAAAGTCAGAATCGCGAAGTAACTGCCCGAACATGGCTACTGCCGCAGCAAAACGGAAATCAGAGGATACATTGTTTCCCTTATTATCAACAAGTGGGAGTTCTAATTTCTTGCTGATATCTTCGTCCGGTGCTTTATAGCGCAATTTGACTGTAAGTAGTTCTTTTGAACCAGTTGCTGGCTGGAGAGCAGGTTTTACCTTCTTCTGATACTTCAAATCATCCACCTTGTTCACGAAATTACTTTCCACACCTACGGGTACTACTTCATAAAAAGCAGTTACTGTATGTCCGGTTCCCATTTCACCGGCATCTTTTGCGTCATTATTAAAATCTTCATCTTTCAATAGGCGGCTCTCGTAACCGATGAGGCGGTATGCTTGCACTTGAGATGGATTAAATTCTATTTGTAATTTTACATCTTTGGCTACTGTATGCATAGTAGCTCCAAACTCATTTACCAATACCCTGTTGGCTTCTTGCAGATTATCAATATAGGCATGATTCCCATTTCCTTTTTCAGCAAGTATCTGCATTTTACTATCTTTATAGTTACCCATGCCGTAACCTAAAACAGTGAGATATACACCACTTTTTCTTTCCTGTTCAATCAGATTTTCCAGACCTTCGTTAGAAGATAACCCTACATTAAAATCGCCGTCCGTACAAAGTATAATACGATTGTTTCCTCCCTTCACAAAATTCTTTTTCGCAATTTTATACGCAAGTTTTATACCTTCGCCTCCGGCTGTAGAACCTCCGGCAGTCAATTCATCAATCGCTTCACGGATTTTCTGCTTATCACTTCCGCTGGTTGACGGCAAACGCTCTCCTGCTGAACCGGAATAAACAACGATAGCCACTCTATCTGCATCGCGCAAATTGTTTACTAATAGTTTGAGAGAAGACTGAACTAATCCCAGCCGCTGTGGTCCGTACATGGATCCCGATACATCAATTAAGAAAACGAGATTGGATACCGGAAGCTTTTCGGTAGGAATTTCTTTAGCTTTTAACCCGATGCGTACTAAGCGGTGGTTTTTATTCCATGGACAAGAACCTACCTCAGTAGTAATTTTTACCGGGTCTTTACCCGTAGGTTGGGGATAATTATATGAGAAATAGTTTATCAACTCTTCTGTGCGGATAGCATCAGCAGGCGGTAGTTCACCTCTGTTTAGATAACGGCGCATATTACTGTAGGAGGCGGCATCTACATCGATAGAAAAAGTTGATAATGGATTTTCGTTTACTTTCTTGAAACCGTTTTCTTCAATGTTTTTATATTCTTCCGTATTCATATCGTAGGCATAGGCCCTTCTTGTCATTATTCCAGGCATAATGTTTGATACAGCACCACACATGCTTACCTGTTTCTGCATGCCATAACCTACCACTACACACTCTTCAAGTATTTGGCTATTTGCCTGCATGGTGATATTCAGCCGTTCAGAAGTTACTTTCACTGTTTGTGTTTCATAACCAATGTAGGAGAATATCAGCTTTTCACCTTTGTTGGCACGGATTGTATATTCACCGTCTACATTGGTTATTGTACTACGCGTAGTTCCTTTTACCAGTACTGTGCATCCTGTAATGCCAAAACCGTCTGCAGCATCGGTCACTTTACCTTTTATTATAAGTACCTGTGCATTTACTGTTCCCAAAGAAATGACTGCTATCAGCAATCCCAGCATCATTGCTTTTAATTGATTTGTTTTCATACCTTTTATTGTTTTAATGTGATACATAAATCCGATGTTTTACTCTATAGATGCTATTAGTGGAAAGATTCCATAAATGTCTTCTTCTTTTTTTTAATTTATTTCTAAAAAAGATTCCTTGGATGGACGCGAATGATTGATGAACCCATATATTACATCTATATTATAGAGTTGAGAATACTTATACTTTCTTTTTTTTATTTATCGTAAGATTGTCCATGTTTATAGTATATTTCTCCATTGTATACTCCTCTGCGTTCGCCTAATTTTGCATATGTGAAATAGATTTTATGTTATCAATAGTTTATTGAGAAACAGCAAAGTATAAAACTACGATTTGATAACAGTCTGATCTAATTCTATTTATTGGCTATGTATTTGTTTGGTAGCCGATGACAGGATATTAATATAAAATTCATTTAATTATTAATCTTAATGTATTATGAAAAGAAACAGATTAATTTGGTTTTTCTCCCTGTTATTTTGTTGTACTCTATTAGCTGCTCAAAAAGTGACAGTTGAAGGGACTGTTACAGGATTTCCTGATTCTGAAGTGCTAATGGGAGCAAGTGTTTCTGTAAAAGGTACTACTCAAGGTACTATTACAGACCTGGATGGAAAGTATTCACTTTCCGTAGCAGCTGATGCTACATTGGTATTCAGTTACCTTGGATATGAAACGAAAGAGGTTGCTGTAAAAAACAGATCATTAATAAATGTCTCTTTGAAAGCAGATGCTCAGGATTTGGAAGAAGTAGTAGTGGTTGGTACTATTCTGAAGAAGAGTGATTTGACTGGTGCTGTCTCAAGTGTGAGCGCCAAAGTATTGGAAGAGAAACCGGTTACTAACATTAATCAGGCATTGCAAGGACGTGTTGCTGGTGTATTTATTTCCAATGCTGCTAAACCTGGTGATGACGCAACGATTAAAATCCGTGGTATTAATACTATTAATGGAAGTACTGACCCTATCTATGTAATAGATGGCCAGGTTATGGATAACTTCGGAGGTGGGTTTAATTCAGTCAACTTGAATGACGTTGCTTCTATTGAGGTATTGAAAGATGCATCTGCTACAGCTTTGTATGGTTCCCGTGCGTCCAATGGTGTGATTTTAGTTACAACTAAAAAAGGTAAAAACGGTATCGGAAAAGTTACTTATGATGGTTGGGTAGGTTTCCAGACAGATGCTAAACTTCCCAAGACTATGGGAACAAAAGACCTTTTTGAGTTGAGAAAAGATGCAGCGATGAACTCCTTTACTGCACGTCATCCGGGAGCAACTGAAGATGAAATCAATGCATTTCTGAATAATCGGGTAATGAAACCTTATTCAAAAGACGGATCAGGAGGATATGTTTTTGCTCAATATGAGTTTGATGCTTATAATAATAATGATAATTATAATTGGCTGGATGCGGTGACCCGTACTGGTGTAGAACAAAATCATGCATTGAGCTTTAGCGGAGCTTCCGAAAAAGGTGCTTATTATTTTAGTTTAGGCTATTCTAATAAAACCGGAATGGTTGAAAATCTTGGAGATAAAAGATATAGTGGACGTATTAATTCAGATTATGCGATAAAATCCTGGTTAAAAGTTGGTACCAATACAGCATTTACACATACTGATTCTGATATTTTCTCAGATGATGGTGTTTATGATAAAGCTCGTGGTGCGAATCCGATGTTACCTATTAATTCTGAGATTTATACGTTGAACTATGGTGGAGTACAGGATGACAATTACTTCAATCCGATTCGTACCTTAAAAATAGAAAATAACCGTAGACGTAATCGGTTATCTTCTACTAATTTCTTGAATATCAATCCTATTAAAGGACTGAATATTCGTACTTCATTCTCTATTGACTATTTTCAGGAAGATCGTTTCAAATACACTCCGAAGGATATTCAGGAATCTATTCGTTATTCACAAGATGGTCAGGCCGAACATACACGTGATCAAAGAATGACTTGGCAATGGGATAACTCTATCTCTTATGACCGTGCATTTGGCGAACATAAGATTAATGCTCTCTTTAGTACCAGTGCTACTCAAACGAATCGTGATTATACGTATGCAACCGGTAAAGGTTTTGGTACTGATAAGTTCTCTTATTATAATATAGGATCTTCCTATAAAACAGACGAACGTTCTATCGGATCTGACTTTGTTACATCTACCTTGATGTCATATGTAGTACGTGCCAATTATAATTATGCAAGTAAGTATTATCTGACTGCAACGGCCCGTTATGACGGTTCTTCTAAGTTTGCCGAAGGTAAACGCTGGGGGCTGTTCCCTTCTTTCTCTGCAGCATGGAATATAGCAGAGGAGAACTTTATGAAGGAACAAGATGTGCTTAGCCAGTTGAAACTACGTTTGGGATATGGTTTGGTAGGTAATCAGAATATTGATGATTTTGCATTTTATACACTTTACGATGCCAAATTAGAAGATGGCAAAGTAACTTATGTACCTAAAGGACGCCGGGGAACAAAAGATATTACCTGGGAATCTCAGAGGCAGTTTAATGTGGGAGTGGATATGGGATTCCTGAACGGACGTATTACTGCATCATTGGATGCATTCGTGATAAAGAATAAGGATTTGCTGATGACACGTTCCCTGCCATTAACTTCCGGCTTTAGCTCGGCTGTAGAAAATATCGGAGCTATTGAAAATAAGGGTATTGAGTTTTCAATGAATGCTAAATTGATTGAAACCAGAGATTTCTTGTGGAATTTTTCTGCAAATATTTCTGCTGATAAGAACAAGGTTACGCAGCTTTATGGAAACAATGATGCTATTTACAAAATTGATGATAATCGTAACATGCAGAAAGAGGGTAATCTGTTCTTAGGTGAATCCCGTAATACAATCTACATCTGGAGAACTGGTGGTATTGCTCAGGTGATAGATATGGATCGTTTGAAGAATATTGATTTCTCAGGACGTCAGGTTAATCCCGGAGATCTCTATCCGCTGGATGTGAATGATGATAAAGTGATTGATGATAAAGACCGTGTGATTGTAGGTTCTCCTGATCCTAAGTTTTATGGCGGTTTTTCTACAGACTTATCTTATAAAGGAATTACGCTGAATGCTGTCTTCAACTACTCTTACGGAGCCAAGAAACTAAGTCCTTACTATGAATCATTAATCACAAGCCGGGGTACAGGAGTTGCTTCTGTTGATTTGGTTGATCGTTGGAGTCCGGAAAACACAGATGCAAAATTCCCCCGTCCTATCTATAATGACCCTACGGATACCGAAACAATGTACTATAACACATTCTCCGCCAGTCAGATGGATTTCTCCGTACAGAATGCTTCATACTTACGTTTGTCTACATTGAGTCTAGCATATACATTCCCTAAGACAATTGTGGAAAAGATGAAGATTGGAAATTTACGGGTTTATTCAACCATTTCCAATGTGTTCTGCTGGACCTCTTATAAAGGCTATGATCCGGAAACCGGAGATTGGTATCCTCCTACAAGAATGTTTGTTTTTGGCTTGAGTGTTTCATTGTAAATAGTCTTCACACAGGT
Source organism: Bacteroides mucinivorans (assembly GCF_034654355.2). Taxonomy (NCBI): domain Bacteria; kingdom Pseudomonadati; phylum Bacteroidota; class Bacteroidia; order Bacteroidales; family Bacteroidaceae; genus Bacteroides; species Bacteroides mucinivorans. The sequence goes on along the minus strand of NZ_CP178179.1, from coordinate 4,183,243 downwards.
ATTTAAAATATAGTTTAGTTATGAAAAACGTAATAAAAATAAATAAATTGGCAACGGCCTGGATATTGGCAGGTTCTTTAACAATGTTTTCTTGTTCCGATTTCCTGAATCAGGAGCCTAAAACATCCTTGACAGAGCAGGAGGCTTTTTCTAATCTGGAAAATATAGCACCAACTGTAGATGGTTTGTATACAGCATTTCGTGACTCGAAATCCGGGCGCGAAGGACTGACTTTCTCACTTTTAGGCTTGGATGAGAGCAAGCAGGGTATCGTGCAGATGGATGATGCTGCACAGGCAAGTCTGGATCTTTACAACGGTTTACTCAATTCGATGTCTACACAGGTAGATAAGATGTGGTCAAGAAGATGGCCGATTGTTATTTCTGCCGCTAATGCGATTTATGCGCTTGATGTATTGTCCGAAACAACTCAGGATGAAGATACTTTAGACAGAATTAAGCGTCTGAAGGGTGAGTCTTGTTTCATACGGGCTATGGTGATGATGGAACTTACTATGTATTGGGGAGAAATTCCGGTAGTTGATATTGCAAAGATGGAAAATTCAGCCCGCCAACCATTGGAAAAGGTCTGGAAGCAAATCTTTGATGATTTTACGTTTGCTTCAACATCCTTGAAAGAAAAGTATACAGAATCCGGTGATAAAACACGTGCGACTTCCGGCGCAGCCTATGCCATGTTGGGTAAAGCGTACATGTCAGTTCCCCTAGAGACAGGAATGAGAGATTTCAAACTGGCGAAAGAGAGTTTTGAAGCAATGATGAACCGTTATCAGCTGGATCCTGATTTTGCAAATCTTTTCGATGAGAAATTAGAGTTCAATTCACCTGAATCGATCTTTGAGTTAGATTATGACAATGTGAACCGTATTAATCATTGGCAGTTTGATATGGGGTCTCGTACAGTAGTTGCTACATTTGGCGAGGGGTGTTATTTTGCCGGCTATGATGTGGCATTACCTACAGAATATGCTTATAAATCAAAATCCGAAGGAGGTATTTGGGAAGAAGGTGATTTGCGCAGAGATGAAAGTATACGCTATGATTTTACCTATCTGGGCATTACACCTACTGAGGTTTCGTGGGGAGCTGACGAATTAGATCCACATATCAAGAAGTATGAAGACGAACGTACGGACCAGTTCAACGGGAATTTGGCTAACGAATGGTATTCCGGCAAGAATTTTATTGTGTTGCGTTATGCTGATGTTTTGTTGTGTTATGCCGAATGTCTAAATGAACTTGGAGAAATCGGACAGGCAAATACGATTGTAAATCAGGTACGAGCCCGTGCCTGGGGTGGGACCCTGCCTAATGAAATGGCCTGGAATTATGGTCAGGATGAATTCCGTACACAAATTATGAATGAACGCATCCGTGAACTTTGCTTTGAAGGTTGGAGACGTATGGATTTGATTCGTACCGGTAAATTTGTAGAGTTGGTCAAAGAACGTAATTCCTGGGCTAAGAAGTCGGGAACGATTAAAGATTTCCACATGCGCTATCCTATACCGGATACAGAGATTAAAAACAATGATGATATCAGTGAAGAAGATCAGAATCCGGGATATTAAATCTATAATTAATGACCATTTAATGCACAAAATAGTTACTATGTTTGTAAACACTGAAAACCAACGCTCGTCGGGACGGGTGGTCCCGCCCCTTGCCGCTGGGCGTTCCCCGACCGAAGATTTGTTTTAAACAGAATAGGCGTAATAATTGAATTACTACATTTGTGAAATTGACAATCAACAAATAATCAGTAATTAAAACTATTACACCTATGGTACAAAGTAAAGGAATAAATTTCGATGGACAAAATATCTATATCGGAATTGATGTGCATTTGAAGACTTGGAGCGTGACTATTCTCACCTAATCGGGTTATAAAAAGAAACATTCTCAAAAGTCTTCTGCCAAAGAGCTCTTTGAACATTTGAAGAAACATTATCCTAACGGAAATTATCAAGCCGTTTACGAGTCTGGATTTAGTGGCTTCTCGACTTATTACGCTCTCCAGGAGTATGGCATTTCTTGCATGGTCATTCATGCGGCTGATGTTCCTACTACTCAATACGAGAATGTGATGAAGTCTGATCCTGTGGATTCGGAGAAGCTTGCCAAAGCTTTAAAGGCCGGCACACTTAAAGGTATCTACATTCGCAGGAAAGAAAATCTGGACAATCGTAGTGTTGTACGCATACGTAAAACCCTCAAACAACAACTCGGTGGTTATAAATCGCGTGTAAAGCATTTGCTTTATAATAATGGTGTTCAGTTGCCCGATTGTTTTGCCAGTCCTAATACGCATTGGTCTAAACGTTTTATGTCTTGGCTACGTGAAGATGTGGTTTTATTGTCCTCCAGCCGTATCGGACTTGATTTGTTATTGGAACAGGTTGCCTTATTCAGGCAAAGCCTGCTTAAGGCAAACCGCCTGCTTCGTGATTTAGCCGGTAGTCCGTTGTACGCCGGCCGTTATTCCCTTCTTATTTCTATTCCCGGCATAGGAGTGAATACCGCCATGTGTCTGCTCACGGAAATAGATGACATATCCCGCTTTAACAACCAGCGTAAGTTCGCTTCTTATCTAGGACTTATCCCCACCATGCATAGCAGTGGAGAGAAATCCTGTAACGGCGAGAAAACATTCAGGGGAAATAAAAAGATCGGTCCCATGTTGGTGGAAAGTTCTTGGATAATCATACGGCATGACAGTGTCATGGCAGCCGCCTATGGTGAATATTGCAAACGCATGAAACCACAAGAAGCGATTATACGTATCGCCCGTAAATTATCAAGCAGAATTTTGAATGTGCTGAAAAAAGGGAAGAAATATGAATATGACAGATGTTGTTAGTATACCCTATAAAAGCCTGTTAGGCAAATTTCAGTTTGGACGACTCCTTTTTCATATTTGATGAGTCTTGAGCTGCATCTCTTAATAGTTTGTTGCGTCCATCCTATTATTCTGAAGAAGTAAATTGTTGCCTGCCGCTGTGCAGTTAAACTCATAGAAGTTTGTCTAATAGGGCTTTTATTTAAGAGAAAGCCACGAGGAACGATAGAAGTGATTAGTGGTTGATAGAGTAGGATTTTCATCTTAGTCTGGTAGGGTATTGTTTCTTGAAAAATGAGAGAAAAGAGATAACTAATTGATTTATAAAGTTAATAACAAATAAAAAAGTATTCAATTATTAGGAATACAACATAGAAGTATGAATAGAAAATCAATTTTATCTTTATTGTTTTTGTTCTTTTGCACCTTCGGTGTGCAGGCAGAAGAATATGAAACGACCTCGCCTAACGGCACGTTGAAAATAAAGCTACGGGTAGATAATGGTACGACCTATGAGGTATGGCATGGCGATAAGCAGTTGATCGCTCCCTCATCCATAGGATTGAATCTTTCTAACGGAACAATTGTGGGAGGAGGAACGGTAAAAAGTACAACGACCAATCATGTGGATCAAACAATTGATGTTGTAGCCGGAAAAAATAAAACTCTGAGAGAGGCTTATAATGAGCTGTTAATATCATTTAATGAAAACTATGACCTTTTGGTGAGGGCTTACGATGAGGGAATAGCGTATCGCTTTATCACCCGTCTGGGTGGAGAGATTATTATCAATAGTGAAGATGCTGTGTTCAATTTTACTTCAACCCCGACAATCTATTTCCCGGAGTGCGATACTAATTATTCCGGAGAAAAAGATCAGCAAGGGAAAGTACACCAGATTCATCAGGGATATAGAAATTTTGAACGGCTCTATAAAACTTATAATGCACCGACTGATATCACGAACAATCGCTTTTCTGTATCTCCCGTACTGTTTTCGTATCCTGATACTCCTTACAAGATTGTTGTAACGGAATCTGACACATATGATTATCCGGGATTGTATATGGAGCAAAACGGCGTGAATTCCATGCGTGGAAAGTGGGCTCAATACCCTAAAGAGGTTATGGATTCTGATCCTTCAAATTCCAGCTACTGGTATTCTAATCATCTGGTTATTTCAAGAGAAAACTATATTGCAAAAACAGAAGGAAGCCGCACATTCCCCTGGAGAGTTATTATTGTTTCTGATGATGACAAATCTCTGCTTAACAATGAATTGGTGTATATGTTGGCAGAACCTTGCCGTTTGACGGATACTTCTTGGATACAGCCGGGTAAAAGTGCTTGGGAATGGTGGCACAAAGCCGTTTTAGAAGGAGTCGATTTTCCATCAGGAAATAAGAATCTGTCTTTTCAATTATATAAATATTATGTTGATTGGGCTTCTCAGCATGGTATTGAATATATGACACTTGATGCCGGTTGGTCTGAAGATTATATACGTACATTATGCCTTTATGCTAAACAGAAGAATGTGAAAATTTTGGTTTGGACATGGGCAAGTTGTGTTAGAGAGAATCCGCAGGACTGGATTAAGAAGATGAAAGACTATGGTGTTTCCGGAGCAAAGATCGATTTCTTTGAACGCAGTGATCAGATTGCTATGCGTTGGGGACGGGAGTTTGCACAACGCCTGGCAGACAATCAAATGGTTGCCCTGTTCCATGGTTGTCCGGTTCCAACCGGGATCAATCGTACTTATCCCAACATCCTGAATTTTGAGGCTGTCCGTGGTGCTGAGTGTAATTTCTGGGAAAGCACTCTGACGCCTGAATATCATACACAATTTCCTTTTATACGTTCATTGGCTGGTCCCGAAGATTATACTCCGGGGTCTATGAGAAATGTAACTCAGGAGGAGTTCAAACCTATTGACAAGGACAACACTCCACCAATGAGTATGGGTACCAGAGCTCACGAACTGTCAATGTATGTCATCTATGACCAGTGGGTGGGATATTTATGTGACTCTCCAACAGAATACAATAAATATCCGGATATACTTAGTTTCTTGTCAACAGTTCCTACAATCTGGGATAAAACAGTACCATTGGATGCCAAATTGGGAGATTATATTCTGATGGCTAAACAAAAGGGAAAAGACTGGTATGTAGGTGGTATGACCGATTGGACTCCAAGAACGGTAGAAATTGATTTCAGTTTTCTGGAAGCTGGTGCCTCTTATCAGGCTGACATCTTTAAGGATGTTCCTGCATCGGGTGAACAGCCCAAAGAGTATGTTTGTGAAAAGATGGAAATCACTAAAGATACTAAACTTTCTATCAACATGGCCAAAGGAGGCGGTTTTGCCATTCGCTTGCTCCATTCCTCCGGTTCGGGTATTGCAAAGGTCAATCAGGAGAATCCTCTCACTGTGTATGTGGAGAAAGAATCCGATACGCTTCATGTAAAGACAAAGAAAATAATTGAGGCAGTGAAAATAAACAATATCTCCGGACAGGTTTTATTTGCGAAGAATTTTAAGGATGGTTCTTATTCTGAGCAGATAGATCTTTCGGGCTTCAATAGAGGAGTATATGTAGTTTCTGTGAAGACAGAAGCTGCATTGGCCTCGACAACTTTTATCTATTAATGAAAAACAAATGTATTATGAAAAACGTAGAAATTTTTAGATGCACATGTGCATTGGTCGGACTTGCCTGTACCTCTGCTTTTGCTCAGGTGAAACATGCTTCATTTTCTGAGATCATTAATCCTGTTGTAGTAGACGGTGGAACAGAGAGTATTCCTATGGTGTATGAAGCTGCTGCTGCCTGGGGAGATTATAACAACGATGGTTTTCTGGATGTGATTATAGCCGGTGTAACTTCACAAGGAGAGCAAACATTACTTTATAAAAATAAAGGCGGAAAGCAATTTGAGCAAGTTGCGCATAATTTTCCGGGTTTGAGGACATCCAGTGCCACCTGGTTCGACTATAATAATGATGGAAATCTGGATTTGTTTCTGGCCGGAAAGAAAAGTAATGGAGAATACTATGCTGGTTTATGGAAAAATAAAGGAGGAGATGCCGGTTTTGAAGAGGTCTTTACAGGGCTATTCCCTTTGATTAATAACGGAAAGGAAAATCGTTCTAACCGATATGTAGTAGCTGCTGATTATGACGGTGACGGCTGGACGGATCTTTATATTCAGGGGCGTACAAGCGAAGGTGACAAGAATACCGGAATCTCATACTTATACAGAAATGTAAATGGGGAGAATTTTGAACGTATTGACAAGCCGGTAAAAAACAAAATGGGTAGCAGTGCGGCTAAACCCTTTGTTCAGTTATCTGGTGGTGGGGCTGCCTGGGCTGACTATGATGGTGATGGATTCTTGGATCTGATTGTTTCGGGTGAAGGAATTGACGTTGACAAGTATGATGCCGACTATGGTTATCATGGCAGTTATAATGGTGCAGTCTACAAAAACAATGGTGATGGAACTTTTGCCGAACCCATTGAATTTGAAGGTATAGAAGAAGGCAATCCTGTCTGGATTGATTATAATAATGATGGAAAACAGGATTTTATGGTTCCCGGAGTTAGATGGGACGAAGCTGTGAGCTGGAACTGGCGCGGTGACGTGTATATCAATTCAGTAGGAGGATTTACCAAATATGGTGCTGCTACAACGGGGTTGCCAAATAGCAGACAGGCGCTTTCTGTCGATGCAGGAGATGTTAACAATGACGGTTTTAGCGATATCCTGTATATGAATGCTACAGAGGAGACTGATATGGTTTATTTGAACAATGGAGGCAAACTGGATGCTCCTATGTTTACTGCTTCTCCGTTAGTGTATGCTGGTGCAAAAGCACAAAGGGGTGGAACAGCCAATCTGGTAGATTTTGACAATGATGGTAATTTGGATGCATTTCTTGTGGGTTATGGTGATGTGGGAGGATCACATACCCGCCTGATGAAGAATAATTTAGGCGAAGGAATTACTGCAAATAAGGCTCCCGGTGCACCTACCAATTTGAAAGCAGTGTCGGGTTCCAATGGCATTGTAATGTTCTCATGGGATGCCCCGGCTGATGATGTAACTCCGGCCAGTGCTCTGAAATATAATTTGTATATCAAGCAGGGAGATGTTATCAGAATGACAATTCCGGCTGATATTACTACCGGACGGTTGAAAGTAGCCGAAGTTTCCGGATTAATCAGCAAGAGAGTGTTATATAAGGTAACAGGACTGACTGGCGAGTATACATGGGGAGTACAAGCGGTTGATAATGCTAAAGTAGGTGGCCCATTTGCTATTTTTGGTGCAGGAACCGGAATAACAAACGAACCGGAGAAGACCTCTGTAAAGGTTATGAGCGAGGGAGACGCCATCCGTATTACTGCTGCCAGTGATCTGAACGGTATAATCAATGTTTATTCCATGGATGGAGGTAATGTATATTCAGAATCAGTATCATTGAATAATACAACTGTAAATCTGCCGAAAGGGATTTATCTTGTAAAGATTACATTAGCTAATGAAACAATAACAGAAAAGGTGATTGTTTGGTAAAAGGATAACGAACAGGGTAAGAAGGCTATCGGATATTTCGGTAGCCTTTTTTTGTATTTCACTGCAGAGTATGCAGGGGCTTAATTATTTAAAATGAACTATATAATTACTCAGTGTGCTCTGTGGTGGATTGATTACTTAATCCTTCCATATATCCCTACGTTTACTTATTTTTTTTAACTTTGCCCAAAAAGAAGTCCTGTTTTTTAAAAAGAACATATTAAAACTGACCGACGAAGAGCTATTACATCAGTATGCCACGTCTGGTAAAACAGAATATTTTGGTGAACTTTACAACCGATATATTCCGTTATTATATGGTCTTTGTCTCAAGTATCTGACCGACGAAGCACGTGCACAGGATGCAGTAATGCAACTTTTTGAAGATCTGCTTCCCAAAGTACCCCATTATGAAATAAAGGTTTTCAAACCCTGGCTATATCGGGTAGCAAAGAACCACTGTCTACAAATACTGAGAAAAGAAAATAAAGAAATTCCTCTCGATTATACGATTAACCTTGTGGAATCTGATGAATTTCTGCATCTTTTATCTGAAGAAGATACTTCGGAAGAACAACTAAATGCCCTGAAGCATTGTCTTGAAAAGCTTCCCGAATTTCAGCGTATCAGCATCATGCATTTTTTTATGGAAGAAATGTCTTATGCCGATATTGTAGAGCAAACGGGCTTTACACTGAATAACGTGAAAAGCTATATCCAGAATGGAAAACGTAATTTAAAGATTTGTATAAAGAACCAGACCCAATGAAGCTATTAGACTACATACGAGGAACCCGCAAAGGAAAAGAAGCTCATCGCCTGCAAAAGGAAGCGATGCGAGATCCTTTTCTTGCCGACGCTATGGATGGTTACGACGGCGCAGGGGAAAGTCAGGAGCAACAGATAGAGTTACTTCGCCGCCGGATTACAATGAGGGTGAAAAGGAAGCAGAATCATGCTTTTGCCTGGAGTGTGGCTGCCAGTCTCCTGTTAGGTGTTTGTTTGGGTGGTTATTTCCTGTTCCAAAAAGATAAATTACCGGAAGAAACTCTCATGGCTCTGGAACAATTGCAACGGGATACTATTTTGCAAACGCCTTCACAGATACCTGCTGAGGCAGAGGTGAAGTTGGCGAAGACACTGAAAAAGGATTCGATGAGTCCACTCATCAGTCAGGAACGAAAAGTGAAACCAGCTGTTACTGCCAAAACCATTGCTCCCGAAGTGAAAGAGCAATCTGCGGTAGAAGTAGAGATGAGTGTGGCCCTTTCAGAAGAATTAAAACTGGCTGATACTACAATCGCTGCAGACGATAATAATCTTGCCCGGAAGTTGCAGGATAGGGTAGAAGGCCTAAAGGTCGGTGGGATAAAAGGACGTGTGACTGATGAAAACGGAGAACCTCTTATGGGAGCTAATATTCTTGTAAAAGGAACCGTTAAGGGTACGGTTTCGGATGTAAATGGAAACTTTACATTAGATACAGACGGAAACAAAGAGATTGCGGTCAACTATATCGGTTATGAACCGATAACTCTTCCTGCAGATACCGGCAAAGAAATGTTGATTGCCATGAATGAAAGCAAAGAGGCATTAAATGAAGTTGTGGTAGTGGGGTATGGCACTGAAAGAAAAAAGAATCTCACAGGTTCGGTAGTAAGTGTTGAGCCATTGACCATGCCGGAGCCTGTTCCTGTGATAGGGTTCAAAGCATATAAGAAGTACCTGAAAAAGAATAGGATCCGTCCGACAGATGAAGAATGCGCAAAGGCAAAAGGGGAAGTAGTACTGACTTTCCGTGTGGATAAAAAGGGCCGTCCGGTGAATATAAAAATAAAGAACAGTCTATGTGCTTCTGCTGATAAAGAAGCAATACGTCTTGTAGAAGACGGGCCGGACTGGTTGGCGGGAGATAAAGAAGTAACACTGAATATTAAATTCTAAAGAAAGTGTTTTGGAAGAACTGGAAAAGATTCCATCATTCGAGGCTGTTTTATAATCAGAGCATAAAAAAAGAGCTCTCAACTCGTGAAAACTCTTTTCCATTTAGTAGAGAATATCGAAATATCCCCTATCGTTGTCATCCAGGTCTCGCGATTGACTGGGAAGTATTATTCAACTTAGTTCCAAGTTCTGATAAAGCCAAGAATAATGTATTTAATTCATCGGAAGTAAAGTCAACCAATTTGCCATTTATCATATTGCATAGAAGGTATTTGTATGCCAATGGCAGGGTAAGAAAAGGCTATTATTTAGTCTTAATGAATCCAATCGGGTTACGTGGTCTTTCGTCCCACGCCTTTTTGGTTTGCAGTTCTGCCAGTGTTTGGTTGATTAGCTCTATTTGCATCCGGGTATCGTCGTTGATGTCATTGTAGTCGGCAAAAACTTCTTCGAGGTATTGTTTGAGTTCTTTAACTTCCACCTGTAACTCTGAAATACGGTCTACCGGAGGATTGGCTATCAATTGGCGGACAGCAATAAAGGCGCGTATAATCTGTATGTTTACATCTATTGCAATGTTACTGTTGAGTACGGAAGAGAGTTGGGCGACACCATGTTCGGTGAATGCGTAGGGCATATACCGGGTACCTCCCCTCTTTGAGGTGCTAATTCTGCACCTCAAATCTTCCCATTCTTCCTTAGTCAGTTCAAACATGAAATTGCTGGGGAAGCGACGGAGGTTGTTTTTTACAGAGAACGTTTCAAATACTTTGTCTCTGTATCGTACATCTCTGCCAAATCGAAGTCCAACATCACCTTCTGACCTCGTATCTCGTATATTTTATTTTGAATAATTAGTAATTCATCCATGTCCTATTTTATTTTTTGTATCACAAAAGTAGAGTTAATTCTTCATTTCTCCTATATTATTACCATCCTTTTTCTCTTGTCGAACAACATCCGGCGCAAATGTTACCAACGCTCCTTTTCCGTCTCCCGTCCTCTTCCACCTCCGTTTTCCTGTCAACTTCCGCATTGTTATTATAACTATACCCTAACCACTCAAACTCAAACATAGAACAAAAAATTACCTCCTGACGCATCATTTTCCTATTTTGCACCCGTCCAATACGGTGTGTTACCCTCTTTTCGTACGTCCGTTCCTTCCTTCTCGAAATACATGGCCTTCCGTTGAACCCTTGCGAAGTGGATGAAACTAATGAGTATGGATTATGCTTTTACCGTCCGACCTTTGCCCGACCTATAAACGAAAAATAGCCGTAAGTCAAAAAACTTACAGCTATTTAATCATGCACGGGAGGAGAGGCTCGAACTCCCGACACCCGGTTTTGGAGACCGGTGCTCTACCAACTGAGCTACTCCCGTGTTTGCGGGTGCAAAGGTAGAATAATCTTCCGAATCTGCAAGTACTTCTGCAAAGAAGTTTTCAACTATTTTAGTTTTTCCCATTCATCGGGTTTGAATCCCACTAATACAAAATGATCAGTCACTACCAATGGACGTTTCACCAGTTTACCATTGGAAGCCAGCAAGGCTATCTGTTCTTCTTCGCTCATTGTGGTAAGCTTCTCTTTGAGATTCAGCTCTTTATAGACCAGTCCGCTGGTGTTGAAAAACTTTTTTACCGGCAGTCCACTAAGTGGAATCCATGCTTTCAGCTCTTCTACGGTGGGGTTGTTTTCTACGATGAGACGGTTGGTGTACTCAATATTATTTTCAGTCAGCCACTTTTTTGCCTTTTGGCAAGTGCTACACGCTGGGTATTGCAAAAAGATTGGTTTCATATTTCTATTATTTTAAAGCATTTGTAAATCTTGGTACATGATACGGTAAGCAGCTGCTTTCTTATCCAATGCTAATGGGTAAGCACGGGAAGAAGAGGGCATCCGGTAGAGCCGTATCGGGCGGTTTTCAAACACAAACTCAGAAAAGTCGCCTACTTTGGGTTCCTCTACATTGAATTGCATGCGGAGGGTATCTGTAGCCTTTTGCCCGGTGGTTACGATGGCTTTGCATTCCGGTAATTGTCGGAGCATAGCAGCTATGTCAGTAGACTGAACCACCTCTAAGAATTTGTCGGAAGCATTATCCTGCAAACGTCGTATGGCAGAAGCTGTATCGAATAAGGCAATCCCCTTTTTATTGAGAAAATCAATGATTTGTTCACGACAAAAAGCTTTCTTTGACTCATTCAGAAAATGATCTTTGTTGTCAAAGAACAGGAGTCCCACAATTCTCCACATATCATTGTTTAAATTTGGATAATAAAAATCCATAGACCATCTTTTCTTTTGTGGCGGAAAACTGCCCAGCATTAACAATTTTGCATGCGGAGGTAAAAACGGTTCCAGGGGATGATTTTCTATCTCTATTTCCATATTTACAGTTTATTTGCAACAAAAATAGTGATAATACCTATTTCTGAGAACTCTTTTGTTTAAACGTTACCTAAAAAATATTTTTTTAGAATTTATTGTGTACTTTTGTATAAGCACAATCTATTTGAAATGAACATGTTACTTACTAAAAGGACTCTTTTATACCTGTTTTTAATGCTCTTACCTCCTTTGGGAATAGAAGAGTGTAATGCTATTAATATAGAATATGATAAACACACAGACCAGTTTTCTTCAAGAAAAAAGATAAAAGGACACGTCGTCGATTCCAAAGGAGAAATTTTGATTGGAGCTACTGTAAAAGTGAAAGGGGAGCCCGATGGAACCATTACTAATGCAGAGGGTGAATTTTCTTTAGTAGTAGAACAGGATGCTGTTCTGCAAATTTCCTTTGTGGGATGTGAGACTAAGGAAGTGCCTGTACGAGGACAAACTGAATTTGAGATACTACTCAAAGAAGATGCCGTGATGCTTGATCCTATTATTGTCACTGCACTTGGCATTGAAAAGAAGGAATCTTCTCTCTCATATTCGGCTATGCAGCTCAAAAGTGATGAACTGAACCGGGTGAAGGACCCTAATATGATTACTGCACTGGCAGGAAAAGCAGCAGGTGTGCAAATTAGTAAGAATTCCTCAGGACCGGGTGCATCAGCTAAGGTCAGTATTCGTGGTATACGTTCTGTAGTCAGTGATAATCAGCCTTTATATGTAATAGATGGTGTTCCGATGCTCAACTCTACTTCCGAACAAGCCTATTCGGCTATTGGAGGTACAGCCAATGCCGGCAATCGTGACGGAGGCGACGGCATTTCTAATCTGAATCCCGAGGATGTAGAGAGTATAACGATTCTGAAAGGTGCTCCGGCTGCAGCTTTATATGGTAGTCAGGCTGCTAATGGGGTAATATTGATAACCACTAAAAAAGGTAGCGAGTCCGGAGTTCATAAAGTATCTTTCTCTACCAGCCTGACCGTTGATAATGCTTTTAGTCTTCCTGAAATGCAAAACCGCTATGGGGTGAGTGATGATGTAGATAGCTGGGGAGCAAAGGCCGAACTGCCGGATCAGGACAACCTGAAGAATTTCTTTCGTACCGGTTTTACTTCCATTACTTCTATATCTGTGAGCCATGGAAACGAGAAGTTACAAAATTATTTCTCTTATGCCAATACCAGCGGAAGGGGCATTATAGATAAAAATCAGCTTTCCAAACACAATCTGAATTTCCGCGAAACCTCCTCTTTGTTCAATGGCCGGTTGAAACTGGATGGCAGTGTGAATGTGATGCGCCAGGTAGTAAAGAACAAACCTGTTACCGGAGGTTTTTATATGAATCCCCTGGTGGGATTGTATCGCTTTCCTCGTGGCGAAGATCTGTCTTATTATAAAGATCATTTTGAAGTATATGATGAAGATCGTAAGCTCAATGTACAGAATTGGCATACGTCTTTTGAAGATTTTGAGCAAAACCCTTATTGGATTGTCAATCGTATCCAGAGTAAAGACACCCGTTCCAGAATTATTACGTCTTTGTCTGCTCGTGTGAAGGTGAATGACTGGCTCGATATCCAGGCACGTGGTACTATGGATTACGCAAATGACAAATTGCGGCAGAAGTTTTATGCTTCTACAGCTCCGGCATTGGCGGGAGTGAATGGTCGCTATATTGAAATGGATTATCAGGAGGTACTGCTTTATGGAGATGTGATGGCAACGGCAAAGAAGAAGTGGGGTGACATCTCACTGGATGCCGCTATGGGTGCCAGCATTAATGACAAGATCGTAAATTCTGTCCGTTACGACTCTAAGACGGCTTCCTTGAAGTTTCCCAATGTCTTTAATCTGGCCAATATTATTATGAACGGTTCGGCCAGCCTCGATCAGAAGATTGATGCTCACAGGCAGTTGCAGTCGGTATTTGCTACAGCACAGGTGGGATACAGAGAGAGCCTTTTTGTAGATGTGACCGCCCGTAATGACTGGGCTTCTACTCTGGCTTACACCCGGCATGAGCGGACGGGGTTTTTCTATCCCTCTGTTGGTGCTTCTCTTATTCTGAATAAACTGATAGCTTTGCCGGAATGGGTTTCTTTTGGTAAAGTGCGCGGTACATACAGTAAAGTGGGTAATGATATCCCACTGTTTATCACCAATCCGGTTTCACACGTTACTGCCGGCGGTGAAGTGCAGGCCAGTGATGCGGCTCCTTTTAAAGAGATGGAGCCTGAAATGACATACTCTGTGGAAGTAGGTACCGAGTGGCGTTTCCTTAGTAATCGTCTGGGCATTAATGCCACTTATTACCGTACCAATACTCGCAATCAATTCTTCAAGCTGCCGGCTTTATCCGGAGATAAATATGCCTATCGGTATGTCAATGCCGGTAATATACAGAATGAGGGCTGGGAGCTGACACTGGATGCCGCACCTGTGATGAAGCGGGACTTCATCTGGAAAACAACACTCAATTTCTCTTCCAATAAGAACCGGATTATCGAACTGCATGAACAGTTAAAGGAGTTTGTTTACGGTCCTACCAGTTTTTCGTCGAGTTATGCCATGAAGTTAGTGAAAGGTGGTTCTATCGGCGATATTTACGGAAAAGCTTTTGTTCGTGATGGCAGTGGAAATATCGTTTACGAGGCCGGGGGCGAAAATAAAGGATTGCCTCAGGTTGAGGGAGACGGAAATACGGTGAAGGTAGGCAATGCCAATCCTCTCTTTTCGATGGGGTGGAGCCATACTCTTTCTTACAAAGGGGTCAGCCTTTATTTTTTGATAGACTGCCGGTATGGTGGAGATATTCTTTCACAAACCCAGGCCGATATGGATATGTATGGAGTTTCCAAAACTACGGCCGACGCCAGGGACGATGGATATATCGTGCTGGAGGGACATCGTGTAGAGAATGTAAAGGGATTCTACAAGAACGTAGTTGGCGGACGTGCGGGTGTGACGGAATACTATATGTATGATGCCACAAACGTGCGTCTGCGAGAACTTTCTCTAAACTATCAGTTGCCTGCCGGATGGATAGCTAAAACGAAAGTTTTCAAAGATATACAGCTCTCTTTTGTAGGGCGCAATCTTTTTTTTATTTACAAGAAAGCGCCTTTTGATCCCGATCTGGTACTTTCTACCGGAAATGATAACCAGGGAATCGAAGTCTATGGAATGCCCACGACACGTAGTTGGGGATTCAGTATTAAATGTGAATTTTAAAGCAGGGGAGGGGTAAAATGATGAAAAAGAATATGATTCTTCTGTCTTTGTTTATAGGGTCGATACTGATATCCTGTACTTCCCAATTCAGAGAGTACAATACCGATTTGGCAGGCATTACCGATGAAGATTTGAAAGCGGATAACAATGATCATGGTATTCGTCTGGGCATTATTCAGCAGGGTATTTATTTTAATTATGATTATGGCAAAGGCAAGAACTGGCCCTTTCAATTGACGCAGAATCTTAATGCTGATATGTTCTGTGGATATATGCACGATGCCAAGCCCCTGAATGGAGGTAGCCATAATTCCGATTATAATATGCAGGACGGTTGGAATAGTGCGATGTGGGGACATACGTATGCTTATATCTTTCCTCAGATTTATCAGTCGGAAATCCATACCCGTACAGGGCAGCCGGCATTCTTTGGTATTACAAAGATTCTGAAAGTAGAGGTGATGCATCGTGTGACAGATTATTATGGCCCTGTAGTATATACCAATTTTGCAAATCCGGAAAACAATTATCAGCCCGATACGCAGGAGGAAGTATATGATGAGTTCTTCCATGAACTGGATACGGCGGTTACCGTTCTTTCTGATTACATAGAACGAATGCCGGAAGCTGCAGAGTTTGCCCGTTTTGATATTCTGCTTGATGGGAAATATAGCTCCTGGATTAAGTTTGCCAACTCTTTGCGGATGAGGCTTGCCATGCGTTTAGCTGTGGTGAGTCCGTTGAAAGCCCGCTCGGAGTTCTTGAAAGCTTTAGATAATGCGTATGGCGTTTTTGAGTATGCTACCGAATTGGCGTCTGTCTCTACCGGTAGTGGATACTCCAATCCACTTGGTGAACTCAACCGTGTGTGGAATGAGACTTATATGAATGCCTCTATAGAATCTATAATGAATGGTTACGTTGACCCCCGGCGGGAATTTTATTTTGAACATTGTACGGCTCCGGATTTAAAGGGAGAGTATCGCGGCATTCGTCAGGGGACTTGTTTTGCCCACAATCGTTATAACACTTTGTCGAAGCTGACGGTAGATCAGTCTACAGATGCGGTTTTAATGACTGCCGCCGAGGTGTGGTTTCTTCGTGCGGAGGCGGCATTGCGTGGCTGGACATCAGAGGATGCGGGAGAATGCTATAAGCAAGGAGTGGCTTCCTCTTTCCGCCAGTACAATCTGACTGCGACAGACGATTATCTGAACAGTGATAATCGGGCTGCTGATTTTGTTGATACGTATGATCCCGATAATAATATAAAGGCTCGTTGTCAGGTGTCTCCACGCTGGATAGAAAGTGCAGATCGGGAGGTTAAACTGGAAAAGATCATTACTCAAAAATGGTTGGCTATGTTTCCCGAAGGTTGTGAGGCATGGGCAGAACAGCGTCGGACAGGTTATCCGCGTCTTTTCCCTGTAAGATTTAATAATAGCCGGAATCATTGTATTGATACGGAAACAATGGTTCGTCGTCTGAACTTTCCCGGTTCATTAGAGACGGAGGACGGAGAACAATACCGTAAGTTAGTGGATGCGTTGGGCGGAGAAGACAATGGAGGTACGCGTCTTTGGTGGGATACCGGGCGTAATTGGTAAGTTAGTTTGTTATGACTATGAAAGAATATTGCCATTTATAGTGGATAACCTTCGGAGCCCATTGCTCCGGAGGTTTTTTATTTTTGTAGTTGGGTAGCTTATCCTTCTACTTCCAGATTACTCATTCTGTCAGTGGTTTGAAACTCAAACTCCGGATATTCGTATAAACTAAACCGGGGCTCTGTTTCACCTTCTGTGTAGCTCCATATGCTGGCGTAGTCTTCGGGATCTTCTCCCATCTTACCCAATTGTCTTAGATAAGCGGCAAGCGATTTATTTTCTACAATATAAATTTCTCCCATTTTATCGATGATCGGACTATGGTGGCGTGTGCGGTCATGGTCGAAGCGGAGAATACGTTTTCCGTCTTCAGTAAGACCTACCATGTTGAACGTCATACTCTTGCCTATGGCAGGGAGGTTGAGTACACTTCGGTCGGTAGCCAGGAAAGGCAGGTGGTGTTTCCTCATGAAGCGACGGATACGAGTTGCTGTGTCTTCTCCTTTTTCGAGTAGGGTGTACAGTTCTGTAGCTTGCTCCGGTGTCAGCTGACCGTATATCTTTTCTTCATGCTGTTCCTGCAAGGAGCGGCTGTTGGGGGTAAATACAGCGTAGTTTTCATTGAAGCCTTTCACTGAGAAGGTATAATAACAAACGACTCCAAGGGAGTTGAGTATCTGACGCAGTCTTGTTGTATGTCCTCGCCGGGAAGCTGCTACGGTATAAACTAACTGGTTGGTGATAAGCCACCCGGCAGAAAGTATCTTGCTGATGGCTTCCCGTGCTTCCGGAGTGACCTCCAATGGTGTCTGGAAGTGTGTTTGGATGATGAATTGCTTCACACCAATAGCTGAAGCCTTTTCTTTAAACTCACGAAGAATCTCAACGAGCTCGTCATTGATACGCATCGGAAGATAGGCTGGCAAGCGCGAACCGAGACGTACACGTTGTAGTTCGGCATACTTTTCTCCCTCCGGACGTTCCTGATTAGCTTTCCGTTTGCGGGCGGCCATCCGGTATACAGCTTCCAGAATGTTTCGTAATGTTTTGTTTTGGCTCATTAGTGCATCTCCACCTGTGATAAGGATATCACGCAGTTGCGTGTCTTCTTCGAAATAACTCATCAGGCGGCGTAGCTTTTTATCCCAGGATTCTTTGGGGCGCAGGCTGTCGAATTCAAAATTCAGACGCTCGCTCTGGAAATCGTACATACGCTGGCAAGAAGCACACAATCCGCCGCAAGCCCGTCCCATGGTATCCGGTATCAGGATAGCAACTTCCGGATAACGGCGATGAATATTGTGCCCGTCCGGAAGTAACCATCCGGCTGCATTGGGCTTTCCGGCTTCTACTATGTCTTCTTTTTCCCAGGCACGGATATTGCCATATGTCTCTACCAGACGGGGGGAATAAAGAATATAACTGCGGATTGCTTCGTCATTGTATCCGTCTCCGGTAATATCAAGTAGTGATAGGTAATAAGGAGTAGCAAAGAAGGGCATTCCTTTTTTACGTGCACGCGAAAGCAGATACATCGTTTCGCTGGAAAGTGAATTTCCCAGTAGGCGGTTTAATTCGGAAGGGCTTTTTATGGCCATTGACAAGTGAAAACGGAAGTCGTTCCACCATTGGCTGACGAGTTGATACTTCTCGTCATAGCTCAGTCCTTCGTCAAATTTGAAACGGGTGGAACCGGATTTACGGTTTTCAATCTTCTGTATCAGTACGTGCAGCATTCGTTCTTTGTTTTGTGCACGGAGTTCCATGACTTCTTCATCCAGTCCGGTGACCCAGCGTTCGGTACGGCTTTTTATCCGTTGTGGAGAGGGGAGGGGCATTTCGGGGGCATCCAGTCTTTTGAAGAGATAGAATAAGTCTATGAATAAGTCTGTTACCAGATCTGTATTTTCCAGTTGCCCGATGAGAAACTGGTGGAGTACTGAAAGAGTCTGTACAGGCATGTCCTGTCCTGTGGAGAGTTCGTGGATATTTGTTCCGTCGTAATTGATAAGGAGTCGAATTTGCTTACCCGGGTTACTTTCAGCTTGCGGATGGAGTGACAGGAATCTTTCGAGGCTGTTTCTAAAGTCTTTATCGTTAATACTTTGACCGGCCAGTTGGCAGAGTTCCGGTAACTCCTGTTGGTATAGTTGTTTCAGTTGTGAAAGAGTGAGGGTTAGCATTTTCTTTTGTTTCATAAGCGATTTTTCTTTTATTGGTGGTCAATATGTCAATGTACATGCACCAAACATCTACGCTAAATATTCCCGGATAAATCGGTATATTTAACGAAACGAGTCATTTATTGGCGCATTATTAGGCATAAATATACAAAAAAAAGCGGAAGTACGTGACTTCCGCTTTTCTATAGCTGCATTCTTTTACGATTATTTTTTGTTTCGTAACATTTATGCTTTGACATCTTCGTTCTTACGTTTAGGCTCTTTCTTGGCCAATAAGATAATGTTATAGACATATTCTGTCATCCATTGTTCGGAGTAGCCGAGACGTTCTTTGTACTGTCGTACGGAAGTCGCTGTTTTGTGTACGTCATCTGCTTTCCATACTGTTTTGGTACACACATCGTGTACGGTTTTTGCTGTCATGTTGCGAAGCGTCTTTTTAAATACAGACGGCATACGGAATTTCCACTGCATAAGGTTACCCATTAACATCATCAGGTCATTAGAGAAACCCTGATACATAAATAAATAGGCCTGTATGTCGTTTTGTGTACGGCAGTTCTTTTTTATTGAAGAATCGATTTCTTTGAAAAATGATTCGCTGATTCCATAATCTTCCATTAACATTTTACGGGCTGCTGCTTTTTCGCCTAATCCCAGTTTTCCTCCCTGAGTGGGTATTTTGAACAGGCGTTTGAATTGCGCTACATCCGGGAGAAAACGGATATTGGTGATACCAAGACTTACAGCAATTACCGATTGGAAATATACGCGTGTCAATGACACGAAATCTTCTACATTACCTACAGCCTTTCCGTCGGCTTCGGCTTTTTTCTTGAATAAGTTAGCAAATATGCTCATATATATTAATTATAAATTTTGAATTATGAATTCGAGTTTGCGATTGCAAAAGTACTAAATAAGTTGATTTACACCAACTATTACATCATTCATCACTTAAAATTCGTAATTAAACCGTCTACCAACATTCAATATCCTTTTCTATATCTTTCATCTTATCTATTTCAGTCTGAAGTAAAATTTATGATTCTCAAATATCGGTTCTATTATATCAAACCGGATAAATTTAGCCAGCAAATGTTCGGCAGCACGACGCGGGATATTTGCCAGGCGGCAGTATCGATTTAATGAAAGTGAGGTGTTCGCTTCGAGCAGATCAAGCAACAGTTGCTCCCGTTCGGTGTATTGTATCAGTTCTCCTACCGGATTATCACTTTGTTCCCATACACGCAGATGTACCGGAGTAGCCAGTATATTTTCATCTTTTATACGAATATAAGCCAGTGGTTTGCCGGTTTCATCTTTTGCATATACCGGCTTTTGGGCACTTTCATCTATTTGTACCACTAATATAGAACGTCCTTCGGCATGAAATGTTTGCATGGAGTAGTGAACTTCGGGCAGACAGTAGAGTTGAGCCGCTGCTTCTATCATATATTTCTCTTCGTCTGAACGTACACCGGCTATTTTTCCATTGTCCTTAACGCCGATGAGTAAACGCCCGCCATCGGTATTGGAAAAGGCCGACAATGTTCTGGCTATTTTGCGGGCATCCGAAATTTCAAATTTAAAATCCTGTTGCTGGTGCTCTCCCTCAGCTATTAAAATATGTATGTATTCGGTATCTGTAAGTGGTTTCATGGCTGCAAAAGTAAAGAAAAAAGCCGAAACCGCCTTTTTTAGATGATTTTTCGCGGATTATTTCAAAAAAAATATTGTTTTTATGTGTTTATTTCGGGAAAGAATGTATTTTTGCCAATCATTATTAACGAAGAAAATATAAAAAGGATCATGAAAGAATTAGTAGAAAAAATCGCAGCTCTTGTAGCTGATTTCAACAAGGATGCAAATGCACAGATCGAAAACGGTAATAAAGCTGCTGGAACACGTGCACGTAAGGCTTCATTGGAAATTGAAAAAGCAATGAAAGAATTCCGTAAAGTGTCTTTGGAAGAATCAAAAAAGTAATTTTTTGAATAAAGAGAAATGCGAAGCCAGACCTTGTGAGGACTGGCTTTTTTATTTTATAGCTGTTGGGAGTGGGCGTTTATGACTGAAATTCACCACAGAGTCGCACAGAGTTCCACTGAGTGTTATTTATCTGATTAAAAAAAATAATTAAAACTCCGTGTCACTCTGTGAGACTCTGTGGTGAACTATATTCAGAGTTGTGTTTCAATTAACCACCGCTTGCCGTACCTCCCCCTGCGGGAAGCAGTTTCAGATATTCGCCATACCCTTCTTCTTTCATCTTTTCTTTGGGGATGAAACGCAGGGAAGCACTGTTGATACAATAACGTAGCCCTCCTTTATCTGCAGGACCGTCTGTGAAAACATGTCCTAAATGTGCATCTCCGGTCTTGCTGCGTACCTCTATACGTCTCATGCCATGAGAGGTATCCATGTTTTCCTTCACCAATGTTTTATCTATTGGTTTTGTGAAACTGGGCCAACCACATCCTGAATCAAATTTATCAGTAGATATAAACAATGGTTCGCCGGTAGTGATATCTACATAGATACCGGGTCGTTTCTCATCCCAATATTCATTATGAAAGGCTGGCTCGGTAGCACTTTTTTGTGTTACGGCATATTGCTCGTTGGTGAGCTTGGCACGAAGTGTGGCGTCATCCGGTTTCTTGTAAACAGGTTTTGCTGTCGTTTTGGGAGCATTCGCTTTTTTGGCCAGTCCAAACAAAGCCGGGTCGATATGGCAATACCCTCCCGGATTTTTATCCAGATAATCCTGGTGATAATCTTCTGCCTGATAAAAGTTGGATAATGGTTTTATTTCAATAGCGAGTGGCTTTGAATAGTTCTTTGCCAATGCTTCTACAGCAGTTTGTATAATCGGCAGATCAGCTTTATCCGTGTAATAAATACCTGTACGATACTGTGATCCGCGATCGTTTCCCTGCCGGTTGACACTGGTGGGGTCTATTGTTTTAAAGTATAAATCTATTAGTAAAGGAAGCTCTACTTCCTGTGGATTATAGGTTACCTTTACCGTTTCGGCGAAATTGGTATTTCCGCTACACACCTGTTGGTATGTGGGGTTGGCAATATTTCCGTTTGCATAACCTGCCTGAGTGCTCTCTACACCCCTGATTTGTTTCAGAAAATGTTCTGTACCCCAGAAACAACCACCGGCAAAATATATTTCCTTTTGATCTTTCATATTGTTATTCTCCTGTTTTTTGAGTTTAGTACTCTGCACGCTCTGTGCATTACCTGTCAGCGAACAGCCCATGAAGAGCAGTATAGTTATAACGATTGTTTTCATACTTTTCATATAGTATATAACAAAATAGTGGTGTGTTTCACTTGTATCATTCAACTCTTTTTTAGTTATTTCACTATATCTTCTCTTTATTATGCTTATTTTTGGCACAAACTATCTTCAATTTTGCAGCAGATATAAATAAAAGCAGATATGGCTAAGCAACAATTCAATAAACTCATCTGGCTGGTAGATACGATCTATCGGAGCGGGCGCATTACGTTTGCTGAGATCAATCGTCGCTGGCGGGCAGGAGATAGTACTCGTACGGATATTCCTTTGCGTACTTTTCATAATCACCGGCAGGCTATCGAAGAGATGTTCGACATTAATATAGAATGTGATAAGTGTACAAATACTTATTATATAGCTGATGCCGAGGGAATGTTGGGAGATAAGCTCAAAATGTGGTTGCTCAACAGCTTTTCATTAAACAATATTTTGCAGGAAAATGTGGATATGAAGAACCGGATTGTTTTTGAGGAGGCTCCTTTGGGACTGCAATATATGGATGTCATAATAGATGCTATGAGGGCAGGGTTTGTGCTTCACATGGAGTATCAGGCTTATAACTGGGGGCAACCGAAAGAGGTTTGTCTGGAACCTTACTTCCTGAAACTGTTCCGTCATCGCTGGTATCTGATAGGAGTCAACCGGAAGTATGAAGCTTTCCGTTCTTATTCTTTAGATAGGATTAAGTCGGTAAGGACAGGGAATGATACGTTCCGCTTTCCCCGGAAATTCACTCCACAGGATTATTTTCAGAATTGTTTCGGTATCATTCGTGATGAGGCACAACAACCGCAACGTACTGTTTTGCGGGTTGTTGCCGAGCAGGCTCCTTATCTGCGTAACCTACCTTTGCATCCCAGTCAGCAAGAGATAATAACGACAGATACTTATACTGATTTTGAAATGTATATATCGCATACTTATGATTTTATTCAGGAGTTGTTGTCTAAAGGATCGACGGTGGAGGTTCTTGAACCTCAAAGTTTGCGTGATTTGATGAAGGCTGAAATAGAAAAGATGCAAAAATTGTACTGATTATGAATGCAAACGTACTCGAAAAGCTGAGGATATTGGCGGAGTCTGCCAAATATGATGTGTCTTGTGCTTCCAGTGGAACAGTGCGTGCCAACAAACCGGGAATGCTTGGTAATACTGTAGGAGGGTGGGGGATATGCCATAGTTTTGCCGAAGACGGGCGATGCATCTCTTTATTGAAGGTAATGCTTACCAATTATTGTATTTATGATTGTGCCTATTGTATCAACCGGCGTAGTAATGACTTGCCACGTGCTACTCTTTCTGTTTCTGAGTTGGTTGACTTGACCATTGAGTTTTATCGCCGTAATTATATAGAGGGTTTATTTCTTAGTTCGGGGGTTGTACGCAATCCCGATTATACGATGGAACGTCTGGTACGGGTAGCCAAAGACCTGCGTGAAGTGCATCGATTCAATGGATATATCCATTTGAAAAGTATCCCCGGAGCCAGTCGTGAACTGGTGACTGAAGCCGGACGTTATGCTGATCGTTTGAGTGTGAATGTTGAAATACCTAAAGAAGAGAATTTAAAGTTGCTTGCTCCGGAGAAAGACCATAAGAGTGTATTTGCTCCTATGTTGTATATTCAACAGGGGGTACTGGAAAGTAGTGAAGAACGGAAGAAATTCAGGTATGCCCCTCGTTTTGCCCCAGCGGGGCAGAGTACACAGATGATAGTTGGAGCTACTGCTGAAACAGATAAAGACATTCTCTTCCTCTCTTCTGCTTTGTATCAGCGTCCCACCATGAAACGGGTTTATTATTCCGGTTATGTTTCCGTCAATACCTATGATACCCGTTTGCCGGCTTTGAAACAACCACCTCTTGTCCGTGAAAACCGGTTGTATCAGGCAGACTGGTTAATGCGATTTTATCAGTTTAAAGTTGATGAAATTGTAGATGATGCTTATCCTGATCTTGATCTTGAAATAGATCCGAAGCTTTCGTGGGCATTGCGTCATCCCGAACAGTTTCCGATAGACATAAACAGGGCAGATTATGAAATGATACTTCGTGTACCGGGCATTGGAGTAAAGTCTGCAAAGTTGATTATTGCTTCGCGGCGTTATTCAAAGTTAGGATTCTATCAGCTTAAAAAGATAGGTGTAGTGATGAAGAAGGCGCAGTATTTTATTACTTGTAGTGAGCTTCCGATGAAGACTGTCAATGAAATGACCCCACATACTGTGCGTAGCCTGTTGCTTCCCAAACCCAGGAAGAAGATAGATGAGAATCAACTGACATTTACTTTTTCTGATTAACTCTGATTACAAACCGGCCTATGAATTTATTTATATATGATAAAACTTTTGAAGGTTTACTGACAGCTGTTTTTGATGCTTATTATCGTAAAACTTTTCCGGATATGTTACTGTCCGAAGGAGATACTTTACCTCTGTTTTATAATGAATCTTTTACTGTACATACCGATGAAGAGAAATCCGGACGTGTGTGGCGTGGATTACAAAAGAAACTCTCGGTTTCTGCTCTGTCATCTATTACCTGGTGCTGGCTTTCAGAACTTCCGGAGGTAGACATGTTGCTGTTCCGCTATATTCGTAAAGCAATTGATGCACCCCGTTCCATTGAAACTAATTTTGGAGACCCGGATGTACTGGAACTTGCAAAAATATGGAAAAAGGTAGATTGGGAGCGGCTACGTATGCTTCAGTTCGTTCGTTTTCAGAAGGCTGTGGATGGTACTTTTTTTGCTGCTTTTGAACCTCAGCATAATGCGTTACCACTTACCATAGAGCACTTCAGAGATCGTTTTGCCGATCAGAAGTGGTTGATCTATGATATGAAGCGCCGTTACGGTTTTTATTATGACCTGAAAACCGTAGAAGAGATTACTTTTGATGATGATAGTAGTGCTTCCCATCTCATTACCGGTATGTTGGACGAGAGCCTGATGGATAAGGATGAAAAACTTTTTCAGCAGCTATGGAAAACTTATTTTAAATCTATTACGATAAAAGAACGGCTCAACCCGAGGAAGCACAAACAAGATATGCCGGTACGTTACTGGAAGTATCTGACAGAAAAGCAAAAGTAGTTTTACTCTATTCTTTCTACTGTCACTTCCGGAAATTCCTGTATAAGTGACAACAGATGTCCTTCGTCATAGTTACGTTTCGATTTTATTACCATTGTCACTTGGTAGAGAGATGCTTCTCCGTGTCCTATGGTATCCATCTGATAGGATACAATCCGGTAATCTTTGGAGTTGAACTTATCTGCAATTAACTTTAGTATATTCTTGTTTTCTGTAGAGAAAGTGATCATGGAGCTTTTCATGCCTACACTTTTGAATATATAACTCAGTGCTTCGAGCCCGACGAGTGTTAGCAACATTGCAGCAATTCCTATCACATACATACCTGCACCTACAGCCAGACCGATTCCTGCTGTAGCCCATAATCCGGCGGCAGTGGTCAGCCCCCGCACTATTTGCTTCTGAAAAATAATGGTACCGGCACCGATAAAACCAATTCCACTGACTACCTGTGCTGCTACACGACTTGGATCCAGAGTAACACTACTCTCTTTTATAATATCCTGAAAGCCATATTGAGAAACAATCATTATCAAAGCGCTGCCCAGCGATACAAGAAAGTGGGTACGATAACCTGCTTCTTTGGCACGATACTCTCTGTCCAGTCCGATGATGGCACCCAATATACCGGCTACTAACAATCTTAATACAAAATCAAAATTTAATGCCATACTTTTACTCTCCTTTCTGTTTTCAAGTACGCTCTCTGATGTTTATGTATAACCATCTTTACAGGCTCTTAAAGATACAACTGTTTTCTCTTTCGTTGTCATTTATTTAGTGTTATTTTAGAGTTCAGGATGAGTTTTTGTGATAAAGAGGTCATTTACTGTAGATTTTATAGTATTTGATTATCTGTTATACTTAAAATCAGTATCTTCGCAAAGAGAATATATGTATTCTATGCTGAACCGGGCTTTAAGGCATATAAATCTATAATTAAGGCATATGAACAAACAAGAAGAAGACATCTTAGAATCCATGACGCAGAAGGTTGTTAAATATGGAGATGCTGAAGAAGGTAGAAATACTGGCACTTTGGTCGGTTTTGTCTTATTGAATACCAAAGAGTGTGATTTTGAAAGAATAAAAAAGAACCTGAAGGTCGACTGGAAAGATGTTGATTGGGGAAAAGTTACTAAAGAAGGATCCGCACTGGTGTTTGAGGTTGATGATATGATGCTTTGTCTTAGCTATTTTGATGCTCCGGTTCCCGATAAAGAAGCTGAGTATAATGCCGAAAACAACTATCTGTGGCCGGAAGCTGTTGAAGTGACGAAAACACATGTGGCCCAACTGTGTATAGCTGTACTGAGGCGGAATGTGCCTGTCGTTGAAGCGGGGGAACTGTTTGTTAAAGGAGCCTCTTCTTGTTTGAAGCTGGAGAATGCAATTGGTTTTTACGCTTCGGGTACTGTGTTTGAGCCAGGGTTTTATATAGAAGCGTCAACTGTAATGAAAGAGGATACGTTGCCCATTCTGAACTGGATTTATTTTGGTTTTACAAGAGGAAAACAGGGGCCGGGTATTTATACGTATGGGATGACTGCCTTTGGTAAAGACGAATTGGAAATATTAGATAGTAGAATGAGTCCGGAAGAGTTAAGTGAGTTTTTGTATGATGTAGTATATTATATTTTAGAAAGTGATGTAACTCTGAGAGATGGTGAAACGATTGGAATGTCTGAAGAACAAAAGCTGGCTATAACTCGTTCGGAAGGAGTGTCGGTAGATGGTTTCAGTCTGAAAATTGCTCTTGAGTAAAATTTAAACAGGCTATTGGTGTAGCTGGGTTTACACGATTGATTATGAAGAAAAGAATTATTTATGCCCTCTGTTTTCTCGCGATACTGATAATAGAAATTATTATTGGCGTATATGTTCACGATACCTTTGTTCGTCCTTATGTGGGTGATATTCTGGTAGTCGTACTGATTTATTGTTTTATTCGGATCTTTATTCCCCGGTCTTTGCGCTGGTTACCGGTATATGTTTTTGCATTTGCTTGTTTTATTGAAATACTTCAGTTCTTCCAGCTTGCAGATGTGATGGGGTTATCTGAAAACGGATTGGCTAGAATTGTACTTGGATCAACTTTCGATTGGAAAGATATTCTTTGTTATGCGATAGGTTGTCTGGCACTTTTGCTGATAGAGTATATTGAACGTAGGATAGTACGGCACAGAAGAGAGACCCAATCGCTCATTGGTTATAAGAACCGGACTCACTGGTATCTTTAGGTGTACTTTTCTCTTTGTAAAGTGGATATCCGCAATGTTTGCAGTATACAGCATTTTCATCGTGTCCCGTTTTATGACAATTGGGACATTGTATATCTTTCAGCTTCTTATATTCTTTCATCATTGAAACGGACACAATGCCGGTTGGTACGGCGATGATAGTGTAACCAATCAGCATAACGCAAGCAGAGAGCAACTTACCCAAAGGTGTAACCGGAGTAATATCTCCATATCCTACTGTGGTCATAGTGACAATAGCCCAGTAGATGCTATTGGGTATATTGTTGAATTGTGTATCCGGCTGAGTACCTTCAATCATATACATCAGTGTGCCGATAGAGATCACAAGTATTACTACAAAAAGAAAGAACACTGCTATTTTCTTACTGCTCTCTTTGAGTGAAGTGAGCAATCGTTCTCCTTCCATCCAGAAAGTGAAAAGCTTGAATATACGAAACACCCGAATAATACGGAATGCCCGGATAACCAGTAGATAACGTGCTCCCGGCAGGAAAAAGGCAAGATATAGTGGTAGGGTTGCCAATAGGTCGATGATACCGAAGAAACTGAAAATGTACTTTTTAGGTTGTGGTGAACAGTAAATACGCGTAACGTATTCGAAAGTAAAGAAAGCCGTAAACAGATATTCGAATATAATAAACGGAGTTGAAAGCCAGGAAGGAATTCCTTGCAGACTTTCGAGAATGGCCAATAGAATACTGAGTGCAATACATACAATGAGCGCCACATCGAACATTTTTCCTGCTGGAGTATCCGATTCAAAGATGATAACATATAACTTATGTTTCAGTGGCTTATTATGTAAAAAACGTGTAAATCGCTCTCTTACTGTCATAATTTAACAATATAAACTTTCCATTGTTTACCGCACTTCCCCGTACGGAAAGCACAGCGTTAATCAATTACCCATTTGGGATTGTGCGGAATTGTTTTTTTAGGATTGTAGTTCATTCCCTCTTGCGTGGGTAGATGTAGAACGTATGTACGACCTGTTTTGTTTCTCAGTGAATGCTCACGCAACCAGGGATTTGCATCACGCAATTGTGCATAGGTGAGTCCGTTCTTTTGGGCATACTCGTCCAGGTTGTCTATGGCACTGGTGATAGTCACTTTCTTGTATGGAATAGGTGGATACAAGTGTTCCCGTTTTAGCAAGAAACCAAAGCGTTGCGGATTGCTGAATATCTCTTTGGCTGCCAGTAGACGGAACATATATCGGGAAGTTTCTTCCACCAGCCAAAGGTCCATGGCATGATCTGCAAGTTGCTTGTCCAACTGCGACGAAATACGTCCCTGCCCTGCATTATAGGCCGCAGAAACAGCCATCCAGTCACCGTATTTGGCATAAGCCTGTTTGAAATACTTGCATGCGGCAATGGTTGCTTTTTCGATGTTGTAACGTTCGTCGATGTTATCGTTCACCTCCAGTCCAAATTCACGTCCGGTGGCAGGCATGAATTGCCATAATCCGGCTGCCCCTGACGGAGAACGGGCAATGGGGTTGAGGCTGCTTTCAATCACCATGAGGTATTTGAAGTCATCGGGGATACCATTGGCTTTTAAGATAGGCTCGACGATCGGGAAATAGCGGTTGGCGCGTTTCAACATTAACATGGTAGTGGAGTGCATATAGGTGAAAGACATCATTTCACGATCCATACGCTCGCGGCGGTCATAGCGGCGAAGGTCAATTGTTTCACCGTCAAAGGTAGCCTGTTCAGGAACACTGGGAGGGCTGACACAATAGGGTACTTCAGACTTCACAGAGTGTGGTTCTGTCAGTTGTGTACTACCAATGAGAATAGGCAAGGTTGCACCGGCACAAAGTGCCAGCATGATACTTAATATTTGAGTAATACGAGTTGACTTCATAATTAATAATTAAAATAAATATGCCAATGTG
Source organism: Bacteroides mucinivorans (assembly GCF_034654355.2). NCBI lineage: Bacteria > Pseudomonadati > Bacteroidota > Bacteroidia > Bacteroidales > Bacteroidaceae > Bacteroides > Bacteroides mucinivorans. The sequence goes on along the minus strand of NZ_CP178179.1, from coordinate 4,153,849 downwards.
CCAATTACCATTCGGCATATCTTCGTAAAATATTGCGCAGCCAATTGGCACATTGGCATATTAGCACATTGGCACATTATTGTTCACTTGGCAGCCACTGCAATAGTAGATACTGCCACCCAGATAGTTTTCTTTCTTTATCGTTTCTCCGCAACGGGGGCAGGCGGTACCTGCTGTGTCTTTAGACAGATGTGGTATATATCCTCCGTTTTTTCCAAAAATATCTGTTTCCGTACTGCGTCCTCCTTGTTCATAAATCTCGTGGAGCGTAGACTTTACCTTATCGTAAAGGTTTTCTCTTTTCTCCGTAGACAGAGCGTTGATCTTAGTTTTAGGGTGGATACGGGCATTGTACAGGATGTCCTGTAATACTCCGTTGCCTAATCCGGGTATGGTTTGTTCGGTAGCCAGAAAAGCTTTTGCCGTTTTTTTCTGTGCATCTTCGGCGTTTATCAGCTCCATGAAATATTCTTTGCTGAACTCTTCTGACATCACCTGCGGTTTATTTTTCGCCGCTTCGTAATAGGCAGATATAGGAGCATCGAATCCTTCGTTGGGAAAACACCACAAACCACCATACATTCGTACAGAAGCTACCAGGCAACTCTCGTCTTCGAAACCAATGAGTAGCTGGTGTTTGGCGGGAAGCCTTTCTCCGGGGGCAAAGTAACGCAGGTTGACGCCATCCGTAAGAATCAGTAACATCTCTCCGGCTTTTATCTCAATCATTCCGCCACGGGGATTGATTTCATCAATTGTTTTCCCGGCAAGTCGTTCGGGATACTCTTCCGGGTTGCCATAAAACCACGCGAATTTATGGGGTGTGTATTGCGCAAACACATCGGTAATCTTCTTTCCTCTTACAGTCCGGTTCAGTTGCTCGGACAGATAACGGGCTTCGGGAGCTTCGATCATGGGATTTATGAATTATGATTTATGAATTACTGCAAAGATACTCTCATTTTACGAGCTTCAAAGAACTTTTCCCGCTTTTAATACGTTTTTGTACTATACATTAAAAACAGTTTACGTCACATGAATATAGCAATCAGCGGAGCCAGTGGCTTTATTGGCAGGCATCTTACAGCATTTCTCACGGAGCAGGGACACCGGGTAGTTCCTTTGGGGCGGCCTATGTTCCGGGAGGGTACGTTAGGGTATCTGGTGCAGGCATTGTCTCATTGTGACGTAGTCATTAACCTGGCCGGTGCACCTATCAGCAGGCGGTGGACACCAGAGTATAAACGGGAGCTGTATGATAGCAGGATCAATGTAACACATCGCATCATTCGTGCTTTGGGAGCAGTACGCCGGAAACCTCAGCTTATGATTTCGGCTTCTGCCGTAGGATATTATCCGTTGGAGGGAACTTTTGATGAATATACCAATACGCGGGGGAGTGGATTTCTTGCTGATCTTTGTTATGCCTGGGAAAAAGAAGCCAAACGCTGTCCCCCGGAAATGCGGCTTGTGATAGCCCGTTTTGGAGTTGTCCTCTCTCCGGACGGAGGAGCTATGGAGCAAATGTTGCGTCCTTTAAAGATGAAATTGGCTGCTGCTATAGGTCCGGGCACACAACCTTTTCCGTGGATTAGTATTAATGATCTTTGCCGCGCCATGGCTTTTATTATCGAGAATGATGCGTTACGGGGAACTTTTAATTTTGTATCTCCGCAAGAGATTACGCAATATGCTTTTGCCCGTGCACTGGGCAAAGCCTACCATGCCTGGGGGACGATTATTGTACCTCATATATGTGTGCAACTGATGTATGGCGAAGGTGCGACTTCACTTATAACCGGGCAATATGTACGTCCCGGAAAACTACTGGAAGCAGGATTTAAATTTAGTGATGCTGTGGTGGAACAGCTGTTTCAGGGGATAGACCATAGTACCGTCAATGAACTTGATTTGCCTCGTTATATGGGGCGCTGGTATGAAATAGCCCGTTACGATCATCGTTTTGAACGTGGGATGTCTGAGGTGACAGCTACTTATACGCTACTTCCCGATGGAAGTATCCGGGTGGAAAATGCCGGATACAAACAAGATGCTCATGGCAGAGGTAGGTACAAGCGTGCTATAGGACGTGCAAAGATACCTGATATTACTCATCCCGGAAAACTTAAAGTTTCATTCTTTCTGTGGTTTTATTCTGATTATTATATATTAGAACTGGATAAGGAAGGGTACAACTACGCTCTCATCGGTAGCAGTTCCGATAAGTATTTGTGGATATTAAGCCGGACACCTCAATTGCCCGAAGAGGTAAAGAAACGGTTGTTGACTGTTGCGTTACAGCGAGGATATGATATAAACTTATTAATATGGATTAACCAAAGTACACTTAAAATAGATTAGATTATGGAATATAAAATAGAACATCAGCCCGAACAGAAGCTGTTTAAGACTGAAGTAGAAGGTCGTACAGCTTTTGTACAATACCGTCTGTTGAACGGAGGTCTGGATATTATTCATACAATCGTTCCACGTCCACTGGAAGGACAAGGGATAGCTGCCGCGCTGGTGAAGGCTGCATATGATTATGCCGTTGCTAACGGATTGAAGCCCAAGGCCACCTGCTCATATGCTGTTGCATGGTTACAACGTCATCCGGAGATGGCAAAAGGAGCAGTATAAAGATAACATTTATTTAACTCTCTAATAATAAGGTGAGGCTTTGGCTTCACCTTTTGTTTTAGATTTTTATCGGTTTGACATAACCAATTGAAGAATAAACTTTTAGCGGAGTATTTGAAATTCAGAGGTAACGAGTTAGTAGCCGTGCGTATTTCAGCGTTTTGCGGTGCTATACTGTCAAATAACTCGGAGATAAAAGTAGGTGATTTTTTTGAAATCTCAGATATATTTTATCTGATAAACACCTCTCTTATGGAAAGAATAAATAAGGCAAGGCTTTTATTGGAAATACTCTTTCGAGGTACGAGAAAGAAAGATTTCCGATAAAATTTATTTCAACCTTGACGTCTTATTCTTGGAATATACCTTTGTGTTCGGATAAATAAAAGATTCCTTCTACAAAACGCCGTATCTTACTAAAACTATTTTGATTTAAGATACACAGATATAGTTTTTATTTTTTTATCGTACAAAATAGCGGAGATTTCCATATTTTTTGGCTTCAATTTAAGAATCCTATTTACATCGCTTTCTGTGGATATAATCTTGTCATTATACATGTACGATACTTTCACCCCATTCAAACAACAATCCAACTCTTTGATTTTATCCATAATTTTATTATTTACAAATAAATAACCCTCTTTTGCATATTTGGTATACACATATATTTCCCTTTTTTGTTGGATTGTATCTATTTTTTGGGAATCAACTCTATAATCTGTTTCTTTTAGTTTGGAATAATATGTAGTATTAAAGATTTCAGGAATTAATCTTTGATCTAAATTATCTACATAAATGTACTGGTTGTAAGAGTCATATTTTTCATGTCCAGCAATATTTGTTTGAGCTTTTAAATGACATGGGAAACTCAAACAAATTATTATTAAATAAATACAGGTTTTCATCGATAGTTAGTTTTCACCGTTTTACTATGATTTAAATCATAAGGTCTAACAGGAAGTCCTATTACCTTCCTTGTATAGTTTTCATAATCAATTACACCTCCCCTAAAATTGATATTAGATGTATTCCGTTCTCCGATTTCATGAAACAAGGTAGAAGTGGTATTTTGCAGGACATTTTGTGTTGGAAACCCTATTCCTCCATTTACAAATTGCATTTGATCTAATGTAACATTTACAGTACCTACACTTGGAGCTATAACTATTGTATTATCTGTTTTAGAATATATTCCTCCTCCAAATTCATTTACAATATTAACTGTTCTCACTTCTCTGCCAATAGTTAAATTATAATTGTGAAATAAATGACGATTATTTATTTGCTTTCCAACGCTTCAGTTGTGGGAAGAACTGTTTCATATTTGCAATTGCTTCTTCTTTCGTCATCTTTATTTCAGAGTCATTGTTGAATTCATCTACAAACTGGGCGCAATGATTAATCATCTCGTCCATGGTACAATCTGTAGTGAAGTGTCCGTCAGCATAGCAATAACAGCAATATTCTTCATTCTTGCTACCATCTACTTCTGTTCCCAGTACGGCGGTGTCATTCAGTGGCATGCCACAGCTTTGGCAAAATTTCTGTTCCATAATTAGTTTTTGTATTTAAGTTATTTGGTTTTTATCGATAATCGTTTCCATATCCAGCGTGGTATCATTCGCCAGAAGAATACGATAAGGGCATACCGCCAGTCAACGACTACCACCCGTTGCTTACGATTGAGTGCCCGTATAATGTGAGTAGCCACTTTTCTGGGATTCATTAACAGTGGATATTTCTTACCGTCATTTAATAAGGCGGTAGATACAAACCCAGGCCGGATATCCGTGAAATAAATATTTAGCTTTTGCATGTGTGCAAGCTGTTCAAGGGCATCAATGTATGTGTTTTGAAATCGCTTTGTAGCAGAGTAAGCAGGTGCAACTCCCAACCCTTTTGTTCCGGCTATGGAACTGATAACTGCCAGATGCCCCCCACTATGTAAGTGGAAATATTGGAAGGCAGCAGTAACCATTCGCGTGAATCCTTCTACATTAGTACTAACTGTTTGCAGCTCGATGTCCGGATTCAATTCCATATTCTGATGTCCTATGCCCGAACTGAGTAAAAATAAATCCATACCTCCCAATTTCTCGATTAGTTTGTGCAACTTTTCGGTGGCATCATCTTTAGTTATATCCAATACTTCGGTTTCTATGTTATCTGGCGCAATTGTTCGAAATGCTTCCAGCGAAGAGTGGCGTCTCCCTGCCACGCCTACTTTCCATCCTTGTAGCAGTAACCCTTTGGCTACTTCTTGTCCGATACCGGAGGTGGCTCCAATGATAATTGCTTTTTTCATTCCCTTGTTTGTAAGATTAGTATTTTGATTGGCAGAAGCAAAGGTAGATAAAACTTTTGAAAAATAGTCTGATATATTAAAAGTCTGACTTTTTAATCCACCTTTGGACTGAATAATGCAAATATAGAAATTTATTTCTAATGTAACCTATCCATCTCTTTCCCTAAAATGAATATAATATCATAATGAAATGGCCTTTTTCCCATTTTGGAAAGCTTCTTTTTCATTTTGGTAGGATGGTGGATGAACTGTTTTACATTATGAAGAAAATATATCATTGATACTGATATGTTTATCTGTTTATGGTAGAGTATTATCAGGGAATATACGTATTGAGAACAAAAGCAGTCAGTGTACTGTTACTGTTCTATCCGGGATTTTGGAAAAATAGATAATCTTTCCAAGGAGCAAGAGGTTTATCCTTTGACTCCTTGCAGTTCTACTTCAAAAATCAATGTTGAGTAAGCAGGGATATTTCCACAGGCCCGTGTACCATATCCTAACTCGTAAGGGATATAAATGATCCAACGCGAACCGGTGGGCATTACTTTCAGTGCTTCCTGCCAACCTTCAATGACATCTTTCACCCGGAAGATTTCAGGGCGTTTGCGGGCAAAGGAGTCATCAAATACTTTTCCATCAATGAGGGTCCCCCGGTAGTGTACTTTTACGGTACTTTTGGCTGTTGGCACGGGGCCATTTCCCTTTAACAGAATTTTATACTGCACTCCGCAGGGAAGTTCCATTACTTCTTCTTCGGTGAGATTCTCTTTCAGAAAACGTTCGTTTGCTTCTTTATACTCTTTATGTTTAAGACTCATAATTTATATCTGGTTAATCTGTCATTAAAAACAAAACTCTTTAGTAATTTTCTTTTAGCCATATTCCTAAAAACTGATCATAAATCTGGTAAGTTCCCAGTTCCTGTGTCACAAAATCCTTTTCCAATAGTCCTTTTAGTGCAGACTGTACGGAGCTTGACGAAGATAATTTGTATTTTTTTATAAATGCTCCCGATGTGATTGCCTGGGCTTTTCCTTCTTTAGTGATGGCAATGAGTAACTCTTTTTGCTTTTCCGGTAAACGGAAGAGTATCTCGGAATAAGTATATTTGAATGAATCTATAATTTGACGTATCGCTTCACTCACCATTTTTACTTCACAGATCGTGCCTAGGGCTGTCATATCATAGAGGGTATGAAGCACTTTTTGCATGTACCAGGTGATACCGTCAAACTGATGGTAGATGGTTTCGATGGTTTCATTGGTAATACTCTTTCCGGCTTCATTGAAATGCCGTTGGGCGAATAATGTGTAATCTGTCAAAGGGATACTTTCCAGATGCATTATCGAAACACTTTGATAAAACGGTCGCGAAGCGGTAAGAAACATGTTACCCATCACATGCCGTTGGCTTCCGGCGAAGATAAAGTGTGCGTTATTACAACGTTGAACATAGGTGCGCAGCGTTGCTTCTATATTGTCTTCTGCATATCCGGCTATCTGCTGAAACTCGTCAATGGCAACAAGACAGGGTTTTTCGGCACGATTCAGATACTGAAATATTTCGTCAAGCGTAGTTGGAGGAGCTTGTATATCTCCTAATCCGAGGTTTAGAGAAGGAGTACCGTTAATATCAAAAGTCAGGCTTGTCTGTAAAGACTTGACACTCTCCCAAAAAGCCTGTAGTGCTTTCTTTCCGGCGGGCTTTAATCCTTCCAGAATCTCTTTGCTGAGAGCGAATACAAAATCGCGTAAGGATTTGCTGGCATAGATATCTATGAAGAATGTATAATAGTGTTTTTGAATCTCTTTATTTTGAAAACAATGTTGGATTAATCCGGTTTTTCCCATTCTACGGGTGGAGATAATAGCTATATTGTTTCCGTTAGTTACTTCCCGGATGAGGATTTCACTCTCTTTCTTCCGGTCGCAAAAGTAAGCAGGGGATATATATCCACTTGTAATAAAAGGATTTCTGATGATTGGCATAACTTTGTTTCTTTATTATGCAAAGATAATTATTATAAAGTAATAATGCAAAGATAATAATAATCTTATTGAAATAGATGTTTTATGGCCTCCCATGGTGTATAAAGGAGCATTCTTGGTCCGGAGAAACGCATCACTTGTCGCATCCGTTCACGCATAACAGGCTTATAGCAGTGTACGGTACACTGTTTGCACGAACTTTTATTCTCTCCGAACGGACAATGGTCCAGTCTTGCATGGGCATAACGCAACAACTCTTCGCACTGAATGCAAAGGTATTTATTCTTTTCTTTTTTCCGGCAATAGAGTCGGATCATTAACTCTACGATTCGTTTCTCCCGGTCAATACGATTCTTACTCAAATTTATTATTTGTTAGATGGCTACAAATGTAACCAACATATCTAAAAGATACGTATCTTTGCACCCCGAAAATAAGAGGATTGCTATGAATATTAACAGCAAAGCGAAAGGATTTGTTTGTGGAGCCGTGGCGGCAGCTACATACGGCATGAATCCGTTGTTTACTCTCCCGTTATATAAAGAAGGGATGAGTGTGGACTCGGTATTGTTTTATCGTTACGGTTTTGCCGTCCTTATTCTTGGTATCCTGATGAAGATACAAGGGCAATCATTTGCTTTGAAGAAGAACGAAATACTTCCGTTGGTGGTGGGAGGTTTACTCTTTTCCGCCTCTTCTTTGCTTCTGTTTATGAGTTACAAGCATATGGATGCGGGCATTGCTTCTACTATTCTGTTTGTTTATCCGTTGATGGTTGCCGTCATTATGTTTCTGTTTTTTCGTGAAAGGATATCTCTGTTGACTGTCTTTTGTATCTTGATGGCACTTTCGGGTATTGGTATGCTTTACAAAGGGGATGGTGGCGAAACTCTTAGTTTGATAGGTATGCTGCTGGTTATTCTCTCTTCGTTGTCATATGCTGTTTATATTGTAGGAGTCAATCACTCTACCCTTAAACTGATGTCTACAGCTAAGCTAACTTTTTATGCCTTACTTTTCGGACTTTCTATCTATATTGTTCGTTCCAACTTTTGTACAGAGTTACAGGCTATTCCTTCTCTTCCGGCCTGGGGGAATATTCTTGCAATGGCTTTTTTGCCTACGGTTATCTCTCTGATCTGTACTGCCATATCAATACATAGCATTGGTTCTACCTCTACAGCTATTATGGGGGCACTCGAACCGGTAACTGCTCTTTTTTTCGGTGTAATGATATTTGGTGAGCGACTCACACCTCGTCTGATGCTGGGGATTCTGATGATTCTTGTTGCCGTAACTTTTATTGTTGTAGGTAAATCTGTTATGGAGAAGATAAATCATCTGTTTATACAGTTGCTACATCGCCGATAATCAATGGCTGATTTTAGAGTGTTTCTTTATAGTTGATAAAACAGGAAGTTTGTTTTGTCAGAATGTATAGGGGAAGATAAATCCTTGTATAATAATTGTCTTGTAAATAGTTGAGAATCAATAGGAGAGAGGCGTACATATCTCCATTGCAAAAGTGTACAATAAAGGATGTGTTAATTGTACACTTTTATCATATAATATTGTACACTCTTATGCTACCAAACTGTACACTCTTGTCGATAGAAAACTGAATGTTAATTTTCTTGTTAACAACGTTAATGAAAATCAGCTTTTTTATATAGTTACTTCCCTGTTAAAATCTCCACGCCAATATCCTGCTGCTTTTTGTTCCTTGCTGCATCCGGATCGTTTTGTATTCAGCTACATCTTCTAATTTTAGTCGGGTATATAGTTTGTCCAGATTCTTCTCTTTAGAAACTAAACTGGTGAACCAGCCACAGTTCCTCTGATATTTCCGGCTTTCGATAATCATATCCAAAAGAAAGCGGAGTTCTCCACCTTTGCACCAAAGTTCATTTGCATTGCCGCCAAAATTTAGTTGGGCTTTGGATACTTTTTTTCCTTTCAAACTGCTAAGCTTGCGTAGTGTTCCTTCTTCCGCTTCTTCTTTAGAACTGTGAAACGGGGGATTACATATGGTCACATCGAAATATTCATCCGGTTGTATTATTCCTTTGAAAATACTCCGGTTGTCCTTTTGTAATCGTAATTCTATCTTATGGACTAATACCGGATTGCAGGTAACAATCTTCCTGGCATTCTCTATTGAGACAGGATCAATATCCGAACCGACAAATGTCCATCCATATTCAGTACAACCAATGATCGGATAAATACAATTGGCACCTACACCAATATCCAGACATCTGTATTTGGGTACTTCCTCTAATGGATTTCCGGAGTTAAGTAAATCGGCAATGTAATGGATATAGTCTGCTCTGCCGGGAATGGGAGGGCATAAATATCCTTTTGGAATATCCCAGTACCGGATTCCGTAATAACTTATTAGTAATGCTTTATTAAGAGCCTTTACTGCCTGCGGATTGAAAAAGTTGATACTTAATGTTCCGTATGGATTGGGTGAAACAAACTTCTTGAGCGGTGGATAATTTTCTGTCAGTTTCGAAAAATCATACTGCCCGTTGTGCCTGTTTCTTTTATGTAATTCGTTTCTTTCTGTCATGGCGGCAAAGATACGGAGAATCTGTTTTATTATTATGGAATAATTTATTAAATTGGCGAAGTAGGATGATGCTATGTTATTATGAATTGCGTATTTTTGCATATACCAATAAAATAGAATAAATATGGAAACGAAATATCTTACTCTAACAAAGGAAAACATAGAGACTGAGCATATTTGTTGTGCCTTCTCTGATAAAAAATGTAAAGAAAGTTATGAGTTGAAAAAAGAGTGGTTGAAAAGAGAGTTTGATAATGGATTTGTTTTCAGACGCCTTGATGAGCGTGCTAAAGTGTTTATAGAATATGTGCCTGCCGAAAAAGCATGGATACCTGTTGATGCTCCCGGTTATTTAATGATAAACTGTTTCTGGGTGTCAGGACAATACAAGGGAAAAGGGTATGGTAAGGCTTTGCTGCAATCGGCCATTGACGATGCAAAAGAACAGGGAAAACATGGTCTGGTTACCGTAGCCGGTACATCTAAATTTCATTTTATGAGTGATACAAAATGGCTCTTGAAACAAGGGTTTGAGACTGTAGATAAACTTCCTTACGGATTTAGTCTTTTAGTCCTGAAGATAAATCCGGATGCATTGAACCCTTCGTTTAAAGTGTGTGTGTCAACCGGAGAATGTGAGGATAAAGATGGGGTAGTCGTTTATTATACCAATCGTTGTCCGTTTGCGGAATATCATGTTCGTAATTCCTTGGTAAACGTAGCTGAAAGTAAGGGAATCCCATTGAAAATAGTGAAGTTACAAACTCTGGAACAAGCACAGACAGCTCCTACACCGGCCACAATATTTTCTCTTTTTTATAATGGGAAGTTTGTCACGACCGATCTGAGTGCGTGTATTGATAAGCGGTTTGATAAAGTAATAAAGATAGAGACACAACCTGGATGATTGTGTCTCTTTATTTGCGATGGACAAATTCCTTCTCAGAAGTTTCTTAAAACTTCCATCATACTTGGGCGTCGTTTATAGGTAACTCTGAATTCTTCAACAATCTCCTGTACCAGTGCTTTACCACCTTTCAGTTTTATCGTTTCTTTCAGAATTCGGGCAATGTATTCATAATGGTTTCTGCCTACATTCTCTTCTGCATATTTGCAAATACTTTTATGGAGAAGTTGCAGAATTTCACCGGAGTAGATTTCTGTCAGATGGTGGGCATAATGGAGCAATGCCTCTATTGATCTGTGGGATGTGTCGGACAACAAATTTAGCAGACTTTCATAATCTTCTTCTTCTGCGTAGATATCTGCTTCATTACATTGTCCCCCAAAATAATATTTGATGAATTTCGTTTGCTTCATCATTGCATTTAAAAATGTTTTCCATTTTTCTTTTGCCACGTACTTTTTCAGTTTGCGATAATAGGCAAGATCACCGTTTTCTAATATAAACAGCTCTTTACATGCATCTATAAGGTCTGGAATATTTTCTGTCTGCTCGTAAATCGACAGTTTATATTCCAGCCATTCTTTTATCGTTCCCAACTCTCCTTTCTTTTGCGCTATTTGTATTCCCTCATTCAGTGTTTTTATCGTTTCATCATATTGTTGGTTTTCAATGTAGCGTTCTACTTCCTGTTTCCTGATTTCCGGTAGGTAGAGATAAAACTTTATGGTGGCTTGTGCCTCTTCTTCACGATGCAGTGCACGTAAAATATCGACTTTACGTTCAATTAGTTTATAAAGTTCCCAACTGTCTTTTCTTTCTTCAATTAATTGATTCACATATGATAAAGCCTCCTCTTTCGTTTGTGTCTCTAATGTTATCAGTTCCAGTAATTGTTCTATATCATAAATGTCATACTCCCTGTAAGCTGATAATTTTTCTATTAGTCTGACTTCCTTCAGAATTTCTTTTTTTAATGTAGCGGATGCATCAGAGTGTTTGATTATATTCATTAGTATTTTTCCTGAACTGTCACAGAAATTAATAATAGCCATTCCGTCATGATACAGTAATTCTTGTTCTATATAGTTTTCACCAATAGATTGTAAAATTTGCAAAGCAATTGAAGCAGCATCCGCAAAATTATGTCGTTCACATAGTAATTCTGCTTTTTTCAGATAACCGTCCAGGTAACAGGACACTTTGTTCCAATCAGTCTCTGGTCCGTGATATCTTCCGTATCTATTTTCGGTTTCTCTATAAGGTACGTTGAAACATTGTTGTATTTCTGTCCGGTAATCCAGACTTGTTTTATTCGTTGTGTTCCGTGCAGGGAGAAATTTTTCTATTAACGCCTGTTTGCATTCAGGATGTCCGGAAGCATATTCCAATATGAAGTTAGATAATTGCTTCGGTGAAATGAAAGATAATATGTCTTTTACGTTAGTGTCTTTCGATATTTTCTTTTGTTTCTCCATGATCTTTACTTCTTTAGCAGACAGGAAACGTTTTTCTTTGGATTTGTTTTCACGAATTGCTAATATTACGGCTACTACATGCTTGCAAATATCACCATCATACGGACAATCACAATCCCAATATACAAATTCTTTGCCTTCTATAGAAACCTCTACTTCATAATCCTTCGTTCCTTCTACTTGCGCAATCCATTCACCCGGTTCTGTTTCTTCCAGTTCGGTAACTGTACCACTTTCAAAGTATTCCTCTCCTCGCATCCATATATGTGGAGGTACAAAGTTCTCAAAATTGGATAGTGTCATCATAATAATTCTAATTTTAAGTTGAGAGCGTATCGCTCTGTTATTTGATTGAATCTATAAGATTTCTTTGATAACCTCTGTTATTGAATCATATTCTTTGAAGAAAAGTTTATAATCAATATTGGAGTATCGGATAGGAACGAACTGCTTCACTCCTGTTAAATAGGATGGAGAGGTCAGTTTCATGTAAACTCTAAAATCTGTAGGACTTACATTTTCTTTTGTTTTGATACCTGGGATGTCATTGCGATGTCTTATAGATGCGTATTCAATCCGATACATGTCTCTAATTTTTCCCTCGATTATTGGGACAAAATAATCATATTTCTGAAAATTCAAATGTTCATAAACACCTCCCATCTTGATCTTTCCAAAATAATAATGTATTTCTGTATTTCGTTCTTTAAAATCTTTGAAATAGGAGTGTCCCTTAGAAATGGGTACTAATAAAATACTTCCGGGTTTACTAAAAGTTAACATCATCTCTTTATGAGAAAAAGTCTGTTCTAGAATCTGATAGGTTGGACATTCCCAAATTAATTTTTTGAGAAACTTTCTTAGTAGTTCTTTACTCTCATTATCTTGTGGGCGTAAAGGAAATGCACCTATATTTACTTTTTCAATGGATTTATAAAAATTCATTTTTTCAACAGCACTATCTTCTCCATTTCCAGGGAAAAGAATATATCCTCCAATGACTTCTTTTTTTAGTTGATTTGTAGTTGTATCCTTATAAAAAATAGCGTCTCTATAGCGATGTAATTGATTGATAGCATCGTCTGGTGGAGTGTCCACATTATTTTTAGTGTTTTCTATTCTGTATTTGGCATCAAATAGGTAAGTTAATTTTATACCTTGTTTTATATCACGTCTAGTAAGTTGCAGTATAATATCTGGTTGCTGAGATACAGTATACGATGCAGTATGTGGAATGATAGTTACTTGTTGATCTTGATTCTCAATATTGTTTTTGGGATTATAGCAAATTTCGGCTAATTCAATATTATGCTTGGAAAATATTACCTTTGATAATTCTCCCTTTCCTAGTTGAGTGATGAATTTCTTTTCTGGCTTTTTTGAATAATTGGTTTCTACCTCATTTCCAAGTAATTCTTTGACTATATTTTTAAGTTCAATGAAACACCATATCTCATATAGTTTGGCTATATCTTTTAGTTCTAGACTGTTTGCTCCCTCTTTTAAATCATATCCACAACTAAGCAATATCCAATCATGATAAACTTCAGAATAACCAGTAGCTTGCTTTAAAACTAATGACTCTTGTGTAAATCCATGAAATTCACCTACTGTTCTAAATAAAGGATGATGAGCCAATCTCTTTAGTTCATGTTCTTGATCATTCAGACTAGCAATATATTTTTCTGATAATTGCTTGTATCCCTTAATAATTCTATTTTTTAAATCAGAGAATTTTTCTAAGATGACGTTTACGCAATATTTCAGAAAACGGTTTTCTACTGTATTTATACTAATTGAAGGTACTTCGGTACGATATAGATGGGTTCGATTTTGGCGATGCTCTGCCAATTGCATTTCATGTTGTGGACTTAGATGTTTTAATTGATCAGCTCTTAAATAAAGTTCTCGTTGTACAAGTTGATTCCTTGGCTTATCAATGATACTTTTTACTGCCTGTATGAAGTTATGTTGAATATCTTTAAATAGATTCCACCAAATAATATCTGGAGTTTCTCCTGTATTATCAACTCCGAAAGTATGATATGTTTTCTTTAAAAAGTCGATAGATAGCATTCGATATTCTTTTTCAATATCGTTTATAATCTTCTTTAGATCTTTATGATAGTTTAGTTTAATGGAAAGAACATCATAACAGAGTTGTGAATGTTTTATTTTCCCATTCTTTAGTTTATAATCTATATTGATTTCTGCTTTACCGATATCATTGCCATAGTTTAGGTGTCCAAAAAGTACTCGATTATTCTGATTAAACATAAAGTTGTCCTGAATACTTTTTAAGGGAGTATTAATCCAAGCATCTTCAACTTCTTTCTTTTTAAAACTTATCCAAAATTGATAATCAGTATTTTCAAAAAAGATAGAACGGTATTTTTTCTCTTGCTTCAACTGCTCTCCATTAATTTGCAAAGAGGCATTATTATCCCATTTATATATAGAGTAAAGTGCCTCATCATTTTGTCCTACTCGCATGCAAGTCTGTGCTTTCTTATATGTTTTATTATAAGAAGGACAATAAACCATTAGTTCATAGTCGGGATGATCTAATCTAAGCAGTTCTTCCATTTTGTATTTAGAGATTAACTCCAGAAATCGCAATAATAAGCCATTTCTAGCTTGTTTTTCATTCTCTTTATCTTTTTCAAGGAGATAGAATCTTCTGGTTTGATTCCTCCTTTTTCAATTTGTTTTTGTATGATATCGTATAAATCATCAAGTATTGTACCTATCTTGTTCTTATCTCCTTCGATACGACTTAGTATTTTCATACAAGTAATTTCATCAAGTGCACGAGCGATACACTGTTCCTGTGTGTTTGTTCCTTGATAAGGTAGGTTAGCCAATATATAGAGCAGAAATTCATTGCGTGTGCGATAAGCTATTTGGAATGGACTTTCTTCTAATTTCTTATTTATTTGTTTGAGATATTCGATGATCGAATCGCATACTTCTATATTATTTTCATATACATCATATCCTTCAACAGCTTCGGGTAAAAATGCTTTTGCAGGGATAGGAATTATAGTATCCTTTGTTCTACTGAGACCACTTTTTAAATCTACATTATTCATTTCAATAGTCATGGCACGATCTAGTACTTTGCGGCTAAAGCTATAAGTCGTTTCATCCATATTAACAGTTCCCATCACAATCAAGTTTTGAGGAATCGAAATACCCTGTTCTTTAAATTGTTTTTTCAGTTTCTCTATTTTAGTAGCTACAGCAGAATCGTTCCATCCTTCGTTAGTCCAGAAGTTATGAAATAGTTCCTTCAATATTTGATCTGATACATTTGTTTTCTGGTCAGTTTTATCCCAAGTGATCAAAGGGGGAATTAAGGTGTCTGTTACTATTTTGTTATCTCTTAATTTTCTACTTTCTATCACACTTAAGTACTCAGCAAAATATTGTTCTACAGGGGCAAGATTCATTTCATCTAGACAGAGAAAAAAGGGAGTTTCCTCATAGAACCAAGCTTTTGCTATAAATCTCAAAAAATCGGTTACTATATATTCAGGATGACCAGATACGCGTGTCACATATCCTAATAGTTCGCAGGAATCATGCCAGTTAGGACGTACTGATATAATTTCATAATTAAACGGTTTTTGTGTCTTTTCGGGATCTTCGTTGCTAGTTGCATAGGCCAATTGTCTAATGATGCGAGATTTGCCTGTACCTGAGATTCCAGCAAGTAGAACAAAAGGCTTCGATTTGATAGCGGTGATATATTGCCGTAAGTGAGTTGGAATAGAATGATAGTCTATGTGGGTCTGAAGATTAATCTTTTGCATTTTAGTATTAGGTGTTTCTGTCTGTATAATCATTTGTTTTTTATAGAATTGTATGATTCCCAATAAGTCTTCATTAATAATTGTTGGATCTAAATCATTAATATTATAACTCTTGAATATATAGGAACTTCCATAACGTTTAGGTTTAATTCCTTTTTTCTGGAAAAAGTCAGAAATAGTTTCAGGTGGTGTATCGAAACTCCAATTAATTTCTGGTGGAATAGTTTCACTTAAACCATATGCTAAAATAAGTATATCATATTCTTTATAATAAAGATATACAGGGTAAATTCCATGGCTAGTTGTTTGTCCATCATATAAAAATGAAATCCATGGTATCCGGGCAATATTCCCTTTTCCAAAACTGATTGCAATAGACAAATCTTCTATCTCATTTCTGTAACCTTGAGTCTTTAAGTTATTGGTCTTAGACTGTTCTATAAACTTGATTAGGGTGTCATAGAAATTAAAGTCATTTTTTTTAGAAACAATGGTAAATCCTAATTCTCTTAACCTATTGAAACAAATAGTTTTATTTCCACCTTCAAAATCTTTTCTGCTGATTTGTGTCCCCGTAGAATGTTTATATGCATATTCCATTATCAGTTTGAGAGGATATCTTTTATTATCATATAGGACGTCGTACGTAGATGAATTTGCATTTTTAGGAATGCCATTTTTATCAATATCTGATATAGCATGTATTACTGCTTCTTTGGTGACTTTGTCGAAATCCATAGCTCTTTTATTGTTGACCTTAATTTACGTAATAATCTTAGTAATAACAGACATACTTTTGGAGAACTAACTCTTATTCATTATTGTACTGTGTGTTATTTTCTTATTTTATACAATGGCTTGTTTTACTAAACTCATTATATATTCCAGATTCACATCACTCTCTATTTTTATCATATAGTCTCCATTTCCCCAGTGCCCTACAGTAGATACATCATGCGCCAATGATTTACTATCATCAAGTTTGCCTTTGCTCATGTTGATAAATATTTTCAAACTATTCTTTTGTACTTCTATATCACAAAAATTACTATTGTTCTTTTTAAAAGCAACATAAAGTTTCTGTGGCTTTACCTCAATATCTGTTGAGAGATTAAGGATTGCGTTTTTATATTTCTCATATAGTTCTACAATGTGGTCCGATTTTCCTTGTAGATGTTCTGTTTCAGTGTACGCTTTTATTTCATTAGAGATCTGTTGATACTTTGGGCTTCTTTGTAAAATTGGCATGATACTCTCTGTAGCATTTGTTTTGTGGATGGGATTGATAAAAATGAGTTCACCTTCATATCGTTTTATCTCCCAAAGTTCGATAGCCAAGTCTTTGAAGTTTACAGCCTCTTTTTGATTTTCAGTAAAGCTTGGCGTAACAAATGCTACGCGCGATTGCGACCAATCCACATCCGTTCTTTTTAGACTCCTTTGTTTATTCTCGTTATATTCTAGTATAAAATCAGCTTTATTGGCGAGCATTAAACTTAAATAAGTAAGCCCTTGGTCAAAAACACTACTATTTCGTTCTCGCTTGTACTCAATGATGACAAACCCCTTACTCTGCGGATCAAATCCCAACGTATCAATACGTTTATTCTTGATCGTAAATTCCGATTTTACTAATTCAAGTCCCATGATGGCAGATAGATTATTTTCAAATAATCGCTGTATTTCACGCTCCAATTTGAAAGGTTTTTCTTTTAGATTGGATAACTGTGTAGAGGTGTTTTTATATAAAGGCATAGCTTTATCCTATTTTCTGAAATTATATATTAGAGATTAGTTTTCTTAAAATTACAAATATAGGTATAAGATTTTATTGATAAAAGGATGTGAGAGTTTTTTTCTGATTAATCGTGAGAAGAGAGTTGAAAATACGATATTATGAATTTTTTCTGTTATGAAACATTTTATTCGTTTTCTTTTGCTTGTCCGTTTTTATATTAAAGATAGATATAGCATTATTGAGAGAAGAGGACTTTCACGGAAAGCATATAAAAAAACGGTACCCCGATTCACATCGCAGCACCGTCACAACACAAACACAAAATAAAACACGACAAAACTACTATGCAATCTTACCTGTCTATGCCGGGGAGGCATGCGAATGCTGCGATATGGATATTCACATATGCATAAAGAGCTTCAGGCTGATTTGCATAATATAAACGCAAAGGGATTTTTTTTGTTCAATAGGAAGTATAAAAAAAGTGATTTTATAGGAGTAATTATTGTTGTACCTCATAAAAACGTTACTTTTGTTCCTTCTAAAGACAGAAATGCGTATGGAGCCCAGAGAACTTATCAACTTTATGGCTATTGCCGAGAGACTAAAGTGTAATACACGCCATTCGTGGACATCAACCTATCGCCATGAGAGCGTAGCTGAGCATAGCTGGCGACTCACTTTACTGGCATATTTTGTACAGGATGAATTTCCTGAGGCTGATATGAATAAAGTGATTCAGATGTGTATTCTTCATGATTTGGGCGAGGCTATTACAGGAGATATTCCTGCTTTCTATAAAACGCAGAAAGATGAAGAGGTTGAAGACCGTAAGATTGAAGAGTTGTTTGATACGCTACCTCCTTTTTATCGGGATAAATTATTACCGTTGTTTCGGGAGATGGGGGAACTTGCAACGCTGGAAGCAAAGATATATAAGGCCTTGGATAAAATGGAAGCTATCTTTCAACACAATGAAGCTGATATTTCTACCTGGATTCCTTTGGAATATACTGCCAACTTGGAGTATGGAGCAGAGAATGTAGCGTTTTCTCCTTATTTGAGACGGTTGAAGCAGGAACTCTATAATGATTCGGTTCGGAAGATTGAAAATGTACCTGAACAGGGGGAAGGTAACAATAGTAGATTGGTTGATTTGACACTGAAGGTCACTCCGAAGATGATAAAAGATGCACAGGGTAATGAGAACAAGGCTTTCACAGGACATTTAGGCACTCATTTTGATGTGATGAATAAAGAATTCCCTTTGAACTATACGGAACGAAAAGCTATCGTTTTTGATGTGAGTTCCATATCCGGCAGGGATATAGAGGTGCAGGATATTGATCTTTCTAAAGTGAGGCCCGATATGTTTGTTTCTTTTTATAGCGGATATATTGAAAGGGAAAGTTATGGTAGTAAAGCCTATTTCTCAGAACATCCGCAATTGTCGGATGAACTGATAGAGAGATTGTTGGACAGACATATTTCTATAATAGGAATTGATTTTGCCGGTGTGAGAAGAGGGAAAGAGCATACACCTAAAGACCAGTATTGTGCTGATAAAGGAGTTTTTATCATAGAAAATCTCTGCCGTTTGGGACAGTTATTGGTTGGCGATGAGAAGTCTGCTGAATTTATAGCCAATACATATCCTATGAATTTTGCAGAGATGAGCGGTTTGCCTTGTAGAGTTATAGCTAAAAGAAAGTGATTAAAATTTAGTCAGACGCTTGGGAGAACCGTGCCAGGAACATCCCAGGCAATATATTTCTGTCATATCAAATCCTTCTGTTGAAGCTTCTGCATCTTTGGGAACCACTGTTCCTTCTTGGGTAATATATACTAACAGGCGTTCGCCTTGTTCATTTTTAACATACATGCCAGCGATTTTACACTGGGGACAAAGTAATTTTCTCATTTTGTTATCTTATGGTTTACGCCTGCAAAGATAGGTTATTAATCTTTGCAGGATTGCTTCATTAATTTTCTTTAAGTAGATTCCTGTCGTTGAGGTTAACTTTACTCTTTCAAAAAGAATATCCGTTAGAAACTAACTGAAAACAACATTTCAGCCTGGAAGTTTCCATAATCAATCGGTTTAATTAATCGTACTCCGGTAGTAAGTGGATAGCTCATGCGCAATACATTCCAGTCGAATATAAGATCGGCTCCGTAAGAACTTTGTGTAGTCCATGCACTTTTACGACTGGCTTGATTGCGTGACAGATCGTAGAAGAGGTTAGCACGTAATCGGCGGATGTAAATCAATGGTCCGATACTTAGATCCGGTGACAGGAGAGGAAGAGCATAATCAGCTTTGAAAGCCCATTGTTGCTGGGTTTGATATTGAAAATTATATCCGCGTGGCTTTTCCAATAAGTGTTTGGGAAGATACAATGCTTTGTTGTCCAGGTCTTGATACTGATAGCCGAAGCGGAGCATTAAGCCATGGTTGCGTACAATGCCGGGCCAGTAAGTAGTAAGCCGGGCAGCATACAGACTTCCATAATTTTCTGTATTGAAGGGTGTCATCAGGTACTGTAACCGAAGCTGGTAACCGTTCCGGGGAAGAATATCCCGCTGGGCCTTTCGTCTGTAATTATAGAACAGGACTTCCGGCAGGATGTATTGAAAGTTACGAAACTTCTGCGTACTGTATTCCTGGTACTTATTATTGGTAAAATAGTAAGTGAATGCTGGCTGTATACCTCTGATCCGTTGATTTCGTGTCAGATTAAAGGGGAGATAGACACGAGCTTCAGCTTCCAGCAGATTGCGGTTGGTATAATATCCTTGGGTCACAGCCTGTCCCTTTTCATTCTTTTTCCAGGCCATATTAAAAGCCTTGTCGCCATAATCGGCAGCAAGGTCGATGACCGGGAACCATCCTTGATAGGTAAAAGATAATTTTCCGTGATGATACCCTTTGTGATAATACCAGCCTGCCTGCATGATGGCAGTATTCAGCGTATTCTGAGACATGATTGTAGCCCCGGGCTTAACAATTGTGCTGAGATCCGAAGCACTGGTATTCATCGCTTCTGCCACATCATAATAGAATGGGGCCCAACTATGGATTTTGAATGTATGTACTCCTTTCCGATAACGCTCCGGTTTAAAATCGACGGCCTCCAGGCGTGCAGAGTCAAGGTTGAATTGTTCTTGTGCGGCCAGTGTCTCTGTGAAAGGCATAGAAGCGGGTTTCCCGAAATCGGTCTTTTCAAACAACAGGCTGTCTGCAGGTAGTGAAGCAATCCGGTATCCATTTGCCTGATAGTCGGCAAAGAATAAGCGATGGTCCGATCCGGAAAATGAGGGATCGAATGCCCCGAATCGTGCATTAGTCAGGCGATATACCTGATTATCTGCCGGGTTAAAGCAATATATATTGTTAGTACCGTTGGCGCCCGATTCAAAATAGATTTTTCCGTCCTTCCAGATTGGTGAAGTGATATTGACAGAGGTGGTTTGTAGTAGTTCTTTCCACATACCGGAGGAAGGATCAAATTGAAATAGAGTGATTCCTGCATCCGTAACGGTTATTGCAGTAATCTTGTCATCCGCTCCGAATGTCAGTTCCTTGATGAACGCATTCTCCGGAACGTCAAAAGACCGGAGTTCTTTTCCATCTTCCAGGTTGACTAATACAAGCTGATTCTTTCCGGCAATTGTGCTTCGCGAAACTGCGGCTATCTGTCCGTTTTTATCAATAGAAGGAGCGAGGTAACGTTGGCGGGGAGCAACCGTTTTTATCCGGTCTTTATCCAGATCGTAGTATTTCAGTACGGAATAGTTTTCATGGGTCCAGCGGATACCCGGAACTATTTCTGTCCAGTAGATACGATTGTTGTGGAAATCTAACCGGCTGTTGATACTGCCTATATAGCTCAACCGTTTTTCTTTTCCATTGCTGATGGCTACTAAAGAATTAATATCTTTCAGTCCCGATTTGACAGCTATCACAACAGAGTCATTGATAGCCAAAGGATACCTGTAAGATGTGTAGGTTTTATTGTCGGGTGACAGATATGCCGGAACAATGACAGCCGTATCCTGTTTTTTCCATCCTTCCCTTAAAAAGTCGAATGTGTCGTGATAGAGTCGTTTGAAACTACTTCCCGTGTAGTGTTTAAATGATCCTTCAAAAAGTATATTACCGGTATACCGGGTTGTACTTTTATCCCAAATATCACTTCCATAACGCTGACGGGCATAGGAAGTCATATCATATCCCAGTGCATAATATGTACCGGTGTAGTTTTTGTATGAACCTAACAGCCATTTATCAAAAGAGTAGAATTTGTTTCCTCCTAGCATTTGTGCCCGGTAAGCCATATTGAATTCGGGCAATCGTCCTCTGCCTCCGTTGGACATGGCTGTTTCTGTACCTACGGCATCTCCTTCGAGAAACCACACAGGTAGGAAGAATGCAGCAACTCCCGCAGCCTGTTCGCCTATCAGATAATAGAATGGCTTGAAAATGCCACGCATTACTTTTCCTGTCTGGAATACGTGCCGGGATTCGTGTAATACCAGATGTTTATCCCACCTTTGAATACCTAAATCAGAAGATGGAGTAGTGATGAGCTCCATACGGCGGGGAGCCCACGATACCATGCCGTTGGATATCATATTGGCAGGGTGCAGGATAACGGGAAACTTAGCCTTTATGGGTTTTCCGATTGTTTTTTGTATGTGCGGATAAGCATTTTCCAGGTAGAGGGCATAGCGGTAGGCCATGGAGTCTGTTCCTTGCGGATAAACCAGGTTATAATGAGGCAATCGGACTATATTCCATTTGAACCGGGCGGGGTCTGAACCATAGTCCATGAATTGGGCATGCAAACCGGATGAGGCCAGCAGGCAGACAAAGAGAAGAGGCAGGTATTTTAATTTTGACATTTAAAGTCTTTATTGGATTATCAGGACACAAAACTATAAAAAATAAGTTTTTTAGTTCTTTAGTTTATGAGTTTTTTAGTTGTATACTCTCATATTGTGACTCACAAACTCGCAAACTTACAAACTCTTATACATCACAAAATTAGTCATTTTAATATCGCCTATAGATACTATCTGCTCTTTTTCTGTTATATATCCTTGTTTTTCAAAAAAAAGGTGAGCGGTAATACTGACTTCTGAGTGGATAGACACTGCCTGATGGAGACGAGCATACTCTTCTGCTTGACGTAAAAGGAGAGAAGCTATGCCCTGATGCTGGAATTGCGGGTGAACAAACATACTGTGCAGATAGCCGTTGGCATTGATAGAGGTGAAACCAACTGTCTGGAAGTGTTTCGTCTCTTCGGCGAGTATGAAATACAAATCACTTTGAAGTAGTTCCCTCCAACGTTCCGGGGTTGCTCTTTCAAGCCATGCACGGATTTGTGGAGCGGTGTAGTGCAGCGAACAGGTGTTGAGAACACTTTGTTCAAACGTAGCATGCATGGCACAAATGTCTTCAGGCTCTGCTTTTCTTAACCGGATGTTTTTCAGTTGCATATGCAGAATTGGGAATGGTTTTCCCGTACTGTCCAGATCGTCCCGACTGATGATTTCAAACCCTCTGTTCTGATAGAATCGGAGTGCCTGCCCGTTCTGCTCGTTCACATCTACTTTATGTATCTGTTTTTGGCGTATTGCAAATTCTATTAATTGTTTGCCATATCCATGTCCCTGTTCATCAGGATCTACAAACAACATTTCGATGAGGCTGTCACTCAATCCCATGAAAGCGGTTATCTGTCCGGAATGATTACGGATCGTGTAGAGTTGTACCGCCGGAAAATATTCATGGCGTACTAAGGGCTTATAAAACCGTATATCTTCTTCGGATAGAAAGTGGTGAGAACTTCGGACTGCTCTTTCCCATATTTGGAGGAGGATATCGTATTCTTGTGTATTAGCTTGATTTACCATAATTGTCTTCGTTTATAAATACGTGGCGTAAATATAGAGGTTTCCTGCCAGATCAAAAAATGTTAGAAATCCGCTTTTCTTTCAATACGAATGATCTCTCCGGAAACCGGATGTACAAACTCCAGGTATTCGGCATGCAGATAAAGCCGGTCTGCTTGCTTTCCATAGAGCTCGTCTCCCGTAATAGGGCAGTTAAGACCAAGCGGGTGGGCGGCATGAACACGTAATTGATGCGTCCGTCCGGTGAGTGGATAGAAAGCTATACGTGTTTGAGATTCATTGCGTTCGAGAACCTGATATTTGGTGATGGCGGTTTTACCATACTCTTTATTTACTATCTGCCGGGGTCTGTCGAGAGGATCCGGACAGAGTGGAAGATTCAGAATGCCTTCATCCGGTGCGATGATTCCGTCCAGTAAAGCAATATAACGCTTCTTTACTGTACGATTTTTGAACTGTGCCTGCAGATTCTGATGTGTCTCTTTGGTTTTGGCAACAAGCAGCACTCCCGAAGTAGCCATATCCAGACGGTGTACAATCATTGGGCCTGTAGCATCAGGATATTGGGTTCTCAGGTGTTGATAGACAGAATTTATTTCTCCTTTTCCGGGCACGGAAAGCATGCCGGCGGGTTTGTTGACAACAAGCAACTGCTCATCTTCAAAAAGAACTTCGAGTGTTGTCTTCTTGTGAAGATCGTTCGATAATGGATTGGGCTCTACATTCAGCCCTTGTAACATATGCTTCAGAATAGGTTCACACTTTCCTTTGCAGGCTGGATAGTAGTAACCATGGTGGCGTATCTCTGCTTTTGGAGAGTTGCCCCACCAGAATTCGGCCATGGCAATGGGTTTGAGTTGGTGCAGATAGGCATATTGTAATAGTTTGGGAGCAGCACATTCGCCGGCACCGGCAGGAGGCGTCTTCTGTATGGTCTGTTTGAAGATAGTACATAGATCTTTTATTTCTCCGTTGGCATTCAGCATTTTGAATTGTTCAAAAAGCTTTTGTTGCAGGGCTGCCGACCGCATTTTGCGTTCGTTTTTGAGAGCTTCTATTTTTGCTGTATAATCATCTGTTTCCTTTTGCAGGGCAGTAATGCGAACTTTCCAATGCTTTTCCAGTCGTTTGAACTCTGCTTTCTGATGCTGGCTTTCGCGTATCATAGCTGCTTGTTCTGCCTCATCGGGATTGTTTATACGTCGAAGTTCACGTGCTTCTTTGGCTGCTTTCAAAGCTGCCTTAGCCTGAGTTATAGCTTGTCGGTTCAGAATGTTTTCTTCGCTCAGTTTCTGTTTGAGTGCCAGATAATAATTATCTTCCTGCAACTGTCTGATCTGAATGTTGATGGCAGAGATTTTTTCTTCTTCTATTCTGAAAAATCCGTCGGGTTGGAGTAAATCATATACAGGAGGTACGAAGTAGGAGTGTAGGTTTTTGCCGGCAAGGTTTCCGGAGAAAGCTGCCAGATAGCCTATCTCACCATCAGGGGTTTGTGCCACTAATACTCCGAACATTTTTCCTTGCTGCAATTCCTGTTCCCATTGTTTCTGGGTTTTGATATAGTACTGTACTTCTTCTGTGGCTATCAGGCAGAGCGGATGTGGCGTATAATGAAACGGATATGTAAATTGCTCCGGCAGGGGCAAGTGGGTAACTTTGTGAATGAAAGGATGCAGCATATGGTTTCTTGTTTCCGGGTTGTTATAACGCTTTGCAAAATAAATTCTATTTAAGCAGTATTGCAAGTATCATCGAATAAAATACGGTAAACTTTGCATATTAGTTTGGATTGGTGTTTATTATTAATAAAATGTATATTGTATAGTGCTTTTGTTGGAAGAATATTGCATCGTTCATTTCTTTTTTGATAATTTTGTCGCTGCATAAGCTGACAAACTGATATATTAATTTTTTATGATACTTATTTCTTGCATTAAATCTTTTCCTGTGGTCGTAATCAAACGATGCCTTCTTCTTTTTTTATGCCTGCTATCTGTAAATTTAATAATTGCCCAGAACGATACAGCCTACAAGAAAGGTTATATTCTTGTTATCAATGCATACACAGAAGCAACCTCCTGGAGTAGTCGTATGATTTCGGCAACTACTCGGTTTGTGGCAGAAGATCCTCAGTTGGCTGTTTATACCGAGCATATGAATATGATGCTGATAGATGATGATGCGACCGATCTGGAAGAATTCAAATCGGCTCTTTTTGAAAGATACGGTGCTTATCCTCCACGTCTGCTACTGTTACTGGGGGATCCTGCTCTATTGTTAAAAGAAGATTTTAAAAGAGTATGGGGAGATATCCCGATGGTGCTTTGTGCCGAAAAAGATTATACAGGCCCCGACAAATATTATTTGCATAAGAAAGTAATTCCACAAGCAGAACGTATTCCCATTACTCAGTTGGCAGACCCGTATAATTTGGTTCTTTTGTATTCGGATTTGTATATAGAGAAAAATGTGGAGTTGATATCTCAAATGATTCCTGATATGAAAAAGTTTATTTTTATAGGAGATGAACGTTTTATTAATGTAATCAATGAGGTCGAAGTCAGAGAGGTTATAAAAGAGAAATATCCTTCTGTTGAATATGAATATTTATCTCCTCAGATACTACCTATAAATCTGTTGGTTGATTCGTTGTATCGTGTTAATGCAAAGACTACTGGAATATTATTTTCTTCATGGTATTATAAGCGTACATTTGCAGGTAATACTTCGCTTGTTACAAATGCTCATAAAGTGATCACTACAGTGGCTGCCCCTTTGTTTGTTCTTAATACAATTGGCGTTACTGCCGACGGTGGAATGGTTGGTGGCTATGTGCACGACTGGGAACGTTATGATAAAGAGCTTATACGTATTTTGTCAGAAGTGCTTGAAGGCAGACAACCGCGTAATATTCCTTTTTATCGTTCTGTGGATGGCGTGCCGGTTATTAATTACAAAGCCTTACTGCGAAAGGATATATCGCCTTCTTTGTGTCCTGAAAACACGCACTTTCTCAATAAACCTCTTACTTTTTGGGAACAATATCATTACTTCATTCTGGGGGCTTCATTTTGTATTCTTGTACTCATTTTATTTTTTACATTCCGTATTCGTACATTAAAAAGACTCAGAGAAATTCAGCAAAAAGAAATAGATACGATGGCCGATTATAAGAATCTGGTAAATAATATGCCTATACTCTATATGCAGGAGGAATTGGTGCTGAATAAGGCCGGAGTTCCGGTTGATATGATATACCGGAATGTAAATTCTCATTTTGAGAATAACTTCTTTCGTCGGGAAGATGCGGTCGGTAAGAAGGCAAGTGAATTGTTTCCCGAATCTCTTCCTGAGTTTTTACATTTTACTCAGAAGGCACTGACTGAGAACAGGGCAATCACATTCCCTTATTATTTTAAGAAGATTGATACATTTTATGATGTGGTGCTGAAAGGAACTCGTAATTCTGGGATAATCGATGTATTTTGTATGGATAGTACGGATTTGCATAAAGCACAGCAGAAGCTGAGCACTACAAACAATAAGTTGGCGATGGCACTTGATGTGGCGAATATTGTTCCCTGGAAGTGGGATTTGATAAGCAAAACTATTTTATGTGATATCAACAGGCCGATAGAATTGAGTACAGTGGAAAGTGATGTGCCCGAAGAGCAGTTGGCAGTACCCGATTCACAATACTTCTCGAAGATATACAAAAAGGACCGTAAGAGGGTAGAACAGGCATATCACGATCTGATAGAAGGTAAATCGGATAAAGTGAAAGAGGAGTATAGGGTGGTAAATGTAGAAAACCATGTGCACAAGATAGATTGGGTGGAAGCACAGGCAGCCGTGCAAGAACGTGATGAAGAAGGAAACCCGGTCACACTAATCGGTTCGTCACAGGTCATAACCAATCGTAAGAAGATGGAGTTGGAACTGACTACTGCAAAGAACCGTGCAGAAGAATCCAATCGCCTGAAATCTGCTTTCCTTGCCAATATGAGCCATGAAATCCGTACTCCGCTGAATGCAATTGTCGGTTTTTCGGGAATACTGGCCTCTACGGAAGAAGAACAGGAAAAGCAGGAGTATGTCAGCATTATTGAGAATAATAATGAGTTATTGCTACAGCTAATCAGTGATATTCTGGATTTGTCGAAGATAGAAGCAGGAACATTAGAGTTTCATTATTCTAATGTAGAACTGAATAGTGTGATGAAGGAGCTGGAGAGTGTATTGCAGTTGAGGTTAAAATCGGATACTGTTTGTCTGGAGTTTGTGCCGTCATTGGATATATGCCCTGTTCATATAGAGAAAAACAGGCTTTCACAATTGTTAATCAATCTGATAACAAATGCGATAAAATTCACATCGGAAGGGAGCGTTCGCTTTGGCTATGAATTGCAGGGAAAAGAGTTATACTTCTATGTGTCCGATACCGGATGCGGTATTCCGAGAGATAAGCAGGAGAGTATTTTCGGGCGTTTTGTGAAGCTGAATAATTTTGCACAGGGAACAGGACTGGGGTTGTCTATCTGTCAGACATTGGTAAATCATATGGGAGGTTGTATTGGCGTTGAATCTGAAGAAGGTAACGGGTCAACTTTTTGGTTTACATTGCCCTATAAGCCTGCGGGACAGGAGGAAATAAGCGAAAAGAAGGAATATCAGCCTATATCTGTGGAAAAGGATAAACTGACTATCCTGATTGCCGAAGATAATGATAGTAATTACAAGCTTTTTGAATCGATTCTGAAGAATGATTATCAGTTGATTCATGCCTGGGATGGACAAGAGGCGGTAGATATGTTTAGAAAAGAAGATCCGCAAATCATCCTGATGGATATCAATATGCCTGTGATGGATGGCTATGAAGCTGCACAGGAAATTCGTAAATATTCGGCTAAAGTACCTATCATCGCTATTACTGCATTTGCATATGCTTCGGATGAACAACGTGTGATGGAAAGTGGTTTCGACGGATATATGCCCAAACCGATTAATGCCCGCCAGTTACGGGCACAGATAAAAGACATAATGCAGAAAAGAATTGTACTATTGTAGCTGAAACTCTTTTCTGCCTAGGTTTAATATCGTTCAGTGGAGAATAAAAGTTGTGGAATGTTTTTATTCCATATAAATCATCTTTTTGGTCATTCCTCCGTCGATAGTAATGTTTTCACCATTGATGAAGTCATTCTCTTCCTGGCTTAAGAACAGGCACATCCGGGCAATATCTTCTGGTTTTCCTACGCGTCCCGAAGGATGTTGTGCATGATCTTCCGGGCGAAGTTGTTCGTAATTATGATTCTGTATCCAACCCGGAGCAATGGAATTGACGGTTATATGCCATTCAGAGAGTGAGAGTGCCAGTGCGTGGGTAAGT
Organism: Bacteroides mucinivorans; assembly: GCF_034654355.2. Classification (NCBI taxonomy): domain Bacteria; kingdom Pseudomonadati; phylum Bacteroidota; class Bacteroidia; order Bacteroidales; family Bacteroidaceae; genus Bacteroides; species Bacteroides mucinivorans. Next base: position 4,125,085 of record NZ_CP178179.1, on the reverse strand, counting down.
GAATAGATGCCACCTTTGGATGCTGCATAAGCTTCACTGCCTGGTTCGCTCATTAAATAACGGGTGGAACAAATATTAATGATTCGTCCGAATGGATTCGAGGAGGTTTGAGCTTTACGGTGGATAGCCAGCAGGCGAGATGTGATAAATGCCGGACGCAGGTTGACAGAGAGTATCTTGTCGAAATCTTCTATGTTTGTTTCGGTAATGGGAGAAAATTCGCTGATACCTGCATTATTGATAATAATATCAATATCGCCCCAGAGCATAAAAATGCGTTGCATGCAATGTTCGAGTGCTTCTTTTTCACTTATATCCACCTGATAAAATGTCGCTCCGGTCTCTTTTGCAGTTTGTTGCCCTGCTGTCTCATTTTTATCGCAGAACGCCACCTGGTAGCTTTCTGCAGTACAAAATGCCATTACAATAGCTTTACCAATCCCTGTGGCACCTCCGGTCACGAATACTCGTTTTTTTTTCTTCTCCATGACTGGCTTAACCTGTTTATTCCGGTTCATTGTACTTGTTGGCTTGCCATATTTCCGGGCTCTCTCCCAAGCTGCTTTTCTTGCTTCGTATTGTTCGTACTGCTTTTCTATATAATTATCTGCCATATCTGTTCTTTCTTCCAATGAGTAAATATAGTAAAGGGGCTTTTAAAGTGTTTCATTCTATTTCAATACGTTGAGAAACTAGTTTCAACCTATTGAGAATTTATTCTCAACATATTGAGAAACTTTTCTCAATATGTTGAAACAGTTGTTTCATATAGGTTGAGAATAAATTTCGTTTTACCATTCATATTGTTCTACGTATTCATCATATACAGGTTCATCCATTATCCCTTTTTTGCGGAATAACTGTCGGATGTATTTTTGTTCAGAGGGAGTGATAAGTTGTTCTTTACGTCTGAAGCGGTAATAAGCATTTCGTCCGAAGTGTTCAAGCATCTGTTGTTTGATGACGACTGCATCACTATGCGGAACTTTATCCAGTAAATGTATGATACCTGATGCATAACGCAATAACTGGTCCACCTTAAAAAAAGAACAGTTTTCTCCACCGTTAATAGTTGCGTATGCCGGATTCACTATGTTGATAGTATCCCGTTTAGATGGGATATGGAGCGCTACCTGATGGCGTAGACAGTCTGCTGCATGTGAGCATTGCTTATTGAGGCAATGAGTGAAGTTACCGGGTACTGAGTTATAATCAAAATTGGTTTTCATATATATTCTTGATAAGTAAATTTATTTGAGTGACTTTCTTAACAAAGGTACTCAAAAGTTCTATAACTACAAAGAACTGACAGAGAATCATTATGAATAAAACGATAGGACTGTGTTATGAAGAACAAAGAGGATACTTAAAAATAAATATCCTCTTTGTTCTTATTATAAAATCAATAATGCCGGAATAATCACTCGCCAAGTTCGGAAAGCAAATCGTATGAGGGAGCGAAAAAGAGTGTCCCTGTTACCGGTGTACTGAAATCCAGCAGGCGGTCGGTATTACCAACAGGACTGCCTATAAACATATTCTCCAGCATTTTCCGGGTAGTACTGAACGTACTGGCGTAACCAATAAAGTAGGTTCCGTATTCTCCTTTTGAGGTATTGGCAAATGGCATATTGGCTCGTACTATTTTCAAATCGTCTCCAATGTTAGTAACTGCATTGTGGGCATTCTCCGGTTTTTCCTCGTCCGACAATTCAACATCATTGAACTTGTGACGGCCGATAACCTTTTCCTGTGCTTCTACCGGGAGTGCATTCCAGGCAATCATGTCATGAATGTACTTTTGTACAAACACGTAACTACCTCCTGCAAAATCTGGATCTTCATTACCAATGGCTGCAAAATAGTAGGGATTTTCGTCTACGGCGGGAGATTCTGTACCATCTACAAAACCGATAATTGCTTTTCCGTCCATGTATCTGAACCCATGAGTTTCGTCAACAGATTCGACAACTCCTTTCAACTTTTCATCAATAATAGAGGCAAATTCAAAGCATAACCCCATTTGTCTGGCTCGGATGTGTAGTAAGATATCTCCTGGAGTAGATACTGCTGTATATTTATCCCCTTTTATTTCTTTGAAGGTACTTAATTCTTTAGGTTTGGCTTTTTCTGGAAATAATTGGCTCCATGCATCAGCTCCGAAACCTATCGTACAACTGAATTGCATATCAGGGAAACGATTACGCATGCTGCGTATCATTGCAGAAAAGTTGGCACATACATCTTTTACTTTTTCGATTGTATCTGCCGAGTGTTTTAGACTGTAGACAATGAATATAGCGTTCTCTCCCGGTCTTGCAGTTACATCTTGCGGGATATTTCCATCAAATGAATTTTGATATGTGTTCATACTTCTTTTTAATTAGTTATTATTATTGTAGTTGATTTTGATACAGTTGTTTTATTAATATAACTCCATAGTTACAAGTTTGTTCTACTTATTGGGTAACTTATAAATCTATAGAACTGTATTTATAATCTTAAAAAATACTATTTTGCTTCACTTATATTGGGTTTTGTAACATAGGTTACTACTTTTAAACTGTGTATCCTGTTATCTTTGCCCAAAAATAAATTAGTTATGGAACAGTTACATGCTCATGAAGTCCTCCATATGATGGAAGGCAACAGTTATTCGGAAATCACTTTAAAAGAAGCCATTATTAATAAGTTTGGCAAAGACCAACATTTTTACGCTTGTTCTGCTGACGATATGAATATTGACGAATTGATAGAATTTCTTAAAAGAAAAGGCAAATTTATGCCTTCTGAAGATGGTTTCACTGTCGATATAAGTAAGGTCTGCGATCATAAATAGTCTTTATTAAAGTAATATTCCAAATATACTTTATATACTTTCGCAATCTTTGAGTCACTGAACTCATGTAATGCAAATATCGGGAAAATTTTGAAATGTACATTGTTTTCCCGGTATTTCTGTATCTATAATTTCATCTTTCGTCTTTTTTTAGTAGTTTTGTCCAATCAAGTCAATAATATATTAATGATGAATGAATTGGACAACGGGCAGCAAGAACAATATTCTGAACCCGAAAAGAAAAAGAGCACGCAAAAAATCGTAAAAAGAACTTTAGTTACGGTAGGATTGGCATTGGTAGTATATATTGTATATTCTATAGTCCATCTATTTGTCTCGCCCGATCATAATATTCAGCAAATCTATCTTGTTCCGGAGGACGCTGCGTTTATCATTCAATCATCAGCTCCGGTAAACGACTGGGAAAAATTCAGCGGAAGCGAAACATGGAAATGTCTGAAGAAAGCAAAATCTTTTGAAGAGGTCACAAAGAGTGTCGAAATGCTTGATTCAATAGTTAAAAGTAACAAAGTATTGCTGTCACTTGTGGGTAAACGGGATATGCTTATTTCACTCCATAAAGTTCGTGCAACCGACTGGGATTTTCTGATCATATTGGATATGCAGAAAGCATCTAAGATGGATTTATTAAAGGATCAGATTGAAACGGTGCTGGCAATGACGGGTAATACGGTTACTAACCGGCAATATAGTGGCATTAACATTCTCGAAATGCGTGATCCGGATACACGTGATATTTTTTATTGTGCTTTTGTAGATAATCATTTTGTGGCTTCTTATACGTCCGGACTTGTTGAATCGGCCATTGACTCACGTAGTAAACCTAAAATAGGACTCGATCATGCTTTTATTGAAGCAGAAAAGCTGGTTTCCGGTAAAGGACTTATCCGAGTTTTTGTAAACTATGCACATCTGCCACAATTTATGAATATTTATCTGGGAGCCAAAAATGAGTATGTTGATATGTTCAGTAACTCTATGAATTTTGCAGGACTCTTTTTTAATACGGATAAAGACCGGATGGAGGTAAAAGGGTATACATTCCGGAAAGACACAGCCGATCCTTATGTAACTGCTTTACTGAATTCGGGAAGGCACAAAATGAAAGCGCATGAGATTCTGTCTGGGCGAACGGCTCTTTATACTAATATTGGTTTCAATAACCCTGTAACCTTTGTCAAGGAGTTAGAAAACGCCCTTTCTCTCCATGATAAGCAGCTGTATAGTTCTTATGAAAGCTCCCGTAAAAAGATCGAAGGATTATTTGGTATCTCTTTGGAAGAGAATTTTCTGAGTTGGATGTCCGGAGAGTTTGCCATTACCCAATCCGAGCCAGGCTTGCTGGGGCACGAACCGGAATTAATTTTGGCTATCAGGGCTAAAAACATGAAAGATGCCCGTAAGAACATGGAGTTTATTGAAAAGAAGATTAAGCGACGTACTCCGGTTAAGATTAAAACGGTTAATTATAAGGATTTTGAAATTAACTATGTGGAAATGAAAGGCTTCTTCCGATTGTTCTTTGGAGGATTATTTGATAAATTTGAAAAGCCATATTATACGTATGTAGATGATTATGTTGTTTTCAGTAACAAGGCTTCATCTTTGCTCTCCTTTGTAGAGGATTACGAACAAAAGAATCTACTGAAAAATAATCCGGGATTTAAAAATGCGTTTTCGTATTTGAGTTCAAATTCTACCATTTTCCTATATACGGATATGCATAAATTCTATTCTCAGTTGAAACCGATGATGAATGCTACTACGTGGAATGAGATACAGGCTAATAAAGATGTTTTGTTTTCGTTTCCTTGCTGGTCTATGCAGATTGTAGGGAATAGCCAATCGGCCTCTTTGCAATATGTGATGGATTATAAACCGTATCAACCCGAAGAAGTTGTTGCAGTTGTCACCGATGAAGAAGATGAAGAAATGAATGAAGATGCTGACACTGAGAAAGAACAGATGAGCGAACTAAAACGTTTTTATGTCGAGAAGTTTGAAGGAAATATCTTGCGGGAATTTTATCCCGACGGTGCATTGAAAAGTGAAGCGGAAGTCAAGGAAGGGAAACGGCATGGGCGTTATCGTGAATATTATGAAAATGGTAAGCTGAAATTCCGGGGGAAATATGCAAATAACCAACCCAAAGGTACATGGAAATATTATACCGAAGAAGGTGAGTTTGAACGTAAAGAGAAATATTGAATGATTTCACCACAAAGTAATACAGAGTTTTAAATTTTTATCGAAACGCAGATTAACGTAGATTTTCGCAAAGGGAAACAAATCAAAGATAAAGAACTACAGTCTTTTAATCTGCGTTCATTTGTGTTAATCCGCGTTTCATCAGATAAATACTACTCTGTGAATTCTATGAAACTTGTGGTGAGTTTAGTTCATTTCTGATCAAATTAGAGACAGGCCTTAAATAACGCTAGATTATCTTCTTGTGCCGTCATATCCCCACTTAACATAAATGGCTCCCCAGGCAAAACCTGCTCCGAATGCTGTAAAAATCAGATTATCACCTTTTTTGAGTTTATTTTCATAATCCCATATGCAAAGAGGAAGTGTAGCGGCACTTGTATTACCGTAGCGTTCTATATTTACCATAACTTTCTCTTCCGGCATATCCAGGCGTTGTGTAACAGCATTTATTATGCGCTGATTGGCTTGATGTGGGATCACCCAATCGATTTCACCTTTATTCAGGTTGTTTCTTGTAATAATAGCTTCACAGGCATCCGACATATTTGCTACGGCATATTTGAATACCGTACGTCCTTCCTGATAGATATAATGCATATGGTTATCCAGCGTATAGTAGGAGGAGGCACATACGGACCCACCTGCTTTAATATGTAGAAAAGGCAACCCTTTGCCATCTGTTCTCAAAACAGAATCTATAACACCCAGCTCCTCAGTGGTTGGCTCAAGCATAAAGGCGGCTGCACCGTCGGCAAAGATCGGGCAGGTTGCACGATCCGTATAATCTACTATCGACGACATTTTATCAGCTCCTACTATAATAACCTTTTTGTATATTCCTGAACGTATAAAATTCGCTCCGGTTTCCAATGCATAAAGGAATCCGCTGCAAACAGCCTGTACATCAAAGGCAAAAGCATTTTTTAATTCCAGTTTATCACATAATATGGAGGCGGTTGAAGGTAAACGATAATCAGGAGTGGTAGTAGCTACAATTACCAGATCAATATCATCCGGGTGAGATTGGGTACGTTGCATCAATTGTTTTGCAGCTTTGCGAGCCATATATGAAGTTCCAAGTCCTTCTTCTCTTAATATATGCCTTTCTTTTATACCAATACGTCCCATAATCCATTCGTCGGTAGTATCTACCATCTTAGAAATTTCATCATTAGTTAAGATATAATCAGGCACATATCCTCCGACTCCTGTGATTACTGCGTTTATTTTCTGCATCGGTTTTATTGTTTAGTAGGTTTTGAATAGTTTTGCTCATTTTGAGAACTAAAAATAAGGGCGTAAATATACAGAAAAGAGGAGGATTTCCAATAGTAGTCCAATAAACGCTTTGTTCTTTTATCATTGCGAAGGAAACTTTGGGCAAATTTTAACTAAATAGCTGAGGCTGCTTACTTTTGTTTCGTTGCATCCTATTTGTATCGCTATAATTGCCGGATATAGTTTTTTTCCGGTTCATCTTCCTTGGTTGTATGATGATGGATATAGAATCATATTCGGTAAGATTGTAATCTTTTACTAAATGTTATCTGATTGGAAATAGTGGTGGTATGATAGTTGAAAGTGAGTGATCTATTTGATGTTATTGACTGTGATATAAGGTCGGTGTTTTACTGTGAAATCACTATCTTTGCAATGGAATGGAACAATTAATTAATGAAAAGGATATTATGCTTACCTACACATACGTTGAACATGGAAAATTTGAATTGCGGGAGAAGCCAAAACCGGAAATAATAAATTCACGGGATGCAATCATACGAGTGACTCTTGGCAGCATTTGTACCAGTGACCTCCATATCAAACATGGTAGTGTGCCGCGTGCCATCCCTGGGACAACAGTTGGGCACGAGATGGTGGGTATCGTAGAGGAGGTGGGGGTTGATGTCACTTTAGTCAAGCCCGGCGATAGAGTAACTGTGAATGTCGAGACTTTCTGCGGAGAATGTTTCTTTTGCAAGCGGGGATATGTTAACAACTGCACCGACCCTAATGGTGGTTGGGCTTTAGGTTGCCGCATTGACGGCGGTCAGGCAGAATATGTCAGAGTTCCTTATGCAGACCAAGGGCTAAACCGTATTCCTGATACAGTCAGTGATGAACAGGCTTTGTTTGTTGGCGATGTGCTTGCAACAGGTTTTTGGGCAACCCGTATCTCAGAGATTTCCGAGGACGATACTGTTCTTATCATTGGCGCCGGTCCTACCGGAATCTGTACATTATTGTGTGTGATGTTGAAGAAGCCGCGGCGTATTATTGTCTGTGAAAAGTCTCCGGAAAGAATCCGGTTCGTGCGTGAACATTATCCTGATGTGTTGGTAGTGGAATCAGAAAACTGCAAAGACTTTGTGATTCAAAACAGTGACCATGGTGGTGCTGATGTTGTATTAGAGGTAGCTGGTAGTGAAGATACTTTCCGCTTGGCGTGGGAGTGTGCCCGTCCCAATGCCATTGTTACTATCGTAGCTCTCTATGATAAACCTCAACTTCTTCCTTTGCCCGATATATATGGCAAGAACTTGATTATTAAAACAGGTGGAGTGGATGGCTGCGACTGTGCCGAGATTCTTAATCTGATTGAGGAAGGTAAGATAGATACACCCCCTCTTATTACGCACAGATTTCCGTTGAAGGAGATTGAGGAAGCCTATCGTATATTTGAAAATAAGTTGGACGGAGTTATTAAGGTAGCCATTTATAAATGAATCGTTTTGTGAATGAAGCGATTGCATGTTTAATTCAAAATTATAAGCAATAGTATGCCTGTTATCGAAATATCATCTTTATCTCATCCGGGAGTTGAGGTATTCAGCACTCTTACTGAAACTCAGTTACGCAATCGTACCGAGCCTGATAAGGGGATTTTTATAGTTGAAAGTCCGAAGGTTATCAAGCGAGCTTTGGATACCGGCTATGAACCTTTAGCCATTTTGTGTGAACACAAACATATTGTCGGTGATGCTGCTGAAATTATTGAGCGTTGTGATAATGTGCCTGTCTATACCGGTAGCAGAGAATTGCTTGCTACGCTGACCGGTTATGTCCTGACACGTGGTGTTCTCTGTGCCATGCGCCGCCCTGCTCCACGTAGCATGGAAGAGGTATGCCGGGAAGCCCGGCGTATTGTTGTAATTGACAGTGTTGTTGATGCAGCTAACATTGGTGTTATCTTCCGTTCGGCGGCCGCTCTTGGAATTGATGCTGTATTATTAACGCGTAATTCCTGCGACCCGTTGAACCGCCGTGTGGTCAGGGTGTCTATGGGAGCCGTCTTCTTTGTACCATGGACTTGGATGGATGGTCCTCTCAGTGACTTGGGAAAATGGGGTTTCCGTACGGCTGCTATGGCGCTCACGGATAACTCTATCTCCATTGATAACCCTGCTTTGATGAGTGAATCCAAATTGGCTATCGTGATGGGTAACGAAGGGGAGGGGCTTTCGAGTGAAACGATTGCTGAGGCTGACTACGTAGTTCGTATCCCCATGGCGCGTGGTGTTGATTCGCTCAATGTAGCCGCTGCGGCTGCTGTAGCTTTCTGGCAGCTTCGTGCTCCACAATTTTGAGATTAGTACATTCCAAAGTTATCTCTGATTATTTGCTGATGATACAAATTATTACTATTGCAAATAGGATAGTAATCAAATAGCTATACTTTGCTGATTGCCTTTCTTATAAGAGGGGAATAGATTATTTTACGGTGAAATTAGTCACCTGAATATAGCTGTCGAATAACTCATTGGTAGTGATTATTGCTATATACTAATAGGTTACATTACAAAAATGTGACCACATATAAAGTGATCGTATTTTTATGACCACTGATCTAATTTCTATGCTGATATTTTGTTTGGATTTAATAGTATTTATCAATTCCTCCGAAGCCTGTGATTCTTTTATTATCTTTCGTCTTGTCGATGAAGTTGTGTAATCGCCTTTCAAATTCTTCCGGTCGTTTTCTTGCGGCTTCAATGTATGCAATACGGATACGTTTGTATGCATCGGAAAAGCGTTGATAATTTTGCCATAATCCTTTATCTTCTCTCAGCTTGTCCATTATATCATTGGGAAATATAAATGGTTCGGATAATGCCTTTCGTATCTTATCCTCAAATTTGGGATGTATCATCCTGTTTTCCATCAACCACCTGAGTCTCTCTTTGTTGGCTTGTGAGTATGTACTTTTAGGATTTCGAGGCGTGAAATGCTGAATTTTATGCTCTTTGTCAAGCGACTTTATTGTACTGTCAATCCACTCGAAACAAAGGGCTTCTTCAACAGCATCATTGTATGTAACACTTTTTTTGCCTGAAGATTTACTGGGAAATACAAACCATATTTCATTGGCAGTTTCAAAATTTTCAGCAAGCCATATTCGCCAATCTTCTCGATTCTCAAAATACTTTATTTTATTCTCTGCTGTCATAACAAGGAATATGTGATAATGTAGTCGGTTTCTTAGCTGTCATATAATCAATAGTAATCTATGCTAATCGTTGGTAATCACCAATTATTTCCCGATGCAGCATATTCGCACTATTAATTGTTAGCGTTTTGCTCTTTTAAACGGTACAAACCTCATTTTTACAATTACATTGAAAGTACCGGGAAATTCAATGTGCTGGTTTTCAAACTTTTCGATATACGTGTTGTACCGCATTTTTTCCGCCCATTTGCGGAAGTTTTCAATCAATTTTAGAGGGTTGATTTGGTGGGTGTTTCCGCATTGGGGTTACAAATGGTTTGCAAAGGCAAAGATAAAAAATATTCTTTATTACTTCTAATACTTATTGGAAATTATCTTTAATATATATCCTACTTTTAATGTGGTATATACCTATTAGTTGTTGCATATCATTTTGTTGAATTTAAAATAGCCAACCCCTTTACCGTCAACAGATACTTTTGTCGAGGATGTTTGGGATTATTAGGGTAGAGAGGAGCAACAAAGCCATTTTGAATAGCTGGTGTCAAATAGTTGGCAATAAAAGTGGGGCGATGCTTTAACTCTATTCTCTCCATTATCATTTTCAATGAACATTGTTCTATCCCAATAGCTTTTACGATTGATAAAAGTGGGGCGGTGAGTTGTTCGGTTAGCTTGTTCGGTACTTGTTCGGTACTTGTACGGTCGGCTTGTTCGGTTGATTGTTGTGGGGCATTGATAATCATATATCTATTTTTTAACTCATGATTTTCTCCCATCATCAGATTTCTGAAAAACAAAATCAAAAAACTCATATCCGGTTCAACCCCTTTTCGCACATTTCTATAATTCGCACGAACCAATGCATTGCGAAAGAACCAAGATTTGTCGGCAAACAAATCATTGTTCACGTCAAAGCCAATGCTGCGTAAATACTTTATAGTAAAGACTGCCGTAGTACGGGTGTTGCCCTCACCGAATGGATGAATCTGCCAAATGCCTGATACGAACTTGGCAATATGTGCCACTACATCATCCATCGATAAGCCTTTGTATGAGAAGTTTTTTTCCTGTTCTAAGTCGTATTCTAACGCTCTGCATAAATCCTCGGAGTTGACATAAAGCACCGTGTCGTCACGAAGTACCCATTCTTTCTTCGTTATATCATAGTCACGAATTTTACCAGCAAACTTAAAGATACCTTCAAAGAGTCTGCGGTGAATGGATGTAAAGCCTGCCACTGAAAATGCAAAGGACTGTTCATTTAAGATTCTGGCAATATTGGCAGACACTTTATCCGCTTCTTCTGTCTCTTCATCTTCGGGAGTTCGTGCCGTTTTCGACTGGTAATAGCTGTTGATGAGTTTCTTTACTTCATCAATATTAATATCGCCTTCAATATGCTTGACCGCTGTATTTTTCAGATAGTCGGAGGTTTGCAAGCCGTCTACAGCTTGAAGCCCAATAGCAGTTTTCCAAGCTGAAGCCTTTTTCTTTTTGTCAGGTTCACTACCTCGGATGTATGATTCAAAATCTATGTCCATCTTAATTATTCATTTTTCAACCCATTTGCTGAAGTCTCAAATCAATTTTAGAAGGTTGACTTGGTGAGTGTTACAGTTATGGGGGTATAAATGGTTTGGCAAGCTCAAAGATATGAAAAATGAAGCAATAGATCAAAGAAAGTGCAGAATTTTTGTACAAACATACTGTATGTTTGATTATTTGTAGTACTTTTATACAGCAATAAAAGAATAGCAGAAATGAATGCAGAAGAAAGTAAAAATAGATTCATCTCTTCTTCAGAAGTAAAGGAAAAGAGCCGTAGTGCATACTATAAGCTCCTCAAGAGTGCCCGTGAAGGAAATATGGTCTGCATCCGGCGAGGTGTGTACGCTACAATGGAACAGTTGGCCGATACCAAGATAGACCTTGATGTCGTGTGCTTGATGGTATCCTATGCTTGTTTTCTGCATGGAATATCCATGGACTTACCACCTTTTTGCCCTAGGCCTACCATGTGGCCATCAAAAGAGGACGGAAGATACGGTTGTTCGAATACCCGTTAATAGAACTACATTTCATCACTGAGGCACTATTGGAACTAGGTGTTGAAGAGCAAGTAGTAAGTGGCTATGAGATTAAAGTCTATAATAAAGAACGCTCTGTTTGTGATGCTATTAAATTCTCCTGATGGACTATACAAGCAAACTACGTGTTACAAAGACTCTTGAAAAATATCTCGAAATAAAGCTATGAGCGAAGAAATAAAGAACTATAGGAAAACTTAATGCATGAATAAAAGCGATAGTGAGTGCTTCACACTTTCCTTTCCTGAAGCAAAAGGTCTCGTCATTTCAGGCGATGTGTATGGAGACTTTAATCAGTTGGTTTTTAAGCTCTGTGTGCAATACCGGATGAGAGACACACTGCTAATTGTAGCTGGTGATTGCGGATTTGGCTTTGAAAAGAGAGAAAGCTATGAGAACATGGTGAGACGGAATGTCAAGCGCATGAATGAAGCCAACAACTGGATTGTGTTTGTGCGTGGTAACCATGATAATCCGGCATATTTTGACGGTTGTGCATTTAGATATAAACGATTTGTAGCTGTGCCAGACTATGCCATTATTCAAGCTTGCTCTCACACTATACTTTGCGTGGGCGGAGCTATCTCTATTGATCGTCAATACCGCATGAATACATGGAAAGGTAAGTTGAAATACTTAAAAGCAGGAGGTAATGCAACAGATGCTTTAGCAAGGAATATATATTGGAAGAACGAAGCTCCACTCTATGATGAAAAGAAAATGGGAGCTATTTGTTCGCAATTTACTATAGATACGGTGATTACTCACACATCTCCCTCTTTCTGTGAACTATTCACGAAAGGAAATCTTCACCATTGGATACAAAACGATGATACTCTGCTTGATGACGTAGAAGCAGAACGGGCAGCTATGGATAAGCTACACGAACAACTCGTCTGGGATCATCACCCTGTATCACATTGGTTTTATGGCCACTTCCATCAGAGTTGGCATAACTCAATTGATGGAATATTGTTTCGAATGCTCGACATTATGGAGTTCTGCTCAATGTACTGATTGTAAAAAAGCTAAAGTAAACTATGGATAAATTGCCTACATATCAAGAATTACTTGCGATTAATAGACAATTGGTGGCTGAAAACGAACAGCTTCGTAAAGAGAATGCGAAATTGGGTGAGTTGGTTAAAAGCATTGTAGAGGTTGGTGAAGAAACGAAAAGCATAGAGACAAATTCCGATTCTAAAGACACTAAACCTGTATTTCAGGAAAAGAAATTAATTGTAACATCTTGCTTGTCTTTGGAAGAAAAAGTCACTTTATTCAGCAGCTTATTCAAGGGGCGGGAAGATGTATTTGCAAAGAGATGGTATAGTAAGGCTAGTGGAAAATCGGGATATCAGCCAGTATGTTTGAATGAGTGGAATCGTCAATTTTGTAATAAGAAGAAATATAAGTGTGCACAGTGTCCGAACCGGCATTTTAAGAATTTGGAGTATGAAGATATTTATAAGCATCTTGAAGGAAAGGATACAGACGGGTGCGATGTAATAGGGATCTATGTTGTTCTGAATGGCAATCAATGCAATTTCTTGTGTGTAGACTTTGATGACAAACAGTGCGCTCATGGCTATAAGAATGATGTCTTGGTATTTGTCGATGTTTGTAAAAGTTGGGATATACCTTGTTCTATAGAACGTTCTCGTTCTGGGAATGGTGCCCATGTGTGGATTTTCTTTAAAGAACCATTGGTGGCTATTAAGGCGCGCAAATTAGGTAATGCAATATTAACAGAGGCGATGAATCGAGATGGTAGGGTTTCTTTGAAATCCTATGATAGAGTTTTTCCCAGTCAGGATTATCTTCCGGAAGGTGGTTTAGGTAATTTAGTCGCTCTGCCACTTCAAGGGAAAGCCAGAAAGAATGGAAATAGTGTATTCGTAGATGAGACTTTTACTCCGTTTGAAGAGCAATGGGCGTATTTATTGAATGTGGAGAAAGTTTCGGAGCCTTTTATTGATGAGGTGTTGGCTCTTCATGGCTTGTCTTCAGAGTTGGGCGAATTGTCAACAACGAGTGAATCCAAACCTTGGGAAGCACCCGTGGCACAAAAGATAACAAATGAGGATTTCCCGAAAGAAGTAGTTTGTGTAAAATCGGATATGCTATATGTGTCTCTGGTAGGACTTTCGGGAAAGGTGCTCAATCACATTAAACGTATTGCTTCTTTCAAGAATCCGGAGTTTTATGCCAAACAGGGGATGAGATTGTCCACCTATAATATTCCCCGTATCATTTCATGTGCTGATATTTTAGAGGAATATGTAGCATTGCCTCGTGGATGCGAGGATGTCGTAGTGGAATTATTAATGAATAACCGTGTCCATTATCGCATGAAAGATGAGACGAATCTAGGGAAATCTATCTCGGTAAAGTTTAAAGGAGAATTACGTGAAGAACAAGATGCTGCTATAGCCAGTTTGATGGCTCATAATACAGGTGTGTTAAATGGAACGACAGCATTTGGAAAAACCGTGACTGCTATAGGTCTGATCTCCAAGCGTAAAGTAAATACATTGATTCTTGTGCATACGAAGGCGTTGCTTGAACAATGGAAATCTCGCTTGGAGGAGTTTCTGGATATTGATTATGTCGAGGAGCATACTTCTCATAAGCGTGGACGTAAGATTGCGTTTTCTCCTTTTGGTACACTCGATTCAAATGGAAACAGGCTTCGTGGGATGGTTGATATAGTATTGATACAATCATGTTTTGACGATAAGGAGGTAAGGCCATTTGTAAGAGATTATGGGATGGTGATAGTAGACGAGTGTCATCATGTCTCGGCTGTGAATTTTGAGCATGTTTTGAAGCGTTGTAATGCTCGTTATGTGTATGGATTAACGGCAACTCCCATCCGTAAAGATGGTCATCAACCGATCATCTTTATGCAATGCGGTCCCATTCGATACTCTGCCGATGCTAAAATGCAGATGGCTTCACAAACATTTGAGCGTCTGCTTATTCCACGTTTTACTTCTTATCGTGAATTGGCGGACGACAAAACGATGTACATACAAATACTACAAAGGATGGTCGATGACGATTATCGAAACCGGCTTATAGCAGCTGATGTGTGTAAAGTATTGGATGAAGGGAGGTCGCCAATTGTTTTAACCAGTCTTACTTCGCATGTAGTGATATTGTCGGCTATGCTTGCTGACTGTTGCAAGAATGTTATTACGCTTATAGGCTCTGAATCGGTGAAAGAGAAACGGTTGAAGATGGAACACCTGCAAAACGTACCTAAAGAAGAGACACTCGTGATTATAGCCACAGGGAAATATGTCGGTGAGGGATTTGACTGTCCGCGTCTTGATACCTTATTTCTTGCATTACCTATTTCGTGGAAAGGGATAGTAGCACAATATGCCGGTCGCTTGCATCGTAACTATCCGGGAAAGGAACTCGTTCAGGTTTATGATTATATTGATATCCATGTTCCTATGTGCGATGTGATGTACAAACGTCGGTTGAAAGGCTATGCGTCTGTTGGGTATAAGATTCAACAGAATGATTCGAAAGATCTTTTTGGTATCGGTCAAGGCGTTATTTTTAATGGAAAGAATTATCAGAATCTGTTTTTTGCTGATTTATCAAAAGCCTCTAAGTCTGTCATTATATCGGCCACTAAATTGTGGTTTGCGAAACGTGCTCCAATTCTTGAATTGTTAGCCGATCTTTCTGCACGGGGTGTAGAAGTTATTGTGTTCACGCGCCAACTTTCAGACAAGGATAAGATATTACTAAATGGCGTACAAGTAAACATGAAAGAAAAGTTGTCGCTTCATGCTGCGATTATTGATAAATCCATTGTTTGGTACGGTAGTGTGAACTATCTTGGTTACAACGCGGAGGATGATAATGCAATAAAGATTGCGGATTCTTTTATTGCAGAAGAGGTAATAAAAATCTTGTATGAATGATAATGCCTAGTCTTTTTTTCTCCGGTTGCAACCCCTAATCTACTTTATACTCATAGTATATATCATACAAGGTATCAGGAAATCCCCATCCGCAATCCTCTACTGATTTCAGCATCCTTTCAATCCGCTTACTAAATTGCTTTGTGTATCCTAATTGAGCGATTAGCTCCATTGCCTTGGCGAAGTTCGTTTCTAACGTGGTATAATATTGCTCCCACATATCACCGTACATACTGGTCATTTCACATCCAGTTTCGATGTAATATAGCATTAGATCTGCCAGGCAAGCCGGATGTGGCTTTAGTTTCTTGAAATCGGATATCGCCTTGCGGCAAATATTGAAACGGCATTTAGGCTCTCCGCGTCTTGGAAAGAACTCGTCACGGATGATTCTTTTGTATTCTTCCAATTTCTCATCCTCATTTGGGTTGAGGTAAAACTCCAGATATTCCTTTGCTTCCTTACGAGCATCGTAAAGTTCTAGCATCACTTCGATAATCTGCTCCTTATTCAGAGCGAAAAGGTGTTTTTTGAGTTGAGCTTTTGACATGATTGCTATGTTTTTACGTATTTCTGCAAATATACACATTATTTTTATACTATCAGGTATATCACATTATAATGTGATTATAGTCCAACTTGTCCACTAATAGTATCCTGGCATCTTTAAAATCATAATAAAATGTGATTTAAGCGTTGCTTTTAGAAAAATGCACTATCTTTGCAGTATAAATCACAATATAGTGTGAATATGGATAATCAGATAAACTCATTACGGGTCACTATTGGGGAACAGATACGTCTCCGTAGAAAAGAACTTATGATTACGCAGCCTGACTTGGCAGATATTGCAGGTATCAGTATTAATACGCTATACAAAATTGAGCGTGGACAAGCAAACCCGACCATTGAGGTGCTGGGTAAGATTTTAGATGTGCTGGGACTGGAAATTACTGTGGGTGTCAAACAACTAAATCGATAAATTATGCGAAGTGCAAAAGTCTATATGAAGGGTATTGAAGCCGGAACTCTAACCGAGAACGATAATGGGAGTTATTCGTTTGAGTATGAATCGGAGTATTTTGCCAACACCTTGATGCCGGAGGTGAGCTTGACATTGCCCAAAACGGAGATAAAGTTTACGAGCGATTATCTATTTCCGTTCTTCTTTAGTTTACTATCTGAAGGAGCAAACAAAGAGGCTCAATGCCGATTGTTGAAAATTGATGAGAAAGATTATTTTGGACTTCTTCTCGCCACCACATCGCACGACACAATAGGAGCAGTAACACTAAAACCGATTGAATGATGAAACTGACACATTGCCCATCAACTCTTGTGGAAGGGTATGAAACCTATTCTCCTGTTGCCCAGAGAAATCTTTTTGCAGGCAAAAAGGTATCGCATATCCTTCCTTATGATTCTCCGGAGAAGAACGAAGAGGATAATGAGAAGTTTATAGAGAATATAGAACATATCTCTATTTCAGGAGTACAAGATAAGGAGGTTTGCCTTGTTGAAAAAGGCAAGATACGTCTGTCGCAAAAGGGAGAGCAAAGTACACATATCTTAAAGCCGATCCCACTCAGTCGTTTGCGACGAGTGAAGGAGATTCCCGCGAACGAGAATCTGACGATGCAAATTGCTTCACAGGTTTACGGAATTGAGACAGCTGCCAATGGCTTGTGCTTTTTCCAAACAGGTGAGTCAGCTTATATTACTAAACGTTTTGATGTTGGAGTAGGAGGCGTAAAGCTGCGCAAAGAAGACTTTTCTTCGTTGGCTGGTTTGATGCCCGCAAATGGTGGAAGTAACTATAAGTATGAATACAGCTACGAAGAACTGGCCGAGCTAATACAGCGATATATCCCTGCTTGGCGTATTGAAATTGAGAAGTATTTTAAAGTTGTACTTTTCAACTTTCTGTTCTCAAACGGTGATGCTCATTTGAAGAATTTCTCTGTGCTCGAAACTTCAAGAGGTGATTTTCGATTGGCTCCGGCTTATGACTTGTTGAATACGCACCTGCATGTTGATGATAGTGATTTCGCTTTGAGTCGCGGTTTGTTTCGCGAGGGAGATAAATCGGAATTCTTGAAATTTAACGGTAAGGCGAATGGGCGATCTTTCAAAGAGTTTGGAAAGCGTATTGGAATCAATGAAAAACGGGTGGCTGAGATAATAATTCAATTTACTACTCGATACTCACAAATCGAACAACTTATAGAAGCCTCATTTCTATTACCTAGCACCAAGGAAACCTATTTGGCAGATTATCGTCAACGTAGAAATAGGCTCAAAGATATGAAGTGAGAATTTAGAAATTACATTCTTTTTACTAACCAAGTAGTTTTCTGCATCGTATTCTATCTGCACAGATCACTTTTCCCGAATAATATCTTCGACTCTAAACTCAAAAAACATACCTGTTTAGTGGCTCTCAAATCGGGATTTTTCTATTTCTCCGTTTGACTTGCCAAAACCTCGTCCTTTTGAAGGAGATTTCGGCGTTTTTGATGATTGTCTGCCTGATGGGTGGGGATTGCTGATTTACATTATGTCTTCTCTGTTGTAATCAATACCATTATATTAGGGATAATACATAAAGCCGAATTTTTCGCTGTATTTAAAAGTACTATTATACGGCAAGTTTATTATAGATTTATGCGCATTACAGGTGAAATGGCACCTTTTAAAAGTGCGTATTGCAGGTAGTAAATATGGATTTTTATTTGCGTATTGCAGAAAAAATCATTAATTTTGTATATGAATGAGATGATAAACATTGAATGGTATGATATTCAAACGTAAATTATATGACAAACTGCTTGTCTGGAAACAGCAAGCGGCAGGCACTAAGGCGCTTCTGATAGAAGGCGCCCGACGGATAGGCAAATCCACTCTTGTGGAAGAGTTCGCAAAGAATGAATATCGGAGCTATCTTATGATAGATTTCAACAAAGTTAGTGACTCGGTTATTTCGGCCTTTAACAATTATATGAATGATCTCGACACCTTTTTCCTTATTCTTTCTTCGGAATATGGTGTGAGGCTTTATCCAAAAGAATCCATTATCATATTTGATGAGATACAACAGTTTCCGAAAGCTCGGCAAGCGATAAAGTATCTGGTCGCAGATGGACGGTTCGACTATATAGAGACGGGCTCGCTAATCTCCATAAAGGAGAATGTAAATGATATTACCATTCCTTCTGAAGAAAGGACACTGCTTATGTACCCCATGGACTTTGAGGAGTTTGCTTGGGCTATGAATGAAGAGCCATTGATGGTATATATCCGCCAATGCTTTGTTAAAAAGGTACCTTTGGAGCAGGGGATTCACGCCAAGGCTATGCTGCTGTTCCGCCAATACATGATTGTGGGCGGTATGCCGAAAAGCCTGTCGGCGTATCTGGAGAACAACCGGAACTTCGAAATGGCCGATATGGAAAAAAGAGACATACTGACACTGTACCGGAATGATATAAAGAAGATAAAGTCTGGCTACAGGTCGAGTGTACTAAGTATATTTGACCAGATTCCGGCTTTTCTTTCGCGTTCCGAAAGACGTGTAGTGATGAATCGCATTGAAAAGGGGGCGAGCTTTCCAAAATATCATGATACTTTCTTTTGGCTCTCCGATTCGATGATTGCCAATGAATGCTTTAACTGCTCGGACCCTAACGTGGGACTTTCGCTGAATGAAGACAGGACATATGTGAAATGTTATATGGGAGATACCGGACTACTTATCAGCCATACGTTTGATGAGAATGAGATCTCTGACGGAGAACTTTACCGGGAAATCTTATTGGGAAAACTGTCGGTGAACGAGGGTATGTTCTACGAGAACGTAATTGCCCAGATGTTGGTGGCTGCCGGGCACAAACTGTACTTCTACACGCGATACAATCAAGAGAAGCATCGCAACGACATGGAAATAGATTTTATCCTGTCGAACCACAGCAAACTGAAATATAAAATATTTCCGATAGAGGTGAAATCGAATGATAAATATTCCATCCGTTCTCTTACCCGGTTCAACGAGAGTTTTCGTCAGCCTATAGGAGGGAGCTATGTGATTCATCCTAAAAACCTAAGTGTAAGGGAAGGGGTAGTGTATCTACCTGCCTATATGACTTTCTGTTTGTAGCATATTCATTCTTGTAATCACCATTTTGCACACAATCATTCCAGTTTGATTATGTGCAGAGAAGGCTTATCATTCATTTGTATATTTGTACTGTTAATTGTAAATGCTTTGTGTGAAAAAATACTTACTTCTTTCGTGTAACGTAAGCGATCGGGCAACTCCGTATTGTTAGACTTGCCATTTTTGCTCATTTTTAATGTTATACTTCGCTTTATTTCTCCCGATTTCTGTCAACTATCGTAAACCATTGTCAACCATTGTCAACTTTCTCTACGACCTTTCCAACCAGTTTTCAGTTGCAAACCTCCGAGACCCAAATACGGTACAAAAATGAGCTGAAAAACAAGTATTAACGATAACCATCACTAATACGAGCAAAAAGAAAGGCGCTCTTTACAGAACGCCTTATCAATCAATAGTAATATATGCTAATCGTTGGTAATCACCAATTATTTCCCGATGCAAAAATGCTGAAATATATTTTGAAGTACCATATCGTTTGTTACCTCTCCTGCTATATCCGACAGGTGGAAGATACATTCTCGTATATCCTGTGCTAAAAAATCTCCGGAAATATTCGCATCCAATCCGTTTTGTACTCGGTGTATGGCATCCAGTGCACGGGATAGAGCCTCATAATGGCGAACATTTGTGACGATTACATCATTTTGTGTGATCGTTGGGAGGTGGGCGGCTTCGATCAGTGTTTGTTGTAATTCGTCAGTACCTGATCGTTGTCTTGCAGAAATAAAGATTGAACTCACGTCTTCTTTGGAGAAACTTGATAGAAGAGAAATTATATCTTTCTTTTGTTCTTCTCTGATCAGGTCAGATTTATTAAATACTACGATCAGATGTTTATTTTGGCAACGTGGGAGAATTTTACCTGAAAGCTCTTCCATTTGTGATTTCGCGTCTGTTGCATCAATCATCCAAAGCACAATTTCGGCCTGATCCAGTTTCTGGAAGGTACGTTCAATACCCAAACTCTCGATAGTATCATTAGTCTCACGAATTCCGGCAGTATCTATAAAGCGGAAAGTGATGCCACCTATGTTTACAGTATCTTCAATGACATCACGGGTTGTGCCGTGAATATCACTGACGATGGCTTTATCTTCATTCAACAGAACATTCAATAGGGTCGATTTTCCTGCATTGGTTTCACCTATAATAGCTACCGGAACACCATTTTTTATAGCATTTCCTACACTGAACGAATGAACCAGGCGAGTGATAACCTGTTCTATCCCATCTGCTAAATGGCGTAATGCGGAACGGTCTGCAAACTCCACATCTTCTTCACTGAAATCCAGCTCGAGTTCGATCATAGATGTGAAGTCGAGAAGTTTTCCACGGAGGTCAGCTAATTCTTTACTAAAGCCGCCACGCATCTGGCTCATGGCTAAACGGTGGGTAGCAGCAGAGGTTGAAGCAATCAGGTCTGCCACAGCTTCTGCCTGGCTGAGGTCCATCTTGCCGTTCAAAAAAGCTCTTTGTGTATATTCTCCGGGTTGAGCCATACGACAGCCGTTTTTGATAAGCAGTTGCATCACCTGCTGAAGAATATAGGTAGAGCCATGACACGTAATTTCAGTACTGTCCTCCCCAGTATAGGAGTGGGGGGCACGAAACAAGCTGACAAGTACTTCATCCACAATCTCTTTCTCATTGTATATATGTCCGAAAGTTAATGTATATGGCTTTTTATCAGATAGTTGCTTCCCTACTTTAGCTGGAGTGAAAATACGTTCAGTAATAGTTATGGCATCGGGACCAGAGACGCGGATACTTCCGATAGCTCCTCCTTGGGCGGTGGCTATAGCACAAATGGTGTCTTGATTCATTATTTTTTCATTTTGAAAGGCAAAGATAGGATTTTCTGTAGAAAAAAGGAATAACTTTTAATGCAAGTTATTCTTTATTATTCTTATCTTTGCTATCCATACAACAAAACAAAATGTACTTTTATGATAGCTGAAGCTGATTCTTTTTTCAAAGAAGAATATATTGAAAAACTAAGAGACAAATTTCAAAAAATGACCTCTGTTTTGTCTGCACACCAAATTGCACTGTGGGAATATGATATTGCAACAGGTGAATGTAGTTTTACAGATGACTACTTTCGTATATTAGGATTAAAAGAGGCAGGTATCATTTTTAAAGATATTGATGATTTCTATCGGTATGCCTATCCGGAGGACATTGTTCCTTACCGGAATGCTTTCTCCCGCATGCTCGATTCTGAAACAAAAACGTCCCAGATACGGGTACGTTGTATCGGTAATAAAGGGCAAGTTATTTGGCTGGAAGACCACTTCCTTTCTTATCAGAAAGATAAAGATGGATATCCGGAAAAGATAATAGCCTATACTATCAATGTTACTTCGCAATGTGAAAAAGAGCAGCACATAAGACGTCTGGAAGCAAGAAACCGGAAAGTGATTGAAGCTTTGCCGGAGTTTATATTTATTTTTGATGATAACTTTTTCATCACTGATGTGCTGATGGCATCCGATACTGTGTTACTTCATCCGGTAGAGGTGTTGAAAGGAGCTGACGGACGTTCTATTTACAATCCGGAAGTAAGTGACTTATTTATTCGTAATATACACGAGTGCCTGAAAGAAGGGCGGTTAAAAGAGATTGAGTATCCGCTGGATGCTGAAGATGGCAGGCATTATTTCCAAGCTCGTATCGCCCCATTTGAAGATAATAAAGTCTTGGCTTTAATTCATGATATCGGAGAGCGGGTGCAACATGCCCAGGAACTGATTGAAGCCAAAAGAAAAGCGGAAGAGGCAGATCGTATGAAATCTGTTTTCTTGGCTAATATGAGTCATGAGATCCGTACTCCCTTGAATGCTATTGTTGGCTTTGCCGAAATTATAGCTTTGACAGAAGCTCAGGAGGAAAAAGAAGAATACATTGGTATCATTCGGAAAAATAGCAATGTGTTGCTCCAATTGATCAATGATATCCTCGATTTATCACGTATTGAGTCCGGCAAATCAGAGATACATTTTCAACTGGTGGAGATGACTTCACTGATTGATGAAGTTGAGAAAGTACACCGGTTAAAAATCAGCGATGAAATTGAGTTAAGAGTTACACGTCCGCAAGAGAAAATATGGATTACAACCGATCGTAACCGGGTTACTCAGATATTATTTAATTTTCTGTCGAATGCCATTAAGAACACCAGGCAGGGATGTATTACAATCGGAATGTGTGTGGAGAAAGATTGGCTGAAACTGTTTGTCAGTGATACCGGATGTGGAATTCCCAAAGAGAAACTTCCCCTGATATTTACCCGTTTTGAGAAACTGAATGATTTTGTACAAGGTACTGGGTTGGGGTTATCCATCTGTCAGAGTCTTGTAGAGCGTCTTGGCGGGAAAATAAATGTAGAATCCGAAGTAGGCGAGGGGAGTACCTTTGCTATGTATTTACCTTACCAGCAGGTAGACTTAACCATTACTGAATCTGATTATCAGGAGGGACGGAAGCGGATATTGGTAGCAGAAGATGTAGAAACCAACTTTATGCAGATCAATGCTTTGCTAAAGAAAGATTATACTCTTTCGTGGGTGACAAATGGTGAAGAGGCTGTGAACCGTTTCTTGCATGAGAAACCAGATCTGATACTGATGGATATTCGTATGCCGGTGATGAATGGTATTAAAGCCACAGAGAAAATCCGTGCGGTATCTGCTGATATTCCGATCATAGCCGTGACGGCAAATGCTTTCTATATAGAACAGAAGCAGGCGCTTGCTGCGGGGTGCAATGAGGTTGTCTCCAAACCTTATTCAATAGAACAGCTGAAAAGTACGATCGAAAAGTACCTCTGATTACTTTTTTATATTACAACAATTTGAAATGTAACGTGTTATACTATTGATAAAATAATAAATTGAACACTCAAATAATTTGTAATATGAAGAAGATAGTATTGATAGGGGCCAGTGGTTTTGTAGGTTCGGCTATCCTTAATGAAGCTTTGAATCGTGATTTTCATGTGACGGCCGTAGTTCGTAATCCGGACAAGATAAAAATCGAGAATGAACATTTAGTAGTCAAGAAAGCAGATGTTTCTTCTCTCGATGAGGTTTATGAAGTCTGTAAGGGAGCCGATGCTGTGATCAGTGCCTTTAATCCCGGATGGGATAATCCCAATATATATGATGAAACAATTAAAGTTTATCTGACAATAATTGATGGAGTAAAAAAATCAGGCGTGAACCGTTTTCTGATGGTAGGTGGTGCTGGTTCGTTGTTTATTGCTCCGGGTCTCCGTCTGGTCGATTCTGGTGAAGTTCCTGAGAAGTTATTGCCGGGAGTCAAAGCTTTGAGCGATTTTTATCTTAATTTCCTGAAAAAAGAAAAAGAAATAGATTGGGTATTCTTCTCACCGGCTGCTGATATGGCGCCAGGCGTACGTACAGGCAGATATCGTTTAGGCAAAGATGATATGGTTGTAGATGTAGTGGGTAATAGTCATATTTCGGTGCAGGATTATGCAGCAGCTATGATTGACGAGTTAGAGAAACCGGCACATCATCAGGAACGTTTTACCATAGGGTATTGACCGGACGATGGCTTTCCAGAAAGTTTAGATAGAGTCTGGCACATGCCCGGGCATCAGAGAGGGCTTCGTGATGGGTGAGATCAATGTTTTGCCGTTGACAGCAAGCACTCAGATTGGCAGGTTTATAGCCTAAAGAGCGATAGATACGCAGAGTACATTCCCAACGTTCGGGCAGTAATAACTCATCATAATCAAGCTGGTACATACGCATGGTACGTTTCAACACATTGCGGTCAAATTGTTCATTGTGAGCAACAACTGTTTTACCTTGTAACCGTTTCCGTACTTCAGGATAAATGGCATGAAACCCCGGTAATGATTCGGTCATATCCGGAGTGATGCCATGTACAAGGATATTTGATCGCCAATATACGTTTTCGGGCGGTTGGATCAGACTATAATACTCATCTGTAATCACTCCGTCTGTAACGGTGACAATGCCTACCGAACAGGCACTTTCCATATAGCCTGTAGCTGTCTCAAAGTCGATGGCGGCAAATGATAAATTCATTAGATTCTGTCAAGAACGGTTTTTATCAGTGTATCAATGGTGTTTTTATATCCCGTATTCGCTTCTTTAATAAGGCGGTTGGCAATTACCATGCAAACGGTCATCGCTCTGTGTCCCATTAATCTGGATAATCCGGCAAGCGCAGAGCTTTCCATTTCGAAATTGGTTATTTTGAAACCATTGTATTCAAACTTTTCAATTTTATCATTTTGATTAGGATCAGCCAAAGGAACCCGCAGTTCACGTCCCTGAGGGCCGAAGAAGCCACCGGCAGCGATTGTAACACCACGTACCATGTCTTCTTTAGCAATACGGTCAATCAGTTCCGCATTTGCATCAATCACATAAGGGGCAGGTGCACACATATTGCCCGACCATCCCATATGGTTCAGGAAGGCGCGTTCAAAAGCGAGATCACAGACTGCATTTCTACCGTCGTAGAAGTTGAGCAGGCCATCAAAACCAATTGATTTTTGTGAACAAACAAAGGTGCCAACCGGAGTATTGGGTTGCAAGCCCCCACAAGTACCGATACGTACCAGTTCCAGTGAGCGGAGATGTTCTTTTTCTTCACGGGTCTGAAAGTCGATGTTTGCCAATGCGTCCAGTTCATTCATTACAATATCAATATTGTCGCAACCAATACCGGTGGAAACAACGGTAATACGTTTACCTTTATAAGTTCCGGTGATGGTTTTAAACTCGCGGCTTTCCACTTCAAATTCTTTTTTGTCGAAGTGAGAAGCTACGAGTGCTACTCGCCCGGGATCTCCAACAAGTATTACTTTGTCTGCCAGTTGTTCGGGTTTTACATGAAGATGGAATACTGAACCGTCTTCGTTGATTATCAACTCTGAGGAAGGAAAATACTTTTTCATGCTGTTCAAAGATTTAGTTATAAACAAGTTCTTAATAAAATAACACAGAGTTCCACAAAGTGTTTATTAAAAGTGAAACTCTATGGAACTCCGTGTACATTATTGTGAGCAGGCTAATCGCTCAGTGGTTTATTACTGTTTCCACCCATTGGTTTTGCTATGTTGTCCCGCATGGATGTATCAGCCTGGATATTTTTCATTTTATAGTAATCCATAATACCGAGGTTTCCGCTACGGAAAGCCTCTGCCATTGCCTTCGGAACTTCCGCTTCGGCCTGAATCACATTGGCACGTGCCTCTTCTGCTTTTGCTTTCATTTCCTGTTCGGTAGCTACGGCCATCGCACGGCGTTCTTCTGCTTTTGCCTGCGCAATGTTTTTATCTGCATTTGCCTGATCTATCTGTAGAGCTGCACCGATGTTTTTACCTATATCAATATCGGCAATATCAATTGACAGGATTTCAAAAGCTGTTCCTGCATCCAGACCTTTACGAAGTACTAATTTGGAGATAGAATCCGGATTTTCGAGTACCGACTTGTGGTTTTCCGAAGAACCGATAGACGAAACGATACCTTCACCTACGCGGGCCAGGATTGTATCTTCACCTGCACCACCCACAAGCTGCTTAATGCTGGCACGTACGGTTACACGTGCTTTGGCTATGAGCTGGATACCATCTTTTGCTACAGCTGTAACAGGAGGTGTATCGATTACTTTCGGATTAACAGACATTTGAACAGCCTCAAACACATCACGTCCGGCAAGGTCGATAGCCGTAGCCATCTGGAAGGTGAGTTCGATGTTTGCTTTAGAAGCGGAAACCAACGCATGAACTACTCTCTCTACATGTCCTCCGGCCAGATAATGGGCTTCAAGTTCGTCACGGGTAATATTACTCAGGCCGGCTTTGTGGGCTTCAATCATGCCCGGTACAATAATATACGGCGGAACATTACGGATGCGCATCAAGAAAAGTTGTACCAGCGAGATGTTTACTCCCGAAACCTTGGCTGACAGCCAAAGGAAGAATGGTACGTAATGAAAGAAAAGAACCAGGAGAATAATACCTCCCGCTATCAGTAAGATAGTCAGATACATTGGTTCGACGTTCATAATGAGTTTTGAATTAAGTGAATATTATGATTTCTGTTTTTCTACAAAAATAGTTCCGTCTGTGATTCGGTTAACTACTATCGGTGTCTTTTCATCCAGTAGCCCGTCCATCGATTTTACTTCTATGATGTTACCGTCGATATCTGCATAACCAATTTGTGCCAGTCGGGTAGTGGTAATTCCTGTGTCACCTACTTTTACTTTATTGGCGGCACTTCGGTCTACTTTGGATGTAATGTCTTTTTTTAAAGCCAGTTTGTCCAGCGTTTTTGATCGCATAAACCATACGAGAGAACCGATGCATGCGATTCCTGATACCACCAAAGTGATAAATCCTGCACCCGTACCCATATAGGCGAAAGCATAATAATTGGCATAAATGATGCAACCCAGTGCTCCGAAGCCTGCCACGCTAATTCCCGGGATAACAAACAGTTCTACCAGAAAAAGTATTACTGCGGCAATAATGAGTACAACGATTATCAGTACATCCATAGTTTTGTTATTTTAGATTTTGTTTTTCTGTATTGCGTATGTCGATAGCCTCCTTGTCCAGTTCGCGGATCATTTGTTCTACCCGTTTTTCAAGATCAAGGATAGATGGAGCCATTTTTGTTTTTTCTTCTTTATTGGCACGTGCATACCACTGACGCTGACTGTCCAGTTTGCTTTCCTGCTGGCGATAGTCTTTTTCCTTCTGCTGGTATTTCTTAAACTGTTCTTTTGCCTGTGGAGATTTGAAATCGTCCAGGTGATAATACGTTGTGTTATCATCAATGATGAATTCAAAGTCGGCCACAAATTGTTCTTGTGGCTTATGATTAATAGCAGCTTCCAGTCTTTTTCTGGCATTGCTTACCTCTTGTTTGTCTTTCCAGGTTGTTTTTAATGATTTAAGTTGGGCCAGAGCTATGATTTGTTTTGGGTCCATTGCTTCATAATTGTACACCTGTTTTGATTCGTTCGGGATGAATACATACACACACACCTTACCATCCGGCTGATAACGGTCTGAGGCAAACCATCCCAGGTTGTTGTATTCGTCGATGACGTACATATAGTCATTATAAGGCGAATTGAAAGGCATGCCTACATTTTCGGGGCTAAGATAGGTATCCGTATTTGTGTTATAGCGCGTCACGAAAATGTCATATCCACCCATAGATCCTTCTCCGTCCGAAGCATAGTAGATCGTTACTCCGTCTGTCAGTACGTATGGATAGTTTGTATTGCCTGAAGCATTAATACTTCCCGGCAACTCCATACCTTTACTCCATTCGTTCAGTAATTTATTCTTTGATAGAATATTGAGCAGTCCTTTTTTATCTTTTTCGCCGTAGTATATTTTATTTGCGAGTTCTGTTTCGTAAACAGTCCCCGGATGTTCTCCCTCTGTTTTGAAAAAGCTGTTGTATGAAAACAGTTTACCCGATTCTTCGCTGATTTTATATGCATCAAGAAAGTTCGCTTTATCTACAACAAAGCTGTCAATCACGCATACTTCTTCCACACCTTTCAGCATGCGAAGGTTGGATTTTGCTTTTTCCAATAATTTTTCAGCTTCTTCAATCGGTCTTTTTTTCTTAGTAAGATCTTCTATGTAAGCTTCATAGTTTTTAATAGCTTCATCAAAGCGATACAGGTCATTGTAATTCTCGGCCAAATAAAGCTGGCCGGTAGGAACGCGTTTTTTTACTGCCAGTTCCAGATATTTCAACGCCTTGTCCGGTTCTCCGGTTTTCAGACAACAGACACCGTACCATAGGTTATAATTACCATTGGCAGCTTGAGATTTGACGTATTTTTCAAAGACAGGTTTGGCTTGATCGTATTGTCCTTTATTAAACATTGTCTTTGCCTGCTCCAGCGTCTGTGCAGATATACCTGTGAGAATCAGACAGAAAAGAAAGAATAAAATATGCTTTTTCTTCATATAGGGTCTTGGCTTGTTATTCAGAAGTTCAAAAATACAAATTAATCGCGAATATTCCTTTTTTAAGTTATTCTATTATGTTAATTCTTCTTTAAATCATTCTTTTCACTTACTTTTGCAGCCAATTTTTGAAGATATGACAAAGTTTACAGAAGAAGAGCAAATTTTGCGCCGCATTGAGCGCCGGTTTAATAAAGGTGTAGTGCAATATAACCTGATAGAGGAGGGCGATAAAATTCTTATCGGTTTGTCGGGAGGAAAAGATTCGCTGGCCTTGATCGAACTGTTGGGAAGGCGGGCACGTATCTTCAAACCCCGCTTTTCGGTGGTAGCGGTGCACGTCGTGATGAAGAATATTCCTTACCAGAGTAATCTGGAATATTTGCGGGCACATGCCGAAACATTTGGAGTACCTTTGGTGGTATATGAAACTTCGTTCGATCCTTCTACCGATACCCGTAAATCTCCTTGTTTCCTTTGTTCCTGGAACAGGCGAAAAGCCCTTTTTACGGTTGCCAAAGAGCAGGGATGCAATAAGATAGCTTTAGGGCACCACATGGATGATATTCTGGAAACATTGTTGATGAACCTTACTTATCAGGGAGCTTTTAGTACGATGCCTCCACGATTGGTGATGAAGAAGTTTGATATGACAATTATACGCCCGATGTGCCTGGTACATGAGGCTGATTTAATAGAACTGGCTGCTTTACACGCCTACCAGAAGCAAGTGAAAAATTGCCCTTATGAATCTCAGTCAAGCCGTAGCGATATGAAAGGAATACTGCATCAGCTTGAAGCTATGAATCCAGAAGCACGGTATAGCTTATGGGGGAGTATGACGAATGTACAGGAAGATTTGTTGCCCGACAAAATAGAATAACTGATTAAAACAGAAATAGATATGAAAGGATTATATACTGTGTTACTATTAATAGTATCCAATATATTTATGACATTTGCCTGGTATGGCCATTTGAAAATGAAACAGGAGTATTCCTGGTTTGCTACGCTTCCGCTTATTGGTGTTATTGCTTTTAGCTGGGCAATCGCTTTTTTTGAATATACTTTTCAAATTCCGGCCAATCGTTTGGGATTCAGTGGAAACGGAGGGCCTTTTAGTTTGATGCAATTGAAAATTATACAGGAAGTGATAACTTTGGTTATTTTTACCGTTTTTACTACAGTCTTGTTTAAAGGTGAGTCATTGCATTGGAATCATTTAGCAGCTTTTGTCTGTCTGATATTAGCAGTGTATTTTGTTTTTATGAAATAGCTCAGTTTAACATATGACTTTAACATTTTAAACCATTGCTGCAAGATTGTACATATTTGTAGTATAAGAGTGTACACTTTAGTATAACAAGAGTGTACAACTTTATATACTAAGAATGTACACTCTTTCATCTCTTAAGGTAGGGTACTTTTATTGGCTTAAAATCAGTATGTTATATGTAGATAAATAATACCTCTTTATTCCGAAATCTATTTCCTGAAGTATCTGTAATTGCTTTTTTAATAACTATCTGCTTATATACTTCTTCATCCCTTCTGTGAAGAATGTTTTGAACTCTCCGTTCTCACCGCTGTATATAAAACAAGCATCAATCTCCGGATTTGCATTGGCAAAAGCTTCTGCTTCTTTTAGTCCCATAACCATAAAAGCAGTGGCAAGAGCGTCGGCTGTCATACAATCTTTGGCAATGACGGTGGCAGATAAAATGTTATGCTGTACCGGATATCCTGTTCTCGGATCAATGGTGTGTGCATATTTCTTTCCATCTTTATAGTAGAAGTTGCGATAATTGCCCGATGTAGCAAGACCTACGTCTGTCAGTTCGAGAATCGTCTGTATTTCCTGATTGACGGACAGTGAATCATCTATGGGCTTATTAATGCCGATACGCCACAGGCCATTGCGTGAGTTTTTTCCTTTGGCAACTATTTCGCCGCCTATATCTATCATATAGTTTTGAATGCCTTTGCTATCGAGCAAATGGGCCACCACGTCTACGGAGTATCCCTTGGCTACTGCACTGCAACTGAGCATAATGCGAGGGTCTTCTTTTACTACCTTGCCATCAACCAGTTTTACTCTTCTGTAGTCAGTGATTTGCAGCAAGCTGTCCACCATCATAGAATCGGGAAATGCTCCTTGTTTGAAACCAAATCCCCAGGCATTTGCCAGTGGGGCTATGGTGATGTCGAAAGCACCACCGGTCTCTTTGGAGATTTCCATAGAACGGTTGAAGCAGGTTTGGAAAAAGCTATCCGTTATAATGTCTTCGTTCCGGTTCACGCGGGAAATCACTGATGTGTCATTGAATGGAGACAACGAAGCATCAAAACGCTTTAACTCAGCTTCTATTTCTGGCTTTAGATCACCCTCATATTGATAGGTAATATTATAAATTGTACCGAAGACCAAACCATTAATACTGTTGTAGGGTACGTTGTTTTTACGTACCAGTATCCAGATGGTAGCCAGCAGGAGTATTCCTAACCAGATAAAACTTTTCTTCGCTTTCATATCTGTTTTTATTTAGCTGAAAAATAAATGTTCAATTAATATTTTGATTCCGATAATTATCAGTATTACACCTCCCCATAACTCGGCACGTAGCTTTCGTGCAATGCCACAGCCGCATTTAATACCGAATAACAATCCTATTAATGACACTGCGAATGAAACGAATCCAACGATACCGATAGGAGGGAGGATCTCGGAGAAATCCCGGATGCCCAGAAAGGCAAAAGAAACACCTATGGCTAAAGCATCGATGCTTGTGGCTATTGCCATGGTTAACACAACTTTCAGGCTGGCAGGATTAAATTCTTTGCGGCATTCTTCATCTTTGAATGATTCTAGAATCATGCGTCCACCTAAAAATGAAAGGATTGCAAAAGCAATCCAATGGTCTACACTCTCAATGAGGTGGCTGAATGCACTGGCGCCTATCCAGCCCAGAAATGGCATTAATGCCTGGAAGAATCCGAAGAAAAAAGCCATGACCAGCATGGGACGCCATTGAATCCGTTTTAAAATAATACCGCTTGCAATAGAAACAGCGAAACAGTCCATCGCCAAACCAATTGCAAGCAGCCAAATCTCTAATCCTGTCATTGTGTTTAATAAGGTAGTTTATATATCAGAGTGTATGTCACTCCCATGTTGTTGGAACCATATTTCCCGAATCCGGGCACCATCCACGGGTTACCATATTCGCTAACCGAGGCGGAGAGTTTATACTTCATTCGTAACGCCCAGCCCATATAGAAATTCTTGTATATCTGTACTTTTACGCCTGCCACAAATTCCATCCACTGCATAGTCGCTTTTTGTCCGGGGTGATCATAGGGAACACTACCTCCCCAGATGATATCTCCGAGACTAGGATTCTCATATTCACCGCCAAATGCCGGATCTTTCATCGGCATGCTGTTGATATCATATTTCATATGACTGAACCCGTAACGAAGGCCGACATACAAAAAACTATTCTTCTCCTTTTTCTTGGACATCGTGTTATAATCTACTCCGATGCGGAAGAAAGGGGCTGAACTTTTATAGTGAATACCGGTATCGTTCCATGAATCAGTGGTGCTGAAACCAATTTCAGCAGTAGGGAGAAACATGTTTTTCAGATTCACTACTATATCCACTTCAGAACTCAGAAAATCATTTCCGAAGAGTTTGCTACCCAGACCGTATAAGTCTACGCCAATATACGTGCCGTTGTAAAGGGGAACTTCTTCTTTGGGTTCCTCTTTCACGTTCTTTTTCTGATCTCTTTTGGGAGTGGGATTGACGTAGGGCCGTTGTTGGTTCTGCGCCGAAATCTCCAATGAAAAGAGTAGAAACAGACTAATCGCGATTGCGGTAGAGTAACTTAAGATTTTCTGTCCCATCAGTATTGGCTTGTTTATTAGGTATTTGGATCGTATCTAATTCTAAACGGCTGTATTTTAATCCGACGATACTTTGTTTCATGCTATATCCACACTCCATTGACTCAAAGTAGGGCACATTATGTTGTTTGATATAGATGGTATCACACAATGTCCGATCTTCTCTATACGCATAGTAGAAAATGAATATGGTGGAATCTGAGGCATATCGCAGCGGCAGCGTTAGAGTATGTACCTTTTTTTGATTGTTGATAATGATAGAATCTGTACCGAGTGCGGTTACCGTCAGAGAGTCGAGTGTATCGTTTACGATCTCATCTTTAATATTTTTGGTATAGAGCGTACAATTGATCATAGCACGTCCGGCAATAGAGCAATCACTGTCTTCAGAGCATGAGGTGTGTAGTCCGATACCAACACTTGCAATGAGGAGGACCAGGAACAGTCGGATTAAATTCTTCATATATATACTCTTTTATATGGTTGGGTCATTCTCAAATCATTTTTTCTACCTGATAGTTATTACGTTCCGGAGCATTGCGGGAGATCAGCTCACCCAGAAATCCTGCCAGGAATAACTGTGTTCCTATTATCATAGCTGTAAGGGATAGATAGAAATACGGAGAGTCCGTTACCAATCTATAGGCCATTCCGTTATGCATGTGATACAGTTTGGTAGCTCCTACTATTACAACGGATATAAATCCGAAGATAAACATTAACGAGCCCAGCAATCCGAAGAAATGCATTGGTTTTACTCCGAAAGTAGAAAGAAACCAGAGAGAAATCAAATCCAGGTATCCGTTAAAGAAACGATTCAGACCGCCAAACTTCGTTTTACCGAATTTACGTGCCTGGTGTTGTACCACCTTCTCGCCGATTTTCTTAAATCCGGCATTCTTAGCCAGATAAGGGATATAACGGTGCATTTCGCCGTATACTTCGATATTCTTCACTACAGCCTGGCGATAGGCTTTCAATCCACAGTTGAAATCGTGTAAGTTTTTGATGCCCGATACTTTACGTGCTGTAGCATTGAATAATTTAGTAGGGAGTGTTTTGGAAAGCGGATCATATCTCTTTTGCTTCCATCCCGAAACAAGATCATACCCCTCTTCCGTAATCATACGGTAGAGTTCCGGTATTTCGTCCGGACTGTCTTGCAAATCTGCATCCATAGTAATGACCACATCGCCTTCTGCCTGTTTGAATCCACAGTATAAAGCCGGTGATTTACCGTAATTGCGACGGAATTTAATTCCTTTTACAATCGGTGACTGAGCTTTGAGTTGCTCTATAATTTCCCATGAACGATCTGTACTGCCATCATTGACAAAAATAACTTCGTATGAGAAGCCGTTGGCTTTCATTACCCGTTCAATCCAGGCAAACAGTTCGGGAAGTGATTCTTCTTCGTTGAACAAAGGGATGACTACAGATATATCCATTTTTATTATGAATTTATGATTTATGAATTATTCTCTGTTTCGTTTCATTACAAACAATGCTGTAGGAATAGCAAGTAAGCTACCGGCAAAGACATTCCATGATAAAAGTTGCATCGTGATGTCAATAGAAGATAAAGACTGAGCATTGGCCATTGCGGTTTTGAATACTTCTTTCTCTGTCTCCATTCCGGGGAGGGTAACTAACATCTGTTCCATATCATTCATGCATTGCGTGATGATAAATCCATGATCGATAAACTGGAAATAGATATAATGTGCTACTGCAACCAGTAGTGAAGCAAACATGTACATAAATAAAGTGAAAAGACATGCATGGGCAAAGCTGATTGCACCACCGCATATTTTGTTCCGATACATCTTAACATAGTGATATCCTATGAAAGGCACACCGATAGTAAGGCCCATAAACAGGAGTGAAAGAAACGGAATTGTAAAACCCAATGGGAATAAAATGAATTTCAATATCCAATATGCTCCCATGTATGTGCCAAAATGCATGGCATATTTCTGTAAGTAATTTCTGTTTTCTGTCATTTTTTAAATTAAAATAGCGCACAAAGGTACAAATAATATTGGTTGATAGGGGAGATCAGGCTGTTAAAGTTAATAAAGCCTTGAAAGTTGGGAACGATAAACTTTTTTTTGTTTGATAACTGTCTGAAAAGTAGCTGTTTGTTCCTTTTTGATAGAAAAAATGCGCGTTAGCTATTGCAAGTTAAAGAAAAAGATGTACCTTTGCAACCGCAAAACGGGTAAGTCCTATACGGCCAGCTCCCTTCGAATCCTCCAGGGCTTGATCGCAGCAAAGGTAGTTGGTTGTAGCGGCGCGATATAGTAAGCTTACCCACCCGCCTCTTTAGCTCAGTTGGCCAGAGCACGTGATTTGTAATCTCGGGGTCGTTGGTTCGAATCCGACAAGAGGCTCAAATTTAATGAAAGCATCTCGGTATCTGCCGGGGTGCTTTTCTTTTTTTAACTTTTCTCTTTCTTTTTCTTGGGAACTTCACCGGAATATAGTAAGTTTGTACTACTAATAGCAAAGAGAACCATACTATGACGCATATGAAAAAACGATTGTTACCTCTGATTGTTTCGTTTCTCCTGGTATCAGTATGTGCTTCGGCCTCCGATTGGAATAATTTCATTATCAACTACAATAAAACCCTTTATGGTAAAGGTTCTCAGACCTGGCAGATAGGTTCTTACAGCAGTAATTGGATCTATTTTGCCAATAAAAACGGTATGCTGCAATTTGATGGTAACTCCTGGAATATCTTTCCTTTGAAAAATGGTTCGGATGTTCGTTCCGTTCTGCCTTCCGTATCACAGAAAAGGATTTATGCGGGCGGAATTAATGAATTCGGTTATTTTGAACCGGGAGATGATGGCAGGTTGGTTTACACTTGTATGTCTGATTCATTGGATGCGACTTCACGGGCTATCGGCAATGTCTGGGGAATACATGAAAACGATAACATCCTCTACTTACAGGGAGATGGGAGGGTATTGAAATACCTCAATGGACAGTATACTACCATTGAAATGAATTGTAAGATAGACTGCTCCGATATGGTGAACGGAGTTTTATATATAGGTACTGATCATGGGGTGTGGGTATTGGTAGGGAATACTTTCTTTCCATTGCAGGGAGCGGAGGCATTGAAGTCCAAAAGAATCCGGAGCATTATTCCTTATAAAGACGGAGTGCTTGTTGTGACGGCTTATGATGGTTTGTTTTACTGTGATGGGCGTACTGCGGTTCCGTTTCTGACGGGTGTAGAGAGTTTCATGCGGCAGAATGAAGTGTTTTGTGCTGCCGCTTCGGGTGGTAAGATTGCATTGGGGACTATACATAAAGGGATTTTGTTGATAGATACTCAGACAAAACGGGTAAAGTTCTTTAATGAATACAATAGCTTACAGAACAATACGGTACTTTCTGTTGCTTTTGACCATTGGGGGAATCTGTGGGCGGGGTTGGATAGTGGCATTGATTATGTTTGTTTGAATTCATCGCTGACTAATCTTTATTCTTATCCCTACTCTTACGGAACCGGTTATGCGGCTTTATTGTCGGAAGATCGTCTCTATTTGGGGACAAACCGTGGATTGTACTATACTCATTATCCGGTACAGTTAACTGATAATCTGCCTGATATACATCCTGTGGCTCAATCCAGCGGACAGGTTTGGAACTTATGCCGTATAGATGATGATATTTTTTGTTTGCACGACCGGGGTGTCTTTCTGGTGGAAGGAAACAGTATGAAAAAAATAGCAGATGTGGCCGGTGCCTGGGGATGTCAACCGGTGATGGGAAAAAAGAATCTGATATACGTTGGCGTTTATGATGGCCTTTATCTGATGGAAAAAAAAGACGCCGTATGGAAGGTTGTTTGTAAAGTAGAAGGGTTGTTCGACTCTTGCCGTTTTCTTGAACAACAGTCTGCTTCTGTGTTGTGGATATGTCTTTCCGGCGAGGTTAAACGGGTAAAACTCAGTGATGATCTGTCTCGTGTGGTAGAAATTAAATCGTATAATACGAATAACGGGTTTCCTTCTGACAAAGATATATTTGTAAGTAAGGTGGATGGCCGGATTTGTTTTGCTACTCCAAAGGGAGTATACCGGTATAATGAATCGGCCGATTGTATGGAACCTTTTCAGGAAATGAACCTGCTTCTTAATGGGGTGAATCAATATTCGCGTCTGGTGCAGTACAATAATCATCTGATCAGCCTTAGTCAGCAGGAAATTTGTATTGCCAGTCTGAGAAACTATAAGAAAGGGGCTGAAACCTGTATTGTCCCTATTGAGCTCCCTTCGGTTGAATTGGTACAAGGTGCCGAAGTAATCGTCCCTGTTTCTGATTCGTTAATGATTATTCCGGATTATGATGGTTTTGCTCTGTTTAAGATCCCTTCTCATAACCAGCAAAAAGACTATAGTGACTTGATGCATATTCGCAATGTGTACCTCTCTTATCCTAAGGATTCTCTGATTTATACTGATAATTTCCTGTCAGTGAAAGGTACGCCGGAAATTGCTTATAATCAGAATGCCATCCGGTTTGAATATGGAATATCTTCATTGACACACGGAGAGGAGCTTAGCTATCAATATAGGTTGAATGACCGCAAGTGGTCTGAATATACTAATGTACAGACCAAGGAGTATAGCAATCTTCCGGAAGGAGATTATACCTTTGAAATAAAGGCGGTGTTCCGAAATGGTACTACGGCTACTGATTCTTTCTCTTTTCGAATTCTTCCTCCCTGGTATCGTACGGGAATAGCCTATTTGTGCTATTTCATGCTCTTTTTGTTGCTGATGTGGTATGTTTACAAATGGGACGATGTACGTGTGAAGCGCAAAAAACAGCAAGCGGTAGTAGAAAAAGATAAAGAACTACAGGAATTGGAGAAAGAATATGAAGAGGAAAGTGCGCGTAAGGAACGTCAGATAGTGGAACTCGAAAAAGAGAAGCTGGAGTATGAGTTAAAACATAAAAGCCAGGAAATGGCCAATCTGATGATCAATTTTGTACGTAAGAATGAGATGCTGACCGAGATAAAATCGGACTTGTTTAAAGTTGTTACAGCTTTAAAGGGGGAGGGATCAAAAGAATACAAAAAGATGCTGCTTTTAGTTAGTAATAAGATCGATTCGAATATTCAGAGCGATGAAGTATTGAAGAGGATCGAGGAACAGTTTGACCTGGTGCATAATAATTTTATGAAAAGGTTGGGTGAAAAACATCCCGATTTATCATTCAATGAACGTATGATGTGTGCCTATCTTAAAATGAACCTCTCTTCAAAAGAAATAGCCCCTTTGCTGGGTATTTCTGTCCGGGGAGTAGAAACAATACGTTATCGTCTTCGAAAGAAATTTGAGCTGGATAGAGAAGAAGGTTTGATTGATTATCTGAGCCAGAAGATTTAACTCCTGTTTGGTAAAGAGTGATGACCCGAATGAAAGAAAGCAGGGTTATCACTCTTTTTGTGTTCTGTAACATACTTGACGAAATGTATGTGCGTATTGCTATCTTGTTGAAATATAATGTATTATATTTGGTTGACGTATTCGTAACGTATTCAGTTTCTTCTATTGACGTATTTTAGACGTCTGCCTTTTTAACTTCTTAATCTGTTTATTCTCTATGTTTGCATTGTCCAAAACGGACAACGAGTTAATCTTAATTATACAAAGACTTATGAAAAAGTTATTATCAGTTTTAATTCTGTTAGGAGCTTACCTTACTGTATTTTCTCAGAACATACAGGTCACGGGTACAGTTATAGGCGGGTCGGATAGGGAGCCTTTGCCTGGAGTGAATGTAGTGGTGAAAGATGCTACTGCCAATGGTACAATAACCGATTTAGACGGTAAATTTATTCTCACTGTACCTTCTAATTCAATTCTTTCTGTTTCTTATATCGGCTATAAATCACAGGATATTCCGGTGAAAGGGAATAAGATACTTCACGTGGTGCTGGAAGAGGATGCAGCAGCGTTGGAGGAAGTAGTGGTTGTGGGATATGGGGTTCAAAAGAAAGCCAATCTGACGGGTGCCGTTACTTCTATAAAGAGCGATGAGCTATTGAAGGCAAAGTCTGCCAACTCTACCAATGCTCTGGTAGGACAGATGCCGGGACTTATATCCAAGCAGGCTACCGGTGAACCGGGAGCAGATGATGCCTCATTGTATGTACGTGGTATTGCTACTTTTCAGGGAGAGACTTCTCCTGCTTTTATTATCGATGGTATGGAACGTTCTTCTGCCGACTTTGCACGTATGGATCCCAATGACATTGAATCTATCAATGTGTTGAAGGATGCTGCTTCTGCTGCCATCTTCGGTATGCGTGGTGCCAATGGTGTAGTGGTAATCACTACTAAACGCGGAACACAGGATAAGACAAGTATTAAATATTCCGGAAATGTATCTATACAGTCGCCAACCAAACTGCCGGAGTTTGCCAACTCTTATGACTATGCCCGTTTATATAATACCTATACGGGAAAGGAGATCTATAATGGTGACGAACTGGCGAAGTTCAGAGATGGTACCGACCCGGAAAAGTATCCGAATACAGACTGGTATAAAGAGATGTTGTCTCAACGTGCTATTCAGCACCAGCACAATTTATCCGTATCCGGAGGTACGGAGAAAGTACGCTATTATGTAAGTGCCGGTTTCCTTAGCCAGGGCGGACTTTGGGAAGATCTGGATTATAAGCGTTACAATTTGCGTAGCAATATTGATGCTACTATTACAAATACGACCCGTTTGGGAGTTGATATTTCCGGTCGTGTAGAGAACACCTTGAATGTAGGTGCAAGCCAGGGTATTTTCCAGCAATTGGTGCGTAACACTCCTGTGCTGTTGTGTCGCTATCCTGATGGTACATTTGCTGTGCCCGATGCAACTCATCCCAATATTGTGGCTTCCAATCAGCCGGGTGGAAGTTATAGCAAAGGAAATACATTTGTAGTAGATGCACGTGTAGAACTGGACCAGAAACTCGATTTCATAACTTCCGGTCTGTCTGTAAAAGGAACTGCTTCTTTCAGCAAGAATGTATATAAAAACAAATCATGGAATGTATCTCCTTATGTTTACTCTAAGGATGCAGATGGAGCCTATGTTTTGAAACCACGTTCAAGTGCCAGCTTGGGATTGACGCAAAACGGTGATGAATACCAGGAATACCAATTGCAGTTGAACTACCACCGTTCTTTCGGCAATCACAATATCACTGCAATGGCTATGGCTTTGGCAAGAAAGGGGGTCATTGAAAGATCGGAAATGAATCGTATCTCTTTTGATTCGGAAATTCTGGATCAGATGAATGCCGGAAATACAGCCAATCAGTCATTGAATGCCTATGACAGTAAAACAGCCCGTGCCAGCTATATGGGGCGTATCAACTACAATTATGCCCAAAAGTATTTGGTAGAGTTTAACCTGCGTCGTGACGCGTCCGAAAACTTTGCTCCCAACAAGAGATGGGGTACGTTTGCTTCTGCCTCTTTGGGATGGGTACTTTCGGAAGAGAAATTCTTTCAGAATCTGAAGAATACGGTTAATTTCCTGAAGGTGAGAGCTTCTTACGGTACACTGGGTAATGATAATACAGGAGGTGTAATTTTCCCCTTCTACAGCCGTTTTGATCTATATTCCGGTAACAATGCAAGCAATGGGTTTACCAATAATTTAGGAGACTATATTTTCGGAACATTGCTTACCAAAGGAATGCTGCCCGGACCTATTGCCAACTCACTGGCTACCTGGGAAAAGTCGACCAAGACGAATGTGGCGGTAGATGCTACTTTGTTTAACCGTCTTAATCTGACAGTTGATTTCTTTATGGAAAAACGAATAGATATTCTTGCCCAGCGTGGTGCCGAAGTGCCTTCTTCATTCGGTGGAATATTACCGCTTGAGAATTTAGGAGAGGTGAAAAACAAAGGAGTCGATTTATCACTTAATTATCATCAGAGAATACAGCAGGTCGATTTCTCATTGGGCGGTAACTTTACCTTTGCCCGGAATGAGATTGTAGAAATGGCAGAAGCAGCCGGAACATCCAAGTATATGCGTAAAACGGGCAGACCCATCAATGGTTACTATGGGT
The DNA here is from genome assembly GCF_034654355.2 of Bacteroides mucinivorans. Lineage (NCBI taxonomy): Bacteria > Pseudomonadati > Bacteroidota > Bacteroidia > Bacteroidales > Bacteroidaceae > Bacteroides > Bacteroides mucinivorans. Next base: position 4,084,336 of record NZ_CP178179.1, on the reverse strand, counting down.
ATAAAACAGATGGTATCTTTAAGTCTCAGGAAGAAATAGATGCTTATCCAAAGCAGGAAGTGGCAGGTACAGGGTATGTGACTAAGCCGGGAGATATTAAATATGTGGATGTTGACGGCAATGGCGTGGTAGATTCTAACGATATGACTTATTTGGGAAATGGAAATATTCCTGAGATAATCTATGGTATAAATGGTTCGTTGAACTGGAAGAATCTTGATTTCAGTTTCTTATTCCAGGGAGCTGCCCGTACACAGGTTTATCTGAAGGGTGGTGTGATACAACCTTATTTCAATCAGGGTAATCTTCCGCAGCTTTGGGTAAACGAGAGTTGGACCGAACAGAATGTAAATGCGAAATATCCTCGTTTGGCAGAATCTACTCATAACTTCCCGACTACGGATATCAGCGCTGTTCAGACCTACCTCTATGATGCTTCTTATTTTCGTTTGAAGAATATTGAAATAGGATATACGCTTCCTTCCAGATGGTTGCGGTCTGCGGCAATAACCGGATTGCGTGTCTATGTGAATGCGCAGAACCTGTTTACCATTTCCGATGTTCCGCAAATTGACCCGGAAAACACTCAACAGGAAGGATGGACATATCCGCAAATGAAGGCGTTTAATGTAGGACTTACTCTTCAGTTTTAACTTTAAAGAATGATACGATTATGAAAAAGAATAGAAATTTATTAATAACGATATTGGTGGTTCTTGCGTCCGGATGTTCGGATATGCTGGATATAAAACCTACTACTTTTATCTCTGATGAAGCTATCTGGGAAGACAAGAATCTGATTAATCAGTTTGTAGCAAATACATACGGTTCTATGTTGTGCGGGTTCAACAGGTGTACGGCTGGTTACGAGCAGGACTGGTCCATGTCGTGGGCTGGGAATCTGGATGCTGCTACTGACGACTTTGCCAGTGTTAGCGATGGCCCTATCTATACGCAACTCAATAAAGATGCAATCACTGCCCAGAGTTGTCCCTTTGTAGAGGAGATCTGGAACCAGGAGTATAAAGTGATACGCAAGTGTAATATCATCATCGAGCGTGCTCCCGGTGTTGAAGAACGAATCTTATCGGCTACCGAGAAAAAGAGAGTAGAAGCAGAAGCTCGTTTTCTGAGAGCTTTCTGTCACTTTGAATTGGCACGTACTTTTGGTAAAGCACCTTTGATTGTGAAAGCACAAAGCCTTACGGATGAGTTGCAAGTGGCTCCCTCTTCGTTTGCCGATATTGTGAAGTTTGTGAAAGAGGAGTGTGATTTGTATGCTGATAATTTACCTCTCAGTTATTCGGATGATGAGGCCGGACATGCAACAAAAGGTGCTTTTCTGGCACTTAAATCGCGTGCTTTGTTGTATCTGGCAAGCCCTCTGAATAGTTCCGATGACTCCCGGAAGTGGGCCGATGCAGCTCAGGCAGCTCAGGATGTGATGGATCTGGATATATACAAACTGTATAAACTGACGGATACTCCTTACCGTTCTATGGCATTTGATAAAACAGCTGCCAATAAAGAGGTCATTTTTGAACGTCGTTTCACTTTCCCCGAAGCTCCTCACAATATTCATATGATGTGGAGTCTGGACGCTGTGGATGCCGGCTCATGGAACGGATTGTATCCTACCCAAAATCTGGTAGATGCTTATGAAACGGTGAATGGAAAGTTAACAACAGACCCAACCAATACAATGTATAATAAGCAGGATCCGTATACAAACCGGGATGCACGTTTTTACCAAAGTATTATCTATAATGGTTCCATCTGGGAAACTCACCGGATGTCTATGGTGACCAATACGGTTGATCCTTCCAAGAACGGTTCATGCAAGCCTCAATTGGGTAAGGCGCGTTGCGGCTATGGTCCTAAGAAGTTTATAGAAGAACTTGATCCTTCTACCAACCTGTACGGAGGATATGCTCAAAGTAATAATTGGCCATATATACGCTATGCAGAGGTTTTGCTGAATTATGCCGAAGCAAAGAATGAAGAGTTGGCTGCCCCCGATCCAAGTGTCTATCTGGCAATCAATGAAGTTCGTTCCCGTTCCGGACAACCGGATTTGCCTTCGGGATTGTCGAAAATAGAGATGCGTGAAAGAATTAAGAATGAGCGCAGAATTGAACTCCTTTTAGAGGAGCACCGCTTCTATGATCTGCGTCGTTGGAAAGATGGCGACGTACTGGCCGAACCGATTATGGGTATGAATATATATGATGACAATGTCACATTGCGATATGAAGTGTCTAAGGTGGAAGACCGCATTTTCAATGGTACACACTATTACTTGCCCATTCCGCTTAAAGAACAGGAAAAGAACCCGTTATTGAAAGATTAATATATGAATGTGAAATTATTGGTATTGCTGACTATAGTAGTGGCTGCCGGTACAGCTTGTACCGAACGTCCGGTTGCGAAGTCTGTAGTGGATAGTGCATTTGTACCCAAAGAGTATAAATTGATTTGGAATGACGAGTTCGATTCTGCAGATCGTTCTTTGCCGGATACTTTAAAGTGGAAATACGAAGTTGGTGGTGGAGGTTGGGGGAATGCCGAACTGCAATATTACGTTCCTGCTGTTTATGAAACGGATACGGTGGCTTACCTGGATGGAGGTATATTGCATATTAAAGCGTTAATACCTGATAAACCGGTTGAGGGATACAATTATTTATCTGCACGGATGAATACTGCTCAAAGCTGGAAGTATGGTTATTTTGAAGCCCGGATGAAGTTGCCGGAAGGAGTTGGCACCTGGCCTGCTTTCTGGATGTTGCCCGAAGATTTTAAGAATTGGCCGCTGGATGGTGAGATAGATATAATGGAACATGTGGGGAGTCATCCCGATTCTATTCATATATCTGCTCATACAGAGCGATACAATCACAGTATCGGAACACAGCAAACTTCTATTACGGTTATTGACAGGGCACAAGATGATTTTCACGTATATGGACTGGAGTGGACACCACAGGAGATCAAAGGTTATATTGACGGTGTGCTTCGTTTCCGGTTTCAGAATGACGGAACCGGTAATAAAGAGACCTGGCCATTTGATGTTCCGTTTTATGTGAAATTGAACCAGGCTGTCGGTGGAGGAATGGGAGGAACAAAAGGGGTAGATAATACTTGTTATCCGGCAATATTCCAGATTGATTACGTTCGTGTTTATCAAAAGAATTAATATCTTTAGGGGCATTTGAAAGCTTACATTGGTAAAGCCGAAAGATGTCCCTAATTCTCAATGTAATAGGTAGATAATAATGAAAAAACTTTTAATTTGTGGTTGTGTTTTGGGGAGCTTTCTATTAGGTGGTTGCTCTGCTCCGTCCGGAATTGAGATAAAGAAGTCCGGAGAAGGTTTTAAGCTTTATATTGACGGAGTGGATACATCTATTAAAGGTGTAGGCGGAACCTATCGACTGGACGTTGCTAACCAGAATGGAGCCAATGCTTTCAGAACCTGGGGTGGAGATGTAGAAACAGTTAGAAAAGATCTGGCTTTAGCTGCGGAAAATAAGATGTATGTAATGCAGGGGATAGCAATGACGAAAGATTCGGCACTCTATTATGATGATGCGTACAAAGATAAACTGCGTCAGGAAGTGCGCCTCCTGGCAGAGACTTTCAAAAATGACACTTGTCTGTTGGCCTGGGGAATTGGAAATGAGATCGATCTGGGTAATGCTAATGTAGGTGCTGCGTGGAGTTTCGTGGAAGAGTTGGCACAGATCATTAAATCAATTGACAAGCGCCATCTGGTATCTACAGTTATAGCACACAATTCCGCTGCTCTTGACTCTATTGCTAAATTTGCCCCTACGCTTGATTATGTAGGTATCAATACGTATGGTCCGATTGGTGAAATAAAGGAGATGGTAGACCAATCTGCTTATAAAGGTCCTTTTATGGTGACGGAATGGGGGCCAACCGGATGGTGGGAAACTGCTTCTACAGACTGGAAGGCACCTATCGAGCAAACAAGCGAAGAAAAAAGACAGGTGTACGAAGAACGTTATACCCGCTATATTCTTGCAAATGAGCGTTGTCTGGGTTCTTTTGTTTTTCTATGGGGGCAGAAGGAAGAACGTACTCCCACCTGGTTCAGTATGTTTGTAGAAGACAATGTAGAGGGATTGCCGCTGCGTGGCGAAAAGACTCCTATGGTAGAGGCTATGCAGAGGGGCTGGACCGGAAAAGAACTGACGGAAACGGCTCCTGTGGTTGAGGCTATGACTATAAACGGAATGCATGCCATCAACAGTGTTCGCGTCAAAGCCGGAACTGCGTTCAAAGCTCATGTAGCCGTCGCAGATAAAGAAAACGATCAGTTGACTTATGTATGGGAAATATTGAAAGAAGCCACCGAACTTGGCTTCGGTGGTTCTTTTGAACCGCGTCCGGAAAGAGTGGGAGAGGTGAATACTTCGGATACCGCAACTTATGAAACGATTGTTGAAACTCCTGGTGAATATAGATTGTATGTATATGTGCTGGATAATACGGGATTCGTATCTACAGTGAATGTTCCATTTCAAGTATATAAATAAGTATGAAAACAACTAAATTTCTCTCTGCCTGTCTCTTATTACTTCCTTTTATGTCGTGTACACAGGTATCCGACACCAAAGACAAAGCTGTTGAGAACAAGGTAGAAAAACTGCTTTCTAAGATGACGTTGGAGGAGAAGATCGGTCAGATGAACCAGATCAGCTCTTTCGGCAACATTGAAGAAATGAGTGTGTTGATTAAAAAAGGTGAGATAGGCTCTATTTTGAATGAGATAGATCCGGTCCGTGTCAATGCTTTGCAGCGCGTGGCGGTGGAAGAATCCCGCCTGGGAATTCCGCTGTTGATAGCCCGTGATGTTATTCATGGGTTTAAGACTATTTTTCCTATCCCTTTGGGGCAGGCTGCCACTTTTGATCCTTCTGTGGCAGAAGAAGGTGCGCGTGTGGCAGCTGTTGAGGCATCCTCTGTGGGGATTCGCTGGACGTTTGCCCCGATGATTGACATTGCCCGTGATCCGCGCTGGGGACGCATTGCCGAGGGTTGTGGAGAAGATACTTATCTGACTTCTGTTATGGGTGCTGCTATGGTTAAGGGATTTCAAGGTGATTCATTAAGCAGCTCTTCCTCCATTGCTGCTTGTCCGAAACATTTTGTGGGATACGGTGCTGCCGAAGGCGGACTTGATTATAACTCTACGTTTATTCCCGAACGCCGTTTACGTAATGTATATCTGCCTCCGTTTGAAGCTGCTGCCAATGCCGGTGCTGCCACTTTCATGACTTCGTTCAATGATAATGACGGGATTCCGGCTACCGGGAATGGCTTTATTCTGAAAGATGTACTTCGTAAAGAATGGGGATTTGACGGTATTGTAGTGACGGACTGGGCTTCTGCTAAGGAGATGATCCCTCACGGTTTTGCTGCCGATGACAAAGAAGCTGCCCTAAAAGCGGTGAATGCAGGTGTGGATATGGAAATGGTCAGTTACACATTTGTTAATAAATTGCCCGAACTGGTCAAAGAAGGTAAGGTGAAAGAAGAAACCATAAATGAAGCCGTCCGTAATATTTTGCGTATCAAGTATCGTCTTGGATTATTTGACCATCCGTATGTAGACGAAAAACAGCCTTCTGTGATGTATGCCGATGCTCATTTGGCGGCTGCCAAACGTGCTGCTGTGGAGTCGGCCATTCTGTTGAAGAACGACAAACGGATACTTCCTTTGAAAGAAACAGTACGTACTGTGGCTGTTGTGGGACCTTTGGCTGATGCTCCTTACGAGCAGATGGGAACTTGGGTTTTTGACGGAGATAAGGCACATACGAAAACGCCGTTGGCTGCTATCAAAGAGATGTATGGCGATAAAGTACAGGTGATTTTTGAACCGGGACTGGCTTACAGCCGGGATAACAAGACATCTGGTATTAGTAAGGCTGTTGCAGCGGCTGTCCGTGCTGATGTAGTTCTGGCATTTGTAGGAGAGGAGTCTATCCTTTCCGGTGAAGCGCACTGTCTGGCCGATTTGAATCTGCAAGGTGCTCAGTCCGAATTGATTGCTGCTTTAGCTAAAACCGGGAAACCGGTAGTGACGGTAGTAATGGCAGGCCGTCCGTTGACGATTGGCAAAGAGGCGGATCTCTCTGCAGCAGTACTTTATTCGTTTCATCCGGGTACAATGGGAGGCCCTGCGATTGCTGATCTTTTGTTCGGCAAAGAAGTGCCGAGTGGTAAAACTCCCGTTACTTTCCCGAAGATGGTGGGACAGATTCCGGCCTATTATTCACATAACAATTCCGGCCGGCCGGCTACGCGCAACGAAACCCTGTTGAAAGATATTCCGGTAGAAGCCGGACAGACTTCATTAGGGTGTACCTCTTTCTATATGGATGCCGGTTTTGATCCGCTCTATCCGTTTGGATATGGACTGTCTTATACTACATTTAAGTATGGTGATGTGAAACTTTCTGCTGATGAACTGAAAAAGAATGATGTACTGACTGTTACCTTCGATCTGGAAAATACGGGTGATTACGAAGGTACGGAGGTAGCTCAGCTGTATGTACGGGATAAGGTGGGTTCTGTAACCCGTCCGGTGAAGGAGTTGAAGCGCTTTACCCGCGTCACTTTAAAGCCGGGTGAAAAGAAGACGGTGACATTTGAACTACCGGTGAGCGAGTTGGCTTTCTATAATATAAATATGGAAAAAGTGGTTGAACCCGGAGATTTCGGACTTTGGGTAGCAACGGATAGCCAAAGTGGAAATGAAGTTTCATTTAAGGTAGCCGATTGATTATTCAATCAGAGGGTTAAAATAGGAGAGGGGGACAGGCCATCACGGCTTATCCCCCTCTTAACTATTATAAACAGCTTTAATTATTTCAATAGTTTATATCCATATACGGCACGATCGCCAAGTTCTTCTTCAATACGAAGAAGCTGGTTGTATTTTGCCATGCGGTCTGAACGGCTCAGTGAACCGGTTTTGATTTGTCCGCTGTTGGTAGCTACTGCAATATCAGCGATGGTAGCATCTTCTGTTTCACCGGAACGGTGAGAGGTTACTGTTGTATAACCATGACGATGTGCCATTTCGATAGCATTCAGCGTTTCTGTCAACGAACCAATCTGGTTTACTTTAATCAGGATAGAGTTGGCACAACCCTTTTCAATACCCATGGCAAGGAAGTCAACGTTGGTCACAAACAAGTCGTCACCTACCAACTGACAACGGTCGCCGATACGTTCGGTCAGCTTCTTCCAGCCTTCCCAGTCGTTTTCACTCATACCGTCTTCGATAGAGTCAATCGGATATTCGTTGATTAGTTTTTCCAGATAGTCTATCTGTTCGTCAGCGGTACGTTTCTTACCTTTGGCACCTTCAAACTTGGTATAGTCGTAAATGCCGTCACGATAGAATTCGGAAGAAGCGCAGTCCATACCGATCATCACATCCTTACCCGGTTCGTATCCGGCAGCTTTAATAGCTGCGAGAATAGAGTTCAGAGCATCTTCAGTGCCTTCAAGGTTAGGAGCAAAGCCACCTTCATCACCGACCGCCGTGCTAAGACCACGATCTTTCAATACTTTTTTCAGGGCATGGAATACTTCGGCACCCATACGCAAACCTTCTTTGAAAGATTTGGCACCTACCGGACGAATCATAAATTCCTGGAAAGCAATCGGGGCATCACTATGAGAACCACCGTTGATGATATTCATCATCGGGACAGGCAGTACATAAGTGTTAGTTCCGCCGATATATCTGTAAAGAGGAATGTCGAGATATGCAGCGGCTGCTTTGGCTACGGCAAGTGATACACCCAGAATGGCGTTAGCACCCAGGTTTGCTTTGGTTTTCGTACCGTCAAGAGCCAGCATTGCGTGGTCAATACCCATTTGGTCGAGAGCTGACATGCCAATAAGATGCGGAGCAATAATATTGTTCACGTTTTCTACAGCTTTCAGCACACCTTTTCCTCCGTAGCGTTTTTTGTCACCGTCACGCAGTTCCAATGCTTCGTGCTCACCGGTTGATGCACCCGATGGAACGGATGCACGTCCCATGATACCTGATTCTAATACTACGTCTACTTCTACTGTGGGATTGCCTCTGGAATCGAGGATTTCGCGTCCTGTAATTTTTTCTATTTTCATTGTTTCTCTATATTTTTTAGATACTTGCAAATATACTCACTTCATGGAGAACAGAGAATCCCTATAAATAGGTATTCTAATGTAAAGCTGCTCCCCATAATTAGCCAGTAACTTTACTTTTATTAATTAACAAAGAAGTAATTGGTTTTGTTTCATCCGGATAGGTGAATAAAAGTTTAATTTTATGTAGATCAATACTGATCGAAAGGACCTTGTATCATAAAAGCATGGCGCAAGTTCATTTAAGGCTGTGTTCATCTGCATTTCCATTCATCTACCATTGCCTGATGCGTCTCCTTGTGCGGGAAGCATGCTGTTGTCCGGTGTTGTATTTTGCCTTTCTTAGAAAGGAACGTTTCTTTTCCCGGTGTATAGTCTTGTTTTACATGTACATCTAAAACGGTACGAGATGCACATGTCGTACTGCTCCACATGCACATGTCGTACTGCTTTACATGTACATCTAAAACAACGTTGTACACCGAGGCTTCTTACGTTCCTCTATAAGATAGAACTTTATCAATACCGGAGAAGGAAATAGAGAGCAACGGCAGAGACTATTAAGCTCAAAGCCATACAGTATTTCACCACAGAGGTAGCAGAGGACACAGAGTTTAAATCTTTATTGAAACGCAGATGATCGCAGATTTTCGCAAAGAGAAACAAATGTATGATAAAGAGCTATAGTCTTTTAATCTGCGTTTATCTGCGATCATCCGCGTTTCATCAGAGAAAATAATATCTCTGTGCTCTCCGTGTCCTCCGTGGTGAACTGCTTCATTTCCATACGATGTAGGATAAATCTCTTACGCCTAATCTTCAATAACAACTCCTAACATGGGAAGCAAATCCATCGCTTGCAATGAATTAACGATAACACCTCGCAGATCGCTGATGTTTAGTACGATTCCACTGATGCGTGAAGTACGAAGATCGATACTTCGTAACGAAGTGTGAGAGAAATCTGCCTCCACCAAATCGCAATTATCAAAAGCTACAGATGATAACCGGCAATCGTTGAGACTACCATTTCTAAAATGACAACCGGAAAAGCGAACTTGGTTCATTTTGCTCATGGCAACATTAATATAAGCTGCGTTACATTCGCGGAATGAGACATGATTGAGGGTGGTTTCAGAGAGATTAGTCCCTACCAGTTTACAAGAAATAAATTCTACCCGGTAAAGAGAACTTTCGGCAAAAGAGATATTGGATAAGTCGCAATTCTCAAAACGTACATCGGTGAGTTGGGCTGATTTTAGTTGACAATCTCTGAAAGTGAGACCACTGAATGTGCACTCTTTAATAGTCCGATAAGGAGTATGAATGAATTCTTCGTTATTTTTATTAAACGAGAGGCTGGATACCGTCTCCTCTTGCTCTAATAAGTCTTTTAAAGTTTTCAAGCTCTCTTCCTGCTCTTCGATCATGGGAGCAGCGATACGAACTATTTGAGGTTTATTATTCCGGGGTTGTTTCATTATATATTACGGTATTTGTAGTGGCTTTAGTTATAATGTGTTTTTGTTGATTTTATCCCAGTAGCTTTCCTGCTGCTCCTCCGGCCATTACCGCTACTAATCCCAATCCAATACTCAATAAGGCATAAAGCAGAAATGTGCTGTAAAACTCTCCTCTCAGCAGACTTAATCCGTCGTTGGAAAAGGTGGAAAAAGTGGTAAATCCTCCGCACAGTCCTGTGGTGAGAAATAATCTCATTTCCATAGACAGATTCCAGCGCTCGGATACTGAGTAGAATAAACCGATCAGAAAACTACCGGCAATATTTACGATAAAAGTTCCCCACGAGAAAGGAAAACCTATACCGGACATCCGTTCGTTAATGCTGATTTGTGCCAGATAGCGAAGCACACTTCCTACGCCACCTCCGATAAATATATAAACGATCTCTTTCATTCTTTTTGTGCTAATCGGGGCAAAAATAGTATTAATCAGAAGCAGAAACAAATTTATTTGTGTAATGTTGAGGTACAGCTTGTTTTAGAGAAGTGAAGGTGGTAGATTTTAGTGGATTTTATGTACTTTTGAACACTAAAGTAAAAATGTCGGATAATGAAAAGATTTTTTTTAGTAATGATATCGTTCTTCTATTGTGCCCTTGTAGCATTGGCTGGCAAAGGAGTGGATTCCGTTCTTGTCCGCTTGGATAAGATAATGGGGCAACAGGAAATATATATGAAACAGAAAGAAGAACGTATAGATAGTTTGAAGCGACTTTTACATTATCCTTCTCTTACGTTGCGGCAACAGTTTATCCTCAATAAGGAACTGGGAACTGAATACGAACTCTTTGTTTCAGACTCTGCCATGAAATATTTTGATAATAGCTTGCTGATAGCCGATTCTTTACGCAGTATCGCGTTGGCTGATGACGTTCGTCTTTGTCAGACATCTGTATTGTCTATTTCCGGGATGTACAAGGAAGCATGGGAAACGCTGTATGGTATCAATCGTGCTACGTTGCCGGATAGTTTACTTCCTGCTTTTTATAATTGTGGGCGTCAGCTATATTCTTTTCTTGTTAATTACTCTCATAACAGCCCCTATGCAACGGACTATATCAGGCGACAAAATGTATACCGGGATTCCTTACTCGCCGTGCTTTCACCGGCTTTACCGGAATATCGTCTTTACGAAGCCGAACGTTTTATAGCTAATCAACAGTTTAGTCATGCCAAAAAAGTGCTGTTGGGATTACTGCATGATCAACCCGAAACTTCTAATATCTATGCCCGTGCTGCTTTTTCACTGGCTCATTTGTATAAAGATGAAAAACATACAGATGCATATGAGAGATATCTGGCGTTATCTGCTATTTCGGATATAAAAGCATCAGTCAAGGAGAATGCTGCTTTGTCCAATCTGGCTTTTGTTCTTTATGAACGGGGAGATGTATCCCGCGCATATCGTTATATAAAGCGTTCGCTTGAGGATGCTATTTTCTGTAATGCCCGTTTGCGTACCATTGAGATATCAGGTGTTCTTCCTGTGATTGAGGGGGCTTATAAGCAACAGATAGAACGGCAGCGCCATCAATTGATCTTTTTTCTGATTGTAGTCAGTATACTTTCTGTCTTTCTGATTGTTTCTGTAATCTTAATATATAAACAAATGAAAAAATTGTCCGTTACTCAACGAAACCTGAAACAGGCAAATCACATCAAAGAGGAATATATCGGCCATTTTCTTAATCTTTGCTCTATTTATATCGAAAAGCTGGATCGTTTTCGGAGTACTGTGAACAGGAAGATCACAGCAGGACAATCAGAGGAATTATTAAAGCTAACCAAGTCTTCACAGTTTGCAGGAGTAGAGCAGAAAGAGTTTTATGCTAATTTTGACAATGCTTTTCTGCATCTGTATCCCAACTTTGTGGCAGAGTTCAATGAACTGTTACAGCCCGAAGAACGTTTCGTTCTTAAAACCGGCGAATTGCTGAATACCGAGTTACGCATTTTTGCCATTATTCGTTTGGGGATTGATGACAGTTCCAAGATTGCTAATTTTCTGCACTATTCAATCAATACCATCTATACCTATCGGAATAAAGTCAAGAATAAAGCCATTAACCGGGACAAATTTGAAGAAGAAATCCTCAAAATAGGAGCGGTAGAGTGAATACCCATTTATATTTTCTGTTTTTAATCTTCTGATTATCTCATTAATAATAAGAAACTTATGCAAACGTTTTCAGATATTTCTTTTATATTCCATTTATATGGGGAGTGTATCTGAATATTTCCTGTTTATCTTTGCCATACGATTTTTATTTATTAATTCATATCATGATTAACATGAAAACACTAACCATCAAGATGGCTTTTTTCTTGCTCGCTTTATTAATAAGCACAGCAGCTATGGCCGAAAGTATTACTTCTCCTAACGGACTTTTGAAACTCAATTTTTCGGTGAACGCACAAGGCGAACCGGTGTATGAACTTTCTTATAAAGATAAGGAAGTAATCAAACCTTCGAAGTTGGGGTTGGAACTTAAAAACGACCCGGGACTAATGAATGGGTTTACATTGACTGATGCCAAGACAAGTACTTTTGACGAAACCTGGGAACCGGTTTGGGGTGAAGTAAAGTCTATTCGCAATCATTACAATGAATTGGCAGTAACACTGGATCAGAAAGCGCAGGATCGTAACATCGTTATCCGTTTTCGCTTGTATGACGATGGTTTGGGCTTTCGCTATGAATTTCCATTGCAAAAGAATCTGAATTACTTTGTTATTAAGGAAGAACATTCACAGTTTGCCATGACTGGTGATCATACTGCTTTCTGGATTCCGGGTGATTATGACACACAGGAATATGATTATACGGAGTCTAAACTTTCTGAAATCCGTGGCTTAATGAATGGAGCTATTACAGACAATGCATCGCAGGCCTCTTTTTCACCAACCGGAGTACAAACTTCTTTGCAGATGAAGACAGCTGACGGACTATACATCAACCTGCATGAAGCTGCTTTGGTGGATTACTCTTGTATGAATCTGAATCTGGATGACAAGAATCTTGTTTTTGAGTCATGGCTTACTCCGGACGCAGTGGGAGATAAGGGATATATGCAAACTCCTTGTAAGTCTCCGTGGCGTACTGTGATAGTAAGTGATGATGCCCGCGATATTCTTGCTTCTAAATTGACACTTAATCTGAATGATCCTTGTGCTTATGAAGATGTTTCCTGGATTAAACCGGTGAAATATGTAGGTGTGTGGTGGGAAATGATTACCGGAAAGAGTAGCTGGGCTTATACGGATGATGTTTTGTCTGTGAAACTTGGTGAAACCGATTATTCAAAAACGAAGCCAAACGGCAAGCATGGTGCTAACAATGAGAATGTAAAACGTTACATTGATTTTGCTGCCGAACATGGATTTGACCAAGTATTGGTTGAAGGATGGAATGAAGGATGGGAAGACTGGTTCGGTCACTCCAAAGATTATGTATTCGATTTTGTTACTGCATATCCTGACTTTGACGTGAAAATGCTGAATGACTATGCTAAGAGTAAAGGCGTGAAACTGATGATGCATCATGAAACATCTGCTTCTGTACGCAACTACGAACGTCATATGGATAAGGCCTATCAGTTTATGGTTGATAACGGATATAATGCGGTGAAGAGTGGTTATGTAGGTAATATCATTCCTCGGGGCGAACATCATTATGGTCAGTGGATGAATAATCACTATCTCTATGCCGTGAAGAAAGCCGCCGACTATAAGATTTGTGTAAATGCTCACGAAGCTGTTCGTCCTACCGGGCTATGTCGTACTTATCCCAATCTTATCGGAAATGAGTCTGCCCGTGGTACTGAATACGAAGCTTTTGGCGGTAGCAAACCGTTCCACACTACATTGCTTCCTTTTACTCGTCAGATTGGTGGTCCGATGGATTACACACCGGGTATCTTTGATACTCAATTGTCTTTTCTGACAGGAGAACACAGCTTTGTACATACTACTCTGGCAAAACAGTTGGCTCTTTACCTAACGATGTACAGTCCGCTTCAGATGGCAGCTGATCTTCCCGAAAATTATGAGCGCTATATGGATGCTTTCCAATTTATTAAAGATGTGGCTGTAGATTGGGACGACAGCAAATATCTGGAAGCTGAACCGGGAGATTATATTACCGTAGCCCGTAAGGCAAAAGGTACAAATAACTGGTTTGTAGGTGGTATTACTGATGAAAATGCCCGTACCTCTACTTTCACTCTTGATTTTCTGGAACCGGGAAAACAATATGTAGCTACTCTTTATGCAGACGGCAAGGATGCAGATTACGAATCAAATCCGACATCTTATCAGATTAAAAAAGGTTTGGTAACTAACAAAACAAAGATTTCTACCAAATTGGCCCGTAGTGGTGGCTTTGCAATGAGTATCATTGAAGCTGCTCCGGCAGATAAAAAGATGAAGAAGTTTAAATAATTAGCCAATCTGCTAATATGCCAATGTGCCAATTGCCATACGGCGTGTCAGCGTGTCAACGTTGCGCAGCCAATTGGCATATTGGCACATTGTTTAATTGGCACATTATTTCTTTTCCGGTCAGATTCTTTTTTGTACTTTTGCACTGTCTTTTTTTAAACTAACACTAATTAAAAGAATCTTATATGGGAGGTTTTTTCGGAACAGTCTCACGAGTGGGCTGTGTGACCGATTTATTCTACGGCACAGATTATAATTCACATTTGGGGACAAAACGGGGCGGTCTTGCAACCTATAGTGAAGAGCAAGGTTTTATCCGTTCCATTCATAACCTGGAAAGTTCATATTTCCGCACCAAATTTGAATCCGATCTGGATAAATTTAAAGGAAATGCCGGAATAGGCATTATCAGCGACACAGACGCACAACCTATCGTTATTAATTCTCATCTCGGACGCTTCGCCATTGTTACTGTCGCAAAAATCGTAAACCTAAAAGAACTCGAGGAAGAACTACTCTCCCAACACATGCACTTCGCGGAACTTAGTTCCAGCAATACCAATCAAACTGAACTTATCGCACTACTCATCATTCAGGGAAAAACTTTTGTTGAAGGTATCGAGAATGTGTACAAACACATTAAAGGGTCCTGCTCTATGCTTTTATTGACAGAAGATGGTATTATTGCCGCCCGTGACCGATGGGGGCGTACACCGATTGTGATTGGTAAGAAAGAGGGGGCATATGCTGCCACGAGTGAGTCGAGTAGTTTTCCTAATCTTGATTACGAAATAGAAAAATATCTTGGTCCTGGTGAGATTGTACACTTGCGTGCTGATAGCATGACACAGTTGCGCAAACCCGATGAAGGTATGCAGATTTGCTCGTTTCTGTGGGTGTACTATGGTTTCCCTACATCTTGCTATGAAGGGCGTAATGTAGAGGAAGTACGTTTCACCAGTGGGATGAAGATGGGACAGAAGGATACTTCGGAAGTCGATTGTGCGTGTGGTATTCCGGATTCGGGGGTAGGTATGGCTTTGGGTTATGCTGAAGGAAAAGGAGTTCCCTATCATCGTGCTATTTCAAAATATACTCCGACATGGCCGCGTAGCTTTACTCCGAGCAACCAGGAGATGCGATCGCTGGTAGCGAAGATGAAATTGATTCCCAACCGTGCTATGCTTGATGGTAAACGTTTGTTATTTTGCGATGATTCTATTGTGCGTGGAACACAGTTGCGTGACAATGTAAAAGTGCTTTATGAATGTGGTGCAAAAGAGGTTCACATGCGTATTGCCTGTCCGCCGCTGATTTATGCTTGTCCGTTTGTGGGTTTCACCGCTTCAAAGAATGCGTTGGAACTGATAACCCGCCGTATTATTAAGGAACTGGAAGGAGACGAAAATAAGAACCTGGAGAAATATGCTACAACGGGTTCGCCGGAATACGAAAAGATGGTAGATATTATAGCTAAGCGCTTCGGCCTTTCTTCGTTGAAGTTTAATACGTTGGAAACTTTAATAGAAGCTATTGGACTACCAAAATGTCAGGTATGTACCCATTGTTTTGATGGTAGTAGCCATTTTTAAATA
Organism: Bacteroides mucinivorans; assembly: GCF_034654355.2. Lineage (NCBI taxonomy): Bacteria > Pseudomonadati > Bacteroidota > Bacteroidia > Bacteroidales > Bacteroidaceae > Bacteroides > Bacteroides mucinivorans. The sequence continues at coordinate 4,068,600 of NZ_CP178179.1, read as the reverse complement.
ACTATTAGTAACTGATAATAAGTATATTCAAAAAAAAGAGCTGTGATTTGCTTGGCAATTCACGGCTCTTTTTTTACCTTTACGGCAAATGTATTATCAATCGTAAATAGTAAATCATAAAATAGTAAATATCATGACTTTAGTAGAACGTTTTTTGAAGTATGTAAGCTTTGATACTCAATCAAATGAAGAGACACGGCTTACTCCCAGTACTCCGGGACAGATGGTTTTTGCCAAATATCTGAAATCAGAACTGGAGTCTTTAGGCTTGGAAGAAATTACACTGGATGAATATGGCTATCTTTTCGCCACTCTTCCGGCAAATACGGAAAAGGAAGTACCCACTATTGGGTTTATAGCCCATATGGATACAAGTCCCGATATGAGTGGAAAGGATGTAACACCTCGTATTGTAGAAAATTATAACGGCTCAGATATTGTACTCAATGCAGAAGACAGAGTAATACTTAGTCCGGCACAATTTCCGGAGTTGCTTGCTCATAAAGGAGAAGACTTAATTGTAACCAATGGAAAAACCTTGTTGGGAGCTGATGATAAAGCAGGTATTGCCGAGATTATTTCTGCAGTGGCTTATCTTAAAGAACATCCCGAAATTAAACATGGAAAAATCCGTATTGGTTTTAATCCCGATGAAGAGATAGGTGAAGGTGCACACAAGTTTGATGTAGAGAAATTCGGCTGTGAGTGGGCTTACACGATGGATGGTGGTGAAGTAGGAGAGTTGGAATATGAGAATTTCAATGCCGCCGCCGCCAAGATTGTGTTTAAAGGACGTAATGTACATCCTGGCTATGCTAAACATAAAATGATCAACTCGATTCGTATTGCCAATCAGTTTATCAGTATGTTACCACGTCATGAAACACCGGAACATACAGAAGGATATGAAGGTTTTTATCATCTTATCGGTATTCAGGGAGATGTGGAGCAGACTACGCTTTCTTACATTATCCGTGACCACGACCGTTCAAGGTTTGAAAGTCGTAAACGTGAAATGGCTCATCTGGTGAGAAAAATAAATGCTGAATTCGGTGAAGATACTGCTGTACTTGAACTCCGCGATCAGTATTATAACATGCGCGAAAAGATAGAACCTGTGATGCATATTATTGATACTGCTTTTGCGGCTATGGAAGCTGTGGGTGTGAAACCGAATGTGAAGCCGATTCGTGGAGGTACGGATGGTGCACAACTCTCGTTCAAAGGATTGCCTTGCCCTAATATCTTTGCAGGTGGACTGAATTTCCACGGACGTTTTGAGTTTGTGCCTATCCAGAATATGGAAAAGGCCATGAAGGTTATTGTAAAGATCGCAGAACTTGTAGCCAAAGAAGCCTGATCTTGTCAGGAAGTAAACCGCATAAATCATAATTCATAAATCGTAAATAATGAAAACCACTCCATTTACCGACAAGCATATTGCGCTGGGTGCTAAAATGCATGAGTTTGCCGGATATAATATGCCTATTGAATATACAGGTATCATCGACGAGCATCTTACGGTGTGCAATGCTGTTGGTGTGTTTGATGTGTCTCATATGGGTGAATTCTGGGTGAAAGGTCCTAATGCATTGGCTTTTCTTCAGAAAGTGACCTCTAATAATGTAGCTGCACTTGCTCCCGGTAAAGTGCAATATACTTGCTTTCCTAATGAAAAAGGGGGTATCGTAGACGATTTGTTGGTGTATCAATATGATCCCCAGAAGTATCTCTTGGTAGTCAATGCCTCTAATATTGAGAAAGACTGGAACTGGTGTGTGTTGCATAATACCGAAGGGGCGGAACTTGAAAATTCTTCCGACCGTACAGCGCAGCTTGCCATACAAGGGCCGAAGGCCATTCTTGCTTTGCAGAAACTGACGGATATTAATCTTTCTGAGATACCTTATTACACATTTAAGGAAGGAGAATTTGCAGGTGAAAAGAATGTGATAATTTCCAATACCGGATATACCGGTGCAGGAGGTTTTGAACTTTACTTTTATCCGGATGCTGCCGACAGGATATGGAATGCTGTTTTCGAAGCCGGAGCCGAATTGGGTATCAAACCAATTGGGTTGGGAGCACGTGATACGCTTCGTCTTGAAATGGGTTTTTGTCTTTATGGTAATGATCTGGATGATACCACTTCACCCATTGAGGCAGGATTAGGTTGGATTACTAAGTTTATAGACGGGAAGGATTTTATCAATCGTTTCATGCTTGAAAAACAGAAAGCAGAAGGTACAATACGTAAACTGGTAGGATTCGAGATGATAGATCGTGGCATTCCCCGTCATGGCTATGAGTTAGTGAATGCGGAAGGTGAAAAGATAGGAGTGGTTACTTCGGGGACGATGTCGCCTGTTCGTAAAATAGGAATTGGTATGGGATATGTTAAACCGGAATATAGTAAATTGGGAACAGAAATTTACATTGATATGCGTGGACGTAAATTGAAAGCCTCGGTTGTAAGACCACCGTTCCGGAAATAAATAAGAGCTTTTCTTTCTGATTTATGCCTTAACTTAATAAATTTTAGGTTAAGGCATAATTTTTTTTTGTCTTAGGCGGAATTTGAGTTTGATTTTCCTTTACTTTTGTATGCAATAAAAGTAAATGAAGTAAACGAAAATGTCAAACTTACCCACATTAATAGCCGACCTGGCACTGATACTGCTTTGTGCAGGTATTATGACCCTGTTGTTTAAAAAACTAAAACAGCCATTGGTGTTGGGGTATGTTGTCGCCGGTTTTCTTGCCAGTCCTCACATGCCTTATACTCCTTCGGTGATGGATACCGCTAATATTAAGACATGGGCCGATATCGGTGTAATATTTCTTCTGTTCGCATTGGGACTCGAATTCAGTTTTAAGAAGATAGTGAAAGTAGGAGGGACTGCCGTTATTGCGGCTTGTACCATTATATTTTGTATGATTTTGCTGGGAGCCGGTGTCGGGATGAGCTTTGGGTGGCAACGGATGGATTGTATCTTTTTGGGAGGTATGATTGCAATGTCTTCAACGACTATTATCTATAAGGCGTTTGATGATCTTGGGTTACGCAAGAAGCAATTCACCGGATTAGTACTGAGTATTCTGATATTGGAAGATATTCTTGCTATTGTTCTTATGGTGATGCTTTCTACAATGGCCGTGAGCAATAACTTTGAGGGTACCGAAATGCTTGAAAGTATCGGTAAGCTTCTTTTCTTCCTGATTCTTTGGTTCGTAGTCGGTATTTACCTTATTCCTGAGTTTCTAAAGCGTTGCCGTAAGCTGATGAGTGAAGAGACTTTGCTGATTGTTTCTTTGGCTCTTTGTTTTGGTATGGTGGTAATTGCTGCTAATACCGGATTCTCTGCTGCTTTTGGTGCTTTTATTATGGGCTCTATTCTTGCCGAAACAATAGAAGCAGAGTCCATAGATCGGTTAGTGAAACCCGTTAAAGACCTTTTTGGTGCAATCTTTTTTGTTTCTGTCGGTATGATGGTAGATCCTGCAATGATTGGGGAATATGCGTTGCCTATCCTGGTGATAACTCTTGCTGTCATAGTAGGACAAGCACTCTTTGGCACATTTGGAGTTGTTTTGGCAGGTCAGCCTTTGAAGACGGCCATGCAATGTGGGTTCAGTCTGACACAGATTGGAGAGTTTGCCTTTATTATTGCCTCATTAGGGGTGGCACTCCATGTGACGAGTGATTTTCTTTATCCGATTGTGGTTGCAGTTTCGGTGATTACTACTTTTCTTACTCCTTATATGATTCGTTTGGCAGAGCCGGCATCCAGTTTTGTTGATAGGCATTTGCCCGAATCCTGGAGAAATTTCCTGACTCGTTATTCCTCTGGTTCACAAACGTTGAATCATGAAAACCTATGGCGTAAACTTCTTTTTGCGATGGCTCGAATCGTAGTGGTATATTCCATTGTCAGTATTTCTGTGATAGCTCTGTCGTTTCGTTTTGTTGTTCCGTTCTTCCGTGAAAACCTGCCTGGATTTTGGGGCTCATTACTGGGAGCTGCTTTTACTATTTTATGTATATCACCTTTCCTGCGTGCTATAATGGTGAAGAAGAATCATTCGACTGAGTTTACTACTCTTTGGGAGGCTCATCGTGCCAATCGTGCTCCGTTGGTTTCAACGATTGTATTACGTATGGTGATTGCGGTATTATTCGTTATGTTTATCATTGCCCAGCTCTTTAAATCGTCAATAGGGCTGATAATTGGTGTAGCTATATTGCTTGTTGTATTGATGGTGCTCTCACGCCAACTAAAGAAAAGGTCTATATTGATTGAGCGGAAGTTTTTTCAAAATCTTCGTTCCCGGGATGTACGGGCCGAATATATGGGAGAGAAAAAACCTGAGTATGCAGGACGATTACTTTCCCGCGATTTGCATCTGGCCGATTTTGAAATTCCGGGCGAATCTCTTTGGTCGGGAAAAACATTGCTTGAACTAAATTTGGGGAAGAAATACGGAGTTCATGTTGTTTCAATTCTTCGTGGGAAACGGCGTATTAATATTCCGGGAGGAAGTGTACGGTTGTTTCCGATGGATAAGATTCAGGTGATTGGTACGGATGAACAATTGAATGTATTTGGAGAAGATATGTCGCGCGGTTCTTATGTAGACAGTGATGTCTTTGAAAAGAGTGAGATGACTTTAAAGCAGTTTATGATTGATTCTGATTGTGCTTTTCTGGGCAAGACTTTGCGTGAATCGGGTATTCGTGATAAGTATCATTGTCTGATAGCTGGAGTGGAACGTGGCGAAGAAATGCTGATGACTCCGGACGTTAATGCTCCGTTTGAGGAAGGGGATGTGTTGTGGGTAGTTGGCGAAAAAGAGGATGTTTACCAATTAGTCGGGCAAAAGAATTAAAAAATCGACATTAGATAAACATCATATGTTTATCTTTGCCAAAAAGCGAAGATAAGCTGCATCTCGGCATAAAAAACGAACAAGCTCATTTTATTCTGAGCTCGGTTTGCATTATCTTTGCTTTCGTATAAATTTAAAACAGAATTTTATATCATGAAAAGCGATCCTAAAGAATGTCTGTACTGTCAGAACAATGAAACGCTGCACAATCTGATGATTGAGATTGCACAGCTAAGTGTATCACGCGTGTTTCTTTTTAAAGAGCAAACCTATCGTGGACGTTGCCTTGTGGCATACAAAGATCATGTGAATGATTTGAATGAATTGAGTGATGAAGACCGCAATGCATTTATGGCAGATGTGGTTCGTGTGACCCGTGCGATGGATAAAGCTTTCCATCCGGAAAAAATAAATTATGGTGCTTATTCTGATAAACTCTCTCATCTGCATTTTCATTTAGCCCCTAAATATGTAGACGGACCGGATTATGGTGCTACATTTCAGATGAATCCGGGGAAAGTCTATCTGACAGATGCCAAATATCAGGAACTGATAGATGCGGTGAAAGAAAACTTGTAATAGTGGCGAGTGAGTAGTGATAAGTGATTAGTTACTGCGCCATATTCCGCATGGTACTAATCACTTATCACTATTCCACTTATCACTCAACTCCCTCTTCTTCGAAATCGAAATCAAAGTCAAAATCGTCCATAAATTCCGGAGTAGTAAATTCTTCTATACTTCTGCGGTCTTTTTTCGTAGGACGACCTGTGCCGCGGGCACGATCTATGAATCCACTGATTTTGCTCATTTCTAATAATTCATATTGGTCGGGCGTTGTTACATTTTCCATCACTTCGGGAACCAATTTGGCACCAATACGTTTTTCGATGGCTTGCAGTACCTTGAATGAATATGTGATAGGAGGTTTCTTCACCTGAATAACATCTCCAGGCTTAATCATTCGGGCTGCTTTTACAAATGAACCATTCATACTGATTCGTCCCTTTTTACAGGCTTCTGCGGCAATCGTACGTGTCTTGAAAATACGTACAGCCCACATCCATTTATCTATTCTTGCTTCAGGCATAGAGATATTTACAATTTTACGATTTACAATTTTTAAACTTATCCTTTTACCATACTACAAATTTGTACATTGTAAATGGTAAATTGTACTTGTTCTTATTTTTTGTTGAACTGATTCATTGTCAAGTTGATTCCTGCCAGGCAAAAACTTTTAATTATCTCTCCGGCGGTTTCCAGACGCTCATCCATTGTCTTCCAATCTTCGTTTGTAAAATGTCCGAGTACAAAATCAACTTGTCCTCCACGCGGAAATTCATTTCCTATTCCAAAGCGCAGACGTGCATAGTCTTGTGTTCCTAAAGTAGCTGCGATATGTTTCAGACCGTTGTGTCCGGCATCACTTCCCTTTCCTTTCAGGCGAAGGGTTCCGAATGGTAATGCCAGATCATCTACTACAATCAGTACATTTTCCAGTGGAATTTTCTCTTCCTGCATCCAGTAACGAACAGCCAGCCCACTTAAATTCATAAATGTAGAAGGTTTAAGTAACAACAATTGCCGGCCTTTTATCGAGAAAGAAGCAGTAGAACCATAACGTCCACTGACGAATGGAGTATTATTTAATTTTGCCAGAGCATCTACTACCATAAAACCTATATTATGGCGTGTTTCATGATATTCGGGACCAATATTACCCAATCCTACAATGAGATATTTCATAAATAAATATGTATTGAAATGAAAAAGAAACGCAGACTAACACAGACCAAAATCTGTGATAATCTGCGTTCCGAAATATTCTGATAGAAGTATTTCTGTGATTATTTTCCTGCAGTAGCAGCTGCACCTCTTGCTGCACGAGTCAATTTAACTGCACATACAACAGCTTCTTTAGCATTCAACAATTCGAGACCTTCATAGTTCAGCTCACCCACTTTAACAGTCTTACCAAGACCTAAGTGAGAAACATTTACTGTCAATTTTTCCGGGATGATGTTATAAAGAGCTTTTACTCTCAGCTTACGCATCTGCAAAACCAGCTTACCACCGGCCTTAACACCTTCTGCAAGACCTTCCAACTGTACCGGAACTTCCATTACAATAGGTTTAGCCTCATCAATCTGATAGAAGTCAACATGCAGAATGTTGTCTTTTACTGGGTGAAACTGAATATCTTTCAGGATAGCATTTACTTTTTTGCCATCAATAATCAGGTCTACTACATGAATGTGCGGAGTATAAACCAAATTACGCAGACCTTCTACAGGTACAGTAAAGTGGATATTTTCACCACCTCCGTAAAGTACACAAGGTACACCGTTGTCTTTACGAATAGCTTTCAATGCTCTGGCTTGATCAGAAGAGCGTTCTGCAATAGTTCTTGCAGTTCCTTTTACTTCAATTGATTTCATTTTTTAATTTTTTTGTGTTACTCTAAATTAAGTGATTTGAGTGCTTAATTCACCATCACACGGTGTGATACCCACACAATGTTGCAAAAAAGCGGTGCAAAAGTACGCTTTCTTTTTGAAATATCAAAGAAATTGTTATTCAAAATCAATATCTATTTTTATTTCATCAGTTGGCTGTACACCTTCTATAAGCTCTTCCTCTTTCACAGTGTGTCCCTGCTGGTCGTTGATGTACTCTATAGCTTGAGTCAGTCCGGTCATGAACTTATCGAAATCTTCTTTGTATAAGAAAATCTTATGTTTCTCAAAACTTACCTGCGAGTCATCACCTTCGCTCATAATCACTTTCTTACTCTCAGTGATGGCAAGGAACATTTCGTCTTTACGGTTTTTCTTTACGTCAAGATAATAAATACGCTTACCAGCCTTAATGGACTTTGAGAATACAATCTCTTTATCATTCATATCTATACTCATTTTCTTTTTTAAATCTTCCATATCATTAGGTCTGTTTATAATCGGCTTCAAAATTGGAACTTTTTTTTCAACTGTCAAAAGAAAAAGGGCAGAGAATGAAATACAACATTAAAAAATGTGATTTATTTGTGGAAACTCATTAAAAATATCTACTTTTGCAATTCGTTAATAACAGTATTATTAAAGATTATGATTAACAGAGTTCTTATTCGTCTAAAAATCATACAGATAGTGTATGCTTACTATCAGAACGGCAGCAAAAATTTAGACTCAGCGGAGAAAGAGTTGTTTTTTAGCCTCTCGAAGGCTTATGACCTCTACAACTATTTGTTGATGCTTATGATTGCATTGACGGACTACGCACAAAAACGTATTGACACAGCAAAAGCCAAACTGAAACCTACCAAAGAAGAGTTGTATCCTAACATGAAATTTGTTGAAAACAAATTCGTAGCGCAACTTGAAGTAAATAAACAATTGACAGAGTTTATAGCCAATCAAAAAAGAACATGGGCTAACGATCAGGATTTTATCAAAGAACTTTATGATAAAATAGTGGAGTCAGATATATATAAAGAATATATGGCTTCTGCTGATAGTTCTTATGAAGTCGACCGTGAACTATGGAGAAAGCTCTACAAAGCATTTGTTTTTAATAACGACTCTTTGGATCAGGTGTTAGAAGACCAGAGTTTGTATTGGAATGATGACAAAGAGATTGTAGATACATTTGTTTTGAAAACCATTAAACGTTTTGAAGAAAAGAACGGTGCAAATCAGACTTTACTTCCGGAATTTAAAGATGATGAAGATCAGGAATTCGCACGTCGTCTTTTCCGCCGTACTATTCTGAATGCAGATTACTACCGCCATCTCATTAGCGAAAATACCAAGAACTGGGATTTGGATCGTGTTGCATTTATGGATGTAATTATTATGCAGACTGCTTTGGCAGAAATTCTGAGTTTTCCGAACATTCCGGTCAGTGTTTCGTTAAATGAGTATGTAGAGATTGCCAAGCTTTATAGCACTGCTAAGAGTGGTAGCTTTATCAATGGAACTTTGGATGGAATTGTTAATCAATTAAAAAAAGAAGGTAAGTTGGCGAAAAACTGATACCTTTGCTATTATAGATTAAAAAACTAAAACAGATTATTTATGAATTTATTGACTGTATTACTGCAAGCTCCTGCTGCTGGTCCCGACGGAAGTCTGATGTGGATTATGCTGATAGCAATGTTTGTTATCATGTATTTCTTTATGATTCGCCCTCAGAACAAAAAACAAAAAGAGATTGCTAATTTCCGTAAATCTCTTCAGGTGAATCAAAAGGTTATCACTGCCGGAGGTATACATGGCATTATTAAAGAGATTAATGATGACCACATTGTACTTGAAATTGCAACTAATGTAAAAATTAAGATAGATAAGAATTCTATTTTTGCTGATGCTTCTGCTGCTAGTCAGCAGCCAGCTAAATAAGCTATAAACATAAATAAAGCCTATGTTTGAACGTAGGGATATAAAGTATATTTATTTGAGATTTTCTAAAAAGATTAGGAACTTTTTACTCAGTGAAAAGAGTAGGGAATTCCTGATCTTTTTATTTTTTTTCCTTATAGCCAGTGGTTTCTGGCTTCTTCAAACTTTAAACAATGATTATGAAGCGGAATTTTCTATTCCTGTCCGTTTGAAAGAAGTTCCCAATGATGTAGTAATTACCTCGGAGCCTCCTTCTGAACTGCGTATTAAGGTAAAAGACAGGGGAACCGTTTTGTTAAACTATATGTTAGGGAAAAGCTTTTTTCCGGTGAATCTCAATTTCAATGACTATAGTGCCCGAAATAATCATGTGCGGATTTATTCGTCAGAGTTTGAGAAAAAAATTATGAGTCAACTGAATGTATCTACCCGGTTGGTTTCTGTAAAGCCCGATACACTGGAATACATATACTCTACCGGTAGATCAAAACGTGTTCCGGTGAAAATGCAGGGTAAAGTGACTGCCGCCCGGCAATACTATCTATCCGATACGATCTATTCACCGGATTCTGTTTTGGTTTATGCTCCTATTGCTATTCTGGATACAATAACTACTGCCTATACGCGTAAGGTTGACCTGAGCAATATTGCGGATACATTGACACATCATGTTGCTCTGGCAGAGGTAAAAGGGGCTAAGTTTATTCCCAATGCTGTAGATTTAACTTTTCCGGTAGATATGTATACGGAAAAGACAGTTGAAGTACCTTTGCATGGAGTTAATTTTCCTGCTGATAAGGTTTTGCGTACTTTTCCTTCAAAGGTACAGATAACTTTTCAGGTAGGGTATCACAACTTTTATAAGATTGAAGCAAACTCCTTTATTATAAATATATCTTATGAAGAGCTATTAAAGTTGGGTTCAGATAAGTATACGGTAAAACTCAAATCTATTCCTAATGGGGTGAGTCATATTCGTATAACACCTAAAAAGGTTGATTTTCTTATAGAACAAGTATCTTCTAATGGCGATTAAAGTAGGCATAACCGGTGGTATAGGTAGTGGCAAAAGTGTTGTTTCACGATTGCTGGAAGTGATGGGTATTCCTGTGTACATAGCCGATATTGAATCTAAAAGATTGACAAATACAGATCCCTTCATTCGGAAGGAACTCTGTGCTTTGCTGGGCGACAAAGTTTTTGAAGGCGGTGAACTGAATAAAGCATTTCTGGCTTCTTATCTTTTTGGGCATCCGGATCATACAAGGCGAATCAATGAAATTATTCATCCGCAGGTAAAGGACGATTTTCGTCGCTGGGTAGAGAGGCAATCGCTTTCTCCTATAGTAGGTATGGAATCTGCCATATTAATAGAATCGGGTTTTGCTGCTGAAGTAGATGTGGTGGTGATGGTGTATGCCCCATTGGAACTACGTGTACGGCGTGCTATCAAACGTGATTGTTCCTCGCGTGAACTTATAATGAAGCGTATACAAAGCCAGATGAGTGATGAAGAAAAGCGTAAACAAGCCGAGTTTGTAATTGTTAATGACGGCGAAGTGCCATTAATTCCACAGGTTCTGGAACTAATTTCTTTGCTATTTGAAAATATTGCTTCTCTTTCGGGAAAATAGGTATTGTCTTAACAATAAAAATAGGCTTGCTTATTTTGTATTGTCTTTGGCTTACACTATCTTTGCCCACCGAAAAAATAACTAATAAATAAAAAGAATATACTATGTTGAAGACTATTTTGTCTATCTCCGGAAAACCGGGATTGTATAAACTTATTTCGCAGGGAAAGAATATGCTGATTGTTGAATCTGTTAGCGCAGAAAAAAAGCGTTTCCCGGCTTACGGAAATGAAAAAATTATTTCTCTGGCAGATATAGCAATGTATACAAATGATGCTGAAGTTCCTTTGCGTGATGTTCTTGAGTCAATCAAGGAAAAAGAAAATGTGGGAACTGCTTCTATTGATCCTAAGAAGGCTACTGTGGAGGAATTGCGAGCTTATCTGGCAGAAGTGTTGCCTGATTTTGATCGTGAGAGGGTATATGTGACCGATATTAAAAAATTAATTTCATGGTATAACATTCTTGTTACAAATGGAATTACTGAGTTTAAAGATGCCACAGAAGAACAAGAGGAGGCTGTAGAAACAGCGGAATAAGATGTAATCTGATATCTTTTTCAGTTATAAAAGAAGCGTGATAAATATCTTTTGAGGATGTTTATCACGCTTTTTCTTTTTTTATTGGAATGCTTTAAACAAAAAGGAACTCGTTCTGTTCTGCTTATACTATATATTTACAGGAATATTTTTGAGCTTTCCTTTATAAGATTCAGAGCTTTTTTACTTATCTTTGTTGCAATCCACCGATTCCTGAAAAGTCAGGAGGGAGGACTGTTTAGTAATTACTTAGAACAAAGGCGTTTATTATATTATTCTGTACTTGAAATCTGGACAATTTCACTATTCAGGAATAATGGAAACAAGCGCTCATGCTCTGCTGTATATGCAAATATATGGTATTGGGCGTGGGTTGTTGTACATTATTTGAATAGTGGCAGTCCAGAGCCTCAAGTGCGATAATGGCAACAGTTCCCACGCTTTTATATATAAATATCTTCTTGGGGGACTGGAAGATAGATGTAAATGGGGTATGGATAAAAGGTCAAACAAAGCATTCGAGTTTCAGTTAGACACAGAAAAGGGAGTATTGTGTCTGAGTGATTTGCTTATAAATACAATGGTTTATTTGTATAATGATAACGGATATTTGCAGGTAAAAGAATTATGTATTTCCTCCTCATTGACATTAGAACTTCCGAAGCGTGGAGCCTACGTACTTGTTATACTGCATCCTGCCAGTGAGGTGGTAGTACGTAGAATTATTTATTAAGTTTTTTGCTATAAAAAATGCCAGTATATTGTGTAACATACTGGCATTGTATATAAGGATCTGTTTTTATTTTAGTTGCGGAATGATAATCCATCCCCCGCAACATCAACGATGATTGCTTTACTGCGATCTACTTCTTGTGCAAGTAACTTTTTCGACAGGTCATTGAGCAAATAACGTTGGATCGCTCTTTTTACAGGTCGTGCACCAAACTCCGGATCATAACCGGCTTGCGCTATAAAGTTTATGGCAGTATCTGTCAGTTTCAGTTCTACACCATTGCCAGCAAGCATCTTTTGAACACCTTTAATCTGTAGCAAAACAATTTCCCTGATCTCTTTCTCCGTTAATGGTAAGAACATGATTGTTTCATCAATACGGTTCAGGAATTCCGGACGAATTGTTTTCTTCAGCATGTTCATCACTTCCTTTTTGGTCTCTTCAACTACTTCTTCTTTGTTGGAGCTATTGAGTTTTTCCATTTGACTTTGTATATAGGAGCTTCCCATGTTTGAAGTCATGATGATGATTGTGTTTTTGAAATTGACTACACGTCCTTTATTGTCCGTCAAGCGCCCGTCATCCAATACCTGCAGCAGGATATTGAATACATCCGGATGCGCCTTTTCTATTTCATCAAACAATACTACTGAATATGGTTTACGCCGGATGGCTTCTGTCAATTGTCCGCCTTCATCATATCCTACGTATCCCGGAGGAGCTCCAACCAAACGAGAAACACTGTGTTTCTCCTGGTATTCACTCATGTCAATACGTGTCATCATTGTTTCGTCATCGAACAGAAATTCAGCAAGTGCTTTAGCCAATTCTGTTTTACCTACACCAGTAGTTCCCAGGAAGATAAATGAGCCAATCGGCCGTTTCGGGTCTTGCAGTCCGGCACGGCTACGGCGTACTGCATCGGCTACGGCAGCAATTGCTTCGTCTTGGCCGATAACCCGCTCGTGAAGTTCATCCTCAAGATGGAGTAGTTTGTCTTTCTCACTTTGAAGCATTTTGCTGACGGGGATTCCTGTCCAGCGGGATACCACATCAGCAATGTCCTCAGCATCTACTTCCTCTTTAATCATTGCAGAACCTCCCTGCATTTGTTTCAGCTCTTCTTGTGTCTCTTTTATTTCCTGGTCTAAAGCCTGTAACTTTCCATAACGTATCTCGGCTACTTTTCCGTAATCACCCTCACGTTCAGCTTTTTCAGCTTCAAACTTCAGATTTTCAATTTCCACTTTGTTTTGCTGAATCTTATCCATCAGTGATTTCTCACTTTGCCATTTCGCTTTGAATGATTTCTCCTGTTCCTTCAATTCGGCTATCTCTTTGCCTATTGTATCCAATTTGGGTTGATCCTTTTCACGCTTGATGGCTTCACGTTCAATCTCCAATTGTTTGATTTTACGTGAAATCTCATCCAAGTCTTCCGGAACAGAATCTACTTCCATACGTAACTTGGCTGCTGCCTCATCCATGAGGTCGATAGCCTTATCCGGTAAAAAACGATCGGTGATATAACGGCTACTCAATTCTACTGCAGCGATGATAGCATCATCTTTAATACGTACGTGATGGTGATTTTCGTAGCGCTCTTTCAATCCACGGAGGATAGAAATAGTACTCAGAGTATCTGGTTCATCCACTTGTACAATCTGGAAACGGCGTTCCAATGCTTTATCCTTTTCAAAGTATTTTTGATACTCATCAAGAGTGGTAGCACCGATAGCACGCAGTTCTCCACGAGCCAATGCCGGTTTTAGAATGTTGGCAGCGTCCATGGCACCTTCACCTTTTCCGGCACCTACCAGTGTGTGTATTTCATCAATGAATAGAATGATGTTTCCTTCGGATTTCATTACTTCATTGACCACTGATTTCAATCGTTCCTCAAATTCACCTTTATATTTGGCTCCTGCTACCAATGCACCCATATCCAAAGAGTATACTTGTTTGTCTCTCAGGTTTTCAGGTACGTCACCTCTTAATATACGATGTGCCAAACCTTCTACAATAGCCGTTTTACCGGTACCTGGCTCACCGATCAGGATAGGATTGTTTTTTGTACGGCGGCTCAATATCTGTAGTACACGCCGTATCTCTTCATCCCGTCCGATTACCGGATCGAGTTTACCGCTACGTGCTGCTTCGTTTAGGTTGATAGCATATTTTTCGAGTGACTGATAAGTATCTTCGCTTGATTGTGAAGTAACTTTCTCTCCTTTGCGCAGTTCGCTGATAGCGCTTCGTAATTCTTTTTCCGCCATACCTGCATCCTTGAGAATGGTAGAGGCGGTACTTTTTACAGTCAATAAAGCCAATAACAGATGTTCCAGTGAAACAAACTCGTCACCCATTTCTTTGGAATACTGGGTTGCTTTCTGAAGTACTTCATTTGACTCTCTGCTCAGATAAGGTTCTCCACCGGAAACTTTTGGCAATGAGTCAATTTGTTTATCAACAACCAGTGCAATCTGTTGTCCGTTTACTCCCAATTTCTGAAAAATGAAGTTGGTAACGTTCTCACCTACCTTCATTACTCCCGTTAGTAGATGGACCGGCTCGATGGCCTGTTGCCCTCGGGCTTTGACCAAATTGACGGCCTCCTGCACCGCTTCTTGTGACTTAATGGTAAAGTTGTTAAAGTTCATATCTTATGTCTCCTTTCTTATTTTCACGTTTCTAATAACACTGAAAGGGCGCAAAAGATTTGCCAATGCACATATTATGCCATTTTTTCAGTAATTTTAGATAATAGGTTGACAAAATGTCCTGCTCTTATATTTATGTGCAATGTTGTTTGCGGAGAAGTTCTCAGCCTCTTTAATGTTTCATTTTGTTTCAACGTATTGAGAAAAGTGTTTCAACCTATTGAGAGTCTTTTCTCAATACGTTGAGAGTGTTGTTTCATATGCTTTGAGAATTTTTTCTCAAAGCTTTGAAACAACTTTGAATTTCTACTCTTTCCTTACACCATTCCTGTTTGTACCAAAACTTTTAGAAGATTAATGCTATCTGTATAAAAGCTTTATTGTATCTTTATCCGCAAATAAATAGATAAGAATAAGATTTTTATGGATGAAAAGATAAAACTTCCTGAGATAGTGATACTCGTTGATGCCGCATTTCTGAATTTCATAGTGTCAGATTTGAAGAGATATTTCGAGAATGTGTTAAATCGTCCGCTACAGGAAATTGATTTATCCTTGCTAACTACCTATCTGGCATTGGATGCCGGTATTGAAGAAGGAGATAATAAAGTGCAACTGTTATTTGTGTACGATCAGGATTCTTCTAATCTGGCTTTCTGTAATCCGTCAGATTTGAAAAAAGAGCTTGATGGGGTTGCCTTTTCAGATCAGTTTGGAGAGTTTTCTTTCGCAGGAGTACCCTGCGAAGGGATGGTGACTCGTGAAGAGCTGTTTCTTGATTTATTGCAGATAGTCCTTGACTCGGCAGATGTGAAAAAGCTGATTGTGCTTTCTTTCAATGAAGAGTATGGTAATAAAGTGACTGCTGTTTTGAATAAAGTAAAAGAAAAAGAGATTATTCAGTTCCGGGTGAATGAATCGGAAGAGACTATAGAGTATCAGTGGGAGATGCTGGCATACCCATTGATGCAAGCATTGGGAATTAAAGGAGACGAATTATAGGAGTCTTTTTTTCACCTGTTACTAATCGTTAATCACTACTTATATGTCCGATTTTCGTTTGAAAGTATTTCAGAGTGTAGCGAAGAATCTCAGTTTTACTAAAGCCTCTCAGGAGCTTTTTGTAAGTCAACCTGCCATAACAAAACATATCCAGGAATTGGAAACCTGTTATCAGGTACGGCTTTTCGATCGGCAAGGGAATAAAATTTCTCTCACAGAAGCTGGGAAATTGCTTCTGGAGCATAGCGAACGCATTCTTGATGCCTATAAGCGGTTGGAATATGAAATGCATCTTCTACATGGTGATTATATAGGTGAATTAAAACTTGGAGCCAGTACTACCATTGCCCAATATGTACTTCCACCTCTACTTGGAAATTTTATTCGTAAATTTCCACAGGTAAATCTGTCTTTGCTGAATGGGAATTCTCGTGGAATAGAGGCTGCGTTACAAGAACATCGGATTGACTTAGGCTTAGTTGAGGGTATCTTTCGTTTACCAAATCTGAAATATACGACTTTTTTAGATGATGAGCTGGTAGCTGTGGTACATACTCAAAGTAAACTTTCGCTACCGGATGAAATAACTCCCGAAGACTTGCCAGGCATTCCTCTTGTGCTTCGTGAACGCGGTTCTGGTACGCTTGATGTTTTTGAACGTGCTTTGTTACAACATAATATAAAATTGTCTGCACTTAATGTTCTGATGTATCTCGGTAGTACAGAAAGCATCAAGCTCTTTCTCGAGAATACCGATTGTATGGGTATTGTGTCTATCCGTTCTATAACCAAAGAATTAGTTTCTGGTGCTTTCCGGGTAATTGAAATAAAAGGAATGCAGATGTTGAGGGAATTCTGTTTTGTACATCAGCAGGGACAAGAGGGAGGGCTGTCACAGGTGTTTATGCAGTTTGCGATGCATTATGGTAAAAAAATGTGAGTAGAGGATTGGTCGTAATGAGAGTAAATCATCCGAATCATATATTGAATGTTTGTTTTGAATATCCTATCTGAGAAAAGGTTTATTCTGTAAAAACTGGCAATATAACCTAATTTTATTGGCAAGTTTTTATATTTTTGCAATGAGATTATAGCGATAAACTCACTGTCTTATTAAAGAGAGGCGTTATGTCTCATTCCAACAAATGCAGGATACAGTTCCACGCTTTTTATGCTATAAAAACTTGAAAAGATTGATAGTTCCTGGTTTTTATATATAAGATTTACGGCTATTTGTTTGCTTATTCTTGGAATTTTAGTGAATATTTGCAGAGGATATTACCATATGAGTAATTTACCTTTTATGATAAAATTGATAATTAAACCTTTTGTAAAATACTATTTTAACATTTTTATTCCGTTGATGAGGGCTTGTTGTTATGCGAAGAATATATCTATTACTGTTTTTTTGTTTCTCGTTTTTTAAAGTGAATGGAAGTAACATTCATTATGGCTTGACCTTTTATTCTCATACTGTAAATCAAGATGTGAGAACGTCTTTGAATTTAACTCCGGATGATCCTTTTTCGTTTCAGGATGGTTTTTCATTAGAGCTTGATATTAAATTTAATCCAGGGGTACAGACTTATGGTTATATATGTAGGGTTACTTCTGGTACTAATAGTTTTGATATAATATCGAATATAAATGCTTCTAAACTTAATTTTGTATTGATTAATGATGATAAAGCTTTAGCTAATGTTGATTTTAAAATATCGTTACCTAAAAATAGGGAAGACTGGAGTAAAATGAAGATTAATTTCAAGCAAGACAAAATTATTTGTTCTATTAATGATAATATCCAGACGATACCTTATTCTTTTAATAAATTAGATGATATCAGAATTAATTTTGGTAGAAATTGGACTAAAGTGTTTTACAGTTCAGATGTACCTCCGATTTCAATAAAAGATGTTGCCGTTCGGAATGATAAAGGGGATTTACTCTATTTCTGGAAATTAGATAAATATGCAGGTACAAAGGTGTATGATGATATCTGTAGTAAAGAAGCGATAGTAGAGAATGGAAGTTGGGATATTGATAAATATATAAAATGGCAAAAAGAAACATCTATTCCTGTGTCGGAGAGATATGCTCAGATAGCTTTTGATTCTATTCAGAATCGACTTTTTATTGCTACTTCTGATTCTATGATTTTCTTTAATATGGATAATTTTCGTATCAAAAGAATTAAAACTCAAAAAGGTTCTCCTTTTGGTGCAGGGGGGAGTAGCCAGATGATATATGATTGTATAAACTACCGATTGGTTTCTTATAGTTTGCTATATCCCGATTTTATTCTTTATGATTTTGCAAAGAATGAGTGGTCAGGAGATAAGCTGGACCAGAGGTTTGCACCGGCACACCACCATAATCGTTTTATTGATATGGAAAAAAGGCAGCTGGTTACGTTTGGAGGATATGGCTATCAGTCTTATAAGGCGTGGTTATCTACACATCCATTAGACAGTGGTGTTTGGGATATAAAGAATATGTCAAAGGATATCTCTCCGCGTTATTTGAGTGCTTTAGGTTATTTGGGTAAGGGGAAATTTTTGCTTCTGGGAGGATATGGTAGTATATCTGGAAAACAGGAAGAATCTCCCAAGAACTTTTATGATCTGTATGAAATGGATTCTCGAAATCAAACTTGCAAAAAGTTGTTTGATTTGACTGTTCCGAGAGTACCGGTAACTTTTTCAAACTCAATGATAATTGATAAAGATAAAGCATATGCACTGGCTTATGATAATAATCGTTTTCATACCTTATTAAGTCTGTGTGAAGTGAGTCTTACAGATGGCTCCGTCTCTATTATTGCCGATTCTATTCCATATAACTTTTTGGATATGGAATCGTTTTGTGATCTTATATTGGACAAGGAGAAATCTATCTTATATGCAGTCTTAATGCAGAAAAATCAATCGGATAATTTTAATGTGGATATTTATTCTTTGTCATATCCTCCGTTAAAGGTCTCGGATGTTATTCAGAAGAGTGCATTGGCTGAGAAAAAAAGTAATCAATTGATTTTGGTAATATGCTTTTTATTACTCATTGTTTTATTTTTTATTGTTTTCTTTTGCGTAAGAAGAAAACGAAGAGAAACTCCTCCTGCAAAAAGTATCCCTTCATTTTCCGAGAGTGCAGCAAAGACGCCTGCTGTTGAATTAAAAACTCCGGTTTCTACTGTAAAGCTTTTGGGGGGATTTCAGGTCTTTGATAAAGAAGGAGTAGATATTACTGATAATTTCACTCCTATCGTTAAGCAGATTTTCTTATATCTTTTATTAAGTACTGTAAAAGACGGAAAGAAGGTTACTTCGGAGAAATTGGATGAAACATTCTGGTTTGAAATGGATAAAGCCAGTGCATCGAATAATAGAAGTGTCAATGTACGCAAGCTTAGATTATTATTAGAGAAAGTTGGTGATATTAGTATTGTCAATAAGACGTCTTATTGGTTTGTAGAGATGGGGAATGAAGTGCTCTGTGATTATAAAAATATAATGCTTTTATTAAAAAAGACTAAAGAAGAACAGAGGGTTAGTGCGAATATATTAAATGCCATTTTAGATATTGCTCAGAATGGGACTCTTCTTCCTAATTTGAATGCAGAATGGGCAGATGGATACAAATCGGAGTATTCGACTCTTTTGATAGAAGTTCTTTTAAAATCAGTATTGTTGCCGGAGGTAGAATCAGATTTGAATTTACAGGTGAAAATTGCTAATGTGATATTGCTTCATGATAATATAGATGAGGAAGCTGTGAGAATAAAATGCCGTGCTTTGTTTTTGCTTGGACAGAAAGGTGCTTCCAAACAGTGTTTTGATAAATTCGCACAAGAGTATTTGCGTTTACTTAATACTTATCCTGAAATTAGTTATGACGAAGTTATATCATAGTAGATATTCCCATTGTACTTCTGTTTTAAAGACTGTATTTTAAAGCGTTTTAGTCCATTAATGATAAATTAAGATTCAATTAAGGTGTGTAAACTTGATTGAATCTTATTTTTTTTGCGGGTTTAATAATCATGTTTCCAGTGGGTTATGTTTTTGTTTTTAATAAATTACTCCAATTAAGGTCTGGTTAATCTTTTATTAGGTTCATACACATACATTTGCTTAAGTTTTTGGTACTTGATCTGTGTTCTATAGATTTTGGTACTCTGTAGAAAACAAAGGAAAGCAAATTATTAATCAAAGAATTATCTTAAGTATTGAACCCATGAAAAGCCGTATTCCTTTTCTATATGTTACATTATTATTTGTTTCATGTTCTGGTAACAAACAAATATCTTCTGAGTTAAATCGATATGTAGACCCTTTTATAGGTACTACTTATACAGGGCATACCTTTCCGGGGGCGACTTATCCTTTGGGGATGGTACAACCTGGTCCTCAGACCGGATGTATTGGTTGGGATTACTGTGCCGGATATCGTTATGAAGATACCTTGATATCAGGATTCTCTCAAAATCGGTTGAATGGGACAGGAGTACCGGATATGGGTGATATACTGATTATGCCATTTTCAGGGAAGGATACAAAGGATTTTCAAAGTACTTATCGGAAGGATTCAGAAGTGGCTAATCCTGGTTACTATTCTGTAGAACTGATTGATAATTCGGTAAAAGTAGAGCTAACAGCTACTTCGCATGTTGCTATGCATCGGTATCAGTTTGAAAAAGAGAATCCTGCAATATACATTAACTTTCAGAATGGAATGGTTGGAAGTGAAAATAGTTACAATAACAGAGTACTTGATGCCAACATACAGAAAGAGGATATGTATACTATAACTGGTTATCAGCGAGTGAAGGCTTGGGTTGAACGCGATCTCTTTTATGTAATAAAGTTAGATAAACCGATTGCAACATTTGAAGATGCGGAAGATGGACGTGAAGATAAGGCTCCTCGTAAGATAATTCGTTTAGCTGATGAAAGAGAGGTACAGATAAAAGTTGCTTTTTCAATGGTTAGTATTGAGGGAGCTAAAAAAAATCTGAATTTGGAATTGGAACATTGGGATTTTGATACGGTTCGAAAAGAGGCTGAAAATAAATGGGAGAATTACTTGTCACGAATTGAAATTGAAGGTACTGATGAACAGAAAATAAATTTTTATACGGCTTTGTATCATTTACTGATACAACCTAATAATGTAGCTGATGTAAACGGACAATATAAAAATGCGAAAGATTCAGTTTCTCTTTCTCCTTTTGGAATATATTATTCTACTTTTTCCTTATGGGATACTTATCGGGCTGCTCATCCTCTATATACCATTCTTACTCCAGAGTTACTTCCCGATATGGTAAATTCTATGTTACTGCATGCCGAATGCCAAGGGTATCTACCGATTTGGACATTATGGGGAAAAGAGACACATTGTATGATTGGTAATCATGCAGTCCCGGTTATTGTAGAAGCCTGTTTGAAAAACTTTCCAGGAATTGATGTGGAACAGGCTTATCATTTGATCAAGAAATCTTTGACAGTTTCTCATTTTAAATATGATGTAGAGGCCTATGACCGATATGGATATTTTCCTTTTGACATTGTAGAAGAAGAATCTGTTTCTCGTACATTGGAGGGAGCTTATGATGATTATTGTGCAGCACAGTTGGCCAAGAAACTGGGTAAAAGTGATGATTATGATTTTTTTATGAAACGTTCGGCGAGTTATAAAAATCTATTTGATAATGAAACGAGGTTGATGCGTGGAAAAGATTCCAACGGCAAATGGCGTACACCATTCAATGTTTTTCATTTATCTCATGCCGGGACTGCCGGTGGTGATTATACTGAAGGGAATGCTTGGCAATATACATGGCATGTACAACAAGATATAGCAGGATTGACCGAGTTAATGGGGGGAACAGATAAGATGATAATGAAGCTGGATTCACTTTTTGTTATTGAACAATCTGCTGATCAGACTGGATTTGTTGGAGATGTAACAGGCCTGATAGGTCAATATGCTCATGGAAACGAACCGAGTCATCATGTAATATATATGTATACTTTACTTGGGAAGAATGATCGTACAGCTGAATTAGTCCGTGAAGTATTTGATCGTTTCTATTTACCAAAACCTGATGGGCTATGTGGGAATGATGATTGTGGTCAGATGTCAGCCTGGTATATATTCAGTGCATTAGGATTTTATCCTGTGAATCCGGTCAGTCTTGAATATGTAATTGGTGCCCCTCAGATTCCTCGGGCACAAATAAAATTGAAGAATGGAAAAGTATTCACAATGATAGCGCATGATTTGTCTAAGGAGAATAAATATGTGGAATCGGTTAAGTTGAATGGAAGGCAAATCAGAGATCATAAAATCTCATATGATGATATTATGCGGGGTGGAACGTTAGAGTTTGTAATGAGCAACGAGCACTGATAGGTTATAATCTGAACATTAAAGTACTTTGATATAAATGTAGTAATAGAGCTTATGTTAAACATTAAAATTTGAAATTTATGAAAAACTTATTTTACTCTCTGGTATTGGCATTGTGCTGGCAGTCAAATTTATCAGCCCAAGAAACTTTTTATGTAAGTTCGAGTGGAAGTGATGACAATCCTGGAACTAAAGAACAACCTTGGTATTCACTAAATGCTGATAATTGGACAGATGGATGTACAATTATCGTATTGGATGAAATCTATTTGGACCCGGTAATTGACGTAAGTAAGGAGGCTACTATCAAAGAAGTTACAATAAAAGGAGGTACTCCTGAAGCTGCAATAATGGGGGTGAATGATGATGAGTTTAATGATGGAGAAATGAATGTTTCAAGTTTCTTTGATTTGAGAAGAGTGAAATTGAATTTGGAGGATATTACGCTGAAGAATTTGCATCGGGACGGGGGAACCGGATCTGGTGGTATGATATACGTAGATCCGTATTCGGAGTTGAACCTTAATAATGTTGTTGTAAGAAACGGAGTGGTTACTACTGGAGTAAACTGTCGTGGAGGCGCTATTTGCAGTGAAGGTAAACTGATTGTAAAAAATACAATTTTTGAAGGATGTAAAGCTTATCAAGGAGGTGCCGTTTGTCTGAGAGAATCTGAGAATCCTATTTATGCCCGATTTGAAGATTGTATATTCAGAAATAATGAAACGGGAGACGGTACGGTTGAAAATGGTAGTGGAGCTTCCGGAGGGGCTTTATACATAGAAGGTATGGAGATGGATATTGCTTTTGACAAGTGTTTTTTTGATTCTAACGTAGCTACTAATACAGCCAGAAATGCTACAGCAGGTGGCGTACGTTTATTTCTTAATGAGGAATGTAATGCAAATGTAACATTTATGAATTGTACGGTATCAAACAATAAGTCTGTAGGTGCCAGTGGATTCATGCACTGGGCAAGATGTGAACAAGGAAATGTAAACTTGAAGTTTGTTAATAATGTATTTTACAAAAATCGTACGGAAGGCCCGCAAGCGAATCTTATTACTTCTCAGAAATCAGCGCCTACTTTAGGAATGTCGGGAAGTTTTGTTTTTGTAAACAATACGTCCATGATGAACAATACAGGTGTTGACGGATTAGTTCAGACAGACCAGAATGCCATAAATTTCAGTGATTTTGGTGGTGATTTCGATTTGGTTTTTGTTAATAATATTATGTTGGATTGTATGATAGAACCTATCGATAAAGGTGACGGAACAATGGTTGACCAGTTAGGTTGGGGATGGTCAATCCGGGAAAAAGATGCCAGATCGACAGGTGAATATATTATTAAGAATAATTTAATTGATGGTGTAGGTGGAGCGTATGATGCAACTTGGGGTGCCGGATTTTTATATCATTTTAATAATGAAGATATTGCTACGGCAAATAACAATAAAAGTGTTCGCGGCAAGTCTACTGACCAGAAACTGAAACAAGTGGGAATTGATCGTAAGTTAACCGAACCGACAGAAGGTATTCCTTATATCGAGATCAATGACCCTGAAGGATATGCTATTGATAATGGAGTTTCTTCGTTGATATATGAAGGAGAGGAGTTGATTCCGCAAACTGATATAAGAGGTGTTGCTAAAACTGGTAATTCCAGAGACTTAGGTGCTTTCGAGTATAATGGAGTTGCTTCTTCCGTCAATGAATTTAAAGTAGATTCTCAGGTACATGTTTATTTGAATCATCCTACGGGAACTTTGTATTTTTCTGAAGAAGTTGCATCGGTTCAAATATATACATCTTTTGGTATGCCGTGCATCCCTGTTGCTGTGAACGTTACATCTGTTAATATACGGAATCTGGCAAAGGGTATTTACATCGTGCGGATAGTAGACAAAAATGGAAAGGTATATTCTGAAAAGATATTGAAATAAAAAATAAAACGCAGAAAGGTGCTTTGAAAAGGTTTATGCACCTTTCTGTGAATTATAAAAATAATTATTGGAGATTAAATCCTGTAACTATGGATAAATTCTTGGAAAAGAGAAGGGCCTTTTCTTTATTTATTGTATTTTCGATAGCAATATTTTCTGTTTTTTCTCAGCAAGAAGGAACATGGAGAGATTATAGCTCTATCATAAAAAAATGTATTTATAATGATTATAAAGGTATGTTCAGAGAAGAAGGTAAAGCTTTGAAATATCCTTTCATTACTCCGGGAAGCAGTCAATACTCCGATGTTTTATGGGATTGGGATTCTTGGCTGACTAATATAGCATTACGTCAGATTTTGTTGGATATAGGTAATGATAAAGCTTCGAAAGAAGCCATAAAATATGAACAAGGTTGTATTTTGAATTTTTTGGAATTTGGAGGAATGGATGGTTGGATACCTATAAATATAAAGCGGGAATCTGTGAGAGCCGAAATACAACCTAAAGAAATTTATAAAACGAATATGCATAAGCCGTGTTTGGCTCAACATGCTGCATTTTTAACAAAACTCAATGATGGTGATGCCGAATGGCTCAGAGCTAAATTTTATTATCTTCAGACTTTTGTGAATAATTATGTTAACCATCACCGGGATCGGGTTACCGGATTATATTATTGGCAAAATGATGTAGCTATCGGAGTAGATAATGATCCGTGTACCTATTATCGTCCGGCAAGAAGCTCCGGATCTATTTTTTTAAATTGTTTGATGTATAAGGAATTGAAAGCTGTAGCTTATTTGTGTGAAAGGTTGGGTCTGTTTGAGACCGCACCTCAATACCAAAAGAATGCATCGGATTTGCAAGAAGCTATTCAAAAACATTGTTGGGATAACAGAGACGGCTTCTTTTATAGTGTAGATTTGAATTTATTGCCTGTAAAAAGTCCGGAGGCATTTGAGAGACATAGTGGCATGCCGCGTGATTGGGATTGTCTGATTATGAGAATTGGTGTTTGGTCAGGCTTTTTGGCCATGTGGGCAGATATTGCAACGCCGGAACAATCGGAAAGAATCGTTCGGGAACATTTTAAAAATACAAAAACCTTTAATGCTCCGTATGGCATCAGAACTCTTTCTAAAATGGAGAAGATGTATAATTTGAAAGCTACCGGTAATCCGTCGTCTTGGTTGGGACCTGTGTGGGGGATTTCGAATTATATGGTTTGGAAAGGGTTGGTGAAATATGGGTATGAAGAAGAAGCATGCGAACTGGCCGAGAAAACTATAAAGTTGTTTGGAAGCGATTTTAAACGTTTCGGGGCTTTACACGAGTATTATCAGCCTGAAAATGGGGAACCTATACTAAATCCTGGGTTTCAGAATTGGAATTATCTGGTTATGAATATGTTGGCATGGCTGGAGAAAAGACCATTGGTTGATGAATTTTAAGAAGTAAAAATCGAATAAATAAAGAATCAATAAAATACTTATGAAACATAAAATGAAGTCTTTCTGTTTACTATTCTTTTGGGGAATGATCTCCTGTACGAGCAATGCGGGAGAAGTAAGTGGGGATCTACGGACTGTTCTTGATGCTCAAATCAATAATTCTGTGATTGATATTCCTAAAGGGACTTATATCCTTGATTTGAAAGATGGAAAACAACCTTACTTATTCAGTTATAAAAAAAATATTCAGGTAAAGGGAAATGGTTCGACAATTATTTGTAATTATCAGAAACAGGCTTTTAGTTTTGAGTATTGTGAAGATATGGTCTTTTCTGATTTGACAATAGAGTATGATCCGCCTTGCTCTACACAAGGTACGATTACTCAAATGTCGGCCGATGCAAAGACACTTCAAGTGGAGATACATGAAGGGTATCCGATGCTGAATCCGGAAACAGTACAGAATAGAGTACATTTCTTTGATAAAGATACCCGGGAGTTGATTTGGAATCTTTATACCAATGAAATAAAAGATCCGATTGTTTATTTAGAGGATCGTAAAGTACAGGTAAATTTGACAATGCCTAAGGTCGGAACTTATGAAGTCGGTGATTTTGTTGTATTCAATAATATTCCTACTACTTATGTTGGTCATTGTATCATTATGAATCATTGTAAGAATCTGACAATGTCCGGTATAACCATTTATGATTCTCCTGCTTTTCATTTTGCCGAACATTATTGTGAAAATACACATTATTATCGTTGTATTATCGATCGGAAAGTAGACGATCCCAAATATCCTCAAGATAGGTTACGACCTGGTATTGCCGATGGAATTCATAGTAAGCATGCGACAATAGGACCTACTATAGAGGAATGTGTTATTCAGTATACAAATGACGACCCGATAGCAATTAACGGGAATTTTTATCCGGTATATAGGGTAGATAAAGAATATAAACAATTGTATATTTTGGCAAGGGATTATAATCTTGCAGATGTAACTATCAAGAAAGATGAAAATGTTGTTGTTGTTTCGAATGATGGGGTCTGTCGTGGAGAGGCTAAGCCCACACGAGTGACGTTGTCAGCCGATCCTACCGCAGAGGATATAAAGAAATGTTTATCTTATTTTAAAGATATTAAAGATACCCGGTATATAAGAACTGTTATGATTCGTTTTTCAGCGGAAGATTGGGATAAAGTTAGTAATGTCTCCCCTGGTGATGTGATTTATTCAACTGACAGAATCGGGGCGGGGTTCCGGGTTATCAATAATAAAATTGGCCATGTTCCGGGAAGAGGAATATTGGTAAAGTCATCTGATGGAAAAATACAAAATAATGAAATAACATATACTGGTGCCGGTGCAATAATTATTGCTCCTGAATTTAATTGGATGGAGGCAGGACTGTCGAGAAATCTGGAAATAAGTGGTAATCATATCGAAACGTGTATGTTTCGCCAAAATTTGAAACGTTCTCAGGCTGCTGCTATTTCAGTAGTATTGGAAGCATCGAATGGTGATTTGGCACCTGCCGGTGGTTTTAGGAATATCATTATTCATCGTAATACGATAAAGAATTGTCCGAAACCGTGTGTGTTTCTGAATGCGATAGATGGTGGATATTTTTACAAGAATACGATTGAGCCTGCAACCTGGGTACGAGATCATGGACAGAATTTTTTGATTCGGAATGATATGGAATATGTTACGAAGTATGTGAAAAATATTGTTACGGATGAAGATCCTATGGGGACAGGATTGAGTCAAATAAAGCACGATGGGGAGAAATTGATCTGTGTAGACAATAATGGATATGTAAGCTTAAATGGATACCAGGAAAAACAGGTGAAAATGAGAGTTTTTGATGCTTACGGGCAATTAATTCTTGAAGATTCTTTTTGGGGATATTCTTCGGTTACTTTACATCGGCTTAAACAGGGAATTTATATTATTAATCTTATTTATAATGATGAGAGTTTTTCTAAAAAGTACTCTGTCTTCTGATATTACAGAGGATACTTTTATACAGTAATTCCAGTGTTCTGAAAATATTTAATATTATGAAAAAGTTTTTTGCAAATCTTCTGGTGATTTTTCTTCTTTCTATCACTTCATTCGGTACTCTGTATGCAAAGACTATTTTGCCTGGACTTATAGGTAATGATATGGTCTTGAAACAGAAATCAAAAGTTGCATTTTGGGGTTGGGACAAGCCAGGGACGGATATATCCGTAGAGACAAGTTGGAACGATAGGAAGTATGTGGCAAAAGCCGGATTGGATGGTAAATGGAATATGTATATTTCTACTCCTGAAGCCGGGGGACCCTATCATATTTTGATTAATGGAACGGATCGGATAGAACTGAATAATGTCTTAATAGGGGAAGTTTGGTTTACTAGTGGGCAATCTAATATGGGATGGTCAATCATAGAAGAAAAGGAGGCTGAAAACATATTGAAAAATGCCGACCATGCCAATATTCGTTTGTTTCATGTTCCGCGTCATGTCTCAGACCGGAAGGAATCTGTTTTTGGTAAGAATGCTGTTTGGAAAGAATGTAATGCTGAGACTGTTCGACATTTCTCGGCTATAAGTTATCATTTTGCCGTTTTCTTACAAGAACAGTTAAATGTTCCGATTGGAATTATTTCTGCTTCTTGGGCCGGAACAGGTATTGAATCATGGCTTTCTTATGATTTGCAGGCCTCTGACGATAATTTGAGAAAAGCGACAGACAGATGGTGGAAATGGAAGAAGGATTTTCCGCATGATAGCATTGCATACGCAGAGAAGCTGGCTTTGCAGGAAGAAAATTTGGCAAAAGGTACTGCCCAGGAGATTGTCAAAAAACCGAAAAGTGTTCATATGTTACAACGGCCACATTGTAAGCCCGGCTCCCTTTATAACGGAATGGTTCATCCTTGCATGCCCTATACCATATCCGGACTGATCTGGTATCAAGGAGAGAATAGTGTGGAATGGGCAGATGAATACGAATATCAGTTACAGAGTATGATTGATAATTGGAGAGATGGTTTCCATTCGGATTTTCCTGTTCTTATCGGGCAGCTGACTAATTTTAATTATCCGTCTGCTGAGCGAGCAGCGATTTTAAGAGATGCTCAACTGAAGGCGCGTGAGAAGAAAAATACTTATGTTATTTGTACGATTGATATTGGAAATCCTGATGATGTACATCCGAATAACAAATTACCTTTCGGACAGCGGTTTGCTGATATGGCGTTGAATAAGATATATGGGAGAAAAAACTTTGCAGATTATCCGGTAGCGGAGAGAGCGGTAGCTAAAGGAGATAAAATAGTAGTGAGTTTTAATCTTGTGAAAGAATTGTGCATAAAAGGGAAAGAGATAAATGATATTTGGGTGACTGATACTACCGGAAAGAAGCAAAAAGTGAAAGCTGTTGTTAAAAGAAATAAATTGATAATAGGTTGTGAAAATATTCAGAATCCGGTAAAAGTAAGTTATGCTGTAGAAAATAACGTGAACGCAAATCTATATAATAAAAATGGCTTACCGGCATTTCCTTTTACCTTACCGGTGAGAATATCTGAGAAATAAATAGGATGGAAAACTAATATTATGATATGATATGAGAAAGTGTGTATTGATTACTTTTTTATTGTTTGTTCTGTGCGGAGTGGGAGTTTGTGCGAAATCAATAGATTTTATAACTATAGAAACGGCCGGATTGAATATGTTTTTTACTGTTTCGGAAAATAAGAAGGTCTCTTTTCTGTATTTTGGAGATAGATTAGTTTCTGACAGTCGGACTACTGTTTTAAATAAGGAATACAAGCTCAGACGTGATGGTCGTCCACTTATACCGGAGATTTTTCCTACTTCCGGAGACTGTCTGGATCCCGCTTTGCAGTTGACACACGCTGATGGAGTATTTACTACCGATCTATATTATGTAGAGCATAATACGATAAATATGGATGATAATGTATCTGAGACGACCATTCGACTTAAAGATAAATTATATCCTCTTTTTGTCAATATTGTATTTAAGGCATATAAAAAGGAGAATATTATCGCTCAATACATAGAATTGGAAAATGAAGAACAAGATGCCATCAAGATTGAAAAAATAGCTTCGGCTTATCTTCCTTTACATCGTAAGTCTTATTATCTCACTCATTTTTATGGAGGATGGGGAACTGAAATGAAAATGAAAGAAGAGCAGTTGACACCGGGAACAAAGAGCATAGAAGCACGGACCGGAATTTTGACAACGGAGTCGGTGAATTCTTCTTTTATGCTTTCGGCAGATGCTCCGGCACAAGAAAGAGCTGGTGAGATATATGCCGGATCTTTAGCCTGGTCGGGGAATTATAAAATGACTTTCGAACTTGATAAATATGGTATATTGCATATGGTAGGAGGGATTAATCCATATGCTTCGATGCTCCTGATAGAACCGGGAAAGAAAATTAAAATGCCGGAAATGATCTGGACTTATAGCTCTTGTGGGCGTGGGCAGATTTCAAGAAATTATCATGACTGGTGTCGTAAGTACGCATTGGCGCATGGGAATGAGATACGTCCAGTTGTCTTGAACAGTTGGGAAGGCACTTATTTTAAGTTTGATGAGAAAAAGGTGAAAAGGATGATTGATGCCGCTGCTGATTTCGGTATTGAAATGTTTGTTCTTGATGATGGTTGGTTCGGTAATAAATATCCTCGTGATGACGATCGGTGCGGATTGGGAGATTGGCAGGTGAATAAGAAAAAACTTCCCGGAGGGATAGGTCATTTAGCCGATTATGCACATAAGAAAGGTGTAAAGTTCGGGATTTGGGTAGAGTTGGAAATGGTGAATCCTAAAAGTGAATTAGCCGAAAAACATCCGGAATGGATCGTTAGAAGTGGTAATCGGGAGCTTTTATTAGTTAGAAGTCAGTGTGTATTGGATTTGACTAATCCGGAAGTACAAGATTTTATCGTCGGAACATTTGATGATATAGTGAGTAGTTCGCCTAACATTTCGTACATTAAATGGGATTCGAATCGTTTTATTAATCGTGCAGGTTCGGAATATCTTCCGGCTGACAGGCAGTCTCATTTCTGGGTGGATTACATCAATGGTTTATATTCAGTTTACGACCGGGTACGTAAGAAATATC
Organism: Bacteroides mucinivorans; assembly: GCF_034654355.2. Lineage (NCBI taxonomy): Bacteria > Pseudomonadati > Bacteroidota > Bacteroidia > Bacteroidales > Bacteroidaceae > Bacteroides > Bacteroides mucinivorans. The sequence continues at coordinate 4,037,775 of NZ_CP178179.1, read as the reverse complement.
CGCATATTACTATCCAACTCTGTTCATCGGGCGGAGGACGTTTGGATTATGGTGCCTTAAAGTATCATGATGAAGTCTGGGCCAGTGATAATACGAATCCGCTTAGTCGGATATTTATCCAATATGGTACTAATATGTTTTTTCCGGCTATCGCTACAGGAGCCCATGTTTCGATCAGTCCTAATCATCAAACCAAAATGCATGCATCGCTAAAGTATCGGTTCGATGTAGCTATGGCCGGACGTTTAGGTATGGAATTGCAACCTGAAGATTTGCAGGGCGATGAACGTATTTTTGCTAAAAATGCGGTAGAAACCTATAAACAGATTCGGCCAATCGTACAGTTCGGTGACTTATACCGGCTTATTTCGCCCTATGATGAGGGGGGATGGGCAGTATCCATGTATGTTGATAAAGATAAAAAAAATGCAGTTGTGTTTGCTTATAGTTTCGAATTTCACGGCAGAGATCGTTTCCTGGAATTTAAATTGGATGGTTTGGACGAAAAGAAGAAGTATAAACTGACAGAACTGAACAGGATAGGCAAAAAAAGTTCCTTTTGGGGAAATGACAAGATCTTTACAGGTGAAGAATTGATGAAGATGGGGATAAATGTAAATGATAGTGCCATGTTTGATAGTTTCGTTTTCATGCTTACAGAAGTTAATTGATAATGTTAAAGAATTGAATTATGATAAGAAAATTTATAGTGATTATTCTTGGATTGCTGGGCATTACTGATTTATCCGCGATGATTAAGGTATCCGGTGTTTTTGCCGATAATATGGTTATTCAGAGAGATGCTCCTGTCAAAGTATGGGGATGGGGAGACAAAGGAGAAACGGTAACTGTGATATTTAATGGGCAAAACCAGAGAACCCGTACAAATAATGACGGTTATTGGGAACTTCAACTGAAAGAAATGTCTTTTGGCGGACCTTATGAGATGACTGTTTCAGGTAAAAGCAATGAGATTAAAATCAAAAATATTCTGATAGGAGACGTATGGGTTTGTAGTGGACAGTCGAATATGGAATTCCAGGTAAAGTTGTCCGCAAATGCTCCGAAAGAGATTGAAGCGGCCGATTATCCGATGATTCGTTCTTTGGACGTTTCGCGTACGGTGAATGCATTACCTCAAGAAGATATGACAGGTGAGTGGGAAATCTGTTCTCCTTCTACTGTTGGCAATTTTACGGCTGTAGGATACTATTATGCGCGTGAGCTTTACAGACAATTGAATATTCCGATTGGAATTATACATTCGTCTTGGGGAGCTACCGGAGTAAGGACATGGACAAGCAGAAAAGCATTTGATATGCTTCCACTGGCAATGTCGGCCGATTATAATCAATTGGCATTAAATGATTTCGGGAAATTCCAAAAAGAAAATTCCGATAATAAGAAACGATTTGAGAAAGCACTGGCTAATGATATCGGCATGGCCGGGAAATGGTATGATCCGGAGACGGACATATCCTTGTGGAAAGAGATAAATCTTCCCAGAGCGTGGATGGGAACAGAGTTGGGAACTTCGTTAGGAAATGTGTGGTATTGTAAGAAAATAAACCTTTCGGAAAAGGTGGTCGGAGAGTCCGGTACCATATCGTTGGGAGTTATTGACGATGGGGATATTGTCTGGATAAACGGTGTGAAAGTAGGAGAAGGATACGGTTACGATAAACGGCGTATTTATGATATACCCGAAGGGCTTTTGAAAGCAGGGGAGAATACGGTAACGGTTCGGGTTAACAACTCCTCTCATACCGGAGGATTTATCTCCGAACCGGAGAACTATTATCTTGAAACAAAGGGGAAGAATAAATTTCATTTTCCTTTATCGGAAAAGTGGAAATATAAAAAGTCTGCTGTCAGCATGGATTATGGTTATGTGGAAATAGGGCCGAATATTGCACCTTCACTACTGTATAATGCGATGATTCATCCGTTGATAAAGTTTCGTATAAAGGGGGTGATCTGGTATCAGGGCGAACACGATACGGTTCGGGCTTATGCATACAGAACCATGTTTCCGAATCTGATAAATGACTGGCGTCGGCAATGGGGATACGAGTTTCCGTTTTATTGGGTATCGTTAGCGAATATAAATTCGGAAGATATCCTACCTAAGGATAGCCCATGGGCCGAATTACGCGAAGCACAAACAATGACGCTAACTTTACCGCAAACAGGACAGGCTGTTATTTATGATATCGGTGAAGCATATAATATACATCCGGCGAATAAACAGGAAGTGGGCAGACGGCTTGCGTTGGTCGCAATGAATAAAACATACGGTCAAACAGATACGGTATGTGAGGGACCTGTATATAAATCGTTCCGAAAAGAAAAAGATACAATCATTGTATCTTTTGATAATGCAGAAAAAGGCTTGTGTACTAAAAATAATAAATACGGATATGTCACAGGTTTCTCTATTGCCGGTAAAGACCGGAAGTTTGAGTGGGCGAAAGCTTATATCCAAGGGGATAAGGTAGTGGTGTTTTCGGATAGGGTAAAAGATCCTGTAGCTGTCCGTTATGCTTGGTCCAATAATCCGGGAGCCAATTTATATAACAAAGAAGGATTGTTGACAGTGCCTTTCCGCACTGATTCATGGGAAGAATGTACAAGAAATAAATAGTAATCTTAAAAAAAATATCAATGAAAAAGGTTATACTAAGTCTGCTATGTTTAATGGCGGGAATGCAAGTAAATGCTGCCGATATGTCCATTTTGGACTTTGGCGCAAAACAGAAATCCCAGGATAATTCGGCAGCTATACAGGCTGCCATAGATAAATGCGCATTGAGTGGAGGAGGAACGGTGTATGTTCCTGCGGGAACTTATCTAACTACAACGATATTCCTTAAGAGTAATGTTCATTTATTCCTGCACAATGGAGCTGTACTACAGGGGGTAACTGATCCTAAAGCCTACAAAGGACGTGCTATTGTTGTCGGAGAGAATATTAAAAATACTTCTATTCAGGGAGAAGGATGTATTGATGGACAAGGTAATCATAAAAACTTTCAGTTTGGTGATGATAAAGGTCGTCGCCCTCATGTTGTATTGTTTGAGAATTGTTCCAATGTCAAGGTAAAGGATGTATTTCTTTATAATTCGGCATCATGGACATTACGTTGTGCCAATAATGATGGGGTAATTGTGAACAATATAAGGATCTATTCTCATGGTAATCATAACTGTGACGGAATTGATATTAATAGCAGGAATGTCGTAATATCTGATTGTATCATAGACTGTGATGATGATGGCATTTGTTTTAAAACGGATATTCCCGGATTTGATGTGGAACATGTGACCGTGTCTAATTGTGTTATAGCTTCCAATTGCAATGGCATTAAGTTCGGTACCGGGTCTTTTGGTACTTTTCGGAATATAAGTATCAGTAACTGTGTTATACGGAAAGCCTCTGAAAATAATATTCGTAACTGGCCAAAGATGTTAAGGGGTATTTCAGCAGATACAACAGTTATTTCGGGTATAGCACTTGAGGTTGTTGACGGTGGGACGATGGATCGGGTGGTTATCAATAATATTTCGATGCAGGATGTACAGACTCCTTTGTTTATCCGTTTGGGAAATCGTAGGGGAAAAGGAGTATTAAAGAATATTATAGTTTCGAATATCGTGGCTGAGAATCAAAGTTTGATAACTTCATCGATAACGGGAATCCCCGGTAGCTATGTTGAAAATGTTACTCTCAGGGATATTGTGTTCAGCTATACAGGAGGAGCAGATGAAAACGATACTTTTATTGTTGTTCCGGAGAAGATTAATGAGTATCCCGAAAATAGAATGTTCGGTCCGGTGCTGCCGGCTTACGGTCTGTATGTTCGGCATGTAAAGAATCTGACGATGGAAAATATACAATGTCGTTTACGGAAGCCGGATTATAGACCCGCATTTATTTTTGATGATGTGCATAATGTAAGTCTGAATAATTTTCAGGTCGATCTACCTCAGGGAGAGACTCCTATAGTATATCTGAATGAGTCTTCGGATGTTGTGTTTTCCGGATTTCGTACATCGGAAGAGGTTCCTTTATTCTTAAAGATCGATGGTGAAAAGAGCAGGCATATCGATGTCAGATCCGTCAATTTTGATAGAGTCCGGAAAAAGGCGGAATGTGGGGAAACAGTAAAAGAAGGAACAATTTACTAAACAAATTCTATATTATAATAAAATGGAAAAACACACGGAAAATGGTATTAAATGTTGGAATTTAGGATTCTTTCAACAAAGATTCCTATATCTATGTTTGGTGTTCCTGCTCGTCTCAATGGTATCTATATGGGCTGGGAATACGATCGAGTCTACTTTTGCAAACGTAAAGCCATTGAAAGGTACAGTGGTAGATTCAAAGGGAGAGCCTCTTATCGGAGCTACTGTATTGGTTCAAGGTACAGCATTGGGGACGATTACGGATGTGGAAGGGAAATTCTCTATTCAGGCTCCGGTAGGTGCTACTCTTGAATTTTCATATTTAGGTTATAGTACGATTATTTATAAAATAAAAACCTTGGGTAATATTTTTATTACTATGACTGAAGATGTCCATATGGTAGAGGAGGTCGTAGTAGTAGGTTATGGAGTACAGAAAAAAGAGACTGTTACGGGAGCAATATCTTCCGTGAATACGAAGGCATTGGTACAGTCGTCTCAGGCTAATATCAGTAATGCTCTTGTCGGGCGTTTGCCTGGGCTTACAGCTGTTCAAAAATCAGGTGAACCGGGGAATGACCAATCTATTATCCGAATCCGTGGCATTGGTTCTTTTGCAGGTTCTTATGATAGTGATTTACAGAATCCTTTAGTGATGGTGGATGGAGTTGAAGTTGCGAACTATAATAATATAGACCCGAATGAAATTGAAAATGTCGCTATTTTAAAAGACGCTTCAGCAACGGCTGTATATGGGGTACGTGGTGCTAATGGGGTGATACTGATAACCACCAAACGGGGAATGGTAGAAAAACCAAAGTTAAGTGTATCGACCAGCTATGCTATAAATTCATTTACGAATTTGCGTGAACCGATGGATGCATATAATTGGGCAGTGCAGTTAAATGAAACACGGAAATATGATGGGTATCTGACTGGAAATTATGATCCGGTATTTACAGATGAAGAAATTCAGAAGTTCAGAGATAATTCGGATCCTGTATTTTATCCGAATACGAATTGGGTGGATATGTTATTTAAGGAAACAAGTCTTCAGACCCAACATAACATCAATTTAAGAGGGGGAACAGAGCGAGTGAAATACTTTGCCTCATTAGGGGTCTTTACTCAGGGAGGTATGTATAATAATACAAATTTGGTATCTGATTATGATGCACAGGTACGTTATAAAAGATATAATTTTCGTACGAACTTTGATTTTAAAGTGACGAAACGGCTCAATGTAATGTTGAATGTGTCTGACCAGTTAGAATTTGTTAATCGGCCTAACGAGGACACCGGCGTTATTCTTTCATATGCTTTTTCACATCCGCCTACGTCGGGCCCGGGAGTGGCAGACGGTAAGGTGATAGAAAATCTGGATGGCCGGTATAATTATTCAAGAAATCCTGTAACGCGATTAATGATCAATAGCGGTGCGTTGAAGAATTATTCCAATCAGTTGAATGTTTCGGTAAAGCCGACTTATGATTTGGGCTTTTTGTTAAAAGGCTTGAGTGCTCATGCCATGATTTCATATCAACAATGGAATTGGCACAGTACTCGGTATTATAAGGAGGTACAAACGTATAAAGCTGTGAAAAAGCCCGATGGCTCACCGAGCTATCTACCTCAGGGCACGCCATCACCTTATGCCCTAACCGAATCTCTGAGCCAAAGAGGAAGAACTTATTTAGAAGCCGGAGTTAATTACTCGGGAGAGTTTGGTGATCATAAGGTCGGCGCCTTGGTATTGTATAATCAGACGAAAGATAATAATCCCAATTTACTGTATAAGATTCCGAGTGCCTATACCGGTTTGGTAGGTCGTGTTACCTATTCTTACAAAAACAGGTATCTTGCTGAATTTAATGCCGGATATAACGGCACTGAAAACTTTGCCAAAGGGCATCGGTTTGGCTTCTTTCCTGCATACTCTTTGGGATGGGTATTGAGCGAAGAGAGTTTTTTTCCAGAAAACAAGATTGTGAGTTTTGTTAAAATCAGAGGTTCTTATGGTGAAGTTGGAAATGATAAAATCGGAGGACAACGTTTCCTTTATTTACCGACCACTTACACTTACAATACTTCGGAGAATAACTCGAACTCTACAGGAAGTAATAATACTTATCATTTTGGAACGGTTGGGGTCGATTATAAAAAATGGGATATGACGGCATCGGAAGGAAAATTAGGAAATCCGGATTTGACATGGGAACGTGCGAAGAAAATGAATGTCGGAGTAGATATTTATTTTTGGGAAGGTCGGATAAAATTCACTGGTGATTTTTTCAAAGAGGTGAGAGATAATATTTTGGCAAATAGAGGCAGTGTGCCTGTTATAGTTGGAGCCGATTTACCTGCTTATAACTTAGGTAAAATGAAAAATTATGGTTTTGATGGTGAAATATCATATAATGATCATATCGGTGATTTTAATTATTGGATCAAAGGATTGTTTACGTTTGCCCGTAATAAGATATTGGAAATGGATGAGGTCGACAGAGCATATCCGTATATGCAGCGAACAGGAAAACCGTTTGAACAATATTTTGGACTTGTTGCTGAAGGTTTCTACAATACTTGGGAGGAAGTGAATGATCCGAATCGTCCGGTGTCTATCTGGAATAATAATAAGTTGCAGCCGGGTGACGTCAAATATAAAGATGTAAATGGCGATGGTGTCATTAACAATAATGATATGATTCCTATCGGTTATGCTCCTTTTCCCGAGATTTCATACGGATTTTCGTTGGGCGGCAGTTATAAAAATTTCGACTTTTCTATCTTATTTCAAGGAGCTGCGAAGTCTTCAAAGAAAGCTTCAAAGAAATTTTATCAGGGTTGGCAGCAAGACGGATCGGCTTTAGATTTCTTGAAAGATTGGAGTTGGACTCAAGAGAGATATGAAAGAGGAGAGAATATAACATTTCCACATGTCTCAGCCGACAAATCGCAAGCTCACAATTACCAGAATTCAACCTTGTGGATACGTGATTCAAAATACTTGCGTTTGAAAAATGTGGAATTGGGATATACATTTACCAATGAGGTCTTGAAGAAGTTACATATCGAATCGGCACGTATATATGTGAATGGAACCAATTTGTTGACTTGGAGCGGGCTGTGGAAAGGTGAAGATCCGGAGGTGCCTTCCTATAATGATAATAATTATGAACCGTATCCTTTGGTGAGAACAGTAAATATGGGACTTAACATTAATTTCTAATACGTAATAAAAATGGAAAAATTATTATATAAAACCGCTATTTTGTTTTTGAGTATATTCTTGAATACAATATGTTTGTCGTGTGATCAATACTTGGAGAAACCTCCCGGAGTAGATGTAACGGAGGATACGATTTTTTCATCACCAGTACAAGTCGATTATTTTGTTGCCGGAACCTATTATATGGGAGTAAAAAGCGACTTTCCGTACTGGAACGAACAGGATATGAGTGACATCGGTTCGGGAGCGGCAACGGACGAAGCTGAAATAACACAGGGGTGGTATTGGTGTCAGGCTCCTTGGAACGCCGGAGGGATGAATCCCAGCAATACTGGTGACTTAAGGTTTACAACCCATTGGAAAGCTATACGAAGAGCTAATACGATATTGGAACGTATTGATGATGCTCCTTTTCAGGACGATGCTTTTAAACGCCGTGTCAAAGGAGAGGGGTATTGTATCCGGGCACTTAATTATTTTGAATTATTCCGTAAATACGGTGGTGTTCCGATTCTTCGTGAACGTGTTGCTTTGGGAGGAGATCTTAAAATTCCAAGAAATACAGTTCAGGAGGTAGTTCAATTTATTCTGGATGACTGTGAAGAGGCGATAAAACTTTTGCCGAAGCCGAACGAACTGACTACTTCGCAAAGAGGAAGACTAACCAATTTGGCGGCAATGTGCTTGAAAGCCAGAACCTTGTTGTATGCTGCGAGCCCAACTTTCAATACAGATAAACCTTATATAAATTATGGCGCAAATAATGATCTGATCATTTTAGGAACTTATGACAGAGAACGTTGGAAAAAAGCTGCCGATGCTGCTAAAGAGGTGCTCGATGAGGCAGACAGGACAGGGGTGACTCTTGTGAAAGGAAAGAAAGACGAGAGCGGTAAGGATATATCTTATTTATATGTTTGGGATCATCCGGACAATGAGGAAGTGATACTTGCCGATCAATGCAGGGGAAGAGTGGGTACCGGACATTTTCCATGGAATGGTCACATACCCAGCGTTGTCGGCGGTTCGGGCGGAGGACTCTGTATGACATTTAATTTTGTTATGAAATATGAGAAGAAAAACGGAACTCGACAGACATGGAATATGAATGGAGGGGATGATCTGATGGAAAAATATGAAGAACTGGATCCTCGTTTCAGACAGACTGCGACTTATCACGGACAACCTTGGAATTCAACGGACAACCTTTCTATGGATCTGTCTCAGACGGGAAATGATAAATGCATTACAGGGCAGTATATGCATAAACCGGTACCGCTTTCGCTCAGCCGGAGAGATAATGTGTTGGTTGAACCTAAAGGATGTATTTTTAGGTTAGCCGAATTTTACTTGAGTTATGCAGAGGCTTTGAATGAATATTATGATGTTCCGCCCACAGAAGCTTATGACGCAGTGGATGAAGTTCGTAAACGGGCAGGGATGCCTGTCTTATCCAGGGATTTAACTCAGGGAGAATTCAGAGATAAAGTACGAAATGAAAGAGCAGTAGAATTGTGCATGGAAGGACATCGTCTGTATGATGTCAGGCGTTGGGAAATATGCGAACAGGAAGGAGTCATGAAGGGCAATATGTACGGAATAAAAATTTATAAGATAGAAGGCACGAAAGAATGCCGGTACGAACCTTACGTCTTCGAGGTGAGAACTTTTAATCGTAAGATGTACAGGCATCCGTTCTCTACCGGTGAAATGGATAAAGGTTATCTGATTCAAAATCCGGGATATTGATATCATATAGTAGTTATATTTCTTGAACTTTTAAATAGATATTATGAATTCGATGTTTAAATATTTAATGTGTTTTGCTTTTCTTTCCATACCCGTTTCCATATTTGCTGTAAATGACAGTATATGTGTCGAAACACCTATCGGATATGATGTGCAGGAAAGGTATAAAACAAGTAGTGCTATTTCATCTGTTTGTGGAGATGAACTTTTAAAATCTTTTACTCCTAACTTGCTTAATTCGCTGACCGGCCGCTTGCCGGGATTAACAGTGAGCCAAGGTTCGGACGAGGCTGGTGTTATTGATAACAAACTCTTTATACGAGGACTTGGTACTTTTCAAGGGCTGACTGAACCTCTGATCGTTATTGATGGTTTTGTTGCCCAATATATTGATGGAGATGGTTATTTGAGAACGCTTTTGTCTCAACTGATGCCGGAGGAAATTGAATCGATCACTTTATTGAAAGATGCATCTGCAACAGCAATTTACGGATTGAGAGGAGCTAATGGGGTTCTGTTGATCAATACTAAGAGGGGAGTTAATTCTCCATTGAGAATTAATTTTACCGCACAAATCGGATTTCAGCAGCCAACGCGGATGCCGAATTTTTTGAATTCCTATGATTATGCACGTCTTTATAATGAGGCCTACGGTAATGTGAATAATGGTGCCCAATTTTATAATGAAGAGGTTTTGAATGCTTATAAAAACGGTATGGATAAATATTTGTATCCTAATGTGGACTGGTACGACGAGACTTTACGGAAAGTAGCCGAGATGTATAAAGTTGGCTTGAATTTTCAAGGAGGAAATGAGGTCGTGAAGTATTTTGTGTTATTGAATTATTTGGGAAATTCCGGACTGATCAGACGTACAGCCGATATGTCTGATAAAACTAAGAATCAGCGTTATAATCGATACAATGTCCGTTCTAATATGGATGTGAACATCACTAAGAACTTATCTGCTCATATTACGTTGGGAATTGCTATTGAAGATAAGATAACTCCCGGAGGGGCAGAGGCCGGTAAAAATACAAATGATCTTTTCAATCGTATACAGCAACTTCCTCCTAATTCATTTCCTGTAGTGAATCCTAACAATACTTGGGGAGGAAGTAGTAACTGGTCTAATCCGTTAGCCAATATTACGGAACGTGGCTATTGGAAACAGAATTCGAGAAATATTAATTCCGCTTTAAAGTTGACGGAGAAACTGGATATGTTACTTCCCGGACTTAGTGTTTCCGGGGCGATATCTTTCAATAGTTATTATTTAGGATATTCCAACAGATATGCTAATTATGAGTATTATGCATTAACAGGTAAGGATGCCGAAGGAAAATATTTGTATTCTGAACCTTTCGGGAAGAAAGAACAGTTAACAATCGATGATTCTATGTCCGACCAATGGAGAAATACGACAGTAGAAGGATCGTTGAACTATAAAGGTTCTTTTGGCAGCCATGATTTGGATGCCCTGCTTTTATATTCATATGAAAACGAGACATACGGACAACAACAGCCTTTTATACATGTTGGTATGGGAGCACGCCTGACTTATGCGTATGCCCGAAAATACATAGGTGAGTTTTCTATGGGATTGCAGGCCAGTGAAGCGTTTAAAAAAGGAAATCGGGCCGGTTTCTTTCCGGCTGGGTCCATTGCTTGGGTTATTTCGGAGGAAGATTTTCTGAAAGGGAATAAGTTGGTACAACTTTTAAAACTCAGAGCTTCGTACGGTTTAACCGGTAATGATAAAATAAATGGTGATCGACGTTTTATGTATGATCAGGATTACGGAGGTACGGATGGGTATAATTTCGGCGTTAGTAATAGTAACTTTTCCGGTTTCCGGCAACTTAGACTGGCTAATCCGGATATCTCATGGGAAAAAGAGAAGAAGTTGAATATAGGCTTTGAGATGAATTTAGGAGGGAAAATAGACCTTTCGTTCGACTATTTTCATAATTGCCGGTCGGGCATTTTATGCCTGCCGAACCGGAGCATTCCTTCTTATATGGGAGCGGAACTGCCTTATTTGAATATTGGAAAAAACAAAAATACCGGCTTTGAAGTGTCCGTTGCTTATCATGATCGTATTGGTAAGGACTTTGAATATTACGTAAAGGCGAATATGTGGGCGGCTAAGAATAAGATATTGTATATGTCCGAGGATATTCGGGCTGATAATAACGGGCACTTGTATAAAACGGGACATCGTATTAACCAGCCTTTTTATCTGGAGTCATTAGGATACTACACGCAAGAGGATATCAATAATCCGGATGTTGCAAAACCGACATGGAAGGATGTTGTACCCGGAGATTTGAAGTATAAAGACTGGAATGGGGATGGAATTATCGATAATAACGATAGTGCTCCTTTGGGTTATACAAATGTTCCGGAGATGACGATTGGTCTGAACTTAGGATTTTCATATAAGAATCTGGATGTTTCAGCATTTCTGCATGCGGCACTGAACCGGAGTGTGTATTTGGATGCGAGCTATTATAAGGCTTTTCAAAACAACGGTTCTGTTTCGGAGTTTGCTTTGAACCGATGGACTTCGGAAGAAACGGCTCATACTGCGACTTATCCTCGACTTTCTCTCACCAATGAGCAAAACAATTACAGAACATCAACTTTCTGGATGCGCAATGGTAATTTTTTGAAATTGAGAGATGTAGAGATTGGATATACATTTAAAAATATTATTCCGGATACAAAAGCCAATTTAAGAATCTTTGTGAATGGAACCAATCTTTTTGCAGTGGACAATGTCGATGGGTATGATTCGGAACGGATTGGTGGTTATCCTGCAGTCAGGACAGTGAGTTTAGGAGCAAATATTCAGTTTTGATAAATTAAAGGAAAAATGAGAAATACGATAAAAAAATATAATCTTGTTTTTATGTTGTTATTGTTCGGTGCATGTTCTGAACTGGACAGGGAATATTCAACAACGATGAATGAAGAGTCGATTGCTCAAGAGTATGGTAATTTGCAAAAACAGGTTACCCACTTATATGCCGGTATGCGTGACGGACATTATCTGATCGATAATGCGATGATGGCCTCGTTGAGCGATGAGGCCGAATATACGCTACAGGGGAATGCACAAGTCTTTAATTCTGGTTCTTGGAATCAGTATGTTAACCCGGATGATTTGTGGGCGCATTATTATTCTTATATACGCCGTATAAATACTTATCTGGAATCTTCGGAAAAGTTTGAGGTTAATTTGGATGCATATAAGTATGATCCGAGTGAGAATGCACAGGAAACTTATAAAGCGAGGTTGAGTGATATTGCCAATTGGAAAAAAGAAGCTCGTTTCTTGAGAGCATATTATCATTTTGAACTGGTGAAACGTTATGGTGGCATTCCGATTATGAAAACAGCTTTACCATTGGATGCCGATTTTAAGAATATTCATCGGAACACATTACAAGAATGTGTTGACTTTATAGTGAATGAATGCTCTGTTTTGGGCGGAGAAGGAGTAAATGGTGATGAAGATGCTTTACCGATAGTTTATAATAATGATAATTTAGGAAGAGTAACGAGAGGGGCTGCTTTGGCTTTAAAAAGTCGGTTATTGCTATACGCAGCCAGTGATTTGTGGAATACGGATTCATGGACACAAGGATATTCACATCCCGAACTGGTGACATTAGAGAAGAGAGACCGTAGGGACAGATGGGCGGAGGCTGCGGTAGCAGCTAAAGCGGTAATTGATTTATCTGCCGAAGCCGGTTATGGGCTGATGGAACGTTATTCGGATTTAGGAAAAGTAACTCAGAGCCCGGAATTGATATTGGTGCGACGTATAAGCGGAAATACCAATACGTTTGAAAAATTGAATTTTCCGGCCGGATTTCCTAATGGAGAAGGGCGAGTTACTCCTTCACAGAATTTGGTGGATGATTATGAAATGATTGATGGCAGTAAGTTTGATTGGAATAATCCGGAACACGCACTCTCTCCTTATAGTAATCGCGATCCCCGTTTGGCTTTGTCGATATATACCAATGGTTCTTCATTCAAAAATACGACTATAGAAACATTTGAGGGAGGGGCACATAAAAGAATTAAGAACGGGACAATGACCGGATATTATTTGAGGAAGTTTGTAGATTCTAATATCAATTTGGTGGTGAATGGTACTAGTAATCATCCTTGGGTGATATTTCGTATTTCCGAGATTTACTTGAACTATGCTGAAGCTTTGAATGAGAGTAATCCCGGACATCCGGATATTCTGACTTATGTGAATAAAACAAGAGGCCGTTCTGATGTTAAGATGATTCCGATTGGAGATACGGATCAGGATGTGTTGCGTAAAAGAATAAGAAATGAGAGACGGATTGAATTAGCTTTTGAGGATCATCGTTTATGGGACGCTCGGAGATGGATGATTGCGACGGATGTGCTTAATGCTGATTTGACAGGTGTTGAGATACGTAAGAATGAAAATGAAACATTTACTTATAAAAAAATCAATGTGGAAAAGAGAGTCTTTTCACCTAAAATGTATTTCTATCCTATACCGGGATCGGTCATTTTGAATGAGCAAGTAATGGCTGCTGGTTGGCCGCAAAATCCATTATGGTAAATTTCTTAACGAATAAAAATATGAAGTATATGAAAAAGATGATATATAGAGCATTGTCATTGTTGCTGGTTATCCTGTTGCATGCATGTGAATATAAAGATATTTATGATGCAGGATCCGAATATCCGGTTGATAAAGTATACATAGCGGGTACTTATGAAAGTATTATTTATAAGGTTGATCAGATTGTAGAAACAGAAAATGCCCCGTTTCGTTATAAAATCGATGTAGAGAATAATAAGGTTTTGATACCTTTGGGTATATACCGGTCATCAGTATGGAGTAATAATGATGTGAGTGTTGAATTGGGTATTGATAATGATACGATACCTGCTCTTATCGATTCGGAGGAATTAGTGGGTGAAGATGGTACTATTCCCGAAATTCTGCCTGCAGATAAATATCGGTTGGATACGGAAATACATATTGCAAAGGGAGAAGATTTAGGACAATTGAATTTAACTGTGGATATTCCTTTTTTATTGGATAATCTGGATAAAAGATATGTATTAGGCATAAGGATACTAAATTCGAACGCAGAGATCAATGAAAAAATGAGTCTTATTGTTGTCGACATTACAGCAGGGTTTATAGAGCCTCAACCGGACTTCACTTTCGAAATGGACGAAAAGAAACCATTTGAGGTCTCTTTCTCCAATAAATCTGTTTTCTGTCTGGATTATGAATGGGATTTTGATGACGGGTCGTCAACGGTTAACGAGAAAGAGCCTCAGAAACATGTGTTTCCCGGGGTTGGAGTTTATAATGTAAAACTGACTTCGAAGGGTACGCGTGGAAATCTGGTTACGAAAGAAAAAGTGGTTCATATTTGGGAGGATATTACGGATATCTACATTAAAAATGGTGGAAATCCTTTCCAGAAAGCAGGATTGGTTTCCGGACGTGTTGACTGCCTGAAAGATTGGACCTGTACTGAAAATGTATTGTCGACTTATAATTCGTCTAAGAAAATATATGTAGGCGGTTATCAGGGAGATAATGGCGGAGTGATGGATTTTTATGCAAATAAAGCAACGACGGGTGCATTGGAAAATGCTAAAATTTATCAGACCACGGATTTACCGGAAGGGGCTTATTATGCTGCTTTTGTTCCGTTTAGTTTTGTTGGAAAAAATAATTGTTATTTTGTAGTAACTAAGGGAGTGGAACTTCCTGATATTGATGATGTTGAAAGTAATCCTGATGTTCTTGCTTATCTTCATTGGGATGAGACAATAGAGATAACAAAACAGGGTATGGAATTTGAAGTATTGGCAAGCGGACCTGTGACAATCGGTTTTGTTGTATCTAATGATGAGGGAGGACGTGTCAAAATAAAATCGGTTTCTTTAGCTAAATAATTAACTAAGTGATGGAGATGGATATTATATTAAGAAAATATTTTCCCTTATATGCTGTTGTGATATTTTTGACTTCTTGTTCTCTTTCTGATAGTTCAAAAATGCAAGAAACCGGAGTGGTAAAATGGCCGGGAATCACGCAGGAGATGAGACCATGGACTCGTTGGTGGTGGTTTGGGAATGTCTTGACTGAAAAGGATATTACAACTGCCTTGGAATCGTATCGGAAAGCAGGAATAGGAGGGGTCGAAATAACTCCTATATATGGCGTCAGGGGAGAAGAAAGTAAATTTATTGATTTTCTATCTCCAAAATGGATGGATAAATTAGTGTACACCCTTGCTGAGGCTAAACGCCTTGGCATGGGGGTAGATATGGCGAATACATCCGGATGGCCGTTTGGTGGGCCTTGGGTCAATGAGGATATGGCCTGCAAAAGTATGTTGTCAAAAACTTTTAGGTTGCAAGAGGGGCAGAGACTGGCTGAGAGAATAGAATATATCCGTCAACCGTTGGTTTATACTCAAAGTGGTTTGAAAGTGGACATTGACGATGTGAAGGAACCTGTCACTGCTAACCGGAATTTGCAAGAGAATTGTTATGCGCAGGTTTGGTATAGAAAAAACTTGCCTTTGGTTGCTGTCACGGCGAATAAGAAACGAGTGGGGCAAGTCGGATTTACAGAAACCATAGATCTTACGGATAGGGTGAGAAACGGGGTTTTAGACTGGACTGCTCCTCAGGGAGACTGGTTGGTTTGTGCTTTATTTCAAGGTAATCATGGTAAAATGGTGGAACGTGCGGGCCCCGGGGGGGAAGGGAATGTAATAGATCATTTTTCGGAGTATGCAGTCAGTGAATATCTAAAGAAATTTGACGATGCATTCTCCGGATACGATTTGAGTTACTTGAGATGTTATTTTAATGACTCTTATGAAGTGGATGATGCAGTTGGATGTGCAAATTGGACTCCGGATTTTTTTAAGGAGTTTAAACGGGTTTGTGGATATGATTTAAAACAATATCTTCCGGCTCTTTTAGGCTTGGCAGATGATGATACTAATGGTAGGGTTTTATACGATTATCGTATGGTTATCTCTGATTTATTATTAGAACGATTTACCCGAAAATGGCAGTTGTGGGCTGAACATCAAGGAAAAGGAATTCGGAATCAGGCACACGGTTCTCCGGCTAATGCTCTGGATTTGTATGCAGCCAGCGATATTCCGGAAACAGAAGGGAGTACGATTACGGATATAAAAAGTGCTTCTTCGGCTGCTCATCTGAGGGGAAAGAAGCTAACGTCAGCAGAGTCAGCAACTTTGTTAAGTGAACATTTTCAAACTAAATTGTCTGATGTTAAGATTGCCAATGATAAATTCTTATTGGGGGGTGTAAATCATATATTTTATCATGGTACAGCTTATTCTCCTCAAAATGCTTCTTGGCCGGGATGGCTGTATTATGCAGCGGTACATTTTACTCCATCCAATAGTTTTTGGGATGATTTCGGAGCACTCAATAAATATGTAGCCTGTTCACAAAGCTTTTTGCAGGCAGGAAAGCCATCTAACGATTTATTGCTTTATTACGGAATTTCTGATCTTTGGTCTACTCCCGGTAAAGAAATATTTCATTACTTCCATTCTTTTAAAACGGTAACAATGGATGAATGCGGGCGTTATCTCTGGCTAAACGGATATTCATGGGATGCTGTGTCTGACCAACTATTACAAGAGGTGAAAGTCGGGAAAGAAGGTGTTTCTGCCGGAGGGAATATATATAAGATGATTGTGATTCCTAAAATAAAACATATGCCTTTAAAGACATTTGAACGATTGATGGAATTGGTAAAAGCTGGTGCTACCGTTGCTTTTTATGGTACGCTTCCTTCCGATGTTCCGGGGTTGATTAATTTAGAACACAACAGAAACAAATTGTTCTCTTTGAAAGATGAACTTAGATTTGTAGAAAAGGGGAAAGTGTGTATTGCTCAATATGGGAAAGGCAAATTTATAACCTCTGGGACCATCTCGGATTTGATGAGTGAATCGGGTATTATTTCCGAAAGTATTTGTAAACAGGGATTACAGTGTGTCAGGCGGCTAAAAGAAGACGGGAATTTCTATTATTTTATTTTGAATCCTGAAGATAAAGAATTTTCAGATTGGATAACTTTGAATGCGGATTATAAATCGTGTGCATTATATAATCCAATGACTGGAAAAGACGGTTATGCGCGGACACGTGAGAAGAGTGGAAAGACAGAACTATGGCTTAGTTTAAAACCCAATGAATCGATGGTAGTTGAAACATTCTGTCAAAAGTATGTGGGTGATTTGTATCCTTATTATACACCGATAGGCGAAGAGGTTCTTTTAGATAATAATTGGACGATTTCTTTTGTGAAAGGTGGGCCTGTATTACCGGAAGCGAGAAATGTTACAGAATTGGAGTCATGGACAGAATATGGAGAAGACTACGCAGCTTTTTCTGGGACTGCTGAATATACAACTCGTATACCAGCATTACCGGGAAAAGCAGATGCTTGGTTACTTCATATAGAGCATCTGTATGAGAGTGCTGCGATATACGTGAATAATAAATATTTGGGAACTCTTTTTAATGCTCCGTATACAATAGAGATACCAGCTTCTGTATTGAAAGGAAATGATGAACTGAAAATTAAAGTATCCAACCTTATGGCAAATCGTATTTCTTATATGGATAAAAGAGGATTGGAATGGAAGATTTTTTATAATGCGAACATCGATTCAAAAGGACGAATGAACGTTGGAAAGGATGGGAAATTTGATGCAGGAAACTGGAAACCCCGACCATCAGGAATCTCGGGTAAAGTTATATTAAGGCCGCTTTCTTGTATCAAATAGTGGCAAGTATAAAGTTATAATCATTCGTATAGTTCACATTAAGATAAAAAATGTTATATGCTTATGAAGTCAATAATTTACTGGTCTGCATTGTTATCAAGTACATTAATTGTGACCCAATGTACAAATTACCAAAAAACAACTCAAAAAGATGATATTTTGAGAGAGCGAGACCTTGCTTATAAAGACAGTTTTTCCGCATCTGCTTATTATGAAGACCTCTATAACAGTGCTGAAATGAAGTATGCATTTAAAGGTACGACATCTGAGGAAGTCGATGTTTGGCAGACAGAATTTAGAGATAAATTAAAAGAAAGATTAGGGATCAGTCAGTTAGAAAAGCAGTTGGCTTCATTTAAAATTAAAGCCAGGAAAATCAATTCTGAAGATATTGGATATGCTATTAGAGAGAGATGGGAAATATGGACTGAACCGACTGTTCCCCTGCCGTTTGTGCTTTTATTACCTAAAAATAAAGAAGGAAACCTGCCTTTAATGATAACTCCGCACGGACATGGGAAAAATACGGAAACCTACGCCGGAATATATCTCTCTGAGCAGGAGCGCATTGAGGGAGAGATTGGCGAAAGAAATGTTGCTGTACAAGCAGTGCAGAACGGTTTTATTGCCATAGCTCCTACTTCAAGAGGATTCGGAAAGACACGTACTTCGGAAGATAAGGCAAAGGATGTACCATATTCTTGTCGTACGCTATTAATGCAAGACTTATTGGTTGGGCGAACTCCTATAGGTGATAGAGTGTGGGATATTTCTAAGTTGATAGATTGGGCATTGGCAGAGCTGCCCGTTGATAAGTCTAATATTATTGTTTCTGGTAATTCGGGAGGTGGGACGACGACTCTTTTTGCCGGAGCGTGCGATACTCGTATTTCGATGTCGATTCCATCTTCCTATTTTTGTACTTTTACAGGGAGTATTGGAACAATGTATCATTGTGACTGTAACTATGTTCCGGGAATATTGGAGTATGGTGAAATGTCTGATATTGCAGGACTGACAGCCCCTCGATTTTTTTGTACTTTGAATGGAAAAGACGATGCTATGTTTCCTCTAAAAGAAGCTCAGAAAGCTTTTGTAAATTTGAAGAAAATATATACGGCTGCCGGTGTTCCGGATAATTGCGAACTTTACATTGGCAATGGAGGGCATCGCTATTACAAAGAAGGTGCATGGAATTTTATAAATAAACATTTATTGAAATAACAAATGTTTATAAAAGATAGTTGAATTACTTATAGTATAAATCAATCTTAAGATAGTAGTAGAAAATTTATACTATAAGTAATTTCTATTTGGAGGTGATAATAAAAAGTTATAGCACATAAATAGAAACGATTGGCGTAACCCATAAACTAAGCGTATCTTTGCAGCCGAAAAAAATAATTAAATAATAAAGATATGGCTTTAGCAATTACAAGAACATTAAAGGCAAATAACAAAACTGTTTATGTAACTTTACTCTCAATTTTAACTTTTTTCTTGTTGTTAGACTACATTCCAGGAATGCATGCTCTTTCTGCATGGGTAACCCCTCCTTTAGCTCTCTTTTTAGGATTAGCATTTGCATTAATCTGTGGGCAGGCACATCCCAAGTTTAATAAGAAAACCTCAAAATATTTATTGCAATATTCCGTTGTCGGCTTGGGGTTTGGTATGAATCTTGATTCTGCTTTAGCTTCCGGTAAAGAAGGTATGGAGTTTACAATTATTTCTGTTATTGGTACCTTAGTGATCGGGTGGTTTATTGGTCGCAAGGTATTGAAGGTGGACCGTAATACCTCTTATTTGATCAGTTCCGGTACTGCTATTTGTGGGGGGAGTGCTATTGCTGCTGTTGGACCGGTGGTGAAAGCAAATGATAGTGAAATGTCTGTGGCATTAGCTACCATTTTCATTCTAAATGCAATTGCATTGTTTATCTTTCCCGTTATTGGTCACGCTTTGGGTATGAGCCAGCATGAATTCGGAACATGGGCTGCCATTGCTATTCATGATACGAGTTCTGTTGTTGGGGCAGGGGCAGCGTACGGTGAAGAGGCTTTGAAGGTAGCTACTACTATAAAATTGACTCGTGCTCTTTGGATTATTCCGATGGCATTTGCAACTTCGTTTATATTCAAAAGCAAGGGACAAAAAATAAGTATTCCCTGGTTTATTTTCTTCTTTGTACTGGCTATGATAGTAAATACTTATCTCTTAGGTAGTGTTCCGGAGTTAGGGTCTGCTATTAATGGCTTGGCTCGTAAAACTTTGACTATAACCATGTTTTTCATAGGTGCTTCTCTTTCTATGGATGTAGTAAGGTCGGTAGGGTTAAAGCCATTGATTCAAGGTATATTGCTGTGGGTTGTTATTAGCTGTAGTACACTGGCATATATTTATTGGTTTTAAGAAGGTTGATCAGCTATTGATTGATAAAAAAAGATAAAAACAAAAGGCTGTGCAGGGATTACTAATCCAATTGCGCAGCCTTTAATTTTCAATCTTTAATTTTACTTATGTTCTTTCAGTTTTTCAAATATTAATGCTTCAAGTTCTTCTGCCAATTCCGGATTGTCGGCGATACACTGTTTTGCAGCGTCACGTCCTTGTCCCAGTTTAGTATCATTGTAACTATACCATGAACCACTTTTCTTAATGATTCCCATATCAGCTCCCAGATCGATCACTTCACCGGAACGGGAAATACCTTCGCCGAACATGATATCGAACTCTGCTTTACGGAAAGGAGGTGCCACTTTGTTCTTCACTACTTTCACTTTAGTCTGTTTACCGATAACTTCTTCGCCATCTTTTATTTGTTGAGAACCACGGATGTCCAAACGTACAGAGGCATAGAATTTCAATGCATTACCACCAGTAGTCGTTTCCGGATTACCAAACATTACACCGATTTTCTCACGCAACTGATTGATAAAAATACAAGTAGTGCGGGTTTTGCTTACTGCAGAAGTTAATTTACGTAGTGCTTGAGACATCAAACGTGCCTGTAAGCCAACTTTGTTATCACCCATATCGCCTTCAATTTCGGCTTTCGGTGTTAACGCAGCCACAGAGTCCACGACAATAATATCAATGGCAGAAGAACGGATCAGCTGCTCGGCTATTTCCAATGCCTGTTCTCCGTTATCCGGTTGAGAGATAAAGAGATTGTCTACATCTACTCCCAGCTTTTCTGCGTAGAAGCGGTCGAATGCATGTTCAGCATCAATGAATGCTGCAATACCTCCTGCCTTTTGTGCCTCAGCAATGGCATGGATGGCCAGAGTTGTTTTACCGGAAGACTCCGGACCATAGATTTCGATTATTCTACCACGTGGATAACCGCCTACGCCAAGAGCTGCGTTTAATGCGATTGATCCGGTAGGGATAACCTCCATTTCTTCTACAACTTCGTCACCCATTTTCATGATAGAACCTTTGCCGAAGCTCTTTTCTATCTTGTCCATGGCAGCCTGTAAGGCTTTTAGTTTTTCGCTTGATGCCATATTATTTCCTGTTTCAAAATTAAGTTCGTCTTTCTTTGCCATACTATTTTAGTAGTTAATAGTTAGAATTTAGTAGTCAGTATACTGACTGATTAGTCTTTGTTTACTAAAATTTGAGCGGCGTGTTCTTTGGTTTTCACCTCTTTAGGGCCAATGATTCGTTCTATAATTCCTTCTTCGTTAATAAGGAAAGTAGTACGGAATGTTCCCATGTATGCACGCCCATACAGTTTTTTTTCTCCCCATACACCGAATTCTTCTACCAATTTCTTGTCTGTATCGGCTATGAGAGTGAAGGGTAATTCGTTTTTAGCTATGAACTTCTGATGTGATTTCTCATCATCTACACTTACACCAATCACTTCGTAACCGGCTTTACGCAGTTCAGAGTAATTGTCACGCAAGCTACAAGCCTGCGCTGTACATCCGGAAGTATTATCTTTTGGATAAAAGTAGATTACGATTTTCTTTCCTCTATAATTGCTGAGACGTATTTCCTCTCCTTTTTCGTTTGCTCCTAATATTTCGGGAGCCTTATCTCCAACGTTTAATCCCATATTATTTTATAACTCTAAATCACCATCAAATACTTCGTGCCAGGGTAATCCCTGTTTATTCAGTTGATCCATGAACGGATCCGGATTAAACTCTTCTACATTATTCACACCCGGACGTTTCCATTCTCCTTTGAAGAACATCATGGCGCCGATCATAGCCGGCACACCGGTAGTGTAGCTGACTCCTTGCATACCAGTTTCCTTGTAAGCTTCCTGATGGCTACAGTTGTTGTATACGTAGTATGTGCGTTCTTTACCATCTTTCAATCCCCGGATGCGACAGCCAATAGAAGTTTCGCCTTCATAGTTTTCGCCCAGTTCCTGTGGATTAGGTAATACGGCTTTGAGGAATTGTAACGGGATGATTTCTACGCCATTGTAATTGATTGGATCAATACGGGCCATACCAATATTTTGAATTACGCGCAGGTGAGTCAGATATTCCTGACCGAAAGTCATCCAGAAGCGTGCACGCTTGATCGTAGGGAAATGTTTTACCAATGACTCCAACTCTTCATGATAGAGTAGGTATGAATCGCGCGGACCGATATTAGGATAGGTAATATCTTTGTGAATTTCAAGCGGACCGGTGGTTACCCATTTACCATCTTGATAATAACGTCCGTTTTGGGTGATTTCACGGATATTAATTTCCGGATTGAAATTAGTGGCAAACGCTTTATGATGATTACCTGCATTACAGTCTACGATGTCCAGATACTGAATTTCGTCGAAATAGTGTTTAGCGGCATATGCTGTATAGATTCCACTTACCCCCGGATCGAAACCACAACCCAAGATAGCTGTCAGCCCGGCTTCTTTGAAGCGATCGTGGTAAGCCCATTGCCAACTATATTCAAAATGAGCTTCATCTTTGGGCTCATAGTTCGCAGTATCCAGATAGTTCACTCCAGCTTTCAGACAAGCTTCCATAATGGTAAGGTCTTGATAGGGGAGGGCAACATTGATTACCATTTCCGGTTTGAAGTCATTGAATAAAGCTACCAGCTCGTCTACATTATCAGCATCTACTTTGGCTGTTTTTATATTAGGATTACCAATGGCTTTTACGATGTCATCGCATTTGGATTTAGTGCGGCTGGCAATCATAATGTCAGTAAATACATCGGCATTTTGTGCCACTTTGTGCGCAACAACGGTACCTACACCGCCCGCACCGATAATAAGAACTCTACCCATTTCTTTAATATGAGAATTAAAAATTAAGAATTTAAGACTTGTTTAAGGAACAAATATACGGTATTATTTTTATAAAATCATTCCCTCTTTCCTTATTTATTTATAACGAAGCAACGTGCCGCTTTCAAATTCAAGTATTTTACGAGCGTACAACCAGCTTTCAAAACGCGTGTCCTGTTTATATTCTATTTGGATAGGATTGCCCAGTGCCAGACGACATTCATCTGTGGTCATTCCCTCCTTTATTTTTCCTTGAGCAATTAGTTTCCAATTTTCTTCTGTGATGTAAGGGTACTGCTTCCGGATATTTCCAAACACAAAAATATCTTCTATGTAATTCTCGTTTTTGGTAATTATATCATATTTCAAATCTACTTCAGTCTCATAAGTGCTTCCGTTTGCATCTTCCAGAGTCAGCATAGCTATTGTTTTAGGAGACTCAATGGAAATATCTTTTATTTGTAACGGAGTGTAGCGTAGCAGGCGTACTTCTAATGCTGTGGTACTTCCTTCTACTTTCATGTTGCATTTTGTACTCATCGTTTGCTTGGGATAGACGGACATGCCGACGTATTTGCTTTTTAAGTTTTCAAGTGTTAATGCATTTTGATTATTGAATGAGAATGCGTTTGGAAAATATTTAGTTTTCTTATCTGCCTGAAAGTCTGACTTATCCATGCCGGAATTTGTTCTGGATAAAGCTACTTCAACATAGTATGAATTACCTTTTGTGTCTTCAAAAACAATCTTTACCGGATAGGCTTTACTGCCTACTCCTATATTTGTGATTGTAACTTTTTCATTTTCGGCAATTTGTACTGTCTTATAACCTGAATAGCTATTACTGTCGTCTATCCGTGCACTGGCGATGTGGGTGTAAACAACTTTGCCGATAAGTAACTCTCGTGCCTTGTCTACATCGGGTAAATATACCAGGCCACTAATGTTGGCACGTGGGTTTTGTTCACAAATATCATTAAGGCGTAGGTTTTTGAATTCGGAATAATACTTATTTCCTTCGCAGCTAAAGATGAAACGGGTGGAGTAATTAGTACCCACGTAGGTCTCTTTTTCTTTCTCTTCTGTACCCTGAAACTCGAAGATTTTGTGTTTAAGTTTATTGCTGTCTACTTCTTTTTCTGTTTCGTAAGAGTTGAAGATTGGAATAAAAAGCTCATTACCATCAGGAATAAACATGAATTTTAATCCGGGTGTCCATTTACATAAGAGTTGCAACGGAAAGTTACTCTCAATAAATTGTTCTTCTTCACTCATACTATTACTTTTTTGCTGAGGCGTCGTTACAAGATAATCATTCTGAGCTGTAATGGCTACAATTCTCAGAATAAGGCAGAGGAGGATAAATGTAATTCTTTTCATCTTCGTTTGTATTTCATGAACCATTGAATTGTCTGTTCTGTTAATATTAACTCAGACAAATGTATGAACTTTATGTTATTTTTGATATATTTGCGCCCATATTTAACTTAAACGTTATTGAATAATGAAAAAAGTATTAGTTTCTATTTTCATTGCAGGTGCAGCACTTGCAATGTCATCTTGCCGCTCTTCCAAAGAGGCGACTTCTTTGTCTTCCATGAATGGTGAATGGAACATTATTGAGATAAACGGTACAGCTGTTGTGCCGGGTCAAGGTCAGCAAATCCCTTTTATCGGCTTCGATACTACTACAGGAAAAGTATATGGTTACACCGGATGTAATCGTTTAATAGGATCAATTGATGTGAATGCGAAAGCTGGTACAATTGATTTGGGAGCATTAGGCAGCACTCGTATGGCTTGCCCGGACATGACCCTTGAACAGAATGTATTGAGCACTTTGGGACAGGTCAAGGGATATAAAAAAATGGGGAAAGCAACAATGGCTCTTTGCAATGCTTCCGACCGTCCTGTTGTTATACTTCAAAAGAAAGCTTCCGATGTGAAAGTGGCTGATTTAAAGGGTGAATGGAACATTACGGAAGTGAATGGAGAAGCGGTTCCTGCTGGTATGGAAAAACAACCTTTCATTGCTTTTGATGTGAAAGAACAGAGAATTCATGGCAATGCCGGATGCAACCTGATCAATGGTGGTTTCAAAATGGAGGAGGGTAATGCTCTTTCAATCTCTTTCCCTGCTGTAGCATCTACCATGATGGCATGTCCTGATATGGAAACCGAAGGTAAAATTATGAGTGCCCTGAATGAAGTGAAATCGTTTGGTAAACTTGCCGGTGGTGGCATTGGCTTGTATGATGCGAATAATACTTTAGTATTGGTGCTTACCAAGAAATAAGAGAAGTATATATTAAATAAGTATAGTGTAGCCCCGGATGGACAAATGTTGTACATCCGGGGCTATGTGTTTATGTCTGAATATAAGGAAGGTAGATGGCTTTTGCCTTAGAGAAGTACTCTTTTCTTCGGTGAGGAGCAATGTACGACATGTGCATCTCGTACAGCGCGACATGTGCATCTCGTACAGTACGACATGTGCATCTGGTACAGTACGACATGTGCATGTCGTACATCGTTCCTTACCAACCTTGTACAGGTTGAGTCCTATCATACGCTATGAAGGTCTTACTGAAGTATTGCTTCATCCTTTATTTTTTAGTATGATCCAGATAATGACTGGAGCACCAAAGAGGGCTGTCACGGCATTAACGGGGAGTGTGCCTTGAAAACCAGGCATTTGTGAAATGAGGTCACATATCAATAGGATGATGGCTCCACATAACATAGAAGCCGGAAGAATAATCCGGTGATTGGGAGTCTGGAATAGCCCACGGGCAATATGAGGCATTGTGATCCCAATAAAAGCAATCGGTCCGGTGAAAGCCGTTGAGGTACCTGCCAACAGTGCTGTAGCCAGAATAATCCATAAACGCAGTTGAGTGACAGAAATACCCAGTCCACTGGCGTAGTTTCTGCCCAGTAGTAATACATTCAGCTGTTTCTGTAAAAGTAGCGCTAGAAATATTCCACAGATAATGACAGGAGCCATTACTGCCATTTGTCCCCAACCTACAGAAGAAAGGCTACCGAATGTCCAGGTAATAAATAGTTTCAGTGTATCCGGATTACTCATGCTTTGCAGAATACTCACTATTGCTCCGGCAAAATAACCGAACATCATACCTATTATTAACAAAGAAACGGTCTGTGGTATGCGAATGGATACGATTATAACCAACAATAGTACACATACTGCTCCAATAATAGCAGCCATTACCTGCCCCCATCCGGTAATGAGCCAAAGGGGAAGGGTGGAAGTACTTAATGTGAGTAAGGCAACTCCCAAGCTGGCACCGGAGGTAACCCCCAATACGTCAGGGCCTGCCAATGGATTATGAAACAGGGTTTGCATCAGTACGCCGGCTACAGAGAGAGCTCCTCCCGCCAGTATGGCAGTAATAGCTTTAGGTAACCGGTGATTTAATATGATCTCATGATAAATAAGATTGTCACTGTTTCCTGTTAAGGTTACCCACACATCAGATAATGACAGGTTGACACTGCCAATAGCGATATCAGCCAGAAAAGCACAAATCAGCAGTCCGCTTAACAAAAAAAACAGAGGATAACTTTTCATTATTTCAGTCGTTCGTAATAGGTCAGTTCATATTCAGAGAAAAGGTTGGGATGGCAGATTTTAATCATGTCATTCAGTAGCAAGTCAGGACGTGCGACTCCGCTTTCCCAGTAGTCATTTCCTCCGGTAGCATTTGTTCGTTTGTTTGTATTGTACACATTACCTTCTTTGTAGGCTTTGAAAAGTTTGTATTTGTTATCTGTTTTTCCCAACTCTTCGAGTGAAGAAGCCTGTGCACCTATCCATATATCCGCTTGGTTAAAATTCACCAATACCTCTTCTATATTACTGGGAATACTGGTGCTGGTTGAATCCTGTGAGTATTTGTACGAGGCTCCGGCATCACGAAACAATTGGGCTGTATAGCTTTTACCACCAGGTAATGACCAGGTACCGCGATAATCCTGTCCGGAGAAAATAGATGGAGCATATGAGAGTACCAGTGCTTTCATTTTTGAATCGTTATAGCGTTGTTCTATTCCCGTATATATACTGTCAGCCAGTGCTTCTTTATCAAAGAAAGCTCCGATAAATTTAATCCATTCGGCGCGTCCCAGCAAAGTCGGCTCTTGCCACTCTATATTATATATAAGGTTAAGGCCTGTCTGTCGCATTCGTTTGCTATTCTCATCTTCGGTATTATAAGCGGTAGTCATGACAGCTTGTGGATGGAGTAGGAGCAGATTCTCTATATCAAGATTGAAAGCGTCTCCCAAATCCTTAATTTGTCCTTTTTCTACTCCCTTTAGAATAGTGGGGTTATAAATATAGTCAGAATTACATACTCCCGTCACTTTGTCAAGTTCTCCCAACAACTCTAGGAAGCCGAGATGGGTGGCTGAGTTTGTCATCAGGCTTTTTAACGGAATAGTAATTTTATGTCCGTCTTGGGGCACTGCAATTGTCTCATCTTTAACGAGATAATATTTATCATATATTTCTCCTGGTTTCCAGGGATTATATACAGTGACAATGGTATAATTATCGGTATGTGCTATACCGAAACCTTGGGCTTGTGACAGAGAAACGGGAGTACTATCTTGTAATACTGTTTCCTTTTTTGTTTTTCCACCACAGGCTGTCAGCAAAACAAAAAGGCAGATGTATAAAATGCGGTTTGTCATATCAGGTTTGTATAAATTAGAAACTACTATCTTCTAACTTCCAACTACAAAGATAAGAATTTATTTTTTCCATCGAACCAGAGCCGGTTACATTTGTTGTATGAAGCAATCATGCTTGCAGCCTTGTGCCTGCTGCGGCAGTTTCTATCGTTAAAAACTGTCGTTTTGGCAGAAAATATGTCACTAACTAATGTAATTTCCTTTTGGCACACGGTTTGTTTTTTAGTTGTCGTCCGCTTGAAAGATATCCTTGAAGAAAGGCGCTGAATGACAATCGGACAAAAGGAAATTAGAATAATAAATAATATAAAAGTATAAAGATCATGGGAAAAATTATTGGTATTGACTTAGGAACAACAAATTCATGTGTTTCTGTATTCGAAGGAAACGAACCGGTAGTAATTGCAAACAGCGAAGGTAAACGTACAACTCCTTCTATTGTTGCATTTGTTGATGGTGGCGAACGTAAAGTGGGTGATCCTGCAAAACGTCAGGCTATCACAAATCCGACAAGGACAATTTTCTCTATTAAACGCTTCATGGGTGAAAATTGGGATCAGGTGCAAAAAGAAGTAACCCGCGTTCCATATAAAGTAGTAAAAGGTGATAATAACACTCCACGTGTTGATATTGATGGTCGTCTTTACACTCCGCAGGAAATTTCTGCAATGATTTTGCAGAAAATGAAGAAAACTGCTGAAGACTATCTTGGACAAGAAGTAACAGAAGCTGTTATCACTGTACCTGCATACTTCTCTGATTCACAACGTCAGGCCACTAAAGAGGCTGGGCAGATTGCCGGACTGGAAGTAAAACGTATCGTAAATGAACCGACTGCTGCTGCACTTGCTTACGGTCTTGATAAGGCACACAAAGATATGAAGATTGCCGTATTCGACCTTGGTGGTGGTACATTTGATATCTCTATCCTTGAGTTCGGTGGTGGTGTATTTGAGGTACTTTCTACTAATGGTGATACTCATCTTGGTGGTGATGACTTTGACCAGGTAATTATCAATTGGTTAGTTGAAGAATTCAAGAATGATGAAGGTGCTGATCTTACCCAGGACCCGATGGCTTTGCAACGTTTGAAAGAAGCTGCTGAAAAAGCTAAGATTGAATTATCTTCTTCTACAAGTACAGAAATCAACTTACCGTATATCATGCCGGTAGGTGGTGTACCTAAGCACTTGGTTAAGACATTGACTCGTGCTAAATTTGAATCTCTGGCTCATAACTTGATTCAGGCTTGTCTTGAACCATGTAAAAAAGCAATGCAGGATGCAGGTTTGGGTAACTCTGATATTGATGAAGTAATCCTTGTAGGTGGTTCTTCACGTATCCCTGCTGTACAGAAACTGGTTGAAGATTTCTTTGGTAAAACTCCTTCTAAAGGTGTTAACCCCGATGAAGTAGTAGCTGTAGGTGCTGCTGTACAGGGGGCTGTGTTAACAGACGAGATCAAAGGTGTGGTATTGTTGGATGTTACTCCGTTGTCAATGGGTATCGAAACACTGGGTGGTGTGATGACTAAGTTGATCGATGCTAACACAACTATTCCTGCACGTAAGAGTGAAACATTCTCTACTGCTGCTGATAATCAGACAGAAGTAACTATTCATGTGTTGCAAGGTGAACGTCCGATGGCTGCACAGAATAAATCAATCGGCCAGTTCAATCTGACAGGTATCGCTCCGGCTCGTCGTGGTGTACCCCAGATTGAAGTAACATTCGATATCGATGCTAACGGTATCTTAAAGGTATCTGCTAAAGATAAAGCTACCGGCAAGGAACAAGCTATCCGTATTGAAGCTTCCAGCGGTTTGAGTAAAGAAGAAATTGATAAGATGAAGGCAGAAGCAGAAGCTAATGCTGAGGCAGATAAGAAAGAACGTGAGAAGATTGATAAACTGAATCAGGCTGACAGTATGATTTTCTCTACTGAAAATCAATTGAAAGAACTGGGTGATAAGTTGCCTGCTGACAAGAAAGCTCCGATTGAAGCTGCTTTGCAGAAACTGAAAGATGCTCACAAAGCGCAGGATCTGGCCACTATTGACAGTGCTATGGCTGAACTGAATACTGCATTCCAGGCTGCAAGTGCTGAGATGTATGCACAAAGCGGTGCACAAGGTGGTGCTCAGGCTGGTCCCGATATGAACGGTGGACAACAAGCTGGTGGACAGTCTAATGGTGGACAGGATGAACATATTCAGGATGCAGACTTCGAGGAGGTCAAATGATTCCGATAAGGATACATAATAAACAATAAGCGAAAGCGTGCTGCTCAATGAGTTGCACGCTTTTTGCGTTTAGGAGTCGGAGAGATTGAGGTAATGTTTTTGGCATCCTTCCCAACCGCTATTTGGAATCAATGGTTTAGTGAAGTGGGAAATACACTTATTGTGTTAAGAAAGGTGGCAAAATTTATGGTTCAACCGAGTAACTTCATTACATTTGCGTTATGTATGCAATTATGGCAGATTTGAATCGCATTAAAGTAGTTTTGGAGATTGATGTGCGAGAACTGATAAATAAATCGAAAGAATAAAAGAACAATATGGCAATGAAGATAAATAGCCCTTATACGGCTGCAATTACGGGTGGAGGTTTTTTACTTAATGAGACGCTTGCTCTGCTTCCTCTCTTGCAAAGTGAAGATCGAGAAGAACTTCTCAAAGATGAACAATTGAACAACCGCGTACTGATGATTAATGCTGAAACATCAAGAAAGAAGGCAATCCTAGAGATTTGTCGTCGTTATGATACGATGTCACCTGCTTTCTGGCAGGACTTTTTAGCGATGACTGCCGCAGAGCAGCCTATTGCTCTCTTTTTTGTGATGTTGAAGACGTACAAAATACTTTTTGACTTTCATGTGAACGTGACGATACGTCGTTGGAATAGCGTCGCTAAGTCTGTGAAGAGAGAAGATATCCTCATGGAGTTTAATGAAATATCTGCTCGTGATGCATTTGTTGACTCGTGGAGTGAAGCTACGAAGGACAAAGTGATTAGTGCCTATTTATCTATTTTGCGAAAGATAGGAATGCTCGATAGAACTAACCAATTGCAAGTGTTTGATTGTACCAACTATCCATACTATTTGCAGATTGGCGAACCTTGGTTTCTAGAGGCTTGTTTGTTACAGCCTTATCAAATTGAAAAGATTAAAAACAGTTTGGTATGACTATAAAAGAACTGGATGATAAACTTAATAGTCCCGGATTTCAGGATACTGAGAACGGAGACTTATTTTATAATTTCTTCATCTACCAATATCCGGCAGAGAAAGAATATGATATCCGTAAGCAGATACAGGAGTTCAAACAAAACCTTATCCGTCCTACGAACTATGTGGATGTGCTCACGCTCGACTTGTTTGAAGAGTTCTGTAACTACCTCAATGGACAAAAATTTCTCAAGTTCGACTCCATGCTACAATATTTGCTCGAGAAAGAACAAGAGTATCCCGATACGAGCGATAAGATTTTCAGCACATTGGAGCGTCATGCCCATAGTGAGAAGTTCGTGAAATATCTACATGAGCGGATCGTGGCGCATATCACGATTGATGATGAATATCGTCGTCCATACGTGTTTATGTATGGCATCGGTACCATGTATCCTTATCTTCGTGCCAATGAACTTTTGGCAAAGTACGAGGATTACAATGAGACCGGACGCTATAAAATCATTCTTTTTTATCCCGGACATCGGGAACAAAATTCATTCAAACTCTTTGATACCTTAAATGATCATCATACTTATCGCGCAACCCTTTTAATAAACGAATAAACGATGCAACTACAAGACTTGTATATCAAACCTATTAATCGTCCGGTCAATCCGGCAGTTTCTGCTACCAAGTTCGATAAAGATACCATTGATATTGAAATTAAGGAATACGTTTTTACCGATGAAATCCTCAATGGACTTTATCGCATTCTGAATGCTATCAAGAACAACAAACCTTATGATCATGTTGGTATTTGGATTGATGGCTACTACGGTTCGGGTAAATCTCACTTTTTAAAGTACCTCGACTACTGCATTACTCCCGAAACTCGCGATTTAGCCTTAGAGCGTTTTCTTGATGCTGTGAAAGAAATCGATCCTTTCGATGGTAAGCATAACCTTCAGTTTGAGTTTTCACAGATTCAAGATATTGCTTCGTGGCTCAAGACTGCCACCATCGATACCTGCATCTTCAACCTCGAAACTTCCTACAATGCGGCTACCGACAAAAAGAAGGCTTTCTTGCAGGTGTTTTGGGATGAGTTTAACGACAAACGTGGACTGAACAAGTTTAATCTCACCTTAGCACAGCTTTTGGAAAAACCGTTGATGGAGCGTGGGTTGTTGGAGCAATTTAAGGAGGTAATTGCCGAGATGGGTGGCGATTGGAATAATCCCAGCGAGGCAGCCGATTTGGTGGATCAAGCTTTGGAGATGGTTGTAGATGCCGCTTGTGAGCTCAATCCGCAGTTTGACCGCAACTCCCTGTACAATCATATCGACAAGCGCGACTATGCCATCAGTATCGACCGCTTTGGCATGGAACTGGCAGACTATATCAAGGACAAAGGCGAAGATTATCGCTTGATATTGCTTGCCGATGAGGTGAGCCAGTTTATCAATAAGGAACGCGACCGTTATCTGAATCTGCAAGAAATTATCACTAAACTTTCTGAAGCTTGCAACAATCAGGTATGGGTGGCTTGTACAGCCCAACAGGATCTCAGCGAGATTATGGACGACTGTAATATTGGTGAAGAAAAGGACAAGGAAGGAAAGATTAAAGGTCGTTTTGAAGTGAAAGTATCACTCAAAGGCACGCAGCCCGAAGTGATTACACAGAAGCGTATCTTGGAAAAGAAGCCAGAGGTGAAAAACGATTTAGCTGCCATGTACGAGCAGCAACAAGGAGCCTTCAGTCTCCAGTTTAAGTTACCAAATGCGTATAAGAGTTACGAT
This sequence comes from Bacteroides mucinivorans, assembly GCF_034654355.2. Taxonomy (NCBI): domain Bacteria; kingdom Pseudomonadati; phylum Bacteroidota; class Bacteroidia; order Bacteroidales; family Bacteroidaceae; genus Bacteroides; species Bacteroides mucinivorans. Next base: position 4,004,777 of record NZ_CP178179.1, on the reverse strand, counting down.
ACGGAGACTGACTTTATCGACTTCTACCCCTTTGTTCCTTATCAGTTTAAGCTCATCATGCAGGTGTTCGACTCTTTCCTTGCTTTGGGGTATGTGGCTAAGGAGGTGAAAGGTAACGAACGAAGCATCATCAAGGTGATTCACGCTACGGCTAAGGCTCCCAACAATGCTCAGGCCGAAGTAGGTAAGTTCGTTTCGTTTGATGAACTTTACAACAATATGTTCGAGGAGGGTTTGCAGGCTCGTGGACAGAAGGCTGTGGATAATGCTATCCGCATTGCCCGTACCTATATTGACCCGAAATTGGCTATACGTGTAGCCAATGTCCTCTTTATGGTTTGTAATATTTCGCAAACAGACCAACTAGTTTTCCCGGCAACGCTCGATAATATCACCACGTTGCTGATTAATGATATGACCACGCCTCGTCTCAATCTGAAGAATGAGGTAGAAAAGGTGGTCGATTTCCTTTGCGACAATAACATCATCCGTCGTGAACAAGGCCGTCAGGGTGCGCCCGACTTCTTCTCGTTCTATAGCGAAGAGGAAATGAAAGTAGCCGAGCTGATTAAAAGTCAGACTGCTGATAACAACCTACAAGCCGGTGAACTGAAAGAAATCTTCAATCGCTACTTGAAAGGATTGAAGAACAAGGAACAATATAAAACTCGTTCGTTTGCCGTGGGAATGACCATCAATCAGCGCAACTACCTCAGTAATAATCCTGATGTGGTGCTGGAATTTATGATGGATGACGACTATGATACACCCGAACAACTTGCTCTACAAAACCAGATCAATCGGTTGGTGTACTATGTGGGGCCACAGTTCCGTGCCAATGTTCGTTTGCGCAACAACTTTTATTGGTATTGTAAGGTGCAGAGTTATATGATCGCCAATCCTGCTACCAGCGACGAGAATGCTGCTGTGCGCGAAGAATTTAAAAAACGTGCTAACGAAGTGATGACTGGCATCATTGAGAGAGAGTTCCAAAAGATTCTCGACACCTGTCCTCTAGTAAGTGGTCTCTCTGTGATTGATGATGTAGAGTTAGGTAATAAAAAAGGGAATGACCGCTACTTGGCTGCTATAGAGAAACACCTCGCCGGCATCTATACTAAAGCTGGGCTGGTCGATTTACCGCAAATACCCCGAAACAGTGATAAACTCAAGGCAGCTATCCTTTGTCCCGTGAATCCGGGTGATTACGAGGGATTAAATGACTCGCTTACCGAAGCAGAACATGAGGTGGAAATTTATCTCAACAAGCAATACGAGGAATTGAATGTGGGCGATGTGGTAGCCAAGTTCTCTAAGGCTCCATTCGGTTGGGATGGCATCTGTACCCTTTATGTGGTGAACGAACTCGTACGCCGGCATAAGCGTGACTATAGTTATGGCAACAATCCTAATGTGGAGGTGAATATTGTAGCAAACCGTTTGCTGAGCGAAACCAACAAGTTTACCATTCGTCCGGCTGTAACCATTTCGTCCGAGGTGATTAATGGTTTCATTGCCGCTTGGAAGAATATCTTTGGTGTGAGCGAATCTTTCTCCACTACCGATAGTACCCAGCTATTCCGTCTCAGTCGAGAGAAAGAGAATGTACGAAGTGTGGAGAATGTAGTAGCACGCTACAAGCAGCTCTACAAGGATATTGCCGCATACTCTTTCAGTGCGCCGCTCGACGAAATGGTGACTTTGCTCGAAGGTTGGCTTGCTGAGCGCGATCCGTTGAAGTATTTCCGTCGTGTGATTGACGAACAGCAGCAGGCACGAACCCTCTTCGATACTTGTAAAGAAGTCGTGCAGTTTGTTCAAGATCAGATGGGCAATTATAGGAATGTGCTCCGCTTTGTACGCGATAATCGGGATAATTTTAGCTTCGTACCTATTGAGCTTCACGAAACAGTTACACAGTTATTAGGAATAGAGAATGCAACATGGCCCATCGGCATACGTACTTATATGAAGCTTCGCAACACTCTTGCCGGGGCCATCGATGCTAAACGAACAGAACTTCGCAAACAAATTTCTGAAGAATATGCCAAAACGTATGCTCAGTTGGAGCAAGGCTGCAAGGAAAACGAGGTATCGACTTCTGTTCTTTCAGATCAAGAGGTTATAGTAAAACTCAAAACACAGCCGGATAGCATTCCTGTGTTGCAGACCAACCTCGATACCAATGCATTCTTTGCTGAGCAAACAGCGAAGATATTGGCTGCAAAACCGAAGCCTAAACCTACGGTTGGTGATGACAAAAACAAAAAGGAAGAAACTCCTGCTAAGAAGTATCCTACACAGGTAGCTTTGAGTACTCGTACCACTTTACCTATTGGTTCAGAGGCTGATGTGGATAAGTATTTGGCACAACTCAAGAAGCAACTAATGGCACATATTGACAAAGGTGAGACGGTAATGATTATCAAATAATAGAATGAAGGAATAAGATAGATGGATACCAATAGATTAAAGAAATTTGCTACTGAAGCACGCAATATACTAAAGGCGGGTATTGCCGCCAAACTCACCAGCTTGGGCTTTGACAGCAAGGGCGGAGTGGCTGAGAATTTACGCCCGCAACTCTTGCAGGGCGGTACGCTTTGGAACGGACGGACTCTCTCCGAAGGATTCTATCACCAATGGATGCGCCTCTACGAGGAGGTGCAGGCTAAGGGTGTGAACGAAGTGTACGAACAAGCAGCTTACACATGGTTTAATCGCCTCGTAGCTATTCGTGTCTTGCAGAAGAACGGACTATGCGAACCGGTAAGTACATACGCCGACTCTGCACATACCCCACAGATTGTAAACCAAGCCCGTCAAGGGCTATTCCCTCCAATGGAGGAGGCGAGTAAACGTCACCTCTTGGAACTCCTAGATGACGATACGAAAGTTACTGAACAGTTTGCTGTGCTTTTGGTGGCATGGTGCCATGCCAACCCTATCCTGCAACGCTGCTTTGGCACTATGGAGGACTATACTGAACTGTTACTTCCCGCTAATATTTTGGCGGAGAATGGCTTTATCGACCTCTTGAACCACACCGAGTTTATTTCCGATGAGGAGTTCCGTTCGCCCGAACTCATTGGTTGGCTCTACCAGTTCTACATCAGTGAGCGCAAAGATGAGGTGTTCGCCAAGAAAGGCAAGTTTGAGGCTGATGAGATTCCTGCCGCCACGCAGATCTTTACACCTAACTGGATTGTGAAGTACATGGTACAGAATACGGTGGGACGCATCTATCTTGATAACAATCCTTATACCACTTTGGCTTATAAAGAGAAATGGCAATACCTCGTGGAGCCTGCAGAGCCGACCCCTGCTGAAGCTATTCTTCATTACAATGAGCTGACCGACTTGAAAGTGGCTGATCTTGCTTGTGGTTCGGGACATATCCTTAACGAGTGCTTCGATCTACTCTACGATCTTTATATCACTGAGGGTTATACACGTGTCGAAGCCATTACACATATCTTCCAAGATAATCTCACGGGTATCGATCTCGATCCTCGTGCACAGCAACTTTCGCTCTTTGCGTTGACGCTGAAGGCTTGCCAACGCGATCATAGCTTTGTAGATGCACATTGCTTGCCACGGGTGCTGACGATGCCGAAGGTGCAATTGCCATTGCCTACTGATACTCGATTAACGGTAGAAATTGATGTTGCCAATACTTTGTTGAAAGATGCTGATTCTTTAGGTAGCATCATGAAGTTTGATCTTACACCTGCTGCTCGTGAATGGGTGGCTTCGCTGGCTGAAGAGAATGAAGCGGCAGCGTTGGTGATAGCGCTGACAGAGCAGTATGATGCTTTGGTGATGAATCCGCCGTATATGGGGGGAGGTAATATGAATGAGGTGTTGAGTAAATATGTGAAGAAGAATTATGAGGAGGCCAAAGCCGACCTTTTCTCTGTATTTATGGCATTTGCGATCGAACGGCTAAAAGTACATGGAAGGTATGGTATGATTAATATGCAGAGCTGGATGTTCCTTTCTTCGTTCGAGAAACTTCGCAAGACATTACTCGGCAACTATCATATTGAGAATATGCTTCACCTTGGTCCTCGTACTTTTGATGAATTGAGTGGGGAAGTTGTACAGAATACTGTTTTCGTGGTAGCAAATCATTGTGTCAACCAAAGTGGATCGTATTTCCGTTTGGTGGAAGGTAAAAACTGTGCAGATAAGGAACAGATGTTCTTGCATTATGACGAACAAGATGCTAAAATATACTACCCCAATGTGCCGCAGGCTAATTTTGAGAAAATTCCGGGATGTCCAATCGGGTACTGGACCTCTGAAAAACTGTTAGTCGCATTTTCAGAAAGTACTCCGATGTCTGAAACAGCAAACCCTCGTGCTGGTTTGCAGACATCTGATAATGGCAGATTTGTTCGTTTTTGGCATGAAATTGATAATAACAAGTCTGGTCTATATTGCGAAAGTGCTGAAGATGCGAAAGATTCCAAATTAAAATGGTTTCCTTATAATAAAGGGGGATCGTTTAGGAAATGGTATGGTAATCAGGAGTTGTTGGTTAATTGGGAGAATGATGGGTTTGAAATTAAACAGTATGCGGAAGTATTGTATAAAACAGCTTCTAGGACAGTAAAAAACACGGCTTATTATTTTAAAAAAAGTTTAAGTTGGTCATTGACATCATCTGTAGGCTGTGGATTTAGGTTTAATCCGAACGCTGCATTATTTGACGTAAATGGAATGAGTCTATTTCCTTTAAATGATGAGGATATATTTCTTTTTTTAGGAGCTTTGAACACTAAAGTGTACAGACTGATTAGTGAAATAATAAACCCGACACTAGCATTACAATGTGGAGATGTGGCAAAATTTCCGACTCCAAACTGGAATAATAATATGATACAGGTTTATAATATTGTGGTAGAAAATTATTGTATCAGCCGTTTCGACTGGGACTCCCACGAAACTTCTTGGGACTTCAAGCAGAATGAACTGATTTCTCTCATAGATTGTACTGAACAAGCCTTTACTGTAAAATCACTGACTTTATTGTACAGCACTACTGCACGCGGTAGTACAGCGACACATCAAGCCGAAGAAACCCCTCGCGCAGTCAGATTACAAGACCTTATGGAATGTTATCATCAGAAGTGGAGTACCCTCTTTATGCAGCTTCACGCCAATGAAGAAGAACTTAACCGCCAGTTCATCGATATCTATGACTTACAAGACGAACTTACTCCCGACGTACCTTTAAATGAAATCACCATCCTGCAACAGGGCGAAGTGAGCATTGAGGGCAATGCCTTGAAGTGGCACGATGAAGTAATATTGAAGCAAGTCCTCAGTTACGCTGTAGGAGTATGGATGGGTCGCTATCGTCTCGACAAGCCCGGTTTGCATATAGCTCACCCCAACCCCATAGTCGATGAATTAGTTCCTTATACCTATAACGGTCACACAATCGAGATAGATGATGATGGCATATTCCCCTTGATGGCTGCTGATAGTGGCTTCACAGATAATGCATGCTTACGCACCGCTCAATTCGTGAGCGATGTGTTTGGTGCGGAGTATCAGGTGGAGAACCTTAACTACATTGAGCAGACCCTCGGCAAAACCATAGAGCAGTATTGGCAAAAGGATTTTTGGAAAGACCATAAGAAGATGTATCAGAATCGTCCCATCTATTGGCTGTTTGCGAGCAAAAAAGGCACCTTCCAATGCATTGCCTACCTGCATCGCATGACACCTTATACCCCCGAACGCATCCGTAGTAAATATCTTCTGCCCTTCATCGAAACGCTAGGTCGCAAGATTGCCGATCTCACCGCCCGTGCTGCCGACCTCAGCACCGCCGAACGTAAGAAGCTTGACACATTGAACAAGCAGCTAGAGGAGTGCCGTGAATATCATGACCGCCTCGCCGTAGTAGCCGAACAAGCTATCCCGCTTGATCTTGACGATGGCGTGGTGGTGAACTATGCTAAATTGGGTGATGTATTGCAACGAATAAAATAAGGGAATAATGGACAATTCTATAAAACAATATGCTATAGGCGAACTCCTTGATGGACGATATCTCTATATACCTTCCTATCAGAGAGGTTATCGTTGGACTGAAAAACAGGTTGGCGATTTGCTTCGTGACTTACTTTGCTTTGCCAACGATTTTGCAAATGAAGGCAAGGAAAAGAAACAAGAACAGTTTTACTGCCTTCAACCAGTGATTGCGCGTTCTATTACTGATGAAGAAAAGTTAAAATCCATCTTCGAAACTGAGTATAATGATAGTATTCTGGAACATGGCGTGTGGGAAATTATTGATGGTCAGCAGCGTCTTACCACCATTTTCCTCCTCTACAAACATCTACTAGACCAAAAGGGATGGGATGCAGAGACACTTAAGGAAGAGGAAGATGGAAAGGAATTATATCATATTTGCTATGCAACTCGTGATGGTTCTTCAAAATACCTTGAAGAACTGTCAATGAAAAGCATTAGAGATAGCAATGAGAATGATATTAAAGAGAATGTTGACTTCTTCCATATGGCTAATGCTTTCAAATATATAGGCGAGTGGATTAAGACTGAAGGTAAGAATATAAATGTTCGTTATCAGTTAGGTGGTAGCCTTGACAACATCCGCACATCTTTCTTTAAACTTCTGAATGGAATGAGTGATACAAAGGGGGGCTCAGTTCAAGTGCTATGGTATGAAATTGCGGAGACAAAAGAAAAGAATAATATTAAAGAATTCCAAAAGATCAATACTGGTAAGATTCGATTAACAGATGCTGAACTTATTAAAGGGCTTTTCTTGCTGAAGAAGAATTTTACTTCAGGCGACAAGTATATTAAACAGTCAGAGTTAGCACTGGAATGGGAGTTTATAGAAAATACTCTTCATGCCAACAATTTTTGGTATTTCCTTCAGAAAAAGAGTATCGACATGCCTAACCGTATTGACCTTCTTTTTAATTTAATATACAAGAAGAATACCATCAAAGAGGTTCCCGAAGATGAATGGGATAATAAAATCAAAGAAATTGATGAACTGCTGTCGGATACTAGGCAAAGCGAAATATTCCGTTTCTACTACAATCGCTTTGAAGGTAAAATGGGTGAAGAATTGCAACATGAGGTAGCATCAGCATGGAATGAGGTAATGGAGTTGTTTCGTACTCTTGATGACTGGTTCTGTTCTCCCGCTACATATAACTTTATTGGTTTACTCAGTCAGTGTGGTGAAGATTTATGTAGACTTGTTCTTCATTTCGAGTATATGTCAGAGACATCATACCGAGTAGATTTTGAAAACTATCTGAAACAACGTATATCACATCATTTGCGTGGTGCCAAGATTGATAAGGAAAAAAAAGCTATTCTCAATACATATAAGGAACATGATACTATTTATAAGTTGTTGCTGACTCTCAATATTCACCTTCTCAACGAGCAGAATCAGAAATTGGAATCAGAATCGGATGTTTATAAGTTTCCTTTCGATGTACTTAGCACTCAAAATTGGGATATAGAGCATGTAGATTCTTTCCACACTAACAACTTAAAGAGAGACAAAGACAAGGAAGACTGGATTAAGACAGCGATGGATGATCGCTTGGGCGATTTGAAGGACGAAGAAAAAGCCTTGATTCTGCAGAAACTGGAAGAGAACGCTTTGGATGATGCTATAAACCTCCTGAAGAAGAACGCTCAAGAAGTGGAAGCTGATGAAGAAATTAAGAATACTATTGGAAACTTGACCCTCCTTGATGCAGCTACTAATAGATCTTATGGGAACAGTTTATTCTGTACCAAACGGCGCATCATCATTGAACGTATAAAGCAAGGTGTATTTGTACCTGTCGCAACGCAATATATCTTTGCCAAGTTCTTCGATCCAAAAGGAACAAACCGTTCTTTATGGACAAGGGATGACATGGAGGCATATCACAAGTACATTTATGATATACTTATTACTTATGTTAATAATGAGGAGGACTAGCAATGAGCGAAAGATATACATTTATAGATATATATAAGAAAAAACTCGACCTAAGCAAAGATACAAAGGTAAAGATCGATCGGATAGTCATTCCTAAGATTCAGCGTCCGTACGCTCAGGGAAGGCAAGATGGTGTTTGTACATATGTTCGTAATACGCTTCTGAATGAAATGTTTGCGAACCTCAACACAGATGAAGTTTTCGATTTCAACTTCATTTACGGTATTATTCGCCCTTCTAATGACAAATACATCATGGAATTATTGGATGGTCAGCAACGAATGACAACTCTATTTCTTGTTTATTGGTATATAGCTAACCGAGAACTTAACGAAGAAGATGAGGCTGATACAGAAATCCGTGATGTTTTGAGTCGATTTGTTTACGAAACAAGATCAACCTCTACTGTATTCTGCCAAAAGCTATCTTCATATAGAGTTGACTTGTCAGAAACTATTCCTTCCAAAGCTATAAGACAAACAAAATGGTATTTTAAGTCTTTTGACAGAGATAGTACTATCTGTGCCATGCTTACTATGCTCGATGCTATCCATGTAAGATACGGCAACCAGGGGAATAATGAACTTTACAAAAAACTGGATAATATTCAATTCTATGTAAAGTCACTAGGTTATTTCAATCTTTCTGAGGAGTTGTACATTAAGATGAATGCTCGTGGCTTGCAGTTGAGTCCGTTTGAAAACTTTAAGGCGGACTTAACTAACTTCATCAGTGACAAGGAGTACGTTCCATTCAGGCAGCAGGTTGCTTTGTATAAGAAAGATTGTGAAGCAAAGGTTGAATTTAAATTCAATTTCTCGGTAAAACTTGATGCTAAGTGGATTGACATCTTTTGGAAAAAAGGCTTTGCGAACTTTGATGCAGCTTACATGAGTTTCTTCTCACGTTTCTTTGCTTGTAAGTATATCGTTTCAACAAGAGACATTGTCACTGACAGAGATATGCGTCAAGACAAGACTTTACGTCATATATATACAGAGGCAGAAAATAGGAACGAAGCAAATGAATATCTCGGGTTCCAAGAATTTGAACAGCTACTTAATGGGCATCCTGAATATGTACTAACCCTTGACAAAGTATTTGATGTGTTTTACGAATACGACTACAAGGAGGCAAAGAAGGTTATCTATGAAATGATGGTTCCTTCATGGGAAAAAGACGAAGAAGGTGATGATTTCTATTGCAATACAGCCTCTAAGATGACTCAGACTAAGCTTGTCGTTTTTGGAGCAGTTATTGAATTTATTGAAGCTTACAAAACGTTTGATGTTCATACATTCAGACAATGGATGCGTGTTGTTTGGAATGTGGTCGAAAATACAAACATTGACAGCTTGACACCTGTATCATCTTTAATTAGAAAATTCTCTGCCGTTATCTGTTACATAGCAAGATCTTCTGAGGAAGGCATAACGTTCTATGAAGCTCTGTCTCAGTGGAAAGATACCAACACCGACGAACGTGATAGCAGAGCATTGATAGAAGAGGTTGAGAAAGCCAAACGTATTTCTGAAGAAGAAAGTTGGCTTGATGCCTTTGAAGAGGCGGAGCAGCATCCATTCTTTAAAGGTATGGTTCTATTCTTTTATGAAGAAGGTATGTCATTAGCAGCATATAAACATAGTTATGAACTTGCTAAGGATATGTTTGATGAGAATGGAATTTCTGAAACATATAGGGAGAAGCATCTGCTTATACGTGCAATTGTCAGTCAGTTTACTACTTGGGATAAACTTCGAGAACGTTATGTTACAGAAAGAGCAGAAACCAACAAGTATTTGAAAAACATCCTTGCATCGCATGATAAAGTGCGCCTAATGTTGTTTGATGTACTTAGTCAGGAAAATAAAGATGCTGTTAAGAATATATTGGCATCATACATTGATGGTGCAAAAGGGTTTATCCCATGGTTTGGTGCAACATATACTGATAAGGAATACTGTGATATGGCAGTGGAGAGATTACGAAAGGATGTTAAGCTATATGATTGGATTGCCAACGAGGAAATACAGAGAAAATCGGTATTCAGAATCTATTTTTATGAAGGTCATATAATGATTGCTATTCCAAGAAAGCAATTTGCTAAGGTTGCGTTAGATACCGAACGGGCCGAAATTGCTTATGATATTGCTCAGAACTATGGTTTTGTTTATAATGACGAAAATCAACTTGGCATGTACCAAGAGTATGGTGATAGTTTCGGCAATGAAATTTGGATTACACAAGAAAGACAGAAATGTATTCTTTGGGTAGGTTTCTGTCAGCATCATGAGTTGTGTATTCAATTGGAATGTAAGACGAAGAAATATGCAAAAGAACTACTTGAAACGATAAAGGGTAGTAGTTACATTGATGATAATGAGTACTGGTTACAGATTACCTCTCTTGAGCATTTCAAAAAAGAAACAACCTATAATAGTCTTTCCAAGAAGTTGGAGGAACTTTTTGAAGTGATTTCGTAATTAGAATATTGGTGTGATACAGAATTGAAATTTAAAACAATATCGCTATATTTACACATGACCATAGAAGATATACAGAAACTCAGAGACCTCGGCGAAGTGAGCAAGGTACAGTTCAAAGAACGTATCTTGGATAAATATGATATAGGCTGCGAGCTGGTTGCCATGAGTAATGCTCGCGGAGGGCAACTTGTCATTGGTATCAACGACAAGACAGGAGCTTTTAATCTGTTGTCGTATGCCGAAGTGCAGGAAACCACCAATCTTCTGAGCAATATGGCTTCGGAGAATGTGGTACCCAATATCCTACTTGAGATAGATACGGTCAGCGTTGAAGGTGGCAGTGTAGTGATAGCTACTATTAAGGAAGGAATTAACAAGCCCTACCATGACAATAAAGGTATCGTGTGGATGAAAAATGGAGCGGATAAGCGTAAGGTTTTCGATAATGCGGAGTTGGCGGAGATGATGACCGAGTGTGGTAGCTTTACTCCCGATGAATCTGCCGTTAAAGATGCCACGTTGGATGATTTGGATGAAGACACTATCAAGCAGTTCTTGCAAAACCGTTTTGCTATGGTATTGGAGAAAAAAGGAATGATTGGCGATGCTTTGCAGGAAGCGTCACTTGATGAGATAGCCAATGTAATTGCCAAAGGACATGATCTTAATAAATTGATGCGCAACTTGCGTTTTATCCGTCCGGATGGGAGCCTTACAGTGGCTGCCATATTACTGTTTGGTAAGTACACCCAGCGTTGGTTGCCTGTGATGACGGCAAAGTGTATCAGCTATGTCGGTAACTCTATTGGCGGCAAGGTCTTTCGAGACAAGGTGAACGATGCAGTAATGGAAGGAAATCTTCTGCACCAATTTGAGACCATTATGTCTTTCTTCACTCGCAACCTCAAGAATGTACAAGTGGAAAAAGAGTTCAATTCATTGGGCGAGCTTGAGATTCCATACGTGAGCCTGATGGAGTTTGTAGTAAATGCACTGGTCCATCGTTCGCTGAATTGGAAAGCTCCCATACGTATCTTTATCTTTGATAACAGAGTGGAAATTCACAGTCCGGGCACGTTGCCTAACGGCTTGCAAGTAGAAGATATTACCAATGGCACCTCGATGCCCCGTAACAACTTCCTTTTTAGCAATGCTATCTATCTTCTTCCCTATACAGGTGCAGGTAGTGGTATTCAACGTGCCTTGGAGGAAGGGGTACAAGTAGAGTTTACGAATGATGAACGGATACATGAGTTTCTAACTACCATAAAGAGGAACAAAGACTTGGATAGTAATCTAGCTGACTCTGACACTACCCCTAACACTTTTTCAGAGCACTCAGACACTACCCCTAACACTTCCGATGAATGCCCTGACACTTTTTCGGAGCACTTAGACACTACCCCTAACACTTCCGATGAATGCCCTAACACTCATCAGATGAAACTTTCCAATAAACAAAAGGATATAGTAAACTTTTGTAATGTACCAAGAAGTAGTCGGGAGATACTTGAGAGGGTAGGAGTGAAATATCATAATAGTAATATCAAAAGATATGTTACTGAATTAGTAGATGCAGGGTATTTGGAGCGAACCATTCCCGATAACCCTTTTGATATGAATCAAAAGTATAAAAAGAAGCAATCATTATGACTCAAGAAAGAATATACAGTTATTTTCAGCGTAACCCACAGTTGCATGTGCTTTTTATCTTTGACAAGGCGAATATCATTATGAATGATTTGGCAGACTGTTCGTGGGAAACTGAATATATCTATAAAGTATTTGATGGAGCTTGGTTCAACACTAAATATAACATTGAATACGCATGGAAAGAGAAACGTGTGGTATTACTCTTTCCATTAGGCTCCTATCCCATAAGTGAGGAACAACAGCTCAGATTCCCTCTTATGGACATGCTGAAAGCTAACATGGAATATAAAGAGGAAGATTATGCCGCGTTCATGCAACAATATAAACTTCCAGAGAAATATCGCGCCTTTATCAGCCGCCATATCGGTGAATTGATGTCGAATAAGATAAATGCAATGCTGAAAGACCGGTTTACGCCGGAAGCATTCAGTGAGGATATAGTAGTCCGCGGTTTTATTTCTTCTTATCTGGGTGAAAAGAGACTCTTGGAATGGGAAAACATCATCGTAAGAATGTTCATACTCGGATTGGATTCAGAAAATAAGAAACGGTTGGATTTTTATCATAAGTTGGAACGAAACAAGGATGCCAAGACGGCGGTCGATGAACGTTTGACTAAGATATTTGGATTCAGTTACAAACCCAACCAAGAGGCGAAGGTGAAAGAGTTGGTGGAGAGTTTGAAGTATAATAGCATCACCCAACTTCTTGATGTGATTGCCGATGACCCCTACAAGGCTTACAAAATAAAGAGCAGTATAGCACTTGAACAAATGAATCGTATTTATGAACTGGGCACACGTGACCGGGAGTTTGTAGATAAATTCATGAAAGTGATGAAAGAACTAGGTGCTGATATTCGTGAAAGGGAGCTGACTACCATTTATGGCATGGATGCCTCCTTCTATTACTTGACGGAAGAATTAGGTTGGCCTATATTGCAAGAAATTGCCGGTAGCAAACTCGTGACAGAACCTGCAGAAATGCAAGAACGTTTGCGTTTGCTTTCCCAAAAACTTCCTGCTGATAGTGTGTTTCAACAAGCTATAAGATTCTTGATGCAAATGGCCTTTTATTATGAAATGGTAAGAGGACTGGGCAGTCTGAAGTTGAATACTCCGGAAGCTTATGTGCAACTCTATACGAACGACTTGTACAGGCTTGACACCTTCTATCGTTGTGCATTGGAAGAATATCATGAATTGTTGTCAAAGGATGTTCCTATACTTACTTGTTTGAATAGACTGAAACAACAGTTTGACGGAGGGTATGCACGTATGGTTAATGTTTTCAATCTGGAATGGATGACCTGTGTGATAGAAAAAGGGAACTACTTTAACGACCTGTCGTTGAAAAAACAGGAGGATTTTTATGCTAATGAATGTGTCAGTAACAGTAAACAGGTGGTAATCATCTCTGATGCACTACGCTATGAAGTGGCGGCAGAACTGATGCAGGAACTGGCTAAAGAGAAACATATAGCAAAACTATCTGCATATCGGGCCATGCTGCCTACTGAAACCAAATACTGCAAGCCGGCTCTTCTGCCTCATACTTCATTGATATGGAAGAACAAAGAAATGCTGGTAGATGGTGAAGTATTAGACACCTTAGAGAGTCGTTCGGCACAAGTGGCCAAATACAAAGAAAGTGCTTGTTGTGTAGACTATGAAACTGTAATCAAAGCAGATGTGAAAACAGCACGCGCACTATTTAAAAATCCGTTGGTTTATATCTTCCATGATACAATTGACGCTGCTAGTCACGGGGCTGGAGCTGGAGATGTAATTGCGGCTTGTCGTAAGGCTATTGAACAGCTCGCTGTGCTGATTCGTCGCCTTCATGCCTCTTGGAATGTGACGAATGTTGTACTGACAGCCGACCATGGCTTTCTCTACAATGACGTGGAGTTTGTAGAGAAGGATAAACATGCGGTGATGGTTGCGGGTATTATCGAGAAGAAAACACGTTACTACGTGAGTGATCAAGTTAGCGCGCAAGAAGGGATGGTGACAATGCCATTGGACAAAGTATCGGGTATGAAAGTCGAGACTCCTATATATATAGGAGTACCTATGGGTACCAACCGTTTAGCTGCTTCTGGTGGATACAGCTTTGCCCATGGCGGAGCAACCTTGCAGGAAATGCTTATTCCTGTGATTCATAGTTCGCAGAAACGTTCTGATAAGACTAATAAAGTGGGTGTGGCATTGGTTGATCACAATCTCGTGATGGTAAGCAGTAGATTGAAATTTCAATTAATACAAAGCGAAGCGGTTTCCATGACGCTAGTTGAACGTAAGGTCGTTTGTCAAGTGTATCAAGGCGATACACCCGTAACCGGAAAGCAAACCATTACGCTTGACAGTGCTGATACGATCAATTTGAATAATAGAGTATACGAGGTTGTGCTGACTTTGAATCATTCAGTACATTCAGGTATGCTACAACTACGTGTGTATGATGAAGAAGACTGTTTGAATCCACTTATTCGTGAAGTGGTGAAGAATAATACAATGATAGAACAAGACTTTTAAGTATTATTGATTAAGTTTTTTGATATGATACTACAACAGAAAATAATGAATGCTTTCATAGGTAAAGTGGTTCGTAAAGATTTGGCTTTTCTTGTAAAGGGAGGGCTCCCTGTACCTACATACGTATTGGAGTATCTGCTTGGGCAGTATTGCGCCTGTGATGACGAAGCAACCATAGAAGAAGGTTTGGAAAGGGTGAGACAAGTGATCCAAAACAATTATGTGCATCGCGCGGAGTCAGAAGTCATTAAAGGTAAAATCCGTGAGCAGGGTCGCCATCGTATCATTGATAAGGTGACTGTTACTCTCAATGAGAAAGTGGACGAATACCAAGCTCATTTTGCTAACTTAGGTCTTACTAATGTGCCTATTGGCACTCAATATGTGACAGACAATCCCAAGCTCTTATCAGGAAATGGTGTTTGGTGTATCGTCACTATTGGCTATATATCAGGTGAAGATATTAAAGTGCGCTGGGAAATTCAAACCCTGAAGCCTGTACAAATATCCAATGTGGATGTTCAAGATTATA
Source organism: Bacteroides mucinivorans (assembly GCF_034654355.2). Taxonomy (NCBI): domain Bacteria; kingdom Pseudomonadati; phylum Bacteroidota; class Bacteroidia; order Bacteroidales; family Bacteroidaceae; genus Bacteroides; species Bacteroides mucinivorans. The sequence goes on along the minus strand of NZ_CP178179.1, from coordinate 3,989,576 downwards.
TAGATAAACGCAAGAACTTTACCACAGAGGAGTGGTTGGACTTCATGATGCATACCGTTGGGTTGAACCCCGACACCTTAAATCGGCGTGAGAAGTTCATTACGTTAGCTCGTCTACTTCCTCATGTTGAGAATAATTTCAACTTTATGGAATTAGGACCTAAAGGAACCGGCAAGAGTCATGTCTTTCAGGAACTGTCACCATACGGTGTTTTAGTGAGTGGTGGTGATGTGACCAGTCCTCGTCTGTTTGTTAAAATGAGCGGTAATAAAGAGATTTTAGGATTGGTGGGTTACTGGGATGTAGTGGCTTGGGATGAATTTGAGCAGCAAAAAGGTCGTGCCGTAGATGCGGTATTAATTGATACCATGCAAAATTATTTGGCCAATAAGTCATTCAACCGTGGTAAGGGTACGCATGAGGCTTCCGCTTCTATTTGCTTTGTGGGTAACACGAAACATACGGTTCCTTATATGCTAAAGAATAGCCATCTTTTTGAATCAATTCCTACTTCGTTTATCAAGGGAGCTTTTTTAGATCGTATTCACCTCTACAACCCGGGTTGGGAGATTAGGATGCTGAAGAAAGATAGCTTCTCAAAAGGATACGGTCTGATTACCGATTACATAGCAGCCATTATGCACGAACTGCGCAATAAAGATTTGACAGCATTATTGAAGGATTATGCTAAGTTTGATGGTTCCCTTTCTGAACGTGATCACTTGGCTATTCGGAAAACATTTTCTGGCATGGTGAAGTTGATTTATCCGGATGGTAACATGACGGACGAAGAGGCATTTGAGTTGATAGACTTTGCTGCTGAAAGCCGTAAGCGTGTCAAAGACCAGTTGTATATCGTGGATGAGACGTTTAATGCAGAGCCTGCTAAATTCAGATATGTACGTGAGAAGGATGGTGTAGAGGTTAGTGTGGAGACTTTGGAGAAGGTGAGCAATGCACTTATCATCCCTAATAATATTCACCAAGGATCTACTTTTATGGCAAATTTGGATGATAGCGATATTCCGCTTTTCCAAGAAGGAGCTGAAACAACAATGCAAGTAGAGCTTTCTTCAGAACGACAGTCTCGCAAAAGATTCATTTGTTTGCAGGAAAAGAATCAGTTCTTCCGTTTGGGACAGACCGGTGTCACTTATCAGTTTCTCTTCGCCGAATATCTCAAGGATGCAACTGAAATTACGATTGAAGACCCGTTCATCCGAACAAGTTGGCAAGTAAAGAATCTCATGGAGTTTCTGACGATGCTCATTGATACCCGCGACGTAGATGATCTTAAAGTGCATCTGGTGACCAATGAAGAAGAAGATAAGTTACCTGATCTCATAGATAAACTGGATGACATAAAAGACGATATGATTGGCTATGGCATTGAGTTTGATTATAACTTCCGTGAATTTCACGATCGTTGTATCAGGACCGACAATGGTTGGGTAATTTCAATGGGACGTGGACTTGATATATACGAGAAGTATAGTCCGTATTCTGTTGCAGCCACTCGGCCGGATAAACGTAAATGCAAAGAGTTTATGGTTACATTCACTAAAGATAAATAATGTGAATCAGTATTTGATTCATTAGTTAAAAATTAGAGTAATCAATGATTTCATACTGTCACAATTTTGAGGTTTGAGTGAATTAACTGTCTGACAAGTTCACTGATTGCTTCCGGCATCAAATTCAATCTATAATTGAATGTTTGGTAAGAAGGCAAGTCAGGGAACCATGAAAGCAGTTATTCCTTGGTAAAAGTATGTATGTTTTTTGATTTTAAAATATTGCTGATAAGCTTCGCAGAATAGGTATACAGTAAGCAGTTTCTGAACGGTAAAGATTGGATGATTATTATTACTGAACCTCTGGTAGTAGAACTTGAATGAAGACTCGTAAACATCGTAGATATACATATATATTTTTATAAGTTTTAATTCTTTCTCTTTGGGAATCATAATTAGAACAATGAGTGGTTTTATTCTTCTAATATGCTGATTGTCATGGAGACTGGAAAACTGATTAATGAGATGATTTACTGAATTGTAACATTTTAACAAGCGAAAAAGTAGATGATTGTCAACTGCTGATTTGCATAAATAGTTTATGAGTAAACTAAGTAAATCTTTTTTAAGACTCTGTTACTTTTCATTTTGATGTTTTAATAAGATTGACACTTTTTCTAATTCTCTAGGGTACAATTTACTTTGTTAGCTACTTCTTTCACAGGCATTATCTTGACTTACATAGAAAGCACCAAATCTGCTAAAAGAACAGCCGTTTCCGGTTCATTCTTTTGTGCATCTTTAGGTTTCCATGCCACAACGAACCGTACAGATGCGGATTTTACCTTGTAACCTCTTTGTTTCCATTCGGATAACGTACCCTGCATTCTTGATGATAATTTTGCTATAGGTTTATCGGTCGATGAACTATACAAGAAGAAATCATTGTAAATTAAAGAATCTCCTCCTCTTAGTGCTAAAACCTCTTGTTTCCGTTCTTTGAAGAATCCCAAATTGACATCTTTGTGAGAGAGCTGTAGTATAATTTCTTCAGGCATATCATATTGTTGTTGGTCAATGAGATATAAGTTTGCACTTAAATGATTGAAGCAATCGCCATTTGTATGTATGAATAGTCTGTTTTTTGCACGAGTTATTCCTACGTAATATCTACGCATCAGATGGGCATCCTTTACATAGTTGTCGGATATGAGCATATATACATCATCAAACTCCCTGCCTTTAGTCTTGTGGATGGTTGATACTACGACATCGGTGCCTGATGTGTCGCAAAAGTCTTCCACTGACGACTCAAATACAAATTCCTTGAAGTCACTGAAATATTTTGTTTTGTTGGTTTGTTCAAACTGTTCCACACACCGCTTCACATACGTCAAACTTAGACTTCTGTCATAAATAGAAAAGGTTGCATGCTTGGCTTCTTCCCATAGTTCTTCTGTGATTAGCGGTGTTTTTATCCGTTTGTCTATATACCTCAGGAAGTATCTCATTTCCGCCATGTTCCAAAAACGTAAACCGTCCATTGATTGTACCAGTTTACTGTTTATACCATGCTTTCGCAGGAGGGCTATCAAGATGACGGCTTCTTCGTTTGTTTGGGTGAGTACACACGAAGTGCCTTTGTCCTTGTGTTGAAGTAAGTTTTCCACAAGCGGCTGATACATATATGTTGAATGATGACGTATTACTTCCACCCAACCTTTCTCTTTTCTCATAGAGATGATAGGTGTACTTTTTATCCTTTTATTAATAGTTTTCAAGAATCCGTTGGCAAAATCCACTGGCTGGCGCGCGCTGCGGTAATTCTCAGTCATTTCGACAAATGTACTTCCGCTTTCTTGCGCCAACCGGTACATATAGTCGGAATCGGAACCGCGGAATTCATAGATGTTCTGGTCATCGTCTCCCACTGCTATCACACGCATTTCCTCATTATTAGTCATTAAAGCCTTTACAAGCGCATACTCTTCGGCTCCCATATCTTGAGCTTCGTCTATGACCAGCACCGTCTTGCCGATTTTATTTGGTTCTACTTCTCCTTGGTTGATCATCTCAGCTGCCTTTGCAACGACATTTTTTGCATCCTCAAGATTTCCTATCCGTCCCAGAAGGTCGAAGCAATAAGAGTGGAATGTTTTTATTTCGACAAAATGGGCAGCGTTACCTATCAATTCCATGAGTCTTTGTTTGAATTCTGTTGCGGCTACTCTTGAAAACGTCAGCATCAGGAGCTGTTCGTGTTTTACGTCTTCAAGTAGCAGAAGTGAGGCCAGTTTGTGAACCAATACTCGTGTTTTTCCACTACCTGGACCAGCTCCGACCACAATGCAACGTGAATCCTTATCGGAGATAATTTCCATTTGCCGTTTGGACAATTGCCCAAATAACTGCTTGTATTTCTGTGGCGTCAAGTTACGTTGTATCTCGCTAATTCTGTCGCCTTTGAAATATTTTGTGACAAACTTCCTGTAATCCATTTGGAAATAGTCTTGAACATATTGCAGTGCTGCATGATAATCTTTCACCATCAAATTGGCATATTCGCCCACAATATGCACTTGTTGGATTTTCAGTTTGTAGAATTCATTTAGCATCCGGTAGTCGTCTTGCTTGTATCTCGACTTGTTATCCTTTATTCTTTGGATATTCATGGCATTATAAAGTACCAAGAAGCCGCCTTCAAGTTTTAGCGCACCGATTTTCGACAAGTATAGAAGTGCTTCTTCCACGTCTTCTAACTGAATGTCGTCAAGTCCGCCGAAAAGGGATTGAGGACTTGATTTTATTCGGTTTAGAAGTTCTACTACAGAGAACTGGATAGCTTTGCCGGGTGTGTTTTCCTTTTCTGCATCTGAGGCCAACTTGTATAACCATTCCACGGTAAAACGACTTATTTCCAATCGTTTTTCGAAGCGTCTGATGGTAGATTCCAAGTCTGCTTGACGGCTTATCTCCATATTACGGACCGCATCTTCTTTCTTACGTGTATATCCTTTTACGGTAAGGAAATAGAGCAGAGTTCGGATGTCTTTTTCTTTGGATGTATTGATTCCGTCGTTTACGGCGTTTTCATTCAGTTGCTTACATGAAATTCGCAAAGAGCCGTCGGGAATATGGTTAAGGATATATTGTTCAAGTTTTGCAAAGCGTTCGAGGAGTATTTGCGACTTTCGTTCCGAATCACCTATATCCTGCAAATAGGCAGATATATCTTTGCTGTCTGCCAATATGCCTTCCTGTCGCATGCGTTCCACTACGGATATAACTTCTCTTTTGCTTAGTCCCAAGATATCTGCCAGATAGTCGATCCGTGATTCTGCTTCTGAATCCTGGGCCTTAGCGATGTGTTTTTGGGATATCAATGATTTGATGATGCGGATTGCCTTTTCTATTTCATCGCTCCCAAAGAGTACTGACGCTGAAATGCGTTCTCTTGCTTCGTCCATGTTTTTCACCGTGATTCCTGTGGCATATACATGAGGTACATTGTTTCCTCTTACCAAGTATCCGCTTTGTTCCAAAGCCGCTAGTGCTGTTCGTACACGGGTTTCAATGTCAGATACTGAATCGTCCCATCCTGCTTGCCGGGCAATTTCCAATGCAGAACAGTTGACTTTCATGCGCTGTCTGGTAAGGTTTTTGACAGCTTTCCATACTTGTTGTATTTCACTGATACTTAGTTTCGTTTGGTTTAGTAATATAAAATGTTTGTCCAAATCATTGTCACTATAAAGCACATAGCAACGTGCACTGAGGCCGGGATCACGACCAGCTCTGCCTGCTTCTTGAACGTAGTTCTCCAGCGAATCGGAAATATCATAATGTACCACAAGACCGACATCTTTCTTATCGACCCCCATGCCAAATGCAGACGTAGCCACAATGATGTGCACCTGATCGTTCATGAAGGCATCCTGGTTGGCAATTTTTTCATCAGCTTCCATTTTACCATTGAAAGGTAGCGCCTTGTAACCGTCACGCGTCAATTTAACTGCTAGTTCTTTTGTTCGTTTGGTACGTGATACGTAAACAATTGTCGGGCAATCGGATTCCGCTACAAGTTCTCTCAGCTTTAAATATTTGTCATTGTCACTTTCTACATGTATGACGGAATAGTGCAGATTTGTTCTTGAGGCTGTTGATGCGAATAACTCTAAGTTCAAGTCCAAGGTTTGCTTGAAATAGTCGCAGATGTCTTGTATTACTTTCTGTTTTGCAGTAGCCGTAAAGCAGGATACGGGGATCGGGTTTTTGCATTTTTTCTTTTGCTGGTACTTTCGGATGAATTTACCAATGTAGAGATAGTCAACTCTAAAATCCTGCCCCCATGAAGAAAAGCAATGCGCTTCATCTATTACAAATCTTACAACGTGGCGTGCCACCAATATTTTCTCGATTGTTTTTGAGCGAAGCATTTCCGGGGATATATACAACAGTGAGGCTTCTCCGTCTTGTACTCTTTGTATGGATAGTGCTCTTGTTATGGGGTCTAACATTCCATTTATGGTTACGGCATCCGTGATACCTCTGTCGGCAAGGTTATCTACCTGGTCTTTCATGAGAGACTGCAAAGGGGAGATGATAACCGTAAGCCCGTGCACGGAGTGTCCTGCCATGAGTGCCGGCAATTGGAAGGTGAGTGATTTGCCGCCACCGGTAGGAAATATCGCCAGCAACGATTTGCCTTTCACCGCTGCTTGGGCTGCTCGTTCTTGCAGTGGCTCGCCTTCGTATGTTCGGAAACGTTCATATCCGAAAAATGCTTTTAGATTATAGAGTACATCCAATTGCGTATGGCAGTAGCCGCAACCTTCCTGGCAATTAGTGTGGCGCAGGAGTTTTACAATAAATTCTACTTCCGGATAATTGTAAAGTACCCATCCGGGAGTGATAGAACGATAGTCGGTGGTCTCAATCAGAGCCAATGCGTATGCCAATCCGCATGGATATTGTTCGATGAGCATGTCAAGGTCGGCATGATGGCAAATCTTTCCAGTATAAAGTTCTTTTATAAGTTCAGGTATTCCTTCATGGATATACTTTGCGCTTACCATGCTAAGAAATCCCTCAAATTCTTTCTTGTCCTTCAGTAACGATGCGAATAGTATACGCTTTTCCTCCGGTAATGAATTCCAGCGTGCTATTTCGTCCAGTAATAAGTCTTTTGCTTTTTTGCAATCGTTCACCGGATTATTCATCTGTTCGCTAATCAGTTTGTCATCTTTCACAAGCCTATGGTAAGGGCGTTCCGGGAATAATAAAGGCGAGACATAAAGTGTATCAACTAAAATCCAGCGGCATGTTTTGTTCGTGAACAGATATTTGGCATCATGATGAATGATATTGTGGCCACAGATGTAATCTATGTTGTTTAAGAAAATAAACAGTTCTTCTTTTGACGTTTTATGGAATGTCGTGTCATCATGTTTGAGTGCTCCTATATCATGAATTTTATGATCTTTCAAGCCGACTTCAACATCTACTATGGCATAATTTGTGGCACTACATGGTACAGAGGTCGTTTTATTACCAATGATATTGTTTCTATCCTCGGTTTTCTTGATTCCTATGAGCTTGCTCCATATTGACATATATTCAATATAATAAATAGTTTTATAAATTTGAATTAGTTATGTATCGGCATCGTTTTCTTATTGTTGTTCGGGTATAACACCCCAATATCATTTACAAAGGTAAGGATAAAACCGAAAAATCAGTTAAAATTACCGTTCTCTTTTGATTTTTATGCGTTTACATCCCGTTGTTTAAGAATATCGTACTTTTATAAGCAAGAGCTGTTGTTGCTTATGGATACTTATTTTTGGGTTTACGTTATATTTATAACACATGTACGGAAGCCGTTGATAAATATATCATGTTGACTTTGAGGAAGTGAAGTAAAATCGATCAGTAAACGATTAATATATTAAAAAGAGAACTGTAGGTCATTGACTTACGGCTCTTTCTTTTTTCTAGAAATCCTTTTAGGAAGAAGTATACTAAATAATCAAAAGCTGTACTTTTATTGATTACTATTTTTAATTAGTATTTTTCAACTTTGTAAAAGTGTACAATGATCCATAGCAAGAGTGTACATTATTGAGGTATAAAAGTGTACATTCTTATATTGCTTGATTATCAGTGGATTAAGATGGGAATATTGACTAATTCCGGATATAATGCAAAAGAAGAAAAATTATTCATCGAATTTTAATAGGGTTTTCTACTTCTAAGCGATCTTATAAGTAGAAAGCAAGAATTATTCACCTTTAAAATCATACGAAGATGAAAAAGTTAGTTGGAGTTATAATGGGCTGGTTGATATTTTTCTTACTATTGGATATTGCACCTTTGCAGGCACGGGAAGAAGTGGATGGCTATTTCACGGTTACAGGGGTTGTGAGAAACAAGGATGATAGGAAAAAGCTGGAGAATGTGAATGTTTCTGTGCCCGGTACAAATATTGGGACGGTAACAAATTCAGATGGTCTATTCTCTCTTAAGATCAAAGATGCTGAAATAGTCCGGGGGCTGGAAGTATCTCATATCGGGTACCTCAATACTCAGATCTCTTTGAAAGAAAATAAGGATTTATCTGCATTGACTGTGTGGATGATGCCGGCACCTAATTTACTGAGTGAGATTGTGATTTTTGGTAATAATGCCCGTGGTATTGTGGAAGAAGCAATTAGAAAAATCCCGGTAAACTATTCTCCTAATGAGAATATGCTGACAACATTTTACAGAGAAACAGTACAAAAGAGGCGTCGTTATATCAGTGTGTCGGAGGCTGTTATAGATGTATATAAGACAGCTTATAATGACCGTGTACCTGTGAAAGATAAGGTACAACTCCAGAAAGGGCGTCGTTTGCTGAGTCAGAAAACCAGTGACACATTGGCTGTGAAGGTAGTGGGAGGTCCCAGTTTGGCTATTTATCTGGATGTCGTGAAGAATCAGGATGCATTGCTGAATATGGGAGATTTGGATTATTATGAATTTCACATCGAAGAGCCTGTGAATTTTGATAACCGTATGCAATATGTAATCAGTTTTCGGCCCAAAGTTAACCTGATGTATGCATTGTTTTATGGGAAACTGTATATTGATTTTGAGAAACTGGCATTCACCCGGGCAGAGTTCTCGCTGGATATGAAAAATAAAACGAAAGCCGTGGAAGCTATTTTACATAAGAAACCTTTGGGCTTACAGTTTAAGCCACAGGAAGTATCTTATCTGGTGACTTATAAAGAGCAGAATGGGAAGACGTATTTGAACTATATATGGAATACCATCCGTTTCAAATGTGATTGGAAGAAGCGCCTCTTCTCTTCGGGATATACAGTTTATTCTGAGATGGTGGTAACAGACAGGCAAGAGGATAACTTTACAGCTATTTCTAATAAGACGGCTTTCAAAGAAAAGCAAGTGTTTTATGATTTAGTAGATGAATACTGGAACGAAGATTTCTGGAAAGAATACAATATCATTGAACCTGCTGAGTCTTTGGAGCACGCTGTGAACAAATTGAAAAAACAATCTCGTTAGAGTTCAGATAGTTTTTTATATATTTGGTACCAATAATGATTCGGGTATGCTAAATGAACTGTTCATACTTGCTAAAATAAAAGAGGGTGATATAAAAGCATTCGAGGAAATTTTCCGTCGCTATTATTCACCCCTTTGCTGGTATGCTGCAGGTATAACAGGCGAAGTGGAAGCTGCCGAAGAGATAGTAGAAGAACTCTTCTACGTATTTTGGAAAGACCGGGAACATTTGCAGATATTTCAATCCATTAAAAGTTATCTGTACAGGGCTGCACGCAATGAAGCGCTTCAATACTGCCAGCATAGAGAAGTCAGAGAACGGTATCGGGAGTATGTGCTGGCAGATAATGTTTCAGAACAGGTATCTGATCCTCACCGGCAATTGGAGTATGAGGAGTTGCAGGAGGTTATCCGCCATACACTTGATAAACTGCCGGGGCGCAGACTCAGGATATTTGAAATGCATCGTATGGAAGGAAAGAAATATGTAGAGATTGCTTCGTCTCTTTCATTGTCTGTCAAAACAGTGGAAGCAGAGATGACAAAAGCACTCCGGACTTTACGAAATGAAATAGATAATTATATTCTTACGAAATGACTGAAGTAAATAAAAATAAAGTGAGGACAGATGAGGCATGGAGGCACTTGTATGCTCGTTTGGATAAAGACAGCCTGCTTGTAGAGGCGGGAGAGGAGGTGATCCGTCGTAGGCTTTTCTTAAAATGGGGAACTGTAGCTGCTGCTATGTTGGCAGGAGTGATCTGTCTGATGTCTGTTTGGTGGTTAATGCCGGGAAATGATACTAGAAATCTTAATCTGGTAACTCAGGAAAACAGAGAGAAGTCAACGCTGGTCACTACTCTTGAAGATGGCTCTATTGTTTATCTGGGGCAGGAGAGTGTATTACAGTACCCTGAACATTTTGCCACGGATAAGAGAGAGGTTAACTTGCATGGAGAAGCCTTTTTTGATGTAGCGAAGAAACATGAACAAACTTTCCTGATTGAAACCGAGAAGGTACAGATAGAAGTATTGGGTACAGCTTTTAATGTCCGTAGTAATGAAGAAGTTCCGTTTAGTTTGTCTGTGCGGCGTGGTAAGGTGAAGGTATCACTGAAACGGGGAGGTCACAGTGTTCTTGTGAATGCGGGCGAAACGGTTACATTACAAGCACAACAGTTGCAGTTAAGTGAGACCTCAAAAGGTAATGAGTCTGATATTTATACAAAGAACATACGTTTTAAGGATGAAAGCCTGGAAGATATCCTGCGGGTAGTGAATGCTGAAAATTCTGCGTTGCAGATACAAGCAGGTTCATTGGATTTGGGTAAACGCAAGCTGACTATTGAGTTTCTGGACAACTCGCCCGATACGGTTGCCGAACTGATCTGTTGGGCGTTAAATTTGAAATGTACTCGTGAAGGAGATAAACTGATTTTGTCCGAACGATGATTCTTAAAGTTTAAAAATATGAAATTACATCCTCTCTGTCTGCTTTTCTTCGGACTGCTTTTTATTGCTGCTGGTACAATAAGAGCAGGTGGAGATGATGTTCTGGATCGTGTTATCAGTCTGCCTAAGATGAAAGGTACGGTGTATTCTTTGTTGGGTAAAGTCTCAGAACGTTCCGGATATTTTTTTGTTTATGATAGTAAGGTCGTGAACAATGATGTTGTGACAAAGACGAAGGAGAAAGACTGTACAATTCGGCAGGCTATCTATGAAATAACCGGTAACAGGAGATTGGTTTTAAAGGTGATTGGAGGACATATATTAATCCTGCCTCCTGTAGAAAAGAATAAGAATATAAAAAAAGAGAGCCAATTGCCCTTGCCAGCCTTTTCCACAATTACCGGTACTTTGTTGGATAAAGAAACCGGGGAGCCTGTGGTCAATGCATCAGTGACAATTCAAGGTACTTCAATAGGTAATATTACAAATAAAGACGGAGAGTTCAGACTTCATTTACCCGACTCTCTGAGAGATGGGGTTCTTTCTTTTTCTCATTTGGGTTATGTAGCGCAGAATGTTGAAGCGGCTATGCTTATGGGTCGTGACAATATACTGAGTCTGGAGCCTAAAATCGTTCCCTTGCAGGAGGTTCTGATCCGGTTGGTAGAACCCAAAAAGTTGTTGAGGGAAATGCTAAAGCGGCGAGAGGAAAATTATTCATTGGTCCCAGTTCATCTGACGACATTTTACCGGGAGGGAGTCCAACTAAAGAACAAGTTTCAGAATCTGACGGAAGCTGTATTCAAAGTTTATAAATCTCCTCTGGATGAATCCGGGGTGTTGGATCAGGTGAAGTTACTAAAGATGAGCCGGATGGATAACCGTGAAAGTACAGATAGCCTGATTGCTAAGATTAGGGCGGGTATTCAGGCTTGCCTGCAACTGGATATCATGAAAGATCTGCCGGATTTTCTATCTGTTGATGCAGAAGATAATCCGTATACATATACTTCCGGTGGCATCACCTCTATAGATGACCGTTGTGTAAATGTGGTTTCTTTTGAGCAGAAGCAAGGGGTTAAAGAACCGCTTTATTGCGGGGAGTTATATATTGATTCGGAAAATGGGGCTTTATTACAGGCACGAATTGAAATGCAACCCCGGTATATAAAAAAAGCTACAAGGATTTTTGTTGTCCGGCAAGCTCCCAGTGTAAATCTGACAGCACAAAAGGTGGTATATACTATTTCATATAAACCGTGGAGAGGTACTTACTATATTCACCATATCCGTGGCGATTTGTTTTTTAGGATGAAGAAAAAACGGGCACTGTTCAGTAATCCCACTTTGCATACATGGTTCGAAATGGTAACATGCAAGGTGGATAGGGATAATGTGGTCCGTTTTTCCCGTACTGAAAGGGTACCAATACATACAGTACTTGCAGATATTGATTTTAAATATGATGAAAGTTTCTGGGAAGAGTTTAATACGATCCCGTTAGAGGGAGAGTTGAGTAAGATAATAGAGAAGGTAACGTTAAAGATAGAGAAAACAGTTCATCAAAAGGAGTGAAGATAAGCAGGATATTTGTTATTTTGCAGTCTGAATGAAATATATTCAATGAATACGAAAAGATATGATTAAACAAGACTATCTGGTACGGATGATTCAGGAAATTATCTCTTTGATTGCAAATGCTATTCTGAATAAGAAGAAACTTCGTAAGCAAGAGTGGGTAGAGTATGATTGCCTGACCCGACAAATTTTAGGCTTTCCTGCCGAGCAGTTGATTGATATGGATATGCGGGAGTTGATCGAACGGTATAAAGGCGATCCTGACGAAATGGGTAAAATAGAACTTGCTGCTATGAGTATGCTGAAATTGTCAGAAGATATGTCTTCAGATCATGTCCTGCAAAAATCCAAACTCCGACAGGACGGTCTCTGGTTGCTCAAGTATGTTCAGGAAGAAGGGAATACATTCTCTATTCAACGGACAAGCCTGATAAAACTGCTGGAAATAAACGGGTGAATAAAAAAAACGGTATGCAGGAGTGGAGCAAATGTATGCATAAAACTTGCTGTATCTGCATCTGTTAATCTTGAAAAACTATATCTTTGTACCCCGGTTACAAAATAGTGTTTTAATATGGAATTACCTAAAGACCCGATGATGTTGTTTAGTGTCATCAATATGAAGCTTCGTGATAACTATTCTTCGTTGGATGAATTGTGTGATGATCTGCATGTAGAGAAAGAGGACATCATTAATCAGCTCAAAAATGCAGGCTTTGAATATAGTCCGGAACATAATAAGTTTTGGTAACCTGTTGTTATAATAGAGTTGTTTAATTGTAAATTGTTTCACCAATCATTTTATAATTATTTACTTAATAATCGGTGAAACAACTCTTTTATATTTACTTATCAATGTACAGTACGCAGTAGGATGTATTAAAATATCAGTTGTGATTTTAGTTCAGGAAACTGATTCTGATGCCAATACGGATATATCTTTGGCGTTTTACTTGCCTCATCCAACCGCTTTATTTGTTCTGTTGTCAGACTCCAGCCGATGGCTCCGAGATTCTGTTTCAGATGTTCTTCGGTTCGTGCACCAATTACAAGACTGCAAATAGTAGGACGTTGCAATAGCCAGTTTAGTGCTACCTGTGCCACTGTCTTTCCTAGCTCTCCCGCAATATCTTCCAGAACATCAATAATATTGTAAAGAAGATCGTATGACATGATTTCATCACCTACCGGAGCACCGCCACGGGCCACTCTTCCATCTTCCGGAATCGGATTATTACGACGATAACGTCCTCCCAAACGTCCTGCTGCTAACGGACTCCAGACAAATGTACCAACTTGCTGATCGACGCCAAGTGGCATCAGCTCCCATTCAAACTCACGGTTGAGCAAAGAGTAATACACCTGGTGGGCTACATAACGTGACCAACCGTATTTGTCGGAAACAGCCAGTGACTTCATTAACTGCCAGCCGGAGAAGTTGGAGCATCCGATGTAGCGTACCTTTCCGCTTTGAACAAGATTGTCCAGCGCGCTAAGGGTCTCTTCCAACGGAGTAGCGCCATCAAAGCCGTGCATATAATAGATGTCGATATGGTCTGTTCCCAAACGTCGCAGACTGGCTTCACAGGCATTGATAATGTGAAAGCGGGAAGCTCCCATTTCGTTCCGGTCTTCTCCCATTGGAAAAGTGGCTTTGGTGGAGATGAGAAGACGGTCTCGCTTTCCGGAAATAGCTTTGCCAAGTATCTCTTCCGACAAGCCACGGGAATAAATATCGGCAGTGTCAAAAAGATTTAGCCCGGCTTCCAGGCACATATCTACCATTCGGGTAGCTTCGGAAACACCTGTATTTCCCCAACCTTCAAAACCGTGAGTACCTCCAAAGGTTGCTGTCCCCAGGCTCAATGCCGGAACAAAAAGTCCTGAGCCGTTTAATTGTCTGTATTCCATAAATGTTTCTGATTTTTTGAATAATAGTAAATGTATATATAACGATTACTATTATGATAAAGTTGCATTTTGGGCAATAAAACCTGAAAGAAATGAAGTAAAACGTCTCCGGATAATAATTATACAGATATTAGCTAAACACAGGATACAGATAAATAACCTTTCGTCCACAAACATCTCTTGTTGTTTCATTGTTATACCCGGCAAATATCTTATTGGGGTATGTTCGAACACTGGAAAAGCTTGAAAGGAGTGAGGGGATGGCATGTCTGGAAATTAAAGTTGATTGATGCCAGATTGTACTTTGTCAGCATCTTTGTGGGATTGCTGACAGGGCTTATTGCCGTGCCTTATCATTATCTGTTACAATTTTTTTTCGATATCCGGCGCACATTCTTTGACGCTCATCCCCGTTGGTATTGGCATATTATGTTGTTCCTGGCATTATGGGGAATACTTATCTTTGTTTCTTGGTTAGTTCGTAAGATGCCGCTCATCACCGGTGGTGGTATTCCGCAAACGAGAGGGGTTATCAATGGCCGCATCTCCTATAAGCATCCTTTTATAGAAATGGTATCTAAGTTTGTGGGAGGAGTTCTTGCATTGACTGCGGGGTTGTCTTTAGGGCGTGAAGGTCCCTCTGTACAGATTGGCTCTTACGTTGGTTGCCTTGTTTCCAAATGGACGCGGGTACTTGCCGGAGAGCGTAAACAACTTCTGGCTGCCGGAGCAGGTGCCGGCCTGGCAGCTGCATTTTCGGCCCCTCTCGCTTCCTCATTGTTAGTAATTGAATCAATCGAACGCTTTGATGCACCGAAAACTGCTATTACTACGTTACTCGCCGGTGTGGTAGCCGGGGGGGTGGCAAGCTGGATATTTCCCATCAGTCCTTATCGTCTTATAGATGCCATCGAACCATTGCTTCCCTTTTTATCTCAGGTAAAACTATTCCTGTTACTTGCAGTGGTTATCTCTCTCTTTGGAAAATTTTATTCTGAATTGACGTTGTATTTCAAACAAGTCTATTCGCAGGTGAAACATCCTGTGCATATGAAGATGCTCTACCTGTTAGTGATTGCTTATGCTATTTCACTGTTGCAAGTGAATCTGACGGGAGGAGGCGAACAATTCCTGTTAGAACAGGTCACTGATGGGAGTAAGCAGGTTATGTGGGTGTTGGCAATGATGATGGTTCATTTTGTATTTACGGCACTTTCCATCTCTTCCGGATTGCCGGGAGGAAATTTTATCCCTACGTTGGTGACTGGTGGGTTATTCGGGCAGATTGTAGCTCTGATATTGGTACAAAGAGGGTTTATAGCTCAGGAGAATGTGAGTTATATTATGCTGATCAGTATGTCTGCTTTTCTTGTTGCTGTTATCCGGACACCACTGACGGCTATTGTTCTGATAACAGAGATAACAGGACACTTTGAAGTTTTCTATCCTTCTGTGGTGGTGGGCGGACTGACGTATTATTTCACGGAGTTATTGCAAATAAAGCCTTTCAATGTTACTTTATACAACGATATGATAAATACCCCCGATTTTCAGCAGCAGAAGCGTTATACACTCTCGGTAGAGATCATGACCGGGTCTTATCTGGATGGTAAAGAGGTGAATGAGTTAAGATTACCCGAACATTGTATCATTATCAATGTACACCGTGACCGGAAAGACCTGACACCGGCCGGTACCCGGCTTATTCCGGGAGATCAGGTACAAATAGAGATGGATGCACAAGACATCGAAAAGTTATACGAACCATTGGTAAGCATGGCAAATATCTATTAATAGCGGATCGTATAGAGCATTTGTATGCTGATTTATGGAATATACCAGCACTTTTGACTGATAATTCTTTGAATTTCATTTCTTTTATCTATATTTGTAGCCATACTGAAATACAACTATAGAAATGAAAAAACACGATTTTCTTTTTTTTCTTTGCGTGCTTGTCTGCTTCCTCCCTTTTTTCTTGAGTGATGTGGTGTATGATGCCTATAAGCAGTTTAACGCTTCTCATGGTATGGTAATGAGTTTTATCAAGTTTGCCATTCTTTCCACTTTGGGCGAGGTGATTGGGCTTCGTATCAGTACCGGTTCTTATCATCGCCGTGGTTTTGGTATTTTGCCCCGTGCGTTTGTCTGGGGATTACTCGGATTGGGGATCAACATGGCTTTTGTTGTTTTCTCTAACGGAGTTCCAGCTTTTGCTTCTTATCTGGGAGTAGCGGATGCCGGTAGTATAATGTCCGGGCCTCTTTCAATCGATAAGGTATTGCTGGCGTTGGCTATTTCTGTAACGATGAATACCATTTTCGGACCAGTATTTATGACCCTGCATAAGGTTACTGATACTCACATTCTTGCTACCGGAGGTACGATGAAGGGCTTCTTTACCCCTATTCCTATGGGGCAGATTTTGCAGAATCTTAATTGGAAAGTACAATGGGGCTTTGTTTTTAAGAAGACTATTCCGTTTTTCTGGTTTCCTGCCCATACCATAACTTTCCTTTTGCCGGGTGATGCACGTGTATTGTTTGCGGCTTTATTGGGAGTGGTACTTGGTATATTTCTGGCAATAGCAGCGCGCAAGTAACAGATCGTTTACTTTTATACCGGAGATCGCTTTTGTTTACAAATCGGTTTCCGCCAGCTTCTTTTTGTCAAGAGTCGATTTATTGATTCTTAACTAAAAAGAGCACTTTTCGTTGTAAAGCATCTGTTGCATTGCAACACAGTAGCATTTGCATCGCAACATGGTATGAAATGAATCATAACATACCAGGTAATAAACCGTTTCATACCGAGGAAATTCATGTAAGTACCGAGGAAAACTTACTTAACAACCTTGCTCAGGAGTGCTTTGAACGAGGAGGACGAAAAAAAAGAGGAAAGTTATAACTTCCCTCTTTTACCTCAGTTTAATCTGAATATACTTTATCATTACTCTTACAAAGATACTACTTTACTTTCTCAAAGTCAAGCTTTTTCCCTTTTATTTTAAGAAAACTATTTGTTTACTTGTTTTCTGATTGTTCCCGCAGCCAGGCTATCTCTTCGGGCCACAACGTTTCGTCTATTGTTTCGAGTATCAACGGCATATTGTCAAAGCGTGGATCGCGCATTAGCTTTTCAAAGAAAGCGAAACCGATCAGCCCTTTTCCGATACTGTCGTGGCGGTCTACATGGCTGCCCAATTCTTTCTTAGAATCATTGAGGTGCATTCCACGGAGATAGCGGAACCCTACTACTTCTTCAAATTCGTTAAACACTGCATCATAATCTCCAAGGAAATCGTACCCTGCCGTGAATGTGTGGCAGGTATCCAGACAGACGCCAACCCGGTTTTTGTCTTCTACACGATCGATGATATATTTCAGATGCCAGAACTCATTTCCTAAGTTGCTGCCTTGTCCCGCAGTATTTTCAATAACTGCCGTTACTCCTTTCGTCTTTTCCAGCGTGATATTGATGCTTTCTGCAATGAGGTCAAGGCTGTCTTCTACTGAAATTTTATTCAAATGACTGCCCGGATGAAAGTTTAGCAGTTTCAGTCCCAACTGTTCGCAACGTTGCATTTCGTCTAAAAAGGCGGCACGGCTTTTCTCCAGTGCATCCGGTTCGGGATGTCCCAGGTTGATAAGATAACTATCATGGGGAAGAATATACTCCGGTTTGAAGTTATACTTTTCGCAGTTCTCTTTAAAAAGGCGAATACTTTCTTTGGTTAGAGGTTTACTTACCCACTGGCGTTGATTCTTAGTGAAAAGTGCAAAGGCATTAGCGCCTATTTCATGTGCATTGACAGGGGCATTTTCCACACCTCCCGAGGCACTGACATGTGCTCCGATATATTTCATACTGTTTCTTTTTAGTTTATTACATTTACATGCAAAGATAACAATTATTATATCTGATGAAACGCAGATTAACTCAAATTTCTGCAGATTAAAAAGACCGT
Source organism: Bacteroides mucinivorans (assembly GCF_034654355.2). Lineage (NCBI taxonomy): Bacteria > Pseudomonadati > Bacteroidota > Bacteroidia > Bacteroidales > Bacteroidaceae > Bacteroides > Bacteroides mucinivorans. The sequence continues at coordinate 3,971,585 of NZ_CP178179.1, read as the reverse complement.
TATTTTAGTCTTATACTTGTTCTTCTTTGCGGAAATTTGCGTTAATCTGCGTTTTAGCCTCATTATCGCTTGTCGCACCTCCTCGTGCGGGAAGCACCGGGAAGTACTATATTTCGAAATCGGGCAGATAGTCTACCAGTTTCTTTTCGATTTTTTTTCCATCTGTTTGTTCATTAATGAATGTGGCACCTTCGTTTTTGGCAGCGTCATAAATCAGAGATGTTTTCTCTGTCTTGTTACTTACGCTGATAGCGGCTTTTCCTGTTGGGGTAAGATTACATTGGATAATCCAGTCACCTACCTGCCAAGTGTCGCCTTTACGGGTCACTTTCATATCTGCCTGGTCTTTGCCATGTGTATCGATGATAGTCAGAAAACGAGCAGTGGCAGCTTGTGATGTTGTAGCCGAGAAGTGCCAGTGATTGGGATACTTTACGGTCTTTCCACTTTTGTCCGTCACATTTTTCCAGTTGGTAGGTGGGCAGAAGAATGTATCTGTCAAGGCTTCTTGCACAGGAGCAGAACTGAACAGATGGGCAACTGATACACCGTCAACCGCATTGTGCCCTGTAATGGTAATAGCATCAGGTGACTGACGTTTTACGTCCATTGGGAATGAGGTGGTATGCAACAGATAGCTCCAAGTTACAGGTTCTTTTCCTTCCAGCTCATCATAAATGACATAAACCCCTGTCTTACCCAGTTGGATAACGTGGCGGCGGAACATATTCAATTTATTCTCATCCCAACCATTCTCCGGAGTAAACTTTGTTCCACTGAGGCGCGCACGCTCGAGCCAGAGAGGAGAGGTCACTTTGCCATAAGCATTTGAAGCGTCGCCTACAAAATAAGAGAGTTTTTCTCCTTCATACCAACGCGGTATCCAACCATATCCCTCTGTTCCTATTTTCTGCCCCATACCATTTACAAGAATGGAGTTATGGGCACGGGTGTTACGATAAGAATACATGCAATGGTCGTCAGTGAAACCTGTACGATGGCCACTACTATAGAAAATCTCTTTACCACCATAGAATGTATTGAATGCATTCTGATTGGCAAGTGCATGTGAGGTACTTCCGTAAGAACTACTGCGAAAGGAGAGCATGGCATTCTTCTCCGGTTCTCCCAGAGAAGTATTCATATTTCCCAGTCCCGTTTCATTGAAAACGTGTGTCTGTGGCATATCATCGAGGGTACGTTTACCAATGGGGAAAACATCTTCAGCCGGGAAAGGCTTTTTAGTGATACAACGATACCAGGTAAGGTCGGCAGGTTTTGCTTCAAAAGAACTTTGGAAGATGTCCGGTTGGCGTTCTTTTATAGATCGTACGTAAGCAGCCGCCCACGGATTATTGCATTGACGTGCCAATGCATCGGCGTAACCTACACGTGCTCCGCTGGGAGTCTTTTGATTTTCGTGAGAATTTCCCTGTCCGGCAGCTTTAGAGAAAGGAGGTTGCTGATAGATAACGTACAATGCATTCTTATTGTACCATGGATCAGCAAAGAAATCGAATCCGGTGACGCGTGAGAAAAAGGCGGGTACTTCGATCAGTGTACGGATATTCACGTGAAAATAGGAATCTCCGTTATGCCATCCTCCGTCTGCATTAAGTCCCGGCAGGCGTGATACCCATTCGTTATAGCAATAATCTACCCAGGTAGAGGCTTCGGGGAGTTCGCCGTAAGTAGCAAATGCAGCCATTGTAAGGATACGGAAAGTCATTTGCCAAACGTGATTATCGGCAATACGGTTCTCAAGATGGTTGACGTATTCTTCGAAAAATTTACTTCCATTCTCCCGGATACTACCCAGTAAAAGAGTTTTCTCAGTAGGGGTAAGCAGGTGGTAGAAGGCGTCGTAAGCCGAAGTGCTCATGGAGAGAATTGTACCGAGGTTAAAGTCACCGGCAAAATACTTACTGTCTTTCCAGGAGAGGATTTCGGTAAGACGCTTCATTGCTTCACGATAATATACCTCGTTTTTAGTCAGCAGATAAGCACGTATCATGCCTTCTATATTTTTCTCTTCACGATCTACAATCTTTCGGCTTTCGCGGATAAGGGCGGATTTGTACTGTACGATGTTTGTTAGTTTCACCACTGCGCTGGTATCAATTTCTTCTGCCAGGTGTTTCAGGGGGTGCATGATACATTTATCGGCTTTGGTGATGTAAGACTGCGCTTCCGGATTATTCTGATTTCGGACGATGATGTCGTTCCATTCTTTAAAGTCGAGAAGAATACGAGGGTGTTCTGCAGGAAGTTTGGTGAGTAACTCTTGCAATGAAGGTGGATTGAAAGTACGCGTATTCTCATCTATATAGAAATGATAAACAGGTGACCACTCTTCTTTACCGTTCTTGTCTACATAAGCATGTTGCCAGTAATAAGTACCTTTCTCAAAGAGTTGGAACGGATTGAAGAAAGCCCAGTTACGTTCAGCGGTAATGACTCCTTGCCGAAAGTCTTTGTCGCGGGCGATGCGTATGCGATAAGTTACGTGTGGTTTATGCTCTTCACCTTCCACGCCATCGAGTACAGCGCCGAGGTGAGGGAATTTATCCGGCCACATGAAGCGTGGCGGGTTCATTGCAATGTGTTGTCCGTCGAGTGGGGAAGGAGTTTCGCGTACCTCATGCATAAGTGTAGGTTGCGTCAGATGCATGATGCTGTTCTGCGCTCCTACTGAAGTAGAAGACAGGAGGGCGGCGAAGAGGAAATAGTAAGTGATTCGTTTCATGATTTAAAGACTAATTAATAATAATATGCCAATTAAATAATGTGCCAATGTGCCAATATGCCAATTACCATGCGGTGAGTAAACGTCGCGCAGCCAATTGGCACATTGGCATATTGGCACATTATCACATTATTTAAAAAGTTCTTTTAATTTCACCGTTTTATTGTTGATAAGCGGGTGTGCCCAGAAGCCTATAAAGGTTATGTATCCTACGAATATCAAAATGCTCAGCATACCTATGCGTAGTGAAGTGGCATCTGCCAGTGTACTGACAATCATTGGACCACCTGCACCACCTGCAATCGCCGAACAAAGAATCCCGGCAAATGAACCGTGGTGTTTTCGTGCTGAATTCAGAGCCAGAGAGAAGACGATACTAAACATCATCGAGATACTGAATCCGATAGCCGGGAAAGCAATCAGCGACATTTCACGTGTACCAAATAAAGCGGTCAGTAACAATATCATAGTGAGGAATCCTGAGATTTGCAACAACCGTTTACTGTCCATCAGTTTCAGCAGGAACATGCCGACGATGCAACCTGCCGTCATCAGTCCCCAGAAATAACTGACAGCCTGTGCACCTTCTGTCTGTGGATTGACGCCATGGTATTGCTCAAGGAAGGTGCTCATGAAGATGGAAGTTCCCTGCTCGGTGCTTACATAGCAGAAGATGCCCAGGAAGAACAACCATACATACTTCTGTTTGAATAACTCCAGATAGGAACTGGTGGTACCGCTTTTCTCCTCTTCCTGCAGAGTGATTTTCGGGAAGCGTGAGATGCCGACTGCAATCAGCATAATCAGTAATAGTGCGGAAAAGACCCAATAGAGAGATACCCAGGGCATTTCTCTCGGAGTAACATCTGCCAACAGATCGAGTAGGAAATTATGTCCGGCGACGTAGGTGTCAGCATTCAGCTCTCGTATCAGATAGGTATAAACCAATGGACTGAGGAATGAAGCGATACCAAACATGAATTGTGCCAGTTCGGCAACAAAGGCATAGTTCTCTTCACCTCCTACAGTACGTTGTAACGGATTCAGTACTGTTTGTAACATTGCCATACCTAACCCGATGATAAAGGATGAGGCTAATAACATGGGATAGGTATGAAGACAAGCGAAAAGAATGGTACCGATAAACGGCATTAAGAAACCACAGAAAAGTACCGGTTTCTCTCCGTAACGGTCAATCAGCAATCCGGCAGGGATAGACATGATGGCATATGCCAGGAAAAAAGAAGTTGGAATAAATCCTGCCATTGCCAGGTCGCTCAGGTTGAAGTTGTGGATGATATCCGGTATCAGCGGCCCCAGAATATTGGTAATAAAAGATATAGTGAACCAAAACGCCATAATGAGCGCCAGCATTCCAAAGTTTCTTTTCATAATAATAGTGTTTCAGATTTCTTTTGTACTATCGTCGATTAAATATTAAGCCTGCTGCTCCTATACTTCCGGCTTTATTACCTAAGCGAGCTGCAATGATTTCTGTATTGACCGCACAATCGGGGATGGCATAACGATGTGCTTGCCGGCTGACCTTCTCTATGTAGAAGTCTCCCGCTTCAGACAGTCCGCCCCCAATAACAATGCGTTGCGGGCTAAAGATATTAATAAATCCGGCAATACCATGTCCCAGATAGTCACAATGTTCTTCTAAACATTCTGTAGCAAGTTTATTTCCCTCTTTGTAGAGGTGGACAATAAGCTCACCATTGATCTCCTTTCCAGGATATTGTATGCCTGCTTCTGCGCTGCGTTGTGTAAAACGACGTACCAGAGCCGATGTGGAAGCGTAATGTTCCAGACAGCCTACTGAACCACAAGCACAAGCCTCTCCATTGGCAATGAGGGGTACATGTCCTAGTTCCGTCCCTCGGTTGGCAAAACCGTTGAATAGTTTGCCGTCAATCACAACAGCTCCTCCGATTCCTGTACCGACAGTCAGAAACACAACATGTGTTGCTCCTTGTCCTGCTCCATACATAGTCTCTCCCAATCCCATCAGATTGGCGTCATTGCCAAGTAAAGTAGGGAGTCCGGTAGCTTTTTCAATTGTATCCGCTAAGGGAAGCTTTTCCCATCCCTTGATGTTTTCGGCTCCTCCGAGAACAATGCGATTGGTTTCGTCTACAATTCCTGGTGTACCAATACCGATACCTTCGATTTTGTATCCGTGTTCAGTGGCGAAAACTTTTACTTCATTGATTGCTTTTATCAATTGTTCTATTACGGCTTCTGCCGAGACATCAGCTAAAGAGGGCAGTTTTCCTTGAAACAGGAATTCTCCTTTATTACTGATCAGGGCGTATTTGATGGAGGTGCCACCCAAATCGATGCCGATAGCATATAGGTTGTTCATAAAATATCTTATTAAGTTGGATGTACTTTTCTTTTGCCTTGATGCAAAAGAAAAGATACCAAAAGAAAAGATCAAGGCTGCATTTCCTCCGCTACTGCACCACGGTGAAAAGCTAAAGGGGCTCGAACTCGCTTCGCTCAGACAATCGCCCCTTCTTACGCTTTTCACCTCCGTTCCGTTTGACGCTGCGGAAATGAGGCCGGGGGGGACCATTCGGATGGTAGATAGCATACAATGCTTCTTGTAACTAAAGACGTATACTATATTACATTAATTATATTGCAATATATTTACTTTTATATCACATATCTCTACCTCATCCTAAACCGTAGTTCCGCTGATGAACGGCCTCCGGCCTCATTTTTTCTCCGTCAAGCGAACGCCCGCAGTGAAGCGTCAAAAAGGGGCGATTGTTTGAGCGAAGCGAGTTCGAGCCCCTTTAGCGGAACGAAGGAAGTGAGTAGGAGAAAAAATGCAGCCTCGATTCTTTCTTTTGGTATCTTTTCTTTCGCATCAAGGCGAAAGAAAAGTACATTATACAATTTAAACTCTCTCCGCCCAGATCGGTGAACTCCATGCCCACTGCTGATCGCGTTGGCGAACCCGGACATAGTAATAATCCGTATCCTTTTGCGGTTCTTTATCTTCCATAAAATGCTCTACAGTATAGCAGCTTTCGGGCATTGCACGGTTGAAAAGAATGGCTTCGCTCAACCAGCCTATCATGAAATGAGAGCGTGAACCTTCGAGTAATTCGCCTAAAGTATGTTCAAACTTCTTGCCGTTAAACTCCGCTGCCAGAACTCCGTCTTTAGGCATTTCCAGTTCAAGGATGACAGCCTGCATAGCGGGAGTGGTTACGTTCGGATTTTTACTGGAGTACATATCGAGTTCTGTTTCCTTCTCATTGGTAGAAAGGATACGATTTACATGTGTATGGAATTCTGTTTCACCCTCTTGCGGAGAAGTAAATGCAGCGCCACGGAAACAGGGGGTTACGCTCACGATACGTCCTTTATTCACTGCGAGTTTACCTTGCCAGTGTACATATTTCTCTTCGCGATTCCAGCCAAAGTCTACTTTTACTTTACAGTGTACAGTGTCACCTTCGGGCATTATCGGAGTCAATGGTCCATTCAGACGGGCAATGCATTGTCCGTTTTTCACGATATCTACATAGTCGATACAGCTTTCACCTTCTACGTTAACATAGATGCGACGGCTGTTGCCACGTACTACGTCTCCCATGAATGCATCATTCAGGCGGAAGTCAATCTTAATTTTGTCACCGGTCGCACCACATACATGACGGCTTTTCAGAGCATCCCAGATAGCATCCCGAGTCAGTGAAGGAGCCAGTACACCGATACGTCCGTCACCATAGCTACCGGGATAGCCCGAATGTTGGTCTGTTGAGCACATGATACCAAACTTATTGCCACGATCCAATCCGTATTGCACGGTTCCTTCCCACTGGCGTGGTCCCATATCGTGCAGATAGTTATAATCTCCCTGATCACTTTCTGCCAGTCCGTGACGAGAATACATTTCAACGAACGGAGTCTGATCTCCTTCTGTGAAACAATCCCAGTTATATCCACGGTATCCACCCTGATAACCCATATGGTGCGGGGTGATAAATACCTTCTCATTTTTTAGTTTCTCTTTCCATTCCTGTACAGAGGTGCACTCAACGAGTGGCACATCAATGTCATGCCACAGTGCCACGTGGTCACCGTGTGCCATGCTATGGCATTCGTATCCCGTAAAAGTAAGGAATTCTCCTTCCTTATTATACTCTTTCGTCATAGCGATGTATTTGTCATAGTTACCTTCACGCAGACGTTTGAAAGCACCTGTGTGGTAGTCTATCACCCATTTCAGACGAGGATCATCAGCTCCGGGAATATCCGGCCACATGGCATGTGGAGTCACTGATACAAAGTCCAGTTGTTCTTTTGCTGCTTCAAAAGCATCGCGCATATCACCATGTCCGTAAGTGATGTTACAGTGATTATGTAAGTCACCCCAGTACATTTTAAGGTCACTTGCTGATGGCATGATTTTTTTAGCCTCTTTGCTACCTGCTGCACAAGCACCGAGCAAGCTACCGGATGCGGCCAGTCCCAGGAAGGACCAACCTGTGTTTTTAAGAAAACTTCTTCTGTCCATAATAATATTTACGATTAGACGATTTACAATTTACGATTGAAATAACTTTGTTTATATATAAGGTAGCGGAGAGATTTACGATTAGACAATTTGCAATTAGGATTATTCTTCTGAAAGAGGAAATATCAATCGTAAATTGTCAATTGTCCAATCGTCTAATCTTTTCACCTGTTGTGCATCATTCGTCTGTCTCCTTTGAAGAGTTCTTTTACCTTCTCTTCCGGGTCAGTATCATTATATTGTTTCTGTGTATCTTCCAACAGCTGCATGAGTTCTTTTTGCTTCTCTGCATACTCCGGTTTATCAAATACATTATTCATTTCGCGCGGGTCTGCTTTCATATCATACATTTCCCATTCGTTGATGTCATTGTAGAAATGAATGAGTTTGAAATCCTGTGTGCGAATGCCGTAATGACGTTTCACAGAGTGCTCTGCCGGATATTCATAATAGTGATAATAGGCAGCCTGACGCCAGTCTACCGGAGTTTTGCCTGCATTATCCAGGATCGGTTTCAGAGATTTACCCTGTATATCCGAAGGGATATCTGCTCCTGCATAATCAAGGAAAGTAGGAGCAAAGTCTACATTCATGCTGATTGCACTACTTGTACTTCCTGCTTTGATACCTTTTGGGAAACGGATTATCAGTGGCATACGTTGGCATTCTTCATACATAAAGCGTTTGTCAAACCAACCATGTTCACCCAGGAAGAAACCCTGATCCGATGTATAGACGATGATTGTGTTATCCAGTTCTCCAATCTCTTCCAGATAGTTCATCAGGCGTCCGATATTCTCATCTACTGCCAGTACTGTTGCCAGATAATCGCGCATGTATTGCTGATATTTCCAGCTGATAAGTGCCTTTCCTTTTAAGTTTCCTTTGTGATACTCGGCAATACGTTGTGCATAGACTGAATCCCATTTGTCCTGCACTTCTGCCGGCATGCGTTTGTATACGCTGTACAGGCGATTGGTAGTATCTTTCAGCATTTCGGCACGTGTGAGTAACTTCAAGTCCCAATCGTTCGTTAATGTATGTTCGATAGACATATCCTGTTCACGTGCTGCACGCCCACGTCCTTCGTAATCATCGAAAAGGTTGGCTGGCTCGGGGAATATTGTGTTGTTGAATATACCCAGATGCCGGGGGGCAGGCATCCAGTTGCGATGAGGCGCTTTCTGATGATACATCATGCAGAAAGGTTTTGATTTATCGCGGTGTTCAAGAAAGTTGATTGCTTTGTCTGTGATAATATCTGTGGCATATCCTTTCTCGACAACAGGTTTACCCATTTCAAGAAAATCCGGGTCGTAATAATCACCCTGTTCATGTTGTCCGCTCAGAATACTCCAGAAATCAAAGCCTTGCGGTTCGGTGATAAGATGCCATTTGCCGATCATGGCAGTTTGATATCCGGCTTGTTGCAGTAGTTTGGGGAAAGTCTGCTGATCGCCGTTAAAAGTACTTGCATTGTCAGTAAAGCCGTTCTCATGGCTGAATTTACCTGTCAGGATACAGGCACGGGATGGACCGGAGAGTGCATTGACTGCATAGCAGTTGTCGAAGCGGATACCTTCATTGGCAATGCGGTCCATATTCGGAGTTTGGATAAGATTACCACCATAGCATGACATGGCTTGTGTGGTATGGTCGTCCGTCATCATGAAAATGATGTTAGGGCGCTTGAGTTCTTCCTTTTTTTCTGCGCACGAGGCAAGACTCAGTACGGCAAGTGGAAGGATGAGTTGAGAAGAATTGCTTTTCATAATGACCAGTTATTTAGTGGTTAGTGATGGGTGATCAGTGATTAGTGATGAGTGATTAGTGATAAGTGATTAACACCATGCGGTATATAGCGCAGCTGGCTAATCACTTATCACTAATCACTTATCACTAACTACTCATCGCTGATTTTATATTTCAATGACTGTTTCTTTCCGTCGATCTTCACTTCTACTTCCAGTGTATTTTCGTCAAACTTCTTGTTTTTGAAGCTTGCTGACAGTTTGGGGGCTTTGGTACTGTCTTCAGTTGGGTAGATGATAGTGATATAACGTACGGCCTCTTCTTTATCTTTGTTTACATTGAAGGCTACAGCCGTACGCTCAACGCGCTTGCGATAAGCAGTAGAGCGCCATCCTTCTTCTGTTTCCAATGTTGTGCCTTTCGGAGCAAAGCATTGTAGTTTCACATTACTGTTACCTTCAAAGTCAGAAGTGAGTGTCATTGTTTTTGGATCAATATTCACTTTACCTTCGCACAGTTGGTAGTGTAGATTTACTTTGCCTTTGGCAGTACCTACGGCTTCGTCTACAATCACAAAATATTTATTGTCAACGAAGAATATAGAACGACGGTGTTTCAAATCTTTGTAGCTGGGGTTTTCAGTTACTAATATTTGTACGTCACCTTCCGGTTGCCAAAGTTTGGTTACAGATTCTGTGGTCTCTAATGTTTTGTTATCAAGTGTCAACGTATTGTGGACCATAGTCTGGCGGAACCAGTTACGTAATTTCATTACTTCACCTTCACCGGCATATACGTATGCACCACTGTCGGGGAACAGATTTTTACCATTAAACCAAAGCTCAAATGTACCATTATCCGGTTGGCAATGCCAGAACGCTTTTGGTCCGGCTTTCGCTACCATTACTGTAGCGTCTGTATTCCATGAATTGCGGAAAGTAAAGAAGCCTGATTTCAGAAAACCTTTAGATAAGTTCTCCGGTTTCTTTCCTTTTTTACCTTCTGTAGCAAACCAAAGTATCTGCTCATTTTTCGGGAAGATTTTTACCCAGTCTTTGTAGTTGTTGATTTCAGCTGGTTTATCACCCAATTTAGCGTCACTGAAGCAAGGATTAGAATAATCAGGGAAACAGATGTTACTATAGAAAGTAATCATTGATTCGATGGTATCCAGATAACCTTGCGGGAATTCATTACGGAATCCGTTTACATCTGCCATGCGCAATGCCTTGCAGAAGATATTGATAGCTGCCAGGTGATAGTGCGGGTCAAGTTCAAACTGTCCGCCATCTTCGTATACCTGTACATGAATTTCGCGATTCAGGATATCGATACCGCTTTTTCTCCATGCTGCCGCTTCTTTGAATTCGGGGAAGAAGGCTCCTGCATAGATCATACGTTGTGCCTCGAACAATAAGTGATTGCCCTGGTCCGAATAGTTATTCAGGATATGTACAGCATGTTTGTGGTAATTTACAAGGAATTCTGTGAGGAAATCCGGAGTAAATGATGAAGAGGGGAGGAATAGCAGGAACTGACTTGTCTGGTCTTGCAGACGGTTACTCACTTCCAGTGGACGCCATGCAAAGCGTACGTTTTCAGCATTTCCTTTCACTTCACCTGCACTGACAAGTTCGTAGTGTTCTTTTTCCATCTTTGTCAGAGGATTCTTCTTGATCCAGTCGATATACTGAAAAGCCCATTCTTTTGCATACTTTTCGTCACCGGAGATGCGGTAAGCCTTTCCCATCGGAGTGAACCATTTGTGACGGTGCAACTGCCAACGTAATTCATTGTCTTTCACCGGCCAGTATTGCCAGTTAATATCTTTACCGTAGTTGTAAGAAGGCTGATAACCTTTATGTACAAAGAAAGTGTGTTCTAAACCATCGTCGGCCCATTTCTGCTCCTGTTTGCTGATTTTAAGGTTTTGCAGATCGATATCCGGACTCTTCACATTGGTCCGTGCCCGATAGTAGTCGAGTAATGCTTTGGCAGCATCTTCATCCTTACCCTCTTCGTGAAGGGCTTTTACTTTCTCAAGTCCCGGATAATCCAGGTTGAGGAGCGAGAATACTTCGCTTTTCAATTCCTGGGCACCTGCTTGGCTTGCAAAACATGCAATAACAAGCAGAGTGATTAATTTAAATGTTTTGTTTAACATGATAATTATTTATGTTATAGAGTTATAATGTTAATAGGGTTATGGGAGTTATAATGTTATAGGAGCTATAATGTTATAGGATTAAGTCCTTAGGCTTATAGCCCTATAACTCCATAACTTTATTATAGCTTCTTATATTCTATCCCTTTTACATCCATAAAGCGTTTCAAAGCTTCCATGTAGTAATAGTCTGCGTAATTCAGCGGAGTGTCGATTTCTGAGCCATTGGGTAGTGAACCGGTAGAGTGCATCAGAATGAATCCCTGGTTCTCACCTGCTTTGGCCAGATATGCATCGCTCGAGAGACTCTTCAGGATTTTCTCAGCATAATCCAGATATTTCTTTCCATCCGGAACCATTGTACTCATTTCAATGAGGGCAGAAGCTGTTACAGACGCTGCTGAGGCATCGCGCGGAGTTCCTTCACCTTGTGCATCATAGTCCCACAAAGGTATGGCATCATCTGTTTTTACCCGTGCCATGATCATATCGGCAATTTTAGTAGCAAAATTCAAGTATTCTTTGTCGCCAGTTTCACGATAGCAGGATACGTATCCGTATACCGCCCATGCTTGTCCGCGTGCCCATGAAGAGTCATCGTTTTTGCCCTGGTGAGTCTGTCTGCGTTCCACTGTACCATCATTGTTGTAGCTGATAACGTGCCAGCAGGTATAGTCCGGACGGAAATGGTATTTCATGGTAGTCTGTGCATGTTTGATAGCAATGTCTTTGTATTTGGGGTTACCTGTCATTTTGCTGGCTGTGAATAACAGGTCGAGATTCATCATGTTGTCGATGATAACCGGGAAGTTCCATGTTCCGAAATCCCATGAACGGATTGCCCCAATTGACTCATTAAAACGTGAACAAAGGTTTTCTGCTGTTTCCACCATTACAGCGGAGATGGTATCATTGGGTGATAAACGTTTTGCGTTGCCATAGCTACAATTTATCATAAAACCAAGATCGTGTGTACCCGTATAGTAGCGTACCGGATTCAGCATATTTGTATATTTAACAGCTTGTGTTTTTAATGCATTATCACCTGTCAGCTCGTAAGTATACCATAACGTTCCGGGAAAGAATCCGCTTGTCCAGTCAAGTAGTCCGCAAAGACGGCGTTTCCCTAACTTGTATGCCTGAGGATGAGTACGAAGTGAGTCCTTAAAAGTAAGTGAATCTCGTTCTAATTGCTGACAAAGGAAATTCATATCATAGCCGGTCCAAATGGAACGTGGCATTTTTGTTGAGTCAGCAATTTCTTCAGCTGTGAGTTTGAGCTGTGCAGAAGCTACATCAATGCCTTTTTTAATCCAGCTGTAGTCTTCCTTTGGAGTGGTGTTGCACGATGACAGAGCAACGACCGCAAGCGAAGCAAAGAGCACAAGGTTCTTTTTCATGTTATTCATTTTTTAATAAGCAGTTGTTAAATGTGATTTTGTTATATTGCAAATGTACTCAATCAGAATGTATTTTTATTGTACGAATGTTGAAAAGGAATTGGAATAAGTCCACTATAGTATTACTTTTGTTGAATTTGCTATTAATATTATACAAGAGGGTACTCTGTAGCACCCTCTTGCTTTGCTTTTATAGTAATTCCGAATTAATTCCAACCCGGGTTTTGTTTGAACTGTTTCATAAGATCTTTGTCTCTTTGCGGGATGGGAAACAGTTCGTGTTTCCCCTTCTTTGTAAAATCGTATGCTATGTAATTTGCATTTGGGAACCATCTTCTCAACTGTGTATCTGTTTCATCAATTGCTTCTGCATAGATTCCCCAGCGTACAAGATCCTGGCGACGATGTCCTTCAAAAGCAAGCTCGTATGCACGTTCTTTGCGAATGGCTTTCTGGAAACCTTGATAATCGAGCCCGGCAGGCAGGTCTGCAATTTCACTTGCTGCGTCTACCGGAAGTCCGAATCCGCGGCGGCGTACCATATTTACAGCGTTGTAAGCAGCATCATTGGGGGCTCCTTTCCATTCATTCAAGGCTTCTGCATACAATAGCAATACATCTGAGTAGCGTAGGATGTACCAGTTTATGTTGGAACGGTCAGCATTGATCAGTACATTGCTTTGGTTTACATACTTTTCTGTATCCCATTTAGCCGGAGTAAGAAGTTGCCAGTTTTTTTGGTCTTCATCCGGGTCTTTGGTTGAATACGGAGTTTTTACAGTACCCACATATTTGTAGTCGGCGATAGAGAGATTACAACGCAAATCGTTTTCTTTATTTTCCCAGTCACGGTAGAAAGTATAGATAACTTTTACATTACCTGCATTACGTCCACGTACACCTGGGATTTCGTTTGCAATCACGCCGTTCCACTTACCGATACGTCCTACAGGGTCCTCGCTGTTTGATCCTGTTACGGTAGGGGCATAGAAACTTACTTCAATTAAGCTCTCTTCAGGGGCCCACACACCGTTGCAGGTGTTTTTCCATAGTTGTTCATAATTCTGTAGTAAGCTGTGCTTTTTCGATTCAATAAGTGTCTGGGCAGTCAGCGCAGCCTGTTCCCATTTAGAGGTGTCATGTACAGGGTATCCTGCCCATGTAGCATATACTTTAGCCAACAATCCTAAGGCAGCACCTTTTGACATGCGGAAGCTGCTCTCTTTGCGTACATCGTCCTCGGTTGAATATGGCAGGTTATCTGCTGCAAATTTCAGATCATCTTCAATAAAACGGTATACCTCAGCCGGATCTGCCTGTACAAAAGTAGACGGATGCTGATTAGACATCTGGGTATTTTTCATGAGTGCGATATTACCATACCAGCGAACTAATTCGAAGTAATATAAACCACGCAAAGCTCTTGCTTCTGCCATATAGATGTTTGCCAGTTTTTTGTCACCTTCTGTGTAGTTACCTACTTTACTTTCCAGGGTTTCAATAAAATCATTGGCATTGTAGATGGAGTTGTACAATGTAGACCAGGTAGACTGAACACTGGAATTACTTGTGGTGAAGGCATTGGCCGGGATTTCACGGAATGCATTTGTCGAATTACCTTCGCATTGTGCAATGTCATTGGTGATATTAAACAATATAGATAGATTGTAGCTATACAGTGCATCAGTCACCATATTGCGATAAACACCCAATAACACGATTTCTGCTTCTGAAGCATTGTTCATGTATTTCGATTTATCAACTTCTACAGCTGACTCTTCCTCAAGCATGTCTGAGCAAGAGGAGAGGGAAGTGGCACACATTAATGCCGCGAATATATAATAGGATATCTTTTTCATTGTTGTCATTTGATTAGAATTGAATATCAAGTCCGAATGTAATTACTCTACTCTTTGGATATGCACCCCAGTCAAGTCCGGGAGTCATCGGGCTATTGCTTGCTGTACTTACCTCAGGGTCATAGCCGCTATAACCCGAAATACAGAAGAGGTTCTGGCCTGAAGCATATACGCGTAATTTAGAAATATATGCTTTCTTTGTCCAGTTGACAGGAAGTGTGTAGCCCAGTGTCACATTCTTCAAACGCAGGAATGAACCGTCTTCAATGAAACGTGAATATAGTTCATTTTTTACGTATCCTTTGGCCGAAGGTACTCTATTGGATGCATTGGTCGGAGTCCAGCGGTCGGCAACTTCTGCCAGCTGATTGGTACGTTCGTTCTGAGTCTGGGTGGCATAAAGGCGGGTTGCATTGTATACATCATTACCATAATTGAACTGGAACATGACACTCAGGTCGATGCCCTTATAGTTAAATGTATTAGTGAAACCACCATACCATTTGGGAATAGCATTACCAATTACCGTACGGTCGTTAGTAGTGATTACACCGTCACCATCCTGATCTTTATATTTCACAACCCCCGGAGCCAAAGGACCGGTAGTATAGCGATCATTACGTGTCACACCCGGTTTTAGTTGCTGTGAACCGTTTGGAGTAGTAATAAAGTCGGAGCTTTGATATACACCATCAAATTCATATCCATAAATTAATCCCAGAGAAGAACCTACGGTAGCTACGTAATCATAGTCTGTAAAGTCAGAGCTGAACCCTGAGCGGGAATACATCGATTGTACTCCTGACTGGAGTGATTTCAATTCGTTGCGAATGAATGAAATGTTGAAATCTGTTTGCCAGGTAAAGTTACGATTCTGGATGTTTGTACTGTTCAGGCTAAGTTCGATACCGCGATTCTGAATCTTACCAATGTTTTGGTATTGAGAAGAGAATCCGGTGACATGTGCCAGACTCTGTGCCAGTAACAAGTCTTTCGTGTTTTTGATAAAGAAATCAGCTGTCAGGTTCAGTCTGTTGTCAAGGAAGCCCAGGTCAAAACCTAAGTTAATGGTGGTAGAACCTTCCCATTTCAGATTTTCATTTTTCAGTTGTTTCGGAGTTAGTACAGTAACTGTGCTTCCACCTACACCATATTTGCTCTGTTCGTATAAGTCCATAGATAAGTAGTTGGATATACGGTCATTACCTACTGTTCCCCAGCCAAAACGTACTTTAGCATTTGAGATGAATTCCAGGTTCTTCATGAAGTTTTCTTCAGAAACCCTCCATGCAGCAGAGAATGAAGGGAAATATCCCCATTTATGCTTTTTAGAGAATACTGTAGAGCCGTCAGCACGTACAGTGGCAGTCAACAAATAACGATTGTTGTAACTATAGTTACCACGGGCAAAAAATGATACCAGTGTTTTGTCGCTGTATGAAGTAGCTACTTTACTTGGCGTTGCACCAATACCTAAATTGTCATTACCCATGTTGTCAAAAGGGAAATCTTTTGCCTGTCCTAACAGGTATTCAGAACTTTTGAACGAGATCTCCTGTCCCAACATTACGTCATAAGAATGTTTTTTGATTTTCTGTTTCCAGGTAAGGTTGTTATAGTTCGTCCAACGCAGGTCACGTCCCATTTGAGTCTGACCATAAGGTTTCTGTCCGTTACGGTAGGCTTCTTTTGAACCATTTTTATAGAAAATGTTCGTACGGGTATTGGTTGTATTGTAAGTTCCGGCTGTTTTGAATGTTAATCCTTTTATAATTTCCCAGGTTACAGACAAATTACCCGACCACATTTCAGAACGTTTTGTATTCGTAACAGATTGAGTCTGCATAATAGGATTTACCTGTGCGAGGCTTTCGCTACTTTCCAACTCTAATGGGTCGATAGCAGCTGCCAACAGTTCTTCATTGGTTAATGCAAGACCACCGGTAGGACGTGCACTCAGAATTTGGGCCAGCATGTTGAAACGGCCGGAATCTCCGGATGTTCCTGCACCCTTCTTGTTTGTATTTGAATAGTTGATAGTAGCATCGAAAGATACATTTTTGGTTACTTTCTGATTCACACGGAATTTACCGGATGTTTTATCAAATCCACTATTGTTGAAAATACCATTTTCATTGTAGCGGGAGAATGAAAGCGTATACTTCGTATTGTCATTACCACCCATTACAGACAGGTTATGATCTTGTGACCAGGTCGGGCGGAATGTCTCACTTTGCCAATCTACACCTTGTACACCGATATAATCATCCATAGACTGGTATCTGTAGGGAACGCCATTGTCATCTTCGCCGGTTTTATAATACGTATTTGCATATTTACTGGGATTAACTTCCATCTGTAATTTTACAAATTCGTACGGATCCAGCAAATCCAGTGTCTTGGAAATTTTACGGTAGCTTGTAGAACCGTTGTAACTTACTACAGGACGGCCAGTTTTACCTGATTTTGTAGTTACCATTACAACACCATTGGCTGCACGTGCTCCATAGATAGCAGCTGAGGAAGCATCTTTCAATACCTCGATTGATTCAATATCCGAGTTAGCGAGATAGTTAATATCGTCTACCTGGAAACCATCTACAATGTACAGTGGAGAAGCGTCGCCTGTCATAGTACCGATACCACGTACTTTGATATCAAAACCTGAACCGGGAGTACCGTCTGTTTGTGTGATTTGTACACCGGCTACCTGTCCTCCTAAAGCTTCCATTACCGAACCGGTTTTGAAACCTTCAACATTTTTGGCAGATACGGATGAGACTGATCCGGTCAGGTCCGAACGTTTCATTGAACCATAGCCTACTACAACTACTTCATCCAGCATTGCATTGTCCGGAACCATTTTAATATTCAGTGTTTTCTGATCCTGTATTTTTATTTCTTGTGGTTTATAACCAATATAAGAAACAGACAATACATCTCCCTTCTTTGCGGTAATCGTAAATTTTCCATCCAGATCGGTTACTCCTCCATTGGAAGTTCCTTTTACCATTACGGTTGCTCCGATCAGTGGGAAATCTGTTTCGTCAACTATTACTCCCTTAATTGTATTCTGGGCATATAAGCTGATTGACATAATCAGAGCTAAGAGGGTCATCCACCCTCTTTGGCTCATAGCTTTATTTATCATTGAATTACTCATTATTTATAATATAAGATATAGATTAAAATTTCTCATCAAACCAAACAAGAATCGGGTAAATCTGATTGCCGCTACCTAAGCCGGCACTGGCTCCATTGGTTACAAATGTAATTTGTCCACTCATGACACCATTGGCATATGTTTTATCCTCGCCGATCCATTTACCCGGATTGATAACCAGTGACTTGTCTGCAGGATCTATATATCCTAATGTTACGGCTGATGAACTGGCATTATCATAGTAAGACATTGGTGCTCTTGCTTCGTAATTAGGCTTCTTATTGACAGCAGTATAGTAATTACGCCATACCTGTGCCATAAAGAAGTTATTCGTTGCCTCATCATTCTTTATCTGTCCGCTGATGTGGCTTTCGCTTCCGTTGATATTGTAATAGCTAAAGTTACGTCGATAATCCATCAATACTTTACTCTCATCTGCTCCTGCAACAGTCGGAGCTACAGAGCGTCCCCCTGTCTTGGGGTTTACCTGAAGTACGAATGGAGTATAATTGATAGTTACATCTTTTACTGGCGCTGCAAAATGGAAGAATACAGGTACACTTACTGATACGGCTTCGTCACCTTCACCAGCTGTAGCTGTCACCATAATCATGCCACACGTTGCATCTTTCCATGTAATATTTGCCAGATTCAATGCACCGTCTTTACCTACTTTACCATTACTCATGTTGAGTTTGTTTTGTACTTTCCAAGTTACTGTAACGCCTTCCGGAATATCTGTTTTCGGTGCGGGGATAATAGCTTTAGCCAGATCTTCGGCAGAGTTGAACCTGTATTGGAAAGCGCTACCTTCGGGTAGTCCCAGGTTATTACCATAGGTAATGGTAGTAAAGAAGTTCTTATTCTTTTCAATAACGAGTGTAAAGGTAGTGGTCTGTTCCCCTTTTACATTTTTGGCTTTTACAGCTACTGTATAGGTACCTACAGGAATTGTATTACCTTTCTTTGCGGTAATGGTACCTGTTGTCGCATCAATATTCAGTTGTCCCTGAAGTTCAGCAGCCAGTTCACCTAATTCAAAGGTTACTTCGTCACCTTTGAATGCGTCTGTATGTGCAATGGTGAATGGGGTTGCCTGTGTTTTCGTTGCGTTTTCATAGGTAAAGTTTTCAATCGGAGCAATAAAACCAACTACTTCCAGTGTAAATACGCTTTCGAATACTTTATCTGCTTCTTCTGTTGTATTATAGATGTTTTTTACATTTACATCTATAACATAGGTTTCGCCTGCTTTGAAACTATGTCCTTCTGCTACAGAAATGACACCTGTTGAAGCATCAATTTTAATCTTGTCTGTAGCAGGAGTTATATTGGCAATGCGATAAACAACACCTTCCAATGAACCTTTTAGTGTAGGTACATTGGTGGTGTATGAAGTAGGACCTTCGGTAGCTTCTTCCATCTTACCTTTATTGGGAGTATAGGTCAGAGCTAATGGCTTGGAAGTGATGTTAAAGGTCACAGCATCTGCAAAAATACCTTCTCCGGCTTCTGTCTGTAGCTTTAAAGCTACTTTATAGATACCCGGTAGAATATCACCTTCATAGTTCTTATTAATACTGACTTCACCACTTGCGTTAACAGTGAAGTAGTCTTTGAAATCACTTTCTGCAATGGAGTATTTGCTGATAGATACATGTTCACCTTCCGTTTTTACCTGTGCTTTGGCATCTGAAGTCTTCACGTCAGCATAGTCAATTGTCAACAGGTTGGGTTCTACTGTGATACCTTCTGGTACAGGACGCATCATGTTGATAGATACGGCATCTGCAAAGTTATATGTCTTTCCGTTGGATACACAGGAGATAGAAAGATGATACAGTCCGACAGCCAGATTATCGCTATTCTTGATTTCTATTTCACCGGTTGTAGCATCAATAACGAAGCTTTCGGTGTTTATACTTTCATTTTCAAGAATAATTTTAGTAATTGTAAAGTCTGCCGGAGTCGCACCAATATAGGTAGGGGCGCTTATTTTTGCATTCATTGAAGGGCCGATATCAGTCATTCCCGAATAATAAATTGCAAAAGGAGTCGAATCTGTAGTTTCTGTGTCCGAGCAGGAAGTCCCGGCCAGAATCAGTGATGTAACAGTCAGGATTGCTAAGAAACCTGAGGTTAACTTTTTAAAATTCATTGTTTCTAGATTGTTTTTAGTTAGTTTGAAAATGATAGTTAAGGTCTAACATCTGTTCCACAGGCATAGATATTTGACTGCTGAACGTGTTAGTAATAGCTGAAAGATAGGTCGCTTCCAACATTTTCATGCCGGAAGAACGTTCATTAGATAAAAGAAAAAGATGTTTCATTCAGGTAATTTGTTAATAAAGATTCTACATGTCATTTTATTATGTAGCAAAGTTATATTAACGCATACTCCCAAATAATTCAGGTTGTATCAGCTTTATTTAAAAACGACTCTTTTTCTTTTAATTTTGTGCAGTGGGATATTAGTCTTGTCGAATTACCCCCTTTGAAAGGGGGTAAGAGCTGTCATTGTGTAGTATATCGTACGAAGAATAGATATTATCCTTTTCTTTTCTTTATGTATTCCGTAGGCAAACATCCGAAATATTTCTTAAAGCTTGTAGCAAAGTAGGAGGGAGTATTAAAACCTACCATACTACTTACTTCAGATACTGTATATCTTCCGTCCTTTAATAATTTACATGCTTCATTGAATCGGATTTTACGGATGAAGTCGATGGTAGATTCTCCGGTAATTGCCTTTAATTTCAGATGTAAATTAGAACGGCTCATATTCATCTCGCGTGCAAACTCATCGGTAGAGAATTCAATATTATCCATATTCTTTTCTACGATAGCCACAGCACGTTTTAGCAATGCTTCGTCCATGGCATTGAATGTTATTTTTTCCGGTTCTACTTCCAATGATTTGGAATAACGCTCAAGCATTCTGTGTCGCGTTCGTAACATGTTCTGAATTTTTGTCATCACAACGCTCAATGAGAATGGCTTCGGAATATAGTCATCTGCACCTACCTGTAATCCCTCCATCTGATCTTTTACTTCACTTTTTGCTGATAGTATGATTACTGGTATATGGCAGGTTCGTATGTTTTGTTTGATAGTTTTACACAGTTTAATACCATCCATTACCGGCATCATAACATCTGTCACTACTACATCTACATCTTTTTCTTTCAGAATTTCCAAAGCCTCTTCGCCATTATATGCTCCTATTGTATTGAACAGTTCGGATAACCCTTGATTCAGATAGTGAAGAATTTCTTTATTATCTTCTACAATTAAGATTGTTCCTCGTTTCTTATCACCTGTTTCCACTACTTCTTTTTCTACGGTTGCTGTGTCAATGAAGTACATGTCTTTCGGATTTGTAGTGTGTACTTTGACTTCTTCCTCCGTATCTGAAGCTAATTCTGTCGGATTGTATATTGCAGGATCTTGTGGCAGGTAAACAGAGAATGTACTTCCTTTACCTTCTTCGCTTTCCAACTCTATATGTCCATGGTGTAGTTCTACCAGTCTTTGCACCAGGGATAATCCGATACCACTTCCCACATACTCGCTTTCTATTTGATAGAAACGCTCAAATATTTTGGCTTGTTTATTGATAGGAATACCTATGCCTGTATCACTTACCTGTAATAACAGAAAATCGTTTTCCTTTTTTAATGTAACTGTAATACTTTGTCCTTCATGTGTGTATTTGAATGCGTTTGAAAGCAGATTGTTTACAATCAGTTCAAGATAGTTTGTATCGAAAAGCATTTCTTTATCTTCTACTTCCGAATGCAAAGTATAATGAATTTTTTTCTGTTTAGCCAGTTTATCATAGAATAAGAAGTTATCTTCTACTAATTGGTGCGCATTTCCTATTCTCGCTTTCAGTTCAAACACTCCCAATTCTGCTCTGCGGTAATCCATTAATTGATTTACCAGATAGAGCAGGCGATTGGCATTACGTTGTATATAGTCTAACTGATTGCGTGTCCATCGGTCACTAATGCGGCTGATTATTTCTTGCAATGGTGCCATTATTAATGTTAGTGGAGTACGCAATTCATGGGATATATTGATAAAGAAGCGCATCTTCATCTGATTAATTTCTTCCTGATGCTCTTTGTCCATTCGTTCCATTGCCAATTTGGCTTCCATATTTTTGCGCATCAGGAAGAAGCGGAATACAAACGTAATGAATCCGGTAAATGTGGCAACAAATAAAAGAATTGCCCACCACGTTTTATACCATATAGGAAGTACCACGATTTCAAGCTGAGTTGGTGTTTCGTTCCACTTTCCGTCACTATTGGCTGCTTTTACGAGGAAGTTGTAGGTTCCTTGCGGTAGATTGGAATAGGACACAGGCTGTTTGTCGGTCAGATAATACCATTCTTTGTCATATCCTTCTAGTTTGTAGGCAAATGTATTGTGTTGCCCCGAAATATAATTGGATACTACAAAATCCAGTGAAAAAGCCGACTGGTGAGAACTTAGCGTAATGCTTTCTGTATCTGCAATGTTCCGTGTCAGTATTTCTGTTTCATCATCCGGGCGTACTATTTTATTGAATAAGCGAAGCCCCGTAATTACTACCGGAGGAGTGTATGGATTGTCTATTAGTAACTCCGGCCGGAAAGTCGTGATTCCGGCAATACCACCAAAGTACATCTGTCCGGTCGAAGTACGGCAATAAGAAGATGAGTTAAACTGATTACTTTGTATTCCGTCTGTCTGCGTGAAGTTACGGAATTTCTCTGTTTCCGGATTGAAACAAGTCAGTCCCCGGTTGGTACTCATCCACAGACGGCCAAAGGAGTCTTCCAGTATTCCATAAAGTACATTATTGGGGAGTCCGTTGGCTGTTGTATAATGTTTTATTGTATTTTTCTTTTCATTATAACTGTATACTCCTTCACGTGTTCCTATCCAGAATACATCATTTTGTGTTTCATATACGCAGTTGATAAATGCTCCTGCCAATGAAGAAGTTGGCTCAATGAGGTGAAGGGATTCTACTTCTCCGTTTTCTACTTTATAAATGCACAGTCCTTCTTCACCTCCTACCCAGATACGTTGCCGGGAGTCGCGGAAGAGAGTGGTAATGCGGCGGTTGGGAATTTCGTTCCCGTTTTTTTCTTTATCAATGACGGTAAACAAACGTTTCTCTGGATTGAATCGTATTAATGCCTTGAGAGTTCCTAACCAGAGGCTCTGTTCTCCATCCGGTAATATAGCATATACGTTGTCATCCAGCAACCCGCTATTTTGCATATTGAAATGCTCGATGCGTCCTGTATTGCGTTGGAGTACACTTAGTCCTCCAGCATGTGTGCCGATGTATACACGCCCTTTTTTCTCGTCTACATATACTGCTTTTACATTATTGGAACCGATACCTTCTTTATTGCCTTCCTGCAGAGTGTAATAAGAGAAATGTTTTGTTTTAGGGTTGTATAGGTTAAGCCCTCCATCATTGGTTCCTATCCATAGATTACGTTCCTTGTCTTCAATTATGCAGCTTACTACATTATCGTTCAGCGAATTCTGATAAGGAATTCGTGTGATGTTACGGAAACGATTTTTCAGTGGGTGATAATAATTGAGTCCTCCAAAGTAGGTACCTAGCCACATACCTCCTTGAGAGTCCATAAAAATGCTACGTACGGAACTTTGTGACAAACTGCCATCTTCTACCGGGTTACTGCTGAAAGATACAAATGAATCATGTCCTTCATGATAGATATTCAGGTCATTGAATGTACCGATCCATAATCTGTTTTGCGAATCCAATGCAAGTGAGCGGATAAAATTGGAACTGATGCATTGTGGCGTTCCGGGAGAATGACGGTAGTTTTTTACTTCTCCTGTTTTGGGATTCAGCAGGTAAAGTCCGGCTCCTTCGGTTGCTACCCATAAACGAGTAGGGGATTGTAATAGAACTGCTTGTATTTGCTTATTATCCAGTGCTTTGGTTACTGTACTTAATCGCCCTGTACTAATGGAATATTCAAATAATCCATTATTTGTGCCAATATATATATTTTCTCCTTGTCTGCTGATAGTGGAGGCTTTTAATTGATGCATCTCTGTGCTCAGTTGATTATCTATAAAGCAGGTGTCTTTAACGTTAAATAGTAATAGTCCTTCCTGCGAACTGATGAGAAGTTGTTCCGGATTGATTTCCGCAATGCCGTTTACTTGTGTGTTCTTACCGTTTTTCTTATAAAAGAAATTTCTAAATAAATCTTTTTCTTCATTGTACCATGATAGTCCGTCCCGTGTACCTATCCATATACGTCCCTGACTATCGGTCATAACAGTACGGGCTATATCATTGGCTATACTGTGTGGATCAGAAGCATCATGCTGATAAATAGTAAAATCATATCCATCGAATTTATTTACTCCATCATAAGTGGCAAACCACATATTTCCTCTTTTGTCTTGTGCTATAGAGAAAACGGTACTTTGCGACAGTCCATTGTTGAGTGATATATGAGAAAACTTGATGCTTCCGTTATCATTAGCAGAAAGTGTCATTATCCCTATTACAGAGAATAATATAAATAGATAAATACGTTTAATAAAACTCATCCTGATATATTCAAATACAATTAATTACATTAATTATTTTAAAACTATTCATTCACAAAGATAATAATAACGGATGGTATTATACTATTTCTTTGATAACAAATAACATTTCTGTATGGTAAGAGTGGGTGAAAAATAAAAGTAGGAAGAAAACGGAGTTGTCTTCTTCCTACTCGATTCTATTAAAAACTGATGGAGTGTTTCGCCAGGGCGAAAAGAACTTCTTTGGGATTAATATCCCGGATTCTGAGAAACAGAACCTAATGTTTCGCGTACTTCGCGGGCGGGGATAGGATACAGCTCGTGTTTTCCGCTAACAAATCTTGAACCGGCTGCGAATGCATAGTTGCTTCCTAGTCCTTCCTGACCGTTATAGTAATCAAGGAAATTCTGATAAGTAGTTGCTATTGTTTCTTTTAGGAGATTCCAACGTATAAGATCAAGTCGGCGGTTACCTTCGAAACAAAGTTCGCGTCCGCGTTCGGCTACAATGAATTTGAAGAAATCATCTTTTCCGGTGAAATCACTTGTTTTCAGGTCTACATCTGCGTTTGCCGTTAAATATGGTTTGCCAAAAGCACGGCGACGTACCTGGTTAACACGTTCAATGGCTAAATCGTTCGGACCGTCATTCAGTTCGTTTTCAACTTCTGCACTCATTAATAGAACGTCGGCGTATCGAAGTAGCGGGAAGTTGACATCGGTATTGTTATTGTCTTTGATAGCAGCTGTCTGCCAGTTACGGCGCCATTTTCCAGGCGACCAGTTCTGACTGTTCTTTTCGGCTATTTCTACAATTTTACTGTTGGCATTGATACTGAATGTGGCTACTGCTACATCCCGGCGTAAATCTTTCTCATCAAAAGTCTCATAAAAGAATTTATGTGTTTTGATGAATGAATTGGCTCGTCCATAAATGGAGTTTACATTAATTTCAGGACCGTTGTATGTTCCCATATTGCTGGCTCCTGCATTCTGTCCGGTTGGATTATAGAATGATATTTCACAGATGTTTTCAAACGGATCGTATTTTAGTTCACACATGTTGCGGAAGTTCTTTTCATATCCACTGGAGTATGTACCGTCTGCGTCGATCAGCCCATGTTTGCCAGAAGATATCAATTCGTTTAAAACTGTTTGTGCTGCCTGGTAGTATTCTTTATAGTTACCGGGACGTTTGATTGATTTATCCTGATAAAGTGAATATCCTCCGCGGAATAAATAAGCCCGTGCTAGTAATCCCATGGCTGCTCCTTTTGAGAGTCTTTCTCCTTTCTGGTTACTGTCATCACACCACAACAGGCCCGGTATTGCTTCTTTTAAATCAGTTATAATTTGTGCATACACTTCATCCCGGTCTGTTTTTGGGAGTTTAAAGTTATCCCCGTCTTTTGACGGATCAAGCTTCAAAGGCACATCTCCCCAAAGGCGTACCAGGTCGAGGTAGCACATGGCACGCATACATTTGGTCTGAGCTACCAACCGATTGAATACCAACTGGTCACTTTCTCCATTAATTACCACATTTTCTTTTTGGTCCAGAATTGTGTTGGCACGGTCTATTCCCTGATAATACAATTCCCAGGAACTTTGTAGCCAGGAGTGTTCTGCATAGGCATTATAGTGACCTAAGTCGCGGGCAACATGCCCCGTACCAGCTCCTTTTACGTGAGCGATGTCTGTGTCACAATCTCCGTATACCTGCCAGTATTGTCCGTAGGTAGTGATACTGCTGAAAGTTTCGTATATACCATTAACGGCCATTTCCATTTTGCCAGTAGTATCGAAGTAGGTATCTGCGCTGTATTTTCCGTAAGTTTCTTCTTCCAGCTGATCAAGACAAGAGGTAGAAATAACTCCTGTGAAGAGAGCGAATGCACTTACTTTTATTATATTTACTATTCTATTTGTTTTCATAATTTCAAATTATTATCAGGTTAAAATGAAAGGTTTAATCCGAATACGAATGACAAGCTTCTTGGATAAGCACCCCAGTCCACACCCGGAGTCAGACCTCCGTTCGGTTTGGTATTAACTTCCGGGTCATAACCAGAGTAACCAGTAATGGTGAACAGGTTGTATGCAGAAGCATACACACGGAGGTTACTGATATATGCTTTCTTCAGCCATGTTTTCGGGAAGGTATAACCGAAAGTGACATTGTTCAGTCGTAAGAACGAAGCGTCTTCTACATATCCGGAATGGAAAGCCAGATTGCTGGATCCTTCGATGGATGCATAGTTTGCATTACGGTTGAGGATGGCAAGCTTTTCAGGATCTTTGAAAACATTGGCACCTGTACCGTCAATATACGTGAAACGTTCGGCAGCATTAGCCAATGAATTACGATTCTTATTATTCATTTTGGTAAAATACATCTTGTTAGCATTGTACACATCACCGCCAATCTGGAAATTCAAACCGATAGAAAGATCGAAACCTTTGAAAGTGAAGTTGTTGATAAATCCACCGATAATATCCGGAGTTGCATTTCCGATTACGGTTTTGTCGTCAGAAGTGATACCTTTCACGCCGTCTGTATCTTTAAATTTCCAATATCCGGGTTGTATGCTGGCATCATAAGAATTGCCTTCTCCGTTCAGTACATATCCTCCGTTACCGTTGTTTGCAGCATTATCCCAATGGAAATCTTCCACCATATAGATTCCTTTTCCATCCAGCTGATAGCCGTACATCTGTCCCATTGATTGTCCTACAGCGATGATATAATCGTCGTCATTAAATTCTGATACAGTTGACCATCCGGAACGTTCAGTGAAGTAATCAGCGTCGGCCAAGGCTACAATCTTATTCTTGTTGTGAGCAAAGTTCAGATTACTTTCCCAAGTGAAGTTTCTGTTTCTGATATTGATGGTATTAATAGAAACTTCAATACCACGATTGCGCGTTTCACCCACATTCTTCATTACGGTTGTATATCCTGATAATCCTGGAAGTTTGGAGTTCAGTAACAAATCCTTGGTCTGGTTATTATAGATATCGATAGTGGCCTGAATACGTTGGTCAAGGAATCCCATTTCAAGACCTAAGTTGGCTGTAATGTTAGTTTCCCATTTGAGGTTCGGATTAGGAAGCTGTGAACTTGCATAAGTCGGAACTAATTGATCTTCGTAGCTGGTGTTACCGGAACCCATGATGGCTAATGAACGGTAACTACCGATATTGTCATTACCTGCCATACCATATCCGAATCTTACTTTCAGGTTTGAGAACACATTCAGATTTTTGATAAAATCTTCTTCAGAAGCACGCCATGCAATAGAACCGGCTGGGAATACTCCCCATTTATTGTTCTTACCGAAACGATTGGAACCATCTGCACGAACGGTTACAGTAGCAAGATATTTACTTTTATAGTTATAGTTAGCACGTCCGAAGAAAGATATCTTACGGTATTTGTAATGTGTCGTAGAAGGTACATTAGGGTTTGTTCCCAATGAAAAATCGTCAAAACCAAAGTTTACATCAGGGAAATTGGTATTTGTCACTGATAATGTTTTTGTTTCAAGCATATAGTCTTCCTGACCTACCAACATATCAAACGAATGTCCGTTCTTCAGTTTCGGGGTATAAGTCACGGTGTTGTTATACTGCCAACCGTTATAGTCATTGATATTCTTCGTTCCGTAAGGGGCTCCACTATTAATAGCCTGGCGACTCTGTGCCTGATAGAATACATCATTATTCAGGCGACGTTCGCGAAGACCTACAGAACCGCGATAGATGAGATTGTCTAATATTTTAAACTGTACTTCTCCATTGATTTGTAGACTCTTATTTTCTTTAGTACGTTCTTCTGCCTGAATGGAGATCAATGGGTTTTGCATCTGGTTACCACTGTCTTCATCGGTAATCGGGTCACGTTGGAGGGTTAATAAATCAGAGTCGTTACCATATTTACCAATAACGGGACGATATTGGAGGATATGCTGCATACGGCTGAAATATCCGGATTCGTTCAGAGAACCTAATCCTTCAGAAGTTTCGTTGCTGTAGTTAGCATTGAAAGTAACTTTTAACCGTTTGTTGACATCCTGTGTAAATTTAGCACGGATATTGGTACGGGCAAAACCACTTCCCTTCATAATTCCGTCATCACTGGTACGTGCTATTGAAATGTTGTAACTGGATGTTTTGGTTCCTCCGCTGATACTTACTTTGTGGTTTTGAGAAATGGGGCTGTTGCTACCGAATACTTCATCCTGCCAGTCTATGCCTGCACGATTACCATAAACACTTGGAATGTTTTGATAAGCTGCATACATCTGATCCAGAATAGCACCTCCGTTTTCATCATAAGGATCTGCATAATATTTCAGATAAGTTTGCTTGTCGGAGTCTGCACCGATCATAGCACGTTCATATTCCAGTTTTGCGAATTGTTCTGTGCTGAGAAGATCAATTCTCTTGGTCAGCTTCTTGAAACCCACATACATATCATAGCTAACGGTTGCTTTGCCTTCCTTACCGGATTTTGTTGTAATAAGGATTACACCGTTTGCTCCTGCAGAACCATAGATGGCTGTTGATGATGCATCTTTCAATACATCAATAGATTCAATATCACTCGGATCGAGTCCGTTCATACCATTCTCACTTTGAAAACCATCTATAATATATAGAGGTTCATTGCTCTGTGTGATTGACATTCCACCACGTACGCGTACTGAGATTTCTGCGTCGGGAGAACCTTGAGATTGGATAACCTGTACACCGGCAATTTTACCAGCTAATGCCTGTGTTACACTGGAAACCGGTATTTTGCTTAATTCACCTCCCTGAACGGAAGATACAGAACCGGTTAAGTCACGACGCTTAGTGGTAGCATAACCAATTGCCACAACTTCATCCAGTTGAATAGAGTTAGGGACCAGAGTCACATTGATCTGACTACGACCATTGACCGGGATTTCTTGTGTATCCATACCTATATAGGTGAATACCAATACGTCTTTTGCTGCATTATTTACTCTTAATGAGTATTTTCCATCGATATCAGTGATGGTACCTGTGCCGGTGGTACCTTTTATTACTACATTGGCACCGATTACTTCAAATCCGTCACTGTCTATTACTTTACCTGTAACAGTAAGGCTCTGTGCCTGTATGTTAAGGCCGACAAATAGAAAAATTGCCGTGAAAAGGAATTTTTGAAAATTTTCCATAACAATTAAATAAAGGTTGAATTTTGAATTTTTATCTGCCCCAAAAATATTGCAAATCTTTAAAACAATTAATTCCTAATGTCTTTAGTTTATTTAAAAATCGCTTTATGTCTTTCACTTTTGTTTATAACTCTTTCATTTATGTCTAAAAAACGTGATAAGAGCTTAAGCTATTGCGCTTTTATATAAATTGGGTGATAGATATGCTGTAGATAATCACTGTTATTTTTCTCTTTTTGTGGTATGTTTTTTAACGTGTTCGATATGAGATTGATTCAGATATCCATCGTTTTTTCGTGTATAGAGGGATTAGTTTGGTTGGTGAGTAAAAATACCTCTTCCTCTCTCTACATTTTATGAACAGGCTGATTGAGTTTTATGTGAGGAGAACGTGTGCCAAATTGTAGTATACAGAGGAAAATCTCACTTTATCACAAAGCTACTGATTTGATACGTTCCGCACATTGTTTCTTGTTACATTAACATTGTTAACGTCGCTTTTTTAACAAGATGGGGCTTATATGCAAGATTGTACACTTTAGTACCTCAATATTGTACAATCTTGCCATGCAAAAGTGTACAATATTGAGGTACTAAAGTGTACAATCTTATATTTCTTAAAAATAGAGCTTGCTAGTCTTTGATTATCATTGGTTTATGATTCGAAAACGTTCTGTACTCTATACTGAATTTCACTTTGTGTGAATGTCTGTGATTGTTCTTTTCGCAACTAATCTTAAAGCAATGATTGTCAAGTACAAAGAATCTTATGCCAGACTTCCTATTTCATCCAGGTTCTTTTGAATATCTTCATCGCTAAGTGAGTAATTCACCAAGTCTCCTGCCAGGAACTTATCGTAAGAGGGCATATCAATGAGTCCGTGACCGGAAAGATTGAACAGAATTACTTTCTCTTCGCCTGTCTCTTTGCATTTGTTTGCTTCACGAATAGCAGCAGCGATGGCGTGACAAGATTCCGGAGCAGGAATAATGCCTTCGACTTGTGCAAATAAGCAACCGGCTTCAAAAGATTCGAGCTGTTTGATGTCTACCGCTTCCATCAGTCCGTCTTTCAACAATTGAGAAACAATAACGCCTGCGCCATGATAACGAAGACCACCGGCATGAATATTGGCAGGAGCGAAGTTATGTCCCAATGTAAACATAGGAAGCAAAGGGGTGTATCCGGCTTCGTCTCCAAAGTCATACTGAAATTTACCACGTGTCAGCTTGGGACAGGAAGCCGGTTCGGCTGCAATGAAACGGGTTTTCTTACCATTAAGAATATTATGACGCATGAAAGGAAAAGCAATACCTCCAAAGTTTGAACCGCCTCCAAAGCAAGCAATCACCATATCGGGATATTCTCCTGCCATTTCCATCTGTTTTTCGGCTTCCAATCCGATAATTGTTTGATGAAGTGTAACGTGGCTAAGTACAGAGCCGAGGGTATATTTACAGTTCGGAGTGGTACGGGCAAGTTCTATAGCTTCGGAAATGGCTGTACCCAATGAACCCTGATAATTGGGATGGGCGGTCAGTATATCTTTTCCGGCACGGGTAGACATAGAAGGAGAGGGAGTGACCTGTGCTCCGAAGGTTTGCATGATACTACGACGATAGGGCTTCTGTTCATAACTGATTTTCACCTGATAAACGGCAGCTTCCAGTCCGAAAAGTCGGGCGGCATAAGCAAGAGAGGCTCCCCATTGTCCTGCACCTGTCTCCGTGGTTACATTGGTTACTCCTTCCTGTTTGCAATAGTAAGCTTGAGGAATGGCAGAATTTAATTTGTGTGAGCCCATTGGGCTGACACTCTCATTTTTAAAATAGATATGTGCCGGAGTTCCCAAAGCTTTTTCCAGTCCGTAAGCACGTACCAGCGGAGTACTGCGGTAGTATTTATACATTTCGCGTACCTCTTCCGGAATCTCGATCCAAGCATCAGTCTGATTCAACTCCTGACGTGAAAGTTCTTCTGCAAATATAGGGAAAAGGTCTTCTGCCTTTAAAGGTTGTTTTGTACCAGGGTGTAAAGGAGGCATCGGCTTGTTTGCCATGTCAGCCTGAATATTGTACCAATAGTGTGGAATTTCTTCTTCGGGTAGCAGGTACCTCTTTGTCTTGTTACTCATGATATTGCAAATTTTAATATTTTGATTGCCAAAAATAGGCATAATTTTTAATACAACGATTAAATAGTCAACAAAGAATCGAATTTGTTGTTATTTTAATTAAGTTTGCACCATCACACATTGACACATTATTTATCATGAAGATTTACCATAAAATATTGTTGTATCAGAATAAGTTACTACAGCCTTATGTTCGTGTTTTGCTCAGGCTAATAGCTGCTTTTACTTATGTAGCCTCATTACTATTGATAGTAGGAGTTGTTTATGAACATGGGTTTCCACTTTCGAGTGTGGATGTGGAGCATCTTAAAATATTATATAAGGCTGTCTGGATTATCTTTTTGATAGATGTGACCTTGCACTTTCTGTTGGAATACAGAGATACAAAAAAGAATTATCGTAAACTGGCGTGGGTGTTAAGCGGATTACTTTATCTGACACTCATTCCCGTTATCTTCCATCAACCGGAGGAGAGTGGTGCGATTCTTCATTTTTGGGAATTCCTGAACAGTAAGTTTTATCATGTAACCCTTTTATTACTTTTTTCTTTTCTGAATCTGTCTAATGGTCTGGTACGGCTGTTAGGACGCAGGACGAATCCCTCATTAATTCTGGCGGTGAGTTTTCTGGTGATTATACTGATAGGTACGGGATTGTTATTACTGCCCCGTTGTACGGTAGAGGGAATATCTATTTCGTGGGTGGATGCGCTGTTTACTTCGACGAGTGCAGTGTGTGTGACAGGTCTTGTACCGGTAGACGTATCTGCAACTTTTACACCTTTGGGGCTTACTGTGATTATTCTGCTGATACAGGTCGGTGGATTGGGGGTGATGACATTAACCAGTTTCTTTGCCATGTTTTTCATGGGGAATACTTCGTTGTATAATCAGTTGGTGGTACGTGACATGGTAAGTTCTAATTCATTGGGTTCATTACTGTCCACACTGTTGTATATATTGGGCTTTACGTTAGTGATAGAGGGTATGGGAATGTTATCCATCTGGCTGGGTATTCATGGTACATTGGGGATGGATCTGCAGGAAGAACTGGCTTTCTCGGCTTTTCATTCTATATCGGCATTTTGTAATGCCGGTTTCTCCACTTTACCGGGTAACTTGGGTAATCCGATGGTAATGACCGGGCATAATTCTCTTTATATATCCGTTTCTTTATTGATTATTTTGG
This sequence comes from Bacteroides mucinivorans, assembly GCF_034654355.2. NCBI lineage: Bacteria > Pseudomonadati > Bacteroidota > Bacteroidia > Bacteroidales > Bacteroidaceae > Bacteroides > Bacteroides mucinivorans. Next base: position 3,938,852 of record NZ_CP178179.1, on the reverse strand, counting down.
GTGGTATTGGGTTTCCTATCCTGGTGAATTTTAAAGATATTGTGCTTTATCATTTGCACCGTTTCTGGAAGTTTGTGCGTACACTTAAACTGGATAAACACAGAGTACAGCATCTTTATAATCTGAATACGAAAATTGTATTGATTATGACTTTCCTGCTTCTCGTATTGGGTACACTCGCCATTGCCGCCTTTGAATGGAATGGTTCTTTTGCCGGTATGTCTGTAGCGGATAAATGGACACAAGCATTTTTCAATGCCACCTGTCCGCGAACGGCAGGGTTCAGTAGTGTGGATCTGACAAGCCTGAGTATACAGAGCATATTGATTTATATTTTGCTGATGTGGATAGGTGGTGCAGCACAATCTACGGCAGGTGGAGTCAAAGTCAATGCTTTTGCCGTTGTAGTGATGAATCTTATGGCAGTGCTGCGTGGTACAGATCGTGTAGAAGTTTTTGGGCGTCAGCTTTCACATGATTCAATCCGTCGTTCTAATGCAACGGTAGTTATGTCTCTTGGAGTGTTGTTTCTGTTTGTATTTATATTGAGCATACTGGAACCTAAAATGTCGATTATGACACTAACGTTTGAGTGTGTGTCGGCATTAAGTACAGTAGGATCGAGTCTGAATGCCACACCCTTACTTCGGGATGAGAGTAAGTTATTGGTGGCTTTACTGATGTTTGTAGGTCGCGTAGGATTGATAACACTAATGCTGGGCATTGTGAGACAAAAGAAAAATACGAAATATCGTTATCCGAATGATAACATAATAATAAATTGAATAATATGTCAATGTGCCAATATGCCAATGTGTCAATTGGCTGCGCTGTAATGCCGCATGGCAATTGGCACATTATTCAATCGGCACATTAAAAAAATATTAGTATGAAATACATTATTATTGGTCTGGGAAATTATGGGCATGTATTGGCAGAAGAACTTTCTGCGTTAGGACATGAAGTGATAGGTGCAGATATTAGTGAAAGCAGGGTAGATAGTATTAAAGATAAGGTGGCTACTGCTTTTGTAATTGATGCGACAGATGAGTTATCGTTAGCAGTACTTCCGCTCAATAGTGTGGATATTGTGATAGTGGCAATCGGAGAGAATTTCGGTGCTTCCATTCGTGTAGTAGCGTTGCTGAAGCAGAAAAAGGTACAGCATATCTATGCACGCGCTATTGATACGGTACACCGTTCGGTATTGGAGGCTTTTAATCTGGAAAGGATACTGACTCCGGAAGAAGATGCTGCACGCAGCTTGGTACAATTACTGGATTTTGGAACTAACATGGAGGCATTCCGGGTAGATTCAGAATATTATGTGGTGAAGTTTTCTGTACCAGAGAAATTTATCGGGTATTTTGTGAATGAACTAAATCTGGATGAAGAATTTCGTTTAAAGCTGATAGGGTTGAAACGGGCAAATCGGATAGAGAATTGCCTGGGTATTTCACTGACGGAACGTAGTATAGTCAACGAACTTCCTGAAAATGATAAGATACAGGAAGGAGATGAACTGGTGTGTTACGGTAAATACAGAGATTTCCAAAAGTTCTGGAAGGCGTTATAATAATGCATTGTCTGATATGTAGTTTCCTTGTAGAAAACGTTATAAAGTTCGGACTTTGATTTTATTTTATTCTAAAAAGCATTCCTTGCTATTTTCGTTTTCAGAAAATAGCAAGGAATGTATGTTTGGAATGAATTACTACTTATCTGTTAGCTTTCAGTGCTTCTTCCAGATCAATACCCAGTGCTTTGGCAACGCCTGTTCCATAAGCCGGGTCTGCTTTATAGCAATTACGTACGTGGCGTTGTTTGATGAAGAGTTCAGAATCCCCCATGGCACGCGCTGTGTTTTCAAACAGCAGTTGTTGTTCGTCTGCCGGCATTAGTCGGAAAAGATCACCCGGCTGGCTGTAATAATCGTCATCATACTCCCGTTCATTATAATTATAGATATCACCATGAACTTTCAAAGGTGGTTCTTTCTTTTCGGGAGAATCTTTCCATTCGCCATAGCTGTTGGGTTCATATCCTTTGGTAGCGCCATAATTACCATCTACACGCATAGAACCATCGCGATGGTAGGCATGGAACGGACAGCGAGGTTTATTAACCGGTATCTGCTCCGAATTAACGCCCAGACGGTAACGCTGTGCATCTCCGTAGGAGAACAAACGGCCTTGTAGCATTTTGTCGGGAGAGAATCCAATACCTTCGACAATATTTATCGGATTGAAGGCAGCTTGCTCTACTTCCGCAAAATAATTTTCCGGATTACGGTTCAGCTCAAGAATACCTACGTCCTGTAGTGGGAAGTCTTTGTGTGGCCATACTTTAGTCAGGTCAAACGGATTGATACGGTAATTATCCGCTTCTTCTTCCGTCATCACTTGAATTTGGAACAGCCATTTTGGATAGTCGCCTTTTTCAATACTTTCAAATAAATCGCGTTGGTGTGACTCGCGGTCTTTAGCAACAATAGCTTCAGCTTCCTGGTCAGTCAGATTTTTGATACCTTGCAGGGTACGCAGATGGAATTTTACCCAGGTACGTTCGTTTGCGGCGTTATAGAAACTATAGGTATGGCTGCCGAATCCATGCATATGACGGTAGGAATAAGGAATGCCACGCGGGCTCATAGTGATAGTGACCTGGTGTAATGCTTCGGGCAGCAGTGTCCAGAAATCCCAATTACTGTTAGGGCTACGCATGTTTGTTTTCGGATCTCGTTTGATGGCATGATTGAGGTCAGGAAACTTCAGAGGATCACGTAAAAAGAATACCGGGGTATTGTTTCCTACCAGATCCCAGTTACCTTCTTCTGTATAAAATTTCATGGCAAAACCACGAATATCACGTTCTGCATCAGCAGCTCCGCGTTCACCGGCTACGGTAGAGAAGCGGACGAAACACTCTGTTTTCTTTCCCACTTCGCTGAATATGGCTGCACGGGTATACTTTGTAATGTCATGCGTTACAGTAAATGTTCCGTAAGCTCCGGAACCTTTGGCATGCATACGTCTTTCAGGGATTACCTCCCGGTCAAAATGAGCGAGTTTTTCAATTAACCATGGATCTTGCAAGGTGATAGGACCACGAGGCCCCACTGTCTGTGAATTCTGATTGTCGGCAACAGGACGGCCGTTGGCAGCTGTAAGTTTCTTTTCTTCCATAAATGTGTAGTTTGTGAGAGTTTATAAATATATAACAAAGATAGGGGGAATTTGCTCACTTGTCAAACAGATATTTTCTATAGAAAGATAGAAAAAAACGATAAGGTATGTAAAGAAGCAGAAGAATCGTTTATAAATTGTTAAAAAAAAGGGGACAGGCTAAACTTATTGGGTTTCAATGAGTCCTATATTCAGTTGCAACAAAGAAACTGATAATTAATCAACTTAAAAGCAGATGTTAGTATGAAAAGAATAGTATTTTTAATGGTTACCCTCTTTCTGATGGGTAGTGTAGTGATGGCACAGGGACAACGGGGCGAACATAAGAAAATGACTCCGAAAGAACGTGCGGAACAAATGACAGAACGTATGGTTAAAGAGTACTCTTTGAACGATACGCAGAAGAAACAATTATTTGAAGTAAATCTGGCACAGTGTGAGAAGATGGGAGATCGTGCTTCGATGCGTCCGCAGAGAGATGGAAAGAAAGCACCCGAAATGACGAAAGAAGAACGTGAAAAGATGCGTGCAGAGATGAAAGCTAACAGTGAGGCTTACAATGCAGAGCTGCAAAAGATTATGACTAAAGATCAATATGCTTCTTATACCAAGAAGCAGGCTGAGCGTGAACAGCGGATGAAGGATGGACGCAGACAGAAAAAGTAGCCTAACTTTCAACCTTGAATTCTTGTGTATATCCGGCTCTTTTTGTTCCTTTGTCGTCTAAATTAAAAGAACGGATTAAAGATGAAGAGATTCATAAATTTGTTTATTCTACCACTGCTGGCAGTACTAACAGCTTGTAGTGGTGGAAGTAAAAAAACGGATGAAGGTTCATTGATCCTTATGCAGGATAGTGTAGATAACCGGGGATTGCAGCGTATGCAGGTATCGAAAGCCGAAGTGGATATTAAGTTTAAAGGGAAGGATTACCACTCTTTTATTTCTCGTACTCCTGATGAAGACCTGCCGCTTGTGAAGAATGAGATGGGAAATACTTTTGTTGACAATAAGATTCAGCTTCGTTTGACCCGTGGCAGTGAGCAAGTCTTTAATATGACTTTTACAAAGAAGAATTTTTCTTCTATTGTGAGTGATGATTTCTTGTCGAAATCTATTCTTGAGGGGATGGTGTATAATAAGACTACCCCGCAAGGGATTGTTTATGCAGCCAGTGTGTGTTATCCGCAGACAGATTTGTATGTGCCTATCTCTATAACGATTACTGCCGATGGTAAGATGACAATGGAAAAGGAGGAGTTGCTGGAGGAAATATATGAAGAAGACAGTATTTAAACTCTCTGATATGTTTTGACAGCATATTTACACAAATATGATAATTTTTAAAACAATTGAAAGGTAGCCCTGTGGTTACCTTTTGTATTTTAGCGGAGTCAATAAATTTTATAAATATGATGAACACACAACTTTATTTATGCTCCGCAGCTTTGTTGCTGACTGCTGCTCAGACCAAAGCAGCCGATAAGCAAAAAGAACGGCCCAATATTCTTTGGCTTACTTTTGAAGACACGAGCTCTTATGAGTTTGGTTGTTATGGAAATGCGCAAGTACATACACCCAATGTAGACGGACTGGCTTCCAAAGGAATACAGTTTATGAATGCATGGTCGGTGGCACCACAAAGTTCTGCTGCACGTTCTTCGCTTATTACCGGATGTTATTCCAGTACATATGGTATGGATGTTCACCCGGTACCCTATGATACTCCGGAGAATATCTTCTTCCCACAATGGTTGAGGGATGCCGGTTATTATTGTACGAATAATAGCAAGACACATTATAACTCGACTACAGATAATAAGATCTGTTGGGATGAATGCACAAAAACAGCTTCTTACAACAGTCCTAAACGTGAAAAAGACCAACCTTTCTTTGCAGTATACAATACGGTTACCTCTCATATGGGGCGTGTACGTACCTTTCATATGGATGGGCGTCGTGATTATACAAAGGAAGGCATTTATCCTGATAAACTGATTCTTCCGCCTCATGTGCCCGATCTTCCGGAAGTACGTTCTGATTATGCCGGACATTTGGAGGCTGCTCAGGATGTGGATACATGGGTAGGCTTTTTCCTCAAGGATCTCAAGGAACACGGTTTGGAAGATAATACCATCATCTTTGTATTCAGTGATCATGGTGGTTGTCTACCTCGTGGTAAGGGATACTTATATGAGACAGGTTTGCGGGTGCCATTGGTTACTTATTTCCCCGAGAAATGGAAACATCTGGCTCCGGCAACAGCGGGAACAAAAGATAGTACACTGATTAGTTTTGTGGACTTAGGCCCTACTGTCCTGAGTCTGGCAGGTGTGAAGCCTCCTAAGCATATGCAGGGGAAAGCACTGATGGGAAAATATGCTTCTAAGGAGAAGACTACGATGCAGTTTGCATTGGCTGCCAATCAGTTGCATCATTTTATGCCGGTACGTGCAGCTATGGACGGACGTTATAAGTATATCCGCAGTTATATACCTTACCGCCAGTTTGCATTACGTAATTACTATCAGTGGGGCATGCCTTCCAATAAAGCCTGGGATAAATGGGTAATGGGTGGCCATAATACGAATCCCGACTGGAAGCAGACGTTTGAACATCATCCGGCAGAGATGTTATTCGATTTGGATAATGATCCGTTTGAATTGAATGATCTGGCTGCTAAACCGGAATATCAGGAGGTACTGCTTCGTTTTCGTAAGGGAATGTCCGATCATATTCGTGAGACAAAGGATTTGGGATTCTTTATTCCTACTTCCCGTGAGAATGTAGTCTTGTATGATAAAGTGCGTAAGGAGAAATATCCGTTGAATGACTTATATGCTTTGGTGGAATTGGCAGGTGTAGCAACTGCTGCTGATGTGTCGGTATTTGAAAAAGCACTGACCAGTGCATATCCCGAAATGCGTTATTGGGCTGCCGTAGGCTTGGCTCAGTTAGGCATAAAAGGAGAGTTGAAAACTTGTCCGGCTGCGTTACTTGCATTATTGGATGATAACGATGCTTATATAGCTTGTGAAGCTGCCTATGCTGTTTCTTATCTGGGTGAGACAGAGAAAGGGGTAAAGCGCCTGAATTATCCGCAGAATGAAGCGGATAGAAAGATAGGATATTCATTGTTGGAGTGCCTGTCTTTGGATAAGGCGATGCAACCTGCGGTACGGGTACATTTGGCCGATCTGAAAGAGAAAGCTGAAAAACTTCCTCGTAAGGCAAATGAAGATGCCGGATTGATGGCACGTGGTATCCTTGTGAATCTGGGAGAGATGGATATAAAGGATTTGCATGGTCCGGAAGCATACGAAATGGGATTACAACTGAATCACGGTCGCAGACCGATGGTGCCACTTCCCAATTGATAAGAATGTAAATTTTCAATAAGTAAATAATATATGAACAAAATTGTTTTTTCTTTTTCTCTGCTGGCTGTAAGCACAGCGATGCTTACTGCTCAAAATGCAAAGCTGATTCCTTTGACGGAACGTGTGAATGTACAGGCTGACTCAGCACGTATCAATCAGGTTATTGATGGTTGTTGGGTAGCTGTTGGTACAGACAAACCACATTCCATTCAACGGGATTATACCATTCCTTTTAATGGAAAGCCTTCTTATCGTTTTGAGCTTAAAACAGAGGACAACACCTTGGAAGGATATGCCAAAGGTGAGACTAAGGGCCGTGCGGAGTTTTCTTATTGTTATGCTACATCCGCTGATTTTAAAGGACAGCCTGCAAGCGTTTATGAAAATGCGCAGAAGACCAAAACCGTTTATCATCATGGAAAAGGTATATGTCCGCAAGGTGCTTCACGTGATTATGAGTTCTCTGTTTATATTCCTTCCACATTGAATGGGGATGTATCTACTATCTTTGCCCAATGGCACGGAATGCCGGATCGTACTTTGGTTTCTACTCCTGACGGAGAAGTGAAGAAGCTCACTACAGAGGAGTTTTTGGAACTGTATGACCGGATGATCTTTAAGAAAAATGCAGCACATGATAAGGTGCCGGTACTTGACAAACAAGGTAATCCGAAAAAGGATAAAGATGGTAACGTTATCTATAAAGCAGGTAAGGCCAATGGTTGGTTGGTAGAACAAGGTGGTTACCCTCCACTTGCTTTTGGATTTTCCGGAGGATATTTTTATATAAAAGCAAATTCTGACCGTAAATGGCTTACTGATAAAACGGATCGTTGTAATGCCAGCGCTGAGAAATCTCAGATCATGAAGCCTGTCACTTCCAAATATAAAGCATCTACTATTGCTTATAAAATGCCGTTTGCAGAGTTCCCTAAAGATTGCTGGATCACATTCCGCATACATATTGACTGGACTGTATATGGTAAAGAAGCCGAGACAATTGTAAAACCCGGTATGCTGGATGTACAGATGAGTTATACGGAAAAAGGGAAACTGGTAAATCGTCATATTGTAGATAATGAAGAAATTCTCATTGGCCGTAATGATGAGGATGGGTATTACTTTAAATTTGGAATTTATCGTGTAGGAAATAGTACTATCCCTGTGTGCTATAATCTTGCCGGTTATTCAGAGAATTGATACAAGTATTATACTTTTGGAGTGCAGATTAACACAGAGGGTCGCAGATTTAATTTAAATTTTGTGACCCCTGTGTTAATCTGCATTTTAATGATAGGACAATTAACTTTTGCTATACCTTCATTTCTGTTTTCAGGAATCATACGTTAAAGAATTAAAAAACAATAGTTGTATTCCATTATTCCCAAATCTTTCCAGAATCTCTATCGTTATTTGCATTATCAAATGATAGAAAACTATATTACTAACATTAAAAAAATAACGATTATGAAAAAGATTTTGTCTCTTCTTGTGATGGCGGTTGTAGCTGTTCAATTTGCTTTTGCAGGTGATGTTATTACTAAAGACATTAACCAGTTGCCACTTGCGGCACGTAATTTCATTAATCAGCACTTTGCCAGTCCTCAGGTTTCGCACATTAAGATTGATAGTGAAATAATGTCGAAGAAATACGAGGTACAACTGACAGATGGCACAGAAATAGATTTTGATTCTAAAGGCAACTGGACTGAAGTAGATGCCGGAAAAAAGAAGGTACCTGCAACAATTATTCCCTCTTTTGTGAATGATTATCTGAAGATGAATAATTTTACCAATGAGTTTGTTACCAAAGTAGAACGTGATCGTAAAGGATACGAGGTAGAATTGAATACTGATGTATCTTTTAAGTTCGATAAGAAAGGTAAATTTCGTAAAGCAGATCATTGATCACTGATTACTGATAATAATCTAACCCCGAAGGACTTTAACTATGATAAAAATAAAATTTAGTATTTGGGCTGTCATGTTGATGACAGCCTTATTTTCCTTTAACTCTTGTAGTGACGATGATGATACTTATCTACCCCCCAATCAGGCTATCATAAATGCATTGAACCAGCTTTATCCCGGTGTGAAAAACATAGAATGGGAGCAGAAAGGTGTTTATTATGTGGCGAATTGCTGGGTAGGAAATGACGAACTCGATGTGTGGTTTGATGCCAATGCCAATTGGATTATGACAGAAATGGATATCTTTTTCGAGAATCTGCCAACAGCTGTCAGTACTGCTTTCCAGGAAGGTAACTACGCCAATTGGGTTATTGATGATTTGACGAAACTGACTTTCCCGCAAAAGCCCGAAGAGTTTGTTTTAGAAGTACAGCGAGGAGGGCAGGAACGGGCTTTATATTATTCAGAATATGGAGGCCTCCTTCGTGAAAAAGACATCTCTGATACGGATAATACCCACTGGCCGGACATTAGTTGACAATTGACAGTTGACAATTGACAGTTGACAATTGATCGTTGATAGTTAGCTGTGCTATATGCTGCATAGCCACTGTCAATTGTCCACTGTCAATTGTCAACTAAATAACTACATTTGCTTGTAGTCTTTTGCCAGTCCTCCTTCGCTTGTTTCTTTATACAGAGAAGGTAGGTCATGTCCTGTTTGTTTCATCACCTGTACAACTTTATCGAAGGAGACACGATGCATTCCGTCTGTAAATGAAGAATATAGATTTGCATCCAGCGCACGTGCTGCAGCATATGCATTACGTTCAATACAGGGAATTTGTACCAATCCGCATACGGGATCACAAGTCATGCCCAAATGATGTTCTAATCCCATTTCGGCTGCGTACTCTATTTGTGCCGGGCTTCCCCCGAATAACTGATTGGATGCAGCTGAGGCCATTGCACATGCTACACCTACTTCCCCTTGACAACCTACTTCCGCTCCTGAGATAGAAGCATTGAATTTGACAATATTTCCCACTAATCCGGCTGTTGCCAATGCACGAAGGATACGAATATCACTGAAATCGCGGCTTTTGTACAGATGATAAAGTACGGCAGGTACTACTCCACAAGAGCCACAAGTAGGAGCCGTGACTATTTTCCCTCCGGAAGCATTTTCTTCGCTGACAGCCAATGCGTATGCAAATACCAGTCCACGGGATTGCAAGGATTGTTTGTATCCTGTAGCACGGATATAATAGGTTGAGGCTTTTCTTCTCAGATTCAGTGGACCGGGTAATACACCTTCCTCTTCCAATCCACGGTGAATGGAATCTATCATTGTTTTCCAGACTTCATTCAGGTAATCCCAAATATCAGAGTCTTCGCATTCTTTGACATATTCCCAATAGCTTCTGCCATTGCATTCACACCATTCCAGAATCTCTGTCATGCTGTTCATGCCGTATACATCTGGGCTTTCGATAGAAGGAGTATCGTTGTTCTCTGCCAAAGCTCCGCCACCAACACTATATACGGTCCAGTTTTCTGTTAATTTATCATTGACATCGAATGCAGCAAAAGTCATCCCATTGGGGTGGAAAGGGAGGAATACTTTAGGTTGCCATATAATTTCTACGGGGGCTGTAGGTTCCAGCGTATCAATGATGGCAACGTCTGTCATGTGTCCTTTTCCTGTGGCGGCAAGACTTCCATAGAGGGTTACTTTAAACTTGGCAGCATCCGGATGGCGTACCACAAACATTTCGGCAGCTTTGCGTGGCCCCATTGTGTGGCTACTCGAAGGCCCCGTACCGATACGGTATAACTCTTTAATAGATTTCATATATAATAAATGTGCTTATTTTCAACTCTTTCAGTACCATCTTTTTTTCCGGAAGAAAGCATATACGATGATACCTATAACTGCCATTAATCCCCAGGCGAAACAGTATCCGTATCGCCAGTCCAGTTCGGGCATCACTTTGAAATTCATACCCCATACGCCTACCAAAAAGGTTAATGGTATAAAGATTGTAGAAACGATTGTTAGCCGTTTCATGATGTCATTCATCTTCAAATCATTGTTGGAAATATAGAGGTCTACCAAAGATGAAAGGGTTTCTCTGCATATTTCAATGGTTTGCAGTACAAATTGTAAATGGTCGTTTACATCATTGAAGAAGGCACGGTTCACCTTGTGCATCAGAGTGCTCTCTCCCCGCAGTAGTTTTATGTACTGCTCTTTTAAGGGGAGTATTGATTTTTTCATCAGCATATACTGACGGCGCAGGGACTGAATTTGTACACCAATGTCATTTCCGTCGCTGATGGTCAGTAATTCTTCTTCGAGGTCTTCAAGGGCATCATCTATGTCGGATACCATTGAGGTGTAATTGCCTATAACACTATTCAAAAGTACACTGAGCAGATAATCGCTTTGTCTGCCTCGTATTTTGAGTACGTCATTGCGTAGGGCAGTACTTACATCATCAAAAAAATCAGTTTCTCTTTCAAGGAAGGTAAGTATGTAATTGGTACCCAAAATAATGCAGATTTGTTGCTGCTCCAGTTCATCCAAATCTTCCTCGTTCTTTTTGGGTGCAGGATAGAAGAGCTTTAAAATTAGTACGATGTAATTATCGTGTTCTTCTATTTTAGTAGGATGATTGGCATTCAGTATATCTTGTAACACGAGAAAGTTTATTTCGAAATGTTCGCATATTTCACGAACAGTTTCAGTATTCTTCATACCATGTACCTGAAGCCAGTTGATACGTTCACTATTCAGAGAACTGCTGATTTCATGAAAGTCTGCTCCTGAAACTTCCTGCATTTCATTGGCATTGTATGTACAAAGGTGCAGATGGGTAGGCGTCTGGCTCTCACCCGTATAAATTAATTTCTCGCTTAACAGGTTGTTCTTCATGCTTTATTTTTTAGTTTTAGAAAACCATTACAACAAAGGTAATGATTTTCTATATGAGAACAAGTTGTTTAATACTTTAGTTCGCTTTTATGCCAAATCTACAACTGTAATCCCGGCACCTCCAAACTGTACATGTTCATCGGCAAAGTGGCGTACACCTGGTACGGTATCTAAATACTGGCGGATAAGAGAACGAAGAATACCTGTACCTGTACCATGAAGAATACGTATGCGACTCATACCTACCAGTATGGCATCGTCTACAAAGTAAGTGACAGCCTGCAAAGCCTCGTCTCCACGCATCCCACGTACATCAATGTCTTGTTTGAAATTTAATTTTTTCTCATACATCTGATCGTGTGTCTGACTACTGACAAAAGTACTCTTTGCCGGCTCCTGTTTCTGTACCGTGGCATTGGCGCGTTCCAGTCTTTCCAGTTTAACGGTTGTTTTGATACTACCAAAGCCTACTACTGCATTTTTACCATTTATTTCCAGTACTTCACCAACGCTGGTTTGTCCTTTTAACTTGACATTGTCACCTATGGTGATAGGTATCACTTTGGGAACCAGTTGGGATTGTGCTTTTTCTTCCGGAGTAGCTTTTTGCTTGCTCTTTTTTCGATTCTGCTTTTCTTTCAGCTTTTCCATTTTCCGGGCAATCTTATCTTCCTGTTCTTTGGAAGCAAGTTCGTTTACAGAAGCGCGGAAGTCATTTAGTTCCTGGCGTACAAGGCGGGTTTTTTCTTTTTCTGCCTGTGCCTCCTTGATGGTACGTATGGTATTCTCTATTTTTGCATTTGATTCTTGCAGCAATCGTTCGGCTTCTTCTTTTGCCTGGCGGATAATTTCCTTACGGGATTTCTGCAATTCCTCCATTTCGGTCTGATAACGGGCGATTGTTTCCTCCATATGTTTTTCACGCTGGCGGATAGTCTGGCGTTTACCTTCCCAATAACGTTTGTCACGGACAATGTCCTGAAGATATTTGTCCGCGTTAATATATTCGCTGCCTACGATTTCTGAAGCATCAGCAATGACATCCTCAGGTAGTCCGATTTTTCTTGCTATTTCTACAGCAAATGAACTCCCCGGATTACCTATTTGTAGTTGAAAAAGAGCCTGCATGAGATGGCGGTCGTAAAGCATGGCACCATTCACTACTCCTTCATTATCTTCTGCAAAGTGTTTTAGATTCTGATAATGCGTAGTGATAACTCCGAATGTCTTTTTCTGATTAAAGCGTTTCAATACAGCTTCGGCAATAGCTCCACCTATCTGTGGTTCTGTTCCACCTCCGAATTCGTCGATAAGAATAAGGCTGCGTTCATTGCAATTCTTCATCATCATCTTCATGTTGGTCAGATGGGACGAATAAGTACTCAGGTCGTCTTCAATAGATTGTTCGTCACCGATGTCAATGAATATGCTGCTGAATATTCCTGCATGGCTGCGTTCATGCATAGGGATGAGCATTCCGCATTGCAACATGTATTGCAGTAGTCCTACTGTTTTGAGACAGACGGACTTTCCACCGGCATTAGGACCGGAGATAATGAGAATACGTTGTTGCTGATTCAATTCGATGTCGAGGGGCACTACCTTTTTGCCATGCTTGGCGAGGGACAGTTGTAACAATGGGTGTATAGCCATGGTCCAGTCCAGTAATTGCTCATTCTCAAGAGAAGGTTTCAGCGCATTGGTCTGTATGGCGAAATAACTTTTTGCCCGTATAAAGTCAATTTCTGCCAGAAACTCATAAGATTGTAGTATTTCCGGGATAGAAGGACGCAACATATTGGAGAACTCTGTCAGAATACGGATAATTTCCCGTCGTTCATCTCCCTCCAGTTCACGAATGCGATTGTTGGCTTCTACCACTTCCGCTGGTTCTATAAAGACCGTCTTTCCACTGGCAGACTCATCGTGTACAATACCTTTTATTTTTCTCTTCAATCCTGGTGCAACGGGGATTACGAGGCGACCATCACGCATGGTGGGTGCTACATCTTTGTCTACATAGCCTTCGGATTGAGCACTGCGTAAAATGCTGTTTAGTGAGCGTGAGATGCTTCCCATCGTACTTGCAAGTTCACGACGAATACGTGCCAGTTCCGTTGAAGCATTGTCCTTTATCTTTCCGTATTTGTTTAGTATACCGTCAATCTTTCCTATTAGCTGGGGAAATACAGCAATATCTCCCGCCAATCGTTTCAGGCTGGGGTAGGGACAATCACTTTCTTCATCCTCTTCATTGCGTTGAAGGAATCGTACGATGTCGCGAATCGTTTCTAACGAACGTCTTAAATCAAATAATTCCTGCTCGTCCAGGTACATTCCTTCTATTCGTACACGTTTCAGTGACGGGCGTACGTCGAAAAAGAACTGGTCGGGGAAACTGTCTTCTTCCTGTATGATGCGGACAAACTCTGTAACTTGATTTAGTAGTTCCTCTACCTTTTCATGCTGATCGGAGAAGTTCATATCTGTTACACGTTCCTCGCCCAATGTGCTGAGACATTTTTCTTTCAATAGTTGTCTGATTTGTTCAAATCCTATCTTTTGCTCAAAATTTTGAGGATATATCATTGATATTTACGATTTAGCTATTTACAATTTACGATTGAGATTACTCCCTGTAATTTGAATTACGAAGCAAAAATACGATTATTTCATGAAAAAATCATTAGAATGCTTGCAGATTTAAAAAAGATACGTACCTTTGCACCGCTTTCAAAGGAAAGCACTTCTGATAAAGAAGTTTTGGAGAGGTGGCAGAGTGGTCGATTGCGGCGGTCTTGAAAACCGTTGTACTGCGAGGTACCCGGGGTTCGAATCCCTGTCTCTCCGCATGAATAGCTAAGTTCCACAAATCATTAGATTTGTGGAACTTTTTTTATCCCCTTATGTCTGTTCTATTGAACATCATTTAAGGTCCGTGAAGACGTGAAATGCCTTCGATCTGTAATATTCCAATTCCTGTAGTAAGGAGATAAAGAGAGGTACGAATATAGGCAAATAAAGTTCTTTCATTCGCTAACTTTGTTCTTTCTCAGGTTTTCCGCAAAGATAAAATATTACTAATAAATACGACTTGTATAAAAGTTAGTGCTTATGGTGGCAGAAAAAACAAGGAAAGAGTAGGGATCTGATGATAATTAAAAAATCCCAGTATATCTTGCACATCGTTCCAGTCAGGAAAACCGAGAAGATTAGAACTGAGGAGGAATGATATGCTTGAGACACTGAGGTTCAGATCGGTGAGTTTTTTTATTAGCCATCAATATTCTGATTTTTATTAAATTTGCTTGGACTTACATTATAATATTTTTTAAATACTTCACGGAAGTATTTTGCATCCGAGAATCCGACTATGTCAGCAATCTCCGTTATTGTATATTCACCCTGTTTCAGCAATTGTGCGGCATGTTGCAGACGTATCATCCGGATATAATCAGCCGGAGCATAGCCGGTCAACGCCTTTAATTTGTTGAAGAAACTTGTACGGCTCATGTGATGCTGACTACTGAGCATGTCCACATTGAAGTCCGGATTTCCCATATTGTTTTCTATACATTCCTTGACAGAGGCTATGAATTTCCAGTCCAAAGTATTGGTGCAGTTGGACGGAAGATTCTGTTTTTCATCTTCGATACTGTTATAAACCTGACGGAGCATGGCGCGATTTGCAAGTATATTCTTGGCCGTTGCCTTGAGTATCCCTACGTTGAAAGGTTTTGTGATGTAGGCATCTGCTCCAATTTCCAGTCCTTCGAGCATATTTTTTTCATCTCCCAGCGCAGTCAGCAAGATGACCGGAATATGTGACATTTCAAGATCACCTTTTATAATTGAGCAGAGTTTATCCCCGCCCATCTCGGGCATCATTATATCGGATATAATGAGATTCGGATTAAATTCCCGTATTATGACAAGCGCATCCTTTCCATTTGAACAGGACTGAATATTATAACCCGTTCTGAACATATCAGCAAGATAATTACGTAAGTCATCATTGTCCTCTACTATCAGGATACGTTGTAAAGAACCG
Source organism: Bacteroides mucinivorans (assembly GCF_034654355.2). Lineage (NCBI taxonomy): Bacteria > Pseudomonadati > Bacteroidota > Bacteroidia > Bacteroidales > Bacteroidaceae > Bacteroides > Bacteroides mucinivorans. The sequence goes on along the minus strand of NZ_CP178179.1, from coordinate 3,923,387 downwards.
TTTGCCTGGGATGTTTCTATGGATGGCTGCTCTGAAGCACTATCAGGTATGATAATCTCCGAACATTCATCCGGTGTCTTGGGAGATATGAATTTTGCTTTATGGAGATGGCTGTTTCCTTTCGGGAAAGTAACTTGTACACAGGTCCCTTGATGTTCCGTACTCTGAATTTGGATCCTGCCTTTATGTAATCTGACCAGCTTGTATACCAGCATCAACCCGATTCCAGAGCCTGTCACTTTGAGGTTGATAACGTTGCTCCCCCGGAAATAATTCCTGAACAGTTTCTTCTGTTCACATGCGGGAATACCGATTCCGGTATCTTTCACCTCGATGCTCCAGGAGTTCGCTTCCTCGCAGGCATAAATACGTACGCTGCCACCTTCAGGTGTATATTTCAATGCATTTGACAGGATATTCTTCAGAATAGATCCCATCTTGTCACTGTCAAACCACACATTCAGATAGTTAAAATTGCTTTCGTAAACAAACCTGACATGTCTCATCTCAGCATATTTACGGAAAGTGGCACAAATATTATCCATATAGGAGTTCAATTCGTATTCGGAAACATAAAGGTGGGAAGAGTAGACACCTACCCGTTCGAAATTTATCAGGTTGGTCGTTAGCTGGAGCAATGTATTTACATTCCTAAGGGCCATATTCATATGCGGTAATGCTTGTTCCTTTATCATACAATTTTCTACGACTTCCTCCAGTGGAGCCTTTATCAATGTGAGCGGGGTACGTATGTCATGGGCCGTATTAATGAAGAACTGTGTCTTCTCATCCGAAATTTTCTTCTGTTTGTGTAGCATGATGATACGGAATATGATACCCATAACCAGCACCAGCAGGATTGCATATCCCGCCATAGCCCATACACTGGCCCATGCTGGAGGCGTTATGATAATCTGAATGTTTCTTGTCTCAAAGGTCTTATATTTTTCCTCATTGGATACGGCACGAATCTGCAAAGTATAATTGCCGGGCGGCAGATTCCTTACAACAATCCGGTTGTCTTGGCTCGGACGGCTCCATTCTTTATGAAAACCGTCAATCTTCCATGAATAAAGAATGTTAGAAGGATAATCATAATTAATGGAAGTTACATCAAGAGAAAAGGAGTTTTGTCCGTAAGTCAATTTTAATCGGTCAGTCTCGTCAATATCCTTTTCCAGCGGAGAACCGTCATCACCAGGATAAACGGGATGATAGGCTATCATAAAATCGCGCAGTAACAAACGGGAGTAATGCGGTTCCGGTATCTGTATGTCTGTTGGGAACCTGACAGCCCCGTCATTGCTACCAAAAACAAGTGTATTTTTGCTATAGGTTGTAGCAGAGCCGGTATTAAAATTGACACTCATCAATCCTTGTTCCCGTGTCCAATTGCGGAAGGAGTGTTCTTTAGGCGAGTAAATGGTAATTCCGTTTTCTGTACCCATGAGGAGGCTCTTGTCCTGACGCGCGAGAATTGTATAGATATTATCGGAAATCAGAGCACAGTTGTCTGTACGGTACTGATGGATGAACTTCTTTTTATCGATGTCATATATAAGCAGTCCGGCTCCACGAGTGCCGATATATAGGATACCGTCATTCCTTTGGTATAATGCGCATATATAGGGAGATTCAATGGGCAGGTCAATATACCGGTAAATCCCGGATTCCTTGTCAAGTTGATAGAGCCCCATTCTTGTACCGATCCACATCTGCCGGGTGTCTTTCTCCTGAATGGTAGTGATGGAGTTTACTCCCGGATATAGACGCACACTTTTGGTCTCAAGATTAATGCGTTTCAGGTGATAATATCCACCGGACCAGACATCACCGCACGAATCTTTCTTGATGTCAAATATATATTGGTCGGGACGTACTCCTGCAATAGCAGCAGGAGAAAGGTGGCTGATCTTAAACCCTTTCTTCTTTTCTATCTTGCAAATGCCTGGCATAAAACCTCCAGCCCATATTACGCCGGGAGAGACCTCACACAGTGCTAAAAAGATATGATTCTCGTTATCCGGTACCGGATCAAAGGAACTGAGGAATGAGCGCCATTCTTTTGTATCGGTCTGATAAAGACTGATGCCGTTACTGGTCGCAAACCAGAGGTCACCGTCACTGTCCTCGATCACATCATGGACCTGGTCGTTCACCAGTGAAAGGTTGTTGCCAATGGAATGCCTTATTAGGTCATAACTTCCATAACGGTTGTTACGGATGGTAATACCGGTAGGATAATTGGCAAGCCAGATGCGTTCCTCCTCATCCACATAAATATCATTAATATTGTTTCCGTTCATTCCGTTATAACTACTGTAATCGGCTGTTATATAGGGTTCACTCATGCATGTATTCATATCCAGTTTATATACACCTTTCCCGCCTGTGGCTACTAAAAGTTCATGAGCGTTCAAAGTAACGATCCGGTTTATCTCTACATTATTGGGTGATTGACAAGGGATGATTTTTCCTGTTTTCCCCATGTCATATATAAGTATTCCCTCTTTATAGTTTCCCACAAATAGTTGTTTTGAAAGGGCGTGGTAATAGAGTTCATGCACTGGTGTATCGATACTTTCTACTGCTTCGTCAGGCACTATATTCAACTTCCCCTTTTCTATCCCGGCACGAAACAGGCCACTTCCTGTACCGATAAAGAAATGATTACCATCCGTCTGTTCAATGGCAGTTATTTCACCGTTGACCGGTGTCGGCGTATGTAAAGTTGTTCCGGTATGGATATCATACCATGTAATGCTATCTTTATAGCACAGCCAGATACGATCATTTTTGTCCAAATAACCGTAATTCAGAAATGCCTGCGACTTATTTCTGATTAGCTCCGGATGTACGTAAACCAGTTCGAATTTATCATGCTGCGAATCATATTTGAAAATACGACCCTTCTGGCCGATTACCCATAATACATTCTTGTTGTCCATATAGAGCCAACTCAAAGCAACCCGCGAATCCAGCTTCATGCTGCCGTCTGAAAAGTTGTAATGCTTGATATATTTTCCATCATAACGGTCTACCCCTTCCTGGGTTAGAAACCACATATATCCCCTTCGGTCTTTTTGGATATGATATATTTTCTGGTTGCTCAGGCCATCTTCCAGTCCTATGTACTTATAAATCTGGCACCTGCTTACGGAACTACTGATGAAAAGGATAGTAAAAAGAAAAATTCGTCTAATGTTTAAAGATATTTTCATTTTTCTCGCAAAAGATTCAAAAACACATCTGCAAAATTATAAAATATTCGTTAAATATCCACCAAAATAAATGAATTTTGTTTCATTAGTAGCTAATAGCATTTACGCTGTCTCTTCGCTGAAGGGTGTAAAAAGACTGTGTCAAAAGTATGGAAAAGTTATCAATTTGCGACTCTCTAAACTGATAGCTATATAATTGATTGTCACTTGGGTTATTGCAATTGGGCACTGATAATAAGTGTTGGAAGTAGTTAAATCATACCCAATAATTGAGATAAAAACACCCATGGTTAAATGTTTATTATTCAGATAATCAGTGCGCTATCAAAAAGGAGTCGGCTATTAAGTTATTAATGAAGAAAAAGAATCGTCATCAGTTCTGAAGTAGCTGAACAAGCTAAGGAAGAAACTGTTGATGAATAACCTGAACCTAACATTTCGAATAAAAAACAAAAAGAAAAGGATATTTAATTGAAAAATGTATATCTTTGCAAATGAAGATGGGGAGAAATCCATTTTCACGAAATGTAATTTATTACAGCGTTTCGGAACGTCTTGATTATCTGAAAAAGGTGGTGCTTTAGAAGAAAAATTAATCAAACAAGATGAGTTTAGAACGCTCGTACTGATATGGTGCGGGCGTACTTACTCTGTTTGATTAAGGGTTAGCACCACTACCTTCAGTTTTCAGATGAGTACGGTTCGCACCTCTTTTTTTAAGAGGAAACTTAAAAACCTATCAGTATGAATATTTACACAAGGGAGTTTATAGATGTTAGTCTTAAACAAATCCCAAAGCAAAACAACAACTCGAAGTATCTAACCCTATTTCCTTTTACGAAGTATCACTGCATCTTCTTAGATTTTGAAGTAATCGAATTTCCTGAAATCTTTTGTTATTACCTGATGCCATTAAATAATATTTTTGGTCCAATAGAAATAGATGATATATTTTATTTCAATAACTATCTCTTTTACGTACTTTATAAGAAAGAATATGATACTTTTTTGAACCCCAAACCTTCCGGGTCAAAATTAAGAATGAAATTAAATCTTTTGATCAACAAAAAACTAAACTAACATGTATGAAATTAGTGAATTTGGAATAGAAGTTAAACTGGCTGATTCGGGAGTTATCGAATTGATTTGTTTGATGGGATTGGCAAATCAAACCAATCAGGAAAAATATGAACTAATAAAACCCTTCTTCGAAAGGTTGAATTTATATTGTGATGAATTCTGTTTGAAATTAGAAAAAGATACTGATTTGTTTGCAATACCATTAAGTACAATAGATTATGTTGAATATGAAGAAGTGGGTGATGTACTATTTATACTATTTAAGAAGAACAGACATCTCCATTCATTCAATATTAATCTGAAAATTCATACTATATACATTATAAAGGAAGAACATAATTGTATTTTTGAGTTCTTTTTGAATACATATAATAGAATCCGAATCATATTTATTGGTTATAGGCTAAAGCGGAAAACTGCTAAATACATTAAAAGACTGATACTTAATAATAATTCTAAAACCGATTCATAATGGAAAGTCGGTAACGTTTGTATGTTTTGTAAAAGTACGTATTTAACAAGGGGGTAAAATGCATAGTGAACTGATGAGCCGATGTTGATAGCATTAAATACAATGTCATGATGGGATTAATAAAAGTTTTGAGAAATGCAGTTATCCTGTCTTTTTGTTTTTATATGACTGATTTTTATGACACCTTTATTCTGATTATTGCTGTAACTGGAGAATAATATGTATAATAATACAAATTATTATGCGTATTCTGTCGTATAATCTTTCTTTATTTGGATAAACATGCATATTTAATGGGCATGTTATTCTAATTTTCCCGGCATGATAAGTTCGGTTTCTCTACGAGGAACCACTCGAACCTCGTAGAGAAACAATTCGAGACTCTACGAGAATAAATAAAACCGCCTTGAAAAACGCTTTCGGACGCTAACTGACGGCTAAATTCATCCCAATTTTAACTATTAAAGTGTCATCAAAGAAGCTTATAAAGTTGAATAGTGTAGTGAATGTTAAAATAATAAGATATTTTTGTCGTGTAATTCTTTGCAGGTCGTACAATAGGGATAATAGAAACCGGAAATGCCGAAGATTTTTATCACTTGTGAGAAACCTTCCTTTAATTAGAGGATTACAGAGGAACAGGAATATCACTTTGTCAAATTGTAAGTAGGCATGTACTGTATGTTTCTATTATACAACACTCAGAACCGTACAAGGACAAATCTTTCAACTAAATTACCAAAGAACTATAATTTTGATGAAATACTTATGATTGAAAGAGGTAATGTACTGGATGAAAAGTTTATCAATATCAAAGTAGATATTGATAAACTTTTTTTCTTTTTACAATGGTTTTACCGGCATGCAAATATCAACGATATGTTTTTTCGGGATACGTGGTATAATCATTGTGATATAGTTCATACGTGATAGCTGTGAATGAGGTATAATGAAGTTCTGAATACTATTTTAAAGGAATGACGGATAAAAAAAAGTAGAGGGATTACTTATGAAAGTATGCTCATTTAGTTTGTAGAAGCTATCTTTGAGATAGCTATATGCTTTTCTTATTTTTATCTTATGTTAAAAAATAAATACGTATTCATAAATAGTGTTATCATTTAACTCTAAAATGTGCTCGTTTAGTGAATATTATTTTTAATTTTGCAAGAAAGAGACTTGTTGTTTCTGTGTGATGATAGAATAATATTAGAGGGGGATTTTACATCTATGAGATTGCTGAAAGGAATCGGATTCTTGATTTATGTAAGAAAAGTGCTGTTCGTTCTGCTTTTACTTTTGGGGCAAAATATTTTTGCTGTGTCACTAACTGATACTTCATTTAAATTAATGTGTGATAGCCTTGCCGGGTTGTTAGATTCGATAAACTATTGTAATAATGAAGGGGATTTGATGAAGGGGAGCACTTTTGATAAACAGGCGTGGGATTGTTATGAAAGTATGTCGGCGGGACAAAAAAAGAGTAAATTGGTGCGGAACATTTACTATCAGTTACTTTCCACTTCAGCGTGGAACCAAACACTGACAAAGAATTACTCTCAGGCTGAGTATAACTATACCAGGTTGGTACAAGAATTGCCCGATAGTGCCCATCATAGGCTTGCTATGGCTTATATGGGATTGTCTTCTATGTACGGGATGCAAAAGATGTATGATTTATCAGAAAAATATGCACTGTATTCCTTGCATGAGGCAGAATTAATAAATGACATTGAGGCGATGTTTCATGCACAATCCAATCTGGGAGATATCTATGTGGAGACTGAACAATATGGAAAGGCTTTGGAAAAATATCTGGAGACACGGAGGTTGTCTGTTATTTTGGAGAAACATGAGGCTATTTCTACCGGAAACTTAGCTCTTGTTTATTATCGTTTGGGAAAGAAAGGGTTGGCGGAACAATATTTTATTGAGAGCCTTGCCATGTCTAAAGAAAAAGCTCCGATAGTTTATTCTATTATTCTGACCGGCTATTGTGAGTTTCTGATTGATAATAAGTCTTATGAAAAAGCTCGTTTGCTCGTTATAGAAGCCATTAAGAACTCTAAGTATACACAGTTGGATGAATATAATGTAAAGTTCCTGCGCATTTTGTCCGAATTGGAAGAGGTTGACCACTTTTCAGTGAGTATTTATCTGTGGATCATTGTTTTATTGATATTAGCATTTGTCTTTATCAAATGGAGAATGGCTGTAAAAAGGAATAAAAGGGCTATGATATACAATGGCAGAGAGACTGGAACAGAAACAGAGGTTTCTTCCTTAGACGAGCAAGCCGGGGAGAGTGTTGAATCTCTGCCAGAATCATACAACGGAAATGATATGTTATTGAAAATACTGGCTTTGGAGGAAAAAATGCCTAAGCTCTGGAAGATTATAACACGTATCAAGAGCATGGCCGGCAGTAAGGCGGATGTATTGAGAGGTATCAAAGAGATTGAGGATGTTCTTAGCTTTTTGACTCCGGAAAAATTAGGGAAAGACTTTACTTTTTATGTAGAACAGGAATCGCAGGAGTTTTATAATAAGCTGAAAAAGAGGCATTCGGACTTGAGCTTATCGGATTTGCGATTGTGTACATTAATTAAATTGGGCCTGAATACCAAAGAGATAGCCAATCTCACTAATAAGTCTGTGCGCGGAGTTGAAAGCGGAAAATTCCGTTTAAAGAAAAAACTCGATTTAGATACTTCAAAAGATATTTATGATTATTTATTGGAAGTAGAGCAGTGGTGATGATGAAATATCAGGAACTATTTTATAACTATTTCACATAGGGACAGTCTTTCTTTTAAGAGCCGATAAGTAGTTTAAAACAAAATATAAACCTGTCTTTCGAAACGATTGTATAAGACTTTTTGATTATCTATATTTCTGTTTATTAGTTTATTATATTGATGTGCGTAGTTTTGAAGTGTGTTCTTATTTGATGGAAGTAGTTATAAATGCAACAAAAATATTCCCGGGGAAACAGAAGGACTATATTTGCGTTCGTTAACGAAGAAGCTCCATTCTGATGCTTCTTTCTGAAAATGAACCAAAATAGTTAATATGAAAAAGAAACTACTGCTACTACTATGCTTTTGCATGATGGGAATGAATTTGATAGTAGCCCAAATTTCAAGAGTTACAGGTACTGTTACCTCAGCAGAGGACGGTCAGCCGATCATTGGTGCCTCTGTATTAATTAAAGATACGGGGATTGGTACGGTGACCGATATTGACGGTAAATTTATCTTGTCCAACGTTCCGTCAAATGCTAAGAAAATTCTGATTTCGTATGTGGGAATGAAGCCACAGGAGGTATCAATCAAAGCCAATCTGGTCATTGTAATGGAGTCCGATAGCGAGATGATTGAGGAAGTTGTGGTTACCGGTATGCAAAGGATGGACAAACGTCTTTTCACAGGTGCATCGGATAAGTTGTCCGGAGAGGCAACCAAGCTGGATGGTATTCCGGATATCAGTCGTGCTCTGGAAGGTCGTTCGGCTGGTGTTTCTGTACAGAACGTATCCGGCACATTCGGTACGGCTCCCAAGATTCGTGTACGTGGAGCTACTTCTATTTATGGTAGTTCTAAGCCTTTATGGGTAGTCGATGGTGTAATAATGGAAGACGTAACAGAGGTTAGCGCTGATGAACTTTCCTCCGGGGATGCCGAAACCTTGATAAGTTCTGCTATCGCTGGTCTGAATGCCGATGATATCGAAAGTTTTCAGATATTAAAAGATGGTTCGGCCACCTCTATATATGGTGCACGTGCTATGGCGGGTGTAATCGTGGTGACTACGAAGAGAGGTAAATCCGGAGTCAATAAAATCAGTTATACCGGAGAGTTTTCCATGCGTATGAAACCCAGCTATCGCAACTTTAATATTATGAATTCCCAGGAACAGATGGGAGTATATAAAGAAATGGAGGCCGGCGGTTATCTGAAATTTGCCGAATCTTATCGTGCTTCCAACAGTGGAGTTTATGGAAAGATGTATCATCTGATGAATACATATGATCCGGCTACAGGTCAATATATGCTTGCCAATAGACCGGAAACTGTGAATTCGTATTTGCGTGATGCTGAATATCGTAACACGGACTGGTTTGATCTTCTGTTTTCCAATAGTGTTTCTCAGAATCATGCTGTCAGCATGTCTTCCGGAACAGATAAGGCCTCTTATTATACGTCTATCAGTGTAATGAATGATCCGGGATGGTATGCTCAAAGCTCCGTTCAGCGTTACACTGTCAATACGAATGCATTGTATAATATCTTTAAGAACTTCTCTTTAAACCTAATAGGAAACGCTTCTTACCGTAAGCAGAAAGCTCCGGGAGCGCTTGGTTCTCAGACTGATCCGGTGAGTGGTGAGGTGAAGCGTGACTTCGATATCAACCCCTATTCATTTGCATTGAACACATCACGTACTTTAGATCCCGATGAATACTATGTACGTAACTACGCTCCATTCAATATATTCCATGAGTTAGAAAATAACAATATGAATTTGAATGTCGTGGATATGCGTTTTCAGGCAGAAGCAAAATGGAAGATTATTCCTAAAGTAGAAGTTACTGCTTTGGGAGCTTATAAATATTCTACCACTACGCAGACTCATACAGTTGAAGATTATTCCAATCAGGCATGGGCATTCCGTGCTATGGATGATGCGACGATGCGTAATGCCAATCCGTGGTTATATACCGATCCGGATAATACAAACTCTCTTCCGGTGAGTGTACTTCCGGTGGGTGGTTTCTATCGTGAAACGAAATACGGAATGAACAGTTATGATTTTCGTGCAACGATGGCCTATAATGATATGTACAACGATGCTCATATCCTGAATGTATTTGGTGGTATGGAGTTGAATGGAACCGACCGTAGCAGAAGCTGGTTCAACGGTGTGGGTATGCAGTATGATATGGGTTTGCTTGCCAATTATGATTATCGCTATTTCAAACAGGGTAACGAAGAAAACACGTCTTACTATACAGTAAGCCGTACGAAATCCCGTGAGGTTTCTTTCTTTGGTACAGCTACTTATTCCTATCAGGGAAAATATACAGTGAATGGGACGATGCGTTATGAAGGCTCCAATAAACTGGGACGGAGCCGTTCTTCACGCTGGTTGCCTACATGGAACGTTTCGGGGGCATGGAATATGCATGAAGAAAGTTTTTTCGAGACCTTACGTCCTTCTCTCTCTAACTTTACATTGAAAGCGTCTTACTCTTTGACTGCTGACCGTGGTCCCGCTAACGTAACGAACTCATTGGCTGTTATCATGGGATATAATCCCTGGCGGCCTCTATCAAGTGTGAATGAGTCAGGTTTACAGATCTCTGATCTGGAAAACAGTGAGTTGACTTATGAAAAGAAGCACGAATTGAACATTGGTGCCGAAGTTGGTTTCCTCGACAATCGTATCAGTCTGGCTGCCGATTGGTACAAGCGTAATAATTATGATCTGATTGGTTTGATAAATACCATGGGAGTAGGCGGACAGGTATCCAAGTTGGCCAATGTGGCGAGCATGGAATCGCATGGAGTGGAGATTACATTATCTACCAAGAACATTCAGACGAATAATTTCAGATGGACAACGGATCTTATTTTCTCGAATGCAAAGAATAAAGTGACGGAATTAAAATCGGATGCGAATGTGATGGCTATGATTTCGGGCAGTGGTTTTGCATTGGAGGGCAATCCGGTACGCTCATTGTACTCTTTGGACTTCCGGGGATTGAATGAAGAAGGTTTGCCGACTTTTATTAATGAAAAGGGTGAAGTGACGGTGACTGATATTAATTTCCAGGAGCGCGAAAATAAATCTCACTTGGTGTATGAAGGGTCCACAGATCCTACTATTACAGGTAGTTTCGGCAATCTGTTTTATTATAAAGGTTTCAAGTTGAATTTGTTTATAACATATTCATTCGGCAATGTAATTCGTCTTGATCCGGTGTTTAGTAATGCTTATTCGGATCTGGATGCTACTCCGAAAGAGTTTAAAAACCGTTGGACTGTGGCTGGTGACGAAAATGTAACATCGATTCCGGTCATTGCAGATTTACGCCAGAACACAATGAATTCTTATTTGAATAAAGCCTACAATGCTTACAACTACTCAACGGCCCGTATTGCCAAGGGTGATTTTATTCGTATGAAAGAGATTTCATTAACCTATGATTTCCCGAAAGTACTGGTTTCAAAGTTACGTATGAGTAATCTGTCATTGAAGATACAAGGTACGAATCTATTCCTGCTTTATGCAGACAAGAAGTTGAACGGACAAGATCCTGAATTTTTCAACTCCGGTGGAGTGGCGGTTCCTGTTCCTAAACAATTTACATTGACTTTGAGATTGGGTATTTAATAGATTGAAAATTATTATGAAAAGAAATATATTACATATAGCATTAGGTGGAGTCTTGGTATTATCTTCTTGCAGTGATTTTTTGGATACACTTCCCGACAATCGCACTGAAATAGACTCGGCTGATAAAATGGCCAAATTGCTTGTTTCTGCTTATCCTACTACTACTTATATTCTGTTGACGGAAATGGCATCGGACAATGCAATGGACAATGGCATTAGCTATGACTTGATAGGACAGGAACAGGAAGAGGCTTATTTGTGGAAAGATGTAACGGCAGAGTCTAACGACTCTCCTAAAATGTTGTGGGATGCACATTACAATGCTATTGCGGCTGCCAATCAGGTACTTCAAAAGATAGAAGAGGAGGGGAGCCCTGCCAGTTTGAATCCACATAAAGGAGAAGCATTGCTGTGCCGTGCGTATTCCCACTTTGTATTAGCCAATCTCTTTTGTATGCCTTATAATCCGGCTACGGCTTCTGCAGAGTTGGGTATTCCATATGCTATCCGTCCGGAAACAGAAGTAAGGCCCTACTATGAGAGAGGAACATTGGCCGAAACCTATAAGTATATCCAGGAAGATCTGGAAGCAGGGTTGCCATTGATTAATGATAACCTGTATTCGGTTCCCAAATATCATTTCAATATAAAGGCTGCCTATGCTTTTGCTGCCCGCTTTTATTTGTTTACTCAGCAATGGAGCAAAGTGATAACGGCTGCTGATCGTGTATTGGGTGCCGTACCGAGCAAAGTTTTACGCGATTGGAGTGATATTGTACAATCTGCCTCGAAAGATGTGGCAAATGTGTATAATGATCCGAAGTTAGCCTGTAACCTGATGTTTTTACCGTCTTATTCCGATGTTGGCTATGCATTGGGGTCCTATACATTGGGGGAACGTTACGGACATGGTAATGAGATTTTTACGAGTGAAACTGTGGCTGCTTATTACGATGATAATATTTGTCCTTGGGGCCGGTTGGCCATGTTGAATCAGATTAGTGCGTTAGAAACTAAAAACAATTTCTTTAAAAGCCAGATATATTTTGAATATATTGACAAAGAAAGTGGTATTGGTTTTGTACATTATCTGGATATACCATTCCGGACGGATGAAACGCTCCTTTGCCGTGCCGAAGCCTATATCTTATTAGGCGGAGAAGAAAATGAGAACAAAGCATTGGCGGATATTAATATGTGGATTAAGTCGCATAGTACCACAAAAACGGCTACTACCCTGAGAGAAATCAACCGTTTTTATGATGGTATCGGTTATGCTTCTACCGAAAATACACAATTTCGTAGTATTAAGAAACATTTGAATCCACTTGGGTTTACGATAGAAGAGGGATCACAACAAGAAAATATGCTTCAATTAATTCTCCATTTACGCCGTATCGAACTGCTTCATGATGGTATGCGTTGGTTCGACCTGAAACGCTATGGCATTGAATTGGTTCATAATCGGGATGGAAACTCAGACATCGTGCTGAAAAAAGAAGATAGACGCCGTGCTTTCCAGCTACCTCAGGATGTGATAAGTGCAGGTTTACAGGCTAATCCAAGATAATAAGTAAAAAGAAAGAATTATGAAATATAATAAGTGGATATTTATTGTGGCAGTGATAGCAGGGGGGATTCTAACCTCTTGCAGTGAAGATTCATTGAGTGATACAAGTATTTTTGATACGGAGAGCCCTGAAAGAAATGAATTTGACAATTGGCTTCTGACAGAATATGTCAATCCGTATAATATTGATTTTAAGTACCGGTTTGAAGACAAAGAGTCTGATCATCAATACAATCTGCTTCCGGCGGATTATGACAAGTCAATCGCATTGGCTAAACTGGTAAAGTTCCTTTGGCTGGAGTCTTATGAGGAATTGATGAATGATGGGGGCATGTTCATTAAAACCTACTGTCCGAAGATTATAACCCTAATAGGTTCCAAAGCTTATAATCCGGATTCTCACTCAGTAGTGTTGGGTACGGCCGAAGGCGGGTTGAAGGTTGTATTATACAATGTAAATGAGCTGGATACTGAAAATCCTGATGTGGAGGTGTTGAATGAATGGTATTTTAAAACGATGCATCACGAATTTGCTCATATTCTGCATCAAACCAAAGACTATCCGGTGGAGTACAACGAAATCACAATGGGCAAATATACTGGCCCCAGCTGGATGAATTTGTCTGAAAAGGAAGCTTTAGAGTTGGGCTTTATTTCTAATTATGCCAGTACGGAATCTCAGGAAGATTTTGTGGAGATGATAGCCAACTATGTGACTCACGATGCTCAATGGTGGAAAGAGAGAATGAATATGGCTGGTGAAGGCAAAGAAGCTTTGCAGCAGAAACTGGAGATAGTAAAAGAATACTTAATTACTTCCTGGGATATCAGTTTGGACGAACTTCGTACCATTGTTCAACGTCGTTCTGCCGAAGTTTCTTCTCTTGATTTAAGTGGTTTAAAATAAGATACGAATTATGAAAAGAATAAATTATATACTGTTTTTCTTCATGGTATTTACTCTGGCGGCCTGTTCTCCGGAGGAGGAAAATCTGTTTGAGGATTCGTCTGCCAATCGTATAGAAGCATCTCTGACACATGTGAATGAGGTACTGTTGGGTGCAAAAAATGGATGGCTGATGCAATATTATCCGAATGCAACCCAAAAGTATGGTGGATATAACCTGTTCCTGTCCTTTTCTACGGATGGAAAGGTGACAGCGGCCAGTGATGTTGCCGGAGTTGGTGAACGAATGACAAGCTTGTACTCTTTAAAACAATCGGCAGGAATAGTATTGTCATTTGATACTTACAATTCTATCATTCACTTTTTTGCTTCACCTGATAGTGGAGTCGGAGGTATAGGAAGTGGTATGGAAGGTGATTATGATTTTACTGTGATGGATGAATGTACGCCGCAGAAGGTAGTATTGAAGGGTACTAAGTCCGGTTCGTTGGCAGTTATGACTCCAATAGCTGAAAATGTCGACTGGGATGAATACATTGAAAAGATTTTTGACATGAATGATATAATGCAAGAATATCCTGCATTTATTTTTGAAGACGACGGCTACTCACAGGAGCTCACCGTATCCTGGAATCGCCTGGTGCTGACCGAGAAAGACGGAGATAACCTTGTTTATACCTATGCGCCTTTTGTATTGACGGCAGAGGGCCTCGAGTTCTATAAACCTTTTACTCTGAATGGAAAGACATTTACTTCATTAACTTATAAAGATGCGGGAGAGAATAGTTATCTGTATTCGCCAGAATACCCGTCGGTGCAGTTTGTTCCTGATTATCCACTGAACGCTATGTTTGTGAATAATGTATGGTATCTTTCGTTCAGTGGTTTGGGACCTATCGGGCAGAATTTCTGGCAGGAAATTATAGATGCAAATAGTCCTGTTGCTGCCGAAAAGGTGGAATCTGTAGGATTCGAACCTTATGGCGAGGGTGTTTTAGATTATGTGTGGTATACGCAGGTACAAGGATTTGGTTTTTCCGATGCACTAATGTATTATGAATTGTCCGGTAAAAACAAAATTATTATGGAATACAGCGGCTATATGGGTGGTGATTACAGGAACTTTATTCCGGACGGATATGCAACCTGGTGGAGTATCATGCTTTTCATGTCCCGGAGGCAGACTTATACTATAACGGCAGTAGATAATCCGAAGCGTCCTACCAAAATTAAATTGACGCAGGATGATCGTCCTACCAATACAATAATTTTATCCAGAGAACCAATACAATATCCATTTATTAACTGATAAATAAGCTTTTTATCATATATCCGTTTCTTGCCAACAAAGACAAGAAACGGAAACAGAAAGGAGAGGGATAAACGACTTTAATATTAATTAAAAAAAATGTGTATTATGAGGAAAACATTACTTATGGGGGTAGCACTGATAGCAAGTGGTGCTGTGATGGGACAAATTTCGAATTTGGATATAGCGATGCGGACAAGCAATAATGATAAATTTGTTCTGGACTCTATCGTGACGAAGACACGGAATGACAAGCCCGAAAGGAAAGTTTTATATGGCTACGATTCGGAGAAACGTAAGACGTACGAAATGAGTATTACTTACAGTGAGTGGACAACTCCTGCTTTTAAACCGACATATGGAGATTCTATCAGCTATGAGTATAATCAAAAGGGGCTTTTGATAAAAGAGTGTGTTTATCGTAATGAATCTTATGGTGATGTAGTTGATTATCGGTTGAACAGTTATGTTGTTTATGAATATAATGATAAAGATCAGAAGGTAAAGGTAACGACTTACAGATATAACCAGAACATTGAGGATTATGTAGACAATTCGATTAATGAATATGAATATGGGCCTGACGGTTCATTGGTCAGAATGACAGAATCCATCCGTCCGTCAGGGGCACCGTGGGAGACAGCTATTAAGCCGATGCAAGTAAATGCTAAAAATGAATATTCGGATTTCCTGGCAGTTGATGTACCGAAAAAGATAGAAAATTATCATTTTACTGCAGGAGCAGACGGGGGAGAAGGTACTTGGAATCTTAGTTATTACACCATTATGACTTATAATGATAAGAATCAGATGACGAAGCGGGAAAATTATAATATGGATTCCCAGGCCGGAGGGTGGACGGTATCTACCAGTTATGTATACACTCTCAATGAAAGAGGACAGGTAACTTATGAAGAGTACTTTAATAAAAGCTATTCAACAGGACTTTTAGAGATCAGTTCAAAGAAAACTTACACATACGATACGAATGGAAATCTGGCAAAAATAGCTTCGGTGACTTACCAGTCTTACAAAGACGAATGGGTACCCGATAGCTCTCACAGTTACTATTATACTCCTCTTGTTTCTACTTCGATTGGGAATATAGGGGTGCAGAATATGGAAGTGTATTACAACGCTTCGTTAAAAGAAATCTATGTACAGGCAGAAGGCAATATCGGCAATATTTCTGTTTATTCGGTTGCCGGATTGGAGGTAATGCGCGTATCTGCTGTGAATAATAGTCAGTATACACTGGATGTAAGTGGTTTGGAAAAGGGATTGTATGTTGTCAGTCTCATTGCAGACGGTAAAGTTTATAATAAAAAAATATATATCTATGAATAAGTTCTTTTCATATGTATTAATTTGTATAGCCTTGGTAAGCTTCCCGCTTACCGGGGCTATTGCCGCTCCAGTGGAGGGTAGTACACCGGAACCTTTGGCTAAAGTTGGCTCTCATTGGAATTACTGGTTTGCCCGAGAGCATAGTTACGGATTCCGTAAATATAAAGTGACGGCACATGAAACGATCAGAGCCGCTGTAGACCGTAATGGAAACGGCAAGAAAGATGCCGATGAAGTTGAAGAAGAGATTCTGGCTGCAAAGATAGAAATATGGCGTAATGAAACGTGGCAAAACTCAACTGAGCCGGGAAAAGCACTTAAAGAAGACGGTACTTTCTATGCTTTTAGAGAGGGGAATAAATCTTATGTTCTTCGCGATGTTGATTTTACTACCGGAGACATGCCAAAGAAATTCTGGTTCAAATGGATTGATATGGATGCAGAACCGGGAGACTCTTGGGTTATTACTCAGTTTGGACAGGATGGAAATACTGTTTACGATTGGGCAGAGGTCAGCTATAAGCGGGAACTTGATATCGATGGCAGAAAGGTACCCGTTATTAAATTTTCTCCGGCTTGCTATAGCCGCTATTCCAAACCGGAAGATTTTACCTCCCGTATCGCTTTGAACGGATTGTTTAATATCGATTTTTGGGAAGTATCTGGTGGTGGTTCTCCCATTCCTGTTGCCAATGGAGTGGTATTTGCTCCTCAAATGTATGAGATGTCTGCCGGGTTGTTGTGTGCCAATGTGAATGATATGTCTTTGGCTACTTCTCAGTTGGAAAATTATGTGAGAAATAATAATCCTACTATTTATGAGCAGTACGAGGATGGGTATTGTGAACTATTACAAGCCCCGGAAGGTTCGGGTGCCAGGAGTATGATAATGCAGACTCCTGTTCATCTGTCGGATAGTGCGGCATTTACGGTGTCTCCCCAAACACGATCTACTCCCCGTACGGTTGCACTGCTGAGTGAAGATGAAGTGATCAAACTCCCGGTAGTGGTGCATGTGGTGTATAATCCGAATACTCCATCGAAATCTATCACCGAAGCGCAAGCTCAGAAAATGATTGATGAGCTGAATAGAGCATACGGTTCCACTGATATGGAGAATGTTCGTGAACCGTTTAAGGGAGTAGTAGGTAATCCGCATATCCAGTTTGAACTTGCTAAGGTTGACCCATCGGGCAATACAACAACCGGCGTTGTTTATCATCAGACGAAGGAGAGTGCTTATCTGCTGCAAGGAACGACTATCTGGGAAAAGTATGCATATAAGTTTGAGGATGATTTAACACCCCGGAACTGGGATCATAAACGTTACATCAATATTTATGTTGTCGATTTGGGCGGTTGGAATGAATTGAGTACGGTGGGTGGATTTGTTACGAACCCCGAATCGGGCTCTGCTTATCAGGCTTATCTGAACTGGGTGGAAAAACAGGATATGACATTCTGGCAATCCTGGCTCGACTCCGAAGAAGGCTCTATGCTCGATGGTTTGACGGTAGATGTATATTATACCTTTGGCGGACGAAATGAAATTAATGATAAAGCTACCTTTAAAACGGCTATTCATGAATTGGGACACTATTTTGGTTTGCGTCATCCCAACGTTGTTCTTGTAGATAAGAATGGTATTTACGTTCCTGTTGATGACGGATTTGAAGATACTCCATACACTCAGTTTACACAATATGCTGTGGTAGGTTGTGAAGAACCGGTTTTCCAATGTGGGCATCTCGTGCAAACAGAGAATTATATGGATTATGCGCTGGACTGTGCTTGTATGTTTACAAAGGAACAAGCCGCATTCATGAGAAAATTTGTGGCAGAATCCCGCCCTGGATTAAACGTGGCAACAGGTATTTCTGATATTTCACAGAGTGAAGTCAAGGTTTCTCCTACAGTGGCACGCAAAGAGGTATTCATTGAAGGAGAGTTCATGTCGGCCCAGTTGTTCAATCTGGAAGGGGTAGAAGTAATCCGGATAGAGGGTGACCGGAACGTTATTTCTGTTGAAAATTTAACTCCGGGTATGTATATTCTGCAAGTATCTGCAAATACAAAGGATATGTATAAATTTAAGATTGTTGTACTTGCCAATTAATTGAAGATTTTTCTTATTTCAATATTGTTTATGCTCCTTATTTTAGTCTCGTGTGCCGGAGAGGATGAAAACTCTCCGGTAGTTGAAACTAAAATAAGGAGTTTTTGTTGCAAAGTTCAAAAATAACCATTACTTTTGCCGCCCGAAACCTATAAGGAGAGGTGCTCGAGTGGTTGAAGAGGCACGCCTGGAAAGCGTGTATACCCCTAAAGGGTATCACGAGTTCGAATCTCGTTCTCTCCGCAACAAATGAAGCCCTGCATACATAATTGTATTGCAGGGCTTCCATTTATTGTAATATTTGCTATCCGGATTAGTATTTTGCCCTTCTCAGTTGTATTAATTAAAACGCAGATTAACTCAGATTGATTAATTTAATTAATCCCAAACGGATAAATCAGCATTATACAAAATAATTTTGCAACATTACTTATTAAAAATAGCCTTTATGTTTAAGAAACTTTGCTTCTCTTTGCTAGCCATGTCAGCATGCATCCTTTCTTCTTGTTCAGATTCGTCTGTCAGACAAGAGGTTGCTGTGCTTCCCACACCCGTTCAGTTAACAACACAATCTGGTGCATTTGTATTGAAGAACGAACTAAAGATTGGTGTTTCCGATAAATCATTGTTGCCAGCTGCGGAGTATTTGCAAACTATATTGCAAAATGCAGTGACCTCTACTACGGAAGCAGGTGAACAGTCTGCTGATATTTTTTTGAAATTGACCGATGCAAAAGAGAAAGAGGGCGCGTATAAGCTGAATATCACTTCCGGTAACATTGTAGTGGAAGCTGCTGATTATTCCGGTATCATTTCCGCTATTTCTACTATTCGTCAATTGTTACCCGCCACCATTGAACAGCTTTCTCAGGGTGCTTCTTATTCTATCCCCGCCGTCAAGGTAGAAGATGCGCCGCGTCTGGCATGGCGCGGGATGATGCTCGATGCTTCACGTCACTTCTGGAGCAAGCAGGAGGTGAAGCATGTGCTCGATATGATGGCTCTTTACAAATTGAATAAATTTCATTGGCATCTTACCGATGATCAGGGATGGCGTATTGAAATCAAACAATATCCGCTACTTACCGCAAAAGGAGCATGGCGCAAATTTAACTCTCATGACAGAGAGTGCATGCGCCGTATGGTAGAAGAAGATAATATGGATTTCCGGATTCCTGAAGATAAGATGGAAATCGTAGAAGGAGATACCTTGTATGGCGGATATTATACACAGGATGACATTAAAGAGATTGTGGCTTATGCTGCTCAGCGTGGTATTGATGTAATACCGGAGATTGATATGCCGGGACACTTCCTGGCAGCTATTAATCAATATCCGGAGATTGCCTGTACGGGGCTGATTGGCTGGGGAAGTGTGTTCTCATCTCCCATTTGTCTGGGAAAGGAATCTACTTTGGAGTTCTGTAAGAATGTTTATAAAGAAGTGTTTCAGCTCTTTCCTTATAAATATGTACATATGGGAGGCGATGAGGTAGATATGACCAACTGGAAGAAGTGTGCTGATTGTCAGCGCCGCATGAAGCACGAGGGGATACAGTCAGAAAATGGATTACAGGCGTGGTTTGTGCGCCAAATGGAGAAATTCTTCACGGAGAACGGAAAGAAGTTTATTGGCTGGGACGAAGTTATTTCAGATGGCCTTTCTGACAATGCTACTATTATGTGGTGGAGAAGCTGGGCGCCTAAAGCCATTCCCACTGCTACTGCCGAAGGCAAGCAGGTGATTAATACGGAGAATAATTATTTCTATTTTGATTATCTGCAGGATAAAACGACACTATCTAAGTTATTGGCTTATGATCCCATACCCGCAGAACTTACTCCCGAGCAGCAAAAATTGGTATTGGGTGTACAAGCCAATTTCTGGTGTGAATGGATTCCTTCTATGAAGCGTCTGGAATATATGATGATGCCGCGTTTGCTTGCACTGAGCGAAATAGCCTGGGTAGAACCCTCTGCCAAACCTAATATAGATGACTTTTACAAAGCCCTTATTCCTCAGTTTAAACGGCTGGATGCTATGAATGTTAATTATCGTATCCCCGATTTGGAAGGCTTTTATAATACGAATGCTTTTGTGGATGAGGCCACTCTGAATATCAAATGTCCGCTTCCTGATGCTGAAGTACGTTATACTACGGATGGTAAATTCCCGACAAAGGCATCTCAACTGTACGAAGGGCCGCTGAAGGTGACAGAAACCACAGAGTTTACCTTGCGCACATTCCGTCCTGATGGTTCGGCTTGTGATATGGTGAAAACCAAGTTTGTGAAAGCTCCTTATGCAGAGGCAGATGGTACGGCTGCTGTTTCAGGAGACGGTTTGAATGTTGTATGGCATGATTTTAAGGGAGAGAAATGTGCTGATATTGATGCTGCTCCGGTGAAGGGTACATATGTGGTCGAAACGGTGTCTATCCCTGAGGGAGTGAAAGGAGATATCGGACTGGTATTGAAAGGGTACTTGCAGGTTCCGGTCGATGGAATATGTACATTGGCTTTGCTTTCGGATGATGGCAGTACGCTGATGATTGATGGAGAACAGCTCATCGATAATGACGGACCTCATTCACCACGTGAAGTGATAGCTCAGGTGGCTTTGAAGGAGGGACTTCATCCGATTGAAATTCGTTACTTCGATAATAATGGTGGTACGTTGGAGATGTCTTTAATCAATGAAAAAGGAGAAAAACAAATACTTGGTAAAGATTGGTTGAAGCATTGAGAAAGTATTATATATATCGCTACAGAACATAGGGCTCCACAGAGTGCAATTTTTTGATTTCTAACAAAAAAGCTCTGTGCCACTCTGTGGTGAGTTCAATTCAAAAGAGGGAAGTCCTGTTATATTTAAAAATATAGCGGGACTTCTCCCTTTTTTGTTAATGAACATGAAAAAGAATCCTTCCGGTTTAACTTTCCCCTTAATCTGAGTTCTAATCTATAAAGCCCAGAAGAACAGATGATAAACGAAAATAAAATCAGGGAGACTTGTGCTTCCAATCCTGAAAAAGGATTCAGAATGCTGGTAGACAGTTTTCAGGAACCTATATACTGGCACATACGGCGTCTTGTTGTGTCCCATGAAGATGCGGAAGATATTATTCAGGAAGTCTTTATCCGTATTTTCCGGCATTTAGAACAGTTTCGTGAGGAGAGTTCGCTTATTACCTGGATTTATAAGATAGCTACTAACGAGAGCCTTCGTTTTTTGAAAACCCGTAAAGCAGAGGTTATTTCTGCCGAAGAGCTACAAGAAGAATTGCTCGATAAACTGAAAACTTCCGATTACGTAGACTATGAAAATGAGTTGGCTGTGAAGTTTCAGACAGCTATCCTGAAATTACCGGAAAAGCAGCGGGTGGTGTTTAACCTCCGTTATTATGATGAACTTGACTACGAGACTATCAGTCAGATAACGGGTGACCGTGCCGAGACACTCAAGGTGAATTATCACTATGCGAAGGAAAGAATAAAGGAATACATTGTTAATAGTTAGAGTTATGAACAGAGAATTTGATTTTGATGACATTGGGAAACGGATGCCTTATAAAACGCCTGAATCTTTCTTTGAAGACAACCGGCGCAGGATATTAAAGCATACGTGTGGAGAGGAGCGTCGTGTGAAGAATAGGTTGCATATTATCATTCCGACTGTATTGGCCGCCGCTGCGCTATTGGCCGGATTGTTATTCATGCCACTGAATCCGGGGGGAAATGAAGTACCTGCCACATCACCTACTCTTGTGCTGATGGCGGGAACAGAGTCTGCTAACTCGGATGCGATGGATCATTTTATAGAGAGTCTGTCGGATGAGGAACTACAGGAGCTTGCCGAACTATCGGAAACTGATATATTTTTATTTTAATAGATAATTTAAAAAGAAGGAGAACAAATGATGAAAACAAGAATTATTTTTATGCTTTTGGCTGTTGTTGCTATGTGTAACCAGTCTGCTTTTGCACAAGAGAAAAAACGTCCGGATAGAGAACAGATTCAAGCCATGCAATGTAATCAGGTAGTGAAAGCTTTGATGCTCGATGATGCTACTGCTGCTAAATTCGTTCCTGTGTATCAGAAATATCTGAAGGAGTTGAGTGAGGTACGTATGGAGAATGCCCGCAAACCCAAAGTGAAGGATGCGGCTGCTACACAGTCGGCTCCAAAGGCTATCCCTACGGATGCGGAAGTAGAAAAAGCGATTAAAGATCGTTTTACACAGAGCCGTAAGTTGCTGGATATACGTGAGAAGTATTATAATGAATTTCGCAAGATACTTTCTCCTAAACAGATAATGAAGATTTATCAATTAGAGAAAGGGAATGCACATAAATTTCAGAAAGAATGGAAAAAACGCCAGGGACAAAAACAGGGACAACGGCCGGAAGCAAAGAAGGGTAATATGCATCGTGGCAACAACAATGTGAAGTCGCAGAAATAAGCTCTATTTGTGATGAATAACAAGAATGTACACTTTTGTCTGTCAAGAGTGTACATTTTTGCTATATATAAGTGTACATTCTTGTATGACAAAAGTGTACATTCTTTTGTCTATTGATTATCAATGTGTTATATCTTTGGTTTGAGACGCGTATAGCTTTGCTTTTATTGCATGTAGGCAAGGCGTAGTCTCCAAACAGGATGAACCATTTCTTTATTTATTGGTTCATTCAGTATAATATAAAGTATCAATTTATGACTCAGATAAAAATTAAGCGAGTATATGAAGAGCCTGCCGATACAGATGGATATCGCGTTTTGGTAGATCGCCTTTGGCCTCGGGGGATGAAAAAAGAGTATTTGAAATACGATGTCTGGGAGAAAGACATTACTCCTTCTCCGGATTTGCGTAAATGGTTTCACGGAGATATTGCCGGACATTGGAAAGAGTTTGCAGCAATGTATGAAAAGGAACTGGAGGGCTCTGCTGCCGTAAAGGAGTTTCTTACAAAAATAGTATCTTATAAAGTTGTTACTTTACTGTATGCTTCCAAAGAACCTGTATATAATCATGCTCGTATTTTACAACAATATTTAGAGACACACCTTAAGTAATAGTTACTTATTATCGTTTTTTTGCTATTTTTGCCCTTCGGGGCGTTAGTGTTTTTTGCTTTTCAGTTGTATTATATACTGTAAGAGGCCACGCTTTTGTCTTCTTAAAACTAATATGTATTGAAACATTTCAAAAAAACGAATAGATATGAAACTTATTTCTGCACTAATCGGATGCTCTTTGTTACTGGGAATGGCCGCTTGTACTCAGACATCTACATCGCAAGACTACACGGATTTTGTAAATCCCTTTATCGGTACCGGAGGACACGGACACACTTATCCGGGAGCGGTGGTTCCCAATGGCATGATTCAACCGAGTCCGGATACACGTATTTATCAGTGGGATGCCTGTTCGGGCTATTATTACAATGATTCTACCATCAATGGATTTTCGCATACTCATCTTAGCGGTACGGGTTGTGGCGATTATGGTGATGTACTACTGATGCCTACTGTTGGCAAACAGGATTATCACGCTATGGGTTCGGAAAGCCAGCAGATGGCCTATGCATCGGCTTTCTCACATCAGAATGAAACGGCTCAACCGGGGTATTATTCTGTAGTGCTGGACCGGTACAATGTGAAAGCCGAACTTACGGCAACTAAACGCGCAGCCATTCATCGTTATACTTTTCCACAATCTGATGAATCGGGTTTTATTCTCGATTTAGACTATAGCCTGCAACGCCAGAAGAATGAAGAAATGGAGTTGGAGGTAATCAGCGATACGGAAATATGCGGACGTAAGAAAACGGTTTACTGGGCTTTTGATCAGTATATCAATTTCTATGCAAAATTCTCTAAACCATTTACCTATACAATGGTGACTGATTCTATGGTGCTCGACGAAGGTGGCCCTTTACTGCCTACTGCTAAAGTTTTGCTGCACTTTAATACCAAAGCCGGTGAAGAGGTGTATGTGAAAGTGGGTATCTCGGCTGTTGATGTAGAGGGGGCGCGCAAGAATGTAGAAGCTGAGATTCCCGAATGGGATTTTAATGGTGTTCGTAAGGCAGCCCGTGCTTCCTGGAATAACTATCTTGCAAAGATAGATATTGATACCGATAATAAGGATCAGAAAACGATGTTCTATACCGCTCTTTATCATACCGGTATGCAGCCCAACCTCTTCACTGATGTAGACGGCCGTTATCTGGGTATGGATCTGAAAGCTCATCAGGGCAGTGTAAACGAACCGATGTATACTGTATTTTCTTTGTGGGATACGTTCCGTGCTTATCATCCGTTGATGACCATTATTGATCCCGATTTGAACGAAGCATTCATCCGATCTCTTATCCAAAAGCAACGTGAAGGTGGCGTATTCCCTATGTGGGAGTTGGCTGGTAACTATACCGGTACGATGATTGGTTATCATGCAGTGCCTGTCATTGTGGATGCTTATATGAAAGGATATCATAACTTTGATGTAAATGAGGCTTATAAAGCCTGTTTACGTGTGGCTGAGTATGATACGGCAGGGATTAAGTGTCCTCCGTTGGTACTGCCTCACCTGATGCCGCAGGCCAAATACTGGAAGAATAAAATTGGGTATGTACCTTGCGATAAAGACAATGAGGCTGTGGCTAAGGCATTGGAATACGCTTACAACGACTGGTGTATCTCTGCATTTGCCGAGAGCCTTGGAGATGCTGCCAATCATGAGAAATATGCCAAATTTGCCGAAGGATACAAAACCTATTTTGATCCGTCCACACGTTTTATGCGCGGACTTGACAGTAAGGGCAATTGGCGTACACCGTTTAATCCCCGCTCTTCTACACACCGCAACGATGATTATTGTGAAGGAACAGCCTGGCAGTGGACCTGGTTCGTACCTCACCAGATTGACGGATTGGTTGAACTGATGGGGGGCCGCGAAGGCTTCATCAGCAAACTCGATTCATTGTTTACAGTAAGTTCTGTTTTGGAAGGTGAAAATACTTCAGCTGATATCTCCGGCCTGATCGGGCAATATGCTCATGGCAATGAGCCCAGTCACCACATTATTCATATGTATAACTACGTAGGTCAGCCTTATAGAACGCAGGAACTTGTAGACAGCGTATTGCAAACGTTGTATTTCAATGATCCGGATGGCCTTTCGGGCAATGAAGACTGTGGACAGATGTCTGCATGGTATATACTCAATGCGATGGGATTCTACCAGGTATGTCCCGGGAAACCAGTGTATTCTATCGGTCGCCCTCTTTTCAACAAAGCTACGGTGAATTTGAAAGATGGTAAGAAATTTACGGTTATAGCTAAAAACAATAGTCGTGAGAATAAGTACATTCAGTCTATCGTGTTGAATGGAAAACTGCTGGATGAACCTTTCTTTACACATCAGGATATTGTAGATGGTGGCACATTAGAATTAACAATGGGGAAGGTAATAAAAAAATAAAAATTAAGAAATAAAAGAAGGGCTGCGCTGTAGGTTGAGAGAACAACTACAGTGCAGCCCTTTTTTTTCCTTCCCTCTCTTTCCCATTAATTTTTAATTTTCAACTTTCAACTTTCAATTTTCAATTAAATAATCCTACCTTTGCTGTCGGAACCCCAAAACCAATAAGTTATGAAGTATAAATTATTAGTTCTTGATGTAGACGGAACGTTGCTCAATAGTGAAAAGGAAATCAGTAAACGTACCCTTGCTGCTTTATTGAAAGTGCAGCAGATGGGAGTACGTATCGTATTGGCTTCCGGCAGACCTACATATGGCCTTATGCCCCTTGCCATGAAACTGGAACTTGGAAACTATGGAGGCTTTATTCTGTCTTATAATGGTGGGCAGATTATCAATGCGCAAAATGGTGAACTCCTGTTTGAGCGTAGGATAAACCCTGAGATGTTGCCTTATCTGGAAAAGAAAGCCCGTAAAAACGGTTTCGCTATCTTTACTTATCATGACGACACTATTATTACCGATTCACCCGAAAATGAACACATACGCCAGGAAGCTGAGCTTAATGGCCTGAAGATAATCCCGGAAACGGAATTTTCAATTGCAGTAGACTTTGCTCCCTGCAAATGTATGCTTGTCAGTGATGATGAAGAAGCCCTTGTGGGACTTGAAGAGCACTGGCGCAAACGACTGAACGGTGCGTTGGACGTATTCCGTTCCGAACCCTACTTCCTCGAAGTAGTTCCTTGTTCTATCGATAAAGCGAACACATTGGGAGCTTTGCTCGAAACACTGAATATCAGTTCAGAAGAAGTTATCGCTATTGGTGATGGCGTTTGCGATGTTTCCATGATACAGTCTGCCGGATTGGGGATTGCTATGGGTAATGCGCAGGATTCAGTAAAGGTATGTGCTGATAGAATCACCGCTTCTAATGATGAGGATGGGGTAGCGATAGCTGTGGAACAAGCAATTCTTTCAGAAATACGTCCGGCAGAAGTTCCTTTGGACGAACTGAATCAACGGGCTCGTCATGCTTTGATGGGAAACCTGGGTATTCAATATACTTATGCCTCTGAGGATAGGGTAGAAGCTACTATGCCGGTAGACGAACGTACCCGTCAGCCATTCGGTATCCTCCATGGAGGGGCAACGCTGGCGCTGGCCGAAACAGTGGCAGGACTCGGTTCGATGATACTCTGTAAACCCGACGAAATAGTAGTGGGTATGCAAGTCAGTGGAAATCATATATCCTCTGCTCACGAAGGAGATACGGTGAGAGCTGTGGGAACGATTGTTCATAAAGGACGCTCTTCGCATGTGTGGAATGTAGATGTATTTACGTCTACAGCCAAGTTGGTGTCTTCAATACGGGTGGTAAATAGTGTATTGAAAAAGGGATGATTAGCACAGGAGAACAGGAAGCCTATATCCTCGTGGATCGTTTTATTGAGACTGGAGTACCTTTTGCCATGTATCGCATACCGGGAGAGAAGGTTATCCATTTGATGGTACAACTAAAAAGTGAAGTAAGTCTGTTTAATGATATAGAAGAGTTGAATGGACGGAGTGGCTTTGTGATAGCCCCTTTTCGGATAGGTAAGAATACACCGATTGTGTTGCTGAGGCCGGATGAAGTATGTGAAATAGAGTTTGACTCAACGAAAGAATGTTCGGATGACATAAAGCCGGATTGTTATAGTCCGGTAGCGGAACGGACGCCAAAGTCTGTTCATTATGCACCATTTACGGACAAATATGCCGATTGTTTTGATATCTTCATCAAGGCATTGCGTCAAAAGCAGTTCGATAAGTTGGTGCTTTCCCGTAATCAGAAACTGGACGTTCCATCGAAATTCTCACCGGCAGCTGCTTTCCATGAAGCTTGTAGGAGGTATCTGTATTCATATGTCTATTTATGCTATACTCCGCAGACCGGGGCGTGGCTGGGCAGTACTCCGGAGATTATTCTTGCAGGAGAAAAAAATGAATGGGGCACGGTAGCGCTGGCTGGTACACAATCTCTTCAGAATGGAAAGTTACCGCAGGAATGGGATGATAAGAATCGGGAAGAACAGGAGTATGTTGCTTCTTATATTCGGAGTCAGCTTCTTGCTTTTAATGTCCAACCCGAGGAATCCGGTCCTTATCCGGCATTTGCCGGGGCACTGTCTCATTTAAAGACTGATTTCCATTTCTCATTGCCAGATAGCAATAGACTGGGAGATCTGCTTAAACTATTGCATCCCACACCAGCCGTTTGCGGACTTCCCAAAGAAAAGGCATATCAGTTTATTCAGGATAATGAGAAGTACGACCGCCGGTATTACTCTGGTTTCATTGGTACATTGAATCCCGGTGGAAAGACTGATTTGTATGTTAATTTGCGTTGTATGAATATAAGCTCAGAACAATTGACTCTCTATGCCGGTGGCGGATTACTCGCTTCTTCCGAATTGGAGGACGAATGGCTGGAGACGGAAAAGAAAATGCAAACAATGCTTAATCTAATTGACAGTTGACAATTGACAGTGGGCTGCGCTATGATACTGCATAGCAACTGTCAATTGTCAATTGTCAACTGTCAATTAAACAACTTTCAACTAAATAAAGTGTATACAGATAAGAAGAATATTCTCCAATTGGTGGCGTTGCTCGAAGCACATGGAGTGACGAAGATCGTATTGTGTCCGGGGAGTCGTAATATTCCCCTTGTTCATACCCTGTCCACCCATCCTTCCTTTAAGTGTTATTCTGTAACGGACGAGCGTAGTGCCGGTTTTTTCGCTATTGGGTTAGCTCTGAATGGTGGAGCGCCTGCTGCCGTATGTTGTACTTCCGGTACAGCTTTGCTCAATCTGCATCCGGCTGTAGCCGAAGCTTTTTATCAGAATGTTCCTTTGGTTGTCATCTCTGCCGACAGACCTGCTGCCTGGATAGGGCAGATGGATGGACAGACTTTACCACAACCGGGTGTTTTTGGCACGTTGGTGAAGAAATCAGTTAACCTTCCGGAAATCTATACGGATGAAGACGAGTGGTATTGTAATCGTCTGGTTAACGAAGCATTGCTGGAGACACATCATCATGGCAAAGGACCGGTACATATTAATGTCCCTGTCACTGAACCGATATTCCGTTTCACTACTGAGACACTTCCTGAAGTACGTGTTATCACCCGTTATCAGGGTTTGAATATTTATGACCGGGATTATAACGATCTTATCCAACGGCTCAATCAATATCAAAAGCGTATGATTATTGTCGGACAGATGAATCTGATTTATTTGTTCGAAAAGAAATATTCCAAACTGCTTTACAAGCATTTTGCCTGGCTGACAGAGCATATTGGAAACCAGACTATTCCCGGTATTCCTGTGAAGAACTTCGATGTGGCACTTTATGCTATGGACGAAGAGACGCAAGAAAAAATGGTGCCGGAGTTGTTGATTACTTATGGCGGACACGTTGTATCCAAGCGTTTAAAGAAATTTTTGCGGAATAATCCTCCGAAGGAACATTGGCATGTTTCTCCTGATGGAGAGATAGTGGACCTTTATGGTTCATTGACAACAGTGATAGAAATGGACCCTTTTGAATTTCTTGAAAAGATTGCATTTTTACTTGAAAACAAAACGCCTCAATATCCTTTGCTGTGGGAAAACTTCTGTAAGGCATTGCCACAACCCGAGTTACCTTACTCGGAAATGTCTGCAATCGGAGCATTGATAAAAGCATTACCCGAACAGTGTGCGCTTCATTTAGCTAACAGTTCGACTGTGCGTTATGCCCAGTTGTTCACTGTTCCTGCAACGGTAGAAGTTTGTTGTAATCGGGGGACGAGTGGTATTGAAGGTTCCTTATCCACCGCTGTTGGCTATGCTGCAGCTTCGGACAAGTTAAACTTTGTGGTCATTGGCGATCTTAGCTTTTTCTACGATATGAATGCTTTGTGGAATGGAAATTTTGGTGCGAATCTGCGTATTCTTTTGTTGAATAATGGAGGAGGAGAAATTTTCCATACGTTGCCGGGATTGGAAATGTCGGGTACATCGCACAAATTTATTACTGCCGTTCATAAGACATCTGCCAAAGGATGGGCGGAAGACCGCGGTTTCCTTTATCAGAAAGTGGAGGATGAGGTGCAACTAGAAGAAGCAATGCAATTGTTTACACAACCGGAGCCTATGACGCAACCGGTATTGGTAGAGGTCTTTACCAATAAGAATAAAGATGCAAGAATTCTGAAAGACTTCTATCATCAGGCTGCCGGACGCGAAAGTGCACCGAATAAAGAGAACAAATAAATAGTACTCAAATTTTATTCATAGTTATGGCAGCGTTTTATTGAAACGCAAATAATCGCATATTAGATGGTTTGCTGTATTTGAGGGACGATATTCTTTGCGTGAATTTGCGATAATCTGCGTTTCAATGATACGATCATTTAATTAGGATACAGTACTTAAATTTATAAAAAAGAAGAATATGTCAGAAAGAAAATGGGAAACAATCAAAGAATACGAAGATATTCTTTTTGATTACTATAACGGCATTGCCCGTATTACTATTAATCGCGAACGTTATCGTAACGCATTCACACCTACTACTACCGGCGAAATGAGTGATGCTATGCGTATTTGCCGTGAAGAAGCCTGTATCAGTGTAGTTGTGATTACCGGGGCAGGCGATAAAGCTTTTTGTAGCGGTGGCGATCAGAATGTAAAAGGTCGCGGAGGTTATATTGGAAAGGATGGGGTACCTCGTTTGAGTGTATTGGATGTACAGAAGCAAATTAGGAGTATCCCTAAACCTGTTATTGCTGCTGTAAATGGTTTTGCTATTGGTGGTGGACATGTGCTCCATGTGGTGTGTGATCTTAGTATTGCGTCAGAGAATGCTATCTTCGGACAGACAGGACCTCGTGTAGGTAGCTTCGATGCAGGCTTTGGGTCCTCATATCTTGCCCGCGTGGTAGGACAGAAAAAGGCACGTGAAATCTGGTTCCTTTGCCGTAAGTATAATGCACAGGAAGCACTTGATATGGGATTGGTGAATAAAGTAGTACCTTTAGAGCAGCTTGAAGATGAATATGTTCAGTGGGCAGAAGAGATGATGCAGCTCAGTCCGCTTGCTCTTCGTATGATTAAAGCCGGATTGAATGCCGAGCTCGACGGACAGGCAGGTATTCAGGAGTTGGCGGGTGATGCAACAATGCTGTATTATATGACTGATGAGGCTCAGGAAGGAAAAAATGCTTTTCTTGAAAAGCGTAAACCTGATTTTAAACAATATCCCAAATTGCCATAATAAAGAAGATTGGTTTTCTTTAAGAGTAAATGCTATGTACGATATAAAGATTCATCCTCATAAGCTTTATTTTAAGCAGCCGGCAGGTACATCACGAGGTACTTACGTTACCCGTGATGTATGGTATCTACATCTTACTTCTGATATATATCCCGATAGGGTAGGTATTGGTGAGTGTGCTCCGCTTCCTAAACTGAGTTGTGATGATATCCCTGATTATGAATCTGTTTTATCCCGAATCTGTAACCGTGTAGTTACCGAAGGGACTTTTTCGGTGGAAGAACTTCGGGAGTATCCTTCTATTCTCTTTGGACTTGAAACAGCTTTCCGTCATCTGGAGGCAGGGAGTTTTGCACTTTGGAATACGCCTTTTTCACGTGAAGAAGCCGGAATTCCTATTAATGGTCTTATCTGGATGGGCGATTACAAAAAAATGCTTGAACAGATTGAAATGAAGATGCAAACAGGATTCCGTTGTATCAAATTAAAAATAGGTGCTATCAATTTTGAGGAAGAACTGACTTTATTACGTTTTATTCGTTCTCATTTCTCTGCAAAGGAAATTGAGCTTCGTGTGGATGCTAACGGTGCTTTTTCTCCGGTTGATGCAATGGATAAATTAAGCCGTTTGGCAGAGCTTGACCTACATTCCATAGAACAACCTATTCGTGCCGGACAATGGGAGGAAATGGCGCGTCTTACTGAGACCAGCCCTTTACCTATCGCATTGGATGAAGAGTTAATCGGAATCAATGCTTCAGAAAATAAGCGGCGTTTGCTTGAACAGATCCGGCCTCAGTATATTATCTTGAAACCATCTCTTCATGGAGGCATTGCCGGCGGTAACGAATGGATCCGTTTGGCTGAGGAGCTGACAATCGGCTGGTGGATAACTTCTGCTCTCGAATCTAATATTGGATTGAATGCCATTGCTCATTGGTGTGCTACATTTAATAATCCTTTGCCACAGGGACTTGGTACCGGTGCCTTGTTCGCTAATAATATAGAGATGCCTCTTGAAGTAAGGAAAGATTGCTTGTGGTATTCTGTAACACGTTAATTATTGATTTGTCATGCAACTGAATAGATGTGAGCAGAGTTTGACATTAGAAGGCAAAAAGTACTCTCGGGAAGAAATAGCGCATCTGATTAGCAATGCTTCAGAAGCGACTTCTCCTTTTTTGCTTGATTTATATCATTTTCTTGCTGATTGGTTTAATGACTCCCCTTTTATAGAAGTCCATACTTCCGGGTCTACCGGGACGCCCAAAGTGCTAATGGTTCGTAAAGAACAGATGATGCAAAGTGCCCGTTTGACTTGTGAGTTTCTGAATCTTAATATAAATGATACTGTTTTGCTCTGCATGCCTTTACAGTATATTGCTGGTAAAATGGTAGTGGTTCGTGCATTGGTGGCTGGTTTAAATCTTATATTACGTACTCCTTCCGGGCATCCGTTGGCCGATATAGATATGCCTCTCCGTTTTACTGCAATGGTCCCTTTGCAGGTTTTTAATACTTTGCAGGTACCACAAGAGAAAGAACGTCTTAGCCGCACAGATATACTTATTATAGGTGGAGGTGCTATTGATGTAGCTCTTGAGGCAGAGATACGTTCATTGCCCGGAGAAGTTTATTCTACTTATGGCATGACAGAAACACTTTCACATATTGCTTTACGCCGGTTAAATGGCATTTCTGCCTCTTTACATTATCAGCCATTTTCTTCAGTTGAGCTTTCATTATCTCCGGAAAATACATTAATAATAAAGGCACCCTTGGTTTGTGACGAAGTGTTGGTTACCAATGATGTGGCACAACTTTATCCGGATGGTAGTTTTATAATCATTGGAAGGAAGGATAATATAATTAACAGTGGCGGGATTAAGGTACAGGCAGAAGTAGTGGAGGGATTATTGAAACCTCTTATTACAGTTCCTTTTGCAATAACTTCCATTCCTGATTTAAAGTTGGGACAGGCGGTGGTACTTCTGTTGGAAGAAGGGGAGGATACTGATATGCTAAAAGAAAAGATTCATTCTATATTGCCCAAATATCAATGTCCCAGGCAAATTTTTACAGTTTCTCATCTTCCACTTACAGGTAGTGGAAAGATAGACCGTGCCAACTGTCGTTTGCTGGCTGAAAAGATGTTATGTTTATAGGCTTTTTCTGCCTTATAATGATCGGAAATAATATATGCAAATCAAGAGCGGTAAGTAGTCTTTTAATTCTATGCGTAAAATCTTTAGAGCCTGACCAATTCGGTAATTAACAGTCTGTGGAGAAACTTTCAATTTGAGTGCAATTTCTTTGTGAGTGAGATGGTATTTCCTGTTTAATTCATAAGCCTCCCGAAATTCGGCAGGTAGTTTTGCTAATGCTTTATCATAAAGTGAGAACAATTCATTCCCTAAATAAAAGTCAGGACTTATGAATTCTTTCTCATATTTATCGGCTATTTCTTGGTGGACTTTTCGTTTGATTTCATGATGGGTTATACGGTTTAAAGCCTTATTTTTCACTATGGTAAAAAGCAAGGTTTTTAGTGTAAGTTCTGCGATCAGGCTTAAACGGTTCTCCCACAGCCACATCATGGTGTCTTGTACGATTTCTTCTGATTCAATTAGGGAAACATATTGAGAACAAAACGCACACAACCCTCGAAAATAATAACGATATACCTCTTCAAAGACCTGTTCGTCACTGTCTCTCAATGCGGCAATTACGGTGCTATTATCATTTATATCTAAAGGTTTAGTAAAGTTCCCCATTTTTTCATTAAATATACAACAAACATACTTATAATTTTCTCATTCTCAAAATGAATCATTAAATAATATTTTTTTTTCTGTTTCATTTAGTATCTTTGTTCCCACAACTGTATTACCTACGACAATAGTATATATTAGGTATAAAGATTGAACATGATGGATGAAATGAAATTGCTGAGCTACTTCAATGGAGAGCTCAGTGAAGAGGAAGTTTTACAAGTAGAGACTTGGTCCAGAGCTTCTGTAGAAAACCGAAAGCTACTTGAACAAATATATTATACAGCATTTGTCGGGGATCGCGTTGCTGTGATGAATTCAGTTGATGTAGAAGGTTCTCTAAAGAAGTTAAAAGTCGCTATGAAGTCCAAAGAGAATGCAGTTAAGAAGCATCGGTCTATTGGATGGAGGCGTTATGCTGTTCCGTTAGCTGCTTTTCTCACTGGAATTGTATTTACTATTGGCTTTTCTTATTTGGCATTAAATAAAACGTCGAATTATATTGTGGCGACAACAGCCGGACAACGTGCACAGTTTGTGTTGCCGGATGGTTCTAAGGTGTGGTTGAATGCCTCTACTCAGTTAGCTTATAAATCTTCTTTATGGAGTCGGGAGCGCCAGGTTAATCTTACGGGTGAAGCCTATTTTGAGGTGGCACGTGATGAACATGCTCCTTTTATTGTAAAAAGCAAAAATATAAAAACGCAGGTATTGGGTACGAAGTTTAATGTGCGTGCTCGTGCTGCAGAAGAGAAGGTTGTTGCTACTTTGCTGAAAGGTTCTATTCGTGTTGATTTACCTCGGGAAAATAATGAAGGTTTCATTTTAAAACCAGGACAGATTCTTAATGTGAATACTTCGACTCTGCAGGCAGAGCTTACAGAATCTTCTTCGGCCCGGGATGTACTTTTATGGATACAAGGAAAACTTGCTTTTGAGCAAGCTACTTGTTTAGAAATGACGCGATGTCTTGAACAGCACTTTGACGTTCATTTCTATTTTAAAGATGAACAATTAAAAAAAGAACGTTTTACCTGTGAGTTCCGTACGGATGATAATATAGAAGATATTCTCTCTGTATTATCATTAACCAAACGTTTTCAGTATAAAATAGACGGAAATAAGATATATTTATCTGCCGGGAAATAAAAACAGATAAATTATAGATACTCATCAATTAATAAATAGAGAGAGTGTATCAAAGGAGGGGTTGCATTACGTATGCGTCTTTTACCTTGATATGCTCTCTTTATTTATTTAAATTTATCTCTTACTTTATGGCCTTTTTAGGCTATCTGAAGCTTTAAGATTCTTCTTTTTCTTTTTTCTTTTAAATTTTTCTCTTTTCTTTTAGTAACTCTGCTGCCTTAACTGTATTATTTTAGTAAAAGCAGAATTACAATCAATATAATAACCTAAATAATATAGAATGATGGAAATTATATAAAATATTTCCAGTATTGAATTTTTATACTGAAATAATTTCTTGATCTGTTAATGTTAAAAGAATACGAAATGAAAAAAATTACAAAGTACAAGATTAAATTCTTGTTAGGATTCCTTTTCCTTTTTATTCCAGCCTTTTTAAGTGCATCTGCACAGAATGTACTGTTAAATCTGGATTTTACTAATGTCCCTTTGAGTAAGGTGTTGAATGAAATAGGTCGGCAAGCTTCTCTGTCAGTTGTGTATAATACTAAAGATATTAATCCCGATAGAGTAGTGACGATTAAAGCTAATCGTGAGAAATTAGGGACTGTCATGAATCGCTTGCTTAGAAATACTAGTGCTTCTTTTTCTGTACGTGATAAGTATTTGGTACTCTTTACAAAAGAGGTAGAAGAAGTGAAAAGCGTAGCACAGCAGAATAAACGTACAATAAAAGGAGTAGTAACGGATGAAAGTGGTGAACCTTTGATTGGAGTGAGTGTGCTAGTTAAGGGTACTACTACAGGGACAATTACTGACATGGATGGAAATTATTCCCTTGAAGTAACAAATGAAAACACATTAGAATTCACTTATATTGGCTATCAAAAAGTGATATTACCTATAGCAGGGAGATCCTCATTTAATGTAGTGATGAAGGAAGATGCATTACAGTTGAATGAAGTAGTAGTTACTGCAATGGGTATTGAACGTAAGGAAAAATCTTTAACTTATGCTACACAGAAAGTTAGTGGGGATGAATTGATGAAAGTACAGGATGCTAACTTTGTGAATTCCTTGCAAGGAAAAGTTTCTGGTATCACTATTACTCCGAGTGCTGGTGGAGCAGGTGGTGCTGCCAAAATAGTGTTGCGTGGTAATAAATCAGTATTAGGAAATAACAGTCCGTTAATTGTTATAGATGGTATTCCATTGACGAATAATATCAATAATCAGGCTGGTTGGGACTCAGGCAGCGGTTTAACTTATGCAGGTTCCACAGAAGGTTCCGACCCACTTTCTTCTATTAATCCGGACGATATAGAAAGTATGAACGTGTTGAAAGGAGCTAATGCAGCTGCATTATATGGTAGTCAAGCTGCTAATGGTGTTATCATGATTACAACAAAGAAGGGTAAAGAAGGTCGTATTGATATTAACTATTCTGGTAATATAACATTTGAGAAACCATTAATGACTCCGGATATTCAGAACGTCTATGGCGCTGGTCTAAATTTAATTGCTAATACATTAGATGTGGATAGCTGGGGAAAGAAATTGGGGACATACACTAATGATGAACTGGCTTATGAAGGAGCTCATTTAAGAAATTATGGAAAAGATGATGTCAACGATTTTTTTAAGACTGGTCTTACTGTTAATAATTCTATTTCTTTAAGTGGTGGCTCTGAAAATATACGTTCCTATTTCTCTTATGCTAACTCTCATGCAAATGGTATGATCGACCGTAATACATATAATAGAAACACGGTCTCTTTTCGCCAGAGTTATGCAATGTTTAAGAAGAAATTGAATATTGACGTTGCTGTTAATTATGTGAGTACTAAGACTACTAATCGTAATGGTGGTGGTACCTCTTTGAATCCATTGTATGATTTGTATACGATGCCTCGTAATGTAGACATGGACTATTACAAGAGTAATTATAAAATAGATAATGGGACGTGGCTTTCTAATAAGTATGTATATTATATAAAAGATGGAGCTGGTTACAAAAAAACATCGATGCAGACGCAATTAGCAGGTAAACAACAACAATGGGCATTTGCAGATAAAGGACGTAACAACCCTTATTGGCTAACTAATGAGAATATGGGCAAAATGGAAGAAGAGCGCATTTATGGTTATGCCACTGCTAAATATGAAATTATTGAAGGTTTAATGGCTCAGGCTCGTCTGAGTATTGATCGTACGCGTTATACTGGAACAACTAATCGTTCAGCCACTACGTGGACACCGGCAGCTATGGAAGATTATGGTATGTATGGTCAGGATCTTAATAAAACGAGTGAAATTTATGTTGATTATTTATTGAGTTATAATAAAGATATTAAAGATTTCTCTGTATCTGCTACAGCAGGTTGGGTTGGTCATACATTAAAAGGTACTTTACAGAAAATCTGGACAAAAGCGACGAAAATGGATTCAGATCGTTCTAAAGAGGCGACACTTATTAACGTTTTCGAACCGAGTGCAAATGATTTTTCAGGAATTTCTTATAGTAAATCATCTAATTGGGATAAAGCAGCTTTATTTACTGCACAGTTAGGATATAAAGAAAAAGTATATATTGATGCGAGCTATCGTCGTGACTGGTATCGTCCGTTTAGGCAGTTTCAGATAAGTAAAGGGACACCTGATAATTATGGCTATTTTGGAGTAGGTGCCAATGCTCTTGTTAGTAAAATAGTTAAATTACCAGAAGTAATTACGAATATGAAAGTAAGAGCTTCATATTCAGAAGTAGGTAATTCTATTCCTAATATATTATATTATACAGGTAGTTCTAATTCTTTGTCAGGTTCTTTTGTCGTTTCCAATTATGGGGATTTTTGGCCTATTCCTGAAAAAACAAAGTCATGGGAAGCTGGCTTCGATTTATCTTTATTCGGAAATGCTGTAGATATGGATTTTACTTACTATAACTCAGCTTTACACAATAGTTACTTGCTTACTTCCAGTACCAGTGGTAAAACAATACCGGTTAATACAGGTTTAATCCGTAATCAAGGTATCGAAACTACAATTAGTTATTCGTTGAATATCATTAAAGATTTTTTATGGAGAACATCGGTCAACTTCTCTTATAATAATAATAAAATCATAAAAACCAAT
The DNA here is from genome assembly GCF_034654355.2 of Bacteroides mucinivorans. Lineage (NCBI taxonomy): Bacteria > Pseudomonadati > Bacteroidota > Bacteroidia > Bacteroidales > Bacteroidaceae > Bacteroides > Bacteroides mucinivorans. The sequence continues at coordinate 3,885,114 of NZ_CP178179.1, read as the reverse complement.
CATAAAGAAGATGGTAGTGAGGCTCTGATTGAACAACGTATTGCTGGTGGTAAAGTGCAAGTAAAATATAGAGAAGGAGGTTCTTATGGTGATATGTATGCAACAGATTTTAGACGCTATAAAGAGAATGAATATGATGCATCCGGTAACATCCTTCATAAAGAAGGAGATATATATTTAACTCCGGATGGTGCTACCCAACTTGATACAGATAATGTGTTTGGAGTCTATCTGGGTAATATGAATTCTAAATACCAACTTGGTTGGAGCAATACGTTTACTTATAAAGGACTTTCTTTATACTTCTTAATTAATGGTAAGATTGGGGGAAAAGTTGTCTCTTTCACTGAAGCCTATTTGGATAATTATGGAGTTTCTCAACGTACGGCTAATGCACGTTTGGCAGCAGAAGCTAATCCGAATTTAATTTGGAATGGAAAACCGGCTTTGGTTATGTCAGATGGGAATATGGCACCAATTCAAGAGTATTATCAGTCCATAGGTGGTGATATCAATGCTACACAATATGTTTATGATGCTACTAATTTCCGTTTGAGAGAACTCTCTTTAGGATATACATTCAAGAATCTTTTGGGTGCTTCCAAGAATGTGTCTTTGTCTTTTGTGGCACGTAACTTATTCTTCTTATACAAAGATGCTCCTTGTGATCCTGATATTTCTTTATCTACTCAGAACGGATTAAGTGCATTTGAATTATTTAATATGCCTTCAACCAGGTCATTCGGTTTCTCATTGAAAGCAAATTTCTAATTAGTGGAAGAATATAAATTCGTTTGATGAATAAAAAATAAGCAATTATGAAAAAGTTAACTAAATATTTGGTTTTTATAGCTTGTACATTCTCTCTCTCCTTTGGCTTACAATCTTGTCTGGATTTTGACGAGCCGGGAGATGAAATGACAAATGGACAAGAGCAGGAAGAGAATGTTGTCTATCGAGGAGAAGCAGATCGTATAGATTATAGAAAAGAAATTTCAGAAGAAGGATTTGCAGAGGCAGAAAAGATATTAGGTTCTAAACTTGGTCAATTGATTACTGCTCAATATAGTATGAGAGGTGGTAAAGATGGCAATGCTCCTGGAGCACATGCCTATCAATATCAATTTACTATGACGGTAGATAACTATGCAGGATACTCCACGCTACCGCAGAATTTTGATGGTCGAATGAGGTCTACATATTATAAGAGCACTGATTTCAATTCAGGTCCTAATGGTTCATTTATAATAGTAAAAAATCAGTTAGTTCCATTGTTGAATCATCCTCAAATTGATTCTATACCGGAAATTAAGGCACTTGCTTTGCTACTTTATGATTATGCTTCACAAGAGATAGCTGATATATATGGTCCGTTTCCCTATATTAATTATAAGGAAAATCAAGAAGACCATCCCTTTACTTATAATACAATGCCCGAAATCTATAATACGATTGTAGATAATATCGATACTATTACCACCTGTTTTGAACATTATGCGGAACGTCCAGAATGGTACAAGAAAAAAGTATCGTCAATTATGCAAAAAAGAGATAAAGTTACTCTTGACAAAAGTTTTGATACTTGGATTCGATTTGCTAATTCTTTGAAATTAAGAATGGCTATGCATATTGTTAAGATTAATCCGGAGAAAGCACAGAAGTGGGCTGAAGAGGCTATTGCCGGCGGAGTTATTGAAACTCGTTCACAAGAGGTTCGTTTGGATCCGATGTATGAGGGATTTTCTCATCCTTTGGCTGAAATTTCTCAGACATGGAATGATACTCGTCTGAATGCTTCTTTTGAAAGTTTACTTGTAAGTCTGAAACATCCGTATGCTGATTACTTGTTTTTGAAAAATGAGTATCCTATAACTAATAGCAATGATCCTACTAAAGTATTACCAGCCAATTCACGACTTGTAGGTTTACGTGCTGGTATTTTAATGAAACCAGGACAAGATGTTAAATCTAATCCACGTGTTGCTTATTCGCGTCTGATTTCGGATGAAACGATTGTATTAGCTCCAATTTATCTGATGAAGATCTCCGAGGTTGATTTTTTAAGAGCAGAAGGTGCTTTGCGTGGCTGGCAAATGGGAGGTAGTACTCAAATGTTTTATAATCGTGGCATTGATAATGCCGCTGTTGAGAATAGAGATATGCCATCTATCTATGAAGATAAATTGGCCGATTATAAAGCAATAGAAAATGCCATTGCTTACGTTTATGAAGATCCAATGGATGAAGCTAACAATATAACCAGTGTTACAAAGATTGGTGTGAAATGGAATGAAGGGGATGATCGGGAAATTAAATTAGAAAAAATAATAACACAAAAATATATAGCAGGATATCCTTATTCATTCGAGGCTTGGACAGATCTGCGCCGTACAGGTTATCCTAAAATATTCCCGGTACTTAATGCATCAGATGGTGATGGTAGTCTACAACAAGGAGATTTAATTCGTAGAATGCCATTCCCGGGAGACACAGATTCTGCAATAGAAGATATAAACACAACAGGGTTAGATGCCTTAGGAGGTTCGGATAAACAAGGAACTCGTTTGTGGTGGGATGTTGTAGGAAAAGGAAACTTTTAACAATCGGTTTTAATAAAAAGGGATAAGACTACAAAGTGGTCTTATCCTAATATATTCAATTTAAAAATTTAATAATTATGAAAAAAAGAATTACGTTACTATGCGTAGCAGCGGCATGTTGTCTGACATGGAGTAGTCCGGTTATGGCTCAAGATGTACCGGAGTCAGCCTCTACGGAATTGTTTGATTTTGAACCGTTCTCGGATCAAAAAATGTTGGATCTGTTTTATGAAGCAGAGCAACAGGGACGCAAGTATCCTACTAAAGAAGAATTTGAGGCTGCAGGCTTTCACTTGATGGATATTGAGTTTGTGCGTTCGCATACTCGTCCACGTTCTGTCATGAGAGCTAAGGAAAAACAATTGTATCCGGATTTGTATCAGAATCGTAATTTATGGATGAACATTCCGATGGGTATAGGTCAGGATGGTTATGGTGGATATCCAAGTTCTAAATTTAGTGATGACGTATATTCTATGTGGAATTATACGAATGTCTTTGGTTCCTGGAATCACGGTTTCTTTCAGGCACCTGGTGCGTGGATAGATGCCGCTCATAAGAATGGTACAGATATTTATAGCGGTATTAAGTTTTTTGAAAGTTGGACTCCAGGTAGCGGTGCTGGTGGCTATGCAGAGCTAATTTCACAGAAGAATCCGGATGGAAGCTTTAAGTATGCTCATGCACTTATCAATTGTTTGATGTTTTTTGGTTCTGATGGTATCAACTACAATTGGGAAGATTCCAGCTATGATGATGAAGATGTTGTTGCATTCCATAAATCATTATATAAGATTGCTGCGGAAGAGGGTTTCACTAATTTCCATATTGGTATTTATACATCAAATTCCGGTTTAAATGCAGCGTATGCGGAATCATTGTATGGAAGTAAAGAGAATGGTAAAACGACTGATTTAATGTTGAACTATTCTAATGGTGACTTTTCTTATCAGATTCAGAGATCTGTTCAGGTGGCTGAAGAAAGTTATGGAAATGCTGACGATCTGTATGCAGGCGTTTGGATTGTAAATATGAACAGACGCTGGACTGCCTTACAACAGAATGAAGAATCAAAGAGAGCTGGTGTGTGTTTATGGGGTGAACATGGACAAAGTCGATTTATGAGTTATAATTCCGGAGCCACTTCTATGGATTTCCAATCTAATTATCAAAAATTATTAGAAAGAGCTTTTTCTGGTGGTAATAGAAATCCGGCTGATTTACCAGCTGTTTCCAATACTGGTAATAATTGGGAACAAGAAGGAGATAAAGCACCGCTTTCAACTTTTTGTGGTTTAGCTTCTTTCATTCCTGAACGTACAGCTATTCAAGGAAATCTTCCTTTCCGTACTTATTTTAGTTTAGGTAATGGTGAACGATATAATTATAAGGGCAAAAAGACTTTCGGTAATTGGTATAATATGGGGGCTCAGGATGTTGTCCCGACTTATCGTTGGTTGGTATATGAAGCCGGAACTAAAACCGTAGCAACTGATATACAACCCTCATTTACTCATGAAGATTCTTACATTGGTGGTTCTGCTCTCCGTTTAGAAGGAACCCCTTCTTCAAAAGGAACAGATATTGTATTGTATCGTACTAAGTTGAATGTATCTGATTCTGACCCAATTGCCAAAGTAGCCATAAAAACGGGTGTTACAGGCAATACTCCTTCTTGTTTGTATGTAATAGTGAAGAAAGAGAATAATGATCAGTGGTTAGAATATGCTGTAGGTGAAACGACTGGAACTACGTGGGAAGAGAAAATTATTTCTTTGAGTGGTCTGTCTAAGAACGATGTGATTGAATATATGGGCTTCCGCGTAAAAGGTAGTTATGCTGGTAATTATAATTTGTTAGTAGGCGAATTAGAATTGAGTGACAATCGTATTGTGACTCCGGCTTCTATAAAAGATATGTTGGTAGAAGTAAAAGAAGAAACTACAAAATCTTTATCTGTTAAGTTGAATTGGGCTGTAAATTCATTAGTTGAGGCTACTCGTGCAGACTGGAATCTTATTTATAATGATGAGGCTAATATAGACCATTTTGAAATTATGTATAAGAACGGTGAGAATGGTAAGATTTCTGAAATCGGACGTACAACAGGTTGGGCTGGTTATGCAGGTAACATCGTTTTTGAAGGCGATGATGATCAACCCTATATCGGAGTACGTGCTGCATCTGTTGACTTTAAAACTTATTCTCCGGTTACTTGGGTAAAAGTTGAACGTTCAACATCTCCTAATTTACCTGGTTATAAAGATGATTCATATTGTAAGTCTGTAATGAATGCTGCTGCAGAAGGTGCTGATATAGCTCGCGTGCAGCGTTATGTGGAATCATTTACTACAACGGGAGCTGATCAAGATTTGAATTATCATGCAACTGGTCCTCAAGCAGATGGAACTCAATATGTAGATGCGACCGATAATGTATTGAAGGTGAAACAGGGACAGAAGATATCCTTAAGATTTAAAGCGTATGATACAAGCAGTTTGAGTAAAGTAGATGGCTTGAGATGGTGTTTTGCTAAAGGATATATGGATTTGGATAAGAGTGATTCCTTTGAACCTGACGGTGATGAATTATTGTTTGATTTGGGAACAGCCAGAGAAGGTACTCCTACATTTGAAACAGAGGGTTATACAAAAGAGTTTACTATTCCTGCAGATGCAGCAGTGGGTAAGAGTCGTCTTCGCATTGTGTTCTCTGATGCTTGGTTTGCACACCCTGGACCATGTGGTGAAACATCAAAAGGTTTCTCTATTGACTTTGCTGTAGAAATTACAGGTGATAATCCTCAACGTCCTGTTGCTCCTGATTTGCATGATCAGGGAGAAGCTGATGAACCGGACCGCGTAAGAGATGAAGATCCAACTACTCCTCCTACAGGTGTTGAAAATATGAAAGAAGAATATGCTGGTTTCTCAAAATGCTGGATGGATCCTGCTGAGAATATAATATTCTTCCAGGATGTGGAAAAAGTTTGGATTTATACAACTACAGGACAACTGATTAAATATGTGACTGGTAATCCGGAGAGTTTGAATGTGGCAGAACTGACATCTGGTGTTTATATTGTAAAAATGGAATATAACAATGTAATTCGCAGTCAGAAGTTACTTAAACAGTAAAGGTCTTTTTTATATTAAATATAAGAATCTATAATTGATAGATTGCCCGAAAATACAGTGAACGTAAAAGTTCGCTGTGTGGAATATTCCACTTCGGGCAATCTTTTTTTTATTTTATGAATATACTAATTATGAGAAAAGTAAAAAACATATTTATAATTGGGCTATTTCTCTTTCTGGTTGTTCTTCCTTGTAACGGTTTTACTTTCAACCCTTCTATCCCCTTGGAGGAACGTGTTCTTTTATTTGATATGGGAGATGGTGGCTCCCGCTTTTATCGCATTCCGGGAATTGTAACGGCAGTTGATGGGTTCTTTGGTAGTAGTGGCAGACAGGCGTTGGGATAAAATAAATGACCTTCCGGCACATATAGATGTAGTGTCCCGCCGGAGTGAGGATAATGGTAAAACATGGTCAGAAACTGTGACAATAGCAGGTGAAGGAACGACTGTTGGTTGCGGAGATCCGGCTATTGTATTGGATAGGAGGACCGGACATTTACTTTGTATTTTTGCTTCCGGTAATGGATTATGGCAATCGGGGGAGAATAATCTGATGAGAATTAATATTTCTAAAAGTGTTGATAATGGTAAAACGTGGAATGCTCCTGTAGATATCACTTCGCAAATTTATGGAAAAGACTGCCCTGATAAAATTAGAAGATACTGGTATGGGGCTTTTGCCTCTTCCGGAAGAGCTTTACAGTTACAGGATGGCCGGATTATGTTTTGTATAGCTGTAAGAACTACATCTGATTGGGGAGGGCATTAAGTAATTATGTCTGTTATTCTGATGATGGTGGAAGTACCTGGAAGGTTTCAGAGAATGCAGCCGATAATAATGGTGATGAAGCCAAACTAATAGAACTGAATAATGGTGATATTTTAATGAGTATTCGTAATAGGGAAAAAGGAGTCCGTAAATTTTGTATATCTCAGGATAGAGGAATGACATGGGGAAAATCATACTTACAGTCAGATATTCAGGATCCGGCTTGTAATGGTGATATTATGCGATACTCTACCATAAAAGAAGGTGCCCTTAAAAATATAATTCTTCATTCTATTCCTGATGATAACCGCATCCGACAAAATGTTTCCGTTCTTTTAAGTTATGATGAAGGAAGAACCTGGCCGGTAAAGAAAACAATATTGTCCGGATTATCGGCCTATTCATCAATGACGGTGTTACCGGACGGGACTATTGGCATTGTAGTGGAAGAAGATAAATGGGATGATTCATTACCGGGTACTGATGGCTTTAAGCTTTGGTTTGTTCGTTTCACATTGGGTTGGCTTATGAGTGAAAACTGATTTGAATCGTTACAAACCTGGATATAAAAACAGGATATACTTTAAGGTGAGATTATCCTATGAATTTCTTTGATTGTAAAATTAGTATTTTAACAGTGACTTAAAATGCATATTAACAGTGCGTTAAATACGTATTTTAGCAACACAAAAGTACGTACTTTTGTGTTGCTTGATTATCATTACTTTATGATCGTTCCATAATCATAAAAGAACATTTATTCTACTATAACTTCATCTATAAACATGTGTGCCTTCTCTGTGCGTGCACCATGCCAATCGGGGATAGAGGAAGTTGTATTTACCAATATCCGTATACGGTCAGCTTCTACTTCCTTAAACTGACAACTGTACTCTGCCAGTCCATCTTTAACATCAGCTGTAGCAACGGGAATATCAGTCTCTCCCTGCTTGATAAATTCACCATTCTTTCCGGTAGCTGTCCATACTGTAATCTTAGTGGGTGGGAAGATGTATTCGCCAAATTGTATCATAGCTCCCACTTTGACAGAAGATACAGAAGTTGCTTTTCCTAAATCAATGGTAATATCCATTGGTTCATTCATGAATCCCATCCAATAACCTGTGCTGTAGTTGAAATCTCCACGTAGGCCGTCTGTAAGGATGGAAGCTCCGGCAAATGTATATTTCTCTGTTGGAGTAGTTGCCAGAGTTGCCAGTTTACCAGTTGCTTTGTTGAATTTGAATTCTTTCCTGAATGTACGGGTTTTCACATTGTCTCTTACTACGATTGCCTGTAACACACAGCTTTTGGTAATTGCTATTGGTTGGGTATAACGAGTGCTTTCTTCTGTAGGCTGACTTCCGTCCAGTGTATAATACATAGGTGAGTCTCCCAGTGTCGATAGAGTTACTACTACTTTGCCCTCAGAGGCAGTAGGCACATCGTAGTTTGCTGCTATTTCATAGATATGCTTTCCATAATTCACCCCCATTACATTATAAATAGATACAATGTGGCTGAGGCTGTTTTGAAAACGTTCCCAGCTTTTGTTTGCAGGTTGTGTCCATTGTACCTCACTTAACGCAGCCAGGCGGGGGAGTAGCATGTATTCCAACTGTTCATTGCTCAATATATATTCTGTCCACAGATTACCTTGTGCTCCGATAATGTAAGCACGCTCCTGTTCGTTGAGTACGGCAGGAACCGGTTCCAATGAATATACCTTTTCGATAGGGTTGTATCCACCGATAGCTAAAGGCTCGTTCTGTGTATTCATGGTTGGATAGTAATCCAGGTATACATAGTTGTTAGGAGTCATGATGACCGGATGCTTCAAACGTGCTGCTTCGATGCCGCCTTCCATTCCACGCCATGACATTACCGTAGCATTAGGTGCGAGCTCTCCTTCCAGGATTTCATCCCAACCGATAATTTTACGTCCATGATCATTCAAAAACTTCTCAACGCGAGTAGTGACATAACTTTGCAGGAAGAACTCAGCTTTGTGTTTTTCATTGGCTTTTAATCCTTCAGCTTTGATACGTGCTTGACATCTGGGACATTTTTCCCAACGTGCTTTGGGGCATTCATCCCCGCCGATGTGTATGTATTCCGAAGGGAATAGTTCCATGACTTCCGTCAAGACATCTTCAATGAAAGTAAAGGTCTCTTCTTTACCCGGACATAATACATCATCGCGTACACCCCATTGGCCGGATACTTCATACGGTCCACCTGTACATCCCAAATTAGGATAAGCTGCCAATGCTGCCATCATATGGCCGGGTAGGTCTATTTCCGGAATAACATTGATGCAATGCTCATTGGCATATTCTACAACCTCTTTTATATCTTCCTGAGTATAAAATCCGCCGTAAGGAGTGGTGTCATAGTTTTCCCATTCTTTGCGTATCATCGTTTTATTACGGATGCTGCCTATCTCTGTCAGAAGGGGATATTTCTTTATTTCAATGCGCCATCCCTGGTCGTCCGTAAGGTGCCAATGCAATTGGTTTTGTTTGTGAAGAGCCATAAGGTCGAGTATCTTTTTCATCTCTTCTTTAGGAAAGAAATGACGGGCTACGTCAATATGCAAGCCTCTGTAGCCGAAGCGTGGGGCATCTTTTATTTCTACACAAGGCAATGTCCACTGAGCATCAGCAACAGGCCCGTTTCCGTAAATAGCTACTGGTAATAATTGTTTTAATGTCTGAATGGCATAGAATACTCCACTGCGGTCAGACGCCTGTATCATTATTTCGTTTGGTTGTATCTTGAGTTCGTAGCCTTCGGGAGCTATTTTTTCATTCGCTTTAAAAATAATGCTTTGTTTGGAAAGTGTTTCGGCTTCATTGAGGGGTTGAGAGGTTGTTTGAAATCCGGATACTGTGTTCAGGTTTTCACTGAAGGATTCGATAATGGGAGTGCTGTTTTTATCTAATTCCGGAGATACATAGAAAACAGTTGAATTGTTGAATGTGAAATGTCCTGTGTTTGTTTTTAATTCATTGGGTTGGGGAATGAGAGAACATTGCTCTTTGTTTCCTTTTTCCTGACAAGAGGTCATGCTTAGCATGAGGGCACATAACGATGCGGACAGTATTCCGCAAAAGTGTTTCGATAAACTCATAAGTAGTAATTTAATGGGTTATTGATAATTCCTTTATTATATAATACAATTGTAAAGCGGGTAGTGCTAACCTAAAAGTCATTAATTTCTCTATTGGCTTTAAAATAATTGATTTCTACTATTTTATGAGTTTTAAATTAGGATTGTTGAGTTAGTTTTCTATATATTTGTCTACCTTGAAACAGCTTTTATTTTTTACATTTAATTAAAATACCATGAAGAACTCTTTATTTGTTGCTATGCTGGCACTATTTTTTTTAACACACGGCCAAATGATATGGGCAGTTGATAAAACAGCATCAGTACATACCCGTTATACCTTTGAAAGAGGGTGGAAGTTTATTCGTTCGGATGATGCGAATTTTAGTCTCTCTGATTATGATGATAGCCGTTGGCAATTAGTGACGGTTCCGCATGACTGGGCCGTTTACGGTCCTTTTAGTGTTCAGAATGATCGCCAGAAGGTAGCAATAGCACAAGATGGACAGAAAGAAGCTATGGAACACGCCGGCCGTACGGGAGGACTACCTTTTGTCGGTGTGGGTTGGTATCGGTTGGATTTTGAGGCACCGGCATTTGCAAAAGGTAAAAAGGCTACATTGGTCTTTGACGGTGCTATGAGTCATGCCCGTGTTTATGTGAATGGAAAAGAAGCTGGTTATTGGCCATACGGTTATAATACATTTTATCTGGATGTTACTCCTTATCTGAATGCTGAAGGTAAAAATACACTTGCAGTTCGTCTGGAGAATGAAGTGGAATCATCTCGTTGGTATCCGGGGGCCGGGCTCTATAGAAATGTACATCTGATAGTAAATGAAGAGACACATATCCCTATGTGGGGTACACAATTGACTACTCCGGTGGTAGAAGATAACTTTGCACGGGTACATTTGAATACATCATGGGTAATGCCGGAAGGCAAATCTCCTTCATCCTACCGCATTGTTACTGAAATAAAAGATGCGGATGGAAAGGTTGTCAGTAAAGAGAATAAACAGCTTACTGATTTCGATAATCAGATATTCAGTCAGGAGTTTGTGGTTGAAAAACCGATGCTTTGGACCCCGGATACTCCTTATTTGTATATTGCAGAATCAAAGGTATATGAGGGTAATACATTGAAAGATGAATCTGTTACTCCGTTTGGTATTCGTTCTATTGAAGTGATTCCCGATAAAGGTTTTTTCCTGAACGGAAAGAAAACAGTATTTAAAGGCGTCTGCAACCACCATGATTTAGGTCCGTTGGGTGCTGCTGTGAATGACGCTGCTATCCGTCGTCAGATACGTATTCTGAAAGATATGGGGTGTAATGCTATTCGTACTTCCCACAACATGCCGGCTCCTGAACTGGTGAAAGCTTGTGACGAAATGGGAATGATGCTCATGGTAGAAACTTTTGATGAATGGAAGGCTGCTAAATGTGAAAATGGTTATCATAAGGAGTTTGATCAGTGGGTAGAGAAAGATCTTGTGAATGTGCTGCGTCACTATCGCAACAATCCCAGTGTGGTGATGTGGTGTGTTGGTAATGAAGTACCCGATCAGTGGAATGGTGACCGTGGACCGAAGCTCTCCCGTTATTTGCAGGATATTTGCCATCGTGAAGATCCTACCCGTCCTGTGACGCAGGGAATGGATGCTCCGGATGCTGTGATAAATAATAATATGGCAGCAGTAATGGATGTGGCGGGCTTTAACTATCGTCCCCATAAATATCAGGAGGCTTACAAGAAATTACCTCAGCAGATCATTTTAGGAAGCGAAACGGCTTCTACAGTAAGTTCGAGGGGTATTTATAAATTTCCGGTTACCCGTGCCTGGATGAAGAAATACGATGATCATCAATCCTCATCCTATGATGTGGAACATTGTGGATGGTCTAATTTGCCGGAAGATGATTTTATACAACACGAAGATTTGCCTTATTGTATTGGCGAATTTGTGTGGACCGGTTTCGATTATTTAGGTGAACCCACTCCTTATTATACGGATTGGCCCAGTCACTCTTCTTTGTTTGGCATAATTGACCTGGCAGGATTGCCCAAAGATCGCTATTATCTTTATCGTAGTCATTGGAATAAAGAGAAAGAAACATTGCATATCCTTCCCCATTGGAACTGGAAAGGACGTGAGGGAGAGGTGACTCCGGTTTTTGTTTATACCAATTATCCTTCTGCCGAACTGTTTATTAATGGTAAAAGTCAGGGTAAACGCACAAAAGATTTATCGGTTACAGTATACAACAGTGCCGATTCTGTTTCGATGATGAGTCTGAAACGCCAGCAGCGTTACCGTCTGATGTGGATGGACACTAAATATGAACCGGGCACAGTAAAAGTAGTTGCCTACGACGAGAATGGGAAGGCTGTAGCTGAGAAAGAAATACATACAGCCGGTAAACCACATCATATAGAGCTGATCCCGGATCGCCGGATGTTGCAGGCAGATGGAAAAGACCTTTGCTTTGTAACGGTAAAAGTGGTAGATAAGGATGGAAATCTATGTCCGGAAGCTACTGATGAAATTCGTTTCAAAGTAAAAGGAGCGGGCGTGTATTGTGCCGGTGCCAATGGAAATCCGGCTTCTTTGGAGTCTTTCCAAATCCCCCGGATGAAAGTATTTAGTGGAATGATGACAGCGATTATCCAAACTACCGATAAAGCCGGAGCTATTGTTCTTGAAGCTACAGGAAGTGGACTTAAGAAAGCAACTCTTACGGTTGAAAGTAAATAATTTGCGTTGGAATTAAAAAAAGTAGCATATACAAGTTAGTATTTTATCGGTTTCGGTTGTATTATATACAAATGCATTATAATCGTTAACCGATAAAATACTTATTGATGAATAAAAAAGCCTTTAACCCTGTTTCATGGGTTCCTACTGTGTACTTTGCCATGGGGTTGCCTTTTGTCGTATTAAATATGGTATCCGTTCTGATGTTTAAAGGACTGGAAATCTCCGATGCACAAATAGCCCTCTGGACTTCGTTGATTATGTTACCTTGGACTTTAAAGTTTCTCTGGAGTCCTTTTCTTGAAATGTTTAAGACGAAAAAGTATTTTGTAGTCCTTACCCAGATTATTTCCGGAATAGGTTTTGGGCTTGTTGCCTTATCGTTACAGCTTCCTCATTTCTTTGCTTGTTCCATTGCCATGTTGGCTATAGTTGCTTTCAGTGGCGCTACACACGATATTGCTACTGATGGTGTTTATATGACTGAGCTCAGTAAACCGGATCAGGCTAAATATATCGGTTGGCAGGGTGCTTTTTATAATATTGCCAAGATTGTAGCTTCCGGTGGATTGGTTTATCTGGCCGGATGGTTAGTGAAACACTTTGGAGGGGTGGAAGGAGCTTCTGGAGAAGTGATGTATGAAGCCAACGTACATGCCTGGATGATTGTCATGTTCATTATGGCGGCTGTGATGATATTGCTGGGACTTTATCATACTCGGATGCTTCCTTCCGGTGGAGCTGCTGTTACCGAAGCGACCTCATTCGCTGAAACGTTTAATAAACTGGTAGAAGTCATCCTTGATTTCTTTAAGAAGAAGCATATCTGGTATTACATCGCTTTTATTATTCTCTATCGCTTTGCGGAGGGGTTTGTGATGAAGATTGTACCGTTATTTCTGAAAGCAGGCAGAGAGATGGGTGGATTGGGATTAAGCGAACAGGAGATTGGCATTTATTATGGTACATATGGAGCTGCAGCTTTTGTATTAGGCTCTTTACTGGCCGGTTACTATATTTCGCACCGTGGTTTGAAGAGAACACTGTTTTCTCTTTGTTGCATCTTCAACCTGCCTTTTATGGCTTATACGTTGCTGGCTATTTATCAACCTACCAACGGAATGCTGATAGGTGGTGGCATTGTATTAGAGTATTTTGGATATGGGTTTGGATTTGTGGGGCTCACCTTGTTTATGATGCAACAAGTGGCTCCCGGAAAACATCAAATGGCCCACTATGCTTTTGCTTCCGGTATTATGAATCTGGGAGTAATGCTTCCGGGAATGGTCAGCGGATTTGTCAGTGACTGGTTGGGTTACCGCGATTTCTTTATTTTTATCCTGTTTGCTACTATTCCGGCTTTCCTGATTACCTATTTTGTGCCGTTTACATATCCGGATGCCAAGAAATAAGTAATCGTTCTAAATTATATGATATTATTATTGAAACGCAGAAACTCGCAGATTCACGCAAAGCATATCATCGCTCAAGTATAGCGCAGCCATTTAATCTGCGAAAATCTGCGATCATTTGCGTTTCAATAAAACACTGTCATAGTATGAACTAAATTTGAAATGCTACTTAAACATTAATATATTAATTATAAAGAAAAGTATGAACGAGAAAATTGATATGCCTTGGGAAGAACGTCCCGCTGGTTGCACAGATGCCATGTGGCGTTATTCAAAAAATCCTGTTATCGGACGTTATCACATTCCGTCATCAAACAGTATTTTTAATAGTGCCGTAGTGCCGTTTGAAGATGGATTTGCCGGAGTATTCCGTTGTGACAACAAGGCAGTACAAATGAATATCTTTGCCGGTTTCAGTAAAGATGGTATCAATTGGGATATCAGTCACGAACCTATAAAGTTCAAGGCAGGCAATACGGATATGATTGAGTCGGAGTATAAATATGATCCGCGTGTAACCTGGATTGAGGATCGTTACTGGATTACCTGGTGCAACGGCTATCATGGTCCTACTATCGGCATTGCCTATACGTTCGACTTCAAAGAGTTTTTCCAGTGCGAGAATGCTTTCCTTCCGTTCAATCGCAACGGGGTGCTTTTCCCGCAGAAGATAAATGGAAAATACGCCATGTTGAGCCGTCCCAGCGATAATGGACATACTCCGTTCGGTGATATCTATATCAGCTATAGCCCGGATATGAAATATTGGGGAGAACATCGCAATGTGATGAAAGTGACTCCATTTCCTGAAAGTGCATGGCAGTGTACAAAGATCGGTGCCGGTTCGGTTCCTTTCCTGGTTGATGAAGGCTGGCTGATGTTTTATCATGGAGTAATTACCACCTGCAATGGTTTCCGTTATTCCATGGGAGCGGCTATCTTGGATAAAGATAATCCGGATAAAGTGCTATACCGTACCCGTGATTATCTGCTTGCACCTGCTGCACCTTATGAGTTACAGGGCGATGTACCTAATGTTGTATTCCCTTGTGCAGCATTGCAGGATGGCGAGAGAGTTGCCGTATACTACGGAGCAGCCGATACTGTAACGGGACTTGCTTTTGGCTATATTTCCGAAATCATTGAATTTATAAAAAGAACAAACATCGGATGAATTACGATTTGACGATTTACGATTTTACGATTGATATTAGAGTAGAAGTTAGAGTTAGAGAGAATATATATAGAGAGAGTTCCTTCAATCGTAAATCGTAAATTGTCTAATCGTCAATCTTTCTTGATCCTTTCAATTTTCAATTAAAGAAATGAAACGACTTTTATTGACTTACACACTGGCTGTCTTTCTGCTTCCGGCTTTTGCCGGAGGTGGAGAGAAGCTTTCCCCTGTTGATTATGTGAATCCTTTTATTGGTACCACTAACTTTGGTACAACAAATCCCGGAGCGGTTTGTCCGAATGGGATGATGTCTGTTGTACCTTTCAATGTGATGGGGTCCGCCGATAACAAGTATGATAAAGACGCCCGTTGGTGGTCTACTCCTTATGAGTATCATAACTGTTTTTTTACCGGATACTCTCATGTAAATTTGAGTGGAGTAGGTTGTCCGGAGTTGGGCTCTCTTTTGTTAATGCCTACCACAGGAGAGTTGAATGTGGATTACAAGGAATATGGAAGCCGTTATAAAGACGAACAGGCTTCGCCGGGTTACTACACAAATTATCTGACTAAATACAATGTGAAGACTGAAGTAACTGCCACCCCCCGTACGGGCGTTACCCGTTTTACATTTCCGGAAGGAAAGAGTCATATATTGCTCAATTTGGGTGAAGGACTGACCAACGAATCGGGTGCCATGCTTCGCCGGGTGAACGCCCAGGAGATAGAAGGAGTTAAACTCTTAGGTACTTTCTGTTATAATCCTCAGGCTGTATTTCCTATCTACTTTGTGATGCGCGTCAACAAACTCCCTTCGCAGGCAGGATATTGGAAGAAACAGCGTCCGATGACTGGTGTTGAAGCAGAGTGGGATGCGGATAATGGTAAATATAAACTTTATACCAAATATGGAAAAGAGATTGCCGGAGATGATATTGGTGCCTTTTTTTCATTCGACACCGAAGACGGTGAACAGGTAGAAGTAGAAATGGGTGTTTCTTTTGTAAGTATAGAAAATGCCCGTCTCAATCTGAACAAGGAGCAGGAAGGCCGGGATTTTGAGAAAGTACATGCAGAAGCCCGTGCTCGCTGGAATGATGATTTATCCCGTATTCTTGTAGAGGGAGGGACAGAAGATCAGAAAACCGTTTTCTATACAGCCATGTATCATTTGCTGATTCATCCCAATGTTTTGCAGGATGTCAACGGAGAATATCCGGCTATGGAAAGCGATAAAATAATGACTGCCAGTGGCAATCGTTACACGGTATTCTCTTTGTGGGATACGTATCGGAATGTGCATCAGTTGCTTACGCTGGTTTATCCGGAGCGGCAGATAGACATGGTACGTACCATGCTTGATATGTATCGTGAACACGGCTGGCTTCCGAAATGGGAGTTGTATGGTCGTGAGACACTGACAATGGAGGGAGATCCCAGTATTCCCGTGATTGTAGATACCTGGATGAAAGGTTTACGCGATTTTGACATTAATCTGGCTTATGAAGCCATGTACAAATCGGCCACTCTGCCCGGTGCTGAGAATCTGATGCGTCCGGACAATGATGATTATATGTCTAAAGGTTATGTACCTCTGCGCGAACAATATGATAATTCGGTTTCTCATGCATTGGAGTATTACATAGCAGACTTCGCTCTTTCCCGGCTTGCCGGTGCTTTGGGAAAGAAAGAGGATGCCAAACTGTTCTACAATCGCTCATTAGGATATAAACATTATTACAGTAAAGAGTTTGGCACGCTTCGTCCCATACTTCCTGACGGAACTTTTTATTCTCCCTTCAATCCGAAAGAAGGTGAAAACTTTGAACCCAGCCCCGGCTTTCATGAAGGTAATTCCTGGAATTATACATTCTATGTGCCCCATGATGTATATGGACTGGCGCGGTTGATGGGAGGGAAGAAGCCTTTCATCAACAAACTACAGATGATATTTGATGAAGGTCTTTATGATCCTGCCAATGAACCCGATATTGCCTATCCTTATTTATTCTCTTATTTTAAAGGAGAAGAATGGCGCACGCAGAAAGAGACACAACGTTTATTGGCTAAGTATTTCACTACTCAGCCGGACGGTATTCCCGGGAATGATGATACGGGAACGATGTCTGCCTGGGCCATCTTTAATATGATAGGTTTTTACCCGGATTGTCCGGGATTGCCGGAATATACTCTTACCACTCCTGTTTTTGATAAAGTGACCATCCGGCTTGATCCGAAATGGTATAAAGAACGTGAGCTTGTGATAGAGTCTACCCGTCAGAAACCCGATGCTTTATATATTCATAATGTAAAAATAGGTGGTAAAAAGATAAACCGCTTCCGTATCACTCATGAGGAGCTGGTACATGGCGGGTTGTTAGAGTTTTCTATCAGGTAAATGTTTTTCCCCAATTAATTTAGTAATGAAGGTAAAAAGGAGAGACTGTCCGGACATTGTTTGTTAGGGCAGTCTTGTTTTTATTAGCACTTTTGCTTTCTCAATTGTATTATTAGTACGAACCGGGAGGGGCACCACAGAGGACACAGAGAACACTGAGTTTTAAATTTCTGATGAAACGCGGATGATCGCAGATTAAAAGCTGTAGTTCTTTATTTTAGATTAATTTTTCTTTGCGAAACTCGGTGCCCTGTGTACTCTGTGGTGAAATACATTCACATTATTAGTACGAGTATTTATTTATTATATTTGATAGTATGAAAAAAGGATTTGTTTCATGTTTATTGTTTATGTGTCTTGGGATGGCAGGATGTCAGCAGAAGGATGTTGAGATACGGATCATTCCGCAACCACAATCGGTTGAAACTACTTCCGGAACTTACCGGTTACAAAAACAAGCTACGTTTACTTCTAATCTGCCGGAGACAGAGGGAAAAGAGTTTGCAGAATATGTGCAGGCTTCTCCTTTGGGTTTACAATTGAGTACAGAAGAGTCCGAAAAAGCGGCTGTTCAGTTTGTGATAATTGCTCCCGGCAACGAACATGATTCGACAGAGAGCTACCAGTTAGAAATAACTTCAAAAGGTATTGTTGTGTCTGCTCCTTCCGGTGCCGGGCTGTTTTATGGCTTTCAAACATTGTTGCAATTGGCAGATGCCGATACAGACAGTACCTATACCTTGCCATTGGTTGATATCAAAGATGCTCCTCGTTTTGCTTACAGAGGTTTGCACCAGGACGTATCCCGCCATTTCCGAACCAAAGAATTTATAAAGAAACAGTTGGATGCCATGGCACGCTATAAGCTGAACACCCTTCATTGGCATCTGACAGATGGTGCTGGCTGGCGTCTGGAAATTAAACGTTATCCGGAACTGACGGAGCAGGCAGCTTATCGTCCTTATCCTAACTGGAAAGCATGGTGGAAGGGTGGCCGTAAGTACTGTACAAAAGACGCTCCGGGCGCAGACGGAGGATACTATACACAGGATGATGCACGGGAGATTGTGGAATATGCGCGGCAACGTCATATCACCGTTATTCCCGAGATAGAAATGCCGGGGCACTCGGAAGAAGTGTTAGCTGTTTTTCCTCAGTTGTCTTGTTCCGGCAAGCCTTATGTAAATTCGGAATTCTGTATCGGCAATGAGGACACCTTTACTTTTCTGCAAAATGTATTGTCGGAGGTGATAGATATCTTCCCTTCTGAATATATTCATGTGGGCGGTGATGAGGCGAATATGGAAAGCTGGAAAAAGTGTCCTCTGTGCCAGAAGAGAATGAAGGCGGAGGGATTGTCTGATGTGAAAGAACTGCAAAGCTATCTCATTCATCGAATGGAGAAATTCCTCAATGACCACAACCGTCAGTTATTGGGATGGGATGAAATCCTGGAAGGTGGACTGGCTCCCCGTGCCACTGTGATGTCATGGCGAGGAGAAGAGGGAGGAATTACTGCTGCCCGGGCAGCGCACGATGTGATAATGACTCCGGGAGAGTTTTGTTATCTGGACGCTTACCAGGATGACCCGACCAGTCAGCCCGAAGCTATCGGAGGCTACCTGACTTTGGAGAAGGTATACTCTTACAATCCTGTACCTAAAGCACTGACAAAGCAGGAGGCCGCTTATATAAAGGGGGTACAGGCAAATGTATGGGCGGAATATATATCTACTCCCGAACATATGGAATATATGATTTATCCCCGCTTGCTGGCATTGGCAGAAGTAGCATGGACACAGCCGGAACAGAAAAATTGGGAACACTTCCGGCAGTCTGCCCTGAAAGAGGTTAGCTGGTTGCAGGCTCACGGATATCATCCTTTCGATCTGAGTAAAGAGGTAGGAGAGCGTCCGCAGGCGGCTACACGCATTGAACACTTAGGACTGATGAAACCGATTCATTACACAACTCCGTATGCACCTCAATATACAGCCGGAGGTGATTCGGCACTGGTAGACGGGGTTCGCGGCGGATGGACGTATGGAGATAAGCGCTGGCAGGGTTTCCTGAATACGGATATAGATGTTACGATTGATCTGGAGAAGGTGACGGAAATTACTTCGGTAGCTGCCGAGTTTATGCAGCTGTCCGGTCCTTATGTTTGGTTACCGCGTGAGGTGATTATTTCTATATCAGAAGCCGGAAAGACGTTTACAGAAGTACAACGTTTATCTACCGATGTTCCTACTACGGAAGACCGGTTGGTTTTTCGGACTTATCAATGGGAAGGAAAGGCGTCAGCCCGTTATGTTCGTTACCGGGCTTTATCCAATGGGATAGAGGGGGGATGGCTTTTCACGGATGAAATTGTGATCAAATAGGGATAGCTGAATGTATGTGATTGATAAACAATAGGGTAATTTGATGTGTTACCTTATTGTCATACAATAAAAAAGAGCCACAATAACCGTAAATTGTGGCTCTCTCGATTTAGAAACAGTTTTGTTTAAAAAGGAAATCAAAACTTGCTGTGGGGGGACTTATTTGTTGTTATAAGCTGTCAGCATCCAAACCATTTTCTCTTGTTCTTTCAGATAATCGCTCATCAAAGCTACTGTAACTTCGTCACCGGCTTGTGAAGCGATGGACAACAGTTTGCGTTCTTCGCCGATCAGATGGCTGTAAGTTTCCAGAATATTTTCTAAAGCTTTCTCGCCATTGCTCACCCGGTCTACTTCGTTGATGTTGGACATCTTGAGGTAATCACTGAATTTATTGGCAGGAGTTCCGCCCAGCATCAGGATACGTTCGGCTATTTCGTCAACTTTCTCGGCTGCATCGTTATAGAGATCTTCGAACTTGCTGTGGAGTACAAAGAAATCATGTCCTTTAATATTCCAGTGGAAACCGCGAAGGTTGGTGTAATATACTTGGAAATCTGCCAGTAATTGTTGCAAAGATGCTACTACGTTGTTCACTCCCGATTCGTTCAACTTGATGTAATCTAATGTTTTCATAACTTGTTTTATTTAATTTGTTTATACTATTTTTCTTTTTCGTATTGCAAAGATAAGGCGAAAATGTATGCGTGTCAAACTGATAATTTCTATCTTTGCATAGACAGAATCTATAACTTATAAAACTTTGATAGATGACAATACAACAGTTGGAGTATATACTTGCCGTAGACCAGTTCAGGCATTTTGCCAAGGCAGCAGAATATTGCCGGGTGACGCAACCTACTTTGAGCGCAATGATTCAGAAACTCGAAGATGAACTGGGAGTAAAGCTCTTCGACCGTGCAATGCAACCGGTATGTCCCACACGGGTGGGAGAGAAGGTGATTGCTCAGGCCCGTGCCGTACTCGCCCAGGCTTCACAGGTGAAAGAGATTATCAGTGAAGAGAAACGTTCGCTGTCCGGTACTTTCCGTTTGGCGGTATTACCTACTATCGCACCTTATCTGTTGCCACGCTTTTTTCCGCAACTAATGGAAAAGTATCCGGAGCTGGATGTACGGGTGACGGAGATGAAAACGAAGGATATCCGTCAGGCATTACGTGACGGAGAAATTGATGCTGCTATTTTAGCAAGTCTGCTCGAAGATGCTGCGTTGTCAGAAGAGATTCTTTTCTATGAACAGTTTTATGGATATGTATCTCGCAAGGAACCGTTGTTTAAGCATGATGTGATCCGTACGTCCGATATTACGGGAGAGCGGTTATGGTTGCTCGATGAAGGGCATTGCTTCCGTGATCAGCTGGTGCGTTTCTGCCAGATGGAAGCTGTGAAACTCCATCAGATGGCATATCACCTGGGAAGTATGGAGACATTTATGCGTATGGTAGAGAGTGGGAAAGGAATTACATTCGTCCCGGAACTGGCAGTGTCTCAACTCTCCAATGAACAAAAAGAGTTGGTACGTCCGTTTGCCATTCCCCGTCCTACAAGACCCATTGTACTGACCACCAATAAAGACTTTATTCGTGGTAGTTTACTTTCTGTACTGAAAGATGAGATACGTGCAGCTGTGCCTAAGGAGATGCTTAGTTTGCAGGCTGTACAGTGCTTGGTTTAATGGACAGTGGACAATTGACAATTGACAGTGGGCGGTGTAGCTAATTGGTATATCGGTAAATTACTTCATTATTGTACGGTATTTCATCACAGAGGACACAGAGGGCACAGAGTTTAATCTTTATTGAAACGCAGATGAACGCAAATTCTCGCAAAGAGAAATAACGATAAAATAAAGAACTACAGTTTTTTAATCTGCGTTCATCTGCGATCATCCGCGTTTCATCAGAGAAAATAATATCTCTGAGCCCTCCGTGTCCTCTGTGGTGAACTGATTCATTCCTGTATCAGCTTTAACCCAAATGATGGGATAAAAAAAGAACGATGACAATCATGGGAAGTTGTCATCGTTCGTCACATTTTATTATATCAGAATTAGTAGTTCGTTTCAGCCGTGTATGCAGAAATATTTAGTTGTTGTGCAGTAGGTATTTGACTGCTGTTTTTGGATTCTTTAAAGTCCATTTTTATAAACTGTATATTGTCGTATATCGTTTTTACACGTACTTTCAGTCCTTTGGCTGTTTTCATTTCTTCGGCTACTTTATCGAGGTTGAAGGAGACAATACCTTCACCCAAGTTACCACCATTATCATCAAATGCATTGTGGCGGAACTCCAGATTGATGTAACCTTCTTCGTCCACAAGTTCCGTGTCTTCGTTGTGAACCAGATTGAGCATGTGTTTCTTGTTGGGGTTCCGTGTTCCATAATACTGGAATTCCATCGTAAGATATCCCTGTGCAATCCAATGGTAAGTGACGTTTATCTTATTATCACCGATGCTATCTGCTGTAACTTCCGTAAGCGGGATGATACCTTTGGTCAGGATAGAATCCATTTGTACTACCTGAATGTTATAATCATATCCCGGAACTTGCTCTTCGAGCTGGTGAAACCATACAAATACACGCTTTCCATCTACAATCGGATAGTTGCGAACTGCAGAGTCATCACCCGGATACATCTTTCTGCCACTATCCAGACCAAAATAATAGCTGTCGGCATCAGTGGCTTTGAGGGTGGCAATGGTCAAATCAGAATAGCTTGGTCCGTCATCGTCCAGGCATGACTGGAGGAAAGGAGTAAGGACCAGAATCATTGTTGCTGCAATAAAATTTAATTTCTTCATAAGTTTGTTTGGTTTTCTTTTTACTGTTACACTTATTAATGGCTATCATCGCCCGGTGTACCTCCCCATGCGGGAAGCACACTGTATGAAAAATGCAGGATATAAAAGAATATTGCACGACAGATTGTTAAAGAAATAAAAGCAATAAAAGACTTGCTCTCTCTATGCAGTATTTCTATCTTTGCTGCATTTATAAGATAAACACGTGTTAAAGAGAATGGAAGAACAGGAGCTGACAGAGCTATGCAGGCAGGGAAATAACCGTGCCCGCAAAGAACTTTATGAGCAGTATTCAGGGAGGATGCTTGGCATCTGTCTCCGGTATGCCGGAGACAGGGACACGGCACAGGACCTGGTACATGACGGTTTCCTGAAAATCTTTGCTTCTTTTGATAAGTTCACCTGGCGGGGCGAAGGTTCTCTCAGAGCATGGATGGAGCGTGTGATGGTAAATGTGGCATTACAGTATTTGCGTAAAAATGATGTGATGAATCAGGCAATGGCGCTTGATGAAGCCCCCGAAACTTATGAAGAGCCGGATATTGCGGCAGTGGAGGCTATACCGCAAAAAGTACTGATGCAGTTTATTGAAGAGTTACCCGCAGGCTATCGTACCGTGTTCAACTTATACACGTTTGAAGATAAGTCGCATAAAGAGATTGCCCAGCTACTGGGTATAAATGAAAAGTCCTCGGCTTCGCAGTTGTTTCGTGCAAAGAGTGTATTGGCCAGGAGAGTGAAAGAATGGTT
Source organism: Bacteroides mucinivorans (assembly GCF_034654355.2). NCBI lineage: Bacteria > Pseudomonadati > Bacteroidota > Bacteroidia > Bacteroidales > Bacteroidaceae > Bacteroides > Bacteroides mucinivorans. The sequence continues at coordinate 3,861,787 of NZ_CP178179.1, read as the reverse complement.
AATGGTGAATGACAGATGAAAGATGAGAAGATGAAAGATAAAGAAATGTGGATGGACAAGCTGAAGGAGAAGTTGCAGGACTACTCCGAGCCTATGCCCGCTTCCGGTTGGGAACAACTGGAGAAGGAATTGGTATCGCCTGTTGAAAAGCGGATACTGTATCCTTATCGCAAATGGGTGGCAACAGCAGCGGCGGTATTGCTGGTGGCTGCTACATCCTTGAGCATCTACTTCCTGAATACTCCTACCGCTGAAGAAATTCGTCGTACAGCTACCCCGATGTTGGCTGCTGATCCGGATATATTGCCTCAAACAGATGCGCCCGATGTACAGGTGGCGAAAGTAGAGCCGGCACGTGCTATCCGTCCGATAGTTGCACAAGCGAAGAAAATAGCGGAGAGACAGGGAACCGAACCCTCGGTACCTGCTGAGGCTGTTCGTGAAATAGCCGATGGAAAGGAGACTGTGCAGCAGATAGCCAACGAGAAAGAGGAAACTGAAAAAGAACCGGTAGTAACGAAAGAAGAAGCACCTGTGGTGAGATCACATAAAAGATCCGGGCAGGATAAACTGCATATCCCGGTAGAAAAAACGGAATCTAAAAAAGGACGTTGGTCACTTGGTGCAGCGGTAGGCAATGCAGGAGGAGTCTCCCTTACAGGCAATGATCTGGCAGGTGGTGGTATGCCTAATGAACAACGGCTCAACCTGGTATCCAATTCTGCCGAGGGAGAGATTATTCGCATCCCCGATAATCAAATGGTGGTATTCAAAGAAGGGGTACCCTACCTGAAACGTATGGATGAAATAGTGGACATCAAACATCATCAGCCTATCTCTTTTGGCTTGTCGGTACGTAAGGGGTTGGCAAAAGGTTTTTCGGTAGAAACCGGATTGACGTATACATTACTTTCTTCGGATGTCGAGATGAGTGGCGGTAATGCCATGATCGATCAGAAACTGCATTATATAGGTATTCCTGTCCGGGCTAACTGGAACTTCTTCGATAAGGACCGTTTCACATTGTATGTGGCTGCCGGCGGAATGATAGAGAAGTGCGTATATGGAAAATTAGGGAGTGAAAAGCAAACAGTGAAGCCGGTGCAGCTTTCGGTAGCCGGTGCAGTGGGCGCACAATTCAATGCGACAAAGCATGTGGGTATTTACGTAGAACCTGGAGTAGCATATTTCTTCGATGATGGTTCCAATGTGCAAACCATTCGTAAGGAAACGCCGTGTAACTTCAATATACAGGCAGGTATTCGCTTCACCTATTAAAAATAGCATTAAATATAAAATAAAACGGAGGCTTTTTTAAAGTCTCCGTTTTTTGTGAAGCATACCGCTTGGCGTACCTCCCCGTGCGGGAAGCACCTAATTTATTTGTACTGTTTTGAAGTATTCTTTGAACAGGTTGGCAGCCTGTTCGATTTGTTCCGGTGTATTTTCTTTTATTCCTTTTAGCAGATACTCTTGTTTCATTGCCTCATATTTGTGTACACCTAATGTGTGATAGGGGAGTATTTCTACTTTTTGGATCATTTGGTAACTACCCAGTTGTTGTCCCATTGCACGGATATCTTCTTCAAAATCACTGTATCCCGGCACCAACACATAGCGTAGCCAGAAGGGACGTTTATGCTCTTCCAGCCAGGCAGCTGTGTGTAGCGTTTGTTCGTTACTCCGTCCGGTAAGCTTTTGGTGATGTGGCAGATTGAATTCTTTAATATCCAGCAAAACGAGGTCTGTCAGTTTCAAAAGTTTCTCTACATGTTCGTTCCATAATCCGCCGTTGCTGTCAAGACAGATATGGATACCCTCTTCTTTCAATCGGTGAAACAGGGGTAACAGAGCTTCTGCTTGTAGCGTTGGTTCACCTCCGGAGAAAGTAATCCCTCCACGTTTTCCGAAAAAAGGTTTCTGATTGATAGCCATGCGGACAATTTCTTCCGGGTCAGTGGGTATTCCGCCTTTTACAGCAATTGTATCCGGATTGGCACAGTAAAGGCAACGGAAATTACAACCTTGAAGAAAAACGACGAGCCGTAGACCCGGCCCGTCGAATGTTCCCATACTTTCATAAGAATGAACTTTGATTAATTGAAAATTGAAAGTTGAAAGTTGAAAATTCATAGCTATTTATTGAGTGATGTTTTGGTTGACTTGACAATGCTGGCTAATAGCTTTATTAATTCGCTGCAATCGTTTCTTATAGAGTCGTAAGAGTCTATTGAAATATAATCGCTGTCTTTGAGCAACATAAGCCAATATTCGGTCTCGTTTGCTTCTTTTAAAGCAATATTCATTTTATTGAGGAAATCTGCTTTACTTTGGGCATGTTCAGCCTCCCGGCATAAAGCTCCTATTGCAGTGCCACTTCTTAATAATTGTTTGGATAAAATAAATTCCCTTTTTTGCTCAGACAAAAACTTATAAGCTTTTATGATCCTAAGTGCAAATGAGTACGATTTATCTCCTATAATATTTATTGGCATAACTATTCATTTTCAATTTTCAACTTTCAATTTTCAATTAAAAACGTTCGTGGAACGAACGGCTCAAAACCTCCAGTTGATGTTCACGGCTCAACTTGATGAAGTTTACTGCATAACCTGATACACGAATAGTCAGTTGCGGATATTTCTCCGGATGCTCCATGGCATCTTCAAGCATTTCACGGTTCAATACATTGACATTCAGGTGGTGTGCACCTTTGGTGAAATAGCCATCCATCATTGTTATCAGGTTCTCTATACGATCTTCGGCAGAAGCTCCGAGTGATTTCGGTACGATGGAGAATGTATTACTGATACCATCCTGAGAGTCGCGATAGCGTAACTTTGCAACAGAGCTGAGAGAGGCAATAGCACCATTCTTGTCACGTCCGTGCATCGGGTTGGCTCCCGGAGCAAAAGCAATGCCTTTGGCACGTCCGTCCGGAGTGGCACCTGTCTTTTTGCCGTACATCACATTGGAAGTGATTGTCAGCAATGAAAGGGTAGGACGAGCATTCTTGTAAACCGGTAACTTCTTCAGTTCTTCGCTAAAGTAGTAAACGAGGTCTACACCTAAGTGGTCTACTTTATCGTTGTCATTACCAAAACAAGGGAACTCGCCGTTGATGTCAAAACCTTCTGTCAGGCCGATGTCGTTACGGCGGGCTTTTACTGTTGCATATTTAATGGCAGACAGAGAGTCGATAGCAATAGAAAGTCCGGCTACACCATATGCCAGGTTGATACGGGGATTGGTATCGATAAGTGCCATCTGTGCCTTCTCGTAGTAATACTTATCGTGCATATAGTGAATGATATTCATTGCATCATTGTACACGCGGGCAATTTCAGTCAGCACCTTTTTATAGTTGGCCATTACCTCTTCGAACTTCAGTACATCACCTGTCAGCACAGGGATATCTTTCACCATAACAGTACCCGTGTTCTCGCAACGTCCGCCATTAATAGCAAGTAACAGAGCTTTTGCCAGATTGGCGCGTGCACCAAAGAACTGTATCTGCTTTCCTATCTCCTGATAAGATACACAGCAGGCAATACCATAGTCGTCTGACTGGCGTACTTCACGCATCAGGTCATCATTTTCGTACTGTACGGAGGAGGTGTCGATAGAAACTTTTGCACAGAATTCCTTGAAACCTTCCGGTAGATCGGGGCTCCACAATACAGTCATATTAGGTTCCGGAGATGCTCCCAGGTTGTATAGTGTTTGCAGGAAACGGAAAGAAGTCTTGGTCACCTTTGTACGTCCGTCGTTGAAACGTCCACCGATGGATTCAGTCACCCAGGTTGGGTCTCCGGCAAAGATGTCATTATAAGATTGCATGCGCAAGTGGCGTACCATACGCAGTTTGATAACGAACTGGTCAATCAGTTCCTGTGCAAATGTCTCGTCAATATTGCCATGAGCCAGATCGTATTCAATATAAATATCAAGGAAAGATGATACGTTACCCAGTGACATTGCAGCTCCATCCTGTTCTTTTACGGCAGCCAGATAAGCCATATACACCCACTGAACAGCTTCCTGCGCGTTGTATGCCGGGCGGCTGAGGTCCAGTCCGTAGTATTCACCCATTATTTTCATTTCTTTCAGTGCCTTGATCTGTTCGGCCACTTCTTCGCGAAGTCGGATGCGTGCTTCGGTCATAGGACCGGTTAATCCTTTCAGATCTTCAAGCTTGGCTTCAATCAGGCGGTCGATGCCGTAAAGGGCCAGACGACGATAATCACCAATGATACGTCCGCGGGCATAGTTATCGGGAAGCCCGGTAAGGAATCCCAATGAACGGAATGAACGGATCTCTTCGGTATATACATCAAATACTCCGTCGTTGTGAGTCTTGCGATAATGAGTAAATATATCTTTTACACGGTCATCTACCTCTACACCATTTTCATGGCAGGCTTTTGCTACTACATTGATGCCACCGAACGGTTTGATGGCACGTCTCAACAGTTCATCTGTCTGTAATCCGACGATAAGCTCGTTTTCTTTATCAATGTATCCGGCTTTATGAGAGGAGATGGTTGAAACGGTTTGGTAGTCAAGGGAGCGCACACCGTTGTTGGCTCTTTCTTCTTCGAGTGCTTTGAGGCAACAGTTCCACACTGCCTTTGTACGTTCTGTAGGTCCTTGTAGGAAGGATGCATCTCCATAATAAGGAGTAATGTTATTACTAACGAAATCTCTTACGTTGATTTCTTTACTCCAAAGTCCGTCATTAAAGGTTTTATTCAATTCCATACTTAAATATTAGTTAGTGGTTGGGTTATCCATTCTTCTTTAGAGCACGCAAAGTTACAAGCATTTTTCATATTATAAGTATAAATATCCTCTATTTTGTGTTTAATAGCATAAAATACCTATAAATAAGGAGAGAAAATAAAAGACTTATTCTTTTTTTTTATAAAATCGTTTGGAGGTTTAAAATCTCTTTGTATCTTTGCACCGCTTTTAACAACAAGCACCTTTATATGAGTCTTGGTAAGCTGATAATGTAAGCCATTATAGAGGAATAAAAAGGACATTTTGGAGAGGTGGCAGAGTGGTCGATTGCGGCGGTCTTGAAAACCGTTGTACTGCGAGGTACCCGGGGTTCGAATCCCTGTCTCTCCGCTGAGAAGTAAAAAACATGAAACTCCCTGTAAAGCATTACTTTACAGGGAGTTTGTTTTTATTGAACAATAGAATGATGTTGCTTTAATTCGGATTTGTTAATGTTTTTTTATCGCAATCAGTTGAGCTCACTTCTTATTTGTACACTCTGTTGTTCGAATTGCTTTTGACTGTGGTCTATATCAGCAATACCTGTGTCAGGGTTTAAATTCTTTCACTGCTCTTTCCAGTCTTTCCAGACTTAATTCTCCGGATTGTCTCCACAGTTCTTCGCCCTTTCTCATTAATATATAGGTAGGAGTATTTTCAATGGTATACAGTTCTGCAAGAGCACGTTCCTGATCGATGTCAATTTGTACTACCTCAAGAGTCCCTTTCATTAATTTTTTAAACTCCTCTATGACAGGATGCATTCTCTTGTTTTCAGGCTGCCAGTGGGCATAAAATTCGACCATTATCCAATCGCCGTGAGTCAACTTTTCTTTGTTCCGTTCTTCACGGGCTTCCTTCTTTTCTTTCATATCGATAATATTTTAAATGATTAATTGTTGTTCCAACAATAAAGAAAGAAAAAATGTTTGCGGGAGGAGGGAGAATAAACATAGATTAGAGGTTAATTACTCTTCATATTATTTTGTAGATAGGGTATTACTTAAACGCCTGTTATTCTATATAATTAATTTTACTTTTAAAAGTTATATCATTTTCTAATATCGAAACTCCCCTATTTTGTTTGTGCGAATTGTGCAAAACCTTTTTTATCTAACCTTTTTTTTTTATATTTAGCAACTTCGCTGGCTTTTACTCTCCTTTTTATTGGTAGCATGAGGGCTTAATTGACTATATTAGAAATGAATACAATTCTGCATTTCCTACAATATCACGATCTTTGTAATGTGAGGATCAGGTAAGTTTCTGCACCGCGTGATACATAAAGAACGCAAAGAAACTTCCTTTGAATGCATCGCTATTTGGCGGATGCATACACTAAACTTAGAAAGGAAAGTTTTATAGGATGATGAAGAAAAGTGGAGACATATATATTAAAGGGTTACTCTATTTTTTATTATTGATGATGTTTTCATCTTGTTTTGATGATATTTTCACTGATAATAAAACAAGCGGTAATTCATATATAATGATTGGAGGAACAATGACGCGGGCTGCAACGAATCCGGGAACTGTTCCTGATGACTACATCGTTAAATCACTTCGTGTTCTGGCATTTGAACAAGCTAACGGAAAATGTGTTTCAAATAAACGTTATACTGCTGAGAATGGGGATGTTATAAAGCACTCTATTGATGCCGGAGATTATAATTTTGTTTTTCTTGCTAATGAACCTCCCCACGAGCTTATCATAAATAAATTGAATGGAATCACGAAGTATGCTGATTTGGATGAGATTGCGTATCCTGAATATTTTTTCTCATCCGAACAGGTTATTCCGATGATACAGGAGATTAAAGATGTAAAAGTTCTGTCGGGTGGGCAAGGTGCTGTATTAAGTGATAATACAACAGTGGATCCGTTGCAACTGGCTCTTGAAAGATTGGCAGTACGGATTGATGTAGTATTAGAGTCGGAAGATGATCTGGAAGATATTTTCTCGGGACTTATATTCGAGAATATTCCGGATGTAGTACCTCTTACTTCCAATTATCAAGGTACGATCGGGCAGAACAATATCCGTACTTTCTCTAAAGATGATGATGGGAGTTATTTTTCAGATGAGGCTCCGACCGGTGGGAGGATATGGGCAAAGAGGATAAGCAGAATTATTTTGCCAGCTAAGGAACTGAGTACAGTGGGGGACAAAACAAAGGCTGTGGTTCTTACAGTAGATATGGGGAGCCACTATAGTCCTTTTTGTGAACTACAGATAGCTTCGAGTCCGGTGAACTACAGTCTGCCAGGTAATACAATGTTGGATTTGCATGGTATCATTAAGGAACCGCTGGAAATGAATATCAAGGCTTCCAAATGGGTGGACATGGATAGTGATTGGAACATAGATAATCAACGTATATTAAGAATCTCGCATGTGGATGCATCGATAACAGACTTTAACGGCAGCCGGATTTCATTCTGGTCAAACATGCCTGTAGTCAAAGTGCTGCCCGAAGTGTACGATGTAGATGCTGGTAAGATGGTGGAAACTAACCGTATTTTTAATAGCCTGGCATCTCAATACACCATAGACAAGACTACTGCTCCCGAACGGTTCATGTATACAGTTCAATACCAAAATGGACAGAGAACGGGTACAGGATACATGGACTTATTAGCTGACGGATGGGTTGAAAGAGAATATTGGGGAAGTGGAGTAGATGATTATTTTAGTATGGCCAGAAATGTGAGCGGTACATATAAACTTACGTTGTCGGCAGAAAATGAAGATGGCAGTAATGCTCTACAAAGGGAGATTACAGTTAAGATAATACAAAATGGTAAACGTCTTCAATTTTATCATCCGGCTGCGGAACCGTCAAACGGTGCAACGGGTTATGCCGGTGCCTTTTGGAAAGATAATCAGCGTGGAGAACGTATTATCATGGGGCAACATGCCAGAGTCGATACATATGCTGGGACACTGGTGAATTGGAGTGCATGGGTGGACAATGATCCTAATAAAATGGTTGTTTTGAGTACGACGCCCAGCCTCGATCCTAATGTTGGGACTGCTAATCCGGGACAAGCCGAAGATTTTCTGGTAATACCCAATTCCCAGAAAGGGGAGGATGGTAAAAGTGTAACTGGCAAGGGACGTATTTATTTCCGTATCGGATTGACGGGAACAAATACGACGAATACCCCAAGATATGCAACAGTAAAATTGAAATATTACTTGTGGGGATGGGGAGATCCTATAGAGGCGACTATTTACTTAAGACAAGGTGAAAAACCGGATTATCTATATACAGGACGCACAGGATCGAGAGCATTTGCTGTTTACAATATGACTCATAGCAGTTTTCTAACTGCCCCTGTAACGAGCCCTTTTAGTATTGTAGTGAATAGAGGAAATGCTTCGGAAGTCGATTTCCCGACGAAAGCGGGAGCGCATTTCCAATGGACAAGACTAAAATCGGGGTCATATGGTAGTTATGCCAATGAAGCGGGAACAGACGCAGACTATGACAATTTTGGCTATAGAGCATTGAATCCGCGTCCTGATAAGAATGCGATTGGTCTTATAGGCTGGGGATGGAGCTATTATAAAAACTATGAATACCTGATATGGGATAATGGAAATGCGTCTGAAAGTTATAGTACTGATTATGAAATCTGCCCTAATGGTTATCATCGGCCGAATGATGGAAGTATATCCGGAGGGCGTGTGGCATCACATAATAGTTCACAGGCGGAAGCGAATGCGTCAGAATGGAGAGCATCCATTTTTGCACATCCGATGACTGGTGATGGAAATGAATTGTATAATCCAAGTCATCCGGATTATAATCCGAATCCTCCGTCCGATGGTCAGATGACATCGCCTTCATATTATACTCCTGTAACTCTCCCCGACAATATGACATTCGGGTTTTATGCAGATGGGTATTTTGACAGGCGTCCTATCGAACAGAATTTTCTTCCAGGCAATAATGTACAATATGGAGTTACAATAAACAGTGCGAATGCCGCATACTGGGGATGTCTCTTTTTTAATGGTAATAAGTCTTTGTTTCTCCCTGCTGCGGGCAGACGGAACTATGGCGTGAAAGGAGCAAACGAGGCTGGCATGTTAGAACATCCGAGTGCCGGATTTTATATGACGGCATCGGCTGCTGATGTTCCTGAGACTAAAAGCTCAATTGATCCTGATTGGAGTTCTGTATGGAATATGGAGCTAAGCTATATGGGAACAGCGCCTATAAGCACTTCGTTTAAGGGTGGTTTTTCTTTGAGGTGTGTAAAGAATGAATGAATTAATGAGTGAAGAATGAGATTGCAAATAAAGATATATATGCTCTTCTGGTTACTTTTCTGTATGGTTTCATGCGTACTGGAGAAGGAGATTTATCCGGTAGAAACCGAGGAAGCCGACCAGGTCAGCATCGAGCTGTTTACAAGGCTGAGATCATACGATACTCCTGTGTCCAGAGCGGAAGCGCTGGAAGATGTAGTATCCAAAGATCCTTGGGTACTTGTATTCACAGATGCTGGTGATGGCATAGTTGATAATGCTGTGTTTGCAGAAGCGGCACAAGCAAACATTAATGTTGGTAATAAAAGTTATGTTTTGCTTAAGCCACAAAGTGTCACATCATGGATCTTAATAGTAGCCAATCCGCAAGAAAAGTTCTATATAGGCAATATGCCTTATGACTTTTCGATTGCTAATTTTAAAAGCCTGTTTACAGGTCAGAGGCTTGCTAATGTGACATCTCAGATTTCAGTTATACCATTAAACACTGTAAATGAACCTCCATTCGTGGGAAAAACGTTGCCAATGAGCTATTTGTATAAAGTTACCGGAGGGATTAATGTAAATACGAAAATAGGTACAGATGATGTTCCATTGGAGTTGACGCGTGCAGTAGCCAAAATCGTTGTTAAGAGTAATGCTACAGACTTCACCTTATCGGGTGTACATTCGGTGTATAATCTGAATAAAAATACGGTACTGCATAATCTGTCCGGCAATTTGACAATGGCAACAACTATGTTGAATTATATTAGAAGTAATACAAATGAAGATTTTGTCTCTGCTGTTACTAATGTAGCCGATCCTATATATGTGTATGAAGCAAAGGCAAACAGCAATGTTTATACTTATATGATTATACGCGCATTCTATAAAGGGGTTCAATATTATTATAAGATGGCTATAGCCGATGATGGCCTCAATTATATGGATATAAAGCGTAATCATGAATATGAGTTTACGATACTATCTGCTAATTCTCCGGGGTTTGCAACTTACAGTGACGCTATGCTGTCGAAACCTAATAACATGAATTTGAAATATAAAGTTACAATAACAGATATTTCTTCTTATGAAATTAAAGCCAATAGCGAATATTTTCTTGCTGTAAGTAACCGGCTTTGTATCATATATGACAATACGGAGAGTTCAGGCAATCAGTATGTTGCTTTTACACTGACGACGGATTGCACTTACGCACATCAATTCTCGGATGGAAGTAACTATCTGAAGGTCGCCAATGGTGCGATGACTATCGTTTCGCCATCGCCCGCAAGAATTCCTTCTGCCTCAAATCAGAATTCTCCGGTCACGATGAATGTGATAGTAAAGCTTCCTGCCGGCAGTGCCGCTAACTCAAGCATTAATATAAAGCTTGGTAACATCGAGCAGACAATTAGCGTGATAAGAAAACCTATTATTCCGGCTGCAGGAATGATTGTAAACTATTACACGGAGAATTCCGGTGCCTATGATTTTGAATATTATCTTCTTACTGCAAAAGTGGATAATTCAGTCAATGTACCGTGGATTACAATGAAAAACAAATATGGTGTGGTTAGTGCCGATCCGAATAGTATTCTGGTAGAAGATGGAGTAATTGATATAAACGTGGCTTCCACTTCTTCTGCAAGAAACCAGGTGATCTATCTTACAACTATAAAAAATCCGAAAGAACCTCAGGATGATAATGAAGATATACCGAGACGAATTAAAGTATATTTATATCAACGAGGATCTTGATAACAGAAAAAATAAAAACTTGATAATGAAGAAAGTATTCATACTCATATTAGTCATACTTTGCACTTTTGCAGTAAACAGCAAAGCGCAGAAAATTGCTGTCAAAAGTAATCTGCTTTATGATGCTACTACTACCCTGAATCTTGGTCTGGAGGTTGGTCTGGCACGCAAGTGGACGCTCGACGTACCATTCAACTATAATCCGTGGAAATTTAATGATGGAGCCAGACTCCGGCATTGGGGAGTTCAGCCGGAAGTCCGTTACTGGTTTTGCGAAAGCTTCAGACGTACATTTATAGGAGTACATGGTCATTACGCCGATTTCAATGTAGGAGGATTTCCCGGCTGGTCGTTTATCAGTGAGAATATGCAGAACAACCGATATCAAGGACACCTGTACGGTGGTGGTATTTCCGTAGGGCATTCGTGGATCTTGAAAAAACGCTGGAGTTTAGAAGCATCTGTCGGAGTAGGATATGCGCGTATTGTGTATGAAAAATACCCTTGTGCAGAGTGTGGTACTAAGATAAAGGATACGAGTAAGAACTATTTCGGTCCTACCAAAGCGAGTCTGTCACTTATTTACGTAATAAAATAAAAAGAGAATGATGAAAAGGAATCTACAATTCATCGTATTTGTATTAGCTGTTTTATGTCAGAGTATGAATCTGGCTGTGGCTCAGGACCGCTCTTATGAGGGTGTTGTGTCAGTAAAACCGATGCAGCTGGAACAACGGGGTGATTTTCTTCATATAGATATCGACTTTATCATGAATAATGTGAAGGTTAAAATAGCCCGGGGAGTCGATTTTATTCCGCAGCTGGTTGCCCCGGAACGTACTTATGATCTTCCGAAAGTATCTATCAAAGGACGTGACGAATATATGGCTTACGAACGCCGACTGGCGGTGATGAGTGCTAAAGAGAGAAAGAGTTATGTGCGTCCTTATGTCGTGGAAAAGGGTAACAAAAGAAAAAATGATACCATTCAATATAGATACATATTGCCTTATGAAGCATGGATGGAAGATGCTAAACTGGTTTTACAGCGTGATGAGTGTGGTTGCGGTGAATCGACCTTGATGAGTGTAGAGCCACTGATTGATAAGGTTACATTAGAACGCATACTATTCCCGTATGTTGTGGCACCTTACCTGGCTTATTTACAGCCGGTAGCTGAAGAAGTGAAGCGTCGTGATATACAGGCAGAATGTTTCCTGGACTTTGAGGTGAATAAAGTAAATATTCGTCCCGAATACATGAACAATCCTAAAGAGTTGGCTAAGATTCGTACGATGATTGACGATCTGAAGGCCGATCCGAGTATCAAGGTAAACAGACTGGATATTATTGGTTATGCTTCGCCCGAAGGATCATTGGCGAATAACAAACGCTTGTCTGAAGGACGTGCTATGGCGTTGCGTGATTATCTGGCAACCCGGTATGATTTTTCCCGGAATCAGTATTACATCATCTTTGGTGGCGAAAACTGGGAGGGGCTGGTGAAGGCACTTGATACGATAGATATAGAGTATAAAGATGAGATATTGGATATTATTGAGTATACTTCTCTTGAACAGGGGAGAGAAGCAAAACTGATGAAGCTTCGCGGAGGTGTACCTTACCGTTATATGTTGAAAAATATATTCCCGAGCCTGCGTGTTGCTATTTGTAAAGTGAATTATGACATCAAGAACTTCGATGTAGACGAGGCACGGGAGGTGATAAAGAAACGTCCTCAGAACCTGAGCCTGAACGAAATGTTCCTGGTGGCTAATACTTATCCGACAGGTTCGCAAGAGTTTATTGATGTGTTTGAAACAGCTGTCAGGATGTATCCTGAAGATGAGGTTGCTAATATGAACGCCGCTGCTGCTGCTCTTTCACGCAATGACCTGGTTTCTGCAGAGCGCTATTTGGGTATGGTAAATTCTAAAAAGCATTTACCGGAATATACGAATGCTATGGGTGTATTAATGTTATTAAAAGGAGAGTATGATGATGCGGAGAAGTATTTGAAAGCCGCTGCTGAATCGGGTCTGAAAGCTGCCGGACACAATTTGGAGGAACTGGCTACGAAAAAAGCGAATGCAGCTGAGATTGAAAATAAAAACCAAAAACAAAAGAGATAAATATTTTAGTTATAAACACTTTAAGTTAATTGTAAACAATGAAAAAGAAGAATCTTTTTATGCTGGCACTTGCATCTTTGGCATTTGTGGCATGTAGTAATGAAGACATCGTGCCGGTGGTCGAAGAAGATATCGATTATGGCGTGGTAACCGATCCTAAGGGGGATGCATGGGTAGCTGTGGGGATTAAAACTCCGTCTCAGTCTCGTGGCTTGAATACTCCGGATCATCAAAACGGGACTGCTGTTGAATCGGAACTGAAGAAAGTAAGAGCTATTTTCTTTACGGCTGATGCTGATCCTGAAGTGACAGCTGATATTTTATTGACCAATGCTGAGGCAGGTGTGGATGCTACCGGACAACCTACAGGAAGTGCAGGTACTGCGTTTAAAGTACCGGGAGTTTCTAAGCGTATTTTGATTGTAGCCAATCCTTCTGCAACCTTCCAGAATGATGCTGTCAATAGTAAATGGATTACCGGTACAAAGTATTCCGTTGTTAATGCAGCTCTTACTAATACGGCAGCCAGCATCTCTTCAACCGATGGTTTTATGATGACAAATGCTAAAGGAGACCTGGAACCATCGATTACCGAAGACGGTCCTACTTTGGGTGATCCGAAAGATCTGAGTCTTTATAAAACAGATGCCGGAGCAAAGGCCAATCCGTTGACTATCAATATTGACCGTGTCGTTGCCAAAGTTCGTGTTACTATTACACAAACAAGTTCTAAGGCGGATATATCCGAAGCTAAATGGGTATTGAATACAACGAACAAGAGCTACTATCCTCTCTCTAAGAGAACTCCGACATGGTTGGAACAACAGAATGTTCCTACAGGAGGTTTCCGTGCTCCGTTTGACCAATATAAGAAAGGTTCTTATAGAATAGACCCTAATTATACGACTCATCCGGCAGGATCTTACAATGTGTATGATGAAAACCATATTGATGCAGGTGCTACAGTGATTCCGTGGCATCTGACTACAGAAAGTGAATATTGTCTTGAAAATACTCAGAATCAGGCTGGTAATACGCATGATAATACAACGCAGATATTGGTGAAAGCTAAATATATGCCTAAAGAGTATCAGAAAGCAGATGGTACAACTACTACTGATCAGGAAACCAATGGAGACTGGATGCTGATTGATGGTGGTTTCTATACCTTTACTACGTTGATGGACTGGATTGAAAAAGAACTGAAGTATAAGTATCTCAGTACTCATCCGGATCCTATTGTCATCACTACACCTTTGACCACTGCGTTTAACAAATATCTGGTAGGAATAAGTCTGGCTGCTGTGCCTCTTCCTGCTACTGCAGATGCTGCTGCTATTACAACTCTTATGCAGGATTTCAAGGATACGAAAACTGGTATATTGGGTGTGGATGACAGAGCAAAAACGGTAGATGTTCTTACTTATTATAAGGGAGGTTATAGCTTCTATAAAGCGATGATTAAGCATGACGATACCAGTTTAGCTACCAATGAATTGGGTGAGTTTGGTGTAGTTCGTAATTCTGTTTACGATATTAGTGTCACTAAATTCAATGATCCCGGATATCCTACTATTCCTCCTATAGTAACAGATAAGGATGAAGATGATGATCTCCGTATGTCTATTCTGATTGATGTTAACCCATGGACATGGTATACTCAGGAAGTAGAATTCTAATTTCAGATTAGTAGTTTTATTTAATTCTTTATTTAAGTGTTGTGGGAGATAAGTATTGCTCCCACAACCTTACTTTCAACTTCAGGAAGTTTCCGGAAACTCCTCTATAAAAAATTCCGGGATATTATAGTTTTGATAGAACGACTGTTTGGTTCTATCCCCAAAATTGGAAATTACGAGAAAAGAACCCGTTTCTTTTCCACTCTATATATGATTAAATTAGAAAAATAAAAAATATGAATCTGAAAAGCCTTATACATTACATTGCCCTGGGACTTCTTGTAGCCTGTTCCTGGATGATGACCTCATGCGATAGCTTTAACGAAGATCTGCCGGAGTGCCGTTTATTCGTTAAATTCAAGTATGATTATAATATGCTTTTTGCCGATGCATTCCATACGCAAGTAGATAAAGTGGAACTTTATGTATTTGATGAAGAAGGTAAATTCATGTTCAAGCAGGCAGAGGAAGGCGCTTCACTTGGAACCGGTTATTACCGCATGGTTGTAGAACTGCCTGTGGGAAAGTATCAGCTTATGGCATGGGCAGGAGCACGTGATTCATACGACATAACTTCACTGACGGCAGGAGTTTCTACCCTTACGGATTTGAAATTGCAACTGAAACGTGAAGAATCTCTTATTATGAGTAAGAAACTCGAGCCGTTGTGGTATGGTGAGATTATTGATGTAGAGTTCACAGGTACCCGTAACCAGACGGAGTTGATAAACCTCATAAAAGACACTAATAAAGTGAGATTCCTGTTCCAGGGCTATTCAGATGACGACTGGGCGTTGAACATGAATGATTATGATTATGAGATTATCGAGTCAAATGGTCATCTGAATTACGATAATTCTTTGCTGGTTGATGATGTTCTGAGTTTCCGTCCCTACCATATGGAACAGAATGATATTTCACTTGTAGCAGTGGAACTCAATACAATGCGGTTTATGGCAGATCGTCCCACCCGTTTTATCGTGACGGAGAAAGCTACGGGACGGAAAGTTTTCAATATCAATCTGACTAATTATTTGAAAATGTCTGCTATGGAAGGGAGTTTTCCTAATGCACAGGAATATCTGGACCGTGAAGATGAATATAAGATATCCTTTTTCTTCTCTGAATCGTGGCTGGCCGTACAGATTAATATCAATGGCTGGACGTATCGCTTTCAGGATGAAGACGATTTTTGATAAAAAGGGTATAGACTGACATATTTGAGTAGAAAGATAAAGAGAATGTATATAGCATTCTCTTAAAGGCACTTATACTTCTTCGATGTGAATCGCGGGGTATATTATATTGTTTGTTTTGTTTGTGTGTGCCCCTATTTCCTCTAAGTGTAGATGTGTAATAGGGGCTTTTTTACAAAGCAATAAGAAAAACGAATATTAATAATCAAAACCAACTGAGGAAAATAATAATGAATTCAAAACTTGAAAAAATTCTGATGCAAGAAGCATCCAATACCAACCGTATCTATCTACACTATCGCCCGCAGCACGAGCATTGGGTAGCTTATGAGCAGTCGGCACTGAATCTGCTGTCGCTTGCTCCTCTGTTGTTACCCGATGAAGAGATATTCTCCGATGCGGAAATACGTCTTCGCTATGCTGCTATTAGCTTTGAGCAAATGGATCGTTATAACTTACCAGCCTACTGTACATTGTTGGGAGACGATATAATGGAATTGGCCACAGAACTTCCTTTGGCTCACCAGCAAAATCCTTTGCTTCCCGCATGGGGAGGTGTGCCAGGCGATAGTATCTTTGTAAGTTCACTATAATTGTCTTTCTCAGAAAGGAACGCTCCTTTTCCCGGTACATAGCCTTGTTTTACATGTACATCTAAAACAGTATGAGATGCACATGTCGTACTGGCCCACATGTACATGTCGTACTGCTTTACATGTACATCTAAAACAACGTTGCATACCGAGGATTCCTATGTTCCTCTATGAGACAGGACTTTACCGATACCGGAGAAAGAAATAGACGATAGCGGTAGACGGCATTTGGTACAAACCTGAACGCGTTCCAACGAACCATCGCCTGTCGAACTTCCCTGTGCGGGAAGCACATTTTACGAGTGGGTTGGCAATATATCCTTCACATTAACGTTTTTTTATTAAGACACGAGAGATCAATACGATAATGATTGAATAAAAGATCTGTTAATTATGAAGAAACAAGAATACACACCGTCTCCTATAGATGTCAGCGATGTTCAGCTGCCGGAGGAATTGAAAAAACTATCCGAACTTTTAGCGAAGAATGTGCACGAAACCTGGTCTGAAGCCCGGATGAAGGAGGGATGGCGTTTTGGCCCGGAACGAAATGATGCCGCAAAAGAACATCCGTGTCTTATCCCTTTTGAAGAACTGCCGGATTCGGAAAAGGCTTATGACCGGATTACTGCCGAAGGAACACTTAAATTAATACTTTCACTGGGCTTTAAAATTACCAGGTAGATGGATGTTAAACGAAGAATCAGAGAAATTTTTTCCCAACAGGGAATAGATCGGATCATCTGTGGAGGTCTCTGGCCTCAGATTGGATTATTGGTATCTGTTATTGTTGTTGTCTTGTTCTTTGCCGGGCTTTGGGCTTTGTTGTTGAGGGTTAACCTGAACACCAGTGATGGATTCTGGGATAATATCTGGGCTATCTACAACAACTTTGTTGATTCGGGCAACCAGATTGTCGAAAATGAAGTCGGTAATCGTTTCTTTGCATTCTTTGTGAGTCTTTTTGGTTCCGTATTGATGGGCGGTGTTCTTATCTCTACCGTTTCAAATATTATTGAACGTCGGGTAGAGAGGGTTCGAAAAGGTGAGATGAATTATAAAGATATCAGGAATCATTATGTCGTTATAGGATATAGTGAAGTGACCTGTACGCTTATAAATAGATTATTGGAACGCACTACTGCCGGAGGAGAATGTCATACTGTTATTTTAATGACTTCACAACCCATTGATACTGTCCGGGCAAAGATCAATACCCGTCTGGATAGGTGTAAAGAGAAATTTTTGAAGCTCTACTTTGGGGAGTCGGATTCTATAGAAGATCTTTCCAGGCTAAACTTGGATGTAGTAAAGGAAGTGTATGTTTTGGGAGACCAGAATGATTTTGGGCGGGATTCAAAGAATATAACCAGCATCAAGCTCATTTGCCAATTACGTGGTGAGGGGCACGAGCTGCTTCCCGTTTATGTTCAGATAGACCGCATTCCCTCTTATTCTAATATTCAGAAGCTTTCTTTACCCAAAGAATACCTTTATTATACGAAGCAGCAAGAGAATAGGAAGAGGGATAGGCCGACGGAAGAAACAGGTGAAGCGGAAGCAGCAGGTAAGGTTGTTAGCAAACAGGTGATTGTATTCCGTCCTTTTAACTTCTATGAAAACTGGGCGCGTCGTCTGTGGAGCCTTTATGCACTTGAAGATACCGGAAGTCCGTATGCCCCTCTCGATTATGTTCCTATAACCAAAGAGAGTAAACAATATGTGCATTTGGTTATTGTTGGGTTCAATCGCATGGGGCGTGCTTTATTGCTCGAAGCCCTGCGTATTTGTCATTATCCCAATTACGATGAATCTTTGCCGGATGATCAACGTATTAAAACTAAAATAACGGTTGTTGATAAGAATATGCATTGTCTTCTGGATTATTTCCGGACTCAGTACCCCTACATCGAAAGTCAGATCAAGGATATCGATATTGATTTTCAGGACAGGGATATTTGCAATCCGGAGTTGCGGGAGCAATTGGCAAAGGCGGCATGTGATCCCAATCAGTTGCTGACCGTGGCCATTACTATTAAAGAACCGGATTTAAGTTTGTCTGTTGGATTGAACCTGCCTATCAATATGTATAAGTGTAAGGCACGGATTCTTATTCGTCAGGAGTTACTGCAGGGGCTGGGTGATTTGATTCGTTTTGACTCCGAAGTTAAATCGGTTGATGAAGAGAAAGGAGAAAAAAAGAACCGCTTTGAGTACGTACATATATTTGGCATGCTCGATAAAGGACTTAATATGGAAATGCTGAATGATACCATTCCGATGTTCATCAACGAAAACTACAATCGTAAAGGATTTATTTCAGATTTGTACCGGGCATATACCGGGAATAATGATGTGGAATACCGGGCATTGGAGGAGACGGCAAAGCAACACTGGTTTGAATTGCAGGAAGTGATGCGTTGGTCCAATCGGTATCAGGTAGATATTTATCGTACTTACCTGCGTTCGATGGGGTATGATTTAAAGAAGAGTACCTCCAAAGTATATAAAGGATTTAAATTGTCTCTGTCTGAAGAGTGCATGAAAAGATTTATGCAGACAGAGCACCTACGCTGGAATGCCGAACGTACAATTGCCGGATACAAGGCAGGTGAAGTAAGAGATTCGGTATATAAAATACATCCGCATATCCGCCCCTATTGTGAACTGTCGAAAGAGGTTCTGATGAATGATCAACGAGTGATAGATGCTTTGCCTAAACTGGTACAAATGGCAGGCTATGAGATTGTGGAGTTGCAATCGGTTTAATGTTACTGTCTCTTTTCTTAATTCGTCCTTTTAAAGAAAACAAACGCCCAACTGATTTACGGATTCCTCTCTTATCAGTTGGGCATATCACATTGGTGTGGTTAAAGTGGCAGACTGAATGCATATGAAGCTCGCAACATTCCAATAGAGAAAGTCCCTTCTCTGTTATTGATTAAATGGAAAGCCGGTTGCAGATTGAAATTTCTTTTCATACAGATCTTCCAGGTTAACTCGCAAGTAACTTCGCGTCCATATGTATATCGGGCACAATTGATAAACGTTCCCAATGCGTTCTCTTTAGAACTGAATACGATATTTGAGAGTGTTACTCCAAATCCTGTATATCGTTTGCATCCCATATTTATTGATAGGTTAGCGGAGTACTGTGCGAGGAGGTTTATCTCTTTTTGATTCTTTTTGAACAGGCATTGTTCAAGATAAAACCATCCGGAAAAGTTTATTTTCTTTTTTTCCAATGTTTGTTCTCCATTCTCATTATTATTATACAACCTATTATGTATAGTAAAACCACCAGAATACAAGCCATGATAAGTTCGGTTTTGTTGGTAAGAAAGTTCTGATATATTAAAAATACCTTCCCGAGAAGGACAGATAGAAAACACGCTGTTTCCTTTCTCAAATACTTTGTGAGCCACTCCGTTATAAAGACTGTACTGTAGCTGCCAGTGATTATTTATTTTATAATCCAGATGTATACACATTGCCGACAATGGATAATTTCCTAACGGATAATTGGCCGAAATAGTAGGGAAAATACCACAGGAACTGTTGGTAAACAGAGCTGTACAAGGTGACACGAAATAATCTTCATTGACATTGCGAATCCCGGTAAACAGTAATATATCTCTGATTTTTTGTGTATATCCTAAAATAGCTAATCCGTAAGCCATATTGGTCTCTTCTATATTAGAGAATGTCTGCCAGTTGCTGGCAATGGGCTGGGCACTGGTTTTAAATATATGGATTGAAGCATAATTAAATCTACCACTCTTTCCTATATCTATTGAAGTCTCAAATCTCAGGAGATTGACCCAGTTCGCCGAACTCTTGAAATTGTATTGTACCTCTGTCGTATATGTAGTACCAATTGTTTGAGCAGATATACAGGGAGTTATCCCTGTATATCCGGCCAATAACAGAATAATTTTTTTCATACTTTCGGGATAAGTTTTAGAGCCAACGTACAAATCGTTTAATATACCACACTTTTACAACTTGTGTCAATGCACAATAACTGAGCAGAATACCTATCAGCCAGGGAAAGTAGCTCAATGGCAGTGGCATAAGTCCTATTGAAGCACCAAACCTGGTGAAGGGTATCACGATGCCTACAGCCATGATAAAGAAAGTGAGTCCCATTACCGGCCATGTTGCCCGGCTTTGGATAAAAGGAATTTTTCTTGTTCGTATCATGTGTACAATAAGGGTTTGTGAGAGTAATCCTTCAATGAACCAGCCGGACTGAAATAGGGTCTGGTGTTCAGGGCTATTACATCCAAAGGCATACCACATAACCAGATAGGTGATAATATCAAATATGGAGCTGATAGGTCCTATACATATCATGAAACGGCTTAGATCAGAAGCATCCCATTTACGTGGCTTGCGTAGGTATTCCGGGTCCATACGGTCAAATGGGATCGTTGTCTGTGATATATCGTATAGCAAATTCTGTATCAGTAAGTGAATGGGTAACATGGGTAGAAAAGGCAGGAAAGCACTTGCTGCCAATACACTAAACATATTCCCAAAGTTAGAACTTGCTGTCATTTTGATATATTTGGTGATGTTGCCAAAAGTTTTCCGTCCTTCGAGTACCCCATCTTCCAATACCATCAGATCTTTTTCGAGCAGGATGATATCAGCACTTTCTTTTGCTATATCTACAGCTGTATCTACTGATATACCGACATCCGATTGTCTTAACGCTGCCGCATCATTAATTCCATCTCCCAGAAATCCTACTGTATTGTCTTGTTCTTGCAATAACAGGATGATTCTTGTTTTCTGTAGCGGCGTGAGCTTAGAAAACAGAGTTGTGTCCGGTAGATGCTTTTTCAGTTCATCGTCCGTCATTTTCTCAATATCCATTCCTGTCAGTGAATGAGATGTATTGATTCCTACTTGTCTTCCAATGGTTTTTACAATAGCTTCATTGTCACCCGACAGTACTTTTACTTCTACTCCATGTTCGTGCAGCTGCCTGATGGCGTTGGCTGCAGATGCTTTGGGAGGATCCAGAAAAGCCAGGTATCCGATAAGAACCATTTCCGTTTCGTCCCCGACCGCAAAGTCATGTTCTTTCTCGATAAAACTCTTTTGTGCTACTGCCAGTACCCGCATTCCTTCTTTATTCATCTGTTCGCTGATAGTGATTGCCTTTTGTCTGATTTCGTCCGTCATCCGGTGTACGGTTCCATCAAATTCGGCATATGAGCAGATGGTCAGTACTTCTTCCATGGCTCCTTTGGTTATGATCTGTCGTTTCTGCTGGTTATCTTCAATAACTACAGACATACGGCGGCGGGTGAAGTCGAAAGGTATTTCGTCTACTTTCTTGTAGGAATCTTTCAAGTGCTCCATTTGTAACTCTTTTACGTGTGACAAGATGGCTTTGTCCATCAGGTTCTTCAACCCTGTTTGGAAGTAACTGTTGAAGTAGGCATGTCTCAGAATGCGTTTTTTTTCATCACTACTACCGTCAGCATTTATATATTTCTCTAATACAATGTTGTCACAGGTGAGCGTTCCTGTTTTGTCTGTACAAAGGATATTCATTGCTCCGAAATTCTGAATGGCATTTAGGTTCTTTACAATCGTTTTTTTCTTGGACATAGTAACTGCACCCTTAGATAGGTTGGCAGAGATAATCATAGGAAGCATTTCCGGTGTTAACCCTACTGCTACCGATACGGCGAAAATGAATGCACTAAACCAGTCTCCTTTTGTCACTCCGTTTATCAGAAAAACGAAAGGAACCATGACCAGCATAAAACGAATCAGCAGGAAACTCACTTTACTGACTCCTTTATCAAAAGCGGTTTGTGCCCGTACTCCTGTAATACTTTTGGCAATAGTACCCAGATAAGTGTTTATTCCTGTCTGGAAAACAATCCCCTTAGCCGATCCGCTTATTACAGTAGATCCCATATAGCAGATGTTATCCAGTTCCACCACACTTCCTTTGCGGTATTTGTTGTCTTTTGCTTCGGGATATTTTTCTATCGGCTCCGATTCTCCCGTCAGAGAAGATTGACTGATGAAGAGATCTTTGGATGCGATGATGCGTATATCTGCCGGAACCATATCTCCGGCGGCCAGGTATACAATATCTCCTGGTACCAGTTCTGTGATATCTATTTCTTCTTCGTCCGGTATGCCGATTCGTTTCACACTACAGGAATTCTTTACCATTTTCATTAGGGCATTGGTTGCTTCTCCGGCTTTCCATTCCTGCCAGAAACGTAGTACTGCACTGCATATTACCATAGAGGATATGATAATAATTCCGGTCCATTCTTGTTCTCCCGGTTCTGCCATCCATACGTCAATGACCAGTGAGATAACGACCAAGGCCGTTAATACTCCGATAAACGGATTGATGAACGCTTTGCAGAACACGATGATCGGACGTTTTTTCTGTTCATGAATCACCTCATTCTTACCATACAGTTGTTGCCGTACTTTTACTTCATCGTCCGTCAAGCCATACTTCGTAGTCTGGAAGTATGAATATGCCAATTTTACCGGTTGGGTAGCAGCCAGAAATACCTTCTCGGCATTAAACTGCAAATTCTGATTGTTCTTTTTCTTTCTCCGGATCATAATACTTTCTCTGTTTTAAACGGTTCATATTAAAGTTTTGACGGCACAAAAGTAGAAACGACTCCGTAAAGGAGCCGTTAGAGTATTATTAGAGTGGAATTAGAAAACTATTAGAGTTTTTCTCAGATGTGTGGTAATTCTACCGTATAAGTGGTGCCTTCTCCCAACTGGGAGTTTACTTCAATCTTACCATGATGCAGTGTTATTATTTTCTGAGTCAGTGACATGCCAATACCGTGTCCGTCAGTATAACTTCGGTTTGCTCCTCTGTAAAACGGAGTGAACAGGTGGGTTTTATCTTCGTCTGATATACCTATACCATTGTCTGAAAAGCGGATAATGGAACTTGTTTGCCAGAAAGAAATCTGGATAAAAGAAGTCTGGTTCTTGGAGAACTTACAATTGTTCTCTATCAGGTTAACAAAAGCGGTCGTTAACAGATAACTGTTTCCGAGGACGGTAATCACTGAATCATCTTCAGCCTCCTGTTCAAAAATAAGTTCTACTTTATAGTTGGGATTAGCTTTCATAACCAACTCCCGTGCATCCAGCAATAATTCATCGAGGCGGCTATTTCCCATTTTTATCTGTTCGGGCAGATAGTCCGCCTTAGCCAGGTTTAATAATCCTTCTATGAGTTTCACAACACGATGAGAGTCATGTATAGCATTATTTATAGCCATTTCGTATTCTTGTGGTGTACGCTCTTTCAATAGGGCAAGCTCCAGTTCGGCTATCAGTGCTGCCATTGGTGTCCGGAGTTCGTGAGAGACATTGCTGACAAACATTTTCTGAGAACGAAAAGCCTTTTCCAGTCTGTCGAGCATTTGATTGAATGTGAGGCTTAGTTCTCCCAATTCATCTCTTTTCTTTTCAACCGGCAATCTTTTGTTGATTTGCTGGGCTGTTATACTTTCAACCTCCTTTACGATGTTAGATACGGGAGTCAACGCACTGCGTGCCAGCAGGTAACCTGCTGTTATGAGTATGCTGAGCCCCATTACCGAAAGGATAATCAGAATATCTTTTAGTGCTTTTTGATTTTCGTATCCGTAGCCGTCATAGGCAGCGGCTGTAATAATATAGGTTTGATCCTGAAAAATATACACCATCCCTATAGCCTGAAATTCACCCTGATAAAACTCTATTGACCTCTTTTTCAGAATTTGACTTATCATTTCCGGTGTTTCCTTTACGATGTCGTTTTGATAGGCGTCATGATATATCATCTCGAAAGAAGGGCTATAAACAGCTACCTCCACTTCATTGATAAACGCCGTGTTATTAATATAAATAGATTGCATCGTCCTTGCATCCACCTGATTTCTTAGAAATAGATGTGCTTTGGTTATACCCTCCTGCCTTAAATCACGAAAAAAGGTTTTACTGCGGCTATGTTCGCTGAAAAAATAAATAGCCAACATTGACAACAGAAAGATAGCTGCTGTCACGCTGGTGTATCGTAAGGTTAATTTGGTTCTGATTTTCATGTCTTATCAGTGAATATAAAGCCCATTCCTGCCTTGGTTTGAATTAACTTTATTTCAAAATTACGGTCTATCTTTTTACGTAAATAGTTGATGTACACATCTATAAAGTTGGTGCCTGTATCAAAATGAGTGTTCCATACCTTGTCTGCTATTTCTACACGGCTTAATACACGTTCTGCGTTTTCTACCATATAGACCAGTAAATTATACTCTTTAGGAGAGAGTTTTATTTCATACTCATTTCTGTATACGGTTTTACTTTTGAGATTAATCTTTAAATCGGCATAATTCAACTCTTCCGGTGCCTGCCGGACGTTTTCGGCAGAACGTTTTAGCAGTACATTGATACGTGCGTTCAGCTCTCTGAAATCGAAAGGTTTCACCATATAGTCATCTGCTCCGGCATCAAATCCTTCCAGTTTATCATCGGTAGAGCCCAGAGCAGTAAGCATGAGAATGGGGATTGACGGATTAATCTTTCTTATTTCTTTGGATAGTTCAAAGCCGTCTAGCTTGGGTAAAATTACATCCGAAATGACCAGATGAAATGTGTTTGACTTGAATATCCGTAACCCCATTATTCCATCAAATGCAACAACAACCTGATAGCCAGATTCTTCAAGTCCTCTTTTTAAGAGTTCGGCAACTCTCTGTTCGTCTTCAATAACCAATATCTGATACATAACTTCATGGATATTATTAAAGTATACAAAGTTAACTCATACTTTGCTGACTTTAATGCAACTTATTTATTATTTAACAGTTAGGGAGTAAATACTTTCTTGGGATAAAAATAAGGCTCCATGAGTATATACTCATGGAGCCTTTCTGGCTTTTATTTGTCTCTTTTATTTCACTCTTACGATGTCATAGTTCAAGTCGCTGACAGCTTCTTGCAGACTATCGTTTGATAATGTCAGAGTCGTATCATTGGCAATGACGAAGTATACGGGTTCGCTACCATCACTTGGGGTTAGTTTCAGAGCGGCTTTCTTTTTGTTTTTAACCGTTTTCTGAATCATCTGCGGCTTACCTTTTGAACTGAATGTTTTGTCTTTGCCCTGGCCTTCTGCATCCAGATAAGTCATATCCAGTGTGTAGGTAGTATCATTTGCATCGGCAAGCATATTGAGAGTCAATACGTAGCGAATACCCGGACCGTCAGCAGCAGGAAGGGTACCTTCATAAACTTCGGTTGCTTCTACTGTGGGTGACATTGCCTCAATGGCAAGACTGTCTGCTTCAGCCTCTGCGGCTTTGTTTGCTTTTGATTGGCATGATGCCAAAGCAGCTACGACGGCTGCCAACATAATTACTTTTTTCATTGTTAAGTGCTTTAAGTTAATATAAAAAGTGAGTTGCTTAATTACTCTTCTTCTTTTCGTATGACAAGCAGCTTATCAACTCGTCCGCGGTCCATATCTACTACTTCAAACAACAGATTTTTATAAGCGAAGGTATCTCCCGCCTTCGGAATACGTCCTATGAGGAACATTGCCAGTCCGCCTAAAGTGGTGAAGTCTTCCGAGTCTATATCGTCATAAGAGAGGATACCCATCTCTTCCATAAAATCACCTATATTCATCGAGGCTTCTACCAGCATAGAACCATCCTGTCTCCGCACAATCTCTTCTTCTTCCGTATCATCTTCTTCAAGAATGTCTCCAAAGATACTCTCGGTGAGGTCATGCAGGGTTATGATACCCTCTGTGCTGCCATACTCGTTAACAACAACTGCGAACTTGTTTTTGTTCTTCTTGAATAGCTCTAAAACTTTTTTAGCATACAAACTTTCGGGGATGAACAACGCCGGGCGGGCTATTTTACACAAGTCGAACTCTTGATGACTTCCTATCATCAGTATGATGTCTTTTACCGAAACAACGCCTATAATGTCATCTTTATTTTCGTTCACCAGCAGATATTTGCTGAAATGCTCATTGTCAATAATGCGCAATACTTCTTCTTTTGTTTCATTGGCAGACAATACAACAATGTCACGGCGATGTGTCATTAGTTCATTGGCCCGTTTATCCGAGAAGCGGAACACATCTTTCAACATTTCTGTTTCATCTTTATCAATCACACCCTGTTCGGAGCTTTGGTGAAGAATCATTTTAAGCTCTTCTTGTGTCATCATGCGTTCTTCGCTTTTAAGTCCGATGAGCTTGTTGAGAAGGCGGGTTGAAATACTCAGCAACCATACAAAAGGGTAGGAGATTTTGGTGAGTAAAATCATGATGGGGCTTAACATCGTTGCATATCGTTCCGGATTACTCAGAGCGATAGATTTGGGTACCAGCTCACCGACAATCAATGAAAGATAAGTGATGACGGCTACAGTAGTAATCATTGCCAGGTTTTTAGCATAAAGTTCTGCTCCCGGAATCATAGCGAAGAGTGGCGCTACGTCATCGGCGATAGCTACACCACCGAAGGCACCGGATACAATACCGATTAATGTAATACCGATCTGAATAGTAGAAAGAAACTTTTCGGGTTCTTCCAATTGTTTCAAAACTCCGCGTGCAGATTTGTTCCCTTTTCCGGCAAGAGTTTCGAGACGTGCTTTACTTGAAGATACTAAGGCGATTTCGTACATGGCGAAGACGCCATTTAAGAGAAGTAAAAGAATAATAATTATAAATTCCATATAATATATGAATGATTTCTGTTCCGAAAATTACAAGAATCTATTGAATTAGTTTAGATATGGAATGTATATTAATGAATATTTAACTTTTACGGAGGGATTCGTCTAATTAAACAAAAAGAGTAGTCTCTACGACTACTCTTTTTAAGTAGTATTTCAAATTTAGTTCATACTATGACAGCGTTTTATTGAAACGCAAATGATCGCAAATTTTCGCAGATTAAATGGCTGCGCTATACTTGAGCGATGATATTCTTTGCGTGAATCTGCGATAATCTGCGTTTCAATAATAATATCATATAATTTAGAACGATTACTTACTTTTATTTCTTTGTATATTCATCAGCTTTAGCCTTCATACGTGCCACTCGTTTCTCTGTTTCGGGATGTGAAGAGAATAACTGGCGGAATTTAGAAGACTTAGGTGCATCTTCCGAAAGTTTGAGTAACTTACTCAAAGCATTGTACATGGCATACGGATCAATGTTATTTTTGATACAGAATTCAAAGCCATAATCATCAGCCTCATTTTCTTGTTTTTGTGAGAATTGTGCTCCTGCCAATGATTCGGCAAGTGCACCCAAATCAGAATCTGTCATTTTGGCTACCGTTTCACTGGCGGCACCCGCAGCATTCTTAGCTGCCGAACGTAAATAGGCGCTTTTCATAGCATCTTTAGAGTCGGTGTGGATGACGTGCCCTATTTCATGGCCAATTACAGACATTACCTCATCGTCTGTCATCAGGTCCATCAATCCGGCACAGATACGTACACTACCGTCACCACAGGCAAATGCATTTACATCTATTACTTCATAAACACCGAAGTTTACTTTCAGTCCGTCTACCTCTTTTATATTGCCTACCAGTTTTTCCAGTCTTTTGCCATATTCACTATCCGGTGCAGTCAACGGATTGTGGGTATCCATCCATTGCATATATTCCTTGCTCATAGCAGCTACGTCGGCATCCGACAGGGTGATGGCTTTTGCAGCATCGGTTCCGGCCTGTATAACTTTGCCTACATTGATCTTCTTTCCTCCGATCTTGAACTGAGCCGAAGCATTAAAACTTACTCCACAGATCAGTACAGCCATTAATACAAATCTCTTTTTCATATAATTTTCTGGTTTTTAATTAATAATATAGTTGATTTTCGTGTTAATATTCAAATGTAATGCCAAGTGTAGGCATCAGTGTACCGCTTTTTTGTTCGATATATTTCATTTTGTAACGTTGTTCGGGTATGGGTGCTGACGGGTTTTCAATGACTCCGGTACTCATATATATATTCGGTTGTTTGAAAGTACTCTTTGTCACATTTTGCAAATCGATGTAGAATCCCAACATACAGCGTTTAAGGTAGAATGTTTTATCTACCCGTACATCTATCTGTCCGAAAGCCGGTAAACGTCCCGTATTATATTTACTGTAATCATAGTAGGGTCTGCCTTGTGCATTCCATGCAGTGACTAAAGAAGATTTATCCGTATCATAAGGTGTATAAGGGGCACCTCCGATGCAGCTTACTTTCATTCCGAAGCTCCAATGGTGTGGGAAGTTGTATGTTCCGCTCAGATTGAAGATGTAACGGTTGTCCCATGCTGAGGCGATGTATTCGTTTTCTTTATTGTTTCGGTATTCGCTCTTGAAGAGTGTGAAAGAGGAGGCTAAATTTAACTTTTTGGCAATGAGCCATCTCAATAATACTTCTACACCATATGAGCGACCCTGTGCGGTTGAAGTCAGTTCTTCGTTGCCTATCACTCCATAATCATTGCCTTTACAAGCAAGTGGGATTCCGTCTGATACAGAGTAGGGGATACGGTCATATTCCTTATAGAATCCTTCGGCGGATAGTTCAAAATTACTACTTGTTTGCCAGCTTAGCCCTAAGCTACCCTGGCTGACGCTCATATAGCGAAGCCGTTTATTTATCAATTCTCCGCTGTTACCTTTGAAGCCAAGGCCGGTGTAAGGAGGCAACTGGTAGTATAATCCGGCACTACCACTGGCATATAACCCGTCTATAAGACGGTAGGAGAGAGACAAGCGGGGAGAAAGCTGCTCCGAAAGTTTGTTCATTCGTGACGAATAATTGTTGGCATCCGTACGTACGCCTAACGATGCGGTAAATCGTTCATCGGGTGATGCATAACTCATTGTTCCGAATATTCCCCAACGTACAAGCCCCAGTGCCGTATGATAGTCGAATGTTTCTCCTTTCTGAATATAGACACGCTGAAAACTGGTATTAGTATACTGGCTGTAGTCCAGATTCAGGCCCAAATTCACTTTCCATGCTCCAAAAGCAGAGCTATTCTCTAATCTTAATTTTGTCTCCTGCTCTACAGAACGGAGCCGGAGGGTAAGATTCTCTTCAGTGGATTCGTCATTGTGTAGATATTTGGTATTACGGTTGTTCAAATAGCTGTGACTGATAACCACTGACTGTACGTGTGCTCCTGCATAGTGGCGATAGACGGCTCCTAACGTGAATGTTTCCTGTTGTATTTTGGGGAGATAGCTTAATATGTATTCTGCTTTCTCGCCTTCCAGACTGGTGTTGAGTTTCATGTTATCAATACCGGCAAGCCCCAGCACTGTCAACTCATTGCGTTCATCAAAGCGGGTTTTCAGTTTAAATTGTGCATCCGTAAAAGTTGGGAGGAGAGGCAATCCTAACATATCGAATAAGAATTGCAGATAGGACTGACGGACGGAAACCAGGTAAGAAGTCTTATTGCCCAGATGTCCGTTGGAGGCAAGCGATACTTCTGAAGCACCGAGGGTAGCTTTCAGAGAGTTCCGTTCCATATCTCCGTCGCGGAGTTTGAAATCGAGTACCGAACTGAGTGAATTACCCCGGTCGGCAGGAAAAGCCCCCGTATAGAAATTTACTTCCCTGATAAAATCGGCATTGATAATGCCTACAGGACCACCCGAGGCACCTTGTGTACTGAAATGATTGATGTTTGGTATTTCAACTCCATCCAGATAGAAACGGTTTTCGGAGGGCGAACCACCCCGTACGATGAGATCGTTACGGTATCCGGCAGGTGAAAAGGCTACACCGGGATACGACTGCACTACACGCGAGATGTCACGATTGGCTCCCGGACTTTTCTCTATCTCCTGCAATCCGATAATACGTAGTCCTACCGGACTTTCCAGGTCGCGCCGGAAGGGAGAGGCGGTAATAGTGACGCCCTCCAGCTCGGTCGGGTTTTCTTCTATCTCTATATCAATGTTGAGGTTTCTTGTAGAAAGGATATATTCGGAAGTTAGTGTGGTCTTATATCCTACGGCAGATGCTTGCAAACGATAGATACCGGGAGGGACCTCTTCGATGATGAAATGCCCGATGGAATCTGTAACGCTTCCCATACCTGTTCCTGTAATTAATACATTGATAAATTCCAACGGTTTACGACTGGTTTTATCAATGACCGTTCCCTTAATTTGGTGAACTGGTTGTGCTGTTATTGTAGCAAGAAGGCAGAAACAGAACAAGATAAATAGGAATCGTTTTTTCATTAGCTCGGGTTTGTTTTTTCTGATTGAAATGCAAAATTATATAAAAAATAGTTTGCTTCTTGTTTTTATCTGGTATTTTTGTTTCCTCTTAACTATTAAAGTCGGGTATAATTATGAAGACAGTCCGGTTAATTACATGCAATGATGCCATGCAAGCACATATCTTGCAGGGAGCTTTAGAGAACGAAGGAATAGATTCGTTGTTGCATAATGAGAACTTTTCGTCGTTGTTGAAGAGCTATGTAAGCAACATCTCCGGTGTTGATATATTTGTCAATGAAGAAGATTATGATCATGCTCTTCAGGTATTGCGTGACAATCAGAGTCTTCCAGAAGAATTGAAATATTGCCCGTTTTGCGGTTCGGCGGATATTGCATTTAAGTTACGAAAGGATGGATATGTGAAAGCGGCTTGTGCCGTTGTTTTCTCTTTGCTGGCCGCCACTCCTCCCGGAGATAATCATTGGACGTATGAATGCAGGCAGTGTAAAGCCTTTTTTGAGAGACCTGTTTCGGCTGCGTATAAACAAGATGAGGAATCATAACTTCAATTTAAATACAGAAATTTTAATACGATGAAAAGAAAAAGTTTATGGTTTGCCTGTTTGCTGTTACTGGCACTTCCGTTTTATGCAGCTCAGGTAGACACGGTGATGGTGCAAAGTCCTTCTATGAATAAGGGGGTACAGGTAGTGGTAGTTACTCCCGATGTTGCTTTGGGGAAGAAAGCTGTAGCGTGTCCGGTGGTTTATCTGCTTCATGGTTTTGGTGGCAATGCCAAGACATGGATTAATACGAAACCGGAGCTTCCGCAGATTGCCGATGAAAAAGGGATCATTTTCGTTTGCCCAGATGGTAAGAACAGTTGGTATTGGGACAGTCCGAAGAATAAAGATGTCCGTTATGAAACATTTATCTCCTCAGAGCTGGTCAGGTACATAGACGGGCATTACAAGACAGTAGCCGCACCTCGTGGACGGGCCATTACCGGACTTAGTATGGGTGGACATGGTGCGCTTTGGAATGCAATCCGCCATACCGATGTATTTGGTGCTGCCGGAAGTACCAGTGGTGGGGTAGACATCCGTCCCTTTCCGAAGAATTGGATGATGCCCGAACAATTGGGCGAAATGGAAACGAATAAAGAGGTGTGGGATCAACATACGGTTATTAATCAGGTTGATAAACTACAGAAGGATGATTTGGCAATGATAATAGATTGTGGAGAAGCCGATTTCTTTTTAGATGTGAATAAGAATTTGCACAAGCGTCTGTTGGAGTTGAAGATTGATCATGACTTTATCACTCGTCCGGGAGGACACAACGGGCAATACTGGAATAATTCTATTGATTATCAGATTCTCTTCTTTAGTAAATTCTTTAAGAAACAACTGCCGGCAGGGAAGAAATAATCACTGAAAAGCTTGACTTTTACATTTTAAAGCAGTATCTTTATAGATGTAATCATAAAGTAGATTCAGATAAACTGGATGTAAAGGAGGAAGCGAGGGCTTTCTCCTTTCTTTTTTTATATACGCCTCTCAAACGGTGTGAGTAGGCTGTTGACAAGATTTTCCCCGATATTTATGTAATTTTTCCGGTATGTTACGGTTCATGACATACTATGTTATGATGCATATCATAGTATGTTGCGATGCATTTCATATTATGTTGTGACGTAACAGGTATTTTGTTGAGAAATAGCTACTTTTTAGTTAAGAATCAATAAATCTGCTCTTGACAAGAATTCTAATAAGACGTATATGCGTATTGAACGTAGCGGCTCCAACTACGACCGGATGATACGCTTGTTCTTCCTGTACAGTCAATAATGTATCCATTCTTATCTGCACTATAGCTGTACGTTGTGATTTCGTCACTACCCTCTATGTCTAAACGTCCCGGAAGTATAGGAAGAGGTACTCCGAGAATATTGGCATATAAAGCTTCTGTGTGAAGAGATAGCGGATAACGTTCTGCTAAAAACAACCAGGGAAGCTGGCTCATCGTATTGGAGATACCGGGATAAGCACTATTAGTACTGGCGATAAATGTATTCTGATAATTGTTGGTACTTTCTGAGATGCTGATTGTTCCCTCCTGTAGGAATGTAATTGTGATCTCAGAATATGGTTTTCCATTAATATTTTCTTTAATTCCGGTGAGAACACCGTTTTCCGAGGTAGAATAACTAAATGTATAGGTACGGATATTTCCCCCGGGTTCGTTGCGGGTACAGCTCGTAGCGCGTCCTTCATCATCCATAATGTAAGTTGATTCGTTTCCTACTTCATCTGTAATGATTACTTTTCCTGCTTCATAACTAAGTTGTGTAGCTACAGTGTGTGTGTATTTTGCTTCCAACCACAAGTCTGTATAGGTTTGTGTGGTAGTGTGTTTCTGCAAGAGTTCGTTGCTAAAGGCAAATTCTTGTTTCGTGGTTACTTTTTCTGAACCACTGCCAGTGGTTTCCGTTACAGTGAGAAGTTTTGTTCTGTTTTCAGTCTCTTCTTCGTCTTTATTGCAGGCAGCTACTAAAGATAGGAGAAACAATATAGACAAGTAGAGTCGTGTTTGTTTCATGGATTATTGGGTTCTGATTTTATTTTAGTTTTATTCCTCCTTTTACCCTGTAGCCTTGTGAGTGATATACATGTTTAAGCGTACGGGTTTCGGGCTTTTCTTCCGTTGTTCCTTCGTCCGGTTTTGGTTTCTCTTCTTCTTTGGGTGGATATGTGCCGTCAATAATGCCAAGGGCCATACTGAATAATGTCTCTTCTTTATCTCCTAAAGGCAAAAAAGTGACCAGATTCGTTAGGGAAGTTTCATCCACAGTATACTTAGCAGGGAAACTACCTCCACCATGCGATTCTCCGGCAATATTATAAACATCACATACTACCGGATTCAATGACCAACCATGCTTCGGATTAATAAAACTTTCTGTTGCTACTCCCGTGGAAGGTAAGGCTGCACCGAGGATCTCCCAATTGGCAACCGGATACAAACAGTCGTAGAATGTTCCTGCAACTCCGGTAGTAGTGCTACTGGTCAGTATATATCCTCCTTCAATGTTCATATTTACGCCACTACCTATTAAATCCGGGTCGAAAAGCAGGCTAAAGTCTTTGTAGGACTGTTTGTTGTTATGCTTTAGTTCGGCAAAAATATGACCTACCGCCTCCTTGGGGGCCAGTAAAGAAGCTAATAACTGGGCACATTCCAATGAGCCTCCGGTATTATAGCGCAGGTCGAGCACTACTTTGGTTACCCCTGCACTGGCAAATACGTGAGATATCTCACGAAGTTTATTATTGTATTTATCTTTCTCAGTAGCAGTGCCTGCTGTGAAGTGGTTGTAGACTATATAGCCTACTGTTACCCCTGTGGCACTGGTTATTATTCTGTAGACAGGAATCGGGTCGTCTTCTACCATTCGTTCGGCTCCCATGTTTATGGTTCTGGTTTCTACCACTATTCCTTTATCCTTTTTAGTTTCGCTGTCTTTTTGTAATTCATACTTGCCCAAAGTGAGTTTCAAAGCATTACCCGATTGCAGGAGCAAGGTTTCATTCTTTTTGGTGATGTGTTTATCGTCTACTTTTATAATCCATTCACCACGTTGCAGTTTGGCATCTGCAGCCGGAGAACCGGGCAAAACATTTGTAACTAATGCATTGTAGAGTGTGTCTACATTTGAATTCTTTATTAGTGTATAGTCAAATCCATAATTGGGTAACTCCACTTTGTTCAATGTATCTATGTAGGAATAATTCTTATCGAGAGTGGTATAAATTAATTCCTTTAAGAATTGCGCGGGGGCAAGGAAGTATTTGTTGGGAGTCACTGTTGGTATTTCTTCGTACCAAAGATACTCTTGGCGCATCACGCTGTCTATCCAGGTATCCAGTTCTGTTTCGGCTGCATATTCCGGCCAGCGGTCTACTCCGCATGAAAACAGGGCAGAAGTCATCACGATGAACAGGGTAGGGGTGAACAGTATGTTTCTTATCTTCATATCTTTATCATCTTTAGAAGCTGCAAATGTAGGAAATACTTCGCTTATCTACCACATTTGTGGTATAAAAATGCCTTTAATGTGTGATAGCCTGTAAATGTTTTCGTACCTATCTTTGCACGTATGAAGAATATAGCAGCTTTATTATCCGGTGGTGTAGACAGTTCGGTGGTTGTACACCTTCTTTGTGAGCAGGGTTACAAGCCGACTCTTTTTTATATAAAGATAGGTATGGACGGGGCAGAATATATGGATTGTTCTGCCGAGGAGGATATTGAACTTGCCACTGTCACTGCCCGTAAGTATGGTTTGCCTTTGGTTATAGTCGACCTGCATCGAGAGTATTGGGATAATGTGGCAGCCTATGCCATTGATAAAATAAAGAAAGGACAGACCCCCAATCCGGATGTGATGTGTAATAAACTGATTAAGTTTGGTTGCTTTGAGCAGCGCGTAGGCAAAGATTTTGATTTTACCGCTACCGGGCATTACGCTACAACCTTGCAAAGGGATGGTAAAACCTGGCTGGGTACAGCCAAAGATCCGGTAAAAGACCAGACCGATTTTCTTGCACAAATAGATTACCTGCAAGTGTCTAAGTTGATGTTTCCCATTGGGCATCTGATGAAAAATGAAGTTCGGGAGATAGCTCTGAAAGCCGGGCTTCCCAGTGCCCGTCGGAAAGATAGCCAGGGTATTTGCTTTTTGGGAAAGATAAATTACAATGATTTTGTGCGTCGCTTTCTCGGAGAGAAGGAGGGAGCTGTTATAGAATTGGAAACAGGTAAAAAGATTGGTAC
The DNA here is from genome assembly GCF_034654355.2 of Bacteroides mucinivorans. NCBI lineage: Bacteria > Pseudomonadati > Bacteroidota > Bacteroidia > Bacteroidales > Bacteroidaceae > Bacteroides > Bacteroides mucinivorans. The sequence continues at coordinate 3,826,270 of NZ_CP178179.1, read as the reverse complement.
TCACCGAGGGTATTGGTTTCATACCATTGGGCAACGCAAGGGACTGGGCTTGAGTGGAGGTCCCTGGTTTGTGATAAAGAAAGATATACAGGATAACATTGTTTATGTGTCTCATGGCTATGGAGTGGAGACACAATTTGGTAATGAGTTTTCTTTAGGTGATTTTCATTATATAACCGATAATCCATGGCGGGAGAGTAAAGCCGAAGGAGTGGATATTACTTTCAAAATACGCCATACTCCGGAGTTTATTAAAGGAAAGCTTTTCAGGGAAGAGGGGCGTTATCGTATCCTTTCTTCCGAAAAGCTGCAAGGCATTGCTCCCGGACAATTTGGGGTGGTGTATGATGATGTGGCTGAAGTATGTATCGGGAGTGGTGAAATTATTTAATTAATGGAAAATTGAAAGTTGAAAGTTAGCTGCGCCACTAGCACGCTGCATAGTAACTTTCAATTTTCAACTTTCAATTTTCCATTAATTAAATATAGTATTCTGCCAAATCCACAATTCCTGCCCGCATTGCATATTTGGTTGCTTCATGTACATTGTTTACGCCAAGTTTCCGGAATATATTCTTACGGTGACTATTGATGGTATGAAAACTCAGGTTCTTTTCGGTTGCAATCTCTTTGGTCGTTTTACCTGACGCTATTTCTTTAAGGATGTTTTTTTCTGTAATTGTCAGCAGATGATCTTCCTGCGTGTGAGTACCGGAAGAGGTCTGCTGGCTATTACCCGAAAGTAACAGATTGCTGACATGATTGCAGATGAAACGTTCTTTGCGCGAAGCACATTGCAGGGCAGTGAGTATTTCTTCTTTAGAATTATCCTTCATCACGACACCGAATGCCATGCTACTAAACAGTATCTGACGAAGGAAACCGATACTTAATTCATCAGAGAACAATAACCAATCTACCTCTTTGAAACGTTCGCGGAGTACAATCAATTCATCTGCCCCGGCAAAATCAAATAAGGTATAATCTAAAATTACTACGGCCTGTGGATGCAGACGTAATTCTCTGATTAATTCTGCTTTATTATCTGCTGTCAGTAGCAGAGATACATCTTTCTGCTTGCTGAGCAGAAACATCATTCCTGCTTTGGTAATGTCTTGATTATCTGCAATGATATACTCTCTCATACTTCATTCCTTTTTATAAAGGTAACCATCGGCTGATATTTCTTTCGGTAGCACTAAACTCTACACCTATTTTTATCAGTTCACGTCCGTCTGCCTGGTATGGAATCAGATATCCTTTATCATCTATTTGCTGTAAGGCTTCTTCGGCTGTGCCATTGAGCTTGAATTCAAAAACATAGATGAATTTGGGAGTTTTTACTACAGCGTCTGCCCGTCCGCGTGCACTGCGTATTTCAACGTCAGTAAACTGGCCCATTAGTTTAAAGACAAGGTAGAACACTACTTGGTAATGACGCTCGGTTTTATCGTTCAATTCATAAGGGAAATCGGCAAAGAAGGCTTGCAGGCGGGTGAGGAAGGAGTTATAATTACCTGCACGTAACTCCTGGATAAATTTTCCGATGTAGAAACTTTGGTCATTGTTTGCCATAGAGGTGTAGAAGGGTACTAAAAAATTGATGAAGCCATATCGTACCTCATCATTCGGAAACTCCAACAGGTAGTTCCCAAATTCTTTATCATAGTCTTTTATCGTCAGATAGCCGCTCTGGTAAATCAATGGAATCGGGTTATTAGCATCTACTCTGTATTCTGTAAATGAAGAGGCAGAGGCTTCTACTCCGTCAATCAATGTACGCAGATCGTACTCACTTCTTTGCAACAGTTCCACAAGGAAAGTAGGAGTACCTGTCTGAAACCAGTAATTACTGAATTTATATCCGTCAAAAACGTTGAGAACGCTAAATGGATTGAATACTCCTTCTGTAAACTCGCAGAAATGATAGCCGTCATACAAAGCTTTCATCTTATGAAGTGTCTCTTTTGGAGTCAACTGATTCGTTTCTGCCAGTTTCTGTAGTTCCGGAGTAAAAGTATCGATTAGTTCTTGCTTAGTAATACCACATACTGTAGCATACTGAGGCTTCATGCTAATATCATTTAGTTGGTTCAGGTCACTGAATACACTTACTTGTGCAAACTTTGTCACTCCGGTGAGGAAAACAAAACGCAAATAGCGGTCGTAACTTTTTAGTACACCATAAAAGGCTTTTAGCGTCTGGCGATAATTATCCAGCAAAGACATATTGTCCAATGCTTGTAGCAAAGGCTTGTCATATTCGTCTACGAGTACCACTACGCTACATCCCGTTTGCTCACTGGCACGACTAATGACATAACCAAATCGTTCTTCGGGGCTACGATCTTTTTTCTCATTACCATACAGGCATTCCCATTTCTCCAAATGTTGGTTGAGTATAGCAATTAAATCGTCGGGTGTTTCATATTTCTTGGCATTTAAGTCCAGATGAAGTACCGGGTATTGTTTCCATTCTGTCTCTATTTGTTCAATAGCAAGCCCTTCAAACAATTCCTTTTTCCCTTTGAAGTAAGACTCAAAGGTAGAAAGCAACAAGCTTTTACCAAAGCGGCGGGGGCGGCTCAGAAAATAGGGCTTTCCTGTATTCGCTATTCTCCACACAAAAGCAGTCTTATCTACATATAGGTAATCATCTCTACGAATATCTTCAAAAGTCTGTATCCCGATAGGGAGTTTACGCAATACACTGTTCATGGTTATTTTTTTATTTATTGACCATTCAAAGATACTCATTATTTCCATAAACCATTTCCTGCTTGGGCTAAATTTAAAATACAATAGTAAGCATACAAAATTGGTTTATTGATAATCTGTGTTTGTAAATAGTGAATGGATTAAGGTAACGTATTGATAATCAGTGTTTGTCAAAGTGTACACTCTTGTACAACTAAAGTGTACATTCTTGTAGTACAAGGTTGTACACTTTTGCATAATATGATTGTACACTTTTGCAATCTCTCTTCATTTAATGAATGCAGATAACTTAAATTACACAGATTTTAATAAAACAGAATAGGGTGATAAATAGAAACTATCTATTATCACCCTATAGTATTATTACTCTATAACTTTATGTTATATCATCTTCTTACCAAGAACGTCCTTTGAATACGTCTGACTGATCCAATGGTACAATATTACCGCTCAGTGTAATTGTATTGTTGTTAAAGTTCGGGTTTACAGTAACAGTGGCATTATTACCTCCATTGGTCAGTGAAATGAATATCTGAGCTGAAATTCCGATACCCTGTACACTGAATGAACAGTTAACATTACCTTTTTTGTCCGTTGTAATTTTCATATCCGATGCGTTACCGTCTACTGTTACACCACCAATTCCGTTAGGACCGGGGTATGGAGTATTGAAAGCAACTTGTACAGTAGATTTCTGACCATTCATCATCACAAAATTTGTAGTCGTTGATACAAAAGCACTCTGTCCGTTACGGAAGATCACCTGATCGGCTTCGAGCACGAACTGTTTGTTTTTCAGTGCTTGTACAGCCTGCTGATAAGCTACTGCGTCGGCTACTTGTTCTTCTGCTTTCAGTCTTGCTCTTTCTGCGTCTCTTTGTGCTTTACGATCGGCGCGACGTACGGCTCTTTCTGATTCCTGTGCATACATCATGGTAGATGCACTTACCAATACTAATGCTAATAATGCAATAAACTTTTTCATAACTTTTTTTTGTTTAGGTTTAATAACGTTGTTCGTTATTGCAAAAACAACATATATCAAAGATTGTTCATGAACATTTCACAATTTTATGAAGTAGTTAAGTTTGTCTATCAGTGGCAAGTAGTTTAGTGGTTATCACTTCATTAGTAGTTAAGTAGTGGATAACCTTGCCACTTGACTCCTGATTAATTCACACATCAATACCTGTGAATGTTTTCAGGGCATACCCTATAAGAAAGCTTATTCCGGCCACACTGAAACTGAGTACGGCCATTTCCATAAAACGTTTTCGGAAACTTTCACCACGTGCCACCGAGTAGTAATAATTGAACAATGCTATAATAATAAGTGCCATAGCCAACATTACTCCCAATGCTATCAGTACATTGCTGATTAGAATGAAAGGAGTTACCAGTGCAACTACCGTAATGATATAGGCAATACCTGTGTAGATAGCTGCTTTTGCCGGATGTTTGCTCTTATCGCCTTCCGATTTGGTAGACAGGTATTCCGATGATGCCATAGACAGTGCAGCAGCAATACCGGTAATACTTCCTGTTAGTGCTATCAGTTTATGGTCACTCAGTGCCAGGGTGAAACCTGCTAATGCTCCGGTAAACTCTACCAAAGCATCATTTAGTCCCAGTACCACAGAACCCATATATTCCAACCGTTCTTCGTTTATCAGCCCGATGAGCTTTTCTTCGTGTATCTCTTCTTCGCGTGACAAACGCTGCAAATCCTCACATTCCGTATACCGGGCATAGTCCTGATGGGCACTGTTTTCGCTGGATTCCATAAGTTTAATGGCAAATGTGATACCCAGGATACGCGCTAACCAGTAGTATTTGGTAATACGCCAGCGGTTGGGCTTCACTTCGGTATTCGTATACTTTTTGAGTGTATAGTAATGGGCTTTCTCTTCGGCAGAGATCAAGCGTAGTACCTTGCTGTTGGATGTATCTTTTTCAATAGAAGCCAGTCGGTCGTACACAATACTTTCAGTATACTCATTTCGCTGGAAACGAATAAACTTCTCGAGATCTTTTGAGGTTAAATTCATGTTATCTTATTTCTATATTTTAGCTTTCGGGCAAAGGTACTACAAATAGACTAAATGTATTCTCTATCTGTTAGTATAGCAATAAAATTTATTAAAAATTTGCGCTCTGTTGGATTTTTGATAGTACATTTGATCATTAATTGAAATTATTGATATCATGAAGAAGATAGTAACTTTTGGAGAGGTACTTTTGCGTCTTACCACTCCCGGTAATCTGCGTTTCTCACAATCCCGTGACTATGTAGCTACCTTTGGTGGCAGTGAAACGAATGTAGCGGTTTCTCTTGCCAACTTTGGGATACCGACCGAATTTGTAACCCGTTTACCCGATAATGATATAGCCCGTGCCTGTATCAGTGATCTTCGTTCACATGGACTCCGTACGGATGGTATTATTTATGGTGGCGATCGTATGGGAATTTATTTTCTTGAAAACGGGGCTTCTTTTCGTAACTCAAAAGTAGTATATGACCGATCGGGTTCTTCTTTCTCTACCCTTCGCCCGGGTATGATAGACTGGGAGGCTATTTTTGCTGATGCCGGATGGTTTCATTGGTCGGGAGTAGCCGCCGCTTTGTCACAGGACGGTGCCGATACTTGTCTGGAAGCTCTTCAGATGGCAGACCGGATGGGACTAACAATCTCTTGTGACTTGAACTACCGGAAGAACCTGTGGAAATATGGACGTACGGCAGCTGATGTGATGAAACCGTTAGTACAGTATAGTGATGTGATATTTGGTGCGGAACCTGAATATAAAGAGATATTAGGTATTGCTCCCGTAGGCTTTAAGGCTGTAAATACAGATTATCGACTCAATCTTGAAGGTTTTGAAGAGGTAGGAAAGCAAGTAGCAGAGCTGGTTCCCCGTTGCAGGAAGATGTTTCTTGAGCTACGCAATTCTTTATCTGCCAATCACAACTTGCTTGCCGCTGTGCTTTATTCCGATGGATCGTTAAAGCATACGGGGATTTATGACATTACTCACGAAGTAGATCGTGTAGGTACGGGAGATGCTTTTGTTGGCGGACTCATTTATGGTCTGCTCACTTATCCCGATGACGATCAGAAAGCATTGGATTTTGCGTTGGCAGCTTCCTGTCTGAAGAATACTTTCTATGGAGACTTCAACCTGGCAACTGTTGCCGAAGTAGAAGCGCTGATGAATGGTGACTCTTCTGGCAGGGTACAGCGTTAATTTCGAAGTAGATGGCGTCTTTGCCACCAGTAACGGATAAAGAGTACTCCGGTTGCGATCAGAGCCAATGACAATCCGGTATAAAATACGGATATGAAACTGGTGGGTAACAGGTGCAGACTTCGTATGCTGATGCCTAATGAAATCATGAAGATCATGACAATCCAGCTCTTTACATCGAAAAAAGAGAAGGGGCAATTCTTTTCCTGTTTCTTTTGGGTGATGCGTTCGGTATGTTTATAGTATAGTCTTCTGAATATAAGAATGAAGAATAGAAGGAACACTACTGTGGCTTCACCCATTTTGAACAGCCAGTATTGAGAATCATTAAGCCATGTCACGATTCCTATTCGCAGTATATTTGCCCCTGCCACTATCCATACGATACCGGCAGTAATCAGTAAAACTTGTCTGTTGACTCCGTATTTCATACATTAAATTTATAGATTGATGCACTAAACAACAAATAGAACTACCATTTAGGTTCACTTACGTGAGAAAAAAGTGATAAATAATGAACAACTGGTCAACAAAACACCCGTACCTATAACTCCATACCAACCAAATGCCTGCCAGAAAGTACCTGCCAGAAAGGTACCCATTGAACCGCCAACAAAGTAAGTAGTCATGAAAATAGTATTGATGCGATTGGAAGCATTAGGACAAAGCTCAAAGATACTGGTCTGGTTGCTTAATTGAATGCATTGCATGCCAATGTCGATAATAATAATACCTGCTACGATGCCCAAATAGGTGTTTTCTCCTGCAAAGAGCAGAAACCATGCAAAAAGTATCAATCCACAACCGATAAAGTTGAACCGGCGGACGCCCACTCTTTTTACGTATTTACCTACCAGTGATGCTGATAATGCTCCGGCTATTCCACAGAGTCCTAACATACCGATAACATTGCTTCCGGCGTGGAAGGGAGCTTGCCCCATTTTGAATGCCAGGCATGACCACATGGCCAGAAAAGAGCCAAATGCCAGTGCTGCCCGTATGGAGTAGATTCGTAGCTGTGGGTATTCTTTCAGTAACAGAAACAGTGATTTCATTAATTCACTGTATTTCCCTTTGAATGTGGGTTTTATATCCGGCAGTACTTTAACAACTACAATTCCACATATCAGCATCAGGGCAGCAGCTATGTGGTACATTTCCCTCCATCCGAAGATTTCGCCGATGAACCCGCTGATTACCCGGGAAGCGAGAATGCCGGTCAGCAAGCCTGAAACGACAAGACCTACGTTTCGCCCTTTATTCTCAGGTCTGGAGAATTGCGAAGCTATCGGGATGAATATCTGTGGTATTACTGAACAAATACCCGTAAAAAGAGATGCTGTTAATATAACATGTATGTTCGGTGCCAGTGCAATAGTCAATAGCGAAACAATCAGTATTGCAAAGTTAATAATGATGATTTTCTTTCGTTGATACAGGTCGCCTAACGGGATGATAAATAAAAGCCCCAGTGCATATCCGATCTGTGTAATCATAGAGATCAGGTTTGTCTTAAACTCTGATACACCCATGTCGTGGCGTATCATGTTCAGTAAAGGCTGGTTGTAGTAAAGATTGGCTACTGATATACCGGCAACAATTGCCAACGTCCAAAGTATGGATGCCGGTAATCCTCCGTTTTCTTTTAAAGTCTGTTTCATGGGCGCAAAGATAGAGAATTGAGCCTACTCTACAAAGAAAGTCACCGAAACTGTATTTCCTTCATTGTCTACTGCCGTCATTGTGTGTTTTCCTGACGAGGGGAGTAGGGATATCTTGTGAAAATCCTGTGTCTCGGCCAGGTAGTTATTGTCTAAATGCCAATATACAGTAGCTTTGGGAACGCTATGCACCAGTTCAAAAGTCAGCTGGCTTTTGCTCCCGTCCATTTGTTTGGGCAGAAATATGCGGGCATTCATGGTGGGATAGACAAACTGCATCGGACGGAGAATATCTTCCCCGCATCCGGATTTGAAGGGAGGCAGAGGTTTGTATTCCGGGTGGCGTTGTTTGTAATACCATTCCCAAACAGGCGGTAGGGTGAACCAATTCTTTTGAATGGTAGCCTCTGTATTGATGCAACTTTCGTAGATACGTTGAGTGCCGTCTGCCGATAGGTTGATTCGGTGGTGATAGGGGCAAGCTTCGGTTCTGAGTCCGGCAGGAAGTATCAGTATAGTGTCTGTCTCTTCACAGAAGCGTCCTTTCAGGTGTCCGGATAGGTGACAAACCTCTGCGTCTACAAATCCTTCAGAAGGTCTGACGAACCAGGGAGACGATGGTAACAGATTGAATACGTCGAACATGACCGGCCCCGCAGTGCGTGCCCCGACAAGTCCCGGTTTACCTTCTCCGGTAGCATTACCCACCCATACACCTACGGCATAGCGAGGGGTGACTCCTACTGCCCATGCATCGCGAAAACCATAGCTGGTTCCCGTTTTCCATGCAATAGTTTGCATGGAAGGAATAGTGCGCCAATCAATTTCTTCCGGTCGGTTTACTTCTTTTATGGCATCAAAAGTCTGCCATACGGCACAGGGAGAAAAGGATGAGGTTGAAACTGCAGATGAGACATTGTAGGTAGAGTCGGAGAGTAATAAAGAGCAGCCGGTTTTATCCAATCCTTTCAGGCAGCGTGCCATGTCTGTATAGGCACAGGTGATATCCCACAAGGTTCCCTCGGCACCTCCCAGAATAAGGGAAAGCCCATAATGGGAAGCAGGGCGGGTAAGGGTACTGATTCCTGCTTGTTTCAGGAAGTTGTAAAACTTTGGGACACCGTAACGTTGCAACATTGTTACGGTAGGGATGTTGAGTGAACGTGCCAGTGCTTCGGAAGCAGGGACGGCTCCCTCAAACTGCTGGCTGAAGTTCTGTGGAGCAAAACCATTGATATTGATCGGGATATCAGGTAATAAAGTATGTGGAAGTATACTGCCTTCCTGTAACATAGCGTAATAAAGGAAAGGCTTGAGAATACTTCCCGTACTGCGGGGGGAACGGATGATGTCTACCTGATTGCCGCTGTTTGCTTTATTGAAATGTACATTACCGCAATAGGCTATGGGCTGATTCTTCTGAACATCAATGACCAGTATGGCTATGTTGCGGATATCACTACGGGAGAACTCACCATTCCAACGCTCTATCAGTTCTTCTATCTGCAGCTGTATTCCCCGGTCGATGGTGCTTACAGAATAGTTACCGTTTCTCGTCTGGTAGAAGTAGTCAGTGAGATGCGGAGCAATCTGTGGTAGTGGCTTGGGCTCTTGGGGCAATGGCTCGCTGAGGGCAAGTTCGTAGCTTGAATCATCCAGCACTCCTTTTGTGTGCAACCGTGTGAGGAGACGGTTACGTTTATCGAGCAATGCCTGCCGGCTTTTGGAAAGATGAATCATAGCAGGAGAATTGGGAAGTACGGCGAGCATAGCTGCTTCTGCCCATGACAGATCGTCTGCCGAATGGCCAAAATAACGCCAGGCAGCGGCATCCAATCCTACTACATTTCCTCCAAACGGAGCATGGGAGACATATAAAGAGAGTATCTTCTCTTTTGAATAACGGAACTCTAACCGGGTAGCCCATATCATTTCGATAAATTTCTCGCTGAAGGTACGGGGATTGTTGCGAGCCAGACGGATGGTCTGCATCGTAATTGTACTACCTCCACTGATAACTCGTCCGGCTTTTAGATTCTGATAAGCTGCTCTTCCTATTGACACTGGGTTTACTCCCCAATGGTGAAAAAAATGGTTATCTTCAAATTCAACGAAGCAGGCTTGTATCTTTGCCGGAGTCGTAGTACGGGGAGGAAAACGCCATTGCCCGTCCGGGGCAATACGTGCTCCGAGAAGCTCATTATTCCGGTCGGCCACAACAGTAGAGTAGGGTACATGGAATAGTTGCCGGGGAAGGCAAAAAATATACCCTATTAACAGGAGTGTAATAACCCCTCCCCCTATCATTTTACCCTTCTTCCTTCTCTTTCCTTCTCCCTTCTCCATTCTCCCTTCTCTTCCCCTCTCTATTCAACCATCGCTTTTCCGGCCTGAGTCCTTGCCTGTGCTCCGGAATCGTACATTGCTTCGCACTGGATAGCAGGTAATATGAAGGTTCCTGCATAGGTTGCCTGCAATCGTATGGTGAAGGTTTTAGACTGTCCCCGTTTCAGATTGAAATAGGTAAGTACACGGTCATCACGGATATCCCGATAGGTATAACTGTTGTTCGTATCAGTACTTGTGGCTTGTTCCGGGTAGTCTATCATACGTTCATTATATATCTCCCAACCCGATGGTATGATATGTGTCAGTGCCAGGTCGTTGTAGTCGGAAGTTCCACTGATGTTGGCTACCGTAACTACTGCCATAAAGTCTGTACCTTGTTTGATAGGATTTATGGAGATAGCTGTACCGTTCATATCAGTATATCTCACATCCAGACGTAAATTGTTTGCCATTGCAGGTAAAGTATCATTCAGTAATTGTGTCCGGGTGATAAGATCTACATTTAATGCTCCTTTTCCATTATTTTTCACTGTAACTTCACCTCCACCGGGAGCAGTGGCAAGTGTTTTCTCAAACACGGCTTTGGCAGATTTTACAGCGGGTTGTTGTTTACCATGCAGTGTCCACGAAAAGTCAAGTGTGCCTGATAGTTTTTCGGCCAATCTGCCCATTGCCATTAGAGCAAATGCTGTGGATTGGGTGTTGAACCACTCTTCACGGGATAAAGTTTGTGACACTCGTTGTGCCTGTGCAAACGCTTCCCGTTCACGTCCCATTAATAGCAACGTTTCCAGTATCATAGATTCATCGCGGTCATAAGATCCGTATACATAACTTCCCGCAGAAGAGGAATAAGGCTCTACTGTAGTCTTGGCATTAAATACCAACTCATTAGCTGCTTTCATTTTTCCGTTTAAGGCGTATGCTGCCGCCAGTCTCCATTTAGCTTGTAAAGAGAGAATTTGTTCCATCTCCTTCAGGCGGTTCATGGCCCCGTGTTCCGGTGCTCCTGCCAATGCCAGTGTGTATAGTCTGAACGCTTGTTGCAAATCTGATTGCCAGTAATATCCGGTATCCTGTTGAGGTGTACGCCAGTTTTGTGCAGCCGAACGTTGGAAACGCTTCCACTTATTGAGTACATTGGCATTTACGGCATATCCTTTTTCCTGTGCCATTACCAGGAACATTCCGGCGTAGGAGGTTATCCATTCGTTGGCAGAAGCATTCCCTGGCCAGTAAATAAATCCTCCGTTGGGTAACTGACGGGCATACAGTTGTTTGATTGCTTCCTGTACATTTGCCTTTATTTTTTGAGATTCGGCTTCGTCTACTGCTTTGAACTGACTGATAAACAGGAGTGGGAGAGCCTTGGAAGTTAGCTGTTCTGTACAGTAGTGCTGGTAATTGTACAAGAAGTCGAATCTACGGCTGATATCTACCGACGGGATACGGGATACTTCCAGCTTGACACTGTTTTCCGGTGAACGACTGCCTAACCTATAAGATAGTTCACAGCTTTGCCCGTTTTCTATCCATTTACTTTCACGCAGTGTTACCACCGGATTAGGATTACGTACCTCTATCTCAATTGTTTCCGAAACTTTCTTCCCGGCTCCTTCGGCTGTTACGCGAAGGGTTGCTTTACCGGATTTGCTACCAGTCTTTAGTTTGAAGAAAACTAACTGGTCACCCGGTTTTACGAATGAAACCGACTGTTGGGAGGCACCGCTGATTTGTGCACCACCCGATGCTGAAACGGATACTTTTACATTCTTCACTTCTTTCTCCATGGCAAATACATTGACCGGGAGTGATATCTCCTCTTGTGTACTGAGTACGCGGGGTAATGTTGAAAGAATCATGAGTGGGGTACGTACCGGAGTTGTCTTTTCTGCCCGTCCGTATGCTCCGTTTTCTCCTGCCACCACCATGGTACGTACTGAACCTACGTACATTGGAAGCGTGATTCGGTGTGTCTGGCTTTTACCCTTGCCAATACTGAACGGACCGATAAAACGTACTACCGGTTTGAAACGGTTTGCTTTGGTATCTGCCGGTTTTAATGTTTCATCACCTCCGGTACTGAACAGTGAATTGTAACTACCTGTATAGGCTCCCAACACATCGTCATACATGTCCCATGTACGGATGCCTAATGCTTCCCGTGCATAAAATTCATTCCACGGATCAGGTGTTTTGAAGTTGGTAAGGTCAAGTAGTCCATCGTCTACGATAGCCAGTGTATACGTCATTGGTTTACCTGTCTTTTCGCTTACCGTCACATTGAATTCCGTTTCGGGACGAAGTACATCGGGCATCTGAATTTGGGGTTGGAGTACGGTTTCTTTATTAGTCACAAATATCGGCATTACTCCGTACATGCGGATGGGTAAATCATTTACTGTTTGTGCATGTGGTTGCAGCAGGCTGATGTGCAGATAGACATTAGGTGCCATTTCCGGGGTCACTTTGAACTGATATTTGGTGTCTTCTTTACCGGATACATCCAACCATTCACGTTGTAATACCTCTGAGCCGTTTTCCAGAGCGATAAGTGCTCTGCCTCCTGCTGAGGCGGGGATGATGGCAGTTACCGTTTCACCTGGTTCGTAAGATTCTTTATCGAGAGAGAAAGCTAACATTTTGATACCACTCGGATCAGTCTTACTGGAACGTCCACGCCATTCGGGCCAGTCTACGTAGACTGTACCTCCGGTAGCATGTCCGCTTTCTGTGTCTTTCACATACACCAGATAACGTCCCCAATCGGGATAGTTGATGCGGAATCTGAAACTGCTCTTTCCGTTTATGGTATTCAGCTTTCCGCTGGCCACAGGGGTATAAGAACTGCTGTTGACATAAGTCTCAAATGATTCTCTGGAACTTTCCCACCACCAGCTCCAACTGATGCGGTAAATCTTATATTCAAGTCCCGAACGATTCACTGGTTTTCCTTCCGGATTCACGGTGACGATGTCAAATACATGATCCTTATCTGTCTCGATATATTTACCTTTGGGCTGATTGAGATTGATACCTACGTACGAATTGAAAGGAGAAAACGGTACACTTGTTGTGTTGATACTTGCATCTCCGCCCGGTTCGAATACCCGGGTGGTAATATTGGCTTGTAGCATACCCGGTGCATTTCCCGATTCGGGTAGTTTGAGGGTGAACGATGCATTGCCGTTCGCATCCAGCATGCCGCTGAATACGTCCATGCGTGAAGAGGTGAACTCTGTTGCCGGATTATTGAATATATATTGCCCGTAATTCTTGAATTGCGTATTGACTTTGGAGAGTGACATTTCGACTTTTGTTTTCAGTCTTGAAGCCTGGGCACCTGTTAGCCATGCTGACGACAAAGTAGTACGTATCTCTCCATCCGAGGCTTTGAGTATCTCTCCCTGAAGCTGTAGATTGATTTTCAGACGGTTGGGCTTTACCGTTTCTATTCGTAGTGACTTGTGAAAGGCCGTTCCTCCAACCTTCACGTAAGCATTCCATAGTCCGGTAGGATCTTCTGCTCTTGTTGGTACGGCGAAAGTATACAGCCCGTTTACTCCGTTAGTGGAGATTAATTTATTGTAGAATTGTCCCCGCGGATTGTAAATTTCCAATGCTACGGGGTGTTTATCCGGTATCCGGTTGTTGCGGTCTTCAAGCATGAACGAGATGTGTAGTGTATCGCTGGGACGCCATACGCCTCTTTCGCCATATACAAATCCTTTTAATCCTTTCTGTATATCTTTACCGCCTACGTCAAAACGACTGACTGACTGTTCTTCCCCGTCTGCCACCCGTACATATGCTTTTTGCTTTCCGGCTTCTGCCACAACAATGAAAGGCACACCTTTAGTCTCAATGACAGTGAATCCGTTTTTGTCGGTTTCGGCTTTACCCACTGGCTGTAGCTGAAAATTGTAAGCTGTTACTATAGCTTTCTCTACTGGGGTAGTATCTAATATGTTATTTACAGTAATCCACAATTTGTTGACCGAGTTTCGCTTTACAATCATACCAAGATTGGATGCCAGAACATTACATGCAGCTGTTCGGTCTGCTCCCATATAGTAAGATATATGGCAGGGGTTGTCGCGCTCTTCCCAACGATATTGTCGCCAGTCCATTCCTTCGGAACCGTTGTAATAATAGTAGGTCTGCGGAGTATCCCACACAGCTTCATCTTCTTCTGACAGTTGTTCGGAGGATAGTTTTGTTAACTGGTCCGAACTTTCGGAGAATTGTAATTCTTTGTCATCTTCTCCGCATGGATAGGCCGAATAGGCTTGTTTGAACGAAAGGGTGATCCGGTAGATGGCTCCCGGTTCCTGATTGATCAGTCCGGAGAGGTCAATAGAATAATCTTCCCATTTGCGGATGTCTTTAGACGGGTCTTTATCCAGATGTAATGTCTTTTTATAAACCAACCGTCCAGACCGTCTCAATTCGTTGGAAGATGAAAGAGTGTTTGTCTGCATAAACATCAGTACATTGCTTTCAAATATACGGATCACATTCAAGTCAACAGCATGCAGGCTGACAGCCCGGAAAGGGATAATCAGATTTTTGGAGTCGGGCAAAATGGCAGCATCTGTACGTAGTTCCACTTGTGGTTTCAGGCTGGGTTGACTGAAGGAGATAGAATGGGAGGTGCCGAGTTTTTTTCCTTTCCTATTTTTTATACCTTCATAGATTCTCAGTGTGAGTTTATTGGAGCGATTGGGCTCGAAGTATATGTTTACTTTGTCATTGATTACCTGAAATGTGTACGAAGAGAGTTCCGCGATTTCAATGAGTCCCTTTAGGTCCTGTGTGGTAGATACGGGATCGGAGAACGAAATTTGTATTCCGTTCTCTGGTTGCTCTATGCGTTGTGCAGACATGAAGCGGAAGATATCTTTTGCCGGAATGGTCACCTTCTCAACAATTTTCCGGTCTATACCTGCCACTTTTCCGTTCAATGTTATTTCCAGATCGTAATCTTCCTGTGCTCTCGGTATACGGTTGATGTTGAAACTGTATCGCATCGGATTTCCTGTGCCTCCTACAGAAATGGCATAATCTGAAGAACCATTTCCATTAACTGAGATCATTTTCTCTACTTGTACGTTGTCAATCTTGTCGCTGAAACGTATTTCTCCTTTAACAGAGGCGTACTCGGGGGTAGCGGCAGTTATGTCGAGTGGTTCCATTGCCAATGAGAAATCCTTTTCCTGTACCCGGAATGAGAAATTAAATTCTTTCAGACGTTTGTCTACTTTTACAAAGTCTCCCAGTTGAAACGAAGCCTCATACATTGTTCCTGGTTTAAGCGCTCCTTCTTCGGGCAGGAATTCTATTGTGTTATTGCTTATCCAATATGTTTTTCCTTTCAGTGAAGGCGAAAAGCGGAATGGATTCTCTTTGAGTTCGTTATTTAAATCTACTACGGGCTGATCTTGGGTCAGTTCTATTCGTATGGGTGAGGATTGCGATATTACCCCGCCTGTATAGGCATTTACATAAGGTGTAAATTCCGAAGAAGGAACAAGTTCTTTCTGACTGCCTGCACATGAGCTCAGGCTTATGATGATGAACAGAAGAACAGAATACGCGGCTGGAATCATTGTTGTTCGTTTCATGGTAAAGGTATTAAAAGTTTAGTGACCAAAGATAATGAAAATATGCTTTTTACTATATTGATTCATCTAAAAAAATAAAACAGTCTTTGATTGGGGGGGGATATCTTTTATCAGGGCAATCGCACCAATTTTAGGTTCAATTGACCATCGCTTGGCGTACCTCCCCGTGCGGGAAGCACTCAAAACTGATAAATAACTGAAGGATTTTTCTTTATTGCGGCAAGAATAAAATAAAATATTGATTCTCAAAAACTATCTTATAATTATTCTTTTCTATAAATTCATTTACCACCTGGCTCTTTTTATTACTTTTAAAAGTACCTGCTTCCACTCCGCAATCAATCAGATAGTTCTCATCCGGTGCTCCGAACTCTTTTCCTATGCTATCAAATTTTTGTCTTAATATAGCTGGAAGTGGACCTTTGTAATTGTTTAATTTCTGTTTTAGTAGCGGTGCACTTAGTAATTCTGGCCAGGAACATCCGATGAAGGGCTTGGTTCGTGTCATATAATTAATGGCGGGTATACTGCCGTAAGCAAACAGGCAGTCATCTTCTTTAATATATGGCTTTATTCCTGTTAACAAGTCATTTATTATCCCGGCTCTTTCATGAGAAGTATAAACATGTTTCGTTCTTTCGTTCCGGATAGAGAACCGCTTCTCGAAAAGTGGTCCTCCGTCAAAGTATACTCCTTCTGTTACAGTTTTTACTCCACATATTAGAATGTATATACTCAAGGTAAGCAATAACGTCTTCCTTACCATTTGTACAGATAAAACGGGAGGAAGAATTTTGTTTTTTATGGAAAAGTAAAACGAGATGGCCATAGGTAATCCTAACCAATAGATAATACTTCCGTTATTGTACATGCCCCCATCACTGCCAAGTGGTACGATCAGGATCATAGAAAGTCCTGCCCATGATAACATCTTGACTGTTTTGTCATTATTCAAAAAGATATTTCCTGCTAACCCTATCAGACTGAAAGCACAGAGGATAATTACGGCATTTTCTCTATAGAAAAGAATGCCCAGTACTATGAAAGCAATGATTCGGATAGGTAATTGTAACAGAGCATTTCTTACATATTTAAGAGAGAATAGAAGAACAGCATAAAGTAAGAGTATTTTCGCTCCGAACTTGAAAACCAGATAGTAGATTCTCACCTGAGCAAATATCATATTGGCCAGGGTATGGGAACTGGTTCCGCTATCGTCTCCCGCAGCAGAGGTCAGTTCGTGCAAGTTATGAATGAAATATTCATAATGCCCTAAAATTTTCATTAGTAAAATAATACCTATAATTCCTGTGATGAACGAAAGTGTAAAGATCAGGCATCTGCCGGCACAACGACGAGCGCTCTCTTTATAATAAAGTTTATGCAGAATTATAAGCAGAATAATGCCATAATCGAGTATATTCGGAATACGTGCAAAGGTGTTTAATGCAACTATAATTCCACTGATAATGAACCATAGATTATTATTACTTCTTAGCCCTTTAAATAAATAAAACACAGCAAGTACATATAGAAGGCATGTCATCAGATCATTGTAGAAAGCCATAGGTAGACCTACATAAGAAATAATAACCAGTAAAACTCCAATGATTATAGCCGATACATGGATATGTCTGCGGAGCAGTCTATATACCAGATAAACGGTAATCATATTGTTTACTACTCCCAACAAACGTATATCGAATATTCCTGCATCGGGAAATAAAGTAATGAAAGTTCCTCCTACAACTCCGCTTAGATAGTACATGAAGTTATATTCCACACTTTCAGGAGCTTTGAAGATATGATCGTAGAAAGTCATATAGAATCCTGAATCACATAACTCGAAGCCCCAAAAGACAGATATTAATTGATAAACTATAAGGAGAAGACAAGTAATTCCGAAAGCTTTTCCCGGATTGTTTTCAATAAGATGATATAATTGAGAGATTGTTTTCATTAGAGAGAAGTTTATTATATATCCCTGATAAATGAGAACTCAGATTTAACTTTATACTTCTTTAATAAGAATCATATGCAAATATAGTCATTGTTGTTAACATAGCAACACAATGGAGAGTAGATTATCAGTGTATTGTTAATGTAGCTATGTATTGTTGGCAAAGAGAAATAACAGACATGATATACGTGAACTAGAGTTTGAAAAATTAGATATATGTTAAATAATAAAATATACTAATTGCATTTCTTAATGATTTTTTTGTTAATAAATTAGAGCTATGTGCCATCACTAATTTTACTTTTTATTTTTTTTTAACCATAAGCTACATTTATTTTTTGTACATTTGAAATGATGCAGGATGATAAGATACATCTTTATGTTCGAATATTTTGGAAAAGAGAGAAACTCTTTTTTAGGTGTCATTGAGACAAAAACCAGTACATAGAAGAATTAAAACCAAGGATTATATGTTTATTAATAGACAAAGAATTTATTTGCCTCTATCTGTTCTATTTATGTTTTTATTATTAACTTCTTGTTTTGACGAGAAGTTTGAAACGAATGCGAAGGAGGGCCATGTGACGATAACGGGTATTAATACCCGTAGTTATGAGGGCTCGAAGCCGGGAGATGGCATTGATGATAAAGTTGAAACGCTTCGTGTATTGGCATTTGATAAAGCTACTAATATATGTAAAAGTAATGTTTTTTATTATGGTGCTGTGTTGGCCGGAACTACCTTGCAGCATCCTATTAAACAAGGAGAATATAATTTTATTTTTCTGTGTAATGAACCTCTCCGTCAGGATATCCAAACATTACTTGATGGTATTAATCACTATGATGATGTAAAGTCAATTGCATATCCGGCAGAGTTTTTTAATTCGGATTATATTATTCCTATGATAGCAGAAAACGGAGGTGTAAAAGTGTTGGCCGGAGGAAAAATCGAAATAAACAGCGTTGTAAGTACAGAACTGGTTGTAAAATTAAGACGACTTGCTGCCCGTATTGATGTTGTCTTAAAATCTAAAATAGATTTGGGAGATTTCAATTCTACTGTATTCGAAGGGGTTACTCTCTCGAATCTTCCAGATCGCGTGTCGTTGGTACATGGCTTACCCAGTGATCCTGTATCTGGTTGGGTATATGATGATCCAACTTTAACTTACAATGGAACAGCGATAACCAGAAATGTAATACGTAAATTTACACTTAATGATAATGCCGGTTATTTTGAGATAAATCCGGCTTTTCTAACTTCTGCGGATAAAGCGAATGATTTGGTTTGGGCAGCCAGAATAAAAAGAGTAATCGTTCCTTCCAGTTATTTTGCGACAAAAACGATGGAAGCAAATGCAGTTGATTTTACAGTTAATATGATAAAAGATTATAGCCCTTCATGTAAATTGCAAATTTTATCTGATCCGGATTATAGATTGCCGGCAAATGCCCGGCTCGATTTAACGGCTGTCATAAAAGCACCTTTGGAGGTAAATATAAAGCCTTCTCTATGGATTCCTGATGATAATGATTGGGAGATAGTGGATAATCGTATCTTAAATGTATCTCATAAAGAAGTTAAAATGACAGACTTGAACGGGGTTCGTATTTCTTTCTGGTCGAATATGCCGGTGGTACGAGTGTTGAATACTGTGCAAAAGCAGGGAGAGGTTACGAAACGTATTACTAATGAGGTTTTTAACTGTTTGGCAATAGATGAAATCAATAATTCCAATCCTTACCGGTTTTATTTTGATCCGCTGACTGGTAGTGGTTATATGGATTTGTTGATTGATGGTACAAATACGGTTGTCGGTTCTCCACATATCAGAACTGAGAATATGACTGGTACGTATACGTTGACTTTGTCAGCGGAGGAACAAGATGGAAAAAATGCTTTGCAGCGGGAAATAAAAGTGGTGGTAACACAAGAAGGTTTACGCTTTGTTAATGATCCCACTAAAAACGGACAAGGTTTGTTTAATGGAGTCTTTTTTAAACACAATCAGAAAGGTGAACGTATCATTACTGGGCAACATGGTGTAAACTGGGACTGGTCAGTGGAGGTGCCTGCTGAGTTTCGGGATTGGCTGGTAGTAAGTGCAACCCCCAGTTTTGATCCGGGGGTAGGAACCGAATCACCGGAAGATGCTGAAAAATACCATGTAGTCCCAAATCAATATAAAGGGGAAACAGGTTATAATATTACAGGTCTTAAAGGTCGTATTTATTTCCGTATTGGCGTAAAAGAAAGCGCTAATTTTGTAGCAAATAAAGATGCAACTCCAAAGTTTGGATATGTTAATTTGAAATATCGCCTTTCTGCTACGTGGTCACCGACTATGATTATCTATGTCCGGCAGGGAGAAGCGCCACATTATATATATGGTCCGGATGATCCGATTCCGGGAGAAGTGTATAATGGCTGGAATGGTGGAACTTTGATAAGTTCAGAAGTCAGAGAGGATATGCGTCTTTTAGCTGCAGATTCGCGCAATCTTGGGGCTACGGAGTTTTCACCTCTTAATTTAACAACGGAAGGATTGGCTGGAAATGGAAATCCTGCCCATGAAAATGTTGGTATAAGGGGGGCTCGTTTCGTTGATTTTCCTTCGCAGGCAGGTGCCTTTTTTCAGTGGGCGATAGATCTGGGATCTTCTACTGATTATAGTAGTTATTATCGTAGAGCTTATAATCCAACAAAATCATTGAACAGTACGGCTTTCCCGTGGGGATACGGTGAATTCCCTATTATGTGGGATGGAGCTACCGGCATATCAGTGTATAAAAATCAATTTGAGGTCTGTCCTCCGGGATATCGTCGGCCTACAGATGGATATACGAATAAGATATCTACTAATGGATATTATCCTTATTTGCCGATTGCAGGCTCTTCTGCCACTGATTTTGAAAATCAGAAAGCGGATATAAAGTATTCTGAATTCAGAACTTCTTTATTCTTAGTGCCTTTTGCGGGGAATGCTTCTTCAAATGCTGATTATAAAACAACCTATGACAATGTTGTTTCAACCAATACAGGGCCGGGAACGTATCCTTATGGTAAAAGTGGAACAGCTCGTAAACAATTGAAAAACACATCTTTTACTTTTTATTCGGATGGTTTTTTTGACAGAAGACCTATAAAAGAAGCTTCTTCGGGCAACTATGGTGTGTCATTAAACAATAGTAGAGCTGCTTATCAGGGAGTACTATACTATAATTTTGATACTTCAAAGAAGATATATCGTTCTGTCTTTTTTCCGGCTACCGGTCGTTTGAATAATATGACAGGTAATCTGGAAAGTGCAGGTAGTACCGGTTATTATTGGTCGTCAAGTGTAGGACCTGGATACAATCGGAGTGAATTGATATCAGGAACAAGTGATAGAAGAATGCGTTATGGAGCCTGGTCACTTGAATCTTCCTATAATGCTCATAACATGAGACTTTCATATCAGGGATTTGCTCAGGCTATCCGTTGTGTGAGAGAGTAAAGTATATTCTATGATAAGTTTTTAATTAATAATATTCTGTGGAGAAGGCGTCGTTTTTATCTATGTCTTCTCTTTTATTTAAATAAATATTTATTTGATTCTTTATCAATTTTCAAAATAGTTTGTGTCAGTAATTCAATGGCATACTCTATATCTCTCCAGTCGCACATATCTGTATGCTCAATCAACCTCCTAAGGGGAGACTACTTTTGTGACAGAGATTGTTGATTGGTTTGTATTTAACGATAATTCAAGTTAATATATTGTATAACATTTTAGGGTGAAACTCTATAATTTTGTGGTCTTATGCAAGCCAAGTTTTAATAACTCTTTTCTTCTGTCTAATTTAATTATTGAAGATAAGTTGAGCTTGTTTCAATCACTTTTCTACGTGAGCAGGAACCGATGAAGAACCAGCGAACTGAGCGTCTGAGTGCATACGGCCCATAGTGTCCGTCATGCCGTAAGAAGCAGCGACTCAGTATCTCTGCAAGGTTTAGCAATTAGCTATTAATCAATGCTATAATAGTCAAAGATAAACTCCTTGTTAATAAGTAAAAGAACGAATTATCAAAAAGGGCTGCATTATGGGCTAATTCCCTTTAGACGAGAGTAATCTTTATAGGATTGAGGCCTTAATCTGATTTGCGTATCAATGAAGTATAAGTCATTGTCTATTCCGTAAAGCACATTGTTAGGGACAGCATCAAACACTTCGTATTCTTAGTTATGGAATTCGTCTATGTAATCCATTTCAAAGCCAAGAGCTGTCATATATTCTACGATTTCATCTTCTGTAGCTTCACGCTCTGCTTGTATGTGAGGTTGGATTAGAACAGCACAAAACTCTTGCTGGCTATTATAGGCAAAGCCTATCATCTGATAGGGTACATTACTAAAGAACTTGTTATGTGCAGAGATGCGAATAAAGAAATTTCCTAAATCATCGCCTGCATATTCAAAGTTATTCAGCTTATATATGGTTGCTGCACCATCGTAAAAGACTTCATTCTCACCTCCTTTATCTAAATAGATGGTAGGGATGTGATTGAAGTCTATCCATAAATCATTTGAATTGGCGAATGAAATTAGTTCTTCGATTTGCCCTCTCTTATAGCTCTCTGTTGGTTCAAGCGTTCCTGCTGCTTCTTTGCTTCTTCTAACGATGCAGGCTGCTTGCTCCAAGATGCTATTGATTGGCGAGTACGCTCTATCCATTGCTTGTGAAATTCATTAATGTATTCCATAATTTGTTATGATTATGAGTTTATGCAAATGTAATCAATTTATGGTTATTGAACAACTTTACAAGTGATATGTTGAACGGGATTGCATCATTTCTACGTGAGCAGGAACCGATGAAGAACCAGCGAACTGAGTGTCTGAGTGCATACGGCCCATCGTATCTGTCATACTATGATAAATAATAGTATTGCATCCCTGTAACCACTTACTAATCTATCATAGATCGTTATGTTATTGAATGGTCGTGAATAAGTCGCAAATAACTGACCACTAACCTTTGTTATTCAGTTGATTATTTTCTCTTATGGCTCTCTGATAGTCTAAGCGCTTCTACTGTTCGAGTACTAGAGTACTCCTGTGTTGACCATCTAAGATTACAAAGTAACCTTCTGCTTCTGTTAGAACTCTTGATTTACACCTGTGTAACTATTGCTATTTCCATATTTCCAGTATGTTAATCATCTCTCGATTGTATTTAATGAAACAGTTGTGAAGCATTAAATTATCAAGTACAAAGGTAATTATTCTTGTAATACATCCCAACCCTGAACAAGCATCCCCGTCGACTTCGTAGAAGGAAATTTATCATAATTAGCTTTTCTCGTATTTATACTTGTTTTTAAATTTATATGTTCGCACATACTTTATATTGTGTAAATATATAGATTTTGTTTTTATATCAAAAAATTAGATTATTTTTTGATAAATCTTATATTTGCTGAAAATAAACCAATCCGGATAGATATGAAAATAGACCATAACAGCAATAAACCTCTTCATATTCAACCCAAATATTCCATTGACCGGGGAGGAAGATTATACACGCCAATTATACGATATGCTGGAAACTCAATATAATATAGTGGTAAAGACCAGCAAGGAGGAGATTTCAGCGAGACTTGCAGGGGAATTTATTGCAGAAAAACTAGAGATCCAATCCAGTGATCCTATATTAATAAGGAAAAGATTTGTTTATGATGTGAACGGAGTACCTATTGAATATAACATCGGATATTACCGGGCGGATAGCTTTACTTACACAATAGAAGTGGAAAGGTAGAAAATATATTCATACATATTATTTATTATTGTTCAATACAAATGTACTTTTGTACAAAACTGGGTTCTAACTTACTTGTTATCAAAATCATTATTCTTTTGTAGCAGTAGTTTGTTACATTTGAAAGATATGCCGAAACAAGGAATATTCTTTTGTTCAAATAAAAAGAGTTATTTAAAGGAGTATACAATATTGTAATATTACTGAATAAAAAAGGTGTATTAAACGAGTTTCTTGTTTGTACATTTACAAAATGAAATGTAACCCCGGCTATATAGAATACACCGGTGTTGTAATGTAATTGTTTTTTTACTGTTTTTATGTCATGAGAATAACTAAAATATTTGCAGTACTAATTACTCTGTTTGCGACGGGAACGGTTGTACAGGGTAAAGAGAATATTTTCAAGCTTGAGAACCGCTTTCTTTCCAGACAGCTAAGTATTGAAGATGGTAAATTGAGAACTTTATTTATTGAAAACAAACTTGTTGGAGTAAAACTATCTCCTCTTTCGTGTAATGAATTTGCGTTACGCTTGTCTGATGGTACCGATAAAATCGGTACAGATCGTTTGGTCAATACTGAAGATTTTCGAGTAGAAAAGGTACAAAATTCATCTAATGATAAAGAAAAAAAACAGAGTTATCAGTTCGTATTATATAATAGTAAAGAAGATATGAAAATAATCTTGTATTACGAATTGAAAGAGGAGGAACCTTACTGTCGTAAGTTTATTCAAATTATACCAAACAAGGAGGTGACCATTGAGCAAGTTGATGTGGAATCTATAGCTTTGGAAGATGCTTTTCAGAATTATACAATAAAAAGTATTACTGCACAAGCCCCTTCGCAGTGGAAACCGGGGCTGGGACAACCGATTTACACATTGCAGACCGGTACATTTTGGGGGATGGAGTTTCCGGCGGCTTATAACACCGTAAGCAATAATCTTATATCTTGTAGCTATTTGATTGGAAAAACACTTCAAAAAGGAGAAATTTATACTTCATATAAAAGCGTGGTAGGTATGGCTGATGATGTCAAATATATAGACGATGCTTTCTATACTTATATTAAACGAATTAGGAAACGTCCTCTTCGCTTGCAGATTCAATATAACAGTTGGTTTGATTATGGAAATCGTGTAACAGAGAAACAGTTTATTTCAAGTATTGAGAAAATACAGAAAGAATTGGTGGTTGACCGTAAATGTCCTTCTCTTAGTGCGTATGTGATAGATGATGGATGGCAGGATATTAGTGCTACTGCTGACTGGTCAGATACCGTTTGGACAATAAATAAGACGAAATTTTCTCCTTATTTTTCCGAAAGTGTCAGTGCTGTACACAAAGCTAATTCTCGATTGGGTATTTGGTTAAGTCCGGCTTCCATATTAGGAGGACTTTCTATGGTTCCCAGAATGAAAGAATATGGATTTGAGTCACTTTCTTATGGCATGTCCATGACTGGAAAAACGTATATGGATAAGTTAGAACAGCGTGTGTGTCAATTGGCGGCAAAAGGAATTTCTTATTTCAAATTCGATGGACTTTTCGGACATCTCAACATCCGTGATTTTGAACTCAATGGTAGGGGGACTCCTGCTGTTCCTCAGCTTAACACGGAGGAATTTGCTTCTAACGATCGTAGGTTGAATACTTCCCGTTATGATGAAGTGAAATTATATTATATGACTGCTGCTACGGAAAGATTGATACACATGTTTGATCGTTTGTCTGAAATTAATCCTGAGATATTTATTGCCATTACGAATGGTGCTTATCTTAGTTCGTGGTGGCTGCAATATATTGATGTTGTGTGGCTTATTAATGCAGACGATGCGGCAGGAGGCAGTAACCGTACGGATGAATTAGTGTATAGAGACAATATTTACTATCAAATATGGACAGAAGAGAATACGAAGTTTCCTATAAATGCCATATTCAACCACGAACCTAAGAAAACTAAATTCGATGAAACGGCAGATTCATTTAAAAAATACTTATATATGAATTTGAGTCGTGGTACGGGATTTATTGAATTATATATTAAAACGCATCAATTGTCGTCAAGTGATTGGGATGTATTGGCGGAAGGATTGAAATGGAGTCATAAGTTCTTTCCAACATTCCAACATGTAAAGATGCACGGAGGTTCTCCAAAATATAAAGAAATATACGGATATAGCGGATGGAGTGACGAAATGGGGTATATCTCAATACACAATCCATCGGACAAAGCACAGAAGTATACATTTACATTGGATCGTGTCCTTGGGCTGAATCCGGATAACTCGACAGCTTTTCGTGTCTCTTCACCTATAAGCCAACTTAAAGAAAAAAATATGAAAGAGTTATATTGTTATGGAGAAACTGTTTCTATTGAATTGAATCCCGGAGAGATCGTATTGATAGACTTTGAAAGTAGATAATTGATTATTAAATAAATAGATTTATGAAACGTATACAGATAAATGGATGTTTTCTTTTACTTTGTTTTTGTTTTTTGTCTGTTTCCACAGTTTTTTCTTTTACATCTTCTTTGGAAAATGTACCGGAGGGAAAACGGGATTTATATCGATTGAGGAAACAGTTTCCATTGGTTTGCAACGAAGTAACAGATTTGGATTGGAAGGACTCTGAACGTATGGTTGGACTGATTAAGGTTCGTGCGACGGAAGTATTGGATAAGAAAGAGGCTATCCTTTTTTCGAAGTATGTACATGCCTGGGCTTCTGCCGCTATCTTAAAACATCCCGAAGGAGCTCATTTTAATGAATATATGGATGCTATTTTGGAAAATGGTGTTATTACCCGTATTCCCAAATTGGTATATAGCGACTATGGAATGGTGAGACAAATTCCTTTTCATTTGTTGGCAGCTTTGCCGGCTTGCAGTGACGAACAGAAAAGTCGGTTGATTGAAGTAATTAAACAAGTAGTGGAATTTGATCGTCTGCATCAAGATGAGGCTATAATTAGGCAGAATGTGAATACGGATTATATGTATAATATGTTGCCACATTTGTTTTTTTGTGCATTGTATCAGCCTGATGAAAATCTGGCTGTCAGAGACATGAAGGCTTTCTCGGATTATTTGTCGGCCTGTACGCAATACACATGCGGTGATCGGGATGGGCTCAAAGTTGATGGGACAGGTTTTCATCATAGAACACATTATAATGGTTATATGTATGCTTATAAAACTTGGGTGGAATACATGTACCGATTAAGAGGAACGTCTTTTAAGATTCAGGTTGATGCTTATCGGAGGATGAAAAAGGCTGTAGTCAGTGAGTATTTGATGGCTACTTTACCAACGTCCGGTGATGCACATTACTTTGCTAATAGTATGGCAGGTCGTCATCCGTTTGCGGGCTTGAAAGTTGATTTTGGTGCTGAACTGTTCCGTAATTTGATAGAGATCGGAGGAGATTTGGAAGGAAAAGAGATAGATGAAGATTTGGCAGCTTATTACAATGCTTTTTTTGAAACGAATTATTATAAAGGAATTCGTCCTCATAAATTGGATGGATTTTATCAATTTAATTACAGCCCGGCAGCTGTTTATCGTTATGATAACTGGCTCGCTACTATGAGGTGTCCGACGACCCGCTTTTGGGGGGGGGAATTGTATAGTGGTACGAATCGTTTTGGTCGTTATCAAAGTCATGGTACCTTGGAAATTATGTACGACGGATCTTTGAAAAAGTCGGGATATCCGGATGGATGGGAACGGTTCAGTGGAGAACGAGGTGGTTGGGACTGGAACGTTATTCCTGGGGCGACAACGGTACATTATACCAATTGGAATGAGATGCTTCCCAATAAGGACAATACATCCCGTTTTGACCAGTGGGCTAAAACGACCAATTTTTCCGGTGCTTTGTCGTGGGGAGACTGCGGTATATTTGCCGCTTCATTCGACCAGGGTGATTATTGGGGAGGAAGACGGTTTGAGCCTACCAATTTGTCGTTCTGTAAATCGGTTTTTGCTTTTGATGGTATATTGGTAAGTATGGGGAGTGGTATCGGTTCATACGGAAACTATTCTGATGACTGGATTACTGCTACAAATCTGTTTCAGGCAATAGACTATAAAGAAAATAAAACTCCCGTTGTAAATGGAAAAAAATTGAAGAAGGGAGAAAGCTTGATTTTGTATAATGATAAGAATAACTGGCTGATAACTCCTTGTAGCACAGGATATATCATTCCTTCCGGAAATGATCCTTTGCAGGTTTCTTATAAAGATCAGTATACACCTGGTCCGGAAGGTATTACGGATTCGTCTTTTGGTACTCTTTGTGCAACTAAAGCATATTTTAATCATGGTATAAAGCCGATACGTAAAAAGTATTGTTTTGCCGTTGTTCCTACAGCGACTCCAAAGAGAATGTCAACCTATGCCAGGCAATTGTTTTGTAAAGAAAATGGTGCTTTTGACGTAAGGCAACATCAGGATTCGCTGCATGTGTTAAAGCATATTGCTTCTAATACGTTGGCCTATGCGTTATTTGCTCCTGCAAAATTTTTGCAGGAAGGCATGTTGTGTTCGGTAGATTCTCCACTTTTACTGATGGAGAGGGCAGAACCAGAAAATGAGATTTTAAAGCTTGCCGTGTGTAGTCCGGATTTGAGGCCTGAAATGACGGAAGACGGTAAGAAGTGGCATTCTGCTCCCACGGTTTCTACTTTGATTTTGAGGGGGGGATGGAAGTTAACCGGATCGTTTCCGAAGGGTGTTTCATCTTGTTCAAAGGTAGGGAATAATACCGAATTAGTCTTAATATTGAAAGACGGATTACCGCTTTACATTACATTGAAGTCTGAAGAGTAAATTTTAGAATTCTTGTTAATATAAATGTATGTGTATTGCTTAATTTATTGTATATTATGAGAAAAATAAAATGGTTTGTGTTTTTATTAACTTATTTTTGTGTCTATACTGGACATATAAATGCACAGGCAGACAATTACAAGAAACATGAAAATGACGATGTTGAACAAGTATCAACACAGGAAATGGACTTTTATTTAGTGTTCAAGAGTCATTTTGACATAGGATACTCGGCTTTAGCACGTGATGTAATTAATGAGTACCGTACATTCATGATCGACAAGGCAATGGATGTAATAGACAGGAATACCCATAAAATGAAAGACGAGCAGTTTGTGTGGACAATTCCCGGATGGCCATTAAAACAAATGCTTTGGGATAAACAAACTCCTGAGCGTAGATTGCGTATTGAAAAAGCTTTGAAAAATGGTAATTTGGTAACACATGCACTACCTTATACAACCCATACTGAAACTTTAGAGGTTGAAGACTTGGTTCGTGGACTGGGATATTCATCAATGTTGGCAAGGCAGTATGGGTTGGCACTTCCAATAGACGCAAAAATGACTGATGTGCCGGGGCATACATGGATTTTACCAACTATTTTGCATCATGCAGGTATCAAATTCTTTCACATGGGAGCTAATCCAACAAATCAGGAAATAAATGTTCCGACACTTTTTTGGTGGGAAGGACCGGATGGTTCGCGAGTGCTGACTATGTTTTCAAAAGGATATGGAGGAGGAATGTTCCCACCGGAAGGTTGGAAACATAAATCTTGGTTAACATTTGTACATGCAGGGGATAATGCTGGTCCACCGACTGCTGAAAAAGTGGAACAAACTATCAAACATATCAAAGAAAAATATCCGAAGGCCAAAATCCATATTGGGAAAATGGCGGATTTTGCAGAAGCCATCTTTACAGAAAATCCAACTCTTCCAATAATTAGAGGAGATATATCTGATAGTTGGGTACATGGAGTTATGTCCAGTCCCAATGCAACTCGTATAGCCCGTCGTGTCCGCCCTCTCATTCCGGCATTAGAAACATTGCATACTCAAGTAAAAGAATGGGGAATTATGTCCTATGAAATAGATGAAGAGTTAGCTTATGTTTATGACCAAAGCTTGATGTTCGGAGAACATACATGGGGATTGGCAAATCAGCATTTCGTACCGGGTATGATTGGAAAAGAGTGGAATAAAATGTATTTATCCGGTTTAAGTCCCGCTTATGCACATATGGAGGAATCGTGGAGGGAACATGCTAATTACATCAATCATGCAGAACAAGTTCTACGCCCTGAACTGGAACGGGAATTATATACTTTGGCTGACAATGTGGCACAAGACGGTCTTCGCTTCGTGGTTTACAATCCTCTACCATGGCGAAGAAGTGGTATGGTCAATTTTGCAATGCCAACTCAAGGATCCATTCGGGCGGAGTATATAAAAGAAGTTGGTACAAATAAAATATACGAATTGAAAGTGTATGGAAATACGTCAAACCGCTTGGGTACATTTTTTGCAGAAGATATTCCCGCCAATGGTTACAAAACCTATGTCCTGACAGATAGAACTACCGAAAAGACACACAGTACACTGAAAGGTAATGAACGGGATAACTATATTGAAAATAAGTGGTATAAGATTACTTTTGATGTTCGCGAAGGGTGTATTAAAAGTGTATGGGACAAAATTAATCGTAGGGAACTGATCGATACTGAATCAACTAATAAATTCGGCTCATATATATATGAACGATATGATCAGAAACAGTCTTTACAATATCTGAAAGAGTATATTTTTGATGGTTATAAAAAATCGCATTATTCGATTACCGGTAAAAGCTCGTATTTGGACAAACAGGCAAAAGCATGTCACAAATCTCCACGACAGATGGAATTCTATGTGGAAAACCACAAATCATTCATTAAAGGTATGTTAATTCCTTCTTTATCCCTTGGTGAAGGACAGCATACGGCCGGTCTGGTAGTTACGTTGTATGAAAATCTTCCGTATATTGATTTAAAACTAAATGTGGTGAATAAACCTGCAACAGAAGAAGCTGAAGCCGGATGGTTGTCTTTGCCTTTCAAAATGGATAATCCGGAATATCGTATCGGACGGGTCGGGTCTGTCATTGATCCTACAAAAGACTTGATTGAAGGTAGTCAATTTAATTACATTTGGTCGAATTCCGGGATTATGATAAAAGATACGGATTATTCAGTCGGTATTTGTCCGTTGGACGCACCGGCCTTTGTAATGGGGAATTTGAATTTCATGCACTTTTCTCCCAAATATGAGAATCCCCAATCTCATATTTACTTAAACCTGTTTAATAATCGTTGGAATACCAATTTCACTTCTTTTTGGAGTGGAAATCTGACTTCGGAGGTTCGTATTTGGGTAAATTATGAACAGGATAACGATGAATCCGGCTTAATTACTCCAGCGTGGGAGGCTCGCTTACCGCTACAAATAGGAATTGCTACTACTCCTGGTGGAAAGTTACCTACAAGTAGAGAAGGAATAAAGGTTTCTCAAAAAGGAGTGTTAGTAACTGCATATGGCAAGAATCCAGATGGTAACGGAAAATTACTCCGCCTTTGGGAAAATGCAGGTAACTCAGGAGGATGTGAAGTAACTTTGCCGACTTTTGTTGATGGAATAGCGCAACCTGTCAATTTGAGAGGGGTGCCTGAAGGAATGCCTATTCCAATAAAACAAGGTACGTTTAAAATAAAATTGAATAAGTTTGCTCCTCATAGTTATCTAATCTGGTAAAACAATAAACGTATATTGTTTACTTAAGTACCGATACACCAATATACCGGTATATTACTTACCATGCAGCATATTGGTGTATTGTGTCAAATTGTCAATCTAAATTTTGGGATAAATATTAACCAATTTTATTATTTAACTTTGATATTTTTTAGTAAAAACAGAAATATTAGCAAAGATACGGAAATGAAAAAGGGATTTTTGATTTTATCGTTTTTGGTAATTAGCTTGACAGGCTATGGACAAAAAGCAGAAAAGCAAAGTGCTATTGATAATTGCCGTCGTTACTATAATGAAGGCTTGAGAGTAAGTGATAAAGAAAAGAAAGAAGCAATGAAAAAACTTCGTGTTGGTTTTGCAACGCACCCTTACCGTTATCACCAATTGGGGAAGTCTCTTACTGCTGAACAGTGTTTGGATATGATTGATACGAATGGATTTTTTGGAGATTTAAAGAAAAAGGAACAGGAATATCAGCAGAAAAGTGAGACCCAAAGACCTTTAAGAGAGGTGCAGAATATTGCTGCCGATGTAGTAGGTACAGCTTTGAGCCGCCTTTGGATAATCGGTGATGCTTATCGTAGAGGAGAATTATCCGCTGAAGTGGCTGCCTCGGATAAGGTATGGAAATCAATCATTCATTATACCGCTTTGGAGGCAGGACGACCTAATGAAACCACCCGTTTTCTTGATTCTTGTTTTGGCACTCCTACTATGGCTGTCAATATTTATTTTTGTTATCTTAATGAAATGGACAAAGCGGAAGCAGGAAAAGCAGGACGCTTGGTGACTGAAGCTTGTGAAATGTTAAAAACTGTAGGCCTGCAAGCTTGGACACAGCCTTATAGAAAAGATGAGACGGATAAGAATGTAGTGTCAGCAGAGCGCTTTCGTAACCATGTATGGTGGGTTGGAGGTAATGGCCTAGGATACCGTGCACTCTTGCCGGTAGCAGCTATGTTTAGTTCTATACCGATGGTTGACGTAGTGGCCGAGGTTTGTTTAGGTGCTATCAGCGTTACTTCACAGAACACTTATTATGAAGCATTTTGGAGAGAAGGGTTTACTGCTGACGGTGCAGGATGGGGACATGGTAATCAGTGCCTTATTTGGGGATATCCTATTGACGGGACAGGCTCTGCATTGAATATTTTGAATACCTTGAAAGGAACGCCATGGGAGAAGAAGTTAAAACCGGAGAATACGGCTGCACTAATGAACTTTTTCCGGGGAGGTAACTGGTACTATTATAAAGGATATCGTTTGCCATGCTTAGATCGATATTCAGCGGTTTATGATCCGAAAAGGAGGGCTATACCTTATGCTGGACTGCTGAATAATGTCGTGATGAATTGGAAAGACTCGTTTTCTCCTGAAGAACAACAGGAATTGTTACAGTTGAAACAGGAGGTGGACCGGAATGATATCAGGATGGGAAATTATTGTTCCGGTATGTATCAAGGTACAAGATGGTTCTTTAATAATGACGATTTGATAAAAAAAACACCGGATTACCATATCATGGTAAATATGGCTTCTATTCGTTGTGACGGTTTGGAGAGTGCTCCTTCTTTTGCTGATTGTTATAACTTCTATACAACAGACGGACTGACGTTATTCCAACGTTCCGGTGATGAGTATTTTAGAATTATGGGTGGTTGGGATGTGACAGGATATCCCGGAGTGACGGCCCGTGAAGGAATGGAAAAGCTGAATCCGGCTGAGAATTGGCGTGGATATTGTAGTAAACATAATTTTGCCGCCGGAGCTACAGATGGTGGAGATTACGCAGTGGGGGGATATATTTTCGAGAAGATGAATGCATCGGATAAAGATGGGGTGAATGATCGGGGAAACAGGGAAATCCAAAATGCTATATTGTACGACTTCAAAGCTTATAAAGGATATTTTATGTTTGGAGACTATTTTTTGGCCCTTGGAGCGGGAGTGACCAATGATAAACCGGAACTGGAGGGAAATATACGGACTACCATTGATCAGACCAGTCATCTGTCGGCAGTTTATCTTCTTGAGAATGGAATAAAGAAGAAGCTTGGTAAGGGGAGTAACTCTCTGAATGGAAATACGTGGATAATACAGGAAGGGCAGTTTGCTTACCGTATTTTACCGGAGTTTACGCAGAAAGCGTTTGTCACTTGTGAAAGTATAAAAGCCAGATGGGAACAGATGAATAATAATAATGAGAAAAAGAAAGGACTTCCGAAGCGGATAGATATATTGCATGCGTGGGTAGATCACGGACAGACTCCGGTGAATGATACTTATGGATATGTTGTTTATGCCGGTAAAGGACAGCCGGAAGACAAACTCCCTTTCCGTGTATTACGGAACGATACATTGGTACAAGCGGCATGTTCTGTTGATGGGAAGATTATTGAAAGTATATTTTATCCGGGACACCGGGGACTGGAAGCTGATAATGTGTCTTTGACCGTTTCTGCGCCTTGTGCGGTATTGATAAAGGAAGAATCGGATAACTTTATTATAACAGTGACCGATGCTTGTATGAATACTGACTTGAATGAAATTACGCTGTATTTTAATGGGCGCATTATTAATATTTCTGTTCCTCAGGGTGAACTCGGAGGGAAACCTTCAACGGTAATATGTAGTAAATAGAGTAGAAATATTGTTGTCAGGATTAAATGTTCGGCAGTGAACTTATTGTATAAAACGAATAAAATTAATATGTAGCAGATTATGAAAATAATCAATAAATATATTCAAGTGCTTATCTTTTTCTTGTGGGGGATGTCATTTATGGCTTCGGCACAGATTCTCAAACATGAGAGACTGTTTTCTTTTGAAGAACATACTGTGTCTGATTGTATTGAAAGCCGACAATCCACTTTCTCTATTTCTACTAAGCACAATAAAGACGGAAAGCAATCATTACGTTGGGAGTTTAAACCCAATGGAAGTTTATCTTTCAAAAAAAATCTCTGTTTTGAGAAAAAAGATCCCAAGGGAGAGGATTTATATTTATCTACTTTTATTGTATGGGTGTATAATGAACATGCGGTAGATAAGACTGTCCGGTTTGAGTTTTTGAAAGATGGGAAGGTCTGCACTTCTTTCCCTTTTTATATTAATTTCACCGGATGGAGAGCTGCGTGGGTAGCTTATGAGCGCGATATGCAAGGTACACCGGAAGAAGGTATGAATGAAATCCGTATAACGGCCCCTGATATGAAGGGTGAACTATATATCGACCATTTGATTACTGCAGCAAAAGTCGATCCTCGCCATCAGACACCGGATGTACAGGTTCCTTTTGTCAACAAGAAAACCATGAATCATTGGATGGTTCTGTATAATAAATCAAAATTACGGCCGGATATTGTACTCCGTCCCGTTACGGCAACGGATAAACAAGATTTTAAAGAGATTGAAAGCCGTTTTCGAAAGAAGATATATGAACCTCAGGATTTATCGGAACAAGAGATAACGGCTATCCGAAAAAAATATCAGGAATATGGAATTGAATATGTGGACGGATGTATTCATGGAGTACCTTTGTTTTTTAATGCTATTCAGGCTTTCGAGAGATTGTTTAATTTAACAGGAAAAGATGCTTCTCAAAAAGCAAGTGAATTGGGTGTTGCGATAAAAGATTATTTTAATTGGATGAAACGGGTTGCGGTTGCTTATAATAATGCTCCTGACAGTTTGATTAAAACAGAGATGAAAGATAAATTTCTGGCAATGTATGATCATGCTATAGATCAAGGGATAAACTATGGCAGTTGTTGGGGGAATATTCATCATTACGGGTATTCGATGCGGAATTTATATACTGCATGTTTCCTGATGAAGGAGGTGCTGCATGAGAACCAACGTCTGGACGAGGCTATGAAAATGCTTCAATGGTATGCCATTACGAATGATGTATTTCCTAAACCGGTTGGCAATGGTATCAATATTGACGTGCTCAATACACAGATTACCGGTCGTTTGGCAAGTATATTGATTATGAATGATACTCCCGAAAAGGTTCAATATCTGAAGTCATTTTCACGTTGGATGGATTATGCTTGTCGGCCATCAAATGGATTATCCGGTGGTTTTAAGGTGGATGGGAGCGCTTTCCATCACTGCAATAATTATCCGGCTTATGCCACAGGCGGATTAACCGGAGCTATCGATATGATTTATCTGTTAAGTCGTACTGGATTCGCCATTTCCGAACTGGCCCATCAGACTGTTAAAGAAGTACTTCTTACCATGCGTTTCTACTGTAACAAACGTAGCTTCCCTCTTTCCATGTCCGGACGCCATCCGAACGGGAAAGGGGAATTGATTCCCGAACATTATGCTATTATGGCGCTTGCGGGTTCTCCCGACCGTAAACAGGAAATAGATGCCGATATGGCCGGAGCTTATTTACGTCTGATAGAAAAGCCCTACGAATGTAGTAAACAAGAAAAGCAGTTCACAAACTTATTGTCTGCTAAAGGATTTACCCCGGAGCAAGATCCCGAAGGTAACAAAGCAATGGGGTATGCATGTGTATCAGTGCAACGTCGGAACAATTGGTCGGCTGTAGCCCGTGGGCACTCCCGTTATTTATGGGCAGCCGAACAATATCTGGGAGCAAATCTTTTCGGACGTTACTTAGGGCATGGTAGCCTGCAAATCATGACAGCTCCCCAAGGAGAAGAAGTATCCTCTACCAGTGGCGATTGGCAGGAAGAGGGCTTTGATTGGGGACGTATTCCCGGAACTACAGCGATTCATCTTCCTGTAGACCAATTGGAAGCCAATGTTCTCAACGTAGACGTATTCTCAGGATATGAAGAAATGCTGTACTCGGACGAGGCTTTTGCCGGTGGTCTGTCACAGGAAGGGATGAACGGGAATTTCGGCATGAAACTTCACGAACATGACAAGTACAACGGTTCCCATCGTGCCCGTAAATCTTACCATTTTTTCGACGGCATAATCGTGTGTCTCGGTTCGGATATCGAAAATACCAACAATGATTATCCGACGGAAACCACCATCTTCCAGCTTGCCGTAAAGAATGATACCGACCGTAATTTCTGGAAAGCCTATGAAGGAAATGAAAAGTATTGGATAGACCCTGTCGGGACAGGTTATTATACGCCCGTAGCCACCAAATTCGAGAAAAATTTCCCACAATATTCCCGTATGCAGAATACTGGTAAAGAAAACTCCGGTGACTGGGTTACATTGACAGTAGACCATGGTAAAGCCCCTAAGGGAGCATCCTATGAATATGCCGTTCTTCCTCAAACCGACCAGGCGGTAATGGAAGCATTTATTAAAAAACCATCTTATAAGGTATTGCAGAAAGACCGTAATGCCCATATCGTACGTGATCTGAAGAGTAATACTACTTCTTATATCTTGTTTGAAACTCCGGATGTACTTCCGAAAGGCCTTGTACAAAAGGTCGATACTTCCTGTCTCGTTATGTTGCGTGAAAATAAAAAAGAAGCAATACTTACCGTATGCCAACCGGACTTGGCACTATATCGCGGTCCTTCAGACGATATATACGACGAACAGGGAAAACGTATCGAACGCAGTATTTACTCCCGTCCTTGGATTAATAATGAAAGTGCTGAAATTTCTGTTACCATTACGTTGAAAGGGCAGTGGAAAGTAACTGAAACACCTTATTGCAAGCTTGTTTCTGCTGATAAGAAACAGACTGTATTACGTTTTAGTTGTCGGAATGCAGCCGGTTTTGATGTGGTATTGCGAAAATAGAATTAGAAATTAGTTTCAAGTAAAGTATGAAAGTAAGAATTTTAATAGTCGTTTTATTTTGTTTACTGCCGGTTTTGGCAATGGCTGGAGACCGGTCGGTTGATTTTCATCGAAAGATTTATAAACTATGGTATGATTCACCGGCCCCGAACAATGGGGCGGTTTTTCGTCCGAATGAAAGTGACCGTCCTATTGACCTTGATTGGGAGAACTCCTCTTTACCTATCGGAAATGGGTATATGGGAGCATCCATCTTTGGGCGTATGGATACTGAAAGAATACAGATAACTGATAAGACCTTGCATATAAAGGGGTTGTGGGGAGTAGAGACACAGACGGCTTTTGCTGATTTGTATCTGGACTTTTTTCATACCACATATTCCCGGTACGAACGGAGTTTGACACTCAATGACGGAATTTGCAGGGTAAGTTATGAACATGATGGAGTTACTTATGAGCGTGAATATTTTGCGAGCTATCCGGATAATGTGTTGGCTATTAGGTTGACTGCGGATCAACCGGGAAAACTGACTTTTAATGTCCGTGCCCAGATACCTTATTTGGTACCTTTTGGAGCGCTTCAGCGTACCGATTCTGTAACTATAGGTTATTTGAGCGGCCCGACACAAACCCGTTTTAGTAATAACGGGCGTAGTGGGAAGGTTTGTGCGGAAGGAAACGGAATAACTTTGCGTGGGGAAACAGAGTATTTACGTATGATTTATGAAGGAGGCATAAAGGTGATTCCCTATGGAGGAAAGCTGAGTTCATACAGTGATTCTGATGGTGGTAATGGAATGATTCGTATTGAACGCGCAGATTCGGCACTTGTTTTGTTTACGTTAGGAACGAATTACCAATTGGACCATGCTGTTTTTTCTAATCCTCCTGCGAAGAAACTGGTTAATGGTATAGATCCGCATGAACAGATTGTGAAAACATTAAGGAAAGCAGAGGAAAAAGGATATAAGGAATTGTTAGAAAATCATCTTTCAGATTATAAATCCTTTTTCGACCGGGTTTACCTTGATTTGGGTGAAGAGTTGCCGCAGATAACGACTGACCGGTTATTGGCTGATTACAAAAAGGGGAAACAGAGTAATTATCTGGAAGAGTTATTGTTTCAGTATGGGCGTTATTTATTAATCAGTACTTCTCGGAAAGGCACCCTTCCACCTACTTTGCAAGGGGTATGGAATCAGTATGAGCTGGCTCCCTGGAACGGTAATTATACTCATAATATCAATATACAGATGAATTACTGGCCTGTCTTTAATACCAATTTGGCCGAATTGTTTGAAAGCTATGTTGATTATTATAAGGCTTATCGGGAAACGGCTGAACAGGTGGCATCAACTTATATTAAAAAATATCATCCCGAAGCTTATTCGCCGGAAAAAGGAGGGAATGGTTGGATTGTCGGAGCCGGGGCAGGTGCTTTTTTTATCGGAGCACCGGGTGGACATTCAGGACCGGGAACTGGTGGTCTTACTTCCAAGTTGTTTTGGGATTATTATGCATTTACTTCCGATATCGATATTCTGAAAGAAGTTTCATATCCGGCCTTATCGGGTATGGCACGTTTTCTTAGTAAAACTGTCTGTGATACATTGGGGTATGTTTTGGCTTATCCTTCTTCTTCTCCCGAACAGTTTAGTAAAATTACCGGAAAGCCTTATCCTTCATTAGGTTGTGCATTTGATCAGCAGATGATTTATGAAAACTATGCAGATGTTTTGGCTTCAGCCAAAATATTGAAGGATAAAGATCCGCTTTTGAGTAAACTTAAAAAGCAAATTAAGTATTTGGATCCGGTACTTGTAGGCAAGTCCGGTCAGATAAAGGAATATCGTGAGGAGGAATATTATGATGATATTGTCTTGGAAAAGAATCATCGTCATATATCTAATCTAATCGGGTTATATCCTGGTACGATAATTAACAGTAATACTCCTGAGTGGTTGAAAGCTGCTAAGACAACATTGGATTTGCGGGGTGATAATTTTACGGGCTGGTCACTGGCCCATAAGTTGAATTTATGGGCGCGTCTCAAAGACGGGAATCATGCCCATCAAATATTGCAGGATTTGTTGAAAACGTCTGTATTGGATAATTTGTGGACCAACTGTATTGCAGTTTTGCGCTCTCCTTATCAAATTGAGGCGAATTTGGGTAGTACGGCTGGTATAGCGGAGATGTTGTTACAAAGCCATGATGGAACTATTTTCCCATTGCCGGCGTTACCGAAAGCTTGGAAATCAGGAAAATATAGCGGTTTGGTAGCCCGGGGGAATTTTGAGGTATCCGTCTCTTGGGAAGAAGAACAATTGAAAAGAATAAGTATTAATTCTCGGAAAGGAAATCCTTGTGTTATAAGTTATCCGGGATTTGAGAAAGTGACTGTGACTGATACTAAAGGAAATATTATAAAATATCGAATTGAAGGAGTAGATAAGATTTGTTTTAAAACCCGTAAAGATGAGTCTTATTTAATTGAGTTGAATAAAAAATAAAGTTTGTGTTATCATGAAGAAATGTATGATCATGAAGAAGTGTATGATGGTTGTTATGCTGCTTTTGGGGACAGAGATACAACTTATTGCACAAATCAGTTGGGAGCAGGTGGTTCCCGGTGTATGGAAAGGAGTGGTGGGAACCCCTGAAAATTATTCTTTATTGAAAGCGGCAGGTGTTGCTCCGAAATTGGATGGCTTTAATCGGTTACCGGAAATGACACTGCCTGCATTGGCTTTTGAAATAGGAGGGAACGTACAAGATGGAAAAACTGCTTTGTATATTCCTTTGCAGCCAAAGGAACAATTATATGGGTTCGGACTTAATTTTCAAACAATACATCAACGGGGTAAGATTTTGAATTTACATGTGGATCATTATGGTGGCAGAGATAATGGTCGAACACATGCTCCGGTTCCGTTTTACATATCCAGTCAAGGATACGGTATTTTGGTGAATTCGGCCCGTTATTTAACCGTTTATGCAGGGAATGGTATTAAAAAAGACAGCCCCAATGCAGAGAAAGCAAAAGATCGTAATACGGATAAAACTTGGACTGCACAACCTTATTCGGATGCAGTTTCCATTTTGGTGCCTGCTCCCGGTGCCGAAATTTATTTGTTTGCAGGTCCTACCCCCATGGATGTGGTCAGACGTTATAACCTTTTATGTGGTGGCGGTACTTTGCCTCCTCGTTGGGGATTGGGATTTACACAACGTACACCGACACTTTATACATCGAGACAAGTGGAAAATGAAGTGGAAGAGTTCGAGCGTCATGGTTATCCGCTTGATTTTATCGGTTTGGAACCTGGTTGGCAAAGTAAAGCTTATCCGTGTACTTTGGAGTGGGATTCTGTACGTTATCCCGATCCGGTTGGTTTTGTAAAAAGGCTTATGGATAAGGGTATCCGTGTTAATTTATGGACCAATCCTTATATTTCACCTGATTCAAAATTATACAAAGATATGTATCCGGTTAGCGGTTCTCATACGGTATGGAACGGCATTGTGCCGGATTTGGCAAATGACAAGGCAAAACGGTTGTTTCAGGACAAACTGATACAAGAACATATCGGTATAGGAGTCAGCGGGTATAAAATAGATGAAGTGGATGGATTTGACCGTTGGATTTGGCCGGATGTAGCAACCTTTCCTTCGGGAATTTCGGCTGAACAAATGAGACAAACGTATGGAGTGTTGGCACAACGTACAACAAACGAACTTTTTAGAAAGTATAATAAACGTACTTATGGATTGGTACGTGCATCCAATGCCGGAGCAAATTCTTTCCCTTATGTGTTGTATAATGATTATTATAACCATTCTGATTTTATAACAGCATTGATTAACTCTGGTTATTGCGGTGTGTTGTGGACTCCGGAAGTACGTAGTTCTCATTCTGCGGAAGAATGGTTGCGCCGTTTTCAAACAGTTGTATTTTCACCGATGGCAATGATCGATGCATGGAATAGTGATACGAAGCCTTGGACATTTCCGGAAGTGGCCGAACAAGTGAAAGAGTATGCACTGCTTCGTATGCAGATGATGCCTTATTGGTATACAGAATTTGCCCGGTATCATTTTGATGGTATACCTCCTTTTCGGGGGATGAGTTTAGAACCGGGGTTTACTTTGGATGGGATGATAACCTCTGAACTGAAAGAGAAAAGTTTGGAAAATAATCCGTATCTTGAGGCGGTGACCAAAGAGATAAAAGACCAGTATATGGCAGGTGAATATTTGTTGGTTGCTCCGTTATTTACCGGACAGACAGAACGTAAAGTTGTTCTTCCGACAGGGAATTGGTATGATTTTTATACCGGTGCATACGTGGGTAACGGAGAGACGATTACTGTTGCACCAGGATTGGACCGTATCCCTGTGTATGTAAAAGACGGTGCAATTATTCCGATGATGGAACCAAGGCTTCATGCGCCGAAACCAGGCGAAAAGATAAGTTTGGAAATCCGTCATTACGGTAAAGCGGATGGTACTTACCATTTGTATGACGATGATGGAGAGACATTTGATTATGAGAAAGGAATGTATTCGTGGAGAGAAATCAGCGTGTCACATGATAGAAACGGAAAACCTAAGGGGTATATTTCAAAAGCCGAGAAAGGGAGACCGAATTCTATAGGGAAGATTACATGGCGTTTCATGACGGATACTTTTTGATAAAATGATATTTGGTATTAAATCGGTGAAATGGATTGATTGTGTGGATTTTATTGATCATTAATTTTGTTATAATCCCAATGAATAATAGAATAGTTGTATACTTATGATTTATATCCTGCAGTTCTTTATTTGTTAGTGGGATAAGTTTAATCTATTACATTATATGTGGAAAAAAGTAATATTATATTTTTTTGGGGGTGTTTTCATCTTATACCCGGGCAGATGACCTGATTACTATTAATTATAACATCCAGCCTGTTTACGGATACAGGCTGGATGGAACGCCTGGACGTATTGTAGAAATCAAATTGAAAGGTAAGAAGTTGCAAGGCGACTGCCTGATTGATGTACTAGCAAAAGATTGTAAAGAAAAATTGTTTTACACTGAATGCAAAAGACTCCACGCATATAGAACTCCAGCATCCGATCACAGCTAATTATAAGAAGAATAGCAAGAGGAAATGAGTATCGGAATAGGGGATGAATATTGTAGATAACTTAAAATGAAAAATCCCCATAACCTTGTCAGTTACAGGGATTTAATATGTCGTAATCGTTATAATTACTTGCTCAAAGCCTGAGCTACGTCAACAGCACAAGCCACAGTACAACCTACCATCGGGTTGTTACCAATTCCTAAGAATCCCATCATTTCTACATGAGCAGGAACTGAGGATGAACCAGCGAACTGAGCGTCTGAGTGCATACGACCCATTGTGTCTGTCATACCATAAGAAGCAGGACCGGCAGCCATATTATCCGGGTGAAGAGTACGACCTGTACCACCACCTGAAGCTACTGAGAAGTAAGGCTTACCTGCCAGTGTACGTTCTTTTTTGTATGTACCTGCAACTGGATGTTGGAAACGAGTAGGGTTAGTAGAGTTACCTGTGATAGATACGTCTACGCCTTCTTTCCACATGATAGCTACACCTTCGCGAACATCATCAGCACCGTAGCATTTTACTTTTGCACGTTCGCCATCAGAGTAAGCGATTTCGCGAACTACTTTCAATTCGCTTGTATAATAATCAAACTGA
This sequence comes from Bacteroides mucinivorans, assembly GCF_034654355.2. Taxonomy (NCBI): domain Bacteria; kingdom Pseudomonadati; phylum Bacteroidota; class Bacteroidia; order Bacteroidales; family Bacteroidaceae; genus Bacteroides; species Bacteroides mucinivorans. Next base: position 3,783,781 of record NZ_CP178179.1, on the reverse strand, counting down.
GTCTGAACATAAGTAAAGCCATTGATACGAGAGATGATCTGAGCAGCGTCTTTTCCAAGACCGTTCAGGATACAACGCAATGGTTCTTTACGTACTTTATCAGCTTTTGCAGCGATTTTGATTGCACCTTCAGCAGCAGCGAATGATTCGTGACCTGCCAGGAATGCGAAACATTTAGTTTCTTCGCGCAGCAACATAGCAGCCAGGTTACCATGACCGATACCAACCTTACGGTCGTCGGCTACTGAACCCGGGATACAGAATGCCTGCAAACCGATACCGATAGCTTCGGCAGCATCAGCAGCATTTTTGCAACCTTTTTTGATAGCGATAGCAACACCTACTACGTAAGCCCACTTTGCATTCTCAAAACAGATAGGCTGGGTTTCTTCACACGTTTTATAAGGATCAAGTCCGGCAGCTTCGCAGATTGCGTTAGCTTCCTCGATGTCTTTGATGCCGTTAGCGTTCAAGGCTTCAATGATACCTTTGATACGACGGTCTTGACTTTCAAATTTTACTTCTCTAATCATAGTTTCTTTTCCTCCTTATATTATTCGTGACGTGGATCAATGTGTTTAACTGCTCCCTGTTCTGCTGTTACGCGTCCGTATGTACCGGTTACTTTTTTCAAAGCTTCGTTAGCATCGGTTCCTTTTTTGATTTCGTCCATGAACTTACCCATGTGTACGAATTCGTATCCGCAGATTTCATCGTTCTTATCCAAGAAAATATTCTTGATATAACCTTCAGCCATTTCAAGGTAACGAGGACCTTTAGCCAATGTACCATACAAAGTACCTACCTGGCTACGGAGACCTTTACCCAAATCTTCCAGACCGGCACCGATGATCAGACCACCTTCTGAGAAAGCTGACTGAGTACGTCCGTAAACAATCTGTAAGAAAAGTTCGCGCATAGCAGTATTGATTGCGTCGCAAACAAGGTCGGTATTCAATGCTTCGAGGATAGTTTTTCCCGGAAGAATTTCAGCAGCCATAGCGGCTGAGTGAGTCATACCCGAACATCCGATAGTTTCAACCAGAGCTTCCTGGATTACACCTTCTTTTACGTTCAGAGTAAGTTTACAAGCACCCTGCTGAGGAGCACACCAACCTACACCGTGTGTCAGACCTGAAATATCAACAATTTCTTTTGATTTTACCCATTTTCCTTCTTCGGGTATGGGAGCCGGTCCGTGGTTAGGACCCTTCTTTACAACACACATGTGTTCCACTTCGTGTGAATAAGTCATAATTAGCTCTTTTTTAAGTGATATAATTAAAAATACGTAGTCACGATTCTCAAATCGCACGCAAAGGTACTCGTTTTATTGGTTTTTGCAAATCGGCTTTTATTACTTTTTTATGAAAAGAATGAAATAGAAGAGACGGGGTTCGTATATTGTAATGTGGAGATTACATTTTAATATCTGAACTATTCCTCCCAGAGTTTGTTGTTTTTTGAAAAATGTAATTATGGAACTTAATCAGATAGATATACACTATTTAATAGCAGCTATTTCTGTTATAACAGCTGCTTTGGTTTTCTACACGATAGGAGTGTGGGGAGAACATGTGCAGGGGAAACTTAAATTCTGGCACATATTGTTTTTTCTCTTCGGGCTGGTAGCAGATACCGTGGGGACGGGATTGATGAAGAGTATTGCTCATATGACTCATTTACATGATGAGATACATACTGTGACAGGTGTTATTGCCATTCTGTTGATGCTGGTACACGCTATGTGGGCTATCTGGACTTATACGAAGGGATCTGCTGCGGCGAAGGCTCATTTCAACAGGTTCAGTATTTTTGTATGGTGCATCTGGTTGATTCCTTATTTTATTGGAATGTACTTAGGTATGTCGCTACATCATTAAGCTAAAGTGTATTCTTTTTCGGATGACGGATAGTTGTCAAAAAAGTAATTATCTGTTGTCGGATGGAATAAAGAAGAACGATGATTTATCGTCTGTTTCTGTGTAATACGTTGATTCTTAGTTTACAAACTATACTATTCTTTGAGTGTAAAAGTACGTATTTAATAGGATGTTAAGTGCGTACTTTATGTATATAAACTATCGTATTTTTAGGATATAAAAGTACGTATTCTTGTTTGATAAAGATAGGAATGGAGATTCTTGTATTAATAGTGTTAAAGGATTTACGATTGGACGATTTACTATTTACGATTGAAATTACTTTATTTGTAATTAAGAGTAACTCTTCAATCGTAAATAGTAAATCGTCCAATCGTAAATCCCTTAGTCCCTCATTAAAGGACTTTAAAACTCTTTGTTTGCCTGTTATCAGTTACTCTGATAATAGCAGGCTGAAGGAGAGTGAACTCTTGTAGTGTACTGTTACTTGTCTGTGAACTTTGAAACCGTCCCATCAAGTCATAAATCTCGATGACACTTTTTCCTTCTAATCCTGAAATTACAATCTTATTGCCTTCTTTATGGAGAGACAGGCCGGGAAGGTCTGTCGCTTTTTCTATTCCTGTTGGTGTTCCTGTTAGCCCGAAGTCATCTTTGCTTGGCGACGATTCGGCATTTTCATATCCGGCTTTCATGAGTTCGTCTACCAGGCTGTTGATATATAGTTCCAGATAACAGTATCCGGTTTCAGGATCAATATCTTTGTAGGTCTTTCCTTGTGGAAGATATTTCGCTGCCCAATCATCGGGAATTCCGTCATTATTACTGTCCACAGGCTTAGTTGTCGAATGATATGTGATGTAACCTTCACTATTAGTTTGTGAATCAATGAGTCCGTTACTACTCCCATTAGAACCTTCGAAAGTATAATTTCCATTTCTGACATCAGAGATAACACGAGCGTCTATTACATCACGTTTCAGGCTTGCCCCCACGTAGTCCAGTACTTTTTCATAGGCTGCGATTGCAGTATGGGTAGTCGTAGAAGCTGTTTCAAACTCTACGGGACTTTTGATATTTTCGATGTTTCCTTCGGGCAATGCACCATTATTGGTGTTCGGGTGAATGCCTACCCAATTGTCTGCATTTGTCTTGGCAATATTTGTTTTTGATTTACTGCTTAGCTTAGAACAGCTATCATCGAAATAGTTTCCTGATACATAGAATACTCCCCATACACCGGGCGCATTGGTTTGTGTCCCGTCGTCGGCATTCGGTGAAAAGATGCGGTAAGTAATGTTGTCTTTTGTTGCTGTTGAAGGCCCCGGCTTATAGTAGTTATTGATGAAATTATAGTTACCTCCTTCTCCGGCATATCCGCCATTGGTAGGTCCCCAGTTATAAAATACGTTATTACGTAAATCTACCATTTCATCATCAGGTCTTCCTGTATAACGGCTACCACAAAGTCTGGGTACACGGCTCTTATGATGTGCCAATAGGTTGTGGTGGAAAGATGCTCCTTCGCCTCCCCAAATGCCACCGTATCCATGACTACCCTTACCGTGTACCGAATTAGTGAGGCTCTCGCTTAAAATGCACCATTGCATGGTGAAATTTTTGTTTCCGTAGAAAGAAGAACATTCGTCGGTACTCCAGCTCATAGTACAATGGTCTATGATTACATTACTCTGATTGCGTCCCCACATCGCATCATCTTCTGTTTTTTTCTCATCGCCCATCCGGCAACGAATGAAGCGGATGATCACATTGCTGGCTTTTATTACTACGGAATAGTTCTTGATACAAATACCATCTCCGGGAGCTGTTTGTCCGGCAATGGTTATATTATTATTTTTTATTTCGAGCGTACTTTCCAGAGCGATAGTTCCTGATACATCAAAAACAATAATACGGTTACTACTTTTAAGTCCTTCCCGGAGTGATCCTGCTCCGCTATCGTTCAGATTGGTAACACGATAAACTGTTCCTCCTCGTCCACCTGTGGTGGTATACCGGGCAAATCCTTCTGCTCCCGGAAAAGCAGGTGTGTTTTGTGCATGGAGTCCACAGCCGGCTACCGTTGCCATAACTAATATGGAAAATAGAGTAATGATTCGTTTCATAACTGATTAATACTTTTGTTTTCTGCAAAAATCGGCATTATTTCTTTTGTGTATGTGGATATATTATTCTTCTATGTGTAAGTTTTGGCTTTTGTAAGCAAAAAGCCAATATATGTAATGGACCGTAACAATATCTGTGGCAGAGCATTACATATATTGATGTGCGCCATTACATCTGCATCCTATTACCGATAACTTGAATATTCTTATAATAAAATCCCCGTGTAATTAATAGAGGGTAGGGTACCCTACCCTCTATTAATTACACGGGGATTTTTCTTTTAAAAAAAGAAGAAAATACGCCTGCGCGCATATATAATAATGTGAATATAAAATTTATGGACAAAAAAAGGTATTTCATTGATAAAGTTCGTAACTTTGCAACATTGTATAAACAGGAACACATTTATGATAGAAGTAACAGATGCTGCTCTGCAAAAAGCTGCGGGTGAAGGGATGGATGAGTTTATCCAGGTATTTACTGATAAATATAAAGAAGTGATAGGGGGTGAGCTGACTGCCGAAACGATGGCTTTGCTTACAGGTGAACAACATTCGCTGTTGGCCTATCAGATTTTTCGTGATGAGATTATGACGGGAGGTTTTTGTCAATTGATACAGAATGGTTATGGGGGATATATTTTTGATAATCCTTTTGCCAAAGTGATGCGTCTGTGGGGGGCTGAAGAATTTTCCAAATTGATTTACCGGGCGAAAAAGGTATATGATGCTCATCGTGCTGATCTTGAAAAAGAGCGAACCGAAGATGAATTCATGGCAATGTATGAGCAGTATGAAGCTTTTGACGAACTTGAAGAAGAATATTTTGAAATGGAAGAACAGGTAACTGTGACAGTAGCAGGGTATTTGGATGATCATTTGGAGTTATTTGCAAAAATAATAAAGTAGTCGGTGCAGTATTTTTTAAGTATCTGCATTTACCTATTGTGAATTGGAATTTATATCTTTGCAAACTCTAATAATAGATTTATGAAACAAGTGAAATTTTTGATGTTAGCCCTGGTTATATTGATGGGCGTTGGATTTACTTCATGTATGAATGGAGATGATGATACTACAGTGAGACAAGATGCTTTTGTTAAAGTACATACCTCCACTTTTGGAAGTACTTATTTTGTGGACGCTAATGGATTTAAGTATTATCCGTCAGCAACTTCTATGGCTACGATGAAAAGTACCTATGGCTTTGATCCGAGTTCAGGTGATATGGCTTATATTATATATCAGTATGACTCCGCTACACAGACGGTTACAGAAAATACAGAGTCTTTGAAGGATTTGCAGTTGATGTATGCAATGGGATTGGATGCCACTGTAGAATCTGTATCAGAAGAAGGAGCTTCTAACGATTCGATAGCAAAGGCTCCTATCAGAAGCTTAGATGGGACAATTGGTTCTTTTTATAAATATGAACCTTTTATGTTTGACGAAAGCACGCTACTGCTTCAGATAGATTATTTTATGGGAGTGGATGGTCTATTATCTCACTATTTTACACTCGTTCATTATCCTAATGAACCTGCTGAAGAGAATACCATAAAATTGTATTTGCGTCATAACAACGGAAAGGATACTTCTACCAATTATACAAGCGTAAATTTCTCAGGGCAATATCCATTTGTATTCTATAAGGCATTTAATCTAAGCAAGCTCAATGTGACGCCTATTGATACAGATACAAAAATTATTATTGAGACACAGGTGAATAATACTAATATAGACCTGGAAGATAAAAATAATACGTCATCTAAAACATACGAAGTACAAATTAAGGCTAAAGAATAAATTTGGATTACAAAGAGTTATTTAAAATAGCAATGTCATTAATTTCCTCTCCGGCCAAGGCCTGGGAGGAAATTCGTTTGGAAGAGGATAGGCGAAAAGTCTTTGTGGCTTTTGTCTATCCTATGATTGGTTTATGTGGTCTTGCTGTCTTTATTGGTTCTTTATTGGCCAATGGATGGGGAGGTCCGCAAAGTTTTCAGATAGCCATGACGCAATGCTGTGCTGTGGCTGTGGCCTTGTTCGGTGGTTACTTTTTGGCGGCTTATGCCATCAACCAACTGAGGGTACAGATGTTTGGGATGTCAGATGATATCTCTCTGACTCAGCAGTTTGCAGGATATGCACTGGTTGTCAGTTTCCTGCTGAAAATAATTACCGGACTGTTGCCTGACTTTAGCATCATCGGCTGGTTGTTGCAGTTCTATATCGTTTATGTGGTATGGGAAGGTGCTCCGATTGTGATGCAGGTTGAAGAAAAGAACCGGTTACGATTCACCATTTTGTCCTCTTTGTTGTTAATACTATGTCCGGCAGTGATTCAATTTGTGTTCAATAAACTAACAGCAATATTAAATTAAGAAAATAATGAAACTGGCTCCTGTAAATATAAAGAATAAACGTGCTACATTTGACTATGAGTTACTGGATACTTATACTGCGGGTATTGTGCTCACCGGAACGGAGATAAAGTCTATTCGCTTAGGAAAGGCAAGTCTGGTAGATACGTTTTGTTACTTTGCAAAAGGTGAGTTGTGGGTAAAGAATATGCACATTGCCGAATATTTCTATGGCTCGTACAATAATCATGCAGCCCGTAGAGACAGGAAGCTGTTACTCAATAAGAAGGAGTTGAAGAAGCTGGAACGGGGAACGAAGGAAACAGGATTTACCATTGTGCCCGTTCGTATGTTCGTCAACGAAAAAGGATTAGCTAAAGTTGTTGTGGCTTTGGCTAAAGGTAAAAAGCAATATGACAAGCGCGAGTCTTTGAAGGAAAAAGATGATCGTCGTGATATGGACCGGATGTTTAAGAGATAATAATGTGCCGATGTGCTAATATGCCAATGCACCAATGAAAAAGATGACTATTCCACAATTAATATCCCAGCGTATCCTTATATTGGATGGGGCGATGGGAACTATGATTCAGCAATACAACTTAAAGGAAGAAGATTTCCGTGGCGAACGTTTTGCACACATTCCCGGACAACTGAAAGGGAACAATGATTTGTTGTGCCTGACCCGTCCGGATGTAATTCAGGATATTCACCGTAAATATCTGGAGGCAGGTGCCGATATCATCGAAACCAATACTTTTAGTTCGACTACGGTTTCTATGGCCGATTATCACGTAGAAGAGTATGTACGTGAGATCAACCTTGCTGCTGTGAAACTGGCACGTGAAGTGGCGGATGAATATACAGCAAAGAATCCGCAAAAACCTCGTTTTGTGGCAGGTTCGGTAGGTCCTACCAATAAGACCTGCTCTATGAGCCCTGATGTGAATAATCCGGCCTTTCGTGCATTAAGCTATGATGGATTGGCTACCGCTTATCAGCAGCAAATGGAAGCTATGCTCGAAGGAGGAGTGGATGCCATTCTGATTGAAACAATCTTTGATACCCTGAATGCCAAGGCGGCCATCTATGCAGCAGAGCAGGCGATGAAAAAGACAGGTATTGAAGTTCCCATTATGCTATCTGTTACTGTTTCCGATACGGGTGGACGTACACTTTCGGGGCAGACATTGGATGCTTTCCTGGCTTCTGTGCAACACGCCAATATACTTTCGGTGGGACTGAATTGCTCTTTTGGTGCCAAGCAATTAAAGCCATTTCTTGAGCAGCTTGCCAACCGTGCACCTTATTACATCAGTGCTTATCCGAATGCCGGGCTTCCTAATAGTCTGGGTAAATATGATCAGACCCCGGCCGATATGGCTCATGAAGTAAAAGAATACATCCATGAAGGATTGATAAATATCATTGGTGGCTGTTGTGGTACTACTGACGCCTATATTGCAGAATATCCGGCCTTAATAGAAGGAGCAAAGCCTCATGTACCTGCTCCTAAGCCTGATTGTCTCTGGCTTTCGGGACTGGAATTGCTGGAGGTGAAACCGGAAATCAATTTCGTAAATATCGGTGAGCGTTGCAATGTAGCCGGTTCGCGTAAGTTCTTGCGGCTTATTAATGAGAAGAAATATGATGAAGCACTTTCTATAGCCCGTCAGCAGGTAGAAGATGGTGCGTTGATCATTGACGTAAATATGGATGATGGGTTGTTGGATGCATGTCAGGAGATGACAACTTTCCTCAATCTGATAGCTTCGGAGCCTGATATAGCTCGTGTGCCTGTAATGATTGACTCTTCTAAGTGGGAGGTCATTGAAGCCGGACTGAAATGCCTGCAAGGTAAATCGGTAGTGAATTCTATCTCTTTAAAAGAAGGAGAAGAGAAGTTCTTAGAGCATGCCCGCATTATTAAACAATATGGTGCTGCTACTGTGGTAATGGCTTTCGATGAGAAAGGACAGGCAGACACTGCTGCCCGTAAAATAGAAGTCTGTGAGCGGGCTTACCGTTTGTTGGTTGATAAGATAGGATTCAATCCGCATGATATTATTTTTGACCCGAATGTTCTTGCTGTAGCTACGGGTATCGAAGAGCACAATAATTACGCTGTCGACTTTATCAATGCAACCGGCTGGATTCGTAAAAATCTTCCCGGTGCACATGTGAGTGGTGGTATTAGTAATCTTTCATTCTCTTTCCGGGGGAACAACTACATCCGTGAAGCAATGCATGCTGTTTTTCTTTATCATGCTATTCAGCAAGGGATGGATATGGGAATTGTCAATCCGGCTACTTCCGTACTCTATACGGATATTCCGGCCGATGTGCTCGAAAAGATAGAGGATGTTGTTCTGAATCGTCGTCCTGATGCTGCCGAACGTCTGATCGAACTTGCCGAAGCGTTGAAGGCCGAAAAGAATGGTGAACTTTCAACTTCTAACTCTCAGCTTTCAACCCATTTAGCCTGGAGAGAGGGGACTGTGCAGGAACGTTTGCAGTATGCATTAGTGAAAGGTATTGGTGACTTTCTGGAAGAAGACTTGGCGGAAGCACTGCCACTGTATGATAAGGCAGTGGATGTGATTGAGGGGCCATTGATGGAGGGCATGAATCATGTTGGTGAACTGTTTGGTGCCGGAAAGATGTTTTTACCTCAGGTAGTAAAAACGGCTCGTACCATGAAGAAAGCTGTGGCTGTTTTGCAGCCTGTTATAGAATCGGAAAAACAGGAAGGAGCGCCTCCGGCCGGAAAAGTATTATTGGCTACTGTAAAAGGGGACGTACATGATATTGGAAAAAATATTGTTGCCGTAGTGATGGCTTGCAACGGATATGACATTGTAGATTTAGGGGTGATGGTACCTGCTGAAACGATTGTGCAGCGAGCTATTGAGGAGAAAGTAGATATGATTGGCTTGAGTGGGCTGATTACTCCTTCTTTGGAAGAAATGGTTCATGTAGCTATGGAACTTGAGAAAGTGGGTCTGGACATTCCTTTGTTGATAGGTGGTGCAACGACTTCCAAAATGCATACTGCTTTGAAGATTGCTCCTGTTTATCATGCTCCGGTGGTTCATCTGAAAGATGCCTCGTTGAATGCCGGTGTAGCAGCGCGTTTACTTAATCCGAAAGCAAAAGAGGAACTTGTTGGGGAGTTGGCAAAAGAATATCAGGAATTGCGTGAGAAGAGTGGCATGATGCGTCGAGAAACAGTATCGCTTGAAGAAGCACAAAAAAATAAATTAAACCTGTTTTAATTGATATGAGTATGAAAAGGATTTCCGCTTTGTTGTTGATGGCAGCTGTTTTACTGACTATCATTGTCTCCTGTTCTTCTGCTCCGCAAGGTGCAGCATCTGCTTCCGGTAATGCGGCTTTGGATAATATTTTTGCCCGCAAAAGTGTACGTACCTATCTGAATAAGGGGGTAGAAGAAGAAAAGATAGACTTGATGCTGCGTGCCGGTATGGCTGCTCCTTCGGGGAAAGATCAGCGTCCGTGGGAGTTCATTGTAGTAACCGAACGGGCTTCTCTCGATTCTATGGCTGCTGCTTTGCCTTATGCTAAAATGCTAACAGAGGCTCGTTATGCCATTGTTGTATGTGGCGATTCCACCCGTTCTTCTTACTGGTATCTGGATTGTTCAGCTGCTACGCAAAACATACTTTTGGCTGCTGAGAGTCTGGGGCTTGGTGCTGTCTGGACTGCTGCTTATCCCTATGAAGACCGTATGCAGGTAGTCCGTAAGTATACTGCTCTGCCCGAAAATATCTTACCACTGTGTGTTATTCCTTTCGGATATCCTGCTACTCAGCAGCAACCGAAACAGAAATATGATGAGAAGAAAATACATTATGAGAAGTGGTAAATAGTGATTAGTGATTAGCGATGAGTGATAAGTGATTAGCAAGCTGCGCAGCCCACTAATCACTTATCACTCATCACTAATCACTACTTTTTATTTTCTTCTTATACGATTCATACCTCGACATGATATCCTTCACAAAGTTATATGTTTCTATTCCACGGAAGTAACCGTTTTTACAAACGGGGTCGGTAAAGTATTCTTCATTACTTTTCAGCAGGATGTAGTTTTCTACATTATTGTCCCATACATTTTTATTTTTTCCATACTTATCAGCCAATGCAATGGCATCATATATATGTCCTAATCCGGCATTGTAGGATGCAAGAATGAACTTAATACGTTCCTGTTTATCGGGAATCATTCTAAGACTCCTGTCGGTGCTTGCTATATATTTCACAGCTGCTTTAATGCTTTCTTCCGGATTTTGTTCTTTGCCGGGAGGCAATCCCATCGCACGTGCTGTTTGAGGCATGAGCTGCATCAAGCCTTTGGCTCCTGCCCATGATACGGCTGTTGTATCAAAGTTAGATTCTGTATAGGCCAGTGATGCCAGTAAACGCCAGTCCCAATCTATCTCTTTGGCATACTTTTTAAATAGTTTATCATAATGAGAAATTTTTCCTTCACGTAATGAGAGGATAGGAGAGTGAGGAACTGCTTTACTGATTTCGAAGTATCGCTTCATACTGGCACTATAAGCCGGTGAAGTCATATTATCTTCGTGCCATTTGTCTGCGGCAGCAGCCAGTTGAGGACAGTCTTTCCGTACAGCCCATGAGGCCCGCTGATCAAAACTGATAGAGAGTTTGATATTCAGATTCGGATAATAAGTTGTGTTTAACTTTGCCAAATCGTTATCTGCCACTGTATAGGGGATTTTTCCTTGTGCTACTTGTGTGATGAGATCTTCGGTTGTGATGCTGTCGCCTGTTACCTTGTGAATCTGTATACCACCTCCCAGTTCACTGTTCAGATTGACGAGCCTGTCGTAGTATTTACCGGGTTTTACATATACATCTTTGCCGACAAGCTCCGTTACATCGGTTATTGGTTTTGTTTTACCATTGTTTCGCTGCACAATTACCTGATGCGTAATCACTTCTTCTCCACAATAAATCAGGCTATCTTTCAATTCTTTGGTTATAGGAAGATTGTATGCAATAAGATCACCCTCACCGGCGAGAAGCTTTTCAATTAATTCAGGTACATTTCGTGCTACTTCAATGCGTAACTTTACACCCAGGCTTTTGGCAAATTGTTCGCTCAACTCATATTGGAACCCCATTTCCTGTCCGCGGTAAATAAAATAGGTTGTTGAGCTGTATAATGTCAGTACAACCAGTTCACCGCTGTCTTTAATCTGTGCCAAATCATATGCTCCCACTTTCTCTGTCGGGTGGTGTCTGTGTCTACAGGCCAATACAGAAAAGAGGATGATGAAGAAGACAGGCAGTATAGAGCGCCGGACTGTCATTCTTATTTCAAATGTTTCTTAATATACATTGTCAGGATATCAATTGCCACATTATTATTACCTCCTTCGGGTACAATAAGATCGGCATATCTTTTGCAAGGTTCGATAAACTGCTGATGCATTGGTTTTAATATGCGCGTATAACGTTCCATAACAGCTTCAGCAGTACGTCCGCGTTCCACTACATCCCGTTGTATTACACGTATCAGACGTTCATCCGGGTCGGCATCTACAAAAATTTTAAGATCCATCATGTTACGCAGTTTTTTATCGCAAAGGGCAAGAATCCCTTCAATAATAACCACTTCACGCGGTTCAATATGTATGGTTTCAGATTGGCGGGTACAAGTAAGATAGGAATAAGTGGGCTGTTCTATGCTTTTACCTTCTTTCAACATAGAAACATGTTTTGAGAGCAGGTTCCATTCAAATGCATCCGGATGGTCAAAGTTGATATTCTGCCGTTCTTCAACAGGTACATGGCTACTGTCTTTGTAATATGAATCCTGTGGAAGTAATACAACTTCACCGGCGGGTAGACTCTCAACAATTTTCCTTACGACGGTGGTCTTTCCCGAACCCGTTCCGCCTGCTATTCCTATTATTAACATCTGTTCATAGTGTATATTTAAAACAAATAGAGTAATTTTGCATTGATAAAGATAATGCAGCTTCTTCGGCTGACAAATATATAAACAATAAATTAAAATAGCAACGTTATGGTGAAACACATTGTATTATTTAAGTTAAAGGATGAAGTACCGGAAGCCGAGAAACTCATTGTGATGAATAAATTTAAAGAGGCGATAGAAGCTCTTCCTTCCGTAATTCCTGTTATTCGTAAAATCGAAGTGGGATTAAATACCAATCCGGGTGAGACGTGGCATATTGCGTTGTATAGTGAATTTGATAATCTGGACGACGTGAAGTTCTATGCTACTCATCCTCTTCATGTAGCTGCCGGCAAAATTATAGCTGAGGCAAAAGAGAGCCGTGCCTGTGTGGACTACGAGTAAGTAAGTGAACCAGAGCGTTTACATAACTGTTATAATTTAAAATACTGAATAGAGAATGAGAAAATTATGTTCTTTTTTGTTGCTGATGTTTGTTGTCTTGGCGGCTCATGCACAGATTCAAGATCCTGTAAAGTTTAAGACAGAATTAAAGGCATTGTCGGATACTGAAGGTGAAATAATATTTACTGCCGCCATTGATCCGGGATGGCATGTATATTCTACTAACTTAGGTGATGGCGGGCCTATTTCGGCAACATTCAATGTCGATAAAAAGAATGGTTTGGAATTGGTTGGCAAGCTGAAGCCGGTAGGAAATGAAATCTCAACATTTGATAAACTTTTTCAAATGAAAGTGCGTTATTTTGAGAATACTGCACAGTTTGTTCAGAAGATAAAGTTTATTGCCGGTACATATACTATTGAAGGATATCTGGAATATGGGGCATGTGATGACGAAAGTTGTTTACCACCGACACAGGTTCCGTTTAATCTATCAGGGAAAACTACCTTAAAGGTTACAGAAACGGTAGGAGACTCTAAAGCTGAGCTTCAAAAAGACGCAGAAGTTGAATCAGAAACAGTTACTACATCTGCAGACACTACTGCAATTGTAAAACCTGCTGTTTCTGCTGACATCCTTTGGAAGCCGGTTATTGATGATTTGCATGCTTATGGAGAAGAACATTCTCAGGAAGATATGTCATGGATTTATATTTTTATTACCGGATTCCTGGGAGGACTACTTGCACTGTTTACACCTTGCGTTTGGCCTATTATCCCCATGACTGTAAGTTTCTTCCTGAAACGTAGTAAAGATAAAAAGAAAGGTATCCGTGACGCTTGGACATATGGTGCTTCTATCGTTGTGATTTACGTTACATTGGGACTTGCTATTACGGCTATCTTTGGTGCAAGTGCATTGAATGCTTTGTCTACCAATGCTGTCTTTAATATTCTTTTCTGCTTGATGCTGATTGTATTTGCAGCTTCTTTCTTTGGTGCATTTGAGATTACGCTTCCTTCAAAGTGGAGCAATGCAGTGGATAGTAAGGCAGAAGCTACAGGAGGACTGATTAGTATCTTTTTGATGGCTTTCACTCTGTCACTGGTATCTTTCTCTTGTACAGGCCCTATTATTGGATTCTTATTAGTACAGGTATCTACTACAGGTAGTGTGGTAGCTCCTGCCATCGGTATGCTTGGTTTTGCCATTGCTTTGGCACTTCCGTTTACTTTGTTTGCTCTTTTCCCTTCCTGGTTGAAGTCTATGCCGAAGTCTGGTGGTTGGATGAATGTGATAAAAGTAACACTTGGTTTTCTCGAATTGGCTTTTGCTTTGAAGTTTTTATCTGTTGCCGATCTGGCTTACGGATGGAGAATTCTTGATCGTGAAACATTCCTGGCTTTATGGATTGTGATATTTGCATTGCTTGGTTTCTACTTGTTGGGTAAAATTAAATTTCCTCACGATGATGATGATACTAAAATAGGCGTATCCCGTTTCTTTATGGCGCTCGTATCACTTGCATTTGCAGTTTATATGGTACCCGGTTTATGGGGAGCACCGTTGAAAGCCGTTAGTGCATTTGCTCCACCTATGAAAACGCAGGATTTCAATCTGTATACAAATGAGGTACATGCTAAATTTGATGATTATGATTTGGGGATGGAGTATGCCAGATTGCACAATAAGCCGGTCATGCTTGATTTTACGGGTTATGGTTGTGTTAACTGCCGTAAAATGGAGCTTGCTGTGTGGACTGATCCGACAGTAAGTAAAATCATCAATGATGACTATGTATTGATCACTCTATATGTAGACAACAAGACTCCGCTTTCTGAACCGGTGAAGATTATGGAGAATGGCACTGAACGAACTTTGCGTACTGTAGGTGATAAATGGAGTTATCTGCAACGTGTGAAGTTTGGTGCCAATGCCCAACCCTTCTATGTGTTGATAGATAATGAAGGAAAACCTTTGAATAAGTCTTATGCTTATAATGAAGATATTCCTAAATACATCGAATTCCTGAGAACAGGGCTTGAAAACTATCGGAAGGAAAAATAATATGCTGATTATTCGATATGCCAATTGAATAATTTATTAATAGTGGAATCAGTAATTTCCTCTGATTCCTTATTAGATAAGATCAGATAAATGAATATGATGGTAATTTTTTCCATCTAAATTTTAGCTCTTTTTGAAAGTCATAAATTAGAATAGTGAGTAAATTTACTATTCTAATATATTGACTTTCAATTCACTTAAAAGAGATGAATGAGATAGCTGAATAATAATGTTTTAACTTATTAAATCAGCAGATGATTTACGATTACTGATTAGCATTAACAATATAAAGAATGTCAACCTTTGAATCTTATAATGAATTGGACTTATGGAAATTATTTCTTGAAGGGGATAAGGAAGCCTTTTCTGTCTTCTATCGTCACAATTATAGGAAACTCTATTCTTATGGTATAAGTTTAGGTATGGACAGTGAATTAATAGATGATATTATACAAGAATTATTTGTTAAACTTTATACTCGCCCTCAATTAATAAAAGATTTTTCTACTATTCAGGCATTTCTTTATGCAGCTGTGAGAAATGCCTTTGTTAATCATGAAAAACAAAGGAAAAAGTATTTGTATCTGGATGAATTTGAAAACTTTGAACTACCTTATTTTGTTGAAAACACCCAAATTGAAGATGAAGAAGAATTAAAGGCTTTAAAGGAAAAGATACATAGAATAATTAATAGTTTAACTCCTCGACAAAAAGAAATCATTTATTTACGATTTTTACATCAAAAAGAATATGAAGAAATAGCCCGGATTATGGATATGTCTGAACAGGCCGCGCGCAATCTGACATATAGAGCTATGGAAAAGATCAGGAAAGAAAATAATGATTTCTTCGTATTACTATTCATGATCGCTTTGTTCTCGGACTATCATTTCTAATGAGAAAATAATCTTTTCTAAAAAACAATATTATTTTTTATGTATTAAGTTTATTTGCTGATAATAAGGTGATTAAATGATATATTTGTGCCTGTAGAAGATATTTTTGTAGTATAGCTATAAAAAATGTCTTGTGTAGTGATTACAAAATAAAGATAGAATTGTACTACTAATAGAAATAAAGATAGAATGGAAAATAGAAACAACATAGAGTTTTGG
This sequence comes from Bacteroides mucinivorans, assembly GCF_034654355.2. Lineage (NCBI taxonomy): Bacteria > Pseudomonadati > Bacteroidota > Bacteroidia > Bacteroidales > Bacteroidaceae > Bacteroides > Bacteroides mucinivorans. Next base: position 3,767,850 of record NZ_CP178179.1, on the reverse strand, counting down.
ATTTTTGATGAGAAACTTATCAATATTGCTAAGGAAAATGATCAAGAAGCCCTGAAGTGGATGATGGACCTTCATCCTGAGCAATGTGAAGTCATTGAAAATGCATTTCTTTTATTGCAGAATATAAAGGTTGAAGAAACTGTTGTTTCTGATTTGCAAGTTGAACGTAGCCTTAAAGGTTTTTGGGATCGGATTGATCGTAGAAAAAACAGAAGAAGGTTATATTGGATTTCAACGGCATGTGCAGCCTGTATATCTGTTATATTGGTAGTATCGTCATTATTATTAATGGGAAAAGATTATGTTGATAATAAAGAAGAGGTATTGGCTTTACTTGACTCAATACAAAGTACATCCAGTGAAATTCTTATTATTTCGGGTGGTTTAAGAACTGCTATTCCCAATAATGAAGTCATAAATCAGACGGCACAAGGGGATTTTGTTGTGGGAACTGAGAAGAAAATGAAATTCTCTGATTTGCAGGGAGAGATGATTCAGTTGGTTGTGCCGGTGGGCAAACGTACTGCTATCAGATTTAATGATGGTACGGTTGCCTGGCTTAATGCCGGTAGTAAGTTGTTGTATCCGAAGACCTTTTTAGAAGACAGACGTGATATATATATAGAAGGAGAGACATATCTGGAAGTAGAAAAAGATCAATCCCGCCCATTTTTTGTACATACGAAAGATTTTGATGTTTCTGTTTTAGGAACGAAGTTTAATGTGAGTGCATATAAAGAGGATATTCAAAAGTCTGTGGTATTAGTAGAAGGTAGTGTTGAAGTGGGATCGGATAATAACAAGTATAAATTGATTCCCAAGGAGGGCTTCTTTTATGCAAGGAATTCTTCGGTTGTCAAAAAGGTTGATACCTACGCTTATACCTGCTGGAAAGATGGTATTATGCAAATTCAGAATGAACCGTTGGAGCATATCTTTACCCGTTTAGAGAAATACTATGGAGTGAAAATTATATTTGATAGTTCCGTATCGAAAAAGAAATATATTGGAAATCTTAATCTTTACGATTCTATTAGTGAAGTATTACATAATTTGTCACATTCAACGCCCTTTACATTTGAATATAGTAAAGAAACAAATGTTGTGAAGGTTTATCAGAAAAAGAAACGCTATAGCAAATAAATAACATCTAATTAATTTTTTATTATTATGAGAAACTATCGTCTACCACCTTAGTATAGGGGATCGTATGCTTCTTTGGAAGCTTTTTTAGAGCTGTGATTTGAATTTATAAAATAAAAGCATAGATAACTATGAGGACACAAGTAAGTATTTATAAATGTAATTCCATTAAAAAATATATTGGATTTCAATTGCTCTGTTTCGTAATTAGTATTATAGGAAACACATTGAATGCGCAAAACACTCTTTCTCAAACTAATATTTCGCTGCAAGTACGTGATATTACTATTAAAGAATTATTTTCTACCATAGAAAAACATACAAATTATGTAATTCTGTACGAGGAAGATGTTCCTGTGAAAGAAAGAATATCTGTATTTGCTGAGAATAAAAGTGTAGAAAGTATTTTGAATGAAGTTTTAACTCCCCGTGGTATTAAATATTATTTGAACGGGAAGCAGATTATCGTTACGGTAGATAAGACTAAACAACAATTCAGGCAAAGTAATGCTAAGAAATCCTGGGTTAGTGGTACGGTTGTTGATATTGCCGGTGAAGCTATGATTGGGGTGACCATTGCTGTACAGGGTACTCAAACCGGTACAGTAACTGATGCAGATGGTAAATATAGAATTGAAGCCCAGCCGGGTGATATACTTGTATTTTCATTTGTCGGCATGAAAAAACAGGAAGTATCTTTTAACGGTAAAAAACAGGTTATTGATATAGTAATGGATGAGGAAACCAATTTGATGGATGAGGTTGTAGTTGTTGGTTTCGGAACTCAGAAAAAGGTGAATCTAACAGGTGCCGTAGGAGTAATAGAATCTAAATCATTGGAGGCTCGTCCGGTTGGAAATGCAGTACAGGCTTTGCAGGGGTTACTTCCGGGACTTAATATTACGACCTCTAATAATGGTGCCGAATTAAATGCTACTCCTTCTATTAATATACGTGGAACGGCAACTATTGGTTCGACATCGAGTGGTAGTCCATTGGTGCTTATTGATGGTATGGAAGGTAGTCTTTCGAATATCAATCCGCAGGATATTGATAATATTTCAGTGTTGAAGGATGCGGCTGCTTCATCAATTTATGGTTCCAGAGCGCCATTTGGTGTAATTCTGGTAACTACTAAATCCGGAAAGAAAGGTAAGTCTACTGTGAATTATAGCAATAACTTTCGTTTTAAAACTCCTGTAATGTTACCAAAGATGGCTAATTCATGGGATTATATTAATTATTTCAATGATGCCAATTTTAATAATGCCGGTGCTTATCTTTATGATGATACTCAGGTACAAAATGTTTGGGATTATATGCACGGTACATTGAATGATGGAGGCATTCAACCGAATAGTAATGGAAAGTGGGATACCGGTACAGCTTATGCCAATGTGGATTGGTTGAGAGAGTATTATAAGGATTGGTCACCATCTCAGGAGCATAATCTGAGTGTAAGTGGTGGAACAGATAAGCTGACATATTATGTGTCGGCTAATTATCAGACTCAAGATGGATTTTTGCGTTATGGCACTGATAATCAGAAACGATTTGCAACAACAGGTAAGATTTCATCTCAGGTAACAGATTTTATTAAGATGGATTATACAACCCGTTTTTCACGTACTGATTATGGGCGTCCGAGTCAGATGTCAAGTAATTTTTATAATGAAGTACTTCGTCGTTCGGTTCCGTTGATTCCGGTAACTGATCCGAATGGATATCGATTGGCAGATGTGACATATACAGAGCATTTAGAGAATGGAGGTAGAAGACAGGAGCAGAATGATGATTTATATCAGCAATTGAAACTGACGATTACTCCGGTTAAGAATTGGAATATAATGGCGGAAATGAATGCACGTATTACTAATGACTGGCAACATGAAGTTTGGAATCTGGTGTACGGGCATTATGCGACAGAGCCTTTGAAGACTTATGTATCCAATCTGAGCCAGAAGAAGAGTCGTGTATATGAGTATGCATATCGTGCTACTCACTTGACCCCTAATTTTTATTCTAATTATAATATTGCGTTAGGAGAACATAATCTGGCAGCAATGGTAGGATTTCAGTTAGAGTCTTATAAAAATCGCATGCTTAGCGGACAACGCAATGATTTAATATCCGATGATATTCCGGTTTTAGATCAAACTACTGATGTTGAGAATGCTACATTGAAGGGTAACTATAATGAATGGTGCACGGTAGGCTTCTTTGGCCGTATTAATTATGATTATAAAGAGCGTTATCTACTGGAAGTAAACGTGCGTAGAGATGGTAGTTCGCGTTATCGTCGTGACAAACGCTGGATAACTTCTCCATCTGCTTCTTTAGGTTGGAATATAGCGCGAGAAGAGTTTATGAAGGGTACGGCTGATTATATTCAACTGTTGAAGTTGAGAGCTTCTTATGGTGTTTTGGCCAATCAGAATGCTAAAAGTTATTACCCTACTTACCTCACAATGACAACTGCCGCAGGAAAGGGAGATTGGTTAATTGACGGTTTACGTCCTAATACAGCGGCTGCTCCAGGATTAATATCTACTTCTTTAACTTGGGAAAAGATTAAAACGTTGAATTTTGGTCTTGACTGGGGAGTACTAAATAACCGTTTGACGGGTTCTTTTGATATCTACAGCCGTACAACAAAAGATATGATGGGACCTGGAGTAGACTTACCCGGAACATTGGGAACAAGTGCCCCTGCAACCAATAACACAGATTTAGTAACTAAAGGTTGGGAATTGCAGATTGGCTGGAAAGATCGTATTAATGAGTTTCAGTATGGAGTGTCATTCAATTTATCAGACAGTAGAACGAAAATATTGAAATATCCGAATCTGACAGGTTCATTGAGTACTTATTATGAAGGACAAATTCTGGGAGATATTTTTGGATATGAAACGATTGGAATAGCAAAAACTGATGAGGAGATGGAAGCACATTTAGCTTCATTACCCAATGGTGGACAAAATGCCTTAGGCAGTAAGTGGGCTGCCGGTGATATTATGTATGCCGATACTAACGGTGACGGAAAGGTAAGTAATGGCTCAAATACAATTTATGATATGGGTGATTTGAGGAAAATAGGGAATAGTACTCCGCGTTTCCGTACAGGCATTAGTTTGGATGCCTCCTGGAGAGGTTTTGCAATTTCAATGTTTTGGCAAGGAGTATTAAAACGGGATTACTATCCGGACGCAAAGGTAGGTTCTGCATCTACTGATCTGAATTTTGTATTTTGGGGAGCAACGTCAGGTGGAAAATCCTGGTCTGTCGTTTTTGATGAGCATATGAATTATTTCCGTGATGAAGATAGTCGTTTGGGAGCTAATTATGACGCGTATTATCCACGGCCTTTGTGGGCTAATAAGAATAAATCCACTCAGACACGTTATTTGCAGAATGCTTCGTATATGCGTTTGAAAAACTTGCAACTATCCTATACTTTTCCTGCAAAATGGATGAGACGGGCATATATACAAAATCTGCGTTTATTTGTCTCTGGTGAGAATCTGCTTACATTTACTAAACTGTCTAAGACTATGGATCCTGAAACTGCCGGCATTGGTCTTAAGGGTGGTATGGTATATCCGTTGTCAAAGACCTATTCATTTGGCTTAAGTGTGACCTTTTAATAGAATATAAACCAGAAAATTTACAAATATGAAAAATATATATAGTTCTATTGCAAAGATAATAGCAGTCAATACTTTATTGTTTGCTATGGTTGGATGTGATGATTTCCTGGATGTAACTCCTCCATCTACTATATCTCCCGAGAAATATTTATGGGAAGAATCGCATCTTGCTGCATATACGATTAAATACTATACAAATCTGGATAGCTATACAGGTAATCCTGCTGATTCTCCTTATTGGAGTGATATATGTACGGACAATGCCGTAGGACGTAATGGGGATAACAAATTTATGCCGGGACAGATTAAAGTCGGTTCAACAGGAGGTTCATGGAGTTTCACAGATATCAGACCTTTGAATTTTTATTTGGAGACGGTTGTTCCTCGTTATGAGAAAGGAGAGTTGAAAGGAGATCCGACCAATGTTAAGCATTATATAGGTGAGGGATATTTTTTAAGAGCTTATGAATATTTTAAAAAGTTGAAAGCTTTAGGAGATTTTCCTATAATAACGACTACTTTGCCGGATGATTTGGAAACATTGACAGAAGCTTCCAAACGTAGACCACGTAATGAAGTAGCCAGGTTTATTCTGAGCGATTTGGATAAGGCGATTGATATGATGAAGAATACAGCTCCGCAAGGAGGTCGTACACGTTTGAATAAAAATGCGGCTCTGATAATGAAATCCAGAGTAGCACTATTTGAAGGTACTTGGCTGAAACATCATAAAGGAACGGCACATGTGCCTCTGGGACCTAATTGGCCCGGTAGCCAAAAAGAGTATTTGAAAGATTATCAATACCCAAGTGGCAGTATTGATGCGGAAATAGATTTTTTTCTGGAAGCAGCGATGGATGCAGCTCAACAAGTAGCTGATAAAGTAACATTGACTGTCAACAATAAGACAATCAGAGAGTCTGCTTCTCAAGCTGTTAATCCTTACTATGATTTATTTGCAAGTAAAAATCCTGCAGCATATCCGGAAGCTGTAATGTACCGGACTTATTCCATTGATTTGGCAACTCCGGTGAAACATGGATACAATGGTGGAGTTTATTATGGTTATTCAGTAGGATATACCCAGCAGTTTGCCGATGTCTTTTTAATGGAGAATGGTCTTCCGTACTATGCTACTGGCAGTAATTATAAAGGCGACGACTACATAGCCGATACTAAAGTAAATCGTGACTGGCGTTGGCGTTTGTTTATGAAGGCTCCGGGAGAGGTACGTGTATTGGAGAATATGTTGGTTGAACATGATGAGTTTCCAAGTCCTGCCGAGATTTATAGTAAAGATTATACGAAATCTACAACGACCGGTTATCTGTTGGGAAAAGGACAATCTCACGATTTCAATATGGTGTCCAGTGATATAACAGCTTTCGTTGTATTCCGTGCTGTTGAGGCTTATTTGAACTATATGGAAGCCTGTTACGAGAAGACTGGAAGGATTGATGCTAAAGCGGAGAAATATTGGAAAGATATTCGTAGACGTGCGGGAGTTGATGTGAATTATCAGAATACCATTGACCATACTAATATGGATATTGAAGCTCAGAATGATTGGGGAGCTTATTCCCATGGAGTTCTTGTGGATAAGACATTGTATAATATTCGTCGGGAGAGGCGTTGTGAATTTATAGGAGAAGGACGTCGTTATGAAGATTTAATCCGTTGGAGAGCATTAGACCAATTAAATCAGAACCCTTGTCTTCTGAAAGGTTGTAAAGTATGGGGACCGATGCAATCGCTATATACATCAAAACAATTATTGCATGATCAGGCTGCTGATAGTAAGAATATTATGTCGTCTCCAAGTTTGAGTGATTACTTAATACCATTGTCTGTTACTAAAACCAATAATTTATTCTTTGACGGTTTACGTTATTGTAGTGCTCATTATCTGGATCCGATTGCAAGAAAGCACTTCTTGTTGACATCACCGGATTCTCAAACGGCAGCAAACTCGGTTATTTATCAAAACCCGGGATGGTCTTTAGAGGCCGGAGAAGGGCCGTTAGACCTGTAATCTCTTTTTTTAAATTAAGATAGGGCATCAGGCCCTATCTTATCTGATTTTATTTGCCAAACGGGAGGATACCTGTTATTGGTATCCCCCAATATATCCATATTTGAAGATGAATTACTTAAAACGAATATTAATATTTCTATTTGTTGGATTGAGTTGTATAACCCTGAATGCAAAAAAAAGTGATCCTAAGACGATATTGGTTGTCTCGGGGTGGCAGGATGTGAATATAGGTGATATTGCTCATACTCCGGGACTACTACATATATTGGAAACCTATCTCCCGGACGCAAATATCATTGTTTGGGAAAAGAATGTTGGTAAAGAGGTGGAAGAATTCTTATATAAAAACTTTCCTAAAATAAGGATTGTACATGGGACTGTTGATAAGAATGCACAAGTGGATGCTCTGGAAGTTCTTAAAGCATTTCAAATGGCAGATTTAATGATACATAGTTCGGGACCTTATGTTGTGGGGCAGTATCATTTGGAAGCCTGGGTGAAATATACGAATGGAAAACCTTTTGGCATTTTTGGAACAACTATTCCCAAGGTAGATAACCGTTTAAAGAATCTTTTGGAACAGGCTGATTTTATTTATACCCGTGAGACGGCTTCCATAGATGTATTAAAGCAGGCGGGTATCACAGGTACTCATATCGGGTTTGTACCGGATGCTACATTTTTCTTTAATCTGCATGATAAGAAAAAAGGAAATGCTTTTTTGAAAGCAAATGGTCTGGAAAAGGGCAAATTTATCTGTGCCGTACCACGTTTACGCCGTACACCTTATTACCGGATAAAAAACAGGCATCTGTGGAGTGAAGCCAAAATATGCGAAGTGGAAGCATATAATAATAAATATAAAGAAGAAGATCATTCAAAATTGAGAGAAGCCATTATCAGTTGGGTACGTGAGACGAAAAATAAAGTGTTGGTTTGCCCTGAAATGACTTATCAGGTTGATTTTATGGATGAATTGCTGATTGATTCTCTACCTGCTGATGTAAAACCATATGTTGTGAAAAGAGGATATTGGTTACCGGATGAGGCTGCTTCTGTCTATGCTGCATCTTTTGCGGTATTAAGTTTTGAATGTCATTCTCCTATAATAGCGGCTGCCAACGGGATACCCTTCTTTTATTTAAGGCAACCGGATGATACCATTAAAGGACAAATGTATTATGATTTAGGATATTCGGATTGGATATTTGAAATAGAAGAGACAACCGGAACTCAAATAGCCAATCGATTGACTGAAATAGAAATCCATTATCCCGATGCAAAAAGAAAAGTTATAACCAGCCAGCAAGAGATCTCGGATATATATAAGAAAGCATGTGTACCGATTAGCAATCTATTGTATCAGTGAATAATAACACAAAACACATCTATATATAATTGGTAATTTGAAGAATAAAAAATAAGGGGAATGAAAAGACGGGAATTTTTAAATATTGGTTTGTTGACTTTGGGCGGTGTATTGGTTGGGAGGAATTTTGCTTTTGCCGATGTACTTACTGAAACTCAGGAAGTGTTTCGGAAAGCCGATCCTGCGTCATCATATGATATGATCATAAATGGAGCAGGTTTATGTGGCTTTTTTATTGCTTTGGAAGCTGTAAAAAAAGGGTTGAAAGTATTAATTGTAGATAAACGTACTTCTCCGGGATTTGATATTGCAGCCAAAAGAAAACTTTGGTTATCAGTTGAAGGGCTTGAAGAGTGGGATAAGAGTCTGCTTGATCTTTTTTTTCCGACAGATGAACAGGAAGAGAGTTTGAATAATACTTTGGAATCTCCGCGTAAGAGTCGTTCCGGAAACGAACTTCTTTTGTTTGCCGGTAGTATAAAGAAGGGTATGCTTCGCTCTTTATTAGTTAACCAGGTGGATGTGTTGTTAATGAATGATGTCTGTGGTATATTAACGAATGACAGGAGTGAGACTTCCGGAGTGGTGGTTGCTTCCAAACATGGAGTTTTTTCTATTCCATGCAGGAGTTTTGTTGATGCTACTGATGGGGTTTTGTTTACCCGGGAATTATTTGCTCAGAAATACCAGATAAGTGAGGCCGGATTTGTTCTCGAAATGGATTCTGTTCACAAAAACTCACTTGGCAAACTACATTTATCAGGGCTTAATCTGCTAAATGATACTGTAAGTGTACATGCAGGTAAAAAGGACAAAGATCAATATTTCGTAGAATATCGGTTTGCTACGGAAGATAATGATTTAAGTCATATTGAACAACGGGCCCGCCTACTCTCGGCAATGGTAAGTAAGCAAATCCGGGAAGCGGACCCGGCTTTTTCTAAAGCACGGACGCGATATGCCGCATTAGAATGTTCTTTAAATATTGAAGGGGAAATAGATTCTCGAAAGATAGGGATAAAGAACTACTACTATATGGAAAATTCATCAGAATTTTATACCTGTAAGACAGTTTGTGATATAAAGGAACAGGCAAAATCTTTGGTAGGAAAAATAGAGCAATCACCTGACATGAATTCTGTCTCTCAGGTTTATTATATTGGAGGGAAAGCCGACTGCAATGTAGTATCCGAATGCTATAAAGAAAATGGGTTTATGACTCCGTTATCTCCCTTTCCGATAGATATTCTGAAGTTGGATAAACACAAAACTGCATTATTGGTGGCAGGAGCCGGAACGGCAGGTGCAATGGCTGCTCTTTCAGCCTCTCAAAAACAGATTCAGACAGTTATAGTTGAATATTTTAATGAACTTGGGGGAACCAAAACAGTAGCAGGGGTAAATGGTTATTACAGGGGATATCAGGAACATAAGTTTATAAAAGAGTTAGAGCAAAAAATTAAGACTGTAGCTGCTGATACAAATTTTGTGACAACTTTACCGCGGAGTTATTACTATTTACAATCGCTTTTGGAACATAAATGTAAAGTCATCAATGGTGTCATATTATGTGCGGCAGAAGTTGATAAGACTAAACTTAAAAGCGTAACGGTTTGCCAGAATGGCAGGCTATATAAGATTTTGGCCGAGTTGACTATTGATGCAACAGGCGATGGAGATGTTGCTTATTTTGCAGGAGAAAATTATAGTGTAGGAGATTCACGGATGGGAATTACCCAGAATTATAGTCATTGGGACATTCCTTTTAAACCTAAAATAAAGGATTATAACCGTGATTATGATATTATTAATAACTGTGAGATACTGGAGACTCAACGTGGTTTGTATTTATCTCATTATGAATCTCATTTTTATGATTTTTATCCTATGTTGGCTATCCGTGAGTCGCGTAGAATAAATGCCGTGTACAATCTTAGTACCAGAGATATTATTTCCGATGCATGTTATGAAGATACGATTGCACAGGCAAGGAGTGATTATGATCCTCATTATTTTTCAAGTTCAGAGTCATCACGTTGTGGTTTTATGTTGCCTCATTTTGATAATATGTCCATGGTGAATATTCCTTATAGATCGATTGTACCACGGAAAATTGATGGTTTATTGCTTTCCGGAAAATCAATCGGACAGTCATATAAGGCTTTACAATTTACGCGTATGTCTGCTGATATAACTGTATTGGGATATGTGACTGGCATGCTTGCTGCTCAGATTTTAAAAAAGAAATGTAATGCGCGTGAACTTGATATAACTCCTGTACAAAAAGAATTAATAGCAAGCTCTTATTTACCAGCCGATGCAACAGTTGCCAGAAAAGTCGATTTACAGGATATAGTGGATAAACTGAGTACGGGAGACGAAACGGTTTTATTTAAATGTTGCATGCAGGAAAAAAAACTGATTCTTCCTCTTTTGCAAGCCACTTTCGAAAAGAGACCGGGAGTATTTCTGGCAAAGGCATTGGCATGGTTTGGTGACACGTCGGGAAGTTACTATATTATTGATGAATTGAAGACACTCTATAAACAGGAACAGCAAGAAGGACATGCTTCGAGTTATTTTGAAAAATATGATGATAAGTTACTTTATTGGCAAATTAATAAAGACATAGCTTTGTTGGGAATGATGCCTGCCACAGAGGATGGCAGTAAGACGATAAACTATATACTGGAAGAAACTAAGTCAGGAGGAGAAATGGTTGTATCCGATGATGCTTATACCAAGGGGCGTATCGATTTGCAATTAATCCCATATTATAACCGGATTGTGAATCTGTGTTTCTATCTGGAACGTAACCCGGATGTTAAGTTTATCGAGAATCTCGAGAAGCTGATGGATGATCCTAATATTAGAGGATATAAAACAAGCGAATACAATCAGACACGCTGGCGAATATACGGAGCCAATTTGGAACTTTTATTAGCTGCTGCTGCTATCCGTTGCGGTTCAACGAAAGGAACCGAATGTCTAATTAGCTATTTGGAAGATATCCATTCAAACTTCCGGTACTTTTCAAGAAATGAACTGTGTAATGTTTACGGAAAAGATGGTGGGTATGATAGGGCTGTATGGCGTAAGTTAGTCAAGGATAAAAAGTCGTTCAAGGTATCACCCTTAAAGAAATCAATTGAAGTATAATAGACAAACTAATAAAAACATGAAACGAATTATATGGGTGTTTTTTTTCACCTTGGTGGCTTTTCAGCTTTCGGCAAAGAAATTCTATCATATAGAATCATCGGATAAGATGATCTCTCTGAAAGTGTATATTACTGATAAGGTAGAATATACAGTTTCTCATGGCGAAGATACCGTTTTAGAGAAATCACCTGTGTCTATGTCATTGACAGATGGAACCGTTTTTGGGGTGAATCCTGTTCTTAGGAAAGCCGAGATCAAGACGGTCAAAGAATACATAGACGCTCCGATTTATAAAAAGAAGGTCGTTGCGGATATTTACAATGGATTGCTCCTTAAATTCAAAGGAGATTATGCTCTGGAATTCCGGGTATATGATGATGGAGTAGCTTATCGGTTCATTTCTGAAAAGAAAGTGTCTTTTTGTGTACAAAATGAACAGGCTGTTTTTAATTTTCCGAAACAATCCAGGGCGTATGTGGCTTATGTCAGAGAGAATGGATACCATGCTGATAACAGAGGGAATAAAGGAACTTTTGAGGAGCAGTTTTTTAAGTCATTTGTGAATACGTACTCTTATATGAATTTATCAGACTGGAATCCGAAACGTCTTGCTTTTATGCCTTTATTGGTAGAACTGGGGCATGGAAAGAAGGTTTGCCTGACTGAAGCTGACTTATTGAACTATCCGGGCATGTATCTTAATAATTCAGGAGATTCTGATACTTTGGAAGGCGTTTTTGCTCCTTATCCCCGTACTGTGAAACAAGGGGGAGTTGAGAATATGCAGGAAGTTGTATTGACACGTGAAAACTATATAGCAAAGTGTGAAGGACACACGAATTTTCCGTGGCGTACTCTGATTGTTTCTGCAGAAGATGCTGAATTGGCAAATAGTGATATGGTATATCGTCTTTCAACGCCTAATCAGTTGGGAGATCTTTCTTGGATAAAGCCTGGTAAGGCTGCATGGGAGTGGTGGAATAGTTGTAGTCTTTATGGAGTAGATTTTATTGCTGGTATCAATAATGAAACTTATAAGTATTATATTCAGTTTGCAGCCGATAACAATTTAGAGTATATTGTAATAGATGCCGGATGGTATAAAGGTACTGATATCCTGGATGTGGTAGATGAACTGGACTTGAAAGAACTGGTCGAGTATGGAAGAGAGCGTAATGTCGGTATCGTCCTTTGGACGGGTTCTTACCCGTTTATGCAGGATATTGAAAAAGTCTGTAAGCACTATTCTGAGATTGGAATAAAGGGTTTTAAAATTGATTTTATGGATCGGGATGATCAGTCTATGGTTAATTTTCATTATAGTGCAGCAAAGACTGCCGCAAAATATAACCTTATCATTGATTTTCATGGGACTTATAAACCAACCGGATTGAACCGGACCTGTCCGAATGTATTGACTTTTGAAGCAGTTCAGGGGCTTGAACACATGAAATGGGCGGCTCCCAATGTCGATCAGGTCACTTATGATGTGACTATGCCGTATATACGTATGGTTGCAGGTCCTTTGGATTATACTCAGGGCACAATGCGTAATGCGAGCAAGCAAAATTATCGTCCGGTGAACAGTGAACCTATGAGTCAGGGAACAAGATGTCGGCAGTTAGCTGAGTATGTTATTTTTGAATCTCCTTTCAGTATGCTTTGTGATTCACCTTCTGCTTATATGAAGGAAACGGAATGTACCGATTTTATTGCCGGAATTCCTGTTGTATGGGATACTACTCTCGCTTTGAATGGAGAAATAACGAAGTTTTTGACTCTGGCCCGTAAAAAAGAGAATGTTTGGTATGTCGCATCGATTAATAACTGGGATACACGTAGCATAGAACTGGATTTGAGCTTTTTAGGTGAAGGCAACTTTAAGGCTGAGATATTTCGGGACGGATTAAATGCCGATAAAGTAGCGCGAGACTATAAACGGGAAGTAGTAGATATACCTTCTGAACGAAAGTTGTCGTTTACAATGGCTCCGGGTGGCGGATATATAATGAAAATATTTAAAGATTAGAAAGCCGGATGAGAGGAATTAATATTATTTCTATGTTAATTGGTTTTTGGGGATTTAATATATTTCCCATGTTGGCACAAACACAAGTAAAACCGGAAAGCGTCGATAATCTGATATGCTTCTGGAGTTTTATGGAAGAGAGTGGGACCGAAAGAATTTCTTCCGGACGTTGTCAATATGCCTTACAAGAAGGAACTCCTTTTATAGAAAGAGTAAAAGAGGGTGTTTTTGGTGAATATTCTGCACGGATAAAAGAGGGAGAATGGTTTTATATACCTCGTGCTCAATGTCCTGCATTGAACATTCATGGAAAGGAAGGAGAGGTGACTGTTGTTGCATGGATTAAGCGTGATGTGAAACAATACAGCCAATGTGAAGCGGTTGCCGGAATGTGGGATGAAACCCGGAAAAAGAGACAATATTGTTTGTTTCTGGATTTACGGATATGGGGCAGTAGTCAGCAAGTAGGAGGACATGTGTCCGGAACCGGAGGTGCTACCGAAGGATATAAATATTGTATGGACGCTGCGATTGGTAAAAGTAAGATTCCGTATTCCGAATGGGAGTGTATCGGATTTACTTATGATACGGAACAAGTTAGCGTTTATGTAAACGGATATCTGGATGTACGAAATGAACGTAATCCTTATAAGTATGACTTGGGGTTATTTGACGGAGGTTATCAGGGAAGTGATTTTACGGTTGGTGCAGTCAATCGTTCCGGGGAAATGGGAAACTTTTTTGTGGGACAAATCGGTGGACTGGCTGTATATGACCGTGCTTTGACGAAGGAAGAAATGCGCTATTTATCTTCAAATATAAATAAATAATTATTATGATACGGAAAATTCAATTATTGTTGGTTATCTCTTTTTTTTATGGGTTTAATGTATGGAGTCAAGAGAAGCTTCCTGTTTATCTGGATGATTCAAAGAGTATAGAACAACGGGTAGAAGATGCTTTGTCCCGGATGACTCTGGAAGAAAAAGTGGCTATGATTCATGCGCAGTCTAAATTCAGTACACCCGGTTGTCCGCGTTTGGGTATCCCGGAACTTTGGATGAGTGATGGTCCTCACGGAATAAGAGCAGAAATCAGCTGGGACAGTTGGGGGCATGCCGGTTGGACAAATGATTCTTGTACGGCATTTCCGGCGTTAACTTGTCTGGCGGCAACCTTTAATCCTGCATTATCATTAGAATATGGAAAAGCTATAGGAGAAGAAGCACGGTTTCGGAAAAAAGAAGTATTACTGGGACCAGGTGTGAATATTTACCGAACCCCATTGAATGGACGAAATTTTGAATATATGGGTGAAGATCCATATCTGGCTTCTCAAATGGTGGTTCCTTATATTCATGGAGTGCAACAGAATGGGGTATCAGCTTGTCTGAAACATTTTGCAGCTAATAATCAGGAACTTTGGCGTAAACGTATCAATGTTATAGTCAGTGAAAGAGCTTTGCGTGAAATTTATTTTCCCGCTTTTAAAGCGGGAGTTGAAAAGGGGCATGTATGGTCTGTAATGGGGTCTTATAATAAATATGAGAATCAATATTGTACACACAACGACTGGCTGGTTAATAAGGTATTGAAAGGAGAGTGGGGGTTCGATGGAGTGTTTGTATCCGATTGGGGAAGTACTCATGATACGGATGAGGCAGCATCCAATGGATTGGATATTGAGATGGGAACCCGTACCGATGGGTTGAATTATACGGAGAAAATGGCATATGATAATTATTATCTGGCAAAACCATATCTGGTAAAGTTACGGAATGGAGAGCTACCCATGAAGGACCTTAATGATAAAGTACGGCGTGTCTTAAGATTAAATTTCCGTACCAATATGAATCGTAATCGTGGTTATGGTAGTTTTAGTACTCCTGAACATCGTAATGTAGCACGCCGTATTGCTGAAGAAGGGATTGTTTTATTAAAGAATCAAGCGGATTTCTTTCCGATACCGGTCGGGAAGTATCAAAAGATAGCAGTGATTGGAGATAATGCAGTGCGTTCTTTGACTTTAGGAGGCGGTTCTTCCGAATTAAAAGTAAAAAAAGAAATATCTCCTTTAGAAGGACTTAAGGCACTTTATGGAGATGATAAAATTATTTATTCTGTCGGGTATACTTCCGGACCCAGTAAGTTCCATCCGCATCTGTTACCTCAACAGAAGGCTGATTCGTTAATTCAGGCAGCAGTCAATGTAGCGAAAGATGCAGATATTGTGTTGTTTTTCGGTGGGTTAAACAAGAATCAATATCAAGACTGCGAAGAGGTAGATCGTTTGGATTATAATCTTCCTTATAGACAAGATGATTTGCTAACAGCACTTTTGAATGTCAATAAGAATGTCGGTGTAATAATAATCAGTGGCAATGCGGTAGCCATGCCTTGGGTTAATAAAGTTCCGGCATTGATTCAATCGTGGTATCTTGGTTCGGAAGCCGGTCATGCCATTGCTGATGTGATAGCAGGAAACGTAATTCCAACAGGTAAGTTACCTTTCAGTATACCCGAAAAGCTGGCAGATAACGGCGCTCATTATTATGGGCAAAAGTCTTATCCTGGTGATACACTGAATGTGGTTTATCAGGAAGATATCTTGGTTGGGTATCGCTGGCATGATACTAAAAGAATTCCGGCATTATTCCCATTCGGTTATGGCTTGTCTTATACCACTTTTGAATATGGAAAAGTAACAACCGATAAGAAGGAATATTTTTCAGGTGATACGGTTAGAATTTGTTTTACTTTGACTAATACAGGTAAATCGGAAGGATCAGAAGTTGTTCAGTTGTATGTAGGACAGAATAAGCCTTCTGTTTTACGTCCGGTGAAAGAACTGAAAGCGTTTGATAAAATAAGGCTTCTTCCCGGAGAAAGTAAGGAAGTATCTCTTGCAATACCAGTGAAAGAATTTGCCTATTTCGATGATGTTAAAAAGGTTTGGATTGTGGAACCAGATTACTATACTTTATATTGTGGGGCTTCTTCAAGGGATATCAAGAGTACAGTAAAGGTAAAAGTAAGGCAATGAAATTTCTTGTATGTTTTATCGGGCTGTTGCTTGGATTAGGAAATAAAGCTGATGCGCAGCAATGTGCTTCTGTGGCAGATATAAAAAAAGTGCATGATTTCATTGCGGCTTCATGGAATAAAACGGTCCGTTTCAGCCCTGAAGATACGGGAACCTTGATTGGGTTACCGTATCGTTATACCGTTCCGAGTATGAATGACTCTTTTCAGGAAATGTACTATTGGGATACTTTTTTTACGGGGGAAGGATTGATAGCGGATGGTTATATCGATTTGGCTCAGTCGAATGTAGAGAATATGCTCTATATGGTTGAGCGCTATGGGAAGATGCTGAACGGAAACCGGACTTTTTTTGAAAACCGTTCTCAACCGCCATATCTGAGTAAGATGGTAGAACATATTTATCTGAAGACCCATGATAAAGAATGGCTGAAAAAAGTACTTCCCGGTTTGAAAAAAGAATATTTCTTTTGGATGACGCGACGTCTCACTCCTATTGGATTGAACCGATATTCAAATGAAGCAACCACTTCTGATAAAAAGAGAATCCTTTCTGTTTTGCAAAGGCGTTTGGGTGATGGCTTTCGTGATAAAATAGAACGGATGAGTGATGGAGAACGTCTGGAAGTGGCCTCTCACTATATTGCTGAGTGTGAATCCGGATGGGATTTTAGTCCCCGCTTTCAGACACGTTGTGAACATTTTTGTCCGATAGACTTGAATGCCAACCTTTATGGATATGAAAAGAACTTTGAGTTTTTTGCAAAAGAATTAGGCCTTAAAGAGGAGGCACAGCAATGGTATCAGAAAGCGGAACAACGTAAGGCATTGATACGAAAATATTGTAGGGATGATAATGACGGACTCTATTATGATTATGATTTTCTCAATGAGAAGCGTTCCGATGTTCTTTCGGCTGCCGTATTCAGCCTTTTATTTAATGGAGTTTTGTCCGATGAAGAAGCTCGCCGGATGATTCCTGCGGTATTGTGTCTATTGGAGTTTCGGTATGGTATATCTGCATGTGAGAATAAAGAGTATGGGATTGTTTATCAATGGTCGTATCCTAATGGGTGGGCACCACTGAATTATCTGGCAGTAAATGGGCTCGATCGGTATGGTTACAAAGAAGAAGCACTCCGTATTGCCCGAAAATATCAAATGGCCGTTGTGAATATTTATAAGACAACGGGTAATCTGTGGGAGAAATATAATGTGAATGAAGGTAATGTGAATGTTACAAACGAATATAAGCTACCTGCTATGCTTGGTTGGACCGCCGGAACATTTGTCTGGGTTTCTCAATATTTGGCTTCAGACAAATGATAATCGGGATGATTTGCCCGGATTGATTACAAAAGCCTTTATTGTTTGTAATACATATATAAAGGGAAAAACACTTTAAAGATTTATCCAAAATGAAACACGCTTTATTATTTTTGGTTGGGCTGCTATTTTCTTCTTTTTGTCAGGAGACGATTGATGAACGGTATTTTGACCCGTCACTTCCGATAGATAAACGAATATGTATCCTGATGCGGCAAATGACGTTGGAAGAGAAGGTTGCTCAATTGTGTCAATACGTAGGATTACAATACGGACGCAAAGACAAATCGATTGTATTTGAAAACGCTGATCCCGATATCCTTATTTCGAAACTGCTGGAATCCAATGAAATAGCCCGGAATATATCTTTGGGTAAAGTAGGGGCATGTTTACATGTATATAGTGTTGAAGAAGCAAATATCCTGCAAATGATAGCCCGAAAGAGCCGTCTGAAAATTCCTTTATTGATAGCTATCGATGCCGTTCATGGAAATTGTATGCATAGAGGTTGTACGGTTTATCCTACTTCCATTGGAATGGCTTCTTCTTTTAACCCGGTTTTGCTGAAAGAAATAGGTCGGCAAACTGCTGTTGAAATGCGATCTTCAGGAGTACACTGGACTTTTAACCCTAATATTGAATTAGCTCGTGATGCCCGTTGGGGGCGTGTAGGAGAGACCTTTGGAGAGGATACTTATCTGGTGACACAGATGGGGACGGCACTGATTCTCGGATTACAGGGAGAGAATGGTTTTGATGGTTCCGGAGTATTAGCTTGTGCCAAGCATTTTGTAGGTGGAGGAGAACCTGCCGGTGGAATCAATGCTGCACCTATGGATATGTCTGAACAGAAATTACGCGATTTGTATTTGTCCCCTTTTGCTGAGGCTATCGATAAAGCTCATGTGGCTACGGTTATGCCGGCTCATAATGAATTGAATGGCATTCCTTGTCATGCCAATCATTATCTGTTAC
The DNA here is from genome assembly GCF_034654355.2 of Bacteroides mucinivorans. Taxonomy (NCBI): domain Bacteria; kingdom Pseudomonadati; phylum Bacteroidota; class Bacteroidia; order Bacteroidales; family Bacteroidaceae; genus Bacteroides; species Bacteroides mucinivorans. Next base: position 3,749,122 of record NZ_CP178179.1, on the reverse strand, counting down.
AAGAAATTCTGCGAAATGAATTAGGCTTTCAAGGATTTGTGATAAGTGACTGGATGGATATCGAACGTTTGCATGAGATGCATCATTATGCTCCTTCCCAAGAAGAAGCGTTTCGTATGGCCGTGAAAGCAGGGGTTGATATGCACATGCAGGGAGATGGCTTCTTGGAAGCGATTGTAGAGGCAGTCAGGAATAAATATATTTCGGAAACAAGAATAGATTTAGCGGTTTATAAAATCTTAGAGACTAAATTCCGGTTGGGATTGTTTGAGAATCCTTTGGTTGATATTCCGGCTTCCCGTTCTCTTATCTATACAGAGGCTCATCAAGCTACTGCATTAGAAGCAGCAAGACAATCAATTGTTTTGTTGAAAAATAATAATTGTTTACTTCCGTTGAAACAAGAGCGGTATAAAAAGATTCTTGTTACAGGACCCAATGCCGATAGTCCGACGATAATGGGAGATTGGACTACGCGGCAGCCGGAAGAAAATGTGATAACTGTGTTGGAAGGAATACAACAACAGGCACCGGATGCTGTAATTGATACGGTTTGTTTTTCCAATAAAATAAGGAAAATGGATCGCGCATTGATTAAGGTTGCTGCACAGAAAGCAGTTGAAGCAGATATTAATATTGTCGTGGTAGGAGAGAATTCTGAACGGTATAACAGTGATCGTACTTGTGGAGAAAATTGTGACCGTGATAACCTGGAATTACCTACTCATCAACAGGAATTATTGGAAGCTGTATATGCTTCGGGTAAACCTGTTATTTTGGTTCTTCTTAACGGGCGGCCGTTGAGTGTTACATGGGCACAGCAACATATACCGGCCATTGTCGAGGCTTGGGAACCCGGAGGAATGGGTGGACGGGCTATAGCCGAGATATTGTTCGGAAAGGTTAATCCAAGTGGAAAGTTACCAATCACTTTTCCCCGCAGCGTCGGGCAGATTCAGACTGTATACAACCATAAAGCATCTCAATATTCCCGTAAATTCGCATTGACTACTACCGGGCCATTATATCATTTCGGATATGGGCTTAGTTACACAACATTTGAATATGGAAATCCGATTTTGTCAAAAGATACCATACATACCAATGAAGCAGTTACCGTATCTTTTGAATTAGCCAATACAGGTCTTTGTCAGGGTACAGAGATTGCTCAACTGTATATACAGGATGAGTATGGAACGGTTACCCGTCCGGTGAAGGAGTTGAAAGGGTTTCAGCGAATAACTTTAAATCCGGGAGAAAAGAAACGGATGAGTTTCTTAATCACTCCTGATAAGTTAGCTTTTTTTACGTCAAGAAAGAAATATGAGGTTGAACCCGGTAGTTTTAAAATAATGGTGGGAGCTTCTTCGCAAGAACAGGATTTAAAAACTGTTTCATTAATAGTCAAATGATAATAACTTAAACAATTATTATATGAAGAAATACGCAAAACTTATATGGGTATGGAGTGTTTTGGGAATATTCCTTCCAGTGTGTCATGCTCAGGAGTGTCTTACAAAGTTTCCCGAAGAATGTAATCCGGAACGGATTGGTTTAAAACTTGCCGAACGTTTTTTGGCGAGTGGGCATATGAGTCCGAGGTTAATATCCTATCCGGAAGTCTGTACCTGGTATGGAGCTTTGAGATTTGCTGATGTGACGAATAATAAGGAATTACAAGATCGTTTGGAAGCACGTTTTCAACCACTTTATACGACAGAAAAACATTTATTTCCAAAGAAGAATCATGTTGATTTTAATATGTTCGGTAGTCTCCCTCTTGAATTGTATAATTTGACGAAAAATGTGAAATACTACGATTTAGGTATATCTTACGCCGATGCACAATGGGAACTTCCGGAGGATGCTACTCCTGAACAAAGAGCTTATGCCGCGAGGGGGCTTTCCTGGCAGACACGTATGTGGATTGATGATATGTATATGATTACCATTTTACAGTCAAAAGCTTATCAGGTGACGGGTGATTCTAAATACATGGATCGTGCTGCCAAAGAGATGGTAGCTTATTTAGATAGCATTCAGCAGCCTAATGGTCTGTTTTATCATGCTCCGGATGTTCCGTTTTATTGGGCACGTGGTAATGGTTGGTTTGCTGTAGGTCTGGCTGAGATGTTGTCTTATTTACCTGAAAAACATCCTGATAGGCCCCGGATTCTGAAAGGATATCTGAAGATGATGGAAACGCTAAAGAACTATCAGAATCCTCAAGGTACATGGTATCAGCTGATTGATAAGCCGGATACCTGGGTTGAAACATCGGGTTCAGCCATGTTCGTATATGCTATGATCCAAGGTGTAAGAAATGGTTGGTTGGATGTAAACGTGTATGGGAGTGTGGCTCGTAAAGGTTGGATCGGACTGATTCCTTATATCAATACTGACGGGGATATAACTGAAGTATGTAAAGGTACAGGTAAGAAGAACGATGAACAGTATTATTACGATCGTCCTCGTATCGTTGGTGATTTTCATGGTCAGGCACCTATGTTATGGTGTGCATACTCTTTGACTGAGGTAAACAGATAAGAGTTTACTTTACTTTTTTATCTGCTATTCTAAATAATGACAGATAAAGCCTTTTTAATTATAATTTAATTCTATGATTATGAAATTATTAAAAGCTGAGTGCTTATTGATACTTTTTTGTTTTGCTACGGGATTGTCTGCTTGCGGAGGAGGTGAAGACGAGCCAGTTGTAGATGACATTCCTGTTTCGGAACTGTATGGACCCAAACATGGTACGGGATGGGTAGAACAGGCATATGATTATTATATTCAAAAACCCTGGAATTTGAATCTGGAGGAGAGATACACGTATGATAAAGAGAATGACGAACATACATTTAAAATAATCAAGGGAGATGAACCCTTTAAGCAAGGTGATCATACTTCTCCCCGTTGTGAACTCCGTATGCGAAATGATTATACTGAAGGCAATCATCAATTTGAAGCCGATTATTATGTAGTGGAAGGAACACATCGTACCGCAGTGATGCAAATATTTGGTTATCCTGTTGCTATTAATATTAAAGCTTATGAAGAGAATGGAGGTACATTGAAGTGGCATGATTCTCATGATATTGTTTCTCCTGTCTACAATAAGTGGGTACATCTGAATGTGGTACATATGTTTACAGAACGTCAGATTTATGTTTATGTGGATGGTAAATTAATCCGTTCTTTTAGAGTGAAAGAAGATGCTCCTTCTTATTATTTTAAATGTGGGGTTTATTCAACAGTAAGTGAAGTAAGCGAGGTAAAAATAAAGAATATCAAATATTATTTCAAACCATAATAGAGGTAATTAAACTGCATAAATAAGAAGATGATGAAAATGATTGTTGTGAGATATTTGTTGCTTGTGCTGGGATGTGTAATCGTACCGAATAATATGTGGGGATTTGAGTTAGTGAGTACATCTACTCCGCTGACGGTATATCATTCACAGAATGAGGCCGATGTAGTTCATACTGCTGTAAACTTATTTATTGCTGATATGGAGGCAGTGTCCGGACAACTACCGGTAAAGACTGATTTGTTGAAGAATGCCCGGCTTCTGATTGGGACTTTGGGGCAAGAATATTCTTTTGACCGCTATTTATCCGACTGGAATATTCCCACAGATGATATTGCAGGTAAATGGGAAGCTTTTAAAATAAAAGTAGTGGAACGAAAAGACGTACAATATTTACTGGTATTAGGAAGTGATGCTCGTGGGACAGCCTATGGCATTTTAGAGCTATCACGTATTATGGGTGTTTCTCCCTGGTATTGGTGGGCTGATGTATCTATTGAGAAGCGTAAATCGTGTGTACTTCCTGCCGGATATGAAAATGTGCAGTCTCCTTCGGTTCAGTTTCGAGGTTTCTTTATTAATGACGAAGATTGGGGATTAGTTCCCTGGAGTACGAAAAATTTTGATCCTCAACCTCATACTACACTTGGGATAAAAACGTATGAAAAAGTTTTTGAATTATTGCTTCGTTTGCGGGCAAACACTTTATGGCCGGCAATGCATGGTTGTTCCACTCCTTTTTACTTTATCGACGGTGCCAGAGAGATGGCTGATAAATATGGTATCGTAATGGGAACTTCCCATTGTGAGCCATTGATGCGAAACACAAATGGTGAATGGGATAAAACCCGGAGAGAAGCATATAATTATGTGACTAACAAGGAAGAAGTACAAACCTTTTGGATGGAACGTCTGAATGAGTTGAAGCATTCGGAAAATATATATACTATCGGGATGCGTGGAGTTCATGATGGTAAAATGCAGGGTACCGGGAGCTTGGACGAACAGACACAGGTATTGTCTCAGGTGATAGCTGACCAGAGAACTTTGCTTACTCAATCTTTGGAAACCGATGTTACCCGGATTCCTCAGGCTTTCATGCCCTATAAGGAGGTGCTCGATATATATAATAACGGTCTTAAAGTACCGGAAGATGTAACGATTGTGTGGTGTGATGATAATTATGGTTATATAACCCGGCTGAATGATAAAGAAGAACAAAAAAGAAAGGGAGGAGCCGGCATCTATTATCACATTTCTTATTTTGGAAAACCTCATGATTATTTGTGGCTATATAGTACGCAACCAGCATTAATATATAAAGAAATGCGACAAGCTTGGGATTATGGAGTACGTAAGTTGTGGATATTAAATGTCGGTGATATAAAACCGGCCGAATATGGTATCGAATTTTTTCTTGATATGGCATGGAATATTAATAGTATCTGTCCAAATACAATTTCGGAACATATGACTCAATGGTTGAATCGTGAGTTCGGAAAGTCACTGGCCGGGCCATTGACAAAAGTCTTTGAAGAGTATTTTCATTTGGCAGGTGTTCGCAAACCGGAATTTATGGGCTGGAGTAAAGTACAGGAGTATCAAAAAGCTAAACGTAAAGGGGGAATGACCGAAGTGCAGGATAGCGAATTTAATCCTTTTATGTTTGGAGACGAGCTTCAAAGCAGAGTGGACTGTTATGAAGCTATGGTGCAATCTGTACTTGCATGTGCCGGACAGGTGCCTTTATCCCGTAAAGATGCTTACTTTGAACTGGTACAATATCCGGTTCTTGCTGCATCGGCAATGAATCGTAAACATTTGTATGCTCAAAAAGCCCGTTTATTTGCAACATATTACTATCCAGTGGCCAATGAATATGCCCGTAAAAGCCGTGAAGCATACAATGAAATAGCAGCTTTGACAATGACATATAATAAGGATATTCAGAATGGGAAATGGGATGGAATGATGGACATGGCTCCTCGTAAACTACCTGTTTTTGAAGCATCGGTCTTACCGGATGAAGTAAAGAGGAATCATTTGCTTCCGGCAGAAATCTGGATGGATGGACACATAGGACCTTTGATGCCGGATAAGGTAATAGAACTCCCTCTATGGAGTTTAGGGCAAGATGCTGAGTTACTTTTTTCCTTATTCAGCCGGGGAAACCGGAAGATTGACTGGAAAGTCATTGAACAACCGGTATGGCTGGATATTATAGAGAAAGAACGGGAACTACTATATGAAAAGACACTGGCATTGAAGGTGAAAGAGGAGAAAGTACAACTATTGAAAAACACAAAACAGAAATTCCGTTTGCAGGTAGACGGGCAAACTTATGATTTTAACATATCGTTTGCTCGGTTACCTGACGGAGTAAAAGCTGAGACACGGGGAATGATTGCATGGAATGCGTCGGATTACAATGGAGAACCGGATGCTCAAATAATAAAAGGACTTGGACACAGCCAGTCGGCCGTACTGCTTCCAAAAGGTAAAACATTGACTTACGAAGTGTATACTGCATCTTCTGGTAACGCAGTATTGCGTACTGCTTTATTACCCGGACATGCTGTGAATGGAGGTCATCTGCGATATTCGGTTTCTGTGGATGAATTGCCTTCCCGGATTGTAGCCTATGATGCTGTAGTAGGGACCGAAGAATGGAAAACAAATGTTCTGAGAGGGCAAACCTTGAAAGAAACTTTTTTTCAGCTTGATACTCCCGGAAAACACATTATTCGTATTAAGGCATTGGATAATGATGTAGTTATTGATCAATTAATGTTGGATTTTGATGTGGAACGAAAATTTTATCAGTTTCCTGTCAGATAGAGTACTAAATACAAATTTAAAATAGTGAACGATGAAAAGAAGAACTTACCGTACCCTTCTGATTTGTAGTGTTTTGATGGGATGTATGCTTTTGTTGGGGATTATTTCTTGTGGGAATGATGATAATACTCCGGACGAAACAGGTCCGGAGAACTCTGTATTACCCGAAGTTGATTGGGAACACGATTCTTTTAAAATACTTAAAGGAGTAAATATTAGTGGCTGGTTGTCACAAACTTCTACGCGGAAAGTGGGAGTAGATGCTTTCTTTACTAAAAAAGATGCGCAGAAGTTGGCAGGCTGGGGATTTGACCATATCCGTTTACCGGTAGACGAGGTTGAGATCTTTACGGAAAAGGGTGAGTGGAAAGAAAAAGAACGTAGGCTGATTCATAAAGCTGTTGAGTGGTGTAAAGATTTGAATATGCGTGTTATTCTCGACTTTCATATTCTTCGTTCTCATTATTTTAATGATACGGAAAATATGACTTTGTGGAGTAGTAAAGCTGAGCAGGATAAACTATCTGATATGTGGAAAAAACTGTCTGCTGAGTTTAATCAATACCCCAACAGCCTTTTGGCATATGAACTTCTGAATGAACCGGTTCCGGATACTCCCGGACAATGGAATAAGCTGTCTTCCAGGCTGATAAATGAATTGCGCGTATTGGAACCGGATCGGATGATTGTGCTTGATGCAAGTAGCCATAGTTCGATTGGGGCATTGAGCACACTTGAAATTCCCCAGAATGATCCGAATATTATGCTTTCAGTACATTTTTATACTCCCCATTTATTAACGCATTATCAGGCAGGATGGTGGCCGGCATTAAAACGACTGACTATCAAATTACATTATCCGGGACAATTGGTATCCCGTCAGGATGTGGATACCATCCGGGACTCTGAAAATCTGCGGGTCGTAAATTATTATAATGGATATTATGACAAGGCTATTTTGACAGAAAAGATACAAATCGCATTAGATAAATCGAAAGAAACCGGATTACAGATACATATTGGCGAAGTGGGCTGTATAGAGAATACAGATCCTACGGTAAGACTGAACTGGATGGGTGATGTGGCAGCAATTTGTAAAGAACATGATGTTGCGTTTTCCGTATGGGGATATAAGGCCGGATTTGGTATAATGAATGATAATGGTACGGCTAAAGACCAGCGTGTGATAGATGCATTAACCCAATAAATAAGGAAGACTAAACGACGATAGCAGATTTATATACTTTCTTACAGTGATTGAATAATACTCTGCTGATGTTCGTCTCTATATATTAGCCAGACAACACCCGGATGTTGTTGTACAAAACATCCGGATGTTGTGAGGGTAAAGAAGTATACTTTTGTATAGTAAGATTATGTATAATCGATTACTACATATATAGGATTATAATCGATTAAAGTATATACTTGTTAGATTCGAACTATTAAGCTATTTTTTCGAATATCTGAAAAATAACTGTTAGATAGTGATTACATTTATATCCTTTGTTTGTAATATAGATATAAAAGGCCTGTCTACTATTAGAACACGCACCTTCTTAAAATAACGATATAGTGTTGCAACCTCTATTATATTTAAAAATTGTTCTTTTATTTAATCATTAAATTTATTATGAAAAAAGAAATTACACTTTTGGCTATTTCAATGTTTGTAGCGACGGGGATTAACGCACAGCAGGAATTAACAGTAACTCATACCACGGCAGGGGCCATGGAAGCTGAAATAAATGCGGCTTTAGGAACTACCGGAGCAGAAGAGATTCAGACTTTGATCATTAATGGAGATGCCAATGTGACTTATGAAGATTGTTCGGCAATCGCAGCAAAGTTTCCTACTATTTCTCTTAAAAAGCTGGATTTAGGTACTGCTAAATTTGAAAATGACAGTACTCCCGGTAATAAAGAAGGAGCAAGTACAGGAGCATTTGATATAAAAGGTAACGGAATGCAGGTAGAAGAAGTGGTACTACCGGCCGGTTTAAAGGTTATTGGTCCGCGTACTTTCCGGAAATTCAGCAAGATGAAGAAAATTAATTTGCCTAATACTCTGGTTAAGTTGGGGGAAGGATGTTTTACAGGTTGTGGCAGCCTCGATCTGGAAAAATTACCCGAAGGTCTGAAGACGATTGAAGGATATGCTTTTTATCAGGCTTATGCTATGAAATCATTGGAGGAACTGCCGGCTGGATTGGAGGGAGTACTTGGAGCTCTGTCTTTTGCTCAGACCTCTGTGGCAATCTCTTATATTCCGGAGGGTATTACAGAGATTGGAAGTTCTGCTTTTAATGCCAATACCCGGCCTGTTTCATTAACTTCATTAACGATGTATGAGAAGTTAGCAAAAATAGGTTCCAATGCATTTAAAAATCAGAAGATGCTGAATGATATTGAGTTAAATCGTATGACTCCTCCGGAAACAACAGAAGATGCCTTTACTGGTATAGAATTGGGAAAAGTGATTTTATATATTCCTAAAGGTTCCAGAGCTGCTTATGAAGCTGTGGCACCGTGGAATCAAATGGATATTTATGATGTTTTGGAACCACCTACGGGAATTGAGAATACAGAAATTACTGCTATTGGTATATACCCGAATCCTGTGGTGAACACAATTTCTATTTCTGTTCAGGATGCTGCTATGATAAAAAGTATAAAAATAATAGACTTGGCAGGAACTGTGGTGAAAAACCTGCTTCCTGAGGGAACACTCACTTTTGATGTTTCCGATTTGGTAAATGGTATGTATTTTCTGCAATTAAACGATGATACTGCAGTTAAGTTTATAAAGAAATAAATTAGTTTTTTGGGGTAAACAGATTCATACTAACGGCTTCATAGTAAAAGTGAAGCCGTTAGCTACTATCTTTTTGCTTTTAATTTTATCTCTTTTTATTATTTAAAGTATGAAAATAAAAAAAATAATCTCTCTGTTTTTTATCTTTTCTGTTTCGGCCACTTTACTTGCACAAAATTATCCGGTTACGCTTAGGGTAGTTGATAAGACATTCGGAGTACGGACAAGTAATGATATCAGTCAGGATGAGAAGAATATAGTTGCCGGTTTGAGTGAGGAACTGAAGTTTCAGGGACAAGGAGGAGGAAAATGGTATTATCCTCTGTTCAAGATGCCTGGAACTACAGGAGAAGTAGTGAAGAATGATACTGCCTGGATTTGGCAGGCAACGATTCAGGCCCCTATAGGTGAACATTCCTGGCGGCCATGTATGAAGTCGGCAGGTTATAATAGTTTGAACAAAGTGGTTGCTTACTACGGAGAGAAAGATGAGCTGACTTTTAATGTAGATGCTTCGGGGAAAGTGACCGGGACTACTGAAATAACGATTCAGGATGAAAAATATCCTGTAGTATTGAAAGTTATTGATAAGAGCAAAGGGGAAAAAACGAATGCAGGTACTTTCAGTGAAGAGAATATTTATTTAGTAGGAGGAAAGCCTAATGAGCCGGCTAATGCACGTACAAACCTGCAAAATGAATTTGTGCTTCATAATGCAATACCCAATTTTTCGGATGATAAATTTGACTTTGGCTCTGGAGTGAATATCGGAGTGTGGCTCTCGCAGACGAGTAACCGGGGAGGAAGTGCTATCAATTACTTCAAGAAAACAGATTTAAAAAAATTGGCAGACATGGGATATGATCATATACGATTGCCTGTTGATGAAAAAGAAGTTTTTGATACAGATTTGAATTTTAATCCGGAAACCCAGCAACTTATTCACGATGCTATTGCATGGTGCAAGGAGTATAATATGCGTATTATATTGGACATGCATATTACCCGCTCGCACTATTTCAATGATGATAAGAACTCTATTATATTATGGAAAGAACAGGCCGAACAGGACAAACTCGTTAATATTTGGGATAAACTGTCACAGGAATTCGGACATTATCCGATTGGTTTGTTAGCGTACGAACTTCTGAATGAAGCCAACGCACCGAATGCTGATGTGTGGAATAATTTGTCGGCGCGAATTATTGCCAAGATACGTGAACGCGAACCGGATCGTTATTTAATAGTAGGAGGCATCAGTCACAATTCGGCCAGTGCATTGTCTACATTAACCCTTCCTGAAAACGATAAGAAATTAATCCTTGCTTTTCATTTTTATTCACCACACCTGCTTACTCATTATCAGGCCAGTTGGATGGATGGTTTGAAAGATTTGGTTATTCCTTTGCATTATCCGGGGCAACTTGTTGCTAAAAAGGATGTGGATGCTATTAAAAATGAGAAACATAAGAGTGTTGTGAATTATTATAATGGCTTTTATAATAAATCTATTTTGAAGCAACAGATGCAAGTTGCTATAAATCGCGCAACTGAGTTAGGGTTGAAGCTGTATTGTTCTGAATATGGTTGTATCAGTAATACAAATAAAGAAGTTAAACAAAAGTGGATACGCGATGTAGCAGAGATTTTTCGGGAGAATGATATTGCATTTTCTATTTGGGGGTGGAAAGCTAATTTTGGTATATTGGATAATAGTGGGAATATCCGGGATCAACGGGTGATTGATGAAACGACCCGTGGACGAGGTACTAAATTCAATTTATTCCCTTCTACAGGGCATGTCATCGAAAAAAATGATACAGCGTGGATTTGGTCCGCAGAAATAGAAGTACGTACCGGATGTTATTCATGGACTCCTTGTGCTTATTCTACCGGGAAGTCTATTAACGAAAGTATTTATCAATATGATACGAGTGAGGCTAATGGGGCATTACAGTTTGCTGTAGGTTTGAATGGTACAGTGTCAGGTAATACGACTTTGATCATTCCGGAAGGTGGTAGTGCGAGTTCACTTTCTAACGTAGAATATCCGGAGGAAATTAGAGTTTTCCCCGTCATATTTTCCGAGTCTGTTTCGATAAAAGGGGGGCAGAATAATATTAAGATGTATACTTTATCTGGTATAAAAATGCTGGAAAAAGAAACTTGTTCTGATATTGATATTAACACCTCTCATTTAGCCAAAGGATTTTATATTCTGGTTGTTGACGATAAATACAGTTATAAGTTAAGTAAAGTTGCAGAATAAGATAGGTATGAAAATTAACGCTGCTTCTATCTCATTTTTATTCCTGGCGAATGCGATAACTGCTAATAGTCCGGCCAAAAGCGTGAGTGGACAAATATCAGAGAATACCACATATCAACATTTTATTATGTATGGGCAGAGCTTATCAGTAGGAGCACAATCTTATCCGCTGTTATCGGTTGAGAACGTTCCGGGGAATTATATGCTTGGTGAACATATATGGATTAATTACTGGAATTCTGATAAAAGCAGAATAAATCCTTTGTTGGGAAAGCTGGCAAAACAGAATAGTGTGGGAGATACTGATTTATATCCATTTACAAGAGCGGGTACGATTACTGCCGAATGCCCTTTGTATGGCGTAGTGAACCATTTACAGAAAAAGATAGGAGGACGTTTTATAGCAACGTCTTGTGGTACGGGTGGTCGTTCTATAGAAGAACTTTCGAAAGAATCGGAAGTTCCTGGCCGTTGTCATTATGTGTCGGATTTTCAAAATGCATTAACCAATGCAGCATTGGCTGTACAATATGATAAAAGCACAATCTCCTGTCCGGCAATTTTCTTTATGCAAGGGGAAAATAATTATGAGAATAAAGGTTCCGGATTGATAAGCGGATCAAAATCAACTTCTGATAAAGTTGAATATAAGATGTTGCTGATAACACTGAAAAACAACATGCAAAAAGATATCATAGCAACTTATGGACAAACGGAAAAACCGGTTTTTATTACTTATCAGACGGGTTGCCAATATGGAAAAATAAAAGAGCTTCCTATTGGTATGGCACAATTGGAAGCGTCTAATGAAGAAGATGATATAATTTGTGCAGGTCCTGTTTATCCGATGCCTGATCGTGGTGGACATTTAGATCCGAATGGATATCGCTGGTATGGAGAAATGATGGCAAAGGTTTATTACAGAACACAAATCCTTGGGGAAGAATTCAAACCTTTACAGCCGGAAAAGATCATGCGGACTACCAATCCGAAACAGATTAAAATCCGGTTTCATGTTCCGGTTCCTCCCTTGGTATTGGACACATGGACAACCGGGGCTAAATTTAAGAACTATGGCTTTGAAGTCTATAAAGATGGGATAAAACAATCGTTGAGCAAGGTAGAAACAGAAGGGGATTGGGTTGTTTTAACAGCACAGAGAGATTTATCCGGGGGAAGACTTGAGATCATTTATGCAGGTATTGGAGAAAATACGGCCTTGACCAGAGGTCATGGTAATTTACGGGATAGTGATGATTATCCGGCTTACTTCACATACGTTGATCTGGATGCTAAAAACTCAACCGGAGAGTATATTTATTATCGTGAACCCGGTAACTCTTTAAGACCTGTAAATGAAGTTTGCTCCAGAGAAGGTAGCACTATTTATGGTCAACCTTATCCTCTGTATAACTGGAGTGTGGCTTTTTATTACACATTGAGTGCGGACGAACAGATTCATATTATTCCCGGAGTTTCTTCGGAGATAACTCGTTTGGAACAGATACCTCAGGAAACTAAGTTTATATTTACCCGGGACTCTTCCGGATTGGTTTTTCAAACAGAACATGCCGAAGATGTACGGATTGATATAGTTGATACTGTAGGACGTATAATAGAAAGCACAGAATTTAATGGTAGGCATCTGACATACCCTGTTCAGGATCTTCGGTCGGGAGCATATATTGCTATTGCTACTGTGAACGGACAATCGAAATGCTTAAAAATATTGAGATAAATCAAACAAAAATAAGATATGAGAAAAGAAATTTTGGCACTGTTGTTCATTGCGATTTTTATGGGTTGTGCTGGGAAAGATGAAATGGATGCAGTTATTGAGAAAGGACTGTCTGTTTCTGTAGAACAATCTAAATTAATGGCAAAATCCATATGGGAACAAAAGACTTTATTGCCGAGAACACTTGATAAAGAAGGAAAACTCATCACATCGGACTCGAAGTGGTGGACCAGTGGCTTTTTTCCGGGAGTACTCTGGTATCTGTATGAAGCAACGGGTGATACTCTTTTGAAAGAGTATGCTTGTGATTATACTTCCCGGGTGGAAAAGGAGAAATATAATAAGGGAAATCATGATGTAGGGTTTATGCTGTATTGTAGTTTTGGTAATGGATATCGTCTGACTGGTAATGAAAAATACAAACAGGTGTTATTAAAAGGTGCGGAATCTTTGTCTACCCGTTATAAAGATCATATCGGAGTCATTCGTTCGTGGGATTTTAATAGGGCGGTATGGCAGTATCCGGTCATTATCGATAATATGATGAATCTGGAATTACTTGAGTGGGCTTCAAAAAATTCAGATAATTCGCGTTTTGCATCTATAGCCCGTTCTCATGCGGATGTGACTTTGAAAAATCATTTTCGGCCGGATTATAGTTGCTGGCATGTGGTATCTTATGATACTATCACCGGGCAACCGGAAAAGAAACATACCCGACAAGGTTATTCTCACGAATCTTCCTGGTCGAGGGGAGAAGCCTGGGCTTTATATGGTTATGTTATGATGTATAGAGAAACGCAACAACAACATTATTTGGCGCATGCGAAGAAAGTTGCAAATTACATTTTAACTCATCCGCGTATGCCCGAAGATGGTATTCCATATTGGGATTATGATGCTCCTGATATACCGGATACTTATCGTGATGCTTCTGCCGGAGCTATAATGGCTTCTGCTTTCATTGAGTTAAGTACGATGATTCAGGGTGAACTGTCCCGGAAATGTCTTATGATGGCTGAGACACAATTGAAAACACTTACCTCTCCCGAATACCTGGCGGAGCCGGGTACGAACGGAAACTTTATCTTAAAACACTCGGTTGGGAGTTTGATGGAACACTCTGAAGTCGATGTTCCTCTCACTTATGCTGATTATTATTATGTTGAGGCCTTATTGCGCTACCAGAAAGTAAAGTCCGAATAGATTTATAAAACCGAGATAAATGAATTTACGTATGAAATATATATTTTATTCTTTTTTATTTGCTTGTTTTTTCGGAGTTAAGTGTGTATTTGCCCAACAGCCTTCGCCTATGATAGGTTTTGACCTCTCAGAACTTATAGAGACGAGGGATGGTATAAAAAATGGAGAAAGTTCACTTATTAAGTCCTACAATGATTTGATAAAAGAAGCGGATGCCTGTCTTGCATTGAAACCGGAGACAGTGACGGATGGTATGCTTCCCCCTTCGGGAGATAAACACGATTTTTATGCGATTGGAAAATATGCATGGCCTAATCCGAAAAGTGCCGACGGTATGCCCTATATTCGAAAGGACTGTAGTATTAATCCGGAAGCGAACGGTCCGAAATTTGATCTTGCCAGGTATAATAATACGGTTGATAGAATTAAGTTACTGAGTCTTGCCTGGTTTTACTCTCAGGATGAAAGATATGCGAAGAAGGCAACTCAGCTGCTGCGGGTGTGGTTTATTGATGAAGATACCCGGATGAATCCACATTTTGAATGTGCGTCTGCCCTTCCCGGAGTTTATAAAGGAATGGCGATCGGTATTATTTTTGGAGTGACATTGGTTGAAATGACAGATTGTGTGAAGTTACTTTCATTGTCTGAAAGTTGGACCGGTAAAGATGATACAGCTTTGAAACAATGGTTCTCTGACTATGTACAGTGGTTGCGTACTAGTAAATTTGGGATACAGGAAAAGAAAGCGCAAAATAACCATGGTACCTGGTACTCTGCACAAATAGCCGCTTATTCTCTGTATACGGGTGAGCTGGAATATGTAAAAGAAATGGTTGAATTTGGAAAGCAGCAGATACGGGAACAGATTGCACTAAATGGTAGTCTGCCACATGAAATGAAACGTGATTGGGCTTTTTCTTATTCGGTATACGGCTTGAGAGCTTTTACTGTATTGGCAGAATGCGGAGAACGTATTGGTGAAGATCTTTGGAATTATAAAACGCCTGATGGATACAATCTGCAATCTGCTTATTTGTTTTTGGCTCCTTATCTTTCCGGACAGAAAGAGTGGGAGTGGGGGAGTGTGCGTGAGAATGAGCAAACGGAACGGATCGCTTTGCCAATGATGAAAAGGGCGGCAAAGAAATATGACTCAACTATTCTGATGCAAGCCGTCAGGCATTTGCAGACTTTGTATGGAAAAAGTTTGAAGTATGATTGGATATAAAAAATATCTTGAAACGGGTATCCGCATTAAAAGGTTTATGTTTGTATGCATATGCCTTTTGTGGGGGATGATAATAACAGCCTATTGCCAGTCTGTTTTGGTAGAGGCCGAACTTTTTAAGAATAAAGGGGGCTGGTCGGTAGATACTCAGTTTATCGATCAGATGGGCTCACCTTATTTGTTGGCTCATGGTTTGGGGGAGGCGGTAGAGGATGCTGTAACCGAGGTGTTTTTTCAACAAACAGGCATTTACTATGTTTGGGTACGGACAAAAGATTGGGCACCCTATCCGAACGGACCTGGTAAATTCAGGATAGCAATTGATGGAGAAGAGTTGGAACAAACACTTGGAGCGTCAGGAGACGCTGAATGGAAATGGTATCAATGTGGAACTGTGTGTATAAATAAACAATTAACGGAAATTCGTTTGAAAGATTTGACAGGTTTTGACGGAAGGTGTGATGCTCTGTTTTTCTCAAAATCCAAAGATACTAAATTGCCCGATGATCCGGAAAGTTTACGACTTTTCAGACAGGAAATGCTTCGGTTACCGGCTCCGTATAATGAGGGTGAATATGATTTTATTGTCGTTGGAGGGGGAGTTGCCGGGATATGTGCTGCTATACAGGCTGCGAGATTAGGACTAAAGGTAGCATTAATTAATAACCGTCCCGTATTAGGTGGCAACAGCAGCTCGGAGATAAGAGTTCCTACAGATGGAGATCTCTTTAAAAACCGATATTCAAAGATTGGTGCTATTATGAGAGAGATTGATAATGGCTTTGCCGGGGTAGGCAATAAAGATGCTTCTACGTATAGAGATGACTGGAGGTGGAAGATTGTTAAAAATGAAAAGAATATTTCCTTGTTTGAAAATATGCATGTATATGCGGCCGATATGGATGGTTCTGTAATAAGCGGGGTAAAGGCTATAAATACAAATACATTGGAGATACATCATTTTGGAGGTCAATTGTTTGCAGATTGTACAGGAGATGCCTCTTTAGGTTTATTAGCCGGTGCTGATCATCTTTACGGCCGTGAAAGCAGAGCGCAGACAGGTGAACCGGAGGCTCCGGAACAGCCGGATGGACTGACTATGGGAACCTCTAATCAGTGGTATGCTACGTTAACAGATAAGGTTTCTGAATTTCCGATAGAAGAATGGATGTTGAAATTTACTTCGGATTATCATTTTGAACTGACAAAGTCGGTCTGGAACTGGGAAACCGGATTCGGGAATTTTCATACGGTAGAAGATGCCGAACGGATAAGGGATCATAATTTCAGAGCTATTTATGGTAATTGGGCATACCTCAAAACTTATATGAAAGATAAATATGGGAAGTACAAACTGGCGTATTTATCTTATAATGCAGGTAAACGCGAATCATACCGTTTAATTGGGGATGTTTTATTGACAGGTATAGATGTTAAGAATAAAGTGGATTATCCGGATGCGATTGTTACTGCTACCTGGGGAATTGATTTACATTATCCGGACAAACGAAATTCGAAGTATTTTCCCGGAGAAGAATTTATAGCATATGCAGTCCATCCGGATAAGCGGAAGGATGTGTATACTTTCCCTTATCGTTGTTTGTATTCACGTAATATAGAAAACTTGTTTATGGCGGGACGTAACATTAGTGTCACTCATATTGCATTGGGTACAGTACGTGTACAACGTACTACCGGAATGATGGGAGAAGTAATAGGATTGGCAGCCTTTTTGTGTTCAAAGAATCATTGTTCTCCCCGTCAGTTATATATAAATCATCTGAAAGAATTGCTTGATAGTGTATTATGATTAAGCCTTGCAGATAAGGTGTTTAATTTCAAAAGGTGTTAGAATGAAAAATAAAATTATACTACTGAACTTATATTTATTATTTTCTGCAGTTAGCTTTTCACTTTTTGCCCAACAGTCGGTGAAAGTTCTTGCTATCGGAAATAGTTTTTCAGCGGATGCTGTTGAAGAATTCCTGGATGGTTTGAGTACGGAAGGAGGTACGGAAATAACAGTTGCAAATGCTTTTATCGGTGGTTGTTCTTTAGAAAAGCATTGGGAAAATATAGAAAAAGATCTGCCGGTGTATTCTTATCGAAAAATAGCAGGAAGTAAAAAGACTATTTCTAAGAGAACATTGTTACAATGTATTCAGGATGAAAAGTGGGATTATATTACTTTTCAACAGGTAAGCACTCTATCGGGAGTGTTGTCCAGCTATTTCCCATATCTGACATATCTTGTAGATTACGTTAAACAACATGCTACTAATCCGCAGGTCAGATTTGTCATGCATCAAACCTGGGCATATCCTCAAAGTTCGTCAAAACCGGCTTTTGATACCTATAATAGAAAACAGATAGATATGTATGAGGCTATTGTCAAATCTGTATGGTCAGCTGCGGATTCTGTTGGGATTGACATGATAATTCCTTCGGGAACGGCTATTCAGAATGCACGTACAAGTGTTTTGGGAGATACTTTTAATAGGGATGGTTCTCATTTGAATAAGATTGGAAAATATACAGCGGCTTGTACCTGGTATGAAGCTCTTACTGGTGCCTCTCCGGTTGGAAATCGTTTTATACCGGGTTATTTTAATACCTGTCAGGTAACTATTGCTCAAAATGCAGCACATCTGGCATTACAAAATCCTAAACAAATATCTCCTATGTTAGCTTTTAAATGTCCGGATGCACCTAATAAACATTTAAAGCGAAGTGAACTTCTGTTATTTCAGTCCGGTTTTGAAGATACTGTTACCATAATACCTGCCGGACAATATAACCATCATATCGTAGGGAAGGAAAATACGTTGATAAAAAGCGATTGGGGAAGAGATATTGAATCAATCATGGATCGGGTTTCTGTCACTTATACGAAAGGTGATTCCACTCAACGTCTGGCGAGTATAGTATCTGATCCGGTTAACTCACATAACAGGGTTTTGCAATTTCTTATAAAAGAACCTTGGATGACTGATACGACAGAGAAAGCAAGAATACAATGTGATTTTTATGGAATTAAAAAAGGATTGAGGGAGTTTACGCAATCAATGAGAATTTATTTGCATGAGGATATGAGAGAGCTTTACAATTATCCGGATGTTATCAATTGGTTTACAATTGTTGAATTATGGAATAACGTTGCCTGGAGGCCAACGGTTCCTTATGGCGGGCGTGTTACTTTGGGAATAACTAAACCTGTTGTGGGTAAAGGGGAATTTTATTTTAAAGTGGATGCACAGGATATTGATCGTAGATTACCTGCTGATAAACGATTTAAAACGCTTTGGATGGAGAAGAATACTGAAGTAAAAGTGCCCATTGGCGAATGGTTTACTTTGGAGTATTATTGTAAAGAAGGAGATAGAGAGAATGGGCGTTTTTACATGACTATTGAGACAAAAGGGGGAGATAAACAAACTGTTTTTGATATAACAAATTATACACATAATAGTCAGGATCCATCACCTGACGGAATTACGGATTTTAATCCATTAAAACTTTATACTTCAAAAGAGATAGCCAATTATATGAAATCGAAGAATAAATATTTACGAATGTATTGGGATGACTTGAAGCTATGGGGAAGATAATTGGTCAGATAGTACTGAAAGAAGATGAACATCGCCTTGGACTTGATTAAAAAAATGTGCCAATTAGTCAGCGAATTTATAGTGTGGCTAATTGGCATAGCTCTTTTAATGTACAGTTTTAATGAAACACCAGTTTGATTGTTTTTGAAAACTTCGAACTTTGTACTCGCATAAAATAAACTCCTTTTGTATTTAATTCTATATGGAATTTATTATTAATGGGGTGATTGATTACTGATAGGATATTTCCTGATATAGAATATATGTGTACTTTTTCTACAGGATCAGGAGAGGTGATTTCTATTTCTCCACTATTTCTATCATAAATATAGTTGAATGCCAGATGTGTTTCTTGTTGGAGTGAGGTCATTTGTAATATATCATAAAGTCCGGCAATGGCATCAAGTTTTCCCATACCATACTTTGCATTAATAGTATTGCTTGTATTTGAATCATGATATGCAGTTTTTTCGATAATCTTTTTTACTTCTTTTAAAGTCAGTTCCGGACATGCTTCCAGCCATAGAGCGAGTGTACCTGTAACTACGGGAGTAGCCATAGAAGTTCCGTTTGCTATCCCCCATGAGTATTTTCTATTAGAAAAAGAATCTGTTACTTCTAAAGTTTTATCGGAAGGCCCTACGCTGTAAGATGCAGCGTATGAGTTGAAGGAGGATATCACGGTTGCGCCGGGAGCTACGATATCCGGTTTGATGCGTTCGTCATAAGTCGGACCTTTTCCTGAAAGAGGATAGAGGATTTCTCTTTCCCAATCCGATTGGTGAAGTGTGCCTGAGATGTCTTTATAAGTCTTTTTAGAAACATATGCTCCTACAGATATAGCTTCATGTCCTGTAGCTGTACATGCTATTGTATAATCTGTGGAACCATTGGTATAGTCATTTTTACCGGCAGATGTAAAACTTCCGTAATCACTGCTAATCATATATTTACCTCCGTCTGATGAGAATGATATTTCCCAAACTTCACTTTCCGGTTTGGTGTATATAAGGTTGATGTTAAAGTAAGGATTTTGATTAATGGGATTTAAAGAAGCAGAAATATTTAATTTGGAATTGTCGGACTTATTTAAACCGAAATTTTGAAAACTTTTACTCCATTGTTCGCCAGATGTGAAAGTTTCAGAAAATCGGTATGTATTTGTTAGTGTATCTTTTAAAGATATGGTTAGATGACAAATGTGATCTGCCGTACCTTGTATGAAAAGGTTGTCTCTGCCATAAGAGGGGGGGATAAGTAGGCTTTTTACATTGCGCATTGTCGAATTGAATTTACCTGTAAGGGTAGATTTGCGATGTCCTTCATTTCCGGCAGCAATAGCTAATATTTTTCCTTTTCTATCTTTCATAAGGTGATCTGCCAATATAGAGAAGTTATCAGTGCCGTCTTTAAATCCCAAGATTGTTCCCATACTTAAATTGATGGCAAGGGGGCGATTGGCTTTGTCGGAATACTGCAATAGAAAATCGATTCCATCCAATATCCCTTGTTCTGTTTTGTTGACAGAGACAAGAACTATTTCTGCTTTAGGTGCTATACCTCTATATATATTGTTATAACTTCCGGCTGCTATTCCTGCTACATGTGTACCATGTGTATCGCCAGACATATCGTGTTTTACAGTTGCAATCTGCTCTGAAGTAGAGTAAATAACTCCATAGCCATACGGAGAGTTAGAGGTGGTAAACAGATTGTTTTGATCCCATACACAAGTAATACGATTTTTTCCGTCAGCATCTTTAAAATTAGGATGTGTGAAATCAAATCCGCTATCTATTATTCCTATAATAGTTCCTTCCCCTTGATAAGAGTGGGAAAGTCCGTTTCCGGCAAATACCGGGTCTATATTTGTATATATTCTCACAGAATCCATCATCATTCTGACTTCTGTGCTCGCATCGATATTCATTACTGTACTGTCCCGAGCGAAAGTTCTGAGCTGTTCCATTGGGATAATAGCCGTATAGATTCCACCAGCTCCGGTATTAAGTCGCACTCCGTATTTTTCATTTAGGACATTCGTGTCTGTTTGGGGGATAAGGCGGACATACGCAAATAGAAATTCATTATTGTTAACTCCACGTGTCGTTTTCGATTCATATTGTTGAAGTTGACTAACTGTTATAGCCGATAGTTTAGGTGAATAGTCAGTACATATTGTTTGGGAAAAGCAATGTACTGAAAATAAAAAAGAGAAAATAATTCCGGTGATTATAAATTTCATGAAGGTAGAAGATTTTAATAGAATACAGGATGAGGCTGAAATCAAAAAAAATATTTTGAGACAGCCTCATCCTCATTCTGTAAAGTTAATTATTTAATAACCACTTTGGACGTATATTGTTGACCGTTAATATTAACGGTTACAATATAAATACCACTGTCAGTTATATTGAGAGAGTTATTTTGTAGAAATGTTTGGCTATTGATTATTTTCCCGTTTAAATTGATTACATTCATTTGACAAGGTACGTTTTCGGAACATTCCACAACGATAGATTTGTCTACTACATATATATTACAATCAGTTTTTTCATTTGCATTCTGAATTCCAGTAACCGGACTTGATTGCCATACAAGAATGGGAAATCCTCCGTTTATATTTCTTGTGTCGGCAGTCCATGCCATTGGATTTTGTCCTCCATTAAGTAAGGTAATAAAAGAAGCTGCTTTCATCTCTTCAACACTTTTTTCAGATATACCATTTGTTATCTCTTCTCCAATATTTGTCAGCTCTTTTGAATAATAGCAATTTTTGATAACGAAAGGATCCATGTCTGTTGCTCCGACAATGGCATTGACGAAAAGTGGTCCGTTAGATATCATTCCAATGTTGTAGCTATTCGTTATTGTTCCGGCATACATAAGTCCGACAAGGCCTCCCACAAAAAGACCTGAAGCATTGATCATACCGCAGTTATAGCAGTTGTCTATAGTAAAGTTCTTATCAACATATCCTACGATACCTCCAACGTCACTTACTCCTTTCACCATCCCGGTATTATAACAATTAGCTATTTTACCATATTCTCCGACTCCTATTAGTCCACCGGTACCAAAACTACCCCCGATTCCTGTCACTAATCCTTCATTGTAACAATTTTCAATGATACCTCCTTTCATGTTTCCTACCAGTGATCCAGTGCCATCACCTCCTTCGATAATAGAGTTTTCTCCGATTCCTAAATTTTTTATTGCAGCTCCTGCAGAGATACAGGCAAACAATCCGGTACCACCAACTGATTGTTCATCAATGAAAAAGACATGAATATTATCTATCTTTTTATTGTTACCGTCAAATACTCCTAAAAAGTATTTCGAATCATCGACGATTCCCAGTTCTGGTTTTGATGAGTCGGTATACTCATCAAATACACCAATAGGAGTGAATTTATGATCAGCAGTTGCTCCCATATCCAAATCGTTGTTTAACTTGAAGAACTTATTTTTATAAGTTTCTCCATTGCGTACTTGTTCGGACAGGTAAGCTAAATGTTGTCCATTCTCAATTAAATAAGGATTTGTACTTGTTCCATCACCTTTGGTCCATGTCATTGCAGTTCCATCCCATACGGATTGTGCATTGATGGTAAATCCCAACATTGTAAATAATAATAATACGTAACACTTTTTCATAAGTTGTAATTGTTTTTGTTAAACATTAATCTATAGTTCTCTGATAATTGTCTGTTTAACGGGCAGGAATAGTAAATTTTTCCTCAAAAGCAGCCCCTGATAATATTCCCCATTGCCCATCTTGTTCAACAAGGAACGTTAATTGCATTATGACGGTGTTGGTGGTTTTGTCCAAAAATCCTGTTCCTACCACATATACTATTCCATAGGCTTCAAGTCGAAAAGCCTTTTGTTGCTCGATGGTAACGTTTCCGTCATTATCCATATCCACACGAATATCTCCGTTTGCTACATAGCAATCTTTTATGATATAGAAAGGGGCTTCTTCGGCTTTTAGTATTGTAACCTCTTTCTCTGTATTTAAAAATCCTGAAGTGTAGATACCTTTTTCTTCAAATTGTTTCCAGGTAGGTTTACGGTTTAAAGACAGGGTCAATGCTGTTTTACCGAAAGTAGAAAAGGGGGCTGTTTCAGTAGCTCTCAGTTTTATCTGGGCTTTAGCTTTAGTCAGATAGTCTAATTGCGAAAGATTTATATTTAGTATTATATTACTAATATTTTCTCCATCTTTAAATTCTATTATGTTGTTCTCTAAAGATATAAACTCTCTTCCGGGGACCTCTGTACCATCTGGATTTTGTTGAAACAACAATTCGGCAATAACTGTCATTATTCCTTGCTTATTTTCGCGATAAACAGGGATAATCAGATTGTTTTCATCTTTTTCTATTTCTTTGTTTAGTTTTTCAGTACGAAAAGATACA
The DNA here is from genome assembly GCF_034654355.2 of Bacteroides mucinivorans. Taxonomy (NCBI): domain Bacteria; kingdom Pseudomonadati; phylum Bacteroidota; class Bacteroidia; order Bacteroidales; family Bacteroidaceae; genus Bacteroides; species Bacteroides mucinivorans. Next base: position 3,725,680 of record NZ_CP178179.1, on the reverse strand, counting down.
TAACAATTTGTGTCCGATTCATAAATTAATTTTTCATTATCAGAGTTACAGCCTGTTAGTAAAAAACAACTTAATAATGTGCTGGTTATATATGTTTTGAAATTCATCTTAATCTTTTTTTGAGGTTGGTAGTCAAACAATGGTTTATAATGGATTTTGATCAGCTATAGGATCCATGTTGATATTGCCGTCGAATTCCGTTTGTGGGATGGTTAATATAAAACCTTTATAGTCTGGCAAACGAGTATCGTCGTTTAGCTTAACTACGTGATTAGAGCCTTCATACCCACGATAATATCCGGTTTTTAAACGGAGTATATCGAACAAACGACCTGTTTCTCCCCATAACTCGATACGCCGTTGTAATAATATCTCATCCAAAAGAGTTTTGATTTCCGGAGTTGTACCGGTACCGTATACATCCAGCGTCAATGAATTGTCATCAATAACTTTATCGAGCCGATTGCGTACATAACTCTTTTCACGTATTGTACCGAATGTTTCCATAATACTCCTTGCTTCTTTATATTTTTTTAAATGACATAGAGCTTCTGCTTCTGTAAGGAGTAGCTCTTCTGCGCGCATATAAATATTATCTCCTAAATAGGAAGAATAATCACTAAAACGGAATTTCATTGTACAATAGCTTTTTTGTGCCCCTTGAGTACTCTCTAATGCAGGAGCGATACTTCCTTTCCACCAATTTACCCGGCGAAGATCCTGTAATCCCATTTGTTTGTATAACCATGCACTTATGCATTTGCGATCATATGATCCGTGCATGCCAGCCATAGCATCCATATGGCAAAAAAATGAAGCGTATGCACCGATCTGGTCACTTTTCTGAATTTCGGCTCCCCAAAGTACCGATGACATGTTGATATCGTTGAATCCTCCCACTAATTCGGAAGCATTGGCTGTTTTTAAATCAGGTTTTTTTAGTGCGAGTACGGCAGCATCTACTGCATCCTGCCATCGTTCTTGCACGAGTGCTATTCTTGATTTGATTCCGTTGGCTATATAATAGTCAATGTGTGACTTATGCTTTTGGGTTATACCTCCATCTTCTGCCTGTTTTAATAATTCTATTCCGTATTCTATGTCATTATTGATTTGCATGTATACATTTTCTACAGTACCTCTTGGTTTTCCCGGAGTAGAAGATGTAGTAGGGGTGGTGTATACTGGGACTCCCAAAGCTTGTTCGTGCCCTTTATAGGTTTGTTGATACAGTTGGATTAAATGAAAATAACACATAGCACGCAAAGCATATGCTTGCCCAAATAAGTTTGCCTTGTCTGCAGGAAGTCCATATAAATCATTCTCATGTGCAATTATATAATTTAAATTTGAGATCAAAGTATAGTAAAAATTCCATTCAGAATAGGGGCGGTATAATGTACTTGAATAGAAATTTCTTTCTTGCAGATTGTAATCCATCGAAAACCAACCTTTTACCGATGAAGATACAATCATATCATCACCCATAACCCCGGACACCAACATAGTTGACATATATCCGAAGGCATGTGTAGAGTTGTCCCCAGCCCAGCCGGATGAGTACATCATGCGGTACACGCCATTCATCGCTACCATTCCTCCTTCTACGTCTTTGAAAATGACGTTTCCCGATATCTGGTCGGTAGGATTGGTATTTAAGTTATCACTACATGAGCAAAAGGTAGATAAGAAGATAATAGTTAGCAGTGTATAATATTTTATTTTCATATCGTCTCTGATTTATTAGAATTTAATATCAATACCTATAGAATATGTCCGTGAAGGGGTATAAGTGTATCCCACAGTGCCAGTAAAGTTATATTGGGGATCCATTCCTTTGAGGTGACTGAATAGTGCTAAATTATTTGCTGTGGCATATATTCTGATATTGTCCATTTTGATTTTTGTTAGCCAGTCTTTTGGAAATGTATAGCCCAAAGTAATATTTTTGATAGCAAAGTAAGAGGCATTTATCAGATCTTTATCTGTTACACGTAATTGTTGATCCCACATAATTTTAGGGATATCGGTTATGTCACCCGGTTGCTGCCATCTACGGAGGGCATTTTTATGCCATACGTATCCTTTGTAACCTACATTCATCATACTTCCGTATACTCCATCCAACATTTCTCCACCTATAGAATAGGTAGTCAGTATTGAAAAATCGACTCCTTTGTAACTAAAGTCATTCGTTATGCTTCCATATATATCGGGGATACGGTTGCCGACAATTTCTCTGCTATTGGCTGTTAGGGTTACATCGTCTGTCTTGTACTTAGATACTATGTTATTATTTTTGTCGTGATCAACCCAATAGAGTTGATTACCGGTTAGTGGATCTACTCCTGCTGAAATTGGTAAATAAAATGAGTTGACAGTTTCACCTTCTTTGAAGATATTTGATCCTGAAATGATCTCCGGTTTGTCGGCTAATTTTAGAATTTTATTACGAATATGGCTTCCCATGGCTGTTAATGTCCATTTCAAATCAGAATTTTTAAGAATATCAACAGTTGCAGTGATGTCAAGGCCCATATTTCTCATACTTCCTATATTGGCCGGATATGCATCGAAACCGCTGGAGGTAGCTTTAGGCATATTTAGAAGTAGGTCTTTTGTGTGTTTATTGAAAAACTCGGCTGTCAAAGATAATCTATTAAACAAACGAGCTTCAATTCCGATATTCAAATTCTCGTTTTTCTCCCATTTGAGATCCTTATTTTCTAATGAATTAATTCCTGCACCGTTTAAACTGCCATTGGATAGTCCCATATTATATAAACTTTGGTAAGCATAATAACTACCGATATTGTCATTCCCTTGTGAACCAAAACTGGCTTTCAAGGTTAAATTGTTTACCCAGTCGTATTTTTTCATAAAATTCTCTTCTGATATTCTCCATGAAGTTCCTAATGACCAGAATTTTCCCCATCGGCTGTCTTTATGAAATCGAGAGGAACCGTCGGTTCGGAAACTGGCTGAGAAGTAATATTTTTGGGCAAAATTATAGTTTACGCGGCTTAGGAACGATTCGATAGCATATTTATCTGTTTGTGAGCTTGCTCCACTAAGAGTTGCAGCAGCAGACAGTTCGTACAATCCGCCAAACGGGAATCCTGTTTTTTGTGCTCCCAGAAACTGCTGTTTTAATTCATAATATTCATGTCCTATCATAACATCTAATGAATGGGAACGGATGTTGCGTTGATAAGTCAATAATTGATTAAATGTATAACTTAGTTGGCGCTGTACAGCCTTTGTTAAACTACCTGCAGTTGTTGCTGCATTACCGGTATAAGGATTGCTATAACTCATTTCATGAGTATTGAAATAATCTAATCCCAGGTTGGCCATCAGTGAGAAACCTTTAAATATTCCATATTCATCATCATTTGTAGATAATTGGATATAGGTTCTGGCACTCAAATTATCTCGGGTATTATTTTCTTTATCTTCATGTAATAAAGCTATTGCATTTGAATTGGCAAGGGCTATTCGGTTCTTTCCGTAATCATATATTTTATTTCCGTTAGCATCCGTTTTAACTGAACCATCTGTGTTATGTTCATATACGGGATAGATTGGAGCCATAATCTGACTGGTATACCATAGATTGGATATGACAGAACCAGAAGCACTATTGTAATTGGTACTAGTTTGAGCAAACGAAGCATTAAAACCTGTTTTGAACCAATTTTTTGCTTGGGTATCAATGTTAACACGCCCTGTATAACGTTCAAATTCAGTTGTCTGTAGGAGTCCTACTTCATCAAGATATCCCATTGATATCATATATTGGGTTTTCTTGTTCCCTCCGGTCACTGATAATTGATACTCTTGCCGGAGTGGGTTATGATTACTCAGCTCATCTTTCCAATCTTCATGATATTTTAGTTGGGCTGTCGGATTAATTTTACCAGTAATAGGGTTAATCAACTCTTGTAACGGCATGTTGAAAGGATTATATTCTTCATTATACCCTAACACTCCTTTGGCCATTCCTTTCATTACTTCGATGGCCTGTGTTCCCGCTAATAACGGATCGATTCCTTCTGTATAAATCAGTTCATTTTTGTATGCTTCGAAAGCAAGTTCCAAGTATTCCGCTTCGTTTACTGTTTCATATTTGGGTATAGCTCTTGAAGAAATCCCCCAATTAGCTTTTAGGTTGATAGATATCTGATTATCATCTCTTTCTCCGCGTTTAGTTGTAATCATTACAACGCCATTTGCACCTCTCGAACCATATAATGCTCCAGCAGATGCATCTTTTAGAACAGTTACTGATTCTATATCATTCGGATTAATTGTGTTCAATGCTCCGTTGAACGGTACTCCGTCTACTACATATAGTGGAGTGTTGGAAGCTGAGATAGAGCCAAAACCACGAATAACCATAGAAGCACCTGAACCCGGCTGTCCGCTTCCTGAAGTACTTTGTACACCGGCTACTGTACCTTCTAATGCTTTAGAAACATCGGCTACAACCCTTTTTTCGATACGATCTTGTTTGACTACTTCTGCTGAACCTGTGAATGAACTTTTTTTAGCTGTTCCATAGGCCACTACTACTATTTCCTCTAATTGTTTAGTGTTCTCCTTCATCACAATTTGCAGGTTTTTCTTTTTGTTTACAGGAATCTCTTCCGTATCATAACCTATATAGGAGATTATCAGTATTCCATTTTCCGGAACATTACTTAATGAAAATTGTCCGTTATAATCGGTAATTGTACCTATTCCGGTGTTTTTTACTTGAATACTTGCTCCGATGACTGGGTCTCCATTATTATCCTTAATGGTACCTGTTATATTTTCTTTTGGGGATTGAATCGGTTGCTTACTGTTTGTTTCCCAGTTGACTGAAATTGTGTTGTTGATTCGTTGAAAATTTAATCCGGTTTGAACGGAAAGCATGTTTAGTACTTTCTGTAGAGGCATGTCTTTCACGTTCAGTGTAACGGATGATGCTTTACTGAGAATAGCTGGATCATAGAAAAAATTGAGGTTTGTTTCTTTATTGATTCTTTTTAAAACTTTCTCTACTGATTCATTTTTTACATTAATGGTTACGGTGTTTTTCTTCATTTCCTGGGCTATACTTACAATTGATGTTCCCCATAGAAATAAAATCAGTAACATGGTACAAATAACAAATTTGTGCTTTTTTCTTGTCATAAATTAATACTATATGGTTAGATTGATTGGAGTGTTATCTTAATGCATTTATTGCTTTCGTTATTGATATAACATTATATAATCTTTTTCTTTTTTATATTTCACACCTGTAGCATGTCCTATTGATTTTAATACTGCTTGTAGGTTAATATTATCGTGTTCACCACTTAAACGATAATTAAACTGTTGATTGGGGGCAAACTTTATCCGACAATTATAGATGCGTTCCAAATCCTTAATTACATCATACAAGGGGGTCTTGTTATAATGTAATGTGTTTTGAAGCCATGCCATTGCATGTTGGTAACTCTCTTTTCTTTTTGTGTATTCATTAGATTGCCGATTTATTTGTAGTTGTTCATTGGCTACCAATTTCATCATTGCTTCTGGTAACTCCACCTGTACCTTTCCGCTTTTTACGCTGACTAATGATGTTTCGTTATTTTCATATGATTTGACATCAAAACATGTGCCTAGAACCTTTACATCAAATCCTGCTGTTTTTATGATAAAAGGTTTTTTATCATCTCTGTTGACTTGAAAAAAGGCTTCACCGGTTAGTTCAATTTTTCGTTCTTTTTCGGTGAATCGTTCAGGATATCTGAGGGTTGTACATGCATTTAGATTTACTTTGGAACCATCGGGCAGTGTCCATTCCTTCTTTTCACCAAATGAAGTTGAAATTTCTGTATACAACGGTTTCTCTATCTGGGTAAATCGGTAACTATTTACTCCTAACCCAATCATTATGATTAGAGTGATGCAGGCGGCTGCCCACATAATTTTTTTGTAAGAGGAACGTTTGTTTATTTTTTTTAGAAGAGTTGCAGCTTCACGCCGGTATTGTTCATGTTCTATATCATAATGAAAAGGAGGTTGCTCCATGTTTTCCTCCCATAGTTCATCTGCAACTTCTTCGATAATATTTTGCATTTCAGGATTTTGCATATTTTTTAATAGTTCAGTAACTTCTGATTTGCAATATATACCATCTAAATAATGACGCACTTTTTGCTTTATAGCTTTCTCTTTTTTCATAAAGTTATGAATATAATATTTCTGCTTGTATATAGTTAATACACAAGAGAAGAAATAATCTAGGGTGTCTTTAACGTTTATTAATACGAAAAACTAATAGGAAGTATTAATAAGAGTAATAAAAGATCGGCGTACGGACCATTGTTTTTAGTGAAATAAGTTCGTATGATTTTAAGAGAAGTTGATATATGCTCTTGTACAGTATTCACAGATATTCCCAATGTCTCGGCAATTTCTTTATGAGACATTTCCCTGTTTCTACTCATGTTGAATATTTCCCGTTGCCGGGGAGTCAACTTTTGCATTGCCTGATTTATCAGTTCCATGAAGTCTTTAGAATGAATAGTTTCTTCAGTGCTGTCATTGGCATCTATTGCCTGGGCAAAGATATTATTTTTTAGTTGCTGTTCATTTTCCAGATCACGTAACGTGTTCAGAATACGATTTCGCATGATAGTATAGAGATAGGTAGAAAAAGATGCATCGGGATTTATAAATTTACGACTTTGCCAGACTACTGTAAACGTATCTTGAAATATGTCTTCTGCGAATACCTGCGATTTGAGAAACTTCATAGCAAAGTAGATAAGCCTGTTTCTATAAACTGAATATAGCTCACAGAATGCACTTTCATCATCATTAATAAGTCGTAATACGAGTTCGCGTTCTTGCACGGATGGGGTATTGAGATACATATAATAAAGTTTACTACTTTGCAGATTTTGTTCAATCTGAAATGCAAACCTATGTCTTTTTTTTGTAATACACAAATTGTCGATTATTAAAAAAGGTAAAATAATAGTTTCGAAAATAGTTGTTTTAAGCAATAAAAATACACCTTTTCCGATAAAATATTCTCGATAAGATAGCAGATTAAACGAATATTGGTAAAATTGTAATTTTTTTATAATAGAAGATCGTAGCTTATGAAAGGAGCATGTTATACATCTTATTTTTTAACTGTTATTGTTTCTATATTTTGATATACTCTTTGACTATGGTATGAGTGAGGATCTGATATTGCTTGAATTTAATATTATCTGTAAATGATGATTGATTGAGGCTGCTCTTTACGAAGCAATGGAATACTATATGATTACTTTTAAAAAGAACAGGAGTTATTAATATGACAGATGGTTTAATTTTGTGAAAATGGAAATGATTGTAACTATTTGGTGTTATTTCAAGATGTTTTCAGATTTTGCTTCTTATCTTTGTATTTTAAATTTTTTATAATGTACGAAGGAATATTGAAAAAATATAGTTTGTTTTTATTGTTGTTGTGCTACATGTCTCCAGCTTTGTATGCACAGTCAGACGACTTTACAACATGGACTACGATGAAAGTAAGCCATAAACTAACGCCTGACTTTAGTATTGCAGGAAAAGTGGAACTGCGTACAAAAGATTCAATGAAAATGATGGATCGTTGGGGAGCTTCATTATCAGGATCTTATCAGCTGTTCCCATTTCTGAAAGCAGAAGGTGGTTATGAATTGCATCATCGTAATAGGGGAACAGAAGGATGGAAATTCCGGCATCGCTATAATCTGGGAGTCACGGGAAGTGTGAAGTGGCAACGGATGAAGTTTTCACTCAGGGAGCGTTTTCAACAGACCTTTTCGGATGGAAATGCCGAAAATCGGTTACGTTCCCGGTTAAAAGTTGGTTATGAGCCGAAGAAGGGAATGCTTTCGCCTTATTTCTCTGCTGAATTGTATCAGGCAATTGGTGGTGCGGCTTTTTTTGATGTGGCACGTATGCGATACAGACCTGGTGTGGAAATTGAAATTTCTGACAAGTGGTCATTGGATGTTTTTTATTGCTATCAGTATGAACCAGATAAGAGTAAACATATTGTAGGGATAGAATGCAGCTTTGCATTCTGAGAAGCTTCACCACAGAGTAACACTGAGTTTCACAGAGTACTATTTATCAGTTTTAGATATTAAGAACAAAAGAACATATTATTTGCATAATCCGTCTTTAAGCTCTTATCTCAGCTTTTTGTTCTTATGTCTAAAAACTCTGTGAAACTCAGTGTTACTCTGTGGTGAGATGACTTTTCAATTGAGCTATAAAATATAAATCAGACTGATCCCCAGCTTTGTGGGACCGAAATAGTTTTTATGTCCACTATTTAATTTAGAACCACAGTCGCGGCAATTATAGCGATCATACCTGACACGTGCATATCCTACACCGATAGTGGCTTCCATACTCCATCTCTTTTTCAATATCCAGTGATAACCGTATGAAATTCCGGCTCCATAAAGATTTCCCTGATAACGGTGATTTTCTAATCCTGAATAGAGTCCAAATGGTAATTTGATTCCTTTGGCATTGAATTCGGCATAATGTGCATGTATGCCGAAAAAAGATCCATTAAATGTCTCGCACATCCAATAGCGGAGTTCTGGTTGTACAAGCCAGTGTTTGAACTGTTTGTTTCCATTGAATTCCCACGGATTGTAGTTACCCGATATATCGAGGGTGAGTTTGGAGTCTAATGCTACTTCCACTCCCAGGTTAAGAGAAGTGGTAGCGTCGTAAAGCAGATTACTCTTTATTCCTACTACCTGACTATATATATTACAGGAAAGCAGGACGAATGCTAATAATATGAAGGTCTTTTTCATCTGTTTCTGGTTTTATTCAATATTTAGTTACTGCACTCCAACTACCCGATAAGGTCAGATTATCGACTCCTAATAACGGGAGATTAATAGGTACGGATACGACGATATTTCCTATTAGTCCCTTTACGACTCCATTAAGTAGCGGACCAAGTACAGGTATACCTGTTAATATTCCATTTAGATTGGCTATATCTCCCAACCGTACCGATAGCGTCAGTGAATGATTACCATCTGTCTGTGCCGTATACGATTTCAGACCCAGATCTACAAATGAATAATCAGCTTTATATCTGTAATTAGTCTCAACGATGGCTTGTATAGGGTCTGTGATATCAATAAATGCTCCGTTTAGTAATAGAGAGCTGTCTATAATCTGATCTATGACTAATCCGGAGATAAGCCCCTGTTTGATAACATTTATACGACGTACATCAAACGTTCCGTTGAATCCTTTGATAAGAATATCCTTTTCGTCATATATACTTCCTCCGGTAAAAGTATATCTGAAGCGCTGGTCACCTGTATAATAGTCTTTTACTGTCAGGCTGAAATCCATTGTTTTGGGAAAATTCCGAATCGTCACAATGGCTGTATGTGCCTCATTTGTGGCCCATGGGTTCAACAAGACTCCCAAGCCTGCCAGAGCCCCTTGTTGATTGGCATTTCCGGTCAGGGCCATTCCTATCTGATTAGTAAGTTGCTGTAATAATAATGTATGAAGGGCACTGGTGACAGGAACCAGCAGGGCATTCTTTACAAGATTGACTGCCCCGTCTAAGCCTCCTACAACTGCATATACTACATTGCCTACAACACCTAAATCCAATGCTGTTTTCAATAATCCGGGAAGTGCCCCATTGACAGTGGTTTGAATAAGATCATCATATTTCATTTGAGTGATAATATTATTCTCCAATTTGTTCAATGCAGTTTGGGCATCTACAAAATTACGGTGTAAATTCAGCATACTGATGATTCTTTGTAATAATACAGTAGGTTGCGAAGAGGTATCAGAAAAGTTGATTTTTGCCCAGTAATATTCAGAAGTATCGGTAAACTCTGCATTAGGTAATACAATCCGGGCATCGGCCAAGATTGTTTTATAATTAGTCAGTACTTCGGCATAACTGCTACTTCCCCCTGTTCCGGGGATGGGAAACATCGTTTTTTCTACATTGGCCAGAAATACAGCTGTATATTGTCCTTTCGGTAGCGTATCTTTAACTGCGCTAAAAGGCCATGTAGGAACAGGGTTGACGGGTTGAAGTACTACTTTCTCTTTTACATATTCTCCTGTAGATTTATATATTACATAGCGGAGATGCCGGACTCTTCCATCAGGTCCGGTCACTGCCGCTCGGGTAACGTCGTCTTGTCCGGGTGAAAAGCTTACAACAAAATACCCTTCAGGAACATTATCTACTGTTTCTGTTGGTGGAAGTTGCATCTCTTCTGTATCTTTCTCACATGCTGTAAGTAGCGATAGAGAGAGTATACCTGTTGCTATGAATAGAGTTGTTCTCATCTCCGTTTTGTTTTAATAGTTATATAATTCCATCCCAGGCATTATCGTCCAGATTAATGATGCCGGACAAGATAAAAACCAGGCCACTGTTGGTAAAATTGCCGGTTATCTTTACCCAATGATTCGGAGAAAAAATAATCCGGTTGCCCGAAACTACGTTCGGCTCATTGGCTATCTGCATCGTATAACGTTGGGGTATACCTCCATAAGTAACATCCAGATAGAAAAGCGTTTTTCTTGCATCCGGTATAGCCAGTATATATTGGTTGAAATTCACTTTTCCGGCGATAGGTGTCCTACTACCGATAAGTTTACTACTGGCATCGCCGGCTGTTTGCCACACTGTTGGTATGCCGTCGGTGGCACGACTTGCAGTTACCAATTGTTCGGCGGTTAATGAAATAGAGGTGACATAAGCCGGAATATTGGTTATATCCAGTGTAAATCCACTGACAATGCGTTTTAATGTACCTTTGATACTGTTGACTTGCTCTGGTTTAAAGCTGGTTCCTATCAATTGCCCTTTCATATATCCCTCACTTATACAGGTAAAAAACTCCGGAACGACAGTAGGCAACATTGGTTGTAGATGAAAGTTTGCGAGTGTCACGGGTGTTGTAACCGATCCGATACTAAAGCTTCGGGAAGGATTACTTTGATTCGTAAAATCAAAGTCATTTCGATTGTATCCTATGATTAGTATCTTATAGGTTATTGCTGGTGTGAGAGTTAACTTTGTCACTACATTCGGGAAAGTGGCTACGTCGATCTGTTTTGCCGAACCGTATACAGGAATGAAATTAGCATCATCATTAGTCAGCCCTTCATTCGTTTTACGGAAAGGCAATATCAGGATACGGTTTACTGAAGAAGCAACATCTCCTGGTGCACGGGAGAATACCTTATAGTCTCTGATATTGAGCTCTATGGGGATTGTTTCCGTGGAAGCTACTCCGATAGCTTCGTCCTGAGAGCATGCACTCATCAGGACAGCTATCAGAGTGACTATAAGACCATAAATATGTTTTATACTATCCATTCCTTTAGGATTATTTTATTGTATGATCAGGTTATGGATCAGTTCCCAGGCGGGGCTAATGGTTACGACAATATTCTGGTCGGTCAGTAAGTCGATAGGATCATCGTCATCTCCCGGATCATCGGTACCACCATTCACATTTCCTGCCTGTGCTTTCATTCCGAGAGAATAGAAATGATTTGCCAGAATGTTAAAGGTTGTTACACCACCGGTGTCTTTTACACTCCATGTTTTGATAGCGTTTCCGTTGGCTTCATATAATCCGAGAGTAAATGTAACAGAACTGACCGGCATGAAATATGAACCATTCAGTTGCGAGTTGGCAACCTTTACTACCCCTTGTGCGGAGAGATCATTACCTGCGTATATTCCATTGGCTACTGTTTGGGCGGAGAGGTCGAGGTCAATGATGTTGTAAGCAGCCGGGCTGGTATTGACACCCACTCCATTTGTCAGATTCACTTGCTGGTTGGAGTTACTTACGCTCAGACGAAGGAACTTTACTGTTTTTCCGTCTAAGATTTGAGGCACATTTTTGAAGTATCCTAAAACGCCGGCTACTTTACGGGTCATTTCAATGCTCACGCGACTACCTTTATCCAGTACTTGTGCAGTAGTGGTACCTGAAAAAATTTCCGATTCATTTCCACTCTGAGTAATTGTTGCCATCATGCCGGAGTAGGACTGTCCTGCAGAAGGAGTTGTGACAGTAAACTGGTCTGTAGCATCGCGCCCAATGGCTAAGAATTTGTAATCACCTGCGGGTAGTTTATCACCCTCGGCCACGACATAGCGTTTAAAGGTAGTACCGTCCGACCATCCGCTAATATCGTATGTTTTAGCGTATACATAGTCGGAACCATTATTAAGGAAAGCATAAACCGAAACACGGGTAACGTGCTGGGTGGCTTCTTGGCTGTAGACATTTCCACGGCTCATGCCGTTATTCAGCTTATTTACAGTGGAGATGTCGAAAACTACACTTCCTTCGGGGATGCTGTTGTCAACAATCGGTGAAGGGTCATCACTCTCGGAGCATGCGAACAGAAAAGCGCTCGCCATTGCAAGAAACATTAATTTTTTCATGATGTAAAGTTTAATTAAATGAATAGATAGAAAAACATATTATTTGATATCAAGATGATGGATCATATTCCATTCACCATTGATGAATGTCCATATTTCCCAGGCATTGCCTGGTGCATCATAGTCTACGGCGACAGCCGATATCTCATTACGACGCACCATTATGTCCATTGACGGGACGGTCAGTACGGGTTTGGCCGCACGGGTATTTGTAAAAAAGTTAAGGTCTAGTTTTGTAGAATTTCCCTGAGGGGTGGGAGCTACAAAAGTTTCATTAATTGTTTGAATTATTGTTGTTTTCTGTATGTTCGTACTTCCTTGATAGTTGAGAAGTGCGTCTGCTGATTGATATACAGGAGCAAGTGTCAGATTCATTTGACTAACTTCGCTAGGAAAATTACGACAGAATATAATTAGCTTTCCTTTTGCCCTTTCCAGTTCCAGGATTTGTTCCTGATTTTGTGACATGATTACGAGTCGGGTATATCCGGTATATATATCAGTATGTTCCAATCCGTTCTGGTGGAGAATTCCTAAAGGGATGTCTTTTGTTATATTTCCCCAGGCGGATAGTTCGTATTTTCCTTCGGGCAAATCGTTGAAGGAAAGAGAGAAGTCCGGAGTATTTCCTACCGGCACTATTATATCAGACTGACGTACTACCTGACCGGTAGTTGTGTTGGTTAAAATATAACAGATCGTTCCGGAGAAATGAGCGAAAGGCTGTGAGGAGTCTTCGGGAGACAGTTCGCTGAATTCTGCTATATTGAAATAATTAGTATCTTTGATGACTAACTTTACAACTAACTGAGGTGGGCACTCCGGTAGGGTATCCTTGATGCATGAACTGGTAATAAAAAACAGTAAAACTACCATGCAGAAACTATGTGCTCCTTTACTCATAACGTCACTTTTTTATATTACTAAAATAGTATAAAACAGAATTGCTAAAACATTTGCTTCCTCCGAATGATAGCCTTATGACCGCCTTGGAGTGATTCTCAAGCGTTGTCATGAGAGAACATAAAGCGTTGAGATTTGTTTTCGAAAACAGGATTATTTTTATGGTTAAAAAATGATAAGGACAAAAAGCTTCATAAAATAGTGGATAATTGCTGTTTAAGGTGGCTTTTTCTTTATAAATAATATGGTAATATATTGATCGGTTTTGAGTGTATTTTACCACAGAGTAACACGGAGTTCCACAGAGTTTAAATCTTTATTGAAACGCAGATTTTCGCAAAGGGAAACAAATGTATGATAAATAACTACAGTCTTTTAATCTGTGTTTATGCGATCATCCGCGTTTCATCAGATAAATAGTACTCTGTGGAACTCTGTGTTACTCTGTGGTGAGTTTTACTCATTTCCGTATTAGTAACGAAGATTATGGCCCTATCTTTTCGGTAGCGGAAGTAGCCCTAAACGGCATTAATCCCTTTGCCCGGTGTTGTACTTTGTTTTTCTCAGAAAGGAGCGTTCCTTTCCCCGGTGAGCAGTCTTGTTTTACATGTACATGTAAAGCTGCATGAGATGCACATGTCGTGCTGTTCCACATGCACATGTCGTACTGCTTTACATGTACATCTAAAACAATGTTACACACCGAGGCTCAGGGCCGACGCATTAAATAATTTACTATTGCATATGTACTTTTCTTATTGTTATTTAATTGAATATTAATTATTTAGTATTATTTTATTTCGTTTATATTTCGTATATTTACATGGTAATATTAAACAGTAATTGACATGAAAATAGGTATAATTGACATTTGTAAGCAAATAGAGGACCCTCGGATGGATCGTAAAAAGTTACATAAAATGGAAACGATCATATATGTATCCATTGCTGCTGTCATCTGTGGTGCTCAGTCTTGGAATGAGATTGAAGAATTTGGCCATGCTAAATTCGATTTTTTTAAAAGTAGAATACCCGATTTAGAAGTTATCCCCAGCCATGATACTTTTAATCGTTTCTTCAGCATTATAAAACCATCCTATTTTGAGTTGATTTTCCGCAATTGGGTGAAACAAGTGTGTCAGGAGATTAAAGGTGTTGTAGCCATCGATGGAAAACTAATGCGTGGTCCTAGCAAATGTAATGATGAACATACTACCGGCAAAGAAGGCTTTAAGCTCTGGATGGTTTCAGCATGGTCTGCAGCTAACGGTATTTCTCTGGGTCAGGTAAAAGTGGATGATAAAAGTAATGAAATCACAGCTGTTCCTCTGCTAATCCATGCCTTGGATCTGGATGATTGTATCGTCACTATTGATGCCATGGGCTGTCAGTTGGAAATAACAAAAGCCATTATTGAACGGAATTCAAACTATATAATAGCTTTAAAGAAAAATCAAAAGAGCAGTTATGAATTAGCCAAGAAAATAATTGATGGGTATGAAAACAGAAATGTGATTCTCAATAGGGTTACCCGGCATACCAGCGAAAGTACAGGACATGGCAGGCTTGAAACAAGAGTCTGTACTGTAGTCAGTTATGGTCCGGTCATGGAGCCGATGTTTAAGGACAAATTTGCGGGATTGAGGTCAATAGTGGGCATGAAATCCGAAAGGATAATTTTGGCAACGGGGGAACGTACTGAAGAAACGAGGTATTATATAACTTCACTTGAAAATACTAACCCGGAGGAAATAGCCAATGCCATTAGGCAGCATTGGTCCATTGAAAACAATCTGCATTGGCAACTGGATGTTACCTTCAGGGAAGACTACAGCAAGAAAGTGCAGAATGCAGCAAGAAATTTCTCGGCAGTTACAAAAATGGCGCTCACCATTTTGAAGAATGATAAAGTCACAAAAGGAAGCATGAATCTCAAAAGGCTGAAAGCAGGATGGGATGAAAAATACCTGTCAACACTTTTACAGGACAGCGCATTTTAATGCGTCGGCCCTGCACCGAGGCTTCATACGTAACTCTACGAGATAGAGCTTTATCGATACCGGAGAAAGAGATAGATAGTAATGGTGGACAACATTTAGCGTAAAACGATACAGATATGAACAAAACTAATTCTTAACTGATTTCAACTACTGATTCGCATTATTATTTGAATCATTAATGAATCTTGTTTGGGTGTACTCTTCTATTGGGAAAACACTTTTAATCTCTATAATAGTATTTTTTCGGGATTATCATTTATATTTGTAACGCTCTGTCGTCGATGCGATGAGAGTCTGGCTAAAATAATACCATATGAAAAATCAAGTATCCTTATATCGGAGGGGAGTATTCTTCCTCTTTTTAGGAATGGCTGTACTGTCGGCTTTTGCACAAACGCAACAGGAAGTTCCACTTTTTAAATCTACCCGCACTTCTACATATAAAGCTGTTCTTAAAGATACGGCATGGATTATCGGGCCTATTGTTTCTCAGATTCACTTTGTGAGGTATGATAATCAGGGACGGAAAGCGGTAGAAAACCTGTTGAATCCGGATGGAAGTGCTAAAAATAAACTTCTTTATGTATATGATAATGCCGGGAAGATAAAAGAGGAGATAACAGCCTCCGTAAAGCAGGGTGGGGTAACGAGAATTTATCAGTATGATTATGATGCCCAGGGACGTTTAAACCGGAAAGTAACATTGGATGCTGACCGGAATGTAATTGGCGAGATTGTTATTTTGCGTAATGAAGATGACAAAATAGTGAAGCGAATCTCTGAAGGTATATCGACAAGAATGAATGATGGAAAGAAAACGAAAAACCGTTGTGTGACAGAAATTGTTTATGATGAAGATGGGCGAATAAAAGAGGTACTGGAAGACGATTCTGCTTTTCCAAAGGTGGGTAGAAAAAGCCGTCCATTTGATAAAAGAGATACGATTGCTTTGAAACGTTTCTCTGAAGGAACTTCGATGCAACCCAAAGTTCCGAAAAATAAAAAGGTAGATTTTGATTATGATGCATATGGAAACTGGATAAAACGTACGGAATATGACGGAGTGAATCCGGAATTTATTATTGTGCGTGTAATTGAATATGCCGGACAAGATACGGATTGGGAGAAGATGCTGCTGAATGGTCAGGTGAAATCAGTATCTCAGAGTTCATATGTGGCTATACCAAAAGGCCCAGGTAGTATTGATAAAGGTAAAAAACAGGGCACTTTTTTCCGCTGTGAATTTAATAATGAGGGTAGAAAGATCTTAGAGCAATCTTACTCTGATATAGGTGTGGCAGGTGAAGTTACAGAATACATTTATGATATGGAAGGGAATATCCTTGAAGAAATGATGAAATCTGCGACTGGGAAATTATTGAATACAGTTCAGTGGGTATATGATTCGAAGGGACGTTTGAAGAACAAATCGTTGAAGGATGTCGATGGTGAGGTATTACGCAAAGGTGTGTTCCGTTATGACATAGAAGGGAATTGTATTGGTGAGATGTGGTTCGGTAAAGAGGGGGCTAAGTTTAGTGAGTTTCGTTATAAATATGATTCTGCCGGTCAGCTGATTGCTAAAGATATTCTTTTCCACCAGGAAGAAGGCGAGGAGTATGAGCCGTTGAAGTATGAGTGGAACAGCCGTGGACGTATTGCAGAAGAATGGAGAGGATTACCTCAGAATATTCAACACTATACTTATAAGTATAGTACCCGTGGCGAAGTGATTTCAGGAACTGAACCTGCCCAAGGACAGGCAGACGTAGAATATGTCTATAAGTTTTATAATGATGAACATGGTAACTGGAAAAAACGGGTGAAATTTTTCAATGATGTTCCGGTACTTTACGAAGAACGTGAGTATGTATATTATAAATAATAAGGATAAATAATATGAAGAAGATTATTAACCCATGGAAGGGACTGAAAGGGTATAATTGTTTTGGCTGTGCTCCTAATAATGAGGCAGGTGTCAAAATGGAGTTTTATGAAGACGGTGATGAAGTAGTGAGTATTTGGAAACCACGTCCGGAATATCAGGGCTGGATTGATACACTACATGGAGGAATCCAGTCAGTATTACTGGATGAAATATGTGCCTGGGTCATTCTTCGGAAGTTACAAACGACAGGAGTAACTTCAAAGATGGAGACACGTTATCGCAAGTCAATCAGTACAAAAGATTCGCACGTGGTATTACGGGCATCTATTCGTGAAGTAAAACGTAATATTGTATTGGTAGATGCAAAACTCTATAATGAGGCAGGTGAACTTTGTACGGAAGCACTTTGTACATATTTCACTTTCTCGCAGGAGAAGTCGAAAGATGAAATGCACTTTTCTTCGTGCGAAGTAGAATCTGAAGAGATTCTTCCTTTAATTTGAAATTAAAATCGATTTTTTTGTGATAATTGTTTGGAGGTTTGAATGGAATGCTTTACTTTTGTCGCTGTAAAGAACAAAAAAATATGAAATATACTACACATCATCATCATCATTTTCCTAACGAATAACTCGGTGGGCGTGTATGATATTGTGTATATATAATATAAAAACGAGGCTTGCCGATGAGGTGAGCCTTTTTTTATTTTAATTGTAAATCGTAAAATAACAAATAAAATTATGGGTTTATTAAGAATTGCAGTACAAGCTAAAGGCCGTTTGTTTGAAGAAACAATGGCTCTTTTAGAAGAATCAGACATTAAATTGAGCGCTACAAAACGTACATTGTTGGTGCAGTCATCTAATTTTCCGGTAGAGGTGTTGTTCCTCCGAGATGACGATATACCCCAGTCAGTGGCTACGGGGGTGGCAGATCTGGGTATCGTAGGAGAGAATGAGTTTGCTGAAAAAGGAGAGGAAGCAGAAATTATTAAACGCCTCGGTTTCAGTAAATGCCGTTTGTCACTGGCTATACCGAAGGATATAGATTATCCGGGTGTGGAGTGGTTCAATGGTAAGAAGATTGCCACTTCTTATCCGGTGATTCTGGAGAAGTATATGAAGGAGAAAGGGGTAAGTGCAGAGGTACATGTCATTACCGGCTCGGTGGAGGTAGCTCCGGGCATTGGGTTAGCAGATGCTATTTTTGATATTGTTAGTTCGGGCTCTACACTGGTAAGCAATCGCTTGAAAGAAGTGGAAGTAGTGATGAAATCAGAAGCTCTGCTGATTGGTAACAAGAATATGTGTGACGGGAAGAAGGAGATTCTGAATGAATTACTGTTTCGTATGAATGCTGTGAAAACAGCAGAGGATAAGAAATATGTGCTGATGAATGCTCCGAAGGATAAGTTGGAGGAGATTGTAGCTGTACTGCCTGGTATGAAGAGTCCGACGGTGATGCCATTGGCACAGGAGGGTTGGTGCTCCGTGCATACGGTACTTGATGAAAAACGTTTCTGGGAGATTATCGGAAAACTGAAAGCACTGGGAGCTGAGGGAATATTGGTGTTGCCGATAGAGAAGATGATACTATGATGGGGTGTACTTTTCTTTCGTCTTGATACGAAAGAAAAGATACCAAAAGAAAGGATCAAGGCTGCATTTTTTCTCCTACTCACTTCCTTCGTTCCGCTAAAGGGGCTCGAACTCGCTTCGCTCAAACAATCGCCCCTTTTTGACGCTTCACTGCGGGCGTTCGCTTGACGGAGAAAAAATGAGGCCGGAGGCCGTTCATCAGCGGATACTGAGGTTTAGGAAGGGGAAGAGATATATGATATTAAAAAGTAAGCATATTGCAATATGATTAATGTAATATAGCATGCTTCTTTAGTAACAAGAAGCATTGTATGCTATCATCCGAATGGGTCCCCCGGCCTCATTTCCGCAGCGTCAAACGGAACGGAGGTGAAAAGCGTAAGAAGGGGCGATTGTTTGAGCGAAGCGAGTTCGAGCCCCTTCAGCTTTTCACCGTAGTGCAGTAGCGGAGGAAATGCAGCCTTGATTTTTTCTTTTGGTATCTTTTCTTTTGCATCAAGGCAAAAGAAAAGTACATCCAATACAACATAACATTATAAACTAATAAATATGAAACAAATAAAATATCCTTCAAGAGAGCAGTGGACCGACATCCTGAGACGTCCGGCACTCAATACGGAGGATCTTTTTGATACGGTGCGCGGCATTATCAATCGTGTTCGTGCTGAAGGAGATGCAGCCGTGATAGAGTATGAAGCTACTTTTGATAAAGCAATTCTGACATCACTTGCTGTGACGGAGGCGGAGTTGGAAGAAGGTGTTGCTTTGGTCAGTGAAGAGTTGAAGGCAGCTATCTCTTTGGCTAAAAAGAATATTGAGACCTTTCATGCTTCACAACGTTTTGTAGGGCGTAAAGTAGAGACAATGGAAGGGGTGACTTGCTGGCAGAAGGCGGTAGGTATTGAGAAAGTAGGTCTGTATATTCCGGGAGGTACAGCACCGTTATTTTCAACAGTATTGATGCTGGCAGTTCCGGCCAGGATTGCCGGCTGTAAAGAGATTGTGCTTTGTACTCCACCTGATAAGAATGGAAAAATCCATCCGGCTATTCTTTTTGCAGCACAACTGGCGGGAGTAAGTAAAATATTCAAAGCCGGCGGAGTACAAGCTATTGCAGCTATGGCTTATGGTACGGAAAGTATACCTAAAGTTTATAAAATCTTTGGTCCGGGCAATCAGTATGTCACGGCAGCCAAACAGTTGGTTAGCTTGCGTGATGTTGCCATTGATATGCCGGCAGGTCCTTCGGAAGTAGAGGTCTTGGCAGATGATTCTGCCAATCCGGTATTTGTGGCTGCCGATCTGCTTTCACAGGCAGAGCATGGAGTAGATAGCCAGGCAGTACTGATCACAACTTCTGAGAAGTTACAGGATGATGTGATGAAAGAAGTGGAACGACAGTTAGCGGAACTGCCGCGTCGTGAAATTGCGGAAAAATCTCTTGCCAACAGTAAACTTATTCTGGTGAAAGATATGGATGAAGCATTAGAACTAACTAACGAATATGCTCCTGAACATCTGATTATAGAGACGGAAAATTATAGGGAGATAGCAGAACGTGTAATCAATGCCGGTTCTGTGTTTCTTGGGGCGTTTTCGCCTGAAAGTGCCGGAGATTATGCTTCGGGAACCAATCATACGCTGCCAACCAACGGTTATGCAAAAGCATACAGTGGTGTAAGTCTGGATAGTTTTATCCGTAAGATTACATTCCAGGAAATCCGTCCGGAAGGTATGAAGGCTATTGGACCGGCTATCGAAATAATGGCAGCCAATGAACAATTGGATGCTCATAAGAATGCCGTATCTGTCCGCTTGGGAGATATCAATTGTAAATCGTAAAATAAATATCCGCATGAAAACATTGCAAGAATTAACCCGTCCGAATATCTGGAAGCTGAAGCCATACTCTTCAGCAAGGGATGAATATAAAGGGGCTACTGCCTCTGTGTTTCTGGATGCTAATGAGAATCCATATAATTTGCCCCATAATCGTTATCCGGATCCATTGCAGTATGAATTGAAAAAAGATTTGGGGAAACTTAAAAAAGCAGCTCCGGAGAATATCTTTCTGGGAAATGGTAGTGATGAGGCTATTGATCTTGTATTTCGTGCTTTTTGTGAGCCGGGTAAAGACAATGTAGTAGCTATTGACCCTACCTACGGCATGTATCAGGTATGTGCCGAGGTGAATAATGTAGAATACCGTAAGGTATTGTTGGACGAACATTTTCAGTTTTCGGCCGATAAGTTGTTGGCAGCCACAGATGACCGGACAAAGCTGATTTTTCTTTGTTCACCCAATAATCCGACGGGTAATGATCTGTTGCGTTCGGAGATAGAGAAGGTGCTGAACAACTTTGAAGGACTTGTAATACTGGATGAGGCATATAGTGATTTTTCGGAAGTTCCTTCTTTGCTTACCAGTCTGAAGGAATATCCCAATTTGGTGGTACTTCAAACGTTCTCTAAAGCATGGGGATGTGCTGCTATTCGCCTGGGTATGGCTTTTGCTTCGGAAGAAATTATTTCTATTCTTAATAAAATCAAGTATCCGTATAACGTCAATCAATTGACACAGCAACAAGCTATACAGATGTTACATAAACATTATGAGGTAGACCGTTGGGTGAAGGCATTGAAGGAAGAACGAAAAGAGTTGGAAAGTGCTTTTGCGGAATTGCCTTGTGTGCTGGAAGTGTTCCCTTCGGATGCTAACTTCTTTCTGGCCCGTGTGACGGATGCTGTGAAGATTTATAATTATCTGGTAGGAGAGGGTATTATTGTTCGCAATCGCCATAATATATCACTTTGCTGCAATTGCCTTCGCGTGACGGTAGGTACACGTGCTGAAAACGGAAAGTTGGTAGAGGCGTTAAAGAAATACAAATAATTATTGTAATAATGTGCCAATTAAATAATGTGCCAATATGCCAATTACCATGCGGCATATTTCTATAGCGCAGCCAATTGGCACATTGGCACATTATTACATTGGCATATTATTTAATTGACACATTATTACATTATCATTCCCATGAAGAAAAAAATATTGTTTATTGATCGTGATGGTACGCTTGTTATTGAGCCTCCTGTAGATTATCAGCTTGATTCATTGGAGAAACTGGAGTTTTATCCTAAAGTGTTCCGCAATCTTGGCTTTGTTCGTAGCAAGCTCGATTTTGAATTTGTTATGGTCACCAATCAGGATGGTTTAGGGACCGATTCTTTCCCGGAAGCTACCTTTTGGCCGGCTCACAATTTAATGTTGAAAACTCTGGCGGGTGAAGGCATTACTTTCGATGATATTCTGATAGACCGTAGCTTTCCCGAAGAGAATGCCCCGACTCGTAAACCGCGTACCGGAATGTTGACTAAATACATTGATAATCCGGATTACGACCTGACAGGGAGTTTTGTGATTGGTGATCGTCCTACGGATGTAGAACTGGCCAGGAATCTGGGATGTCGTGCCATCTATCTGCAAGATTCTACTGAGTTACTGAAAGAGAAGGATTTGGAAAATGTCTGTGTACTGGCTACTACTGACTGGGATAAAATAGCCGAGTTTCTTTTTGCCGGAGAACGTAAAGCAGAGGTGCGGCGTACTACAAAGGAGACGGATATCCTTGTTTCTCTGAATCTGGACGGTAATGGTACTTGTGATATCTCTACAGGTCTTGGTTTCTTTGATCATATGTTGGAGCAGATAGGTAAACACTCTGGTATGGATCTCACTGTTAAGGTGAAAGGTGATCTTGAAGTAGATGAACACCATACTATCGAAGATACCGCTATTGCTTTGGGCGAATGTATTTATCAGGCATTAGGAAGTAAGCGGGGAATAGAACGTTATGGTTATGCTCTTCCTATGGATGATTGTCTTTGTCAGGTATGCCTTGACTTTGGTGGACGCCCCTGGCTGGTGTGGGATGCAGAGTTTAAACGCGAAAAGATAGGAGAGATGCCTACTGAAATGTTTCTCCACTTTTTTAAATCCCTGAGTGATGCTGCAAAGATGAATCTAAACATCAAAGCCGAAGGCCAAAATGAACATCATAAAATTGAAGGAATATTCAAAGCATTGGCTCGTGCGCTGAAAATGGCTTTAAAGCGGGATATTTATCATTTTGAACTTCCCTCAAGTAAAGGGGTGTTGTAGTAGTGATAAGTGATTAGTGAGTAGTGATTAGTACGATGCAGCGTAATAGCGCAGCCCACTAATCACTACTCACTAATCACTACTCACTGTTTTTCAATTTCTTTCAGCCATGCTGCTGCCGAAGCATCACTTGGCATGCGCCAGTCGCCACGTGGACTGATAGAGATACTTCCTACTTTAGGACCGTCGGGCAAACAGGAACGTTTGAACTGTTGGTTAAAGAAACGGCGGAAGAAGATGAGTAACCATTTCTTGATCGTCTCTTCATCATATACTTCTTTGAATGCCAATGAAGCCAGCATGAATATCTTTGACGGACGAAAACCGAAACGCATGAAATAATAGAGGAAGAAATCATGCAATTCGTACGGACCTACCAAGTCCTCTGTCTTTTGTTTGATATCTCCATTTTCATCTGCCGGAATTAATTCGGGGCTGATAGGTGTGTCTACAATATCGAGTAGAGTAATACATGATGTCTCATCTACTTCGTTTTCTGCTACCCACTTTACCAGATATTTCACCAGGGTTTTAGGAACACTTCCGTTTACACCGTACATAGACATGTGATCGCCGTTGTATGTAGCCCATCCCAGAGCCAGTTCTGATAAATCACCTGTCCCGATTACCATTCCTCCTGTCTGATTGGCTACATCCATCAATATCTGTGTACGTTCGCGTGCCTGAGCATTTTCGTAAGTTACGTCGTGTACATTGATGTCATGGCTGATGTCCTTGAAGTGTTGAATACATGCTTCTTTAATACTGATTTCCCGTACAGTAATGCCGAGTGAGTTCATAAGAGAGATGGCATTGTGATAAGTGCGGTTGGTTGTACCGAAACCCGGCATGGTGACACCAATAATATTTTTGCGGGATAAGCCTAGTTTATCGAAGGTCTTGACACAGACAAGTAAGGCAAGTGTAGAATCCAGCCCGCCTGAGATACCAATAACAGCAGTTTTAGCGCCAGTATGTACAAGGCGTTGTGCAAGTCCTGCTACCTGTATTGAAAAAACCTCTTCACAGCGTTCATTCAATGCTGCCCCTTGTGGGACAAATGGATGCATCTCAAATGTACGTGTCAGGTTCAGTTCTTTGCTGTTTACAAACTCCGTAGCAATACGCACAGGCTTTTTATCTGCCGGAATATTTCCTTTACTTGCTGCAAATGTTGTGTTAATACGCCGTTCGGCACGCAGATGTTCTACATCTATTTCACTAATAACCAGTTGCTCTTCAAAGCTGAAGCGATCATTGTGTGCCAATTGGTTACCATTTTCATAGATAAGCCCGTTTCCGGCAAAGACTACATCGGTAGTAGATTCTCCGAATCCACAGGAAGAGAATACATATCCTGAAATACAACGTGCAGATTGTTGGCTGATAAGCGAACGGAGGTAACTGTTTTTACCTATCCCTTCATTGTCGGCAGAAAGATTAAATATGATTTCGGCCCCTTGTAGCGCAAGTGTTGAGCTTGGAGGTATGGTAGACCATAAGTCTTCGCATATTTCAATCCCGAAAATAGTGTCTGATGTTTCGAATAACAGATTTGTACCCATTGGGATGATTTGTCCGCAAAGTCGTACATTGGTTTCTGCTACTTGCAGGGCAGAGGTGAACCAACGCTGTTCGTAAAACTCTTTATAGTTGGGCAGATAGGTTTTTGGGACTACACCCAGTACTTTACCTTTCTGGATAACTACGGCTGCATTGATAACAGTAGAATTTACGATTACCGGCATTCCTAAAATAGAGATGATGTCCAGCTGGCGGGTATTATTTAATATCTGCATCAGTGCCATTTCTGCTTCTTCCAGCAAGAGCTGCTGGCCGAAAAGATCGCCACAGGTGTAAGCGGTAATACACATTTCGGGAAAGGTGATAATCTGTACTCCTTTGCCATCTGTAACTGCTATCAGGCTTTCGAGTTGTTTGGCATTGAAATTACAGTCCGCTATTTTAACGCGGGGCACTGCTGCCGCTACTTTTACAAATCCGTAGTTCATAATTGATAAATATTAAAATGTAATGTATTAACACATTATTATTTGCGTTGCAAAATTAGGAAATTGTTTTGATATATTCGTTTGATAGTATCTAAAAGGATATTCTAATTAATCTAATGCTTGCAGACTACGCCTTGTCTGCAAGGAGGCAAGGCGTAGTCTATATACCTCTTCCAGAAAACAACCTGATTGCACTTAAACTGGTATATTCTGACTACCTACTACCATAATCTGATTACTTGTAAAAAATGTAGCTATTTTTTATAAAATTTATTAGCCAATTATTTGCAGAAATAAAAGAAACCTTTATCTTTGCTTCAAATTTAAAATTGTAATGATTACAATTTTGTATAAATAGAGCCTATGAAGCCATATAACCGATTATTAGAGTACAACATAAAACCTTCCATGCAGCGTATTGCCATTATGGAATATCTGATGGAACATCGTACACATCCGTCGGCTGATGAAATATATACAGCTTTATCTCCCTCAATGCCAACGCTTTCGAAGACAACAGTATATAATACGCTAAAACTGTTTGCAGAGCAGGGGGCGGCTCTGATGCTCACTATTGATGAACGTAATGCTAATTTTGATGCAGATACTTCACCGCATGCGCATTTTATTTGTAAAAGGTGCGGAAATATATATGATTTGGAACTTCCTATTGAAATAAAGGAGGTTATAGGTCTGCAAATGGATGGGCATGAGATAACTGAAATGCATTACTACTATAAGGGTATTTGTAAGAATTGCTTAAAAAATATACGTATTGACTAATTAATTAAAATTAAAGACAAAATGAAGAAATTTAGATGTACTGTATGCGGTTACGTTTACGAAGGTGACGCAGCTCCTGAGAAATGTCCATTGTGTAAAGCACCTGCCAGCAAATTTGTAGAAGTGGTTGAAACTGAAGGTGGTGCACTTACTTTTGTTGACGAACACGTAATTGGCGTTGCCAAAGGTTGCGATGACGAAATGATTAAGGATCTGAACAATCACTTCATGGGCGAGTGTACAGAGGTTGGTATGTACTTGGCTATGAGCCGTCAGGCTGATCGCGAAGGTTATCCTGAAGTAGCAGAGGCTTTCAAACGTTACGCTTGGGAAGAAGCAGAACATGCTTCTAAATTTGCTGAGCTGCTGGGTGACTGTGTATGGGATACTAAGACTAACCTGGAGAAGAGAATGAACGCCGAAGCTGGTGCTTGCGAAGATAAAAAACGTATTGCTACCCGCGCTAAAGCATTGAATCTGGATGCTATTCATGATACTGTTCATGAAATGTGTAAAGATGAGGCACGTCACGGTAAAGGTTTTGAAGGACTTTACAACCGTTATTTCGGAAAGAAATAATAAATATATAGTTCACAAATGAAGAAAAGGCTTGTGTCTGTTTAACAGATGCAGGCCTTTTTTATTAAACTTTCTTAGAAAAAGATTGTAATCACTAAGATACGGTTATATTTGTGCATAAACTTTTAAAAACCACAGATTATGAGGAAAGTACAACTGCTATTATTGTGCCTGTTTATCTCAATGGCTACATTTGCTGCTGATAAAGTGATCCGGTTGCCTAAACCGAATTTGAACCGTAATAGTGAGGTGATGCAAGCATTTGCCAACCGTCATTCTACGCGTGAATATGCTGCGAAAGCGTTAACTCTTACTGATTTATCAGACTTACTCTGGGCTGCCAATGGTATAAATCGTCCGGAAGAAGGAAAACGTACAGCCCCTTCGGCGATGAACAAACAAGATGTAGATGTTTACGTAGTACTGCCTGAAGGTACTTATTTGTATGAAGCTAAAGCTCATCAGCTGAATCTGGTGGCTGAAGGAGATCATCGGGGAGCAGTGGCAGGAGGACAGGCTTTTGTAAAGTCGGCACCCGTTTCTTTATTGCTGGTTAGTGATTTGTCTCGTTTGGGTGATGCCAAGAATACTCATACTCAGTTGATGGGAGCTGTGGATGCAGGCATCGTTTCACAGAATATTTCAATCTTTTGTTCTGCGGCCAAACTAGCTACTGTACCACGGGCTTCAATGGATACTGCTAAATTGAAAAGTGTATTGAAACTGACTGATACTCAGTTACCATTGATGAATCATCCGGTAGGATATTATAAATAGTGATAAATGATTAGTGATAAGTGATTAGCTAGTTGCGTTATAAACGCTGCATAGCACTAATCACTAATCACTAATCACTTATCACTACTCACTGCTTCAACAAGAATTCGTCTATTGCTTTTTTGTAGGTGGCTTTATCTGCTGCACCACGGAAAAGTTGTGGCTCTCCATTCATTGGGATGAATACAAAGAGAGGAATACTTGTTGCATTAAACAAAGCTGCTAATTCCTTTTCTTTATCCACATTAACTTTATAAATTACGATCTTGCCGTCGTATTCCTTTGCCAGTGACTTCATGATAGGTGCTGTCATTCGGCAAGGACCACACCAGTCTGCGTATAAATCAATAATGGCAGGTTTATTACCTTTGTATTTCCATTCTTTGGTGTTCTCGTAATCAAATACATCCTTAATGAACATATCTTTATTCATTACGATTACTTCACCGCTTTTTACCTCTTTACCTTGTTGATCTGCATTTATCTTGCTTCCATCATTGAAAGCGTAAATAATTACGCTGACCATGACAAAAGCTACCATAGCTAATACCTTCTTCATTCTTAATTTTTATGTGAATACTGTTCAATAACTCCTGTTAATTCACTGGCGTGTATCATTCCGGAGTGACGCCATACAGCTTCTCCATTACTGAATAGTATGAATGTAGGTACGGCCTGTATACGGAATCTTGCTGCCAGTTGTTCATGTTGGTCCACATCAATCTTAGCGATGCGGGCTTTATCTCCTATCTTAGCTTTTACTTCTTCAAGAATTGGTTTCATTGCCTTACAAGGACCACACCATTCTGCAAAAAAATCTACTAAAACCGGGACCGGTGACTGTATTAATTCATCAAATTTTTCCATAATTTTCCTTTCTTAAAATGAATTGTCAGCCTCTTCGGGCTGCGAATATAATTACTATTTTAGATATATAACGCCGAAAAACTGATTTTGTTCATAAAATAGTAACTGTAAAGACATCAGCTTGTAATGTGAAATATGGACTTTTGCATATCGAAAAACTGAAATGTTATGCATTTACGCACGTATTATCCTACAGTGGTTCTTTCAGATATTCATCTGGGAACTCAGCACTCCAAAACAGAGGAGGTGACCCGCTTCCTTAAATCAATCAATTGTGACCGTCTGATATTGAATGGAGATATTATTGACGGGTGGCATCTGAAAAAAAGCGGTTTAAGTAAATGGAAGGCTAAACATACGGATTTTTTCAAAGTTATCATGAAGATGATGGAGAACTTCGGTACCCAGGTTATTTATGTTCGTGGTAATCATGATGACTTTCTTGATAATCTGGCACCACTGAACTTTTATAATATACAGATTGTTAAGGACTGCATCTACGAAAGTCACGGTAGACGTTATTATGTGACGCATGGTGACGTTTTTGATAGAATAACTACTCAAATGAAGTGGTTGGCTAAACTGGGCGATACCGGATATACATTTTTACTTTGGCTTAACAAAGTGTATAATGCCCGGCGAATGAAACAGGGAAAACCTTATTATTCACTATCCCAGTCTATCAAGAATAAAGTGAAATCAGCCGTTTCTTATATTTCTGATTTTGAAAAAGAACTGGTAATACTGGCAAAGGCCAGAAAGTGTGACGGAGTAATTTGTGGTCATATTCATCATCCTGCCAATACTTGTTATGATGGAATTCATTATCTGAATTCCGGTGACTGGGTAGAGTCACTTTCAGCATTGACAGAAGATGAGGAAGGAAACTGGAGTGTGCGTTACTTTGATAATGTACTGACGCCGGAAAAAGAACAGGAAGAAGGGGAAACCAAACAAATAACAATAGCCTCATGAGATTTTTATTTATTGTTCAGGGAGAAGGGAGAGGACACCTTACACAAGCGTTGACTCTCGAAGATATGTTACGGCGCAATGGGCACGAGGTAGTAGAAGTGCTTGTGGGTAAAAGCTCGTCGCGTACTTTGCCGGGCTTTTTCAACCGGAATATAAAGGCTCCGGTGAAACGTTTTCTCAGTCCTAACTTTTTACCTTCGCCCGATAATAAACGTGCTAATTTGAAAAAAAGCTTAGCTTACAATCTTATACACTTACCGGAATATGTCCGTAGTATGTGTTATATAAACCAACGGATCAGGAAAACAGGGGCGGAAGTAGTAATCAACTTCTACGAACTTTTAACCGGGCTTACCTATATGTTCTTCCGCCCTTCTGTTCCGTACGTTTGTATTGGGCATCAGTATTTGTTTCTGCACCGGGAGTTTGAATTTCCGGAGAAAGATGTTGTTCAATTATTCATGCTGCGCCTCTTTACACGGATGACGAGCTTGAAAGCGAAGAAGCGTTTAGCTCTCTCTTTCCGTAAAATGCCCGAAGACAGAGAAAATAATCTTGTTGTAGTTCCTCCTCTGCTCAGACAGGAGGTAATTGCTATTCGTCCCGAAACAGGAAATTATATTCATGGTTATATGGTCAATGCCGGTTTCTCTGATAGTGTGAAAGCTTTTCATTCAGTTCATCCGGAAGTACCTTTACATTTTTTCTGGGACAAGGCAGATACAGAGGAGGTGACTCGGATGGATGAGACGTTGAGTTTTCATCAGCTTGATGATGTGAAATTTCTTAATTATATGGCAGGATGTCGTGCTTATGCCAGTACCGCAGGCTTTGAGTCTATTTGCGAGGCCATGTATTTGGGTAAACCCGTATTGATGGTACCAGCCCATATTGAACAAGATTGCAATGCTTATGATGCAGCTCGTGCGGGTGCCGGTATTGTGGGTGACTCGTTTGCACTTGAACCCTTGCTTCGCTTTGCCGGCAAGTATTGTCCTAGTCGTGAATTTATTTACTGGGCACGTAGCAGTGAACGGCATATTATCTGTGAACTCGAAAATCTGATTGATCATCAGTCAGTAATAAATATACCAACACTTACTAATTATTTACCGATATGAAACTGGATAAAACAGATTATGTGCTTGAGCGTACATCTGATGGCGGTTATTACGCTTGGCTTGCCGTGAATATTCAATGTAATGCGTATGGAGATTCCCCTGAAGAAGCAGTCGATAATTTACAGCAATCAATGGAAGATTTGATTGATGAAATGTATCTGGTAGAAGAATTTATTTGACGATTCATTACCTGTTACTCCTTAAAAAAGTATACCTTTGAAGGCATAACATGATACTTAATAAGGGTTAGCGACATTATGAATACATTTCCTTCCGGAATTAAATTTAAATATCCATGGCGAAATTATCAGGTGAGAGTTCTTGCCGAACTTGAAAACTTTCTGGATAACAACGCTTTGCATGTAGTAGCACCTCCCGGATCAGGAAAAACAGTACTCGGACTTGAGGTGATGTTACGAATCAATAAGCCTACTTTAATCTTAGCGCCGACTATTGCAGTACGCAATCAGTGGATCGATCGTTTCTGTGAACTTTTTCTGCAGACAGAGGTTATACCGGAGTGGATATCATGTGACATTAGACATCCTTCATTTCTTACTGTTTCAACTTATCAGGGGTTACATGCAGCCTGTAATGACTTTAAAGATAATTGTCGTTCGGGTAGTTGTATGAGGGAGATTGTCCGATTACTTCGTGAACAGGGAATACAGACCGTTGTTGTGGACGAAGCCCATCATCTGAAAAATGAATGGTGGACTACGTTGATTAGTCTGAAAGAAGAATTGAAACCGACTCTTGTGGGACTGACCGCTACTCCACCTTATGATGTATCTGTCAATGAATGGCAACGTTATATTGAGTTGAATGGTCCGATTGATACAGAGATTACTGTTCCGGAACTGATTATCGAAGGAGACTTATGCCCTCATCAGGATTGTGTCTGTTTTTCGCGTCCTTCTGCCGAAGAATATAAAGTGATCGATAAATATCGCAATCAGGTATATGCGCTTTTTCAGGAGATCAAGCAAGATGAAGAACTGATTCGTGCCATGATTTCTCTGTCTGTATGGACTGAGCCGAATAAGAATCTCGACTGGATTTACAGTAATATGCCTTACTACTCTTCTTTACTTATATTTCTGAATACTGCCGGGCTCTCTGTTTCGTCCGAACATCTTGACGTTTTGGGAGACAAACATCCCGATTTTCCAGTCTTTGACTATCAATGGGCACAAGTATTACTTGAGTTTTATCTGCTGAAAGAAAGAGATAGGTTCACCGGATTTGAGAAACACCAGGAAGAACTTGAACACCGCTTACTACGTCATGGGGTAATGGAACATAGGCAGATAACTTTTTTGCAAAACAAAGAGATCACCTCATTGTTGGGCACCAGTATTGAAAAGCTGAATAGTATTTATCAGATTGTGAATTTTGAATATCGTCAGTTGGGACAAGGATTACGATTGGTAGTACTCACTGATTTTATTCGTAAAGAGTTTCTTGTCAATGCCGGGGAGAATACCCTTGAACTTAATAAGTTGGGGGTAATACCCATTTTTGAGAAACTTCGCAGAACGAACTCTGAACACATGAAAATAGGAGTGCTGACAGGGAGTATTATTATTCTGCCCGTTTCTGCCTGCGAGTTGTTTGAGGCTTGTGCAGAAAGCAGGGGAGTGACGAAACTTACTTATAATCCATTACCTTACGATACCGGATACATACAAGTGGCGCTGACTGAAGGGCTGAAAAACGATGTTGTGAAAATAGTGACGGATGTGTTTCAGAAAGGTGGTATAGAGATATTGATAGGTACTAAGTCGCTGTTGGGGGAAGGATGGGATGCACCGGTTCTGAATTCATTGGTATTGGCCAGCTTTGTCGGTTCTTTTGTGTTATCCAATCAGATGAGAGGGCGTGCTATTCGCGTGGAAAAGGGAAACAGGGAGAAAGCGAGTAATATCTGGCATTTGGTTTGTGTAGATCCCACAGTTTCAGATGGGGGAAATGATGTAGAAATGTTGAAAAGGCGTTTTCGCAGTTTTGTGGGAATATCTTATCTCGAAACAGGAGGAATCGAAAATGGAATTAGCCGGTTGGGATTGCCTGCTGACTTTTCCGATACAGAAGCCATAGATGCAGCCAATGACAGGGCTTTTCTACGTGCTTCTCAGCGTGAAAAATTGAAAGATCAGTGGGAACGGGCGTTGGGCAATGGTGTCAGTCTGGTAGAGGAAATAAAGATACCGCGTGATACAGAATGCAGGCATACACATGAATTGCAGCATTTGTATCTGAATCGTACTATATCTTATTTATTGAGCAGTCTTGCCTCCGGTTTATTGATGTTTGGTCAGGAAGTCTTGTATGGTTTGTTCAAAATACGTTTTCGGCGGGTGGAAGAGTTACAATTTGTGTTGGTGATTATAGGACTTGCCGGATTGTTTCTTTTCGGACGTGAAATGTGGAAGGCTTTCTGGTTGTACATCCGTTATCGGGATATATCAAAAGACATTCATAAGATAGGGCAAGCATTGGCATTGGCACTTGCCAGGGCAGGCGTGATAAAATCAGAGAAAGTGACTGTGGTTTCGGAACTCGATGAGGATGGTGCTGTGCTTTGCCATTTGGAAGGAGGTACGCGTTATGAAAAATCGATGTTTATTAATGCACTTTCAGAGCTTGTTTCTGTTGTGAATAGTCCCCGTTATCTTATTATTCGTAAAAGTCATTCTTTGTTTCACACGGCTCAGGTAGATTATCACTCTGTGCC
This sequence comes from Bacteroides mucinivorans, assembly GCF_034654355.2. Taxonomy (NCBI): domain Bacteria; kingdom Pseudomonadati; phylum Bacteroidota; class Bacteroidia; order Bacteroidales; family Bacteroidaceae; genus Bacteroides; species Bacteroides mucinivorans. The sequence goes on along the minus strand of NZ_CP178179.1, from coordinate 3,692,770 downwards.
CGAGTTGATAGGACGTAAAAAAGAGTGGGCCGCTTATTTGAGTACTCAATGGAGGAGATTGGTTGGAAATAACGAGTTGGTGTATACTCGTATACAAGATGGAAGGAAGATTTTATTGCAAGCTCGTATAAAATCTCTGGCAGCACAATTCGCTGATAAGTCGGAGACGGTGAGTAAATGGCGGTAGTAATAATGGTTCAATGTGCCAATGTGCTAATATGCTAATGTGCCAATATGCCAATGTGTCAATAAGCTGTGCAGTGTAATAGCGCAGCCCATTGGCACATTGACATATTGGCACATTATATAATTATTCTTTAATATCCAGCTCTTTGATTATATGTGAAGCTCCCGCATACTTTTCAATAATGAAGAGAGTATAGCGGATATCTACACAAGCGGCACGCTGAGAAGAGGGACGGAAGGCGATATCTCCTGTCAATCCTTCATAGTTACGGTCAAAGCCGGTACCTATCAGTTGACCTTTGCCATTGAATACCGGACTACCGGAATTTCCTCCTGTATTGTCAGTATCTACAATGAAGCAAACAGGCATTTCACCATTCTTCATAGCATAGCGTCCATAATCTTTTGCTTCGTATAATTGCTTCAACTTAGCGGGTACAACGAATTCCCAGTTATTAGGGTCTTCTTTTTCCATAGCACCTTTCAGAGTTGTATAATATTTGTATACTGCTCCGTCCGCCGGTTCATATGAGGCTACTTTACCATATGTCAGTCTCAGTGTAGAGTTGGCATCCGGATAAATAGGAATACCTGCTTCCTGACGCATATCCATCATACCTTTCACCCATACTTTGTGGGCAGCATCATAGTTTGTATTAGCATCATGCATTGCCAATGCTGTCTGCATCAATCCGTCGGTGATAGAATGTTTGAGCAGAATCATCCAGTCTTTGTCTATTTTGTTCAGGCTGGGTTTTTGAAGGAACTTTTCAAAATTCTCTTTATTTCCAAAGATAGAATACGTAAAGCAGGCATCTACAAATGCATCACTATCTCCTTTGAAACGGCTGTCTATCACTTTGAATATACTGATTCGCTGTTCCTGGGGTATATAGCCCATATAAGTTTTCAGCATTTGTTTACCTACCAGTTTCTCTACTTCGGGGAAAGGTACAGAAGCGAAATACTTTTCACCTGCGATTTTCAGTTCTTCAGTTGCCTTTTGAATTTCTTCTTTATTTTTTTTCTGTAATGCTGTTGACAGTGTTTTGGTTGACGGTATCTTCATAAAGTCCAGAGCTGTTACCAATGCTTCGTTGATGGCTTGTTGGTGATACATGGCGTCACGACGATGAGCAACGATAGAACGTATCTCGTCAAATGCTTTCTGGTAAGAATCATCTCCTTTATCACGTCCGCGAGCCAATAGTTGCTCTTGTTGTGCACGTTTCGTATCCAGTACTTTGAGACGGATTAACCCCTCGTTCATACCAATAGCATTCTTCCAGTAATTGGCGGATGAAGCATATTTACTGGCATAGTGAATGCGCACGGCAGGATCTTTCAACATTTGTTCCATTAATACTTCCTGACGGTCACCGCGTACATGCTGACGCATGAAGTTGGTGGTCTGCATACGTTCTTCTACCTCGTCGGAAATCATATAACGCCAGTTGCGTCCGGGGAATCCCATAACGAAAGTAAAGTCTCCTTCCTGTATTCCTGCAAGGCTGATTGTGAGATGTTTTTTCACTTTCAATGGAACATTGTCTTTGGAGTATTCAGACGGTTTACCGTCTTTATCTGCGTAGATACGAAACAATGAAAAATCACCGGTATGGCGAGGCCACATCCAGTTGTCTGTATCAGCACCAAACTTACCGATGGAAGAAGGAGGGGCACCTACCATGCGGATATCACTGTACACCGTTTTAACAAAAAGATAATAACGGTTGCCTCCGTAGAAGGCTTTCAGTTCCAGTTTGGTTGCCGGGGTTACTTCGATATTTTCTGCTTTGGCAAAGCGATCGGCTACTTTCTCCAGGTATTTGGGAGACAGATAATTGGTTCCGTCAGGATCTTTATCTATCTTCAATTGTTCGTTGACGTATGGTGTGACGTCCAGTATACGGTCGATAAAAGTAATTTTCAGTCCTTCGCAAGGAAGTTCTTCATCCCGGTTCATTGCCCAGAAACCATCTGTCAGGTAGTCGTGTTCCACACTACTGTGTTGCTGGATAGCACCATATCCACAGTGGTGGTTAGTCAATACTAATCCTTCTGCCGAGATAACCTCTCCGGTACAGCCGCCACCAAAGTGGACAACTGCATCTTTAAGTGCAATTCCATTAGGACTATATACTTCTTCAATCGGAATTTCCAGTCCGAGTTCTCTCATAACAGCAGCGTTCTGAGCCTGTAAGTCGGTCAGCATCCACATACCTTCGTCGGCATGTGCTGTAAGGGCCACAAGAGAGAGGGCAGCTATTAATAATTGTTTTTTCATTTATATATAATAATGTGCTAATTTGCCAATATGTCAATGTGCCAATTAGTTGCGCTGTTATGCTGAAGAGCAATTGGCACATTGGCATATTAGCACATTGAATAATTATTCTACAATTGTCATTTCATCAATTAAGTGTCCGCATCCGCCAAGTTTATCGAGGATGAAGAGAACATAACGGATATCCAGGTTGATACAACGTTGCAGGTCATTATCGAAATTGATATCCCCACTCAACGATTCCCAGTTGCCGTCAAAAGCACAACCAATCAACTCACCGTTCTCATTCAGCACAGGGCTTCCGGAATTACCACCGGTGATGTCATTGGTTGAAAGGAAGCAGACTGGCATATCACCATTAGGCATTGCATAACGTCCGAAGTCCTTCTTTTCGATCAGCTCTTTCAGTTTTGCAGGCACATTGAACTCGCGGTCTTCCGGGTTTTCTTTTTCCAGAATACCATCTGTTGTGGTATAGTATTTATAGAATACACCGTCTCTTGGGCTGTAAGGCTTCACATTACCGTAAGTCAGACGTAGTGTGAAGTTGGCATCCGGATAAGAAGGAACAGGGAGTTTCATTTCGCCCAGGCCACGGATATAGATCTTATGCAGTGAGTCCAGCTTTTCATCTTCAGCCTGAAGTGCTGATCTGAGTTCTATCAGTTTTTCATATTTTCCACGTGAATATTGAGTAGCCAGATCTTTTTGGATGGCTTTTACAGTTGGCTTTTTGATAAACTTATCAAAGTTAGCCTGGTTAGCCATAATAGAGGAGTCGTACATTGCATCAACGAACTTGTTATAATCTCCTTTATATTCTTTTTCAATCGTGTTGTAGAAGTTAGGGCGCTGTTCTGCCGGAATCATTTCAGCATAAAGCGGGAACAAAGCTTTGGCTACTTTACGATCTACTTCGTGGTCATAATCTTTGTCGTGAATCTTGGCAAAGACTTCTTTCAGAATTTTGATATTAGCGTTAACGGCAGAGTCATTCTTTTCTTCCAGTGCTTTTTCCAGTTTTTCCATGATCTGATAAGGACTTCCAAATTCAATGGCAGCAAAGAAAGCTTCTGTCAGGCAAGTACCTTGATAGGTGAGAGGAGCGGTAATGGCTATCGCATCATCAATTTCTTTCACTACATTCATGTAGGCTGCATTGTTTTTTTCTTTGGCAAATTGTGCAAAACGTGCTTCTTGTTCTGCTTTTGTACCCAGCACATCATTATCAATAATGGCTTTATTCATTCCGATAGAATTTTTCCAGTAATTGGATGAACCTGCATATTTGTTGGCATACTGGATACGGGTCTTATCACTGGCGTTCATTACTTCCTTCAATATGTTCAAACGAGCTGTACGTATACGAATACGTGGTTCGTTGATTGAGTTCATACGTTCTTTTACTTCCGAAACTGTGAGATAACGGCTGGTACTTCCGGGGAATCCCATAATCATGGCATAATCACCTTCTTTCAGTCCTTTCAAAGAGATAGAAAGATGTTTTTTGGTTTTCAAAGGTACATTGTCTGCACTGTATTCAGCTGGTTCGCCATTGGCATCTGCATAGATACGGAACATAGAGAAATCGCCGGTATGGCGAGGCCACATCCAATTATCCGTTTCACCACCAAACTTACCTACTGATGAGGGGGGAGCAGCTACCATACGTACATCCGGATATACCTTCTTATAAAACATGTAGAATTTGTTACCTGCATAGAACGGCAAAGCCTGTGGAACAATACCTGGCTTTTCATTCAGATCACTCTTTGCATAGAGATCTTTTGCAAGTTTATTAAGAAACTCCGGAGTAAAAGATTCAGCTTCTGTGATCTCTTTAGACTCTATCTTCTGGTTTACAAGATCTGTAATATCTTCAATTCGTTCGATAAATGTGAATTTTAATCCCGGAGTTGGTAATTCCTTATCTCTTGAAGTAGCCCAGAAACCGTCTGTCAGATAATCGTGCTCTACCGAACTATGCTGTTGGATAGACGAATATCCGCAATGGTGGTTAGTCAGGATAAGTCCTTCCGGCGAGATAATTTCTCCGGTACATCCACCACCAAAGATACCTACTGCATCTTTCAGAGATACTCCATTCGGGTTATAGAGATCAGTTGCTTCCAGCTTTAATCCCTGTTTTTTCATCATGTCGATGGAGTTTTGCTGCTGCATCAGTTGTAACAGCCACATTCCTTCGTCCGCTTTAACGGAACAAACGATTAGCGCCATTAGCGCCAGTACATAAAGTTTTAGTTTATTCATCTTTTTGATATATGATTTATAAATTATGATTTATCCTTTCTTCTCCCTTCTCAATTCTCCCTTCTCCCTTTTTAAGGCTTCCATTATATTTGCCGGAGCACGTTTATTCATCAACTCTTTTTTCATGAAATCCATATAGGGTGCTACATGCTGGAAAAATTGATAATAACCTTTGCAAAGGTAGTTCAGTCCGGGTTCTCCGCTTGCTGTTCTTACAAAACGGTTCTTTGGGCATTCTCCGTTACAGGCAAATAAGAACTCACACTCTTTACATTGAGTTGGGAGAGAGCTTTGCTTCATTTGTCCAAAGGCATTCTGCTTTTCGCTATACATCATCTCTACCAGAGTCTTGTTGTAAATATTCCCCAGTTTATATTCAGGGAATACAAAGTGGTCGCAAGAGTATACATCTCCATTGAATTCCATTACTCCGGCATGGCCGCAAGTCTTGGCCATAGAGCAAACACCGGGTTGTTCACCAATCCAATTAGCGAGTGTTGAATCAAATAATTGTATATAGTAGTTTCCTACATCTTCTTTTACCCATTCGTCAAATAAGGTACATAGAAAGTTACCCCATTGTTCCGGCGTAATGGAAAAGTCTGCAAGTTCACCACTTTCTTGTTCAGCAAGTGAAGCCAGGTGACGTCCGTCAGTGTGCTTGAAAATACGTTCTACGATAGGAGCAAACTGTATATAATGACAATCGAGCTCTTTGAAGAAACGGTAAAATTCCAGTGGATAGTCTGCATTATAGTCGTTTACTACCGCCATGGCATTCCACTCCACTTTGTGCTTTTTGAGCAGGTTGATACCCTGCATTACTTTTATAAAAGAAGGTTTTCCCTGCTTATTTTTTCGATATTCATCATGGAATTCCTGTGGACCATCGATAGACACGCCTACCAGCCAGTTGTTTTCACGAAAGAATTCACACCATTCGTCCGTCAGCATAGTACCATTGGTCTGTATGCAGTTATCTATTGTACGTCCTCGGGCATATTTTTTCTGTAGTTCCATTGCCCTTTTATAAAAAGATAAAGGACGCATTAATGTTTCTCCACCATGCCATGTGAAAAGTACCTGTGGCATTGTCTGAGAGTTAATATATTCTTCAATGAACTTTTCCAGAAGTTCTTCACTCATTACATGTTTGGGATTCTCTTTATATAATTTAGCCTTTTCCAGGTAGTAACAATAATCACATGCGAGATTACACACTGCTCCAACGGGTTTTAGCATCACGTAGAGCGGTTTGGCAAAGGGTGCGTAAGTTGACATTCTATTATATTATGAATTATAAATTATGAATCAGAACCGTTAATGTTGACTATTTGTCAAGTCATAGCTTGCAAATTTAGATAAACTAAATGAAAATACATACCCAAAACTGGTGTTTATAAGGATTATTAAAGAAAAGAGTCTTACAAGTTTTAAATATTGATAAAATGTTTCATTCAAATCTGAATCCGTTGTACCTTTGCAACATGAAAACCTACAAACAGATGCGTGTGAGTAAATTTTTGCCTTTATTGCTTTTGCTTCTCGTCTTTACTTCCTGTGGTCGCAAGTATAAGATAGAAGGTTCGTCATCGGTAAGCAGCCTTGATGGAAGAATGTTGTTTATAAAAACATTGCAGGAAGGAAAATGGATAAAGCTTGATTCGGCAGAGGTTATTCATGGATTGTTTTCAATGAAAGGTGCTGTGGATTCTGTGGTGATGGCTACTCTCTATATGGATGATGAGGCTATTATGCCTTTAGTGATTGAAAAAGGCGATATTAAAATAACAATTACCAATACAGAACTGGCTGCCAAGGGTACTCCTCTTAACGATGCTCTTTATGAGTTTATAGATAAGAAAAATGCCATGGATGTGAAGATTGAGGAGTTAGAACATAAAGAAGCTCGCATGGTAATGGAGGGTGCTGATCTTGCTGATATTCATGAGCAGTTGACGAAGGAGGGTGAAGCACTGATCAATGAGATGAATCAGTATGTTAAGTCGTTTATATCTGATAATTATGAAACAGTGTTAGGTCCCAGTGTCTTTTTGATGCTCTGTAGTAATCTTCCTTATCCCGTAATGACTCCGCAAATAGAGGATATAATGAAAGATGCTCCTTATTCTTTTAAAATGAATAAAATGGTGAAGGAGTTTGTATCTAAGGCAAAAGAGAACATGCAACTTATTCAGGAACACCAACGCTTGGAACAAAACGCTGCTGTAAGTAACTGATCTAAGAGTTTTTTGTGTATTTTTGCACAAAACTCAATATAGACATGTTACGACGTACTACTTATCATTTTTTGTCTTTGCTCATTCTATCCTTATGGGTAATTTCTTGCCAGACGACTCCCGATTCAGTCGTTCAAACACTATCTTTGGTTGAAAAATGCATGGAGGTAGCCCCGGATAGTGCTCTTAATCTTCTAAAACGTATACCCAATCCTGAAGTTTTACATGGTAAAGCCCAGGCAGACTATAGCTTATTGATGACACAAGCTATGGACAAAAACTACATTAAACCGGAATCGGATTCTTTGATTGCAATTGCAGTAGGATATTATGGTTCTCATGATGAGAATTGGATAGCTAAAGGAAAGGCGTTCTTCTATTATGGTAGGGTAATGAAAGAGCTGAATCGTCCGGAAGATGCCATGAGGTATTATTTGAAGGCCAGAAGTATATTCGAAGGGAGCAAGGAGTACAGAATGTTGGGACTTATTTCGGAGGAAATAGGAACATTGAACTGGAATCAGGATCTTGCAGACGAATCTCTTTTGAATTATCAGAATGCACTACGTTATTATTGTATAATTAGTGATACGTGTTGTATGAGTTATGCATCCAGAAATATTGGGCGATATTACCTTTCTGTGGGTGCAAATTCAGATAGTGCATATGTCTATTATCAAAAAGCTTTGGAACTAGCTCATAATTCTAGATGTAAGTTAGAGTTAACCATCCTTCAGGAGTTAGGAATGTTTTATCGCATGAAAAAGGATTATCGGGAAGCTGAGCATTATTTGCTACAGGCTCTTAAAGTAGAAGGAGGAAAATCTTTTTTTTCTGAAATATACTTATCATTAGGTTATAACTATCTGTTGATGGATAATAAAACAGCGGCAGAAATATATCTGAAGAAAGCAGTAGAAGCTAACAATGTTTATACGCAGTCAGATACTTATAGACTACTTTTTGAATTAGAAAAATTACGTAAGAATCCTTGGGAAGCTATAGGATATAAAGAGAAGTCTGATTCATTAAATAGAGAAATTCAAAAAGCAGAGATAAGAGAAACGGTAGCGAGTTTACAGAAGAAATATGAGAATGAGAAATTGCAAAACGAAAACCTTCAGTTGAAGATTAAGAATCAAACGATTGTTTGGGTTTGTTTCTTATTGTCCTTTTTGGTTTTTCTTGGTGCCTATTATTTTTATTATAGACAGCGCCGTAATAAGAGACGAATCCAAGAGATTGAAAAGCAGATCGTTGAAAACAGAGAAGAGATAGCACTCTATCAGGAAGAGTTGGTAAATTACCAGGAATTGCAAAGTGAATCAGAAGATTATCGTACTAAGATTGGAGAATTGAATGGAAAAGTTTTGCTTCTGCAAGGACAGAATAAAACGCTAACAGAACGTTTGAATACATTGGGTGGTGATATTGATAATTCCTGTTCTCCTATTGATGCGAGGTATATATCTACATTCCGTATGTTACTTTCGTTAAAGTCTGGTGCTGTGAAAGGAGAACTCTCCCGCCCGGATTGGGAATGTTTATTTGACTTATTTAATTATTTGTATTCGGATATGCTTATTCGCCTGCAGGAGGAATATCCTGCATTGACTAAACATGATCTTGAAATTTGTTGTTTATTGAAGTTTGGTTTTACTAATGATGCGTTAAAACGTGTCTTTTTCACTACATCTGACTCTATAACTAAAGCTAAAGGTAGATTGAAAAAACGCTTAAATATATCAGCTCAGGAGGATTTAGACCATTTTATACGAAATTACTAAGAAAATAAATTTCCAATTGTCCGGGTCGATAATTTTTTATTTTCTATAATTATTTGATATATAGCTGTTTACTTCTTGTTGGACTTACTCAAATTGTCCGGGTCGTTTTTTTGCTTTTCTCGCCAGTACATCGTACATTTGGAGAAACAAAAAACAGTATATTTATGAAATCACGTTTGTTTATGTCATTATTGGTAGCATTGTTTATGATGAGCAATGTTTTTGCTGGTACTCCTCTTGAAGATGGGTTAGTATTAAAAGGAGAGTTTTCTCAAGCTGGCAGTCGTTCGTTAGATCCTGCTATTCCTATTGAAGCAACTTTCGAAGGAAATGTTTTGATTGTTGAATTTACTGCTCCTGTAGGTGATGTGAATATAGTAATAAAGAATGCCGCTCAAAATGTGTACACCTCTTCTATAGAGGTAACTGCTTGTGGGCAATCACTTGCTATTCCTGTAGAAGATTACAATGCTGGTACTTATACAATAGAATTTAGAAACTCAAAGGATGGTTATGTTTATGGCAACTTTACATTAATGTAATCCATAAATATGATATGAGGAAAATTCTATTTTCTGCTTGTTGCAACACATATACACAGCAAAAGACCTGTGAAGGTTTGATAAAGCTGTTGAAAGATGGACGTTATCAAGTGGATATGGCAGGCGATGTTGCCAAGGAGATGTGGCTTTCTTATAATCTTGCCTTTGCTTTTAATAGAAGAGGTTATGAGAAAATACAGACATTACGCCCTGCCATTCCAATTGTTTATTCGATCTTGGCAGATGATTATGAAGATGAGTTTATAGAAGGTGCTGCGCAGTATGAACATTTACTGCTCATTGCACCGGAAAAAACTTATTCCTGTGATAGTTGTGTTACAGCTCTTCCTTTTCCGTGGAACGGAGAAGTGGACAGGTATCTTAAATATCCGTATTCAAAGCCAACTATTCTTGTTGGAGTGGGTAATGGGCGTTCGGCATTAAGAACATTTATCGTTTTGAACACACTGACTCAATATAAGATTAATATCATTTATTCGGGAGAACAGGAACTTTATGATATAGGATATGCATCTCATGTAACTGTACGTGAAGAATTTGAGTTAGATACATTGATACAAAATGCCAGTCTTGTAATAGGTCATAAATATGTGGCTCTGCAAGGAGCTTTGCATAAAAAGCCTGTTATCGTTATTGGTGATTATGGATCGGGTGGTTTGTTGACTTCTGCCAATGTAGTAGAACAATATCATAACCACTTCTTAGGCAATGTAGGTGGAGAATTGGATGAATACTTTTCTCTGGACCAATTGCAAAAGGAAATAACAGCAGCTTCTAAACTTTCTGTACGTGAGTTAGAGGCTATTTCAGAAAAATTGAAAAAAGAAATGTCAGAGAATAATAGAAAAGTATGGAACATTGTTTCATCTTATTCGATAATACGAAATTCCTAAATCTTACATGTTTTCTAAATTGTAGTAATTAGATTTGATTTGTATAGATTAATACACGATTGGTTGGGGTGTGGGGTGCGTGAGTATCCCACACTTGTTTTTATATATAAAAAGAGTCTATCTATTATATATATCTGTAATACAACACGTTAAAAAGTACGTACTTTATGCGTATAAAGTATGCATTTTAACGATGTATTAAATAGGTAATTAACACATACTTAAATACGTACTTTTGTAATATAAAGAATCTATCCCCGATATATTGAAAAAATGATATATCTGTTTCCGCCTAATTTGTATGTTTTTGATGTTTGGTATAATTACATACCTATTGGGCGAGGATAGATATATATGTATTCATTGTCTTCTCCTATCTTTGCGTCAACAGTTATTTACTTATGAAAGACGCAATGATTAAAATACTACCTGTCTTTATCACGATATTTTCTTTTCTCTTCAGTTCGTGTAAAGAAACAAACCAACGTTTGGAATACGCTTTGGCTTTTGCCGGCGATAACCGTTCGGAGTTAGAGAAAGTCTTAACCTATTATAAAGATGATTCTCTTAAATTGAAAGCCTGTTGTTTCCTTATCGAAAATATGCCTCGATACTTTAGTTATACCGGACACGTACTGGATAGTATTAAAGCTATTAAAGCCAGTGTGGATAAAGAGGGTAAATTACCGGACGAAAAGGTGAATCCTCTGAAAGGCTTCACCTATAACCATCTCCCTAAAATATATGATGCACATGTTATCACTGCTGATTATCTGATAGAGAATATAGAATTGGCTTTTGAAGAATGGGAGAAACGCCCTTGGAACAAATATGTTTCGTTTGATGAATTTTGTGAGTTGATTCTTCCCTATCGAATAGACAATGAGCCATTAGAGAACTGGAGAAGTATCTATCGTGAAAAGTTTTCTTTTCTGCTCGATTCGGTATACACAGGTTCTGATGTTATAAAAGCCTCCAATGTGATTGGGCAACACCTGAGAGACGAAAAATTCATATTCAATCGTAATTTGAATCTTCCTCACTTGGGAGCACAATTCTTATTGAAACATCGGGTAGGTAAGTGCATAGACTCCTGTGATTTTCTGGTATATGTATTACGTTCCTTAGGAATCCCTGTTGCAGTAGATGAACTTCCCTTTTCTCCGGATCATCTGGCAAGCCATACCTGGAATGTTGTTTTAGATACTACACATCTCTATGTCCCGTTTTGGTTTACAGAGAAAGATGCTGTCAGAGGTGATCGGTATGATGATGGTAGGAAAAGGGGAAAAGTACTTCGAGCCTGTTTTGGTATGCAGCCCGAACCCTATGAAGGAATGATACATAATCCTAAGGTACCCTCTTATTTTAAAGATCTTTTTAGATTGGATGTCAGTAAGGAGTACTTCCAGACTCAGTATGAAGTTCCTTCGGAAGACGAATCGGAAGAATATATGTATCTTGGTATTTTCAGTCCCCGCAGATGGGTTGCTGTAGATATGGCAAAAGTAGTCGACGGTAAAGCTGTATTCCATAACATAGAATCTGATATCGCCTACCAACCTCTTTATTTTGATGGGAAGAGATATCGGCAGACCGGACATCCTTTCACTTTGAAGGGAGATTCGTCAATCACCTTTGTTCCGGATAAGAATCAAAGTGAACGTATCATAGTGACACGCAAATGTCCTCTCTATCCTCGTATAGCCAATCATATGACGAAAGTGGTAGGGGCCAAAATTTATAGTTCTTTATCTAAGGATTTTCAACACAAACTACTATTATATCACATCGTCGATACACCGAAAGTGAATATAAACACGGTGCACTTCGATATTCCAAGAAAGTGCCGTTATATTCGTTACGTTGCTCCCGACGATCTCTTTGTCGAGATTGCCGATCTCAACTTTTATTACAAAGATCAGCCTCTCAAAGCCATTGACATTTATGAAAGTGATTATGAGGGTCAGCCTCCTGCTGATGAATTACCGTTGTGCATGGATCATGACCCTCTGACACTATTTCTCTCGCGAAAAAAGGGAAGCTATATTACGATGGACTTCGGTAAAGAAGTACTTATAGACCGCATGGTATATATCCCCCGTAATGATGACAATTTTATTCGGATAGGAGATGTCTATGAACTACGCTATCAAGCTGGAAATGAAGGGTGGGTTTATGTTGATAAACAAAAGGCTGTGAAAGACACTCTTATTTTTGATAAAGTACCCAAAGGGGCTTTGTTTCACCTTCGGGATTTGACCCGGGGAAAAGAAGAGAAGGTGTTTTATATAGAGAATGGGAAGCAGGTGTTTCCTTAAAAAGAAAGAATTTTATAATTGATTTCTATTGACAATATGGCATTAAAGAAAATTATATTATCTCTTATTGTTACTGTTGCTTTCTGCATAGTTGCTTGTAGTACTTTCATTCGTTTTGAAATGGATGATAACTATTTTCAGCTTTTACCTATGTCTATAGGTGTTGTAGTCGTTGCTATTGTAGCTGTCTTTTCATGTTTTCTAAGAAAGGGCAATCAAGGTTTTCATTTCATTTTTTCTGATTTTCTTTTTGTCATTATAGTAGCGTATTATGCTGCCCGTTACGATTACGAACTTCAATTGGCTAATTGGAAAATTATATATGCTGCATTACTTCTATTACTATGGTTTGCAGCGCGTATTATATTATCTAATTTGTCCATTTCAAGGAGTATTTTGTTAGGTGGTTTTGTAGGCATAGGCTGTGTACTGGCTATTTGGGGGTTATTACAATTATATGGATTTGAAAAATCAAATCATAATTTGTTTCCTATTACTGGTCCATTTTATAATCCAGGACCTTATTCCGGATATATAGCAATGTTATTTCCTATTGGTTTCAATCAGTTATTATCAAGTCAGGGAAAGATACGGTATCTATGGTTATTTGCATTTTCAATAATGATCATCATTTTACCAGCTGGGATGAGTCGATCAGCTTGGTTAGCTTTACTTATTAGTTGTATGTGTTGCTTATTCATACATAAGAATTGGCTTTGTAAAATAAAATCGTATGCTTGTTTGCATTGGGAAAAGACTATTTTACTATCTATATTGAGTGTTGGACTTTTGATTGTATTCTTTTTATTTCTTTTTCAAATGAAAGAGGATTCTGCTAATGGTAGGTTATTTATCTGGAAAAACACATATAAAGCTATTCAAAATCAGCCTCTTTGGGGATATGGACCGGGTAGCTTTTCTATGATATACGGCCGTGAACAAATAGCCTATTTTGCGTCGGGAAATAATAGTTCTATAGAAGCGCATGTAGCTGGTTCGCCCGAATATGCTTTTAATGAGTGTTTACAGGCTTGTTTAGAAGGAGGTATTCTTTTATTGTTATTGATGGTTGTTTTATTTATAATATGTTTACGTAAAGGTTTTTTTAATAAAGAGTATGGTTCGTGTGCTGCTCTTTTGGCTTTATTTGTATTTTCGTTGTTTTCTTATCCTTTTCAGCTCTTACCATTTGGAATAGCAGGAGTGTTATTACTCGCTATATGTGTCTCGGACTCTAATTCAGTGTACATAAATACACAAAAGATTGGTATTTCTTTTCTAACTGTATTTATATTATTTAGTTCTATTATATCTTTTTCTTATTTATGGCATGTGAAAACAGTTGCAAAAAAGTGGAATCAATTTAATATTTTACGAATTCATAAAGCCTTTGATGAGGCGTCAATAGGCTATAGTGAACTTTACGCAGAGATGAAATATAATGTGGATTTTCTTTTTAACTATGCTCAAATCCTTTCTGCTCAGAAGAAATATGATGAAGCTTGTGATGTACTTGAACGGGCAAAGTTGGTATCTTGTAATGTAAGCTTATGGAATGTACAAGGCAAAACGTATCAATTAAATGCTAAATATAGAGAAGCAGAAAGATGTTTTAAAGAATCAGCAAATTTGTTGCCTAATCGACTTTATCCTTATTATTTATTAGCTAAGCTCTATATCGAGCCAGACTTTTTCAACAAAGATAAGGCTAAGCAGATGGCTGAGATCGTGTTGAGGAAAAAGCCAAAAGTTCATTCTCGGGCAGTTGACGAAATGAGATTAGAAATGGAAGCTTTATTAAGTAATATATTACAAAATTATTAACAACTAAAAAAAGAAAAATGAAAAAACAGATTCGATTTATCGCTTTGGCAGTTGCACTAAGTGGAGTAGCTGCGTTAAATGTGAAAGTTGCGTTAGCTGCAAAAAAAACGTATGATCTAACACTGAGTAGAATAGGAACGCTTGATGAAGATCCTGAAGGGGGGATCAATAAAGACGAACATGGGGTTTCTGATTGCGATATTTATAAGTATAATCGCGAGCAGGCTGAGTCTTATGTTATACAAGTAGTAACGCCTGGGATAAAAGCAAAAGGAGGGTTTTCCTATAAAGGCCGATGGATACAAATAGGTTTGGAGGTCTCTATTAATGCCACTGTAGGATTCCCAGATTGTAAAGATAGCAAGCCTAATTGCTGTCTTAAATCACATTTGGAAAAGGGACTTCAATATTATTAATAATGTTAAGGATGGGGTTAGGTATTTATTTTATCATTGGAATTTTGGCTAAGATTGTACAAAAGGAATGAATATTAGAATACCTAACGCCTACTTTCTTGTAAAATATTCAGTAATGAAATCTAAAATATTCATATTATTAATCGTATTATTAAATTTTAGTTCTTGTTCATTTAGAGAATCTAAAATACATAATACTTCAGATATTATTCCTATTGAACTTTCTACTTTAGAGAAAATAGATCCATTTACAAGTAGTAATAATCACTTGAATAAATATCGTTTATTAAGGTTGGAAACTATTGATGATTGTCTTATTAAATGGATTGAAAAAATTATTGTAGATGAAAACTTTCTTTTTATAAAAGATTCTAATCATAAGTTATACGTTTTTGATTTGATAACAGGTCATTTTTTAAATTCAATAGGAAAAATAGGAGCTGGACCTACGGAATTATTGACTTTTGTTGACTTCTATATAGACTCAATAGAAAAAGCTGTTTTTATTTATGATATGTCCAAGTCGAAGATGTTTAAATATTCGTACAGAGGTGATTTGCTCGAAATTTTAAATTGTAGTGATCGTCTATTTTCTGATTTTACAAATCTTTCCTATGTACGAGATGGTGATATAATATTAACCATGTTTAATAATTCATCGGTAAGATATAACTATAAGGTCCTTGGTGCTGGTAAGTATAATCTAAAAGGTGAATATTTACCATATTGTGCTACAGGTTTTTTAAATCTTGTTTTTAAAGATCAAAAAGTGGCATGTAATAAAACTGATTGTTACGCTGTTACCTATCTGTCGGATACTATTTACCAATATACTTCAAAGGATGGCTTTTATCCGAAATACATATTTAATAGTAGTTTAAAGCATGTGGAGAGTAATACATTTAAAGAGGTTAATTCTTTTGAAATAGCTCTTGAAGCAGCTACTTTATTGAAAAAGAAAGGATTTTCTCCTGGAATTTTAGAATTGTATGCAACTGATGAATTACTATATTTTCCTTATTATTTAGGGACTGATGAATATAAAATTTATTGGAATATTAAAAAGCAAAAAGGATATTATATAAAGAATTATATAAATATGGATCCTGTGAAAAGTTTAGATAACATAATTGCAGCTACTAATGATGCCCTGATACGTGTTATTCCTTCTGAAGAGCTTCTCAATGTTCGAGATAAATATGAATATACAATTGAGGAAAAAGAATTTTTAAAAAAGATAAAAGAAGAAGATAATCCTATTTTGGCATTTTATTATATACATTGAATATGAGGAACCTTTTTTTAATTAAAATAATAACTGGAATTTTATTTTCGAGTTGTTGTAATGGTACTAACCGTTCTCCTAAAATCAAAATGGAATCAATTCTGGATTTAGGGAAAATCACAATAGGAGACAGTATAGAAAGGCGCGTAAGTTGTGTAAATTTAGAGGATAAGGCAATTAATATTGATTATATAAAGACTCCATGTGGATGTTTGATTGCTTATTCTAAAAAGCAAATGATAGAACCAAATGATTCAACGATGATAGTAATAGTATACAAGCCTATGGATACAGGTTATACAGAACAAAATTTGTTTATTTATTTGGTTGATTATGAATCTCCGTTTCATCTGTTGATTAAAAGTCGGGTATATGATTAAATGGTAGTTGTTTTAAGAAAAGTGTCGTCACATTGTTATAAAGAATCATTAAACCTGCTGCCAAATCGATTATATCCTTATTATTTATTGGCTAAATTATATGGGAACCTTATTTATTTGATAAATTTAAAGCTGAGCAAATGGCTCAAATAGTGTTAACTAAAGTACTCAAGATACATTCAGTTGCTATTGATGAAATGAGGGAAGAGATGAGAGTTTTCCTTAGAGAACTATTATATTGTAATTAACTAAAAAAAACAATTAAAATGAAAATTGTCGCTTTAGCGATTGTATTGTGTGTGGTAGCTGTTTTAAATGTAAAGATTATGTTGAAAACAACCCGATCTCATGATTTGACTTTGGTTAATATTGAAGCTATTAGTGGTGAACACGAAGAAGGTGGTAACTTTTGGAATTGTTTAACGATGACAACCTATGTAGAGGTGCAAATGGTTAATGGAGAGTGTATGGGATGTGGTAAAAATCATAAAGTGTCAGAATGGCATACTCGAGAATGTAATAAAGGATTGTTTTCTAATTGTTATCCTGGGTATTATGTTTATTATTTTGATTGCGAAGGAAAGCAGTGTGGGTTTACTGATAGAACGGATATTTCAGGTTGTTCTTTCTTTTAAAAATGGGACGAGTATTTATATTTTTTATAGTGCTACAAATGATTGTTGTGGCCTGTAAGGGAAGTAAAGAAAAAAACGCATCGTTAGTATTGTCAGATGTTTCTCTGAATGACAGTTCATTCATTCTAGATCTTGATACAGCCGAATGTCGAAAGTTGATAAGAATGTCGGAAGTGTTTGATAAATCGAATCTTATTCCTTTGGAAACGAATAAAGAATCTTTGATAGGTAGAATTAATCAATTGTTGGTAAAGAGTGATACCCTTTTTATTCTGGATGCTGTTGTGACCAAGAAGTTACAAATGTTTCATCGGACAGGAAAATATATTGGTATGGTTGGGGCAATTGGGAATGGTCCCGGCGAATATGTATCGCCAACAGATTTTGGTATTGATGGAAATTTGTTGTATGTATTTGATTTTGACAGTCAAAGAATAAATTACTATTTTTTACCTACTATGGAGTTCAGTCATTCGCTTAGATTGAATGGATCTACAATAAGCCGCTATATTGCAATTTTGGATGGAAAAATTTATACTGATGCTTATGGTAGAAAGAATCAAAATACCTATTTACTTCAAGAAATAGATTCATTGACAGGAAAAATATGTAATAAATGGATGTCTGTTAACAAGTATAATAGTGGTTATTTAGATCTTATTTTTTCTGGTGAGGGGTTGTTTTATAAGTCATATAATAAAGAAATTAGATACCGCCAAATGTTTATGAATAGTATTATGCAAATAAAAAGTGGGGAAATCTCTTGTTACATGAATATAAAGTCGAATTCTTTTGTGACCAAAGAACTATTAACATCTTTACGTAATCAAAAAGATTGGAATCCTTCAAATTCTTTGATGTCTTTAGAGGTGATAAGGAATGTACATCACTATGTCGAATGGGGAGATTATGTTCAATTTTCTTTTGATATAAAAAATTTTGTTCATACTATATTTTATAATAAAAAAACAAAACATTTTTCCCTGACTGAGAGAATGTATGATGATTTGACATTTACAGAAGAACAGCATGGTATGGGCGTTTGTCCTATTCCTCTTTGGGGTGATGCCGATGGGCAGTATTCTTATATTTCTCCTCGGGATATGGAGAGGCTTATCGAATTATTGAAAGAAGGTAAAATAAATAAGAGTGTAAAAGAGATCGGAGCACTACAAAACTTGTTTATAGATGCTAATCCCATATTGATTTATTATGAAAAAAAATAAGATTCTATATTTGATTTTATTGATAGTTAGTTTTATTTATTTGTCATATGGATGCACATGGAAAAAGGGTAAATGTACGGAAAATGGCATAATAAAACAGAATCTTCAGGATAGTATCATCATTTTGGAAAAAATATTTTGGCAGCAAATTATGCTCTCTTATGAAGGAAAAATGTTAGATAATATTGAAGGTTTATTAACTTCAAATACTGATGTTGTAAACTCTAGACCGCTATTAATATATCGATTTTCCCCCAATATGTGCAATTCTTGCATACAGGAAGATCTATTATTATTATTAAAGTATATAAGAAAAATTGGTCGTGATAAGATCTTAATATTACCAGCTTTTGAGGATACTAGAGATGATCGGATTAGGATGCAAAGTGTTTTAGCTGATTTTAATTACATTAATGTATCAAAAGAGATTATACCCTTTCCTGTGGACAAGGATAGTGTATCATGGAGATATATGGCTATATTTGATGCTAATAATCAAGTAAGACATGTTTTTTTTCCATGTTCGGATTATTCTAAAATGACAGAATCATATATTGAAAAATTATTAATTGGTTCTATAGAACAGGTTAATCAATTGAAATAATATCTTTTAAGAGTTGTGTATAATGATGATATATAATTAATAATGATTGAATTATTTATGTATTATTACCTTGTACACAACTCGTTTTTTCTGCATATATAACTGAAAACAGTATATAGTCGTATGAGTGAATCCTTAAAACAAAAGTTTAAAGGAGCGGGATATGTATTGTTCTGCTTGTTTGTATTATTTCAATTCTATATATTTCTGAGAATGTATTGGATTGCTTCTTGTGTAATTCCCACATATTCTATGTCTCCTACTTTGTTCAGAGGAGATTATATTTGCGTCTCATTACAAATACCTGGTCGTAGGGTGTTTATGACTGATTCTCTACATGAAGATCGTCTTATTGTTCATCGAAAAAAAGGAATACGCTCTATAAAACGGAATGATGTTGTTGTGTTTAACTTCCCATATTCGGAAAGTAAAAGGCGCATGAAACTTAGTATGAAAACTTTCTATTGCAAACGGTGTGTCGCAATACCTGGAACTACATATTGTTGGCAGTGGAACAATAGAGAACACAGTATATATCTTCCCCAAAAAGGAGATGTCATGGCGATTGATTCTATTAATTATAAACAGTATCATAAATGTATAGAGTATGAAACAGGACAAAATTTAAAATTAGAGGGTGGGAGTGTATATTTGAATGATTCAATAGTAAATGAATATCGTTTCCTACACGATTATTACTTTATGCAAGGAGATCATACCTCTGATTCATATGATTCTCGTTTTTGGGGATTATTGCCTGATGATTTTATTTTGGGAGTTGGACAATTCATTTGGTTCTCGAAAGATGTAAAAACTAATAAGATACGTTGGGAAAGGATTTTCAAGAAATTGTAATTGAAGAGAAAAATACAATTGAACTTATAAAATATGATTATGAATATAAAAAAAATACGTGTTTTTTCTTTCGATTATTTTTCTTGTAGGCTGTGGAAAAAAAATAAAATATAGTAATGAGAGTAATCTGACAGTTCTGCAAATAGATTGGGATAATATCGTAGATAGATTTGATTATTCGTCAATGGTGGAGGATAGCATTTTAATGATACCTTTAGAAGTCCGGGATGATTGCATAATAGGAGAGGTGACTAAGTTACTTTATCAGAATAACCTGATTTATATTGCTGATAATATCAGTAAAAGTATTTTTGTTTTTGACTTATCAGGAAAATTAGTAACCAAAGTTCATTCTTTGGGTAATGGTCCGGGAGAATATACCAATATTACAAGTTTTACTGTACATAATACTGATATAATTATATTTGATCATACGATAAATCGTCTTTTCTTTTATAACGTTTCCGGTGAATTTGTACGTGATAAAGATGTATCGGCAATTTGGGGTTCAGATATGTTTGAGTTGGATAATAAGCTCTATTTGGTAAATGACGGTGGCTACTCTAAAAATGGTTATTATCATCTCTTTTCGATTGATCTGGAAGATGCGGATAAATATGAAATGTATTTACCTTTTGAAAAACGTCAAAATAATCAAGGATGGATTGTTGATTCTTATCATGCTAAATTGAAAAATGAAGCTATTATTTACTTCTGGCCCTATGATATTATTTATACTGTTACGAATAGAGAAATCTATCCATCTTTTCGGATTGATTTTGGTAAAAAAGATATTCCTAAAGAAGTACTTTATCGAGATGGAAGAAAGGCTTTACAGACTACGATTAATGAGAATTATGTGACACTTGCAAGGGTACATCAGTCTCAATCATATCTTTTTTTATTACATGGTGATTCTCATAATGATTATACGACTATTTATGATAAAAAAAGAGGTAGTATGCAAACTGTCAAAAGGATGGTTAATAATAAGTTAGGAGGTCTGTTTCTGCAAGCTTCAAATGATAGTTATGTAGTACAAGATGAAAAAATTATTCAATGTTATCCAGCTGACTATATAGAATACTTTAGTGAAGAATATCTTGATAGTGCTGATTTTTATTCGGAAGACCTACGTCAACGTTTTAAAGATTGGTCTCATTGGAAAGTAGAAGAAAAGAATCCCATAGTTTTTATTCAAAAATTGAAGTAGTGAAAACTAAGATAATTAGTCTGTTTATAATTATTAATGTGAAATCGTCTTGAATTGTGCAAATCTTCTTGTATGCTTTTACCTTATTATGCAATTTTTATATTCGACTTTATACATTGTTCTTTATGAAGAAATTTATCTATAATATTTCCATCTATAGTATTTACCGTAATAATATGGCACTATTGTATGTGTCCATTCTTGCCCAATGTGTATTTTTCAATCATATAGCACATACAGATACGTATTTGGCAAGGATCAGTATATACATATTCATTACCTTCTGCTATTTTTGTAGTAGTGTGATTTCTCAATTAATAAAGAAGGATACGAGAAACTAACTAAGCACGAATAAAGCTCTATTGTTTATATTAATAAAAGAATCGTTTACTTATGAGATGGGATATAGGAAAAATTTGGGTTATCTGTTGTTTCGTTTTGGCAGCATGTCATGGCTCTAAACAGCAAAACATAGAGGTACTAAGGTGTTCCAATTGTTCTGGTGAGGCATTGGAAACTCCTCCTTCTTATAAAGTGACGGATATAATCAAGTTAGAAACAAATATAGAGAGTTTCATTACAAATATTAAGCAAATGGAAATGAATGACTCGCTTATATTTATTTTAAATGGATCTGAAAACTTATATGTTTTTGACCGTAATGGTAATTTTAAAAATCAAATAGGAAAAAAGGGGGAAGCTCCAAATGAATATTTGGTGCTTAATACTTTTTATATCAATGCAGTTGAGCAAATGGTAGTTCTAATAGATAGCTACAAGAATGTATTGCTCAATTATTCTTTTGATGGTAAGTATATTTCAACTATCTCTATGTCTCCGAATACTTTGTTGAATTGTAATAATACATTGTTGATGGATGATAATACGTTGATGTTATTCAATATGATGGGGATAAAAGAGAGTATAGCATATTCATTAATTGATATGAATAAGAAAGAGCTTATTGGAAAATATTTTTCATACGCACCTATCATGACAAATAATTATATTTATAGCTTTTCAAGACACCCTATTGCTGCAACAGAAAATGGGGCTAATATCATTCTTCCATTGTGTGATACCATCTATAATTATTCTGCATCTTCGCGCACTTTTGAGCCTAAGTATATTGTAGAAACACCTCGGAAAATGGCTTCTAAATATCAAATCAGAAATGACAAAAAACAAACTTATAGCGCAGAACTTTATGATTTGTGGGAGGAAGGTTACTTTACTGGTTTTAATGGTATTTATGAAACAAAAGAGAAAATAATCCTGACTTTTTTGAATGGAATTATTATGGGGTATTTTGTATTTGATAAATTGGATCGGAAAGGAGACTATTATATATATGAGTATGATGATGCGTCTGGAGAAATTCCTTTTTATCCTGTTATTTACACTTATGACAATAAATTTATAGCTTTTGTTGGAGCTGAAAAGCTTCTTGAGTATAAAGGCAGTATTAAAAATGGAATCTTTCAGGATGCTATCAAAGATTTGAAGGAGGATGATAATCCTTGTTTACTTATTTATGAACTGGAGTAGCTGTTTATAAATGAAGTGTAGTAATAGCTAAGACGAAATATAAATGGGATATTTTACTCCTAACAAATAATTTCTAAAATCCACATATAAATGAAATATATTTTAATCTATTTAAGTCTCTTTTTTTTATTTGTTTGTTGCCAAATGAAATCGGAGGTTGTTTTGACAGATAAAAGGATTCCAATTCCGTTATCTTCAAATTCGTTAGCTCTCCTGTCTCCTGACTCTGTTTTTGATAGTGTCACTTATATTCCATTGGAAACAACAGAAGATAATTTGATAACCAATATTGATAAGGTTATAGCTACCGATTCTCTGATATATATTTTAGATAAGAAACAAAAAGAGATTTTTGTTTTTAATGTTCAAGGTAAATATATAAAGAAACTGGATAGGCAAGGAGCGGGTGGGAAAGGCTATTACTTAAATGTTTTTGATTTTCGGATAGAAAATGATCTTATTTATCTATTATGTACATCTAATAAATCAATTATGATTTATAATTTGAATTTTGAATATTTGAATGAAATAGAGTTAAATGGTTCTTTTACTTGTTTTGAATTCTTTGAAGATTATATTTATCTATATGGTGATTATACTCAAGAGAGTCTCAACAACATATTTGTTTTGAAACGAAATAATGACTTGTATGCTCAATATTCTCCATTTCCTAAACAACAATTGGGGGTGGGATATAATGGTTATTACTTAGCTCAAGATTCTCTTGATTGCTATGCTTATTATCCTTATCAATATAATATCTATAAACTGTATCCTGATAGAGAAGAGGTCATATTACAGTTGAATTTTGATAGCGATAAGATATATCCTCTTGAATTACAGACTGCTTCTTCCTTTGATAGAGATAAATATCGGATGAGTATATCACCGGAAGAATGGCCTATAGAGATCCATGGGAACTTAGTCTGTACATCTAAGTACTATATTATTCCGTTTGTATATAAAACATTAGTTCATAGTATATTTTATAATAAAGAAAATGGGAATGTGAAAACTGGGATTATATTTCCATCAAAAAAATATCCTTTTGCTAATCAAAATATTCTACCTTATCAAAAGAATTTTATTATCCAAACAATATCGACAGAAGCTATTGACGCTTTGAGGACAGTAGGAAAACAAGATTTAATACCTGAAATTCTTCAAAATTGTTCTCTTGATGATAATCCTATTTTAGCCATATATAAATTGAAATATTAGTATGAATGAAATTCAAGAAATACACATGGTTTGTATCATAAATTATTTATTTAGAGAAAATCACTTGAAAATATTTTTGAAATAAAATAATATAACTATATTTATCGGATAACAACGATAAAACTACATTGACACAATGAAAAAACACTACCCTATCTATGCCTTTTGTATGGCATTGGTCACCTTGGCTGCTTGTTCCGGTGATAAGAAAATAGAGAAAAACACTGCTGAAAAAGGAGTGGAGATGGTATTACCTGACATGAAAAATGAGGTGTCGGTGATGACGCTAAAGAAGCAGGATTTTCATCACGAATTGGTCAGTAATGGAAAGGTGACGGCGAAGGAACAGGCTAACCTGCGTTTTGAAAGCAGTGAGGTCATTGCCCATATCTATGTGAAGAATGGAGATCGGGTGCGGAAAGGGCAGAAGCTGGCCGAACTCGATAAGTTTAAACTGGCTAACAGATTGGCACAATCTGCTGATGCACTTGAAAGGGCACGGTTGGAATTACAGGATGTATTGATAGGACAGGGGTATGCCACGGAAGATTTCAGTAAAGTGCCTGAAGAAGTGATGAAACTGGCAAAGGTAAAGAGTGGATATGATCAGAGTAAAGCACAGTACGAACTGGTAAAAAGAGAAGAGGAACATGCCACACTGACAGCTCCTTTTGACGGGGTAGTGGCGAATCTTTTTGCGAAACCTTATAATATGGCTAATACTTCGGAGATATTTTGTACAATCATAGATACACAAGGGATGGAGGCAGATTTTACTGTGCTCGAAAGTGAATTACCGTTACTCAAAAACGGTGATAGGGTAGTGGTGACTCCTTATGCCGATGCTACCTCAGTGTATGAAGGGAGTGTTTCGGAAATTAATCCCCTGGTAGATGATAAAGGAATGGTGAGAGTACGGGCACGGGTGAACGGAAAAGGAAAACTGTTTAGCGGAATGAATGTACGGATAAGTGTACAGCGTTCTTTGGGGCAATTATTAGTGATCCCCAAGAGCGCTGTGGTACTGCGTTCAGGAAAACAGGTTGTCTTTACATTGGATAAAGGAAAAGCACAGTGGAACTATGTGCAGACCGGATTTGAGAATATAGACAGTTGCGTGGTTGCTAATAAAGCCGATGCCGGAGTTACAGATGGGCTGATGGAAGGAGATACTGTTATTGTTTCGGGTAATGTGAACCTGGCACATGAGGTTCCGGTGCAGTTATTAGACGATTGACAATTGGATTAAACTTTGCTTATCACAGGAAGAGTAACTCCAATCGTAAATAGTAAATTGTCTAATCGTAAATTAAAATGGTATGATAAAATTTTTAATACAACGTCCCATTGCTGTATTGATGGCTTTTACAGCTTTCTTTATTGTGGGTTTGGTGACCTATTTTACATTGCCGGTTTCACTATTGCCGGACATCGCTATACCGGAGATTACTGTGCAGATTTCTGCTGCCAATACTTCGGCCCGTGAATTGGAAAATACCGTAGTGAAACCAATTCGTCAACAGTTGATCCAGGTGTCTAACCTGAAAGATATGGCAAGCGAAACCCGTGACGGAGCAGGAATTATCCGGTTGAGCTTTGATTTTGGAACAAACACCGATCTGGCATTTATCGAGGTGAATGAGAAGATTGATGCTGCCATGAATTATCTGCCTAAAAACACAGAACGTCCTAAGGTGATAAAGGCAAGCGCTACGGACATCCCTGTTTTTTATCTGAATCTGACTTTAAAGAACGATAGTGCTTATGCACCAACGGATCAACAGGCGTTTCTGAATCTGTGTGAGTTTTCCGAATCAGTAATAAAACGCCGTATCGAACAGTTGCCCGAGGTGGCTATGGTAGATGTTACAGGATTGCTGGATCGTCAACTCCGGATAGTGCCTGATATGGATAAAATGGTGCAGATGGGACTCTCTGTTTCGGATATAGAGTCGGCATTGGCGCGCAACAACGTAGAGCCGGGAAGCATGACTGTGCGCGATGGTTATTATGAATATAACATTAAGTTTTCTACATTGTTGCGTACAGCAGAAGATGTGGAGAATATCTATCTCCGCCGAGAGGGCCGGATTATACAGTTGAAAGAGTTTTGCCGGATTGCTGTGACGCCTATCAAAGAGCGAGGTGTTTCTATGTCCAATGGTAAACGTGCCGTGACGTTGGCTATCATTAAACAAGCCGATGAAAATATGGACAACATGAAAGCTGCACTGACCAAGACCATGAACTACTTCAAAAGGGTATATCCGGATATCGACTTCAGCATTACCCGTAACCAGACCGAATTGCTGGATTATACGATCTCCAATCTGCAACAGAATCTCTCGTTGGGATTTGTCTTTATTTGTATCGTAGCAGTACTGTTTTTAGGAGATATAAAGTCGCCTTTTATCATCGGATTGAGTATGGTGGTCTCCATCGTTATCAGTTTCCTTTTTTTCTATCTTTTCAAAATGTCGCTGAACATCATCTCTCTTTCCGGGTTGATTCTGGCATTGGGTATGATGATTGATAGCTCGATTATTGTGACGGAGAATATTTCTCAGTATCGTGAAAGAGGATATACACTTCGCCGGGCGTGTATAGTAGGAACCAGTGAGGTAGTGACTCCGATGCTTAGTTCTTCGCTCACTACTATTGCCGTGTTTGTCCCTTTGATATTCATGAGCGGAATTGCGGGAGCTATCTTCTATGATCAGGCTTTCTCTGTGACAGTGGGATTGATGGTTTCTTATTTCACAGGTATTATGTTATTGCCCGTATTATATATGTTGGTATATCGTACAGGGCTGGTGACCCGGAAATGGTTCTCTATCAAAGTGAATAATCTGATAAAGGAACATACCCTTGACCGGTTTTATGATAAAGGAGTTAATTGGGTGTTCGCTCATAAAACGTTTAGCGTTTTATTCTGTATTGTTTCTCTTCCTCTCTGTGTGTTCTTCTTTTATTTTATTGATAAGGAGCGTATGCCAGAGATTGATCAAAATGAACTTATCTCCCGTATTGAGTGGAATGAGAATATCCATCTGGATGAGAATCAACGGAGGGTAGATGAACTGTTTCGTGAATTGAAAGGAGAAGTATTGGAACAGACTGCTTCTGTAGGTCAACAGGATTTTATTCTGAATCGTGAGCAGGAGCTTTCTTCGTCAGAAACAGAACTTTATTTCAAGACAGAGTCTTCGGATAGGATTATGCCATTGCAACAACGTATTTTCCGGAGAGTGAAACAGCTGTATCCTTTGGCAGTGATCTCATTCTCACCTCCGGAAACGGTGTTTGAGAAGTTGTTTGTAACGGGTGAAGCCGATGTTGTGGCCGAGCTGTATGCCCGTAACAGAGATAGGGCACCCGAAGCTGATACATTGCGAAGCATAGAACAAAGATTACAGCAACAGACCGGTTTTTCTCCCACAGGCATAGCATTTGAGAATCAGCTGAACCTTAGCATTGAAAGAGAGAAGTTACTGTTATACAATATCTCTTATGATGAACTTTATCGGGTATTGAAAACTGCTTTTAAGGAAAATAATGTATCGATGTTACATTCTTACCAGCAGTATCTGCCTATTAATATTGCCAGTGACGAAAAAACAGTGAATACGGTATTACAGGAAACGTTGGTACAGACACAGGATAATAATAGCGATGGTACCCGAAACTATGTTCCACTTCGGGAATTGGTAAAAGTGACTTCTTCAGAAGATTTAAAGAGTATTACAGCCGGCCGGAATGGTGAATATATTCCTTTCAGCTTTTATGATGTGAAAAATGCAGATGCCCTGATGACAGATGTGAAGACAGTGGTCCGTGAAACGGGGGAGTGGGAACTGGGTTTTTCGGGTAGTTTCTTTTCCAATAAAAAGATGCTGGAAGAGTTGGTCGTTATTCTGTTTATCTCTATTCTGCTGATGTACTTCATCCTTGCTGCACAGTTTGAGAGTTTCGTACAGCCTTTGATTGTACTGTTAGAGATACCGATCGATGTGGCTTTTGCCCTGTTGTTGTTATGGATATGTGGCCATACGCTGAATCTGATGTCTGCCATCGGTCTGATAGTAACTTGTGGTATTATCATCAATGACTCTATCTTGAAACTGGATGCCATCAATGAGTTACGCAAAGAAGGAGTGCCTTTGATGGAGGCCATTCACGAAGCCGGCCGGCGAAGGCTGCGCCCCATCATAATGACCTCACTGACTACTATCTTTGCCATGGTGCCTCTGCTTTTTTCTTTCGATATGGGCTCCGAATTGCAGAAACCGCTCTCTATCGCTATGATAGGGGCTATGTTTATCGGCACCTTGGTGAGTCTGTTTATTATTCCGTTGATCTATTGGTTTATTTATAAAGAAAAGAAGATATGAAAAGATATATGATATACTTCTGTTTCTGTCTGTTCTGTTGCGGGCAGATGCAGGCACAGGAACGGATAAAATTGGATTTGCAGCGTACTATAATTCTGGCAAATGATAGTTCACTGGAAGCTTTTCGTACGCAGAACATGTATTTGTCCGGTTATTGGGAATACCGCACCTATAAGGCTAACCGCCTGCCAAGCCTAACTTTAGATATGACTCCTGCGGAGTATTACCGTGATATCACCAAACGGTATGATTCGGAGCAGAATCTGGATGTATACCGTAGCCAGCAGTCTTTTTCAGCTTCGGGAGGTTTGTCTGTGAGACAGAACTTTGACCTTACCGGTGGTACCTTCTACTTAGAGTCTAAATTGGGCTATATGCGTAATTTTGGCGATAACCGTTCTACTCAGTTTACCAGTGTTCCGGTGCGGTTGGGATATTCACAAAGCCTTGTTGGATATAACCCGTTCAAGTGGGAACGGCGTATTGAGCCTTTGAAATATGAGAAGGTGAAGAAAGAGTTTATCTATAACGTGGAGGCTGTGTCGGAGAAGGCTACGGGTTATTTCTTCAGTCTGGCTATGGCGCAGGCGGAATATGATTTGGCGAAAGAGAATGTTGCTTCTTCTGATACCCTTTATCGCATAGGCATGCAGCGTTTGAAGATTGCTTCTATCTCCAAAGCCGACCTGTTGACTTTGAAGCTGGATCTGGTAAATGCCCATAATACCTTACAGAATAAGGCAAGTGCGTTGAAACGTGCCATGTTCTCATTGGCTTCCTTTCTGAACATCGATAAGAATACGGTGATTGAACTGGAGCTTCCGGCCCGTCCACGGGAGATGACCATATCGGTAGACGATGCATTGGCATCTGTACGTAGTAACAATCCTCAATTGCTTGGGTTGAAACAGAATATCCTGGAGGCAGAGAGAAATGTGGACCGGACGAAGAAAGAATCCCGTTTTAATGCGAGTGTGAATGCGAGTATCGGTTTCAATCAGGCTTCCGATAATTTCGGAGATGTGTATCATAATCCCATGCAGCAGGATTTAGTGTCAGTCAGTCTTTCTATTCCGTTGGTGGACTGGGGTGTGCGGAAAGGTAAGTACAATATGGCTCGTAACAGTCTGAATGTAACCAAAATCTCTGCCCGGCAGAGTGAGATAAGTATTGAAGAAGAGCTAATAATGACCGTTGGTGATTTTAATATTCAGCAGAATCTGATCGCGAGTGCTGAAGAAGCGTTGGACTTGTCTATCATGGCTTACAATGAAACCCGTCAACGATTTATTATAGGTAAGGCGGATATCAATAGTCTGACGTTATCCTTGAGTCGTCAGCAGTCCGCACAACAGAATTACATCTCTGCTTTGCAGAACTATTGGTTGAATTACTATAAGATACGTAAATTGACTTTACATGATTTTGCAAGCGGTTTCTCACTGTCCGATAAGTTTGACTTTGCAGGAGGAAAGTTGGTGAGGTAATGAGTTAAACCCACCACAGAGTAGCACAGAGTTTCACAGAGTTTTTTAGACAGAAGAACAGAAGGACAAAAGAACAAAAAATAGAGATAAGAGCTAAAGAAAGTTTATTGGTTTTTACGTTTAAAAAACTCAGTGTAACTCTGTGTCACTCTGTGGTGAATCATATTTTAGTACAATGAATACAATGAATCAAAATACCAAACGAGGAGCTTCTGCTTTTACACTGATTGTTGCCTTTATCTGTGTGGCATTGGTTGGCGTGGCATTAATTCCGTTGTTGCCTGTCAAACTGAATCCTTCGCGGACGTTGCCCGGTTTTTCGGTAGGTTTCAGTATGCCGGGTACTTCTGCCCGTGTGGTAGAGATGGAGGCCACCAGCAAACTGGAGGCGATGCTGGCCCGTATCAAAGGGGTCAAAAGAATCAATTCTACTTCGGGCAATGGCTGGGGAAGTATTGCCATCGAACTGGATAAGCATGCCAATATGGATGCTGTCCGTTTTGAGGTATCTACTATTATTCGGCAAACCTGGCCGGAACTGCCCGACGGAGTGACCTATCCTTATATTCAGATGAGGCTTTCGGAGTCAAAAGCTTCCCGACCTTTTATTTCATTTACTTTGAATGCACCGTCTACTCCTATTTTGATCCAGCAGTATGCAGAGGAACACATCAAGACGAAGTTGGCACAGATTCCCGGTATTTATAAGATTGATATCAGTGGGGCTACTCCGATGGAGTGGCGCCTGGAGTATGATAGCGAGCAATTGAAGCATTTGGGCATCAGTCTGGGCGATATTCAGCAAGCGGTGAGCAATTATTATAAGAAAGAGTTTTTGGGGACGTATGACAGAGAGACGGCTTCCGGAGGAAAAGAATGGATACGATTGGCACTGACCCCTCAGCATAAAGGAGATCAGTTTAACCCTTCCGAAATTCAGGTGAAGGTTGCGGATGGAAGAGTGATTCGTTTGGATGAACTGGTGAAGGTAACCCGGATGGAACAGGAACCTCAAAGTTATTACCGCATCAACGGATTAAACTCCATCTACCTCTCTATAACAGCCGAAGAAAGTGCCAATCAGCTGAAGCTTAGCAAACTGGTAAATGCGGAAATGGAAGAGATTCAGAAAGTACTTCCGGCAGGTTATGAGATTCATACCAGTTATGACGCTACGGAATTTATTCATGAAGAGATGAATAAGATTTACTTGCGTACCGGTCTGACTGTATTGATTTTGCTGGTTTTTGTATTACTTATCACATTGAACCCGCGTTATCTGTTTCTGATAGTAGTCAGCCTGAGTATTAATATGGCAGTAGCGGTGATTTTTTATTATCTCTTCGGGTTGGAAATGCAGCTCTACTCATTGGCAGGTATCACGGTTTCGCTCAATCTGGTTATAGACAATACCATTGTGATGACGGATCACATTCTGCATCGGCGCAATCTGAAAGCATTTATGTCTGTACTGGCTGCTACTCTGACTACGATGGGAGCATTGGTCATTATCTTCTTTCTGGACGAAAAGATACGATTGAATTTACAGGATTTTGCTGCGGTAGTGATCATCAATCTTGCCGTATCTTTGTTTGTAGCCCTATTCTTTGTCCCGTCTATGATAGAGAAGATAGGGTTGAAGAAACGAAAGCGCCGTTCTTTGGTTCCCGTGAGTTCGCGGGACGGAGAAGCACCTGTACAAAGAAGAATGGGTTTCTTTCGTCGGTGTTTATGTGGCTTGCGTCATTTAGCCCATCGCTTCCCGGTTTATTTTACACGGTTTTATGCCTGGCTGATACAGATCCTATGCCGTTGGCGTGTGGTAGTTTGTGTTCTGCTGGTACTGTTGTTCGGACTTCCTGTTTTTCTTCTTCCCGAAAAGATAGATGGAGAAGGGTGGGGAGCAGAGGCTTACAACAAAACTTTGGGAAGTACGACTTATAAAGAGAAAGTGAAACCCATAGTGAATAAGGCACTTGGGGGCAGTCTTCGTCTTTTTATCGAGAAGGTGTACGAAGGGAGTTATTTCACACGTAACGAAGAAGTGGTGCTGAATGCCAATGCAACTCTGCCTAATGGGAGTACCCTGGAACAAATGAATGTACTGATGAAGAAGATGGAGGCCTATCTGAGCCAGTTTGCAGAGATTAAGCAGTTTCAGACTTCTATTTCCAGTGCCCGTCGCGCCAGCATTAGTATCAACTTTAAAAAAGAACATCAGCATAGTGGTTTCCCATATACATTGAAGTCTAATATAATCAGTAAGGCACTGCAATTAGGTGGTGGTAGCTGGAGTGTTTATGGGTTGGAAGACAATGGGTTCAGCAATGATGTTCGTGAAAACGCAGGCTCTTTTCGGGTTAAGATGTACGGATACAATTATGATGAACTTTATTATTGGGCCGAGCAATTGAAGGAGCTCTTTCTGACGCACCGGCGTATCAAGGAGGTTATTATCAATTCAGAGTTCTCCTGGTGGAAAGATGATTATCAGGAGTTCTATTTTGATCTGAACAAAGAACGTATGGCGCAGGAAGACATCTCTGCGAGTACACTGTTTGCATCTATTCGTCCGATATTCGGTAAGAATATGGATGTAGGTTCGGTATTGACGGAGCATGGAGTGGAAAGAATCAAGTTGTCTTCCCGTCAGTCCGACGAATACGACGTTTGGGCCATGCAATATTTCCCTTATGGCTCCGGTGGGAAGCAATATAAACTTTCCGAACTGGCCACGGTGGAGAAAGGGCAGATGCCCCAACAGGTGGCAAAGGAGAATCAGCAATACCGATTGTGCCTGCAATATGAGTACATTGGCTCATACGAACAAGGGAACCGGATTCTGAAAAAGGATTTGGAAGAGTTTAATAAGAAATTACCTATGGGGTACACTGTTTCTGCAGAAGGAGGCAACTGGTCATGGGGAGAGAAAGATTACAAGCAGTACAGTTTATTGCTGATTGTCATCTCTATTATCTTCTTTACTACCAGTATCTTGTTCAACTCACTGAAGCAGCCGTTGGCCATTATCTTTGTGATTCCTGTTTCTTATATCGGTGTGTTTCTAACTTTCTATTGGTTCAGGCTTAATTTTGATCAGGGAGGCTTTGCTTCCTTTGTTCTGTTGTGCGGTATCACTGTGAATGCCAGTATTTATATTCTTAATGAGTATAACTCTATTCGTCGGCGTCTGCCCCGTATTTCTCCGCTACGTGCATATACCAAAGCCTGGAATGCCAAGATTATTCCTATCTTTCTGACAGTCGTTTCTACCATTTTGGGCTTTATCCCTTTCATGGTAGGGGCAGAGAAAGAAGGTTTCTGGTTTCCGCTGGCTGCGGGTACGATTGGTGGGTTGATAATGTCGGTGATAGGGGTGTTTGTTTTCTTGCCGATATTTACGTTGAAAAGGAAAACTATATTACGTAACTAATCTTTTATTCTATGAAACAACCGTTTATGATAGGAATTATATTCGGCAGAGATGAATATTTGTAGCTATTTCAGAAATCTAAAGAGGGTATAAACAGGAGGTACGCAAGCTGAAAATATTATACATTTTGTGTAAATATAATGTTTTGACTATCAGTACTATAGCTATCCATCTTTTTTCTCTACGAGGAACGGGTCGAAACTCTACGGAGATCGGGTCGTTTCTCGTAGAGCATCGGGCCGATCTCCGTAGAGAAACGAGGTGAAGGTTTATAATGTAGACAATCAGTGTAAGATATAAATAAAGATCTCAGGTCTTGTTGTAATGAAAAAAGTAATTAGTTTAAAGCTGAAAAACAAAGGAGTGTCTTACTGTTATGCAAAAGTGTACACTCTTGTGGTGCAATATTGTACATTCTTGTCATACAAAAGTGTACAATGTAGTATGACAAGAATGTATACTTTTGTAATTGCTGATTATCAGATAGATACAAACGTGCCTTCCTTCTTGGATAAATTGTCTTTTAGTAAGAATTGCGTACCAGTCTCTTTTTATTTCTTATTTTGTCAATCTGTTACAATACTATCATTTGCTTTGCTTTGCTTTCAGTTTTTGTATGAATGGCTGGAAGTTCGTAAATCGGGATTTATAAGTGTACTATATTTTTTTGCTCTTCTGTAATGGGAGAAACTGTTCTTTAAATAGGAATGAAATCTCAATATTGTTTGTTGCTAAGAAATAATAAATGTATTTTTGTGCTTTCTGAACACACAAACTGATATGTGATTTTGATGAAGCGTGATAATTTGGTTAAAAGGTTGCTGATAGTTGTGATGGGAGTTTCTCTTATTTGCTTGGGAGTACTTCTTTATAAAAACGGAATTGCTGTACTTAGTCAACGTGTAATAGATGCCTTTAGTAAAGCATTGGAAATAGAATTGGCAAATAAGAATATAGAAAAAGGTGCATTAATAGTGCAAAGCCGAATCGATGTTTCAAAGATTGGGCAAGTACCTCAAACCGTAGGTATCACAAAAGCAACTGGGAGAGAAGAGTATAAAGTATCTGCTGAACAGCATCAAAAAAATGTAGCAAAGGATACTAACACTCGTATGCTTCATTCTTTTGTTTTGGAAAGTAATCCCATTGTTGTAGATTCTCTAAATGCTATTTGGCAACAAATATTAAAAGACTCATATCTTATAGGAAAAACAGCATTACGGATGTCTATTGCGGATGGCAGTGGGCATACGGAAACTTTTATGACTGCTGATTCTATTCGTTTAGCTTCTGCCATTCCTTTATTTACTTGCTATTTAGGCTATGGATGTGAGATCGAAATGGTTGGTTTCTTTGATTATTCTTGCTGGTTTATTTTGGGGCGGTATGTGATTCTTTATGTTTTACTGATACTTGTTATATATATCTTGATTTATTTCTTTGTCGGCTATTTAAGGAAGAGGTTTCATCATTCCTCTATTGTAAAAGAAGTGATTGTGACTCAATTGGTGAGAGATATGCCTAAAGGAACAATACGTATATATCAACTGAAAGATAATTTCATATTTGATGCCGAAAAACGTTTGTTAATTGTAGACGGACAAATAAAAGGTGAGTTACCGTTACAACGCTGCACTCTTTTAGAAATACTGCTAAATGCTGAAGAGTATAAATTGTCAGATGATACTATAATGGAACAATTATGGCCTGATCATTCGGGTACTGCTGTCAGACTCCAACAAGTAGTTAAACGGCTGCGACACGATTTAGCTGCTGTTGATCCGTCTATTCATTTAAAAAGGGTACAGTCCTATAGTTATCAATTATTCATTTGATGTTTTTTATTTTATAAGCCGATGGAATCGGCCTTTTTAGATAAAAAACGTATCATGTCAGCATTGGTCAGTTCGTTTATTTGGCGGATCATCCCTTCGCTTCTATCTTTGTTGCATTAATTTTATGCAATGCTAATATGAAAAAACTAATTCTATTTCTTTTTGTAGGAATTCTTGTAATTATCACTTATTGGTATCGTCCGGCTAAGGTAGAACTAAACAATTTATTTTTGGAAAATGTAGAAGCTTTAGCTGCCGGTGAGGAAATAACTACTGTACATTGCTTAGGTTCAGGTTCGGTTAATTGTCCTATTGATAATTCTAAAGTAGAGGTGGTTTATGACGGCTATAGCCTTGAGGACATCTATTAGATTTCTTCTTTCTCTTTTTTTATTCTTTTCATGTGCCACTAAGGAGCAGAAGGACATTTCTTCTTATGCTGATTTTCCACAAGAAAAAGAATTGAAAGGGAATACTGTAGAGTTGGATACCGCCCTTTTCCGTTATCCGTTTCGGATACGGATAGAGGGTGATAAAGCCATCGTAATGGATCTGCATGGAGCCGATCATTATTATCATATATTCCAATATCCGGGATTCAAGTATTTGAATTCTTTCGGTAGACGTGGTGATTCTCCCGAAGAAATGCTTTCGGCAGAGAATGTGCGTTGTATCAATGATGTGATATGGACTTTAGATGCCAATCACAGTGAATTAGGTAGGTTTGTTTTCTCTTCGTCTGGTGATTCGTTACTTCGGGATGAAGTGGTATCGTTGGACAAGAGTTTGCTTCGCGTACTCGATTTTGTTCAGTACGATGATTCTACCTTTATTATTCCTGATTATTCGGGCGATCATCGTTTCTGTTGGGTGAATCGTGAAGGGTTACTCATGCAGAAGTGGGGTGCAATTCCTACACTGAATGAAGAGGCTTTGTCCAATGCCCGTCCTGCATTAGCTCAGGCATGGCGTAGTTTTATTGATTATAATCCTCGTAATGGGGTTTTGGCTGCGGTTACTCAGTTGGGCGAAGTTCTTGAAATCTATAATCTAAAAGATAGTACACATGTAGTCCTCATAGGACCTCATGGCGAGCCCGAATTTAAAATATCCAATAGCTATGCTATTCCTTCAGGTATTATGGGCTTTAGTGATGTACAAGTGACGGACCGTGCTATTTATG
Organism: Bacteroides mucinivorans; assembly: GCF_034654355.2. Taxonomy (NCBI): domain Bacteria; kingdom Pseudomonadati; phylum Bacteroidota; class Bacteroidia; order Bacteroidales; family Bacteroidaceae; genus Bacteroides; species Bacteroides mucinivorans. Next base: position 3,656,686 of record NZ_CP178179.1, on the reverse strand, counting down.
CTGTCTTTCATGGACGTTCTTTTAAAGAGATTGCTCAACAAAAGGAGCATATTGATGGTGGAAAGTATATTTATGTATTTAGTTTGCAGGGCGAACCATTATGCAAGTATGTGCTCGACCATTATATATATGGCATTTGGGTGGATGAGACAACTAAAACAATAATAGCGACAGATGTGAATAGAGATCAGCCAATTATGAAATTTAAAATCGTATGAGGTTTTTTATTGCTTGATTTTAGCATATAACAATATTTAGCTTTATGGTGTTGCATAAGGATTTATATCTATTGGTAATACGTAATAGGGAAAATAATACTGTTAAAAGGAATGAGTGATATTGCATTTTTATGAGTTTGTATTATCACTTTTTCTACAAACAATTAAAATTATAGGAGGATCTCTTTATAGGCATAGGAATAAAAGTTTAATATAGCAAATACTGCTATTCTGTTGAAAGGATAGATACAGAGAAAATAAAAAATATTTATTAATATAAAATATCGATATGAAAAAGAAATTATTAGGAGTGATAACTATAGCTGTAGTTGCAATGTTTGCGGGTTATAATGTTTATATGTCAGAAAGTGATACGAATATGTCTGATTTAGTTCTTAGTAATGTAGAAGCTTTAGCTAACAGCCGTGAGACAACACCTTATGATTGTTATATGTCACATTGTTGTTACGATCCTTCTTCTGATTGTTTTGGAAGTTCAGATAGGTGGTATTATTGTCCAGACATGAGAGGTTATTGATGTAAAATTATACTATGATTGTATTGGAAAATAAATTATTATTAGTGCTTATATGGGACTTTGATAGTATTTCTTTATACAATCATAGTTTTAGTAAAATGCCTATATGAAATTATGTATTGTAATTACCTTGTTGTTTGCTGTTTTCAAACTTAATGCTCAAAGTTTGGAACAGAGAGTTGAAGAGTATATACGTAAAAATAATGTTGTGACTATATCCGATAAAGACACGACTTATCATAAAACGGGAAAGCCATATATGAAGAAGTATTCTTCAGGAGGCAAAAGTCTTACTGTTCCTAAGGGGACAATCCCAATTCCAATGCCAACGGGAGTAGATGATGTTAGAGGAAAATTCTATTCTGCTTATGTGCCTTACAATGTAAACTTGACACTTTATATAAAACAGCTAATCAATGGTAAAGAGGAGAGTGTAGCGGTTAATGGTGGTGATATAGTAAAAGATAGGAGAGCTTACGTTAATTTATTGGTAGATTATAAAGACTACCAAAAGGCCACTATCTACTGCTATTTTTTGAATGGATTTGTTTTTGGAACGCCTTTTACTATGTCTAAAGATCACGTTGTCAAGATGTGTGATTTTGAGGAAAGAGGCTTTGTAATAGGTCAAGATATACCGGCTCTATTAATATATGAAGAGGAAAAAGGTTCTGTTGAAAAGGAGAAACTAATTGAAAAAATGAAAAAAGGAGACCAGTCTTTGTCTTTTGATAAACAGAAATATAAGGATGTCTATAGGCAATTGGGTAATTATTGTATCATATATTATAAACTGGAAAAGAATAATGAAAAAAAATAATTGTATACATATCTTAGCATCTGTACTCCTTGTGCTTTTAAGTTCTTGCCAAGAGAGTAAGAAGTATTTAGGTGCAGAACTTATCTCTTTTTCTGATTTTAAAGGGCCTATTTCTTTGAAAGGGGACAGTCTTGCTTTTGATGATATATTGCTGAAACCGGTTAAAATACATTTGGTTGACTCTTTTCTGATTATGAAAAACAGGAATACTGAACAGACTTATTATATATTCAATGTTTTCACAAAAAAGAAAATATGCGAATGCGTTCCTTTCGGTATTGGACCCGGTGAAATGATAGATCCTCGTTTTATTCCTTCGACAGATGGTAATATTTGGATATTTGATAAAAACAGGCAAGTTTTGTGTATCTGTGACCGCCAGACATTTTTTCAAGGGGAAAGTCTGATAGTAAATAAAAGTATTAAATTTGAGAACTTCTGTAATAATATAGTGCCGATTCCCGGGAAAGGTTTCATTGCTTCCATTTTTGATAAAAACAAGAGGTTTGGTTTATTTAATCAGAACGGGGATACAATTTGTCACAAAGGAGAATATCCTGAACTTTCCAGCTTGACGACCCATATAGAACAAGTAGAGGGATTTATGAGTGAATTTACCGTAAATGCTGAGGAGAATAGAATATTTGTGTCACACAGTCGGACAGACTTAATAGAATATTATGATACTGATATGAATCTTATAAAAAGAATACATGGTCCTGAGCATTTCTTTCCGGAAGTTCATCAAGAGGGTGACCGAATAGCAACCAATAAAGGGGCTGAAAGAGATGCCTATTATTGTCCACTATCTGTTGGAAAAAAAGTTTTTGTTCTTTATTCAGGAAAGTTTTTTAATCCCATGAATCATGATTATCTAAAAGATAAAATTCTTGTTTTCGATTGGAATGGAGCCCCACAACGATATTATCAATTGGATACTCCTATCTTTGATTTTGCAGTTGATGAGAAGCGTGGAGTGATTTACGGTTTAACAGATAAACCGGAGAGTCATATTGTACAGTTTAATTTTAATGCTTTATGAATAGATATTTGATCATTATATGTATGATAATAATATGGAGTTCATGCCAAAATAGGGAAAGAACCTATCTTATGAATACGGTAAAAGAATGGAAGGGAAGAGAAATTAAATTTCCTGTAAAATCCGTTTTTACAAAGTATGTGTGTGATACTGTAAAAAACAATATGGATTTAGATTTTAAATTAATGATTTATGTAGATTCTGTAGGGTGTACTAGTTGCAAACTTCAATTACATAAATGGAAGAGTTTTTTAAATGAATTGGATTCAATTACTAATGATAAAATTTCTTTTCTTTTCTATGTTTGCCCTAAAGATAAAAGAGAGTTTGAGCATATTCTAAAACGTGATAAATTTGATCATCCAATTTGTGTTGATGTATATGATTCTCTTAATATAATAAATAATTTTCCTTCAGATCCCAGATTTCAGGTATTTTTATTGAATAAAATAAATAAAGTAATTGCAGTAGGGAATCCTGTGCTCAATCCGAAAATAAAAGATTTATATTTTAATATACTTTCTGGTAAAAGTAATACTAAGATGGATCAAAATAGTCAGACCCAAATCAATATTTCTGAGCAAATGATAAATTTAGGAAGTTTTTCGTGGAAAGAAAGTCAGGAAAAAAAGGTGCTGTTAAAAAATACAGGTAATTCTCCATTGGTCATATATGATATATTAACTTCTTGTGGTTGTATTGCTGTAGAATATGATAAAAAGCCTGTGCTGTTTAAAGATAGTGTTTGTGTGAAAATAATATATCAGGCAGAACATCCTGAACATTTTGATAAAACTATTATGATATATTGCAATGCTGAAGGTGCTCCGTTTAAGTTAAGAATTAATGGAGATGCAAAATAAACATTAAGTAAAATGTTGTATCGAAGTATTTCGGGGTATACATAGTTGGTGGGGAGTACTATATTAGTTGTTTTCACCAGTGTCTCATTTAAATTGGGACGTTTTAAAAATTGAGTAACCTTGGCTCATTAGATCTAACTTGTTCTTTGATTTTGAAATATAGTTTTGTCGAAGAGGTCTCTAAGATGAGTTTTATCAGTCAATGAGATGCTTAATATATGGAGAACTTCGTATGTGCTTCTGTCTAGTTACATGTCTTTCTGAATAATTGGCACTAGGGAATAAGTACATGTTGCTGTATCGATTTGTATTCTTACGGTATTCTTGGTAGTACCTTAAAACTTTTTGACTTTAAGGTGCTGTTTTAGCTATTAAAAAAACAATTTGGAATCTAATGGGACAACAATGATGTAATTTTTAAAATTATGAATAGATTATTTTATTTTTTAATTATTATTCTTTTAGGGAGCTGTAGACAGAGCACCGAAACAGAAAAATATCAGAACAAACGTGATAATGTCATCAATATCCATGAAAAAGTAAAGGAAATAGAGATTGAAGAGATTCCTATTGGGCGGATGGCTGCATTATTTTTAACAGATAATTATCTGATTGTTGTCGATGTATTATCTTTGGATAAACTGATACATATATTTAATAAAAATAACTTTAGTTATGTGACAAGTATCGCACCTCGAGGGCAAGGACCAAGTGAAATTACTAATATAGGTCATATAGAGGTTAATAATTCTAACCGTGAAATATATGTGACAGATCATGGTAAACAGAAGATATTCTGCTATAATATAGATAGTGTTATAATGGATTCACTCTATATACCATGGGTTAAAATGAGAATGAATGCAAAGCAATTTCCCAGCGAATATCAGTTCATAAATGATTCTCTTTGTATAGGTCGAGTAATAGAACCTATAGGGAACTCCAACTTTAAACCGTCTGTGGCAAAGTGGAATATGGAAACAGGCGAAATAGAATTTATGAAGTATGAACATCCCGGGATTGAGAAAAAACGTATTGTTTGTACGGCATCTAAGGAAAATGAATTATATGCGGAATTCTATTCTAATTATGATTTGATAACTATTTGTAATTTTGACGGAGAATTAATATGTAATATCTATGGTCCGGGATGGGGTGATAGAAAAACAACAAGAACAGACTATTTTAGTGATGGGGTGTTTTGTGACGATAAGATATTTGCGCTTTATTCCGGTGGAGATAGTTTTATTCAGGATAAATCCGGTAAGATCAAATCTGCACTTCCAACTAAATTTCTTGTTTTTAATTTGAATGGTGACTACCTCAAAACCTTAGAAACAGGATATCGTATCAGTAGTTTCTGTTATGATAAAAAGAATAACAGATTGATCTTGAATTTGGATGATATGATACAATTTGCTTTTTTGGACTTGAATGGACTTATTGATTAAGATTGTTGGAAATAAGAAAATAGAGGAGACATTACTTGTCGTGTTCTCCTTTTCAGCTAAAGATTAGTGGAAGTGCAAAAAAGTGAATTGTATCAGTGAATAATAAAACGAATCATAGGATGTTGTTGAGCGAAAAAAACAGAGTGACTGTTTCATTGTTTTGTATCATGTTTTTGATGCACTCCTGCTCGTTGTCTCCTTTGGATCGATCATTGAAGATGGCCGGAAAGAATAAAGGAGAACTTCAAAAGGTCTTAGATCATTACAGCGAGTTTCCGGTGGATAGCTTGAAGTATAAGGCTGCATGTTACTTGATAAAACACATACCTTATTATTATTCGTATGCTCCCAATGAAATTGTTGATAGCCTTAAACAAATAAAAGTGAAAAATGGAGATGGGTGGCTTCCACAAGAAGTGATAAAAAAATGGAAGTGGTTTCATTATGAAAATCTTCCCAAAATAAATGATATAGATGTTATCACCGCTGATTTGTTGATAGAGAATATCGATTATGCTTTTGAGGTATGGAATAAACGTTCCTGGAGTAAATATTATACTTTTGAGGATTTTTGTGAATATATTCTCCCGTATCGTGTAGGCAATGAGAAATTGGAAAGGTGGAGAAAGATCTATTATGATCGCTATGGTTCGGTCTTAGATTCTTTATATCAGGGTACTGATGTTGTAGAAGCAGCCAGAAGGATGGCCACTTATTTGCAATCGGAAAAGTTTTATAGTAGGATAGACTTTTCACTTCCTCACATGGGGGCTCTTTTTCTTTTGGAAAACAGGGTGGGCTATTGCCGTGACGGGTGTGATATCACTTCCTATGTGATGAGATCATTAGGGATTCCTGTAGCAATGGATATGTATTATACTTCACCGAGTTATAATAGCCGGCATTTTTGGAGTGCAGTGATTGATACGACAAGTATCTCCGTTCCTTTCAACTATTATGAGGGTTTGCCGGAAAGAGGGATGGCTCATGATAGAAAAAGAGGAAAAGTATATCGAACATTCTTCGGTGTTCAAAAGAAGGACATGGATGTTATGGATGATCTGGATGTTCCCGATTTATTCCGGAATGTTTTTTTGCGTGACGTAACAGATGAGTATTACCCTGACAGTGGTTTTGAAGTGGCAATCGAAGGTAATTCTGAAAATAAGTATGCATACCTGTCCGTTTATGATTATGATAAATATAGTCCAATTGACATCGCTGTAGTAGATGGGAATACTGCTCGATTCAAAAATGTAGAAAAAGAGTTGATATATCACCCTGTGTTTTGTAGAGGCGGTAAAGTATTGCCGGCAGGCTATCCTTTTATTCTTAAAGAAGGATCTGTGCCGTTTTACTTTATTCCAAATATACAAAAACTGCATACGGCAAAGCTGACAAGAAAATATCCGATACGTAATACTCGTAATTTTTTGAATAGAGCTGTGGGCATTAAATTTGTTGGTTCCCGAACTTTAGACTTTAAAAAAAACGAATTATTGTATGAATTGGTAGATACACCTAAGGTTAACTATAATAAGGTGTATTTTTCAAAGCCACATCTGTGTCGTTACATTTGTGCAACACAAGAAAAAGAACGGTTAGAAATAGCTGAATTAGAACTATATAATAAAGATAAAAAGTTGGAATTTCAAAAATGGGGGGTGAAAAAGAATGATATGGACAGGTCTTCCAATGGAAAATTGATTTGTGACAGCGATTGGGTGACTTATATTGAAATTTTAAACGAACCGTATTTTATAGATCTTGGCGAAGTGGAAAATTTAACGGGAATGGTATATATTCCAAGAAATGATGATAATTTTATTCACTTGGGGGATACCTATGAATTGTTTTATCAGAATGGTTTAAAAGGCTGGATGTCTTTGGGAAAGCAAGTTGCGGATACTACTTTTCTGTTATATGAAAATATCCCGGAGAACGCACTGTTATGGTTACATAATCTTAACCGAGGTAAGGAGGAAAGACCTTTCTTTATAGATGAGGGTGAACAAATATTTCTATGATAATTTTAAACAGCTTGTAGGGGATGTTCATTGGATAAACTTATGTTAAATGAATAAACTAATGAATCAGGAGATATTAATAAAACATCTGAAAAAAATTGGTTATAAATTGATGAATTTATTATTTTATTTGTGTATGACCTTGATTTTTCTGGTACTAATACAGTTATTTTGTTTTACTTCTTTTAAAATACCTTCCGACTCAATGGAGCCTGCTTTGTGGGCGGGTGATAGGATTATGGTGAACAAACTGGTAAAAGGAGCGCGGCTATTTAATGTTACGGGTGCTTTAAACCAGGAGGATATAGATATCTATAGAATGCCTGCCTTAGGAAAATTGAAACGGAATGATGTATTGGTTTTTAATTTTCCTTATCAGGAAGGACGTTGGGATAGTATCTGTTTTGATGTGATGAAATATTATGTGAAACGTTGTATAGCTCTTCCGGGGGATACATTAGAAATAAGAAAGGGCTTTTTCAAGGTATGGGGAGTAGAAGAGATATTAGGAAATCTATCTGCACAGAGACGTATATCTGTACTTACAGATAGCACAATATACGGAGTAGTGTTATCTGCTTTTCCACGGGATGAAAAACATAACTGGACAGTACAGGAGTTTGGACCCCTGCCTATACCACGACAGGGACAGGTAGTGATGTTAGATCGTATGACAGCATCACTCTATAGGCAACTGATTGGCTGGGAACAAAAAAAGAAAATCCGGATAGAAGAGGAGAATGTATTTATTGGAGATAGCCTGGTAAATGAGTATTGTTTTAGGGAGAATTATTATTTCGTAGCTGGAGATCGGGCGGAGAATTCTCAGGATTCACGTTATTGGGGAATGTTACCTGAACCATTTATTGTAGGGAAAGCCACTTTTATATGGAAATCAGTTGATCCCATGACAGGGCACCTTAGATGGAATAGAATATTTAAAAGAATAAAATGAAGCATATTGGTGTTCATATTTTCATGTTGTTACCCGTTACTGCATTATTTGCCGTTGTATGGGTCAATCCGACTAACTTACCAGTAGGAGAGTTGGCAGGTCAATGGTCGTGGCTGGGTAAGGCATGTGTACTGTTTGCTGTATGTGTTTTTATAATGTTATTGGTTGGGTATAAAAATAAGAATATAACAAGTGTTTTTTACCGGGTTGTGGTTTGGAGTCTTATTCTATTGGGAGGAAGTGAAGCCTTTTATGGCTTACAACAGATATATGGATATACTTCTTCCAATCATTCTTTATTTGCTCTCACCGGTTCTTTTTTTAATCCGGGGCCCTATTCAGGATATTTGGCAATGGTATTTCCACTTAGTCTGAATGAGTGGTTGCAACTTGGAAAGAAATCAAATCGAAATTATATAGAACAGGTCGCTTTTTATTTGGCGGGTGGTGTTATGTTGCTGATCATTTGTGTACTTCCTGCCGGAATGAGCCGTTCGGCATGGCTAGCTGCTGTAGTATCCGGAGTATGGGTCTGCGGTATGCATTATTCCTGGGGGGGAAAGCTTCGGATGGCATGGCAGGAACATCGTAAAAAAGCAATTGCTATAGCAACATTGGGATTTATCTGTCTGATGATAGGAGGAGCGGCCTTGTTCTATTTAAAGAGAGATTCGGCGAGCGGAAGATTATTTATGTGGAAGATTACTTGCCAGGCTATTAGTAAACGTCCGGTAGTTGGTTATGGTATAGATGGTTTTGCAACTGCTTATGGGAGGGCACAGGAGGATTATTTTGCGGAAGGAGATTATTCATCTCAGGAAGAATTGGTTGCCGGAAGTCCTGAATATGCTTTTAATGAATATTTGCAGGTTATTATAGAATGGGGAATAGGGACTTTCCTGATGTTATTGGTGTTTGTAAGCTTCTGTCTTTGGTGTGGGATAAAGGGAGACAGGATTAGCGTATGTGGAGGGGTGATTTCGTTGTTAGTGTTTGCATTCTCTTCTTATCCGATGCAACTGCCTGCTTTTGTTATCACCTTTTTTTTATTATTAGCTGCTTGTGTGATAGGTAATTCACGAATAGGCTTAGCGGTATTTGCTTTTCTTATTGGTTTGATGGGAGCTGGATTGTGGCGGGAAGATAAATCTAAGGAGTGTAAAGAATGGGCCAATATCAAAATGTTATATAATATCGGAGCTTATGAATCAGCCAGTGAGGGTTATCAAAAATTGTATCCGATATTGAAAAATCGGGGAACTTTCTTGTTTGAATATGGACATTCTCTGCACAAGTTAAAAAAATATGATGCTTCTACATCGATCTTGAAAGAGGCGGCTGTTCGCAATTGTGATCCAATGATATTAAATGTCATAGGTAAGAATTTCCAGCAGCAGAAACACTATGAAATGGCTGAACAGTTTTTTATACGTTCCACACATCGGCTTCCGGGAAGAATCTATCCGTATTATCTACTGGCGAAACTCTATGCAGAATGTAATATGCCGGAGCAAATGAAAAAAATGGCTGAGATTGTGTTGACAAAAGAACCTAAAGTTCAATCGACTGCGGTGAAAGAGATGAGAGAGGAAATGAGGAAAATGATGAAACAATATTGAATCATGAAAAGATATAATTCTATTAGCATTTATTGTCTGGCATTTGTGATTTTAATCTCTTGCTCTGATAAGAAGAAGGAAGAGAATATTTCAGAGAAAGGAGTGGAAACCGTTTTGCCTGATGTAAAGAATGAGGTATCAGTGGTGGCATTGCAGAAACAGGATTTCCACCATGAATTGGTGAGTAATGGAAAAGTAGTTGCACAGAATCAAGCCGATTTGCGTTTCGAGAGTAGTGAAATTGTAGCTCATATCTATGTAAAGAATGGGGACTGGGTGCAAAAAGGACAGAAGCTGGCCGAATTGGATCAGTTTAGGTTAGCTAATAAACTGACACAGGCAGAAGATGCGCTGGAGCGTGCACGACTGGAGTTACAGGATGTACTAATAGGGCAGGGATATGCTATGGATGATATTAATAAAGTACCGGCGGATATTCTGAAACTGGCAAAGGTAAAGAGTGGATATGACCAAAGTAAAGCACAATATGAATTAGTAAAGCGCGAGGAGGAACATGCTACACTGACTGCTCCCTTTGACGGTGTGGTGGCAAATCTTTTTGCAAAACCTTATAATCTGGCTAATACTTCAGAGACATTTTGTACTATCATAGATACACAAGGGATGGAGGCGGGTTTTACTGTACTCGAAAGTGAATTACCGTTACTTAAAAACGGAGATAGGGTAGTGGTTACTCCTTATGCGGATGCTACCTCTGTGTACGAAGGGAGCGTTTCGGAAATAAACCCATTGGTAGATGATAAAGGAATGGTGAGAGTACGTGCACGGGTGAACGGAAAAGGAAAACTGTTTAGCGGAATGAATGTACGGATAAGTGTACAGCGTTCTTTGGGGCAATTATTAGTGATCCCTAAGAGTGCTGTGGTACTGCGTTCAGGAAAACAGGTTGTCTTTACATTGGATAAAGGAAAAGCACAGTGGAACTATGTACGGACCGGATTTGAGAATACGGATAGTTGTGTGGTTGCTAATAAAGCCGATGCCGGAGTTACAGATGGGCTGATGGAAGGAGATACTGTTATTGTTTCGGGTAATGTGAACCTGGCACATGAGGCTCCGGTGCAATTATTAGACGATTAGACGATTGGCAATTGGATTAAACTTTGCTTATCACAGGAAGAGTAACTCCAATCGTAAATAGTAAATTGTCTAATCGTAAATTAAAATGGTATGATAAAATTCTTAATACAACGTCCCATTGCGGTATTGATGGCTTTTACAGCTTGTTTTATCGTAGGGCTGGTTACTTATTTCACTTTGCCTGTATCTTTATTGCCGGATATTGCTATTCCTGAGATAACAGTACAGGTATCTGCTGCCAACACTTCTGCCCGTGAATTGGAAAACACCGTAGTGAAGCCGATTCGTCAACAATTGATCCAGGTGGCTAACCTAAAAGATATGTCCAGTGAAACCCGTGATGGGGCAGGTATTATCCGGTTAAACTTTGAATATGGAACGAATACAGATCTGATCTTTATCGAGGTGAACGAAAAGATTGATGCCGCCATGAATTATTTGCCCAAAAACACAAACCGTCCTAAAGTGATAAAGGCGAACGCCACGGATATTCCCGTGTTTTATTTGAATTTGACACTGAAGAGCGATAGCGCGTTTATGCCTACAGATCTGCAAGCTTTTCTGAATTTATGCGAGTTCTCTGAATCGGTGATCAAACGGCGCATAGAACAACTCACAGAAGTAGCTATGGTGGATGTGACGGGAGTGTTGAAAAGACAATTGCAGATAGTACCGGATATGGATAAGATGTTGCAAATGGGACTTTCTATATCGGATATTGAGTCTGCATTGGCTCGTAACAACGTAGAGCCGGGAAGTATGACTGTGCGTGATGGCTATTATGAATACAACATTAAGTTTTCTACCCTGTTGCGCACGGCAGAAGATGTGGAGAATATCTATCTCCGCAAAGAAGGGCGAATTATTCAACTGAAAGAATTCTGCCGGATAGCGATTACTCCCATAAAAGAAACCGGTGTTTCTGTATCTAACGGTAAACGTGCCGTGACGTTGGCCATTATCAAGCAGGCTGATGAAAACATGGACAAGATGAAAGAGGCTCTGATGAATACCATGAACTATTTTCGGGATGTTTATCCGGATATAGACTTTAGTATCAGCCGTAACCAGACAGAATTGTTGGATTATACCATATCTAACCTGCAACAGAACCTCTCGTTGGGATTTGTTTTTATTTGTATCGTAGCAGTGCTTTTTTTAGGAGATATAAAATCCCCTTTCATCATCGGGTTGAGTATGGTGGTTTCCATTGTCATTAGTTTCCTCTTTTTCTATCTTTTCAAAATGTCGCTGAATATCATCTCTCTTTCCGGATTGATTTTAGCATTGGGTATGATGATTGACAGTTCAATTATCGTAACAGAGAATATTTCTCAATACCGGGAGAAAGGATATACGCTTCGTCGGGCCTGTGTGGTGGGTACCAGTGAGGTGGTAACTCCGATGTTGAGTTCTTCACTAACTACGATTGCTGTCTTTGTCCCACTGATATTTATGAGTGGTATTGCCGGAGCTATCTTTTTCGATCAGGCTTTTTCGGTGACAGTTGGTTTGATGGTTTCTTACTTCACGGGCATTATGTTACTTCCTGTGTTATATATGTTGGTCTATCGTACGGGGGTGGTAACCCGGAAGTGGAAATGGTTTTCTGTTAAGATTAACAACCCGATCAAAGAGCATACACTCGACCGTTTTTATGACAGGGGAGTAGACTGGGTGTTCGATCATAAAACTTTCAGTATTATTTTCTGTATTATTTCTATCCCTCTCTGCGTCTTTTTCTTTTACTTTATAGATAAGGAACGCATGCCGGAGATTGACCAGAACGAGCTGATTACCCGTGTTGAATGGAATGAAAATATCCATCTGGATGAGAACCAACGGCGGGTAGATGAACTGTTTCACGGGTTGCAAGCAGCTACAATAGAGCAGACTGCTTCCATTGGCCAGCAAGATTTTATTTTGAACCGTGAACAGGAACTTTCATCATCGGAAGCTGAACTTTACTTCAAGACTAAAACATCGGATGAGATAGCTTCCTTACAACAAGTAATTTATCTGAAACTTAAACAGCGCTATCCATTGGCAGTGGTTTCGTTCTCACCTCCCGAAACCGTGTTTGAAAAGTTATTTGTTACCGGAGAGGCGGATGTGACGGCCGAACTATATGCCCGTAATAAAGATAAAGCTCCGGAGGCAGATACCCTTCGAAGTCTGGAATACCAGTTGGGACAGCGCACGGGCATTGCTCCTACAGGTATTGCTTTTGAGAATCAGTTGAATCTCAGCATTAAGAAAGAGAAATTGCTGTTGTATAATGTGTCGTATGACGAACTCTACCGGACCCTTAAGACGGCTTTTAAGGAGAACAGTGTATCAATGTTGCATTCCTATCAGCAATATTTGCCTATAAATATTGCCGGTGACGAAAAAACAGTGAATACGGTGTTGCAGGAAACGTTGGTACAAACGCAGGATAATAATAGTGATGGTACCAGAAATTATATACCGCTTCGGGAGTTGATAACGGTGACTCCGGCAGAAGATCTTAAGAGTATTACAGCCGGGCGGAATGGCGAATATATTCCGTTTAGCTTTTATGGGGTTAAAGATGCTGAAAGCTTGATAGCGGATGTAAAAGCAGTAGTAAACGAAAGTGATGCCTGGGATACCGGTTTTTCGGGTAGTTTCTTCTCCAATAAAAAGATGCTGGAAGAGTTGGTCGTTATTCTGTTTATCTCTATTCTACTGATGTACTTCATTCTTGCTGCACAGTTTGAAAGTTTCGTACAACCTTTGATTGTACTGTTAGAGATACCGATCGATGTGGCTTTTGCCCTGTTGTTGTTATGGATATGCGGTCATACGCTGAATCTGATGTCTGCTATCGGTCTGATAGTAACTTGTGGTATTATCATCAATGACTCTATCTTGAAACTGGATGCCATCAATGAGTTGCGCAAAGAAGGAGTGCCTTTGATGGAGGCCATTCACGAAGCCGGCCGGCGAAGGTTGCGCCCCATCATAATGACCTCACTGACTACTATCTTTGCCATGGTGCCTCTGCTTTTCTCTTTCGATATGGGCTCCGAATTACAGAAACCGCTCTCTATCGCTATGATAGGGGCTATGTTTATCGGCACACTGGTGAGTCTGTTTATTATTCCGTTGATCTATTGGTTTATTTATAAAGAAAAGAAGATATGAAAAGATATATGATATACTTCTGTTTCTGTCTGTTCTGTTGCGGACAGATGCAGGCACAGGAACGGATTAAATTGGATTTGCAGCGTACTATAATTCTGGCAAATGATAGTTCACTGGAAGCTTTTCGTACGCAGAACATGTATTTGTCCGGTTATTGGGAATACCGCACCTATAAGGCTAACCGCCTGCCAAGCCTAACTTTGGATATGACTCCTGCGGAGTATTACCGTGATATCACCAAACGGTATGATTCGGAGCAGAATCTGGATGTATACCGTAGCCAGCAGTCTTTTTCAGCTTCGGGAGGTTTGTCTGTGAGACAGAACTTTGACCTTACCGGTGGTACCTTCTACTTAGAGTCTAAATTGGGCTATATGCGTAACTTCGGCGATAACCGTTCTACTCAGTTTACCAGTGTTCCAGTACGGTTGGGATATTCACAAAGCCTTGTCGGATATAACCCGTTCAAGTGGGAACGGCGTATTGAGCCTTTGAAATATGAGAAGGTGAAGAAAGAGTTTATCTATAACGTGGAGGCTGTATCGGAGAAGGCTACCGGTTATTTCTTCAGTCTGGCTATGGCACAGGCGGAATATGATTTAGCGAAAGAGAATGTTGCTTCTTCTGATACCCTTTATCGCATAGGCATGCAGCGTTTGAAGATCGCTTCTATCTCCAAAGCCGACCTGTTGACTTTGAAGTTGGATCTGGTAAATGCCCGTAATACCTTACAGAATAAGGCAAGTGCGTTGAAACGTGCCATGTTCTCATTGGCTTCCTTTCTGAACATCGATAAGAATACGGTGATTGAACTGGAGCTTCCGGCCCGTCCACGGGAGATGACCATATCGGTAGACGATGCATTGGCATCTGTACGTAGTAACAATCCTCAATTGCTTGGGTTGAAACAGAATATCCTGGAGGCAGAGAGAAATGTGGACCGGACGAAGAAAGAATCCCGTTTTAATGCGAGTGTGAATGCGAGTATCGGTTTCAATCAGGCTTCCGATAATTTCGGAGATGTGTATCATAATCCCATGCAGCAGGATTTAGTGTCAGTCAGTCTTTCTATTCCGTTGGTGGACTGGGGTGTGCGGAAAGGTAAGTACAATATGGCTCGTAACAGTCTGAATGTAACCAAAATCTCTGCCCGGCAGAGTGAGATAAGTATTGAAGAAGAGCTAATAATGACCGTTGGTGATTTTAATATTCAGCAGAATCTGATCGCGAGTGCTGAAGAAGCGTTGGACTTGTCTATCATGGCTTACAATGAAACCCGTCAACGATTTATTATAGGTAAGGCGGATATCAATAGTCTGACGTTATCCTTGAGTCGTCAGCAGTCCGCACAACAGAATTACATCTCTGCTTTGCAGAACTATTGGTTGAATTACTATAAGATACGTAAATTGACTTTACATGATTTTGCAAGCGGTTTCTCACTGTCCGATAAGTTTGACTTTGCAGGAGGAAAGTTGGTGAGGTAATGAGTTAAACCCACCACAGAGTAGCACAGAGTTTCACAGAGTTTTTTAGACAGAAGAACAGAAGGACAAAAGAACAAAAAATAGAGATAAGAGCTAAAGAAAGTTTATTGGTTTTTACGTTTAAAAAACTCAGTGTAACTCTGTGTCACTCTGTGGTGAATCATATTTTAGTACAATGAATACAATGAATCAAAATACCAAACGAGGAGCTTCTGCTTTTACACTGATTGTTGCCTTTATCTGTGTAGCATTGGTTGGCGTGGCACTAATTCCGTTGTTGCCTGTCAAACTTAGTCCGTCGCGAACTTTACGGGGGTTGTCAGTCAACTTTAGTATGCCGGGGAGTTCTGCCCGTGTGGTAGAGATGGAAGCAACCAGTAAGTTAGAATCAATGCTGGCTCGCATTCGAGGGTTGAAAAATGTCAATTCCACCTCGGGTAATGGTTGGGGTAGTGTCAATATTGAGCTTGACAAGCATACCGATATGGATGCTGTCCGTTTTGAGGCATCCACTATTATCCGGCAAACCTGGCCGGAACTACCCGATGAAGTGAACTATCCGAATATAGATATGAGGCGGTCGGATGATAATGCCTCGCGTCCTTTCCTTTCATTCACCCTGAATGCACCGTCTGCACCTATCCTGATCCAGCAGTATGCAGAGGAACACATCAAGACGAAGCTGGCGCAACTTCCCGGTATTTATAAGATTGATATCAGTGGGGCTACTCCGATGGAGTGGCGTCTGGAGTATGATAGTGATCAGTTGATACATCTTGGGATAGGTCCCGGGGATATTCAGCAAGCGGTGAGTCGTTATTATCAGAAAGAATTTCTTGGTACTTATGATGTCGAATCAGCTTCCGGAGGGAAGGAGTGGATACGTCTGGCGTTAGTTCCTCAGCACGAGGAAGATCAATTTGACCCTTCCGGGATTTTGGTAAAGGCAACGGATGGTAAGGTGATCCGTCTTGACGAACTGGTAAAAGTAACCCGGGTTGAAGAGGAACCTCAAAGTTATTACCGCATCAATGGGTTGAACTCCATTTACTTGTCTGTTACAGCCGAAGAGACTGCCAATCAATTGCAGCTTAGTAAACAGGTCAATGCTGTGATGGAAGAGATTCAGAAAGTACTTCCGGCAGGTTATGAGGTTCATACCAGTTATGACGCTACAGAGTTTATTCAGGATGAAATGAACAAGATTTATCTACGCACGGGATTGACGGTGCTGATATTGTTGGTTTTCGTGTTGCTTATTACATTGAATCCGCGTTACCTGTTGTTGATAGTGGTTAGTTTGAGTATTAATATTGCTGTTGCTGTTATTTTCTATTATCTCTTCGGATTGGAAATGCAGCTTTACTCATTGGCAGGTATTACGGTTTCACTCAATCTTGTCATTGACAACACCATTGTCATGACGGATCACATTTTCCGCCGTCGCAATCTGAAAGCATTTATGTCTGTACTGGCTGCTACCCTGACTACGATGGGAGCATTGGTCATTATCTTTTTTCTGGATGAAAGCATACGATTAAATCTTCAGGACTTTGCTGCTGTTGTAATCATTAATCTTGCTGTTTCTCTGTTTGTAGCTCTCTTCTTTGTACCTTCTATGATAGAGAAGATCGGGTTGAAAAAACGCAAACGCCGTTCCTTGAGGCAACCGGTTTCTTCCGGAACTGTTTTCTCCCATATCTTATATATTTCCCGCCATTTTCTTCGTCGTTTTCCGGTATATTTCACTCGTTTCTATGCATGGCTGATACGGATTTTATGTCGTTGGCGAGTGGTTATCTGTCTCTTATTGGTGTTACTGTTCGGACTTCCTGTTTTTCTTCTTCCTGAGAAAATGGAGGGCGATGATTGGCGCGCAACGGCTTATAACAAAACTTTGGGAACCACTACTTACAAAGAAAAGGTGAAACCTATCGTTGATAAAGTATTGGGAGGAAGCCTCCGTCTTTTCGTCGAGAAGGTATATGAAGGTAGCTATTTCACCCGTAATGAAGAGGTCGTGTTGTATATCAATGCCAATCTGCCCAACGGGAGCACGTTGGAACAGATGAATGCCCTGATAAAAAAAATGGAAACTTATCTGAGCCGGTTTAAGGAGATCAGGCAGTTTCATACCTCCGTGTATAATGCCCGTCGCGGAAATATAAATGTTTATTTCACTAAAGAGCACCAGAAGAGTGGTTTCCCTTATACGCTGAAAGCGAATGTTATTAGTCAGTCGTTGCAGTTAGGCGGAGGTAGTTGGGGTGTGTACGGCTTAGAAGATCAGGGGTTTAGTAATGATGTTCGTGAGAATGCCGGTTCTTTCCGTGTCAAGATGTATGGTTACAATTACGATGAACTATTCTATTGGGCCGAACGCCTGAAAGAACATTTGCTGACGTATCGGCGTATCAAAGAGGTTATCATTAATTCAGAGTTCTCCTGGTGGAAGGATGATTATCAGGAGTTTTATTTCGATCTGAATAAGATACGTATGGCACAGGAGGATATCTCGGCAGATGCTCTTTTCTCTTCCGTTCGTCCGATATTTGGCAGAAATATGGATATCGGTTCCGTGCTGACGGAGCGTGGTATGGAAAGAATCAGATTGTCATCTCGTCAATCTGATGAGTATGATATTTGGGCCATGCAATATTTTCCGTATCAAACGGGTGACAAAGCGTATAAACTTTCTGAACTGGCCACGGTGGAGAAGGGACAGATGCCTCAACAGGTGGCGAAAGAGAATCAGCAATACCGATTGTGCCTGCAATATGAATATATTGGCTCGTCCGAACAAGGAAACAAGATTCTGCGTCGGGATCTGAAAGAATTTAATAAGAAGCTGCCTATGGGATATAAAGCCGAAGAAGAAGGTGGTGGCTGGTGGTGGGGTGGAAAAGACTATAAACAATACCTGCTTCTGCTGATCGTCATCTCTATCATCTTCTTAACTACCAGTATCCTGTTCAACTCACAGAAACAGCCGTTGGCCATTATCTTTGTGATTCCTGTTTCTTATATCGGTGTGTTTCTAACTTTCTATTGGTTCAGGCTTAATTTTGATCAGGGAGGCTTTGCTTCCTTTGTTCTGTTGTGCGGTATCACGGTGAATGCCAGTATTTATATTCTCAATGAGTATAACTCTATTCGCCGGCGTCTGCCCCGTATCTCTCCGCTGCGTGCTTACACCAAAGCCTGGAATGCTAAGATTATTCCTATCTTTCTGACGGTCGTTTCTACCATTTTGGGCTTTATCCCTTTCATGGTAGGGGCAGAGAAAGAAGGTTTCTGGTTTCCGCTGGCTGCAGGTACGATTGGTGGGTTGATAATGTCGGTGATAGGGGTGTTTGTTTTCTTGCCGATATTTACGTTGAAAAGGAAAACAATATTACGTAACTAATCTTTGTATGATATGAAACAATTGTTACTGTTTTATTTGTATTGATTTTTAATTAATAGACTGTAATTTGAGATTTATTTGATCAATGCCATTGTGGCAAAGAGAACTGCACAAGAATAGGATTCGGATCATAGGCGATGGCATACATTGATTTTTCGTCCTCAGACAAACATATTTGGTTTAGGGCTTTATCACTCTTTAGCATTGCTATTTTATCACCACTCCATGTATAGACATATATTGTATTTCCGGAAAATGAAGCCAAAGCATGCTCACGGAGGGTTTTTCCGGAATACAACACATATACATAATCCTCAGTGCAAGTAGCGCACAAATAAGTCATTGGTGCATCTCTTGAAATCCCCGAATACTCGGTAGGATTATTTCTATACCTATAATCAGGATAAGCGAGAATAGACTCTTTTATCAAACGCACCGAATCGTTTTCCAATTGATAGAAAGCCAACATATCCGCAGTCAGAAGAGAAGCTATAAATTTTGTTTTGGAAGGAGATGCCGCTATATTAAACATATAGGCCTGCGAACGAACTATACCGGATACTTTCTTTTCTTCCTCATCCCTACAAGGCCATTCTCCGAATGTACTTTGTACTTGTCCATCTGGTTCCAATAGGCAAAAACGATAATTGTCATAGATACCGGGAGCTATATACTTTCCATTAGCCATGAGGTGAACCTCAAGAGGATGCACACTGTCAACACTAAAAACCGAAGTGAATTGGACATTATCTTCTACTATCGCATTGGTACAGTAAAACTTTTTTTTATTCATATCGTAAAAGGAGAAAGCGCTTTCACCACATGAACTTAATGAGGAGATTACTGTAAATTCGGAGGGCCCCTGTCCACGTACACCGGCTTTTCGGAGATATTTCCCCGTTTTTATATTGAAAAAGAGTAACATAGAGTCGGACTTGGCATCTATAACTGCTAATATTGAATCTGATAGTGCCATTGCATTAGAACCTCCTATTATATAATCATCCCCACAAATAGGGTGACAAATGATATTTTCTATCCGAATTGCCTCTTGATTACCGGATTGGCAAGAATACAGAAATGATATTATCAGCCCTAACGCAATTGTTGTCTTTGTGTGTATCATATCATAAAAGATAAAACGGTACAATACGGTTCTCTGCCTTATCTGTTAAACCATAAATTACTACACTTTATTCTAAATTAAATCGTATTATACGAAACTCTGGTGAATCAGTTAGTCCATATACTGTATGGCTACTTTCATCTATTACAAATCGGAAAATCGGTATATCAAGCTTGTATTGACGGAGAGGCTTACCATTCCAATCAAAAACAAACAAATGATCTAACAAGTAATTTTTATCCCCGGGATGATAAACATGTCCGGAATAAAGAACAAAAAGCTCATTAGTTGTAGTTACCGGAGAAAAATAAGCATCTCTTTCTTCCCCAATATTGGCTGTAACTTTCTGGGTATTGCCAATGTTCTTAATGCTCTTTGAGGGGAAAAAAATGTCAGGTCCCTGAACTCTGTTTTTCAATCGTCCGGTTTCATCATATATTTCTATTAAATCAGTCTGTTTATATACTATGGCAATCTTTCTCTTTGAAGTATTCCATGCTAAAGAAGAAGCAAAACCTTCTAATTGAGCAAGTCCTTCTAAAGGGAATTTTCCTCCTTCTATTAGTGGATAGTCTCCCATTGTCGTTAACATACTATTACCTTGAAAATAAGATATTTTTTTCAATCTCGGATCCAAAACATTGGCTATCAGTATAGAATCTGATAACATTATTACATCATCAAAATAGTAAGTAAACTGTGTGCTATTTTTTAACTTCAATACCTTATCAGAATCTATTATGTAATGATTAAAACGACGTAATCCTGAGTCATAAATAAATAATGATGAATCTTTTTTATGTACATAGCGAGGAGTCATTAAATCGGCAGGTCCACTTCCAAATGTCCCATAATGCCCTATTTTTTTTTCTGTATTCAAATCTACCAACTGCACCAAATCCTCGGTATCATTGTTTAATAAAATAAGAGTGGAATCAGACACAGAAAGCCGCATTGGCCTTGTTATCTGTTCGCTTAAATTCAACTCATGTCCTTGCAGTACTATTTCGGTACCCATATCTTTCCATGAAAATGTAGTACAATCATTGTATCTCTTTTCTTCTTTACCGATACATCCTACCAATAAAGTGGCCAGTACTAAATATATAAGACTTAACAGTTTCATTTTTTTCTTTCATCAATTATATAATAAAAAATCGAATAATGCTTTAGCATTGAACGTAGCTTTCTATCGGTATTTGTATTTGTTTGCAAAGTTCCATCTACAGTATACTTGTTTACCAATTGCTCCATTTTTCCATCTTCATCGTCCTCATATACCAATAATATATTTATTGGTGTACTTAATAAAGCTTTTGTTGTCGCATATGGAATAAATTTTAAGTATCTATTTTCTTCCGGAAACATATAACAATATCTTATAACTCCCGGATAGAACATATATAATTTAAAATTACCACTATATTGCATTTCCGGAACAAAGTCCATTATAAAAGCATGTTCCTTAGGAGTTGGAAAATACATCGTATTTCCTAAATCATTTTCTTTGTATTCCCCATCAACATATTCATGAAAAAAAAGCCTGATATCAACATCTTGTTTAAATTTAGGAAGTTGAATTTTATAATGTTTACTGTCTATACGTGGAGCATCCACAACTGTACCAGCTTTAGTATTTACTCGGTGTATGCCAAACATATTTTGAGCATACATAGTGTTTACTCCTAATATCAAAATAAGAAAAACTATGAATTTATTCATAATAATCATTATTTAAAAGCCTACAAGTCCTTACTTGAAGTATAAAGGCTTGTAGGAATGTGTAAAATATGTCAGCCTCTACTATTCACACATGTCATAATTAGTAAATAACCTTGATAAACATGACAATCATACTGAAAATCATACTGACAGCCATACATTGAACATTCGTACGAATATCCAGGTTCTGTATTATTAGCTAATGCTTCTACATTAGCTAATGTCAAATCGGTTAATTTACTATCATTTAGAGAAGAGTACACATTATATCCGGTAATAATAGCAATAACAATAGCTACTATAGTGCCCACTACTTTCTTTTTTATAATTTTTAACTTTTATAGATTAATATTCAAAAAACTGTATATAATATCATTTCAACAGAATAGCAAAATATATTTGCTACAAATTAATACTATTTTTATCCCTAATTGAGTTGCGGTTGCTAATACACCACTGTGCGGATTGTAATTAAAAAAATACGTCATGCTTGTGCCAATGTCAGACACACATTCTCTATTGCTTCTTTATTAGTTGATGGTATATTTTCCAAGCAAACTTTCTAATGAAGAAGTATGGGAATACGTTTGATATATTGTTACCATAGCAAAGATAAATGCTACGCCTATAATTAATTTAAAATTCAGCTTCATTTTATTATAATATTAGTCGTTCGGTTATAGAGTCAAAGGTAGTCTATGAAAGTAAAACGGACAAATAATTAACCTTACAATCGCTTACATCGTCTAAAAAAGTCTAATTTGTAAGCCAATGTAAGTTATTTTGCTATATATTGTTAAGAAGCCTCAGAATGCAAATTGTCTTTTTATAAATTTATTAATACCAATGAATTTCATTATCCACGTAAATAAATGGGCGACAAGACATTTTTCCTGTCTGTACTGTTGGTCTAAGCAGAAATAATGCATATTGAGGTATCTTGTTAAAAATTAATGGTTCGCCATAAAAAGTAGCGGTGTCTAAAAGTTGCCAGCCCTCTTTCCAAAAAAGTAATTCATAGGAGTTACCTTTATCCAATTGTATTTGGTGATAAGGAATGTATCGGACTTCTGATAACTCATAAGTGTCTCCCAAATCGATATCAATATATCCGGTCTCTATACCCAATTTAGAAAAACCTGTACCTGACATTTCGTCTAATACATATTCCGGTTTCTCACCATTCTCTGCTGTATCCATTTGTTGCACGAAATGTACGTTTGATATACGCTTACCGTCTTTTGCAATAAAAGCCAATTCGTTTAATGCTATCGAATGAAAAGGTAATGCCATCCGTACATAACGCCATTTTCTCTTATTGTTCACAATGAGAGTATTTCGATATATTTCTGAATTCTGAGGAAATACGCAAATTGTATCGGCCGACTTAAATTGAAGCGTAATATCACCTGTCAATACAATACCGGCTATTTTTTTATGATGCCAATTATTTCTACGATGAAATGAATCACCGGCATTATGTCTTAACATGATAATTTCTTTATTATCCCCGGTAGCATCAAGTGTTTTTTGTCTACCATCCTGTTTCAATAAGAACGGGGCACTTGCATACACTACATTCCCTTTTCTATAATAAGCCGGTAAATAGACGACATCACGTCCCATTCCTTTAAATACAGCGGTCTTTCCTTTTATTTTAGCCCACTGAACGGGATACCATTGTCCTGTATTAAAGGTACATAAATAAATATACCGCTCATCTTCCGGTATATCTTTCAGAGTAACCGTTACATTAACCGTATCAAAATATTCATGAGATACATCTTTTTTCCTAATATCTCTGAATAATTCAGGGATATTTTCAATATCCATTTTTGTATCTTTCAAAATATCTTCAATATGTGCACCATAGGTTTTACGAAAAACTTTAGATAGCCTGAAACGTCCCCACACATCATCGAATGTTTTATTATTATAGATTCTTTTGTATTTCCATCGATCGGTATCCCAAAATGGCTCAAATGCATACGAATTCCCGTTAACAATCAATACGTTCCAGGAATGAGATTCATTTCTGTTTGCCCACTTCGGAACAAAATCCATAGCCGTGGCCATGCCTAAAGAAGAGAAAAGCGTCACATTAAACCAACAACGATCTTCGCATAGACCATGCCTCATATCTTCCATTTGCCTGATTGTAAAAATTGGAATCTTCGTTCCATAGTAACGGGAATGTGTCACAAAGCTATAAATATATAGCAGAGAATCAGTTTCATTAATAAAATCCTTACCCGATTGAGAAAAGAAATATTCATGATGCTTCTCATAGAAATCAAAACGCTTCTGATCAGATAATACCCCATTCCTTGCTCTATAGGGAAGAATATATTCACAAAAATCTTCGAAAGAACATTCACGTGTATATACATTATCACTCCATGCTTTGAAAGCCATCTCTATTTCATGAATGAGAAACTCAGCTTTTAAAGTTTTTAGGTCAAAATTCTTTTTTCTATTAATCCAGAAATAGGTTTTCGCATTAAATCTCTCCCATATACTATCTACCTTTTCTCCCCATTCATTATTCGTTTCATACTGATAGATTTGAGATAGCGAGTCATACTTCTCACCGAACTCTTTGCAAGCGGCAACTTTCATTGAATCCGGTTCCCAATATCCTATCATATTAGTAATCAGGAAACAAGCAGCTTTCTTTTTCAAAGGTTCATTTTCATAATGTTTCAAAACCTTTTCCAGTTCATTTCTATTATCTTTTGCTATAGATAAAGCTTCCTCCAACCGATTATCTACACAAGAGATAGCGACAAATAATGATAGGACATTCCAGCCTATTACAACAAGCTGTTTTAAAAATTTTATCATTTCATAAAATCTAAAAGAGTAATAGAATGTTTTTTAGAATACACCTCATCCAAAATTTATTATGCCAATATAATAACTAATATAGTACTCTCTAATAACTATGTATGCCCGTATATAATAATCAAATATCTATTCATAAGGCATTAAAATTAAACTGTACAATATGACTCTCCGGCTTATCTGTTAAACCGTAAATCACTCCACGTTTCTCATCAACTGCAAAATCAAAGATAGGAGTATCCAATTGATAATATTAGTTCGGTTATGGAGTTAAAGGTAGTCTATGAAAGCAAAACGAACAAATAATAGACCTTACAATCGCTTACATTATCTGAAAAACTTAATTTGTAAACCAATGTAATCTACTTTATGTACCAATTCACTCTATTTTCAACTGATAAGCTGTTGTTTTTCTTTCCACTTTAATATTAGGGGTAATGTTTGCCAGTTCTGTACGTAAACGGGAAATAGCTGTTTGTAACTTTCCAAAATTTCCGGAACCATCCGGCCAGCCTATTTCAAATATTTCTTTATCAGATAAAGTATGATTAGGCGTTTTTAAAATAGCTTCTAAAAAGGAGTTAGAGAAATACCCTTTTATCGGAAACTCATTTTCTTCTAATACTATACATTTGTTAGAAGCATTATAGCATAAATTATCTTTAAGATAATAAATGCTCAATAGTTTATTTTGGCAAGATGATACTAAAGGTGTCTCTTCAATCTCTGTCCGGTTATTCTTTTGTAAGGATAGCTTTGAAATAAATAATCGGACTCTATATCCTCCACCCATTCCAATACACAGTAAAAAAATGAAAAGAGGAAAATACCAAGTCGTGAACCAGGAAGGAGAGACAATGAAGCCGGTTACTTTGTATTCACTTGCATAACCTATGTAACAGGGTGGTAGTTCATAAAATGAATTGATTAATATGGAATCAGTACTTTTCCACTCTTTTTCTATCGGTTTATCTATACCTCCGGAATAGATGATATGTAAAGTGGCTTTTACTGAAGAATATTTCTCTTTTAAAATCTTTATCCAATAGTATGATAATGAATCAAGAATAAACGGATTATGTGATAAAGTATGAGAGTGATCAATACGTAAATTTCTATTGTCTGCAATATTTTGTTCGTATTGTTCATATTCTATATTGTATTTCTTTTCCCCTTCAACTGACCTGATGTAACAAGGTCTGGGAAAAGAGTCACGAGTAAGTGTTATAGTTCGAACATTTGAACGTATCATCTCATGTGAGCTTCTTTTCTCTAACTCTCTATGTAAAACTTCCTTTAAAGCCCGTTGAGAAAACTCTTTCAGTTTTTTTGTGCTATTATTATATAGGGTATAACTAATTGCCCCGCTAACAACTATGACCAATAAGACATAAATTTCTGCACACCAGAGAGGACGTTTTATTTGTGTCAATATTTTCATTATAGTATCAATTTGACTAAATCCGGTTTTATAAATCAATCTCTTACAAAGATATTATAAAAAAGAAAATAATATACTAATGAACCCAGAAGATTTATACTTGTTGAAATCGTAATTACCTTTTTTTGTCATTTCTTTATAAAAAAGGAAATAAGCATCTGATGATTACTATTCATTCTGACTAAAGCGTTCGTTTTCAGAGGATAATAATATTGGTTGTTTGTACTATGAAAAATGCATTTTAAGTATGTGTTAAATACGTACTTATAGTATATAAAGTATGCATAGTTTTGATACAAAAAGAACGATACTTTGTATCACTAAGAATAGAAGGTTTGATCGTGTGTTAATACTGTTAATTGGGGAAGGGAAAAAAGAATGAGGATCAGCGATCCTGATCCTCATTCTTTACCATGCCTTTGTGTTTTTCCGGCAAAGCACTTTCTACGGCAGCGTAGGCTTCTGCCATTGTCTCTTTTATGTTTTCTATCCCTTTGCCTTTAGGCGGGATAGGATCATGGATTGTCAGGATCATGCGGTGAGGGTGAATCCATTTTCCCGTACGGGGAAGGATTTCAAATGAACCATCTATGGTAACCGGAACCACTGCCAGTTGCAAATCGTCTGCCAACTGAAAAGCTCCTTTCTTGAAGTATCCCATATGTCCCGTGAATGAACGTGCCCCTTCGGGGAATACTACCAGTGACACTCCGTCTTTCAATGAGTTTTTTGCTTGCCGGATGGTTTCAAGTACCTTTTTCGGTCCCGAACGGTCTACGAAGATATGTCCTGCACTTTCGCACGCTTTACCCACGAAAGGAATCTTTCGCAGACTCTTTTTCATCATCCACTTGAAGTTACGTCCCAGAAAACCATAGATGAGGAATATATCAAAAGACCCTTGATGGTTAGGCACAAATATATAAGACGTACGTTTATGTATCTTTTCACGCCCGTGTACTTTTACCGGAATCAGCAGGAACAGACAGATGAGTTGTGACCATATTTTGCCAGGGTAATATCCCCAGAAGTGTGCTCCACCCAGCAGAGAACCTACAGTTGTGACTATGGCTGTGAGAATAGTCAGCACTAATAATATAGGTAATGCAATGCAAATCTGATAAATATAATACAGTATTTTCATAAGCGTTGGATTTTCGGAGGACAAAGATACAGAATCTCTTTCTATTGTTACGTCTCAAAGTGAATAAAAAATCAGCCAATATCCGTAATGCTGGCAGTTATATGTACCATGGTTGGATTTTACATTTTGATTGTATACTAATAGTTAACTTTGAGAGGGACGGTAGAAGCATTCGTGTTTTTCTTGCTATTTTAAATAAAGTTACTGCAGAAGTTTATTATTTTTTATGTATGTTTGCAAACATAATTATAAAAAAACGATGCAAACAAAGCACCTCTTTTGGGTTATTTGATGAAAAAACTACTGAAATATCTATTATTTGTTTTTTGTAACTTACTTTGGGTGAGTAGCACGGATGCTGCTGTCGATATGAAGGAGAATGCTATTTTACAGAAACAAATCATAGAGTCTTTTCGCAATAGTCTTGGTTTTAGTGTGTTGGAGGAAGGAGACAGTACAGTTATTTATAGTGATAGTCTGCTCTCTGTTCTTGAAAACAGTAAACAATATGATGCCTATTTTGAATTGTCCCGCATCATTATAAAATCTCAGGTACTTAAGGGGGAAACCCGGATGGCCATCGCACATAGTGATGTGATGTACTCAAAAGCCAAAGTACAAAATCATTTTTTAGGATTGGCTCTTTCTCTCAGCGCTATTGGTGAGGTGTATGCTGCTGTTGGAAGAAACAAAGAGGCAGGTGATGTTTATGAGCGTTCTTTAGAAATCTTCGAACGACACAAACTGGATGAGGGAATGAAGAAAACGTTGCTTGTGGAGCTGATCGAATATAATATTCGTATGGAGAATACAGGTGCTACTGCAAAATACCTTGGGCTACTGAGCCAGTATTCTACAGGTAAACAATCAGAGTTGGAACTGGATATCCTGCGCATCTTTAATGCTTATTATAAAACTCAAATCTGGAATTTGGAAGAAGCCGGGCAGTACCTGACCGAAGTACGGGAG
Source organism: Bacteroides mucinivorans (assembly GCF_034654355.2). NCBI lineage: Bacteria > Pseudomonadati > Bacteroidota > Bacteroidia > Bacteroidales > Bacteroidaceae > Bacteroides > Bacteroides mucinivorans. The sequence continues at coordinate 3,628,745 of NZ_CP178179.1, read as the reverse complement.
CATCAGCAGAAACTAATACCCGCCCTTCAGCAGTATTTTATAGTTGCAGAGGCATTTTATCTGAAGAGAATAGGGAAATTAGAAGAAGCATTGAAGGCATACGACCGTTTTTTCAATCTGGAACATGCCAGTGATAATTACGCATTTTATGTCAGTACGATGAAAGGAAAAGCAGAGTTACTGGAAAAGATGGGACAAAAAGAAGAGGCTGCCAGCTTGTACAACACGATCTATTCTTATATAAACTCTGTGTTCAAGGCAAACTACCCTAAAGAAATAGATCAGCTTTGTGCCCGTTTTCAGGCAGACCAGCTGGCTTATCATATTGAGCGTGCCCGTACTCAATCTCTCCGTTATTATGTAATGGCTGTTGTGGGATGTGTATTGATACTGGCACTATTTATTTTTCTTAGCTGGAAGAAGATATTTCATTTGAGGCAATCAAAGAAGAAACTGGAAGATATGAAACTAAAAGCAGAAAATGCCATTCGTAAAAAGAATCTGTTTCTTTCTAACATGAGCCATGAAGTACGTACTCCTCTGAATGCAATTGTTGGCTTCTCTACACTGATGGCATCCGAGGAAATGGAAGTGGATGAGGTTTCCAGAAAGGAATTTTGTGAGATAATCAAGGTTAATTCTTATCAGTTGTTGAAGTTAATCAATGATATTATTGATTTCTCCGATTTTGATGGTGACAATATCAGTATGAATATCAGGGAATATGACGCCGTGAAGATTTGCCATGAAGTAATAGATACAGTTGCCGCTTCTTATCGGTTACAAGTTGAGCTACGCTTTGATACTCCGCTGAAATCTCTGATGATAGATACCGATGACTCCCGGCTGCGGCAGGTACTCATCAATCTGATAGTGAATGCAACGAAGTTCACTTCCGAAGGCTCTATTGTCTTGCGGCTGGAACGATGGGACGATGACCGTAATATGGCTCTGTTTTCCGTGACGGATACAGGATGTGGTATTCCGATAGAGAAGCAGAAACTTATTTTCGAACGGTTTGAGAAACTGAATGATTTTGTACAAGGTACTGGATTGGGACTTTCTATCTGTCTGTTGATTATGAAGAGGTTCAAAGGCCGGATATGGATTGATGAAAGTTATACGAAGGGAGCGCGTTTCTGTTTTGTACATCCACTGAAAAGCGGAGCCGACTTATATACCGCAGGTTTATGAAAAGGTTGATATTTGTCTTATATATTACTCTTCTGCCATTGACCTTGTTTGCCGAAAATGATGCAAAGATAGTTTACCGTGACAGTATCTTGGCTGTGGCAGAACGTATACTTTCGGATACCGGCAGGATCTCTTATCTTCAGAAGACGGCTTATTGTCATCAATATCTTCCTTATAATAAGTATTTTGCAGCAGCCCTTTATGAGGAAGCAAAACTTCGAAAGAATCTCTTTTATGAAAATGAAGGAGCTTATTATATGGCCGGCTATTATGATAAAAAACACGATCCGGATAGTCTGGAGTACTGGGTAGGGCAACTGAAAGAACTTGCTTCCCAGGCAGGAGAATATGACTATTATCTGGAACGGAAAGCAGCCCTCAGTCGTGCACTGGCTTCTAAAAGGTTGATAGAAAAGGCGGTATATGTAGCCAAAGAAGTGTTGGACGAAGCTATTGAACGTAAGAGCAATAATGGGAAAATTGCCGCATACAATAGTCTGGGATGTGCTTATTCCGTATCTAGTCGTCATGAGCAGGGACTGGAGGTGCTTTTGAAAGCATATCGGGAGTTTACTCCTGATACAAAGCCCTTTCTGAAAGTAGATGTGCTTTCGCGTATCGCTCAGGTGTATGGGAGTAGAGGAGATGATAAATCAAGAATGGTTTATTTACGTAAAATGAAAAGTCTTCTGCAGGAAGTGATGACAAACGAACCGGAAGCACGGGATAATTGGACCGATCTGGCAATAGATTGTGAAGTGAAGCATGTGTTGCATTATATGGATCAAAAAGATTTTGAACAGGCTCAATTATATATTGAACGTGCACAAGCTTTGCTCAGTCCACATGTCGATTCGGTGTTCTGGCTGAATATACAGCTCATACGTCTCCAATATTTTTCGCGTACAAAAGAGTATGATAAGAGCATTGCTTTAGTGGATGAAGTTACTCCGATTGTATTGAAAAGTTATGTCTCTACATTTGGCAATCTGATCAGCCATAAAGCAGGCACCCAGCAGCGTAAGGGGGATATAGACGGAGCACTTGAAACGTGGCGTTATCTGATATGGGCACAAGACTCGCTGAATAATGCTTTTACTGCCAATGAGTTGCAGCAGGTAAAAGAGATTTATCATATAGATGAACTTCTTTTAGAGAAGCAGAAGATACGGAATACGAATTACATATGGGTGTTCGGTACATTGCTTGTACTCTCAATATTGGCTCTTTTGTTTTATATCTACACGCACTTCCTTTCCGGCAAGATAGCTTTGGCTGAACGGGCGGCAGCCGAAGCGGCAGCCCATTCCGAAGCGGATAACATGGCAAAAGAACGCTTGAAGATGGAAATTAGCCACGATGTTCGTACTCCATTAAATGCGGTAGTGGGGTTTGCAGAACTGTTGTCTGAATCCGAAGAACTTGACAAAGAAAGTAAACTGAGTTATGGGAAGATTATTCAGGAGAATGCAGAACAGTTATTAGGATACGTGAATAATATATTGGAGCTTTCACGGCTCGAATCCGGAAAGATACAGTATGAACAGGAACAGGTAGAGGCCATTTTGTTGTGTCGGAATATCATTCGGCTTGTCAATAGCCAGGAGCCCGGGGAGGATAGGATTGTTCTGAAAACAACTCTTGAAAGCCAGATGATTTGTACGGATAAGAAATGGCTGGTGTCATTGTTGCGCGGAGCATTGGCTCGTGGGGATGACAATATGGGTTGTGAGACAACTGTTTACATTGAGTGGGGCGGAGAAGCAGACGTACTGGTTTTCCGTATAGTAGGCACTTCACTGGCACAAGAGAACCTGAAAGACAAAAAGATATTGATCCGTAATGAGATTAATTCCCATTTTATTCGTTACTTTGGCGGTACTTATACAGTAAGTGCAGAAGCGGATGAAGGCCCGACAGTCATTTTTACTTGTCCGTTGTCTGCACCGGGTAATTGATTTATAATGTAGATATTTTGAATGATACGTATATTGCATACAGCCGACTGGCATCTGGGACAGACCTTTTTCGGTTATGACAGGGTGGAGGAGCATACGCACTTTCTCCAATGGTTGGCCCGTGAGTTAAAAGAAAACAAGATTGATGTATTATTGATTGCGGGAGATATTTTTGATGTTTCCAATCCTTCCGCAGCATCCCAGCACATGTTTTATCGTTTTATCCGTCAGGTGACGGAAGAGAATCCGAAGTTGCAACTGGTAGTTGTGGCAGGCAATCATGATTCTGCTGCACGTCTTGAAGCACCCTTACCTTTGTTGCAGGAGATGCGTACGGAGATTAGAGGTATTGTCCGGAGACATGAAGGAGAGATTGATTATGATCATTTGATTGTAGAGTTAAAGAATAGTGAAGGAGAAGTAGAAGCCCTCTGTCTGGCGGTTCCTTTTTTGCGGCAGGGAGATTATCCGGTTGTTACAACAGATGGTAACCCGTATGCCGAAGGTGTGAAAGAACTTTATGCCCGATTGCAAGAACGGGCGCTGCAACGGCGTAAAGACGGACAGGCTCTTGTGGCAGTGGGACATTTGCAAGCCACAGGGTCAGAAATTGCCGAACGTGATTTCAGTGAACGAACCATCATCGGAGGGTTGGAGTGTGTCTCTCCGGATGCTTTTACAGAGCAGATTGCTTATACAGCCTTGGGGCATATACACAAGTCTCAACGAGTGTCGGGCAGGGAGAATGTACGCTATGCCGGTAGCCCTTTGCCGATGTCTTTTGCAGAGAGGGAGTACCATCATGGAGTAGTGATAGTGACTCTTGCAGAAGGGTGGGCGGTAGAGATTGAGAAGCGGGAATACATTCCGCTGGTAGGTCTTTTGAGTGTACCGCGAGGAAAGGCTGCTACTCCCGAAGAGGTTTTGGAGGAGCTTGCACATTTGCCGTTGGCTTCGGAAGAGGCAGAGGGAGAACAAACAGAGAGAAGTTTACATTTTCCTTATTTAGAAATAAAAGTCCTTTTGACAGAACCGGAACCAATGCTTCGTCAACAAATAGAAGAGGCAATTGCCGATAAGGCGGTTCGCTTGGCACGCATCGTATCTGTTTATCGGCAGGCAGAAGAGAATACCCTGGAAGAAGAGGTGTTAGCTGCCGGACTTCAGGAAATGAATCCGTTACAGATCGTGAAAGCGACTTTTGAAAATATATATCAATCTGAGATGCCGGAAGAACTGGAACGTTTGTTTCAGCAGGCGATGAGGGAGGCGGAATGAAAATACTAACAATACGACTTAAGAATCTGGCTTCTATCGAAGGGACTTTCGAGGTGGACTTCACTGTTGAACCTCTTCGGTCAGCTGGTATATTTGCAATTTCCGGTCCTACGGGAGCCGGGAAATCTACGATATTAGATGCTTTGTGTTTAGCTCTTTATGATAAGACACCCCGTTTCGCTGCTTCGGGAGAGAGTCTTTTTCTTTCGGATGTAGGAGAGAATCAGGTGAATCAGTCTGATGTAAAAAACATTCTTCGCCGTGGGACGGGAGAAGGATTTGCGGAGGTTGATTTTCTGGGGGCGACCGGACGGCGTTACCGTTCCCGTTGGTCTGTCCGGCGGGCACGCAGTAAGGCCACGGGTTCTTTACAACCTCAGACGCTTCAGGTTACTGATCTGGATAAGGAAGAGGATTTGCAGGGTACAAAGACTGAACTTCTGGCGCAACTGGTTTCTCTGGTTGGGCTTACCTACGAGCAGTTTACCCGTACGGTGTTGCTTGCCCAAAACGATTTTGCCACTTTTCTGAAATCCCGTGAATCCGCCAAAGCCGAATTATTGGAGAAACTCACGGGTACTGAGATTTATTCCCGCATATCACGAGAGATATACACTCGTAGTAAAGCGGCTGATGAAGCAATGAATCTTCTCAAAAACAGTATCAGCCTTATCGAACTTCTCCCGGAAGATGAATTACAAAATCTGCAAAAGGAGAAAGAACGATTGATTCAACTTCGCACTACAGGAACGAAGCGGCTTGCCGAGTTGAATGCACAATTCAATATTGTCCGTTCTCTTGTGGTGAAACAAGAACAACTCGCTAAAAAGCGGCAGGAGGAATCTGTAGAAACAGAAAAACTAAAGAAACTCCACGAAGGTCTGCTTGCACAGACTGGGTATCTTGCTCATTTTCGGGAACAGTGGGAAGCCCTGCAACCCGAATTACTGAAAGCACGTGAACTGGATGTTCGCCTGCAAAGTTTGCAAACTGATTACAAGCAATCTCAACAAACTCTGCAACTCACGCAGAAACAGGTTGCTGATCTTGAGAAAAGACATCGCGTCAGTAGAGAGGCACTGAGCGCTTCTTGTAGTGCTATTAATCGTCTTTTGAAGAGTGAGGATGCATTCAATCCGTCTCTGTCCACAGATCTGGATCGGATAGAGCATATTCTCGTCCGCGAAGAGCAGCAATTAGTTCTTCTTCAAAAGGAAAATGACGACCGTGTTTCCCGGCTTAATGCTTTTGGTATCCAGTCTGTAGGTGAGGAGCAGAATAAACTTTTGCAAGAACAATCCCGCTTGCAACATGCTTTACAAGCCAGTATATTGCTGAATCAGTTGCGTGAAAAACAGAAAGTAATATCTTCAGAGCTTGATACTTTAACTCGGCAATTGCTTGCCAAACAGGAGCAAACTGCCTCTTTGCAACGGCTTTACGAGAATGCCCGTATGGCTATGGGGAAAGATGTAGTGGCTTTGCGTCATGATCTGCGAGAGGGCGAAGCTTGTCCCGTTTGTGGCAGCCTTTCACACCCTTACGGGCAAGACAGAGAAATGGCAGACACGCTTTACCACTCCATAGAAAAAGAATACCGTATAGCTGTTGATGCTCATAAACAGCTCAATGACCGTTGTATAGCTCTTCAACGCGATGTTCGTAATATCATTGCCCAGGAGAAAACTCAGGAAGAGGTACTTGCTGCTTATTCTGAAACAGAACGTACTCCGGAACATTTTGATACTTGTCTGCAAACATTGCGACAACGCTTACAGGAACTGGAGGGTAGAATAAACCAGTATCAGCAACTATATGCAGAATGGCAGCAAAAGGATGAAGGATTGAAGAAGTTGCGCCACCATTGTGAATCGCTCCGTGAGGGAATCACCCGGTCCCGGTTATTGATGCAGCAAGCTGCTGCTATAGCCGAACAATTGGCCATGGTACAACAAACGGAAACGACACAACGCACCCATTTTAAAACAGTCAGTGAGCAGTTGCAGCAGTTACAGCAACAGCGTGCCACCCTTCTGAAAGGAAAACCGGCGGATGAAGCAGAGGCCGTGGTACGCCGTAAAGAGAAGGAGCTGAATGATGTGTTGGAATCGGCCCGTAAATCGGTGGAACAGGTGCAAACCAAACTCTCAGGTATACAGGGAGAGCTAAAACAACTGTCCCGGAATATTCTTGAACTGAGTGAGCAACAAAAACAGATTGAGAATCCTGAAACATTGTCCGAAGCAATTGCTGCCTGCCAGTCTGCCAATCAGGAAACAGAGCGTCGGCTATCGACAGTAGAAGCCTGTTTGTTGCAGCAAGAGCAAAACAAGAAAAAACTGAAAGAGATAGAAGCTGAATGGAAAGAAAAACAGGCTGTTGCCGAGCAATGGGGGAAACTGAATAAACTGATTGGCAGTGCTGACGGAACAAAGTTTAAAGTAATTGCCCAGAGCTACACTCTCAACCTCTTGCTACTTCATGCCAACAAGCACTTATCTTATTTATCAAAGAGATATAAGCTCCAGCAAGTTTCCGGAACACTGGCTTTACAAGTTATCGACTGCGATATGTGTGATGAAGTGCGTACAGTTTATTCTCTTTCCGGAGGTGAATCTTTTCTTATTTCTCTGGCATTGGCACTGGGGCTTTCATCCCTGTCGAGCAACAATCTGAAAGTGGAATCTCTTTTTATTGACGAAGGTTTCGGATCACTGGATGCCGATAGTTTGCGCACTGCTATGGAAGCATTGGAACAGTTGCAAATGCAGGGACGAAAGATTGGAGTCATTTCTCATGTGCAGGAGATGAGCGAACGCATCTCCGTGCAGATACAACTACATAAATCGGTAAACGGGAAGAGTGAAATAGTGATTAGTTCAGTGTAATAACCGTTATTTCGGGCCATGCGCCGAAGCGGAAAGGCAATCCGACAAATCCCAACCCTACGTTTACGTACAGGTTTCGCCCCTCTTCAGAATACATTCCGCTCCATTCCGGATAGACAAAAGAGGAAGGGGAATGGTGTCCCAATGCCATTTGCATGGCATGTGTATGTCCTGCCAGCATCAGGTCTATTTGGGATTGGGGCAATACTTCCCGCCGCCAATGTGTGGGGTTATGGCTCAACAATAGCTGAAACATACCTTCGGTTCCCTGCATTGCCTTGGTCAGATCACCATGTTGTGAGAAAGGCGGTTCGCCTTCGTTTTCTACTCCAATCAGGGCGATACTGTCATTGCCCTGATGCAGGATAACATGCTCATTGTTCAGCAATTTCCAGCCCATTTCTGCCTCACGTTTTTTCAGATCGGCGAGATTCTCGACTTGCGCACGTTGGCTCTCCCACTTGTGATAAGGTCCATAATCGTGGTTTCCCAAGATAGAGTAAACACCATTTTTGGCACGTAATCCGGATAGGATTTGCTGAAATCCGTCCAACTCTTTCGCTTGATTATTCACCAGGTCTCCGGTGAAAACAATCAAGTCCGGATGCTGGGCATTGACGAGATCAACCATACGTTGCAGTGCCCGCGCATTTCCTTCCCAACTACCTATATGTATATCTGATAGTTGAACGATACGATATCCTTTAAAAGCTGGTGGCAGTTTAGAGGAGTAATAGGCAACTTCTTTCACTTCAAACTGAGTTTTACCAATCAGGGAGCCGTACAGAATAACTCCTGCATTGATTGCGGCAAGCACTAATCCGGCATATACAAACGGTGTTTTAGGCCAGTGCAACAGGTAATTGAACGGAAGTCCGATAACTGAACACAACATAAAGTTCAATTTGGGTAATGCGAACAGGAACAATACAACGGCAAACCAGCCGATCCCCCGCATGTGCTGACTTACGAAGTCTTCGGGAGTAAAGAATGTGAGGTAGATAAGTCCTGCTAACAGGAAGAAGGTGGGAGCCCAATAAAGCACTTTTAAGACCGGATGTACCATTTGTCGTGCGATAAACATCTGGTAGATATAGATGTCCGGTAAAATAACTATTAGTGTTAGAAAAATAAAAATTCGTTGTAACATATGTATGATTATTGTTTTTGATACGAAAGTCTCCTCCGTTTTAATAAACAGAGAAGACTTTACTTTGTTAGAGAAAATAGAGAGAGTATGGTTTAAGTTAATTATTATCTTTCAGTTCTTTTAACTCTCCGAGATTTTTCTTTATCTCGCGGAGCCGGTTCAGATTTTTACGATATATCCAAAGCGGGATAATGATGCATACGGTCCATATAATGAAAAAGAAAATGATCATTCCGGTACCGTGTTGCCACACCTCCCGATAGAAGAAAAAGAATACGGCCATGAATAAAATGAAACCTATTCCTATCATCCGTTCACGAATCACCCATCGGTGAATGCGGTTGAAACGGGATATAACGGTCACAAGTGGTAATTCATCTATTGAGGTATTACTCAAATAACGGGAGCTAAACAAGTCCCATCCCAAAGCTGGTAGCAATGCTATCAGGATAATCTGATAATAAATATCCGGAAATACGCCATCGTATATGAACGTAAACAGGAGTAGTGCGATAATTGTCAGTGAAATGATACGTAGTCTTTTGTTAAGTCGACTCATTTCGTTGATGTTTTTCGTCGCATGATTAATGAGCTGGGATATTTCTTCATCTTTGACCAGCTTCTTATCTTTCAGATGTTCGTCCAGTGCATTCCATGATTTCTTAAGTTCATCCAGTTCCATCTATTATTCCTCCTTCTTCATTTTTTTAAGTTTGTCTTTAATTCGGCTCAGTTTGGTTGCCACATTTGTCACGGTAAGCCCAGTGATTTCGGCCATTTCTTCATAGCTTTTTTCTTCGAGATAAAGCAGAATGATAGATTTATCGAGTTGCCCCAGTTGGTTTATCATCCGGTACAATTGCCTTAGCATTTCCTGGAGTGGGTCATTGTCTTCGGTCATCCAGTCGGCTTCGCGGCTCAGCGTTACAAACTCCGGTACGTTTTTTTCTTTGCGGATAAAGCTGATACAAGTATTTAGTGCAATGCGGTATATCCAGGTTGATATTTTGCATTCCCTCCGAAATTTTGGATAAGCTCTCCAAAGATTGAGCACCACATCCTGGTAGAGATCATTGAGCGTAGCATTGGGAGTAGTATAAAGGTAACACACCTTATATATAACCCGTTCATACTCCCGGATGACCGATAGGAATTCCTGTTCTACACTTTCGTTGACTTGCGTGGCTTTTGAATCCATTGGCTTTTTTCTCGATTGCTTTTTAGATTGTTAGTCGTTGGGGGATAAGAAAAATCACAGCGAGATGTGCAAAGATAGGAAGTATTTTTATGAATGTTAGAATATATGCCTTTTATATTTTGATGGCAAACTTAGTATTTTAACAGTGACTTAAAATGCATATTAACAGTGCGTTAAATACGTACTTTTGTAGTATCAAAGTACGTACTTTCTTATGGCTTGATTATCAGCCTTATTCAACTAATCCTGTAAATTTGCTGCCAGGAACTTTCGCATTTCTTCTACTGATTTTCCCCGGCGGGTTGCGTAATTCAGTAACTGGTCTTCTCCGATTTTGCCGACAGAGAAGTATTCGGAAGCAGGATGTGCAAACATCAAACCACAGACAGAGGCATGCGGATACATGGCCCCGTTTTCTGTAAGTGATATACCGATCTGCCTCATATCTAAAAGCTCGTTGAGCAGAAAGTTTATTGACTGATCGGGGAGGGAAGGGTAGCCTACAGCCGGGCGAATGCCTTGATACTTTTCTACGAGCAATTCGGGGATGGTCAGATTCTCTTCTTTGGCATATCCCCAGACTTCTTTGCGCACATATTCGTGCATCTTTTCTGTTGCAGCTTCTGCAAGGCGGTCGGAGAGGGTTTGTACAAGGAGGTGTTTATATGGATCTTTTTCATAAAGCCCTTCCATATCTGCATCGATTGTGGAGGCAAAAGCACCCACAGTGTCGGTTATGCCAGATGACAAGGGGCGGACAAAATCACTCAGGCAAAGGAATGGACCTCCTTCGCGTTTTTTAGCTTGCTGGCGAAGCAGGGGAAAAGTAATGCCGTCCAGTATCAGGTTGTCATCCTGCGAATTTGCCTGGCAGAGCTTAAAGATTGTTTTTACTCCAAAATCTTCGTCCAGTAAGTTCAGCATCCGATTGGCTTCTTTGAGGAGTTGCATAGCTTCCGATGCCTTCGGGCGTTCTTCTTCCGGAAATGATGTTAACCAGGAAGCACGGCAAACGTCGCACCCATGTATATCGGCTATCGCAGCAAAACGGGGTTGAAAGCCCCATGCATGAAAGAAGTAGATCCAATTGATATAGGGACTGACTTCGTGAATTTTATATGATACTATTGTTGACAAGTTTTTAATAATAAATGGTCGGTGAATAGTGATTAGTGAGTAGTGATAAGTGATTAGTACCATGCGGATCACAGCGCAGCTACTAATCACTAACCGTTTATCACTAATTTCTAAATCTCAATTCCTGTCCACGATAATTTTCGTCTACCGTTCCATCGGAATATAACAAATGTCCGTTGGCAAAAGTTTTTTCAACCTTCCAGCGGAAAGTATGTCCCTCTAACGGACTCCATTGGCATTTGCTAAGAATACACTCTTTATTTACAGTCCATTCGCTATTGGGGCGAACGAGTACCAGGTCGGCCTGATTGCCTGTCCGTATGTAGCCACGATTATGTATCTCGTATATTTCGGCAGGGGCATGGCACATTTTTTCTACTACCTTTTCAAGGGTAAATATGCCTTCATCTACCAGTTCTAACATACTTACAAGGGAGAATTGTATCATAGGCATGCCGGATGCTGCTTTTAAGGCACCTCCTTCTTTATCGGAGATCAGATGAGGAGCGTGGTCAGTGGCAATTGAATCAATAAGTCCGGAGTTTACAGCATCGCGCAGCGCATTTCGCTCTTTCTTTTTGATAGCAGGATTACACTTGATACGTGTGCCCAGTTCCTGATAGTCACTGGAAGCAAATAGCAGATGGGCAACGCATGCTTCGGCCGTGATTCGTTTCTCTGATAATGGAATGTTCTCGAACAGTTGCAACTCTTTGGAAGTAGAGATGTGCAGTATATGCAGACGGGCATCGGCTATACGCGCCAGACGAACAGCAAGCTCGGAAGACTGATAACAGGCTTCCGACGAACGGATATTGGGATGATACTTTAACGGTACATCGCCATCTACTCCGTATTTTTCCAGATATTTGACTGTGTTGTCTTTGATGATAGATTGATCTTCACAGTGGGTGGCAATCAGCAGATCGGTTCCGTTGAATATATTCAGCAGACTGGCCATCTTGTCCACCAGCATATTGCCGGTACTCGAACCCATGAATAGCTTAACACCGCATACACGGTGCTTATCCAGTTGTTCGAGCAGAGGATAGTTGTTGTTGGTAGCGCCAAAATAACAGGAGTAGTTTACAGAACACTTTTCAGCCAGATGGTCGAGCTTGGCGTTCAGGGCATCCAGCGTTGTTGTTTGCGGACTGGTATTGGGCATATCCATGATAGATGTTACTCCGCCGGCGGCTGCTGCCCGGCTTTCGGTGGTGATATCTGCTTTGTGAGTTAATCCCGGATCACGGAAATGAACATGACCGTCGATAACTCCGGGTAGTAGATAGCATCCTGTTGCATCGATTATTTCGTCACAAGGAACGGCAGATTCCTGATTCTCAACCAATATTTCCGCTATCTTTTCTCCTTCTATAATCACCGAACCAGGTACTTGAAGCCCTTCGTTTACAATGATTGCATTCTTTATAAGTGTTCTTTTCATCTGAAATCTACAATTTTAAATTACCCATTAGACTTAGTCGCTCACTGTTTGTTGTTTCCCACTTTTTGGGGATACTTATGAAACCAACTGTTTAGTTTCAGCTTGATTACTCCAAATACAGCTTCGCCAAAAATACTACCGTTCATTTTGGAGGTACCCAGTTCCCGGTTGATAAAGATGACAGGTACTTCGATTATTTTGAATCCGCATTTATAAGCCGTAAACTTCATTTCTATCTGAAAGGCGTATCCTTTAAACCGGATATTGTCCAGGTCTATGGTTTGGAGTACACAACGTCGGTAACATTTGAACCCGGCAGTGGTATCGTGTACCGGTATTCCGGTTATGAACCGGACATATTTGGATGCGAAATACGACATAAGAACACGTCCCATAGGCCAGTTTACTACATTTACTCCACTGACATAACGCGAACCGATTGCCACATCGCCTCCTTCTTCTGCACAGGCTTTGTACAAGCGGGGCAGATCTTGCGGATTGTGACTAAAGTCGGCATCCATCTCGAAGATATATTCATAATGGCGGGCAAGTGCCCATTTAAAACCTGCAATATAAGCAGTCCCCAATCCGAGTTTACCTTTGCGCTCCACCATGAACAGACGTTCGGGGAACTCCTCTTGCAATTTTTTCACGATGGCGGCTGTTCCATCCGGCGAGCCGTCTTCGATGATGAGAATATGAAACTCTTTTTCCAGCCCGAAAACAGCACGGATAATATTCTCTATATTTTCCCGCTCGTTGTAGGTTGGTATGATAACAATGCTGTCCGATGGTGTGTGCATAATCGTATCTGTATTTGCAGACAAATGTAACGCTTTTCCGTTACTTACCGAAAATAGTGTATCAAAACTAAGGATAATTTAGTACTTTTGCGAGGATTTTCACCACGGAGAGCACAATTATCTTACAAGGGTTCTATTTTTTTCTTAAAACTCAGTGGGACTCTTTGGCTCTTTTGGCGAGTTAAAAACAGGAACAATGACTATCACCGAACTGCAACAACAATACGCCTTTCATCCCAACGTGACTGTTATGTGTCAATTGCTGAAAGACGTTTCTGTAAATCATATTTTTTGTGGAGGATTGTGCGCTTCTTCTGCTTCGCTTTTTTCATCAGCGTTGATACAGAAAAGTCCGTCTCCTTTTGTGTTTATTCTGGGCGATCTGGAGGAAGCCGGTTATTTTTATCATGACCTGACACAGGTGTTGGGAGGGGAGCAAGTGCTTTTTTTCCCTTCTTCTTTTCGTCGTGCCATCAAGTATGGTCAGAAGGATGCAGCCAATGAGATACTCCGTACCGAGGTGCTCAGCCGTTTGCAGAAAGGAGAAAAGGGCTTGTGCATTGTTACCTATCCCGATGCATTGGCGGAGAAAGTTGTTTCGCAGGAAGAACTGGACGACAAAACTCTTAAGCTGAATGTAGGTGAGCATGTTGACTCCGGTTTTATCACGGAGGTGTTGCATAGCTACGGTTTCGAATATGTAGATTATGTCTATGAACCGGGACAATATGCTGTACGTGGTAGTATCATTGACGTTTTTTCTTTTGCGTCGGAGTATCCCTATCGTGTCGATTTCTTCGGAGACGAAGTAGAGAGTATCCGCACATTTGAGGTCGATACACAGCTGTCGCGTGAGAAGAAAAATAGCATTGTTATCGTTCCTGATCTGGCGCTGGCAGGGGCAATGTCTTCTTCATTCCTTGATTTTATTCCGAAAGATACGATATTGGCCATGCGTGATTTTCTTTGGTTGCGCGAACGTATTCAGACTGTTCATGATGAGGCATTGACTCCGCAGGCACTTGCAGTGCAGGAAGCCGAAGAGAATGGGGGGATTAAGCTTGAAGGGAAATTAATTGATGGTGCCGAATTTACCGTTCGCGCTCTTGATTTCCGAAGGATGGAGTTTGGCAACAGGCCCACCGGAACACCGGATGCTACGATTGAGTTTGAGACAACGGCACAACCTATTTTTCATAAGAACTTCGATCTGGTAGCCGCTTCTTTCAGAGAATATCGTGAGAAGGGGTATTCGCTTTATATCTGTAGTGACAGCAGGAAACAGACTGAACGCATACGGGCTATTTTTGAAGATAGAGGTGACGAGATACCTTTTATTGCAGTAGAGCGTACTTTGCACGAAGGGTTTGCCGATGATGCCCTGCGTCTGTGTATCTTTACAGATCATCAGTTGTTCGACCGTTTTCATAAATACAACCTTAAAAGTGATAAAGCCCGTTCGGGAAAAGTAGCTCTTTCGCTGAAAGAACTTAACCAGTTTACCCCCGGTGACTATGTGGTGCATACCGATCACGGGGTGGGGCGTTTTTCAGGATTGGTACGTATCCCTAACGGTGATACCACTCAGGAAGTCATGAAATTGGTGTATCAGAACGAGGATGTGGTTTTTGTGTCTATCCATTCGTTGCACAAAGTATCGAAGTACAAAGGTAAAGAGGGAGAAGCTCCCCGCTTGAATAAACTGGGTACGGGTGCTTGGGAGAAACTAAAGGAACGTACTAAAACCAAGATTAAAGATATTGCCCGCGATTTGATTCTGCTTTATTCAAAGCGCCGTGAGGAAAAGGGATTTGCCTATAGTCCCGATAGCTTTCTGCAGCGTGAGTTGGAGGCTTCTTTTATTTATGAAGATACGCCCGACCAGAGTAAGGCTACTGCCGAGGTGAAGGCAGATATGGAACGTGATCGCCCGATGGATCGTCTTGTTTGTGGGGATGTGGGTTTTGGAAAGACAGAAGTGGCTATCCGCGCCGCCTTTAAGGCAGTGGCCGATAATAAACAGGTGGCAGTACTGGTACCTACTACCGTGTTGGCTTATCAGCACTTTCAAACCTTTCGCGAACGACTGAAAGGACTCCCCTGTAAAGTGGAGTATCTGAGCCGTGCCCGTACTGCCGCACAAACAAAAGCGGTACTTAAAGGACTTAAAGAAGGAGAAGTGGGTATCCTTATCGGTACGCACCGTATCCTGGGTAAGGATGTGCATTTCAAAGATCTCGGTCTGCTGATTATTGACGAAGAACAGAAGTTTGGTGTATCTGTAAAGGAGAAACTACGCCAACTGAAAGTGAACGTAGATACGCTGACTATGACGGCAACGCCTATCCCGCGCACGCTCCAGTTTTCGCTGATGGGAGCACGTGATCTGAGCGTGATATCTACCCCGCCGCCCAACCGTTATCCTATACAAACGGAACTGCATACTTTTAATGAAGAGATCATAACCGATGCTATTAATTTCGAAATGAGCCGCAACGGGCAGGTATTCTTTGTAAACAACCGTATAGCGAATCTGCCGGAACTGAAAGCTATGATACAACGGCATATTCCGGATTGCCGCATCGCTATCGGACACGGGCAAATGGAGCCTGCCGATCTGGAGCAGATTATCCTCGACTTTGTAAATTATGACTATGATGTGTTGCTTGCCACTACGATTATCGAGAGTGGAATTGACATCCCTAATGCCAATACCATCATCATAAACCAGGCGCAGAATTTTGGTTTGAGTGATCTTCACCAGATGCGCGGGCGCGTGGGACGTAGCAACAAGAAGGCATTCTGTTACCTGCTTGCCCCTCCGCTTTCGTCACTTACTCCTGAGGGGAGGAGACGATTGCAGGCTATCGAAAATTTCTCCGATCTGGGGAGCGGCATCCACATTGCCATGCAGGATCTTGATATCCGTGGTGCAGGAAATATGCTGGGGGCGGAGCAAAGTGGTTTCATTGCCGACTTAGGATATGAGACGTATCAGAAAATCCTTTCAGAGGCCGTGTATGAGTTGAAGACAGACGAGTTTGCCGAGTTGTATGCCAACGAGATAAAAGGTGAAGGAGCTGTCAGTGGCGAGCAGTTTGTGGATGAGTGCCAGGTGGAGAGCGATCTTGAATTGTTGTTACCTGCCAATTATGTCACAGGAAGTAGTGAACGCATGTTGCTGTATCGCGAGTTGGACGGTTTGACTCTGGACAAAGATGTGGAGGCTTTTCGTTCGCGGCTTGAAGACCGTTTTGGCCCTGTGCCTTCCGAGACGGAGGAACTGCTTCGTATCGTTCCGCTTCGTCGCCTTGCAGCCCGTCTGGGAGCGGAAAAGGTATTCCTTAAAGCAGGACGTATGACGTTGTTTTTCGTATCCAATCCGGACAGCCCGTTCTATCAGAGCCAGGCTTTTGGTAAGGTGATAGATTATATGATGAAGTACACCCGCCGTTGCGATTTGCGCGAACAGAACGGACGCCGTTCGATGGTAATAAAAGATATCCCGAATGTAGAGACTGCCGTGAGTATATTGCAGGAAATGGTGGCTTTACCGGTGAAACAGGAAGAATAAACCTACCCGTGTCTGTGTGCCTTGTAGAGTCTGTTTGCAGAGTACGCCTTACCTGTTTGTAGGCAAGGCGTACTCTCCATGCAGGCAAGGCGTGTACTGCAAGCAGCATAGTATGATACTGTATTCTATCTCTTTCCGTACAGTTTGTCTATCAGGTCCTGGCGTCCGATGCGCCGCAATTCGTTGATGATATTCCGGCGTTCTTCCGGTTTGTACCAGAAGAAGAACTGGCGTTGTGCCAGTTTCTCTCGTTGTGTTTTGGCACTGAATATCGGTTCCAGTGTATAGGGGTGGAATCCGGTATACCATGCTTCTGTTGCAACGGTCATCGGGGTAGGGGTGAAGTCCTGTACTTGCTCCAGATGAAAGTCCAGTCGTTTGGTGATGATGGCCAATTCAGCCATGTCCTCTTCCTTGCAGCCCGGATGGCTGGAGATGAAGTAAGGAATGAGTTGCTGTCGCAGGTTTTTCTCGGTGTTGATGCGGTCGAATATCTTTTTAAACTCTCCGAACTGGCTGAACGAGGGCTTGCGCATAATATTGAGAACGCGGTCGCTGGTATGTTCCGGTGCAACTTTCAGTCGTCCGCTAACATGCTTCTCGATCAGTTCGCGGGTATATTCATTGGTACTGCGATTTACTGCAGGGTCTTTACTTTGATGCAGTAGCAGGTCATAGCGTACCCCGCTACCGATAAATGATTTCTTAATGCCCGGCAGTGCATCTACTGCATGATAGATATCAAGCAGGGGACGGTGGTCTGTATTCAGATTCGGACATATTTTGGGATGGATACATGACGGGCGTTTACACTTCCGGCAGACTGTTTCGTCTTTTCCTCCCATCTTATACATATTGGCCGAAGGACCTCCCAAATCACTAAGATAGCCTTTGAAGTCCGGCAATTGCATCACCTCTTTTACTTCTTTGAGAATGGAATCCTTGCTGCGGCTTACGATGAATTTGCCCTGGTGTGCCGAAATGGTGCAAAAGGCACAACCTCCGAAGCATCCCCGGTGGATGTTTACCGAGAACTTAATCATATCATAGGCGGGGATACGCTTTCCTTTATACTTGGGATGTGGCAGGCGGGTATAGGGTAGGTTGAACGAGTGGTCCAGTTCCTCCTGCGTCATGGGCGGATAGGGCGGATTGACTACTACAACCTGTTTTCCTACAACTTGCAGGATACGCGCAGAGGCATATTTATTCGACTCCTCTTCGATGTGGCGGAAGTTAGCGGCCTGCTTTTTCTTGTCTTTCAGGCATTCTTCGTGCGAGTAAAGTTCGATATCATCTTCTGCACGGGTTACGTCTTCCGTATTGTTTCGTAAATAAGCTGTTTGCAGTAGGTCGGTCGGCATCTCATGGGTGGTTTGCAGTCGTTTGCAAAGGTCGGCAATAGGCTTCTCTCCCATGCCATAGATGAGCAGGTCGGCACCACTGTCACACAGGATACTTTTCTGTATTTTATCCTGCCAATAGTCATAATGACTCAACCGGCGCAAGCTTGCTTCGATGCCACCCAGTACAACGGGAACATCCGGGTATAGCTTTTTCAGTATCTGGCTGTATACAATCGAAGGGTATTCGGGACGCATATCCGGGCGTCCGTCCGGAGTATAGGCATCTTCACTGCGAAGGCGTTTATTGGCAGTATATTTGTTTACCATAGAATCCATACATCCTGCCGAAATGCCAAAGAACAGACGGGGGCGTCCCAGCTTCTTAAAGTCGCGCAGATCATCGCGCCAGTTAGGTTGGGGGATAATGGCTACCCGCAATCCCTGTGCTTCGAGAATGCGGCCAATCACAGCCGGCCCGAAGGAGGGGTGGTCTACATAGGCATCTCCACTGAACAGGATGACATCGAGTTCATCCCATCCGCGCAGTTCTACTTCTTTCTTGGTAGTGGGCAGCCAGTCGGTAAGTCGGTATTCTTTCATGCTGCAAAGATACGGATAATTTATAACTGCACATTTATTTTATGTGAAAGGATTCCATAAATCGGGTGACGGCAGGGTAGTTCGTTCTTACTCCACGTTGCAGTGCGGCCATCAGAATATATATCTTGCGATTTTTTAAAAACATGTGATAAAGGAGGGTCTCGGTTGTATTACCACTTTGTACCGTAATGGCTATTCCTTGTAGATTGCCTCCTTGGATTTCTTCTTTCTTTATTAACTTCCCGTTAGAAGTACTTACCATCGAGTGAACGAAATGCTGCAATAATAAATTCACCGTTTCGGCTGACATCGTTTCTGGAATGGTTTCTGAAAGAAGTGCCTCTGATAGTTTATAATAACTCACTGAGTCTTCATATTGATACATCTTGATGGTTTCTTCCTCTTCGCCAATCCAGATAGTTACCTCTTTTTCTTTTTGGGGAGTTGGGGCATATGCTTCTATTGCATATATCATTTCGGGTTCCGGATTATCTATTTTATATACTTCGGGTGGATAAGGAAAAAGGATATTACAACTTAAACTATCAAGACTGATTTTCTGTATCTCTTTGATATAGTTGTCGATATAAAAACTCTGAATAAACTTTAGGCATTCGTAGTTGAATTCCTGGTCTTTTTTACAATGTATCTCTGAGGTATATACCTTGTTCTTGCTATATCCAATAAAGAAAAGAATGTATTCTCCATTGATATTTTTCAAAGTATATTGTGTAATAGGAACTCCCCCTTTGGGAAAAATATTCTTGTCCATGAGTTCCAGATTGCTTCCATACAGCTTCTGGGTGATAAGTTGCATCTCCTTCTTTTCTGCATATCCAGAATCAGATGGGTTTGTTGTTTCCCAGATACTGATGAGGTAAGATTTATTGGGATGTTCTTCTTCCTCTACTATATTTTCAAAACGATAGTTCTTTTCCTCACCGTCTAATTTAGTAGTGGCTGTGGGTTGTTGGTAAAAAGAGGCACTAATTCCTAATTTCTCTATCTGAATAGTATGCCACTCTCTATCATCCTGCGCTTTTATGGTAACGGATGTAATGAAGGAGAACAAAGTTAATAGACAAGTCAGTGATTTCGTGTGTTTCATAGATAGATCGTTAAGATTGAATTAATGCATTGATAAAGCAGAAAATGAACCAGCCACATATGGTAACTTTTAGTACAGTACCCATTAAGAATCCCACAAAAGCTCCAAATCCGGCTTTGAGGGCGTGATGTGTCTCTTTCCCTCCTAATAACTCTCCTATAAATGCTCCGGCAAACGGACCGATGATAACACCCCAGGGAGGAAACAGGAAAAGTCCTGCGAAAGTACCGATAATACAACCCCAGTTACCCCAACTGGTGCCACCAAACCGTTTCACCCCGAACATCGGGATAAAATAATCGAGCACCTGAATAGCTACGACAAGCAGCAGCCACAAGAAAAGCTGAGTTATTGTGAATTGTACTTTGTCGGTGAAGTGAAGCAATACCAAAGCCATATAGGCGATGGGCGGACCTGGAAGCATCGGGACGATGCACCCTATCAGTCCTGCCAACAGGCAGATGCTTCCTATGATAATGAGGAGAATATCCATCCGGTTAACCGATTCGTTTGATAATAGAGATGAACTCTTCATTTGTCATGCCGAAGCTTTGTTCGCGGTAGTTTACGAAATCTTCCAGATAGTCACTGGCTATGGCATCCATAATGTCTTTTCCGTCGAGACCAAGTTCGTCGAGCATGAAACGTATGAGACCCTGATAGGCACGAATGGTTTTCATTCGTTGGTCGGCAGCCGGCACAGCCATCATTTGGCACTGGTGCTCATTGCGGGCAATAAGATAAACGGTAGCATAAAACTTGTCTATGCTACCATATATACTGTTGATTTTCCGGGTGGCTGATCCCGGTAACTCTTTTAATTTTTGTTGTACTTCACTCATATTTAATGCGGTTTGGAATATGTTTCACCACAGAGTAACACAGAGTACTATTTAGCTGATTTCTAATAAAAAAAAAAGAACTCTGTGAAACTCTGTGCCCTCTGTGGTGAATTTCCTTCATTCCAGTTTTGTAAACTGCAAAGTCATTTGTTCGCTACCGTAGATTTCGCGAAAACCGATGCCTTGTTCCGATAAGTATTCTTTTAAGTCTTGAAATGCGTCAGCATTATCCATAATAATCTTCACTGTCTCGCCGGGTTGGGCGCTACATATGGCTTTTATGGCCGGGATTAACGGACTGTAAGCAGTCGTTCCACGAGTGTCGGCGGTAATCATGATTCTTCCTCTTCTGCTTCTTGGGAGTTAAGCCAGGTAAGGTATAGTTTGATAAGCTGTTGCAGGCCGAATGCTTTCATGTTATTGTGATAGATCACGTCTATGCAGAGGTCAAGCAGGTCTTTACTGTCTTCTTCCTGGCTGGCGATAAGCGAACGGACGTTGAGTTTGAGTTTATCAAGAACAGCTTCGTCTACAATACCATTACTGTCAATCAGGTGACGGAAGAGGGCATATTTTTCAATGGTTTTCAGGTTTTCTTCGGAAACTTCCATGCTGCGTGTGCCGCTGGGATTTGCTTGTATGGTATACATAATGTTTTTATTTTAGAGGTTAATGATAGGGACAAAGATAGAACTTTTCGCGAGAGATTGAACAAATAGGGGGGAAATTAATTAAAAAAGTGATTAGTGAATAGTGATTAGTGATAAGTGATAAGTGATTAGCAGGCTGCGCCATCATGCCGCATGGCACTAATCACTAATCACTTATCGCTAATCACTATTCATTAATCACTATTCACTAAAAAAGTTAAGTATTGCTGCCATAACCATTGCCCGGTCTTTGTCCGATTCAATGCTTTCGAAGGGGAAACCCATAACAAATGTGCGGTAATTTCCTTTGTAGGCAATACCTGCACTTTGGTTATCCGGACTATATGTGAATACGGAAAAGGCAGGTGCTACGGGGACTATACAATCCGGTGCAGTCACCGCATACCTGTTTTCATTGGGTAGGCGGGGAATGGAAATAGTACGTCCCAGTCCGTTGATCTGTCCGGACAGGCTGTTGCGCAGTGAACTTTGATAGCCATATTTCAGAACTTTTTGTGTGAACTCCCGGTTACCTTGCGAAGTATTCATATCACTTCCAGGATAAGAGCCGCTGACGAGAATGTTACCTCCCGATTGGCAGTAAGCCGTAATGATCCGTTGCATAGGCGAGGAGAATGTTTTGTAATATGCGCGGTTGACGGGATCTTCTTTTTCCAGTCCCAGGATATAGTCCACAATGGGATATTCTTCCAGTTGTACCCGTCCGTTTTCTACAGCCTCATCACTACATGATACAAAACTATAGTGTCCTGCTGCCTGAATTGCTTTACCATGAATAAATGGATAGTCAAATGTGTTTCCAATGATTTTCATTCCTTCCAGTTCGTTGCCACTATGCCCCAGACTGCCTTTCCCTTCCTTGCCGGCTTGTTTCCGGTCGAATCCGATTTGTGCCCCACTCAGGGAGATGTTGTATAAATAGGGTACGCCCGGATCTTCTTCCAGATCAAACCCTGCACTGGTAGGTGTGTTGATGATAGCCGGCCCGCTCAGACGGTCGAAACCATTGATGATAAGTATTTTCCCTTTTTCATCTTTTGCTTTATAGGCCGATAATATCTCTGAGGGGAAACTTTCGCCACCGCGGTTGACTGCTGTGACTTTGAATGAATACACAAGGCCCGGCTCTATTTTTAGGGTATAGGAAGGGTGGTTCACCAGTACACCATTATCGAAGCCGCCATAGCCGATGCGGGTATATACTACATATTCACGTGGAGTGGCGGTTGGTTCCAGCGGATCGTTTTCTCCTTGCCAGGAGAGTTCGAGGGTATTTTTTTTCTTACCGAACTGAAGGGCGAAGTTGCTTACAGGAAGCGGTTGTACAACGTATTCCTTTCCGTGTTGGCTGCTCACAAAGCGGAGTACACCTTTGTAAATAGCACGTCCTACGGTGAACTTGAAGTTAGGGTCGTGCCCCAGTTGCATATCTGCAAAATTCTGGTGTGATAGTAGTTCTATGATCGTAGAGGGTACAGACGGCAAGCGTGTTTCGCTGTAATTGCGATTCCACATGCTACGCCGGGTCCAGGGGATATTGTAGGTAGTGTGGATGTCCCGTTGCAACTGTGTCAATAAGATATCTGCCAGATCACGCGAGGCATAGCGGTCCATCCCTGTGTTCAGCAAGCCGTTATTGAAATCGGTGGTATATATGCCTAATGAGCCGATTATTTCGTCTGTTTTACTATATCCGGCATCACTGTGCAGGGCTAAGGTCATTTCCAACGGTACTCCCAATCCCTTTTCTTTGGGGTTGAACACTGAACCGCCGGATAGATAATTGAGTGTATTGGAGCGTGCATTGATATCATCGGCATAATCATTTTCTCCTTTTCGTCCACCATATATTTCATACGGCATACCTGCCCATTGAGCAGAATAACGTGCTCCTTCCAGATAGCGCGGAAGTCCGCTGACGGTTCCGCCTCGTGAGATATTTCCCATACCTCCTCCAAAACGTACTGCATCCGCACATACGACGCCATTCTCTTTGCTCTCATTGCTGAGTACCACCATGCCATAATCATTATTGCCTTTGTCGAACTCAAAAGTCCCCAGATATACCCAGGTACCTCCGCCTATTTGCTGGTTTACACTAAATTCGGTAACTCCTCCTTTATGAAACACAATGTATTTGGCATCACTTACGCTGTTAGGTAGTGTCTGATAGGATACATATACCGCATAGTTACCTGTTTGTGGGATGGTCGGAATCCATTCTGCAAAGGCTTTGTTCTTTTTCTTTTCTGTACGGGCATAGCGTGCTGTGCCGTCCAGAAAAGGATTCTCTCCATCTTTATAGATACGTTTTTTAGATGCAAATCCTTTTCCACCTACTGTTTCCCAACGGGCCTTGCGGCTTTTCATTTCCAGATAGATAGAACCGTTTTTCGTGTCGTTATCAACAATTACTTCGTTCTTCTGCGTATCCCGTTCGCGTGGAGTGAAAACGTTGGCACCTGCGTTCTCCAACATCGGGATAACATAGGGCAGGATAAACGATTGCGTAAACAGGTCTTCTGTTGTACAAAACAGCCGGGGACGTTGCCAGCTCCATTCGCCTTTTTCATTCTTGAAATACTGTCCATGACTCTGCCAGAGAGCGATGTGTCGGTTTTGCAGTCCACGGGATATTTCGTATGGGCGCGATGTATTTGTCACCCAGGGTGCTCCCTTATAGTCAGTATTCAATGAAAGCCGGGTTTTGTCCTTTTTCTTTTTGCGGTAGGCATTGGGGATAAGGTCTTCTATGGGTCTGCCATCGGCGTATATCGTAACATCGAAAAAACGTACCGGGCCAGGGAGAATATTTTCTACCTGATTATAAATAGACTCAACTGTTTCGGGTAGAAAGGGCTGATAAGCAAAACTTTCTGAAGCCTGTATTGTGAGTTGCTTTCGGTCAAAGTCAATTTCTACACTTTGTAATGTGGGCTGTTTTATTTTAGCAGAGGCAGAGGTGTAGCTGTTGAAGAATTCATTCAGCCGATCTTCTACTGTTTTTTCGATGGCTTGCGCAAAGAGTAAATTGGTTCCTGCAATAAGTAACAGCAGGAATAAGTATAGCTTTCTCATAAACTTCAATTATTACGGTTTACCACAGAGGGCGCAGAGAACACGGAGTATTATTTATCTGATTGAAACGCAAATTAACGCAGATTTTTGCAAAATACAAATATAAAAGAAAGAATATCAGTACTCTAATCTGCGTTCATTCGCGTTAATCTGCGTTTTATTCGGATAATAAAGCTCTGTGTTCTCTGTGGTGAAAATCTTAGCCTGCAAAAGTAGAGTAATTTTCGTTATTCTGTATATAAATTACGCAGTTTCTCTATATCTGCTTCAAGGTTGTTTATCAGATAACTTTCTATTCCTCCGAATTCTTTATCTATCACACGGAAAGCCGTTTCCAGATACTCTTTTCTCACGGTAGTCAGCGGTTTTAGTTCCGGATGATCTTTTGTGATAAAATCATATTTGGCCTGGATATGCTGAGCTGACAGCATATAGTCTTC
The DNA here is from genome assembly GCF_034654355.2 of Bacteroides mucinivorans. Classification (NCBI taxonomy): domain Bacteria; kingdom Pseudomonadati; phylum Bacteroidota; class Bacteroidia; order Bacteroidales; family Bacteroidaceae; genus Bacteroides; species Bacteroides mucinivorans. The sequence continues at coordinate 3,604,033 of NZ_CP178179.1, read as the reverse complement.
TATTATTGTATCGCGTTCCACTCCTAAAGCCGAAAGCAGCAATGCGGCTGCAATGCCTGTCCGGTCTTTCCCGGCAGAACAGTGGAAGAGGAGTGGGGTATTGGCTTTCTCTGTCAGGATGCGGAAAAATTCTTTGTATGTATCCTGCATATGGCGAACGATGAATGCGTACACTTCCTCCATGACAGCACTCAGGTTGTTTTTGTCAAAATGTGCAATATCACTCATATTGCCGGCTTCGATGGGCAATGGGATATGCTTGGACACAGTCTGTGGCAAATGATCGGCTGCTGCTTCCTTTTCGGCTTCGCCTCTGAAATCGATCACGGTTCGTAGTGGTAATAGAGTGAGATAATCCAGGTCTGTGGATGTCAGTTTGTTCATGTCGTCTGAACGCAGAAAAGTTTTCCATTTCACATGTTTGCCATAAATGGTGCGATAACCTCCAAGGTCGCGCATGTTATAAGCTCCTGCCATTGGAAGGAGCCGGTAATGAGTCTCTTCTTTCTTCATATTAATTTGTCTTTTATTTGTAAACAAAAAAAGAGTGAAGAATTCTCTGTTCTTCACTCTTCTTTATGATTATTTACTAATTGTTATAACGGAATATACTCTACGAATGCTTCCATTGCTTCATAAGAAGCAAGACCAAGATTATCATAAAGTGCAGCTGTACCACGGTTACGGTCTTCGCTACGTTGCCAGAACAGACGTTCGTCATTACCTAAGAACGGAGCGCTTTCCATTTGCGACTGGTGTTTCAGGATGGAATTACGTTTAGCACGCAACTCTTCCGGACTGATAGGCACTGCCATTTCGATATTTTCAATTTCCCATTCAGCCCATGCACCACGATACATCCAGATACGGCAGTCTTTCAGCCATTTGGCTCCCTCTTCTTTTTCCAAATCTATAGCAGCAAACACAGCATCCGTACAAACGCGGTGGGTTCCGTGCGGATCGGCAAGGTCACCGGCTACGAATATCTGATGAGGCTTCACTTCGCGAAGCAGGTTACGTACAATTTCTACGTCTGCCTCACTGATAGGATTCTTCTGGATTTTGCCTGTTTCATAGAATGGCAGATCCAGGAAGTGAACGCGGTCCAACGGAATGTTATTGTATGTACAAGCCGTACGGGCTTCGCCACGGCGAATCAGACCTTTAATAGTCAGGATATCGCGTGAATCCATATCTCCGTCTTTCTTCTCTTTGAGGAATTTGCGGATCTCCGAATATTTTTCATTGATTACCAGGTCCTCGCTGTTATTGAAAATCTGGTTGAAACCATTAATGAAGTGCAGGAAACGGATTACTTCTTCGTCACCTACAGCGATGTTACCCGATGTTTGGTAAGCTACATGTACTTCATGTTTTTGCTCTACCAGGCGGCGGATAGTGCCACCCATAGAGATAACATCGTCATCCGGGTGCGGAGAGAATACAACAACACGTTTCGGGAACGGTTTTGCACGTTCGGGACGATACGTATCATCAGCATTCGGCTTGCCACCAGGCCAACCGGTGATAGTGTGCTGCAAGTCGTTGAATATCTTAATATTTACATTATATGCCGAACCAAAGAGAGCCAGAAGTTCGCTCAAGCCGTTTTCATTGTAATCCTTATTGGTCAGTTTCAGGATGGGCTTGCCAGTCAATTGACATAACCAAACGATGGCACTACGAATCAGTTTATCGTTCCATTCGCAAGAAGTCACCAACCAGGGACGCTGAATACGTGTCAGGTTGCTGGCGGCTGAAAGGTCAATAGCTACGTGAGCGTTGTTGTGTGTCTGCAAATAAGATGCAGGAATTGTATCTGTGATCGGACCTTCCACACATTCTTTAATCATCTTGGCTTTGTCCTCTCCCCATGCCAGAAGATATACTTTCTTGGCACCCAGGATAGTAGATACACCCATTGTGATAGAACTGATAGGAGTGTTCTCCATTGTTCCGAATATCTTGGTAGCTTCGTTGCGTGAGCTGTTATCCAGCAAGATCAGGCGAGTGGTAGAGTTCAGGCGTGAACCCGGTTCGTTGAAAGCGATATTACCTACGCGACCGATACCCAGAAGAGCAATGTCAATACCTCCGAAACTTTCGATACGTTGCTCATACAGGCGACAATATTCCAGGATCGTATCTTTAGCAATGGTTCCGTCCGGGGTGAATACGTTCTGCTTATCAATGTCCACATGGTCGAGGAACATCTCTTTCAGGGCATTGAAATTGCTGTTGATTGCGTCCGGAACCAATGGATAGTATTCGTACATATTGAATACGATCACATTGCGGAAGCTGAGGCCTTCTTCTTTGTGCATACGAATTAGCTCGGAATACACATTACGTGGTGAGTTACCACCCGGCAATGCCAGAACACAGAAGCGTCCTGCTTTCTGTTTATCGCGTATTACTTGTGCTATTTCGCGAGCGATGTAGTTGGCACCTTCTTCTACAGATTCATAAATATCAGTAGGAATTTTTTCAAGTCGGGTTAATACCGACCGTTCAAATGCATTCTCTGGTCTGTAGTATCTGGGGGAGACCCTGTTGAGAGTGATTTGAGAACTTAAGTTTGTTTTCATAAATTCTTTAATTAAGTTATGTTAGATTCAAGTCGTGCGACTGTTTTTTCTGAACGACAAAGATACAAAAGAAGTTTATTATAAAAACTACCTTATTGTAGGTATTGTTGCTATAAAGAGGCGATTTTAACGTTTGTTTATTTAAGTTGCTTAACTAAAATGTACATATAAACTCAAATCCGGAAAGTGTCTGCGTCTTTCCATACCGGAAACTTATCACGGAATTGTTGTAGCGATTTGAGGTTGAGTGAAACGGTGGCGATAGCTTCTTTGGTGTCCGGGACCGATGTTAGTATTTCACCTTTAGCGGAATAGACGATGCTACCTCCATTATATAGATGGTTATTACCATCTGTCCCTATCCGGTTTACTCCGCATACATAACACATGTTCTCTAAAGCACGGGCACGAAGTAGTGTGTCCCATGCCAATCGGCGGGCTTGCGGCCAACTGGCTACATATATTAATAAGTCATATTCATTATCTATATTCCGGCTCCATACCGGAAAACGCAGATCGTAGCATACCAGCAGGCAGATGTTCCATTCGCGGTAGGAGATAATGAGTTTACTGTCTCCGGAGGAAAAATGTTCAGCTTCTTGTCCCATACGGAAGAGATGGCGTTTGTCATAGTAATACTCTTCTCCTTCGGGAGTGATAAAGAAAGCACGGTTATAATACGAACCTTGTTCGCAGCAAATGAAACTTCCTGTGATGGCAAACTGAAATTCTCCGGCCCAGCTTTTGAGTGTTTGTATCGTTTCTCCAGAGATCGGTTCTGCCAATTTCAGGCTGTTCATACTAAACCCAGTCGAGAACATTTCCGGTAAAGCAACAATCTCCGTTGTCCCGTGAAGCATTTGTAGCTTATCACGGAGCAAACGGAGATTTTCTTGTTTATTCTCCCAGACAATATTAGTCTGGACGATTGAAACACGTAATTCTTGCATTACATTTATTACTAATCATTAATTACTATTCATCGATATTTCCGATACTAAAGTTTTCGGGATGTTTGCCTCTAAAGTTTTTGAAGTAGAGCTTTATTTCGCGCATGTCTTTTTCAATGTCTCCTGTAGGCATGATAGTTTTGGTGGATGAAATAGTCTTAGTAGTATAATCTATTCCTACGAGCACGATAGGGACTTGTGCTTTCAGTGCGATATAGTAGAATCCTTTCTTCCAGTTTGGATTTCGTTTACGTGTACCTTCGGGTGTGATGGCAAGATGAAATTTTTTTCTTTCAGCAAATTTGTGTGCCATCTGATCTACTAATGATGTTTTACGACCACGGTCTACCGGAATACCTCCTACGGCTTTAAAAATAAGACCTAAGGGGAAGAAGAACCACTCCTTCTTCATCATGAAGCTTGTTTTACGCCCCCAGGCACCATAGAAAAGTTTACCTATGAAGAGGTCTAAATTTGTAGTGTGGGGAGCGGCGCAAACTACGCATTTATCGTAGTTTGGCACCGTTACATTCATTTTCCAACCCAACAAGCGAAAGTAAATAAAGCTGTAAATTGCTTTTTTCATTCTTAGTTTAATTTCGCGATGGCATCAATAATTTCGTTTACTTTAGCGTTGAAGTCACTACGGAATTTTTTGTAGAATCCTTTTACATTGCCCGGTTCTGTATGGCTGATGCGGCTGATGAACTCATCCTGCATCTTAAGGATTTCGGCCATAAGTTGGTCTGCTTTGGCCTTATCAGTACCAGGAACAAACATGCTATTGATCAAACACTCTGAGAATAATTCTCCTGAAATATAATTTACGGTTTTCTTGAGTTCTCTTCTACTTGCCATAATCTATCTTCTTTTAATGTGAATATTGAATATATCAGCGGTAAAGATAAATACTTTCTTCGGCTTAGGCAAATAAATAATACAATAACTCATTACGAAGAATCAATTCAAAACTCTGCAAAAAATGATTCAAAACGAATTAAAACTTTAACTAGAGATGTTCTGAATCTATAAATGTCTTACAAAGAGATATAGATAGTATGGGATTAAGTCATATTTCCGTTTTGGGACATTAGTAAAAAGAGAAATCCGTAGAAACGAGATTGAAGAGGCACTGTATTAGTTATGTGAAAATTACGACTTTTATTTTAGTGGATTATGATTAAAATAATCACTATCTAAGATAATATTAGAGATTCTTTGCATATTTTCTTCTCTTTTTCTTTGAAATGGTGTATTTAGAAAAGAATCTGGAATGAGAATGCTATTTCCTACTCCCCTCCATTTACTGTCTATCCCCATTAAATCAAGTATAGTTGGAAAAACATCACATTGTTTTATGGGGTGATGTTGATCCTTTTTTATTTCTTTGGGAGAATTGATGATATATAAAGGGATTAAAGACGGAATTTGCAAATTATTAGCATTAAGTAAAAAATCATGAGCTTGATGGTCGCTGACTATTATAATCAAACTATTATCATATAATCCGGATACTTTTAGGGAATGGAAATATTCTCCTAAACAAACATCCATATAATGGACATTAGAAAGATAATTTTTTAATTCGTTAGAATAGTTGTTAGGGTAATTAATAGAGTACTCTTTTATAGAATGCGAATAGGGTGAGTGGGTAGAAGAAGTTAATATTACAGACATGAATCTCTGATTGTTTGTTGAGTCTGTCATTGCTGCATATTGAAATAATTGTTGATCTGTCAACCACCCATTAACCTGTTCCTGGTTGGGGTAACTATTTCTTGCGAACAGTGATTTTATTTCAAATTTCAGGCACACTTTGTTCTGTTGCCACATTGTTGAAGATGTAGGAATTATCATTTTAGTTTTCAACCCTTTTTCTTTAAATAAAGAAGGCAGTGATATAAAAGTATTATTCAGATAATCATTAATTGTGATACCTTGCTTTTTGGGGAGTAGTCCAGTTAAATATATAAGCTGTCCATCAATTGATTCTCCTGCTTGAATTTGTGGCATCATGTTATCATTATAGTATGCTCCCTCTTTTACTAACTTATTTAAGTTTGGGGTAATCTCAATATTATCAACTGTTAGGTTAGTAGCGTATGAGAGTAGTGATTCGACAATAATTAATATAAAATTTTGATGAATATGCTCTTTTTCCATATTAATAGTTTCTCCTGTGATATAGGGCTCTAAAACCTTTAATTCCTTTACAGAATAGCTTTTATTGTGATGTCTTTTCCACTCTACTATATAACTATGTACTATTCCAAATTGAAAAGTACTTTGAACTGGATTATAATTATAGGGAGTTATGTATTTCCATGACAAATCTTTCCAACGCATAGCTGATATTCCTATTAAAATCGAAATCAGGAAAATTCCTATTCCTCCTAATATAGTTGCCTGACGAATACGAGAGGTATTAAGACTTGATTTTATTTGTTTTTTATAATATAAATAAAACAGTATTCCAGTAATGAGGGATGATGGAATAATTGAATCTCGTAATTCTATGACATTTGTTATATTTGCTGATAAACCATTCAAATTACCGAATTCTGTATATAATGATAAAGGTATGTAGGATGAAAAATATCTACTATACCAGATATTTGCCAAAGATATTATATTTATAAAAATGAGCAATATAAAATATAAGTAGAATCTTTTTTTTATTATTATAAAGGGAATAATAAACAATATACAACAGTCGATAATTGTAAAACAAAAATTTTCTATGTATGGAAAAGTTCCTAGATCATTTCTATCTGTAAATACGTTGTAATGCATGTATAACAGATTTAAACAACACAATATCACGATAAGGTATTGGAAAATTACTTGTTTGTTTGTTTGGCTTTTCATCTCTTGTATATTTATATTGGTAACCACAATGAGCTACTGTCAATAAATGATTTATTTTAGGTTACAAATGTATTAATTTTCCAATAAATCTGGTGAATATTCCTTTAATTTGTTTTTAGTTTATTATGATATAAGTTGTCTGAATTTCTGCATTTCGGTAATTTAAATAAATAGTTTTTCAAAAGTAGAATCCCAAATTCACATAGAATCCTACCTTCTTACTTTGGTTTGAGTATCCCAGCGAAGCTTCCAGCGGTCCGAACATGCTATCTATTCCGTAACCTAAACTGAATCCGTAGATACATTTATCTTCCAGAATATCGAAGAAGTTGTCGTTGGTCAGAGCTATGTTTCCCGTCAGGCTAACATAATGCTTACTCCATAAGCGTTGACGTAGTTTTAAACCGCCGACTACTACGGAGTTCTTCATTATTTCGATATTATCAATTCCGGCAAAAGGCAGTTGTTGTGAAATGAACCGTCCGAAGTAGTTGCCACCCAATGCGTTGGTATACGGGTAGGGGATATCTCTACCTATAAGTACCCTTCCATATATAGCGGGAAGCAAGGCAAAACGGTTGGTTAATTGGAAGGCTTCCACCCACGAAGCGTTGAGGGCTGAAAATGGAGCATGTCCTTTGTACTTCGCCATGTTGTCCGTATAAAGAGAATATCCGGCTTTAAAATCTGCCCCTTCGTTGGGGAAGTATCCTTTATTGAATGTATTATAATGCACCTGCGCAAAGTAGTTGAAGAAATGTTCCGGTTTTATCTTCAGATTATATTCCGGGCTGGTATATAAGAAATCTTTGTATTTGAAATATTCAAACCGTGCTCCTACAGCAAAACGCAGGTTCTTATACCATACGTCTGAGAAACTGAATTCCCCTGAATGATACTTATAAGTGGTATTATAAGCACGGTCGCCATGATTGTAGATATTGATATCATTATATTCAAAGAGATAACCGAAGTTGAAGTTTCTCATCTGCATCGGTTCCAGGGTATAATCTACCCGGGCAGCGTAACGCTTCCCCAAACGTCCGGTTACAGATACTTTAGACGGGATGTGTGTCTTTAAGTTTAGAGTCGCATTCAGCAGCATAGAAGCAATTTCTTCAGAGTCGAAACGAATGCCTAAGTTGATTTTCCGTTCATACTTTTCTTCCAGCAGAAAGTCCAGCTTGTCTCCTTCCGGTGTACTGGTAAGTTTATAGCTGACATTGGAATATGCCTGGCTTCCCCGTAATACGGAAAGTGCTTTTTCCAATTGGGCTACACTGATTTCGCTGTCTTCTTTCAATTTGCATTTCCGCATCATCCATTTCTTATCCGCATCTTCGATACCGGAGAAATTGATCTCTTTTACAAAGAACTTTCTGGAAGAAGATAAGGAAGTGTAAGGCCCATGAGGAACAGGTTTATAATCAGCCGGGATACCTATTTCCTTTTTTAGTTTCAACAGCTCGCTCCATTTCTTCTGTGCTGCTTCTTGACCTCGGTTGGTGAGCGTATCCAGTGCATTGGGAGTAAAGCTGGCAGCAGAATATCCTTTTACATTTACTTTTATATAAACATCTGTAGCTACTACGTTTTGTTCATAATTTTTTTGTGTAGTAAGATCGATAATCTGCAACAAAATATCAGGTGCCGTATTAAGTTCATTTGCTGTTCGCAGCTTATCCTGTACATCTACTCCGATGATTACTTCGGCTCCCATTGCTTTGGCTATATTTACCGGATAGTTATTTTTCATACCACCGTCTACTAATACCATACTATCTATTCGCACAGGAGTAAATACGCCAGGAATAGCCATGCTTGCACGCATAGCTGTGGCAAGTACACCACTATGGAATACTATTTCGTCGCCATTCACAACGTTTTCCGAAACACAAGCGAAAGGGATTGGCATTTTATTAAAATCAATAGAGTCATGATATCCCACAGTGAGGTCAGAGAAGAGGTTAGCAAGGTTTTGTCCTTTGATAACTCCTCCCGAGGCTTGCTCTTTGAAACCCTTTCCGGTTAGAGGGAGAGAGAGTACATACGTTTCCGACTTTTCCCGTTCGGACATAGTCTGTTGGCTTCGTTTGATCCGGTCACTGAGGAGGAAAGTCCAGTCTTGCTTTTTCACCATGCTGTCAAGTTGCTCCGGTGTGTAGCCGATAGAATATAAACCTCCGATAATAGATCCCATACTGGTACCTACAATATAATCGATGGGGATACCTGCTTCTTCGATCACTTTCAATGCTCCAATGTGTGCAACACCTTTTGCACCACCACCGCTTAGCACCACGCCTACCTTTTTGCGTTGCTGTGCCGAAGTAGGTAAAGCCAAAAAAAGACACGTCAGGAGAACTAATGTTAAAGATAAATGTTTTTTCATTAAGATGGTTTTATTACGTGTAACATATAAAATACAAATGTACGTGATAAATTGTTTTGCTTTAGGCAGATTTCTCTACTTTTGTGGCCCAAAAGTCGGAATTGTGGATAAATTCTACAGTTTGCAGTAAAATTCCACAGATGCCCAATAACTGTATATACAGTATAAACAGCTTGTTTATAGCAGATAAATGAAGTTTTTGCCGTTTTGGTACGCAACTTGTACGACAAGAGACTAAGAACAAACATAAGTTAAATTAACTAATTCAACCGATTATGAGATTATTTCTCTCAAAGAAAGAATTGAAACTAAAGAAAAAGAGAACCATTGCTACTGTTGTTTGCATTGTTCTGATATTAGGTATTTACTGGGTATTAACACGTCCGCATAAGGCTGAACCGGAAATACCTACAGTGATAGTAGAGGCTGCAGCAAAAGATGATGTAGAGATTTATGGTGAGTATGTAGGTCGTATTCGTGCCCAGCAATTTGTTGAAGTGCGTGCCCGTGTAGAAGGTTATCTGGAACAGATGCTTTTCGCAGAGGGTACCTATGTGAATAAAAACCAGGTACTTTTTGTTATTAATCAGGAGCAGTATCGGGCAAAAGCAGATAAAGCACGTGCACAGCTGAAAAAAGATGAGGCGCAGGCCCTAAAGGCTCAGCGTGACTTTGAACGTATCAAACCGCTTTATGCTCAGAATGCTGCCAGCCAACTGGATCTTGATAATGCCGAAGCTGCCTATGAAAGTGCAATGGCTACGGTTGCCATGAGTGAAGCCGATCTGGCGCAGGCAGAGATGGAGCTGGGATATACGTTGGTCCGCTCTCCACTTTCGGGGCATATCAGTGAACGAAACGTCGACCTCGGGACATTGGTTGGGCCGGGTGCGAAGTCTTTGCTGGCTACCATCGTAAAGAGTGATACAGTGCTGGTGGATTTTAATATGACTGCACTGGATTATCTGAAAAGTAAAGAACGGAATATTAATATCGGGCAGCAGGATTCCAGTCGTTCCTGGCAGCCCAACATTTCTATTACATTGGCTGATAATACGGTCTATCCATACAAAGGTTACGTGGATTTTGCCGAACCACAAGTGGACCCTCAGACGGGGACGTTCTCTGTCCGGGCCGAGATGCCCAATCCGAAGCAGGTATTGCTACCCGGACAGTTCACAAAAGTGAAGTTATTGCTCGATGTCAGGGAAGGTGCTGTTGTGGTGCCTCTCAAAGCTGTAACAATTGAGAAAGGTGGTGCTTATATCTACGTGATGCGTAAAGACTCAACAGTAGAGAAGCGTTTCATAGAATTAGGACCTGAGTTTGGCAACAAGGTAGTTGTGGAACGCGGACTTGCACAGGGAGAAATGATTGTTGTTGAAGGATTCCACAAACTCAATCCGGGAATGAAAGTCCGGGTAGTAGAAGCCGATAAGGCCGAAGAAGTGGATAACGCTATAAAGGAGTAAATAATGAAAGTCAGTTTTTTTATAGATCGTCCGGTTTTCTCGGCGGTCATATCCATTGTAATTATAATAATCGGAGTCATAGGGTTGACTATGCTTCCGGTGGATCAGTATCCGCAGATAACTCCACCGGTGGTTAAAATCAGTGCATCCTATCCGGGAGCCAGTGCGTTGACTGTTTCGCAGGCGGTGGCTACTCCGATTGAACAAGAGATTAACGGTACTCCCGGTATGCTTTACATGGAGTCCAACAGTTCCAACTCCGGAGGCTTTTCGGCTACAGTCACTTTTGATGTATCTGCTGATCCTGATTTGGCTGCCGTTGAGATTCAGAACCGTGTGAAACTTGCCGAATCCCGTTTGCCTGCCGAAGTAATTCAAAATGGTATTTCCGTAGAGAAGCAGGCACCAAGTCAGTTGATGACACTCTGTCTGACTTCTTCGGATCCGAAGTTTGACGAAATCTATTTGAGTAACTTTGCTACGATCAACGTGCTCGACGTGCTTCGTCGTATTCCGGGTGTGGGACGTGTATCGAACATTGGTAGCCGGTATTATGCTATGCAGATATGGGCAGAACCCGATAAACTGGCAAACTTCGGTTTGACCGTGCAGGACTTGCAGAATGCTCTGAAGGATCAGAACCGTGAGTCGGCTGCCGGGGTACTTGGGCAGCAACCGGTGAAAGGGCTCGATGTTACTATCCCTATTACTACACAGGGACGTCTTTCCACAGTAAGTCAGTTTGAAGACATTGTGGTGCGTGCCAATGCAAACGGATCTATTATCCGTCTGAAAGATGTGGCACGTGTGTCACTTGAGGCTTCTTCTTACAATACGGAGAGTGGTATCAACGGAGAGAATGCTGCCGTACTTGGCATTTATATGCTGCCTGGTGCTAACGCCATCGAAGTGGCCGACAACGTGAAGCAGGCCATGGAAGAAATCAGCAGAAACTTTCCTGAGGGGTTGAGCTACGAAATCCCGTTTGATATGACTACCTACATTTCGGAGTCTATTCATGAAGTGTACAAAACATTGTTTGAAGCACTTGTACTGGTGGTATTAGTGGTATTTCTCTCTTTGCAGAGCTGGCGTGCCACATTGATTCCAATTGTGGCAGTACCTATCTCGTTGATTGGTACGTTCGGATTTATGTTGATCTTTGGCTTCTCACTGAATATCCTTACATTGTTAGGGTTGATTCTCGCCATTGGTATCGTGGTAGATGATGCTATTGTGGTGGTGGAGAGCGTGGAACATATCATGGAGACAGAAAAATTGAGTGCCTACGAGGCCACTAAGAAGGCAATGGAGGGATTGACAAGTGCTCTGATTGCGACTTCACTGGTACTCTGCGCCGTGTTTGTTCCTGTTAGTTTCCTTAGTGGCATTACCGGGCAGCTTTACCGTCAGTTTACCATTACCATTGCTGTGTCTGTACTGATATCTACAGTAGTGGCTCTGACGCTGAGTCCTGTCATGTGTTCTTTGATTCTGAAACCGGACAATGGCAAAAAGAAGAACATCGTATTTCGTAAAATTAATGAGTGGCTGAATATTGGTAATAATAAATATGTAGCAGTTATCACTCGTGTCATCAAGCATCCGCGTCGTGTACTAAGTGCTTTCGGCATGGTATTGATAGCGATTCTTTTATTACATCGTATCATTCCCACCAGCTTCCTTCCGGTAGAAGACCAGGGGTATTTTAAGATAGAGCTTGAACTGCCCGAAGGTTCTACGCTGGAACGTACACGTAAAGTGACCGAGCGCGCTATCTCTTTCCTTGATAAGAATCCGTACATTGCATATGTACAGAATGTGACCGGAAGCAGCCCTCGTGTAGGTAGTAACCAGGCACGTAGTGAGTTGACTGTTATCCTGAAACCGTGGGAGGAACGTAAAGAAACCACTATAAACAAAATCATGGCCGAGGTACAGAAACACCTCAAAGAGTATCCCGAGTGTAAAGTGTATCTCTCTACACCGCCGGTTATCCCGGGGCTGGGTAGTTCGGGAGGTTTTGAGATGCAGCTGGAAGCCCGTGGAGAGGCAACCTTTGATAATCTGGTTCAGGCGGCGGATACATTGATGTACTATGCTTCAAAAAGTAAAGAACTTGCCGGCTTGTCCTCTTCGTTACAGTCAGAGATACCACAATTGTATTTCGATGTAGACCGTGATAAGGTGAAGATGCTGGGTGTTCCGCTGGCGGATGTGTTTTCTACCATGAAGGCCTATACAGGTTCTGTATATGTAAATGACTTCAACATGTTCAACCGTATATATAAGGTGTATATTCAGGCAGAGGCTCCTTATCGTGAGCATAAAGATAATATCAACCTCTTCTTTGTTAAAGCATCCAATGGTGCTATGGTACCGCTTACCTCTTTGGGGAATGCTTCATACACTACAGGACCCGGTAGTATCAAACGTTTCAATATGTTTACTACGGCAGTGATACGCGGAGAAGCTGCACAGGGATATAGTTCCGGACAAGCCATGGAGATTATGGAGCAGATAGCCCGTGATCATTTGCCTGATAATATCGGGCTGGAATGGAGTGGACTTTCCTATCAGGAGAAGAAGGCCGGTGGACAGACAGGGTTGGTGATGGCGTTGGTATTCCTCTTTGTGTTCCTGTTTCTGGCTGCACAATATGAAAGCTGGACCTTGCCGGTTGCCGTACTGTTATCCTTGCCGATTGCTGCGTTAGGTGCTTACCTGGGGGTATGGATCTGCGGATTGGAAAATGATGTATATTTTCAGATAGGATTGGTAATGTTGGTAGGGTTGGCAGCTAAGAATGCTATCCTTATTGTGGAGTTTGCCAAAGTACAGGTAGACGATGGCGAAGATATTGTTACAGCGGCTATCAATGCTGCCCGTCTGCGTTTTCGTCCTATTTTGATGACGTCTCTGGCTTTTGTGCTTGGTATGCTCCCGATGGTATTGGCAAGCGGACCGGGTTCTGCCAGTCGGCAGGCTATTGGTACGGGTGTATTCTTCGGAATGATTTTTGCTATTGTTCTGGGCATTATTCTTGTACCGTTCTTCTTTGTTATGGTGTATAAGTTGGTAGTTAGAAGTAAGTAGTTGGCAGTTGGAATCTATGCAGCGTGGGAGTATCTGCAAAGATTCCAACTACCAAATTCTAACTACCAAATTCTAACTACCAAATTCTAAATTCTAACTACGATATGAAGAGAAATTTTTTATATATTATTTTATTACTGGCTGTAGTCTCTTTTTCCTCTTGTAAGATTGGAAAAAGTTACACCCGCCCTGACCTTCACTTGCCTGACAGCCTTGCTCGCAATCAAGATACACTTAGTTTTGGTGATATGGACTGGTGGGAGATTTATACCGATTCTACACTTCGCGGGTTGATATCAAAATCGCTGGAGTACAATAAAGATCTTTTAATTGCTGCTGCCCGCGTAAAAGAGATGGCTGCACAAAAAAGAATCTCAACTGCTGCCCTTCTTCCCGACATAAAAGGAACGGTGACCGGTGAACGTGAGTTTGAGAATCATGGTGGCGATGCTTTCAAACGCAGTGATACCTTTGAGGCTCAGGTACTTTTTTCGTGGGAGCTTGACCTTTGGGGAAACCTTCGTTGGGCACGTTCGGCAAGTATTGCCGACTATTTGCAATCCATAGAGGCACAACGTGCTTTGCGTATGACTATTGTAGCCGAAGTGGCACAGGCTTACTATGAACTTGTAGCTCTTGATACGGAGCTTGAGATTGTCCGGCAGACTCTGAAAGCCCGTGAAGAAGGGATGCGTCTGGCACGTATTCGTTTTGAAGGTGGGTTGACATCCGAGACTTCCTATCGCCAGTCTCAGGTGGAGCTTGCCCGTACGGCAACACTTGTGCCCGATCTCGAACGTAAGATCAGTCTCAAAGAGAATGATATTGCCTTTCTTGCCGGAGAGTATCCTAATAAAATAGCTCGTAGTGGCTTGTTGCAGGAATTCAATTTTCCGAATGCGTTACCTGTTGGCTTACCCTCTGCCTTGCTCGAACGTCGTCCGGATATTCGTCAGGCAGAGCAGAAACTGATTGCTGCCAACGCCAAAGTGGGGGTAGCGTATACGAATATGTTTCCGCGTATCTCTCTTACAGGTAGGGCCGGAGCCGAAAGTACAGTCCTTTCCGATCTGCTGAAATCTCCTTATGGTATTATGGAAGGTGCTTTGCTAACTCCTATTCTGGGTTGGGGAAAGAATCGTGCAGCGTTGAAAGCTAAGAAGGCTGCCTATGAAGCGGAAGTACACAGCTATGAGAAAACGGTGTTGACGGCATTTAAAGAGACACAAAATGCAATTGTTAACTTCAACAAGATAAAAGAGGTATATGATCTTCGTGCTCATTTGGAACGTTCTTCCAAGAGTTATGTAGACCTGGCGCAACTTCAATATATTAACGGAGTTATCAATTATCTGGATGTACTCGATGCGCAACGTGGCTATTTTGATGCTCAGATAGGCTTGAGTAATGCTATTCGTGATGAGTTAATCGCAGTAGTACAAGTGTATAAAGCTCTTGGCGGAGGTTGGCAAATAAGGGAAGAAGGTAAATAAATTAAGAGGCTGTTTCAGTTTTATTCAAACCCGTACAGATATGAAACTCACCACAGAGTAATACAGAGTACTATTTATCTGATGAAACGCAGATTAACACAGATAGATTAAAAGACTGTATTTCTTTATCATCTATTTGTTTCCCTTTGCGAAAATCTGCGTTCATCTGCGTTTCAATAAAGATCTAAACTCTGTGTTACTCTGTGGTGAAATATATCCAAACCCATACAGATTTGAATATACTTGTTTAGCTACCATCGCTGGTCGAACCTCCCCGTGCGGGAAGCACTTTTACCGTTTCTCCCTCCTTTGTATCAATCGTGAATCGGCTGCCGCCTATAACTTCTTCGTCTTTCCCATTACGTACGATCCGGACTTCTTTCCCCTTCCAGGGATTATCTATCACACAGGTACGTCCTTTTTCGCTTTTAATCTCCACCATTTCCACTGTTCCGTTTTTCAGGCTACTACTCACGAGGAAAGCACCGTATGCCCGCAGATCTTTGAAAGAAGCGTCCTGTGTCATTATCCAATTAGGGAAAATACGGATCACTCCTTCGTAGCTCTGCATCAGCATTTCGTTGATAGTCAAAGGCACAGCAGCAAGTGTCTCTATGCCTCCACCTCCTTGGGTTATCCACAGGTTAGGATGAACACTGAAGCTGATACGTCTTTTAAGATGTTGCAGTAGCTTTTCTGCGTCATAGCCTACACGTACTGCACCCGGATAACAGGTTTCTATTCCATTGTTGCTTGTGTTTCCCCAGTCGTCGGGATTCCATTGCCTATCTGTCCAATGATTGACGTCTTCCAACAGGATAGCATTGAATACAGAGTCGGTTACCGGACCGGCTACTCCTCCTGGCAGGATAAGCCCATGAATAGAAACCCGGTTTAATCCCGACGGACGAACTACCGAATTTTGTGGTCCGCGTTCCATGCTTTTCAGGCTCATTCTTCCTTCGGCATTCTTTCCTACAGGATAGTCGCTCAGTCTGGTCAGTATTTCATTCCATTTTTCTCGTCGTTTTTCATCCGTTTGGAGGAAGATGCTCATGTCCGTTACTCCTTTGAAAAGCATCTTCACTAACCCCAGCGAGAGAGTTGAGTTGAAATCGCCCAGCCTGTTTCGCCATACGCCTTTATTGCGCTTGTTGGGCATCACCTCGTTGAAGTGATCCATTTTTATCACATAACGTCCGTTCTCCATTACCAGATAATCTTCCCAAAAGTCTGCGCAGGCTATAATATAAGGATATACCTTCTTTGCATACGCTTCATCGTAGGTGCTGTAGTGCCTCATCAGCATATTGCCTACACTGAATACTGCATTTATCTTTTGTCCCAGGAACTTATACCCATTGTCAATCGTGTTTTCGCGGGTAGCATATTTTTGCATCATTTCGTCCGGAGTAAGAGGCCACATAGAGGTACAAAGTCCTTTTGGACCGATACCAACCGGATAATAAATGCCTTTGCAGTTCAATAGCTCACGGGCGTGCCGACGTCCCATGTCCATATAATCCAGCAATGGCTGGTCAAAATTCTTTGTGAGGTCGATGTGATTGGAAGAAAATGCTGCCCAATAGGGAGCCTGATAATTATAATTCAAGTGATAGTCACCTCCCCATGCAGCCTCATCGCGTGTAACAAATGTGCCCCAAATGCCGGGAGCAAACTTATCGCCACGTGAAGAGCAAGCCAGCAGATACTGGGACATGTAATAGTAGCGCTCCAATTCTTCGTCACCGATGGTGACAGAGGATTCATTCCAAAAGTTACTCCACCATTGTTGATGTTCTTTCTTTAGTTCTTTTAATAAGGCGGGAGTCAGTTTTCTGGCTTCACTGAGTGCCCGGTCTTTCCATTGGGGTGTGTCGTGATTGGTGTATGCTGTGACGGTTATCCATCTCTTTTCTCCGGGTTGTAACAATATCCTGTCAGAATGGGGGAGGGGACTTCCGGGAGTGTTCATAGCCAGTATTACGTGTGTAGGCCAGCGTAGCAACGGAGTGTTCTCAAATGAACGGCTCACCCAGTGTATATCTTCTTTGCCTTGTGCAGTGACGGAGGTGTTACCCTGGGCCGCCCATAGGTTGAGACTGACTTCAATAGGTTCGTTGGCTGTCAACTCTATGACGACGTGATTGTGTGTTGCTGCTACCCATGCCGATAATTCAACCTGTAAATCTTCTTTGGTGAAGCGACCTTTGATTTCGGCGCTTCCCGGTAGTTGCTCTGCATAGTAGCCGGCTCCTTGCAGACTCTTGGAAGAGATGCTCAGCCCTCCTGGTAGAGCAATACCACCCGGATAAACAGGGTATGCACGCCAGAAATCGTTTTTGCCAATGTAAAAACACAGACTATCCGGTGCTCCGCCCATAGTGATACCTATATCTCCGTTTCCTGCCAAGGGAGCATCGGGTGTTTTGATCGTAGGTACTTCCTGCGGGATGGAAGTAAATACAGCTTTGTAGCGGTTCATAGGAGGTTCTTGTTCTGAACGGGCGGGGTTGCTGCACGAAGTCAGACAGAGAACCCCTAACAAAATACCTTTACTAAGGTGACCATACATGTTTTTCATGGTTTCTTTTCCTGATTAAAAATGCATAAATGATGTGTGCAAATGTAGCTCAAATCTTTTGTCCCACTTTGCAGTATTATCTCAATGATTTATACTAATACCTCAAAAAAGCCATTTTATCGCCTTTTCCATTTTTTGTAGTTGATAGCCGGAAGTCTCTCTAACCGAAAGGTATGCTAACATTATTTACGTATGCTCTTTCATATTTCAGAAAAAAACACGAAATTTGCATCGCTTTTGATTTTTTAGTATCGAACTTACTAACACCTTTAAATAAAAATAAAGAAAATGACTAAAAGTGCATTGCAAATCGCAAGGGCTGCGTATCAGCCCAAACTTCCGAAAGCGCTGAAAGGGGCTGTTAAAGCCGTAGAAGGCGCTGCTACTCAATCGGTAGCCGATCAGGAAGCTATCAAGAAATTATTTCCCAATACGTACGGTATGCCATTGATTAAGTTTGAAGCCGGAGAAGCTGTTAAACTGCCTGCTATGAATGTAGGTGTTATCCTTTCCGGTGGACAGGCTCCGGGCGGACACAACGTAATCTCCGGTCTGTTTGATGGTATCAAAGCTCTCAATGCTGATAGCAAATTGTATGGTTTCATCTTGGGCCCCGGTGGTCTGGTTGACCATAATTATATGGAGCTTACTTCTGATATCATCGACGAGTATCGTAATACAGGAGGTTTTGATATTATTGGTTCCGGCCGTACGAAACTGGAAAAGGAAGAGCAGTTTGACAAAGGGCTTGAAATCCTGAAAGAACTGGGCATCAAAGCACTTGTTATTATTGGTGGTGATGACTCTAATACAAACGCTTGTGTGCTGGCTGAATATTATGCAGCAAAGAACACTGGTGTACAGGTAATCGGTTGTCCGAAGACTATCGATGGTGACCTGAAGAACGAAATGATTGAAACTTCTTTCGGTTTTGATACAGCTTGTAAGGTTTACTCAGAAGTGATTGGTAACATCCAACGCGACTGTAACTCTGCCCGCAAATACTGGCACTTTATCAAATTGATGGGTCGTTCGGCTTCTCACATTGCGCTGGAATGTGCTTTGCAGGTTCAGCCTAACGTATGTATCATTTCTGAAGAAGTAGAAACGAAAGATATGTCTTTGGATGATGTAGTAACCTACATTGCACAGGTGGTTGCCGATCGTGCTGCACAAGGCAATAACTTCGGTACGGTTCTTATCCCCGAAGGTCTTGTTGAGTTCATTCCGGCTATGAAACGCCTGATTGCTGAGTTGAACGACTTCCTGGCTTCTAATGCAGAAGAGTTCTCTCAGATTAAGAAATCTCATCAACGTGATTATATTATCCGTAAACTTTCTCCGGAAAATTCTGCTATCTATGCAAGCCTTCCCGAGGGCGTTGCACGCCAGCTTACTCTGGATCGTGACCCGCACGGAAACGTACAGGTATCGCTGATTGAGACAGAGAAATTGTTGTCGGAAATGGTTGCTACCAAACTGGCTACCTGGAAGGCAGAAGGTAAATATGTAGGAAAGTTTGCTGCACAGCACCACTTCTTCGGTTATGAAGGTCGTTGCGCTGCTCCGTCAAACTACGATGCTGACTACTGCTACTCATTGGGCTATACAGCTTCTATGCTGATTGCTAATGGTAAGACTGGTTATATGTCATCTGTACGCAATACTACTGCTCCTGCCGAAGAATGGATTGCAGGTGGTGTGCCTATCACAATGATGATGAATATGGAACGTCGTCATGGCGAAATGAAACCGGTTATCCAGAAAGCTCTCGTGAAACTGGATGGTGCTCCTTTCAAAACATTTGCCGCTATGCGCGACCAGTGGGCTATGACTACGGATTATGTATATCCGGGTCCTATCCAGTACTTTGGTCCTACTGAAGTCTGTGATCAGCCTACCAAGACTTTGCAGCTTGAACAAGCTAAATAAGAAGTTAGAAACTGATAGTTAGTAGTTGGAATCTATACAGTATTAGCATGCTGTATAGATTCTGGCTGCTAAATTCTAAGTTAGTAACACGATACTGGTATGCTACATAGATTTCAGTTATTAGATTTTAGCTACTAAATTCTAAGTTAGTAGTAAATACTAATACTCTGCATAGGTCCTAACTACTGACTACTGACTTCTAACTACTGATATGACTACTTCCCGCAAACCTATACCTCGCAAAACCTCTACTGCTGCTTCGCGTCGTACCCCTATGGATGCTGTCGCTTCGCGTAGTACCCGTCGTCGTACTCCCTCAAAAACAAAAAAAACAGCCCGTACTGCTATGCCCTCCTGGTTGCGCAATGTACTTGCTATCTTTATTATTGCTATCTTTTCCGGGGCATTTTATTATTTCTTTATACGTCCTTATGCTTATCGTTGGAAACCTTGTTACGGTCTGAAAGCATATGGTATTTGTGTGCCTTGTTGTTATGATGTACATGGCATTGATATCTCCCATTATCAAGGTGATATAGATTGGCTTGAACTGATGCAGAGCCGTCTGACCGATTATCCTATTGAGTTTGTTTTTATGAAAGCTACCGAAGGCGGAGATCATGGTGATGATACTTTTGCCCGTAATTTCTCGGAAGCGGGAAAGCATGGATTTATTCGCGGAGCTTATCATTTCTTCTCTCCGAAGACTGATCCGCTAAAGCAGGCCGATTTCTTTATTCGTACGGTGAAACTTGCTCCGGGTGATCTTCCTCCGGTGCTGGATGTGGAGGTAACCGGGAAAAAGACAAAGAAGGAATTGCAGCAAAATATTAAGCGCTGGCTCGACAGGGTGGAGGCGCACTATGGTGTGAAACCAATCCTTTATACTTCTTACAAATTTAAAACCCGCTATCTGGATGATTCAATCTTCAATACGTATCCTTACTGGATTGCTCACTATTATGTGGATTCTGTGAAGTATGAAGGTAAATGGCACTTTTGGCAGCATTCCGATGTTGGTACTGTGCCTGGAATTGATGAAGATGTGGACTTGAATGTATTTAACGGTTCGCTGGAAGAGCTGAAGAGGATGACGATAAAATAATGTGCCAATGTGCTAATATGCCAATGTGCCAATTTATAATGTGTTAATATGCAATTAAATAATGTGCCAATTAGCTTTGTGCAAATACTGCGCAGCTAATTGGCACATTGGCACATTAGCACATTATTAATCTGACAGCTGCCCAACGGTTCTTTTCTTTATAATGAACAAAGCTCAGTCCGTTTCGTTCTGCCTCTTCGCGGATCACGGGGATGTCATCTACATAAAAGCCACTCATATATAGTTCCGAACCCGGATGCATGCAGGCGACATATTGCTTCATATCATTCAGTAGAATATTGCGGTTGATATTGGCAATGACTATATCGAACGGTCCTTTACCCGCCAATGCAGCAGCATCGCCCTGTTCTACGGTGATGTCCGTTACCTGGTTTAGTTCAATGTTTTCAATGGAGTTGCGTACGCACCACTCGTCGATGTCAATAGCCGTGCAGGGAGCAGCACCACGCATGCGGGCAAGGATAGCAAGTATGGAAGTTCCGCATCCCATATCGAGCAGTGATTTACCTTGCAGTTCGCTATCCAATAATTCGCCAATAATAAGGCTGGTGGTTTCATGATGTCCTGTGCCGAATGCCATTTGTGGGTTGATTACAATATCGTATTCCGCTTTGGGCACATCTGTATGGAATGTACTGTGAATCACGCAACGGTCTCCGATTACTATTGGCTGGAAGAAGTTCTTTTCCCATTCCTCGTTCCAGTTCTTATCCTCTGCCTCTACATAGCTGTAAGTGATTTGCGTATCGGGCAAAGGAAAATCAGCAAGCGCGTTTTTTATTGTTTCTTCATCGCAAAGGCTTTGCTGGATATAAGCTGATAATCCTCCTTCGCGCTCTACAAAACTTTCAAATCCTGCCTCACCCAGGACAGCGGCCAGTACATCGTTGACTGTTTCGGTACAAGGGTTAGTGTTAAAAGTGAATTCAAAGTACTTCATATGTATTCTGTTTTTATTTGCAAAGGTAATTAAAATACCAATTGCCTGGTATAATATCCGAAAAAGCCCGGGCAACTGCACCAAAATTCCCTTATATCCGTATAATAATGAATTTATTTACGATTAGACGATTTACGATGTACGATTGAAGTTACTCTTTTAAAAGCCTGTTTCAGTGCTGTTAGAGACAAAGTAATCCCAATCGTACATCGTACATCGTCTAATCGTAAATAAATTCATGTCCATACATTATTGGATCATAACTTTTTGGCGAACAGTGTCTGTAACTACGATGTAGATTCCGCTTTCCGGCAGGGTAACCGTACCTGTACCGCTGGCAATGAGGGTTCCGTTAATGGAGTATACCTGCAACAGTGTTTCTGTGCTGTCGGTAGTAATGGAACGTCCCTGGATTCGCAGAACGGACACGGTTGTTTTCTCAATACCTGTCACCTCATGTTTAGAATAGATGTAGAGGGTGACAATACCGTTTTCGTCTTTCTTGTCCAGTAATCCGTCATTATTGTAGCTATATGCCACTTCTGTTCTCTTCTCTGTATCCTGATACTGTATATAGGCAACAATTCTTTTCTGGTCATCGTAGGTGTATACGTTTCTTTCCATCTCTCTATCACCAACCTGGAATGTTACGGTGATGTTGTTGCCTTCTTGCTGGAATCCGTTCTTGTCTTGCAGCAACCAGTTACCATTGTCCCAGATATAACTGGCCCGGTAAGAAATCTCCGGACTTTCCATCACCTCTTCCATTTCGATATGATCGTCATAACGTTCCGGGTTGGGCAATGTGATCTGTATACTGCTTGTTCCTTCTTCCTGTTTATTACCATTGACTATAACTCCATCTTCATAGTACTGGTCTATCGTCTCTTTGATTTGCCCCTTCAGGAGGTGAGAACGGAAATGACTTGGTTCTGTACTGAATTCACCGTTGCTGTTTATGCGATACTCTGTTTCTGCCACATATTCATTGTCTTTGGTTTCAAACTGGTACTTGTATGTTGATTTATATCCTTGCCAGTTATTGCTATCATCCCGGTAGAGATAAGACCTCAGGGTAGCTCTGCCATATGAATCGTATTCCTCACGATCTTCTTCATGCAACATCCAGGTGTCATTTGCCGGGTATTTTCTATAGAAAGTAGAACGTATGTTTTTGTTTTGGGCATTATATTCATATTCAGATTTCATGTTGTACAACAACGTTCCGTCCTCATAGCGGCAGGTTCCTGTACTTGCAATAAGGTTTCCCTTACTGTCAAACGTTCCTTCTTCTTCGTTGATGACAAAGACATACTGATTGTTGATATACTCTTCGTCAATCTCTTTTGAGTAACCCTTTGTGGCCACCCCTTGTGCATTGCGTTCTATCTTTCCATACTCAGTTTCTACCCATTCACCGTCTTCCCAGTCAGAAGAAGAATAGGTGAGTAACGGACCTTCAAAGTCTTCCTCTTCGCTGTCGGGATCGTAGGCTTCGGTTCCCCAGTATGTATACTCTTCTTTGTATGAGTATTCAAATTTTCCGTTCGTATACTCCTCGGCCACTGTAGAGATGAGACGGTTGTATGTATCATATACATTGGTTTCTTTTTCTCCATAGATGATAGTGCCATCATTGGGGTTGTATGCGTAACGTTCTTCGGACAAGCTGCGTTTGGCTTCATTATTGATAATGGTCAGGATGTCTGTAACATTCCACTCCTTTTTTTCTGCGTTCCATTGGTAGGAGGTTCTTGTGCTTTTTAAACCTTCTTTTACCGTCTCATACTTTGTTCCGCTGCCATATTCATCCCATGCTCCGTTCCAGAATAACATGAATACCTGATCTCCTTCATTATCATATCTGAATTCTCTCCAGTCTCTCAGGATACCTCGTTCGTCGTATAATTTGTAGAGGGTTTCGCGCTTTTCTGCATCGTAACCTTTTTCATAGTCGGCCACCAATGTTTGCTCGGGTCCTCCTATTCTGTAGTATTTGTAGATGGTGTTTCCACCTTCATAGCTGATGGTAACTTTGGATATTTCTCTGCCATCATCTAATATAGTGCGTCCGGTACAGCGTTGTTGGTCGTCATACGTGTATATTCTTTTATAGACATTATCCAGCCGCCATTCATTATTGTACCAATGGTATAGCTTTTCTTCGTCACGTTTGCCGTCGGGCGAATAGGTGTATGTGCGTCTCTCCGATCCTTCGATGACAGCTTCGTCCAGGAGGTTGACGCTTGCCCTTTCGATGGTTTCGCGCATATTTTCCAGTTTATGGCGTGCGATGCTGGTATTCACCTGTGTTTCCACCATTTTCTGATACTCTTTTTGTTTTTCTGTTTCTGCTTGTCTGGTTTGCTTTGTTTTGATAGATGTTTTGTGCTCTATTCCATATTTTTTACTTATTATGGAATGGATTTGTTGTGCCGATGTTGTCACGGAAAACAGTGACAAACCAATTAATAGTAGTTCTTTTTTCATAATCTGTCTTTTAAAAGTTTATTTATGACGAACAAAAGTATATATATTTTTTGAAATTGAAAGCGAAATGAGTTTTTAATTTAAACGGCTGTTCTGCCTTGTAAAGATTACTATGGTAAAAGGAGGACAAACAGGGTGTTTGGAGACTACGCCTTGCCTGCTTGGAGACTACGCCTTGCCTACATGGAGACTACGCCCCGGCTACATGCAACCTTCATGGTTAACTTTTCTTCTCCCGGAAACAATTCCCTGCATCCTTCTGTTTTTTATCCATTGAGGTAAAGTATTAAAGGCTTTTATCAGCTTCTTAATCTTTTATAAATAGGGATTTCCCTATTATTGTTTGGGGAAAATCTCCCGAAAAGCAACAATACCTTGCTTATCTTTGTAATGTGAATAAAAGGATTAAAAAAATAAACCCATAAACCACAGAGATATGAAAAAGATTGTTTTTTTATTGTTGATTGCCTTGTGTCTCCCTATAGGTTTGATGGCACAGAGCTATGACGATGACCTCTACTTCATTCCTTCCAAAGAGAAGGAAGAGCCGGCACCAGAGAAAAAGGAACCGGTGAGAAGACAGGCCACGACGAATATTTATACGTCTCCGGGGACAACTGTTGTTGTTCAGGACCGCAAAGGAAATACCCGCGATGTGGACGAGTATAACCGCCGTTACGATGCACGTGAAAACGACTTCGAGATGGAGGATGACACCTTATATATTAAAGAGAAATCACGCCCGGATCTGGATGGCGAATGGGTGAACGGTGAGTTCAACGGTTCGCAGGACGATTACGAATATGCAGAACGCATCATCCGTTTCCGTAATCCGCGTTTTGCTGTAAGTATCAGTAGCCCGTTCTATTGGGATATTGTTTACGGAAGTAATTCATGGGACTGGAACGTATATACTGACGGCTTGTATGCCTATGCGTTCCCTACGTTCAGCAATCCGATGTGGTGGGATTGGCGCTATAATTCCTACGGTCCCGGTTGGGGTTGGGGGTGGTCACGTCCTTATTACGGTTGGGGCGGATATTATGGCGGCTGGTACGGTGGTTGGTATGGTGGCGGCTATTGGGGTGGTCACTGGGGACATCATCATCATTATCCCGGGTATTATCCGGGTTGGGGTGGCGGAGGTCACTACTGGAGCAATAACAGTTATACCAATCGTCGGTCTTACGGAAACAGCGACCGGTATTCGTCGGGTACTTCCCGTCGTACATATACCTCAGGAGATGCCTCCCGTCGCCCAAGTGCAGGCGGAACGAGCACTTCCCGTCGTACCAATGCTTCGTCTTCAAGCCGGGTTGTAGGTACACGTACCTCTGCCAGCAGTCGTCCGGGAGTAAGTACGGACAGGGGAGAAGCAAGCTCTTCACGTCGTTCTACCTACACACGTCCGAGCAGTACGCGCAGTACTTATAATAGTAGCTCGCGGACTGAGGTAAGCCGTCCTTCCAGCAGTTCTTCCTCCAGACCGAGCAGTAGTAGCAGTAGCCGTCCGAGTTCTACTTACAACAGAGGTAGCTCAACGCAGCCTTCCAGCCGTAGCAGCTATTCAAGCGGAAGTTCACGTTCGTCGTCTACTCCTTCTTCCAGCAGAAGTTATTCTCCCAGTAGCAGCGGTAGTTCGCGCTCCAGTGCAGGTTCATATAGTGGTGGTAGTTCCTCCCGTTCCAGTGGTGGTGGCGGTGGTTCCAGCCGTAGCAGTAGTAGCCGGAGATAACCGTAGTATTAACTTAAAAGGTAAGGATTATGAAAAAGATAATGATTATAGCGGCTGCCGCCCTGCTTGCAGGCAGTGCAAAGGCACAGACAATATACGATGCTGCTAAGTTTACTGGTAAGGATTTAAATGGAACCGCCCGTTTTGTCGGTATGGGTGGCGCAATGAGTGCTTTAGGAGGAGATATATCCACTATCGGAACAAATCCGGCTGGTATCGGAATCTACCGCAGTAACGATGTGATGACTACTTTCAGTTTCTCAGCCTATGGGATGGAGAGCACATACAAGGGACTTGACAATGTTTATAATTCAAAATGGGATAAGAACCGTGGAGGATTTGATAATATAGGTTTTGTGTTTTCTTCAAAGATAGGTAATCAGACGCCTCTGCGGTATGTGAATTTCGGATTCAACTATCACAAATCGAAGTCGTTCTATAAGAATATGGGCATGGAGGGGTTGCTGAACACAGCGCCTGGCGATGGAATTGTAACCCAAACCTACCAGATGGCTAATCAGGCGAATGGAGTGAAAGACAGCAAATATTTTGAAGGTCGTGAAGCTTTTCGCGATCAGGATTTGGGCTGGCTTTCCGTATTGGGCTCTCAAGGTCATCTAATAATTGAAGATGGAAAAGACCAATGGGGTGGAAACCTCTACAGACCGATGACTACCGATATCCCCTATGCTAAGTTTCACTCTGAGGAAAGAGGCGGAATTGATCAATATGACTTCAACGTATCGTTCAACGTCAATGACCGTTTCTATTTCGGAATGACAATAGGTGCTTATGACGTAGACTATAAGAAGTACTCTTCTTATGACGAGAACTATGGCGAGACAGGATATTTGCTGGAAAGCTGGAACAAGATTGGCGGTAGTGGATTTGACTTTAAGCTGGGAGCCATTGTACGTCCCATCGAATCCTCTCCTCTGCGTTTCGGTGTGTCTGTGCACTCTCCTACATTCTATAAACTTACGCTGACTACAAGCTCTCGTATGGTTTCCGATGTCTTTTTGGGTGATAAACTGACTCGGACCACCATTGATACCTATGACTTGGTGGGTGATATGAACCGCGAGTATAGTTTCCGTACACCGTGGACTTATAATTTCAGTCTCGGATATACAGTGGGCAGTAGCCTGGCTATCGGTGCGGAGTATGAATATGAAAATTATTCAACAATGCGCTTCAACTACCCCGAAGGTGATGCAATGACTTGGGAAAATGGCCAGACCAGTATGCTGAAAGGAGTTAGTACGGTTCGCGTAGGAGCAGAGTATAAGGTGATTCCGCAATTTGCTTTCCGTTTGGGATACAATTACAGCACTTCTGCCTTTAAGGATAATGCTTTCAAGAACTTACCTATAAACTCAATAAGTACAGATACAGATTTTGCCAATGCCCAGGCGCTTAGCAATTATACCATCGGTATCGGTTATCGTGGCAGCTTGCTTTATGCAGATCTCGCATATAAATACAGTACTTATAAAGAGAAGTTCTATGCCTTTGAAGATATATATCTTAACAAGACGGACGTTACCAACACTCGCAGCCAGGTACTCTTTACCATCGGCATGCGTTTCTAAAAAAGAAGAGTTTCAATTGCAATTATAACTTTTGTGTGTGAAAAAGATCCCCGGAGAAATGCAGTACTCCGGGGATTCTTGTTTTATATAGCGTATACTTCTATGTTGCAACGCTTTATGTTACCATTTAGGAAAGATAATATAACGAGTCCTAAAGTACGTATTTAACAATGCCTTAAAATGCATTTTAACGCTCCCTTAAAATGCATAGTTTACATCTGAACTATGCATTCTTTGTCAGGCATAGTACGTATGATTCTCAGCGAATGTTAATATGGTTAATCAATACTCCACTTTATCTTCCTTCTCCGCCCACTCTTCAAAAGCTTTGATAGCTTCATTGTGGAGCAGTACCTCCGAAGGCAATTTCCGGTCTGCGGGCTTCAACTCCAGTTCGTCATAAATAAATGAGTCATCGAACCCTATATTCTTTGCATCCGTTTTGTTATTGCCATAATACATTTTATCCAGTCGTGCCCAATAGATAGCTCCCAGACACATCGGGCAGGGTTCACACGAAGTATATATTTCGTAACCGCTTAGGTTGAATGTACCAAGCTGGGCAGCAGCAGCACGGATAGCGCTGACTTCCGCATGGGCTGTAGGGTCGCAAGAGGCGGTTACGCGATTTACTCCGGTAGCAATAATCTCTCCATCTTTGGCAATAACAGCACCAAACGGACCACCACCATTAGCGACATTTTCTTTTGAAAGCTCAATGGCTTTCCGCATTAATTCTTCCTTAGTCATATCTTTTAAGATTTGGTTTTAAGGCAAAGGTAATCATTCAGACAATTCCCGACAACCAAGTTCTTCTTTTATTTGTTGTTATATCATATTTTATTTAAAAACAATCAGCGTATGAAATTTGATATAGCAATCATTGGCGGAGGTCCCGCCGGATATACCGCTGCCGAGCGTGCAGGGGCCAACGGTCTGAGAACCGTACTGTTTGAGAAAAAAGCAATGGGGGGTGTATGCCTTAATGAAGGATGTATCCCAACCAAAACATTATTGTACTCCGCCAAAGTGCTGGATAATATAAAAGGAGCATCCAAGTATGGTGTTTCCGTCTCCGGGCTTCCCGCGTTTGATATGGAAAAGATTATCAGCCGCAAAGACAAGACAGTGAAGAAGCTGACGGGAGGAGTGACAATGACGGTAACTTCCTACGGAGTAACGATTGTGGAGCATGAAGCCCTCATAGTGGGGGAGAAGGACGGGCGAATACACATTAGCAGTGAGGGCGAATCATATGAGGTGACCTATCTGATGGTTTGTACGGGTTCTGATACGGTGATTCCTCCGATAAAGGGGCTTACGGATGTAGATTACTGGACTTCAAAAGAAGCCCTGGAGTCAACGCAGCTCCCCCGGTCACTCGTCATCATTGGTGGTGGTGTAATCGGTATGGAGTTCGCCTCTTTCTTCAACAGTATGGGAGTGCGGGTAGCAGTGGTCGAGATGATGCCCGAAATTCTGGGTGCGATGGATAAAGAAACCAGCGCCATGCTCCGGGCAGACTATACGAAACGGGGTGTTAATTTCTATCTGAATACAAAAGTGATTGAAGTAGGTAAGGCAGGAGTTACAGTAGAGAGAGACGGGAAAACAACTGTGCTTGAAGCAGATAAGATATTAGTCAGCGTGGGACGTAAAGCAAATATAGGCCAGGTGGGGCTTGATAAACTGAACATCGAGCTACACCGTAGTGGAGTGAAAGTAAATGAGCACATGCAAACCTCTCACCCGTATGTATATGCTTGTGGTGATATTACAGGCCATTCGATGCTGGCACATACCGCCATCCGTGAGAGTGAGGTGGCTATTAATCACATCTTAGGCGTAGAAGATAAGATGAGCTACGACTACGTTCCCGGAGTAGTTTATACCAATCCCGAACTTGCGGGGGTGGGGAAGACGGAAGAAGAGCTGATTGCCGGAGGGGTGAGTTACCGGGTACAGAAGTTACCAATGGTCTACTCCGGGCGTTTTATTGCCGAGAATGAATTGGGAAATGGGCTTTGCAAACTGATTCTTGATGAAGATGAGCATATCATCGGCTGTCACTTGTTGGGGAATCCGGCTTCGGAACTAATTGTAGTGGCAGGTATTGCCATCGAGCACGGATATACGGTAGAAGAGTTTAAAAAGAGCGTATTTCCTCACCCCACGGTGGGAGAGATTTTCCATGAAACCCTTTTTGCCTGATGTTCTGCATAGACAACCGCTGTACGGATATCTATTTCAATCTGGCAGCAGAAGAATATCTGTTGAAGCAGAAGCGTGAGAACTATTTCATGCTTTGGCAGGCAACTCCTACGGTGGTTATCGGCAAACATCAGCGTGTGGAGGCAGAAGTGGATACGGACTACACGCAGCAGTATGGTGTGAGGATTGCCCGCCGTTTCTCCGGTGGAGGTGCAGTTTATCACGATGCGGGAAATGTCAACCTCACTTTCATAGAGACTGCTACTCAGCCCGACTTCAACTATTATCTGCAACAGACCATTGATTTTCTGGCAACAGTAGGGATTACTGCCAGTGCGGACAGTCGCTTAGGGGTGTATATCGACGGGCAGAAGATATCCGGTAGTGCGCAGTGTATCCACAAAAACAGAGTGATGTATCACTGCACACTCCTCTTTTCTACAAACATCGAGGCATTGAATGCCTCGCTCAATGGCAGGTCGGAGCCGGAAGTACTGGCTCCCGGTTCTCACATAGTGCGCGCCGTGCCGTCAGTAAAAAGTGAAGTGACCAATGTGTGCAGGCATTTGCAACAGCCTCCGGATATGCGACGCTTTCTACGGCTCCTGTTTCATTACTTTTTGAGTGAGAATGGAGAGAATCCTATCTATCGTTTCACCCGTAATGATATAGAAGCTATTGAACGGCTGAAGCGTGAAAAGTATGCTACGGAAGCGTGGATTTGGGGGAATTGACAGGGGACAGTGGACAATTGACAATTGACAGTGGACAATTGACAATTGACAGTTATTATGCAGTGTGACAACAACTATAAACTATTAACTCGGAACTTTCTATTCTGGAAGGTTGTTTAATCTATATAAGTCAATAATAATAAAAGAATAAGTTATATGCCAAAGTTTGAAATAAAGATGCCCAAATTGGGTGAGAGTGTCACTGAAGGTACCATTATATCCTGGTCGGTACAAGTAGGCGACGTCGTTCAGGAAGACGATGTGTTGTTTGAGGTAAATACTGCCAAAGTGAGTGCCGAAGTTCCGTCTCCCGTAGCCGGTAAGGTGGTAGAGATATTGTTTAAAGAAGGCGATACGGTGCCGGTAGGAACTGTAGTAGCCCTTGTAGATATGGGGGGAGAAGGCGAACAGGAAGAAACCAAAACAGAGCAACCTGCAAGCGGAATACCCACTTCTGACTCTCCACAGGAGAAAGTAGTGAAAGCAGAAGAAGAGCGTTGGTACTCACCCGTTGTGTTACAGTTGGCACGGGAGGCAAAAATTCATAGGGAAGAACTGGATACCATTCCCGGTACAGGCTATGAGGGGCGGTTGAGTAAGAAAGATATCAAAGATTACATTGCCCGGAAGAAGAGTGGTAGTCCTGCTGCGCCTAAAGTTACTGTTCAGCAAGCAGCCGCTATATCCAAAGAGGCTCCGGTGAGTACAGCTCCGGCTACTTCGCCTGTATCTGCTGCTACCACTGCTCCGGTTGCACCGGTTGTCTCGCCTGCTCCGGTAGTCGGTTCCACTTCGGATGTGGAAGTGAAGCCTATGGATTTTGTCCGTAAGATTATTGCCGATCATATGGTAATGTCGAAGAAAGTTTCTCCACACGTAACCAATGTAGTCGAAGTTGATGTGACCCAGCTGGTTCATTGGCGTGAGAAGAATAAAGATGCGTTCTTCCGTCGGGAGGGTGTGAAGCTGACTTATATGCCTGTCATAACAGAGGCGGTAGCTAAAGCATTGGTTGCTTATCCGCAGGTGAATGTATCTGTTGACGGTTACAATATACTGTTTAAGAAGCACATCAATATCGGGGTTGCCGTATCGCTGAATGACGGTAATCTGATTGTACCTGTCATCCATGATGCCGACCGTCTGAACCTGAACGGACTGGCACTGAGCATAAACTCACTGGCACTTAAAGCCCGCAATAATAAGCTGACTCCTGACGAGATTAGTGGCGGAACATTTACAATCACCAACTACGGTACATTTAAGATGCTTTTTGGTACTCCGGTAATCAATCAGCCGGAGGTCGCTATCCTAGGTGTGGGGAGTATTGAGAAGAAGCCGGTTGTAAAAGAAACTCCCGAAGGA
Source organism: Bacteroides mucinivorans (assembly GCF_034654355.2). Lineage (NCBI taxonomy): Bacteria > Pseudomonadati > Bacteroidota > Bacteroidia > Bacteroidales > Bacteroidaceae > Bacteroides > Bacteroides mucinivorans. Next base: position 3,572,465 of record NZ_CP178179.1, on the reverse strand, counting down.
GATGTGATCGCTATCCGGCACAAAATGTACCTCTCTCTCTCTTATGACCACCGGGTAGTAGATGGCTCATTAGGGGGTAACTTCCTCCGTTTTATTGCAGACTATTTAGAGCGTTTCACCTCAGAATAGTGCTCCTGTAGCGCTTCTGGGCAGCTTTTTGGGGATGCTGTTATGACACACCTGTGTCACCGGTCATGACACACCTGTGTCACCAGTCATGACACACCTGTGTCACCAGTCATAACACACTGATGTCACCGAGCATGACATCACGATGTCACCAGGCATGACATCACGATGTCACCGGGCATGACATCACGATGTCACAACACCCCCTCCCGAAGCCTCCCTCGAAGTATCCCCTAAATGTCAAATAAAAATACACATCGATAACCCCATTAATATACAATCATCGCCTGCCGCACCTCCCCGTGCGGGAAGCACAAAGAACTATTTATGAAGAAATATGATATTAAGACTACTGACGAAGCCACGCTTCGTAAGTGGTATCATCTGATGACCCTGGGACGTGCCCTTGACGAGAAAACGCCGTCTTATTTATTACAATCTCTGGGTTGGTCTTTCCATGCCCCTTATGCGGGGCATGATGGCATTCAGTTAGCTATCGGGCAGGTTTTCACCAAAGGAGAAGATTTTCTTTTCCCATACTATCGCGATATGCTTACCGCTCTTTCTGCCGGAATGAGTGTAGAGGAACTGATTCTAAACGGCATTTCCAAAGCTACCGACCCCGGTAGTGGCGGTCGTCATATGTCCAATCACTTCGCCAAACCGGAGTGGCACATTGAAAATGTCTCTTCTGCCACCGGTACACACGACTTGCATGCCGCAGGCGTAGCCCGGGCTATGGTTTACTACGGCCACCGGGGGGTTGCGATCACTTCGCATGGTGAATCGGCCTCCTCCGAGGGCTTTGTTTATGAAGCTGTCAATGGGGCCAGTCTTGAGCGCCTGCCTGTTATCTTTGTATGGCAGGACAATGGTTATGGTATCTCTGTTCCGAAAGATGAGCAGACTGCCAACCGTAAAGTTGCCGATAATTTCTCCGGCTTTAAGAATCTGAAAATCATTCATTGTAACGGCAAAGACGTGTTCGACTCTATGAATGCGATGACCGAAGCCCGTGAGTTTGCCATTGCCAATCGCACCCCGGTGATTGTGCATGCCAATTGTGTCCGTATCGGTTCGCATTCCAATTCGGACAAGCATACCCTTTACCGCGATGAGAACGAACTTACCTATGTGAAAGACGCCGATCCGCTGATGAAATTCCGCCGGATGTTGCTCCGTTACAAACGACTGTCGGAAGAGGATTTGCAAAAGATAGAAGCCGAAGCGAAAAAAGAGCTTAGTGCTGCCAATCGCAAAGCACTTGCTGCTCCCGATCCCGATCCGAAGTCGATTTTTGACTTTGTACTGCCGGAACCTTATGAACCGAAGAAGTACCCGGATGGAACTCACAATGAGGTAGAAGGAGAGAAGGCTTTTATGGTGACTGCTATTAATGAAACACTGAAATCTGAGTTCAGGCGCAATCCCGATACCTTTATCTGGGGACAGGATGTGGCAAACAAAGAAAAAGGAGGCGTATTTAATGTCACCAAAGGCATGCAACAGGAGTTTGGCGATGCCCGTGTATTCAGTGCACCGATTGCCGAAGATTATATCGTAGGTACAGCCAATGGTATGTGTCGCTTCGACCCGAAGATACATGTTGTGATAGAGGGTGCTGAGTTTGCCGATTATTTCTGGCCGGCCGTAGAGCAGTACGTAGAGTGTACACACGAGTACTGGCGAAGCAACGGAAAATTTGTTCCCAATATCACCCTGAGATTAGCTTCGGGTGGTTATATCGGTGGCGGACTGTATCACTCCCAAAACATAGAAGGAGCTCTTACCACCCTTCCCGGAGCGCGGATTGTGTGTCCTTCTTTTGCCGATGATGCGGCCGGACTGCTTCGTACAAGTATGCGTTCGCGGGGATTCACTTTGTTTATTGAACCGAAAGCTCTGTACAATTCAGTAGAAGCCTCAGCCATTGTGCCCGAAGATTTTGAGGTACCTTTTGGTAAGGCCCGTATCCGTCGTGAAGGTTCCGATCTGAGTATTATCACTTATGGCAATACTACCCATTTTTGCCTTAACGTAGCCGAACGCCTGGCGAAGGAAAACGGATGGGAAGTGGAAGTGATCGACCTTCGTTCACTGATCCCGTTAGACAAAGAGACTATCTTTGAATCGGTAAAGAAAACCAGCAAGGCATTGGTGGTGCACGAAGATAAAGTCTTTTCGGGCTTTGGTGCCGAGGTAGCTGCTACTCTTGGGACAGAGATGTTCAGGCATCTTGATGCCCCTATTCGTCGCGTAGGTTCCACATTTACACCGGTTGGGTTTCATCCGGCACTGGAACGTGCTATTTTGCCCGATGAAGAAAAGATATATGCAGCAGCAAAAGAGTTATTGGAATATTAAGAAAGATAGATTGATAAATAATCGTTCATCATTATATGATACTGTTATTGAAACGCAGAAACTCGCAGATTCACGCAAAGCCTATCATCGCTCAAGTATAGCGCAGCCATTTAATCTGTGAAAATCTGCGATCATTTGCGTTTCAATAAAACACTGTCACATAGTATGAACTTAATTTGAAGTATTACTTATATGAAAAAGATAGCATTGATTTACGCTGCCAATTCGGATAAGACGGCCTTGGTAGCAAAAAAGATACAAAAAGAGCTGGGTGATGCAGTTGAGATAGTCTCTGTAGAGAACGCCTGGCAGAATGATTTTGAAGCATACGACCATTTGATTGTGGGAGCTTCTACCTGGTTTGACGGAGAACTGCCTACCTATTGGGATGAACTTCTGCCGGAGCTGAGGACACTTCAACTGAAGGGAAAGAAAGTAGCCATCTTTGGCCTGGGTGACCAGGCAAAGTATCCTGATAACTTTGTAGATGGTATGGGCATACTGGCAGATGTTTTTGAAGAAGACGGAGCCACCCTGGTTGGTTTCACTTCTACAGAGGGATATAAATTTAATAAGTCTCGTGCACTGCGTGGCAATCAATGGTGTGGCTTGGTTATTGATCTTGATAATCAGGCGGAACTGACGGACAAGCGGGTGAGGGAGTGGTGCAAGGAGATTATAAAGTAGTGATTAGTGATAAGTGATAAGTGATTAGTGGGCTGCGCTATGGCAACGATTGCGCAGCCCACTAATCACTAATCACTTATCGTTAATCACTTATCGCTAATCACTTACCACTAATCACTCTCTCTCCCTACCAATACCAACAAATACCGAAAGCCATTGGCGATACATCCGGTCCCTTTCCTTTTTCAAAGAGTCCGTAGGTAGAATAGCGCAGATAGAAACCCAGGCTGCCATATCCAGCTTGTGCCAACAGGTTGATACCTACCGGGTGTACATACATGCCTTTACCCAGTGTCTCTTTGTGTCCGTTTACTTTTGCCATTGATTTCACACCGTGGCGTATTTCCACTTCCGGTCCGGCAGCGAAGAATACGGGGCGACGTCCGTTGATTCTTGTCTGCCATTCGATAGAGATAGGAATACGAAAATGGAAGTAGCGCAGACGGCTTTTGTTATACATCGTTTCCTCATCTCCGTCAAAGACACCCGTGCTGCCTTCTGCTTTTAGGAAAGCCTGATTGCCGTCCAGACGGAAAGAGGTATATCCCCAACCCAGCCCGAAGGTCATTCCCCAGTGACGATCACGGGTCAGAGCAATATGGCTGGAGAAAAGATTGGCGCCGATTTCCCAGGATTTACCGGCATCCAGTGATGCTTTTCCGGTGGGGCCGAAACTATAGAAATCATTCGTGAGACGGCTGAATCCCATATAAAAACCACTGGAATGTGGGTCGAAGCGGTTGCGCTTTTTCGGTGCAAAGGGGAGCGCATCCAATATGCTTGGGCGGTCAGAGTCGATACGGGTGAGGTAGACGCCTTCAAAAAGCTTTTCTTCCTGTCTGGTGTCGTTACTGATATTCTCTTCGTAGATTTTGATTTTCACGTTACCTTCTCCCTTCAGGATAATGATAGAGTCGCCGGAAGTGTTTACGGTCGTTTGTTTTCTGGTTTCGTTTTCTTGTGCTGCAATACCCATGAACGGGAAGAGCATCATACATGCTAAAATGATCTTTTTCATGTCTTTATCGTTTTTATTGTTTTAGTTTTTTCTTTGGAATAAGAGTGCTACAAGCTCGTCCGAATTCAGATTGCCTTCGATATAGATCAAGGTAGCGCTGTTTTTCTTCCCGATCTTGAACAGGAGGAAACGGTTCAGCTTCTCTTTGCCTTTTTTCACCTGAGTGAGTTGGTAATAGGCAGTCAGCAGTTTACCGTCTTCGATGATCTCCTGTATTTTTTTCATAGTTCCTTCTTTCTGGTCTTTCTCCAGACAATCCAGTATATAAGGTAATGCTTCTGTCACATCTTTGAAAACCAGACTTTTGTATAGGTCGATACGGTAGGAGTCCAGCATGTCTCGGGACAATTCTACCATCGTCACACCCTTTTGCTTGCCGTATTTCTGAAATACGGAAGCACTGTGCAGATCTTCCTGTGCCTTTATACCAGCCGGGAAGGCAGCTAATAGCAGGATGATAAGTGTTGTGCGAATGACTGTATTCATATAGGTTCTTTTTATTTTTTTTGATAGTTTACTACTGTTTCTATTCACCAAAGAGGCTGTCGAGAAGTTCATCTTCGTCGAGGCTTACATTGCGGAAAGCCACCATAGCTTGTTCGCGCACCAGATTTTCGTCCGTGTAGCACTTACCGTCGATGATGACGTAGCTGTCGGGCATAGCGTTGAAGTGACGGTGAATACCGGCAATGCCCAGTAGCAGAAGCAGTCCGGCGGCAATTCCGCTCAGGGTGTAGATGGCGTGGCGACGGAGCTTTCTTTGCTTTGTAGCAGGCTCTGTATCGGTGACCTTAGCTTGCCTGTTTTCTTTTTCAAGGAAAGCAAACAGGGGGCTGTATTCTTTCAGGTGTTCCGGCACGATTCCCTGGGTGAAGAAGTGTCTGAGTTCGCGTTCTTCTTCGCAAGAGGTTTCACCTTCAAAGTATTTATTTAATAATTCTTCTATATTCATGCTTCGTTTCTCCTTTTTCTTTCTTGTATGGTTTGCAGGTAAATGTCTCTAACTTTCTTTCGTGCTCTGGACAAGTTGCTGCGGATAGCTTCAGGATTACATCCGGTGATTTCCGCAATTTCGTCTGTTTCGTATTCCTGCACGTCCTTCATTTGTATGATGGTGCGTTGCAGACTGGGTAGCGAGTCGATGATTTCGCGCATCAGGCGGAATTCATCTTTCTCTTCGAGTACTCGCTCCGGAGTAGCCGATTGGCTGGGGGCTTGCACCTGATCCAGTGAAAGGGCGTCCGGGCGTCGGGCCCGCCAGATATCCATGCAGAGGTGGTGCGTCATGGTCATGGCCAAGGCTTCGATACTGCGGTATTCGTCCAGTCTCTGGCGCATATTCCATAGCTTCAGCATGACTTCCTGCACTGCGTCTTCGGCATCGGAGGGATCTTCTGTCAATTTCCGCGCATAGTTTAATAACTTTTCGCGGAGGGGTAGCACGTCTATTTTAAATTGTTTAAGTTCCATTTACATCAATAAGACGGAGGGAGAGGAGAAACGTGACATCAAAGATAGAATTTTTTTAAGTAAACTGGAAAGATAGGCTGCTTTCTGTCTCTGTTACAGTCTTTTTTATTAAGTAATCGTTCATCATTATGTGATACTCTTATTGAAATGCAGAAACTCACAGATTCACGTAAAGCATATCATTGCTCAAGTATAGCGCAGCCATTTAATCTGCGAAAATCTGCGATCATTTGCATTTCAATAAAATGTTGTCATAGTATGAACTAAATTTGAAGTACCACTTACTATTATCAAACTATCATTTGCTGATAAGCTGTTGCATAGGAGTCTTTAAGCAAGGATAAACAATGGTAGAGGTAACGATTGGGTAACCGTTTGGCAAATACTTAACTTTTATTGTTGGCAGATCCTATTCTGATATACTTGAAAACCATGTTGTACCAATAAAGCGGGGAATCTCATACTATCTGAGATTCCCCGCTTTATTGTAAGAGAAAAACTCTTTACTCGTATTTTTTGCATTCTTCTATTAGCTCTTCGCTACATTGTTCCGGAGCTAATGGTGAAAAAAGTTCTATTAAATTATCTTCAGGATCGCGCAAATGCACCGTGCGCATTCCCCAATCAGCCATATTGGTGGGTTCATTAACAAATACCACACCCTTTTCTTTCAACGCTGTATAAGTATCGTCAACATTGTCTACACTGAATGATACAAGTGATTTCTCTCGGAATCCAACAGGCAGTTCTTTATTCGCATTACCTACAGACGGTGCCATCCAGTCGGATACAAAAAGGGCAAATCCTTCTATTCCGTCTGCTACCTTAAAACTGGCATATCCACTGTTCTCATCGCCCCAAGCCGGTTCCAATCCAAGTTGTTCAGAGTAGAACTTAAAACATTTAGCAAAATCCTTAACCAATAATCTTACATTACTAAATTTCATTGTTGTCGAATTTTTATGGTTATTCTTATACGTGTGTTTCTTGAATTATTCATTAGCAATGACTTTTATATCTTTCCCAGTATCTTATCCATCACCCAATTGGTAAGTGTGGCACTTTCGCCGTCGCACGTACAGATTGATTTTCCTAACAGATGGTCTACCACTGCCTGAATAAGCGGTTGTTGTACATGTTCAGGGTTTTCGATATGTATCTCTTCCCGTCCTCGTTCCGTATGTAGTGCAATGGGATCAAATGAAAAGACGGAGAAACAGATCATACCTTTGTCACCGATAATTTCGATACGGTCTTCCTTGGCGGACTCATGTGCAACGAAGCACCAGGAGCCACTCCCTACCAGTCCGTTGTCAAACTGGAAGCAGGCACTCAATGTGTCTTCTGCCGGATACAATCCGCCACGGTTACTTTTATAACCACTGGCTTCGAGGATGCAACCAAACATCTCCTGCAATAAATCTATCTGGTGAGGGGCGAGATCATAGAAATAACCACCTCCGGCGATGTCTGCCTGCACCCGCCAGGGTAGGTTGTCGCGGTTATAGTCCAGATCGCGGGGAGGCTGGGCGAAGCGGATTTGTATATTGATTACATTGCCGATAGCACCTTCTTCCACAAGCTGTTTTACCTTGATGAAGTAGGGCAGGTAGCGACGGTAGTAAGCCACGAAACAAGGAACGCCCGTTTCGCGTGAGATACGGTTGATACGGGTGCACTCTTCATAAGTGACGGCCATTGGTTTCTCTATATAGGCGGGCTTGCCGGCTTTCATTGACATGATGGCGTATGTGGCGTGAGAGGAAGGGGGAGTGGCAATGTAGATGGCGTTTACCTCCGGATCATCAATAAGCTCCTGAGCATCGTCATACCATTTTCTGATACCTCTTTCCTCTGCATAAGCTTTTGCTTTGGAGCCGTCACGACTCATTACGGCCACCACCTCAGAGCCTTCCACCTTTTGGAACGCAGGGCCGCTTTTCTTCTTTGTCACTTCACCGCAACCGATGAAGCCCCATTTAATAATCTTTTCACTCATACCTATCTGTTTTTTTTACGATCACAAAGATAAGAATATTTTTCTGTCAAGAGCATATTTATTGATTCTTAACTTAAAAGCGTTCCTTTTGAGAGAAAATGCTGTTTGCATCATAACACAGTGGTATTTCTATCGTAACATACCGGGAGATGAGCCATAACATACCGGGAAACAAACCGTAACATATTGGGAAACTTTTGGTGAGTGCCGGGGAAAATAGCATGAAGTATCCAGCTCGCAGGCTTTCTATGACGTATGTGCATAAAAAAAGGAGAGCGCGTAGTGTCCCTCCTTTATGTGCAGTTTAACTGAGTCTCCTTTATGAATCCATTGACCAATATACGACATTGAAATCTCAAAGCCAGGCTTTTCACCTTTTTATTTTCTTGCAAATCACTTCCTACTCCTTGCCATAGTATTTTTGGTAGATTTCTTTGTATTCTTTTCCTTCACGGAATTTTGTAAGCCAGGAGTTGAGGCTGTCCAGTAATACAGGTGATTGCTTGCTGACACCCCATGAATAAAATTGTGTAAAGCTGATATCCGTACTGATGTCAAGTTGTGGCAACGAATCTGCCGCTGCCCGGGCAATGCTTTCGTCGCACACGGCATAATCGATATCTCCGTGAGCTACCATTGCTATCAGTTGTTCCGAACCGTATTTTTCTACTTCGTTGGTGTAAATCGTATCTCCTATCTCATTTCCCAGATTGCGAATGCGGAGGATGGATGGCGAACCTTTTACTACATGGAGTGTCCGCCCTGCCAGATCGAGCTGATTTTTGACAAAGAGTGAATCGTGCTCGGATACAGGTTTACGTTGAACTAACACCTGTTTGCTTAGAATGATGGGGGAAGTGAGAAGTAAAGAGTCCTTGAGTTCGCTGGTCACCAGGATGCCGTAGGCGATAACGTCATACTTTCCTGTTTCTAATCCTTGCAACCGTTGCCCGAAACTCATCACTGGAGATACCTGTGCCTGGATTCCCTTATCCCGGGCGAAGGCTTCTATCAGTTCGTAGTGAAAGCCCGTCACCGTATCACCGTCCACGTAAAAGCTGATAGAATTGTATTCTGTTGCTGCATGGAGAATGCCGCTTGCAATGATCTCGGCATAGTCTCGCGGATGTCCGTTCTCTTTCTCCTTCTTCTGTGGCCAGAGCCAAAGTACCAGAAAGCATATGACTCCCAGTAACAGGTATTTCAGATATTTCCGTTTTATTGGTTTCATAGGTTCACGAGGTCATTAATCGTAGAAGTTCCAGGAAACTCCAAACTTTAGCAATCGTGGATTGATCGGATAGTGGGGAGCATAAAACGAGTTCGGCCGATTTATAAGTCCGTCGTTCACGTGATACATCATGACGAAGAAACGTGTCCGTTTCAGGTGCAGATTGGCATATACATTGACAATAGGATAAGCACCTATCTCTACCTGATCTTTGGACGATTGAAGGTAAAATTGTCCGGTAGCAGGCATATAGGCCGGAGCATAATATTTAGTGAAGTAGCGTACATCGGCACCCAGTTGCACACTCAATACTTTCTTTGCGAGTTTAAAGTCGAGGTAAAGATTGTGGTACAACGAGAGAGTGGGGAGCGGAAGCACTGTACTGTTACTTGATTTCTGCCAGGTCACTTCATTGTCCAGATGGAGAATGCCGAGGCGAAAGTCTTGTGCCAGAGTAGCCGAAACTACCTGTACGTTGCCTCCAAATTGTTCGGGCACTGCCTGCTGGTTGAAGTAAGTATAATTCTTGATATTCTCTACGCCTGCTTTCAGATGCGTTTTCCAACGGTCGATGTTTAGTTCTCCTTCTATGCGGGTACGAAATTCCTTGTCCATGTTATCATTGTCCCAATAGAAGTGTTTGGAGTGATAATGGCGCATGTAGAACGAGGGCAGTGTGTTGCTGACAGACGCGCGTGCTATCAGGCTCACCGTATCCTTGCCCAAACGGAAGTTCAGATCGATATCTCCTTTTACGTTGAATTGTCCGATGGCTTTTCCCAATAAGCCTACTTCACCTATGGCGTGGTAGTGGAGTACTTTCCCTTGTCGCTTAGCCAGCTCGCCACCTACAAAAACCTCATTTTCTGTATAGTGATCTTTACTGACAGAGTCTGCATTCATCAGTTCATATTTACTGAGTTTATGCGATATGAAGGCAGTGACCCCGGCTTTGGCATATTTGTTAAAACCTTCGAGCAGGGAGATTCCAAATGTATTCTTTATGCCGATATAGGAGGTGGAATCATCCACCACATAAGGTTGTCCCGGTTTGATGTACGTATTTTGGTAATAATCTTTCAGTTGGTCGTTGGACGTAAATTTACGCTTCGTCCATTCCACCTGCATCGTGTGAATGAAACTGGTGACGGGCACAAACTCTTGTTGAGGAGGCAACGTATCATTTTCCTGTTGAGGGAGGTCGCGATGGAATCCCAGTTTGTAGCGTTGCGTCAGGAATACATAGCTGTCAGTATTACGGGAAGTGGCTGTATTCATCACTGTCGGCATGTTGGTAGATTCATACACTCTTCCACCTTCTGCTGCACCCTCGGGATCTTTGATATAATCGTCGTTCGTGATACCTCCGTTCTCGTTGTTCTTCAGGTAGTTGTAACTATACAGCAAAGTCCCTTCATATTTCTCTCCCATATAACTGATAAAGGGAGCTGCGTTGAAGTATGAGGTACTTGAATGGTTGTAATATCCGCGTCCATACAGATAGTCGATGTTGAAGCCGAAAGCAAGCCGCTTGTTGACATTCACCGAAAAATAAGATTTGAAACGCTCTTCTCCGTTTATTTTGTTACCTGCTTTGTTATAGGTCAGATTCGTATATGGAACATTACTATTGGTAAAATTAAATTCATCAGGCCGCACGAAGAAGAAAGAATATGGCTGCATGAAGATAGTTGGTTCTGCTGCCTGCCGGTCAAAGAAGATACGAGACATACGTGGAGCACCCATGTTACCTAAGTAATTATAGTGTCCGGTCATACCTTCTGTCAGATTAGCATTCTGGTAGTTAAGTCGGACTGTATCGGCAGGAATACGGGTTACGTTTCCCAGATTTTCGCTGACACGCCACATGTAAAGTTTGGGTGGAAGTCCCTGGATTTCTACATTTGCGCTATCCAGACTTTGGGGACGCATGGCAGGGTCTATCTGGTTGCCATATTGGTCTACGATATTGCCAAATTCATCCTGTCGGTCTCCGTACGGATTGTTTGGGTTGACTTGCGCTTGGATAGCCAACTGACCTACGATAAAGAGTAGTATATATGTAAGTAGGATTCGTCTCATAATTGGGCGCAAATATACGACAAAAAAGTTGAAGCTTACAGAGTTGAAACCTTAATTAATTGAAAGTTGAAAATTGAAAATTGAAAGTTAGCTGCGCTGCCATGCTGCATAGTAACTTTCAATTTTCAATTTTCAACTTCCAACTAAATTAAGCCTCCCTGATCAGTTCCATCCCTTTCTTGATGGCTTCTTCATTCATCGGTATCAGGTGATGATGGCGTTCGGGGAGAGTTTTCTTTAATCCTTTGATAACATTTTCCAGCGTTACAATAGGACGTAGTTTCAGTAAGCCACCCAGTACGATCATGTTGAATGCTTTGGCATTCTTCATTTCATTGGCTGCATCCATAGCATCAATGCGGTATACTTTGATGTCTTTGCGGGTAGGTGGGTTGATAATTCCGTATCCGTCGTAGATAAGAATTCCACCCGGCTTGATACGGCTCTCAAACTTCTCGAGCGAAGGCTGGTTTAATATGATAGCTGTGTCATACTGACTTAGAATCGGAGAGGAGATTCTGTCATCACTTACGATCACCGTTACGTTGGCAGTTCCACCGCGTTGCTCCGGTCCGTAAGCTGGCATCCAGGTTACTTCTTTGCCTTCCATCAGTCCGGAATAAGCTAAAATTTTTCCCATAGACAGTACTCCCTGTCCACCGAATCCTGCTATAATTATTTCTTCTTTCATTTTTTAATAATGTGCTAATGTGCCAATGTGCTAATGTGTCAATTAAGGGTTACATTTGCTGTTTGGCCGAATTAATAATGCTGTTTAGTAATCTCAATATGTCGCCGAGGTCATTTAGCAGATTCTTTTCATAGGGATAATTTGTAGCTTCTTCACAAAGCAATAGCCAGTATTTGGTCTCTTCTGCTTCCTTTGCAGCTATTTTGAGTTTATGAATAAAATCAGCTCTACTCTCACAGTTTTGTGCCTCATGTATATTTGCGCCAATAGATGTTCCACTTTTTAATAATTGGTGGGATACTACAAATTTTTTGTTTTGTTCAAGAGTTTCGCAATAGTTTATGATAGATAAAGCAAATGCAAAACTCTTATCCAAAACAATATTTCCAGTCTTTATTGGCATATTGGCACATTGGCATATTGAATAATCATTATTCTTTATTTTTCAAGTCACCGAGCGGATAGAATGGGAACATATGTTCTTCCATCCATTTGTTAGACTTTTCGGGAGTCATTTTCCAGCCGGAACTACAAGTAGAAACAATTTCTACCAGGTTGGAGCCTTTGCCAGCCATAGAGTTTTCAAATGCTTTGCGGATCGCTTTCTTTGCTTTACGGATTGCAGGAACCGATTGTACGGATTGACGGGTAACGTATGCCGTACCTTCCAGTTGCGCAGCAATTTCAGTAATTTTCAGAGGATATCCGTGCAAGTCTACATCACGTCCGTAGGGGCAAGTGGCGGTTTTCATACCCACGAGGGTTGTTGGAGCCATCTGTCCACCGGTCATACCATATATGGCATTGTTGATGAAGATGATAGTGATATTCTCACCGCGATTGAGTGCATGGATTGTTTCGGCTGTACCGATACAGGCAAGGTCACCATCGCCCTGGTAAGTGAATACCAGACGGTCCGGCCATAAGCGTTTGATGGCTGTTGCCAATGCAGGGGCACGTCCGTGGGCTGCTTCCTGCCAGTCGATATCGAGATAGTTGTAAATGAAAACGGCACAACCTACGGGAGAGATACCAACGGTTTTATCTTCCATTCCCATCTCTTCAATGACCTCGGCTATGAGCTTGTGTACCACACCGTGACTGCAACCCGGGCAGTAATGCATGGCGTTATCATTCATCAGAGTCGGTTTTTTATAAACCAGATTCTCGGGCTTGATTATTTCTTCTTTAGTCATAACTTAATTTTTTTTGGTTGATGAGGTTTAAGTTGACAATTTGACAAGTGGATTTACCATCCTGCATCTTGTCTTTTTGTTAACTTTCTCCTTATCTGTTGGTGAATCGTATGAAAAACTCCATCAGCTTGACAAAGATTGCCGCACCGCATACGTATATGAATATCTTGAAATCGTCTGCTACAAAGTAAACGATAATAGCCGCTAAAGCGAGTATGATGAAAAGTATATTCAATACGTTTCTTATTTTATCGGGATTCATCTTTTTATTTACAATTTAAACATTTACAATTTACAAAACTGAACACAGCCATTTACGATTTGAAGTATCTACAATTTGCTTTTATCCGCAAGGCAAATTGTAAATTGTAAATGGTCATTGTATATTACATGATTTTTTCTTTCAGTGCACTCACAATCTCGTCCGGATCGGGCACAATACCACCAAGACGGCCAAAGTGTTCTACTTTTATTTTTCCGTTTACTGCCAGGCGTACGTCTTCGATCATTTGTCCGGCATTCAACTCAGTAACAAGCATACCTTTCACCTTATCGGCATACGCCGCAATAGCTTTTGTGGGGAACGGCCACAGAGTGATAGGACGAAGCATACCTACTTTGATACCCTCTTCACGTGCCAGCTCCATTGCCTTCTGTCCGATACGTGCCATAGAGCCAAATGCTACAATCAGGTATTCCGCATCTTCACAGTCTATTTCTTCAAAGCGCACTTCGTTTTCTTCGATTACGCGGTATTTTGCCTGGAAACGGATGTTGTTCTTTTCCATTTCTTCGGGGCGGAGTTCGAGCGAAGTGATAATATTGGGTTTACGGTCTTTGGTTTTACCGGTAGTGGCCCATGGGCACTGTTCGATTACTTCTGCATCCGTGCGACGGGATTTCATCGGTGGCAATACTACTTTCTCCATCATTTGTCCGATAACACCATCGGCAAGGATGATGGCAGGGTTACGGTATTTGAAGGCCAGTTCGAAAGCGAGCCCAACGAAGTCGGCCATTTCCTGTACAGAAGCCGGGGCAAGTGCAATCAGTTTATAGTCGCCATGTCCACCACCTTTCACCGTTTGGAAATAGTCTGCCTGACTTGGCTGGATGGTTCCCAGACCAGGACCACCGCGCATTACGTTTACGATCAGACAGGGGAGTTCGGCTCCTGCCAGATAAGAGATGCCTTCCTGTTTCAGGCTGACACCAGGGCTTGAAGAGGAGGTCAACACCATTTTCCCACTTCCGGCACCGCCATATACCATATTGATAGCTGCTACTTCACTCTCTGCCTGGAGCACTACCATACCGGTGGTTTCCCACGGTTTCAAGTCGGCCAGCGTTTCCAATACCTCCGATTGCGGAGTAATAGGATAACCGAAGTATCCGTCGGCACCACAGCGAATGGCTGCATGGGCGATGGCTTCGTTACCTTTCATTAATACTACTTCTTCTGTCATAATAATAATTTGCTAATCTACTTTAACTTTATACACAGAGATACATCCGTCCGGACAAACCGTTGCACACGAGCTGCATCCGTTGCAGGTATCTTCCAATACTTGGCGGGCATAATTGTACCCCTTTACATTCACCTCTTTGGTGAGTGATATTACATCGAGCGGACAAGCCACTACACACAGGTTGCAGCCTTTGCAACGCTCCGTGTCGACCACGATTGCTCCTTTAATTTTTGCCATAATCTATCGATTTTATTACGTTTATTGATTATACATGTCTTTGTGATAGAACTCCAGAATATCCATTACCATCTTGCGAGCTTGCAAGGCAGGACTTTCGGGGTTAATCTCGATGGCGGATTGATAATTGTTGAGGGCTTGCTGCCAGTTGCCTTGCTTTCGGTAGGCATTGCCCCGCAGGTAGTAAACTTCGTCTTTGGGGGCGAAGTCTGTTTGAGTGAGAAGAGCATCAAGGGCTTCAATTGCTTTATTTATATCTCCCTGATTGATAAGCTCTTTTATGGTCTCCAATTGTTTCATATTTAAATGAGTTTCAGAGTTTGCACCACAAAGATAGTTTTTTATTTATATACACAGCTTATGTCGTGGGTTAAATTTATCCTTATTGTACTTTTTCTTATCAAAAATGAGGGTGTATAGGTGGGTTTTAACGACATTTTGTTATTTTATGTTTTTAAGCAGAAACTACCTGATTGTTAGCGTATAATGGATTTAATGTAGAAAAAGAAATGGGGGGATTGCATATGTAGATAATGCCAGAAGGAAGCAGTGTAATAATGAAAGTTAAGAAAGGAGCGGATAGGGTGGGAAGAATACGAAAGACTGTACCAGAATGAATCTGGAACAGCCTTTTCTCAATCGTTTTGTTACTTCACGAGTTCACCGTTGATGTACAGATTTTTTAGAGTGACATCGTGAGCACCTTTGATGTCGTTGCCTCCTTTGGCTACGTTGTTGAAGTGAGAATCTTCTACGCTGATATTGTATACATGCTGGTCGTCATCCAGTCCGATGATAAGCACTCCCAGACGGCTTTTTTGGCAGGTTACATTTTTCAGGTGTACATTGCGCACGGTAGGAGTGAAGCCACGGTTGCACTGTTCCCGGTTCTCATATTGCAGATTGATGCGTAGTACGGCTTCCCGGCATTGTCCTACGGTGATGTTGCGTACAAATACATTTTCGATGATTCCACCCCGGCAGGTACTGGTTTTGATACGGATCACCCGGTCGAGATTCGGGCTGTCCATCTGGCAATTCTCAACAAACAGGTTACGATAGCCGCCGGATATTTCACTACCGATAACAACGCCACCATGTCCGTTTTTCATTTTACAGTTGCGTACGATGATGTTTTCGCTGGGTATATTCCATTTGCGCCCGTCTGCATTGCGTCCCGATTTGATGGCGATGCAATCGTCCCCGGTATCAAAAGTGCAGTTCTCTATCAGTACATTTTTGCAGGATTCAGGATCGCATCCATCTCCGTTGGGGCCACGGTTGAATATGTTGACACCACGTACAATCAGGCTTTCGCAGAACAGAGGGTGAATCACCCAAAAGGGAGAGTTCAGTAGTGTGACATCTTCTATCAGGACGGTACTGCATGCATAAAGATTGATTAACTGAGGACGCAGCCCGTCTTCCGGAGTCATGATGCGTTTGTAAACCGGGGTTGATGTTTCGCCGTACATCAGCAGGCGCTCACGTCCACCGTTGCGCTGTGCCACCATTCCCTCTTTCCAGCCATATTTGGGTGCGCCACACATGGGCCACCATGTTTCGTTGGAGCCTTGACCGTCAATGGTTCCTTTGCCGGTAATAGCAATATTGGTTTCGCCATAGGCGTAGATTAGTGGGCGGGCGTTGTAACAATCCAGCCCTTCCCAACGGGTGATTACTCCGGGGAAGTATAAGCTCTGGTCGGTGAGGAATTTTAGTACGGCACCTTCTTGCAGATGAAAGTTAACGTTGCTTTTCAGGGTAATGGGGCCTGTATAAAAGGTTCCTTGGGGGACAACAACTGTGCCGCCACCAGCAAGGCTGCATTTGAGAATAGCCTGGTTGATGGCTTCGTGGCAGGGCTCGGTTTCATTGTCCGGTTTTGCACCAAAGTCAGTGATATTGTAGGTTTGTTTTGGGAAAGAGGTTTTCTTGATTTGTTTTTCAATCTTAGCACTTTCTTTGAATGCTTTGTCAAAGTCAATCGGGTTGGCAAAAGCAATTGCTGTTACTAACAGTAGAGACAGGAAGCTAAATCGTTTCTTCATTTGTTTCTTGTTGTTTTTTTGATGGATATTGGATTTTAAGTATGCAAAAATACGAAGTAATGCGGTTTTTGTGCGATATATTTTGATTGAAAGGGTGTAATTTTTGATTAATATAAGGGGGAGGAGAGGTAGAAAGGGGGATAGTATTATAATAAAAAATAAAGAGAGACATACAGTAATGCGTCTCTCTTTATTCTTTTATATTTATTTATTTCACGGGAATTTTATCAATTCTTTTCTGATGTCTTCCTCCCTCAAATGGGGTGTCGAAGAACTCTGTCAGAATCATATCAGCCTCTTCAGTGCTGATGAAGCGTCCCGGCATCACAAGTATATTTGCATCGTTGTGCTGGCGGGCCAGGTGTGCTATTGCAGCCGTCCAGCAAAGCGCGGCACGGATGCCCTGATGTTTGTTTAGCGTCATACTGATACCATTTCCGCTTCCACAAATGGCAATGCCCGGATAGCATTCGCCAGCTTCTACTGCCAGTGCTAACGGGTGCGCAAAATCAGGATAGTCACAACTTTCAGCAGAATAAGTACCAAAGTCTTTGTATTCCCAACCTTTTGCCTGCAACCAGCCCCGGACGAATTCTTTCAGTTCGAATCCGGCATGGTCACAGCATAGTCCGATTTTTTTCATTATAGCATCTCTTTTACCTGGTTGTACACATTGGCGGCAGTGAAGCCCAGCTTCTCGTCCAGCACTGTGTAGGGAGCAGAGAAACCAAATGACTCAAGACCGAAAACTTTACCATTAGCACCTACAAGACCTTGCAGATTTACGGGCAGACCAGCGGTGAGGCCGAAAATCTTTGCACCTGCCGGGAGTACCGATTCCTGATATGCCTTATCCTGGCTGCGGAACAATCCTTCGGAAGGTGCCGATACGATACGTACCTTCACACCGTCTTTGCGAAGCAATTCGGCTCCGGCAATGAGGGTGGCTACTTCCGAACCGGAAGCTACCAGAGTTACGTCCGGATTCTCGTCAGAACCGGCAACGATGTAAGCTCCTTTGGCCACTTGTGCATAGTCGTTGCCTGTAGGCAGGCTGACGATGTTCTGGCGGGAAAGAATCAGAGCAGTCGGGGTGTAGATATTTTCCATAGCCAGTTTCCATGCAATAGTGGTCTCTTCGGCATCTGCCGGACGGAGTACAAGCATAGAGTTGTGGCCTTTGTGATTTTTCAGTTTCTCCATCAGGCGGATTTGTGCTTCCTGCTCTACGGGTTCGTGAGTAGGGCCATCTTCGCCTACTCGGAATGCATCGTGTGACCAGATGAACTTCACGGGTTGTTCCATCAGGGCTGCCATGCGGATGGCAGGTTTCATATAGTCGGAGAATACGAAGAAGGTGGCACATGCCGGAATAACGCCACCGTGAAGTGACATACCGATGCAGACACAAGCCATGCTTAATTCTGATACGCCGGCCTGGAAGAAAGCTCCGCTAAAGTCGCCACGTTTGAAGGCATGTGTCTTTTTGAGGAAACCGTCTGTCTTGTCTGAATTAGAAAGATCGGCAGATGCTACTACCATATTCTCTACTTGTGTAGCCAGTGCACCCAGTACGGTGGCCGAAGCGGCGCGGGTGGCCACATTGGGTTTCTGTTCGATAGCGTCCCAGTTTACTTTAGGAGCTTTTCCTGCAAAGAAGGTGGCCATTTTTGCTGCCAATTCCGGGTTTGTTTTGGCCCATTCGGCTTTTGCTGCATATTTTTCGGCTACTATCTTTTTCAGGTCTTCGGTACGTTTGGCGTACAATTCGGCTACTTCCGGGAAGATAACAAACGGTTCGTCGGGATTTCCGCCCAGATTCTTGATTGTATTGATATAGGCATCACCACCTAATGGTGCACCGTGTGTAGCACAGTTGGCTTCATAGCTGCTGCCATCGGCTTTACGTGCTCCTTTGCCCATCGTGGTTTTCCCAATGATGAGTGTAGGACGTTTGCTTTCTGCTTTTGCTTCTTTGAGGGCAGTGCGGATAGCATCAGGATCATTTCCGTTGATTTCGATAACGTTCCAGTCCCATGCTTTGTATTTCATGGCCACGTCTTCTGCCGTCACTTCTTTGGTTTCGGTAGAAAGCTGAATATCGTTGGAGTCATAGAACATGATGAGATTGTCCAGTCCCAGGGTTCCGGCAATACGTCCGGCTCCTTGTGAAATCTCTTCCTGGATACCACCATCAGAGATGTAGGCATAGATAGTCTGGCTCATAACTTCACCAAAGCGGGCTTTAAGGAATTTAGCTGCGATGGCGGCTCCTACGGCAAAAGTATGTCCCTGTCCCAGCGGACCGGAAGTGTTTTCTACACCACGCATGATGTCTACTTCGGGATGTCCCGGAGTAGGGCTTCCCCATTGGCGGAACTGTGCCAGTTCTGCCAGCGTATATTTACCGGTCAGTGCAAGTACAGAGTAGAGCATTGGTGACATATGACCCGGATCGAGAAAGAAACGGTCACGTCCTTCCCAGCGGGGATTCTGAGGATCATATACTAAGAACTCAGAGAAAAGTACGTTTATAAAATCCGCACCTCCCATAGCACCACCCGGATGTCCGGAGTTGGCTTTTTCAACCATAGATGCAGCAAGAATACGGATATTGTCCGCTGCACGGTTCATAAGTTTGCTTTCGTTCATATTTATAATGATTAAGTTTTCATATTTTTCGCAAAGATAATGCAAACTGAGAGCAGAATAAAATGAACACGTTCATTTTTTTATGCCAAGGTGCAGCTTATCTTCGCTTTTTCCGCAAAGATAAGTCTTTAACGTTAATTATCGGGCATAAGAAGGGGGCTTTTTTCAATCTTTGTTTAAAGTCCGAAAGCGCTCTTCTTGTGCTGCGTACAATAACTATTTGTCCTTATCGTACTTATATCAACAAAAAGAGAGACACATCTGTTTAGGATATGTCCCTCTTTATAGAAGTTAGTTTTTGTTATTTATACGAGTTTTCTTGAACCGTCGCCGATTACAACATCATACACTTTGGGGCTTCTGCCAAATTTGGCTTTGAATGCCTCTTTTGCCTTTTCGATGAAGTTATCGTACAATTCTTCTTTAACCAGGTTGATAGTACAACCACCAAAACCGCCACCCATAACGCGTGAACCGGTTACGCCACACTCTTTTGCCAGGTCGTTGAGGAAGTCGAGCTCTTCGCAGCTTACTTCGTAGAGCTTGCTCATGCCGTGGTGTGTTTCATACATTTTCTTACCTACTGTTTCGTAGTCGCCTACTTCCAGTACATCGCAAACGTCGAGTACGCGTTGAATTTCTTCAATCACATATTCAGCACGCATGTAGTCTTCGTCGCTGATGTCAGCTTTGGCTTCTTTGAGCATATCCATTGTGCAGTCGCGAAGGAATTCTACGTGCGGATGTTTTTTCTGGATAGCAGCTACAGCAGCTTCACAACTCTGGCGGCGCTTATTATAGGCCGATGAAGCGAGTTCATGTTTTACTACCGAGTCTACCAGTACAAGACGGTAACCTTCTGGTTTGAAGGGGAAGTACTGATACTCCAGTGAACGGCAATCCAGACGGATCAGGCTGCCTGCTTTTCCGAATACGGAGGCAAACTGGTCCATAATACCACAGTTTACACCGCAGTAGTTATGTTCTGTAGCCTGTCCCACTTTGGCCAGTTCAAATTTGTCTATTTTGTTGTCGCCAAACAGATCATTCAGTGCAAAAGCGTATGTACTTTCGAGTGCTGCCGATGAAGACATACCAGCTCCCAGAGGCACATCGCCAGAGAAAGCAGTATTGAATCCTTTCACATCAACACCACGTTTAATCATTTCGCGGCATACACCGAAGATATATCTTGCCCAACTTGCTTTCGGAGCATCTTCTTCGTTCAGCCCGAATGATACATAGTCTTTCAGGTCGATAGAGTATGCGTTGACTGTATTGGTTCCGTTTGGTTTGATTTCTGCAATCATGCCTTTATCTATAGCTCCCGGGAATACGAATCCACCATTGTAGTCGGTGTGTTCGCCGATAAGATTAATGCGGCCCGGTGAGGCGTAAACTGATCCTGTAGTTCCGTCAAAGTGTTTAATAAAACGGCTTCTTACGTGTTCTATATCCATGATAATATCTTTTTAATTGGTTAATATAATAGTTTATTCAACCGGAATATTCTTGTTTACATTCTTGCAACCGATCAATGCGTAGTACAGCATGTAAGCTACACCTGCAAAGATTACCCAGAAGCTTGACATATAGCTGCTTGTTACGTCGGCCACACCACCCTGGATAAGCGGAAGGATACCACCACCGCAAACCATTACCATGAAGATACCTGATGCCATTGCTGTGTACTTACCCAGACCTTCTACAGCCAGGTTGAAGATGCCACCCCACATGATAGAAGTACAAAGACCGCAAAGGATAAAGAACATGATACCGATAGGTACATTAGCCATACCAAAGCTGATGTCTGATTTGAATACAGGCATATTGATTGTAGCCTCAACCGGAGCAAACATACCCACAAGCAGGAAGCCCAGTGCGAACAAACAAACGGTAGTTAATTGGGTTTTGCTGGAGAACTTAGCACCAAGTGCACCACCACAAAGACGGCCAATCATCATCAGGAACCAGTAAGTACCTACGATAGAACCCGCCATAGCTGTATCCATACCAATACCTTTTGCGCCGGCAGCTTCCGGAGAAGTAGTCAGGAACAAGTTTACGAAGTTAGGAATACCTACTTCAACGCCTACGTATACGAAAATAGCAACAGTTCCGAGTACAAAGTGACGGAAAGACATTGGACTGTGAGTATCTTTCACCTTGTGGTCTGAAGCGTGCTCCATGTGCGGTTCCGGAAGTTTCATACTGCCCAATACAATGAATGCTATAGCGAAGATACCCATTGCGATGAACAATGCAGGATTAGCGTCACTAATCTTGGTATCCTGGCTGATAGTACCAATCAGATAACCGCCCAGTACCGGAACGATAGTAGCTGCGATAGAGTTTAGAGAACCTCCGAACTGAATCAGCTGGTTACCTTTTTTGCCACCGCCGCCCAGTGTGTTCAACATCGGATTTACTACAGCGTTCAGCATACACATAGAGAAACCGGAAACGAAAGCACCACCCAGGTATACCCAGAAAGCGATCAATTCACCGGGAGCATAAGAAATTTGTCCGGAAAGGAACTGGATTCCTACGCCGACAAATCCAACGGCAACGGCGATTAATGCTGTTTTCTTATAACCGATTCTTTTCAGCATAATACCGGCAGGAAGCCCCATAAAGGCATAAGCTATGAAGTTTGCTGCATTACCCAACTGGGTCATCCAGTTAGGAGCATTGAATTGTTCTTTTACGATGAGTCCGAGCGGGTTTGTAAATCCTGTTACGAACGAAATCATAGCGAAGAGGGCGAACATCATTGCAATAGGCAATAGATAGCTCTTTTTCTGTTGTGTCATGGTTTTAAAAAAGTTGTTAGTTTATAAAATTAGGTTATTTAGTTATTAATTGACAATAGACAATTGACAGTTGACGGTGATAGTTAACAGTGGGTTATGCTATATGATGCTGCATAATAACTGTCAATTGTCAACTGTCAATTGTCCACTTTATAAGTTTTCGACAGAAAATTTATAAATCGTTACCTGTTGGTACTCGTCTCCCGGAAGCAGTACGGCTGAAGGGAAATGAGGTTTATTGGGCGTGTCGGGGAAGCATTGTGCTTCGAAGCAGATGGCACTGCGAGCCGGGAAAGTGGCACCGTGTGAACCTTCAAAGCCGTTGAGCCAGTTGCCCGTATAGAGTTGCACGCCGGCCTCGGTGGTATAAACTTCCATGACGCGTCCGCTTACGGGATCTGTGCAAGTGGCAGCCAGATCCAGCGAACCGGCTTCCTGTTTGTTGAGCACGTAGCAATGATCGTATCCTGCGCCGTAGACAAGTTGCTGAAAAGCGTCGTTAATGCGTTCGCCCACAGTGTGCGGGGTGCGGAAGTCCATCGGAGTTCCTTCTACTTTGGCAATCTCTCCTGTGGGGATAGATACTTCGTCTATCGGAGTATAAAAATCAGCATTGATTGTGACGATGTTATTTTCTACTGTCGGGGTGGGGGTAGCGATACCTGCCAGATTGAAGAACCCATGATTGGTAAGATTTACAACAGTAGCTTTGTCGGTGGTAGCACGGTATTCGATGACCAGTGCATTTTCCTCTTCTTCAAGTCTATAAGTCATTTCTACTTCCAGATTTCCGGGGAATCCCTCTTCTCCGTCGGCCGATACATAGTTGAAGATGATCGTGCTTTCGTCTATCTGGTCGGCATCCCACACACGTGCATGAAAACCGGTAGGTCCTCCGTGCAGGGAGTTGGGGCCGTTGTTGATTGTCAGCGAGTGCTCTTCGGCGTAGAGGGTGAATTTCCCTTTGGCGATGCGGTTACCATAACGACCGATGGTGGTGCTGAGGAATGGTTCGGGACTATTTATTACATGGTCTATACTGTCGTGCCCGAGGATAACGTTGGCATATTTCCCGTTTTTGTCCGGGACCATGATGGAGAGAATGGCACAGCCGTAATTTGTTACAGCAACTTCCATCCCTTTTTTATTTTTGAGGATAAATAAGTCTGTTTGCTTATCGTCGATATCCTTTTGAAAATCCTTCCGGTTTAGTCCGGATAAATTTTCTTCTGTTGGGAATGTGTTATTCATGTCTGGCATATATAAAATTTCTTGCAAATAAAGCTAAATTCTTTCGTACTCCCAAATTATTCATGGTAAATCTATTCGAGGATTTAGGAAAGTTTAGCGTTTAGTTTCGCATGGGCTAAAACTTACTTTCGTGTCAATTCTATGAAATTTTGGTGATGAATTTAATATAAAACGCCCGGTTCTGTGTATTATTTGATATTTTTTGTATGTTTGTCCTCTGATTATCAAATCAAGAATTATAATCTAAGTTTATTAACAGAAAAACAAAATGTATCCGTTAAAATTTGAACCGATCCTGAAGCAGACACTTTGGGGAGGCGACAAAATCCTTCCGTTCAAGCACTTGAGTGATAACTTGACAGGAGTAGGAGAAAGCTGGGAGATTTCCGGCGTAGAAGACAATGAATCTGTGGTGGCTAATGGTCCCGATAAAGGATTCACGTTGACCGATATGGTGAGAAAATACCGTGAAGAACTGGTCGGTGAAGAAAACTATGCCCGTTTTGGCAATAAGTTTCCCTTGCTGATTAAATTCATCGACGCTAAACAAGATCTCTCTATTCAGGTACACCCCAACGACGAGCTGGCAAAGAAGCGCCACAATTCTATGGGAAAAACCGAGATGTGGTATGTTGTTGATGCCGATAAGGGGGCAAAACTCCGTTCGGGATTTTCAGAACAGATCACCCCGAAAGAGTACAAAGAGCGTGTTTTCAACAATACCATAACCGATGTGCTGCAAGAGTATGAAATACATCCGGGTGACGTGTTCTTCCTTCCTGCAGGACGTATTCACAGCATCGGTGCAGGTGCATTTATCGCAGAGATTCAGCAGACTTCGGACATTACTTACCGCATTTACGACTTCAACCGCAAGGATGCCAAGGGCAATACGCGTGAACTGCATACCGACCTGGCACGCGAAGCTATCAACTACGAAGTGCTCGATGATTATCGCACCAAATATGACGCTGTGAAAGACGAACCGGTGGAGCTGGTGGCTTGTCCCTATTTCACCACTTCCCTGTATGACATGACCGAAGAGATCAGTTGCGACTATTCGGAACTGGATTCTTTCGTGATTTTCATTTGCATCGAGGGTTCTTGCCGATTGACAGACAACGAAGGCAACGAGCTGGCGTTTTGTGCCGGCGAAACAGTTTTGCTTCCTGCCACGACAGAGAATATAACGATTACTCCCGAAGAGGGAGGAAGCGTGAAGATTCTCGAAACTTACGTTTAAAGTAAAAAAGTCTTTATTCTTACGAGGGGGGCTCGCGCGCGTAGGCGCGTAACTCCCCTTGTTTATAGTTTTAATTCTCTTATAAGGTGTAAATCGTGTATCATCAGGAAAATTTCCAGATGATAAGTCGGATGATAATTTTGCGATCATAGGAAGTTTCATCAGGAGAATTTCCTGATGATTTCTTGTATAAGGAGTGTTAATATCGTATTTTGTTCGGAGTGTTTTTTGAGACAAATACTTTGCATGGAGACTACGCCCGCAGTACATGTAGCGTAGGCGTTGCCTGCATGCAGCGCGGGCGTAGTCTCCAAAAGGTGCTTCCCTTCTTGTTTTTTTACAAAAAAACACCTCTACCCTAAAGTGGAGGTGAATGTGCAAAGCGAAATACTGTGTAGGAAATACTGCTTTTGTAATAAGTTTTTGTTTATCCCTTTCTGAAAAAACGGCGAATCTTTTTCATTATTTTCACTCCCATTACCACACCATCAAAGATGGCCATTCCTGTATTGAATGATCTCATTATTGCGTCTGTTTGAGAGGTGGCGGGAGCAAGAGGGGCAAAAATTCGTTGTGCCGTTCGGGTCATCGCTTTTTTCTGTCCGCGTATTTCTTCCAGTTTCTCTGTCTTGAGCCGGGCGATATATTCCAGTGTGATTTTCTGGGGGGTAGCTTGCTGATTGTTCATAACTTATTCTTTTGAATCATTAAGAAACAGGCCGGCAAGGAAGTTTACCATTGGAGAAATGATAAGTTTCTTGCGGAAGATAATAACTGTGGCAATGAGTATGATGTTGATTGCTGCAATAATGCCAAAACTCACCATGAGTCCGCCAACGAGCGGTTCGAGGATATAGGCCAGGGCGAATAAGAGATAAAACAGGGCCACCATGCCGAGAATAATGAGTACTAAAACCATGATTAAGGTGGAAAGAAGTATGGTTAGCTTTTCCGTCAATTCCAGTTTGGTATATTCTTTCTGGAGCTCCAGATATTTCTTGAACTCGAAGAATAGCTGTTGAAAGTTTTCTATACTTTTGTCGTCTGCAAACATAGTGGCTCTGTTTTGATTCTTTTAGTCAGTTACTTCTTTTAGTTCGGCTGCAATTTCGTCAACGAGGTTTTCCATCTCATTGCGATTTAACTTGATACCTTTTTTACGAAGAATCTCTGCAATTTTGTGACGAGTGTCTTCTCCCTTTTCAGGAGCAAACAAAATACCAAGTGCTGCGCCTACTGCTGCACCACCTAAAAAAGCTGCTAATACATTAAGTCCTTTCATAATTTTACTGTTTTAAAGTGATAATACTACAAATATAACGCATTTATTGCATAGGATGTTCTATGGATGAGGATTTTTTTTAAGGGTTTTTATCTGAATCCTCTCATCTGTGTGTCATGGATATACAAAAAAGAAGGCAACCGTTTTTCCGAAAGGAAAACGATTGCCTTCTTATCTATTAATACATCTTATCTTTTGGGTTGCTCTCCTTTTTGCGTTTGTTTCTTTCGCCTCCAGAAGTCTCCATTGGAGCGGCTACCACGGTATACTTTATTCTCTTTTGCTTTCGCTTTGAGTTCTTCCGTTTTCACCTCCTGCGCCTTGGCGCCTTCGGTGGTGACAAACGGATGGTCTTTGACCACTGGGATTGTTTTTCCGATCAGCTTCTGAATATCTTTGAGGTAAGGTAATTCTTCCGATTCGCAGAAGGAGATCGCAATTCCTTCATGTCCTGCACGCCCTGTGCGCCCAATGCGGTGTACATACGTCTCCGGCACATTGGGTAGCTCGTAGTTGATGACGTGTGACAACTGATCTACATCGATACCACGTGCTGCAATGTCCGTCGCAATCAATACGCGTAAAGTATGGTTTTTGAAATCCGTCAGGGCACGCTGGCGTGCATTCTGCGATTTGTTGCCATGTATAGCCTCAGCGCGTATACCCGATTTGGTTAGTATGCGTGCCAGTTTGTCGGCTCCATGTTTGGTACGTGTAAAGATCAGTACCGATTCAATCGACTGGTCTTTCAGTAAGTGCAATAATAAGTCCTTCTTCTCCTTCTTCTCTACAAAGTAGACGTATTGCGAAATTGTGTCTACAGTAGAAGAAGCCGGTGTCACCTCTACCTTTTCCGGATGGGCCAGCATCGAGTTGGCCAGTGTCTCTATCTCCGGCGGCATAGTAGCCGAGAAGAAAAGCGTCTGGCGCTTCTGGGGAAGGAGTTTCAGTATCCGTCTGATATCATGGATAAAGCCCATATCGAGCATGCGGTCGGCCTCATCCAGTACGAAGAAGTCCAGTGTTTTGAGAGATATGTAACCCTGGGTTATCAAGTCCAGCAAGCGCCCCGGGGTGGCAACCAGTATCTGTACACCATTGCGCAACGCGTCCGTCTGAGGTTTCTGACCCACTCCGCCAAAGATGACAGTGTGCTTCAGTCCGGTGTATTTGCCATATGCCTCAAAACATTCACCAATCTGAATGGCCAGCTCCCGGGTTGGGGTTAATATCAATGCTTTTATTCCTTTGCGGTGGTCGGTTTTATATAGTTTCTGCAAAATGGGGATAGAAAAAGCAGCTGTTTTTCCTGTTCCGGTCTGTGCACATCCTAATAAATCTTTTCCTTGAAGTAAAACGGGGATTGACTGTTCTTGTATGGGAGTGGGAGAGGAATAACCCTCTTCTTTCAGAGCCTTGAGTATGGGCTCTATCAGGTTTAAATTTTCAAATGTCATGTAAAAAAGTTGAATGAGCCTCGCGGCTCGTTATGTTATATGGAGCAAAGATACGCGAACTTGTGGGGGTAAATACTTTTATATCGTCGGTTTAATCTTATTTAACTAAGAGAAAGGCCGAATGATAGCAGGTTAAAGCGTATTTTTGTTGCTCAATTCTATAGAGTAATAACAATATGAGAGGTAAGATTGTTTTTATAACCGGAGCAAGCAGTGGAATAGGCGAAGGTTGCGCCCGAAAGTTTGCTTCACAAGGTTCGGATCTGATTCTTAATGCCCGTAATGTGGCAAAACTGGAAGAGTTAAAAAAAGAACTGGAAGCAACTTATGGAGTTCGCGTATTCTTGTTGCCTTTTGATGTTCGTGATCGTAAAGCTGCAACTCAGGCACTGGCTTCTTTGCCCGAAACGTGGAAAGCGATTGATGTGCTGGTAAACAATGCCGGACTCGTTATCGGGGTTGATAAAGAGTTTGAAGGAAACCTGGACGAATGGGATATTGTGATAGATACAAATATAAAGTCGTTGTTGGCCATAACCCGTCTGGTAGTTCCCGGAATGGTGGAGCGCGGATGTGGACATATTATCAATATTGGCTCTATTGCCGGTGATGCCGCTTACCCTGGTGGAAGTGTGTATTGTGCCACCAAAGCCGCGGTCAAAGCCCTTTCGGACGGACTGCGCATCGATCTGGTGGATACGCCGTTGCGGGTAACCAACGTAAAGCCGGGGATGGTAGAGACAAACTTTAGTGTAGTTCGTTACCGGGGCGACAAGCAAGCTGCGGACAATTTTTATAAAGGAATCCGTCCGCTTACAGGTGATGATATCGCAGAAACAGTATATTTCGCAGCTTCGGCTCCGGAACATATCCAAATAGCAGAGATACTGGTGATGCCTACCTATCAGGCTACAGGCACTATCTCTTATAAAAAGAAAGCAGAATGACGAAGAAATGGTTGTATCTTTTATGTTTGCCTTTGTTGTTATCGGTAGTGGCTTCCTGTTCGGATGATGAAGACAAACTGACTGGTAAATGGCAATTGAGGCGGTATGAGCTTCCCGATGGCACTGTGCAGAAGGAAGATAGTGTATTTTATAATTTTCAGAAAGGTAGCTTTTCGGCCATCTGTTTGCTCGAAGATAAGACGTATCACACCTTTTTCGGACTTTATTCTTTGCAGGATGATAAAATTTATATTATTTTGCGCCCCGAAGAGAATATAGATCTTTGCAAGCAATATTTACAGTGGGATGAACTGGGCCGAACATTTCAACTTGAAGAACTTTCTTCGTCCACTCTTCGGCTTAGATCTGAAGATATTGTATCTGTTTTCAGAAAGTATTGATACGAATTTATTAACTAAAAGAATATAGATTATGAAAAAATTGGTAGTATTGGGAATGAGTGTATGCATGGTTCTGGCATTTGCTTCTTGTAAATCAAGCGAAAGTGCATATAAAAAAGCATACGAAAAGGCAAAACAGCAGGAACTTGCCGAACCGCAGGTAGAAGCTCCGGTGGAAGTAACTCCCGTTGTAGCAGCTCCGGTAGAGGTAAAGAAGGCTACAGATGCAGCCAATGGTGTGCGTCAGGAGAAAGTAACGGTTGTTTCGGGCAATGGTGACAACCTGAAAGATTATAGCGTAGTGTGTGGTAGCTTCGGTTTGAAAGCAAATGCCGAAGGTCTGAAAGACTTTTTGGATGCTGAGGGCTACAATGCAACTATTGCATTCAATGCAGAATCTGCTATGTATCGTGTGATTGTGAGCACTTTTGCCGACAGAACGGCCGCTGCACAGGCTCGTGATGCTTTCAAAGCTAAATACCCTAACCGTAAAGACTTCCAGGGTGCCTGGTTGCTTTACAGAGTATTTTAATATTTCTTTTTGGTAATATCGGAAGCGGGAAAGCACCCTTCCGGAATAAGGGCAGTAGCTGGGAAGTTGCTGCCTTTTTGCAATATAGGTTTTGTATTTCACCACAGAAGACGCAGAGGACACGGAGCTTTATTATCCGGATAAAACGCAGATTAAAGTACGGGTCTTCTTTTTTCATATTTGTGTATTTGTGAAAATCTGCGTTCATTCGCGTTCATCTGCGTTTCATCAGAGAAAACAATACCTCTGTGTCTTCCGTGTCCTCTGTGGTGAAATCTTTTTTTAGTAATATTAGCGCTATTGCTAAAAGAAGTTATAAATGATAGTGCGGAAACTTTGAGAGAAGATAAAGTTTTTACTTTTGTAGCTCATTATATCAATGGGTTATTACGCCTTGTCGGAAACAGGGCTATAATTATATAACAAGATGGAACAGAAATATTTGTTTGTTGCTGTTGACGCGGCCCTGAGAGCAGGCGAGAAGATACTTTCTATCTATAATGATCCGGCATCGGATTTTGAGATAGAGAGAAAAGCCGATAATTCCCCCTTAACCATTGCCGACCGTAAAGCACATGAAACGATTGCTACGATTCTTCAGGAAACCCCTTTTCCGCTGTTGAGCGAAGAGGGTAAGCACATGGAGTATGCCATGCGAAAGAATTGGAGTACGCTTTGGATTGTCGATCCGCTGGACGGAACGAAAGAGTTCATAAAGCGTAATGGAGAATTTACTGTTAATATAGCACTGGTGCACGATGGCATTCCTGTGATGGGAGTCATTTATCTGCCTGTAAAGCAGGAACTTTATTTTGCAGCCGAATCACTAGGGGCATTCAAACTATCCGGGATCACGGCTTTGGGTGATTCTGCCTCTTTGGAAGAGTTGATAAACTTTTCTGCACGCTTGCCGATAGACGAACCACGCAAGCGTTTTGTCATTGTAGCCTCCCGCTCTCATTTAACCCCGGAAACAGAAACCTATATCGGCGAAATGAAGCAGCAGCACGAAGAAGTGGAGTTGATATCGAGTGGAAGTTCTATAAAAATTTGTCTGGTTGCCGAAGGGAAAGCAGATGTATATCCTCGTTTTGCTCCTACTATGGAGTGGGATACAGCTGCCGGACATGCTATTGCGCGTGCAGCAGGAATGGAAATTTATCAGGCTGGCGAAGCGTTGCCATTACAATACAACAAGGAAGATCTGTTGAATCCTTGGTTTATTGTAGAGAGAAAAAGAGTAAATCACTAATTGATTTGTACTGATTATGACATTTGAAATTGTATTTGTACTACTATCGCTATTGGGAATGGTGATTGCTCTTATATTGGATAAGATGCGTCCGGGTATGGTGCTTTTCTCGGTTGTGGTACTGTTTCTTTGTGCGGGTATCCTTAGTCCGAAAGAGATGCTCGAAGGATTTAGTAATAAAGGAATGATCACCGTTGCCATGCTTTTTCTGGTAAGCGAAGGTGTTCGCCAGTCGGGGGCCTTGGGGCAGGTGATCAAGAAATTGCTTCCCGTAGGTAAAACTACTGTTTTTAAGGCACAATTTCGTATGCTTCCCACTATTGCTTTTATATCGGCTTTTCTGAATAACACTCCTGTAGTAGTAATATTTGCTCCTATTATCAAACGTTGGGCACAAGCTGTTCATCTTCCCGCTACCAAGTTTCTTATTCCTCTCTCTTATGTCACGATTTTGGGCGGTATTTGTACGTTGATTGGTACTTCTACCAATCTGGTGGTACACGGCATGATTCTTGAAGCGGGTTATGAAGGATTCACGATGTTTGAATTAGGGAAGGTGGGTATATTCATTGCCATTGCGGGGATTATCTACTTGTTCCTGTTTTCTAAAAAGCTCCTTCCCGATGCACGTCCCGATACGGCAGTGCCCGATGAAGAGGAAGAAAAAGGCGAGAGCCTCCACCGCGTGGAAGCTGTGTTGGGTGCCCGTTTCCCGGGTATCAACAAAACCCTGACAGAGTTCAACTTCCAGCGTCATTATGGGGCAGAAGTGAAAGAGATAAAAACCCGCAACGGACAGCGTATCACAGAGAAACTCAATGAAGTTGTGCTTCGCGAAGGCGATACACTGGTGGTAATGGCTGATGATACTTTTATTCCTACCTGGGGAGAGTCTTCTGTCTTTGTGATGCTTGCCAACGGAAAAGATACTGAGCCGGTGCCGGGTAAGAAGAAACGCTGGTTTGCCTTGATTCTGCTCATTCTGATGATTGTGGGGGCTACAGTAGGTGAATTGCCGGTAACACAGGAAATGTTCCCTAATATCAAGCTGGATATGTTTTTCTTTGTTTCTGTGACTACTATCATCATGGCATGGACCAAAATATTTCCTGCCCGTAAATATACCAAATATATTTCGTGGGATATCCTGATTACTATTGCCTGTGCTTTTGCTATCAGTAAAGCAATGGTAAATTCGGGGGTAGCCGATGGAGTTGCAAGTTATATTATCGGTTTAAGCCATAACTACGGACCTCATGTTTTGCTGGCTATTTTGTTTATTATTACCAATCTGTTTACGGAACTTATCACAAACAATGCGGCAGCAGCTTTAGCATTTCCGCTGGCATTGGCCATATCCCAACAATTAGGGGTAGATCCTACGCCTTTCTTTGTGGTGATTTGTATGGCTGCTTCTGCCAGTTTCTCTACTCCGATTGGTTATCAGACAAACCTGATCGTGCAAGGTATCGGCAATTATAAGTTCACCGATTTTGTCCGTATCGGTTTACCATTGAATATTATCACTTTTCTCATTTCTGTATTTTTGATACCACTAATTTGGCCCTTTTAAGAGTTGAGAGTTACGGAAGACGAAAAGATGGGAAAAAGAAAACTAACAGTAAGTATTGTAAAAACGACTAAAAATAATATGCATGAAACAAAATAAGGAACCGAAAGGAGAAGAACTTTCAACTTTCAACTCTCCACTTTCAACTAATCATATTTATCCTATCTTTGATCGTATGCTGGCGCGGGAAGATAAAGAAGAGCTATTGAAGCAGCATAGCGTGATGATATGGTTCACCGGATTGAGCGGTTCCGGAAAAAGCACCATTGCCATTGCTTTGGAGCGTGAGTTACACAAACGCGGGTTGCTGTGTCGTATCCTCGATGGTGATAATATCCGCAGTGGTATTAATAATAATCTGGGCTTTTCGGAAGCCGACCGTGTAGAAAACATCCGTCGCATAGCCGAAGTCTCAAAACTCTTTATAGATAGCGGTATTATTACCATTGCCGCTTTTATCAGTCCTAACAATGATATCCGCGAAATGGCTGCCAATATTATCGGGCAGGACGATTTCCTCGAAATATATGTCAGCACTCCGCTTGCCGAATGCGAAAAGCGTGATGTGAAGGGCTTGTACGCCAAAGCCCGTAAAGGAGAAATAAAGAATTTTACCGGTATTTCGGCTCCGTTTGAAGCACCGCTACATCCGGCTCTTGAGTTGGATACTTCAAAACTTTCGCTTGAAGAATCTGTTAATCGTTTGCTGGAGTTGATATTGCCAAAAGTGAAAAGATAAAAATAAGAGATTTATAAAATAAGAATATAATGAAAGAAGAGTATAAATTGAGTCACTTGAAAGAACTCGAAGCTGAGTCCATTCACATTATCCGCGAAGTGGCTGCGGAATTTGAGAATCCTGTGATGCTTTATAGTATCGGAAAGGATTCTTCTGTTATGGTTCGCCTGGCAGAGAAAGCTTTCTATCCGGGTAAGGTGCCGTTTCCTTTGATGCACATTGACTCCAAATGGAAATTTAAAGAGATGATTCAGTTCCGTGACGAATATGCTAAGAAATATGGCTGGAATCTGATTGTGGAGAGTAACATGGAGGCTTTTCATGCAGGTGTAGGACCCTTTACACATGGAAGTAAAGTACATACCGACCTGATGAAAACACAGGCGTTGTTGCGTGCTCTCGACAAATATAAATTTGATGCCGCCTTTGGTGGCGCCCGTCGCGATGAAGAAAAGTCACGTGCCAAAGAACGTATCTTCTCCTTCCGTGACAAATTTCACCAGTGGGATCCTAAGAATCAGCGTCCCGAGCTGTGGGATATCTATAATGCCCGTGTACACAAAGGAGAAAGTATTCGTGTTTTCCCGTTGAGTAACTGGACCGAGTTGGATATCTGGCAGTACATCCGCCTGGAAAACATTCCCATTGTTCCGCTTTATTATGCAAAAGAGCGTCCTTGCGTTGAACTTGACGGTAATCTTATTATGGCCGATGATGACCGTCTGCCAGAAAAATACCGTGATGAGATTAAGATGCGTATGGTACGCTTCCGCACATTGGGGTGTTGGCCGTTGACTGGTGCAGTGGAGAGTGAGGCCGATACAATTGAGAAGATCGTGGAGGAGATGATGACTACCACAAAGAGCGAACGTACTACCCGTGTGATCGACTTCGACCAGGATGCAAGTATGGAACAGAAGAAGCGCGAAGGATACTTCTAATCAAAAAAAATTAAAAAACTAAGAATTGAAGATGGGAACTACTTTAGATATAAAAGCATTTCTGGATAAAGACGAACAGAAGGATTTGCTCCGTCTTTTGACGGCAGGCTCGGTGGACGATGGAAAATCAACTCTGATAGGCCGCTTGCTGTTTGATAGTAAGAAATTGTATGAAGACCAGCTGGATGCTCTCGAACGTGATAGCAAACGTATGGGAAATGCCGGCGAACATATAGATTATGCACTGTTGCTCGATGGTTTGAAGGCCGAACGCGAACAGGGTATCACCATTGACGTGGCCTATCGCTACTTCTCAACCAACAACCGTAAGTTTATCATTGCCGATACTCCGGGACACGAACAATACACCCGTAACATGATTACCGGTGGTTCTACTGCCAATTTAGCCATTATTCTGGTGGATGCACGGACGGGGGTTATCACTCAGACCCGCCGTCATACTTTCCTGGTGTCTCTGCTTGGCATTAAACATGTTGTGCTGGCTGTTAACAAGATGGACCTGGTAGACTTCTCCGAAGCACGCTTCAATGAGATTGTGTCAGAATACAAAAAGTTTGTAGAGCCACTTGGTATCCCCGATGTAAATTGTATTCCGCTTTCTGCACTGGATGGTGACAATGTGGTGGATAAATCAGAGCGTACCCCCTGGTATAAGGGTATATCCCTGCTCGACTTCCTCGAAACGGTGCACATCGATAACGACCATAACCTGACCGATTTCCGTTTCCCCGTACAATACGTACTTCGTCCTAATCTCGATTTTCGTGGCTTCTGTGGAAAAGTGGCTTCGGGGGTTATCCGCAAAGGAGACGAAGTGATGGCGTTGCCTTCCGGCAAGACTTCCCGCGTGAAAAGTATTGTGACCTATGACGGAGAGTTGGATTATGCTTTTCCACCTCAGTCTGTCACGCTGACACTGGAAGATGAAATAGATGTATCGAGAGGAGAGATGCTGGTGCATCCCAATAATTTGCCTGTCGTTGATCGTAACTTTGAGGCTATGCTGGTATGGATGGATGAGGAACCAATGGATGTGAACAAATCCTTCTTTATCAAGCAGACTACTAACATGAGTCGTACCCGCATTGATAGCATCAAGTACAAGGTGGACGTGAACACTATGGAGCAGTTTGCCGTGCCTTTCCTTTCGTTGAATGAGATAGCCCGTGTGGTACTGACTACAGCGAAAGAGCTGTTCTTTGATCCTTATCAGAAGAACAAATCCTGTGGATCGTTCATCCTTATCGACCCGATCACCAATAACACCAGTGCCGTTGGTATGATTATAGACCGGGTGGAAGAGAAAGATATGCGCACTATGGATGATGTTCCAGTGCTGGATCTTCCGAAACTGGGCATTGATCCTAAGCATTATGAAGCGATAGAGAAGGCTGTGAAAGATCTGGAACGTCAGGGTATTGCGGTGAAAATCATTAAATAATGCACAATTGACTATTTACAATTTACAATTTGCTATGCAGATCGTGCAATTTGTAAATGGTAAATAGTCAATTGTAAATAGTCAATTGTAAATTGTAAATAACATGGGATTACTTGAATTCAATAAACTTCCGATAAACACTCTGGTAGGAGCTGACTGGAAAACATTTAAAGCGATAACCGCTGGCAGGGATATCGATGCTGCCTACAAAGGAAAATATCGTTTGACCAAAGCAGTATGCCGCCTGCTCTCTACATTGGCTCCTTTGCAAAACAGCCGTTACGAAAAGCTTCTGGCCAATAAGCCGTTAGAGCACGATCCGGTGTTTATATTGGGGCATTGGCGTAGTGGGACAACGTTTGTACACAATGTCTTTTCCTGTGACAAACACTTTGGGTACAACACTACCTATCAGACTGTTTTTCCACATTTGATGATGTGGGGGCAACCTTTCTTTAAAAAGAATATGAGTTGGTTGATGCCCGATAAACGCCCGACCGATAATATGGAACTGGCTGTAGACCTGCCGCAGGAAGAGGAATTTGCACTGGCAAATATGATGCCTTATACATATTATAATTTCTGGTTTTTGCCCAAATACCAGCAAGAATATGCTGATAAGTATTTGTTGTTTGATGGTATCCCCGACGAAGAACTGAAAGTATTTGAAGATACATTTAAAAAACTGGTAAAGATTTCATTGTGGAATACGCAAGGTACTCAGTTCCTGAGTAAGAACCCTCCTCATACGGGTCGTGTGAAGGAATTGGTGAAGATGTTTCCCAATGCAAAGTTCATTTATCTGATGCGTAACCCGTACACAGTATTCGAGTCTACACGTAGTTTCTTTACCAATACTATTCAGCCCTTGAAACTGGAAGATATCAGCAACGAGGAGATCGAAAAAAATATTCTCTCTATTTATGCCAAACTGTATCATAAGTACGAAGCCGATAAACAGTATATTCCTGAGGGAAATCTGATTGAAGTGAAATTTGAGGATTTTGAAGCAGATGCTTTGGCGATGACCGAGAATATATATCAGAAACTCTCTATTCCAGGTTTCGAAGAAGCACGTGAAGCAATAGAAAAGTATGTAGGTGGAAAGAAAGGATATAAGAAGAATAAATATAAGTATGATGATCGTACTGTTCAGTTAGTGCAGGACAATTGGGATTTTGCGCTGAAGCAGTGGGGTTATAGTCTTTAAAAAGAAAGGAGAAAGGATGACAAAGAGAACATATCGCCGTCTGATGACGACAGGCTTTATTGCTTTATGCTCGGCTGTTGTTATGGCGCAACATAAAGTAGAAATGCTCCCGTTTGGGGATATGGATCAATGGGTAAATCGCGAAATAAAAGAGTCTGCCATTAT
Source organism: Bacteroides mucinivorans (assembly GCF_034654355.2). Lineage (NCBI taxonomy): Bacteria > Pseudomonadati > Bacteroidota > Bacteroidia > Bacteroidales > Bacteroidaceae > Bacteroides > Bacteroides mucinivorans. Next base: position 3,535,924 of record NZ_CP178179.1, on the reverse strand, counting down.
TGGTGGAAATACAAAAAATGTATATGCCGTCGGGCCTACCCAAACCATAGCTGGTTCAAAAGCTTATACGAATCTTGGTGGTTCTCCCTGGGCTACTTCCAATGTGATGGCGAAAGTAGCGGGGGTCACAAAGACAAATACATCTGTTTTTCCCGAAAAGCGGGGAAGTGGATATTGTGCACGTCTGGAAACTCGTATGGAAAGTGTGAAAGTGTTCGGACTCGTAGATATTACGGTACTTGCTGCCGGCTCTATGTTTCTGGGCACGGTACATGAACCTATTAAAGGCACCAAAAACCCCAACAAAATGCTTGGAATGGGTATTCCGTTCACAAAGCGTCCTATTGCTCTTCAGTTTGATTATAAAGTGAAGATGTCTGATCGCGAAAATCGCATTCGTGCTACAGGGTTTAGTAAGATAACCGATGTGCCGGGCAAAGATTTTCCTGCAGCGATTTTACTCTTACAAAAGCGTTGGGAAGATGCTGAAGGTAATATTTTTGCAAAACGTGTCGGTACGATGGTTGTTTATTATTATAATACCGGTGATTGGCATAATAATGCTACCTATGAGATTCATTATGGTGATATAACCGGAAGTCCGGTATATAAACCTCATATGATGCGCTTACAGGTTGACGAACGTTATTCGCTCAATAGCAAGGGAGAGAGTGTACCGGTTCGTGAAGTGGCATGGGCCGATGAGGATGAAACGCCTACTCACATGATTCTTCAATTTACTGCCAGTCATGGAGGAGCTTATATCGGTTCTCCGGGAAACACTTTGTGGGTGGATAATGTGAAACTGGTTTATTAGCTAGTTGACCACTTATGAAAGAATAAGAGGGTCTCAAAACTAAAATTAGCTGTTGTTAAAACGCAGATTAACGCCAATTTACGCATATATTAAATTATACCTGCGATAAATTGGCATTAATCTGCGTTTTTAAGTTGTATAATTACACAAATATGAGGAAGTTATCACTCGTATTCCCGTATTTCATTCTTGTAGATCTTTACTTCTATCAGCTTTTTGGCATTGGTGTCAGAAACCCAGAGGCTTGATCCCGCTATCAATAGTTTTTCTGCCTTTTTAAATGTGTAACCGTTTACAGATTTGAAACTGTTTCCCCATTCTTTTTTCGTACGGTCGTAGATATAGATAGAGCCATTGCTGGCAGATACCATCATCTGATCGTTGTGCAAAGCGATGCCGCAAGGGTTGAAGCTAGTACCGAGTGTCTTTTCTGTATCTATTAATATTTTTTGATCACCTTTTTCAATGTGTGCAGTGTCTATTGCCTGAATTTTTCTGTTACCGTATTGCCCGTAATCTGCCAAATAAACAATACCGGTAGAATCTTGTACCATCTGATGGGGATTGAATCCGTTGTTTGTATCCATTCCTATCGCTGCACTTCGACAATAAAAAGGCACTTTCTGGTATTTTTCCGGAGTTACGTCCTCTTCCCGGTAAACGGCAATCTCTCTTTTGGTGCGAACAATAATCTTTCCGTCCGGAGAAATCGCCATAGCTTGTGCCTGAAACAATCCGCTTACTCCATCACTCCAATTGCCAGTCCCAATGCGTGTAATGAAATTCAGGTCTTCGAGGGCAAAAACATCGATGCGAGTCTCTCTGCTTAGTACATACAGACGATTGGCCGGAGATACTCCGATGGCTTCTATCGGACTTTGAAATTTCTGATCAGTATTTCCATACTTCCATGATCGCAGTGATATTAGGTGTTGTTTCTTCTTCTTATCATACAGTTCCAGGCTGTAATGTCCGTTCTGTATGTTTGCTACAAACAGTGTATCTCCTTTTATATAGGTGGCTCCTGGGGTAAATTCACCCTCGTTCAGGGCAAAGTCCACAGCCGATAATTGCTGTCCTGCTTCATAGGAGTAGTAATAATGACTGGTATATGGCTCTTCAGGTTTTTGCGGTATACCTCCTGGCATATCTTCTTCCGAGCAGGCCCCTGCAATCATCAGGGCCAGTAGCAGGTGGCTTGTATGAATTATCTTTTTTTTCATGATTATTTCCTTTTTAGTTCAGTTCGTTTATTGGAATACCGGTTATGGTACGTTCAGTGCGATCTATTACAAACAGCGTTTGCCGGGATAGCATTATTTTCTCCACATTACGGAAGGTATGTCCACTTATGGTTGTATAATCTTTTAGGATTGTTCCGTTTTCCTGATTCACTTCTGCCAGGGCAACCGGTTGATTCTTTCCGGTGGCAAATGATACGAACATTCGTTTGCCAACAAAAGCAATGTCGTAGGGAGAGTGAGAAGCGGGGAGGTCTATTACCCGTTGCGCTTTCCATTCTGTTTGTTCGCGCATCACGTTACAGTCGAAGGCATAAATTTTCCGATTACTCTGGTGGGTAGTATAGAGTAGTCCGTCGGCTCCCATTGCCTGCCCATAAGTTCCCATTGCCTCACCCATATTGATTGTGCGGCAATAGTTGGCTACTTTTTTGTAACTACCTGCTGCAACATCATTTTCCATGAATACACACACGCGTTTCTTGTCCCGGATAAACACACATCCACGACGCACAAGTACATCAAAGGCATGTACTGTCTGAGTACTACCTTCACCCCAACTGCCTGTACCTATACACGTAATAAATTCTAGTGTAGCCTCGTCAAATACATCTGTACGGCTACTTTCATTTGTGACATATACTTTTCCATGTGCCACTGTAATCCCGTTAGGTTTCCCGGCAAAGGTTTTGGTTTCTGCATTCTCAGTCCACTCTTTCACGCTTTTTACATGCGTTAGTTTTCCTTCTTTCTCTTCCAGGACTTCCAGACTGTATTTTCCGTTTGCATCATTGATTATATATATGCGGTTTTTGTAGACACATACATCTTTTGGAGTAAAATCCTCTTTGGCAGTTCCCGGGATGTTTTCATAAGAAATAGAACAGGAGAGGGGCGTTCCTTCTTCAACGTTTTCGTCGTCGTCCTTCAATGCCGGAGCCAGACCACCGTCTATGGCATCTAGTTCCGGATCTTCAATGATGTATTTAGAACGTTGGTAGCGGGCAGCACCATATAGTTTTCCCTGTTTACGCGTATGCATAAATCTTCTTGAGTAGATGGGAAGTTTTTTATCAAGACACAACTGGGTATACACTTTATTGCAAAGAGTAATCCATCCCGTTCCGGTTTGTTCATAGGTCATATTTCCTTCGTGTCCATAGCCCAGACAGTGTCCCAATTCATGAAAAATTGTGTGGGTTTGGTTCGTGTCGTCTGCGTAGTGTTCAAGGTAGCACCATTCATTCAGTCCATAGGTTTCTCCTCCTCCCAGACCGTTTACTCCACTCACATGTCCTACCAGGAAACCCGAATGATTGATTACCTGTTTGAGTAATTTGTCGATGTCTATCATCGCCAGATTATTGTTACTATGAAGTTTACCTCTGTATTTCTCCAATTCCTCGGCAAATTCCGGTGAGGAGAACATATAGGCAAAGTTCAGCATAATAGCTACCGTTTCTCTGGCATGGGCAGCAAGTAAAGGTGGACGCCAATAACCTGTTTCCCCGTAGGCAGAGAAACGTACTCTGTATTTGCTTTTGGTAGAGAGTAGTTTTTGATAATAACTATCCTCACAATCTGTTTTCAACGAGAAATCTGATGCTGACAGATGCGGGTTAGCCATGATTTGTATCTCTTTTCCTGAACGGGTGATATAACGTTTGCTTTCGGTAAGCATTGGCAGTGCCCGGTGATATTCGGTGAAGGCAGGCACTACATCAAACTGTGCCAATTGAAACTCCTCATCATAGCCACTGATTTTTGCCCAGATTGTTACTCCATGTATGGGACGGGGCGAATAGAAGCGGATGAATAGTTCCTGCTTCTCGTTAATACTCACTTGCAGAGGCTGATTGACGTAAAAGAAACGTTGGCTGTTGTCAAAATACGTAGTTGAAGGTTCGTCGTCCTGCAACATAAGTTTGAATACTTTAGGTGTCAGATCATTCTCTGTAACCTTTATTAAACCGTAAGGATTATCCGGCACTTCATCTGTAGGGAGGTCATTGGAATTACTATCAGTACATGCCTGTAAACTCCACATACCCAAAATGAACAAACCGATAAGTTTGAGGATTTTGCTATTAATCATATTAATTGTTTGTTTTTTAGGGGCGCAAAGATAATGTAAATAGCCATTGATTGCAAAAATAAGATGGAGTTTCCTTAAAATATGTGGATATAAGAAAGGCTATCTCACAAAATTTAGTGGGATAGCCTTTTGCTATTTAAAACTTTAGTTTGTATCTGATTTCAGCGTTTATTCCAGAATCACTACACGGTTCAGGAAATTCTTACCGAACATATTGGCAGTTCCACCGAAACCAACCAGTTCAAGCTGATCTTTGCTTACGCCTTCTTTAACAAGTGCATCGTAAACGGCCTGAGCACGTGCTTCAGACAGTTTCTGATTCCACTTAGAGCTACCGGTTGCCTTGTCTGCATATCCGGCAATCTTGTATTTCTTATCCGGATTAGCCTTCAGGATCTTAGCTGCCAACTGGATGTTAACCATGCCATAGTCGTCAATCTTAGACTTGCCAATCTGGAAGAAAATAGCACGAGGACCAGCCACTTCTACTTCCTTCACAACTTCCTTAGTCACAGGTTTCACGTTAGCCAATGCATTCTTTGCATCTGCCAGATCCGTCTGAGCCTGTGCCAGTTCGTCACGATATTTGTTTAATTCATCATTGATAGCGCTCTGGTCTACCTTAGAGTTGCAAGATACAAACTTCTTACCGCCGAATGTGTAAGTTACACCGGCAGTCAGAGAAACTGCACCGTCTGTATATGCACTACTGTATTTACCAAATATAGAAGGAGAAACTTCGCCTCTTGCTTCAATATTAATATCGATGTATTTGCTTACGTTGAATTGTCCTGCCAAACCAACTGAACCGTTGACCAGCGCATTCATCTTATCCATTTTGCCATAAGCTTTTGCAAATGTCAAACCTGGGCCTGCAAATACAGAAACATTGAACAGACGGTCCGGATTGTAACCTACAATAGCATTGCTGAGGTTGTACATAGCGTCTGCACGCAGTGTGAAGTACTTCTTGTTCTTGTATTCGGCATAATCGCCTTTCACTCTGTTGTAGTCAGTATATAGTGTACTCCACATGCCGGCTACCTGAGCACGCACTCCCCATACGGGATTGATTAGTTTTCCTACTGATACATGGATCAGCGGAGTTATGGCATGTCCAAAGCCATAATCAAAGTTGTTCGGATTTACACATCCTTGTGCTCCGGCACCCACACTGATAAAGATATTGTCCTTAGCCCTTTCGGTATAGAACTTCTCTTTGGTCTGTGCAGAAGCTGAGATGGCTGCTCCGGTCAACAGTAAAGATAATATTACTACTTTGCTTTTCATTGTTTTTAATTTTTAATATTTCAACTCTTTCTTATCTCTTTTTATTTCAATCGGAATTGAAAGGTCAATCCTCCTGTGAAATATTTCATCCTTTGCAATTCTATCTGTGCATGAAGATGATTGAAAAGCAGATAAGTGGCTCCCAACGCAAAATCTTTCGAGTCATATTCGGCTATCAGTCGTAGCTGTGGATGGAAAGACGGATTATAGGTAATACCTGCTGCAATGCCGTTCAAATGATATTCTATTCTCCTGTTATAAAGATAGGAGAGATGAACACCAAGTGTTTCTTTACCTATCCGGATATGTTTGGTCGCAGCTATATAAAAGCGGCTGTAATATCCGTTCCCCTTATCGGAAGCTATCACATCTCCTGATGAAGTAAAAGGATCTGAGGTCCCTAAAACTACTGCAGGCGTATACTTCCAGAATTGGCCTTCCTTCAAAGCAAGCAATCGGACTGAGAAATACCGGTCCTGATTCGTAAACCCTGTATAACCATAAGGTTTTAGTCCCAATGCTTCGGCTTTGAAAAGTGTACAAGTATACGCTACTTCCAGCCAGGGCATTATAGTTACATTCAGGTAATAATTATACGTATGGTAATACCATGTAGGAGGAGTTATCTCCTTATTTAAAAAATTGGCCCCCAGCATTACTGTTTTATCTTTCTGCATCTCTGCCGAAGGAGCATGCAGCAATCCTGTGGTTCCATAGGTTAATTGAGCCGAAAGCATATAAGGTATACTTATAAGTAATAATACAATATAGATTCGTTTTAAACTCATTTTATACATTATAAATGCTTTCGATTCAATTATATAAACAATGCTTCTTATTCAGCGTTGATGATACCACCACCTGCATTCAAGTCTTCGCCATGACCATGTCCGTGACCAGTAGTGTAGATTGGCTTAACTGTTGCAGAAATAATCTTACTGATTTTTACTTTAACAGGAATTGCTTCTGAAGCTCCGGTCTTTGTGACGTAGATAGTGCTGGTATAAGTAATTTGAGTACGATATACTTCAAATCCGGTTACTTGAGCATAAGCAGGAATTACCATTTCTGCAGAAGTTTTCTGTTTTGTATAATTCGGAGTCGGAAGTATATTTAAGTTGTTTGATTTAATCATCTTAGTCATCATGTCAGTAACAAAAGCTGTGGTTGACTGGTTAGAGCCTGCCAACTGATCGGCAACTGCCAGAGATGGAGTGGTAATTGTCGGTTTGCTTTCGTCGTATGGAGCGTATTTCATACCACCATCATAAGTTATATTTACGATAACTGGCTGTGCTGCAGCGCCTGTGAAACAAGGTTTATTGATGATGATAGGCGCAAGTGTAACACTGTCGACTGACATTTTTTCAACACCATATTTAGAATCAAATCCGAATTTGAATTTAGAGAAGTGTTTTACTGCTCCTTCAAATTTACCGTTTTTGAATGTTGCTTTTGTATCTCCTTTTTTCCAAGTACCATCAGCTTGTTCATACAGAATGTTCAGATCAAAATCCGGAGTTTCGGTAATTGCAATTGGTGATTCAAATTTCACCTCTAATGGAGTTGTGAAGATAGTACCTGTAGGTTCTCCAGTATAAACACGGGTAGCTGCCGTTGCTTTTTCTGCAGCAGGGTCACGGGTGATGACTACATTCTTAGCTTCTCCGGTAGCATAAACAATAACACCAGCCGGAATAGTGATCTGGTCTACTTCTTCTTTGGTAGAGGAAGAAGAACCTTCGCCGGTAGCAATTGTTGATGCAACTTCCACTACTTTAGGAGTTTCTACTTTAACACTTGCTACATTCTCAATGCTCTCAATCTTACCTTCATCCTTCATATTCTGTATGATATCAGCTACTTCCTCAGGTTTAACTTCTGCGGCTGCAACATCTTCGGGCTTCATTATGTTAGTTACTGCATCTTTAATTTCTTCTACAGTAGCTTCGTCACCAGCCTTTTCTACTTCTTTGATATCTGCATCTTCTACAGGAACTTCAATTGTTTCGCTACCACCGGTGCTAACATCTTCGTCAGGTACATCTCCTCCATTTACTGGTTTCAAATTACCCATGATGGTAATTGTTGAAGTAACGGGAGTAGTACTGCTACCTACTACTGGTAAAATCAGGAAGCTGGTTGCAAATGGTTTGTAGTTAGCTTGGGTGCAGTTGATAGTACCTATCGTAGCAGCCGGAACATAGTTGCTGGTAAGCTCGAAATAGAACAGGCCTTTAGTTGTTTTTGTAGAGTTACTATAACCCGTTTTGGTTGTCATTTTTACATTAACATCGTTAGCACCTGTACCATTATCATTGTACAAATTACCTTGTACGTAATAAACAGGATCGATAATTGTCGGTTTGTCAGCTTCTTTCTCCATGATAACGCCAACTTTAACTTCTACTGTCTGTATTTCTGTGCTTGGACCTTCTTCGGGTGCTACAGCAGATACATAGATTGTAGCCAATGCAGGCATATAACCATCAGCAGTAATGTATGCTTCGTAAGTTCCTATGGTAGTCGTTGTGAATTCAAATTTACTTGTACCAACTGCACCTGCTGGTTGTGTAGGGGCACCGGATACATAAATTGTTTTGATGTTCACAGCATTGCCTGCTACGTCAGTTACTGAACCTTTGATGAGGTACTCAACTTTTTTGTACGTAACTGGCTCTTCTTCTCCTTCACCAAGTCTCAACGCTGCGTTTACAGTGTAAACAGTAGTTGTTCCTTTGTCCTTTTTGTCTACATAGACAGAAGTAGTTGCGGACACATGATCTGCTGCTTCAAACTTAATGATGTTAGTTCCTTCTGTTGCAGTAACCGTATATGAGCCATCTGTTCCAACAGTAACTCCATTGACTTTTGCAGAAGGTAGAATGTCTCCTGTACTTTCGTCTGTCACAATACCTTTGATCAGATAAATCGGATCTTGTGTACTTGGAGCAGGCACATCAATCTCTTCTTTTTCGTAGCAACTGGCGAACGCGCCGCAGATTGCTACCAACATTAACGCCAGCTTGACGTTAAAACCGAAAAATTTACTTTTCATTTTCATCTCAATAAAATTAATAATTTGATAATTCTGATTTAATAAAATATGGGTTAAAACTATTATTCTGCATTATATTGTCGTCAGGCATAGCTCTGTAGCCTTTATAATAATATTGTTCGTTTCCTGCATTGTAGCTCATTCCCATATCTTTGGAAGGTATGATTCTGGGAAGATATCCTCTGCGTTTATATTTATAAGGGGGGAGGGCTATCTGAAAACGGAATCCTCCGTTTGCTTTGACACCCTCTGCTTTCATGGCATAAAATCCTATGGATGCATAACGGAAATGTCTGATTATATCTAATTTAACCCCTTTTTCTCCTAATAAATATTGTTCAACTTTCATCGTTGTCTCTACATTGTATTGTGGCCAGTAGAAGCTTGCTCCTAATGACCATGTAATGCGTTTCTTTGTGCCATAATGCATCGTAAATCCTTCCCAATATCCGGCTCCGGTACATCCTATTCTTCCTGATAATGTGAATCGTTCATCCCATATGCAATGATGGTCAACTTTCAAATCGACGCCATATCTTTCATTACTAAAGTGCCCTATAGTCAATGTTCCCCAAATATTATAAGGCAGTCTTACGCTTTGTGACAGGCCAACAAACCCCGGGCGTACTTTACCGTATAAATAAGGATATCCATCATTATATATAGGTATCACCATCTGTGCTGTCAACTTCATCCCTTTCCATAATGAAACTTCAATAGCAGGAGATAAATTGAACAACACTTGGTATATCTGCGTTATCACTAAGTTTTTTAATGATAACTCGGGGTATATTGTAATATCTACTTTAAACAGTGAACTATTTTTTTTCTTACCTTTTGTTGCTTGTCTCCAGTTTTTGCCCAGATTATAACTAACTTCCCAGTCTTGTCGATTTATTTCAGGGATGCTATCACCTATAACTGGCTGATAATAAAGCGAAATTTGCGGAATATTATTATCCAGGAAAATAAGTCTGCATGGCTTATTATGTGGATATGCAGATAGGCACAACTGTAAATCTACTAAACAATAGTAATTTGCTATATTGCTGTATATTATATGATTTTATTACAAGAAAATAAATAGATATAAAGAACGTTATATTAAGTATAATAGCAGTACTACTGTTACTTATTTGTTACTATTTATTCGCATAAGGAGGTTTATATTTTTTTCTTTTACCTTATAAAGAATAATTCATTATCCAAATTCAAGAGAAACCATGCATAGGCGTACAAAACGGGCCATTGCATTGTGATACTTTATTCCTTATTAATCAGTCCTAATAGTAATAAACGTTATAACATAAACAATAGAAATAAGTACTACGTTCTAATTACCCTTTATGAAGGGTGTTACCAGTTTGTTACTCCAAACAGAAAGGTGTATATATTAATGATAGGTTAGTAGACAGATATGAAAAAGAAACTTAGAATAAAGGAACCGATTAAACTTCGGTCAAAACAATTGTCGAATGGGTGTTTATCACTTTATCTCGATATTTATATGGATAAAAAGCGGAGATATGAATTTTTGAAACTTTATATTATTCCGGAGAATAACCGGATAGATAAGGATAGAAATGCAGAAACGCTTAAATTGGCTAATGCTATTAAAGCTCAGAAGATTGTAGCATTACAAAATGGTAAATTTGGTTTCGATGCAAATAAAAACAGGTCAAACATGTTACTTACTGACTACATCTGCTATTTAGCAAATAGAGACATAGTTCAAAAGGCAAAACGAACTTTGATGAATACCTTGATTCACCATCTTCAGAGATATGATAAAAGTGGAATTTCATTAAAAGCTGTTGATAAAGATTACATATTAGGGTTTATGGAGTACTTAAAGTCTGCAACTCAGAAACATAGTAAAAAAGAAAAGTTGATCAATGTGAATAGCCAGATATGCTATCTAAAAGAGTTAAACTATTGCTTAAAATATGCAGTTGTTGAAGATGTTTTATCTACAAACCCGATGAATAAAATAAAAAATGAAGATAAACCTAAACGAAAAAGAACAGAACGGGAATATTTGACCATGGACGAAATACGCCTGCTATCTCAAACTCATTTCTATAACGAAATGTTAAAAAGAGCCTTCCTATTCAGCTGCTTTTGTGGCTTAAGACACTCGGATATTGCTGCATTGACTTGGGAGAACCTCAGGAAAGATAAAGCTGGTAATACTCAATTACATATAATACAGCAAAAAACTCAAGAAATAATATCTCTCCCTCTTAGTCCTGAAGCATTAAAACAGTTACCTAAGAGAGGTAAAGCATTGGATACCGACCGGGTTTTTAACGGTTTGATATCCTTGGGAAGAACCAATGAAATATTATCTCGTTGGGGAAAGGACGCAGGGATACAAAAACATATCACTTTTCACGTTGCGAGACATACCCACGCGACTATGATGATCACTTTGGGAGCTGATATATATACTGTTTCGAAATTGTTAGGACATACAAATATTCAGACAACTCAGATCTATGCAAAGATTGTAGATGAGAGCAAAAGTAAAGCAATTGCCCTCATTCCTGAGATAACATAATGCTGATTATCAGCATTTAGAGAATATATATATCATTGATTATAAAAGTACGTACTCTTATATATATAAAGTACGTATTTAAGTCATAGTTAAATACGTACTTTTGGACTATAAAAGTACGTACTTTTGATTCTATAATATAATAAGCTCTTGTTGTGTGGTAATTAAAAATAACATTAATACTCTTTCCCCTTCTTTATTGAACTACATTTTTACCTTCATATGTGCAGCTGCAACCACCTTAAAGAGCACTATCGTTTGTAACATTCAGAAAGGATATTACCAATTTGGTATCTATTTTTAGAAATTCGTAACAAGAATAAAAAAATATAATACAATATTTTGATTTTTCGTGTAAAATTCTTTGGTATTATTAAAAATGTACCTATTTTTGCGTCGTATTTCGCATCATAAAGATGACGCTAAGATAAAACTAAAGAATGGGATATAAAGTCTCTTACATGTGGAAAGGCCTAAATAATAGCGATATAACACGCTGTGTAGCGATCTTTTTATTCTGTTTGCTTTCCTCAAAGGGAATGAGCCAAACAGGAGAAGAAACTGTTAACACTTTAGTTGGGATGGGGTTTGAGAATGTAGGTTGGCATGAAGATGACAAAGAACGTGTTTATGTGATGGAGAATACAGCCTATCGCTTGAATGGAGTAGGAATTGGTAAAGCTGTTGACGTTGTTCAAAGGATGGGTTTACCACATAATAAGCCATGTCGGTTAATTTTTTTGGACAATAATGTTCCTCAGATATCATTGTATTATCAGCCAACGATTACTGATAGTATCTCTGAGGCTGATCGGAAAGATTGGGAAGTTAGCTATGATCTTGGAAAAAACTGGAGAAAACAGGTTAAAGGAAAGAAATTAAATAGCTCTTTGTTTAAGGTAGATATTACAGTATATCCGGAGTTGTCATTAAAGAATTTGGTAATAACTCAGATTTATCAAGTGCTGTTTAATTTGTCTCCGGCTATTGAAGTTTCGTTTTGGAAAGGGATGAAGTTGACTGCGCAAATGGTGATTCCTGTATATAATGACGGGTATGGATCGCGTGCGGGTAAAGTACACCCGGGATTTCTTACTCTGCAACAAACTGTTCGGCTGCCTTATAACATATGGGGTACGTTGGCAGTTGGTACTTTTAATGCCGGGAGATATGGGGCTGATTTGAAGTTGTTTCATCCGTTCAAGGATGAACGTTTTAGCGTAGAGGGACGGATAGGGACAACCGGGACTTATTATTGGGATGGTTTTGAGTATGTATATGGAAGTAAACAAAGGCTAACGTGGAGTATTGGGGGCAGTTTTTATTGGCCCCAGTTTAATTTGCAGACCACTGTGAAGGCCGAGCAATATATATTGGGAGAAAGAGGAGTGAGAGTTGATGTGACTCGTCATTTCCGTTACACTTCTATTGGCTTTTTTGCAATGAAAGCAGAAGGTGTAAGAGCAAATGGGGGATTTCGTTTCCAGATTGCTCTTCCACCTTATAAATATAAACGAAAGGGATATATCCCACGTGTGACTCCGTCGAAGAACATGGGAATAGCCTATAATGCAGGAAATGAGCGGTATTATTATAAAGGATACAGAAGTTCACCGGATGATAACATAATGAATAATAATAGTTTTAACCCATATTTTATTAAATCAGAATTACTAAATTTTTAATTTTATTGAGATGAAAAAGAAAAGTTTTTTTAGAAGCTTTAATGCTAAAACGGCATTATTTGCAGTAATGGTCTCCGGAGCTTTACTGACCGGATGCTATAAGGATGACGGATTGGATGTAGAAGGACCTACTGGTGAAACAACTTTGCCTGCAGCAACCTATACGTTGAATGGTACTGTTATTGATGGTAAAACAGGAGAAGCTATTGATGGTGCTACTATTACAGTAACTCCAAGCACTGCTTTCACCGCAAAGAGTAACTCATTTACAGCTACTGTAGCACCGGGTGATGTTACTATTTCTGTGACTAAAGACGGTTATAAACCAGTTTCAAAAATTGTAACGATCAATGCTATTGCTGCCGGACAATCTGCTGTGTATTCACAGATTATCAGCATGGTGTCAACTACAGTACCTCCTGTTAGCAAAGTAGCTAAATATGATGTATCTGCTATTGCATTCTCTGAAGATAATGTTTCTGTTGCAGCTACAGCTAAATTATATGATGTAACTGGAGCTACAGAAGTTGCTATGCAAAATGTGGCTGCTGGTGCTTACAAATTAGTGGTTACTCCTGCTGATCAGAACAAATATGATGTGTACACTTCAATTGTAACTTTGGATGAAGTAGTTGTACCTGCTGATTTTGAAGGAAACCTGAAGAAAGTATTTGTAGCTTATCTGACTGAGAAAGTTGCTCCGGTAGAAAATGTTACTTACTCATATCATTTCACTGATCTTAGTGGAAATCTTTTCAATGTACAGAGCGCAAGCCTGACAGTTGATGGCGAGGTAGTAGCTACTATGGCTGGTTACCATACAATTAAGTATACTCTTCCGAAAGCTGATGCTGAAGGTCATGAATTTGCTGTTGTTTATACCTATTTGGATGAAGCTGGTGTAGAAAGATATGGCCGTGCTGCATTTGCACCGGGTAAAACTACAGGTACTGCCAATATTGATACTTCTGCTACCTCTTCTCCTTCAACAGAAGTGGGAGTAGGCGAAGATGGCAAACTGGTTGCTGGTAGTACAGTAACTGATGGTGGTACAATTATCGTAGACAATAATATTATTGCTACAATCGATGGTACTCCTATTGCAGAACCTATTTCTATTCAGCGTAAAGTTGCAGAAGAACTGGAAGACGAAACTGCACTTCGTGTTTATGAGGGTACACCTGCTGGAACTGTATTCTCAGAACCTATCAAGATTGCATTCAAAGATATCTACGGAACAGAACTGGGTGATTTGACTTTGATGTATAAGGAAGGTGACAACTGGGTTGAAGATACTAAGGGCGGTTCTGTAACTACTGGTACTTCTACTTATACAATGAATGTAAAACACTTCTCTACCTTCAAGGCAGATGCAAAAATGACTACAGTAGAAGCTCCTTCAACAACAGATGTAGATACTAAGACAATTGAAGTGAACAAGAAAAATGATGCAGATGACAAGATTACTGTGAAAGTGAAAATGCAGGCTGTAATCGGAACTGAGTTCGAGACATCTATCGTTGATGCAGTGAAGAAAGCCGGATTTACAAATACAATGGCTATACAGAAAATTGCTGAAATGGTTGAAAGCCGTCTGTTGGCACTTGGTTTGAGCAATACAGGTATTACTGAATATGAACAAACTCAGGATTTCGAATTAGCAGGACGTACAGCTTTCGTATCATATGACAGAGCACGTACTTATAAACTGGAAAGCTTTACCTTCACAGTTAACGGAAAGAACGTAGTTATCAATACGAAAACTGCTGTTAAGACAGAACTGACGAATCCGATATTGACTTATTATGGTCACGGACACTCTCACGGTGGTGACAACCTTTCTGGTGGTGGTATCATTGACGCTGAATAAAGAGGCTAAAGTTTGAACTGAAAGCATAAATAGGGATATCTTAAAATGGGTAGAAAACGTATTTATATTATTTTATTACTTGTTAGTATACCTGTTATGCTTTCAGCTCAATTAACCTATGGAACCACAGGATTGCTGCATGCTCCTTCGGCAGAGATGCAGAAAGATAAAACAGTAATGCTGGGTGCCAATTTTATGAATAAGGAGATAACTCCTCCTAAGTGGTATTACCACACGTACAATTATTACCTGAATGTAACTATAATGCCCTGGCTGGAAGTAGCGTATACCTGTACACTTTTCAAAGCCGAAGCATTGGGACTAAAACCTTATGGTTATACAGGGTTTACGAATCAGGATCGGTATTTCTCAATCCGGTTGCGTGCTTTAAAGGAAGGCCAGTTTTGGAAATACACACCGGCTGTGGTGATAGGAACTTCGGATCCGTTCACATCTTCTGGTGAAGTGGTAGCTCCTACGGGTGGAAATGGATATTACAGCCGTTTTTATTTAGCTGCAACTAAGCACATTCAACTGGGGAAAGAGACAATCGGGGTACACCTCTCTTATTTATATAATAGGAGAAAAGATTACCATTTAAATGGAATTGCGGCAGGTATTACATACAATCCGTCTTTTCATCCGCAGTTGCGGTTAATTGCCGAATATGATTCGAAGGATTTTGCACTGGGTGCCACCTATTTGCTGTTCAATCATTTGCATGCGCAGGTGGAGTTTCAGAAAATGAAGTATTTCACTGGTGGGTTGATGTTCAGGTTTTGCCTGAAATAAGGCTGTTGCAAGGAATGAAAGTGAATAAGAATAAAAAGAGTTGAATATTAAAAACAAAAAACAATGAAAAATAAGTTAGTAATATTATCTTTATTGTTGGCGGGAACTGCTGCTTCGGTGTCTGCTCAGGAAAAAGAGAAGTACTACAGTGAAAACTGGAAGGACAATATCTTTGTGAGCGTTGGAGTGGGAGCACAGGCTTCAACCAATCCGGATTCCAAATTTAGCAAATCCATTACTCCGCTGATCAATGTATCGGTGGGTAAATTTATCAATCCTATCTGGGGATTTCGTGGACAGGTTTATGGATGGCAATCCAAACAGTTTACTGCATATCCGTTTTTGCAAACGGGTAACAAGGTAAAACGTAAAGAAAACTATGTTGGTGTCAACCTGGACGGAATGTTGAACCTGACCAACTTGTTCTGTGGTTACAAACCCGGACGTGTATTCGAAGGAATGCTTTTTGTTGGTCCTTCTATGAATGTCGTTAAGAACTATGATGGCTGGCAGCTCGGATATTCAACCGGTGAAGGTGTAGTTCAGCCTGACGGAAGTCTTTTGTATGAAACTAAGATAGATCCTGCAAAGACAACTCCGAACGATCATGAGTTGCGTTGGCTTGTAGGAGCAAGTGTCGGTTTGGGAGCTAAATTTAACATCAACCCTAAATGGGCTATTGATATAGAAGCTCGTGGACAGGTGACTCCTGCTATTTTGGGTGCATATAGTAGTGCAAGTACAGACGGTTATCTGCACTTAACAGCTGGTTTCACTTATACATTCGGCGGTAAGAAATTTGTTGCAGGAGGTAAAGTAGATCAGAGCGCTATCAATGATGAATTGAACAGATATCGCGACGAACTGGCACAGGCTCAGACGGATCTGGCAGATGCAAAGAATGCATTGGCTAATGCGAAACCTGTGACTAAGGAAGTTGTGAAGGAAGTAGAAGTAGCCGGTCCTCGTGCTATTTTCTTCCAGATTGGCAAGTCTAAGATTGACGACTATGGCATGGTTAACATCCAGTTGGCAGCTAAGATCCTGAAAGCTAATCCGGATAAGAAATATAAGATTGCCGGATATGCTGACAAGGCAACCGGTAGCTCTAAGTGGAATCAGAAACTGTCTGAAGCACGTGCTCAGGCCGTTTACGATGCACTTGTTAAAGAAGGCGTAAGCAAAGATCAGCTTGAATTGGTTGGCTTCGGTGGAACTGCCAATATGTTCGGTAAGAACTTCCTGAACCGTGTAGTGATTCTGGAATAAAATATGGGTTCTATAGAGCGAAAGCTTTGAATGAAAGAAAGGACGTCTGCAATAGACGTCCTTTTTTTTGTACCTCATGGGATGTAATCAAAATAATAATCGTATTTTTGTACCCCAATTATGAGTAGAATATTAGCAATAGATTATGGTAGGAAACGTACAGGACTTGCTGTTAGCGATACAATGCAGATTATCGCAAATGGTCTGACAACTGTGCCTACGCATGAGTTACTGGACTTTATAGCTGGTTATGTACAAAAAGAACCGGTAGAACGCATCATTATTGGTTTGCCCAAACAGATGAATAATGAAGTTTCTGAAAACATGAAGTATATTGAACCTTTTGTCCGTTTGCTGAAGAAAAAAATACCGGAAATGCCTGTTGAGTTTGTAGACGAACGCTTTACTTCTGTGTTGGCACATCGCACGATGCTGGAAGCCGGGTTGAAAAAGAAAGATCGTCAGAATAAGGCTTTGGTAGATGAAATCAGTGCTACTATTATCTTGCAAACATATCTCGAAAGTAAACGTTTTTAGTAAAGAGACAACCGTATAATATAAATAAGGAATAAGAAAGAAATATGATTTTACCAATTTACACATACGGCCAGCCTGTATTAAGAAAGGTGGCCGAAGATATTACGCCCGATTATCCGGAGCTGAAGAAGCTGATAGAGAATATGTTTGAAACAATGGTCCATGCCGATGGAGTTGGTCTTGCTGCCCCTCAAATCGGACTTCCTATCCGGGTTGTAACCATTACACTGGATCCGTTATCAGAAGATTATCCGGAGTTTAAAGATTTTAATCGTGCTTATATTAACCCTCACATCCTCGAAGTGGGAGGAGATGAAGTAGCAATGGAGGAGGGCTGCCTCAGCCTTCCGGGTATTCATGAAACAGTGAAAAGAGGAGATCGTATACGTGTGAAGTATATGGACGAGGATTTCGTTGAACACGATGAGGTGGTAGAAGGATACCTGGCCCGTGTGATGCAGCACGAGTTCGATCATCTGGATGGTAAAATGTTTATTGATCACATTTCTCCGCTTCGCAAACAGATGATAAAGGGAAAACTGAATACAATGCTGAAGGGAAAAGCCCGTAGCTCATATAAGATGAAACAAGTGAAGTGAGGGGGGATTTACGATTGGACGATTTGACGATTTACTATTTACGATTGATAAATGTTTTATTTATGAAAAAAAGTAACTTTAATCGTAAATTGTAAATCGTCAAATCGTAAATCTTCTTGGCTAAATACTCAAAAAATATAAAAAGTTAACCGATATCCCTGTTTAATAGCCGAAAAGCATTACTTTTGTTTCACTTATTAAGTAGTATTCAAAGGCCAATGATAAAAAAGATATTAGTAGCACTCATGCTACTGCCTACGCTGGTGTATGCTCAAATAAATACAGAGCGGGTAATGATGATTGCCCGTAATGCGCTTTATTTTGAAGACTATGTGCTCTCTATCCAATACTTTAATCAGGTAATCAATGCGAAACCTTATTTGTACGAGCCTTATTTTTTCAGAGGCTTGGCTAAAATAAATCTGGATGATTTTCAGGGTGCGGAGGCTGATTGTGATAAAGCTATCGAGCGTAATCCTTTTGTTGTGGGAGCTTACCAGATTCGAGGGTTGGCCCGTATCCGGCAGAATAAGTATGATGGTGCGATTGAAGATTATCAGAAAGCCCTGTTTTATGCACCGGAGAATGTTACGTTGTGGCACAATCTGACTTTATGCCATATTCAGAAAAAAGATTATAAAGCTGCAGAAGAAGATTTGGGTAAATTATTGGCCATATCTCCCAAATATACACGAGCCTATCTCATGCGTGGTGAAGTGGCTTTAAAACAGCAGGATACTATTAGGGCATTGAATGATTTTAATACAGCTATCGAGCTGGATAAATACGATCCGGATGCATGGTCGTCACGGGCTATTGTACAGTTACAACAATCCAAGTATGCAGAGGCTGAGTCCGATTTCAACCAGGCTATTCGTTTGAGTGCCCGGAATGCCGGGAATTATATTAATCGTGCTTTGGCTCGTTTCCATCAGAACAATCTGAGAGGGGCCATGAGCGACTATGACCTCGCTTTGGATATAGATCCAAACAATTTTATCGGGCATTATAACCGTGGTTTGCTGCGTGCACAAGTGGGAGATGACAACCGTGCTATTGAAGATTTTAACTTTGTGCTTGAAATAGAACCGGATAATATGATGGCTACCTTTAACCGTGGATTGTTGCGTGCACAAACGGGAGATTACCGGGGAGCGATCAAGGATTATACTACAGTTATTGATCAGTATCCTAACTTCCTGGCAGGTTATTATCAGCGTGCTGAAGCCAGAAAGAAAATAGGAGACCGCAAAGGAGCCGAAGCGGATGATTTCAAAATTATGAAAATGCAGCTCGATCGTCAGAATGGTGGTGTGTCAAATAAAGATGTGGCACAAAATAATAAAGATGATAAGGCTGAGAATAATGAAGATGAAGAAGACGAAGGCAAGACACGTAAGAAGTCGGATAAAAATATGAATAACTATCGTAAGATAGTGATAGCAGACGATTCTGAACAGGAACGGCAGTACAAGAGCGATTACCGGGGTAGAGTACAGGATCGTAACGTGAATATCAAGCCCGAACCGATGTTTGCACTTACTTATTATGAGAAGATGAGTGATGTGAAGCGTTCTGTGAACTATCATACTTACATTGACGAACTGAACCAGACGGGTATATTCCCGAAGCGTCTGCGTCTTACTAATATGGAAGCGCCGTTGACCGAAGAGCAGGTTAAGTTCCATTTTGCATTGATCGATGCCCATACTTCTGCCATTGTGGAAGATGAGAAGAGTGCTGCGAAACGTTTTGCCCGTGCGCTCGATTTTTATCTTGTACAGGATTTTACAAGCTCGGTTGACGACCTGACACAAGCCATCTTGCTGGACGATACATTCTTCCCTGCTTACTTTATGAGAGCTTTGGTGCGCTGTAAGCAGTTGGAGTATCAAAAAGCCGAAGAAGCTACAAGTGCCAAACAGGGCATCGATTCGTCTCATAAGGAGATCGGTGCGGTAGATTATGATGCGGTAATAGCAGATTTAAACCGTGTGATTGCTTTGGCACCCGATTTCGTTTATGCTTACTACAATCGTGCTAATGTGTTGGCAATGTTGAAAGATTATCGTTCTGCATTGGTCGATTATGACAAAGCCATCGAGTTGAATCACGATTTTGCAGATGCGTATTATAACCGTGGATTGACCCATATTTTCCTGGGTAATAATAAGCAAGGAATTACAGATTTGAGTAAGGCTGGTGAACTGGGGATTGTTTCGGCATACAATATTATTAAACGTTTCACCGATCAGATGGAATAACATTTTTTTTATAAATAATAGAAAACTCAAAAAGATTTAGCTATTTTTGCACCAAAAAGTGAAGTAAAGCTGCACCTTGGCATAAAAAATGAACTCGTTCATTTTATTCTGCTCTCGGTTTGCACTATCTTTGCGTGCTAAAAAGAAAAATATAACATCACATTATGATAAAGATAACATTTCCCGATGGCTCTGTTCGTGAATATAACGAGGGAGTGAACGGTTTGCAAATTGCAGAAAGTATCAGTTCGCGACTGGCACAGGAAGTACTGGCTTGTGGCGTGAACGGTGAAATTTATGATTTAGGTCGCCCTATTAATGAAGATGCTTCTATCGTACTTTATAAATGGGAGGACGAGGAAGGTAAACATGCTTTCTGGCATACAAGTGCTCACTTGCTGGCAGAGGCATTGCAGGAACTTTATCCAGGCATACAGTTTGGTATTGGGCCGGCTATTGAGAATGGTTTTTACTATGATGTTGATCCGGGTGAAGCTGTGATCAAAGAAGCTGATCTGCCGGCTATTGAAGCTAAAATGGCAGAGTTGGTGGCAAAGAAAGAGGCTGTGGTTCGTGCAGACATTGCAAAAACCGATGCTTTGAAAATGTTTGGTGATCGTGGTGAAACCTACAAATGCGAATTGATATCCGAATTGGAAGACGGTCATATTACTACCTATACGCAAGGAGCTTTTACTGATCTTTGCCGTGGTCCTCACTTGCTGACTACTGCTCCGATCAAGGCTATCAAACTGACTTCTGTGGCAGGTGCATACTGGCGTGGCCATGAAGACCGTAAGATGCTGACTCGTATTTATGGTATTACTTTCCCGAAAAAGAAAATGCTGGATGAATACCTGACGCTGATGGAAGAAGCTAAAAAGCGCGATCATCGTAAGATTGGTAAGGAGATGCAGCTTTTTATGTTCTCTGATACAGTGGGTAAGGGACTTCCGATGTGGTTGCCAAAGGGAACTGCACTTCGTTTGCGCCTGCAAGAGTTCTTGCGTCGTATCCAGACCCGTTATGATTATCAGGAAGTGATAACTCCGCCTATCGGTAATAAATTGTTGTATGTAACTTCCGGACACTATGCCAAATATGGTAAAGATGCTTTCCAGCCGATACATACTCCCGAAGAAGGTGAAGAGTACTTCTTGAAACCAATGAACTGTCCGCATCATTGCGAGATTTATAAGAATTTCCCGCGTTCGTACAAAGACCTTCCTTTGCGTCTTGCAGAGTTTGGTACGGTATGCCGCTACGAACAAAGCGGTGAACTTCACGGTTTGACTCGTGTACGTAGTTTTACACAGGATGATGCACACATATTCTGTCGTCCGGATCAGGTGAAGGGTGAATTCCTTCGCGTAATGGATATTATCTCTATTGTGTTCCGTTCAATGGACTTTACTAACTTTGAAGCTCAGATTTCTCTGCGTGACAAGGTTAACCGTGAGAAATATATCGGTAGTGATGAGAACTGGGAAAAGGCAGAGCAAGCCATCATTGAAGCCTGTGAAGAAAAAGGTTTGAAGGCTAAAATAGAATATGGAGAGGCTGCTTTCTATGGTCCTAAGCTTGATTTTATGGTGAAAGATGCCATCGGTCGTCGCTGGCAGTTGGGAACAATCCAGGTAGACTACAACCTGCCGGAGCGTTTTGAACTCGAATACATGGGATCTGATAACCAGAAACATCGTCCGGTAATGATTCATCGTGCTCCTTTCGGATCGATGGAACGCTTTGTGGCAGTGCTTATTGAGCATACAGCCGGAAAATTCCCGTTGTGGCTGACACCCGATCAGGTAGCCATTCTGCCGATCAGTGAAAAGTTCAATGACTATGCTGAGCAGGTAAAGATGTATCTGAGAACACATGAAGTCCGTGCGATTGTTGACGATCGTAATGAAAAGATCGGTCGTAAGATACGCGATAATGAAATGAAACGTATTCCTTACATGCTGATTGTGGGTGAGAAAGAGGCCGAAAACGGTGAAGTTTCAGTTCGCAGACAAGGTGAAGGCGATAAAGGGACTATGAAATTTGAAGAATTTGCTAAAATTTTGAACGAAGAAGTTCAGAATATGATAAATAAGTGGTAACTTTGCGCGCAATTAATAAATTAAAATAAATTGGTAGACAATAAAAAACAACCCGGAAGTAAACGTTATTTGATGAAGAACGACAGCTTAAAAGGGCAGTACAGAATCAACGAACAGATTCGAGCCAAAGAAGTACGCATCGTAAGCGATGATATAGAACCTAAGGTATATCCTATTTTCCAGGCCTTGAAGATGGCTGAAGAAAAAGAACTTGACCTGGTAGAAATTTCACCTAATGCAGAACCCCCTGTTTGTCGTATTATTGACTACTCTAAATTTCTTTACCAGCAAAAGAAGCGTCAGAAGGAACAAAAGGCTAAGCAAGTGAAGGTGAACGTAAAAGAGATACGTTTCGGACCTCAGACAGATGACCATGATTATAACTTTAAGTTGAAGCATGCAAAAGGATTTTTGGAAGATGGTGACAAAGTGAAAGCTTATGTATTCTTTAAAGGACGTTCTATTCTTTTCAAAGAACAAGGTGAGGTGTTGTTATTGCGTTTTGCCAATGATCTGGAAGATTATGCAAAAGTAGATCAGTTGCCTGTTTTGGAAGGGAAGCGCATGATTATTCAGCTTTCTCCGAAGAAGAAAGAAGGTGCTCCTAAGAAGCCCGTTGCTCCTAAGGTAGCTGCGCCTAAAGTTGCAGTTCCGAAAGCAAGTGAAGAGTCAACTGAAGAATAAGAAAGAAATGCGTAACGCGCCAGGTATAGTGCGTTGCCATATAATTTAATAATTTAAAATCAAGTAAGATGCCAAAGATGAAGACTAACTCCGGTTCTAAAAAAAGGTTTACCCTTACCGGAACAGGTAAAATCAAAAGAAAGCACGCTTTTCACAGTCATATTTTGACTAAGAAAACTAAGAAGAGAAAAAGAAATCTGTGCTACTCTACAACTGTTGATGCAACAAATGTAAGCCAGGTTAAGGAACTCTTAGCTATGAAGTAATCAAAAGCGTAAAAGTATTATTAAAGTATTAACCGAATGCATTAGCTTAAAGTTCGCTACGTGAAGTAACGGCGCTAACATTCAAAAAAGAGTAAAACTATGCCAAGATCAGTAAATCATGTTGCTTCAAAAGCAAGAAGAAAGAAAATTTTGAAATTGACCAGAGGTTACTTTGGTGCAAGAAAAAATGTTTGGACCGTAGCTAAAAACACTTGGGAGAAGGGTTTGACATACGCGTTCCGTGACCGTAGAAATAAGAAAAGAAACTTCCGCGCTCTTTGGATACAACGTATCAATGCTGCTGCACGTCTTGAAGGAATGTCATATTCTAAGTTGATGGGCGGTTTGCACAAAGCCGGTATCGAAATAAACCGCAAGGTTTTGGCTGATTTAGCAGTAAATCATCCGGAAGCTTTCAAGGCTGTAGTTGCTAAAGCAAAAGCTGCTTAAGTTACACAGTGTAAGAATTATAGGTGCCGGTTGCTTTACAGCAACCGGCATTTTTCTTTTCCGGAACTCCCTCCGGACGGGAGAAAAAGTTATTTTGAGGGTAAACAAAAAGCTGCTTTTCCTTGTTTATCTCATACAAAGTTGTTACATTTGTGTAGTTAAAATATTAGCCGTATCGACTTGATCGGGAAACTCTTCAAATTAATCTGATAAACCGAGAACGCTTCAGCTCTCAATGGCGGGCCACATCCTTCGGGACAGCTTAATGCCGGTGGATTACAAAGAGGGCGAGCACTCAAATCTTGTTCTATCAGAGTTTCATCACATCGTCGGTGCGGCTTTTTTATACCCCTCCCCTTTATGATATTTTATTTTTCTGGTACAGGAAACTCTAAGTGGATTGCAGAGCAGCTTGCTGGTGTGCTGAAAGAACAATTGATATTCATTCCGGAAGCTATGCGGAATGCAGTTACCCATTATGAGCTGGCCGATAAAGAGCAGGTCGGTTTCGTATTTCCTATTTATTCCTGGGGGCCTCCTCCTATTGTTCTCCAATTCTTGCAGAGTTTATCTTTGTCTAATTATCATAGTCAGTATTTCTTTTTTGTGTGTTCGTGTGGTGATGATACCGGGCTGGCTCAGCAGGTGTTTTGCGACGCAGTGGCTGCAAAGGGATGGAGATGTGATGCGGGATTCTCAGTTACTATGCCTAATAATTATGTATTGCTTCCTGGTTTTGATGTAGATTCTAAAGAGGTAGAGAAACGGAAGCTGGATAATGCTGTTCAGAGAGTGGGCGAAGTGGGAGAGATGATAGAGGAGAGGACTAAATCTTTTCAGTGCAACGAAGGGCGTTTTCCTTTTATTAAGACGAAGTTGATCAATCCTCTTTTTATCAAGAAGGGCATATCAGTGGGGAAATTTCATGCAACGGATGCCTGCATTGCCTGTAAGCGGTGTGAGAAGGTTTGTCCGATGTTGAATATCGTGATGGTGGGTTGGAAACCGGTTTGGGGAGCAGATTGTACTTCCTGCCTGGCTTGCTATCATGTATGTCCGCAGAAGGCTGTGCAGTATGGGAAAGTCACAAAGAAAAAGGGGCAATACTTTAATCCGAATGTAAAATGACTGGCGGCTGCTGCCGGATTTCTAAAATCCGAATATAAAGTGTTCCCCGTAGTCCGCTGCCGTGTTATCTGATTTTTATCTGGCAGTTTGATAAATCTTCGATGATAGCCAGGCTCTCTACACGTACACCTTGCTCTTCAAGTGTTTTCCGGCCATTTTGAAAGGCTTTTTCTATAATGAATCCCATTCCTACCAGATTGGCGCCCGATTGCTTGATCAGGTCCAGCACGCCGAGGGCGGCATTTCCATAGGCGAGAAAGTCGTCGACAAAGAGCACATTGTCTTCGGGGGTGAGGAAATCGGAGCTGATAACTACTTCATAGTCACGATCTTTGGTGAAGGAGTGTACGGTGGTGCTCAATGCGTTCTGAATGGTTTTGGGCGATTTCTTTTTGGCAAATACAACGGGGAGGTCCATGAGATAGCCGGTCATGATGGCGGGGGCAATGCCGCTGGCTTCTATGGTCATGATTTTATTGACATTGGTGGCGGCGAAGCGGCGAACAAATTCTACTCCGATGGATTTCATTAATACAGGGTCCATCTGATGGTTGATGAAGCTGTCTACTTTGAGGATACCGCCTTCAAAGCATCTTCCGTCTTGCTGTATTCTTTTCTTTAATAATTGCATAATGAATAAGGAAAATGGGGACATATCAACGTGTCATTTGCTGAAGAAGTTGATATGCCAATGCGTCAATTTGGGGAGGGAGGGCCTCCTGATTGGCGCATTGGTGTATTTATTATATATTGTTTCTCAGGTCTTTTACCCTTACTGCTTTGCCTTCGCTTTGGGGGAGAGAGCCTTTTTTGACCAATTTAAGTTTGGGGGTAACCAGTATTTCATCTTTAAGCTGGCGGGTGATTTCTTTGCGGATGCGCTCCAGTTCGATGTAGTTATCGGTAGAGAGATCGCTCAGTTCTACTTCGACGATCATTTCGTCTTGGTTGTTGACTGTCTCCAGGGTGATGAGGTAGTTGCTGCCCAATTGTGGGAATTGCACGAGTATCTTTTCCACCTGCATCGGGAAGATGTTGACTCCTTTGATAATGAACATGTCGTCACTGCGTCCTTTGATGCGGTCTATGCGCAGATGAGTGCGTCCGCAGGGGCATTTTCCGGGTAGGATGCGGGTGAGGTCGCGGGTACGGTAGCGAAGCAGGGGCATCATTTCGCGGTCGAGGGTGGTGAGTACAAGCTCTCCGATTTCTCCTTCCGGAACGGGTTCTCCTGTTTCGGGATCGATAATTTCTACAAAATAGCAGTCTTCCCAGAAGTGCATGCCGTTTTGTTCGGTGCACTCAAAGGCTACACCGGGACCGTTCATTTCTGTCATTCCGAAGCTGTTGTAGGCTTTGACGCCCAGCATGCGTTCTATTTTCCTCCGTTGTTCGTCTGTGTGAGGTTCGGCTCCGATGACGAGGGTTTTCAGGGTGGTGCCTGTGGGGTCCAGTCCTTCTTCCTGAAAGACTTCTGCCAGGCGTATGGCGTAGCTGGGAATGGCATGCAAGGCGGTGGTTTTGAAATCGTTGATGAATTTTATCTGCCGTTTGCTGTTGCCTGCGGCGGCTGGTACGGTGAGTGCTCCCAAACGTTCGGCTCCGTACTGGAATCCGAGGCCACCGGTAAACATACCGTAACCGGAACTGTTTTGAAATACATCCGTTTTGCGGATGCCTACCATGTAGAGGCAACGGGCAACGAGGTTTGCCCAGGAGTCGAGGTCGTGCTGTGAATGTACGATGACGGTGGGGTTTCCGGTGGTTCCACTTGAGGAGTGGATGCGTACGCCATCTCTTTGCATGTTGCCGGCTACGAGTCCGAAGGGGTAGTAGGCGCGCATGTCGGTTTTGGTGGTGAAGGGTATTTTCCGGATGTCGTCCAGTGTCTGGATGGACTGGGCGGTGATGCCGTGTTCTTTAAAGACCTTTTGGTAATAAGGAGCATTTGCTGCTATTGAAACTGTTTTCCGGAGCCGTTGCAGTTGTAGTTCGTTCAGCTTTTCGCGGCTCATGGTTTCTATATCTTCTTCCCAGTATGTTGTATTCATGGTTTTTATTAATTGGAGCAATGGAGTTGATGTGCCAATTGTGCTGCGGTGGTTTGGACGCGGACAATTGGCACATTGTGTTGTATCACATTGGTGTTATTTGATTAATTTTTCGGCTATTTCCTTGCCGGCTTCCAGTGCCTGGAGGTTCATGTCTACGATGGCCTCTCCTTTGCGTTGGAATATCTCACGAATGCTGTCTTGTATTTTCTGGTAGTCGATGCCCAGGAATGGGATGGTGGCTCCCAGCAATACGATGTTGGCTACGCGTGCCGAGCCTACTTCTTTGGCTACTTTGTCTACATTGAGCACTACTTTGTGGGGGAGTTTGCCGATTTCGGCCAGTACGTCTTCCTGTGCGGGATAGTTGGGGATGTTGACGAACGGTGTTTCGTTGGTCACCAACCAGCCTTCGGGGCTGAGGTAGGGCAGGTAGCGTAGTCCTTCCATGGGTTCGAGTGAGATGATGAGGTCGCACTTTCCGGAGGGGATGAGGTCTGACGCAATGGGTTGGTCGCTGATGCGGAGGTTGGATTGTACGTCTCCTCCGCGCTGGCTCATGCCGTGTACTTCGGCTTGCTTCATGTATAGCCCGTCTTTCAGGGCTGCCTTACCGATGACTGTGGCGATTGACAGAATGCCCTGTCCGCCTACTCCTGATAGTATGATGTCTTTTTTCATGGTTTACTTGTTTCTTTTTTTACGTGCTAATGTTTGGATACACTCTCTGCGGGGGATGATGACTGACACGCCGTGGTAGTTGAGTTCTTCGCGTATGATCTGTTTCATTTCTTCGTAGTTTTTTTTCAGCGGGGTCATCACGCGGATGTGTGCGGGGTCAACTCCCAGTCCTGTGCAGATGGCTTCGATGCGTCCTGTTCCGGCAGAGTCTTGTCCACCGGTCATGGCGGTGGTTTCGTTGTCGGAGATGACGATGGTTACATCGGCATTTTCGTTGACGCAGTCCAGCAGTCCGGTCATGCCGGAGTGTGTGAAGGTGGAGTCGCCGATAACGGCTACGGCGGGGTAAAGTCCTCCGTCGGCAGCACCTTTGGCCATGGTGATGGAGGCGCCCATGTCTACGCAGGAGTTGATGGCGTTGAAGGGTGCGTTGGCTCCCAGTGTGTAGCAGCCGATGTCGCTGAATACTTTGTGTGTGGGGTATTCTTCGGTCAGCACCTGGGTGAGTGTGATGTACATGTCACGGTGTCCGCAACCTTCACATAGGGCGGGTGGGCGCATTTCGACTACGGAAGGTACGCTGAATTCGGATTTGTTTTCTTTGCCCACGGCACGTGCCACGGAGTCTGGGTTCAGTTCTCCGTCTTGTGAGAGTGTGCCGTCGAGGCGTCCTTTTACTTTGAGTCCGATGCCCAGATAGCCTTTGAGTTGTTTTTCGACGAAAGGCTGGCCGTCTTCGAGGACGAGTATTTCGTCACAGGCTTCCACAAGCTGCATCAGTTGTTTTTTTGGGAGTGGGTATTGGCCTATTTTGAGTACGGGGTATTCGCAACCTTCCGGATAGTTTTCCATGAGGTAGTTGTAGCCGATACCGCAGGCGATGATGCCCAGTTTCTTGTTGGGGCCGTCGGTGTATTTGTTGTAGGGTGATGCTTCGGAAGCGCGGATAAATTCGTCCTGGCGGGCCAGCAGTGCTTTGTAGCGTTTGCGTGCATTGCCGGGCAGGAGGATAAACTGGCGGGGATCTTCGGCAAAGGCGATTTCGTTTTGTGGTTTTTGCGGTTTCTGTTCTACGCCGGAACGTGAGTGTGCCAGGCGGGTTACCATGCGCAGCAACAGGGGTTCGCCGGTTTTTTCGGAGAATTCAAATCCATTGTACACCATGTCGTAGGCTTCCTGCTGGTTGCTGGGTTCGTACATCGGGATGAGTGAGAAGTCGCCATAGAAGCGGCTGTCTTGTTCGTTCTGTGAGGAGTGCATGCTGGGATCGTCGGCGGCTACTACGATCAGGCCACCTTTTACGCCGGTGATGGCTGAGTTGATGAAGCAGTCGGCAGCTACGTTCATGCCTACGTGTTTCATGCAGACGAGTGCGCGTTTGCCAACGAAGGACATGCCCAGGGCGGCCTCCATGGCTGTTTTTTCGTTGGCTGCCCAGCGGTTGTGTATGTTTCTTTCACTCGTAATGGGAGACATCTGGATGTATTCCGTTATCTCGGTTGAAGGGGTGCCCGGATAGGCGTACACGCCTGAGAGTCCGGCATCCAGTGCAGCTTGTGCAATGGCTTCGTCGCCAAGTAAGAGTTGCTTGCTCATATCTTTGTTTTTTAATTAGTGTTAGTCACGGTTATTTTTATTTAGTAGTCAGGTAGTTAAGTAAGTAGTAAAGCGAGTAGTTAAGTAGTTAAGCAGTCAAGTAGTTAAGTAGAAATGTTTCATTTTATCTATTCTACTTGCTACTTGACTACTTGACTACTTAACTACTTACTTTACTACTCGCTTGCCTACTTCTAGTCTTTGGCAAAGATACATTTTTACGGTCATTTTATCACAGAATTACTTGAAAATCTTTCTTTCGTTCAGTGCTTTCCAGTATTTTCTGGCATTTGCCATGTGGTCGGTATAGTTGGATGCAAAGTTGTGGGTGCCCGAGAAATCTTCTTTGGCACACATGTACAGGTAGTTGTGGCGGGTGTAGTTGAGTACGCTGTCTATGCCTTTGGCTGAGGGGATGCGTATCGGTCCGGGAGGGAGTCCGGTGTTGGTATAGGTGTTGTAGGGCGATTCTACGCGCAGGTTTTCGTTGGAGATTCTTCTCAGTCCGAAGTCTTGCAGGGCAAATTTGATGGTAGGGTCTGCCTGAAGGGGCATTCCGGTGTGCAGGCGGTTGATGTAGAGTCCGGCTACGGTGGGTTTTTCGGCGTTGTTGTTCGTCTCTTCTTCCACAATGGAGGCGAGGGTGCACACCTCTTCGGGGCTCATGCCGATGGCCTGGGCTTTGGCGAGGCGTTCGGCGTTCCAGAATTTCCGGTGTTCCTTCTGCATGCGTTCAAAGAAATCGTTGGCGCTCATGTCCCAGTACACTTGGTAGGTTTCGGGGATGAAGAGGCAGGGCATGGTTTCGGGGTTGTAACCCAGTTGCTGCTGGAAGGCGGGGTCGAAAAGGGGGGCAGCTATTTCGGCAGAGTCTATCATGAGTTGGCGGGCTACGCTGCGTGCTAGGCGGTCGAGGGTACGAACGCTGCCGATGGTGAGGTTGATGGGCTCCTGATAGCCGCGGGAGAGGCGGCTGTAGACGTGATAGGCGTTGTCGCCGGGGCGAATGGGGTATCGTCCGGTGTGGATTGTTTTTTCGAGTTGCCGGTATTTGGCCAGCCAGCGGAATCCGGTGAGGGTGGTGGGATGGCCGTAGGTTTTCACCTTATTATATATGGAGTCGGCTGTGTCGTCACGGTCGATGTATACGTAGACGGTGCGGGCCGGATGAAACTGTGGATACAGAAGGTAATAATAAACGGTTCCGGCAGCTGTTGCGCAGGCGATAAGGAGGATGGCCAGGAGGCTGATGAGGATTTTTTTCTTTTTCTTTTCCATGGGGAATGTTGACGTTATAAAAACGGGTCAAAGGTAACAAGAATCCGAGTAATTCCGGAGGTTTTGCAGGGGAAATATTTGGAGGGGAGGAGCGGAATTTGTAGAAAATAGGCAAGGCGTTGGCTGCATGGAGGCAAGGCGTTGGCTAGATGAAGGCAAGGCGTTGGCGTTTTCACCACGGAGGACACAGAGTTTTTTTAGATCTTTGATGAAACGCAGATAAATAATGAGCATATTGGCAAATTATTCATACTTCACCACAGAGTGACACAGAGTTTTTTAATCTTTATTGAAACGCAGATAAACGCAGATTTTCGCAAAGGGAAACAAATGTATGATAAAGAATTACAGTCTTTTAATCCGCGTTTTATCAGATAAATACCACTCTGTGGAACTCTGTGTTACTCTGTGGTGAAATACTATTTATTTTTTCCCCTTTGCGAAAATCTGCGTTTATCCGCGTTTCATCAAAGATCTAAAAAACTCTGTGTCCTCCGTGTCCTCCGTGGTGAAATACACTTGAAACTATTTCCACAGCCTGATATCCGCTTTTGCCTCTATGCTATCTTCCAGTTCATCGGGTAGCGGGGCAAAGAAGTCCATCCCCGTCAGCGTTTCGATGCTATCTACGCTTACGACGTAGGTGCCCAGAGGTTCTACCGAACGTTCATTGTCGAAAAGGAAGCCGATGGCCCGGGGATTGTCGACGAAAGGCGAGAGAATCACTTTGAAGAATTTCTGTGGCACAACCACCCGGTTTTTCCCTATTTTCTGTGCAGAATCCTCTACGATGGGGCCGCAGATGATAATGATGGCACTGTCGGCTATGGCCCAGTCGCGTATCTTTTCTTCGAGGTCTTTCCATTTCCGCCTGTTCAGTTCGGGGTGTTGCGGGCACATGTTGCTGAAGTAAAACGACTCCTTCATGGCCGTTACGCTCCATTTCATATCGGCAGCCGGGGCCATGTGCCCCTTGTCGTAGCCAGAGCGGGTGTAATCTGCATTGGTGGCGATGACCCCTTTCACCTGTGGGTCGGCAATGAAGCGGTCGGTTCTTTGGGCGTTACCCTGCGTTTCCTGGCGGGTGAGTTCGTAAGCTACCCAGTTGGGCAGTCGCAGGTTTTCATTATAAGATACGGTATATCCGGTGTGACGGATGATCTGTCCCTTTCTGGGGGCGGTCATTACCGGGATTTCCAGTTCCTCGGCTGTGGGGATTTTCTGCTTCTGAGGGATTGAGGCTTTTGAACCTTTATTTGAAGAAGCTTCTGTTTTTTTACCAATAGGTTTTGGTAAGTCTTTGTAGATGGCCCTCTTGGGTTTATTTACTGCGACAATAGGTTGTAGCGTTTTATTATTTTCGTTGTCTTTTGCTCCAGATTGTTGTATGTAGAGATACAGTCCATAAAAAAGTGGTATTAAAGCGATGAAAATAATAATGCAGCCTAACTTGAGTCTGTTCTGAGATTTTCTTTTTTTTAAGGATTTTCTTCCACTCACGATATAATATTTAAGAATTATATATCCTGTCTCTATTCAAAAAAGACAGTTAGAAATAAACAAAGCGCTGACTATATTTTTATAATCAGCGCTTTTATAAATGAGCCGCTAGCCAGACTTGAACTGGCGACCTACGCGTTACGAACGTGCGCTAAAAACGGCATTTAACTAATTATCTTTCTTTTATTTAATAAATTGTTCTTTTATATTTGGCAAACACTCTGACAAACATCATTCAGTATTGTAGTTCATTCTCTCTGATTAGTATTTAATGTTATTAAATCATATTACCCTATCCGTAATAATTTATAAAAAGCCATGATTTAAGGATTATATTTCATCTGCAATCTTAATACTAAAGAATAGCATTTTGTCACTTTGAATTTTGCTACTTAAAAAGTATCCTTTTTGATGGTATATAAGAACTTAAGAAGTAAAAGTCCTTAATTGGCTGATAATCAACACCCCTTAGTTCATGACTCATGAACTATTAGTTCACACATGCATGAACTAATAGTTCAAATAATGATACGTTTTTTTGAACTATTAGGGATTTTTATTCGTTTATAATTACAAATCAAATGTTTCATATTTATTATTTTTAATTGTTTTTAGTTTCATAATTATATAATTTTCTCTTTATTGATAACTATAAGTCAAAAACACCCTGTTTGGAGGCAATTTTCTACTTTTGTTTTGATGGTCTAAGCATAATTATGTTTTTAAAAGTTCGATAGTCTCTTTCAGACATAATATTAAATCATCTTTGACCTTAATAGAATCCTTTAAGTGAGCTACTTCTGCTTCAAGCAGTCGTTTTTCACTATCTTCTTCAAGTGTGCTACAATCACTTGAAGAGGAGCTGTATAACTCTACTTTTCCATTAGGATATATTATTTTTTGTCTTCCTAAGTTGGGCAAAGTTAGATAGACCGAATTACCGACTCCGACATTGTTATAATTGATATTATTATTATTTCCTTTGTTGGTAGTGGATATAGCAAACTTGTTTTTTAGAAATCCTCCTATACCCCAACCAGATGTTTGAGGAATACTAATAGTACATGCAAACTTCTTCAGGCTAAAGTTGTGCTGTGTTATTATATATGCTATATGCTCCTTAATAGTGCTTATCATTGTTTGTTGCTTATGAGTGTAACGCTAGATAAATATTGTATTGACCTACTTCTCTTTATTTCTTAACAGTTCTATAGTTTCTCTTAAAGAAATAATTAACTCATCTTTTATTTCCATGCTTTCCCGTAGATGGGCAATTTCAGCTTTTAGAAATTGCTTTTCACTATCCTCATTAGATACTGCTGATTCAGCATGATCAAGACCAGCTACATCTACTTTTCCCGTAGGGTATATAGTCTTTTGTGAGCTTGAATCGGAGATATTTGCATTCACGCTATTGCCAATCCCAATATGATTATATTCAATTTTATTTCCATCTCCTTGATTTGAACTGGATATAGAAGGAGTTTGTTTTAGCATTTCTCCTGTACCCGTTAATAGCCATTCTGCTGAAATAAGCGGTTCAGCGGTTATTATTTTATTGAGAGTACTGAATTTAGGTTCAGCCCCTTTAAGAATGTCATTGAAGGAAGTCTGTGAAATACCAATTTTTATTGCAAATGCTCTAGCACTTTTATAGTCAAGTTCCTTTATTAGAAGCCTTATTCTTTCATTTACAGTATTTTCCATTTGGTTTTATTTAGAATTATTACAAATAACGGTATAGCTTACATATTTTATTGATTTTTCTTTGATATAAAAGTTAAACCGCTTATTTTTGCATCGAAATAACAACAGAAATTCGCAATTATGATGCAAAACAACTTAATCGCCAAAGATAAGGAAAAAAAAGTACCTTGCAAAAGGTACGTAAAACAAACTACAATTGACTTCTTCAGAAACTTTCTGATTGGAGAGGAAGCTATTATCAAGACATCTGATATTAAACCCGGTGTTGCAAGAGGATGTCTCATTAAACTTAGAGATAGGGATTCTCAAGAATGGGAATATACAGAGAAGGGATATGTAGATGAATATTATGTAAAACGGTTAAGATAAAGATCATGATGGAAATTACTAAATCAATTAATGATAAACTTCAGCATATGGAGGATGTCTATGCTGTTTTACGAAAGAACAAAATAACTTTCACCAAAACGCAAGCGACAAAGATTGTTGGGAGCCGGTCAATGCTTGAACGTCTGAGAGCATCTGGTAAGATACGGGTTATAATCCACAATGTTGCGTATCGTAAAGGACAATGGGAGTGTAATGCCGAAGACGTGTTACGGTATGCACATGACAAACCTGCAAAAAATAGAAATTCTAGTTAATCTTATCAATCATATTCAGATAGTTGATGGGCAAACATTAGCATATGATAGATCATTAATCGTTCTTTGACATCTTAAGAATATTGGAAGTTGTGAGTCTACTTCGAGTCGAAAACCAATATAGGTGAATGTAGACAATACTCTCCAACGATGTATGCTGCGATAATGGTCAATCGGCATCGTTGTAAATCAAAACAGCTAGACATTAGATGTCGGTAGGTCGAGGAACCTGCTTTAAGAAAAACGGTCAATAGCAGTTAGTTGAAGCGTTAAAATTCAATTGGCTAACTCGTTCGGTTCGAATCCGATATTGACCACAAAAGAATCTCAGTTCAAAAAATAAGTCTATTTAATGAACTTTCAGTTCAAATACCGTGAACTATTAGTTCAAAAAATGACCTTGTTTCATGAACTTTCAGTTCAAAAAGCATGAACTATTAGTTCAAATTTTATTCGTTTTTTATGAACTCACTAAAATGATAATATGAAGAAACAAATCGCTAAGTTCTCTGACTACGAGAAAAATAGAGAGAATCCATTTATGAGTCAAGCAATGGAACAGATCAATAATCACACTGTGAAGAAATATCGTTCCTCTACAGGTACAGACAAAAGGGCTGTATTACAAGCTATGGACTCACAGACAGGAGAAATCTTAGGACATACCTCATTTATTCGTCAGATTGAATGTGATGAACAAGAGTTTATTAAATTCTATCTAAGAGATTTTCAGGTTTTTTTCGGGCTTTCAGAAAAAGCAATGCGTGTGTTTGGCTATATCCTCACGCTACTCAAACCGGATAGTGATGAGTTTGTATTTCTCATTGATGAATGCCTCCAAAAAACACCCTATAAAGGCAAAAATAGTATCTATTCTGCATTGGCAGAGTTGATCAGTGCAGAAATTATAGCCAGAGGTCGTACAGAAGTTTTCTTCTATATTAACCCAATGGTGGTATTTAACGGCAATAGGGTCACTTTTGCTAAAACTTATGTTAATAAGGCTGCACATGTCCGACAGATTAAAAAAGAAGCAGAAAACAAGAATCAATTAAGTTTATTCAATGACGACTCTCAGGATGTAATTCTTTGACCCCATTTTTTATCTCAATATAGTAACGTGCTATAATAACGTAGCATGTTACAAATTAACATTAATAATATAATGTAGCTAATGGAAAGTTGTGAAACATTCCATTTAGCGACGTATTTAGGCATGTTGTGAAATACCCTACTACGTTTTTTTAGATAACGTAATAAATCCAATGTAAACATGAGTAATATGAAGAATCTTCAAAAAACAAAAACTGCAACAGAAGTATCCCCCAAAAATGGTCCATCCAACTGGATGTGTCAAACGACCTTCAAGTTACCACGCTTAGAAGGTGACACACAAGTCTGGCTCGGACAAATGATTGTTTCTATCATTCGTCTTAACATTGAGAATGACACCTTCTATTCACCACAGATGCAGAAAGGGTTTAAAACTGAACTGATGGCTAGTATTATAGAAGAATTAGGAATTACTACTGATGATCTTCAGAAAGTTTATCAATCAAGAAAAGAAGATGAAGAGGAATAAACAAACAAGGGAACAAAGTATGCTAAAGCTGGATCAGGATCGTAATATAACGATTTGGGTAACTCAAAATATTGATGGTCTTGTTATATTACATTTGGAGTGTCCTATTCCAGAGGTTTACAAGCATTTAAGCATAATACCGGGTGGAGATCCTAAACGAGTCATAGTATCAGCCCAAGAAGCCGATATTTATAAGACTAAAGGAAAAGGATTGATAATAGATGCTTTTACTGATCCTGAACAACTAAATGTAATTTACCGCAAAGCTGGGTATGGACTTAATACGATTTCCAAACAAATTGCGGGATATGTTCATAAGTGTCGTTTTCGGTTACAATAGATCCGGTTTTTTAAAGAATAAATTATCACTTAAAAAAAATAATAATGAATTATTTAATTTTACCGAATGAATTTCTTAGCACCCTTCTTTCGTCAATGGGGGTGATTATAGTTCTCACTGTTATTTTCTACATAAAAGATAAATGTAAGTTACGTTTGAAAACCGCAATGATAGGAAGTCTCATCATCTTTGTTGCATGTTTCATACCTAAAGCTATCAATGAAAAGGGTATGATAAATTATCATAGAGAAAAATTAATCAATTTACTCGAACCCCAAGGAGTACCTACAAATGGAAAGATAAGTATTGAGATTCAAGACGATACTCTTCTATTCCACATAGAAAATGACAGTTCTACTTATTCTTTTCCCATCAAAAAGAAACTAAATCAATATGTAGTAGAGATCAATATGCAAAAACACTCAAACTAAAAACTGTATGACAGAAAGGAAAGGGTATGCAATGGCTTTTGTTTTTATATACTTGGGAATATTATTTCTGGGATTTATCGTTTACTTATTCTACTTACTCCTTTTTTGAAAAAGCATATGAAAAAAGAAAATATAAAGGAACTCATTGAGGATGCTGTTCAACGTTTTAAAAACGAACTCGTATCAACAATCGAAGAGATAATGGTAGACAATGAGGATGAAATGGAGGCTTATGTAGATGTCTCAGAGCTAAGTCAGTTGATGAATTTATCAAAGAAAACAATAAGGAAATATGCTTCCGAGAACAAGCTTCCCTCTGATAAGGATGTTTCAGGTAGATTAAGATTTAAGAAGGAAGATGTCGATAAATTTATTAAAAACATACAATCTAACAAATATGGAATCTGAAGAAGCAAACCAAATACCGCTTGATGATATTCTTAGAGAATATGATCGTACAATTGTAAAATCATACTTTGGGTATGACATGTACTTGTCTCCTTTTAGGGAAGAACATTCCGCAAGTTTCAAAGTAAATACAGAAACCAATCGTTGGCAAGACTTTGGCGAAGGTAGTTATGGAAGTGCGGTAGATCTTGTCATGAGGATGGAGAAATGTTCATTTTTTGAAGCCATGAAGATCTGCGAGGAAAAGAGTTTTTCGGGTAATTTAACACCCCATGAAACTCATCCAAGGCAACCGAAAAAGGAAAAGCAAAATAAGTTGCACATTCTGAAAGTTGCTCCCTTAGAAAACAAGATTCTAATAAATTATGCTTTGAGCAGAGGAATTGATGAGGATGTAGCTAAAACGTACTGTCAGGAAATTTACTATAAAATAGGCGAAGAAGGAGTATCATGTTTTGCATTGGGTTTCAAAAACGATTCCGAAGGATATGAGATAAGAAACCCCTTTTTTAAAGGATGTATTTCTAAGGATATCACATGTATAGACAATGGCAGCTCTCGATGTGCAATATTTGAAGGTTTTTTTGATATGCTTTCATATCAGCAATTGATGAAAAGTAGACCAGAAAGAAGGCAAAATGTGAATATGGTTATACTCAACACAACTGCACTGATCACAAAAGCAGCCAGCTTCATTCAAAGTCACCAGATGATCCACTCTTTTCTAGATAATGATGCTCCTGGAAGAAATGCTCTAAGAGTGCTTAAAAGCTGCGGGAAAGAAGTTATAAACGAATCTTCATACTTATATCCTCAATGTAAGGATTTCAATGAATATCTACTATGTTCATTAAAAAAAAAGAATAATGAAGGTGTTATAGAAGAGAAGATAAACACAGAAAAGCCTATTTTAAAACCCAAATTAAAACCTAAATAAGATTGTCAAGCACCAATTTTAGATTGAATATTTGGAATTTAATAATCGGTGTTTGGCTATTATCATTTTTTTTGTTAGGAAATACAATACCAAATGAAATAACTATGAAAGTTTATATAGCAGGAAAAATCACAGGACTCCCCTATGAAGAGGTAAAAGAAAAATTCACTTGGGCATCCGAGCAGATAAGAAGATTAGGCTTTACTCCAATAAGCCCAATAAACAAAGATCTGCCTTACGATGCTGATTGGCATGAGCATATGGTACAAGACATAAACCTTTTACTTGGATGCGAGGCTATTTATCTCCAGATGGACTGGGAAAATAGTAAGGGGGCTCGGATAGAACAATACATCGCTAAAGAAATGGGAATGCTGATTATTTACCAATTACCATTTTCTGC
Source organism: Bacteroides mucinivorans (assembly GCF_034654355.2). Taxonomy (NCBI): domain Bacteria; kingdom Pseudomonadati; phylum Bacteroidota; class Bacteroidia; order Bacteroidales; family Bacteroidaceae; genus Bacteroides; species Bacteroides mucinivorans. Next base: position 3,497,656 of record NZ_CP178179.1, on the reverse strand, counting down.
ATGGACTAAAGAAGAAAAAAATGAGACGAAGAAGAAAATATAAAGAAAAAGTGGATTTGAATAATCAGGATCTTACAAAATTAGAAGAAATGATTTCTGGATATAATGAAATGAAAAAGCAAGAAGTACCACTACGGATCAATGATAAACTGGTTATTTTCGTTCCATCAGAGAAATGTAATGACCAGTTTCGGCAATGGTATATTAAAAATAGACTGAAGTAATCCTCCAACAAAAGAAAAAGGATTTTTTGCCTCAATATTTAAATCATTAAATTGGTAAATAATTAAATAACTAAAATGGAAAACATAGAAGTTTATATCCAATGTCACTATCACTTAGAAAAATATGATTGCTATACAACAAGTTCAACATCCGGACTCGTTTGGGAATTTCTCCTCATGGATTCGGATTTTGATGCTTATTTAAAACGGATAGTTGGCAAAGTAATGAATTCTACAAAAGGCACAGGACAAACTATCAAAGAATTGAGAGTTGATGTTTATTGTAGCCAAGATCAGAATGATCTAGAAGTAAATCTAACTTTTTTCACAGTCGAAGGTTGTACAATGGAAATCCAACCTTTTAAAATATTATTTGATAATTATAATCGTTTGGCAGATGTAGCTCAAAAAGGTTTTGCTGTAAGAAAAGTCATAGAAAAGGAATATAATATTCTCTTTAAGAAAAGTACAAGACTTTATCATGGATTACTAATATTCTTTGGACTCTGCGCATGTGTTTTGTTGGGAATAGCTCTGAATTCTCTTAATTATTTCTTTCTATTAGTAACTATTCTTACGTTTATCTTCATTAGAGTGATATTCGATTCTTTAGGTTTCTTTATTCATTTATTATCTCCGAAAGAAACTGAATTGAAGGTTCTTTCTGATGTGTTGGAGAAATACAATATAACACAAAACGAATGACAATCATGAGTAAAGGACAATATAAAGATAGTGTACGAATGTGTACATTCTCATTAGCTGGGGTAGTATTAATGTTTCTATTATTATTTAATTAAACAAGTTATGGACAGACTAACTGAATTGCAGTGGGCTAAGAAGGGACATGTTCTCAATGCTGACGCAAAAGGCGTAGAAGGCTGGAATAACAATTATTATCGTTATCGGGTTATTCGTTTCTCTGAAAGTGAAGTACATAAGGATTTGGTTGCTGCAAAAGCCATTGTATCAGCTAAGAACAAGGAATACAGGGCAAAGGCTAAAGAGCGAGAGCAGAAGAGAAAAGAAGCTACTGAATTTCGGGAAAAGATGAAAACAAGATGGCAGTGGCTACAAGAGGGAAGAATACCCAAAGATGATGCACGTTGGGAAAGTGGAGATTCTTTGAACAAAACATTTAATTGCTGCTCTTATGGTAGTAAATACTGTTATTGCCATTTTAGAGATACGTACTGCCCCAAAAATTCCAGAGAACTTGAAGATGTAGTATCTGAATCTAAATGTAAAGATGTGTGAATGTACAAAACGCTTAAACGACCCTTATTTGATTGATTTATAAATTAATATAATAGAAGAATGCGATTGGCAAGTTGCGAAACACCCAGTCAGCTACGTAACAGGCATGTTGCGAAACACCCGGTTACATTATTTTATAAAATGAGATAAACGACTAATTAATAGTAAGTAAATCAAATATAGTAGTGTTTTATTTTGTTTGTGTTGTGCCGGGTATATGGTCTGTGAAGATAGTATACCCTTTTTTAATATGAACGGCAGTAATTCAAATAAGATCCATCTATAAACAACCTCAATTTTAAATGATTAATATATGAATGATATTAACTTATTATATATAGACCTATTCTGCGGGGCGGGTGGTACAAGCACCGGTGTTGAATCCGCAAAAGTAAACGAAGAGCAATGCGCAAAAGTCATTGCTTGTGTGAATCATGATGCAAATGCCATCGCCAGTCATGCGGCCAATCACCCGGACGCACTACACTTTACTGAGGATATTAGGACGCTTGAACTTTCTCCACTGATCAATCACTTAAAACGGATGAAGCAGATATACCCGAAAGCTCATGTGGTATTGTGGGCATCGTTGGAGTGTACCAATTTCTCAAAGGCAAAAGGTGGGCAATCCCGTGATGCTGATAGTCGAACATTGGCGGAACATTTATTCCGATACATTGAAGCTCTACAACCTGATTATGTACAAATTGAAAACGTTGTGGAGTTTATGACATGGGGGCCACTAATTGTGAAAGTTTCCAAGACAAAAGAAGGAGCTGAATATTGTCCTTGTAATGTAGAAAAGGTAAAAGTTTCCATGAAGCGAGGTGAAAAGAAACGCTTTCGTTGGAGTCTTAGTCCTCAGATGGTCCCGGAACCAAACACAAAAGGATTATATTACAAACGTTGGGTGAAGAAGATGAAAAGTTATGGTTTTACATTTGACAATCGAATACTGAACTCTGCTGATTATGCTGCCCGTACATCTCGGATTCGTTTCTTTGGAATATTTGCAAAAACTGGTCTGCCTACCGTATGGCCGGAGCCAACACATAGTAAAAACGGTGTGAAAGATTTATTCGATGAGAAAAAGAAATGGTTACCGGTAAAAGATGTATTGGATTTGAGAGATGAGGGTGAATCTATCTTTGGTCGTAAAAAAGCACTTGCTCCTAAAACTTTTGAACGCCATAAATCAGGGCTTATTAAGTTTGTATGCGGAGGGAAAGAGCAATATCTTATCAAGTGGAATTCAATGAACAGTAAAGGAAGATATGTTGCTCCAGGAGTGGATGAGCCTTGCCCGGTAGTGAGTTGCCAGAATCGACTTGGTGTAGCAAATATACAGTTCCTATCGAAATATTATAGCGGTCATCCGGATAGCAAAAATATTCCGGTATCCGGTCCGGCACATACTATTAAAACAAAAGATAATCATGCTTTGGTTTCAGCTGACTTCCTTTCAGCTTATTATGGAACTGGAGATAATGTGCGATCAGTAGATATGCCGTGTGCCACTGTTACTACAAAGGACCGCTTCAATTATGTTCACCCCGCATTCTTATGCTCGTACAATTTCAAAGATGTCGGGAAAACTATAAACGGCCCTTGTCCAACGTTGCTAACAAAAGACAGGTTAGCTTTAGTTTCATGCAATTATTTTATGAATTACTATTCAGGTGGTGGACAACATGCACATGTCGGTCAACCAAGCCCTACCATATTGGCAAACCCGAAGCAACGTCTTGTATCATGCAATTTCCTCGACATGCAATATGGTAATAGCCGCTGTACGTCTGTCAATCAACCAGCAGGAGCAGTTCTTCAGAATCCTAAACATAGTTTAATTACGTGCAATAGATGGCTAATGAATACTAACTTCTCTAATGTTGGTAGTCCGCTTTCCGAACCTGCTCCTGTTGTGACAGCTAATCATAAATGGCATTATATAGTAAATCCACAGTACACATCGGCAGGTGGAAGCATAGATTCACCTTGTTTTACATTAATTGCACGTATGGATAAACGTCCTCCGATTATTACTACATGTCAAACAGAAATAGGTGAAAAGGTTCCTCCATTTGTGAAGATTACTCCCTATGGCATAATTTATGAAATTTATGGAGATGATTTGCCTGTTATAAAAGAAATAAAGGAAATAATGGCGATGTATGGCATTATTGATATAAAGCAACGCATGCTGAAAATTCCAGAATTGAAACGAATAATGGGATTCCCAGAAGATTATGTTTTAATCGGCACACAAGCTGACCAGAAAAAATTTATAGGAAATGCAGTTGAAGTAAATATGGCACGGGTCCTCTGTGAAACTATTAGCAAAAAACTTCATGAGTTGAGAAAAATAGCAGCGTAAATTAGTATCTGTCAAATTAGAAGAAATTATGCTTGAACTAAGAACAAAAGCAATATCCATTTGGGCATTATATGTGAATGGAAAGAGGATACCGTTTAATACTAAAAAAAACGCTGTATCAATAGGGAAGCGATTGTGCCAGTTAGAAAATAACAATGTAACTCTACTTGAAGAATATAAACTTTGGGATATATCCAAAAGACCTTCTATTCTGTTAGATCGTCAATCTTTTGATAGAACAATTTTAATTCAATAAAGAACATGAATATCGGATTAATTGACGTTGACGGTCACAACTTCCCTAACTTCGCTCTTATGCGTGTATCTGCTTTCCATAAAGCGAAAGGTGATCAAGTAGAATGGGCTACTCCTTTCAACAGATATGATAAAGTTTTAGCAAGTAAGGTGTTTACCTTTACTCCTGATTTCAACTATCTGACATTGCAGACAGATATGGTCGAAAAAGGAGGTACAGGGTATGACATAAAGAAACAATTATCATGTGAAATTGAAAGCAGTATATTGATGGATTATTCTATATATCCGCAGTATGATTTTTCCATTCAATTCTTTAGCAGAGGGTGCATCCGGCAATGTCCATTTTGCCTTGTGAGAGAGAAAGAAGGTGATATTCAACCGGCAGAGCCTGTGAAGCTCAACCCCAAGGGAGAATGGATAGAGGTACTTGATAATAATTTTTTTGCAAATCCAGAATGGGTAGGTGCTGTAGATTACCTTTTAAAAGCTAGGCAGCCTGTGAAACTTCATGGAGTCGATGTCAGAATAATGAATGAAGAGCAAGCGTACTGGTTGAATAAATTGAGAATAAACCAGTCTATACACATTGCATGGGATTTTCCTCAAATAGACCTGACGGACCGACTTAAAGAGATGATCAAGTATGTAAAACCTCGTAAGATTATATGTTATGTTTTAGTTGGTTTCAATTCAACAATCGAGCAAGATCTGTTTCGGCTTAATACACTAAAGAGTTTAGGAATTACCCCTTTTGTTCAACCATATCGGGATTTTTCAAACACTAGAAAGCCTAGACAATATGAGTTAGATATAGCGAAGTGGGCTAATAGGAGATGGTTATTCAAGTCATTTGATTTTGCCGACTTCTCACCACGCAAAGGATTTAAATGTGGCTATTATTTTAAATAATAAGAGTAAAACAAGATAAATATGAATGAAATAGAATTTTTAGACAAGAAACTCACTATTGAGGAACTTGACAAGTTCTTAACCGAACTAATGAATTATTCAGCACGTAAACTTGAACATCCATCTCCACTTAGTGATGTGGAAATAAGAGACGAAGAAGACGATAATGTTCCTTTTTACGATTTAATTGGATATAAAGACATTACCATTGTCCGCAATGTACTTTTACTTAAAGAGAAAATCGACGAACAACGTGGAGAATGGAGAGGTAGATATGATGTCCAAAGACACATTAAACAAGCGTTAGGAATTGACTAATAAAATCAAGAAATGAGTAGAGTTCAAATAACGTTAGAAAAATTAGAAGAGCTGAAATTTGAAATAATCAAAGAAATTGAGGAAGTTACTGAAGGCATTGTTTCGGAATTTCACATTGAAAACACCGGTATGTATGCCTATTTCAAAGTTACTTATGTATCTTCTCTTTGTTTTCCAAAATACCAACTGCTAAGTATTGATTTTGAAAAAAGAAGAGTTTATTGCCATGCAGATGTTATTTCATTTTCATGTGTGAGAGAATTGTTTCTTAGCGAATAACAAGAATAGAAATGAGCAAATATACAGCAAAGCAAATAGCTGAATCTGATGAACTATTTGAAAAGCAAATACATAAAGTCAGAAAGTTTTATTTGAGCCGTAATCCCGATAAAATGATGATGCTTGAAGAAAGGAAAGCCGTCATTAAAGAACGAAATAAAGGTCTTTCCCCGGAATATGATAAGGAGTATTATTGTGGAACTTGTGGAGCTAAAGACGGTGCGGAACATCCTAAAAGCGGATATTGCTTTCACTGTGATACTGATAACTGGATTTCAAAGAATAACTAATAACAATAAACATGAAAAAGAAAATTCAAATTAATGTTGTGGGAAAAGAATCCACAGAGAATGTCATTAAATACAATGATCTTATAAAATGTAATATCTGCGTAAATGGTAGAATATGTACATTTTGGACTACGGAAGCGAACTATAAGGCGCTTATCTTTGATGGCTTTTTTATAAATGATGGTATCACAGATACCAAAACAGGAATAATTAATACTACTAGCGTATATACTGAAGAATAATTCCGATATGAAAGATGTAATTATAATAACAGGGGATTCCGGCATAAATAAATCAGCATTGGCTAATACATATATAGATGTTTTTCAAGCTTGTCTATTTATTGATGGCAAAGAAGTTTTTAACAGTAGTATATTGACACCTACTCAGATCGCAGAGTATAAGGAATGTTCACGGCTCATTATAGATGACTTGTTTCTTCTCACACTGAATAGCTCAATATGGGGGAATATTTTAGAGATACTAGAATATCGCTTTTATTATTCTAAGTTTATGTTAATAACAGGAGATTTGGCTCAATTTACTACGTATAGAACGGGGACAATAAAGAAACTTCTAACTACTGCACAACTGTATGATATGAATATAGAAAGAGAAGTTTCTAAATTGATGACTCAGATATATTTAGCTGAAAATCAGATCGACAGATCCCGTCCAATGAAATTGTACTTGATGGAAAATGAAGGAAGTGGTTTAAGTTGTACTGATACGGAGCTTGATTTTCTACCTGAAGAATGGAATGAATTACTCCAGGAAATGTTGTTTTTTAAGTTTTTGGAGGTAGGAGAACTACAGAGTTTGGCATGCGATGAAGATGGCAATGACTTCTTATCTGGATTTTTACCGTTTACACAAGCCGAAGAATATCTCCAGAAGTTCAAAGAGTTAAACAACTTACCGGCTACTACCAAAGAGAAACTTAATACTGTTATAGAAAGTTGGAATTCCCCCAATAAAAGAAAAATATATTTAGGTATTGATTTTTACAAGAGAAAATGAACTTATTAAAAAAGCAACAGGTATATAGTTCCGTTCGTGAGACTAAGGCATGGAATAGGACAAGGCTAGACCATATAGTAAGAATTGTAACTTTTATATATGAACGTAAATTGGGGAAGTTCCATTTCTTTAAAGTAGAACAGTTTATCCCACTTATTGAAAATCCCCTCTGCGATGGCGAATATTCTTCAAATAAAAGTGTAAAGGCTGATGCAGTAGAAGAAAAGGCAAAAGCGTATGAGTGGATTTATAATAGAAAATCTGAAAAGACAATTGACTACTAACAATAAAGAAGAAGTTAATATGGATTTAGGACAAGTGATAAAACAAAGTAAATATGAATATTAAAAATAAAACTTAAATATTTATGGATAAATATCAAATAGCATTTGCATATGCTATCACTGCATTTGTGTTGGTAGCACTATCATTTTTTGCTGTAATGTGTGTGAGATATTGAAACGCTAAAAGGATATAGAGGATTTAAATATTACCGATAAGTAGATTTTATCATCATCCTGTATTCAGCTTCTAATAATCCATCTTTACGAGGTTGCCGAATATACGAATCCGATTGCTTTCTGATTATTCCATTTTGCAGAAGGTTAATTGTTCGGTTTTGCTCACTGATAGTTACACTTAATACAATGATTATAAAGATAAGTGCTATATAGCCCAAAACTATTAAACACACTACTTCTTTATTGAAATGGAAGAAATCTTTGAAAGTTCTAAAGTTGCTCATGTTTTGTATTGTTTAAATAGAACGTGCCCGAAAATAAATATACCCTTCGTAGAGGTGCGGCAAACAAACCAAGTAAGGAAGCATAGATATAACGGGCACGCATATTTGTGATAAAACAAAACACGCTCACCGCTCAATCTATTTCCTTACTTTGTTGAAAATTGCCGCTTTCTACAAAGGAAAAATTGAACGTACAATGACACCTATCGTTGGTATCTGCCGCAAATATAGCGAAAAGATGATAAAACAACAGTAGTAAACTAAAATAAAAATATATGGAAACAACCGAAAAAGTAAACTTGTATAATAGTTATGATGAAAATACCTATCCAGAACAGGATTTCCAAGTAATTGCTCATGATGAGAGAGAAGCTATTAAGCTATTAAATGAATCTGGACTAAACACCGAAGTTATAATTCTTGAGGAAGCTAAGGAGAATATAGTAAATCACAATGGCAAACCTGAGAAGCCTAAAGTCATTAAACTGAAAAGAAGGAAACTATGAATATACAGATATTTGTATAAGCTCCATAGTTTTCCCATCAAAAAAAGAAAAAAACGGAGGTAGCTTATTGGGCTACTTCTGTACGTTTCTGAATAATAAGTTCTCTGATTGTCATAATGTGTGCCCGTCATGCCGATAGCGAAGCGTTATATTATTAGTCTAACATTTCTCTTTTATCTTTCATCATTTCTGCAATCACATCAAGTATATACACCACGGCCTTTTCTTTATGAAATTCGATGAAAAACCGACCGCCTCTTGAATATGTGTACCTTCTTTTTCTTCACCATTTGCCTTAACGTTGAAAACACCCTCTCCGCAATAATCGAACTCAATCATATTATGATTCTTTGTTGCAAATTGAAAAGTTGCCATAGATATATTTTTTATAGCATGTCCTTTCTCATCCCTGCACCCATCTAAACATGTCCTTTCTCATCCCTACATGCGCATGATATATTGCTCCAACGAGCTTTTATGTTGTCCTTTGTATATAACTGATATATAAACTAATTATAAAGAAAAAGAATATGGGAAATATTTTAGAGATTTTAAAAAGGACAAAGGATGGTATGTTGAATTCATTAAGAAAGAAAGATGATACGTCATTATTCAATAAACCTTTGAATGAATTAGAAAAATTGGGTATCCCTGCAATAGAACGAGAAAAAATAGTAAGCGAGTTATTATCAGAAGGAAAAACCGCTTCTTTGGTCAATATCCAGATCGAAATTTTAGATCAGACTATAGATGCCCAGGTTAGACTATCGCTTACAAAAAAAGATGATGGAGAATTAGGGGTGAAAGTTCATTTCGTTAGAAATGATTTAGCTAGTGATCTCAATCAATCTTTTATGGGACATCATTTTACAGATACGCAAAAGCAAAACTTATTAATAGACAGGAATGCTGGAGAAGTGATCCAGGTTACAAATTCAGCAGGAAAGGTAATAGATGTATTAATCTCTGTTGATAGATTCACAGGAGAATTAGTCTCTAAATCAGTTAAAGATATTGTTATCCCGGATCAATACAACGGAATAAGATTATCTGATAGTAACAAAGAAGAACTTAGAACCGGTTTGCCGGTGGTTATTGAAAGCGAAAAAGAACTGTGTTCGTATAGTATGGTAATTCAATATAGTGTAGATTCAAAACGATTAGAAGCAAATATCGGGAAAATTAAAATAGGTGGTTCCCTGCTCTCGAATGAAGATACTAAAGCTCTCCAACAAGGGAAAACGATTCAAATATCTAATCTCATTGATTCCAAAGGGGAAAAATATACGGCACATGTAACCCAAGACAAGCAAGGCAAACTTGTCATTACTCCAGCTCTTAAACACGAGATACAAATTCGTCATAATAATAATGGAGAGAAGACTGAAATAAATAAGAGAAAAGAAAAAAAACAGGGAGAATCAATCATTAAAAGCGGTACAGTTAGTACCAAGAGAAAAGAATTAAAAGTATAAATTATTGCGGTAAATAATTTATTAATTTAATAATTAAAAACCTTAGATTATTATGCAACTATATATATTAATTCTACTTTTCGCTGCTATAGTTATTTATAAGGTCGTTTTTAATACACACAAACGATGGCGCCAGGAAAGGAATATGCAAACAGCTTCTAGAGTACTTACTAAAGTGAGAACTCTGCCTGATTCTAAAGTGATCCCATACTTAAGGAAAATTGACCCATTCGTTTTTGAGGAATTACTTTTGTCTGTATTTGAAGAAAAAGGATGCAAAGTAATTCGCAATAAAAGATATACAGGAGATGGTGGAGTAGATGGACGTATTATCGAAAATGGTCATCTTGTTCTGATACAAGCAAAACGATATAAGTCTTATGTTTCGCGTGAACACATAATGAGCTTTAGAAAGTTAATAGAACATTCAAATAGTAATAAAGGATATTTTATTCACACGGGCAAAACAGGATCAGATACTCTGAAAAATGGCAGTGATGGCAAGTTGTTTATCATATCCGGACACAAACTAATTAAACTAATTTGTAATGTATGAGAAAAGAGAATGGTACTTATCATAAAGTAGCGGAATTTAAAAGTGAATCTATTTCGCAACAAAATAACGAAGCTCCATTAACTTCCCTAAGCGGTTTACCCAAAGGAAATGGTGAATTCTGTCATATAGAGAGAATATTTCGTGAAAGTGGGATGTTTTCTTTTTGTGGGAAAGAGAAAATAGAAACAGCTGATGATGTGGCTTATATATTTAAAGAGTTAGAGAATGCCTCTGTTGAGAATGCTTTTGTTGTTCTGGTAAAAGAAAACATTCCAACTATAGTGCATTTAGGGATGGGGCTTTTTGCAGAAACCCAAGTTAACTTAGCTGCAATAAAAGCTGCCTATGACGCCTTGGGAGCTGATCAAGTATATTTCGTGCATAATCACCCATCTGGTAACTTACACTGTTCCAGGCCAGATGTTAGATTACTCGATGTAATAGCTGAGATGGTGGGAAATAATGTATTACGAGAAGGTATTATTATAAATACAACTTCCGGAAAATACGGCACATTTGATCTCAAAGGAAATAGTGAGGAAACCAATTATCCGCAGCCAATCTATGATGAATACCCTTTAAAACTGTATTCGTTTGATAAAACGGTATTTTCACGAGATTATGATCCTCAAAAACTGAGCGTAGTACATTCTTCTAGAGACATAGCAGCATTAATATCTTCCCAACGTTTGGGAAACAGGCAAAAGGTCAGTTACCTGATTTTAGATCATGGAGATCATATTGTAGGAAATCTGCATACTGCATTTAATGCTGTAAGCGGTAATGAGACTAAAATAGCCAATGAAATAGTACAAAATACTATAAGATTCGGTGGTGTACGGGCAGTATTGTATGGAAGTTATAGTCTTCAGAATGTAAATCTTGATTTTTTAAATATGGAAGTAGGACGATTCTCCGGGCACACAGTCAAATTGCTAGACTGTATTGTAGCAGATGGGCTTCATACGCAAAGTGCGATAGAACTATCACTGATGGAACCTACTGTTGAGTATAAAAGAGAAAGTCTACAAAATGATACAAACATATATGAAATGGATGATATCCGTTTCCGCATTGCAGACAATAATTTTTCATCCTTTGCCATAAAATATAACTTAGAAGAGACAGATGTGAAACAATATGCTGATTCTATGCGTATAGGGAATTTGGGAGGAGCTTCTTATGCCCTGATAAACATGAAAAGGAAAGTGAGAATTGATAACATAAATGATAGTTTCGAGCAATTCTCAAATCGCTTATCTCCCATAAAAAAAGAGTTATATGAGAACTTCGGAAATATAGATGAACTACGGGAGGAAGTAGTTCATAATACGAAAGCAGAACATGATCAAATGGAAGCTGCTCGTATACGTATGGAAAAAGAGGCTAAAGTAGAAAGAGAACGTTTGCAGGAGTTTCAGGATATGTCCAGTGGACAATTGGATGAAGAATATTTCACAGCGGTTAATGATAATAACGAGTCGCGTATACGTGACCTTGTAAATGAGGCGGCACGCCGCAACGGTTATGAAGATGTGACCAGCGATTATCAAGGGATGGGTGCATGGACAGCACCGGCTAACCCTGGGTATGAAAATACGCAGGCGAGACGTGCAGACGTAGAAGAGAATAGTCCTGATGTGAATGTTGAAGATATAGCCATGGGATATTCCCCACAACCCGATGACTATTTCACGAACCTGAGAGCTTATGGCACGGATACTCCGGAGGGAAAGGAATCGGCCAAAGTAATAAGTAATGCCATAAATGAAATACATAACACTGGGAATATACCAAAGATAAAGGTATATCGTGCCGTTCCGATAACTGTGAAAGAGAACAGTATAAGAAACGGTGATTGGGTGACACTAAGCAAAAAGTATGCGGAAATGCATGGGAATGCACGTCTTGAAGGAAAATTCCTGCTGATTGAACAAGAAGTTTCTGCCAACGAATTGTGGTGGGATGGCAATGACATTAATGAATGGGGAGTTGACGACGGAAAAGGCTATCGGTATAAGAATACAAAAAATAACCGGAAGCTTGATTATTCGATTACCTATGATAATAAGGGTAATATAATTCCTTTGTCTCAACGGTTTAACAGTCGCAAAAATGATATCCGATATCGCTTCATTGGCGAGAAAGGAGCTGCTAAGCTTGATCGAGCTGAAGAAGCAACTTATAGGTTAGATAACCTTTTTGTTGCTAAAGAAATGGAATTCGTCGGTAAAGATGCTCTATCTATTAAGATCGCTACGGGATGGGAGAGAGGTGCTAATGATAAATGGAGATACGAAGATGATGCCTTTGGTGGCGAACATAACCGTATGAGTAATGATGCATACAAAAATATAGCTGAACGCTGTCCAGAGATAGAAGAGTGGATTAAATCTATTGATGATATTCCTCTTGAAAAACGGGGTGATTTACTCGGTTTTAAACTGAGTGATATTGCAGAAAGAATACTATCTCATGAGGTTCAGCATGCAATTCAACACATAGAAGGATTTGCTCATGGCGGTAATCTATCTGTTGCAGAGGGAAAATACATAGACGTAATTAGGGCACAGAGAGAACTTTCTGGTGAAGTGGAAGCCCGCAATGTACAATCACGCATGGGTATGTCTCTTGAAGAAAGACGCAACTCTCTAGCAAAGTTGACTGAAGATACCAGACGTGAAGATCAGATATTTTTAAGAAACGCTTTTTCCGCAAGTATGCATCCATCAAGAGCAGAGTTTATTTCCGCTGTTGAGTCTTTGGCTAATTCTATGCATACTTCAGTTAATATTATAAATGATATAAATGAACTACCTGATAGTCTAATTAAAAAAAAGATAGAATCCGGAAGTAATGTAAAAGGATGGTTTATACCAACAACTAATAGTGTGAATGTATATCTCCCGCACATTTCGAGTTTGGAAGATGCGCAACGAACTGTTTTTCATGAAGCAGTAGCACACTATGGGCTTAGAAAAATGTTTGGTGAACATTTCGATGTATTTCTGGATAACGTTTATAACAACGCAGTTCCAGAAATTCAAGGAAGAATACTGTATGCAACAAACGGAGATCCGACTAAACGCCTGATTGAAACCGAAGAGTATCTAGCGAAATTAGCAGAAAGAGGTTTTAGCGATCCTGATGAACTCGCATTATGGAAGAAAATAAAATCGTTATTCATTGATATGCTAAAAAAAAGCGGTGTAGACCTCAACTTTAAATTAACAGATAATAGTCTGAGATATATTCTCTATAAATCATATCAGAATTTAACTATAGAAGTTTCTAGTAATAATTTAAAATCATTAAACATGGACGAGAAAATTAATGAAACGACTCAGGCGACTGGGACGACTACTATTCCTAATGAAATAAAAGGTGTAGTATTGACAGAACAACAAAAAGAGCAATTGAGCAAAGGTGAACAAGTATTTCTTGAAAACCTTATTGATCGTAATGGGAAACCATTTTCTGCTAATGTATCTTATGACTTAGAAAAGAATAAGCCAGTCTACAGCTTCCAGGAGAACATTGAAAACGGGACACAGCAAGAATTTCGAATGCCTAATGCTGTCAAAGGTATAGTATTGTCTGAAGAAAACAAACAGAAGCTCGCACTGGGTGAGAAGATCCTTGTTGAAGGGATGACGTCTGCCAAAGGTACACCATTCGATGCGTATGTGTATATAGATCAGGAAAAGAAAACACTTGCTTTTGATTTCCCGGAAAAGCGTGAGCAGGTTCAGGAATTTCGAATGCCTAATGCTGTCAAAGGTATAGTATTGTCTGAAGAAAACAAACAGAAGCTCGTACAGGGTGAGAAGATCCTTGTTGAAGGAATGACATCTGCTAAAGGTACACCATTCGATGCGTATGTGTATATAGATCAGGAAAAGAAAACGCTTGCTTTCGATTTCCCGGAAAAGAATGAGCAGGCCCAAGAATTTCGAATGCCTAATGCTGTCAAAGGTATAGTATTGTCTGAAGAAAACAAACAGAGACTCACGCAGGGTGAGAAGATTCTTGTTGAAGGGATGACATCTGCCAAAGGTACACCATTCAATGCGTATGTGTATATAGATCAGGAAAAGAAAACGCTTGCTTTCGATTTCCCGGAAAAGAATGAGCAGGCACAGGAATTTCGAATGCCTAATACCGTCAAAGGTATAATATTGTCTGAAGAAAACAAACAGAGACTCACGCAGGGTGAGAAGATTCTTGTTGAAGGGATGACATCTGCCAAAGGTACACCATTCGATGCGTATGTGTATATAGATCAGGAAAAGAAAACACTTGCTTTTGATTTCCCGGAAAAGAAAGAAAAAAAGAAAGAGAGCATAGACAGTCCACAAGCAGAAGCTATAGAGAAACCTAAGAAAAAGAAACTGGGCTTATAAATAAAAACCTTTCCTGTGAGTTGCAACAAAACAACTCACGGGATATCCTAAAAACATTAATACTTACCTATTATGAATATTCTAAATTATATAGCTGATGCTATAGCTAAATGGAGAGAGAATTTATTAATATCTGAGATCCGGAAAGATCCGGAAAGCATTCTCTATATGAAAGATCCCTCCCTAAATGTAATTTTAGCATTATCAGAGAGAGCACCAGAATTTATACCTTATATTCAAGGAAATTATGCAGACAAGTTAACGGATGATGTAAAGCAGGCAATGGTGAAAATTAATCCGAATGTCATAGAATGGTTTCCAGATGATGAGAAACTTACTTTTCATGTTCTGGAGCATTACTGCGATAAATTATCAGAAGAAAATACTATTACTATAGTAGGTAAAAGACCGGAGGTAATATCATATTTTCCGGATGCTTCAGAGACTATTCAATTGGCTGCTGTGACAAAAGATCCTTCAATTATAGTTGCTATTAGCTGGCCATATCCTAATGTTCAAGTTGCAGCTGTGCAGAGGAATCCTGAACTAATAAAGAGAATAGTTGATCCATGCGAAGAAGCACGTTTAATATCTGTCAAAGAAAGATGGGAAAATATATCACAGATAGAAGATCCCACAGAGCAAGAAATGCTTGCAGCGGTAAATAGTAATTCTTTGAGTATTTTATTTATAAACTATCCTCCCACGAGTGTACAATTAGCAGCAGTAAATGATGATAGTTATAACATTTTAAAAATAAGAAATCCTTCAATAGAAGTTTGTGAAGCTGCCGTAAAAAAAGAATTTGGGAATATTAATATCCCGGACAAAAATATAAGAGATGCCACTATAACGCTCTTCTCTAAAATGGAGGAGACCAACAAGAAATACGACGAAATGTGGCTATGTGCAGATTATGCGGATGATCTTGAAAATAAATTGCGCGAATGGAAAGAAGCAGATTCATGGAAAGAGGAACAATTATCGAAAGCTCTTCAAGAGTTTACAGAAGGTGGTGACTCAAAATTACACATCAGTCCTGATCAATGTGGAAAAGTGACAGATAACGATATTAAGGATCTTAGAATAGAGGCTATACAGATACTCCAAGGCAATGCTCCGGAAAGATTCTTTGAGGACCGATTTGAGGGAATAAGAGAGCAATTTGCATATTGGTCTGAACGGCTCTATGAATGTCTAAATGATTCAGAAACAGGAAAATCATACAACAACATACGTATGATGAGTGATGAATTTTTCATAAAAAAAGAAATTGAGCGAACTTGTATAGTAATTGCATCCGAAATGAGAGAAAGTTTCAGTCCTGACGATTTTTCAGAAAATGTTAGCGTTCTGTTCAAAGCGGATAATCTTGAAATTGGCAAAGTTCCGACAATAGAAGAAGCACTTTCATTATTTTCCCATAAATACCTTTTACCGAAGGTGTTTAATTCTGCTGTTTTTGAGAATGAACTCTCAGCTCAGTATGAAATAATTCGCCCAAATATCCAATATGATGTGTCTAATACTCAATTAATGAATGCCGGTACTAATCCTTATTCCCCCAACTATAAAGAGTTCTTCGATAATTTAGGATTAAAAAAGGAATTTAATGAATTTGAAAAAAAGTGTGTGGAAAGAGATAGTTGGAATGGCTCCTATTTTTATGCCATTGCTACTCGTGATATCGCTGAGGTTTACGACCTGGATAGAGAACTACCTAAACGTGATCAAGCTATAGAAGATTGTAGAAAAATACTTTATGAAGGAATGATCCAAAAATTAGGTGTGAAAAAGGAAATTGTTGTTGATAAACAAACAGGGGAGAAATTTTGTATTCCTGATACTATAAAGGAGACAAAAATAACAACGGAAGATAAAGAGAAACTTGCACGAGGTGAGAAGGTATTAGTAAAAGGAATGATATCCTCTAAAGGAATACCATTTGATGCATATGTACATGTTAATAAGGAAAAGAGTACACTCGCTTTTGATCTATCGAGAAAAAAGGAAAAAATAAAAATGGAATTAAACAATCCACAGACGAAATCCATAACCAAACCTAAAAAGAGGAAATTAGGTTCATAAATTAGAGTTGTTATTCCGTGAGATATCTAATTTCTCACGGAATCCTCCCTATTTGCATAGGGTAACTTACTGGTTATAAGTCTATAATCTTTTTATTTTCCAGCAATAAATACCGCAATAATTAAATAATTAATAAAATAAATACCTAAAAAGGTTTTGAGGTATAAAATTAATAAGTATATTTGCACCATCAACTATTAAAAATTAAGGTTATGGCAAAAATTGTAGCAATAATGAACAATAAAGGCGGTGTCGGGAAAACCACTACCGCTATAAACGTAAGTGCAGGGTTGGCACGAATGGGGTATAAAACGCTAGAGATGGATTTGGACTCACAAGCCAGTTTAACTTTGAGCGTGGGCCTAAAAAATCAAGAAGCGACAATATATACAGCTTTGAAAGCCGCTGTAGAAGAGGGTAAGGGTAAACTTCCTATTAAGCATTTAAAAGAGAATCTGGATATTATACCTTCAGAGCGGAAAATGGTTGATGCGGAATATTTATTGTTTAAGGAGCATGGAAGAGAATACTTCTTAAAAGAGCTTATCTCTCCCATACGGAAAAAATACGATTATATTATTTTAGATTGTCCCCCTGCCTTAAATTTGATAGCAATAAACGCATTGGTTGCCTCTGATTTTGTTCTTGTTCCTGTACAGACAGAAGTTCTTTCTCTGCATGGTCTTGTCTCTATGGTTGATGTTATTTCTACTATAAAAAAGAAGCTGAATAAAAAACTGAGAATAGCGGGTTATTTGATGACGCAGTACGATGGAAGAACCGGGCTCCACCGAAGTGTGATACAGGAAATGAAAGGCAAGCATGGAGCGGATGTGTTTGAAAGTGTAATAAGAAGAAATACTCGCATTTCAGAAGCTCCGCATAAAGGAATGGATATATTTTCTTATGATGAAAAAAGTGCGGGGGCTACTGATTATTCAAATGCAACGAAAGAATTGATACAGAGAATCTAAAAAAATACTATCTTTGCGGTAATTAATTATTTAAGTAAATAAAACAAAAGGTTTTTAATCAATTAACATCTGAAATCATGGCGAAAAAATTTGAAGGTATATCTGATATTCTATCAGGAGACTCACAACTGGAGCAAAAAAAGAAAAAAGAAGAAATTCAAGATGGTAACTCGGATGAAATGAAGTCAACTTCATTCCGGATTAAAATGTCTATTCATAAAAGGCTCAAAATTGAAGCGGCCAATCAAGGAAGAAAGGATTATCAAGTATTGGAGACGGCACTGTTGGAATACTATGATAGGATAGATAAAAAGAAGAAGTAGAACCTATTTTAAATCAAGTGCTCCCCAACAAAAGAAAAAACAAATTATTGTTAATTAATTTAACTATAATCCGCTCTGAATTATTAGTACATTTACTTTGTGTATTCAAATAAAATTTGTATCTTTAGGTATTGATAATCAAAGAGTTAATTTATGAAACGAGTTAATCTGCTGGTGCTTTTTGCATCGTTTTTGTTAATTGTTGTTGTAGCGGTCACGTTTTATTATTTTGGAGAGAGAAATGCTACTCTTGAAGCGGTTTCCGAAAATCAGGCGACTTTCCCTTTTTCTTTAACTGGGGGCGGTTTGGCACTAGGAATTGCCAGGTGGTTCTACAAGAAGATTGTATTGATCACTACGACAATTTTCAAACTTGTTATAGGTTTTCTTCTATTATTGGCGGCAGGAATGGCTGTTGCTGTATTTTAAATGTTATAAACCCACAA
Source organism: Bacteroides mucinivorans (assembly GCF_034654355.2). NCBI lineage: Bacteria > Pseudomonadati > Bacteroidota > Bacteroidia > Bacteroidales > Bacteroidaceae > Bacteroides > Bacteroides mucinivorans. The sequence goes on along the minus strand of NZ_CP178179.1, from coordinate 3,479,211 downwards.
AATGGAGTTGCAATTAATTCAGAGTAAGATCTATGAGATCCGAGGACAGAAAGTAATGTTGGACTTTGACCTGGCGGAAATGTACGGTACGGAGACAAAATACTTAAAACGTTCTGTGAAAAGAAATATTGAAAGACTTGAAGGTGAGGACTTTATGTTTGAACTAACAAAGGAAGAACTTTCAAGGTGCAATTTTGGCACCTTGAATAACCAAAGGGGAAGTAACTTTAATACATGCCTTTTGTTTTTACTGAGCTAGGCGTGGCAATGCTTAGTAGTGTTCTTAACTCAAAAACGGCAATTGAAGTTAATCGGGGAATAATGCGTGCTTTCGTTGCAGTTCGCCAGTTACTATTAAATGCTCCCACTGATCCTGTACGTGAACTTCAGAATGAAGTCAAAGAGTTGAAAGAGTATATAGAAGATGTATTCTCTGATTACAACGATATCAATGACGATACCAGGGTGCAACTGGAATTGATCAATCAGACATTAGCGGAGTTGCAAGCTCAAAAGATACAAACTGAAAAACCTCGTAATCCGATTGGATTCAGATAGTATATGTAAATAACAGAAACAAAACAGAAATAATATAATTAATTTATGAAAATGAAAATTGAAAAACTGCTAGTAATGTCTCTTTTGAGTCTTGCTATATTTTCTTGTTCGAAGGAAGATGATATAATAGATCTTCCAGTTACTCCTCCAGCTCCTGAAGAACCTGTAACTCCCCCAGAACCCGAACCTGTCTATTTAAGTATTAATCCTGTCATAGCCGGCATTGAGCCCGTCACTAGGGGAATAATTACTAATTTTACGGATAATGATCGGATTGGTTTATATCTGACCAATGGAGAATTAGGTACTAATTATCAGGATAATCCTGAAGCTGCTAACTTGCCTGCAATGTATATGCAAGGAAATTGGAAGGTAGAAAAGGATATTGAACTGACAGAAGAAGGTACTGCATTTGCATATTATCCATATAGTAATGATATTTCTGATGCTACAGCTATGCCTTTAGAAATAGCGACACAGACGGATTATCTCTATGCTACTTCATCAGGGCCGACGCATTAAAATGCGCTGTCCTGTAAAAGTGTTGACAGGTATTTTTCATCCCATCCTGCTTTCAGCCTTTTGAGATTCATGCTTCCTTTTGTGACTTTATCATTCTTCAAAATGGTGAGCGCCATTTTTGTAACTGCCGAGAAATTTCTTGCTGCATTCTGCACTTTCTTGCTGTAGTCTTCCCTGAAGGTAACATCCAGTTGCCAATGCAGATTGTTTTCAATGGACCAATGCTGTCTAATGGCATTGGCTATTTCCTCCGGGTTAGTATTTTCAAGTGAAGTTATATAATACCTCGTTTCTTCAGTACGTTCCCCCGTTGCCAAAATTATCCTTTCGGATTTCATGCCCACTATTGACCTCAATCCCGCAAATTTGTCCTTAAACATCGGCTCCATGACCGGACCATAACTGACTACAGTACAGACTCTTGTTTCAAGCCTGCCATGTCCTGTACTTTCGCTGGTATGCCGGGTAACCCTATTGAGAATCACATTTCTGTTTTCATACCCATCAATTATTTTCTTGGCTAATTCATAACTGCTCTTTTGATTTTTCTTTAAAGCTATTATATAGTTTGAATTCCGTTCAATAATGGCTTTTGTTATTTCCAACTGACAGCCCATGGCATCAATAGTGACGATACAATCATCCAGATCCAAGGCATGGATTAGCAGAGGAACAGCTGTGATTTCATTACTTTTATCATCCACTTTTACCTGACCCAGAGAAATACCGTTAGCTGCAGACCATGCTGAAACCATCCAGAGCTTAAAGCCTTCTTTGCCGGTAGTATGTTCATCATTACATTTGCTAGGACCACGCATTAGTTTTCCATCGATGGCTACAACACCTTTAATCTCCTGACACACTTGTTTCACCCAATTGCGGAAAATCAACTCAAAATAGGATGGTTTTATAATGCTGAAGAAACGATTAAAAGTATCATGGCTGGGGATAACTTCTAAATCGGGTATTCTACTTTTAAAAAAATTGAATTTAGCATGGCCAAATTCTTCAATCTCATTCCAAGACTGAGCACCACAGATGACAGCAGCAATGGATACATATATGATCGTTTCCATTTTATGTAACTTTTTACGATCCATCCGAGGGTCCTCTATTTGCTTACAAATGTCAATTATACCTATTTTCATGTCAATTACTGTTTAATATTACCATGTAAATATACGAAATATAAACGAAATAAAACAATGCTAAATAATTAATATTCAATTAAATAGCAATAAGAAAAGTACATATGCAATAGTAAATTATTTAATGCGTCGGCCCTGGCTACTTCATCTATTGTTGATAAGAAAAATCCTATCGCCCAGATAGGAATGAAGCATGCGTTATCATTGATCTCCATTCGGATTCGAAAGAATGATTACCAGCATGCCGGGAAGCTAACTAAAGTTGAAGTGCTTGATGTCCAGCAAACCGGTACTATGAACATTGCCACCGGTGTAGTCACAAGCTCCGGGTCTACTGCTATTTATTCCGTAGACCGTAATCTCATCCTGGATGATAACGATCTTGTCAAGACGCAGATGATCATGTTGCCGACTGTGATCTCTGAAGCACCGGGTAACATCCGATTCCAGATAACTATAGATGATAAGTATTACATTTGGGATGTTCCGAAATCTCATAATTGGGAAGCCGGGAAGGAATATACTTATACCCTTAATCTAAGTAAGACACCTGAAGAACTTCCGGATCTCGAACTTGATATAGATTACTGGACTAAATACGGGAAGGATGATAATATCCAGTTAGAAGATCATACACAGCCTGGTTCTGCATACTTTCGAACGGTTGAGGTTAGGATGCCGGGAAGTCCTTATGGACGTACTGTGGTACGTGGAGAAGCATTTGTTTTTGAAGGTGTTGTGTATGAACATAAAGATGGCTTTAAAGGTAGAGTGAAATATTCATTGTGGCAAGGCGATAAGATGGTTGAACAGTTTCCTTCTTATTATTTTGAATGCAAATATTTTATGACTCTTTCAATTCCGTGTTTTGTAACAGTACCCCCCGGAACATACAAATTAAAAATGTTACTGCAAGAAGAGGGAACAAATACATGGATATTACCGTCTGAGCGTTATTCTGAAGAGCAAGATTGGATGTTTACTGTTAAGGAAGATAATAGTATTCCGTCGCTAAAATTTATGAACCCAGAGGGGTACAGGGTAGATAGGAATGAAATACTGAAATTCAAGTTGAATACTCCTTTTAATATGGACTTCACGCTTACAAATCGAGCCAATGTAGCATTAAAAGGAGAAATTAAGGCTGTATGGCATAGAACATTTACTGGAGAATTTAATGCAGTTTCAGCAAATGATGGAGATACTTGGGAAGACGAAATAGGACGGATGGCTATAAATTTACCGTCAACCACAGAAGAATATAAAGGTAAACTTTCATGCAGAATAAGTATATATAGATCTGATGTGAAGAAATATGTCCCTCAAGTTTCTTTTTATTATAAAGAAGATGGGACTACTACTTGGAAATTTATGCGTAGTGATTCTGATTCTGAATTAGAGCGTTGGAAAGGGGCAGATGTAGATAAAATAATAATGGGCAGTAATGATGAACCTGACAAGTCTTGGTTCTGTCTAGGAGGAATGAACTACAAATATATTGATATTGAAAGATAGTATTAATTGAAAATGAAAATTGAAAAGCTGCTAGTAATGTCTCTTTTGAGTCTTCAATATTTGGAGATTAATGCGAAGCGATGCAGACTCTGAATTACAGCGTTGGAAAGGTGCTGATGTAGATAAACAATTGCAAAATAATGAAAATGGCAATGGATGGTGGTGTCGAGGTGGTTTGAATTATCAATATATTGACCTTGAATAACAATATTCCCAGCAAAAGAAAAACAATAACAAAGAAGATTACTTATGATATTGGGTATAACTAAAAAGAACTACTTTCAATTAGTATTTAAAAAAGATAATATTGCTATAAGGTATGCAATGATGGCATATTAAAAAGTAAATCTGATTAAAAATATCCCAACTTATATAAATGAATATAGGTTGGGTATTTTTAAGTTGTTAATCCCATTAATACTTGTATCTTTAAAGAATGAGCACTCTTCATTCGTATTAATTTAAAAAAAATCATTTATTGGCTCTCTGTATAATTTTTGCCCCCATTCGGTTATATCAATTTCATCTACCTTGGGATCATCAAATAAATGATTGAACAACTTCATTGTTTTATTTACCGTATCTTTATCCTCTGTGCGAACTTGTGTTTCTAAATTATATTCAAACCCAGAATTTGTAAAATTGAGAGATCCGAAATAAGCTACTGAATCGTCAATAATATAAATTTTTGCATGAATAAATGTAGCTCTTTTAGTGTATAGTTCTTTTGTTGTATAGACTTTCATAGGAAAGCACATTGAATACTTATAGTTGAAAATTTTCTTTCTTTTAATTAAAATTTGGAGACTTTTGTAACATATGAATATGCCTATTATAGGCAATATTCCCCAAAGGTATTTAACATCAAAATTACAAACTAGCAGCACGGTTTCTAACAGAATAGATACAATAAATCCCATTAATAGTATTTTTAAAAGCTTAATTCCTTTTTCGCATTTTCTCTTAGCCTCAGTATCTATTTCACGTTTTTGTATGAATAGTTTGCGTAGAGTAGATTGTTCAATGTTAGAACGCTCAATATCGGAAGTTATTAACTTTACATCAATGTTTTTTCTTTTCAGAGAAATCAATTCATCTAGCCTATTGTCACTTAGATAAGGTGATACAATCTTGATTGATTTTCTCGCTCGTTGAATCTCATAGAATATTCTAGTTCCAGCTTGCTTACCCATATAAATATCACATTTTATGTCTTTACTATACATCATATCATACCAATTTTTGAATTATTAAGCAAATATACACTAACCTAAGTTACAAATACTGCTCACGCAGGATTTTTTATTTTTTCCAATGTAATGTTCTAACAGAACTATCCAAGGGAAGTTTACTGTAGCAGGCTTCATTATAGTAGGCGATAATGGCTACGTGATCACTCCTTTAGGAACACAACAAATAGATAATGAATATTGGTCATCTATCACCTACGGCAATGGTAAATATGTTATAGTAGGCTATAATTATGGATATATTTCCAGTTCAACAGATGGCAAGAATTGGACTACGCCCAAACGGATTAGTCAAGTGTCATGGTACAGTGTCACATATGGAAATGGAAAATTTGTAATTGTGGGGTCGGAAGGCTACATTTCAACATCAACAGACGGAATAAACTGGACGATACCAAAGCAAATTGGAACAGAAAATTGGGTTGATATAGCATACGGAAATGGGAAATTCATCGCAGTACGTGCAGCAGCGTATGGAGGTTCAGGCTATATATCAACGTCTACAGATGGAGTAAATTGGACAACTCCCAAATCAGTTGGAACAGCTGAATGGAACGGAATTACATTTGGAAATGGAAATTTCATTATAGTAGGTACAAATGGAAGTATAGCTCGATCATCCGATGGTATTACGTGGTATAATAGTGCGCCAAGTTCAGGATCAATAGGAAGCATTACTTACGGTAATGGCAAATTTGTAGCCATGGGATATGGTGGAAAGGTAATCTCATCCACATCCGGCACTAGCTGGACAACTTCTAGCGTGTCCGGTTCTGTTATCTGGAAAAGGATAAGGAGTAATACTGGTTCCTTCATTGCAGTAGGTTCATCGGGCTATATCTCTAAATCCAGTAATGGCACAAACTGGACTGCTCCCGAACAGATAAAAGGTGATTTAGGAGAAATACTGAATATAAATCTCAATGATGCTTGCACAATACACACAATACAATAAGCACTATCGGGAAAAGTGATTGTAACATAAGATTCTAAAAATAGATCTAGGCATAACCACTGTAGACATGCCTGGATCTATTATACTCAATAAATAGAAAATCTATTTTAAAATATTACACACAAAAGTTATTATTATCAATTAGGGAAAAATGTAACAGTATATTTGAAGTTCCCGATTATGTATTCCTTACTTCCTGTATAATTCTCTATGCCGCTATATCCAAAAGGTAGATTCTCTTCAACTTTATTTCCGTCTATAGTCAATGTGTATTGTTTCCATTCATATGAGGATGTATAAGCCCCCGGAGCGCTGCTATCACCATAAGGAAAGTTTTCTTCATTAGCCCAATCACCATCTTTACCATTACTTACCGCCATGGTCACATTCTGGGTATAACTATTTGCATCGGAACTGTAATCTAAAATGCCATCTACCATTAAAATAGTAATTACTGGAGCATTGATACTTGTTTTAAAGGACCATCTGGAATAACCATCACCGCTAAGATTACTATCTACTAGTTTAGTATTTATTGATATTGTCCGATTAACAATCTCTTCTTTGAATTTCCCTTGGATAGTTCTGTTAGGTTGATATCGTCTTTTTTCATTCAAAAACGATAGATTTCTTTTAATAGTTTGATTGACAAGACGTAAAGAGTAGGAAGTTCGGTAACTGGTAGCGATTTGGTAGCGGTGCGGGTTTCGCTGCATTGCTTCGCTCTGCTCTTAGAACTGGTACAAATATAATAATTTTGACTGAAAAAAGAAAAAAACAGGAGATTTTTAGTTTTTCGATAGGATGGAAAAATAAGCAAGGTGTGAAAAAATAGGAGGAGCAAAAAAGAGTTTGCACTTGTGCTTTCCTTTTAGTTGTAAGATGTTGATTTTCAGACTGTATTTTGTGGTGCAAGGTGCAGCTATATTTATATATAGCTGCACCTTGCACCAGCAAATTATCTTGTCTCAAAATGGCCTTATAGATTATCTATCTTGACTATAATTTGACGAACTACATGGAACATAGAAATCTATCTGAATCATCTCTTTAATAATATACAAATCTTTCACAATTCAAACATTAATCTGTATTGATAAAATATAGAGCTGAAATGATAAATAGTTGTTTTTTTTAATGTTTTATTTTGCAAAATATATAATAGACGGTGTACCATACATCAATAAATATATTTTTGTGTGTTATACATAACGTGTTTGCCTTTGGTGATTCACATTCTTTATTGCTAAAGTTTATAGACTCCTATGGTTAATTGTGTTAATGAAATAAGGAAGTATTGATTAAATTAAACATAGTTCGATTATGCGGAAATATATGTTAATCTTTTTATGTTATTGTATTGGAATTTATTTTTTATACTTAAACCCTGACGGGGTTAATCATAAATTCATCTTTTATATTTGTACCTCTATTCCTGTTGGGCTTTTTTGTCACATAATGGGAAAAGCATGCAATTCGCATAAGCAATTAGGTTTTGTTGGTATATTACTTACCGGAGTTGTTATTTCATTAGGAACATTAACTGCTTATGCAATATTAATCAATTTTTATAAAGACTACAAAATGTCTTTTATTTGTTTACTTCTTTTATTTATGGTTAGCATGGTTGTATTAATTATTTGGATTAGGAAAATAAGAAAACAGAGATAGAAGGAAGAGGCGGTTTTAAAATCCAGTTATAGAGAGATTTCGGTATTATATAGGACTCCTTTCTTTTTAATCGTACTTTGATTCTCTTATTATTTAATACCTTGATGAATTACATAAAATATAGAAGCCTATTTGAATCATCTTCTTTACTCTCGACAGATTTTGTACATTCCGGCTTGCGGTTTCAGTCAGATACAATAAGATAATTATGTAATCCAAATACTTGAACTTCATTGGTAAATAATAGGGCTTAAACGATAACTGATTATCTTTTAATGTCATTTTACTTTGCAAAATATATAATAGACTATATATAACGTATTTTCTTTGAATAATTTACATCCCTTTTATTAAGATTTATAGGTGTATTAATTTTATTCTTTAATTATATGTGTATAAAAATAAAAAGTAAATTAAGTTATCTGAGAATTGTTTTGTTTTTGACTGGATTTGTATTTGTAGGGTGTGCAAATGAAAGAACTGAAAATGGGTATGATCTTCAGACAGGAGTTCATAAAATTGTAATCAGACAGTCCGGTGACACAGATTCATTCGAACTGCATGTAAGTATCGATGGTGCAGATAAGGGTGGTCCCGCCAAATTATATAATGACAAGGATGAATACATTGGTGATTCCTACTCCGCCCAAATAAAGACTTCGTCCGTGTCTTGCCACACAAGTGGGAACGCATTTTTCATGACTTGTGCCGGTTCTGTTTCCAGTATTTCGGAGGCAGGTAAACAGCTTCATATAACAGTAATCGCCTACGTTGACGACAAGGAAGTTAACCGTTTGGAAAAGGAATATATAACAGATGGTAATACCCTTGTTGAAAGTTTCAGTGTATCAACTAAGGAAATATGAACCGGAGGAATACAGTTCTTATATTGAAAAGGGCGTAACTTCTAAATAAGCTTTTATCTAACTTTTTATCCTAACTAAATAATTTATGAATACACTTCAAAAAACAGCGGGGGCAATACTGTCGCTTTCGCTTTTATGTGGGATGCAGGTTCATGCTTTCCATGATTATCCTTCTATGAAGGGACAAATTATACAACAGAGTGACATCTGTCAAGGAGTTGTCAAAGATGCCAATGGTGAAAGCATTATCGGCGCATCCGTACTTGTCAAAGGGACGACAAACGGTAGCATCACGGGACTTGACGGTGATTTTTCCCTTAGGAACGTAAAAAAGGGGGATATAATTATTGTTTCTTATGTCGGCTATCAGAGCCAGGAAATAGCCTGGACAGGTGGGCCGTTAAACATCGTTTTGAAGGAAGATGCCGAAATACTTGATGAAGTGGTTGTTATTGGCTATGGTACTGTAAGAAAAGCGGATATGGCTGGTTCCGTAGCCGTACTGGACAACAAAAATTTTAAGGATCAGCCTATAACCCAGGTTGCAGACGCCCTTCAAGGGCGTGTCAGTGGCGTCCATGTTGAGAACAGCGGCGTCCCCGGAGGAAGTGTGAAGATCCGTGTCCGTGGTGCTAACTCCATCAGCAAAAGTAACGACCCTTTGTATGTGGTTGATGGAATCGTTCGTGAAAGCGGTTTGGACGGTATCAATCCTGAGGATATCCGTTCGATGCAGGTTCTCAAAGACGCTTCATCTACTGCCATATACGGTTCCAGAGGTTCAAACGGAGTTGTTCTGATCACTACCAAGAGTGGCAAGGCGGGTGTGCGTGAAATTATGTTCGACGCATCAGTGGGAGTTTCTAACGTATATAAGAGATACGATATCCTTGGAGCATATGATTACGCTCTGGCGTTGAAAGAGGTCAAGGGCATTGATTTTTCGGATGAGGAATTACTCTCTTACCAGAATGGCTCGGCTGGCATCAACTGGCAGAATGAGATCTTCCGTACAGGGATTACACAAAATTACAAACTGACTGTATCCAATGGTAGTGAGAAGACGCAATATTATATTTCTGCCAACTATATGCGTCAGGAGGGGGTGGTCATTAAATCGAAGAATGAGCGTTACTCGGCAAAGATGAATCTCTCTTCACGGCTTACAGACTGGCTGCATATCACGGCAGACATCAATGCTTCTCACGGTATCCGTTATGGTGGTTCTTTTGCATCGAGTAAGGACAATCCAATATGGATCGCATTAAACTATTCACCTACAATGACGATGATGTCCGAAAACGGGAATTATAATACAGATATTTATAATTCCATAGCCTCCAATCCAGTCGGTATCCTAAGGTTGCAGTCGGGAGAGGCAATGACCAACGTATTCAATGGACGTGTTGATTTACGCTTCAATATAGTAAAAGGTCTGACATTTATCACAACCAATGGCGTGGACTATTATGACGGGAAAAGTTATAGCTTCAGTTCCAAAAGAGTGGGTGCGAAGAGTGGTATGGGGAATAATGACACTTATCGCCTGATGCTGCAAAGCTCCAATAACCTGACATATACAGGTTCCTGGAATGACCACCATCTGACAGCCACGGCTGTATATGAGGTGACTTCTTCTGAAACCAGGACAATCGGTATAACGGGGAACAATTTGCTGACCGAAGGTGTGGGCTGGTGGAATGTAGGCATGGCCTCCTCCCGTGATGGAAGCAACAGCTATAGCCAATGGGCACTGATGTCGGGAGTTGCCCGTGTCATGTACAATTACAAGGATCGTTATATGCTTACCGGTACATTCCGTGCTGACGGTTCTTCTCGCTTCGCCAAAAAGAAATGGGGGTACTTTCCTTCTATTGCCGCAGCTTGGACGTTGAGTAATGAGGATTTCATGAAGGATGTTTCCGCGGTTCAGGACATTAAAGTTCGCGGCAGTTATGGTATTGTGGGTAGTCAGGCGATCAGTCCTTATGCGACCTTGGGCCTTATGAGTGCCACTGCATACAATTTTGGAACCAATAGTAATTTTACCGGTTATTGGGCAAATGACATAGCGACTCCTGAACTTACGTGGGAGAAGACCAAGCAATTCGACCTGGGCTTAGAGTTTTCCCTATTTGACAGGCGGTTGAATTTCAGTGTGGACTATTTCTACAAGCGTACTACCGATGCGTTACTCAAAAGAAGTATCCCCGGATATGTCGGCGGTAACTCTTTCTGGGTGAATGACGGCGAGATCAGTAATCGTGGTATTGATTTGAGCGTGACCGCCCGAATTATACAGAATGATCGATTTCAATGGTCTTCCACCTTGAATGGCACTTATTTGAAGAACCGTGTGGAACGTCTTTCTGGCGGTAAGGATGACTTCATCAACGGTTCCAGTCCGGCTGCCGGTATGGTTGATTATGCCACTATTATCAAGCCGGGTGAGGCCATTGGTACTTTTTGGGGATATGAATGGACCGGTTTGGATGAAAAAGGACATGATACATACAGAGATGTGGATGGCAACCAGTCGATAGACGGCGGTGACCGCAAGGTTATCGGGAAGGCCAATCCTGATTTCACTTTGGGATGGAACAACTCCCTGTCTTATAAAAACTGGGATCTGAATCTGTTCTTTAATGGATCTTTCGGAGCTAAACGTTTGAATCTTGTGAGGTACACTATGGCTTCGGCCGAAGGGAATTCCCGCTTTGTAACTCTGGCAGATGCCTATCTGAAGGGATTCGACAAGATTGGTCCATCGGCTACATATCCGAGTCTGACCGAAGGTGGGAATAATCTCCAGCCAGTTTCAACCAAATGGCTGGAGAACGCAGATTTTCTTCGTCTGGAGAATATAAGTCTTTCATACACTTTCCCCAAAAAAACAACCGGATTCGCTGATTTGCGGCTTACTTTCAGTTGTCAGAATCTATTTACAATAACCGGGTACAAGGGAATGGATCCGGCCGGTACTACCTTCTCAAACAGCAGCGTTGACGTGGACGCGGGTATTGATATGGGAGCCTATCCTTCCCCGAGAACATTCACATTCGGTCTCCGAATGAATTTTTAAATTTAAAATAGAAGAACCTATGAATATAAAAATAATAGCAGGCACTATGGTTGCTCTGGCTTTTTCACTGATGTCATGCAGTGATTTTTTAACGGAGGATCCCAGGGGGAAACTCACTCCGGAAACTTTTTTCTCCACTCAGGATGAACTGAACATGAGTGTATATGCGCTTTATCAGAAAGTTAATGCTTCCCAGATATATACAAATATGCAATTACCCCAATGGCAGGGAGATGATATAACTACCAATCCAGGGAGTAACAAGCAGCCTGCCGCGGAAATGGACAAGTTTGCCGCAGTAAACAACAACAAGGGTGTCAAAGATGCGTGGAATATGCATTATGCCATTGTAAAGGCTGCCAATCTAATCATACAGGGGGCGTCTAAAACACCTACCACTCTGGATGAGATAAATATCGCCCTCGGGCAGGCTAAATTCTGGAGGGCATACGCTTATTTTACCCTGGTGCGACTTTGGGGACCGCTGCCGATGAATTTGGACAATGTCAACGATGATTATACCAAACCTCTAACCCCGGTAGAGGAAGTGTATGATCACATTGTACAGGATCTGACCGAAGCTGAGGCCGTATTGCCTACGAGTTACAGCGGTAGTCCCCGCTTTTTGAATGGAGTGAATGTATATGTAACCCGGCAGGCGGTCAAATCTACTTTGGCAGCAGTGTATATGGCTATGGCCGGTTGGCCGATGAATAAAACGGAATACTATGCAAAAGCTGCTGAAAAGGCAAAGGAGGTCATTGACGGCGTGAACAGGGGGGAATACGAGTATAAACTTGATGAAAATTATAGGAATGTGTATGCCATGAGCAATAATTATAATTTGGAAACGGTACTGGGAATAAATTATTCTCCGTTCGTGGACTGGTCCCAAGATTCAGAACTTACTTCTTGTAACTTGTTTGAGTCCTTGGGTGGTTGGGGGGATGCCTGGGGAGAGATCCGTTTCTGGAAAGAGTTTCCTGATGGTCCGAGAAAGGATGCCACCTATGATCCCAAAATCCGTCTAAAAGACGGAACCTTGGTTGACTGGTGGGAGTTGAAGGAGGACGGCACACCTGTTGTTCCGGAACACCACCCCATGTTCAGTATATTCTCTGTCAACTGGGATCCTGTGTCAAAGGTGAATACCAATGCCCCGTATGATTATACACTACCGGCCAGTCAGAATCTGTGTAATGACCATCGACATAGAATTATTCGTTATTCGGAAGTTTTGTTGTGGTATGCGGAGGCTAAGGCCAGGATGGGTCAAACGGATGATTTGGCATTCAAGTGTCTCAATGATGTCCGTGGGCGCGCCGGACTGGAACCGCTGAACGGACTTTCCGCAGATGCTCTTGCCGAAGCGGCTTATAAGGAACATGGCTGGGAGGTGGCAGGCTATTGGGTGGCCCTTGTCACACGGCGTGCGGATCAGTTCCGTATGAACAGACTGAAAGGCACTTTTGAGGAAAGAGCGGAGAACACGGCTGTGGAAATCGCCGAAGGGATTCAGGTAAAGGAGTCTGTAGAATATACGAACAAGGTGTGGAATGACAATCTGATGTATCTTCCATATCCTGATATGGATTCCCAGAAAAACCCGAATCTGACAAGATAAGGTTCTGTTTAGACCAGAGGGAACCGTCGTTATCTGAATACGCGGGTGACGAACGGTTCACTTCTTTTTTTTATTTCTGTTCTGGTATATGTAACTAAATGTGCGGAGTAGTTATGCTTGCAAATCATTATTTGTAGGTATTGCGAGTGATGATTAAAACCGTTAATTTTGCAAATTAATGGATCGTACGAAAAAAAGACAGAGACATCGGGCTGTCATAGCATGCATGTTGTTGCTGACATTGATGCCCTTTTTCCTCGTGAAAGCTTTTCATGTTCACGGGGAACATTCGTGCGTATCCCATAACGAACAGGCTTTCCTTTATCAAACTACAGGCGGCTTTAGCCGCCTGTTCACTATTGTACAACAAGAAAACTTCATCTATCACATTTGACCAATATCCGTAATTTACCCGAGAAATTCATTACCGTAACACTACCGGTTTTCATATTTGCCGTATCGAAAAAATCCTACTTTTACAGGACGTGTAGCTTCCTTACCGACTGGCTCTAAAACGTCTTTCTGTCTTCTGCGTATTTTTCCAGCCTGATTACTGAACCTTTTCATTCCTTTTCCCATTTGGTGCATATAAGTTTATGCTTCCTTTCCAGAAAACAGGGAAGCGTCAAATGTCTAACTAATAAAAAAACTATGGCAACAGTTAAAACAGTACTGGTAAAAGGAAGGAGCAACCGGTCCGGCAAATTCCCGTTAGTCGTTCAGGTTCTTCACAAGCGAAGGAAAAAAGTGGTTTATACAGGGTTCAGCATTCCGGATAACCTGTTTGATCCCGTGAGGGGAAGGGTTATCGTTGGTGGAGAGTACACTCCAGAGTCAGTTCGGCGAATCAACCACAGGTGCGAGAGTATCTCAAAGCTATTGGTGAAGAGCATTTCAATAATGGAAAAGAAATCCCGGGAGTACGAAATAGAGGATGTGTTCAGGACTTACGGCGTGCTGACCCGTGAAGCCGGTTTTTATTCTTACTTTTCACGGAAAATCCTGGAACTTCGTCAAAGCGGTCACGAGGGAACGGCCCGGGCATATGCCTCCAGCCTGCGTTCGATGCAGAGATACTTGGGGAAAAAGGATTTTCCCTTTATCAAGCTCTCTTCCCGGATCATAGCCGACTATCACGGGAAACTGCTCGCTTCGGGTATATGCGACAACACCATCGGCTTTTATCTGCATAATATCAAGGCCCTTTTCAGAAAGGGATGTCGGGAGATGGGTTTGGAACTTCCCTGTCCGTTTCGCGAGATAAACATCAAAACGGAAAAAACGCTCAAACGTTCTCTTGATGCGATCGTAATTAGAACACTCTCTGGAATGGAACTGGAAAATAATAGCCCTTTGTCTCTTGCCCGGGATATTTTCATGTTCAGTTTTTACACGCGTGGAATGTCATTTGTCGATATTGCGTTGCTGAAAAAAAAGAATGTCTTTCCGGCTGAAATCTGTTACAAACGTCACAAGACCGACCAATTGATGCGGGTGGGGATAAATAGGGAGATCAGTCGTATCCTGGAAAGGTATAAGAATGTACCAGGAGAGTACATGTTCCCGTTGTTTACGGAAGAGGAGGAACCATACACCGGTTATAGAAATGCCTATCATAAGATTCGCTACTCCTTGAGAAAGATTTCCCGGTCTATTGGCCTGGATATTCCGCTGAGACTTCACGCGGCACGACATTCATGGGCCACAATTGCCAAGGAAAACGGAGCCTCGGTCCATATTATCGGTGAATGCCTGGGTCATACATCGGAAAAAACAACCCGGATCTACCTGAAGGAACTGGATCATTCCGCATTGGATGCGGTTAATAATCAAGTGGCTGATTTCATTTTTGCAGTGAATGGCTGATTTATCTCACCCGCACAAGACACCAGCAGACCCTCTGTTTCAGGCAGACGGTGGGGTTGGAGCTTCATTATTGCATCGAGAATCCCGGCTGTCAGGTATTTTGCCATTTCTCGGTGTTTCTGCAAGCTTTGCTCCATTGTATATGGTTATTATCCAAGGGAAAAGGGAGGGTCTCCCAGTGGGGAGCTTCTCCCGCATTTTCTTCTTGTTCGCCTCGGGCTATGGGGATAATTTTTCAGGCGGTATGAGTATATTTTAAACTGCCTGCCATTGTATGTAATATGGTCTGTTGATACAAAAAGAGAGATTAGTGTAGCTAATGATTTTATTTAAAGGTAGTATTGGGCTTTATTTTATGGTATATTATCATAAAATATATATATTTGTTTCTGTTTCTTCACTCTCTCCCGTAGAGAGTGGAAAAATAGTCAAAACAGGTTGTCCAAGTGCATACGTGGGTGATGAAGAAATTTGAAATCTGAATAAAACAAATTATAGATTATATAACAGTCTGATAGATAGGATAAAGAACTTGTCTGTCAGTAACAAAAGCAGAAACAATGGAACTATTTTATTTGAGCGAGCATACGTCATGCTATCATTATTCGAAGTGTATGCAGGAAGGATTCCGGCACTATAAATTTGACGAGGGACTGAATCACGAAGAGCAGCTGGTAAAGGACTGCATCCTGTTTGTTTTGAAAGGAAATCTACGGCTTTCCTGTAAGGGTTTCCAACTTACAATACCAGAGGGAAAGATGGCGTTTCTCTGCCGTGACAGCCTGTTCAGTATGTGTGCGCTGGAAAGCTGTGAAGTAATAACTGCCATGTTTGAGGGAGGGGTATGGCCTTGCCAAAAAGCCTCTTTTTCAGAACTATTTCATTTAAAGGGTATTATCGAATATAGCATGGAGCCTCTTGAGATAAGAGATCGTTTATCTAAATTTCTTGAACTTTTGGTATGTTACTTGGAAGACGGGGCAAACTGTATCCATTTTCATGAGATAAAGCTTAAAGAACTTTTTTGGAATATCCGTTTTTACTATTCCAAGCCGGAACTGGCAAATTTCTTCTATACGATTATCGGGCAATCGCAGGATTTCAAAAACAAAGTTTTGGATAATTATAAAGGATGCAGAACGGTGAAAGAGCTGGCATCGGCCTGTGGACTTTCCATTTCCACATTTAAAAGACAATTCAATACAGAGTTCGGGGAAACGCCGGCTGAATGGATGCAGAAACAACTGTTGGGGGAGATTAAGTATAAACTTTCAGTCACAGATTTGCCGCTGGGGATCATTGCCAATGAATTGGAATTTTCATCTTTGGCGAATTTTTCCAGATTTTGTAAAAGATGCCTGGGATGTTCTCCCAAGGAACTGAGGGAGCAGATAAAAAGCAGACAGAAAAGGACAGAAAGAGAATATGGGAGACAAATTGATAAATAATAGAACTTAATGGAAAACAGCAGAAAGTATAAAGCATACTAACTTTGTAGCGCAATTAAAAGACAATAGTTTTGTCATGTTTTTTATATATGCTATATGCTGTTTTAACTGTTTTTCCACTCTCTACGGGAGAGAGTGGAAAAATAAATGGGAATTATAATTCAATGATATTATGCGAATGAGTCATGAGATATTCAATATGGAGTGGTCCAATACAGACTCTATTTACCTTCATACCCGGGACGGTCTCCTCTATTCGGCTTTCGCGGGATCGGCGGAAAGGCTTTTGAGTTTTGTACGTGGTTTACGGGCGAGCAGGGCATTTTGGTGCGGGCAAGAATTTTTGGCCGTTCATTCCGTCCGTACAAGAAAGATTTTAGAGTCTTTCCCCGGGAATTGCATTTTTATTAATGATTATTACATAAGAGTAGCTTTGTCTTTTTCTAAACAAGATAAAATAATGAAACAATGAATAACAGTATGATGAAACAGTTTTTTCTTTTGGTGTTTTTGCTTTGTTCAGCGGGAGCCTTTTCCCAAAAGGTTGCCTTGAAGAACAACTTGGCCTACGATGCCTTGAAGACTCCCAATTTATCCTTGGAGTTTTCCATGGGGCGTAAATGGACTTTTGACACCCAGGTGGGCATGAATTTCTTCTTTTATACGAAAGACGCCACCTCCCCGCGATACAAGACAAAGAAGTTCAGCCACTGGCTGGTACAACCGGAGCTCCGTTACTGGACGTGTGACGTTTTCAACGGCTGGTTCTTCGGGCTGCATGCCCATGGCGGGCAGATGAACATAGGTGGTGTTGACGTGCCCTTTGTTCTTCAAAAAGGGGATGGAAAAATGAAAGACCACCGTTACGAGGGTTATTTCTGGGGAGGCGGATTGAGTGCCGGGTACCAGTGGGTGCTTTCCAGCCGTTTCAATATCGAAGCCTCCCTGGGTATCGGTTACGTGCACACCCGTTATGACAAGTACAAGTGTACCACCTGCGGTCAGAAGATCGGCAAGGGGGATGCGGACTATATAGGTCCCACCAGGGCCGCCATTTCAATCATCTACATGTTGAAATAATCCCCCTTGCATCCTATAGAGACATCTTTTTATTCTATCACGCTAAAAAAGTAATATCGATGAAACCGTTACAATATTATAAAAAGCAAATCCTTGTCATGGGCTGTCTGGGAATGTTCCCCTTATTGTCTTCCGCCCAAGACATTTTATCAACGTCGGGTACCCTGCGCTGGGATTATTCAAACAGCCATGTGGAACGTGAAGCGGGTGGAGATGTACTGGATATTACCTTCAGTGTATCTCCCCTGGCTGGACTTAAGAACCAGGAAATCGCTTATCTGTTCCCCGTCTATGTCTCGGCTGACGGGCACGACAGCGTCCGCCTTGAACCGGTCTGCGTGTCGGGCAAGAGGAGGTACAAGGTAATCAAGCGTCGCAAGACGTTGGGCAACCTGAAACCCGGTGATCCTGGATCCGGTGAGGTACGTTCCTCCAAGGAGCTAAAAAGTTCGGGGCTGACGGTGAAAAGTAGCGTCCCCTTCGAGCGTTGGATGGCAGACGGGCGCCTTGTTGTTAGGGAAGTGTCGTACGGCTGTGCCGAATGCGGCACGAACGAGAGCGAGGGCATCGCCTTTCAAGCCGACATCCCTCTTTTCGGGGAGAAGGATTATGCCTACAGTTTCATTGAACCGGAGAAGGTGCTGGTCAAGTGCTACAAGGACTCCTTCGACTGCAAGGTGGTCTTTCCCGTGGCACGCCACGACCTGCAGGAGCAGTTTGCCGGCAACGCTCAGGAGCTTGACAGGCTGAAGGAGTTTATTTCGGAGAACCTGAACATTCAGGGAACGGAGCTCAAGGAGGTGAATATAAAAGGCTATGCCTCTCCTGAAGGAGATTTTGACTACAACAAGTCCCTTGCACAACGACGGACTCAAACCCTTTCAGAATATATTTCCAGCCAATACCCCGCCTTGAAGAAAGCGCCGGTCTATCGTACCGAAGGTGTCGGGGAGGACTGGGAAGGCCTTAAGGAGGCGGTCAACGGCTCCACTCTCGCCAATAAAGAAGAAATCCTCTTTATTATCGGACATAACGGGCGTGATACCGAACGTGAGGCGGCCATACGCGCTTTGGATGACGGCAGGAGTTATCAGGTTCTCCTGAAAGAGTTCTACCCGTCCCTGCGACGTACTACCTTCAGTCTTAGTTTTGACGTGAGACCCTACACTGTGGAGGAACTTTCTGGAATTTTTGAGAAGAAACCCGAGTGTCTGAGCCAGTACGAAATGTACCGGCTGGCCGGACTGTATGTTTCCCGGGGTGAGAATCCGCTGCCGGTGTACAAGAAGGCGTACGAACAGTTCCCGGATGACACCGTGGCAATCCTTAACTATGCCAATGCCCTGTTGAAGTACGGGAAGGATGCGGACGGCGCGTTGCGGGTGTTGGAAGCGGTGAAGAATGACAGCCGTGCACTTTTTCCCATGGCCGTTGCCTGTAACATGAAGGGTGACTGGAGGCAGGCGGAAGAATTATTGGAGAAAGCCGGTGTGAGCAGGGCATCCATGCTAAGACTTCCCGAATAGCCGAAGGACGAGAAAACAAACATGGGATACAGATGTAACTCAGACATATATAGTATTAGTATTTTAAATTTAAGAACAATTCAAATTATGAAAGTAATGAAGTATTTTGCAGCGGCTTCACTGGCGTTGTTTGCTGCATGTAACAATGAAGAGAATCCGGTCGTACCGGAGAGTGGAAACCAGCCTGTTGATGTGGTGATGTCAGTAGCATTGCCCGGTCCAAACACACGTGCCGCCATGGGGGACTTGCAGGACACCGCCAACGATCAGGATGCGGCAACAGTTGAAAAATTGCATGTGTACTTGTTAAATGGAGATGATATCGTCCTGGCGAAAGAATTCGCAAAGGGTTCTGATGATTTTACCAAGCTGACCTCGACAACTCCAGTGGGAGCTGCTGAAACGACAGGAGGCTATAAATTCCTTGACGTGGACAAGGGTGCGACAAAGGCACTTGTTATTGCTAACCCTCAGGGAGCGTTGGTTGACGGTGAGGGCAAGACTGTTGCTGAAATCAGCAAACAACAGCTGAAAGCCCAAATTAATGAAGTGATTTATGCCGGTTCTGAAACACTTGCCACCGTTGGCGCTGAACCTTATGGTGTCAGTCCCCAGGACGACAAGCGCACTGTAAAAAAAGCGGAACTTACATTAACCGCCAGCATGAACCGCTTCCAGGTGACTGGAACCAAATTTGTCAAGGTTACCTGGAAAGACGGGAAAAAGACGGAGGCTGAACAGTGGTGCACGGCTTGGCTGGCCAAGGATGAAAACAAGGGAAAGAGCAGCGCCGAAGCGTGGGCGGCTTTCAAGGCTGATGCCAACGGTTTCAACGGCCAGACATGGGACGGCAAGTCCGACATTACCCAGCAAGCCAACCTGAGTCAATGGTTGCAGGTTGTCGAAGTGACCACCGCAAACCAGGGTATCCTGATGAACCGTTTCAGCAGAACGCTTTCTATTCCTGCACTTACAGTGGAAGAAGAGGCAAACTGGTTCTGGGCCAAGACTTATGCGGGTGACAGATATGACTTTGCCAGCGGTACATTCAAACCGGACGGCCAGACTGACCTGTCGGACGTGGCATCCTATTTCAATGCAGCGGGCTTCGATTTCGAACAGGGTGCAAAGGCCGCAGCGTTCAATTTCTTTGTAAACGGCATTACCGGTTACGGAAAAGACAACAATGCGCCCAAGCTTGCCTTCGTCTTCAAGACAGGTGACGATGGCGTATCCGCCGACAGGCGTTTTGTGGTCATCTCCGGTTACGCGAAAACAGAAGGTGCGACAGACGGTACAACTGATGTCCCGGCCGGCAAGGGCGGCTACCTGATCAACTTGAATCTTAGTACATTGAACAACGGACAGGGTATACTCGTGGATACAGATCCGACCATTCCGGAAGGGGTGACTCCCGAACCGGGCGGCCAGGAAGATCTGGAAGACGAGAATGTGAATGTGATTGTCCGTGTTGAGGTGCAGGCCTGGACTGCTGTGAACGTCTTCCCCATCCTTGACTGATAGATAGAGAGTAATAGCCAACTGCCGGGCAGTTCTCCCGTGCCGCCCTTAAAGGGCCGGTACCGGAATCCGCCCCGCACTCTCGGGGAGGGGAAAGATTATCCCCTCCCTTTTTTATTACTCCCGGAAGGAACACGCATCTTCTCTTCCGGGAAAATAATCTGTACTGATTTATAATAATTTGTGTAAAGTATGAACATAAGATATATATCCACCTGGCTGGGTCTGCTGCTCACTTTATACCTCGTGACCGCCTGCGACCGGGTATATGACGATTTGAGCGGCTGTCTTGGCAACACGATTGTCTTTTCCTATCTGGCTGATGACAATCAGGAACATCTGCGGGAATATGTGGATGGCGTTGACGTCTTTATTTTTGACGCCAAGGGCGAGGTTCTTGTAGAAAGACACCATTTGGATGGGGAACGCCTGCTTTCGCCGCTGGAGGTCACACTCCCGGAAGGAGATTATAAAGTGGTGGCCGTAGGCAACGCCTTGAAAGAAACGGGCATAGCTGTTGAGGACGGCTACAAGAGGGCGTCGGTTTCCCGTCCCGAACTGATGGAGAAGGACGGACAGGCATCCGGCACGTTTGACAGGCTGTACTTGGGTGAGACATCCATCACCTCCAAAGTTATGAACGAGTCCCGTGATGTGGTAAGACTTTATTCCCAGCACGTGAAAATCCATGCGGTAGTTCTTTCCGACGAGGATAATAATTCACAAACTTGGTTTGAACAGAACAAGGGAGAGGGATTCCGTCTGACACTGGAATCACTCTCCGCCCGTTTCTCCTTTTCCGGACAGCGTGCCGGGAAAACATCTTTCGATCTCGCGTTCACCGCGAGCGGGAAAAACGACCGTTTTGTGCTTGACTTCAATACCCTGCGCTTCGAGGACGGGGATCCGTTAACGATCCGCCTTATGCAAGGAGAAAAAGTCCTTTGTACCGTAGATGTGGCGCAATATATCGCGCAATATCCCGAGCAGATACGGATAACGGGGCGTCAGGAGGCTGTCCTGCCACTGTATTTCCGCCAGAATCCCCTCTCTCTGAGTATAAGTGTAAAACCATGGGAAGCTGTTGACGTGGTTCCCATAACTGATTGATTAATATTATGTTGAAAGATATTAAATATATTCGTATGATGAAGGCTGTGAGGTACTCTATGATAACGGTGTCACTGGTCCTTTGCTTCATTCCGGTATCTTGCCAGAACGGGGAGCCTATTCCGGAACAGTTTTCCGATGAGGATGCCGTGACGGTCAGACTGAATCTGTCGACCAGGGGTGTTGAATCCGGCGGGAGTGTTATGCTGGACAACTATTCATCCGATCCCGCCAACTGGTATAAGACCGGCACGCTGTTTCCCCAGGCTCCCGCTCAGCCCAGGATAGCGCTTATGGTTTTCAACAAGGAGCAGAACCGGTATGTGTACAGCCGCCTGCTTCCTTTCAGTTCCGGTAACGCGGAAGGGGAATACCAGACCAAGGTACGCATCCCCAAGGGCGAGAGTGAATTCTACGCTTTCTATGCCCCCAACCAGACGGGAAAGGATCTGCCCTATTATACTCCCGGAGGAATCCTGCAGAACACGATTCCATGGGATTTCCTCGGGGAAGGCATGGAAGAGGTGGACAGGGAGGATATTGTCGGAGCCGCATTCCCTGCCATCATCAAGGAGCAGGATGACGGCAGTCTCGGCATACCGGTGGACAACCCGTACGATGGCGTGACTCCTTCCCCGTCGGATGAGAAGATCATAGACTGGACAACAACTTCCATGGTAGCCTGGGAAGACGCTCCCGGAATATCGAACAGGCTGCATATGGGCATGCTTTCGGGAAAGCTGACCACGACCGTCCAGCCCGCTTCCGGGGAGCAGGTACAGGATATCACAATCCCGCTGTTCCGTGATTTCTCCCGTGTCAGGATATACATCGCAAGCATTACCCCCTTTGACCGGATCATGTATGATTATAAAAGGATTGCCTTGCTGAACTTTCCGGTACTGATGTCCCCCTCCTTCAGAGAGAATGACTCGGACGTTTCCCAGCTTGCAGGCTCCACACCGGGAACGGGAAAGAACACGGAGCACACGGGCACGTATTCCTACGGAATAAAGAGTGAAACGCAGCTGACCATATACGAGGCCCCCCTCAATGCTGACGGAAAGGTTGACTATACGAAAATGGACGCCCAGAAATACGAGCAGTTCTTCCTTCCCCAGTATCTGGCCCCGTATATCCCGGAAGCCAATTCCTGGCAGAAGGGACAGCCCCACCCGAAGATACAGCTGACAGTGGAGTATCATACAGGAGGTGACACCTCACAGGGCAGGACAAGGACTTTCCTGCTTGATGTTGGTGAGGAGAGCTCTCCCGGGGTGTATTCCGGTCCTGTCTATCCGAACCGGGATTACAAGGTATTCATTGTCCTGCCGGAATCCTCTGACCGGGAAATTATTTACCGGGTCGAGTCCTGGAACAGCAAGACGGTGGATTTTCCCCCGTTCCAATGATGTACACGAGAATTGTCATGATAAATTTAAATATTTATGAAACGATATAAACTGAAAATAATTTGCCGCATCCTGTTGTTGTTGCCCGTCCTTGCCGGCTGCACGGATGACGAGCTCCTTCAAAGGAGCGGTGTGGTGGAGGGAATACCCACCACTGTGGATATAAACGTGGGTACGGCAGCCAATACGGCCAAGACACGCTCCGCCCTGCTGGAAAGCGAGGAAAGGAAAATCTACGACCTTTACCTGTGGGTCTTCAACGCCTCGGGGGACGTGGAATTTTCACGTGAGTACCCCAGGAGTGATCTTTACCAGGCGGCAAGCGACCTTGAGGCGTCCACGGGCGAGGCTGACGGTGACGCCCCCACGAGCATGGGACTTCTGAAAAACATAAGCCTCACCACCGGGGAGAAGACACTGTTCCTCCTCGCGAACTACAAGTCGGACGGTGACGGCCTGTTCCATGTGGAGCCGGATATCCTGGAGGGAATCGGCAAACTTTCCGACGTAGATAAAATAAAGGCGGCCATGACCGCCCGTACCCTGTTCCGCCCGAACGGGAACCTGCTGATGTCGGTAACCAAGGCCGTCACGGTTTCCACGGCAACAAGACAGATCGAGGTATCCCTGAAACGCTCCGAAGCCAAAATCACGGTCAACCTGAAAACGGCCGAGGGGCTCACTTTCGATCCCGGAACGTACAGGCTCGGCAATGTGGCGGGCTCGACATTCCTAACGGAACATGCGAAGGGGACCGACCAGAGCGCCTCGTGGGATGCGGACGGGACGGATACGGATTCCTACTGGACATCGGACGAGTTCCACTTCGAGGGGGATGCCGATAACGTCACCACTTCATTCTATATGCCTGAGAACCGCAAGGTTGCAAAAAAAATGATCCTTCCCACCTCTCCCGGATATGATGCGGACCGGAAAGGATATGACCTGCGGCAGAAGCAGCTGAAGTCCCCCGTTGCAGGCGCGACCGACAAGCCTAACCTGAAAAACGGGGAGACTGAATACGCCCCTGACCTGGCTCCCTATATTGAATTTACGGGTGAGTTGCGTCAGGATCTGGCAGTGGGCAATACCGCCATGGAACGTTTCGGGAGGGTGACCTACAGGATTTATCTGGGCTATACGGCCACCGACGATCCGGTCAATGACTATGACATCGAACGCAACGTGCATTATACCTACAATGTGACTATCAATGGTATGAACGACCTGGTGGTGGAGGCGCAGTCCGATAAGGACGCTGAGGAGGAGCCCGCCCCCGGAGTGGAGGGGCTGGTGTATGACGCCCACCGGTCATTCAGTTTTGACTGCCACTACGAACAGGGACTGATGCGTTTCAATAAGGACGAACTGGCCATCTTCAATACGGACGGAAGCCTGAAAGACGACGCCATGATCTCCTTTGCCGTGCGTACGCCGTTCTGTGACAAGATTGTCTCTTACACGAAAGCGGAACTGGAACAGCTGAAGAACAACGGCTACGTTCCCTCCGGAGATAAGAAGGCCGATACGGGCTGGCTTGCATTCTATATCCATCCGAGCACGCTCTCTGACAACGGGGACGAGACGATGAAGTATTATTCCGATACGGGGGCGTACCTGCTCTCACTGGAGGAGTTCCTTTACAGATTGATGACTGAACCCGACTATGTGTTCAACGCCACTACGGGACTTTGTAAGGTGACGGTTTACGCCAACGAGTATTTCTATGAGCGAAACCCCATGCAGGAGAACGCCCCCCAGGACAAGGATCTGTGGAAGACCTTTGCTAATGCCGAAGACCGGACCTTCGACCTGCTGGTGAACACCTCACATGAAATCTCCCCCGACGGACAGTCACGGTATCACCAGGCCATTGTCTCGATCCGCCAGATGTCCATAAAGACGGTGTTTGTCAGCTGTCCCGACGGCATGCGCGTGTGGGGGGTGGAGAACGTGAACGAGACCGAAGACCTGGACTGGTCAGTAAAAGCCCCCAGTGAGGCGGACGCCTTCTATAACAAGTACTATGCGAATGGCTGGACGAATACCTGGAAAGCGATGGCACGTTCGGGACTTGCGGGAGGGTTCAGCGGGGAAATCATGCGCGATCCGATGAACCGGGGGAAAGAGGACCAGCTCTGGAAGGTCATGACAAAAGTGGACAATGCGAAACTGACGCTCAGCAAGGATCATTATAATCCTGCTCTTAGTAACTATCATGCGACATATGCCTGCTTTACCCCATTCCTGAGAAATCGGGACAATAACCGTGACGGCCAGATGCAGGCCGGCGAGATGCAGTGGTATATCCCCTCCGTCAGCGAGATCAACATGCTGTATGTGGCGGAACGTTCATTGCCTTTGAAGAGCAGGCTTGTCGGGCATGCTCCGTCGGATAATGCTACAGCGTTATTCACCTCAAGGGCTTTCATGGGAAGTACCAACCTGACACTGAACAGCTGTAATCCTATTATACTTATTGAGGAGTCCCATAGTATGACCCCCATATATAACTTTGATTACCAAAAAACTGCGAGTCCGGGAGAAAGAACTCCCTATTCGGACGTGAGACTGGTCAGGGATCTTGGGATCCTGGAGACTTCTGAGGACCACAGTTACCATATTGATGAGATGGAAGATGAACTTGGCAAGACGCTGAACAACAACCGGACGGAGGATGAGTACCTGATTTTCAAGGCTGACAACCTGCCTGCCAGTACTACCAGGGCTTCAAGAGCCATTTATGAACTTCCGGCACATGACGAGACCTCCCAGAATAATACGATCTATCAGAAAGGGTTTGAGGTTGCAAAATATATTGCAAATACAATAGACAAGCCGAAGGATTTGAACAATCCTAACAGGAAAAGTGAGTATTATTTCGAAACGTGGAGTACGCTGATGAGTGATGTGGAAAAAGGCAACTCTCCCTGTGCCTATTATTACCAGAATCCGGATAAAAGTGACCTGGGTACATGGCGTCTGCCCAATGAGGCTGAACTGATGATAATGAGCGGAAGCCTGTTCGACTGGGATGACAGGGAAAAGAAAGATATTTATAGTTTCTTTCAGGGGAACAAGTTCTATTCCTTGAATATGACAGACGGCCAGGTCATCCATTCCCGGACTGGATTTTCCAAACGGGACATGAATGGTGCCAGGTCATTCAGTGCCGGATATCAGATGTATTTCAACGGTTATCTGCGGTTTGTCACCACTGTCGATACCAGTTGGGGAGGCGACAGGGATAGGCTTGTCAATGACAAAAAGGGATACGTGCGTTGCGTAAGGGACCTTGAGTAGTCTGGTCCCGGAAATTGGAGAAGAGATCTCCTAATTTTGTGGGTGCGACCGGGGAAAGCTGTATTACAGCTTTTCTCCGGTCTTTTGCTATAAAGAAAAGCTTTTATTACCGTAAAACATCAGAACGGAAGACCTGTTATCGGGTCAAGCGAGAGATAATCAATAAACCAGGTAGCGTGAAGGTTCTCACGTGCCTCTAAAAACAATAATATGATAGAAACGTACTTTAGCAACTTGATGCAAGAAGTCGAGCGGAGGATGGGTCTTGAATCCTCCCGAATGGAAGGAGAACAGGTAATACAGACCTGTCGGGAGATGGTTGCCTTCCTGAGGGAACGGTCCCGTGAGTTGAGGGATTATGCTCTGAACCATCCATTCTCCAATGTGGAAGAAGAAATCTGCTTTTTCAAGTATTACAAGCCTGCCCTGACAGGACGTCTGCTCTATTATTACCGGGTATATCAGATCGAAAGTGGCTGTTCATGCTGTCCGGAGATCGCCCGGATGCATTACCGCAAGGCTATGAAAGAGTACCAGAGGAAACTGGAACGCTACCTGCCCTTTTACCAGTATTACCGGAGCGGGGCGACTTACCGAGACCATTACTATTTTCGCCGTGCCAAAAAGGAGTTGAGTCCGGAGAACGGCAGTTTTATGCTGGAGGAGGATTCGGTGATGTCAACCGGCTATGATCTGCTTGCCGCACGACTGATAGCGGTGGAAATGCTGCTTGGTTACTTAAACCGGAAGATACTGTTAGCAGTGGAGGGACCGGATGCCGTACAGGAAAAGGAACACCATTGGACAGACCGGAAAGCGGCAGCCGTGGAACTGATATATGGCATCTGGGCGATGGGTAGCGTGGATAACGGTAAGGCGAGCATTGTCGAGCTCGTGATGCTGTTCGAACAGATATTTCATATTGACCTGGGGGATGTGTACCATACGTTTATCTCCATGCGTAACCGGAAGAACAGCCGGACAGCCTACCTTGACCAGATGAGAGAACAGCTATTGAAGCGGATGGACGAAACGGACGGATAAAATAAAGAAGGAATTGGCAGGTTTGTAGCAAGCTGCCAAATCATCCTTTGCGATGCATCATTTGGTGAAAAAACGGGATACAACCACCGTAAAGCCCCCTGATAAAGCTCTGCGATGTCTTTTTGCATCCGAAAAAAATCTTTAGCAGCTTGCTACGAACGTGAAAAGAGAAATGGACGAACAATCGGACCTTTGCAACGGAAAACCAAATTATCAAAAGATTATGGAAATAATAACAATCGAAAGCAAAGCGTTTGCCGCCCTCGTGGAGAAGATCGAGAGGATAGCGACATACGTGGAGGTGTCCTTGACAAAGGAAACGGAGCAACAGCAGGTAACGGATAAGAAGAGCAGGCGGAAGGGAGAGCCGTGGATGACGGGGCAGGAAGTGTGCGAACAGCTTGAAATCAGCGCCCGTACTTTGCAACGTTACCGCACGAACCGTATCATCGCTTACTCCATCTGTGGGAGAAAGATACGCTACCGCCGCACTGACGTGGAGCAATTCCGCGAACGTTGGATGCGGGAAACGCCTGACAAGCAGGTGGACCAGATGATCGAGGCACATTCTTTGCACGGACGTAAAAACAGGTCGTATGGTAAGAAAAGAAGAGATACTGGCAAAAACGGGTAACGGGCTGGAGGTGTTCCGTCATTACCTTCCCGTTAAGTGGCGGGTGGGCAGGAATTTCCTGAACCCACTGTATGCTGACAGTAAAGCTTCGTGCAACGTCTATTATGACCGCCGTAGCGGGATGTATAGGATGAAGGACTTCGGTAACGGGGAGTATTCGGGGGACTGTTTCTTCCTCGTTGCGAAACTGAAGGGATTGGACTGCCATAGTGCGGCTGACTTCGTGGAAGTCCTGCATACCATTGACCGGGAGTTATGTCTGGGGCTGGAAAACGATACTCCGACCGATGGCATCAATCGGGAGGGAAACAGCCTGGCGTCACACCCCGTAGCAGATACAAAAGAGAAGAGTAAGGGTGAAAACGCAGGGAAGATCATTCCAAAGGATACCGCCGCTATGGACACGGAAAAGAAAGCCTTGCCTTTCTCCACCATCGCCTCAAATTCCCGGTTCATGTTCTCGAAATCTTTCAGGATGCAGTTTTCCATCACGCCGATACCCAGAAAGGCGTTACGCAGCTTCTCGGCGGTGACAAAATCCTCTTCCCGGAGGATGCGGTGATAGTGGTTGGTAAGCCGGGCACTGACTTCTTTGAGCTGCCCGTTTATCTCTGTCGCCTCGGCGGACTTGCCTTTTGCCTTACCATTCTCCCATAAATCCGGCGTAACGAATAGTTTGGTTCCCAATGCTTTGTCATCCCCATCAATGGAGATCTTCACCATGATGGGGGCTTTTCCGTCCCGGTTTCTCACTGCCGATCTCTTGATGTAGAACGAGGTTGCAAACGTACTTCTCTTTGTTTTCATAACTCTAAAATTTTCGTTTCTAAAGGTAGTTAATTATTTGTTACCAAGAGTTATGCAAAACAACGCAAAGCTGTGAAACAGAACTTGTTATATTCCATATATCCTCTTTAGGACTGGTAGCTGCTTAGTAGCCGAACTTTGTCTGAAAGGGGTATTTTCAAGCGTTTTATGCCAAAGCTTGTTTCAATCCGCCCTACATACAAAATACTGACCTCCAATTATTTAAGTAGAACTTTGCTTTTCTTTGCGTCTTATGCCGATTTTTAAGGTAAAAACAAAATCTCCATGCAATTAGTACCTTTGCCCTAAAAATGAATATAGAAGGAGTTTTATCCACGTTTGAATCACAATTGAGAGAGCTAGGCTTGTCTGAGGAAACTGGAGCATATTTAGTACAAATCAATATCGAAGGGAAAAGTTATATTAAATACTGCGGGGATCTGAACAACCTTACCATGCAGGGGAGGTTATGTGAAAATACTGAAGGCATGAATTTTATAGAATTCATGAAGCGAGAAATTGCTATAGCGAATGTAAGTGAAAGCACAAAGATCCTGCATATGGATACGTATAGACAATTGAGAGGTTACAGATCCTGCATTGATATAAGGAGTGTGAATAGTGATTTTCTTCTAAACTTGGAAGGCTATATGCGCATCGAGCGAGAACTATCAATCAATACAATCGCTCGTCATATGAAGGTGATCAAGAGATACATCAATGTAGCAAGAAAAAAAGAGATCATCATTAAAGATCCGTTTTTGAATTACACGATCCGCTCGGAAGAAACACACCGGGAGTCACTTTCAGAGAAAGAACTTGATCTTCTTGAAGAGTACCGGCAGCGTACAGGATCAGACGAGATCCTAAACGCATTTCTGTTTAGTTGCTACACAGGATTACGATATTCTGATATCTGCAACATCACTAAGCAGGACATCTACTCTATAAACCGGAAGAAATGGCTGATTATTAAGATGCATAAGACAAATATTGAGGTGAGAATACCTGTCTCCACAATCTTCGATGGGAAAGCTTTGCTGTTAAGTAAATCCATTCCACGAAGCCGGGGACGCTTGTTCCTGCTTGAATCAAATCAGAAGACGAATCGTACTATAAAGGCAATACTGAAAAAGCTAGGAATAAAGAGAAACTATTCCTTCCATTCGGCCCGCCATACATTCGCCACGTTGTTGATATACCGGGGAGTCAATATCACTACAGTTCAGAAATTGCTAGGACACAAAAGTGTAAAGACCACCCAGGTTTATAGTGCTGTCACTGACCTAACGGTAGAGAAGGAAATAAAGAAGAGCAACATGAAAAAGAAAAGGAAACAACCGGTATCAAATAAAAGAGCTGCACCATAAGGTACAGCTGATTATAAGATACTAATATTATGAATAAAAGGCAGTTATGTATACTTGCCTTTTATTCTTTGTTTAGATTCGTCTCCAACTAATATAAATATAGTTTCCCAATGAGTATAGTAATGCTCATTTTTCTATATCGTTACGTAGTAATTCTTTTATGATATCTTCACGAGGAACCGTAAAATTCTGATCATAAAATTTCAAAGGAACAATGATATAGTATTGCTTAAAGATATCATCCGCAATATCCTGTACCTCTTTTGAATCGCAGTGAATGGTAACCGTTTCGTATAAATATGGTGCTCTTCTGTTATCTACCCTACGCTCCACCGTGATAGCTGCATTAGGATATACTCTATGCAAATCATCTATTTTCTGCCAGAAATTGCTATTGCGTGTATCATAGAGCATTCTTTCCTTCTCATCAAAAAAAAGCTCGTTATATTTGCATACAATTTTATATTTATCATTTTTTGTCATAATTGTAATTTTAAAGTAAGACAGATCTTATTTCTTCTGCAAAATACACAGATACAAGATTACTTTATCTTGTTCCATTTATTCCTGTGTTTTTACTTCCGGAAAAAATCTTTGTCGCATATTGGTTGTCCGCAATGTGGACACGTGAAAACCTCTTTGTCTTCTTCAAAGAAATCTTTAACTTTCACATCGAGAGCTTTAGCTATCTTTTCAAGAGTTTCAACCGTAGGATTACCATTATTTATAACGGAGTAAATAGACGATTTTTTCAAGCCTATCATTCTGCCTAATTCTGTTATAGTCAGATTCTTTTTCTCGCAAATTTCTTTGATCTTATCAATAACCATTTTCTATATATTTATGATGATGTTACAAAAGTAGTCTTAATTAAATTTGGTACGTATATATAAGCACTAAATAAGGTTAAGGTACACATATATAAGTCCTATAATTTGAATAAGTACATATATATACGTACCTTTGTGCAAGAGAAAGATAGTAATAATTAAAACAAAGAAAAAGTCGTTATGAGTTACATTGAAACATTGCTTAAGGAAAAGGATATAGATTTAGGAACTTGGCTCTTAGAAGATAAAGGGCAGATCGGTTTGACAATTGAAATGTTGATTGAATTTGTTTACTCAATGCCAGATGCAACAGTACAAGAGGTAGAAAACACTTTTAGAAAGATCGACTTTAAAAACGGTGATGTAATGCAGTATGTTACTTTCCTTGCTGAAGGAATGGTTGAAACAGCCGGTTATTAATTGAAAATATATCTAACAGCAGGGTGAAAGCCCTGCATAATCAAAATAAACATGGAAACAGCATATGAAAATAAAGTTATAGTTTACCTATACACAACCGGATTTGTTGATAGAAAAAACAATCACAGAATAAACTATGTAAACGTATTTAAGGCCAAAGAAGAGATCTTGCTTTTACGAGAAATCTATGAGCAAAAAGATATAAGAGATGGTATCGCATATAAAAATGCTTTCAATGAAGATATATATCAATATCATTTAGAAGGTACAAATAAAGATGGCGAACCTTTTAATGAGCTTAGACATGAAAAAATCGTAAAGGTAGAGGGCGGTCAAACCGTTATCTATTGGTATTATAAGATCACAGAGAAAACATTATAAGTTTAATCCGGTAGCCTTCGGGCTATCATAATCAAAATAAATATGGAAACATCATTGTCAAAACCTATTCCACAAGCAACCAGGAATACGATTATTACCTGGCTTTCTAGTGAAAACTTACTACTGACTACCTTCATGGAAGGTACGATTATCACAAACGCAAAGTTGCTTTCTCTTGTTCATGGTATGTTCGCTGGATATTGGTTATTAAGATCCTTAGATATGGGATATCTGGCAATAGGGATTTGTTTTTTGTGGTTTATTGGAGCAGTGTTGTTATGTTGTAAAGTTAAGTAATTAGTAAAACTATAAATAATGGATGTATCAGAACTAAATAATTATCTCAATTATGTAAGAGAGAGTATAGCTAAATTGGAAGCTCAGATTAAAACATTGGACGGTGGTAATTGGAATAAGAACGTTAGAGGCGACTATGACAAAGAGATACTTTATTCAAATTTACAGGAAATATTAAGTAGATATCGTAATCTACTCAGAAGAGATTATTACTGTGAAAAGTAACGTTTAAATTGATTGATATAATTCGTACTTTACTTTTATTTTTTGCAGATTAGAATAGAGTGGAAAATTACCGCATCTTAGAATAAATTTTAATAAGGGGAGCTTTCGGATATATCCAGTTACTCTCCAAAGCTGAATAAAGTTCCACAAGAACTTAGCAAGTGATATGTCTATAATTCTTTTTTTTAGTTGGATTCCCCCAGAAAAAGAAAAAATCAAAATTGGGAAAGATCAGTATTAATAGATTTACAATTTTCTGGATCTCTTTTTCATCTGCCGATGTTCACCGGATAAATCCGCTTCTCTTTCTGTTTGAGCTATTTTCCATAGCGCCATAGGATGATCAGATATCCGTTCTAAGATTGCTGGATCAGAGAATAATAGATCCGGCTTATAAATTCCAAGGCTAAATTTTTCCAAATATTCCTCTTCCTTTTGAGATAAGGTGAGTACAGAAGTTAAGTATTGCGTAGTGCTTTCCTTAGCCACATCTATAGGGAAGAATTTTTTTCCTGAAGAAAGTAAAGGTATTAATTGGCTTTTAATCTTAGAAGGCTGAACATCCATGATCTTAGATATATCAATTTCTTTTGTTGCA
The DNA here is from genome assembly GCF_034654355.2 of Bacteroides mucinivorans. NCBI lineage: Bacteria > Pseudomonadati > Bacteroidota > Bacteroidia > Bacteroidales > Bacteroidaceae > Bacteroides > Bacteroides mucinivorans. The sequence continues at coordinate 3,446,148 of NZ_CP178179.1, read as the reverse complement.
GCACCTTCCACCCCAATGGTCTGATAGAATACAATGCCTTTTTTTAGCATTTTTCTTTCTTCTGGAGTTGAAAGTAAGTTCGATTTTGAAAGTGAATAAACATCAAATAAATCCCGGACTGCTGCCCTCTCAATCAATGCGTTTATCTTTGTAGCAAATAGCTCACAGGGATGTAAGGTCGGTATCTTGACACCCATATCAGAAACAATACTCAGATTAATGTCTTTGTTTACTACTGGCAGGAAGTGATTTCTAATACCGTAATTCAGTTCTATCTTTATGTGGTCATTATTCCCAGCTATACTTTGATAGTTGAATGTCCATTGATCCAGGGTATGAAGTTCTTTTCCTAACTTTCCAATAGTATAGCCTTGAGATTGTAGGAGGTCAAACAGGGTATCTTTTATTTCCTTACGCATGGATAGAAGATCCGCCATCTCTCCGGATTTGGTGAAGTCCATATCAATATCAACGGACAAGCGAGGAAGGTTGAAATATGCCAAGTTAATAGCTGTCCCACCTTTTAACGCTAAATTATCCCTGAACAAAGGGGTTTCAGACATATCTTTAAGCACATAGTAAAGTCGTACTACCTTTTCCAGCGTATCACGTTGGAAACCTAGTTTTTGTGCCGTCTCATTAATATATGATCGTGTAATATCTAATGCATTCATGATTCTAATTGTTTTGAGTTAAGGATAGGATATATTGTGGAACATATAATTTCCATTCAGGAATATATATTTTAGATTCATATTTGTCAGTAAGATAACGAACACTTTTACCAATCTTTGCGTTGCATACATCAAAGAATTTCTTACTTAGATTCATTTGTTCTTTGAAAAAAGAAAGAATAAAACCGACTTTTTGATACATGATTTGTTTATCATGTATTGACAAGTAATGTAGTATTTTGCTTTCGTCTACAGTATCTATCAATTCAAGATTATAAATTAACTCTTCTAAACCACCTGCAAGGTCTAAACGATCAATGCAATCTATCATGGTACGTTCGATATCGGTAACATAAATCTTCTCCTTTTTCCCTTCTAATTTAACAACTCCTTCTTGAAATTTATCCGGAGCATACATATACTCCACATGATCAAATTCAAAAGAGCGAAATCGTTTAGGAGCAGATATGTAAATACGGTTAAAGACCTGATTCTGTAGCCCATAGAATTCCATCGCAGAATGATAGGATATGTATGATCCGGGAACAGAGTTGCATGCTATTTCGTATTTATTTTCGTCAATAAAACCATCTTCTGGATTTGTGGGTAGATATACATTCTTGCGTATCTGGACAATAATATTCCGCTTCTTGTATTTGTATAACAAAGAAGAAGCTGTTTCTTTATTGGGAATGTTTTGGAACATTTCTTTCCCAGAAACGAAACGTTTATTTTGAATTAAAGCTGAATATTTTCCCATTATTTTATCTTTTCGACAAAAATAGTAAAATTATACCATATACGCAAATAATTTAAAATCTATCATTATAGAAAATGTAGAATACAATAATATATTGCTCTTCCAAAAGACGATATCAACCTAACAGAACTATCCAAGGGAAGTTTAAAGATCAAAGGTATATAATTGTAGGTAGTGAAGGTTCATAAAGACGGTGTTTGTCAGCTGTCCCGACGGCATGCGCGTGTGGGGGGTGGAGAACGTGAACGAGACCGAAGACCTGGACTGGTCAGTAAAAGCCCCCAGTGAGGCGGACGCCTTCTATAACAAGTACTATGCGAATGGCTGGACGAATACCTGGAAAGCGATGGCACGTTCGGGACTTGCGGGAGGGTTCAGCGGGGAAATCATGCGCGATCCGATGAACCGGGGGAAAGAGGACCAGCTCTGGAAGGTCATGACAAAAGTGGACAATGCGAAACTGACGCTCAGCAAGGATCATTATAATCCTGCTCTTAGTAACTATCATGCGACATATGCCTGCTTTACCCCATTCCTGAGAAATCGGGACAATAACCGTGACGGCCAGATGCAGGCCGGCGAGATGCAGTGGTATATCCCCTCCGTCAGCGAGATCAACATGCTGTATGTGGCGGAACGTTCATTGCCTTTGAAGAGCAGGCTTGTCGGGCATGCTCCGTCGGATAATGCTACAGCGTTATTCACCTCAAGGGCTTTCATGGGAAGTACCAACCTGACACTGAACAGCTGTAATCCTATTATACTTATTGAGGAGTCCCATAGTATGACCCCCATATATAACTTTGATTACCAAAAAACTGCGAGTCCGGGAGAAAGAACTCCCTATTCGGACGTGAGACTGGTCAGGGATCTTGGGATCCTGGAGACTTCTGAGGACCACAGTTACCATATTGATGAGATGGAAGATGAACTTGGCAAGACGCTGAACAACAACCGGACGGAGGATGAGTACCTGATTTTCAAGGCTGACAACCTGCCTGCCAGTACTACCAGGGCTTCAAGAGCCATTTATGAACTTCCGGCACATGACGAGACCTCCCAGAATAATACGATCTATCAGAAAGGGTTTGAGGTTGCAAAATATATTGCAAATACAATAGACAAGCCGAAGGATTTGAACAATCCTAACAGGAAAAGTGAGTATTATTTCGAAACGTGGAGTACGCTGATGAGTGATGTGGAAAAAGGCAACTCTCCCTGTGCCTATTATTACCAGAATCCGGATAAAAGTGACCTGGGTACATGGCGTCTGCCCAATGAGGCTGAACTGATGATAATGAGCGGAAGCCTGTTCGACTGGGATGACAGGGAAAAGAAAGATATTTATAGTTTCTTTCAGGGGAACAAGTTCTATTCCTTGAATATGACAGACGGCCAGGTCATCCATTCCCGGACTGGATTTTCCAAACGGGACATGAATGGTGCCAGGTCATTCAGTGCCGGATATCAGATGTATTTCAACGGTTATCTGCGGTTTGTCACCACTGTCGATACCAGTTGGGGAGGCGACAGGGATAGGCTTGTCAATGACAAAAAGGGATACGTGCGTTGCGTAAGGGACCTTGAGTAGTCTGGTCCCGGAAATTGGAGAAGAGATCTCCTAATTTTGTGGGTGCGACCGGGGAAAGCTGTATTACAGCTTTTCTCCGGTCTTTTGCTATAAAGAAAAGCTTTTATTACCGTAAAACATCAGAACGGAAGACCTGTTATCGGGTCAAGCGAGAGATAATCAATAAACCAGGTAGCGTGAAGGTTCTCACGTGCCTCTAAAAACAATAATATGATAGAAACGTACTTTAGCAACTTGATGCAAGAAGTCGAGCGGAGGATGGGTCTTGAATCCTCCCGAATGGAAGGAGAACAGGTAATACAGACCTGTCGGGAGATGGTTGCCTTCCTGAGGGAACGGTCCCGTGAGTTGAGGGATTATGCTCTGAACCATCCATTCTCCAATGTGGAAGAAGAAATCTGCTTTTTCAAGTATTACAAGCCTGCCCTGACAGGACGTCTGCTCTATTATTACCGGGTATATCAGATCGAAAGTGGCTGTTCATGCTGTCCGGAGATCGCCCGGATGCATTACCGCAAGGCTATGAAAGAGTACCAGAGGAAACTGGAACGCTACCTGCCCTTTTACCAGTATTACCGGAGCGGGGCGACTTACCGAGACCATTACTATTTTCGCCGTGCCAAAAAGGAGTTGAGTCCGGAGAACGGCAGTTTTATGCTGGAGGAGGATTCGGTGATGTCAACCGGCTATGATCTGCTTGCCGCACGACTGATAGCGGTGGAAATGCTGCTTGGTTACTTAAACCGGAAGATACTGTTAGCAGTGGAGGGACCGGATGCCGTACAGGAAAAGGAACACCATTGGACAGACCGGAAAGCGGCAGCCGTGGAACTGATATATGGCATCTGGGCGATGGGTAGCGTGGATAACGGTAAGGCGAGCATTGTCGAGCTCGTGATGCTGTTCGAACAGATATTTCATATTGACCTGGGGGATGTGTACCATACGTTTATCTCCATGCGTAACCGGAAGAACAGCCGGACAGCCTACCTTGACCAGATGAGAGAACAGCTATTGAAGCGGATGGACGAAACGGACGGATAAAATAAAGAAGGAATTGGCAGGTTTGTAGCAAGCTGCCAAATCATCCTTTGCGATGCATCATTTGGTGAAAAAACGGGATACAACCACCGTAAAGCCCCCTGATAAAGCTCTGCGATGTCTTTTTGCATCCGAAAAAAATCTTTAGCAGCTTGCTACGAACGTGAAAAGAGAAATGGACGAACAATCGGACCTTTGCAACGGAAAACCAAATTATCAAAAGATTATGGAAATAATAACAATCGAAAGCAAAGCGTTTGCCGCCCTCGTGGAGAAGATCGAGAGGATAGCGACATACGTGGAGGTGTCCTTGACAAAGGAAACGGAGCAACAGCAGGTAACGGATAAGAAGAGCAGGCGGAAGGGAGAGCCGTGGATGACGGGGCAGGAAGTGTGCGAACAGCTTGAAATCAGCGCCCGTACTTTGCAACGTTACCGCACGAACCGTATCATCGCTTACTCCATCTGTGGGAGAAAGATACGCTACCGCCGCACTGACGTGGAGCAATTCCGCGAACGTTGGATGCGGGAAACGCCTGACAAGCAGGTGGACCAGATGATCGAGGCACATTCTTTGCACGGACGTAAAAACAGGTCGTATGGTAAGAAAAGAAGAGATACTGGCAAAAACGGGTAACGGGCTGGAGGTGTTCCGTCATTACCTTCCCGTTAAGTGGCGGGTGGGCAGGAATTTCCTGAACCCACTGTATGCTGACAGTAAAGCTTCGTGCAACGTCTATTATGACCGCCGTAGCGGGATGTATAGGATGAAGGACTTCGGTAACGGGGAGTATTCGGGGGACTGTTTCTTCCTCGTTGCGAAACTGAAGGGATTGGACTGCCATAGTGCGGCTGACTTCGTGGAAGTCCTGCATACCATTGACCGGGAGTTATGTCTGGGGCTGGAAAACGATACTCCGACCGATGGCATCAATCGGGAGGGAAACAGCCTGGCGTCACACCCCGTAGCAGATACAAAAGAGAAGAGTAAGGGTGAAAACGCAGGGAAGATCATTCCAAAGGATACCGCCGCTATGGACACGGAAAAGAAAGCCTTGCCTTTCTCCACCATCGCCTCAAATTCCCGGTTCATGTTCTCGAAATCTTTCAGGATGCAGTTTTCCATCACGCCGATACCCAGAAAGGCGTTACGCAGCTTCTCGGCGGTGACAAAATCCTCTTCCCGGAGGATGCGGTGATAGTGGTTGGTAAGCCGGGCACTGACTTCTTTGAGCTGCCCGTTTATCTCTGTCGCCTCGGCGGACTTGCCTTTTGCCTTACCATTCTCCCATAAATCCGGCGTAACGAATAGTTTGGTTCCCAATGCTTTGTCATCCCCATCAATGGAGATCTTCACCATGATGGGGGCTTTTCCGTCCCGGTTTCTCACTGCCGATCTCTTGATGTAGAACGAGGTTGCAAACGTACTTCTCTTTGTTTTCATAACTCTAAAATTTTCGTTTCTAAAGGTAGTTAATTATTTGTTACCAAGAGTTATGCAAAACAACGCAAAGCTGTGAAACAGAACTTGTTATATTCCATATATCCTCTTTAGGACTGGTAGCTGCTTAGTAGCCGAACTTTGTCTGAAAGGGGTATTTTCAAGCGTTTTATGCCAAAGCTTGTTTCAATCCGCCCTACATACAAAATACTGACCTCCAATTATTTAAGTAGAACTTTGCTTTTCTTTGCGTCTTATGCCGATTTTTAAGGTAAAAACAAAATCTCCATGCAATTAGTACCTTTGCCCTAAAAATGAATATAGAAGGAGTTTTATCCACGTTTGAATCACAATTGAGAGAGCTAGGCTTGTCTGAGGAAACTGGAGCATATTTAGTACAAATCAATATCGAAGGGAAAAGTTATATTAAATACTGCGGGGATCTGAACAACCTTACCATGCAGGGGAGGTTATGTGAAAATACTGAAGGCATGAATTTTATAGAATTCATGAAGCGAGAAATTGCTATAGCGAATGTAAGTGAAAGCACAAAGATCCTGCATATGGATACGTATAGACAATTGAGAGGTTACAGATCCTGCATTGATATAAGGAGTGTGAATAGTGATTTTCTTCTAAACTTGGAAGGCTATATGCGCATCGAGCGAGAACTATCAATCAATACAATCGCTCGTCATATGAAGGTGATCAAGAGATACATCAATGTAGCAAGAAAAAAAGAGATCATCATTAAAGATCCGTTTTTGAATTACACGATCCGCTCGGAAGAAACACACCGGGAGTCACTTTCAGAGAAAGAACTTGATCTTCTTGAAGAGTACCGGCAGCGTACAGGATCAGACGAGATCCTAAACGCATTTCTGTTTAGTTGCTACACAGGATTACGATATTCTGATATCTGCAACATCACTAAGCAGGACATCTACTCTATAAACCGGAAGAAATGGCTGATTATTAAGATGCATAAGACAAATATTGAGGTGAGAATACCTGTCTCCACAATCTTCGATGGGAAAGCTTTGCTGTTAAGTAAATCCATTCCACGAAGCCGGGGACGCTTGTTCCTGCTTGAATCAAATCAGAAGACGAATCGTACTATAAAGGCAATACTGAAAAAGCTAGGAATAAAGAGAAACTATTCCTTCCATTCGGCCCGCCATACATTCGCCACGTTGTTGATATACCGGGGAGTCAATATCACTACAGTTCAGAAATTGCTAGGACACAAAAGTGTAAAGACCACCCAGGTTTATAGTGCTGTCACTGACCTAACGGTAGAGAAGGAAATAAAGAAGAGCAACATGAAAAAGAAAAGGAAACAACCGGTATCAAATAAAAGAGCTGCACCATAAGGTACAGCTGATTATAAGATACTAATATTATGAATAAAAGGCAGTTATGTATACTTGCCTTTTATTCTTTGTTTAGATTCGTCTCCAACTAATATAAATATAGTTTCCCAATGAGTATAGTAATGCTCATTTTTCTATATCGTTACGTAGTAATTCTTTTATGATATCTTCACGAGGAACCGTAAAATTCTGATCATAAAATTTCAAAGGAACAATGATATAGTATTGCTTAAAGATATCATCCGCAATATCCTGTACCTCTTTTGAATCGCAGTGAATGGTAACCGTTTCGTATAAATATGGTGCTCTTCTGTTATCTACCCTACGCTCCACCGTGATAGCTGCATTAGGATATACTCTATGCAAATCATCTATTTTCTGCCAGAAATTGCTATTGCGTGTATCATAGAGCATTCTTTCCTTCTCATCAAAAAAAAGCTCGTTATATTTGCATACAATTTTATATTTATCATTTTTTGTCATAATTGTAATTTTAAAGTAAGACAGATCTTATTTCTTCTGCAAAATACACAGATACAAGATTACTTTATCTTGTTCCATTTATTCCTGTGTTTTTACTTCCGGAAAAAATCTTTGTCGCATATTGGTTGTCCGCAATGTGGACACGTGAAAACCTCTTTGTCTTCTTCAAAGAAATCTTTAACTTTCACATCGAGAGCTTTAGCTATCTTTTCAAGAGTTTCAACCGTAGGATTACCATTATTTATAACGGAGTAAATAGACGATTTTTTCAAGCCTATCATTCTGCCTAATTCTGTTATAGTCAGATTCTTTTTCTCGCAAATTTCTTTGATCTTATCAATAACCATTTTCTATATATTTATGATGATGTTACAAAAGTAGTCTTAATTAAATTTGGTACGTATATATAAGCACTAAATAAGGTTAAGGTACACATATATAAGTCCTATAATTTGAATAAGTACATATATATACGTACCTTTGTGCAAGAGAAAGATAGTAATAATTAAAACAAAGAAAAAGTCGTTATGAGTTACATTGAAACATTGCTTAAGGAAAAGGATATAGATTTAGGAACTTGGCTCTTAGAAGATAAAGGGCAGATCGGTTTGACAATTGAAATGTTGATTGAATTTGTTTACTCAATGCCAGATGCAACAGTACAAGAGGTAGAAAACACTTTTAGAAAGATCGACTTTAAAAACGGTGATGTAATGCAGTATGTTACTTTCCTTGCTGAAGGAATGGTTGAAACAGCCGGTTATTAATTGAAAATATATCTAACAGCAGGGTGAAAGCCCTGCATAATCAAAATAAACATGGAAACAGCATATGAAAATAAAGTTATAGTTTACCTATACACAACCGGATTTGTTGATAGAAAAAACAATCACAGAATAAACTATGTAAACGTATTTAAGGCCAAAGAAGAGATCTTGCTTTTACGAGAAATCTATGAGCAAAAAGATATAAGAGATGGTATCGCATATAAAAATGCTTTCAATGAAGATATATATCAATATCATTTAGAAGGTACAAATAAAGATGGCGAACCTTTTAATGAGCTTAGACATGAAAAAATCGTAAAGGTAGAGGGCGGTCAAACCGTTATCTATTGGTATTATAAGATCACAGAGAAAACATTATAAGTTTAATCCGGTAGCCTTCGGGCTATCATAATCAAAATAAATATGGAAACATCATTGTCAAAACCTATTCCACAAGCAACCAGGAATACGATTATTACCTGGCTTTCTAGTGAAAACTTACTACTGACTACCTTCATGGAAGGTACGATTATCACAAACGCAAAGTTGCTTTCTCTTGTTCATGGTATGTTCGCTGGATATTGGTTATTAAGATCCTTAGATATGGGATATCTGGCAATAGGGATTTGTTTTTTGTGGTTTATTGGAGCAGTGTTGTTATGTTGTAAAGTTAAGTAATTAGTAAAACTATAAATAATGGATGTATCAGAACTAAATAATTATCTCAATTATGTAAGAGAGAGTATAGCTAAATTGGAAGCTCAGATTAAAACATTGGACGGTGGTAATTGGAATAAGAACGTTAGAGGCGACTATGACAAAGAGATACTTTATTCAAATTTACAGGAAATATTAAGTAGATATCGTAATCTACTCAGAAGAGATTATTACTGTGAAAAGTAACGTTTAAATTGATTGATATAATTCGTACTTTACTTTTATTTTTTGCAGATTAGAATAGAGTGGAAAATTACCGCATCTTAGAATAAATTTTAATAAGGGGAGCTTTCGGATATATCCAGTTACTCTCCAAAGCTGAATAAAGTTCCACAAGAACTTAGCAAGTGATATGTCTATAATTCTTTTTTTTAGTTGGATTCCCCCAGAAAAAGAAAAAATCAAAATTGGGAAAGATCAGTATTAATAGATTTACAATTTTCTGGATCTCTTTTTCATCTGCCGATGTTCACCGGATAAATCCGCTTCTCTTTCTGTTTGAGCTATTTTCCATAGCGCCATAGGATGATCAGATATCCGTTCTAAGATTGCTGGATCAGAGAATAATAGATCCGGCTTATAAATTCCAAGGCTAAATTTTTCCAAATATTCCTCTTCCTTTTGAGATAAGGTGAGTACAGAAGTTAAGTATTGCGTAGTGCTTTCCTTAGCCACATCTATAGGGAAGAATTTTTTTCCTGAAGAAAGTAAAGGTATTAATTGGCTTTTAATCTTAGAAGGCTGAACATCCATGATCTTAGATATATCAATTTCTTTTGTTGCAGCACCTTCCACCCCAATGGTCTGATAGAATACAATGCCTTTTTTTAGCATTTTTCTTTCTTCTGGAGTTGAAAGTAAGTTCGATTTTGAAAGTGAATAAACATCAAATAAATCCCGGACTGCTGCCCTCTCAATCAATGCGTTTATCTTTGTAGCAAATAGCTCACAGGGATGTAAGGTCGGTATCTTGACACCCATATCAGAAACAATACTCAGATTAATGTCTTTGTTTACTACTGGCAGGAAGTGATTTCTAATACCGTAATTCAGTTCTATCTTTATGTGGTCATTATTCCCAGCTATACTTTGATAGTTGAATGTCCATTGATCCAGGGTATGAAGTTCTTTTCCTAACTTTCCAATAGTATAGCCTTGAGATTGTAGGAGGTCAAACAGGGTATCTTTTATTTCCTTACGCATGGATAGAAGATCCGCCATCTCTCCGGATTTGGTGAAGTCCATATCAATATCAACGGACAAGCGAGGAAGGTTGAAATATGCCAAGTTAATAGCTGTCCCACCTTTTAACGCTAAATTATCCCTGAACAAAGGGGTTTCAGACATATCTTTAAGCACATAGTAAAGTCGTACTACCTTTTCCAGCGTATCACGTTGGAAACCTAGTTTTTGTGCCGTCTCATTAATATATGATCGTGTAATATCTAATGCATTCATGATTCTAATTGTTTTGAGTTAAGGATAGGATATATTGTGGAACATATAATTTCCATTCAGGAATATATATTTTAGATTCATATTTGTCAGTAAGATAACGAACACTTTTACCAATCTTTGCGTTGCATACATCAAAGAATTTCTTACTTAGATTCATTTGTTCTTTGAAAAAAGAAAGAATAAAACCGACTTTTTGATACATGATTTGTTTATCATGTATTGACAAGTAATGTAGTATTTTGCTTTCGTCTACAGTATCTATCAATTCAAGATTATAAATTAACTCTTCTAAACCACCTGCAAGGTCTAAACGATCAATGCAATCTATCATGGTACGTTCGATATCGGTAACATAAATCTTCTCCTTTTTCCCTTCTAATTTAACAACTCCTTCTTGAAATTTATCCGGAGCATACATATACTCCACATGATCAAATTCAAAAGAGCGAAATCGTTTAGGAGCAGATATGTAAATACGGTTAAAGACCTGATTCTGTAGCCCATAGAATTCCATCGCAGAATGATAGGATATGTATGATCCGGGAACAGAGTTGCATGCTATTTCGTATTTATTTTCGTCAATAAAACCATCTTCTGGATTTGTGGGTAGATATACATTCTTGCGTATCTGGACAATAATATTCCGCTTCTTGTATTTGTATAACAAAGAAGAAGCTGTTTCTTTATTGGGAATGTTTTGGAACATTTCTTTCCCAGAAACGAAACGTTTATTTTGAATTAAAGCTGAATATTTTCCCATTATTTTATCTTTTCGACAAAAATAGTAAAATTATACCATATACGCAAATAATTTAAAATCTATCATTATAGAAAATGTAGAATACAATAATATATTGCTCTTCCAAAAGACGATATCAACCTAACAGAACTATCCAAGGGAAGTTTAAAGATCAAAGGTATATAATTGTAGGTAGTGAAGGTTATATTATAACTCCGTTTGATACCAAGCAAATCGGGACGAAGTATTTGCATGATATAATATATAACAATGGAAAATATATAGCAGTTGGAGGAAACCCGTCAGCGACAGGCTCTGCGATAGTCGCTACATCCACTAATTTAACAGATTGGACTACTACACAAATGGGCGTATCATCTGGAGAATATAGATATTATGAATTTAAATGTATAGCTTACGGAAATGGTAGATATGTCACAACAGGTGGAAGTGGATGGGCAGCAACCTCTACAGATGGGATAACATGGACTGGAAATTTGAAAATTGGTTCAAATAATAAGAATGCTATAACTTATGGAAATGGCAGATTTGTAACAGTAGGAAAGTGGGGATTTATGAATACCTCTACTGATGGAGTGAATTGGTCAAGGGAGGATGTAGCAATAACCAGTAACCGTGATTTATTGGATATAATCTATGCTAATGGTATATTTATTGCAGTTGGACCGTTAGAATGTGTTATCACATCTACTGATGGAATCAATTGGACAACAAGAACTGACTATCGAACATATACATGGAAAAGTATTACTTATGGCAATGGAAAGTTCGTTGTAGTAGCTAGTGAGGGCTATACTTCGACTTCTACTGACGGCATTACATGGACACCACCTATTAAGATAGTTGGGACTACTAATTGGCAAGAGATTACATATGTGAAAGATAATTTTATTGCAGTAGGAACTAATGGATATATGTCCACTTCAACCGATGGGATTAATTGGTCTGTTCCTATACAGATTAAAGACAAACAAGGGAACCCTATAAATGTAAATTTGTATGGAATTTGCGCTATACCATAGTAGGATACATAATTAGATCGAAAAAAAATAAATCCCATTCCAATATTTAATACTGGAATGGGATTCTTCTTATTCTGTTTTAATGTACGTAATCACATTAGTTCCTGTCATAAAGCATTTCTACATAATAAGTAACGGATTTAGTTACTGTAAATAAAATTCCTATTCCAGAATCATTGATACCCACTACTGCGTTTCTGTTAGCATCCTTTACACCTCGGTATACATACTGACCAGAGCTATCACCTCCCGATATATAGCCGAATGTGCAGATGTCCCCTTCTTTATATTTCTTTGTAATAGAATATGCACCGTTGGCAGTTCCCGGATACCAATAAACGCCATAGTCACCGGTAGCCGACCAAGTATTGCTTTTCCACTCTGCGATATTGATCGTGACGGTATGTTCCGGACGAATAGGATCAGTTGAAAATATGGCTTTAAAGTTCGATCCTGAAGGATAATCATCGACAATTCGGCTATCGTTCAAAGTCAATGTTCCTCTATCATCAACCCACCATTCTGATACTTCTTCATAAGAATTAGAACCAGGTATCTTAACGATCCAGCCATTGAAATAGTATCCATTTATTGGATTAGCAGCTACAAAAATTGCTCCGGATTGCTCGTCTAAGTATCTCCAATCCTCTATAATAGCTATATCTTGCGATACAGTACCAAAAGATTCATTCGAGGAAGAGAAGTAATAAACTCCAGCGGCTTTAACGAATCTCCCTTGGATAGTTCTGTTAGAACTAACTATAAAAGAATAGTTAGTATCAGATGACACTTTCGTGCTACCTTCATACCATCCGTCAAACACATAACCAGCGTTTGCAGTAGCTGTAAGGGTACAAGTTTTACCACCTCTATATGTACCACCACCAGCCACAGTACCACCAGCTGTAGGATTAGCCGATACAGTAATTGTGTATTTCCGAGCGAACTCAGCTTTAAAGGTTCGAGGTTCTTGTACAGTCAAAGTATAGGAAGCTCCCAGGTTGATATTAGGCTCTTTTTTGTCGTAAAATGTTACTAACTCATAACCTTCATTTGCAAAAGCTGCTACTGTTACCTTGTCTTTTTTATCGTACAAACCATCTCCGGTCGTATATCCTGCTTCACTAACAGCACGGGTATCACTCTGAATAACTCCGTCAATAACGATTTCAGTACCTACCAGAATTTTGCCTTCCGGTATTTCTGCTACCTTTTCTATAATATCTTCTTTACTACACGAAGCAAAGCAAATAACGGCTGCTAACAGCCATAATAAGTTCTTTAAGTTCATTCTCATCTTACTTTTATTTATAAGTTTATCAATCTATTTCGGTTCCTATATCAATTCCTGGCGTTAGATCACCTTCATAACTTCCACCAGATCCCCAACTGTCAATCGTCGATGTGCCGATCTGGAACAACTTTTTCTCAACACTATTAATTCCCAAAGTGTAGGTGGTTTCCTTACCTTGTTCCCAAGCTCCTTTTGGTAGTTTGAAACCGTATCTTTCACCATCTAACAGTAGCATTACTGTAGTAGAGGTGATTGTTTGTGGCAAAGCAATAATACCAATGACAAGCGGTGAATCGTCAAGGGTGAAATCACCCTTATATGCTTCATTTCCTGATTTCTGTATTGCAATTTCTCCCGTACAGATATCCAATATTCCTTCCTGGTTTACTCCCTGAAGAGATATCCCGGATATTTTACCTTCCCCAACATAGCCTTCCTGCTTGATCACAAACTTAACAAGGGATAACGCATGTTTCATTTGTAATGTCACCTCCGGATTCTCTGCATTCACTACTATCCCCCTGGAAAAAAGAAAATCAGTTTGTGAAGCACTTTCAATCTGAATTTGCGTAGAGGAAACATTTTCATGATATGGATAGTAAGCATGTACTGTCCCCGGGTTGCCACTGAGATAAATGTCTTTTTCTAAATGCCAGGCAGTTTCAAGTGTGGCTCTATTGTTCCAGCAGGATTCAGAACCGTTATACATACCGCTGTTTTCATCGAGAACAAAAACTCCGATTTTGTCACCTTGTATAAAGGCATCCTTGCTATTTCTGGTTAGCACTTCCGCAGTGCTTATAGATAGGACAGAAGATGCTTCAGCCGGTGTATTATTTTTCTCACAGGAAATAAACAGTCCTGATAAAAGACCCAATATGGGTAAAAAGATTTTTTTATTTTTCATTGCTGATTGTTTTAATGATTACTTTGGGGTTATATTTCAGTATCAATGTTTACCTTTCCTTCCTGCTCTAATGTGATTGTTACAGTTTTGCTACTGCCAGACTGAGTGATTGTTAATGTTGCGTCTTTAAAATTCGTTGTTGTATTCTCAGAAGCAATCACCGAACTTCCAGACACAGAGAATCCGTCAGCGTCAGGTCCGCTTATGTTAGTTGTATAAGTCACATCTTCTACTTCGCTTGTTGGAATACCATTGACTACTTTTGTTCTGGAAGATAAAACGGTGAAAGCCTTCATACCTCCTTTGGAGGAAAAAGTCAGAAAAGTCGGGTTCACTGTTAGTGTATAATTCCAGGTAATGACGTCAGTTGGCAGGTCAAGCGTAAAGCGTGTAATTTTACCCGATTCAACTAATAGATCATCAGTGGACACAAATTTCTTTGTCGCGCCATTTCCTAATGTGAATTGAAATATGTCGTTACCGTTGGAAAATACTATTCCATCCGGAAGAAGTGCCCGGAACAGATATTGAGTTGATGTCTCCGTATAAGCTAGCATACTGACAATCTTCGGTGACAAATTAGAGAATCGCAACATTCCGGTTTGTATATTTCCTTTTTGTTCAACAGCTACGTTTGATATGTTTACATTTGATACAACATCAGTTCCATTCTTATTGACAGCAACTTCCACAAGCCCCATGATGTGTCTAAATGACAGGGATACAGATACATGGCTATTAGAATGTCCTAATTCACTTTTCGCAAACAGATGATCTGAATTTTTATAATTGCTGCCTAAATGTTGCGCTGTACTACTGTTTATTATCAGATCTATAGGATTTGGATTTTCCTGATAGGGATAGTATGCGTAAAAGTCTACTTTCTCGCCTGTCGGGGGATATATTATATCTGACGTACTTACCGGATTGAAGTTTCCGGAATGATATACATACTTTTTGTTGTCTGCAAAATTCCCGTTAGCAAGCAATGTTCCTACGACAGATCCATGACGTTTAACAGCATATATTCCGATAATATCACCTTCTTCAAACGAAGTGTCCGTCGCCCTGGTTGTTTGCTGATCAACAAATAGAAAAGGTGCTGATGGAATTTCTTCTGTTAAAGAAACGCAATCATTGACACAAGAACCGAATGATATGGTTGTCAGAATAGATATTATAACATGAATAAATTTCATATATTTTTCTTTAGTTGGGAGATAGGCCCTATCGAACTATCTCCCTGTTAATATAAACTGATTATTGAATTGTGCCGTTTCCGGAATCACCGTTTCCCCATGGTGTAATAGTTACCGGAGATACTTCAAGTGCTGTACCTTTAATCGTTACAGTATAGGTGTTTTTCTTACCCTGCTCCCATGCAGTTCCTGCGGGTACATTCCATTTATAAACCTGTCCGTCCACAGTAAAGGAAATCACAATGTCTCCAGCCGTTGCAGTTGAAGATGTCGGGATAACCAACATTTTAGGAAATGTACTTTCATTCCATGTTCCTATTGTCTGAGGTAAGTTAGTCGCTTTGGTAACCGGTTCTTTAGATGCGCCTTTTGTGACCGCACCGTTTGTCAGATTCAACTTTCCAGTGGAAATCAAAGAAGTTCCCCCGGTTTTGTTAGCAATACTTATTGCAGTAAGGGAACCAACTCCTGTATAGTTCTCCTTTTTGAAGTCAAACTGTACAAGTGAAAGCGCATGGTTCATTGTGATTGCTGCTCTGGGCTGGCGGTTATTAATGTTCGTAACCGGAGTTGCATACATGTAATCCGTTTGTGACGTATGATCGATGTCTATAGCTGTGCCATCTGTAGCGGCAGCATTCCAGGGATAATAGGCATAAATTGTCGCCATGAGACTTGATAAGTAAACAGGTGTAGCCTGTGTCCAAACTGTTGTAAAGGCGGACTTCACGTTTTTGTTTGAAGCAACACCATTATACGGAGAGTTGACAGCACCTGAACTGACAAATAAACCAATCTCATCACCGGATACAAATGAGTTGATAGGTCTTCCAGTTACGGAACGAGAAGCCACTTCAATATTTGTTGTAACATTCAGCAATGTAGGTTGATCTCCTTGTTCAATTTCGGGAGTTATCACACTGTCATTGCTGCAAGAGCTAACAAAAAACATACTAGCAGCAATAGCCGCAAAAAATAAAAAATTCTTCATAATTGAAATTTTAAAAAGTGAATAAAAAAATTATTGGATAATTATTTGGTTCCATGCTCCCTGTTTCCAGGAAGCAATTTCTACAGTCGTAGACAAAGACGTTATTTTTACATTAACTTCACACTTAAATACATTAGCCGTGAAATTTTCTAGTTCAGCGGTAATATCCACATCCTCGCTTTTGACTTCACCATCGTCAAGTGTGACAGTTACAGACAGTTTCTTTGATATGCTTTCCTCGCCATCTTTAGCCGGATTAACCCCCAGAACAAATAAACTGTGTTGGTAATCTTCTTCCTCTTCTTTCGTATCCCGTTCTAATGGGAAAAATACTGTGGCTTTGCTACGGATCGCTTCTTGCCGGCTCAATGAATAGCCGGTTGCTATTCCGCTTAATGATGCCTCACAAGAAGTGATATTCCCTGTTACGCCTTCCCTTATAATATGTACGATGAAAATCATTTGTTTGACAATAGGTAGGGGAGTTACCAGTTGCTTTACTGTACTTTCAATAGGAACATTTAAACTACTGTTAAAGCCGCAAATCATCGGACATCCATTGACTGCACGAATATTTCCCTCAAAATAGGTAGGAAGGTGCAACTCACCGTTTGTGTAGATATCCAGTCCTGTAGACGTTGTACCTTCTGCCTGGTTATAAATGATCATCTCCGTTTCACCCGCTGGAATATTCTCATAAATTGTATCACCCAGAAGGGCATTCTTTGTATTAAGATTGCCATTGCGATAGAATAACGCTGTCAATGAATCAGGCTTCAAAAGATTGCCCCACATTGATTCCCAATCCATTATTAATTGAACGTTACCAACATAATTACAATCTTCTGAGAATTGGCAGCTTGACATTGTAAGGAGAATGAACAAAAATGCTGTATATGATTTTATTTTTATCATGATAGTTCTTCGTATGTTATAGTTCATCTATTTTTTTATTTAAGTTATATTTGCGTATAAGACGATTAATTTCAGGATCTAATGCTCCCCGATATACTTTAGAACCGTCCAGTTCACATGAATGCAGGAATCTTCTGACCGCTTCTTCCTCTCTTTTAAGTCTTGAACAGAGGATTGCCAACAAATATTCCTGATTGGCGCTTTCCTTTTCTTTTAGCAGGATATCATAAGCTGGTTTATCATATCCCAAACTCATATAGGCTATTGCCGCATTATAGTCTCCATACTCGATCAGAATCGCCAAAGCATCTTTATACTTACGTGCTTTAAGCAGGTCACGGCCCTTTTCGTATAAAGTATCAGGTTCAGTCGTATGAATGGTGTCTTGCGTCATTCCGGATCTATGTAAGTTAAACTGGAAATCAACGACACGCAATGCCGGATAAATGCTATCCCTGATATATTTATATTCAACCGGAAACTTATTCTTTATTTGTAATTCCCTCTTGTCCGGATCAGCTTCATTCGTTATTATTTGCAGGATTGCATCTTTAGATGATATATGGTTATCCATTGCAATTAAATCATATACTCTTTTCCAATCCTCAGCAATCCATTTTGCATTAAAAAGCGTATCAACTCCTTTTTTATCGTCCAGTTTCCTGCCAAAATAGCTTTTAAGAGAGATTGCCCTTCGTTTTGCTAATACTTCATTCAACCTCCAACTGCCTTCAGGAGAAGCGGATGCAGTCATATTGATTGAATCTATAATAAATTCACTGCTCCAGGTTAATTGCTTAATGATGTCCTGAACTTTTGCTATTTCGTTGGCATTGTCATTCAGATTTTCATCTATATTTTCCCGTCCCACCGGAAAGGTGATATGTGCGGAAAAGTTGGCTTCAGCATGGCGCTCAATAATTTTCCGTTTGAATCTGGGAGCGTTATCAAGGAACTGGATCATGCTTGAAACAAAATAGGTGATCGTATCGGATTGAGGAAGAGTATAGGTACTCTTATCAAGAGCAAAGATGTTACCGGTAAGATACAGGTCCATGCTCTTTGATTCATCAGTCGCCACTTCCTGTGTATAGTAGTAATTGAAGTTGTTACCGGCAGATATTACAGTATCTAATCGTGCATCGGTATTATACTGTAAGTTATACTTCCGGTAAAAATAGTCCCAGATTCGGGTGGTATCACGGGTGAAGAAATTGTAACGATCTGCCAGAGTTGAATACATCGCCTCACCTTTTTCTTGAAAAAGGCGGTATATCTCACCGTTGATGGATACATCTTCCAATTCAATCTTTTCACCTGACTTCTCTAGTGTGGGTGTCAGGGTTATCATCCACCGTTTATCTATGAGTGTTTTGGGAACAGTTACAACAAAGTCAAGATTAACCGTGCCAAAGCGCTCCGGGACGGTTTTTGTACGGGCCACAACTGTAACTTCAGACAAAGCTACAGTTACAATATCCTCACCTGTTTTCTCATCCCTGGTTCTTATTTGTTCATCGGAATTCCCATCAGCTTCCTTCACTACTGATTCCTCTTTAATATCAGTATCTGCATTTTTAGTCACCTTTCCCGGCTGATTCACCTGTGGACGATAGTCTGTATTTTCCAGCTTTTGTGTGAGTCGGCAGGAGCAAACCATTATCAGTAAGAGAACTAAATGTATGTATTTATATTTTTTAAACATAATCTCAATATTGATCAGAAGAGATAGACTAAGGAAATACTTGCCTTGCTGGGAATCAAATAAATTTTCTTTTCATTCCCTTGTGGTGCGCCACATGTCTTACACAAGTATTTTGTGTAATCTGACCACAAGACTCCCAATCCGGCTTCAAACTCTAAGTTCCATCTTTTATTAAGTATTTTGCTATATCCATACGAAAGCCCCACTCCGAATCCATAGCCGTCGTAACGGTATTTTGTACCTCCCACATGGAAACGTGAATAGATTGATTGGAAACCGATAAATCCTTGCGAGAATGATTCAAGGAACCAATACCGTGCACCTGGTTCAACTGTTATGTTCTGGAAACGCTTGTTTCTGGAGAATACCCAAGGATTGTAGTTTACAGGCAAATGAAGGGACCAGTTACGGTGAACGGAAATCCCGGCTTCGACATTAAGATTAGTCATCGCCAACCCTAACAGATTGGTTTTTACTGAATAAAATTGAGCATTTGCATTCAGTAACATTGTCAGGGAAATAAATATAAATAACGCTATTTTCTTCATTTTTTTTGTTTTTTTGATGTAGCAGTCCCCTAGACACTTCTATTTCAAAAGTGTCTAATAGTAAAATTCTATAATTTAATGCTGTATTTTAGTCGGCACTCAACTTTATAATAATCTCCTTCTTTTGGTTGAAATTGTCAGCAAATTCAATCTCAATAACATGTTCTCCTTTTTCAGATGGAGTGTAGTTGATCCGTAATGTGCCACTTTGAATTTCATACAAAATATTATCAATTAAAGGAGTATTGTCGTCACTACGTAACTGGCCAGTGCCTTTTCTCAGAAAGTAGTTGACTTTATAATGTGTATCACTATAATTTCCTTCACTATCAATAAAGAACACAAGATTTACTGGTACGCCAACTTTTACATCAGTTCTGTATTTTTGTATTCTGATGTTGTAGTCAAAATCTTGTTTAATAGTGACATCCTCGTTGCATGAGACTAACAAACATAGGGATAATATAAGCATATTAGCATGGACTATGTTTTTAAGTATTTGTTTCTTAATTGTTTTCATTGTCTTCTGAGCTTAATAATTAATAAATTATTTACCGCAATAATTAATTCTTTAAATAATGAATTAATGTATTACTATTTTAGTACATATTTAAGTCCAATGCCTATTTGATTATGAAAGGTCCCGACATCAGACCCCCATAGAGAACGTTCCCTGACATTCAGGAGAATTGCAATACGGTCCGTCAGATATGCCTCTATCTCAAAACTAATCGCTCCACCATAGATAAATCGGTCACGATTTGTTATAAGAGAGCCGTCAGATAGAGTTTTACTTCCCCAATTTATTGTTTCATACCCTGCTAAAGCAGAGAATCCTAATGAGAAAAAGAAATTCTTTCTTCTATCTGAGAGAAAGTTAATGTAATATCCACCTTCACCTGTCATCTGACTGACCGGAAGTTGAAAATTATTTATCTCGCTTTCAGAATTTAAAAACTCAGCTCCAAAAAGCCATCTATTTCCACTTCGGGTATATTTTGAATAGGCAATGCCTGCATGATACCCCGCAAAGGTCCAATCACCATCTGTTACACCTCCCGTTACTTGTATCGCCTTTTGTCCTGGAAGATAGCGTTGTGCGCATATTTCCTCCTGTGACAATAGCAAGCAGCAAATAGCTATAATAGCCGTAACTAAACTTCTTTTTCTACTTTTCATAAGATCACTTTTTTGATTGGTTTAGCATTGATGATGTCGGATGGCAGGATGTCGAAATTCAGATGTCGTCCACCGTTCTTTTCCGCAATGGACACTACCATTTTCTTATCGGCAGATATTGTAAATTTATTGAATGCTATAATAGTATGATACTGTTTATCAACGATGATTTTAGCCAGTACGCTTCCATTAAATTCACGAACAACATAAAGTGGCAATTCCTGACTTGCCTGCTTTCTGAAACTTTTCCGGTCTGCTATGTAGAATTTCATATAGTCAATATCGTAACTCACATTTGACTTGTTTTTCAAATTCAAATGAAAGTAGATGATGTCATTATGCACATACACGCCTTTAATGGTAGCCTCAATTCTTCCATTTCGCTGGCCGATATTTTTAACTTCCCTCTTATTTTCTTTATAAAGGGATCTCATTATTAAATCAAGCATTACCGGTGATTCTCCGTTGATCTCTGATAATTTGATGTCCTGTATATTTGTTGGTCTGTCCTTAGCCAACAGAGAATGCATTGACTTCATTTCATAATATTGTTGTGCAGGCTGTTCCTTGTAGTTTGCCTGAAATAACCAAAAGCTACCATCTTCACAAATTACACTAAAGTTCGTCTGTTCACTAAATCCACGTACAGCAGCCTTTACACGGAGTACGTTTTCAGCTCCGTCAGCTTTTCCCGCTATTATATAATTAGATCCTAAATCAACATATGTGACTTTTGAAGGGAAAGAGATATGGATCGTTTTTATGAATCCGACTTCCACCTGATAGGGTATAGTCTCTAAGGTTTTAGCAAAACAGAAAGATGCGATGAGCAGCATCATTGATAATAAACTAATTTTTTTGTTCATGACTTATTTCTTTTTAGGTAACAACAATACTTGATAATTTTCTTTAAGAGTAACTTTCACAACACGCATTTTTTTTGAAAGATACTGACTGCCTCCGGAGATGAGCCCACGTGTAACATCCATTGCTATTTGTTGCCCGGCTGATGTTGCGAAAGATATAGATGATCCCAAAGAACTTCCCGCATTTGCCGTAATTTCTTTAGCAGCATTTAATTCTTCACTGCCCGGGCAATAGATCCCAGCCGAACCGTCTGTATCATATACTGTCATTGCTACCGGAATGATGCTACCTCCATATTCCAGACTATTGATAAGAATATCCAGTCTGTCCTTTTGTAATTTTGCTACTCCTGAAATAACATGTCCGGGAGGAAGTACCACAGAACCGGCACGCAAAGATTCCAATAACCTCAGTTTCACCCTTTGGCCATCCACTAACGTTTGTTCCTGATGAATACAAGCCCTTATAGTATTTGCTCCCATTTCATATCCAACACCGACAGGGGTATTGAAACCGTGTTGGTATTCTTTTTCTGATTTAGGATCTTCATCTGATAAAGTAGAAACTGCATTCTCTGTTAAAGCGGATACATGCTTTGCATCATCACTGAAGAAATCATCTTTAAGTTTCACCGGAGCAGTTTCTTTTTCTTGTCTATTCTTGAGTTTCGCCTGCTCAATCATTTGTGTAGCCTGTTCTTGTTGCATACGCACTTCCGCTTCACGTTGCTGGTATTCCATTTTAGCCACTTTCTTTTCCAGTTCCTGTTTCTCTTTTACCAAATTATTATATTCTTCGTCAGCTGACATTGCTGCATAAATATCCCTAACCTGGTTATCTGCATTCTTCACATCCCGGAATATATCTTCTTCAACCGCAGATGGCTTTCGGCTGGTTTCCCGTATTGTGTCAGAAGTGAGATCATACATCTCATTAAAACTTCGTATCGTATTATTTTTGTTGTCATGCTTAGAATATGCCATTCGCTTGGAATCAACAATAGGTTTGCTCGTTCCGTCCGGTAAGTCTGTTTTAAAGCTTCCTGCATCGTCTTTTTGATCCGAAGACGGTGCGAAGATAAAATACAAGATAACTGCAAAGATTATGACAGCTACACTGTACACGATCATCTTTTCTTTTTGTTCCTTCTTCATAAGTCCTGTTATTTAGAAATATTGTTATACACATTATTAACACTCTCATTAATTACTCCGGAATCCATATCGGTAATATGGTAGATCGAACTAAATAGTAGATAGATAGCATAGACCAAAAATATAAGTAGGATTAAGCCTAATACCAGGCGTTTGTATTCTTCTTTAATATTATCTATCTTTCTCCTTATTTTTAAGTTGTAGCCTTCTTTATGCTCAACTTGTTCTATTTCCTTTTTAGTTGGGGAATTATCCTCTGTCATATTCTCGTATGTTTTTGTTTTCTATTACAGTGAATTTCTCTATGATAAAGCCGTGTGGTGAATTATCACTACGCACAGAGTTTCTTAATTGGCAGGTTGTTATTAGTGTCCGCTCCGTTACATTGCTTTCTCTGATAATCAACTGCCTTGCAAAAGTTTGTACTGCGTAAGGGTAGTGGTTGAAATCGCACTTTATACTGTCAATTTCAAGGATCTGAGAGGCGTTAGCTGCAATCAAGCGGTTATAGTATCCTTTCTCCATCATATCGCTATAATACCGATATGCACTTTTATCCGAGAGCTGTAATGCCCTGTCCACATTTGACACAATTGCTGATTTATCAGGAGATAGAGTGAACATCAACTCATGGAACCGTCTTACATGTTCCCGTGCTTCAACCGGCCTGTTCTGTGCCATATCCTGAGATAACGCCAGCATCAGGGATTTACCCTGGTCCAACACATATATTTTAGAACGTTGCTCCTCTGCATAATCAAACGCTTTCCAGATGGCAAATCCGGTCAGCAGTGTACACATGACACAAAATACCAGCATGAACATCCGGATTCGCTGAAAACTGCTTTCTATATTCTCTAATGATTTAAAATTCATTTTCCTTACTTTTTAAATGAACGGTTAATCATACCGCTTGCTGATGCGGCATCACTTGCTTTCTTAAAGCTGGTACCAGCGTTTCCCGCCTGAGCACCTATCGCCGCAGCTCCGACACCGCCAACTTTTCCTGCATGATTAGTCATGTTACGTGAATATGATCCCGTACCGCCACTTTGTACAATCCAGCCAGCAATTGTAGGTATGGATAATAATCCATAAACAGCAACTATAGATATCAAAATATGAAGCACTCCTTCTAGTCCGACTCCTTCTTCCAGAGAAGCCATTTGTCCTTGCAGGGAGATTAACTGAACACGGGACATCATAGCACTGAATAAGTCAGTTATGGGGACCCACAAAGAAATGCTCAGATATCGTGCCAACCATGCTGAAATCGAATTTTCAAACGCAGGAAAACAACCCGCAGCAAAAGCCAATGGTCCGAATATTGCTAATATTATCAGAAAAAAAGTACTGATTACGGCAAGGCCCATACTTACAGCTTCAACCAGCCATTGCAAGAGAAAAGACAGAATATCTGTTATATAGGACATTATAACTGTCGTAAACGATGCTTTTTTTGCTTTAGCTAAAGTCTGCATCTGCATTTCCTGCTCTTCTGGTGTAGGCTTATTCTCTTCGTCAAAAACTCCTTTAGGACTTGCCTGCTCCATGTAAAACAGAACTTCCTCCTTTGTCAATGGCTTTTCTTCTATGCGCTTATCTACAATCTGCTGCAATTCTTTTGTTGTTTCAATCTGGCTTTTTGCAATATTAGAAGCAACTGTACTGACGGGATTCATTACTCCATCCAATATCCCAATCACCAGTGGAGTAAAGAGGCTTATACAAAGTGCGATTGCCAAAGGCTTAAGGAATGCTACATAGTCAATAGGTTCGGCTTGTGCCATAGAGGTTAGGATTTTGGACGTAATTGACCATAATACTCCTAAGAGAGCTATAGCCATAGCCAATTTTCCCATATCGTCACATAAAGGAAGCATTTGCTCCTTTAATTTAGTCAACACATCTGTGTCGAATAGAATTGTTAATGCTGTTACCATTGCCTACCGCTAAATTCTTTCAACATTTTTTTTTGTTTGCTTTTTCGCTCTGCATTTTCAGCAAGCATGCTCATTTCCAATTGGCTGAGTTTCAAATCAGAATAGGAACTATAGATGTTTGAATAATAGTGATCTATTCTGTCCATCCGTTCTTTGTCAGACATAGATAATCCGTTTCCTACAATTTTAGTAAGTTCCTTCAGTTCTTCAGTCGCCAGGCGAATGCTCCTGTTATACCGCCTCATATAAGTATCGATATCTCGTGCTGAAAGACGCGGATCAGAGGTGAATTTAGTAAAATCCTTTATGAACATTTCAGACATGTCACTCACCATCTGAATACTTCTTCCTACCTTTTTGGTTTGTTTAATGAAATCCTTTGCTGTTAACAGAGCATCGTAATACTTTTTGTTCTCCTGGTATAAGGCTTGTGCCTGTTGAAACACTTTTAGGGTTTCTCCTGTTGTTTTCGATACAGCGGAGATATTATTTCCCATGTTAATAATACCCTGTGCCAAATTACTCGGATCAATGACCGCCCATTGTGCGTAAGTACTGAAATGAACAGTACAAAACAATGCTAATAACATCCATTTCTTTAAGTTTCTCATATCGTTTGAATTTAAAAATTACTGACTCAGTTCTTTTTTTTATTATGAGCTATTTGCTTTATAGCACTTTCAAGATCTCCACCGTTTCTTTTTACTATATCGTACAGTTCGACCTTTTCACTTTGTTCTGTTGTATACGCCAGATATTCTTCTTCACTGACTTCTACATCATACACTTTTGAATGATTGCCATTGCCCAATCCAATCCAGATCTGACGATATTTACGTGCAGGGTCCAATGATCTTCCGACAGTATATATCTGAGCCTTTTCTTTATCAGTAAGTCCAAAAACATCCTGGATTTCATCAAACTTATTAAGGTTTTTACTTTGATCCAGTAAAATTTTGCAATCACTGTTAGCGATGATAGTCTTTTTGACAATCGGAGAGGATATCAAGTCATCTAGTTCCTGTGAAACTACAATTATTTCTCCGAACTGTTTTCTGACTGTTTTAAACAGATAGTGTACATACGTAGCCATACTTTCACTAGCGATAGCTTTCCAGGCTTCTTCCAGCAATAACACTTTCCGGATTCCATCTAATCTTCTCACTTTATTCAAATATGCCTCCATGATGACCAGTGTTACGATTGGAAATAGTACCTTATTTTCTTTCACGGCATCAATTTCAAAGACTATGAATCGCTTATGCAGTAGATCAAGTTCCATATTTGAATTCAGCAGATAATCATATTGCCCGCCTTTGTAATATGGGAGAAGAACATAAAGAAAGTTTTCCAGGTCAAATTCTTTTTCACGGACACTTTTTAATTCATTTTTTCCGTAATCATCCCTCATAAATTCATAGAAAGTATTAAAAGAAGGAATATACTTTCCGGATTTTACACATTCTATGTATTTCGCTAAAGCAGATGAGATCGTAGTATCTTCAGATACATCAGCCTCTTTCCCTCTCTTCCACAGTTGTAGGATAATTGTTTTCAAAGTCTCTTTTTTATCCTCTGAATAAAATCCATCATCTGTATAAAAAGGATTAAAAGAAATAGGCGCATCTTCTTTATAGGTGAAATACACGCCATCTTTTCCTTTTGTCTGAGCTTGTATCAGATTGGAAATTCCCTGATAACTATTACCCATATCCACCAGAACGATGTGTGCCTGCTGATCGTAGTATTGCCGGATTATATAATTCATAAAGAAGGATTTTCCACTCCCGGAAGGACCCAACACGAACTTGTTACGGTTGGAAATTATTCCTTTTTCCCTAGGATAATCAGAAATATCCACATGGACTGGTTTAGCCGTTAGCGGATCGACCAATTTAAACCCAAAGGGAGACGGTGAGCTTAAATAGGATGTTTCTCCGGAAAAGAAGCATAATGCATGCTCCGGAAATGTAAGAAACCTTTCCTCACTTGGGAAGTCTCCTTCAGCCCCCGGACACGCAGCAAAGAAAAGGGTCGGCACATCAATTGTATTATATCTTGGCTTGCAGTCCATTAATGAAATCTGACTTCCTACTTCGTTCTTTATTTTATCCAATTCTCCGGAATTATTGCTCCAGCTGATCACATTGAAATGAGCATAGCACGGGGTGAGCTTGAAATTCTCTGCCGCATTAAGGTAATCATTGACTAAATCACTGTTTATAGAGTTGGCACGTGAAAAACGATGAAAGCTAAACATATGTTTGGCTTTAGTTTCCAGCATCTTCTTTATGTTTTCACTTTTTTCTATAAATATGTATTGGTTATACATATGATTATAAGTAAGTAAAACCGTTAACGGACTGGAATATGAAAGCATACAATCATTGCGGTCTGTACTTAACTTGGCAAACCTTGATTCTGTCTTTACGCTTGGAGGTAGGTCATCAAGGTTGGACAAAGTATGCAGGCATAATTCATTATCCCCAATAAACATCTTATTGTCTTTGAGTATAAAATCTTGTAATATGTCTGTTTTACATAAAGAGAAATGCTTTTGCAGGATGCCGTCTTCACATATATACTCATCATTATGGATGAGTTCCAGTCCTATAAAACCACTTTCGTTAACTATACTCTGGAATTGTCCGACGGTTTCCAGAAAACGCTTTTTAGTTTCACCATTTATTTCCTTGGGAATAATATTTCCCTTTACAAGTGAATTGAATGAGCTTTGCCTGCGCATCTGCTCTCTGGATGTTTTAGTCAGGAACAAATAACATGTATGACGAACAAAAGGTCGCTCATTAAAATGCAATTCAAAAGATTTGCTCAAAAAAGTAAGATCATCCTGGTTCACATTAGGAACATAATTCTCTTTTATTATCCAATCCTGCTTATGCACAATCGTATAATCAGGAAGCAGGAGTACTGCTTTCAGCCATGAAGCATGTATGGACTCGTATTCCATACTTCCAACCGTGAATATTTCGGGTAGTGTTACCTTAAACCCCACCGTAATATCTCCTTGTTTGGATATTATACAGTTATCTTCAACAGAAAGTAGGGGAAATACACTTTCAAGAGTCGTTATTTTTCCAGCGTTATACATCTTTATTTACTTAATATATGAGCTATTATTTTTCTGTTCGATAGGAAATGATAGCGAGAGAAACTAGCCTGAAGTTTTGTCAGACCCGACTCTCCCATATGAGTATTCATCCATCGGCTACCACGGATTAAAGCAAATGCACAGATTCCTATCAGGGAAACGACTAACCAGACCGAAGTATTCAATGCCAGCAAAATAGTAGATAAAAAGAACAATCCAATAGCTCCTAAAGCTACCAATACGATGTATTGACCTTTCAGCCCCCAGAACTCAATAGATTTATCTACTCCTTTATTTACCAGGTATTCAGCCATTACTGGAAGAATGATTTTAATACTGTACCTACCACTACCAGAAAGATACATCCACCAAACCACATACCGGCTGATTTACCGGCATCCGGATCTCCGCCTTGTATCTTGCCATATATCTTAACGCCACCGATCAGCCCGCATATTGCACCAATCGCATAGATCAGTTTTACTGCCGGATCAAAATATCCGGTAATCATACTTGTTGCTTCTTCCAAGCCGGCTTTGCCGCCATCTTGTGCCATTGCTAGTTCGACTTGTGCCAACACCATAATACACAAAGTCAATAATTTTTTCATTTGTTTTTTCATTATCTATTTTATTTATTAAACCATTTATCAATTTCATTCGGATCTGTGTCCCCTGATCTATTGCCAATATTTTCATCGGTACATTCATCAAGCAATTTTCCTAGCTTTGCTGAGAAAATGGCTGACTGACTTTCAAATATTTTTGTGCCTAAAAGTTTATCAACCGTTTTCTGTACACTTTTAAATTCTTCTGGAGAACAAAGCCCTGGATTATCAGCAACTCTATTCATTCGTTCTATATCCTCTATTGATACTCCTGTAGCTACTGACTCTGTATCTTCAGAATTGGTTATGTTGTACTCCAGTGGTATTTCTTCAGCCGAAAGATCTATTTCTCCTTCGTCCATTAATGAGATTGTTATACTCTTGCTTCCTTCTGAATCTTTCATGTTATCCGACTCTTTGGATTGAATAAAATCAGACGCATCAGGAATCTTAGTCTTACTTTCTCCAATTATATTTTGTACCGGCTTTATTACGGTTTTAGAAACTCCCATGATACTTCTAAGTGGAGTATCCTTCTTTTTCTTATTTTTTTCATCTTCTTTTTCTTTTAGATGGGGAAGTCTTTTGTTCGTTTCTTGACGGATAGCTTTACAGATACTATCGAGGGGTAATACCTTCGTCTTCAAATAGCTCCTGAATAACGTCAGCATATTCATGAATATGATCTTCTAAAATATTGGCGACGATATGCGAGACGCAGGATTTATTGATTCCTGCAAGAATACTTATTTGCCGCATCCTTTGCATAAGCTGTACAGGCAACACCAGGTTGATCGGTTTCTTCTCTTCAGAAATCTTTCTTTCTCTTATTTTCAGAAAGCGTGCTTTGTACTCTTTTTTTTCTCCAGTCGATTTGCCTTTACTCATTGTTTTTAGTTTTTAATTCAGTTATTGTAATAATTTCATTGAAAAATGTCTCCATAGGTACACTTGTGCCACGCAAGGCGGCTTGTGAGAAGGGAAAGAGCGTTGATCTAAAAATTATTTTCGGATCATTCTCCTGTTCCATCTCTTTTTGAAAGGCTGCTGCCATTGGAATACGCTCGGACAATACCGATAAACCAACTTCTTCAATAACCTTTTCATAACTTGTATATAATAATGTCTTGACACTACGCTGTATCCTATTCCAATATAGATGCAGTTTTGATGACTTTCCTAAGTCACGATATAATTCAGACATCAGATGAGCAAACTCTATTTCACTTTCAAGAACTACCCGGTCCGCTTCAATTGGTATGAATAAGTGATCCATCTCAGCCAATGCGGACAATATACCCGGAGTATTAATAGTACCTGGAAAGTCAAAGAAGATCACATCATAGGTCCCTGGCATATCTGAACATAAATTTATTGAATCAGAAATTGCTACATTTATATCACTTCCTATAACAGGATAGGGCTTCTTCTTTAAAGCCTCCATTTGCTTTTTAAATGAATTCGAATATGTCTGTATAGATTGTAACTTTGATACTTCACGGGCACGAAGTTTTAATAAACTATGTTGTGGGTAATCGCAGTCTAAAACAGCGACATTCATACCTTGTTTATAGTGTAAATAACTAGCAAACAGTATTGTGAAAACTGTTTTTCCCACTCCGCCTTTTTGAGAGCAAAAGCTCATTCTTACAGGTCTATTCATTCCTTTTATTTTATTGAACGTTGCAAAGGACAATATTTTTTCGTGGCAAAACAATACCCTATGCGCATGCAGGGATAAGAAAGGACATTGTTTGGGTGTTTGAGGGACACAAAAGGACATGCTGTAAAAAACATAAACATTGAAAATGGATGGAATTCATGAATATAGAGGGCTTGTTTTATAAGAGATTATAAAACAGGTTTGGGATTCAGGCAAGTTCTTGAGATGGTAATGAAGATCATCTTATATAATGATAAAACTTCCATATGATTATCATATAGAAGTTTTGCAAAGGTTCTAATACATAAAAATAACAAGAATCTTCCATATATTCACTATATAGAAGATTCTTGTTATTTTCTATCCTTTTTAGGCGTTCGCTTTCTTATTAGGTGTGATTGAGTTATGATAGCACGTTTTGTTGGAATGCTTTTTCCGTCTGCCAAGCCGGAATGCAGTAAGGTATTAAGGGTAATTCCGACTTGTTCTTCTGTGAACTCATCAAAGATTGCAGCAAAGCTACCGAAAAAGCGGTTTTTCTTTTCAAATATCAAGTGTACATGTATAACCTTTGTCATATGAACTTATAGTTGTTTTTTTTCCAATTGATTAATTTCATTTTCATACTCCTTTAAGTGTTGTAATAGCACATTGTTTATATATGTATTAACTGAATGTGGCATCCCTGCCTGTTCCATATAAAGTGCAACTTGCTTAAATTTGGATGAGATGTCTGACGGGATAGATATGCGAGAACGTGTCCGGACGTTACGAGCAGAGACTTCGAATAATGAATTTAGGGTTGGTTTACCCTTATTCTTAGAATGAGTCTTTATACTATTCTCTTTTACTTTAGCTTGGGGCGGTGTATTCAGCGAGTCCTTAATCTCATGACTCATATCAGAATCTAAGGTTGTTTGATTTTTCGCCTGGCGATTGCCAGCAATACTCAGTTTGATTTTTTCTTCGTCAATAAAATAATCTTCAACTTCTTCCATAATAGTTCTATTTTCCTGCAAATAAAACGAAAAATACTATGCTATAAAATAGCCTATGCGCAAGCGAGGACGTGAAAGGATGTTCTTAAATCTTTAAATATTGAATTGCTGACTTACAGTTTACTTTCATTATGATATGATAAATAGCCATTTATACAAGTAGCCAAATAACCATCTGTACAAGTAGCCCAATAGCCATCTGTACAAGTAGCCAAATAACCATCTGTACAAGTAACCAAATAGCTATCTGTACAAGTAGCCAAATAACCATCTGTACAAGTAGCCAAATAACTATCTGTACAAGTAGCCAAATAGCCATCTGTACAAGTAGCCAAATAGCCATCTGTACAAGTAGCCAAATAGCCATCTGTACAAGTAGCCCAATAACCATCTGTACAAGTAACCAAATAACCATCTGTACAAGTAACCATATATGATATTCTGTATCATTTTGATAGAATTTTAATATCATTCTGCTTTTCCTTTATGCGTGTGGATACAGGGACGAAGAAGGACATGAAGAAATTACTATCAGATAAAAACGGCTATATCTTTGTAAGTGGGTCTTTTCTCTTTTTTTGATTAGGGAAGTCCACCCGCAGGGGAGAGCATCCCGCATGGCAAAATCTGAAACGGAGTGAAAGATTTTTATCTGCTCCAGCAGATAGCGAGTTGTATTTTCGTCGAGCGAAAATCAAATTGTCCGACGACAATTTGTATTCCACCGTAGGTGGGGAAATTGCTCCCAAGTCGCAATTTTAAACTAAATATATATGAATATGAAAACTAAAGAAAAAGGAAGAAAGAAAAAAGACGAGAGTCTCGTCAAAGGTAACAGAGTCGGCTTTAGACTGAATCCTGAAGAATTGGTTGAACTTGATAGACTGGTATATAATGCAGAAGCCAAAAGCCGGACCGAATATATAAAAGCAGCCATTTTTAAAAGAGAAATACGTATTACGAAAACAGAATCCGGAGTGAAAGAATATTGGAAATTGCTGAATAACATTCAGGCACAATATCGCAAAATTGGTATTAACTATAATCAGGTAGTGAAGATATTGCATACAACATTTGAAGAAAAAAAGGCACTTGCTTTTCTTTTCAAATTGGAAAAAAGCACAATTGAGTTAGTGACTTTAAATAATGAGATAATAGAATTAACTAATAAAATAGAAAAAAAATGGTTGCAAAAATAAGTCATGGCAGCTGTGTTTATGGGGTATTTGAGTACAATCAGAACAAAGTAGACAATGGAGAAGCTACCGTACTGAATAGCTCTAGGTTTATCTATGATGAATATTATCACCATAGTGTTAGTAACTGTGTGAAATCGTTAGAAGATTGGTTGGATGCCAACAGACGTACCGAAAAACCAATGGTTCATATATCGCTCAATCCTGATCCCAAAGATACAATAGAAGATGACCAGGCTATAGAAATTGCAGAAAAATACCTTGATCAAATGGGATATGCTGACCAGCCATATATTCTATATAAACACGAAGATATTGCCCGAATACATTATCATATTGTGACGATTTGTGTTGGATTGGATGGAGTGAAGATAAATAGTGATTATGAAAAAAGAAGATCAATGAAAGCGTGCAGAGATATTGAAAAAGAATATGGTTTACACGTTCCGACCAAACAACAGATGAAAGAACAAAGCCGCCCTATGAAAGTTGATTATTCTAGAGGAGACATTCAAAGTCAAATAGCCGGTAACATAAATACGGCCATTTCTAACTATAATATTAGAAATATAACCGAATACAAAACTCTCTTAGAACTGTTTAATATGACAGTTACAGAAGTGAATGGATATAAAGACGGTAAAAATATTCGGGGACTTGTCTATTCAGCAACTAATGAGAAAGGAGAAAAGATTGGAAAGTCTTTGAAATCATCGCTCTTTCCTAAGAAGTACTCCAGAAAGGAGCTGGAAAAGAGATTTGAGAAAAATAAGAAGAATCAGTTATCGAACAGAGATAGGGACTTTATGCGAAAGGTAATAGTACAATGTATGTACCAGTGCAAAGAAAGAAGTCGAACACAATTCACAGATCTGTTAAGAAAAAGAGGAATGGATTTAATTTTAAGAGATACGAAAGAAGGAGGATTATTTGGAGTTACCATTGTGGATCATAACACCCATAGGATACTAAAAGGTTCTGAAGTAGACAAAGCATTTAGCGCAAAATCACTGAAAGAATTCTTTGGAAATCTAGACTATATTATACCATTTCCTTTAGAGAATAAAGGACTGGACATGGAAAATTCTCCAACTAAAGAAAAAGAAGATTATTTCCAGAAATTAGAAGATTCTGTTTTTGCCGGACTGTTACCAAGTGGAAGTGAGTCTGATCCGGAAGAAGAAGCATATAAAAGGATGTTACGTAAGAAAAAGAAGATAAAACGTAATCAAAAAATCCAATAGTAAATTAATCAATATTAAATTATATGGGACAAGAAGATGATCAAAGAGGAATGGGTAAGGTGATAGATTTGCTACGTGCCGTATCCATTATCCTCTTAGTTTTAAATGTTTATGTTTTCTGCTATGAATGGTTCTTGCAGAAAGGAATTGTTAATAAAATAGTTTCACAAGTAATTTTTAATCTTTCAAAAACAGGACTTTTTGAACAGGAGTTAAACACGAAATTAGGAAGCTTGCTTTTGCTTGGCTTTAGTTGTTTAGGAGTCCGAGGCACAAAAAGCGAGTCGGCATCGTGGAAACAGATATACATTGCAGCAGGAGTTGGTATATTATTGTTTTTTTTCAATGACATTGCTTCGTTGTTAGGTTTTACGACAAGAAACCAAGTATTCATATATGCCGGGACAATAGGAGCCGGTTATACTGCAATATTTGCAGCTGCAATATGGATTTCCAGATTGATCAATGTTAATATCATGGAAGATACATTTAATACAGAGAATGAATCTTTTATGCAGGAAACTCAATTGATGGAAAATGAGTATTCTGTTAATCTGCCAACACGCTTTTGGTACGATAAAAAACAATGGGACGGTTGGATTAATGTAGTTAATCCGTTTAGAGCTGTATTAGTTTTAGGAACACCTGGTTCTGGTAAGTCTTATGCGATCATAAATCAGTTCATCAAAACGCAAATAGAGAAAGGATTTGCCATGTATATATATGATTTTAAGTATCCGGATCTATCTACAATCGCTTATAATCATTTACTAAATCACACAGAAGGTTATAAAGTTAAACCAGTCTTTTATGTGATAAACTTTGATGATCCAAGCCATAGTCATAGATGTAATCCTATTAATCCTGCATTTATGACTGATATCGCTGACGCATATGAAGCTAGTTATACGATTATGCTTAACCTCAATAAGACATGGATTCAGAAACAGGGTGACTTCTTTGTAGAATCCCCGATAATTTTACTTGCCGCAATTATTTGGTTTCTCAAAATTTATGAAAATGGAAAGTATTGTACATTTCCGCATACGATTGAATTTCTGAATAAAAGTTATGAACAAATATTTCCTATTTTAACGTCATATCCAGAGCTTGAAAACTACCTCTCGCCATTTATGGATGCATGGGAGTCGCAGGCACAAGATCAGTTGCAGGGACAGCTTGCAAGTGCTAAGATCCCATTGTCCAGAATGATCAGCCCAACTTTATATTGGGTAATGACAGGAGATGATTTTACGCTGGATCTCAATAATCCTAAAGAACCGAAAGTTCTGTGTGTGGGTAATAATCCTGATCGTCAAAATATCTATTCAGCAGCTCTCGGATTATATAATAGCCGCATTGTTAAGCTAATAAACAAGAAAGGAAAACTTAAAAGTTCTATTATTATTGACGAGCTACCGACAATTTATTTTCGGGGACTAGATAATCTGATAGCCACAGCACGAAGTAATAAAGTCGCATCTTTATTAAGCGCACAAGATCTTTCACAGTTGAAACGTGATTATGGGGATGGCGAAAGTAAAGTAATTCAGAATACAGTTGGTAATGTGTTTTCTGGTCAGGTAGTAGGCGATACTGCCAAGATCCTAAGTGAACGTTTCGGGAAAGTCCTACAAAAAAGACAGAGCCTGACTATCAACCGAACTGACAAATCTACTTCCATATCCACCCAAATGGACAGTCTGATACCTGCTGCCAAAATTTCAAATCTCACACAAGGTGTATTTGTTGGTTCTGTAGCCGACAATTATGACGAGAGAATTGAACAAAAAGTATTCCATGCTGAGATCGTGGTAGATAATGAGAAAGTTAAGATGGAAGAAAAAAGCTATGTTGATATACCCACTATTATAGATTTTGGAAGTGAAGAATGTATGAAACAGACAATCGAAAGTAATTACAGGCAAATTAAAAAAGAGATTGCTGAACTGGTATATTCCGAATATAGCAGATTAGAAGCAGAAAAGAAAAAAAAGAAATGATAGATATCCCCAACTAAAAAAAAGAAAAAGAGCCTTTATTTTTTTTTAGTTGGGGTATGTATTAGAATAGTTGATCAGAATGGTTTGTGATCACTCGATAATATTCATAAACGCATCATCATAATATCGGAATGCATTTCAATGTAATCTTTGAAATCTTCAGGATTATTTGTATAGTCAATGACCCTCCTTATTGCAATATCTGCTTTCTTTTGTTTTATTCTAACATAATATCTAATAACACCACGAGTCTTGTCTGAATGACCAAGGCAATAGTCGATAATATTGTCCGGTATTCCTAAATCGGACGCAAACTGAGCAAACGTCTTACGAGCAGAATAAAAGCAAAAATCAGTTTTTATCCCCACTTCTGTTGCTAGCATTTTTAAGCACTTGTTCAGGTAACATTGGAAATTTTTATAGCTAAAATTATACTGAAAATCTAATAATCCATTTTTTGTTATATATTTATTTACAATAATTCTTACCTCTTGTGGCATTGTAAAAGTTATAGGTTTAGGCTCTTGATCGCTATATCTTGTTTTCTTCCTAATGAAATGTAATTCATTCCCACTAAAATCAATATTCATAATATCCACAAGATTAATGCCGCCAAGATAAAAGGAGAGCAGAAATAGATCTTTAGCCAATTCAAGACGTTTATAAGTGGGAGTAAACTTGCGTATTTTAATAAAATCATCAATGCTTATATCAACCTGTTTAATTGCTGACCTGGGCATTTTTGTATATGCAAACGGATGTATCTCATATTTTACTACACCTTCACGGATAGCTTCATTAATACAAGCCTTTAGATGGCATAGACGCATTTGCTTTGTCGCATTGCTTAGTTTAGCCATGCCAATGATGAATTTATCAATCGTAGCAGGAGAGAAGCTCTGAAGCGTAATATCACCTAAAATGGACAAGATTTTATCTAAGGTGTATGTGTTCATGTCCGCATAACCTTCTCGACCTTCTTTTTTAAAGCGTTTTATACGCAAATCCATGTATTCTTTTACAGTAACAGGAGTATCTAGCTTCTGTTTGCCTTTTAGTATTTCAACTAATTGCGAACACTTGTAGATGTGAGGATTTGAAATGCTATCAAGTTTCTCTTGATATTCAGAAAGTACATACTTTAGTCGCTGATTTAGAGTATTTGCATCTTTCCGACAGACGACGAGTCCATTATCAAACTCGTAAAACTCATCAATTAGATAATTCGTTTTAATATAACGAACTTCTCTTTTCTCAGTCACTGCAATAAATATGGGATATTTCCCAATTGAATTTTTCCTTGTCTTAAGGATTACAAGATGTAAAGTTGCCATAATTTTAACAGTTAAAAGACAAACAAATCGACAAACAAAATGACTTGTACACGGGTGTTTTTTGCCTTTTTTTTAAAATTGCAACATTGTTTTTAAAAGAAAAACGCTGATTAAATGTGTGATAATCAGCGTTTTGTTCAAGAGCCGCTAGCCAGACTTGAACTGGCGACCTACGCGTTACGAATGCGTTGCTCTACCAACTGAGCTATAGCGGCAGGACTCGTTTACGGCGTGCAAAATTACAGCTTTATTTGAAAAAACAAAAAGAAAGCCAATCTTTTTTTGATAATAATTATTATAGTGTATTTGTAGTTACTATCAAAGTCTGGTTTCAGCGATTAGTTTTACATTTTCAATATTAATAAAATGTAGTCAGGTGGGAAGAAGCTAATGGAAAAATTTAGTATAAAGAGGACGATGTAGATAAAATAGAATTTACAATATTATGAAATATGGGAGAGCAATAAGACTAAATGTTAAATGTTAAAGAAAATATTTGTTTTGCTAACTCTGAAAAAAAAGCTGATATAAAAATAGCTTAAAGATAGTGATTATATGGAGGACTTGAGCTGTTTTATAGTTGTTTTGCTTTAATATAATATTGATTTTCTGTAGATTGATAGTTGGTAAAAAAGAATTTTTATCTTTGTGCACCGAGATATCATTATGTACTATTTTTGAACATATTTATTCGTTTTAGGTATTTTCTGAAACTTCGGAATGAAATAAATGTATATTATGAAAATAATGTATTATATTTGTGCCCGATTTAAGAAAGAAACTCAAAAAAGATTTATCAGAATATCTTATGCGTAGATTTATCACACTGTTCTTTTTGACGTTTACTTTGACTGGGGCAGTAATGGCACAAATGTCCGATGATCAAGTAATCCAGTATGTGAAAGATGGCCAGAAATCGGGAAAGAATCAAAAGCAGCTTATAACAGAATTGACTGCACGAGGCGTAACCAAACAACAGGCTGAGCGAATAAAAGAACGATACGAAGAGGGCCAAGGGGCCGATGTTGCCGTTGTAGATCAAAGTGTTGCATCACAACAAAGAGAAAGGAGGCAGGATGCTTCTAATGAAGTGACAGCCGGAACATTTGATGTTATCAGTACAGAAGTAAGTGACCCTACTACTAAAGGTACAGCTGCTGCAGCTCGTTTAGTCTTTGGTCGCAATATCTTTAATAGCCGGAATTTGACATTTGAACCTAATGTCAATATGGCTACTCCACCTAATTATCGTTTGGGTCCCGGTGATGAAGTTATTATAGATGTATGGGGAGCCAATGAAGCCAGTATGCGAAAGACCATTTCTCCGGAGGGAAATATAATGGTTAATCTGTTAGGTCCGGTTTATTTGAATGGCATGACCGTTGCAGAAGCAAACAGCTTTCTCAAAAAAGAATTCAGCAAGATTTATTCACAGGTATCAGGTACCAATCCGGAATCTGAAGTACGACTGACGTTAGGACAGATACGCTCCATTCAAATTAATGTAATGGGTGAAGTTGCTGTCCCGGGCACTTATATGCTATCCTCTTTATCTACGGTATTTCATGCGTTGTATCGTGCGGGAGGAGTCAACAATATCGGTAGTTTGCGTAGTATCAGAGTGATGCGTGGTAGTAACTGCATTGCCGACCTGGATGTATACGATTATATCTTAAGAGGAAAATTGTTAGATGATATTCGCTTGATGGAAGGGGATGTAATCATTGTTCCTCCTTATGAGAAGCTGGTTGATATATCGGGTAAGGTGAAACGTCCGATGTATTATGAAATGAAGAAGAACGAAACACTTGCTACTTTGATAAAGTATGCCGGTGGGTTCTCTGGTGATGCTTATACAAAAGGAGTCCGTCTGGTACGTCAGAGTGGACGTGAATACAAGCTGTTCAATATCGACGAAATGGATTATTCCGTATTCCATTTAGACGATGGCGACGCAGTGACTGTAGGTTCTATCCTGGATCGTTTTGAGAATCGTGTTGAAGTTCGCGGAGCTGTTTACCGTAGTGGTATGTATGAGTTAAGTGGCAATATGAATACGGTGAAACAGCTGATCCAGAAAGCAGAAGGTTTGAAAGGTGATGCCTTTTTGAATCGTGCACAATTATTCCGTGAGCATGAAGATTTGACATTAGAAGTTATACCTATTGATCTGAAAGGTATGATGAATGGTTCGGTGGCCGATATTCCTCTTATTAAGAATGATGTATTGGTAATCCCCAGTATCCATGAACTTCAGGAGCGTGGAGCATTTACGATTGGAGGACAGGTTGCACGTCCCGGTACATATCCTTATGCCGAAAATACCACATTAGAAGACCTTATCGTGCAAGCTGGTGGTTTGCTGGAAGCTGCATCTACTGTTAAAATAGATATCTCCCGTCGTTTGAAAGATCCCAAAGGTATGACGTCTACCAGCCGTTTGGGTGAGGTGTTTACTTTCTCTGTAAAAGATGGTTATGTTGTTGACGGAACTCCCGGATTTGTGTTGGAGCCTTATGACGAAGTTATAGTACGTCGTAGCCCTGCTTATCAGGTGCAGCGTAAAGTCAGCGTTTCGGGCGAAGTTGTTTTCGACGGTGGATATACCCTGTTGAAGAAGAGCGAACGTTTGTCTGATTTGGTTGCCCGTTCGGGTGGTTTGACTGCTGATGCGTATGCAAAAGGTGCCCGTCTTATCCGTCGGATGAATGATGAAGAGCGTGCTCTTCGTAGCGCTACTTTGCGTATGGCTATTCATAGTAGCGGTAAAGATTCTGTTGCTTTGGGAAGTCTTGCGTTGAGTGAACAATATACAGTGGGTATTGAACTGGATAAAGCATTACAGAATCCGGGTTCTGATTATGATATGGTACTACGTGAAGGAGATCAGTTGATCGTACCGGAATACTTGAGTACAGTTCGCATTAATGGTGAAGTGATGTATCCCAATACCGTATTATATAAGAAAGGAGCTAAGTTAGGACATTATATTGATCAGGCAGGTGGCTATGGAGCTCGTGCCAAGAAGAGTAAGGCTTATATTGTGTATATGAATGGTACAGTATCAAGGGTGAAACGTTTGCGTAAAGCGAAAATAGAGCCGGGGTGCGAAATCATTATTCCAACGAAGCGTGAGCGCAAGCGTGTGGATATTGCACAAATTATCGGTTTGACTACCTCGGCTGCTTCAATCGGTACAATGGCAGCTACGGTTGCAAATTTATTGAAGAAATAATATAAAAAAACCGTGGATAACATGAACGAAGAAACTGATAAAAATAAAATACCTCAGCCTGTTGAGGAGCAGGAAATAGATTTGATAGAGTTGGCCAAAAAGGTTTGGGCTAACCGTAAATTGGTTTTCAAAACTTGTGGGATTGCTGCAATAGTAGCACTTGTAGTTGCTTTTAGTATCCCTAAAGAGTATGCTACCAGTGTGACACTTGCTCCTGAGACAACAGGAAAATCAACAGGTGGGAGCATGGGAGCTTTGGCTGCTATGGCAGGTGTTAATTTAGGCAATTCCGGAGGAGATGATGCTCTTTTTCCTGATTTGTATCCGGATATTGTAAGTTCGACTCCTTTTCTGACGGAGTTGTTTGATGTAAAGGTAGAAGATCAAAAAGGTGAGTTAAAGACTCGGTTATACGACTATCTGGACGAACATCAAAGAAACCCGTGGTGGGGAACTATTATATCTGCACCATTTAAAGCTTTGGGATGGGTAGTTTCTTTATTTAAAGACGAACCTGTGGGACAGGGAGATGGTAAAGTTAATCCATTTATGCTAACTAAAGATGAGGCTGCTATTGCCGATGCTTTGAGTAAACGCATTTCTGTGTCTGTAGATAAAAAAACTGGGGTGACTACTTTGTCTGTTACTATGCAGGATCCATTGATATCAGCTGCATTGACTGATACTGTGATGCGTCGTTTGCAGAATTATATTACAGATTATCGTACCAATAAAGCCCGCCATGACCTGAAGTTTACTGAAAAATTATATGATGAAGCCAAGGCTAACTATTATGCAGCACAACAAAAGTATGCCCGGTATGCCGATGGTAATCAGAATATCGTTTTACACAGTGTCCGTACGGAACAAGAACGTTTGCAGAATGAGATGAGCCTTGCTTATGGGGTATACAATCAGGTTGCTCAGCAATTGCAGATGGCTAAGGCTAAAGTACAGGAGATTACTCCTGTATATACAGTAGTACAACCAGCGACGGTGCCTTTAAAGCCCGCTAAACCAAATAAAATCATGATTCTTATTGGCTTTGTATTTTTGGCAGGCGTTGGTAGTGTGGGATGGATTCTTTTTGTTAAAGACTTATTAAAGGGATGGAAACAACAAACAGAGAAATAGAAGGAAAAACTTCTTGCTGGTATGCTGTCTATACAGCTGGCAGAGCGGAAAAAAAAGTGAAAGAACGGCTCGATAAAGCTGGCATTGAAAGCTATTTGCCACTTCAGTCTGTAATTCGTTTGTGGAACAATCGTAAGAGAAAGGTAATGATTCCTGTTGTTCCGGGTTATATCTTTGTGCATCTGCCGGTGGGCGATGTTGCTAAGGTTAAAAGTGTAAAAGGGGGTTCTTTCCTGCTACGCGAAGAAGGGCGTTATGTCTCTATTCCGGAATGTCAGATGGAGGTCTTTCGTTCGATGGTAGAGAATGCCGGTGAATTTATTGAATTTGCTGAAGAACTGACTCCGGGAATAACAGTTCGGGTGACTCGGGGACAATTGGAAGGGGCGACCGGTGAGTTGCTTGATTGTCAGGGTAAGAATAAATTAATGCTTCGTATCGCGGGGTTGGGATGTGCATTGGTCACTGTTGCTTCGGATACTATTGAAAAAGTGAAGTAAGCGTTATGAAGTTAATTACTGAAGCTTTGCTGAACACGGTATCCGGACAGGCTAAGGAGAATCCGCGTCTGCGTATGAATTACAACTTCCATGAATCTATGGATGCACCGATTCATCGTATGTTGAATGCGTTGGAACCCGATACATATTTACCTCCGCATCGTCATAAGGATCCGGATAAAGAAGAAATATATCTTGTTCTCCGTGGTAGCCTGCTTGCTATTCTGTTTGATGAAGAAGGAAATGTGACAGAGAAGGTAAACCTGAATCCGGAAAAAGGTATGTATGGAATAGAGATTCCACCTTGTACATGGCACTGTATTGTAGTGCTTGAGCCTGGTACGGTGATATATGAAATAAAGCAGGGGCCTTATGCTCCGTTGACTCCTGAAAATATGGCTCCCTGGGCACCAGATGTGACCGATGGGGAAGGTATAAAAGCTTTTATGAAGCGGATGTCCGAGGGTTAATCCTCGAACATTCTGCTTCGTGCAAGCATGCAAGCTCCTACTATTCCGGCTTTGTCTTTCAGCTTTGAAGTGAGAATAACCGAATCTTTATTCACCAGGTTGAGAGAATATTTTCGAATCGCGGTTTTTATCGGTTGTGTGATATAATCTCCGGTAAGCGACAGAGTGCCTCCGATAATTACCAGTTCCGGATTGAAAATATTGATAAGTCCGGCAATCTGCTTTCCTAATTTTTGCCCGATTTCTTCCACTATTTCGATACAAAGAACATCTTCCTTATTGACAGCTGCAATGATCTCGTCCAGGGTGATAGGATCTTCTGACGAAATGCGGTCGGACAGGATGGAGTTTTCTCCGTTTTTAATACGCTCCAGTAATATGCGGTGCAGCGCCGAACCTGATGCTTCAGTCTCGATACATCCTTTTTTCCCACAGTGGCAAATGATTTCGTTTTCATAAGCACTTACGTGTCCGAACTCACCCGAGAATCCCGATTTTCCGGTGTATATTTTCCCGTCAATGATGATCCCTATACCCAGTCCCCAGCTGACATTGACGAATATAATATTCTTTTCTCCCTTTACGCATCCCTGCATATACTCTCCGTAAGTCATGGCGCGCGTATCATTGTCTATTGTTACTTTATAGCCAAGTTTTTCTGTCAAGACATCCGCCAGCGGGCGTTCTTCAAAATTGAACTGACTGAAACTATAACCCGATTCCGGATTTACCCGCCCTGATACATTTACATTGATATTTAATATTTTCTCTTTATTGATATTGAGTTTTTTTATAAAGTTTGCTATGAGTTTGCACAGTTCATTCAACCCTTCTATTGAATTTTCAAATTGATAGGGGATATTCATTTTGAGTTCCATCATATCTCCTTTAAAGTTGATAAGTCCGATATTGATGGCAAACTTCTTGATATCTACTCCGATGAAGTAGCCGGATTCCGGATTGAGTCCGTACAGATTGGGGTGTCGTCCACCACTTGTTTCCAGCTTACCATAGTCGTTGATATATCCGTCTTCACACATTTCATCTATGAATTTGGTAACGGTTGGCACACTCAAATCCATCTCTTTTGAGAGGTCGGTAATGGTTGAACTACCGTTGTATATATAATGTGTAATGATTCTCTTCTTTACAAGGGCATTTTTGGAGCCCATTTCTATTTCTTTAAGCAGATTATGTTTCATATATGCCATGTTAGTGATTAATGCTGAACAAATATACGGGTATTTTAAATATTTCGTTTCGTTTTAGCTCTTTAATTTATTAATATTCTTTCTTTATTGGTTTATATAAGAAGATATAATAAATAATATAACTTTTATATAGGTATAATAATAAAATAATTTAGAAATATACTTGCTGTTAATTAAGAAGTTTTTATATTTGCAACATGAATGTTTAAATAAATTGTTTGATATATGAAAACTGTATACTTATGGAAAAGATTATTGGATTGATTGATGCCCCTTTTACTCCTTTTTATGAGGATGGGGAAGTAAATTATGAGCCGATTGCAGCCTATGCCGTCATGTTAGCGAAGAATGGTTTGAAAGGTGTTTTTATCAACGGTTCTTCCGGCGAAGGCTATATGTTGACAGAAGAAGAGCGCATGAAGCTGGCCGAACGTTGGATCGAAGTAGCTCCCGAAGGTTTCAAAGTGATTGTTC
This sequence comes from Bacteroides mucinivorans, assembly GCF_034654355.2. NCBI lineage: Bacteria > Pseudomonadati > Bacteroidota > Bacteroidia > Bacteroidales > Bacteroidaceae > Bacteroides > Bacteroides mucinivorans. The sequence goes on along the minus strand of NZ_CP178179.1, from coordinate 3,402,178 downwards.
ATGTGGGCAGTACTTGTGTGAAGTCGAGCCGGCGTCTGGCAGAACATGCACAAAAGATAGGTGCATGGGGAATTGGTGCAATGGCTCCTCCTTTTCCTAAGGTAGGTCGCGTAGAAGAGTTGGTGAAATATTGTGAAGAGATTGCTTGTGGTGCACCCAATCTGCCTTTCTACTTTTATCATATTCCTGCTTTTAACGGCGCCTTTCTGTCTATGGTAGCTTTCCTTGAAGCGGTAGACGGACGTATCCCCAACTTTGCAGGTATTAAGTATACGTATGAAAGTTTGTATGAGTACAACCAATGTCGTCTTTACAAGAACGGCAAATTTGATATGTTGCATGGACAGGATGAAACGATTCTTCCTTGTCTGGCTATGGGAGGTGCTCAGGGAGGAATTGGTGGTACTACCAATTACAATGGTTGCAACCTGGTTGGTATTATCGACGCATGGAATGCAGGTGATTTGGAGAAAGCACGCGAACTTCAGAACTTCTCTCAGGAGGTTATCAATGTGATTTGTCACTATCGGGGCAATATTGTTGGTGGTAAAAGAATAATGAAATTGATAGGTCTGGATCTTGGCAAGAACCGTACTCCGTTCCAGAATATAACCGATGAAGAAGAAGCACGTTTGAAAGCTGAGTTAGAGGCCATTCACTTCTTTGAGCGTTGCAATAAATTTTAAATCTATTTTTATGAATGTAACCGAATACCTACAGACATGGTCGGCCTCGTACAAGGCTGACATGCTGGATAATATTATGCCTTTTTGGTTGAAGCATGGTCTGGACCGCCAGAATGGAGGTATATATACTTGTTTAAATCGTGACGGTTCGCTGATAGACACTACCAAATCCGTTTGGTTTCAGGGGCGTTTTGCTTTTACATGCAGTTATGCATACAATCATATTGAGCAGAACCCCGACTGGCTGGCTGCGGCAAAGAGCACACTTGATTTCATAGAACATCACTGTTTTGATTCGGATGGGCGTATGTTTTTTGAAGTTACAGCATCCGGAGAGCCTATTCGTAAACGCCGTTATGTATTCTCCGAAACCTTTGCAGCCATTGCGATGGCGGAGTATGCGATTGCTTCGGGCGAAAGGGCTTATGCAGAAAAGGCTTTAAACTTATTTAAAGACATTCAGCGCTTTCTCCAGACTCCCGGCATTTTGGAGCCAAAATACTGTGAAACGGTGCATACAAAGGGGCATTCGATTGTCATGATCCTTATAAATACAGCTTCGCGCATTCGGGCTGCCATAGCCGATCCCATACTCGACCAGCAAATTGATGACTCTATTGCTTTGCTGAAAAAGGACTTTATGCATCCGGAGTTTAAAGCATTACTGGAGACAGTGGGTGCTAATGGTGAATTTATTGATACCATAAATGGACGTATCATCAACCCGGGCCATTGTATTGAAACCTCCTGGTTTATCCTTGAAGAAGCCAAGTTCCGTAACTGGGATAAACAGCTTACAGACATGGCTCTTACCATTCTCGACTGGTCTTGGGAGTGGGGATGGGATAAAGAACACGGTGGTATTATCAACTTCCGAGATTGTCGTAACCTGCCCCCACAGGATTATGCACATGATATGAAATTCTGGTGGCCGCAGACGGAAGCTATTATCGCTACACTCTACGCTTACCAGGCAACAAAAGATGAAAAATATCTTGCTATGCATCAGCAAATCAGTGATTGGACATACGCTCATTTTCCTGATAGTGATTTTGGCGAATGGTATGGATATCTTCATCGCAACGGAACAGTCTCACAACCGGCAAAAGGTAACATTTTCAAAGGTCCTTTCCACATCCCCCGGATGTTAACGAAGGGCTATGTACTTTGCCAGGAATTACTACCTTAAAACAACAATATATATATATTTTGCCATACGAATTGTTTACGGTTTTTAATGGCATTGTCTATTAACATTATTAACGTAGATGTTAAAGATCGGATTCTTCCTTTGTAAAAGTACGTACTTTTGTAGTATGAAAGTGTACACTCTTGTATAGCAAAAGTGTACATTTAACACTCCATTAAATACGTACTTTTATAATATAAAGAATAGTACTTCTGAATGTGTTGACTATCAATAGATAACCTCACTGAATAGTGAGGTTTGAAAGAAAAAGTATATTCTTATATTTACGGGTGATGAGAGAGATACTTGTTTTAGAGACAAGTATAAACCGTAGCAGGAAGTACGCAATAATAAATAAAAAGAACTGCATATTATGAAAAACTCAAGAATTTATCCATGGATTGTGGTAGCTCTTCTCTGGGGAGTGGCATTACTCAATTACATGGATCGTCAGATGCTCTCGACGATGAAAGACGCCATGCAACTGGATATTGCAGAGCTACAATCAGCTACTAATTTCGGCCGTTTGATGGCTGTGTTTCTTTGGATATACGGATTTATGAGCCCGGTAGCCGGTATGATTGCCGACAGGCTGAATAGAAAGTGGTTAATTGTAGGGAGTCTTTTCGTATGGTCTGCTGTCACTTTTGGCATGGGATATGCCGAAACGTTCAGTCAGGTATATTGGTTGCGCGCTTTGATGGGAGTTAGTGAAGCACTTTATATTCCCGCCGGGCTTTCACTGATTGCCGACTGGCATCAGGATAAATCCCGGTCATTGGCAGTAGGTATACACATGACGGGGCTTTACACAGGGCAGGCTATCGGTGGCTTCGGTGCTACGGTAGCAGCGGCATACTCCTGGCATACTGCTTTCCATTGGTTTGGTATTATCGGTATTATCTATGCTTTGATTCTGGTGTTGTTCTTACATGAGAATAAAGAGCATATTGAGATTGAACGTTTACGCAGAGAGGAGCCGAAGCAGAAATCATCTGTATTCAAAGGCCTTTCTTTGTTGTTCAGTAACATTGCATTTTGGGTAATATTGTTCTATTTTGCCGCACCGAGCCTTCCGGGATGGGCTACAAAGAACTGGCTGCCTACGCTGTTTGCCGAAAATTTGAATATTCCGATGGCCGAAGCGGGGCCAATGTCAACTATAACGATTGCTTTGTCTTCTTTCGTCGGTGTATTGCTTGGAGGTGTTCTTTCGGATAGATGGGTGTTGAAGAATATCCGTGGTAGAGTTTATACCGGTGCTATCGGATTGGGACTTACAATTCCGGCGCTGATGTTGTTGGGATTTGGCCACAATACAGCAGGCATCGTGGGAGCGGGTTTGTTGTTTGGTGTGGGCTATGGCATTTTCGATGCGAACAACATGCCTATTCTGTGCCAGTTTGTGTCAACTAAATATAGAGCCACGGCTTATGGTATAATGAATATGACTGGTGTATTTGCCGGAGCAGCGGTTACCAGTTTGTTGGGACGCTGGACCGATGGTGGCAATCTGGGATTGGGCTTTGCATGGCTTAGCGTTGTTGTTCTGATAGCATTGGCGTTGCAACTCTATTTTTTGCGGCCTAAAACTGATAATATGGAATAGACTTTATCTATGCTAAATAACTTAATTATCCTCCTATCCTGTAAAATGAAAAATAGTATCTTTGTCCTCAATAATATTCATACAATTTTAATCATTACCATGAAAAAGACCCCTCTTCTGTTTCTCCTTTTCTGCTTTTTATGTACCACACCTGTGCTTTATGCAGCAGATACTATATTCGTTAAGGAAGCGCGTATCCCTGTCTTGATCGAAAGACAAGACAACGTTCTGTTCTATCTGCGCCTGAATGCACAAGAGAGCAAAAAACTAAATAATGTGGTTTTGAAATTAGACAAAGGAACAAGGCTTTCAGATATTCAATCGGTGAAACTTTATTATAGCGGTACAGAGGCGTTGCAGAATAAGCATAAGAACCGTTTTGCACCAGTTGAATACATTTCCAGCCATGCTGTGGGAAATACGCTGGCTGCCAATCCGTCTTATTCAATCAAAAAAGCCGAAGTGAGTAATCCTAACGCCGAAGTTACATTGAAGGGCAGCCAAGATCTGTTTCCAGGTGTCAATTATTTCTGGGTCAGCTTGCAAATGAAGCCTTCCACTCCGCTGGCCGCTAAGGTTACGGCGAGTATCGCCTCTGTGACAGTGGATGGTAAACAAGCACTTATAGATATTGTATCTCCGAAAGAAACAGAACACCGCATGGGGGTAGGCGTGCGTCATGCCGGAGATGATCAGTCGGCCGCATTCCGTATTCCGGGATTGGTGACTACCAACAAAGGTACGCTGTTGGGAGTGTATGACGTGCGCTATAATAGCAGTGTTGATTTGCAGGAGCGCGTCGATGTAGGTTTAAGCCGGAGTACGGATGGTGGAAAGACATGGGAGAAAATGCGTTTGCCACTGGCATTTGGAGAGTATGGAGGACTGCCTGCTGCACAGAATGGGGTAGGAGATCCGTCTATTCTGGTAGATACAAAGACCAATACAATATGGATTGTTGCTGCATGGACGCACGGCATGGGCAATCAGCGGGCGTGGGTGAGTTCGCATCCGGGAATGGATATGAATCATACGGCGCAATTGATGATGACAAAGAGTACTGACGATGGAAAGACGTGGTCGGCTCCGATCAACATCACGGAGCAGGTGAAAGATCCTTCCTGGTATTTCCTGCTGCAAGGACCGGGGCGTGGTATCACCATGCAAGACGGTACGCTGGTGTTTCCTATTCAGTTTATTGATGCCACACGTATACCCAACGCCGGTATTATGTACAGTAAGGACCGGGGACAAACCTGGAAAATACATAACTATGCCCGTACCAATACCACCGAGGCACAAGTGGCGGAAGTAGAGCCTGGTGTATTGATGCTGAACATGCGCGATAACCGGGGTGGAAGTCGTGCAGTATCTATAACCAGGGATTTAGGCGAAACGTGGACAGAACATATTTCTTCGCGGAGTGCTTTGCGTGAGCCGGTGTGTATGGCAAGTCTGATAAAAGTAGAGGCAAAGGACAATGTGCTTGGCAGAGATCTTTTGTTCTTCTCCAATCCTGATACAACGAAGGGAAGAAACCATATCACTATAAAAGCCAGTCTGGATGGAGGCGTGACCTGGTTGCCTGAACATCAGTTGTTGATAGACGAGGCCGATGGTTGGGGATATTCCTGTCTTACGTTGGTGGACAATGAAACGATTGGCATTTTGTATGAGAGCAGTGTGGCGCATATGACATTTCAACAGATTAAAATAAAAGATATAGTGAAATGAGGCACATTGTATATAGCGTTGCATTTCTCCTGTTGCTTTGTACATTTCCTACAGTCCGGGCAGGTGAGATTCATTTCCTGCCAGAGCCGCAGCAAGTGAAACTGAGCGGTGAGCAGTTTGATATGAAACGGGTGAGGCTCGTCTCTTCCGTACTTGTTCCGCAACTGGAAGCATGGGTGACCGAAGCGGGAGGGACTGCCGATGAGCGCGCCTCTTCTGTAATTGAAATCCGGTTGGTTGAGAAACTGGAGGGGATACCCTTGAATGAAAATGAAGCATATCGCCTGACGGTACATAGAAACAATATCAGGGTTGAGGCTATCACCGAACAAGGAGCTTATTGGGGATTACAAACATTGAACCAATTGTTGCAGCACCGGAGAGGAAAGACCTTTGTTCGGGGATGTGAGATTGTAGACTGGCCTGCTTTCCGGGTACGGGGATTCATGCAGGATGTAGGCAGAGGCTATATTTCTATGGACGAATTGAAGCGGGAGATCGACATGCTTTCTCGTTATAAAATTAATGTGTTTCACTGGCATCTGACAGAGAACCAGGCATGGAGGCTTGAGAGTAAGCTCTTTCCGGTATTGAACGACAGTTGTAATGTGACGCGTATGCCGGGCAAGTTTTATACGCAGGAAGAAGCTAAAGAGTTGGTTCGGTACTGTAAACAGCGTCAGGTATTGCTGATACCGGAGTTTGATATGCCGGGGCATAGTGCCGCCTTTGTACGGGCCTTTCGGCACGATATGCAGAGCGAAGCGGGAATGAAAATTCTTAAACTGCTGATGGATGAGGTCTGTGAGGTTTTTGAGGTACCTTACCTGCATATCGGCACGGATGAGGTAGCCTTTACCAATCCGCAATTTGCGCCGGAGATGGTAGCCTATATCCGGGCAAAAGGCAAGAAAGTGATTTCCTGGAATCCGGGCTGGCACTACAAACCGGGAGAAATAGATATGACCCACCTCTGGAGCTACCGCGGAAAGGCGCAGGAAGGTATTCCTGCCATTGATTCAAGGTTCCACTACCTGAATCATTTTGACGTATTTGCCGATATAATAGCTTTGTATAACAGTCGCATTTACAATCAGCCTCAGGGTAGTGAGGATATAGCCGGGGCTATCATGGCAGTGTGGCAGGATAGGGTAGTAGTGCCCGAGGAGAATGTGATCAGGGAGAATGCCTTTTATCCTAACATGCTGGCTTTTGCCGAGCGTTCGTGGAGAGGGGGAGGCTCCGAATATTTTAACCGGAACGGTACGGTTCTTCCGGGTGAAGACTCGGAGGAGTTTAAGAGTTTTGCTGATTTTGAAGAAAGAATGTTGTGGCACAAAGAGCATCATTTCAAAGGATATCCCTTTGCTTATGTGAAGCAGACAAATGTGAAGTGGAACATTACGGATGCTTTTCCCAATGGAGGAAATCCGGAACAGGCATTTCCACCCGAAGCCGGACTCAAAGATCAGTATATATATGATGGCAAAGCGTATAATGTGCGGCAGGCTATCGGTGCGGGTATCTATCTGCGTCATGTATGGGGTACGCTGGTCCCCTCTTTCTATAAAGAGCCGGCAGAAAACCATACGGCATATGCCTATACATGGGTATATTCGCCCAAAGCACAGGATGTGGGGCTGTGGGCGGAGTTTCAGAACTACGGACGTTCGGAGAAAGACTTACCTCCTCCAGCCGGAAAGTGGGATTATAAAGGGAGCCGCATCTGGCTGAACGATAGTGAAATACTTCCTCCTGTGTGGACGGCTACCCACACAAAGCCGGATAATGAAACGCCTTTGGGTAATGAAAACTTTACAGCCCGCCCTCCTTTGAAGGTACACTTGAATAAGGGGTGGAATAAGGTGCTGCTGAAACTTCCGGTAGGGAAATTTACGACTCCTCAGGTTCGTCTGGTGAAGTGGATGTTTACAACTGTTTTTGTCACGCTTGATGGCGAACATGCAGTAGACGGGTTGATTTACTCGCCGGAGAAGAAACTAAAATGATTTTGTATCTATTGAATTCAGATAAAAAAGGATGACGATGAATAAAGAAATTGACTTGTCCGTATCATGCTACGGAAAAACGAGAGAGTTAGTTTATGATTTGGTACTGCTTCCCTGGGGAGCTACCGAACCGCACAATCTGCATCTGCCTTATTTGACAGATTGTATCTTGGCACACGCCATTGCCGTTGATGCGGCAGAGCGCAGTAAAGAGTTGTATGGTGTGCGCTGTATGGTGATGCCTCCTGTAACTATGGGGTCACAAAATCCGGGACAGCGCGAGTTACCCTTCTGTATACATGCCCGGTATGAGACTCAGAGGGCAATCCTTACGGATATCGTGGCTTCACTCCATACACAGGGCATTCGCAAAATGGTGATTATCAATGGACATGGCGGGAATAATTTCAAGAATATGATTCGCGACTTATCTGTTGATTACCCGGACTTCCTGATAGCTTGCAGCGAGTGGTTTGCGGTGCTTCCGGCAAAGGAGTACTTCGATCGGCCAGGCGACCATGCCGACGAGGTGGAAACTTCTGTGATGATGCATTATCACCCGGAGTTAGTTAATCTGGAAGAAGCCGGTGAGGGTAAATACAAACCATTTGCCATAAGTTCACTGCAAGAAAAGGTTGCATGGATTCCGCGAAACTGGCAGAAAGTATCTGAGGATACAGGCATCGGAGATCCCCGGCTGGCTACGGCAGAAAAAGGTAAAAGATACGCCGGGGCTGTGGTAGAAAAGTATGCGCAGTTGTTGGGGGAATTGGCGAAAGGAGATATATACTGAGTTTCACCACAGAGTAGCACAGAGTTTTAAATCTTTATTGAAACGCGGATTAACGCGGATTAATGTAGATTAAAAGCCTGTAGTTCCTTATCATCTATTTGTTTCCCTTTGCGAAAATTTGCGTTTATCTGCGTTTCAATAAAGATTTAATTCAGTGTTACTCTGTGGTAAAATCTTCCATGATCTATATATTATGAAAAAGTCCTCTCTCATAGTCCTGTCACTGATCGCCACTGTAATCACGGGCGGTCTGCTCCCGGCATGTACCTCCTCTTCCGGGCAGAAGGCCGCCTCTTGTGCCATACGTATAGAGCATATCTCCGGTTTTCCGGATTATGAGCCCGGATACTCTCTGGGAGTGTCGGCATGCTATGCCGGTTTTATAAACGACGAACTAATCATTGCAGGCGGTTGTAATTTCCCTGGTATACCTGCTTCCGAGGGAGGTGAAAAACGTTTTTATAAAGGCATATATAGGGGCCTGCCTGCCAACGACTCTACATTGACATGGACCCAAATAGGTGAACTCCCCGTTGAGGCTGCCTATGGAGTAACGCTTTCACTGCCTCATAAACTGATCTTTGTAGGTGGCAATCATTCCGCAGGCAGGCTTTCTGCCACCTACTCTTTGTCATTGAATGCCACAGGTGACGCTGCTATTCTTGACACATTGCCCGCGTTACCTTTTGCTTTAGATAATATGGCAGGCGCTGTTCTTGGGAATGTTCTTTATGTGTTCGGGGGTAACAAAGCAGGTGTTCCCTCTGCTTCTCTGTTCTCTTTGAGTATGGAGAATCCTGCTGAGGGCTGGAAGGAAGAGCCAGCCTTGCCCGGAGCTCCACGTGTGCAACCGGTTTGTACTGCTCAGGAGGATGCGCTCTACATTTGGGGAGGCTTTTCACCTTCCTTAGGAGAGAATCAGGAGGCCACGGTTGCTACGGATGGCTATCGGTATCTTCCGGCATCGAAAACATGGGAACCCGTATCGGCACCTGTGGTCCCGGCCACAGGCGAACTTCTTACTTTGACGGGAGGGGCCTCCATAGCCTGCTCGGACAGTCTTATTCTTTGTGTAGGCGGAGTGAACAAAGAGATTTTTCTGGATGCAATCAGCGGAAGTTATAGCCGGGTTACTAAAGAAAATTATCTGACGCAACCCGTAAGCTGGTATCGCTTTAACAACCGCTTGATGGTATATGATATCCACCGGAACGGCTGGGATGAATGGGGACAATCTTCCGGTCTGGCACGTGCCGGTGCTGCTTTGGCAGGAAGGCAACAAGAAGTCTTCGTTATAGGTGGTGAGACAAAGCCCGGCATTCGTACAGCACAAATTTGCAAGATCGTAATTGAATGAACATTAAGAAGGAATAATTTATGAAGAACAAGTGGATTTTTATTGTGCTATTGCTTGTATCTGTTGCAGGCAATGCCCAGGAGCGGAAGTACTCAACGTTTTATTATCAGCGGGCTACTTTGTTTGAAGAGTTACCCGTCACCTCGAAGGATATTATTTTTCTGGGAAACAGTATCACAAACGGAGCGGAGTGGGCCGAGTTGCTTGGCAATAAGCATGTCAAGAACAGAGGGATCAGCGGTGATGTCTGCATGGGAGTGTATGATCGCCTGGATGCGGTTCTGAAAGGGAAACCTGCGAAGATCTTTTTGCTGATCGGCATTAATGATGTAAGTCGGGGTACTCCGGCAGACACCATTGTGCAGCGCATCGGCATGATTGCCTCTAAAATAAAGGCAGATTCGCCCCGAACGAAGTTATATCTGCAAAGTGTACTCCCGGTGACCGATCATTATGGACTGTTTAAGGGCCACACTTCCCGTTGGGAAGAAGTAGAGAAGATCAACAAAGGGATACTCCGGCTGGCTACGGAGAGGGGGCTTACGTATATCGACCTTTACGCTCATTTTGTCGATCCGGCAACGGGGAAAATGAATATGGATGATACGAATGACGGATTACACCTGTTGGGTAAAGGTTATCTGAAATGGGTGGAGATTGTTAAACCTTATGTTAACGGAAAATGAGAAAGATAGTACTGAGTTATTTGCTGGTTCTTTGTAGCCTGGTTGCTGTAGCGCAAACGCCGGTAAGGGTGGCTTGTGTGGGAAACAGCATTACGTATGGGGCCGGGATTGAAAACCGGGAACGGGATGCGTATCCTGCCCAACTGCAACGGATGTTGGGAGAGGGGTATGTGGTAGGAAATTTTGGTAAATCAGGGGCCACACTGCTGAATAAAGGGCATCGTCCCTATATCGGACAGAAGGAATTTCAGCGGGCATTGACCTTCGCGGGAGATGTTGTTGTGATTCATCTGGGCATCAATGATACCGATCCGCGCGACTGGCCCAATTATCGTGATTATTTCGTCAGAGACTATCTGGCGCTGATCGACTCTTTCCGTGTAGTCAATCCGAAGGTGCGTATCCTGGTGGCGCGAATGACTCCCATAACCAACCGCCACTCCCGTTTTGAGTCGGGCACGCGCGACTGGCACGAACAGATACAACAGGCCATTGAAAGGGTGGCCGAGCTTGCCGGGGCACAACTGATAGACTTTCATACTCCCCTTTATCCTTATCCCTTTATGCTTCCGGATGCGGTACATCCCACTGCCGAAGGAGCAGGGATTCTGGCACAAACGGTTTGCTCGGCCATCACCGGTGATTATGGTGGCCTTCGTCTGCCGCAGGTATACAGTGATAACATGGTGCTACAGCGTGATTGTCCGTTGGAAGTGCGGGGTACTGCCAATGCCGGAGAAGAAGTAACGGTAAGCATTGCCGGACAAAAGCAACGGGCTAAAACCGGATCGGACGGACAGTGGTGCGTGCGTCTGAAACCCATGCAGGCGGGAGGCCCTCATACACTTACTGTCTCTGCCGGAAAGACCCGGTTACACTTTTCCAACGTGTTGGTAGGAGAAGTATGGCTTTGTTCGGGGCAGTCCAATATGGAGTTTATGCTGAAAGAAGCCTCTACGGCCCGGATGGATATTCCTCAAAGTGGCAATAATAACATTCGTTTGCTGGATATGAAAGCCCGTTGGCGTACCAATCCTGTAGAGTGGGAGGTGTCCGTACTCGATTCTCTGAACCATTTGCAATATTATAAAGATAGCCAATGGACGGTTTGTACGTCGGCCAGTGCTGCTGATTTTTCTGCTGTGGCATACTATTTCGGGAAGATGTTGCAGGATAGCCTGCATGTACCCGTTGGTTTGATTTGCAATGCGATTGGTGGTTCGCCCACAGAAGCATGGGTGAGCAGGCATGCATTGGAGTTTCACCTTCCTGTCCTATTGCGCAACTGGGCGAAGGGCGATCCGCAAAACTGGATACGCGCACGCGCTACGCTGAATGTTAAGAAATCGACAAATCAGTTTCAGCGTCACCCCTATGAACCATGTTATCTGTATGAGTCCGGCATCCTCCCGTTGGATAAGTTTCCGGTGAAAGGAGTGATCTGGTATCAGGGAGAATCCAATGCTCCCGATTACGAGACGCACGAGAAGCTGTTCCACCTGCTTGTAGATAGCTGGCGCAAGAATTGGGAAAATCCGGAACTTCCGTTTTACTACGTACAGCTCTCTTCCATGGACCGTCCTTCGTGGCCGTGGTTTCGCGATAGCCAGCGCAGGTTGCTGAAGGAGATACCTCATACGGGCATGGCTGTTTCGAGCGATCAGGGTGATTCGCTGGATGTACATCCTAAGAATAAGAAACCGGTGGGCGAGCGTCTGGCACGTCAGGCATTGAACCGTACGTATGGCATGAAAGCGGTTGTACCTTCCGGACCCTTGTTCCGCAGTGCAGAGTTCCGCAAAGGGGCTGCTTATGTTTCGTTTGATTTTGCCGATGGAATGTCTTCTTCGGATGGCAAAGCGTTGCGGACTTTTGAAGTGGCAGAAACCGAAGGGCTCTTCTATCCGGCCAAAGCCGAGATCGTTGGCGACCGGATAAAAGTATATAGCGATCAGGTGAAGCATCCCCGTTATGTGCGTTATGGCTGGCAACCTTTCACCCGTGCCAATCTGGTGAATGCTCAGGGGTTGCCGGCTTCTACTTTCCGATCTTATTAAGAGCGAGCAAATACCTGCTGTATAACATCTCCGAATACCCTTTTACAGGCAACGCCTTGCCTGCATGTAGTCCACGCCTTTACTGCATGCAGGCAAGGCGTTGCCTATATGCAGCTCATATAGCGTCTTTTTGTTACTGATTTCATAGGCTCTGTTCCGTGACATTCCGGAAGCCGGAATAAAATTCATTGCTTCACGAACCCCTCTATCCTTTTTTTTGTTATAAATGTATATTGAAGATGTATATACCTTAAAAAAAGAGATAACATGAAGCAACACCACACTACACATTTGAGATTTTCTCTCCTATGCCTCTTTTCTCTGTTTCTTTTTTCGGATGTCGTGGCCCAGAAGTCCGGGCTAGTTCCGCTCGATTCTTTAATAACCGTAGGATATGCCACCGGAAGTATTAAAAATCTGTCCGGTTCCGTTGAGAAGATCACCGAGTTACAGATGAACCGGGATCAGATCACGAATCCTCTCGATGCAATCCGTGGCCGTGTGCCGGGGTTAACCATACAACGGGGAACAAACGGGCAGGCCGCCCTGGATGCCGTTCGCTTGCGGGGTACCACCTCCTTGACCAGTGGCAACGATCCGCTGATCATCGTCGACGGGGTATTTGGCGATTTGAATATGCTTGCCTCCATTTATCCCACTGACATCGAAAGTTTTACTATCCTGAAAGATGCCTCCGAAACTGCCCAGTACGGTTCTCGTGGGGCTTCCGGTGTCATAGAGGTGACTACCAAAAAGGGTATTAGCGGCAAAACCCGCGTCAGCTATAATGGTAGTTTCGGTATAACCTCCGTTTACAAGAATCTCAGCATGCTATCGGCAAACGGCTTTCGGCAGGTGGCCGGTGAGCGGGGACTTTCCATTCTGGATTTGGGAAACAATACCGATTTTCAGAAAGAAATAGAACAAACCGGATTTCAGCAGAATCATCATATCGCCTTTTATGGCGGTTCCGATGCCTCCAGCTACCGTGTCTCCCTGGGATATGTAGACCGGCAGGGGGTGATACAAAATCAGGATATGAAGAATTTTACATCCAACATGAATATGAGCCAGAACATTTTTGGCAACTTTATCCGTTGCGAGTTAGGCATGTTCGGCTCCGTGCAAAAGAACCATAACTTGTTCGATTACCAGAAGACATTTTACTCTGCGGCTACTTTCAATCCCACCTTTCCCAATCATAAGAATACGGAAACCGGTTCGTGGGATCAGATCACAAGTGCCAGCCAGATCACCAACCCGCTGGCATGGATGGAAGTGAAAGACCATGATGCTACTTCTCACATCAGCACACATGCCCGGCTGACGTTCAATCTGATGGATGATCTAAAGCTCGTCATGTTTGGTGCATACACCTACAATATTGTAGAGAACTCCCAGTATCTCCCCACATCGGTCTGGGCACACGGGCAGGCATACAAAGGGACGAAGAAGATGGAGTCTCTGCTTGGCAACCTGATGCTGAGCTATAAGAAGAACTGGCGGAAACACTTCTTTGATGTACTGGCACTTGCCGAACTTCAGAAGGAGACCTATACCGGATATTATACCACCGTTACAAACTTTAGTTCCGACCAGTTTGGATATGACAACCTTCAGGCAGGTGCAATCCGCCTTTGGGAAGGTACGAATTCTTATTATGAAGAGCCACATCTGGCTTCCTTCATGGGGCGCTTCAATTATACCTATGCCGACCGCTATATTCTTACCGTGAATGCCCGTACGGATGCTTCCTCCAAGTTCGGGAGCAATCATAAGTGGGGCTTTTTCCCTTCCGTATCCGCAGCATGGGCGGTGAGTGAAGAGGAGTTTATGAAACGTATCCCTCTGGTTGACAATCTGAAACTACGTGTAGGTTACGGATTGGCGGGAAATCAGAACGGGATAGACTCATACACCACCCTCGGATTGGTGAGGCCCAACGGGGTAGTGCCTGTGGGCAATTCGGCAGTAGTTACCCTGGGAGAGATGCAGAATATAAACCCCGATTTGAAGTGGGAGGTGAAGCATACGTTTAATGCCGGGGCAGACTTAGGGATGTTTGGCAACCGCCTGCTACTCTCTGTCAATTACTACAACTCAAAGACCACCGATATGCTCTATCTTTATAACGTCAGTGTGCCTCCCTTTACCTACAACACGCTGCTGGCAAATATCGGTTCCATGCGTAACAGCGGTACCGAGATAGCCATTGGTATCACTCCACTCAAAACGCCGGATATGGAACTGAATATCAATGCCAATATTACCTTTCAGCGCAACAAACTACTCTCTTTGAGCGGTGTCTATAATGGCGAGAATATCTCGGCACCGGAGTATAAAAGCCTGGCAAGCCTTGACGGTGCAGGTTTTCATGGAGGATACAATCACATCGTCTATCAGATAGTGGGACAACCGCTCGGTGTTTTTTATCTTCCGCACAGCGACGGGCTTGTTTCTGATGGCGATGGCGGATATACCTATGGCATAGCCGATCTGAACGGAGGAGGCATCAGTCTTGAAGACGGTGAAGACCGCTATGTGGCGGGGCAGGCAGTGCCCAAAACTTTACTGGGATCTAACATCAGTTTCCGTTACAAGCGTTTTGATATTTCGGTACAGATCAACGGAGCTTTCGGACACAAGGTCTACAACGGCACTTCGCTGACTTATATGAATATGAACATCTTCCCCGATTATAATGTGATGGAAGAGGCCCCCCGGCGAAATATAAAAGATCAGACCGCCACCGACTACTGGCTGGAAAAGGGAGATTACGTCAACTTCGATTATCTTACCATCGGCTGGAATGTCCCGTTAGCAAAGGCTCAGAAGTATATCCGGTCACTTCGTCTGGCACTTACGGTCAATAACCTGGCTACCATTAGCGGCTATTCCGGACTTTCTCCGATGATCAATAGTTCCACCGTCAACTCTACATTAGGAGTAGATGATAAACGTGGTTATCCGCTGGCGCGGACTTATACAGTAGGTTTGAGTATTAACTTTTAAAAAGGAGCTACGATGAAACGTTCATTTATATATATAGCATGTTTTCTGCTGTTATCACTGGTGCAACTATCCTGTGATGACTTTTTACGTGAGAAACCGAGAGACCGCATCTTTGAGGAAGAAGCATATAAAAACTTGTCCGACTTGTATCTCAATGCAGTCGCCTCATTGTACAACAATATTGGCGGATACAGTGACAGCCAGGGCTTGCAGGGCACCGGACGCGGTATCTACGATCTGAATACCTTCACTACCGATGAGGCTATAATGCCCACCCGGGGTGGCGACTGGTATGATGGTGGTTTCTGGCAGGGGCTTTATCTGCACAATTGGGGTGTCAATAATGATGCTATACAAGCCACCTGGGAATATTTGTATAAAGTGATAGGTTTAAGTAATAAATCGCTGGAAAGAATAGCGCAGTATGCCGGGACGCACAACGACAGGGAGTTAGTGGCCTATGAAGCAGAGGTGCGAGCATTACGTGCCCTGTATTACTATCATCTGGTAGATTTGTTTGGAAATGTTCCGTTGGTATTGTCTTCTTCTATGCCGGTGAAAGAAGTAAAACAGTCCACCCGCCAGGAGGTTTATGATTTTGTTGTACGCGAGTTACAGCAGTCGGCTCCCGAACTGAGCACTGCCCATAGCAATCTGCCCGGTACTTATTATGGACGCATTACCCGCCCCGTTGCTCATTTCCTTTTGGCTAAACTGGCTCTGAATGCAGAGGTATATACCGATAATGACTGGACGGACGGCATACGGCCGGATGGCAGAAACATCTATTTTAATGTAGGTGGTGAAGAGCTTAATGCCTGGCAGACCGTTGAGGCTTATTGTGATTCTGTCACGAAATCCGGTTACCGGCTTGAAGAAGATTATGCAGCCAACTTTGCCGTATTCAACGAATCATCTGCCGAGAATATTTTTATTATACCGATGAATAAGAACCTGTACACCAATCAGATGCAATATCTTTTCCGTTCGCGTCACTACAACCATGCCAAGGCATATGGCTTGAGCGGAGAGAATGGTTCAAGTGCCACTATTGAGGTTCTGAAAACCTTTGCTTATGGCACTCCTCAGGTTGATCCCCGTTTTGACAAGTGCTACTTCGCCGGCATTGTTTATGACTTGAAAGGAAACGTCGTGAGGCTGGACGACGGTACGATACTTGAATACCTACCCTGGGAGGTGGCTTTGGATATATCCAATGAGCCTTATGAGAAGACAGCAGGAGCCCGTATGAAGAAGTACGAAGTAGATGATACGGGCACGAAAGACGGTAAACTGATGGAGAATGATATTGTGCTTTATCGCTATGCCGACGTGCTGCTGATGAAGAGTGAAGCAAAAGTCCGCAACGGAGAGAACGGTGATGAAGAGTTGAACCGGGTACGTTCCCGTGTGGCTGCTCCTTACCGGGAAGCTACCTTGAATACCCTTCTTGATGAGCGCCAACTGGAATTTGCCTGGGAAGGCTGGAGGCGACAGGATCTTGTGAGGTTTGGATTATTCACCCGTCCGTATAGCAGCCGGCCACAGTTGGCTGGCGAAGCGAGTGGGTATACTACGGTATTCCCCATACCGGATAAGGTGAGGCGTATGAATCTGAATCTGGTTCAGAATCCGGGGTATAAATAAGAGGGGGAGAGATACAAAAGAGGATGGCCAAAAGTAAAACTCACTATCGTTAAAACGCAGATTAACGCTAATTTGAGCAAAGATTAAATTAAATCTGCGATAATTAGCGTTAATCTGCGTTTATAAAGTTATGGATTGATAGCTTTCTCAGACTTTTGAGGCAATCTCTTAATCAAAGAAGCTCTTGAACTTCTTAAAGATCTTTTCCTTCACAGAAGTATTGGGCTTGAAATTATCAGAAGTATCCAGTTTTTCAAGTGTACTCTTTTCTTCTTTTGTTAATGCTTCGGGCACGTAGACACTTACATTTACCAGTAAATCTCCTGTACCATATCCATTAACACTTGGTAAGCCTTTGCCACGCAAACGAAGCACTTTACCCGGCTGTGTACCCGCATCAATCTTTACTTTTACCTTTCCGTCGATGGTAGGTATCTCAACAGCTCCTCCCAAGGCTGCTGCCGGGAAACTGAGAAGTAAGTTGTATACCAAATCATTTTCATCACGGAGCAGGCTTTCGTGTGGCTCTTCTTCAACCAGGATGAGTAAATCACCCGGTACACCGTTATGTTTTCCGGCATTACCTTTTCCACTCATGGAGAGTTGCATGCCTTCTGCTACGCCGGCCGGAATCTTAACGGTTACCACTTCTTCTCCGTATACGATACCGTCACCGCTACACTCCTTACACTTGTTCTTAATGATTTTACCTTCACCATTACAAGTGGGGCAGGTGGTGCGGGTCTGCATCGTACCCAAAATAGTCTGTTGGTTACGAATTACCGATCCGCTACCTTTACAGGTCGGACAAGTCTCAGAACCACCGTTACCTTCTGCACCCGTTCCATGACAGTGTGTACAAGGCACATACTTTTTCAGCTTGAACTTCTTTTCTACTCCGGTAGAGATTTCTTTCAGCGTCAGTTTTACTTTCACACGAAGATCAGAGCCACGATAGCGTCTCTGTTGCTGACTGCCTCCGCCTCCAAAACCACTGAAGCCTCCGAAACCGCCGCCTCCGCGACCTCCGAAGATATCGCCGAACATGGAGAAAATATCGTCCATAGACATACCTCCACCGAAGCCGCCAAACGGACCACCATTTCCGGCAGCACCACCCATACCTGCATGACCGAACTGATCATAACGGGCACGTTTGTCCTCGTTGCTCAGCACGTCATATGCTTCGGCTGCTTCTTTAAACTTTTCTTCCGCCTCCTTGTCGCCCGGGTTCTTGTCCGGGTGATACTGAATGGCTTTTTTACGATACGCTTTTTTTATTTCTTCTGCTGTTGCGGTTTTCGATACCTCCAGCACTTCATAGTAGTCTCTCTTTTCCATATATATATTTTATTCTCCAACTACCACTTTGGCGTGGCGCAGTACTTTATCGTTCAGTGTGTATCCGGTCTGTACACAATCCAGAATTTTTCCTTTCTGTTTTTCAGACGGTGCGGGAATCACTGCGATGGCTTCG
This sequence comes from Bacteroides mucinivorans, assembly GCF_034654355.2. Classification (NCBI taxonomy): domain Bacteria; kingdom Pseudomonadati; phylum Bacteroidota; class Bacteroidia; order Bacteroidales; family Bacteroidaceae; genus Bacteroides; species Bacteroides mucinivorans. Next base: position 3,383,922 of record NZ_CP178179.1, on the reverse strand, counting down.
TGGTAATCTGTATCCAAAGGCTTATCTTTGGTTTCGATTACTTTTACGCCATTTTGTCCTAATACAGAAATGAATTTGTTATAGATAAGTTCCACACCTTCTTTAACGGCTGCTACGTCTGTTGCTTTATCCATCATTTGGATAGCGCGTTCCAGATCGTCAACCACAGGCAGGATACTACTCAGGCTCTTTTCACCTCCATTCAAGATCAGTTCAGCTTTTTCTTTTACCGTACGTTTACGGTAATTGTCGAATTCGGCAGAGAGGCGCAGATATTTATCTTTCTGATCTTCAATGGTTGCATCAGCTTCTTTCAACTGCTTTTCCAGCTCTTCTTCTTTGGTCAGGGGAGCTGCTTCCTCCGTATTTTCTGTATCCTGCAACTGTTCGTCTGCAAGGTTTTCAGCGTTCAACTCTTGTTCTTTAGCTGTTTCTTTTTCTTTAGGATTCATATCTTTATCTTTTTTGTTCTTAATAAATGGATTCAATTTCATGTCAATAGGACGTTACAATGTAACTGCCTCCCAGCAAAAACTCTGCCAATCTGCTAAACATGTCAAAAAACGCTGCAAAGGTAATGCTTTTCTGTCAGATTGACACATGCTGCATAGCATGTAATTCATTAAAAATGTCTATCTTTGCAACCTGTTTGTGAATTACAGACATTTCAATCGTAAATTGTAAATAGTTAAAATCGTAAATATAAAAGATGATTACAGTTTCAAACGTTTCGGTACAGTTTGGTAAAAGAGTATTGTTCAATGATGTAAATTTGAAGTTTACAAGTGGGAATTGTTATGGTATTATTGGTGCCAATGGTGCAGGTAAGTCCACTTTCCTTCGCACAATTTATGGCGATCTTGATCCGACTACCGGAAATATAACATTAGGTCCGGGCGAACGTCTGTCAGTGTTGAGCCAGGACCACTTTAAGTGGGATGCTTTCACGGTAATGGATACTGTGATGATGGGACATACTGTGTTGTGGGACATCATGAAGCAACGCGAAGAGTTGTATGCCAAAGAAGACTTTACCGATGAAGACGGGTTGAAGGTTTCCGAACTGGAAGAGAAATTTGCTGAGCTTGACGGCTGGAATGCCGAGAGTGATGCTGCCATGTTGCTCAGTGGCCTGGGAGTTAAAGAAAACAAACATTATGTGTTGATGGGTGAGCTGAGTGGTAAAGAGAAGGTACGTGTGATGTTGGCGCAAGCACTTTATGGTAATCCGGACAACTTGCTACTGGACGAGCCTACCAATGACCTCGATATGGAGACAGTGACATGGCTTGAAGAATATCTGTCAAACTTTGAACATACCGTATTGGTGGTGAGCCATGACCGTCACTTCCTTGACTCAGTATGTACACACACGGTTGATATCGACTACGGAAAAATCAATATGTTTGCCGGTAACTACAGTTTCTGGTATGAATCCAGTCAGTTGGCTCTCCGTCAGCAACAGAACCAGAAAGCAAAGGCTGAGGAGAAGAAGAAAGAACTGGAAGAATTTATCCGCCGGTTCAGCGCCAATGTAGCTAAGAGCAAGCAGACTACTAGCCGTAAAAAGATGTTGGAGAAACTGAATGTAGAAGAGATTAAACCTTCTTCACGTAAGTATCCGGGCATTATCTTCACACCCGAACGTGAACCGGGCAATCAGATTCTTGAGGTTTCAGGTTTGAGTAAGAAGACCGAAGAGGGCGTAGTGCTGTTCAATGACGTGAACTTTAACGTTGAGAAGGGAGATAAGATCGTGTTTATCTCACGCAATCCACGCGCCATGACGGCTTTCTTTGAAATAATCAATGGCAATATGAAGCCGGATGCCGGACACTTCAATTGGGGAGTGACGATTACTACCGCTTATTTGCCGTTGGATAATACGGAGTTCTTTAACACTGACCTCAATCTGGTAGATTGGCTGGGGCAGTATGGTGAAGGGAATGAAGTATATATGAAAGGATTCCTGGGACGTATGCTTTTCTCTGGAGAAGAAGTTTTGAAAAAGGTAAGTGTACTTTCGGGTGGTGAAAAGATGCGTTGTATGATTGCACGTATGCAGCTTCGCAATGCAAACTGTCTGATCTTAGATACGCCGACTAATCACCTCGATCTGGAATCTATTCAGGCATTCAATAACAACCTGAAAACATATAAAGGTAATATCCTGTTCTCTTCACATGACCACGAATTTATTCAGACTGTGGCAAATCGTGTGATCGAACTGACTCCGAACGGCATCATTGACAAGATGATGGAATATGATGAATATATTACTTCCGATCATATTAAGGAGTTGAGAGCTAAGATGTACGGCGATAAATAAAAAAAGATCCTTTTTATATTAGACGCAGGCAGTATAGGAATTTATTTCTATACTGCCTTTTTTTATAATCATGTCTTTCCTAAATTCTCGTTAATTCCCTCTTCTGTTTGCGAACTTTTCACAGAGGAGATACGTTCCTTGTATAAACAATACAAAAAGAGAATATTATGAATTTTATCTGGTATATTCTGATAGGAATTATTGCCGGCTATGTGGCTGGTAAAATAACAAGAGGAGGTGGCTTTGGGCTGCTGGTCAATCTTGTTTTAGGAATTATTGGCGGTGTACTCGGAGGCTGGGTCTTTGCTTTACTTGGATTGGCGGCAACGGGGATTATCGGTAGTTTGATAACTTCTGTTGTAGGTGCTGTTCTGTTTCTGTGGATTGCATCTTTGTTTAGTCATTCGCGACAGTAAGTTACCTTTGTAATGTATTTATTTTATTAACTAACATAAAATTATTTGATTATGGAATGTGGAAATGCTAAATTTCTGGTAGGTCTTGGATTAGGTTCTGCCATTGGTGCGTTGGTTTATCACTTTTCGCGCACAGCGAAAGCTAAGAAACTGAAAAATGATGTGTTTAATGCCCTTCATGAGATTGAGGCAGATGCCGAAGCTGCAATGGAAGATGCAAAAGTAAAAGCTGTGAAAACAGGTGCTAAGGTTGCAGGTAAAGTAGCGGATAAGGCCAATGAGGTAAAGGAAAAACTAAGTGAGGTAGGCCAATAAGCCTACCTTTTTATATATATGTTCTCCCCGGACACTGTTTTGTTCGGGGATTTTTTTGTATATAAAAAACAAAATCCTGGCGAAATCACTTCGACAGGATACTGTTTCATTTTACTTAAATGTGGCTACGTAATAAAATTATGACTAATTAATTAAATTCTGATACTGCAAAGATAGAGTGTTTACCCCATAGCCACAATCCCTTAAATAAGGTATATTACGTAGTATTTCTCACTATATATAGTTACTTGAGTTCTTTTTTCCATTCTTTGCTTACCGGATCATAGCGTTTGATGATACGTGCAGGGCTTCCGGCACATATTGTATAAGCCGGAACAGAACGGCTTACAACGCTCCCGGCAGCTACAACACAATGTTTTCCAAGTGTCACTCCGGGTAGAATGACTGCATTGGCACCTACCCACACGTCGTCTTCTATTTTCACAGGGGCAGTACTTACTCCTTGTTCATCAATCGGCTTTTCGGCATCTGCGTAATTGTGGTTTAATCCGGTTACAGTCACATTCTGTGCCAGGTTTACATGATTGCCTATCTGTACAGGACCTATGATCGTATTTCCTAATCCCACGCGGGTATAATCTCCGATAATCAAATCTCCCACGGCATTGTTGAGACACGAGAAATCTTCTACAACTGAGTATTTGCCGAGTGAAAAGCTACGGAACGGTGGAAGATCTTTGCGTACGCTACGATAAATAACCGAACCTTTCCCCCGTTTCAGGTATGCAAAATAAAACAGACGTATCCACCAGTTGGGGCGTGTTTTTACCGGATGCATAATGAATCTGTGTACGGCCTGTTTTAAGCCCGGGTGTTGCTTAATGTTATGTTTTAGCTTTCTGATGTCCATATATGTTTGTTGGGTTTGGAGATTACTTCTTTTCTACCAGATAATCGGGGATAGCCAGGCAGAGAGTAAATAACAGGGCGAACAACAGGAACCACCAACTCAAAGAAGCTCTCCAGTCATAACAGGTAGCTATGATGCACCAGATGCTGCTGACAAGAAGAAGGATTCCCCATGAAGGCAAAAGCTGTCGGAATAATTTGTCTGCATAATCCCAGTTACCTTCCATTAGTACTACAGGAAGCTTTGAAACGGCCTTTTGCTTTGACATAGAATAGGGGCGGGGACGAGGAGTGTTACTATATACATGGATGTGGTCCATATATTCTATATAGATGTTCTGTTGTAATAATCTGCTTTCCAGATTGCTCTTCGGACTTCTCAGGTTTTGTTTCAGCCATTTGAAGTCTATGGCAATGTCCGTTTTTTCGAGTGCCGAAGAAAGTCCTGCCTGGACATGTCCTTGCCTGAATATTGAATTTCGGATTTCTTCACAAATTGCTTTCCAGCGGATTTTTCGGGTAGGACGGCATTCAATGACGTGGTGTAGTTGCATGGCCATTGTTCCCGATCCGTATGCATTATTGATTTCTTTCAGCAGGCACGGAGATACGTTGGTTGTTTCTCCCAAAATGATAGCTATGTCGTATAGCGACTCATCCAGTTCTTTTACACTCTGATACAGATTTTCGTAAGTGAGCAGGGTGTATAACTCTTCCGGATACTTTTGTTTACAGATTTCTGTTCCCGGAGGAACCAGAAGTATAAAACGATGCATATTTCCGGTAGCCGGATATTTCTCTGATCTTCTGAATAATGCTGCTAAAGCAAAAATAAACAGATAGATAGCAGCTATCGCTATGCAGAGAAAGAGTATACTGTCTGCTGTATAGAAAAGAGTGTTTGCCATAAAGCTGTATATATTATACGTTTTCTTTTTGTATAAATGCAGTAACAGTTTTCAGGATAATTCTCATGTCTATCCAAAAAGAGAATGTTTTGGCATATTTAATATCCAACTGTTTACGCTCATCTGCCGACATCTTTCCTGAGTCTCCCCGCTTTTCTACCTGCCAAAGTCCCGTCAATCCGGCCGGAGCCATAAAGCGGTCAATATATTCATCGCTGGTCAGTAGCTCTGCTTCGTATAAGGGCAAAGGGCGGTTACCTACTATTGACATGTCTCCTTTCAATATATTGATAAGCTGAGGTAATTCGTCAATACTGTATTTACGAATAAAACGTCCTACTCGTGTGATACGCGGATCGTTTTCGAGTTTGACAAATGCATTCTCCTGTTCGTGGCTTCTTTTGTTGATATACGCTTCTTCTGAAATGACAAAATCATCAGAGATTAGTACTATCCCGTCTTCATTTTCGCTAAGCTCGGGCATTTCTCCCCAGATGATATCTTCGGTTGTCTCTTCTTTGGCTTGATATTGATTCAGGGAGTTGAAGTCTTTCAGATGCTTGTCGGCATTCGTATACATGGAACGAAATTTCAGGAAATCAAATATCTCATAGTTGCTTCCTACGCGTTTTGATTTATAGATAATGGCTCCTTTGCTCTCCAGGCGGATAGCTATCGCAGTGATAATGAGTAAGGGAGACAAACCTAACAGTGCAGTGCCCGAAAAGAGTATATCGAAATATCTTTTCCAGAGAGGAAGTCTGAATGTTTGTATATTTTCTCCTCTTTTTTGCAGGTCTTTTATCTTTTGTTGCTTTCTGCGTTTCTGAAAGCTTATCAGGCTGTCTATTGCATCCTGAGGGCTTTCAAACGGTATGGTGTTGTTGATACCGGCTTTCAGATATTGCAGACTTTCTTGTTGTGTAAGTGAATCCATCACTAATACCATATAGATACCGGGATACTTTTTCCGCAAAGACTCAATATCTTTGATATCTGTCTGTGTATTAGTCTGTTCGTATAATATGATTATATCAAACTTCTCCCGTATCTTATCTATTATTTTGATAGCCTTATCACATGTAGCTACATTGTAAAATTCCCCTTTGGGGAGTTTGGAAAAGCGTTTAATCGTTTTTTCGTATCTTCCGATATAGATAAGATGTAGCATAGAAAGACTTAGTCTATAATTTTTTTAATACGGACTTTAAGTTCAAGAGGATTGAATGGTTTTAGGATGTAATCGGCTGCTCCCTCTTCCAGAAGCCTGATTCTTTCTGTTGTGCTTTCTTCGCTTGAAAGCATAATAATAGGTATGGATTTGAATAACTCATTTCGTTTCATGTAAAGCAAGAATTCATCTCCCATCATTTCCGGCATACGGATGTCCGAGATAATAAGATCCGGAACGTTCCCTTCATTCAGCCACTCAATGGCTTTAATAGGATTTTCATGATAGGTGAAATCGTAATCTTTTCCCAAATAGATGGAAACTACTTTTGCGATGGATGCCTTGTCATCAATGAGCAATATTTTTTTTCTCATGTCTATAATAAAACTTTTTACTTTGCTTGCTTTGTTGATACGTGATTGATGCCTTTCTTGTCTCAAGCCGTGCAAATATATATAATATTTTTATAACTGTGTTCTTTTACGATAAAGTTATTTTCTGTTTTCAAATAAAGTCTGTTTCCCGGACAAAATAAAAGCCGGATTTTCTTATTCTCCGGCTTTTACTTTATTTTTAATTTTTATTGTTCTGGAAAGTGCCGTTGTTGTCGAAGGTAGTATACCATTTGGGGTTCTCTGTACCACCACTGGTTACCCAACTTTCAAACTCCTTGTATACATCTTTAATATTGCGATACTCCAAAGGCCATTTAAACGACTGTGGTATGATGATACCCCAGGCAAGATTCTCTTTGCTTATGTAATATTTCGTACCCGTTGACCCGTCATCATTTCCTCCGAACAGTTGGGTATTGGCCAAATCGCTTGGCTGACGTCCCGGCATATGGATTTCTTTTCTCTGCTGGGCTCTGTCGGTGATGATGAAGAAATTCATATTGTTGATGTTGAAGGCACTTTCTTCTATCCTATTGGTCAGGTTTACAGTGATTTCTATTTCGGGAAGATCACTGTTGCTTACATTATTGTCACTGCCAGACTGGGTATTGATGAACTCTCTTGTATTCTTTCCCATTAATTTGTGTGCATCGTCAAAGAGAGGTATCACAGCCTGGCTCTGACCTGCTTCAACTCCACTGTTTTGAAGATTGAATGTGGTGGGTTTATGGGCTTTGTATACAATGCTGTTTATACTGCTTGCCGGTACTTTGTCTAACATTACAGCGGCGGCGATAGCTTTGGTTGCTCCTACGGCACGAAGGGTAACAGTGAATGTTACTTTGTTCGTTTTGTTTTTACTGTCAAGTTCATACTTCAAACCTTTGAGCTGTATTACAATGTCATTCATATCATAGTCGCCGTAGAGAGGCCATTGGTCTTCAAACAGCAGTGTGTATTTATTGGCTGTTTCTATGATAGTCGGGAATTCCGGTTCAGTTGGAGGAAGCGGATTGGTAACAGAGCCTTCACTACATTCTGATTTGGCGATTTCTACAGGATTGGTAGATTCACTTGCCCATTCGGCACCGCCTGTCATTGTCCAACGAATATTCCCCCATTGATCTCTTTTAGAATCCGGATGATCATCACAGACAATCTGTAAATTTCCGGAATAATGAATCATGTCATTGTTGTCGGGATTCGTAGCAACTGCTTTTTTTATTTTGAGAAGTGCTTTCTCGTTGCCTGTACCCTTGAACCCTCTGTTTTTTGTATGATATCGGAATTCGGCTTGCTCTTCTACTGTAAACATAGCCTTGGCACCCATCTCTATTAATGTGTTGTCCATATACAGCCTGCTGGTCTTAATAAATGCACCGGCGTCATTTATGATTTTAGCTTCGTGCAGATCTAATAGCTGATTGACGATTAGTTTGCATTTGTTGAGGCTATAATCATTCCAGCCTTCTATGTGCATGTTCGTGGTAGTCCATTCACCTTCATTTTCCCATGAGCCGTTTGTACAGTTGAGGTTAGTCAGTTGGGATACGGTTACTTTATTGATATTCTTTATATGACTATCACCTGTGATAGCTATATCGGTGGCAGTCGCTTCTCCTTCATTCAGCATGTTAGAGTTTCCGTTCGTGCCGGTCAGTTTACCGGAGATATTTATAATACCCTTTTCTCCATTATAGATGAAAGAACTGTTGGCATAAGTGACATTACGGGCGGTGAGAGTACCCTGGTTATACAACTTATAGTTACTATCCAGTTGCATATCGTTTTCTATCTTTAATGTTGCCCCTTTACCTACTGAAATCAGACAGTTGCTTTGGCCATTATTCTTTGATTGTGGCATTGTTACAGTCACATTGGGCAGTATGAATAGTTTGCAATTGGCAGCAAGGTATATTTCTTCGCTCAGCGTTATGTTTTCGGTAACATACAAACTAACCCCTGACGCCCAAATATTTATTTTGGTTGTCTTTGCAGTAACTTTATAACTGCCGTTGGCTTTAAAGTTGTTTTGATCGAATATTTCATTTGTGGGTGATGCTTCGGGGAATATACTTTTATCTTCACTGTCTGGTGCTGTCATTGTCGTGGATGCCCGTGTGCTCATGCTTCTGGTAGCTTGTGTAGTCACCGGAGTACTGAAATCACAATTAACGACACCGTTCTCTGTGCTGTACGCACGGATTGATGCCAATCCATCCGGAGCAGTCTGGCGAATGTAAAGCAGCGGAATCGAATTGGATACGGGCAATTCGGTAGTGAAGTCCTGACCCAATTTGGCAAATCCTTTGGTCAGGAGGGTTGCATCCGGAGATATTACAGGATTGTTGTCGAACACTTCTACTGTATAATGATATTGTCCGTTAAAAGTGTCGTTAACCTTCACATTGAGGTTTATCGAAGAGAATAATAACCAGTCAAAGCCATTAGGAGCACTTATGTTACCCATTGGATTTTGAGCACGGTAATTGGGATCATAGAAGTTCTTATCGCTATCTACACAACTGCTAAAAACAACTCCACTTACTATAAATGTAGCTGCCAGTGATTCCCGGAAGTTAATTTTCATACATTAAATATTGCTTATTTTGTCTACTGTAATTTGCTATAACAACAAATAGCCTTTACTATTTATCACAAAGATATCTATTTATTGTATGATAACAACCTGTTAGGGGAGATAAAGTTTTGCTTGTTAACATCTTTTTAGATATTATTGGATGGATATTGCAACTTTCTTTTGTTGCTCTTTCAATAACTTTTATTTCTCTGTTTATCAGTGGTATATGCTGTGCTTGTTTGCGTGTTGTAAAAGATGGTTGTAATAAAAGTTGTATATTCTGTTCATTGTTTATTATTGGATTTTCTTTACAAGCAGAGGAGTCATGGATTACAGTAACAGGTTATTGTTATCATGATGCTTATTTTGACTGTTTCTTCTTTCAATATATGATTGAGATGTCTGTATTTGGGGAGGATCAAGGTAAGTATATAGAAAAATATTTTTAGTTGATAATAGATATATTTATTGAATTTTTACTATTAAGAACTGTGTTTTCTCTGCTCCGGTTACTATTCAAGAAGATTAATGATTGTGTATTGGAACCCAACAGGATAAAAATATTCATCTGTAATCTATTATTTATTATTTAGGACTAATGCCTGATTTTTAGCTAAATACCGAAAATATTCCCTGGGACTCTATATCGGTTGATTGAAAACTTCGGAGTTAGGGAATATATTGTCTATTTCATTTTATCCTATTGACTTCGTTATTTCTCCCACCAGGCAAGAGTTCATTTTGTATCTGATTTCTTTGTTACTCAATCCGTGTCCAAGCAGGAACATCAGTTTGGTTACTGCACATTCCGGGGTGCTGTCGTATCCACTGATTACACCTGCCTGCAATAGTTGTATTCCGGTTTCGTACCGTTCCATTTCTACCGCTCCCGAAGAGCATTGGGTAATGTTGACAATGATAATGCCTCGTTCTGTAGCCTCTTTTAGCTGTTGGATGAACCAGGGTTTCTGAGGGGCATTTCCCGAACCGAAAGTTTTCAATACCACCGCTTTCAATCCCTCCACGTGAAGCAGGGAGGTGACGATACTTTCCTGTATGCCGGGGAAAAGAGTTAATATCACCACATTGGAATCGAACAGATAATGTGGTTTCAGTGGTTTGGAGAAATCTGGTTTGCGGATTAAATTAGGTTCATATTTAATATGGATACCGACACGTGCCAATGCCGGATAGTTGAATGAGCGAAAGGCATTGAAGTTTTCGGCGTTGATTTTAGTGGTACGGTTGCCTCGCATCAGGTGATTTTCGAAGAAGATACATACTTCCGGTACTATAGCGGTACCGTCCGGATTTTTGGCTGCGGCTATTTCGATGGCGGTTATCAGATTTTCCTTTCCGTCTGTCCTCAGGGTTCCGATAGGAAGCTGTGAGCCGGTGAGGATGACTGGTTTGCTTAAATTCTCAAGCATGAAACTCAAAGCCGAAGCAGTATAGGCCATTGTGTCTGTGCCGTGCAAAATGACAAAGCCATCGAAGTTGTCATAATTATAGTTGATGATCTTTACGAGCTTTGCCCAGTAAAGAGGCTCCATATCAGAAGAGTCAATGGGAGGGTCGAATTGATAGGAGGAGATCCGGTAATTAAAACGTTTCAATTCGGGGACGTGTTTCAGCAGGTGGTCAAAGTTGAAATTTTCTAAGGCACCTGTTTCCGGGTTTTCTATCATTCCGATAGTTCCTCCAGTATATATTAACAAAACGGAAGGGCAATTTGCTATCATATCTGTGGCTCTTTTGTTAAATCGGCGACAAAGATATAAATTTATTATGATTTATGGATTATCGTTAGGTAAGTTTGTGAGTTGACAACTTGTCCCCCCTGTCAACTCACAAACTCATCAACTCATCAACTTACTCCCGAATTGCTTCCAGCAGTCGTAGGATTGCTTTTTCAGGATCTTTTTCTTCTTCCAGTAAAGTAACAAATCGACTGCCTATAATACCTCCCCGCGCATTGTCACAAGCTGCACGGAAGGTAGCTTTGTTCGAAATGCCAAAACCCACCATGCGCGGATTGCGCAGTTTCATTTCGTCTATCTTCTTGAAGTAAGCACGCTTTTGCACATCAAAATCCTGCTGGGCACCCGTAGTGGCAGCCGAAGATACCATATAAATAAACCCGTCTGTATGGGCATCTATTTCACGTATGCGTTCTTCGCTGGTTTCGGGAGTGATAAGCATAATTACTTTGATACCATAACGTTCGGCTATGGGGCGGTATTGTTCCTGATAGTCGCGAAAGGGAAGATCGGGAATAATAACCCCATCAATACCGCATTCAGTGCATTGGCGACAGAAGTTTTCAAACCCAAACTGCATGATAGGATTCAGATATCCCATAAATACAAGTGGAATTTTCACATCTTCACGGATGTCGTGAAGCTGTTCGAAAAGCCGTTTGAGCGACATGCCGTTGCGAAGTGCCCGTGTGGCTGCATTCTGAATCACAATGCCGTCTGCCATTGGATCACTGAACGGAATTCCGATTTCAATCATACTTACACCGTGCTTTTCGAGGGTGCGGATAACGTTGGCTGTTCCCTCCAATGTAGGAGTACCGGCACAAAAATAGATAGATAGCAGGTCTTTTTTATCGCTGCTGAAGAGTTGATTGATTCTATTCATGTTCTTATTCTTTCTTTATTGTTAGCGTAATTCGTTTAAAAACTGATGGATACGTTGCGCATCTTTTCTTCCCGGTTTTACTTCAAAGCGACTGTTGAGATCGTAGCCCACCAGTAGGGGATGCTGAAACTCTTTGAGTGCTTTGGCGCTATAAGGATTGATACCGCCACTCAGTATGAAGGGAGTACGTCCTTTATAGATATGCAGAATGCTCCAGTCGAATTGATTGCCCGATCCTCCGCGTTGTTCGCATTTTGTGTCAAAGAGAAAGTATTTGCAGAAATTGCTGTAATTGTGTACGTTTTGCAGATCCTTTCTGCTGGCTATAGGGAATGCCTTGATAAGTTTCAGCCCTGACAACTGGAGTGACCGGCAATATTCCGGCGATTCATTTCCGTGTAATTGAATGAAGTCCAGACTGAAACGGTCGGCAAACATTTCTATTGTCTGCTTATCTTCGTTAACAAAGACTCCGACACGGCGGGCATTGGCAGGCATATAATCGGGCATTTCGCATAAGTAACGTGGAGATTTGGGATAGAAGATGAACCCGATCATGTCGATGTCCGGTGATTCTACTTCACGGATATTTTCTCCTTCACACATGCCGCAAACTTTGATTAATTTGTTGTTTACCATTTTCTTGAGGGATTAAGAGTTATTATGTGGTTATTTTATCTATAAAATCTTTGAGTGTTTCACCCGGTTGCCCGGTTCGCATAAAGGTTTCGCCGATAAGAAAGCCTCTGAAACCGGCATCGCGTAACTGAGATACGGTTTCTGGTTGAGAAAGTCCGCTTTCGGATACGCGTATGATGTCTTCCGGCAAATGTTCTGCCAGACGGAAGGAGTTGGCAACATCTGTATGAAAGCTCCCGAGGTTACGGTTGTTGATACCTACCATATCTGTCTCCTTATTTATATAAGTAAGCTCGTCTGCACTATGAATTTCGAGCAGAACTTCAAGACCGAGTTCGTGAGCTTTGGCAGTCAGTGCATGGCATTCGTCCTGTTCGAGTGCAGCAGCAATAAGCAGCACTGCATCGGCGCCTACGATACGGGCCTGGTAGAGCTGATACTCGTCGATAATGAACTCTTTCCTCAGAATGGGCAGATCCACCAACGGGCGGGCGATACGGATATCACGTAATGTTCCGCCAAAGAATTTCTCATCTGTAAGGATAGATAGTGCAGAAGCACCAGCAGCGGCATAATCGGGAATGATCTCCTCCGGACTGGCTGTTTCCTTTATCCAGCCTTTGGAGGGAGAACGGCGTTTGAACTCGGCAATAATACCACTGGAAGAAGTAGCTAATGCCTGTTTCATAGAGCGGGTAGGAGGGGCGTCACTAACCCCTTCGTATAATTGTTCGATTGTAATGGATTGCTTCTGCAACTCCACCTCAATCCGCTTGTTAGCGATAATTTCTGATAATATATCGGGCATAGGAAAAATAGTGATTAATGATTAGTGATGAGCGATTAGTGATAAGTGATTAGTGATAAGTGATTAGTGATTAGTGGGCTGCGCGATCATCCGCATGGCACTAATCACTCATCACTAATCACTCACCACTATTTACAAATTTCTTAAGCGTATCCAGTGCCCTTCCGCTTTCCAGCGACTCGCGGGCAAGGGCAATACACTCTTCTATTGGTTTCTCCGGACAAATCACATTGATGGCAAAGGCAGCATTGACAATTACTACATCTTTTTGTGCTTCGGTAGCTGTATTTGCCAGTACGTTGTCGAATATCCTTGCGGCATCTTCCGGTGTGTTTCCACCGTCCAGATCCATCTCTGTGTAACGAGAGAAACCGAGGCTTTCGGGGGTGTAAATTTTTTCACTCTCGCTGGTAGCTACTTTGAATTCCTTTGTCAGGGATATTTCGTCATATCCGTCCAGGCTGTGGACTACTGCGAACTTAATATTGCTTGCCTGATAAGTGTAGCTGTACAGACGAAGCAACGGCAGATTGTAGACGCCCAACAGCTGGTAGCTCGGTAGTACCGGATTGACCAATGGACCAAGCATATTGAAGAACGTACGTACTGCCAGTGATTTGCGTACCGGAGCTACTGCTTTGAGTGCCGGGTTGAAGAGGGGAGCGTGCAGATAAGCGATGTTACATCTCTCCATAGAACGCCGTAACTTATCAACATCATTGGTGAATTTCACACCGTGTTGTTCCATTACATTGCTGGCACCACTAACGGAAGTTGCTCCGTAGTTTCCATGTTTCACAACCGGAAAACCGGCTCCGGCTACTGTGAAGCAGGCTGCTGTAGAAATATTGAAGGTGTTTTTTCCATCACCACCCGTGCCTACAATGTCAATAGGAGAGAACTCACTCAGATCGACAGGGACCCGCATCTCGAGTAAAGCATCGCGAAAACCGCATAATTCTTCTACGGAGATATTGCGCATCAGAAAAACGGTGATCAGGGATGCCACCTGTACATCATTGTATTTGCCCTGTGCTATGTTTTGCAGGATGATACGGGCTTCGTCCCGTCCCAGGTATTGGTGCTCGAAGAGCTTATATAAAATCTGTTTCATACATTTATGCATTTAAAAAGTTCTGAATGATAACTTTGCCCTGTGGTGTCAACACCGATTCGGGATGGAATTGAATGCCATGTACATCGTACATCCGATGGCGCAATGCCATGATTTGCCCTTCCTGGCTTTCGGCTGTAATTTCCAGACACTCCGGGAAGGCGTTGCGGCTTACTACCCATGAATGGTAGCGCCCTACGGGTATTTCGTGTTCCAGATTCTGAAACAAAATATCGTCTTTGATGATATGAACCGGAGTTTGTACACCATGGTATACATCCGTAAGGTTTTCCAGTGTGGCACCGAATGCTTCGCCGATAGCCTGATGGCCCAGACAAACGCCGAGAATACTTTTGGTTGGGGCATATTGTTTGATGATGGGCAATAACAGACCGGCTTCTTCCGGTATACCGGGACCGGGTGAGAGGATGATCTTGTCAAAGCGTTCTATTTCACTGAGTGCAATCTGATCGTTGCGGAATACTTCTACGTCTTTGATTCCCAATTCTTTCACTACATGCAGCAAATTATAAGTGAAAGAGTCGTAGTTATCTAAAAGTAATATCTTCATTGTCTTTAATTTTTAAGTGTTACTGCCAGGTCTATTGCTTTCTTCAATGCACCCAACTTGTTGTTTACTTCCTGCAATTCATATTCGTCCTGGCTACGGGCTACAATACCGCCTCCTGCCTGGAGCCACAGTTCATTGTTACGACTCACAAAGGTACGAATTGTAATGGCTTGGTTCAAGTCTCCGTTTAGTCCGATGAATCCGATGCAACCACCATAGGCGCCGCGGTTGTGCGGCTCTATCTCACTGATGAGTTGCATGGCGCGTACTTTGGGTGCACCGCTAAGAGTACCTGCCGGGAAAGTGTCGATAAACGTTTTCATGGAGCTGCTCTCTTGGTTGAGTACTCCGCTGACGCGGCTGACCAGATGGATCACATGACTGTAATACTGTGGTTCTTTGTAGAACACTACACGCACGTCATGGCAGTTGCGGCTGAGATCATTTCGTGCCAGATCTACCAGCATGACATGCTCTGCATTCTCTTTCGGGTCTGCAAGCAGAGCCTCTGCGAGTTCTTTGTCTTTGATAGAGTCGCCTGTGCGGCGGGTAGTTCCTGCTATGGGATCAATACAGGCTTGTTTACCTTCAATTTTGCAGTGTGTTTCGGGAGATGAACCGAAGATGCGGTAACCGCCAAAGTCGAAATAAAACAGATAAGGGGAAGGGTTAATGCTGCGCAGAGCACGGTATACTTTGAAATCATCACCGGCATAAGGCTGTACGAATCTTCTCGATAAAACAATCTGGAAAACATCGCCACGCAGACAGTGTGCGATACCTTTGCGAACATTTGCTTTGTGTTGCTCATCGGTGATGGGGCTTGTTACCGGACCGGTCACGGAGAAGTTATAAGATGCGTAATTACGGTTCTCGATGGTAGATTCCAGTTCCGGCAATCCGCTCTCTTCTCCTTCGCTGAGCATTTCTACAAGCGTAAGCTCGTTTTTGAAATGGTTGAAGATGATGATATACTTATATAAGATGTACAATATATCCGGTGCATCATTCATCTGGTCGTGGCTCTCTTTAATGGGGATATGTTCAAAGTATTTCACGGCATTGAAAGTGGTATAACCGTAGAGTCCGCATACTTCCTTGTGTTCTCCCGATACATGGAAACAGTTAATGAAGCTGTTAATGGCATTTTCTACTGTGAAGGTTTCTGTCAACGGCTTTTCTTCGCGGGTATTGTCCGGATAGGTAGTAGTGACAAGGTCGTTGTTGACACCTACGCTTGCCAGTGGGCAGAGAGCGATGTATGACATGGAATTCTCTCCGGCATGGAAGTCTGAGCTTTCCATGAGTACCGATTGCGGATACATATCGCGTACCTTAAGGTAGATACTTACCGGAGTATGCAGGTCGCCAAGTACCTGTTTGCTATTGGTTTTATAATTAAACATGGGGTTATTTACGATTAGACGATTTACAATTTACGATTTACAATTTACGATTGAAACTACTTTGATTTACGATTAGACAATTTACAATTTACTATTTACGATTGAAGTTACTTTATTTATAAATAAGGGTAATCCCAATCGTAAATAGTAAATCGTCAAATCGTAAATCCCAAATAGGTTTCAATATCCTTATCTCCTCTTCCCGACACTGTTAATACTACCACATCTTCCGGGTTGAACTTTAACTTTTTGAGGGCACCTAATGCATGGGCCGATTCGAGTGCCGGAATGATTCCTTCCAGTTTTGTCAGTTCGTAGGCGGCTTCTATGGCTTCGTCGTCATTTACGCCCAGTACTGTGGCGCGATGCTGCGATGCAAGGTTGGCATGTATCGGTCCGATGCCCGGATAGTCCAATCCGGCAGAGATCGAGTAGGGTTCTTCGATCTGCCCGTCCTCGTCTTGGATGACGAAGGTACGTGCTCCGTGAATGATACCCATTTTTCCGAGTTGGATAGTTGCTGCAGTCTGTCCGGTTTCTACGCCCTTTCCTCCGGCCTCTGCCAGAACGATGCGTACCCGTTCGTCATCCAGATAATGATAGATAGTACCTGCAGCATTACTTCCTCCACCTACACAGGCGATAAGATAATCGGGATAGTCGCGTCCCTCTTTTTCTGCAAGTTGTTTTTTTATCTCTTCACTGATCACCGACTGCAACCGTGCTACCATGTCCGGGTAAGGGTGAGGACCAACCGTAGAGCCGATGATGTAATACGTGTCTGCCGGATGACAACACCAATCGCGTATTGCTTCGTTGGTAGCATCTTTCAATGTCATATTTCCCGATGTTACCGGGATAACTGTTGCGCCGAGCATTTTCATCTTCTCTACGTTGATGTGCTGGCGTTCCACATCTGTCTTGCCCATGTAGACAATGCACTCCATATTCATCAGTGCACAAACGGTGGCTGTAGCTACCCCATGTTGTCCGGCACCTGTTTCGGCGATGATACGAGTTTTGCCCATTCGGCGAGCCAGCAATATCTGGCCGATGGTATTGTTTATTTTATGAGCACCGGTATGGTTGAGGTCTTCCCGTTTCAGGTACATCTTACATCCGTATTTCTCTGAAAGGCGGCGTGCCAGGTAGAGAGGGGAGGGACGTCCTACGTAGTCGCGCAGTAGTTGGTCGAACTCCTGTTTGAAACTCTCATCATTCAGTACGGTGAGGTATGTATTCTTTAATTCTTCTACACATTTGTGAAGTATTTCGGGGATATATGCTCCGCCAAATTCTCCATAATAACCATCTTTGTCAACTTGATAACTTTTCATATATTCTTCTTTTTATAATTAAACTCTGTTGTAATGCCGGCTGAGCCGGGTTCGATAAATGGGCGGAAATGAAAAGAGCCCTGTCGCAGGTTGCGACAGGGCTCTTTCAAATCTGTTATATCTTTAATGAGGTATATACATACGAGCACTGCTCCCTTACGACTGTCGGAGTTGTAACGGGCGCCACCACCAATATGTATTTACTAACATTGTTCTCATTGTCTTTTGATGTTTTACGGGGGCAAATATAAACACATTGTTTGAAACAGCAAACAAAATCTTTCTTTTTTTATTCTTTCCGTTTGAAGAAAGTACTAAATAAACATTTCCTTCTCTTGATTTGTTTAATTATACAATTAATATTTAAACAGAAACCAAATTATGAAACAAAGGAAAGTCCTTATTACAATCGCTGTCGTTATTTTAATCTTACTGTTATTATACTGGCTTTTTGTAGCCGAAGATATTAACGCATGGCTTCCGGTGAACTAATATGAATTGTTCGTTTTTGTATGGTATTTCACCACAGAGTAACACAGAGTTCCACGGAGCAGTATTTATCTGATAAAACGCGGATTAACACATAAACGCAGATTAAAAGACTATAGTTCTTTATCATACATTTGTTTTCCTTTGCGAAAATCTGCGTTAATCTGTGTTTCAATAAAGATTTAAACTCTGTGGAACTCTGTGTTACTCTGTGGTGAACTGCTTCATTCCTGTACAGTCTTGAATGAATCTCTTTTTATAAAAGATTCTTCCTATATCGCAGTAGGATTGTTATCTTTGCACTTATCATTATTAAAGAAGTAATAACCTATGAACAACTTTATTTTTCAGAATCCCGTCAAGCTCATTATGGGACGTGGGATGATTGCTCAATTGAGTAAGGAAATTCCGTCCGATAAACGAATTATGATAACTTTTGGTGGTGGAAGCGTTAAGAAAAACGGCGTGTACGACCAAGTGAAAGAAGCTCTCAAAGATTATTTTACAGTAGAATTCTGGGGCATTGAACCCAACCCTGCTATCGAAACGTTGCGTAAAGCCATTGCTCTTGGAAAAGAACATAAAGTTGACTATCTGTTGGCAGTAGGTGGTGGTTCCGTCATTGACGGAACAAAATTGATAGCCGCCGGATTACTTTATGATGGAGATGCCTGGGATCTTGTGGCTGCCGGACGTCCGGTGACAAATACCGTGCCTCTTTCTACCGTACTCACTTTGCCTGCCACAGGATCGGAAATGAATAACGGGGCTGTAATCTCCCGTCACGAAACAAAGGAGAAATATTCTTTCTATGCCAACTATCCGCTCTTTTCTATCCTTGATCCTGAGGTGACGTTTACTCTGCCTCCTCATCAGGTAGCCTGCGGTATTGCCGATACATTTGTGCACGTAGTAGAGCAATATATGACTACTCCCGGTCAAAGCCGCCTTATGGACCGTTGGGCAGAAGGTATTTTGCAAACCCTTGTAGAGATTGCTCCGCAGATTCGCGAGAACCAGCATGACTACCAGTTGATGGCAGATTTTATGCTTT
The DNA here is from genome assembly GCF_034654355.2 of Bacteroides mucinivorans. Lineage (NCBI taxonomy): Bacteria > Pseudomonadati > Bacteroidota > Bacteroidia > Bacteroidales > Bacteroidaceae > Bacteroides > Bacteroides mucinivorans. Next base: position 3,364,873 of record NZ_CP178179.1, on the reverse strand, counting down.
CTGCTACCATGGGACTGAATGGTTTTATAGCCATGGGAGTATCGCAAGACTGGGCTACACATATGATTGGGCATGAACTGACAGCTCTTCACGGATTGACGCACGGGCATACATTGGCCATTGTTTATCCGGCTACCTTGCGCGTGCTTCGTCGGTTCAAAGGAGACAAGATCCTGCAATATGGTGAACGCGTGTGGGGAATAACGTCCGGTACGAGAGAAGAACGCATTGATGAGGCTATCCGTTGTACCGAAGAGTTTTTCCGTTCCTTGGGACTCACTACCTGTTTGAGTGAAGAGGGGATCGGCAAAGAAACGATTGAAGAAATAGAACGTCGTTTTAATGCCCGTGGAGTGAAGTATGGCGAGAACGGAAATGTAACAGGTGCAGTGGCAAAAGAGATATTGGAAAGTGCTATTTAAGAGGTAGTACTTATCAATGTTTTAAAACAATCGTTTTGTTATATAACAAAGTTACAACATAATAGGGCTTCATTGTTCGCAAGACAATGAAGCCCTATTATCTTAAATACGTACTTAGTACACTTTGTCATAACTTAGGGTGGCTCTTTAGTGTCTATAAATTTATTGTAGCAAAAGTACGGAAGCAGGATGTAAGAAAAGTTACATTTCTGCTATGAACTTATTACAAAACTGGTTTGTTGTTTTAATATGTAAACTGAAACACCTATATTCGCAAAAAAGATTGGGTTGTATCCCGTTAAAAATATATAGAAAAATATGAAAACAATGAATTATTCCCTTATCCGTACTGTCTGTGCATTGATTATTGGCCTGGTACTTGTTCTTTGGCCCGACGCTGCGGTACAGTATCTTGTTATTACTCTTGGTGTGTTATTCCTGATTCCCGGTTTTATTTCTATTATCAGTTATTTTGCAGCTAAACCAGAGGAAGGTGTTTCACGTCGTTTTCCGATTGAAGGAACGGGTAGTTTGCTTTTCGGTCTCTGGTTGGTGGTAATGCCGGGATTCTTTGCCGATGTATTGATGTTCCTGCTTGGCTTTATCCTTATATTAGGAGGTGTGCAGCAGATAGCTTCGCTTTCAATGGCTCGTCGCTGGACGGTAGTTCCCGGTGCGTTTTATGTGGTACCCTCTCTTATCCTGCTTGCAGGTATTGTGGCTCTTTTCAATCCGACAGGAGCACGCAATACAGCATTTATGATTATCGGAGTAAGTAGCCTTATATACGCGGTATCTGAATTGGTGAACTGGTTTAAGTTTACACGCAATAAACCCAGAAAACCGGTATCAGATGATATTGAGGATGCGAAGATAATAGAGTAAAAAAAGAAGAGGCCTGCCTCACGGCAATCCTCCCCTGCAAACTTAAAACAACCAACAAAAGAAATATTTGAATAGTGATTAGTGGTTAGTGAATAGTGATTAATACTGTACTTATATGCCGCATGGCACTAATCACTCATCACTAATCACTCATCACTCATCGCTAAATCACTATTCACTATCTAATGAATAATAATTCCCGGTATTTGGGTAGCGTCCACATCTGGTTGTCAACGATGAGTTCCAGTTTGTCTATGTGGTAACGTATCTCTTCCAGGGCCGGTACTATGGTATCATGATAAGCGATGGCTTTTTCGCGTTCGCTTTCAATCTTGTTTGCCACTTTACGAGCTTCGATCATAGCATCTACATGCTCTTTTATGAAAGCTGTACGATCTGCTATTTCTTCGATAAGTTCCAGATTTTTAGCAGATAGTCTGGCGGCTTTCTCTTCCGGGAAGAGCGCGCGCATCTTGTACACATTATCAATCAGATCCGTTTGGTACTGTGTTGCAACCGGAATGATGTGGTTCATTGCCAGGTCACCCAAAACACGGGCTTCAATCTGGATTTTCTTGGTATAGGTTTCCCATTTCACTTCATTCCGGGCTTCCAGCTCTTTCTTTGTCATTACGCCTGTGGCTTCAAACATGGCAATGGTCTCCGGTTTCAGATAATTGTCGAAGATTAATGGAACGCTGGTTTCACAGTCCAATCCTCTTTTTTTAGCCTCTTCTTTCCACTCGTCACTATATCCGTTGCCGTCAAAGTGGATGGCTTTACACTCTTTGATGTATTTACGAATTACTTCCAGGATGGCCGAAACTTTGGGCTCACCTTTCTCTATCAGTGTATCTACATCTTTTTTGAACATCTTCAACTGAGCGGCAATAGCAGAGTTCAAGGCAATCATGGCACTGGCACAATTGGCTTCCGAGCCAACGGCACGAAACTCAAAACGGTTTCCGGTGAAGGCGAAAGGTGAGGTACGGTTACGGTCTGTATTGTCAATCAGTAATTCCGGGATCTGTGGAATGTCAAGTTTCATTCCTTGTTTGCCACTGAGGCTTACCAGATCATCTTTGGTACTCTCTTCAATGTGTTCCAGTACCTGAGACAATTGCTTGCCCAGGAAAGAAGAGATGATGGCAGGAGGTGCTTCGTTGGCTCCTAGTCGATGGGCATTTGTGGCACTTGAGATAGATGCTTTCAGTAAGCCGTTGTGGTGGTAAACAGCCATTAGTGTATTCACTACGAATGTCACAAAGCGCAGGTTGTCTTCCGGAGTCTTGCCCGGAGCCATTAACAGAATGCCCGTGTCTGTACCCAGTGACCAGTTGTTGTGTTTACCGCTACCATTTACTCCCTTGAATGGCTTTTCGTGTAATAATACCCGGAAACCGTGGCGGCGACTTATTTTGCGCATTAATGACATGATGAGCAGGTTGTGGTCATTTGCCAGATTGCATTCTTCAAAGATAGGAGCCAGTTCAAACTGGTTGGGTGCCACTTCGTTATGGCGTGTTTTTACGGGGATACCCAATTTAAGCGCTTCTATTTCGAGATCTTTCATAAAAGCCGCTACACGGGTAGGAATGGCACCGAAGTAGTGATCTTCCAGTTGCTGATTCTTAGCACTGTCATGCCCCATGAGTGTACGTCCTGTCATCAGCAAATCGGGGCGGGCGGCATAAAGACCTTCGTCTACCAGGAAATATTCCTGTTCCCATCCCAGATAGGCGATTACTTTCTTTACCTCCGGGTTGAAATAATGGCAAACGTCGACAGCTGCTTTATCTACGGCTCTCAGGGCTTTCAGCAGCGGAGCTTTATAGTCGAGTGCTTCGCCTGTATACGCTATGAATACAGTTGGGATGCACAATGTATCATCTACAATAAATGCAGGTGAGGAAGGATCCCAGGCTGAGTATCCACGGGCTTCGAAAGTATTACGGATTCCTCCGTTAGGGAAGGATGAGGCATCCGGCTCCTGCTGAACAAGTAACTTGCCGGAGAATTCTTCCATTACACCTCCTTTGCCATCGTGTTCAATAAAGGCATCATGTTTTTCGGCAGTACCTTCGTTCAGTGGAGCAAACCAGTGGGTATAGTGAGTGACTCCCATTTCGCTGGCCCACTTTTTCATTCCGGCAGCTACTTCATCGGCTATGCTGCGATCCAGTGAAGCACCATTGTCAATAACGTCAATCAATTTGTTGTATACCTTACTTGACAGGTATCTGAACATCTTTTCTTTGTTGAATACGTACTTTGCAAAGTACTCCGAAGGCCGTTCCGAAGGAGGAACCACTTCTACCGCTTTTTTCTTGAAAGCTGTTTCTACTACTCTGAATCTTAGTTTTGACATAATCTTTTGATTTATGATTGATGGAATTATGATAGATTAGTTATATGCTGATTCTCCGTGCTCGTAAATGTCGAGACCTTCTTCTTCGACACGTGCCGGAACACGTAATCCGTGAACTTTATCGAGCAGCTTGAAGATAACAAAACCCATGCCGGCTGCCCAGCAACCTACTATGACTGCTCCAAATACTTGTGCTCCAAAGAATCCGAAAGTACCTGTATAGAATACTCCTTCGCTTGTAGAGAACAATCCGGTGAGCAGTGTGCCTAAGAAACCACAAACACCATGTACGGAACTTGCACCTACGGGGTCGTCTATTTTCAGTACCTTGTCAATGAAGTCTACTGAGAATATCATTACAACCCCACAGATAGCACCAATCAGTACAGCCCCTGCTGCCGACACACAATCACATCCGGCTGTGATGCCTACCAATCCGGCAAGGATACCGTTCAATGTAAGTGATAAAGAGGGTTTTCCGTATTTCCACCAACTCACTACGAGGGCGAAGAAACCACCGGCACAAGCTGCCAGATTCGTAGTCAAAAACACATGGGAAATTGCTATCTGATCGGGGGTAGAAGCTGCTGCCAGTTGAGAACCGGGGTTAAAACCGAACCAACCGAACCACAGGACAAATACGCCCAATGCTGCAATCGTCAGGTTGTGTCCCGGAATGGCTTTTGATTTCCCGTCTTTTCCATATTTGCCAATACGTGGACCGAGAATGGCTGCACCTACCAATGCTATCCAGCCTCCGACGGAGTGAACTACGGTTGAACCGGCAAAGTCATGGAAAGTTGTGCCGAACAGGTTCATCATAAATGAGCCCTCTTCGCCGTTCATGAGCCAACCTCCTCCCCAGGTCCAGTGTCCTGAAATGGGATAGATCAATACACTGATGCAGATGGTATAAACGATGTACATAGAGAATTTAGTACGCTCGGCCATAGCCCCTGAGACAATGGTGGCTGCTGTGGCACAAAATACAGTCTGGAATATCAGAAAACCCTCTGAAGGGAGTCCGCCACCTTCATAGAACGACAAGTTGAAGAAGTGGGGCATACCGATGAATCCACCTGCGCCGAACATCAGTCCGAAACCGATGAACCAGTAGAGTAACGAACCGAACATGAAATCGACAAAGTTCTTCATTAGAATATTGGCGGTGTTCTTTACCCTTGTGAATCCGGCTTCTACCAGTGCAAACCCCGGTTGCATGAAGAATACCAGCATTGCCGCCAATAACATCCATACAGTGTTCAGTCCGTTAGCCAATTCTCCTATTGTATCCGGTGCAGTTTCCGTAACCGGGGTTTCTGTTGCCGTAGTGATTGTTTCCGTTACGGCAGTTGTTACTGTTGTAGCGTCTACAAGGGTTGTATCCTGAGCGAGTGTTTCTGTTGCGAAGCACAGTGCAAAAAGCATAGCACTGGCCAACCACAGCTTTGTAATGCTGTGCTTTCTATATGTATCCATAATTTTGATGTCTTTGAATTGTACTACTTTCTTTATTTTCTAATGGTCCGTATCAGGAATCCGGTCACGCCGTGCTATCGCTCCTGTTCGGCATTATAGAGAGCAATGTCGCCTCGCTCTCCTGTGCGGATGCGGATAGCATCTTCTATCGGAATAACAAAAATACGTCCGTCTCCGATCTCTCCGGTTTGTGCTGATCTGACAATCGCCTGAACGGTCTTTTCTGTATTCTTGTCACGTACTACAATCGAAATAAGAATTCGCTCAATAGAGCTTGTGTCATATACCACACCACGGTAAATACGTCCCTGGCGTGCTTTGCCTATACCTCTTACGTCATAGTAAGAGAACCACTCAATGTCTGCATCCAGAAGCGCATCTTTCACTTCCTCGAATTTGGTTTTACGGATAATAGCTTCAATCTTTTTCATATACCTTCTTGAATTAGTGTGTTTTGTATTTCTTTTAGAAACTCATGCCGAACACCAGATATGTCTTGTCCATAGCGGGTGATACGGTGGCCTGTACAAAGATTGGGATAGAAAAACTATCTGTTACTTTGATTGATCTGGCTGCCTTCAGCGAGATATCCGTGAGGCCGCTGATCTTCTCACCTGTGTATAAATAAGATTTAGTTGATACACCGATGGAGGGAGTCAATGTGATGTCTCCCGGACAGGCGATATCATACGAGGCATTGAAGTAAGTGGAGAAGTTCTGGTTGTCCTCCGGGTTCTTATCTGCTCCGGCAAACATGGTTGCTACGGACAGAGTCAGCGGTACTTTTTCTCCGAAATGGTAACTCAATGCACCTTCAAAATAATGGCTGTCTTTATAATAGCCATATTTACCGCTTTCGCCGGACCACCAGTAGTCTGTCACTGTAATACCAAATCCACCAATGCTGTAACCTAGCGTGATGTCGAATTCTTTGGGTTCGAGATCTGTGATACTGGTGCTTCCCCATGCCGACAGTGATACCCCTTTATAGGCCAGCCCTAAAGAAGGTTGAACAGAGGTACCGGAGCCTTGGTCGAAACCACGCCATACGTATTTGTTTACTACGTCGGCTCCCAGTGAAACCTCAAATTTGTCTTGTGCCATTGTGGTTGTTGGAATGAGCATTCCAACTATCGCTACTGCTACTCCCCCTAATTTTTTGTTAATCGTCGTTTTCATCGTCTTTTTACCTTTAAATTAGAAAAATTGTGGATGTACGGTCCAACTGTTATATAGTAGCGCGCTAATATTATCTTTGTAAATTAAAAATTATATATTGAAAATTAGAGTTACGAGGGTAGGGGATTGTTTTAATTTCTAATTTTCAATTTTTAACTGCTTTACAGCCAGTTTTTTATTCTTCTCATAGCTTCGATACAATCATTGCGTTCACCAAATGCTGTGAGGCGGATATATCCTTCTCCGCTTGGGCCAAAGCCTATACCCGGTGTACCTACTACGTTGGCTTCGTAGAGCAGCTGGTCGAAGAACTTCCATGAACTTGCTCCATTTGGGGTTTTAACCCAGAGATAGGGAGCATTTACCCCTCCGTAAACTTTTAGTCCGGTGCTTTCAAGTCCCTCTTTCATGATATGGGCATTGGTCATATAATAATCTATGGTCTCTTGTATCTGCTTTTTTCCTTCCGGGGTGTAAATCGCTTCAGCAGCCCGTTGGGTGATATAAGAGGTACCGTTGAATTTTGTACATTGCCGGCGATTCCATAGGCGGTTCAGAGGGATGCGGTCTCCTCCGAGAGTGGCTGCCGTCAGTTCTTTGGGCACTACGGTATATCCGCAACGTACTCCGGTGAAACCTGCTGTCTTCGAGAAGCTTCGGAATTCAATGGCGCATTTTTTGGCTCCTTTGACTTCGTAAATGGAGTGTGGGACGTCTGGTTCCCGGATATATGCTTCGTAGGCTGCATCAAACAATATCAGCGTATCATTGGCCAGTGCATAGTCCACCCATTTCTTCAGTTCTGCTTTGGTTAGCGTTGTCCCTGTCGGGTTGTTAGGGTAGCAGAGGTACACAATGTCGATACGTTTATCGGGTATCTCCGGGATGAAATTGTTTTCGCTTGTACAAGGCATGTACGTCACGTTACTCCATTTACCACTATCTTCTTCCAATACGCCTGCGCGTCCACACATCACATTGCTGTCTATGTATACCGGATAAATAGGGTCTGTAACTCCTACGCTGTTGTCATGGCGCAGAATATCCCCGATGTTTCCCGTATCACTTTTGGCTCCGTCACTGATGAATATTTCTGAGTTGGAAAAGTGAATTCCCCGGGATGCATAGTCATTTTTGATAACGGCTTCGATAAGGAAGTCGTATCCCTGTTCCGGACCATATCCATGGAAGGTTTCGGCATGAGCCAATTCTTCTACGGCTTTGTGCATTGCTTCGATACAGGCCGGAGGCAATGGACGGGTGACATCTCCGATACCCAGGCGGATAATGTCTTGCTTCGGGTGTGTGATCCTGAATGTATTTACCTTTTTCGCAATATCCGAGAATAAATAACTTCCCGGTAATTTCAGGAAATGTTCGTTTACAAGTGCCATATTGTTGTTGTTTTAAGTTTATCGTTTTATATACTCTCTCTCTTATTCTCTTTTATTCTTCTGTTTCTATTGTTCCGTCAAAAACCTTTGTTGCGGGACCAGTCATAAACACGTGATTCGTTTTCTCATCCCATTCGATGGTCAGCGTTCCGCCATCCATGATAATATCTGATTTTCGTCCGGCTTTACCTCTTATGACGGCAGCTACGGCAGTGGCACAAGCTCCTGTTCCACAGGCTTGGGTAATTCCCGAACCTCTTTCCCACACACGCATTCTTATTTTATGATCGTCTAATACCTGTGCAAATTCTACGTTGGTACGGTCGGGGAAAAGTGGGTTGTTTTCCAGCTCCGGACCAATCTTTTGGAGGTCTATTCCGTTAATATCCTCCACAAAAGTTACCAGATGCGGATTTCCCATAGATACTTTGGTAGAAACATATGAATATGTATCGCTGAAGTCAATGATTCCTATCTCCGACGGTTCTCCCATATCTACTGTTACAGCCGTTACTGTTTCGTTTTCTACATTAAGTTTTAGTATTTTGATGCCTGAGAGCGTATCCAGAGTAATGGCCGTTCTGCCGGTCAATCCATATTCGAATAAGTATTTGCCTATACACCGGCTTGCATTGCCACACATCATTGCTTCCGAGCCGTCTGCATTGAAAATGCGCATACTGAAGTCTGCTTTATCAGAAGTGCCAATCAAAACAAGTCCGTCGCTTCCTATTCCTGTGTGGTATGCACTCCATTCAATGGCTTTCTTCTCCGGATTTGTGACCGGGTATCTGGTAGTATCTATATAGATATAATCATTGCCTGCTCCATGCATTTTAGTGAATTGAATTCTTTTTATCATTTTGCTCTTTATTTATCAATTGATATATCCTTTTGTTTTAATACAATGCAAAGATATGTCTTTTTGCTTTATATTTTGCTTAAATATATATCTAATATCTATTTATTTTATTGAGTCTTTCAATTTTGTTAAACAGGGGTGTTTATACTTGTAATTTGAAATATAAAAGGATGATATACTAATAAACTATTATAGAGTCGTTTTGTTTTGCATATTCTTCCGTTATATATGAGAGGTTTGAATACTTGATTTAGATCAATTGAGGTGTTTTGGGAACAAAAAGGGGTACTATGGAATTGACAAAATGAAAGGATATTACGCTGATTATTGTCTTAATGTGATTATAAATCGGGCTTATATTCGTTATAAAACCAGTTATAGTGAAACCTTTTCTTATTGCTTTTGTTGATGTGGGGTATAATTATAAAAAAACAATAAACAATGGATGATGTAACCAAACAATTAGAGGCAGCAGCTCAAACCAGTCACTTGGTTTTGATTTTCTTTTATGCCGACTGGGCTCCCCATTATAATTGGCTGGAACCGGCTATCAATGAGTATGAGAAAAGAGTAGTTGAACTTATTGAAGTAAATATTGAGACCGATAAAGCAGTGGCCGATTCTTATAATATAGGAACTGTGCCGGCATTCGTTTTACTGCATAGAGGTAAGGAGTTATGGAGGCAGATAGGCGAATTGACCGTTGATCAGCTCCGGCTGGTGTTATCGGAGTTCTGAGAAATAGGAGAAATTAGTGATTAGTGAAGGAGTGATTAGTGATTAGTGAAGGGTGATTAGTGATTAGTGAAGGGTGATTAGTGATTAGCGAAGGGTGATTAGTGATTAGCGAAGGAGTGATTAGCGATTAGTGAAGGGTGATTAGTGATTAGCGAAGGAGTGATTAGCGATTAGTGAAGGAATGATTAGTGCAAATAATAGCGCAGCCCACTAATCACTAATCACTAATCGCTAATCACTAATTTCTCACCTTCTCCTGCAATAAAATCGGCTCGTTCGTAGTAATGAAATCTATATTCTTTTCGATGAGCCATTTCATATCTTTGGGTTTGTTTACTGTCCAGGCATTAACTTTCAGCCCCAGGTCATGACATTCTTTGATCCATTCGGGATGTCTCTGGAAAACACTCAGATGATAATCCGGTCCGGCACATCCCATTTCTTTTAATTCTTTCGGGGTTAATTTTCCATCCAGATAGAATACAGGCGTACCGGCAGGTGCCAACCGGATAAACTCTTTGGTGGCATGCAATGAAAAGGTAATGTACTCCATTCTCTTTTCCAATCCTAACTTCTTGACCATATTTACTATTTTTTCAACAGCCAGCGTTTCGCGTTCGGGTCTGCTATGCGCTTTTAGTTCGAGGATGAGCTGTGTTTTGGTTTTCTTGGCAGCTTTGAGATATTGTTCCAGTGTGGGGAGCTGTTCACCATTGTCCAGTTTGAGTGAGGTAAGTGTTGCAGCCGTGGAACGTTCCATGCTTTTTAGTTTGAAAATAGGATCATGATTCACCACTAACTTATCATCAGCTGTGAGCCACACATCAAATTCGGAACCGTAGCAACCGATAGAATCAGCCTTCAGAAGGGCAGCGATACTGTTTTGTGCCGAACCATCTGTTTTCCAGTAACCACGATGGGCGATAACCTGGGTTTGAGCTATTGCACTGTAAGTTGAGAGAACCAGGGCGGAGGTAAGAAGGATTTTCTTTATTTTCATACTATATAATTCTGTGAGTTGGTAGAGTGAGACAAAGGTAAAGAAGATATTATGAATTGCAAGTTATGGATTGCGAATTTGTGTGAAAAGAGTGGATATAAATGGACTGATAGGGAGAATGGAATTACAGGAATATTACAATGCTCCTGAGGCATTTCCTATTCCGCATGGAAAGGTACGCCGTGTGATAGTTCATTGAAACGCAGATGAACGCAGATTTTCGCAAATGGAAAACAAGATGATAAAGAACTATAGTCTTTTAATCTGCGTTTATTTGCGCTAATCTGCGTTTCATCAGATAAATAGTACTCTGTGAAACTCTGTGGTGAGTTCAGTTCACTTCTGAATAACTTTGAACTGAATATCCAACTATTGATTCACATTATTAGTTAGTAAGCCTCTTCGTGCACATCTTTTACGGCTCGTCCGCTTGGCTCATTCTTGCCCTGGAAGGAAGCGTCCCATGCCAATGCTTCTGCTGTGGAGCAAGCTACGCTTGGTACACTTGGTACACTTCTTGCCGCCGATGCACTGGGGAAGTGTTCTTCGAAAATGCTTCGGTAATAATATTCTTCTTTATTCTGCGGTGTGTTGACCGGGAAACGGTCTGCCGCCTTTGCCATTTGTTCATCACTTATAGCGGTGGCAGTGATTGCTTTCAATGTATCAATCCAACTGTAGCCTACTCCGTCACTGAACTGTTCTTTTTGTCTCCATGCTACACTTTCGGGCAACATATCTGCAAAGGCTTCACGCACAATTTTCTTTTCTATCACTTTGCCCGGAGCCATTTTAGCTTTCGGGTTGAGGCGCATGGCAACATCCAGAAACTCTTTATCGAGGAATGGAACGCGTCCTTCTACTCCCCAGGCCGACAAACTTTTGTTGGCCCGCAGGCAATCATAAAGATACAGTTTGGAGAGTTTACGAACGGTTTCATCATGGAAGGCATGGGCGTCGGGTGCTTTGTGGAAGTAGAGATAACCGCCGAATATCTCATCTGCTCCTTCACCACTAAGTACCATTTTGATTCCCATTGATTTGATAACGCGTCCCAGCAGATACATTGGGGTAGAGGCACGAACGGTGGTAACGTCGTATGTTTCGATAAAGTAGATAACATCACGAAGTGCATCGAGACCTTCCTGAATGGTGTAATTTATTTCGTGATGTACGGTTCCGATATATTCGGCAACTTCGCGGGCTTTGATAAGATCGGGGGCTCCTTTCAGACCGATTGCAAAGGAGTGGAGCTGTGGCCACCAGGCATCACTGGCTCCATCGGTTTCGATACGTTTGGCAGCATATTTCTTGGCTATGGCTGAGATCACTGAAGAATCCAACCCTCCGCTCAGTAACACGCCATAAGGCACATCGCTCATTAATTGGCGGTGTACGGCTTCTTCAAGTGCATCGTGTAAGTCGGTTACAGAGGCAGGGTTGTTTTTTACTGCTTCATAGTCTGTCCAGTCGCGGGTGTACCATTGTTTCATTTTTCCCTCTTTACTATAAAAATAATGGCCGGGAAGGAATGGTTCGTATTCGTCACAGAAACCTTCAAGAGCTTTCAGTTCACTGGCTACGTAGATTGTTCCATCTGCATCATGTCCTATATAAAGAGGTATTACGCCGATAGGGTCACGGGCGATAAGGAATTCATCCCGTTCTTCATCGTAAAGAGCAAAAGCGAAGATGCCGTTCAACTCTTCGAGGAAATGAATACCTTTGTCCTGGTAAAGTGCCAGAATGACTTCGCAGTCACTACCTGTCCGGAATTCATAGCGTCCGGCATACCGGGTACGTATTTCACGGTGATTATAGATTTCGCCGTTAACGGCAAGAATTTGTTTACGATTGGGGGAGTAAAGGGGCTGTCCTCCACTTTGCGGATCTACAATGGAAAGGCGTTCGTGTGCAAGGATCGCACTGCCTCCGGTGTAAATACCACTCCAATCCGGACCACGATGACGGATTTTCTGTGCCATGCGTAACGCTTTGTTCCGCAACTCTTCTGATTGGCTCTTAATCTTGAATATACCTACTATTCCACACATAACTTTGATTTACGATTTTACGATTTACGATATACGATTGAAGTTACTTTGATTTACGATTTTACAATTTACAATTTACTATTTACGATTGATGTTACTTTGATTTACGATTACTTGTAGTAACTTCAATCGTAAATTGTAAAATCGTAAATCAGATCGTTTTATCTATCTCAGCAGCAATTTTTCGTCCTCCCGCCATGGCACGTACAACAAGGCTTGCTCCGGTTGCTGCATCACCGGCGATGAATACATTCTTGGGGAATGTTGGCTGTTCCGGTTTGAGGAATCCCATTGCAAGCAATACTATATCGGCTTCGATAATCTCTTTCTTTCCGGTTGGTACCATCGTGGGGCGTCCTCCATCAGCAGGAGGTGTCCATTCCACTTGTTCAACTTCTACACCGGTTACTTTACCATTTTTGCCAATGAATTGGTTGGAAGTGAGCGACCAGCGGCGGATACAACCTTCTTCGTGTGAAGAAGTCGTTTTGAGTACTACCGGCCATTGCGGCCATGGAGTAGCGTCATTGTGCCCAACGGGTGGTTGTGGCATGATCTCTATCTGTGTTACGCTAATAGCTCCCTGACGTATACTGGTTCCGATACAGTCCGATCCGGTATCGCCACCACCGATAACAAGTACTTTTTTTCCTTTGGCACTTATCAGTTTGTCTTTAGAGAAAGTTTGTCCTTCCACAATCCGGTTCTGTTGTGAAAGCATTTCCAAGGCGAAATGTATACCTTTCAATTCACGACCCGGGATAAGAAGATCTCGTGGCGTCTCTGCTCCGGTACAGATGCAGTATGCGTCGAACCCTTCCGGCAGATGGGTGGGATCTATGGTTGTATTCATTTCAAAACGGATACCCTCTGCTTTAAGTAGTTGGATACGGCGGTCTATGATATTTTTGTTCAGTTTGAAGTTGGGGATACCGAAACGTAGCAGTCCTCCCGGAGCCTCTGCCTTGTCGAACAGAGTGACGGTGTATCCTTTCCGGTTTAGTTGGTTGGCTGCTGCCAGTCCGGCAGGGCCTGCACCAATCACAGCTACCTGTTTTCCATTGCGTTGTGGCATTACCGGCATGACATATCCTTCCCGGAAAGCAGCTTCTATGATAGCTGCCTCGTTCTCCCGGATAGTCACAGGTTCATCACAAGACAGTTTCAATACACAACTTTTCTCACAAAGTGCCGGACAGATACGCCCTGTAAACTCCGGAAAGTCACACGTGGCAGCCAGTATTTCATAAGCTTCCTTCCACTTTCCTTTGTAGAGGGCGTCTTGCCACTCAGGCTGTTTGTTACCCAGCGGGCATGCCCAGTGGCAGAAGGGTACACCACAGTCCATACAGCGTGATGCCTGTAGCTTACGGTCGTGGGTGTTAAGGGTTTGTTCTACTTCACTATAGTCAGTGATACGTTCATATACGGGGCGATATCCGGCCTCCTGACGGCGTATGGTTAAAAATGCTTTAGGATCTCCCATGATGATAATGAATTAGTGATTAGTGATAAGCGATAAGTGATTAGTGGTAAGTGGTAAGTGATTAGTGATAAGTGGCTGCGCTATTATACCGCATGGTACTAATCACTACTCACTAACCCACTTATCACTATTTAATAGTCTCTTTGCATATCCGCAATTTTCTGTTGTAGCTTTCGCATTTGTTCCTCCTGCAAAACCTTTTTGTATTCGATAGGTACTACTTGGATGAATTCGTCTGCATAGCGGTTCCAATCGTCGAGCATGATACGGGCTAATTTACTGCCGGTGTAGAGGTAGTGCTGGCGGATGAGTTCGTGTAATTCTTTGCGGTAGCTTGCTTCTTCGATAAGAGATAGTTCTACCATTTCCATGTTACAGAAGTAGTCAAAGTTACCCTCTTTGTTCCACACATAAGCCACACCGCCACTCATTCCGGCAGCAAAGTTCCGGCCCGTTTGTCCTAAAACTACCACACGTCCGCCTGTCATATATTCGCAACAATGATCGCCTACGCCTTCTACTACGGCTATGGCACCCGAGTTGCGGACAGCAAAGCGTTCTCCCACGCGGCCATTGATATAAACTTCTCCGCTGGTAGCTCCATATAATAAGGTGTTCCCGGCAATTGTATTCTTCTCTGCCTCGAAGTTACTTCGTACGGGCGGAAGCACAGCGATACGTCCGCCACTCAATCCTTTGCCAAGGTAATCATTTGCTTCGCCTTCCAGTTTAAAACTAACTCCTGGTGTAAGGAATGCACCGAAAGATTGTCCGGCAGAACCTTTAAATTTAATGTTCAGCGTATGTTCCGGTAATCCTTTTGCGCCATACCGTGAAGCAATGGTCCCCGAAAGCATAGCGCCCACCGCGCGATCTGTATTGGCAATGGTATACTCCAATGACACCTCTTTTTGATGTTCGATAGCCTCTTGTGCAGCACTCAAGATTGTTACGTCTTTTACGGCAGAGATACCATGATCCTGATCACTGACATGATGGATGGCTGCACTGCTCTCTATGCGTGTGAGCAGTTTGCTGAAATCAATGAGACGGTGCTTTTCGTTTCCGTTATCCGGTTTGCGTTCAATGAGGTCGGTGCGTCCAATGATATCATCGAGTCTTTCCACACCAATTTCTGCCAGATACTCTCGTACCTCTTGTGCCAGGAAGGTGAAGAAGTTGACCAGATATTCGCTTCGTCCGTGGAAGCGTTTGCGTAACTCTTCATTTTGTGTAGCAACTCCGACGGGACAGGTATTCATATGGCATTTGCGCATCATCACGCAGCCTAGTACAATCAGTGCGGAAGTTGCAAAACCAAACTCCTCTGCACCTAACATAGCCATTAGAACAATGTCACGTCCGGTTTTCAGTTGTCCGTCCACTTGCAGCATAACCTGTCCGCGAAGCCCGTTTAGCACCAGTGTCTGTTGCGTTTCGCTTAGTCCCAGTTCCGGAGAGATACCTGCATAACGAATAGATGAAGCAGGTGAAGCTCCTGTACCTCCTTCTGCACCAGAGATTACAATCAGGTCAGCCTTTGCCTTTGCTACCCCGGCAGCGATGGTTCCTACTCCGCTTTCGGCTACTAGTTTTACGCTGATTTTGGCTTTCGGGTTTACGTTCTTCAAGTCGAAGATAAGCTGTGCCAGATCCTCGATGGAGTAGATGTCATGGTGAGGTGGGGGAGAGATTAGTGAGATGCCCGGTATGGAGTGGCGCGTTTTGGCAATTACCTGATCTACCTTGTAACCCGGCAATTGACCTCCTTCGCCCGGTTTAGCTCCCTGGGCTATCTTTATTTGTATTTCATCTGCGTTAACAAGATATTCGGCAGTTACACCAAAGCGTCCTGAAGCAACCTGTTTAATGGCACTACGCAAGTTGGTTCCATCCGGACGGGGAGTGAAACGTTCGGCATCTTCCCCGCCTTCGCCTGTGTTGCTTCGTCCGTGTATTTTGTTCATGGCTATAGCCATGGCTTCGTGTGCTTCGCGGCTGATAGAGCCATAACTCATAGCACCCGTTACGAATCGCCGCAGTATGTTTTCTACCGGTTCAACACGGTCTATACTGATCGGGTTACGTTTGAACGAAAGGAAGTCGCGAAGGAAGATGGGAGCTTCTTTTTCGTCCACCATGGTGGTAAACTCTTTGAATTTTTTATAGCTGCCCAGGCGTGTTGCCAATTGCAGGGTACTGATCGTTTCCGGGTTCCACGCATGTCTTTCTCCATCTTTGCGGAAAGTATAGATGCCACGATTCTTTAGTTGAGAGTTGCCAGTTGAGGGTTGAGAGTCGGCTGTACCACTATGCTGCATAGAACTTTCAGCTTTCAACTTTTCACTTTCAACTGCAATAGCATCCTGTGCTACTTCTTCCAGGCGGATACCGCCGATACGTGAACTTAACCCGCCAAAGTAGGCGTTGCTTAACTCTTCACTCAGACCTATGGCTTCAAATATTTTGGCTCCCCGATAAGAACGGATGGTACTGATACCCATTTTACTCATTACTTTGAACAATCCCTTGCAGATGGCTTTGATATAATTCTTCTCTGCTGTGGCATAGTCCAGTTGAATCTCTTTTTCCGCCACCAGTTTGTCGAGGATGGCAAATGCCATGTAGGGATTCAGTGCACTTGCTCCGAAACCAAGTAACAGAGCAGCATGCATCACTTCGCGTATTTCACCGCTCTCTACAATGAGGGCTGTCTGCACACGTTTTCCTACCGCTATAAGGTGATGGTGCACTGCACTCACTGCCAATAACGAGGGGATGGCTGCATGCGTCGCATTTACGTCACGGTCTGTCAGTACAATGTAGTTTACTCCGTTTGCCACTGACTCTTCCGCTTGTTTGCATAGATTGTTCAAGGCTTCCTGCAACCCCGCCTTACCACGTGATATTTCAAAAAGCATGGGCAGCTTTATTGTGTTGAAACCTTTGTAACGAATGTTGCACAGAATATCCAGTTGAGTATTATTCAAGATAGGGTGGTTCAGGCGTACCATTTTACAATGGCTTTCGCTTGGTGTTAGAATATTCATCCCTACTGCTCCGATATATTCAGTCAGCGACATTACCAGTTCTTCCCGGATAGGGTCGATGGGTGGATTGGTTACCTGGGCAAACTGTTGGCGGAAGTAGTTGTATAACAGTTGCGGCTTGTCCGAAAGGATAGCCAATGGAGTGTCATTACCCATTGAATGAATCGGTTCTGCCCCGGTGGTAGCCATCGGGCTGATAATCTTTTCTATATCCTCTTTCGAATAACCGAAAGTACGTAACATACAATCGTATCTCTCTATACTGTGAGGAACTTTGCGTCCGCTTTTCAGTTCATCCAGTTCAATGCGGTTGGCTGACAGCCAGTTCCGATAGGGTTTGGCATTTGCCAATTGTTGTTTCAGTTCGTCATCATAATATATTTCTCCCTTTTCGGTATCTACCAGTAAGATTTTACCAGGTTGCAGGCGTCCTTTTTCTTTGATATCTCCCGGTTCAAAGTCCATCACACCTACTTCGCTGGCTACTACCATCATATCGTTTTTAGTGATAAGATAGCGTGCCGGGCGCAACCCATTGCGGTCGAGCATTCCTCCTGCATAGCGTCCGTCACTAAAGAGTAGTGCGGCAGGGCCATCCCACGGTTCCATTAGAATGGAATGATATTCGTAGAAGGCTTTCAACTCCTCACTGATTGGATTCTTCTCGTTGAAAGATTCCGGTACGAGCATAGCCATGGCATGAGGCAGGCTGAGACCGGACATCACAAGAAACTCCAGCACATTATCCAGTGAGGCACTGTCACTCATCCCTGGCTGAATGATGGGACGTATCTCTTTAATATCCCCCAGGGTAGGAGATGAAAGAACACTTTCGCGTGCTTCCATCCACCCCCGATTACCACGGATCGTATTGATTTCACCATTGTGGGCAAGTAAGCGGAAAGGCTGTGCCAGTCCCCATGTTGGGAAAGTGTTTGTACTGAAACGTGAATGTACCAATGCCAATCCACTGGTGAAGTAGCTGTTTGTGAGGTCCGGGAAGTAGTTGCGTAGTTGCAGTGACGAAAGCATACCTTTGTAGATAATGCTTTTTGTTGATAGTGAAACGATATAGAAATCGTCCTTTGTGGCGATAGAAGAATTGCGTATCCTGTTTTCAATCTTCTTCCTTATTATATATAATTTGCGGTCGGCCGTTTCTGTTTCTGTAAACCCGGTGATAAAAATCTGTTTTATGTCCGGTTCTGCTGCCTGTGCGGCTTCTCCTAAAATTTCAGGACAGGTAGGCACATTGCGCAGGTGCATGAGTGTAAGCCCTTCCTTTTCAGTCTCTTCAATAATAATACTCAGAATGTCTGCCTGGTCTTTCGGCTCTTTTGGCAAAAAGATCAGTCCTGTACCGTAACGTCCTTTTTCGGGTACGGGGATACCTTGTAATAAAATGAATTCATGAGGAATCTGTAACATGATACCTGCACCATCTCCGGTTTTATTATCAGCTCCTTCAGCTCCGCGATGACGCATGTTTTCGAGTACTTTGAGTGCCGACTCTACAATGTTGTGCGATTTCTCTCCATGAATGTTTACCAGCATACCTACTCCGCAGGCATCGTGTTCGTTTGCTGCATCATACAAACCCTGTTGCTCAGGCTGTCGCTGGTAAGGCAGTTCTTTTGTTTCGTTGTTAAAAAGTTCTCTTTTCTTCATTCTATTTAGCTTTATTGTATGATAATACCTGTTTATGCTGTCTTTTTGTTCTGCAAAAGTATTAATTTAATTTCATTTTGATATATGTATTGATGTTTATTGTGACATAAATTACATATACTTCATGTCGAAGTTATAAATTGGTAGTTCAGTGCCGGGTTTTTATATTAATGTGAAAGGTAGTGAAAGCCTTTTTATTAAGATTTGAAACTACTTTCTTTTTGAGGATAAAATAATAGAAAAATTAACGTTTTGACGTAAAAATAACTTTTTTCTATGCTTATGTCAAATATTTATAGTAAAAATAATCTTTATGTTATTATAATTGTATATCTTTGTACCCTGAAAACATAAAAATAGGATAATATGTGTGGAATTGTAGGCTACATTGGTAAAAAAGAAGCCTACCCCATCCTTGTCAAAGGGCTGAAACGGCTGGAGTATCGGGGATACGACAGCGCTGGGGTAGCACTAATCAGTAACAACCAACAGTTGAATGTGTATAAGACAAAAGGAAAAGTCTCCGAATTGGAAAATTTTGTCACACAGAAAGATATTTCCGGTAACATTGGTATTGCACATACACGTTGGGCTACTCACGGAGAACCTTGTTCAGTTAATGCCCATCCTCATTATTCCTCTTCCGAAACTCTCGCTCTCATCCATAACGGTATCATCGAAAATTACGCCGTTCTCAAAGAAAAACTCCAGGCCAAAGGCTATACATTCAAAAGCAGTACTGATACCGAGGTACTCGTACAATTAATAGAATATATGAAAGTTACTAATAACCTCGATTTGCTGACAGCCGTACAGTTGGCATTGCGTGAGGTGATTGGTGCGTATGCTATTGCCGTATTGGAGAAGGATCATCCCGATGAAATTATTGCAGCGCGTAAAAGTAGTCCGTTGGTGGTGGGCATTGGTGAAGATGAGTTTTTCCTGGCTTCGGATGCTACTCCTATTGTAGAATATACTGATAAGGTAGTCTATCTGGAAGATGAAGAGATAGCAGTGATACACCGGGACAGGGAGTTGAAAGTGGTGAATCTGAACAATGTGGAGATGACTCCTGAAGTGACAAAGGTAGAGTTAAACTTAGGGCAACTGGAAAAGGGTGGTTATCCGCATTTTATGCTGAAAGAGATATTCGAACAGCCCGATTGCATCTATGATTGTATGCGTGGGCGTATCAATGTAGAGAGTAACAATGTTGTGCTTTCGGCCGTCATTGATTATAAGGAGAGACTTCTGAAAGCAAAGCGTTTTGTCATTGTAGCCTGCGGAACCTCCTGGCATGCCGGGTTGATAGGCAAACACTTAATTGAAAGTCTCTGCCGCATTCCGGTGGAGGTGGAATATGCATCCGAATTCCGTTACCGTGACCCGGTGATTGACGAAAGTGATGTTGTGATTGCTATCTCTCAGAGTGGTGAGACTGCCGATACACTGGCTGCCGTTGAGTTGGCAAAGAGCCGTGGTGCATTTATCTACGGCATTTGTAATGCTATCGGTTCGTCTATACCGCGTGCTACGCACACAGGTTCTTATATACATGTAGGTCCCGAAATAGGCGTAGCATCTACCAAGGCTTTCACCGGACAGGTTACGGTGCTCACTATGCTTGCACTGACATTGGCGCGGGAGAAGCAAACCATTGATGAGGCCCATTTCCTTAGTGTAGTACACGAATTGAGCCGCATCCCTGAAAAAATGAAAAAAGTACTGAAACTGAATGATAAAATCGCAGAATTATCTAAAATATTCACGTATGCGCATAATTTTATCTATCTTGGTCGCGGGTATTCGTATCCGGTAGCTCTGGAGGGAGCTTTGAAGCTGAAAGAAATCTCATATATTCATGCTGAAGGTTATCCGGCAGCGGAGATGAAGCATGGCCCTATTGCTTTGATTGATGCCGAAATGCCTGTGGTAGTTATTGCTACTCAAAATGGAATGTATGAAAAAGTACTCAGCAACATACAAGAGATAAAGGCCCGTAAGGGAAAAGTCATAGCTGTTGTCACCGAAGGAGACACAGTGATCAGCAAAGTAGCTGATTATTGTATCGAACTTCCCGAAACACTGGAGTGTCTTGATCCGCTTATTACCACAATGCCTTTACAATTGCTTGCCTATCATGTGGCGGTATGTAAAGGGATGGATGTGGATCAGCCAAGGAATCTGGCGAAGTCGGTAACGGTAGAATAAAGGGATTTACGATTAGACGATTTACTATTTACAATTGAAGTTACCTTAATCTATAAATGGGAAGTAATCCCAATCGTAAATTGTCAATCGTCTAATTGTAAATTCCTTCAATCGTCTAATTGTAAATTAAAATAGATTGTCAAATAGTAAATAAACAAGGTGGAACAATTAAAGCATGAATGTGGCGTTGCCATGATACGCCTGCTCAAACCGTTGGAATATTACGAGAAGAAGTACGGAACGTGGATGTATGGATTGAATAAGCTCTACCTCCTGATGGAGAAGCAGCACAATCGTGGACAGGAAGGCGCCGGACTGGCTTGTGTGAAACTGGCAGCCAATCCGGGAGAAGAATATATGTTCCGTGAGCGTGCATTAGGATCGAGTGCCATTACTGAGATTTTTGAGACCGTACAAGGCAATTTTAAAGATCTGACCTCTGAACAGTTGCACGATGCTAATTTTGCCAAACGTACCTTGCCCTTTGCCGGTGAAGTGTATATGGGACATCTGCGATACTCTACCACCGGAAAATCCGGTATTTCCTATGTTCATCCGTTTCTGAGAAGGAACAACTGGCGTGCCAAGAACCTGGCCCTTTGCGGTAATTTCAATATGACGAATGTGGATGAGATTTTTACCCGCATTACAGCTATCGGACAGCATCCGCGCAAATATGCCGATACTTATATTATGCTCGAACAGGTAGGGCATCGTCTCGACCGGGAAGTAGAACGTCTCTTTAATCTTGCAGAAGCAGAAGGGCAGACGGGTATGGGTATCACCCGGTTTATTGAAGAGCATATCGATCTTGCCAATGTGCTGCGTTCTTCCAGTAAAGAGTGGGATGGGGGATATGTTATCTGCGGACTGACCGGAAGTGGTGAGTCTTTCGCTATTCGTGATCCGTGGGGGATCCGTCCTGCTTTCTGGTATCAGGATGATGAAATAGCTGTCCTGGCATCTGAACGTCCTGTGATTCAGACAGCACTCAATGTACCTGTTGAGGAAATTAAAGAATTGCAACCGGGACAAGCACTCTTTATCAACAAGACGGGGCAGATTCGTATTACTCAGATTAATAAACCCCGTGAGAAGAGAGCCTGTTCTTTTGAGCGTATTTATTTCTCTCGTGGTAGCGATGCAGACATTTATAAAGAGCGTAAGTTGTTGGGAGAGAAACTGATTCCCCGTATTCTGAAAGCGATAAACTCTGACCTTGATCATACGGTGTTCTCTTTTATTCCGAACACAGCCGAAGTAGCTTTCTACGGAATGCTCGAGGGATTGGACAATTATCTGAATGAAGAGAAAGTACAGCAGATAGCTGCTTTGGGACACAATCCTAATATGGAAGAACTTGAATGTATCCTTTCGCGGCGCATTCGTAGTGAAAAAGTTGCTATCAAGGATATCAAGTTGCGTACTTTTATTGCCGAGGGCAATAGCCGTAACGACCTGGCTGCGCATGTATATGATATCACTTACGGCAGCCTCCGTGCCGGTATAGACAATCTGGTGATTATTGATGACAGTATTGTGCGCGGTACAACACTCCGACAGAGCATTATCGGTATTCTCGATCGTCTGAATCCGAAGAAGATTGTTATTGTAAGCTCTTCGCCGCAAGTGCGTTATCCCGATTATTACGGCATTGACATGGCAAAGATGAGTGAGTTTATAGCCTTTAAAGCAGCTGTAGAACTCCTGAAAGAGCGTGATATGAAAGATGTGATTGCTGCTGCCTATCGTAAGTCGAAAGATCAGGTTGGCCTACCTAAAGAGCAGTTGGTGAATTACGTAAAGGACATCTATGCCCCATTCACCGATGAGGAGATTTCTGCCAAAATGGTGGAATTGCTCACTCCGAAAGGCACGAAGGCCAAAGTAGAGATTGTGTATCAACCGCTCAGTGGCTTACATGAGGCTTGTCCTCATCACACGGGTGACTGGTATTTCAGTGGCAACTATCCTACGCCGGGTGGTGTGAAGCTGCTCAATGAAGCGTTTATAAATTATATAGAACAAGTATACCAATTTTGAGATTTACGATTTTATGATTTACAATTTACGATTGAAGTTACTTTATTGGCAAATGGGAGTCATCCCAATCGTAAATTGTAAATCGTCTAATCGTCAATCTTTTCAATTGTCAAATAGTAAATAAATTGATGCGAAATGTAACTTTAATCCTTGACGACGGGAGCCGTTTCCATGGTAAGTCGTTTGGCTACGAGAAGCCGGTGGCGGGCGAAGTAGTATTCAATACCGCCATGACAGGCTATCCGGAGAGTCTGACTGATCCTTCATATGCCGGACAGTTGATGACACTGACATACCCATTGGTGGGTAACTATGGTGTGCCTCCTTTCACTTTTGAATCTAATGGATTGGCTACTTTTATG
This sequence comes from Bacteroides mucinivorans, assembly GCF_034654355.2. Taxonomy (NCBI): domain Bacteria; kingdom Pseudomonadati; phylum Bacteroidota; class Bacteroidia; order Bacteroidales; family Bacteroidaceae; genus Bacteroides; species Bacteroides mucinivorans. The sequence goes on along the minus strand of NZ_CP178179.1, from coordinate 3,341,672 downwards.
GAAAGTGAGAGAATTCATGCCGAAGCTATCATTGTGAGTGACTATTCAGAAGAATACAGTCACTGGAATGCAGTGGAAAGCCTTGCCGACTGGCTGAAGCGTGAACAAGTGCCCGGTATTACAGGCATTGATACCCGTGAACTGACCAAAGTGTTGCGTGAACATGGGGTGATGATGGGTAAGATTGTATTTGACGGTGAGCAGTTGACAGTGGACAATGGACAATTGACAATTGACAGTGGACAGTTGACAGTGGATAGTTATGAAAATATCAATTATGTCGATAAGGTTTCTTGCAAAGAGATTATCGTCTATGCGAACGGTGAAAGTCGCTCTTTTAGTATAGATCTCCCCATTGCGCAGCTCAACTGTCAATTGTCAACTGTCAATTGTCAACTAAAGCGGGTTGTTCTTGTAGATTGTGGAGTAAAAACAAACATTATCCGTTGCCTGCTCAGACGTAATGTTGAAGTCATTCGTGTCCCTTGGGATTATGATTTTAACGGATTACAGTTTGATGGTCTGTTTATATCCAATGGTCCGGGTGATCCTGATACCTGTGATGCTGCCGTACAGAATATCCGTAAAGCGATGCAGAATCCCCAACTTCCTATTTTTGGAATCTGTATGGGAAATCAGTTACTGTCAAAAGCGGGTGGTGCTAAGATATACAAGCTCAAATATGGTCATCGTAGCCACAACCAGCCGGTACGCATGGTGGGCACGGAACGTTGTTTCATTACCAGCCAGAATCATGGTTATGCCGTTGATAACAATACATTGGGTGCTGAGTGGGAGCCACTCTTCATTAATATGAATGATGGTTCTAATGAAGGTATTCGTCACAAAACAAACCCCTGGTTTTCGGCACAGTTCCATCCCGAAGCTGCCAGTGGCCCAACGGATACTGAATTCTTGTTTGACGAATTCGTAAAGCTATTGTAATTCAATATTTACCGCAGTGTAAGCGAGAGTACGGGAGAGGAGAGTCCCGTGTCCTCTGTGGTGCAACCAAAAATATGTAATCAATGAAAGAACAAAATATAAAGAAAGTATTGCTCCTCGGCTCCGGTGCTTTGAAAATCGGTGAAGCCGGAGAGTTTGACTATTCGGGTTCGCAAGCCCTGAAGGCTCTGAAAGAGGAAGGCATAGAAACCATTCTTATCAACCCCAACATTGCTACGGTGCAGACCAGTGAAGGGGTAGCCGATCAGATCTACTTCCTTCCTGTGACTCCTTACTTTGTAGAGAAAGTAATTCAGAAAGAAAAACCGGAAGGCATTATGCTTGCTTTCGGTGGGCAAACTGCGTTGAACTGTGGGGTGGCCCTTTACAGGGAAGGCACCCTTGAAAAATATAATGTAAAGGTACTCGGTACTCCCGTGCAGGCCATTATCGATACGGAAGATCGTGAGCTCTTTGTGGAGAAACTGAATCAGATTGATGTAAAGACCATCAAAAGTGAAGCCGTAGAAAATGCAGAAGATGCACGCCGAGCAGCCCGGGAGTTAGGTTATCCGGTGATTGTTCGTGCCGCTTATGCGCTTGGCGGACTTGGTTCCGGTTTTTGTGATAACGAAGAAGAGCTGGATGTGCTTGTTGAGAAAGCCTTTGCTTTCTCTCCGCAGGTGCTTGTCGAAAAGTCACTAAGAGGATGGAAAGAAGTGGAGTATGAGGTAGTACGCGACCGCTTCGACAACTGTATCACCGTTTGTAACATGGAGAACTTCGATCCGCTGGGCATTCATACCGGGGAATCTATTGTAATTGCTCCGTCACAAACATTGACCAATAAAGAATACCACAAACTGCGTGAACTCGCCATTCGTATCATTCGTCATATTGGCATCGTGGGTGAATGTAACGTGCAGTATGCCTTCGATCCTGAGTCGGAAGATTATCGCGTTATCGAGGTAAATGCCCGTCTTTCGCGTTCATCGGCATTGGCGTCCAAGGCAACCGGTTATCCGTTGGCTTTTGTTGCTGCCAAATTAGGACTCGGTTATGGCCTGTTCGATTTGAAGAACTCCGTCACTAAAACTACCAGTGCTTTTTTTGAACCTGCATTGGACTATGTGGTTTGTAAGATACCCCGTTGGGACTTAGGAAAATTCCATGGTGTAGACAAAGAGTTGGGTTCCTCTATGAAATCCGTAGGCGAGGTGATGGCTATCGGCCGTACCTTTGAAGAGGCTATCCAGAAAGGTCTCCGTATGATAGGCCAAGGCATGCACGGCTTTGTAGAAAACAAAGAACTCGTGATAGCCGATATTGATAAAGCCCTGCGTGAACCTACTGATAAACGTATCTTTGTTATTTCCAAAGCTTTCCGTGCCGGATATACGATTGACCAGGTACACGATCTGACCAAGATTGATAAATGGTTCCTTCAGAAACTGATGAATATCATGCGTACTTCCGAGGAGCTTAGGCAATTGACAGTGGACAGTGGACAATTGACAGTGAAAGATGCTGCTGCATTTTTTAATTCTCAATTGTCAAATCTCAGCCCACAACTACTTCGCAAAGCGAAGGTACAGGGGTTCTCTGACTTCCAGATAGCTCGTGGTATCGGTTTTCAGGGGGATATGGAAGATGGTATCCTTTATGTGCGTAATTATCGGAAGAGTATAGGCATCCTGCCTGTAGTGAAGCAGATTGATACACTGGCGGCCGAATATCCTGCGCAGACCAATTATCTGTATCTCACTTACAGCGGTGTGGCCAATGATGTAACCTATCTGGGCGATCATAAATCCATTGTCGTACTTGGTTCCGGTGCTTATCGCATCGGGTCTTCCGTAGAGTTTGACTGGTGTGGTGTGCAGGCACTGAATACCATTCGTAAAGAGGGTTGGCGTAGCGTTATGATCAACTATAATCCGGAAACGGTATCTACAGACTATGACATGTGCGATCGTCTCTACTTTGACGAATTGACTTTTGAACGCGTAATGGATATTCTTGAACTGGAAAATCCGCATGGGGTCATTGTCTCCACCGGTGGTCAGATTCCGAATAACCTTGCTCTGCGTCTGGATGCACAGAAAGTCAATATCTTAGGTACTTCTGCCAAGAGTATAGATAATGCCGAAGACCGCGAGAAGTTCTCTGCCATGCTCGATCGTATTGGTGTAGATCAGCCTCGCTGGCGCGAGCTTACCTCTATGGACGATATTAATGAGTTTGTTGATGAGGTCGGTTTTCCGGTGCTTGTTCGCCCTTCCTATGTGCTTAGTGGTGCAGCCATGAACGTCTGTTCCAACCAGGAAGAGCTGGAACGTTTCCTTAAATTGGCAGCCAATGTTTCTAAAAAACATCCGGTAGTGGTAAGCCAGTTTATTGAACACGCCAAAGAGGTAGAAATGGATGCTGTGGCGCAGAATGGTGAGATCATCGCGTATGCTATCAGTGAGCATATCGAGTTTGCCGGTGTACATTCCGGAGATGCTACTATTCAGTTCCCTCCTCAGAAACTGTATGTAGAAACCGTCCGTCGTATCAAGCGTATCAGCCGTGAGATTGCGAAAGCATTGAATATCTCCGGTCCGTTCAATATCCAGTATCTTGCCCGTGAGAATGATATTAAGGTTATCGAGTGTAACCTGCGTGCTTCGCGTAGTTTTCCTTTCGTCAGCAAAGTGTTGAAGATTAACTTTATCGAGCTGGCAACTAAAGTAATGCTCGGCCTGCCTGTAGAAAAACCATCGAAGAATCTTTTTGAGCTTGATTATGTTGGTATTAAAGCATCACAGTTCTCCTTCAATCGTTTGCAGAAGGCCGATCCTGTGCTGGGCGTAGATATGGCTTCTACCGGTGAGGTTGGCTGTATTGGTTCTGATACCTCTTGTGCCATTCTGAAAGCCATGCTTTCTGTTGGCTATCGTATTCCTAAGAAGAACATTCTCCTTTCTACCGGTACACCCAAGCAAAAGATAGATATGATGGGGGCGGCCCGTATGCTGGTCAATAAGGGGTATAAACTGTATGCTACCGGTGGAACACACCGAACTCTTGCCGAGAATGGCATTGAGAGTACCCTGGTCTATTGGCCGAGTGAGTCGGACAAGCATCCGCAAGCGCTTGAAATGCTCCATAATAAAGAGATAGATATGGTAGTTAATATTCCGAAGAACCTCACTGCCGGTGAGCTCGACAATGGATATAAAATACGCCGTGCAGCTATCGATCTGAATGTACCTCTGATTACCAATGCCCGTTTGGCAAGTGCATTTATCAATGCCTTCTGTACAATGAGTGTTGATGATATTGCTATAAAGAGCTGGGAGGAATACAAGTAGAATAAAGACGTATAAAAAGAATGAAGGCTGTATATGGCCTTCATTTTTTTTATACGTCTTTGAATAAATCAATTTTTTCTATTAATTGCTGGTCTTGCCAATAGTCTATAATTTTCAGATGTTGCAATCGGCCTACTATAATGGCAGGATGTGTATTTATCTTTTTAGCAAAACGTTTAATAGATTGAGTAGAATAATCTTTGGAGTTGATAATTTCAGCTTCTTCTGATTTTGTAAGAGTCATTTTTTCTGCAAAATTATCAGCTTCTTGTTCCTTTTTTATTTGTTTGTCGGTATATTCTATATCTTCCAGAAAAATATCCTTCTTGCCATGTAGGAGGATGTGACCCACTTCATGAAAGAATGAGAACCAAAAGATGTCATTCCGATTATGACGTCCGGAAAGTTGTATGCATGGATAATCACCTATCCAGCGGGTAGCACCATTTATGGGAGCTTTAGGCAAACAGGGGGTATAGACTAACTTGACGCCTGCTTGTAGACAAAGTTTTTGAAGTTGAAATGGAAAATTGTCAGGTTGGGCTACCATTAGTTTTTTCATTTCCGGTAGTATCTCCTTCAGTTTTTTATCCGAATAAGGCGTGTTGGCTATTTGCTTGGTGGCTTGTAGTTCTCCTTGTCTCAACCATGCTGAAATGGCATATGGTTCTTTGGTATTTGTTAAAGAAATTCGGAAAGCAACTTTTAATTGTTGGTTGAAATAATAATCTTCCCATGCTTTAGGAGTACTGACTCCAAAAAACGAGAATATTTGATAAACTTTTTCTCCGGTATTTTTACATGGAGAAAGCCAACCTTTTTTTATCATATCGTTTATAGGAAATAATTTGATCCATTCTACTGATTCTTGAATCAATCTCTCTCTTTTTTCGCGAGCTATATATTCATCATAAACTCTCTGTTTGTTCATCCAAAAATGTGCGGGAATCTGGGTAACACTCTCAAATGATACTGCCATATCGGAGGTTATAGAGCTATCTCCCCGGATGATTGCTATTATCGTTTTCTCTGGTTTAGTGACACGAATAGCAAACTCCTTAATGCTCATTCCCATTTCCTCCAACTTTTCAGCTAATGTTTCTCCTGGATGGAATGCTACTGGAGGAGTATAATGATTCATTGTTGTTGCCATATTTGTTCTTATTTACCGTGATAGTTACTAATTTCTATTATTTCTATTTCTTTTATTTCCAGCCAGATATATTTCCCGTCTTTATCGGTTGGTATAGGTTTTTCATGAGGTTCAAAAATTAATCGATAGGGCTGGTCCAGATCACAGGCCCATTCTCCTTTGCGATCTCCTGTTAACTCGTGATAATGGCCCGGTAAATATCGTACATCTTCAAGAGTTTCAGCATTGTATAAATCGCCAATTCTTTTCATGAATAATTTAGCTCTGATTTCTCCTTGCTCTTTTTTACATTTCTTGTAATCCTCCGCTTGTTTACTAAGTTTTTTATCTTGGAACAATATTTCCACTCCTTTTGTTTTTAGTTTTGATTGCTCTTTGGTGTTAATTGAAAAAGAAGATAATTATTCTTTTTGCAAAGATAGTGTTTTTATTCTAACTAACAGTAAGTGTTAGTTGTTTTTTTAAGTTTTGATTAAAGGACTTATCAATATAACATAAAATTAAAACTTTTTTTATGTATTCAAGCCTTTAATAGTCTGATTTTAAACTTAGTATTTTAACATCGGCTTAAAATGCATATTAATAGTGTGTTAAGTACGTACTTTTGGGGTATCAAAGTACGTACTTTTTTATTGCTTGATTTCCAGGTTTTTAAACCTGTTTTTTACTGAGATGTCCTGAGTATTTTCAGGATGTATTTCCCCGGTGCCTCAATCCTGCTCCAGTTTGTTTTTGCCAGTATTCTCCATATTTCCGTTCCCTTCCTGCCGTAGTCCGACAATCTCAGTATCGCTTTAATCTCGGTTTTGTCTTTCACATTGTGCAGCCTCAGGCTCTCCAATAGCCCGCTGTAATTGTGTGTTTTCTCATTGAGTGCGTATTCGGGTGGGGGAGGAAGCAAAGAAATATCCTCCTCTTCCTCCTTCTCCCCGGTGGGGGGATTAGAGGGGGGAAGTTCTTTACTCTTCTCTGCTTTACTTTGCTTTACTTTACTTTGTCTGAAATTGTCTGCATTTTCGAGGTTCAACTCCATTTGAGTCGGTAACTTGTCTACATTTTCTGTAGTTGAACTACCTGTTTTGCATACATTTTTTGAGTTCGCTCCCTCTGTCAGCATGTAGGGCAGTTTGGTTAAGTCCTTCTTTCTGCGGCTTGTAGCCTCCAACCATACCTTTTGTATCTCCACAGAAGTCAGCACTCCGTGTTTTTCGTAGCTTTCTTTATCGAAAAATTCTTTTTCGATGAGCAGGTTTACGATCTCTTCCACTGTCTTTTTATCGTATTCCGGTCCTAACTTCCTTGCAAAAATCATGCATTGGTCCTCTCCCCAATGAATGTAATACCCGTCAGTATATATCTTGCACAGCAACATGATCACCGCATGCGGCCCTTTCACTCCATGTATCGCCGTAATCAGTTCTATCGTATCGCAGTGAAAAAATCCCGTCAGTAACGGGAAGTAGTTTATTCCATAGTATTCTGTAGCCATGTTTATTTAGTTGAAAATTGAAAATTGAAAGTTGAAAGTTGGCTGCGCTATGCGCTGCATAGTAACTTCTTATTTAATTGGAAGTTGAAAGTTGAAAATTGAAAATTACTATTCAGCATGATAGCGCAGCTAATTTTCAATTTTCAACTTTCAATTTTCCATTAAACAACCGGTCTCCATTCCATAAAGTTCTCCACCAGGAACGTTCTCCATCCCTGTTGCTCCACATCCCAGTAAACGACGGCTCCTTCCACCTTTGTTGGATCGTATGCTTTGTGAAACTCTGCTTCGTAATAGATCAGTGTCCCTTTCACAAACTTGAAATCTCCGTTCTGCTTGTGATAGGCAATCATGGCATGCCCATACAGCATGTGGTCCAACAATGTTTCCAGTCGTTCTGCCATCCATTGTGCGGTACTCTCCGGGTAATCTTTTTCCATCACGATCCGTCTTTTCCATCTTGCTTTCATTGCTTCACTCTGTGACACCTGCCTTTTCTGCTTTTTCATAATACTGAATTTAAAATGATGAATAATTATTTTTTTTCAGGTTGATGCTGTATACAAAGAAAGTGCCGCATCCTGAGAAAGCGGCACTCCTACATCTTTCGCTTCAATCTGCTGCGAATATATGCTTATTATTCTAAAATGAATTTACAAAATAGGTGTCCTGTAATTTCGCTGTCTCCTCATAACCGGATTAGTGTTATTCCTCTTCATTCCATATTTGGGATATGTAGGTTTTTATAGTGCTGTATTTTAGTTGTTTGTATTCCCCGTTGACTATATGAATGAGTGTGCTTCTTTCAAAAATAAATCGTGCTAAACTGGCTTGACATGTCTTTAAATCTTCTCCCATTGCTCCTTTTTTGCACAACAATATCATGTCTCTGATATATTCTTCGTGACAGGAAATAATACCGCACATTGGTTTCTCCTTTTTTCTTCCTTTCTTTGATTGAGTTTCCTGTTTATTAGTTAGTAAATACTTTTTATCCTCGTTTTTTTTACTCTTTTACTATCCTCTTTCTGTTGTAGTTTTTGGTTCATAATTCGCGATTTTAATTTAGTTAATGATAAAAATGTTTAAAATCGCGAAAGTAGTTAATTAATTCATTTAGTATGGATTATTTATGGGGTAAAATGAAGGAAAATGCTTGTTTTATGTGTGTATTGTATTGTAAATCAATAAAATATCTATCGAATATAAAAGTGTTTCAATAAACGTTCGTTTAATTGAACGCAAAGATATGAGGTATTTTTATACTGGCAAAATGTTTAATAAAAAAAATGATATTATATTTATTGAATTACCCTCAATGGTCTGATTATTAGTAATATACGATATTAAATAAATTACTCTTTTATCTGTATGCTTTTATGATATTTTCCCTTTATATGATGTGTAAAAAAAGCGTTCAATTAAACGAACGTCTATTGAAACACTTATTGCTTTCAGTCGGCTCGTTTATAATAAGTTGTGCATCCCGCTTTGTTTTCAATAAAAACAAGTCCTTGCACACCTCATAAATCCCCTCTTTATGTTCGTTCCCTGTGATAGGGCCACTATTGAGGGCAAGTGTATAACTCATTGATAATCTCTACTTATACACGCTTAACCGGAAGGAGTTTTCACTACCCCGGTGTCCCTAAAGAATATCCAATTGTGAACAAATCCACTGACATACACTGGTATCCGCTTCGCGTCACTTATAGCCGCGAGCTTCTCCTGAAAGAGATTTTAGATGCCGAAAAGATTGAGAACTTCATCCCCATGCACTACGAGTACATCAAGAAAGCGGACCGTAAAATCCGCAAACTCGTTCCCGTGGTGCATAACCTTATCTTCGTCCGTTCCTCACTGCAATGTATCGAAGATATCCGTCAGTCCATCGCCCTCTCTTTGGCTGTCCGTTACATCTTCAATCAGGAGCTTCGTCGTCCGATTACCATCCCGGATTCCCAGATGCGTAGCTTCATTGCCGTTTCGGGCAATTACGAAGAGCAGATTGTCTACCTCGATCCCGTCGCCACCGCCTTACAGAAAGGCGACCGTGTTCGTGTCACCGGTGGTATCTTCGAGGGTGTGGAAGGAGTCATCATCCGTGTCAAGGGAGACCGCCGCGTGTCGGTTTGTATTCAGGGAGTCATGGCAGTAGCTACTGCCTACATCCATCCTTCCTTGATAGAACGCATTTCCGACTCCTCATTATAATTGGTTGTAAATCATCTAATTGATAACTACATCATTTTTCAATCGTAAATTGTAAATCGAAAATTGTAAATAAATTCATGTTTCTACAATCCCAAATTGATGCCCTGTGCCATATCACGCACGAACTTCTCAACTTAGGTTTCGATGGTAGTCCCATTTACTCCGACCGTTTTTGTGAACTCAATCTCGAGGTATACCGTCAGTCCGAAGATCTCTACATCCGTCGTAGTTCCAATATCGAAGAAGAAGCCAGGCTTTGCTACGCCCTGTTGAGTGGTTTCCATGCCACCATTTATGACAATGGTAACAAGAATAAAAAGATCCAGGTTCTTCTCGATCGTAGTTGGAAGATACTCGACCAACTTCTCGCCTCACTATTGAAGTGTCAGCTTTTAGTAGCCTGCTATGCAGAAACTTTTGACGATGCGTTAGCGAAAGAAGCCCATGCAATAATCAATGGTTGGGAAGGGCGTGATTTGACTTTGGCAGAGCGGGAGGTTTTTGACTATCTGGAGAGTCTGGAGGCTAATCCGTATCCGAACTGGGAAGTAATAGAATAAGTAGAAAACATACATACGTAAATGTCGCATGCTTTTTAACTTTATAGAAAATAAATTAAATGAATGTTTTAGTAACTGGCGGGGCGGGCTTTATCGGCTCTAACCTTTGTGAGACCTTGCTTGAAAGAGGTGATGTCGTGACTTGCCTGGATAATTTTTCCACGGGTCATATTGAGAATTTATTACCATTGATCAACAAATATCCAACTACCTTTAAACTCGTCGTAGGCGATATTCGTAATCTGGCAGACTGCCGGAAAGCCGTAGCAGGCAACAAATATGTATTGCATGAAGCAGCCCTGGGCTCAGTGCCTCGTTCTATCCAAGACCCTGCCACTACCAACGAAGTGAACATTTCCGGTTTCCTTAATATGCTGGTTACTGCCAGAGATGCAGGCGTGAAACGCTTTGTCTATGCAGCCAGTTCTTCTACTTACGGTGATAGCAAAAGTCTTCCGAAGGTTGAAGATGTGATAGGTAAGCCACTCTCTCCCTATGCGATTACTAAATATGTAAATGAACTCTATGCTGATGTCTTTGCCAAAACTTATGGCATGGAGTGCATTGGTTTGAGATATTTCAACGTATTTGGTCGAAGACAAGATCCTAACGGAGCATATGCTGCTGTGATTCCTCTTTTTGTAAAGAAATTGATGAATCATGAATCGCCGGTTATTAATGGTGACGGAGAGTATAGCCGCGATTTTACTTACATCAAGAACGTGGTGCAGATGAACCTGTTGGCATTGGAAACTATCTCTTCTGAAGCGGTTAATCAGGTATACAATACAGCTTTTGGAGAACGTACCACTTTAAATCAATTGGTTGATTATTTAAAAGAGTTTCTAAGTGATTTTGATCCGGAAATAGCCAATATCGAAATACTGCATGGGCCTAATCGAATAGGCGATATCCCTCATTCTTTGGCATGTATAGACAAAGCCAAGGCTCTTCTTAACTATACCCCACAATATAGTATGCGTAACGGATTGAAAGAAGCGGTTGCCTGGTATTGGGAGAACTTGAAATAGATAAAACATAGATGATACATATATGGATACTAAAATTTGTGTGATCGGCTTAGGTTATGTTGGCTTGCCGTTAGCAAGATTATTTTCAACAAAATACAAAACGGTTGGTTTTGATATGAATTCAAAGCGGGTAGAGGCTCTAATGGCAGGACATGATTCTACGCTTGAGGTAAGTGACGAACTGTTACAATCTGCCATTGTCGGTGGTTTTACCTGTACATCTGATATAGAAGATATCAGAGATTATAATTTCTATGTAGTGGCAGTTCCCACTCCTGTCGATGTAAATAATAATCCGGATTTGACACCTCTTTATGGTGCGAGTACCACTGTAGGCAAAGTGATTTCCAAAGGAGATATCGTTGTTTATGAATCAACTGTCTACCCGGGTGTTACCGAAGACGAATGTATTCCGGTGGTAGAAAAGGTGTCCGGCTTGAAGTTAAATGAAGATTTCTTTGCCGGCTATTCTCCCGAACGTATTAATCCGGGTGATAAACTCCATACGGTAGAGAAAATCAAGAAAGTAACTTCGGGCTCTACTCCTGAGATAGGGAAAAGAGTAGACGCAGTATATGCTTCTGTTATAACAGCCGGTACACATTTGGCACCTACCATGCGAGTGGCCGAAGCTGCAAAGGTGATTGAAAATTCACAGCGTGATATTAATATTGCTTTCGTGAACGAGTTGTCTAAGATATTCAATAGAATGGGTATTAACACATTGGATGTACTCGAAGCTGCAAGCACTAAGTGGAACTTCTTACCTTTTAAACCCGGTTTGGTGGGCGGCCATTGCATTGGTGTAGATCCTTATTACTTGGCCCAATGTGCACAGCGCTATGGTTATAATCCTGAGATTATTCTTGCAGGGCGTAGGATGAATGATGGTATGGGAGAATATGTAGCCAATCAAGTGGTGAAACTTATGTTAAAGAAAGGTATTCAGGTATTGAATTCCAACATATTAATACTTGGTTTTACTTTTAAAGAGAATTGTCCGGATGTACGTAATACGAAGGTCATTGATATTTATAAAGCATTGCAAACGTATAATATTAATATTACGGTTTATGATCCTTGGGCCAATCCGGTTATCGCACAGCATGAATATGGTATAGAAGTTATTAATGAATTGCCTTCTGCGAAATACAATGCTATTATTTTAGCTGTAGCACATGATGAGTTTAAGGTGCTTGATATTAATCAGCTTATAGAGAAAGAAATCGCTGTCGTTTTCGATGTCAAGGGCTTTTTGGATTCAGAGATAATAGACGCCAGATTATAAGATAATGAAAATAGCCATTCATCATAATAAGGGTTCGTTTAGTGACCGTTGGATTGAATATTGTAAAGAGCATAAGATTGCCTATAAATTGGTTAATGCTTATGATAATGATATTATACAGGAGGTGAGTGATTGTGATGCTTTTATGTGGCATCATCATCATGGGAGTTATAAAGATACGCTCTTTGCCAAACAGCTACTTTATTCACTGCAATCGGCCGGTAAGAAAGTCTTTCCAGATTTTGCCACCGGTTGGCATTTTGATGATAAGGTAGGTCAGAAATATCTGTTTGAAGCGATTGGCGCACCTTTGATTCCTTCGTATGTGTTTTATACAAAAGCGGAGGCAATACATTGGGCAAATGAAACTACTTTTCCTAAAGTTTTCAAACTGCGCGGTGGTGCCGGTGCTGCCAATGTGAAACTGGTTCGTACCCGGCAAGATGCAATCCGGTTAATCAATAAGGCTTTTGGAAAAGGTTTTTCCCAATTTGATAGATGGGGAAATTTGAAGGAGCGTTTTCATAAGTGGAGAACCGGGAAAGACTCTTTTACAGGTGTGCTCAAAGGGGTAGCTCGTTTAGTGATACCCACTGAGTTTGCTAAATTCCATGCACCGGAGAAAGGGTATGCTTATTTTCAGGAGTTTATTGTTGGCAATAAAACCGATTATAGAATTAAAGTTGTAGATGGTAAGTGTTGGGGATTTCAAAGGGCTGTTAGAAAAGATGATTTTCGTGCTTCAGGTAGCGGTACATTGATTTTTAATAATGAACTTATATCAATTGACATAATCAAAATCGCTTTAGAAATATCTAAAAAGTTTTCATTGCAATCTGTTGCTTTTGATTTTGTGATTGATAAATCTAATAATACTCCTTTATTGGTAGAAGCTAGTTATGGATTTGGGTTTGATGAGGAAGAGATGGTACATGGCTATTGGACATCGGATTTAGTCTATCATGAAGAAACATTTATTCCTCAATATTGGATGATTGAAAACTTGTATAAATGAATACATTAAAACATTATCAATCTGCTGCTAAAAGTCATTTATACACATATATAAATGAACGTAGAGGGTATACGACTAATCGGAGAATAATCGTAATAGAATCTGATGACTGGGGGAGCATACGAATGCCTTCGTTAGATGTATTTCATAAAATGGCATCATTGGGATTAGACGTAGTTGGACGTTGCTATAATGAGAATGATTCACTTGCTACGAAGGAAGATTTATCATTGTTATTTGACGTGTTGTCACATTATAAAGACTTTAAAGGAAATTCACCTAAAATCACGGCGAATATCTGTGTTGCCAACCCTGACTTTGAGAGGATAAGAGCTTCCGGTTTTACATCTTATTTCTATGAACCTTTTACAGTTACTCTTGAACGTTATCCTAACTGTTTATTCGATAGTTGGAAAGAAGGTATTACACAGAGTCTTTTTGTACCTCAATTCCATGGCAGGGAACATCTGAATATAGAAAAGTGGATGTCTGAATTGCAAGAAGGGAATCCGGAACTGAGGGCATGCTTCGATTTGCAAACATGGGGGATTCGCTATAACAAACAGAAGAATCATGTACTTGGAGAATTTATGGTTAATTCAGAGAAGTCTATTAAGTTACAAAAAGAAATCCTGAAAGATGGGATGAGGTTATTTCGAGAGATATTTGGCTATGTTTCAAAATCTTTTATAGCTCCTTGTTATATCTGGAATCCGGAGTTGAATGAAACGTTAAAACAAATAGGAGTCGATATTTTGCAAGGTAGTTATTCTCAGTATCTTTCAAAAGAGAGTCAGATAACAGATACTATACATCATTACATGGGACAGAAAAATGAATTGGGGCAAACCTATTTGGTACGTAACTGTCTTTTTGAACCGACACAAGATCACCGCTTGAATAAGGAATACTGCTTGAAAGGTATTGAAAAAGCTTTTAAATTAAAGAAGCCTGCCATCATCAGCGCGCACCGACTCAACTTTATAGGGGCTATACACCCCCAAAACAGAGATAATAACTTACGCCAATTCGCGGAATTACTACAAGTAATCATGAAGCTTTGGCCGGATGTGGAATTTATGAGTTCAGATGAATTGGGTACACTGATAAATAATTAGTGTCGTTTTAAAAGGATCGATCATAAATTGCAGTATAAAAATTAGAAAACTATGAAAAAAGATATAAATGTCTATATGTTTCACTCTAAAGTGAACTCAGCAACAGAATTTGTCGCTTTTCTCAAAATAGATGAGTTAGAAAGTTATTATAATTTTATATGGAATTCAAAAGATCCAAGCTATTTATTCGCATCAGATGAAATATATACGTGTAAAAAGAACTGGAGACGATTCCAAAAACTATATAATAAGGCTTCAATTAAAATAATATATGCGGCAGAAGCATTTTCTCCTGATTGGAACTTGTTTGACTATGCAATTGGTTTTGATGCACATCTGTCTAATGAAGATCGCTTTTGCATACTGCCTCCTTTTACGTTATTTTATAAAGAATTTTATGAAGGAGAGTTCCGGAATAAAATAAATTCAGTAAATGAAGCCTATGGCATATTAAGAGAGAAAAAAAAGTTTTGTAATTTCTTATATTCAAATTATAATGCACACCCCAATAGGGATAAATTATTTTATCTAATTTCAAATTATAAGAAAGTAGATTCTCTTGGAAAACATTTGAATAATGTGGGCAATAGAGCTACGGGATATATCGGGCACCGTTTGGAATGTATACCTATGAAAAGTAGCTATAAATTTTCCATTGCAGCGGAGAATGCAAATTATAAGGGATATACTTCTGAGAAAATATTAACGAGTCTATGCGCTCATACCGTACCTGTCTATTGGGGAAATCCAGACATTATATTAGAATTGAATCCTAAATCCTTTATTAATTGTCATCAATTTGAGTCACAACAAGAAATACTCAATAGAATAAAAGAAATAGATATTAATGACGATTTATGGTGTGAGATAATATCGGAACCTTGGCAAACGGAAGAGCAGGTTGAGAGATCTAAACAACGTATGACAAATTATGTCTGTTTTATAGACTCTATTTTTGCACAGGAGATAAGTGCAGCAAAAAGGGTACCCGAAGGGGCTTTTGTGTACAGGTATCGAGAAATTCTTTTTTCGTCTAAAATACCCCGGTTAAATCTATGTAAAATAGTATGGAAGAAAATTATGAGAACTTTTAAAACTGTATAAGTTTAAATATTAAGATTTAATAGTTATATATAAAATGGATATAGAAAAATTTGTAAAGCGATATCAAAAAGAGAATGCATCCTTTAAAAAGAAGTTGATCTTTCATTTAGGGAATTCAGGAGCCGGTTTTTATTCGGAATATAACAGTATGATTTATGCCATGGTTTATTGTTACTATTATAAGATTCAGTTTCGGATTTATTCAAAAAGAACAATTCTTTTTAATTATGAAGGATATTCTAAGATATTCAAAATTTTTCATAGAGAAAATACGAATTTTTTTCATCGCTATTTTAATAAACGGTTTTCTGACTATCATTCAAATGAACGTTGTCTTTCTATTAATTTAAAAGAAAAGAGTCTGCTATTAGGTGAATTGTTGTATAAACTAATTACAGGCAGATATTTAACGCAAGATATCTTTAGAACTTCTCGTTCTAAGTCATTTGTAGGAAAGGATTTTGATTTTCCAACTTTGGGTTTAAAAGGTGATTTTAGAGAAATTGCATTCGGCTTTGTTAGTTCATTTTATAAGTTCAATGAGGAATATGAAAATAAAATTGAGAATTTAACGGAACAGTTGGAATTACCTCAAGATTATATAGCCATGCATATTCGGGGAGGAGATAAGATTATTGAACATGATTTATATGGAGAAGATGAGTATATACAGATAGCTGAGCGTGAGTCAAACTTAAAAGTTGCTTATGTACTTACTGATGATTATTCAATATATGAATCATTGACAAAAAGATATCCGTTATGGCGTTTTTATACTTTGGCCTCTAATACGGAAACCGGATATGATAATTCAAAATTTCAATCTTCAGAATTTGCTGCTGTGGATAAACAAATGCTGAATCTGTATGCAAGTGTTGAAATTATAAGAAAATCAAAGCTTTTTATAGGTACGTGTAGCTCAAATGTAGGGGCTTTTGTCGGTATGGCTATGCCAGAGGACAGAGTGAGATACATTGATACGGATAAGTGGCACATTCAATGATAAATTCCGATAACCAGACTTCCAGTAAGCGAATTGCAAAGAATACGATGATGCTATACATCAGAATGTTCATTATGCTGTTTATTGGACTGTATGCATCCCGGGTGATTATTAATATATTGGGGATACAGGACTATGGATTATATGAGGTTATTGGAGGTATTGTCGCCATGTTTGGTTTTGTAAATTCGTCTATGGCAACTGCTACGTCACGCTTTCTAACTTATGAATTGGGTAAAAAAGATTTTGATATCAATAAATTAAGAAAGGTTTTTCACGTAAGTTTAACAATTCATATATTCATTGCGTTTCTGATATTAATTTTGGGCGAAACGATAGGCCTTTGGTTTGTATGTAATAAGATACAGATGGCACCCGGAAAATTGATTGCAGGAATCTTTGTTTATCAGAGTGTCTTGTTTTCCTTAATTATAACGATTATCAATGTACCATACAATGCTTCTATCATATCTCATGAACGAATGGATGCGTATGCATACATTGGGATTATTGATGCTACTTTGAAAGTTTTAATTCTTTTTCTGCTTCCTATTTTACCTTTTGATAAATTGATATCATACTCTATTGCGTATTTACTCATACAATGCGTTTTACAATGTTTGTATATAGTCTATTGTAGAAGGAAATTTGATGAAACAAGTTTCAGATTAGATTTTGATAAAGAGATAATGAAAGGGATCTTGCCATTCTTAGGTTGGAATTTAGCGAAAGAATTTGGAGGTGTATGTTCTAATCAGGGATTGAATGTTTTGCTTAATTTATTTTATGGTCCATCTGTTAATGCTGCTCGTGGAATAATGTTTCAGGTTCAACAGGCAGTTGCTAAATGTTGTATTAATTTTCAAGTGGCGGTTAATCCTCAGATTATCAAGTCGTATGCATCAGATGATTTAAGTTATATGCAGAAACTCGTTTATACGAGTTCTAAATTTGCTTTTTTTTTATTATTTATTTTGGCGCTTCCTATATGGTTTGAGATAGAGAGCATACTTACCTGGTGGATAAAGACAGTTCCTGATTATACGGCTATATTTATACGTATTATGCTGTTTGAGGCTATATTCAGTGTAATGTCTAATCCGCTAACCGTTTCCGTAATGGCTACAGGCAGGATAAAAAATTTCCAAATTGTTATGACTATTACGTCATTGCTGATTCTTCCTATATCATACATATTCTTGTCTTTTGGTGGAAAGGCTGAAGTGGTATTTGTTATTAATGTTGTCTTTTCATTCATATCTTATATTATAAAAATATACTTTGTATATTCTATCCTTCATTTTTCTTTGAGAAACTATGTTTCTCAAGTTCTTCTTCGGATATTATGGCCTTTTATGCTCTGTGTGTTGTTTACTTCTTTAGTTTATATATACTTTCAAACATTGCCTTACAGAACTATTGTGGTCTTTGTGACTTCATTCTCAGTGTCTCTTATTGCAATTTATTGTTTTGGAATAACAAGTCCCGAAAGAGATTTTGTTAACAGATTAATCAAAAAGTATGCATGGCAGTTATAGATTTAGAGTGAATAAAATCAATAGATTGTTCATTATTTTTTTCTCCTTTTTCTTATCTTCTCTAAGTGGAATTGTGTTAATGGATTTTCTGGGCTTTCCTTTTAAGGCTGTTGAGGTCTTATTGTTGATTTTTTTATTCTATCATAGAAAACGCATTTTCTTACCGATTATGGTGCAAATGCAGTTTATAATAATCGGGCTCTTGTTATATGGATT
This sequence comes from Bacteroides mucinivorans, assembly GCF_034654355.2. Classification (NCBI taxonomy): domain Bacteria; kingdom Pseudomonadati; phylum Bacteroidota; class Bacteroidia; order Bacteroidales; family Bacteroidaceae; genus Bacteroides; species Bacteroides mucinivorans. The sequence goes on along the minus strand of NZ_CP178179.1, from coordinate 3,323,642 downwards.
AGGAATGTTTTGGCATGATTCTGAATTGGGAGAATTATTATCGTCATTACGATATTATTTCTTCTTCGTAATCGGTTTTATGCTATTTAGATATAGCGATCTTTTATCTATGAAAGATATTGCATGGTGTGCCTTTTTTACGACAGTTTTTGAATTATTGGCCGGTTTGGTATTGATTAATAAAATTCAAAACTTGAATTCTATTAATGAAGATATACCAATGGTAAATAATGCCAACTTTATCTTGATTGGAATTTTAATATCTTGCTCATTACTGGTAAAATCGAAAATACAAATGCTTGTTCTTCTATGTATTGCATTGACAGCCTCTTTCCTGTCAATAACACGTGGGATATTATTATATGCAATTGTTGCACTGATTTTTTCATTTTTTGCTTTATGCACTATATATAAATCTTATTTTAAGTTATTGTTCATCTTTGTTTTTCTATTTTTAATAGGCATTTTTGCATATAATAATTTAGAAGATGAAATACTCCAAACGTCACCGTCTATGCATCACCGTCTGTATACTAAGGTGGATCCTTCTAATAATGATGCATCTGGAGACCAAACCCGGATCTATCATCTGATGTATATTCTTAAGCATCCAGGTCAAAGTCTTATTCCTCATGGCTTTCCGGTTTGGAAAGGACTTCCACGTTTTAAAAAAACGAATTGGACTCAATCTTCTATATCAGATTGTAGCTTAGCTGCTCTGGTATATACTTTTGGTTTTTTTGTTTTTATTTTGATATACAAGTACTTGAGAATCTTTTTCAGATATTGGTGTTTGTTTCTTCGGAATAAAGAGCCTGAACTATATATGTTGCTAATCGTTTTAAGTCTTTTTCCACTCTATTTTGTATTTGGCTATGGATTGATTGAAGATGTTAGTAAAGTTTTTTCATGTGGAATGGTTTTGGGAGTCGTAAAGAGAAAATTGTATATATATAGCAATAAATAGTGAAAGCTCTATTTAATCATGTGCTATTATGAAATTATTATTATTTATTGATTCTTTGGGTTCTGGCGGTGCTCAACGTCAATTAACTACTATTGCTCCTTTACTCAAACAACAAGGAATAGATGTTGAGGTATTGTGCTATTGTCGGAATGAATTTTTTGCCCATGCATTATTAGAAAATGGCATTCCTATTCATTGGATTACTCTGAAGAATTATTTAATACGTATTTTGAAAATACGTGACTTTATACGTAAAGGAAACTATAATGCAGTTATTTCATTTTTGGATACACCTGATTTATTGAATTGTATAGCGGCTATTGGTGGGCATAGCTGGAAAGTGATAACAAGTGAGCGCAGTGCAAAAGAGGAAAATTTTCATACGCTTAGAGGGAAACTAATAGGGTGGATGAAGGGATATTCGGATGCGATTGTTTGTAACTCGGAGAATGCCCGGAATCTATGGCTGAAGTATTATCCTTACTATAGAGATAAATTGGAGGTAATATACAATATAGTAACTCTTCCTGAAATAACCTCCACTTATATACCTCGTAAAGACGGGAAAATTCATATAGTTGTGGCAGCCAGTTATCAGTATTTAAAGAATCCTATCAATGTGATTGAAGCGGTGAACTTGTTAGATGAAGATCTGAAAGAAAAATTGAAGATAGACTGGTATGGGCGAAAAGAAGCTACGGATAGCGATACCCGAGCTTTTGATGATGCTTGTTTTTTAAGAAAAAAATATTGTCTTCAGAATATATTCAGATTGAATGAGGCAGTCAGTGATGTTGTAAATAGAATGCATGAAGCTGATGTGGTAGGGCTATTCAGCCGACTTGAAGGATTACCCAATGTAATTTGTGAGGCAATGTTGCTATCTAAGCCTGTGGTAATGAGTAGAGTTTCTGATTATCAGACGTTGGTGGATAGTAATAATGGTGTATTATGTGACTGGAACGATGTTTTTTCTATTAAGGAAGCGTTGGAGATTTTACTTGAGTGTTCGGAAGAAGAATTGGTCTCTTTGGGAAAGAATTCAAATAAAAAAGCAGAAATATTATTTGGAAAAGAGAAAATTACAAATCAATGGATAAAAGCCATTCAAATATAGAACAATTTCGTGTTTCTTAATGTGCTGAAAATATGCTGATCAGAACAATTTTATTTAGGCTTCTATATTTTAAAAATATCTTGTTTATGCGAGGTGTGAAATTTAATGGATTTACAATCATTTTCTCATTTAAAAACTCGCGAATAGAAATAGGTAATGGAAGTATTATAAACTCTTCTCCGGTAAGCAATATGTTAGGTCTTTACCAAAGAACGATAATTGTTGCTCGTTATGGTGGCAAAATATCTATAGGAGAGAAATGTGGTATTTCGGGTTCTACAATCTATGCGATGTCAAATATATCGATTGGGAATAACTGTCAGATTGGAGCTAACTGCAAAATTATAGATAATGATTTTCATCCTTTAGAAAAAGAAGTAAGGCGAAGAAGCGTGGATGAAAGATATATTCGTAAAAAGGACGTTGTCATAGGGAATGATTGTTTTATTGGGATGAATAGTATTGTATTGAAAGGTACTGTATTGGGAGACGGAGTAATCGTTGGGGCCGGTAGTGTTGTATCGGGAACTTTCCCGGATAATGTAATAATAGGAGGAAATCCTGCGAGAGTGATAAGATGAAAAATAGGAAGAGCGTTATATTCTTATCTCCCTTGTTTCCTACAGGAGGAATTACAAGTTGGACAAAAAATATGCTGGACTATATTCAACAGGCTGAAATACAAGATGTTTACCATGTAGACGGTTCTGTTAAATTTAAAAATCCCAATAATGCAATTCATCCACTTTACAGGGTGGTAAGTGGAATAGTGGATACTATACATATCTTTTATTTGTTAGTTAAGAATTGCTTTAAATACCATCCTGCTGTGATTCATATAGCTACCTCGGGTTCACTTTCTCTATGTAAAGATGTGTTTTATCTTATTATAGCCAAGTGTTTTAGGGCGAAATGTATTTTTCATTATCGTTTTGGCCGGATACCGGAATTAAGTGAGCGCAAAAACTGGGAATGGAACTTGTTATGCTTTAATATGAAACATGCATACCGGATTATTGTTATAGATGCTCCTTCCTATAAGGCTTTATGTGATACCGGGTTTGAAAGTAAAACAAGACTCATAGGTAATCCTTGTTCGCCTAAAGTAGCTTTGTTGGCAAATCAAGATGTGGAAGAGAAGCAAAAAAATCATTATGTTTTTGTAGGGCAGATAATAAGGACTAAAGGGGTATATGAATTATTAGATGCTTTTTCTCAATTGAGAAATGAGTCTCATTTGACTATGATAGGTCCTTATGATGAAAAAATAAAGAATGATTTGTTGACTATTTCCCAACGGAGAGAGGGTGACTGGTTTTGTCTCTTGGGTAATCAACCATCGGAGGTAGTGCTTGAATATATGAGCAAGGCCGATGCTCTCATACTACCATCTTATACAGAGGGATTCCCCAATGTAGTACTTGAAGCGATGGCGATGGGTTGTCCGGTGTTGGCTACTCCGGTAGGAGCCATTCGGGATATGATAGATGCGGATAGTGAACAGGCTGCCGGGATATGCTTTGAAGCAAAATCGGCAGATGCAATAATAGAAGTGCTTGATAAGTTTTCCGGTGTTGATAATCACCTTGATTATGCTATTAACGGAAAGAGAAAAGTGCTGGCATGCTATACCATGAAATCGATATTCTCACAATATCAAAAGGTGTGGTATGAGAGATAAATTCTAATAGAATCAGACTGTTTTTGATGAAAATTTCTTTAGTTACCGTAACTTTTAATAGTTACCGAACTCTTCGTGATACCATTCAATCTGTTTTATCTCAAATTTATCTGGATATTGAATATATTATTGTAGATGGCTGTTCTCAAGATAAAACCATTGATATAATAAAAGAGTATGAACCTTTGTTTCATGGCCGACTAAAATGGATTAGTGAGAAGGATAATGGACTTTATGATGCCATGAATAAAGGTATCCGGATGGCTACAGGAGATATTATCGGCATTATTAATTCTGATGATTTTTATCATAGGAGAGATATTATAATGAAGGTTGCTGAAGCCTTTAAAAATAGTGATATACGAGCTGTTTATGGAGATGTGCGTTTTGTAAATCCTCAGAATTTAGATAAAACAGTGCGTTATTACTCTTCTAAGAGGTTTACTCCTGAGATGTTTCGATTTGGTTTTATGCCTGCTCATCCCACTTTTTTTACTTATCGAAAATATTTTGAAGAGTTTGGTTACTATAAGACTGATTATAAAATAGCTGCTGATTATGAGCTCCTTATTCGTTTCTTGTATGTACATCAATTGAAAAGTCAATATTTACCATTCGATTTTATGAAAATGCGTACAGGGGGTACCAGTACCGCATCTATAAGAAGCAATATTTTATTGAATAAAGAGATAGTCAGAGCTTGTAAAGAAAATGGTATTTGGACTTGCATGCCACTTTTATTCTTGAAGTATTTAGTGAAAGTATTTGAGTTGTTATTTGTAAAAGAATGAATATACTTATTACCGGTGCTCATGGTTTTGTGGGTTCCAATCTTATTATGGCTTTAAAAGATCATTATACTCTTTACGGCCTTGATATCATTGCTCCCGAGAAAGAGGGAGTGATGAAAACTTTTCTTTGGAAAGAGATAGAAGCATCTTGTTCCTTATTTCAAAAACTACCTCAATTTGATGCTATCATTCATCTTGCGGGTAAAGCTCATGACACAAAAAAACAATCAATAGCTCAGTCTTATTTTGATATCAACACAGGTTTGACTCAAAAGATCTTTGATTTTTTTCTGAAGTCATCAGCTAAGAAATTCATTTTCTTCAGTTCTGTAAAAGCTGCTGCCGATAGCGTAGTAGGGGATATACTCACCGAGGATGTTATTCCAACTCCGGTTGGTCCTTATGGAGAAAGCAAGATTAAGGCGGAAGAGTACATTCTTAATAAATTGACAGTTGACAATGGACAGTTGACAGTTGATGGTGAACAATTGACAGTTGCTATGCAGCATGATAGCGCAGCTAATTGTCAATTGTCCACTGTCAACTGTCAATTAAACAAGCAGGTTTATATATTAAGACCTTGCATGATACATGGGCCGGGGAATAAAGGGAATCTGAATTTGCTTTATAATGTGGTGAAGAAAGGCATTCCGTGGCCTTTGGGAGCTTTCGAGAATCGCCGTTCGTTTACTTCGATTGATAATCTTTGCTATGTGGTAGAAGGGTTGTTGACGAAGGATGTTCCGGGAGGTATCTATCATATGGGGGATGATGAAGCGATGTCTACTAATGAGTTGATAGCTACTATGTGTGAGGTGATGGGAAAGAAACCGCATATTTGGAAGATGAATAAAGGTTTGATGGAAGGATGTGCCGGGATTGGTACTTTACTTCATTTGCCATTGAATACAGAACGTCTGCGGAAGTTAACAGAAAATTATGTAGTTAGTAATGACAAGATAAAAAGGGCACTGGGCATTGATAAAATGCCTGTTACTGCAAAAGAAGGATTAATAAAAACTATTTGTTCATTTATAAACTGACAATGTTATTATGATACTATACTGACATATTTATTCAAGCTGTTTTAAGTTCTCATCAATTTCTCTGAATTTTTTTTCTGATTCCCATTTATTTAGTTGTGTTAATTGAGTTTTTGCTATTTGACATAATTGTTCAAAACGTTTATGTTTGGGAATAGATAATTTGATTAATTCAGAATTGAATGATTCGAGATTAGATAAAACTACAAGTTCATTAATGCTTGCCATATCTCTGATATTTAATCCTTTCGATGCGTGCTGAGGATTAAAATCTCGCCATTCGGACGCTGTACAGCCCCATATTGCCACATTTAGTAAATCTGCTTCTTCGGCATATATAATCCATTGAGAATCTTTTAGAATCTGAGATTTAGGTATAATATAATCCTTTATTGCATCTGTATGCAATTGATAATTTGTTTTGGATAGGATACGTTTTATTTTCCATTCCAATTTTAATGGATTATTTTCTATTGTTTTTAAACGTTGATATTCTTTTATAAGATATAGCTTGAAGGTAGGATTAAACCATGAACAAAATTCTAACGCTATATCTTTGTGGGCATATGTACCACCATTTCTGCCGGATTTTGATATGATTCCAATAGCATTTGTTGCTTCGATCCATTTTTTAGGAGTCATATTAAATCTATTGAATCCTGCTTGATTTAAAAAGGTGTCGAATTCGACACCTTTAAAGTGGGGATTGTTTAAAATTTCCCAAGTACCTAAAAATTCTATTGTATTTTTATTACGCATCCAATTGCGTATATGGTCTTCACCCTCTTTATCTTTAATAATATCTGTTAAACAGAAATAATCTTCTTTGCCCGATTCTATTGAAATAGAAATCTCCAAATGATTAACATTTATTTTTTTTATAGGGCTCATATTTATTCTTTTAGTTTATGACAAAGGTAATAATTATTAATTCAATTCATTCATTTGGGAATATGTATTTTTTTGTTCTTTTTGTTGTTCTATTAATTATAGAACTTTTTTATTTTCATATCGCCGATAAATACAATATCATTGACAAACCCAATGAGCGCAGTTCACATACCCGGATCACTTTACGGGGTGGGGGAGTTATCTTCTATTTTGGCGTATTGGCTTATTTCCTTACGAATCATTTTGAATATCCCTGGTTCATGCTTGCCTTGACTCTGATCACCTTTATCAGCTTTATAGATGATATCTGTTCTACCTCTCAGGCATTACGATTAGTGTTTCATTTTTCTGCTATGGCTTTGATGTTCTATCAGTGGGGATTATTCTCTCTTCCCTGGTGGACAATCTTTGTAGCGTTAATCATTTGTACGGGTATTATCAATGTTTACAACTTTATGGATGGTATTAATGGTATCACAGGCGGATACTCTTTGATTGTTTTAGTAGCTCTCGCCTATATAAATAAAGAGATTATTCCTTTTGTAGAACAGGATTTGATTCTTACTATCCTTTGTTCCGTACTGGTTTTTAATTTCTTTAATTTCCGAAAGCGTGCAAAGTGTTTTGCCGGTGATGTAGGTTCTGTTAGTATAGCATTTATCGTTTTGTTTCTTATCGGTAAGCTGATAATCAAGACGGAGGATTTCAGTTGGATTATACTATTAGTAGTGTATGGGGTAGATAGTGTACTTACCATTATTCATCGTCTGATGCTTCATGAGAATATTGGATTACCTCATCGGAAACATCTGTATCAGATTATGGCAAATGAACTGAAGGTACCTCATGTGGTAGTTTCTTTTGTATATATGGTGATACAAGCATTGGTAATAGTGGGTTATTTCTATTTCCAGGTGTATGGCTACTGGTATTTATTGAGCAGTATTTTGGTATTAAGTATTCTATATGTCTTGTTTATGCATAAATACTTTTACCTGTATTTTTCTTCCAACTAACTGATAATTATCCCTCTACAAACTTTCTGAGAGAAACAGCTTTACCTCCCTCTTTTTCGTTTGCCACCCGATAATAAACTCTCATCTTTGCAATGTTGATCAACGAAACGTGTGAATGAAAAAAACGATTAGTAACATTAAAAAGAGGAGGTAATTATGCCTTTATTTTACAGAGCGGTGCAATCACCGATGGCCAACAAAGCGGGAGCTAAGTTATGGCATCTTAATCTGGTTAAAACCGGAGCAGCAGTAACTACTCAGCAATTGGCTGAGGTAATAGCTGAGAAATCATCCCTTACCCCGGGTGATGTACAGAATGTGGTACGTAACCTGATGTCGGCGATGCGGGAACAACTTCTGAACAGCCGTACGGTACGTTTGGATGGCTTGGGAACATTTACAATGAAAGCCCGTACGCAGGGCCGGGGAGTAGAGAGTGCCGATAAGGTAAACCCGAATCAGATAACAGCTTTGAAGTGCCAGTTTACGGCTGAGTATACTCGCCCGGCAGCTATTGGTACCACACGTGCCCTGTTGCAAGGTGTACAGTTTGTACATGCTGATTTGCTGAAGAGCATGACCGAGGGAGGAAACCCTGGTGGTGAGGGTGAGGGGGAAGATCCTTCTATTTAGTTGAAAGCTTAGAGAGTTGAAAGTTGAAAATTGAGAGTTGAAAGTTGGCTGCGCGGCACTTGATACGTTATTAAAATGGGAGGAAAATGAAAAAGACGATTTGGAATACGATTTTGAAAGTGGTTATAGCTGTGGCAAGTGCCTTGGCTGGTGTATTTGGCGGACAGGCTATGATGGCTTAGCGGACAAATAGATATAAATAAGAGATCGCCCGGTTCATTCTTAGGAGTGAATCGGGCGATTTTTGTTTTAAGATAATCAAGATATTTGCGTTAGCTTTGCTCTACACCAATCATTGTTAATTGTATGCGTTTTCGCTCATTATCTACGCTCATAACTTTCACCATAACTTGCTGATGAATAGATACTACTTCTGTGGGATCGGAAATGAAGCGTTCGGCTAATTGCGAGAGGTGCACCAGTCCGTTCTCTTTGATACCTATATCTACAAAAGCGCCAAAGTTGGTAATATTACCAACAATTCCCGGAAGTATCATTCCTTCACGGAGGTCATTGATGGTACGTACATTCTTATCAAATTCAAAGGCTTTGATCGTCTGGCGTGGATCACGTCCCGGCTTTTCAAGCTCCTGCATGATGTCCTGCAGAGTAGGCATACCCACTGTTGGAGTGACGTAAGCTGATACATTGATTTTGCTGCGTAACTCTTTATTGGTAATCAATTCAGCAACACTGCATTTCATATCTTTAGCCATTTGCTCTACGATGCAATAACTTTCGGGATGTACGGCTGTATTGTCCAAAGGATTCTTGGCTTGTGGAATACGGAGGAAGCCGGCACATTGTTCAAATGCTTTTGCACCCATGCGGGGAACTTTCATTAATGCTTTACGTGAATCGAAAGCACCGTTTTCGGCACGATAGTTCACTATATTTTGTGCCAACTGTGGTCCTAATCCGGAGATATAGGTCAACAGATGACTACTGGCTGTATTGAGATTAACGCCTACCAGGTTTACACAATTCTCTACTGTCTGATCAAGTGCTTTTTTTAGTTTGGTTTGGTCTACATCGTGCTGATACTGTCCCACACCGATGGATTTCGGATCAATTTTTACCAGTTCGGCAAGCGGATCCATTAATCGGCGTCCTATTGAAACGGCACCACGTACGGTTACGTCATATTCGGGGAACTCATCACGGGCTATTTTAGAAGCTGAATAGATGGAAGCACCTTGCTCACTGACAACAAATACCTGTAAAGGACGGTCGAACTGCTGGGTGGTAACAAAGAATTCCGTTTCCCGGCTGGCTGTACCGTTTCCGATGGCGATGGCATCTATTTGATAGGCTTCTACCATTTTACGTAGCTTGGCTGCCGCCTCTTTCTTCTTATCTACAGGTGGATGAGGATAGATATTTTCATTATGCAGCAGATTGCCCTGTGCATCCATACATACTACCTTACATCCTGTACGGAATCCGGGATCTATACCCAATACCCGTTTCTGCCCCAATGGCGGGGCAAGGAGCAATTGGCGAAGATTCTCGGCAAATACGCGAATCGCTTCTTCGTCAGCTTTCTCCTTTGTCATGGCGGCAAATTCGGTTTCGATGGAGGGCTTTAGCAGTCGTTTGTAAGAGTCTTGTACCGCTTCTGCTACTTGTCGGGCGCATTCGTTATTGCTACGAACGAACTGGCGTTCGAGCCTCTCGATGCATTCCTCGTCATCCGGGGTAATAGATACCTTTAGCAAACCTTCTGCTTCGGCACGGCGGATGGCTAATAACCGATGCGAAGTGCAACGTTTTAATGGTTCGGAAAAATCAAAGTAGTCGCGGTATTTTGCAGCTTCCTCTTCTTTGCCTTTCACCACTTTGGCACTGATTATAGCCTGACGATTGAATTGGTTACGTATAGCATTACGGGCACGTTCGTCTTCATTAACCTGCTCGGCTATAATATCGCGCGCACCTTTCAAGGCATCTTCCACGTCTTTCACGTCTCCTTTTACAAAGGCGGCAGCTTTAGCATCAAGATTATTTTCGCGTTGTAGCATCAATACCATTGCGAGGGGTTCAAGCCCTTTTTGGCGGGCGGCTTCCGCTCTGGTTTTACGTTTGGGCTTATAGGGGAGGTAGATGTCTTCCAATTCGGTAGTATCCCAGGTGCCTTCAATACGTTTTTGCAGTTCGGCAGTCAGTTTGCCCTGTTCGTTGATAGTGGTAAGAATGGTTTCTTTACGTTTGACTATCTCACAGAGTTTGTCGTACTGGGTTTTTATGTTTTCTACCTGTACCTCATCCAGGCCTCCTGTAGCTTCTTTACGATAACGGCTGATAAAAGGAATGGTAGCGCCGTCTTTTAGTAGATTCAAAGTGTTACTGACCTGCTTCTCTGATATATTCAAAGCAGCAGAAATCATCTTGTGAAATAATTCCATAAATGTTTTTATAATGATTCGCTGACAAATGTACATATTAATCTCCTATTAATTGCCAACTTTTAGTATATTTGCGGCAACAAAAAAAACGCGTATATATAAATATGTTGCCATATATCCGATATGTCTTTTCCTTCCTCCTTCCCATTGTTTTTCTTTGGCCAGTGGTGGGCTATGCAGCTCAGGATACCCGGTCTATTCTGATTATTTGCTCTTATAATCCGGCCGCTCATCAGACTTCGGTAACCATCTCTGATTTCATGGATGAATATACAAAATGCGGTGGCAAGTACAATATTGAGATTGAGAATATGAACTGTAAAAGTTTCTCGGAGGCTCCTCAGTGGAAGGGAATGATGCATCAGATACTTTCTAAATATACGGGTATTCAACGGCCGGAGCTTATTATCTTATTGGGGCAGGAGGCATGGGCGTCTTATTTATCACAGGAAGACTCATTGGTGGCACAAATACCGGCTATGTGTAGTTTGACCAGCCGTAATGCAGTGATTTTGCCGGAAGATACAATCAACCTGAAAGAATGGATGCCGGAGTCTGTAGATTTCTTTTCCGATGATCTTGGACACCATAAAGTGAAGGCGGGATTTGTTTACGAATATGATATTGAAGGTAATATTCAATTACTTAAACACTTCTATCCCAATACACGTCATATCGCTTTCATATCCGATAATACGTATGGAGGAGTTGCCATGCAGGCACTTGTGAGAGAAAAAATGAAGAAGTTCCCGGAGATGGATTTGATATTGTTGGACGGGCGTTCCAATACAATTTATACGATACTGGATCAGTTTCAGAAGTTACCTGAAAATACGGCGGTCATGGTGGGTACCTGGCGTGTGGATATGAATGAGAGCTATTTTATGCGTAATGCCACTTATATGATGATGGAGGCTAATCCTACGGTACCTGCTTTTACTCCGGCTTCCATTGGACTGGGGTATTGGGCTGTAGGCGGGGTAATTCCTGCTTATCGCTCTTTTGGTCGTGAAATGGCTCGTGAAGCTATTCGTATGCTTGACAATCCGAAAGATACGGTCAGTCATGTAGAGATAGTAGGCAGTAAAGCTGTGCTTGACTATAAAAAAGTGAAGGATTTGAAACTGGATATAAAATCTCTTCCTTTTCGTGTTGAAATAGTTGGTAGGCCTGTATCATTCTATCAGGAATATATGTATCAGATATGGGCGGCAATCAGCATATTTGTAATATTGGCAGGAGGACTGATCATTTCACTCTTTTTCTATTTCAGAACAAAGCGTTTGAAGGACGACTTGCAAAGATCGGAAGTAGATTTGCGTGAAGCCAAAGATCGTGCCGAAGAATCCAATCGGCTGAAGAGTGCCTTCTTGGCCAATATGAGCCATGAGATACGTACTCCGCTGAATGCTATTGTGGGCTTTTCGGATGTGTTGACCGCCGAAGGAAGTTCTGACGAAGATAGAAAGGGGTATTCGGAAATTATTAAATCCAATTCAGACCTGTTGCTTCGATTAATAAATGATATACTTGATCTCTCCCGGCTCGATGCAGACAGGGTGAGGATGACGAAAGAACCTTGTGATGTAGTTCAGTTGTGCCGGCAGGTATTGACTTCAGTAAATTTTTCCCGTAAATCCAATAATAAGTTTGTGTTCACCAGTAAGTATGAGGATTTTGTAATCAATACGGACGTACAGCGGTTGCAGCAAGTTATTATTAATCTGCTTTCCAATTCTGCTAAATTTACACAAGATGGTGTTATTACTTTGGACTTTTCGGTGGATGAAGGGCGGAAATTAGCCTTTTTCTCTGTGACTGATACTGGTTGCGGCATTCCAAAGGAGAAACAAAAGTTAGTATTTGAACGCTTTGAAAAATTAGACGAATATGCACAAGGGACAGGATTGGGATTGTCCATCTGTAAACTTACTGTTGAGAAATGGGGTGGTGAGATATGGGTGGATCCGGACTATACCGAAGGAGCCCGTTTTGTATTTTCAATGCCGGTAGAATGAGTTTGTAAAATAACTCTATTTCCTTATTACATTAAATAGACATTATGAAAAGATTTATTTCTATTTGTACCTTGCTGTTATGCTTTATGTTGGCGTTGCCGGCACAAGAGCGTGAGGTGAAATTGAAAATTGTACAGACCAGTGATGTACATGGTAATTATTATCCCTATAATTTCATTACTCAGAAAGAATGGGGAGGAAGTCTGGCGCGTATTTATGCATTGGTGCAGAAGGAGCGTGAGACTTACAAAGATAATCTTATTCTGCTTGATAACGGTGATATATTGCAAGGCCAGCCTACCGCTTATTATTATAATTATATAGATACGGTTTCTCCTCATCTCTGTGCCGAAATGATGAACTATATGAAGTATGATGCCGGTAATATGGGAAATCATGATGTAGAAACCGGTCGTGGCGTTTTTGATCGTTGGATTGGCGAATGCAATTTTCCTGTGCTTGGTGCAAACATTATTGATACTGCCACTGGTGAAACTCATCTGAAACCCTATAAAGTATTAGAACGGGACGGAGTTAAAATAGTAGTATTGGGCATGATTACTTCTGCTATTCCTGCATGGCTTTCTGAAAATCTGTGGCAGGGACTTCGCTTCGATGATATGGAGCAAACGGCACAGAAATGGATGAAGATTATCCGTGAGAAAGAGAATCCGGATATTGTAGTCGGGCTTTTCCATGCCGGGCAGGATGCTTTTCGTATGTCTGGCAAGTACAATGAGAATGCATCACTGAATGTGGCAAAAAATGTTCCCGGTTTTGATATTGTATTGATGGGGCATGATCATGCCCGTGAGTGTAAAAAGATTATGAACGTTGCGGGGGATTCTGTGTTGGTTATTGATCCGGCCAGTAATGGAATTGTAGTTTCCAATGTGGATGTGACGGTAAAACTGAAAGATGGTAAAGTGCAGAGCAAGCAGATTGAAGGAGTGCTTACTCCCACAGAAGACTATGGTATCAGTGAGGATTTTATAAAAGAATTTGCTCCTCAGTATAATGCAGTAGAGCAGTTTGTATCAAAAAAAATAGGTACTTTTACTGAAGATATATCTACCCGTCCGGCCTATTTTGGTCCTTCGGCTTTTATTGATTTTATTCATTCCCTGCAACTTGATATATCTGGTGCTGATATTTCTTTTACTGCTCCGCTGTCATTTGATGCCGAGATTAAAAAAGGTGATATTCATGTCAGCGATATGTTCAATTTATATAAGTATGAGAATATGCTTTATGTGATGACACTTTCCGGCAGGGAGATAAAAGACGTTCTTGAAGCTTCTTATTATATGTGGACTAATCAGATGAAATCTCCCAATGATCATCTGTTGTGGTTTAAGAAGAAACGTCGTGAAGGAGCAGAAGATCGTGCTTCGTTTCAGAACTTCAGCTTTAATTTTGATTCTGCTGCGGGCATCATTTATACAGTAGATGTTACGAAACCTCAAGGGGAAAAAGTGACGATTATCAGTATGGCAGACGGTACTCCTTTCAGCATGGATAAGATTTATAAGGTTGCTCTCAACTCTTATCGTGGCAATGGGGGAGGTGAACTGCTGACAAAAGGTGCAGGTATCCCTCAGAATGAGTTGAAAGACCGTATTATCTTTTCCACAGATAAAGATTTACGCTACTATCTGATGAATTACATTGAGAAGAAAGGTACGCTCGATCCTCGTGCTTTGAATCAGTGGAAGTTTATTCCAGAAGATTGGACGGTGCCGGCTGCAGAGAGAGATTATAAAAGACTGTTTAAATAGTGGTAAGTGATTAGTGATAAGTGATTAGTTCCATGCGGACTATAGTGTAGTTGTTAATCACTACTCACCTGCTCACTAATCACTAATCACTAATCACTACTCACTAATTATTCTTGTTGTGTCTGAAAATTTAATTCTTATATCCGGTAGTAAAGAAGAGCAATATTCTTCTTTGTTGCCACAAATAAAGTCTCTTGTTGAAGGAGAGACCGATTTAATAGCCAACTTGGCTAATGTTACTGCTGCTTTGAAGGAGGCGTTTCACTTCTTCTGGGTTGGGTTTTATCTGGTGAAGGAGAATGAGTTGGTGCTTGCTCCTTTTCAGGGACCTATTGCTTGTACACGCATTCGTAAGGGGAGAGGGGTTTGTGGTACTGCCTGGCAGGAGAAGCAGACACTGATTGTACCTGATGTAGATGCTTTTCCGGGACATATAGCCTGTAGCTCTCTGTCTCGTTCGGAAATTGTAGTGCCGTTGCTAAAAGATGGTGAGGTGTGGGGAGTACTCGATATTGATAGTGAGCAACTGAGTACTTTTGATGAAACGGATAGGAAGTATCTCGAAGAACTTTGTACCTATTTGTAGATGATTTGTTAAATACATCCCCTTTTTATTTAAAAGTCTTTGAGATAATGCTTATCTTTGCACCTCAATTTTAAAATAAAGAGACTATAACAGGTGAGACGTGTAAAAAGAGTTCTATCATCCCTTCTGTTGCTGACGCTATTTACCGTGTATCAGGCAGGCATTACGATGTTTACCCATGTACACTACGTCAATGGTGTCATGATAGTTCACTCTCACCCCAGTCATGGCAAACACACCCACACTAAAACCGAGATTGTTGTAATTAACCGTTTATCTTCTTTCCATTCACTGGAAGCTGATATACCGGTCAATGTAATAGATCCTGTACGTCCGTTACTTTTCTACGTGGAAGTACAGCCGGAGATTCCTGTTGTGTCAGGAATGCATTTGCGGGTACTTTCTCTTCGTGCTCCGCCTGTAATCCGGGCTTGAAAATGATAATTTAATAGTTTGCTGTAGAAGATACGTTCAGTGTATCTTTGTTGTTGATTATTAAATTATTACTCTTTTTTTTCTTTATTCATTATATATAATATTGTAATTTCAGAATGAAAAAAAATATCATCCTGCTTATGCTTCTATGCCTGAGCATGATTACTTATGCCGTCAATCCTATCAAGGAAGGCAATATGATTTCCGGTCACGTTATTGTGAAAGGAACCGAAGAGAATGTTCCTTATGCCACTGTACGTGTGGTTAGTTATAATGGTGGTACTGTTCCCGAAAAGCTTCGTACATCCGGTGCTGTCTCTAATGATGAAGGGCAGTTTGAGTTTCGTAACCTTGCTCCGGGTAAATATACACTGCGGGTACAAGCTATGGGCTATAAAAGTCAGGAGAAGACAGTGGCTGTGAGTAAAGACTTTACGGCTGTTCTTCATTTCCAATTGGAGGAAGAGAGCTTCATGACTGATGAAGTAGTGGTTTCTGCCAATCGTAATGAGGTCAGCCGCCGGGAAGCTCCTGTAGTAGTTAATGTGATGAGTGCAAAGCTATTTGAAACGGTAAACTCTACTGATCTTGCTAAGTCGCTGAATTATCAGTCGGGACTTCGTGTGGAGAATAACTGTCAGAATTGTGGCTTTCCACAGGTACGTATCAATGGTTTGGAAGGTCCGTACTCCCAGATTTTGATAAACAGCCGTCCGGTTATTAGTGCTCTCTCCGGGGTATACGGGTTGGAACAGATTCCAGTGAATATGGTAGAACGTGTAGAGATAGTGCGTGGTGGTGGATCGGCTTTATTTGGTGCCAATGCCGTAGGAGGTACTATCAATATTATCACGAAAGACCCTGTCAGTAACTCTTTCCAGGTATCCAGCATGATGTCAAATATGAATGGTAAATCCTGGGAACAATATATGGGTGGCAATGTTTCTCTTGTTGCCAAAGATAATACGTATGGCATTGCTTTGTATGAGACGTATCGTAACCGTAACCCTTATGATGCCGATGGTGATGGATTTTCCGAATTGGGCAAACTGAATATGAATACTTTTGGACTCCGTGCTTACTATCGTCCTTCGTACAATAGCCGTATCAATATTGAATATCACACTACCAATGAGTTTCGCCGTGGCGGAAACAAATTTAATCTTCAACCACATGAAACCGATATAACTGAACAGACCAAACATATTATTAATAGTGGTGGATTGAGCTATGATCACTATTGGAATGAAGCAAAACATAAAATGTCTTTATACGGTTCTATCCAGCACACTGATCGTAACAGCTATTATGGTGCTCAGAAGAATCTCAATGCGTATGGTAAAACAGATGATCTTACCTGGGTACTGGGTGGCATGTATGTGGGGCAGATGAATAATTGCCTTTTCGCTCCGGCCACTTTTACCGGTGGTTTTGAATATCAGGATAATGCTTTACATGATGTCATGACCGGGTATCACCGAGATATGAAACAAAATGTGCGCATAGCCGGTACTTTTATTCAGAATGAATGGCGTATGAGACAGCTCACGATGCTCGTTGGCTTGCGTATGGATAAGCACAACCTGATTGATAAACTGATTTTCAGTCCCCGTGTCAATCTGCTTTATAAGCCGATGGATAATCTTCAGGCGCGCCTCACATATTCTACCGGTTTCCGTGCTCCACAGGCTTATGACGAAGATCTTCATGTGACGGCCGTAGGAGGTGAAGGTATTCAGATCAAACTGGCAGATAATTTGCGTGAAGAACGTTCTAATAGTTACAGCGGCTCTGTGGACTGGACATTGCCTATTGGGCATTGGCAGGCAAATATATTGTTGGAAGGCTTCTACACCGATCTGCGTCATGTGTTTACACTGGCAGATATTGGTGAAGATGAAAACGGAGATATGATAAAAGAACGTCGTAATGCTCATGGTGCACGTGTTTATGGTGCAAATCTTGATGCGAAGATTGCTCATGGGCGTGAAGCTCAATTCCAGTTAGGTTTTACGGCACAGCGTAGCCGTTATACTCATGATGTGGTATGGCGTGACGCAGTAGAAGAAGAGGGGGTGCCTGCACTGACTACCCGGCGTATGCCCCGTACTCCCGATTATTACGGATACTTTACTTTTACCTCTGCACCTACCAAGCACTTTGACTTTTCTCTGTCAGGTACTTATACCGGAAAGATGATTGTACCCCATATGGCAGGTTATATCCCCGAAGATCGTATGGAACACACTCCTCAATTCTTCGATCTTAATCTGAAACTGAACTATACTTTTATACTACACGACCATATTAAACTGCAACTGAATGGTGGTGTACAAAACATATTCAATAGCTTTCAAAAAGATCTTGATAAAGGAGAACTTCGTGATTCGGGTTATTTCTATGGCCCTACACAGCCCAGAACCTATTTTATCGGTATTAAGATCATGAACTGATTATACAGTCTGTAAATGCAGAATGAATGCCATGCGAAATAAAAACGTATGGCATTTTTTGATTTATAATTGTTCTATTTTTCGCTTTATTCGATATATAGACTAATATGAATGGAAATAATATATATATTTGCGAAAAAGATACGATAAAATGGAGAATGAAGTAATTCCACAAGTGAATATATCCTCTGTGCAGGGATTACGGAGGATTGATTTTATAGATAATGATTTTGCCATATTCGATGATGTTTCGGATGTTCCTATGGATGAGTTTCCTAACCGTATTAATGCTGCTGTGATAGCCGTTTGCCTTACCGGGTCGGGAAAGGTAGGAGTTAACCTGAGAGAGTTTGAAGTAACTGCCGGAACTTTGCTAATGACTCTTCCTGAACAAATAATTCAAAGCTTGGGTGTCAGTGACGATTTCAGTGCTATTTATATCGCTGTTTCCCCTCAGTTTATAGACAGGACTTTTACGCAGATGAAAGAGTTGCTTTCTTTTATGTTTTATATCAAAGAGCATCCCTGTATACCTTTGAGCAAGACCGAGCAGGACTGCATGTTGGAGTATCACTCTTTCTTATGGAAGAAGGTGAAAATGAAAGATAATATATTCCGTAAGGAGATAGCCAAAGGTATCCTTTCGGCTATGTTTTATGATCTTTATAACTTCTGCCGCAAGCATATGCCTATTGATGAGATTCGTCCCAAGACACGTAAGGAAGAACTCTTTGAGAAATTTATGCGTGAAGTGTCTGCCTGTTACAAAATGGAGCGTTCCGTAATATTCTATGCCAATAAGTTGTGCCTTACTCCTAAACATCTTTCCGGAGTAGTGAAAGAAGTGAGTGGCAAAACGGCAGGTGAATGGATTGATAATTTTGTGATTCTTGAAGCACGCGCTTTGCTTAAATCCTCAGAAATGAGTATACAGGAGATAGCCGAATATCTTCATTTTGCCAATCAGTCTTTCTTTGGCAAGTATTTTAAGCACTACGTTGGGATGTCTCCCAAAGAGTACAGACGAAGTTGAGGGAGGATTTTTATAATACTCCCGACCGTACCCGGCTTAGTGTCTCGGGGGTCATTAATAAATAAGAGGCTATGTGCGATAGTGGTGCCCGTTTGATAATTTCCGGATGATGCTCGAGTAGCAGGTTATAGCGTTCACGTGCTGTTTCAAAGCGCCAGGAATCTGCCTTTACCTGTGAAACGATAAGGGAATATTCCAGTATCTTTCGATAGAACATATTGATTTCCGGTGATGTTTCTACCAATCTTTGCAACGCATTGTAGGGAAAGAGGAAGAGGGTAGATTGTTCCAGTGCCTCTACTATCAGTCGGGTAGGTTCTTGTTTAAGCAGACTCTCAATACACATCACGATACAGCCTTCGTACGAAAAATGCTCAGTAACATCTTTTCCGTTTTTGTAATAGAACTGGCGAAGCATCCCTTTTCCGACGAAGATTAAATCATGAGAAACTTGCCCTTCATTTAGCACAATTTCTCCCTTATTACTTTCTTTGCGTATCAGGACTTCTGCCAACAGTTCGCGCCCCTCTTTACTCATTTCCGGAAATCGGGAATTTACAACAGCATCTACTGTTTCTTTTAATAGATCCATAACGTGTTCTGATAAGTAGTAATTGATAATATTTGCAAAAATACAAAATCGGTTGACATAAATCAATGAATCGGGCGGAAAAGATAGTTTGTTTTATTGAAGTGCCCCCATTAAGTTGAATCTGTTAACAATCATATCGCTTGTATAACTTAGTGAGGGCATTTCGGTGGATACACATATCCTTTTATTAAAATGTATTATTTAATACGTTCGAAATAAGGCAGACGTTCTAATGGAACTTCTATTTCAATTGTTTTCGGACCTTTTAACTTCTTACCCATATCATCACGCCATTCACCTTTAGGTAGTTTTACAGTCCTATGAGTTCCTTTTGTTACCATAGGAGCTACCATATATTTATTGCCTAACATGAACTGATCATGACAATCGGCAAATCCCTGATGCGGAAATGCATATTCCAAGTGTTGTACAATGGGGTCACCTGTGTGAGAAGCATGTATAGCTACTTGCAAAATATAACTTCCCATCTGTTCATGGAATTGAGCAAATTTACGGCATATATCCAGATGTTTCTTGTCAAGAATGCGCCAGGGAGCTACTGAGAACTGCATCATTGGCATGAATGCATGAATCTGACAAGAACGCACAATCAATTCCTGATCGAATTTATCGGTATCAATATTCAAAAATGAACCGAACTCTCCACCACCGATCATATCAGGGCAGGTATAAGCATGCCCTAATAAACCAGCCGCTATCATATCAGGAATTAACAACGAGGAAGCATGCCAGGAATAAGATTTATCACCCAAACGCTGTACAATTGCCTGACCACCCAACTTGAATGAAGTACGGAATTCATTATACGGAAACTTTAATCCCAGTTCTGCCCACTTTTGAGAAAAAGTACATGCATTGGCAGTCGGATCATGAAAGGCATATTCGCCTGTAAAATGGTTTACATCACCTGCATCAAATTTATAACCGTCAATTCCGTATTTTCTTTGAGCAGTAAGCAACTGTTCTTCCAGATAAGAAGCTGCCTCCGGATTTGTCATATCATAACAAGCACTCACGCCATTCCACCAATGTATCATAGCCGGTGTGATACCGTCTTTTTCCTTTACCAAATACCCTTTTTTTGCCAACAAACGATACTCGGGACTATCTGCAGAGAGAAAGGGCGCTATCCATAACATTACCTTGAATCCCTGTTTATGCAGACGGTCGATCATTCCTGCTGCATCCGGAAACTTTTCTGGCTTAAATTCAAAATTACCATAATATTTCTGCCAGTTATCATCTATCATAAAGATACCTGTTGGAAAGTCATTAGCCAATATATCTTGGGCATATTTTTCTATGTCAATCTGATTCTGGTTGTACATCAACTCAATCCATGTATTATACTGCGGTTTGGAGAAGAATATTTCTTCCGGTATTTTCTGGGAAGGTGGAAAGTGTTGAGCCGAAGCACTCAGATAAGCATCCTTTAGTGTCTTTCCGGCAGAAACAGCATTTAGTTTTTCATAATCAGAACTAAGAAGTAGTGTGTCATTTTGCAATCGGAAGCGGAAAGGCTGTTCGCTCCAGATATAACGGCCCTCGGAAGATAATATCAGCGGAACAATCTGGTTGTTCAGGTTCTTTTTACTCAAATCGTACCATTCTGTTGTTGAAGTAAAAGGCATATGACTACCCAGCGCAACCAAACCACCCCACCATTTTTCACCTTTCAATGGTGCTACGGCTGTTTCATACTGCTGTGCTATGACAGAAACAGCAGAACATAAGATCAAAATACTAATAAATGCTTTCTTCATAATATTATGTTAATTATTTAAGTTGGGATATATTTTGAAATGACTTTTCTTTTCGTGCTTTGGCCTCTTATTTTTATAAAGAGACGGTTGATGGTTAGAATACTCATTGCAATATTAAGAATAATATGATAATTAACAATTGAAGAGTCTGGTTGAATTTTTCAAATATAAGATTGTCAGCTTATACCTGATTTGGTTTCTATCTTCTCATAGATACCCAACCTGAATATTTTATGCTTTATAACATAAAAAACGAATGAGTATTTTTTCCTCCGATTGCCTCTTTGTATAATATAAACGAGATTTCATAAAACCTTAGTTAAACAATTAAAATCTTACGCGTATGAAAAGAGCACGAAAGGGGCATCTTATGACAGCGAGCCTCATACGAAGACTCTGTTTAAGCCTTTTACTTCTATTTGGTGGGTGGGTATCTTTACCTGTGTACGCCCAAAAAGCAATTACTCTGGATTTAATCAACCAGCCTTTCTCTACTTTTATTAAACAAGTGGAACAACAAACGGATTACAAATTTTTCTTTGAAGAACAAAGTGTGGATGTGAACCGGCTTGTAAATGTGAGAGTACAGAGTCAGGATGTAAGAGTAGTACTGAACAAGGTATTGAGTGGTACAAATATTACCTATACAATTGCCAATAAAAAGATTCTTTTAAAGAAACAAGAAAACCCAAAGCTTCAAAGGGGGAAGGCACTTCCGAAAGAAATCACAGGAAGTGTAGTGGGAGAAGATGGAACCCAGTTGATAGGGGTCAGTATTCAGGTAAAAGGAAAAGCGGTTGGTACAATAACCAACGGTGATGGTAATTATCGGTTGGTACTACCAGACAACAGTGATGCTATCGTTGTAACGTACGTCGGTTACATTCCTCAGGAGATCTCTTTAAAGAATAACAATTGGCAGAGGATAGTTCTTAAAGAAGATATAAATATGCTTGACGATGTAGTTGTTGTAGGCTATGGTACTGTTAAGAAGAGAGATTTGACAGGAGCTATTTCTACAATAAAAGCAGACGAGATGGGGCTGGCAGGTATTTCTTCTATCGGTCATGCCCTGGAAGGAAAAGCGGCAGGTTTGTATGTCCGCCAAAACAGTGCACAGCCGGGTGGGGGGCTCGACATTCTTGTACGTGGAGCCGGTTCTATCAATGCAAACAATGATCCGTTGTATATCGTGGATGGATTTCCAATTGCAAAGTTAGACCAGATTGCTTCTTCAGACCGTAAAATGGACCCGGGAACACAAGGTGTACTCAACTTCTTGAATCCTAATGATGTAGAATCTATTGAAGTATTGAAAGATGCCAGTGCTACGTCTATCTACGGTGCTCGTGCAGCCAACGGTGTAGTAATCATCACAACCAAACGTGGAAAAGAAGGAAAAACGAAAGTTAGCTATTCTTATAATTACTCTTATCAGAAATATTCGGATACTTATGACTTACTTTCTCTACCGGAATGGATGGAAGAGAAAAACAAAACAAGTTGGGAATTGTGGATCTGGAATAATAAGGTAGCTCCTTGGGGTACAAAAACGTTGGAGGAAGCGTTAATGTCTCCCGTCAATGGTATCAGATATAACCGTCCGTACACAGAACAAGAAATAGCCAATGCGGGAGCGGGTACAGACTGGTTGGATTTGGTAACACGAAACGGTTTGATTCAGGAACACAACATCAACTTACAAGGTGGAAATAAGGGAACTCAATATATGTTGTCATTCAACTATTTCAACCATGAAGGTATTATACGCAACTCCGGAATGACCCGTTACACGATGAAGGCCAATATCGACCAGGAATTTTTGAATATATTCAAAGCCGGGTTAAACCTGACCATGACCCGTATTATTAATGACAATACACAACTCGGTTCGGATAAATGGGAAAATTCAGGCCTTATCCGTTCGGCCGTCGAAATGGGTCCGCAAATACAGGCTTATGATCCTGAAACAGGCAAATACCCTACCAATCCATTGGTTGGTACCCGTCCGAATCCTTATTCTTTATTGAATAACGTGGACCGTGGCAATACGGACCGTGTATTGGGTAATATCTTTGTCGAAGCACGTCCTTTGGACGGACTGACATTGCGTGTAAATGCAGGTATAGACCGTGCTGCCCAAAGTAGAAAAACATATCAGCCTAAAAGTACTTTAAATGGATACAACCTGCAGGGAGTAGCCAGCGTATACAGTATGGATAACAACCAGTACTTGCTTGAGGCTACGGCAACCTATCTGAAGACTTTTGCAAAAATTCACAAAATAAATCTGTTGGCAGGAACTTCTTACGAACAATTCAATTATGAAGGAGTGAATGCAGGAAACAATAATTTCCTGACGGACGGATTTATTTATAACAATCTGGGAGCCGGTGGAGGAAACAAGATAGTAGGTTCCGGCAGTTCAGAAAATAAGATGCTTTCTTATTTTTTTCGCGCCAACTATATCTTAAAAGACCGCTATTTATTGACAGCTACTCTACGTTCTGACGGTGCCAGTGTATTTGCCCGAAACCATAAATGGGGATATTTTCCTTCTGTTGCTTTAGGGTGGACCATTAGTGAGGAAAATTTTATGGCGAAAGCTTCTGACTGGTTGAGTATGTTAAAACTGAGACTAAGCTGGGGGCAAACCGGTAATGCTGATATCAGCACCAATGCATTTGCAAGTTACTATGCTCAGGAAGCCTATAATAAAGAAGATAAATCTAAGCAAATAGGTGTGTTTCAAGGACGTCTGGAAAACCCTGACCTGAAATGGGAAACAACAACCGAATGGAATGCGGGACTTGATTTCGGCTTCTTTAATGGACGCATCAGTGGTTCTGTGGAATATTACTATAAGGTTATTTCAGATCTTTTGAACTATAAACCCTTAAATTCTTATCAGACTATAACGCAGGTGATTGCGAACATTGGAAAAACAAAGAGTACTGGTATTGAAGTAACTCTGAATACCAAAAATATTGTGACTAAAGACTTTTTTTGGTCTACCGACCTTACTTTTACAAAGTACAAAGACCGTTGGAAGGAGCGTACCCCAGACTGGAAACCAGCCGTATATGAAAAATATGACGCACCTATCAGAGCCATTTACTCCCGTCGTGCCGATCATATTCTGCAAATTGGTGAGAAAGTGCCCGATGCACAACCTTTATTGCTTCCGGGACAATTGGTAATCAAAGATATCAACGGATATGTACGCGATGCAAATGGTGACCCGGTGGTTGACGAAAACGGACGTTTCCAGTTGTTGGGCCATCCGGACAACATTATTGATGATGCTGATATGGAATTAATAGGAACCAGTGATCCGGGTTGGCTGGCAGGAATGACGAATACTTTCAAGTACAAAGACTTTGATCTTAGCTTCCATCTCAATGGGATGTTTGACCGTATCATGGAAGATCCTACTGCAATGGAGTATGGAATTTCCGGCGACGGTATTGCACGGTATGGCTTGAATGCTCTCCGATCGGTTAAAGATCGCTGGACTTGGGATAATCCGTCTACAACCAATCCCAGTACATTCCAGGGATGGGAAAATACGTATAGTTCCGGTGATTTTTATTACCAGAAAGCATGGTTTATCCGTATGCAGAATATTACTTTAGGATATACATTGCCCAAACACTTGTTGGCAAAAACTAAAGTGATTTCCAACCTTCGCGTACATGCCAGCATAAACAACGCCTTTATTATCACTCCTTATGACGGTTTGGATCCTGAAACGGACTATTATACCGCTTCATATCCTAATGCGAGAACATTCAGCTTCGGAGTTGATATCTCATTCTGATATTTTTAACGCTAAAATCAAGTATAATGAAACGATACATTAAAACATATCTGGCAGCCATTGTATTTATAGGTACCTGCCTAAGTAGCTGTATTGATCTTGATCCTGTAGATTATTCAGAGATCAATCCTTCAAATTTCCCCAAAAGTGAGGAAGACCTGAAAGCCCTGGTTCTTTCCTGTTATTATCCACTTCGTGGTAACTGGTGGGATGGAATACATTCTCCTTCTGAACGGGGAGTGATGTTTGTAAATGATGCAACCACTGAAATTCTGACCCAAACGTGGGGGCCGGCATACGACTGTTCGTTACTCAATTTCTTTCCGGAAACAGAAGGAGTGACTTTCTTTTATTATGAAAATAAAGAACCTTACGGATATGCCAATAAAATTAGCCGCTGTACGCTCGTATTGGATTACATTGAAAAAAGTTCATTATCAGACGATTTGAAAGCCCGCTATAGTGCAGAAGTCAGATGTGCACGCGGTATGCTTTCTTATATTTTATTTGATATGTATGGACCTTTGGTTGTGGCTCCGATTGAGGTCTTACTAAATCCTCTGGAAGAAGTTCCTTTGCCACGACTGTCGCATGAAGAAATGGTGAAGTTCATTGAAGATGATCTTATATTTGCCTCTGAACACCTTCCTTATCCGGGAGCTGCGGAGTATGGTAAATTCAGCAGAGGGCTGGCTAAAATGTTGCTTATCCGTCTCTATTTGCATGAAACGGTGAATAACAAAGATTACTATACTAAGGTAGAAACTTTAGCTCGCGAACTAATGGACTCCAAATATGGATACCGACTGATGAGTGACTATCCTGCTATGTTCGAACTTGGTGGGCAAGGGAGTGCCAATAAAGAGATTATTTGGGCTATCCCTTCTTCTGGCGAAGGTCCGAGTATGAATCAATGGCATATGGGAGCACTTCCTACTGATTTTAACCAGAATGGTATGGGAGCCGGTTGGGGTATATGTACCAGTACCTGGTGGTTCTATGATACATTTGAGTCTGCTGATACCCGAAAGACTTATTTACTCAGCTATTACACAAATGCAGCCGGAGAAGTAGTGGATCGCAATACTCCCGGCTCACCTTTGGCAACAGGTCCTATTCCGTTGAAGATCGGATATGATCCTGCGGTATTAGGTTCGGGTGGCTATTCTGATATTGATGTGATCATTTATCGTTATGCAGATGTGTACCTTTCATTGGCAGAAGCGCTTATTATGAAACCGGAAGCAACTTCAAATGATTACGCCGAAGCCTTGGGGTATGTCAACAAAATACGTGAACGCGCTAAACTGAAAGCTTTAAAATTGGAAGATGTCAATACTCAAGAGAAGTTTATTGATCAGATTCTGACAGAAAGAAGCCATGAATTCTGGTGTGAGAATGGTCAATACCGTGCAGACTTAATCCGTCATGATAAATTTGTACAGCGTGCTATTGACGTAGCTCAAACTCCTTATGCGAATAAATATAAAGAATTATATCCGTTGCCTCTTTCTGTCATAACAGACGGTAAAGGACAAGTAAAACAAAATCCAGGTTATGATAAATAGAATGTTTAAAAGAAGCAGTTTAATGGCCTTATTACCTTTCTTGTTTATTTTGGGTATTATGGCATGTGGTGGTGATAATCAGTCGAATACTGACGACGAGGGTTCTAATGAAACGGTAACAGGCCCGATAAAAACGGTGAATTATATCTCAACGAACGACCTGTTCCCTAACCCTGAACGTGGTTTCTACAAATATACAGACAGCAAGGGCACACCCGCACTTTCGGAACAAACATTGCGTAGTTACCGGCAAAAGCAGATTTCCCTTATCTATCGTCTGTATTATCTGAAAGATTTCAAGAATGCACCGATTAGCGATGCATTCCTCTCACAGATTAAACAAGACATGGAGGTAGCCCGTAAGGCAGGTATAAAAATGATTCTGCGTTTTGCCTATTCTCTGGCTATGGATGAACCGGATGCACCACTCGCGGTCATCCTGCAACATCTGGATCAAATCAAACCTATACTCCAGGAAGATAAAGATGTGATTGCTGTATTGCAGGCGGGTTTTATCGGCTCATGGGGAGAATGGTACTATACGACCAATAATCTGAATAATGATGCAGCCCGTAAAGCGATACTGGATAAAATTCTGGAAGTTTTGCCGACAGACCGTACCGTGCAAGTGAGGACCCCCAATTACAAACGCAATTATATAGGAGTGAAGACCGCTATCAAAGCAGAGGATGCATTCAGTGGTAAAGTTGTTGCCCGAATAGGACATCATAACGATTGCTTCATGGCCAGTGTTGATGATTATGGTACTTATACAGACGCAGCTGTTGATAAAAGTTATTTGAATGCGGAGGGACTTTATCTGCCGATAGGTGGCGAAACTTGTCCGCCGGATGGGGTAGATCCTGCTGATTGTGACAAAGCACAAGCAGAGATGCGTAATCTTCGTTGGTCTTATTTGAATGAAGATTATTACAAAGGGGTAAACGATACCTGGATCACAGGTGGATGTATGGACAGAATTATCCGTGAAATGGGGTATAGGATTGTCTTGCAAAAAGGGGAATTTTCTGAAAAACATGCTCCGGGTAGTGAGCTTTATGCGGCTATCACCTTGCAGAATTTAGGCTATGCTCCTCCGTTCAATGCGAGAAAAGTTGAATTGATTTTACGTTCAAAAGATGGAAAGACTACTTATGTAGCCTCCTTGCCGGATGATCCACGGAAATGGCAGCCCTATAAAGTTGAGACTATAAATGCAAAGGTTGCATTGCCCACTGATTTGGCGGTAGGGGATTACACATTGTATTTGTATCTGCCGGATCCGGTGAGTACTATACATGACCGACCGGAATATGCTATTCGGTTGGGTAATAAAGATTGTTGGGAAGCAGCAACCGGATACAATGACCTGGGCATAGACATTCAGGTAAGTGAATCTTCAGATTTGCCCGCGAGCCAATCATCCATTAGATTTACTTTAAAGAAATAACTTATGGCAACTGCTAATAAACGTTTGGCTTCCTTGGACCTGTTAAGGGGCTTTGACCTGTTCTGCTTGTTGATGCTTCAACCCATCCTTATGACCTGGCTGGAAATAGAGAATAATCCGTCATTGGATCCTATTGCCAACCAATTCACTCATGTAGAATGGCAGGGTGTTGCATTCTGGGATTTGATAATGCCACTGTTTATGTTTATGTCCGGCATCACCATCCCGTTTGCCATGTCAAAATACAAACAAGGAGAAAAGATAGACCGTCATTTCTATTTCCGGCTTTTTAAGCGTTTCTTTGTCTTGTTCTTTTTGGGCTGGGTAGTGCAAGGAAACTTATTAGCATTAGACATCAGGCAATTTCACATTTTTGCAAATACACTCCAGGCGATTGCTGTGGGGTATGTGGTAGCAGCTCTGCTTTACGTATGGTGCCCATTTCGTACGCAAATTGGTTTTACGGTTCTATGTTTCATAGCTTATTTATTAGTTTTCGTTACAGTAGGTAACATGAATTATGAACCGGGAACTAATATTGCAGAGGAGATAGACCGTTGTGTGTTGGGCTCTTTGCGTGATGGAGTTACCTGGACAAACGGAACATGGAGCTTCGATTC
The DNA here is from genome assembly GCF_034654355.2 of Bacteroides mucinivorans. NCBI lineage: Bacteria > Pseudomonadati > Bacteroidota > Bacteroidia > Bacteroidales > Bacteroidaceae > Bacteroides > Bacteroides mucinivorans. Next base: position 3,294,961 of record NZ_CP178179.1, on the reverse strand, counting down.
GTCTTACCACTACACATGGATATTAAGTAGTTTGAACTTCATTGTCACTGTAATGCTCGGCAGTTTTGCCGGTCATATCCTCCGGCTTCGGAAAGAGCCTGTTCAACGGTTGAAAGTGCTACTGCTGACGGGTGGCTTCCTTGTGGCCACAGCCTTGTTGATGGATCCCTTTTTCCCAATTATCAAACACATATGGAGCAGCTCGATGACCCTCTTTTATGGCGGTGTCTGCTTCTTACTCATGGGTATCTTCTATTATCTGATTGATATAAAAGGATGGAAGTCGGGAGCAGTAAATTGGCTCAATTATTATGGAATGAATTCCATAGCTGCATACTGTTTATTTGAAGTGGTGAACTTCCGCAGTATATCAGACTCTCTGTTTTTCGGGCTGGAACAGTGGTTCGGAGTGTATTATCCTTTGGTTGGCATTTGCTTTCAATCAGCTATCGTACTGTTGATTGTCAAGTGGATGTATGACCACAAAATATTCCTTAAAGCTTAACCCTTTAAAAAATATAATTATGTCCTTAAAAAGATTTTTTATATTACTATCAGCTATACTACCGTTACTTTTTTGCGGTTGTGATGACGATGAACCTGCAAATGCAGGTAACGCCCCCAAGCCGGAGATGAACATTATTGTATCTCCGCAAAGTGGACTTTTCTATGGAGATAAGGTCTCCGTAACGGGTACATTAACAGACGAAAAGAATCTTAAAATGTATACCATTCTTTTGAAAGACGGAAATGATACAGAACTCTATCGCAAAGAGCAGATGTTATTGGGACAGAGTTTTCAAATGAATGAAACATTCTCTATCCCTCTTCCGAAAAATGCAGAAGAAGGAACTTTTAAAGTGGAGGTGATTCTGGAAAACAGCCGGAATGGAGAGGCGGTGCAAAGTTTTGATTTAACATCCTTACAAGTACCAACCTTCAATAGGTTATACCTCTTGTTGGGCAATAAGTCTGTAGTCGAATTATATCCGAACGGAGATGTATTTGAAGCTGATGAGACTTTTCCTGCCAACATAAAAGGTATTATTTCTCCAACTCCTACCAATACAGGATTATATTGGGGAACCACCAATGGAGAGATCCAGACAATGGCTAAAGACTCCATTGTTATTGGTGGTGATATTGAAGCCTCTTGCAAAATCACATTCAATCCTAAAACTTTTGAACTGACTTTTGGAGAAAGACATGGCTGGACATCTCTTCCATCTATAGATAGTTATTATATTCTCGGTACTATTTCCGGTCACTGGCAAGATGGAGAAATAAAAGAAGAGAAAGCGAAGATGCGTATGCAAGGATATGAAAGCGGTGATTTACGTTACTATACCTGGTTCCCACCCGAAGGAGATAATGTAGAAACTGGAATGTGGGGTTCTATTGCTGCAGGAACCTTCCAGTTGAAGAAGGCCGGAGAAGATTCATTTATATTATGGAACGGTACTCAGCTCACGACTGGTTCGGCATATGATATAAGTAAGAGCTTCCCGGTTACTGCAGGTGGTGCTTTTGAAATCCGTGTATATTTTGAAGGAGATGAATGTACCAAAGTTTCTGTTATAGGTAGTGAACGTACTCTTGAATTTGCAAGTGAACAAGTAAAGGCAAATGGTGTAACTCTGGGTAATGGAATTGATTTTGCCGGCACTCAACTACAATTAAAGAGTGGCACAAGCTATATCTATGAAGGTGAAGTTGAACTAACAAAAGGAGAGACGATTAGTTCCAATACTGTAGATTTATCGTTTTGCACTCCAAATAAAGATTTGTTCACGGGTGGTGGCAACGCAAACTGGACCTTAACAAGCTCTACCGGCAAATATTTTATTCAGATAGATGCTTTCAGTGGTAGCTCTTATACCCGTCCGACAAGTGGATATCCGGATGCAATCTATATGTATGGATGGAGTTGGGCACATTCGCAAACGGGTACAGCTCAGAACTGGCAGGCAGATAGCGCACTCCCGTTAGTACGCGTAGGAAACAGTTTTGTTTACGAAGGTACATGTTACGTGTTCAGTTGGGGAGGAGATATAGCATTTATACTGACAAATCCTTCCGGTGAAACAAAAATAGAATTACCGAATGCAAACTTCGATGCAAATTCTAATATACTAAACGGCAATGCAACTCATTTCACACTACCGACTGTTGAAGGATATTATAAGGTAAGTGTCGATTTGAAAGATGGAATTACTATATCAGAAGGTAATCCTGCCACAGTTACTCCTAATGGTAGCGGTAATTTTACGTTGAGATACACGCTTCAATAGGTAGCTTAATTTTTGAATAACGCTACTAATAAAGGTCCGTCGGAAACGACGGACCTCTTTAATTTTTGAAACAGTTCAGAATAAAGATTCTTTTATTGAAAGTAAATTGTTTTCCGCTCAGCAATTGAAGCTTTTGACCACGGAGAAATGGAAGTCCACAAAGCAAGATCGTTGAGAGTTGCCGGATAGACGAGTTTTCCTTGTAAATCAGCTTCTAATGCTTTCAACATAATATAATCCATGCCTTGATGATGCGCATCCCGCAATAGAGCATCTTCACCCCACTGTTGCCAATATAAACTTTCGTAACGTTCAATGTAGGAGAGATCAGGTTCCCAGGTTTCATCCGGACTGACACCTTCCACATAGATACGGCTATTATCTCCCTGCCATATACCTTTTGTTCCCTGTACTTCAAAATCCAAACTACGAGGACGAGGTAACGTGGTATCATGAATTAGCGAGATAAGAATTCCTTTCTCAGTTTCTATTTGAGTAGAAACAATATCTCCCATCTTGATTTCTACATTTGTATCTCCACCTAAGTCTTTTATTCGTTGCAATAAACCAGCCGACTTAGAAGCGAGCGAGGTCAAAGATTTGAAGTGATCCGTCCGATTGATACCGGCAATCATGCAAAGAGGAGCTAATCCGTGTGTCGGATAAAGATCGCCGTTTTCGCTCTGGTAGAATTTGCTTCGCCATACACTTTCTGTTTTACCACGATGACCGATGTTACCGGAATCATCTAGCAATAAAGAACGTAAGTCATGCCGGTATCCACCGCGCATATATATAATTTCTCCGAATACACCGGCATCCACCATATTGCATAAAGCCAAAATATCCCGTCGGAAAAGCGTATTCTCTAAAGGAAAAACACGACAACTTTTTTGTTCTGCCAAATCAATCAAAGGTTGATACTCGTTTAAATAAAGCCCGCCTTTTATCTCTAAAGCAACATGACACCGCCTCTCCACACACTGTATTGCATGGTGAACATGACACTGCCAGGGAGAGGTAATGAACACCAACTCCGGTTTATACTGGTCAAGCATATTTAAATAATCTTCTTCGCCATTGTTGTAGCAAACAATTTCGGGTATATCGGTTTCTTCAATATACGGATCGGCAACTGCCATTACTTCAAAAAAAGAAGAGTTTTGTAGAAATTTTAGCAATTGTTTTCCTCGGTATCCTGCACCTATCAAAGTAGTCTTTATCTTTTCCATACGTTTATTTTCTCACTTTGACTATTTTTCGGTTTACATCAATATGGTAAGACATCTGTGGAGTAATACTATCCAATGCCGCAAGAAATTCGTTCAGACTTTCGTCGCGAAGTGTAGCTTTATAACTCATTTTCTGTAATTCCGGAGCTACCTCAAACTTATATCCGAAATGTCTTGAAAGCTCTTCTTTCTTTTCCTCCAGCGTATGCCCTTCAAAGATAATCTCTTTGCGTTCCCAGGCATAGACATGCTTTAGCGAACGTTGTTCTATCCGATAAGTTCCGGCTTGGTTGTCATATACAAAACTTTCTCCCGGCTGAAGAAACATATTCTTATTACTGCCCGCTATGCCAATCTCTACCTTACCATGTTTTAATGTAACAACTCCTTCCGGATCATTTCCATATGCCATTACATTAAAATTAGTGCCTAATACGCGGACACAATAGTTATGGGTATGCACGTAAAAAGGTTTATCTTCTTTGTGTACTACATCAAAGATTGCCTCACCTTCCAAACGTACGTTGCGTGTATTATTCCAGCCTTCCAGAGAATAGGTCAGTTTGGAGCAAGCATTCAGAAGCACTGTTGTGCCGTCCGGTAATACTGTTTTTGCTTGTTGTCCTACTTCTGTCTCTAAAGTCACCAGCCCTTGCGGCATCTTCAGCCCTGTGTAAATAGTTCCGGCTATCCAGCCACTTAGAATACACAACAGGATGATAGCTGCAGAGAACCAAACATGTTTCAAGGATAAATACTTGCCGGAAGGAGCTGATTTAGGAGTAAGACCGGTTCTTTCTGAGAATTTCTTCCACTCATGTTCAGTATCGGCTTCTTTCTTATCTTTTTCATAATTTAGATACAGATAAGAATCTTTCAATGAAAAAAGAAACTTCTGATTCTCTTTGTTATCACGCAGCCATGCTACTAATTGGCGTGTCTCATCTTCAGTAAGTTCATTCTTCAGATATTTCATAAAATAATCTTCATTGATACTAATCATCACAATATTATTTTAAAAAGTTCTTAATTAATAAGATAGTCAATAAAGGAAGATATTCCTGCATTGACTTCTTAATTTGTTTTAGTCCTTTATACAATTGATTTTCAACAGTACGAACTGACAAGTTCAGTGCTGCGGCAATCTCTTCACTTCTCATACCTTCATTCCGGTTCATTCGAAAAATGTTCTGGCACTGTTTGGGCAACTTATCAAGTGCTTCTTGATATTGTTCATTCAGATCTTTGAAATACAAATCATTTAGAATATTGCATTCCGGGGTGTAATAAGAAAGTTCCAGTTCCCTCAGTGCCACTTCATTTATATTAGAGAAATTGTTGAGTAATGAATCCCGCCGAATTTGTTTTAGGCAAAGATGCTTCATGATGCGGAATAAATAGACGCTTATTGCTTCTGGTGCATTAATCTGAGTACGATGTTCCCAAAAGGCAATGAAACATTCTTGAACAAGATCTTTTGTTTTATCCTCGTCGTGTAGAAACCCTTTGCAGAACATATACATTTTGGGATGATACTTCTTATATAACCATTCAAAAGATGCTGTGTCCCCTTGCTGTATCTTAGAGAAAAGCATGCGTTCTTCCATACTTGCCTCCTTTCAGAAATAATAGTTTTATAATAGACATACCTGAATTATTTAAGTTCATAAAAGAATAGAACCTAAGCATTAAAAAGAAGTCTTCAAATATAGATAATTCTACATTGTCTACCAAGAAAAAGAACGAATTTATAGCCTACTCACATCATTTTGAAAGCCTTTTGAAGACTCATATAAGCTAAAGTGTTAATTAATATTTTATTTTTATATTCCTGTGAGTATTTTAATTACTCAATAGCTCTTTTAAAATATAAACCTTAGAGCATAAAAGAAGAAAAGAAGTATTAATTATCAATCTCCCAATTTTATTATCATGAAAAAATACATTCCGTTGACTATTATACTTGTAGTTGTTTGCATAGCGGCAGGTTTGTTTCTCACTGCAAATATGCAAAAAGAGGGAAAGGATGTCAAGTCTCTTGTTATATTTACTCCTGAACGCCCTTTCGGGCAGCAAGATGTTATTGGGTTAACTTGTCCTCCTATTAAAACTGTACGTATTGGATTTATCGGATTAGGTTCACGAGGTAGTGAAGCCATCCGGCGTTTTACTTACCAAAAAGGAATCGAAATAAAAGCACTATGTGATCTACATCAATCGAAAGTAGATAGTTGCCAACAAATGCTTCATCAGGCCGATATGCCTGAAGCAACTGAATACTATGGTAGTGAGGATGCCTGGAAACAAATGTGCGAAAGACCGGATATCGACCTTATTTATATAGCTACTGATTGGCTGCATCATACCTCCATGATGGTTTATGCTATGGAGCATGACAAGCACGTAGCTTGCGAAGTGCCTGCAGCCATGAGTTTGGAAGAGATATGGGAAGTCGTAAATACAGCAGAACGTACTCGAAAGCACTGTATGATGTTGGAGAACTGTGTATATGATTTCTTTGAGATTACAACTCTGAACATGGCACAACAAGGACTATTTGGAGATATTACCCATGTAAAAGGTGCTTATAATCATTGTTTGCAAGATTACTGGGGAGACTACAATGCAGACTGGCGTATGCAATACAATCTCAATAATAGGGGAGATGTGTATCCCACACATGGTATGGGCCCAGCTTGTCAGCTACTCGATATTCATCGTGGTGATCGGATGAAATATTTGGTGGCAATGGATAGTGATCCTCTCTCTTTACTTCAGTATTTGAAAGAACATGGAAATAGTGAAGATGCACAAAAGGTGAAAAATGGAGAAGTCACGCTTACCTTAATACGTACGGAAAAAGGAAAGACAATTCAGATTGAGCACAATGTAGCTTCGCCACGTCCTTACAGTCGCTTATACCAACTCACAGGTACTAAAGGATTTGCCAATAAATATCCGGTGGAAGGCTATGCATTGAATAGCGGTGATTTGCCTTCGGATATTACAAACGGGCAAAATTTTACTGCTCATGAGTATATGCCCGAAGAAATAAAGAACCGGTTAATGAATCAGTATAAAGATCCTATTGTCAAAACCATGGAAGCACAGGCTAAAGAAGTAGGTGGACACGGTGGTATGGACTTCATCATGGATTCGAGATTAATCTATTGTCTGCATCACGGATTACCATTAGATATGGATGTTTATGATCTTGCAGAATGGTGTTCACTAATTCCTTTGACTAAACTTTCGATAGAGAACGGATCTGTCCCTGTAGAGATACCGGATTTTACAAGAGGGAACTGGAATAAAATACAAGGATATCGGCATGCATTTATAAATTACAAATAAGAATCATTTATGTGAATTATTTTCTAAATAGAGCTATAACGTGTTCTGATAAGCAGTAATTGATATTGTTTGCAAAAGCATGAAGTTAGTTGACGTAAATCAATGGATCGGGTGGAAAAGGCATTCCCCCCCCCTTTCCTAATAATCATTATTTTATGAGTAAATCTATTTGTCGCTAAAAAGATAAACAAATATCCCTATTAATAGGATAGCTAAAGCTACCCAACTTTGCCACGTGAATTTTCCTGGGTTATCTTTTATTATATCTTCTACTTGTGCTTCTGTTTCTTTGTTTTTCTGTAGTTCGGGATATTTTGTTCGTAAATCATACTTCATCATTTCTTTTATGTCTTTGATATCTGAGGACATCTGAAAGAATTTAATAACCATTACTAACTGGGCTATTATTGCTATAAGCCATATGATCCAAAAAATCCATATTGTTTGTTCCATAGTATTATGATTTTATCATTTTTAATTCTGTAGATATTTTCTTACTAAATAATTACTACAAATTTAGTTAATACTTTTTGAAAACTGCTATTAAATGGGAATTAAAAAATAAATATAATAAAAAAAAGCAGCTACAATGAATTGTAACTGCTTTATCATTAGTTAGTAGTGGGTACGAGAATCGAACTCGTATTACATGCGTGAGAGGCGATTTTTTGTACTATGTATATCTCTGATAATAAGTGTGTTGTAGGTAGATGTATTTTTATTTGCACCAAATTTGCACTGACTTTTTAAAACCATGCCTACGTAGGCATGGTACTGATGAGGCGAATTATTTCATTTTCTCTTAATAACCATACCTGATAATTTGATGCCAGATCCATTGTTAGAAGTAGCAGGAATATCAATGATCATAAGATTAATTATTCCATCTCCTCCTACTTCTTTTACTTTATCGCATAAAGATTTACATAATTCTGTATAATCCACTGAAAGATACTTCATTTCATATTTCTTTTCGTCATAAGGGCTTAATTGCTTTGATTTTATTTCTTTCCCCTTTTGGTATCCGGATAATTCTACTATAGATATATGTCCTTTTGCTTCATATTCAAAAGTAGTGCTATTTGATTCTGTTACAAATATATTTTTTGCTTTAAATACTGAATAGTCTAAAAAGTTCACTCCTTTATAATATTGGGGAGTTGAACAAGATGCTAACCATAAAGCAGTCATGATTAATAATGTTGAAAACTTCCTCATGATGTTTTGTTTATTATGTAATAATAACTAATCTTGATTTATCGGCTGTCTCAGAATACAAACGCCAATCCAGCTCCGTTTTCTGTTGCTTGTAACTGTAAGCACTTTCCTGCTTTTGTTTTATAATTTATTGCGCTAATTTCTAATGCGATTGCGGTAATGGCAAATATACTTCCGCCAATAATTAACCCTTTAGCCTTATTGGTCATTTTAGGTTTACCATTATCGTTGAGTTCAAATTTATCTTTCAGACTACTGTATCCGATCAGAAGTCCGGCGGATACGCCAGCACACCCAATAGCTCCATATTGATAATTATATGATTTATTCATATATACACCTGCACGGGCCGTATTGGACATTGCAAGAAACTCTTTTTTGCGCGATTCTTTCTTTTCTTTCAAAGGATCTACGTAAGTGTCACCATAGTTACTTTTACGGTTGTGGATGTTATCTACCGTATGCTTTACACTTTTCTGTGATTTAGGTTTTGTTTGCCCATATGCACTTAATGGGAGCAGTAAAATTAAAGCAAGTAATAATTTCTTCATAATACTGTTTTGTTTATATGTAGTAATAGTAACTAATCAATTTTTATAATCTTATAAGCCCAACAACCAAACTCAACTGGGTTAAACGCTTTGAGAGGTGTAGTTGCCGATAGATGTTTTGGGGATAGATAAAATTATTAATTAATGTCTACTATTATATTGTTATTTTTATGTTCAATATACTCTTTGAAGAATGTAAGTTCCTCTATTTTGGGATGATTTGTTACTAATTGCGCAAGTTCTGTACCAGAGCTGGATAGTGTGTAACCGTTAACATTGAATGAACATGCGGATGTTTTATTTTTTAACATTAAAGTGATATATTTGTTTCCTATAGAAATGTGGTTTCTATCTTCTATTGTATAAGTTTCAGTAACCTCTATGGGGGTAATCAACCCAAGATTGATTGATCTTTTGATATTTTCAAAGTCAATTAAACTTTTGTTGGTAGTTTCACTTATTACAATAAAATTGTCGTTGAATAACACAGAAGACAATGAAGAGAATTCTTCCGCGTCTTCTTTTGACATTCTTGATAATATTGATAATGTATTAATAGAATATTTTCCAGGATTATTTATTTCTCCTGCTAAGATTTTTCCCCATATTAATCTCATATCTTGATTAGATACAAATCTTGCTTTATCAGAGAATTGGCACATCCAATCGAAATTAATTCCAGTTTTGTTTGGAGTTGGAATTTCTTTGACTGTTATTCCAGCAATACATAATAAATTGTTAAGTTCAAAAATATCTCTTTGAGTTGCATTGTTTTTAACCTCTTCTATTGCTTGTTCGTAAATGGCTTTTATTAAAGCACATTCACCTTCTTTTTGAGCAATTTTTTTGCTCATGAGAAACTTTAATGCCTTTTGAATATTACTGCTAAAAGAGTTTATAAACGTATTAATCCACCCTCCTTGATTTGACAGAACTTTGCCGATAATATCTGCTTGAATTAGATCTTTTATTAATTCATCCATGATCTTGAAATAATTAAATGGTATTTTGTATTATAGTTTATATATTGATATATGTAGTTAAGGAAAGATGTTTGTATTATTTCATCTTCAAATTATTTGTATTTATTTAATAATTGTATTGACGGGAATTTCATGGGGGCTATTATTGTAAAATTGATAAACGTAACATTCTACATCTTTTCCTTTATATTCTTGAAGGTGTGTATTCAAATATTCAATAACTTCATTTTTATTAGAGAAATATAAATCTGTTTTTTCTAAAATTGGTTCGTCTGAGCCCCACCATACTTGAATACTACAAGGATAGTTCTTATTAATTTTTTCCATTGATATTATTTATTTAATATTTCAATATTATTATCACCAAATACGAATCGAAGTACTTGTTCTTTTTTTTCTGCCCCCATTTCTATAGATAAGGTTGCTTTAATTTCTTTATTCTCAGTGTAATCTATTTTATTACATTGATTGTCTGATTTATAGTAATCGAAAAAATTACAATTTAAGACTTCACTTATATTACAGAGCAAATCCGTGTCAAGGCTATGCTTCTGAAATACTGTTTTTTCTATGTTTTGTCGAGCAATTCCCAGTAATTCAGCGAATTTAGCTTTTGAGATTCCACTTTCTTCCACCTTTTTGCGGACTACCTGACCAATGTTTAATCTGTTGATTTTCATACAATAAAGTTATTGAGGGTTTTTTATTTGCAAAAATTAAGATGTAATAAATAAAAAGTTAATATATATAAATAATGTAATACTTTTGTATTACATGTAATATTGATGATTACATTTGCACCATAAAGTTAATTAATAAACCAAATAAACTATTAGAAAGATGGAAAAAGTTAATCAGAAAGAAGTGAAAGAGCCTATTCTTCCAATCTTAAAAAAGATGGAAATAGGAGAGACTCATTCTTATCCACTCTCAAGAATGAATACAGTGAAGTCTGTATGTGGTCAGGTATCAGTAACTACTGGCAAAGTATTCAAGACTAAGATTGATCGTCCCAATCTGGTTGTAACAAGAATAGAGTAGGGAGGGAAATGTATGAGGAAAGTTATGGAAGTATCGGTGTTTATCACCATTCTGATTTTGGTTATAATTGGTTTTATAGCTATAGTTTTTTTTATATGTGATGCAAGAATAAGAGGGGTCGAGTTACCTGGTTGGGTAGTTATTTTTGGGATAATGAGTACAATAACATTCGATATAGTTTTTATTTTTAATGTCTGCTATATATGGGATCTTATCTGGGGAGAGAAGAAAGAGGAACAAAAAAATAATACTTCAACTTATAAATTTTAAATGATTATGGAAAATTCAAACTTTCTTTTCTTTCCTGAAAATAGCAATCAGGAAGAATTTGATTTTAATTCACTCATTGGCAATAAAGAATATGCCTTAATCGCAGGAATAGCCGTCAATGTTGATCGTATAATACGAGATATAACAAAAACGACAGTAATAGCTGTCAGCGGAACTGTAGTTATAAAAGGAATAAAGATGCGTGGCGTATGGGATGCTTACGGAAACCCCATCGAGTTTAAACAGATGATAACGATACTATTACCTAGGAAATGTAATATACAATCTATTATTAGTGGCTATAATCCTGATTTATTCAGATTAGTGCATGTAGAAAAAAGTAAGGAGGTATAACCATGGAAACATTATTATTAAATTCTATTGAAATTACAATATCCGGTGAGGTAGAAGCCAATAGCGATAGTAGTTCCTATCATATATTATCATCTGTAAGCAGAACGGTTACAGTCAATGGCAAAGAAATATATAGGGATAAAATGAGTCCAGAGACGTATATGGCATCAGAGGACCCAATTAGAAATTTAGAGAATTATCTTTTAGGACTTGAAAAAAAACAAAATCATGTGCTTTGGCTGTTATTTGAAGAATTAAAATATATTTAGAATGATTCTAAATTAAAATCCCGTTTAAGAAGGTTATTTACGATTATTACAGGTTATTAATTTGATTATTTAATTAGCTGAAAATTAGATTTTTATATTTTGAAAATGTATAATAAATTTGTGACAATGAATATGAATAATACAGTATTAAGTAGTAATTCATTCTCTACGATAGAAGGAGGTGTAGAGATGCAACTTTTAAGCTTTCCAACTGGTAAGGAACTCTGGATTCATTCAGAAGAGAATGGGTCAATCACCTTTGATATTAATGAGGCGATAAGGTTGCGGGATTATTTGAATAGTCTTGATCTGAAATAAAAATAGAATTATGGGACGAACAAGAACAACAGTAAAAGTAGAGCCGGCTCCCAAACGCTGGCTCAACAAACAGGAGGCGATGGCCTATCTGGGAGTAGGGGAGGATTTTCTTGATCGATTGCGTAATGAAGCGCTTGTCTCTTTCTCTCAATTCGGTAGCAGAATGATATGGTATGATATAGCAAGTCTTGATCGGTTTATACTTAAAAACAAAGTAGTATGAAAGTGTTACCCTTAACTTTTATATGGTGTATATCCTTTGTTACAATGGCTATCACCTGCATGAATTGTGATCTTGTTTTCTGGTTAGCATTTTTTGTATTTGCTGCCGACTGTATTTACATGGGTAAGAATAGTAAAAGGCTTGAAAGTGAGATTGATGAATTGTTTGGAAAATAATCAGTAAAGTAAGTAACAATGAAGAAAGTATGCAGGATTCCGGAAGGTAGTGAATTTGTTACGGCTGAAGTAATAGATAATAGTTTGATATTACTATTTGAACCTCAAGCTAACAATGCCCTTTTCTGTGACATCACAGATGATTTAGAGTATATACCCGAAAAGGGTGATCTTTCTATATTCTGGGGGCAGGAAAGGCCGGGTGCAGCCATTATCGCTCAATTAAGTGATTATAACTTCTCCGAAGAAGAAAGCCTGTTTCGATCATCCAATGGACTATGGTATCACCATGCTATTAGATTTCGCAATGAAGAACAGTATAACAAGATACTCCAAAGCGGTCATGGTAAAGAAGGCGAATTTGAAAGCGAAGCTTGATGTGGTATTCAGCCAGTATATCCGTTTACGGGATGCGCGTAAGGATGGTACGTTTCGATGTATATCCTGTAACCGGGTTCTTCCGTTCGACCAGGCCGATTGCGGCCATTATATCAACCGCCAGCATATGGCAACCAGATTTAGTGAGAAGAATTGTAACGCCCAATGCCGGTCTTGTAACCGCTTTGATGAAGGAAACATGCAAGGATATCGCAGGGGACTTATAGCCAAGTATGGGGAATCTGTCGTCCTTTTACTTGAATCAATGAAGAACAAGGTGAATAAGATCTCTGATTTTGAGTATAGAGCCATGATCGACTACTACAAGAAAGAGGTTAAGCGGTTGAAATTGGAAAAGCAAATAGGTTGAGTTATGCCGGAAATATGCAAAACGGATATACAGGTTATAGAGCGGTTGCTTCGGCAATGCTCAGAAGAAATTGAAATTCTTTCTTCTCCTACGTCGCCGGCCAGGGATCTGGTACGGAGGTGTAATAAGATGAGAAAGAAATTGCGTAAGGTTTCTAAATAAATCATATATGGAACTTTTGGTATAATGAAAGTCGTACATGTGTATTTGATCTTCAAAAAGAAGAATTACTACTTCGGTTCTTTAAGTGCTGTCTATGACTACTTGGATGAAAGTGAAGTGGGGATAAAGAAGAGTACCCTTCTGCACCGTTCTAACGAGACTACGATTTTGACAGGGAAAGCAATCATAATCAAATCAACCCTGCTGAGATGCAGGAAATAATCAATCACTTAAAAAGCCGGTGAAAAGGACACCGTCGGGACAGCCCCGGTTTAAGTTTTAATTTTATCAATCTCTCCCGGTGAAATATCCGGGAGTTTTAAATCTTTGGTTATGGGTAAAGTGGATATTGGAAAGATCAAATGTGATTGCCGGCATTGTCTGCGTGCCGGTCCTGTGAAGAACTTAATGTGCTATTGTCCGATTCATGGATGTAATCGCTCTGTGGGAGCAAGAATGTGTCTGTACTTTTTAAAGAGAGAAATAGTGATATATCAAATAGATACTCGCTTTTACGAGAATTGCCAAAGGACTTATTATGCTGATTCTTTTAAAGAAGCGTATGAGATGTTTAGGAAATTGGGTACTAAGCTGATACGTACAGATCCGCTTATTACAAATAAGATGTATGAGCGGAAACAGGGAGGAATACGGTACGGTGTATATTATTGTGGTTCTAACCAGATAGCAAAGACTATCGAGATTAGTATGAAGCCATATCAAGGAAATCAAGAGGTGCAGGTTGCTCTGCCATCGGATGCGTTGAAAGATTTGCATTGGGCCATTTTCAGTAGGGACATGGTAGAGTGTATTCCGGGAGTGAATGATATGAAATTCCATTATGGTGATAAATATAAAAGATAAATGATATGAATGAAGAAAATTTCAGATGGCTCAGGGTGGGCGGTCCTACCATGAAATATTCAGAAGATAAGAGGATTAAGGTACTGCCTTCTACCGAAGGATGCAAAGGGTGTACATTTCAAAATAGCTTTGGGGCAAAGTATTGTCGTATGGCAGCATTCTGTATGGGACATTTACGTCCGGATCGGACTCCGGTTATATTTGTGGTGAAGTGATGGAACCCGAAAAGTTGATCATCCAGATACAGGATTCTCTTTTGGCCGAATTCCTCTATCACTGGGTACAGTATGACAAACCATGTTCGCTGTTGTTTCAAAAGCCCAAAACAGAGGGGCTCGTGGCAATAAAATTGCTGGTTGATACCGGGGAAATCGCAAACTTTGTCATAGAGACCCAACAGGCCATAGGATACAAGATACATTATGTAAAATGAAGAACAGTCGGCATTATGTTTGATAAAGTGGTCATAAAGGCAACGGTTGATACATCTGATATCGATACGATTATACTTCGGAATTACCTTGAGCAATGTACGGAAGGTGATGAAGTCTATTACAAATCGACGGCATATGCGAATTTTGACGGTTGCTTTATTGAGTTACGTGGGAATAGGTTGCGGTGCACCTGTTCTATTTGCAAGCTTTATTTTAAAGGGAAGTATGGGAAGTTGGATAACAGCCGCCCGATAACCTTTGCGATGGCGGTAAGGACAATTAAGGAAGTCTTGTTAAGGTTATGTGTAAGGATGGAGAATGCAGTGGTAACATACTATGAAATCGGGATTACAATGAAGATGTCTCTCCCTGCGGATTCATACATAAAGCAGATGTACGAGGTTTCCGGGAAATACCTTTGGAATGATGCGAACTATTCTGCATTCAAGCAGCAGACTACAGAAAAAAGCAAGTATTTCCGTAAGGTTTTAAAGGTTTATGATAAGACCTTTGAGGCTGGTGAGAAAGGACGAAATGTAGGGGCCAATATCCTACGCATAGAAACGATATATAAGCATCAGTCTGTTCCGATGATGGAATTCACAGATAATTTATTCCTGAATAAAATGGGACGTATTTTTTATAAAGACTGGTCAGAGATACGCTTTGTCAGGGAATTGTCTGCTGCGAAGGGGATAAAGATTTCCCAGCTTGACCGTGCCAGGGAGATATACCGGATCGGAGTGACCCGTTACAAAGAACGCTACAAGCAGCTCTATTTGGATAGGAAACTGACCAAAAAACAATGGGAGACAATACGTGTCTTTATTCGTAATTGGCCCGAGGAGCGTGAGAAGTATGTAGAGATAATTGGTGAATTGGAACGCGAATTCAAAGATAAACTTCTGGCCGGTTATCAGACAGGGATATTTATGCCCATTTGTAAGAAATTGTAAGTGTTTGATAATCAATTGTTTATGTGGTTTTGTAAAAAGCACCTTATGGTGCATGAATAACTATCTTATAATCAGTTGGTTATGTTTTAAAAGATGAGAATTTAACATTTTACGGCAACTTGTCCTATACAGCCCGGAGGGTTGTCGGGAACCGACATTATAAGGCTGATAACTATAAAAGTGAAATATATGAAATCGTCACAGGAATTTAAGAAAGCAATACAAGAGTACCTGGAGCAGCGTGCAAAAGAAGATGGACTGTTTGCTGTGTCATATGCTAAGGCGAATAAAAGCATTGATGAATGTTGCAATTATATTCTAAGTACTGTACACAAGTCAGGTTGTAACGGGTTTACGGACGCTGAGATATATGGTATGGCCGTTCATTATTATGATGAGGATAACATTAAAGATGTAAAGCCCGTCAATGCTCGTGTGGTAGTGAACCGTATGTCGGAACTTGCTCCAGTTCAATTACAACAGAAGAAAGAACCGGCAAAGAGGAAAAGAACATTAAAGAAAGAACTGGAAGATTCACGTCAAATGTCATTGTTTTAACTTATGAAACCGAGGACTAAATTACAGAAAACAGTTTCAGAACTCAGTAGCAGGTTGTCTGGTATAACTGATGTTCATAAGCGTTGGACCGAAGAACACCTGTTTGCCCATGAGGCCTATAGATGTAAAGGAGAGTTGTGGTGTTCGGATTGTGGTGGAGTGTGGATAGATACAAATAATAGTGAGCTTGGTACTATTGTTTTAGGAGACAATACCGAGTGTCCGTATTGTCATCACAAACTAAAGGTAAAGGTAAGCCGGAAGAAGAAAAGTTCTGATGGGGTGTATATGTCCGTTCTGCAGGTTGTAGAAGGATTCCAGGTGATAAGACATATACTATGTTGCAGGGATAGCTATAAAAAGAGCGCTTACCCGAATATATCTTCCCATATTCATTATTCATTTTCGGAAACTGTTCAGGAATGGATTAGGGTGGACGGGAAACGTACGGTTATGGCCAGGCCTATGAATATGGGTGGAAACGGATGGCTGTATTCTGAGCCTATGAGTATAAAGGATGAGTACGGTGGTAATAGTTATTATCGTTATGGGGATGTATATGCTATATTCGGATATCTATATTCCAAGGTAGAACTAATACCGGAGTTGAAGAAACGTGGTATTGGCCGAAAATTTCCTGATGTTAACCCGTCAAGGCTCATACGTTCTCTTTTGCAGGGGAATAACGATGCTGAACTTTGCCTGAAGACAGGGCAAATGTCTATGCTCAAGCATATGTTTAAAGAGGGGTATTGCCAACTTCGTTATAAACCGTCTTTCAATATTTGTAATCGCAATCACTATATCATTAAGGATGCCGGTATGTGGAATGATTATATTGACTTGCTACTCTATTTCAAGAAAGACGTACGTAACGCCAAATATGTCTGTCCTAAGAACCTGGAAGCCGAACATGATTTACTAATGAACAAGAAAAGGAACATTGAAGCCAAGCAGAGAAGGGAACGGGAAAGGATGGCGGCAATCCGTCGTGAAAAGGAACGTAGAGAGAACATCATTAAGTTCTACAAGAGAATGGAAAAGTTCTTCGGCTTGGAGATAACGGACGGAAGTATAACTATTCGTCCATTGGAAAGCATAGTCCAGTTCTACCAAGAAGGGAAAGCAATGCACCATTGCGTATACACTAACGAATACTACAAGCGTAATGATTGTCTTATTCTTTCAGCTCGTATTGGAGAAAAGCGTATTGAGACAATAGAGATGTCGTTGAAGACTTTTGAAATTATTCAGTCTCGTGGCATTTGTAACAAAAATACGGAATATCATGAGCGTATTATGAGTCTTGTGAGAAAGAATCTGAATTTGATTCGTCAAAGATTAACAGCATAATAATAAAATAATGAGAGTAATAAAAAAGTTCTCAGGTAGGATACGCTGGTTTGTTGGGGTAGGAAAGAAATTCAGAGGCTTCAAAATAGAACTTATGTTTGATAATCCTTTCGCTATAAGAAGGGAACTATTCGTTTTTGAAATAGTTTTACTTTATATAACAATATGGATGGTGGTTTATGAAAAAGACAAATAGAACCGAAGAATTAATAAATATCTTACGTAATAAACAAGAAATAAGTATTTATGAATGGATATCATATTGGTCTCCAAGTATTATTACCGATATAATAAGAAGAGCAATCAACATGATTACTATGATTGCTATAAACCAGACAATAACATTTATAATTTTATATTTACTTGACATATATATTAGATGTTATGCAAATATATCGAAAAAAGGAATATAATGGTCAAAACCGATAAGAAATACAATGAATAAAATAAGATTATCATATGGGAAATAATAGACGATCAGTTCGATTTGATGAGCGCACATGGATGTTGCTTAACGAATTGTCAAAGAAAACAGGTGCGAGCATATCGGTAATCATACGTGGAATGGTTATTCGCGGTATGGACGAAATTATGGATGATTCTGGTAATTTTAAAATAAATGAGAAACCGGTACAAAAAGGCTAAATACTATGCATCTGTTTCTGAAGCAATAGGGCGCAATTATAAAAAGCTGAGAGCCTTATGTTATAAAGGTTCTCATGGCTTTTATGGTTCCCGTAGCTATGAAGATATCTTTCAAGATACAGTTTTGTATGTCATACAAGATGTCGGAGCTTTGGGTAAAACAGATTCAGAGTTAATAGAATACTTCATGTACCGTTACAGAATGATAGAATATCAGACAATTAAAGATTCACAACAAATAAATATCACTCCTTATGCCGACTATATCCAGACCCAAAAGGGTACAGAAGAAAACAGGTGATTTCTATGACACGGAACGTCGCAAAATATATAATTCAGAACGATGGCGACGGTTGCGGGCATGGAAATTTGCGTGTAATCCGTTGTGTGAGGTTTGTCTGAGCAAAGACGTGATTACTCCGGCGGAGGATATACACCACATTATCTCTTTTATGAGTGTAGATGATACGGATCAGCGTATATTCTTAGCCTATGACTTTGACAATCTTATGAGTCTATGCAAAAAATGCCATCAAAATATTCATAATAAAAGAAATGATTAAAATTATTGCAGATATGAAAAATAGTAGTTTACTTTGCAGAGTTCACGCCAAGAACAGATATATTGATTAATAGTTGATGCATTTTTTTTGTGTCATTACGGCTTGTACCTGCAAAAGATATAAGGCTATCAAATCCCTACAGGATTGCTCGACTATTGTCAGTAATTTGTTCTTGGCGGAACGGGAGGCGATAGCCTTTTTTATTTGATTTATTTTTCATTCTGTAAATGCCAAGAACAAATGAAAATGTAAGTAAGAAGAATAATAGTATTCTTACAAACACGTCCGGCCACGATACGGCTTTAGTATTTATTCGTAATAATCAAGTGGTAACTACATCATTGCAAGTCTCCGATTATTTTGGGAAATCACACAAAGATGTCTTGACTTCAATTAGAAAAATAGAATGTAGCAGCAGTTTTCAAGAGCGAAATTTTTCGCTTTCGTTCTATATTAGGGACTTACCTAATAATGCAAAAAAGAAAGAGCCTATGTATTACCTTACTCGTGATGGCTTTACTTTTCTTGCAATGGGTTTTACAGGAAAAGTAGCAGCTAAGTTTAAAGAGAATTATATCAATGCTTTCAATGAGATGGAAAAGGCTATATACCATGGTGTAAATGAAGAATATATTTTAAAGAAATTCAAAAGAGAATTTAACAAGCATAATAGAGATATCCGGAATTCTGCTATGAAATATATGCAAGATATAGGAATGAATGGGTTGCCTATATGTGATTTATCTACTGGGTATAGTGTAGATGTCAAATCTGGATTAGATTTTAATTTGAAAAACTTAATTAATATATTTCACTGTAATACTGTTGCAGGTTGGTTTGCTTTATCTGATGCTATTAAAAAAGAAATGGAACTTAAGGTGATAAAAGAAGACATGAAAGATATTGTGACTATTTTAGTAAGAAAGCATCATATTCTACCTGAATAGAAAAGAGAAAGGTAACATTAAACAGATTAAAGGTTATATGTTCCGACATCCTGATAAAGTATAATGAAAAAGGGAGTAGCAAATAACTACTCCCTAAATGCCTTTGTACGGCTCAAGACAAAGGCAGTGTCAGATAACATCCAGTATTAACTTACTGAAAGAGAACCGATTTTATTACTAATATCTTTTAATGCACGATTAAATGTTTCAACTTCTTTTTCATTGAGAGAATAAACACGTCCTCTTACCTTGTATCCATTGATCCGCTGGTAGAGCCATGCACGGCTTTTGCCAAAGTAGTTCTTTGCAATGTACGATACAGGGACTAAATCTATGATTTCATTCATTTGTTCTCTGATGGTAATACTTTTATCTAATGAATCAACCCTATTCTCTATTGCGTTAAGTTCTGCATCAAGATGTTTTCTTATAGCTTCCTTTTCTTCCGGCTTTGTATACAGGGCCTTCATTTCAATCAAATGTGCATCTAATTCTTCCCCGTGCAAAGTATCCATTTTTAATAAATCATCTTTTAAAGTTCTCATATCATAATGTTTTAATACCCCTCCGAAGAGGGGTTGTTAATTACTTTTTTAAATTCTCTTTTCTCTTAAGGAGTTCTGATATTCTTTCAAGAATAGCGTTTGTTCTGGTTTCATCATCCTCTTTTCCTATTTCCAATATAAATACCTTACGCTTCCATTCTCTGAGATTTTGTTTCTCCTTTTCGATTTCTAATTCAATTCTTTCAATTTCATTAAGTTCTTTCATTCCTTTCTTTTTAATGGTTAATACTTCGTTTATCTGACAGTACAAAGATACATAATCTTTTGTATATGCAAAAGAAATCATATGCAAAAGATTATGTGATTGTAAATAAATAGGGATTTCCCTATCAAACTATTCAGTAGGGGATATGGGGTCATTTTTTTGTAAATAATTCTTTCGAAACCTCGCCCCAGCCTTCTTTACACGCACGGCACTTTTTCAAATTTTGAATTTGTTAATTTATTAACAATTCTATTTGTCGGACATCTGTATGGTTGTTCTAAAAAATAGTTATGGTGAAATTTGCAATGCCAGATAATTTATCCGATGAAACTCAGAAGTTTATCAAGGATGTCGTGAAAGAACTGAATGCCAGAAAAGCTATTCAGAATATTGATCTTGGTGCCATCCGTATGTTGGCAACCAGCTACGAGATGTATTTGCAGGCTACGGAAATATTGCTTGAGGAAGGGCCGGTTATTCAGATTAAATACGAGAAAGCGGCTAATCCTGCTCAGAATATCGCAACAAAAAACTATTCCCAAGTGATGAAGATCATGACGGAATACGGTCTTACGATCAAAAGTCGCGGAAGTATTAAAGCTATGAAGTCCGAAGAAAAAGACGATTCGCCGTTAGACCGGTTTTTAAAGAAAGGCGCACGTGAAAAGCGATGAAAGGGTATTATCAGTATGCCGCTGATGTGCGTGACGGTAATGTTCTTGTAGGTGAATTCATAAAATTGGCTGTCGGGCGTTTTTATTCCCTGTTTGAGCGTGATGACATTCAATTTCGTGAGGAACGTGCGGATTATGCCATTGAGTTTATTGCCCTATTACGGCATTATACAGGCAGGCATGCAGGAAAACCTTTTGAACTGTTACCGTGGCAGGAGTTTGCAGTAGCGAGTATCTATGGGTTTTATAAAAAAGACGATGACGGCTCATGGTGCAGGATGGTTTCGTCCGTATACATTGAAATGGCCCGTAAAAACGGAAAATCTGCTTTTGCGGCAGCTCTTTGCCTTTATCATCTTATCGCCGACGGTGAGTCTGCTGCCGAGGTCTATCTTGCCGCCAATAGTAAGGACCAGGCAAAAGTCAGCTTTAAAATGTGCCGGAACTTTGTATCTGGACTTGACCCGAAACATAAATACTTAGAATCATTCCGGGATCAGATAAATTTCGACAAGACCTTATCTTTCCTGAAGGTATTGGCCGCCGATTCATCCAAATTGGACGGGCCAAACCCGTCCATGTTTTTGCTCGATGAATACCATGCGGCCAAAAATTCCGGACTGAAAGATGTACTTCAATCCGGACAGGGAATGCGTGATGATCCGATGTTGATCATTATCACTACCGCCGGTTTTGATAAGTTGGGGCCATGCTATCAATTCAGGGAGATGTGTACCGAGGTTTTAATGGAATTGAAAGAGGATGATACCCTTTTTGCCTTAATTTATTCTTTGGATGAAGGCGATGATTGGAAAGATGAAAAGGTGTGGGCTAAGAGTAATCCTAATCTGGGGGTTACTGTAAAACCGAAATATTTGCGTGAACAGGTGCGGAAAGCTATTAACTCGCCGTCTGAGGAAGTGAGTATCAAAACCAAGAATATCAATATGTGGTGCGATGCGGAAACGGTTTGGATTCCGGACCACTATATCCTGAATGCTTCTGCCAACCTCGACTTTGAGCAATTCCGGGACATGGACTGTTATGGCGGCATTGACTTGTCGAGTACAAGTGACCTTACCTGTGTCGACTTCATGTTCCCAACGCAGGATAAATACTATTTCAAAACTCTTTATTACCTACCGGAAGCTGCTTTGTATGAAAAACGTTTCAAGGATCTGTATGGAGAATGGCGGAGACAGGGGCTTATCACCATTACACCCGGCAATGTGACGGATTACGATTACATTTTGAATGATATAATGCGTATCCGGGAAATAGTATTCATCCAGAAAATTGCATATGACTCTTGGAACTCCACCCAATTTGTGATCAATGCCGAAGAACAGGGATTACCAATGGAACCCTTTAGTCAGGCTCTTGGTAATTTTAACCGTCCGACAAAAGAGATGGAACGTCTGATATTATCGGGTAAAGCTGTCATTGATAACAATGTCATTAACCGGCACTGTTTCCGTAATGTGGTTATGGCCCGTGACCGTAATGGCAATACCAAACCGTCAAAACAGTTTGAGGAAAAGAAAATAGACGGCGTAATAGCTAAGCTGGAAGCCTTGGGGGTGTACTTGGTTTCTCCGAGATATGGAGAATTTTATTAGGGTGTCGGACAATCTTTTGGTTAACATGAAAAAGGAGGAACAAGTATATGATTCGCAGGGAGAAAACAGGGGTAGATAAACTTTTGGGGAAGTTGGTTATTGCATGGAACGATAACACCAAAGATGCCACGTATGGTATCTTGAATGGATGGCATAAGGTAGGAGAGAAATATAAACCCTTTTCATTAGACAATACTCGCAAAAAGTTTAAACACATATGCCCATTTGTAGATGAGGATTTTTATCATGAATTTAAGAATATGTCACAATGAAAATACCATTTACCAATATTGAAATCAGAAAAGCGACAAAACAGGAAACTTCACGGGTAACGGCATGGAGTTCCAACGGTGCTCGCCCAATATTCACAAGCAGGAGTAAACCGATGCTTCTTTCTACTGTATACAGGTGTGTCGACCTTATTTCAGATAGTGTGGCTGTGCTTCCTTTGAAGACTTACCATCTCGACAAGGAAGGCTTTAAATCGGAAGCGAAAGAACATCCGGCATATTACCTGCTTGATATGGAACCTAATGAAGACATGACGAGGTATGTCTTTTTCAAGACGCTGATGGCTTCTGTCCTGTTAACGGGAAACGGCTATGCCTATATCGAGAGGGACGGCAAGATGAATGCCGTACAGCTCATATATCTTCCGTCCAACCAAGTGGCGATTACATGGGTGACGGATCCTAATGGTATTATGCGTAAACGGTATCAGGTGACGGGGTTCAAGGAATTGGTAGAGCCGCGCGACATGATCCATGTGCTTAATTTCTCTTATGACGGCATAATTGGTGTATCTACGTTGGAGCATGCCCGGCAATCACTTGGTATCGCAACCAGTACGGAGGAGCACGCCGAAGGTTTCTTTAAAAGCGGTGCGAGTGTCGCCGGTATTTTGACTGTGGAGGGGGCGAGATTGGATAAAGATAAAAAGGATCAGATTTATCGGACATGGGAAGAACGCACGAACCCCATAACAGGGCATCCGAACGGTATTGCCGTTCTTGAGGGGAATATGAAATATCAGCCTATCTCCATTAGCCCGAAAGACAGCCAGTTTATCGAGAGCCGGCAGTTTAACGTTGTAGACCTTTGCCGTTTTTTCTCTGTATCTCCGGTAAAAGCGTTCGACCTTTCCAAATCAAGCTATTCCACAGTTGAGGCTACACAACTACAATATCTTACCGATACGGCATTGGCGGTTATTACCAAAATAGAACTTGAGATCAACCGTAAAGTATTCTTGCCTTCCGAACGCGGGAAGTTTATCTCTGAGTTCGATACGTCCGCCATATTAAGGACAGATAAAAGTGCCCAGGCTGCTTATTGGAAAGATATGGCCAACGTTGGTGCAGCCACTCCGAACGAGATCCGCAGGGAGAACAATCTTCCAAGGATAGAGAATGGTGACAAGGCTTTTGTACAGGTGAATGTGCAGACCATTGACAATGCCGTGAAGGAAAAAGTAGTAGATGCACAAAATAATCAAAAAGTGTCGGACAACTCTGTGGTTATTGATTAAAAATGTAGTTATGGACGAAAAAAGAGAAATAAGAAATACTGCATTCCAAGTGCAACTTACTGGGGATGCGGAGGAAAAAAGGACTGTAGAGGGGTATGCGCTACTGTTTGACACTCCTTCTGACGGATTGTGGTTTGAGGAGGTTATAGAACGCGGAGCTTTGGACGGTGTTGTTGCAAGGAGTGATGTGTTTGCTGCTCTTAACCATGACAAAAACCGGGGAATCCTTGCAAGAAGTAAGGAGGGTACCGGTTCATTGCATTTATCGGTAGATAACAAAGGGCTTAAATATCGGTTTGAAGCTCCTAAAACGGCACTAGGGGAGGAATTATTAGAAAATCTCCGTCGTGGGGAGATAGATCAGAGTTCTTTCTGCTTTGACGTAGAAAGTGACACTTGGGAGAAAAAGGACAACGGAACATGGAAACGTACTGTTCACAAAATCGGCAATTTGTACGATGTGGCACCGGTATATAATGCCGCATACAGTAAGACATCCGTGTGTCTTCGCGGTAAAGAACAGGCGGAAGAGGAACTCCGTAAGCGTGAACAGGCAGTACCGGAGGAGTACTATCAGGTTATAGAGAAATCACTAAATTTATAAATTTATGGCAAAAGAGAAGAGTATCACAGAGTTAAAGGACGAAAGGAATCAGTTGATTACCCGTTCTAAGGAAATTATTAACGCAGCTAGAACTGAGAACCGCCAGTTTAAGCCGGAAGAAACGGAAGAACTGGGAGAAAACCAGCGCCGTAGGGCTGAGATCGAGCTTGAGATTGAGGAACGTGAAATTATGAACCGTGGAATTGCAAAACCGCATGTACAACCTGGACAAGAAAGATTTTCATTCCGTAGAGCATTGGCTAATTATGTGTCCGGTCAAGAACAAAATGCAGCTGATGCATCCGTAATTGAATCAACAACGAATTTTCATAACAGTTGTGGTGTTCAGCGGGCTTCTAAGACATCACTTGTGCTTCCTATTGAGTCACGCGCCACATTTACAGCAGCTACAGAATCAACTACCGGAGTTGTAATAGATCAGGAGCAACAAGAAATGTTGTTGCCCTTACAGGCATCTTTAGTGCTGGCGAAAGCCGGAGCCCGGTTCATGACAGGATTGCAGGGAGATATCTATTGGCCTAAATATAGCGGTTCAAATGTGTTCTGGGAAGGTGAGAACGCTAAAGCAAAAGATGGAGCAGGTGAATTTTCCAAAGGGGATGCGTACAAACCGAAACGTCTGACTGCCTATGTTGATATCTCCGAGCAGTTACTTATTCAGGAAAATACATCCGTTGAAGCTATTATTCGCCAGACTCTGGCAACCGCTATCGCCCAAAAAGTGGAACAGACAGCATTTGGGACTCATGCGCATGATGATAACAAACCCGATGGGCTATTTCGAGACGTACCGACTATTTCCGGTACGATGGATTGGGCAAAGGTCGTAGAGTTGGAAACGAATGCTGATTTGCAAAATGCTTTATACGGTAATCTGGCATATATTATGCATCCGGCCCTAGTCGGGAAGGCTAAGACGAAAGTAAAAGATGCTTCTGGTGCCGGTGGTTTCATTTTCGGAGAAAACGGGATGGGAATGTTGAATGGTTATCGTTCTCTGCGTACTAACAATTTACCTAAGGACTTACAAGAAAGTAAAGACGAATATGGAATAATCTTTGGTAACTGGAATGATTATTTCATTGGTCAGTGGGGAGCTTTGGAAATCAAAGTAGACCCATATTCCCGTATGTTAGAAGGTGTAGTTCGTTTGGTTGTTAATTCTTATTGGAATATGGGTATGATTCGTTCAGAATCATTCTCTATCGCCTCTATGAAATAGCATGGCATACTTGACCTTAGATATGGCAAAAAGGCACTTGAATATAGAGCCCTCGTATACGGATGAAGATTCTTATATAGAAGCTCTGATTACTGTAGCTGAAGAAAAAACAGCGAAAGAGCTTTGTGTGTCTGTAGAAGACCTTGCCACCATTGATGGTGGTAAGGTTATTCCTGCTCCACTGATTCAGGCGATGTTGTTGTGTCTTGGTGCCTATTATGCAAATCGGGAAAATACGGCATACGCCACTTTGAAAGAAATCCCTCAAGGGGCGAAATACTTAGTTGATCTTTATAGGGATTATTCAAAATGAGAGCAGGATTATTACGCGAGATGCTTGTATTCAAGTCTGCGATAGAAACACAGGGACCTACAGGGGCGGTAAGGAGAGAGTATAAAGAGGTATTTCAATGCCGGGCATGTAGAAAGAAGATGTCACTTATTGCAGACAGGGACGGCGTCAGTGCGATGGAACAATTTATCGGGCATACGCTTGTTTTTCAAGTACGTAATTATCCGGTTATTAAAGAAAACCAGCATGTTGTCTATAATGGTAATGAGTATAATCTTAAAATGGTGAATTTGCAGATAAACGACAACAGTTTGTTATTAACCCTGGAAAAAATTGACACATGATTGAGATCAAGGAAATAGATCGTGAAAACATTCAATACTTCATATATAATTTGGAGAATTTTGAAAAGGATAAGGCTATTAGGAGCGGTCTCCGGTCTGCTGTTAATGTTTTTAGGGTTAAGGGACGGGCTAACCTCCGGTCTCGTATTCTCCGTCACGGAAAACAGACAAACCACCTGATGAATTCATTTACCAACCGGGTAAAGCGTAATAAGTTAGGAGCGCTGTCCGGTTTTGCCCGTCCCGGTGGTAACCACGCGCATTTGGTTGATTCCGGTACGAAAGTAAGGAGAACAAAAGGAGGGGCTAACCGGGGTATTATGCCGGCCAACCGTTTTTGGTCTGATGCAAAGGTAAGCGAAGAAAACAAGGCTATGGACGCTCTTTATAAAGGTGTTCAAAGAGCCGTCCAGCGAATTAATAATAGGAGCTAAAAAATGAATAAACTGGCAATTACAACCGAGGTTAGGGGCATTCTGCTTGAAACAGAAGAAATTACCTCTTTGATAGGACAGAAGGTGTTTCCTGTTGTTGCTCCAATGAATACGGAAGGAGACTTTATCATTTATCAGCGTGATGGTTACAAACAGGAATATACGAAGATGGGGGTTGCCCGGCAGATTCCTACAGTATTTGTAAACGCGGTCAGTGATGATTATGAACGTAGCCTGCAATTGGCTTCTCTTATATACGAGGCTTTGGAAGGTAGCTTTTCTAATCCGGATATGACCATACATCTGGAAGATTCCACAGAAGATTATTCGGATGGAAAATATTTTCAAGTGCTTCAATTTTCAGTAGAATAAAATGAAACGTAATATTAAAACTTTAAGTAAATATGGCCGATAAGAAATTAGATTCGAGTGTAGACATCTTCGATGGTGAACTCATGCTTTTCATAGGAGAAGATCCGATAGCATTCGGATCAAGTGCAGGACTTGACATCAACACGGAAGAACTTGATATCTCAAACAAAATGATGGGTGATTGGGCCGGTTCACTGGCCGGCAAAAAAAGCTTCACTATTTCGAGTGAATCCCTGTTGACACGTAAACAGGGTGCTATGAGCTTTGATACCTTGTTGGATAAGCAAATAGCCGGCGATCCTTTGGACTTTTTCTTTGGGAGTGCAAAAGCGGAAGATCAAGATAATTTTGGAGGGACATTCAATAAAGATACGACAGAAAAGAATTATACCGGTAAAGTGATAATCACATCCTTGTCTATCAAGTCTGATAACGGACAGATTGTGTCTGTCAGTGCTTCTTTCAAGGGAGTTG
Organism: Bacteroides mucinivorans; assembly: GCF_034654355.2. NCBI lineage: Bacteria > Pseudomonadati > Bacteroidota > Bacteroidia > Bacteroidales > Bacteroidaceae > Bacteroides > Bacteroides mucinivorans. The sequence goes on along the minus strand of NZ_CP178179.1, from coordinate 3,267,096 downwards.
GCGCATTAAAACCTGTAGAAAGTATAGTGGTTTCCGGTGGGTAAGAATGGAAATGTCCGGTTTAAAGAAATATTAGAAAATGTCGTAAAGGCGGTCTATGATGGCCGCCTTTTTTAATTAGCAAGCGATGAAAATAGGGTTGACAATAAAAGCGATTATACGTTGGGAACAATTTCGCAAGAAGCCTTTTTCCCTTATGGATTATGCGAATCAGGAAGATGTAGAGGTATTATTGTATACTACTACAATATGTAATTCTCCGGGGAAGATGTTCACTTTTGAGGTGTTTCGACAAACGCTATCAAACAATAAGATTACCCGCGAAATGGTAATGGCATTAAAACGGGAAACTGCTGTATTGGCGCAGTTCCAAGAGCAGAGGCAAACAGAAGGTGATACAGATATCGGTTCGCAGAGCTATATCAAGGATATTGTATCGACTCTTATTATGGTGGGGTTAGATGCAAGCTATGCATTGAATGAGATGGAACTATGCGATCTCCCTATGTATATCGCTTCACACGAACAGCAAAAAAAAGAGAATATGGAGAGTAGTCGCCTTTGGACATTCTTCACCATGCTGCCGCATATCGACGCAAAGAAAATGAAGAACGGGGCGCGGGATCTTATCATGTTCCCCTGGGAGGAAGCAGAGGTAAAACGTGAAGCGGAAAGAGCTATCAACAAAGATTCTGAGAGATTTGAAAAATTTATGAAAACAAAAAAATCCGATTATAATGGCAGGTAGATTATCATTTTCGATAGCGATCAATTTCTTGACAGAGAACTTTAAAAGAGGTACAAGTCAAGTGAAGGCTGCATTCAAATCGATGCAGATGCAGTTTTTAACTTTTGCAGCAGCTTTGGGTGCCGGTGGTTTAGGGCTGAGTAATTTCGTCTCCCGTCTTATCGATGTAGCCAGGGAGACCAACCGGGTAACTACAGCATTGAAGAATGTTTCCGGAGGAATGGCACAGTTTGCCGATAATCAAAGGTTTCTGATCGATATGGCAAAGAAGTACGGATTAGAGATTAACGCTTTGACCGGGAATTTTGCCAAATTTACGGCTGCTGCTTCCATTTCCGGTATCTCCATGATGGACCAGCGTAAAATCTTTGAATCTGTTTCCCGGGCTGTTACAGCTTTCGGTATGAGTGCTGATGATAGTAATGGTGTTTTCCTTGCTCTTTCTCAGATGATGAGTAAAGGAAAGATCAGTTCTGAAGAGTTACGTTTACAGATGGGAGAACGACTACCTATTGCATTACAGGCAATGGCTAAAGCGGCAGGAACCTCTGTTGCTGGACTTGACAAGCTGATGAAGCAAGGTAAGCTGATGAGTGCTGATATCCTTCCTAAATTTGCAAATGCTCTTAATGAGATGATTCCGAATGTGGATACGGATAATTTGGAAACATCTGTGAATCGTTTAAAGAACGTATTTACAGAGCTCGTCAATGGAACAGATGTACAAAGTAAGTATAAAGCTTTGATAGATTGGTTGGCTGGATGTGTACAGAAGGCGTCTGATAATATAAGAAGTATTATAACTTACTTGGTTGCGGCCATATTAGTAATGGTTACAAGCAGGTTAGTTAACAAAATAATTATTGCTATTTCCCAGGCAGAACTTGCAGCTAAATCTGCGGCACGTCGTACGGCTAAAGAAACCGGACAAAAATTTAATGAAGTTGAATGGAAAGCTAATAAAATGAGCGCATCTGTAAGGATGGCGTTTAAAAGAGCTATATCTTCTATAAAAGCAACTCTTATTTCATTAGCTCCGACTGCTATATTATCGGTGATTGGCGCTGTAGTAGCCAAGCTGTATAACGCCTATGAAGAGTCCAAGCGAATAAAAGGATTATTTGATGAATACAAAGGCCGGATAGATAATGTATCTGAGTCTCATTCAGAAATTATTAAAATAAAATCTCTACAGTCTGCTTATAATGCAGCTAACGTGACTTTATCGGAGAAAAAAAGCATACTCAGTCAGATCAATAGCATACTTGGTACACAGCTTACTGTAAATCAAGATGTAAATAAAGTAATAGCTGATCGAATTGCAATACTGGAAGGGGTAGCACGTGCGGAATTGGCAGCACAAGAGGTGGCAAGTAGTGAAAACGAATTAAGAAAAATAGGAAAGAAATCCTATAATGGAAAGTCTATTAAAGATATGGCTCCTGATTGGGCTATGGCTCGTGGAGATATGGTTAAAGAGGAAAAGTTTAAAGCGAAATACAAAGTTTCAATGGTTGATGCCGTTGGTTGGGAAAATGGATTACGTAATGATCTTGATTCTTTTATTGAATATGCTAAAATATTAAAAGACGCCAAAGGAAGGCTTGACTCTGAAAAAATAAAAGTAGACCACACCACGTCTTCTATTATTGAATCCGATGATGATAAAAAGAAAACCACTCTTCAAAAACAACAGGAATCATACGATAAACAATTAGAGGAATTAGGTGCTGAATTAGAGATCGGTAAGATTACTCAAGCTGAATATAATAAGTCTTTAGGCGAGTTAAGTGTAAAAATGTTCACCCAGGCTAAAGGTACTGGGGATAAAGATGTTCTCGAAAGTGAGTATTATCAAAATCTGAAGATGGCTGCCGAGAAAGCAGTTAAAGATCAGGATAAGAATGCCGCTCTTGTTGAATTCGAGAGAATACAAAAGGGCTATAGTGATAAGGTAAAGGAGTATCAGGTTCAGTTTGGAAAAGGGCTTATTTCCCAAAAAGAATTGAATGAGAATCTTGCTTCTTTAGCTTTGGACGCAGCGAAATCTGCTGCGGGCATTAAGGGGATAGGGAATGAAGCTAATCTGTTTATTGCCGCGATGCAAATGAATGCGGAAATGTTGAAAAGTCCCATTAAAATTGAGCCCCGTGATACCACTTTTGATTACAAGAAAGGTGAAGTGGATATTGCCACTGAGAATTTGGATAAAGCAAAAGAATATGCAGATAAACTAAAAGAACAGGCTCGTAGCATAGGAAAAACCCTATCGGATGAAATAGCCAATGCTATAGCTAACGTTCCTACTCTGGAAGAAGCCTTGAAACTGGCACAAGTAAAGCAGGACATTAAGAATTTCACTAAAGAGCTTAATGAAGGAGTATATTCCGGGATAAAAGAGATTGCCGGTAGCTCTGATCGTGTAGTGAATGCTTTTTCACAACTCCGGGATATAATGAACGATGTCGACGCATCCGGATGGGAAAAGGTTATGGCTGTTTGGAATGCGATGACCAATGTCGTTGATTCCTTCCTCTCCATTGCCAAAATGATTGAGAACATGACCGATCTGACAAATAAATTAGTCAAGGCTAAAGAGACGGAAACTGCAATAGAGTCGGCGGCAACAGCAGCAAAAGTTACCAATATAACCACAGAAACAGCTGCTTTGGCCACACAAGCGGTCACGGAGGTGGCGGCAAGTACGGCAAAGGCAGGAGCCGCTTCTGTCGAGATGGCTGCAAAAAGTACTGCAGCATATGCGGCCATACCTTTTGTCGGTGTAGGACTTGCAGAAGCACAGATTGCTGCGATGCAGAGTCTTATCGCTATGGCTGCCGTTCCTAAATTTGCTAATGGTGGTATTGTTACCGGTGGTCCTACTTCGGGAGATAAAATATTGGCCCGTGTCAATGCCGGTGAAATGATATTGAACCAAAGCCAGCAGTCAAGGTTATGGCAGGCAATACAATCGGGAAGGACGATGGCTGGTACACCGTCTGTATCGCAATCCATGACAACGAAAGTGAGGGGAAAGGATTTGCTATTGACAATAAATAATGAACTTAAATCACAAGGAAAGAAACCATTATGAATTACGGATTGATCTATACAATATCTTTTGCGACTCTTAGGAATGAATCTTGTACGATCGAAATTGAAAAAGAGGATTATGTCGGTGAAGTTATGGAACTCATACCTGCCGGATCCCCTTTTACGGTAGAGATTGACGATGATGATTTTGCGTATGTTCCCACAAGGTTTAGTACGGCCAATATCCGTGTCGTCGGCAGTGATTACCTCCAACATCTGTATTCCACTTCTTATCAGCAATATCGTGTTACTTTCAAAAGGGACGGGATTGTTACTTGGTGCGGATTCATAAAGCCAGAACTTTATACCCAAGATTATAGCTCAGCGTTGTTCGAGCTGGAAATAGAATGCCAGTCTGCAATGTCTACCTTAGAGTTTATTCCATATAAACAAATGAAAGAAGGCGGAAAGGACTTTGTGTCCCTTTGGAATTTGGTGAAAAAAGGAATAGAACTGTCTAATGCGAGATATAACGCTGTATATATTCCGTATGTGTATTCAAAATCAGAATCAGACTATAAAGCCAGTACAGATAATGTATTGTCCGAGATGACAGTCAGCGAACAAGATTTTTTTGATGAAGACGATAAGGCCATGACCAATAAAGAGGTATTGGAAGAGATTTGTAAATTGTTAAATTGGACGTGCGTTGATTGGAAAGGTGAATTGTACTTTGTAGATATGGACTACCAAGGGGATTACCGTCGTTATTCCTCTAATTTAGAAACGTGGGAACCCGTCTCTCTTCCGGGAGTGTTGAATGTACAAAAGGCCGGGTTTGCAGGAAATGACCATACTTTGGATCTTGTCCCCGGATTTAATAAAGTGACCGTTAAGACCAGTAATTATCCTATTAACAATGCTATACCAGAAGAGGATATTGATGAATTAAAAATACTATCCATAACCGATATCTCGGAAGGAGAAAAAGTGTCACACCGACGGTATAAAATACCTTGTAAATGGGATATGAAACAATATACCTATGATCGTGCCACTTTAACTCTTGTTGAAAATCTTGAAAGCTATCAAGGTAAGGTTGATGTAGGTAATCTTCTTGGAGCACTTCCATTGCAATATTGTAATTATGAAGTAAAAGATGGTAATCCCAATATACGCGATTATAATTATACTGATGTTATCCAGATTAGGCAAAGGCTTGATAGTACATTTTCTGGATTTGATAACAAACATTCTATATTAGTATTAAAGGGAGTTACCGGGTCTTATTCGGATGGGGCGCTAAGTATTTCAGGTAGTGTCAAATTCTTTGTTGATAAAGAAATGTCTCCATTTAGGAATGCTGATATATCCTCATCGGATTTAAAAACATCAGACCAGTTGTTATTCAGATTAAGAATAGGGCAAAAGTATTTTAATGGTTCAGTGTGGGTTGATGAAATTGCTTCTTTTCGCCTTCCGTATGAACAGGATAATAATTCAGAATATATCCCTTTTAGAAACACTAAAACGTTATCGATGCCCTATACGGGATTATCGGGTTATGTAATACCAATATCGGAACAAATGGTAGGTGAGTTGGTATTGGAACTGATTGGTATAAATTTGAGAGGGAAGTACCCTAATGGGGAAATTCCTTATGGGATTTTTCTTAAAGATTTTAAATTGGTTTATCAAAAGGAAGATAATTCCGATAATGAAGAATCGAATTCAGACCGTTATTATGAAAATGTAGTCAATGAGGTTTATATCAACGAACTTGACGAAATAGAGTTTAAAATATCCTCATATAACAATGATGGTGCCTGCTATAGTAAAGTCATGCTTGGAGATAAATACTTAGAAGATAATCTTTATTCAGCAATAGAAGAAAAAACGATCCGTCCAGAGGAACAACTTATACGGCGTATAATAAATCGCTATGGGGATATACATACAAAGCTTACCCAAGAAATACAAGAGACGTCAGAATTAGCACCTATTACCCGTTTGTCGGACAACTTTATGGTTGGTAAGATATTTATTAATACCGGAGGCAGCATAGATTATAAAATGAACAAATTCCGGTGTGTTATGCTTGAAGTATGAAAGATGTAACTATAAAAACAAAGGCTATTCCTGCCCAACCACGATCGAAAAATTATCCGATCGGAACTACGGTTATACGTTCTTCCGATGGTAATACCGTAACTATCCCTGGTGGGGGCAGTGGAAGCGAATCTGTTGATATAGTAAAAACTACTGATATAAAGTCATTAACAGATAAAAATGTATTATCGGCATTACGTACTCTTCTTGAGATCCGATCCCGTATTATCGAGAAAGGCAATAAGGATGCGGAACTGACTGATGATAACACACTATCTTCTCTTCGTACACTTGCGGAAATTGATGCAGCTATAAAAGTTGTACTGGGTAAGATTGAAAAACTCTATGATGTTTTTCTTCGTAAAGACATCCCGAATTCAGCATCCGAGCTTATCACCTTCATAAAAGGCTTGATTTCTCAAGGCTTGGTCACCGCAGGTGGCGGTATGCAGTTGGGCGAGAGTTTTGCCGGCGGTATAACCGGACATGGCGGTCTCTTTACCGCATCCGGTCACGGCGAACTCAGATCGTTACGTGTCAATGAGTGGTTTGAAACTTCTGAATTCAGGTACAACTATGTGGACGTTACCACCGGTGAGAAGTGGTCTGCCCCGGGTGGCGGCATTATAGAGTCCGTTGTAATGGATACCGATCCGGAAGGGAATGAACTGAATACCGGTGTCGTGACCTTGAAATTGGAAGCCGGGCAGATTGGCGCGGTCGCTTTCGATGACCTGGCAATGGGCATGTACCATTATGAATCAGGCAATGCTACGGAGGATTACGATGACGGAAAGGGTAACCGTAGGTTCGCCGGGTTCACGACTGTATTTTTCCGCATTACTGAAATCATAGGAACGGGACTTAACAGTAAATTCCGTTTTGAGCTTCGTAATGCTTCGGATAACTATCCTAATCCCGTATCGCCTACTGCAATGATGCACTTCGTATGCTTTGGTAATGTTAGCAATAAGTCCCGTCAGTCAAGCATGTACCAGACGCGTACTTATACGCGCTATCTAAAGAATGTTGATTGGTGGGAATATTCCTTCTCTAACATTGCAATGCAGTTCGGTGATCTTGCCAATCTCTCTGTTTTCGGTGCGGACATGACCGGGTATTCGGCTTATGTCGATAGCTTGTATTTTACCGGAAAGATAGAACAGTTGGAAAAGATCGTTGAAGATACTTTGGGTACGGGTGATTTACGTATGGAGATTGATTCAAGTGACGGATATTTTGTTATCGACAATAAGATAGATACGACACTCACAGCTAAAGTATTACGCTATTTCAAGAATGTTACAGGTGAAGCGACCAGATGGGAATGGACCAGGGAATCCGGGACAGACTTGGTAGACATAGCGAGTGATGCAATCTGGAATGAAAATCATTCCTCCGCCCGTGAGAGTGTACATATAACTGAAGACGACGTAAGGACCGATTCTGTGAAATTCATATGTGAAGCCACGGTAGGTGTGGCAAAGGTCAGAGAAGAAGTAACATTTTAAAAAGAAATATATATGGCAATAATTAACAGAGTTTATTCCCCATTACGCACCCAGCTCTCAATGGATGTAGCGGAAGGGACATTAACGCAGGAGTATGATGCTAACAACAAGATCTATACACCGGACAGACGCATACGTCCTACGGCGATACTTCCGGTATGTGGCATCACAGATACATCAGAAATAATTGAGAGCGGAATAGTAAACCGCTATATTACGGATGTGAAGTGGTATGAGAACGGAATTAAGGACGTAAATCTGATATCGCCAACAAGTATTCATTATAAAATAGATTATTCTTCTGAAACGAATAATCGGGGAAGAATAACGGTTTATAAGAATGTAAATTCGGATAGTCCCATTACATTGTTCTTTACGGCAAACTATGCCGATATCGTTAATGGGAAAGTACGCAGAAAAGTTTCATTCTTGGGAAGTGTAATATTATCTTCCAGCATATCAGCTTCTTCTCCGATTGTACTCAAAACGGAAACTCTAAGAGGAACACGATACAATCCTCTTTCAGAATTGAAGTACATGACTCTATCGGCAGACCTATATTCCGGAAACACCATCATTCCTGCCGCTTACTGGTGGTACAAGAAAGAAAACGGACAGAATAACCTAATTACTGATTATGTCGGACATAACCTTCGCGAATTGCAAGTTCCTTCGGCAAGCTTGAAAATAGGTACACTGAACAATTACCTCTGCAAGGTGCAGGACTGCCGTCAGGATTTGACAGAAGTACGAAACGGATACTTGCAGGAGAATCTCGACAAGATATCCGGCTATCCGCGTAACTTGTTGGCTAAGCAGTACTTCCTTGACCTGAATGATGAGATCAATCCCGGTGTAGTAACTGAAGGGGAAGATGCGGATGGGAAGTATATATGCATACCTAATCCTGCTGCTCTTTATGCATATGTAGGTCAAGGAAAATATGGTGATTTGTTTGGTGGGAAGATTTCTTTTAAAGAAAATACTGTATACGTTATACGAGTTAGTGGTAAATACATAAACCAAATGGGGCTTACTCTAAATATGATGTATACAGATGGCTCAAAATCAAATCATTTTAAAATTGGGGATACAAATAAAAAAATGGAATATGTTATAAAAAGTGATATTGGGAAAACCATATCACATATTTCATGTACATATATCGCTGTTGCTATATCTTACATCTACGACATCCAGATCACCGAGGATTACAACTACAACCTGCTTGAAGGGGATACGGAAGAGGTGACTGTAAATCCAAGTGATAGTAATACTAACTATGCATCTATGCCTATAAGCCCGAAAATATCTTCAAAAAAAGTGACTGTTGGTATTGATGATGTTGTAAATATAGCAGGTGATGCAACAGAGTATTCAGTATCTATGTACAATTACGGAACAGTCAATTCGATAGTTGCAGATTTTATTGTTCTTTCTAAAAGTAGAAAGACAGGGGTATTAAATTTAACAGATAAATATGACGCTTCGCAGCCTGCTATTATTATGCTTTATGCAGGTAGATCAGGATCTACTGCCAGCAACTCTGTCAAGTACAATAACGTCCAACTCCTTGAAGGCGAGTACGCATGGAATGTGCTTGGTGAGGATATAGAAGAGGTTATTATTGAAGCTGGTGAAAATTCAAATGCATATAAGACAATTAAGGTAAAAGAGAAGCTGACAGTGGGTGGTAAATACACTGCCAGCTTCGATGAGATCGTCAATATATCCGGTGAAGCTACAGAGTATGCTGTTACTGTGTCCCAAGAAGGCAAAATATTGGCAAGCGGGATTGTGACGAAAGATAATCATACACTTACATTGACAATTAATGATAAATATGATCCGAATACGGAAAATGTTATTATTCTTGTTTACGCAGGGAGAGGGAATAATACTGCCGGAAACACAGTTAAATTCACAAACATCCGTCTTTTGCAAGGTGAGACAGTCCTTCCGTCCATGCCGGCTTATACTCCACATTTCATTCCATCCGCACCGGATATTGAGGTAGAGTCTGAATCGATACAATTGCCGGAGGGATACCGTCCGGACGTGCAAGGAAAGACGTTTGATCATGAATTTGCATTGACATCTGAAATGCCGGCATATAACGTCAAAGTTGTCACCCCTTATGGAGATGATTCCGGTGTGATTTCTATCCCCAATAACGTTAAGTTATTCCCTGCTTGGATACAGGTAGACGTTGCTGGTATTGGTACGCTAGACAATCCTGGGAGATACTTCTCTGCTGACTGGGGGAATGGCTTGAAGGGTATGAATGTGCTTTTGGATGCTGACGATATCGGTATGGGTATACAGGAGGTTGAGCCGGATGTGGTTGAAGGGCTTGAGTATGTGAAGTATGCGGCAAGTGGAATATTTTTACTAGTTGATAATTTGGAAGATTTTGTCGAAGGAAGCAGGATTGTTGTAGAAGTTCCACCTAATACCCCTAATAGTAATGCTTACATTAGTACCCGGAAGAATGGAGTTGGCTTATTGATATTGTATAATCCTAATGGAAATGTTTCTCTGTTTATATATGGCTATAATAAAAGAATGTCAACCATTATAAAATATGTAGAAAGTGTAATTCAGCGTTATGAGTTACGAATCGGTGCAACCTTGGAAGAGTGTCAGCTTTTTTTAAACGGAAAACTTTATACCGGTACATTTGGTGATATCGAAAATGGTGGAGGGGATTCCTTTATTGTCGATGCAGATTCGCGTGCATCATTAATAGAAATTTATTCTCCGGAGAATGTGCTCCTGCATAAATGGGATTTCAAAGGAAGTTCCAACGATGAAATATTTTCAGACAAAGCGGATACAGAAAATAAAATAAACTTCATTAAAGGGGGAGAATATGAACTGATCCCTGTATAATAAAAAAATCAAAAATTATGGCAAGATATATATTTATAGACAGAAAAAAAGCCCTTGAAAAGGGTCTTATCACCTCGGAATCCGCTTGTCGTCAGAATGCAACGACAGTGGTGTTGATCGAGGATGAGCTTAAAAAGCTCGGTAACAACGTTGACAAAGTGATTGAAGAGCTTGGTGCGACTGTGATGGATACAAAGCAGGCATTAAGAGAACTACAGAAGAGAGAATGGAATTAAAGTTAAAGTATATAAATAACAAAAAGGAGATTTATTATGGGAACAGCAAGAGGTAGTGTAGTACTAAAGAGAATAAGAAATACAGGAATGTTATCCATGCAGTTATTTACCGAAGGAGGTCGTCCTTTAAAACAGACTGTGACAGGTAATATGGTCAATGATGATTGGACTCAAGAAGGTAATCATCCCAAAGTATATCCATTAGCCCAATATTCAAGGTATTCAGATTTTATATCAGAATTTGTCAGCGTTTCATGGTCTTATGACGGTGTACCTATTTCGGATTCCGATGAACGTTTTGACCTTACACAGACGGTATCATATGGAAGCATTCAGATTCCATGTCTTACCATTAAATCTAACTTGGCTCTTGATATGACAAGTTTTAAGTTAATATCCTGTACTGCTGTAGTGAATATTGATGGTATTAATGAGAATGTCTCTGCTACTATTGAAGTAAGCAGAGAATCCGGATCAGAAGCTACATATATGGGATATATCTCACTTAACCCTCCTGTATTCGATGCGTCTATTACTGAAATACAGGCGACTGCTAAGTTGGAAAAAGGAGGTGATAGTATTTCGAATTTTAGTGTAAACTGGTATTGGGTAGTGCCGAATGACACCGACGGTACTGTTGATGGACTTGAAGAGATTGAAAGTAAAACCAATCCTTTGACAATTAACAGTTCTGATGTTGACACCCGTGGCGTACTCGTCGCTAAATTTATTGTAAACGGGGCAGAGCAATACTCTGCATTTGTAGCAGTAGAAGACAGGTCAGATCCTTACGAAATGGAATTTTCGTATGATACTCAGTTTGAAGGAGTATTAGATGAGCAGAACGGAATAACTACTACGGTAAAGGTTGTACATAGGGATTCAAGAGTAGAAGCTACCCAATTCAAATGGTTTGCTTTTGCATTGATGAGTGGTTCTGATTATATTAATGGTACCGGAGGTGCTAAACTACAGAACAATTCCTTCAAGGCTACAAAAGACGATTTTAATAAAGCCAAGAATGATTTACTGAATCTTGAAATAGAAGCATCAGATACTCCTAATTAAATATGAGGTCAAGAGGTAGTGTTGTTTTAAAAAGGATTTCTAATACCCCGTCAGTATCAATCCTTCCGGGTGAACGGGTGTTCCATAAGCTTTCGGACGGGACTTATGAGCCGGCTACGATTACGCTTGAAGCTGTCGTACAGAATGTGGATAACCCCAAATATCAGTGGGGGCGCATTGTAGGAGGCAGCTTCCAGCCGTATTCCGTAGTATACAGCCATATGATTGCTTCTCCGGTGCATGCAGGGGTGGTGGCTGTAAAAGTCACGGGTGACAATGTACCTAACGCGATAATTGCGTCTGAGGTCCTTACTATAGTGGAAGATGGCGTGTCTCCCGTACAATACAAGATAGTGGTAAGCCAACTAAACCGTGTCGTTGATTCGATTTCTTGCGATGCATATGGAAATCCGAAGATATATAATCAGGCTACGGCATATCTGTATAAGATAACCGGAAACACTGAGGTTCTTTGCGAGGACTTTTATTGCGTAGTCGTTTACTATAAGAATGGTACGCAGAGTGATGCAAGCGTCAGTACCTCTCCATCTGGTAGCTATACTTTTGATGTATCCGGTGATTACGATTTGATTCATGTCGGATTTATTGATTCGCCATCCGGAAAGGTCATCATAGATACCAGTTTGGCAAAGGTATATGACGGTGCTCCGGCTGTGCAGTACAGTATTGATATATTGCAGAACGGAAAGCCTGTTAATACGATAGCCAGTGACGCGGAAGGATATCCTAAATTAGAGCCAACTGCTTTTGCAAGGCTGTATAAAAAGGTCGGCAATGGTGAAAGGACTATATGTTCCGACTTCTATTGCAAGGTAGTGTCAATGAATACAGATGTCGATATCAGTGACGAAGAAGAAAGCGGTGTCCCCGTATCTGATTATGAATTTGAAGTAGCGGATAACTATTATGACAGCTTTGCCGTATCGTTTTTTGATAAAGCATCTAAAAAGACGGTTGCAGAGATAACCGTTCTTAGAACATACGACGGAACAGAAGGCAAGCCCGGTGAAAATGGCATTCCCGGATGTGCCATACGCCGTTCAGAGTGGAAATCCGGTATTGAGTATCGGAATGACGAAGGATTAAAAACTGTCAATACACGTTATATCGATACCGTTTTGGTACGTGCAAAAAATGCTTTGGGATGGCGAGGGTACAAGTGTTTGCAGACACATGTCAGTACGAATGATAATGCTCCGGGAAATACAGATTATTGGGAGGAATTTCCTACCAATACTGTCGGTATCCTTGCATCCTTGATTATTGCCCGTGACGCGAAGTTGGATTTCCTGTCTGGTAACGAGATACGTATCCTCGATACAAACGATAAGGTTACGGCCGGGGTTTCCGGTTCCGGTTCGGGTGATTCCGGTATAAGGTTCTATGCCGGATCGGATGATCCGCAAACAGCTCCGTTTAGGGTAGATGAGAATGGCAAAGTAATAGCTAACAATATTGTTGCATATGGTTCGGTTGCGACTCCTTTTATTGAGATAACGGACGATAATTATGAAGAATACTCGGTAATATATCCGGATAACACGGGAATCTTTATAAACATATCAAACAAACATGGTTTTAATTATAAGATTGGCAATCATTTATCTATTGAACCTGTAGTTATAAGCCTTCCATATGATTACGATAATGATGGAGTGGAAGTTAACATAGCGTCATATAGGACTTTAATTTCGTATGCCATCATCGTTGGGGCTTATGATATCAATAAGCAAAAGGAAAAAAATATAATCTTAAATCCCATTGACTTGGTTCGATTGAAATGTGTAGTATTAGAAAGAGGTAATTCGAATGACTCTGATGATATTAAGAAGCAAAATATAAAATGGATACATCTAAGCGGAGGAAGTTCTAACTAATGATCATGGAATATTAGTTAGATTTTATCCTGATACTCCTTTTGATTAAAAATCTCGCTCGAGTTTCACAGTCCGGGCAGATACAAACGGTAATTGCTTGTAATAGTAATGACAAATGGTATAAAGTATTAATAAATTTATAAACAATAAAAGATGGGATTAAATGACTGGCTGGCAATTATCGGGGCTATAGGAGGTAGTTCTACGATCACATGGTTAATCACTTTCTGGGTGAATCGTAAGACGAATGCCCGGAAAGAAGACGCTTCTGCTGATGGAATGGAGATACAGAATCTATTGAATATTATCAATGCTCAGTCATCGCAGATTGATAATCAGGAGAAACGGATGGCTACCAGAGACGCTAAGGTTGATTTCCTTTATTCTGAGAATAATAAGTTGCGTTCAGAACAACTTGAATTGATAAAGGATAGGCATGAACTTGAACTACGATTAAAAGAGGCCGAGATAAAGAAGTGTGATGTGAGAGGGTGTGCTAACCGGCAGCCACCGAGTGATTACTAATTAATAAGAAAATAGAGACATGAATAAAATAGATTCCATTATTATCCACTGCTCGGCCACACGTACCGGGCAGGATCTGCGTGCAAAAGACATTGATCGTATGCACAGACAAAGAGGCTTTTCCCAGATCGGATATAACTTCGTAATTGATCTTGATGGTACTGTAGAGAACGGTCGCCCACTTTCTATTGACGGTGCACACTGTAATACCAAAGGATTCTCCGGGCTATCATACAACAAACACAGTATTGGTATCTGTTATATCGGCGGATTGGATGCAAACGGACATCCGGCAGACACTCGGACTGAAGCGCAGAAGAACGCCCTTCGTGATCTTGTAGCCAAACTATGCAAAGAGTACGATATCATTGAGCTATTGGGCCACCGGGATACATCTCCTGATCTTAATGGAAATGGTGAAGTTGAACCGGCTGAGTATATCAAGGCTTGCCCGTGTTTCGATGTACGTAGTGAATTCAGTAACTTTTTGCGTAATGTAGTAGTGAAACTATGAAAGTACTTCCGTGGATATTTGTAATTCTATTATTAATTGTTTGTGTGGCGGCTTGGTTCCGTCCACTCAAGCAATTTCCGGCAGAAATCAAGACCGAGACAAAGGTAAAGACGATTGTCAAGGTTGATACATTATTGATTCCTTCCCCTATGGTGCCTCTATTAATCATTAGGTTGACAGACACGATGCATGTAGGTGATACTGTGATTCATCGTGAGCAAGCATACTATGAGGATAGTCTTTACCGGGTATGGGTGTCCGGTTATCGGCCGAGACTGGATAGTATGCAGATATTTCCGAGAACAGTGTACCAAACGGTAACAAATGATATTTATCATTCTATTATACCGAAGAAAAAACGTTGGGGGATTGGATTACAGGCTGGATACGGTTATCCGCATGGTTGGTATATCGGTGCAGGCATTAGTTACAACTTATTTATGTGGTAATTGTTATATATGTGTAGAAGCTTACTTGTAGCGACAAGTGGCAAAGCCTCAGTTTTTTTTGAATTGGGGCTTTTTAGTGTTTTTTTTGTAAATACTGTATCTTATTTGTATGTTTGTAAAAAAAATGATATGGCTAAATTTTACGATATTACAGAATGGAATGAAAAACCTTTTTTTAATACTAAGGGAACACGTAATAAGTGTGTAGTTAGTGATCCTGTAGACGACAGTGTTTATTTTTTTAAGACTTCGATGTTGAAAGAAGGGAAAGATTATAAACCAGAGTTCTGGTCTGAAATTATATCTTCTGAAATTGGCCGTTTTCTGGGATTTAATGTGTTAGAATATAATATAGCAAAACATGGAGATGAAGTTGGGTGTATTTCTAAGTCTATGAATACTGAGGAAGAATGTTTGACTGAGGGAGTAAGTATATTGACTGGTTACGACAATACCTATGAACCTGAAAATAAAGCTTCGTATTCTGCTTATACTTTTCATTTTATAAAAGCGGCTATTGAGAGTTTTAATTTTGGTGAACATATTGAAGATATTATAAAAACAATCATATTTGATAGCATTATAGGAAATAGTGATAGACATCAGGAAAATTGGGGATTTATTACACCTTATAAGGAAACAGAATTAACTAGTGAAGAAGCAAGTCGTATCTTTTCTAAATTAAAGGATAGGTTTAAACAGATAAAGGATTTTCTAACAAAGAATGGAAGCTTTACTATAAATGGACATGTAAAGATGAAAATTCTCAGGATGGAAGGTAAATATTCTCCTATATATGATAGTGGTTGTTGTTTAGCTAGAGAAAAAAATGAAGTCGCTGTGAAGCAAATGTTAAACGATAAGACTATGTTTGATAGTTTTATTAATAGGGGAAAGTCGGAAATAAGATGGGGTAATAATGGGATTAAATTAAATCATTTTGATCTTGTTAAAAATATAAGAGGTGAATTTCGGGAAACTGTGGATGGCATAATAAATAATGTTATATCTTTGTACGATGAGAACAAAATACGTGAGATTGTTTTTAATATAGATAGAGAGTTACCTGAAGGTTTACGGGAAGAATATGGTCTTTCTACTTCTCGTAAGGAATTGATTTTTAGGTTGATAAATGAACGCTTTTTGAAATTAAAAAACATATTATTATGAAGAGATATATAAAACATATCTATCTAGTGTGGAGACGTGGAAGAAATGACAGTCGTATAAAGGTTGGCAAAATAACTCGTAATCAAACTGAAGGAGTTAAGTTTGAATATATATCTGATGGAGTGAAAGAAGCTTTAGAAAAAGGTTTTAATATGTATCCTGATTTTCCTAATCCTTATGTTATATATAAAAATAATGTACTTGAGACATTTGCCCAGCGATTGACAAATACGGAAAGAGCTGATATACAAAAATATTATGATTATTGGGAAATATTGCCGACATTAAAAGATAATAAGTATTATGTGTTAGCTCAAACGCAGGGACTACTATCTACTGATAACTTTGAATTTGTAGCTGAATATTTCCCTGTACGAGGATTGAATTTTACTAGTGAAGTTTGTGGATTAACTAGGCGCCAGTTACCATCTGGAACATTGAAAAAAGGAGATGTTCTTGAATGGAAACTTGATAAAAAGAACCCATATGATAAATATGCAGTGCAACTTTTTAAAGACGGGATTGATATAGGGTATGTTAAGACTATTCATAGTAAGGTCTTTCATGATTCTAAATATAAAAAATTTAAAGTAACAGTGAAAAGTGTAGAACAAAATGGGCACCTAAATAGAGCTTTCATAACTATTACTACCATAAATAATAAATAAGTAAACAGTAGGCAGCTTATTGAGCTGCCTACTGTTTATTCTTCTTTTTCTTCCAGATCCACTTCTCCGTGACTTCCTGGTTTCCAATCTCCAATATCAGGATCAAGATCGTTCTCAGTACTATCCACTACAGTAGGAGTTGTATCTGTTTTTAACTCTTGTTTGTTTGTCTCTGTAATTTCTTCACGGCTGCAACTGACAGCTACAATCGAGAAAAGTATTAGTAGGTATTTCATATTACGAGGGTAATCTTTATATTTCAAATATTACTATCTTTGCTAAAAAATACATAATCATGGCACATAATTACGACCGCGAATCAGTACAAGAACTACTCTCTTGGGCAAAGAATATGCTTGAAAACAAGGCATATCCTGAAGTTCCTTATCAGCTTAATAAATGTACAAAGATACTTGATTGTGCGCATTATCTCGATAGTGCAATAGCTACCATCTCGGCGCATTGGGAGAATCCCACTTTCCACCCATATATTGAATGTTTGTGGGAGTTTAAGGAAAAGATGGAAGGAAAGGCAGCCGAATAAGCTGCCTTTTTCTGTAAATTTTGTTTTTGAAATCAGGTATTATCTGTAATTTTGCTCTACTTTTATTATCTTTTTGGAATGAAACTTTTGTGTAAATTTATATTATGGAGTGAATATGAAAATAATTAATTTTTTCTTTTTAAGTTTGTTATTCGTTTGGCTATACGCTTGTTCAAATGATCCATTGGCGGATTTGTCAGAAACTAATAGCGAAACCACGTGGTATAAAATATCAGAAGATCAACTCAACGGTTGGGACGAAGGTTACACTGATGATTCCGGCTTTTATATCACCTATGAAGCTGACTCGCTTCGTGGTTTGCAGTACGCTTATATTAATAAGAGTGGGAATACGGTAGAACAAGCCATTTGTTTTGTTTTTAACTGGGATTATGAGCCTTTGGCTGTACAGATTGATTCGAAACTCTATTTGGTAGATACAGCTTCCAAGAAACTCACGCTTGCCAAATCAACGAAAGAGAATATCCAGGAATGTTTACGCTTTTCTCTCAAACAAAATACGAAAGGGCGTGTAGTCGTTACTTCTCGTCCTAAACAAGTGGCAAGTGGTATAGGTACAGTGCTTTCGATACCTGATTTTCTTGATTTGGCACAAAATCTTGCTGAGCAAGATTTTGGTACTTTCTTTCAAAGTGTTGCGGCGATGGCTGTTGGCGCATTTGTTATTCCCGAGGAGATTAGTGCTGTGATCAGTATTGATGCTCTCAATGAACGTTTTTTCCTAATTCCATACTATATTGAATTGATTTATGGCGAAGCTTGTCCTGATGTCTATAAAATTACGCAAAATACTCACTCCAGTCAACACTGTACATTACAAGCTATGGTTGAAATATCCGGTATTGAGAGTATTCCGGATAACTATCTTGATGCTGGGAAGCACGATGTGTATGTAGGTGTGGTTGTGCTTGAAGGTCCACAGCTTCTACCTGAACCGCGCTTGGACTATTGTCACTATCGTGCGGATGAACGTCTCCTTCAAAAAGACTCGGAAGGTGGGTTTCAACAACAGTTTGAGAACTTTGATTTTCTTGTTAGTATAGGTAAATCATATTACTTCCGTCCTTATATTCGTTCCTCGCAAGTTGACAAGGAAGGACATTCGCTTCCGTTTATCCGATATGGAAAGACTTTGTATTACAGTACATTTAAATCAGGTATTACCGATTTTAAAGCCACTTCTGAAGGGTCTATGATCGATCTGGTTTATTTTCATGGTAATGTGACTGCGACAATGAGTAATTCGGAAGAAGTAAAAGAGTGGGGAGTGTATTGGATGGAAAACGGCTATCGTTCTTGTTACACAGCTCCGGAAGGTGCTTCTGCTTTCGTGCAGGAAATTTATGTAAAGTATGGGGTAAATGAAATGGATCTTTTCGACTGTACTAATCACATAGCTAAAAAACGTATACAGCTTGGTACATGGTTCCGCCGTAACATTATAGATGTGCAAAACGGATTGCCGGAGTATGAGTATAGCGCTCCGGAAGAATATGTGTTAGTATATGACCAACCTGTGTCAGTGAAGTTTGATAATTATGAAGTATTCCAAGGTCCTTATCCTGCTACGTCTTATGATCCTGAAACAGGTAAAAATGTTGTTGTTCCCGGTTCGGCGTGGTATGATTATTACCTTCACTTTACCATCACGGGTGCACCTTTTATAAATCAAGCTCTTTATCACATTGATCAATACGAATACGGACCGGTCGATAAGGGTTATGTCAATGGTTTGATATATTCTGGTGAGAGTCCGATGGTTATCAACGATGGTGATAATGTAATTGTGGTACGTCAACTCACTAGTACCATTCCTCGTGATGCTTATAGTGAAAGCTGGGAGTGGATTGTACTTGAAACGCAGTTTGGGAGAATCACAACTGATAGATCCTTACACTATTTCCATAATCGTGCTAAAGGGCTTAGTTTCACATCGAATATAGATGTGGAATAATGATATCTAAGCTATCAATTCAACGAAGAACGGGCAATGGTTGTAGCTTGTTCTTCGTTGTTTTTCTGTTTTTAGTAAATCAGATATCTCAGATATTTCAGACTAAGATTAGGTGAGATATTTGATTTTGTTAAAATAAGGGTGGGGGAGGTTATCCTTTCGTCATCATTATATCCGCCCTCATTTCTATGTAGTCCTTTGTTTTCGTGAGTTATTTACATGGTCTATTACTTTTCTATTAGCTTCATCTATTTTCTTTTGATCGAAATCTATATAAATAGACGTGATTTTACTACCTATCTCATGTCCGAGGGCGGCAGATATGGTTTCTTTGGGTATATCCAGTGAAGCAGCAATGGTAGCCCACGTGTGGCGGGCCCAATACGATGTTATTTTAGGGAATAATGGCTCTCTTATCTTTTTCCCTCCTAAACCCTTTCGTTCGAAATCTCCAAGCTTTTGTAGCCCTCTTCCCATTGCCGCCATATAATTTCGATAGTTACCTTTATTTTTTTCAGTTATATTTAATAAGTATTTATCCCCTTTATAGCGTTCAATAATTTCCATTGCTTCCGGTTCTATCTTAATTGAATAAAGCTTTCCGGTTTTTTCGCGTTTATATTCAATTCTACCATCATGTATTTCCCTTATATTAAATAGGTCTATCCCATTTATGCCGATAAGGTAAAACATAAGCATAAACATGTCTTGATATTCTTTTTGATACTCTTCCCCTACATAGTCTCGTAGCAGGATTAATTGTTCTACTTTGAGTGATCGTTTGCGTGTTTCCTCCCTTTCTATTGCGAATTTTCGAAACGGATACAGGTCGGTGTCTTCATTATCGATAGCATAATTAAAGACAGCGCGGATGTTGCGTAAATGTATTGAGCGCGAATTTGTTTTCATTCCAGAATCGCACATCCACTTATTGAAGGCTTCGAGCCATTTGCGATCCATCGTTTCAAATGCACAATCAGGATCATAAAAAGATAATTTTACTTTAGTGCTGTTATAGCAGTCTATTGTGTTTTTTTTGTTTTTAGTTGCAATGAAGTCGTCTATGTAGTCTATGAACTTCTTTTTACTGACAGCATTGTTTTTGATAAGGTTCTCTATTTGTTCTTTTAGTGCCTTATCGCTTGTCGATTTTAATCTTTCAGTAGCATCAAGGCTAATAAGATAGGTCTCTACTTTATTAATAAGATTTCGTATTGCTACATTTTTAGCCTTATAATTTTTTGCATCTTTGTTGTATTCAAATCCCGTCCATGTGTTCGGTGATGCCGTAAACTCTGTTCCGATTAGAAATTTACCGTTGTGTCGGACATGTAGTTTAATAGGGTAGGAGCCATCACTTTTAGCTCTACGTGTGTCTAAATAGAAATTAACAGTTGCCATAACGATTATTTTTGGGGAATTTGGTGCAAATAAACTAATTAACTTCTTGAATAGTCTATTTAATGAATCCATAAAGAATGTTTTTTGGTGCAAATCATTTGCACCAAATTTGCACCACAAAGATAAATAATACCCCTCAGAAACCCTATAAAGCGGGATTAAAAAACTAAAATGGCATAAAAAAAGCAGTTACTTATTTTTGTAACTGCTTGATTCTTAGTTAGTAGTGGGTACGAGAATCGAACTCGTATTACATGCGTGAGAGGCATGTGTCCTAACCGTTAGACGAACCCACCGATTTTAGATTTAAAAAGAGCCAAGTCTTAATAACTTAGCTCTTTTTTTGTTGAGATTAAGCGGAAGCTGCGAGATTCGAACTCGCGGTACGGTTACCCGTACGTCAGTTTAGCAAACTGGTGGTTTCAGCCACTCACCCAAACTTCCTTGAACCCGCATTCTCTCTCAAATGCGGTGCAAAGATAGAAGGAAGTTTTGAACTATGCAAACCTTTCTGCAAGATTTTTTTCTACTTTTTCTTCCACATATCGTTAATTGGCTATGTTTCAAATGTTAAACGCGAAAACTTTTTTAGTCCGGTTTTTGTAATGGATAAAGAGGTTTACCAGTTTCGTCTACTTCGGTCCAACCTAATACTTCAACATTAGGAAATGAAACAGAATTTCCATCAATCACTGCACTGAATACGTAAGAATCTCCTCCTGCCAACTCTCCGTTGGGTAAAAGAATGTTTACGTTATAGGTACGTGGAGTATTTTCGCCATCTGCCAGTATTTGCAGGGTCAGCGGCATCGCTGTATTGGTTTTTAGTGGAAGCATGATATATTGAGCTGTGAAACCATTGATTCCCATATTGGCTGTTTCGGTACTGTACGTTGTAGACGGAGTTATTTCTCCGGTAATCATATCCATAGTAGCACCCGGGGTTGTTGGAGTGATGGAAGCTGATACCAGTTTGTCCAGTTTTATTCCGCTACCGGCAGAGATGTTGAATACTATCTGGGTGGCACAGTGTTGAAAAAGAACAGGCATGCTCACTTGTGTACTCGTAACGTCCTGTAATTTGTTACTTGCCCACAAATAATCTACTCCGTTGGTCAAAGGCTCTGAACGCTCGTTGATGAATTTAGCAGAAGTCGTAGAAGCGTTGTTAGAGATGGCGTAGAAATAATAAACGCCATTGGGCAGATACATTTTATATCCTTCTACCCCGGTTAGTACGCCTACAGTAGCAGTGGTATAGATACCCTCGGCAGAAGGAGTTTCAAGTGAAGTAACTGGTGATTTGAATGCGTATATGGAACTTGTTATTCCTTTACGCATCGGTGAAAGAGAGCGTGTCATATTTCTACTCTCTATAGAAGCATGAAAAGTGATTAATGCTTTTTGATCCGGAGTTCCTGTTCCGTTATCAGATTGGCCTTCTTCTGTCCCATTTTCGCCAATATTGATATTGATTGAGTCTTTGGAACATGCGGTGAAAAATAAAGTAGTGCATGTAAGTATTGTCCATGCAGCAGCTTTTACAAAATAGATTTTCATAATTAAGTGTTTTAGAATGAATGATTTTCCTATATACACTTAAAAGGAGATTTTGTTCAGAACAGGAGGGAAGAGGATAGCAATTAAAATAAGAGCATAAAAAAAGGCTATCTATCCCAGACAGCCAATCTTTTTGTTAACCTTAAATCTAATACTATGAAAAACACAGTACAAAGATACATGCTTCTGGGAAAATAGCAAACTTTTGAGGCTTAATAGCTTGATTTATAACATGAATTAAGAAGTTTGGTGTCGATGTTAACGTTTGGTAGTAAAAAGGTGAGATTTCCCTCTAAGGATTAGGCTATTCCCTTATTGAATGTGGGATTTTTCTTTTGGGCTCAATCAAACGTTTGCCTACTTTTGTTTTATGCAAAAACACATAAAAGAAAGGAAAAAGATTATGAAAACGAAAGCTTTTAAATATTTGAAACTGGTATTGCTGACCTTTGCTATGGTTAATCTAACAGCCTGTGAGATTGAAATAGATGGTTTTTATGATGATGACGATATTGGCGGTAGCTATTATAATAAGTCACGTGATCTGTGCAGTCGTACCTGGGTGAGAACTTACTATAATATGGATGGTTATTACTGCCGGCAGGAGATTGATTTTTATCTGGATAGGAGGGGAGTGGATTACATTCGTATACAGTATCCTGATGGAAGAATACGGGAGGATGAATATCGTTTCAATTGGAACTGGGAAAATGCAGTACAGTCATCTCTTCGCATGGTATATGGCCCGAATGATGTGTCTTATCTCGATGAAGTAAATCTTTGGGGGAATCGCCTTGAAGGATATCTGGATGGATGGGATAACTATGTAGTCTATAAAGGCAGGCTCTAACTTATTTGATATAAATCAACTCTCGGTTTCGTTAAAATTGAATACCTTTGCACCCCGAAATTCAGACGAGGTAAAAAGTGACACACAAAATTCAGCAGGAGAGTATTAAGAAGAGGCTGGCCAAGCTGGCTGCTCCTATCTTTATAGAAACGCTGCTTATCATGATGCTTGGTGCAGTAGACACTATCATGTTAAGCCGTCATTCCGATAACAGTGTTGCTGCCGTAGGGGTAGTCAATCAAATTATAATGCTGACGTTCCTGGTATTTGAGGTAATCAATCTGGGAACGTCCGTTTTATGTTCACAATATTTAGGTGCAAAGCTCGAAAAAAAAGTGGTACAGGTTGTTGGAGTATCACTGTTAGTGAATCTGGTTGTAGGAGGAATAATCAGTCTTTTTCTTTATTCAATGAATACAACCATACTCGGTTGGATGGGGCTTGGTCCGGAACTAATGGCAGATGGTGCAGAGTATATGCGTATTGTTGGCTCGTTTGCTTTCTTTCAGGCTATATCTCTCACCTTATCGGCATCGCTTCGTAGTGCTAATAAAGCTATTTATCCGATGTTGGTCACAGTGGTTGTCAACATTATCAACATCATTGGGAACTATTCATTGATTTTCGGTAAGTTTGGTTTTCCGGAATTAGGTGTGGAAGGAGCTGCTATCTCTACGGCATTCAGCCGGGGAGTAGCAATGGTAATTCTGTTCATAATTCTTTTCCGCAAACATATTCATCGTTTTCCGCTTGTCTATTTCCGTCCTTTTCCCTGGATAGAACTGAAAAATCTGATGAAAGTAGGTTTACCTTCGGCGGGTGAACAGTTATCTTACAGCTCTTCGCAGGTAGTCATTACATTCTTTATTAATATGCTGGGAGTAGAAGCGTTGGCAACGCGAACTTATTGTGTTAATATCATCATGTTTGTATATCTTTTCAGTATATCAATGGCACAGGGAGGAGCTATCTGTATCGGTCACCTGATAGGAGAAAAGAAACCTCATGCTGCTTTTCTGTTAGGAAAGTATGTGATGAAAAAATCGGTGATGATCACTTTTATTCTTTCTTGTATCCTTGCTGCTTTCGGGCATACTATTTTGGGGTGGCTAACGACCAATCCGGAGATTATTCGTATGGGAGTTATCGTGCTGGTTATAGATACCGTACTGGAAATAGGGCGTCCTATCAATATTTTTGCTACCAATGCTTTGCGTGCAGCAGGCGATGTGAACTATCCTTTTTACGTCGGTTTGGTTGTAATGTGGACTGTGGCAGTAGGCGGAGGCTATCTGTTTGGAGTTCATTGGGGTTGGGGTTTGTGTGGTATGTGGGTGGCCTTTTTGCTGGACGAAAACATTCGGGGTATCATCTTTGTTCGCCGTTGGTACAGTATGAAATGGATACACAAAAGTTTTGTACGCGCATAAATAGTTTCTATCTTTGCAAAAATTAATGTGCCAGTATGCAAATGTATCAGTATGCCAATTACCATGTGGCATGTTACAATGCAGTTAATTAGCACATTAGCATGTTGGCACATTGAATAATTATATTTATGGAATGGTTATATAGTCTCTTCATTGAGCATTCAGCCTTGCAGGCCGTAGTTGTTATCTCACTTATATCTGCCATCGGGTTGGGATTAGGCAAAATACACATCTGCGGTATATCCCTTGGAGTGACTTTCGTGTTTTTTGCGGGTATCTTTGCCGGACATTTCGGATTATCAGTTGATCCGCAGATGTTGAATTATGCCGAGAGTTTCGGACTTATCATCTTTGTTTATGCATTGGGCCTTCAGGTGGGCCCCGGTTTTTTCAGTTCTTTTCGTAAAGGTGGTATCACTCTGAATATGCTGGCCCTTGCCGTAGTGCTTTTGGGTACCCTTCTTACGGTGTTATGCAGTTATACAACAGGTGTTTCCTTGCCTAATATGGTTGGTATTCTTTGCGGGGCTACCACTAATACTCCTGCTTTGGGAGCAGCACAACAAACCTTAAAACAGATGGGGTTGGAGAGTAGTACTCCTGCTTTGGGGTGCGCGGTTGCTTATCCATTGGGGGTAATAGGAGTGATTCTTGCAGTGTTACTTATCCGGAAAGTATTAGTGCGCAAGGAGGATCTCACCATTAAAGAAAAAGACGATACTAACAAAACTTATATTGCTGCTTTTCAGGTACACAATCCTGCTGTTTTCAATAAAAGTGTCAAGGATATAGCCCATATGAGCTATCCTAAATTTGTTATATCTCGTTTGTGGAGAGACGGCAATGTGAGTATCCCTACCTCTGAAAAGATTCTGAAAGAGGGTGACCGTCTGTTAGTTATAACTTCTGAAAAAGATGTATTGGCTCTGACTGTGTTGTTTGGGGAACAGGAAAACACAGACTGGAATAAAGAAGATATTGACTGGAATGCTATTGACAGCCAGCTTATTTCGCAGCGTATTGTGGTGACCCGCCCCGAACTGAACGGTAAGAAACTTGGTTCACTTCGTTTGAGAAACCACTATGGAATTAATATCAGCCGTGTTTACCGTTCGGGTGTACAGCTACTTGCTACTTCAGAGCTTACTTTACAACTTGGTGACCGCCTGACAGTAGTAGGCGAGGCGGCTGCCATTCAGAATGTAGAAAAAGTATTGGGAAATGCCGTAAAAAGCTTGAAAGAACCCAATCTGGTGGCTGTGTTTATCGGCATTATATTAGGATTGGCTCTTGGGGCTATTCCTATTTCTATTCCTGGTATTAGTGCTCCTGTGAGACTGGGATTGGCAGGTGGACCTATCATTGTTGGTATTCTGATTGGTACGTTCGGCCCGCGTATGCACATGATCACTTATACTACCCGTAGTGCCAATCTGATGCTTCGTGCATTAGGACTTTCCATGTATCTGGCTTGCCTGGGGCTTGATGCCGGTGCGCATTTCTTCGATACGGTATTCCGTCCTGAAGGATTGTTGTGGATAGGTCTGGGTGCCGGGTTAACTATTATTCCTACCGTAATTGTTGGAATGTTTGCTTTCAAGATAATGAAAATTGATTTTGGCTCAGTCTCTGGTATGTTATGCGGAAGTATGGCAAATCCAATGGCATTGAACTATGCGAATGATACTATTCCGGGTGATAATCCGTCTGTAGCTTATGCCACGGTATATCCGTTGTGTATGTTTCTGCGTGTCATTATTGCTCAGATATTACTCATGTTTTTGCTGAGTTGAAAATCTTATTTAGTTGAAAATTGGCTGCGCTGTGAAGTTTGTATATAGGCTTTAAAATAAACAAATAAGTAATTTAAATCGTAAAATTGTAAATTGTCAACGTACCTATGTGTTATAGATTAATAATGGTCATGACCGTAGGGAATAAATTGTAAATATCATGACTGCCCAAAGTAATATAACCCCTGAAAGTATTGTGAGCGACCTGCGTTATTTGCAGTTGTTGTCACGTAGTTTTCCTACTATTGCCGACGCTAGTACGGAGATAATAAATCTGGAAGCCATTCTGAATCTACCGAAAGGTACAGAACACTTTCTGACAGATATTCATGGTGAATATGAGGCTTTTCAACATGTATTGAAAAATGCATCGGGTGCGGTGAAGCGAAAAGTAAATGAGATTTTTGGTAATACCTTGCGTGAATCAGAGAAGAAGGAGATCAGTACACTGATTTACTATCCTGAAGAGAAACTGCAACTGGTCAAGGCTCGTGAGAAAGATCTTGATGATTGGTATTTGATCACTCTTAACCAATTGGTAAAAGTGTGTCAGAATGTATCTTCCAAGTATACCCGCTCCAAAGTGCGTAAGTCTCTACCTAAAGAATTTTCTTATATCATTCAGGAGTTATTGCACGAATCGAGCATTGAACCCAATAAACATGCTTATATCAATGTCATTATCAGTACTATTATATCTACCAAACGTGCTGATGATTTTATTATAGCTATGTGCAATCTGATTCAGCGTTTGACTATCGATTCGTTGCATATTGTTGGTGATATTTACGATCGTGGACCCGGTGCACATATCATTATGGATACATTGTGTAATTATCATAATTTTGATATTCAGTGGGGCAACCATGATATTCTCTGGATAGGAGCTGCATCAGGCAATACGAGCTGTATGGCAAATGTGATTCGTATGTCCATGCGTTATGGTAATCTGGGTACACTTGAAGATGGATATGGCATTAATCTTTTACCACTGGCAACCTTTGCTATGGATACTTATGCCGATGATCCCTGTACTATTTTTGCACCGAAAATGAATTTTGCTGATTCGGCATATAATGAGAAGACATTGCGTCTTATCACGCAGATGCATAAGGCCATTACAATTATACAGTTTAAGCTGGAAGCGGATATTATTAATCGTCGCCCGGAGTTTGGTATGGAGAACCGGAAGCTGCTGGAGAAGATTGATTTCGAGCGGGGCGTATTTGTCTATGAAGGTGTGGAATATGAGATGCGTGATACTAATTTCCCAACCATAGATCCCAAAGATCCATATCGCCTGACCGATGAAGAAAGGGAACTGGTAGATAAGCTGCATTATTCGTTTATGAATAGCGAGAAGTTGAAGAAACATATGCGTTGCCTGTTTACGTATGGAGGGATGTATCTGGTGTGCAATTCCAATCTTCTGTATCATGCTTCTGTTCCTCTAAATGAAGATGGTAGCTTCAAGCATGTAACTATTCGCGGGAAAGAATACTGGGGCAAGAATCTGATGGATAAGATTGATCAGTTAATCCGTACGGCCTATTTTGACGAAGACGAGGATGGTGACAGGCTTTTTGCGATGGATTACATCTGGTATATGTGGTGTGGCCCCGATGCTCCTTCGTTCGATAAAGATAAGATGGCTACTTTTGAACGTTATTTTATTGCCGACAAAAAGTTGCATAAGGAAAAGAAAGGGTATTACTATACTTTGCGTGATAATGAGAAGATATGTAACCAGATACTTGAAGAATTTGGTGTGACAGGCGTGCATACACATATCATTAACGGACACGTACCGGTGAAAACCATTAAAGGCGAACAACCAATGAAAGCCGGAGGAAAGTTACTTGTGATTGATGGAGGCTTCTCAAAAGCCTATCAGCCGGAAACTGGTATTGCCGGATATACATTGGTATATCACTCTCATGGTTTACAGCTGGTGCAACACGAGCCCTTTCAGTCTACACAAAAAGCCATAGAAGAAGGACAGGATATCAAATCAACCACTTTTGTAATTGAATTCAATTCTCAGCGTATGATGGTAAAAGATACGGATAAAGGGAAGGAATTGGTTACGCAGATTCAGGATCTGAAAAAACTGTTGGTGGCGTATAGGACGGGGTTGATTAAGGAAAAGCAATAAATAGTGATAAGTGATTTAGTGATAAGTGATTAGTGGGCTGCGCTGTATCAACGATTGCGCAGCCCACTAATCACTTATCACTAATCACTTATCACTTAAAACAATACGATTCCTGCTTCTGCAATCACCCCTTTGTCATATGTGATGTCTTTATTGTAGTAACGGCTGCCACCATAACCACCGGAGGCAAATATGCCGAATTTCTTTGTAATTTGATATTCCAGATTTAAACGGGCCTGTAGTCCGTAGAGGCGTGCCGGAATACCGTAATCTTTGTTTTTGAATGTTTCAATGTGTTGATATCCTAAGTCGCCGCTAATTGTCAAGTCTTTGCAGAGAGGTAACCAAATACCACCCCGATAGAATAATGCTGCAGAGAATTTATCACTGAAATCCAGATAATACGTTCCGGCACCTATAATGGTATAAAACAGTTTATTTTTGAATCGGGCACCTATATTGACCTTCGTTGCGTTACCTCCAAAGATCAGCATTTGTACTTTTGTGTCCGGATTGGCATTGACAAGTCCCAATTGGAATCCCTTCATTTCATTTTTATAGTAATTCACTAATCCAATCTGTACCCCTTTGGCTTTGGTTGCGTAATTTCCCAATCCAATCTGTACACCGTTCATTCGTGATGCCACTATGTTGGCGAGTCCGGATATTTGTACGCCATTCAGGTGTTCACCTATCACATTCAGTAAACCTCCTGCTGTTACTCCGCTGAAAGTAGCGCCTGTGATATTGGCAAGTCCTGCCAGGTGTACACCACTTGCTCCGTCTCCCGATATATTCATAATACCGCTTGCCATCACGCCGGATGTATTGTCTCCACTGATGTTCGTCATTCCGGATAGCATGACACCTTTCGATTGATTACCTGCAATGTTGACAAGACCAGTGGCGGATAATCCCATCATATTGTTTCCGTTGATGTTACTAATACCCGATAATTGTATGCCGCGCATACTTCCGCCTACCATATTGGCAAGTCCGGAGAATTGTATACCGTTCATATTACCACCAATGACACTGCCAAATGCATTAAATCCTACTCCGTTCAACCTATTCATGGTGGAAAGGATCCCCAGGTTAAAATAGGTTGTCTGTGCACTGTCAGCCGGTTGGGTGCTGATCCCTTTCCATACAGACAAATTAATGCCTGCACTTTTGTTTTGAGCGGAGGCTATGCCTGTGACTATGAAAAGTAGTGAAAGAGGTAGAAAAAATATTCTTTTATTCATCTGTTTGTCTACTAATTTTAAGGGTGAATACATCTTATTTTACTTCATCCGGCCAAGGTGCCAATTGTTGAGTTTTACGTAATACGGGGCGTTGTGCATCAACAGAACGGAGGTAGTTGCTTAATTTCTCTGCCAACTGTTTCGTGATGCATGGCTCTTTTGCTGCCAGATCCTGTTTTTCACTAATGTCATTGGCTATATTGAATAACTCCCGTTTACCGGAGTCAAAATAGTAGACCAGCTTCCAGTCTCCCGAACGAATGGCACACGTTGCCCCGATTCCCGGTCCCGAAGGTCCCCAGCTGTGTGGATAATGCCAATAGATATCCCTATCCTGCACTTTGCCTTTTTCAGTAAGAAGAGGTACAAAGCTGATACCATCCCGTTGCTGTATCGTCTTATAGTCCGATACACCAGCTATTTCCAATATGGATGGAAAGAAGTCTTCGATCATCAGGTAGTGATTACATTTACTTCCGGGTTTAACTTTACCGGGCCAACTGACAATCATTGGTTCACGAACCCCTCCTTCATAAGCAGAGCCTTTACCACTGTTGAGTGGATAGTTCTGCACATGGAGTTGCCCTGCGCGTGTATGCGCAGCCAGTCCGCCATTGTCTGACATAAAAAGAATAACGGTATTTTCTTTCAGATTGTTCTTTTCCAGATAGTCCATCAGGTCACCGAGGCTTTTATCCATCCCTTCTATAAGAGTAGCATAGGCAGCTTCTACCGGAGGCAATCCCTTATCGAGATACTTCTGATAGAAACGCAGATCAGGTTGTATAGGCGTGTGTACGGCATAATGAGCCATATACAGGAAAAATGGCTTGTCACTCTTCTGTGCATTATCCAGAACTTTTTCTGCTTCCAGTGTGAGTGCTTCGCTCAGAAATGTATCTGTACCGTGATATTTTTCCAGACCCGGTACGGCAGCTAACGGGCTTTTACCATCGGGTTTATTTCCAAAGTTCTCTTTACCGTAATAACTTGCAGGGGAACCTGCGGCATGTCCGGCTATATTCACTTCAAATCCCATTTTCAGCGGATCTTCACCCGGAGTATCATTTGCTCCGAAATGAGCTTTCCCACAGTGAATAGTGTGATAACCGTTGTCTTTCAGAACTTGCGCCAGCGTGGTGACTTGAGTTGTTCGTTCTATTCCCGGTTCTTGGCAAATGCCATTTACATTCCATTCCGGATATATCATAACGGAGTCCGGTTGCTCATGCGTTGTGTTTTTGCGCAGTGTCCAACTGGTTACCCGGTGACGTGCTGCATTCATACCTGTAAACAAACTGACACGGCTTGGAGAGCTGATACTGCAAGCGTAGGCCTGTGTAAACATCATACCCTGTGCCGCCAAACGCTCCATATTGGGCGTTTCATAAATATTATTATAATGTGTACGCTGTGTCCAAAAGGGAAGAGAGGTGTCCTGCCATCCCATGTCATCTACCAGAAACATAATAATATTAGGATGTTTCTGATTTTGTGCTGCATGAACATCGCTACTAATGCTTAACGCCGGGAGTATGGCTGCGGATAGTAATAGTTTGTTTCTCATAATGCTGACAATCGTAAATCTTTTTTTTCTTATCCTTTTGCTTCCTGATACAGGAATCTCTTGATTGATTTCTTCGGAGTTTTCTCGAACTCTTCCGGATATATTTTCATTTTTGAAATCTGGCTATATGCCGGCAACATGGCATTCAGTGCAACGCGGTTTTCTTCCATTACGCGTTCCATATCTTCATTTTTCAAGCCATGTGCAAAAGCTTCGTCGAAGTCGGGATATACCAGACCCACTAATTTCTCATTTTGCTGCACGATGATACTTTCCGATACGTAAGGCAGATTGTTCAACTTGTCTTCAATCTCCTCAGGATAGATATTTTGTCCGCTTGGACCTAATAGCATATTCTTACTGCGACCTTTGATCGTGATATTTCCTTCGGCATCTTCCAAAGCAAGATCACCGGTATGCAACCAGCCATCCTTATCAATTACTTGTTTGGTAGCTTCTTCATTTTTGTAATATCCCAGCATTACATTGGGACCTTTGCAAACAATTTCTCCCGGTATGTTTTCAGGATCCGATGAAAGAATTCTCACATCCATACGGGGCGCAGCTTTTCCACATGAACCCGGTTTGAAATATTTCCAATCCTCGTAACAGATGATCGGACCACATTCTGTCATTCCATAGCCCACTGTGTAGGGGAACTCAATCATCTTGAGAAATTGCTCCACTTCCTGATTGAAAGCGGCACCACCCACAATCACAGCTTCAAAGTTGCCCCCAAAGGCCTGTATCATCTGTTCGCGTACTGTTGCCTTGATCTTATCATTAATAACAGGTACTTTCAGCAATAGCTTCATGGTGGGAGTTTCCAGTTTAGGCAAGATATTCTTCTTTATAATCTTTTCGATGATAAGTGGTACAGCTACTACCAGATTGGGTTTCACCTCTGCAAATGCTTGGAAGATAATTTTGGGACTTGGCATCCGGGTAAGGAAGTAGATTTGGCAACCTACGGAAAATTCATACAGGAACTCAAATGCCAGCCCGTACATATGCGCCATTGGCAGCATAGATACAATCTTGTCACCCGGTTTTAACGTTAGCACTTCAAAACCGAATTTGGTATTTGACCACAGGCTACGGTAGGGGAGCATTACCCCCTTCGAATAACTTGTTGTTCCGGATGTATAGTTGATAACCGCCAGCTCTTCGGGCTGGTCTTTGTGATATTCTACATGTTCTTTTCGGAAGTTCTTCGGGTATTTCTTGCCGAATAATTCGTTCAGATGTTCGCGGGCGTATGTCAGTTTTTCACTGCGTGTTACCAGCAGGGTGAAGTCTGTCATCATCAGGATACCTTCGAGTAGTGGCATAGCCGATTCATTGAGGTTTTCCCATACCATATCGCCAACGAAAAGGAGTTTGGCTTCAGAGTGATTGACTATGTTGTGTACATTGTCTGCTTTGAATTCGTGCAGAATCGGTACAATTACTGCACCGTAGGTTAATGTAGCAAGAAAAGTGACTCCCCAGTGAGAGCTGTTTCGTCCGCAGACGGCTATCTTGTCTCCTTTTTGAATACCGCTTTCTTCAAAGATGATATGCAGCTTTTCGATCTTGCGGGCTACGTCTTTATACTGTAGGGTGGCTCCCTTATAATCAGTCAGGGCATCCAGGTCCCAGTTATTCTTGATACTGTTTTCAATGTAAGCTATAAAACTTTGTTCCATTGTTTTTTGCACATTTGGTATTAAATTGTGCAAATATAGGTATTTAATTGAGAACAGAAAACTTCTTTAATTGAAAGTTGAAAACTTATAGAGTTGAAAGCTGAAAATTGAAAGCTGAAAGTTGCTATGCAGCATGTTTGCGCAGCTAATTTTCAACTTTCAATTTTCAACTTTCAATTAAAGAAGTTTTCAACTAAGGTACCAGTCGTACATTTTTCGTACTCCTTCCTCTATCTCGATTTTGTGATGCCATCCTAATCCGTGTAGTTTGGAAGGATCTGTTAACTTGCGCATCGTACCGTCCGGCTTGGTACTGTCAAAAGTTAGTTTACCTTTATAACCAACTGTTTCTACAATCAGTTCGGCGAGCTGGCGGATAGATATTTCTTTGCCTGTACCAATGTTGATGTGGCAATTGCGAATATCTTTGCTACCTTCTTTATAGGTATCCTTGAAATCTACATGTTCCATCACGAATACGCTGGCATCGGCCATTTCTTCACTCCATAAGAATTCGCGTAACGGTGTTCCGGTGCCCCAAAGCAATACTTCCGTATCACTGATACCATATTTTTTCAGGATATTCAGAATATCTTCTTGGGGGCTATTACCGTCGATTCCTTCTACCGGACGGGCATTCATATCTTTACGTACTGCTTCCCAGTTTCCTTCTTTCAGGCAGTGTGCCAGATGGACTTTGCGTATCATGGCCGGTAACACATGGCTACGTTCCAGATCGAAGTTATCATTCGGACCATATAGATTGGTAGGCATTACAGCGATATAATTCGTTCCATATTGCAAATTGAAGCTTTCGCACATTTTCAATCCTGCAATTTTGGCGATGGCATAGGGCTCATTGGTGTATTCCAACGGGGAAGTCAGCAGTACCTCCTCTTTCATTGGCTGCTCGGCGTCCCGCGGATAGATACAGGTGCTGCCCAGGAATAACAGTTTCTTCACATGGTGACGAAAACTTTCGCCGATAACATTCTGCTGTATTTGCAAATTCTTGTAAATAAAGTCAGCGCGATAAATACTGTTGGCCATGATGCCACCCACGAATGCAGCAGCTAAGAATACATATTCCGGTTGTTCTTCATCAAAAAAGTTGCGAACGGCAACACCATCCAGCAAATCGAGCTCTTTGTGTGTACGTCCTACAAGATGGGTGTATCCTTTTTCCTGCAAGTTTTTCCAGATAGCAGAACCCACGAGTCCGTGGTGTCCTGCTACATATATCTTTGCATTTTTATCCATTGATCTTACTCCTGTTTGGTTGCAATCATTTTTTGTACTTTTCTCATATCATGGCGTACCATAATCTTTACTAATTCGGGGAATGGAGTGGCACACGGATTCCAGCCTAATACGGTTTTAGCCTTCGTAGGATTACCCAGTAGCTGTTCTACTTCAGCCGGACGGAAATATTTCGGATCAACCTCTACCAATACTTTTCCGGTAACGGTGTCGATACCTTTTTCATCTATTCCTTCGCCTTCCCAACGCAGGTTGATTCCTGCTTCGGCAAAAGCAAGTGTACAGAACTCGCGTACGGTGTGCATTTCTCCGGTAGCAATCACAAAGTCTTCCGGAACATCATGTTGCAGGATAAGCCACATGCATTCTACGTAATCTTTCGCATATCCCCAGTCACGGCGTGCATCCAGGTTTCCCAAGTACAATTTGTCTTGTTCACCTTGTACAATACGTGCTGCTGCCAGTGTTATTTTACGGGTTACGAATGTTTCTCCGCGACGTTCACTCTCATGGTTAAAGAGGATACCGTTTACAGCAAACATACCGTAACTTTCGCGGTAGTTCTTTGTAATCCAGAAGCCATATTGCTTGGCCACTGCATACGGACTACGTGGATAGAACGGAGTTGTTTCACTCTGAGGCACTTCCTGTACCTTGCCATAAAGCTCTGAGGTAGAAGCCTGATAAATGCGTGTTTTCTTTTCCAGTCCCAGGATACGTACTGCTTCGAGCATACGTAGTGTGCCGATAGCATCTGCTTCCGCAGTGTATTCGGGTACATCAAAAGATACCTTAACATGGCTTTGTGCAGCTAAGTTGTATATTTCGTCGGGTTGTACCATTTGGATGACACGTATCAATGAACTTGAATCAGTCATGTCGGCATAATGCAGGTTGATAGTACGTTTCTGTTTCATGTCGCGCACCCATTCGTCAAAATAAAGATGTTCGATGCGTCCGGTGTTGAAAGAAGAAGAACGACGGAGTATACCGTGTACTTCATAACCTTTTTGCAATAAAAATTCGGCAAGGAATGAACCGTCTTGCCCTGTGATCCCAGAAATAAGAGCTTTCTTCATATTATAAATAATTAATTTGGTAGTTGGTAGTTAGAAGCTAATAGTTAGTAGTTAGAATTTGGTAGTTAGTAGCTAGAATCCCTTCGGCATAAAAATAATCACGCTGCATAGATTCTAACTACTAACTACTGACTTCCAACTTCTAACTCTGGCTTCTAATATCGTTGCAATATTCGGTATTTTCTTTCGGATAAGAGCTATATATAAGGATGGAATTTTTTAGTTTAAACAGAAAATATTTATATTTGCCGAATATTATTCAAGTATAAATGAAAATTATATTGTTTGGTTTGTAAATATCATTTTTATTTGAATTTTTTAATTATAGTATTAATATATTCGGATATGAATGATTGTTTTAATGAATTAAGTCTCTCTAACTATTGGAACGGACGGTTGCCGGAAGCCGGATTCATTCGTAAGAGTTATACCAATCGTATTTTTGGCTATATCGGTAATAAACTGATAAAGTTACTGATAGGCCAACGTGGGGCAGGGAAATCATATCTGCTTCGGCAGATTATGCTTCATTTACTTGATGAGGGAGTATCGGCACGGAATATATTGTATATAAATCGTTCATTCACCGATTCTGGTTTCATATCCGGACGTGAAGGACTTGAAGAACTTTTATCTACTTATCGGGAACGAATTCATCCGGTAGGAAAAATCTATCTATTTATTGAAGAGATACAGAACATCATAGGTTGGGAAGAGTTTGTATATTCTCATTCGCAGGATTATGTCAACAGTAGTGAGCTGTTTATCAGTGGGTCCGGTAGAGAGATACTTCCTTGCGATGCGGAAGGGATGCCGGACCGGCATTATGTGAGTTTTGAGGTTTTTCCTTTTAGTTATGCAGAGTATAGAGAACGTGTGCGGGAAGAAGCTTCCGGTAAGAGCTATGCTGCATATATGGAAGGGTGTTCCTTGCCCCGGCTTTCTGTTTTATCAACGGAAGATGCAAAATGGAATTATGTCTCCTCTATTAAAGATACCGCACTGTTTCGTGATATTGTGCAACAGTATCGTGTGAAAGATCCCCGGCTTTTTGAAGATGTACTTATCTATTTAGCAGCACATCTGTCCGAATTGGTATCTGTTACTAATCTGGTTACTCATTTTAATTCGCAGCAGCGAAAGACGAGTTATGATACGATTGCCAATTATATCAGTTACCTCGAGAATACTTTCCTGATTCATCGTGTAGAGCGCTGTCAGGTTCGTAGTAAAGAAGTAGTGCTGGGCAGTTGTCGTTATTATATTAATGATTGGGCTTTCATGCGTTTTCTTTATCCGTTCTTTGTCCGCGAACAGGACGCAAAGTTCAAAAATCATGTTTATCTTGAATTACGACGTGCCGGATATGCTGTTTATGTAGGTGTACATCGTAATAAAGTGATTGACTTTCTTGCACGGAAAGGAGACCGGATTATCTACATTCAGTGTGTGTGTGCTTTGGATAATGAGTTGACGATGCAGTCTTTGTATGCTTCGTTGGAGGCAATACAGGATAATTATGAAAAGTGGATAGTATCTCTTGATAATGTAGCATTGCCGTCAAAAGAAGGCATACGACATATACAGGTGTGGAAATTGGCAGAAATGTTGTAACATTTATTATTATCTGCCACAACTCTTTAATCTCTTGTTTGCAAACTTAGTATTTTAACGGTGACTTAAAATGCATATTAATAGTGATTTAAATACGTACTTTTGTACCCCAAAAGTACGTACTTTTTTATTGCTTGGTTTTCAGTGTTTTATAGTCTGTTTCTACCATTGTATCAAATAACTTCACTGTAAAGTGATAAACTCTTTAGATAAAACAATCTGTTAGTTGTTTATGGGGTGGATAATGTGCTTATATCATCCATCACTTGATACTTCATGAGAATATCGGTTTGTCGCATCGGAAATACCAGTATTCCATTTCTGTTTATGAAGAAATATTTTTCTCCTTTACCATCTTGTTAATAAGTCTCTTTTTGAGATGATATGTAATAAAAGTCTCTCAATACGCAAAAACTATTGAGAGATTTTTTGTTTGCAACAATTCTTTTTTATCTGTTTTTCTGATATAAAAAATAGATTGGAGGAGGAGTCTGTTTTTGTCTTTTTGTAATTTTGAAATACATATTACATAATCATTAAATTAAGAGGAGTAGCTTGCT
Organism: Bacteroides mucinivorans; assembly: GCF_034654355.2. NCBI lineage: Bacteria > Pseudomonadati > Bacteroidota > Bacteroidia > Bacteroidales > Bacteroidaceae > Bacteroides > Bacteroides mucinivorans. Next base: position 3,229,552 of record NZ_CP178179.1, on the reverse strand, counting down.
TATGTGTTCATTATGAGATACTTTTGTGATACCTGTATGGGCGGTGAGATATGAAAACCGGTTGAAGAGGAGAAAATCCTTATGTCATTGTATAACAGAGTTAGTGACATATTTAAACTTCCTGAGAATAAGTGTGATATGAATTGAGAGGGACAAAGTGATATAATCTTTGGACAAGATGGTATATACTGAAGATTGATTTTGTTGGAAAGCATCTGGCTTGCAATTAATTTTGTATGCAGATATCTGGGCGAGATGCGTACTATGCATAGACGCGTCTGTTTTGTTTAAAGCATGTATTAATAACAAGTAAAACTGTTAACTTATGATTAAGTGGTTTGGTTGTTTTTTATTCTCGAGTAGACGAATGGTTTATATTAAGGTGGCATCTCAATTTAAAACTGCTCCATGGCGGGTTTATGAGCTGGCACATGGTTCTAAGGCCCGTAGTAACAAAGAAAGCAAAATATTACAGGAATTGAAAGAACAGGGTATCATCTCTATTGTTCGCCTTTTTTAATATTCTGACTATTGAGAGGGAGGGCAGTCGCTATCCTTTTCATTTCGGGTATTGAGGAGATCCTCCCTGCTTGTTTAATTCGTATAGTTTCATAGTTTACTTTTTCCCATGATTTTGTCAATGATCAATGCAATTGCCCCATCACCTGTGACATTACATGCTGTGCCGAAACTGTCCATTGCAATGTACAACGCTATCATTAGTGCTTGTGCTGATTCGTCAAAGCCCAACATGGATTGTAAAATACCTAAAGATGCCATAATAGCTCCTCCGGGAACACCAGGTGCGGCTATCATGGTGATGCCTAACATAAAAATGAATCCTGCGAAAAGAGAGAAATCGAATGGCATACCTTGCATCATCATTAAAGCCAAAGCACAGGCTACAATCTTTAGTGTACTGCCCGAAAGATGGATCGTGGCGCAGAGTGGAATGACAAAACCGGCAATATCAGCTGATACTCCATTCTTTTTTGTCTGCTCTAAGGTGACAGGGATGGTAGCAGCAGATGATTGAGTTCCTAATGCGGTGAAGTAGGCCGGTAGCATCCGTCCTAATAATTTGAAAGGATTGCGTTGAACAAACAGTGCAGCAATAGAGTATTGAAAAATCAATAAGAAAATGTGCAAAGCGAAAATAACTCCAATGATTTTGATGAATACCATTAGGATGGAGAATACTTGTCCGGAGTGTGTCATGTTGAGAAATATACCGAAGATGTAGAGCGGTAGCAAAGGCAGAATGACAGCACTGATCATGCGGACAATAATCTCCTGGAAATCTCTTGCCACATTCTTTAGGGCATCACTGCGTAGTGTGGCCAATCCTAATCCCAGTGTGAAAGCGAGAACCAAAGATGTCATTACATTCATTAGCGGTGGGATGGCAACGGAGAAGAAAGGAAGTATGCCTTGTGCTTCACTCACTTCTTCGAGTGGTCTTCCGGGCTCTATCAAGGATGGGAATAAAGTAGCACCGGTAAAGTAGGAGAGGAAACCCGAAAACAATGTCGCTCCGTAGGCAATCAGTGCAGTTACAATCAGCATTTTGCCGGCTCCTTTTCCGATATCGGCAATGGCAATTGTGACCAGTCCGAGAATGATGAGCGGAATAGAAAAATTTAGAAATTCACTAAAGATACCATTGAATGTTACAAATATGCGAACTAACGAGGCCGGAAAGAAGTGTCCAACTGCAATTCCTAACAAAATGGCAATAATAATGCGGGGTAACAGCCCGATATGGATTTTCTTCATGATCGAAACTTTATTTAATTGCTACAAAAGTAGCATTTTTTCTGTAAATAGCCGAACAAAATTTTATTGTATATGTTATAGTAAATAAGTAAATTAATAAAGAATAAACAACTAATTAGATAAAACTTACAATTATGTCAATACAGAATAAAACAGATGTTGGGCTGATTGGTTTGGCTGTAATGGGCGAAAATTTAGCTTTGAATATGGCAAGTAAAGGATGGAATGTATCGGTATACAACCGTACAGTGCCCGGAGTAGAAGAAGGAGTGGTAGAACGATTTCTCAATGGGCGGGCTAAAGGTCTAAACATCGAAGGTTTTACTGATATTGCTGCATTTGTAGATTCAATAGCCTTGCCTCGAAAGATAATGATGATGGTTCGTGCCGGTAGTGCTGTAGATGAATTAATGGAACAACTTTTTCCTTTGCTTTCTCCGGGTGATATTTTGATTGATGGTGGTAACTCCAATTATGAGGATACCAATCGTCGTGTGGAATTGGCTGAGTCGAAGGGATTTCTTTTCGTCGGTGCAGGTGTGTCTGGTGGTGAAGAGGGAGCCTTGAATGGTGCTTCCATTATGCCAGGCGGTTCAGTAGCAGCCTGGTCGGAGGTGAAACCTATTCTGCAAAGTATTGCAGCAAAAGCATCAGACGGTACACCTTGTTGCGACTGGATTGGGCCGGCTGGTTCCGGACATTTTGTGAAGATGATACACAATGGCATAGAGTATGGCGATATGCAACTTATTGCTGAGGCGTACTGGGTGATGAAGAATCTGCTTGACCTGGAGAATGAAGAGATGGCAAATGTCTTTTCTCATTGGAATGAAGGGAAACTTCGTAGTTATTTGATTGAAATTACAGCAAATATTTTGCGGCATACAGATAAGTCGGGAGGGTATTTGTTGGATAAAATTCTGGATACTGCAGGACAGAAGGGTACGGGGAAATGGTCCGTTATTAATGCCATGGAGCTGGGTATGCCTTTGGGACTGATTGCTACTGCGGTATTTGAACGTAGTTTGTCGGCTCAGAAAGAGTTGCGCGAGACAGCTTCACGGCAATTTCAGTGCAAACGTGCACAAGCTGTTTATAATAAACCGGAATTGGTGAAGGAAATTTATGCTGCATTATATGCATCCAAGCTGGTTTCTTATGATCAGGGGTTCGCTGTACTTCAGCGTGCTTCTGATACTTTTGGCTGGAAACTCGATCTGGCTTCTATTGCACGTATGTGGCGTGGCGGTTGTATCATTCGTAGTATCTTCTTAAATGACATTGCTGCTGCTTTCGAGGCAAAGGATAAACCGAAAAATCTTTTGTTGGCACCTTATTTCCGGGATGAAATAAAGGAGCTGTTATCCGGATGGAAAACGCTCGTAGTACAGGCTATGCATGAGGAGCTTCCTGTTCCCGCTTTTTCTTCGGCATTGAATTATTTCTATTCATTGGTATCCGCCAATTTGCCTGCTAATATGATACAGGCGCAACGCGATTACTTTGGTGCACATACTTTTGAACGAAAAGATGAACTCCGCGGACAGTTCTTCCATGAGAACTGGACAGGACATGGTGGTGATACGAAATCAGGAATATACAATAATTAGTGGTTAGTGATAAGTGATTAGTGATTAGTGCCATCCGGCATAATAGCGCAGCCACTAATCACTAATCACTTATCACTAACCACTAACGACTAATCACTAATCACTAAGATGATGGATAAATTTGTAATGATAATCTTTGGCGCTTCGGGTGACCTTACTAAACGTAAGCTGATGCCTGCCTTGTACTCTTTGTATAGAGATAAGCGTCTCACAGGGGAGTTTTCTGTGATAGGTGTGGGACGTACTGTGTACTCGGATACTGACTATCGTGCTTACATATATACAGAACTTGAACAATTTGTGAAACCCGAAGAACAGGATAAAGAGTTGATGGATAGCTTTACACAACATCTTTATTATCTGGCTATTGATCCTGCTATAGAGGCTGGCTATGTCCGCCTTCGTCAGCGTATTGAAGAACTTGCCGGAGAGAAGGAACCGGATAATCTGTTGTTCTATCTGGCTACACCTCCTTCTTTATATGGAGTGATTCCGTTGCACCTTAAAAAAGCGCATCTTAATCGCGGAAGGGCACGTATTATAGTAGAGAAGCCATTTGGATACGATCTTCAGTCTGCTGAAGAGTTGAATCGTATTTATGCTTCTGTTTTCGATGAACATCAGATTTACCGTATTGACCATTTTTTGGGTAAGGAAACTGCTCAAAACCTGCTTGCTTTCCGTTTTGCTAACGGGATATTTGAACCTCTGTGGAATCGTAATTATATCGATTATATAGAGGTGACGGCTGTTGAAAATCTGGGTATTGAGCAGCGTGGTGGTTTCTATGATACTGCCGGGGCCTTACGTGATATGGTGCAGAATCATCTCATACAACTTGTGGCACTTACGGCAATGGAACCACCTGCCATCTTTAATGCTGATACATTCCGTAATGAAGTGGTGAAAGTGTATGAATCTCTGACTCCATTGACCGAAGAGGATTTTGAAGAACATATTGTTCGGGGGCAATACACCGCTTCTGGTAATAAGAAGGGATATCGTGAAGAGAAAAATGTAAATCCCGATTCACGGACGGAGACGTATATTGCTATGAAACTGGGAATTAGTAACTGGCGTTGGAGTGGTGTTCCATTCTACATCCGTACCGGAAAGCAAATGCCTACCAAGGTTACGGAAATAGTGGTACACTTCCGTGAAACACCACATCAGATGTTTCATTGTGCGGGAGGTAATTGTCCTCGTGCCAATAAACTAATCCTTCGCCTTCAACCCAATGAAGGTATTGTTCTGAAAATAGGTATGAAAGTACCTGGTGCAGGATTTGAAGTGAAACAAGTAACAATGGATTTCAGTTATAACCAGCTTGGTGGCGTACCTGGTGGCGATGCTTATGCCCGTTTGATTGATGACTGTATCCAGGGTGATCCTACGCTCTTTACACGAAGTGACGCAGTGGAGGCGTCCTGGCGGTTCTTTGATCCAATTCTCCACTATTGGAAAGAACATCCCGATGCACCGCTTTATGGTTATCCGGCCGGTACATGGGGTCCTCTCGAAAGTGAAGCTATGATGCACGAACATAGTGCTGAATGGACTAATCCTTGTAAAAATTTGACAAACACAGACCAATATTGTGAACTATGAAACCTTTTATTTATCCTTCGTCCATTGAGACGGCACGCGCACTGATTCTTCATCTGATAAAGATTATGATAGATGAACCCGGCAAGACTTTCAATATTGCTTTAAGTGGTGGAAGTACTCCTGCATTGATGTTTGACTTGTGGGCAAACGAATATAGCGATATTACTCCGTGGACGCGGATGAAAGTTTTTTTTGTAGACGAACGCTGTGTTCCACCCGAGAACTCAGATAGCAATTATGGAATGGTACGTTCATTGTTGGTGGGCGTGGTTCCTATTGATTATGAAAATGTGTTTCGTATCAGAGGAGAGGATAGACCGGATAAGGAAGCGGTCCGGTATTCCCGGGTAGTAGAAAGCCAGGTTCCTTTGCAGGATGGTTGGCCTGTATTTGATATAATATTGTTAGGAGCAGGTGGAGATGGGCATACTTCATCAATTTTTCCCGGACAAGAGAAACTATTGTCTGCTGATCGGATTTATGAAGTAAGTTATAACCCGAATAATGGCCAGAAACGTATTGCGATGACGGGGTGTCCTATTATTAATGCCCGTCGGGTAATCTTCTTGATCACAGGCAGAAGTAAAGCTGAAGTGGTGGAGGAGATTTGTACCTCTGGTGACACAGGCCCTGCTGCATATATTGCCCATCATGCTAAGAATGTAGAGCTCTTTCTTGATGATTATGCGGCTGCGAAAATAAATAGAGAAGAAATACCGGATTGATCGGTTAATAAGTTGATTGTAGTATCTTCTGAAATATCTATATAAGAAAGTTGTTTCAATACGATAAGAAACGGCTTTCTTTTCGTATTGAAACCTGTGATAAGAATGGCTTTGTATAATTCATTCTTATCTGTTTTTTAATCGGGTACTTCTTTTATTTTCTCAATAAGGTATTCTTCTTTTTCATTTCTATGACAGTAGCAAATATAGTAGTTAGGGTCGTTTACTATATCTTTAAAGCTCTGTGGTAATTCAATTTCTTTTGTCTCTCTGTTGATAGCAACCAAAGCTATCATAATTCCTTCTTCTTTGCATTTGTCAATCAGGAGGCCATTTAGCATTAATTCTTCTTCGTTCATCTCATCTGTTTTAACGGGTACAAAGATAATGCTATAATAATAAAATTGTACTATTTGTGATATATTATTTTTTTACTAAGTCGCTTTTTAAATAATAAATGAATAGAAATAAAATATTACGGCTTGCTGTCTTCACAGATGGCCTGCCGTATAAAAAGTTTAAGTTTTAAATCAAAACAGATATTTGGTTAAAAAGGTTCTGTATTTAGCTTAATTCTTAGTCCTGTTTAACGAATTATTAAGTATGATAGCTATATAAACAAAAATCCGCCCTACCTTCACAGGCTGGGCGGACAAGAAATCTCTTACATAGAGATTTATCAAATCTTATGCTATAATTTAAAAAAGTATATATACAGACTTTCACAAGCCTGACTAATATATTAATCAGAATTTCAAATAGTGATATATTATTGTTGTTTGATAAGTAAATAGAGGTGCCCAAAAAATAGAAAAAGACAACCTTATAAGCCAGCACGAAGTTGTTTTATGGCTTTTATATGTGCAAAGATAATATAAATAATTGAATAATGAAAAAATATGATGAGGGGATTTAAGATTTGTATGCTTTAGGCTGTAATAATACCCCATTATCATCCTTTTATAAGGCTTGTTTAGAGGTTATACCTTACCTGCATGTAGACTACGCCTACTCTGTAAACAACTGATATGATTTTTATTTGTGGCTAATAAATGCTATGAGAAATAAATAAGAGAGGATTGTGATTTGTGATGTTCATGCTATTAGGGTTGAGGATAACTGTAGGAGTGAGGCACTTTACGATGAGTTATGTGTGAGTCACATGATAAGTGAAGCATTTTAAGCAGGTTTCGTTTCTTCAGAATCAAGGTTTATTTTTTATGAATACTCTAATAAACTAACACTATCTGCCTATTTTTTCTACAATCTCATTTTGTAGCATAAAAATAAATCTTGAATTGTCCGGGTTCTTTTTTTTGTGAAACGTATATGATATTGATATACAGATTTTTATTATGATGTATAAACATTGTAATTGTCCGGGTAGCTTTTTAGGATATTTTGATCTTTTTCTTTATTTTTGTCTAAAATGATTGTTTTCCGACTTAAGAAGCCATTGCTTCTGATAGTATATACTTACTACGATATTTTATTAATTGAGATAATCTTTATTAGTGTTCACTTTTTAAATTTATTATTATGAAAAGAAGTAGTCTTTTATTAGCTTTTGTTTTGAGTAGTGCAAGTTTATTTTCCCAAGAAATAATTAATAATAAACTGGAATTAAATGGTGATTTTCAATTTGGTCCAACTGTGTCATCTGGAGATTGGGTGAAAGACTGGGGGCATTATTTGTGGTTTAGCCATTTGGATGATAATACAGATCCGGTTTTTATGGCTAGGTATAATACCGGATTAGATGCAAGTGAATTAAGGGTGAGTATCGGCGATTGTATTGATGGGCGTGATAAATTTTCTGTTGGCTTTACCAATTTATTTGGTTTTGTATTTACACCAATGTTTGTTGTACAGGCTGACGGTAAAGTTGGGGTAAAGAATGATAATCCTCTGTATGAGCTTGATGTAAATGGTACAATCAGAAGTAATAGCATATTAGTGACAGATGGGAATATTGGAATTGGAACAACTAATCCTCAAAATAAATTGGATGTAAATGGTACTATCCGTGCCAAAGAGATCAAGGTAGAGTCCGATTGGGCTGATTTTGTTTTTAAGAAAGACTATAAACTCCCTACATTGGAGGAAGTAGAGCAACACATCGGTGAAAGAGGTACCTTACCGGGTATGCCTTCGGAAGAAGAAGTAAAAGCCAATGGAGTGAATTTAGCTGAAACCAATGCTTTGTTACTTCAAAAGATAGAAGAATTAACTTTATACATAATTGAAATGAAGAAAGAAATCAATGAGTTAAAAAAAAGATAATAGCTATTAATTTACTGACTTTTAAATTTATAGGTTATGAAAAAGATTCTACTACTTTTTGTGTCACTATTTAGTGTGGGATTGGGTTTTGCTCAACAAATAGGAGATGGTTATGCACAAACTATTAATAGTTTTAATAGTATATTAAATACAGGTATTTATGATTCAGACAAAGTTCAAACAAACTATCCTTATGAAATTCCTCAATGGCCTTGGAAATATTTATTTGTTATGCGTCATAATGATTCAAACCTTAATTATCAATTTCAAATTTCCACAACTTTTGAACATGACGACCGAATCTTTTTTAGAAAACTGGCCCACTTGAAAACGGATACTGAGTATAATAACAATTGGCAGGAGTTTGCCACCAGAGGAGTAAATACTTTTAATGGGGTTCAAACAATTAATGGAGACCAGTATGTTAATGGAAATATACATGTAAACAAATACTTGTTTATTCCTTCTAATAAAGAATTGATTTTTGGTAATACTTCTGATAGAAATCATAGTTTACGAATATCATATAATGGGAATGATAATAATGGTTCCTGTTATATTAATTATTCCGGAGATTTAAGGTTTCGTAATGGATCAATAACCGATGATGTTCCAGTTGTCTTATTTTCAAAAGATAATAATGTTGGTATTGGTACACTGGATCCGCAAGGATATAAATTAGCTGTTAATGGTACTATTCGTGCAAAAGAAATAAAAGTAGACTCTGATTGGGCCGACTTTGTTTTTAAGAAGGATTATAAACTTCCAACATTAGGAGAGGTAAAGAAGCATATTACAGAAAAAGGTACTTTACCAGGTATTCCTAGTGAATCAGATGTTAAAGCCAATGGAGTTAGTTTGGGTGAAGTGAATGCTTTATTACTTCAAAAGATTGAGGAATTGACTCTGTATGTAATAAAACAACAGGAAGAGATAGAACAATTAAAGGCATTAAATAATAAATAGATTATCATGAAATTCAAGATTATATTAATTCTAATATGCTTTTCTGCAAAGCTAAATGCGCAGTGGCACTTGTTTGGAGATTATAATCCTATACCGGGTATTCCATACGAATATGCAGCAGGATTAATTACTGGCGGAGTATCAAAAGCTTCAGAAGATGTTTATACTTGGGAAGTTATCAATGGAAAGATAAGAGATCAAGATGGAAATTATACGTTGACTACGGTAAATAGAGATTACATGGATCTTACTTATAAACCTATTTCTGTAATCTGGGATTGTATTGGTACGAATGAGGAAGCTAAATTAATATTGAAACATGACGTTTGGGTGGGGGATGTTTCTTGGAGTATTGGTGTGCAACCTTGTAATGTGGCAATTGCCAATAAAGAGTATGAATATAACGATAATGAGAGTGGGACATATTTGACTCTTATAAATGTTCAAGTTAGGAATAATGTAACTGTTAATTTTAATGGATATCGTTCTGTTAGAATCTTACCAGGCTTCATAGCAGAACAGGGAAGCGTAGTTAGAATATATAATGAACTTCCTTCTGCTCCACCCTTGTTTACAAGAAGTTCTGTAACTGGTATTAATGATGAGGTAAAAGATAATTCGGAATTGGGTCAGAATATTCCTAATCCGGCTTCATTCATGACTTCCATCTCTTTTGTGATACCTGAGATTCGAAAAAGTGCTTATTTACAATTTTACAATATGATGGGAGTTTTAGTCCTGAAAATACCAATAACTTCTATTGGCCAAAATAGTATTGATGTAAACACTACAGAACTAACTAATGGAGTTTATATGTATTCTCTTATAGTTGATGATTGTTTGATTGATACCAAACGAATGGTAGTAGCGAATTAGTAATTAAGGCAGCCTGATAAGCTGCCTTAATTTATTCTTCTTCTTTTGTTTTAGTATTGCAGCAATAAAACGGCAATAGAATAGCGCCCAAAGTGACGTTTTGGGGTTCTCAATGATAAATACTAATTAAGAAAGAAAATACCCGATTTGTATTTGTAATTAATTGAAAATAAGTAAATAAAAAAGAGGCTTCCTTGTTCGTCCGCCGACGAGGAAGCCTCTTAACACAAAAACTAAACTAGACTTAACTAAACTATTCTATTCTCAGAGTTTCACAACTCCTTTCTGTTCGGTACAAAGATACATATTTGTCATCTATTTTGCAAATAAGAATAGACAAATGGGGGCTTTTTACCGATAAACGGGTTATTTCTTAGCTTCTTTCATCAAGAAAAGTTTGAAAAACTTGTTTGTAGCTATCACTGATGGGGATATATGTCTTATCAAAGACAATCCGACCACGATCTATGATCCGTATTTTATCCTTTTGCACAATGAATGAACGATGTACTCGCATGAAGCGAGTGGGAGGGAGCAATTCCTCCATAGATTTCATGCTCATCAGCGAAAGGATGGGTTTGGGCTGATCTTCGGTATATATTTTAATGTAATCTTTCAATCCTTCGATATAAAGAATCTTTTTAAGTTCTACTTGTACCAGTTTATAATCGCTTTTTACGAAGATACTTTCGATCTCTTCCGGTTTCTGTACGAGCTCAAACCACTGTAACGCCTTGTTGGCTGCTTGCAGGAAGTCGACGTATGAAATGGGTTTTAGTAAATAATCGAGAGCATTCACCCGATACCCGTCGATGGCATATTGATTGAAAGCAGTGGTGAATATAATACGGGTATTTTTGTCTACCATTCTGGAGAATTCAAGCCCGTTAAGTTCCGGCATTTGAATATCTAAAAAAAGCAGATCAACTTTCTTTTCCGGAAGCTCGTTCATTGCTTGTACAGCACTCGAATATTTACCGGTTAAAGACAAAAACGGAGTTTTGTTGACATAACTTTCCAACAGATCAAGAGCCAGAGGTTCATCGTCTACGATGGCACAATTTAGAGTCATGATTTTAATAATTAGTGATTAGTGAATAGTGATTAGTGAATAGTGATTAGTGATAAGTGATTAGTGGGCTACGCTGTGAACCGCATGTCACTAATCATTAATCACTTATCACTAATCACTCCTCCCTAATCACTAATCTTGATGAATATTCTTTTTTATCTTTACTCACTTCGTGTTGCCACTGATAGCGTCCGGGATAGATTAATTCCAGACGTTTGCTTACTTGTTCCAGTCCGATACCCGAACCGCTTTTATCTGTTTCGGCTTTGGGATGGTAACTGTTTGTAATTTCACATCTCACTTCTCCGTTGGCTTCAGAAAAAGCAATGCGGATAAAGCTGGGTTCTGTAGGAGAGATACCATGCTTAAAGGCATTCTCGATAAGTGATATGAAAATGAGCGGAGCGATTTCTGTCCGGTTATCCGGAGAGATATCGATATTTGTTTCTACTACTACATTGGAGGAGAGGCGGATACGCATTAGCTCTATGTAATTGCGAATGAAATCCATTTCTTTCCCTAAAGAGACAAATGTCTGCTGATTATCATACAATACGTGGCGAAGAAGCCGGCTTAACTCTTGTACGGCTTGTTGTGCTTTGTCTGTATCAAAGGCGATAAGGGCATAGATGTTATTCAGTGTGTTAAGTAAGAAATGAGGATTCAGCTGATTCCGTAAGTTCTTTAATTCGGCTTCAGTACGGCTTCTTTCCGCTTCCCGTCGTGCAGCTTCAATTTGTCCCCATCGGATACTCATTTTGATAGCGGCAGCAAGTCCTATGGTAAGTACCATCGAGAACATATCGCGAACAAAAAAGATCCAGCCGGGAGGCATGTTTTTATGGGGAGTTTTGGGAATATCGTTAACAAACATGATGGTTTGCCATAAATGAAGCCCACCGCTCATAAGAACGATTAGTGTGAGATTCAGCAATAGAAACTTTTGAATGCGTTCATTAAACAGATAACGGGGGATAAGAATGAAATAGTTTAAATAGAATACGATACAAAAGCTAAGAGGTACTCCACTACGGCGTATGTATCCTATCCAGTCAATAGGTTCTCCTCCCCGGTTGATGAAAAAGAACGGGAAGCCAAAAATGATACCCCAGCTAATGATATGGGTTAGTACCATGGCAAAGCGAACGCGGCTGTTTGTAGATTGTTTCATATTTGCAAAGATAGTAAAATTAGTGATTAACGAGTAGTGATAAGTGATTAGTTCCATGCGGATCATAGTACTCATCACTTATCACTACTCATTCTTTACTATTGCTGTTTATTCGTATCGTATTGCTTCAATCGGATCAAGGTCCGCTGCTTTTTTAGCCGGGTACCAACCAAAGAATACTCCTGTGACAGTACATACGGCAAATGATAGGAATACGCTCCACGGTTGTATAAAAATAGGCCAATGGGCTACGCTCTTAACGATCCAGCTGGCACCACAACCTATAATTACGCCTATAATACCTCCGGTAATACTTATCAGGATAGCTTCTATCAGAAACTGGCTGAGGATATCTATCCCTCGTGCACCTACCGACATACGGAGTCCGATTTCACGGGTACGTTCTGTGACAGATACATACATAATATTCATAATACCAATGCCACCCACTACCAATGAAATACCGGCGATACAAGCGAGTAGGGTAGTCATCAGGTCGGTTGTAGAATTGAGCATTGTACTAAGCTCCTGTTGGCTGCGTATAGTAAAATCATCATCATCGCTGTCTTTCAGCTTATGTTCGCGACGCAGGATACTTGTGATTTCTTCAATGGCATAATCTGTCATATCTTCGGAGAGAGCAGAGGCATAGATACCTTGCAGGTAAGTGACGGCCAGCAAACGTTTCATTACCGTAGTATAAGGTGCCAGTACAATATCGTCCTGGTCCATGCCCATGGAGTTGTATCCTTTGGCTTTGAGTACACCTACTACGCGGAAAGGTATTTTATTGAAGCGAATAACTTTTCCAACAGGATCAGATCCGTCAGGAAAGAGGTTGTCAGCTATTGTTTTTCCGATGATGCAGACTTTAGCAGAGCTCTGTATATCTGCCTCGGTGAACATCTCTCCGTTTTCTACATCCAATTGGCGGATTTTTAGATAATCCAGTCCTACTCCATTAACGGATGACGGATAGTTGCTGTTACCATTAACAAGCTGTCCGGAAGAAGATACATTAGGACTTATCCCTGAAAGATAGTTTGTTTCTTCACGCAGCTTTTCATAGTTTTCCAGCTTTAACGTCTGCATCTCGGATGCATCACGACGTACACCACCACGCATGTCACCTCCGGGATGTATCATGATCATGTTCGATCCCATTTCGGCTATTTGCGTCTGGATACTTCTTTTGGAGCCTTGACCAATAGCCAGCATGGTGATAACGGATGCTACGCCAATGATAATACCAAGCATCGTCAAGAAAGCCCGCAACTTGTTGTTGGCTAATGCCCTAAGGGCTATTTTGAATAAATTGGTTCCGTTCATTATTTTGATTTACAATTAGACAATTTACGATTTACGATTGAGGGTACTTCGACTTACGACTAGACAATTTACGATTGAAGTCATTTTGATTTACGATTAGATAATTTACAATTGAGATTACTTTCATCTATAATTTAAAGAGTGGCTTCAATCGTAAATTGTAAATCGTCCAATCGTAAATCCTTTCAGTCCTCATCATTTTTCGGCAGTGCCGCCAATCCTTCAATTGCGGAGAGGATATGAGTATTGATCGTATCTTCTATCACGTGGCCATCCCGCAACCGGATGTTGCGACTGCTGTATTGTGCCAATTCCGGATTATGGGTGACAAAGATAATAGTACGCCCTTCGGCATGAAGTTTCTGGAACAGTACAAGTATCTCAAATGAGGTACGTGAGTCAAGGTTACCCGTTGCTTCATCCGCCAGTATTACAGCCGGATTATTGACCAATGCGCGGGCAATAGCCACACGTTGCATCTGGCCTCCGGACATCTGGTTGGATTTATGTTCCAGTCGATCACCCAGTCCTACATCCTGTAATGCTTCAATGGCCCGTCTACGACGTTCGGAAGCACTGACGCTGGCATTATACATCAGAGGAAGTTCCACATTTTCTATGGCAGTTGTTTTAGGCAGCAGGTTATAACTTTGGAATACGAAACCTATTTTCCGGTTTCGTAGTACGGCCCGTTGAGATTTACTCATGCTTCTTACAGATATTCCGTCAAGCAGATATTCTCCGCTTGTTGGAGTATCCAGGCACCCCAACGTATTTAACAAGGTTGACTTGCCTGAACCCGACGTACCCATAATGGTTACAAACTCTCCTTCGTTGATGGTGAAGGAGACCCCACGCAGGGCGTGTACAATCTCTTCCCCCACCAGAAAGTCCCGTTTGATGTTATGTAGTTCAATTACTTTCTTGCTCATATTATTGAGAACATTAATTTATTTTTTCTTATTTCCTCCCGGTCTGCCAGGCATGAAGGGGCTTTTCTCTGTATTGCCGCCAGCTTCCATTTCTGCTGTATTACTTGTAGTTGCACCGAGATTGGCTTCACTTATCACTTGGGTACCTTCGTTGATTCCACCTGTGATTTCAGTTTTGATTCCATTACTAATACCTATTTGTACAGGATGTGCAGTGAACGTATTACCTTCTTTTGTCCAAAGTTTATGTTCGCCCGCGCAATCTTTTACAATGTCTTCTTTACCGATGAGAGGAACTTCAGGAGTGAAGCGTAATGCTTTGGAAGGTACGCTGAGAACATCCTTCTTGTCCAGGATATAGATTGTGACGTTGGCTGTCAGGCGAGGTTTGAGTTTTAAGTCCGGGTTTTGTGCAGAGATGACTACCTCATATGTCACTACGCTTGTTGTTGTACTACTACTCGTACTTGTACTACTGCTTGTACTTCCCAGGCGTATCTGAGTGACTTTACCTTCGAACATATCATTGGGATATGCATCTACAGTGAAACTTACGCGTTGTCCTTCTTCTACACCACCTATATCGGCTTCATCCACATCGGCCACAACTTGCATCTGTGTCAGGTCTGCGGCAATAGTGAACAGGGTAGGCGTTTCAAATCCGGAAGCAACTGTCTGTCCTTCTTCTACATCACGGCTGATAACTACACCATCAATAGGCGAAGTGATGGTAGCATATGAAAGGTTACGTTCGGCTTTGGCTAAAGCGGCTTTACTACTGTCGAACATGCTTTTAGCCTTATCGTAATTGTATACGGCTTGTTCGTAATCTGTATCGCTGATAAGAGCTTTCTCATGCAATCCTTTGCTACGCTCGTAATTCTTCTTCTGATATTCGTATTCAGCTTTATTTCCGTCATAAGTTGCACGTGCTGAAGCAAGTTCACTTTGGAGTGTCACTTTATCCATTTCTGCAATAAGTTCTCCTTTTGTAACTACAGAATTGTAATCGACGTAAATCTTATCTACGATACCGGATACCTGTGTACCGACTTCTACTTCCGTTACAGGCGCAATCGTTCCTGTAGCCGTTACAGAGTTAGAGATGTCACTTTTGCTCACGGTAGCTGTGACATATGAGATTTTGTGCTTGGTTACCCGACCACTTAAAGCCCATATCGCTACACCTGCCACCACTATTATGGTAACACCGATGAGGATGATTTTTTTCTTGTTCATGGTTATATTTACTATTTTATAATTTACTGTTTACTATTTACTATTTGATTTGCGTATACCATTAGGCAGGTTACACGTAATCTGTCTATAATTCGATATTCCCTCCCTGGTAGAATTTTAGTAGCTGAGCATTTAATATGGCCATGTATTTAGCCTGCAAGGTTTCTTGTTGGGCACTGAGAAGGTTATTCTTTTCCGTTAGCAGTTCTACGGTATTTTTCATACCCAGGTTGAACTGTGCACTAACCAGATCGAAGCTGGTCTGAGTACTACGGAGTTTTTCTTGTGCAGCTACATAACGTTGCTGAGCACTATTGGCATCAAGCCACAACCCTTCAATGGTTTTATACAATGTTTTTTGTTCGTCCAGCAGGTTTAACATACTGGTCTCACGTTGTAATTTAGCTTTCTGTACAGCACTTTTCGTCTGGCGATTATTGAAGATAGGTACACTAATAGATAATCCCAAAGAGTTGTTCCAGCCATTCTTTACTTGTTGAGCAAAGGTAAAGTCAGAACCACTGGTATTGTTTGTACCAATCCCGGCACTAAGGCTGACACTGGGCATGTATCCGGCACGGGCGATATCGATATTTAATTCGGATGCCTGTATGTTCAGTTTTCCCGATTCAATTTCCGGACGTACGGCAAGAGCTGCATGATAAACATCCGTTTTGGTAGGTAGGGGAGAGAGTACTTTACTATTATCCAGCGCAGGCAGATAGAGGTTCATTTCTTCTTCACCGTCCAGCTCAAGTAATTGTTTCAGTTGCAACTTGTAGTTTTGCAAAGTAGTTTGTGCAGTAACAAGTTGATAACGATCAGTACTTACTTGTGCTTCCAATTGTGCCAGATCGGCTTTAGACAGGCTACCGGCAGCAAGTAACTCTTTTCCACGGTCGCATTGTGCTTCACTGACAGCAAGGGTGCTTTCATTAACTTTCACCGATTCGGCAGCATAGAGAATCTGTACATAGGTCTGTGTGATGCTTTCCTCGATATTCTTTTCTGAGGTAGCTACATCCAGTTCTGCTACACGGTTGTTCAGCTTTTCCTGTTCAATTGTTTTCAGGCGTTTACTGCCATTGTACACGGTCCATTGTGCATTTAGTCCGTAGTTACCATTGTAACTGGTTTTACTGTTACTGCGTAGAATTTCGGTTCCACTTACCGTACTGCTTGATTCCTGATATGGACGGTTCACCATATTCTGGCTGGTAGAAAATGAGAGACTTGGGAAAAGAGCTGCTTTAGCTGTTTTTACATCAACGGCTGTACTTTCTGCATTAATACGGCTTTTACGTAGAGTGATGTTTTGCTCTAAAGCGTAGTCGATACAGTCTTGTAAAGTCCATTCGGCAGGGAGTTGTAGAGAGTTGTTCTCCACCGCTTGTTCTGTGGCTGGAGTAGCGTAAGTGTTCATAGCAGGATTATCTTGTGCCCTGAGGACATTGCCACCTATGCTACTACTGGTTACGCAGAGTGTTATTACTGTCAATCTTCTTACATTTATCATACTTCTTACAGTTTATTATTCTTTTTGATGTATGCGAAGGTACGTACCTATAATAACTGTTGCAAAAATGATAGACGTAAGGGGAAGTTTCGCCGCCGAATGAGTTATTTATGTCGATAAGATAACTATGATTTATCCGCTAAATACATAGTTGTCAAAAAAGTAATTATATGAATCCTTTAAGGAGAAAAATGAGGGAAGACGATGAATGTTTATACCTATGTAATAGCCTGATTTATAATGAATCAGAAACTCTTGTTTATAGGTTGTCAAGAGTGTACAGTTTTGTAAGTGTTAATTGTACACTTTTACTATACTATATTGTACATTCTTGATATGCTAAAGTGTACACTCTTATGAAATAAAACTCGGATGTTAAAAATAGCGTTAACAATATTAACGCTATTGTATCGAGTTATACATTTGACAAATGATCCATAATAATGGATTTCTTTTCATGCTTTTATTTTGTTCGTGAACTCAGGGTTACCATATTATCAGGTGAAGGTTCTTTTCCCATTGAAGTAGAAAGTATATCTTTTTTTATGCCATACATATACAAAATAGGAGTGTTATCTGTCCCTATTAGTATGCAAGCATCATCCTGTTTAATCCACTTTTTTATTTCTATTCTTGTATAATCATTTGTTGCTCTATTTTCTATAATAAGTGCATTTTCTTGATATTCTTCATAAATATCTTTGAGTTCTGTTATACCGGCAACTCCTCCATATTGACGGAATGGTATCCAATGGCCTATAACGCAACTTTTTATGGCGCTAATAGGGATGTCCTTGAACAAGACATTAGACGGATCATATTGGGGATTGGATTCTTCTTTACTGCATGCAAACAATGACAAAATGCAAAATAATAAACAGATTAGTTTTTTTATAGTTTTCATAAGCTTAGGTATTTGTTTTATAGTTCAAAGGTTTTATTGACTAACAAATATAAATGCTTTTTTTAAATAAACCTACTGTTTGTAAGGATTGTTTTGAAAACAGTTGTAATTAATATCTTTCTTTTTCGTACAAATGCTATAAAACAAGGACACTGAATCCGAAATCTTAATTGGTTTTAGGCATTGTGTTTTATTCTTTTTATATAGATCATCAGGCTAATTACTGCTGTGATAAAAGCCAGTCCGTCTGATACCGGCATACTCATCCAAATGCCATTTAACCCATACCAACCGGGAAATAACAGAAGGCAGGGCAGTAAGTATACCAATTGGCGGGACAACGAGAGAAATATGCTGACTTTTGCTTTCCCGATACTTTGAAAGAAGTTAGAAATAACAATCTGTGCACCAACCAGAGGGAACATCAAGATACAGATACGCAGTCCTGTTGCTGCCATATTAATCAACTCCTCACTGTCAGTGAATATAGCAGAAACGGTGTGCGGAAAGAGTTCGCAGATAATGAAACCACTACTTGTGATCAGTACACCAACGATGATACCCAGGCGGAGCGTATGTTTTACACGATCCTGTTTTTGTGCACCGTAGTTGTAACCGATGATGGGTTGCATCCCCATGGTCAGTCCCATTACAATCATAACGTAGAGCATTAACAACCGGTTCATAATACCGTATGCGCCGATAGCCATGTCTCCACCATACTTTTGTAAGCTGTTGTTGATAAGGATCACGATGACACAAGCGGTTACATTCATTGCAAAAGGGGACATACCGATAGAAAAGATACTGGCTACAATACGTCTTTTCATTTTCCAGAAACCAGGACGGAAATGTACAAAACTCTCCTTGTTGCGGAAATGTTGCACTACCCATACCATACCGATAAATTGCGATACTACAGTTGCCATAGCCGCTCCCCGGATTCCCCAATGGAAATGGAATATGAATATAGGAGCAATAATTACGTTGGCTAATACAGTTACCAGAGAAGTCAGCATCGCTTTCTTTGGATATCCGGTGGCACGCATTACATTATTCAAACCTATCATGGTATATGTCACAGGAGTACCAAGTAGGATTACCTGCATAAAATCGCGTGCGTAGGGTAATGTAGCAGGGCTGGCACCGAAGAAATTTAGTATAGGATCCAGAAAAATAAAAGCAATGCCGCCAAATACTACCGAGTTAATAAGGCACAGCATTAATGTGTTACCTAGTACTTCTGTTGCGCCTTCCATATCTTTCTGCCCCAGGCGAATAGAAGAAATTGTAGCCCCACCGGCCGAAATAAGTACACAGAAAGCTACCACAAGATTCATCAGCGGGAATGTAATGGCCAGGCTGGAAATGGCTATAGCTCCTACACCGTGCCCGATAAAAATACTATCAATAATGTTGTAAAGTGAAGTAATAGTCATTCCGATAATAGCGGGAATAGAGTATTGTAACAGAAGTTTCCCGATTTTTTCGGTTCCCAGAATGCGTGGGTCGGTTTGTTGAGCCATATATTGAGTCGTTACGGTTTTTTAAGTGGCGCAAAGGTACAAATAATTTGCCTTATCCATTGATTATTCTGAACTTTGCGCCGATGTAAATACAACGTTTAACGTTTAAAGGTAAAAGATGTTTATGGATGCTACAAAGACAATTGCTGCACTGTTCGATTTTGACGGTGTTATAATGGACACAGAATCACAGTATACTATTTTTTGGAATGAACAGGGACAAAAGTATCTGCATAAAGAGAATTTTGGTCCCGGAATAAAAGGACAGACCCTGGTGCAGATTTATGATAAATACTTTTCCGGAGATCTTGTTCCGGTACGTGAGCAGATTACTCGTGAACTAAATAAGTTTGAGAAAGATATGGTCTATGAATATCTTCCGGGGGTACAAGGTTTCCTTGCCGATCTTCGTCGTCATGGTGTGAAGATCGCTCTTGTCACCAGTTCCAACGAAGAGAAGATGGAAAATGTCTATCATGCTCATCCCGAATTCAAGACACAGTTTGATCGTATTCTTACCGGAGAGATGTTTGAACATTCTAAACCGGCTCCGGATTGTTTTTTGCTTGGAATGAAGATCTTTGGGACTACTCCGGAGAACAGTTTTGTATTTGAAGATTCTTTTCATGGCTTGCAAGCCGGGCGTTCTTCCGGTGCTACTGTTATAGGATTGGCAACCACAAATTCCCGTGAAACGATCACAGATAAAGCAGATGTTATCATGGATGATTTCATGGGAATGACCTATGAGAAGTTACTGTCTATGGTGAAATGAAACTTATTCTGCCACTAACTTATTTAATGTTTTCAACAAGTACTCTCGTTGCATAGGGCCGGGAGCTTGCTTGTTTCTTGTTTGGTTTATTGGAGTATCATCAAAGTTGTAATAATTCTGATAATAAAGTAATTAAACGGATTGGGAAATTCTCTAAAATATGAATTCTTCTTCTTTTCTTGTTTGTTATAAATTAAAAGTTATACCTTTGCGCCCAATTTATTAATTCATAAATATATAGAAACATGGCTGGATATATATCAGATGACACCAGAAAAGTGACTACACATCGCCTAATAGAAATGAAAGAAAGAGGCGAGAAGATATCTATGTTGACTGCTTACGATTACACAATGGCACAGATTGTTGATGGTGCCGGAATGGATGTGATTCTTGTCGGTGATTCTGCTTCCAATGTGATGGCGGGTAATGTGACAACTCTTCCTATTACGCTCGATCAGATGATTTACCATGGTAAGTCTGTTGTGCGTGCAGTGAAACGTGCTATGGTGGTAGTAGATATGCCGTTTGGTTCCTATCAGGGAAATTCAAAAGAGGGTCTTGCTTCTGCTATTCGTATTATGAAAGAGAGCCATGCCGATGCATTAAAATTAGAGGGTGGCGAAGAAATTATCGAAACTGTAAAGCGCATTCTTTGTGCAGGTATTCCTATCATGGGTCACTTAGGACTGATGCCACAGTCAATCAATAAATATGGTACTTATACGGTTCGTGCTAAAGATGAAGCAGAAGCTGAAAAGCTGATTCGTGATGCACACTTACTTGAAGAAGCCGGTTGTTTTGCACTGGTTCTTGAGAAGATCCCTGCCGAACTGGCTAAACGTGTGGCAAGTGAACTGACTATTCCTGTCATTGGTATTGGTGCCGGTGGTGATGTAGATGGTCAGGTGCTTGTTATTCAGGATATGTTGGGTATGAACAATGGTTTCCGTCCTCGTTTCCTGCGCCGTTATGCTGACTTGTTCACAGTGATGACGGATGCTATCAGTCACTACGTATCGGACGTAAAGAACTGTGACTTCCCGAACGAGAAGGAACAATATTAATATTTATGACAAACCATTTGTGGACAATTCATTTTATGCGGATATGTGTTGCTAATTTGCTGTTGTTCATATCCCTGTATATGCTATTTCCGGTTGTTCCGGTAGAGATGGCGGACCACTTGGGTGTGCCAGTTTCTCAAACCGGAGCAATGTTTTTGTTGCTTACTTTGGGAATGTTTGCCATTGGTCCCTTTCATGCATACCTGGTAGATGCATACAAGCGGAAGTATGTCTGTGCTTTCTTTTTTGCAACGATGGTAGCGGCTACGGTGGGATATGGCTTTGTTAATGATATCACACAGCTGTTGCTGCTTTGTTTCGTACAAGGTATTGCATTTGGTATGGCTACTACGGCAGGCATTACGCTGGCTATTGATATTACCAATACTAATCTGCGTAGTTCGGGGAATATTGCTTTCTCGTGGACGGCCCGGTTAGGAATGCTTATCGGCATAGCATTGGGGGTAGGTTTGTATCAGTGGTATGATTTTAAAACCTTATTGTATGTATCGGTTATTGCCGGATTGGCAGGCATTTTCTTTGTTTCCCGTGTTTATGTACCTTTCCGTGCACCGATTGTGACTAACCTATGTTCGTCCGACCGTTTTTTACTTTTACGAGGATGGTTGCCCGCTTTCAATCTTATGTTGATAGCTTTTATTCCGGGATTATTGTTACCTGTTTTTCATAATTCATTGAGTGATGTGTTTATAGGTAATATCGAAATTCCGTTTTTTGCAATAGTAGGAGTGGGGTTCCTGTTTTCTGTATTGCTGGCAAGGTTTGTTTATCGTGAGGAGAAAACGCTGAGGGTTATTACTTTAGGAATTAGCCTGATGATGGTTTCTTTTATTTTACTGAAAGAACTGCCGGCTATTGTAACTGCCATATTGTTGGGAGTGGGACTTGGATTGGTTACTCCTGAGTTCTTGCTGATGTTTGTAAAACTGTCACAACATTGCCAGCGTGGCACTGCCAATACCACTCATCTTTTAGCATGGGAAACAGGCATGTCTTTGGGAGTTGCTGCTGCTTGCTATCTGAGCACTGAGTCTTCTGTAGATGCCGTTTATCATTTAGGGCGTATTCTGACTCCGATAGCTTTGCTATTTTTCATATTGCTGACCTATCCTTATTTTAAGAAAAAGCGGGTACGATAGTTGAATAATTGAAAATTGAAAGTTGAAAATGAAAGACTGCTGGTAAATCTCCAGCATGTTTCTTCTGCCTTTCTTCCATTTTCAACTTTCAACTTTCAATTAATATATGGTATAAAGATAATCAATCCTACGATTGCTGCTGCGATAGCACATATCAGTACGGCGCCTGCTGCAATGTCTTTTACCTCACCGGCTATCGGATGCCATTCAGGAGATACTAAGTTCACGAGTCGCTCAATGGCTGTATTGAATGCTTCTGCCGCGATAACACCCCCTATGCAGATAATAATTGCTACCCATTCGAACTTCTCTATATCGAAAATAAAGCCTGCAATAATTACTAACATAGCAATTGTCAGATGAATCCATACGTTGTGTTCCCTACATACAAAGCCTCTGATCCCTTTCCATGCATAGGTAAAGCTTTTCAGACGTTTTTTTATACTGAATGATTCCATAAGTACTGTATCCTAATTAAATGATCGTATCATTGAAACGCAGATTATCGCAAATTTACGTAAAGAATATCGTCTCTCAAATGTAGCAAGCCATCTAATCTGCGAAAATTTGCGATCATTCGCGTTTCAATAAAACATTGGCATATTGGCACATTGATTCATTATTTTTCAATTTCTGCTCACTTGTTTCACTCCTTTTACCGTCCTTAATTTCTTTATCAAAGCTTCCAGACGACCTGTATCACCTACCATGATAGTCATTGTACCCGAGAACAGGCCATCATGGGAGTCAATGCCAATGGAACGTAACGTGATATTGTTTTCTTTAGAAATAATCGAAGTAATGTTTGTGACAATACCAATGTCATCATGTCCCACTACACGGAGTGTGATGGGGTATTGTGTTCCCTGTGATTTTCCGGCCCAACGGGCTTTTACAATACGATATCCAAAGCGTTCTCTCATTTGATCTGCGTTCGGACAATCCATGCGATGAATCTTTATACCTCCGGATACAGTAACAAACCCGAATACTTCATCTCCATAGATCGGATTACAGCATTTAGCCAGTTTGAACTCCAGTCCTTTCAGATTTTGATCAATGACAAGTACATCTTCTTTGCCATTCGTCTCTTCTATCTGGTTTTGCAGGTTATATCCTTCGGCACTGCGATATACAATTTCATCATGTGTATCGTTGTCTCGTTTTTGCTGTTCTATGTATTTGTCGAGCAAATCGTTTACATCCAGTGTACCATCGGCTATCGCCTGATAGAACTCTGTCACTACCTTATATCCTAATCGCTTGATGAGGCGCATCATTGTACCCTCATCGTATTCCATCTTCCGGTTCTTAAATTTACGTTCCAGTGTTTCTTTGGCAAAGTCATGCTGGCGTGCCACCATCTCTTTCAGTGCCTGTCGAATCTTGGTACGAGCCTTGGAGGTGGTTACAATGTTCAGCCAATCCTGCTTGGGTGTCTGAGTGTTCGATGTCATGATCTCCACCTGGTCACCGCTGTTCAGTTTTTGTTTCAACTGGGCGTTTTTGCCATTGACCTTTGCACCGATACATTTACAACCTAATTTGCTATGGATATGGAAAGCAAAATCGAGTACAGTTGCTCCTTTGGCCAGTTTGAAAAGGTCTCCTTTGGGTGTAAATACGAATACTTCATCCTCGTACAGATCCATTTTGAACTGGTCCATCACTTTCATTGAATCATTGTCCGGATTCTCAAGTGCTTCACGTACAGAGGTCAGCCATTCGTCCAGTCCTGTCTCTCCTTTGATACCTTTGTACCGCCAGTGAGCTGCAAGACCCCGTTCGGCTATTTCATCCATGCGACGGGTACGTATCTGTACCTCCACCCATTTTCCTTCCGGTCCCATTACGGTGATGTGGAGCGATTCATATCCATTACTTTTAGGGATAGACAGCCAGTCACGCAAACGCTTCGGATTGGGCTGATACATATCTGTCACGATAGAATAAGCCTGCCAACACTCCTGTTTCTCTTTGTCCGGATCCGAATCGAGAATGATTCGAATGGCAAAAAGGTCATAGATACCTTCAAAAGGCGTTTTTTGTTTCTGTATCTTGTTCCAGATAGAGTGGATGGACTTGGTACGCCCCTTAATGTCGAATTTCAGCCCGGCCTCTTTTACTTTCTTTTGTATCGGTTCTATAAAAGCAGCAATGTACTTGTCCCGCGATGCTTTTGTTTCATTCAGTTTGTCTTTAATGAAATAATAAGTATCCCGGTGAATATACTTCAGAGACAAGTCTTCCAATTCCGACTTCAGTTTGTAGAGCCCTAACTTATGAGCTAACGGTGCATACAGATAGGCCGCTTCATTGGCTACCTTGATACGGTCTTCCTCATTTTCCGAATCCTTGATTTGCCGCATTACATTTACACGGTCGGCAATCATAATAAGGATTACGCGCATATCTTCTGCAAAAGAAAGAAGCAGGTTACGGAAGTTTTCTGATTCGATGGCAGGACTTTTAGCATACAACTCATTGGTCTTTACCAATCCTGTGATAATACTCGAAACATCCTCTCCAAACTCACTGCGGACAGTTGCGGGAGATAATACGTTATTTTTTACAATCTCGTGCAGCATGATACCTATCAGGCACGATCCTTTCATTCCTATCTCATCGGCCACAATAACAGCCGTTTGTAAATCCCTTATAACAGGATTCATCCCAAAATTGTTACGGCACAGACTATTGCACTGTGCAGCATGAATAAGGTATTTCTTCAGCTTCCGGGTATCGTCCTTCGTGATACTTTCTCCTGCTGACCGTATCAGCCGTTTATATAAAGCGAATAACTCAGCTTTCTCTTTTTCTGTGAAAAATGAAATATCCTCCATGATAAATAATTATTTAATGTGCCAATATGTCAATGTGCCAATTAGCTGCGCTGTGATACCGAATGGTAATTGGCACATTGGCATATTGGCACATTACTACATTATTTCGATGTAAAAGTAGTTTTTTTTGTTTAGTAAAAGGGCATAACTAAATAACATTTTGTATTTTTGGGCATCAATTAATAAAAATAGATACGTATGATGACACCACAAGACAAAGAGTTGCTTGCCAAAAAAGGTATTTCGGAAACTCAGATAGCCGAACAACTGGCATGCTTTCAGAAAGGTTTTCCGTTTTTGAAATTGGATGCAGCTGCATCGGTTGAGAAGGGGATTCTTGCTCCTGATGCAGATGAGCAGGGGGCATATCTTGCAGCCTGGGATGCATATAAGAATACAGAGAAGACGATTGTGAAGTTTGTTCCTGCCTCCGGAGCAGCCAGTCGTATGTTTAAGAATTTGTTTGAGTTTTTGGGAGCCGACTATGACCAGCCTACAACGAAATTTGAGCAGGCTTTCTTTGAGAGTATTGAGAAGTTTGCGTTTTATGATGATTTGAATGTAGCCTGTCAGCGTACAGCCGGAAAGGACATTTGCGGATTAATAGCCGAAGGAAATTACAAAGCAGTGGTATCTGCTCTGCTCGAAGAAGCCGGATTGAACTACGGTGCTTTGCCTAAAGGACTACTCAAATTCCATAAATATGAAGAAGGGTCACGCACGCCGCTTGAAGAACATCTGGCCGAAGGTGCTATGTATGCTGCCGGAAAGTGTGGCAAGGTGAATGTGCATTTTACTGTTTCTACTGAGCATCGTGAACTGTTTAAAGTTCTGGTAGCAGAGAAAGCCGGAGAGTTTGCCCAGCGTTATGGGGTAGATTACAATATCACTTTCTCAGAGCAGAAGCCCAGTACAGATACGATTGCTGCCGATATGGATAACCAGCCTTTCCGTGATAATGGTAAGCTGTTGTTCCGTCCGGGTGGTCATGGAGCACTGATTGAGAATCTGAATGATCTTGATGCCGATATTATCTTTATCAAAAACATCGATAATGTAGTACCTGATAGATTGAAAGCAGATACGGTGCTTTATAAGAAACTGATTGCCGGAGTGCTGGTTGCTTTGCAAAAACAAGCTTTTGAATATCTGGAATTGTTGGATAGCGGTGATTATTCTCATGAACAGGTGATGGAAATTCTTCAGTTCGTACAAAAGAAACTATTCTGTAAGAATCCGGAGACCAAGAATCTGGAAGATTCAGAATTGGTGATGTATCTGAGAAAGAAACTGAATCGTCCGATGCGTGTTTGTGGTATGGTAAAGAATGTAGGCGAACCGGGAGGTGGTCCGTTCTTAGCCTATAACAATGATGGTACTATCTCATTGCAGATTCTGGAAAGCTCTCAGATTGATATGAATGATCCTACTGCCAAAGAGATGTTTGAGAAAGGTACTCACTTTAATCCGGTAGATCTGGTATGTGCCGTGCGTGATTATAAAGGCCATAAATTTGATTTGACGAAGTATGTAGATAAAGCTACCGGGTTCATATCTTATAAGTCCAAGAATGGCAAAGATCTCAAGGCTCTTGAACTTCCCGGATTGTGGAATGGTGCAATGAGTGACTGGAGCACCGTGTTTGTAGAAGTGCCACTCTCTACTTTCAATCCTGTAAAAACTGTGAATGATTTATTGCGTGAGCAACATCAATAAACGCATTGAAATAGAAAAAAAAAAGCCAGACTCCATGCAAAGGAGGCTGGCTTTTTTAATACAATAGAAATATTTTTGTTAGGTAAATAATTGTTTAATCCAATGCACAAATACTTCTGCATGTTCTGAATTTGGATTTAATATTTTTGCAGTAATAGCCGTTCCCATAGGCTTACCTGGTTCATCTTGCCAAGCCAGGAACGTATGGATCTTTGCTTTTGAACGATGTACTGATTTGTACTGTTGTATCTGGCTTTCTTCCAATTCGTTTAGTATGGATTCTGCTTTTTGCATTAAAGGGTCAGCTTCAGGTGCCAAGCTAATTATGAAGTCCTCGAGCATTCCATTTATATTATTATCAGGCATAATCCAAATTCCAATTGTTGCGTCATAACTGTCGATAGGTTTGAGAATAAGTCCGGATGCAGGCCATTCACAATCGGCACAGTTATATTTCTGACTTTGTCTTAAAACCTCCAGAATTTGTGCTTTTCTTTTATTTAAATCAACATCTGCATCTATTACAATGCCTATTCTTTGATGTGCTGATGGGTTGGATAGCCTTGTTTTTAATTGTCCCAATACATTTTCTATACTATTACAATCTATTACATCGAAATTTTCTGCTAATTGATGATGCTGGCAAAACGACCATATAACATGTTGATCGTCATTTCCTTCTACCAATAGTTTGTAAGTGTGTTTTTCTGTGATTTTCATTTTAGCGAATCTCTATGTTATTGTCGGTAGCAAACCGCAGTTCCTTTTCGTCATCATAATTCACTGCCACTACGTTTCCGTTCCTGTTCTCAAGACGTATCAATTTGCCCTTTTGTTTGTTGTTGGCTTCTACGAAACTGTTAATGCAGTCTTGGCTATGTGATGTAACAAAGACTTGAATATTTAGCTTCTCAGAAAGCATAAAAATGATTTTCCACAACTTAATTTGTGTAGAGTAATGTAATCCGGTTTCAAACTCATCCAGTAATAAAATACCGCCTTTACAATTTAAAAGTGCAAGAATAATGGTAAGAATACGATTTATGCCGTCTCCCATAGAGCTAAGTCTATAGCGCTGTTCCTTACCTTTTAATGTGACATAGGGAATTCTTCTTTTTGTACGCAAATCATCATTGAGAAAGTTTAGTTTGTTTATATCCGGCTCTATGATGTGCAATGCTTCAATAATGTATTTTTCTTCGGGTGAGAGGGAAATTTTATCGAATAAAGATGCATTTTGTGTACTTTGGAAGTCATTTGTTTTTATATATTCAAATGGTATTCCTTTTATCTTGGCTATGGAATATGGATTTCGTTTATAAAAGGGAACTATAACTATTTCTTCGGCAAATGTTATTTCCAGTCCGTCTCCTACCAAATTACTGGAATAGGTAGAAGATTTGTCTGCTAATAATTCTTCGTCGGTTAAAGTTGTTATACTTCTATGAGATCCTGTTTCGGTTTTAAATATTTCTTCAGCTATATGGGCTAATCGTATGGATAAGGTTCCGGTATGGGTAGAATTATTTTCTATTTCTCCGATAATGATACTATTGTTTTCAGAAAAAATTGCTTTTCTTTCCGGAAAGAAGGATAAGAAATGTTCTGTCATAATATTTTCGAATTCAATATCTGTATCTCTAAGTGGATATCCGATATTAACAGATTCTCCTCTAAATTCAAGGATTTCTTTCAGCCATTCGATATTTCCACCGGCAGCATAAATAGAGATGGCTTCCAGTAAGGTTGATTTACCTACATTGTTTCGTCCTACTATCAGATTGACTGGTGCCAATGAGTCAATAGAGAGGTCTTTGATATTTTTATAGTTTTTAATGACTATCGACTTCATGAATTCTTAGGTTATATGGATGAATAACTACGCAAATGTACATAAAATCTTTTGTTTTTCTCTTTATGTATACAATGTTTCTCTAAATGTACTAATTTTGTAGCATTAAAATTAAACACTCAAAACCAATGAAGAAAATACTTTTGCTCGGTTCCGGTGAATTAGGAAAAGAGTTTGTTATTTCTGCCCAGCGTAAAGGGCAATATATCATTGCATGTGATTCGTATGCCGGAGCTCCTGCTATGCAAGTGGCTGATGAGTATGAGGTGTTCAACATGCTCGATGGAGAAGAACTGGAACGTGTAGTCAGGAAACATCAGCCGGATATTATTGTACCGGAAATTGAAGCCATTCGTACAGAACGCCTGTATGACTTTGAAAAGGAGGGAATACAAGTAGTGCCCAGTGCGCGTGCAGTAAACTTTACAATGAATCGTAAAGCTATTCGTGATTTGGCAGCTCAGGAGTTGGGCTTGAAAACGGCTAAGTACTTTTATGCAACTTCTCTGGAAGAATTGAAAGAGGCTGCTGCTAAAATTGGTTTTCCATGCGTGGTGAAGCCATTGATGTCGTCTTCCGGTAAAGGTCAGTCATTGGTGAAAAGTGCCGATGAATTGGAACATGCCTGGGAGTATGGTTGCAGTGGTAGCCGTGGAGATATTCGTGAGCTTATTATTGAAGAATTTATTAAGTTTGACAGTGAGATAACATTGCTTACTGTTACTCAAAAGAATGGTCCCACTCTTTTCTGCCCGCCTATCGGACATGTACAAAAGGGAGGAGATTATCGTGAAAGCTTCCAGCCCGCACATATTGATCCTGCTCATTTGAAAGAAGCGGAAGAAATGGCTGAAAAAGTGACTCGTGCTTTAACCGGTGCTGGTTTGTGGGGAGTAGAGTTCTTTCTGAGCCATGAGAACGGAGTATATTTCTCCGAACTTTCTCCTCGTCCGCATGATACGGGTATGGTGACTTTGGCAGGAACACAGAATCTGAATGAGTTTGAGCTTCACCTGCGTGCCGTACTTGGTTTACCTATTCCGGACATCAAGCAGGAGAGGATAGGAGCCAGTGCTGTTATTCTATCAACAATTGCCAGTCAGGAGCGTCCTCAATATCGAGGGATGGAAGAGGTGACACGCGAAGAAGATACATATCTGCGTATTTTTGGTAAGCCTTTTACCCGTGTTAATCGTCGTATGGGAGTGGTGCTTTGTTATGCTCCTTTGGGTTCGGATTTGGATGCATTACGCGATAAGGCAAAACGAATTGCTGAAAAGGTAGAGGTTTTCTGATAATTATAGAAAATAGATAAAATAAGAGGGCTGCACATGCAGGATGTTTAATTCTGGTGTGTAGCCCTTTTTGTATTAACATTGTTAACGCCACATCAGGCATCCTATTCTTTATATTATAAAAGTACGTATTTTATAGGTGTAAATTATGCATATTAAATATGGGTTAATTAGGTAATTAACGGAGATTTAAATACGTTACTTTGTAATGAATAAATGGTATATAATAAAACGTTGTTTATCAATGAAATAGTGCGTTGAAATACTATAGAGATATATTCAACTCATTATTTATAATAAAGAGATAATTGATGATTTGTGAATTCTGGTTGTTATTAAGAAAAGTGTTTCAATAAACGTTCGTTTAATGGCACAAAGGTAAAACGTATAATTAGAAGTACAAAATATTTCTATATATAAAATTCAAAACATTATTTTTTTACGTTGTATATCTTTGATATTCAATAATATGATCTTCCGGAAAAATTAATATTTTCATGTATTCCTCCATTAAATATTTCTCTTAAAAAGACCTCAAAAAAAGTGTGCCATTAAACGAACGTTTATTGAAACGTTTTTATCTTCTAAACGCTTCGTTTCCAATATTAAATAAATTCTAAAAAGTTGACGGTTTGAAAGAGGTTCTATGTCTCATTCAAACCGCGAAGCGCACCCGAAACTAAGGAAAAAACTTCCCAATCATTTCTCGTAAATGTCTGAACAACAACAATATTGGTTTGCCGCCCGTACTCGCGACAAGCAAGAATTTGTCATCCGGGATTCTTTAGAAAAATTGAGAGCCGATATTAATATTGAATATTATCTTCCTACTCAATTTGTTATTCGCCAATTAAAATACCGTCGTAAATGTGTTGAAGTTCCTGTTATTAGAAACTTGATCTTTGTTCGTGCCACTAAACAGGATGCCTGCGATTTATCAAATAAGTATGGTGTTCAACTTTATTATATAAAGGATTTTGTGACTCGTGCTATGCTTATTGTTCCCGATAAACAGATGGAGGACTTTAAACAAATAATGGATCTTAATCCCGATAATATCAGCTTTGACAATGAAGTTCTCACTGTTGGTAGTAAAGTTCGTGTGATGAAAGGTGATTTATGTGGTGTTGAAGGTGAGTTGGCTTTAGAGGCTAATAAAACTTATGTCATCATTCGTATTGAAGGTGTATTGACAGCCAGCGTAAAAGTGGCGAAAAGTTATTTGAAAGTAATCAGTTAATTTTATGAATAAAACAGAAGAATTGCAGCAACTTGCTCAAAAATCACTCTACTTAGGTTTGGATGGTGACCCAATTTACGCAGAGCATTTTAGTCGTTTGAATAAAGAAATTCAGATTCTTTCCGATGCTCTTTATTCTGTTAAGGGTGATACTCCCGAAGAAGAAGCCGGCATTTGCCTGGCTTTGTTGATGGGTTACAATGCCACTATCTATAGTGATAAAGATAAAGAAGCGAAAAAACAGTCCATTCTCGACCGTGCTTGGGAGGTATTAGAGCAACTTCCTCCTTCTTTATTAAAATGTCAGTTGCTGACGTATTGTTATGGTGAAGTTTTTGAGGAAGAGTTAGCACAAGAAGCTCATGCAATCATTGATAGTTGGCAGGGACGAGAGCTGACGGCCAAAGAGCAAGAGGTTGTTGAGAATCTTCGGAATTTGGAGGAAAATCAATATCCATATAGTGATTTTGAATAATGGTTCTGCCTTATTTTTTTACAAATATGAATTGAGGATTTCATAACTTATATTCCCTTTGTTACATAATATGACTTTTTGATTTATTTCTCGTAGAGAATAATCCTTTTTCTCGTAGAGAATCGGGATGTTTCTCGTAGAGTTTCTTATCATTCCTCGTAGAGAAAAAAGTGTTATATGCAATTACTTGATAACTAATGTTTTATGTAATACTATAAATGTATTTATATTTCTTAATATAGAAATAGCACTTTTTTTAAGAAACCATTGTCTGATATTTTTTAATTCGTTACAAATTTGTTTTTTTTACCTATATGATAACTGACCTGTATAAAAGTTTATAGTATATCTATATATTATAGGTCAACCCCACAAGATACTTACTTAAATAGATACTCAAATGAAAGCTTGTTTTATGGGCTTAGGCTACATTGGCCTTCCTACTGCTATTATAGCAGCTAAACACGGTATTCAAGTTACCGGTGTTGATATTAATCCGAAAGTTGTTGAGATGACCAATCAGGGGCAATTACATATCATTGAACCGGGTATGCAGGAACTTCTTCAGGAAGTTGTTTCTGCCAAGCAGTTAAAAGCTTCTACTACTCCTGAAATCAGTGACGCCTATTTTATGGTAGTACCCACTCCCTTTAAGGGTAATCACGAACCGGATATTTCGTATGTGGAATCCGCAACCCGTGCAGTAATCCCTTTGTTGAAGGAAGGTGACTTATATGTTATCGAATCTACTTCACCGGTAGGCACAACAGATAAAATGGTTCATTTAATATTTAGCCTTCGTCCAGAATTGGAAGGCAAAATATTTATAGCGTACTGTCCGGAACGTGTATTACCGGGAAATGTAATACATGAGTTGGTACACAACGATCGTGTGATTGGCGGTATAGATGAAGCATCTACAGATAAAGCAATTGAGTTTTACAGCCAATTTGTACAAGGTACATTACATCGGACTAATTGTAAAACTGCTGAGATGTGTAAGCTGACAGAGAATTCTTCACGAGACGTCCAAATAGCATTTGCAAATGAATTATCTCTCATTTGTGATAAGGCAGGTATCAATGTTTGGGAATTGATCAGTTTAGCCAATAAGCATCCGCGTGTAAATATTCTCCAGCCGGGTTGTGGGGTAGGAGGGCATTGCATTGCTGTGGATCCTTATTTTATCACAGCCGATTTTCCGATAGAATCTCAGATAATATCAAAAGCCCGTGAGATTAATAACTATAAATCCTTCTGGTGTGCAGAGAAAGTAGAAAATGCAATGTTGAAGTTTGAGTTAGAGCACCATCGCAAGCCTGTTGTCGCCATGATGGGGTTGGCTTTCAAACCGGATATTGATGATTTACGTGAAGCACCGGCAAAATACATCACAACAAAGGTGATGCAAAGTTGCAATAATGCAGATATATTGGTAGTTGAACCGAATGTGACAGAGCATAAAGTGTTTAAACTCACTGATTATAAAGAAGCTTATAAGCAGGCGGATATTGTTGTATTCTTGGTAGCTCATTCTGTATTTAAAGCTTTGCCTTATGATGACACAAAAGTGATACTTGATTTTTGTGGGATCTATAAAAAATAAGTATATTATTATGAAGAAAATAATGTTAGTCTTCGGGACGCGTCCCGAAGCTATAAAAATGGCTCCATTAGTAAAGGAGTTCCAGAAGCATTCGGAAACATTCCAAACCATTGTGTGTGTAACAGGCCAGCATCGTGAAATGCTTGACCAGGTGCTTCATCTTTTTGACATTAAGCCGGACTATGATTTGAATATCATGAAACAGGGGCAAGATCTTTATGATGTCACCTCCCGAGTACTTTTAGGTATGCGTGACGTCTTAAAAGAAGCAAATCCGGATGTTGTCTTAGTACATGGTGATACCACTACATCCACAGCTTCAGCTTTAGCTGCCTTTTATCAGCAAATTCCTGTTGGTCATGTAGAGGCAGGACTTCGTACCCATGATATCTATAGTCCCTGGCCCGAAGAAATGAATCGTTTGATAACCGGTCGTATTGCTACTTATCATTTTTCTCCAACTGCATTAAGTAAACAAAATCTATTGGATGAAGGGATAAGTGAAGAATCAATTATCGTGACAGGCAACACTGTGATTGATGCTCTTTATATGGTGGTAGATAAGATTAAATCGGATAAGCAGTTAGGAAAGGAGTTGGAGACCCTACTTCGTGAATCCGGTTATGACGTAAATCGTTTGAATGGTACTCGAAAGTTAGTTCTCATTACCGGACATCGACGTGAGAATTTTGGTGAAGGTTTTATTTCGATGTGCAGAGCAATAAAGGCTTTGACTGAGAAGTATCCGAATGTTGATTTTGTTTATCCGATGCATTTAAATCCCAATGTTCGCAAACCCATTCACGAAGTATTTGGTGAAGACTTATCCGATTTGGATAATATGTTCTTTATAGAGCCATTGGAATATCTTTCGTTTGTTTATTTGATGGAGAAATCTACCATTGTTCTTACCGATAGTGGAGGCATTCAAGAGGAAGCGCCAGGACTTGGTAAGCCTGTTTTGGTTATGCGTGATACCACGGAGCGTCCGGAAGCTTTAGAAGCGGGAACAGTAAAACTGGTGGGTACGGATTATGATAAGATTGTAAATGAAGTTTCTGCTTTACTGGATGATAGAGAATATTATGATAAGATGAGTAAGGCTGTAAATCCGTATGGAGATGGATTGGCGTGTGAACGGATAGTTGAATATTTAAATAGATGAAGATGGAAAGGCGGAAAATTATAATTGTTATGAAGCATGATATTACTTTTTATCCACCAGTAATATCCGTGTGTAAAATCTTATATGATTTAGGTTGCGACATTGTATATATTGGAGCCTGTTCTGATAGTAATATAGAAAAAGAATTGTTGCTATTTAATGTAAAAGTGTATAAGCAACCTCAATATGGTGGAAATGGAGTTAAGAGGTTTTTACAACAATTACAATTTAGAGAAAGAGTAAAAAGAATCATAGAAAAAGAATATTTTTCTGATAATTCTTTACTTTGGTTGGTTCATTTTGAAACAGTTGTTTTATTTTCTTCCTTTTTGAAAAAGTATGATACAGTTGCTCATTTATTGGAATTTAGAGATTCAAGATTAAAATTAGCATATAAACTATTGAATCCGTTTAGAGATTTTATTCATGATTTTTCGTATGCTAAAAAAATTATTTGCTGTGAATATAATAGAGCGTTAATAACAAAATATCTATTCAACTTATCGACATGTCCGATAGTATTACCTAATAAACCATATGAAAACGGAATTTTAGACAATTTCCTAAACCTGCCACAAGATGTATCAACTATTTTATCGAAATATGAAAATAAGAAGATTATTCTTTATCAAGGAGGGTTTCATGAAGAAAGAAAATTAGATGATTTTATGAGAGCAATGGAGCTATTACCGGAAGATTATGTACTGATGTTGATGGGACCTAATAATTCGTATTTTAAATTATTAAAAGGTACATATGAAAATGAACGTATCGTTTTTATGCCATTTCTCCCTCCTCCTTTGCATTTAGAAGTCACTAAGTATGCATATATAGGTATCTTGAGTTATACGCCAATACCTTATGATATAGGGATGATTATAAATGCCCTTTATTGTGCTCCTAATAAATTATATGAGTACGCAAAATTTCAGATCCCAATGATATCTAATAATGTACCGGCACTAAAGGATGCTTTTACAACTTATAAAGCAGGAATTTGCATAGAAGAGCTAACTGTTGAAAATATTTGTAAAGCTGTGAAGGAGATAGGTCATGATTATGAAGGATATGTTGCTGGAACGAGATGTTTATACAATGGGGTGAACTTGGAGGCTATTGTAAAGTCGGCGATATCAATATAATATTCATTGTTTTCATTGATTAAAATATGTTTTACTATTCAGTATTGAATTCACTTAATTAGAATATGATGGTGAAAAAAATACTCATATTTGATACAATATTCCCAATTGGACATAAAGATTTATATCAAAGCTTGATAACATTATTTCCAGAAAATGTTGAGCTCTTAATATTAAATGCTAGTGATTTTTATAATGAATCAAATGAAAATAGTTCTATTCAATATAAAAAGATTATACATTTAAAAGAAAGGAAGAATTTATTGTTAAATCAAATCGTTCTGGCTATTAATACATTAATAGGGATTATCTATTCATACTCATATAAATCAGATATTGTTGTGTTTTTTACTTTTGATACACTAAATATTGCTATAATGAGATTTCTTTTTGGGAAAAAAGAAGTATACTTATTGCATCATAATAACACAGATCATTTACAGAATAAATATAAGAAAAGATTTTTTGATACCTATAAAAATAAGGTGAAACATATCGTTTTTGCAGATTTTATTGGTAAATATTTGGTTGGCATAGGAGTGAATCAAAGTAATGTATATGTGTTAACTCATCCCTTAAATGGTTTTACAGGTAGTGATATAAATAAAAACAATATAAATAAGAAAATATATATAGGATTGGGTTATGCAAATGATGAACTACTTATTTCGCAAATTATAAATTATGAAAATAAATATCATCTTTTATATAAGAATGATATATTGCTGATTATTCGTTCTCGTGTTCAAAAAGCTTACGAATATAAGAATATAAGAATTATAAATGGACATTTACCAAAAGACGAATATGAATCTATTTATGAGAGTTCTCAAGCTGTTTTATTGCTATATTCTGTCAAATACATGAACAGATACTCAGGAGTTATATTGGATGCTTTCAGACATAAGAAAAAAATTATAGGAATTAATATCCCTATAGTAAAATATTTTTCTTGTTTGTATCCTAATAACTGTAGAACGTTTAATTCTGTGGAGGATTTGTTTCTGAAATTGATACAATTTAATAATACTGTTTTTAGTGATGCCGAGTATAATCAATTTCTTACTAATCATAGTGATCAGAAAATTAGAAAAGAAATAATAGAAATTTTTTCATTAAAATGAATTTTTATCAATTACAAGATAAAGATGTTTCTTATATAGGAAGAATATGTTTAACTATATTTTTATGTTTGCTTCATGTCTTTACTGTAAATTTTCCTGCTATAGCTGCATTGATTAGTATTATAGAATTTTCCATTTGTTTGATTTATTTGATAAAAAAGCGAGTGGAAGATTTTTTATTGATTTTGATGTTGTTTAGTATTTCTAGTTTTGATGTTTCTTCTTTTGTTTCTGGTAATTCAGAATTTGTAGCATATTCTATATTTATGTTGCCGCTTGTTAAAGGTTACCCTTTCTTTATCTTGTTGTTAATTCCTCTATTAATGATATATAAAAAGGATAAATTTCGGTGGATAAATAAAATTAAACATCAAAGTAAAAATCTTTTCTTTCTTTTAAAATTTGCAATCTTGATGATACCTATTGGGGGGATTACAGGATTTTTTTCTATCTTGATAAATGATAATGATATTATAAATACAGGTAATATTAGATATTTTTTCTTAGACTTTCTAAAGTTAAGTATTTATAGTCTGCTTGTAATTTATTTCTCATATTGTGTTGTTCAGAAAGATACTTATATACGCTTTAAAAGAATGATGTTTTCCATTTTGGTAGGAGTAATTTTTTCGGCATTTATATCTATAATAATAGGTAAACGCGGATATTATGGAGATGAGGAAATTGTTTTGATGCCTTTAGTTTTTTTCTTTTCGCCGTTAATTATTCTTTTTTTCTTTTATAAGGAATATAGAAAGAGATTGTTGTTATTTATCTGTTCTGTTTTAGCTTTGTGGTTACAATTAACTACTTCCAATGCTTTGGGGGGAAAGTCTTGGTTAGCATTGATATATATAATTTTTTCTATAGTTATTATTTTAAATCAGCGGAAGAAGAAATTAGTTCTATTATCAATATTTGTATTTTTCGTTCCTTTCTTAATAGGATTAGGTAGTTTGTTTGAAACGCAAAAAAATATGGATAAATTATCTTCTACTAAATTGATACAGGCAACAATGTTGATTTCAGTATTTGATCTTGATTGGTATGAGAATATGCCATTGTCTCCTAAATATAGGATTGAAGAGTTTTTTAATATTGCAGCAGAATATATCAAGAAACCTTATTATGCATTGTTGGGTAAAGGTTTTGGAGGAAGTATAAAAGATCATCGAAATACAATGGGATTTTATAATGATGCTGCATTTAGCCCGGATCAATATCAGAATGGGACTTTTATTCTAATGCATGAAGCATTTAATGTTCTTTTTCTTAAATTTGGTCTTTGGGGCCTTTTTTGTTTTTTTTTATGTATAAGAAGAGGGATAAGGTGTTTCTTTCTAACTCCATGGGTAATTATTGGTGTTTTGTGGCTATTTTTATTTTGGGGATATTCTTTTAATTTAGCTTTCTTTGGGATTCCCTCCTTAGTATTGGGATTTTATGAATCAAATAAATTCTGTTTCAATGAAAAATAGAATTAGCATATCTCGCAAAGATATTATTTGGAATTATTTGGGATATGGTTTTTCATTTGGTACTAATATTTTATTGTTGCCGATTGTTCTATATTATTTACCTACGGAAGAATTGGGCTTATGGTATATATTTTTGAGTGTAGGGGCTTTTGTTGCTATGTTTGACTTTGGGTTTTCACCACAAATTGCGAGAGTTATAACTTATTCTTATGCGGGTGCGGATGAAATACAAAAAGTTGGAGTTGTTTCAGCTACATTGGGGGATAGAAAAGATTCTAATATATATCTTTTAAAAAAAGTAATTTGTACGGCTAAGAGTATATATTTAATTATTGCATTATTGGCTTTTATACTTCTTTCGACAGGAGGTACTTATTACATCTATACCGTATCTGACAGACATTTGTCAGCGTACATTCTATATGCTTGGGGTGTTTTTGTAATAGCTAGTTTTATAAATATATTATACTTGTATTATACGGCTATTTTTAGAGGAATTGGAAACTTTGTCGATTTAAATAAAGCTCTTGCTTTATCAAAATTGATTCAGATAATCGCATCTGTTACTCTTTTAGTGTTATGTAGAAATATAATGGCTGTTACTATTGCTTATTTGCTTAGTGGAATTATGTTTCGTTTCTATTTGTCGCATGCTTTTCGGAAAAAAACGGAAGTGGGTAAAGAATATTATAAATCTAAAAATAATTTTACTATTAATGAAAGGTATGAGAATTTTAAGCTTATTTGGAGTAATGCAAGAAAAGATGGGTTAGTAATGATCTCCAGGTATTTTGTTACACAATCAAATACTGTACTATGTTCTCTCTATTTGGGATTAACAGAGACGGCAGGGTATGCCCTTTCTGTACAGATACTGACAATCGTTTCATCCATTTCATCTATTTATTATACAACACAACAACCTTTATTGAACGCAGCAAGTGTTGAAAAGAATCATTCTCTGAAGTATAATATATTTTCGAAATCGTGGGTTATTTTTATTGTGATGTATGTACTATTTATATTGGTAATGATTACTATTGGTATTCCTTTGGTTAATCTAATTAAGCACGATACTCTTTTGAATATAAATATGTTTTTATTTCTGGCTATATATATGTTTTTGGAAGCTAATCAATCCTTGTTTACTTCATATATATCTACATCTAATTATATTCCTTATTCTAATGCTTATTGTGTGTCTGCATTATTGGCTACTATTTTAGCTATATTACTGATTACTCTTACTAGCTGGGGAGTTATGAGTCTTATTCTTGCTCATTTTATTGTTCAATTATCATATAATAATTGGAGATGGCCGCAATTTGTTTTACGCGAATTTAATGTAAGTTTGTTTACTCTATTTAAGGATGGAATAGCTAAGCTTATATCTCAATTGAAGACATTATCTTTTAGAATATTTTTATAGCTATATAATATTTATCTTTAAATTATTTTATAGATAATCTTGTGTTTTCAATGGTTAAATTCCCCATTTTGGACTAATATATAATGTTTTAGATTATACAATATGAGTACAAAAATTTCCCAATTTAATAATTCTGACTTATTGAGA
The DNA here is from genome assembly GCF_034654355.2 of Bacteroides mucinivorans. NCBI lineage: Bacteria > Pseudomonadati > Bacteroidota > Bacteroidia > Bacteroidales > Bacteroidaceae > Bacteroides > Bacteroides mucinivorans. The sequence continues at coordinate 3,189,505 of NZ_CP178179.1, read as the reverse complement.
TTGGTTGCCGCACTCCAAGTGGTATATGGTATACAGCTGAGTCTCTTGAGATTGATTTATTTTATTTTCGGGAAATAATAAAGTATTTCCCTGGTGTTACTGTTTTATTTACAATTAGTGGGGCTTTTGATATATGGTTCGCTTAATAGAAACGCAAATTTGAAGCAATATTTCAAGAATAGATTTCTTAGAATATATCCTGCGTTGTGGGTCTGTATAACTGTTACAGTGGTATTACTTTTTGTGTTTAACACTATAAATACAAGTAGTTTGCTTAATAAACAATTTTGTATGGGTTATAGGACAATTAATTATATTTCAATTCCAATGGTTAAGTTGATAAATGTATCTGTATTACCTTATTTGTATTGTCTATTTTTTTTTGAGTTTGAAAATAAATAAAATTTGTAGGAATACCTATACTTGTCTTTTAATATTTTGAAAATCTCAAAGAATGATTGAACGCAATATAAAAAATACAGGATATAATATTTGTTGATTTCTATTAAATACATAGTGAAACTTGAGTCATGGTTTTCTTAGCGATTTATTAAATATAAGTAATATGCGTATAGAACTTTGGGGAACCTATCCTCCTCCCATTGGAGGGGTCTCCATTCATATTTATAGATTAATTCATTATTTACATGAAAAGGATGATTCCATTATTCTTAGAAACTTTGGAAAGACTTTACCTCCATTTACCTATATAAAGCCTTTAAATAATTTCTGGGTTGAATTTGTTAAATTATTGTTTGGAGCCAGAAGAGTAATCCATTTACATTCTAATAATGTATTGGCGTTCTTCTTATTTATTTTGTTTGGTTTTAGACATAAGGTTGGGGTTACTATCCATAATAAAAACTTAATAAAAGAGACTTCTTTTGTTAAAAAGAAAGTAATAAAAAGGTTTCTACGAAGTTCTGCTTTTATTATTTTAAATGATCAAGATTATAAGGATAAATTGATTGAATCATTTCAATGTGAGTCAAAACATATTTTTATATTGCCTGCCTTTTTCCCTCCTATGAAAATGGAATATAAAGGTTTGAGTGCTGATATACATAATTTCAGAAATAATCATGCTTTTGTATTGTCTGCAAATGCCTATAAATTACGTTTGGAGAATAATATTGATGTATATGGATTGGATTTACTAATAAGGCTTGTTAAAGAGTTGAAAGATGAGAAAGTCGATGTAGGTTTAATTTTCTGTTTACCAGCTATTGGTGATGTAGAATATTATAATAGATGTTTATCTAAAATTGTAGATTGGGGTTTAGAAAATAATATTTTAATAGTACAAAAAGAGTTGTCTAATGGTTTTGAAGTTTGGAAATTGTCAGATTTGTTTATTCGACCTACTTCTACTGATATAGAGGGTATATCAGTGAAAGAAGCTCTATTTTGCGGTACATTGGCAATAGCAAGTGATGTTTGTGTTAGACCTAAAGAAGCTATTTTATTTGGAAATAGAAATTTTGAAGATTTGAAACGGAAAGTTTGGGATTGTTATATGAATCGAAATATTTTAGTAAAGGATAAGATTTATATTAGTGATAATACAGTGGACGAAATTTTAAATGTTTATAAATCAGTAATGTAATAATGAAACAAATCATTCAAGATATGAAATCCGGGCAAACTATGCTCGAAGAAGTTCCGTCACCACAAGTGAAGTCAGGCAGTGTATTAATTAAGACTTCAAGATCTTTGGTATCTTTAGGTACTGAACGAATGCTTGTAGAGTTTGGTAAAGCCAATCTGATAGAGAAAGCTCGTCAACAACCAGACAAAGTAAAGCAAGTGTTAGATAAAATAAAAACGGATGGTTTGCAACCTACTTTGGAAGCCGTGTTTAATAAACTTGGGCAACCTTTACCTTTAGGTTACTGCAATGTAGGTACAGTTGTGGCTATTGGAAAAGGGGTTACAGAGTTAAAGGTTGGAGATAGGGTAGCCTCTAATGGACAACATGCCGAATTTGTTTGTGTTCCTAAGAATTTGGTGGCAAAAGTCCCTGATAATGTATCGGATGAAGAAGCTGCATTTACAGTGATAGGTTCGATAGGGTTACAAGGTATCCGATTGTTAAATCCGCAATTAGGAGAAACGGTAGTTGTAACAGGATTGGGACTGATTGGACTGATAGCTGCACAATTATTGAAAGCAAATGGTTGTAAGGTTATCGGAATAGATTTTGATGAAGAGAAAATACAACTGGCACGGGCAAAGGGGATTGTTGCTATAAATCCGGCTAAGGGAACAGATCCTGTAAAATTTGTAATGGAAGAGACCGATCAGATAGGTGCAGATGCTGTTCTGATAACTGCTTCTGCCAAAACGAATGATGTCATTCATCAGGCCGCTGAGATGTCTCGTAAGAGAGGACGTATAGTACTTGTCGGGGTGATAGGTCTCGATATACGCAGAGATGATTTTTATAAGAAAGAGCTCACTTTTCAGGTGTCATGTTCATATGGTCCCGGACGTTATGATGAGAATTATGAAAATAAGGGAATTGATTATCCGTTGCCTTTTGTGAGATGGACGGAGAAGAGAAATTTTGATACGATATTGCAAGCTATCTCAATGGGTAATTTGGACGTAAAGTCGTTGATTACAGAAGAGGTAGAATTGAAAGATTATAATTTGATTTATGGTGATATGCGTAAGCATGGCTCCATTGCTTCTATTATTAAATATCCGGAAGATACGGTAGCAGATTCTGTTATTGATGTGAACTCTTCTACTTTTTCGGCTTCTGCCGGTCAGATAGGGATAATAGGGGCAGGTAACTTTACTTCTGCAACAATGATTCCTGCTTTGATGAAAGCCAAAGCGAGGATAAGATACATTGCCAGCGCTCAAGGGCTATCTGCTAAAATATTGGCAAAGAAATCAGGTGCTTTGAAAGCAACTTCTGATTATAAAGAGATTTTGTCAGATAAGGAGGTAGATTTAGTAATGATTACAACCCGGCACAACTTGCATGCTTCTATGGTATTGGAGTCATTGCAAGCCGGCAAAAGTGTTTTTGTTGAGAAACCTTTGTGTTTGACAGATCAGGAGTTGCAGGAAATTACGAATGCTTATAAAAAGATTAGTGGAAAGGGTATTACATTAACTGTTGGGTTTAATCGTCGCTTTTCTCCTTTTGCTCGGAAAATGAAACAGTTATCTGGACAAGGAGTCAAAAATATAATAGCTACTATGAATGCTGGTTTTATTCCATCAGATGTGTGGGTGCATGATTTGGAAGTAGGAGGGGGGCGTATTATTGGAGAGGCTTGCCACTTTATTGATTTGTGTTCGTACCTGGTTGATAGTAAAGTTGTATCTGTTTGTATGAATTCAATGGGGGTAACTCCTGCTGAAAATACGGATAATGTAAGTATTATATTGAGATATGAGAACGGATCAAATGCCGTGATAAACTATTTTGCCAATGGTAGTAAAGCATATTCGAAAGAAAGAATAGAAGTGTACTCACAAGAAAAAACACTGGTTTTGGATAACTGGAGAGAGTTAAGAGGATATGGGTTTAAGGGGTTCAGTAAAATGAAAAGCACGATGGATAAAGGACACGCTGCTCAGTTTGCTTTGCTGAATGAAAGAATCATTAAAGGTGGAGAGGAACTGATTAGTTTCGATTCTATTCTTAATACTACTAAAGCTTCGTTTGCTTGTATCGAAAGTTTGAAGCAGAATAGCTGGATAGAGGTCAAGTGATGAATCGACTCAATCTCTACTCCCAGATATTGAAAAATATGGGAGGAAGATATTTTTTATTTCGTGCCTCTTATGAAATGCAACATAAATCGGGTTTATTACGGTTTAGATATCCGGTGAACTATACGTTGCAGAAGTTTTTTTCATTGGAGGAATGGAAAGAGAAAGCACTACCGTTCTTCTTTGATTCGTCAAAAGAGGTCTCATTCAGTAGAGTGCATACAGATAATTTGGCTTCTGATTTCCATCGGGTTGTAAAAGGGGAGTGCTGTTTTTTTTCATCTGCATGGTATGATTTGGGTACTGATTATGATTGGGTGACTAATCCTGATACAAATTATAAATATGACGTATCCAAGCATTGGACAGAGGTGGAAGACATTGTACAAGAAGCCGGAGATATCAAGTATGTATGGGAGAAGTCAAGATTCTCATATCTCTATACGGTGATAAGATATGACCACTCAACCGGCGAAGATCATAGTCAGTTCGTATTTGATCAGATACAGGACTGGATTGATAAAAATCCTCTGAATTGCGGACCGAATTATAAGTGTAGTCAAGAGATTTCGTTAAGGGTTCTCAATTGGATTTTTGCTCTGTATTATTACAAATCATCTCCTCTTTTAACAGAAAGTTGTTTTCAGAAGATCATAAATTCCATATACTGGCAGATAAAGCACGTCTATGGTAATATTAATTTCTCAAGAATAGCAGTTCGTAATAATCATGCTATAACAGAGACATTAACATTATATATTGTAGGTTTACTTTTTCCCTGGTTTCCGGATGCGAAGTTATGGAAAGTAAAGGGAAAAAAGTGGTTCGAAAAGGAGATCGAATATCAGATAGCAGAAGATGGAACGTACCTTCAGTTTAGCATGAATTATCACAGGGTGGTGATTCAATTACTGACATGGGGCATTGCTCTTGCTCAAAGGAATGGAGAATGTTTTAGCGAACATGTCTATCAGCGCGCTTATCAATCTGTCAATTTTCTATATCAGTGCCAGGAATTATCAAATGGATATTTACCTAATTATGGTTCGAATGATGGAGCTCTGTTTTTTAAATTAAATGATTCGGATTATAGAGATTACCGTCCTCAGCTTGATGCACTTCATTACCTGCTTACCGGTGAAAATCTTTATGATGATGTATATGAGGATAGAGGTTGGTATGCAAATAATCGGAATTGTATACATGCTGAATTTGCTCCTCTCAAGCAGAAGATAGGATGTATCTCTTTTGATGTAGGAGGGTACTATTTGATACGTGAACAGGATACATTGACTTTTATTCGTTGCGGTAAATATAAGGATCGTCCGGCACATGCAGATAATTTGCATATGGATGTTTGGTATAAAGGAGAAAATATATTGATGGATGGAGGTAGTTATAAGTATAATACGGATGCTTCGGATATCAATTACTTTATGGGGACCCAATCTCACAACACAATCATGTTGGGCAATAATAACCAAATGTTGAAAGGGGCAAGATTTATGTGGTTTTATTGGTCGCAAGCTTTAAAGGCCTCTATACAGGAGTTGGATGATTCTTATTGTTTTTCGGGAGTAGTAAGTTGTTTCAGGCAATTAGGACACGATATAGCTCATTCAAGAAAGATTATAAAGAAGAAAAATGCTCCGGAATGGATGGTTGAGGATATTGTTTTGAATAAACCTCAAGGGAGCAAAATACGCCAACTGTGGCATACCCAGTCTTCAAGAATAGACTTTAAATCTGTAAGTCATAATTACATTTCGTCCAAGGGTATGTACTCTGAATATTATGGACAAAAAAAAGAGAATAAAGAAATCGAATTTATAAGTGATTCAGAATCTAAATCTATAACAACAATTATTCAAGTGATTTAAAATGAAAGTTCTTTATTTTCATCAACATTTTACGGTTCCTACTCAGGCTGGAGGTACACGATCTTATGAATTGGCAAAACGGCTCGTTGAACGTGGACATTCGGTTTGCATGGTATGTGGTGAAACTGCAAAGTTGGACTTACCGCACACTCAAATGAAAAATGTACACAGAGGGATGGTAGATGGAATTGACGTGATACAAATAGCTTTGCCCTATTCGAATAAGGATGGGATAGCTAAAAGAGCATTAACGTTTATAAAGTTTGGCTGGAAAGGAGTACAAATCGCATTAAAAGAAGAGTACGATTTATTGTTTGCCACTTCAACGCCATTGACGGCTGGTATTCCGGGAATTGTGATGAAACTGTTCCGAAAGAAGAAATTTATATTCGAGGTACGCGATTTATGGCCGGAACTTCCTAAAGCATTGGGGATGAAGAATCCGCTACTTTTATGGGGAATGAGTGTTCTGGAATGGTTAAGTTATCATTATTCGGATGCTTGTGTGGGACTTTCACCGGGGATTTGTGAAGGTATTCGAAAGCGTAGTCAATCAGGAAAACGCATAGCTATGATACCCAACGGGTGTGATTTGGATATATTTAAACCCGCTCCAAGGGAGCTTTTGAAACTAAAGGGTATAAAACCAACAGACAAAGTTGCTGTATTTACAGGAGCACATGGAATTGCTAATGGGTTGGATGCGATATTGGATGCTGCAAATGAATTAAAAAATAGAGGCAGAAATGATATTGTATTGGCGTTTATCGGGGATGGAAAAATGAAACCTCATCTACAGGAACGGGTGGAAAGAGAAAAACTGGATAATTGTCGGTTTTATGCCCCGATACCTAAGAAAGAATTAAATGCAATTGTTGCATCGGCAGATGTGGGGTTAATGGTATTGGCGAATGTTCCTGCATTTTACTATGGAACTTCACCTAATAAGTTTTTTGATTATATCTCATCGGGATTAGCTGTTTTGAATAATTATCCCGGTTGGTTGGCCGATATGATTGAAGAAAATGAATTGGGAGTAGTGGTACCACCGAATAATGCAAAAGCTTTTGCGGATGGTTTGATTAAGCTGGTAGATGATGATAATTATAGAATGAATGCCGGACAAAACGCAAGGAGGTTTGCAGAAGCTAATTTTTCAAGAATAAAACTGGCTGATGATTTTGTATCGTTTCTTGAAGAAATTTCTTCGACAGATTAATTTTTTAATTCTGGCTATAATATATGTATCGTTCTTTTTTGAAACGTTTAATTGACTTTAGTCTTGTTTTTTGTGCTTTGGTGATTTGTTGTCCTGTACTTTTCATTATTGCTCTTTGGTTACATTTTGCTAATAAAGGTGCGGGCGTTTTCTTCTTGCAAAATCGTCCCGGCAGAGATGGTAAAATCTTCAAAGTTATAAAATTCAAAACCATGACGGATGAGCGTGATTCAAAAGGTTGTCTTTTACCTGATGAACAGCGTCTGACAAAAGTTGGTAAGTTTGTCCGTTCTACTTCTATTGATGAACTACCCCAATTAATAAATGTGCTAAAAGGTGATATGGCTTTGATAGGGCCTCGTCCTTTATTACCTCAATATTTACCTTTATACAATAAAGAGCAAGCTCGGCGTCACGAAGTTCGTCCGGGTATAACAGGCTGGGCTCAAGTGAATGGTCGTAATGCTATCTCGTGGACGAAGAAGTTTGAACTGGATGTGTGGTATGTGGATCATTGTTCTTTTCTGTTGGATTTGAGGATTTTCCTCTTGACTATCAGGAAAGTTTTTGTTCGTGAAGGAATCAGTTCTGATACTTCTGTTACAATGGAACCTTTTACTGGAAATAATTAAACGAATGTATTTATATGGTGCAAGTGGTCATGCCAAAGTGATCATTGATATTTTAAAAGCTAATCATGAATCGATTGAAGCTTTGTTTGACGATGATGAGTCGCTTACTCATCTTCTTGACTATCCCGTACTACGTCCGTCGGAAGTCCGAGGACCGTTGATAATCAGTATCGGAAACAACAGGATACGTTCTAATATAGCGAAGATGTTGTCAGTAGAGTTCGGCCGGGCTATTCATCCGCTTTCTATTGTTTCACAAGTCGCAAACATTCATTTAGGTAGCGTTGTAATGCCGGGTGCCATTATTCAATCTTGTGTCAGTATTGGGAAGCATTGTATCATTAATACTGGTGCATCGGTTGATCATGATTGCGTAATAAGTGATTATGTACACATCGCTCCACACTCTACACTTTGTGGCAATGTATATGTGGGCGAAGGTACGTTGATTGGTGCCGGATCTACAATAGCTCCGGGTGTGAAAATTGGTAGTTGGAGTGTAATAGGCGCTGGCTCTGTTGTAACCAAAGATATTCCGGATCATGTATTGGCGGTGGGTAATCGCTGTAAGATAATAAAGAACTTATAAATATAGAAATAAAATGAACAAGAGAATCTGGCTTTCGCTTGCTCACATGGGTGGCCGTGAGCAAGACTTTATAAAAGAGGCTTTTGATACGAACTGGGTTGTTCCTTTGGGACCTAACGTAGACGCCTTTGAAGAATCGCTAAGGCGATTCTTAGTTGACAATGGACAATTGACAATTGACAGTGATAGAAGGGTTGTAGCATTGAGTGCCGGTACGGCTGCACTTCATTTAGGATTAATACTTCTTGGTGTAAAACCGGGAGATGAAGTGATTTGCCAAAGTTTCACTTTTGCTGCTTCTGCCAATCCCATTTCTTATCTGGAAGCAAAACCTGTGTTTGTGGATAGTGAGACGGATACCTGGAATATGGATCCCGTATTATTGGAGGAGGCTATCAAAGACCGTTTGAGAAAAACAGGAAAACTTCCGAAAGCAATTCTTCCCGTGCATCTGTATGGTATGCCTGCCAAGATGGATGAGATTATGGAGATAGCCGGACGTTATGACATCCCCGTGTTGGAAGATGCTGCTGAAGCCTTAGGTTCGGAATTGAACGGGCGGAAATGTGGTACGTTTGGAGAATTGGCTGCACTTTCTTTCAATGGCAATAAGATGATCACTACTTCGGGTGGTGGTGCTTTGGTGTGTAAAACGGAAGAGGAAGCTAAACTTACAAAGTTTTATGCTACACAGGCTCGTGATGCAGCTCCGCATTATCAGCATACACATATTGGTTATAACTATCGTATGAGCAATATTTGTGCGGGTATTGGCCGTGGACAGATGTTTGTGCTGGAGGAACATGTGGCACGCAGACGGGCGATTCATGCTTTGTATACAGAGCTCTTTAAGAATATAGATGGGATAACTGTTATGGAAAACCCAGACAATAATTTCAATTCTAACTTTTGGCTGACTTGTATCCTGGTTGATCCTTCGATAGCAGGTAAAACCCGTGAGGATATTCGTCTGAAGCTGGATACAGAGAATATAGAGACCCGTCCGTTGTGGAAGCCGATGCATCTGCAACCGGTATTTAAGGATGCTCCTTTTTATGGAAACGGTACGAGTGAGCATTTGTTTGATATCGGTTTGTGTCTGCCTTCGGGACCTACGTTGACCGATGATGATATCAGAAGGGTAGTAGAAGTGATTGTAGGGATGTAGTAACTCCATTCTACATTATAAAAATAAAGTAATCTCCCGGTAGATCTGTAAAAAGAATCTGCCGGGAGATTTTTTTATTATTTGCAAAAATTAATATAGTCTTTTTTATACTCTATTGCTGTTGTATTTCTTATGTGATCGGCATTATATATAGAATTATTGCGTGTTCGGACACGAAACTCGTTGTCTATTTTACTTTTTCTCTTTTAACTTAATCTGTTGACTCCGTCGTAGAAAGAAAAAAACTCTTTTGTGTGAAAACGTTTTTTTGATGAAATAAATCTCTGAATGATATTTTGATTATAATACTTCTGGTTTACTGTAAATTTAGGTCAAAAAGTAGGATTTTTAAGACTAACGAATGTTATCTAAAACAAAAAAAAAGCAAATCAGAATAATGAATCACATTTGTTTCTACATTTGCACAGTTGTTTGTTTAACTACTCGTTTGTATACGTTAGTGAACAAAAGAAAAACTCAGATGTTATGTTTATAGTAAAGTTGGTAAAAACGCGGCTTACTATACTATGAAGTTTAGAAAATAATATATAAAAAGATTGCTTATGTCACAGATTATCGGACATATCTCTCAGGTAATCGGACCTGTGGTTGATGTGTACTTTGAAACTACGGAAGCTGAGATTGCGTTGCCAAGTATACACGACGCATTGGAGATAAGAAGACCGAATGGCAAAATTCTGATTGTAGAGGTGCAGCAACACATTGGTGAAAATACGGTAAGAACCGTTGCAATGGATAGTACCGATGGACTGCAACGTGGTATGAAAGTATATCCGACAGGTGGCCCTATCACTATGCCGGTAGGTGAGCAAATTAAAGGACGACTCATGAATGTCGTTGGTGACTCTATTGATGGTATGAGAGAACTCAGCCGTAAAGGAGCTTATTCTATTCACCGTGATCCCCCTAAATTTGAAGATTTAACAACTGTACAGGAAGTACTCTATACAGGTATCAAAGTAATCGACTTGCTGGAGCCTTATTCAAAAGGTGGTAAGATTGGTTTGTTTGGTGGTGCTGGTGTAGGTAAAACGGTGCTTATTCAGGAGCTAATCAATAATATTGCTAAAAAGCATAACGGATTCTCTGTTTTTGCCGGAGTAGGAGAGCGTACGCGTGAGGGGAATGACTTGCTTCGTGAGATGATTGAGTCCGGAGTTATACGCTATGGAGAAGCTTTTAAGGAAAGCATGGAGAAAGGACATTGGGATCTTTCGAAGGTGGACTATGAAGAAGTGGAGAAATCTCAGGTATCTCTGGTGTTCGGTCAGATGAATGAACCGCCGGGAGCACGTGCTTCAGTGGCTTTATCGGGACTTACAGTAGCTGAGTCTTTCCGTGATATGCATTCGGGAGATGAAGGTCCGAAGGATATTCTGTTCTTTATTGATAATATTTTCCGTTTTACACAAGCAGGTTCTGAAGTATCAGCATTGTTGGGACGTATGCCTTCGGCGGTAGGTTATCAGCCGACTTTGGCTACGGAAATGGGAGCTATGCAGGAACGTATTACTTCAACCCGATATGGTTCCATTACTTCTGTACAGGCTGTATATGTACCGGCTGATGACTTGACTGACCCGGCACCGGCAACAACTTTTACGCATCTGGATGCAACAACCGTACTCGACCGTAAAATTACGGAATTGGGTATTTATCCGGCCGTAGATCCGTTGGCATCTACTTCTCGTATTCTTGATCCGCATATCGTAGGGCAGGAACATTATGAGGTGGCTCAAAGGGTAAAACAGATTCTTCAGCGTAATAAGGAATTACAGGATATTATCTCTATTTTGGGTATGGAGGAACTTTCGGATGAAGACCGTACAATTGTAAACCGTGCGCGTCGTGTACAGAGATTCCTGTCGCAACCTTTTGCTGTAGCTGAGCAGTTTACAGGAGTGCCGGGAGTGATGGTCTCTATAGAGGATACTATAAAAGGATTCCGTATGATTCTGGATGGTGAAGTTGATAATTTGCCGGAACAGGCTTTCTTGAACGTAGGTACGATAGAAGAAGCTATTGAGAAGGGTAAGCAGTTGCTTGAACAGGCAAATAAATAATTAAAAAATAATAGTTAATGAAAAGGCTGCATTTGAGTATTGTTTCTCCGGAAAAAGAGATATATAATGGGGAAGTGAATAGCGTGACGCTGCCCGGAGTTATAGGTTCGTTCACTATTCTGCCACAGCATGCTCCGATTGTCTCTTCTTTAAAGGAAGGAAAACTGAGTTATGTGATGGAGGATAATGAAGAGTGTACGCTTGATATTGAAGGTGGTTTTGTAGAGATGAGCGATGAAACGGTTTCCGTGTGCATCTCCTGACAAGACAAAAATAAGATTAACAGAAAAACACAGCGATATAAGATGAACATTAGTTTAACGAAGCGTAAGTATTTGCTCTATCTTACGATCCTTACTCTTTTATTGAGTGGGGTAGGTGGTGTGACTTACTTTTCTTTGGTACCCGAACATTATTTTGGAGGATATCCGTTAATTCCGGTATACTTCTATATTTTTGGAGTATTTAATATTTATATGTTCGATGCTTGCAGGAGGTTTGCTCCGGACAAGATGTTGTTGCTGCATTTGGCAATGAAAGTGCTTAAAATGATTTTGTCTGTTATAGTACTTGTTATTTATTGTATGGTAGTTAGAGAAGAGGCAGTGGCATTTATGCTTACTTTTATAGTGTACTATCTGCTGTATTTGATATTTGAGACAAGTTTCTTTGCCGGTTATGAACTGAATAAGAAACGACAAAAGAAAAATAAAACAAAAAATGAAACAGTTGCATAACATATTCACAGGATTACTCCTCATACTTGGGTTGCTGATTGCTTCTCCTGCAGTAGCGCAGGAAGAGGATGTTACCCCTCAGGAGCAAAAGGAGAACACGGTTGATGTGAAGAGCATAGTCTTTGGACATATAGGAGACTCCTATGAGTGGCATATCACTACGTGGGGGGATACTCATATAACAATTCCATTGCCTGTGATTGTGTACAGTTCTAATAGTGGCTGGCATTCATTTTTATCTTCACGATTAGAAGAGAATGGAGGAACCTACGAAGGATTTTCTATTGCTCCCGCAGGAAGCCGGTATGAGGGCAAAATAATAGAACATGATGCAGCTGGTGAGGAAATACGTCCATGGGATATTTCTATTACTAAAGTTACGTTGTCATTGTTGATAAACAGTGCTCTGCTACTGATCATTATTTTAGGTGTGGCACATTGGTATCGTAAACGTGAACAGGGTGCAGCGGCTCCAGGTGGTTTTGTAGGCTTTATGGAGATGTTTATCATGATGATACATGATGATGTAATAAAGAGCTGTGTTGGTCCTAATTATAAAAAATTTGCTCCTTATTTATTGACAGCTTTCTTCTTTATTTTCATTAATAATATTATGGGATTGATACCCTTCTTTCCCGGAGGAGCGAATGTAACAGGTAATATTGCCATAACAATGGTGCTGGCTATCTGTACTTTCCTTGCTGTAAATATCTTCGGATCCAAACATTACTGGAAGGATATCTTTTGGCCTGATGTACCCTGGTGGTTGAAAGTGCCTATACCGATGATGCCATTTATTGAGTTTTTCGGTGTATTTACCAAACCATTTGCTTTGATGATCCGTCTGTTTGCAAATATGCTTTCGGGACATATGGCGATGTTGGTATTGACTTGTCTTATCTTTATCTCGGCAAGTATGGGGCCTGCCTTGAATAGTACGTTGACTGTTGCTTCTGTATTGTTTAATATATTTATGAATGCACTTGAGTTGTTGGTGGCTTTCATTCAGGCTTATGTATTTACCATGTTGTCTGCTGTGTTTATCGGATTGGCACAAGAGGGTGGAAAGTCAGAAGAAGCGACTGAATAAAAAAAAGTAAGTTAGACTAATCTGAATTTTAAATTAATAATATAAACCATTTTAAAACTGAAAATTATGTTACTATCAGTCTTATTACAAGCAGCCGCAGGTGCTGCTATCGGAAAGTTGGGAGCAGCAATTGGAGCTGGTCTTGCCGTTATCGGTGCAGGTTTGGGTATTGGTAAAATCGGTGGTTCGGCAATGGAAGCTATTGCCCGTCAACCGGAAGCTTCGGGCGATATTCGTATGAATATGATTATTGCTGCTGCGCTGATTGAAGGTGTGGCTTTGTTGGCAGTAGTTGTTTGTCTGTTGGTATTCTTCTTGTAATTTACAATTAGACAATTTACAATTTACAATTTGCCATGCGGTTATGACGTTGGCGATTGGTGATTTGTAAGTTGTATCTTGTAAATAGAAGAGTAGAGAGTATTAAATCGTAAATTGTAAATCGTAAATTGTAAATAAATTTATGTCATTGTTATTACCCGATAGTGGCCTGTTATTCTGGATGCTTCTCTCGTTTGGGATTGTGTTCGTTGTATTGGCAAAATATGGCTTTCCTATTATCGTCAAGATGGTGGATGGCCGTAAAACATACATCGACCAGTCTCTGGAGGTGGCAAGGGAGGCGAATGCCCAGTTGGCTAAACTCAAAGAACAGGGTGAAGCACTTGTGGTTGCCGCTAACAAGGAGCAGGGACGTATCTTGAAAGAGGCCATGCAGGAGCGTGATAAAATTATTCACGAGGCCCGCAAAAAAGCAGAAGCCGCAGCTCAGAAAGAACTGGATGAGGTGAAGAAGCAGATTCAGGTTGAAAAGGAGGAAGCTATTCGTGATATTCGTCGCCAGGTAGCTTTACTTTCGGTGGATATTGCCGAAAAGGTGATCCGTAAAAATCTGGATGAAGATAGTGAGCAGATGGCTATGATAGACCGGATGCTGGATGAAGTGTTGGACAACAAGAATTAAGTGAAAGAGTATGGATATAGGAATTGTTTCAATGCGTTATGCCAAAGCACTGATTGAATATGCGAAGGAAAAACATACGGAAGATGTGCTTTACAGAGAGATGAAAATGTTGTCGAAGAGCCTTTGTGCAGTTCCCCGTCTAAGGGAAGCTTTGGCAAATCCTGTTTTGAACATTCGGGAGAAGTATTCATTGATTTGTACGGCAGCTACCGGTGATAAGAAAGTCAGTCGTGAGTTTTCACGTTTCGTCACTTTGGTATTGAAAAACAACAGGGAACAGTTTCTGCAGTTTATCTGTTTATCTTTTCTGGATTTATACCGGAAGTTGAAACACATTGGAGTGGGTAGGCTTACTACGGCAGTAGCGGTCAACAAAGAGACAGAAGAACGGATACGTAACTCTGCAGGTATGATTCTTCATGCCCAAATGGAACTGGAAACCGTAATAGACCCGTCTATTGAAGGTGGTTTTATATTCGATGTCAATGATTATCGTCTTGATGCCAGTATAACTACCCAGCTGAAACGAGTGAAACAACAATTTATTGATAAGAACAGAAGAATCGTATAATTTACAATTGGACGATTTACAATTTACAATTCGCCATGTGGTAAGAGTGTAAATTGTAAATTGTAAATTGTAAATTATCAAATTGTAAATAGAACCATGTCTGAAAATATAAAAGTAAGCGAAGTCTCCGATATTCTGCGCCGTCAGCTTGAAGGCATTGATACACGCGTGCAACTTGATGAGATAGGTACAGTGTTGCAGGTCAGTGATGGTGTGGCGCGTATCTATGGATTGCGCAATGCCGAAGCGAATGAATTGCTGGAGTTTGACAATGGTATTAAAGCCATTGTGATGAATCTGGAAGAAGATAATGTGGGTGCTGTGTTATTGGGACCTACAGATAAAATCAAAGAGGGCTATATCGTCAAACGTACCAAACGTATTGCTTCTATCCGTGTAGGAGAGGGCATGTTAGGGCGTGTTATTGATCCGTTGGGGGAACCATTGGATGGTAAAGGTACGATTGGAGGACAGTTGTATGAAATGCCACTGGAGCGTAAAGCGCCGGGAGTTATTTTTCGTCAGCCGGTAAATCAACCGTTGCAGACCGGGCTGAAAGCAGTTGATGCTATGATCCCTATCGGTCGTGGGCAACGTGAGTTGATTATTGGAGACCGCCAAACAGGTAAGACAGCCATTGCTATTGATACTATAATCAACCAGCGCGATAATTATCTGGCCGGTAAACCTGTATATTGTATCTATGTTGCTATTGGGCAGAAAGGTTCTACTGTTGCTTCTATTGTAAATACATTGCGTGAATATGGTGCAATGGATTACACGATTGTAGTTGCTGCTACAGCTGGTGATCCTGCTGCCTTGCAATATTTCTCACCGTTCTCCGGTGCTGCTATCGGGGAGTATTTCCGTGATACCGGTCGGGATGCATTGGTGGTTTATGATGACCTTTCCAAGCAGGCGGTTGCTTATCGTGAAGTATCTCTGATCCTTCGTCGTCCGTCTGGTCGTGAAGCTTATCCGGGAGATATCTTCTATCTGCATTCACGTTTGTTGGAGCGTGCTGCCAAGATTATCAACCAGGAGGAAGTAGCCCGTGAAATGAATGATCTTCCTGATAGCTTGAAAGGATTGGTAAAAGGGGGTGGGTCTTTGACTGCCTTACCGATTATCGAGACGCAAGCCGGTGACGTATCTGCTTATATTCCTACTAATGTGATTTCAATTACCGACGGACAGATTTTCCTTGATACTGATCTGTTTAACCAAGGTAATCGTCCGGCTATCAATGTAGGTATTTCTGTATCGCGTGTAGGAGGTAATGCACAGATTAAAGCCATGAAGAAGGTGGCTGGGACATTGAAGATTGACCAGGCACAATACCGGGAGTTGGAAGCGTTTACGAAGTTTAGTGGCGATATGGATCCTGTGACTGCTCATATAATCGATAAGGGGCAGAAGAATACCCGTTTGCTTGTACAGCCGCAGTATAGTCCGATGTCGGTAGAGAAACAAATTGCAATTCTGTATTGCGGTGTTCATGGGCTATTGCGTAATGTTCCTCTTGATAAGGTAGAAGATTTTGAACGTAGCTTTCAGGAGAGTCTTGCCATTAATCATCAGGCAGATGTACTTGATGTACTCAAAGCAGGTGTCATTGACGAAAATGTAGAGAAAGGTATCAGGGAAACAGCAGAGATGGTGGCTAAACAATTTATTCAGTAGTTAAGTAGTCAAGTAGTTAAGTAGTAAGTAGGATACTACTGCGGTATTTAACGCTAAACTATCTGCTACTTACTATTTAACTGTTTACTGCTTGACTACTAACTACTTACTACTAACTTCTAACTACTAAAGAATATGGCTTCACTTAAAGAAGTAAAAACCAGAATAAATTCGGTACAGAGTACACGAAAGATCACTTCAGCAATGAAGATGGTGGCTTCTGCCAAATTGCATAAAGCACAGGGAGCCATTGGAAATATGTTGCCTTATCAAAGGCAGATGAATAAGATTTTGCGCAACTTTCTTAGTGGCGAACTCTCTATAGAGTCGCCTTACATTCAAGGAAGAGAGGTAAAACGCGTAGCTATTGTCATGTTTTCATCCAATAGTTCGCTGTGCGGAGCTTTCAATGCCAATGTTATTAAAATGTTTCTACATACAGTTGGCGAATATCGTAAACTGGGACAAGATAATATTTTTATTTATCCGGTTGGACGCAAGGTAGAAGAGGCTGTGAAGAAGATGGGGTTTGTTCCCAAAGGAAGTTACCAGCAGTTAGCGGATAAACCGACTTATCAGGAAGCAGCTGCACTGGCCGAACGTCTGATGGAACTTTTTGTATCCAAAGAGATAGACCGGGTAGAGTTGATCTATCATCATTTTAAGTCGATGGGAGTACAGGAGCTGCTCCGGGAACGTTATTTACCTATTGATCTGACACAAATAGAGGAGGAGCATGAAGAAGATATAGAGGAAGATAAAGTGGTAAAGGATTATATCGTAGAGCCTTCGAGAGAGCAATTTATAGCTGATCTTATTCCGAAGGTATTGAAACAGAAACTCTTTACGGCTGCAATGGACTCTAATGCATCTGAACATGCTGCGCGTACGTTGGCAATGCAGGTAGCTACGGACAATGCAAATGAACTGATTCAGGATCTGACGAAGCAATATAATAAGGGACGCCAGCAAGCTATTACGAATGAACTGCTGGATATTATAGGTGGATCGATGAAATAGTAAAGGAGACTGATTGATAAAAATAAAGAGCAATGTGATTGTGTTACATTGCTCTTTATTTTTATCAATAGGCTTACTCTGTATTTGTTTATTTACTTCTCTTGTTCCTTATTACTTCAATAACTCCTGGGAGTACGGATACTACAATAATCCCCAGAATGAGTAATTTAAGGTTTTCCTGAACAAAAGGTAGGCCACCGAAGAAATAGCCTGCATAGATGAAAATTACTACCCATATTATACCTCCGGTTACATTAAAGACGGAAAAATGCCTGTAGTTCATATGTCCCATACCTGCCACAAAAGGAGCGAAGGTACGTACTATTGGTACAAAACGGGCTAAGATAATTGTTTTTCCTCCGTACTTCTCGTAGAAGCCATGTGTCTTTTCCAGATAACTTTGTTTGAATATTTTGGAGTCCCGGTTACTGAATAATTTCTCTCCGAAGAATCGTCCTATCAGATAGTTGGACGAATCTCCAAGGATGGCTGCCAGTATCAATGCCAGTGCCATTATATGTACATTAATATTGTTTGTAGGGAGTGAGCCTAGTGCACCGGCTACAAACAGTAGTGAGTCACCCGGAAGGAACGGGGTAACAACTAACCCTGTTTCACAAAAGATAATCAGGAATAAGATAGCATATACCCATATTCCATATTGAGCTATAAGTTCGGCTAAATGGACATCGATATGTAAAATGAAATCGATAATAAATTGAATAAAATCCATGAAAATTGTGTTTTATAAATGATGTTTGCAAAGATAGGGATAGCTTTGTGAAATGAAATTGCATACAGTATTACATTTCTGTTTCATTTATATTAATATTTTCTTACTACAGGGGCAGGGGTACTGTAAATTTCAGTATCTTTGACGGAAAAACTATATACATGGAAACCAATTTCGAAATACAACTTGCCTGGCAGTTTATAGAAAATACTGGTACCCACCTGTTTCTTACCGGAAAAGCTGGAACCGGAAAGACTACTTTTCTCAGAGAGTTGAAAGCAAAATCGCCAAAACGTATGGTAGTTGTAGCACCTACCGGGATTGCTGCTATCAATGCCGGTGGAGTGACAATACACTCTTTCTTCCAGCTTCCTTTTGCACCTTATGTGCCCGATACAAAGTTTATGTCGGCACAAACTTTTCATAAATTCGGTAAAGAGAAGATTAACATTATACGTAGTATGGATCTGTTGGTGATTGATGAGGTCAGTATGGTACGTGCAGATCTTCTGGATGCTATCGATGCAGTACTACGGCAATATCGTGATCGCCATAAACCTTTTGGTGGTGTACAAATCCTGATGATCGGAGACTTACAGCAGTTGGCTCCTGTGGTGAAAGAAGAAGACTGGCAATTGTTGAGTCCGTATTATGATACTGCTTTCTTTTTTGGTAGCCGCACTTTGAGAGAGACAGAATATGTCACGATTGAATTGAAAAAAGTATATCGTCAGAGTGATAGTACTTTTTTGAATCTTTTGAATAAGATACGGGAGAATACAGCGGATGAGTCAGTACTTGCCGAACTCAACAAACGTTATCTTCCCGGTTTTCGTCCCAGAGAAGAAGAGGGTTATATCCGTTTGACTACTCATAATTACCAGGCTCAGCAATATAATGACCGCCAGCTGATAGCGTTGCCGGGACAACCTTATAGTTTTCGTGCAAAGACGGAAGGTACATTCCCTGAGTCTGCTTATCCTGCCGATGAAATATTGACGGTGAAGAAAGGGGCACAGATTATGTTTATTAAGAATGATTCTTCGGGTGAGCATCGGTTTTATAATGGTAAGATCGGGTTGGTGACAGACGTATGTAAAGATGGCATTAGGGTGCGTGGTAATGGAGATGCAGAATCTTTTCTTTTAGAGACTGAGGAGTGGACAAATAGTAAATATACCTTGAACCCCGTAACGAAAGAGATAACAGAAGAGGTAGAGGGACGTTTCCGACAGTATCCTGTTCGTTTGGCATGGGCTATCACTATCCATAAGAGCCAGGGGCTTACTTTTGAGCGGGCTATCATTGATGCGAATGCTTCCTTTGCTCATGGACAAGTGTATGTGGCATTGAGTCGCTGTAAAAGTCTGGAAGGATTGGTGTTGGGTTCTCCGCTAAGACAAGAGGCAATAATCAGTGATGATACAATAGATCACTTTACGCGTGAGGTGGAAGCGTTGTCTCCGGATCGGCAGAAGTTGAATAAGTTGCAACGCCAGTATTTTTATGAATTACTTTGCGAGCAGTTTGACTTTCATTCGTTGGAACGGCATTTTGCATTGGTACTTCGCTTGTTGGATGAACATCTTTATCGTCTTTATCCCAAGTTGTTGGAACGATATAAAGAAACTTATGAGTTATATAAGGCAAACATAACGAAGGTAGGAGATACTTTTCGATTACAGTATACAGAATTGGTGAATGCGACAGATGATTATGTGGGTGATCGGCAATTACAGAGCCGTTTAATATCCGGTGCCCGTTATTTTAGAGAAAAATTGGAGGAGATAGTCTTTCCTTTGGTCTCTGAAACCAAAGTACAGACAGATAATAAAGAGGTAAAGAAGAAAATCACCGAGGCTTTAGGTGTGTTGCGGGTGGCATTGCATGTAAAAAAGGGAACTCTGCTCTCAACGGAGGAACATGGCTTTTCCGTATCAACCTATTTGAAACAGAAAGCTATATTGACGATCACAGAAGAGAATGGTGAGGGGAGACGAGAGAGAGGAGAAGGAAAGAGGGAGAGAGGAGGACAGAGAGCCGATAAGATAGAAGTTCCTACCGATATTCTTCATCCTGAGCTCTATAAACAATTGATAGCCTGGCGAAACTCAGAAGCCGCACAGGCAGGAGTTCCTGTGTATACAATTATCCAACAGAAAGCCATATTGGGTATTGTCAATTTGTTGCCGGTGGATGTGCCCTCTCTGGTTCGTATTCCTTATTTTGGAAAGAAGGGCGCCGAGAAATATGGGGATGTATTACTGAATATGGTAAATAACTATGTGAAAGAGAACAATGTGGAACGTCCTGAGATGCCAGAGCCCTCTAAGAAAAAGATAAAAGAGGAGATAGTTACCACAAAGCCGGATGCAACAGTAATAGTTAAAACTCCTAAGCAAGATACGAAAGAGGTGAGCTTCTCTATGTTCCGTCAAGGCATGAACATTGAGGAGATCGCTAAGGCCCGTGAATTGGTAACCGGTACGATAGCCGGACATCTGGAACATTATGTACGTTCAGGAGTAATTAGAATTAATGATCTGGTCCCACAAGAGAAGGTTAATAAAATAACACAGTATCTACAACAACACGCCGATGCCCCAAGCATTACGCTTATAAAAGCAGGCTTAGGCGATGACGTGTCGTATGCAGATATCCGGTTGGTGATGGCCTCGTTGCGTTGAGATCTTTACCTTTTGCACAAAGCACGGAAGTCGCAATATTCGCAGACTTTCGTGTTTTCTGTTTGGGTAAAGGGCGTTTCATTCCCAAAGATTTCTTCCAACAGAGTTTGTAACCGTTCCCGGAATTCGTCTTCAAAGAAGGCAAAGTTATTGACTGGTATCTTTGGCTTCCGAGGTTCACCCATTTCGATAACGGGAGAATAGTTTTCATTAGCAGCCCGATGAATATAGAGTAGGGCAGGAGCTACTTTTAGGGATTGCTGCCTGCTCATGATGGCTGCATACAAAAAGGTCTGAAAGATATAATTCGGTCTTCCTTCGGCGGGAGTGAACAGTTGTTCAATGTTTGTTGGTGTTTTGGGGCTTCCTCCTGTTTTGTAATCAACAATACGAAGTGTATCACCTTTGCAATCCATACGGTCGATGGTTCCGCCTATCCGTATTTTTATCGGACTTTCAGGAGTATTTACTGTCACTTCTTCCTGTACCTTCTTTTCCATACCTACCATAGAGAAAGGTGTATATTGCAGGTCATTGCGTAACAGTTGCCGAAGATATGAGCCTATTACCTTGGAGTTTATTAATTGCACTCCATTGTATTCCGGTTGTTCGTTGAGATCAACATGGAAGAATTCTTCTTTGAAGGCACGATCTACGTATCCTTGCAAACGAACATCATCACGTAGAAGGCGTTCTAAATCTTCTTTTCTTATCTCTTTGCCGTTAGCACTTAAATCACCGTAAGTAAGTTCCGCTGAACGGTGGAAAATGGTACCAAACAGGGCTGAGTCTATTTCCGCACTTACCTCATCGGGAGTTTTTAGCCCGGCTACATAGCGATAATAAAAACGCAGGCGACAATCCAGATAGGCATTGAGCGCCGATGGAGAGAGAGCAAATGCTTTGGGATTAGATTCGAAGTTGTATGTATTGCGGAGGCGATTCAATATTTCCGGTGTTTTTTCAATACAGATATCACGGCTGCTTTGTGGTGACTGACCGGCTTCAAGAAATTCCCGGCTGATGTCGTGTGGCCATTCTACAAGGAACTGTAACATAAAACGTGACCATTCTCCGCGGTTCAAGCCGTCTGACGAGGTGTTATATACCAATGTTACATTCTCTGCCCGCTGTATAAGGCGATAGAAGTAATAAGCATATACTGCATTCTTGTGTTCAATGGTTGTCATACCAAAAGCCTTACGGAGATTGTAAGGGATGAAGGAAGATTCACCGCTGGACTTAGGTAATTGCCCTTCGTTGAGCGAAAGTATGATGAGATTACGGAAGTCGAGATTACGGGTTTCGAGTACTCCCATTACCTGCATGCCGATAGCCGGTTCACCGTGGAATGGGATGTTAGCTGCATTCAGGATACGGCTAAGCAGGCGCTTCAAAGTATCGATACGTATTTGTAACTCTCCGTTCTCAATCAGGTTGAGCAGGCGATTTACCATTGTGTAGCTCTTGAACAATGACTCACGATAGAGTTGATTAAAAATATCATCCTGCTCCGATTCCTGGCGATAGAGGGTGGATACTTCTTTCAGTAACTCTGTAATGTAAAGACAGATTGCCCGGATACCACTTCTTGGGGTGAAGAGCAGTGATAGAAAATCATCCTGCTTCAGTTCTGTAGGCAGAGGATAGAAGCGGTTGGTCTTTGTCAGTTCACGTTCCAATGGTTCGGCTTTGAGAGAGATTTGGCGGGTATAGGGATGCTTTAGTACGGCCTGTACGGTGTCATAGCTGTAACGACCAGTCTCAGAATGATAACCGGTTGTTTGCAACTCAACGACAGCATTGATAAAACTATAAACCGGGGTCTGTGCCAATGGGAATCCCATAGTGATATTGACGTTTTTTACTTCTGACGGAATAGAGTGCAGGACAGGAAGTAATAAAGATTCATTGCAAAGTACTACTGCGTTTTCTTTTTCTTCGCAAGGCTTTTCTTGAAGATCTTTGTTTAACAATGTATCTCTGACCCATTCCGGAAGATAGCGTGCCTGGGCATTTTCTGTGGGAGAAGAGATGAAACGTACTTTCTTGGGATGACGCAGACAATCGAATACAGTTTCGGGAAGTTCATTCGGAAACTTCTCCAGATTACGAAGAATAAACTCGCCTGCTTCATGTCTTTGCTGGGGCAGACGGGTGTAAAACAAATCATAGTCCCAATAGAAAAGTGCTTTACCTGCCTCTTGCAGTAGGGAGAAGAAGCGGGTTTCCACTTTGTTGAGCACATTAAAACCTACGAATACATATTTGTCATACCGCAAAGCATTCGTATCAAGTGCTTCAATGACATTACGGTAGAGCATTCCTTCGTAAGCAATACCTAAAGAGGCAAGTTGTGAACGGTAGCTCCGATAAATGTCCCCAAGCTTGTCCCAAAGAGAAATAAATTTCTCTTTCAGTTTGGTATGTTTTTCTATGGAGAAGTTCTGGAAAAATTGACGAATAGCATCCTCCTGTTCTTTATCCAGAAAGTCGAAATCATCCATAATATTTTTCAGATCCTGCAGATTGGTAAAGAGTTTATCTGCATCTACAAGATTTTTGTCTACATCATCAAAGTCACTGATAAGTAGTTCCCCCCAAAAGTAGAAGTCGTCCAGAGATTCTTCACTTTTTGTTTCCTCACGAAAAATCTTATACAACTCACACACCAAGCGGATGGGATCTCCCAGTTTCTGATCGGACAGTTGCTGGAACAATTCGCTAATGCTGACATAAGCAGGAGACCAGATAGGATGATCGGATTGTGAAGCCAAATGTTCGTTGAAGAACAAACTTGCACGTTTGTTGGGGAAAACGATTGCTACACGCGATAAATCGTTTCCTATTTTGCTATGAAGGTCTTGAGCGACCAGTTGGAGAAATGTTTTCATACTTTGAATATAACTATTGATATCTGAAACTGACAGGTATTGTGTATTCCATGGCTACTGGTTTTCCTTTTTGGGTACCGGGCTTCCATTTTGGCATGAGTTTGACTACACGTAACGCTTCTTTGTCAAATTTAGGATGAACACCTCGTACAATTTTAGCATTTGTAATATTGCCGTCTGTTGATATGATAAACTGTACTATAACCTTTCCTGTAATACAAATATCAGGATCTGGATATTGTATGTTTTGCTGTATAAAGCTCATTAATGCGGTATTTCCTCCTGGAAACTCCGGCATGGTCTCGCTTACACAGGTAGTAAGTATCTTTTTTTTCTGTGATTTCTTCTTGGTATTTACCACTAATATTTCTCCCATCATTAGAGTACTATCTTCTTGGAGTACCACTTGTATATAAGCTGTTTTTTGTATCTCAATTTCCTGAGACTGAAAGCCTATAGATTGAACGACCAATGGATGTTTCCCTGAGACTTTTAATGTGAAGTTTCCGAATTCGTCTGTCACTGTTCCATTTTTAGTTCCTTTCTCAATAATGAGTACACCAGTAATTGGATTCCTCATGCTATCTGTAACAATTCCTTTTATTACAAATAATGAGTCTGTGTTATTTGTGCCAGATACCTCTGTTGATACAATTTCTATTATGTCAGTTAGACTTTGCTTTTGGATAGAATCTATATTTGAATTTTGTGCATTCATGGTCATAACTCCGGCCGATATTCCCAATACCGTAATTGCTTTTCCTGCCAATCTCTTCCGTTCCAGTTGTTGTTCGAGATAACGAACTTCTGTTTCACATTTCGGACAAGTACCCAGACAGTCTCCCTGATACTGGCATTCGGAAGTAATAAACTCTATGTCATTTGCTTCGGCAATTTGCCGGCGAATTTCTTTTAGGATTCTGCAAGTTTGCTTTCCTCTTTTCATAGTTGTTTTACTATATGTGAATTAATTATAACGGTTTTTGTTTAAATGTCACAGGAACTGTATATTTGACACATACAGGTATTCCTCTCTGGCTTGCAGGTTTCCATTGGGGGAGAAGTCTAATTACTCTCAGAGCTTCTTTATCTAAATCCGGATGCAAAGAACGTACTACTTTAGGCTCGACCACATATCCCTCTTTATCTATTGTGAATTGGACGATAACTCGTCCTACTATATTGGAGTCTTGTAGAGTGGTAGGGTATTGATAGTTTTCTGCAATGAACTTCATCAGTGCAGCATTTCCTCCCGGAAACTGCGGCATAGTTTCATTTATATAGCCTAATAAAAAGTCTTCCTCTTCTTCTGCTTCTTCTGCTACTGGTTGGGAGGTTGGAACCTTTTTGGGGATTGCCAAAGTATCACTTCCTTGGACTATTGTTTCTATTGTATCTTTAGGAGATTGACATTTGGAAGAATTTGTATTTTGTGCATTCATGGTCATAACTCCGGCCGATATTCCCAGTATTGTGATTGCTTTTCCTGCCATTCTCTTCCGTTCCAGTTGTTGTTCGAGATAACGAACTTCTGTTTCACACTTCGGGCAAGTACCCAGACAGTCTCCCTGATACTGGCATTCAGAAGTAATAAACTCTATGTCATTTACTTCGGCAATTTGCCGGCGAATCTCTTTTAGGATTCTGCAAGTCTGTTTTCCTCTTTTCATGACTGTCTTTTGTTTTTAAGTGTGGTATATAAACTGATCAAAGTGAGATAGACCCAATTCCTTCAATTGATACATGCTCTTTTCCATATCCAAAGATGTATTATATGACGGGATATGTGGTATCCTGACTGTAATTTGTTCTGCCTTTCCCTGTGATATGAGCCAGTGGAGATTACTAATTACCTGTTGATTCTCTTTTCCTGTGTATTGTTTATAAATATCACAGTTCATGTCTTTGATATCTATGATATAATGATCTATTACGGGTAATAGTTTTTCTATCTGCTTTTGTGATACATTCATAGATGTTTCTACTGTAAGTTGCCATTGCGGTCCGCATAGTTCGCGGAAATCACAGATGAAATCACTTTGCAGTAAAGGCTCTCCTCCGCCGAAAGTAACACCTCCTCCGGTAGCTATAAAATAAAGTTCGTCTATTTTTACTTCCTCATATACCTGCAGACAATCATAGTGTTTCCATATTCCGGCAGGTTGCAATGATTGTGGGTTCAAACAATATTTGCACCGCAACGGACATCCATGAAAAGCGACCAGGGTGGTTACGCCTTTTCCGTCTGTTGCAAGCCGATGTCTGCTGATACCTATGATGGGAACAGTATTCATCTCTTTTCCACTTTTTGAATTAATTCTTCGTCTACATACCACAGATACCCTGTAATATTGGTATATCCCATCCTCGTTAGTAATTGCATGTATCCTTGTACCTGTTTATTATATTTCTTATTGGGTTTACCAAATTTGAAGTCCACTACCACTACTTGCCCGTTCCGCATCATTACCCTGTCCGGACGGCGGGTTTGCAATACTCCGTCTTCCTTATATATAATGGCACATTCATTGAACAATTGCCAACATCCCGAGTACCAGTCCTGTATCTCTGGCAGGGCGAATGCTTTTCGTGTTAGCTTTCTCACTTCTTCTTCCATTTCCCTGCTGCCAATAACCCCTTCAAAGATCAATCTTTCTATGGCCGTATCAATGTCTTTTTCTGTTTCAATAGCCGAGAACAGAGTATGTAGCAACCGTCCGCGATTGATAAAGCGGTCATCCGATTCTTCTTCCTCAATTCCTTTGATGAAGTCCGCTGAGCGGTTGGATTGCCGGAACTCTATCTCATGCCGCATGGACTCCATTCTGACCGGCAGTTTCTCTGCTTTCCGGGTAAGCTTGTTGGCAGATATTTTTTTCTTCTCTTCCGAAGAGGGACAAAGTTCTCCTTGTTCATAGGGTTCTTCTCCGTCCCATTCTGTCCCATTTCTGCGCGCTACTTCTGGTAGGGCTGCAGTGAGTAATTCCGACATTGTATTGCGTTGTCCTTTTCGACTCCATACTATCAGATTTTTTCCGGCACGGGTAAAGGCTACGTAAAGCAGATTCAGATTATCCACCCATAGTTGCAGGCGTTCTTGCAGGTAGTCTTCCCGGTATACGGACTCCGCCATCTGTGTAGAGTAGTTGACGGGGACGATATCAAGCTCATTGAATGGTGCTGCTGCCGGAGTACACCACACGAGCTGATTATTGGTCTCATTTTCCATTTTCCAGTCACAGAAAGGCAGGAGTACTGTGTGAAATTCCAATCCCTTCGACTTATGAATTGAGAAGATACGGATTCCTTCTATCTCTCCACTGGGAATAGTCTTGTTGCATAATGTTTCCTCCCAGAAGCGGATAAAACTATCCAACTCAGAAGAATTGCTTTGCAGATAATCTGTTACAGCATCAAAGAAAGCAAACAGGTAAGCATCCTGAGCACTGATACGGTTCATTTCGAAGATACTGAATAGCTCTTCCAGCAACTCATAAAGAGGCATTAACCTTAGAGTCTTTATGTTTTCAATAAAAGCTTCCGGTAATAACTCTTTGGGTGCTCCTGTAAGCAATGCATCCAATTCTCCCTCAAAACCTTTAATTTTTAATTGGTAATTCATAATTAGTGAAGCCCTTGCTATCCGGTTTTCCGGATCAGAAAGGTAGCGCAGTGCATCTATCATCATACAGATGGCAAGCGAAGCATCCAGCCGAAAGGCTTCATCAGATACAATTTTGTATTGTAGTGTTTTGTCAAAATAGTCTGCAATGCGGGGGATACTTTTATTTTTGCGGACAAGAATGGCGATATCGTTCTGCTTCACTCCTGAGCTCAGCAACTGTTCCACTTCTTCACCCAGGCTTATAAGTGTTTTTTCTGTGTAGTCATGCTCTTCATCCGGTTCAAGGAAAGAGACTTTGACGTATCCCATCTGTTTCTCTTTAGGAGATTCTTGTGCTACGTCCGAATAGGCTTTTTGCAACGCTTCACAGTCGGTGTTCAATTCACTTTTATACAGAGTGTTCAGGTACTCTACTGCAGCTGTAAATAGTTCGTTGTTAAACCGTATGACATTCGTTTCGCTTCTTCGGTTGATCTTTAGTGTTTCCACACGAATCGGAAAGTGTTCTATCCGGTCATTCAATCCGTTAAGTATTCCCCAGTCACCATTTCTCCAACGATAAATAGATTGTTTCACATCACCTACTATCAAACTGTCGGCTCCCTGGGAGAGTCCTTCCAATAATAACAATTTGAAATTTCCCCATTGCATCCGGCTGGTATCCTGAAACTCATCTATCATTACGTTTCGGATATTCGTTCCTATCTTTTCGAATACAAAAGAAGAGTCACCGTCTTTGACCAATTGGTGGAGTAGGGCATTGGTATCTGATAATAGAAAGCGGTTATTTTCCCGGTTCAGTTGGCGTACTTCTTCGTCTATATTGGCCAGTAGCTGCACTTTGTTGAGATGTTGCATGGAGAGCCGGCAACTGTTTACGATCTTGTTATTCCTGGACCGGAATTTCTCTGCTTCGTTCAGCAAAGGCATCAGACTGTCAGCAGCTAAACGAAGTATATCTTCATAACGCGGAGAGGTTTTTGCTGCCCAGTTCTTCTCATCACTCAAACATTTTTCTACCGTTGTATTACGGATATCATCACCAAGTATCCCATTATTGAGTTTTCGAAAATAGCTTCCTATTCCGCGCGAACCATTCTTCAGATCGTCTGCAGTTAATGCATGTCCGTCCAGTTCTCCTTCAAACTGATCGTAGAAGCCTTTCATTTGTTCAAGGGCCTCCGTCTCCATTTCCTTTAGTTCACGACGGTAGTTTTTTATAATTTCCGGATTTTCAATCAGCTTTTGCCGAAATCCTTCCCCCTTTTCTATGTATCCTTCGTCGAATATATTGCGGCCAAAGCTTTTCACTTCTTCCGATACATTCCAGCGTTTGTCATCTGCAATACGTTCATCGATATAATTCAGTAACCAGGCAAGCACGGGAGAGGTAGGGGCCAGTTTTTCAATCATGCTGTCTACTGCATCACTCAGCACTTCGCTGTTGTTCAGTTCGATATTCAGATTGGGGCTTAGTTCAAGTTCGCGTGCCAGGTTACGCATCACGGACTGGAAGAAAGAGTCTATTGTTTCTACACGAAAACGACTGTAATCGTGTAACATATAGCTAAGAGCTATTCCGGCAGACTTTCGTATTTCATCAGTTTGCTTTCCCGTTTCTTCTATGATCCGCTTCAGGTAAGCATCAGAATCCGGATCTTCAGTCCAAATACCATAAAGCTGGCTGAGAATACGTTCTTTCATTTCGGCCGTAGCTTTATTCGTAAAGGTCACAGCAAGTATTTGGCGGTAGGCACGCGGATTAAGAATAAGTAGTTTGATGTATTCTACAGCAAGCGTAAAAGTCTTCCCGGAGCCGGCAGAGGCTTTATATACTAAGAGTTCCATGTAGTTTCGATTTGTAGGCAAAGATAATACAAACTGAGTGCAGAATAAAATGAAAGAGTTTATTTTTTATGTGAAGGTGCAGCTTAATTTTGCTATGGGATGCCTCTAAACGGTATTATTGTCCTTGCCCGGTGTTGTACTTTGTCTTTCTCGAAAAGGAACATTCTTTTTCTCGGTGCCCTGTTTTGTTTTACATGTACATGTTATACTGTCCCACATGTACATGTCATACTGTCCCACATGCACATGTCGTACTGCTTTACATGTACATCTAAAACAACGTTACCTACCGAGACTTCGTACGTTACTCTATGAGACAGGAATTTATCAATACAGGAGAAAGTAACGGCAGAGGTTATTAAACCCTAAAACCAATTAGGTTAAAATAGAATTTCAATTACTGATTCGTATTATTGGCAGATTGATATGTGATATCTCTTCTCTTTTTATATTTCAATTTAGAGAAACTTTGTTAAAGTGTAATAGAAAGCAGGATGCATTTGTATGAAAATGCAAGTAAAATTCGTTTTAATTAAGAAAAAAGGTCAAAACTTGTTGCTAATAATGATTCATATTGATAGTTTTATTATCTTTGTCGTCCCCTTTATTCTATAGAGTAGAATGAAATAACTGATAATTGATAGATTAACTTGATGAAATTTAGAACAAGCCTGCTGATTACGGTGGCCACAGGTGCTTTCCTGTGCGGTCCTTCCGTTGTATTGTATGCCGGAAATCCGACTCCCGATTCTATGGGATGGTTCCGCAAGAAAAAGAAAAGTGAATCCAACGACAGTATTAAATCCAAAAATGAGTATGAGAAACTGACCGGAGATGGTAGCATCGTTCGTCGTGGTATGTTTAACGTATATCAGAAAAAGAACGACTATTATTTTGAGGTTCCGGCGAGTTTGCTGGGTAGAGATATGTTGGTAGTGAATAAACTGCAACGCGTTCCTGCTGAATTGAATGAAGCGGGAGTGAACCGTGGCGTTAACTACGAAAACCAGATGGTACGTTTCGAACTTGATAAAGCAACCAATAAGTTGCTTATCCGTCAGAGTCGTCCGTTGCCTCTTTCACCTATCGAAGATGCTATCAGTCAATCGGTACGTGATAATTATATTTCTCCATTGATCGCTGGTTTTAAGATTGAGGCGTTTAATAATGACTCAACAATGATGGTTGTTAAGGTGAACGACATTTATGATGGTACGGAAACAAGCATCAATAATGTGTTTACTAATATTAATCTGGGTACATCTTCTATAAAGAACTTATCACGGATCCTTTCTATTAAGTCATTTGAAAACAATGTGGTAGCTACTTCCGAGTTAACAACGAAAGTAACAGAAGGAACCACTTCCGTATACGTCACTGTAGAAGTAAGCTCTTCACTGATGCTTCTTCCGGAGAAACCAATGACAGGCAGACTGGATAATGCACGTGTAGGCTACTTTACGAATCCGCTACTGAGCTATAGTGACGGGCAACAACGAGTGGATACAAAAAGATTTATCACTCGTTGGCGATTGGAACCGAAGCCGGAAGATCGTGAACGTTACTTACGTGGTGAGTTGGTAGAACCTGCTAAACCGATTGTGTTTTATATTGAAAATTCTACTCCCTACCGTTGGCGTAAGTATATCAAACAAGGTATTGAAGACTGGCAGATTGCTTTTGAACGTGCCGGTTTTAAAAATGCCATTATCGCAAAAGAGGTTACAGATAGCATGACGATAGATATGGATGACGTGAATTATTCTGTGCTGACTTATGCTGCTTCTACAAAAGCCAATGCGATGGGACCGTCTATTCTTGATCCGCGTTCGGGAGAAATTCTTGAGGCAGATATCATGTGGTGGCACAATGTATTGGGTATGTTGCAGGAATGGATTACGGTGCAGACGGGTGCTATCCGTCCTGAGGCTCGTGGAGTGAAACTCTCTGATGAACTGATGGGAGATGCTATGCGCTTCGTAGCGTGCCATGAAGTAGGTCACTCTTTGGGACTTCGTCATAACATGATGGGGTCATGGGCATTTCCTACAGACTCATTGCGTTCCAAGTCATTTACAGACCGTATGAATTCCACTTCTTCCTCTATCATGGACTATGCCCGTTTCAACTATGTGGCACAGCCGGGTGATGGGGTGACGGTGCTTTCTCCGCATATTGGTCCGTATGATATCTTTGCTATTGAGTACGGATATCGTTGGTACGGCAAGGAAACTCCGGAAGCGGAAAAAGAACTGCTTTATGATTTCTTAGGTCGTCATACTGACCGTCTTTATAAGTATAGCGAAGCGCAGGATGTACGTGATGCAGTAGATCCACGTGCTCAGAACGAAGATTTAGGTGATGATGCAGTACGTTCTTCTCTTTTGGGTATTGAGAATCTGAAGCGTATTGTTCCGCAGATTATCCAGTGGACTACTACCGGCGAGAAAGGACAAACCTACGAGGAAGCTTCGCGTTTGTACTATGCTGTTATCAATCAGTGGAACAACTATCTTTATCATGTGATGGCCAACATTGGTGGTATCTATATTGAGAATACGGCTGTTGGTGATGGCCAGAAGACTTATACTTTCGTAGAGAAAGAGAAACAACAAGCTGCATTGAAATTCTTGCTTGATGAAGTTCTGACTTATCCTAAATGGCTGTTTGATACAGAAGTAGGAGAGTACACTTATTTGCTTCGCAACACTCCGTTGGGTGTAGTAGAGAATGCTCCTACGCTGATATTAAAGAATGCACAATCATATATTCTATGGGATTTGTTATCAAACAATCGTTTGATGCGTATGCTCGAAAATGAGTCGGTGAATGGTAAGAAGGCTTTTACTGCTGTGGATCTGATGGATGGTTTGCATCGTAGTATTTTTGCTACTACCGAACGTGGTGCAATACCTGACGTTATGACTCGTGCGCTGCAGAAGAATTTCCTGGATGCCTTGATTACTGCTGCTGCCGAAAGTGAAGGTGTAAAGATTAACAAAAAGCTGATGAATGATCATTTCTTGTTGAATCATCAGGAACCTGCGTGTAGTTGTGATGAGTATGCACATCATTCATTAGATAGTGATCGTATGGGGGCTCGTCGCGAATTAAACTTCTACGGTTCGCAGTTGAATCGTATTTCAGATGCAATCTCTGTGAAACGCGGTGAATTGCTTCGTATAAAAGACTTGTTGCAAAGTCGTCTGGGAACATCAGACACAGCTACAAAGTATCATTATAAAGATATGATTCTGCGCATTAACACTGCACTGGGTTTGAAATAATCATTGAAATAGTAGCTAATTAAAATTATATTCGTAATTATTGATGAAAAGAATAATCAGTTATTTATTATTTTCTCTTTGCTGCATCATTGCCTTTGGAGCAAATGCAGCGGAAAGGAAGATCACAGGTGTGGTTATTGCTGGTGATTACAAAGAGCCTCTGATTGGAGCCTCGGTATTTGTGTCATCAGAGATCCTAAAGAAAGCAGGGAGTTCCCAGACTACTTTAGGAGTGATAACAGACATGGACGGAAAGTTCACTATCAACGTGCCTGATGGAGTGACCACTCTTCAGTGCAGCTATGTAGGATATGAATCACAAACCATACATCTGGTTGCCGGAAAAAGCAGTTATGAGATTGTTCTGCAACCGTCGGCGCATATGCTTGATGCGGTTGTCGTAACAGGATATCAAACGATTGAACGCCGCAAACTGACAGCTGCGGTTACTAAACTGGATATTACAGATGATAAGATTGGTTCGGTAATGAGCATTGATCAGGCACTTTCAGGCCAGGTAGCCGGATTGTCTTCTATTGCTTCTTCGGGAGCTCCTGGGGCAGCTCCTAAGATCCGTATTCGTGGTACTGCCTCTTTGAATGGTACGCAAGACCCTCTTTGGGTGCTTGACGGTGTGCCGATGACAGGAACAGAGATTCCGACAATGGAAGACTTGAAAGATATAGACAATATATATCAGTCGGCTATTGCGGGTTTGAATCCTGCGGATATTGAAAGTATTACAGTATTGAAGGATGCTGCAGCAACGGCCATTTATGGTGCACGTGCTGCCAATGGTGTGATCGTGATTACTACGAAAAATGGTAAGGCTGGTAAACCTCAGATTACTTTCTCTACCAAGCTGTCTTACTCTCCTAAATTTGATATTGATCGTTTGAATTTGTTGAACTCTGACGAGAAGGTAAATCTGGAACTTGGATTGCTACAAAGTGATTATACTTTTCGTGAGAATAAAGGAGATGTGGCTGGTATTATTTCACGCTATGGGCTAACTGATGCTTATAAAGCAGGCGGTTGGAATGCTCTTTCTACTGCAGCTCAGAATGAGATAACAAATTTAAGAGGAATTAATACCGATTGGAATGATATTCTTTTTAGAGGTACATTCAATCAGGAATATAATGCAAGTCTTTCCGGTGGTTCAGAAAAAGCTACTTATTATACCTCTTTGGGTTATTATGATGAAAAAGGCAATGTGAAGGGGGTAGAAGCCAATCGTTTGAGTTTGGTATTGAAAACTTCTTATAAAGTGAATAAGATATTGAAGGTAGGAGCTTCTTTATTTGCTAATCGGAGAACCAATAAATCTAATCTTACCGATGCGGATGGTTTTACTAATCCGGTATATTACTCTCGTAGAGCCAATCCTTACCAATTGCCTTTTGACGAAAATGGTAATTATATTTACGATATGAATGTTCAGGGAAAAGGTGAAGCAGGTATGAAATTTAATGTATTTGAAGAGAGGGATAATACCTCTTACGAACAAACTACTAATGCTTTATCAGCTATCTTTGATGTAGAACTTCGTTTTAATGATAAATTTAAAGCTACTTCTCAGGTAGGATTGCAGTTAGATGCTGTGTCTAAAGAATCTGTTGCCGATCATGACACATATGCTATGCGTAAGGATAAAGAGTTCACTTCTATGTGGATAGGTAATGAATATAAATCATTCTTGCCTGATGGTGGAAAACATACGGAGGCTGCAAACACCAATTCCCAAGTAAACTGGAAAGCTCAGGCTGAATATCGTGATTCATATAACGATATTCATGAATTTGAAATGATGGCAGGTACTGAGATCCGAAAAACCTGGTATAGTTCTTTGAATAGTACAGGCTATGGGTATGACCGTAAAACTTTAACTACAAAGCCTGTGATATTTCCAAATGAATCCTGGGCGCGTAGTTATCCGTTACATACTAAAACTTATGTAGAAAATGCCTATGCTTCTTTCTTTTCAACAGCTTCTTACTCTTTGTTGCAACGCTATACAGTAGGAGGGAGCGTTCGTTTTGATGGCTCTGATATTTTTGGGGTTTCTAAAAAGTATCGCTTCTTACCATTGTATTCATTTAGTGGACTTTGGAGAATCAGTAATGAACCGTTCATGAAAAATTTCAAGAGAATCGATAATCTGGTGATTAGAGCGTCTTATGGGATACAAGGAAATATAGATAAAAATACTTCTTCTTATGTAATGGGAACTTATAAGAATATAAGTATGTTACCGGGAATAACTGAAGAACTAATTTCGTTAGATTCTCCACCTAATAAGCGTTTGCGTTGGGAAAAGACAAAGACTATGAATTTCGGAACAGATATTGCATTGTTTAATAACGCTTTGAATGTTACGGTAGATTATTATCGTCGTAAAGGTACCGATTTGATTGCTATGCAAATGTTACCTCTTGAAACGGGTTTTATATCTACTACTGTCAATTGGGCAAGTATGCGTAATGACGGTTTTGAAGTAGCTTTGACTACCCGTAATATCAATCGTAACGGTTTTACATGGTTTACGAATTTTAATTTGGGATATAATCAAAATAAAGTTTTACGCGAGTCTGTACCAGCTAATCAAACGACTCCTGGGCGCGAAGGTTATCCTGTCGGTGCTATATTTGCTTATAAATCAGCGGGACTGGACGATGAAGGTTATCCTTTGTTTTATAATAAAGAAGGTGAAAAAGTAACCTCATTAGAGCTGTTGAAACTGAATAGTGCAGGTGCCAGTACATTATCTGCTGAAGAACAACGTAACTTGTATTCCTATATAGGTTCCAGTGATCCACTATTCTCCGGAGGCTTTGTGAATACATTCAATATTAAACGCTTTGAAGTAGTAGTCAATTTTATTTTTAATTTGAAAATGTATTCAAGGGTTTCCCCTTCTTATTCCTTAACTCAGTTTGACCGAGGAATGAATACAAATCGGGATATATTGAATAGATGGACACCTACGAATACAAATACAAATCTCCCTGCATTGTTGTCCGACACAAAACGTAAGGCTGAATATTCGAATTATGACTTGTTCACGACATATCAGATGATGGATACTTGGGTGAAACGTTCGGATCATGTAAGGTTACAAAATATCCGGGTAGGTTATAAACTTCCTGAAACGTTTATTCATACATTGGGTATACGTTCGGCTACAGTTGCTCTCGAAGGTCGTAATCTGTTTGTTTTCGGTGCTAATTACAAGAATTTTTTAGATCCTGAAACAATGAGTAATCAGTTTGCACAACCTATACCTAAATCGTTTACTTTCAGTCTTAATATGAATTTTTAATAGATTATGAAGATACTAAAAAATATAAAACTACTGTGTGCTGTGTTTTGTATGGCGGCCTTATACAGTTGTGATAAGTATTTAGATATACAACCGGTAGGAAAGGTTATTCCCCGGACAGTTAAAGAGTTCAGGGCATTACTAACTCAGGCTTATTCATCTGTTCCGGCAGATAGAGGATTAGCAACTTTTCGTTCAGACGAAATGATTATGGATGGTACACTTGCTGCTGAGGATTTGAATTCCTACAAGGATATATGGACATGGAATGATGTCAGTCCGTCTGAAAATACGGCTGCATTTAAGTGGCGTCAGTTCTATCATACATTGTTTATTGCCAATTATGTTATTGAATCCAAAGATAGGATAGAGGAAGGAACTATGGATGAGGTAAATCAACTGGTAGGAGAATCTTATATGCTCCGTGCTTATATGCATTTCTTATTGGTAAATCTTCATGGCGAACCTTATACACATTGTGATCCTGCTACATCAAAGGCCATTCCGTTGAAACTGGACAGTGATACTGAAGCTACCTTATCCCGAAACACAGTAGGTGAAGTATATAGCTCTGTTTTGTCTGATCTTACGGAAGCTGAAAAGTATCTGAATGTAGATAAGTGGGATTTAGGATATAATTATCGTTTCAATACATTGAGTGTAAATGCTATCCGTTCCCGTGTATATTTATATATGGGCGAATGGGCAAAATCTCTTAAAGCATCACAGGCTGTATTGGATGTTAAGCATGATTTGGAAGATATGGCTACTTCTACAGTATTGCCTAATGAATATAATTCTTCGGAGAATATTTTGGCATTGGAACAAGTGATGACTTCTGCATATGTACGTGCAGCCAAAGTGAATACAACTTTATGGAGAATGTATAGTTCGAGCGATTTACGTAGATCAAAATATTTCAATCAGGTGACCGCCTCCAATATTTTAGTAGCTAAAGGAGGAAGTAATCAATACGCATGTTCTTTTAGAACTGGTGAAATATATTTGAATGCTGCTGAGGCTGCTTTGATGACAGGTGAGGCTGCAATAGATGTAGCTCGTGAAAACTTACTTACTCTTATGGAGAAAAGATATACGGCTAATGCTTATGCAACAAAAGAAGCAGCCGTAAATGCCATGGGCCGCGATGAGTTATTGCAGGAGATATATAATGAACGTACCCGTGAATTGGCTTTTGAAGGACATCGTTGGTTTGATCTTCGTAGGACAACACGTCCCCGTTTGGAAAAGACGTTTGGTGGGACAAGTTATGTACTTGAGGAAAATGATTCTCGCTATACCATTCGTATTCCAAGTGAAGCAATAGAAGCCAATCCTGGGTTGGCAAACTAAGTTGGAGGTATCTTTGTTATGGTTGTAATGTTTTTCATTTAACCATAACAAAGACTTATATATATTTTGTATGTCTAATTTATAACAAAAATTGTTTATGAGAAAAGTATTACTTTTTGCTTTATGTGTGGCTGCATCAGTTGTAGCACAGGCACAGCCGACTGTAAATAACAGTTGGACAAAGTCTCAGATGGGTATTCTTCCTGTTAAGGATGTAAATAACAGTAATCCTGTAGCTCTTTCTGCACAGGGAGATATGTACGTAACGGGTTTATTTGCTGGAGATGGTTTTTCATTTGCGGGTACAGATTTGGCTCCGATTGCCGTGAGTTCCTACTTGTTGAAGTATGGCGCCGATGGCACAGAAAAGTGGGGGGTAGTTTTAGCTGGTGCTGCTACTATTAAGGCTATAACTACTGATGCGTCTGGGAATGTTTATATTGCCGGAAACTTTGCAGATGTAGTAGAGTTTGGTAGTACTGATGGAAAGGCGATAGAAAAAGAAGGGGTGAAAATGGGCGGTGCTTTTATCACTGAACAAGCTGCTAGTTTTATAGCTAAATATGATCCTGAAGGTATATTGAAGGCTGTACAGAGCTTTGTACCTGTCGCTTTACCCGAATTAGAAGCTACAGGAATGTATGATCCTTTGGCTGGTGATTACCGTTTTGACATAAATACACTGGTATATGATAGTGGAAAACTGTATGCTTCAGCCTCATACACAGGATTGACTGAAAATAATAATTTTTCTTTTAAAGGTGGTTATTTCGATTATTTTGGAGGTGGATTTTATTATGGAGATTTGAAGTGTGGTGCAATTTTCTCTTTAAATGATCAACTGGAAGTGAGTGGAATTATAGCTAATATAGGTGTTACAGGAGGCCAAAGTATAGAAGAAGCATCTGTATCATCAACTTCTTTTGCTATTGTGGGTGGAAAGTTGTATTCTGGTTTTGTTGTTTCAGGTGGACAAACATTGACTATTGGTTCTCAAAAGCAGGAATTTAATTTATTTCAAGAAGAAGGTATGACTGAATATGGGTATATTCTGTCTGTCATAGACTTGACTGATGGTACATCTGCTTTGACTAAGAAGTATACTACAACACACGATATATTACCCAATAGCTCTATCATTAAATCGATGATTGCCAAGGATAATGTATTGTTAGTTGGTGGAACTTTTAATAAACAATTACCCTTTGATACTAACAAAACATCTGTTTCTACTAATGATATCTATGTTGTTGGTTTGAATCCAAATACATTAGATGTGAATTGGAGTGCAATTTCTGCATTTAATGAAGGTGAAGAGAAAAAGAAGAATGAAGTCTTTAGTGGTATGGCTCTTGCAGGAGATTATGTGTATGCAATAGGTTATTCTTCGGATATAGCTTCTCATGCTGCCGAAACTCCTCTTGCTTTCTGGGTTAATATCTCTAATGGTACCATGACTCAATCAAACCCTGCCAACCTTACTACTGGTGTAGCTGCTTTAGGAACTAAATTGGCTACTGCTCAAACAAAAGTTGCTAATGATAAGTTGGAAAATATCTTCTCATTAAACGAAGTTACAGGTGGCGGTGGCACAGGTATCTCTTCTACTGAGCAGGGAGCTGGTGTATCTGTTTATCCTAATCCGGTAGTTGATGTATTGAACTTTACAACTCCTTGTAATGTTGCTGTCATTAACTTAATGGGAGTAACAGTAAAACAGGCTGAGAACGTATCA
This sequence comes from Bacteroides mucinivorans, assembly GCF_034654355.2. Lineage (NCBI taxonomy): Bacteria > Pseudomonadati > Bacteroidota > Bacteroidia > Bacteroidales > Bacteroidaceae > Bacteroides > Bacteroides mucinivorans. The sequence continues at coordinate 3,150,652 of NZ_CP178179.1, read as the reverse complement.
AACTTAAATGTATCTGACTTGATAAACGGACAGTATATTGTTAAAGTTACTACGGAAGATGGTACAAGTACTGTTAAAGTGATTAAGAAATAAAGGAATCTTCCTTTTTTGGGGAAAAATAGAAGGTTGTCTCAGGTAAAACTGAGATGACCTTTTTTTATGATTAATGCCTCCCAATTTATATAGAATTTATCTTGAATTGAAGAAGAATAACAAGATTGTACACTTTAGTATAACAGGATTGTACAGTCTTGTCATACTAAAGTGTACAATCCTGCTATGTAAAAGTGTACACTTTTAGGTGTTGATTATCAGTGTTTTATGAGTGTATATTCCTATGCTATTTTATATGATTTATGTGTTAGGATAAAATCAATCAGGTAGTGACCTGCTATGTGTAGAGTTCTATAGTTGAAAGATCCGAAAAGCTGATCATTACTCCCATAAGATAAACCGATTGCTCCATCAACAAAGTATTTTGGTGAGAATAACTTGTATGGTGTTTAACTCATAATGAAGAATTAACTTTGAATAAAATTAATATCGTATTTAATTTTGTTCAATAATATATTTGATTTATTTAATTATCTATCTATATTTGCAAATATAATGATGAACTTCTAAAAAAAATATCATGAAACGTATCAGTTTAATCTTCGTTAGTTTATTTTCTTGTTGTTGCTTTCTTTGTCAGGCACAATTGATGCCATTGAATGGTGAGACCGTGACTCTGGATACCAAGGAAGGAGTTATTAATGGAAAATTGCTTCTTCCCAATGGTGGGAAGACATATCCGGTCGTGTTATTAATTGCTGGCTCCGGTCCGACGGATATGGATGGAAATTCGGCTATTGGTAATATGAAAAACAATTCATTAAAGTTTCTTGCAGAAGGACTGGCTGCCAATGGAATCGCTTCACTGCGTTTTGATAAGCGGGGGATAGCTACCAGTGCGGCTGCCGGAAAAGAAGAATCTCTGCTGCGTTTTGAAGACTATGTAAACGATGTAAAAGGGTGGATTAATTATCTGGCCAAAGATAAAAGGTTTACTGGTATTACTGTGGTAGGGCATAGCGAAGGTTCTCTGATCGGGATGTTGGCTTGCGTGAATCAGCCTGAAGTGAAAGCTTTGGTTTCTCTGGCAGGGGCAGGGCGTCCGGCTTATGAAGTGATTGAAGAGCAGGTTGCTTCTCAGCCGGAAATGATAAAGAAAGAAGTTGCTTCTATCAATGAATCTTTGAAGAGTGGTAAAACAGTAGAGCAAGTGTCTATGTATGTGCAGTCTCTGTTTCGTGCTTCGGTTCAGCCTTATTTAATTTCCTGGTATAAATACAACCCTCAGACGGTTATTGCCTCTCTAAAGATACCGGTATTGATAGTTCAGGGCAAAAAGGATATTCAGGTTTCTGTAAAAGATGCCGAACTGTTGAAGAAATCAAAGCCTACAGCAGAATTACTTCTGATTGACTCAATGAATCACGTATTAAAAGATTGTGAGACAATGGAACCACAGAAACAAATGTCTATATATACAAACCCTTCTTTACCAGTCAATGCGACTCTTATATCGTCACTGAATACTTTTATAAAGAAATATAATAAGAAATGAGTGAACTAAAGAAACGTCTACCGTTGAAATGTCCTTCTTGTGAAGCCCCGCTTAAAGTAGGACGTATGTTTTGTGAGCAATGTGCCACAGAAGTCTGTGGTAGTTTTGAATTACCTTTACTGGCTCGTTTGCCAGAGAAAGAGCAACAGTTTATTATTGATTTTGTGAAATCCAGTGGAAGCCTGAAAGATATGGCCAAAAGTATGGGAGTGAGTTATCCAACCGTACGTAATATATTGGATGATTTGATTGAAAAACTAACTAAAATGAATATATAAAATGAAGAAAAGAATAGAAATACTTATTAATCCGTTTATTCGGATTGCAGGAATGCAGGCATTAGTCTGGGGGATACTGGGATTGGTAATTTCTACATTATTGAGTTGGGCATCCGGCTACCATTATCACGGCTTGCTTCATTTTGGTCCCGCTCCCAATCCCGCCTGGTGGTGCTACTTGGCAGAACATCTTCTTGTGTGGTTAGTTCCGGCTACCTTATTCTATTTGGGTGGTCTTATTTTCTCACACTCTAAAATTCGGATTATAGATGTGTTTGGTACTGTATTGTTTGCTCAGCTCCCGATGCTTGTGATGAATTTGATAAATTTCCTACCACCCATGCAAGTATTGTCACAAATAGATCCTACGATGTCACCGGCGGAAATGCTCTCCATGCCTTATTTTCACTTGGCAATAGTTTTGTCGCTGATTGGTTTCCCGTTTCTGGTCTTTTCTATTATCTGGATGGTACAGGCATTGAAAGTGTCTTGCAACCTAAAGAAGTCTCATTTGTGGATAGTAGCTGCTATTGGAATTTTAGGTGGTGATGTACTTTGTCGGATTCTCATCAGATTACTTTATTAATGTAGCAACAAACATGTGCTATTGAATTTTTTAACAGCATTGGATGTTGTAAAATTATAAAAAAATGAAAAATGATTGACCGTATACTATCTGTTAGGATTAAAAGTACTTTCTTTTGTCCTGATTTGACAAAATAGTTATTGATGGTATAAAAATGTTCCCATTTAATGGAGGAACAAAACAATTATTTACGTATGAAAAACAGCAAAATTTATTTAGTAGGAGTCTGTCTCCTGTGTACTACCGGTGCTTTTGCACAAAATGTCAGTTTGCAGCCACCTCCTCAACAAATGATTGTACTTGACAAAAGTGTAGACTTACCCTCCACCTATCAGGTAAATGGTGAAAGTGAAGCAAACCCATATGCAATAAAAGTATTGAAAAAACTATTTGCAGATAAACAACCGGGTAAGAATGGGATTCGGATAAACATTGGTGAGAAAGGAGATAAAAGCGTACATAAGTATACTCATCTGATTCCTAAATACGATGAGGGTTATTATCTCTCCATTAACGAAAAAGAAATCGTATTGGCAGGAAATGATGAGCGAGGCACTTACTATGCTTTACAAACTTTAGCACAACTGCTGAAAGACGGGAAATTGCCTGAAGTGGAAATTAAAGATTATCCTTCTATTCGTTATCGTGGGGTGGTAGAAGGGTTTTATGGAACTCCGTGGAATCATCAGGCACGTATCAAGCAGCTGAAGTTTTATGGTGAAAACAAAATGAATACCTATATATATGGTCCTAAAGACGATCCATATCACAGTGCTCCCAACTGGCGTTTGCCTTATCCCGAAAAGGAGGCTGCCCAATTACAGGAATTGGTAACAGTAGCCAATGATAACGAAGTAGACTTTGTGTGGGCAATTCATCCGGGACAGGATATCAAATGGAATCAGGAAGATCGTGACTTTCTGATTGCCAAGTTCGAGAAAATGTATCAGCTCGGCATACGTTCATTTGCTGTATTTTTTGATGATATTTCCGGTGAAGGGACCAATCCACAGAAACAGGCGGAGTTATTGAACTATATTGATGAGAACTTTGTACAAACAAAACCTGATGTTACTCCGCTGATCATGTGTCCTACCGAATATAATAAAAGTTGGGCAAATCCGGATGGTAACTATCTGACTACTTTGGGGGATAACTTGAATCCTTCTATTCAGATCATGTGGACAGGCGATCGTGTTGTTTCTGATATTACCCGCGACGGTATTGACTGGATTAACGAACGAATCAAGCGCCCGGCCTACATCTGGTGGAATTTTCCTGTATCCGATTATGTACGCGATCATTTACTTCTTGGCCCTGTTTATGGCAATGATACTACAATTGCCAAGCAGATGTCGGGTTTCGTCACCAATCCGATGGAGCACGCCGAAGCATCTAAAATTGCGATTTATGGTGTGGCAAGTTATGCATGGAATCCTACTAAGTATGATACCTGGAGAACATGGAAAGAGGCTATCCGTACCATTCTGCCGAATGCTTCGGAAGAACTTGAATGTTTCGCTATTCATAATTCGGATTTGGGCATCAACGGACATAAATATCGTCGAGAAGAGTCACAGGATATTCAGCCTGCTGCTGAACGTTTCCTCGGAAGTTATATAAAGAACGGAGAGTATGATAAAGCAGATTTTGAAACATTGCTGAACACTTTTGAGCGAATGATAGAATCCAGTGATATTCTGCTGGTTAATACGGAAAATAAACCATTGATTCAGGAGATAACACCGTGGTTGTATCAGTTCAGGTTGCTAGCCGAAACCGGGCAGGAAGTATTTAAAATGGTAGAAAGCCGGGATACTCATTCTTCTTTCTTACGCAAATATAAACATGTAAAGGCTTTGCAGCAACAGATGTTTGATATTGACCAGACATATAACCAGAATCCCTATCAACCGGGAGTAAAGACTGCTACAAAAGTTATAAAACCGTTGATCGATCAGACTTTTGCGGTGACTGTTGACCGTTATAATCAAAAGAACGGAACTACCCTGGATGCTACTTCAGACTATATGCCCCACAAACTTATTAGTAACGTAGAGCAGATAAAGAACCTGCCGTTACAGGTAAAGATAAACCGTGTGCTTATTTCACCTGCAAATGAAGTAGTGAAATGGGGTGCAGGAAATATAGTTGAAATAGAACTGGATCATATTTATCCGGCAGAAAGTATCCAGATTGATTTTGGAAAGAAAGAACCTTGTGAGTGGGGACGTTTTGATATATCTTCTGATGGTAAAGAATGGAAAACGATTGATCTGGTACAAAAAGGTAGCAGATATACAGCTGAACTACGGAGGGCTCCGGTGAAATTCGTTCGATTTACGAATATGAGTAATGACGAGCAACAGGTATATCTCCGGCAATTTGTCTTAACGCTGGAAAAGAGTAAGTGATAAGACGAAATTCTCCTATTTCAATATCATCTTAAACTATAAGTAGAGTGACTTTATGTGTGTATGGTCACTCTACTTTTTTGTTAAAACGCCTCTTTTTTTCCGAATATATTTATGGCAGATATCTTGAAGAAGAAGTTTTTTCTAAGGTATATATTCAATCTTGGCTACGATAACACGTATATCTTCTTCCTTATTGGCTTTAACCAAAGCCTGATGGCAATTTTTAGGGAAGAACATAAAAAACTTATCAGGAGTAGAATCTATGTATTTAACTTTAGATGATTTATAAAAAGTGACATCCGGTTTGTATTCTGTAATAGGGGTGGCATCCTTTAAAGCTACAAGGCCGAATCGTTCGGTTCCTTTTACTACATATTGCAGATCGATACAGTGGCGATGTGATTCTATTTTACGTTTGCTGGCATCCTGTGTCTTGGCTTCCTGTACATTAATATAACATCTTTTGCCGTCAATTTCATATTTTCCTACTGGGATAGTTGTCAGGTCATGTTCGGCCAGCCAACGAAAGGTTTTATCCCACAGCTCTTTGTTTTTACGATACTGGGTAGCAAATTCCACGTAATCCGTTGTCTTATGCGGCGTGGCTTTGAATCCGTTTGTCCATTCACCTTGTTCTGTCCATTTACGGGCTTGTTTCGGTGTGACGGATTCTATAGTTTGTGCCTGACAGATAATAGTGTACGAAAAGAGGAAAACGGTGGCTATAGTCAGAGTTCCGAGGATCGATTTTTTGTTCATGATAGTTCTTATTAAATGTATTGATTGTTTGGGCAAAAGTAGAAAAAAGAAATAGCTCTTTGGACTAAAATAGTAGAAAAGAATTTATGTTTTTCAGGTATGGGCATAAAAAAAGGAGCAACGCCTTGCTCCAACCTTTGTTAACCTTAAATCTAATACTATGAAAAACACATTGCAAAGGTACCACCTTTTTGCACATTTGCAAATTAACCAAGAAAAATCCCCTGTTATATAACATGTTTTAATAATTAAATCGTCTATTTTTCTTCTCTTTTACATAATTTTCTTCATTTTCCATCGCCCGGCGTACCTCCCCGTGCGGGAAGCACCTCCCAGTATTTATCACAAATATCCAGGTAGCTTTGTTTGGGCTCTTCTCCCATAGAGAGGGCATATATTTTTGTTTGGTTCTCTTTTATATGTCGGATGTGGGCTGATAATTCTTTATCTATTGGCATCATCTCAAAGTCGGATATCATCACCATATCTGCCTCCTGATATCCTTGTGTTTCAATCATCCGGATCGTATGAGCTATGGCAGGAGCAAGATCTGTACCTCCGTGAAAAGATTGGCACAGGAAATCTACCAGACGATCGAAACTGCTTCCTAAGTCGGTTATTTCGATACATTCCACATCGTCAGAGAAGATTATGATATAACATTTGCGATGTTGTTTTTCCGTTAGTTCGGCTATAGCGAGCAGAGCCGATTTGGCCAGTTTCTCTCTTTTTCCTGCCATTGATCCGGAGGTGTCAATACAGACAATAAAGGGACCTTCGGCTTCCTCGGAAACCTGGTTACCCGGCATCTTTTTATCATCCATGGCCCGTAGCTCACGCGAGGCATAATCAATCATTTGAAGCTTTTTCTCGGCATATCGCTCAAAGAAAACAGGTTGCAGGGCTTTTTCCGCCAGATAACAATATTCAATTGGTAACAAGCTGTTCAGGTCATTACCTTCACAAATACCGGTAATGTCACTCCGGGTAGAGTGAGTGATGATCTGTTCTTTATGGATTCCGGCTGTCATCTTAAAACGTTTCTGTATACCTTGATGCCGTTTGCCTAATCTCTCAATAAGCTCTTGTATTTCTGGCGTTTTTTTGATTGTCTCATCATACTCCAGTATCTGTTCCGCTATTTGTTTATGGTTTCGGAGCAACCATACCAACCGGGAACCTCCCCGGACAGGCAGATTCTTAGAGAGCGATAATTGCAGGCGGTAAAACTCTTCGCACAGGTGGTTGATATGCTCCATCTGGTAATTGAACTCATTGTTGGATAACAGTTGGTGCCATTTGTCGAAGAAAAGTATTCGCAATGCTTTCCACTCTTTAGAACGGGGTTTGAGGGCATGAAATCGTTCCAGATAGTATTTCACATTGAGATCTACCAGGTTATACTTCATGGAAAGTGGATAAGCGCTATTCTCCAGAAAACGTAGAAACTTTGTATCCGAAGCTTCATCCGTTTCATGAAAATACTCCCATTGACTGGCATACCTTGAATAAAATTCTTGCAGAGAGGGCAGAGTATGACGAAAGTATTGCCGGATGTCGGTATCCAGTTCTTCGGGCTTGATGATGAGGTTGTGCAACTGCTCATCATATACCTCGTAGGCAATATCCTGCAAACGGTCATAATACCTGTCTTGCAGTTCTTTCAGCCTAATAGTCCCTGTTCTCTTGTTCATGGGCATGGGCAATGATTCGCAACTCGTTCCGGTAATTTTCAATGATATGGGCTGTACCATTCAGGATTCGTTTCAGCTCCCCTTTTTGTTTGGCGCTCAGAAAGAGGTGCTCCTTGGCATATTCGTTTTCCCGTTCAGATAGTTTTTTAAATTCTGTTTCCATGTTATGCAGTAAATCTATTACCTCTTGTAACCGGAACTCAAAGGGGGTACTCGTATCTTCATTCTGTTCGGGTAATGGAGCACAATCGTCATAGCAGAGTAGCGGATATTCCTGGTTATTGACAAACACGGAACGGTTTCCTTTTCGCAGGGAATAAATATCTTTCTGAGCGATACTGCGGTTTTTTACAAAATCATATACCTTCAGTACTTTGTTTACCGGACGGAATTTATCCTGCTGGATATAAAACAGGCGGTTGCTGTCTTTCTTCAGATTCTGATAATCGGACGCAAACATAAGCAGGTTTCCGGCAATGCGATATCCTTCGATGCGATGATAGAAAGTATCTACCACCTGAATAGCAGGGTCGCTGATTTCCCGCAGACTGTGTTCTGCTTTCATATCTTCTTTGAGTGCATCCAGTTTTTGTTCCAGCTGTTTTTCGCCTAACAGATAGGTGTTGATACTATCAGTGATGGCCCGCTGTACAATATCTTCGGCAATGGGAAATTGGCTTACCTCGTCCCAGATACAATAGGGGATCAGCAGGCAATCGGCAAAGCAGACCGTTAATGATTCGTTCAGATAGGCCGAAGTGCGTAGCAACCCAACCATTTTCTTCCAGCGGCGGTCTGATATATAAATAGGAGGAAGATTCGCCTCCCGTTGTGTATTATACTGTTCTACGGTTCGTTTGATGGTATGTATCAGTTCAAAGAAGGTATAATGTAATGTTACTTTTTCCGCTTCCTCCTGCAGGGTCGAGTATTCTTTAGGGCTGATTGTCAGTTTCTCCGGAATGCAAGGCTCTGTGTCCCGTGTAGAAGCAATCATGCGATCAAAAGCAAACTCCTGTTCAATACATCCCACGAACTGCCGGATCAGAAAGCGGTCATAGAGAGCTTCCAGTCCTTCTCCTTTGGCAGGTAATTCGTTAGAAGCCGCAATCAATACTTTCAGGGGGACTTTTACTGTGAACTGCCCATTACGGTATATCTTTTCATTGATAACGGTCAGCAGAGAGTTCTGAATTGCCGGACCGGCTTTCCATATTTCATCCAGAAAGACTACCGAGGCCGTAGGCAGATATCCCTCCGTGATTCGTTCATAAGTGTCTTCATCTTTCAGCTTAGAGATGGAAACCGGACCGAATATCTCATCCGGTGTGCTAAACCTGGACATCAGATACTCAAATGCACTGTTTTCTTTGAATGCATATTTAAGTCTTCGGGCTACCAAGCTCTTGGCAACTCCCGGAGGACCTAACAGAAAGATACTTTCTCCGGCAATGGCTGCCAGAAGGGAAAGGGCTATGGTGTGTTCTTTCTCAAACACGCCTTCGTTGAGGGCATTGAGAAGCTTAGTGATACGTGGTTTTATGGAGTTCATGCTTTTTCAATTAAAATGCAAAAATACGAATAAACTTAAATTATCTCATCCAAAAGGTGTATATTCGCAATATCAAATTCATATAAGAAGAGTAGGTTATGAAATCAACTGTAAGAATCACTGTGCCTTATGCTGTGGCAAACTATGTAGAAATGCGCGAACGTGGATTTTACTATGTGGACAAGACAATGTTTATTCCCGATCTGGAACTATATAAAGCTCCTGTCTTTTTGCGTCCGCGCCGTTTCGGAAAGAGCTTGTTAGTGTCTATGTTGGCCGCTTACTATGATTTGAATATGGCAGATCGTTTTACAGAACTGTTTAGAGATACATACGTTGGAAGTAATCCTACAAAAGAGCATAATAAATATCTCGTGCTTCGCTTCGACTTCTCTAAAATGGTAGTAACCGATACACTGGAAGGGTTACAAAAGAACTTTAATGATTTGAATTGCGGAGTCATCTATGATATGGTGAAAGCCGATGCCAGATATGCACGTTTATTCCCGGATTTTGAATTTAGTGATAAAACCGATGTCACAAAGATGTTGGAGGATATGTTGCGTTATGTATCGTCCCATAATCTTCCTCCGGTATATCTTCTTATTGATGAATATGACAATTTTACCAACCAGCTGTTGACTGCTTACAAAGATCCGCTCTATGAGCAAGTGACTACTGCCGACAGTTTCTTACGTACTTTCTTTAAAATAATAAAGGCAGGTATCGGCGAGGGAAGCATACGTACCTGTTTCTGTACAGGAGTACTTCCCGTCACAATGGACGATTTGACCAGTGGATACAACATTGCGGAGATCTTGACACTTGAACCTGACTTTCTAAATATGCTTGGCTTTACTCATGCAGAGGCAGAAGTGTACCTACGCTATGTACTCCGGAAATATTCCGGTAACGAAGAACAATTCGATGAAATATGGAAACTGATCGTGAGCAACTATGACGGTTACCGGTTTCAGCCTAATGCGGAGCCTTTGTTTAATTCTACCATACTGACTTACTTTCTTAAAAAGTTTGCTGTTAATGGTATTGTTCCCGATGAAATGATTGATGAGAATTTGCGTACAGACATCCATTGGATTCGTCGACTTGCGTTGAGTCAGGAGAATGCCAAACAGTTGCTCAATACATTGGTGATGGAAGATGAAATAGCTTATGCACAGCCTGATTTGCGAAGCAAGTTCAATAAGCAGAAGTTTTTCGACAAGAATTTCTATCCTGTCTCCTTGTTTTATTTGGGCATGACGACATTGAAGAATTCCTTCCGAATGACGTTGCCCAACCTGACCATGCGTAGCATTTATATGGATTATTATAACCAGTTGAATGACATTGATAACTTTGCAAACCGCTACGTTCCTGCCTTTGAGCAATTTACTCACGACCGGCGTATGGAAGGTATTTTCCATAACTACTACGATCAATACCTTGGGCAGTTTCCCGCACAGGTATTCGATAAGATGAATGAGAATTTCATTCGTTGTTCGTTCTTTGAACTGTGTTCGCGTTATCTGAGCCAATGCTACACCTTTGCATTAGAACAGAACCATCCTGCCGGACGTTCGGATTTTGAGATGACAGGAATTCCCGGAACGGAATATTATAAGGATCACCGGATTGTAGAGTTCAAGTATTTCAAAGCAAGCGAAGCAAAGAAAGTACTGGCACTCAATGCTCCACGTCGCGAAGATGTGGAACAGGTGAAGCAATATGCGGAAACAATTCGCGTACAATTCCCATACTATAATATACAAATGTATGTGGTGTATGTGGCTGCTAATAAAGGATACAAATTCTTTGAAGTATAAACATACTAAACAAGCATTGTAAAAATACGTACTTTATAGGTATAAAAGTACGTATTTAAGTCACTATTAATTACCTATTTAACGCATACTTAAAATAGTACTTTTGTATGCGATAAATATCTATATTGAAATGCTTGATTTCTAATAAGATACCTGTCTGATATTTCGCTTTTCTGCTCTTATTACTCTATTACTTCATTCATCGAAAATGTTTTAGTAACTATAAAAAAATATTGTAGTAATAATCCCTTGTTTTTATTTTATCCATCTGATTGAACGTAATAGGTATATAATTTTTGCATGATACACGCTAATATAGCATGTATAATCATGTTTTTTCACTCTTTATGTGTATTTTACTTTCATCGCATCTTTAATATCTGTATACTATAAAGATGAGGATAAAACAATGTTGTTTGCCTTTTATTAGTATATTTGTCTTCCTGTTTTCATTTAAGTTTTAACTGAAACTATTTAAAAGCACAACTGTTTATATAAATATGATATAAACAGAAAGGAGAGAAACACTATGATAATAAGAGGAAATGAGATCGATATACGAACCGTTGATGTAATTCGTTACATCATGCCTTTACGTGAGGGAGGTTCGTTGCCAGCTCTTGCCGAAGCTGATGATGGATTTAAATATGTGGTAAAGTTTCGTGGGGCGGGGCATGGGACAAAAGCGCTTATTTCTGAGCTGATAGGAGGAGAGGTAGCCCGTGTGTTGGGTTTGCGTCTTCCGGAAATTGTTTTTCTAAATCTGGATGAAGCTTTCGGGCGTTCGGAAGGAGATGAAGAGATACAAGACCTGTTGCAAGGAAGTCGTGGGTTGAACCTGGGGTTGCATTTCCTGTCGGGAGCATTACCGTTTGATCCTGTGGTAACAAAAGTGGATGCTAAGTTAGCCTCACAGATAGTATGGCTGGATGCCTTTTTAACTAATGTGGATCGTACAGCCAAGAATACCAATATGTTAATGTGGCATAAAGAACTGTGGCTGATAGACCATGGCGCTTCTCTGTTTTTCCATCATTCGTGGGTGAACTGGAAGAAACATGCACTGAGTCCTTTTACACAGATAAAGGAACATGCATTGCTGGCCGAAGCGAGTGACCTGGAGGAAGTGGACCGGGAATACAAAGAGATATTGACTGATGAAATATTGCGGGAAATAGTAGATCTGATACCCGATGACTGGTTGCATTGGCGGGATAAAGAAGAAACACAGCAGGATATACGAGATATTTATTTTCAATTTCTAACAGAAAGGATACGTCATTCCGAACTATTTGTAAAAGAAGCACAGGATGCCAGAAAAGCACTTATATGAATATGCAGTAATCCGCATTGTACCGAAGGTGGAACGTGAGGAGTTTATGAATGTTGGAGTTATCCTGTTCTCAAAACAGGCTGACTTTATAAAAATGCGTTATGAGATAAATGAAAACAGGCTTAGAGCCTTTTCTCCGGAACTGGATATAGAGTCGTTTCGCGAGCATATGGAGGCTTTTAGTAAGGTCTGTTCGGGGCATGAGACTGGAGGAACAATTGCTCTGTTGGATATTCCGGAACGTTTCCGGTGGCTGACGGCTCTGAGAAGTTCCTGCATCCAGACTTCAAGGCCACACGTAGGTTTTTCTGCCAATCTGGATCAGACACTGAATGATTTATTTCAAGAATTGGTGGAATAAGCAGTAAAAACCGAAAGTCATAGTATGTATTTTAATTGCACCGTAGTGGAATGGAAATTAGACTCGTGTGGTTTTTCGGTCGAATAACCGCTCGATTTAATTACATCGCAGTGGCATGGTAATAATAAAGATGGTAAAAGAAGCGAAAGGGCAATCAACCTTTCGCTTCTTGATACATAAACCGTTTGATACTTTTCTTAGCTGTCTTTTCAAACTCTTCAAAGTGTATTTTTACTTTGCTTATCTGGCTGAATGCAGGTAACTGAAGGTTCAGTTCCAGCCGGTTTACCTCCATTGCTTTCTCAATATCCGGTTGTTGCAAACCATGGGCAAATGCATCGTCAAAGTCAGGATATATGAGAGCAACAAGTTTGTCATTCTGCAATACGATCAATGACTCTGCTACATACGGCATATTGTTCAGTTTGCTTTCAATCTCTTCGGGATAGATGTTCTGTCCGCTTGAGTTAAGCAGAAGATTCTTACTGCGTCCGCGTATTGTCACATACCCTTGTTCGTCTATTGTGGCAAGATCGCCTGTATGCAGCCACCCGTCTTTATCTATAATCTGTGCAGTAGCTTCCGCATTTTTATAATATCCCAGCATGAGGTTGTCTCCTCTGCAGATGATTTCTCCGGCATGTGTGTTGGGATCAGGAGAATCTATTTTTACTTCCATGCGACTGGCAGCTTTTCCACATGAGGCTTTTTTGAGATCTTGCCAGTAGTCTGAACAGATAATAGGACCACATTCAGTCATTCCGTAGGCAATTGTATAAGGGAAACCTATCTTTTTTAAGAAAGCTTCAATCTCTGCATTGAAAGGAGCACCGCCGATAATAATATCATTAAAGTTACCACCAAAAATTTCCATAGCTGTCTGTCGGGCGGCTGCTTTCAGTTTATCGTTGAGGATGGGAACCCGCAACAATAGTTTGCCTATCCTGTTGTCCAGCCGGAGTAATACCTCTTTTTTGATGATCTTTTCTACAATCAGGGGTACGCATGAAATCAGTTTCGGTTTGATTTCGGCAAAAGACTGTGCTATGATTTTAGGAGAGGGCATCCGGGTGAGGAAATACAGATGTGCGCCTGCTGAGAAACTGTACAGGAAATCATAGGTCATACCGAATACATGGCCTAACGGAAGCATAGATACAACCGTATCTCCGGCTTGCAGAGGACGCATCTCATAACAGTAAGTAATGTTGGACCATATGCTACGGGCAGGCAGCATCACTCCTTTAGAGTAGCCGGTAGTTCCTGAGGTATAGTTAATGATTACCAACTCTTCGGGATCGCTTTTGCGATATGAAATGTGTTCTTTCCGGAAACATTTGGGATAACGTTTTCCATAGATCTCATTCCGGTGCTCAAAGGCATAAGTCAGTTGATCACAACGGGACACAAGTGCAGAGAAGTCTTTCAAAGAAGCGATCCCCTTTAATAGAGGCATGGCATCCTCATTCAGGTTTTCCCATACCTGGTCGCCAACGAACAGAAGTTTAGCTTCGGAGTGATTAACGATGTTGTGTATATTATCGGCTTTGAATTCATGAAGAATGGGAACGATAACGGCTCCATAAGTTACTGTTGCCAGAAAAGCAACTGCCCAATGTGCACTATTGCGTCCACAAACAGCTATTTTATCACCGGACTGAATGCCGGCACTCTCAAGTACAATATGAAATTTTGCTATTTTGCGGGCAACATCCTTGTATTGAAGGGTGATTCCTTTATAGTCTGTCAGGGCGTTACGATCCCAGTTGTTTATGATACTTTGCTCTATATAGTCTATGAACCCTTGTTGTTGTTCCATATTTGCTTTTTGCACATTTGTTTTAAAACTGCGCAAAATTAATATTTCATTAACAAAGACGGGGTTCTCCCGGAAAGTTTTACGGTAAATTAACGGGAGGTGGAACTGATCAGAAATGAGTAAAACCCACCACAGAGTAACACAGAGTTCCACAGAGTAGTATTTATCTGATGAAACTCGGATTAACACAGATAAACACAGATTAAAAGACTGTAGTTCTCTTAGATGAAAGTCTGCATTAATTCTGCGTTCAATAAAGATTTAAACTCTGTGTTACTCTGTGGTGAAATATACTCAAAACCGTACGAATTTAAGTAAGAACTGAATGTAATTATAATCAAAAGGTATATCTTTGTAACCGGATACTAAACTTGTCTGATAAAAAGATTACTATGAAAACTGTTCTTACATCTCTGCTTGTACTCCTATTAGGAGTTTTACCTCCCGTTGATATATGTGCTGCCAATCGTGTGTATGATGTCTCTGATTTTGGTTTGAAAGCCAATGGAAAGAAAGATGCATCACCTGTATTGCAAAAGATTTTAGAGAAGATCAAAAGAGATTACCAGGAAGGAGATAATGTCACATTACGTTTTCCGACGGGCAGGTATCATTTCTTTGAAAAGAATGCAGCATCTCGCCAGTATTATATTTCTAACCATGACCAGACAAATCCGAAGAAGGTAGGTATTGCTATTGAGAATATGAAAAATCTGACTTTGGATGGACAAGGATCTGATTTTATTTTCCATGGTCGCATGATTCCTGTCTCTCTTTTGTATTCGGAAAACTGCATACTGAAAGATTTTAATATTGACTTTGAGAATCCGCATATAGCACAGGTACAAATAGTAGAGAATTCTGTAGAGAATGGTATTACTTTTGAAGTAGCTCCCTGGGTGAACTATCACATCAGTAAAGATTCAGTTTTTGAGACATTGGGTGAAGGTTGGAAACTTCGTCCTTCTTCCGGCATTGCCTTTGATCCTAAAAGCCGTCATATAGTCTATAACACCAGTGATTTATATTATCCGAATAAGGGAGTAACCCAAGTGGCTTCACGTCGTCTCAATATAAAGAGCTGGAAGGACAACCGGCTTGTTCCAGGTACAGTAATTGCTCTGCGTACTTACTTCCGGCCTACTCCCGGAATATTTCTTTCACATGATGTAGATACGCAATTATTAAACGTGAAAGTACATTATGCCGAAGGAATGGGATTATTGGCACAATTGTGTGAGAATATAACCTTAGATGGATTTAACGTCTGTCTTCGTGGGGAAAATGATCCCCGTTATTTCACTACTCAGGCCGACGCCACTCATTTTTCGGGTTGTAAAGGAAAGATTATATCCCGGAATGGCCTTTATGAAGGCATGATGGACGATGCTATCAATGTACATGGTACTTACCTGAAAGTTATCAAGCGGATAGACGACCGTACTTTGGTAGGACGGTATATGCACGACCAGGCCTGGGGATTTGAGTGGGGACGACCGGAGGATGAAGTGCAGTTTGTACGTTCGTTAACAATGGAGCTTGTGGGGAGTCAGAATAGCATTACGGCGATCGCTCCCTATGATAAAGAGGAGGTTCAGGGCGCGCGTGAGTTTGTTATTTCTTTCCGTGATCCTGTTGATGCGGTTGTCAATGCTGAAAGTGGTTTTGGTATTGAGAACCTGACCTGGACTCCGGAAGTGCTATTTGCTGATAATGTGATTCGTAATAACCGTGCTCGCGGTGCACTGTTTAGCACTCCTAAGAAAACGATTGCAGAGAATAACCTGTTTGACCATACATCCGGTACAGCCATTCTGCTGTGTGGTGACTGTAATGGTTGGTATGAAACAGGAGCTTGCCGGAATGTAATTATCCGGAAAAATCGTTTTGTGAATGCACTTACAAATATGTTTCAGTTCACAAATGCTGTAATTTCTATCTATCCTGAAATACCTGACCTGAAATCGCAACAAAAGTATTTTCATGGTGGAGTTGAAGAAGGCATCGTGATTGAAGACAATGAATTCGATACCTTTGATGCACCGATTCTTTATGCCAAGTCGGTAGACGGACTTGTATTCCGTAATAATAGTATCCGGATGAATACGGAGTATAAGTCGTTTCACTGGAATAAAAGCCGCTTCCTGCTGGAACGGGTAACCAATGCGAAAATAGAGTAATTACTCGATTGCATATAGAAGTCACATAGGCTATAAACGGAGGTGTGCCAAAGGTAAAATCAGCCATTATTAAAACGCAGATGATCGCTAATTAACGCAAATATTAAATTGTATTTGCGTTAATTAGCGATCACCTGCATTTCTAAAGTCACATGTTGATAGCTTTATCCGGCTTTTGAAAGGGAGATTTTTATTCTTTGCTCTTCTCTGAAATGAGTAGTAGCTTATCATCTACATGTAGTTTCAGACTTCCATTCGGAATAAGGAATTCGTCTCCACGTTTTACGATCATAACGAGTGTGCCTTTTGGAAGATTCATATCTTTCAGTGTATCGGCTTTCTCTATCATTTCCTGCGTTACAGTCATGTCGCGAAGATCGGAGTCTATCTCTTCGGGTAATTCTACTCCAAAGTCATTTCCGGTTTTCTCGAGCGGGGTGGAGAGATGAAGCAAACGTGCTACATAAGAAACTGTAGTTCCCTGTACTACCAGCGAAATGATGGTAATAAAGAATACGATATTGAATATAACATTTGATCCTTCCACATTGGCCACTACCGGATAGGTGGCAAAGATAATCGGAACAGCTCCGCGTAATCCTACCCATGATACGAATAACCGCGACTTGAATGTTATTTTCCGGAATGGGAGCAGACAAAGAAATACACTTAACGGACGACCGATAACAATCATGAATACCCCGATAAGCAATGCTACACAAGCTACTTCGAGCATCTCGTGCGGATTGACAAGCAAGCCGAGCATGAGGAACATGATAATCTGGAAAAGCCAGGTGAGTCCGTCCATGAAGGTAGCAATCTCTTTTCGAAACATGATCTTATTATTACCCACCATTATACCGGCAATGTATACTGCCAGATAACCGTTTCCATGTAGTCTGTCGGTGATAGCAAACGTAAAGAATACAAATGACAGAAGGAGGATAGGGTAGAGTGATTGGTTATCAATGTTGATTTTGTTGAGGATCAATATAGCCAATTTACCCAGTACATAACCGGCAGCTGCACCTACCAGAAACTGAATAAAGAAAGAGCCTAATATGGCACCGGCTCCCATACCGGAAGACTGAACGAACTGTATGAGAACAATCGTGAGCATATAAGCCATAGGGTCATTACTACCGCTCTCCAACTCAAGCATCGGGCGAAGGTTGTGTTTCAGATTCATTTTCTGTGAACGGAGAATGGCAAAGACGGAGGCAGAATCTGTTGACGACATAGTAGATGCAAGTAGCAGTGAGGTTGTGATTGGCAGGTAGATATTACTCCAGCTCATACCGGAGAGCCACCAGATAAATAGCCCTGTGAACAGGGCCGTAAGTAACACTCCAACGGTGGAGAGCACGATACCCGGAGTCAATATCGGACGTATTTCTGTGAACTTAGTATCCATACCACCGGAAAAGAGGATAATACTAAGTGCCACCATACCTATGAATTGTGCGGTTTTTGCACTATGGAATTGAAAGCCCAAGCCGTCGCTTCCAAAAAGCATACCAACAACAAGGAATAATAACAGGGCAGGCACTCCGAAGCGATATCCGGTTTTACCGACAATGATACTGACGAAAAGTAAGATAGAACCTACAAGTAGAATATTTTCTGCAGTGAATAACATGGGCTATATATTATAAGGGTTATAAATAAGTCTTTTTTTGCTTCACCGTGCGAAGTTACGTAATTTAGATAACAAATAAAACCCCCTTTTGGATGTATTTTGTATCCCGGAAGGAGGTTAAATAGTTTAAAAATGTTATATTTCTACCTGTTTTATTATTAAAACACAGATAATCGCAAAGTCTGGCTTCTGTTGAAAACTACTGTGTTTTAGAAGTCATCTATTGAGAGGGAGGAAGAGAAGGGAGAGGGGAGGGGAGCAAACCGGGGTGCCGGAAACTTCCGCCACTACATCGCTTACCGAACCTCCCCGTGCGGGAAGCACCGGTTAGAATAGTCTTCTTTTAGCTCAGAAACTTCATAATATCTTCGTCTGCCGTACTTATTGTAGCAATTCCGAAGTTATCAATCAGTACCTTCTTGATGTTAGGTGAAAGAAAGGCCGGAAGAGTAGGGCCGAGGTGTATATTCTTTACTCCTAAAGACAACAGGGCAAGGAGTACGATCACGGCCTTTTGTTCATACCAGGCAATATTGTATATGATTGGTAACTCATTGATATCTTTCAGCCCGAATACTTCTTTCAACTTCATGGCGATTACTGCTAATGAGTAACTGTCATTACACTGTCCTGCATCCAGAACGCGGGGAATTCCATTAATATCTCCCAATGGTAATTTATTGTAACGGTATTTGGCGCATCCGGCGGTAAGGATTACTGTATCGTGAGGTAGTTTCTCAGCAAATTCAGTATAATACTCACGGCTCTTCATACGTCCGTCACAACCTGCCATAACAAAGAATTTGCGGATGGCTCCACTCTTGACGGCTTCTACCACTTTGTCTGCCAGTGCAATAACCTGTGCGTGTGCAAATCCGCCAACGATTTTACCGCTCTCTATGGCTACGGGTGGCTGGCAGCGTTTGGCATGTTCAATGATAGCAGAGAAATCCTTTTGTCCTCCGTTTTTGGCTTCGGGAATATAAGTTGCACCCTCCAGTCCGCAGGCACCGGTAATGTAGATACGGTCTTTGTAGTTTGCATCCGGGCGGGGAGGTACAATACAGTTGCTGGTAAACAGTATCGGACCGTTGAAGCTTTCAAACTCTTCTTTCTGCTTCCACCAGGCGTTCCCGTAGTTTCCGGCAAGGTGTTTATACTTTTTAAGTTGCGGATAATAGTGTGCCGGTAACATTTCACTGTGAGTATAGATATCAATGCCCGTACCTTCTGTCTGTTGTAACAACTCTTCCAGGTCTTTCAGGTCGTGTCCGCTGACGAGGATACCCGGGTTATTTCGTACACCGATATTAACTTCCGACAGTTCCGGGTTACCATAGGTTTCTGTATTGGCAGCATCCAGTTGCGCCATAGCTGATACACCTTGTCTTCCGGTTTCAAGAACCAGGCTGGTGAGTTCGTCTACGGTGATGTCGTCACGGGTTAGTTCGGCAAGTGCATGTTGCATGAAAGCGAATATTTCCGGGGATTCATACCCTAAGTTGTGGGCATGTTCTACGTAAGCTGCCATGCCTTTTAACCCGTAATGTACCAGTTCTTTTAAAGAACGAATGTCTTCGTCTGGTGTGCGGAGCACTCCTACGCTTTGGGCTTTTTCTTCAAATTCGTCTTCGCTGCCATTCCAGGTGCATTCATCGGGGGCATGTTCAATCGTTACTTCCTGGGCGAGTTTACTTTTGAGCTTCAATCCTTCCTTGATTTTACGAATGATGGCTTTTTTATCAAAGTTAGCATTGGTGATCGTTATAAAGAGGGCATCAAAGATAAAGCGGTCCGCTTCGTCCGAAGGACGCTTCTCCTCACGTAACTTTTGGTTATACACGGCAATACCTCTTACTACAAAGAGCAGAAGGTCTTGAAGATTAGCAACTTCGGATGTCTTTCCACAAACACCTCTTAGGGTGCAGCCAGTGCCTTTTGCTGTCTCCTGGCATTGATAACAGAACATGTTCATAATTTCTACGTATTTATTGGTTATTAATTGAACGCAAAGGTAGAGGAATGGTTTGAGGCAATTCTGTAACCAATGTTACAAGTTAGTGGAAAATTGAAAATTGAAAGTTGAAAATGGGCTGCGTGGGTGTAGTGCAGGAGTAACTTTATTCCTCCCTGTCATCCGAATGGCACTTTCACGTGTGGGAAGCACTCACCGTCAATTGAATCAGTGCTTGCTTTTGTAGTATTTTTATTTGTTTTCTATCTGCTATTATTAGCTTATCTTCTTGCATGTGAGCCAGTTCCCGTGCCAGTGAGGGGCGGGATACTCCGAAGTAATCACTCAATTGTTGTTGTGAGCGATTGAGTGTGATATGTTCACTTTGCTGCTGATTGGATAGGCGAAGCAGATAGGATGCCAGTTTCTGCCGGATTGTTTTGAAGGACATGAAAAACAGTTTATCCGAGAGGGTATGGGCGTAATTAGCAGAGAGATTCATATAATTTTCCAGAAACTTCTCGTTCTTTCTGAATAACTTTAGTACGCTTGTCTTAGGTATTTCAATCACTTCAGTAGCCTCATTAGCAGTAACTTCTACCGGATAACGATTCTCGTTTCCGAAAAGAAAAAGCGGTGCTATCGCTCTTGGTGCGGCAATGTCTTCTACCTTTATCAACCTTCCGGAGTCGTCAATCATCTCTCCGCGTACACTACCTTTTATGAGAATTACGAGGCGGTTGCATACATCGCCCTGGTGAGCAAGAATTTCTCCTTTCCGATAGATCCGGGTATGAAAATTAATCTCTCTGAGATCTTCGGTGAGTACATTGGGAGCAATACCATTGAATAGTGGGTTGTTGGCAAGTATTATCATGAGTGGTGTTTCTGTTAATTTACACTTATATAAACAGATGAACGGACTTTTTTGTTTGAGAAAGTATTGTCACAGAGGTTATTTAAACTTCAGTATGAACCTGGTTTCCTTTCCCGGCAACAGTGTAATACTTCCGCCGGACAACCTCATAATCTGCCTGGATATACTGAGACCAATGCCGCTTCCCCCTTCTTTGGTGGTAAAGAAAGGGATGAAGATATGTTCTGCTACTTCCGGCGGGATCACAGGACCATTGTTCTTTACTTCTATGATTACTTCTTCTGCCTCGTTGCAACAGGCATGGATGGAGATGCAACCGTCCGGTTGGTCACCTATTGCCTGTATAGCATTCTTCAACAGATTGATAACCACCTGTGAGATGAGGTTTTCGTCTGCATACAGAATCAGGTCGGCGGGTGATACGTCGGTCCGGAAAGAGATGTTACCGTCCGGATTCTGGTGCTTTGCCAGCTCTACCATGCGATCAATAAAAGCCTTGACATAGAATAACGATGGTTCGGGTACGGGGATACGTGTGAAACGGCGGTAGGATTCGACGAAAGAAAGCAATCCTTTTCCGGTAGAACTGATTGTTTGCAAACCGTTGCATATCTCTTCGTCTTTTGTATCGGCAAGAGAGAGCAAGGTATCACTCAGAGAGGTAATAGGAGTAACTGAGTTCATGATTTCGTGAGTCAGTACGCGTGTCAGGCCTATCCAGGAGTCTATTTCCTTATCATCCAGTTCGGTGTTGATATTGTTGAGTGTCAGGATACGCAGGTGCTCTTTCCGTACGGTGATGTCTGATACACGTATGGATAAATTCACTGTTTCCCGTTCGTTGTTGAAAGTGGTTTGCAGTTTATCTCCCGGGCGACAGGAAGAGAGTATTTCTACTAATCCTGTATCTATCTGACTTAGTTGTTGCACGTGGGTGAATACACTCAATCCGAGCAGACGGAGGGCTTCTTCATTTTTCTGATAGACCGCACCGTTGTCATTCAGTACTAGCAATCCGGTACTGATACAGTTGAGTATGAGTTCGTAGTATTTTTCCTGTTGTGCCGTGTCTGCCTTTACATTATATAATATACGTCCCACACGGTTAAGGGCACGGTTTATTTCCCGGTTATCGGATGTACTTTCTTCTTCGGGAAAATGAAAGGAGTTATCGTTGTTCTCCAGCGCATCAATCATGAAAAGTACCTGACGGGTATGATGACGATAAAGTCGTAACTGCCACCAAAGACTCCATAGCAGGGTACAAAGGCATATGCCCATCCAGACGAAGGTTCCATTTGTGGCAAGCAAGGTTGTGGTGATGCCCAGAGAGAGGCTTAGCAGCACGCGAAACCAGTATTTGTCTGTTAGTTGCCGGAGGAGTGAACTCATAAGCCGAACTTTTTCATCTTGTTGTACAACGTCTGCCGTGTAATGCCCAATTGAGCAGCAACGGCAGAAAGATTTCCTCCGCATTTCTCCAACGCTTTTTGTATCATCTTCATTTCCATCTCTTCAAGAGTGGAAGCGGTTGTTTCAGGCATTTCCGTACGGCGGGAGAGCTGAAATATTTCAGCAGGTATTACTGCTCCGTCACAGATGATAATTGCTTTTTCGATAGCATGTTCCAATTCGCGGATATTACCATACCAGGGATGAGCGGTCAGTTTGTCTTTGGCAGAAGGTCCGAGGCTTATCAAAGCCTTATCATATTGTTTGCAGAATCGGGCGATGAATCGTTCGGCCAGTGGAACAATGTCTTCCTTTCGTTCACGCAGAGGAGGGATTTCTACATGAATCGTATTGATACGATAGAGCAGGTCCTCACGAAATTCATCCCGGTTTACCATTTCCTGTAAATTACGGTTAGTGGCACAGATAAGACGTATATCTATCGGTAACGGTTCATTACTACCTACCCGGACGATGCTCCGTCGTTGGATAGCAGTCAATAGTTTGGCTTGCAGGTGGTAGGGGAGGTTTCCTATTTCATCCAGAAAAAGTGTACTGTGGTTGGCAGCTTCAAATTTACCGGTACGGTCGGCATATGCATCCGTGAATGAGCCTTTTACATGTCCGAATAGTTCGCTCTCAAACAATGATTCTGTGATAGCACCCATATCCACTGCTATCATTTCCTTTTGTTTTCGCTGGGAGAGGGCGTGTATTTCCCTTGCCAGCATCTCTTTACCTGTGCCGTTTTCACCGGTGATGAGGATATTGGCATCGGTGACAGCTACTTTCTCTATAAGCTGGCGCAGTTGTTGCATGGCGCTGCTTTCTCCCCAATACATGGAATTACAAGAATTGCTTTCCTGCTTTGTGTGTTTTTTCTTTCCACCTTTTGCCTGGGTGGCGGCAGATAGCAAGGTTTCTACCAGTTTCTGGTTGTCCCAAGGTTTTACGATAAAGTCTGTAGCACCTTCTTTAATACCTTTTACAGCAAGGTCAATATCGGCATAAGCCGTGAAAAGGATAACGGGTAGTGCCGGACGTAGTTTCTTTATTTCATGTAGCCAGAAAAGTCCCTCATTTCCGCTGTTGATACCAGATGTAAAGTTCATATCAAGAAGAATCACTTCGGGAGCTTCTTCGCGCAATACAGCCGGTAAAGTGACGGGTGAAGGAAGAGTGATAACTTTTGTAAAGTAGTTTTTCAGGAGTAGCTGAACGGCTGTCAGTACTCCTTTATTATCATCGACGATAAGAATAGTTCCTTGTTTACTCATAAATTTGAGAGTTAATATCGGAACAAATATACGTAATAAAATGATTTGTGAGTAGTGATTCGTGATAAATGAATAGTCAACTACCGATTCGTACCCCCTATTAAAACAGTTGTAATTTCAATCCAAATGAAAGACTAAGATAGTCTCTGGGACGAAGATAACTATTTGTTGCAGCACTTATCAGATACAGGTCACAGGTACTTAATTCGTAGAAGAAAGTAATTGATTTTGCTGTATATCGTCGTTGGGGATCTATATCATAAGTAAGCCGTTGGCCCAGGAAGATATGTGAACGTATCTTACTGGAGAAACCGTAATATCCTTTGGGGTACCGGTCTGGTTCGTGAACCCAGAATTCATTACCGAATACCGTGTTGAAATAGATACCGCAAGTCAATGGTTCAGTAGAGAAACCTCTGCCCAGGTTGAGGCTCCAGGGCATATAGTTTTGTTTTAGTGTCATGGTCACCTTTGTACGCTTGGAATCATATTTGGGTATAAATCCTAAAAACACATCCGTTTCCCACTGATTCTTTTTTCCGTAATCCCATCCTGTGCCAAAGGACAGTAATCCCATGTTCCCGGCAAACTGTACTTTGGTATGTGTGGGTATTAGTTTTTCCCAGTGTCCACGGTAGCGGTGGATACGTTTGTCATATTTATTGGGTTTTACAATT
Organism: Bacteroides mucinivorans; assembly: GCF_034654355.2. Classification (NCBI taxonomy): domain Bacteria; kingdom Pseudomonadati; phylum Bacteroidota; class Bacteroidia; order Bacteroidales; family Bacteroidaceae; genus Bacteroides; species Bacteroides mucinivorans. The sequence goes on along the minus strand of NZ_CP178179.1, from coordinate 3,126,362 downwards.
GAATCTTGTTGTGCAAAGCTGCCGGGACTGAATAGCAGAAGCATTAGTCCGGCACAAAGAGCATATTTAAAAGTTGACCAGTTCATAAGTATAATTGTCAGGGGTAATAGTAAATAACATGTAGCTACGGTGTTTCATGCAATCGCTTCCATAGTATATAACGCCATCGTCAAAAAGATCGTCCGTGCTTACTCTATGGTCATGTGCATTCAGGCAAAACTGTAACTGGGGATACTGTGTTATGTAACGTTGAAAGACTTTTGAAACATTGTTATTGAATACGTCGGAACCGGGTCTTGCGTGCATTGCTACTACGGTCTTCTCAAATTCATCTTGTCGCTCCGTCAGTTGGTTCTCAATAAAATTGAAATCAGGTATCGGCTCGGAATAATCAAACTCCAATGCATTTGTATTGAGGCAAACAAACTTTGTGTTTCCTGCAATGAAAGAGAAATTTGCCGGACCAAATATTTTGGTATATGCCTCGTTTCCCGTTCCCAGACAGTCATGGTTTCCTAATAAAACCACATAAGGAACTTTCAGGCTATTCATGAGATCGCGCTGCCATATAAACTCACTGGTGACACCGAAATCGCTTACATCTCCTCCGTGAATGACAAAGTCTATGTTTTCCAGTTGGTTGATGGAGCTTATACACTTCTCAGTTTCGTCATACCACCGTTGCGAATCGCCCATGGCTACAAAACGGATGGTTGTTTTGTCTTTACAGTTGGCTTCTATTCTTTTGATGTTTTTGGCATTGACCTCTGTTTCTCCTTTGATATGTACATCGTATGGATGATAATCTATCATATCGCATCCTGAAAGTAGAAACAGATAAATCAAGAAGCCACTAATCTTTTTTTTCTTCATACTCCTAATTCGTTAATTGAAAACTTCGCGCAAAGATAAAGTTTTCTTCTTGGCGAACAATAGATGCTTACTCCGATTCAGTGTTATAGAACAATTTTGGAGAAGTATTGTCTAATAATTAGACGAACGTTGTCTAATAATTAGACAGCTGTATAAAACCTGTTTTCTTGTACTTCTTTGTTTCTCAATATTTTAATTGCTTTGGCATACTTTCTGCTTTATAAAGAGAAACATAGAATCTGTTTTTATGAAACAAATGCTGATGAATAAAACAATTAATATGATTTCTTTAAGATTAACTGGCTTCATGCATTGCCAGTGGGAGAAGTGACGTTGCGAAACGTTTCTTCTCCGTTTCTGAAAAGAACAATTAACTTTGCAAGATATATGAGACAACTTTATTATGTAATTAGAACATTGCTTCGGGGACGCGGTTCCAATCTTATCAAGATCATCTCTCTTGGACTGGGATTGACGATGAGCATTTTGTTGTTTGCCCGTGTGGCATTCGAACAGAGTTTCGACAAATGCTACAAAGATTATGACAACCTTTATCAGGTTTTCTCTATTTTCACTGTTAACGGTGAAAAGAGCGAACCGCAGGATATGAATTACGGTCCTGTGGCAGGTGCTATCCTTGATAATTTCCCTGAAGAGGTAGAAGCTGCTACCAGTATTTGTAAATGGGCGGCATCATTACCTCTATATAACGGAAGCGTCCGGTTTGATGATAATAAGATAATGGCAGATTCGCTCTTCTTTCAGACAATGGGTATTGAGGTGCTTAGCGGTAATCCGAGAGATCTGATGCAGAAGGATGTTATTTTCCTGAGCGATCGTCTGGCTACAAAAATCTTTGGTGGAGAGAATCCTGTCGGTAAAGTACTCAGATATAATAAATCCATGGAAATGACGGTAAAAGGTACCTATGCCGCTTTACCCGAAAACACAACCTTACGCCCTGAGGCTGTGATATCTATGCCCAGCATGTGGAGTCGTGATATAGGCAACTATTCCTGGGATGGTGGCGACAGTTACTTTGAATACATCCGTTTCCGGCCCGGGGCAGATAAGGAAGCTGTCTTTGCACGTCTGGACGGTATGATACAAAAATATCTTCCCAAAGAAGGAGAAGGAATGTATGGCTATACAGCTATGGTGAAACCAATCCGTGACGTATACCGCAACTATGATGAGGTAAAACGGATGAAGAGTATAATGAGTATTTTAGGATTTGCGATTCTTTTCATTGCCGGATTGAACTATGTGCTTATATCTATTTCTTCATTGGCTTACCGTGCCAAGTCCGTGGGTGTGCATAAGAGTAGTGGCGCGAGCGGTGGTAAGGTTTTTGGAATGTTCTTGCTGGAGACCGGTATCATTATTCTGCTGGCACTGTTGTTGATGTTACTGATATTAGTGAACTTCCGCGAGTTTTTTGAAGATACAACCGCTGCCAAACTGGAGTCATTGTTTGCTTTTGACAGGCTTTGGGTACCATTATTTACTGTGTTCCTATTGTTTCTGGTAGGTGGCATATTGCCGGGACGAATGTTTGCACGGATACCTGTGTCGCAAGTATTCCATCGCTATACGGAGGGAAAAAAGGGTTGGAAACGTCCGTTACTGTTCATTCAGTTTGCCGGAGTAACTTTTATATGCGGATTGATGTGTGTGGTGATGGTTCAATACAAATATGTATTGAACAAAGACACGGGCTATAATCCAAAACAGGTTGTTTATAGCTATTCCACCTTTGGCGGTACATCAGAAGATAGTAATTATGCCCGTCAGTTCTTCAAAGGATTGCCCTATGTGGAGGGTGTTTCATCTGCTTCATACCCTCCGTGCATTGGTTTTAGTGGTATGATGATACAGAATGAGGGTGGACAGGCACTTTTCTCTTCCCGCTTTTGTGAGGAAGAAGAAAACTATCCCGCTATGATGGGAATGAAGATGAAACAGGGACGTATGGCCCGCGAAAAGGATGAAGTGGTGGTGAATGAGAACTTTGCAGAACGGATGCGTTGGGGAAATGAGATAGTAGGTCGTATGGTCCATGCTGAAGGCAGTACTTACAAAGTTGTGGGAGTTTTGAAAGACTTTCGTACCAATAGTTTTTATAACGAACAGGAACCGCTCATCGTCCATTGCTACAGAAACTTTGGCAATTGTATCCACGTCCGTCTGAAAGAACCTTTTGCTGAGAATTTACGTAAGCTGAATGAGGAATCCTCTGAAGCTTTCCCCGATAAAACAGTCAGTTTCCGTAGTCTGGAGCAGAGTATGGAAGAGAATTATAACGCATTACGCGTATTCCGTAATGCCACACTGATGGCAACTATAGCCATGTTCTTTGTGATGCTGATGGGATTGATAGGTTACACGGCAGATGAGGTGCGCCGACGTAGTAAAGAGATTGCCATCCGCAAAGTAAATGGAGCCGAAGCATCCGGTATTCTGGAACTTCTGTCCAAAGATGTTCTCTATGTGGCATTGCCGGCAACAGTTATCGGCAGCGTAGCATCGTGGTACGTCAATACGATGTGGATGGATATGTTTGCCGAACACGTACCGCTTAACTGGATGGTGTATGTATGGGTGGTTATAGGCGTCCTCGTTGTTATTGTTGCCTGTGTTATCTGGAAGGCATGGCGTATAGCCAATGAAAATCCGGTGAATAGTATAAAGAGTGAATAAACAGAAGATAAATCAATAAAATAAATAGCAGTATGATACAGATTGAAAACATTAGTAAGGTATTTCGCACTTCAGAAGTAGAAACCGTAGCATTGAATCATGTTAACCTAAATGTTAAGGAAGGGGAGTTTGTTGCCATTATGGGACCTTCGGGTTGTGGAAAGTCTACACTATTGAATATTCTTGGGCTATTGGATAACCCTACCGAAGGCTCCTATAAATTGCTGGGAGAAGAAGTAGCCGGGCTGAAAGAAAAAGAACGTACCCGCGTGCGTAAAGGTAAACTGGGCTTTGTATTCCAGAGTTTTAACCTGATAGACGAACTGAACGTCTATGAGAATGTGGAACTTCCCCTGACGTACCTCGGTATAAAGGCATCCGAACGTCGCCGCATGGTAGAAGACATTCTGAAACGAATGAATATCAGTCATCGTGCCAAACACTTTCCTCAGCAGCTCTCGGGTGGACAGCAACAGCGTGTAGCCATTGCCCGTGCGGTAGTCACTAACCCCAAACTGATTCTTGCCGATGAGCCTACCGGTAATCTGGACTCAAAGAACGGTGCCGAAGTGATGGCTTTACTTACCGAACTTAATAAAGAAGGAACCACTATCATTATGGTAACTCACTCTCAGCACGATGCTTCGTTTGCACATCGTACGGTACACCTCTTCGATGGTAGTGTTGTGGCAAGTGTAACGGCATAAAATAAGAAGAACAATGAGACAAATCTATTATAGTATACGAACTCTATTGCGCGAACGCGGCTCCAATATCATAAGGATTATCTCCCTTTCTCTGGGACTTACCATTGGTATTCTGCTCTTTTCGCAAATAGCTTTCGAACTGAGTTATGAGAAGTGCTACCCGGAGGCAGAGCGTCTGGCGATGGTACGTTGCCAGATGACCAATCTCAGTACAGGTGAGGTAATGGGAGACGATGGAACCAATTACGATTACACCGTCTTTGATCCGGTAGCTGCTGTATTGGCACAAGATATGCCGAAAGAGATTGAGAGTGCCAGTTGTGTTTATCCTACCAAAGAGTACCACATATATAATGAAGACAAACTGCTGCCTGATGTGAATTATATATTTGTAGATACCTGTTTCTTTCAGACTTTTAGTATACCGGTATTGAAAGGTAACCCCAAAGACCTGATTATGCCCGGAAGTGTTTTCGTATCCGAGCACTTTGCCCGTGAAACTTTTGGAGACACAGATCCTATCGGCAGAATTCTCTCTGCAGACAAACAGCATGATTTTACCATTCGTGGTATCTATAAGGATGTTCCCGAAAATACAATGCTTACTCATGACTTTGTAGTCTCTGTCCATAAGGATGGAGGATATCAGGGCGGATACGGCTGGAAAGGGAATGACGTCTTTTATGCATTCTTACGCTTGCGTCATGCTTCGGATGTGGATGAGGTGAATAATAATATCCAACGGGTAATAGAGAAATATACGGAGAGCCAGTTTGATGATTGGAAGATAGACTTTAGCGTTATTCCACTTGTAAAGCGCCACTTGGATTCCTCCGAGGTACAAAAGCGGCTGATTATTTATGGCTTCCTGGGCTTTGCCATTTTCTTTGTGGCTATTATGAATTACATGCTGATCTCAATTGCTACACTGAGTCGCCGTGCCAAAGGCGTAGGAGTGCATAAATGTAGCGGTGCCAGTTCTGCCAACATATTCGGTATGTTTCTGGCAGAGACAGGAATTCTTGTCTTGATTTCGGTTTTGATTAGCATGTTGCTGATAGTCAATGCACGCGAGATTATAGAAGACCTGCTTTCCGTTCGTCTTTCTTCTCTTTTTGTATGGGATACGCTTTGGGTTCCGCTACTGACTATTGGGATACTTTTTGTACTGGCTGGATGTATACCGGGACGTTTGTTTTCACGTATTCCCGTTACGCAGGTGTTTCGCCGGCATACTGACGGTAAAAAGAGCTGGAAACGTTCCTTACTGTTTATACAGTTTATAGGAGTATCTTTTGTACTTGGTTTGTTATTGGTCACTTTGTTGCAATATAGTCATCTGATGAATCGTGATATGGGAATCAAGATCCCGGGATTGACAGAAGCCGAAAGTTGGGTTTCCAGAGAAACGGTAGAACACATTAAAGATGAATTACGCCGTCAGCCAATGGTAGAGGATGTGACAGCTGCAACGCATAGTGTGCTGGGGCAATACTGGACGCGGGGATTGATGAGTAATGAAGGGAAACGCATTGCCACACTCAATTTTAATATCTGTCACTACAACTATCCCGAAGTAATGGGGATGGAAATACTGCAAGGTTCCGCTTTGAAGAAAAAGGGAGATTTGTTGGTAAATGAAGAGTTAGTGCGCTTAATGAAGTGGACAGACGGGGGAGTAGGAAAAAATCTGAATGATGTGCAAGGAACGATTGTAGGAGTCTTTCGTGATGTACGCAACGAAAGTTTCTATTCTGCCCAGTCACCTATTGTTCTGATAGGAAATGAAGAACAGAATTTCCATGCATTCAATGTCCGCCTGAAAGAACCTTATGATGAGAACCTGAAACGCCTGAACGAGTTTATGGGAAAGACTTTTCCTAATATATCTCTCCATTTTGTTCCGGTGGACCGTATGGTGAGGGATGGATATAAAGATGTATATCGTTTCCGCAATTCTGTATGGATTACTTCCGGCTTTATCCTGCTTATTGTTATCATGGGACTGATTGGTTATGTGAATGATGAAACGCAACGTCGCAGTAAGGAGATAGCCATCCGGAAAGTAAACGGTGCTGAGGCTTCACAAATACTGCGGTTGCTGGCAGGTGATATTCTGTATGTATCGGTGTTGGCTGTAGTACTTGGTACGGTTATTTCTTACTTTATAGGGCGAGCCTGGCTTGATCAGTTTGCCGAGCAGATTGACTTGAATCCACTGCTTTTCGTGGGCATTGCATTCGTAACGTTGCTACTCATCGTTGCCTGTGTGGTACTCAAGGCATGGCACATTGCTAATGAGAATCCGGTAAAGAGTATTAAAAATGAGTGATAAGTGAGTAGTGATGAGTGATTAGTGGCTGCGCTATTATGGCGGATGGTACTTATCACTCATCACTAATCACTACTCACTTATCACTAATTTGTGTGATCATGCGACAACTTTATTACACGATACAGACCCTTATTCGTGGGAGAGGTTCCAATCTTATTAAGATAATCTCTCTTACCCTGGGGTTATTCGTTGGTATTCTGCTTTTTGCCAGTGTTGCTTTTCAGTTGAGTTTTCATAACTTCTTTCGCCAGCCGGAACAGTTGTATCTTACTTATATGACTAATATCCAGAATGGAGTAGAAGGGAAAGCATTCTCTTATACTTTTGGCCCGCTTTCTGCTGCGTTGAAAGAGAATTTCCCAAAAGAAGTAGAGAATGCTACGATCTTGCGTGACTGGGGGGAGGTAGTATTGTATAATGGAGATACCAGGTTGCAGGAATATATGACATATGGAGATGAAAACCTGTTTGCTACATTGGGCTTGAAGGTATTGGCAGGTAAACCGGAGGACCTGGTGTCTCCGGATGTTATTTTTATCTCGCATACTTTGGCAAAGAAGATAGGAGCGATGGATGGTGAATTATCTTCCGTCATAGGCAAGAATCTGTATCAGGATCGTAAACAACCCATGATGGTTCGCGGAGTGTTTGAAGACTTGAAGGAGAACACAGATATCTCTTTTGATGTAGTAATGCCTATGGCTTCTCTGTGGAGAGACAACCGTGCAGGTTGGGGATATGATATTAGTTATATGGCTATTATCCGTTTCCGTGATGAGGTCGGTATGAAAACGGTAGAAGCCCGTCTGCCTGATATGTTGAAGAAGTATATGCCGAACTTTAACAAGAGGGAAAATAATCGTTGGGAATGTTCTTTCCGTCCTTTGTCCGATCTCCACTCTACCAATCCTACGGTGAGGACAATGGTGCTTGTTATGTCTGTTCTTGCCATTGTGATTTTGCTGATAGCTGCATTCAACTATGTATTAATATCGGTTGCCTCTCTGGCGAGGCGTGCCAAAGCTGTAGGAGTACATAAGTGTAGCGGGGCTACCGGAGGTGCCGTATTCCGGATGTTTTTCACAGAGACTGTTCTGATTGTTTTGCTTGCTATCCTGTTAACAGTATTGCTCATGTTCCAGTTCCGGGATTTTGTTGAAGAAACTACAGCTGCCCGTTTGGTATCACTCTTTGCATGGCGTACGTTATGGGTACCGGTTCTGGTGGTGCTTGCTGTACTTTTACTGGCTGGTATTATGCCCGCAGGATTGTTCTCTTCTATTCCTGTGACACAGGTATTCCATCGTTATACCGAACGGAGAACCGCATGGAAACGCCCGTTGCTTTTCATCCAGTTTATGGGAATGACGTTTATCTTTGGTTTCCTTATTATAGTACTTGGACAGTATCAAACGGTAATGAATAAAGATTTGGGATATAACCCTGACCGGGTAGTCATGTGTTGGCATCAGTTTGGAAATGAAGAGGGGAATGCAAAAAGCTTTTTTAAGAACCTCCCGATGGTAGAAGACTATGCGGCAGCTGCACAAATGATTTGTTACGGTTATAGTGGCGATACTTTTGATGTGGGTGAGAGTAGAATGGTAGATGCCCGTGTAGATTGGATCGGCGTGGATTTTGTACCTATGATGGGCATTCCTATTCTGGAAGGAAAGAATATTGCGGTTGAAGGTGAAATACTGGTGAATGAAGAATTCGTACGGCAGGCACGCTGGACGGATAGTCCTATAGGGAAGAGGATTCATTACGGACGGAGAGACTTTCTTGTAGTGGGTGTTGTAGGAGATTATGCCATAAGAAGTGCTTATCATCCCCAAGAACCTATATTATTAATGACCAGCCAGAATCCCGGTTTTAATTACCTTCGTCTGAAAGAGCCTTTCGAGCAAAATCTTGCAGATCTCAACCGACAGATGGCAGAAGCCTTTCCTACCGATGATGTTGTGTTCTTGTCATTACCCCAGATGTTGGAGGAACAATATACAGATGTCCGTCGTTTTCGGAATGCAGTTGTCTTGGCTTCCATCTCTATTTTCCTGATAGCATTAATGGGATTGATTGGCTATACCAATGACGAAGTTCGTTACCGCAGTAAAGAGATTGCCATTCGTAAAGTGAATGGGGCAGAAGCTTCGGGGATTTTACGATTACTTTCAGAAAATATCCTGTGGACTGCATTGCCGGCTGTAATCATCGGTACACTGCTTGCTCATCTTATCAGTAACAAATGGCTGGAGCAGTTCAGTGACTCCGTACAATTGGGTATTTGTACATATATCGGGGTAGCACTCTTTGTATTGGCACTGATTATATGCACCGTTGTCTTTCGTGCATGGAATGTGGCGAATGAGAATCCGGTGAAGAGTATTAAAAATGAGTGATTAGTGAGTAGTGATGAGTGATTAGTGCCATGCGGCATAATAGCGCAGCCACTAATCATTAATCACTACTCACTTATCACTGCTCACTATTTTTAAACTTTTTCTTCCTTTTGTTTGTTATTCTTCATATATAACGTACTTTAGCGTTTGCTATCATTAACTACGTGTTTTGTTTATGAAGAATACACTCCTGAATATCTGGAACTTCTATCTTGAGGGCTTTCGTAGCATGACCTTAGGTCGTACTTTGTGGCTTATCATTCTCGTGAAGTTGTTTATCATGTTTTTTATTCTTAGAATATTTTTCTTTCCAAATTTCTTGGGACATCTGTCTTCGGATGAAGAAAAAAGCGAATACGTGGGTGAAGAACTGATTCGGCGGGCTATTCCGCCGGAAGAGTGATTCTACTCTCTTTCTCTCCATTTTTACTACTTTGAGCTAATAACAACTAACTACAAAATAATATGATTGAAAGTATTGACACCTCATTGATTGATTGGTCGAGAGCCCAATTTGCGATGACAGCCATGTACCATTGGATCTTTGTTCCGCTCACCCTTGGGCTTGCGGTTGTAATGGCTATCATGGAAACACTGTATTACAAGACAGGGTTTGAATTCTGGAAGCACACAGCTAAGTTCTGGATGAAACTATTCGGTATTAACTTTGCCGTCGGTGTTGCTACCGGGTTAATTCTCGAATTTGAGTTTGGAACCAACTGGAGTAATTATTCCTGGTTTGTAGGAGATATCTTTGGAGCACCGCTTGCCATTGAAGGTATTCTGGCCTTTTTTATGGAAGCTACGTTTATTGCTGTAATGTTCTTTGGATGGGATAAAGTAAGCAAACGATTCCATCTTGCTTCTACCTGGCTCACCGGATTAGGAGCGACAATCTCTGCCTGGTGGATTTTAGTTGCCAATGCTTGGATGCAGCATCCGGTAGGGATGGAGTTCAATCCGGATAGTGTTCGTAATGAGATGGTGGACTTTTGGGCAGTGGCCCTTTCGCCTGTGGCAGTCAATAAATTCTTTCATACGGTGCTGAGTGGATGGGTATTAGGTGCTATCTTTGTGGTAGGTGTCAGTTGCTGGTATCTTTTAAAGAAGCGGAATACGAAGTTTGCCATGTCGAGTATTAAGATCGGAGCAATCTTTGGTTTGACGGCTTCTTTGCTTGCTTTGTGGACGGGCGATGGTTCCGGCTATCAGATTGCACAAACGCAACCCATGAAACTGGCTGCTGTAGAAGGTTATTATGAAGGGCAGGAGGGTGCCGGACTGGTGGCTATCGGTATGCTGAACCCTGAGAAGAAGACCTATGATGATGGGGTGAAACCTTTTCTCTTCCGTATTGAAGTACCCAAACTGCTTTCTTTGCTGGCGGAACGCGAGATGAATGCTTTTGTCCCCGGTATCAATAATATTATTGAAGGAGGGTATATGCAGAAGGATGGTACGATAGCCCTTTCTGCTGCCGAAAAGATGGAACGTGGACGAACGGCGATTGCTGCACTGGATGCCTATAAAGCGGCAAAGGCGGCAGGCAATGAAGCCGATGCACAGATTGCCTATTCGGTATTAAAAGAGAATGTTCCGTATTTTGGCTATGGATATATCAAGGATGTGAACGAGTTAGTACCCAATGTTCCGTTAAACTTTTATGCGTTCCGCGTGATGGTAATGCTTGGCGGGTATTTTATCCTGTTCTTTATGCTGGTTCTCTTCTTTGTTTATAAGAAAGACTTGTCGAAGATGCGCTGGATGCAATACATCGCTTTGTGGACTATTCCGTTGGGCTATATTGCCGGACAAGCGGGATGGGTAGTAGCAGAATGTGGTCGTCAGCCTTGGGCGATACGTGATATGATGCCTACCTCAGTGGCTATTTCCAAACTGGATGTTGGTTCTGTGCAAGCCACGTTCTTTATCTTTGTAGTGTTGTTCACCGTCATGCTGATTGCAGAGATCGGTATCATGTTGCGTGAGATAAAGAAAGGACCTCAGGTTTCTGAAAAGGATTCTGGCTACTAATTACTAACTTCTAACTCCTTTAAATTATGAGTACATATATATTCCTACAACATTATTGGTGGCTGATAGTCTCTTTATTAGGGGCTATACTCGTATTCCTGCTGTTTGTGCAGGGTGGAAATTCGTTGCTTTTCTGTCTGGGAAAGACAGAAGAACACCGTAAAATGATGGTTAATTCTACCGGGCGCAAGTGGGAGTTCACTTTTACTACCCTGGTAACGTTTGGCGGAGCTTTCTTTGCCTCTTTTCCTTTGTTTTATAGCACAAGCTTTGGTGGTGCATACTGGCTGTGGATGATTATTTTATTCAGCTTTGTGCTGCAAGCTGTCAGTTATGAGTTTCAGAGTAAAGCAGGTAACCTGTTGGGCAAAAAGACATATCAGACGTTTTTAGTGATCAATGGGGTAGTAGGGCCGTTGCTGCTTGGTGGGGCTGTGGCTACTTTCTTTACCGGTTCTGATTTCTATATCAATAAAGCGAATATGGGCAATATAATGATGCCCATTATCAGTCAGTGGGGCAACGGCTGGCACGGACTGGATGCCTTACTTAATCCATGGAATGTTGTTCTGGGGTTGGCAGTGTTCTTTCTGGCGCGTGTTTTAGGATTGCTTTATTTTATTAATAATATTGCAGATGATGCATTGATTACTAAATGTCGTCGGGCGCTTTACGCCAATGCAGGGCTTTTCCTTGTTTTTTTCCTGGCTTTCGTTATTCGTACACTATTGGCTGATGGATATGCTGTAAATCCGGATACTAAAGAGATTTATATGGAACCGTATAAGTATCTGAATAACTTCCTGGCGATGCCTGCGGTACTGGTTACTTTCCTGATCGGTGTGGTACTGGTATTATTCGGTATTCTGCGTACCCTTCTGAAAAAGACATTTGATAAAGGAATCTGGTTTGCCGGTGGTGGTACGATACTGACAGTGCTTGCCCTGTTACTTATAGCCGGATATAATAATACTGCTTACTATCCGTCATTCACTGATATCCAGAGTTCACTAACGTTGAGTAACAGTTGCTCCAGCCAGTTTACCCTGAAGACAATGGCATATGTATCTATTCTCGTGCCTTTCGTTATTGCTTATATTTTCTATGCATGGCGTAGCATTGATAAGAAGAAGATAGATGCTGAGGAGATGGATGAAGGGGGGCACGCTTATTGAGTGGACAGTTATTCAATTGACAGTGGACAATTGACAATTGACAGTTACTATGCAGCGTGGCCGCACAATCCATTCCTTTCTGAGAAGGATGTCCTTCAGGGTAGGAGGAGTGTACTGTCATAACGCAGCCCACTGTCCACTGTCAATTGTCCACTGTCCACTGTCAATTGTCAACTGTCAATTAAACAACTATCAAATTGTATTTCTATAAGTCAAGGAGTACTCTATTTCCTACTCATTGTATGCTGGATAGAAAAGAATGGACTGTAGAACGTTAAGCTTTTTGCAGTTTGATAATAAAACAACAGGATGAATGACTAATGGAACGTCATTCATCCTGTTTTATTTTCCAAAGGTTCTTCCTTCTTGTTTTTCGGCTTTATTATGCTATCAGGAGATATTCTCTCAGTGAGAGAGAAGTAGAATCGGATAACCCTTTTTTTTGTTCCCCGGAGCCGAACCTATTGCTCCCCGGAGCCGAGCCGTTCCCTCCTCGGAGCCGGGGAAGTGCCTCCCCGGAGCCGAGAAACTTTTTGCACACAAGAAAACTGAACTTTTCATGGCATGAAACGGTGATTATTCCAGTATTATATCCACCTTTTCCAGGTGTATAACGCCCCTTTTTCTATTTTTTATGATGCAATGTTCTCTGTTTTCTCTCTACTTCGTCTCTTTTTTAAAAAGAGTGTGTCAGTAAAAAGAACAGTTCTCTATTATTTTGCTACGTTATTTACTGGTTTACCTGCCATATAAGCTTTCAGGTTTTCCAGCATAATTCCCATTAACCGTTCGCGGGCAGCGGTGGTAGCCCAGGCAATGTGTGGGGTAATATAGCAGTTGCGTGCCGTCAATAACGGATTATCTGCACGAGGCGGTTCAGTAGAAAGTACATCTACGCCGGCTGCATAAATCTTTTTCTCATTGAGGGCATCGGCAAGGTCTTGTTCGTTTACCAACGGGCCGCGTCCGGTATTAATAAGTATGGCTGTGGGTTTCATCAGTGCCAGTCTACGTGCATTTACCAATTCACGTGTCTGCTCAGTTAGCGGGCAGTGCAGACTCACTATATCGCACTCGCGGAAAATCTGGTCAAGTTCCATCTTTTTGATTTCCGGTGGTAGTTGCAGACGCGATTTAGAAGTGTATGCCCATACCTTCATACCGAAACCGATGGCAATACGGGCTGTATTGTATCCGGTTTGTCCCAGACCGATAAGGCCGATTTTCTTTCCAAGCAATTCAATGAGCGGAGTATCCCAGAAGCAGAAGTCAGGGCTGTTGGTCCAGTGTCCTTTATGAACCTCTTCGGAGTGGTGTTGCACCTGTTGAGTGATGTTCAGGATATGTGCAAATACCATTTGTCCCACAGAAGGTGTACTGTATGCGGGGATGTTGGTAACTATGATTCCGCGTGCACGGGCAGCATCAATGTCTATGATATTATATCCGGTAGCCAGTACTCCGATGTACTTCAATTGGGGCAGGGCTGCTATATGTTCTGCGGTAATCACTACTTTATTGGTCAGAATGGCTTCTGCACCGGTAGCACGTTCCAATACTTTTTCGGGAGCAGTGCGATCGTAAATCGTGCATTCGCCCAGTGCCTTCAGGCCTTCCCAGCATAAATCGCCGGGATTGGCGGCATAACCGTCTAATACTACAATTTTCATATTCTTTTGTTTTAATGATTATTTTCCTTCTTTATATCTGTCACCCCACAACTGCTGCATTCGTTCGGCATGCTTTTGTTCGGCAGCATTGTGTTGCGGTTGCCAGATACGGCGATCTTTCAACTCGTCCGGCAGGAATTGCTGCTTCACGAAGTTACCTTCGTAGCTATGGGCATATTTGTATTCTTGTCCGTACCCCAACTGTTTCATCAGTTTGGTTGGTGCATTGCGCAGGTGGAGCGGAACGGGTAAATTGCCGGTTTCGCGTACCATGGCAAGAGCATCATTAATGGCACTATATGCAGAGTTACTCTTCGGGCTTGTAGCCAGATAGATGGTGGCTTCTGCTAATGGGATTCTACCTTCGGGCCAGCCTAATTTCATCAGTGCGTCAAAGCAGGCATTGGCTATAAGTAAAGCATTGGGGTTGGCAAGTCCGATATCTTCGGCTGCCGAAATAACAAGGCGGCGGGCTATGAAAGCAGGATCTTCGCCACCTTCTACCATGCGTGCCAGCCAGTAGATAGCGCCATCGGGGTCACTACCGCGGATAGACTTGATAAAGGCAGAGATAATATCATAATGCATCTCTCCGTCTTTGTCATAAGCAAGCGGGTTCTGTTGCAGGCGTTCGGTTACTATCTCGTCGGTGATGATGACAGTTTCTTCTGTTTCGGATTCTACTACCAGTTCCAGTATGTTCAGTAACTTACGGGCATCGCCTCCCGAGAAACGGAGCATGGCGTTGGTCTCTTTTAGTTCGATACGGCGCTCTTTCAGTATCGTATCTGTGGTAATGGCACGTTGCAACAACTCCAGTAAGTCTTCTTTTTCGAGAGACTTCAGTACATAAAGCTGGCAGCGGGAGAGGAGGGGGCGAATCACTTCAAAAGAGGGATTCTCCGTGGTAGCACCGATGAGTGTAACCGTTCCGTGCTCTACAGCCCCTAACAGTGAATCTTGCTGAGACTTGCTGAAACGGTGTATTTCATCAATGAAAAGTATCGGGCTTCCCTGCGAAAAGAAACGGTTACTCTTGGCACGGTCTATCACTTCGCGTACATCCTTTACCCCCGAAGTAACTGCACTCAATGTATAAAACGGAGTTTCCAGCTTGTTGGCGATGATCTGCGCTAACGTTGTTTTCCCCACTCCGGGAGGTCCCCAGAGGATAAAAGAGGAGATTCGTCCTGCATCAATCATCTTGCGCAGGATAGCACCAGGTCCTACTAAATGTTTCTGACCTATATAGTCATCCAGTGTCTTTGGCCGAAGTCGTTCTGCTAATGGTTGCATATTGTTAGTGATAAGTGATTTAGTGATAAGTGATAAATGATTAGTGATAAGTGGGCTACGCTATATCCGCATGGAGCTAATCACTTATCACTACTCCGTTAATCACTATTTAAAATACCATTAATACCATGAACCGTATTCCCCATTTGTTGATACCCGGATTATCACGATATGTCAGGCGGTGTACATATTCAACATGTAACAGCTTAAAAATGTTGTAAACACCTATACTTGCTTCCATATATGGTATTTTAGGGTCCATCACATGACTTGTGTACTGTCCGTCGCGCATCGGGAAAAGGAAGAGGTCGGGGTTGTTACTTTTGAAGGGATTGTTCTTATCTGTCAGTGTACCCCATAAGGTGCGGAAGCGGATCATTTCTCTCCACTTTAGCTTCTTCAATAAGGGGATGCGGTTGAATAGCTTTCCGTTCATGTCATACGACAATGAAAGGGAGGCGAAACGGTCATTCAGGAATTCCATGTTGTTGATAAGACAGAATGTTTCGCGCTGTGTAATGTACGAAAGATTGGCTTCTGGCAATATCAACAATGGGAAGGGAACCGTATTCCATTCGGCTCCCCCTTTGAGGCTGATATCTACTTTACCCCAGGACGAAGGGAGCCATACACGTTTCCAGATACTTGCTTCGGTACGGTTAAAGTTATATTCGCCACCCAATACTCCTTTGAAACCGGCCGTATGGGTCAGGGTAAAGATAGGAGCATCCAGTGACACCGGGATACGGCGTTGCTTGGAATTTACAAAAGCTTCTCCCGGCGCATATCGTAAGGTTACACTTGCTTCGGCAGTGGTAATGTCGTGAATTGGTTTTTCATTGGGTAATGGCATCTTGTCTGCGCTACTGTTGTTCGCCCAGTATTTCAGATTACCTGTCGGTTCATCATTACGATGACGGAGCATGCTTTTTACACCAAAACCTGTCGGGGTTTCCAGTTCATAGTTAATAGCAACATCACGCATATACGACATTTGGTCTACGGTTGTAGTCTTGAACGACACGAACACGTTGTCTTTATCCGTAAACAAGAATTTATCCATTGGAGACATAACGTCGTAACTGTAAGTGGCAGAGATGAAATGTTTTGGGAACTCCCAGACTACATAATCGCGTTTATTGAACGAATAGGTCAGTGTCCCATTATACTTCCAGCGATGATCTTTGAAACCATAAGCTCCATAACCGCTCAGGAACCAGTGCGGATTGAGATTGGCAGTGGTCATGGCGCTCAGTCGTAAGCGTAAGCCGTCTACATAGTTATTGGATATCATCGTATTAATAGGCCCGATATCGACTTTACTGGGCTTCTTAGGGCCGGTAGTTTCCACGAAGTTTTCAATCAATGCTTTGGCTCCGAAAATGATGTACTTGAATCCCGGAATCTGTTCTATCCGGTTCATGAACACATCCATGCTGCTTTCTGTTTTGGTGAGCGGCACCTGGCGAACTTCCGCCCAGTATTCGTCGCTCTTTGACAGCATATCGGCCTCTTTGATTACCGAACCTTTCAGGCGGAAAAGCCTTTGTTCAATAGGATCGAACTTATAATTGCTGTATTTCGTTGTTCGCTGTACCTGTAGCCCACCCATTGACTTTACCAGAGAAAGGTCTACCAGCATATCGTCATCCATTAAGACCCAGTTTCCGTTGGGTAACTGTTCGTATTGTTGCACAATGTCCAGTTGATTGACAAAGTTAACGCCTGTTTTCTTGGGCAGGTTCATAACACACTTTTTGACGGCATATGTTGAATCCTTCAACACATACAAATGCCCCGTAAAACCGAAGTCCTGCGAGTTTTGGGGCACAAACGTGAGGTGTACACAGGTATCCCGTTCTACCGTCAGCGTATCCATCAGATAGTATTTATAGAAATTCAGTCCCTCTTTGGCAATAGGACTAGTGAAACGCCTTTGCAACAGGCGGATATCGTCATCATAGATATTAACATTGGTAAATACATCCTGTAGTACGGTTCCAAGCATATCTCCTGTTGAGAAGAATTCATTGATACCATTGGAATTCATTCCTTTGATAATTGTCTTCTTACTTTCCGGACTTTTACGGAATACAGTTTGTGAGGATGTCTCCTGAATAGATATGGGAAGAATCAGGCTGTTAGTAGTTTCCGATACTTCAATCTGATCTTTTAGGAAAGAGTATTTCTTGTAGATGCCTTTCTCCAGCTTTTCGGGAGTGATATCGTTGAGAGACATCTTCATCTTCTCGTACTGATCATATTGATAGTAGTCGTTTACCTCCAGCTTTTGAGCCTTCTTATGCTCTATTACTTTTCGCATGAAGTCTACAGCCGGATTATTTTTCTTTGAGTACTTCTCTTTCTTTGGTTTTACAACGACCTCGGACAACATTACATCGTCCGGTACCATTTGTACATCCAATACTTTCTGCCCGGGAGTCAGTTTGATAACTTTAGTACGGTAACCAATGGATGAGAAGGTTACTTCGTTCCAGTTTTTACGGGTCTCTATCTGATATTCACCATTGGCATTGGACACTCCGCCAACGCCTTTCCCTTCATAGTAAACAGAAATATACATCAGTGGCTCGTGTGTGATTGAGTCTGTAATAACCCCCTTTAGCTGCGCAAAAGACTGTGACGCAGCAAATACGAGCAGAAATAAAAGGATAAGTTTTTTATATAGTAGCTTCATATACTTCAACATGAGGTGGCAAAGTTAACAAATTACTCTTGAAAACGTAGTTCTTAATAACCTTTTTTGTATTACTTTTGTCTCCTATAATTGTGATTGATAATGATTTCTATATTGATACCTACGTACAATGCTGTCTGTCTGCCGTTAATAGAGAAAGTACATAGTCAGGCAGTTGCTTTGCAAATCCCTTTTGAGATTTTGCTGGCTGATGATGCCTCCTGTGAAGACATTCGTCAACAGAACCGGAAAATAGCAGAATGGCAAGGTTGCCGCTATCTGCAAAAGGAAGAAAATCAGGGCCCTGCCCGTATTCGTAATTATCTGGCTTCGGAGGCACAATATCCTTATCTGTTGTTTCTAGACTCGGACGTCATGCCAGTATCCGACTTTTTCATTGCTGAGTA
Organism: Bacteroides mucinivorans; assembly: GCF_034654355.2. NCBI lineage: Bacteria > Pseudomonadati > Bacteroidota > Bacteroidia > Bacteroidales > Bacteroidaceae > Bacteroides > Bacteroides mucinivorans. The sequence continues at coordinate 3,108,065 of NZ_CP178179.1, read as the reverse complement.
TCTTAAGGTGGCTCGTCCCGGTCTGGTGGTTTGTGGTGGATTCGTTTATCCGCGTAAAAATATTCCCGCCAATGCCATATTACGTTATAAATATGGAATGGCTGTTGAAGAGCAGAGTGCTGAACAAAGAAATCGGGAGCCTTATAACCGCTTTATCAGCATGAATTTCATGATATGTAGAGATGCTTTTCTGAAGGTCTGTTTTGATGAATCATTCCATTTGGGATACGAAGATACATTGTTCGGAATGCAATTGGAGCAAGCGGGAGTAGAAATATTGCATATAGACAATGCGGTATATCATCTGGTGGAAGAAAACAGTGAACAGTTTCTTATGAAAATACGCAGGGCGGTCCGTAATCTTGACGGACACATTGACCAGATGCATTCGCATGTAAAGTTGTTACGATGGTATACTACTGTAAAACGTCTGCAAATGGTGCCTGTCGTCGTTTTCTTATTCAAGCATAATGAAAAAAGGCTGGTAAGCAATCTTACCAGCCAGCATCCTTCATTGAATCTTTTTGCTTTTTATAAGTTGGGGTATCTCTGTACCTTTCTTTCTGAAAAGAAATCAAGACAATAATATTTGCACAATCCTGTCGGCTGTCCGTCCGTCCCAGCGTTCGGGCAGTCCGCCGTGTTTCCATTCTCCCTTCATCAGTGTATCCATTGCTTTGCCCAGTGCGGCGGGATCTTCACCTACCAGCTCATTGGTTCCGATACGCCATGTTTCCGGATGTTCCGAGTAGTTGTTCAGTGTGATACAGGGAACTCCCAGGAATGTGGATTCCTCAGCCAGATTGCCAGAGTCTGTGATAATACCTTTTGCCTTATTCATCAGATACCCGAAAGAAAGATAACTTTGCGGAGGCATGATATGAAGGTTGGGAGCAGAGATACTCAGCTCTTTGATTGCATCACGTACATAGGTATGCACTGGGGCAACAATTGGCGTGCCGGCCGCTTTCTCTATAATTGTTTCCATCAGTCGGCGCAGGTTCTCCTTTTTGTTCAGCAATACCCGTCTGTTGAGGGTGAGCAGAAGATAATCTCCTTCTTCTACACCGAGTACGGAAAGCCAAAGCGGACGAATAAAGTGATTACGATTATAGCGGATGTTATCAATAAGAATATTTCCTACATAATATACATTGGCTTCCTCCGTTCCGGTCTGGTTTAGATTGCGGTTTGCTACCATGCCTGCCGTAAACAGATAATCGGATAGCCCGTCAGTGATCATCCGGTTTACTTCTTTGGGCATGTTCATGTCAAATGAGCGGGTACCGGCTACAAGATGCGCTACTTTAGTTCCCTGTTTCTTGGCAACGATGGCACAGCTCATTGTAGCTGTAAGATCATCGACCACAAGAACGATATGTGCGGGATTCTCTGTCAGTTCCTTGTCGAAAGCAACCATAATGCCCGAAGCTAATTGAGTGGCATTGCTATCACTAACTCCCAGAAAAACATCCGGTTGCCTCATATGGAGGTCGGCAAATAAAGAAGCGTCCAAACTGGTATCATCGCGTCTTCCGGTGTATACCAACCGGTAAGAGATTCTTCTACCTTGCGCCCGTGCAGCATCAATGGCACGTGTGATAGGCGCTATTTTCATAAAGTTAGGGCGGGCCCCGGCAACAATAGTTATTTTCATATCGCTCTTCTATCTATTTTTCTGAAAACAAAAGTACGCTTTCTTGCGGAATTATTTGTTCCTTTGCAGACAAAAAAAGTAGTATATGCCAACATTCGTTCAAATTCTGGATTTTATAGGTACGTTTGCTTTTGCAATCAGTGGTATTCGTCTGGCTTCTGCCAAGCGCTTTGATTGGTTCGGGGCTTATGTGGTGGGCCTGGCTACTGCCATTGGCGGTGGTACTATTCGTGATGTATTGCTTGGGGTTACTCCCGGGTGGATGACGAATCCCGTCTATCTGATCTGTACGGCAATGGCTCTGTTATGGGTTATTTTCTTTGGTAAACATCTGATTCATTTGCATAATACATTTTTTGTGTTTGATAGTGTCGGTCTGGCTCTGTTTACCGTAGTAGGTGTGGGAAAGAGTATAGCTTTGGGATACCCATTCTGGGTTGCAATCATGATGGGTAGCATTACCGGTGCGGCAGGCGGTGTGATCCGTGATGTGTTTATTAATGAGATCCCTTTGATATTTCGTAAAGAGATTTATGCCATGGCATGTGTGGTAGGTGGTGTTGTATATTGGATGTGCCACCTTCTAGGACTGGACTCTGTCGTAACGCAAATTATAAGTGGATGCAGTGTCTTTGTAACGCGCATTCTGGCAGTAAAGTATCAAATTTGCTTGCCGATTTTGAAGGGGGAGGAGGAAGAATGATATATAAAGTGGGTTATAAGGTTACCCTCCATTACTTTACAATCTCATAACCTTATAACCCTACAACTCTATAACTCTTTCTCTTCCATTTCTCCCGAGAAACTTATCGATTCACGGTTTTGCATGTTGACGTTGATGCTGGTTGAACCATTGGGATAGATGGTTAAGCTGAACTTAAACCTGTCTTCCGGGCTACGGGCAATAAATTCGATCTTTGCAGCTCCCTTCTTATTCATTTTCATTTCGTATTTATCAAGGGGTGCTTTAAATATCAATCCGTCGCCTCCACCATAAGGGATGGAGTATGCGCGTCCATAGAAAGGTAGATACGAAATAACAGAATCATTTCTTATCTCCAGGGAATAAGGTGAAGATAAGTAGACGGTCTTACCACGGCGAGGATAGGCGGTACTCACACTAATTTTATACTTCTCCGATACAATCTGTTCTTTCACAGCTTGTTCTCTCTGTTCTTTTTGCTCTTTCTTACTTTGAGCAGAAACTCCGGATAAACCGATAATCAACAGGAGCATTAAGGTAATAGTACGTTTATTCGTTTTCATATCGCTACTCTTTTTAATTACTAACATTCAAATATACTAAAATACAGATTAACTGTACTTTATTTAATGAAATTAAACAGAAAAAGGAGGAGGTAGTTATAATGTTTAATGTCCGGAAATGAAAATCCCTGCCTGTAATAAATGTATTACAAACAGGGATTGCATATTATCAGTTACTTTTCAGTTCTTAGAACAGTGCATCTTTGGTATTGAACAGTTTCTTCTCTGTTAATCTTACCACTTTACCGAATTTCTTCAGTTCTTCTACATTGATATCCTTCGGGTTACCCATGATACCGATAGCAATTGGTTTGTCTTTGATGTTTTCTTTATAATACTTCATTATATCATCAAAAGTCAAAGCATCAATTTTCGGTATGTTTTCAATAGCGGGATCCTGTGTATATCCCACTCTCTTATACTGTTCAAAGTATTGAGCTTTATCGCGGAAGTCCGGATGTGTAGTAAGTGCTTCCTGGCGCAGATAACTCTTGATATTGTCCATACGATCCGGATTTTCCGGCATATTACGCAACAAATCCATGTAAAGAGCTAATGCTTCATTGGCTTTGTCGTTTTGTGTTCCGATTTGCCCGATAAAAGTAGTTGGATATCCCGGAAGGATAGGCGTTGTAACTACTCCATAAGCGGTATAAACCATAGAACGCTTTTCACGAAGCTCACTTAATACCAGCCCGTTGAAATCTCCGGAGAAGTATTGGTAGAATGCATCGCGCAATACATCATCCTTTTTGTCATAGTTTGCTGTCGGCATGAAGAAATAGATCTGAGCTTGTTCTGCGTCTGAATTCGGCAGGAAATAAACCGTGTTTTCTGTAACGGGAGCAATTGGTTTCACTTGTGGTGAATCAGTTGGTTTTTCATTAGCCACCAACGGAAGGTTTTTGCTCAGGATTTCATATACATTGTCGAAAGGCAACGTACCTGTATAGTAGATTTCCGCTTCATAATTGGAGGCACGGTTGATATCGCCTGTCAGTTCTGATATCTGTAATTCCAGGATTTGTTTGTCAGTCAGTTCGTCTATGAAAGGAGATTTATCTCCATAACGGATGTACTGATTCAAAGCAGCACCCAGGGTCTGTACATTGTCTTTACGCTGTTGACGTGATCCTAGTGTACTACCTTTGATGCGGCTTAACTGTTTTTCGTCCAGTTTAGGCATTAAGATCTGGCGAGCAAGTAGTTGGCAGGCTTCCGGAAGATTGTTCTCGTATCCGCGCATTGAGATGTACAGATAGTCATCACCGGCAAATACATTACAACTGACATTCAGCTTGCTAAGTTCCTTTTTCAATTCTTGCGGTTCGTAAATTCCCATGATACCTGCATTATTCATTAAGCTGGCTGCAATACCAATTTTAGGGAATGTGCGTTCTCCCGCACCATATTTCAGTGTCAGGCTGAATACTTCGTTTTCCGAATTGGGAGTGTAGAACAGTTTAGAACGGTCATTGATCCGTTTAGTCTGTACTTCACCGAAATTCATAAATTTTTCTTCTACCTGACCGATAGGTAAGTTCTTGAATTGTTGTGCATAGAGTGACTGTTTGCCTACAGGAGGTTCGATAGGTTTGTATCCTGGTTTCTTTATTTTGGCATCTTTACTTAATTTGCCTTTTTCTATATAAAGAGCCAGATAATCATTGCTTAGGTATTGTTTGGCTACGCGCTTAATATCATCGATGTTGATGGCCATGATTTCATCTTTGTAGTTGAGTACCTGTCCCAGATCTTCTTCATTGATAAAAGCTTGTAAAAGAATAAGTGCTTTGTTTTCACTTGCTTCCATAACCTGATCAAATTCGCGGCACATATTGGTTTTGATGGCATTAATGATCCAATCTTCCACTTCACCATTAGCAATCTGCTGAATCGCTTTCAATGCTTTCTTCTCGGCACTCTTGTTTGATTCAAAACGTCTTTGGTTTTCATCATACAATGGAGTTACTGCTATTTTGCAACGACCTTGCTGACGATTGGCTTCCAGAGATGCGGAACCATTTGTTATTTCACCATCAATTGATAGTTTATCGAGTGCTCCGGTAGCACTACTGTTGTGTAATAATGCAAGTGCTATTTCCAGGGGTTTTTCATCCGGATGTCCGGCTGGCACACCTTTGTAAATCATACATACTGATGGATATTGACCAATTTTAGCCGTATATTGTGTACGCCCTTTGATATTCAGATCAGGATAGGTTTTACGTTCGGGGGTTGCTTTTTGAGGAAGACGGCCGAAAGTAGATGCTATTCTTCCACTGATCTGGTTGGCATTTACGTTACCTACCAGAACCAATACCATGTTTTCTGCTGTGTACCAGTCATTGTAAAACTTGATTAACTGGCTTAACCGAGGGTTTTTCAGATGTTCGGGCAAACCAAGTACCGAACGTGAGTAAGGGTGTCCTTCGTACGCTTTACTCTGAATAAAATCGTATTGCACGCGCCAAGGATTATCCTGCCCGCGGTTGTATTCTTCATATACCGTTTCCAACTCAGATTGGAAGGTACGGAATACCGGATTCAGAAAACGCTGAGAAGAGATTTCCAGCCATTTGTTAATCTGAAAAGCGGGGAAAGAATTATGGTAATAGGTTAAATCCATACCTGTAGCAGCGTTTAGATTTTTACCTCCCATACTTTCCATCAGGTTAGAAAATTCGTTAGATACGCTTACCTTTCCGGCCTGAATAGTCAACTCATTGATTTCTTTACCAATGGCTTCTTTTTTTACCGGATCGGATTCATCGGCCATTTCATCATACTTGGCGATGATTTGTTGGTAAATAGGTTCTTCTGCAGCCCAGTCGAGTGTACCAATTTTGTCGGTTCCTTTAAACATTACATGTTCCAGATAATGAGCCAGTCCGGTATATTCGGTAGGATCGTTAACTGCCCCTGTACGTACTCCTACCAATCCGAATACGTCAGACTTCGTGTTGTCTTCCCATATATATACGGAAAGGCCGTTTTTCAGCTTAAATGCTTTCAGTCCTTGCCCAAATGACGGGACAGAAACTGCTATCGCAGCCAAAAGGATGAGAGATTTGATTAGTTTCATAAAATAATTAAATAAAGTGTTTTTATGTATATGTAGGCAAAGCTATGAAAAAATCACAAAAGAACTACGAAAACCTCGGAAAAATAACATTGTGATTACAAATAAGTAATACATCACAATTGATTATTATTGAAACGCAGATAAACGCGGATGAACGCAGATTTTCTGATGGAATATTGTTTTCAATCATAACGCAGCAATCTAATTAGTGAAAATCTGCGTTCATTTGCGTTTTAATAAATTCGTATTTATATGGCAAAAGTTTTTATATGCTTTAAAGATGAGGTTATGGACGTTTTTAGAATTGTTCCAATATCTCAATTCTCTTTTTAATAGGAGGGTGGGTTGCAAACAGCCCACTGAGTCCGCTGAAACTGCTCTTTGCCTGTTTGCCCGGATGTTCTATGAAAAGTTGGGCTACATCTTCCCGTTTTACGGCTTCAATATCAGGATCGGCTGAAATCTTACGCAGTGCACTGGCAAGGGCAAGCGGGTTCTTTGTCATTTCGGCAGCACCTGCATCTGCCATGTATTCACGTTTGCGTGAGATGGCAAAACGCATAAGACTTGCAAAAAAATAGCCAATGGCAGCTACAATGAGAGCAATCAGAATCAACACAATAACACCGTTTCCTTTGCTATTGCTACTACGCGCACGCGAACTATAATAAATAGAACGTATGGCAATCTGCGCCAACATAGAAAAGATACCAACGAATACGATGGAAACAATCAGTAAACGCACATCCCGGTTACGAATATGGCTTAATTCATGTGCTATGACTCCTTCCAGCTCCTGATCGTCTAATTTCTCAATAATCCCACGGGAAAGTGTAACAGTGTAAGTACGCTCATTAATTCCACTGGCATAGGCGTTCAGAGAAGAGTCATTGATGATGTTGATCTTCGGCATTTTCATACCTTGTGACATACAGAGGTTCTCTACCAGGTTATAGATGCGCTTGTTCTCCTTGCGTTCCAGTGTCTTTGCTCCGGTAGCAGCTTTGATAATGCTTGTGTTGGCAAAATAGGCAATAAGGAACCAAATCGTAACACCTCCTATTATATAAGGTATAGATTGGAGGAATATGTCATTCACCATATCCATACGACTATAGTCCACATACTGCTCTTGCGTAAGCATTACCAGCAAATAACAGAATAGATAGGAGAGTACCCCTACTAAACAAGGAAACAGAAACAGCAGAAATGCGGAACGGATATTATTCCGGTTCTGTTGTGTTTGAATTCCGACGTATTGCATGATTTATCAATTATCCGTGAGGAGTTTAGAAATTAATTTTAGGGGCTTGTTCCAGATTGGCACGCTGTTCTGTTCCCAGGTCGAACATAATTTCTTTGTGGAAGCCAAACATACCGGCAATCAGGTTGGAAGGAAATGTTTGGACAGCATTGTTCAGTTCCTTTGTAGCTGAGTTGAAATAGCGGCGGACTGAAGCCAGCTTGTTTTCAACATCTGATATTTCTTCCTGTAACTGAAGGAAGTTCTGATTTGCTTTTAAATCAGGATAAGCTTCCAGTGTAATCTTCAATCCCGAAAGAGCAGATGTCAATTGATTTTCCGCATTAATTTTATCATCAATAGTACGTGCGTTGATAGCTCCGTTACGAGCCTGTATAACCCGGTCTAACGTTTCTTTTTCATGAGTGGCATAGCCTTTTACGGTATCTACCAATTGTGGTATCAGGTCATGACGTTGTTTTAACTGTACATCTATATCTGCAAATGCATTTTCACGGTTATTTCTTAATTTTACCAATGAATTGTACATCGAAGCTACCATGATTCCGAGTATGACGATAATTCCTAAAATGATTAATAGAGTCATAATTTTGTGTATTTGTTAGAGTTATTAATACTTTCAAAGATAGGTGAAAGTGATCATTCTTGCAATAGAACAGAGAATAAAAATCATCAGTAGCACCCAATAACTATCAAAAAGCACCTAAAAACTGTTTTTTGATAGTTTTTACCCCAAAGAAAGACGAATTCCCCCCTACTGAAGTCTAAAAATACCTTTAAACTTGCAACATCGATAAAGAAACGAAATATTAACCGTAAAAACCATTAAGTATGAAAAGTTTAAGTTTTAAGAAAGATTTAATAGGAGTTCAGGAAGAGTTGCTTCGTTTTGCTTATAAGTTAACAGCTAACCGTGAGGAAGCAAATGATTTGTTGCAGGAAACATCACTAAAGGCCTTGGATAACGAGGACAAATATATCCCGGATACAAACTTCAAAGGATGGATGTACACTATCATGCGTAACATCTTTATTAATAATTATCGTAAGATTGTACGCGATCAGACTTTTGTAGACCAGACAGATAATCTTTACCATTTGAATTTGCCGCAAGATTCCGGATTTGAAAGTACAGAGGGGGCTTACGATCTTAAAGAGATGCGCCGCATTGTTAATGCATTACCCAAAGAATATAAAGTACCTTTCTCTATGCATGTTTCAGGATTTAAATATCGTGAGATTGCAGAGAAACTTGATTTACCACTTGGTACTGTAAAAAGCCGTATCTTTTTCACACGTCAGAGGCTACAACAAGAATTGAAGGATTTTGTTTAATCAATAGGTATAAATTAGATAGATTTTTAAACTGAAAGAGAATTAGCCGTGTTTATTTTAATTTGTGGTTTTAGACGGCTTGTTATTGTTTAATTGTAAGAAATAAGAAGATGAATTCTTCTTATTTCTTTTATTTTGTGACAATATGATATAAAACATATCCTTTTTACTAAACTTTTTTAGATTTATTTTGTCTTTATGTCAGATAACTCTGTATATTTGTAACAGATGATATGTTAACCAAATTATGTAAAATCACCTTATTAGATTACGGCAATGAAAAAGGAAATTAAATTCAGTCTCGTCTATCGGGACATGTGGCAATCGTCCGGTAAATATCAACCCCGCGTAGACCAGTTAGTGCGAATTGCTCCATTGATTATAGAAATGGGCTGTTTTGCCCGTGTCGAAACCAACGGAGGAGCTTTTGAACAAGTAAATCTGCTGTATGGAGAGAATCCGAATAAAGCCGTACGTGCATTTACCAAACCTTTTAACGAAGCAGGCATTCAGACTCATATGCTTGATCGCGGACTGAATGGTTTACGTATGTATCCTGTACCGGCTGATGTACGGCGATTGATGTATAAAGTAAAACATGCCCAGGGAGTGGATATCACCCGGATATTTTGTGGGCTGAATGAGGTACGTAACATTATTCCTTCTATTAAGTATGCTCTTGAAGGGGGGATGATTCCCCAGGCTACTCTTTGTATTACCCATTCTCCGGTGCATACCGTTGAATATTACGCCGATATTGCCGATAAACTGATAGAAGCCGGTGCACCTGAAATCTGCTTGAAAGATATGGCAGGTATCGGTCGTCCCGGAATGCTGGGCAGACTGACAAAAGCTATTAAAGAGAAACATCCTGAAATAATTATCCAGTATCATGGTCATAGCGGGCCAGGTCTTTCAATGGCATCTATTCTTGAAGTTTGTGAGAATGGGGCTGATATTATTGATGTGGCTATGGAACCTATGTCGTGGGGAAAAGTTCATCCGGATGTAATTTCGGTACAGGCGATGCTTAAAGATAAAGGCTATGATGTACCTGAGATCAATATGAAAGCTTATATGAAGGCACGTGCCATGACTCAGGAATTTATTGATGACTTTTTGGGATATTTTATGGATCCTACTAATAAGCAGATGTCATCTCTTCTTTTAAAATGTGGTCTTCCTGGTGGGATGATGGGATCTATGATGGCTGATTTGAAGGGTGTTCATGCCGGGATTAATATGATATTGAGGGGCAAAAACGAACCGGAACTAAGTATTGATGATCTGTTGGTAATGCTTTTTGATGAAGTAGAGTATGTATGGCCCAAACTCGGTTATCCCCCATTGGTAACACCATTTAGTCAATACGTGAAGAATGTGGCATTAATGAATGTGATGCAGCTTGTGAAAGGTGAAGAGCGTTGGACGATGATTGACAATCATACCTGGGATATGATTCTGGGAAAGAGTGGACGTTTACCGGGCCAGCTTGCTCCTGAAATTATTGAACTGGCAAAATCTCAAGGATATGCATTTGTGGATACTGATCCACAAGCGAATTATCCGGATGCTTTGGATGATTACAGAAAAGAGATGGACGAGAACGGTTGGGAATATGGAGACGATAATGAAGAGCTCTTTGAATTGGCTATGCACGACCGTCAATATCGTGACTATAAATCGGGAGTTGCCAAAAAGCGCTTTGAGACTGATTTGGAACATGCAAAAGATGCCGCCATGGTAAAGAATGGTTACTCTGAAGAAGAGATAAGAAAGTTGAAACGTGCAAAAGCCGATCCTATCATTGCTCCGGATAAGGGTCAGGTACTTTGGGAAGTATCAGTAGAAGGTCCTTCCACTGCACCGTTTATCGGTCGTAAGTACCAGCATGACGAAACGTTTTGTTTCCTTTCTACACCATGGGGTGAATATGAGAAGTTGTTGACCGGATTTACAGGTCGTGTTGTTGAAGTATGTGCCCAGCAAGGAGCCACTGTTAATAAAGGAGATGTGATAGCCTATATTGAACGGAGTGATATATTTGCCTGATCATCGATAGAATATAAATAAAAAAGGGAAGTACTTGCTTTTTAGTACTTCCCTTCTTTATATTATTCCGACTACGGTTTGAATTTTACGAGTTGCATACCTATCAGTTTATCATATCGTTCGCCAAATGCACGATTGTATATCAAAATCAGATATTCATTTTCTGTTTCATAATAGTTTCCTTCTATAGGCCCGGTTTCGCCTTTGGTACTTCCATTGGGTACATACAGATATTGATAATTATATGCCCCCTGTTTCAACAATTGTACCGACTCATACGAATAAGTCTCTTTGTTGTATTTCATCTCACTCTGCAAATTGAAATTATCATAAGTGAATTCTCCTTCCAGATAGAGTTTACCGTCTATAAAAGGATCTTCCCAGGGAAGGCTGAAATGTACAAAAAAGTAATCGGCCTCAATATTATTATCCGTTGCGTCATCGTAACGAATCAGATAACGTCCGTTCTGATCTTCATCATAGCTGTAGTTTTTTGTACGCGGTTCACTTGGAAAGAGTGTTGCGTGATAATAAGGATCGTGGAACTGTAGGCTTGTTACTCCCATATTTGCATAACGTGTGCTGACTGTCTCAAATCTACGGTATTCATTTCCCGCCGGAAATATCAGGGCACGATTGTGTGTGTAACGCAGTTCGTCGGGACCTACATAAGTTGGCGCTACTCCTGTTACCATGTTGTCCGTACGTCCATCCTGCATCACTTGTACTTTTATTTCCTGTTGCGGATTTCGGATTGTGTATCCTTTGTAATTAACATTGAAGCTAACTTGCTGGTGTCCTTTGTTACGGTCTATTTCTGTATCACTGCTTACTACAGCCGATACATTGACTTGTTTATCCAGTATCCGGAAGCAGGTCTTGAAGATGGGTTTACTGCTATCAGAATCATCATAAACAGTCACAATATAATTACCGGATAATGTCATGCGCACTTCATCATTGGGCAGTTTGAGGCGATAGTGTGTATAGGGCATCGTAGTATTGACAGATGTTTCGTAGTCTTCAATCGGGTTATTATTAAATCCGTCCAGATAGTCTATATCCGAAAGGTTGGAAGGAGTCCAATCTACATTGGCATGAGAGAGAACATACTGATAACGATGATAGTCATGTGAAAGTTCGTCGAAAGATATTTCCACATATTCTCCGGCTTCCAGCGTTATAATTGCCGGGGCATTATAATTATCGTTGGCTATTACCTGCACCGTTTGTATATGCGGAGCGTATACTTCTGTACGTTGTGCTCTCATTCCGACTGACAGGCAGGCCAGAGAGAAAAGAAGTGGGATGTATTTCTTCATAAGAGTTATAATTTTATAGATGAATACAGATTAGGAGGCTATCGCTTCTTTTTCTTTTGTGGTTTAGAGGCCTTTTTCTCTTTTTCTGCAGGTGGAAATTTAGGGACCAGGTTCATCAGTCTCAATATCTGTTTTTGTCGCTTCAGGATGTAAGATGACGGATGAGCCGAATCAAAACGTATCGGATTAGGAAGCGTGGCAGCAATGAGGGCACATTGTCCTTTGGCCAGTTTGGCTGCTGTTGTATTGAATTTATATTTCGCAGTGGCCTGTGCTCCGTAAATACCTTTACCCATTTCGATGGAATTGAGGTATACTTCCATGATTCGTTCTTTTGACCAAAATGTTTCGATGAGAAAAGTGAAATAGACTTCTAACCCCTTTCGTACCCATGATGATTGTGGCCAAAGAAATACATTCTTTGCAGTCTGTTGGCTGATGGTACTCGCGCCTCTTTTCCTTTTTCGTTTCTCATTTTCTTTGATCGCTTTTTCTATCTCTTTGAAGTCGAACCCGTTGTGCTCTGCAAAACGGTTGTCTTCGGAAGCGATGACTGCCATAGGCAGGTAGGGGGAGATTTTATCAAAAGAAACCCACGTGTGTTTGCACGTGGGCTTATCTCCTGATGCTATCTGCTGCATGCTTCGGATGACCATTAATGGAGTAACATATACCGGAACAAACCGATAGATGATAACTGCAAGCAAAGTCGATACGAAGAAAAAGAGCAGCAGATTGCGTATAAAACGAAGTATTTTACTTACCGGCTTCTGCATTTTTAATCATCTGCTCACTGGCATACATATAAACTTCCACACGACGGTTTTGAGCTGCAGTCAGCGCTTCGTCATATTGTGAATAACCGACTCCTTCTACTGTCTTAAACTGAGAAGGCTGAACACCGCATGACTGAAGGTAATTTTCTACTGCATAAGCACGATTGTTAGAAACCTTTTGGTTAGCTTCCTGCGTACCTACTTTATCGGTGTGTCCGATAATAGCAATATCTATGGTCGGGTCACTTTTCAGTACACCTGCAAATTCACGCAATGATTGTTTGGCAGTATTACTCAATGTAGAAGAGTTGAAACCAAAAAGAATACCGGAATCAAATGTCACTTTCACAGCAGCCAATCCATTGTTATCAGTGATTTGTTCTACTTGTGCACCTTCAATTCGTGCTGCTTCTTCTGCTTTTTTATCCATTTTGCGACCAATCAATACACCTGCGGTACCACCAACAGCTGTTCCGATAGCAGCACCAATGGCGGCACCTTTACCTTTACCGGCAATTCCACCGATGATTGCACCCAGAGCAGCGCCTGAGCCACCACCAACTATTCCGCCTTTGGCAGTATTGTTCATTGTTCCACAGCTTCCGAATACTAAGGCCATACTCAAGAAAAAGGCCATAAATTTAATCTTTTTCATACTTTTATTAAATTAATATTAGTGATAAATCTTAGAACGGGGCAAAGATAAAGAAAATATTTAGTTGCGTTGTCGTTCCTTTACTTCAAAAACAATCATCTCTTATATTTTGTTGACCGAAAGTACTTTTTTACGTATAATTGCAAACCATGTCAGCAGTATCAGCCCTTTAGCTACTGTAGTAACACATACTGCCCACCAAATACCTTCAACTCCCATCCCTAAACGGACAAAGAAAATGGCAAGTGGAATGCGCATATAGTTGCATGTAATGCTGATGATAGCCGGCGGAACTGTACGTCCGATACCATAAAAAACTCCTTGCATAGTAATTTCCAGCATCATGAATAGTTGTGAATAGCCGTCTATCCTTAGGAATACCCCTCCTGCTTCATATGCAGCCTGCTCCGGTACAAAGATAGCAAAGATCTCATTGCCAAAGAATACAAACAGTAATGTGCAAAACGTTCCGAATACTCCTGTCATCCATAAGGTCATATGCCAGGCACGTATAACCCGCTCTGTTCGTCCCGCAGCGTAGTTTTGTGCAATGAAAGCACTTAGCGCAGTTGAAAACCCCTGTGAAGTATTCCAGGTTATGGCTTCAATTTGTCCGCCGGTAGTAAAAGTCATCAATCCGATATGGCCACCATGCGTTGAAGCTGTGCGACAGAGGAACATATTGACAAAAGCAAACAGGGTATTGAGAGTTGCTACTGGCAGTCCTAATTTTAAAATACGGTGCGTATATTTCTTTTTTAATCGGGTGAAGAAAGGAAAACTACCCAGCAGTGCATCACGGCAACGCAACTGATATACAAAAATACCAAATACGGTAGCTTGTGATAACCAAGTGGCATAGGCGGCTCCGTTTGTTCCGAGTCCCAAACCGAATATAAAGAGAGGATCAAGTATGATATTCATTATTAATCCCGTACCGCTGATATAAAAGGGTACTTTGCTCCGGCCTGCTGCATTATATATACCTGTGAAGGCAGCCGAAAGAAAAACAAAAGGTAAACCGGTAGATACAATCCTGAGATAGGAGATGGCATTATCCGTGATATGTGGTGCCAGTTCGTATATTCTGATTATCGGGCTGGCAAAAAGAAAGAGCAGTCCGCCCCAACAAAGAGAAATGATCAGTGCAATTGTAATATTATGTGATGCAAAATGACGTGCATCCTTTTGATTCTGTGCTCCTATGGACTGACCTACACTAACTTCGGAACCTACTTTGTTTAATAAAGAAATAGAACTGGACATCCATGTAAGGATCCCCACAGAGCCTATTGTAGCTACTGCTTCACTACCCAGACGTCCTACCCATGCCATATCTGTCAGGCTATATGCCATCTGTATGAATGAGGTTGCCATAATCGGCATTGCCAGATTGAACAACTGGCGATTGATAGGACCTTGGGTTAAGTTTTTTATTCCTTGCATCGATATTTTTTTAGTTGGTCTTTTTGAAATGAGGCGCAAAGATATAAAAAACTATGCTCGGATATGCCTATCTTTGCTGCGATTTTTTTTCTTCTAAGCATAAAGCATGAATACAACAACTAAACCCTCCGTCTGGTTTCATCTTATGGCAGCAGTAACAGTTGCTATCTGGGGGACTACCTTCGTTTCAACTAAAATTTTGATTGGCTACGGTCTTTCTGCCACTGATATCCTGTTTTACCGTTTCATCATGGCTTACATTTGTATCTGGTTCTTTTCGCCCCGTGTTTTGTGGGCTAAATCATGGAGGGACGAAGGCATTTTTGTACTCCTCGGACTAACGGGCGGTTCGCTTTATTTCATTGCCGAGAATACAGCTCTTGGCATGACACTTGCATCCAATGTATCGCTTATCATATGTACTGCTCCGATATTAGCGGCTTTTCTATCTTTCTTTTTTTATAAAGGTGAAAGATTGAAACCGAAACTGATTATCGGTTCTTTGATGGCATTGGCTGGTGTGGCTTTAGTAGTATTCAATGGTAGTTTTATTCTTCGTATCAGTCCGCTGGGGGATATCCTGACTTTAATTGCTGCTTTGATGTGGGCCATCTATTGTTTGCTGCTGAAGCGTATGAATTCTAATTACTCTACTCTTTTTATTACGCGTAAAGTATTCTTTTATGGCATATTGACATTGCTTCCTTTTTTCTTCTTTTATCCTTTGCAGACAGATACCACTATCCTGTTTCAACCGTTGGTGATTGCGAATTTATTGTTTCTGGGAGTCATTGCTTCCATGCTTTGCTATATAATGTGGACATTGGCTGTGAAACGTTTGGGGGTGGTATGTGCAGCCAATTATATTTACGTTGTGCCATTGGTCACTCTGATTACTTCTGCCGTTGTAATAGACGAACGGATTACTTTAATAGCATTGATTGGGTGTGCTTTTATTCTTAGCGGAGTGTATCTGGCTGAGAGATGAATTAATAATGTGCCAATATTATAATGTGTCAATGTGCCAGTAGGGGAACGCTATCATTGAATAAAATAAAAAGTTTGAATAGTCCGGGAGAAAACAGATATCTGGTTGTATTAATACAGAAAGAAGTCATCACCTTTTCATAGCAAATATCAGATATATGGAAATTGAAATTGTTGAAGCATTACAGAATGGCGATCATAAAGCTTTTGAAGATATATTTATTGCTTATTTTGGGAAAGTTAAGTATTTCCTAAACGGACTTTTAAAATCAGAAAGTGATGCGGAAGAACTGGCACAGGATATTTTTGTAAAGTTATGGATAAACCGTCAGTCTATAAATCCACAGAAACCGTTTAATGCTTATATATATACTATTGCCCGGAATACTGCATTTAATTATATCAAGCACAAATCTGTTGAAGAGGCATTTCTGGAAAACTGTAATCATTTGGAAGAGGCGGACTGTTCTGATGAAATTCTTTTTGCTAAAGAGATCAGCTTACTGGTAGAAATGACTGTGTGCAGAATGCCCTCTCAGCGGAGTAGAATTTATCGTATGAGTAGGAACGAAGGTATTCCTAATGATGAAATAGCCGGTAAATTGGGGATATCAAAAAAGACTGTGGAAAATCAGCTTAGTTTGGCTTTGCAGGAAATAAGAAGGGTAATATCTGCTTTCCTTTTATTATTTATCTGAAAAAAAATGTTTTAGGTCGGGAGTGGTTGATGATAGAGTTGTATCTATAGTATAGAACATAACCAAAGTTGGTTATGGAGTATTTGATAAAAAACATAGCCATGCAGTTAAAAGAAGCACTTTTCATTTTCGGATTACTATTGCCGGCATTGCCTTTACAGGCTCAATCCGAACATACTCTCACAGAGGTAAATATTTATGATAAGCTTCCTGAAAGTTCCGGGTTACTTATTCCCTCCAAAGAACAGATCAAAATTGGTGCGGAATATTCTGTAAGCGAGAGTTCTTTTATGGATCCGGTCAGTGATTATTCCGGATACTATCCTCTGCCGGTTCAAATGAGGCCGAACACTTTCTCTTTCTTTTCTGACTACAGCAGAAACGATATTTTTGCTATTTCTAAACATACATTTATATTTTTAGAAGGTGAAAAATATACTTATCAGAATTTGGGAAGCTATATTTCGGCTTTTGGTGCAGTGGGATTAAAAATAAATAGTAAGCTTTCTATAATGGGAGGACTGCTTGCCTTGAAGCAATTTACCGGAATGCATTCTTCAGATCGTTCCGGCACAAGGTTTCTGTTTCGTTATCAGTTAAGTGATAGAGTAAACTTTGATATTTGGGGGCAGTACTTAACTGATGTGCTTAATGATGCATCCCGCTCTTCGTATCGGTTGTTGCCTAAGACAGAAGCAGGTGCGGCGGCTACAATGAAGATCGGAAACAATTCGCAGGTTGGAGTAACTACGCGGTATCAATATGACCCATACAAAGAAAAGTGGAATAGTGAATCAAGTGGTAATGTGAAAATAAATTTTTAAGTGTATGAAACCTGATTATATATCACGAGTTATTACTCTGTTTTTCACCCATTCTTATCCACCGAAAACAGTAGATGAAGTACAAAAGTGGATCGTTGACGAGAAATGGAGAATGGAGAAAGATCGTTCATTGTATGCTGTCTGGAATAAATTACAGATTCAGCCGGATAAGTCTCTTTACGCGTCACTTGAAAAAGTAAAATCAACGATTGGAATGAAAGAGGCTGTAAAGAAACGTTCTGTTTTATCTTTCAAATGGTTGCGTTATACAGCAGTAGTTATTCCGGTACTTTTATTTTTAGGCGGATATCTGTATATCAACAGGGAGGTACGAATGATAGAGGTAATCACTCTAAGTAGCGAACAGAAGCAGTGTACACTGCCCGATGGGACGGTTGTTCAACTAAACTCGTGTAGCAAAATTATTTATCCTTCCGGATTTAGTGATACAATACGTACTGTAACGTTAGTAGGTGAGGCCTATTTCTCGGTGGTTCCTGATGCCGTAAAACCGTTTGTTGTGAAAACCAATCATCTGTCAGTGAAGGTTCTTGGTACTAAGTTTAATATTTGTGCTTATCCTACTGATGATAGAAGTACGGCTACCCTGAATAGCGGAAAAATACAGGTCGATGTGAGAACGGGGCAAACAGACAGCCACTATGTATTGAAACCCAGTCAACAGATTGTTTACAACAAAACAGATGAATCGGTATTGGTAAATACTGTTCCAACCGGGAGTTTCAGTTGGAAGGAGGGGAAGCTTATTTTTCAAGAGTCTACCTTTAACGATATGATGAATACACTTGAACGCCGGTATAATGTGATTATTCATTATGATAAGAAATTGTTTGCGAATGACTCTTATTCTGTTAAATTTATTAACGATGAGGATGTGAAGCAAATATTGAATGTTCTGCAAGATGTTGTAGGTGGATTTGAATACGAGATACGAAACAATGAGATAACACTGATAAAAAAGGAGGGAGGCAGATAGAAAAAAAGAACCGGAAAGCTGTTTCGAAGCCACTTCCCGGTTCTGAAAAGTCAGATATATTCCATTCTGTAAAATTAAAATAGTACTTAACTTTTCTATAATAAAAAATAGATATGCGTTTCTTAAAATCCAAAAATAAGAAAAATAATACGATCCCTAAAATTATCTGGTTGATAATTGCAATTTTTGTCTCAGTGACATCAATGGCACAAGCTGTAAAAATTTCAATTTCGGGACAGAATATCACAACAAAACAGGCTTTTGAACAGATAGAAGCACAAAGTAACTATACGGTAGCTTGCAACATTGCTCAATTTGACGCACAAAGGAAAATAACCGTCAATGTAAAAAACGTAAGTTTGAAAGAGGCACTTACTTTTATCTTTAAAGATACCGGATTTACTTATAAAATTAACGGTTTACATATTATAGTCGTTCGTGAAGCCTCCAAATCTTCACCGGATACAACTCCAGCCGGTTCTCCGAAACAGACAATAAGAGGCGTGGTCAGAGATGCTGCATCCGGTTTACCTGTTACTTTTGCAAATATAGCTTTGTTGAATATAATTTCCCAAAGGGGAGGACCAACTGATAGTCTGGGAAGATTTCGCTTCGCAAATGTCCCGGTGGGAAGATACGATCTGCAAGTGACATGTCTTGGCTATGAGCCTGCAATTATTAAGGAAATATTGCTTACTTCTGCCAAAGAAGTTTATTATGAGGTTACTTTGACTGAAGGTGCACAAAAATTGGATGAAGTAATTGTACGGGCAAATATTAATAAGGAACATCCTTTGAATCCTATGGCACTGACCGGTGGGCGTATGATCAGTGTAGAAGAAGCTAACCGTTATGCCGGTGGTCTGGATGATCCGGCCCGTCTTGCTACTTCCTTTGCCGGTGTAGCCGGAAGTCCCGGAACAAATGCCATAGCAATACGAGGTAACTCTCCTCAGTTTTTACAATGGAAACTCGAAGGTGTAGAAATCCCGAACCCTACTCACTTTTCGGATATGATAGGCGTTGGTGGTGGTTTGTTTTCCGGTTTGAGTAGCCAGGTAATGGGGAATTCTGATTTCTTTAACGGGGCTTTTCCTGCAGAATACAGTAATGCACTTTCGGGAGTATTTGATTTGTCTATCCGAAATGGTAATAATGAAAAGTATGAACATGCTATCCAGGTTGGGTTATTAGGGTTGGATGTAGCTTCCGAAGGACCAATAAGTAAGAAAAACGGAAGTTCTTATATCTTTAATTATCGTTACTCAACAACCGGCCTGATGGAAGCTTTTACTGATAATACGGGGATTACTTATCAGGACCTTACATTTAAGATTAATCTGCCGACACGTAAAGCCGGAACATTTGCCATATGGGGAATAGGGCTTCTGGACGGAATAAAAAGTGACCCTTTGGAGCGTAATAAATGGGAGACGTATAGTGACAGACAACGCTCAGAAACATCAATGATAAAGATAGCGGGTGGAATTACTCATCGATATAACCTGAAGGACAATGCCTATTTTAAGACCTCGCTCGCTGCTACTTATTCAGATAATCATCCTGGATTAAAGCAGGTTGTTTCTGAAAATCCCTTGTTTTATTTACCTGTGGTGGATATGAAAAGTACGAATCTGGACATTGTACTGAGTTCGTACTTCAACAAGAAATACAGTTCGCAGCATACCAACCGCTCGGGCGTTACTATTACCGGGTTGTTATATGACCTGGATTTTAATCTGTCGCCCAATTTCGGATTGAACAAACCTATGCAGAAGATTGCTAAGGGAGACGGACATGCTATTGTAGTGTCGGCATATAGTAATTCTGTCATTAAACTAACAGATCTGCTGACGGCCAATTTAGGGGTGACTACCCAGTTTTTTACGCTTAACGACCATTGGACTATAGAGCCTCGGTTCGCTTTAAAATGGGATTTTTTACCATTTCAATCATTGGCAATAGCTTATGGCATGCATAGCAGGCGGGAAAAGTTAGATTATTATTACATAAAAACTCCACAGACCGGCGATAGGGAGATAAATAAGAACCTGAATTTCGCCAAAGCGCATCATTTCGTATTAACCTATGATTTTGGCATTTCTAAGAATACTCATCTGAAGATAGAACCTTATTATCAGTCTTTGTATAACATCCCTGTGGAGCCAGGTACTTCATTCTCTATCATTAATCATGATTTCTATTATCTGGACCGCCCTTTGGTAAACCAGGGTAAAGGACGAAATTATGGAGTGGATATTACATTGGAACGCTATCTGACCCAAGGGTATTATTATATGCTTACTGGCTCGGTATTCAAGTCGGAATATTGCGGCGGAGATAAGATCTGGCGTAATACGAGACTCGACCGGAGGTACCTGTTCAATGCTTTAGGTGGTAAAGAATGGATATGGGGGAAACACCGGCAACATATTTTTAATGCCAATCTCCGTATTTCTTATCAGGGAGGAGATCGCTATACCCCCATTGACGAAGCTGCATCAATGGATAGTAAAGATATTGTCTATGACGAGACACAAGCCTTTAGTAAACAGTTTTCACCTGCTTTTACTGCCGATTTAGGTATGAGTTATAAACTAAACAAAAAACATCTTTCGCATGAATTTGGGTTTCAATTGCTAAATGTTACCGGATATACAGGCCAACATGGATATCAATATAACGAACAAAAGAATAAAATCGAAAAAATAAAGGTTAGTAATATGTTGCCCAATCTTAGTTATAAAATCCAATTCTAAGTCTGGCCAGCTTCTGCTTTAGGAAGTTACAACTATCTATATCTTTATTTACAAAATTACGTATTTAATAGTGTGTTAATTAGGTAGTTTTATATACAAAGAGTACGTAGTTTTGTGGTCTAAAAGTACGTATTCTTACAGTCAGAAGATATATAGATATAATTTCCCGTTAACAATGTTAATTTCAAACGAATATCCCGATCTATACTTACACCTGACAATCTTTAATCAGAGTTGCCATTGGTAGGTAATATTTTATTGGGTTATTGTAAATTATTTTAAAATAATTAAAAGAATAGGGATTGATGTATGTAAGATGAAAAAATGATACATTTTTAATCTTTTATAACACTTTGTTTATCAGATGGTTACGTGGCTTATCTTTTTCTCTACGACAATTATTCAGATTGTCGTAGAGTTTCATCCCATTTATCGTAGAGTAACGGGGTGAAACTCTACGATAAATGAATAAGATGTTTATAAGATATGACAGAAATATTAAATTTTAGAATGATAAATTGCTTATTTTATAATAAAGATTTACGTTGTAATAATGGGGTTGTTATAGGACTATAATCAAAATCTTTGGTTATGATACGAGTTGATGAATAGGAGAGGAGGAACTCAATATTTATACATTGATTTCCGATTCCAGTTGTTTAAAGTTGCGTTTTAATATTAATGGAACAATAGTCCGATGAAATGGTTTTATTATGAAAAAGTAATATTTTCCTAATTTATTATTCAACTTGACGATGGTTGTTACTGTGATCTTTTTTTCGTTTTCATTGTACTTACTTTGTTCCAGAAGTAGTGAAATTCTTAGGTCCAAATGTTTATCATCTTCGCCAAGGATAATTTCTGTTGCTGTTTTACCATATACTTTGAATATTCCGGCCCGTGTTCCTACTTCGTATTTATTACTATCGTTGTCTTCTTTTTTGGTGATTATAGAAGGTGTTTTTAGTTTAAAGAGTGATGCTATTTTATTTCTTAGGGCAAATAGTCCTTCAAACCATTTTGGACCAGGCTTGGCAAATGCTTTCACTATTTCAGGGATATCGATCCTGTTTTTCTTATCTATGATTGTATATTCATAACTATCAATGTAGTCATAGGCCGAATTATCGAAATGCAGTAATGATTCTTCTTTCATCTTCTCTTTAATTTTATGTTGATATGATAGCTGTTATAATTTAGATCTTAATGAGAGTTACTCTAATTCCTCTGCATAGATATTGATTGTTTGCAATGCATTTAGCACATCAATTGGAGTTATCTCCAAACATTCTATCCTTAGTATCTTTTCCCAGTCTTCTAAATCTACGTTCCATTTATGAATAGTAGGATATTGGGTAAAAAGGGTTTTGATACGCTTTATATCCTGTTTATTTTTTATTGATGTTCGGAATATAAAAATTTGATTTTGCATATTTTATTTTTTTAGCTGATTTAGTTTATGGGCAGGTTACTAAACATTTTAAACATTCCACACAATGATATCGACAAAGCGGATGAAGTCTGCACCTAATCATTTTAATTTCTGTTGAATCACATTTTCTATAGGCATAGGTAGAATAATAAATTAGTTTGATGATGATAGTTACTATTTTAGGTGTAAAGATAAACCAAATAATTCTGCAGTGAGAGATTATTTGACGAACTACCTTGTTACTTATGACAAAATGTATAATATAAGCGACTAATGCTCATATAATAGTCATAATACCTAATGATTTTTATCATATCAAATTAGTTCTGTTATTGGGAATGCAAAGATAAGTCAGGTGTTCTTTTGTCATATTGAAAATAAAGCCATATATTTGTCCAAAAGCGACAAATGTATGTTTATTACAGCCGGATTGTTAAATATGCTTTTAAAGCATTTTAGAACTACGGAAGCCGAATTGTCTGAAGTTCTGGTGGAATTGAAGTATGATTATGTGATATTACAAAATCCGACAGCCAAAATTGATGCCAATATACTGGGGTTATATCTGGAATATATTGTTAAAAAGACAGGTAATTCCAGAATCGGTTTGGAAACGGGATTCTTGTTACCGTTTGTTTTGACCGGAAGTTTCTTTAATATTTTCAATCAAAGTAAAACGGTGCGTGATATTTTTGAGAATGATGCACCATTTGACCCGGCAATAAATGACATATATACATTTGTGACGAAAGAGGATGATATTAATTTTTTTCTTGAAATATCGATAGAACCCCGGTTCGAACGATTGTATCCGATAGCTTCCAGACAGTGGATTGAAATGCAATGTGGCTTTTTTCTCCAATATGCTTATAGTTTTACAGGGCGGTTTCTGTACCCTATTCTTGTGTATTCTATGTATAAGGAAGAGGGGAGGAGGGATAAACTTGAAGAGTATTTGGGATGTCCTGTGATATTTAATCATGATCGGTTGATTCTTGTTTTTGATAAGACGGTATTGGATTTACCAATCATAACGGGAAATAAAGAGATGCTTGTGATTTTTGAAGACTATATGAATGAGATACAAATACAGGAAACAGCACAGAATCATGGCTTGTCTCAAACGGTTCGCAGGTATCTTGTGCATAGTCTTTTAAATGATGATTTATCTTTGAAATATGTTGCAAAGAGATTTAATATGAGTGAACGTAATATTCAGAGAAAGTTAAAGACGGAGGGTACTTCATATCAAAAGATTCTTGATGATCTACGTATGGAGTTATCTTTAAAATATTTGAGAGAAAAAATCTCCCTGACAGAAATCGGATTTCTTCTTGGATTTGAGAGCCAAAGTGCATTTAATAAATTCTTTAAAAAACATTTTGGAGTGCAACCATCCGCATATAAAGAGAGTAATTAAATTGATTATTTAAGGGGAAGATAAGGAATGAATGATATACTTTCCTTTTAAAGTTTATGATAGGATCCGGATCTTATGCTAATATAGATGGTCGTAACTATTTGATCAGATCCAGTAAAAAAGGTATTTTTATCTGTAATCAGTATAATTTATTAGTCTAATGACAATTGTAACTTTGCATTGTTTAAGTATTATGTAATAGGAAAATATAAATTCATTAATAAAAAAATGATCTGAATATGAAAGTATTACTAATAAATGGTAGTCCACGAAAGGGTGGGAATACTTATATTGCTTTGTCAGAAGTGGCTAAAACTTTAAATGAGAATGGAGTGGAAACAGAAATCGTTTCAATTGGGGTAAAGGCCATGCAAGGTTGCATCGCTTGTAATCGTTGCAGAGAGTTGGAACGATGTGTTTTTCAAGATGAATTGTACGATAGAATCAGAAAACAACTGGAAGATGGAATTGACGGATTAATAGTGGGTTCACCAACTTATTATGCAGGGCCTAATGGTTCACTGTGTGCTCTGCTTGACCGGGTCTTTTATTCAAGTTCGGATTTGATGAAGTACAAGCCTGCTGCAGCGGTAACTGTTTGCAGAAGGGGAGGAGCGAGTGCAACTCTTGACCGGTTGAATAAATATTTCACAATTAATCATATGCCTGTTGTTTCCTCCCAGTACTGGAATATTGTACATGGGATGCTACCTGGAGATGCTTTGCAAGATGCGGAAGGTTTGCAGACAATGCGGATGTTAGGTAAAAATATGGCATGGTTGTTGGAAAACATTGCTAAAGAAAAAAAGTATCCTGAAATAGAATCTGCTATCCGAACTAATTTTATTCGTTGATCTAAAGAAATCTGGATGTGTATATTTAATGGTTGATTTTCGGATCGGATAAGTCTGGGTTTTTAAATTCAAATTTATCCGATCTGAAAATTGTTTTCTATAACTTCTCCTTAAGCATAATTTATGATATACCTTCTAACAGGAAACTACATAATTTTCTATTCTACTTTATCTTTCGATAATATTTCTATCAATTGATATCTAATACTACTTCCATCTGCTGGAGGATTAGCTAATGTCGTTTTCTTTTTCTTCTTTTACTAACATACATTCAATAGGATCAGATGCTTCTCAAGGTTGATACATGCTCATTTCTGCTGAAACAAACATTTTAATGGTTTAAACTTTATCTTGTGAATCATCATTGTTTAAACAGCCTGCGAAGCAGAGTGTAGAAAGGAATAGTCAGAGTGTTCCGAATATTTTTTAGTTTTTATATCGTGTAGTTTTACTATTATATTATGTAAATACAAATTTGGTGTAAAAATTGCAAAGTTACATGATGAATCGAACTCTTATTTTTTTAAGACTGATTATTTATAGAATTGATTTGTAGATTCATTTTCTACTATGTAAGAGGTATGAGAAGAGTTTTTTCATTTCATAGGGAAGAAATAACTAAAACGGAAAAGTAATTATTTTGAAGATATACTGTTTAAAAAACTTGGAAAATATTTCTTGAATCTTTTTTTATAGATATATTTGTAAACTGAGTTGAAAAATCCGAGAAAAGATTATTCGTATTTAGAATCAGAGATTAAATGATAAATAGAATGGTATTCCTGATTTGGACTTGTATAAAAAAAACAGCACAACAAGTAAAGATCGAAATTATAGATACCAATTATTAAAATATAAAACTTAATCTATTGAAAATGGAATCACTTCCGAAAGAATATAGTTTACTAATGACCATTAACAAGTACATTGGAGAGTATTTTGCTATGACGGTCAATACGAAAACAGTAAGAAGTACAGATATATATGAGTTTTTGAAACATAAAGATGATTTTAGACAACATTTCGCATCAGCTAAAGAATTTAATGGTTTTATGCGTAGGATGCACGACCGGGGAGTATTAACTCAAATTATCAAGAATGTGAAAGTTGACACCTCTAATAAAAATTTTTATCAATGGCATTTCTTTCCTCCATTAAGAGTTTACTCTAAAAAAACGACGTCAGAAAATAAGAATATTGCAAGTTCGCATCCGGATAAAAGCCAGTTCTTTAGAGGAAATAAAAAATATCGGGCAGCCAATGGAACAATGGTCCGATCTATACAAGAACTCAATATAATGAATCGGTTATTGGCAGTAGAGATATTCGATGTTTATTATGAACGTCTTTTAGTTGCTGCTGGTAAAGAACGATACCCTGACTTTACCGTATATAATAAAGAAACTCGGACAGTCTTTCACTGGGAACATTTTGGAATGACAGATGATCTGGAATACGGTGAAAAGATGACCGATAAAATAGAATGGTATAAGCAGATTGGCTACAAGAGTATTGATGAGGGAGGGCGTTTTATTGTTTCCGTCTATCAAGATGAAGAGCATTTCATTGGGCTAATAGATAATATTATTGAGAAAATGAAGGTTATATCTATTCCATGTGGCTTTCTTAAAGATAACATATGATGATTTGAAATGGGAATCAATATATTTTCTGTAAATTGTTTAGAGTAGTATGTGATAATTGTGACTATTTCGTGTCTTAGGTCACGGACTTTATACAAAGAAAAAAGAGGGTACCCGTAACGGACATCCTCTTCTTGCAAAGTCGGGTAGCCAAAGGGTAGCCAAAACGACGACAAAGCGTACAATAGAAGGGAATAAATTAGCAACAATGCGGCACAAATCCGGCAAGTTTTTGACCGTACAATGGATGGTTAGAATTCTAAGGTTAAATATTTTTATACGATAGAGGAATATTTCTCTTTGTCGTGATATAATAATATCAAACCCTTGAAGCCTTAAACTCCTCATCAGTTTGATGATAATACAATCGGCGATAATCCTCTTTGTGAAAATACTGCCAATAATACATATTTCGTGGCAATTCTATCATCTGTTGTTTTAGACTAATGGCTTTTTTTGAATCACCCCAATATATTCTATTACAGAAATCTTCCCACCAACCATTCCTGATTTTATCGAAATACATTTCAAGAATCTTTTCGGTGAAAACATATCTTAAATGAGGTTTAATCGTGTACCCCTGGTTCTTGCACATCTTTCTATTAGTAGCTTCATTATCCTGAGGATTAACAAATAGATTGTATGCAAAGGCTGATAAAGAAATCTCTTTTGAATCGAGAATAAGATCTGATATTGGGCTTAATTCATCAACAGTGAATAGAAGTTGACCGCCATGCCATCGATCAATGATTTTTTGGTCCTCGATGGCATCATGTCTGAAAGGGATTGCAATGATACTCGGATTGACATTAATGTTCATTTTCCCTGAGTCTTGAAGGAAACCTTTTTGCTGACCGCTTCGTGGAAAAACCTGCAATCCGATTGAAGAGAACCCCTCACTTATAAATGTTGATGAGGGATGAACAGAGTAGTGGTAGATAACTCCGTATGGAATTTCGGGATTGTTAAAACGGCAGTATTTATCTGGTGCCAACCACTTGGTTGCACCAAAGAAGGCAGAAACCTCGATATCTGATGAAAAATCTAATAATCCCGTATTGAAGCCATAATGCTGTGCAAGTCCATAATAATTCATCTCAAAAAATATGGTCTTGCTGTATCCATCTAAATTAATACCGGCATCAAACATCCTGAATAGAGGGTGAGTTCTCAAAAGGAGAATAAATTCAGTAACCTTTAAATTTGCAATGAGTTTTTCTTCTTTCGAGCATCTATCAAACCCCGAAACAATCCGGGGATGGAAGGTGTTTTGCCCTCTATAAAGAAATGGTCGGTACATTAAATTAGGTTTAAGAGCAAAACGACCACTGTTAAGTCTCGAAACGATGAAGTCTTCGTTAGTCCCATTATTATCATAAGCTCCCCATGGATTATTAAGACCTAACTGTTTGAATAATCCTATTTGAGGAATCCCCATATCAATGCTATCCCATCCTCCTGAATTGATAAAAATATTCTCAACTGAATGACAAAATTCGACTACCTGATTTATATTTGGCAGTTGATTAATCTGACTTTGAGACAAATTCAAAACATTGTCCGTGGGACCTTCCAAATTAGAGTCCCATCTATGATTCGTATTTGGATTATAGCATGTTATCGTATTATTCATCGCTCGTTTTACAACATTTGTTAATTATCTTTGTACATTATGCTGTTTAAAGCCATATCAGTTGCGAAGCCTGTAAATCGACGACCTGTAGCTTTTATATCTCCAGTTAAAATATATAATCAATCGAGCATCCAGATTCCTTTATAAATGAGATGAATTTCTTCCTCAACATAGAAGACATATTAATGCTTCCAAACAGCAAATAGGAAATATGTAACCAACGTATCATACGAATATTAGATAAGAACATCGTTAGCACGAGTGTCCTTTCCTTTATATTTCAGGACCGATAGTTGTGTTATAACATCACTCGGGTCAACAATTTTCCGAGAATTATATGGACCTGAAGATGCTGATATTACATGAATGGCTTTGGGATTACAAATATCCAGATGAAAGTTATAAGTCGATCCATGATGTGGAATTTGAATTATTTCAGATCGAGGAAGAAGGTACTTATATACCACTTTCAGATTATTCATATACGAGCAAGCATTGTAATCACCGGTATATAGACAGCCATGATCCAAAGTTTTAGTCTGTCCGCTCCATACGACCATGCTATAGTCATTAATATTCTCTATCTCTGACTTTGAAAACACTCGTGCAAGGGAGTCTTTTATATTTTTAGCCTTGGTTTTCTGTAGAGCTTTTATTATTTCATCGGTAGTGGCTGACACTGGCAATCCGAGTTTTCCCATAAACTTAGCAAGTTCAGCCATAGTCATGATTCGCCTATTGTAAATCACATACTGCCAGTCATTTTGAATAAACTTCGCAACGTCTCCTTTAAAAACTATGTTATTCTTGATGCCGTCCAAGTTTATCACATTGTCATCTCCAGGATAATTTTCTTTATCCTCGTTTCCGATTTGAACCACAGTAGTATCTGGAGATACGTATGATATAAAATCTTGAGGGTTCAGTACAAAATCAGCATAATATATAGACCGAAGTGAGCTGTAGTTCAAGACTCTGGTTAGATTTGGAACCATGGGTAGGATTATTCTTCCCACATCAAATAATCCCAGAAGAAGCATAAGACCATTGATATGATCGTGGTGATAATGTGAAATAAAGAGATTATCTATATGTCCATGCTTTCCACCAGAAGCTTTTGTTATAGCTTTTTGGATTGCAGATTGGTTTTGTCCGCCACAGTCATATACACTTACTATCCCTTCGGTCTTTTCCAATGCAAAAAGGCCGTTACAAACTTTATAAAAATACCGTTCTACCATAGTTGTCATTTATACCAAAGCACCTTTTTTTAATGGCGTTATCATTATCCTGATTGGAAGCAGCGGTAGTGTTTTGCTGAGAGTGTTCGAAGCGAGTTTACTCAAGTTTGCAGCTTCGGATAACTATGCAAATTTAGCAATTTTTATCGCATAATTGCGTTGCTTGACGAAGATTTAGTATTTATGGGAGAATAATAGAGGTAGTATTTTGCTTAGAAGTGGTTAGACTCTTTGTTTTTCAATTCATGTCTAAATCAATATATGAACAATATATTTGGTTATTATGCGTTCAATTTGCACGATGAAAAATAACAATAGTCTCAAAGTTGTGGACTTTGAAGTTGTTGTATAAAGGCTTTTATATTTAGGAGTGATCAGTATCCTTTTTTGAGGAATTTACGATAGACAACACCGTTTGTCGTAAGTATTGCAGCTATGTAAACGCCATCGTTGATTGAAGTCACATCGACTCTATGTTCATAATTTTTCACGGAAATCAAAGTGACACCATTGGTCGATGGTGACATTATGCCTTGAATGAAAATAATAGCGTTCTCGTTGTAGGCAAACAACTATTTCAATGGCTCCTGCCATTGTTGATGTGGCTTTTTTCTTCTGGTTGAAGAATAATCTTACGTACTTATTCATAATGGTAACACAGCTACGGTAATACAAAAAACGTCCAAAAGGGGCTTTTTGTCTCCAAGTGTATCGCTTTTTTTCGTTTTTTTGATGGTGTTACCACCTTATATACGTAAGCATCCGATAAAGTACACTATAAAAAATGGCTGTATCTCCTTTCAAGGTAAGCAGCCATTATAGTTGTATCTCCATCATTCTTTATTCATTTCTTTCCATTTGTGTGGCAACATTTGTAGCAGTTCCTCATAATTTGCCTTCTGCATATATGGCATTCTTGCTATAACATCATTCAGATACGTGCGCGGATTTACTTTATGCGCTTTGCACGTCGCCAGCAACGAACAGACGACACTCATGCTGACGGCCGCCTGATGATCTCCGCAGAACAGGTAGTTCTTTCTACCCAGTGTGATTGGTCGGATGGCATTTTCCGCCAGATTGTTATCAATATGGATACGTCCATCCTGCAGATACCTCATCATATTCTCCCAGCGGGTATAGGCATAGGTTATCGCCTTCCCGGTCAGGCTGTTTGGGCTGTATTTTATCCCTTCTGTTTCCATCCATAGTTTCAAGGCATCCATAATAGGTCCGGCAAGTTTCTGACGTTTTCCCATTCGTTCATTTTCTGTAAGCTGCTTCTGGTCACAGTCATGTTCTATACGATATAGAAGCTGTATTTCTTTTAAGGCATGTTCCGCCATCTGCCTGTTTTCAGCAAGTGCCTGTTCAAAATACCTGCGTATATGAGCCATGCAGTTAACAATACGCACGTTCGGGTTGACCTTGAAAGCAGATTCGTAACCCTCAAAGCCGTCACATTGGAAATAACCCTTGAAGTCTTTAGCCAGTTGCCCTATCACTGTACCTGACCGTGATCCTTTGTCATAATGGAAAAGCACCAGTCGTTCGACTACCGCCCTGACCATCCACAAGTATTCCTTGTTGGTCTGATGTCCTGCCTTGTCCAGTACAGGTACGGTCGTTTCATCCCCCTGTATGTAGTCGGATTTCATGATTTCCTGCCTGAGTACCTCGTAAAGTGGCTTGAGAAGTTCAACCGCAGGCTTGAACCATCCGTCTATGGTACTTTCACTAGCCTTGAAGCCCAGGTGATGCAACTGTTTCACCTGGCGGTAGAAGGGAAGATGATACTCATATTTCTGCAGGAGTATCTCCGCCAAAAGTGTAGGTCCCGCTATTCCTTTGTATATAGGCAACAGCGGCATGGCGGCTATCTCCACTCCTTTTCTGCCGACCGGTGGAAGTGAGGTGTTGTCTTTAAGGGCATACTTGGGGCGTACAATCTCCTTTATATACAGTTGTCCGGGCTTATGTTCCACCACACGGGTCACTTCCTCACCAATCTTCCTGTACAGTTCCAGGTCAATGTCTTCCGGCTCGATAATTACCCTTTCAAGTACGGGAAGACCTTCCATTATCCTGCGGTTATTCCGTTCCCGTTTCTTTTGTGATTGTCTGCACCGCTACTTCACGCGCTTTTTCCAGTTCAGCCGCATTATCAGGAAGAAAGTCACTGAACAGGTCAGGCTGGTTGGAGTCAAGAGACGGGAGTTTCTCCGACTTGTGACCGAAAAGCTGGCGGTTCAGCCATGCGACTTGAGCCGTCAGCTCATTGAGACGATTCTGTAAGGATTCATTCTGCCGGGTAAGCCTGATGATGGTCTCAACCTGGGATGCGTTCACCTGCTGCAGGGACTGCAGCATTGAGTTCATCTGTGAAAGCATCTCTTCCTGGGTCATAATCCGTTTCTTTTAATTACACTATAAATGTACAAAATATATCCCGGACAGACAAAAAATACGACATCTATTTTTATACGGTATATACATTTCGTTCCGCCCTCAGACGTCTCAAACGCTGCCCGGGAGATTCCCGGATTCCTTCCACCATAATGACAAGATCGCGCCATTCCATCGGATAGCTGCGTGACTTCTCATCATATGCGGGAACCTTGAAGTGACCGGCCTCAAGGCGCTTGACGTACATCACCAGACCGCTATCCTCGGCATGGAGAAGCTTCATCAACTTACGGCTGCTGCCAATGAAGATGAATACATCACCGTTCCTGACACTGCAGCCCATACGCTCGTGTACCACACCGCAGAGGGAACTGATCCCTTTGCGCATATCAGTCCTGCCGGGGCAGAGAAAATACCGCATCGTATCATTCAGGCAGAACATGGCAACAAGCGTATTGGTTAATCAAACGGGAAGCGGTCTCTTCCATACCGGCACCCAAATGGGCACGGACGCCATTAGGAAAAACAGAGTCATTCCGGAAACGGAAGAGGAGGAAGCAATACAGGGGGACTTGAGGCTGATGGGAGCTAGGAATGATTGGGGAGCAGATGTTTCGTGATCGGGAACACTGGAAGATTTACGTTTCCAATAATTGTACGTGGAGTAACTGACATGTTCACGTTGCAGAAATTTCAGAAGACTCAGACCGCTTAAACGATGCAGTTCCTGTAAAGAGGTAAATTGTTCTTGTGTCATAATGAAAATATGTTAGAAGTTCATGCAATATTGCAAAGGCAAAGGTGCAATGAAAATATGACAGAGAAAACGGGTACTTTATCGGATGCTTACTAAAAATCAATGCTTTCGGAATTATAAGCTTTGCATCAGTCACGTTTTAGTCCTTAAAAATAGTCCACTTCTGTCCGGTGTCTGTCTGCTTATATCTTGGGTTCAAAAGTATACATTCTTTTGAAATTATGCAAGTCTTTGATTATTAATATTTCAACTTAGGTGCAAGGTGCAAGCTATATATACATATATGCTTGCACCTTGCACCTAAAATTCACTTGTCCTAGAAAAACCTTAGAGATTAGTTTATTCTGCTTTATATTGTTTTATCATATTATCTATGGCAGATAATAGATTTTGAGAACCTTCAGTTTGTCCCCATATCTGCCAAAATTTGATCGTTTGGCTAGATGGTTTAATAGAGGGTTCATCAATTCTGATTCTAGAAGGGAGTAGAGTAGCATCACCAACAATAATGGCTTCTGCAATATCTAGCAATGATAAGTTATCTGCAATGTTACCTAGATTATCTGGTAATAGTCTTTTTATTACGCTTTGATCTTCTACATTTGTTAGCCGAAGACTGATAAAGTTATTACATTGACTTAGGACAGTTCGATTTACTTCTGATGGTCTTTGACTAATGATGACAAGCCCAACTCCATATTTTCTTCCCTCTTTAGCTATGCGTTCAAAACTTTTTAATCCAATTTCAGCTACTGAATCACTATGATCTAATTGCTGAACATAGAGGTGAGCTTCATCGCATAACAATGCAACAGGATGTCGGGAACTTTTGTCGCTCCACTGCTGGACAGAGAATATTATTCTTGTCATTAAACCAATAACCAAAGGTAAAATATCAGAGGGAACCTCGGAAAAGTCTATAACTTTCACTCCCTTCCCAGTACCATCATCCGTTCCCATTAATTTTGTGCAAAAATTCTTTAACCAATCTACATCCATTTCTTCAGATGTTAGAGAAAACATAAATCCCAATCGTTTATCCTCTAATTTATTAGCCAATCTTTGATTAAACCTTGTTAGTTTTCCATTGTATGGACCTGCTTTTTCTCCTCTACTTCCTTCTACTTTTTCTTCATCTAATTCTTGAAGTTTTTGCAATACTTCCTTCAAATCATATGGAACAGGACTATCTAATGTTATTTGTTTTGCATATATTGTCCCCTCAACGTTACTCTCTTTATGAGTTAGAATTTGTTTAGATAAAAGCATGGCTTGGTTGGGAGCATTCATATCGCTACGATCTAAAAGTAACGCTTGCATTTCTTCGTAGTTCAGTAACCAGTAAGGAACCATTAAAATATTATTTGATAATTTTTCTTTTGATATTAAGTCATTTGGAGAGGCTATTTTGTATTGCTTAATTCCAGACTTTAAAAAACTTTCACTTGAATATTCTCCATGTATATCAAATAATATTGCATTCGCCATTTCTAAATCAGATATTTGCTCAACCAATTTTGCTACACAATATGATTTTCCACTTCCTGTAGAACCAACAATAGCCGCATGCCTTTGAAAAAATTTATCTCCATCAAGGTAAGCTACAGAGTTTTCATCCATAGAATATTTTCCAAGGTTTAACGGGTTAATTCCTTTTTCGATCTCGGCAGAAATTGTTTTCATTAATTCGGATAACTTTTCACCATCGATTTTATAACACTTAGCATCGATGTAAGGTAATGCTGTAACATTACGTTTGAATACATTAGAGAATGTCCCAAGTCTATCATGAAGTTCGCCTACAAATACTATTTTGATTGTGTTTACTGGAGTAAATTCTTCCATTTCATCATCATTGTTAGTTGATGATTTTCTAGCAATTTTCACAATCATTCCAACTATGTTACGGCTTGAAAAAGGACTTTCTATAGCTATTAGTTGGTTAATTTGTAATGTAGACAAATTATTGTCATTTTCAACAACAGCGGTAGCAGTACCTGTATCGACACTATTAATGAGAGCAATAGCTTCATTCTTATTATAACTAAATATTGTTTTCTCTTTCATCGTATTGTTGTTTTTAAATTATTTTGCACAAACCTTCTGTTGTCCAATATATTTCATTTGGGATGTTTAAAGCATCAGGTTCATTAG
Organism: Bacteroides mucinivorans; assembly: GCF_034654355.2. Classification (NCBI taxonomy): domain Bacteria; kingdom Pseudomonadati; phylum Bacteroidota; class Bacteroidia; order Bacteroidales; family Bacteroidaceae; genus Bacteroides; species Bacteroides mucinivorans. The sequence continues at coordinate 3,073,402 of NZ_CP178179.1, read as the reverse complement.
ATATCCAAAAATTAGTACCATTATGATTATCATCTTCAATAATAATATAATTGCTACATTGCTTCATTACTGACTCTTTTATTGAATCTGTTGCTTTTTTAGTAACTATAAGTATTGGCACTCTTTTTTTCTTTGAGTGGTTAATCAATTTAGGATGTACATGACTATCATTAAAGCCATATCCAATACATAAGAAGCCACTAGCTTCATTAAATATATTATCAACGATGGATAATAGGCTTCTATGAGGGTCATTCTGAGTCTTTTCATACTTATTAGTACCAGGTGTAATAATGCATGGTGTACATCCTAAAGGTATATCATAGGTATTAGGGAAACAGAAAATATCTTCATTTCTATAAAACCAATCTAATGATCCATGTACCTTCCAGATATTTATACATCCTGTATAAGGCTTCAATTTAGCATATAGCTTAGGGTTCAGATCAGTAAAAAAGACACCTCTTAGGTTGTGTGAAAATCCTGTATTTAAGAATGCATCAGTTTGCGAGGCGGCATATTCCGCTATTTTATCATAATTGGTAGACACAATATTAAGGATAGCAGAATCTCTACCATATATAATGTGATTAAACAAAGATACTAAATTTATTTCTTCGCCTTGCTTCACTTTTTCATATATTTCCTTGTCCTGCTTTACTATTTTGTTCCAAACAAGTTCTACTATTTTTAGCTCAACTTCCATTGTAACCTTGATTTTTAATAGAGCTTCTTCTAAGCCTAAACCTGCATTTAAGTTATCAATGAATTTATTGATACAATCTTGAGATTCTTCATTAGAATATGGATTAGCTTTGAAAAAAGTTTTGAGTTCTAATGCTAAATCCCACATACTTGATATGTTGTATGAAATAGATGCTCCCGAACCTAAAACGATAACGGGATTGGCATTTATAATATTCTGAATCTGAGTAAATAATTTCTCCTTGTTAATCATGACGTCTAAACTTATTCTACAAATTTATTTAGCTCTTCTTCAACTTCTTCAATTGTTGGCAATTTGCTTTTCAGATTATCAGGAAGTAGCTCCTTTACATTAAACTCACTAACCCCAATCGGTGAAGATATATTCTGCAATGCATATTCTACTTCAATCCTATCTTTATCTCGGCAAAGTAACATTCCTATAGTGGGATTGTCATATTCTCCTCTTAGTGTGTTATTGATTAGGTTCTGATAGAAGTTTAACTGTCCCAAATGTTCCGGCTTGAAATTGCCATTCTTCAATTCTATAACTACATAAGCTCGTAACGGGATATGATAGAACAATAGGTCGCAAAAATATTCTTTATTGTTCAGACTCAAACAGTATTGCTCCCCTACAAATGCAAAGCCTTTACCCAGTTCGAGAAGAAACTGGGTTATGTGCATGACAAGCTGCTTTTCTATATCTCGCTCCCGCGCTTTTTGAGATACAGACACGAAATCAAACCAATATGGGTCTTTTACTACTTCCTGCGCCATATCTGCTGTTAAGGCTGGTAAGGTCTGCGAGAAGTTTGTTTGTCCTTGTCCGTAATGCTCATAGAATTTTTGCTTCAACTGATTCTCTAAAACGCTTCTACTCCAACCGTTAGATAGGATTTGGTGCGCATAAAATAATGCTTCTTCTATATTTTGTGCTTTGCTAATTATCACTTTTTGATGTCCCCAAGGTATATTGAAGATAATTCTATAGTTATCAGCTACTTGTAATTGTCCCTCAATCTGGGGGACAATTACATTATTGGATGAAAAGTGTATTTTCTCTGCGTAGAACTCATAGAAGTTCTTACTGTAGTATAGGTTCTGACGAGAAAAACCTTGCATATCAGGAAATTCATTGCGTAAGTCTACTGAAAGCTTATTTATTACTTTGTCACCCCAATTCTGTTCTTTCAGCTTTTGAGAGATCATTTGCCCCAACTGCCAATAAAAGTGTATCAACTCTGTATTGGCTGTTTTTATCATTCGTATTTTGGTAGAACGAATTTGCTGCTTGATGGCTTTTAGCCACTCTATATATTCGCTATCTATTGAGCTTATAGGATAATCTTGCATATAACTATGTTTTTTGCAAAAGTAAATAAATTTATGATAGTATGTTTTTGAAATACATTCTTTTAGCGAGATTCTGTCTGTAATCTATTTATATTGGCTATGTTCTCTAAGACACATTCGCATATAACTGCTTTTTTCTTGGATTTGGATTCTATCATTTAGAAAGAGTAGCGTCTTTTCTAAAGCGAGTAGGGGTACATCCTCTATATTTCTTAAACAGCTTGTTTAAATGGCTTTCGTCAGTAAACCCCAGTTCTGAAACAATCTCACTAATTCTCATTTCACTGTGTAGCAGTCTATTTTCAACTAATTTCATCTTGTAATTTAATATATATTGCTGCATCGTTTCATTAGTATGTTTCTTAAAGTATCGCCCGAGATAGCTGGGTGAGATACCAAAATGCTGGCTTATTGTTTTTGTTTTAATTTTATCAGACTGATAAATATTGGACTGAATGTATTGCAAAATATCTAAAGACTTTTCTTCCGTACATTCATCTACCTGTTCAGGTAAGAACATGGTAATATTACGGGCGACTACAATAATTATGGTATTAATCAATTGGGTTATAATTTCCTTACTGTATATGTTTCTATTTACATATTCTCGAATAATAGCTTCAATCATTGGCTTTACCAACAATTTATCCGTTTTATTTCTTAGAATACATCCCGGTTGATGATTAGCATGTTGCAATATAAATTCTAAGCGTTTTATATTATCTGCTCCAAAAACAGCAGAGTGTATATATATGTCGTTAAATTTGATATTGATAAATTTTGTTGTTGTATGAATTTCAAATGAATGGGTGTCTCCGGGAGTGATCATGAAGAGGTGTCCGTCATGATAAGCAAACTTATTATTATTTATCCATTGTATACCTGTTCCTGTTAAAACATACACTAACTCAAAAAAAGTGTGGTCATGTTCTTTTAACAGAGACTCGTCAAGCTCGTTGAAACTAATTTCAAACGGCTGGTGTAAGTTTTCTCTTCTCATATTTTAAATATAGACTTGTAAAACGCAAAGATACTGATAAAACGCAAAATGATACCTAATAATAGTGCTGGAAATGGTATAATTTTGCTCCGAATAATAAAACCAATAACATTATGGAGTTTTTAGAACTGATTAAAAAACGCTTTTCTGCAAGAAGTTATAAATCGGATGCAGTAGAGCAAGAGAAACTAAATAAGATTGTAGAGTGTGCTCGTTTTGCTCCTTCTGCCGTTAATTATCAGCCGTGGCACTTTTTGATAGTGAAGAGTAAAGAACAACGTTTGAAAGTGCAACAATGCTACAATAGAGAATGGTTTGCCTGTGCCCCGGTTTACATTGTTGTATGTGCAGATAGCTCTGCCGCATGGGTACGCAAGTCAGACAATAAGAATCATGCAGATATTGATGCCGCTATTGCAACCGAACATATTTGTTTAGCTGCAACAGCTCTTGGTTTAGGTAGTTGTTGGGTGTGTAACTTTGATGTAGAAATGCTTAAATCTCATTTCCAGTTATCTCTTGAAAAATATCCTGTTGCCATTGTATCAATAGGATATGTGGATGAATTGCCTAAACTGTCTTCTACCAGAAAGCCTGTTGATGAAATCGTTACATTTTTATAAATTGAAAATAGGTGCCCATGAAAACAGAATTGGAAAAATGCTTGGCAGGTGAATGGTATGATTGTCATGATCCGGTCTTCCTTGAATTTAAGGAAAAGTCACATCGTTTATTGATGAAGTATAACTCCCTACCTTACGAAAGAAAAGAAGATAAGTATGCAATACTACAGGAGTTGTTTGGTAGTATTGGCACTAAGGTGTCTGTTGGATTTTCTTTTATTTGTGACTATGGCCGCAATATTCATATAGGGAATAACGTGAGTGTTAATGTGCGATGTACATTTATTGATTGTAACAAGATTACTATTGGCAACAATGTGCTAATTGCTCCTGATGTACGAATTTATACGGCAACCCATCCTGTTGAATTGAATGAGCGCCTAACTCCTTCCGAAACAGAGGATGGTTTTGAATACATCCGTCATACTTATGCTCTCCCTGTGACAATAGAGGATGGCTGTTGGATTGGTGGCGGAGTTATTATTTTGCCAGGTGTGACTATCGGTAGGGGAAGCGTTATTGGTGCAGGAAGTGTAGTCACAAAGAATATTCCAGCCAATAGTTTAGCAGTAGGAAATCCTTGTAAAGTGATACGTGCAGTCAATGAAAAGTAACATGATGATTCGATTAATAGCATTTGATTTGGATGGTACAATAGGTAATACAGTTCCTATGTGTATACAGGCTTGCAAGGAAGCTGTAGAACCTTATATTATGCGTGAGTTGTCGGATACTGAAGTTGAACAGACTTTTGGTCTGAATGAGGAAGGCATGATAAAACAATTGGTGGATAGTGAAAGTTGGGAAAGTGCCCTCAAAGACTTTTATACTATTTATAGCAAGATACATGAAATCTGCTCACAGCCTTTTAGTGGCATTAGGGATTTAATAGAGGATTTGAAATCAAAAGCTATTTTTATTGCTCTGATTACAGGTAAAGGAGAAAGAAGCTGTGATATTACGCTAAGAAAATTTGGTATGGAGAACTGCTTCGACCAAATACTAACAGGAAATCCTCAAAGAAATACGAAATCTGAGGCTATTAGGCATTTGTTGTATAAGTATAAATTACAGCCTTGCGAGATGCTCTATATAGGTGATGCAGTTTCTGATATTTCTGCATGTGTTAAAAATAGTGTGTGTTGTTTATCTGCAGCATGGGCTACTTCTGATAAGATAGCTGTTGGTTTGGAAGAAAGAAATCCAAACAGGGTATTTTATTCTATTCAGTCTTTAAAAGAATTCTTAAGTGATTATTTACGTGAATCTAATACGCAAAAAGATGAAATAATTTTCTGATGGAATAATATCTAAAATTAGTGCAGAGATAGAAGTCTTTTGTGTGGATAGTGATGTGTCTTCTGATAAAGCTTTGCATATGATAAACTTCATCAGACCATTGTTTGAAGAACTAAGAGAGTATATACACAAATATAACTTTCAGGATAATGAGGAAGAGATAGACTTCTTTAAAAATAGCAAACCATTAATTCTAAGTAAGCTGATATATTACAATGATATTTATACGCTTGAATTAAGAAAACCCAATGGTAATAAAGAAGTAGTTAAGGAGCATTACAAGAAGAAGCAGGCAGCAATCGTAGACTTCTGTAATAATAACCTTGATTTTTACCAGTATTATCGCTCCAAAGCGACACATTTAGACCGATACTATTTCTTTAGAGGACATGAGAACTACAAGTTGTGCCATAATTGTGGGTTGTTGGATAAAGATCCTTTGTTTTCTACCTGTTGTGACCATAGAGTAGCTAAGATGTTGGCTTATGATATGCTGGAAATTTATCTGCAACAGCGATTACAAGACGTAGAAAGGATAGAAGTAGTAGAAACTAGTCGAGCTTCTCTTCTTGATAATCCATTTCGATGGACAGGCACAAAGATTGCTGCCATTGAATTGGGGTATGCCATATATGCAGCCGGAGTGCTGAACAATGGAAATGCCGATATAAAGGAAATAATGACCTATATAGAAGCATCTTTCAAAATAGACTTAGGTGATTACTACCGTACTTATCTCACCATCAGGGAGCGCAAAAGGGATAGAACAGCCTTCCTTAACAGCTTAATAGAAAAACTCCTTCGGAAGATGGACGAAAGCGATAATTAACCTCCTTGTAAGGTTCAACTAATTATTTTCTCTTTTCGCAAGTCCTCATAAACTACTTGGGCTTTTGAAAAGAGAAAATATTTCTTGTCTATACACGAAAGATAGAATGATGTCTGCCTACCTGTCTGTTTTTCAGTCCTGCTTTTATACAGCCTTGCAATCTTGACATCTTGCAATCAAGAAAACAAGTTGTCAGGAAATCAAGCTATCAATATTTCAAGAAAACAATATTTCAATACTACACTAAAAAACTCATCGGTCGGGGAACGCCCAGCGGCAAGGGGCGGGACCACCCGTCCCGACGAGCGAAAAAGATGTTTGTTTGAGTAATTTTTCTTTCATTGGAAACACGACTTTGGAGTGCTTTTCTAAAAGAGTTCAGAGCTGCTGGGATAAATCTCAGCAGCTTTGAAAACAAGTAGTGCAAAAGGAGAAAGAGAGAAAATAAGGGTAATTGATTGATAAATAGAAATGTATGTCTTTCAGTGTCTTATGGTGTCCGGTGGCGAAATAGCAGGAAAAAGCAGATTTAAGCAGACTTTCCGTTTCTAAACCGTTACCCATTCCGAAAGGCGAAAAACACGGCAATCCAATGACGTTAAACGTCTGGATATAGCACTGTTTGTCTGCGGTTTACATTGTTCAGATAACTCATATTGAAAGTAATTTTACGAACTAAAAATGTGAGCGTTATGGACAACGAACTGAAAGTGTCGTTTTACCTCAAACGAGAGGGGAACACAGAGAGAACAGAAACGAATCCCGATGCCGTTTTTCCGATTGTCGGGAAAATCATTATCGGTAACACCATTGCACAATTCGGCTCAAAGCTAAAAATCGAAGAAAGGCTTTGGGGTGTAAAATCAGGTCGGGCAATCGGCAAAAGCCGTGTTGCCGTTGAAATCAACAGAGAGATTAATAAAATTAATCTCTCCATACATGCGCACTACAAGGACATTCTAAAGCGAACCGGAAAAGTAACCGCTATTGAAGTGAAGAACGCCTTTCAGGGAATTGCTATCGCACAAAAAACATTGCTTGTCCTATTCGGTGAAATGATGGAAGACTTCAAAGGGAGAATCGGCATTGACAGGGCGCAATCCACCTACAAGCAATATGAAGTCCTTTACAAACAGCTTAAACAATTTCTTCGGGAAGAATACCATGTAGAGGATATTCCCCTGACCGAGTTGGATTTACCTTTCATTGAAGCATTGAATTTCTTTTTCCGGGTAAAACGAAAGATGAAGCCGAGAACCGTCAAGGCAAGGATAGTTCTGTTAAACAAGGTTATACATTTGGCGTTGCATCGGAGAATTATCACCCGTCCACCTTTTGACGGTTTTGAATTGGAAAAGACAGAGCTTAAAAATAAATCACTCACCAATGACGAACTGGACTTGCTTATGAAAACTCCCCTTAAATCAGGTACACAACGGTTTATCCGTGATATGTTTTTGTTTTCGACCTTTACCGGCTTGGCTTATGCAGACCTGCATAAACTTTCTTGGAAAGATATTATCACCGAAGATGACGGTAGTTTGTGGATTTCAGCCAACAGGCAAAAATCGCAGACGGAATTTAATGTAAAGCTATTGAATATCCCTATCCAAATCATGGAGTATTACAAAGGGCTTGCCCCCGATGGTAAAGTATTTCCGTCTATGAGTTTAGGACAGGTGAATGTCGGTTTAAAGCGCATTGCAAGAAACTGTGGTATTAATCGGGTATTATCGTATCACATGGCAAGGTACACCTTCGCAAGCCAAATCTGCCTTTCACAAGGTGTTCCGATTGAGAGTGTCAGCCGGATGTTGGGGCACAAACATATTCAGACTACCCAACGTTACGCACGTCTTAACAATGAGAAAATAGGCAATGATATGCAGCAACTATCCGCACGTCTTGCCACTAAATTCAACTTTTAATAATCCAAACTAAAAATATTATGCAAAACAATAGAAGCACTTTCGCTATACTCTTTTACCTGAATACCAGTAAACGGAAAAAATCAGGTAATTGCCCTATCATGGGGCGTATCAGTGTGGATGGTAAAAGCTCGGCTTTCAGTACGGGATTAGAACTGTCTCCTGAATATTGGGATGCCAAACAGGGAATAGCCACAGGCAAGTCAAAGGAAGAAACAAACATCAACAGGCAGATAGAAAACTATCGGGCTGAACTTATCCGCTATTATAAAACCTTACTGGACAGCAAGAGTTATATTACTGCTGAAATTCTGAAAAATGCTATCAAAGGAATAGGTATTAGGCAAAATACTCTGATACAGGAGTTTGCAGCCTTAGTAGAAGAAAAACGGCAGTCTGTTGGCGTTTTGATAGTCCAAACTACCTATACGCATCTTAACCGTGCTTATCGGCATTTAAAAGAGTTTGTACAATACAAATACGGGGTAACGGATATTCCGTTTACCCAAGTTGATTTCGATTTTATAGAATCGTATGTTTACTATCTGAAAATCAATCTACAATTTAACCCGAATTCAACCAACAATACCATAAAGCCATTACGCAAAGTTGTAATGCGAGCCTTAAACAAAGGTTTGATGCATCAAGACCCGTTCTTTGGCTATCGTCCGCAGCGGATAACCATTACCCGGAAATGGCTCTCGATGGATGAGATAGAACGGTTGATGCAGATAGACATGAAACATGAGAGTGCCAATTTTGTCCGTGACATGTTTTTATTTTCGACCTTTACGGGGCTTGCTTACGTGGATTTAAAGAACTTACGGCATGATAATATTGTATGGCAAGAAGATGGCAAACAGTGGATTGTCTTAAATCGGCAAAAGACCGGAACTACTTCTTATATTCCCCTACTTGATATTCCGTTACGGCTTATTGAGAAATACCGGAATACGGCTTTTGCCGGTCTTGATGGAAAGGTGTTCAGGTTACGCACACTCGGAAATGCTGATATTCAGTTGAAAAAGATAGCTAAAGCCGCCAATATTGACAAACGGCTGACCTATCACATGGCAAGACATAGCTATGCGACCCTCTGCCTTTCAATGGGTGTTCCGATAGAAACGATTAGTCAGACATTGGGACATCAAAGTATTTCCACTACTCAAATCTATGCGGACATAACTCGTACCAAAATTAATGAGGATATGACAAACCTTGCGGAACGGATTGAGGGTAAATATGAATTGACAAAGTAAGCATCTCACAACCAATATATTTTTTCCTTTTTTTCTCTGATAAACATTCCATATATGGAAAGAATAAATAAGGCAACACTTTTTGTAAATTTACTCTTTTTCGGGACGAAAAAGGAAGAAATTTACAAAAACCGCTTGCGGCTCGGTGTTGCCGTTTTATTCTTGGAATATATCTTTGTGTTCAGATAAAGAAAGGATTAATTAAGATTATTCCATTGAAAAATAAGATATTAGATTGGTTACCGCTATTGCGTAGTTCTCGCCATCTATGGAATAAAAGCCTAATTTTCTGGCAAATGCACTGCTTTTGATGTTGGCACACTCAATGCCGATATAATTGAAACCATATTTCCGGGCTACTCCGGTCAAAAACCTAAGAAAGTGTGTTCCGTGTCCTATCCGCTCTTTAATGAAACCCAATCGGGCGATAATCAGGCAATCAGGTGGAAATCGGCTTTCTATCCTCCTGATACGCAAATACAAATCTATCCGGCTATTTCTTCGGGAGGCGATTATATTATCCACCGTCAGGCAAACGAGTGATTTTCGATACTTGAAATGTTCCATTAAGTAGCGGTCTATATCGGCTCTTAGTTCTTCGTTTTCAATCATCTTCTTATTCCTTTCTTCTTTTTCTTCTTACGTTTCTGTGCCTGTAATTCTTCCGCTAATGTTGCATCGTAGTTGCTGCCATCTCCCAATGAAAAGATAGATAACAGAGAATCACCGCTTTTATTATCTCCCTGATTAAAAGAGTGATTCTCATTTCGCTTGCTATCAATATTGCAAGGAACATTGTTTTCTTTTTCACCGGATTGGAATACTTCTTTTTTATTTTCGCCAGTGAAATATTGTTTTGGTTCTTTCAAATCCTGTTCCTGTAATTCAATCTGCTTGGAAACAGAACCGTTCTTCATGGTATTGGCATACTCAAATGATTCTGATAATTGGCGGTTATAGCCGAACAGTTTATCAAATCCTTGCTCTGCCTGCTGGAACAGGTTCACACGGTCAAAACCACCTTGGATTACCCCGTTCTTGGTGTTCTTGTGGTTGGTTAGTGGAGATAGCTTCTTTTTATTAGCTTGGTCTTTCCGGCTAACAATCAAATGGCAGTGCATATTCAGTTCGCTGTCGGAACGGCTACGGTCAAAATGTATCTTCCCGTAAAACTTTATATCCGCTTCGGATAGTCCTTTGTTGAAGTTCTTGGCGTATTCAGGAATAAAGACTTCCCGAATATACCGTTTCATTGCTTCGGCTTTCTCCTGCTCGGTGTTTCCCATTGCCCGAAGTTCACTTTCCGATGGGCTGACATGGATAGCGAAAAACTTTGCATCCGTTTTCAGCAGTTGCCCGATATTAGTATCTATATCCTTAATAACCTTTGATTTGTAGATATTATCATCCGTCAGGTTGAAAAAGCCATCGGTATAGATTCCTTTCTCCATACGTTCCAAATCTTCATGTTCCATGTATGAAGTTAATTGCTGGCTACTTCCTGCATTGTTGTATGTTCCGCTTGATGGTGAAGCAAAATCTATGTGCATAGCTCTATGTGTTTATCAGATTGATAATCTCTGCCTTTAGGTTCTCTTTCCGTTTACTATCCATTACTCCACAAGCGGATAACTCCGAATAGAGTTGTATTAGATTTAGTAGCTTCTTATAATCTCGTTGGTGTATCTGATAGAGTGCGTTTAGTTGCTTCCCTTGCTGGTTGATTACGTCAGCGTGCTTGCTAAACTGTTCACTTACTTTTTGCAATACGGCTGTTTGTTTTCCCTGATTGGTTTCCAGCCACGAAAGAATAAGTGTTTCTAATGTTTTGCCGATGGTATCAAACCGAACCGCAATAGAATTGGCAGTTCGTATCATGGGATTCAGTTGTTCTTCCTCGTAGTGACGGATGAAGCGGATAATATCGTCTTGCCGTTTGTTTATCTTCGCCAGTTCCGATTTTACGGATTCCGGTGCTTCCGATGGGTTGATACATGCTTTATCAATATAGACAAATGCCAACCGGACTATTTCCCCTTTTTTCAGCGAATAGCGTTTACAGAGCTTATCTATTAACTTACTCGTTTGTCGGTCTATTCCGATGGTGGTAAGTGTGGGTATATTATTGGTCTTATCCATGATTATAACTTTTTTATAAAGAATGTGATATTCATTCAGTTGATTATAAGCAGAATAGATTTTTCACTTATAATCACTGTTATAAATGGTTACGAATGTAACCCATTAAAGCCTAAGGCTTTGCCCCGCAGGGCAAGAGGGAAGAACAGGACTTGTCCAGTTCCCTCTTGCTTCATTTAGCGAAACGAGCCGAGCCACAGGGCGAGGCGATTTCTGCTAAATGGGGAATGGTAGCACTTCATCGGGCGTTAATATTACCCACCTTGTTTTACTTCGATTTGCTTATCAAGTTGATTTTCCTTTTTGAACCGTTCATAGGTCTTGCTATCTGCATTTTCTTGTACAAATGCACGAATGTCGGCTGAACGGTAATAAGTCTTATGACTTATCGTGAAGTAAGGAAGTTTGCCACTTGCCCGATAGCGTTGCAGGGTTCGGAAAGATACTTTCAACAGGAAAGCTAAATCTTGATTATCCAATAGTCGGTCGTTTTCATCTAACACATTATCAGTATTGATAAGAGATTGCAGATTCTGACCTATCTCATTGAGTTTCTTTGATAGTCGTTCCATCCACTTATCGAAGTTTTCGTTATCTACATACATTTTGCTTCAATTTTTAGTTTAACATTATTGTTTTCAATCGATTGATGAAGCAAAGTTCGGCAAATGGATGTAAACAAGTTAGGGGAGTAGATTATCTACTCCCCTATAAATAGTTGATAACTCGCTGATTTACATATATCCTCTATTTTTTCTTTCTATCTTGATGGCGATAATTAATTCATTTAGAAACTCTGTTAGTTTTGTAGCTTTACGCTTAAAAACATCATCCCTTTTCTTGTATATATCTGCAAATTTAAAATTCATTCCTTTTTCAAACACTCGTGTTAATTCAGAAAAATTCACAGGATTTCCAATCTTGTTCCTAACAGCGTGTGAATAAAACAAACCACATATCAATTCCATTATATCAATCATATCAATATCATTGGCTAAATAGACATCAGGTTCAAAACTATCCTCTATGTTTATCGGGAATAAATCGGGGTTATCTATACGGAATTGTACCACCCTAAAAGTAGAATCTAATAATCCCAATATTTTTTGCAATAACAATCGGATTTCAAGCGAATAATTGTCATTTTTAACCTCTATCCGCATATTCAATTCTTTCATCTCTGCTATTGTATAATTTATGGTAAAACATAATAATATAATATTCTGCTCCTCTTGGCAAAACATAAGAAGTTGTTGTACAAAATCATCATAAGCTACTGATAATTCTATATAATCAATCTCTTTGCCATTGACAGAACAAGAGAGTAGGTTGAATAACTTTGTTTCTAAGAAACGTTTCATTTACTCTTGAAATAGTTATGTTACATTTGCAATCATACCTTTCACTTTTTTGCAACTATGAAAATTTCACTACTTGACGTGAAATTGTTCTTGCCGACTAAATCTTTATAAATTGATATTTTGCGAAATCCTACCTTTCGTAATATGTCTGTTATTTCTTTCTCCGAATAATACCTTTCCCAAATAATAAAATGTTTGATTGTTCTTTCGAGTATCAAGTTATGTTGATATGCAAATACTTTATTCTTTGGATAATGAAATGTTTGGCTTAAAAGTAGATATTCACTTTCATCCCAAAAACCACCATGAGGTGCATATTCCCAACTTCTATCTTCCTGCCTATCATTAATAATCCCTTCTGAGAAAATATCAAAAATAAAAGCTCCACCATCAGCCAGCGAACAATATATACTATTTAATAATCGGTCACGGTCACTATCCGAATGGGTTCCCATGTCACAATAAATCATAGTTATAGTATCATACTTACCATTGGGGTAATTATTAATATAATCATTCAGAATGTATTTAATTCCTTTCCGTTTTTCTATAGCATACTCTATCGAAGCCTTATTAAAGTCAATGCCTGTTACAATATAATTTTCATCTGCAAAAAGCGATGTGTATAATCCCGGACCACATCCTAAATCAAGTAAATGGCTTTCAGGCTTTGAATGTTTGAGAATAAAATTCGCTATCTTTAAAACAGATTCTTGCCTTCGACTAGCTTCATCAGACTGAAAATCGAGATGTTTTTTTAATATTTGCTGTTGAATATAAGGATCAGTCCAAATATTATGATTGGATTTTTCAAATAGAACTGGTTTCTTGTTGATAATTCTCATTTTTCTTTTGAATATTTGTTATTACAAAAATCCCATAACGGGATAAGAAAACACAATTATCCGCTACAAACATAGAAATTCACGCACCTTCTTCGGGCTAAAAATGATATTCAAAATACGTTAGGAAATGATACGCAAACACGTAACAGAAAGGTTTTCTGCTACAACTAAAAGTTTGTATGGATAGAATATCCGCGTATCTACATATAGAAAGTATTGATTTACTGCGCTAAAATAGTGATTTTTCTTTTAATCGTGATATATTTTAGTGTTTTTCTGAAAAAAAAGAATGAATGGCTCTTTTAATATTTAGATATTCTTTATATTCGCAATAGAGTTATTTGAGGCAATGGAAAAATACAGCAGACTAAAGAAGTTCGCTCGTTTCTACATCGTTACCCATTGTTAGGCTCTTCTTCTTCAAAAATCTATTATTCAATAGATTACAATCATATTTCTTGTTACTCTGAACACACCTTGCTGTTATCTGACGATAACCAATTTCAGTCACCTGAAATTCATTTAGCCATATCTAATTTACGCACCAATAATTCCATATCATTGCTGACCTTTACATCAGCAATTCGTGCATAGATTTGAGTAGTTCTAATATTGGTATGCCCTAAGATTTTAGATACCGTTTCAATCGGTACTCCATTGGTTATCAGTACCGAAGTCGCACACGAATGACGTGCAACATGAAATGTAAGGCTCTTATTTATAGAGCAAATAGACGCAATTTCTTTCAAGTACTCATTGACTTTTTGATTGCTTATAATTGGCAAAATCATCCCGTTTGGTAACTGGTCTTTATACTTTTCAAGAATAGCTTTGGGTACATCAAGCAATCGAATGTTAGATGCAACATTGGTTTTGTGGCGTTTGGTCATAATCCAAAGATTGCCATCAAATGCAGTGCGAATGTTTTCTTGGGTAAGTTCGCATACATCAATGTACGAGAGAGCCGTATAGCAACTGAAAACAAATAAATCCCGTACCTGTTCCAACCTTTTAGAAGCAAACTTCTTGTTGTAGATGGTGGTTATCTCTTCCATCGTCAGATAATCCCTGTCGGTTTGCTCAAACTTAACCCTATAATTCCCGAAGGGATCAGCAGTAACCAACCCTGTGTTCTTGGCAAAGTTTATAATCGTGCGGAAACGCTGTATAAACTTCATCGCTGTGTTGTGGCTGCATCCATGATAGTTTTTGATGTACAACAGGAAATTATCAATGAACACGACATTTATCTCTTTGATAAGCATATCCGAAACCGAATACTTAAACTTCATGAACTCGATAAGACGTTTCTTTGTCAGTTCATAGCGTGAGTAGGTTTTGTCGGTAGTGTTCATTTTTACCTTTTGAAGATATTGCTCGTTGTGCATCTCAAAGAACTCAATTAATGTTTTACCCCGTTCAATCTTACCTAAAAAGGCCTTTTTTACCCGTTCAGAGGTCACATAACCGTCTTGCTCCAATAGAGCATGGTAATGTTGGTGTACTGTACTGCGGATACTGTCTAACATTGAATTGATACTTGCGGCTTCGGCACTTCTGCCGGAAGCCTTTCCTGTACTGACATTCCAGTTGGCAGGGTTTATTTCCATTTGTGTGTTGAACTGCGACACAATTTGGTCGATGGTGATACGCGCGATAATTGGCGCATTACCGTTTTTCTTCGCTGCATTTCGCTTAACGAAAAATAGGAGCTTGAAAGTAGTCCTCATAATCTCATTTTTTTTGGTTGCAAAATTAATTTTATTGATTGTAAATGAGATATTTGCAGGGTAGACAAATATGGACAGAGGTTAGCCATTTTGGGACATTCCGTGACCTATTTTTCTATGCTTTTGTATTGGTCACGAATTGGTCATAGAAGTGTGTCTTTTCGTGACCTTTTGGTGTCTTTGGTCACGGACATTATACAAAGAAAAAACTCCTGCAATACCTTGATATTGTAGGAGTTGTCTTCTTTAAGTCTTGTTTTGACTTGTTTTTCAGTGATCCGCCTGGGGCTTTCACCGTAGCGGTCTATATCTTTGATTTATAAGCTCTTGTAAACCTTGAAAAATTGTACCGTAACGAATTAGTAACGATTTATAGGAACGCTTGTTGTCAGTGAGAGGCATTCGTTTGTCAGCCGTTCTCTGATGCCGCAAAGATAGAAGATTACTTTTTATTTTCCAAACATTTGATTATTAAATCTTTAAAAAAGATCCCCAGTGCAAGGGGCGAACCTATATATATGGATAGGTTTGCCCCTTGCACCGGGCGGATGTTGCATCAGTCCTACAGCCTTGCCGTCCGCCTCAATACCGCCGTTTATGTGAAGCGGTTCCCCTCCTTTTTCGCTGAACCGAAAAAATCATGGTGTAGTACACGTATAGTATCCCATGCGCTGCCTTTTATTGTTATTCTTTTGCAGCAAACATTGAAAATTAAGTTTGTTATGGAAGTTATTACATTTGAAAGTGAAGCGTATAAAGCGCTTGTAGGGAAGATTGAAAAAATCGCAGAGTATGTAGCCGCAGCGCAGTTGCCTTCGGAAGAAAAAAAGGAGGCTTGGCTGGACAGCAACCAACTGGCGGAAGCGTTGGGGATCAGTACACGTACATTGCAACGCCTGAGGGATGAAAACCTGATCAGCTACTCCATGCTGCGTGGACGGTGTATGTACAAGCTGTCGGAAGTCGAACGCTGTCTGGAAGAGCGTACCATTCGGTGCAAACCTCAAACATTGGAGGATTTTCGCAAGAACTACCTAACGAGAACCGGCAATGATAAGAAAGGATGATATACTGAAAATGACGGAAAAGGGTATTTCTGTATTCCGCTATTACCTGTCGGTGGACTTCAAGGTGGGAAAGAACTTCCTGAACCCTTTTTATAAGGATACGGAGGCTTCTTGCAATATTTATTACGAACGTAAGGCCGGAGTGTTTAAAATGAAAGATTTCGGGAATGAGGATTATTCGGGGGACTGCTTTGAACTGGTGGGCAGGCTGAACGGCCTTAACTGCAAGGAGCCTAAAGAGTTTGTCGAGATCATGGAAATAATAAACCGTGACCTGCATTTGGGGCTGTCCGCACATGAGGAATATCATGTGAGCCATAGCAAAGTACCACAAAAGAGTGAAGTGGTATCGGAAGAGCCGAAAGCGAAAAGTGTCCGGCCTTATACTGTCGTGCAAAAGCCCTTTACGGCTGCGGAACTTGCTTTCTGGGGTAAATCGGGTATCGGGGAGAATATTCTGAAAGCGTACCGGACGGTATCGCTAAAGAAGTTCAGCAGTGAGAACCAGGAAAGAAAGCCTTTTTCCTGTATGACAAGCGTCGATGAACCGATGTTCGGATATATGGGTAAACAGCATATCAAGGTTTACCGTCCATGTTCACAAATGCGGTTCCTGTACGCCGGTGATTTTGGCGACAACTACTGTTTCGGGCTGGAACAACTGCCGGCAAAAGGTGATCTGCTCTTTATCACAGGCGGAGAAAAGGACGTGATGAGCCTGGCGGCACACGGCTTCCATGCGATCTGTTTCAATTCGGAAACGGCTTTTATCCCTGCGGCTGTCATACACCGGCTTTCGTTCCGGTTCAAACATATCATCCTCCTCTATGATGTGGACAGTACCGGGCTGAAAAGCTCGGCGAAGCGTGAAGAGGAACTGAAAGAATACGGGGTTAAACGGTTGTTGCTCCCGCTTGCCGGTACAAAGACGGAGAAGGATGTCTCGGACTACTTTATGCTGGGAAACAGCCGTGAGGATTTGATAAAACTTTTTCTGGACTATCTGGAAACCTTATACAGTGAAACCATGTCGGCATTGAAATCCTGCGAGGTGGATTTCAACAACCCGCCTCCCATTGCACAGATGATCGTATCGGTAAATGACGTGCCTCTCGGAAGTCAAGGCAACCTGCTTTGTGTCACCGGCGGAGAAGGCACGGGAAAAAGTAACTATGTGGCGGCGTTGATTGCCGGTGCTATCCGTCTCTCCGGAACGGATGTGGATGCGCTGGGTGTTACGCTCCACGAAAACAGCCGGAACAAGGCGGTCCTGTTCTATGACACGGAGCAGAGTGAAGTACAGCTGTATAAGAATATCAGCAACCTACTGCGGCGATGCGGACGTGAGGCGATGCCGGAATGGTTCAAGGCGTATTGCCTTACGGGAATGAGCCGGAAAGAACGCCTGTTTTCCATAATCCAGAGCTTGGACAAATACCATTATCAATATGGGGGTGTTCATCTGGTGGTGATAGACGGGATTGCGGATTTGATAAAATGCGCCAACGATGAAGCGGAGAGCATAGCCGTCGTGGAAGAACTGTACCGGCTGGCCGGTATCTACAAGACGTGTATCGTTACAGTACTGCATTTTATCCCCAACGGGCTGAAGCTGAGGGGACACTTGGGAAGCGAGTTGCAGCGGAAGGCTGCGGCGATCCTTTCCATAGAGAAGGACAGCGATCCGGCCGTATCGATGGTGAAGGCTCTGAAAGTAAGGGATGGAAGTCCGCTGGACGTGCCTATCATGCAGTTTTCGTGGGATAAGGAAAAGGCCATGCACGTCTATCTGGGCGAAAAGCCGAAAGAGGAAAAGGACAAGCGCAAAGAGGACGAGCTTGTAGCGGTGGCCAAAGAGGTATTCAGCCGGAAGCGGTTCGTTACTTACGTGGAGCTTGCGGAAGAAATCCAGTCGATACTGGAGGTGAAGGAGCGCACGGCGAAAAGCTACATCAAGTTCATGCGTGAGAAAGAAATCATTCTGAAATCATCCGATAACCAGAGCTATTATGTTATCGGGAACTTTTAAGGAGGGAAGCGTATGTTAGTAGATAAAACGGAATTTGAAGCATGGATGGAACGTATCATGGGTGAGCTGTACCGCATCTCCCGGAAACTGGACAAGGCGGAAACGAGGGAAAAGCACCTGAACTACCTGAACGGAGAGCGTCTGTACGACAATCAGGAAGTATGCCTGTTGCTGCGCATCAGCAAACGCACACTGCAACGATACCGGAATAACGGGGTGTTGAAGTTCTATTCGATATATCACAAGACGTATTACAAGGAGTCGGACTTGCACGAGTTCATCCGCAACAACTTCGACGAGAACGAGATAAAACGGCAGGCACGTGAGGACAAGCTGTCCGAGAGCTATCCGCTGCCGAAAGAATAAGTCCATGTTTTTGCTTTGTACCGGTGAAACTACTGCCGTGAGGCAGGAAATCCCAAACTGCGTATTGGTGTTTGTCATAGCAATGGCTTCATACAGTTGTGAAACAGGATGAAGTTTCTTTTCTTGTTCGAATGGTGATACTCCAAAGGACAGCGGTTCGGAGGAGTATCATTTTTTATGTGTGCACCTAAAAATATTCCAGTTTTGTGGCGTAAAAACTGGGCGTTTTTTTATCTTTGCAAAAACTATCATTTATGAAATTAGGAATATTACACTTTACAGATTCTCACATAAAGAGTGCCACTGATTGGATTTTGAGTGAGTTTTCATCCCTTGTTGCTTCCGTCAAAACGATATATGAAGAATGTGATCGCATATATATAGTGTTTACAGGTGATGTTGTTTACTCTGGTAGTGAAGAAGAATATATTTTGGCTTCAAAGTTTTTGAATTCAATAAGAAGTTTACTTAAAACATTGTATAAAGATAAGGTCTATGAACAAATAATTTTTACTCCCGGAAATCATGATTGTAATTTCAATATGGATAGGCAGGCAAGGAAAAATGCTATAAAAAATATGAATTATGATTATATCGGTGATGATAATAGTGTTATAGAACAATGTCTTATCGTGCAAGAACCTTTTTGGAATTTTGAAAATTCGATTAATGGGAAAGAAACCAAACCATGTATTTACAAGGAATATATAGATGATATACAAAAAGAGGTTGTTATTTTTCATTCTTTTAATACAGCTTGGATGTCTTCTATTAATGAAAATGTTGGTAGTCTTTTCTATCCTATAAAAAATATAGAAGAAACTATTAATACAAAAGCAACAATAAATATATCAGTTTTTCATCATCATTCATCTTGGTTAAATCCTAATACAGAAGAAAATAATAAGCATGAATTTTCCGAACTGATCAATAGCTTTTCTGATGTAGTTATTTATGGACATGAACATGAAAGGCAAGGAATGATTCATACGGACTTAAACACACATAAGGAGTGCTATATTTTTGCAGGAGAGGCATTACAAATGAATCAAGCAAAAAAAGTTCATTCAGGTTTTCAAGTGTTCATCATAAACACAGAAAATAGGATTGGATTTAATTATCCATTTCATTGGAATGGAACTATCTACTCACAACAGAAAGAACAAGAGTTTTCACTAAAAGAAATAGGACATAACAATCTTGATTTTCATTCAAATCAGACCTTCTTGTCTTCTTTGAATGATATGAAACTGCCTTTATTTTTCAATGATGATAAAAAAATCAAATTGAAAGATATATTTATATACCCTGACATTGAGAAAACCAATGATTTAAAGAAAGAATTATATGAGAATTATGTTGATAGTTCTATTTTTATAGAGAGTTCAAATTACAAAGTAGTATTGCTTGAAGGAGAAAATCAATCTGGTAAATCCAGCTTGATTAATATGATGTATCTTGACTCTATTTTACATCAAAAATTTCCATTGTTGATTAATGGGAAATGCTTTAAGAAGATGGAAATAGATAAACCTTTAGAAAAAGCCTTTATAGAACAATATGAAAATAAATCATTTGAAGAATATAATCAATATTCTAACGAATGTAAGATATTGTTTATAGATAATCTTAATTCGGCAGAGTTGAATAATAAATCAATCTTAGAATTATTAAAAAAGCTCGAGAATCGTTTTTCGAGAATTATCATTACAACTTCTTCTATATATAATATTATTTCTGTTTTAGAATCTACAACTAAAGATGTTTTTTGTGGTAAGATACTACCTCTTGGTCACAAGAAAAGAAATAAATTAATAGAAAATTACCATCGTTTAAATGAGGAAAATCCATATAGTATTACAGAACAGATTTTTTTAGAAAAAACAAAAGATTCATATGAACAAGTTCAAACTTTTTTGGGAGATAAATTAATACCTTCCTATCCTATATTTGTATTATCCATTCTTCAATCAATGAATTTAGTAAAACCTAACAATTATGAACAAACTTCATATGGATATTGCTATCAGTCTTTGATACATTTCGCTTTAGCGGCAAAGGCTAAAATCAAAAATGAAGATATTGATACTTATATAAATTATTTGTCAGAATTAGCATTTTCTTTGTTTGATAAAAAGAAAAAAACGTTGTCTGATATTGAATTTCAAGAGTTTCATAAAAATTATTCAGCTAATTATATAGCACCTTCTTTTATTGAAGTGAGGGATAAACTATTAGGATCCGGTCTTCTTGTCTATGATGAAGATGAATGGTTTCATTTTGGCTATAATTATATTTTCTATTTTCTTATTGCCCAAAAGATTGCAACAATATTAACAGAAGAAAAAGGAAGGCAAATAATACAATATTTATGTAAAAATATACAGGTTGATAAATATGCTAATATTCTGATTTTTGTTGCACATCATTCAAAAGATCCATTTTTAATAGATGAAACAATATTAGCATCAATGATTCCATTTGATGATATTGAGCCTATAACCCTTGAAAGGAATGGTTCATTTAATGAATTAATAAAAGATATTATTCAGGAATTTAAAGATGATATTATCCGATCTAATACAGATCCTATACAGGAACGTGAGAAAAGCTTAGAAAGTAGGGATAAGTTAGAATTGCAGATGAAAGATAATACTTACGAAGAAGATTATCAAAATATGCCTTCTGAAATAATATCTTTCTATCAAGCAGTCAGATCATTGGAAATTGTAGGACAAATTATTAAAAATAGGAAAGGTTCTATTTCAAAACAAAAGTTACATGAAATGATAAAGGAGTTGTATCTAACTGCTTTTAGAACTATCGGTTTTTTGGGGAAAATAATCAAAAGCACTAAAGAAGAATTGACTATTTCTATTCAGAGTAAAGTTGAAAAGGATGATTCTAAATCAGAAATTGCTGAAAGAATAAATTTATTCTTTCAACTAATGTCTTTTAATTTTTGCTTGGGTATCTTCTCAAAGGTGATCAATTCAGTAGGGAATAGAGATCTTAAACCTATTTTTGATGATGTAGCAAATGAATTGAATACTCCTGCTGCGAAATTAATATCATTTTCAATAAAGACGTGCTATGGGAAATTATCAATACCCGAGTTAAAATTATTATATAAAGAGTTTGAGAATAATCCTGTGGCATTAAGAATACTAAAAGCACGTGTTAAATCATACTTATACAATAATTATGTAAAATATGATGAAAGACAAAGAATAGCGAGTACTTTAAAAATGTCATTAATACAACCTCGTGGTAATAATCTTATTAGCAGGACATAGCTATTGAAGAAAGATGGTAATGATAAAGGAAATTCGACAAAGAATTGAAAATATTGAGTCTGATTATGTTTTTACATATCAAGATTTAAATTTGTCTCCAGAACGGAGTGAAAGAGTTATCAAAATCTTAAATCGTTTAGTAGCTGAAGGTATTATTGCCAAAATCTCAAAAGGACGTTTCTATAAACCTAAAAAAAGTGCTTTTGGAACGCTAAAGCCTAAGTTAGAAGAAGTTGTAAAAGACTTTCTTGAGAAGGATGGAGAAGTTATTGGTTATATGACTGGATACTTAGCTTTTAATCGATTAGGATTGACTACACAAGTGCCGAATATCATCCAAATTGGCACAAATGTACGTAAAAACAAAACGGTAAGAGGAATGTTCACGATTAGTTTCGTGATTCAATCTAATCCCATAACAAAGGAAAATATACCTTTATTGCAGCTATTGGATGCCATTAAGTTTATAAAAGAAATACCGGATACGACTACCAGCCAATTATGTAAGTGTATAATGACTATTATTCAGAATTTGGATAAAAAAGATAGGGATGAGCTACTTATGCTTGCAAAAAAATATCCTCCAATGGTGCGTGCTTTACTTGGAGCGATGGTTGAGAGCATATACGGTACAAACAAAGCATTGCCATTATGGAATACACTAAACCCTCTTACCTTCTACAATGTAAAGATAGATAAGCAAGTATTACCCGAAGCGAGAAAATGGAGAATTCAGTAATTATAATTGGAAGGAATAATATATAGCAACCTTATGAATAAAGAACAATTAACATTCTATATAGATGAAAGCTGTCATTTAGAACATGATCATTTTCCTGTCATGTGTATTGGTTATATAAAGGTGCCAAAGGAACAGACTGAAGAAATGAAACAATGCATAAAAGCGATTAAACGAAGGCATAATATTTTACATGAGATAAAATGGAATACAATCAGTAACACCCATATTGATATGTATAAAGAACTTATAGATTACTTTTTTGATTCAAACATGGAGTTCAGATGTATTCTTGTTAAGTACAAAGACCGTTTAGACAATTTGTCTTTCAATAACGGCGAGCATGATAATTTTTACTATAAAATGATTTATTACTTGCTTGTCAATCCATACACCAATCCTTCTGCAATGAATAATTACCGTGTGTTTTTAGATATAAAAGATACGAAAGGACGTGCAAAACTTAATAAAATCCAAGAGGTATTCTCTAATAAGTTTCATGGTAAATCGCCTTTTCTTTCTTTTCAGCATATACGTTCTCACGAATCACAATTTATACAGTTAGCGGATTTTTTCATAGGTGCAGTAACTTATAAAGCGAGAGGCCTTCACTTGAAGAAAGATGGCAGCCTGGCAAAAAAAGAACTGATCAACTATATTGAAATGAAATCTGGTTATGTTTTGGATGAAGGCACAGAACCGGGAGAAATCAAATTTAATATTTTTGATCACCAACCTCGTAAGCGCAATGACAGTGGCAGATGAATTAGGAGCTTTAAAACCGTATTTTGCAGACGGGGTTGCGGAAACGGAACAGGAAAAAATGGATGAACTTTATGCCATTTTTCATCGGGATTTTTTTGAGAATACCGTAATCATTGATGGTATTCCTTTAAAAGTGAAACCGTATTTGTATAAAAATAGCAAAAAAGACAATCTTCCCGTTGATTTTGAACGGTACTATGAGAAGTTTGTTCACGTGATTACTCGTACTATCAAAGGTGGAAGGTATAAAACTTCTGGGAAAATACGGGAGTTTCGTGAAGAAAGAGCCAATAGGGTACATTGGATAAGACCTATTTTAGAGAATAAAGAAGATAAGCGCATTACTTATTTTCAGTATATTGAAGATGACGGAACTCTTCGTGACTATTATTGGTACAGGGGCAAACAATATATTGTTATAGTTGAATACATACAACCGGATTACGCATTAATTACAGGATTCTGTGTTGATTGCGATAATCAACCTTATTATCAAAACAAATATATAAACAGGGAAAAATAAGGGCATAAAAAAACCGCATTTACGGTAATGCGGGCAACCAAGTCCTTCGTTCTTCGAGCGATGACACTGCAAATATAGATATTCCTTTTGTTCTAAACAAGGGTTTGAGTATATATAAGGAATAATATATGTTTTTTTAACTTCGTATAAGTTGAAATTTTACCGCCGTAAAGTTTACAACGGTAAAATTTTGGTTATATGTATAGTATAAACCCCACTTCGCTGCTTCGTTGGAAGCCGGCGGGGTGGGGTTGTTTTTATGGCTTCGGTTACAGGAACTATAACTTCAGCTTGGGTTTGGGCTTTTCGGGCTGGTCAGGATCGGGATCGTCTTTGTTGCCGAGTTTGGGGACACCTCCGATGACGAGCTTGCCGTCGAGTGTATCCATTGCCTCTTTGATGCTGATGCTTTGGGGCATTCCGCTTAGTTTGGGCGGAGTGCGCTGCCTGTCGGTAAGGAAGTCGGGCATCCGGTGGACATAAGGCTCGGCTGGGGGCGTGTCCTGTGTGGGGACACTGTTCGGTGAGGGACTGCCGGGCGGAGCATCGACGACGGGGATGCCGGCGACGGGGGCGTTATCCTGTCCGTCGGGTGTTACCGGTTGGGAGGGCACGACTTCGATCACTCCGTCGTTGTTCTTTTCCTGTGTATCCACTGATTTGAGGGAGAGCAGTATCTTACGGTCAAGGGCGGCAAGGTCGGCTTTGAGCTGCTTCAGCTCGTCCTCCTTTTTCCAGACTTCCTCGACGACCTGTTCCAGGACGGGGAGTTCCTTCTCAATGGCTTCGTTGTCCCTCGTGTATTTCTCTATCAGGCGGGGGATGCTGTCGAAGGCGTTGATGA
Organism: Bacteroides mucinivorans; assembly: GCF_034654355.2. Classification (NCBI taxonomy): domain Bacteria; kingdom Pseudomonadati; phylum Bacteroidota; class Bacteroidia; order Bacteroidales; family Bacteroidaceae; genus Bacteroides; species Bacteroides mucinivorans. Next base: position 3,048,699 of record NZ_CP178179.1, on the reverse strand, counting down.
AGTTCTGGCAGGCGGTTTTCGGATCGATCGCCAGACGCCCGTTGTTGTAGTTGTAGAGGAAGTTGCCTTCGCCACGCACGAAAAAACGGTTCTCGCAGAAGTCCAGACCGTCCTTGACGGTGGTATCGGTCTTGACAACGATGTCGAAACCATAGAGCGAGCCGATGACCTTCGGCTGGCCGTGCGTGCGTTCCCTGTCCTCTATCTCGTGGAGCTTGGCGGCAATCACTTTCGGATCATCGCTTGCCACGCCGTCAATTTTCAAGGGGTTGAGCCTGTTGCCCTCCTTGTCGTACTGCATACGGCTCTCGATGGCGGCCTTGTCCTTCCTGACGCGGGCGATAATGTCATCGTTGCTTGCCCGGTTCGCCAGGAAAGTTTCCAGTTTGATGCGTGATTCTCCCTTGCCACGCTGGAAGGCTTTGCGCTCGCCTTCCATGCCGGCAATCCGTTTCTCCAACCGTGCCTTGTCGAGCAGGTCGGTATTTCCGGAGAGCACCGCCACGTATTCGGAGAAGGGTATGCCTCCCTTCTCGTCCATGCCTCCCTCGTCGATGGTACGGCAGCCCATGTTGTTCTGTTTGAGCTGGGTGATGAAAAGCTGCTTGTTGTAGAGCAGGTTGAACTTGTAGCTGTCAAGCGACTTCTCCACGGCGTAGATTATTACGTCCACCTTGTTGTCCGCATAGAGCTTGGCCACTTCGTTTCCCTTGCGGATACCCCGACCGTTCCGCTGCTGCAAGTCCGAAGGCCGCCACGGTGCGTCGAGGTGATGGATGGCGACACACCGCTTCTGGGCGTTGACTCCCGTGCCCAGCATTTCAGTAGAGCCGAAGAGAACACGTATCTTTCCCTCGTTCATCGCCTCGATCATCGCCTTGCGTTTCTTCTCGGTCTTGGCTTCCTGAATGAAACGTATCTGGTCTTCGGGGATGCCGTGATCCTCCACCAACTTGCGCTTGATCTCGCTGTACGGATTCCACTGGTCGGGCTTGTAAGTTCCCAAGTCCGAAAAGACGAACTGCGTCCCTTTGTGCCCGGCGTATTTATTGTAATACTTCGCAATCATATCGGCGCAATGGGTGGCCTTGTTGTCCTTGTCGTCGCCATAGGACAGCGGATCGATGAGCCGCATGTCGAGCGACATCTTTCGGGCGTAGTCGGTGGCGATGAGCATCTTCGCCTTCTCCTCCCTCTCGTTCAGTGGCGGGCGGCCCAGTACGGTGGCATTGCCGGTCTTGGCGAACTCGATGAGCTTCTGTATGAACTCCCTCTGGTCGGGCGTCGGGGGGATGTTGTGCAGTATCTCGTTCTTCTCCGGCCGGTCGATGCCGATGTCGGCTGCGGTACGGAAGTCGGTAATTTCAGAATAGAACGAGGCAAGTTCCGGAACCTTGATAAAGTAACGGAAACGCTCTTTCTGCACCACCTCGTTGGTGACGGAGAACTCGTAATCGACGGACTTTCGGGCAAATACCGCCGCCCATGCATCAAAGGAGTTGATCCCCTGACGCTCCAACTCCTTGGGACGCAGGTACTTGAAGAGCAGGTACAGTTCGGTCAGCGAGTTGGAAATAGTGGTTCCCGACAGGAAGGTGGCTCCCAAATCCTTGCCGGTGCGCTGCTGGATAGTACGCAGGGCGAACAGCATGTTGAGCGCACGTTGGCTGCCCTCGCTGTTTCCCAGCCCCGCCACACGGTCGTGCCGGGTGGTGAACATCAGGTTCTTGAACCGGTGCGATTCATCGACAAAGAGGTGGTCGATGCCCATGCGCTTGAAGTCCGCCACGTCGTCCTTGCGGGTCTCGATCTCGTGGAGCAGCCCTTTCAGTCTGGCCTCAAGGTTCATCTTACGCTTCTCCATGCCCTTGATCTGTGCGTTGCTTACTTCCGCACCCTGCTGGTAGAGGACTTCGAGATTCTCTTCCACGCTGTCCAGCTCCTGCTGCAAGATGTCACGCTGGATTTCGGGGGACTGTGGTATCATGCCGAACTGCTCGTGCGAGAGGATGATGGCATCCCAGTCGTTGTTCTTCATCTGATGGAAGATCTCGACACGGCGTTCCGGCGTGAAGTCCTCCTTGCCGGGATAGAGGACTTTGGCGTTGGGGTAGGCGGTGGCGAAAGTCTGTGCGATCTCGTGAATATTCGCCTTCAGGCCGGTGATAAGGGGCTTGTTCGCCAGTCCCAGACGTTTCATCTCGTAGGCGGCACAGCACATGATGAGCGTCTTGCCGCCGCCCACCTCGTGATCGGCGATCCCCCCTCCGTTCTGCTTGAGCATCCAGATGCAGTCCTTCTGGCTGGGGTACAGGTCGGGAATGCCCAAGCCCTTGAGGTCGAGGCCGGGAAAGCTCTGGTGCGATCCGTCGTACTTGGGACGGACGAAGCAATTGAACTTGCGGTTGTACATGTCCGCCATTTTCCGCTTGAACTCCGGTGACTGCTCCATGAGCCAGTCGGAGAAGCCGTTACGGATCTCGTCAATCTTGCTGTTGGCGAGCAAGGTGACTTCGGGATCACGTATCTTCATCTCGTTGCCCGCTTTGTCCAAGACGGTTTTGGTGATGTTGGGCGTGGTGTTGTGGATGGCATGGCGCATAAGGGCGATGCCGTTGAAGATGCGGCTTTCCGAACGCACCGAATATTGGTTCATGATGCGTGGGGAGGTCATGTCGGCCCTGATGCTGTACTCGTCGCTGCTGGCGGTATAGCGGACGGACACATCTGTATCGAACAGCCATGAGGCATAGCGGCTGTAAACCGCCGCCGGTATCCAACGCTCGCCGAAATTAAAATCCAGATCCTCGAAAGGTATGGGCGTGGGAAGCGACTGCCGCAAGGCTTCGAGAGAAATACGGGTCTCGCCGTTGTCGGGATGCGACTGCAAATATTCTTCGATATGTTCGGCTTTGGCCATGACGTTGCCGGAAATGAAACGGTCGGCAATCTCGTAGTTCTTCGAGAGGGGATTGTAAAATATCCGCCCACGCAGTTCTTCCAACAGGGCGGACTGCGACTTGTCGGTCAGGGACTCCATGTACGACATGTTCACGTTGCCATACTTGTTGAGCGAGGCGGTGAGCGCCTCGTGCACGTCGTCGGTATGGGTGATCTCGTTGATGTTGTACGAAACGGGATGGTCGAAGATGTCGGCCTTGACCGCCCGGCCGTCGATGTAACGCTCCAGCGACAGTATCTCACGGTTGCCCGCATCCATGCGGAACAGGTCGATGTTCTTCTTGTCGTTCAGGTTGCCGAACTGACGGATGAAATCATCGTAAAGGGTGTTGAGCATGGTGCGCAACGCCGGATTTTCGGCATGGGTGGCGGCTTCGTTCTCGTACAGGTGATGGTAGGTGTCACGTATCTCGATGTATAGCGACGCACGGCGTCGCTGGCGTTCGGGCAGATCCAACGGGTTGAATACCGGTGCGGCCTCGCCGATGGCGGAAAGGTAGCCTATCTGCCCGTCGTCGTCCACAAGAGAGCCGTTACGGTGGTGCCCCTGTAGGTCGGCCGGATAAGGACGGGGCTTCATGCGCTCCTGACGTGCGGCCTCTTCCTCCTGCCGGCGGCGTTCCCGTTCCTGACGTTCCTGCTCCTGCCGCTCTTTCTCTTGGGGAGCCGGTTCGGTCGGGACGGTCTGCATGGCGGAATGTTGCTCCAACGGCGGCATATCGAAGAGGGACAATTGTCCGGAGTCCTCCTTTTTGCGCCTTGTTTTCCTTTTTCTGACCTGTGAACGCTCCTCTTGGGTGAAGCCGAAAAGGTCGTACAGGGACATGACCGGCTCCGGCGTGGTCTTTGCGGCGGTTGGCCGGGCTTCCGCTGACGGTTGCTCCGGCGTGAGAGTCCCACGCTCCACCTGTACCGTCTGTCGATCCACTGAAGTGGAATGTCCGTTCATGTTACCGGACCGGTTGATTTCCCGCACCTGTGCGATGCGTTGCGACATGGTTTCTGCCGGACGGCTCACCAGATTGCGGAACTCCTGCACGGGTGAATGGCGGAGATACAGGTCCAGGTCGAGCTGTTCCGAGAGGTTGCGGTCAAGGAAATACTTCATGTCGGCGGCGATGGCTTCCATACCCCCGTCATGCAGGTAGATGCGTGCCGGCTTTCCGTAGGGATCGGTACCGACATGGGCACGTGTATGCACAATGGCGGCGGTATGCTCGAAATACTCGTTCTGTGTTGTCCCGTCGGCCTGCGTGCCGACTTCGACGAAAGACCGTTCGAGCGGGGTGTATTCCCTTTGGGAAAGTGTGTCCTTCTGCAAGATGACCAGGTCGCTGCCCACCTCCGTACCGGCATAATCTGTAAAGAGGTTGTTGGGCAGGCGGACAGCCGATAACAGCCGGGATTGGTTCATCAGGTATTGCCTTACGGGATAGGCCATAGCGGAGTTCATCACCCCCTGCGAGGTGATGAAGGCAAGGATGCCTCCCTCACGGACGGCATCCAGCCCTTTGGCGAAGAAATAGTTGTGCAGGCTGTTCAGCGCAAAACGCCTGGCCGTGCCGTTGTCGAAGGACGGGTCGAAAACACGTATGTCGCCGAAGGGGATGTTGCTGCTCACCACGTCGAAATAGCCGTTGCGATGCGGGGGCAGTTCCTCGAAGCCCTTGATATTGACCTGTGCTTCGGGATGGAGCCGGGCGAGGATGCGGCCGGTAAGCAAATCCTTTTCATAGGCGACAATTTCGGGGCCGTTGCCGGCTGCGGAGTGGAATTGCGGTTGGAAGGCTGAAACAAAATTGCCGGTTCCCGATGAAGGATCGAGGAAACGGCCGGGCGACACTCCGTGTTCGCCCAAAGAAGAGGCAATGGCATTGACAATCGCCGGCGGTGTGTAGAAAGCGGTGAAGGTGGATGCCTTCACGCTTTCCACCAGTCGCTTGTATTCACGTTCGTCAGCGGCTCCGTCATGCAGGACGTTGTGAAGTTCCGTAACCAGGGGGAACAGTTCACGGTCGGCCTGTGTCCAGCGGAGTATGTCGGTGAGTTTCCCGAAAGGGGAAAGAACCGCCTTGATACCTCCGAACCCGGAGTAGGCGGCGAGTGTGCCCGCTTCCTCCGGTGTGGCGGTGCGTTGTTCCTTCTCCAAACGGAACATCAGCCGGATTGCCTCTATATTGTCCCTGAGATGTGCCTTTTTATTATAAGCCATTCTCTTCCAGCCAGATTACAACCGTACCTGTCAGCTCGTCATAGAGCTGCTCGAACTCCGGGCTGAACATGAAATCATCCGAGAGCGTATAGCCGGAGAAGGCCTTCCGGCATTCGGGAAGCAACTGCAAGGCCACGCTGCGTGCGCTGCCTTCGGGGACTTCGGCGGCGAACTCGTTCCAGAGGACGGTGACCAGCGTGTCCAAAGGTGAGAAATGCAACCCCTGAAAAAGCAGGGCGTTCGCCTGTTGCGCCGCATCGTCGTAGGTCAGGCCGGAACGGATGGCTGCGCTGAAGGCTTCGGCGGCCTGATCGCTGCGGATGGTGACGAAAGACCCGTCATCCGCCAAGTCCGGATGCGACTCACGCAGGAAGGACAACAGGGTAAGACGGTAGTAAGATAATTCATCCGGTTCTTCCGCTACGGATACCGGCACATTGGATTTATTCTGATTCATATAATTATCGGATTATTAAGTGATACAATTCGGACGGGTTATTTCTTCCTGCCGCTTTTCTTTTCCTGCGGTTTCCTGTCCGGGAAGGAGTAACTTATGGTAAAGTCAGGATTAAGCACCAGTGCGGCATCGAAGCTCTTGCCCTCACGGCTCTTGAAGCCTTTGACAAGAGGAGTGCGGCCTTTGGTCGCCAGCTCGATGATCTGTCCGTCGGTCAGTATCTTACCTCCCTTGTTACGGAACAGGGTGAAGCTGCAATCGACATCGGCGCATTTGGCAACCTTGTCGAAGAACAGGATGCGGCTCTTCCTGCACTTGGGACAAGTGCATTGCTCTCCTGAAGGAGCGACATCAAGGGTGGCGGCCAGCAGTTCGGTAACGATCTGTGCGGTATAGACCTCTATGTTCCGGCGGAAAGAGAAGGCATCGGCCTCTCCGGTTTCTATTTTGGCGAGGGTGTTCTCCCACGCCGCTGTCATTTCGACGTCGGCAATCTTTTTGTCCTTTACCGTATCGTAAACCGCCAGTCCTTTTTCGGTAGGCACAAGGTTCTTCTTGTCCCGGCGTATATAGTCACGGGCAAACAATGTTTCGATGACAGCTGCACGAGTGGCCGGAGTGCCGATACCGATCTCACGGATTCCGGCACGCAGTTGTTCGTCGCTGATCTCTTTGCCGCAATGCTCCATGGCGGAGAGCAGTGAACTCTCGGTATGCAGTGGTTTGGGCTTGGTCTGTTTCTCCACTGTTTCGGAGGCGAGCAGTGGCAGGGTTTCACCCGTTTGCAGTCCCGGCAACGTGGTTTCCTCCGCCTCCTCTTCCGGCTCGCCACACACGGCACGCCAACCGGCGGACTTGATGACCGCACTCTTGAGGGTGAATATCTCACCGCCTGCGGACAAGGCAACTTCGGTCATTTCCTTGACGCAACATGGCAAGAAGGCTTCGAGCAGGCGTGCGGCAACCATTTCATAGATAGCCTGCTCGTCCTGCGACAGACCTTCGGGCAGGTTCTCGGTGATGAGAAGCGCATGGTGGTCGGTGACTTTGGCATCATCTACCGGACGGCGGTTGAGCGGTGCGTCCGGCAAGACGGATGCGGTGGCGGTGAAACGTGGATATTGCCGCAGGAGCATTATGCGCGAGGGGATCTCGTCGAAAACATCCTCGGATATATAACGGCTGCCGGTACGTGGATAGCTTAGCACTTTCTTCTCGTACAGGCTTTGCGCAAGCGTGAGCGTCTTGTCTGCGGAGAAGTCCAGTTTGCTGTTGGCCTCTTTCTGCAAGGCGGTCAGGTCATAGAGCAGCGGCGGCTCTTGAACGGCCTCCCTGCGTTCTACGGAAGTGACGGCAAGCATACCGCCGTCCTTAATCTCACGAAGCCTGGCAGTGGCCGAATCAAGATCATCGAAGCGGTTCTGTGAGAGTGCGGAAAAGTCGATGCCGTTTTTAGAGACCGAAACCTTTATCCGGAAATATGTCCGGGACTCGAACTGCCTGTTCTCCCGGTAGCGTGAGCAGATCATCGCCAATGTGGGTGTCTGCACCCGTCCCAGGGAGAACACGCCCTGTCCGGCGGCAAGGCTGAGTGCCTGAGAACTGTTGATGCCCACGAGCCAGTCCGCCTCGCTGCGGGCTTTGGCGGAGAGGTAAAGGTTGTCGTAAAGACTTCCCTCCCTAAGATTTTGCAACCCCTCACGGATGGCCTTGTCGGTGAGCGAAGAGATCCACAGACGGGCAAAGGGCTTGGTACAACCGAGATAGTTGTACACGTAACGGAAAATCAACTCACCCTCACGACCAGCGTCGGTGGCGACGATGATGGATTCGCATCTGTCGAACAGCTCCCGGATCACTCCCAATTGCCTGACGACTCCGGGATCGTCCTTGTAAGCCTTACCCTCTCGCACCTGACGGGGAACAAGCCTGAACTCTTGTGGCAATATGGGCAGGTGTTCCCGACGGAAACCGGAGAGACCGTAACTTTCGGGCATGGCAAGACCGACCAGATGCCCGAATGCCCATGCCACGGCATATCCGTCCCCCATTAGATACCCCTCTTTCCGTTGGCGTGCGCCCACTACGGACGCTATGGCCTGCGCCACGCTGGGCTTTTCTGCAATGATAACTTTCATATATAATGTATTATTTATGTGAATGGTTAAATGGATACTCCTTTCTTATCGGTTTTCTGTACCGGGCGGTTCTGGCTGACGGTGTTTTCCGGCTTCGTGCTGTCCTGACGGACGGCCGCCTGTTGCGACTGTCCCTGCTTTTTGCTCTTGTCCGGGTTCCATTTGAAGAAATCGAACTTTGCCCGCTCGTGGTTGACACGGACGAAAGCACTGAACAAGTTTCCCTCGTTGTCGGTCATGTTCTTGATATGGACTGTCTTGCCGGCGGCTAACTTCTCCCGTACCTCGGGTGTCAGCCCGACGCCTTTGAGCACCTGTGGTATGACCAGTTCACGGCTTCGCATCTGTGTCTCTGATTGCGCCTGTTTGCGATTCAGTCCCCTGAAGTCATAAGTGAAGCCGCCCTTGCAGACGTTATACTGGAGGCGTGCGTCGTAATATCCCTGTTTCTTTTCGGACCACATGTTCTCAACCAGCACGGACTCGCCCCGTGCCAGCCTTGTGGTCTGGTCGTCGGAGAGTCGTACCCGGTTCACTTCCTGCGGTATGGTGATTTCACTGACCGGAACATGGTGCAGGCGGTTGGTTTTGGGATTGAGCGAGAGCAGACACGATTCACGCACTCCTCTGGCAAGTTCCAGCTCAACGACACAACCGGCATTGTTGCTCCTGGAAAGATTCTCTTTCACTTCGGGAGAAAGCTCCGTACCCATGTACGGCCGGTCCAGTTCGGGATACCGCTTGCAGCATTCCACGTTCAGGACCGGTTTGCCGCCGGCTGATTCCACCAGACGAATGCAGGCCGGCGTTTCAAAGTCGATACCCTCGAAGGAGATCCTGATGTCGAGGACTGCGGACTCGTGGCCGTTCAGCAGGCGTTGTATGCCCGTTTCGCCCAACGATTCGGGAGTTACGCCCATGCGTGCGAGCTGCTGCCAATCCACCTCGTCCACTCCCCAACGGGTGGTCTGTTGCGGAGTGTCGCCTGTGATGCTCTGCTCCTGTGCCGGTTGCCGGATGTCAATGGCGTAACTGGAAAGAAGCTGTTCGTTCTCTTTGGGAAACTTGAATATTTCCACCAGCTCTTTGGCTGCGGATAACATTTCCACCGGCAGGTGGTAGAAGCGGAAGTCCGACGGTCGATCATACTGGCGGTTCATGTTGGAGAAAAACGTCCCGATCACGGACTCGTTGCGGTCGATGTGCAGAAAAGTCTCGGAGGGCTTTGCCTGTGCCAGCGGTTTGGTGCGGAGTGAACCGTCAGGCTCAATACCCTGAACGATGTGCGGCGTGTTACCGTCGGAGGCGTTGGTGACTACCAATGCCTCGTTCTTGAAATCTTTGAGATTGTCCATAAATCAATCGGATTAAATTGTGAAACAATAAAGTTAATTGCGGTACGAAGGTAGGCTTAAGTGGTTGTAGGACGAGAGGGAACGTGACGATCGGGTACAAGTGGCTACCGGTTGGCATGAAATGTCTCCTGTTTCCTATTCTGTGTGATTCGTTTTATACATCGCAGGCAACATCAAGACGTTGCGGAAGAATCATTCATCGGATATTTTAGATGATCCGAACGGCGGGCCGGAAAAGAACGGTCCCGTTTTTGAGTACATGACAGAGAATACGGTGGGGTAGGAGGATTATCAAGAAAAGTATCCCATGGGTATCGGCCAGTTTTTTTTGATATTGTGACTTTTCCGGGAGTCATGAAATGTTTTCCTTCGAGATAAAACTAAGAATAGTTAATAGAATAAATGCTTAAACAACAGCAAATATATCCTTGCCTTATTTATCAGGGTAGTACCATACTGTAATTTTGGGGATGGCTATTGTTGCTTTGTCTGTATTTAATTATTGACCAATGGGAGATTCTCACAGCTTTTCTGCCTTTTTATTTATACAACTTTTTATTTCAAACAGTGATTGATTTATTCAACTATTTGAATATTTGTTGTTTTAGTATCGGATTATAGAAAAAAGTAATGTTTTAGCGACCGTCCTATTTTTATCATTTTGTGTTGCATTACTATTGGAAAACTTTTTCACAGGCAAAAATACCAGCTTTTCTGAAAATATGAAATTTTGAAACGTTTTTCTTTCGGAAGCATATCAATATTGATTGATCAATCAATTGGACGTTTAGACGGCAAATAGAGTGTTTAGGAAGATATTGGCGGGTAGTGTGCCTCTGCATTCGAAATAAATTTTGTATCTGACACATGGGGAAGATTCTTCAAAGCCGAATCTCGTATTTTTCTATTTTCCTCCATAGAGCTAACTCCACATGCCAATTTGTAAGGGAAGGTTTCATCCTCCGGGGCACAAAGATCCTCTATTCGGTTTGCTCGTACTGTATTTTTGATCTTTGTGCCCCAGACAAATAGTTTATGATTTGTTGGCTGGTTTTCGGTAAATAAGAAAAAATGTTATTTTTTTTGGTGGATTATCCACTTTGTCATTTTATCACTATATATGTAGTTGACGAGATGCCGGGAATAATTTTAATGAGTATCCTGATACCATAGCGTTTGATTATAATCATTTGCTTTAACATTATGGCTTGGTTCAGATGTTGTTATTCCAGAATATGAATTTATTGGCACTGCACCACGGCTTGCTGAGTAATATTTTTCTGTGTGTGTTTTGTAAGGAACTACTTTGTTTAAAGTTTCAGAAAATTGTAACAGCAGAGTGCTGTCGTTTTTACATAATACTTTTACATAATCCCCGTAATCGTAAAAAATAACAGGACTGTATCCATCCATAGGCTGTACAAAACCTTCTTGGGTATTATCAAATATGTATTGTTGGTTTATTCGTTTCATCAGTGCCGCCAAATTATCTAATTCGCTACAGTTTGTTACGGCTAAAGTTCCATAAGGATATTGATAGGTGGAATAAAATTGATGGAAAGCATCACATGCCGCCTTATAATTTGGTTCTCTTGATAAAAGATGTTTTCCCATTGTGGAATAAGGCATGCCGAATGCCATTATTTCCGTGGGGCAAGCTATTATGTAATCTGTTATATGACGTAGCTCGTACGCAGTCTCTAAGGAGGACATATAGCAATCGTCGAATAAGATATATTCCATAGATAATCCACTATTTTTTATACTGTTGGAAAGGGTTTTTATATCTGTTTGGTATTCGGCGGATAGCCCGCCAAAGAAACGTGTTTGAGGTACATTCTTGTATTCCCAGTGATGCCTGAAATCCTGCAACATTCTTGACTTGCTGCCATTAACAAGCAGCCATCCCATACCATGGCAACCTATAATCATGGAATAGGACTTTGCCGGGGCAAATGTCTTCATATCATTGAGAATATCTGTTAATACAGGTTCTATGGTAAATTGGGGATTTTCGTATTCTTTCAAAATGGAATGGATACAATTTCCATTTTTCAGAATAATTTCAAACATTTGGGCTTTGATGGAACTTGTAGAAAGAAAAACAATCACTCTTTCATTCTTCAAGCTTGTTTCTTTTATGGCATATTCCATATCAGAAATATTGTTATAGAAATAGTCTATTAAATCCTCGGACCATGGGAAATACATAAAGGTGGTTCTTTGATTAATTTCCGGTTCAAATTCTTCTTTTTCGCAGGAGAATAAGACGAATAAAAAAGATAAGAGTGTTATTAGATTCTTGATTCCCATATAACTTTTATTTATAATTTTATACTCACTTTTATTCTGCCAAAAATCTTTTATGACTGCAAATTTAGAAATTTAAGTCGAAAACAGTAATAGCTTGTTTCAAATTGTTGCAATTCTACCTGGAAACATATTTTAATACAGTTAACATTGTTGATAAAATATCAACTTACCCAATTCGATTCATATGGTGTTTTGTTTGCTGTTTTGCTTCTTTCATGCGATTTTTGCATTTTTTTATGCAAACAGTTAATTCATATAATCATTTGTAATGTATTTATAGTTATGGCAACAGTAAAAACGGTATTAGTAAAGGGGCGGTGTAATAGTCGCGGGGCCTATCCATTGGCTGTGCAGGTCCTTCATAAACGGAAAAAGAAAGTTTTTTATACAGGATACAGCATTACCCCCTGTGAGTTTGATTCTTTTAGCGGACGAGTACTCTTTAATGGTGCATATACCATGGAAACTGTCCGACGCATGAACCGTACATGCCGGAAAATTTGTAAAATCTTGGATAAAGCCATAGGCATATTGGAAAGGGAGGGTAATGAATATACGACATGTGATATAGCCAGAGTCTATGAAACCCTGACTGGTAAAGTGGGTTTTTACAGCTATTTCCGTGAGAGAATCCGTGTGCTTTTCGACACCGGGCATGAAGGGACGGCAAAAGCGTATGAGGCGACCCTGCATTCCATGCAAAAACATTTGTGTAAGACTGATTTTCCATTTGCACATCTTTCTTCCCGCCTTGTCATTAAGTATCGTGACACTCTCCTGGAGGCCGGTGTGGGCAAGAATACGATAGGGTTTTATTTACATAATATGAAAGCGGTATACAGGCGTGGATGTCTTGAATTGAATCTGGTATTTCCTTCACCTTTTTGCAATATCAGAATCCGGTCTGAAAAGACCGTCAAACAAAGTCTTCCTATGAATCAGGTGAAGTCTCTTGCCAACCTGTCACTTTCAGTCGGAACACCGGAATGCTTGGCCAGAGATGTTTTTATGTTCAGTATCTATACTCGCGGAATGTCATTCGTAGATATTGCTTTTCTAAAAAAGAGCGATATTTTTCCCGGGGTAATCCGCTATAGAAGGCAGAAGACCGGCCAGTTGCTTGAAATAGGTATTAACCGGCAGATACAGAGTTTGCTGGAAAGGTATGGAGATACTTCGGGTGACTATCTTTTCCCTCTGGTTGATGAATCTGAAACTCCTTATTCGGGGTATAAAAAAGCTTATAACAAGATAAGGTATGCACTGAAAAAGATTTCCCAAAGAATCGATATAAATATTCCTTTGCGTCTGCATGCTGCCCGTCACTGCTGGGCAACAATGGCCCGTGAAAACGGTACCCCGCTTCATACCATCAGTGAATGTTTGGGGCATTCTTCGGAGAAAGTGACCAGAATTTATCTGAAGGAACTTGACCGGTCGGTACTGGACGAAGTGAATAATCACATAGCAGATAATATATGTTAATTTTATAGTTATGGTGTCCTATTTAATTGGGGATATGATATATTTGCAAGCATGCTCTTGTATTCTCCATGACAGAGAGTGGAAAGCCTATTAATAGGCTGTTTTTATTTGCAAAAAATAATATTATGACAACATTGAAATTTCGGTCGCAAAGTTAGACAGATGTCAATTAACTATAATTATCATAACAAGTCTTTTTTTTATCTTTTTCACTCAATTACATTCTTCCGGATAGCCTCTCTGGAGTTTTATCACTATTTTTCAGTAGTTTTCTCCATTCTCCGGGAGTATATCCGAAGTTCCTTTTACAGTATCTACAAAATTGGGCATGTGAAGAAAAATGTAATTCATCAGCTATATTCCCTATCGGTATATCCTCATCAGCTAATTTATATTTAATAATAGTGTTTATTTGTTTCTGCAACCACTCACTCGCAGGCTCTCTGAACTCTTTTAAAAATTTCCTGTTAAAAGTAGAAAGAGAACTTCCGCATAGGCGGGCAAGTTCCTTTACTGTCCTGGCATTTCTGTAATTATCAAGCACCTTCTTTTTGAATTCATGCTCATTCCCCAATATAGGACGGAAAAAGGAAACTTGTTCCGTTTTAGTATAATAAAACTGTATGTTCCAGAACAGCTCTTTCAGCTTTGTTTCATGAAAATGAACGCAATTGGCTCCATCCTTCAGATAGCCTATTAAAAGCTTGAGAAACATTTGTAATCTGGTTCTAATTTCAAGTGGATATATTGCTTTTTCACCCGGGAAACTCAGACTGTTAAGCTGTGAGAATAATATCTTTTCACAACTTTGGACGATGTTGTCAAATTGTGCAATGACAACAGTCGCTTTTCCCCGTGAGAATATCCTGCATATGCTTCCCCTGCTGAAACAAATCATATTACCGGCCAAAATCTTTGTTTTTTCTCCGTTGCAGGATACCTCCAGTTCTCCTTCCGTTACAAACCAAATACAATCAGTCTCATTGGGATCTTCATCCATTTCTATTTTACAAAATTTGTAATATGAAAATCCTTCCCGGATGCATTTTGGATAATTGTAACAGGGGGTATCCCCTTTCAAATATAATATTCGCATTGTTTCTGCCATTTAGTAAAAAATATAAGGTTATGTTATTGCTTATCTGCGTATTTATCTTTTATATATGTTCTATATCCAATCTTTTTTTCATCTTATTTCATACAAAGTCCCCTTTTTGAGCTCTATTTACGCTATTTTATTCTTTTTTCCACTCTCTGTCATGGAGAGTGGAAACTATTGCTTGGCTTTTAAGTAGATAATTTATTAGTCTTTTTTGCAGATGGATTTAAAAAGAGTTTTTGTTTTGACCCTGTTCCTCGGTATTTTCTGTCCGGCCTTTTGCTGCGGTGATACCCTGCATTGCCGGCTCTACTTTCCCGTGGGCAGTTCCACACCGGATCTTTCCTACCGGGACAACGGTGTCCGCCTGGACTCGCTTCTCTCGGGCATCCGTTCCCGGCAGGCCCATTCCGTGCTGCGCCGTATCAGTATGCGCTCGGGATCGTCGCCCGAGGGAAATTCCGCCTCAAACAGGCGCCTGTCCGATGAACGGCTCGCGTCCTTGCGGGGCCTTATCCTGGAACGCCTTCCCGTCCCCGATTCGGTATTCGCATGCACCTCTTCGGGGAATGACTGGGAGGGGCTTGCCTCACTTGTCAAGGCTTCCGACATGCCCTACCGCGAGGAGGCCCTCCGTATCCTTCGTGATACTCCCGAGTGGGTGACCCGTAACGGAGTCGTCGTCGATTCCCGCAAGCGGCAGCTAATGAATCTGCGCGGTGGCCGCGTATGGCATTATATGGCAGAACATTTCTTTCCGGAACTGCGTAATTGTTCCGTAATCGAATGCGAGTTCGAACCGGTCTCCAAAGGGATGGAAGGGGACACTGTCGTTCTGCCCCGACAGGCGGAACCAAGGGATACCGTCGTCGTCCGTGATACCATTGAAAGGACCGTCGTCATCCGCGACACGGTACAGGCAGCCGTTCCCGTTGCCGATGTTCCCAAAGCTTTCTACATGGGACTCAAGACAAACCTGCTCTACGATGCCCTTCTCGTCCCGAATATCGGCGTGGAGCTCTACCTGGGCAAGGGCTGGACGGTCGGCGGCAACTGGATGTACGCCTGGTGGAACAGCAATAAGCGCCATAATTACTGGCGCCTGTACGGCGGGGAGCTGGACGTACGCAAATACTTCGGTCGCCGCGCGGCGGAAAAACCGCTTACAGGACACCATCTGGGCTTTTACGGGCAGTTGTTCACGTACGATTTCGAGACAGGAGGAAAAGGCTACATGGGCGGCAAGCCGGGTGGTTCCCTCTGGGAAAAATGCAATTACGCCGTGGGTGTGGAGTACGGTTACTCGTTGCCCGTGGGCCGTCGCCTGAACCTGGATTTCGTCATCGGCGCGGGCTACTGGGGCGGCGAATACCATACATACGTTCCCGATGGCGGCCGGTATGTCTGGAGAGAGACCAGGCGGCGTCATTGGTTCGGGCCCACGAAAGCGGAGGTTTCGCTCGTGTGGCTTCTGGGACGTGGTAATTATAATGACAAGAAAGGAGGCGGACAATGAAAAGGATGTTGGAACGTATGAACCATGTATTGCTGGCCATCGCTGTTCTGGCGGTCTTGTCATTGACCTCCTGCGAGCACAAGGATCTGTGCCATGACAGCTTGCATGTGGTCAACGTGAAGGTTGTCTTCGACTGGCGGAAGGCTCCGGATGCCGCCCCCGCGTCCATGTCGCTCTACCTGTTCCCGACCCATGGCGGGGAGGCATTGCGTTACGAGTTCACGGACCGTAACGGCGGTATCATCCGCGTTCCTGTCGGGCATTACGATGCATTTTGCCTGAACAGCGACACGGAGAACGTCACCTATCGCAATACCGGATCGAAAACGACTTTCGAGGTCACCACCCGCACGGCCGATCTGTTATCGGGCCTTTCCGCACTGGGTGTGCGGTCCGCCGGTGTACCCCGTGCCAGAGGTACGGAGGATGAGCGTATCGTGCTGCCTCCCGACATGCTGTGGAGTGACCATGCGGAGGGTATCGGATTGAATCAGGAAACAGCCGCGCCGACGATCACGCTTTACCCGGCAGTGTCAGTCTGCCGCTACACGGTCGAGATCCGTAATGCCAAAAACCTGAAATACGTCTCCGGGGTCGGCAGCTCGATCTCGGGCCTGGCGGGAGGTCTGTTGCCCGGTGCGGGAGCCGATGCCCTTACGGGAGAGCGTGTGACAATCCCCTTCGATGCCGTTACCGGCAAGGATAAGGACGGGGAGAAAACCGTCATCACGGGCGGTCTGCTCACCTTCGGCCATAAGACGGGAAACAACCATACGCTGACTGTCTATGCCGTTCTGGCCGATGGAAGCAAGTGGTATTACACCTATGACGTGACGGATCAAATCCACTCGGCTCCGGACCCGCGCAACGTGCATATCGTCCTGGACGGGCTTCCCCTGCCCAAACCGATCGTCAACGGCGGCGGTTTCCAGCCCGAGGTCGAGGACTGGCAGACCGTGCCGATAGATATAGAGATGTAGTCTTTCCCTTCGTCCTTCAAGCAAAGACGAGAGAGTATATAGTTCATTCATTTATTAATTTTTAAATTTTATTTTTATGAAAAAGAAATTTTTATTCATTGCCGTGGCGGCTCTCGTCATGGCAGCCTGTTCGAAAGACGAACAGACAGCTGTCAACCGTGGTGCTGCAATCGATTTCCGTGGCGCAATGGCAACCCGCGCCACAGAAACGGTAACGGCTAACCTCAATGACATTTTCGTGACGGCTCTTGACAAGAACAATGCCAATTTCTTTACTAATGAACAGTTCACTAAAGACGTGGATAACTTCTTTAAATCCTCCCCCAACTCCTATTATTGGCCGAACGACGACAGCGAACTCAAATTCTTCGCCTACGCGCCTTCGAGCGGTGATCTGGGCGGTACCGTGACAATCACCAATGCAACCAAGACGCTCGCCGATTTTTCTCCTAAAACGACTATCGCCGACCAGAAGGACTTTGTGTCCTGCAAAGCTACCGGTAAAAAGTCGGTCAACGAGTCAGCCGGTGTTGCCTTGACTTTCAAACATCAACTTTCCCAGATCGAGATCAAGGCCAAGAACGACCAGGATGCTTACCGTTACAAGGTGGTGGCCGTGCGCATCGGACAGCCGGTATCGAAGGGGACATTCGATTTCGGTACTGAAAACTGGAACTTGGAAATGGATAAGGTCAACTATACAGTGCCTGATTTCGGTGAAATAACGCTGAACGGAACGCCCGAATCGCTTATGGGAACGGGAGGCAGCGCCATGCTGATCCCGCAGCAGCTTACAGCATGGGATGCTGCCGGGGATAAGCCCAATGCGAACAAGGGTGCTTACCTGGCCGTAAAACTCCAGATAACCACCAAAGCCGGCGCCCGTGTCTATCCGGCTGAAGTTGTCGGTGACTACGACTGGGCTGCCGTGCCTGTCAACACGAATTGGGAGGCCGGCAAGAAATACGTTTACACACTCGATTTCACAAGCGGTGCCGGCAAGGTTGATCCCGAAAAACCGAATCCTTCTGACCCGACCGATCCGTTCAAGCCTGGCGATGACATCCTGGGAAATAACGCCATCAAGTTTACGGTTCAGGTAACAGAGTGGGTAGAAGAAACGAAGGATGTTGACATGTAAAGAATCGGACGGCCGCATGGCGGCCGGATGAAACAGGCCGGGCGGGGTTGGACCGGTATCCGATACCTTCATCGGCATCACGGTGTCTTTGCCTTGAAGATTCGTCGGGGAGCCGAAACCGGGGTGAAAGCCGGTTTCCGGCTCTGTCCCTTCCCGGTCACAAACAAGCGTGCAAGGGCCTCCCGTGCACGTGAAAAACAAGAAACGATGATATAAATGACACGAATATGGAAATGAACAAGAATTTATGCCGGAGGCTCGGAAACTTGAGCCTGCCGGTATTGCTTTCGGTCGTCCTGCTCGCCTCGTGCCGGGATGAGATTGAGACGGGCGCGTACACGGGACCCTATATCCGCTTTTCGGTATCCGAGGGGTCGGAGTGGCATAGCACGCGGGCGGCGGGCGGCCCGGCAGAAAAGGCGGTCCCACGGGATTCCGTGCAGCCCCTGCACGGCGGAGATGGCAATACTCCCCTTTACCTGCACACGCTTTACACCGACAGTATCGCTTCCCCCTCTTCGGACATTTGTCCGGACACGGCCGTCCTTACCCGTGCCACGCCCGTAAAAACGGAGACTCTCTACGAATCGTTCGGCATATCGGCATCGGCTTATACGGGTTCCTGGAGTGAGACCTCGTACCGGCCGGATTACATGTACGATGTCGAGGTCACGAAAGCATCGAACTGGACCACCTCCTATCGTTGGCCGGCTACGGAACACCTAAGCGTCTTCGCTTACGCGCCCTACCACGGGGAAGGGATCGTCCTTTCGGACAAGGCGAAGCCGGGAAGCCCGACAATCACCTACACGGTCCCGGCAGACGTCGCCGACCAGAAAGACCTTCTTTTTGCAAATTCGATTTATACTACTCCGACAGGTACTCTGAAAAACGCTAATAATGCCGCGCCGCTTACTTTCAACCATGCCCTGACAGCCGTCAGGTTCGTGTGCGGGAATGACATGCAGGGAGGTACCGTAAAGAGCGTCAGTCTGAAAAATGTCTGTTCCAAGGGGATTTTGAACTATGGAACACATAGCTGGAGCGGTGTAGATACTCCCGCCGATTTCTCGCAGACATTGGATAAATCCACTACGGGAACCCCGGACGAAGCCCTTACTACCGATGCGCAGACCTTCATGATGATTCCGCAGACGCTTCCCGACGGCGCACAAATTGAAGTCGTATTCACCGACAAATCCAACGTCGATCACACGCTGACCGCTGACATCAAAGGCACAGTCTGGCCTATTGGAAAGACTGTCACTTATAAAATCTCCAGCAGCTCCATAAACTGGACATACGAGCTTAGCGTCAACATGCCAGGGGACTTCACCTATAGCGGCGGTACACAACAATACAGTGTCACAAGCTACAAGCATAACTCCAGAGGGGAAAAGCAATCCGTCCCATGGACGGCAGAGTTTTCGGAGGACGACGGAGTATCATGGAAAAATACCCCACTCGATTGGGTGACCGGTTTCACCACAGCCGGTCCCGGTGGAGAGACTCCACAATCATACAATGCAACTGTCGGCGCACAGATCGGTACGAGTAGTGACCCCCATGCGCAAAAGTTAAGGGATAACCCATCACACGGTGGTGTAATTTATCACCATAACCTCGCCAACCAGACTGATGGTGGTTCAACGGTTCAGAACACCGCCAACTGCTATGTTGTCAGTGCTCCGGGATACTACTGTTTCCCTTTAGTATATGGAAATGCCATCAAAAATGGTAAGACCAACACTTCTGCATATACCTCCAATAAAACAGGAAGTGATATTCTGACACCTTTCATCAACCATACGGGTAATCCAATCACCAGCCCTTACATAAAAGAGAATGCCGGTTGTGTTCCTGCCAAGGCCGAATTGTTATGGCAGGACGCGCCGGGTTTGATTTCCAATGTACAATACAATAATTCCCAAATGCAACTATTCGTTAATCCCGAGAATTACATATCCTTCCAAGTGTATGCTCGGACTATCCGGCAGGGTAATGCCGTCATCGCCATCAAGGATGCCGGCGACAACGTCCTCTGGTCCTGGCATATCTGGGTGACCGATGAAAATATCGGCCAAACCATCGAGGTAACCAATCACCAAAGCCAAAAATATAAATTTATGCCCGTTAATCTCGGCTGGTGCGATGGTCGTACCGAAACTTATGCAGAGCGTAGTTGCAAGGTGAGATTCACTGCCGGAGACGCAAGCAAGGAAGTGATCATCAAACAAGTTTCGGCTTCAATCACAACAGGTGGCAATCATCCTTATTATGAGTGGGGTCGTAAAGATCCGTTCCCACCTTCGAACGGATTGGCCAATACCAATAAAATCTGGTACGACAAAGACGGCAATGCTCACACGGAAAGTCCTAAAACGGAGAACTTTTCTACCGGCGCCACTTGTATCATGAATTATATTCTCAAACCGGATGTGATGCAGAGTCAATATTATGGCGATAATACATATGCAAATCTATGGAGTGCCGATAACAATGTTTATACTGCCAATGACGAAAATGTCATAAAAACGATTTATGATCCCTCTCCTGTGGGCTTCAAACTTCCTCCCGGTAATGTTTTCACTGGATTCACAACAACCGGAGGCAGTACAAGTACGTCTTCTGAAATCAACGGAACGTGGAGCAGCAGTTCCTTGAAGGGATGGAATTTCTACACTGATTCTTCAAAGAGTAAAACCATCTTCTTCCCTGCGTCGGGGTATCGCTACCGTTCCAATGGCATGGTGAGCAACGTTAGTAGCGACGGCTTCTATTGGTCGGCGGTTCCGTCCAGCCCGACCAAGGGTCACTACCTGTACTTCAGCTCGTTGCAAGTGATCCCTTTGAGCACCTCCAACTATCGGGCTGTCGGGTTTGGGGTGCGTTCTTGTCAAGAATAGGGAGCGTAGCGACCGTATCCGTTTTATTGGATTATTTTCCCTACGGCTTTAAGGCCGTAGGGATAGTACCGGCGAAGCCGGTCGATTTTTATAGATATTAAAATTAAATAATTATGACCAGCAAGGATTTTATAGAAGCTGAAGCAGGTAATAACGGAAGTATCATTCTTTATCGTGAGGGGCTTTTCTGGAAAGCTTATGAAAAGTCTGCTTACGCTGTCTGTACGCAGATCAAGCCTTTGAAGGCTATAAAAAGAAGGTTAAAGTCACTCGGTGGCGGTGAGATAGTTTCAGTGGGATTTCCATGTAAGCATGAACAAAAGTATATAGGTTCTTTGGAGCATATGGAGACTATGCCTGACCGTCTTGTGTTGCGAACGCTAAAACCTATAGACGGACAGAGGTTTGAAGAATGGAAACAGGAACTTTCATCGGAGCATTCAGTTGTAGGGAGGAGAGATGCGTGTGTGCAGAATCTGTCACGGAGTAATATTCCGCATGGAGAGTTAATCATGCGAATCCGGATGTTCAATCTGGCGGAAAGTACTCCGATGGATTGTATGTTATTTGTAAATGAGTTGAAAAAGATGCTCTAATATACAATGAATGAGAAGTGGCAGTTTATGATAATTTGCCTGTGTATAAGGCTGCATATGACTTGTTAAGGAGTATGTATGAGAAGACGGGAAAGATTCCCCGTGATGTGAAATATACACTGGTGGAGGTGTTGAAAAAGGATCTGACCGAGATTATGGTAATGATATACAGGGCTAATGCTACGACTGGAAAACTTCCGTATATTGAACGGGCAAGAGATCTGGTTGTAGGAGTCAAGGTCCGTTTAAGACTGTTGCAAGATATGCGGCATATCAGTGTGAAGCAGTATGCGGCGTTTGCCCAACAGGTGGAGTTGCTGTCGAAGCAATTGTCGGCTTGGCATGATTATGCACGGAGACAGGACGCAAAGAGTCAAGAAAAAATATAAACAAGAAAAGATATAAATAAAAAGGATTCCTTTGCCTATACAAAACAGGATAAGGCCAGCATTTCGTATAGCCAAGACTTGCGAGAGAGTGCCAGATAAATTCAGTAACCCACTGTCCGTGTAAAAACGGTCATGGCGGATAGATGTATCCGAAGTCATGTTGCGGGCAGTAATGGACAGTTTTATATCGGGGTTCCGAAAGGTCCTCCGATATATACAATAAGTGGTTATATTTCCCTGCGTCGGGGTATCGCAACTATTCCAATGGCGGGGCGAACAACGTTGGCAGCTACGGCTACTGTTGGTCGGCGGTTCCGAACAACCAGAACAACGGTCGCAACCTGAACTTCAACTCGTCGAACGTGAACCCGTTGAACAACAACAATCGGGCGTACGGGTTTGGGGTGCGTTCTTCCCAAGAATTTATCCTTGTACGAGGCAGGGAATCCTTTGAATGTAAATTACAGAAATGGCTGAATGTTATAAGAGACAGGATTTGCTTACGGATCTTTTTCAGGCCTATTACGAGGCGAGGAAGAAGAAAAGAAATACTGCGAGCCAGCTTGCGTTTGAGATTGATCTGGAACATAATCTTATGGAGTTGTATGAACAGATAAGGGATAGGAACTACACTCCTTCACCTGGGGTATGTTTCGTGGTTAACAGGCCAGTGAAGCGAGAAATTTTTGCCTCGGATTTCAGGGACAGGGTAGTGCATCATCTGTTGTATAATTATATTTCTCCTATGTTTGAGGGCAGAATGATTTTTGACAGTTATTCATGTCGCCGAGGAAAGGGGACAAGTCAGGGAATAGCACGCCTGGAACACCACATACGCAGTTGTACGCAAAATTATCGTTATAGTGCCTATATATTAAAACTGGACTTAAGGGGGTATTTCATGAGTATCAGGAAGGATCGTCTGTACGATCTTATCTGCAAGGGACTGGAACGATATAGAAGAAGCCGGAAACAAAAAGAATGCCCGGATATGGAACTGATAGATTTCCTGCTAAGACAGATTATATTCAGAAATCCCCAGCGGGATTGCCGGATACGGGGTAGCGCGGAAGATTGGGAAGGACTTCCACCCACGAAAAGTTTGTTCAATTCTCCGGAAGGTGTGGGACTTCCCATAGGAGATTTGACATCCCAGCTGTTCAGTAACATCTATTTGGGGGAGTTGGATGGATATGTGAAGCGTGTTTTACGCTGTAAACATTACGGGCGTTATGTGGATGATTTTTTTATTGTCCATCCAAGCAAACGCTATCTAAAGGAACTGATTCCATGGATACGGGAATTCTTGAAGGAAGAATTGGAGTTGGAGTTGCATCCGGATAAAATCGAATTGCAGCATTACAGTCGTGGTGTGGCTTTTCTGGGAGCGTATGTGAGACCGTACAGGAAATATCCGTCAAAACGTACCGCAGGATTTTTTCGGGAAGCGGTACACAGGCTGGAAAAAGAGAGTTCCAAAGGAAAACCCGCTCCGGAAAGACTGCGAAAGATGTTGGCTGTGCTAAACTCCTACCAGGGGCATTTGAAGCATTTCAGATCATACGCTCTGCTGGATAGGTTCTTGCGTAATTCACCTTTGAAAGAATATTTCTATTTTACGGGAGGTTATAGAAAAGCCGGTATTAGGAGTCGTTTTCTGATCCCTATAAAAGATACGTACGGGAGAGGAAAAGAACCCGAAACTTTTCCTGAAACCGGGGGGCGGATTATGGATAATAGCGTACATCGTGAAGATAGCGGGGGCAGGAATAGTAAATAAGCACCAGTATATGTATGAAATGTATGCCTATGAAACTGAAAGTACGAATATTTGAGGGAAAATCTCCCGAACTTTATCTGGCCGTAGGGCACTTTGTACTTAGTCCTGCATGTCTGCGGGAGAATAACAACTACCCTTATAAATCCTCCCGGATGTTTACCTGGCATGTTCTCTACCATGAAGACCAGGTAGTGGCTTTCATGCCTGTTGAGAGAAAACTCGATGGTGGTTATAAAATTGATAATTATTATGCCACTCCCGATAGGAAGAGGGGGAACCAGTTGCTGAAGCTGTTGAAAAGCGTGATCAAGGAGTCGGGCGATGAGACTTCCCCTTTGCGGGCGACCGTTCAGAAACGGGATGTCGGAATTTTCAAATACATGAATTTCATCACGATCCGGGAAACCAAGTTATATGTTATGATGGAATTGGTACGTATGGGTTCCGACAGTGGGAAACAGGATGGCTGAAAGAGAATGGGAGGAACTCGGATGAATGTATATCAGGCGTTGCGGGAGAGGATCAGAAGAATCTTCGGCGAGTATGATTATGTGTACCTTTCTTTTTCGGGGGGTAAGGACAGCGGTGTGCTGCTGAATGCCTGTGTGGAGCATATCAGGCAATATGGAGGTCGGATGGGAGTATTCCATATGGATTACGAAGTGCAGTATTCCCTGACCACGGAGTATGTGGATGAGATGCTGTCTTCGAACCGGGATATTCTGGATGTTTACCGCTGTTGCGTGCCTTTCAAGGTCGGTTCGGCTGCATCCATGTACCAGAGATTCTGGCGGCCCTGGGACCCTTGTGTCCGTTGGGTCAGGGAGATGCCTGTGGAATACCTGGGTACGGAAGCATTTGATTTTTATACTCCGCAGATGTGGGATTACGAGTTCCAGGAATGTTTTTCCTTTTGGCTCCGCAAGCAACTTGGAGTGCAAAAAGTGGCATGTCTGGTTGGAATACGTACCCAGGAAAGCTTTAACCGTTGGAGAACGATCTATCGTAGCACTCCGGGCCCTTCAGCCGACTGGATATGTCCTGTCGATGAGGGCATAGACAACGTGTATCCGTTGTATGACTGGCATACTACGGATATATGGACTGCCAATGGCCGTTTCCGTTGGAAATACAACAGGTTGTATGACCTCTATTATCAGGCGGGTGTTCCTCTGAACAGCCAGCGTGTTGCGAGCCCGTTCATTTCCCAGGCCATCCCGTCGCTGCATCTGTACAGGGTGATCGAGCCGGAGATGTGGGGCAAGATGCTGGGACGTGTGAACGGTGTTAATTTTGCCGGGGGTTACGGTAACTCTGTAGCGATGGGATGGCGGGGTGTCAGGCTGCCTGAGGGAATGACCTGGAAAAAATATCTTTTTTTCCTTCTGGACACCCTTCCTGAGGATGCCAGGAACAACTATCTGGATAAACTGGAGGTAAGCGTGCGGTTCTGGCGGGAGAAGGGCGGCTGTCTGGCAAAAGAAACGATCATGAAACTCAAGAGGTTGAATATCCCTTTCAAACTTGGCGGGACATCGGGATACAGGACGCACAAGCTCCCGGTCAGGATGGAATACCTTGATGACATAGACCTGCCTGAATTCCGTGAATTGCCCTCGTACAAGCGGATGTGCATCTGTATCCTGAAAAACGGCCACTGTTGCAAGTACATGGGCTTTTCACCAAATAAACAGGAACAGGAAAGAAGACGGAAGATGATGGATGAATATAGATCTTATTTTAATGAATGAAAAGATGGACAATGAATTTACCAGTCCCGTGTATGGCGTCAAGGCTGTACCGGTGGAAAGGATCAGGGCGAATTCCTATAATCCCAACGTGACGGCCCCTCCTGAGATGCGGCTTTTGGAACTCTCGATTTGGGAGGATGGGTACACGATGCCGTGCGTGTGTTATTACATTGAGAAAGAGGATGTGTACGAGCTTGTGGACGGCTATCACAGGTATAAGGTCATGATGACCTCGCCCAGAATATACAAGCGGGAGAACGGACTGTTACCCGTTACCGTCATCCGTAAGGATCTGGCCGAGCGTATGGCCTCTACCATCCGCCATAACCGTGCCCGTGGAATGCATAAGATCGAGCTTATGACACGGCTTGTCGGGGAACTTACGAGGTCGGGCATGTCGGATTCGTGGATACGCAGGAACCTGGGTATGGACAAGGATGAGTTGCTGCGCCTGAAGCAGATATCGGGACTGGCGGAGCTTTTTGCGGATAAGGAATTCCGTAAGGCCGTAGAATAGGATATTTGGCATAAAACCGAAAATTCGTATGCTCGGAGTATTCGGGAAGTAAGGAAAAAATGTAAAAATATTATAAAATGTGCAAGATGGAGATAACAGATCTGATCAAGGGAATGGAAAGTGCAAATGTGTCGGATATTTACATTTTTCTTCACGAGGACGGCCCTGTGGCTTTTGACGCCTCTGCCGCCCATCTTCTGTGTTACTTTCCTGAAATGGAGATGGAAAGTGTGTTTTGTAGTGACAGCAAACGTCACAGAATTATACAGGGATTTGCATTGGAACCGGTGCTGGAACGACTGGCGCAATACCCGTGTCTGGTTGATGACGATTGTATCAGAATAATGTGTGTGCTGTGAATGATAAGGCACGGTATGAAGTAAACGGGTATGGGCGGGAATGGCGGAGCCTGATCTTCTGGAACTGTTCAGAAAGCATGCGCAGGATGGGCAGAAAGAGATGGTCAGCCTGTTTTGCAATGATGTGAGAAGACTCTCCCGGACGAAGAAGATAAAGAGGCTGCTCGTGTTGGGAAGGTACGCAGGGAACTCTGAACTTTGCGGGCATGTACTCCGTGTGCTGGAGATGCTGCCGGAACTCCCCGGCATGGCTTGTCCTGCATACAGGGGCGTTCTGGTATTGCTCTTCCTTTCACGGGACAGGGATGTTTTGTGCAGGTTGCGGGAGAATGTCGTCCTGCCATGCCGCAAGAGGGGACGTACGGAGGAAATGCTTTGGCTTTGTGAGATTTTGTATGCTATAGGCCCATCTGTTTCCCTGTATGATATTTACAGGGAGGTTTGTCTGTACTTCTATCTGGAACGGAGGAAACAACTCCGGGGATATTCCACTTGTGTCAGTGAACTGGACTTTCAGTTCGCAGAAAGGCGGTTGAGGATATTGTCCGTCGCCGTATTTCGTCTGAAAGTTATTTTTTACAGCCCCGGCGTGTATTCCGTCGGTACACTCTCCCTGCTGTGCCGTATGAGTTATTCGGCCTTCAGAAACAGGTTTCTGTCTGTTTACGGGTTGCCCCCGGGACGTTGGCTAAGGAATCGGCGAATAAAACGCATATGTCTGGATATAAAATATAATCATGGACTTTCACTGGGAGAAATATCGGAGAGGAACGGATTTTCATCAGCAAGCCGTCTGTGTGAATTCTGTAAAAGAAACATGGGATGCACTCCGGGGAGGCTGAAGCAGGCACTGGCTCACCGGTGGCGGAGCAAATAAAAATTCATCAGGCTTGATGTAGAGCTTATTTCAAATAAAAAGCGTAACGGCTATCAGTGCTCGTTTCGCTATCTTGCCGGTGTTTAATTAAAATCCCGAACAGCATGGAACTGTTTACTTTTATCCCTTATTTCCTGTTACTGGAGCGAGAAGAGAGTGACAGGAATACACTGGCAAACGCCAACACCGAGTTCATCCGTGAGGTCTATGAGCTGCAACGTGTGGAAAAGGATGTTACGCTCGTCTTTTTCCAGCTGCAATATCTAAGTTGCAAACTGGTCATTCTGCGTGAGCATTACCGCACAGCACAAAAAGAGCACTTGCCCTGCTATGCCTATATCATTGGTACGCTGGAGTACCTGAAAGGTCTGCTGGACAGATGCAGGTTCATTCATAAGTCCGGTTCCGCCATTGCTCCGGCAGGTCTGCCGACTACAGAGGGTGATCCCCCCGTCTGCTGGACGGCAGAGGTCATCTGCCTGATGGAACTGCTGTATGCCTGCCACGAGCTGAAGATGTTCAACGGCGGTGAGGTGACACTCGGGCGTGTGGTGGAATACGTCTGTCATGTGCTGGGGGTGAACGTGAAGAATGCTTCGAGCTACTACGCGCGGATGCGGCGGCGTAAGGCGGGAGACAGAACCTACTTCATCGACCGCCTGCGTGAAGTTCTGCTCAAACGGATGGAAGACGATGACGAGGGGCACAGGAGACGCAACCGATGAAATGCGGACCCTTTCACACACGGTTCTCCACGTGTGTGAAGGCCTTGCATTTACGGTTATTTGTTCAGTTCCAGAAGATGTCTGAGGTTGGGATCTGCGGCGATGCGCTCCAGCTCGTCGGCCACGATCCGTCTGACATCCTCCTTGATCCGGTTGTAGTTTTCCTGTACCATTTCCTTCATGTGATTCACCCCTTCATCGTCCACGAAGCCGGTGATAACGGGTATCTTCTGATATGCCTTTTCCTCTTCGGCTATTTTTTTGGCATCGACGACAATCTCGCAGTGGAAGATTTTCTGCTCAATCCTCTCCCCGAAGTTGTCGGCTACGGAGCCGACGAACATCCCCTGTGTCAGTCCGCTGATCTTGCTGGGTGGAATGAGACTGTCCATTTGGGTGGATATGGAGGTGGAAACGTCCTGCCGGTTGATGGAGATGGAGTGGCGTTTCTGAAGTATCTTGCCGAACCTCTCGCTGAGGGTTTTGGCCGTTTCCCCCACGACCTGTCCCGAAAATATGTTGCCTACCGTGTTGATGATCACCTTTGCCTCCTTGTCGGTATAGTCACGGATAAGCTGGCTGAAATCCTGAAAGCCGAGCAGCACGGCGACCTTGTTGCTGCGTGCGGTGGCTATCAGGTTGTCCAGTCCCTTGATGAAGATGGTGGGCAGCTCGTCGATGATGATGGAGCTTTTCAACCTGTCCTTCTTGTTGACAATCTTTACAATACGGCTGTTGTACAGTCCGAGCGCAGCACCGTAGATCGCCTGCCGGTCGGGATTGTTGCCTATGCAGAGGATTTTCGGCTCGTCGGGATTGTTGATGTCCAAAGAGAACTCGTCGGCGGACATCACCCAATAGAGTGCCGGCGAGATCATGCGGGACAGGGGTATCTTCGCACTGGCGATCTGGCCCATGAGCTGGTCGGCAGCTCCCGCCAGCCACGCATCGAGGAAGGGGCTGAGGTAGTTCTCCAGTTCGGGATAGGAGGACATGATGGGAAAAATCTGCTCGTAGGGCTTGTTAAGGAACTCGACGGCATGGGGGAAGGTACAATACCTGCCGTCCTTATACACCCGCAGGAACCAGATAATGGCGGCAAAGAGAATGGTGGGCGACTCGACGAAGAAATCGCCCTGCTTCGCCGCCCACGACCGGTTGAGGTTGAGCATGATGCTGTATGAACTCTCGTAAGCATCGGAGATGTCGGTCATGAACTTCGGATTGAGGGGATTGCAGCGGTGACTGCGTGAGGGATCGTCGAAGTTTATGACATAGAACTTCGGCGGCACTTTATACCCCTCCAAATGACCGATCAGGTGGTTGTAAGCAATGGTGGAGAGGTCGGGAAACTTGAAATCGTAGATATAGGCGGCATAGCCTTTCTCTATCTGCTGTTTGATGTAGGAGTTCACCACCGCAAAGGACTTGCCCGAACCGGGCGTTCCCAGCACGATGGAGGCACGGAAAGGGTTCACGACATTGATCCATCCGTCGTTCCACTTCTTGCCATAATAGAACCGTGTCGGCAGATTTACGGAATATTCATTTTCGATAAGCCTTGTTTCCTGCATGAAACTTTCGTTCTCGTTGTTGAACACATCGTCCATGAGATTCTGTTTGAGCAGGCGGGAGATCCATACACCGGCAGCGAGCAGGCAGAGGTAGCCGACGGCAAGAGTGAATATATAAAAGGCGGTGCGTGCCAATAACGGTACGGGCAGGCAGAGCAGCCACCAGTTGAAAAAGAAGAGGACGACACCTGCGCAAAGGGCTGTCCAGATATGCACCCATTTGATTTTTTCCTCCTTTACACCCTTCGTGCCCAGACACGAGAGGGCAAGGAAGGTAACGGAGAAAAGCTTTGTCCAAAGGATGGAGCCGAACAATCCGGTCGTGCGCTGGAAGTTCAGCAGAATCCTGTCCACCACTCCGATATTGACGTTCCATTCCCGGATGGACGGATAGCAGAACCAATAGATATTGACAACTACGAATAATACGCTGAGGGCACGCATAAAGTCCATGACTTTCGCCAGTCCCCTGAGATCATCTTCTTGTGACATAATACTGAATTTAAAAAAGTTATCGTCTTGATAATTATGTAATACGGGTCAGTCCTGACGACCGTAACGCCGGCGGCATTTCTTCTTGTCGGGCTTCAGGAGCCTGGGATGCCGGGGGACATAGTTCAGCTCCGGCTCCATATCGGAAAGCAACCCTCCCGGAATTTTTTCCCCGTTTCCGGAAGCCACAGCGGACGGAACGGGCGGCAGAAGTGGCGACAGGGAATTTGGCGGCTGTTCCTGAAAGTGTCCGTTGAGCATGTTCGCCGAGAATTCCTTGCCCAGACGTGAGCCGTTAAGTACGGTGCGGCTGCGGTGGTCTATAAAGGTAACGCCGTAAATCCTGCCGGTTTCGTTGCGGCGGAGAACCAAGTCTATCTGTTCTTTCGCCAGGCGGTCACGGAAATCCCGTTCGTCCACGGACTGGCGCAAAGCCTCGGCCACTAACGGTCGAAGCCGTTCACGGCACGGATCGGACTTGATCTTTGCAGCGGATTCCTGCATCTTCTTATCCAGCTGCTGTGCACCGGTCATTCTGCCCAGCCGGGAGGACTTTATGGGAGTGGCCGCCGTTTCGCCGTTGCCGTCCAAAGCGGTATAGAGTATGCCGTGGTAGGTGCGTCCACCAATTTCCCCCTTCACTTCTTCCACACCTATATTATACAGGGAAAGCAGGGCACGGAGTTCGCCCATTGTGCGGAAACGGTAAAGTTGGATCAGGGGTTTGACCGTACGGGCGATCTGCCGTTTGATGTCCCCTTTGGCAACATCTACCGGCTTCAGCTGCCACTCTTCGCCTTTCTTCTGACCTTCCGCCGGATGCAGACCGTATTTCTGTTCCAGAAGTTCGGTAATCTCCTTGCTGCGGCGGTATTCGAACTTGTCGGAAACCTTCCTTCCCTCACTGTCGACACGCAGGGAAACGATGTGGATATGATGCCGGCCGATGTCCTCGTGCTTGAAGACAAGATACGGCTGGTTGCCGTAACCGAGCCGCTGCATGTATTCCCTGCCGATTTCCGCCAGCTGGCTGTCGGTCAGCACGTCGTCGGGATGCGGATTGAGGGAGATGTGTATGACCGGCTTCTCGGTGCGGTAATGGTTCGGCATCCATTCGAGAAACTGCCGCACGGATTCATCCGGACGGAAACGCTCGTCTTCGGGATAACGAAGGAGATGTGCCCAGAGGACTTTCGCCCCGCCTTCATCGACCTTGTTCTGGTTGTAGGCCAGTGCGCCGTACAAGTTCTTACCCACGCTGATCCTGGCTACCATGTGAGGCGAGTTTTTGGGAAAGTTCGACAATCCGGCGGTTCAGCTCCACGAGTTCAAGGGTGAGCTTTTCAAGTCTGTAGAGCAGTGCCAACGCTTTCTTTTCAGTGAAATGGATGTGCAATTCCTTGACTGCCTGATTGTAATTCACTCCTATGGCACGGAACTGCCGGAACAGTTCCGTGAGCTTGGCTACATACTCCATTGTGGCACGGTCTGTCCGGATCACCCTGAACTCTTCGTTGAAGATCCGTGCGGCGATGAACTTGGATTTGGACAACAGGCCGGACTGCTCAAACATGGTGAGAAACCGTGCATGGCCGGCTTCGTCCAGATTGACCGTCTCACGGCGGATGGCCGGGTTCGGCTTGGGCAACCTGCCCCCTTTTCCCCTTGTGCGGGGACGCTTTTTCTCGTTGTTCATATATACGTTTTTTATGTGGTACAATTCCACCGGGTGGAATTGCCTCCGTCAGCTCCCCCTCCCACAATTTGCGACTTCGGAGCAAATTGCAGCCCCCCTGCAAGGGCAAGCGTTTTTTGCTGCAAAACGGAGTGGTGCTGCAAAAAACACAGCTTGCTATGTTCTGGCGAACATAAATCTTTCCTCTTTGGAGAGGAAAGAGCGCTTTCGGGGAAAGCGGGGATTGGTGACCGACGGAAGGCAAACTGCCCATTCCCGGTTGGATGGTGCAAAGTTAGGAAGTGATATAATCAGTTGTATATCACTAACATTAGCCACATTATGCCAAATGGCAGCCACTTGTACACACGGGTGGAACAGGAGGAAAAACGGGCGGCCGATGATGGCTGAATCAGCGGTTGAGGATGTGCCTGAATGGGATGCGTAATGACGGACTGAATGACCAACCGGTCAGATAACCAACCAGACGGTCAGCCGTTGCAACGTTGGTGCGGTCGGCTGGCTGACCAGCCAACCAAGCGGATAAAAGGCTGTCTGTCCGGCGGGATGATTAGGCAACCGACTATCTTCCTGTTTGTCCGACAGGCTATGCAGTCCGCCGGATTGTGTCATGTATGGTCAGACCGTCGGTCGGCCAATCAGACGGACAATATTTCGGTCGGTTGGCTGTTCAGTCAGCCATTCCACGTCAGGAGCCGGCCACTTGAACCCCGCCGTTCCCAAACCATGAATTTCCCTTCTTTTTCCTTCTTTATTTGCGGCGTTGATTCAAAAGTATCATTTGTAAACAAACTGCATCATGGAAAAAGAAACACTCTTTATCGCCTTTTCCACGCAAAAAGGCGGAGCGGGAAAAACAACGCTGACCGTGCTGGTGGCAAGTTACCTGCACTATGTGAAAGGGATGAATGTGGCGGTGGTGGATTGCGACTACCCGCAACACAGCATTGCCGAGATGAGAAAACGTGACCTGAAAACGGTCATGGAGGACGAGCATTACAAGCTGATGGCGTACAGACAACTGCAACGGATAAGGAAGAAAGCCTATCCGGTAGCGGAGAGTACGGCTGAGGACGCTGTCACGAAAGCGGACGAGCTGCTGGAAAAGATGCCGGAAACAGACATCGTGTTCTTCGACCTGCCGGGCACGGTAAACAGTACAGGCGTGTTGAACACGCTGGCGAACATGGACTATGTCTTTTCCCCCATTGCCGCCGACAGGGTGGTGATGGAAAGCACACTCCGCTTTGCGAGCCGGCTGAATGACACGCTGATCGCTACGGGCAAGACGAATATCAAAGGCCTGTACCTGCTGTGGAACATGGTGGACGGCCGGGAGAAATCAGAACTGTACAAGGTGTATGAACAGGTGATCGGCGAGCTGGGACTGAAAGTGCTGAATACCTTCCTGCCGGACAGCAAACGGTTCCGTCGTGAGCTGACAGGGGAGCATAAGGCATTGTTCCGTTCCACGCTGTTCCCCGCAGACGGTGCGCTGGTCAAAGGCAGCAACCTGAAAGAGATTACGGAAGAGCTGTTGTCCATTATCAGGAAGTAGGCTATGGGAAACGAACGGAAAAAAATAAACCTGACGGACATTGACGAGAACTCCATAGTCGCCTCGTTCAAGGAAGGCCGGCCGGCGAACGGGCAGGCGCAAGCAGCCGGGAACAAGGGACAGTCCGGTGAAGAGAGCGGATATGTCCGTCTGTTCATCCACGAGTCACCAGTCTGCGCACGGCTTGGCAAGACAATCTATCTTCGTAAGGAGTTTCATGAACGGATTCAGAGGATCGTCCAGACAATCGGGAACAACGAGATGTCCATTTTCAGCTATGTGGACAATGTGCTGGAACAGCACTTTGCCGCCTATCAGGACGAGATCACGAAGGAATACAGAAAACGAAGTACCGAACTGTTTTAACCCCCGGAAACCATGTCAGCAATCTTATTCTTACTTATCGGTAGCTATCTGTTATGGATAGCCGCCTACCTCTTCCACGAGCGGAACAGTCGGAGGAAGAGAGCGGAAAAAGCCGGGCAGATCCTTACCCGGATTACGGTGGACGTGAGCGAGATTTTAGGCAAAAGTACATTTTCCCTTAGCCACTCCACGCCACAAACGCCCGAAAAAATTGAAAACGAAAAATCTGTAAGCGAAGCAGGTATTTTTGTACCGGAGAAGGAAAAGTTCCCGAAAATAGTTTCTGCCGAGGAACTGGACAAGCTGTTTGCCGAAGGGAGTCCGCTGCCAGAAGATCTTGAACTGATGGAAGATATGGATGTCCCGTTGGAGTTCCGGGGAGAACCGGCGGATAACAATCTTCGGATAGACGATGACGAGCAGGACAGATGCCTGCCGGGATGCACGCCGCAAGCCACGGGCATCCGCTTCGAGGACATGGGACTGGCGGTGCGTGTGGCGGTCAACGGTGAAGCGGCCAGTGAAGAGGAAAGGCTTCAGGCCGGAAAGACACTGGCTGAACTGCGCAACACGCCGATGTTCGACAAGCTGACCTTCGGCGATGCGGAGCGTGAGGAACGTATCGACTCGCTGATAGAGCTGCATCTTGCGGCATACCGCAGGCGGAATAGCCCGGACAGCGAAGTGGCGACAGAAACCATACCGGACACTTTCTCCATAAGTGATATTGTTTAACGAAGTAAAACGTACATGAAGGAAAGAGATTACGGATAGCTTGTCTATTCATTTTTCACGAGAAGAAACCCAAACAAATTTAATTAACAACGGGAGACGGCGGACTTTTCCATCTGTCGTGCCCACATTCAAATTCAATTATTTTATGAATACGAAACAACTTGTGTTCGTGGCGGTTATGCTAATCGCCACAGGCTCGCTCTATGCGCAAGGAAATGGATCGGCCGGTATCACGGAAGCGACGAAAATGGTCACAAGCTACTTCGATCCGGGAACGAAATTGTGCTACGCGATCGGAGCTGTGGTAGGTCTGGTCGGCGGGATTAAGGTGTACAACAAGTTCAGCTCCGGCGATCCGGATACCTCGAAAACGGCGGCGAGCTGGTTTGGTGCGTGTATCTTTTTAATCGTGGCTGCCACTATTCTTCGTTCATTCTTTCTCTAAGAACCGGATTCACCTATATATAATAATGTATATGAATTATGAACTGAACAAGGGAATCGGCGAGAGTGCGGAGTTCAAGGGACTCAAGGCTCAATATCTTTTTATTTTCGTCGGTGGGCTGCTGGCTCTGTTCGTGCTGTTTGTCATTCTTTATATGGCCGGCATGAACCAGTGGTTCTGCATTGCTTTCGGCGTAATATCCGCATCCGTATTGGTCCGGCTGACTTTCCATCTGAACGGCAAGTTCGGGGAACACGGACTGATGAAGCTGCTGGCCAGGAAACAGCATCCCCGCTACCTGATCAACCGGATCAGTCCCCGGAAACTATTCACGATTAAAAAGAAGAACGTATGCGTAACACACTAAAGGCTGCCACATTGGAAAGCAAGTTTCCGCTTCTCGCCGTCGAAGCGGACTGTATCATCTCCAAAGATGCGGACATCACCGCCGTCTTTGAGGTGGATCTGCCCGAACTCTTCACGGTGACGGCAGCTGAATACGAGGCTGTCCATGCGGCATGGGCAAAGGCAATCAAGGTATTGCCCAATTATACGGTGGTACATAAGCAGGATTGGTTTATCCGGGAGGATTACCGCAGCCAGACGGACAAGGAGAATCTAAGTTTCCTTTCCCGAAGCTACGAGATGCACTTCAACGAGCGTCCTTTCTTGAACCATAAATGCTATCTGTACCTGACCAAAACGACGAAAGAGCGCATGAGGATGCAGAGCAGCTTCTCTTCGCTGTGCAGGGGATTCATCATCCCCAAGGAGGTGGACAAGGATACCACCGCCCATTTTCTGGATACGGTGGGGCAATTCGCCCGTATCGTGAACGATACAGGGCTGGTACACCTAAGACGGCTCGTCGGTGATGAGATTACCGGCACGGAGAATAAGGCCGGACTGGTGGAGAAATATTTCTGTCTGTCAATGGAAAATACCACTGCACTGGAAGACATCGAACTCGGAGATGACGGCCTGCGTGTCGGTGACAAGCACGTTTCGGTACATACGCTCTCGGAACTGGATGCGTTGCCTGGCAAGGTGGGTACGGACTGCCGGTATGAAAGACTGTCAACGGACAAAAGCGACTGCAAGCTGTCATTCGCCAGTCCGGTAGGCCTGCTGCTCTCGTGCAATCACCTGTACAACCAGTATATTTTTCTGGATGACAGCGGCGAGAATCTGCAACGTTTTGAGAAGAACGCACGTAACATGCAGTCGCTTTCGAAGTACTCACGGAGTAACCAAATTAATAAAGAGTGGATCGATCTGTACCTGAATGACGCACATTCGTTCGGGCTTACCTCGGTGCGTGCCCATTGCAACATCATCGCATGGACGGACAATCCTATGGAGGTGAAGAATATGCGTAATGACGTGGGCAGCCAGATCGCCATGATGGAATGCAAGCCACGCCATAATACGGTGGACGCCGCCACGCTGTACTGGGCGGCGATGCCGGGGAACGGCGCTGACTTTCCGGCAGAGGAGAGCTTCTACACGTTCATCGAACAGGCTCTCTGCTTCTGGGTGGAAGAAACGAACTACCGCAGCTCCGTTTCACCTTTCGGACTGAAGATGTCAGACCGTATCAGCGGGAAACCGCTGCATGTGGACATTTCCGACCTGCCGATGAAGCGTGGCGTAACCACCAACCGCAACAAATTCGTATTGGGCGGTTCGGGAAGCGGCAAGTCATTCTTTATGAATCATTTGGCGAGGCAATATTATGAACAGGGCACGCACGTGGTATTGATCGACACGGGAAACAGTTACCAGGGGCTTTGCTCGCTGATACACCAGAAGAGCGGTGGAAAGGACGGTATCTATTTCACTTATACGGACGAAAACCCGATAGCGTTCAACCCTTTTTTCACGGATGATAAAGTTTTCGATATTGAGAAGCGTGAGAGTATCAAGACACTGATCCTCACACTCTGGAAAAAGGACAATGAACCGGCGACACGTTCGGAAGAAGTGGCTCTGTCCAATGCGGTGTCCCTGTATATCAGACGCATCAAGGAGGATGAAAGCATCGTTCCCTCGTTCAACACCTTCTACGAGTTCGTGAAAACGGACTACCGGAGGATACTGGAAGAGAAAGAAGTCCGGGAAAAGGATTTCGACCTTGCGGGGTTCCTGAACGTGCTGGAGCCTTATTACCGTGGTGGAGAATATGATTTCCTGCTTAACTCCGACAAGCAGCTTGACTTGCTCGGTAAGCGGTTTATCGTCTTCGAAATTGATCAGATCAAAGATCATCCCATTCTTTTTCCGGTGACGACTATTATTATTATGGAGCTGTTTATCAACAAGATGCGTCGTCTGAAAGGGGTACGCAAGATGATCATCATAGAGGAAGCGTGGAAGGCCATTGCCAAAGAAGGGATGGCGGACTATATCCGCTACCTGTTCAAGACTGTCCGCAAATTTTACGGAGAGGCGGTTGTTGTGACGCAGGAAGTCGATGACATCATTTCCTCTCCTATCGTGAAGGAGTCTATTGTAAACAATAGCGATTGCAAGATTTTGCTTGACCAGAGGAAGTATCTTAACAAGTTCTCGCGGATACAGTCCCTGCTGGGGCTGACGGACAAGGAAAAGGCGCAGATCCTGTCGGTGAACATGTCTAATGATCCGAGGCGCAAATACAAGGAGGTCTGGTTCGGATTGGGGGGCGTACAGTCAACGGTGTACGCCACAGAGGTATCGCCCGAAGAATATCTGTGCTACACGACCGAAGAGAGCGAGAAAGTGGAAGTGGAACAACTGGCGAAACAGCTGGGCGGCAATATCGAACTGGCTATCCGAAGGCTTGCGGAAAAGAAACGGAATCAAAACAATGAAATACCGTAAGTGCTTATGGAGTATGAAACCTTGTTTCCGCTCTACTGGATATGCGGGGAGTGGAAAAGCAGCCGCAAGTCGCCGCCCGTCACCGTATTCCGTGATGGTGGTACATACAAGATTGCCCTGACCTACCACCTTGATGCGGTGGTGGTCGGCACGATCCACCAAAGCGGCGGCATCATCTGGGCGGATCTTCTGGGAAGGGTGCAGCTCGCTTATGACCGGGAGGAAGACCGTCTGGTGCTGGCTACCGAAGGGATATATGTACGTGCGGATGATTCATAAGAAAAAGGAGAACTCCGGTTCTCCTGTAAATGGAAAGAAAACTATCCGATTTATTTAACGTTAAAATTTTAAAAGACATGAAACGAATAATGGCTGTCTGTCTGGCCGGGCTGCTTTGTCCGACTATGGCGGTAAAGGCGCAATGGGTAACGTTCGATCCCTCGAACCTTGCACAAAGCATCGTGAATACGACCCGTAACGTGGTGCAGACCACGACGACGGCAGAAAATATGGTGAAGAATTTTCAGGAAACAGTCAAGATCTACGAACAGGGGAAGCGTTATTACGACGCTTTGAAAGCGGTCAACAATCTGGTGAAAGATGCCCGTAAGGTGCAGCAGACCGTTCTCTTGGTCGGTGAAATATCGGACATCTATGTAAATTCTTTCCAGAAAATGCTGACGGACGGGAACTATACGCCGGACGAGCTTTCGGCAATCGCCTCCGGATATGCGAAGATGCTGGAAGAAAGCAGTGGTATGCTGAACGAGATGAAGATCGTTGTGACCTCCACCGGCCTTTCCATGACGGACAAGGAGCGCATGGACGTGATAGACCGTGTGTACCGTGACGTGAGGAACCAACGCAATCTGGTCAGGTATTACACGAACCGGAACATCGGTATCTCTTACCTGCGTGCGAAAAAGAAGAATGATACCCAAAGGGTGCTGGACTTGTACGGAACGGACAATCAAAAATACTGGTGACATGACAGGCGAGGAAACTTTCGGCAACCTTCACGAAGTGTTGCGTAACCTTTATGACGAGATGATGCCGCTCTGTTCGGACATCACGGGTGTGGCTACCGGAGTGGCTGCGCTGGGTGCGCTGTTCTATGTGGCCTCACGGGTGTGGCAGGCTCTTTCGAGAGCCGAGCCGATTGACATTTATCCGCTCTTCAGACCTTTTTGTCTGGGGGTGTGCATCATGTTTTTCCCCACATTCGTTCTGGGGACTATCAACGGTATCATGAGTCCGGTGGTCACCGGCTGCCACAGTATCATGGAAGGCCAGACACTGAACATACGGGAGTATTCCGAGAAGCGGCAGAAACTGGAATACGAGGCGATGACGAGAAATCCGGAAACGGCGTATCTGGTCGATAACGAGGAATATGAACGCCAGATCGAGGATCTGGGATGGTCGCCTTCGGATTTGAAGGCCATGGCGGGCATGGCGGCGGAACGCCTTAAATACCAGGCCAGGCAGAGCGTGAGCAATTTCTTCCGCAGCTTTCTGGAACTGCTGTTCCAGTCGGTTTCGCTGGTACTGGACACGCTGAGAACCTTCTTCCTGATCGTATTGAGCATTCTGGGACCTTTGTCATTCGCCATATCGGTGTACGACGGCTTCCACAATACAATGATCCAATGGATTTGCCAGTATATCAGCATCTATCTGTGGCTGCCCATATCCGACCTGTTCAGCTCCGTGCTGGCAAGGATTCAGGTGCTGATGATCGAGAAGGACATCGCCGCACTAAGCGATCCCGCCTATGTGCCCGACGTGAACAATTCTGCTTACATCATCTTCATGCTGATAGCCATTGTCGGGTATTTCACTATCCCGACAGTATCAATGTGGGTGATTCAGGCATCGGGAGCCGGTAATTATGGCAAACAGGTGAACTCGTGGTCGCTAAAGGGCGGACGTGCTGCTGCCGCCATCACCGGTGCTTCCATCGGGCATATAGCCGGCAAGTTAAGAGGAAGATGAACCAACGTAAATATTAGAGATGTATGGAATTTAAAAGTTTAAAGAATATAGAAACGAGCTTCCGGCAAATTCGCACGATGGGGATCGTGTTCGTTTCGCTCTGTGCTCTGGTTACCGGCTATGCTCTCTGGAGCTCCTACCGGTTCGCCGAACGGCAGAGGGAGAAAATCTATGTGCTGGACAATGGGAAGTCCCTGATACTTGCTCTTTCCCAAGACCTTTCGCAGAACAGGCCGGTGGAGGCGAAAGAACATATCCGGCGTTTCCACGAGCTGTTTTTCACTTTGTCGCCCGATAAGGCGGCTATCGAGTCGAATATCCGCCGGGCGTTGTTCCTGTGCGACGAGAGTGCGTTCCGCTACTACAAGGACTGGGAGGAAAAGGGGTATTACAACCGTATAATCTCGGCCAATATCAACCAGAGCATCCGGGTGGACAGCGTGGCGTGCGACTTCAACAGCTACCCGTATGTGGTGACAACTTACGCACGGCAGTCGCTCGTCAGGTCGAGTAACATCACGGAACGGAGCCTTGTAACCCGTTGCCGGCTGTTGAACTCGGTCAGGTCGGACAATAACCCGCACGGCTTCACGATGGAGCAGTTCAATATCGTGGAGAACCGGGATTTGAGAACCGTTGAACGATAACTTAAAAAAAAGACAGGAAATGAACCGATTGAAAAAATGGATCAGGTACGTGCCTGACAGGATAGACGACGGACTCCGCTATCTGTGCGGACGGATGTCGCCCGATGTACGGCTCGTCTGCGTGGTGGCCATGCTCACCGGCTTCGGCTGTCTGTCGATATACATGACGGTATCTTCGATATACCGCATCGGCAGGCATGAGGGGGAGCAGTTGCAAATGGAGCATATCAGGCGGATGGAACTGTACAGGGGGATAAACAAGGATAGTATAAATATTAAAAATCAGGTGGATTATGGAGAACCTAAAAAATCAGGAACGGCAACCGGCGAACGCTGCAACGCCTGAAAAAGCGGAAGAGAAAGGGCAAACGCCGAAACAGGGGAAGAAAGAGGCCAAACCTCTGACTCCGGAAGAGATGCTCAAACGAAAGAAGATGCTCGTGTATCCGTTGTTCTTTCTCGTGTTTCTGGGAGCGATGTGGCTGATATTCGCTCCTTCTGACAGCGACGAGCCATTAAGGGAGGGATTCAACGTGGATGTCCCGATGCCGGAGGACAAGGGGCTGCTGTCGGATAAAAAGACCGCCTACGAACAAAGTGCCTTTGAAAAGAAACAAAAGGAGAAAATGAACACGCTCCAGGATCTGGCGGTATCGCTGGAACAGGAAGAGCCGGTGGCGGACGAGGTATTCCTGACGGAAAAGGACACGGACAACGGCAGTCCGTCTATCCGTTCCTCCGCCAATGCCTATCAGGACATCAACCGGCAGTTGGGCAGTTTTTATGAAACACGGCCTGCGGAAGATGACCAG
This sequence comes from Bacteroides mucinivorans, assembly GCF_034654355.2. Lineage (NCBI taxonomy): Bacteria > Pseudomonadati > Bacteroidota > Bacteroidia > Bacteroidales > Bacteroidaceae > Bacteroides > Bacteroides mucinivorans. The sequence continues at coordinate 3,007,960 of NZ_CP178179.1, read as the reverse complement.
AAAACGCTGGAACTGGAATGGCGTATTCAGGAGCTGGAGCGTCAGGCGGAGGAAGAGCGCAAGGCCAGAGAAAACGGTGAGGAACAACTGCGGCTGATGGAGAAGTCCTACGAGATGGCGGCAAGGTACATGCCGGGCAGCGGTGGCGAAACCAAACAGGTCGCCGTGTCCTCCTCTACGGGTAAAATGCCGGTCTGCCCGGTTACGCAGGTAACGGAACGGGTGGTCAGCCTGCTGACCGCACCCCTGTCCGATGAAGGGTTCGCCAGACAGTACGGCAAGCCCAGAAACATGGGTTTCCACACGGTGGGGACAGTCCGGAGCCGTACGGAAAGGAACGGTATCCGTGCCTGCGTGTACAGGACGGTAACGGTTTCGGGCAGCGACGGTCAGGAGGTGGGACTCCGCCTGCTGGAGCCGGTGCAGGCCGGAGAGTTGTACATACCCGCCAACACGATACTGACCGGCACGGCGAAAATCAGCGGTGAACGTATGGAAATCACCGTTTCCTCGGTCGCCTTTCAGGGAACAATCCTGCCGGTGGAACTGGATGCTTATGACACGAGGGGCATGAAGGGCATTGAGGTCAGGGGATCGCAGGAGCTTACCGCCGTCAAGGAGATGGCGGCCAACATGGGTTCGGCAATGGGAAGCAGCATCAATATCTCCGCCAATGCCGGTGCACAGCTGGCTGCGGACTTGGGCAAAGGGGTGATACAGGGGGCATCGCAATACCTTTCCACAAAGTTCAGGAGTGCCAAGGCGACTTTGAAGGCGGATTACGAGCTATTGCTCGTGTCAAGACAATAAACGGTTAAAATCAATTTATTAATCAAGAAAAAACAACAAGCATGAAAAAAGTAATTTTAATGATGGCTTTTGCCATTGGTATGACCGGTGCGTATGCACAAAAGACCGTGAAAGTGGAAAAGACGGGAAATGACACGGAAGAAACGGCGGATTCCGGAGAAACGGGAACCACGCCGCTGCCGGATAAGGAGGACGCAAGGCGCAGCCCGTCCACCGGTGATTTGTTTGACGGGCTGACACGTCCGGTGACATTCGACCGGATGGTTCCTCCATACGCCTTGGAGGTGACATTTAATAAAACTGTACACCTTATCTTCCCGGCTGCTATCAAGTATGTGGATCTGGGATCGGCTGACATTCTTGCCGGCAAAGCGGACGGTTCGGAGAACGTGCTTCGGGTGAAAGCGGCGTTGAGGGACTTCTCCCGTGAAACGAATCTGGCGGTGATCACGGATGACGGCAGCTATTATACATTCAACGTGAAGTATGCGGACGAGCCGGCCAAGCTGAATATCGAGATGAAAGACTTCATCCATGATGGCGAGGCGGTGAACCGGCCGAACAACTCGCAGGAAATCTACCTTACGGAACTCGGCAGCGAGTCCCCGCTGCTGGTACGGCTGATCATGAAGTCCGTCTATGACAACAACAAACGTCTGGTGAAGCATATCGGCTGCAAGCGCTTCGGTATCCAGTACATCCTGAAGGGGATTTATACGCACAACGGTCTGCTTTATTTCCATACGGAACTGAAAAACGCTTCCAACGTGCCATTCTCCGTTGACTTTGTCACTTTTAAGGTGGTGGATAAAAAGGTTGCAAAACGTACCGCCATTCAGGAACAGGTTATCGTGCCGCTTCGTGCCTTCAACTATGTGACGGCGGTTGACGGAAAGAGCAAGGAACGGACGGTATTTACCCTGCCCAAATTCACCCTTCCGGATGACAAGCAGCTGGTTGTCGAGATGAACGAACAGAACGGGGGAAGGCATCAGCGGTTTATTCTGACCAACGCCGAGCTGATCCGTGCCAGAGTCATTAACGAGCTGAAGGTGAAATAGTATGAAAAGGGTCTCTGTTATTATATGTATACTTTTGTGCTTTGTCCTGACGGACAAGGCACATGCCCAACGTTGCCTGCCCAGTACAAAAGGGCTGCGTATTACCGCCGGCATGACGGACGGCTTTCACACTGCGGACAAACGTAACGAGCTGGGTTACCATTTCGGGATGGGAATGGACAGATATGTGAACGGCTGCCATAAGTGGGTATTCGGTGGCGAGTATCTCCAGAAGTATTATCCATACAAGGACATACGTGTCCCGGTTTCCCAATTCACTGCGGAAGGCGGCTATTATTATAATTTCCTTTCGGATGCCAACAAGGTGTTTCTCTGCTATGCCGGCGGTTCGGTGTTGGCGGGATATGAAACCGTGAATTGGGGCACAGGCATGCTGTTCGATGGTTCACGCCTGTGTGTCGGGGATGCGTTTGTCTATGGCGGTGCGGTATCGCTGGAGATAGAAACCTACCTTGCCAATCAGGTGGTATTGCTGTTCCATGCCCGTGAGCGTTGCCTCTGGGGAAATGACAGCGGACACTTTCATTTCCAGTTCGGGGTGGGATTGAAAATTATTTTGAATTGATAAAACAATAATAGAATGAAAAAGATGATTGAAAGCATGATTATAGCAGGTTGTATGCTGGTAGCCTTGTTATATATGACCGCCTGTTCTGACAAATTGGACGTTCAGCAGATGTATGAGTTTGATCTGGCGACCTTGCCGGTGCAGACGACAATCGTAAAGGGCGAGGAAGCGGAAATCCGTTGTCAACTTGTAAGAAGCGGCGAGTATCAGGACACCAAATACTTCATCAGGTACTTCCAACCGACAGGCAAAGGGGAGCTTCGCATGGAGAACGGTACGGTTTTGTTGCCGAACGACCTGTATCCGTTACCGGAAGAAACATTCAGGCTCTATTACAGGTCATTTGGCACAGACCAGCAGAAAATAGACATTTACATTCTTGATTCCTTCGGTCAGGTTGTGCAAAAGTCTTTTGCCTTTAATAATGAAGCGGAAGATGAAAAGGAGGATACCGAATGATTTATGCCGGATATACCCCGAAAAAAAAGCAGCGACAACGCTGAGTGGAGAAACTGAATGAAAACCTAATGAGATCCCCCCTTACCGGCTTCCATTCCGGTAAAGGGGGCTTGTTCCTGTATTATTTCTTATCCTCTTTTTTTTAAGCCACTCGTTGCACCGTCGCCTGCACTCTTCCAATGTGGGCTTCACACAGGAGAAAAGTTCGTTGTCTGCCGTATCCCTATAATCATAGTGATAGAACGTGCGCCTTTTCCGTCCTACGGTCATTTGGAATTTTTCATATTTCTCACCCGTCTTGCAGGTTGAAACTCCGTTCTCGTTCATTTTTGTTGCCATAACTTATGATTTTATAGTTCGTGAATATTAAAACAGACTTAACTGTCGGGGCTGTGTGTATTTCCGCTTGATTTCCAACAGTTTTCCTTTCAGACTGCGGATAACCTTTGGGTTGTAATTGCTTCTGTCGGAAACAGACCAACGTTCCGCTTTATTGTATTGTTGCTCCAACAGGCGGATTCCTTGTCGGATAGCTTCCTTATAATCTCTGACAGGTTCATCCCAAACGGACGGGTGGCTACCGCCTCCGGCTGTGCCGGTACACCAGTCGATGGCTACCGCATACGTCCCGTCAACGGATTGCCCGATATGGATCGTGTTGAAGGTGTCTAACTTGATTTCCTCTATTATCGGCAACATGCCATTTATCCAACCGTGTTCGTTGAACTGCTTGCCGACATAACCGAAAATCATCCCTCTTTCATACGTGCGTACATTGAGTATGATATGTCGTACACTCTTGCCAAAACTCTCGAAATAAGCGATTTGTTCCGTGTCATTACGGCGTACTGCCAACAAGTAACGGAGGACTGCACTACGCTCTACCCTGCAAGGGTTGTACTCTACAATCTCCTGCAATTTCTCTTCTCGTGTCATTTGGGATATTGGTTTCATATCATTTATGTATTAGAGGGTTAAAATGTTGCAATGAATAACCGGCTTTGGATGAACTGCATGCTTCCTTTGGAAATGCGCTGGTTGCACCAGAAATGGTGTGAGCCGTAGCCGTAGGTGAAAAACTCGTCCAGTTCGGTCGTTTCCCGAAGTTTGTCAATGGATTGGCGGAGTTCCTCTTCTGTCCGGCAAAAGAGAAGGGTGTTTACCAGTCGGATAAGGAGTGCAGGGATTTTTTCATCCCATGCACAAATTGTGGTTTCAAACGTTACGTTCATATTTTTCTGATTTATTCATTAGACAGTCATTTTCAAAATCTCTCTCCAGTATATCGGCTCCACCTCACTGAGAAGGAAATCGATAAAATCTTTTCTCGCTTCTTTGCACAATTCCTGGTAAAGCTCTCCAAAGGTGGTGATGTTGCCGTTCAGGTAGGTTTCCACCATGTACTCGAAAATGTTGCTTACCTCGTAATATCTGCACTGCTGTGCGACAGTCCTGCTGTATCGTTTCATAAGGCTTTATTTATAAAGATTTATAATGATTCTGTTCATTATCCGTGCTTTTCCTACGGTATAATAAGTACCGCCATAGGGCTGCTTGTCCCAATAGGCTAAAACAATCTCGGAGTTGTCAATCAGGTAGTCGTTCCTGTGGTGGAAGCAGCCTTTGCGGTAATCTTCTCGGAGAATGACCGTTTCATCGGCAGTTTTCATTATCCGGTCGTATAAGGACTTGTTCTCCGGCCGGTATCTGTTTGACTGCCGGCTGAACGGCACAACGGCAATGAGTCGAATGTCCGTGTATTCCGCTTTAAGGGCAGTTACCGCTTGGGCTGCAAGCAAATCGAAGCCTTCCGCCATTCCGCTTAGAAAGTAGCGATAGCCCAGACTATACAACCTTCTTACTTGCGAAACTATATCCAGATAAAGATGCAGCATACCGACTTGGAGGATACGCTCTGAACGGTGTCCGGTGAACGCTACTGATTTTGTAATATCCATTGTCATAACTGTATGTGTTAAAGAATTAATAACCAAATGATAATCCCGACTACGACTGCAAAGGAGAGAATGGAAACCAGACACCCCCATGCGGAGCGGATCACGTCCGTTATCAGTTCTTTTGCGAGCCATAAACCGATAAACCACGCTAAAAGACTGCCACCGTACAGACTCCAACAGCAGCCTGAAAGAAGGAGCCGAACTAACCAGCCAAACAATTTATGCAGAGGCAGATTGAGTCTGTTCTTATTTCCTTTATGTATTTCTCTTGCTGTTTTCATAATCACGACATTTTTTTTATGCATTGACGAGTTGAGCTGACTTATTTCATGTGCGTCAAAAGGTCGGGTTTAGGAAAAACAAGGTTTTGGGTAAAAATACCTCGTGCCATTATGGCGCAGGGAAGATTTTTTTCAAAACCGGAACGGCTTGACCTTGTTTTTCCGTTAAGAACCCGAAGTACCTTTGCACTTGAATAAGTTAGTTTAATTCGTTCCTTTGCTTTAAATGTGGAGTGATGGCTACTGAAAACAGTGAGAGAAATACCCCGAAGGAAGTTAGCCTTAAACTTTGCTTAAAATCGTTGTGTTATAAATCCCTTATACATAAAGCGATGATTAATACGAAAAAAATTCTACCTTTGTGTTAGCGATGCAAATAGCATCGTGTAATCTGTTCGTTTACCGTAGTCCAGAAATCGCCAATTTCAAAAATACAGAGGTAAATGAACCAGGTAGGTTATATACTTTGACGTAACCTGTCGGTTCACTCTGTATTGAGCGTTTGGCGATGCTTTGGACTTGTGACTGGCAGCGTTACGTCAATTTAATATAATAACGTTATTGTTATGGATTTACAATCGACTCTCCTGAAAGGAGTAGTCCGGTCTTCAGAAGATGGGCTTTTCTATCTGTTTCCCATTCAGAGTCTATCTACATTGCAAGAGATGAAAGGGCATTTGACCTGTGCGATAGATGTCTTGAGCAATCCGGATGAAAGTGATGTGGAAAAGCGTTTGGACGCAGTTCGGACATTGAACAGCCTTGTGGCTGCATTGAGTGTTAATGACGGTGATCACTATGATGTGATAGATACTGCCTTTGAGGAGATCAGAGAGTAAAAAAACAGAGCGATATAATAAAAGCCTTCCTATTTCAAAACCGGAAAAAAGAAAGGTGTTGTACTGTCCAATGTGTGATTCATCGCGCTTGTTTGTACAACACTTTTCTGCGGTTTTGTATGGATGAAAGATTGTTCCGGTTCCGGAAGAATGGGAACGTTTTTTCTACTGATAATAATGTGGCTTTTATTCCGTTATTGAGGTTGGGGATTGAAATGTAAGAACTTCATCTGTTCCGTTATTAATCTGTTCCTGTTCACGCTCTTTACGCCGTATTTCTTTTTCCTTCTTTTTTGTTTTAGTCTTTATTTCCTGTTCTTTAAGGATTTGCTTTAGGGGCTTGACTACATCAGGACGTTCCTTTTTGAAACGTTTATAGAAGATCTCTTCTATAAATTCCGGTAAGGGGGCTTTCCACGGTTCTTGCCGGTGGTTGTCTATCTTGCCGAGTTTATCGGGATTGAGTCCAAGTTCACGGGCCATTTGTACATGGGTATCCGATAGCCGGTGTTTCTTTTGGGCGACTATCCATTTTTCGATCTGGGATTTCTTGATTGCCATATTACTTTTGATTTTCAGACTTTATTGTTTTACCTAAAAACAAACCGGTAACGGATTTTGCACCGAGTTGTATCAGTTTGCATTTCATTTGCGTGAAATTCTCGCCGGAAGAGATAATGTCGTCTATTAAAAATACGTCCCGGCCCTTAAAATAATCGGGATGAAAGATCAAGTTGGATAACTTGTCTTGTCCGTGAGTTCCTTTCATCTGCTCACGGTCTTCTTTTATCCATGTGGCACGAAATCCGTCCACGACTTTAAGTCGACGTGAGAGAAGGCTGCAAAAACGGGCGAAGCGGGTGATGTTCCGTTCACGGGTTGCCGCCGGTATGGGGATCAGCACGGCGTTGGCGGCTTTCTCCTTAAAGAACGGCATCCGGGCGATACAAAGCGAGAAGATCTTGGCGACAAGAGCTGCTTGTCGTCCTTCTTTAAATCTAAATACCAGATTGCTCGTCTTTCTGTCAGATACCGATATGTCCTTGCATCTGGTCGGGTAATAATCGTGGATATAGAAACACAAGGCTCCGTCGATACGCATCTTGCCTTTGAAATGGGTATTGTATGGGAAGAACTGGCGCACGAAATCGCTCTCGAAAGTAAAGTGGAGTATATCACGCCAAAGGGTGAGCGTGGTTTCATCCTGTACCCGATAGAGTTCTCCGTTGATACTTTCTTTATCCGATAAACCAATGCCGATTATCAGGTGGTCATTGAAAGTGTCTTTTGATACAATATACCAATCAAAAGATTGGCAGATGCTCACGATGTCACAGTTATTGGTGCAAAGGAAGTAGAAGGTATTGTCAGACCTCTGGATAATCAGAAACTCGCCGGACATTTCGGAAAGGCGAAAATAGTTGCTGATATGGGCTTCCTCCACCTCGCTGAAGGATACGGATATGGTGAGGTTTTCTATCATGACATTGTTATTTGGCGTAAAGATAGAAATTTCGGGAGAAAAAGAGGCCTTGCCCGTTGGATTTTCGGGTAAGGCTCGCTATTTACAGGTTTCTATGCACGTTAGTTATAAGAAATGGTAGTCCGGTTGCTGTCGGGATGGAAAACAACAAGGACTTCGGGCTTTTTCTCTTGCAGGCGTTTGTACTCGCACAGGGAGTTGAGTACCCACTCACGAAACAGCTTCGTGCAATAGGTGTTGATGCGGAAGCTGAGAAATATGATCGCTTCCAGATTATAATAGGTAACAATGCTTTTGTTCTGTTTCTCGGTTATGGTCACGTCGCCGTCGTAAAGCAGGCGGGATTTGAAGATGGAGCGCACATTGGCGTCTATTGTCTGAACGAACACTCCGAACAGACGGGCAAGTTCGTGCTTGGTCATCCATACGTTGCCGTTCTCTATCTTTACACTGACGATGGGTTGTTCATCCTTGTTTTCCAAACCGGTGATGGTGATGTATCCTCTATTTTTCATAAGGCGTTGTTTTTTAAATGGTGTGACAATATAATGATTTGTTTATTCATACAGCGTTTTGCGCCGTACCTTTTTGCATATTTTTTAGTTTTCGATCCAGCATATTCATGTCATGGCTCAACTTTCTGTCCACCACACGGGCATAAATCTGTGTGGTCTGAATGTTGGTGTGTCCGAGCATCTTGGATACGCTCTCAATGGGAACGCCTTTGGTAAGGCAGATTTCTGTGGCGAACGAATGCCGGGCGAGATGGTAGGTGATCCGTTTGTTGATTTGGCAAATTGCGGCTATCTCCGCCAAATATTCATTCATCTTCTGGTTACTGATTACCGGAAGCAATCTTCCATCTTTCAACTTGCCCTCGTATTTGGCGAGAATATCCAACGGTATTTGCAGTAGGGGAATGAATGATTCCACGCCGGTTTTACCCCTGTCTTTCATAATCCACTTCTTGCCGTCCACCCCGATCTTTATGTCCTCGCTTGAAAGCGTATAGATGTCACAGTAGGGCAAACCGGTATAACAGCTAAAGATGAAAGCGTCACGCACGTGTTCCAACCGCTTTGATTTGAACTCCTTATAATAGATCGTGTCAATTTCCTCCTGCGTGAGATACCCTCTGTCGGTCTTGTCAAAATTGAACCTGAAATTCCCGAAGGGATCAATGAAGCTCAATCCGCTTTTCTGGGCAAACAACAGTATCGTATGGAAACGTTGTACAAATTTCATGGCGGTATTGTTGCTTACCTCACATTCCTGACGCAAATAAAGGTAGAAGTTCTCGATGTGGGTGACGGTGATTTCCTTCACGGGAATGTCCGACAACTTGTATTCCTTTTGCAAGAACTCTATCATCCGCTGCTTGGTCAGTTCGTAGCGGGAATAGGTCTTTTGCGTGGCAGTCTTGCCGACCTTCTTTGCATACTGTTCATTGTGCTGGGTGAAGTAACTGATGAGTGTTTTCTCCTTTTCCTCCAATCCCAGGAATGCGTTTCTGATTTTTTCCGGCAGTGCGTAACCGTCCACGTTCATCATGCGTGTGTAGTGCATGGTGATGGCCGAACGTATCTCGTCCAGTGTCTTGTTAAGTGAGGATACCCTGAGGTTTTCTTTCTTGTCCGCACTCTGTTTGTTGATGACGGCTCTTCCCGTTTTCGTGTCCCAGTTATCGGGGTGTATATCCAACTTGCTGCTGAATTGCACCTGATCACCGTCCACCGTGATACGTACCATTATTACTACATGACCGTTTTTCTTCGGTTCGTTCTTCTTTAAATAGAAGAGTGTCTTGAATGTCGATTTCATACCGTAACTCCTTTCTTGTTGCAAAGTTAATTTGTTCATTCCGTAACGGCTATGACTTTCGACTGCCAATATTCGACAAATGAGCGACTTAGCTATAAATTCGTTACGGTTTTTATCGTAACGGAAAACCGTAACGAATTAGTAACGATTCATCTTCACAGGGTGGCTTTTTGAGGTTCTTTTTCTGTCGTAGGCAGGTAAGAAAAAAGCCCCTTAAACCATTGGTTTAAAGAGCTTTGTCTTAGATTGTCGGAGTATTTTCATTTCTCCTATGTGATCCGCCTGGGGCTCGAACCCAGGACCCCAACATTAAAAGTGTTGTGCTCTACCTGCTGAGCTAGCGAATCAATCCTTATTGCTGTTAAGCGGGTGCAAAGATAGAGGGATTTTTTTAACTGCCAAAGAAAATCTAATATTTTTTCTTATCTTTGTACCAAATTACATTTTACACATTATTATATAATATGGCAACAGTAGACGATAAAAAGATTATTTTCTCAATGGTGGGAGTGAGTAAATCCTTCCAGAATAATAAACAGGTTTTAAAAAATATTTACCTATCCTTCTTCTATGGAGCAAAGATTGGTATCATTGGTCTCAACGGATCGGGTAAATCGACTTTGCTGAAGATTATTGCCGGACTGGAAAAATCCTATCAGGGTGAGGTAGTCTTTTCACCGGGGTATTCGGTTGGCTATCTGGCTCAGGAACCCTATTTGGATAATACGAAAACGGTGAAAGAAATCGTGATGGAAGGGGTACAACCCATTGTTGATGCGCTGAACGAATACGAAGAGATCAACCAGAAGTTTGGTTTGCCCGAGTATTATGAAGACCAGGATAAAATGGATCTGCTCTTTGCCCGTCAGGGAGAATTACAGGATATTATTGATGCTACTGATGCCTGGAATCTGGATAGTAAGTTGGAACGTGCTATGGATGCTCTTCGTTGTCCCCCGGAAGATCAATTAGTGGAAAATCTGTCAGGTGGTGAACGCCGTCGTGTAGCACTTTGTCGCCTGTTGCTACAGAAGCCGGATATCCTTCTTCTTGATGAGCCTACCAACCACCTTGATGCTGAGTCTATCGATTGGCTTGAACAACACTTGCAACAATATGAAGGTACGGTAATCGCCGTAACACATGACCGTTACTTCCTTGATCATGTAGCCGGATGGATTCTTGAACTGGATCGTGGTGAAGGTATCCCCTGGAAAGGTAACTATTCCAGTTGGCTTGAACAGAAAACCAAACGTATGGAGATGGAAGAAAAGACAGCGAGCAAACGTCGCAAAACACTTGAGCGTGAGCTGGATTGGGTGCGTATGGCTCCTAAAGCACGTCAGGCTAAAGGTAAAGCTCGTCTGAATTCTTATGATAAGCTACTGAACGAGGATGTAAAAGAGAAAGAAGAGAAACTTGAGATATTTATTCCCAATGGTCCTCGTTTGGGAAATAAGGTGATCGAAGCTAAACATGTGGCTAAGGCTTATGGTGATAAGTTGCTCTTTGATGATCTTAATTTCATGCTTCCTCCTAATGGTATTGTAGGTATTATCGGTCCTAATGGTGCAGGTAAGACAACCCTTTTCCGTCTGATAATGGGGCTTGATGCCGTGGATAAAGGTGAGTTTGAAGTAGGAGAGACTGTAAAGGTAGCCTATGTAGATCAGCAGCATAAAGATATTGATCCTAATAAGACCGTTTATCAGGTTATTTCCGGTGGTACGGAATTGATTCGTATGGGTGGGCGTGATATCAATGCACGTGCTTATCTTTCACGTTTTAACTTCTCTGGTGCTGATCAGGAAAAGCTTTGTGGAATGCTTTCAGGTGGTGAACGTAATCGTCTGCACCTTGCTATTGCATTGAAAGAAGAAGGCAATGTGCTTCTTCTCGATGAACCTACCAATGATATTGATGTGAATACACTTCGTGCACTTGAAGAAGGTCTTGAAGACTTTGCAGGATGTGCCGTTGTTATTTCGCATGACCGTTGGTTCCTCGACCGTATCTGTACTCACATTCTTGCTTTTGAAGGAGATTCAAATGTGTTCTATTTTGAAGGCTCATATTCGGAGTATGAAGAGAATAAACAGAAGCGATTAGGTAATGAAGAACCGAAACGTGTTCGTTATAGAAAGCTCGTTAATGACTGATATTTATGATATTCTGAAAGCTTTCTAAAGCTTTCAGTTTCAAATGGGAAGCTCCGTGGTTTTACTGCGGAGCTTCTCGTGTTTTATAATGCAATAAAATGTTTGTTACTCTTAAAAATCGACATGAAAATGTAATGTGGTTTTAAATCTTATTAATTATATTTGCACTTCAAAACATTTATTAATTAACAAATTCTATTAACTAACAAACAGAATTTATGAGAAGACATCTAATTCATTTCCTGCTGGTTGCAATACTGACAGTTTGCTCTGCTGCTACTGCCTTTGCCCAGACTACAGTGAAAGGTCAAGTTGTTGATGCTGAAACCGGTGACCCATTGATTGGCGCAGCCGTTATGGCGGAAGGTACTTCACAAGGAACTGTTACCGATCTTGATGGTAAATTTGCCTTAAGTATCGCTCCCAATGCAACATTACTATTTAAGTATGTTGGTTTCAAAGACCTGAAAAAGAAAGTAATACAGAAGGGATCTTCTGTGGATTTAGGTATTGTAAAGTTAGAACAGGAAGCTGTGATGTTGAATGACGTAACAATTACTTCATCTATTGCCATTTCACGTAAAACTCCGGTGGCAGTATCTACTGTTGATCCGGTATTTATCTCAGAGAAGTTGGGTACACAAGAGTTTCCGGAAATATTGAAATCTACTCCGGGTGTATATGCTTCCAAAGATAACGGTGGTTTTGGTGAATCCCGCGTGACTGTACGTGGTTTCGGTACTTCCAATGTGGGAGTGATGATTAATGGTGTCCCTATGAATGATATGGAATGGGGCGGTATCTATTGGTCCAACTGGGCAGGTTTGTCAGATGTAACACGTTCTATGCAGGTGCAAAGAGGATTGGGTGCATCCAAGCTTTCTTCTCCGTCTGTAGGTGGTTCTATCAATGTTATAACGAATTCTACTGACGCACAAAAAGGTGGTACGCTATCCTATGGTGTTGGTAATGATGGATATAACAAAGTATTGTTCAGCCTTTCTTCCGGATTGACAAAAGACGGCTGGGCTTTTTCTGTTTTAGGTTCTAAAACATGGGGTGATGGATACATTCAGGGATGTGAATTTGAGGCATACTCCTGGTTTGTTAATATATCCAAGCGTATTGGGGACAGCCACTCTTTGTCATTGACTGCAACCGGTGCACCTCAGACTCATAATAAACGTTATGATGAGTTGACCATCGAAGAATGGGACAAGCAAAAGAAAGTAAACAAAGGTTTAGGTTATCGTTATAATGCCGCTTTCGGATATGATATTAATGGCAAAGGTATGACCGGTACCAGTTATAACTCTTATCACAAGCCACAGATTTCTTTGAATCATGTATGGGATATCGACCGTAAGTCAAGCCTTTCTTCTTCTGTATACATGTCTATTGGCGACGGTTTTGGATATAGAGGTGTAGGTAACACAGGTAGTTTGTATGGAGCAACATCCGGTATTCCTAATACAACCTATCGTAGAATAGACGGAACGATGGATTATGCTGCTATAATGGAACAAAATGCAGCTTCTGACAATGGTAGCAAAGTAGCTTTGGCCAAAAATATGAATACCCATCTTTGGTACGGACTTCTATCTACTTATACCAACCAGGTAAACGATTATCTGAATTTGCAGGGTGGTATCGATCTTCGCTACTACAATGGAGGTCACAAAGCTGAAATTGTAGATTTGATGGGAGGAGATTTTATTGTCGATCCTGACAGAAAAAATGTAGGATATAAAAAGGATGATACAGCTTGGCAGAATGAACGTCTGGGTGTAGGTGATGTTGTTTATCGTAATTTTGATAGCTATATTGCACAATATGGTGCATTTGGTCAGGCTGAGTATTCTCAGGACAAGCTTTCTGTTATCGTATCCGGAAATGTGAATGCAGCTTCAAACTGGCGTAAAGGTTATTTCTATACAGATAATGAAAAGTCTGCAACGAAAACTAAAGTTGGCTATGGAGTCAAAGGTGGTGTAAACTATAATATTGATAGTCACCATAACGTATTTGCCAATGTAGGTTACTATTCTCGTACTCCATATTTCTCGGGTGGTATCTTCCTTAACTCTCAAACAAGTAATGCGCTCAATCCTAATTGTAAGAATGAAGGTGTATTTTCTTTTGAATTAGGTTATGGATTCGTATCTCCTATTTTCTCTGCCAATTTGAATCTTTATCGTACAACTTGGGATGACCGTACTATCCAAAAACGCTTGTCGGTATCGCAAGAAAGTTCTTACGTATACTTGAATGGTGTGGGAGAATTGCATCAGGGTATTGAACTGGACTTCATTTTGCGTCCTGTTCGTTCGTTGACAATCAATGGTATGTTCTCTTTCGGTGATTGGACGATGACAAAAGACAATGTACTCGGATATATGTATGACGGGCAAGGACAAGCTGTTGACAAAAGTATGAAACCTGTAACTCCTGGTTCGGAAGAACATGCACGGTTGCTTATGAATACAAAAGGCGTTAAGATTGGTAATGCTGCCCAGACAACAGCGTCTTTGGATGTAAATTATGAGATACTGAAAGGTCTTCGTGTTTTTGTCGGTGGATTATTTAATGGTCGCAACTACTCTGAATATGATATTGCGGGTCTGATTACCACCAGTACTTTGAATGGAGATCCGGTAGATGTAGCACAACCATGGCGCATACCTTCTTCTTTTACTTTTGATGCAGGTGTTAGCTATAAGTTTAAGATTGCTGGTATTGATGCAACCTGGACTGCTAATTGCAACAATTTGCTAAATGAACAGTATATTACTGATGCTACAGACAATGGTGCCAAAACCGGTGGTCACGGATGGAAAGATGCAACTGTGTTCTATGGCTTCGGACGTACTTGGTCTATGGGTATGAAGATTAGATTCTAATTTTATGATAATAAAGAATATAACAAGTATGAAAAAGATATTATTGGCAACTGCAGCGTTGGCGCTCGTATTCGTTTCATGTAATCATGAACCCGAATTTGACGGAATGAAAGAATATAGTCCAGGAAACGTTTTGAAACTGGAATTGACCTACGCCGGTGATTACACATCGACAGGTGGATTTCTTGATGGTGAAGACAATCCTGATAATCCTACAGCTCCTGCTAAGGTAAATATAGAAAAATGGATGAATTCCACTTATTATACGGCAGAAAAGGGTTCGGAAGCTACCATTAAATACAATCTGTTTAAAACATCTTATTCTGATGAAGTAGGGTTTAATGAAGATTTCCAAAGAAATTTTGTAAATGGAGCCAATACTGAAATTCAGGGATGGATGAATTATTTCACCGGTGATAAGACTTGGGTTAATAAGATATATAGTGGAAATGCATATACCCAGATGGCTAATGGTGATGCTGAAACTACTGAGGCATGGCTTATTACTCCTAAATACACAGTAGTAAAAGGTGATAAATTCAGCTTTGATGTTTGCGTCGGATATTATAAAGGAGATTGTTTGCAGGTTCTCATTTCTGAAGATTTTTCTGGTTCAAGTTCGGATGTTACTTCCAAATATACTACCTGGAAAGATGTGACGGAGAGCTTTAACATCCCTAAGGAACCAACAAATGCTTATGGCAAATTGGGACCTGCCGGTGAGATAGATTTATCTTCTTATGAAGGAAAGGCTATCAATATTGCATTCAAATACTCTGGTGCTCTTGATACAAAAACTACCACCATTCAGCTGGATAACATCCATATTGCTCGTGAAGTATCAGTGACATCAACTGTAGTGAAAGAGGCACGTGCAGTAGTTGATAACAATAAGAGCACATGGATTGTGACTCTTCCAAGCGATATTCCCGATATCCTGGTGAATGAAGACTTTGAAAAAGGAAAAGATTATGATAATGTTGCTCTGGATGGCTGGTGTAACAGCAAGATGAAGGGTGAAAAATCTTGGGAATACAGATCGTACCAGAATAACAGATATGCCAGTATCACAGCCTTTAATAATGGGGAGTTAGAAGCATGGCTGATTACCCCTGCACTAATTCTGCAGAAAGAAATGGTATTGAACTTTGATTTTGAGTATAGATATCTGGCAGGTGACGTATTTACGTTGATGATTTCTACTGATTTCAATGGTGATCCATCAAACATATCTTCTGCTACTTGGGTTGACATTACACCGGATAACTTGGACAAAACCAATGACAAAGCGTTTACTTCGTATAGTGTAGACTTGGCATCATATATCGGTCAGACTATATATGTTGGTTTCCGCTATATTGGTAATAATGCTACCGGACTTACAACTACTTGTCAGATTGATAATGTATATGTAGGAATTCCTAAATAAGAACCTGACGTTCGATAATTAGAAAGATCGGTTTATAACTAAAAGTGCACCCCAAAAGTCTGATAAAACTTTTGGGGTGCATTCATTTTCGAGACAGCCTCTTTTTTTTCCTGTATTTCAAAGATTGTTTTTTTCCTCAGAATCCCATTCTCATCACCACTGGTTTATGATCGCTATAATCCACTTCCGGAGAGAAATAATCCAACCCTTCAAAGTCTTTTGTGTGTAGGATATAGTCAATCCTCAACAGTTTCTTGAAATAGCGGAAAGTGTACATATATCCATGTCCGCAGGTTTGAAAGCCATCCTTTAGTTTATCACCTTTCATGGTGCGATATGTATAGGATGAAGGCAGTGAGTTGAAGTCACCGCATACTAATGTAGGGTAGGGGGAAGCGGTTATCATCCTATGCAGTTCTGCTGCTTGAGCGGCACGTTTCACAAAATTCTCTTCCAGCCCTGCTGCCAGTTTATGAATTGCATTTTCGGTACCGGTGGTATTCTCTGTGGCGAGTTCTTTTTCTAAAATGCGTTTGTTACTGCTCACCTCTGTTGTCTGGAGATGGTTATTGAAGATACGGATTGTTTTTCCATTCACATTGATATCGCATTGCATACTGCAATTTCTGCTGTCCGGATGCGTGATAAGTACAGTATTCTGGATGGGAAACTTGCTGAACAGAGCTACTTGCAAAATGGACGTTCCGTCTGTTGGTTTAGGGATGGAATAGTAGGGCCATGCAGAAAGAACCTGTTTTATGCTATCCTCATTGAACTCGCGATTGCTGCCAAACTCTTGCATGCACAGGATATCTACACCTTGTTCCTCCATGAAGCGGGCTATCTCTTTACAGGAATATCCGGTCTGATCTCCATTAAAAGCATCTACGTTGTAGGTGGCGAGGGTGAGTGGGGCTTTAGCTGTATCCGGAGAAGAGAGCTGAATAATCCGGTTCAAGTATGCCCAGTTGCCAAGGATGGCGATAAGGGGGATGAGCAGCCATATTCGGAGCCGTGCGGCCCAATAGATAAGTACGATAAGATTTATCAGCAATAATACCGGCAATGCAAGGCCTATAAAGGCAAAGCCGATGTATTTATCCGGAGATACGTAACCGGAGAAAGCTCCTGCCAGTGTTATACCTGCCAATATAAAGGTTATTACAATTGATATGCAATAAAATAGTTTGAATACAGCTCTTTTTCCCATAATTGTTTAATTGACAGTTGACAGTTGATAATTGACAGTTGACGGTTGACAGTTGCTATGCAGTATGACGGTGCTACTCATCTCTTCTGAGAGGGGGGACTTTGGGGAAACTTTTGTGGTGTAATTATTTTTTTTCCTTCTCAATTTGTTTAGAAGATTGCACTGTGCGTTTATATGTCATTGTAATTATGGAGCAGCCTCCTCTCGAGTAATTGGTTACGTTTCCCCCCTACATAGTAACTGTCAATTGTCAACTGTCAATTGTCAACTCTTTAAGTATTTTTTTATAATTGTTTTTAATTTCTCTTGTGCTATCGGCTTTGAGATAAACTCAGTACATCCTGCGTCCGTAGCGGCATTTCTGTCATACTCATAAGCAAATGCACTTTGCATGATGATAGGTACGTCCGGAGATAGTTCGCGAATAATTTTTGTAGCCTCCAATCCATTCAGATTAGGCATTTTGATATCCATTAATATCAGGTCCGGTTTTACCTCTTCAAACATCATAACTACTTCCATACCATCTCGTGCACGTGTCAGATTATAATTCTTTTTCAGTATTGCATTCAGCAGATCATAGTTACTGTCCGTGTCTTCAGCGATGAGAATGCTTGGTTTATCAGTTCCTTTATCGGCATTGCCGGGTTGTGATTCTACGGTAACTGTGTTATCTTCCGTACCTGTAGATAAGGGTGCTTTTTCCAGTGTGGGTGGTTCTGTTTTCATACTGACTTTTGCAGGTAGCCAAAAGCTGAATGTTGTTCCTTTCCCTACTTCTGAGGTTACGGAGATCTCTCCGCCCAGCCGTTCAATGATTGTCTTGCAGATAGAAAGTCCGAGTCCCGTTCCCTGTGCCGTACTATTTAGTTTCATAAAGCGTTCAAATACTTTGTTCACTTTATCTGCTACGATACCTGTTCCTGTATCCGTCACATGGAAGATTATCCTTTCTCCTTCTTGCCGGTATCCATAACTGATACTTCCTTCTGTTGTAAATTTCAAGGCATTTCCTATCAGATTGGATAATACCTGGAAGATACGATTCTTGTCGGAGTCAATAATAATTGCTTCATTTGAAGGCTCGTAGAGTAGTTGTACATCTTGCGGGGTGCGAAATACATGTGCATCATGGATCTCCTTACATAATCCATTCAGCCTTACAGGGGCACAAGTAAATTCTACAATGCCCGATTCTATTTTCGATAAATCCAGTATCTCATTGATCAGTTGAAGTAACCGTTCATTATTGGCATCTACAATGGTATAGTACTCTTGTCTTTCGTCAGCATTTTCGCTTTCTGCTATGAGACGTGAGAATCCTACGATGGCGTTAAGTGGGGTACGTATTTCGTGGCTCATGTTTGCCAGAAAAGCTGACTTCATATTATCCGATGTTTCAGCTTTTTCTTTAGAAATCATCAATTCGCGTTTCATCAGTTCCAGTTGCGTGATGTCCCATTCAATGCTGATGACAACCGGTGAGAAATCTTTCCCCTCTACCTTTATTTTCTGTTTATCCAGGATAATCAGATTTCCATTCTTATCTTTTTCTTCCGTCACCCAGTGTTTGCATTTTCCGGTGGCAGCAACCTCCATATCTTCTTTTCGCTTCTGCTCGGCCACTTCCTGAGGATAGTAGTCGAAATCAGTCATTCCGGTGGTTTCATTCTCAAAACTCATATTTCGGTTGTATGATTCCCGATTACGGTATACATAGCAAAAATCGCTGTTCACATCTTTGACCACAATACCTGCCGGTAGATTCTCCATCGTGGTATCCATGATACTGTTCAGCCGTTTTATCTGCGATTCGTAGTGCAGGCGTTCTGTGATATCATGTGCGAACGACCAGTAACTACTTTCTCCTTCGTCACTTGTCACATGATACATTGTTCCTTCAAAAGCTAATATCTTTTTGTTACCTGGTATCGGCTGGTATGCGATAAAGTTGCAGCAACCTCCTTCGTTTATTTGTTTATATCTCTGCTGCCAGTCCTCGATCGTGTTTATATCACCTGCCAACTCGTATATCTTATACAGATTCAATTTATCTTCTTCTGGTATTCCGTGATTCTCTTTGAATAATCTGTTGGCGAATATCAGCGTACCATCTTCCCGAGCGGCAAAGATACTCTCTTTGGCATTGTTGATAGCATGCGTAAGTGTATTTATATCATTTCGGTGGCGTTGTATGTCTGTCACATTTTGTACATATCCTTCCATGTAGAATGTCCCGTCGGGCAATTCCTCACGGGTATACGTTTGTATTCTCAGATAACACACCTCACCATCATAGCTGATGCGGTAGTTTATGTTATATTCATTAATTTCTTTTTCATTATTCTCCAGCCATTTGGCAAAGAGATTTCTGTCTTCCTCAACTATCATCTCATAGTAACGTTCGATTGGAATAGAACGTTGCTCTTCTTTACAAAGAATACCTGTGTATCCCCAGTAATAGAACATCCGTTCTTTACTGACGTATTTCCATTGTCCGATCTGGGCAGCCTTTTGAATCTCTCTTAATTCATGATTGGTGCGTTCCAGCTGTAGTTTCACATTGCTTCGAGCCGTGATATCCCGATATTGGCAAAGTACTTTATCCTCATAAGGATACATGATACATTTGAAGTAATACGTTCCCTTTGGCAATTCTAATTTATAGTTTTTGCTAACACTTTTTTGTTTGTCTATAACCTGCCGGAAAATCGGGACCAGCTTTTGACGGGTATACAGAGGTAATAAATCAAATATGTTTTTTCCCAATAGTTTCTCTTCCTGCAGAAACCAAAGATTACTGTGTGTATCAATGTCTACGCAAGTCCCATCCTGATCTACCAGTATCATTGTATCAGCTGTGATTTGCAGTATTTTTTTGGCGTTCTGCGCGTCATGCAATGTTCTGTCCATATGGTATTATGATTTATGGTTTATGATTCATGAATTATGAGAGGATGTTGAATTATGATTTATGAGGATTTATTTCCCTCTTTTAGCCTTTTCCCACGCACCGGTTCCACGTTTTTTCCTCAGATATCCTATTCCCTTCAGTACATTGACGTTCATAAAAAGAAAATAATAAGGAATAAACAGCAGTTTGTTTTTTATCTGTCGTGTTGACAGGTAATACCCCCAAAGTCCCAGAATGTAGAACAATATCTGAAGAATCAGAATCGTTCCGTATATCTCACACGAAGCTCCCATACACAGTAATAGCGCATTGAGTGGCAATAACAGAAACAACAGTATGGGAGTGAGCGACCATCGTAGTACCCGGTGCGATACATATTGGAAACTCAGTATCCCATAGCGGAACGGATTCAGCAACGGGCGCAGTCTCCAGATAGATTGCAGACCTCCGGCGGCAATGCGTACTTTTCGTTTTTCTTCTTCGTGCATATCTGCCGATCCGCTTTCGATAGCGTATGCTTCTGTACAATAAGCGATTGTATGTCCTTGCATGGCAATACGCAGTGAGAGGATGAAGTCGTCCAGTAATGTATCCTGCTCCATCTCTTCAAACAATTCCCGGCGTACGGCAAACAGTTCTCCAGCCGCTCCTACGGCCGAGTACAATCGTGCATCCAAGGCTTTCAGGGTTGATTCGTATTTCCAGTAGATACCTTCTCCTCCGGCAGCTGCACCATCCCGTGTTTGTACGGTAATTCGTTTCTCTCCGGCCACACAGCCTACGCGTGTATCCTCAAACGCCAGTACGATTTCGCGGATAGCCTCCTGGTTTACCATCGTATTGGCATCAGTAAACACTACAATAGGCGTGTTTATCAACTTCATACCCCGGTTCATCGCAGCAGTTTTTCCTTGTCGTTCGGATTGGAACAGTACGGTGGCTTTTCCTTCCCAACGAGTGCGTAGCTGTTCGTTTGTTCCGTCATTACTACCATCTGTCACCCATACGATGTGTAGTTTATCCTCTGGATAGTCCAGTTCGAGAGAATTTTCCATCTTTTCGTCCACCACTTCTTCTTCGTTGAAAGCGGTGATAAACAGCGTTACTTCGGGCAGTGTACCGTCTTCGGGAAGTTTTCGCTTTATTGGTTTTACAAAAAGCTCTTTCAACTTTACGAGCAGGTAGAGAACGATACCATAGCCCAGATACGTGTAGAACACGATGAAGAGGGCTATCCAAAAGATGATTTCAATCCAAAGAGTATTCATATAGTAAGTATCTTTATTTTATTCTGTTGAGTAATTCTGTTTTCTTCTGTGAATCTTTAAGCATATTCACAAAATAAAGGGCATCTGCTTTGTTGGAAGCGTTGCTTTTATCATTTTCGTATTGTTCTACAAAATGTGTGGCATGTTCTGTCAGATACTTCCGGCAGTCTATGTTTAACATTAGTTTATCTTCAAAGTCAGCATATGACAGTCCACTAACGGCGTTATCTGTTTCGATAGAAACAATATCCTGTTTCTTCAGACCTGTTAGATTGATGGTGACAGACGGGTAGTAGAAATATTGTCCACTTGGTAGGTCAACGGTTAGTTTCAGGGTCGTTTCGTCTATAACTTCTATTTGCGGAGCGGCCCCATGAGTACGGTAGTAATTATATTCATAATACTCTTCCTGAGAAGGGAACCACATGGAGTCGTCTCCGTCTTTACCATAATTGTCATTGAGCCAAAGCAGGAAGTTTACCCAGCCGGAGTCTGTTCCGTGTACTCCGATATAAATAGCCATTCTTTCTTCTTTAGGCTTTTGGAGTTGTTCCTCGATCAAGGGTTTAAAGTAGTTGGGAGAATCGTTAAACCAGCGTTCGATTAACACATTGTGCAAATCGTCTGCCACTTTAAAAGGGTACAGTTTGACTGTTCCTGCCTGTGCTACCATGGTTTGTATGGGAGGATATTCAAGTGCTGCGGTTACATATGCCTTATTGCCATCCGGTTCAGCCAGTGTTTTACAGCCCCGGCCATTGAGGTGTTTCAATATACTGTCTTGTGCATTAGGGTATTGTTCTAGCAATGCATTTACGTCTTTTTCATTGTTTACGACAAGATTATGGAAGGCGATTCCCCAACCATAATTCAGCATTTCGCGCACGTTGTTCCATACTAGGCCTTTTTTTATACCAAAACGATTATGGTTCTTTGGATTGTACATGAAGATTTCTGTTCTCTCATTCATCCATGTTTGGTCGGGATTGAGCGTAGTAGTAGGAGTAAAGCGTATTTCATTGCCAGCTCCGTCTGTACTTCCAAGTGTTTTTTCCAAATACCAGATATCGGGCGGAAGGTCACTCCATAAAAGATGGCCTACATTATAATAATATTTATTAGTCAAAGGCTTTCCGTTAATAGCTGCCCATGTACAAGAAAATGCTGCTTGTTTACAATCATCCTGTGTGAGCATAAACAGCCACGATTTGTTATATTTCAAATGAGGAATTTCTGCATTTAAGCTTTTACGTACCAAAGGCTGCTTTATTTTTATGAAAATTTCCGTTTTGATATTTTCCTCTTCATTTTGAAAGGGATAAAGATAAATTGGCTTATCTTCTATTAAATTTCCTCTGGTTAAGTCTACCTCCCTGATACATGATACTGCGAATAAGGAAAGAACCGACAACATGAGATAAATAAATTTTTGTTTCATGAACTACCGATCTTTTATTTTATCAAATTAGAATCTTCATCTTTGTAATTATCTTTTGGAGTGAACAGTCCTGTTATACCTTTTAATGCTTTGATCATCCTTATTTTGAAACTGTTCATAAGTGAGCCATCTGCATTAATGGTACCATTACTTGTCAGTACCCTTGCTTTATGGTTTCTAATGAATACCAACTTGCCTTGTGATTTCATAGCTAACGCCAGTGATCCATCCTCTCCGCGAATAATATCTGTTCTGAAACCAAATAGTCTGGCTGGTTCCGTATGAAAACCAAAAGCCATTCCCCTTACACATAGTTCTGGACGTTTGATAGCCTGAATATGTAGATGTACATCTCGTAGATTTTCATAGAACCATAATCCGATTTGTGAGTGTTTGTTATCCGCCATAAAGCTCCATAAGCTAAATGTAGCTATTATTCCCGGTTTCATTAATTGCTCAACATGTGTTTTTATATAATAAGGGGGGTAAAGTGTATCGGCATCAATGCAGAGATGCAATTTTCCACGTGCGTGATTCAGTCCGCACTGTCGTGCATATCCGGGGCCTTTTTGTGACTCATTATAATAGCGGGCTCCCAGTTGTTGTAATACCTCTTCTGTATTATCTGTTGAGTTGTTGTTAACGGTTATTATTTCAATAGGGAAATTGAACTGGTTATCACAAAGCGACCAAAGGCAACTCAGGAGATGAGTTGCTTCATTGTGGGCAATAAGTACTATGCTTGCCAATGGTTCGTTACTTTGAAATTCTGCTAATTTCCGACATACTTCTTCTATAATAGGAGCCGGAATTTCGGAAACTGGTTTTTCATATACTTGTATGTATTTATTATACCATTTCATACATCGTCCTTTTTAGTTATTGATTGGAATAACTCTTCCCATTGTTTTGCAATATTTTCCATCTTATATTTTTGAGCGTCTTCATATGCCTGCTGTCCCATTAGCAGGCGTCTGTCTACATTTTCAATGAGAAAACTTATTTTTTCTGCCATATCTTCAATGTTACCATCTTCTACCAGTAGTCCATTTATTCCATCATTAATA
Organism: Bacteroides mucinivorans; assembly: GCF_034654355.2. Taxonomy (NCBI): domain Bacteria; kingdom Pseudomonadati; phylum Bacteroidota; class Bacteroidia; order Bacteroidales; family Bacteroidaceae; genus Bacteroides; species Bacteroides mucinivorans. Next base: position 2,984,274 of record NZ_CP178179.1, on the reverse strand, counting down.
ATATCACGTGGTCCGCAGGGACATGTAAATGATACGGGTGGAACCCCGCAACCCATTGCTTCTGTTATAACCATTCCAAAGCCTTCATATCGCGATGAGAGCACAAAAATGGAACTTTCGCTGTATCTATCGGCAATGTTGTTCACAGTATGTTCCAGTTGGCATTTTTCTGTTAGTCCCAGACGTTCTATCTGTGTTTGCAATTCTGTTCGCAAAAAGCCGTCGCCATAAATGCGTAACATCCAGTCCGGATGTTCGCGTATCACAAGGGCCCAACTGTCTATCAATCTATCAAATCCTTTCTGTGGCGCATATCGTCCTACGGCTATTACACTTTTTTCTTTTCCGTCTGATTTCTTATTCAGTGGTGTAATAATAGGATTAGGAATAACACTTATATTGGAAAGTTCAGGCCAGAATCCTGCTTCTTCATGTGTCAGTAATATAACTTGTTTCAGTTGCGATAGGTTGTGTACAAATTTCTTATTCCATTGCACCTTTAACCATTTCAAAACAGGATTTCCACTTGCAAGTGTTTCGGCTCCATAGGCATGGCGGGTAACGTGGAATTCTCCGATTTTAATACTACCGTCATTTATTTTATTGATAAAATTCAGTTCCCGCCTCAAAGTTGATATGGTGATGTCTGGACTGAGTTTCCGCAAAGTTTTGGTGAATCTTTTTTGGAAACAACGATAACGAAATGGATATTTTAATAGTTTTGTGAAGTGTGACTGATTATATGGATAGTCAAAAGCTATTCCCAGGTCAATGTGTTTTACCTTCGGTGATAACGGAAAGTATGGTTTACGATCTCCAAGTTCCGAAGTTAGAATCGTTACATCATTTCCCTGTTCCGCGAAATAGCCAGCTTTGAATGTAATAATACGTTCCAAGCCTCCCGGTGCTTCTAAAGAAGGCAGATAATATACTAATTTCATATTTTAGCAATGATTTGTTTCTGATATTCTTCTCCGGCATCCGCTACCTGGCTACCATCTGGTGCTTCATTTACGTATTTACGTTCTAATTTTACTTTCCTTTGTGCGCCCATCCGCCACCATTCGTATTCAATGTCTACATGTCCTATATCCATTGCTTGGCGTCCGTTTTTAAACAGATCGTATGCCAATACGGTCGCTGTAGGTCCTAAAGCAATAAGATAGAGTACCTCTTTTTCCAGCTTGAGCGCTTCATTCAGAATATCATCATACCGGCTGAATGCATCATGAGGCGGACAAAGAATACGACGAATACTACGTGCTCCGCTAAAGAGATCGTTGCCTACTCCCAAACGACTCTTTTCGCCTTCTATAAAAACTACGTTACGGTCAGTCCAAATACCTCGCATGGCTTTAAACCAGCGTCCACATGCTTCTTTCGAGGCAAAATCCATGTAAGGTCTTGTTACAAAAGTATTATAATACAACCGATTCGGTTGTAGATATTTGTCCCACCATGCACCATACAGAAAAAAGTGAGTTCTCCAGAATCGGCGCGCTTTACGGTTGTATCGGTAAAAATCTGAAAATACATCCGATATACATACCAGGTGTCCTTCTTCATGGCTCACCAGCACCTCTTTGAGTCGTGCCGCCAGTAACTGATCTCCTTTTTGAAATCCGATTTCCTTATCTGCACAGGTAAGCAGCATTTCTCCGTCACCGTAGCGACTTACTGAACAATGCTTGTCTATCACTGTTTGTATTGTTTCGTCAATGGAAGCTACCCGGGGAACTACTTTCTGCCGATGTCGCAACACGATATACCAAAAGTTATACCACTCTACCGTACTTCCATAGCGTATCTTATACTGTATCTTATCAATCAATGGCTTTATATTCATGATAATATACTTTTAAATAATTCATCCCACTTTTGCATAATATTTTCGAGGTCAAAACGATGTATATTGATTACTGCCTTTTTTCCCATTTGTTTGCGTACATCTTCATTGGTGATGATGAAGTCCAGTTTCGCTGCAAGTTGGTCTATGTTTCCGTTTTCTACCAGCAGTCCGTCTTCTCTGTCGGTAATAATATCTCGCGGGCCACACGGACAAGTAAATGATACAGGGGGGATACCGCATGCCATTGCCTCTCCCAATACCATGGGCATTCCTTCATAGCGTGATGAGAGTACAAATACCGAACTTGCTACCATCTCTTCTGCTACTTTTGGGGTAGTACCTTCAAGCCGGCAGTTCTCATGGGTTAGTCCCAGTGCATCAGCTTGTTTCCGGTATTCAGTTCTCTCCCCATCACCGTATATTACAAGTTGCCAATCCGGATGTTTTTCACTTACTTTCTTCCAAGCTGGGAGTAATAAGTCAAACCCTTTTTGGTAGGTATATCTGCCGATAGCGAGTATTCTTTTGGCTTCACAGTCCGATGTACAGGTAGTACGGAAAGTGGAAGGATTGTGTATACATATTACATTGTTTAGTTCTACCCATTTGTCCCGGTCCTCATTGGTTAATACAACAAACTTTTCCAGTTTTTCCAGTATACCCAATAGTTGATTCATCCACATGCGAGCAGCTACTTTTCGGATACTCGCGGGTGCTTTTATATCATTAAAGTTCCGGTAATTGTCTCTGCTAAAATGAAATTCTCCTATTTTTCGGCTTCCGTCCCGGATAGAGGTAATGAAGTTTATCTCCCGTCGTAATGTAGATATAGTAATATCGGAACGTAGTTCATAAAGAGTTTTACGCAATCGCTTTTTGTAGCGTTGTTGACGATTGAAATAATTGTATAGACGCATAGCCAGATTTCCACCTCCAATACGATCAAAGTTGATATCCAGATTTATCACCTTCACCAGTGGGGAGAGTTCATAATACAATTTCCGCCCTTTTTCTTCTGTAAGAATGATTGTTACGTCATATCCCAGTTTTTCTGCCAGATAGTTGGCTTTTAATGTTAATACGCGTTCCATCCCTCCCGAAGCATAAAGTCCAGGAATACAATAGGCCAATTTTATTTTTCGGTTCATAGGCTTTCGATCACATATTTCATTTGTGTTTTCCACGATAATTTTTCGAGTATTGATGTCCGTATTTCTTTTGGAGTTAATGCCACTGAGTGGTAGAAATCTACTACTTTCTGTATATTCAGTGGTGACTCATCAGCAGGAATTTTCATTATATATGGCATCTCTTCAAAATCGTCGTCAATTTCGGAGTAAACAAATGGGATTCCTCGTGCCGCATATTCCCGGTTTTTTAGTGAACGAAGGTGGGTGATCCCGCTTCGGTGACGTGCCAGGCTACCAATGCCTAACTGGCATTGATCGAATACGTCGTCAAGCGCTTTTCCGAAAAGAGGACCATGAAATATAACCGATTCTTCGAGGTGATTCTCTGTTACCAGTTGATGATATTCGTCCATAATAGTAGGAATACCCTGTCCTACGATGTGTAATACGACATTTTGCAGGAGAGCAGTCTGTGTTACTATTCCACGAATAGCGCGGTCAAATCCATGCCACGGATGGATTGTTGCTACGGCTATAAGATGTAGTTTGCCATCTTCCGGTTGTAAGTCTGTTTTCAGAGGTACTGCATCAAAATCTATTCCATTTGCTATACGAATGGTAGGGCGACCGAAAATGGTTCTATGATTTGAAAAAGTTATTATTTGGTCAATGTACATTGACATAAAACGGCGCAAACACTTGTCCATAAATATAACACGTTGGTATCCGGAAGATAATCCCTTGTATTCCTGATCATATGGATAAGTTGGAATTTCCATCACTATCCCACATCCTATTTTTTTCAGCTTCCGAAGTAGGTTGATAAGAAAAGGAGTAGTGTTGTGGTCACTACGGATATAAATCTGGTGGATGTCATTTTTACGTACGTACTGTGCAATACAGTTCAATCCCGTTCGTTTCAGAATTTTACCTTTTATTCCTGAGCCATAGTCTTGTAGTACAGTATCGTCTATCATCCGGTATTTCTTCCCATTGGCATCGTCAAGCCAGCATACACGTACATCGGCGCCGCATTCGCGTAATGCTTTCACCTGATAACGGATTTTCTTGCTGATACCATTAGCTTCATCAAATCCATGAAAGATAAGAAACAATATTTTCATTGTTTGCTTTGTTACTTGTTTGTATCGTTTATTTTTTTTCTTAGTTTCTCGACCAGTCCGCGTGCTCTTCTTATCAGATCATATTCGTGTGTGGTCTGTATGTACAGCCCAAAGATAAGGAAACTTATAATACTTTTCAATAGTAGCGTGAAAAAAATGTTATCCCCCTCTGTAAGGTAGTGCAGCGGTAGCAAGGCGGCAGTAATAAGCATGCTTACAATAATAGGTGATGCAAATTGTCGCAACAGCGTCCACATACTCCGTTTGAGCGTGATGCGGTACATCTGCCAGTAACATTGGATGAAGTTGATACAAAATGTAATGACAATGCACCATGCTACTGCTTCGAGTGTGCCAAACCAGAAAATGCCCAACAGCATACCACTTACGTTGAGTACGGACGAGAACAATCCGCAGATAAACAGGCTACGCGTATCTCCTGCTGCTTGAAAAATACTTCCAGAAGAGGAAAGGATAATTTGTATGCCCACCGAAAGGGTGAGAATACGGAATACGGGTATAGAGGGTAACCATTGATCTCCGAAGATGATAAGGGTAACTTCTCTGGCAGTGAAAAATAACAATACACTGAGTGGTATCCCGATAAAAGCAAGCAAGCGCATGATACGTTCGTAGGCAGAGCTAAGGCGTTGCAGATCATTCTGATAATCACTGAAAACGGGATGCATTACTGGTGTAATCACTTGCGTGATATTCTGAAGCGGAAGCATCATCAACCGATAAGACTTTTCATAATAGCCCAGCTGCGACATACTCATGTATTTGCCTATTAATAGCTTGTCCAGGTTTCTGCTGAAGTAGTTGATGACATTGAACAGGAATTGATAGACAGAGTAGGAAAATATTTTGCGAATTGCTTTCAATCCCAACGTTAGCGAGGCGCGCTGAGGATAACGTTTAATTGATATACCGAATATTAGTATGCTGGAAAGAATTGGACTGATAATTAATGCATACAGTCCGGCGCCACTCAGTGCAGCGATGACTGCGGCTACACCACTCGCCACTTGTATGCCGAAGCTACGCAGGGCAATGAACTTAAACTCTTTATTTTTATAAAATAGTGCATTGGGCACTATGTTGGCAGAGGCAAAAAAGAGGTTGAGACAGAGCAATTGGCATAGGATACGCAGAATGGGACTGTCATAATAAGCAGCAATGGACCACGAGGCGGCAAAGAAGAGTACGGATAGCCCTATTCCCATCCAGAGGGTGAATGAAAAGATGTCTGACAGTTCATGTTCGGTCAGAGTTTTATCTTGTATAATGGCAGGGGAGATGCCCATATCGGTGAAAATACCGAAAAAGGCGATGATGACTGTAGCAATGGCAACTATACCAAAATCATCCGGTGAGAGGAGGCGTGCCAACACTCCGGCTACCACAAGGGAAATGATGATTCCGCTGTATTTGGCGAGGGCAGTGTAAAATACGCCGGAGAAAAGTTGTTGTTTGAGGTTACTTGCCATGAAAAGTATTATATGAATCTGTTAAATATTCAAAGCGAAATGCTATTGAGTTAAATATATTAATTGGCTGCGCTGTGTCAATACACTTCCAGCCTCCGATAAGGGTGCCTTTCTAGGCGAGGGAACTGCATCGGCACAGCGCGCTATATTCATTATTTATCCGTAGCAAATAGAGTTTAAACAAATTTAGAATCGATGTTCAAAATCGACTGATACGCGTTTATATAAGCATCTGCAACTGTATTGAGACCCATTTGCTGTTTCGCAAAGTGATAATTATCTTCACCTTTATCTTGTTCACAAAGTTGTCTTGCCTGTTCTAGAGCATTCGTTATACTGTTGATATCATTAGGGATAAATATGGGATTTTTTACCTCGTGAAGCAATTCACTTACATTTCCTACATTGGGACCTATTACGACCTTCCTGAACAAAAATGCTAAAGGGATATTACCAGAGTTTAAAATCTTTTTCCGTTGTACAAATATTACATCTGATGCTGCAATATAATAAGGGAGTTCGTCATTGTCTATGAGCTCTTCACTTGCTCCAGCTTTGACACCTCTTAATCTTAGAAAAAGAGGAACGAGATAATATCCGATGAAAGAGAGGATCCGTTTTAGTATATTTCGTTGTCCGGGACGCCTAGAGAATGGGAGCATTCGTGGAGCCAGTAAGAATTTGTTTTTATTCCGGAAACGTAAATAGCTATTTAGCACCATTTTGATTTCTTCATGATTGCGAAACTTACCAAAAGCGGTAATAACAAACCTATTCTTAGGGATTCCTATCCGGGCACGTGCCTCTTCGCGTGTTATGCTTTCGTTATATGTGTTTTCGTAAATATGGTGTGGTATGATAGTATTCCGGCTACTGGGGTAATTTTGTTTGAATTCTTCCAAACTGTATTTACCCATGTGTACTATTAAATCACTGCATGATTCTATTATTTCGTATGCCTGTTTAATGACTGGATTACTGTAATGGGGACAACTGTTATGGCGGGTATAGACAAATTGGGTTCCTGCAATCTTGAAATATGCAATACGCTGTTTGAGGCGTTCTATAACAGACTCATCTGTACAATTCCATCCCACAACTTCTTCCGGCCATTGAAAATGAACAATATCATATATATCGTCTTTCTCCCAGAAGTCATGACAAGAACAATGTATGTCAATCTTTAAATTGTAAATGGCCTGACAAAGGACGTGGACAAAGAGATTGTCAGCGTCATCTTCCCTGAAAACTATCAATGCTTTCATTGTTTTTTTATAATGTTTGTCCGTTTGGTACATTTATATTTTAGAATAGGGACAAAAATACATAAAAAATATTAGTATCAATGATTTGCTGGTAGAATTAATTTCTTTCTGGTGGTTTTGAATAATTTGCCAATATACTGTGCTGCCAATTATCCATCATCCACCATTCTCCGCCTACTTGTCAGTAAATCAACTATTAATTTATTCAATACTCCGTACAGGAAGTACAACAGTATGGGAATTTTTCCCAAGTTCAACACCTTAGTAGGAGGTCGTACTAGTACCCGGTTGGAAACATACTGTCTTCAGTGTCATAACTATCGCAGTAACGAGCACGACAAGTCCTTTATGCCAATCTCGACGATAGGTTCATCTATTAGGTTGTAGCCTTCATATCCCCAATGAAGTCGAGCTACAGGAACAAATCCGTCGCAAAGTAGCAGTCCATTTACGTAAGTAAATTCGTGGTGATGGATAATATTGCCAGTAAGTTATTGCGTCTTGTTTACAGTCTGATTCACAAGTAACAGCTTTATGACAGGGATTATACACAAAGAGATCCAAGGTGTGTTGTGATTTCAGATATATGTAAATGCTGGATAAACAGATAAAGAGATTGTTTGATTGTTAAAAAAAAGATAATATTTTAATGCGTTAATAATCAACATGTTATGTGTTGTATTATTTACTCGTAGAGAATTGACTCGTTTCTCTACGACAAACGGAGCGTTTCTCTACGAGCAACGGGGTGTTTCTCACTGAGGAATAAACTAAATATCCATAAGATACGACAATTTGCATGAATATGAAGATGGAAATAATTATCAATTGTTATAAAAACAGAAAATGGAGTCAAGAAATGAGACTTTCGTTGATTAACTTTTATTAAAAATGTGTGTGTTACAAATAGTTGGTTTTAATGGAATGTATAAGAATAGTTTCGGCTTGAGAGCGGAGATGGGTTGGGAGAATTTTGACTGATACTATACATTGGAACAACAACGTCTGCATGGGCTTCAAGGCTTGGGTTGAGTCTAATGGAGATGATTTACTCTGTAACTGGACAAATAGCAGCTTGGTAAATAAATTATGAGTTATGAGTTATGAATTGTGATTTGTGCCATGCAGTATATAGCGCAGCTAATAAATTACAGTCCATAACTCATATAACTCTTTCACGGTTTTCCTATCGTTTCCACAATTATCAGTACCTATTCGGTGTATATCGCGTTTCGGCCGCTGTTTCAAGTCTGTTCCAGTTTCTCTATCAATTCCGAAAAGGCTTCTATTCATTTATTAAATGCTTTTGTGGTACAAGTGGTGGAGGAGGAGAGATGGCAGTTACTATGCTATGTCGGTACATCTTTTCTGCTTTTTCAATTTTCCTTTCTTCCTTCTTCCTTCCCGTGCTCCGTATGTATAAACTTCTTATTTGCTTCTTTTAATTTGAACAGATTACCTATCGTAATGAATGCTAATGTCGGTATTCTCATGAGTGCTTTCAGAAGTTTGATAGTCATCAGTTCTGCAGGTACAGGAACAATCATTGCTATTACTTGTACAAATGAAAGTATCCACCACTTTACACTTGTTGTAGGGCTAACTATTGTGGCCAGTAATGTAAACCCAAAGACAGCTGCCAATTGTACCAGTCGTGGCGGAAGCATCCACTGTAATATCTTATCACAATAATCGTAGTTACCTTGCATCAGCGCCTTCGGTAAATCGGGTAATGATGCACGCAGAGCACCAAACTGAGCAGCTATCCAACGGCGGCGTTGATTGCTGATGGCTTCCTGCCGTTGTGTTTTCTCATCGTATACAAGCAGATCAGGTATGTAAGCTATGTGCCCGTGGTTCTCTTTCAGTATCAATGCTTCCAGCTCTTTGTCCTCACCTGCTGTTTTCAGTTGCAATACATAACGGCGGAATTTTTCTTCGGCTATCACCATTCCCGAACCGGACAGGGCAGCAGAGAGACGTACGGCATTGTGTCCACTGCGGAAAAATCCATTGTTGATTTCTTCACTCACAGCATCGAGCAGTGCGATATTAGTAGTGAGATTCTTACTGGTGCGGTGTGCCTGTAAAGCGATGAAACCTTGTGCGTAAACTTGATTAATACGGGTGAGAAAGCAAGAGACGGTAGTATTATCGGCATCCATAATAACGATCGCATCGTACTCTCCGGCAGGTATCTCTTGCATGGCGAGCTTCATTGCTTTGGCTTTTGAACTATCCGTATAAGTGGCTTCCAGGACTGTTACTCCAAGGCTACGCAAAGCATCATTTGTTTGTGGTTGCATATGGTCTGAGACAACAAGGATATCGTAGAATTCTGAAGGGTAGTCCTGTTCCAGGAAACTACTGACAGAATCTACAATGACTCGATCTTCTTTGTAGGCGGGAAAGAGCACAAGGAAACGGTGTTGCTCCTGTGGTATGAAATTTTTGTCAATAAGATGTGACTGGAAACGCGAAGCAATGGCAAAGAAAAAAAGATAGCCAACACACAGTGCCAGTGGAATGAAGAGTATCCAGTCGATAAGAGTAATCAGAGTATTCATAGGTTAATTTTTTTTATTCGGTAAAGAAAAAAAGGCAAACACGCCTTTCCAAACAGCGGATGCCAGATCTACACGATGTTTGAGAAGATAGACGAGACTGTTTTTTCCAGCGGCTACTGTCATCTGGTAGAGTATAGACAGTAAGCAGCGCATTCCTGTGAAATTACGCCAAGCATAGAGCAGACGGTTACGCGTAAGATAGAATGTACGCAGGGGACTCTGCTGCCCGGTACTTTGGCTCTCTTTATGAAAGACGGTACAGTGGGGTTCGTACCATAACGTATATCCAGCACGGGTCATGGCAGTGCACCAGTCCAACTCTTCATAATAGAGAAAATAAATCTCGGGCATAAGTCCCGTGCGGTCTATAACTTCACGTTTGATAAGCATAGCAGCTCCATGCAAGTAAGGACTGGGGTGTGAAGTCTCAAAGCTTCCATTATCCGGATGTCCCATACCGATAGGTTCATTGCGCATTGTGATACTACTCAGTTGTGTATATCCGGCAAATTGGATGTGCTGCGGCGGAAAGGCAAATCGTATCTTGGGAGATACAGCACCGATTTGAGAATCGCTTTCTAGCCGGTCGATAAGCGCTTGTATTCCGTCTGATTCAAAATAAGTATCATTGTTGATAAGGAACAGGTATCTGCCTTGTGCTATTTCTAATCCTAGATTGTTACCTCCGGAGAAGCCCAGATTTTGCTGGCTACGCACGGTGATGACGGTAGGGTAGTGTGCTTTAATGATAGTTGCTTCATCTTTCCGGGAAGCGTTATCCACAACGATGATCTCATAGGATACTGAGTGGATAATCTTATGGATAGAATCAATAAGTGCACACGTGTCTGCTATGCCATTATAGCAAATTGTGATAAATGATAGTAAAGGAGTGTTATTCATGTTTATCAGAACTATTGTTCTTTTTTCTTTCTTTTTTCTGCCTATCTTCCTCTAACATTACTTTATCTATGTAAGGGCCAGCGAAGCAAAGGGAAAAACCTGTGTAAACTACAATGGAGTTGGGATATTGCATCACATCATTGGCATAGGCAGCTGCGAAGAAACCCGCATTCATACAAAGCCACGCAGCGAGTAATCCTCGCAAGTGTTTATTCTTTATTTTAAATAACAATATCCATGCACAACATGCAAAGAGTGCACCATGTACAACAAGATAAAGTACTAAACCTACGATCCCGGTTTCTACCCATACAGATACCAACCAGGAATCGGGTGGATAAGGCATTAATTCTTTTGGTTCAAAGCGTGCTCCTTTGGATAAGCCTACACCGTAGCCAAAAGGACGATCTGCCATAAGTTCTTTCATCTTCTTTCTATTTTCTACACGCACTAAATAAGAAGCATCTTCTGTAGGATGAAAAGCGCTTCGCATTTTACGGATATATTGGTTACTGTCACCAATGTTTGTAAAATAGAAGAAACAAAACACAGCTCCAAGTGTGATGAGACTAATGGTAATACTTTTTACGCTCTTAGAAATGAATGCATACATTGTTAATCCAACGAGAGGAATAGCCATCGCGGAGCGGGTACCCGAAATTCCTACACTATAGGCAGCAGCAATGGCTATAACGGCAAAATATATTTTCATCCATTTAGAACGAACCAGTAAGGCTGATATGGCAAATACTGTAAGTCCCATAGCAGAGTGTACTCCGTAATTGGCCGCATCTGAGAAGAATGAAAAATAACGTATTCCTGACCAGATAAGATGTGTACGATAACCTCCCATTGTATAAAGAAAATAGAGCTCTTGCTGGTTGAATCCATGATTCTTTTGCCAGTACCCCTTCATGGAAGCTATCAGTATAAATACTGACCAAATAAATAAAAGCCATTCTATGCCTTTGCGATCACGAATTGCAACTGGCACCAGTATGGCCATAGCAATAGGATAAATTGCATAATGAGTTATACTGATGTTCCAGGCTTCCTGCACATTATTGGGGTTTCCGATCTCAAGAAGATAAAACACACAAAGGAAGACAAAAAGTCCTGTCATGCCATTGCGAATTCTTGATAAATCAAAATTCAGAGAAGAACAGCGCGACAATATAAAAGGAGTCATTAATAATACCAACAGGGAGGTTGATATTCCTGTCTTGATGTTGACAAACATACCTCCGGCTACCAATAGAAACTGGAAGGCGAACAATATATAAAAACTGACTGCCGATTGGTTGTCTTCGTATATCTTCTTTTCTTTACTATTAATCGTCATCGTCTTCTTCTACTTCAGCAACGCTTGTACGAGAGTTCTTTTTTCTTTTCCAGACGTCCTTCCAATGAATTGCATTTTCGGTCAAAGCTAATTGTGACAGGAGATACATTACTTTGCGTAATGGTGTATATGGAGGAAGCATTCCAGTATAGTTTTCTACATCGTATCTTGGAGCACGATTCAGGCAGAGATAGGGTTTTGCTCCTAATTGAGCTTCAAGTTTTTGGAGCATTATTTTATCCGTAGCTTTCCATCCGTAGTTAGCCGAGACAATCATTAGGTTTAGTTGGGCTTCACGAAGTAATGGAGTAGGGACATTGCTGTTACTCATCGCTGGATATTCTACAATCAAAATATCTTCATTGCCAGGTGTATATAATTCATGGATACCATTAGCCAACTGGAATTCAGAGGAATTGGACTGAAAATCGACACCATCTGTCAATTTACGTACATTGAGTCCAAGTTTTTTCCAGTATGCTTCAATGGATTCGGATACGTAGCTTTTACCACATCCGTCCTCCATGCTAAGCATGTTGAGTATAAAAGGAGATCCTTCTTTTCGTTGTGTGAAGAATCGAAGTATGGCACTACTCAGATAACGGGTAGCACTATTATCATAGGTAACACTATATGGGGAAGTCTTTTTCCTACTAGGAAAGTCTCCCAAAACAGGACAACCAGTTAATTTGCGTGTACGTCGAGAGTCACGTAATGTACGGTCTATCAGTTCTATCAGTATAAAAAAGCTTGTTAGAAATAAGAAAGTACCCAGAAAAGCCATATATACGATTTTACGGCGATTAGTGGCCTCTGCACTAATAGGATATGCAGGTGGGTTCAATACTTTGAGAGCCGCTGAAGTCATCTCAAGATTCTTCTTACGCATCAGAGCTTCATTATAACTGGCAAGATTGGTTAAATAACTTTGTTCAGAGAAGTTAATAACACGCTCTTTACGTTTGATTGTAGTACCTACAGGAGCATAAAACTGGTATTTCTCATTTAGGTCTATCCGGCTTTTCTTCACAATATCAAGTTCTGCCCTAGCCTTTTCATATGCTAAGGTCTGATCAAGCCACTGTTCAACAATATTGGTACGAGCAATTCCTGTCTTTGTATATTTATCTCCCACATACTGATCGGAGATCTTCGACAATTCCTGGCGGGTTTTATTTAAAAGATCTTTATAATCTTTCAACATCTTCTCATCCTTGGACTTATTAGCAGAAACAGTTTCCATTTCTGTAATCTTTCCGGTAAGACTTGAGGCTTCTCTAAGTTTATCAACTAAGTTCAGATTGGTAATGGCTTGTCTTGTGTTATTATCCATTTGACGTTCCAGTTCTTCGAGCATAGCTTTAGAACTGTTGTATGCAAATAATACGGTTTGCTCTCTTAATTCAAATTCTTTGTTAATGGCGGCAATCTCTTTAGTCTCATCGTAGTAGTTAATGATTCGATTATCTACATTATATTTGGTGAGATCATCTTCGTGTCTGGTCAGTTCGTCACCAATGCGGTTCAATTCAGCTCTGAAGTATTCGATTACTTTGTCTGTTTCTCCATAACGGAGTATGCGATATTCATTGACAAATTCTTTCATTAGTATCTCTATAGTGTTATAAGAGATACCCGGATCACCTGATGAATAGTTTATTTTTAATAAGTCACTATTCCCCAATCGAGTTACCTGTATTTTTTTTAATGCACTACGGCTGTAATAAGGATGCTGATAATAAAAGAGTCCGTAAATATAATTGTTCACATCAGCTTTCTCATATTTCATAAAATTCTCCATTGTTTTTTCCTCGCTGCTTTTGTCGATAAGAGTAATTAACTCTTTGCCGTGAGGACTGTTCTTCATATGGTCGTATGTGTATTTGTAGCTGGCAGCTGTTATGGAGTTTTGATCTTTATCAGGATTCCCTTTTACAAGTACACGGGCAAATAATCGCATGGAAACACGCTTTTGGGTGCTCTCTGATTGTATTATGTTAATAAGATTATCGATGGCATTTTGAGCAATGGCCCAATTGACTCCTACATTGTTGGCTTCGATACCATAACCGGATACAACACCAGTATAGAGAGTTGTTTCAACATTATAGGAACCTCGCATATTCGCTGTTTTAAGGTAAACAAAAACTGTAATAAGTAGTGCACCCAAAATGATCCATACTAATTTACGATACAAAGATCGGAATAGATAAAGTATATAATCCATAAGAAATTGTGTTTATTTTCGTAAAATAGAAGTACGGGTAATAACTTCAAGTATCATTAAACTTTTAGTAAGTTCAAACTTACTCTTTTCATAGGCTTCCATAGCAGAAGATTGTCTTTGTTTTTCTACAGAAAGATCTCCGGTATCAATACTATTATTAGCAAAGTTTTTTTCTGCAATTTCATATTGCAGTGTCGCAAGTTCAAGTGCTTCTGCACGTAATTTTAGTACGCTGAGCTGTGAGGTTGCCGTCGTATACATTTCGATTATTTCTCGCTTCATTTCTTCGTACTTAATTTCTTTTTCCAATGCAGCACCCTTTACTGCAAGCTTCTGTCGGTTAACACGAGCTTTTAAATCGAAAAGACCATCGATAGGAATATTAACTCCTGCACCAACAGTATAACCTCTTTGTGCTTGAGTAGTATAAGTAAGATACGGAGCAATGGCAACATCCGTGTATGTACCTTCGTTGCCGAACATACCATATTGATAACTACCTCTTAAACTGAAAAAACCAAGGAAAGCTCTTTTCTCTTTCGCCAATAATTTGCGTTCTATCTGTTCCTTTACTTGGGCGAGTTCGTAAGTAGGTCCGCCTTTTGCATTTTCAAAAAGTAAATCAAGTGGGGGGAGTACGATGTTAGTATAATCTGTTACCTCAGATTTAATATTATCATTCATCTCTTGTGCCTTCACTAACGAAGGCACTGCGCAAAGAAGAAGTATAGAAAAAGAATACAGATAGCAAAAATGCTTCATAATTATCCTGAATTGCTTGTATTTAATTGTGTAATCTACCGCAAATATAGATAATTATTTTATTCTGTGTTCTTTATGCTTCTTCTATTTTCTTTTTTTAATTAAAAATGGAGATAGCCCTCGTTTAGAAGGCTTCTGTCATGTTGAAGTAGAACAGATTTTGCTTATTTACCATATTGCGACCGAAGTCGAGGCGGACGTTCATACGGGGTTGCACTTCGATACGCAATCCGACTCCGGCATTGGGCAGCACGCCTTCGATTTTGGTAGGATTAGGACCCATGAAACCGCATCCACCCCAGGCTACAAAACCGATATGGCTGACCATTTTCTTTATCCATGTGCTTTTGTCCGTGTTGAACATCTGGCGATACTCACCCATAATGACATGAGAAGACTTATCCCGGTACTGTCCCATATAATAACCACGAAGGTCAAATGGTGTCCCACTGAGGGCATACTTATTCAGAGGTACATCTCCAAAGACATTTTTGGTTTGTGCAGTCCAGGCGATCACTTTACGGTGGCCTACTGTTTTGTATTGGCGGTAATCTATTTCAAGACGGTAGAATTCGTTGTCACTACCAAAAAACTTCTGATACGTGACACCGCGAAGGTCAAGATATATGCCCCGATATGCATTGGCCGGAACATCACGTGTATCATACGTCAGCAGGAAACCAACCCCGGAACTAAGGTTACTATAACCATGAGCCGTTCCACCTGCTTCAATATAAGAAGGCTGGTCTACAAGGTATTTTGCAGGTTTACTCATTTTATCGTAGTTAATATCTATCTGTGGACCTGCGAAGAAGTTACTTTCGCCCAGGCGGAAAAGGAACCAGGGGTTTATCTGCACGCCACTATATCGGTACTGGCTGGTGGTGTCACTACGTACATAATTTTTGTTGGTGGTATAGCCTATTCCATAGAAATTTTCCTGTGTATTTTTATAGCTGAACTGTCCGAAGATACGGAAACGGTCACCTTTGAAGAATAACTGAGGTTTGGAGAAGAGATTCAATCCGCCGTTGAACATGAAGGCAATAGCCATGGGTACAACAGAACGCTGCTGGGTAGTATCACTAGGATTGATGCGGAAGGTCATAAGAGCGCTACCGCCAATGAGGAATCCGAAATCCGGACTGTAACTCGGACCACCCAGGATGTTGTAATGGAGATTTCGTTTCGCCACATGCAATCGGCGTAGCTCGCGTTTGGAAAGTTTCGGAAGAGTATCCTGTTTCAGACTGTCGGGATTAAATACCGTATTAACTTCCAGTTTGCCGTCTTTTAAAAATGTGATGCCTTCTTCTTGTGCCAGAAGAGTAATGGCGGGAATTAGCGCCATATATATACCTATTATATATCTTTTCATATTCTCTTTATGAATGAGGGTGCAAAGAAAACTGTTTTATTCGGAATAGTTTCCAGCCGAATAGGTAATAAATCTAAAGGAATGGATAAAAATTCCAAAAAAGGATACTAATTTTGCAAAAGGATAATGTGTCAATGCGCTAATGTGCCAATATGCCAATTACCGTGAGGCATCATAGCGCAGCCAATTGGCACATTAGCACATTGGCATATTATTTAATACATTATTTATATGAATAAACGAATTTTATCATTATTTGTTCTGAGTGCTGCTTTTTTTTCTGTACAGGCACAGCGGGACAAGGGTGGAATCAGCAGTGAGATGCTGAATCAGATTAAACAGAGTTACCAGGAAACAAGTGCAGATAAGGCATTGCGTAATGCAATTGGTAATAATGATATCCGCAAACTGGCTTTGAATCAGGATAATATGACGGGGCTGGATACTTACTTCTCTATCAAAGTAGATTCCAAAGGGATTACCGATCAGAAGTCATCGGGGCGTTGCTGGCTTTTCACCGGACTGAACGTAATGCGTGCCAAAACGATTGCAAAGTATGGATTGACTTCGTTTGAATTCTCACAGACCTATCCATTTTTTTATGATCAGCTGGAGAAGGCTAATCTCTTCTTGCAGGGAGTGATTGATACACGCGAAAAACCGATGGATGATAAGATGGTGGAATGGTTGTTCCGCAATCCTTTGAGTGACGGTGGGACATTTACAGGAGTTGCAGATATTGTGGGGAAATATGGATTGGTACCCAAGGGCGTGATGCCTGAAACGAATAGCAGTGAGAATACGGCACGGATGGCAAATCTGATTTCACTTAAACTACGTGAATTTGGTTTGCAATTGCGTGAACAGGCTTCGAAAGGGGCGAAGGCTGCTGCTCTTGAGAAGAGCAAAACAGAGATGCTGGGTACTGTTTATCGTATGTTGGTATTAAATTTGGGTGTCCCTCCTACAGAATTTACATGGACTCGTTACGATGCCAAAGGGAATCCGGTGGAAACAGAACAGTACACTCCAATGTCTTTTCTGAAGAAATACGGAGATGAGAATCTTATCAATAATTATGTGATGCTGATGAATGATCCGAGTCGTGAGTATTATAAATGTTATGAAATAGATTTTGATCGCCATCGTTATGACGGACATAACTGGACATACGTCAATTTGCCGATAGAGGAGATTAAAGAGATGGCTATTGCTTCGTTGAAGGACAGCACTATGATGTATTTCTCTTGTGATGTGGGTAAATTTCTGAACTCAGATCGCGGACTGCTTGATGTTAATAACTATGACTACGGTTCTTTAATGGGTACTACGTTTGGAATGGATAAAAAACAGCGTATTCAGACTTTTTCCAGTGGCTCAAGTCATGCGATGACATTAATGGCTGTTGATATCAACAAAGACGGAAAGCCTGTGAAATGGATGGTTGAGAATAGCTGGGGCGCAGGTTCCGGTTATCAGGGACATCTTATAATGACGGATGAATGGTTTAATGAATATATGTTTCGTCTGGTAGTGGAAAAGAAATTCGCCACATCAAAAGTCATGGAAATTCTAAAACAGAAGCCTGTTCGTCTGCCGGCATGGGACCCGATGTTTGCTCCGGAAGAGGAGTGATTAGCGATTAGTACCATGCGGCGTAATAGCGCAACTACTAATCACTTATCACTAAACCCTACTCACTATTCTCTTCCTCGTGTACGTTAACGAAAGGAATTACGGAAAAATCTCCGTAATTCCTTTCTTTTTTCCTCTTATTTCACATTATTATTTATTACTTTTGCGGGCAAATTATGAAACCATTATTTTATATAACACATGGCAAATGTAATAAAGTTACGTAAAGGCCTTGACATCAACCTGAAAGGCAAAGCTGCTGAAGAGATAGCTGCAGTGAAGGAGCCGGGATTTTACGGACTCGTACCCGACGACTTTCCTGGGGTGACTCCTAAAGTGGTAGTCAAAGAGCAGGAATATGTGATGGCTGGAGGACCCTTGTTTATCGACAAGAATCATCCTGAAGTGAAATTTGTTTCGCCCGTTAGCGGCGTGGTAACAAGCGTGGAACGCGGTGATCGCCGTAAGGTGATGAGTATCGTTGTGGAAGCCGCTGCTGAGCAGGACTACGAGGAGTTCGGCAAGCAGAATGTTGCCCAGCTGAATGCTGATCAGGTCAAGGAACTGTTGTTGCAGGCAGGTATGTTCGCTTTCATCAAGCAACGTCCCTACGATGTGATTGCCGATCCGAATAGTGCCCCTAGAGCAATTTTCGTTTCTGCATTCGACAGTAATCCATTGGCTCCTGAATTTGAATTCGCACTCAAAGGAGAAGAAGTAAATTTCCAGACGGGTCTCGATGCATTGGCTAAGATGGCTAAAACTTATCTCGGCATTAGTGTGAAACAGAAATCAGCAGCCTTAACACAGGCGAAGAATGTTACTATCACTGCTTTCGACGGACCAAACCCCGCTGGAAATGTAGGCGTGCAGATTAACCATGTTGCCCCTATAGTAAAAGGTGAAACAGTATGGACCATTGACCCGCAAGCCGTAATCTTCATCGGACGACTGATGAATACAGGGCGTGTAGATATGACTCGTACGGTTGCCGTAACAGGTTCTGAAGTACTGAGACCAGCTTATTGTAAGCTGCGTGTAGGTGCATTACTGACTAATATCTTTGCCGGAAACGTAACAAAAGATAAAGAATTACGCTATATCAGCGGCAATGTGCTGACTGGTAAATTGGTATCTCCGAATGGCTTTCTTGGTGCTTTCCATAGCCAGGTGACAGTTATCCCCGAAGGTAATGATATCCACGAAATGCTGGGATGGATCATGCCGCGTTTCAACCACTTCAGTGTACACCGTTCTTACTTCAGCTGGTTGATGGCTAAGAAAGAATACACAATGGATGCACGTATCAAGGGGGGGGAACGTCATATGATCATGTCCGGCGAATACGATAAAGTGTTCCCGATGGACATTCTGCCCGAGTTCCTTATCAAAGCAATCATTGCTCAGGATATCGACCGTATGGAAGCACTTGGTATCTACGAAGTAGCTCCGGAAGACTTTGCCCTGTGTGAGTTTGTAGATTCATCCAAACTGGAGCTGCAACACATTGTCCGCCTCGGACTGGATATGCTCCGTGCCGAAATGATGTAAGCATTGAGGTATCAGATAGTAATTAGTAAATAGATAAATAGTAAATATATTAATGAAAGCGTTAAGAAATTATCTCGACAAGATAAAGCCGAACTTTGAAGAGGGCGGCAAATTCCACGCGTTTCGTTCGGTGTTTGATGGTTTTGAAACATTCTTGTTCGTCCCCAGCACCACTTCGAAAACGGGAACGCATATTCACGATGCGATTGACAGTAAGCGTATAATGTCGATCGTGGTTATTGCGTTGATGCCGGCTTTGCTGTTCGGTATGTACAACGTAGGTTACCAGCATTTCACTCATACAGGAGGCGAAGGTAGTTTTCTGGAAATGTTTGCCTACGGATTCCTGGCTGTATTGCCTAAAATTATTGTATCCTATGTAGTCGGTCTTGGTATCGAGTTTGTTATAGCACAATGGAAGAAAGAAGAAATTCAGGAAGGTTTTCTGGTCTCGGGTATGCTTATTCCGATGATTGTGCCGGTTGACTGCCCACTCTGGATTCTGGCTGTTGCAACTGCATTTTCTGTAATTTTCGCAAAAGAAGTATTTGGTGGTACGGGTATGAACGTGTTCAACGTTGCTCTTGTAACCCGTGCATTCTTGTTCTTTGCATATCCTACTAAGATGTCTGGTGATGCCGTTTGGGTATCCGGACAGAGTATATTCGGTATGGGACAGAGCGTAGATGGGCTGACTGCTGCTACTTCACTCGGTGTAGCTTCTACTGCATTAACCCCCGATGGTTATCCTCCATTCTCATGGGATATGGTGACGGGGCTTATTCCGGGTTCTATCGGTGAAACAAGTGTTATTGCCATTGCACTGGGAGCGATCCTGCTGTTGTGGACAGGCATTGCAAGCTGGAAAACTATGTTTTCTGTATTTGTAGGTGGTGCTTTTATGGGATGGATTTTTAATGTTGCTGGTCCGGACACTGCTATGGCTCATATGCCTTGGTACGAACACCTTGTGTTGGGTGGTTTTTGTTTCGGTGCTGTATTTATGGCTACCGATCCTGTTACTTCTGCCCGTACGGAAACAGGTAAGTATATTTTCGGATTCCTTATCGGTGCTATGGCTATCATAATCCGTGTGCTCAATCCGGGATATCCCGAAGGTATGATGCTTGCTATTCTGTTGATGAATATCTTCGCTCCGCTGATTGACTACTGTATCGTACAGAGCAATATCGGTCGTCGCGAGAAACGTGCTGTTAAGTCTAACAATTAAAACCGAACGAAAACAATGAATACAAATAGTAATACCTATACTATCATTTATGCTTCGGTAATGGTTGTTATCGTAGCATTCCTTCTGGCTTTTGTTTCTGCTTCTCTGAAACCGACGCAGAAAAAGAACGAAGAGTTGGATAAGATGAAACAGATTCTGGCTGCATTGAACGTTGACACAAAAGGTCAGAATGCGGAAGAACTGTATAAAACATATGTGAAAGCAGATGAGATTCTGAACGCCAACGGAGAGGTTGTTTCCGAAAATGGTGGTTTCGCAATAGATATGGCTGCCGAAATGTCTAAGCCGGAAGCAGAGCGTCAGCTTCCGCTGTATGTGTGCGATGTGAAGGGAGAGACCAAATATGTAATTCCTTTGTCGGGAGCCGGACTTTGGGGGCCGATTTGGGGATATGTAGGTTTAAACAAAGACAAAGACACGGTTTACGGTGTGTACTTCTCTCATGCAAGTGAAACTCCGGGTTTGGGAGCTGAGATTGCAACTCCTGCTTTTCAGAAAGAGTTTGATGGTAAGAAAGTGATGAAAGACGGGCAGATTGCTCTGGCTGTTGAGAAGAATGGTAAAGTTACTGATCCTGCATATCAGGTCGATGGTATTTCGGGTGGTACAATTACTTCTAAGGGTGTAGATGATATGATTAAGAACTGTCTGGGTCAGTACAATAATTTTTTAACTAATAAATAAGGAGGAACGATAGAATATGAGCCAATTATTTTCTAAAAAGAATAAAGAAGTATTCTTTGCTCCGTTGGGAGTCGACAATCCGGTTACCGTACAGGTGCTTGGTATCTGTTCGGCACTGGCGGTAACAGCCAAATTGGAACCGGCTATCGTTATGGGTTTATCCGTGACAGTAATTACAGCTTTTGCCAATGTTGTTATTTCGTTGCTGAGAAAGACAATCCCTAACCGTATCCGTATTATTGTTCAGTTGGTAGTAGTAGCTGCATTGGTTACTATTGTGAGTGAAATATTGAAAGCATTTGCTTATGATGTAAGTGTTCAGCTTTCTGTTTATGTAGGTCTGATTATTACTAACTGTATCCTGATGGGACGTCTTGAAGCTTTTGCTATGCAGAACGGTCCCTGGGAGTCATGTCTCGACGGTATAGGTAACGGACTTGGATATGCTAAGATTCTGATTATTGTAGCTTTCTTCCGTGAATTGTTGGGTTCGGGCACTTTGCTGAACTTCCGTATTATCCCGGAGTCATTCTACAAAATGGGTTACTTGAACAACGGTCTGATGTTGATGCCTCCTATGGCATTGATTATCGTTGCTTGTATCATCTGGTATCAGCGTGCGAAACATAAAGAATTACAAGAATTATGATTTATGAAGTGTGATTTATGTCGTGTACATAGTCATATCCTAATTCTAACATAATTCATAATTCATAAATTAGAAATCATAAATCAAATGGATCAATTATTAAGTTTATTCGTCCGCTCCATATTTGTGGACAATATGATATTCGCCTTCTTCCTGGGTATGTGTTCTTACCTGGCTGTATCGAAGAATGTGAAAACTGCTGTAGGTCTGGGTATTGCGGTAACTTTCGTATTAGTGGTTACGCTTCCTGTGAACTACTTGCTCCAGACGAAGGTGCTGGCTGCCAATGCTATCATCGAAGGTGTCGATCTTAGCTTCCTTAGCTTTATTCTCTTTATTGCCGTTATTGCCGGTATTGTGCAGTTGGTAGAAATGGTGGTAGAGCGTTTCGCTCCCTCACTGTATGCCTCTTTAGGTATCTTCCTTCCACTGATTGCTGTGAACTGTGCTATCATGGGTGCTTCACTGTTCATGCAGCAGAGAATAACAATGGACCCTGCCAATCCGCAAGCTATCACAGGTGTGGGTAGTGCGGTGGTTT
Organism: Bacteroides mucinivorans; assembly: GCF_034654355.2. Classification (NCBI taxonomy): domain Bacteria; kingdom Pseudomonadati; phylum Bacteroidota; class Bacteroidia; order Bacteroidales; family Bacteroidaceae; genus Bacteroides; species Bacteroides mucinivorans. Next base: position 2,961,925 of record NZ_CP178179.1, on the reverse strand, counting down.
ATGCCTTAGGTTCCGGTATCGGTTGGTTGCTTGCAATCGTCGGTCTGGCTGCTATCCGCGAAAAGATGGCTTACTCTGATGTTCCCGCTCCGCTACGTGGTTTGGGTATTACGTTTATCACTGTAGGACTGATGGCAATGGCCTTTATGTGTTTCTCTGGATTGAAATTATAACTAAAGTAAAAAGAATAATACAATGACGTCTTTAATATTAGCGAGTATCGGAGTATTCCTTGGAGTGATTCTCCTGCTTGTCATTATACTGCTCGTTGCGAAGGGTTATCTGACTCCTTCGGGCGAGGTTACGATTACGATGAATGGCGAACAACAACTGAAGACATCTCCCGGTGGTACATTGCTGGGTACGCTGTCTGCCAACAATGTGTTCCTTTCATCGGCTTGTGGTGGTAAAGGTTCTTGCGGACAATGCCGCTGTCAGGTGCTCGAAGGAGGAGGAGAGATTCTTCCTACTGAAACCGGATTCTTTTCTCGTAAACAGCAAGCTGATCACTGGCGTCTGGGTTGCCAGGTAAAAGTGAAACAGGATATGTCTATTAAGATTGACGAGTCAATCCTGGGAGTGAAAGAGTGGGAGTGCGAGGTTATCTCAAACAAGAATGTAGCAACTTTTATCAAAGAGTTTATCGTAGCTCTGCCGAAGGGCGAACACATGGACTTTGTTCCGGGTTCTTATGCACAGATCAAGATTCCTAAATTTTCAATGGATTATAATAAAGACATTGATAAAAGTCTGATCGGTGACGAATATCTGCCGGCTTGGGAAAAGTTTGGTCTCATGGGACTCAAGTGCAAGAATGATGAAGAGACCATTCGTGCTTACTCTATGGCCAATTATCCAGCTGAGGGTGACCGTATCATGTTGACTGTACGTATTGCTACACCTCCTTTCAAACCGAAAGATCAAGGTCCTGGATTTATGGATGTAATGCCGGGTATCGCTTCTTCTTATATCTTCACACTGAAACCCGGCGACAAGGTAATCATGAGCGGTCCTTACGGAGACTTCCATCCGATATTCGATTCTAAGAATGAAATGATGTGGATTGGTGGTGGTGCCGGTATGGCTCCGTTGCGTGCACAAATCATGCACCTGACCAAGACACTGCATACAACAGATCGTATCATGAACTATTTCTACGGTGCACGTGCGTTGAATGAAGTGTTCTATCTGGAAGACTTCCTGCAGATTGAAAAAGACTTCCCGAACTTCAAGTTCCATTTGGCTCTTGACCGTCCGGATCCTGCAGCAGATGCAGCGGGTGTTAGCTATACAGCAGGATTTGTTCATGAAGTAATTTATGAAACTTACCTGAAAAACCACGAAGCACCTGAAGATATTGAATACTACATGTGTGGTCCTGGTCCGATGTCTAAAGCTGTTGAGAAGATGCTCGATAGCCTGGGGGTACCGGCTAAGAATCTGATGTTCGATAATTTCGGAGCATAAGGAAAGCGCTGAAATTTACGATAGACGATTTACAATTTATGATTGGAGTTAGTTATAGCTATTGATTTTAAGGAATCATAGTAAACTTTAATCGTAAATCGTAAATCGTCTAATCGTAAATCTCCCTATCTTTGTGCCATTATGAAACAAAAGAATGAATTGATACAAGCTGCGCTGAGAAATCTGAAGATTGAAGCGCTGAATCCTATGCAAGAAGCTGCGCTGGATGCTGCTTCTGAAGAAAAAGACGTAATATTGCTTTCACCTACCGGATCGGGTAAGACATTGGCCTTTCTGCTACCTTTGCTTTTATCCCTGAAACCGGATGATAATACAATACAAGTACTGATTCTCGTACCTTCGCGGGAACTGGCTTTACAGATAGATTCTGTATTCAAGGCCATGAATTCCTCCTGGAAGACTTGTTGCTGTTATGGCGGTCACCCTATTAGTGAAGAGAAAAAGAGCATTCAAGGTAATCATCCTACAATCATTATCGGTACGCCGGGACGTATAACAGATCACCTTGCCAAAGGGAATTTCAATCCCGATACAATCCGTACACTTATTATTGATGAGTTTGATAAGTCTCTTGAATTCGGCTTCCATGATGAAATGGCTGAGATCATCACTCAACTGCCCGGATTAAAAAAACGGGTACTCCTCTCTGCAACAGATGCCGAAGAAATCCCACAGTTCACCGGACTGAACCGTACTATTAAACTGAATTTTCTGCCGGATACCCCCACAGAAGCACCGCGACTGACCTTAATGAAAGTCATCTCTCCTGCAAAAGATAAAATTGATACACTCTATAAGTTGCTTTGTACACTGGGGAGTAGTTCCAGTATTGTCTTTTGTAATCATCGGGATGCGGTGGAACGTGTGAGTGCACTGCTTACTGAAAAGGGCATGTATAACGAACGCTTTCATGGTGGTATGGAGCAGCCCGACCGCGAACGTGCACTTTATAAATTCCGTAACGGAAGCTGTCATGTACTTGTCTCCACCGATCTTGCTGCCCGTGGACTGGATATTCCGGAAGTAGAGCACATCATTCACTATCATATGCCTGTGAATGAAGAAGCCTTTACCCATCGGAACGGGCGTACAGCTCGTTGGGATGCTACCGGAACCTCTTATCTCATTCTGAACGCAGAAGAAAAAACACCGGAATATATTCCTATGGATATCGAAATGTATGAACTTCCGGAACAAGCTCCGCGTCCTTCAAAGCCGCTTTGGGTTACCTTATATATAGGTAAAGGAAAAAAAGATAAACTAAGCCGTATAGACATTGCAGGATTCTTGTATAAGAAGGGAAACCTTTCTCGTGAAGATGTGGGGATGATTGATGTAAAAGAGCATTATGCTTTCGTTGCTATTCGTCGGGGGAAGGTGAAGCAGTTACTGACTCTTATCCGGGGAGAAAAGATAAAAGGAATGAAAACCGTTATTGAAGAAGCTGATTAATTATCAGTTCACCACAGAGGACACGGAGAGCACAGAGATATTATTTTCTCTGATGAAACGCGGATGATCGCAGATAAAAGCTGATTAAAAAACTGTAGTTCTTTATTTTATTGTTATATCCTTTTGCGGGAATCAGAGATCATCCGCGTTTCATCAAAGAACTAAAACTCCGTGCCCTCTGCGACCTCTGTGGTGAAATACCGTATTAAACATGAATATCCTCCGGAGGATATTTTTTCTTTCTTTTATATCATAAATATTCATTTTATATCCCTTTTACTTTCAGTCTTTAAGTAAAAAATATCCGATACTATTACTTTATTCTTTATGCTCACTCTTGATATCCATACATGACAAAATGGTGCATATATCCTGCATAAACCAATAAAAAGTAAGATAAATCAGCAAACCGAATGTGATTTTATAATGAAAGATTTGTTTTACGGAAATAATTCCGTAATTTCGCAATGTCAAAAGACACAAGTAACGAAATGTTAAACCAAAAACAAACTTCAAATGAAAAAGCATAATTTCAATGCAGGACCTTCTATTCTTCCGCGTGAGGTGATTGAGGATACAGCGAAGGCTATTTTAGATTTCAATGGTTCCGGTCTCTCACTGATGGAAATAAGCCACCGCGCTAAGGACTTCCAACCTGTGGTTGATGAAGCCGTAGCACTATTCAAGGAATTACTCAACATCCCCGAAGGGTATTCGGTATTGTTCCTGGGTGGTGGTGCCAGTATGGAGTTCTGCATGGTACCATACAATTTCCTTGAGAAGAAGGCTGCTTATTTGAATACCGGCGTATGGGCCAAGAAAGCGATGAAAGAAGCCAAAGCCTTTGGCGAAGTTGTAGAAGTTGCCTCTTCTGCCGAAGCTACCTATACATATATTCCGAAAGATTATACAGTTCCGGCTGATGCTGATTATTTCCACATCACTACTAATAACACTATTTATGGTACAGAATTGAAAGAAGACCTTGACTCTCCGGTTCCGATGGTTGCCGATATGTCTTCCGATATTTTCTCTCGTCCTATCGACGTTTCAAAATATATCTGTATCTATGGTGGTGCACAGAAAAACCTGGCACCTGCAGGTGTTACTTTTGTAATTGTGAAGAATGATGCATTGGGCAAAGTATCACGGTCTATTCCTTCCATGTTGAATTATCAGACACATGTTGACAATGGTTCTATGTTCAATACTCCTCCGGTAGTGCCTATCTATGCTGCACTGCAGACATTGCGTTGGATCAAAGCACAAGGTGGTGTGAAAGAAATGGAACGCCGTGCTATCGAAAAAGCCGATATGCTGTATGCTGAAATCGACCGTAACAAGATGTTCGTAGGAACAGCTGTTAAAGAAGACCGTTCACGTATGAACATCTGCTTCGTAATGGCTCCCGAATACAAAGATCTGGAAGCTGACTTCATGAAGTTTGCTACTGAAAGAGGTATGGTAGGTATCAAGGGACACCGTTCTGTAGGTGGTTTCCGCGCATCATGCTACAATGCTCTGCCTAAAGAAAGCGTACAGGCATTGATTGACTGCATGCAGGAATTTGAGAAACTTCATTAATATTCTCACTACAGAGTATCACAGAGTTTCACGGAGTTTTCTGTTTTTAGCAGTCCTCTCTATGAAACTCTGTGTCAGTTTGTAGTGGATCGTTTTTTTTATAATTATACACATCGAATCATGAAAGTACTTATCGCTACCGATAAACCGTTTGCTAAAGTAGCTGTGGACGGTATTCGCAAAGAAATCGAAGCAGCCGGATACGAGCTTGCTTTACTTGAAAAATATACAGAGAAGGCACAATTATTGGATGCAGTAAAAGATGCCAATGCAATCATTATACGCAGTGACATTATAGATGCCGAAGTGCTGGATGCTGCCAAAGAACTGAAAATCGTGGTACGCGCCGGAGCCGGTTATGACAACGTAGACCTTGCTGCTGCAACTGCACACGGGGTATGTGTAATGAACACACCGGGACAGAATTCCAACGCGGTAGCCGAACTTGTTTTTGGCTTACTGGTATATGCTGTCCGTAATTTTTATAATGGAACATCAGGAACTGAGCTGATGGGTAAGAAGCTGGGTATTCATGCTTACGGAAACGTAGGTCGTAATGTAGCACGTGTAGCTAAAGGTTTCGGAATGGAAATCTATGCTTATGACGCATTCTGCCCGAAAGAAGTAATCGAGAAAGATGGCGTTAAAGCGGTTGATTCTGCCGAAGAACTTTACAAAACCTGTAATGTTGTTTCTCTGCATATTCCTGCTACTGCCGAAACGAAGAACTCTATCAACTATGCTTTGTTGAAGGATATGCCCAAAGGAGCTATTTTGGTAAATACTGCACGTAAGGAAGTTATCAATGAAGACGAACTTATTCAGTTGATGGAAGATCGTCCCGATTTCAAATATATTACCGATATTATGCCTGCTGCTAATGCTAAGTTCACCGAACTTTTTGCCGGACGTTATTTCTCCACTCCTAAGAAAATGGGTGCACAAACAGCTGAAGCTAATATCAATGCCGGCATTGCTGCTGCACAACAGATCGTTGGTTTCCTGAAAGACGGTTGCGAAAAATTCCGCGTAAATAAGTAATAAGACTTATGGCTACAATTAAACCATTTAAAGGTATTCGTCCTCCACAAGAATTAGTGGAGCAAGTTGCCTCGCGTCCTTACGATGTACTTAATTCAGAAGAAGCACGTGCAGAAGCTGGTGAAAATGAGAAATCACTCTATCATATAATTAAGCCTGAAATAGATTTTCCTGTAGGTACGGATGAGCATGACGAGAAGGTGTACATCAAAGCTGCCGATAATTTTAAACTGTTTCAAGACAAAGGCTGGTTGGTGCAGGATGATAAAGAAAACTATTACATCTATGCTCAGACAATGAATGGTAAGACACAATACGGACTTGTTGTGGGTGCTTATGTTCCTGATTATATGAATGGTATTATCAAGAAGCATGAACTGACCCGTCGCGACAAAGAAGAAGATCGCATGAAACATGTCCGCGTGAACAATGCCAACATTGAACCGGTATTCTTTGCATATCCTGATAATGCGAAGCTGGATGCCATCGTCAAGAAATATACTGCTCAGAATCCTGTATACGATTTTATAGCTCCGGGTGATGGTTTCGGACATACTTTCTGGATTATAGACCAGGCAGAGGATATCGCTTCTGTCACAGCTGAGTTTGCTAAAATGCCTGCACTCTATATTGCTGACGGACATCACCGTTCTGCCGCTGCCGCACTTGTAGGTGCTGAGAAGGCAAAACAGAATCCGAATCATCGTGGAGATGAAGAGTATAACTATTTCATGGCTGTATGTTTTCCTGCCAATCAATTGACTATTATTGATTATAACCGTGTGGTTAAAGACCTCAATGGTTTGACTCCTGCACAGTTTCTTACTGCGCTCGAAAAGAATTTCGTTGTAGAAGAAAAAGGTATGGAGATTTACAAACCGAATGCACTGCATAATTTTGCCCTCTATCTGGATGGTAAATGGTACAGTCTTACAGCGAAGATCGGAACGTATGATGATAACGATCCGATAGGTGTATTGGATGTTACTATTTCTTCCAACTTGATTCTGGATGAAATTTTAGGTATTAAAGACCTTCGTTCGGATAAGCGTATCGACTTTGTAGGTGGTATCCGTGGTCTGGGAGAATTGAGCAAACGTGTAGATAGCGGTGAAATGAAAGTAGCTTTGGCACTTTATCCTGTTTCAATGAAACAATTGATGGATATTGCTGATACTGGCAATATCATGCCGCCGAAGACTACCTGGTTTGAACCGAAACTTCGTTCGGGACTGGTGATTCATAAACTTAGTTAGTTGAAAATGAAGAGTTGAAAATTGAAAATTAACTGCATAATAGGCTGCATAGTAATTTTCAATTTTCAACTTTCCATTTTTAATTCTAAAAGCATGGAAGATACATACAAAACCATTACTGAACCCTCCGAAGGTATCTATACCGAAAAGCGTAGCAAGTTCATTGCTATTGCTTTGCCTGTGCGTACGTACGAAGAAATAAAGACACATCTCGAAACGTACCAGAAGAAATATTACGATGCACGTCATGTATGCTATGCCTATATGCTGGGACATGAACGGAAAGATTTTCGTGCGAATGATAACGGTGAGCCTTCCGGTACAGCCGGAAAACCTATTCTGGGACAGATCAACTCTAATGAACTGACTGATATACTTATTATTGTAGTTCGTTATTTTGGTGGAATCAAGCTGGGAACAAGTGGATTGATTGTGGCTTATAAAGCTGCTGCCGCCGAAGCCATTGCCACGGCTACCATTGTAGAAAAAACGGTAGATGACGAGGTGACTGTGCTTTTTGAATATCCTTTTATGAATGATGTGATGCGTATTGTGAAAGAAGAAGAACCGGAAATTTTGCGACAGTCCTATGACATGGATTGTAGTATGACGCTTCGTATTCGTCGTTCTATGATGCCTCGTTTGCGGGCACGCTTGGAAAAAGTAGAGACAGCACGTATCCTTGAGGAAGAATAAGAAGAATAACACGTTGGTGGAACAGAAAAATTGAATGCGTGTCTCTTCGGGTAAATATTCCGTTGATACACGCACTGGAGTTTATAAAAGACGCATTTGTGTAGCCTTATTCGTTGTCCTTTTCAAAATTTATTTTACGATGTGTTCCGTCGCAAAATGGTTTGTTTTTAGAGTGGCCGCAACGACACAAAGCGTTTGTTCCTTGCAAAATACTCTCTTTCCCTTCTTTGTTAATCATCTTAAATTCACCTTTGATGATGTAGGGCCCGGCAGGGACTTCCGTGATACTAATCAGATTTTCATTTTTATCCATAATTTTATTTTTTAAGTAGTCAACTCTATTTATATAACATTTGGAATTGGAAATAGTTTTTTCTGTCCACCATTTGTTTTATCAGATTTCCTTATCTTTGCACACAATGATACGAAATGTGATAATGAAAGCTCTGTATCTCGGTTTGTTTTTGATTGGAAGCCATTTGCCTTCTGTTCAGGCTCAGGAAGTGGCTCCCAACGATATTCCTTTACCCTGGTATTCGCAGAAGATCAGCGGATGTCCTTATGCGCATTGCTCGCTGGCATCCTCATTGATGGTATTTGATTATTATAAAGGGATGACCGTAGATAGTTGCCGTTCGGCAGCAGAAGCCGAAGCAAAGCTTGTAGAGTATCAGAAGAATTATTTTTTGAAAAAACGTGCTCCTTTCAAGCGGCGTACATCCATAGGACAGGGTGGCTATTATTCTTTTGAAATAGATTCGTTGACACGGTATTATGAACATATGGTGAGTGCTAAGCATTTTATGAATAAAGACTACCGGGCGCTGAAGGCATATATTGATCAGGGTATTCCCGTACTGATAAATGTGAGGCATCGCGGTTCGTCTCATGGGTTGATGCAACCGGGTAGTCACCGTCATTGGATGGTGCTTCGCGGTATAAATGATACTCATGTATGGATCAACGATCCCGGGCGTTCGGCTATGATGCGGAGTAAGGGTGAAAATCAATGTTTTCCAATAAAGCGGGAGCGGGGTAATCCGGCCTGGTTTGATGGCTGCTGGACAGGGAGGTATATTGTGATAACTCCACGTATTCCACTGGCTATAGCACGTGCTGGGAAATTACCACCTGTGGAGAAAGAGATAGAGATACAACGTCCGTTGATCCCTTGGCAGGAACTGTCCGAAATGATTAATCTGTAAAACAAATATATTAAATATGGCATTTGAAGCAACAAAAAGAGAATGGAGTGAACTGTATGCTTTTTTCCGTTTGCTGGCAGACGGAAAGGTTTCGTTGGGTACGCCGCAAGCAAAAAAAGACGATACACAGTGCTGGCCTGTAGCAATGGTACAGCGCGAAGAGCATGATGGTACGCGTCGCTATTATATTGAGAAAGAGGAAATTCATATTGTAAACGAAACAGTAGATAAGCGAATACCACGGGAAGATTTTGCCACAGTGGCTGGATTAATTCTCGATGCAGTCAAGTCCTCGTCAGAAAATGATGTGACCTCTCCTGATGGGGTAGAAGAGTTCCTGGATGAAACAGGTATTTTTGATCTTGAAGCAAAAACGGATGATCGTACGGATTTTTCTGTTGCCTTTTGGCATCCTGAGGCTCCATTGACAGGATTCAATGTTCGTTCACGTCTTAGTGCCATGAATCCTTTGCTTGATGGCGGACGAACTACCAATCTGAAATTGGAGCAGACAGGTGTTAAGTTTGCCGTACCTACTGTGAATAAAATAAATGCATTGGAAGAGTCGCCTACAGAAGTGGCAGAGCGTATGATGATGATAGAACGTCTGGGCGGTGTATTAAAGTATTCTGATGTGGCAGACCGTGTATTCCGTTGCAACCTGTTGATGATAGATTTGCACTTTCCGCGTGTTCTGGCAGAGATGGTACGTATTATGCATTTGGATGGCATCACACGTATCAGTGAATTAACGGAGGAGATAAAACGAATCAATCCGTTGAAAATTAAGGATGAACTGATCAATAAACATGGTTTTTATGAATTTAAAATGAAGCAGTTCCTGCTTACTCTGGCATTGGGGATGCGTCCGGCAAAGATTTATAACGGGACGGATTCTGCAGTGGAAGGAATTTTGCTGATAGATGGAAACGGAGAAGTGCTTTGTTATCATAAAGCGGAGAAAAAGACATTTGAGGATTTTCTCTATCTGAATACCCGTTTAGAGAAAGGATCTGTGGATAAAGATAAGTACGGCTTCCTGGAACGGGAGAATGGGGTATATTACTTTAAGTTGAATGTGAAGATTGGGTTGGTTAAAAGGTGATGAGGTATGATACATTGCAGTGTAACCAGTTCATCATTTTATTTCTAACAAATAAAAATTAAAACACTATTCATCATGAAAACAAATGAAGTATTAGAAAATATCAAAGCACGTCGTAGCGTACGTGCTTATACTACTCAACAGGTAGCTGAAGAAGATTTGCTGACTATTCTTGAAGCTGCCACATATGCTCCGAGTGGTATGCATCTTGAAACTTGGCATTTCACAGCTATACAAAATACAGAGAAACTCGAAGAATTAAATGCCCGTATCAAAGGTGCATTTGCCAAAAGTGAGGATAAACATTTGCAGGAGCGCGGACATAGCCAGACGTATTGCTGTTATTATCATGCACCAACGCTTGTAATTGTTTCTAATGAACCGACACAATGGTGGGCAGGAATGGATTGTGCCTGTGCTATTGAAAATATGTTTCTTGCTGCCCGTTCTCTGGGCATTGGTTCTTGCTGGATCAACCAGTTGGGGACAACATGCGATGCCCCCGAAGTACGTGAATTTATCACTTCTCTCGGTGTCCCCGAAAATCACAAAGTATACGGTTGTGTAGCCTTAGGATATCCTGATCCTTCTATTCCAATGAAAGAAAAGAAAGTAAAGGCGGGAACGATAACCGTTGTTTAGTTGAAAATTGAAAGTTGAAAGTTGAAAATTAGCTGCGCTGTCACGCTGCATAGTAATTTTCAACTTTCAACTTTCAACTAAACGAACCGTACCTTGTTGGCAACAGTTTTCTGTCTCCCAATGTATTATCTACGCGCGCCACATTTACCCAGAATTTGTTTTCACGTACGCTTTCTATCGGGTAGGCAGCTTTTTCACGTGTATAGCTGTGTTCCCAGTGGTCGTTCACGATCTCGTATTCCGGATGCGGAGCATTTATTAGTACGTTATCTTCCACGCTTGCTTCGCCATTTTTCACTTCCTGGATTTCTTTCCATATCGTCTGCATCACGGTTACAAAATTATCCAGTTCCCACAAACTTTCACTTTCTGTAGGTTCAATCATCAGTGTTCCGTGAACAGGGAAGGAGAGAGTAGGAGCATGATATCCATAATCCATAAGACGTTTTGCGATGTCGTTCTCGCTGATTCCTGTTTCCTCATGTACTTTGCGGCATTCCAGAATCATTTCGTGTCCTACGAAACCATTGGCTCCGCGATATACGATACCATATGTGTCTTTCAGGCAGGCAGCCAGATAATTGGCATTGAGGATAGCGGCTTTTGTTGCCATAGTCAAACCTTCGGTGCCCATCATGCGGATATAGCCGTACGTGATAGGTAGTATTCCTGCACTACCAAAAGGAGCGGCAGATACTTCATTTATCGGATTACCAAACAATCCGTGACCCGGGAGGAATGGTATCAGGTGTTCGGCTACACAAATAGGACCTACACCGGGGCCACCACCACCATGGGGAGATGCAAAGGTCTTATGCAGATTCAGATGGCAGACATCTGCGCCAATAAAGCCTGGGTTGGTTAGTCCTACCTGAGCATTCATATTTGCACCGTCCATATACACTTGTGCACCACAAGCGTGGATGATATCGCAGATCTCTACGATTTCTGTTTCAAAAATGCCGTGTGTAGACGGGTACGTAATCATCAGGGCGGCTAACTCTTCTTTGTTTTCTTCAGCTTTGGCACGAAGATCACTCATTTCTACATTGCCATGTTCGTCACAAGCACAAGTGATTGTTGTGAAGCCTGCCTGTATAGCCGATGCAGGATTCGTACCATGTGCCGATGCGGGTATCAGAATTTTGTTACGGTGTCCTTGACCAATACTTTCGAGGTAACTGCGAATCACACGAAGACCTGTATATTCACCTGCTGCACCGGAGTTCGGTTGCAAGCTGACACCGGCAAATCCGGTAATTATTTTCAGTTCATCACTCAGGTTTTCTATTAATTTACGATACCCCTCGGCCTGGTCTTCGGGTACCAACGGATGCATACACAGAAGGTCCGGACGACTCAGTGGTAACATTTCGGCAGCAGCATTCAGCTTCATGGTACACGAACCCAACGGAATCATAGATTGGGCAAGCGAGATATCCTTGCGGTCCAGTCTCTTGATATAACGCATCATTTCCGTTTCCGTATGGTATTTATTGAATACTTCGTGGGTAAGGAATGCACTCTGGCGTTTAAGTTCTTTAGAGAGTGTATCAGCATCGGGGATTTCAGTAATCTTCTGATAATCCTTCTCAGCAGCGATAGCGAAGATAGAAAGCAACATATTGGCAGCAGAAATATCAGTGGTTTCATCAATGCTGAAACCAACGTCACCATTGTCGAAATAGCGCAGATTCACTTCTTTGCTAAGGGCGATGGTACGTACTTGCGGTGCCGAAACATTGTCGGGCAATATGAAACGAAGCGTGTCGAAATAATGTTTGTTCACCTGCTTGTATCCCAATTTGCTGATCTCTTTTTCAAGGAAAGCACTGATACTGTGGATACGCGATGCAATATCCGTAATGCCTTGTTGACCATGATAAACAGCGTAGAATCCTGCCATTGTAGCCAGTAATGCTTGGGCGGTACAGATGTTGGAAGTAGCTTTTTCACGTTTGATATGTTGCTCACGGGTTTGCAGAGCCATGCGATAACACATCTTTCCGTACTTATCTTTTGACCAGCCAATGATACGTCCCGGCATGTTGCGTTTAAATTCGTCACGGGTAGCGAAATAGGCTGCTGAAGGACCACCGTAGAACATCGGTGTTCCCAGTCTTTGCGTTGTACCGAATACAATGTCTGCTCCCCATTCACCCGGAGGCACGATGAGTGCAAGACTCAACAGATCGGCAGCTACAGCTACTTTACAATCAGCCTCATGTGCCTTTTCAGTGAAACTGCGATAATCTTCAATACTTCCGTCCGAATTGGGATACTGGAGGATGCAGGCGAATACTTCCGGAGTCGGTTCAAATTCCTGATACTTGCCTATGCGTAGCTCAATACTTTGTGGTATGGCACGTGTATTCATCACAGCCAGCGTTTGCGGGAAAATGTTCTCATCAACGAATACAACATTAGCTCCCGACTTTTGCTTATCGCGCGGGCGCAGTCCGTACATCATTGTAACTGCTTCTGCGGCGGCGGTGGCTTCGTCCAGTAAGGAACAGTTAGCTAATGGCATAGCTGTAAGATCGCAAACGGCTGTCTGGAAATTCATTAATGCTTCCAGGCGTCCTTGTGATACTTCTGCCTGGTAAGGTGTATAAGAGGTGTACCATACAGGGTTCTCGAACACATTTCTCTGAATTACGGCAGGGGTGATGGTATTATACCAGCCCATTCCGATATAAGTGGTGAATAGTTTATTCTGACCAGCCAGTTCGGCAATGTGCTTGCTGAATTCATATTCGGTCATAGCCGGAGGCAATGCCAATGGTTCTTTGAGCCGGATATTGACCGGTATTGTTTTATCAATCAGTTCATCAAGGGTGCTTACGCCTATCTTGCGGAGCATCACTTCAATGTCTTTTTCGCTAACACCTATATGGCGATTGGCGAATGAATCGGTTTTCATATTAATTAGTTTTTAAGTTGCTCATATGGATTGTATAATCGCTTGGCGTAGATTCTCCGTATGCGAAACAGTTATCGGAAGAACGGATTTTCCGCTTTTTCCATACCGATGGTAGTTGGTGCTCCGTGTCCCGGATAAACCACAGTTTCGTTGGGAAGAATGAACAGACGGCTACAGATGTGTTCTTTTAGTTCATCAAAATTGCCTCCCGTTAAATCGGCACGTCCGATGCTGCCTTGAAAAAGTACATCTCCGGAGAACATACAGTTCTCTGCTTTACAATAATATACGAGGCTTCCCGGAGAGTGTCCCGGTACGTGAATTGCTTCCAGCGATATATTTCCGAAGGTGATTATATCTCCGTCATGCAGATATTTCCCCAATGGCACAGGAGGTTCCTGTAGTTGGAAACCGAACATACGGCTCTGCTTCGGAGCTTCTTCGATCCAGTATTCATCCGCTTGGCTGGCTTCTGCTGAAAGACCGAACTCTTTCAGCATGAACGGATTTCCAAAGATGTGGTCCAGATGCAGGTGCGTATTCAGCAAATGTTTCACTGTTAACCCATTGGTGTTGATGAAGTTTTTCAATGCTTGTTTCTCTTCATCATAGAAGCAGCCTGGGTCTATGACAACTGCTTCTTTTGTTTCATCCCATAATACATAACAATTTACGGGAAACATATTAAATTCAAATCTCTTTATTTTCATGATTATTTGACGTTACGTATCTATCTATTTATACGGTCACATATACCACTTTCTTTGTCTGGAAGAATTCTTCCTTAAAATCTTCACTTAAGCTGTGCAAGGTGATTTTATGCTTGAACGGCATTGCTTCATGTTCAAGTTCTCCACCTTTGAGACAGATTAAACCATTTGGCAATGCATTTTGTTGCCGGGGTGAGATGTTCTTTTTGATGATTTTGATTAAATCTGCCAACGGCATAACAGCGCGGCTCACTACAAAGTCGAATAACTGTTTCTCTTCTTCGGCACGTGCATGGCGGAAGGTTACATTTTTCAGCCCGATGGCATTGGCTACTTCAGTAGCTACGCGCACCTTTTTTCCGATACTGTCTACCAGATGAAACTTTACATCAGGAAAAAGTATAGCTAACGGAATACCGGGAAAACCACCGCCCGTACCCAAGTCCATAATGCTGGTACCGGGACGAAACTGAATCACTTTGGCAATACCCAGTGAATGCAACACATGATGTTCGTACAAGTTTTCGATGTCTTTACGCGAAATAACGTTGATTTTAGCATTCCAGTCGATGTATAGGTCGTATAGAGCAGCTAATTGTCTGCGCTGTTCTTCCGTAAGGTCTGGAAAATATTTTAGTATGATTTCCACTGCTTTGTTTAATGTATGAGTTATATTTTTAATTTTTCAGTTCACCAATAATCGGGTTACTACCCAGCATATGCTCCAGCATCTGGAACGGCAGGGATACTATAACCGGTCCCATTGCGTATGGAGTGATATCATATACATTATAGTAGAAAGTAATTCCGTCTTTGTTGAGATAGAAGTTTTCTGTAGCGGCTATTTCGCCTGTTGATCCATAGCCCATATCTTCCAGTTCGGCACGTGTCTTGGCTCCGTTATCCGCCATAAGCTGATTCCAGATAAGATCGGTCAGTGGCTCCTGATAATCTCCAACAAAAATATCGTCCAGACGTAACGGACGCATCAGACCGAGGTCGAAGTTAAGATAAGTAGTCATGTAGATGCCATGGGCCCCACCTGTATATTCATTGTAGTTAATACGATATACAAGCAAATTCTTTTCATAGAGCTGTACATGGCTTTCGATTCCTTTGTAATAAGAGTACCATGCACCTACGGATGATTCATTTTCTTTATCTTTTTCATCTTCCAGATACATAGGTTCCAAGTCGCGGCGATACTCACTGATATATGTCTCTGTATATTGCTTTACTACTTCCTGAGGTTTCTCTCCCATGTATTTATCGCCGAAACAAGCAGCAATGAAATATTTATCCAACGTATCTTTCAGTAATTCGTCAGATGATTTGGAGGGATAGGCAAAGTTTATCAGCAGGTTGCAGGCTGGTTTGGCTGTATCTCCAAAGAGATGTGCCGTCTTGTTCACTTGTATGCTATCGAATTCCAGTGAACCGGTATCTTTTTTCATCTTGTCACCACAAGAAAATAAAAAGCCGCTTGCCGCAAGTATAACTGCAAGTAGGCTGACATATTGTTTTTTCATAAGGGCTTTTTCTTTAAATTCAACATTTGTTAGGCTATTCCCTATCGACAAATATAGAACATATTAACGAATAGAACGAATAAAAAAGAAAAAAATAATGTGCTGAAACGGTTAAATCTCCCTATCTTTGTTCCGAATTTATGAGAAGACTTCGATACATACTGGTTGCTATGCTCTCCCTGTTGATTATTTACGCTGGGGTGGGAGTCTCTGTTGTCCATTACTGCTGTGTCGGTTGCGAAACTGCGCAGACTTGCTGCACCAGTGGTTGCCCTAAATGTAATAAAGCTCATCATCAGTCAGATAAATCATGTAAAGACGAAGGTTGTACAGCTACTATCTATAAAGTAGATTTGATGAAACATTCGTGCGAAGCCTCTGTTGCTGCGCCCGTGATACAACTTATCTGTGAATTGTTACCGGACTTCCAATTCCTTCCGTCTTTTAATAAATGGCAGGAAGTATCTTATGCTGTCCCTCCGCATCCTGTCAGTTCGCGGTATTATCTGGCTCTTTATTCAACTCTTCTTATTTAGCCAAAAGTATATAAGAAAGGTATACGTGTTGGTAGTGTTTCATAGTACTGCTTTCACTATTCCTTGTGTTTGTATCTTTAGGTTTCAGAATGTAAAACATCCCCATGTTCTTTATGAAAACATCCCCATGTTGTGTACTAAAACATCCGGGTGTTTTGTATAACAACATCCGGATGTTCTGATTTCTCATCTCATATGTTATACAGATAAGATATTGGTAAACAGAATGTAAAGAAGCCTGTAAATGTACGAATACAGAATGTACTTTTCATGCAACCGTGTTGCACAGGTTATTTTGTAAATTTGCACCATGAAATGAATTAATTTATATGAAATATATATTTTTATTATTTACTCTCTTCACTTTCCATGCTTTACAGGCACAGGTGACGGGAATTGTAAAAGACAACACCGGAGAACCCATTCCCGGTGCCAATGTGTTTTGGATGAATACTACAAACGGTGTGACAACTACCGAAGAGGGCCGGTTCTCTATTTCCAAACCAGCTAAAAGCCATATGCTTGTCGTTAGCTTTATCGGTTTTGAGAATGACACAATTCATGTCAGCAGTAAGAATCAGGAACTTGATATAGTTCTTCACGAAGGTGTTGAATTAGGTGAGGTGAACATTGTAAGCCGGAAACTCGGTACGATGAAATTGCGAAACAGCGTGATGAATGAAGATATCATCAGCAGTGCTGAGCTGACACGTGCAGCCTGCTGTAATCTTGGCGAAAGCTTTGTTACTAATCCCTCAGTAGATGTCAGCTATTCGGATGCTGCAACGGGAGCCAAGCAGATAAAGTTACTGGGACTCTCGGGTATGTATGTACAGATGATGACGGAAAATATTCCTAATTACAGGGGGGCTGCTGCACCCTACGGTCTGGGATATGTGCCCGGCCCGTGGATGCAGAGTATCCAAGTTAGCAAAGGTAGTTCTTCGGTAAAAAATGGCTATGAGTCTATCACCGGGCAGATCAATGTAGAGTTCAAGAAACCTCAGCTCCCGGAGGCGGACTGGGTATCGGCCAATCTGTTTGCCAGTAGTACGAGCCGTTATGAAGCCAATGCTGATGCAACGATAAAACTCTCCAAACGGTGGAGTACTTCACTGCTGGCACATTATGAAAATGAAACAAAAGCACATGATGCAAATGATGATGGCTTTGCCGATATTCCCCGGGTAGAGCAGTATAATTTGTGGAACCGTTGGGCGTATATGGGCGATCACTATGTCTTTCAGGCAGGTATCAAGGGATTATCTGAACGTCGTAACAGCGGACAGGTCAGTCATGGGAAAGAACCGGCACATGATCTTTATGAAATAGGTATTAAAACGGATCGTTACGAAGCTTTCACCAAGAATGCTTATATATTTAATAAGGAGAAGAATACCAATCTTGCCCTTATCCTCCAAGGGACGATTCACAATCAGGATGCTACCTATGGTCTTAAACTCTATGATGTGGATCAGAGTAATGTGTATGCCTCTCTGCTTTTTGAGACGGAGTTCAGTAAGCAACACAGCCTTTCTACCGGATTGAGTTTCAATTATGATGGATATAATCAACATTATCGCCTGACCAACGATGCAGGGCAGGGATTGACAAAGGCTTTGGTAAAAGAATCTGTTCCCGGAGCATATATTCAGTACACATTTAATTTGAATGATAAATTGATGCTTATGGGTGGACTTCGCGGAGATCATAGCAGTAAATATGGTTTCTTTGTAACTCCCCGTGCGCACATCAAATATAATCCGAATGAGTATGTCCATTTTCGGCTTTCAGCTGGAAAAGGCTATCGCACCAATCATGTACTGGCAGAGAACAATTATCTGCTTGCCAGCAGCAGGAAGGTAAAGATAGCTGATCATCTTAATCAGGAAGAAGCCTGGAATTATGGAGCAAGTGTTTCAACCTATATTCCTTTATTTGGTAAGACTTTGAATATTAATGCGGAATATTATTACACTGATTTCCTGAAACAGGTTGTTGTGGATATGGATACAGCCCCCCATGAAGTGTCATTCTACAATCTGGACGGACGTTCTTACTCACAAGTGTTGCAATTGGAAGCGAACTATCCGCTTTTCAAGGGTTTCACCCTGACGGTTGCTTATCGTCTGATAGATGCAAAGACAACTTATAACGGGAAGTTATTGGAGAAACCTCTGACCAGTAAGTATAAAGGACTTTTGACGGCCTCTTATCAAACGCCACTTGGATTGTGGCAATTTGATGCAACGTTGCAGTTGAACGGTGGGGGAAGGATGCCGAATCCATATACACTTGCTGATGGTAGTCCGTCATGGGAGGCGCGCTATGGCAGCTTTGAGCAACTGAGTGCACAAGTGACGCGTTATTTCCGTCGTTGGTCTGTCTATGTGGGTGGGGAGAACCTGACAAACTTTAAACAACAGAATCCGATTATAGATGCCGCTAATCCATGGGGAGAAAATTTTGATTCGACCATGATATGGGGGCCAATGCATGGAGCAAAGGCGTATATAGGGGTTCGTTTTAATTTACCGAGAATGTAGAAGAGAGTAGTTAAGTAGTCAAAGTAGTTAAGTAGTAAGTAGCAGAGTGCTAACGTTATCCTGCCATATACATTTTAACTACCTCTACTTACTACTTAACTACTTTGACTACTTAACTACTAAAAAAAACAGTTTATGAAAACAAGAAGAATGGTAGCTGCTCTAGCAGTAGCTTTATTGAGTGTGACAGCCGTTATGGCAAAAGATATCCGTACGGCAGTGTTTAAAGTATCGCAGATGCATTGTGAAAATTGTGAACGAAAAGTGAAAGATAACATCAAGTTTGAGAAGGGAGTAAAAGAGTTCTCTACAGACTTGAAAACGAAAACCGTTTCTATCACTTATGACGCTGACAAGACAAATGTAGAGAAACTGAAAGCTGGATTTAAGAAGTTTAATTATGAAGCTGAGTTTGTGAAAGAAGCAAAGCAGGCAGAAAAGAAGTAATTGAACAAACGTCCCGGAGAGATTGTTTTAATAGTGATGAGTAAGTAGTGATAAGTGATTAGCAAGCTACGCTGTATGCCGTATGGCGCTTATCACTCATCGCTTATCACTACTCACTTATCACTATTCACTAATCGCTAATTAATAATATTATGAGTACTATTACAAAGAAAGCGTTTCCTGTGCTGAACATGCACTGTGCAGGATGTGCTAATAATGTTGAAAAGACAGTTCGTAAGTTGCCGGGTATTGTAGATGCTTCGGTCAATCTTGCTACCAATACGCTCTCTGTCTCATATGAAGCCGACAAACTGACTCCCGGAGAAATTCGTGCCGCTGTATTGTCCGGTGGTTATGACCTTATAATAGAAGAGGGTAATCTTAAAGAAGAACGAAAGGAAGAGGCGCAACAGCAACACTACCGAAAGCTGAAGATGCAGGTTATCGGAGCTTGGATATTTGCAGTCCCTATGCTGTTTCTTTCTATGGTTTTTATGCATGTACCATACTCAAATGAACTGCAATTGTTACTCACTCTTCCGGTGATGATACTTTTTGGTGGTTCATTCTATACGGGTGCCTGGAAGCAAGCCAAACAGGGGCGTAGCAATATGGATACTTTAGTAGCGTTGAGTACCTCTATTGCATTTCTGTTTAGTGCATTTAATACTTTCTTTCCCGAATTCTGGTATAGCCGGGGACTGGAGCCACATGTTTATTATGAGGCCTCCGTTGTTATCATCGCTTTTGTATTGACAGGTAAGTTAATGGAAGAACGTGCCAAAGGTAATACTTCAACTGCTATCAAAAAACTGATGGGATTACAACCCAAAGTAGCGCGTATCGTGCGTAATGGCATTGAAGAAGAAGTTTTAATCGACCAGTTACAGGTAGGTGATCTTGTGGTGGTCCGTCCCGGCGAACAGATTCCTGTGGATGGGATTCTTGCCGAAGGAGAATCTTTTGTAGACGAAAGTATGATAAGTGGCGAGCCGATTCCTGTTGAAAAGAAACAAGGCGACAAGGTGCTTGCCGGAACAATCAATCAACGAGGTTCTTTTATAATAAAGGCTTCACAGGTAGGAAGTGAGACGGTACTGGCCCGTATTATCCGCATGGTACAAGAGGCCCAGGGAAGCAAGGCACCTGTACAGCGTATCGTTGACCGTGTAACGGGAATTTTCGTTCCTGTGGTTCTTGGTATTGCCATACTTACCTTTGTGCTTTGGCTGGTAATAGGTGGAACAGAATACTTCTCATACGCCATGCTTTCTGCAGTTTCGGTATTGGTAATTGCCTGTCCGTGTGCTTTGGGACTTGCCACACCTACCGCACTTATGGTAGGTATTGGCAAAGCTGCCAGTCAGCACATTCTGATAAAAGATGCGGTGGCTTTGGAGCAGATGCGCAAGGTCGATGTAGTGGTACTTGACAAAACCGGGACATTGACAGAAGGGCATCCTACCGTAAGCGGGTGGTTATGGGCACAAACGCAGGAAGAGTGTTTCAAGAATGTTCTTCTGGCTGCTGAAATGAAATCAGAACATCCCCTTGCCGGGGCTATTGTCACCTCTCTGCAGGATGAGGAAAAGGTTGTTCCTGCACCACTTGAAAGTTTTGAAAGTATTACAGGAAAAGGGGTGAAGGTGGTTTATGAAGGCGATCTGTTCTGGGTAGGTAGCCACAAGTTACTTAAAGATTTTGATGCTATTGTTACGGATGTAATGGCAGATATGCTTGTGCAATATGAATCCGAAGGAAACGGAATCATTTATTTTGGCCGTGAGAATCAGTTATTGGCTATTATCGCTGTTACAGATGCAATAAAATCTACCTCTTCCGAAGCTGTGAAGGAACTGAGACGCCAAGGTATTGATATTTGTATGCTGACAGGTGACGGACAACGTACGGCTTTGGCGGTAGCCGGGAAATTGGGTATAGACCGTTTTATTGCAGATGCTTTGCCGGATGACAAAGAGGACTTTATCCGTGAGTTGCAATTACAGGGAAAGACTGTAGCAATGGTGGGTGATGGAATTAATGATTCGCAGGCACTGGCTCTGGCGGATGTCAGTATAGCCATGGGCAAGGGAACGGATATTGCAATGGATGTGGCTATGGTTACTCTGATGACTTCTGATTTGCTGTTGCTTCCGAAAGCATTTAACTTATCCCGGCAGACTGTGAGACTTATTCATCAGAATCTGTTTTGGGCATTTATTTATAATCTCATAGGCATTCCTATTGCTGCCGGCATACTCTTTCCATTGAATGGATTATTACTGAATCCGATGCTTGCAAGTGCTGCTATGGCATTCTCAAGTGTGAGTGTAGTATTAAATTCATTGAGTTTGGGAAGGAGGAAATGATTTTAGAGTTATAATTTATGAAGTGTGATTTATTATACTGCTTTATTGGAGTTTTAATATAGTTCATGCTTCATAAATCATAATTCTCTTTTATCTTTGTCTTTATGAAAACGATTGTAATTGATTGGAATCTTATCCCGTATGCCGAAGCCTGGCAACGGCAGACTGAATATTTTGACACCCTTGTCCGGGCCAAACAAAACGGAGAAGAGTATGAGAACTGCATAATTCTGTGTGAACATCCTCCTGTTTATACTTTGGGACGTAGCGGAAAAGAAAATAATATGCTTTTGAGTGAAGCACAGTTAGAAAAGATTGGTGCTACACTTTACCATATTGATCGCGGTGGAGATATAACTTATCATGGTCCGGGACAGTTGGTTTGCTATCCTATTCTTAATCTTGAAGAGTTTGATCTCGGATTGAAAGAATACGTACATTTACTGGAAGAAGCCGTTATTCGTGTTTGTGCTTCTTATGGCATCACTGCCGGAAGGCTGGAGAAAGCAACTGGAGTGTGGTTGGAAGGAGATACTTCCCGCGCCCGTAAGATTTGTGCGATAGGAGTGAGGAGTAGCCATTATGTCACAATGCATGGACTGGCGTTGAATGTAAATACCGATTTGCGTTATTTCAGCTATATACATCCCTGTGGGTTTATAGATAAAGGCGTTACTTCACTGCGTCAGGAACTGGGATTTGAGATCCCGATGTCCGAAGTGAAGCAACGCCTTGAACTTGAAATAAAGAGCCTGCTTACGCGATCTTGAATTCGTTATTTCAGAGCTTTAGCGATAGCCTTTTCAACCATTGGCTGCATGATTTCATATCCTTTCTTATTGGGATGTACGCCATCTTTTGACAAATCAGCAGGTAATCCATTTCTCTCATCAGCCATTGCGGAGAAGTAATCCAGATAGATAAATTTATTCTTTTCTGCATAAGCTTTAATCCATTTGTTCAGTTCAGGAATCTTCACATTAGGTTCCATACCCGGACGCCAGGGATAATCAAAAGCGGGAAGTACAGAGCAGAGGATTACTTTAATGCCATTCGCTTTGGCAAGCTGGGCCATAGATGCCAGATTATCTTCTATCATTTCAAGGGTAGAAGGGCCTGTATTTCCTGCTATATCATTTGTTCCGGCAAGTATCACTACTACCTTCGGCTGTAAGTCAATCACATCCTGACGGAAGCGAATCAACATCTGCGGAGTAGTCTGTCCGCTAATACCACGATTGATATAAGGGCGGTCTTTGAAAAACTCCGGGCAGTTGTGAAGCCATCCGATTGTAATGGAATTACCCATAAATACGACGCGTTTTTCTCCTTTTGCAGGAGCACCCAGTGCTGCGTTGTCTTTCTGGAACTGTTTTAAGTTAGCCCAATCCTGTGCGACAATGTTGCCACTCATAAGGAACAGGCTGATAAGTAAAAGATAAATTGTTTTCATTTTCTTTGTCGTTTTCATCATTGTTTTTATTTTTTCATTCTGATTACGCGTATTCCTGTCCAACTGTTGTTACGGTCGAGCAGGCGACTCAGTGCAAGTTTTTCTACTAATACTTTTCCTTTTGAAGAAGAGGCATGAAGCAGACATAGATTACCTTTTATATAAATGGCAATTCCCATATGAGCCACATCCAGTCCCGGGGTGTTTGTAGTAATGGCGATGATGTCTCCGTTTTTAATCCAGGGAAGTCCCGTTACGGGTAATGCATCTTTGGGTAACCAATGAACTTCGTGTCCTGTCAACGCTTTTTCATAACCTGCCATTTTACTGACATTGGCCGGGGAATTAGCAAGTTGTTTATACTGTTGCGGATGAGTAGACATGTACGAGAGAGATAATTTCTGTGTATATGGGCTATTGGCAGCGGTTACATCTTCCATGATTCCTTCGCGTACTCCGTTGTTTATCCAGTCGGCAATGTAGTGCAAACGTGAAGTGTATCCGTCAATCTTTCCGCCGCGATACCGGATACGTTGCAGGTTCTCTGCGAAATCACCTTCACGCATATCTTTATCCTGGGTGGGGCAGAGAGACATGGCAAGCACATATTCTACAAGAGTGGTGCAGTCTACTTCGTCGCAATTGATAATAAGATCTTCTTCGTCATCCATTTCCAGCGTGTGGGCAGAGTATGGAGTATCGATAAATGTCTGGGCATTGGTTAGCATAAGATTGGTTTCCTGTTGCGCTGCAACCGGGCCACCCAGTAAACAGGTGGCCAGTAAAAATGAACTGATTGTTTTCATTATTAATATTGATAAATTAAGTTTCTGAAATCGGTTTTACGACCGAAAGGAACCAGTGTAAAGCCATATTCAACAACATTCTGTACACCGGTACGAATCAGATAAGGCTCGTGTGCAAGTGCTCCCCAGCTATTATCACCACCGACACCCATCATGCGGTAATCAATAAAGAGATCTACCATCTTTTCCGGTTTCGGATCAGTGAGATGACGGTGGTTGGTTTCGGCTGTACGCGGGGCAGCGTTGTGCAAATCGTCTCCGCTATCAAGGGTTTCGAGTGGATAGTTTGAGGCGTTCATTTCGAAAGTACGGTCGGCTACAAGGAGCAATCCTGCACCGGATTTATTGGTAAGTGCACACCAGTAAATATCTGTGCGGTGATTGTTTTCCTGTGGGCGAATGTAGGGTTCGTACATCTTTTTGATAGGAGTGGAGTATTCACCAAAGAACTGTGAGGTACGGCGGTCGCGATAGTTTTCTTCTGGTCCGCGTCCGTAGTAAGTAAGTGTGGTGAATGTTTCCGGCATTTGCATACGCAGGCCGATACGTGGAATCATCGGAGTCTTTTCATTGGCTGCCACAAAGCGGTTATCTACCTTTATTACTCCGTTTGTGTAAATTTTGTAAATAATATCCCAAGTTGCGTCAGTTTGCGGGAATTGGTAAGTACAGGTCACTTCTCCGTTACAGGCATTGAAAGAGGCAGCCGTTATATCCTGATAACTTACTTCTTTCCATACTCCCAGTTTGCGTGGCAATCCTGCACCATAATCATTGTCAATCGGTGCACGCCAGAAGTTAGGATGTAATCCTTGTCCGTTGAGAATGTACTCTGCTCCGTTGTACTGGTAAGAGACGAGCAGTCCACTCTTCTTATTGAAAACAGCCTTGAAGTTCTTTCCTGAATAGATAACCTGTGTATCTGTTTCCTTCATGGGTGCAGCTTCTTGCTGAGCCACTTTGTCTTTGTGGAAAGTATAGATGTAGTTCTGTTCACGGGCTATTACTGTACCTGCCGGAAGGAATGGTTCCGGAGTGCGGACGGTAGCATAAAATTCGATGCGTACATCGCCGGTATTGGTTTGTGCCTGCGGGATACCTTTCAATTGTACGGTTACCGTCTCGCCCGGCGCTCCACTGACCTGGAATTTATCTGTATATATCTCATTTCCGTGATCGCGAATAATGTAGTGATAATCGTATTTATTCAGATTGGTAAAGCTGAAATCATTGTGTAAATCGACTGTTCTCTTGTCTTTGTTGAAGTTGATAAACTTGATATTCTGATACACTTTACCCATTTCCGTAGTATGCGGTTTCACAGTCCGGTCCGGATAAACAACGCCATTGATACAGAAATCTCCGTCGGAAGGAGTACCAAAGGCACCGTAATCACCACCATAGGTCCAGTATTTACGTCCGTTGGCAGTTTTCTCTGCAAAGCCTTGATCTACCCAATCCCAAATGCAACCACCTTGTAAGAGCGGATATTTCTCAATGATGTCCCAGTATTCTTGGAAATTACCCAGACTGTTTCCCATAGCATGTGCGTATTCACACAAAATGAGCGGGCGGGTATGTTTTGGATCCTTTGCGTATTTCTCGATGTCGGCAGGCCATGTGTACATCGGACAGTAGATATCCGAATTCCATTCCAGGTGTGCCTGTTCGTATTGTACCGGACGACTATCGAGTTCTTTCAGTGCACTATAAGTCTTGTAGAAGTTAACACCGTTTCCGGCCTCATTTCCCAATGACCACACAATCACCGAAGGATGGTTTTTATCACGTTCGTACATGTTGATGGTACGGTATACGTGTGCATCCATGAATAGACGGTTGTTGGCCAAAGTACCACCTACTTCGCGATTATATCCCATTCCGTGAGATTCGATATTGGCTTCATCAATCACATAGATTCCATATTCATCACATAGTTCGTAAAAACGTTCTTGTTGTGGATAGTGGCAGGTACGGACGGTGTTTACGTTGTACTTCTTCCAGAGTTCGAAGTCTTTCAACATCAGCTCTTCAGTGACGTAATGTCCGGTGTGTTCATCGTGTTCGTGTACATTTACACCTTTTACGAGAATTGGTTTACCATTGACGCAAAGCTGATTATTTTTCATTTCCACGGTACGGAAACCTACTTTCACACTGGTTGCTTCCATTACCTTACCACCTTCGGGTTTCTTCAGGCTGATAACAAGGGTGTACAGGTAGGGAGTTTCAGCTGTCCATTGTTTGGGGGTTTTGATGATATTGTCATCAAAAACAAATTCGTTCAGGCTTTGAGAGATGCCCGGAGCAGGCATTGCCTTTACAGCATAGTCTGAAGTAGCTACCTGTTGTCCGTCTTTATCAAGAAGTTTGTAAGAGATAACATATGAAGGATAAACCGGCTTGCCACTATTGGCTATTTTAATTTTGAATTTCAGGATACCGTTTTTGTAGTCAGCATCCAACGGGCTTTCCACTTTAAAGTCTGCAATACGGAGCTGGGGTTGTGCATAAAGATAGACATCTCTCTCAAAGCCACTCAATCGCCAAAAATCTTGACATTCCAAATAGTTGGCATCCGAAAAGCGGTGAATTTGTACGGCAAGCACATTCTTACCAGGTTTCACCTGCTTCGTGATGTTGAACCGGGCAGGAGTCTTTGCATCTTTATTCATTCCAATGAATACTCCGTTCAGGTAGTAGAATGCTGCACCTTTGGTTCCGTCGGCACTGAGGAATATTTCTTTTCCATCCCAGTTGGCAGGGAGGTTAAAGTCACGGCGATAGGTACCTGTCGGGTTCCATTCTTCCGGTACATACGGAGGATTGGGTTTATTCCAGTAGGGAGCATAGCCCGGTGAACAAAACTCATAAGTGGTATTTACGTAGATCGGAATCCCGAAACCCTGTCGTTCCCAGTTGCCGGGAACTTCAATATCTGCCCAGTCGCTTACATTTTTCTCAGGAAGCATAAAGTCTGTAGGGCGGGTGGAAAAGCTGTCTACATAGTTGAATTTCCATTTACCATTCAGCAAGAGGCGGAAAGTACCATCTTTGCGGTTGTTTACGGTTGCATCTTTTTCGTTGGTGTACGATGTGAAAGTACTGCGGGGAGTTTCACGGTTGATACTGGTTAGTTTAGGGTCGGTTATCTGCTTGTAACGATCCCCCTGGGCTGTGGAGCTCAGGGGGAGGATTACGAAACATGCAACCATTAATAGGTTTTTCATGAAAATAGTTTTTATATCGTTACTTGAGAAATATTACTTCACTTTCATCGAAGCTTTGATAAAATAAAGAATCAACAGGGCATAAGCACCTAGAGCGAGTACCTGCGACCAGGTATTATTCAGCCAGGCATCATTCACTAAATTGATACCACCAAAACGCATTGCTGCACTTACAACACCCATTAATGCACCACCGGCAATGAAACCGGAAGCAAGTAACGTACCTTTTTCGCCACGTTCAGTGTTCAGTGAAGTGTCTTTGCTGCGGCTGGTCACATACCAGTTAATGGCTCCACCTACTACCAAAGGCACATTCAGCTCCAACGGGATAAACATACCCAATGCAAAAGCAAGAGCAGGAATCTTACAGAGTGTCAAAATGATAGCTAATACCGCACCGATGCCGTAAAGCAACCAGGGTGCACCTACACCACTCATCAGTGGTTCGATAACGGCTGCCATAGCATTTGCCTGTGGTGCAGCCAGCGCTCCGCTTGTGAAACCATATGTTTTATTCAGGATAATCATGACTCCGCCTACCGTAGCAGCCGAAACAATTGTTCCTAAGAATTTCCATGCCTCCTGTTTGGCAGGAGTACTTCCCAGCCAGTAACCAATTTTCAGGTCGGTAATGAAACCACCTGCCATGGACAAGGCTGTACATACTACACCACCCATCACCAACGCAGCTACCATACCCGAAGGACCTTTCAATCCTACAGCTACCATTACAACAGAAGCCAGAATAAGCGTCATCAGTGTCATACCCGAAACAGGATTGGTACCAACAATTGCGATTGCATTGGCGGCCACTGTAGTAAACAGGAAAGAGATACCTGCCACCAGTACGATAGCCACTATTGTATGTACCAGATTACCCTGCATCACGTCAAAGTAGAAGAACAGGAAAATAAGAATCAGTGTGATGATAGAGCCGATAGCGATAATCTTCATAGAAAGGTCACGCTGTGTACGAATAATGTTTTTCTCAACATTCCCTTTGCCGCCCATCTCTTTGGCAGCCAACCCGACAGCACTTCTGATAATGCTCCATGATTTGATAATACCGATAACGCCAGCCATAGCAATACCACCGATACCGATACTTTTTGCGTAGTATTTGAATATCTCTTCGGGAGTCATCATACTTACGGTGTTAGTGATTTCCGGGTTCCATGCATTCAGCACGCTATCTCCCCAAAACATTGATATACCTGGTACAATAACCCACCATACTACCAGTGAACCGGCACAAATGATAGATGCATATTTTAATCCGACGATGTATCCCAGACCTAATACGGCAGCACCTGTATTTACTTTGAATACCAATTTGGCTTTCTCTGCCAGCATTTCACCGACACTGCATACACGGGTGGTAAAGTTTTCATTCCACCAGCCGAAAGTAGCTACAATGAAGTCGTACAAACCACCGATCATACCTGCCATTAATAATGGTTTGGCTTGGCTGCCTCCTTTTTCACCGGATATGAGTACCTGTGTGGTTGCTGTAGCCTCCGGGAAGGGGTATTTGCCATGCATATCACTAACAAAATATTTACGGAAAGGGATAAGAAACAAAATGCCCAATACACCACCCAACAGCGAACTGATGAATACCTGCATGAAAGTAACCGTCATCTCCGGATATTTAACTTGCAGAATGTACAAAGCGGGGAGTGTAAAGATGGCTCCGGCTACGATAACACCCGAACAAGCACCGATAGACTGGATAATCACATTTTCTCCTAATGCATTTTTGCGTTTTGCCGCGCCGGAAACACCTACCGCAATGATAGCAATAGGAATGGCAGCTTCGAATACCTGACCTACTTTCAGCCCCAGGTAGGCAGCGGCTGCCGAAAAAAGGATGGCCATGGTGATACCCCAAGTGACTGACCAGAAGTTTACTTCCGGATAATTTTTACCGGGACTCATCAGAGGGTTGTATACTTCGCCCGGTTTTAATTCTCTAAACGCATTCTCGGGCAAGCCGGTGAATTTGTCTTCTTCTTGTTTCATAGTTTCTATATAAATATTTAATGTGTTTAATTATGTATTCTGTAAATATGCATCAAAGAAAGCAAAAAAAAAGGAGAATCGAAAGATTCTCCTTACTGTTGTTGTCTATTTTTTCTCATTTAGCATCTTTTGCTGTCATATTACCTTCAATGTACAAACGCATCATTTCTGTTTTTGCATTTGTGCGAAGAGTAATTGACTTCTTGAAGTGTCCGGGGTATTTACCCGTTCCGTTGTATGTCACCTTGATTGTTCCTGTTTTTCCTGGAAGAATCGGTTCTTTTGTATAGTCGGGCACTGTACATCCGCAAGATGCTACAGCTTGATGAATAACCAAAGGAGCATCGCCGATATTGGTGAAAGTAAATACACAAGATACAACCGGATTGTTTTCTGAGAATGTTCCGAAATCATGAGTGGTTTTGTCAAACTTAATGTCGGCAGTTTGAGCAGATGCATAACTGATTCCCATTACCAACATTGCAACGAATAATGCTATTTTTTTCATATTCATTTCCTTTTTATGGTTTATGAATGACAAAGGTAGAGCTTTTTTTTAAAAATAATGCCGTATCTTTGCGAAATAGTATTAAAAAAAGACGAACAATAGCTTATGAATAGTAGAAGTATCATTTTTATAGCTTTTATTTTATTGCTGTGTGCATCTTGTGGAAAAGAAAAAGAGATGACACTTTCCGGTTTGGATGTACGGGACTTTCAGACGGAAGTAGACGGACAACTGACAAATTTGTATGTGCTTAAAAATCAGAATGGAATGGAGGTTTGCATTACAAACTATGGTGGGAGGGTAGTTTCGTTAATGGTACCGGACCGTAATGGAAAAATGGAGGACATCGTATGTGGATATCCTACTATTGCTGAGTATCTCGCTAAAAAACAGAACTTTGGTGCTACCATCGGACGATATATCGGTAGAATCATGTATTCTACTTTTACGTTGGATTCTATTACATATCATCTTGTTCCTAATACCGGAGAACATTGCGCTCACGGAGGAGATCCGGGCTTTGCTTCTAAAATATGGCAGGCAGAACAGCTGGATGAAAATGCACTGAAATTAAGTTTGTTTTCTCCGGATGGGGAGAATGGATTTCCTGGTAATTTGCAGGTACATGTTATTTTTGTGGTGACCAATGACAATGAACTGGATATTCATTACGAAGCGGAAACAGATAAACCTACTGTTATTAATCTGTCACATCACTCTTTCTTTAATATCTCCGGTGATTTCGATACGACAGTTGAAGACCAGTCTCTTTATATCAATGCGGATATGTATACTCCTTATGATTCGTTGAAATGTGTTACGGGAGAGATCTTACCGGTAGCGGGAACACCTTTTGATTTTACCACTCCTCATTTAATTGGTGAGCGTATTAATGAAAATGTAATGCAACTGAATATAGTGAAAGGATATGATCATAATTGGGTGCTGAATACGAACGGAGATGATACGAAGCTGGCGGCTCGTCTGGTAGATGCTAAAAGCGGACGTAGTATGGAGGTTTATACTACAGAACCTGGATTGCAGGTATATACGGCAAACGGATTGCGTGGTGCAATGGTAGGAAAGAAGGGGATTGCTTATCAGAAGCGTACGGC
The DNA here is from genome assembly GCF_034654355.2 of Bacteroides mucinivorans. Lineage (NCBI taxonomy): Bacteria > Pseudomonadati > Bacteroidota > Bacteroidia > Bacteroidales > Bacteroidaceae > Bacteroides > Bacteroides mucinivorans. The sequence continues at coordinate 2,931,262 of NZ_CP178179.1, read as the reverse complement.
CGTTTGTCTGGAGACGCAACATTTTACGGATAGTCCTAATAAGCCACAATTCCCGTCCACAGTACTTCGTCCCGGAGAAAAATATTACAGTCATTGTGTGTATCGTTTCGGAGTAGTAGATTAAGAGTAAAAGTCTACGTTCGTCCTGTGTTTCCATTCACCAACTATCGCCTGATGCACTTCCCCGTGCGGGAAACATAACTTTCCATGAATTTTGGCTAATAAAAAAGTGCCGGTTGCATATTAACCAAATGCAATCGGCACTTTCTGTAAATCCCATTGACACTTTTTCTGTTTGTCAATGGTTTATTTCTTCAATGCAAACCCCAGCATCATTCCGTCATAGCTGTCTGCCAGTGAACTGATTGTTTTAAGAGTTGTACTACTACTTTTACTTGATATAAATGCAATCAGTTTCAGTAGTTTGTCAGAGTTGAACAGCAGGTCCATATTAGTACTTGTACAGTTTACCTTTGCATTCATATTCAGCAACTTGAAGTATCTTAGATGTACAACTTTGTCTGTCGCATCATATGAATAAGTTCCTGTCATGGTACGTTTTCCTACTGTACTTGTAAAAGTACTGTCCGCATTGAAAGTAAAGCTGACCTGTCCGTCTTTGATACCGACTTTTGCCAACTGTTCGTCCAATTTCTTTTCTGCAATGGAAGCCGCTGCTGCACCACCTGCCTTCTGTAATAGGTTATCTGATTCGAATTCAATAGCCGAACCACTATATGTCCAGGTTCCAGTCATATCTATCGTTTGATTACCAGTTACGGCATTTACGACTTTTTCAATGTTGTCTTTGTTAAATAAATCTTTCCATGATTGTGCTTGTACATTCGTTGTAACAAGCAATAAAGCTGACACGACTGTCAGCGATAAAACATACTTTTTCATTCTACTTTGTCTATTTTGAATTAACTTCTTTATTGATACTTTCTATATAATCCAATATTTCCGTGCGTCCCATCCGGTCTTCCGAAGAGGATACAAAATAGGGGGGAAGTTCTTCCCACTGTTTGCGAAGTTCGCGTATGTATGCGTTGATATTCATCTTTAAGCGTCCACCTTTCAATTTATCTGCTTTGGTAAATATAATGGAAAATGGTATTCCGTTTTCGCCCAACCATTCCATAAATTCCATATCTATTTTCTGTGGTTCCAGACGGGAGTCTATCAGCAGAAAGAGATTTGTCATCTGTTCACGTTCCAGGATATAGTCTTCGATGATGGTACGAATCTGTTCCTGACCTTTCATTCCGCGACGGGCATAACCGTAACCCGGAAGATCGACGATGTACCAGCTATCATTGATTAGGAAGTGATTGATAAGCATTGTTTTTCCGGGAGTAGCCGATGTCATAGCCAGCCCCTTCCGGCCAGTCAGCATATTAATAAGGCTGGATTTACCCACATTGGAGCGTCCGATGAAAGCATACTCAGGAAGGCGCCCGGCCGGACATTTCTTTACGTCCGTATTACTAATGATAAATTCAGCGTTTGATATTTCCATATTCTTTATTAATTATTTCATTTGAAGATAAAGCGTACATCCCTGCAAAAGTAAGTATTCCGTTCAACATTAGCAACTCATACCCGAACTTATATCCATACCTCTGCATTGCGAAACAATCGAGAGCATAGCATATCAATGGAGAAGCTACTGCTATAAACGGCACCCACCGATCTCGGGTGGTTCTGCGTGTAAATAGTCCGAAAGCAAACATACCCAATAACGGGCCATACGTATAGGAAGCGATGATATAGATAGCATCGATTACACTTTTATTGTTGAGTGCTTCTACCAGGCAGATGAAGAAAATGAGTATCACAGATAATATGATGTGTACTCTCCCACGTTGTTGCCGGGCTACTTCTTCTGTATCTTTATTGGTATCAAGAAGGTCTACACATACACTGGTAGTCATTGCAGTCAGTGCGGAATCGGAATTACTGAATGCCGCTGCAATGATACCGATTGTAAAGAGTATAAGTACTGTTTGCCCCAGATATCCTTGTGTGGTAAACATCGGAAGTATATCGTCATTCACTTCCGGGAGGATAAGGCTCATTTGTCCTGCCAATATCAACAGAAGTATCCCTAAACAAAGAAACAGGAGATTCAGCGGGATAAAAGAGAACCCGTAACAATACATATTCTTTTGTGCCTCGCGCAGGTTTTTACAGGAAAGATTTTTCTGCATCATGTCTTGATCCAACCCTGTCATCACAATTACAATGAAAATGCCACTCAGGAATTGCTTGAAAAAATTCTGTCGTGACATCCAGTCATCAAATACGAATATACGGCTATGTGGGTTATTACTGATAAGCTGTATTATGCTGTTTTCTCCTAAATCCAACTTTTGTATGGTAATATAGATGATGCAGATTAATGCTGCTATCAGACAGAAGGTTTGTAAAGTGTCTGTCCAGACAATTGTTTTTATACCACTTTTATGCGTATATATCCAAACCAGTGCCACTGAACCGGCAGCAATCATCCAAAAGGGTATATCCATGCTACCGAATACATATGTATGAAGAATGAGGCAAACCAGATACATTTTGGCAGCTGTACCCAGCATACGGGACAGTAAGAAAAAGAAAGAACCTGTACGGTAAGTTCGTGGTCCGATTCGTGTGCCGAGATAACTGTAGATACTTGTCAGATTGAGCCGGTAATATAAGGGAAGTAACACGTGTGCTACCACCAGATAACCGAAGAAAAAGCCGAAAACTGTTTGCATATACGTCATGTCCATACTTCGCACCATACCAGGTACAGATACAAAGGTCACTCCCGATATGCTGGCACCGATCATCCCGAAAGAGACGATATACCATGGTGACCGATTCTCTCCCCGGAAGAATGCGGCATCCGAACCGCTTCTTTTTCCCCTTCCGGTAAGGCGGGCTATCAGTAGCAGTACTGCAAAGTAGCATATAATAGTGACAAGTATTCTCATAACGGGCACAAAGGTACGATTTATTTTGCAATTCACGTGACGGGTTTTTTCTATCTGCAAATAATAAGTATCTTTGCACTGAATAATAGATTCAGTTAGAAATATATGAACCAACAATATCCTTCTGTACTGCTTGAAAAGGCAGTCGGAGAGTTCTCCAAACTTCCCGGAATAGGACGAAAGACTGCTATGAGACTGGTGCTTCACCTGCTGCGGCAAGATAGCGCTACCGTTGAAGCTTTTGGAAACTCAATTATCACATTGAAACGCGAGGTGAAGTATTGCCATGTATGTCATAATATATCCGATACAGATACCTGCCAGATTTGCGCCAATCCCGCCCGTGATGCTTCAACAATCTGTGTGGTAGAGAATATCCGGGATGTAATGGCGGTAGAGGGAACTCAGCAATTCCGTGGATTATATCATGTGCTGGGAGGTGTTATCTCACCTATGGATGGAGTAGGACCCAGTGATCTTCAGATAGATAGCCTTGTGCAACGTGTGGCAGACGGTGGAATAAAAGAAGTTATACTTGCCTTGAGCACTACCATGGAAGGAGATACGACCAATTTTTATATCTACCGTAAGCTCGAAAGAATGGGTGTTAAGTTGAGTGTACTTGCCCGTGGTGTTTCTATAGGTGATGAGTTGGAGTATACTGATGAAGTGACACTGGGACGAAGCATTGTTAACCGGACGGTATTTACAGGAACTGTATAGTTTTTAATAAAAGAAACAGATATTAAAATGGAGAAACAGATAAAGCGCGTTGTAAAAAAAATGAAGATAAGTTATATAATCTTTTGGGCGGTTACTATATTATTGGTTGTTATTGGTGAAACTGAACTTTTCCCTATTGGACTGTTAGCTGATGATGTGAGAGCTTGTTATTTTCTCGAAACGGCAGGGATATTATTCACGGCTATTTGTATTCCTTTTTCTATGAAGCTTTTTTCTTTTATGTTAACGCGTAAAATTGATAAACTAACTTTTCCGGTCGCTCTTAGTCGATATGCTTTATGGAGTATTGTACGTTTAGGATTACTTAGTTTTGTTGTTATATACAATCTTTTGTGTTATTACATGACATTGAATAGTACCGGTGCTCTCTGCGCCTTATGTGCTTTGACTGCTTCATTTTTTTGTTTGCCAGGCGAAAAACGACTTCGTAACGAACTTTATATAACGAAAGAAGAATGAAACTTACAGTAGTTATAGTTAATTATAATGTAAAATATTACCTGGAACAATGTCTTGTATCCCTTTATCAGGCTATTAATGATATTTCTTCAGAAGTAGTAGTGGTAGATAACGCTTCTACTGATGGCTCTAAAGAATACATAACAGAACGTTTTCCTAATCTTACATATATTTATAATGAAGAAAATGTAGGCTTTGCACGTGCAAATAATCAGGCAATGCGGAAAGCTAAAGGAGAATATATATTATTATTGAATCCCGATACTTTGCTTCCTGCAACTAATATTATGGAAGTACTTCGCTTTATGGATACTCATTCTGACGCCGGCGCTTGTGGAGTAAAGATGCTTGCGCCTGACGGGCACTTTTTACCAGAATCAAAAAGAGGATATCCATCTCCGTTAACTTCGTTTTGGAAACTTACAGGAATGCATCGTTGTTTTCCGAATAATCCTCGATTCGATAGGTATTATCTTTCGCGGCTGGATGAAAACTCTATTCACTCAGTCCCTGTATTAGCCGGAGCTTATATGATGCTTCGTAAAAAAGCATTAGATCGTTCGGGACTGCTTGACGAGGATTTTTTTATGTATGGTGAAGATATTGATTTATCTTGTCGTATCACCGAAGCTGGATATAAGAATTATTATCTGCCATATCCAATTCTGCACTATAAAGGTGAAAGTACTTCTAAAGAATCGTATCGATATGTGTGTGTGTTTTATGGTGCAATGGATATATTCTTTCGTAAACATGGTTCGCACTATCCTTTGCTATATCGTTGGATGATTAGGGCGGGAATTAAGATACAAACTTGGCTGAAATTAGCTATAGTCTGTGTAAAGAAATTTTTTTTTATATTACGTCCAATCAAAAAGTATATGCCTTGTTTCCTTATTTTTATCAATGAGAAAAATTTGGGTAATATTCGCACTATCTTTAATTCTAATCAGTTGAACGGACACCATCACTTTGTGATAGTAGATGAGAAATCTGTTATTAATGAGCCTGAGCTTTTATCAAGTATTTCTGATGAATTTACACATGTAGTATATGATAGTAGCGCTTTTTCTTATTCAATGATACTTTCTTTGCTTGTTCGTAACCAAAGAAAGAATTTACAATTAGGTGTATATAATGCTGAGAGTTGTGTATTGGTAACTCCCGAAAAAAACTATGTGTAAGTAACATGAAACAACCTTTTTTAGTAAATGACCGTATTTATCTCCGTGCTGTAGAACCGGAAGATATTGATGTGATGTACGAAATGGAAAATGATCCTTTGATGTGGGATATAAGCAGTTTTACTGTGCCTTATTCCCGTTATGTATTGCGTCAGTACATTGAGGGATCTCAAAGCGATATGTTTGCTGATAAACAATTGCGTCTGATGATTATACGTCGTGAAGACAATCGTATCCTTGGAACGATTGACATAACCGACTTTGTTCCTTTGCATTCACGTGGAGCTGTAGGTATTGCAGTACATACTGATTTTCGTAGGGAGGGTTATGCTTCTGATGCACTCAACCTATTGTGCGATTATGCATTTGATTTTCTGCAAATCCATCAACTCTATGCACATGTCGCAATAGAGAATGAAGCCAGTATGAAGTTATTTCTTTCCTGTGGTTTTGTACAATGTGGTTTGTTGAAAGACTGGATTGTAACTTCAGAGGGCTATAAAGATGCTGCATTGATGCAACGTTTCGGATAGTGTTAATCAATTAATTTAATGAAGGAACCTGTGGAAAGCGCGACCAGGTTTCATACTTGCTACCCAGCTTTCCCAGTGTATTTTTCCACATATCTTTGGCTTCTCCATTGAGCAGATAAGAGGATTCTTCTTTGGCTATCAACCACGTATTCTCTTTGATTTCTTGTATCAGTTGTTCGTATTCCCATCCCGAATACCCCAAAAAGAAACGCACTTTTCCATTGATATTGTTCCCTTGTAAAATATGCTTTTTCAATGCATCAAAATCTCCGTTCAGGTATAATCCTTTACTTACATGAAGTGCTCCGGGAATATGCGGTAGAGTGTGCAAATAGAAAAGTGTATCTGTTCCTATAGGACCGCCTTTATAAAGAGGTATATCTTCCAGATATTTGAATTCTTTGATAACATCGTTCACCAGCAAAGGGAGTTGTTTGTTCATTATCAACCCCATACTTCCCTCGTCGGTATGGTCAACGAGTAATACTACCGAACGTCCGAATGTCGCATCACACAGGAAAGGTTCTGATATCAGAATCTTTCCCCGTGAAGGCAATACATTATTAGATTGTATCTTAAATATGTCGGAATTGATATTATTCATGCGATAAATATAAATATTTATTTCGCAGGAACAAACTATCTTCTCCTTTTTTTTACTTTTGTGTGTACTTTTTATGATATAGGATGATTTTCTTTAAAAATTTTCATTCTTTCATCCAATTGTGTATATTGATGGTCTTTTATAAAAGAGGTACATGCTCGCAGACCTTCCTGATGGCTTCCGGTAGTTACAAGAGAAATAGCACTTACGCCATAATACATCAGCTCTTTAGCTAACTCTCCGCTTGTCATTCCCGGATATCCGATTGTAAAGTAGAAACCATCGGCAATGGGTTCACCCAAATCTTTATCATATACAAGATGGAAACCATGGCGAAGGAAAATTTCTTTTAGCTTCTTTGCCCGTTCCCCATAGATTTTTACTTCATCAAGGAAATTATATTCTCCTTCATTGGCTGCTTTCAGCATTGCTGCCATGGCAAATTGTGCCGAATGACTGGTGCCGGATGATAGCGCATAAAGAATACGGTGGATAAATACTGTTCCGAAGGTTCCTCCACCATAACGTTTTGTGAGTCCGGGATAGTGGCGGTGATATAGTTTATCGGAAATACAACTGACACCGATACGTTGTCCTGCATAACTGAATGCTTTAGAACCGGAGATGAGCAATATATAGTTGTCTGTATAATGTGCTACTGACGGTTGATAAGGTGGCTGGAACGGAGTACTGAGATTCTGACGGAAGTCCATGGCAAAATAGGCAAGGTCCTCCAAAACAATAACGTCATATTGAGTTGCCAGTTCGCCTATGATTCTAAGTTCTTTATCATTCAGGCAAATCCAGCTTGGGTTGTTGGGATTAGAGTAGATGATTGCAGATATATTTCCTTTTTGCAAATAACTTTCCAGTTTCTCTTTTAGTTTTTCTCCACGGAAATCATATACGTCAAAGGTTTCGTATTTTTGTCCCATAACCACAAGTTGCTGTTTTTGTACAGGAAATCCCGGATCAATAAAAAGTATGGTATCTTTCTTTTCATCACACTGACTACAAGTTAGAAATGAAGCAAAAGTACCCTGCATGGATCCTGTAACAGGTACACATCCTTCTGGTTTTAAATCTACATTTATGAATGCTTTAATAAAACGTGATGCTTCCTGTTTAAGTTCCGGAAGTCCATTAATATCCGGATACAGGCTTGCTATCCCTTTTTGCAATGCTTCCACTTCTGCCTTTACGCCCACAGCTGAGGGTGGGAGACCAGGTACGCCCATTTCCATTTTAATAAATTCTATTCCTGATTCAGCTTCAGCTTTGGCTGCAATGGCTTTTACTTCGCGAATGGTTGCTTTTGAAAAGTCTGCAATCTGAAATTCTTCGATAGTTTCGTCAATCAGATGTCGTTTGATAGGTGTATCTTTCATGTCTTTATTTTTATATTATACTTCTGAGCTACAAAGATAAAGAATAAATCCATCCATGAAATATTTTTTATTGATGAGTTACTGCAAACAAAAATATTCGCATTTTTTCTTTCTAATTGTTGCAGATATAAAAAAAATGTCTACCTTTGCATCCGCAATCGAGAGAGATAGCAAGGAAATTAAAATGAAATATTGGTGCGTTAGTTCAGTTGGTTAGAATACATGCCTGTCACGCATGGGGTCACGGGTTCGAGTCCCGTACGCACCGCTCAGTTATTGTAAGGTCTTGATTTTAACAGAATCAGGGCTTTTTTTTTATTCTTACCGAATAAAAAAGAGAGGAAGGACGAACTTTGATAGTAGCTAATTCGGTGTTTTTGGGAGGGATATCAAGACTTAATTTCAAATAAATCTGTATTTAATGCTTTTCTGGTAACTATCATATCATCTACTTTTATATCACTATTTATTATGAAAGGAGCTCTATAATTGTTCATTTTATAGTTTTACTCCTGTGATGGCATAAACCATAGGCAATTTATTGTTTAAATGTTTTATTCGATATTTATCCTTGTCAATTTGGATCGTATGTTTAAAACAGTTATATGGAGAATAATCATATTCTTCAAATCCTGTGAGGTGAATACCCGATCGAATAAGGCTATTAATGACTTCACTCAAGCTGTGAGTCCATGTGATAGTAGAGTATTTGATTTTAGCATTTCGGTCGGCATAACTTCCTTCCAATTGTTCGATGATTTCTGCCCCCTTAAAATAACTATAATCAATAGAGTTAAAATCGTCATCAAACATCCACACTACAGGATGGAATTCTACCATAATAAATTGTCCACCTGGTTTTAAAAAATGGGCTACAACTTTGGCCCACTCTTTCAAATCCGATAACCATCCTATTACTCCGTAACTTGTGAAAACGATGTCAAACTTATCATCCAAGACGTTTGGAAGTTCATATATGTCCGAACAAATGAATTTGGTATCAGTCTCTAACTCCTTTGCCATATTTTGAGCATAACTAATCGCATTATCTGATAAGTCTGCACCTGTAGCTTTTGCACCCAATCGAGATAGTGAAATGGTGTCTTGACCGAAATGGCATTGCAAGTGGAGGATAGATTTACCTTTGATCTCTCCTAATAAATCAAGTTCAATATGTTTCAATGATGAATCCCCTTTCAAAAAGAGTGCATTATTGTAAAATTCACTTTTAATGTGAATGTCGGTTTTCAAGTTCCAAGCGGCTTTATTTATCTTCTTATAATCTTCCATCCTATTCCTTTAATTTTAATGTTACTATTTATAGGCAATTTATGTTCCTGAATCCATCTTTATACCTTATTTTATTCTGACTTTAACGATAAGTCTCTTTCAGCTCATATTCCAGGTATATTTTGCTGTTTTAATTGGTGGTAAAGAGATAGAATAGAATGCTTTCTTAGGATAAAGATTAAGTTTATATCGCAAATATATATAATTATTGATAATCAATAGGTTATTGTGTGATATAAATATTCTGGTGCTTTATGTTTTTTTCACCGTTCTTTGATTTAGTGGTTAGTTTTTTGTTAGAAGTAGAAGCCTTTATTTAAAGTCTCAACTACTTCAAACAGCATACGATCATTTATTGTGATCGTACCGCCTAAGCTTTGGCTGATATTTTTCAATGATAAAAGTCAATCAATAAAATCCTCACCTCTTTACTTCATTTTCTGTTTTCATAACAATTGATAATTATTTCCGTTTTCATTTTTATGCAAGTTGTTGTATCTTTTAAAATTAAATTCATTCTATCTGTTTCCGATAAAATTCAATATATGGATCAATAGTATTACTTTTACTTGAAAAAATAAAAGAAAGAAATCTTGTAGAAATATAATGTAAATTCAATAAGTAAATAATAAATTGTTTATACGATTGCAATAACTTTAGAAACCGTTTTTTGTGGGTAAAAAATAGGATGATTCGATAGTATAAAAAAGCTTATTATTTCTTCTTGTTTAAGAATATTGTGATAATAAATATTATATTTGTAAATAAAATAATGAATTTGTCGATTAAAATAATTAACAATGAAAGCACTCAAACAAAACAATGTCATTACTTCTTGTTTTTATATTGGATAGATTTCGTTTTTTAATTATGCAAAATAAACAATAGTAGTAATACTTTCATAAAATAACATTTTGATTCTTTAGAGTATAATATTCTGATAGATATAATAACAGATGAAAGAAATTAAAGTAAAATCTCAAGAGAGCGACAGTATATCTTTTGAGAAAGAAATCTCCAATTTGATGCAAGAACAACTTCTGTTCACAGAAAGTATATATGTTCATTTACCAATGGGAGTTGAAATTTATGATGTGGCGGGTCTCCTTCACAGTATAAACGACTATGCATTGAAGATGTATGGTGTGGAAGACCGGAATACAGTGATAGGTGTTGTGAATCTGTTTAATAGCCCGTATGTCGATGAAGAACTAAAGGCAAGGATACAACGTGGTGAGGATATTATATTAGAGTTTGAGTATGATTTTGATCGGATAAACAGGAATGCATATTTTTCTTCCAATAACAAGAATAGTATGATTTACGAAGTTAAGGTCGTTCCCGTACGTAATAAAAAAGAAACTATCATCGGACATATACTGCTTACTAATGATGTAACTGCAAAAAAAGAAGCGGAGTTTCACACGGAGGAAAGCAAGAAAAATCTGGAAATGGCTATGGATGCCACCAATATGTCTTCATGGGTATATGATGTATATAAAAAAACATTCAGTTCATTATATGGATCTCCTGTAGTAAAAGCTATTTCGACGTTAGAAGAATTATTAAAAATAATGCATCCGCAGGATCAGCTTCGTTTAATTCAACTCTTTGATCAACTGGAGCAGAAAGAAATTCAACATGGACAAATCACTGTACGTATTTATAATGAAGAGGAAAAACAATACCGCTATTATGAAGGTAGAATACGTTTATCCTCTGAGCATTTCGGAAAATTACTGATTATCGGTACGGAAATGGATGTGACTGAAAAGGTACGGTTGGCAAAGAAAACAGAGGAATTAATAGCAAAGCGTGAGCTTGCTATGCAGGTTAGCAATATCGTTCATTGGGATTTTGATGTGCGAACTCAGAAATTCGAGTCTTACAATGATCCTGTTAATGATTACGCCAGCGACAAACTATTGACTATTGAAGAACAGATGAATGTGATACATCCTGAAGATCGTTCTTCCGCTTATGATGCCATACAAGCCATGTTATCTGGTAAAGATCTTACCGTAGAATTTTCTTGTCGTATTAAAACAAAATATGACAAAACGTGGTCATATTACAATATAATCGGAGAGCCTTTTGAGCGAGATGAAAATGGAGATATTGTACGCTATACAGGATTCAGACAAAATATTTCGAAACAACATCAATTGGATGAAGAACTTAGAGAGAGAAACTACAAAATGGAGCTCACTTTCAAGACCGTTGGAATGTCCTATTGGGATTTTGATGTAGAGAGCGGGCAATTCCGAGCGTTTAATGATCCGGTCAATGACTTTCATTCCGAAAAGCCAATTTCTCCGGAAGAATATTTGAGTACCGCCCATCCGGATGATGTGGATTGTGTTCGTGAATATATAAATCGTATACTTCAGGGAATTAATAGCGACTTTAACTTGAAATATCGTTCTAAAACTAAATGGGATGATGAATGGCAAACCTTGTTAGTTACTGGAATTCCGATTGAAAGGAACAAGAAAGGGCAAGTAACTCGTTACACTGGTATTAAAATTAATAATACTAAATGGGAAAAGATGGCACAGGAATTGAAAGATCTGAAAGAAAAAGCAGAGCTTTCTGATCGTTTGAAATCAGCTTTTCTTGCCAATATGAGCCATGAGATTCGTACTCCGTTGAATGCTATTGTAGGATTTTCCGAATTGATGATAAATTGTGATGATTCTTCTGAAAAAGAAGAATATATGGAAATTATTCAATCTAATAATGAATTATTATTACGTTTGATTAATGACATTCTTGATCTCTCTAAAATAGAGTCGGGAATTATTGAACGTAAACCGGAAAAATTTAACATGAGTAAGGTTTGTAGTGAATTGTATACTATGATTCAACCCAAGGTTACAAATCCTGATGTTGAATTTTGCCTGGATGAATCCGGTCCGGAATGCTTGGTCTTCTTGGATAGAAACAGGCTCAAGCAAGTGTGGATGAACTACCTTACTAATGCTGTGAAATGTACTCAGTCCGGATATATAAAAATGGGATATTCAATTGAGGAAGAGGGGATTCGATTTTATGTTGAAGATTCCGGAAAGGGTATTCCTGTAGAATTACAGGATAGAGTTTTTGGTCGGTTCCAAAAGCTCAATGAGTTTGCACAAGGGACGGGGCTTGGACTTGCCATTTCCAGAGCCATAATAGAAGGGGCAGGAGGTAAAGTCGGATTTATTTCTCAACCAGGCAAAGGATCTACTTTCTGGGCATGGGTTCCATGTGAGATAGAAATGCCGGAAAAAGTACCCTCGGTCAATTCTCAACCGTTAGGCCAGCTGTCTGTACTGAATGAAATTAGTAAGGAAGATTTGAAAATTTTAGTTGCTGAAGATAATGATAGTAATTATTTATTAATACGACATATTCTCAAAAACTATAATCTTACGAGAGCATTGAATGGTGCAGATGCCGTCTGGAAGGCTCGGAATGAAAACTTTGATCTTATTTTTATGGATATGAAAATGCCTGTAATGGGAGGATTGGAAGCAACTCGAAGAATTCGTGAATTCAATGCTAAGGTTCCTATTATAGCACTAACAGCCAATGCTTTTGATTCTGATAAAGGTAGTGCCATTGAGGCAGGGTGTAATGTTTTCTTAGCAAAACCTTTATCTAAAAAACAATTATTGGAAATATTTTCAACAAAGTGGTAGTAGTTATATATCTTTGTTTTAACGGTTTATTACAGTAATAGCATCAGTGCATAGAGTATTAAGAATTGAATAAACATTTTCGGTTTATCATAGTCATTCCTAACAATATGACCATGAGACCGATTAACTGAATAATGCTGACGCTTTCATTCCCTAAAAGCACTCCAAAACAGAATGGCTATAAAAGGATTGACATAAGCATGAGTTCCAACTTCTGCTGCCGGACGAACTTTTAATAACCACACATAAACTGAATAAGAGCCAAAAGAAATCAGAGAAATCAATGAAATCTTGTTTACTTTCTTCCCTTCCGGCATATTTCCTTTATTGGGTTGTTAATTGCTTAAAGCACGTCTTATTCTGTTTAGCCCGTCAATCAATGTTTGTCGGGGGCAAGCTATATTGATACGAATAAAACCATCACCTGCTTCTCCGTACAGATTGCCTTCATTTACTCGAATCTTACCTTTCTTAAGCAGTATTTTTACAATTTCTTTAGATGACAGTTTCAATACAGAGCAGTCTATCCATACCAAATAAGTACCTTCGAGCCTTATTACGGGAAACTGTGGAAGATGTTCTTTGAAATAGTTTTTCAGATAATTGTAGTTGACAAATAAATAGTGATTAAGTTTATCCAGCCATTCCTCACTATTATTGTATGCTGCCATCAAAGCTTCAATTCCAAATGGGTTTACGTCGCATACTTCGTTTACGTTAATTGCTTTTTCTATTCTCATACGTATATTCGTGTCGGCAGAAATAATATTTGCAATCTGAAGTCCTGCCAGATTGAAGGCTTTACTTGGCGAAGTACAGGTAACAGAGTGCATTAGAAACTCTTCCGATACAGAGGCAAAAGGAGTATATGTATGTCCGGGAAAAACCAATTCGCAATGAATTTCGTCCGCTACTATCAATATATCATTTTGAAGGCAGATCTTACCAATACGTATTAATTCCTGTTTTGTCCATACTCTGCCTGCCGGATTATGTGGATTACACAATAACAGAAGTTTTGCTTTCGGATCAGCTGCTTTTTTTTCTAAATCATCAAAGTCAATCTGGTATGTCTCGTTTATATAAATGAGAGGATTGGCAACTATCTCACATCCATTATTACGAATGGATGAGAAAAAGCAATTGTATACCGGAGTTTGTACCAATATCTTGTCTCCGGGAGATGTCAGGGCTTTTATTATTGCAGACAGTGCCGGTACAACTCCGGTTGTATAAATAATCCAATCTCTTTCTATTGTCCAATTGTGTTTTCGCCCAAACCAATCTACAATAGAATCATAATATTCAGAGGGAACTTTTGTATAACCGAAAATACCGTGTTCTACCCGTTTTTTCAATGCATCAACCACAGCGGGAGCTGTACGGAAATCCATATCAGCTACCCACATAGGCAAAACATCCTCTTCCGTCTCTGTATCCCATTTATAAGAGTTGGTACCACGACGGGGGATTACTTCATCAAAATCGTATCTCATGCGCTAAAGCAGGTTATATTGTCCCATAGTTGTAATTCACAGTCAGCAGGTTTTTTGATGTTTTCGTCGATGATAATTTCACCGTAACTTTCTGCCATGATACTCCCGCTACGTGGATTTTTTATACTATGTACCGGACTGTTGATAGTGGCTTGTACACTGCTATACTCAAAACAGAGATCAGCGTCATCAGCCATTATACAATTTTCCATAATAAGATTATGGGCATAGCAAAGTGGTTGGGTTCCTGAAATTTTACAATTTACCAGACGTAGGTTGTGAGAATGCCAACCTAAGTATTCGCCATTTAGCTCAGAGTTGTACACTGTTACATTTTCAGTATTCCAGAAAGCGTCTTTCGAATTGATTACTGCATTGCGGATTTCTACATTCTTGCAATATTGGAATGAGTAATTTCCGTTTTGACTGTAATTTTTAATACGGATATTTTCACCGTACATAAACAAGTAGTCGGCCTTATCTATCTGTACATTTTTTAATTCTACATTGCGGCAATACCAAAAGGTTTCGAGTGCATTGGGGAGCTGTACATTTTCCAGTTTGACCCCATCCATTTCGCGAAACATTTTCGGAGCTTCTACCACAGTGTCGGTCATATGAAGGTTTTGAGAATACCAGAGGGCGGCACGTGCCCCTTCCGTAAAGAGACAATTTTTCACGATAAAACCATTCGTATGCCAAAAAGGATATTTACCTTCGAAACGACAGTTTACAGCTATAATATTACTGCATTCTTTCAATGCTGATTCGCCGGTATGAATGGTTACATTTTCCAGTTGTAAGTCATGTGTTGCAAATAGAGGGCGTTCGCCTTCGTATTCTGTGTTTTTAATTATTTCCATATTCCAATTGTTTTTAATTTTATAATTCTATTTATAAGCATTTTGCCGACTCTTTATTCTTCAGACGGCATCTTCTTTCCATTATGGTAATTCAAAAGTGGCAGTTACATTGCCCGAACCAAGAGCAGATGCCAGGCCCACAGGATTGTCCACACGTCCCAGACATGTATAACTGTAAGACGTGGAAAATGTCTTATAAAAGAGTACTACACATGAAGAACCATAAAGCATTAAATCTCCTGTTTGGATTCTACCAGGATTGGAAGATGCCGTCGGAAGGTTTTCCGGTAAGTAATAATACTTTTCATTATTATTCATTTCTGACATATTCACTGTCATTGGCAGTAATGACTTAAACGCTGTTACTGTTGGATTGTCTTCCAGAGTTATATTGAACGAGGTGGAACCAATGTTTATTTTAAGATTATTATTCATAGAATTATCATTCTCATTATTACCTGGTTTATCGGGATCATTGTTATCATCGGACTCATTAGGGTTGACAGTGGGAGAGGGCTGTGCTGTATCCGGCGGGCTTGGGAAAGGGTCATCAGTACTACATGATGTGAGACTAATCAATAATGTCAGTGTCACAAGAGGAGTTATAATATAATATTTCATATCCATTTTCATCATTTCAGATATTCTTTGAAGAAAGATTCCAATTTGTCAAATGGAATGAGGTTTACCCGGTCGTAAAGATCTACATGTCCTGCACCGGGCACGATATACAATTCTTTCGGTTCGGCAGCTTTACTGTAAGCATCTTCACTGAATTCACGTGAGTGTGCATTTTCTCCGGTAATGAAAAGCATGGGGCGGGGGGAGATAGTCTCAATATCAGCAAACGGATAAAAATTCATGAATTTCACGTTGCTTGTCAATGTGGGATGTGTAGTAGTCAGTGATGTTGCACCTTCGGGCGTAAACTCTCCGCGTTCTGTACGATAGAATTCGTAAAACTCGCGTTCTATCGGAGAGGAGTTTTCTGTTAGTTCGTGTACTGTACCACCGGTATACTTCGTTTCCCCACCTAAGAATTCCACATAGCGTTGTTCGGCAGCTTCGGCAATGATCTGTTTTCTTTGTTCCAGTGTTAATGCATGTTTCAGGCCATTACGACTGGCTGTCCCCATGTTGTACATACTTATGGTTGCGATGGCTTTCAACCGCGGATCGATTTTAGCTGCACTGATAGCAAAACTTCCACTACCGCAAATCCCGATCACACCAATGTGTTCACGATTAACAGAAGGATGTGTACCAAGATAATCTACTGCAGCACTGAAAGATTCTGCATAAAGTTCGGGAAGGACTGCATTACGTGGTTCCCCTTCACTCTCTCCCCAGAAAGATAAGTCGATGGACAAGGTTATAAAACCATGTTCGGCCATCTTCGTTGCATAGAGGTTGGCACTCTGCTCTTTGACGGCTCCCATAGGATGCCCTACAATAATTGCCGGATATCTTTCACTTTCTTTCATGTCTTTGGGAAGAAAGAGATTGCCTGTCACTTTCATTTTGTACTGATTGAGAAAGGTTACTTTCTCAGTGCCTACCGTACTACTTTTATAGAAGTTGTCTGCGTCGGTTTGCGCAAAAGAGAGGGTAGTACTGAGCATTGTAAGGGATGTTGCTGCTAATAATAAGTTTCGTCTCATATCTCTTAGGGTTTTAATGAATAAAGAATTGATTGTCTATTTTTTATATTGCAAATGTACGGGGAAGAAAAGAGATTCTTTGTAGACAAATTACAGACATCATAACCCGAATTACAGATTGTAATATTTACATTCACTTTTTCTTAATAAAACCGGATAAAAAGAGAATCTGAAGATATGGCAAGAGGGTGCCAAAAGTGAAACTCACTATCATTAAAACGCAGATTTACGCTAATTTACGCGAAGATTAAGAGCCTGTTTAAATCTGCGATAATTTGCGTAAATCTGCGTTTCTAAAGTTAGATATTGATAGCTTCCTCAGACTTTTGATACCCTCTTACTACCGTTGATATCTGATTATAGATTACATTCCTTTTGTCTTCATATCAATCACAAAACGATATTTGACATCATTCTTTTCCAAACGTTCCATGGCTTCATTTATTTGGTCAACGCTGATTAGTTCTATCTGAGCCGTGATATGGTGTTCTGCACAGAAATCAATTACTTCTTGTGTCTCGGCAATGCCACCAATGTTGGAACCGGAAAAACTTTTGCGTCCATTTACGATATTGAATGCACCGACTTCCAACGGTTGATTAGGAAGGCCAACCAATACAAGACTACCATCTACTTTCAAAAGATTCAAATACATATTAACATCGTGTCGTGCGGAAACCGTATCCAGAATCATATCAAACTTAGAGAGGTTTCCCATTTGATTCGCGTCAGTAGACAGCACGGCTTCATCCGCACCCAACTCTTTGGCTGTTTCTATTTTGGAGGGAGACGTAGTAAAAACGGTTACATGGGCTTTCATCGCTTTTGCAATCTTTATAGCCATATGGCCCAAACCACCAATACCTATGATACCTACTTTTTTCCCAGGTCCTGCTCCCCAATGTTTCAAGGGAGAATAAACGGTGATTCCTGCACATAAGATAGGAGCTGATGCTGCAAGATCAATTGTTTCAGGCAGTTTCAATACATAATTAGCATCGGCTACAATCGTTTGCGAAAAACCACCATAAGTTTGTCCTCCAAGATATTTGTCGGGAGAATTAAAAACAACCGTCCAACCTTCTTCACAATATTGTTCTTCACCATTGTGACAATGTTCGCAGTGTCCGCAACTATCGACGATACAACCGATGCCGGCCAAATCTCCGACTTTGAATTTAGTTACATCTCTGCCTATTCCGGTAATACGTCCTACTATTTCATGTCCGGGAACAATAGGATAAGTAGTTCCACCCCAATCATTATGGATGGAGTGAAGATCAGAGTGGCAAATACCACAATACAAAATATCAATCTCCACATCATTCGGTAGAAGCGAACGACGTTGAATTTCTAAACTGTGGAGCGGAGTTTCTGCTGATTCCGTTCCATATGCTTTTACTGTTTTTGTTTCCATATTTTTATTTTAATGTAATCAATCCATACTTTGGAAGAAGATATCACTATCAAATTAGTTTTCCCATCTCATAGGCTTCGATCAAGACTGGATTGCCTTTTATCTCACCTACATGCCAGACATCGGTAGCAAGAACTTTGCCTTTTACTACCGGATTTTCCAGACAATCTATAAAGCCCATCAGATTATCGAAAACATGTTCTAAGCTGGCAAGCCCTTCTTTTCCTTCGGCAGCGGTAGCAAGGAAATAGAATTCTTTGTTTTTCTTTTCGGTATAAGGCCCGCAACAACGGTCGAGCAATGTTTTCAGTTGTGCACTCATTGCATAGAAATATACGGGAGTACCAAGAACTATGACATCAGCAGCCAGCATTTTAGCAATGATTTCCGCTGCATCATCTTTCTGAGGGCATGGTTTCTTATATTGGCTGCATACACTGCATCCCATACAATAGTGGATCGTTTTATCCCGTAGAAAAACTTTTTCCGCTTCATTTCCAGCTTCTATAGCTCCACGCATGAATTCATCACAGAGTGTGTCAGAGTTGCCTCCGCGTCGCGGACTGGATGATAAAATCAGTACTTTTTTACTCATAATGATAGGTCGTTTAATTAGTTGTTTTTTTATGTTACAAAGATACACTGTTGTGAGAAGATACTTTGTAGATAAATTACGGATAATATAACCTCAATTACAGATTGTATGAGGTTTCATCACAGAGGTAGCATAGGACATAGAGTTTAAATCTTTATTAAAACGCAGATGATCGCAGATTTTCGCAAAGAGAAACAAATGTATGATAAAGAACTACAGTCTTTTAATCTGCGTTCATTTGCGATCATCCGCGTTTCATCAGAGAAAATAATATCTCTGTGCTCTCCGTGTTCTCCGTGGTGAACCGTTTCATTTCTATTCAGGTATGCTAACCCTGATTACAGAAGAAAATGGCTTTCAAAATCAACTTTAGCTGTTAGCATAAAAAAAATGTACCCAAATTACAGATAGTATAACCCAAATTACAGATTTGACTAATTCCGCTGAATCAGTGTATATTTTATTTATATCTTTGCTAAAATTCAAATACTTATGTCTATGGATAATATAGTAAACTTAGAAAGTGTAGACCGGTACAACAGCATGTATGGACTCGAAACATTGCATCCGTTAGTGAGTGTTGTAGATCTTACGAAAGCAACTAAGATAGTTAACCATACCCAAATGAATTATGGGGTTTATGCACTTTTTTTAAAGCAGACCAAGAGCTGTGATCTTAAGTATGGACGTAGATCTTATGACTATCAGGAAGGGACTATTGTTTGTTTCGCACCTGGTCAGGCTGTACGTGTAGATATGATCGAAGATGAAATCACACCGGAAGTTTATGGTATTGTTTTCCATCCCGATTTGATTCGTGGCACTTCTTTGGGAAAGAGTATAAAAAACTATACTTTCTTCTCCTATGCTGTCAATGAAGCACTTCATCTTTCAGATCAGGAAAAGGGGATTGTTATGGATTGTCTCAAGAAAATCAGCATTGAGCTGGAACATGCTATTGATAAACATAGTAAGGCTCTGATTGCAATGAATATAGAATTACTCCTCAATTATTGCATGCGGTTCTATGAACGACAGTTTATTACCCGCAGTGATGCAAATAAAGATGCTCTTACGAAATTTGAGCAACTTTTGAATGAATATTTCCTAAGTAAACTCCCCATGCAGGAAGGATTACCTTCAGTGAAATATTTTGCAGACAAAATCTGCCTTTCCTCCAACTATTTTGGAGATATGGTAAAAAAGGAAACCGGAAAAACTCCGCAAGAGCATATTCAGGATAAGGTTATTGAAATGGCAAAGGAACATATTACCGAAACGGATGAAACTGTTAGTCAGATAGCCTATACTTTAGGCTTTCAATATCCGCAGCACCTTTGTCGGTTATTTAAGAAACGCGTAGGGTGTACTCCCAATGAATACAGAACGCAACAAGGTCAAATTATTTAATATACTTCATATTATGGATGAAATTATAAAGATTGATACTATTGATCAATACAATAAGTTATACGGGTTGGAAACCATGCATCCGCTGGTCGGAATTGTAGATTTGAAAAAGGCAACCAATCGTCCGAATCATATCCGGATCAATATGGGTTTCTATTCGCTCTTCTTGAAACATACGAAGTGCGGAGATCTTAAATACGGTAAAAAACAATATGATTATCAGGAAGGAACAATTGTTAGTTTTGCGCCGGGACAGGTTATAGGTATTGAATTGAAAGAAAACGTCCAACCGTCTTCCATAGGTATTGTGTTTCATCCTGACTTAATTCGTGGTACATCTTTGGGGCAGAACATCAATAAGTACTCTTTCTTTTCTTATGAGGTAAGTGAAGCGCTTCATGTGTCTCATGCTGAACAGCAAATAATAATGGACTGCCTTAAAAATATCACGATGGAGTTAGAACGTGCAATAGATAAGCATAGCAAAACTTTGATAGCTAAAAATATAGAACTATTGCTTGACTATTGTATGCGTTTTTATGAACGGCAATTTAACACCCGCAGTGGAGTGAATAAAGACATTATTGTACAGTTTGAACATCTCCTGGATGATTATTTCCTGGAACAAAATGCAGAAAAGAATGGTTTCCCTACTGTGAAATACTTTGCAGATAAGGTTTTTCTTTCGCCTAATTATTTTGGTGATTTAATAAAAAAAGAGACAGGGAAGAGTGCCCAGCAGCACATTGTGTTCAAAATAATCAATCATGCAAAAGACCAGATACTCAATACCAATCAGCCAATTTCTCAGATTGCATATAAGTTAGGGTTTCAGTATACGCAACATTTTTCACGTCTGTTTAAAAAGAACGTCGGATGTTCACCTAATGAGTACAGGGCACAAAACGATATAGTTCTTTGATAAACTACTTAGTGTAGTCTTTGCTAAAAACAGGCTGTTTTATGAAAAAAAACATATTGAATATAGAAACTGTACATCAATGTAATTGCTGTTTAGGGTGTAAAACGCTTCATCCATTGATAAGTGTCATTGATTTGTCGAAAGCTAATTTGGAACAACGTACCCTTAAGTTTGGCTTCTATACAGTCATATTGATAGAAGGTCATGCTGAAGATTTCCTGTACGGGCGTAAATATTACGATTATTCCAATGCCTCATTGATATTTCTTACTCCGGGAGAATCCTTTAAAACGGATAAAAACAAGATACTTTCTCAGAAAGGTTGGTTGCTGGCATTTCACCCGGATTTACTTTATCACACTTCGCTGGAAGCAAATATAAAGAATTACTCATTCTTTTATTATAAACCGGAGGAAGCCTTACATCTTTCTTTGCGTGAAAAGACAAAGATAATAGAATGTTTATGCAATATCGGAGAAGAATTGCAACATGCCATCGATTGTCATACTAAAACAATTATTTCGAGATATATCGAGTTGTTTTTAGACTATTGTACGCGTTACTATGAACGGCAGTTCATCACACGCAACGAACCCAATAAACTCATAATCAATAAAACCGACTTGTTATGGGATGAATATGTTCAGTCTGGCAAACTCATGAACGGCATATTGCCATCAGCTGAGTATTGTGCAAGGAACCTTCAATTATCTCCTCATTACTTTAGCGACCTGTTAAAGTTTGAGACAGGGAAAAATATATATGAGTATTTCCAGCAAAAACGTTTTGAGACATCTAAAAGAATGTTGTCCGATAAGAACAATACGACTGCCCTGGTTGCAGATAAGTTAGGTTTCTCTAATGTACAGTATTTTAGCAGTCTGTTTAAGAAGATAACCGGAGTGGCACCGAATGAATACAGAATCTCACAAAATTAATGTTGCCGGGAATCTGTATTTATTTCACCTGTAAAATGTCGCTTTGGGCATAAAATGCTTTTATGATAGTTACTTCTATCACGTTGTAATCTTATTCTGTGTATTTATAAAATGTTGTATAGATATAAAACACTCTTGGGCAGTAGCCTTTTCTTTGCATAGCGTTTCCAACGGGCACCAGCCTGTTTGAGTGCGGTTTTTTATCAGAGGTACTTTTAGCCTGAATTCCACCTTGATAGCTGCTTCCTGTAATATTTCCCAGGCAGGTTCACTTATTACATCAGCATACAGTTGTTTTACCTGACCCATTATCATTAAGGCGGCCGCAGCTTTTCCAACTACCTTGTCTGCAATATAGGCACCTTGTAGTATCCATGGAGTCTGTTTTAGTAAGTTGTATAAATCAGCAACTCCCCGTTGTTCAAATACATAGACTTTTTGTTTGTGGCAGATAACGCATGAACATTGCTCTTCATGTAGTAATCGGATTAATGTTTCCATGTTCATAATGTACCTTGTTTTAGCTGTTCTACAAATTGATCAATGCGATGTAGTTCTCCCGGTATATTTATATTCTGCGGACAATGATGTACACATTGGTCACATCCGATACAGTGATTGGCCTGACGCAGGCGTGGTACACTACGATCATAACCCACTAAAAATGCACGGCGTGCTTTACGATAATTTTCCTCCTGGCTGCTTTCCGGGACATTACCCTCATTTACACACTTATTGTAATGTATCAGAATGGCCGGAATATCGAGGCCATAGGGGCAAGGCATACAATATTTACAATCATTGCAGGGGATTGTAGGATATTTCAACATCAGTTGTGCCGTTTCTTCCAGAAATTCTTTATCATTTTCAGTCAATGGCACCAAAGGTGAATAGGTACGTAAATTATCCTTCAGATGCTCCATATACGTCATTCCACTTAATACCGTAAGTACTCCTTCGGGTGAACCCGCAAAGCGGAATGCCCATGAGGCAACACTGTCTGTCGGACGACGCTGTTTTAAGCGCCCTACTATGTGGTTGGGCACATTAGACAGACGCCCTCCTAATAGAGGTTCCATGATAATTGCAGGAATGTTTCGTTTGGAAACTTCGGCATATAAGTATTCAGCATCTGTATTACGGGTATTTACTTCTTTGGCATGCTTCCAATCTACATAGTTCAGCTGGATTTGTACAAAATCCCATTTTATTTCATCGTGCCGGGAAAGTAGATAATCGAATACTTCAATATCTCCATGGTATGAGAAACCGAGGTTACGGATGCGTCCCGCCTCGCGTTCCTTGATAAGAAAATCGAGCATGCCGTTATCTAAATAACGGCCTTTCAAAGCTTCCATACCTCCCATTCCAATGCCGTGTAGCAGCATATAATCCAGGTAATCTACTTGTAGCTCTTTCAGGGAATTGTGATACATCGCTATGGAAGCCTGGCGACTCCAGGTATCCGGACTGAAATTGGATAACTTCGTAGCTATAAAATAGCTGTCGCGCGGGTGCCGGCTGAGTGCAATCCCCATAGCATGTTCGGAACGTCCTCTGCAATATGCAGGCGATGTGTCGAAGTAGTTGACGCCATGTGCAATTGCATAATCGGTCAGTTCATTGACCATATCCTGATCAATCTCATCCTGAGTGTCTCTTGCACTGGTATTATTAATAGTTGGCAGGCGCATGCAGCCATATCCCAGTATGGAAACTTTATCACCTGTGGAAGGGGAGGTGCGATAGGTCATTTCGCCTGTTTGGATGTCGCCGGGGTTTCCATTTATTGCTGCCGAGTCACTTTGGTAACTGCAACCATACATGGCAGCTGTAGTAGTTACGGCACCTGCACCTAATACTTTCAGAAACTTCCGACGGTCTATCTCCTTTTTATTTTTCTTATTCATGGCTTCTCTTTTAAACAATTCTGTGTTTTTGATGTCCTTCTACATAAATTGCACTAAACGGACGTGCCGGACAAAGGTTTTCACAAGCTCCGCAACCAATACAACGTTCTTCGTTGATTACCGGAAGTTTAGGAGATTCCGGGTCATCGGCAATACTGGCTATCATTTGTATAGCACCTGTCGGACAGTGACGGGCACAGTTTCCACAATTTACGCCATCTGTATTGACTACGCAATTTTCATATATGTATACTGCATGACCGATTTGTATTGCAGATTTCTCTGCTGTAGTAATGGGCCGTATAGCACCTGTCGGACATACTTCGGCACATTTCGTGCATTCAGGGCGGCAATAACCACGTTCATAATACATTTCCGGTTGCATCAGTGTTTCAAGCTTAGCGGAAGGACGCAGTACCTGATTGGAACAAACGGATATACAGAGCTGACAAGCCGTACAATGATTTGCGAAATTCCGGGCACTCAATGAACCTGCCGGAGTGACGGGAGTAGTACGATTGGGAATCTTCTTTTCTTCTATTATCGCGAGTCCGCCATCTACTTTTTTCTCTTGTGCTTTCAGAAGGGTAGAAGTAGCCAACAAAGAAGTGGCAGACAAGAAATTACGGCGTGCATTGTCTATCTGTTCGTCTGTTACTTTGACTATTTTTGTGCCGGCATTGAGAGGGTGTTTGTATTGAATTGCATTTTTAGGACATTTTCCGATACAGTTCATACATGCCACACACCGGCTGTAATCAATCTTGTGTTCTTTTATATTGATACATGAAGCTTTGCAATTGCGGGCACACAACTGACAATTTACGCATTTTGAAGTGTCAATTACCGGCTTCAACCATGAATATTTAGCTACGAAACCCAAAAGTGTTCCCACCGGACAAATTGTATTACAGTAAGTACGTCCGTTTCGCCATGCCAGCAAAGCAAGAATGATAAATGCTGCAATAGCAATACCAAAAGTTGTGACACCCTTCATCCATACATCAACTGAATAAAAAGCATAACTGTCCACACGTTCTGCCCAGTAGGCCAAAAGATTGTTTCCCCATTGGTAAAGCGGTGCAAACAGATTGGAAACGATGCGTCCGTAAGTGCTATAAGGTGCCAGTAAGGTAACAATCGTACCTATACCGGCAATAATGGCAATGATAAAGACCGCCAGTACTCCATACCGTAACCACGAAAGGCCGGGGGAATAACGAAAACGATTCTTTCTGCGTTTTCCGGCTATCCACGATACCAGGTCCTGAAACACACCGAGCGGGCAGATGACTGAACAATAGATCCGCCCCAAAATGAGAGTTAATACCATTAGTGCAATGATTACTCCTATATTCAGTGCCAATAAAGCCGGTAAGAACTGAATCTTTGCCAACCATCCAAACCAGGTATGAATAGTGCCTGTAAAATCAAGAAACAGTAAAGTGATCAGAGTGAAACATACCAGGGCGGAAATGAGTCTTACTTTTCGTAACATAATTGTGTTTTTAATGATCAATTTCGTGCAGCCATTTTTCTACCTTTGTCCGAGCTGAGTTTGCGCTTCCTCCATTGATGAGAAAGCCCTTTTTTATTGTAGCTTTCTCAGTGTGCTTTACAAAATCTTTGAAGCAATTCTGTTCACCTCCGCCACCATGTGTACAGAAAGGAATGACTGTCTTGCCAGAGAAATTGTAGCTTTCCAGAAAAGTCCATATAGCCATAGGAGCAGTTCCCCACCAGTTAGGGTATCCTACAAATATGACATCGTAGGTATCTATATTGTCGACTTTGGTTTTCAGTTCCGGGCGTGCGTCTGCTTCTTTTTCTTTTTTAGCTACCTCCGTACATAAGCGATATTCTTCCGGATAAGGTGTTGTTGTTTGAATTTCGAAAAGCTTTCCGTCGGTCAATTCTGCGATCTGGTTTGCAACACTACGGGTATTTCCCGACCATGAGAAATAGGCGACTAACACCTTTTTTGCTTTAAATACTTGCTGAGCTTTTACATTTGTTCCTGACATTGTTACCATAGCTATAAGCATCATTAAAATGTTTCTTGTTCTCATATCTTTTATTTTTTATCTGACTGATGCAAAATTACTCTGATATGTTTGGTTAAGAAATAGATAAATTACGGATATTGTTACCAATATTACTGATTGGAAATAAAAAGATAAGATTTAGTTCATACTATGACGGTGTTTTATTGAAACGCAAATAAACGCAGATTTTCGCAGATTATAATAAGACTACATTATAGTTGAGGGATGATATTCTTTACATGACTTTGCGATAATCTGCGTTTCAAAATAGTTGGGATACAGTACTTGTACTCCCAATGAGTATGAATGCGGTATCTATTTGTCTATGTTGACAACTTCACCAATCACAGGGTTGAGAACATTTAGCGAATCCGTCTCTATCATTTTTCGTACATTCATGATCGGTTCGTCCCACCGATGTTTTGCTAAAGCAAATTTAGAGTGGTGTACCGTCAGTATCTTCCGGGCTTTCAGGTCTTTGGCAACCCGGTTTAATTCTGATGGCATTGTGTGGATGTATTTCCAATCCTCATTATATTGTCCGTTTTCCAGAATTGCCAGATCTATTCCGGGATAACGATTCCCTATCTCTTCAAAATGCGTATCATACCCACCATCTCCTCCGATAAAGATCTTCTTTGACGAGGTTTCGATAAGGAAAGAGCCCCAGAGTGTCTGGTTGGCAGTAAGGCCACGGCCTGAGAAGTGCCGGGCTGGCAGACAGTGTATGGATAGCCCTGCCTCATTGTCGGAAGTGGAATTTTCATACCAATCAAGTTCTATAAGCTGATCTTCTTCAAATCCCCAATATTCAAAATGCTCGCCGACTCCCAATGGGCATATTATCTTTCTGATACGATCTTTCAGTTGCATAATCGTCTGATAGTCCAAATGATCCCAATGGTCATGCGTTATCACCAGATAATCAATATCCGGCATGTCATTGGGTTGGTAGGTATAGGTAGCCGGAAATGGCTTGTTGATGAACGAAACCGGAGAGCCCATACAAAAGACCGGATCTACCAGTATTCGTTTCCCGTCGATTTGAATAAGATAGGAAGAATGTCCAAACCAGACCAGTACATCTTTGTTGTTGCTTATTCCCCGGAGATTCGTTTTGATAACCGGTATTTCTTTTTCAGGGCGTAGTCCTTCGACTTTTCTGAATAAAAAATCCAGGATGCTTCTGAAACGGCTCTTATCGGAGGTCATCATCACTGTCTCATGCAGATTCTGGAAAGCTCCGTCTTTATAATGCGGTGACTGCCTGATTCTTTCCAGCCGTTTACCCTGAGGAAGTTTGCCAAAGCTTGACTGGTTAATGAAAACAATTCCAATCAAGGCGAAAACAGCTACAATAACTAATAGTATTCCTATAAACATACGCATTCGGATTTGTTTTAATAACTTCATATTCTTATCTATTATTTCACGTTGCAAAATTACTTGGAATATACAAAAGCCCAGGTATACAAATTACGGATAGTTATACCTTAATTACGGTTGTTATCTTTAGAGCTTACTCCAATTTTCTTCAGCATTATTTGGAAACACCCGGAAGTTCCTGTATATTTGCACAAAACTAGAAATATTTTCTCAAAATGAGGCTACACAGTTTTGAAATTCGGAATTCAAAGATGAACAATGTTATTCGATTAACGGAGTCCCGGCTGGGATTTTGTTGGTTGATACATTTTGATCTTTGACATTTTGAACAACGTTCAAGATCTGTCCGGTATAAAATTCGTGCAGATCGGGAACGAAGAAAGCTATGTAGGCCTGTACTTTTCATAATTGAACCTTTTTCCTCATTCATTTTATGATTTGCGCATAACTGTCTCTTCACTGAGGCGGTCTTTCTCATGCCCGTATATTAACTTGTGCGGGGTTTCGTGTTTCTATACATTTAAAAGTCTTATATTCTTTACTCTTAATTATTATACTACTATGAATAAGAATAAATCAAACAAAACATTTACGGATAAAAGTAATAAGTATACTATACAATCGGTACATATTGAGCATCATGGGGATTCTAAAGAAATCTGCGGAACTTCCGGACGTATGTATTTGAATATCCTTTTTTGGGAAGCAGTTACTTCCTTTCATCATTTTACAGCATTCTGTTATAATAGTTTGCTAAATCTGGTAGGTGAATCCGAAGGCAGGCCGGGAGATGCAGAGTCAGATGAGAACGTCGTGAGACTGACTTTCCATCCTAAAAGAATGTGGAAGGAAGGGCATTATTTTGTACTATTATCACACAATGATGAGCCTCTTTACAGGGTTTCTTTCTCTTTAGGAGGAAAAGGAATGATCGATTGCAGCTATGAACCTATCCATAAAAACTCAGTTGACTATATGCTTGCCCGTTATTTAGGAAAGAATCCATTGTGGTATAATGAGTTACACAAGCTTCCGGGCATGACAGCTGCGCGTTATCAACTATTGGACTTATATAAACAGAGTGAATTCGGCCGGTTGCGTAAACGTCGTAAGCTGAATATTCTCCGGTATTATTCAAATTTTGTCATTACCGGAACGGGTGGAAAGAATAAGGAGATTTTCGCAAAAAATGCGGCTTTTCTACTTACCGGTTCGGAAATTTACTTTAAACAGGTGAACGCGTATACGCTGACCGAAACACATAATGCGGTTAATCCATATGAAGCGGCAACTGAACTTTTCACCCAGTGTTTTGGAAAAGTTATTTATCTGGATCATTTATTAGCATTAACCTCTCCGGGTGCTTCGAACGTGATTGGCAAGATGATTAATGCATTGCAAAAACAAGAGGGGATGTTTATACTGTCCGGCATGGACGCTGAGATCAATCAACTGTTTGAGTTAGTCCCTGAACTTGTTGCGTATTTTCCGGAAGAGAACCGTTTTAAGACAGAAAGTTTCTCTATGCATGATATACTTAATTTAATAGAGCAACAACTGGAAAACGAATCCTTTTATCTTTCGTCGGATGCACAACAGGTTTTGTACCGGAGCATGAAGACAGAATCTGATAACGGAACATTGTTATATTGGAAAGAAGATACCGTCAGTAAGTTTATCCATAAGGCTATCTATCCCCGTATGCAGGAGCGCATTCTTCTCGAAGAGAATCAACCATCCGAAGATTTATCAGAAGCCCTTATACGTATTGAAGCACAAGATATCGATACAACTTTTTTTGAAGCTCAGGCCAACTTGTTTGATGAAAGTATGAAGCAACTGAATGCTTTGGTTGGTTTAAGTAAAGTAAAGCAGAATATGGAACAGGCTTTCAAATTTGTACGTTTCAATGAAAAACGTAAACAGTTGGGGTTACCTGTTCAAGGGCCGGGGGCACATCACATGATTTTTACCGGTAATCCGGGAACGGGAAAAACAACAGTAGCCAAGATGGTAGGAAAAATATATCATGCATTGGGGCAACTGTCCAAAGGAGAGGTTATAGTGACCGGGCGTTCGCAGTTGGTAGGGCGTTTTATCGGAGAGACGGAAAAAAATATGCAGGAGATTCTGGAACGTGCACGGGGCAATGTTCTTTTCATAGACGAAGCATATACGCTTTATGATGGAGCAAGTGACCATAAGGATTTTGGATTTCGGGTATTAGAGTCCTTATTAGCCGTACTTGCATTGGAGCATGCTGATATACTGGTTATATTTGCCGGTTATGAAAAAGAGATGAAGGCGATGATGGATGCCAACCTGGGACTGTGGGGACGTTTTCCGCATCAATTTCATTTTGAAGATTACTCTGTTGACGAGTTATTACGGATAGGATATGATCTGTTGGATAAGAAAGGGTATGTGCTGACGAATGGTGCGCGGAGTGTTCTGAAAGAAACAGTGGTTCACGTCTGTGAGCATAAAGATTCTTATTTCAGTAACGCCCGCTGGATGGGGCAATTAATAACGAACGGGGTACTTCCTGCGATGGCAGAAAGAGTATTCAGAAGTACGCCTTCAGAGGATAAGGGGCTTTATCAGACTATTGAAGAAGAAGATGTGCGTTTTGCCGTAAATCGGATGAAGATCAATGAAATGCGGCTATCTCCACGTTCTGTTATCGGTTTCAGGGCCTGATGATTAAGAGTCAGTAGATTACTGATTTACGGATAAAGACAAAAGACTTTATACTATTTACCTTTTGCCTGGATAGCTTTAAAGTCTTTTGTCTTTTTTTTACGTTCCCTTTTTCTCCCCTTATTCTCTTTTTGCTAACTTTACAAGATGATAATTAGTGCAAGTCGCAGAACTGATATACCCGCCTTTTATTCAGACTGTTTTTTTAACCGGATAAAAGAAAGGTATGTGCTTGTTCCCAATCCTTATAACTCAAAAATGATAAGTAGGATTAGTCTGGATCCTGCCGTAGTGGATTGTATTGTTTTCTGGTCAAAGAATCCGGCTCCGATGCTTGAAAAGCTGGACAAACTGAAAGATTACAATTACTATTTTCAGTTTACTCTCAACCCTTATGGACCGGATATTGAGAATCATCTCCCTGCAATAAGCAAACGTATTGATACTTTTAAGCGTCTTTCGGACCGGATAGGTAAGGAGAAAGTAATCTGGCGTTATGATCCGGTTCTTACCAATGAGACATATACCCCTGGTTTTCACAAAGAGAAATTTGCTGAAATCGCCTATGAGTTAAAGGAACATACAGAGAAATGTATGCTTGGTTTTATAGATCATTATCAGCATATCCGCACTGCTGTCAGCCGATTCAACATACAACCTCTACTGAAAGCGGATATTGAGGAGATGGCGGTATCCTTTAAAAAAACGGTGGATACCTGTTCTATTCAATTGGATACATGTACAGTCAAGGTAGATTTGACTCACTTGGGCATTCCGGGTGGATTGTGCATTGATAATCAATTGGTGGAAAGAATTGCAGGTTATCCTATATCCGTCCGGAAAGATAAAAATCAGCGTGATATTTGCCGGTGTGCGGAGAGTATTGACATCGGTACTTATGAGAGTTGCCTGAATGGCTGTATTTATTGTTATGCCATCAAAGGAAACTATAACACGGTGAAGTATAATTTAAACAAGCATGATAAAAATTCTCCTATGCTTGTAGGTGAATTGCAAGAAGATGATATCGTGAAAGAGCGTTTGGTTAAAAGCCTGCGCAATGATCAGTTTTCGCTGTTTTAAAGATTGAATATCATATAAACAAGAGTACGTATTTAAAGGTGTGTTAAAATAGATTTTAACATGCTGTTAAATACGTTCTCTTATACCTATAAAGTACGTACTTTATTATCGGTTGATATACAGACTTTTATCTTTTGTTTTCTCTGCGCTCCTTTTGTACACAAACGGGTTGGGTAGTTTGTCTTGCAGTAAGGACATTGGTAAGTTTATTATAACCCAACGTACCGAAGGTCGTAGGGGAATGATGTTTTAGATGTACATGTAAAGCAGTACGACATGTGCATGTGGAACGGTACGACATGTACATGTGGAGCAGTACGACATGTACATCTAAAACATCTTCCCCCGGTGAGAGCAGGAGCATTCCCCGGTAAGTAAACTAAAGAAGAACGGTGAGGATAGAAAAGAAAACCGTTATCGTCTGGGCTATCACTGCATAAATAAGTATCTTTGTTCCCCGGAATTGTAGCCATACATCAATAATCATGAAGCAAAATACCATTCATATAAAAGATCTCTCCATCGGTTATCCTGGTAAAGGAGAGGTGAAGGTTGTTGCCGAGCATATCAATGCCGGCATCAATAGTGGTGAACTAACTTGTTTGTTGGGAGCTAATGGTATCGGTAAATCTACTTTGTTACGTACTCTTTCTGCCTTTCAGCCTAAGCTTGGCGGAGAAATTTGCATTCAGGGCAAAGAGATTGAACAATACAAGGATAAAGACCTGTCTATGGCCATCAGCGTAGTGCTGACCGAAAAATGTGAAGTGCGCAATATGACTGTAACGGAGTTGGTGGGACTTGGACGTACTCCTTATACCGGTTTTTGGGGAACACTTGACGAAGATGACAAACGAATCGTAGAACGTTCTATCTCTTTAGTGAAGATAGAGAAACTTGCTGATAGAATGGTGCATACGTTAAGTGATGGTGAACGGCAGAAAGTGATGATTGCAAAAGCATTGGCACAGGAAACGCCTATTATCTTTCTGGATGAACCGACCGCTTTTCTTGATTTTCCCAGTAAGGTAGAGATGATGCAATTACTTCATCGGTTGAGCCGTCAGACGAATAAAACTATTTTTCTTTCTACACACGACCTGGAATTGGCATTGCAGATTGCCGACAAAATATGGTTGATGGATAAAATGAACGGAGTTATAATTGGTACTCCTGAAGATCTTTCACTCAATGGTAGTTTAAGTACCTTCTTTGCTCATAAGGGGATTATTTTTGATATTGAAACCGGTCTTTTCCGGGTAGATAATGAATATATTACACAACTTCGTCTTATAGGAGAAGGGCAGGGATATGCTATGGTGCGTAAAGCTTTACAACGTAACGGTATTCTTGCTGATAAAGGTGTAGAATCAGAGTTTTGTATTGAAGTCGGTGACTTGAAAAAGGAGGGGAGTTTTACTGTTTATTCTCAGAAAGGAGACGTTTCAAAGGCAGATACTATTGAGGAATTGCTGGAAAAGATTCTGAATAATGTGGCAATAGAATAATGTGGCAATATGCTAATATGCCAATGTGCCAATTGGCTGCGCTGTCTATTCTGTAGGGTATTTCACCACAGAGAACGCAGAGAGCACGGAGTTTTAAGTCTTTGATGAAACGCGGATTAACGCAGATTAAAAGACTGTGTATCTTTATTTATATTTGTTTCCCTTTGCGAAAATCTGTGTTCATCTGCGTTTCAATGAATCATCGTTTGTCGTACCTCTTCGTGCGGGAAGCACTCATTGCGCAGCCAATTGGCACATTGGCACATTAGCAAATTATTCTCTCCTTTCCAATTTCATTATCGAAGGAATAAAGAACGCCAGTGTCCCAGTCAATACAATAGCAATACCGCATATTGCAAATACATTGGCAACACCGATAGCATCTGCTATAAATCCGGTAGCCATCAATCCTAAAATAGAAGGCAGTAAACTGATACTGTCAAACAACGAGAATACACGTCCCAGGAAAGAAGCTTCGATTTTGGTTTGAAGCAACGCTGTGAAGGGACCCGAATTAAATGGAATTGCAAGGCCTTGTACTACAGAAAATATGGCGTAGGCAATGAATGCCGAAGGCGGTAGAATACCTGAAATAAAAATGCTTATTCCGATGATAACATAAGATACATTCATCATCACTACCTTTCGGACACGGGGATTCCATATCCCCAGCAGAATGCCCCCAAGTAGCATACCTAAACCGAAAAGAAGTTCGATCAGGCTGACTTGATAAGCTGTTCCCGAAAAGTTTTTTAACGTCATCAGAGGTAACAGGGCTACGATAGGCATTACAAAGAAAGTGATAAGCACTTCGATTACCATTACCCAACTCAATCCACGATTCCTACTAATAACGTTGAAGCCTGCCTTCATATCCCGCAATACATTATCGGCGGTATCTGTTCCTGTTTTTTCCGGATTGGGAATGAATACAAACAGCAGAGCCGTACAAGCTATGGCAGCTCCTACCACATCGAGAAGCATCACTATGCTCATGTCCGTAGCAACAATCAATGCAGCACCCAACACCGGACCACAGATATTACACACTGCTTGTATCGCCTGGTTAATACTGGCAATACGCGTAAGCTCTTTCTCCGGAGCAAGCAACGGTATGGATGATTTCATGGCAGGTGCATGGAAAGCACTACCAATGGAACGAAGCATCAGCAACAGATAAATTTGCCATATTTCGATAATATCGAGATAGAACAACAGCGCAATAACCCCGGAACAGAGAGCAACAAAGCTATCTGCCAATATCATAGTCCACTTACGGCTCCAGCGGTCTACAAATACACCGGCAAAAGGACCTAATACTACCTGAGGTAATAATGCAGCAATAGTAGCAAATGAAAGTACTTCGGCAGAACCCGTTTCAAGACTGATCCACAGTACGATAGCAAACTGAGCAATTGAACTGCTGAGAATAGAAAATAATTGCCCTGACCATATAATAATAAACTTTTTCTTCCAATTATTCATAACCTTTCTTTCGTCGTTTCTTTCTACGCATCAGGAAGTATCCCAATGCGATAATAATTAGCAATCCTGTACCTGTTGTAGCAAGGAGTGAGACATCGGAACGGCTTTGTTCGGCTTCATAAACTTCGAGACGCTTATGCACCGTATTAATAATCCCCCTTGATGTAAAAGTAGCTCCGGATACTGCATCTACTTTCTTTGCCAGTGCTTCTTGGGGCGTAAGTCCGTTCCAGGCTTTCAGTAAGCCGCCATCTATGGCTATCTGTATGTATTTCGGAGTGTCTTTATTGGGTAAAAGCTTCACTTCTGATATCTTTCCGGAAGCATCCAATACGATTTCCAATGGGGTAGGACCGGCAAAGCCGATTACTTTATCTGTATAAGGTTTCGATTGTAGTATGAGGGTATCGTTATTCATGTAAACATCTCTTTTATCCCTTCTTCAAGGGTATGTGGGGTATAATTAATTTCTCGTTTTGCTTTTGCAATACTCAGGCCGCTAAAACGGGGACGGGGAGTGGCTTCCTGCATTTCTTCCGTAGTGACAGGCAAAATGAGGGAACGGTCCAACCCTAATACCTCAGCTACGCGATAGGCTATATCAGCTATAGAAACGCAATCGCTTCCGCAGATATGGTAAATTCCATTACGGGGATGATGCATTAATTGTTCTACAGCATGCGAGATGTCACCTACAAAGGTAGGAGTACGCCATTGGTCGGAAACAACACGAATTGTTTCACCGCTACGTAGTTTGTTGGCTACCAGCTGTATAATATTACCATGTTGCCCGGGCAATGCTTTCCCATAAACTACGACTACGCGGACAATGGCGTAATTGCCACAATATTCGGCAACACGCTCTTCCCCTTCAAGTTTGGTGATTCCGTAGTAATTGACCGGATTAGGTTCATCTTCTTCTGTATACAACCGGTCAGTTCTGCCATCAAACACAAAATCGGTGGAAAGGTGTATAAAACGACTTCCATACTGTTCGCAGGCACGCGCCAGATGTTCTACCGCAGTGATATTGGTAGCGCGCGCCTCATTATGATGTGTTTCGCAGAAGTCTGGTACTGACAGTGCAGAAGTATTAATAACCACATCCGGACAAACCTCCTTGAAGAGTGCCCGTACTTCTGATGCATTACGTATATCCGTGCGGATAAACTGATAGCCGTCGCCACTTTGGATGTCATTGCGTAACGAACAAGCAGTAATGTTGTATATTTCGCGTGCCACGAGGTCGTTCAGTATCCGCCGGCCGGTAAAGCCGTTGGCACCAATAATCAGTATATTCATACTTTATTATTAAGGGTAATAGGGGTTTCTTCCTTGCTGTACTTCTATGCGTATTCCAAATGAACCATTGGCCGATTTCAATTCGAAAGCTCCTTTGAAAGCATTTCTTTCCCAGGGTAGTGCACTACGGTTAGGCACCCTGTATCCATCGGCATTATATTCACCGTATGTATTGATTCGCATACCGTTTTTCAGCTTGAATGATCCCATTTGCAGGTTTTGTGCAGAGCCGAAACCAAATCCGCCGAATCCGGAGAAAGAAGGGGTAAAAACGTTTGATAATCCCTGTGAATAAGTTACATCCGGATTGAGACGGAACAATTGATTAAAATCTTTGCTGGTATCGGATAGAGAAAGATCTACTTTGGGCAAATGGGGAGGCATAACACTCATCAAACCCATATCCAGCAGAAATCCGCCAAACTCCTTATAGTTCTCTTCCGGAGCACGAGGGGTACGATCATCTGACGGTAGTTCCGATTGTGCGGACACTACAGCCGTTGCCAATAGCAATGAAAAGAATAATATCAGCTTTTTCATATCCGTAGGTTATTATTGAGGCAAAGATAGAAAATATTTGCTGATTATCTATATCGGGGAATAATCTGTTGTAGAAACTTAACTTGAATAATGGGCGGTTAATCATTGAGTGCTTCTCTTACAATCGCTCTGTTTTATTTCCCTCCGATTTTAAAAACAGGATAAGCGATTGGAACTGTTTTCCACTTCATCTTCATTGGGTCGTACACCCGTTCCATGCCTCCGTGGAGTTCAAGCCAATTGGTTACCTTCAACTCCATGATTACTCCGTAGTAACTCTGTGGAGCCATAGGAGTGAGATAGCCGTGTGCTGCATTGCGTTGCCCGTTGATGGAGTATTGCCCGACTGCTCTTATTTTGAGCCAATCATTAATACGATATCCGAATGAGCCGTTGAAGCCTGCATCAAATTGAGACCCATGAACGAAGGAAGGCATTGTATATTTTGTTGTATAAATCCCTCCGGTAACATCCCATCGCTCATTGAACTGATAGGTATAGGCAGCACCGACATCTATGTGAGTACCCATAGTGGGATACGTATTGTATGTACTATAGGTGCTGATGTAACTATTGGGAGTGAGTATGAAATTGTCATATCTGTTATAGTCGCGTGCCCAGGGGTTGGAATCCTGACCAAGACGTGGTTTGGGCCAGGGAGTCTGGATAAATTCGGGGATAGTGATACGTATCGTCATGCTGTCTGCTGCCACAGGAGAGGCGTGATGTGAGTCAGGAGTAGCATCCGGTAAAATGAAACCACTGTCATCAGTATGTACAGGTGAACGGCTTTCCGGGACGGTGGGAACCAACAACTTTATACTATCATTGGGCGCCTCGGCCTGTGAAAAAACCGTGATTGCGAAAAGAGAGAATAGAAAGCCGATGCAGATCCTTTTGTTCATAATTTCGTCCTCCGTTAGTTAACGATCATTTTATAACCAATACCACGCACATTAACGATACGTATCCGCTCATCCTGTGCTAATTTATGTCTTAACTTGGTGATAAATACATGCAGACTGCGGGAATTGAAGAAGCTGTCATCTCCCCATAGCTCCAGCAAAACGTTTTGCGTATTCACAACCTGATTACGATTCTCGCACAATCGCTTCAGTATTTCCGATTCACGGTGAGAGAGTTCCTGCTTTGTACCGGCATATATAAGTGTTTGTGCTATAGAGTCAAAAATATAGTGTCCGACCTCAAAACGTGTTTCCTTGTGTGTCTCGGTAAAAGAAAAAGCCTTTCCTGCCAATGATTTGATGCGTATAATAAGTTCTTGCATACCAAAAGGCTTCTTCAGGTAATCATTTGCACCGAGTTCAAAACCTTCTACTACGTCGTTGATTGCCGACCGGGCTGTGAGAAAGAGTACTGGCGTTTGCTTGTCTGTCTGGCGGATACGACGTACCATTTCAAATCCATCCATACGAGGCATCATTACATCAGCTACCAGAACGTCCGGACGTAAATCAAAAAACAGGCGTAATCCTTCTTCACCATTGCCAGCAGTATGGATAATAAAGTCACTTTCTTCAAGCGTGTCTTTGATGATCATGGCGAGGGTGAGTTCATCCTCCACCAGCAGTACTTTGATTTTGTCCTTACTCATAATAAAACTACTCATTAATTACCAATGTGAATGTACTTCCGTGTCCCGGTTCACTCTCAACACTAACAGTGCCGCCATGTTTCTCTATCATCGTACGGACATAATAGAGCCCTAACCCATAGCCTTTAACGTCATGAAGATTACCGGTAGGCACACGATAGAACTTATCAAATATATGTTTTTGCTTCTCGGAAGCTATGCCGATACCCTGGTCGGTAACAGATATTTCAACCTGTCCGTTCGCATTACGATGGCAATGCAATTTAATCAGAACCTGCCCCGGAGAATACTTCACGGCATTATCTATCAGATTGCTGATAATATTACTGAAATGAGTACGATCTGCCGTCACAGAAAGATTGGCAGGTTCTATTTCATAAGTGATGGTAATCTCTTTTTCTGCTTTCAGTTTATGAAGTTCGATCAGAGTATCTAACATTGGTTTTAACTCCAAATGTTCGGTATGCAGACGGAAAGTTTTCCGACGCTCCATGCTCATACTTAATATCTGTTCAACCAGTCCGCTGAGCCGTTGCAACTGTTCCTGGCAGATACGGAGATATTTATCGCGCTTCACTTTCTCTTCGGCCTGGTTAAAGTTGAGTAAGGCATCATTGGCAGCATAAGCTACAGAGATAGGAGTC
This sequence comes from Bacteroides mucinivorans, assembly GCF_034654355.2. NCBI lineage: Bacteria > Pseudomonadati > Bacteroidota > Bacteroidia > Bacteroidales > Bacteroidaceae > Bacteroides > Bacteroides mucinivorans. The sequence continues at coordinate 2,892,882 of NZ_CP178179.1, read as the reverse complement.
TTCAACTCATGAGTGATATTATTGGTGAAATCGCTTGTAATTTCTTCCAGTGATTTCTGACGCAGAATGGTACGAATGAGATACCAGAAAGAGAAAGAAAGTATGATAAAAATAATGAATGAAGTAATAAGTATACCGATCATTTGCTTTAATACGAGCAGAGTCACAGGCTCTATCCAAAGGCGATACATAAATAAGGTATGAAGATCGAATGCATAATTGTAACATTGTGCTTTCGGTCCCGGAATATAACTGCTGTCTCCGGCAATACCGAGTGTGTCAGTAAAGGTCAGTGTAGAATCGATATTACTTCCGGAATGAAGAAACTCCGTCCGGTGCGGCAGAAAAATATTATTTGCTCTGAGAGAAAGGGTTAATAAACTATCATATACTTGCAAATTGGGATCCAGAAGAATATCTAAGCCGGAATGCAGTCCGCGTTGGAAGTGAGTGGCGAGTTCCAGCATACTGTTTTTGCCATTTAATATTATATCCAGTCCGCTGTTGGAGGTTAAGGCTGCTTCTCCTTCTTCCTGGTCTGCCATCTGAGTATCCTTCTGCCCTTTTATTGAATCATCGGGAGAGTTTACAATCTTACCATTGAATAGCATTTCTGCTTTTTTATTAGAATCTCTGGCGGAACGGGTAGTGTCATTATGTACGTATATCTCCACTACTTTTGTAGAATCTTTCAAATAGGCAATGTTACTATCGCTTTGGGAAGTAAGTTTCTCGAATTTTGTACTATCCAGCTGGCTTGCATTCTGATAAGTAGTGGTACTACTGCGAACAAAAGATTTTCCCTCGTCATTATATCCGGCAGCAACAGATACCTCACCGTGTGCATCTCCATAGTTTCTCAGATTCTCTACGCGGAGCATCATCTCATTATAATCGCTCATGCGCATAGCTTCCATGATACTATGTTCAAGATCATCTTTCATAGTATGGTAAAGTCCCGTAAGCCAATATGCCTGATATGCAAAGATACCTATGAGCGAAACGAGTACAAGGATGGCAATATGTTTAAAAGGTAGTTTCATGCCCGATACATCTGTTTTTTTGTATAGGCAAAGATAAGAGGAAAGTATATTAATCGCACCTAATGGTAAGACTAAATAACACTTCCCTCCATTTTCATGTTATTGGTAAGGTTACTACTACCCGTGTTCCCCGATTGTATGCCGGGTCGATATATATATCCCCAGACAAGCGACTGATAATAAGCTGGCAAAGATAAAGTCCGAGCCCGTTGCCTTGAACAAAAGTATTGAGCTTTGAAAAACGTTTAAAGACTTCTTCGTATTTGTCTTTTGGAATCCCACAACCAGTATCAGATACGCTGATAGAGAGCTGTTGGCGTTCAGTATCCAGCCGACAACTAAGCGTGATGCTTCCTTTTTCTGTGAATTTATTGGCATTATTCAGCAGGTGTTCTACCACAAGGGAAAGATATTTTTCGTGGGTTGGGATATGAATTGACTCCTGGAGCAGATCCAGCTGATAACTTATATCCGGTTTAGCGAACTTCATCAATAAATCCATTTCGTACTGACAGATATTATTGATATCTGTAGGGACACATGGCAGTTTCTCTTTTGATACATCAAGACTGGAAACTTCCAGCATATTGTTTATTAATGTAATCAACATTGTCGTATTACTCTGTATCTCTTTGGGGAATTCCTGACGTATCTCTTCGTCAATCTCCTCATTGAATATCAAATCAGAAAAGCCTACAATTGCATTTAAAGGAGTACGTATCTCATGGCATATAGAATTGATGAAAGCCGTTTTCATATTCTCACTTTCCATAGCTTTCTGGTTGAGTTTTTGCAAGCTGATTTTCATGTTTCTCTCTTTTCTCAGGCTATAGAACAAATACAGGCATACAACGACAACAATGACCAATATGCTGGAGAGAAATACAAGGAGGATACGTTTGTTCTTTATTTCAAGTTGCGACTTCTCATTATTAAGTTTGTTTATGTCATATTTTACCTGAAGCTCACTGAGTTGTTTAAGCATCTCATTATTTGTAAGTGAGTCTTTGGACTGATATGAGAGTTTTAGATATTCCAACGCCTCTTTATATTTGCCCATTTTCTCATAGATGCTTGATTCAGTGTTATACAACCCTGGTATATTGTTGGGTGCAATATTGGGCGCAAATTTTATGAGACTATCATTGGCCAATAGTGCCTTTTCGTAATCTGGTTTTGGCTTCTGGCTTATGTAATAGTTGCTCATAGATAAGAAATAGTTATACCGATCACTTAAACTGATCAATTCCTTACTGAGAGCTACAATCTGCAGCCAGTATTTATGTGCCTTTTGAGGATTATCTAATACATTGTTAGTCAATATCATAGAATATGTCTGAAGCTTGCGTGTCGCAATGTTATAATAAGGACGTTGTTTATAATATGTATCATAATATTGCAGTTGGTCATGTAGAAATTCTTCAAGAATACAAGTTGCAGAGTCACGTTTATTTATTCGACCGTAAGTGTTACTCAGGCGCCAGCTCACCATGCTTTTGAACATATATTTATTATATACATCTGATATATTCCGTGATAGTTCATAAGCTGTTTTCAAATAGGGGAGAGATTCTTTGATCATTCCATTCGAGCGGAGACTACTTCCGGTAATGTATGCTTTGGCTACTTTGTTATACACATCTTGTTTATCCTGGCTATTATCTTTCAGATAGTCTGATTCGTTATCAATAGCTTCTGCAGCTTTACCTTCATAACATAACGTATCAAAATAGCGCATATGAATATAAGCAGGTAACGCAGCTATTATTTCCGGAGTACCTACCTTCTTTATTAAATTTATGTAGTAAAAAACTGAATCCATTTGAGCGTTATCGGTGGCTATATAACTAAGATCGGTCAACGCATTTACCATACTTGCTTTGTCACCAGCCTGACGAGCTTCGTGATACATTTTTAATAAGTATGTTTTTTCATCAGGTGATTCAAAACATACATCCGCCAGATTTCTATAAATTTGGATTCTTTGCGATGGTTCTGTCGTATGTGTTAATTGCTGCAACAAACTATCTTTTATATGAGTATCAACAGCATAGGCAGAGAATACTATTCTGAAACAAAAGAGAGTGGAGATTATATATCGAATCATGTTTGTTTGGGTTTGTTTGGGTTGTTTGACGTTGCAAAGTTACTACAAAAAAGTGAAATGCGGAAAGATATAGTGATAGAATTGAGTTACAAGGGTTTTGGTTGAAGTGGCGATAATCCGTGAAGCCATTACAATCCCTGCCGAAGCCAAATCCTGACGCCGCTACGTTACTTGTTCGTAACCATGCCCGAAAATGCGACAAACGGGTACGAATAGCGAAACAAGGCTCTAAGGAATAGTGAGTTATCCATAACTCATGCGAAAAATCAGGTTACGGAAAAAGATTGCGCCGTTCCTCCCCGTTTTGCGTACCAACACCGGACTCTTCACCAACTAATTTTGAAACCCAAAAATTAAGGACAATGAAGAGTACATTTTCAGTAATCTACTACCTCAAGCGTCAGGTAGTGAAAAAGGACGGGACAGTTCCCGTCATGGGACGCATCACGGTGGACGGCAGCCAGACACAGTTCAGCTGCAAACTGACTGTCGATCCGAAACTGTGGGACACCAAAGGTGGACGTGTCACGGGCAGAAGCACGGCGGCACTCGAAACGAACCGTATGCTTGACAAGATGCGGGTACGCATCAACAGGCATTATCAGGAAATCATGGAGCGTGACAACTTCGTCACGGCGGAGAAGGTGAAGAACGCCTTTCTCGGACTGGAACACCGCTACCACACGCTGATGCAGGTGTTCCGCCAGCACAACGAGGACTACGAGAAGCAGGTGGAGGCAGGCATGAAAGCCAAAGGCACGCTGCTGAAGTACCGCACCGTTTACAAGCACATGCAAGAGTTCCTCGACATCCGCTACCATGTGAAGGACATCGCCCTAAAAGAGCTTACCCCGGCTTTCATCTCCGACTTCGAGATGTTCCTGCGCACGGACAAGCACTGCTGCACCAATACCGTGTGGCTGTACGTCTGCCCGTTACGGACGATGGTATTCATCGCCATCAACAACGAGTGGCTGACGCGCGACCCGTTCCGCGAGTATGAAATCAAGAAGGAGGAAACAACACGCAGTTTCCTGACCAAAGATGAGATCCGCCTGCTGATGGAGGGGAAACTGAAAAACGCCAAACAGGAATTGTACCGCGACCTCTACCTGTTCTGCGCCTTCACGGGGCTGTCGTTCGCGGATATGCGCAACCTTACGGAAGAGAATATCCGCACCTACTTCGACGAACACGAGTGGATAAACATCAACCGCCAGAAAACGGGCGTGGTGTCCAACATCCGCCTGCTCGACATCGCCAACCGCATAATCGGCAAATACCGGGGACTGTGCGGGGACGGCAGGATATTTCCCGTTCCGCATTATAACACGTGCCTTGCCGGTATCCGTGCCGTCGCCAAGCGTTGCGGCATCACCAAGCATATCACGTGGCATCAGAGCCGCCACACGGCAGCCACGACGATATTCCTCTCCAACGGTGTTCCCATCGAAACGGTCAGCTCCATGCTCGGACACAAGAGCATAAAGACGACGCAGATTTACGCAAAGATAACCAAAGAGAAGCTCAATCAGGACATGGAGAACCTTGCCGCAAGATTGAACGGCGTCGAGGAATTTGCAGGTTGCACCATCTAAAAAGAAAAGCCATGAAACGTGACACAATCATCATCGAGGACAAGGCAGTCAGCGTAACCGGTAACGACGTGTGGATGACCGCCACCGAAATAGCCGGATTGTTCCATACGACCGTCCCGGCAGTGAACGCCGCCATCAGAGCCGTCCGCAAGTCGGACGTGCTGAACGACTACGAGGTGTGCCGCTACATGCAGCTTGAAAACGGGCTGCACGCGGACGTGTACGCCCTTGAAATCATCATCCCGGTCGCTTTCAGGGTGAATACCTACAACACCCACCTGTTCCGCACATGGCTGGTGGGAAAGGCACTCTCACAAGAGAAACGGCAGACATACGTGATGTTCATACAGAACGGAAAAGCCGGGTATTGCTGATTGCACATACCCCATAAGACAAGTAAACGGGTAGCACCACAAAAGGTGTCACCCGTTTACTTTTTCATGAAACCGCCTCACTCCAGCGGCTTGCGGTAGTTCGCTTCCAGTACCCCGCGCAGCCCCGTTTCCGGGTAAAGCACCTTCCCTCCCAAAAGTATGAAGGGCAACACGCGGTTGTTGCGGTATTCCTGCAAGGTGCGCCGGCTCACACGGAGCAGTTCCGACACCTCGCCGTCCGTCAGGTAACGTTCCCCGTCCAGCGGAGGACGGTAGCTTTCCAGAAATGCGGACAGCCATTTCGAGCCTTTGCGCATATCCTGCACCACAGAGGCTATCGGCTCGTCTTCCATCGTAAAAACATCGTTGTTCTCGTTCATCATAACTTCGGATTCAGTGGGTGAATAAATCAAATCATCTGCCGTGCGGATAGAGCGTGCCGACAAGCGGTATCAGCCGCTTCACCTCCTCTGGCTTGTAATAGAACCTGCGGTTTATCTGCGAGTAGCCGATAAGCCGCCTGTCACGCAGCGTCTGCAACGTGCGCGGGCTTATTCTCAACTGCCCGCAGACCTCCTCGCCCGTGAGCCATCTTTCCATGCGCCCCGTGTCGCTTTTGCGCCTCAGGGCGGCGACCTTCTCCGAGAGTGCGCCGAATGCCGCCACCATCATCTCGAAAGTCTTTTTCTCGATAGATACTATTTCCATATTCATGTCATTTAGAGTTTGCCGCAAAGGTAACGAAACGGCATACAAGACGTATCGTTTTCCGCTGAAAGGCTGCCTGTTGCGCCGTTTGACCGGGTTACGGAGCCATCTTCCGCAAAAATCTTACGTGAGTCACGTAGTGAGTTGTTAAAGCCCCTTTTGTTTATTGCCGAATTTTGTCGCAGAAACAAAAAGAAAGGACTGAACATGAAAGTGATAACAATGGAAAGTTCCGCCTACAAGGAGATGATGGCGCAGATTGCGAACATCGCAGGGTACATCCGCGAGGCAAGGGACGAGAAGAAACGGAAGCGGGAAACCGAAGACAAGCTGCTTGACACGGCACAGGCGGCGAAGATGCTCAACGTGAGCAAGCGCACCATGCAGCGTATGCGCACCGACCACCGTATCGAGTATGTGGTGGTACGCGGAAGCTGCCGCTACCGCCTTTCCGAGATACTGCGGCTATTGGAGGACAACACAGTAAGGAACGAGGAAGGGACAATAGACACCCTGTTCCACAACCACACGCTGCGCACGGGCGGCAAACCAAAAGGAAGGAGGACATAGGTCATGGAACTGCTCACACGAAACAACTTCGAGGGCTGGATGCAGAAGCTGATGGAACGGCTCGACCGTCAGGACGAACTGCTGCTGGCGATGAAGGCTGAGGGGAAACAGCCCACTATCACGGAAAGCATCCGCCTTTTCGACAATCAGGATTTGTGCATGTTGCTCCAGATAAGCAAACGCACCCTCCAACGCTACCGCAGCGTAGGCGCATTGCCCTACAAGACGCTGGGCAAGAAGACCTATTACAGCGAGGAGGACGTGCTGACATTCCTTTCCAACCATATCAAGGACTTCAAAAAGGAAGATATAGCCTTCTACAAGGCTCGTATCCATAATTTCTTTCATAAATAACCCATTAAAACATTTTTCAGATGGCAAAGAAAAAAGACGAAAAGGACGTGCTGGTAGTCCGTGACGAGAAGACAGGCGAGATCAGCGTGGTAGCCGGGCTGAACGCGGACGGCACACCCAAGCGCACCCCCGCAAAAGCGGAGAACGCGCAGAGTTTCCTGCAATTCGACCGACATGGCGACGTGCTGGACAACTTCTTCAAGAACTTCTTCCGGCAGTGCAAGGAACCCAGCCGCTTCGGTTTCTACCGCATTGCGGCAGACCAAGCTGAAAATCTCTTAGAGGTGATGAAGCAACTGCTGAAAGACCCCGAAGCGAACAAGGAGCTGCTCGCCCCTCACAAGGTGGACACCTCCGACTATGAGAAGAAGGTGCAGGAAGAGATGGCAGCACAACAGACAGAGAAACAAGAACCTCAAAAACAGGAGAACATGGAACAACGGAAAGAACAGCAACAGGACAAATCCGAACAGATGCAGGGCAAACGTGGCTACCAGCCCATCGACGAGAGTAAAATCAACTGGCAGGAGCTGGAGGACAGATGGGGCGTAAAGCGGGACAACCTTGAAAAGTCCGGCGACCTTACGAAGATGCTCAACTATGGCAAGTCCGACTTGGTAAAGGTCAAACCGACCTTCGGCGGCGAATCATTCGAGCTGGACGCCCGCCTCTCCTTCAAGAAGGACGGTGAGGGAAACATCAGCCTCGTGCCGCACTTCATCCGCAAGGAGCAGAAGCTGGATGAGTACAAGGAACACAAATTCTCCGACAATGACCGGAAGAACCTCCGCGAAACGGGCAATCTCGGTAGGGTCGTGGACATTGTGGACAGGGAAACGGGCGAGATCATCCCCTCCTACATCAGCATCGACCGCAAGACGAATGAAATCACGGACATTCCGGCAAGCAGGGTGCGCATCCCGGAGCGCATCGGCAAGACGGAAATCACCACGCAGGAGCGGGACATGCTCCGCGCCGGACTGCCCGTACGCGACAAGCTCATCGAGCGCAACGACGGCAGAAAGTTCGTCACCACCCTGCAAGTGAACGTGGAGCAGCGCGGCGTGGAGTTCGTGCCGGGAACCGGCAAGTCGCCCCGTACCGCACAGACACAGGAAACCAAAGGCGACACATCGAAAAGTCAGGCGCAGGGCGGGGAAAATGCCGCACAGACCAAGAAGGAGCAACGCCGCAACACGTGGACGAACGAGGACGGCAGCATCCGCCCCATCAGCAAATGGAGCGGCGTGAGCTTCACCGACCAGCAGAAAGCCGACTATGTGGCGGGTAAAGCCGTGAAGCTGGAGAACGTGACCGACAAGCAGGGCTTCCATGCCACGATGTATATCAAGTTCAACCCGGAGAAGGGACGCCCGTACCGCTACGACACGAACCCTGACAATGCACAGCAGGTTGCTCCGTCCAACGAGAGCCGCACGCAGGTGGCGGTGAACAACGATGGCAAGACCAACGAGGCTACAAAGAATCTGAGAGAGCCGTTGCAGAAAGGTCAGACCAACCCGAAGGACGCCCGCCAGCAACAGCAGCAGGAGAAGCCGCAGAAGAAAACGGGCAAGGGCATGAAAATGTAATCCCGTGTCCGCCACTGAATCCAAAATAAAATCCAAAGTATCAACAAAAAAGAAGAAGACATGAAGACAATCATTGCAGAAAAGCCCTCCGTGGCACGTGAAATCGCCCGCATCGTGGGCGCGACAAAGAGAGAGGAAGGATATTTCGAGGGAGGCGGTTATGCCGTGACATGGGCATTCGGACACCTCGTTCAGCTTGCCATGCCCGACGGCTACGGCGTGCGCGGATTTGTCCGTGACAACCTCCCGATTATTCCCGACACATTCACGCTCGTCCCCCGTCAGGTCAGGACGGAGAAAGGTTACAAGCCCGACAGCGGCGTGGTGTCGCAGATAAAAGTCATCAAAAGACTGTTCGACACAAGCGAACATATCATCGTGGCGACCGATGCCGGACGCGAGGGAGAGCTTATCTTCCGCTACCTCTACCACTATACGGGTTGCACCACTCCTTTCGTGCGCCTGTGGATCAGCTCTCTCACCGACAAAGCTATCCGCGAGGGACTGCGGAAACTCGAAGACGGCAGCAAATACGACAACCTCTACCTCGCCGCCAAAGCGCGGAGCGAATCCGACTGGCTCGTGGGCATCAACGGCACACAGGCGTTATCCATCGCCGCCGGACACGGCACGTATTCCGTGGGGCGGGTGCAGACACCAACGTTGGCTATGGTATGTGAACGCTACTGGGAGAACCGCCGCTTTACGTCCGAAGCATTCTGGCAGCTCCATATCGCAACGGACGGTTGCGACGGCGAAGTCGTGAAATTCTCATCCTCCGAGAAATGGAAAGAGAAAGAACCGGCGATGGAACTATATAATAAGGTAAAGGCGGCAGGTTGCGCCACTGTCACGAAAGCCGAGCGCAAGGAGAAGACGGAGGAAACTCCCTTGCTCTACGACCTGACCACGCTCCAGAAAGAAGCCAACGCCAAGCACGGCTTCACGGCGGAACAGACGCTTGAAATCGCGCAGAAACTCTACGAAAAGAAGTTGATAACCTATCCGAGAACGGGAAGCCGCTACATCCCCGAAGACGTGTTTGCCGAAATTCCCAAACTGCTCGCTTTCATCGGCACACAGCCCGAATGGAAAGACAAGGTGCGGGCAAAAGCCGCCCCGACACGCCGCAGCGTGGACGACGGCAAGGTGACAGACCACCATGCCCTGCTCGTCACGGGTGAGAAACCGCTCTTCCTCTCCAAAGAGGACAATACCATCTATCAGATGATTGCCGGGCGCATGGTCGAGGCATTCTCTGAGAAATGCGTCAAGGATGTGACCACTGTCACGGCGGAATGTGCCGGAGTGGAGTTTACCGTAAAAGGCAGCGTCGTGAAGCAAACCGGATGGCGTGCCGTCTATGGCGAGGAAAAAGAGGAAATTACCATCCCCGGCTGGCAGGAAGGCGACACGCTGACACCGAAAGGCTCGTCCATTACCGAAGGAAAGACCAAACCCAAGCCGCTGCATACCGAAGCCACCCTGCTCTCGGCAATGGAAACGGCGGGCAAGGAAATTGAGGACGACGCACTGCGGCAGGCGATGAAGGACTGTGGCATCGGTACTCCCGCCACACGCGCCTCCATCATCGAAACGCTTTTCAAGCGCGGTTACATGGAACGCTGCAAGAAGTCGCTTGTTCCCACCGAAAAAGGACTTGCCCTCAATTCCGTCGTCAAGACGATGCGCATCGCCGATGTTGCCATGACGGGCGAATGGGAAAAGGAGCTGGCGCGTATCGAGCGCGGGGAACTGTCCGACGACACCTTCCGCAAGGAGATAGAGGCGTACACACGTGAGATAACCTCCGAACTGATCTCGTGCGACAAGCTCTTCGGCAGCCGTGACTCCGGCTGCGCGTGTCCCAAGTGTGGCACGGGCAGGATGCGGTTCTACGGCAAGGTGGTACGCTGCGACAACACGGAGTGCGGACTGCCCGTGTTCCGGCTGAAAGCGGGACGCACCCTGTCCGACGATGAAATCAAAGACCTGCTCACCGAAGGGCATACCAAGCTGCTCAAAGGGTTCAAGAGCAAACAGGGCAAGAGTTTCGATGCTGTTGTCGCCTTTGACGGGGAATATAACACGACTTTTGTGTTCCCGGAGGCTAAAAAGGACAAGAAATTTTCAGGACGGAAGAAATAGTATTAACTTTGCCACTTGTTCAGAGTAATGAATTGTTCTTCGATACCGGATTACACTCATACTTTGGATTTAGTGGTGGCACTCGGAGGGATACCGAGTGCCTTTTTCTTCCTTTTTCCAACCGATTATCCCGTTAATTATCAATCCGCTAAATCCAAAGTAATGAACAACAAGAAGAAAAACGAGGGTCAGACCGACTTTTCCTATTACGGTCTGTACCTGCTGGACTATCTCCGCACGAACAAGTTTGAACAGGCTGACGACACCGCTTTCATACGGGAACGGGCCGACCGTGCCGCCGAAACGTATGAGAGGGCACGGCTTGAAGGCTATCCCGCCGATGGTGCGCAGGAACTGGCGATGGACACGCTGCTGCGCGGGCTGCATTATTCCCGTTACGCCATCCTCCGCGAAGTCGTGGAAAACGAGTTTGCCGATGAAGTGCCGGAAGAGAAGCGTGAAGCCTTTGTCCTGAAACTGCTGCCGCTTGTCGGCAACGTGTTCTCCGTCTATGACCTCTCGGATGACAATTTCGCCCTGTCTTCCGATTACGACCTGCTCTACACGGAGCTGACGGGAGCAACCGTCCTTTACTTAGACGAATATGGCGTTTAACCGCAAACAGAAACTGCGGGACAACATCGAGGCGATACGGACGGCATTCATCCTTGACAGGGAAAATAGGACAGCGACAACCGAAGAGCGTGCCATACTTCAAAGGTACTGCGGTTTCGGCGGTCTGAAATGTATCCTCAACCCTGCAAAGGAACTGACGGATGCCGTCCGGTGGGCGAAATCCGACCTCGAACTGTTCGCCCCGACGGTGGAGCTGCACAGGCTTATCCGTGAGAACAGCAAGGACGAAACAGAGTACAAGCGGTTTGTGGATTCGCTGAAAGCGTCCGTGCTGACCGCTTTCTACACCCCCAAAGAGATAACCGACACCATCGCGGACGTGCTGGCAGATTACAGCGTCCGCCCCGCCCGTATGCTCGAACCGTCGGCAGGTGTCGGCGTGTTCGTGGATTCCATGCTGCGGCACAGCCCCAATGCGGATGTGATGGCTTTCGAGAAGGATCTGCTCACGGGTACAATCTTGAGGCATCTCTATCCCGACCAGAAAATGCGCACCTGCGGTTTTGAGAAAATCGAAAGACCGTTCAACAATTATTTCGACTTGGCGGTGTCCAACATTCCGTTCGGTGACATTGCCGTGTTCGACGCGGAGTTTCAGCGGAGCGACTCTTTCGGCAGACGCTCCGCCCAGAAAACCATCCACAACTATTTCTTTCTCAAAGGACTGGATGCCGTGCGTGACGGCGGTATCGTGGCGTTCATCACCTCGCAAGGGGTATTGAATAGCACCAAGACCTCCGTGCGTAACGAGCTGTTCAGTCAGGCCAATCTGGTATCCGCGATACGCCTGCCCAACAACCTGTTCACGGACAACGCGGGCACGGAGGTGGGCAGTGACCTGATTGTCCTGCAAAAGAACCTCAGCAAGAAGGAAATGTCGCAGGACGAGCGGCTGATGACCGTGATACAGACGGACACGAAAACCGCCCTGACCGACAACGCCTATTTCATCCACCACCCGGAACGCATCGTGCATACGATGGCGAAACTTGACACAGACCCCTACGGGAAGCCCGCTATGGTTTATCTGCACGAGGGCAAGGCAGCAGGCATCGCCGGGGATTTGCGCCGTATGCTCGACGAGGATTTCCATTACAGGCTTGCCATGCGCTTGTATTCGGGTTCAATCCGGCAGGCAGGAACGGAAGAAAAAGTTGCCGTTCAAAATAAAGTAGAGCGTCCTGCCATAAAATTGGAAACAGTATCCTCGGCGCAGACGGTGGAAACTCCGACAGAAAAGCCGCAACCCGCAGATGAAAAGCCGGAGATAGAACCGCGCCCGCAATATTCCGCAGGCGTGCAGCTCACCCTGCTTGACCTCTGGGGGATGACGGAAGAGGTCAGCCAACCGAAAACCTCCAAAAAGAAAAAGACGGTGAAAAAGGCAGTTACGGCAAAGTCCACTCCGCCCAAACCGAAAGTCACGGTTACACCGACAGCTCCAACTGCAAAACCCGCAATGGAGAATAAGGAGGTGAAAGCGGAGAACACCGCCAAGCCTGCCGACCCGGACGACATCTATGCCACACTGGACTGGGATACCAATCCTCCCATCAACGGTTTCTATGAAATGATGATGGGTTTGACGCCGGAGCGTAGGAAAGAACTTCGGGAACTGGCAAGGCAGCATAACGAGAAACAAGTGGCGGAAAAGACGGAAGTGAAAGCCGTGCCGGAAACTTCCCGTGAGCAGCCACGACAGGAGGAAACACAGCCGGAGGCAGTCGCCGCACCTGCCGTTACAGATACCCCATCGGAAGCGGTGGGGACTTTCCTTTTCCCCGACATCGAAGCGGAAAAGCCGAAGGAGGAAGTCGTGGACCTTTCTCCGCGTGCCTACCACCGCACGCCGGAGATGCACCTGCGCGAAGGGTCGCTGGTGGCTGACCGGGGGCGTCATAACATCGGCTACCTGAAAGACATCACGCCATACGGGGCGACATTCCAGCCGCTCGACCTGAAAGGATACCAGAAGGAAAAGGCGTTGTTGTATGTGTCGCTGCGTGACGCCTACGAGCGTCTGTACCGTTATGAATCGCTCCGGCGCGAGGCAAATGTTCCGTGGCGAGAGCATCTGAATACCTGTTACGATGAGTTTGTCATGCGCTACGGCAACCTCAACGCCAAGCAGAACGTGAAGTTAGTGATGATGGATGCGGGCGGGCGCGACATCCTTTCGCTGGAACGGATGGAAAACGGAAAGTTCGTCAAGGCGGACATCTTCGAGCATCCTGTTTCCTTCGCGGTGGAGAGCCATGCCAACGTAGGCTCTCCCGAAGAAGCCCTGTCTGCGTCGCTCAACAAATATGGTACGGTCAATCTCGACTATATGCGGGAGATAACCGACAGCACGGCGGAGGATTTGCTCACTGCCCTGCAAGGGCGCATCTACTACAATCCGCTCGTGACCGGTTACGAAATCAAAGACCGTTTCATCGCCGGAAATGTCATAGAGAAAGCGGAACGCATAGAGGCATGGATGGGTGACAATCCCGAAAATGAGCGTATGCCGGAGGTGAAGCAGGCGTTGGAGGCTCTGAAAGATGCCGAGCCGCAGCGCATCGCCTTCGAGGATCTGGACTTCAATTTCGGGGAACGCTGGATTCCGACGGGTGTCTATGCCGCCTACATGAGCCGGCTGTTCGACACGGAGGTGAAAATCGCCTATTCCGCAAGCATGGACGAGTTTTCGGTGGTGTGCGGCTACCGCACCATGAAAATCACGGACGAGTTTCTGGTGAAGGGGTATTACCGGAACTATGACGGTATGCACCTCCTAAAACACGCCCTGCACAACACCTGCCCTGACATGATGAAGTCCATCGGCAAGGACGAGCATGGCAACGACATCAAGATGCGCGACAGCGAGGGAATACAACTCGCCAACGCCAAGATTGACGAGATACGAAACGGCTTCTCCGAATGGCTCGAAGAGCAGTCGCCGCAGTTCAAGGAGCGGCTTGTGACGATGTATAACCGCAAGTTCAACTGTTTCGTGCGCCCGCGCTACGACGGCTCCCATCAGACCTTTCCCGACCTCAACCTGAAAGGGCTGGCAAGCCGGGGTATCAAGAGCGTCTATCCCTCACAGATGGATTGCGTCTGGATGTTGAAACAGAACGGCGGCGGAATTTGCGACCACGAGGTGGGAACCGGTAAGACGCTGATAATGTGCATCGCCGCGCATGAGATGAAGCGTCTGAATTTGGCACACAAGCCGATGATTATCGGGCTGAAAGCCAACGTTGCGGAGATTGCAGCCACCTATCAGGCGGCATATCCCAACGCACGTATTCTGTACGCTTCGGAGAAGGACTTTTCGACCGCCAACCGTGTGCGCTTCTTCAATAATATAAAGAACAACGACTACGATTGCGTCATCATGTCGCACGACCAGTTCGGCAAGATACCGCAGTCGCCGGAATTGCAGCAGCGCATCCTGCAAGCAGAGCTTGACACGGTGGAGGAAAACCTCGAAGTGCTACGGCAGCAGGGAAAGAACGTGTCGCGGGCGATGCTGAAAGGATTGGAGAAGCGCAAGCACAACCTTGAAGCGAAGCTGGAGAAGGTGGAACACGCCATAAAGTCACGCACGGACGACGTGGTGGATTTCAAGCAGATGGGCATCGACCACATCTTCATAGATGAGAGCCACCAGTTCAAGAATCTGACTTTCAACACGCGCCACGACCGTGTGGCGGGATTGGGAAACAGCGAGGGAAGCCAGAAGGCACTTAACATGCTCTTTGCCATACGCACCATACAGGAGCGCACAGGAAAAGACTTGGGTGCGACCTTCCTCTCCGGCACGACTATCAGCAACTCACTGACTGAATTGTACCTGCTGTTCAAGTACCTGCGCCCGAAGGAGCTGGAACGGCAGGACATAAGGTGTTTCGACGCTTGGGCGGCGATATTTGCCAAGAAGACGACGGATTTTGAATTTAACGTGACGAACAATGTGGTCCAGAAGGAGCGTTTCCGCTACTTCATCAAAGTGCCGGAGCTTGCCGCCTTCTATAATGAAATCACGGACTACCGCACGGCGGAGGATGTGGGCGTTGACCGTCCTGCCAAGAACGAGATACTGCACCATATACCGCCCACGCCGGAACAGGAGGACTTCATACAGAAACTGATGCAGTTCGCCAAGACGGGCGATGCCACCTTGTTGGGCAGGCTGCCGCTTTCGGAAACGGAAGAAAAGGCGAAGATGCTCATCGCCACGGACTATGCCCGGAAAATGGCACTCGACATGCGCATGATAGACCCGAATTACGAAGATCATCCCGACAACAAAGCGAGTCACTGTGCCAAGATGATCGCGGAGTATTATCAAAAATACGACGCCCAGAAAGGCACGCAGTTCGTTTTCTCTGATTTGGGGACATACCAGCCGGGCGACGGGTGGAACGTCTATTCGGAAATCAAGCGCAAACTGACGGAGGACTACGGTATACCGCCAAGCGAGGTGCGCTTCATTCAGGAGTGCAAGACCGACAAGGCGCGGAAGGCGGTGATAGACGCCATGAACGCCGGGACGGTGCGTGTGCTGTTCGGCTCTACCTCTATGCTCGGAACGGGTGTGAACGCCCAGAAACGGTGTGTGGCTATCCATCATCTCGATACGCCGTGGCGACCGTCCGACTTGCAACAGCGTGACGGACGCGGAGTTAGGGCAGGTAATGAGATTGCCAAACATTTCGCCGGGAACAACGTGGATGTAATCATCTACGCGGTGGAGAAGTCACTGGACAGCTACAAGTTCAACCTCCTGCACTGCAAGCAGACTTTCATAAGCCAGCTCAAAAGCGGTGCGATGGGTGCGCGTACCATCGACGAGGGGGCAATGGACGAAAAATCGGGCATGAATTTCTCGGAATACATGGCGTTGCTCTCCGGCAATACCGACCTGTTGGACAAGGCGAAACTGGAAAAGCGGATCGCATCGCTCGAAGGGGAACGCAAGTCGTTCAACAAGGGCAAGCGTGATTCGGAGTTCAAGCTGGAGTCAAAGACCGGCGAGTTGCGCAACAACACGGCTTTCATAGATGCCATGACGGAGGACTGGAACCGCTTCCTGTCGGTGGTGCAGACCGACAAGGAGGGCAACCGCCTTAATATAATAAAGGTGGACGGAGTGGATTCCGCCGATGAGAAGGTCATCGGAAAGCGTTTGCAGGAGATAGCCAAGAATGCCACGACCGGAGGGTTGTACACGCAGGTCGGTGAACTTTACGGTTTTCCGATAAAGGTGGTGAGCGAAAGGATACTCAAAGAGGGATTGGAGTTCACCGACAACCGCTTCGTGGTCGAGGGGAACTACAAGTACACCTACAACAACGGGCATCTGGCGATGGCTGACCCGTTGGCCGCCGCCCGCAACTTCCTCAACGCGATGGAGAGGATACCCTCCATCATCGACCAGTACAAGGCGAAGAACGAGGTGCTGGAGATGGAGATACCGCAGTTACAGGAGATAGCGGGTAAGGTGTGGAAGAAGGAGGACGAGCTGAAGCAGTTGAAGTCCGAACTTGCCGCCCTTGACCGAAAAATTCAGCTGGAGCTTGCGCCACCCACGCCCGAAGTCGCAGAAAAGGAGAATGAAGGGCAACAGCTCAAGCCGGAAGCGGAAGATGTGAGGAACAGGCAGGCGCAATATCCCGAAAATGCACCGCCGCAGATACGCAGTCCGGCGGATAGTATCGTTGCCAACCATGTCATAATCGGGCGTCCGGGACTGTATGCCAAGGAGGAAACCCGGTCCAAAGGATTGAAAATATAACCTAAGGAATTTTATCTGAAGTATTAATAAGGGCTATCCCAAAAGGTCTAAAAGTAAATTTTATCCTTTCTGCAAGTATCTATAGGATGGCAACTGCATTTTTTTCTTTTTGGGCAGCCCTTATTAAAATTTATTCTTATTTTAGGTTATATACATTCATGTCCATTTATGTAAAAAATTCCTGCTGACCTTGTTTATGTCTTGTCAGTCACCATTTGCAAAACCATATTTGACCCTCAAAGAGGCTGAATTTGATAAGTAACTTGCTACATACTCATAATAAGGAGCTAAATAGAACACGAATGGGAAATACACAAATGCTAAACTAAAGAAGATATTGGCCAAAATAAACGCTATACCGAGAGAGAAACTTGATTTTTCAACTTCCTAAAACGGTGTTGTTCAAACATTTCTACTTATTTGTACTTGCCAGTTGAACCTACGCTTCCCTAATAAAATGTCTATGGTAAAAAGTTAAAAAATCCTCCCACTTTTGTTAGATATATTTTTTTGTGTAATTTTGTAATCGTTATGCGGCAGTAATAATATACATATTAATACGAGTTAGTAATCCTGTAGTTCTCATATGCTACGAGGAGGTATTAAAAGGTGCGTTTCGACAATGCATCTACTGTAGTATATTATTGCTTAATCCAAATGAATATTATAAATTTAGGAATTCTTGCTCACATTGATGCAGGAAAAACTTCCGTAACCGAGAATCTGCTGTTTGCCAGTGGAGCAACGGAAAAGTGCGGCCGTGTGGATAATGGTGACACCATAACGGACTCTATGGATATAGAGAAACGTAGAGGAATTACTGTCCGGGCTTCTACGACATCTATTATCTGGAATGGAGTGAAATGCAATATCATTGACACTCCGGGACACATGGATTTTATTGCGGAAGTGGAGCGGACATTCAAAATGCTTGATGGAGCAGTCCTCATCTTATCCGCAAAGGAAGGCATACAAGCGCAGACAAAGTTGCTGTTCAGTACTTTACAAAAGCTGCAAATCCCGACAATTATATTTATCAATAAGATTGACCGTGCCGGTGTGAATTTGGAGCGTTTGTATATGGATATAAAAACAAATCTGTCGCAAGATGTCCTGTTTATGCAAACTGTTGTCGATGGATCGGTTTATCCGGTTTGCTCCCAAACATATATAAAGGAAGAATACAAAGAATTTGTATGCAACCATGACGACGATATATTAGAACGATATTTGGCGGATAGCGAAATTTCACCGGCTGATTATTGGAATACGATAATCGCTCTTGTGGCAAAAGCCAAAGTCTATCCGGTGCTACATGGATCAGCAATGTTCAATATCGGTATCAATGAGTTGTTGGACGCCATTTCTTCTTTTATACTTCCTCCGGCATCAGTCTCAAACAGACTTTCAGCTTATCTCTATAAGATAGAGCATGACCCCAAAGGGCATAAAAGAAGTTTTCTTAAAATAATTGACGGAAGTCTGAGACTTCGAGACGTTGTAAGAATCAACGATTCGGAAAAATTCATCAAGATTAAAAATCTAAAGACTATTTATCAGGGCAGAGAGATAAATGTTGATGAAGTGGGTGCCAATGATATCGCGATTGTAGAAGATATAGAAGATTTTCGAATCGGAGATTATTTAGGTGCTAAACCTTGTTTGATTCAAGGATTATCTCATCAGCATCCCGCTCTCAAATCCTCCGTCCGGCCAAATAAGCCCGAAGAGAGAAGCAAGGTGATATCCGCTCTGAATACATTGTGGATTGAAGACCCGTCTTTGTCCTTTTCCATAAACTCATATAGTGATGAATTGGAAATCTCGTTATATGGTTTGACCCAAAAGGAAATCATACAGACATTGCTGGAAGAACGATTTTCCGTAAAGGTCCATTTTGATGAGATCAAGACTATCTACAAAGAACGACCTATAAAAAAGGTCAATAAGATTATTCAGATCGAAGTACCACCCAACCCTTACTGGGCCACAATAGGGCTGACTCTTGAACCCTTACCGTTAGGGGCAGGGTTGCAAATCGAAAGTGACATCTCCTATGGTTATCTGAACCATTCTTTTCAAAATGCCGTTTTTGAAGGGATTCGTATGTCTTGCCAATCTGGTTTACATGGATGGGAAGTGACAGATCTGAAAGTAACTTTT
The DNA here is from genome assembly GCF_034654355.2 of Bacteroides mucinivorans. NCBI lineage: Bacteria > Pseudomonadati > Bacteroidota > Bacteroidia > Bacteroidales > Bacteroidaceae > Bacteroides > Bacteroides mucinivorans. The sequence goes on along the minus strand of NZ_CP178179.1, from coordinate 2,873,804 downwards.
ACTCAAGCCGAGTATTATAGCCCGGTAAGTACACCTGCTGATTTCAGACAGCTGACCCCTTATGTCTTCAGGCTGGCTTTGCAACAGTCAGGTGTGGACATTCTCGAACCGATGCTCTGTTTTGAGTTGCAGATACCCCAAGTAGCGAGTTCCAAAGCTATTACAGATTTGCAAAAACTGATGTCTGAGATTGAAGACATCAGTTGTAATAATGAGTGGTGTCATATTAAAGGGAAAGTTCCATTAAATACAAGTAAAGACTATGCCTCAGAAGTAAGTTCGTACACTAAGGGCTTAGGCATTTTTATGGTTAAGCCATGTGGGTATCAAATAACAAAAGACGGTTATTCTGATAATATCCGCATGAACGAAAAAGATAAACTTTTATTCATGTTCCAAAAATCAATGTCATTAAAATAATGGAGCGGTCAGGAAATTTCTATAAGGCAATACGGTTGGGATATATACTTATCTCCATTCTTATCGGATGTATGGCATATAATAGCCTCTATGAATGGCAGGAGATAGAAGCATTAGAACTTGGCAATAAAAAAATAGACGAGCTCCGAAAAGAAATAAACAATATCAATATTCAAATGATAAAATTTTCTCTATTGGGTGAAACAATACTGGAATGGAACGATAAAGATATCGAGCATTACCATGCACGGCGTATGGCAATGGACAGTATGCTCTGCCGTTTCAAGGCCACCTATCCAGCAGAGCGCATCGATAGTGTGCGCAGTCTTTTAGAGGATAAGGAACGACAGATGTTCCAGATAGTCCGGTTAATGGATGAACAACAATCTATTAACAAGAAGATAGCCAATCAAATTCCGGTTATTGTACAGAAAAGTGTGCAGGAACAGTCCAAAAAGCCAAAACGAAAAGGTTTCTTAGGCATATTCGGCAAAAAAAAGGAAGTAACTCCAGCAGTATCAACCACTATCCTTCATTCGGTCAATAGAAACGTAATCAGCGAACAGAAAGTGCAGGATCGCCAATTGTCGGAACAAGCCGACAGCCTTGCAGCTCGTAATGCAGAACTTAACAGACAACTGCAAGAATTGATTTGCCAAATAGAAGAAAAGGTACAAACCGAACTGCAAAGCCGGGAAAACGAAATAGTTGCCATGCGTGAAAAGTCATTTATGCAAGTAGGCGGTTTAATGGGATTCGTTCTTCTATTGTTGTTAATTTCCTACATCATCATACATCGTGATGCAAAAAGCATTAAACAATACAAGCACAAGACAACTGATTTGATAAGGCAACTGGAACAATCCGTACAACGGAACGAGGCACTGATAACGTCAAGGAAGAAGGCGGTACATACTATCACCCATGAACTGCGCACACCGCTGACAGCAATAACAGGCTATGCCGGACTGATACGGAAAGAACAGTGTGAGGATAAGTCCGGGCAGTATATCCAAAACATACTGCAATCCTCCGACCGTATGCGGGATATGCTTAACACTTTGCTTGACTTCTTCCGCCTGGACAACGGCAAGGAACAGCCCCGTCTGTCACCCTGCCGGATTTCAGCAATCACGCACACACTTGAAACGGAGTTCATGCCTGTTGCCGTGAACAAAGGGCTGTCCTTGTCCGTGAAGACTGGACACGATGCCATTGTATTGACCGACAAAGAGCGAATAATACAAATCGGGAATAACCTGCTGTCAAACGCTGTCAAGTTCACAGAAGAAGGCGGTGTTTCTTTGATTACTGAATATGATAATGGAGTTCTGACACTGGTCGTTGAAGATACAGGTACAGGCATGACAGAAGAGGAACAGAAACAAGCGTTCGGTGCGTTTGAACGTCTATCAAATGCCGCCGCAAAGGAGGGTTTCGGGCTTGGGCTTGCCATAATGCGTAATATTGTGTCGATGCTTGGCGGAACAATCCGTTTAGACAGCAAGAAAGGGAAAGGCAGTCGTTTCACAGTTGAAATTTCGATGCAGGAAGCTGAAGAACAGCTTGGATATACAAGCAATACACCTGTTTATCATAACAATAAATTCCATGATGTTGTCGCCATTGACAATGATGAGGTATTACTTCTGATGCTGAAAGAGATGTATTCCCAAGAAGGAATACACTGCGACACTTGCACCGATGCTGCGGCACTGATGGAAATGATACGCCAGAAAGAATACAGCCTGTTGCTGACAGACTTGAATATGCCCGATATAAACGGTTTCGAATTGCTGGAACTGTTGCGTTCGTCCAACGTGGGCAATTCACCAACAATCCCGGTGGTTGTGGCAACCGCTTCGGGCAGTTGTAACAAAGGGGAACTATTGGCAAAAGGCTTTGCCGGATGCCTGTTCAAACCGTTCTCCATATCGGAACTGATGGAGGTTTCCGACAGGTGTGCCATAAAAGCGACACCGGACGGGAAACCGGACTTTTCCGCCTTATTGTCCTATGGCAATGAAGCCGTCATGCTGGAAAAGTTGATAACTGAAACAGAAAAGGAAATGCAGGCGGTACGGGATGCAGCAAAAGAAAAAGACCTGCAAAAGCTGGATTCCCTGATCCACCACCTGCGCAGTTCGTGGGAGGTGCTCCGTGCCGACCAACCGCTGAATGTACTTTACGGATTGCTTCGTGGCGATGCTCTCCCGGATGGTGAAGCGTTAAGCCATGCCGTGACTGCCGTGCTGGATAAGGGAGTGGAAATAATACGGTTGGCAGAAGAGGAAAGGAGAAAATACGAAGATGAATAAGACAAAAATAATTGTGGTGGAAGACAACATCGTGTATTGCGAATATGTCTGCAATATGCTGTCACGGGAGGGCTACCGCAATATGAAGGCTTACCACCTCTCAACCGCGAAGAAACATCTGCAACAGGCAACAGATAATGATATCGTGGTTGCCGACCTGCGTCTGCCTGACGGCAGTGGCATAGACCTTTTGTGCTGGATGCGAAAGGAGGGAAAGATGCAGCCCTTCATCATTATGACCGACTACGCCGAAGTTAATACCGCCGTGGAAAGCATGAAACTCGGCTCGATAGACTATATTCCCAAACAGCTTGTGGAGGATAAACTTGTCCCCCTGATCCGTTCCATACTGAAAGAACGTCAGGCAGGACAACGCCGTATGCCTATATTCGCCCGTGAAGGTTCCGCCTTTCAGAAAATCATGCACCGCATAAGGCTGGTAGCCGCCACCGATATGAGCGTGATGATATTTGGTGAGAACGGCACGGGCAAGGAGCATATTGCCCACCTGTTGCATGACAAGAGCAAACGTGCAGGCAAGCCATTTGTGGCGGTGGACTGCGGTTCACTCTCCAAAGAGCTTGCACCGTCGGCTTTCTTCGGACACGTCAAAGGTGCATTTACAGGTGCGGACAATGCCAAGAAAGGATATTTCCATGAGGCGGAAGGCGGCACGTTGTTTCTGGACGAGGTAGGAAACCTCGCGTTGGAAACCCAACAGATGTTGCTCCGTGCCATACAGGAGAGGCGGTATCGCCCGGTCGGAGACAAGGCAGACCGGAATTTCAATGTCCGCATCATCGCTGCTACCAATGAAGATTTGGAGGTATCGGTGAATGAAAAGCGTTTTCGGCAGGATCTTCTGTACCGCCTGCACGACTTCGGGATAACCGTTCCTCCGTTGCGTGACTGTCAAGAAGACATTATGCCGCTGGCAGAGTTCTTCCGTGATATGGCAAACAGAGAGCTGGAGTGTAGCGTGAGCGGGTTCAGTTCCGAAGCACGTAAAGCGTTGCTGACACACGCATGGCCGGGCAACGTGCGGGAACTTCGGCAGAAAGTTATGGGTGCTGTATTGCAGGCGCAGGAAGGTGTTGTCATGAAAGAGCATCTGGAACTTGCCGTGACGAAACCGACCTCTACTGTCAGCTTCGCCTTGCGCAATGACGCGGAGGATAAGGAGCGGATATTGCGTGCGTTGAAACAGGCAAACGGCAACCGGAGTGTCGCCGCAGAACTGCTCGGCATAGGCAGGACAACACTATACAGCAAACTTGAAGAGTATGGACTTAAATATAAATTCAAGCAATCATAGCCCGTAATTCACTGAATTTGGCTATCTTTGCATAACATTTGAGAAAAACGGCGATTGGCAGGAGCTTTTCGCCGCCAACATATAGGATAAGACCGCAAGGCGTTTCAAGCGAAAATCTGGTAAATTGGAACTACGGAGACGATTGCGTGATGCTTATGCTATGCTTACGCATAGCGTGCATTCACGTACTCTCCGTAAAGGCTTTACCAGAGCCATCGCTTGAAGGTAGTGTGAATTGCACGCTACTTTTTTACCCTTGCCTAACGAAAGGAAACGATTATGGGTAAAGTTCAGATTCTCGCCGTACTGACGATGGACGGATGTCTTTCTTCAGAGTTATATGATAAAGCACATCAGGATTTGTGCCTTGACCGTTGCGGTCTTGATGAAATCAGGAAGAAAGCCTTTTACCGTGTGACACCGGACTATTCCATTTCAATGCTGCACGAATGGAGAAAAGACTGCACAAACATCCGTTACCTCGCGGAAGCCACACCGGACACGGCAGACTATATAAACGGACTGCTGCGGATGCACGCTGTGGATGAAATCATACTATACACCGTTCCTTTCATATCCGGAAGCGGACGACATTTTTTTAAGTCGGCTCTGCCAGAGCAACACTGGACGCTTTCCTCTTTGAAAAGCTATCCCAACGGTGTATGTCGCATTATCTATATCCTTGATAAAAAAGCAAGATAGCCAAAATGTGCGGCAAGCATACATTTCTATTTTCAGGAATAGAATAAATGTTCCGATTACAAACAATTTAAGTCGGAGATAATTTGTCCTTGTGAAAAAATACTGAATTTTATACCTCTGAAATCCAGCACTTTGTAAAATTGAGTGTTGGATTTTTTATTTTCTGCCGCGTTTTTTGCCAATTATATTCATGTGCGCACGCAGAAAACAAAGTGTAATTTTCAAAATTGACAGAACCATGAATTATTTCTTGCTGGCGGAAACCGACTTTTTCCGCCTGATAAACGAAGCCGGCGACTGCAATATGGAAACGGCATACACGGCTTTCGCCACCCAAGTGATCGAACTGTGCAACGGCGGCATGGACATGAACCTTACCGTCATCGCGCTTGCCTACATCGAAATCGAGTTGCAGCACCATCCCGTACGTAATCTGTCAGAAGAAAAAAGAGAGATTGCCGCCTACGTCAGCAAGGCTCTGTCTTTCGTAAGAAAGATGCAGAAATTCCTTGCCACGCCCCAAGTGCCACCACTAATATCCGCCAACAACGCAACAGAAACCACCGCCAGCCTTCTTCAATGGACGGGCAATGCCATCGACCTCGTGGAACTTATCTACGGCATAGACGTGATGGGCTGCATCAACAACGGCAATATGCCGCTCAAACAGCTCGCCCCACTTCTCTATAAGATATTCGGGGTTGATTCTAAAGACTGCTACCGCTTCTACACTGATATCAAACGCCGGAAGAACGAAAGCCGCACCTATTTCATTGACAGGATGCAGGAAAAACTGAACGAGAGAATGTTGCGTGATGAGGAGTTGGAGCGGATGAGAAAATAAAAAAATATCCATTACATATGAGAAGACAGGAATACTCGTATCCTGTCTTTTTATTTTCATTTAATTATATATTAATTAGCACAATATATGTGAGTTTTTCATTCCTATAAGGACAAATTTCAGAAACGTATGTCTGGTAAATTATTGAGTCATCATAGTATGAACATATATCATTACTAAAAACAATGAAACAACTTCCATAAGATTGTGGTTGTAAAAATCGCCATTTAATAGCCCGTTTTTTTTGTAAAATTCGCCAATTAAAAAAATATGATTATCTTTGCATTATATTTTATAAGGTATGGAAACAGTAAATAGAATACTTCAAGAGAAGATTACAGCACGAATCGCGCCCAATAAAGCAGTACTGATTTTTGGTGCTCGCCGTGTTGGTAAAACGGTAATGATGCGTAAAATTGTGGACAACTATTCAGGTAGGACGATGATGCTCAACGGCGAAGACTACGACACATTAGCACTATTGGAGAATCGCTCAATAGCCAATTATCGGCATTTATTGGATGGTATTGATTTGCTGGCTATTGATGAGGCACAGAACATACCACAAATCGGTAGTATTCTGAAGTTGATAGTTGATGAAATACCGGGAATAAGTGTCTTGGCAAGTGGTTCTTCGTCATTCGATTTGCTGAATAAGACTGGTGAACCGTTGGTCGGCCGCAGTACGCAATTTCTCCTTACACCATTCTCGCAACGGGAAATCGCACAGACGGAAACGGCACTTGAAACCCGCCAGAACCTCGAAGCGCGCTTGATTTACGGTTCCTATCCCGAAGTAGTAATGATGGAGAACTATGAACGTAAAACAGACTACCTACGTGATATTGTCGGTGCATACCTGCTTAAAGATATCTTAGCAATTGACGGCTTAAAAAATTCGAGCAAGATGCGCGATCTACTGCGATTGATAGCTTTTCAGTTGGGCAGCGAAGTTTCTTACGAAGAGTTAGGTAAACAACTCGGCATGAGCAAGACGACCGTTGAAAAATACCTCGACCTATTGGAAAAGGTCTTCGTTATCTATCGTCTGGGGGCTTATTCGCGTAACCTACGCAAGGAGGTTACAAAAGCTGGCAAGTGGTACTTCTACGACAACGGCATTCGCAATGCCATTATCGGGGCTTTCTCACCGCTGGCCATTCGGCAGGATGTCGGTGCGCTGTGGGAGAACTACATCATCGGAGAGCGGCGCAAAGCGAACTTCAATGAGGGACTGCACAGGGAGTTCTATTTCTGGCGCACCTACGACAAACAGGAAATCGACCTGATTGAGGAGAGTGCCGACAGTCTTACCGCCTTGGAGTTCAAGTGGGGAAATAAAATGCCGGCCGCACCGAAAGCCTTCCAAGAAGCCTATCCCTATGCCGAGTTTCATGTGGTAAATCGGGAGAATTATTTGGAGTTCGTATAATCAATAAATTACGTATATGGAAACAAAACTACAATCCAAACAGCAATATCCGCGGTTTATCCAAAATAAACCGTGTGGTATTGACAAATTCGATGGAGGTTCGCAAGAAAGGTTGGCAAAAACTATTGCTCGCCATTTTTGTCAGAATGATTCATTGGATGAGGAATGTACTTTACCTCGAATTATCGGCATCGAAGGTATTTGGGGATCTGGAAAATCCAACGTGGTTAAAATGTTGGAACGTGAATTATCAGACGACTATTACTTTTTTGAGTATGACGCATGGGGACATCAAGAGGACTTGCAACGCCGCTCTATATTGGAATTGCTTACAAGCAAACTTATTGATGATGGTATCCTATCTGGAAATGCAACAATAAAAGTCAAAGGTGGAGGTACGAAAACCGTATCATGGTCTGAAAAGCTGAAATATTTATTAGCCCGTAAAACGGAGACCGTAACCGAAAAATATCCCCTTATCAGTAATGGTATGGTTGCGGCATTTTTGGTTGCAGTTTTAACTCCGATATTTACATTTATTGCGTATGCAGTAAAACCTACACCCACAACATGGTGGTTTTCTTTATTGTCTATTATCATAGCTGCACTGCCAGTTCTTATTGCATTGTGCGTTTGGAAATGGGCATATAGCAAAGATCATAAATATGGATGGAGTTATATGTTAGCTATTTATCAAGATAAAGTCGAAAAGGACGTTTGCTATGAGACTTTGAGCGAAGACGAACCAACGGTTTACGAGTTCAAAACATGGATGCAAGACATTTCTGATTTTATCAAGGAAAAAGGACAACGTAAATTAGTCCTTGTTTTTGACAACATGGATCGTCTCCCCGCTGAAAAAGTAAAAGAATTATGGTCTTCTATCCATACGTTCTTCGCCGATAGCGGTTTTGAAAATGTTTGGGCTGTTATTCCTTTCGATGAAACACATTTAGCTTGTGCATTCGGAGATGAGACCGACGAACAAACGAAACAACTGACCAAGTATTTTATCAATAAAACTTTCCCTATTGTTTATCGTGTTGCTCCTCCTGTTATTACCGACTATCGAAGTATATTCAACAAACTGTTTGTTGAAGCATTTGGAGAAACAGAAAATGAAGCGAAAGAAACTATAAATCGGATATTCAGATTGGTAAATCCTAATGCCAATGTTAGGGAAATTATATCATATATCAATGAGATGGTCGCTCTTAAACAAGAGTGGTGTAACGAAATTTTGATGATAAACATAGCATTGTTCTGTTTGAAGAAGACGGATATTCTGGCAAATCCAGTAGAACAAATATTGTCCGGCGACTATCTGAATGGCATTCAAACAATAATTAACAATGATCTGCAAACACAACGCGAAATTGCAGCTTTGGTATATGGTGTCGATGTTGAAGATGCTCGACAAATTCCATTGAAAAAATATATTGAAGGCTGCATCAACGGAGAAGAAGACCACGACATAAATCAATATGCAGAGACTAATAAACAATTTGACACTGTATTAGAAGAAGTTATACAATGTATGGACAATGCGCTTATCGATAAGATTATACATTGTTTGCATAAATTAACTCGAAAGAGCGATGTTATTCTGCGTGTATGGCAAAGAATAGCACAATTGAAATTAAAAGAATCCATAGAGAAGCAGGTGTTCCCTGTCGAATACCAAGAACTGCTGTTGCATTTAGACACGGAAAGCCAAAACCATGTGATTGCTCAATTATATAAGAAGATAGTTCGGTTCAATGACTTCAATGGCGGCGACTATTTCAAAACGTTAGATGCAATAGACAGGTTTATTGCGCAAAATAAGTTGGCGTGCGATTTTACGTCATTGATTGAAGCAAAAACAGTCAAGCCAAATACATTTATCGATTATATTCAAGCTGCAAATGCAACAGATGCTGCCTATCGGGATAACGCGACAACTAAAGCATATAAATATTATCAAGTAGCAACAAATTCGGAGGCGCTCGATAATTATTTGGCAAACTTACTACCCGATAATTTCGACCATGCAGATATTGTAAAAACGTTAAAAGATAATTCTACCTATACGTTTCCAACGCTTTTGCAAGCGATCACGAATTGCATTGATGAACAGAATGTAAATAAAGATAATATAGGGGCTATATTTACAACCTATCGTTTATTGGCATCTGACGAAGAAAGACCTTTACCTGTAACGTTAGATTCAACCTACATAAATCAGTTGCATTCTGAATTAGAAACTGATGGCCGAAACATTAAAGAGTCTGGATATTACGATTTAGTCGCCATGCAATTGGCACATGGTCATTCCGTTTCCTTAATAGAGGGTGGAGATATAAAATATGTTGCAGAACTCATGGACTATTATGTGGATCATGGAGACTTATTAGTAAATAGTGTGGGATGGAATATACCGCTATTAAATGAAACACTACAATACATGGTAAATCATAAACTTGGCTATAAATTATTGCTCTCAGACATATTGCCCCAATTTGAAGATATTAAGAACAGAATAGGTGTAACGGATGAGGTATTTATCGAGCATTTAGCAGAGTGGAATACCGATTTGGATAAGTATATCACTAAGAACAATATTAAAGATGTAATTCCTGACGCATCTTTTTACGATTTGACCACTAAAATAAGCAATGTCCTGACCGATCATATCAATAAAATAGCGTTCGAAGCGTTGTCTGAAATAAGTGTTGATACATTATACGCCCAAAGAACAGCACATACATCATATTATTGGTTTGTCGCAATAAAACATTTACTGGCTAAAATCAAATCCTTGCCAGATAACTTGACTGAATTTGGCAAAAAGATTCTGATGGATATTGCTTCTGGAACTCAAAGTTTGAATCCTTTCCCTAATTGTTTCAAGAATATAGTTGAAAGATTGGATAAACGAAAAATTAAATCGACAGTTACCGATATAAGAAATGATTTCTGCATCGGTAAAAAGACTATCAATGCAATAAAGTTTCAATTTTTCGAAACATGGCTTAGATCGCATGGTAATTTGAAAAGTCAAGCTGGAGACGTTATTGATAAAATAGTGAAACCTGTAATTTCCGATGGGGCATGCCGTTCATTGATTCTGCAAAACAAAGATTTTTATATGGATTTAATAAATACAGCAGGGGATGATGCTTATGAATTGAAAAAGAGTCTCCGAAACCTCATACAAAAAGATTCAGATCCGCAATTGGTTAAATTTGTCAATTCGATAGATTCAGTACCTGAGGTTGAAACCGCGTAAGTATTTGTCTAACAAGTCCGAATTTTACGATTTTACCCGTCAGAACTGAAGTGCCCCCCAAAAAAATTGTATCCAACTTTTGGGGGTCACTTCAAACTTCGATAGGGATAATTTTCAATTTTGGGGACTTGTTAGACAGTCTCATTATCTGGTAGCAGTTTACACAGCACCGGATCGTTTTTGATACGCTCCAGTTCCTCCTGCACAATCTGCTTCACCTCTTCCTTGATGCGCCGGTAGTTCGCCTGCACCGTTTCCTTCATGCGGTCGTTGCCGTCCTCGTCCGTGAAGTTTGTAATGACGGGAATTTTCTTGTAGGCACTTTCTTCCCGTTTCACCTTTTCGGCATCCACCACAATCTCGCAATGAAAAATCTTCTGCTCGATACGCTCGTTGAAGTTGTCGGATACAGAACCGACAAACATTCCCTGCGTAAGCCCGGAAATCTTACTCGGTGGAATGAGCGCGTCCATCTGCGTGTTGATGGAGGTGGAAACATCCTGCCGGTTGATGGAGATGGACTGCCGTTTCTGCAACACCTTACCGAACCGCTCGGAGAGCGTCTTGGCTGTTTCCCCCACCACCTGACCGGAGAAAATATTGCCGACAGTGTTCATCACCACTTTCGCCTCTTTGTCCCCGTAGTCACGCACTAACTGGCTGAAATCCTGAAAGCCCAGACACACGGCAACCTTGTTGCTTCGGGCGGTAGCTATAAGATTGTCCAACCCTTTGAAGTATATTGTGGGCAACTCGTCGATGATGACCGATGACTTCAGCATCCCCTTCTTGTTGATGAGCTTCACGATACGGGAATTATACAGACCGAGTGCCGCACCGTAGATATTCTGACGGTCGGGATTGTTACCCACGCAGAGGATTTTCGGCTCTTCGGGATTGTTGATGTCCAGCGTAAACTCGCTGTCTGACATCACCCAGTAGAGCTGCGGTGAAATCATCCTCGAAAGCGGGATTTTTGCCGACGCTATCTGACCCATGAGCTGCTCCGCAGCCCCTCCAAGCCACGCATCCATGAACGGCGAAAGGTAGTTCTCCAGCTCCGGATAAGAGGTCAGTATCGGAAATATATCCTCGTAACGGCGGTTCAGAAACTCGATAGCATGGGGAAACGTGCAAAACTTCCCGTTCTGATAGATTTTGAGATACCAGATAATACTGGCAAACAGAATGATAGGTGACTCCACGAAGAAGTCGCCCTGCTTTTGCACCCACGTTTTATTGAGGTTGAGCATTATTGTGTAGGCACTCTCATAGGCATCCGTAATATCTTCCATAAAATCCGGGTGAATGGGATTGCACCGATGAGAGCGTCGCGGGTCGTCGAAGTTGATCACATAGAACTTCGGCTTTACCTTGTAGCCGTCCGGGTGGTTCAGCAAATGGTTGTAGGCAATAGTAGATAGGTCGGGATACTTGAAATCGTAGATGTATTGACTAAAGCCCTTTTCAATCTGTTGCTTGATAAAATTGTTTACCACGGCATAGGACTTGCCGCTGCCCGGCGTACCCAACACGATGGACGCACGGAAGGGATTAACTACATTGATCCAACCGTTGTTCCAGCGTTTCCTGTAATAGAAACGTGTCGGCAGATTGACCGAATACTCGCTTTCGATAAGCCTCGTTTCCTGCATGAAACTCTCGTTCTCGTTGTTGAAAACATCCTCCATCAAATTGTGTTTCAACAGGCGGCTCATCCACAGACCACCCATCAACAGGCAGACATAGCCCGTTCCAATGGTAAGGACATACAGTCCCGTCACCGCTTCAAGCGGCAGCGGCAGGGGCAGCAACCACCAGTTCAGGAAAAACAGCACGAACCCGACGGCAAATGCTGTCCAGATTCTCCCCCAAGTGATTTTCTCACCCTTGACACCCTTCGTACCCAGACAGGACAAGGCAAGCAAAAGGACGGAAAACAGCTTCGTGTAGAGAATGGAATGGAACAGCCCCGCCGTGCGGTCGAAGTTCAGAAGGATTTTGTCCACCACGCCGATGTTCACGCCCCACAGCCGGATGGCTTCGTAGCAGAACCAGTACACGTTCATGACCACTAAAATGATACTCACGGCACGCAGAAAATCCATGATTTTCGCCAATGCCCTCAAATCGTCTTCTTGTTGTGACATACATTGATTTTTTAATTGTTGATACTCTGATTACATACCCAAGCCCTTGCGTTTTTTCTTCTTTTTGCGCTTCATCGCCCGGATGAAAGCCTCTTCCTCGGCATCTACCGCCGGACCTTCGGGAGTGAGCAAGCCCATACCGCCCGATATATCTTCACTGTCGTAGGCGGTCTGCCCGTGTGCCTTGTCCGCAGCATCCACAGGGATGGATAGCGGTATCGGCGGTTGTCCGGCGTATGGCAGGGTGAAGTGTTCCTGCAAGGCATTCGCCGAAAGCTCCTTACCCATGCGCGAACCGTTCAGCACGCATCCCGTGCGGTGGTCGATGAAGGTAGCCCCATAGATGCGCCCTTCCTCTGTGTAGCGCAGTACGGTGTCGATGCCCTTCTCTTTGAGTTGGGATACAAATTTGTCCTTGTCATAAGTGCCTTGCAGCACGGAAAGGACGGTGCGTTTCGTCATGTCTGCCAGTTTCCTATCCTTGATTTCCGATTTGGAACGGACAAACTTCTTCTGTACGGCTTCATAGCCTGCGGACTTCCCGAAAAGCGAGGATTTGAACGGGTTGCCCACCTTGTTACCCTTGTCGTCCGTGACGGAATAGACCAGCCCGTGATACTCCCGTCCGCGCACGTTGCCCCTCGCTTCCTCCACCGTCATATTATATAAGGAAAGGAGCGCACGGTATTCGCCCATCGTCTGGAAACGGTACTGCCCATTCAGAGCCTTCACGGTGTTGCCTACCTGCTTCTTCACATCACCTGCCGATGCGGCCACCTTGCGCAACGGATTATCCAATCTCTGATTTTTACGTTCTGCCGGATGCAATCCGTACTTCTGTTCCAGTTCCCTGCGGATACGGTCGCTGCGGCGGTAGAGAAAATCCCGGTTGAGCCTTTTCCCGTTCTCGTCCACGTTGACCGTCACGATGTGCAGGTGGTGGCGGTCGATGTCCTCGTGCTTGAATACAAGATAAGGCTGGTTTCCGAAACCGAGTTTTTCCAGATACTCGCGGGCGATATTCTGCAACTCAATATCGGTCAGCACATCCTCCGGGTGCGGGTTGAGAGAGATATGCACCACCGGCTTCTCGATCTTCATCTGCGGTGGCAGGAAGGTGAGAAAACCCTCCATCGCCTTGCCTATGTCCACCGTTCCCGAACCGTCATTGTAGATGCGGTTGGTGGTGAGAAGCCGCCCCTGCGCCTCGTTAATCTTCTCCCCGTTGTAGGCAATCGCGCCGTACAACGAACTTCCTACACTGATTTTTGCGACCATTTTGCCTCCATTTCCCTTGAAAGTTCCACAATCCGGCGGCTCAGTTTCACGAGTTCGACGGTGTGTTGCTCTAATTTGTAGAGCAACGCCATCGCCTTTTTCTCTGAAAAATGCAGCCTCAGTTCCTTCACGACTTGGTTGTAATTCGTACCCACGGCACGGAATTGTGCATGAAAATCCGACAGTTTGGTGTAATAGTCCACCAACGTCTTGTCCACCTTCAGCACCTTGAACGGTTGCCCGAAGAAGTGCGCTTTGAGGAAAACAGACCGTGCATAGACACCCGATTTTCCGAACATGGCGAGGAAACGGTTGTGTTCCTCCTCGTTGAAACGGACGGTGTACCGGTACACCGCCGGATCAAGTTTGGGATTTCTCCCTGATTTGCTTTTCCTTTTCTCTTTCATATTACTTTGGATTTAGCGGATTGACGGCATAAGCCGCCGCTTCGGATTACAGCACCGCAGTTCTGAAAGGCTTCCCGACTTCGGAGGGAAAGCCCGCCCCCTGCAAGGGCAAGTGCTTTTCGTGGCTGCTCAAAATATTTTGAGCGGCTGAAAAGACATCTTGCTATGTTCAGGTGAACATAAAAATCCGTCAGGGGACGGATTGGGAAAATACCTTTCAGGACTCCGGGCCGCGCGTCATCGGCGAACCCTGCTGTCCGGGTGCAAAGTTACGCCCTTAAAGCGGTATCGGACAGATGCTTGACCCGGTCAATGACTGCCAACCGGCGCAACGTGCCGCCACTTGCCGGAGAAGTGATACAGGTTCCAAAATATACTTGTTTATTTGCAGCATGATTCAAGAAACGAACGATTTGAAGATATGATAAACGGAACATTCAAATACCCGGAAATCCGCTTCTTCGGATACTTGCCGAAACGGATACCCGAACCGTCGGAAACCCGGTTCTCCGACAATTCGGTGACGTATGGATTCAATGACTTCATGACGCAATGTCGTCAATCACCATTTGTCCGACGCACCGCTTCACCACAGAACCGGATACGCGACGACCCGCCTGCGTGTGTAGTCACGGAAGCGGATGGTGCGACAGCCAAATCCGTATGGAAACAGAAAAACAAATCATCAACAATTAAAATAAATGGAACTATGAGTAAGGAAATCTTCGTTGCATTCGCAACACAGAAAGGTGGCATCGGCAAATCCACTGTCACGGCACTTGCCGCCAGCTACCTGCACAACGTGAAAGGCTACAATGTCGCCGTCGTGGACTGCGACGACCCGCAGCACAGCATCCACGGGCTGCGCGAACACGAAATGGGGCTTATCGACAGCAGCACCTACTTCAAGGCTCTCGCTTGCGACCATTTCCGCCGGATCAAAAAGAACGCCTACACCATCGTCAAAAGCAATGCGGTGAACGCCCTCGACGATGCCGAGAGGATGATTGCCACTGAGGACGTGAAACCCGACGTGGTGTTCTTCGACATGCCCGGCACACTCCGAAGCAACGGCGTGATAAAGACGCTCTCGCAGATGGACTACATTTTCACTCCGCTGAGTGCCGACCGCTTTGTCGTGGAGAGTACCCTGAAATTCGTCACGATGTTCCGCGACAGGCTGATGACTACCGGACAGGCGAAAACAAAGGGGCTGCATCTGTTCTGGACGATGGTGGACGGCAGGGAGAGGAACGACTTGTACGGCATCTACGAGGAAGTGATAGCCGAAATGGGCTTTCCGGTACTTTCCACCCGCTTGCCCGACAGCAAGAAGTTCCGCCGTGACCTTTCGGAAGAGCGCAAGAGCGTTTTCCGCTCCACCATCTTCCCGATGGACACGGCACTGCTGAAAGGGAGTGGCATCCGGGAGTTTTCCGAAGAGATAAGCGACATCATCAGACCGCAGTGAGCATGGGCAGCAGGAAAGTGAACACGGAAGGCATCGACGAGGAACTGCTGTTAGCCTCCATCGGGCGGCGCACACAGGACGGGACACTGCGCCCCGCACAGGAAGTACCCGCAGCTGCACCGACCGAAGAGGACACCGCCGCACCGGAACCATCTCCTGTGCAACCCGTAACACGGGAAAAAGCGCAGAGGGAAAGTGGACGCCGGAAAAGGCAGGACGAGGACTACAACGAGCTATTCCTGCGCCGCAACGAGATAAAGACCCGCCAATGTGTCTATATCAGCCGTGACGTCCACGGCAAGATCCTCAGAATCGTGAACGACATCGCCGGAGGGGAAATCTCAGTAGGCGGATATGTGGATACCGTGCTGCGCCAGCATCTGGAACAGCACAAAGAGAGAATCAACGAACTGTACAAGAAACAACGTGAAGATCTGATTTGAAAATGGAAAAAGAAATGACACCGAATGAAAAAAGACCACAGCAAGACTGCGGAGGTATGTTTACCCAAGTGCAGGCGAGTGTGGAAATACTGTCGCCTGTCCCGGTAAGCGGCAAATGCAGTGAGAAGGACTATGAACGCCTGTTCATCCGCGACCCGGAAGTAAAGGCACGTGAGGGGAAGATGGCGTATGTGCGCCCGGAGTACCACGAGCGTATCATGCGTATCACCCGTGTAATCGGGCATGACCGGCTTACGCTGTCCGCTTACATCGACCATGTGCTGACGCACCACTTCAACCAGTGCGAAGATGCGATAAAGAGCCTTTATGCCCGAAATTACAATTCAGTATTCTAACCAAAAACGGAAGGATATGAATTACACAATCAGCATGACAGACATTCTGCTGGCGGTATCGGTCGGCTGCAACCTCTGGTTCCTGTTCCTGCTCCTTTACGAGCGCATCATGGACACGCGGATTGTCCGCTTCTTCAAGGGCATTGTCGGATTATGGCGGTCACTGGACGGGAATGAGGCTAAACGCATAGCGGCACACGAGGAAGTCCCTGCGGAAAAGGCGGACATCATCGGCAAGAGCCGTTTCAGGATGGCATCCACCCGGACAACCGCTGCCATACCGACGCAAGAAGCCGCCACTATTGAAAAAGGCATTGAGCTGTCGGAGGAAGAGGCTACTTTTGACGACGGAAAAACGGGAAACGCATCCCGCCCGGCACAAGTCCCGGAGGAAAAACTCGATGAGACCTTCACGAGCATACCGCCGGAGGAACTGGGATACGGGGACGACGAACCGGAAGAGGACGCCTCGGACACGCCACGGGCTTCGGGCAGCAGCTTTGACGAGATTGACGACGCCTGCAAGACCGCCAAAAACCCGGACGCGACACAGGCGGAACGTGAAAAGGCGGCTAAGGTGTTCACCGACATGGAGGGCACGGAGTTGTACGAGAAAATGATGGAAGGCTCTTCGGAGATAGGCATCCGCATCAAGGGGCTTATCGAGATTCGGCTGAAGAAATCTGAAAAGGAGTTCGTCGTGCCGGACAACATCGAGGAGTTCGACATTCGCAACTATGTATGACAACAATAAAAGAAATGAACATGAAAGAATGACATCAACCCACGCGGCGAGGAAACGCAAGGCGCATCCCCATCCGCAACGGACACGCCCACGTCCGTGGAAACAAACGGGCATCCACTAAAACCAAAGTAAAGAAACAAAGTATCAACCGCCCGACAAAGGACCATCCACCCTTTTGACGGCAAAAAACAAGAACAGTTTATGAACAAGAACATCTTGAAAAACAGAAAAGCAATCCTCTCCGCGGCACTTGTCATCGCCGCAACCGCCTCCGCTTTCGCGCAGGGAAACGGCATCGCGGGCATCAACGAAGCCACCTCTATGGTGAGTTCTTATTTCGACCCCGGAACTAAACTGATATACGCCATCGGTGCAGTCGTCGGGCTTATCGGGGGCGTAAAAGTGTACGGCAAGTTTTCATCGGGCGACCCCGACACCAGCAAGACAGCCGCCTCGTGGTTCGGCGCGTGCATCTTCCTGATTGTTGCCGCCACCATCCTGCGCTCATTCTTCCTTTAATAAATAATGTATGGCTGAATACCCAATCAACAAGGGTATCGGCCGTCCGGTAGAGTTCAAGGGCTTGAAGGCACAGTACCTCTTCATCTTCTGCGGAGGTCTGCTGGCTCTCTTCGTCCTGTTCGTCATCCTCTACATGGTCGGTATCGACCAGTGGATATGTATCGGCTTCGGCGCGGCATCGTCCTCCCTCCTTGTATGGCAGACCTTCGCGCTGAACGCCCGGTACGGTGAACACGGGCTGATGAAATTAGGAGCGGCACGGAGCCATCCCCGATACCTTATCAACCGGCGGCGGATAACCCGTCTGTTCAAACGACAACGAAAGGAAGAAAGACAATGAGGAATACATCGAAAATGACAACACTGGAAAACAGGTTCCCACTTTTAGCGGTGGAGCATGGCTGCATCATCTCAAAGGACGCCGACATCACGGTGGCTTTCGAGGTGGAACTACCGGAACTTTACACCGTGACGGGTGCGGAGTACGAGGCGATACACAGTTGCTGGTGCAAGGCTATCAAGGTGCTGCCGGACTACTCCGTCGTCCACAAACAGGACTGGTTCATCAAGGAACGCTACAAACCGGAGCTTCAGAAGGACGACATGAGCTTTTTAAGCCGCTCTTTCGAGCGTCACTTCAACGAGCGTCCGTACCTGAAACACACCTGCTACCTCTACCTGACCAAGACAACAAAGGAGCGTAACCGGATGCAGAGCAATTTCAGCACGCTGTGCCGGGGACATATCATCCCGAAGGAGCTGGACAGGGAAACCACGACCAAGTTCTTGGAAGCCTGCGAACAGTTCGAGCGCATCATGAACGACAGCGGGCTTGTCAGGCTGCGCCGCCTCTCCACCGATGAGATTGTGGGTACTGAGGGAAAGACGGGACTTATTGAACGCTACTTCTCGCTCATGCCGGAAGGTGACACCACCTTGCAGGACATCGAGCTTTCGGCAAGGGAGATGCGCATCGGCGACAACCGCCTGTGTCTGCACACCCTCTCCGACGCGGAAGACCTGCCGGGCAAGGTGGCTACCGACACCCGTTACGAGAAGCTCTCCACCGACCGGAGTGACTGCCGACTGTCATTCGCCTCCCCGGTGGGGCTTCTGCTCTCCTGCAACCATATCTACAACCAGTATGTGCTGATAGACAACAGTGAGGAAACCTTGCAGAAGTTCGAGAAGTCCGCCCGTAACATGCAGTCGCTATCTCGCTATTCAAGGAGCAACAGCATCAACCGCGAGTGGATAGACCAATACCTGAACGAAGCCCATTCCTACGGACTGACCTCGGTACGGGCACACTTCAACGTCATGGCGTGGAGCGACGATGCGGAGGAACTGAAGCATATCAAGAACGACGTGGGCAGCCAGTTGGCAAGCATGGAATGCGTGCCGCGCCACAACACCATCGACTGCCCGACACTCTACTGGGCGGCGATACCCGGCAATGCGGCGGACTTCCCGGCGGAAGAGAGTTTCCACACCTTCATCGAACAGGCGGTGTGCCTGTTCACAGAGGAAACCAACTACCGCAGCTCGCTCTCGCCCTTCGGCATCAAGATGGTGGACAGGCTCACGGGAAAACCGCTGCACCTTGACATCTCCGACCTGCCCATGAAGCGAGGTATCACGACCAACCGCAACAAGTTCGTGCTGGGTCCTTCGGGCAGCGGCAAGTCTTTCTTCATGAACCACCTCGTGCGCCAATATTATGAGCAAGGCGCACATGTGGTATTGGTGGACACGGGAAACTCCTATCAGGGCTTGTGCGGCATGATCCGACGCAAGACAGGCGGAGCGGACGGTGTGTATTTCACCTACACGGAAGATAAGCCCATCAGCTTCAACCCGTTCTACACCGACGATTACATCTTCGACGTGGAGAAGAAGGACAGCATCAAGACCCTGTTGCTGACGCTCTGGAAGTCGGAGGACGACAAGGTGACAAAGACGGAGAGCGGCGAGCTGGGCAGTGCCGTGAGTGCCTATATTGAGCGCATCCAATCCGACCGTAGCATCGTGCCGTCGTTCAACACCTTCTACGAGTATATGCGTGACGACTACCGCAAGGAACTGGCACAGCGTGACATCAAGGTGGAGAAGTCCGACTTCAACATCGACAACATGCTCACCACCATGCGGCAGTATTACCGGGGCGGGCGTTACGATTTCCTGCTCAACTCCACGGAGAACATCGACCTGCTCGGCAAGCGGTTCATCGTCTTCGAGATAGATTCGATTAAAGAAAACCGCGAACTGTTCCCCGTCGTGACCATCATCATCATGGAAGCCTTCATCAACAAGATGCGGCGGCTGAAAGGCGTGCGGAAACAGCTTATCGTGGAAGAGGCTTGGAAGGCCCTCTCATCGGCGAACATGGCTGAATATCTGCGCTATATGTATAAGACGGTCAGAAAATATTACGGCGAGGCAATCGTGGTGACGCAGGAGGTGGACGACATTATCAGTTCTCCGGTGGTCAAAGAGAGCATTATCAACAACTCGGATTGTAAAATCCTGCTTGACCAAAGGAAATATATGAACAAGTTCGACCAGATACAGGCGTTGCTCGGACTGACGGAAAAGGAGAAGTCGCAGATACTCTCCATCAACATGGCGAACAACCCTTCACGGCTCTACAAGGAGGTGTGGATAGGCTTGGGCGGCACGCAGTCGGCGGTCTATGCCACGGAGGTCAGCGCGGAAGAGTATCTGGCGTACACCACCGAGGAAACGGAAAAAGTGGAGGTTTACCGTCTGGCGGAGAAGCTGGGCGACGACATCGAAGCCGCCATCCGGCAGCTTGCCGAAAGGCGGAGAAACAAGGAATAACTAAAAAACAGAATGTATCAACCAAAAAAGAAAAACGCGTATGAATTTACCAAAAGTGAAAATGCTGCAAGTCAGCAAGTGCCTTATCGGATTGGCGGTCATGATGCTGCAATCCTGCGACGTGGCCGACAACCGCCGCGACATGCTGTGCGGGAACTGGGAGAGCGTGGAGGGAAAACCTGACGTGCTTATCTACAAGGAGGGCGAAGCCTACAAAGTGACGGTGTTCCGTCGTAGCGGTCTGCGCCGCAAGCTCAAGCCGGAAACCTATCTCTTGCAGGAGGAGAACGGCAACCTGTTCATGAACACCGGCTTCCGCATCGACGTGTCCTACAACGAGGCCACGGATGTGCTGACTTTCTCGCCAAACGGGGACTATGTGCGGGTGAAGCCGCAGCCGGGACATCCGACCGAAGAATAACAACCACTAAAATCCAAAGTAACATGAGAACAAGAATAACAATGATTATCTGCCTGTGCCTGCTTTTCGCGGGCAGGGCAAGCGCACAGTGGGTCGTAAGCGATCCGGGCAATCTAGCGCAGGGCATCATCAATGCCTCCAAAAACATCATCCATACCTCCAAGACCGCCACGAACATGGTGAGCAACTTTCAGGAGACGGTGAAAATCTATCAGCAGGGCAAGAAGTATTACGATGCCCTCAAATCGGTGAACAATCTGGTCAAGGACGCCCGCAAGGTGCAGCAGACCATCCTGATGGTGGGCGACATCACAGACATCTATGTGAACAGTTTCCAACGGATGCTCCGTGACGGGAATTTCAGACCCGAAGAGCTTTCCGCAATCGCTTTCGGCTACACGAAACTGCTGGAGGAAAGCAACGAAGTGTTGACGGAACTCAGGAACGTGGTGAACATCACCACGCTCTCCATGACCGACAAGGAGCGCATGGACGTGGTGGAACGCTGCCACTCGAAGATGAAGCGTTACCGCAACCTCGTGAGCTACTACACGAACAAGAACATCTCCGTGAGTTACCTGCGTGCGAAAAAGAAGAACGACCTCGACCGCATCATGGGGCTGTACGGGAACATGAACGAAAGATACTGGTAGCCTATGAAGTTCGACAACCTTCATCAGATTTTACGTTCACTTTATGAGCAGATGATGCCGCTGTGTGGGGACATGGCTGGTGTGGCGAAAGGCATCGCCGGGCTGGGTGCGCTGTTCTACGTCGCCTACCGGGTATGGCAGTCGCTGGCGAGAGCTGAACCGATAGACGTATTCCCGATGCTCCGTCCTTTTGCCATCGGTCTGTGCATCATGTTCTTCCCGACTGTGGTGCTGGGCACGATAAACAGCATCCTCTCACCCGTCGTACAGGGCACGGCAAAGATGCTGGAGGCGGAAACGCTGGACATGAACCGATACCGGGAGCAGAAGGACAAACTGGAATACGAGGCGATGGTACGCAACCCCGAAACCGCCTACCTCGTGTCCAACGAGGAATTTGACAAGCAACTGGAGGAACTCGGCTGGTCGCCCTCCGACATGGTGACGATGGCGGGAATGTATATCGACCGGGGAATGTACAACATGAAGAAGAGCATCCGCGACTTCTTCCGCGAGATACTCGAACTGCTGTTCCAAGCCGCCGCCCTCGTGATAGACACCGTCCGCACCTTCTTTCTCGTGGTGCTGGCGATTCTCGGTCCGATAGCCTTCGCCCTGTCGGTATGGGACGGTTTCCAAAACACGCTCACGCAGTGGATATGCCGCTATATACAGGTCTATCTGTGGCTACCGGTATCGGACATGTTCAGCACCATACTGGCGAAGATACAGGTTCTGATGCTGCAAAACGACATCGAGCGGATGCAGGCAGACCCGAACTTCTCGCTGGATTCGAGCGACGGGGTGTATATCGTATTCCTCTGCATCGGCATCATCGGCTACTTTACCATTCCCACCGTTGCGGGCTGGATTATCCAAGCCGGAGGCATGGGCGGTTACGGTCGCAACGTGAACCAGATGGCGGGACGAGCCGGAAGCATGGCGGGCAGCGTGGCGGGTGCAGCCGCAGGAAACGCAGTCGGACGTGTCGGCAAATTGCTGAAATAATCAATGTGCAATCATAAATTGGAAAATATAAATGGAATTCAAATCACTTAGAAACATCGAATCGTCGTTCAGGCAGATACGCCTGTTCGGTATCGTCTTCCTCTCGCTGTGCGCCGTGGTGACGGTGTGGAGCGTGTGGAACTCCTACCGTTTCGCAGAGAAGCAACGGGAGAAAATCTATGTGCTGGACAACGGCAAGAGCCTGATGCTCGCCTTGTCTCAGGATTTGTCGCAGAACCGCCCGGCGGAGGCACGGGAACATGTGCGCCGTTTCCACGAGATGTTCTTCACGCTATCACCTGAAAAAAGCGCGATTGAACACAACGTGAAACGTGCCTTGCTGCTGGCGGACAAGAGCGTGTACCACTATTATTCGGACTTCGCGGAGAAGGGGTACTACAACCGCATCATCGCCGGGAACATCAACCAAGTGCTGAAGGTGGACAGCGTGGTGTGCGACTTCAACGCCTATCCCTACCGTGCCGTGACCTACGCCACACAGAAAATCATCCGGCAGAGCAACGTCACCGAGCGCAGCCTCGTGACCACCTGCCGCCTGCTGAACGCATCGCGGTCGGATGACAACCCGAACGGTTTTACCATCGAGGGTTTCACCATCATTGAGAACAAGGATTTACAGACTATCAAACGGTAACAGGACATGAAAAGTATCAGAAAATCAATGTGGGGCATGTATTGGAAACTCCACGACAAACGGAAACGCTTGGCGGCAAGTCTCAAAGGGTATCTGGACGGCTTGCCGCCGGAAACACGCCGCCGCATCGTGCTGGGGATGTTCGCCGCCTTCGCGGTGCTTGCCCTTTACACCTTCGGCAGAGCCGTCTATGACATCGGCAGGAACGACGGCTCACATATGGAAACGGGACACGCCGGACGGGTGGAACTGCCGACCCCGGCGGAAACAGGCAATCACTTAACACCTTATTTATATGGAACAGACAAAGAATGAACCGACGAAAGAGAACAAAGCTGCTCCCGAAACGGGGAAACCGAAAAAGGAGCGCGAACCGCTGACAGAGGCGCAACGGCTGAAACGGCAGAAGATGATCGTGCTGCCCGCTATGGTGTTGGTGTTCATCGGGGCGATGTGGCTGATATTCGCCCCGTCCTCCGGCAAGGAGCAACCGCCGGGAACGGACGGATACAACACCGAGATGCCCGACGCTGACAAGGCGAACCGGCAGATTATCGGCGACAAGCTGAAAGCCTACGAGCATGGGGAGATGGAAGAGCGTCAGGAGAGCCGCAACCGTGCCATCGGGCAGCTGGGCGACATGTTCGACCGCGAGATAGCGGGAACGGAGAACGGAGTGGACTTCGACCTCGCCAATCCGGGCGGCAAGGAAGAAAGGGCAAAGCCAGCCACGCCGCAGACCATCCAGTCCTCCGCAGCCGCCTACCGTGACCTGAACGCCACGCTCGGAAACTTCTACGACCAGCCGAAAAACGACAATGCGGAGATGGACGAATTGTTGGAGCGCATCGCATCGCTGGAGTCGGAACTGGAAAGCGAGAGGGGCAAGGCTTCCTCTATGGACGAGCAGGTGGCTCTTATGGAGAAGTCCTACGAGCTGGCGGCAAAGTACATGGGCGGTCAGAACGGAGGACAGCCATCGGCGGAACAGAGGGCAGAGCCAACTACCGTGCAGAAAGGGAAGAAGAACAAGGCAATGCCTATCAGACAGGTGGAGCATCAAGTAGTTTCTTCACTCTCACAGCCTATGAGTAACGCGGAGTTTGTCGCCGCCTTATCGCAGGAACGCAACCGGGGTTTCAACACGGCTGTCGGCACGGCGGAGGTATTGGACAGGAACACCATACCGGCGTGCGTGCATGGGGCGCAGAGCGTGACGGACGGGCAGACGGTAAGGCTGCGCCTGCTGGAGCCTATGGCGGTGGCAGGCAGGACAATACCCCGGGGTGCGGTGGTGGTCGGCACGGGCAAGATACAGGGTGAGCGGCTCGACATCGAGATTACCTCGCTGGAATACGACGGCACGATTATCCCCGTGGAGCTTGCGGTCTATGACACGGACGGACAGCCCGGCATCTTCATCCCGAACTCGATGGAGATGAACGCCGTCCGGGAGGTCGCCGCCAACATGGGCGGCTCGCTGGGAAGCAGCATCAACATCTCCACCAATGCCGGGGCGCAGCTCGCCTCCGACTTGGGCAAGGGGCTGATACAAGGCACGAGCCAGTACATCGCCAAAAAGATGCGAACCGTCAAGGTGCATCTGAAAGCCGGGTACAGGGTCATGCTTTACCAAGAAAAATATTGAAAACAATAAAAATTACCACTAAAATCCAAAAGTAATGAGAAAAGTAATCATCATGTTTGCCCTCGCTATGGGCATCATAACTGCCAACGCGCAGGAGAATGTAACCGTTGAAACGACCAACGGAAGTGAACAACCGACCTTGACGAAGGAGGTCTATCCGCAGAAGGAGGCGGACGGCGACCTATATCACGGGCTGTCACGCAAGCTGACCTTCGACCGCATGATACCGCCGCACGGTCTGGAAGTGACCTACGACAAGACCGTCCACGTCATTTTTCCGGCGGAGGTGCGCTATGTCGATTTAGGCTCGCCCGACCTGATTGCCGGGAAAGCCGACGGAGCGGAGAACATCATCCGTGTGAAGGCTACCGTAAGGAATTTTCCCAACGAAACGAATATGTCCGTCATCACGGAGGACGGCAGTTTCTACACCTTCAACGTGAAGTACGCCGCCGAACCGCTGTTGCTCAACGTGGAGATGTGCGACTTCATCCATGACGGCAGCACGGTGAACCGCCCGAACAACGCGCAGGAAATCTATCTGAAAGAGCTGGGCAGCGAAAGCCCGATGCTGGTGCGCCTTATCATGAAGTCCATCCACAAACAGAACAAGCGCGAGGTGAAGCATATCGGCTGCAAGCGTTTCGGCATCCAATACCTGTTGAAAGGCATCTACACGCACAACGGCTTGCTTTATTTCCACACGGAGATAAAGAACCAGAGCAACGTGCCTTTCGATGTGGACTACATCACTTGGAAAATCGTGGACAAGAAGGTTGCGAAGCGTACTGCCGTGCAGGAGCAGATTATTCTGCCGCTCCGCGCGCAGAACTACGCCACCCTCGTGCCGGGCAAAAAGAGCGAGCGCACGGTCTTCACGATGGCGAAGTTCACCATCCCCGATGACAAGTGCCTCGTGGTGGAATTGAACGAGAAGAACGGCGGCCGTCACCAGTCCTTCGTGATTGAGAACGAGGATTTGGTACGCGCGGGTACCATCAACGAACTTCAAGTACGCTGACCATGAGAAAGTACATCGCAATAATCATCGCGTCGCTTGCCCTTTTTACAGGGCAGGCGCACGCCCAGCGGTGTCTGCCGAAGATGCAGGGCATCGAGGTGAGGGCGGACATGGCGGACGGCTTCAATCTCGGCGGCAAGGACGGCGGGTACAGCTTCGGGGCGGCTCTCTCCACCTACACGAAGAAGGGGAACAAGTGGGTGTTCGGTGGCGAATACCTGTTGAAGAACAATCCCTACAAGGACACCAAGATACCCGTGGCGCAGTTCACGGCGGAGGGCGGCTATTACTTCAAGATACTGTCGGACGCCCGAAAGATTGTTTTCGTCTATGCCGGGGCTTCGGCTCTCGCCGGATATGAGGCGGTAAATTGGGGGAAGAAGGTGCTGCATGACGGCTCCACGCTGCACGACCGGGACGCCTTCATCTACGGCGGTGCGCTGACGCTCGATGTGGAGTGTTACGTGGCAGACCGTATCGCCCTGCTTGCCAACCTGCGGGAGCGTTGCCTTTGGGGTGGCGACACACGGAAGTTCCACACGCAGTTCGGGGTCGGTATCAAGTTCATCATCAACTGACACGGGCATGGAAAGGACGGAAATAGATGCTGTCAGAAGGATGCCGCTTGCGGATTTTCTCGCACGGCTGGGGCATGAGCCTGTCAGAAGGAGCGGTAACGAGCTGTGGTATCTTGCCCCGTACAGGGGCGAGCGCACATCCTCTTTCCGTGTGAACGTGGCGAAACAGCTCTGGTACGACTTCGGTTTGGGCAAGGGCGGCGACATCTTCACGCTTGCCGGGGAGTTTCTGCAAAGCGATGACTTCATGAAGCAAGCGAAGTTCATAGCGGAAGCCGCCAATATGACGGTTGCCGGATGGGAAAAGCCCGTCTATCTCTCGAAGCCGACCGAATCCGTTTTTGAGGATGTGGAGGTCGCTCCGCTGCTCCGCTCACTGCTGACGGAGTATTTAGAGGAACGGGGCATCCCTTACGCCATCGCATCCCGTCACTGCTGCCGCTTGAACTACGGTGTGCGTGGGAAACGGTATTTTGCCGTTGGCTTTCCGAACATGGCAGGTGGCTATGAAGTCAGAAGCCGATATTTCAAGGGTT
The DNA here is from genome assembly GCF_034654355.2 of Bacteroides mucinivorans. Classification (NCBI taxonomy): domain Bacteria; kingdom Pseudomonadati; phylum Bacteroidota; class Bacteroidia; order Bacteroidales; family Bacteroidaceae; genus Bacteroides; species Bacteroides mucinivorans. Next base: position 2,846,769 of record NZ_CP178179.1, on the reverse strand, counting down.
GCATACCTCCGAAGTCTGTATCACTGGTAAAGGCGAATGACATCCCGGCTGACGAGTGCCTCGTGTTCGAGGGCTTCATGGACTTTCTCTCTGCCGTGACGCTTGGTGTAACCGGTAACGCTGACTGTCTTGTGCTGAACTCAGTCGCCAACGTGGAGAAGGCGGCGGGATTGCTGGACGGATACGGGCGCATCGGCTGCTTCCTCGACCGTGACGAAGCCGGACGGCGGACGCTTGCCGCACTTACCATGCGATACGGGGAACGTGTCACCGACCGTTCCTCCCTCTATGACGGTTGCAAGGACTTGAACGAGTACCTGCAACTGACAACGAAAAAACAGAAAAACAACCATCTAAAAATCGAAGAACAATGAACATACTGAACAACAGAAACAAGAGAACATCAATATTCAAGGCAGTGGCGTTATGCCTGATAGCCGCCATGTCATTCACCCTCGTGTCATGTGACGATGACATGGACATCCAGCAGTCCTATCCCTTCACGGTGGAGGTCATGCCCGTGCCGAACAAGGTAGTAAAGGGGCAGACAGTGGAAATCCGCTGTGAACTGAAAAAGGAGGGCGACTTTTCGGGTACGCTCTATACCATCCGCTATTTCCAGTTCGAGGGGGAAGGCTCGCTCAAAATGGATAACGGCATCACCTTCCTGCCTAACGACCGCTACCTGCTGGAGAACGAAAAATTCCGCCTGTACTACACGGCGGCGGGTGATGAGGCGCATAATTTCATCGTGGTGGTGGAGGATAACTTTAGCAACTCCTACGAACTGGAATTTGACTTCAACAACAGGAATGTAAAGGACGACGATCTTACCATCGTTCCCATCGGCAACTTCAGCCCCTTGTTGAAATGATGCGTGTATTCATGACAATGCTCTGTTCACTTCTGACGGTCTGTTCTGTGTCCGCGCAGATCAGCCGCCAAGAGGGAACGGACGGGCAGGCGGCAATCTACCGACTGCCGCTTATGGAACGTGCTTTTTTATGCTGCCGCTACTTTGAAGGCTGGCACTCAGAAAAACACTACCCATACGTCGGTTGGGGTCACAAACTTTTGCCAAACGAGAAGTATTCGGCACGAACCATGACAAAACGGGATGCGGATGAACTTTTGCGGAAAGACCTGCGCAAATTTGTCGCCATGTTCCGTAAATTCGGGGTTGATTCGATTTTGCTTGGCACGTTAGCTTACAATGTGGGACCGGCGAAGCTGTTAGGCAGCAAAACAATCCCCAAAAGCACCTTAATCAAGAAGCTGGAAGCTGGTGACAGGAACATCTACCGTGAGTATATAGCCTTCTGCAACTACAAAGGAAAACGCCACGCCATGCTGCTCAAACGGAGAAAGGCGGAGTTTGCGCTGTTGTATATCCCATAAAAGGACTGACAAAACTGGCAAAAGACGTGCCATATTTAACTTGGCACGTCTTTTGCTCTATCACTTGATAGATTATCGTAGGATTTTCTCGTTAATTGACATCGTTGAGCCATTTTTGCCTATCGGTTTCCAAATAACACTTCAAGTTGTAAGTGTTGTGAGAGCAATACAAAACATAGTTATTAACCATAAAAAGTATAGCGAAATTATGAAGAAAGTATTTAGGAAAATTCAGAAAGGAACAACAAAAATGATTGAACGTATCAAATCGTTGGGGGAAATGGAGACGAAGCAGAAATGTGTAGTTCAACGGTTCGAGATTATCATTCCCCTCCACCAAAAAATAACGACCCAATATATAGCCTCCGCAAGTTTTACTTGCGGATTTTTTAGTTATCGCAGATTGGACAAAGGTTTCTTTGCTACTTTCTTTGTCCGCCATCATGCTCACTGAAAGAAAGTAGGGCGGCTCTCGCCGCCCCGCCACTCAAAAGCGTGTGTAAAGTCCCGTCACCATCGTGAACATTTCCTCCAGCATATCAAAATAGATACCCTCGTGTACGGCAATGTCCTTTGTCTTGCACTCAAAGGTCTTTTTGCTGAACGTCCTGCGGTAGAAGCGCATATTGTAGAGGTCTGCCCCTTCGTCATAGATGATGTCAAGGCGGTTGGCACTTGTTTTGTTCCTTGCAAGGCTCATCCGTAAGCCGTTGCCCATATCTATGAAATCACGGCTACCTGTCATGGCGGTGAAGCGTTTTCCGCCTATCTGCTGTAATATCGTCTTGGCTATCATATCTTTTGTTTTTAGGGTTTTAAGTATTGGCGGTGCGGACACCGCCATCCCGTTCAAAATTCTCGCATTTCGGAAATGGGGGTCTGCCGTTGTAGCCACTCTTTCACACATTCCATATTGTACTCGCTCGTGATGACTGCCGTATGGCTGTCGGTGGCGGTGAAACGTGTGCTTTCGTAATCATCTATCCACCCCTTGAGGGTGTCCGTTCCCCACGCTCCGGTATCGTCAAAGATACCGTCCAATGCCGTGATAGGTTCGCTGAACTTGACTATCAGCGTTTGATAGGTCGTGTTCATAGTCTGTCCTCCTTTCCCTTCTTTGCGTTCAGCCACTTGTCCCGTGCGGCTCGGCACTCGTCCAACGTGGGTTTGACACAAGAGAACAATTCTCTGTCTATGGGGTGGCGGTAGTCGTACTGCACAAGTGTCCGCCTGCGTCTTCCGATACCCGATTGGAAACGCTCGTATTTCTCCGTACCTGCTTCCGCGCAGGTGCTTACTCCGTTGATGGTCATTCGTGTTGTCATAATGTTGCTTTTTAGATGGTTAAAAATGTACTGACAGAACTCTGTTCTTCATCACCATTTCGGGGTTGCTTGTGTAGCGTTGGTGCAGGTAGAAATGGTGTGAGCCGAAGCCGTAAAGGAAAAACTTGTCAAGTTCGTGCTTCTCGGCAAACTCCTTTACGCTCTTTCTCAATTCCCCCTCACTCGTTGTGAGAGTGAGGAGGTTCACAAATTCAAGGAACATCGTGGGGATTGCATCATCCCACACACAAATCATACTTTCAATTCTTACTTCCATATCAATGTTGTTTTAGGGGTTATGCTATGCCGCTTTCATCCGCTCACGGATAAGGTTGGCGTTCTTGTTCACAAGGTCTATGATGCGCTCGTGATATTCGGTGTCCTGGTTGTGCTTGCCGTGGCACTGCACCACTTCGAGGGTTCGCAAGTCCACCTCTACGGTTTCAATAATCTCATCGCCAATCCTTGCCGATAGTATGAGGGTGTCGGCTTTCTTGTAGTATCCACTGCCAAACACGCAGATGCCCTGCGTCTTGCCCTCGTTGTAATACTCGTCTATGCTTTCAAGCACCTTGACGATTATTTCCTCGTCCGTGATTACCAAGCCGAAGAATTTGGATTTGTTGGCGATGAAATCCTCCGCATCTTTCTTTCGTTGGAGTTGTCGCTGTTGCTCACGCTCACGCCTTTCAATCTCCCAACGGCGTTGCTCTGCGGCTCTTTCCTTCTCGTGTATGGCTTCAATTTTTCGGGTTGCGTTGTCGTGTGCCGCCATGAAATCTTCGGGACAGATGTTCTTCGGGTTACGGAGGTCTTGACCGAGTTTTTTGAGCATACGCAGATAGTCGCACCACATTGAGAGGTTGTCTATCTGATACTTGTGACGCTTGGCAATCAGATATGATGCCCAACATTCATCGGCAGTACGGGTATTGAAAAGAAAGTGTTTCATGACCTCAATCTCACCGCCTTTCATAAGGGTTTCAATTCTTGGGTCTGAAAGCAAGGCTTTGAAAAGACGCACGGGGGAGATGCCGTGGAAATCGCCCTTGAAGCCGTTACGTCTGAGTTGGGGCAATATCCTCATCTTTGGATATGCACAGCTTCTTGCCACCACATCATCGTATAGGCTGTTGTGCGGTCTTACCTCCATATCGCTGCCTAATGCCCACACATCGCAATAGCAGAAAAGGAAGCCACGGAGCAACGCCATGTCCGTAACCTTGCCGTCGGGTGAAATCCAACGCTGCACGACCTCGTGGCAGTAGAAACGCATCGGTTCGCCTTTCCTGCTCTCGCATCTGACCTGCGCCACGCGGATTACCTGATACCCTTTGCAGGTGGTTATCACGCTGAAATTCTGCGTTTCCTTGTAGATGCGTCTGCGTGTGTCCTGCACTTTGAGTTCGGCATGGCATTTGGGGCAGGTGCAGCCTTCAAGGGTGTCGCATAGTCCGCTGTCGCTGTGCCACTCGTGACCGCAGTCGGAACAGGTGATGTTCCCTTTCTTGGTGCGGTAGCCGATATGCTCAACGCAGTGGCGGTATGCCCAATCTATTTGTGTCGCTGATATGGGGCGAAGGTTGGCGGAAAGTCTTGCCACCTCTTTCTGTATCTTGGTCTTCGGTTTCATAAGCCTAAATCAAATAATGAGGGTTGGGGTTGGTTTTCTTTTCTCGCTGACGGTCTGTGGCGGTTCTGCAACTTGCGGAGTTCCTCCTCTTGGTATTTGCGGACAGCGTTCTGACGTGCCTCCGCCTTTTCCTCTGCCGTGAGTTTCACAACGTGGTTCACAACCACTTGGCAGTCCATCGGTTTGCCCACCTCTATCTCGTTTTCCTCATAGTAGTGGATGGCTTGCCCGAATATCTCTCCGTCCGTGAAACCGTTGCAACCGCTTTTCTGCACATAGTTCAGAATGTGGGTCACGCACTCGTCCATGTTCTTGGCAGGGTTGCGGTACTTCTTTGCAAATAGCGCATCTTCCTCCGCACGCTGTTCCAAGTACATATATATCGTTCTCTTGAAATGGTCTGTTCCTTTCATATCGCTGTCATTTTTAGATTATCTGTTTCAGTATCTCTCTCCAATAGGTCGGCTCTACCTCGCTGAGAAGGAAGTCCATGAAATCCCTCCGTGCGTCCTTGTTCAGTTCGTGGTACAATCTTCGGAAAGTTTCAAAATTGCCGTTGATGTACGTTTCCACCATATACACGAAGATGTTGTCCACCTCGTAATATCTGCACTGCTGCGCTGCCGTCTTGCTGTTTCTTTTTGCCATGTCGGTAAGGGTTAAAGGGTGAATAACCAAAGGATGAAGCCAAAGAAGGCAATGGTGGAAAGGATAGCCACGATTACACCTATCGCCACTCGGAACACTCCGTTTACAATCTCTCTGATGATGCCCCAAAGGATGCCGAACACCCCGAAGGCGGTGCGCATCATCAAGCCGCATATCGCCAACCCGATGTGTTGCGCCATTTGTCTGAAATTTGCCGTTGCCGTCATATCTTCGCTGTTTTTGATTTTTTTGTTTTTAATGCGGATTCAAGAGCTGAGGGAGTTGAGTTTCAAACTATCTTATCTGCCTCTCGTTTATCCGACATTTTTTTTATGCGTCTTTCTGTCGCATCGGTCGTTTTCGTTTCGGGTGCTTGAAAAGGTAGGGATTAGGGAATGCAAGGTTTTTCGGTCAAAATACTACCCGCAGGGCTGGAGATTTTTACCGAAAACAGGAGGCTTGACCTTGCTTTCCCGTCCAATCCCGGAATTACCTTTGCGCCCAGAACGAAAATGACTGACTGATGCGGCTTACTGAAAGGCGCAAAATGGAGGTAAACGAAAACAGAGGCAGATTGTGTAGAAAAAAACTTCAGGGGAAAATCCGTAAAAAAAAGAATCACCAAAAGGAAAAAGACATCACCGGAAGCGTGAAAAGGGCAAACCACAACAAAGGAAGTATGATTGTTTCCGATCCGACGGAACTTGTTCAGCCGGGTGGCAACAATCATTCTTCCCGGTTTGTCCGGCTGTGTGTGGGCGCCTGTTTCATTCATGGGGCAGGCTGACACACTCTGCATTCACTTTCCGCTTCCGGCAAAAGAGACAGCGAAAAAAGAAAAATCATTTGAAAACCCGTAAAAGCACCTCTTGGCATAGGCGCAAAAGAAAGGGGCATTGCTTCATCTGTCTAAACATCGTTTAGGCGTGAGGCAATGCCCTTTTCTCCAGCTATGCGGTAGTCGGCACACGTTTGTTCCAAACTCGTTTTGGGCAATGGTGTGCCGACGGACAATACCGCTTTTACGGAAAATTCTTATGAATGAGGGGATAAAAAACGGGAGTTTATATCAAAATCTCGAATTAAATAGCTACTTTTGCATACGAAGAGTTCTTTGAAGGTTACGCAACGCGCAGAAGGATAATGCAGTAGATAACTAACTAAATCGTAACCTATTACTATCAAGAGCAATTAACCTACGCTCATTTCCAATAAATTACACTCTTTTCGTAACTTCTATATGCAAATTTACAATATATTCTGTATATAACTATCTTTTTACATCCATTTTTTATTTCATAAATGGCTTTTCTTTAATTTATTACTAATGACATCAAGAAATACTTTTAAGATTAACTTTAAATAGCATATCTGATAACAGTAGATAACACTACATAAGTTTCGGATAACGCAGACTAAACTGATTTTTGGCGTATTTTGCATTATCACTAAAACCAGATACAATATGAAACGAATTTATTTACTGTTTACTATGATTGGCATGGGGTTAACACACTTGTGTGCACAGTCTCAAGATAGCTTGGATACTTATATTGATAGTATTTATCACGAATTGCCTGAAGTGATGATAAAAGGCGAACGTCCCATTGTAAAAGCCACACAGGGCAAGTTGGTATATGACATACCACGGCTCATTAATGATTTGCCTGTCGATAATGCCTATGATGCAATCAAGGAACTTCCGGGAGTTGCAGAAATGAACGGTAGTATCACGCTTGCCGGACAGGGTGTTACCGTAGTCATAGATGGTAAAGTGACTACTATGAGTACCGAACAGCTGAATGCGTTGCTAAAGAGTATTCCTTCAAGCCGTATTGAGAAAGCTGAAGTGATGTACTCCGCCCCGGCACGCTATCAGGTTCGTGGAGCCATGATAAATATTTGTCTGAAACAAGGGGGAGGAAATGCTCCTTCTTTTCAGGGAGAACTTTTTAGCGATTACAGACAGAAACATTATGAAGTATTGACCGAGCGTGCAAGCCTCCTTTATTCCGGAAATAAATTCTCTGCTGACTTTCTTTACTCTTACGGACATGGACGCAACTATTTTTTAACGGACAAGGAGGCTTTGCATACGCTGTCGGATGGTAATATATACCCTATGAATACACATGAGATACAGCGTAGCCGGCACAATACACATAGCGTTCGTCTTGGTGTGGATTACATGATTGCTAATGAACATCAATTGAGCTTTGTTTATAATGGTACGTTCACTAATGGGCATAACCGGACTACAGTAGAAGGAGCACAAACATCTAATACGCAAACACGTAGTACGGATCAACTCCATAATGGACGTGTGGATTATCGTACTCCATTTGGTTTGAAGGCAGGTGCAGAATTTACATTCTATGAGTCTCCTTCTACCCAATTGTTACATAGTCGTTTAAATGATAACGAACTTGATTTTCTGAGCGATGATTGTCAACGTATTAATCGTTGGAAGTTTTTCCTTTCTGAGGAACAAGATCTGGGTAAAGGTTGGGGAATCAATTACGGAGCGGTTTATACTACCAGTATAGATCATAGTTATCAGTATTATTATAATCCTGAAAGTGGTGAATTGTTGCCTGAGAACAACAACATGAAATCGCGCCGCCGTGAACAGACCTTGAACTTCTATGCCGGATTTAATAAAAGTTTCGGTGATAAATTATCATTGGATGTTTCGCTGGCTACCGAACAGTTTCATACACCTGTCTGGAATGAATGGAATTTTTATCCGACTCTGAATCTCAACTATGTTCCATCCACCGGAAATATCTGGCAACTTTCTTTTAGCAGTGATAAAAATTATCCGGATTATTGGGCTACACAAGATGCTATTTCCTATTTAGGAGGCGGATATTCTGAGATTCATGGCAATCCGTTCTTGAAGCCGGATATTGATTACCAGGCACAACTCACATATGTTTTGAAAAGTAAGTATATGTTTACTACCTGGTACAGCCAAACGAAAGATTACTCAACCCAAACACTGTATCAATCTCCTGATCGCTTGTTGGAAATCTATAAGTATTTAAATTTCGATAAGAAGCAACAGATAGGACTACAGGCGGTTATCCCTTTTAAAGTGAAAGAGTGGTTAAGCTCTCGCATTACTCTGATCGGAGTATATGACCGACAGAAAGACAGTGATTTCTGGGATATTCCTTTTGACCGTAAGATTTGTTATGGTATGGCTCTTATGAACAATACGTTTACACTTTCCGGTAAGCCGGATATTAAAGTTATCATCAGTGGTATGGTACGTAGTAAAGCAATACAAGGTATTTATGATTTACCGGCATCCGGCAATGTAGATGCAGCTATGAGATATACGTTTGCAAAAGGAAAAGCTTTGCTCACTTTACGCTGTAATGATATCTTTGAAACCGGACAAATTTCGCCACGTATCCACTTTGCTACACAGAATGTAACGAATAACTATTCCTGCTTCCGTGAATTCGGTGTTTCATTTACATATAAGTTTGGCGGCTATAAGGAGAAACAGCGGAAGGCAGTAGATACTTCACGATTTAAGTGATTTTTCTCTGCTTATTCCAACTTTTGTATGGAGTTAATTGTTAATTTTGCAATTTTAAATGCGAAACTAATAATTACCCGATATGAAATCAGATATAGAAATAGCCCGTGGAACGGAACTAAAGAAAATAAAGCAGGTTGCTGAAAGTATTGGCATCCCGCGTGACGAAGTGGAAAACTATGGTCGTTACATTGCAAAAATCCCCGAGCAATTGATAGACGAAGAAAAAGTAAAACAGAGTAATCTGATACTGGTAACTGCCATTACTGCCACTAAAGCCGGAATTGGTAAGACAACTGTTTCTATCGGTCTGGCTCTGGGGCTTAATAAAATAGGTAAAAAAGCGATTGTAGCTTTGCGTGAACCGTCTTTAGGTCCTTGTTTTGGCATGAAAGGTGGTGCAGCGGGAGGAGGATATGCCCAGGTACTTCCTATGGATAAGATAAACCTGCATTTCACAGGTGATTTCCATGCCATCACTTCGGCACATAATATGATCTCTGCTTTATTGGATAACTTTCTGTATCAGAACCAATCCAATGGCTTTGGACTAAAAGAAATCCTTTGGCGTCGGGTGCTCGATGTAAATGATCGCTCTTTGCGTAACATTGTTACCGGACTGGGGGCGAAGACAGATGGCATCACTATGCAATCGGGTTTCGACATTACTCCTGCTTCAGAGATTATGGCTATTCTTTGCCTGGCAAGCGATATGGAAGACCTTCGCCGCCGTATTGAGAATATACTGCTTGGTTTTACCTACGATGATAAGCCATTCACGGTAAAAGATCTTGGTGTGGCTGGTGCAATCACCGTTTTACTAAAAGATGCCATTCATCCCAATTTGGTGCAGACAACAGAGAATACAGCGGCTTTTGTACACGGTGGTCCGTTTGCTAATATTGCGCATGGTTGTAATTCTATCCTGGCAACTAAGATGGCTATGACTTTTGGTGATTATGTAATCACAGAGGCCGGTTTTGGAGCTGATCTTGGTGCAGAGAAATTCTACAATATAAAATGTCGGAAGAGTGGTGTACAGCCTCGACTGACTATTATTGTCGCCACAGCACAGGGATTGAAAATGCATGGTGGTGTTAGTCTTGACCGCATTAAAGATCCCAATATGGAAGGTTTGAAAGAAGGACTTCGTAACCTCGATAAACATGTCCGTAACCTTCGTGCTTTCGGCCAGACGGTAATTGTTGCATTCAATAAGTTTGCTAGTGATACGGATGAGGAGATGGAGTTACTTCGTCGTCATTGCGAAGAATTAGGAGTGGGCTTTGCCATTAATAATGCGTTTAGTGAAGGAGGAGAGGGAGCTGTAGATCTGGCTAATCTCGTTGTGGAAACTGTTGAGAAGAAACCATCCGCACCCTTACAATTCACTTATAAAGATGAGGATAGCGTAGAACAGAAGATAGAGAAAGTGGCCACTGGTATCTATGGCGCAAGCGTGATTACATACAGCACGATAGCCCGTAAGAAAATCAAACTTGCCGAAACGATGGGGATCACTCATTATCCGGTGTGTATTGCTAAAACGCAATATTCATTCTCTGCCGATCCGAAGATATATGGCGCAGTAAATAACTTTGAGTTCCACATTAAAGATATTGTAATAAATAACGGAGCAGAAATGATTGTTGCCATTGCTGGTGAGATCATGCGTATGCCGGGACTTCCCAAAGAGCCGCAAGCCAAACATATAGACATTGTTGATGGCGAAATAGACGGGCTGAGCTGATGAATAATGTGCCAAATATGATATATCAATGTGCCAATTGTGCTACGCTGTACCAATATAGCGTAGCACAATTGGCACATTATTAAAAATTGAGTAGCTACTATGGGTTTAGTAACTACTCAATTTCTGTTTTTTTTGGAAAGAATGTGGAGATTCTTCTTTCGTAAAGAAATCCATTGTTAAATGTAACTTTTCCGTATAGAAACACCACACTCTTGGGTATATATAGAGTCCAGTGTGTTATTTCTTGATTTTTTCTAACACACTGTAAGATTGCAATTCGTTTTTCTTGTTATATTGTTCGGAGCGGACAATACCGATATTGGGCGCATACCATTCGTATCCGTAACCCTCTATCTTTCCTTTCGGTGTCCAAATGTCTATGTCATATTTAATTTTCGTACAATAAAAAGGACCTGCGGGAGTATTTACACTTTCTGTAGCAACAAACCGACGATCAGAGAGAGTTACTTCTGCACGATTGTTTTTGTTCCCTTTTTGATACAAGCGTATGGTAGCATCGTCAAATTCATCATCATCGTCCGGATTTGTCGGATCAGACATAGCATCCGGATAATTCATCAGATCGCCGATCATGTATACATCTGTATTCATCATATCCATTGCAGCAGGGAAAGTGGTGGCACCGTTCATACTCATAGAGAAATCTCCGTCGTTACAGCGTGCTACCATTTGCCCGGAGTTGATAAGTTTACCAGCAGCATTGGAGAAGGTGTAACTGGCTATTGCTTCTGTACCGGATGGATAATCATAGACCTGGTCTACACGATAAACGAGGATGTTGGAGAGCTTCCCGTTAGCTGTATAGCAATTGCGAGTTACTTGTTGTCCCTCCTGGTTGGGGAAGAAGAAGGTACAGCTCTCCTGAGCTACGGCGCTGGTTGCAATTAGCATAACGCCCATTAATAATAGATTTTTCAGCTTCATAATTAAGTATAGGTTTATTATCTTTTCTCGTTTTTATGTAGTAAGAACGCCATTTGGCACAAAAGGTTCACAAAGAAGAAAAAAAAACCGTGTATCATCTGTGAAGAAGATACACGGGTATAAGTCTAAATTATTAATTTATGTGTTCCGGTCTTTAATAAGCAAAGATCGGATATTTCTCCATCGTTTTGTTGACACGTGCACGAATCTGTGCTATTACTTCTTCATTATCAACATTAGAGAGTACTGTTTCAATCATTTCAGCAATTTCCAGCATTAAATCTTCCTTTGCGCCACGGGTAGTGATGGCAGGAGTACCCAAACGTATACCAGAGGTCTGGAATGCAGAACGGCTATCAAACGGTACCATGTTTTTGTTTACTGTAATATCAGCAGCTACCAATGCTTTCTCTGCTACCTTACCTGTCAAATCAGGGTATTTTGAGCGCAGGTCTACTAGCATTGAGTGATTATCTGTACCGCCGGATACGATTGTAAAACCACGTTCAATCAGTGCCTGAGCCAGCACAGCTGCATTTTTCTGTACTTGTTTCTGATACTCTTTATATTCTGGTTGCAAGCATTCGCCAAAAGCAACGGCTTTGGCTGCAATAACATGTTCCAACGGACCACCCTGAATTCCGGGGAATACAGCTGAATCCAGTAACTGAGACATCATTTTGATTTCTCCCTTCGGAGTAGTCTTACCCCATGGATTAGGGAAGTCTTTACCCATCATGATAACGCCTCCGCGTGGACCACGCAATGTTTTATGTGTTGTTGATGTGACGATGTGTGCATATTTCAGAGGATTATCCAGCAGGCCGGCAGCAATAAGTCCGGCAGGGTGTGCCATATCTATCATAAGGATAGCACCCACCTTATCTGCTATTTCACGCATACGTTTGTAATCCCATTCACGAGAGTATGCCGAGCCACCACCGATAATCATTTTGGGACGTTCGCGCAAAGCTACTTCTTCCATTTGATCGTAATCAACGCGGCCTGTCTCTTTATTAAGATTGTATTCACATGGAGTATAGATAAGACCGGAAGTATTGACTAATGAACCGTGAGAAAGGTGTCCGCCATGTGCCAGATTTAATCCCATAAATTTATCTCCCGGATTTAATACGGCAAGGAATACAGCCGCATTTGCCTGAGCTCCTGAGTGAGGCTGTACATTCGCCCATTCAGCACCGAAGATTTCTTTCAAGCGGTCGATAGCTATTTGTTCGCTTTGGTCTACCACTTCACATCCCCCATAATAACGTTTACCGGGATACCCTTCCGCGTATTTATTGGTAAGGCAGGAACCCATTGCTTCCATCACCTGGTCACTCACGAAGTTTTCTGATGCTATCAGCTCGATACCTTTAAGCTGACGTTGATGCTCTTTTTCGATAATATCGAAAATTAAATCGTCTCTTTTCATTCTGTATTGTATAAAAATAAGTTTCTTATTGGAGATTCTTTATTAAGCGCACAAATTTATGGAAAAAGAATGATAATCCGACAAAAAAAAGCAGATTTATCTATTAAAATATCACTCCAAGTGAGAAACTGAGTACCTGATCGCGCCGATGAAAGGTAATATTACTTACTCCGGTACTTCCATCGGAATTGATATTGTCGTATGTTACCGATTTTGAAATGTTGTGTACGCCCTGTTCATACCGGAAATCGAAGAATATACGGGAAATATTGACACCAACACCGATAACGGCACTCAGGTTGAATGGGTACAAACGTTCATGTATTCCTTTCTGATCGAAATTCTCAAAAGTGATTTCATTTTTCTTTCCCCAGATATAACGAAGTTTGGGTCCAAAGAAAATAGACATACCATAGGGACCTTCTTTCACTACATTGTATCCATAGAGCATTGGGAAATCAATGCTATGGATCATAGAGGTGACCGAAGCATAATCCGGCTCAATGTCCGGATGATGTGATCCCAGCTTATCGAACGTTATTTCACATTTACTGACATTGTAGGATATTTCCGGTTGAATGAAATGCTTTTTCATGTTGATACGCATGAAAAGTGCACCAAAGTAACCAAGTTTATAGTTGTTCTGAATCTCATCAATGGTTACATCTTTAATCTTAAAATCTGATACCAGAAACATGGAAGCGTTAAAACCTGCTTTTACCCCGATATTGAATCTTCTATGATTGGGACGGTCTGTTTTATTCTGTATGTTTTCTTGCGCAAAGACAGGCAATGTACCCATAAGGGCACATACCAATATTACCACCACTTTGCGGTTCCAACATCCACGCCATAATCTATATCTAATCCCTTTCATAATTCATAAATCAATTCTTCAATCCTTCCTCTTCTTTTCTACACTCCAGCCGAACTTTCCTATTTTATTCCCCAGTTCGTAGTATCCACCGTGAACATACACCAGTGGATTGGCTTCTGCCAGTTCCAGTTTTCCAGTTTCCGGGTTTAGGTGACCTTCGTCAGCACGTACATTTACTACGTCGGCGATAAACATATCGTGTGATCCTAACGATACGATTTCTTTTACTCTGCATTCAATACAAAGTGGTGATTCCTCAATAAGCGGAGCATTGACTACGGTACATTTACCCGGTGTTAATTTCATCTCCTCAAACTTATGATACTCTTTCCCTGAACGTACTCCACACCAGTCTGTAGGGAATGCCATATCTGCCGTTGTGAGATTAATCACAAATTCCATGTTTCTCTTTATAATAGAATAGGAGTGACGTTCCGGACGTATGGATATATAACACATGGGCGGGTTCGTACAAATCGTTCCCGTCCATGCCACCGTAATTATATTATATTCGCTTTCATTGTTTCCGCAACTCACCATGACGGCTGGCAGCGGATAAATCATTGTTCCAGGTTTCCAGTCAACACGCATAAAATTAAACATTTACGGTTAGACAATTAAAGTAGATTTGCGATTAGATTATTTACGATTGAAGAATACCATTTACTGTCAATCTATACATAAAGAGTAATTTCAATCGTAAATAGTAAATTGTCTAATCGTAAATTATTTGGTTATTGTAAATTCTTCTCTCCGTTGTTCCTTTTCGCAATAATGGCATTTCACTACACAGTTGTCTTTATCCACTACATGAAAAAGTGTGGGCATTGGCTCATTATTTGTGATACATTTAGGGTTGGCGCATTTTATAATTCCCTTCAGGTCGTCCGGCATGCGTACCTCCTTCTTTTCTACAACTTCATAATCACGGATAATGTTCAACTTCACATGTGGAGCCACTACTGAAATGCGGTTAATTTCTTCATCACAAAAAAACTTATCAGCTATTTTGATAATACCTTTTCGTCCCAGTTTTTGACTTTCAAGGTTAAAGCCGATAGTAATGTTATTCTTCATGTGTTCCAGTCCAAGTAACCGCACGATGGTAAACAGTTTTTCGCTGGGTATATGGTCGATGACAGTCCCGTTCCGAAGGGCGGCCACTTGCAGGGCTTGTTTATTTTCGTTCATATTTTTGGTCATTAACTCTATTTATATCTTCCAATGTTATTCCTAATACATCACACAGAATGGCTTCACGAGCATACAAACCGTTTTGTGCCTGTTGAAAGTAATAGGCCTTCGGGCTTTCGTCCACATCATAAGCTATTTCATTGACACGAGGTAGCGGATGAAGAATACGCAGATTAGGCCGTGTGTTCTCCAGCATCTGGGCGCGTAAGATATATACGTTTTTCACACGTTCGTATTCCATCAAATCGGTGAAGCGTTCGCGTTGTACCCGAGTCATATAAAGGATATCAGCTTCAGCAATCGTTTCTTCGGTAAAATCAGTATGTTCTACATATTTTATATTATGCTCTTTACAATATATTTTATATTCTTCCGGCATTTTCAGTTCATCGGGAGCTATGAAATGGAAAGTTGGGTTGAAGTGGCGCATGGCCATAAGTAGTGAGTGAACGGTACGGCCGTATTTAAGATCGCCTACAAGATAGATATTTAGATTCTCGAGTGTACCTTGCGTTTTGTAGATTGAGTAAAGATCGAGCATTGTCTGCGATGGATGCTGATTGGCTCCGTCTCCGGCATTCACGATAGGTACCGTTGTTATCTCGCTTGCATAACGGGCAGCTCCTTCCAAATAATGACGCATTACGATAATATCGGCATAATTACTTACCATTTTAATCGTATCTTTCAGCGTTTCGCCTTTGGATGAGCTGGTCGCTTTCGGATCACTAAACCCAATAACACGTGCGCCAAGGCGATTGGCAGCTGTTTCAAAACTAAGTCGGGTACGGGTAGATGGTTCAAAGAACAGGGTGGCTACCACTTTATTTTCAAGTAGCCGGCGGTTGGGATTTTGTTCAAACTGCTTCGCCATTTCAAGCATATAAAGTATTTTTTCTTTTGAATGCTCGGCAATGGTTACTAAACTTCTGTTTTCCATTCTGTTATCTTTAATATTGATAGAACTTGTTTTCAGACTGTAAAGGTAGTGAGAAAATGCGGTATCTGCAATTATAAAATGGAAAATTGAAAGCTGAAAATTACCATGCGGCGTGATAGTACAGCTGATTTTCAATTTTGAACCTTTAATTTTAGTACCCACCCCGGCTACAGTCGCATTTAAACCGAGTGAGTCTGTCCAGAAACGATCTAAACCAAGAATGACTAAAAACGGTGTTTACGGTATCACAGTGGCCTACGCAGTTCATAGATCTTCTGTTGTGATTTGCAAAAAGTGCGCTGTAAATAAGTCAAATAGATTAAAGAAACTACTATTATAGAAAAGGAAATTGAAATAACATCTGATTACCGGACAGCAAAATGCCAGTTATAGTTTGTCGATTTTATAGTTACAATAAGTCCACATTTCTTAGGAGAACCATGCAGGCTATTAGTTATTTTTTGCTTTTCAATAACTTTGATTTGAATTGAAATTTGTACGTTCTCTGAATAATAACTATCTTTGCAACTTAATAAACTGATAATTTCGTAACAGAACGCAATGATAAAAAAAATAATAAAAGCCCTTTGGATATTCCTCGTTGTAGTAGTACTGTTTTGTGTGGGTATTTTTGCTTCCATATCGTATGGTTGGATAGGTTATATGCCTCCGGTGGAAGAGCTCGAAAATCCGGAATATAAATTTGCAGCTGAGATATTTTCCGAAGACGGAAAAGTACTCGGAACTTTTTCATTAAACCAGAATAATCGTGTTTACAGCAGTTATGCTGATTTATCTCCCAATATCATTAACGCTTTGATTGCCACCGAAGATGTCCGCTTTGCCCAACATTCGGGTATTGATGTGAAAGCTCTTTCCAGAGCCATAGTGAAACGTGGTATCTTGATGCAGAAAAGTGCCGGTGGAGGTAGCACACTCTCTCAGCAACTTGCCAAACAGCTGTTTACCGAAAATGTTGCAAGTAATACGCTTCAGCGCCTTCTTCAGAAACCGATTGAATGGGTAATTGCTGTGAAGCTGGAGCGCTACTATACAAAAGAAGAAATTCTGACGATGTATCTTAATAAATTTGACTTCTTGAATAATGCAGTAGGTATAAAAACTGCAGCTCACACTTATTTCGGTTGCGAACCCAAAGATCTGAAAACAGAAGAAGCCGCCATGTTGGTAGGTATGTGCCAGAATCCTTCACTCTACAATCCGGTATCCCGCAACTCCAAGATAAGGACAAACGCTTTGGGACGTCGCAATGTAGTTCTTGGTCAAATGGAAAAAGCAGGATACATTACCGAAGCAGAACGTGATTCCTTGCAGGCGCTTCCGTTAACGCTGACTTACAATCGCGTAGGGCATAATGAAGGTCTTGCAACTTATTTCCGTGAATATCTGCGTGGAGTACTGACTGCCAAAAAACCGGATAAAAGCGATTATCGTGGTTGGCAAATGCAGAAATTTTATGAGGATTCACTTTCATGGGAAACCGATCCTCTTTATGGGTGGTGTGCAAAGAATAAAAAGAAGGATGGTTCAAATTACAATGTCTATACCGATGGTTTAAAAATTTATACGACCATCGATTCGCGCATGCAACGTTATGCCGAAGAATCTGTAGAAGAACATATGAAAGATTTACAGGCACAATTCTTCAAAGAAAAAAAAGGTCGTAAAAAAGCACCATACAGCAATATGCTGACTCAACAGCAGATTGACGAAATCCTTGAAAGAGCTGTGAAGCAAACAGATCGTTACCGGGCAATGAAAAAAGACGGGGCTTCGGAGGCTGAAATCAAGAAGGCATTCAATACACCGGAGGAAATGTCTGTATTCAGTTGGGCAGGTGAAAAAGATACCATCATGACACCGATGGATTCTATTAAATACTATAAGCATTTTCTACGTACAGGGTTTATGTCAATGAATCCGTTCAACGGACATGTAAAAGCATATGTGGGAGGACCCAACTATAACTATTTCAAGTATGACATGGCTATGGTAGGACGTCGCCAGGTGGGATCTACTATCAAACCCTACCTCTACGCCTATGCCATGGAAAATGGATTCTCGCCTTGTGACGAAACCCGCCACGTAGAGCAGACGCTAATGGATGAAAACGGTATCCCCTGGACTCCCCGTAATAGTACCAAAAAACGTTATGGAGAACTTGTAACTTTGAAATGGGGATTGGCTAATTCAAGCAATTGGGTATCGGCATATCTGATGGGAAAACTGAATCCGTATGCGTTAGTGCGGTTGATACATAGTTTCGGAGTTCGTAACAAAGACATAATGCCAACTGTATCGCTTTGCCTCGGTCCGTGTGAAATTTCGGTAGGAGAGATGGTGAGTGCTTATACGGCATTTGCCAATAAGGGTATCCGTGTGGCACCTCTATTTGTTACCCGCATCGAAGATAATGAAGGTAACGTACTCGCAACGTTTGCTCCGCAAATGGATGAAGTGATCAGTGCGTCGAGCGCCTATAAAATGTTGGTCATGCTCCGTGCGGTAATCAACGAGGGTACCGGTGGACGTGTTCGCAGCCGATATGGTATTACAGCCGATATGGGTGGTAAAACAGGTACTACAAATGCTAATTCTGATGGTTGGTTTATGGGCTTTATTCCTTCACTTGTATCCGGTTGTTGGGTCGGAGGCGAGGAACGTGATATTCATTTTGATACGATGACCTACGGACAAGGAGCTTCTTTGGCATTGCCTATCTGGGGAAAATATATGAAAAAGGTATTTGACGATAAGACACTGGGATATGATCCGTCAGAGCATTTCCAGTTGCCCGAAGGATTTGATCCTTGTGCCGGATCGGAGGTTAGCTCAGAAGACTCTGGAGAGCTTGGATTGGATGATCTTTTTAATTAAAAATTCTGCATTGAAAAGTTGTCTTATCTGTATTGGAAGTAACTATGACCGGAAGGAGAACCTCCTTCTGGCACGCCAAAGACTACAGGCTCTGTTTCCTACTGTTCGTTTTGCAGCAGAGGAGGAAACAGAGCCGTTGCATTTGAGGAGTTCCGCATTGTTTTCCAATCAAGTGGCGGAGTTTATTACCGGACTTGAGGAGGTGTGTGTAGTAAATAAATTGAAAGCCATTGAACATGAAGCTGGTCGCCGTCCGGGTGATAAAGCAAAAGAGAAAATCTGTCTGGATATAGACTTATTGATGTACAACGGCAAGATACTGAAGCCAGAAGATATGGAACGAGAATATGTTCGGAAGGGATTAAAAGAGTTAGATTACTGTTTAGATTTAAATGATATGAAATTTATAGGAATAATACCTGCCCGCTATGCTTCTACGCGTTTTCCTGCAAAGCCATTGGCTATCCTTGGAGGGAAAACCGTGATACAGCGTGTATACGAACAAGTGGCAGGAATTCTTGACGATGCCTACGTGGCAACAGACGATGTACGTATTGAAGCTGCGGTAAAAGCTTTCGGTGGTAAAGTTGTCATGACATCTGTAGAACATAAAAGTGGCACGGATCGCTGTTATGAAGCTGCGACTAAAATTGGTGGTAACTTTGATGTCGTAGTCAATATACAAGGTGACGAACCATTTATTCAGCCATCACAATTGCAGGCTATAAAAGCTTGTTTTGAGGATATAACGACTCAAATTGCTACATTAGTCAAACCATTTGATACCAATGATGCTTTTGAAACACTGGAAAATGCAAATTCGCCTAAAGTAGTAGTAAACAAGAACTGGAATGCATTGTATTTCAGTCGTTCTATAATTCCATATCTACGTGGTGTGGAAAAATCCGAATGGCTCCAAAGTCATACCTATTATAAACATATCGGACTTTATGCCTATCGCACCGAAGTATTGAAAGAGATTACTTCGCTTCCGCAGTCTTCTCTAGAGCTAGCCGAATCGTTGGAACAACTCCGTTGGCTGGAGAATGGTTATACAATCAAGGTAGGAGTCAGTGAAGTAGAAACAATTGGTATTGATACTCCTCAGGATCTCGTACGGGCAGAGGAATTTCTGAAAAATAGAAAATGATTTTATATCGCAGCCATGGATAGAACGATACAACCCGAGATCCGGGACTTGGAAAATTTAATTGTTACCCTCCCGATGCGGGCTACGTTGTCCAATGGTATTCCTCTGGCGGTAATCAAGGCAGGGGAACAGGAAGTAGTGCGTATGGATATCCTCTTTGCCGGAGGACGATGGCAACAGACTCAGAAATTACAGGCTCTTTTCACGAATCGGATGCTTCGTGAAGGATCATGTAAATATACCGCTTCGGATATTGCAGAGAAACTGGATTATTATGGTGCGTGGCTGGAACTCTCCAGTTCATCAGAATATGCATATATTACGCTGTATTCATTAAACAAGTATTTTGCTGAAACAATTGAGGTTCTGGAATCTATAATAAAAGAACCTCTTTTTCCCGAAAAAGAACTAAACACAGTACTCGATGTAAACATACAGCAATATCTTGTTAATTCTTCCAAAGTTGATTTTCTGGCTCAGCGAAGTTTGCTCACTGCGCTTTATGGAAGCGAACATCCCTGTGGCCGTTTGACAGAAGAGGAAGATTACCGCTTGATTACTCCTGATGTACTTCGTGAATTTTATAATGAATATTATCATTCCGGTAATTGCTCTATTTTCCTGTCCGGTAAAGTAACAGACGACGTTATTCGCAAGGTAGAGTCTGCTTTCGGTAATACTCCTTTTGGTAACTATCGGTATCCTTTGGTGAAAAAAGAATATACTTTTACCACTACGGCCGATAAAAGAATATTTGTAGAACGAGATGACGCATTGCAGAGTGCCATAAAGCTGGGTACTACAACCATTGAACGTATGCATCCTGACTATCTGAAACTACGCGTATTGATGACCCTTTTCGGAGGTTATTTTGGCAGCAGGTTGATGTCTAATATACGCGAGGATAAGGGATATACTTATGGTATTTCAGCAGGTACCCTGTTTTATCCCGGAAGCGGCATGATTCTGATTAGTACGGAAGCCGATAACGAATATGTAGAACCTTTAATCAGAGAGGTCTATCATGAGATCGACAGACTTCGGGTTGAACCTGTTCCTGTGAGCGAACTGACAATGGTACGCAACTATATGCTGGGAGAAATGTGCCGTAATTATGAGTCTCCTTTCTCGCTGGCAGATGCATGGATGTTCATCTATACTTCAAAGTTGGATGATGCTTATTTTGCCCGCTCATTGCAGGCTGTAAAAGAAGTTACACCGGAAGAAATTAAAGAATTGGCTAATCGTTATTTGTGCAAAGAGACATTAAAAGAGGTCATCGCAGGTAAAAAGTTGTCATAAAAAGGCGATGATAACTGTGTGTTTTGCCTGAGAAATTGTATCTTTGTCACATCGCTAATCGTAATTCGTAACTTGTAATTTGTAAATTAATGAAATATCTATATACTGCACTCATATTGGTTTTTCTTTCCCAGGAAGGAGCCGTAGCACAAAATAAAGGTGGCTTTTTCGGAAAAATCAAGGATACTTTTTCCACTGAAATCAAAATAGGAAACTATACATTTAAAGACGGATCCGTGTATACCGGAGAAATGAAAGGTCGTAAACCAAATGGTAAAGGAAAGACTGTTTTTAAGAATGGAGACACATACGAAGGGGAATATGTAAAAGGAAAACGTGAAGGCTTCGGAATATATACTTTTCCGGATGGAGAAAAATATGAAGGGCAGTGGTTCCAAGATCAGCAGCACGGAAAAGGCATTTTCTACTTTATGAATAACAACCGTTATGACGGTATGTGGTTTCAGGACTATCAGCATGGGCAGGGTACAATGTATTACCATAATGGAGATATCTATGAAGGTAACTGGGCTAATGATAAACGTGAGGGCCAGGGTACATATACATGGAGAGACGGTTCGAAATATGTAGGTAACTGGAAGAATGACAAAAAAGACGGTAAAGGTGTGCTGGCATGGAACAATGGCTGCAAATATGATGGTGAATGGAAAAATGATGTCCGAGAGGGTAAAGGAACTTTTGAATATACCAACGGAGAAAAATATGTAGGTGACTGGATGGATGATCTGCAACATGGACAAGGTATTTTCTATCTGGGAGAAGATCGCTATGAAGGTTCATATGTACAAGGTGAACGTACTGGAGCAGGTATCTATTACCATGCAAATGGTGATAAGTATGTAGGAAATTTCAAGAATGGTATGCAGGATGGTGAGGGTACATTTACATGGGCAAACGGAGCCGTATACAAAGGGCATTGGAAAGAAAACAAAAGAAACGGACGTGGTAAGTATACTTGGAGTAATGGTGATACATACGATGGAGAGTGGAAGAATAATCAACCCAATGGAGAAGGAATATTAATTCTGACCAATGGTACAAAGTATAAAGGCGGATTTGTAAATGGTCTTGAAGAAGGTAAAGGTATCCAGGAAGATAAAGACGGACACCGTTACGAAGGATTCTTCAAGCAAGGAAAGAAGCACGGGCCGTTTGTTGAAACAGATGGTAATGGCAAAGTTATTCGTAAAGGGAGCTATAAATTCGGAAGATTGGAGTAGGGAGCTCCCGTACGGAAAAGATACTTTTTTTAGTTGAAACGCAGATTAACGCAAATTTTCGCAAAGAATTAATTCAAATGGTAGAACTCTTGATCTACAAAAATCTACGTTAATTTGCACTTTAAAATGGGCTTTACAAAAAGTGGCGACACAATCTTTATTATTTGTGCCGCCACTTTTTTATTTATCAGGATCGTTTGTCTTAGATAATGTATTGTGAACTGATTGATTCGTTACTAACGACACGTCTGATCGTTTCAGCAAACATGTCTGCAATACTTAACTGTTTAACTTTAGCGCACTTCTTCGAATAAGGGATACTATCGGTGAATACCATTTCAGTAAGACTTGATTCTTGCACACGGAAAGAAGCAGGATCTGACATAACACAATGGCTTGCAATAGCACGAACAGATTTTGCACCGGCTTCTACCATGATGTTGGCAGCCTTAGTGATCGTACCTGCTGTATCTACGATATCATCAATTAAAACAACATTTTTATCTTTCACATCACCAATAATCTGCATAGAGGCAACCTCATTAGCTTTTTCACGTGATTTATTGCAAAGTACCAAAGGTACACCGAGGTATTTTGAAAATGTACTTGCACGTTTTGAGCCGCCTACGTCAGGAGTAGCGATAACCAGATTCTCCAGATGTAGTGACTGAATGTAGGGAAGGAATACTGCCGAAGCATACAAATGGTCAACCGGAATGTTAAAGAATCCCTGAATCTGGTCAGCATGAAGGTCCATTGTGATCAGACGGTCAATACCTGCTACTGCAAGTAAATCGGCTACCAGTTTTGCACCGATAGAAACACGAGGTTTGTCTTTTCTGTCCTGACGTGCCCAGCCAAAATATGGAACAACAGCAACTACGCTCTTCGCAGATGCTCGTTTTGCTGCATCAATCATCAGCAGAAGTTCCATTAAATTGTCAGAGTTTGGGAAAGTGGATTGAACCAAGAATACATGTGAACCACGGATTGACTCTTCATAAGAAACAGCAAATTCACCATCTGCAAAATGGGTGATATTCATGTTTCCCAGAGGACAATTGAGGCTAGCGCAGATTTTCTCTGCCAGGTATCTCGAATTGGTTCCCGAGAATACCATAAAGGGTGCTTTTTCGCTCATTTTATAATAGTTGTTACCTATTTGTTAATTTGCCCGCAAAGGTATGAAATCTCCCGACAATCTAAAAGACTTATTGTAGAAAAAATATTTTTTCATTCCTATTCACGGGAAATATTTGTAGATTTGCGAGATTAAATAATGTACCCATTAAATAATATGCCAATCGGCTGCACTATTTAACATACCGCAGGTAATTGGCATATCGGTACATTGAACAATTATTGAAACGATGAACCGTCACCTGCCTTTGTATATACTGTGCATGCTGTTGCTTACAGCACTCTTTTCGTGTGTCGGTACAGCACCGACTAAAGAGGTACGATTTATCGACTCTTTGAATCGAAGAGCGTATGCTTATCGTTACAAAAATCTGGATTCTTCCTATCATCCTGCATTAGAAGCCTATCAAAAATCCCGCCTTTATAATCAGGGGAAAGCAGAGGCCTGCAATAATTTGGGATTTTGTGCATTCATGAAAATGGATTTTGAACGTGCCGAAGGGTTACACAAAGAAGTATACGGACTTACCAAAAATGAATTGGAATTACTTATTGCAGATGTAGGACTGATGAAGATCTATCAGCGGGCGGGTATGAATAAAGAATATTACGATTATCGTAACAGCGCTATCCGGCGAATGAAACGTATTCGTGAAGACAGCAATGTTTTTGCAGACAAGCATGAGACACTACGGTTGAATTATGCCTTCACAGAGTTCTTTATAGTATCTGCCGTTTATTACTATTATCTTCAGCAACGTCCCGAAGCAATGGAAGCACTGGATAAGATTCCGCAAGACGAAGCTTTGAATGAGGATACCAATCAATATCTTTACTTTCATTATATCAAAGGATCGGCTTCTTTGTGTGAAGGTGATACACCGGACGAACGGAAATTACATGAATATGACGAACTCTATACTACCTGGAGACTGGCTTCCCGCGAAGGTTATCTTTATTTTGTCGGGAACAGTATGCAGGGATTGGCTAACCTGCTGATACCTAAAGGAGATTTTGACTTGATTGTTTCAAGACGTTCACATTCATTGAAGCAATTGGGCATACCAATTGACTCTTTGCTACCTTTAAGATTGGGAGAAAAAGCATTGCAAACCTTCAGAGAATACGATGACCTGTATCAAATTGCCGGTGCTTATGTCTCTATCGGAAAATATCTCAATGCTCATGGTTTGTATTCTGACGCACTCGATTCTCTGGGCAAAGCATTGGAATGCGTAAATTATCACCATCTTTTGTATTATCATCATGCAGCCGATACATTAGACAAATTACAGTCTTTTGTCGGTGCTGATACCATTTTTACCGAAATGACGTGGATAGGACAAGAGAGGGTCAAAACTGTACCCGAATGGATATCCCGTATTCGTGAGCAGTTGAGTGTTTCTTATGCAGGTTTGGGCATGAAGTCGGAATCTGACTATAACCGCAATATCTATCTGGATATATTAAATGATACCCGTCAGGACAAAGAGCTGGAAAGTCGTTATGCCTATCTGGAAGCAGAGTCCAAACAGCTGAATATCGTACTTTTCTTTGTTACAGTAGGTTTGTTGCTGGTAATCGTTTTATTCTGGATTTTCAATAAACGTTCCAAAATAAAAAATCGCATTTACACAGAACGGTTGCAACAGACGCTGGTTCTTTGCCGGGATATTACGGCTTCTATTCCGATGAATATACCTCTTATCCAGCAAGGCATTGACCGGCTATTCGGATCGGACCGGATCACTTTGGAAGTTACTGAAGAGGGAAAGACAAACTTCGTCCACAATCATCGGCTGAGTCGTGATGAGCAGGCATTAGTACATATATTGATACCCTACGTTGAGTGGGCTATGGATAATGAGCAGGCCATTGCTTTACTCAGTGACGAGCGTAACCAGCTGGAAAAACAACGTTATGTCTATGAACAGCATATTGCTGCCAACAAACGTCAGAATCTGATAAAAAAGTCGTGTCTTGCTATTGTGAATGGTATCAATCCTTATATAGACCGCATACTCAACGAGGTGCACAAACTCACGGAAAAAGGTTTCATGAAAGACCCGCGAATCAAAAAAGAAAAATACCAATATATTGACGAATTAGTAACCACGATCAATGAATATAATGATATTCTTGCCTTGTGGATTAAGATGAAACAGGGTACATTGAGTCTGAATATAGAAATTTTCAGTTTAAATGAGCTTTTTGAACTTTTGGGAAAAGGACGCAGAGCCTTCGAAATGAAGGATCAAACACTCGAAATAGAACCCACCCAAGCATTGGTAAAGGCGGACAGGGCGTTGACCTTGTTTATGATAAATACACTGGCCGAAAATGCCCGTAAATATACTCCCGAAGGGGGGAAGGTACATATTTATGCCTGCCAGACCGAAGAATACGTTGAAATATCGGTGGAAGATAACGGACGCGGACTTTCTGCCGAAGATGTGGCGCGTATTATTGGCGAAAAAGTATATGATTCACGTGCTATCGGAATGAAAGATACGGAGGATACGGAAGTGCTGCGACAGAATAAGGGAAGTGGTTTCGGACTGATGAACTGCAAAGGCATTATTGAGAAGTATCGTAAAACGAATGATTTGTTCCGGGTATGTCTGTTCAGCGTTGAAAGCGAACCGGGAAAGGGGAGTCGTTTCTATTTCCGCCTTCCGCCAGGAGTACGAAAGGTAATGGGAATTTTGTTCTGTTTGCTATTGCCTTCGTGTCTGTTCTCTTCTTGTATGAAAGAGGCCGAACTGGCATATGTTGTTTCTCCGATGGATTCTTTAACTTTGGCAGCAGATTCCAATTATGACCAATTGCTTGACGAAGCATCAGACTATGCCAACGCAGCCTATTTTGCTAATGTAGATGGCTATTATGAAGCAGCCCTGCAATATGCAGACTCCGCTATTATGGTACTGAACAGGCATTATAAGAAATATGCCCGCCGGCCGTACCGGTATATGAAACTGATTGGTGAAGGTACTCCGGCAGAACTGACCTGGTGGAATGAAATGTTCGATTCGGATTTTCATGCAATACTGGATATAAGAAACGAAGCAGCCGTTGCTTTTCTTGCGTTAAAACAGTTGGATGGATATAACTATAATAATGCAGCATTTACAGCCCTTTATAAGTTGCAAAGTGAGGATCAGTCATTAGAGGGCTACTGTCGCCAATTGGAACGTTCTACAACGAACAAAATAGTAGGTATTATTCTTTGCATCCTTTTACTGGTAATTTCTCTGGCAGGCTATTATCTTATATATATACGCAAACGCCTACTCAACCGTTTGAATTTGGAACAGGTGCTTGAGATAAACAAAAAAGTTTTTGCATCTTCACTTATACGTTCACAGGAGTCGACCGAAGCTTTGCAGCGCGAAGAGGATACGTTGAAAGAGATTCCACAACGACTCGTTGACGAAGCATTTGATTCTATTAACGAACTACTGACAATTGACCGGCTCAGCCTTGCCGTGTATAATGAGACTACACATCATCTGGAGTTTGCTTCCAATCCCCGGCTTGATATAATGCCTGAGTTGATGCAATGTTGTTTCAACGAGCAAACTTATCAGTCTGATGGGCTTGCACAGGCTATCCCATTAGTAGTGGATGCTGGAGGAGAGCATCAGTGCGTAGGTGTACTTTACCTGGAACGCCGTGAGGGAACTGAATTAGAAACAGATCGGCTACTGTTTGAATTGGTGGCCCGTTACGTAGCAATCGTAGTGTTCAATGCTGTAGTGAAACTGGCAATGAAATACCGGGATATTGAATCTGCACATGAAGAGGCACAACGTGCTTCCTGGGAAGACAGTATGCTGCATGTTCAGAATATGGTACTCGACAATTGCCTTTCTACCATCAAACACGAGACTGTTTATTATCCCAATAAAATAAAACAGATCGTTGGTAAGTTGAATACACAAAATCTTTCGGAAACAGAAGAACGGGAGAATGTGGAAGCTATCAGTGAATTGATAGAGTACTATAAAGGCATCTTTACCATCCTTAGTTCCTGTGCTTCCCGGCAATTGGAAGAGGTTACATTCCGGCGGAGTACGATTCAGGTTTCCGATCTTTTTGAATACGCAGCTAAGTATTTCCGAAGGGTTAGTAAGGGAAAAAGAACCGGAGTTGAGTTAATGATCGAACCAATGGAGGGCCGGGTTATCGGAGATATCAATCAACTTCGTTTTCTTCTTGAAAATCTGATAGACGAAGCGCTCGATAGGTCTGAAAACGGAATATTGAAATTAAGTGCCAAAGAAGAGGATGAATATGTACGCTTTCTTTTTACTGATACCCGTCGAGAAAAGAGCGTAGAAGAGCTGAACCAATTGTTTTATCCCAATCTGGCACGCATGACTGCTGGTGAAAAAGGAGAACTCCGCGGTACGGAATATTTGATATGTAAGCAAATTATTCGCGATCATGATGAATTTGCCGGACGACGTGGATGCCGTATCAATGCCGAGCCTGCTGTGGGTGGAGGGTTTACTGTTTACTTTACCATACCCAGGCGATGATAACAATAGATGTAAAGCAGCATAATAATATGTGTAACGAGTCATAACAATATATGTAACGAAACGTATGGAAGACAGAAAATTTAAAGTAATTATCGTAGAAGATGTAAAGTTAGAACTGAAAGGTACAGAAGAGATTTTTCGGCATGAAATACCCAATGCAGAAGTTATAGGGACCGCTATGACTGAAGCTGAATTCTGGCCGTTAATGGAAGCTCAATTACCCGATCTGGTACTGCTCGATCTTGGTTTGGGTGGTTCTACCACTATTGGAGTAGATATCTGCCGCAATATATTCAAACGTTACAAAGGAGTACGGGTGCTTATTTTCACAGGTGAAATATTGAATGAAAAACTATGGGTAGATGTACTGAATGCAGGAGCCGACGGCATTATCCTGAAGACAGGTGAACTGCTGACTAAGACCGATGTACAAGCAGTGATGGACGGCAAGAAACTTGTATTCAACTATCCCATACTTGAGAAGATAGTAGATCGGTTTAAAGCCTCTGTAGGTAACGATGCCAAACGTCAGGAAGCTGTCATCAATTACGATATCGATGAATATGACGAACGTTTTTTACGCCATCTCGCCTTGGGATATACCAAAGAGATGATAGCCAATCTCAAGGGTATGCCTTTTGGAGTGAAGTCGCTCGAAAAACGGCAGAATGATCTTGTCGGACGACTCTTTCCTAATGGAGAACGGGTAGGGGTGAATGCTACCCGTCTGGTAGTACGTGCATTTGAACTTCGTATCCTCGATCTTGATAATCTGGAAGCCGATGAAGAATAGCAAATGGCGTATGCCACATCCGGCCACAATGTTCCTTGTGCTGACAATGTTCGTTGTGCTTCTTTCGTGGATATTTGACATCTACGGACTAAGCGTTACATTGCCACAAACAGGTGAGGAAATTCGTGTGCAAAGCTTGTTAAGTCCGGAAGGTATTCGCTGGTTGCTTCGTCATATAGTTACCAATTTCACCGGATTTGCTCCTTTGGGAATGGTAATTGTAGCTATGTTTGGTATAGGAGTAGCGCAACACTCCGGCTTTATAGATGCTTGTATCCGGCAGGGAATTCGTGGAAAGCAGGAGAAAGAGAAAATTATTCTTTGGGTTATTTTCCTGGGATTGCTTTCAAACGTAGTAGGTGATGCTGGTTATATTATATTGCTGCCTATTGCTGCTACTTTGTTTCATTCCGTGGGGTTACATCCGGTAGCTGGAATTATCACAGCTTATGCATCTGTAGCTTGCGGTTATAGTGCTAATGTTGTACTAAGCACGATGGATCCTTTGCTGGCCCGCACCACAGAAGAAGCCGCAGTGGCAGGCGGTATAGAACACGGTGATACGGGGCCGTTATGCAATTATTATTTCATGTTTGTTTCTACTTTTCTCATTGCTGCCGTCGTTTATTGGGTAACGCGCCGTAAATTACTTCCGGCTATGGGCAATTATGGTGGAAGTACACTCTTTGAAGGTTATAAACCGCTTTCTCGTAAGGAACGCCGTGCTTTAACAATGGCCATCATTGTAGGCGTGGCCTATGTCGCTGTAGTACTTTGGCTAACTTTCTCTTCCTATGGTATTTTGCGTGGTGTAAGTGGTAATCTGATGCGTTCTCCTTTTATTATGGGGATATTGTTTCTTATTTCCTTGGGAGCCGGACTTATGGGAATGATCTACGGATTCAGTTCAGGGCGGTATCGTACGGATGCAGATGTGATAGAAGGTTTGGCACAACCTATGAAGTTACTGGGAGTATATTTTGTTATCGCCTTTTTTGCAGCACAGATGTTTGCTTGTTTTGAGTATTCACACCTCGACAAGTGCCTGGCTATTATGGGAGCAAATCTACTCTCTTCTATTGAGTTTGGTAACTTGTCGACTCTTATCCTTTTTATCTTATTCAGTGCGCTGATCAATCTCATCATGGTATCTGCAACCTCCAAATGGACATTTATGGCATTCATTTTCATTCCGATATTCGATAAAATGGGTGTTTCCCCGGATGTAGTGCAGTGTGCTTTTCGTATAGGAGACAGTGCAACCAATGCCATTACTCCTTTTCTTTTTTATATGCCTTTAGTATTGACTTATATGCAGCAATATGACAAGAACTCCTCTTATCTTTCCCTATTAAGATATACATGGCGTTATTCTGTTTACATTTTAATAGCCTGGACTTTGTTATTTATTTTGTGGTATTTAACAGGCTTACCTTTAGGATTATAGCCTTTTCTGCACAGAGAAAGACGCAAAAAAACACAGAAATGTTTTTGAAGTTTCAGAAAAAGCATTACCTTTGCACCGCAATTAAGGATGGTCCCGTAGCTCAGCTGGATAGAGCAACGCCCTTCTAAGGCGTGGGTCAAGCGTTCGAATCGCTTCGGGATCACAAAAAGGAGATTACAATAGTAGTCTCCTTTTTTGTTGTATATCATTGAGCATACGCCAAACACCTGACTGTTAGTTGTATGATTTTGCATTTGATCGGGATCACAAAAAGAGTGATTGAAATAGTTTTTTGGGGGTTGTGCAGGCAATTACATTTTTCTTATCGTCACAAACTATTTTTTACTCCTTTCTTTCCCATCTATAAAAAGTTTGTAATCGAAGTACATGAACATTTGTATTCAAGGAAGATTGCTCAACTTTCTCCATTTATCAGTAATAATCAAGTTTTAAAAATGATAAATATTTGTACTAAATTTCCGAATGTAGATACTGAATTTCCAGACATAATAACAACTATTATTTTTTCAATATATATTTGCATCACTGTTCTACAGATATCTGAGAAGAAAAATGTAGAGTATTGTTTGTTTTGTTTGTGTGTGATGGATTCTTCTCAAGCGTGAGAAGAATCCATCTTTTTATTTTATATCTATTTATTAATATAAATCAACTGATAACAGGCTGTATGTACTTTCTAAACAATCAGAAAGAAGTATGTTTATCGCCATCATATATGAATAAAATGTATGTTTCGTAGTGTGAAAGAGCCTATAAAAAACAAAATAGCTTTGTTATTCTATTCATTTCTTGTTACATTTGAACGATAAACAATTAAAAAGACACATTTTAAGAACCATGAGAAAATTTATTTTGCTTGCTGCTTTGTGCTGTGCCACAGGCAGTATCTTTGGTCAAACAGACCCTAATCAGTTAAAAAAAGAAGGAAATGACGCTTTAAATGCTAAGAATTACCAGGTTGCTTTTACTAAATACGATGCGTATTTGAAGCAAACGAATAATTCAGACTCCGTAATGGCTTATAATTGTGGTGTATGTGCTGATCAGATAAAAAAATATGCTGATGCGGTGAAGTACTTCGATGTGGCCATTCAAAAGAATTATAATGTAGCCAATGCATATGCCCGTAAAGCTGGTGCATTAAAAGATTTGAAAAAGGATGCGGAAATGGTGGAAACATTGGAAGCCGGCCTTAAAGTTGCCCCGGGCAATAAAACAATGGAGAAACTATATGCTATCTATTATTTGAAGGAAGGACAAAAATTCCAGAAAGCCAATGATATTAATAAGGCAGAAGATAGTTACAAACAAGTAACTACGTTGAGCAATAAAAAATGGAAAACAGATGCTCTTTACAGTCTGGGAGTGTTGTTCTACAATAATGGAGCTAATGTCTTGAAAAAAGCCGCTCCACTGGCTACTTCTGATGCAGACAAATATGCAACGGAAAAAGCTGCTGCCGATGCCGATTTCAAGAAAGCTTCAGATTATTTAAAAGAAGCTGTAGCTTTGTCTCCGGATAGAGCTGAAATTAAGAAAATGTTGGGGCAGGTAGAAGAGAGCCTGAAATAATAAAAGCTTATCATAATAAAGAAGAGAGCCACTTTTTATATGGAAGTGGCTCTCTTCTTTATTATTAGAGTAGTATTTTACTTTTTACGCAATACCATCGCTGTACGAGCCGGAATATAAAGTTTCAACCATTCTTTCTTTTCCTTTTTGTATAAAGGATCGGATATAGTGAAATGTGTAATGGTATCGTCAGAGAGTCCATTACCTCCAAACTGTACACTATCTGTGTTCAAAATTACTTCATATGCACCCGGAGCAACCAGGAAACCATAATCTGTAAACGACTGTTTAGGATTGAAGTTGAATACAAATATGAGATCTCTACGTTGATATACGAGTACCTGATCGCCGTCATTATGCCAGATTTCTTGTATTGGCGTAGCCTGAAAATCTTTTATGCTTTTAATTACCTTCAGCATATCTTCGTCAAAATCTGCCATATAATGATAGGTCAGATTCTTATTATCTACCAGATCCCATTGACGACGGGCGTACTTGCACGACCAGCCATTTCCCTCGCGTGGGAAATCAATCCATTCGGGATGTCCGAATTCATTTCCCATGAAATTCAGATAACCGCCATTAATTGTAGTAGCAGTAAGCAGACGAATCATTTTGTGAAGAGCAATACCACGATTTACTGTGTAATTTTCATCTCCCTTTTGCATATGCCAGTACATATCGGCATCAATCAGACGGAAAATAATAGTCTTGTCACCTACTAATGCCTGGTCATGACTCTCAGCATAGGATATTGTCTTTTCATCCTGACGGCGATTGGTAACTTCCCAAAACATACTGGAAGGTTTCCAGTCTTCATCAATTTTCTCTTTGATTGTTTTTATCCAATAGTCCGGAATATTCATAGCCATACGATAGTTAAAGCCATAGCCACCATCTTCTACTTTGGCTGCTAATCCCGGCATACCCGAAACTTCTTCTGCAATAGTAATTGCTTTGGGGTTCACCATATGAATTAACTCGTTGGCAAGCGTCAGATAACACATTGCATTGTCATCTTCGTGTCCATTGAAATAATCACCATAATTAGAGAAACTTTCTCCCAATCCGTGGCTATAATACAACATTGAGGTTACACCGTCAAAACGGAAACCGTCAAACTGATACTCTTCCAACCAATATTTGCAATTGGACAGTAAAAAATGTATTACTTCGTTTTTGCCATAATCAAAACAGAGAGAATCCCATGCCGGATGTTCACGACGTGCTCCCGGATAGAAATATTGATTAGGATCACCGGCAAAATTGCCCAGACCTTCTACCTCGTTCTTCACAGCATGAGAGTGAACAATATCCATTATTACAGCAATACCCAATCCGTGAGCAGTATCAATCAGTTCTTTGAGCTCTTCAGGAGTACCGAAACGCGAAGAAGCCGCAAAGAAACTCGATACATGATAGCCAAAGCTACCATAATATGGATGTTCCTGAATGGCCATAATCTGAATACAGTTGTAACCAGCTTTTGCTATACGGGGAAGAATCTTTTCACGGAACTCACTGTAAGTCCCTACCTTCTCCTCTTGCTGAGCCATACCGATATGGCATTCATAAATAAGTAATGGATCAGTAGAAGGTTTAAATGTTTTTTTGCGAAATTTGAAGGGTTTCTCGGGATTCCAAACCTGTGCACTGAAGATTTTTGTATTCTCATCCTGTACCACTCGCGTAGCCCAGGCCGGAATACGTTCTCCTTGTCCTCCGTCCCAATAAACGATCAGTTTGTAAAGATCGCCATGTTGCATTGCATTCACGGGCAGATTGATTTCCCAATTACCATTCTGCAAACGCTTCAGGCTATATTCTTCTTTCTCTTCCCAATTGTTGAATGTACCTACCATGTAAATATGGGTTGCATTGGGCGCCCATTCACGGAAAGTCCATCCTTTGTCTGTACGATGCAAACCGAAGTATAAGTATCCCGAAGCAAAGTCCGACAGGGTTTGTTTTCCTCCGTTTGTCAGTTCGGCTTCCTTATCCATAGCATATTGATGCCGTCCGGTAATAGCTGCAGCATACGGTTCCAGCCAAGGGTCACTTTTAATAAGATTCAATGTTTTCTCCATATCAGGATGAGTTTGATTATGCTTTCACTTTTACAATAACTTTCTTTACACCATCCGGAGTAATGCCTGGAGCATGTCCGTCCTGCGGAAAGAAAATAGCAAACATACCTGGCTTAACAGCCACATATGTCTCTGCTAAACCTTCAAAGAAAGTAATGTCTTTTTCGGCATTATAAGGAGCATCGGCAGGTACACAGTCTTTACCGGGAGTGTATCCCATTATTTCTGTTCCAGAAAGAGGAATTTGAATATCGATGAATTTGTTA
The DNA here is from genome assembly GCF_034654355.2 of Bacteroides mucinivorans. Lineage (NCBI taxonomy): Bacteria > Pseudomonadati > Bacteroidota > Bacteroidia > Bacteroidales > Bacteroidaceae > Bacteroides > Bacteroides mucinivorans. The sequence continues at coordinate 2,812,607 of NZ_CP178179.1, read as the reverse complement.
TGAGTTTCAAGTTTGGCTTGCTCTCTAGCCTTTGGAGTAGTCTGAGCGATGTTTACTACCAGATCCGCACCTTTCAATTCGGTCTTGCCTACTTCCATAGCATAGAGGTCATGAGACTTCAAGAACTCAATAGCTTGTGCGAACAAAGGATTCAGTGACGCGTATTTTTCCAGGTTTTCTAATGTATCTACTACCATAGTTATAAAAGTTTTTAAGTTATTATTAGGTATTATTATTCGAAATCATCAATTGTGTAGTTAATAAAATCAGCAAAGCGTTTAAACTGTCGAAAAGCGTCTTCTGTTTTATCCAAAAAGTCGGGAGCAAGAAAGAACTCGTCAGGTACATTGTAAGCACAGGTATACTCCTTACATTTCAGATAATCAATGTATTTAAAATCTTTCGGAAAACCTTTGGGGGCAGTTTTCAGGAAGTCTTCTCCTATCACCGGAAAGTATTTTTTAAACTCAGGATCTTCTACTATGGCAATATATTCATCTATATTGTCGTAAATAGACTGACGGACTGCTTTCAAAATATTAGGAGGTAAACAAAGACTTCCTCCTGCCAACATACAGGACCCATTCTGGATATGCACATAATAGCCACAATGATCGGATTTTTTTCCTTTGGCATTGATATATCCGCCAAAATGAATTTTGTATGGCGTTTTATCTGATGAAAAACGGGTATCCCGATAGATACGATAGGTACAATCTTTGACTTGTACACCTCTGATACTCTCATCAAAGAGGCCGATACGGGAAATTACAGCTGCCAAAAGATTTTCGAACTCTGTACGGGCGGTTTCATACTCATCACGGTGCTCGTTAAACCACTCACGGTTATTATTTGCAGCGAGATTTTTTAAAAATTGAAAGATAACAGGCATGTTCATTGTCATTCTTTTCTATATCTTTATTCTACAAACGTACGAATTTTATTTGTAACAAACTAAAAAATGCAATAAAAAAGCATCGACTTAAAGAAAGCCGATGCTTTAACACATTTATCAAAAAAACAGACGCTTCTGTTTCTGACGTACTTACTTATCACAAGCTGGTACAATCTCTTTTAATTAATCTTATATCTAATACTATGAAAAACACATCTATATAACACACCCCAAAAGGGTTTTGTTCGTAGTTATAATCTTTTTTGCTGTTAATAATAGTTATACAATAATATGATCACCAACCGGGAACTCTATCTTTCTGAAAGTAATCATTGCATTAAATAAAGTGATGCGGGAGTAGGTAAAAAGTTGTTTCAAAGTTATTTCTTCTTCTTTTATAATTTGTTGATCCAACAGAAATGCTCTTTGTGTACCTTTCAGTAAAGGAGCTTTAGGAGTATGCCACTCTGTACCATTATAAAGGGCTATGTTAGCAATGGAAGTGTCGGTAATCAGTTCATTTTTAACAATGAGTATATCATCGGCTGTTTCCCGTAAAGCATAAAGTTGATTCAAGTATTCACGGTCAATACTTTTATAAGTATAATCTATTTCGTCGGAACGGACCACACGAAGTGTATTAATGTTACGAATAGAATAGGGGGCATACGTGATTTCTCTGATTTCTTTATCGTATACCACTCTGCACTTTATTACCCCTTCACCTTGTATAGGCTGGATGTAATCAGCGAGGTCCAAAGTAGCACAGTTTTTCCAGAACCAATTTCTGGTCCGATTTAACCTCTTATTGTGATAGGCCAAATTGTGTATTACCCCATTCTCTATTCGTATGGTTTCAATAAATAGGCACATAGACTTTTTGTTTCATTTCATTGTATTCACTTTCCAGATCGCTTTTACAGGTGATTCCTCCCCCGCTTTTGAAATAAAGTTTATCTCTCTGTTGCTCAATAAAGCGTATCATTACAGCACTGTCGAGGTTCTCACCATCGAAATACCCGGTAATACCAGTATAGAAACCTCTTTCATATGTTTCCGCACGGGCTATAATATCCATTGTCTTTTGTTTGGGAGCACCTGTAATAGAGCCTGCAGGTAATAGTTTAAAAAGAATGTCTCCCAACTGTGAGCGATAATTATCAGGCAAAATACCACTAATTTCCGAACTTGTCTGTAAAATAGGACCGGAATTTGTCTGCAGTGTATCGACATAACGATAACGGTTCACAAACACTTTTTCTGCAACCAGACTCAGATCATTACGTATCAGATCTACAATTGTAGCGTGTTCTGCCGCTTCCTTCGGGTCATTCATTAGTTGTTGACATGCAGATGGGAGAGTAGCATCTATCGTTCCTTTCATGGGGTATGAACTAATCTTCTTTCCATTGATCCGAATAAATATTTCAGGAGAGAATACTACAAAGGCATCTTTTACCCATAGCTTATACATTGCTTTGGAATGAAGGAAAATATCTTTTAACCCAAAGTTGGTCGTAATTGGAGTATTACAAGTCAGATTCGTTAGAAAACTATTACCATTATGGATATTCTGCATAACGTAGTCAAAAGATTCCTTGTATTGGCTTAGTGGCTGGGGAGCAATTTGCCACTGTATTACTTTATTACAAAGCTGAGTCGGTGGTTGGTTAGTAAAACCGTTAAAATTATACAATACGAGTGAAGAGTCAAGCCTGTCTGCTTCTTCTATATACGAACAACTTTGCAGATAATTAATGATAAAAATAAAAGGTTTGCCTTGTTTGGACAGATAGTTAATCCTCCGAATGGCTTGTTCTTTATTGTATGATTGTAACATATAATTTCCGTATTAGAGCATTGATAAGATATGGAAAAACAATATACTATAATCTATAACACAAAAGTACGTATTTAACAGGGTGTTAAATACGTATTTAAGTCACTATTAAATACGTACTTTATATGTATAAAAGTACGTATTTTTTAAAGCTTGATTAGATGATTATTTTCAATATCTTTCCGCTATGTCTGCTCAGTGAAACCTCTGTTGCTTTATAAGGAAGCAGACAAATATTTTCTTTCTTTCCGGTCAGTAAATCCGTAGCCTCGTAAGAATCCATCTGAGGAATTTGCAAGAAGTCAAAAGCATGAGACGGTACATTTATGGCAATGTCTACCGGCTGACCATCAAAATTGACAATAATGAAAAGTAATTCATTTTTAGACTTACGCAAAAATGTATATTGCTTGTGCTCATTGAATCTCCATCCGTTTTGGTTGGCGTACATCAAGTCGAAGAAAGCTCCTTGTACAATAGCCTGTTCTTCGTTGCAAAGAGTCAGAATCTTCTGGTAGACAGCGTACAGGGATTTTTGCTCCTCCGTTAGCATCTTGCCATCAAACTTACCTTCATTCCGCCAACGGCGTATGGTATCTACACTCCAATAATCAAAAATAGTAGTACGCCCGTCGCGGCCGCTAAAACCTTCACTATCCATACCCAGTTCGCCAAACTCCTGTCCGAAATAAATCATCATCGGGTTTGTATTCATACAGGCTGACACAATCAGAGCCGGAATACCTTTACGAGGATCACTTGCAAAAAAATCCGAAGCAATACGCTGTTCATCATGATTTTCAAGGAAGTTGAGCATACGCTTCTCAATTCCTCCCAGGCTTTGCCAACTGCGGGTTATAGCTGTAGCAGAATCATAGCCGCATGCTACATTACGTAGTGTATCATACAATCCCACTTTATCATACAAATAATCAAATTTACCACGGAACAGATAATTCTGGTATTCTGCCGGATTGTAAACTTCTGCAATGAATAACAGTTTGGGATGTTTCTCTTTTACTTGAGGGATTGCCCATTCCCAAAACTCTACCGGTACCATTTCTGCCATATCACAGCGGAATCCATCTATGTTCTTTGAAGCCCAAAAAAGAAGGATATCAAGCATCTTTATCCATGTATCCGGAATAGGGGAGAAGTTACAGGTGCCTCCGTTAGGATAATCTACGCCATAATTCAACTTCACCGTCTCATACCAGTCGTTGATATTGGGATATGCATCAAAACGGTTGTTGCCGGTTGCTTTGGCGGGATATTCCCGATAAGGTTCCGCAGCGCTTCCCTTCATATCGAACTGTCCGTGAAGTTCTGATTGTGGAATATAATAAAAGTTGTTGTACGGACTGAAAGCATACGTCGGGTCATCGTTTGCTCCCAGTTCTACTGTCCCATCGGGCTGTGCATCAGAATGATACTGACGGGCCACATGATTAGGTACAAAATCAATGATCACTTTTAGTCCGGCACGGTGTGTACGGTTCACAAGGTTCTCAAACTCTTTCATCCTACCGGGAACGTCTGTTGCAATATCCGGGTCTACATCATAATAATCCTTGATAGCGTAGGGAGAACCTGCTTTACCTTTCACAATAGCGGGATGATCCGGACGGATATTATACCGACGGTAATCAGTTTGTGTAGCATGTTCAATAATACCCGTATACCAGATATGTGTTACACCTAACTTTTGTATCTCACCCAATGCTTTTACTGTAAAGTCTGCCATCTTTCCACAGCCATTTTGGGTAATATCACCGTTATTGATGCAATGATTATTGTTATTTCCAAACAAGCGGGTAAGCACCTGATAGATAATTATTTTCTTTTCGTCACTCATGTTATATAAGATTTATTTTAAGCTGATAACTTTACCTTCCTGTTGGCTTTGATAAGCTGCCTCAATAACACGAATTACATTCAGAATATCACGCGCTCCTGTCTGTAATGATTCTCCAAGGCGAAGGTGTTCATATATGTTCTGATAAAACCCACCGTAATTTCCGGAAATACCCGGATATTTCCGGCAGATCTCTTTTCCATCAATCTCTGTATGTATTAATCCCCATTCTTCTTCTGTTTCTTCTCCCCATTGAGGTTGATCGGGCATTTCACCACGCAGTAAAGCAGCTTCTTGTTTGTCGACTCCATGTTTTACAAATGAGCCTAAAGTTCCGTGAAGAACAAACCGGGGCTCAGCTTCCCGCATTAAATAACTGGCTTTTAACGTAACTTTTACATCCGGAGCCAATGAAGGACGAAGAAAACGAATCATAAAATAATCATCAACCTTTCCATTGGCGCGCATTGTAGCTATATCGGCAAAAACAGCCTCCGGCATACCAAACAATCGGATGGCTTGATCGATGAGATGGGAGCCAAGATTATAAGTTAATCCGCCACCTGATTCTCCTGTCTCTTTCCAGGTGTTAGGTTTGATAAAGTTACGATAGCGTGCAAAAGTAGATTCATATTCTACCAGTCGTCCCAGCAGCCCTTTGGAAATGATTTCCTGTACAGTCCGGAAGTCTGCATCCCATCTCCGGTTTTGATATACACTAAGCATGAGTCCTTTTTCGGTAGCCAATGTTATCAACTCTTCTCCCTCTTCCGTAGTTGAGGTAAAAGGTTTCTCAACGATGACATGCTTTCCCGCTTCAAGAGCCAAACGGGCATATTCATAATGCGTACTATCCGGAGTATTGACTACAATCAACTCTATTGCAGGATCTTTTATCAACTCTTCGAAACTGCGTACAATCGTAGCACCAGGATAGCGTTCCTTTGAAAGCTCCTTATTACGCTCTACTATTTTACAAAGTTCAAAATGAGGATTGGCACTGATAAACGGAGCATGGAAAACTTGTCCTGACATTCCGTAAGCAGCCAGACCTACTTTTATTATCTCCATATTCTTCCTTTCTCCTGAAACAGATTTTCCAGTATTTCATTGGCCGTTTTATATCCTTGATCAAATATCTCCTCTGCCTTCTCCAACTCCCGGTTGCTATATCCGTTCAAGTTGTACGGTTCTATTAACAGATCGCAAAGTTCGCGTTCCGGAAATGTATTGGCACGAAACATGAAATGATAGGATCGCATCGCAATACTAACAATATTCATTTTATATTTCTCTGCTTCCAGAGGGCTGACATTGATGGCAACTACTTTTTCACATTCTTTACGAAGGGTAGATACCGGTAGATTCATCAACAACCCACCATCCACGTAATGTGTACCGTTTATTCTGACTGGCGTAAACATTACCGGCATACAACATGAAGCAGCAACCCGCTCGGCAATGCTGCCTTTCCGGAAATGCATACTTCGTCCGTGATCCAGGTCTGTAGCCGTTATAATAAGGGGGATTTGTAACTCTTCCAGCTTCTGAGCTTTCAGATTACTTTTGAGAAAATCTATAAATTCTCCCAGTTCGAAGAGTCCTACTTTGGGAATCACCATCTTTGTAAGATCCTGAAATTTATGTCCGGAAAAGTAGTCCAGAACTTTGTGGGGTTCGTTACCATCAGCATAAAATACACCGGCCAACGCACCTGCACTCACACCCGAAATTATATCCGGCCTGATATCATGCTCCAAAAGGGCCTGCATCACTCCTAAGTGGGCAAAGCCTTTAATAAACCCACCACTAAGTGCATATCCTATCTGGAATTTTCTGTGTTCCCAATCGGTAGTTACTACATCCTCCATTTGCTTCATTTTATATTGTTCGCCACGAAATTAGTAAAATTCTGCAAAGAAGAACTTGATATAGAGAAAAAAGTTCACCACTGATAACACAGATTAGTACTGATTGTCTCTCCGGAAAGAAAAAATCAGTATTAATCTGTATCGTCAGTGGTGAATATAATCAGAATCCGAATCCGTCTATCTCGATCTCTTCATTTTCTGTTTCTTTAAACGGTTTAGCTGCTTTCTGTATCGGATTACCTTCTATATAAACTGCACGGAACGGACGAGAGGGGCATACATATTCACAACCGCCACATCCTACACAGATATCTGTATTCACATGAGGAATCGTCAGTCCACCTTTGTACGGCACCATCGCTATAGCTTGTGTCGGGCAATGTTCTGAGCAGGCACCACAACTGGTACCATCTGTATACACAATACAGTTTTCTTCAATAAAGACTACATATCCCATTTGAGTCAGATGTTTCTCCTCCACAGTCAATGGTTTTATGGCTCCATTGGGACATACATCTCCACAAACAGTACAGTCAAAGTTACAAAATCCCTTTTCAAAATTCACCGTAGGTTGCATGATTCCTCCTAATCCATATTCTGTGAATGCAGGTTTCAACACATGCGAGGGACATTTACTAACACAAAGATGGCAAGATGTACAGTGGTTCTGAAAGTACTCACGACTAACAGATCCCGGAGGCGTTATTGGATTCTTCTTTTGATATGCCTTTTTGCCTCCCAACAGAGTTGCTGCTGTCTCTTTAACTTGTGCCAACACTTTGGGTGCAGTAGCTGCTGTTATTAGCCCTGTCATTAAAAAACGACGTTTAGAATTATCTGCGGCCTCTTTGGGGGTAGATACTGAAATCGGAGCATAAACCAACGCATGCTTATTACATACTTCCAGACAGTCAAAGCAATCTACACAACGGCTATAATCAACAACATGGTTTTTACTGTCTATGCAAGCAGCTTTACACTTAGTTGCACACAAACCACAACCATTACACTTATTTTGATCAATCCGAATTTTAAATAGGGAAAAATGGCTTAGTAATCCTAAAACAGTTCCTACCGGACAGATTGTATTACACCATGTACGCCCATGTTTCCAGGCAAGAAATAGGATAATGATAAAAGTGAGTAGTGCTATCACAAGTGAAGCCACACTCAAAACAGAAGCATCTACCTGATAGAAGGTATAATTTTTAAATTGAGAAAATACAGACTCCAATAAATTATTGCCCAACATATACACCGGCTTAAACACATTGACTGCTATCCGGCCGTATGCACTATAAGGATCAAGCAGCCCAAGTATCGCAGTAAAACCACAGAAAAAGGAAATAGCTGTGATCCCTACAACAATCCAACGTAGAATATTCTTTGCCGGACTATAACTATATCTTTTCTTTTTCTTTCCAACAAACTTTGAGCCCCGTGCCACTACATCCTGAAAAACACCCATGGGACAAATAGTAGAACAGTAAATCCGCCCGAACAGTAATGTCAATACAATTAGAAAAATCAGTATACCAATACTAAAGGACAAAAGCGCCGGAATGAACTGAATGTGTGCCAGTCTATGAGAACTATTGGGCAATATACCCGCAAAATCCAGGAAATAAAATGTAATCAGCGTAAACAGAACCACTGATATACCTATACGTATTTTTCTCAACATGTGTTTATAACTTAATTCGCTTCACGTTCAGTTTGTCCAGATTCATTGTACCTATTTTCAAGGCTTCCCCTTTGGCAAGATGCCCTACGGTATCCAAAGGCATTTCGCGTACTTGATTGAAAAATTTAGCGGCTGCTGTATCTACGGCTACGATATCAGGTGAGATAAAAAGCCCTTTAGCCAGTACAACATCTGAGGCTGAACGTCCACGCGGACCATTGGTTTTCATAATACGGTAAGCATCTACCACATTCAATACTGCCTTTTTTTGCATAGTGCAGATATCAGCTATGCATTGTTGCAAATCATTCTTATGAAAATAACCTCTATCCCATACTATTCCCATATGATTTTTCATCGAAATAGTAAGGTTTGCACCACCATGATTTTTTAAGACAGGCACATTGATCCATACATCACTATTCAATATAGCTTCGTGTATTTTGGCTTTCTTCAGATTTTTTCCTTTTGGCAAATCCACAGAACGGTAATATGATTCCAGATGGGCAGGCATTACTTTGGCTCCGGCAGCTTTAGCAGCAGCTTCAATTCCGCTGTTCTTATAGCATTTTTGCCAATCGTCACAAGTATGGTCAAATACAGTAACTTCTTTGGCTCCGGCGGCAAAACACTGTTTTACAATTTCAGCAACCAATTTAGGATTGGTATTGCCAGCTAATTCCGGAACTTTATCCCATCCTATATTGGGTTTTACCACAACTTTCTGTCCCGGTTTCACAAACTGTTTCATACCTCCCAATTCAGCAATTGCACGCTGGAACATCACTTCCGGTTCGCCACCCATTACAGCTACGAGATCAGGTTTACCAGTATTATTTACGGCTTGTGTCAGTACTTCCATTGCTTCTGAGCGCTGTATAGTCATTGCCGCACCCGCTATCGCTACTGTTTTCAGAAAATCTCTTCTGTCCATCTTTTATTTTCAATTTATTCCCTACAGTCATGACCATTATCCGATCTGTATCACATAGGTACGTTATCTATTTACAATCTACTATTCAGACAATCCACGGAAATTTAAAACAAGCTTCATCAAAAAGAGCATAGTCCGCATTTCCGTTAACGGCGAAAGTTTTTATCATTCTGGCTTCTTGCATCAGTTCTTTGGCTAATTTTATAGTAGAACCGGTTTTTATACGGTCATCCACCAAAAGAATACGTTTATCTCTGAAATCGAAGTCAATTGGTGCCAGAAGTTTGGGCTGATCATACTTTGGATGTTGATATTCGTCTCTCAAATTGATTTTCAACAAATAAATCTCTTTTTGTAAACGCTGATTGATGATACCCGCCGGAACAATTCCACCATTGGCAATGGCTACAATCATATCAAATTCATCCTCGAATGTGATGGAACGAAAACGTTCCATCACCTCATCAAATGTTTTTGCCATATTGTCAGATTCTTGCAATAGCTTTGAGCAGTGCATAGCCACCAAACCATTGAATAAGCATTCCCGGAACACCTATACGGAAATCTTGTACAGCAGCAAAGAAATTTCCTAAATAAGCCCATTCAAGGGCTGTACCTACAACCTGATAAGACAGTACTGCAAGCAAGATAGCTAATAACGAAACTTTTTTTGCATAACGGGCAGCCAATGCAGAAGCTCCCGCAAGTAAAGCAGATTTAGTAAGAATAACAGGTAGTACAGCTGCCGAAGGCATTGCAAATAGTAAATGATTGATAACTGGTGATAAAATAGCAGTCAGCAAGCCTACACGAAAGCCATATTTATACGATGCGATTAGTGTGAAAAAGTAAATAGGCAATAGGGTAGGACCACCGGCAGGTACCAAATGACACAATTGAGGTAATGCAATATTGCCTGCTACAAATAGCAAAGCGAACAAATACGTTTTCACATTACTGTAATTCAAAGAATAAAGTTTAACTGTTGTTTCCATTTCTATTCTGTTTTTGATTGATAACATTGTATTTAAAATTAGATTGTATATTCAAAGAATGGTTTAATTTCACACACGAATTAATTCATAATCCATTGTTCCTAATCCTATTTTCTCTGCATGTTTTAATCCAGCCAACCAATCCGTATCAGGATGCATCAGATGGAATTTATCACAACCGCATAAATCATCCTGTTCATGTTTGTCAGATAAGCGGTTTCCACTATGCAGAATAGGTGCTTGTATCACTAAGTCGGCACAAGCTTTATCCAGAGCTACCGGATCGAAAGATGCCAGAATCCCTAAATCGGGTACAATAGCAGCATCATTATGATTCCAGCAATCGCATTCCGGAGATACATTCATAATAAAACTCACATGAAAGTGCGGTTTACCTTTAACTACAGCAAGTGAGTATTCGGCTATTTTGTAATTCAAGCGTTCAGAGGTATCTTCGTCACCCATTACAGCTGCATCATACTGACACAGGGCAACACACTGCCCGCATCCGATGCATTTTTTGTAATCGATTTCTGCTTTACGATTTACATTCAAATGTACAGCATCATGTGCGCAATGTTTTACACAGATATTACAGCTTTTACAATTATTGATATCAATTCGGGGTTGAGAAGCGCTATGCAACTCCAACTTTCCACCTACACTGGCACATCCCATTCCGAGATTCTTCAAAGCACCACCAAATCCAGTTTGTTCATGGCCTTTGAAGTGATTCATGCTAATAATAACATCAGCATCGGCAATAGCCGTTCCTATTTTGGGAGCTTTGCAATACTCTCCGTTTAGTGAGATTTCCTTGCAGTCAGTGCCTTTCAGCCCATCGGCTATAATAACCTGACATTGTGCCGAAATGGGGTTAAAACCGTTTTCCATTGCACTCTGTAAATGGTCAACGGCATTGGCACGCCGCCCGGAATACAGTGTATTACAATCTGTCAAAAAAGGTTTTGCGCCAAAGCTACGTAGTAGGTTGGCCATTCGTGCTGCATAATTCGGACGTATATATGCTAGGTTTCCCGGTTCCCCGAAGTGAATTTTAATAGCCACAAAGTTATCTTTAAGAGGTATGGTTCCAACACCAGCTTGCTTTACCAGCCGCTCCATTTTGTCAAGTAGATTGGAGGTAGGGGTAGTCCGCAGATTTGTAAAATAAACTTTTGAAGTGTTCATAATTTTATTCTTGTAGCGTATATACTATCAAAGGTTAATTAAAAAGATATTTGAATAGCATATTGCAAATATATCATTTATCCTTTATTTATTCTTCTATAGAAAATAGATCGAATAGCTATTGATACATTTTCTATAAAGATTGAGAGAATATTAATAAAGAGCCTCTCTCTTTTTATTTCAAACTCTTTTTAAAGCGTAAAACGGTTAAAACATCTTCCAGCTTTTCTTTATCACTAACTGCTATTGACATCGGCAATAATTTGCCAATGGATTTCATTTTATAAAAATCTTCTTTTATATAATCCGATATATTCAGATCCGCAATAGCGGTTAAATGTCTTTCCATAAAAAAAAATGATACTCTGAAGAATCCACCGTAAATATGTAACCAACCCATATTCTTCTTCTTGAACATCATTTTACACAACCAGGCCTTACCATCTTTGTAATAATTCCATTCCGGCCTTATCTCCATAGTAATCAATAAAGCATTCAATTCTTCAAATGTCGGGTAACTACCACACAAAACAGCTTCTAAGACCTTTTGTGTTGGAAGTATGTTTTCATCTCTCAGTGCCAATGTTTCCATTCTTGCGTATTTTTTGATTATTCATTGGAAATATCATGTTATTGTGCTGATACCCATAGCTCAGTAATCTTTAATACTGATGCAAAAATAAGAGTTTTTTCTTTGCTTGCCCTATAGAACTTCACAAATCAGTAATAAAGGTACATATATCAGTAATCGGTATAGCAATCTATTAATAAAATCGGAATAATTTTGTATCGTAGATAGCCTGCAGTATTGAAAAAAACTATTAATAAAGAAATATTAATCTCTGTTATTACCAATACTTGCCATACATTGGTTTTCCCCGTACATTGAATGCACTATCAGATATCAATGAGATAATTCCTGAAAATTAGTAATTCTGGGGTTACAAAAAAGAGTGGGTAAACAAATGATTTGTTGCCCACTCTTTTTCTATGATTATAAAAGAGTTATCTTTTCTTAGAATATCAGATATTTACTTTTCACTCATAGAAACGATACTTTTGGGTGGTAAAGTAAACCAGAAAGTAGAACCTTTACCTTCCTGTGAGAAAACTCCTATATTACCACCCAAATGAGAAACAATGGTTTTACTAATAGAAAGTCCCAAACCTGTTCCTTGTATAAAACTGTTTAATTTAACGAAACGTTCAAATACCTCATTCACCTTATCAGCTTGTATGCCATATCCTGTATCTTCTACATAAAAATAGAGTTCACCTGACGGACTCAACTTATAACCTATGTGAATATGTCCCTGAGGAGTAAATTTAATAGCATTATTTACAAAATTGTGTATCACTTGTAGCAAACGATTGCGATCACTATTCACTATGCATTCCGGCAGATGGTCAGTAAAGGCAATCTTCAGCTCCGGATTGTTTGCTTTCATTTGGGCGGTCTGTGCTACCTCGGCCAGTAGATTATTTAAATCAATATCAGAATAAACAAACTCCAAAGTACCTGCTTCGATCTTAGACAAATCCAGAATATCACTGATCAGCTGCAGAAGAAGAGCATTATTATTCAAAATAATTCCTGCATACTCTTTTTTTTCTTCCGGATTATCTGTTTCCGTCAATAACTCTGAGAATCCGACAATAGCATTAAGCGGTGTTCTTATTTCATGGCTCATATTTGCCAGAAAAGCAGATTTCAGTGTATTGCTTTGTTCTGCTTGTTCTTTGGCAAGTCTTAGAGACTCTTCCATGTTTTTCTGTTTCGTAATGACCATACCGGAACCGATTACACTAATAGGACGTCCTTTTACATCATACCTGAAAACTGTTCCTTGCTTATTTACCCATTCATATTCACGGTCATTATACCAATGTATTTGATACACTTCATGAAATTCGGTTCGCTTTCCTTCACGTAACTCTTTGAATACAGTTGAAATGTGTTCACGAAAGTCAGGATGAACTTTTTCCAGATATTCATCAATAGAAATGTTGTATTTCCCATTATTATCAGGTCCCGAAGCACTCTCATGGTGATAGAGATTGTAATCGGTAGAGAAGGTATGCGTCACCAGGTCAGCACTCCATGGCAATACTTCGGCAATGCTCAAAGCAGATGAAAGTATTGAATTGCTGGTCTCAAGTTCTTCTTTAGCCCGGCTAAGAGAAAGTTGTGTACGTTCTAATTCCAATTGCGAGGCATACGCTTGAGGAATATCGTGCGCGGTCATTATTACTCTATTTCTGTCAATCGGAGAAATTTGGATTTCATAACAATGTTTATTTCCGTTTTCTTCCAGATCAAGTTCAAAAAACTCAGACTTTCCGGTAGCAATAGCTTTCCGGAAATGTTTCATACAAATTCGTCCCGTTTCCCAATCCAGAAAGGTTTCTATTTTTTTGCCAATCATTCCCTCCGGATTAAATGGTAAGTTACGACTGGGATTAATAATATTCAAAAGTGTAGCTTGTTCATTATATACAAATATCATATCTGGCACAGTTTCTATAGTATGCTCATGTGCTCCTGTAAAAATTATATTATCCATCATTTTTATCTCTGGTTTTGTATCAATCTAATCTGTTTCAATATAGTAGGCTACCAAAGTCCTTCTCTTTTTCCTATAAAAGAATAACAAATTATTGATTAAAAAGTTTTTAGGAGTATTATTTTATGTAAACCACTCCCTCATAAAACCATAGATGGAAAAATAGATGCATATATTATTTAATAATAATTTTTTCTCCCAGATATTTAGGACTCTTATTTGTATATAAGTCCAGGAATAATTTAACTCTTGCAAATTTTTCACGAAGCTGTGTTTTAAAACCACTGTAGGCATTCACATCTTCTGCATTAAAACCCACTACCTGTAAATCTTTGGCTTGCGCTATATAAATGGCCCGGCGATTATGAAATTCTTGAGATATGATGGTAAAACTGGATTGACCGAAAATCTTTTCCATACGCACTACAGAATCAAGTGTTCTAAAACCTGCATAATCCAGATAAATTTTATTTTCAGGAATACCTTCTTTCAACAATTCAGTTTTCATGTCTTCGGGTTCATTATAACCCTCACGACTGTTGTCACCGCTAATAACAATAGCATCTATTTTCCGTGCTTTAAAGAGAGCAACAGTTGCCTGTATTCTGTTCCGGAAATACTGATTAGGATTACCCGAACGCAGAGTTTTGGAAGTTCCCAGTAATAGTCCGACTTTGTTATAGGGAATGGAAACCGGATCCTTATAGACCAATGAGTCAGTAGTATATTCAACAATGTAATTAGCAGCCATCGTCATTGCAACAATCAAAAGTATTCCGATTGGAACAGCCCATTTGATTCTTCTTTTCCACCTGCCAGTTTTCTTTGTTTTTATCTTACTCATCATTATTTTATTTTTTTCAAATCTGGTAGAAACCAAGTAACCAACCCAAGCAAAGGCATGAAAGCACAAACATTATAAACAGCTTCAATGCCGAATTTGTCTGCCATATTCCCCAGCACTGCAGAAGCAATACCAGCAACTCCGAAAGCAAAACCAAAGAACAAACCGGAAATCAATCCAAGTTTATTAGGAAGTAATTCTTGTGCATATAACAGGATAGCCGGGAATGCCGACGAGAGCATCAGACCAACACAAAAACTAAGTACTACTGTCCATACAAGACCTACATGAGGCATCAACATGCTGAAAGGGGCCGTACCAAGAATTGATACCCAAATAACATATTTCCGCCCAATGCGATCTCCAATAGGACCTCCAACCAGTGTTCCGATAGCTGTAGCAATCAAAAAGACAAAAAGGAAAAGCTGTGATTGCTGAACACTGACTCCAAACTTATGAATCAGATAGAACGTGTAATAGCTGTTCAAACTTGCCATATAGATGTATTTGGAGAAAATCAGAATAAGCAGAAGTGTAATAGAAAAAACAGTCTTGTTCATTGGCAATGGCATAGCAAAATGTGCCTTCATAGTGACAGATTCACATTTTATCCGGTTTAAATATTTTTTATACCATCTGCAAACGGGAATCATTACCAGAATAGCCAGAAATGCCAAGATAGCGAACAAAGCTATGTGATGACGCCCATAAGGAGCAACCAATAATGCCACCAACAGAGGACCTAATGAACCACCCAAATTGCCACCTACCTGAAACAAAGATTGTGCAAGGCCTCTTCTTCCTCCGGAAGCAAGTGAAGTGATGCGTGATGCCTCCGGGTGAAGAACAGAAGAACCGATACCAATCAGAAATACAGAAAGAAGTATCCAATGCAGATTGGAAGCAAAAGCAAGATTCAACATCCCTGTCATTGTGAAAAGCATTCCTGCGGGAAGCGTCCATGCTACCGGACGTTTATCAAAAAAAAGCCCGAATACTGGTTGGAATACCGATGCTGACATTTGATAAACCAATGTAATCAACCCGATTTGAGCAAAACTTAAAGCTAAATCGTCTTTGAATAGGGGATAGGTTGCTGTTATGACAGATTGCAATAAGTCATTCAGACAATGAGAAATACTTAGTGCTATCAATATAGGAAAAGCAATTGAACTGACTGGACGTTGTGGATTTTGTATCATTTTGTGACCTCCTGTTATCTCTATATTCGTGAAATTGGCTGCAAATGTACAAAAACACAGCAGGTCTACACTAAATGAAATACTAAATAATTATTTTTTTCAGGCTATAAAATGACTTCTTTGTATAAAGTTCCGTTAGTTCCGTTGTAAATTGCTCCCTGATACATATTGACTAACAGGTTACTATAATCCTGTAGAATAGTGTTACTATCCTTCGATAAATTGGCTGTTAATATTCCGCTTCCAAGTATCCCCGGATTACAAGGAATGGTATTTCGTTCTATTATTTCAAGAATTAACTCTACACAAGCACATCCCTTTATTTTATTGTTTCGGAGGCCATTAAGAATATATGCATTCAATTGCTCTTTCACACTCAAAGTCATAAAGCCATACCATAAATAACACTTTATACCTGCCTGTGCCGCTTCAAGAAACACATCAAAATAAGTAAAACCTCCCGGTTCTCCGGATTTATTTATTTCATACGGATCAATGTGTATAAAAGAAGAGACAGGAAGAGACGGTAATAGCTCCATCGTTCCTCCGATAGAATCCTGATTGAATGTTCTTATTCGGTTTCTAAATCCGTCTCGTAGGGCAAATGCTTCAATGTTTTTCAAAGGTTCCTTTTCGATATCAAAGAAAAGCAATTCATCCGAAGGAGAATTCAGAATATTCATGGCCAATCCGGGAGAACCTAAATACAAATGATCCCGGTATGCCTTTCTTTCCAAATTCAGATAAATTGAATCGGTAAATTCATTATATTCTGATACGTTATTCAAAAAATGGCAGATACCATATTGTTGCTCCAAACTATTACTTAGCATATATTCTGCACAGGCAGAATTCGTCTCTACATATAGGTCCGGTTTTTCTCTCTTTAGTACTTCACACAAAATGACATGTTTGAATACATCTGCTTGTTTTCCAAAATGCGTATAGGGCATAACGTTATTATCTTTTTTATTTTTGTCGTATGTATTTCATTGGAGTATACCGGATTCCATCTGTCAACTGCTCTTTTTCAACATCTGTAAATCCCAACTTGTGATAGAATCCCACTGCATAGCGAGAGGAATTGACTGTCATTTCTTTTGCTTTACTATTTTCTAAGACTAAATTGAACAAACTACGACCTACTCCCCGGTAGTGAAACTCCTTGTTTATAAAAAATAATGAGATGTGACTTCCTGTACTTCTTGTTGCAATAATGCCCACAAGTTTATTGGCATCAAAAGCGCCATAAGCATCAAGACTGTCCACCATTTCTTTATCATCAATGAAATTACGGAAGTTTTTCAATCCTTCTTCACTACAATCCGTATTATCAAATTCTACAAAAACATCCCATGACAACTGCATTGCAGTAACTTTTTCATGTTCTGCCAATTTTCTAACTATAATAGAATCCATATTAGTTTTGTTTTTTTATTGAGGTTGCATACGCTCTCTGATTTTTCCCCAGGCATGAGTATCGAACAGGCAACTACTACGCATGGTTTGATACATTTCTCTAAAACGGGACATAGGAATTGTATAACTTAATACATCCGGTTCAAAGTAAGGGCGCACGGATGGATCAAAGAATCCCACAAAAGTTCTCCTTCCACCTTTCCGGTTTTCAAGGATTGTTTGAGTCACTACAGTACTACAGCCGGAACCGAATTGTGATGTAACTGCATCCTCTGAGTTATTATCGAAACAAGCCCATGTCGTAAGTCCGGAAAGCATATCAGGTGTTGCGAGAAATAAAATTCCTTCAATTTGATCGAAAGTATCTACCTTATTTATAGGTGCAAAGTGGAGATAATTCTTTGCAGTCCTTGGTACCCCCAAACGTTCAATAAACTCTGTTACCATCTCTGGGGTCTGTTTGTATTTCTCTTTCAGGGAAACAAAAGTCGGCACATGTTCCGGCATATCGGTAAAACCTGTATAAAACTTTCCACCACCACATCCGATAACATCTGCATTTAAGCTGATAATATGTCCGTCTCTTACCTTTTTCATGTTCTTGAAGAAACAACCATTGATCTTTTCTGTCTGGCTTTCAGGAGTATCAGAGTACCAAAATACGATTGGTAATTCTGCCACCTCTCCAAAAGCTTCCCGGTAGTTTGCTATAAATGTTTTTATTTCCATTTTCTGAGTTTTTTTAAGAGTTTTACTAAGTAGAAGGGCAATATTCGCAAATTTAAGATAAAGAATGGTATTTATCAATGAACAAGCGTTAAATAGCTGGAAAAAGAAGATAATAGCCGAATCGCTAACATTTGTTAAGCAAAGGTGTTTTATTATCAACATATATAACTCAACTAACTAACTTTTTGTTATCTTTGGTTCAAAATATAACTGTTAACCATGTAACAATAAAAAACAACCGACGTATTATGAACCAAGAACTATCAATGAGCCCCCATTCGCTGGTGGCCTTTCTTCAGAAACCAGCATCCGAATTTACAAAAGCTGACATCATCACTTATATTCAGAAGAATGACATCCGGATGATCAATTTCATGTATCCTGCAGCAGACGGACGATTGAAGACTTTGAATTTTGTCATCAACAATGCTGCCTATTTAGATGCAATCCTGACATGTGGCGAACGTGTGGATGGCTCCAGTCTGTTCCCATTTATAGAAGCAGGTAGTAGTGATTTATATGTAATTCCCCGGTTCCGTACAGCTTTTGTTGATCCTTTTGCAGAATTGCCAACAGTTTCCATGCTTTGTTCTTTCTTTAATAAAGATGGTGAACCCCTGGAAAGTTCTCCCGAATATACATTACATAAAGCTTGTAAGGCTTTTAAAGATGTAACTGGTATGGAATTTCAAGCAATGGGAGAATTGGAATATTATGTGATCTCAGAAGATGAGGATATGTTTCCGGCAACTGATCAGCGTGGCTATCATGAGTCGACTCCTTATGCTAAGTTTAACGATTTCCGTACAGAATGTATGGCATATATTGCACAAACGGGAGGGCAGATCAAATATGGTCATTCAGAAGTTGGCAACTTTGCGCTGGATGGCATGATATATGAACAAAATGAGATAGAATTCCTTCCGGTACGTGCAGAAGATGCAGCAGATCAATTGATGATTGCAAAATGGGTGATTCGTAACCTAGCCTTTTCTTATGGATACAATATCACATTTGCTCCTAAAATTACTGTTGGAAAAGCAGGATCAGGTCTGCATATCCACATGCGCATTATGAAAGACGGACAAAACCAAATGTTAAAAGAGGGCGTACTATCCGAAACTGCCCGTAAAGCAATTGCCGGTATGATGGTACTTGCACCTTCTATCACTGCTTTTGGAAATACGAACCCTACTTCTTACTTCCGTCTGGTACCACATCAGGAAGCTCCTACCAATATTTGTTGGGGAGACCGCAACCGTTCAGTATTAGTACGTGTTCCATTAGGTTGGTCGGCCAAAACTGACATGTGTATGCTCGCCAATCCATTGGAGAAGCCTGCCAATTATGACACTACTCAGAAGCAAACTGTAGAAATGCGTTCTCCGGATGGTTCGGCAGATATTTATCAATTGATAGCCGGACTTGCAGTGGCCTGCCGTTATGGTTTTGAAATGGAAAATGCACTAGATGTAGCCGAAAAGACTTATGTCAACGTGAATATCCACAAACAAGAGAATGCAGATAAGCTGAAAACGCTGGAACAACTTCCGGACAGTTGTGCGGCATCTGCAGGTTGCCTTGAGAAACAACGTGCTTTCTTTGAAAAATATAATGTATTCAGCCCGGCTATGATTGACGGTATTATCACTAAGCTGCGTGCATACAATGACAGCACATTGCGTAGTGATATAAAGGATAAACCCATAGAGATGATGGAATTAGTGGAAGAGTTTTTCCACTGTGGATAACGCATTACCAAATTTTATAAACAAAGGGTCCCGGTATTCTGCAAATGCCGGGACCCTTTGTTTATTTACTACCGGTACAGTGAACCATTTAAAAAAGCGACTGTTGTACTTACAATTATTTTAAAACTATAAAAGTATGTTCAATCTGATTGCTGTATTTTTTGTTTGTTCCGGAATTGGTATTGCCGTTCATATCGCATATGATCTTACCTGCCATAAACAATCTATGAAAATAATGAATGTAGTGTGGATATTAACTGCATTATGGGGAAGTTATCTTGCACTATGGGCTTACAATAAATTTGGGCAAAGTATAACCGCTAAAATGATAATGCCTGAACAGAATATGACTGGTGAAAGCATGAAGATGGACATGAATATGGAAATGGATATGAGTAAAACTCATCCACAATGGCAGTCTGTTGCTCTTTCTACTTTACACTGCGGAGCGGGATGTACATTAGCAGATATTGTCGGGGAGTGGATTACGCATTATATTCCCATAAGCATTGGTGGCAGTATGATTCTGGGTAATTGGATACTTGATTTTATTTTGGCTTTGATAATAGGAGTTTATTTTCAGTTCTATGCTATTCGGGAGATGGAAAATCTCTCAGTTTCAAAAGGTATAGTCCGTGCTTTTAAAGTAGATTTCTTCTCATTGACCTCCTGGCAGGTAGGTATGTATGGTTGGATGGCCATTGTTTATTTCATACTATTTGTAAATTTCCCGTTAGCAAAAGATTCATGGCAATTTTGGTTTATGATGCAGATTGCTATGCTCTTCGGTTTTATTTGTGCTTTCCCTATGAATGTTCTGCTCCTAAAGCTGGGGATTAAAAAGGGGATGTAACGGATAATGGAATGCACTTCTGTTATTTTTCAATATATTCTGTAACTTTGTACAATAAATAGTAGTATAAAGTAGCAGTGAGTGATTTTAATAAATATACGTCCAAAATTGATTATTCTGCAATAATAGAATTCGTACTTCAGAACGGAGAACTGATGCATTATAAAAAAAGAGAGTACTTCAACCGCCAAGGCGAAGTTTGCTATAAAATGGGGTATGTTGCTTCCGGTTCTTTTCGTTATTGTTGTATCAACAGTGCAGGAGAAAGCAAAGTAGTAGGATACACATTTGAAAATTCCTTTGTTGGCAATTATCCGGCTTGTCGTCTTGAAGACCGTTCAAATGTTGAGATACAAGCACTATGTGATTGTTCCGTATACGTTATTTCAAACAAGCAGATCACTCAATTCTATGAACAGAATATTGAGAATCAACGGTTGAGCAGAAGTATTGCAGAAACATTGCTGTGGGAAGTATACGACCGTATGATTGCTATGTATAGCATGACGCCCGAAGAACGTTATATAGAAATCCTTGACCGTTGTCCTGCGTTACTCAATCTTATCTCTCTCAAAGAACTGGCATCTTATCTTATGATCTGTCCCGAAACATTAAGTAGGCTCCGAAGAAAATTAGTACAAAAGTAAGAACCTATCTAAATTTGCTGAGCTTTCTCTATCATTGCCTGATTCACAAGCAATAACCTTATGACAGGGATTATTTATAAAAAGGCTAAGTCATGTTGTGATTTCAGATACATATAAATGCTAAATAAACAGATAAAGAGATCGTTTGAGTGTTGAAAATACACAACATTTCAACCTCTTATCAAGACATTGATAATCAAGACATTGTCTCTCTTACTTTTTCCTCTACGAAGATCGACTCGTTCCTCTACCATTATCTTTGCCATGGAAAACATAGTTCTTTATGAACGTTAATAAGAATAAATTTCTTAATATTGTCTCGTAAACAAGAAAGCCTCCATATGTCGCGTTAGCTTACTTCCTCTATTAATCTTTTAGATTATTCCTCGTATTAAGCACGACATATTTATTGAACCTAAGCCAGAGAGTATTTCGGGAGTTGGATCCCATTATCATGGTAGTAGCCGTTCAATATCGGAGCCCTTCACTAAATAAAAATGTTATGGTACAAATTTATGGAATTGATTTGGGAATGTCAAGCTTTGACGTTAGTTTTTTGAGTGAATCGGGCAGTGTCCGTCATTTATCCGGTGTAAAGAACACGGTTCATGGGATCAGCAAGTTTCTTCTCTCCTTGCCTTCCGCTGCCGTTCTTTGTGCGGAACATACAGGCGTTTATGGCGACCTACTGCTTCGTCTGTGTACTTTAAACCGGATATGCCTGTGTTTTGTTCCGGGTTATCAGATAAAGCATAGTCTGGGGCTTCAGCGTGGTAAATCCGATCCTCTGGATGCCTGTCGTATCCGTGAATATGCCGAACGTTTTTATGACCTTCTCAGACCTTGTTTCTATGCTGGGGAAGAGATGTCTGAACTTCAGGAATTGTATCGTACACGCTCTCTGCTGGTGGAATCTCGTAAGCGCCCGGACACTTTAAACATAGGTGATAATTGTAAATCTTCTGTTTCCCTGGCGGCCGTCCATGCACGGAGAGCTGTCCTTGCGGAGTTAAATACCCAAATATCCGGGCTTGACCATGAGATAGAAGCCCTCATACAAAACTCTTCCGAATTCAGCAGGAATTATCAGATTCTTACCTCCATTGTCGGTGTAGGACCTGTGACCAGTTGTGAGCTGATAATAAAGACAGAGAATTTTAGAAAATTAGACACGGCTAAAAAATGTGCTGCTTACGCAGGTATCGCTCCTTATCCAAAAGAATCGGGAAAGATGAAATGCGGACATAAAATATCGCCAATGGGTGACAAACAATTGAAAACACTGCTTTTCTTATGTGCACGTTCGGCAAAGGAGCATAATAAAGAAATAAGATTATACTTCCTAAAAAAGCATAAAGTGGAAAAGAAGCACTTTTTCGTAGCGATGAATAACATTGCCAATAAGTTATTGCGGCTGATTTACAGTCTGATTCACAAGCAACAGACCTATGACAGGGATTATATACAAAGAGACCCGAGATGTGTTGTGATTTCAGATACACATAAATGCTGAAAAAGGAACAAATGGACCGTTTAGGTAGTAAATATTCAAAACAAGTAGACGGTTTTATAATGCATTGATAATTAATACATTATATGAGAGATTATTTTCTCGTAGAGAATCGACTCGTTTCTCTACGACAAACGCTTCGATTCTCTACGAGAAACGGGGCATTTATCACCGAGAAATAAGTGAAACATCCATAAGATATAACAATTGGTATAGTTACGAAAGTAGAGTCAGTCATTAATTGTAATGAAAAAGAAAACATAGTGAAGAAAGGACATATCTTTCGTAGTTAACATTTATTAAAGCAATATTCTGCGGAAACATTTGGTTTTAATAGAGTATACGAAGATCGTGTTGATTCTCTACGAGCAATGGGCCGTTTCTCACCAAGAAATAAACTAAATATTCATAAGATATAACAATTTGCATGAACATGAAAATAGAAACAATTATCAATTGTTATGAAAACAGAAAATAAAATATTGAATGGAACTTTTTTGATTAACTTTTATTAAAGATCTGTTTTTTATAAATAGTTGGTATTAATAGAGTATACGAGAAGAAAATTTAAAACAGAATCTAAAATCTTGATTTCAATCAAGACTTTTTTTGTTCTGACGGAATACTTTTGTACCAGACAAATAAGAACTGAAAATGAAGAAGGTTATCATCATAGGTGCTACATCCGGTATTGGACGTGGATTGGCAGAGACTTTTATAAACGAAGGGTATATTGTCGGCATTGTTGGTCGTCGGGAACTAATACTACAGGAGATCTGTTCGCAAAGTGAAGATTGTCACTACAGAGTATGCGACATTACCAATGACAATGATACACTTTATCAACTCAATACACTCACTAATGAAATGGGGGGTATGGATATTCTGGTAATTTGTTCCGGTGTGGGGGAAGTAAATCCAAAATTGGACTATCGGCTGGAGAAGCCGACTCTTCTGACAAATGTAATTGGATTTACTAATATTGCGGATTGGGCTTTCCTATTCTTTCAACACCAGCAGTCAGGACAACTTGTTGTTATATCTTCCATTGGCGGTATTCGTGGAAGTGGTGTTGCCCCGGCATATAATGCAACCAAAGCGTTTCAAATGAACTACACAGAAGGGCTAAGGCAGAAAGCTGCAAAATTACCTTATCCTCTATATATCACAGATATACGCCCCGGTTTCGTTAACACAGCTATGGCAAAAGGAGAAGGCTTATTTTGGGTGGCATCTCTTGATAAAGCAGTATGTCAGATATATAAAGCCATTATACGAAAAAATAAAGTAGTCTATATATCCAAACGTTGGAGGTACATAGCATGGTTTCTAAAAATAATTCCTTCTTATTTGTATTGTAAAATGATGTAATGATACAATTCCGGTTATTTATCAATCTTAAAATCATATAGAAATATGTTTTTGTTTAATAACAATCAACTTTATATCCGATATCTTTTAATACCTTTGAGCGTTATTTACAACAAAATCAGATGAGGGTATGATGAGTCTCCGTAAACTACTTTTTTGGGTGTTTATTTGTATATTGACATTGTGTGCTTTAAGATATGGAGTCCTGGAAAGTGCGAATCAGTACATCTATAATCTTCGTAATACACATATTCCTTCTTTTGCCTACCGATATGATGATTTTCTGCCATATCTTCCGCTGGTAATTATGTTCGGATTAAAAATAACAGGAATAAAGAGTCGAAGTAACTGGACACAAATGCTGGTTGCTACTGTTTTTTCATTTGCATTGATGGTAATTACTGTCTCTTCAATTAAGTCATTGGCTGGAGTATTAAGACCGGACGGATCTGATTTATTATCTTTTCCTTCGGGGCACACGGCAACCGCTTTTACATCAGCATGTTTGTTGTACAAGGAATATGGCAAGAAAAATATCCTGGTAAGTATAGTGGCCTATTTACCGGCCGTAGTTACAGGTATTACCCGCCAGCTTAATAACAGGCATTGGTTAAGCGATGTAGTAGGAGGGGCAGTGATTGGAATTGTTGCAGTGGAAGCAGGGTATTTCTTTACGAATTTACTTTTCAAAAAAAACAGAACTAAGATACAGATCTGATCTCTATACAATCAAAAAGGAGTCCGGCAATTACCGGACTCCTTTTTCAAACGTTTCTTTCAATAAAATTCTGATAACAACTTTTTTACTCATGGAGCATCACATACCCCCAAATCATAGAATCGGCATTTCCGATTCTATCTAACAATCTTTTTACCCATTTCATAATTTAAACATTTTATATTATATACCTTGAAAACACTGCAAATGTAAAGTAGAAATGTTACGATTGAATTGATATAAAGCAAAAAATATATTTCAAAGTTCTGTTTTTTGATATATGTCAATGAATCCAGCTCTTTTTGTATGACAATTATAGATAAAAAAAGACTTCTTCGGGTGTCACTTTATACACCCGAAGAAGTCTCTACTACTAAATATGACTATTTAGAAATGCAGTTTTTATTTTACTTTCTGATTAGTCATTATTATCTTCTTCACCATCAACCAGGTTATTTAATTCAATTTCCAAATCGACTAACTCCTGTTCCCACAATTTTATAATATCTTTGGGAGTATCTTTAGGAGCCTTTTTAATCCTTTCCTGAGCAACAGATACCTGATGCTCCAACTGACTGCGTCTGCCCATATCGGTTATTTATTTATGATTATATAAATTAATTATTACTATGAATAACAGCCACCGAAAGTAAAAGTTTGTTCAATAAAGACTTTTATTACACTAAATATTTTAGACTTTTGAGCTATGCAGTTTTTTATAAACCTCTATGCGAAGATCTCTTTCTGCTTGGGATAGGTGCGCGGGAAGCTCAATTGATGTTCGCGGACTGATTGCCACAAGCACCACATCACCTACACTCTTTTTATACTCTTTGAGTACGTTCTCTATCAACTGACTGGACGAATTCATTTCAGATCGTATCATATTACCTTTTTTCATAATTCAAATTGTATTATTTTAGTTTTATATTTTATAGAAATGATTCTTGTTCCATCTACTTTTAATCAGAGTCTGACGTACTATCAATTTCCTGTTTTTTGTTCATTCTCGAAGCAGATATTCACTGCATTCATACCTTTTATCCCTCGTTCGAGATCGAATGTCACAATGTCATTTTCTGAAATATCAGCCATTACATTGTTCACGTGAAAAAAGTATTTCTCAGTTCCCGAAAGGTCTTTGATAAAGCCAAAGCCTTTGGAAGTGTTGAAGAATTCTACTCGTCCTTTCATTACGGTTGGAATCTCTTTTTCCTTTTTAGGAGTAGATATAACAATTTCCTCCTGCTTTATTTCTTCTTTTTTGATGTTCTCTGTTGGTGGTGTAGAGGTTATCATACCATTTTCATCAACATAGGCAATCATATCATCCAGGCTATTCGCTTTGGGTGATAGTTTTTTTTCTTCTTTTCTTTTTTGTTTTTCCGCTCGGCGAGCGAGTCTTTTCTTTTCGTTCTCACGTTTGTCAACTGTTACGGATTTTGCCATTAAAATTATATTTTGATTAATACTTAAATATCTCAACGTTTGCTGATTTCTGATTAAACCAACTTGTGAGTTGCTAAGAAGAATTCACTTTCCAGTTTATTCATTACTTCTTTTACACTACTTATTTTTTCTGCGAGAAAAGCATTGCTGCCGGCAAATGCATATCCTCTTCTCATATTACCTTTTGCAGCATTATACAATGCTTTGATAATGCAATAAGGGCTTTTTTGATAATCACATGTCTTGATGCAATGAAATGAGCATTTTTTGGGTCTTTCCATACCACTTTCTACGTTATGGATAAACTCTCCATTGATGGCTCTTCCCGGCATCCCGACAGGGCTTTCAATGATAAGTACATCTTCAGGTTTGGAATGGATGTACACTTCTTTAAAAGTTTGGGAAGCATCACATTCCTGTGTTGTTACAAAAATACTTCCCATCTGTACAGCCGAAGCCCCCAGCTCCATAAAACGGGCAATATCTTCTCCGGTAGAGATTCCACCAGCAGCAATTACCGGAATCTTTTTCTTTTCACTGTAACTATTGGCTATCGCTACCACTGCCGGAATCAATGATTCTAAAGCATAACTTTGATCCTGCAGTTGCTCCTTCTTAAATCCTAAATGCCCGCCGGCTTTGGGACCTTCCACCACAATCGCATCGGGCAGATAGTTATAATTGGCCAGCCATTTATCACAAATAATTTTTGCAGCTCTTGAAGAAGATACGATAGGTACCAATTTAGTAGAACTATCCGGTGTTAAGTAGGCAGGTAAGTCAAGGGGAAGTCCTGCACCCGAAAATATTACATCAATTTTTTCATTGATTGCCGTACGAATCATGTCGGCATAATTGGAAAGTGCCACCATAACGTTCACTCCAATAATTCCGTTCGTCTTTTTACGTGCTTTTCTGATTTCCTCTTCCAATCCACTAATACATTTTTCAGTATAAGTTCCTTTTCTTTTAGGATATAGCAATCCTAAACCGGCACACGAAATTACACCCAATCCTCCTTCATTTGCCACTGCTGATGCTAAACCGGACAGTGAGATTCCAACACCCATTCCACCTTGTATAATAGGTATTTTGATTTCAATATTTCCTATAAAAAATGATTCCATAAATTTATTTTGTACTATACTATAAGCCGGATAAACAACCTTGAATATACTTTATGCTAAAGAGTTGACGCATGTATCGACCCAATGAAAAGGTACAGGATTGGAAATTCCTGATATTATATAGAAGAACGGAAAATTAATAAACATTCCGTGAATAAATAAAAATGAGATAACTTTAATGCAAAAACAAAAGAGGATCTTCTGTTTTTGCATTATCTGGATATTAATATCTTCTGGAGTTATTATAGTTTCTTCCTCCGTTTGATGGTTTTTCTGTACGTGGACGTGCAATGCTTACTGCAATCACTTTTTGATCGTATTCTACTCCGTTAAGCTCGTCAATCGCTTTCTGACCTTCTGTATCGTTTGTCATTTCTACAAAAGCAAATCCTCTTGACTTTCCTGTTTCTCTGTCTAAGATTACTTTAGCTGAAGATACTTCTCCATACTCTGCAAACAAATTATTTAAGTCAGCATCATTTGCGCTAAAGCTTAAACCTGAAATGTAAATGTTCATTTAAAATTTTATTAAAATAAATACTAATTCTGGAGTGAGGGAGATAATTAAAGGAGAGACCTGCTTAATAATACATAAAAAGGAGAACTATGCGATAACGACTTCGTAACTCAAACTCTGAGTACAAAGATAGTACAATAAATCAGAGAATTATACTTTGTTGCTTAATTTAAAAATTAAAAGTGTTCATTGTCATTTATTAGTAGAGCATATTCACTATAAAGCACATGGAGTTTTATTGATTAAAACGCAAATTAACACTGATTTTGCAAATGAATAACATTACTTGAAGTGAGTTGTATTGCATTTCAAACAAAGGTTTTCAAACGGGTATATCTAAAAAAAGAGAATTTCCTGTGACGGAAATCCTCTTCATTTTTCATTTATTGTATAAAGGAAAATATCTTATGCTATTCCATGAGCAGAAACCGTAGAATCGATTTTCTTAATCAATCCCTGAAGCACTGCACCCGGACCACACTCTGTAAAGTCGGTAGCACCATCGGCAACCATATTTTTCACAGTCTGAGTCCAACGTACAGAAGCAGTGAGCTGAGCAACCAAGTTCTTTTTAATTTCAGCAGGATCAGTATGAGGCAATGCATCTACATTCTGATAAACCGGACATTTGGGAGTATGAACTTCTGTTGCATTAATAGCAGCTTCCAGTTCTACTTTTGCAGGATCCATCAAAGGCGAATGGAAAGCGCCACCTACCTTTAAAGGAAGGGCACGTTTTGCTCCGGCAGCTTTCATTAATTCACAAGCTTTCTCGATACCTGGCATTGAACCTGAAATAACAATCTGTCCCGGACAGTTATAGTTAGCAGGAACACAAACTTCGCCTTCAGCTGTAACCGTAGCACAAATTTCTTCTACTTTTTCATCAGGCAATGCAATGATAGCAGCCATTGTAGAAGGAGTAGCCTCACAGGCTTTTTGCATAGCCATAGCACGTGCATAAACCAGTTTCAAACCATCTTCGAATGAAAGTGCACCGGCAGCAACCAATGCGGAAAATTCACCCAGTGAATGACCGGCAGTCATTTCCGGCTTAAAATCGTCACCCATGCAAAGAGCTGAGATTACCGAATGAAGGAAAACAGCAGGCTGAGTCACCTTTGTCTGGCGAAGGTCTTCGTCAGTACCATTGAACATAATATCTGTAATGCGATATCCAAGGATATCATTTGCTTTTTCGAACAATTCCTTTGCTAACGCAGAGTTATCATACAAGTCTTTACCCATACCCACAAACTGGGCACCTTGACCAGGAAATACAAATGCTTTCATATTTTCGTTCTAAATTTAAATTTGCGGGTGCAAAGTTATATATTTTTGTCATACAACAGCACATAATCTGCAATTTTGTGCAATGAAGATACTATTTTCCTTCTAATCTATCTGCCTTATCATCAATTATCTGCGTTTTCTCAGGATTCCAAAAATGGCACAACGGTCCATTCCCTTTTCCTGCAACTATCTCTTTACCTGCGTCAATGGCTCTACTCAGGTAGTTTTTAGCCTTACCTACCGCTTCATTCATGGTACACCCTAATGCCAGGTATGTAGCGATAGAAGAGGAGAGGGTGCATCCCGTGCCATGTAGATTTTTACTTACTATCTTCTTCTCCTTATATATGAATAAGTTTCCGTCAGCACATAAGATATCTTGCATCTCATCTCCCGGCAAATGCCCCCCTTTTATTAATACGGCAGTCCGGTAAATAGCCGAAAGTTCCCGGGCAACTTGTTGCATATCCTCCAATACAACAATCTTTTTGCCCGTTAAAACTTCTACTTCGTCCAGATTTGGGGTAAGGAGAGTCGTTAGTGGAAAAAGTTCTTTCTTTATGATTTCAATAGCAGCATCGTTCATTAACTTTCGCCCGCTGGTAGACACCATCACCGGATCATATACCACATGTTCGGGACGAAATTTACGCAAACAATCAGCTATAGCCCTTACTGTTTCTTCTTCGCTTACCATCCCTATCTTAACAGCATCGGGATGCAAATCTTCCATTACGGCTTCTATCTGTCCGCAGACAATTTCAGCAGGAACAACATGTACAGCGCGTATGCCTACTGTATTTTGTACGGTTACAGCTGTGATGGCGGACGCAGCATACCCTCCTAAAGCAGATATGGTCTTGATGTCTGCCTGTATACCTGCTCCGCCCGAACAGTCGGAACCAGCAATGGAAAGAACCACCGGATAATGTTTCATACTTGTTTTTATATATTTTCAGGGAACAAAGTTAGTATAAATTCGTACTCCTGTCAGAACATGTTTTAATTTTCCTTTTAAAATTCGTTTCTTTGATTTTTAATATAAAAAAGATGCCTATTTAGGACAACTGATTATGGAAGAAACGTACTACTTTTGCCGCATAAGCTCTAATTTAGAATCAATCGTAATATAGAATGTCATGAAACAACCTTTTCAAATACCAACTTCTGAAAAGATAGAAAACTTAATAGGAGAGGATCTTTATTATGTATGGACCTCTTTGTGTCAGCTCATCGAACAAAAATATGAGATGGAACGGCTTTGGAACAAGGGTGGTAAGGCCTGGACGTATGAATACAAATATCGTAGAGGAGGCAAAACTCTTTGTGCCTTATATGCTAAGGAATATACTTTCGGCTTTATGATTATTTTAGGGAAAGATGAACGCGCTAAATTTGAAACACAGCGGGCGTTTTTCTCAAGGGAAGTACAGATGAAATATGATGAAGCAACTACTTTCCATGATGGCAAATGGATTATGTTTGAATTAAAAAACACAAACTTATTCAGTGATATGGAACGGCTGTTGCAGATTAAGCGAAAACCCAATCGCGCAACTACAAACAGATAAAAATAAATGGTTATAAATAAAAGATATTGCCAAAGTTGCGGAATGCCACTTCGTTTCGATGTAGAAGAGTGGTTAGGTACTAATTCCGATAATTCCAGAAGCGATCAGTTTTGTTACTATTGCCTGAAGGACGGAAAATATACCGTTGATATATCCATGCAGGAGATGATTGATATCTGGATAAAATACACAGATAAGTACAATGGCTATGCAAATACTGCATATTCTCCGGAAGAACTAAGGGAAATCTTAAACAAACGTTTGCCTGCATTGAATCGCTGGCGACAAAAGCAGGAAACAAATAATGTTCATCATCAAACAATTCAGAATGTTATCATTCACATTAACAATCATCTGTTTGACAGAATAGATACGGATATACTTTGTGCGATAAGTGGCTTGTCCAAATACCATTTCAGAAGAGTTTTTCAGGCAGTGACAGGAGAAAATATCGGAAGTTACATACAACGCCTACGCATAGAACACATAGCACATCTGTTAATATCAACAGACTATACCATAAATCAAATACTGGAACATACGAATTATCAGACCAAATTCAGCATTGCTAAGGCATTCAAAAAACATTTTGGTATATCTGCATCCCAATACAGGGAAAAGTATAAACAGGCAGGTAATGAGCAAAACACAGTGATCTTTCCTGAAATAAAGACTCTCAACCCCATTAAGATATTCTGTATCGAAGTGGGCGAAGCTTACAAAGATAAGTTTCGGTACAGGCTGATCTGGGATAAACTTATACATCATGCTAAACGATACAATATAGACGGAAAGGATCGCAGATTTGTAAGTCTAAGCATGGATGATCCATCCATCACTCCTGAAGAAAAATGTCGTTTCTATTTGGGTATAACCTTATGTAATGATAAAAAAACAGATTTAAATTCCGGGATAATGGAAATACCTGGCGGGCGTTATGCAATATTCAGACATACCGGAGACTATTCTTCACTATATGAGTCCTACCGAATCATTTATGAAGAGTGGTTCCCCGCAAGCAGATATCGTCCTCAGAATACTTTAAGCTTCGAAATATACACGAATCATTCATCTGCAACAACAAAAACGGAGCTAATAACAGACATATATATACCAATTACAAAGAAATAAAGATTCACCATTATGGCAAGGATTTCAGAAATAATGTTGTTACAACAACCGGAGCAACCGGTATTGATAGTCGAAGTACATACAGATATGAATGGAATGACTAAAGCGATCGGAGATAACTTTATTAAAATAGATTCTCTGTTTAAAGAGCAAAATGAAGTTACAACAGATATTCCTTTTGTTGAGTATCCCCACTATGAAAGCTTAACTGAACAGGACATCAGAATGATCATTGGCCTTAAATCATCCGGAAGGCTGCAAGGTAAAGAAGATATAAAATCATTGATAGTACCTGCACGTAAAATAGTCTCCTGCCTGCATAGAGGGCCGTATAATGAACTGGCTGCTCTTTATAATGAGATGACGGAATGGATAAAATTGAATGGATATAAAGCTTCCGGTTCATCCATAGAATATTACTATAGTAGTCCGGATGTACCAGAAGCAGAACAAGTCACAAGAGTTGAAATGCCCGTATTTTAATATTGAGTACTTCCCGTATGGGAATTAAAACAGGGGGCCTTCTCTCTTTATCCTTTTTTAACAATCTAATGATATTCCCCTCATATCCTTTCCATAAATACAAATTGGTATATCGTATAAAATACAATAAGTCTCTTTTGCCATATACAGAAATAAACCGACGAAACTAACTGAAAATAAAGGCATCTGTAGTTTGTGTACTTTATACAATTACTAATCTTCTGTAAAGCCCAAAATACATATTGTAATTTGTATGATAAGACAATTTGCAGTTACTGTAAAATAGAAGATATGTATATCTTTGGAAAACAATGTTTTAGAACATACGATTTTCTATTTACAAAAACAAAAACAGCCTCTATATTTGCATCGTTCAAAAAACAAGTGATATGCAAAATATACAGCAACAAGCCCCATTGGCAAACAATCACATCTCAGTGGACTGTGTGGTGATTGGTTTTGACGGCGAACAATTAAAAGTACTGTTAGTAAAACGAATGGGAGAGGAGAACGGTGAAATATACCATGATATGAAACTCCCCGGAAGCCTGATTTATATGGATGAAGATCTGGACGAAGCTGCACAACGTGTATTATGTGAACTGACAGGTATCAAAAATGTAAATCTGATGCAGTTCAAAGCATTTGGCTCTAAAAACAGAACAAGTAATCCTAAAGATGTACACTGGTTGGAACGTGCCATGCAGTCGAGAGTAGAACGCATTGTGACCATTGCCTATTTATCAATGGTGAAAATAGACCGGGCACTGGATAAGAGTTTAGATGAACATCAGGCATGCTGGGTAGCTTTAAAAGATATAAAGGTACTGGCTTTTGACCATAATCTTATCATCAATGAAGCGTTGACCTATATCCGTCAGGTGGTAGAATTCAATCCCTCAATGCTTTTCGATCTGTTACCACGAAAATTCACAGCTTCTCAACTACGTATACTCTTTGAATTAGTATACGACAAACCGGTAGATGTGCGCAATTTCCATAAGAAAATAGCCCTAATGGAATATGTCGTTCCTCTCGAAGAAAAACAGCAAGGCGTTGCCCACCGTGCCGCCCGCTACTACAAATTCGACAAAAAAGTATACAACAAAATAAGACGGTAGGGGGAAATTATAAATTAAAAGATTCTCCAATCGTAAATTGTAAATCGTTAAATCGTAAATAACATCATGTATCTATTAGGTTATGACATAGGTAGTTCGTCAGTGAAGGCGAGCCTTGTAAATGCTGAAACAGGCAAGTGCATAGCTTCGGCATTTTTTCCAAAAACAGAAGCTGCTATTATTGCTGTTCATTCCGGATGGGCAGAACAAAATCCGGAGAACTGGTGGGAGAATTTAAAACTTTCCACACAAGCCATCCTGGCAGAATCGGGTATAGACGCTACTGATATTAAAGCGATTGGCATCTCTTACCAAATGCACGGACTGGTATGTGTAGACAAGAATCAGAAAGTACTTCGTCCTGCTATTATCTGGTGTGATTCGCGTGCTGTTCCCTATGGACAGAAAGCCTTTGAAACCCTCGGAGAAGAACTTTGCCTTTCGCACTTATTAAACTCTCCGGGCAACTTTACAGCATCCAAACTAGCGTGGATCAAAGAAAATGAACCGGCTGTCTATGAGCAGATTTATAAAATAATGCTTCCGGGTGATTACATCGCAATGAAATTGAGCGGAGACATCTGTACAACTGTAGAAGGGCTCTCCGAAGGTATATTTTGGGACTTCAAAAACAACCGGTTAGCCGATTTCCTGATGAAATATTACGGTTTTGATGAATCGCTGATTGCTGATGTTAAACCGACTTTTGCAGAACAGGGACGTGTAAGTGCAGCTGCTGCGAACGAACTGGGCTTGAAAGAAGGTACACCTATCACTTATCGAGCAGGTGACCAACCCAACAATGCTCTTTCACTGAATGTATTCAATCCGGGTGAAATTGCATCTACAGCGGGAACATCCGGCGTGGTATATGGAGTAAATGGTGAAGTAAACTATGATCCTCAATCACGTGTCAATACCTTTGCTCATGTTAATCACAGTGCCAGCCAGACCCGTCTCGGAGTATTACTCTGTATCAACGGAACCGGTATTCTCAATTCGTGGGTAAAACGCAATGTCGCTCCCGAAGGTATTTCATATAATGATATGAACGTATTGGCTGCAACAGCTCCCATTGGTAGTGCCGGGCTTAGTATACTTCCTTTTGGCAATGGTGCCGAACGTATGTTATGTAACAAAGAAATAGGTTGCAGCATCCGTGGTCTGGACTTCAATGCACATGGCAAGCAACATATAATCCGTGCAGCCCAGGAGGGGATAGTATTCTCCTTCAAATATGGTATCGATATTATGGGACAAATGGGTATCCCGGTACAAAAAATCCATGCAGGACAGGCCAATATGTTTTTAAGCCCTGTCTTCCGTACTACTCTGGCAGGTGTAACAGGAGCTATCATCGAACTTTATGATACGGACGGATCGGTAGGGGCAGCCAAAGGAGCCGGTATCGGAGCAGGTATTTACAAGGATAACAATGAAGCATTTGCCACATTGGATAAACTGGAAGTGATTGAACCCGATACTGCCAAACAACAAGAGTATGCAGAGGCTTATGAAAGATGGAAATTCTGTCTGGAACAATCAATGAATAAATAATCTAAAAAAACAAAGTATAAACCTTGTAACCGATGTATAATCAGTATATATATATCAGTTACACAATCAATTAATTTAAATTATGGCAACAAAAGAGTATTTCCCCGGAATTGAAAAAATTAAATTTGAAGGTAAAGATAGTAAGAACCCAATGGCATTCCGCTACTACGATGCTGAAAAGGTGATCAATGGTAAGAAAATGAAAGACTGGCTGAAATTCGCCATGGCATGGTGGCATACACTCTGTGCGGAAGGTGGTGATCAGTTTGGTGGTGGAACAAAACAGTTCCCATGGAATGGCGAAAATAATCCTGTTCAGGCTGCCAAAAACAAAATGGATGCAGGCTTTGAATTCATGCAAAAAATGGGTATCGAATATTACTGTTTCCATGATGTAGACCTGGTGACAGAAGCTGATACAATTGAAGAATATGAAGCTAACCTGAAGGAAATTGTCGCTTATGCTAAACAGAAACAGGCAGAAACAGGTATCAAACTGTTGTGGGGTACTGCCAACGTATTTGGTCATGCACGTTATATGAATGGTGCAGCTACCAATCCGGATTTTGATGTAGTGGCTCGTGCTGCTGTTCAGATTAAGAATGCAATTGATGCAACGATCGAATTAGGTGGTTCTAATTATGTATTCTGGGGTGGACGCGAAGGCTATATGTCACTATTGAATACAGATCAGAAACGTGAAAAAGAACATCTCGCTCAGATGCTGATGATAGCCCGTGACTATGCCCGTGCACGTGGTTTCAAAGGTACTTTCCTGATTGAACCCAAACCAATGGAACCTACCAAACACCAATACGATGTAGATACCGAAACAGTGATCGGCTTCTTGAAAGCTCATGGGTTGGATAAAGACTTTAAGGTAAATATCGAAGTAAACCATGCAACATTGGCAGGTCATACTTTTGAACACGAACTGGCAGTAGCAGTTGACAATGGTATGCTGGGTTCTATTGACGCCAATCGTGGTGACTATCAGAATGGTTGGGATACAGACCAGTTCCCTATCGACAACTATGAACTGACACAGGCTATGATGCAGATTATCCGTAATGACGGATTAGGTAATGGAGGCACAAACTTTGACGCCAAAACCCGTCGTAACTCTACCGATCTGGAAGACATCTTTATAGCTCACATTGCCGGTATGGATGCTATGGCCCGTGCTCTGGAAAGTGCAGCCAATCTGCTGAATGAGTCTCCATACAAGAAGATGCTTGCTGATCGTTATGCCTCATTTGATACCGGTAAGGGTAAAGAATTTGAAGATGGTAAACTGTCCCTGGAAGATCTGGTTTCATATGCTAAAACAAACGGCGAACCCAAGCAAACCAGCGGCAAGCAAGAATTGTATGAAGCAATCGTAGCGATGTATTGTTAATAGTGATGAGTTTT
The DNA here is from genome assembly GCF_034654355.2 of Bacteroides mucinivorans. Classification (NCBI taxonomy): domain Bacteria; kingdom Pseudomonadati; phylum Bacteroidota; class Bacteroidia; order Bacteroidales; family Bacteroidaceae; genus Bacteroides; species Bacteroides mucinivorans. Next base: position 2,776,072 of record NZ_CP178179.1, on the reverse strand, counting down.
TTAGTGATAAGTGATTAGTGCCATGCGGTATGTATCGCATAGCAGCTACTCACTTATCACCACTCACTTATCACTACTTACTTATCACTAATCACTACTCACTTATCACTATTTATTATGAATAATACAAATGAAGGTAGCAAACTCTACCTATATTCCATAACATCAGTAGCCATTCTGGGCGGATTGCTGTTTGGTTATGACACCGCAGTGATCTCAGGGGCAGAAAAAGGGCTTGAAGCCTTCTTCCTTACTGCCACCGATTTTCAGTATGACAAGGTTATGCACGGTATCACTTCTTCAAGTGCTTTGATAGGTTGTGTGCTGGGGGGGGCATTATCCGGAGTCTTTGCTTCCCGACTAGGACGCCGTAACTCATTACGACTGGCAGCTGTACTTTTCTTTCTTTCTGCATTAGGTTCTTACTATCCCGAATTTTTGTTTTTTGAATACGGTAAGGCTGATATGAATCTACTTATTGCATTCAACCTGTACCGTGTTTTAGGAGGTATCGGAGTAGGACTGGCATCCGCTGTATGTCCGATGTACATTGCCGAAATAGCTCCGTCCAATATTCGCGGAACATTGGTTTCCTGTAACCAGTTTGCCATTATCTTCGGTATGCTGGTGGTATATTTCGTTAACTATCTTATTATAGGCGATCATCAGAATCCGATCATCAATAAAGACGGAATGACAGGTGTTCTTTCTGTCAGTAGCGAGTCTGATATGTGGACTGTATATGAAGGATGGCGTTACATGTTTGGCTCTGAGGCATTCCCGGCAGCCATGTTCGGCCTGCTGCTATTCTTCGTTCCCAAAACTCCGCGTTATCTGGTGATGATAGATCAGGATCAGAAAGCATACTCTATCCTGGAGAAAGTAAATGGTGCTTCGAAAGCAAAAGAAATATTAGCAGAAATTAAAGCCACTTCTCAAGAGAAGACAGAGAAACTATTTACTTATGGTGTTGCAGTAATCGTAATAGGAATTCTGCTTTCTGTATTCCAACAGGCTATCGGTATTAATGCTGTACTATACTATGCTCCGCGTATTTTTGAAAATGCCGGTGCTGAGGGTGGGGGTATGATGCAAACGGTCATCATGGGTATTGTAAATATCATCTTCACATTGGTTGCCATCTTTACTGTAGATAAGTTTGGCCGTAAACCACTGCTTATTATTGGTTCCATCGGTATGGCATTCGGGGCTTTTGCTGTAGCTTTGTGTGATAGTATGGCTATAAAAGGTATCTTCCCGGTAGTATCCGTTATCGTTTACGCAGCTTTCTTTATGATGTCATGGGGGCCTATCTGCTGGGTATTGATTTCAGAAATCTTTCCGAATACAATCCGTGGCAAAGCAGTTGCCATTGCAGTGGCATTCCAATGGATATTCAACTATATTATATCCTCTACCTTCCCTGCACTCTACGATTTCAGTCCGATGTTTGCATACAGCCTTTACGGAATTATCTGTGTAATTGCCGCTATCTTTGTAGGACGCTGGGTACCGGAGACGAAAGGTAAAACTCTGGAAGATATAAGTAAACTTTGGAAAGATAGAAAAAAAGGAATTTAATATATAGGTTCTCTCATATATAAACTATGCATTTTAAGTATGCGTTAATTAGGTTATTAACACATACTTAAAATGCATAGTTTATATGTACAAAGTACGTACTTTTATAACCGTTGATATTCAATAGTTTACGAATGTGTTTTCATATCTAAATAGAGAAATATTATGTATCGTTAATCTTTGTTTTACGAACAAAGACCAGTGTACTTTGTTTTTCCGGTAATCATTAAATAACATCTAAAACAGAAGATAATTATGAGATCATTAATTGGAAAACAAGCGCCGAAATTCAATGCCACGGCAGTAATCAATGGGCATGAAATCGTTCCGAATTTCTCACTGGACCGATATAAAGGTAAAAAGTATGTAGTATTTTTCTTCTATCCGATGGATTTTACATTTGTATGCCCTACCGAACTGCATGCTTTCCAGGAAAAATTTGCCGAATTTGAAAAACGGAATGTTGCCTTGGTAGGTTGCTCAGTGGACTCCGAATACTCACATTACTCCTGGCTGCAAATGCCGAAGAATGAAGGAGGTATTCAGGGGGTGAAATATCCTATTGTATCCGATTTTTCTAAATCAATCTCTGAGAGCTATGGAGTACTGGTTGGAAGTTATGCTCCCGATGAAAATGGCAATTGGGTATGTGATGGGGCTCCGGTAGCTTTCCGTGGATTGTTTTTAATTGACAAAGAAGGTATTGTTCGTCATTGTGTTATCAACGACCTCCCATTAGGACGCAATGTAGATGAAGTATTACGTATGGTAGATGCGTTGCAGCATTTTGAAGAATACGGTGAAGTTTGTCCGGCTAACTGGTCTAAAGGTAAGGACGCTATGAGTGCAACCGAAAACGGAGTGGCTGACTACCTGAGCAAGCATTAATAGAAAGAGATACTAAAATATGAAAAAGGGCGTTTATTGAAAAATAAATGCCCTTTTATAGTTGATATTCCAAATATTATGACGTTATTTGCGCCGAAAACAATTGATCGTTTTATTATACTCTATTTTCTACCTAATCAGTTGAATCCGGATTTAATTTCAAACCTCTCTTGTTTCTAAATTTATTTATCAATTTTTATTTTTTGTATTTTATGAACATGTACATTGGAAACCTTAGCTATCGTGTTAAGGAAGCAGATCTGAGACAGGTAATGGAAGAGTATGGAACAGTAGATTCAGTAAAACTGATCATCGACCGTGACACTCGTAAATCTAAAGGATTCGCATTTGTAGAAATGCCTAACGACGATGAAGCTAAGCATGTAATTTCAGAACTGAACGGTGCTGAATATGAAGGTCGTGCAATGGTAGTAAAAGAAGCTTTGCCTCGTAACTAATCCATTCATATAGAAGTAATAAGTAAGGGGATGTATTGTTAACAATACATCCCCTTATTATTTTTAAGAGTCCGGAATCTATAGTTCCTTACTATTATCATTAGTCAAAGGTTTACCCTTATATTCTCCTGTAAGAGTTTCCAGAAAGGCTACAATCTCGCCTAACTCTTCATCAGATAAGGTAGCATCTACTTGATATTTCGCCATATAGTCAACAGCATCTTTCATTGTTTTCATACTTCCATCATGGAAATAAGGAGCTGTTAGGGCTATGTTTCTCAAACCGGGAACTTTAAAACGGTGTTTGTCACGATCTGCTTTAGTCTGTTTGAAGCGCCCGTTGTCCTCTTCAGTCATTTCCAATCCACGATCAGCGAAATAATCTCTTTTCACTCCCATCAGCTCATAAGATTGTCCACCAAGAGTTTCACCGACATGACATGTTGCACAGTCGTACTTTTTGAAAAGCTCATATCCAGTCAGTTCTGTATCGTTGATTGCACTCTTCTCGCCCTTCAGATAACGGTCAAAACGAGAGTTGGGAGTAAGCAATGTCTTCTCAAACTCTTCGATAGCATTGGTTATATTCTTCTCTGAATAACCTTCCGGATATACTTCCGTAAAAGCTTTTGTGAAGTTAACATCTTGCTGCAACTTAGCTATAATTTCGTCAAAAGAATGACAAGCCATCTCTACCGGATTTAGGGGAGGCCCGGCTGCTTGTTCGGCAAGCGTATTAGCACGTCCGTCCCAGAACTGTACGAAGTTATAAGCTGCATTGTAAACGGTAGGTGCATTTACACCTCCGAATTGTCCGCCGACCCCTTCAGAATATCGCTTATTATCTACACCGCCGGTGTTCAATCCATGACAAGAAGCACAGGAGATGCTATTATCTGCCGAAAGACGGGTGTCATGATATAGCATATCTCCCAAAATAACTTTGTTCATATCTACCGGTAACGAATCCGCAACGGGACGTATGGGTTCATTAGCAAACTCAGCAGCAGCAAGTCCATTGGCATAATGCGCCAGACGGTGTTGTCTTACCCAGGCAAGTGCCATCTCTTTTTTTGCATCGGTGGTAGCAGATCCCCAATGTACCATATAATATTGGTGCAAAGGCATTTTGCCATCCATCATTACTTTCTCTACCTTTGCTAAAGCTACTCTACCAACAGATTTACCAGCCTTTAATGCTTCAGCCATCTCTGTCATGTCAAAAGTACGATAACCAGCAGCAACATCTTTCATAATCATGCTGTTGACAACGGGCCAGTCTGCATAAAAAGGAAGGTCGGGATTGGAAGAGTGACAGCGTAAACAACCACCGGAGGTAATAATCTCCTGCATTTGTGCATCAGCAGTAAGCTCCTGTGATGGAGCTCTGTTTACCACGCAATAGGTGACAGCCAGAAAACCGACTACTACCAGTGATGCGATAATTAGTTTTGTGCTCTTTTTCATTGTGCATTCTTTTTTAGTTAGTTATTGCGATTTTTATAAATCAACGGACATAAAGACAACATCTACATCAGACAACTGAGGAAACATACGAATGATCAGATTGCATCCAATTAATATTAAAAAAGTATACTTATGTGTGATACTAATAAAAAGACGGGATAATATCAGTTTACTGTTTTCTCTGTACAAACACCGTAACAGACATCTCCACGCCATAGCCAAAATCACATTTAAAAGAAATGCAAAAAAGGAAGCGGGAAATTATCTGTCGTTGCCTGCAACAATACTGCTAATGCATAGTAAAACGTTGCAAATAATGATTGTTTGTGCATGATGCTTTTCGTTTAACGCCACAAAGCTAATTAAAATTATGTATATAAACGTACAAAGTAAGAATTAAATTGTATTAAGTACAATCTTGGATTAAATTTAATAGATAAATCAAAGGGGAATGAAAGTTGCTTTGGATTTATGAATAATGCAACAGTAGTTGAAATCCGTTTAGCCTTGAACCCGATATCTAACTGATGATTCACATAAATAATAAAAAGCCGGCAATCAAAGAAAAGTCTTCGATTACCGGCATTATTAACAGATAAATAATATTTTTCGCTATTTAGAAGATGTACCACTCTCCAAAATACTAACAATGGAAAAAAGAGTAAAGCAGATAGCTCCCAAACCAGTCAAAACACGGGCAGGAATGAAATAATCTTCGTGAATAGTTCCTAATTCAAAGGTAAAAGCTGCCAAAAACAAACATGCTAATGCTGTCAGAACAGGAATGATCGGAATACGACTGGATAAAGCAAACTCATGTCGCCAAACTTTGGCCAACAAAATTACTTTGCTGGAAATGCTGTAGCAAACCAATCCTAATCCAATCATTATATAACCAATTACTCCGTTTGTAGTGCTCGAATCGGCAAAGATAACAAACACCCCCCAAATAAAAGAAATAGCCCCCATTAACAGTACCAGTTTGGGCCATCGGTTACGTTCTGTAACCGAATATACATTCCTTACCTGACGGGCAATAGTTGCTACCAAAGCAATCAGACTGGTACAAATACAAGCAAGCCCCACCATTACATGCCCAGCTACGAAGTAAGCGGGATGTATTTCACTCTGCCCTAACAGAAGGAAAGCCCATATCCAGGCAACACCAGACGTTATAACTACTATTCCTTTTAATACACGTTCTTGCCCAGCTGTAAAAGCCTTCTGAGGAACATTATGCCCGGTATCTTTCGCATTGGTGGGAATTAAGGAAAAACGGGTGGAAGAAGTAGCAGCAGTTGCCACACAAATTGTAATTAACCCTACTCCGGTCACTACATGCCCGGCAACGAATGAATGGGAGTCATCAGAGGAAGTGAATAGAACAACACCACCAATGATTGTAATTACGGCAACCAAATAGGCAATGGCAGGCAAAGCATATTGAGAATTTCGCCCATATGTATGAATTATCTGACGTATGATAGTAGCAGCCGTAGCGAAAAGTGCAATACAAATCATACCCAATGAAAATACAACAGGACCTGCTACCAAACGGTTAGGATCGTCCCCCAATACATAAATAAATGTCCCGTAGCCGAAACATAACAAAGCCATTGCCAATGGAATAGCTCTGAATAACACGCTTATACCGTAATTCATAATTCTATATAATTTTAAAAATTTCCACTACAACAAGGTTTAACGTGATTTGTTTTTATCCGGTTACTGCTTTTTAGAGTCTTTTCACAAGAGGGCTATTTCTACCGGATTGAAATTAAAAAGCCTTTTCTTGTATGCAAACGAATGTTTTTGTACATTTGCACCCTTAAAATAAGGAGGGTACCTCCAACTGTAATTGTAAATAGTAAAATCGTATCTATAGTCATGAGCAAGAAGTTCGCCGAATATTCGCAGTTCGACCTTTCACAGGTAAATAAGGACGTATTGAAAAAATGGGACGAAAACCAGGTTTTCGCCAAGAGTATGACAGAACGTGAAGGCTGCCCTTCGTTTGTATTTTACGAAGGACCTCCTTCAGCTAATGGTATGCCGGGCATTCACCATGTGATGGCTCGCTCTATCAAAGATATTTTCTGCCGATACAAAACAATGAAAGGCTATCAGGTAAAACGTAAAGCCGGTTGGGATACGCATGGATTGCCTGTAGAGCTGGGTGTGGAAAAAGCGATGGGTATCACTAAAGAGGATATCGGTAAGAGTATTTCCGTGGCCGAATATAATGCAGCTTGCCGTAAAGATGTGATGAAATTCACCAAAGAATGGGAAGATCTGACTCATAAAATGGGATATTGGGTGGATATGCAACATCCGTATATCACGTATGATAACCGTTATATCGAAACCTTGTGGTGGCTATTGAAACAGTTATATAAAAAGGGACTACTTTACAAAGGATATACCATTCAACCTTATTCTCCGGCTGCCGGAACAGGATTAAGCTCACACGAGTTAAACCAACCGGGTTGCTATCGCGATGTGAAAGATACGACTGTAGTAGCACAGTTTAAGATGAAGAACCCGAAACCTGAAATGACAGAGTGGGGGACTCCTTTCTTCCTTGCATGGACTACTACGCCATGGACTTTGCCCTCAAATACTGCGCTTTGTGTAGGTCCTAAGATAGATTATGTAGCTGTACAATCATACAATGCATATACCGGCCAGCCAATCACAGTGGTATTAGCAAAACAATTACTGAATGCTCACTTTAATCCAAAAGCTGCTGAACTGAAGCTTGAAGATTATAAACCGGGAGACAAGTTGGTTCCGTTCAAAGTGATAGCCGAATACAAAGGTACTGACCTTGTAGGTATGGAATATGAGCAACTGATCCCATGGGTTAACCCAGGTGAAGGTGCATTCCGCGTCATTTTGGGTGATTATGTAACTACTGAGGATGGTACAGGTATCGTACATATTGCTCCGACATTTGGTGCAGACGATGCTCAGGTAGCAAAAGCAGCCGGCGTTCCTCCTTTGCAGTTAATCAATAAGAAAGGTGAACTCCGTCCTATGGTAGACCTTACCGGTAAATTCTATACTTTAAATGAACTGGACGAAGCGTTTGTAAAAGAACGGGTTAACGTTGAACTATATAAAGAATATGCAGGCCGTTTCGTAAAGAATGCCTATGATCCGAATCTTACTGAGCAGGACGAGTCATTGGATGTAAGTATTTGCATGATGATGAAAGCCAACAACCTGGCATTCAAAATAGAAAAGCATGTGCACAACTATCCGCACTGCTGGCGTACGGACAAACCGGTATTGTACTACCCGCTGGATAGTTGGTTTATTCGTTCTACTGCCTGCAAAGACCGTATGATAGAGCTGAACAAAACAATCAACTGGAAACCGGAATCTACCGGTACAGGACGTTTCGGTAAATGGCTGGAAAATCTGAATGACTGGAACCTGAGCCGCTCTCGTTATTGGGGTACTCCGTTGCCTATCTGGCGTACGGAAGATAACAGTAGTGAAATATGTATTGAATCAGTAGAGGAACTATACAATGAAATAGAGAAATCGGTAGCTGCCGGATTTATGAAATCTAATCCTTACAAAGAAAAAGGATTCGTTCCGGGACAGTATACAGATGATAATTACGATAAAATAGAGTTGCACCGTCCATATGTGGATGATATCATCCTGGTATCCGAAGACGGAAAGCCTATGAAACGTGAAACAGACCTTATCGACGTATGGTTTGATTCAGGTGCTATGCCCTATGCACAAATTCACTATCCTTTTGAAAATAAAGAATTGCTGGATAGTCATGAGGTATATCCGGCAGACTTTATCGCAGAAGGTGTGGACCAGACACGCGGATGGTTCTTTACACTACATGCTATTGCAACAATGGTATTCGATACCATATCTTATAAAGCTGTTATCTCTAACGGTCTGGTATTAGATAAGAATGGCAATAAAATGTCCAAACGTCTGGGCAATGCTGTTGATCCGTTCTCTACAATTGAGAAATACGGTTCTGACCCGTTGCGTTGGTATATGATAACGAATTCTTCGCCATGGGATAACCTGAAGTTTGACATAGATGGTATCGAAGAAGTTCGTCGTAAATTCTTCGGTACTTTATATAACACATATTCATTCTTCGCGTTATACGCCAATGTCGATGGATTTGAATACAAGGAAGCAGATGTACCTATGACAGAACGTCCGGAAATAGATCGCTGGATACTTTCTGTGCTGAATACACTGATTAAAGAAGTGGATACTTGTTATAATGAATACGAACCGACCAAAGCAGGACGACTGATCTCGGATTTTGTGAACGATAATCTATCTAATTGGTATGTTCGTTTGAACCGTAAACGTTTCTGGGGAGGTGAGTTCACACAAGATAAACTGTCTGCTTATCAAACGCTGTACACATGTCTTGAAACAGTAGCCAAACTAATGGCACCGATTGCCCCGTTCTATGCAGATCGTTTATATAGCGACTTGATTGCTGCTACCGGACGTGACAATGTCGTTTCTATTCACCTTGCTAAATTCCCTGAATACAATGAAGAGATGATAGACAAAGGGCTGGAAGCACGTATGCAAATGGCACAGGACGTCACTTCAATGGTATTGGCATTGCGCCGTAAAGTAAACATTAAAGTTCGCCAACCGTTGCAATGTATTATGGTTCCTGTAATAGACGAGGAGCAGAAGGCTCACATCGAAGCGGTGAAAGCATTGATTATGAATGAGGTGAATGTAAAGGATATCAAGTTTGTAGATGGTGCTGCCGGTGTATTGGTGAAGAAAGTGAAATGTGATTTCAAAAAACTCGGTCCGAAGTTTGGAAAGCAGATGAAGGCCGTAGCTGCTGCTGTTGCAGAAATGTCACAAGAGGCTATCGCCGAACTGGAAAAGAACGGTAAATATACGCTGAATCTGGATGGAACAGAAGCTGTGATAGAAACGGCAGATGTAGAAATCTTCAGCGAAGATATACCGGGATGGCTGGTTGCAAATGAAGGCAAACTGACAGTTGCCCTTGAAGTTACCGTTACTGAAGAGCTTCGCCGTGAAGGTATTGCCCGTGAATTAGTGAACCGTATTCAAAATATTCGTAAATCAAGTGGATTTGAAATAACTGACAAGATTCGGATAACAATCTCTAAAAATCCACAAACAGATGATGCGGTAACAGAATATAATAATTATATTTGTAACCAAGTTTTGGGTACATCCCTGACTTTGGCAGATGAGGTAAAAGACGCTACGGAGCTTAATTTCGACGATTTTTCTTTATTTGTCAATGTAGTAAAAGAATAATTCTAATACCAATAACCTCTAAAAAGTAAAAATTATGGCAGAAAAGACAAGATATTCGGATGCGGAACTTGAGGAGTTCCGTGCCATTATAATGGAGAAACTGGAGTTGGCACAACGTGATTACGATCAGTTGAAACTTAGTCTGATGGGTCTTGATGGAAACGATACTGACGATACATCACCCACATACAAAGTACTGGAAGAAGGAGCTAACACACTGTCAAAAGAAGAAACGACTCGCTTGGCACAACGTCAACTGAAGTTTATTCAAGGATTGCAGGCTGCTCTTGTACGTATTGAAAACAAAACGTATGGTATTTGCCGTGAAACAGGAAAGTTGATTCCTGCAGAGCGCCTGCGTGCTGTGCCTCATGCTACACTCAGCATTGAAGCAAAGAATAGTGGCAAGAAATAAAATTAGTGACGAGCTATAAGCTACAAATCACATGTGCTGTGCGTTATTTGCAAAGTACCTGTAATTTGTAACTTATAGCTCGTAGCTTATATAACTTGTATTCAACAAAATGAAAAAACTACTCACGAAAGGACAAATTGCCCTGCTCGTTATCTTCTCGGTGCTGATTATAGACCAGATTATTAAAATTTGGATTAAGACCCATATGTACTGGCACGAAAGTATTCGGATTACCAACTGGTTCTATATCTATTTTACAGAAAACAATGGGATGGCATTTGGTATGGAGATCTTTGGAAAACTATTCCTTACCACTTTCCGTATTATTGCCGTAGCATTGATAGGATGGTATCTGTATAAGATTGTAAAGAGAGGATTTAAAACGGGATACATTGTCTGTGTTTCTTTGATTCTTACCGGAGCACTGGGAAATATTATTGATAGCGTATTTTATGGAGTACTGTTTAACGAGAGTACACATTCACAAATTGCCAGTTTTATGCCCGAAGGGGGAGGATACTCCACCTGGTTTTATGGAAAGGTAGTAGATATGTTTTATTTCCCGATTATTGATACTACCTGGCCTACATGGATACCGTTTGTTGGGGGAGAGCATTTTATATTCTTTAGTCCCATCTTTAATTTTGCTGATGCCGCTATCAGTTGTGGTATCATCGCATTGCTTCTTTTTTATAGTAAATATCTGAATGAGTCTTATCACTCACACGAAAAAAAGGACTAAGACAGAAAATGAAAAGAGATTTCCGGTGCCGGTTGTATATCATATGCCTGTTAGTGGTATTCGTTGTTGGTTGTAAGGTTAAAAGACCCGATGGAGTTCTTCCGGAAGCAACAATGGAAAATTTGTTATATGATTATCATATAGCGAAAGCAATGGGTGATAATTTACCATACAATGAGAATTATAAAAAAGTATTGTATACAAATGCTGTATTTAGCAAATATGGTACAACGGAAGCTGTTTTCGATTCGTCTATGGTATGGTATACACGTAATACGGAAGTACTGGCCAAAGTCTATGAAAGAGTCAGCAAAAGGCTAAAAGCACAACAAAACTCGATCAATCACTTAATTGCTATACGCGACAAAAAGCCAATGACATCTACTCCTGGCGACAGCATTGATGTATGGGCATGGCAACGTATGAGGCGCCTAACGGGAATGCCGATAGATAATAAACTGACGTTTGTCCTACCCTCGGATTCTAATTTCAAGAAACGCGATACATTGGTATGGGAAGTCCGTTATCATTTCCTTGAAGGTGCCAAACCGGATACGACCCTGTTTGCATTAATGGGTATGCAGATTCAATTTGAAAATGACAGTATTATTAGTGAAACCAAACGAGTAACAGAGTCGGGGATACAGCGTATCCGCCTGCAATCGGATACGTTGGGAGCTATCAAAGAAGTGAAAGGATTTATCTATTATCCAAAGAAAAAGACACCGCATACTTTATTGACTGACGGTATCACACTCATGCGTTATCACTCTAATGATACGTTGCCGGTTTTGAATGATTCCTTAAAAACAGATTCTCTTAAGCGGGATGTAGTGAAAGAGGTTACTTCAAAAGAAACAGCCGATACAATAGAGAAAGTAGATCAGCAACCTCAGCCAAGATTGACTCCGGAAGAGATGAATCGCCGTCGCAGCAATCTGCAACGTGAGGTGAAACCGGAGCAACTCGAAGTAGAGAAGCACATACAAATGGAGAAACGTGAAATAAGACAAGAACGGCAAATGAATCAACGCCGCCGGTCACAGTAAATTTCAAAACTAACAAAATGAAACGCTTTGCTTCTCATTATTTGCATGCACCAGATACTGGTTTTCTCAAACAACAGGTAGTAGAATTGGAGGGAGAATACGTTGTGAGATTCTTCCCCCTTACCGAAGAAATAGAATCGGTAGAATGGTTACCGGGCGTCATAGAACTAACCCAGGTGAAAGATAAATTCTGCGCTTATCTTTTATTTCCTTTTGATTTTACAATGATGCAGCCTGTCGCCGAAACTCGGCGCAGACAATTGCTGTAGCAATAGCTACATTGAGCGATTCGGAAGTTTCTCTCTCCTGAGGATAGTTAGGAATATATAGTTTCTGATTGATTAGTGCCTCCACCTCTTTACTAATTCCATTTCCTTCATTTCCCATTACAATCAATCCATTACGGGACAATGGCTGCCCGTATATATTCTTTCCATCCAGAAATGTTCCGTAAACAGGAATATCACCAAGAGAACGAATTAAGCCGGGCAGGGGAGTATAATATGTTTTTACACGGGCTATACCGCCCATAGTAGCTTGTACCGTCTTAGGATTATAAACATCCACTGTATTAGATGAACAAATAATATGCTCTATGCCAAACCAATCAGCAAGACGAATAATTGTACCCAGGTTTCCCGGATCCTGTACATCATCCAGGGCAAGACAGAGCGAATCACGAAGAATAGAAGTATTTAAAACATATTCCGGTTGCCTGAATACGGCGAGTACCTGTTGAGGAGTCTTCAATAAACTGGCACGTGATAGTTCATCCTGAGTAACTTCTGCTATTTCATCTGCCTGAACAGATGCGTGTTCTCGTAACCAGGAAGGAGTAGCAGCCAAAAAGGTACAAGAAAGGTGTCCAAGTAAATCACCCACCAGTTTCGGACCTTCAGCCAGAAAGACTTTCTCTTCTTTACGTATCTTTTTTAACTCCAATGAGCGAATGTACTTTATTTTATTTTTGCTTAATAGTGCCATATAAACCTGATATTTACGGCAAAGCTATAAAGATATTTCCAATATACCACTTTCTCACGATTCTTTTTCTATATCTTTTTTTTTATGATTAACATTATTTATACCAATAAATATATACTATCTACTTAATTATCGTAGATTTGTTTAAAAATAGTAGACTGGTTATCAGTAGTAAATAAAAATAAAATGGAAAGACTTACACAGCAAGAAGAAGAAGTAATGCTTTACTTTTGGAAGATAGGCCCAAGTTTTATAAGAGATGTACTGAATCAAATGCCTGCTCCAAAGCCTCCTTATACCAGTGTGGCATCTGTAGTACGTAATTTAGAGAAGAAACAATATCTGTCTCCTTTCAAACTGGGCAACTCTATTCAGTATCATCCCATAATCAAAGAGAGTGATTACAAGCGTTATTTTCTTAGTGGAGTGGTAAGTAATTATTTTACCGGGTCCTATAAAGAAATGGTTTCATTTTTTGTGAGAGATCGTAAAATCAGCAAAAAGGAACTGAAAGAACTTATTAATATCATTGAAGACGAAGAATCTTAAAAACAACCAGAGATATGACACTTTTTATTCTATACTTCATGAAGGTAAATATAGCATTAGTTGTGCTGTACTTCTTTTATAAATTATTGTTTAGTAAAGATACCTTCTTTGGATTACGCAGACTGATGTTGATTTTAATCTATATCATCGCATTCACATATCCTTTGTTTGATCTTTCTGCCTGGATGATAGTAGACAATAATGTAACCGGCGTAGTAAACACCCTATATCAAAAGGTATTGCCCGAAATAATAATCGTAAGTGAAACAGCTGATAATGCATCATCTTTTCCATTGGTTACAATAGTTCTTACAGGCCTTTACATAGCAGGAGTGATTATCTTATTAACCCGTACATTGCTGGAAATCAGCAAAACCTGTATCATACTTCATCATAGTAAAAAAGTATATATTGATGGAATCCGCATATGCCAGCCCAAAGAAAAACAAGAGCCTTATTCTTTCTTTAAGTGGATTTGTGTGTATCCAGGTATGTATAATGAAAAAGAGACAAAAGAGATATTGGTACATGAACAGACGCATGTACGCGAACTTCACTCGGCGGATATATTATTGGCACAACTCATAATTATTCTTTGCTGGTTCAATCCTTTTGCCTGGCTCATACGAAGCGAAATGCGTATTAACCATGAGTATCTTGCCGACAGGAAGGTGGTGACGAGCGGTTACGACAGAAAAACTTATCAATATCATCTTTTAGGTCTCAAACAGAATCAACTGGCTGCAGCAAATTTATATAATAACTTTAGTGTATTACCTTTAAAGAACCGAATTAAAATGTTAAACAGAAAAAGAACCCGTAACATCATGAGAAGCAAATACCTCATGTTTATTCCTGTAACTGCTTTGTTGATTCTATTCAGTAACTGTACAAACACAGCCAAAGAAGAATCAACAGAAGAAAAAGTGGAAGTAAAATACATCCCGACAGAAGTCAAACCGGATACAGTAGACATCGCCAATGCTGTTTTCGATATGGTAGAAGAAATGCCGGAATTCAAAGGAGGCAATAAGGCACTGATGGACTATCTGGCTGCAAACCTACAGTATCCGAAAGGAGCTGAAACCAAAGGAACACAAGGTCGTGTTATCGTACAATTCATTGTTAATACGGATGGCAGTATTGATAATGCAAAAGTAATTCGCAGTGTTGATTCTGAATTGGATGCGGAAGCCTTGCGTGTGATCAATGAAATGCCGAAATGGAAACCGGGGACACAAAAAGGTGAACCGGTACGTGTAAAATATACCGTACCAGTTATGTTCCGTCTGAAATAAACGGCGGTCAGAGATAAAACATTGAAATCACCAATAGTTCGCCCCCACGATGTTGTAGCAACTTCTTAGGGGCGAATTAGCATTTATTATTTCCCCATACAGAAAAATTCGCCTATATTTGTAGGGTATTTGAGGCAACTAATAAAACCCTATGAGGAGAGGATATCTTTACACGTTACTTTCTTTTGCCATTCTGACGCTGGCTTCGTGTTCCGCTACCAAGTTTGTGCCGGATGGTTATTATTTATTGGACGAAGTTAAAGTATCTACTGACAACAAAGACGTAAAATCTTCCAGCCTGCGTAATTATGTACGTCAAAATCCCAATGCAAAATGGTTTAGCCTGATAAAAACACAGTTGTATGTTTATGATCTTTCAGGGCGTGATTCCAGCAAATGGTACAATAAATTTCTTCGTAAAATAGGAGATGCTCCGGTTATTTACAACGAAAACGAAGCACAACGCTCACAGGAGGAAATAACAAAAGCTGTCCAAAATATGGGATATATGAGTGCTTCCGTTAAATGTACAACGAAAACAAAGAAAAAGAAACTGAAACTATATTATGAGGTAGCTACAGGTAAGCCTTATACTGTACGTACATTGAAATATGACATTAGTGACCCCAAAGTAGGTGAGTATATGCAGAAAGATTCTGCTAATACTTTGTTGAAAGAAGGTATGTTGTTTGACGTAAATGTATTGGACGCAGAACGGCAACGAATAACGGATCATCTATTGCGTAACGGATACTATAAATTCAATAAAGACTATATTTCATATACTGCTGATACCGTGCGTAACACTTATCTCGTGGATCTTACTTTACATCTGCAACCTTATAAAACGCACACTACTGATACCCCCAAAGCACATAATCAATATCACATCAACAAAATAAATTTTATCACAGACTATGATGTTCTCCAGTCTTCTGCATTGAGTAGTATTGAAATTAATGACTCCATACATTACAATGGTTATCCCATCTATTATAAAGATAAGTTATATCTGCGACCTAAAGTATTGACAGATAATCTACTGTTCTTTCCAGGAAATCTGTATAACGAACGCGATGTACAACGTACTTACTCAAACTTCGGACGCCTGCCAGCATTGAAATACACCAATATCCGTTTCTTTGAAACTCTGGCAGGAGACAGTACATTACTGAATTGTTATGTGATGCTAACCAAAAGTAAACATCAATCAATCTCTTTTGAATTGGAAGGAACAAATTCTGCCGGTGATCTTGGAGCAGCAGCTTCCGTATCTTTCCAGCATCGGAATCTCTTTCGTGGTTCCGAAACGTTTATGATGAAGTTTCGTGGTGCATATGAAGCAATTACCGGATTGCAAGGCGACTATCATAGTAACAACTACACAGAATATGGTATAGAAACGAGTATAAACTTTCCGAGCTTCTTATTTCCTTTTCTGAATTCTGATTTTAAACGTAAAATACGTGCTACCACAGAGTTTGGTTTGCAATATAGTTACCAGCTACGCCCGGAATTCTCACGTACAGTAGCTTCGGCTTCGTGGAGTTACAAATGGACACAGCGTCAACGGGCACAACACCGTATTGACCTAATAGATATCGGTTATCTGTATTTACCCTGGATCTCCCAAAAGTTTCGCGAAGACTATATCAACAAGGGGCAGAATCATATTTTTGAATACAACTATAAGAACCGGCTTATTGTACGCATGGGTTATAGTTATAATTATAACAGTGCCGGAAATGCTTTGGTGAACAATACCATCAGTTCTAATTCTTATTCTATCCGTGCCAATATAGAATCGGCAGGAAATATTTTATATGCATTCTCTAAAGCGATCAGTATACGAAAAAACAATGATGGCGAATATGCCATTCTCGGCATTCCGTATGCACAGTATCTGAAAGGTGATTTTGACTTTGCCAAGAATATCCGGATAGATAATCGTAATTCATTGGCATTTCATGCTGGTTTTGGTATTGCGGTTCCATATGGCAATGCAAAGACTATTCCATTTGAGAAGCAATACTTCTCAGGAGGTGCCAACAGTGTACGCGGATGGTCTGTACGTGATTTAGGGCCGGGTTCATTTCCCGGTGATGGTAACTTCCTGAATCAGTCAGGCGACATCAAACTGGATGCAAGCATCGAGTATCGAAGTAAGTTGTTCTGGAAATTTCAGGGAGCCGCCTTTATCGACGCTGGTAATATCTGGACAATCCGTGATTACGCCAATCAACCGGGCGGTGTATTCAAGTTCAATGAATTCTATAAGCAGATTGCCGTTGCTTATGGCTTAGGTTTACGTTTGGATCTGGATTTCTTTGTTTTACGCTTCGACGGAGGTATGAAAGCTATCAATCCGGCTTATAAAAATGGTAAAGACCGCTGGCCCATTATTCATCCTAAGTTCAGTCGTGATTTTGCATTCCACTTTGCAGTGGGTTATCCATTTTAACCAACCATCTTTCACCCTCTTTTATCAAATGAATGGTATCCTGTTTCTCAGTAAGAATAGCAGATGTACCATTGAAGAAATCAGCTTTCAGATAATTTTTTACTGAACAGATAACAGTTGCATGCCCTTCTTCCGGATTCATCTGCTCACTAATTACAGTCACAATAACCGGCCCTTTTGCATTTACCTTGTCAATGAGCTCCTGCGTAGTGTTTGTAGCCATATAACTAAGATATGGGAGGGAAGCCGGAGCAACCAATTCTTTGGTAGCCGCATAATCAAGATCATAAAAGGTTTCACAGAATGCTATTGCATTGCGTACAACTTCACTTTGAGGTACCTGTTTCTGACAGGCAGTAACCAAACTCATAAAAACAACGAGAGAGAATATTCGTAGTATTTTCATAACTTAGTGAATAAAAAAGATGAAACATCTCTTTGTACAGAGCATGTTTCATCTTTTGACATTTCTTTATGCATTAAATTAACGGGCAGCAAATAGCAGACCGTTCATTACCATCTGACGTGCTGCAAGAGTTCCCTGAGCATCCAGAGTGACAGTCATTGACTCGCCATTAGGCAAATACATCTGCGCTGTACCATCATTGTTCATTTTCAAAAGTTCGGTACTCTCACCATTAGCTACTACATTCCAGGTATTTGCTTCCTTGTTGTAGATCAATTCCATAGCAGTTTTCTCACCCTCTTTTGTAATTGAATAACCATTCTCCAAAGTTTCTACCAGATAGTTGCCATTTTCGCCTTTTACTTTCTTTACATCTCCTGCATTTGCCATCGGGTTAGAGCCGCTCCAAAACTCAATAGAGTTGATAACCAAAGCATCCGCCAAATATGCAACGCCATATACCGGAACGATGTTCAGCGCAAGAAACACAAGTTCGTTTACAAACTTATTTCCTACCGACTGATTCCAGGAAGAAATACGATTGAATAAACCAAATGAACCTACACATGAGCTAAACAAAATAGTACCGCTCAGAGCAAAAGCTGCGACCAATGTCAATCTGTTTTTTTTCATAATTTCTGTTTTTTAGTTGTTATTTTGTGAAACGATAAAAGACTTATAATAGCTATAAGTCCTTTATACAGTTGCAAATATAAACCTTTTAATTAATAGAAACAAAACATGGTGCAATTTCTATTTTACATTTTTTCTTCGTTTCCGAAGCTCATTTCCTAATAAATAGTCGACAGAAAACTTGCCGGGACCGGATATATACATCAATATAAATACAACTAAATAGATGAGTGCCAGTTCTTTTACTGCAAAAGCATCATTACCATGAATTACAAAGAACGCCATGCCCATTGTAAAAATCATAGGCAACATAGCCAGACGATATAATATACCAACGATAAACGCCATTGAACAAACGAGTTCTCCGAAGATAGCCAGTCCCAGAGATAACGGGCTACCTACACCTAACGGATCAGGGAAAGCTATGGATAGTTCCTGATAACTGCTCCATTTCTGTATGCCGTGATTCATCAACAGTAAACCAAAGAAAATACGTAATGCAAGTAAGAATAAAGATGCCCCTGTACTATTGGGCTTTGAGGGGAATAAAAAATTGTAGATCATAAGTTTCATTTTTTAGTTTGATAATTTATACAATATAAACAAACCTTAGCTTCACATTGTTTAAATTGATTCATATCAAATAAAGCATTACAGAGATAAAAAGTATAAACTCTTTTTGCCAGCCTTTGTTATTAGATATATATTACATTAATAGAAAGGAATAAAGTTATGAAAAAGGTAAAAGATTTCTTCAAAGATTGTCTCGAAGAAATAGGTAGAGGCATACTCCATGAATATGGCTACTTTGAAGAGGATGACAAATAATAAAATAGAATAAGGAAGCAATATACTTCCACAAATCTTCTCACACCTCCGGAGTATATTCAATTACTTCGGAGGTATTTTATACATCCCGGTTCCAAATATTAGAAGCATAACTATTATAACTCTAATACTATTCTTAATAAAAAAGGGAATAAGTCATCGCAAACATTCCCTTTCCCATATCTATTAAAACGAGAGCAACATAACATATATCATTTCTTCGGTTTTACTCTTTTCACAGGCTTTATTATTAATCGCAACGAAGGGTCATAAGTGAAATAACTCCACATCCAGTCTATGAAAATGAAAAGTCTGTTCTTTACACCTACAATACTCATTAAGTGAATGAATAACCAGACTGCCCAGGCAGGAAAACCACCAAAACGGATATTCTTCAACTCTACAATGGCGTTATTTCTTCCGATGGTAGCCATCGAACCTTTATTATGATACACAAAAGGTTTAAGTGGAAGTCCCTTTTCTATGTTGTTCAGATTCTGAACAAGAAGCTTAGCCTGTTGAATAGCCGGCTGAACAACCTGAGGATGTCCCCTCGGATAATCTTCTGAAATCATTAGAGCAGTATCACCAATAGCAAATACATTGTTAGTACCGACTACCTTGTTGAAAACATCTACATTCAGTCTGTTCCCCGGTCCGTAAGCGTCCTGCGGAAGTCCTTCAAGACTGTTAGCTTTCACACCTGCTACCCAATAGATATTTGTAGAAGGTATGGCCGTACCATCTCCCAGAGTAAGCAAATCATTTTTATAATCTACCACCTTGGAATCCACCTTTATTTCAACTCCTTTTTTTGCCAGATAGTCATGTACTTCGGTAGACGATTTTTCGGAGAAAGCCGAGAGTAGGCGAGGGCCTGCATCGATAAGGACAATACGCATCTGCTCTATATCCAGATCGGGATAATCTTGTGGCAAAATGAACTTACGCATCTCTGCCAATGCACCCGAAAGTTCTATTCCGGTAGCTCCGCCACCTACAATTATAAACGTCATCAATTTTTCCCGTTCTTTCAAATTACTCGTGTTCTGCGCTTTCTCAAAGCTTTCCAGTACTTGGTTACGGTTATAGAGAGCTTCTGCCGTTGTTTTGAGAGACATGGTATGGAGAGCCATCTTATCGTTACCGAAATAGTTGGTATAACATCCGGTTGCAATTACCAGATAGTCGTATTCAATAGCTCCAATGGAAGTTTCCAACATATTTTGTTCCGGAATAACCCGCTGGGCTTCACAGATACGAATATGAAAATATTTACGCTTTTTAAAAATCTTACGGAAAGGGAAAGAGATTGCACTCGGCTCTATACCGGCTGTAGCTACCTGATAAAGAAGAGGCTGAAACAGATGATAATTATTTTTGTCTAACAGAACAATTTGAAAATTGTCATTTTTTAGTTTGCGTGCCAGCTTTAATCCTCCAAAACCACCGCCTACAATAACTACTCTTTTTCTTTTTCCTTTATCGGGAATATCAATTTTATTCATCATGTTATTATTATATTAATCTGATAGTATATTAACATCACGGAAGGGAAAATTGTTTTTGTTATCCACTACCTCCAAACGTGTTTTTGTCAAGAGCTGATTTATTGATTATTAACCTGAAAGCGACTTTCTCAGAAGATAATATCAGTTGCATTGCAACACAATAGCATTTACATCGCAACATACCGAGAAATGCATCGTAACATAGTAACAAACGAACCGTAACATACCATGTAATTTTGAATAAGTACCGGGAAAAACTGCAATAGATACCTGCCTATATACCTTCAGAAGCCGGTATAAAAAAATAAAGGAGAAAGCCATAGCTTTCTCCTTTACAAGTATTCTAACTGAATCTACTTTATGATTGCAATTACAAAGATACTGTTTTTTTGACTAAAAGTCAAGCATCCGATGTATTATTTCATAGAAAATCTTTTTTATTTATCTCATTCTCTACCAGATACTCCACTTCGTGAGCTTCCGTCAATTGAGGTACCTCAAGCTTACCAAGCATACTGTCCAACACACTCTCCGGAAGCGGATATTCTCTTTCACGGTTCTGTTTTCGCCAAACGGAATAGTCTTTCTCAACATAAACCACTTTAACACGAGCCCCATACCCGGCAAAGAGATTGATAAGCTGAAAGCGCATCAGAGTAGTAATATTAGTTGCATTCCATATGAAATCCTGCCCTTTACGCAAATAAGCACGGGCTATCTTTTTAGCTTCCTGCACCACCCATCCATTTGCCGATTTGTCAGTAGGACTCAGTTTATTCTTCCGGCGAATATCATCCAGGCTGATAACAGGAAGAGCTATACCGGACGTTTCAAGATAATGATCTTTTCCCATTCCCGGTAACCCGGATAACAGAACAACATTACACTTAAACTTTTCATACGGAATGTAATCTATATAGCTTTCTTCCGTATGAAAGTAACGAAAACGGGCATGATCAGTGGTAAATTCTCTGCTCT
Source organism: Bacteroides mucinivorans (assembly GCF_034654355.2). Classification (NCBI taxonomy): domain Bacteria; kingdom Pseudomonadati; phylum Bacteroidota; class Bacteroidia; order Bacteroidales; family Bacteroidaceae; genus Bacteroides; species Bacteroides mucinivorans. Next base: position 2,754,511 of record NZ_CP178179.1, on the reverse strand, counting down.
TTTTCCAGCACCCCTGCTCACGGCAGAAGATTTCAAATAACTCCAGCGATTCCATCAAAGTATTTTTATCCTGACAGATACGTCCTTTTATATCAGCTTCGGCAAGTAAACGGAGTTGCGAAGTGTCCACTCTGAAAGCTGCCTTGGCAACCTGTCTCACAGGATCCTGCTTTTCCATCAGCCATAAAGGGAGCCCGTGAAACCTTACAAGTGATGCTATCTTTTCACGAATGATAAAAGGAGTTGATGTATCCTTGTACAAAAGCGTACGCACAGTATATTCTCCCTTACGGGCATGCCCTTTGGCAGTGATACTGCCATCTTCCTCAATGACTGTAGTAGAACGTTTTTCTACATCATGCAGTAGTGCAGCCGTCCAAAGTATTTCTTTGTCCTGCTCTGTAAGGGCAAGATAGCCGGGTAGTTTCTGTAATTCTTCTATCACCCGCCAGGTATGTGTAGCCACATCTCCTTCGGCATGATGAAACTGGTCCTGAGAAATCCCATTCATATCGCGTAACCATTCGAATTGTAGTTCGAGCGAGCTACGATCTTTCTTATCTGTTAATGTCCAAATCATATTTTTCTTTATTTTCATTAAACTCCCAGAAAAGCCGGGCACGCTTCCAGTGACGTGTCCAATGCTCATCTGTTTTCACATGTCCTTTGCGCACATACTTAAATACATTGTGTGCAAATTCGCTAACCGGATATTCATCTGTATTCCGCACTACCAACCCTTCACGTGTACAATCTTCTCCGGTAAAAGGATCTTTTGTACCAAAGACTCCCGGTTGCCGGGCAAGCGTAAGTATCTGCTCCCGAAATTGTTCCTGAGGAAGTTCTGCAACGGACTCCAATCCCAATTCGGGAACCGTTGGCAAATCAAACACAAACATAGCAGCATAAAACTTTACCTCTTCCCAGGATAACCATTTATCGAGGCAACGCACGGCAAAAACATAGAAATACGATTCTAACCGTTTGTATTCAATAGAGTGAACAGCATACAGATTTTCACCAAATAATTCAAAACTGCCCAAATCATGCTTCATTAATTCCCAACGCTCACGCAGTTGTCGTGTCCATGGAGAAGTAGCAGGTGCAGCATGTGACCGTGCAAATACGCCGGCGCTGTTCAGACAATTATTCTCACCATCCAATTTTTCGGTATATACAAGCGTGTCAATCCGCTGGATATCTTCCCAATAAGTATGGTTGATGCGGTCGTCACTTGTAGTTCCCGGTGAGAAAGGAAAGTGATACGTACGACCATATTTTTCTGATAACATTTTGTTTTTATTTAATTATTCTTTATTCATTCTTACGATACGGGGCATAAAACGCCCTTGTATCTCTACCAGGTTTTCCTGTGCCCGCATCACTCTTTCGATGTCCTTATAAGCAAGAGGCATCTCTTCCACACTGCCTCCGATAAGGGTTACGCCCGCTTGTACCAGGTATTTCTTTAAAGCGGACTGTGTGAAGGTGCTTTGGGCCTGTTGTCTTGACATCGCCCGTCCGGCACCATGAGAGGCCGAAAAGAGAGATTCACGTACTCCTTTACCACAGACCAGGTATCCGGGAGTAGCCATACTACCCGGAATAAGTCCGGGTTGGCCTTTATAAGCCGGAGTAGCTCCCTTGCGGTGAACAATGGCAAAGTTACCGGGTGCTATTTCCTCCTCCCAGGCAAAGTTATGGTGATTGCTTACATTAGCAACCGGGATCAATCCCAAGGCTTTGGCAAGATTAAGATGAATCCTTTCGTGACAAGCCCGAGCATAATCTCCGGCAAGATTCATACTCATCCAGTATGCTTGTCCCTCTTCCGAATGGAGATCAAGCCAAGCAAAACACTGGGCTTCGCGAGGTAATTTACAAGATTCACGTGCCAGAAAACTATAATGTTGTGCAATAGCAGCTCCTAATCCACGTGAACCTGAATGAGACAACAAAGCAACATAATTCCCGGCAGGTAACTGTAAAGCATTGTCCGCCTCCAGTTCCAGTTCTCCGAAGTTCACAAAATGATTCCCTTGTCCTGATGTACCTAATTGCCGGACAGCCTTCCCATGTAACTTTTGTAACAGGGGCGTCAATCGGAATTCTTCTCTGTCCAACACTTCATGCTCCTGTGTAAACTCTAATCCACCATCCATACCAAAATGTGTGTATTCCTTTAACGCCACTTTTGTCTGATGAGCATATCGTTTCAGAAAATCCGGCTTCGCATCAAAAACCGTCAGACTCATCCGGCAGCCAATATCCATTCCTACGGCATAAGGTATTACTGTATGATCCGTTGCCAGTACACCGCCGATAGGCAAACCATATCCGGCATGTGCATCAGGCATCAACGCTCCTGCCAGCGTTACCGGGAGTCGCATGGCCAGTTCCATTTGTTGTTTGGCAGAACTTTCTATAAACTTGTTACCATAAGTTTGGTGCATCAACGGCACTTCTCTCAGATCATAGACCTGAAACTTCCTTTCTATAATGGTGGGAGAGAAGTGTTCCGCCAGTTTCCCCCATACTTCATCATTTTTATATGCTTCGGGATTATCAAGCACATTTGCTAAACGAACCAGAATTTCTTCTTTACTTTCATACTTGCAATGTTTGCTTACAATGGCAACAGCCAGACTGCGTGCCACATTATTTGTATATCCCAGTTTGCTTAAATCTTTTAAACGTATTCCCATGATTTCTTGCATAGCACACTGATCTCATCCCCGGAATAAACATATAATGTTCCGGAGTAATGAGGCAATATGCCTGTTAGCAGTGCAGAAGAAGACAGAACATAACATCCCCGCTTCACCACACTGAAGTGATTAAATAATAAAATAATAAGATTGCAGGACTAATCAATTTTTCTCCGGCAGCAGTTTCACGGAGTGTTCAGATAATAAAATTACTGGGGCTCTTCATCCCGATGAGCCGCTTAGTCCTGATTTTGATGTGTTATTTCTCCAACATAATTAATACCCTTTCCATAGTTTAAAGGGTGAATACTAAATTTATCGTTGCAAATGTAATTCATTTTTTAATGATAGCAAAGCGAAAGAAAATAAATTTAAAAATAATCGCTGCAAGGTTTGCTATTTTAAAATAAAGCTTTACCTTTGCACCCGAAATCAAAAAAAGCATAATACTAATGCACTCTTAGCTCAGTTGGTAGAGCAACTGACTCTTAATCAGTGGGTCCAGGGTTCGAATCCCTGAGGGTGTACAAAAAGGAGACTATTTTTAGCCTCCTTTTTTATTTGTCTTAAGTCGACAAAAAACTTTAAGACCAATAAGAAAACTGCGTCGCTAGCACATTGATAATCAACCAATAAAAGAGTATACACTTTTGCATATTAAAAATGGTTCTTCTTCAATTTAGTTGAAAAAGACATGTTCCATCACCATCTTAATTCTTAGCAACTCTAATCCTGCCCTTCCATACATAGTTCGCTTCACTGCCTTTAGTTTGTTAACAAAGCCCTCGGTAATCCCATTGGTAATGTTATACTTGATTGTATTTTTGACGGCTTTATAATCTTTCCTTATTCCCAGTATAAATGTTTTAAGCGTTTGTATCTCTGTATTCCAATATTTTTTCATCCATCTTATTAGTTCATATGTTTCTGTGCCTGTAATAATACAATAAAAGGATTTGGCTGCTTCATGCATTTGTCTAAACCAATCGAATTGATACAATGTCTCAATCAGTTCTTCTTCCGACTTATTCATATTTCCTTGATAGATTGATTTGGCAGTGATAATAGATATCCGCTTGAGAGGTAATATCCTTGACCTTTCGTCGGTCTGTTTCACTCTTCGGTTGGGTTTGAAATATTTGGATCTAAATCCCCTGTGTCCATCACTCAAGTATCTGTAGTGGGCATAGAATGGGGCCAGACTTCCTTTGAAGCCCATGTTGCAAATCTGGGCATAAAGGGTACTCAGGGGTGTTCCATTTACAACCCCGTCTTCAATGTGCTTGTCATACAAATGGTAATCGGTCCTGGCTTTGCTGTTTCGCGGAGCAAGTTCTTGCATTCTGCAGAATTTGAGTGCAGTCGGGCGGGCTATTCCCAACTTTTTAGAAATGGCAAAGGGGTTGAATCCCTTGAGCTGCAGTTCTTTCACCTCTTTAAACTTTGTCATGCGGGAGTCTGCTTTCGCTTTCTTTGGAGGTATATGGATCATGGCAGTCTGTTTTGGCTGTAAAAGGCAATCGTCCATGGATTCTTTCTCCCTGATTTTATTGCAGTATGCTGCATAATGCCCGCTTAGGAGCTTGTCCATACATTCGTGTATGTTTTTAATAAGATGGAATTTGTCTGCAACCTCCACAACATGCCGTCCGGTAGACGCAATGGCCGAACTATAACCGGTAGCCCTGTCTCTGCTGACGACATTTACACATGGGTGTTCTTCCATCCATTCGAGGAAACTTTTCGCTTCACGGTCACCCAACAAATCAACCGGATACTTATTTAATAAATCGATAACGATGCTGCCATATGACACGCCTTTGCGCCAAGCCCAATCGTCAACTCCAACTTGTTCAATCTCTTTGTTATCAGGAGGGCAGAGCTGATGTAGGCAACGCAGTATTGTTGATGAACTTAGATCTACGCCACAATACGAAAGTAGTTTACTGATGGTTCGGGAAGACATCATAAGACCATTACGAATGACAGTTAACTCTAATCGGCGTGTACGCCTGCGGTAGCGGAAGACTTCATTGCCGGGTTGTTCGGCAAATGTCTTTTGGGGGCAATCTGCATTTTTGCAGAAGAACTTGCGCGATTCCAAGATCAAAACAACCTTCTTGCCAAGTATGGACAAATCATTTATTGTTCTAGTGTATCGACTATGAACATGATGACTTTCACCCCCACAATAAGGGCATACCGCACTCCGCTTTGAACCTTTGGCATATAGAACTATCGTATTACCTTCATACCCTACATCTTCAATGGAAAGGTCGGATGATTCGTAAATAAAAGAAAAACTATTGTTTTTATGGAATAGGGTTGAACACAAGCCATTGTTTAATGAGGTTTTTATCGTAACTTTGTTACCGTTAGGTTTATCGGGCATTCCTTGATTCTTTGTGTTTGGCGATATAAAGATAACAAAAATGCCGGAAAACCTAACTCTTTTAGGAGATCAGTTATTATCAGTGAACAGAGCATTAAACTGATAAAAGAATGAGCGTTGATGATTTTGAATCCCATAGAGCCTACTTTGCAAAAGTGACTTATCAAACACGGTTCAACTAAATTGAAGAAGAACCTTAAAAATGTACATTCTTGTTATGTATCATTGTACACTTTTGCAATACATAAGTGTACACTCTTGTAATTCCCCTTCATACAGGTTAGTGTAACGCCTTCATTTCTTTTCGGGAGAGAGTATAGTTCTTCGGGCAAAAATGTAAATTTAAAAATATAAATGCTACCTTTGTTTCATTGTTACTATTTTAAAATTAATAGAATATGAAGAAATTAGTTTATCTGTCGACTTCAGTAGTATTTTTATTGGCTGGCATTATTTCATGCAAACAAGCTCCAGCCACTCAAATCATTAACGGAATCGTGTATGATGCAAGCATGAACAACCTGACAATTATCTCTGATCAGGGAGATACGGTAAACATCAGCACAATGGATGCCAATCCACAGAAAGTGCCCGGAGTATTACTCAATGATTCTGTCAGAGTAACCTGCACCCATGAAGATATAGACGGAGTTAAAATTCTGAAAGCCGACGAGCTAACAATTACCGTGCATTCTCCTTATTACTATATTCAGGGAACCTGGCTTGAACCCAATCCTATAAATCTCAAAGAGATGCAAGGATTCACACTCAATCAAAACGGAACGGCCAGTTCTGTGGATATGGCAACTTTACTGATAAAAAACTGGAATCTGGATAATTGGACACTGACTCTGCGATATGAAAGTATTGGCAACAAACAGACCATTACAGGAACCGATACCCTGAATGTAGTTAAAATCGATGCAGATTCACTCATTCTGGCCAAAAAGGCAGAAGTAGTGTGGCGACTGGCAAGGCAAAAGTAATCAGAGATCCTACCGTAATTCATGAATACCTTATTTATATTGTCATACTTTTAGTGTTGGCACGTATCCTACTCAAATGCTCCGATGAAATACCAAGATAGGAAGCAATATGCCGCAACTGTACACGCTGTAAAATCTCCGGTTTCTCTTTCATAAGCCGGAGATAGCGTTCGGTTGCCGTCATAGACAAACTGGAAATAAGGCGATGTTCGGTTCCTACAAATTCTTTTTCTATGAATTTCCGTGCCCAATTGCATACTTCCAGATCTTGCTGATACAATTCATGCAACTGTTTTAAATTCATTTTGTACAACACGGAATCCTCTAAAAGCTCTATCGTCTCATACCCTTTCTCACCATTCACATATCCCTGAGCAGATATAATAATATCATTTTCCTTCCCAAACCAGATTGTAATATCTCTTCCGTCCACTTCAATATAGGCCCTGGCGATACCTTGCTTTATCAGATATACATCACGTTCGATCTTATCTTTAGTGAACAAAATAAATCCTTTAGGATAGGAAATTTCATCCCATATAGACTCCAATTTATTCATTGTATTCTGTAAAATGGTATCCTTTGAAGGACAGGAAAATGATGTAATATCCATAACATGACTATATTTTGTCCGACAAATATAACTGATTTTATCTATTAAAATACTTAATTGATAATTATCAATTACTTTTTCTAACCAAGCTCATATCTTTACTGAAAATTTTAAATAATTAAATTATGGCATGGTTATTATTGATTGGAGCCGGGCTACTGGAAATAGGATGGCCTTTGGGGTTCAAACTGGCAAGTATTTATGAGAAATATTTCTATTTATTCATCACCATATCCATTGTTTCTATGGGAGCAAGTGGTTTCTTGTTATATCTTGCACAGAGAACAATTCCTATTGGCACTGCATATGTCATCTGGACAGGAATCGGAGCAATAGGGACAGTTCTTATCGGTATCTTCTTCTTTCATGATTCAACAAATATATTCAGACTGTTGTTTGTACTGCTGATTCTGACAGGAGTAGTAGGACTGAAAATGGTACATTAGAATAAGCCAGAAACAGAAAGAATCTATTAATAATAAAAGAAAATCCGTTGTATTTATTCAAAATACAACGGATTCTTTTATTTTACAAAATGCTTGTACACCCTCAGGGATTCGAACCCTGGACCCACTGATTAAGAGTCAGTTGCTCTACCAACTGAGCTAAGAGTGCTTATCTTCTCATTTGCGCTTGCAAAGGTAGATTTTTTGTTTTATTCAGCCAAACAAAACAGGAACTTTTTTAGCCGTTTTTATTGCTTTCATTCGAATTCATACAGATCTGATGGCGTACTTCGCTTTAATGCAAGCAGTTGCACATCTTTACCTACAATGATTCCTTTGTTCTTTAATTTCCATTCCACAGTCTTGTATGCCAATTCCGGATGATTATTATCTTTACTCAGGTGGCAAAGCCAGATATAACGTAGATCTTCGGTAAAGTTCTCTGCCAGGAATTCGGCTGTTGCTATATTACTCATATGTCCCGTACCGCTTGATATACGTTCTTTCAGATATTGCGGATAAGGTCCCATCTTCAACATCTCTTCATCATAATTGGCTTCAAGAATCAGGTAATTGGCTTTGCGGATGTATTTGGCAGCGGTAGGAGTGATCTCGCCAAGGTCAGTAAGGAAAGAGAAGATCTTACCATCTATCTCAATGCAATAACCCACATTATCTGTTCCGTCATGAGGGACTTCGAAAGACTCTATATGGAAATCCTCCAATTCCATCGGCTGTTCCTTTTCCAGATAACGGACAGAAGAATGTAACTTCTCCGTCATACAATAACTCTTATTAATTCCGGCATGAACACGAGCCGTTGTATAAACCGGAATATTCAGTTTTTCCCCCAAATGTCCTACAGCTTTGATGTGATCGGCGTGATCATGAGTCACAAACACAGCACGTATGGACTCCATTGCTACATTAATGTCTCTCAGTGTCTTTTTTATCGTTCGTATTCCAATGCCGGCATCGATTAGTATTCCATATGTATCAGTACCCAGATAATAGCAGTTTCCACTACTGCCACTTGCCAGGCTTATAAATTTTACTTTCATTTCGTATCCTTTTCTTTAAAATGCAAATTGCCGTCAACTTTTGTGGCAAAGTGACGGCAAATATACACAAAAAAGAAGAAAATAAGCCTTATGCTTTCTTCTTTTTGTCGATGGATTGGGTGATTTTAGCGAAAATAAGAAGAGCAATAGCTGCTACCAATCCTATACCCGCAAAATAATACCAGATATAATGAGCATTCACACTGGCAGCCTCCCATGCTTCATGTGATTCAAACAAAATTGGATCCGGACAATATTTCGTTAATAAAATACCAGCCAGCCCAAAACCAAAGATAGAAGAGAGGAATGAGTGCAGATGACTGAATCCCAGATACATTCCTTCTTCGCCTTTAGGTGCTTGTAAAGAGAAATATTCAAGATAGCGCGGAGAAATAAAACATTCAGCCAACGCCTGTATTACAATACCAACAATCATCATTAAGGTAATATTAGTCATGCCGGATATTATATCATTTCCAAGCAGGTTACCACAAGCCATCAATAATGCTGAAACCGGAATCAGAAACATACCGATATTCATAGAAGTGATAGCGGTACGCTTTGCCATCAACCGGGTAATAAAACTGACACAACAAACCACCACAAAAGGATTAACATTAGCAATCCACCCCGGCTTCGCTGTTTCGCCCGCCATACGAATAACATACTTCGGCATAGTGGCATACAATTGTTGTTGCACCATCCAGAATCCGGTAATGATTAAAATAAGAATCAGTAATCGCCAATTAGTCATGATTCGTACAAAACCACGCCAGATTTCATGCATACTTTTTCCTTCACCCGCCGTATGTGTTGATTTATAGAAGAAAATCACTGCCAGAAGAGCAAGCAATGTCATGCCACCGGAAAAATAATTGATGTAAATATACGCCTGCTCACCTATAAAGTTTCTCAGTGGATCAATAATGGTTTTACCGGTGAAAGCACCAATATTTACCATCATATAGAAAATGGAGTAACCCCGTGCACGTGTAGCTTCTGTTGTCTCTTTGGCTACTGATGCAGAAATGATAGATTTGATAAAAGAGCCTCCTATCATAAGTATAGTCAGGACAGGAACTATCATCCAACGGGCATTGCTGTCCGGCAAACCGGAAAAACGGGTTACTTCACCATAAGTAACCAGCCCCGCCGATTCAAGCAGGGTAGGTAATACTCCTAATCCCAAATATCCGATGGAAAGAAGTGAAAAGGCAATGATCATAGACCGTCGGAAACCTATCTTATCAGCATAAGCTCCCGAAAAAATAGGAAGTAAATACAATCCGCCGGAGAAAAGACCGGATATCATACTTGCTTCTAAATCATTAAAACCTAAAATACTGGATAAATAGATCGTGAGAACGATAAACACAGCATAATAAGCCATGCGTTCAAACAGTTCGACTGTGTTGCTGACCCAAAAGGCTTTAGTGAATCCTTTGGTAGCACTTTGAGGGGAATTGTTCATGTAAATTTTCTGTTTTTATGTATTAATTCAGCGCAAAGATAGTCTTTTTTGGCTATTTATATGTACATTTGTCAGCAATAACACCTAAGAAATAGTGAAATGAGAATAGCTGTAGACTTTGACGGAACCATTGTAGAACATTGTTATCCACGTATTGGCAAGGAAATTCCTTTTGCGATTGAGACCCTGAAACTGTTACAACGAGAGGGGCATTGGCTGATATTGTGGAGTGTACGCGAAGGCAAACTCCTGGAAGAAGCTGTAGAATGGTGCAGGGCACGAGGCCTTGAGTTTTATGCAGTGAACAAAGACTATCCGGAAGAAGAAATGACAGATAAAGATTATTCCCGGAAACTAAAAGTAGACTTATTTATTGATGACCGTAACCTGGGAGGACTTCCCGACTGGGGAATTATTTATCAAATAATAAAAGAGAAAAGAACCTTTGCCGAGATATACAAGCAAGAGCCTAAAAAGAAAAGAAAATGGTTTTGAAAATAAAAAATACCGCAAGAGAAATCTTCCCATATTAAGATTTCTTTTATGCGGTATTTTTGTTGAGTGAAAAGAAAAATGCTATTTATTGTTTTTATGCCCATAGCCATATCCGTAACCGTACTTGCCATAAGCATATTTTTCATCAGACATATTGTACCCGTTTACCAATATGGAAATACGATTCAACTGACCACCCGATTCCAAATCCCGTATGATTGACAAAGCCTTTTTGGGTGTATAATTCAACCGGCATACATAGAGAGTGAAGTCCGTTATCTTTCCAAGGCTCAATGTATCACTCACCATACCTACCGGAGCCGAATCGACGATAATATAATCAAATTGTTTACGCAAATAATCAAAGGCTACCCTAAGTTTTTCTTTTTCCAATTGTTCTGCCGGATTGGGAGGTACAGGACCTGCAGGAAGCACAGACAGGTCTTTATGAATGCCGGAAGGATAGATAATGCTATCCAGGGACACTTCACTCCCGGAGAGGTAATTAGTCATTCCCTGTTCATTTCTAATCTTAAAAAATTCAGCGAGTCTCGGACGACGAATATCAAGCCCCACAATTAATACTTTGCATCCCAGGAAAGCAAAAGTCAGCGCTAAGTTTATACTCGTAAAACTTTTACCTTCAGCACTCATCGTAGAAGTCACAAGAATACATTTCTTATCATCTCCTTCGGCCATAAAACGAAGGTTACTGCGCAAACGCCTGAATGCTTCATCTATTACATCATTCCGACCGTCTTCAACTTGCCGTTCCGAATCATTCATCTGTGGAATAGTCCCCACCTGTGGTAAACCAATTGCTTCCAACTCAGATAGTGACGTCAATTTAGTACGGAAAATTCCTCCAAACAGAACTATTCCGGCAGTAAGCACAAGAGACATGAAGCTCGCTCCGGCATAAATCATCATACTTTTGGGAGCTACCGATGCATCAGCAGCAAGCGCCGCATCAATAATACGTGCTTTATTAATAGTAGCAGCCAATGAGATAGCAGCCTGTTCTCTGCGCTCAAGTAACATCAGATAAAGATTCGCCTTAATTTGTTGCTGACGGTCAATGTTATTAAATTCTCTCTCTTGTTTGGGCAAATTATCTATCCGGGTATTAAAATAGTTTGTTTTCTGCATAATATCGTCACGCGCTATCAGTAAACCATTTTTTATTCCTGAAAGCGAATTGAGCACATTCCGCCTTAAAGCGTCAATCTTAATACCCTGGTTTATAACAGCCGGATTATTCTCTTTCATTATATGCAACAATCTTTCACGCTCCAGCAATTCTTTATTATACTCATTTACTAATTTGGCAAGTTCAGTATCTGCAATTCCGGTATTAATGGGCAATAAAGAAAAAGGGTGGTTACTATCTTGCAAATATTCATAGATATAAGCAGTCATGTTCAATTGTATTTCTACATCAAGCAATTTCTTCTCGTATTCATTATTTGTATTAAGATCAAGTACCATGTTGGTTTTTATATCACTAAGACGCTCTTTCAGTTTATAGCGTTCCAGATTCTTGTCCACAAAGCCCAGTTCACGACTGATACTATCAAGCCGCTCTGTTACAAACTGCAAAGTATTTCCTGTCACTTTGTTTTTATCTTCCATCGCATCACGGTTATAAATTTCAATCAATCTGGAAAGGAAAAGCTCTGCTCTGCGCTTACTGACATCCGTGTATGAAAGAGAAATAATCGATGTTTTCTTAGAAATGGTACTAACGGAAAGACGTGATGCGCAACTTTTCACAGCATCTATAGGACGGCAAATCATAATTTTCATAGTTCCCGGCCATTCACTCTGGTCGTTGGTCATACGAAGCATCACTTTTCCTGCGGGCGTTTCAACAGTAACCGGAAACCCTGTAAACTCAGTTGTCCGGCAAACATCATTTAATGCTGCAGTCACTACATATCCTCTTTTCTTACTATCAATTTCCAGTAGCAAAGTTCCTGTCAAAGTATCCATAGCCGCTTCATCAAGAATAGCAACCAATGGTGAAGCAGTATCTTCTACGTATCTGAAGTTTTTTCTGATGCGATAAGTCGTATGCAAACGAAGCTCATTGACTACCTGTAAAAGGGTAGAACGCGAACGTAGTATCTCCATTTCATCATCAATCTGAGTTCCTGTATTAGGAAGTTGGGTATTTGCCATGGCAAAAAGTTCGTCAACTACTTTATTCTGATTCTCTGTCTCCTTAATAACAATGGAAGCAGAGGCCTGATAAACAGGAGTTACTAAATGAACATAAATAAAAGCAGCAGCCAATGCCAGAATAAGAGAAGCAACGAACCACTTCCATCGGGCAAGAAGTTTGTAAAAAAGCTCAATTAAATCAATCTCCTGTTCCTGAACAGGGTCATTCGTCATTCGGTTATTTTCCATAATCTTTAAATTAGCGAAGTATGTTAACAATCAATCCGGCAAGTGATATCAGAATAGAAGTAACAGAAACCAGCAATGTAGTAGAAGAACCGATATTGGCACTTTGAGACTTTGCTTTATTAGGTTCTACATATACAATGTCATTCTGCTGCAAATAGAAATAAGGTGAGTATATGATATTGGCATCATTCAGATTCAGTGTAATAATATGCCGGTGAGAGTCGATGTCCTCTCTCATGATTCGTATACGATCTCTTCTTCCATAAATCGTGAGATCGCCCGCCATAGCTAATGCTTCAAATACATTTATCTTTTCGTTAATCACCGTATACATATTGGGGCGATTCACTTCTCCTATGACAGATACTTTATAGTTTATCAAACGGACGGTAACAATGGGTGGTTCTTTCAGGTACTTATGCAACTGTGAAATAATCATTTCAGAAGTCTGTTGTGTTGTGAGTCCGCCTACTTTCAATTGTCCCAGAACAGGGAAAGAGATCTCCCCTTCATTGTTAACGAGATAGTTTTGCAATGTAGGTTGGGAGACAAGACTGGAAAGGCTGTTGCCCGACTGGGCAGAAGGAACAATCAGATTGAATGGCAAAGCTGCTTCCGGTTCGGGGGTACTGACAGAAATGGTTATTAAGTCTTTTGGCATGATCCGGGCATCAAAAGCCACGGAAGATTCCGGTATTTCTACACTTTTCTCTTGTAAATAGACAACCCGCCTGCTTGATGCACAAGACATGACAACAAGACACAAAGCTACAACCATGGTAGCCTGAACTGCTCGATTCATTACTGTTTGTTCGTAGCCGGTGGTTCCCGCACCAGCTATTCTAATTATATATAGAAAGCGTGGGAACTGTTGCCATTATCTGTCAAGAGGTATCGCCAAACACCCGAAACACAAATAATGAAGCAACAGCCCACGCCCAACTATACATTCGTAGATATACAGCGAGCATGAGCGTTTTGTTGCTTATTATTCCAGTGTCTCTTTTGAAATTGGCGATTTCCTTGACAAGAATAATATCGTAAACGCTTCTAACTAATTAATATGTAACCATTTAGAACCTTTATATAAAGTTTCTAAACAGACTGCAAAGTTAATGAATAAAATAGAAATGACAATGGTTTCATATAAAAAAAACGGCAGGAACATGATTAGTTCCTGCCGGTATTCTGTTTTCTTATCAGATTTTTATCTGATTAAAACTGAAAGAAGTTCTTAGCATTATTATAACTGATATCTTCAATCATTTGGTTTACACGATCCATTTCTGATACCGGAATTTCACCATTTTCTATATCACGACCCACCAGATTACATAACGTACGACGGAAATATTCATGACGCGGGTAGGAGAGGAAGGAACGAGAATCGGTCAACATACCTACGAAACGACTCAGCAATCCTAATACAGAAAGAGCATTCATCTGCTTTTCCATACCATCTTTCTGATCGAGGAACCACCAGCCTGAACCAAACTGTATCTTTCCTGCAACAGTACCATCCTGGAAGTTACCCAGCATCGTGGCAATCACTTCGTTTGCACAAGGATTGAGGTTATAAAGGATTGTTTTTGTCAGTTTACCCTTAGAGTTTAAGCGGTCAAGGAATTTAGACATAGCTTTTGCCGTAGTAAATTCACCAATTGAATCAAAACCGGTATCAGGACCCAGAAGCTTAAACATCTTACTGTTGTTGTTACGGATAGCACCATAATGGAACTGTTGAGTCCAGCCTTTTTCCCAATCCATTTCACCAAATACCACCAACATAGCCGATTTAAACTTCAGAATCTCTTCCTTCGTCAATTCTGCTCCGCCATACACCTTATTAAATATAGCTTTGATTTCCGCATCTGTATAATCTTCGGCATAAAATTCTTCAATACCATGATCTGACAGTTTGCAGCCTTGTTCAGCAAAGAAGTCATGACGTTTGCGCAAAGCAGCAATCATATCATCATATGTAGAGATGGTAACGCCACTCACTTCGGAAAGTTTTTCCATATATGAACGGAAGTCTGCAGGAACTTCTACAGCCATCGCTTTATCCGGACGCCATGTAGGAAGCATTTTTATTTCAAATCCACTCTCACGTGTTTTGATGTGATATTCCAGTGAATCAATAGGATCATCAGTAGTACAAACCACTTCTACACGATAACGACGCATCATACCACGAGCCGAATATTCGGGTAAAGCCAACTTTTCATTACATTCATCATAGATCTCACGGGCAGTCTTCGGACTCAAAATCTTATCAATACCAAACGCAGTCTTCAGTTCCAGATGAGTCCAGTGATACAACGGATTACGGAAAGTATAAGGTACGGTTTCAGCCCACTTCTCAAATTTTTCCCAATCTGTAGTATCCTTACCGGTACAATAACGCTCATCTACACCGTTAGTACGCATTGCACGCCACTTGTAATGGTCGCCACCCAACCAAATTTCTGTCAATGATTTAAACTGATAATCATCAGCAACCATTTGAGGAATTAAGTGACAGTGGTAATCAATAATTGGCATCTTTGCCGCATGTTCGTGATACAACTTCTGTGCTGTTTCTGTCTGCAACAGGAAGTTTTCATCCATAAAGTTTTTCATTCTACTGTGTTTTAAGTATATAAAATAATTACTTTTTATATCGTAACCTATATAGTATTGATTGTAAAGCTAATAGGCCTGATTATCGTTTTAGTTTTATTAACCGTTATCGAACACAAAAGTAGAAAAATTACTTGTAGGAACAAAATAATTCGTATATTTGCAGCGAATATTTATAATATTTAAGTTTTAAAGCTATGGAAGACCAGAACTACACCATAAAAGATATAGCCCAGATGGCAGGAGTTTCTGCCGGAACGGTAGACCGGGTACTTCACAATCGGGGTGATGTATCTCAGAAAAGCAAAGAAAAAGTCCAGAAGGTGCTCGATGAGATCAATTATCAGCCCAATGTATTTGCTATCGGCCTGGCTGCCAAGAAAAAGTACACCATTACATGCATGATACCCTATTATGTAGAACATGATTATTGGCATTCTGTGGCAACCGGTATTGAACGTGCCCGGCAAGAGTTACGTCCGTTTAACGTTAGTGTAGATTACTTGCATTACAAACATGGAGACCGAAAATCTTATCAGGATGCATGTCAGAAAATAGAGAAAAGCAACACAGATGCACTGCTTTTAGCTCCTAATTTTCGGGAAGACACTCTTTCAATGCTCGCATATTTAAAAGATAAAAATATTCCGTTTGCATTCATTGATTTTGATATTGAAGAAGCTAAAGCTCTGAAATACATCGGTCAGGATTCTTATAAGAGCGGATATATTGCAGCTAAAATCCTGATGCGCAATTATCAGCAGGGGCAAGAATTGATATTGTTTTTAAATAATAACAAGGATAATCCGGCAGAGATACAGATGAAACGTCGTCTTGAAGGATTCATGAAATATATTTCTGAAGAACATAAAGACATCGCGATTCACGAAGTAATATTGAATAAGAATAATCCGGAAAAAAATAATGAAATATTAAGTGACTTTTTCCGGAAACATCCAAAAGCAACATTGGGGGCGGTATTCAACTCTCGTGTTTACCAGGTGGGGCACTACTTACGGGAAAAGGGACAGAACATGACTGGCCTGATAGGGTATGATCTTCTAAGGAACAATACCGAATTGCTGAAATCAGGAGAAGTCACCTATCTTATAGGTCAACGTCCCGGGCTTCAAGGCTACTGTGGTGTAAAAACACTATGTGACAACATCGTCTTCAAAAAATCTGTTGAACCGCTGAAATATATGCCGATTGATATTCTGATAAAAGAGAATATTGATTTTTATTTCGAATTTGAATAACATATTAATTTTATAATTTTGATTAACATGAAAGCATTAAACAAAGAGACAGCTCTTAAAGTACAACGCCCAGAGCGTATCATCCAATTTGGTGAAGGAAACTTTTTACGTGCATTTGTAGATTGGATAATCTATAATATGAACGAGAAAGCCGATTTCAATAGTAGCGTAGTCGTTGTTCAACCTATCGACAAAGGTATGGTGGACATGCTGAATGCGCAGGATGATCTCTATCATGTAAACCTCCAGGGACTGGACAAAGGCGAAGCTGTTAATAGTCTCACAATGATTGACGTTATCAGCCGTGCATTGAACCCCTATACACAAAATGCAGAGTTCATGAAGTTGGCGGAACAACCGGAGATGCGCTTTGTTATTTCCAATACTACTGAAGCCGGTATCGCTTTCGATCCGTCTTGTAAACTGGATGATGCACCTGCAACTTCTTATCCGGGCAAGCTGACTCAATTGTTATATCATCGTTTCAAAACATTCAATGGAGATAAGAGTAAAGGATTAATCATTTTCCCATGCGAACTTATCTTTCTTAATGGCCACAAACTAAAAGAAACAATCTATCAATACATTGAATTATGGAACCTGGGTGAAGAATTCAAAACATGGTTTGAAGAAGCCTGCGGCGTATATGCTACATTGGTAGACCGCATTGTACCCGGATTCCCCCGTAAAGACATTGCTGCCATCAAGGAAAAACTACAATACGATGATAATCTGGTTGTTCAGGCCGAAATATTCCATCTTTGGGTCATTGAAGCACCACAAGAGATTGCGAAAGAGTTCCCTGCTGACAAAGCCGGCCTGAATGTATTATTCGTTCCATCTGAGGCTCCGTATCACGAACGTAAAGTAACTTTATTGAATGGTCCGCACACTGTCCTTTCTCCGGTAGCCTATCTGTCGGGAGTAAATATTGTGCGTGAAGCCTGTGAGCACGAGGTTGTTGGTAAATATATCCACAAAGTAATGTTTGATGAGTTAATGGAGACACTTAACTTACCAAAAGACGAACTTGAGAAATTTGCTCACGATGTATTGGAGCGCTTCAATAATCCATTTGTAGACCATGCCGTAACAAGTATCATGCTGAATTCATTCCCGAAATATCAGACTCGTGACCTGCCGGGATTGAAAACTTATTTAGAGCGCAAAGGAGAATTGCCAAAAGGTTTAGTATTAGGTTTGGCTGCTATCATTACCTATTATAAAGGTGGTGTTCGTGCTGATGGCGCCGAAATTATACCAAACGACGCTCCGGAAATCATGAATCTGTTGAAAGAACTGTGGGCAACCGGTTGTACTCAGAAAGTAACAGAAGGTGTACTTGGCGCTGAGTTTATTTGGGGTGAAAATCTGAATAATATCCCAGGACTGGCCGAAGCGGTAAAAGCCAACCTTGATTCTATCCAGGAAAAAGGTATGCTGGAAACTGTGAAAAGTATTCTCTAAATAAGAGATCAAAATAAACAGGAAAGAGCGACTTTCATTTTGTGAAGGTCGCTCTTTTCTATTTTTAGTCATACAAAGAATTAGTCAATAGTAAGATCTTCAATAACCTCTTTTGACTGTTGGTTTACATCTTTCTCCACTCTGGGAGATGATAAAACCCAATAGCCCAACAATAATACAGCTATAATAATGGCTATAATAATCCATGTTCTGTTTTTCTCTTTCATTTTCGTTAGGGTTTAGTGAATTTTTATATGCTCAAAGAACAAACTGAAGATGAGTTTGTTCGAGCATACTTTTACTCCAAAACAAAATAACGTATTTAACAGTGTATTAAATACGTTATTTTATATCCCTAAAGTACGTACTTTTGACATGTAAGAATACGTACTTTTATATCAGGAAAATAGTATTATTTCTTATCTGTTAATATTATCGGCGATTTAGCATATAATTCGCTTCTCAAATGAAATTAACTTGTCATAAAACGCATTTATTCTGATTCCGCAGTCCGAAGTATAAAAGTAGTAGCACCAATCGTTATGATAGCACCATTTTCTATCCGGATACGGTCTTTATCATTTAAAATTTCATTCATTAGAAAAGTACCTGTCAGACTGGGAGCATCCCGAAGTGTATAAACCAGTTCCCCTTGCTTATTTCGTTTCACATTAATAATACAATGCCGACGATCCATACTCATATCACCAGTCTCGATAGGAGTGTTTATCATCGTGCCCACACAACGGCGCCCAATAACATTATCCCCTTCCTGTAAAGGTATTACTTGTTTGAAACCAAATACGTTCTCAATAACAACAATACACCCAAATTCATTTTTATGAGCTTCTTCATCAAGTATTTCTTCTTTTTGAGTCTCTCTCACTTTACTCTTTCCCAAACGAATACTAAACTGCTTACCGCAGTGTTCACAAACAAATACCAGAGATTGCCCTTCTGTATACTTAGTTTCATCAAAAGAAAGATAATTCTCACACTTAGGACAACGAACTCGTTTCATATCTTAAAGGATATAGGGGGATTTGTATTACTTAACCAGCAACCAAGCGGTTTTATAGGTGTCATTCTCTCTTAACTTCAAAAGCTGTTTTGTACCCTCTTCACGAGTTGTACACGACATTATACTTACACGGATCTTACCATCATTATTTAAAACTTTCGCTCCTGTAAATCCTTCAGCTTTCAATCGTTCTGCCATTACCTCTGCATCTTTTACACCAATGCCTCCGGCAACAATTATATGAAAATTACCTTCTGTCTGTTTTGATTTTACAACAGCTTCAGATGTCGGAATCGATTGAGACTCATTTGATTGTACAGCAGCAGACGTTTTATGTACCTCTTCTGTAACAGGCTGAGCTACTTTCACCTCTCGTACCGCAACAGGTTTTGTTACCTTTTTCCCCGTTTTTTTAGAAGTACCGGACACTGCCTTTACCGACTGCTTCACATCCTTATTCATCACAACAGGAGTCATCGCAATAGATTTTCCCTCTATTTTTTCAAACAGATCAATCGGCAACAATTGAGCGTAATTATCTTTTTCTACATAAGTATTTTCAACCGGAGTGGAAAGGAAGAAGAATAGTACTACCGCAGCCACTATAGCCACCGCACTACGCACCATCCCACGATTGATCTTGATCTCATATGATTTCTTTCTTTCCTGAATAACAGGAACCAATACCCTTTCTTTTTCCTGATGTAAAACGGTCAGTTCCTTCATTTCGAAAGAATCAAGCCCATATAAATAAGGTGTAGTAATTTTATTATCATAAGGAATGAACTCATAAGTATCATGGATCGTATACCTGATTTCTCCAACATTATCCAAATCAACCTTACCTTCTTTATGCAGCATAATGATCAACTCTGAAACCTCATCCTCGACTATCTTGGAGGCATCCGAGAAGTTCGTATCATATACAGCCATATAAGATTGTACCAACAACCCATCATTCAGCTTTAATTGCGGATTAAAACCAATGGTACGGGTAGGAGGGAGAAACATGTTCTCTTCTACTTGTATCGCAGGCGTATAATGAGCTACAAAACCTCCTAATCCGGGAACAATTACACAATCATTCTCCAATAATAATACTTCTATATGCTGTGACAACTCAATCATGAGTGCAAAATTAACAGTTTTATTGAAGATATGCCAGAAAAAGGCACTTAATTATATGCATCTAACTGGTATTTTACCAAATATTGACTACTTTTGCATAAAAAAACAGAAGATGATCAATATAATTAAACAAAAATATAGATTTACTAATACAGAATCTTGGTTTGCCGATAAAATAGATAAAAAAAATAAATATAAATTTTACTATTATCGTCAAGCACTAATAAATGTACCTACCCAATCTTTTTATAAAGAAGAATTTCATACTTTACTAACAGATCTTAGACTCTCCGAGGAGGAATTATTTAGAAAGTGTTCAGCTACTGTTCGTAATGAAATAAAGAGAGCAGAACGGGAGGGAGGAACATTTTCTTACAATACTTCTATTGAAAATTTTATTCCTTTTTTTAATAACTTTGCACGTGTAAAAGGATTAGAAGTTATAAAAGAATCGCAAATGAAAGCGTATGGTAAACATTTAATTATTACAGAGGCTACATTTAATAATAAGGTATTAGCTTCTCATTCTTATATTATTGACGAAGAGTTGAGACGTGTTAGATTATATCAGTCTGCAACTCAACGTTTCTCAAAAGAATTAGATCATAACTTAATTGGACGTGCCAACAAATTTCTTCACTACAAAGATATGTTAAAATTTAAAAAGTTAAATTATTCTGTTTATGATTGGGGTGGAATAGCTCATGACACTATGGATTCAAATCTTATAGGCATCAATAAATTTAAAAAATCTTTTGGAGGGATAGAAAGCGTAGAATATAACTATGCTTCATTACCATATATCTGGTTCATGCAAATAAAAAAAATATTTAAGCGTTAGTTCTTTTTACTTACTCTTTTTTAGAAAAAACAGTTACTCTTATTAATTATTAATTAGTTAATAAACACCTCGTTATTTAGCCAATGTAATATATTTTCTCTCAACTCCCCTTCAAACTGATAATTTTCACTAAATCCCCATCCATGCCCACCTGTAGGAAACACCACTAAACGAGATTTTATTCCTTGTCGGACCAGACATTGATGATACATTTTACTGTTTTCTAAAGGTACTGTATAGTCATCTGACGCATGAAACAATAGAGTTGGAGGTGTATAAGAAGCTACTTGCTTTTCCGATGAACAGAGATCAATTAATACATCTGAAGGATCCGCTCCCAATAAGTTTTCTTTTGTACCTATATGCGTATAAGGTTCCCTCATTGTTATAACAGGATAACAAAGTATAGTAAAATCCGGACGAGATTTATATGCTTTTTCCGGATAAATCACACCTATTTTCTCGTCAATATCAAAATGAGTCGAAAGAAGAGATGCCAAATGTCCACCAGCAGAAAATCCTATTACTCCAATCTGATCCGGACGAATTTTATAAGTAGCAAAATTTTCACGCAAATATCTCATTGTCTCTTGTACATCACTAAGAGGGATTTCCGGATGCCCATTAGGTAAACAGTAATGTAGAACTATAGCAGTCACTCCATGTTTCGCAAACCATTCAGCAACTAAACGCCCCTCATGAACAGCTTCTAAACACGAGTATGCTCCTCCCGGACAAATAACAATTGCGGGGGAAGGAACTTCATTTTTCTCAGATGGATAAATAATCAAACCTGTATTTTGAACATTCAATAACGTAGTTCCTACCCACTGTTGAGTACCTTCATTTATCCACCTCTTAAAAGGGTGTTCCTTCCCCCACACAGCAATATAGCTCGGAGTAGGTATATCCGACACTAAGCAAACAGAAAAACTACCGGAAATATAATTGTTTTCGCCAAATTCACATTTTTCAAATAAAAGACTAAAAGAATCATTACTAGCAGATGAGATAATAGCTTTTCCATCTATTATAGAAAATTGATAATACTTATTATTTTGACTATAACAAATTAAAATAGGCTGTAAGCAACTGTTATTGATATCCATTATTTTATTCTTGAAATAAACAACTAAATCAATCGACAAATCACCATTAATCGAAAATAACTTAGTAGAAAAAACAGAGCCATTATCTATTAAAACAGCTTTCTCTCTTGAAATATATTCATTTCCGTCAATATTAACGAGTGAAATATCCAAGTTAACAAAAGTTTCATCATTTCCCCCACTACAAGAACTAAATATCAGAATACTTCCCAATAAATAGATTATATATATTCTGCCACACATCCATATTTCCTATTTAAAATTAAAACCACTCATTATAAACTTACTTATATGGTGAACATGAAGCGCTAGTTTATAATACAAAAGTACTATAATCTTCCGTCAACAATTTCACGAGGCATATATCCTTTAATGTCATAAATAATATTTTTATCTTTAACCAATGTTTTCCATGAAATATCTGCAAACTTTCTGTGTGCAACAGCTAACACTAAAGCATCATATTTTTCTTCTGGTAATTGATTTACTAAATCGAAATTATATGTTTTTTTTACACGTTCCGGATCAGCCCACGGGTCATATATAGTGATCTTCAAATTATATTCTTTCAGAGTATTTACTAAATTAGCAACTTTAGTATTACGAATATCCGGACAATCTTCTTTGAAAGTAAATCCTAGAATTAAAATATTTGAATTTAAAACTTGAATTCCCTTTTTTAACATCAACCTTATTATTTGACTTGCCACATATTCACCCATGCTATCGTTCATTCGACGCCCAGCTAAAATAATTTCCGGATTATACCCATAACGCTGAGCACATTGAGCTAAATAATAAGGATCTACTCCAATGCAATGGCCTCCTACTAACCCTGGGCGGAAAGGTAAAAAATTCCATTTTGTACCAGCAGCTTCTAACACGTCCATCGTATCTATTCCCATTTTAGAAAATATTTTCGAAAGCTCATTGACAAATGCAATATTAATATCTCTCTGAGAATTTTCTATAACCTTAGCTGCTTCTGCCACTTTTATACTGGGGGCCAAATGAGTTCCAGCTTTAATGACTGAGCCATATATTCGGTTCACTATTTCACCAACTTCCGGAGTCGAACCTGAAGTAACTTTCTTTATCAATTCCACAGTATGCAGTTTATCTCCTGGATTGATTCGTTCAGGTGAATATCCGACAAAAAAATCTCTATTATACAACAGACCTGATTTTTTCTCTATAACAGGAACGCATTCATTTTCCGTTACTCCGGGATAAACAGTAGACTCATAGACAACGATATCACCTCTGTTAATAACCTGGCCTACAATTTCACTAGCCTTATAAAGCGGAGATAAATCTGGATTGTTATTCTCATCAACAGGAGTAGGAACTGTTACTATATAAAAATTACAATCTTTTATGTCATCGACCTCGTTCGTACAAACGAAACCGTTATTTATCGCATTCTGTAATAGATCGTCAGATAATTCTAATGTTTCATCATGCCCTTGCATTAATGCTTGTATTCGATTAGAGTTTAAATCATACCCTATTGTTTGATATTTCGTTGAAAATAATCTTGCTAGAGGCAAGCCAACATATCCTAATCCAATTACTGCAATTTTAAATTTTTCCATTTTCATTTTATATTTTCCCAGTACCATTTCACAGCCTCTTTTAAACCCCTATACATATTATATTCGGGTGCATAGCCCAACTTATCTTTTGCTTTATCAATACATGCTAATGAATGTGGTATATCTCCCAATCTATTGGGACCATGCACAACTTTTACCTCTGCAATTTTTGGGTCAAATTCACTCAAAAATTCTTTTAAATAATGAACTAATTGATTCAATGTTGTCCTCTCTCCATATGCTGTATTATAGACTTGGTTAACAGCTTCCGGGTTACTAGTAGTCAATGCCAATAGATTCATCTGAATTACATTGTCAATATAAGTAAAATCACGACTATATTCACCATCTCCATTAATAATTGGACTTTCATAAGCCATCAGCTTTTTTACAAATAAAGGAATCACAGCTGCATAACTTCCAAATGGATCTTGACGACGACCAAAAACATTAAAATATCTCAAGCCAATTGTTTCCATTCCATAAGTACGGGCAAAAACATCTGCATACAATTCATTCACATATTTAGTAATAGCGTATGGAGAAAGAGGCTTTCCAATCACATCCTCAATTTTGGGTAATTGTTTTGAATTACCATATGTTGACGAACTTGCCGCATAAACAAACCGTTTTATACCTGCATCGCGCGCAGCAACAAGCATATTCAAGAAACCGTCTATATTAACTCGATTAGTAGTGATTGGATCTTTTATTGAACGAGGAACAGAACCTAAAGCAGCCTCATGAAGTACATATTCCACTCCTTGAATAGCTTTAGAACAATCATCATAATTACATACATCGCCCACAACTAACTTAAAGTTTGAAGAATAATCACGGAGCAGTGGTAATATGTTTTCAATCTTACCAGTTGAGAAGTTATCCAAACAGACAATTTGATTACCCTTCTTCAGTAATGCCTCACACAGGTTTGAACCAATAAAGCCTGCCCCACCAGTTACAAGTATTTTCATATCATTGAAATTGCAAATTAAAATTTTATGCAAATATACATGAATGTTTTTGAAAAATACATTGAAAATATTATTAATTCAAAGAAAGAGGATTGTCCGCAGTTTACTACCATGAACATTCTCGGTATTTGGATATTACGAGGATCAGCCTTCTCATTGTCGTTTTGTCAATATACTTTAAATAGTAAAAGCTTAAGCAATAAAAAACCAATAGAACCGTTAAATTAAAAAGCTATGGTATATACACAGCTTGATTAACTATTTATATATACTTTAAGAATATTCAGAATTATGAGTAAACTCTTTTTTAGGGATTCTAAATTTTTAGTGTTGCTTTTTGCACTAACTCTATTTGTATCATGTAAAACACCTCATTCAATCACTTATTTTCAAGACACAAAAAATGATACAAAAATTCGTTCAATAATATCGGATTCATCTAGCTATGAAATTACAATTCGACCAGCAGATTTACTAACAATAGCCGTTTCAAGCATAGACCCTAATGCTGTAGCTATATTCAATCTGCCTGCAACCACCTACTTAACTCCTGGTAACACTGAATTATCAACAACTCCCGTAATGCAAACCTATCTAGTTGATAATCATGGAAATATCGATTTTCCCGTGCTGGGAAGAATTAAAGCTAGCGGATTGACCCGAATAGAATTGGCTGACTATATAAAAGAAAAGGTAAAGGTTTATGTAAAAGAACCGTTGGTAAATGTACAAATTATAAATTTTAAAATATCCGTTTTAGGTGAAGTAAATGCTCCTGGTACCAAGTCAGTTAGTGGTGAACGTATTACGATTTTAGATGCAATCAGTTTAGCAGGTGATTTAACTATTAACGGTATGCGAAATAATGCATTATTAATTCGTGAAAATGGAATGAAAAAAGATTTTTATCGATTTGATTTGACTTCTTCCGATTTGTTTTCTTCTCCTTATTTTTATTTAAAACAAAATGATATAATCTATATTGAACCTAATGAGGCTAAACAAAATTCTTCGAAAATAGATTCAAGAAAGCAATTCAATATATCAGTAGCTTCTACAATTACAAGTGTAGTTGCCACGATAGCTTCATTATGTATCGCTCTGTTTATAAAATAATGGTACGTATATTTATCTTAAAAAAACTAATTTTTACATACAATAAAAATGAAACAAGAAGAAGTTGTTGACTTTACCAACATTTTAAAAAAATATATAAAACATTGGTATGTTTTTGTTATTTCAATTACGGTTTGTGCCATATTAGCATTTGTATATTTAAAAATCGCAAGCCCAATATTCCATGTTGAAGCCAAAATAAAAGGTGAAGAAGAGAAGGTCGGTGGTATACAAGCTGCTTTATTGAAAAACACAAGCTTTGGCGGACTGTTAGGAGGGTCAAACGGTAGTATTTATAATGACATGGAAACCCTTAGGTCTTATACATTATTGTCAAATGTAGCCGAAACTCTTGGTCTAAACACAATATATACTATCAAAAAATTTCCTAAAAACGTAGACTGTTATAACAATTCTCCTTTGGAATTAAAACCGATGTTGCCGATAGCTGATACTCTCTCAATTGCATTAAAATTCAATGTAGAAGTAAATGAGGAAAGCAAAGTAAATATCAAAACATATTTAGGTAGAAAGAAAATAGCAGAAGTAAAAGAGGCATCATTTCCAGCAAAAATACCCACAATCTTTGGTGATTTCTTAATAAACACCACTCAATTCTATAAAGCTGATAAAAGTATATCCATGAAAATTATTTATACCGGTTACGGATATATAGCGGAAATACTTACAGAAAGAATCCTGATAGATCTTGTTACCAAAAAGGCTGATATAATATCATTAGGTATTGATGAGAACAACATAAACAGAGGTAAAGACATACTTAATACTCTTATTAGTAAGTATAATGAACGAGAACTTAGTGATAAACGTGCGTATGCAAAAGAGATGGAAGTGTTTTTCAATGATCGTGTAAAATTAATTTCAGATGATTTAGAGAAAGTAGAAAAAGATATAGAAGTTTATAAAACCAAAAATAAACTAACAGATATAACAGCTGAAGCCAAAATCATAATTGAGAAGAATGGTGATTTTAAAGAAAAAATGATTGAAGTAGAAACACAGTATTCTGTTATATCAACAATTGATGCCTTTTTAAAGGATCCAAATAATAAATATGCAATGATTCCTATGACTTTAGGTATTGCCGACAAAAATGGAGTAGAGGTGTTACAAAAATACAATGGCTTATTATTAGAAAGACTAAAATTGCTACGTTCAACTCATGAGGGTAACCCAACAGTGAATCTGTTGAATGAACAAATTGAAGCAACGCATGAAAGTGTTATGGCAACAATAAAGAGTATTAAAGAAGGTATTGAATTTACTCGAAATGATTTAAGGCAGCAAGAAAATGAATTTTATAATAGGATAAAAAACATGCCTACCCAAGAAAGGGAATTTGTAACAATGAAAAGGCAACAATATTTAAAACAAGAAATGTTCGTCTTTATGTTACAGCAAAAAGAGGAAAATGCAATAAAATCGGCTATTACTACTCCCAAAATGCGAATAGTCGACCATGCATATAATTTAGTAGAACCACTTAGTCCTAAACCATTAAAATGTATGTTTATAGCAATAGTAATAGGAGGGATTTTGGCCATGATATTCATTTCTATATTCTATAGAAAACGATCAGTCTGATATTTTAACAGATATTATTATGGTTACCAAAAAGACATTGATAAATAATTCTTTAAGTGGGTTAGTGCAGCTTATTATAACTGCACTACTTACTTTTATATGTATTCCTGTTTTTATCAATAAATTAGGAGTCGAATTATATGGAGTATTTGCTATTGTGTCTGTAATTGGGAATCTGAATATATTCGCAAACTTGGGATTAAATACTTCACTAATAAAATATATTTCCGAACAAGGTAAATGTCCGGATTCAGAAAATGATATTTTTTCTTCATTATTAATTATTGGGGTTATAATCATACCTATTACAATATTAGCCTTCATACTTAATCGATTTCTACTAATAGACGTATTAAATATCCCAATACAATATTATGAACAGACAAAAACATTACTATTTTCACTCCTAATCTCTAACTTTTTATTAATTGTAGGACAAATTCTCACAGCAGTACTTGATGCTTTGCAAAAAATATACCTTACTAATTTTGCTCAATTAATCTATAGTATCATTTATTGGGGAGGAATTATATGTGTAACGAGTTTGGGATATAACCTTGAAAGCATCGGTTGGGCTGTATTTATAGCAGCCGCTAGTTGGTTTCTATTTGTAATTGGTTCCTTTTACGTCTACTGGGGGCCTATAAAGCCTTACAAGCTTCGACAACAATTTATCCCTGTAGCCAAAAAACAGTTATTGTTTGGAGGTAAAGTATATACCTCCGGTCTTATCGGTTTTTGTAACGAACCTCTATTTAAAATAATAGTATCAAACATTTTCGGGATGCATGTGGTTGCTTATCTTGAAATTGCATTAAAAGTAAGAGTCCAATTAACAAGTATATTTTCCAAGTTAACTATGCCATTGCTTCCATACTTATCTCAGTTAACAGATAAACAATCAATAGCCAAATTAATAAAAGACTTAACCTCCAAACTATTTCTTTTAGTATTGCCTGTTTGTGGTATGTTATTTGTCGGATGTGAAGAGATTGTTAGTTTATGGCTTCGTACCGATATTTTCAATTATACCATCTTCATCATAGGCTTAGTTGTTCCATATTTAATATTTTCACCATTGACTTTACCTATATATATATATCTAACTGCTAAAGGCCATCCGGGTAAAACCGTTGTTTTTCAATCACTTTCTGTCGTCATTAATATTTGTGTATTTTTTATACTTTATAAATTTACAAATGAATACACAATTATTATTTCTAATATTCTTTCGTATTTTGTCAGTTATTTATTAGGGCTTTATTATCAAAAAAAATATTTAGCCATTCATTATAAAATGAACCGTTCATACATGCTAAAAATACTTATTCTAATCTCAATATTCATGGTTATTTATTTTTTGAAATTTTATATTAGCTCTGATATTTTAAAACTATTATTCATCTCTATAAGTATTCCAGTTATGACCATATGGATATACAA
The DNA here is from genome assembly GCF_034654355.2 of Bacteroides mucinivorans. Lineage (NCBI taxonomy): Bacteria > Pseudomonadati > Bacteroidota > Bacteroidia > Bacteroidales > Bacteroidaceae > Bacteroides > Bacteroides mucinivorans. The sequence continues at coordinate 2,725,747 of NZ_CP178179.1, read as the reverse complement.
GCATCTAAAGATTGTAACTATTGATGATTTAACAAGATATTTTTCCGATAGTAAAATTGCTAATCGTATTTATAAGATAATATAATTATTATGCTGTTTATCCCTATATTAATTGTAAGTATAATTCTATACCTAAGTGGTAAAAGGATACTTTCCACCATTCTTTTTTTCTTTTTTCTTTTTGACGGTTTTCAAATTATACCAGAAAAGTTCTTCGAAACAGGTATGGGAATCAGTAAATCTACCGACTTTGCTCTATTATATATTATCATTTTATTTATATATGGCATAATTAATACTAAAGACTTCATTCCTATTAATAAATTGACCTTATTATTAGGAGGGTATTTACTCTTTATTGTGTGCCTGATAGGAATTAGTTATTATACCTATCATATTCCATTTGTTGAAATCATCCGTACCTCCCGTTACTATTTATTTGCCTTATCCTACTTCGTATTGAGAAGGCTAACAAAGGAAGACATTTCTTCTATCTTGAAAATTCTTTTTTGTATAGTAATATTTCAATCTATATTATTCACTATTCAGGGTTTTACAGGAATCGCATTGCTCATTGGAGCCGAAAGCCATAAATCTGCAAAATTGATTACGCGTTTCTATAATTCACCGTTAATGCTCTATTTCTTTGTATTTTACGGAATATTCAATAATCCATTTACCGGCAAATACAAATATATATCAGCATTAATATGTATTGTGTGCGTATATATGCCGTTACACCGTTCGCTAACCATTTCTTTTATTCTCATTTTAATATTAGGACTTTTCCTGAAAATGGGAAAAATAAAACAATTCATAAATTATCTTCCTATGTTATTACTATGTGTAATCCCTTTGGTTGCAGTTATGGGAGCTCAGTTAGCAAGTAGAACGATGAATGATATAAATAGTGTAACTACCGGTGAATTTGTGGATATTGAAGAAATTGAATTAGGTGAGGAATCTACTTTATTGTTCAGAATAGCACACTTTTATGAAAGATACATGCATATCTTAGAAAAACCTATAGAAACAGCATTCGGTAGTGGATTGATGGCGGAAGAATCAAATTACACTAACAAAAAATTTGATTTCATCGTTGGCCTTGAAAATGAAAAGACGGGAGAGATCGTACAATTAGAGACATCAGATATTGCATGGTCTAACCTAATTATACGCTATGGAATTATTGGTACTTTAATATATTTAACGATATATATTTCAATCATGATATTCTATTATAAACATAGAAAAGTACGTTATGCCTTATCAACCTTTTTGTATTTGCTTTTACTATTATTTACATCAATAACTTCAAACCAATTATATTATGTATATATGCTTGTTTTTCCCCTCATGTTTTTTGATATGACTTTAGAAAAGAATAATCCCAATCTGACCAATAATGAAAATGAAGAATAAAATATTTCAATTATATAGCATTTGTAAAAAGTCGGAGTCAAATTTCTATTGTGTTCTCTTTCGGCTTATATATTACAAAATTTTCTATAAGCTTGATATTATTGCTCACCCTAAAGTAAAGATACAGGGAATAGAAAATATTATCACGCATAATAGTTTGTATATAGGCACAGCTTATGTTGGTACCAGTTTAAAGTCGGATAAAACCTTTTTAAATTTGAAAGGAAAATTAATCATCGAAGGTCCCTATCTGATTGGTCGTGGTTGTCGCTTGGATATCTCTGAGGGTGCTACTTTAAAGATAGGTAAAGGTGGTTTTACTAATATAAACTCCACATTTATCATCTCACATGGCATAGAAATAGGAGACGATTGTTCGATTTCTTGGGGGTGCCAATTCTTAGACAATGATTTCCATGAAATTAATTATGAAAATAAACCTCCGATTGACCCTAAAATTAATATTGGAAATCATGTCTGGATAGGTTGTAATGTCAGTATCTATAAAGGAACAAAAATCCCCGAAGGGTGTGTGATAGCTGCCAACTCTGTAGTAAGAGGGGTTTTCAATGAACCCAACGCTCTGATAGCAGGAAATCCTGCTAAAATAATAAAACACAATATTAAATGGAAACCATAATTTTTTTGTATCTATGTGTATGGAAAAAATCACTGTTTTAACCTCATTATATAATTGCGAGTTATTTCTTGAAAGTTATTTTCAGGAACTCTCACAGCTAGAGCACAAAGAACAATTAAAAGTCTTATTGTTACATAATGCTCCTACGCCACAAGAGTTAGCTATCATAGAAAAGCAACTACCCAAATATTCTTTTATCCAGCATATAATTATTCCTAATCGTGAAAGTCTTTATGCCACATGGAATCGTGGAGTAAAATTAGCGACCAGTGATTATATAGCTATATGGAATGTAGATGACATACGTACCCCCGATTCTCTATACCGGCAATCCGTTTTATTGGATAATAATCCGGAAGTAGCAATGACCTATGGTGATTGTATTGAAACGGAAAAATATGGAGATAGTATAGGAAGACTCTGCGCCGAACCAGAATTTTCTTATCAGAACTCAGCTTTTTATAGAAACCACCATATTGGATGTTTTCCAATGTGGAGAAGAAGCATCCATAAATCTATTGGCTATTTTGACGAACAATTCCGGTTAGTTGCAGATTTGGACTTTCAGATAAGAGTAGTACGCCAATTTCCAATAAAAAAATGTGAAGGAAATATGGGTTTTTTCCTAAATGAAGGTTCTACCAAATTAAGCAGTAATCGTTTTTGCCAAAAGTTAGAATACACAATGTTAATGATGAGATACGGAGGTTATGATTTACTGGATTTATTATATTTACGTCCCGGCAAAAAAGTAATAAATTATAAAGTAATATACTATGATAATAAATATCACAAAATAGAAGATATATTCCCTAACTATAAGTCATTTATTGATGAAAGGAAAAAACTTTACTTATTAACAATTTGGAAACAACCGAGGTTTCTATTAGCATATATAAAACATGTTATCTTAAAAATAAACTGATAAACCAACATGGTAATAGTACATATTATATTCTCATTCCTGCGTGGAGGAACCGAAAGTATGCTTGTCGATATCTTAAACGAACAAGTCAAAACCGAAAAGGTATCATTGATTATTATCAATAACTTGTTCAATCAGGAACTTTTAAATTCTATTCATAAAGACGTACGAGTAATTCGATTAAACCGCATCCCGGGAAGCCGTAATATATTCGCATTTATAAAACTGCATTACCACTTACTGAAGATATCACCACAAATCATTCATTGTCATGATGTAAATATAGTAAAAATGCTCTTTTTCACAAAAGTAAAACTATGTTTTACCTTGCATAATGTGCAATCCAAATTATCAGATATAAAAAAATATGATAAAGTATTTGCAGTATCCAATGCTGTAAAAGAATACATCAAAGAACAAGCCGGAATTGAAGCCCAAGTCATTTATAATGGAATATTCCCCGATTTTATAGAAAAAAGAAAATCTCCTCCTGGTTCTCCTTTCCGGATCATTCAAATAGGACGTTTAGACAAAGACATCAAAGGGCAGGATTTACTTATTCAAGCCATCTCAAAAGTTATAAAAAACGGATATGACACAGAGTTATATTTAGCCGGTAAAGGGAAATCTTATGACTATTTAAAAAAAATAACTGATAAATTAGGTATTGAAAAGAAAATCTTCTTTTTAGGAGAAAAATCCCGAAATGAAATTTATGCCAATCTGCATAAATACGATTTGTTGGTACAACCCTCTTTCTTTGAAGGATTCGGTCTTACAATCATCGAAGCCATGGCTGCCCATGTTCCAGTATTGGTTTCTAACCTTGCAGGTCCAATGGAGGTCATCGATGAAGGGGAGTGTGGTGACTACTTTGAAGCAGGAAACCTTGCAGACTTAACTACCAAAATAGAAAACATCATAAACACCCCTCATACTGATAATATTAAAATAAAGAAAGCATCAGAGCGGGTAAATACTTATTTTAACATCTCGCATTCAGCCCAATGTTATCTCAATTCTTATAATGATTTAATCCGATGAAAATATTAATTGTCCATTATCGTTATTTCATAACCGGAGGACCGGAACGATATTTATTCAATATAAAGAGCGCTCTTGAAAAAAGAGGCTGTGAAATAATCCCCTTCAGTGTCAAAACATCTCACAATATAAGTTCTAAATACGGAAATTATTTTGCTGAGAATATAGGGCATTCTGATAGTGTATACATGGATAACTATCCCAAAAATATTAAAGTTTATTGGGATTTGATTTTTCGTGAGTTCTACTCCTTTAAAGTCAAGAAAAAACTAAAAAAAATTATCAAAGACACTCATCCGGATATCTGTTATTTATTAGCATACAAACGTACACTTTCTCCCAGTGTTATTGATGCTTGTTCCGAATTAAACATTCCTATTGTAAATAGGCTATCTGACTACAACAGCATATGTGGTGCTGCCCACCTATATAGAGACGGGCATGTATGTGACGATTGTGTGAAAGGATCTAAAAAAAACTGCTTTACCCATAGATGTATGAAAGGCAGTACACTCTTCTCATTAATGCGATATTTATCCATCCTTTTACACCAAAAGCTCCACATGGATAATAAAATATCTAATTTTATCTGTACCAACGAATTCATGAGAATTCAGATGCACAAGGATGGATACGCAGCCAATAAATTGAAGTTGCTCCCAACCTTTTTTCATGAAACGGAGGAAACGGTTCGCCAGCGAAGTGAGAATGTCCTTTCTGATAAAATAAAATTCTTATTTATAGGTACCTTAGATGAAAAAAAAGGACTTTATGATTTGCTGGAGGTCTTAGCCTCATTGAAACAAAATTATTCCAATTTCTTACTGAACATAGTAGGAGGCGTGAGTATTCAGGAACAAGAAAAAGTGAAACGACTTATATCAGAGAAACAACTGGAAAAATACATCACTTTTGAACCTTTCAGAAACGACGGGAACATCTTCAGTGCATATACAAACGCCAACGTAGTCGTTCTGCCCAGCAGAATATATGAAAATCTGCCAAATACTTTGATAGAATCAATTTATTTCCAAAGACCGGTCATTGTGCCAGATTTCGGTTCTTTTTCTTATACAGTAGATGACAACGTCTCATTCAAATATACAGCCCTATCCCTTAACTCTTTGAAACAAGTGATACAGGCTGTTTTGGAACATCCCGCATCCATTCTTGAAAAATCCCAAAAGTGCGATGCTTTCTTTCAGAAAAACTATTCGGAAAAGTCTCATTTAGAGAAGCTAACGAAAATATTCAATGAAACAATAATAAACTATAATAAGCGTTATTAATATTACATGTACAACTTAAATAACATGGGATGAAAAATAAAGCTAAATATTTAATTAGGCTTGATGATGCTTGCGAAACGTTCTCTATCGAGAAGTGGCAAAAATACTTTGATTTGTTTGACAAATACAATGTGAAACCCATTATAGCAGTAATACCGGACAATAAAAGTCAAGAATTTCTAAATCATCCTCAAATTCCCGACTTTTGGAAGTTGGTAAAAGAATGGGAAAAAAAGGGTTGGTGTATAGCTATGCATGGCCATGAACATTTATATTTATCAAAAAACTCAGGTATGTTAAATACCATGCCTAAAGTTAGCGAATTTGCCGGTATCCCCTATGACCGGCAAATAGAGAAATTAAGAAAAGCAAAAGAAATTTTCAACAAAAACGGACTAAATCCCACCGTTTTTGTAGCCCCGTCACATACATTAGATCATAATACACTAAAGGCATTGAAAGAAGCCACTGATATTACAACCATCAGTGACGGTTTTGCCTTAAAGCCATATTTAGCTTATGGTTTTAAATGGATTCCCATGCAATCATGGAGTTTTCGTTCCAGGCCTTTTGGGCTTTGGACAATCTGTTTACATCCGGAAGTTGGTGATATAAACGAAATAAATTCATTAGATTGTTTTCTTGCAAATAATAAAGATAGAGTAACGACTATAGATGCTTTATCCTATGGAAATCTAAGAATAAAAGATTATCTATTTCGCTATCTTTTATCTGCCAAACGTCTAATTATAAAAAGAATAAAAGGACATTACTAATTCTTTATTCTCAAAATTAACACATATCAATAATATGAAAAAAATTATCATCGCTTCATTGTTATTATCATTACTTAGTATCGGTTGCACCCATGACCCAATCGAAATATCTCCTCCAGATACAAGATTAAATTGGTTTAATGACGCTAAATTTGGAATGTTCATCCACTGGGGTGTTTATTCGGGTATGGCAGGTAAATATGTAGGCCCTTCCCTATATGGAACAGAATACACAGAAGCTTCTCCCTACCTATGTGGCTGGGGTGGGGAATGGATTTTAAGTAGAGCTGGAATCCCCAGAGAGACATACAAACAACAAGCAGACAAATTCACAGCAAGTGCTTTTGATGGTAACGAGATCGCATCTTTAGCTCAAGAAACCGGAATGAAATATATCATCATCACTATAAAACACCATGAAGGATTCCTACTTTATCCATCCGAAGTACAACCTGATTGGTGTACAACCATGTCAGGAGCAAACGGCCGTGATTTAATAATGGAATTATTTACTGCGGCAAAATCAAAAGGCCTAAAAGTTGGGTTTTATTTCTCACAAAATTTAGACTGGATGCAAGAAGGCAGTCTAGGGGAGATACCTCAACTGTATGGAGGTAAATATGATATTGAAGCAAATCGATCGTATATTGATCATACATGTAAAGTAATATCTGAAATGATGGATCGTTATGGTGAAATCTTGGATGTATTTTGGTGGGATATACCTAAAATAAATACCAGTCAGGAATTTACCGATAAAATGTATAATACTTTAGTTCAACATAAAAACTATAGTAGAAAAATACTCCAAAATGATAGATTATCAACTCTTGCTAATGGAGATTTTGAAACTCCGGAAGGAGTTATAGTGCAAATACCTAAAAGACCTTATGAACTTTGTATTGCAATGGATAGTTCATGGGGGTACAGTGATTATGTTGATAGCAAAAAAACAAGATTAGAGCTTTTACACGAAATTATTAATACTGTCTCAAAGGGAGGGAATTTACTGTTAAATATATCTCCGAAAGGAGATGGCAGTTTACATCCCGATGCATTGAAGATGCTTAACGAAATCGGAGACTATATTAGGACAAATGGTGAATCAATTTATGGGTCGGAACACAGTGGTTTCATTTATGGACAAGATTTTGGGCGAGTTACCAGAAAAGGAAATTCTTTATATCTACATTACTACGTTGGAGATAAAATTGAACTATATGGGGTGAATTCTCCCATTCTTTGTGCAAAAACGCTAAATGGTAGAGACATAAAATATGAAGCTATTCCCAATGGTTATAGATTTATGGGAGTAGAAAAAGGAGAAGTTGTTAAAGTTACGTTTAATTCAATTATGATTGATGAAGGTTTTCCAATTAGTAGTAAAATGAAAGAAACTGACCTTTATGCTATGTCAGCTTTAGCTGAAGGAGGATTGATGATGAGCGGATTTGAATCTGGTCCTGTAAATTATAATTCTTGGATTAATTTGTGGCCCGATTTAGGATGGTTATTAAAAGTTGAAGATCCTGCAAAATATGATATTTATGTTACCATATCTAATGGTGGACCAGGAGAATTGGAAATGAGAATTGAAGGTGATGACAATGCGTATATATATTTCCAATATCCTACTACTAGAGGTTATGATGATTATCAAGAAATGAAAGTTGGTAGTATGTATATTAAATCTGGAAAACAAGAAATTATTTTCAAAAGAGTAGGAGGTAGTCCATTAAATTTTGCATCTATGAGGCTTGTGCGTGTAGACAACTAAACATTAACAAAAACTCGTTATGTTTTGGAACCTTAATTTCCAATAAATATTGTCTATCTATTTCCCAATAGATAAACAATAATTTATTGGAAATACTCAATTAAAACTAGACAGAAACTACAAAGCATACATTGAGTATCGTAAACATATTGGACTTCATAAAAAATAAATTTCATATGTGTGCATGCAAATACAAAAATAAATCCACATTAACTCTATTAAATAAAAGAAATCATGGAATACAATTATAAATTAAAATAATCACATATCCCAATATAGACATTTAAAAATTAATTGTTTATGTAATAAAACAGGCTCAGGGAAAATCATAATACGTGTTTACTATATTAACTAAGTTATCAATTACGACCAATTTTATTTTGACTTAAATACAATATAGCACTAATATATTATAAATTATGTTGTTTAATTCATTTGCTTTTATATTATTTTTCCCAATCGTCTGTATTATCTATTGGATATTACCTTTTAAATATAGAAATATATTTCTGCTTATAGCCAGTTATTATTTTTATATGAACTGGAATCCTACGTATGGTATACTCATTCTATTTTCTTCAATCGTAACATGGGCATCAGCTATTTGGATGAGTAAGAAAAAATCAACAAATACAAAAAAAAATATATTAGTAATTTGCTTATTAATAAACCTTGGTATTCTCTTTATTTTCAAATATGCTAATTTCATATCAGCCTCCATTAATGACATTTTTGTCATATTAGGTATAAAAATGAATATTCCACAGATGAATATACTTTTACCTGTCGGAATTTCTTTTTATACATTTCAGGCTATAGGATATACAATTGATGTATATAGAAAAAATATTAAACCGGAATCTAATTTTTGGATCTATGCTTTATTTGTATCTTTCTTCCCCCAGTTAGTTGCAGGCCCTATCGAACGCGCAAAAAGTCTACTACCTCAATTTCATATAAAACATTCATTTAATACAGATAAAGCTGTACAAGGTTTTAGACTTATTTTATGGGGATATTTTATGAAATTAGTAATATCTGATAGATTAGCTGTATATGTAAATAGTGTGTATGATAATGTTTCACACCATAGTAGTATTTCGCTAATAGTAGCATCTATATTTTTTGCTTTTCAAATATATTGTGATTTTGGAGGATATTCTAACATTGCAATAGGATGTGCCAAAATCATGGGATTTGACTTAATGATCAATTTCAACCGCCCATATTTATCAAAATCCGTAGCAGAGTTTTGGAGAAGATGGCATATTTCTCTTTCTACCTGGTTTAAAGATTACGTATATATACCATTAGGTGGTAATCGTTGTAGTAAAGGTCGAAACCGTATTAATTTATTAATCACATTTTCTGTAAGCGGTATATGGCATGGCGCCAATTGGACCTTTTTAATATGGGGAACATTGAATGGCCTGTTTCAAATTGTAGAAAAGTTATTTAAAAGAAATAACAAAGCTATAAGAGAAGAAAGAATCACCTATAAAAATAAAGCTATAAACATATGTAATGTAGTAATAACTTTTATCCTCATTACATTTACTTGGATTTTCTTTAGAGCTAACAACTTATCAGACTCATTGTTGGTAATAAAAAAAATATGCCAATTTAAAGGTCCGTTATTTACTAACAACATTGATTCCATAATCTATGGTTCTTTTTTCATGATAATACTAATCTGCTCTGATATTTTGCAAGAGAAAAACAATGACAGACATATTTTATTAGAAAACTCTAGCAAAATGGTCCGGTATTCATCTTATATTGGAATAGTAATCCTAATATTAATGTTTGGAGTCTTTGACAGTTCGCAATTTATTTATTTTCAATTTTAATATACTGATTCTATGCGCAATACACGTTTTTTCTTTTTGTTTGCAAACCTGTTTGCTGTATTATGTATTTTAGATTATGGTATAGGAAAATTCCTTGAATATTTATATTTTAATCAAAAACAGGGGAAACTATACAATATAACATACGCTATAGAAGAGCAAACCAATGATGTCATTGTAATGGGTTCCTCCCGGGCAATGCATCACTACAACCCTGACATTATCTCAGATTCTCTAAAACTATCTTGTTACAATGCCGGATATGATGGTCAAGGTATCTTGTATCATGAAGCGATATTAAATACGATACTTCAAAGATATACTCCTAAAATTATAATTCTGGATGTAAACAACTATGAGTTATCAATAAATGAAGCATCCTATGATCTACTATCCATTCTAAACCCTTATGTAGCCAAACATCCTATTTTAAAAGAAACGGTTAATCAAAAAGGCAAATTTGAAAGATATAAATTTCTTTCTCATATCTATCCATACAATTCTCTATTTGCTCGTATTATCATGGGAAACCTGAATTTTTCAACAAAAGATGTGAGTGAGAACGGTTTTACAGCTCAAACAGGAATATGGGAGCAGCCAATAGACAGCATTACTTTCCTAAAAAATGAAATATTAGATAAACAAAAAGTACATTCTCTAAATAAATTCCTCAAAGAATGTAAAAAGAAAGGCACAAGCCTATATGTTATATACAGTCCAACTTATAGAAAAGAAAAAAACGTTTCAAAATCAATTAACTACATTAAAAATACATGTAAAGAATATGATATACCTTTCATTTCTTATCAAAACAATCCGAATTTCACAAATAATCTTCTATTCCACGATTTTGATCATTTGAATGACAAAGGTGCAGAATATTTTTCTAGTGACATAGTTACTTATATTAAAAAAATCAGAAATCATTAGAAACATATATCTTGCATCATCTATTAGAATGATAGATCTAATTGTATAAACACATTCCAAAATTTAAAAATCTCATCAAATCAAATGCAAGGAATATCATATCTAAAGTTTTTTCTCAACATTTCGTTTACACTATGTATAATTTGTAACGGATGTAAAACCGAAGAGCCATATAAACAGTCTGAAGGAGGGAAAGTGATAAAAAGGGAAGTTGACATGTCTTGGTGGAACGATGCCCGCTATGGAATGTTTATTCACTATGGAATATATTCCGTTTTAGGAGGAGAATATATTGGTAAAAATGTAGAAGGCATGCCAATTCATTTTCAAAGCGTAGGCCGTAATAACAGCCAATCAGACTCTGTAAAAATCGGAGCAGGAGCCGGTGCTGAATGGATACTATACGAAGCTTCTATTCCAAGAGAATCTTACCGCAAATATGCTTCATCTTTTACCGCTGAAAAATATGATCCACAAGCAATTGTTGATTTAGCATTGAGTGCCGGAATGAAGTATATTATCATTACTACAAAACATCATGATGGTTTCTGCTTATGGGATAGCGACGTCACCGATTGGGATATATCACACACACCAGCAGGCATTCGTTGGAATCACGACTTAATTGCCCCTTTGGCAGAAGCCACACGCAATGCAGGTCTCAAATTTGGAATATATTTTTCACATACTCGAGATTGGATGCACCCAGGAGGAATTGGTCCCATACCTGAATTGCAAATGAAAGAATATTCATATATCGAAAATCAGTCATACATGGAAACATATACCTATCCAATGGTAGCAGAATTATTAAATCGTTACCATCCGGATATATTTTGGTGGGACTCAAACAATCCGTATGAAGAATTTGCAATACGTTGTAACTCTTTAGTAATCAATTCGAGTCCAACAATCATTCAAAACAACCGTATTTCCACCTTACCTCTTTATCAAGGAGATTTTGCAACGCCAGAACAAGCTATGGACGAAAATGAGGAATATGAAAATATGGAACTTTGCATGACTATGAATGATTCATGGGGATACAATCAGTTCGATAATGGATGGAAAAGGCCTGAATATATTTTATGGTGTTTATTACGAGCAAATAAATTAGGAGGTAATTTATTACTGAATGTAGGTCCACGTGCTGATGGAACCATTCCTGAAGAGTGCCAAACAACTTTAAAAATAGTCGGACAATGGATTAATATAAATAGTGATGGAATATATGAAACTAAAAAAAGCCCGTTACGATTCAATCTACCGTATGGACCAACGACATGGCGTAAGAAAAATGGTATTCAGCACCTTTACTATCACATATTTTATTGGGATGGCAGTGGCGAACTTTGGATACCAGGTATAATGAATACAGTCGATGAGGTTGAACTTTCATTTCCAGCAAATCCCCAAATGTCTTTTCAAGTCAAAGCTGTTGAAGGAATAGGATTACATATAACCAATTTATCACAAACTAAATTCTCGGATATGTGCACTATGTTGGACATTAAATTTAATAATGAACCTAAATTAAAAGAAGGTATAAGAGATATCAATAATATAATCCGATTAGATGCCTTAGGAGCACAAATCGGTCATGTAGCTATTGATGATTTTGAAACAAAGCCCTGCATCAATTGGTATTCAGGAAGACAGCTAAATTATAAAATACTAATTACACGCAATGGTACGTACAAAATCAGTGCACTATTAGCTGGATTTTACTCGGGGAAAATAACGTTTGATTTCGGTAATAAACTCACATTGATCGGGAATAACAGAACAACTTCAGGCCATGACAATTTTGAATGGCAAAATATGGGAAATATTTATTTAAAACAAGGAGAATATATCCTAAGTATTACTGCTGATCAAATTGATTTATGGCTAAAAGTACGAGAATTTAAAATGGAGCGTCAATAGACCTTATTCTATAATTACAAATCAAGAAATTTCAAACACATTGTCGCAAATCCCTATTTTGTATTGTATTTATAAATCAATTAAAAATTTCATATTAGAAAACTTATTCCATATATTTCTTCAAAAATATAGGCAAACAGATAATTTTTATGAGTTATTCACGTTTAAGAAACATAACAGAGGCTTTTTTATATAAAAAGCTTTTAAAAACAGAAGTTAATTTTATCATAAACCGAAAGTATTGAATAACTTACATTCAGGAAATATTTAATAATAAAGATGACTACCACTATACCTAACCCTACCGACATGTGCATTATCGTCACTTATCGCTGTCCGATGAAATGCCAAATGTGTGATATCTGGAAAAATCCTACTCAGAAAGAGAAAGAAATAACTATAGCGGAAATAGAGAAACTCCCTTCTGTGAAATTTATAAATATTACGGGAGGGGAACCTTTTGTGAGAGAAGACCTGGAAGAAATCATAGATGTATGCTTTCGTAAGTCCCCAAGAGTTGTTATTTCGACTTCTGGCTGGTTTGAAGATCGTATTATAAAAATGGCGAAACGCTTTCCCAATATAGGAATACGCATCAGTATCGAAGGGTTATCATTGAAAAATGATGAACTTCGTGGAAGGGTTGGTGGTTTTGATAAAGGTTTGCGTACTTTACTCAAATTGAAAGATATGGGAATTAAAGATATAGGATTTGGAATTACGGTATCTAACCATAATTCAAATGATATGCTATCGTTATATCAGCTTTCCAAATCATTAGGAATGGAATTTGCGACAGCTGCATTCCATAATTCTTACTACTTTCATAAGGAAGATAATTATATTACTAATAAAGAGGAGGTATGTAATAATTTCAGAACTCTGATGGAATGGCAATTAAAAGAAAAGCATCCTAAATCATGGTTTAGAGCATACTTCAATATGGGGTTAATTAATTATATTCAAGATAATGAAAGACTTCTTCCATGCGAAGCTGGGTTGGTTAATTTCTTTGTTGATCCATACGGAGAGATTTATCCTTGCAATGGCTTGGAAGAAAAGTTCTGGAAAGAAAGCATGGGAAATATAAGACAAACAACTTCTTTCAATGAAATATGGCATAGTGAACAAGCTGAAAAAGTCCGTCAAATGGTGAAAAATTGCCCAAAGAACTGCTGGATGGTGGGAACAGCCTCGCCTGTAATGAAAAAATACATTACTCAACCATTAAGATGGGTAATTCGCAATAAATGGAATGTTATAACAGGGAAAGCTATATCTATAGAATTGAAAAAAAAATGAAAATAGTAGTAACTGGTACAAGAGGAATCCCTGGCATTCAAGGCGGAGTCGAAACACACTGCGAAGAGTTGTTTCCGCGTATTGTGGATGAAAGGCATGAAATAATTATCATCCGCAGACCTGATTATATATCTGCTGGACATAATATAAAAGAATATAAAGGAATACTAATTAAAGATATCAAAACTTTACCAGGGAAGCACCTGGAAGCGATTACGCATACTTTTATGGCTGTACTCTATGCACGTAGGATCCATGCTGATATCGTTCATATCCATGCTGTTGGCCCGTCTTTAATGATACCAGTTGTACGGTTATTAGGTATGAAAGCTATAATGACACATCATGGCCCCGACTATGATCGTCAGAAATGGGGAAAATTATCAAAAGGTATATTAAGGTTTGGAGAAAAGATTGGAGTAAAATATGCTAATCATGTGATCGTGATTTCTAAACATATTCAAAAAATGATTTCAAAAAAATATCCTGTCCAAATAAATCTGTCTCTCATACATAACGGAGTGAATCTAACGTGTCCACAAGTTGATAATAACTATCTTGCAGAATTAGGGGTTAAAAAACATTCTTATATTTTAGCTGTTGGGAGATTTGTAAAAGAAAAGGGATTCGATCTATTACTGGAAGCATATAAGTATATATATAATAAAGATATAAGGCTTATTATAGCAGGGGATGCCGATCATGAGGATCAGTATTCATCCGCACTAAAAGATATGGCAAAAAGCCAGAATGTTATATTGACCGGATTTATACAAAAAGATAAATTATCACAGCTATACAGTTCTGCCCGTTTATTTGTGTTACCATCTTATCATGAAGGATTGCCAATATCATTACTTGAAGCAATGAATTGTCATTGTGACGTTTTAGTAAGTGATATTCCTGCTAACAAAGAAGTTGGATTAACAGATACATGTTATTTCAAATGTGGTGATATTCAAAGTTTAAGAGATTGCCTAAATAGAAAACTACAATCCACTTGGACTCCTTGCGAATATAATATGTCTTTATATAATTGGGATTACATAGCTCAGCAAACCAAAGATATTTATGATTCTTTATCACAAAAAACAATATAACAGATATGAATACGTTATATCTACAAATGGAAACAGAGACTCTATTAAATAATGCACCGTTAACACGGAATAGTTGCAGAATGATAAAACGTACATTTGATATTATAACCGCTTTGATAGTCCTAGTATTAATTTTTCCATGGGTCTATCTAATTATAGCTTGCTGCATAAAAATATTTATGCCAGGTCCTATTTTCTTTAAACAAAAAAGAACAGGAAAGGATGGTGTAATTTTTACATGTTATAAATTTAGAACAATGGATGCAAAGAATCATTCTGATGAATTCATTGATCCACAATTAAATAAGTATTCGCTTGGCAACTTTTTACGTTCAACCAGTTTAGATGAACTTCCTCAGTTTTGGAATGTATTGATAGGAGACATGTCAATTATAGGGCCAAGACCACATATGCTTGTTCATGATGAAGAATATATGAGTAAAATTGAAGAATATCCCTTACGTTATGCGGTAAAGCCAGGTATTACTGGCTGGGCACAGGTAAATGGTCTACGTGGAGAAAGAGACATCAGAAGAGTGAAAATGCGCGTAGACTACGATTTGTGGTATATTCAACATTGGTCAGTAGTTTTAGACATGAAGATAATGTTACGTACCATTAGAGTGATGATAAAAAAGTAATAAATGCAAATTCTGTTCAAGCAATATAAAATATTTCCTATTATTTTGTTATTTCTAACAGGGAATATTTATGCACAAAATTTAGAAACATTTGTAGAGTACGGAACAGCCATACATGCAGGAGATTACACTCCTCTGTGGCAAGTTAGCAATCAGCAAGGTCTATCTTCTATTAAGAACAATACTTATATTAGAGGAGGAGTATTTTACAATAAAACACTTCATTCATGGAAAGTGGAAACAGGGGTAGATATTGCCGTAGCAGCTGGATTTTCTTCTACCTTTATCCTTCAGCAAGCTTATGCTGATATTCGTTATAAATGGATAGGTTTGTGGGCTGGAAGCAGAGAAATTAATTCTCCTTTATTAAATCAACAACTAAGTAGTGGTGGTTTAACATGGTCGGGAAACGCAAGACCTATACCACAAATAGCAGTAGGTATATTTGATTATGTACATATCGCTCCTAAAGTTCAAGTAAAAGCAGAATTGTCATACGGTTGGTTTACTGACACTAAATATCAAGAAAAATATGTAGGAGATGAATATTCATATACACGAAAGATAAAATATCACCATAAAAGTTTCTTTTTCCGTTTTGGCCTTCCAAAAGGAAAGTGGTTATTTGATGTAGGAATGAGTTTAGATGCTCAATTTGGAGGGTACAAAGTAAGAGGAAGAGATGAAGGTGATTTAGGTAACGGATGGAAAGATTATTGGAATGTACTTATACCTCAAAGTGGAGGAAATGCCAGTCCTGGAGGAGAACAAGTATGGTACCAAGGAAATTATATGGGGAGTGAACATCTTAAATTAACATATAAACATAATGATTTTATCCTTAGCGCATATTTAGAAAATTATTATGATGATTTTTCCGGAATGGGAAAACAAAATGGTTTAGATGGTCTTTGGGGTATAGAATACAAAGCGAATAAGTCTCAAGTTATCAACAATATAGTGATAGAATATTATCAAACAACTAATCAAAGTGGTCCCTTACATGGATTAGATAATTCTATCATAAAAAAAACAGGAGGTGCTGATGACTATTACAATAATGATTGGTATCCAGGTTGGGTACATTGGGGTATGGGAATGGGTAATCCATTAATCACTTCACCTATATATAATAAAAACGGAGATTTAGCATTTTTATATAATCGTGTAAAAGCGATTCATCTTGGTTGGAGTGGTGATATTACCAAAGAATGGACCTATCGTGCAAAACTGTCCTTCAATCGTACTTGGGGGACTCCATTTAAACCAATCCCTGAAATTTTAGAAAATTTTTCTACCTTTGCAGAGTTTAAATATATTCCAAGTAAATGGCGAGGTTGGAGCTTTACCGGTTCCGCAGCTTTTGATATTGGAGATATCTATGGTGATAATTTGGGTTTTCAATTAAAGATTCACAAAAGTTTTTGATAATGAATTACATACAGACAGGAATTGATGGCGTATGGTTAATAGAACCTAAAGTATTTTCTGATAGTAGAGGATATTTTATGGAAGCTTTTAAAAAAGAAGAGTTTGAAAAATACATTGGGCCAGTAAATTTTATACAGGATAATGAATCTAAATCATCATTCGGTGTGTTGCGTGGTTTACATTATCAAAAAGGGGAATATAGCCAAGCTAAGTTAGTGCGTGTCATAAAAGGAGAAGTACTTGATGTAGCAGTAGATCTACGAAAATCATCACCTACATTTGGGAAGCATGTCAGTGTTTTACTAACCGAAGAAAATAAACGCCAGTTTTTTATTCCACGTGGATTTGCTCATGGTTTTTTGGTGTTAAGTGAAGAAGCTATTTTTACTTACAAAGTGGATAATGTATATACTCCACAAGCAGAAGCATCTTTATTATATTGTGACACGTCATTGGCTATTGATTGGCCTATAGCTGAGTCTCAAGTTATTATGTCTGAGAAGGACAAACAAGCTAAAACTTTTCAAGAAGCTGAATATTTCGTATAATCCATTCAAACAAAACATCAAAATATGAAAATTGCAATTGTAGGGACCGGATATGTAGGTTTGGTTACAGGAACTTGTTTTGCTGAAATAGGTGTAGATGTAACTTGTGTTGATACTAACAGTGAAAAAATAGAAACATTAAAAAAAGGTATCATTCCTATTTATGAACCGGGGTTGGAAGAAATGGTACTCCGGAATACAAAGTCAAAACGATTGCGATTTACAACATCATTGGAAAGTTGCTTAAATGATGTAGAAGTGATTTTTAGTGCAGTAGGTACACCTCCCGATGAAGACGGTAGTGCAGATCTCAGTTACGTCCTTGCCGTAGCCCATACAATCGGGCGTAATATGAATAAATATAAACTGGTAGTTACTAAAAGTACTGTGCCGGTAGGGACGGCTCAGAAAGTACGTAATGCCATTCAAGAAGAACTGGATAAAAGAGGAGTCAAAATAGAATTTGACGTTGCTTCAAACCCTGAATTCCTAAAAGAAGGAAATGCCATCAGTGACTTTATGAGTCCGGATCGTGTGGTAGTGGGAGTAGAGTCGGAACGTGCAAAGAAACTCATGAGTAAACTCTATAAACCGTTCTTATTAAATAACTTCCGGGTGATCTTTATGGATATTCCTTCTGCAGAAATGACTAAATACGCAGCAAATTCAATGCTCGCTACCCGTATCAGCTTCATGAACGATATAGCAAATCTTTGTGAACTTGTAGGAGCCGATGTAAATATGGTACGCAGCGGTATTGGTTCAGATACTCGTATCGGACGTAAATTCCTTTATCCGGGAATAGGATATGGGGGATCTTGTTTCCCGAAAGATGTGAAAGCGTTGATAAAGACTGCAGAGCAAAATGGATATGATATGCGTGTGCTCCGTGCTGTAGAGGAAGTGAATGAAATACAAAAAAGTGCTCTATTTGATAAATTTCAGAAACTATTTGGCAATGATTTGCAAAATAAAACAATTGCTATCTGGGGACTTGCTTTCAAACCGGAAACAGATGACATGCGTGAAGCTCCTGTACTGGTACTTATAGATAAGTTGCAGCAGGCCGGATGTAATATCAGGGCATATGATCCCGCTGCCATGGAAGAATGTAAAAGAAGGATAGGGGACACCATTTATTATGCACGTGATATGTATGATGCTGTACTTGATGCAGACGTTCTGATGTTAGTTACCGAATGGAAAGAGTTTCGTTTACCTTCATGGGCAGTAATCAAAAAAACAATGGCACAACAAATTGTTTTAGATGGTCGTAACATCTATGAAAAAAAAGAAATGGAAGAACTAGGATTCATATACCATTGTATTGGGAAATAAGAAGATAATTGTGTATTTTTGCACAAAACTAAATAAATGATTAAATACATAGCGATATCGTTGTTGACGGTCTTGCTTATGGCGTGTAATAACACCCAAAGACAAAACTCTTCGGAACAAAATGAAGACATCAAAGCCAAACAACTATTACAAGGAATCTGGCTTGATGACGAAAGTGATATTCCTTTAATGCGAATCAAAGGTGATACCATTTATTATGCAGATTCACAGAGCGCCCCCATATACTTTAAAGTAATAAAGGACACTCTTTATACCTATGGAAATGAACAGACACGTTATCAGATTGATAAGCAAACAGAGTATACCTTTTCGTTCCATTCCTTAGCAGATAATATTGTAAAACTCCACAAATCAGAAGATCCCAATGATTCATTAGCCTTCTCCGGAAAGCCGGTTGAGGTTATTCCAACTTATACAGAAGTCACTAAAAAAGACAGCGTAGTAACATTTGATGGAATCCGTTATAGAGCATATGTATATATCAATCCTTCTAAAATCAGAGTAATAAAAACCACTTATTCAGAAGATGGTATCAGCATGGACAATATATATTATGACAATATTATGCATATATGTCTATATGAAGGGAAAAAATGTTTGTATGCCAGTGATATAACAAAGCAAATGTTCGAGAAGGTAATCTCCACAGATTTCCTGCAACAATCAATATTATCTGATATGGATTTTAAAGGTGTTGATCATAAAGGATTTCATTATCAGGCTATGGTCTGTATTCCGGAAAGTGCTGTATGTAATATTGTGAATTTATTAATTTCTTTTGATAAAAAGCTCATTATTTTTGCGAACAAATAATCGAATAGAAGAAAGAAAAAATGGAGAATATCAATAATTTACAGCATTGATATTCTCTATTCTCTTTTATACATTTATTGTTTTCTCCCTCTTGAACGATCTCCGGATTTCCGTCCACCTCCCTTACGAAAGTTTCGGGATCTACCACCACTGCCATTGCTTCGTGGATTATAAGCCGGGGCTTCACCTAATTCTGCAGGTACAGGTATCTTATAAATATCCTTCTCCAGGAAATTTTCTATATTCTTAAAGTTGGTCTGTTCTTTTTCATTTACGAATGTAAGAGCTACGCCATCATTATTAGCACGTGCAGTACGCCCGATACGGTGCACATAATCTTCACTATCATGAGGAACGTCAAAATTGATCACTAAACGAATATCATCGATATCAATTCCTCTCGACACAATATCAGTCGCTACAAGAATATTGATTCTACCAGACTTAAACTCATGCATAATGAATTCTCGCTGCGCCTGTTCCAAATCCGAATGCATCTCTCCAACATTCAACTTCATCATCTTCAGAGCTTTCGCAACTTCTTTCACTTTAATTTTAGAGGATGCAAAGATAATAACACGCTCGGGCACTTCTTCTTCGAAAAGACTACGGACAATACCCAGTTTTTGATTTTCATAACATACATATGCTGCCTGAACAATCTTCTCAGCTGGTTTGGATACAGCCAATTTCACTTCTGCAGGATTATTCAGAATTGTTTTGGCCAGTTGTTGAATTTTGGCAGGCATTGTTGCCGAAAACATAATTGTCTGACGCTCTTTAGGCAGATACTTTACAATTTGCATAATATCCTCATAAAAGCCCATATCGAGCATGCGGTCAGCTTCATCCAGTATAAAATAGGACACTTTTGATAAATCCACATATCCTAAGCTCAGATGAGCAATTAAACGTCCCGGAGTAGCAATTACTACATCTGCCCCAAGAGTCAACCCTTTCTTCTGTTGCTCAAAAAGCACTCCATCGTTTCCACCATATACAGCAACACTGGATACTGGCATAAAATAGGAGAATCCTTCCATTTGCTGATCTATCTGTTGTGCCAGTTCCCGGGTAGGGGACATGACAACGCAGTTAATAGCATCCTCCGGATGCTCTCCCTCAGATAGCTTATTTAATACAGGAAGTAAGAAGGCAGCCGTCTTACCCGTACCTGTCTGAGCGACCGCAATTAAATCTCTTCCCTCAAGAATAACAGGGATTGCCTGTTCTTGTATCGGTGTGCACTCATCAAACCGCATTGCGTCGAGTGCTTCAAGTACACGATCGTTTAGTTTTAGTTCAGAAAACTTCATTTTATGCTTATTATACAAATTAATAATATCACCAATTAATCACAGGCAGGTTTACATGTTCAAATATGAATCTTTGAAACCAAGAAAATAAAGTACCCCATCCAGGCCAATTGTATTAATAGACTGCTCAGCATTGGCTACTACCTTAGGCTTAGCATGAAATGCAATACCCAATCCGGCGATACCTAACATCGGAAGATCATTGGCTCCATCACCTACTGCAATTGTTTGGGCAATATCTACTTTTTCAACTTGTGCAATCAGACGGAGGAGTTCAGCTTTTCGTTTCCCATCAACCACATCACCCAAATAACGCCCGGTCAACTTACCATCCACAATCTCAAGTTCATTGGCATACACATAGTCAATGCCATATTTTTGCTGTAGATATTTTCCAAAATAAGTAAAACCTCCGCTTAGAATAGCAATTTTATAACCATATTTCTTCAGAACATACATCAACCGATCTACTCCTTCCGTAATAGGCAAGTTCTCCGCTATTTCCTGCATCACCGATTCATCCAGCCCTTTAAGTAACGCTACACGTTCACGGAAACTTTCTACAAAATCAATTTCACCACGCATAGCACGCTCAGTAATCTGTTTCACTTGGTCTCCCACACCAGCACGTATTGCCAGTTCATCAATAACCTCGGTCTCTATCAAAGTAGAATCCATATCAAAACATATCAGACGGCGCATCCGTCGATACATATTGTCAAGCTGGAAAGAGAAATCCATTTCGAGTTCACTGGCCAGTTTCATTAGTTGTTCCTGCATAACAATACGATCCTTCGGGGTACCACGAACAGAAAACTCAATACAGGCTCGTGTACGTGCTTCACATTCATTCAGGGGAATACGCCCTGTAAGACGTTTGATAGCATCGATATTCATTCCTTGTTCAGCAAGAATACGAGTAGTTGCAGCAATCTGACGAGCAGAAAGTTTACGCCCTAATAGCGTAAGGATATAGCGGTTCTTTCCTTGCATCTTTACCCAACTTTCATATTCCTCCGTAGATATAGGATAAAAACGAATTGTTACTCCTAAAGACGAAGCTTTGAACAATAACTCTTTCATAATAAACCCAGAATTCTGTTCCTCTGTCATACAAAGGATGCCTAATGAAAGCGTATTATGAATATCCGCCTGACCGATATCCAGAATTGTAGCATCATATTTTGCTAATATTTCTGTCACAGAAGCCGTCAATCCAGGACGGTCTTCACCTGTTATTCGGATGAGAATAAGTTCAGTATTTGAGAGTTGCATAAAAAAAATCTTTTAATCCTGCAAAAATAGAGAAAAAAGTCGGTACCTATGCTAAAGAACATAAAAAATTATGGTCAAAAAGTAAGAAATTTGCTTGTTTATTTGGAAGTTAATTTAATAAATACTTACCTTTGCGCCCGGTTTCTGAATTAAAGGCATTGAAAATCAACGGATTCCTCTCCGTTTGATGCCTGGAAAGACGATGTTTCGGGGAGAAGCCACTGTTTAAGGACAGTCCCGAATAGTATTAACCAAAACCGAATTACATGAGACATGTAAAATGGATTTTTGTTGTATTACTAATTTGTTCCTTGACAGCCTTCGTTGAAAAAGACAAACCTACCGGAGGCTTAAGTGTGGGTGACGTAGCCCCTGATTTTCGAATCGAATCTACGTCAGGGGAGCAACGCCCTCTTAAATTGGCTGACTTAAAAGGTCGGTATGTGTTGCTAAGTTTTTGGGCAAGTTATGATGCACAGTCCCGGATGCAAAACGTAAGTTTGAACAATGCACTTCGGTCTGATGCTCCCAATGTGGAAATGGTTTCTGTGTCATTTGACGAATACCGTTCGGTATTTGAAGAGACTATTCGTAAGGATCAAATAGTTACGCCCACCTGTTTCGTGGAAACTAAAGGCGAAGATTCCGGTTTATTTAAAAGATACCGTTTGAACCGGGGTTTCACTAACTATTTATTAGATGGAAATGGTGTTATTATAGCCAAAAACATCTCTGCTGCAGAACTTTCTGCTCACATAAAAGAAATCGGATAAATATATCTGACTTCAATAAAAAGTGTAAGGAGAAAGGGGAATTTCCTGAATAAATAAAGATGTTCGGGAATAGACAAAAGAGGAAATGAATACAACAAAAAGAGTCCCGTCTACTTAAAAGTTGACGGGACTTTTTCTTTAAAGATTCAGATTACTCTTTTAATCATCTGCCATTGCAGAAAATAAGCATTATTTAGGAGCCTTTTTATATAAGTAGAATGCTATGAATGCATACAATACATTCGGTATCCATACCGCAACTACAGGAGGAACATTTCCATTAACAGCAAAAGTCGAAGTAATTGTCTGGAAAAGGATATACGAGAAACTTAGTGCAAGCCCGATTCCCAAATGCAGTCCCATTCCTCCCTTGGTTTTTCTTGATGACAGGGATAAACCTATCACAGTTAGAATGAACGACGCAAAAGACATGGCAATACGCTTATGATATTCAATTTCAAACTCTTTGATATTGGCAAATCCACGCCTCCGTTGCTTATCAATGTATTCACTCAACTGAGGGCTGGTAAGCATTTCCTGCTGATTCTTCATAATCAGAAAATCAGATGGATCCATATTTATAATAGAGTCCATTCTATCCCCCTTTATGATATTTTCTTTCAAGCCATCCAGTTCACGTATCATATAATCATGAATAGTCCATTTGTTTACAGTAGTTGTATCATATACAATACGACGTGCTGTCAGGTGAGAAATCAGTTTCTTATCAACAAATTTATCCAGCGAAAAACGATTTCCGGTCTTATTATAATCCTGATAATTATCAATGTAAGCTATTACGCCGTCAGCCACCTCAAGTTGCACATTACGTGCACTACCTTTCTTTTTGGGCTTTACATACCTATCCTCAAAGTTCAAGCGCGTTACACTTCCTTTAGGTATTACATATGAACCCAACATGAAAGTAGCTACTGCAATAACGGCTGCCGATATCATATAAGGACGCATCAGACGCTTAAAACTCATTCCGGTAGAGAACATAGCAATAATCTCTGAATTCTCTGCCAGCTTTGAAGTGAAGAAAATTACGGCAATAAATACAAACAACGGACTGAATAAATTCGCAAAGTAGGGAATGAAGTTCATATAATAATCAAAGACGATTGCAGTCCAGGGCGCTTCACGCTCCATAAACTTATCCATCTTCTCATTGAAATCAAACACTACAGCGATAGAGATAATCAACGCAATAGCAAATACGTATGTCCCCAAGAATTTCTTGATGATATACCAATCCAGCAGTTTGATAAAACGATTGCTTTTCATTTAATTATAGTCTTGTTGACACTCTTTTTACCATCATCGGCTTCCATGTAGAGAAATCCCCGGCAATAATGTGTTTACGTGCTTCACCTACTAACCAGAGATAGAATGCCAGATTATGGATAGAAGCAATCTGCATAGCCAATAATTCTTGCGCATGAAACAGATGACGCAGATAAGCTTTACTGTATAAAGTATCTACGCAAGAAGCGCCATCAGCTTCAATAGGAGAGAAGTCCATTTCCCACTTTTTATTACGCATGTTTATAATACCATCCTTGGTAAATAACATTCCATTCCGACCGTTTCGAGTAGGCATTACACAGTCAAACATGTCAACTCCACGTTCAATACCCTCCAGAATATTCACCGGCGTACCGACTCCCATCAGGTAACGGGGTTTGTCTTTCGGCAAAATGTCGTTTACAACTTCAATCATCTCATACATTTTATCCACAGGCTCACCCACGGCAAGTCCTCCAATGGCATTTCCATCCGCTCCTTTAGAGGCAACAAACTCAGCTGATTGTTTACGCAAGTCTGTGTACACACACCCTTGAACTATAGGGAAAAGAGATTGATTATAGCCATATTTAGGTTCTGTTTCATTAAAACGCTGAATACACCTGTCAAGCCAGCGGTGTGTCAGTCCTAATGACTTTTTGGCATATGCATAGTCAGAATCTCCCGGAGGACATTCATCAAATGCCATCATAATATCCGCACCGATAGTACGTTCAATATCCATCACTTTCTCAGGAGTAAAAACATGTTTACTTCCATCAATATGCGAACGAAATTCAGCACCTTCTTCACGCAGTTTACGGATACCTGCCAACGAAAAGACCTGGAACCCACCGCTATCAGTCAACATCGGACGGTCAAAACCGTTGAATTTATGTAATCCACCGGCTTTTTCTATAACATCCAATCCCGGACGCAAATAAAGATGATATGTATTACCCAATATGATCTGAGCCTCAATATCCTCCTTCAATTCTGTCAGGTGTACACCTTTCACTGTGCCAAGTGTACCCACCGGCATAAATATAGGAGTTTGTATCTGCCCGTGGTCTGTTGTAATCAGACCCGCACGGGCGTTACTTTTTGCGTCTGTATATTGTAATTCAAATGTCATTCCTGGCTGGCTTTCTTTACAGATAAATCAATGGCATCAGCCACCTTCTCATCAGTCAATGCGATGGCAAATACTTCTTTCACATCAGTTACATAGTGGAATGTCAGTCCTTTAAGATACATCTCCTGAATCTCATCTATGTTCTTTTTATTCTCGGCACTCATTATAATTTCTTTAATCCCTGCACGTTTAGCTGCAAGAATTTTTTCCTTAATACCGCCCACCGGAAGTACTTTACCGCGAAGAGTTATTTCACCGGTCATGGCCAGATTTGCTCTCACTTTACGCTGCGTCAACGCAGAAGCCAATGAGGTAGCCATAGTGATACCCGCTGATGGACCATCTTTGGGGATCGCACCTTCCGGAACATGAACATGGATATTCCAATTATCAAATATTTCTTCATCCAGATTCAGCAATGAAGCATGTGCTTTGATATATTCAAGCGCCAGCATAGCAGACTCCTTCATTACATCCCCCAAATTACCCGTTAAAGTCAAACGTCCACCTTTACCGCGGCTCAAACTTGTTTCAACAAATAAAATTTCACCTCCAACAGCAGTCCATGCCAATCCTGTTACAACACCTGCGTAATCATTACCCTGATATTTGTCACGAGTATATTCAGGTGCCCCCAGAAAATCATATAAATCGGCAGGCTTAATCTCTGTCTTTAAGAAATAACCATCGGTAGCATACTGACGGGCAGATTTACGGAGTATCTTACCGATCTTCTTTTCCAGTTCACGTACACCACTTTCACGAGTATAAGACTCTATAATAGCCTCCAATGTATCTTTTGGGATCTTAATATCAGTCTTTTTCATTCCATTTGCTTCCAACTCTTTTGGAACCAGATGCTTACGGGCAATCTCAACCTTTTCTTCCGTGATGTAGCCACTAACCTCAATCAGTTCCATACGGTCAAGCAATGGTCCAGGTATCGTGTTCAGATTATTAGCAGTAGCAATAAACATCACTTTTGACAAGTCATAATCCACATCGAGGAAGTTGTCATGAAACGTTGTATTCTGTTCAGGATCAAGTACTTCCAGTAAAGCAGATGAAGGATCTCCCTGACGATCTGCGCTTACTTTATCAATCTCATCCAGAATAAATACCGGATTGGAAGAACCTGCCTTTATCAAACTCTTTATAATTCGTCCCGGCATAGCACCGATATAGGTTTTACGATGTCCGCGAATCTCGGCTTCATCATGTACACCTCCCAAGGACATACGAATATACTTCCGCTTCAGAGCAGCAGCAATAGATTTTCCCAAAGAAGTCTTACCAACTCCCGGAGGTCCATACAGACAGATAATCGGTGATTTCATATCACCTTTCAGTTTCAGAACAGCCAAATGTTCAAGAATACGCTCTTTCACCTTTTCCAGACCATAATGATCTTTATTCAGTGTTTTCTCTGCATTCTTCAGATTCAAATTATCCGTTGTATATACATTCCACGGCAAACTAAGCATCGTTTGCAGATAGTTCAACTGTACACTAAAATCAGGAGATTGCGGATGAGTACGCTCCAGTTTGGCCAACTCTTTCAAGAAAAGAGTTCGTACTTCTTCGCTCCATTTCATTTTATACGCCTTATTGCGCATTTCTTCTATTTCCTGCTCCTGTCCACTGCCACCCAACTCATCCTGAATTGTTTTAATTTGCTGCTGCAAAAAATATTCACGCTGCTGCTGGTCTATATCTTCACGGGCACGCATTTGAATAGACGCTTTAATTTCAGCAAGCTGAACTTCCCGGTTCAATATCTCCAACAGGCGATACGTACGCTCTCTCAATGAATCGTAACGGAGTAATTCTATCTTCTCGTCCTTTTTTAAAGGTAAGTTAGTGCAGATAAAATCTACCAAAAACATATGATTATTAATGTTTTTGATAGCAAATGCAGAATCCTGATGCAAAGAATCCGAAGATTTAATATAGCGTATTGTCAGGTCTTTACAAGTTTCAACCAGAGCCTGAAATTCCTTATCATTTTTGTCAGGCATTATTTCATCTTTTACTTCGATGCTGCCCTTCAGATAGGGATGGGTTTCTGTAATACCCGTCAATTCCAAACGCTTCAATCCCTGTAAAATAACAGTTGTCGTTTGATCCGGCATTTCCAAAATACGCACAATTTTCCCTATGGTTCCAATTGTGTGCAGATCTTCAAATTGAGGTTCATCTGTCTGAGCTACTTTCTGGCAGACAACCGCTATATTCATATTTTTCTTTTCAGCCTCACG
This sequence comes from Bacteroides mucinivorans, assembly GCF_034654355.2. Classification (NCBI taxonomy): domain Bacteria; kingdom Pseudomonadati; phylum Bacteroidota; class Bacteroidia; order Bacteroidales; family Bacteroidaceae; genus Bacteroides; species Bacteroides mucinivorans. Next base: position 2,697,930 of record NZ_CP178179.1, on the reverse strand, counting down.
TATTAATCTCAAGGATGACTTCCTACCCACTGAAACCGGCATAAATACCCCCGGAAACAACACCATATTACGAAGGGGAAGTACCGGAAGAGTATCACCTGATTTGATTTTCACATCGAACATTTGCTCTTCATTTCCTTCAAAATCGGCGATCAGTGAGAATGCATTATCATCTGAATCTTCCATAAAGTATTTTTCTCTCATCATTTCGTTTAAATTAGTTTATGTCATTATATGGGCATAAATTGTTTGCAAAGTTAATCGATTATTCATTAATAATAAAGCCCACGTACGATAAAAACACAAAAACAATGCCAAATTATACCGTTTACCGAACGTTATCTCATAATAATTATTTATTTTTGGCAAATTCCATAAGATATTAGCAAAATGCCAAATCCATATTTCCAATTCAAACAGTTCACCGTATGGCACGACAAATGTGCTATGAAAGTAGGAACAGACGGAGTACTACTCGGTGCATGGTCCAGTGTTAAGAACGCCCAAAGAATACTCGACATTGGAACAGGAACCGGATTAGTAGCTTTAATGCTTGCCCAGCGTAGCAACGCTTTTATTGTTGCCCTCGAAATAGACTGTGCCGCTGCCAAACAGGCTACAGAAAACGTGGTACGCTCTCCCTGGCAAGATAGGATAGAAGTGTTACAGGTAGATTTTAAACAGTATACTTCTACTGCACGTTTTGATGTCATAGTCTCTAATCCTCCATATTTCGTAGACTCTTTAAAATGCCCTGATCAGCAAAGAAATGCTGCCCGGCACAATAATGAATTAACTTATGAAGATTTGTTTAGTGGAGTATCACAACTTCTTTCAGAAGATGGAGAATTTACTGTCGTCGTGCCTACAGATGTTTCGGACAATGTAAAAGAAGTTGCCTTCAATCACTCTTTATATCCATGCAGACAACTGAATGTTATCACCAAACCCGGATTACCCCCCAAAAGAACCTTGATAACTTTTATATTCAAAAAGCAGGAATACCGGACAAAAGAACTATTAATAGAACTAACCCGCTATCAATACAGTAAGGAATACGTTGAACTAACCAAAGAATATTACCTGAAAATGTAAAAAAAGAGGCAACTACATAAATCATGTAATTGCCTCTTTTTCGTCGGGGTAGCGGGATTCGAACCCACGACCCCCTGCTCCCAAAGCAGGTGCGCTAACCGGACTGCGCTACACCCCGAAAACTTTTCAATTGAACTCCTTCTTTGTCGGGGTAGCGGGATTCGAACCCACGACCCCCTGCTCCCAAAGCAGGTGCGCTAACCGGACTGCGCTACACCCCGAATAAAAATCGTTGGTGTTCTATCGAAAAGCGGTGCAAAGATAGGGAGTATTTTCAAATTAACAATAGCTAAACCCATTATTTTTGTTACTTAATTTTCAATACACTGACTGTCACTTATTTATAGTTTCATTTTTTTCTAAAGAAGACTAAAGGTTATTTACGACTGTAAATGAACCAAAATGCCCTGTCAGATGTAGTATTAGTATAACAAATACGAAACGCACCTATGTTTACACAATTTCTGAACCTTCTGGCCACTATCATAAGTGTGATAAGCCTGCTCATTGTTACTTATGGGGCATTGATTGCATTTATAGCTTTCATTATAAATGAATTAAAACGATTTACCGGGAAATACAGCCCTATTAACATTCGCAGATTACGGGCTACTTTTGGTACTTATCTCCTGTTAGGACTCGAATTTCTTATCGCTTCGGATATTCTGAAAACAGTACTGGAACCTACTCTCAACGAACTTGCTATTTTGGGAGGAGTCGTTGTACTGCGTACTGTTTTATCTGTTTTCCTGAATAAAGAAATTAAAGAACTTGAGACAGAAAATGGTAAATCTGATGAACCATAAAGAATTTATTATGTTACAAATATACTAAACCTAAACAAGAAAAAGATATGGATACAAAGAAGAAGAATCCCTCTAACAAAAAAGAGGAAGCGCAATTGAAGCTTGAAAGTAAAAAACAAGAAGTACTCCCCGGACAACAAATAGCTGTCTATAGTGAAGCCACTAAAAAAGATGTCCGGGAAGTTGTTAAAGAGCTAAATCCCGACATAAACAGTCTGGGAAGTAGGGGATAATACAGGAAAAACAAGTGTGAAACAACTACCGGCTCCTTTTTCTGAACGTACTGAAATAGTTCCCCCATGTAAGTTCATAATCTGCTTACACAGGCTGAGCCCGATTCCCGAACCGGATGGTTTGGTAGTAAAGAACGGAACAAATATTTTGTCTATTACATCCGGCAATATACCTTCTCCATTATCTGAGACGGTAAGAATAGGACCTTCTGCAGTCTGAGTAAGTTCAATTTCTATCTGGGCATCGGACTTACGAAAACATGCTTCCTGTGCATTTTTCAACAAATTGATCAGAACTTGTTCTATTTGAGTCCGATCTATCCAAAGAGTAAGGGAAGCATCGGGTTGTCTAAAATGGTAGATTTCAGCTGGAAATAGCTTCTTCAAATCAGCAAACAATTCACGGGCCGGGACTTGTGTACATACAGGTTCCGGTATTCGTGTAAGCCTGCGATAGTTCTCTACAAATCCCAACAATCCTTTACTTCTCCGATGAATAGTTTGCATGGCCTGAAGCATTACAGCATACTCTTTTTCTGTCAACTGATTTGGTATACCCCGTTCACTGAGCGTTTCTGAGAGAGAGATTATAGGAGTTATTGAATTCATTATTTCGTGAGTCAATACGCGTATCAATTTCTGCCAGGCCTCCATTTCGTTTCTCTCCAAAACAGAATGAATGTTTTTCAAACTAATCAGCAATCGTTCCTTTCCCTGTGTGGTAAATAGTGTACAAGAAGCGGCCATTTCCAATACTGTTCCATTTCTTTCAATACGTACAACCCGTGTGTCGCTCGTTGAAGCCTTTAGTATTTCTGCCGGTAATTGCGGATTCCGGCCCAGATGGGTTATAGCTGCAAGGTTCATCCATTCCGTATGACCGGATTTATCTGTAACCAGAACAGCAGTGTCTACCTTATTCAATAAATTCTCATAATATTGATGTTTAACCTCTTCTTCAAAAAGCCGCTCACGGAAAACTTTCAATGCCTCTGAAAGCTCCTGAGCCATATCTGTCAACACCCTGTTTTTTAATGGAGGATAAAAAGTTTGCGTCATATCATTATAACGAATACTTTCTATCAGACGTGTCATCATGCCTGCCAGTTTCATTTGTACAACATAAAGGTGAATTCCGGTTCCTGCTAAGAGCAGGATAGCAACAAGTGTACTAAACCATAAATTGTGTATAAACAACACATAACAAGCTATAGCAAACAATACTAATAATACAATGTGTACAAAAATACTAACGCCATATTGTTTCATAATCCTAATTTTTCAAGTTTCCGGTAAAGAGCAAAACGGGTAATCCCTAAATACTCTGCCGCACGTGTCATATTCCCTTGGCTCAGACGCAATGCTTTCTCCACAGTCTGCCTTTCCAACTGTTCAAGATTAAGAATTTCATCCTCCTCTTTTTTCCTTCGCTCTATAGTGTGGAAAGGAAAGTTTTCGGGTTTCAATAAAGATCCCTCTCCAAGAATAACTGCTCTTTCAACAGCATGCTGTAATTCACGTACATTACCTGGCCAGGCATATTTTAAGAGTTTATTTTTTGCTTCACGAGTCAATCCGCGTATCTCCTTCTTATATTTACGGGCATAACGGTTCAGAAAATACTCGGCCAACAAGATTATATCATTTCCACGTTCACGAAGAGGAGGAATGTGTACCTCTACCGTATTGATACGGTATAATAAATCCTGCCGGAAGTTAGCTTCATCCACCATTTGCCGGATATCGGTATTAGTAGCGCAAATCAACCGGACATCTATCGGTACAGCCTGTGTAGAGCCTAAGCGGGTGATCTGACGTTTCTCAATGGCAGTAAGTAGCTTTGCCTGCATCGGTAAAGAGAGATTTCCAATCTCATCCAGAAACAAAGTTCCACCGGTTGCTACTTCCATACGTCCGGACTTCGCTCTACGCGCATCTGTAAACGCTCCCTTTTCATAACCGAAAAGTTCACTTTCAAACAGCTGTTCGGGAATGCTGCCCAGATCAATCGTAACAAAAGGCTTTCCATAACGGGGAGAACAGCGATATAGTAAATGGGCAAAAACATCTTTTCCTGTTCCGTTTTCACCAAGTATCAGGATGTTTGCATCCGTTTCACTAAGTTTGTCAATCGTAGCAAACACCTCCTTCATGGCAGGCGATTCACCAATAATATCACTTTCCGGGCCAGTCTGTCCACTCAACACCTCTATCTGCTCTTTCAGTGCCTTCACCTCTTTTCCGGAGCGACGTAGCTTCATTCCTGACGAAAGAGTTGCCAAGAGTTTTTCTTTCTCCCAAGGCTTAGGAATAAAATCCGTAGCCCCAGCCTTAATGGCTCGCACAGCTTTGTCGGTATCCGAATAAGCTGTCATAAAAATCACGATAGCCTGCGGATCTGCTTTAAGAATCTGCTCGAGGCTTTCAAAACCTTCCTGTCCGCTGATTGCATCCCGGCTGAAGTTCATATCCAGCAGGATAAGATCCGGTTGAAAGGTAGTCATAAAATATTCGATACGATCAGGAGTAGTAGCTACCTTTATCTTCTCTGACAAGGGTTCAAGCAATAGATTCAGAGCGAAGAGTACGTCTTCATTATCATCTACAATTAATATCTTACCGAGGTGTTCCATGTTCTTCTACGAGTTAAGTATATTACCTTACTATCAAACGGTGTACGACATGTACATCTCGTGCAGTACGACATGTACATCTCGGCATGCACCACATGCACATGTCGAGCAGTACCACATGTACATGTCGTACATCGTTTGATTATGACAATCGGGAGCTTTCTATACTATATCAAGCATAAAGAGCCTATTGCGACGGCAAAGATAACGATTACGCCCGTGTGTTGTGCGTGCGATATCGCACTATTTTTGTGCGCATATGCACAAGCACACAGTAAGCTATAGTACATCAACAACATGAATAACAATCAGTTACAACTATGGCATAACTTTTGAACTTTAATTATTAAATACAGAATATATGCAAATCAAAATACTACTTATATTAATGGGCAGCAATTTCATGCTTCCGCTAACAGCACAAAAGGAGGTAATGAATCTATCTTTGCAACAAACCGTCGAGCTTGCCAAGCACCAGTCGCCCGATGCGCAAACGGCGCGCCACAGTTTCCGGTCGGCATACTGGAACTACAAATCTTATCGTTCCAACTATCTACCAAGCCTTAAACTAACCTCCACACCCTATCTGAACCGGGCGATAGACAAAATCTCACTCGAAGACGGCAAGGTGAAATTTGTAGAGCAAAACTTACTGAGCACCGATCTTACGTTGAGCCTTTCACAAAACATCCCCTGGACGGGAGGTACTTTTTTTATAGAAACGGCCGCACAACGGATGGATCAGTTCGGCGATCACAGTACGTCTTATCAAACTTCGCCCGTCAGCATCGGATACCGCCAATCGCTTTTTGGCTACAACAGCCTGAAATGGAACCGCCGTATCAAACCGCTCCGCTACAAAGAAGCCAAGAAGACTTACATAGAAACACTGGAACTGGTTGCCGCCCGCGCCACACAAAAGTTCTTCGCCCTTGCCACCGCGCAAAGCAATCACGAAATAGCTTCATTCAATTATGCCAACGCAGACACACTCTATCAATATGCCCGGGGGCGTTACAACATCGGCACCATCACCGAAAATGAAATGCTCCAACTGGAACTCAACATGCTCACCGAAGAAACCAACCAGATGAACGCCCGCATCGAGATGGACAACTGCATGCAGGAACTCCGCTCGTATCTGGGCATTCAAAGTGATGAAGACTTGGTAGTAAAAGTGAGTGACCGCGTGCCGGACTTTAGCGTGGAATTGCACAAAGCCCTGCTGATGGCGAACGAAAACAACCCGGATATTCAAAACATGATCCGCCGGAAGCTGGAAAGTGAAAGCAATGTATCGTATGCACGTGCCAACGCCGGGCTGAAAGCAGACCTCTATCTCAGCTTCGGATTGACCCAGAAAGCCGGGAAGTTGGGAGATGCCTACAAAGACCCGCTCGACAAACAATATGTCAGCCTGGGCATTTCGCTCCCCATTCTCGATTGGGGAAGAGGGAAGGGGCAAATACAGGTGGCCCGTTCGCAACGCGACCTGGTACATACGCAGGTAGAACAAGATAAAACAGACTTTGAACTAAACGTGCGCAAACTGGTGAAACAATTCAACCTACAGACGCAGCGCGTACGCATCGCCTCACGAACAGACGAAACGGCCCAACGAAGAAGTGAAGTAGCCCGCCGCCTCTATATTCAGGGGAAATCTACCATACTCGACCTCAACGCTTCCATCTCCGAGAAGGATGCCGCCCGGCGCAACTATATCTCCACCTTATATAATTACTGGAATTTGTATTACGCGCTCCGTAGCCTGACGCTTTTCGACTTCGAGAAGAACCTCCCCCTTGCCACCGATTATAATCTCCTAATAGAATAAGTTCCTCCAATCATAAACCATCTAATCGTAAATATATTCATGGACATCCAACTCAAAAAAAGACCCTGGTACATCCGCTATAAATACCACATAGCCGGAGGGAGTACTTTTATAGCTTTCCTTGTATACGTCATTATCCTTTCCGCCGGTCCCCGCAGACTTCGCATCGACCCGGAAAACATTCAAATGGCAGAAGTACTCGAAGGTAAGTTTATGGAATATGTAGATGTGGAAGGACTCATCCAGCCCATCCTCACCATCAAAATCAATACCCGTGAGGCAGGAAGTGTAGAACGCATCGCAGGAGAGGAGGGAAGCCTGCTCCAAAAAGGTGACACCATACTGATACTCTCCAATCCCGACCTTCTGCGCAGCATCGAAGACCAGCATGATGACTGGGAGAAGCAACTCATTACTTATCAAGAAAAGGAAATAGAGATGGAACAAAAGAGCCTGAACCTCCAACAACAGACGCTACAGACCAACTACGAACTGGCCCGCCTGAAAAAGAGTTACGATCTCGATAAGGAAGAATTCAATATGGGTATCAAAAGCAAAGCACAGCTCGAAGTAGCCGAAGACGAATACAACTATAAAGTGAAGTATGCCCGGCTTCAACGCGAAGGGCTCCGACATGACTCTACCGTAACCGTCATTCGCAAAGACCTTATCCGCAATGACAGAGAGAGAGAACAGAAAAAGTATATCCGTACCCGAGAACGGCTGGACAACCTGATAGTGAAGGCTCCGATAAGCGGGCAACTGAGTTTCGTCAAAGTCACTCCGGGGCAACAAGTAAGCTCCGGCGAAAGTATAGCCGAGATCAAAGTGCTCGATCCATATAAAGTGCATACCTCGCTCAGTGAGTATTACATCGACCGCATCACCACCGGCCTCCCCGCCACGATCAATTATCAAGGAAAGAAATACCCTCTCAAGATAACCAAAGTAGTGCCCGAAGTAAAAGACCGCATGTTCGATGTCGATCTCGTTTTTACTACCGATATGCCAGACAACGTACGTGTAGGCAAAAGCTTCCGCGTGCAAATAGAACTGGGGCAACCGGAGCAGGCCATCGTCCTGTCGAGAGGTAATTTCTATCAATCCACCGGCGGGCAATGGATCTACAAACTAAATGCCTCAAAAACCAGAGCAACCCGCGTTCCGGTCTCTATCGGCCGGCAAAATCCGCTGCAATATGAAATTACAGACGGTTTGCAGCCCGGAGATTGGGTAATTACAACAGGATATGATACCTTTGGGGAGGTAGAAGAACTAATATTAAAATAAGAAGGAGAACAAACACAATGATGATACGACATTATATAAAGATTGCCTTCCGCAACTCACTGAAACATAAGACACAGAACATTATAACCATTTTCTGCCTGTCTATCGGCATATTATGTTTCAGTATCGTATATTATTATGTAAATCAATATATGCGTAATCCGTATAGCGAGTTGCCGCACTATCATCAGATGGCATCGCTGAAAGTTATAAACACTACTACCGGAAACCATTCTAGTTTAAAAAAGGCAACCATAGCCCAACTTGAACAACAACCTTTATCGGGTATCGATCTATTGGCACTAAGCCAATATGGATATAATGAGAGGGAAGTAATCGTCATAAATGAAGAAGGTAAAGAGAATATTTACCAGTCCCGGTATACGTTTGTCAATAGTGAATATTTTATTTATCTTGGCGTACACTCCATATATACTCATCATCTTCCTACACTGAACAAAGGTGAAGTAATCCTGAGTGAATCTTATGCCAGGCAGCTCTTTGGCAAAAAGAATCCGATAGGAAACAAACTAACCTTTGCCAAATATCCTACAGAAAATACAGAAACAGTCTATTACACCATAAAAGATGTGATACCAGATTTTGGGTACATACAGAATGATTATGATAGCAATAGTAATCTCTTTTTCTCTTATCTGGATGCTCCCGATTGGCTGTCATTAGAAGCTAAGGTATTGATTAATAAGAATCAAACCTTCAACCAGGTTGATAAAGCATTAGAAAACAGAATTGTATTTCAGCAAGACGATACCCTTCATTTTAAAACCATACCTCTGTATAAACGATATGAAATAGACAAAGGAAAGTTCGTTGCCATGCTATCCCTCCTTCTCATCGCTTCGCTGATACTAACGGCCGGGCTGATCAACTTTCTGAAGTTCACCATTCAGTCTTTCTACAATCGGATACGGGAGTTAGGGCTTCGTAAATGTCTGGGTTCTTCCTATTCGGAACTGTTCCGAATGCTGTCATGTGAAGTCCTGTTGATACTTCTACTTTCTTTCCTTTTGACGCTGGCATTCTCCGAATCAATCATTCCCTATCTGTATCATTACCTGCCTCTGTCTTATCAGAAGTATATATACATTGATGTTCAACAACTGAACCTAATGGAATTGGGAATCTTTATATTCGTATTGTTGCTATGTATGATTATTGCTGCAATATCCGTTATCAAAACACGATACATCAGCATCCGGCAAAGCATTTCAGGTAGGAAGCAAGGTAAACACGTATTTCGGAATCTCATGATGGGGGTACAGCTTATTATTTGCTTTTTTTTCACTGGAATGACATTTGGCATATTACAACTCACCAATAGCATGCGTAGTGCTATGTATACTCCCGTTTCATCCACTGAATATAAAAAGAGGTTGCAATTAGAGCTATCCGGCATCACATTGCTGCCTCATGCAAAGGAAATCCATCAGCAACTAAAAAGTCTGCCTAACGTACTGGAAACAGTAATCATCAGCTATAATAGCTACATGAATTATGAAACCAGAAATCAGGTAAAGTTATATGGAAAAGTTACAGGAGCAGACTCCAATTACTTATCTTTCTTCAACATTCCTCTATTGAAAGGAGAAATGCCGAAGGAGGATGAAGAAGACATAGTGTATATCAGCGAAAACCTCGACAGAATCATGCAAAAGGACTCCGCACAAAGCACCATAACCATACACTCCAAAACATATCGGATAGCAGGTGTATACAAGGCAGCTCCCTACGAAAAGCTGAATCCGAAATATATGGAATTTTCAGTATATATACCCACCACACTGGGTGGTAACATTTGTTTGCGAGTAGTGCCCGGCACTCAAAAAGAAGTAAAAAAAGAGATAGAAAAGATATGCCGGTGCTATGCACCGGAGACTATCCCATTGAATATCACAACCATGTACCAGTCACGCAATACTGCAGAAACCGGTCCAATAGATATGGCATGTGATATAGCCATATTCCTGTCCGTCATCAGCCTGCTCATTGCTGTACTGAGTATCTATTCCGCTATCTCTTTAGACACCGAGGGACGGCAAAAAGAAATAGCAATACGCAAGATAAACGGAGCAACACCGCGTACAATAACCCTCTTGTTCGGCAAACTATACATACTCTTGCTTGCAATAGGATTCGGCGTAGCATTCCCATTGGTTTATTATATCTTTCATACAATCATGGGCAATGACCTGAAAGATTTTTCTATAAACTTCTACCAGATAGGAGCTTGCTCATTGGTATGCATCTCAATGGTAATACTTATCACAATCGGGTACAAAATATACCGGATCATGAAACTGAATCCGGCAGAAGTAATTAAAAGCGAATAAACAAAAAGAACAACAAATATGGAACTCTTTACTCTAAAACTCATAACCCGTAGTTGGTGGCGGAATAAAATCTTTTTCTTCATCTCTCTGCTCAGCCTTTCAATCGGTTTGGCATGCACCAATCTGCTGCTCACTTTCTTTATTTACGAATACAACATAGAAAGCAATCTTCCTGATAAAGAACAAATTGTATGCTTGCAGCAGGATGCTCCCATGCAGGAAGGGGCAAAAGTTAGCTATGCAGTAGGAACTATCCCGGCCTTGCTCAAAGATAAATTTGCAGAAATAGAAGAGTACGTCCGTATCAACACAATGTCAGCTCAATACTGTAAATACAACACAGAGGTATTCCACGATGTCACATTCATTTGTGCCGACGCATCTCTCCTCTGTTTTTTTGATTACCAGACTCGTACAGGGAACTTGAAAGAAGTATTGATACACCCCGATCAGGTAGCCGTCAGCGAAGAGTTTGCTCAAAAGATGTTTGGCGATACAGATCCGATTGATAAACATATAGATGTATCCATGTCAGACAATGGTAATAAAACATATGTAGTGAAAGCCGTCATTAAAGCACGTCCGCAGTCACTCTTACGCTTTGACTTAATCACAGGTACAGAAAGTACTTTCTGGGGTGGATTCACATTATTAAAACTAACAGAAGGAAGTAGCCCACAGAGTTTAGCAGATAAAATCAATAACGAATCTATCCCCACTCTTCTTCCGGGAGAAGGCCGTTATTACCTCAAGCCCTTCTCTGAAATCTATTTCTCTACTTCAGGCAAGACAAGCCAGGAGTCATTGTCATACATCCGGCAAAGCAACGTACAGCTTCTCTACATCTGTCTCCTGTCTGCCTTTCTGATATTTGCCATGGCTTGTTTCAATTATACCAATATGAACCTCAGCCGGACACTGCAACAACTGAAAATGATACATATTGAGAAACTGATGGGTAATACACTTACCGGCATCCGAAAGCAGTTATTCGGAGATATCTTCTTGACGGTATTCTTTGCATTTATACTATCCTTATTGTTCATCAGTGACATCTTACCTTATTTTAATGGTCTATTGGATGCACACCTTCATATAGGTTTCTTTTTCAGCACACAAGTATTACCCTGGTTACTACTGTTTATACTCATCATCGCCATTGTGCCCGGAGCATATATAAGTCATAAGCTATCTCGCATATCGCTGAACGAATATAAAAGCAGGTACATGGGGAAAAGTAAAAGTATTCTTATCGCCTGGCTCATGTGTCTGCAACTGGTTATTTCTATCGGATTATTATTTGCCACACTTACAGCCAATGCCCAGATAAACATACTAAAAAATCAGGCTTATTGTTACGAAAACAAGATTGAAATAAAGATGCCGCACAAGCATCCGGCAAAGCCATTGCAACAGGAGCTACAGCGGAGTGTAAAGGGAATTGAATCTATGACGCTCTCAGAAGGATCGGTTCTGAACTCCTGGATACGCCAGCTACCAATTAAGCAAGACGATGGATCTGAAATGAAGTCTTATCTGCTCGCACTATATACCGATACCGATTTTATAGAAACGATGGATATTGAGCAACTGGCTGGTATTCCTCCTAAGAACTCAAAGAAACAATATACCTATTCCGCAGTTGTGAATGAGAGTTATGTAAAACACATGATTCCCCCCGGCGTATCTCCCATAGGTCACACTCTTACAGAATTTGATTCGTATGCCGATTCGCTATACATTATCGGAGGGATCGTGAAAGATTTCCCCACAAACTCACTGAAAGATAAGATCGTTCCGGCGATCATATACTTTGTACCGGATAAACAATTGGCTCGTGCTTCTTATCTGCAATTAAAGATCAAGCCGGAAAACAGAAAAGAGACACTACCGGCCATCCGGCAAGGATGGGAAAAAATCAATGGGGGAAAGGTCTTTGATTATCAGGATATGCATCAGGTCTTTATGGAACGTAACAAAGAAGTCCTTACACTTTCGCAAATACTTATGAACTACTCATTGATAGGATTATTGCTTGTTTCATTCGGCTTGTTCGGTATCTTCTGGCATACAGTACGGCAACGCATCCGGGAAATTAGTATCCGAAAGATACATGGTGCAACCTTCCGCCAGGTGATCTGGCTGTTTAGCAAACCCTTCTTTCTGCAAATAGGTATTAGCTATATACTGGCCATTCCTGCCGCTTATTGGTTAATGAAGACCTGGAAAGAGCAGTTTGCCTATAGTGCCGGATGGTCATTATGGATTTTCCTGCTTCCTCTATTCATCGTAGTAGGAATATCCATGATTGTCATCAGCCTGCACTGTTATCTGGCTGTCAAAGTGAATCCAACGGTAACAATGAAGCAAGAATAACTTTTAGAAATCAATAAAAACTCACCATCATGATCAAGACCGTAAACTTACAAAAGATCTTCAAGACCGAAGAAGTAGAAACATGGGCACTGAACAATGTGAATGTAGAAGTGAAGGAAGGAGAATTTGTGGCCATTATGGGACCATCCGGTTGCGGTAAATCCACCTTGCTGAACATTTTAGGATTGCTTGACAACCCGACGGGAGGAGAGTATTACCTCCTTGGAAAAGAGGTATCCAACTACACCGAGTCTCAGCGTACCAACCTCCGTAAGGGAATTATCGGTTTCGTTTTCCAGAGTTTCAATCTGATTGACGAACTAAATGTCTACGAAAATATAGAGCTACCATTACTCTATATGGGTATTCCGGCTTCTGAACGCAAAAAACGTGTAGGAACAGCAATGGAACGCATGGCTATTACTCACCGTAGCAAACACTTCCCACAACAACTTTCCGGAGGCCAACAGCAGCGTGTTGCTATTGCCCGTGCAGTAGTAGCCAATCCTAAACTGATTCTTGCCGACGAACCAACCGGTAACCTGGACTCCAGAAACGGTAAAGAAGTAATGGGGCTTCTGAGTGAGTTAAATAAAGAAGGTACTACTATTATCATGGTAACCCATTCACAACATGACGCAGGATACGCCGGAAGAGTAATTAATCTATTTGACGGGCAGGTAGTAACAGAAATCAGCATATAGGAATTACACCTGTATACATCTGTATTTCAATGCATTAAAAAATACGTACTTTATACATACAAACTATGCATATTAAGTCTCTGTTAAATAGGTATTTAACGGAGACTTAAATACGTACTCTTGCTATACAAAAAACGGTTGTACCCAAACCAAGAGTACAACCGTTTTTTATATCTTATAGAGAATGCTTAGATAATCTCTAATTCTTTAAAGCATTTTACTAATTTATCAACAGCAGAATCAATCTGTTCTTTAGTATGTGTAGCCATCAACGCAACACGCACTAATGTATCTTGCGGAGCACATGCCGGAGGTATAACCGGGTTGATAAATACTCCTTCGTCAAATGCCAGTTTAGTCACCATGAAAGTCTTTTCTGTATCACGTACATAAAGAGGTATAATAGGAGACTCAGTAGCACCGATTTCAAAACCAGCCTCGCGGAAACGCTTCAATGCATAGTTTGTAGCTTCCCACAATGCTTCCAGTCTTTCCGGTTCGTTCTGAATAATATGAAGAGCTTCCAGAGCAGAAGCCGTAGCAGCAGGAGTATTAGATGCACTAAAGATATACGTACGTGCATTGTGACGCAACCAGTTAATGATTGATTCATCTGCAGCAATAAATCCTCCGATAGAAGCTAATGATTTACTGAATGTTCCCATAATCAGGTCTATTTCGTCTGTCAAACCAAAGTGGTCACAAACACCGCGTCCCTGTTTTCCGAATACACCTAAACCATGAGCTTCGTCTACCATAATAGTAGCATTATACTTATGTTTCAAACGAACTATTTCGGGCAAATTGGCTAAGTCACCTTCCATAGAAAACACACCGTCTACAACAATCAGTTTCACAGAATCCGGATTACACTTCTGAAGCTGTTTCTCAAGATCAGCCATATCATTGTGCTTGTATTTCAGATTCTGAGAGAATGATAAACGACGACCGTCTACGATAGAAGCGTGGTCCCGATCATCACAAATAATATAATCGTTACGATCTGTTAAGCAAGATATTACCCCCGAATTTACAGTAAATCCCGTAGAAAAACAGAGTGCATCTTCCTTACCAACAAAAGCAGCCAATTCTTTTTCCAACTTCACATGCAAGTCGAGTGTACCATTCAAGAAGCGGGAACCGGCACAACCGGAACCATATTTTTTCATAGCTTCGATGCCTGCTGCAATAACTCTTTCATCTCCGGTAAGACCTGTATATGCGTTTGAGCCGAACATTAAAACATTATGTCCACCCATATTTACTTCTGTACCTTGTTTCCCTTCTATCTCACGAAAATAAGGGTATACGCCCATTGCCATATATTGCTGCGGCAGGTCGTACTTAGCTAACTTCTCTTGTAATAATCCCATGAATTGTTATTTATTATTCGCTTTATTGGTTACTGATAGACAACAGTCCAAATCCTTTTATCCTTAATAACTGTTTAAAAACAGGGGGCAAAGATAACAAAATTTGCGTTTGCCTGTTCTTTTTAATAGAAAAAATATACTCTTTCTGCTTTTGAGAAGCCGGAAGATTTAAAATTAAGAAATTTATATTACTTTTGTCGACCACAATCGATTAAAATTAGCATGAACGAAAGCATGAAGAAAATTATATTCATTGTCAATCCGATTTCAGGCACGCAAGGTAAAGAACTTGTTCTCAATTTATTAGATGAAAAGATAAATAAAGAGAGATATACGTGGGATGTGGTGTATACCAAAAGGGCCGGTCATGCAATAGAGATTGCCGCTCAGGCAGCAGCAGAGAAAGCAGATGTTGTAGTAGCTATCGGTGGAGACGGAACTATCAATGAGATAGGACGTTCACTGGTGCATACAGAGACAGCATTGGGCATTATACCTTGTGGTTCCGGTAATGGACTTGCAAGACATCTGCATATCCCAATGGAACCTAAAAAAGCATTGGAAATAATCAATGAAGGAGTAACCGACATTATCGATTACGGCAAGATAAACGGCGCTGACTTCTTCTGTACTTGCGGAGTAGGTTTTGATGCCTTTGTCAGTTTAAAATTTGCCAATGCCGGAAAACGCGGCTTACTGACTTATCTGGAGAAAACCCTGCAAGAGAGTCTGACCTATCAGCCGGAAACTTATGAATTGGAAACAGAAGACGGTACTTATAAATATAAGGCTTTCCTCATTGCTTGCGGCAATGCTTCCCAATATGGTAATAATGCATATATAACCCCACAAGCTACCCTTACTGATGGACTGCTGGATGTCACTATTCTTGAACCATTTACCGTACTCGATGTTCCTTCACTTGCTTTTCAGTTGTTTAATAAAACCATCGATCAGAATAGCCGTATAAAAACATTTCGCTGCAGAAAGTTGCGTATTCACCGTACCAGTCCGGGAGTAGTTCACTTCGATGGTGATCCGATGCAAGCCGATGAGAATGTGAACATTGAGCTTATACAAAAAGGGCTACGCGTTATTGTACCCAAAGAAACTATCGTAAAAGACAATGCTAACGTGTTGCAGAAGGCCCAGGAATACGTTAATGGAATTAAAATGATTAACGAAGCTATTGTAGACAATATTACTCACAAAAATCAGAAAATTATTCGGAAATTAATCCGAAAGGATTAAGAATTTGTGTACTTTTGCAGACTACTACAAAAGTAAAGAATATTATAAAATACAAAATATATGTTTAGAACGCACACGTGTGGAGAACTGAGAATCTCCGATATAAACAGTCAAGTCACGCTGTCAGGATGGGTACAGCGTAGCCGTAAAATGGGAGGTATGACTTTTATTGACCTTCGTGACCGTTACGGTATCACTCAATTAGTATTCAATGAAGAAGTAAATGCAGAACTGTGCGAACAGGCTAATAAACTGGGACGCGAATTCGTAATCCAGGTGACCGGTACTGTAAACGAACGTTTTAGCAAGAACTCAAATATTCCTACAGGAGATATTGAAATCATCGTGTCAGAATTGAACGTTCTGAACGTTGCCACCACACCTCCTTTCACTATCGAAGAAAATACAGACGGAGGAGACGACATTCGCATGAAATACCGTTATCTGGACCTTCGTCGTAGTAATGTCCGTTCCAATCTGGAACTTCGTCACAAGATGACAATAGAAGTACGCAAGTATTTGGATGAGCAAGGGTTTATAGAAGTGGAAACTCCGGTTTTGGTTGGCTCTACCCCTGAAGGTGCACGCGACTTTGTTGTTCCTTCACGTATGAATCCGGGACAATTCTATGCCTTGCCTCAATCTCCGCAAACACTGAAGCAATTGTTGATGGTAGCTGGTTTCGACCGTTATTTCCAGATTGCAAAATGCTTCCGTGACGAAGACCTTCGTGCTGACCGTCAACCGGAATTCACTCAGATTGACTGCGAAATGAGTTTTGTTGAGCAAGAGGATATCATCACTACTTTTGAAGGTATGGCCAAGCACTTGTTTAAGACACTTCGCGGAGTTGAACTGACAGAGCCATTCGTACGCATGCCATGGAGTGATGCTATGAAATATTACGGTAGTGACAAACCCGATTTACGTTTTGATATGAAATTCGTCGAACTGATGGATATCATGAAAGGACACGGTTTCCCGGTATTTGACAGTGCTACATATATTGGTGGCATATGTGCAGAGGGTGCTGCAAGTTATACCCGTAAACAACTGGATGCACTGACAGAGTATGTGAAAAGACCTCAAATAGGTGCCAAAGGTATGGTATACGCACGTATAGAAGCTGATGGAACTGTAAAATCAAGTGTCGATAAGTTCTATACCCAGGAAGTATTGCAACAAATGAAGGAAGCTTTCGGTGCTAAACCGGGAGACTTAATTCTGATTCTCTCCGGTGATGATGCTATGAAGACTCGTAAACAGCTTTGCGAACTCCGTTTGGAAATGGGCAAGCAGTTAGGTTTACGTGATAAGAATAAATTCGCTTGCTTGTGGGTAGTAGATTTTCCAATGTTTGAGTGGAGCGAAGAAGAAGGACGCCTGATGGCAATGCATCATCCATTCACTCATCCTAAAGATGAAGATATTCATTTATTAGATAGCGATCCGGCAGCAGTTCGTGCAGATGCTTATGACATGGTTGTTAATGGTGTAGAAGTAGGTGGAGGTTCTATTCGTATCCACGATTCACAATTGCAAGCCAAGATGTTCGAGATTTTAGGGTTTACTCCTGAAAAAGCGCAGGAACAATTTGGTTTCTTAATGAACGCATTCAAATTCGGTGCACCTCCTCATGGTGGATTGGCTTACGGACTTGACCGGTGGGTATCACTTTTCGCAGGGCTTGATTCAATTCGTGACTGCATTGCATTCCCAAAGAACAATTCGGGTCGTGACGTAATGTTGGATGCTCCGGCAGCACTTGATCCGTCTCAGCTTGATGAACTGAATCTGATAGTAGATATTAAGGAATAAGTGAAAGAATCAGTACGCATCTTTCGATTTGCCGTAATAGGTACGCTCAATGCATTGATTACAGCATTTGTCATCTGGTTAATGATGAATGAGCTATCATACGATTACATTCCTGCAAATATTACTGCGTATATTGTAGCCCAGATACATAATTTTATATGGTGTAAGTACTGGGTATTCCCCACAGAAGACAAAAAGAACAACCTCTGGCAACAGGTGTTGTTCTTTGCTATGGCTTTTGGAATAGCCTACAGTGCGCAATTCATATTCCTTATCTTACTGGTGGAAGCAGGAGACGTAAACGAGTATCTGGCACAGTTCCTCGGACTATTTATCTACGGCACAGTTAATTTTATAACAAACAGGAAACTTACTTTCCGGTGAGATTCAATTTCACCAGAGAGAGAACACTATTGAAACGCAGAATTCTAAGACCTGCACAAATATTTGTGCAAGAAAAAACAGTTAAATAAGTTAAATGGGTTGCTATCTAGTGTAGCAGCCTGTTTAACTTTTATATGTATTCAACTCCACAAACGGCGTTCCTCTTTTGACAACTGCAAACATTCTACATATCAATTTAAACTTCACAGCATTCAATACCACTCCAAAAGCTTTTCCCTGCATTGTCTTACGAATATAATATTCTTTCAATTCCTTGTCCCATACAATTGCAGACTTTGCAGCTTGCGAAAGGTCCGCTTTCAAGAGTTTTGCCCCTATATGGGAAACTCTGGTGGCCCCCTTGACTGAGGTTCCCGAAGTATGTTCAAAGGGGGCAATGCCCAAGTAACAGGCATACTGTCTTGCCGTTTCAAACGCTTCAAAGTTATTTGTGTGTATGAGGGTGGAAATGGCATTGACACTTCCAATACCCTTTATGCCGGTCAGCAATTCATAATTTTTTGCAATAGCCGGATCTTTTCCGACCAGTGCAATCATTTCTTCTTCCACAGTTTTAATTTCTCCTTCCAACACATCCACCATATTTTGAGCGCGTAGCAGAGTACTTGTTCTGGGACGTTCCTTGTTGTCAGTCAACAAGGCCTTATATTCAGCCTGCTGTGTGACAAAGCGCTTCCTCTCAGCCGACAAGTCCTGCAAACGAAGTACGGTACTTCCTGAAAGTTTAGAATAGGTAAGTTCTTCCCGATGAAGATAGGTGAAATAGGCAATCCCTTCGGCATCCACCTTGTCGTTTTTGCCACGAACCAGACCTAATGAACGTTTCAGATGCAAAGGGTTAAACGTACAGTAATCGATCTGGTGTTTTTCCAAATAAAGCCGCAAATCAAAACTGTAAGTGCCTGTATGCTCCAGACCGACAACGATCTGGTCAAGTGCTGCCTTTTTCTTTTTAAGCCAGGATAGTAAGGTATCATATCCTTCCTTGCTGTTGGATAACTGTTTGTAATTCTCAGTGTCCGCATGTTTCTTTGCAGAGTCATAAATAACCACATCCAATGTTTTTTTGGATACATCAATGCCGATAAACCAATTCTTTTTCATAATTTTGTTACACCATTATTGTTAACCATAGGTTGAACTCACTAAATCCTTTAATAGGCTAACGACCTAAAATTCTAATTGGGACGATTCAACTGAAAAGGAAAGCAGGACTAATTCTGCGTATAGGACTTCTGCCTAGATAACGCAATAGGTCACCTGCTTCCCTTGGTTAACTTGTTTTAACTACAAAGATAATATTTCAACCTCTATTTATTATGATGCAAATCTAAAGGATTAACGCAGATTTTCGCAAAGGAAAACAAAAGATAAAAGAATAACAGTCTTTCAAATCTGCGATAATTCGCGTTAATCTGCGTTTATCAAATAATAAGCACTCTGTGGTGAATTTTGAATCTTAATCCAGGAATCGCTTCGTCAGCCCTTCATATTCATCTATTCTTCTGTCTCTCAGGAATGGCCACCAACGACGAACATTTTCCGAACGTTCCATATCAATCTCTACTACTATATTTTCAGGACGATCATTAGCGGCCTGTACAAGAAGTTCTCCCTGCGGACCGGCAACGAAACTATTTCCCCAGAAAAGAATACCATTTGTCTGCATAGACGGATCGGGTTCATGCCCTACGCGGTTGACAGAAATAACCGGAAGTCCGTTTGCTACAGCATGGGCACGCTGAGAGATAATCCAGGCATTGAGCTGACGAATCTTTTCATCATCCGCATCCGAACTCTCCCAGCCAATAGCGGTAGGATAAATTAGTAATTCGGCTCCTTTCAGGGCCATAAGACGGGCAGCTTCCGGATACCATTGGTCCCAACAGACAAGTACTCCCAATTTGCCTAAAGATGTTTGGATAGGCTCAAAACCAATATCTCCCGGAGTGAAATAGAATTTTTCATAATAAGCAGGATCATCAGGAATATGCATCTTGCGATATTTTCCGGCAATACTGCCATCACTGTCAAAAACAACCGCAGTGTTATGATACAATCCCGGAGCACGTTTCTCAAACAAAGAGGTAACCAGCACAATCTGGTTACTGGCAGCCAGTTCGGAATAAAACCCGGTAGAGGGGCCGGGGATAGGTTCTGCCAGATCAAATAAGTTTGTGTTTTCTGTCTGACAGAAATACAAAGAGTTATGTAACTCCTGCAACACAACCAGTTGTGCACCACGTGCGGCACATGCTTCTATACTTTGAGCCAGATTCATCAGATTAGTTCTGATATCTGAAGTATTGGCCTGTTGAATCAAGCCGACTTTTATATTTCTCATCTTAGTAATTTACGATTAGACAATTTACGATTTACGATTGGGGTTACTTTATGATACCTGTGGGGTATTGCATGGTTACACAATGCAAAGAGCCATGCTGCCTGATCAAAGCGCGGCAGTCAATGCCAATTATGTCATACCCAGGAAAAGCTTCCTGTAAAACTTCTCCTGCACGTTTGTCCTTCCCGGGCTGATCATAAGTTGGATAAAGTACCGCATCGTTCAGTATCAAGAAATTAGCATAAGTGGCAGGCAAGCGTTCTCCTTCTTCCTGCACTTCATCGGCCATTGGCAGAGCTAACAGGCGATAAGGCTCTCCGGCCAACGTGCGAAATGTTTTAAGCTGCTCTTCCATGGCATGAAGAGATTTATAATGTTCATCTTTCTCATCTTCACATTGCACATATACGATCGTATCAGCGGGGCATAAACGGGCAAGTGTATCGATATGGCTATCTGTATCATCTCCTGCCAGATAACCATGATCCAGCCAAAGTAGCTGCTGAATATGAAATACACTCTTCAGATATTCCTCAATCTCCACTTTATTCATTTGCCCGTTACGATTGGGGGACAATAAACATTCAGAAGTCGTGAGCAATGTACCCATACCATCACTCTCAATAGAACCTCCTTCGAGAACAAAACCGAGACGGTTGACATAGCGTCCTTTCAGAACTCCGTCTTCAATGGCACGACGGGTAATCTGATTGTCCAAATCGGAAGCAAACTTCAGCCCCCAGCCATTAAAAGTGAAATCGAGCAGGGAAGGGGCATCTACGTCCATCATGGTAATAGCTCCATGATCACGTGCCCAGGTATCATTTGTGCCACACTTCAGAAAGCGTACATTCTCCATATTCACAGTAGCAGCGATCTGCTTCTTTACTTCTTCCGGTTCGGGCGTTACAATCAGTAACAGCTCTCGCTGAGCGATCTCATTGGCTATATTGACAAAACATTCCTGTACTTCTTCAAGCATATAGGCCCAGTCTGTTCCCGCATGAGGCCAGGTCAGCTGAACACCACTTTGCGGATACCATTCAGCAGGAAGAAAGGGCGCCCGCATCTCTGTTTGCTGAGCCATCACCTTACCAAAATTCAACTGCAAATCCTTTTCCGAACCGCCCGAACGAGGAAGCCCAACTATAATTCCCATCTGTTTACTTACAATTTAATATTTATAAATCTTTAGAACAACCCTATTTACTGTTTTGGCTTACGGTCAAAGAACGGATTCTTAGAAGAAGCACTAACAGGAATAGCCATCACCATTTTACAGTCTTTCAGCCAATTGAGTTGCTGGGCAGCCAATCCGGCTGAAAACATCACACGTGTATCCACCCTCATATCGGCAGCTGTAGCACATGCCGAGCCAATGGCAATACCTACATCAATACTGTTTAGCGCACAGGGCACTCCCTCGGCACGAGCTGCACACGTAGCATATCCGCAATGTCCGCAATTCAATCCTTGTGCTTGCTCGCGCGTACCTATTAATACAATGCATTCAGCACTTAGAATATTATCAGCATCGCGAAGAAAGAATTTCATTCCATGTTCCTCAACCATTGCAATCATCTTGTCAGACAATATTTTGATATCCTCACCTGTAACCAAAGCCACTTCTATTATATCAATACCCTTTCCTTTCGGAGCAGTACGGGCAGCTGTCATCATCTGCCGCGCCACGTTGAGTATATGCTCGTGGCGAATGTCTCGTTCATTCTGTATCATAGCCTTTACTTTAAATAAAATCAGTAAGCAAAGATAAATATAAAAATGCAGTTGAAAAAAGAATTAATTCCTTATCTGATCCGGGAGGGTTATATACATGCGGAACGGGGGTAAGCTACAGGCAAGTAAGGCGCCCCCTACAATCAGGCAAGGCGTTTGCTACAAACAAATTGTTAACAGTAAAATAAAGAAAAACAGACTGTTCCATATTATTTTGAAACAGCCTGTTCATTTATTCTTTTATCTTTTCCAAAGATCATTTAAAATAACTATCCATCCATATTAAGCGTTCCTGATACCATCTGCTTATTTGCGCCAAAGAAGTATAGCAACTACTGTTCGACGGAATATACGGCCATTTCTTAAAATCACGTTCATAGGCTTCTTGTGATATCTGTGACATAAAATCAGAGAAACGACCAATTACATTATTATAACTCAATGCATCCTTTTTCAATTCATTCCAACGCGCTATGATTTCTGGTTTAAAAGCAGTATAAAACATATTCCAGAACCGTTTGCCACTTTCTCCGGGTTCAGGAGAATTAAGAACAGTACCCGAACTTGACAATAACTTACTTCCATTCCAGTAAAGCCCCAGAATCGTATCCATATCATACCACAAAAAATACCAGATATTCCCATCCCAAGTACACATCGTAAGATTCTTATCTACATCATCATCAGCATAAAATGCCTCCAGAAGAATATAGTAATCAATCATAGACCCTTTATCAAAATAACTGGCAAAATCACTTTTAAAAGAACTCGGATTCCTCTGTACACTGCCAAACCAATTCAACGGACGGGCTATTGTATTCTGAATATCCTGGGGAATGTCACCCAAACCACTTACACCATCTATCTTAGGATTCTTCATTTCCCAATTACCGGCTACAAAACCATAGAAATAGTTATGGTCTTCAGCCTTCAATAAGATATGTTTACGATTGGATTTATCCATACAGAAGTTGTCACGATGCGTCTTCAAGTTCCAGGTATATAGTCCATAGTACTCATCATTAATGTAAAGCTCCACAGGAAATCCGTCAATATGCCCTTTGGCACCATTATCCAATACACTCCCTTTGATATTGTCTCCCCAACCCGAACGCCAGGGACGTTGCTTTTCAAAAGGTAATGTACCGGCAACATCATCGATAACACGTCCCATACAGACATTACGCGCCTGTGTGGCATCTATATAATTAGCTTTCAAATGATAAGAGTCCATTGGTATCCAGTTTCCAAATTTTATTTTCCTGTCAAGGTCAATAGAAAAGTTCTTCTTGGGGTAAGACATGGATGAAGATCCCTGATAGGTTATCTCTATATCCGACTTGAATCCATACCCATTCCCACCACTATAAGTTAACTTGGCAGAAACCGGATAATCCTTTGTCACATCATTCAGATTAACTGTTATATTAACCTGTCCTAAGCTCTCCGACGGAAGAATAGAAGTATATTTTTTATCTTTCAGCTCCTGATATTCGGTAAATGATGCGGTAGCATCTTTCAAATCACTGATAGATGTCTCATTTCTCTTCAAGCTTGCCTCCAAAGTAACAATACAGTTTATTAAACTATCATTTGTTTTTTTCAATGCATTGATTGATTTTTGAAGTACTTCGGAATCACCACCTAACGCATATTCTGCATATTTAGCATAAGGCACACTATTCAATGTTGTAGTATTAATCACTTCATAACCGTTGCCTCTGTCAAGTTCTACTTTTATGGACTGATTTTGAGCACTCCATTCTATGTTTTCAAATGTACCTGAAACACTGGTTCCGGCACCTATTATCATATTCACATACCCTGAAACAGATGTGGTAAGCTGATGTGTTTCCTTATAAAGGACTTGATTATCAGATAAAACAGTAACCAAAAGCGTTACATTTTGCTCTTTCAGAGCAACTCCGGAAGCATCTCGTATGACTGCCTGATAATTAAATCCTTTCTGGGGATTAGTGGCAAACAAACTCAAACAAGTACAAAGGCAGATAAATAAAAGAACGTGTCTCATAATTTTATGATTTTTTGGGTTATTACTGCTTTACCATCTATGTCAATCAATCTAACAGCATACATACCGGGAGCCAAAAACGATAAATCAAAAGTTTCTTTGGATCTCAACAGACGAAATTGCTTTGCAAGCATTCCATTCGACGAATAAATACGAACTTGTATCGGAGAATTGTATTGAGGTATACATACATTTATATAATCACTGACCGAATTGGGCCATATAGCCGTTTTATCCTGCCAATCATTGTCTTCAAGTCCAACAAGTGAAGAAAAGGATACATAAGACAAAATGCCTTGAATAACCATACAATCATCTGATTGATAATGGCCACCTATAACTTCTCCTATAGCCCATGTTGCTATAGGGGAATCTTCACCTGCTGTGGCTACTAACTGCTGAGCATTGGAGGGAAGAGCATACATACAGCAAAAGACACTCAGTAATGATACATAAATGTGTTTCATAATAGAAAGATTTAATAATTAACTCTATTTGATAAAACAGATGAGAGATAGGAACACCCCAAACGGAATGTTGTTATTTAACATCAATTAAGCATACTCGCAGTATTCAAGCAAAACAATCGTTGTCAGCTATATTTAAAATCAATGAGAATATACAAGAAATAACACCCAAACAATGTTTCTGTAAAAACAGACTTAAGAGGTATGTGAAGTAGATTATTCTACGATTCTTCCAATATTTTGTTTACCTTTGCCAGAAAGATAGAATAAAGAAGTAAAATGCTACAAATAGACAATGCATGTATTGCTTTCGGAGACGAAGAGCTCTTTTCCGGTTTTTGCATGCAGTTACATAAAGGTGAAACCGCTTGTATCGCAGGCGAATCGGGGCGAGGAAAAACTTCTCTTCTAAATGCTGTCATGGGATTTGTCCCTCTACGTAAAGGAACAATTACCGTAGGTGACTTCGAACTGACCCGAAATACCATTGACACCATTCGTCGGCAGATAGCTTGGATTCCGCAGGAACTGGCTCTGCCTATGGAATGGGTAAAAGAAATGGTACAGTTACCTTTCGAACTAAAAGCAAACAGGGGAGCCTCTTTTTCTGAAGAAAAACTGTTCGGTTGTTTTGCAGAACTGGGGCTGGATGAAGATTTGTATCGAAAACGGGTAGGGGAAGTATCCGGCGGACAACGTCAACGTATTATGATAGCCGTGGCTGCCTTGCTGAAAAAGCCACTTATCATAGTAGATGAGCCTACCTCGGCACTCGACTCCGGCTCTACAGATAAAGTACTGGCCTTTTTTCACCGACAAACAGAACAAGGAGCATCCGTTTTAGCCGTTTCGCACGATAAAACTTTTGCTCACGGCTGTAATCAGTTAATAAATTTGTAACTTCAATCGTAACTCGTAAATCGTCTAATCGTAAATATTTCCATGGGAACCATCGATATATCATACCTCAGTCTGCTAACAGGGTTACTCTTACTGATAATCCCTGTATTTTATTTATGGAAATTTAAAACCGGACTCCTCAGAGCTACTCTTATCGGTACAGCGCGTATGATCGTACAACTCTTCCTTATCGGAATGTACTTAAAATATCTGTTTTTGTGGAATAATCCGTGGATAAACTTTCTATGGGTGATTATTATGATATTTGTAGCCGGGCAGACAGCTCTCGTACGTACCGGCCTAAAACGAAAAATACTATTAATCCCTATCAGTGTAGGTTTCCTATGCAGTGTCGTCCTGGTTGGAATGTATTTCATCGGTATAGTGTTACAACTGGACAATGTATTTAGTGCACAATATTTCATACCTATTTTCGGTATCTTAATGGGAAACATGCTTTCGAGTAATGTCATTGCACTGAATACCTATTATAGTGGTTTGAAACGGGAAGAACAACTCTATTGCTATCTGCTCGGCAACGGAGCTACCCGGCAGGAAGCACAGGCACCTTTCATCCGGCAGGCAATTATTAAAGCTTTCAGCCCACTGATAGCCAACATTGCTGTAATGGGACTGGTTGCACTTCCGGGAACAATGATTGGTCAGATATTGGGAGGAAGTAGTCCGAATGTGGCTATCAAATATCAAATGATGATTATGGTCATTACATTTACAGCTTCCATGCTTTCATTAATGATTACCATTTCGCTGGCATCACGTAAATCATTTGATGCTTATGGCAAACTATTACAGGTTATGGTAGAAAAGAAAGAGAAAAAATGACAGAACAGATTCTGGAATTCATTTCAAAGTTATCAACACCGGGATTCTTCATTACAGCAGAAGTCTCACGGGAAGGGATCGTTATACCATCCGACATAGAACGCTTCATTCGGGAGAAACTTGTGTTAATAGAACAAGGAACAAATGCACGAAAATTCGTTTATCAAAAAGAAGATTGGAGGATTATATTCACATTTTTCCCTACAGATAGAGTAGTAGACGAGAAATACGCTTTAAAAAATAAAGTTCTTATTAAATATAAACGGTTTTGAGTGTATTTCACCACAGAGTAACACGGGGTTCCACAGAGTTTAAATATTTATTAAAACGCATAAACGCAGATTTTTGCAAAGGAAAACAAATGTATGATAAAGAAGTACAGTCTTTTAATCTGTATTAATCCACGTTTCATCAGATAGATACTACTCTGTCTTAATGATACATAAAAGTCGTTTTTGCAACCTCCAGTATACAAATATATCCTAAATAAGCTATTTAATTTTCATACAATACTTTCCTTTTAATATTTCACACGCTTTCTTTTTGTATAATCGTCTGAATTACTATATTTGTTCCGAACTTAATTTAATACGGATGAAAATACTATCAATTCACGATCTTGAAAAGATCAGAAGAAGTGCGGAGACTGCCCTCCGTTTACGTGAAGAGAGCAATGATAAAGTAACTGAAAACAGTTGTGGGCTGGCTCTTGGTTCACAACATTTGCAGATTCTGATCTGTGGAGGTACGGGCTGCAAAGCATCTTCCAGTCACCTTATTGCTGACAATCTGAACAAAATACTTAAAGAAAGCGGAATAGCAGACAAAGTAGAAGTAATCACGACCGGATGCTTTGGCTTTTGTGAAAAAGGTCCTATCGTAAAAATCATTCCGGACAACACTTTCTATACTCAAGTCACCCCCGAAGATGCCGAAGAAATTGTAAAGGAGCATATTATAGGAGGAAAGAAAATAGAACGCCTGCTGTACACTGATCCTAAGACGGAACAAAAAGTAAGTGACTCCAAACATATGGATTTCTATCGGAAGCAATTACGAATTGCATTGCGTAACTGCGGATTTATAGATCCGGAGAATATAGAAGAATACATCGCACGCAATGGTTATGTAGCTTTAGCAAACTACTTGCTCAACCATACTCCGGATAGAGTGATAGATGTAATAAAACGCTCCGGACTACGTGGACGGGGAGGTGGTGGGTTTCCTACAGGTCTGAAATGGGAACTGACTGCCCGTCAGGAATCCGACATTAAGTACGTAGTCTGTAACGCTGATGAAGGAGATCCGGGAGCATTTATGGATCGTTCAATCATGGAAGGTGATCCCCATTCTATTATTGAGGCAATGGCTTTGTGCGGATACTCCATCGGAGCCTCCAAAGGCTTGGTATACATCCGTGCAGAATATCCGCTCGCCATACATCGGTTGAAAACAGCCATCACACAGGCCCGTGAATACGGATTATTAGGCGGACACATATTAGGAACAGATTTCTGCTTTGATATAGATATAAGATATGGAGCCGGTGCATTTGTGTGCGGTGAAGAGACTGCACTTATCCATTCTATGGAAGGTAAAAGGGGAGAACCTACTTTGAAACCACCTTTCCCGGCTGAATCGGGATACCAAAACAAACCAACCAATGTGAACAATGTAGAAACATTAGCAAATATACCTATTATATTAATCAACGGAGCCGAATGGTTTGCTTCCATCGGTACAGAGCGCTCTAAAGGGACGAAAGTTTTCGCTTTAGCCGGAAAGATTAATAATGTAGGGTTGATAGAGGTTCCAATGGGGACAACACTACGGGAAGTAATTTATGAAATAGGCGGAGGAATCAAAGGAGATAAAAAGTTTAAAGCTGTACAAACAGGAGGCCCGTCAGGTGGTTGCCTCACAGAAAAACACCTCGATACACCTATCGACTTCGACAACCTGCTTGCTGCCGGCTCCATGATGGGTTCCGGAGGAATGATTGTCATGGACGAAGACGATTGTATGGTATCGGTAGCCCGCTTCTTCCTTGATTTCACGGTAGAAGAGTCCTGTGGCAAGTGTACCCCTTGTCGTATCGGTAATAAACGATTATTGGAACTACTCAATAAAATAACGGAAGGTAAAGCTACAGAAAAAGATCTACAGACGCTGCAAACGCTTGGTAAAGTCATAAAAGATACCGCGCTGTGTGGATTGGGACAGACATCTCCCAACCCGGTATTGTCTACATTGGATAACTTTTATGATGAATACATAGAGCATGTACGGGATAAGACCTGCCGTGCCAAACAATGTAAATCTCTGCTCACGTACTATATCAACCCCGATCTGTGTATCGGTTGTCACCTTTGCGCCAAAAACTGTCCGGCAGATGCCATCACAGGTCTGCCACGTAAACCACATACTGTTCTTCCCGAAAAATGTATCAAGTGTGGCATGTGTATGGCACGCTGTAAATTTAACGCAATCTCTGTATGTTAATCTCAAAGACTATGGAAACAAAAGAAGTAACACTACAAATAGACCGTCACTCGATAACCGTACCTGTTGGTACTACCATTCTGGAAGCCGCCACCGAAATCGGCATAAACATACCAACCCTCTGCCACATTGACCTGAAGGGTACTTGTATCAAAAACAATCCAGCTTCCTGCCGTATCTGTGTGGTAGAGGTGGAGGGTAGAAAGAATCTTGCTCCTGCCTGTGCCACTAAATGTACAGAAGGGATGACAGTGCGTACCAGTACACTACGAGTGATGAATGCACGAAAAATAGTAGCTGAACTTATCCTGTCCGATCACCCGAATGACTGTCTGACCTGCCCAAAATCCGGCAATTGTGAGTTGCAAAACCTTGCTCTTCGTTTCAACGTACGCGAAATGCCATTCACTGGCGGAGAGCTTTCATTGCGTAAACGGGAAGTAACTTCTTCCATCGTTCGCAACATGGATAAATGTATTTTTTGCAGACGATGTGAAAGCGTTTGCAATGATGTACAGACAGTAGGTGCCTTGGGAGCTGTACGCAGAGGCTTCAATACAACTATAGCTCCTGCATTCGATAAAAAGATGAGTGAGAGTGAATGTACTTATTGCGGACAATGCGTTGCTGTTTGTCCGGTAGGAGCGCTCACCGAGCGCGATCATACCAACCGGCTCCTCGAAGATCTGGACGATCCTGATAAAGTGGTTATTGTACAAACAGCTCCTGCTGTACGCGTGGCCTTAGGAGAGGAATTCGGTTTGCCCGCCGGTACCCCGGTTACAGGCAAAATGGTATATGCCCTCCGCGAATTAGGCTTCGATTATGTATTCGATACCGACTTTGCAGCTGATCTCACTATTATGGAAGAGGGTGCAGAAGTACTGGACAGACTCACACGCTTTCTAAATGGGGATAAAAATGTATGTTTGCCTATCCTGACTTCCTGTTGCCCGGCATGGGTGAACTTCTTTGAACATCATTTTCCCGATTTACTAAATATCCCATCTACGGCTCGTTCTCCGCAACAAATGTTCGGCTCCATTGCCAAAACATATTGGGCAGAAAAAATGGGTATTCCACGTGAAAAACTAATAGTGGTTTCCATCATGCCTTGCCTGGCAAAGAAATACGAATGCGACCGGGAAGAGTTTAAAGTCAATGGCAATCCCGATGTGGATTATTCCATCTCCACCCGCGAACTGGCTACACTTATCAAACGTGCTAATATCGGTTTCAACCTGTTACCAAACAGTGAGTTTGACAATCCAATGGGAGAATCAACGGGAGCCGGTGTTATCTTTGGAACAACCGGTGGAGTTATGGAAGCTGCCTTACGGTCTGTATATGAAATTTATACAGGTACCACGTTGGATAATGTAAACTTTGAACACGTCAGAGGACTGGCAGGAGTACGCCGGGCTACCATCAACCTGAATGGCTTTGAGTTGAAAGTGGGGATTGCTCATGGTTTAGGGAATGCACGCCGCTTGTTGGAAGATATCCGAAACGGACATAATGAGTACCATGCTATCGAAATCATGGCTTGCCCCGGAGGATGTATTGGTGGCGGAGGGCAACCGCTCCATCACGGACGGGCAGATATACTGTATGCACGCTCTCGTGCTTTATATGAAGAAGATGCGCAGAAACCTTTGCGGAAATCACACGAAAACCCATATATTCAAAAACTTTATGAAGAATATTTGGGTAAACCTCTCAGTGAGAAAGCACATATGCTACTGCACACACATTATTTCAATAAAGCCATTGATTAACGTATAAAAAATAAAACTATGTCAGATATAAAATTAGCATGCACAGTAGTCGAACAGATAAAGGCAATCTGTGACATACATGGAAATGCTCCGGGAGAGCTCATTAATATTCTGCACGAAGCCCAACATCTTCATGGGTATTTACCGGAAGAGATACAACGCATCATAGCCCATAAACTCAATATCCCTGTATCAAAAGTATATGGAGTAGTTACTTTCTATACATTCTTTACAATGACTCCCAAAGGGAAACACCCTATCTCAGTTTGTATGGGGACTGCCTGCTATGTAAGAGGTTCGGAAAAATTATTAGAAGAATTCAAACGTATTTTAGGTATCGAAGTAGGAGAGACCACACCGGATGGAAAGTTTTCATTAGATTGTCTCCGCTGTGTGGGAGCCTGTGGCCTTGCCCCCGTAGTGATGATAGGAGAGAAAGTATATGGACGCCTTCAACCAGTAGACATAAAAAAGATTCTGGATGACTTAGATGTGCTTCCCGCACGGGGAAGTACGGCGGGCGATGGGAATATAGACAAAAGATAACAGGCTGATTATCAATGAATACAAGAGTGTACAGTTTTGCATGATAAAAATGTACACTTTTATATAACAAGAATGTACACTTTGGCATGACAAGAGTGTACATTCTTGTTATACACACCTAATATTACCAATGCATTACTATCTTAAACTGACATTCTCCAGGATTATTTTCTGTTAGAAAGTCACTATAAGTCACATAGAAAGCAAACGAACCTACGGAATAATCATAGGAGAACGTTTCTGCCCAATTCTTATTTCCCTCAGCATAATACATTACATAAGGAAGAGGAGTCTGGACCGGCGTATTACCATCATATTGAATCAGATATACCATGACACTTCCTTTATCAAAGATATACTGATCTAAATACTTATCTTCAACGATACAACGAAAATAAGAATTATTTTCATTCACACCTCCTATACGCTCCCAGTTTTTAACAGTAATTGTATACGAATCCCAATTCTGAGCTTCATCTGAACCTCCACCCGGCCGATTATTCCAATTTGAATCAGTATCACTCTCACAAGCTCCGAGAGTGATAACCAGTAACAATAAAAATAAAATTTTCTTCATCTTCTTAAATTATAATATATTAGTAATACTTTATCTATTCCACTTCATTACAAACTCTTGCTCGCCTGTCTCTTCCTCTACATGCTTCTCTACAAACCTGAACCCCTGCTTCTCATAAAAAGCCACTGATGATTCATTTTTAGCATATACCCTTAATGTTATTTCAGGGTATATCTTTTTTACGTATTCTATCAATGCCTTTCCAACACCTGCACCTTGTGCTTCAGGTATTACAAATATAGCAGCCAAATAGTTGTCCACCATCGAAATAAAACCTTGCACAGACTTTGTTTTTTCATCTTCAAATACATATGTATCACTTCCTGGAAGATAAACATTCCGCATATCTTCTTGTTTTCCAATCCAATACATAGCAGGAATAAAATGATGTGCCAGGATAGAGGCTTCTAACCAAATGCGTATCACCCTGTCTGTATCTTGAAAATTATAGCTTCTTATCATATTTTGATTCAAATCAAATGGTTCGTATTCAACTTTATTTATCTTTGCAAAGATACTTGATTTACATTATTATACACTCATAAAAGAAGAGAAATAACCATTTATAAAATAACCATGTATATTCATCACATTGCACTTTGGACCACTCAATTAGAAGAGTTAAGACAGTTTTACATTACTTATTTCAATGGAACAAGTAATGAAAAGTACATAAATCCTGCAAAAGGTTTCGAATCCTACCTTATCAGCTTTGATGGAGGAGGCGCTTTAATCGAAATGATGCGTAAAACGGATGTTACTTCTCCGGCAGACAAGATTCCGCACATTGGTTTGGCACACTTCTCTGTTTCAGCAGGTAGTAAAGAAGCTGTTCTCGAACTTACAGAACGTTTGCGCCACAATGGGTTTGTAGTAGCCAGTGAACCCCGTACCACAGGCGATGGATTCTTTGAAAGCGCTATCCTCGATCCGGATGGAAACCTGGTAGAGATTACTATTTAGCATATAGTTCACCACAGAGCCACACAGAGTTTCACCGAGTTTTAATTGTTATAAATCAGATAAATAGTACTCTGTGTAACTTCAGTGAAACTCTGCAGTAAAACTTTAATACAATAAGAACAGGTCGATTGCTCTTGATTAATAAGTCTTGTAAAACATCAGAAACACTCCATGCGTTGCTCTACGAGAATCGACCCGTTCCCCGTAGAGTTTCACCTCGATCTCCGTAGAGTTTCGACCCGTTTCTCGTAGAGAAAAAAACGTCCATATATATTGCTAATAATCAAGTACTTACAAATATTAAAATTGTAATATTTTTCTACCATGTAACACCAGCTCTTTTTCTGTTGCGTGCAGCCCACGCGTCTCTGAATTAATTACAACACTAAGTACTTCCCCATGCGGGAAGCACTCAAAACGGAGAAGAAATAAACAAAATCCCACTAAACATGGTTTTCAACTACTGATTCGCATTATTTAATAAAGATAGCATCAACCAATACATTGGTGCAATGAAGAGTAACTCCGCTTTCATAACTTATATTACTAAGTACAAGCATACAGGAATCATTACAGGTGATAAATAACTCCGAACTTACCGAATCGGATACTTCATTCTGCATCCACGCACGGTGAGAATTCATATATGCATTTATATCACGGCTTATTATCACCTTGTCATCAGCTACACGCCGAATCTTAATGACTCCATCTTCCACCTTACCAACATATTCTTTCCTATCATAAATATTCATTGGATAATAACGAGTATATCCTTCTGTATTGATTCCTGACGGAAAAACAGGACTCATGTAATGCCAGTTACGCTTAGTTGAAATGTCGCATTCCCCATATTCCTTTTTCATATAATCAGAACCTGTTTCATCCTCTAAATAAGAATAACATGCTTCCAGTTCCCGGGCATCTTTCCATCTCAAAGAATCAGTTTCATTAAATACGACTCCTTGTTTTAACTTATGAGTAACAGAATCCAGCATATCAAGCCTGGAAATATATCTTTCTAACCTCTGTTTCTGTGAATGAATGCCTATACTTCGGGCACTAATGCCAGGGATAAAAGTCAAAATCACAATACAGATACTACTCACTACAGCCATCAACTGATAATTTCCTATCTTCCGGGAAAACAAGAAAAAGATATAGAGTGTCATCAAAATACCGGATATGAAGAGGTAAACTCTTGATGCCGTAAAGCTATAAGTCGTTATGCGCTCAATAGTTCCCACCCAGAAAAGAATAAGTGGCGGTATCGCAATCCAACTAAAATGGTTGTAAAACCACCCATAAATATTTTTGGAAACAAGAAGCTGAAACATATGTCCTGCCATTGCAAAAATAGCCAACGCAAGTACCATATATCCAATCCCTCCCTTAGGCAACTCCCAATGAATGGCAATCGTTATGAAATAGATGTAAAGTATTGCCGTATAAACAATCACTGCCGGTGAAAGAATATAGTTTATAATAATTTCCATAAACCGGGGAGTCGTATTCTCTTCACTCTCTTTCTCCTGCAAATGGCAATAAAGCAACGGAATCACAACAAACAGGCAGAACATATAAATATATTCAGGGAAATCATACCTCTCTATATTAAAGATGTATACCACAGAAGAATAAAGCCCCCATACAGCAAGAGCCAAGAGATGTCCGATAAAGAAAGCAAAAATCAGACTTACAAACGTTTGCATACAATTTCGGGCAAAGGAAAGATTCTCCCACTTACATTTACATGCCAGCAGAATGAAAAATGCCAATATCAGTGTAAATGTATAAGAAATAGTAAATACAAAGTGACTCAAATCAGCCCAAAGAAAGGGAAGAGGCAGTAATACCGACAAATAATACAATATTCTGCCCTTAGTAGGATACAAAAGCTGATGCAAGCTGTACACCAGTACCATAAAGGCCGGAAAGAGGGACATTACATCCCGTATATGCTTAATCAGCTCCGAAGAGGATTCCCAACTTAACTGATCTTCAATACAAAAGAATACAAAAAATAGCAAGCCCAATAATGCTTCCATCGGATACTTTTTCAAAGCTAAAATGATATCCGCACCAACCTTTGATAGATTTATTTTCATAAGTACTCCTCCAAATTTCCCCAAATGTACTAAAAAACGATAAAAGGCATACTTATTCCCTGCTTTTTTCTTATATTTGCAACCAAATTTTCTACAAAGAATGAAAATTAAAGAGATTGTAAGCGCCCTTGAACGGTTCGCGCCTCTGCCATTGCAAGACGGATTTGATAATGCCGGCCTGCAAATCGGATTGACAGATGCGGAAGCAACAGGGGCTTTGTTGTGTCTGGACGTTACCGAAGCCGTTCTCGATGAAGCCATCGCAATGGGGTATAACCTTGTTATATCACATCATCCCCTTATTTTTAAAGGCTACAAGTCTATCACGGGGAAAGACTACGTGGAACGTTGCATACTGAAAGCTATCAAAAATGATATTGTCATTTATTCAGCTCATACCAACCTGGATAACGCTCCCGGAGGAGTGAACTTTAAGATAGCCGAGAAGATAGGACTTAAGAACGTACGCGTACTTGATCCGAAAGAGAATAGCCTGGTTAAGCTTGTTACATTTGTACCATTCGCACAGGCGGATGAAGTACGTAACGCCTTGTTTTCCGCAGGATGCGGATATATAGGTAATTATGACTCATGCAGTTATAATCTTGAAGGAGAAGGAACATTCCGTGCACAGGAAGGAAGCAGTCCTTTCTGTGGAAATATCGGAGAGCTTCATCATGAAAGAGAAACGAGAATTGAAACCATTCTTCCTGTATATAAGAAAGGAGAAGCGATTCGTGCTTTGCTTACTGCACATCCGTATGAAGAGCCGGCATTCGACATTTATCCACTACAGAATTCCTGGCAACAGGCAGGAGCAGGGATAATAGGAGAGTTGGAGACTCCGGAAACTGAACTGGAATTCCTGAAACGTATCAAGAAAACATTTGAAGTAGGCTGCCTGAAGCACAATAAACTGTCCGGGCGTGAAATACAAACCGTAGCACTTTGTGGCGGGGCTGGGGCTTTCTTGCTGCCATTGGCTATTCGCAACAGAGCAGATGTATTCATTACCGGTGAAATTAAATATCATGATTATTTCGGGCATGAAGCAGAAATTCTAATGGCCGAAATAGGACATTATGAAAGTGAACAGTATACAAAAGAAATTTTTTATTCCATAATCCGGGATTTATTTCCAAATGTTACACTCCAATTTAGTAAAGTGAACACAAATCCCATAAAATATTTATAAGTAAAATGGCTAAAGAAGCAAAAAAAGATCCCAATGAGTTGACCGTGGAACAGAAGCTGAAAACACTGTTCCAACTACAAACTATGCTGTCTGAGATTGACAAGATTAAAACTTTGAGAGGTGAACTTCCATTGGAAGTACAGGATCTTGAAGACGAAATTGCCGGTTTGAGTACACGTATTGATAAAATCAAAGCGGAAGTAAGCGAACTTAAAGCAGCAATCGCAGGCAAAAGAGTAGAGATTGAAGCGGCAAAGGCTTCTGTAGAGAAATATAAATCACAGCAAGACAACGTACGCAACAATCGCGAATACGACTTCTTAACGAAAGAAATCGAATTCCAGACACTCGAAATAGAGCTCTGTGAGAAGAGAATCAAAGAATTTACTGCCGAAGAACAGGAGAAATCTGAAGAAGTAGCTAAAAGTACAGCTGCTCTGGAAGAAAGACAAAAAGACCTGGATCAGAAAAAGAGCGAACTGGACGAAATCATTTCTGAAACAAAACAGGAAGAAGAAAAGTTGAGAGATAAAGCAAAAGATCTGGAGACCAAAATAGAACCACGTCTGTTGCAGTCATTCAAACGTATCCGTAAAAACTCTCGCAATGGTTTAGGCGTTGTATACGTTCAACGTGATGCTTGTGGTGGTTGTTTTAACAAAATCCCGCCTCAGAGACAACTTGATATCCGTTCACGTAAAAAAGTAATTGTTTGTGAATACTGCGGACGTATTATGATTGACCCGGAACTGGCAGGTGTAGAGATTAGCCACAAGGTAGAAGAAGCTCCGGCACCAACAGCTAAAAGAGCTATCAGAAGAAAAACTGCTGAATAAAAAACAACTCTCGATAGTTAATATCCTATTAAAAGGTGGATGGATTGTATAATTACAATTTATCCACCTTTTTCTTTTATCCCATCCTACATACTTCTCTGTATGTGAGGAACAATCTTCCCGGCATTCTAAACAAACTGAAACTTTAGTTGTTTTCTTTTCATTTCTTAAAAACCTGAACTTATGAATATGCGAGCGTGGAGCATATCGCTCCTTTTGTTTCTTTCGTCCGTAGCCTCGGCGCAGACTGCGAACCATTATCTGGATACTCCCTTGCCACAAACCTGGGAAGAGGGAGGAAAAGTATTTCAACAGATATTACCTGTAGACGATCAGTGGTGGAAATCTTTCGGAGATCAGACTCTTGACTCATTGATAACCATTGCTGTAGACCGTAACTATTCGGTATTGACTGCGATAGACCGTATGAATGCAGCAAAGGCAAACCTACGTATGGAGCGTAGCAGTTTCTTTCCCAACCTTGGAATAAATGCCGGATGGACACGTCAGCAAACCAGTGGCAACACCAGTGAGATACCACAGACAACCCAGCATTATTATGATGCTTCTATCAATATGAGCTGGGAATTAGATATATTCGGAAGTATCCGACAACGGGTAAAAGCACAGAAAGAGACTTTTGCCGCCAGTAAAGAAGAATATACAGCAGTAATGGTTTCTTTATCAGCACAAGTAGCCTCAGCATATATCAATTTGAGGGAACTACAACAAGAGTTACGAGTGGTAGAGAAAAATTGTACTTCACAAGCTGCCGTACTGAAAATCACTGAAGTAAGATATAATACAGGGTTGGTATCCAAACTTGATGTAGCTCAGGCTAAATCAGTATACTACAGTACCAAAGCTTCCATACCACAATTAGAATCGGGTATCAATCAATATATTACCACATTGTCCGTATTGCTCGGAACCTATCCGCAGGAAGTACGTCCCGTATTGGACCGGGTAGGGGAATTGCCGGATTATATGGAACCCATCGGAGTTGGTCTACCTGCCGATTTACTAATGAGAAGGCCGGATATCCGCAGTGCTGAACGTCAGGTAAACGCGCAAGCCGCTTTGTTGGGTGCCTCTAAATCAGACTGGTTACCACAAGTATTTCTGAAAGGTTCCGTCGGTTTTGCATCTAAAGACCTCAGAGACTTTGGCAATCATAAAAGTTTCACCTACGAAATAGCCCCTGCTCTAAGCTGGACTATCTTCAACGGTGGCAAACTGATAAATACCACCAAACTGGCCCGTGCACAATTGGACGAATCAATAAATCAGTTCAACCAGACTGTATTGACAGCCATACAGGAAACAGATAATGCCATGAACGCTTACCGCAATTCTATCAAACAAATAGTGGCCTTGCGGGAAGTACGTAACCAGGGACAAGAAACATTGACCCTCTCTCTCGACTTATATAAACAAGGACTCACTCCCTTTCAGAATGTACTGGACGCACAGCGTTCTCTGTTGACTTACGAAAATCAGTTAGTACAGGCACGAGGCAATTCGCTACTACAACTGATTGCCCTCTACCAGGCATTAGGAGGGGGCTGGAATAACTAAAATTACTAAAACCTATATAACAATGAAAAGATTACTGTATATCCTTCTCGCCCTACCATTATTAATAGGATGTCAGGGGAAGAAAAAAGCCACCGGAGATGCTATGCCTGTACCCGAAGTCAGCGTAGCCCATCCGCTTGTGAAAGATATTACGCTTACCAAAGATTACCCGGGCTATTTAACCACCGAACAGACGGTAAACCTCGTAGCACGGGTCAACGGCACTTTACAATCAGCTTCCTATACACCAGGAAGCCGGGTCAAAAAGGGACAATTACTATTCGTCATAGAACCCACTATTTATAAAGACAATGTGACGAAAGCCGAAGCTGCCCTTAAAACAGCTCAAGCACAGCTGACATACGCCCGCAATAATTATTCCCGTATGCGTGAAGCACTGAAAAGCGATGCAGTAAGCCGGATACAAGTATTACAGGCAGAATCTTCCGTAGCCGAAGAAACAGCTGCTGTCAGTAATGCCGAAGCTGCACTGAATACAGCACGCACCAATCTGGGATACTGCTATATTCATGCACCATTTGATGGAACCGTCAGTCGAAGTACAGTAGATGTAAGTAGCTATATCAGTGGTGCCGTACAACCTACCACATTGGCTACTCTCTACAAGGACAATCGTATGTACACCTACTTTAACGTAGCCGATAACCAATGGCTTTCAATGCTGATGAGTGCCCCTTCTAAAGACGGTAAAGAAATACCGGAACTTCCTCGCGAGGTTATTGTAAAATTAGGGGAAGATGGTAAACAGACTTATCCTGCCACTCTTGATTATCTGTCTCCAAACGTGGATTTAAGTACTGGAACACTCACAGTCCGAGCCAATCTGGACAATCCGAAAGGCCTGCTGAAAAGCGGATTATATGTCAGTATTACACTGCCATACGGAGAACAGAAAGAAGCTGTTCTAATCAATTCAGCTTCTATCGGTACAGATCAGCTTGGTAAATATGTGTACATTGTAAATGATTCAAATATAGTACGTTATCGTCATATCAGTGTAGGGCAACTAATAGGAGACAGCCTGCGCCAGGTTACAACTGGACTCTCTCCACAGGAACGTTATGTCACCAAAGCCCTGATGAAAGTAAGGGATGGAATGAAAGTAAAGGCAGTTGGCAATTGACAGTTGACAGTTTATCATTAATCATTCATCATTAACCATTAATCATTAACATCATGTTTTCAAAATTCTTCATCAACCGCCCCATATTCGCCACCGTTCTGGCGCTTATCATTGTGGTGGCAGGATTGGTGACACTCAATATATTGCCCGTGGCGCAATTCCCGGACATTACACCGCCTACGGTACAAGTTTCCGCCGTATATCCCGGAGCTAATGCCGAAACAGTAGCGCAAACTGTAGGTATCCCTATCGAACAGCAAGTGAACGGGGTAGATGGCATGCTCTATATGTCGTCTACTTCCTCTTCATCAGGAGCCTATTCGTTAACTATCACTTTTGCTGTGGGTACGGATGTGGATATGGCTACCGTACAAGTGCAAAACAGGGTAAGTGTAGCACAATCATCACTACCGGAACCTGTTGTTGTACAAGGTGTAACCGTACAAAAGCAATCATCAAACATCGTCATGTTCCTCACCATGAGTGCCAAAGACTCGGTATATGATGGACTTTATCTGACCAATTACGCCAAGCTGAACCTCGTAGATCAACTCACACGTGTTCCGGGCGTAGGGGCTGTCAATGTAATGGGAGCAGGGGACTACTCCATGCGCGTCTGGCTCGATCCGGAGGCTATGCGCATCCGTAGTATCTCTCCGGCAGAGATCTATCAGGCTATTCAGTCACAGAATATGGAAGTAAGTG
Source organism: Bacteroides mucinivorans (assembly GCF_034654355.2). Lineage (NCBI taxonomy): Bacteria > Pseudomonadati > Bacteroidota > Bacteroidia > Bacteroidales > Bacteroidaceae > Bacteroides > Bacteroides mucinivorans. The sequence continues at coordinate 2,657,506 of NZ_CP178179.1, read as the reverse complement.
CCGGGACGGTCGGTCAACCTATTGGAAAAGATAATGCCAATGCTTTCCAATACAGTTTGACGGTGAAAGGGCGCCTCTCATCACCGGACGAGTTCGGTAATATTGTTCTTCGCAGTGATGTAGGGGGTAAGATGCTCCGCCTGAAAGATGTGGCACGTATCGATCTGGGATCCGCTTCCTATAATGTTGTTTCTCAGTTACGCGGAAAACCGACAGCTGCCATTGCTATTTATCAACAACCCGGATCTAACTCCCTCGACGTATCCAAGGGAGTGAAAGCCAAAATGCAAGAACTGGCTCAGACCTTTCCTTCAGGGGTAGAGTATAACGTGACATTGGATACAACAGACGTAATCAATGAATCTATCGACGAAGTACTCGTTACCTTCCTCGAAACCACTCTATTGGTAGTACTTGTTATTTTCCTTTTCCTTCAGAACTGGAGAGCGGTTATCATTCCATGTATTACCATCCCGGTATCTCTTATTGGTACGCTGGCAGTGATGGCTGCACTTGGATTCTCTATCAATACGCTAACGCTGTTTGGATTAATATTGGCTGTTGCCATTGTAGTAGATGATGCCATAGTGGTGGTAGAGAATTCTTCGCGACTTCTTGAAACAGGACAATACTCTCCACGTGAAGCCGTCACAAAAGCAATGGGAGAGATTACTGGTCCCATTGTCGGTGTAGTACTTGTATTGCTGGCTGTATTTATACCGACAACACTCATCAGTGGTATCTCCGGACAATTATACAAACAGTTCGCTCTTACCATTGCTGCATCTACTGTATTAAGTGGTTTTAACTCCCTGACATTGACTCCGGCACTTTGTGCTCTCTTTTTGGAGAAGAGCAAGCCTTCTACCTTCTTTATCTATAAAGGATTCAATAAAGCGTATGACAAAACCCAGGGAGCCTATGACCGCATTGTTAAATGGCTGCTCGAACGTCCCGGAACAGCATTGATCTCTTATGGTATTTTCACCGCTATCGCCATACTGTTATTTGTGAAATGGCCGTCTACATTTGTTCCTGACGAAGATGACGGATATTTTATCGCTGTAGTACAACTCCCTCCTGCAGCTAGCCTGGAACGTACACAATCTGTTGGAAAACAGATAAATGACATACTCAATACATATCCCGAAGTGAAAGATTATATTGGTATTTCCGGTTTCTCTATAATGGGAGGAGAGCAAAGTAATGGCGGTACGTATTTCGTCGTTCTAAAACCGTGGAGCGAACGGAAAGGTAAAGAACATACCGCTGCTGCCGTAGTAGAACGTTTCAATGAAATGGCATACAGTATACAGGAAGGACAGATATTTGCCATGGTTCCACCTGCTATTCCTGGTCTTGGAGCTACCGGGGGATTGCAGCTACAATTGGAAGACACCCGTAATCTAGGACCGACAGAAATGCAACAGGCCATTGCAACTTTAATGGCAAACTACCGTAGCAAACCGGCCCTGGCTTCCGTCAGTAGCCAATACCAAGCCAATGTTCCGCAATATTTTCTGAATATCGACCGCGATAAAGTACAATTTATGGGTGTTCAGCTTAATCAGGTATTCGCTACATTGGGTTATTATATGGGTGCTGCTTACGTGAACGACTATGTACAATTCGGGCACATCTATCAAGTGAAAATAGAAGCTAATGATCAAGCTCAGAAGGTGATTGACAATGTGTTACAGCTAAGTGTACCAAATGGGAAAGGGGAGATGGTGCCTTTTTCTTCCTTCACCAAAGTAGAAGAGCAATTGGGACAAGATCAGATAAACCGCTACAATATGTATCAAACGGCGGCTATAACTTGTAATGTAGCTCCCGGCTTTTCTTCCGGCGAAGGCATTCAACAGATGGAGGCACTTATCAGCGAACAGTTAGGAGGGGAATATGGTTACGAATGGACCTCTGTTGCCTATCAGGAAACGCAGGCAGGAAATACTACTACAATTGTTTTTCTCATGGCGTTGCTAGTGGCCTTCCTCGTACTTGCCGCACAATATGAAAGCTGGACAAGCCCCGTAGCAGCTATTATGGGATTGCCTGTAGCACTCCTTGGAGCGATGATTGGCTGCTTTGTCATGGGTACACCGGTAAGTATCTATACCCAGATTGGTATTATCCTGCTTATTGCACTCTCAGCCAAAAATGGTATTCTAATTGTAGAATTCGCCCGCGACTTCCGGGCAGAAGGAAACTCCATCAGAGATGCTGCCTATGAAGCTGGTCACGTCCGTCTAAGACCAATTCTCATGACGTCATTTGCATTTGTATTAGGGGTTATGCCATTGCTGTTTGCTTCCGGTGCAGGAGCTGAAAGTCGCATCGCCTTGGGAGCTGCAGTAGTATTTGGTATGGCAATGAATACTTTACTTGCTACCGTCTATATACCAAACTTCTATGAACTGATGCAAAAATTGCAGGAACGATTTAAATAATGTGCCAATGTAATAATATGCCAATGTGCCAATTGCTGCGCTATATTAACCCCACGCAGCTAATTGGCACATTATTACATTGGCATATTATTATAATCCGGAATATCCTTAAGAAACACATAACATTGCTTCTCATAATCCATCTTGCAACAATAATGCTGCATTCCATTACTCACTATCAGATAATCGACTTTTAACACCATGTTATAACGTGTAATCTGGTCAAACACAGCTTGCGTAATTTCTATGTGCGGTGCTTTATACTCTACAATCATTCGCGCTGTAAGATCCCTCCGATATAGTACAGTATCGCACCTTTTCTTCGTTCCATTCAGGTTAAGAAGCACCTCATTAGCCATCAATGCCATCGGATATCCTTTATGTGCAATAAGAAAGTGAACGAAGTGCTGCCGTACCCATTCTTCGGGTGTAAGGGCAACATATCGTTTACGAATTACGTCAAAAATAACATTTTTTCCATTTCGTGACGCAATTTTAGTATCAAATACTGGCAAGTTTAACGATAACATTTCGTATTTTTGTAAGTTAAATAATGGCTCTCTGTAAAGAGAGCACAAATTTAATGAATCTTATGAAAACAAAGGAAGAAATCGTAGCTAATTGGCTACCCCGTTACACAAAACGTAACCTGGAAGATTTTGGAGAGTATATTCTGTTGACCAACTTCAACAAGTACGTAGAAATATTTGCAGAGAAATTCAATGTTCCCATTCTGGGACGTGATGCCAACATGATATCTGCAAGTGCAGAGGGCATCACTATCATTAACTTCGGTATGGGAAGTCCTAATGCCGCCATCATCATGGATCTTTTAAGTGCTATTCAGCCTAAAGCCTGCCTTTTTTTAGGTAAGTGTGGAGGGATCGATAAAAAAAATAAAATAGGTGATCTTATTCTCCCTATCGCTGCCATCCGTGGTGAAGGAACCTCCAATGACTATTTTCCACCCGAAGTACCTGCGTTGCCGGCATTTATGCTGCAACGCGCCGTATCTTCCTCTATCCGCGACTATGCCCGTGATTACTGGACCGGTACTGTCTATACCACCAACCGCCGTATTTGGGAACATGATGAAGAATTCAAGAAATACCTGACTAAAACCCGTGCTATGGCAGTAGATATGGAAACTGCCACTCTTTTCAGTTGTGGTTTTGCCAATCATATCCCAACAGGAGCTTTACTATTGGTTTCTGACCAACCCATGATTCCGGAAGGTGTAAAAACCGATAAAAGTGACAACATTGTTACCCAAAACTATGTCGAGGAACATGTGAAGATAGGTATTGCCTCATTACGCATGATTATTGATGAGAAAAAGACCGTAAAACACTTGAAATTCGACTGGTAAGGCTTTTGATATATGGCAAAACAAGAACTTAGTTGCGATGACATCCTCAAGGAATTGAGGGCTAAGCAATACCGCCCGATCTATTACTTGATGGGAGAAGAATCATATTATATCGATCTCATAGCCGATTATATAACAGACAATGTATTGAGCGAAACCGAGAAGGAATTCAATCTGACTGTAGTATATGGTGCTGATGTAGATATAGCAACAGTTATTAATGCTGCTAAACGATATCCTATGATGTCCGAATATCAGGTAGTAATTGTAAAGGAAGCACAAGCAATCCGTAATATGGAAGAGCTTTCTTTTTATCTTCAGAAACCATTGAACTCTACCATCCTTGTAATATGCCACAAACATGGCACATTGGATAAACGAAAGAAACTGACGGCAGAAGTAGAAAAGGTCGGCATTCTATTTGAATCCAAAAAGATCAAAGACTCACAACTTCCTGCATTTATAAACTCATACATGAAACGTAAAGGCATCGACATGGAGCCTAAAGCGTCGGCTATGCTTGCGGATTTTGTAGGTACAGATCTAAGCCGCCTCACAGGAGAACTGGAGAAGTTAATCATCACCTTACCCGCAGGCCAGAAGAGAGTGACGCCTGAACAAATAGAGAAGAATATAGGTATCAGCAAAGATTATAATAACTTTGAATTACGTAGTGCATTAGTAGAGAAGGATATTCTTAAAGCAAATAAAATAATAAAATACTTTGAGGAAAATCCGAAAACTAATCCGATACAAATGACTCTTTCATTGCTATTCAATTTTTATTCAAATCTAATGTTATCCTACTATTCTCCCGAAAAAACAGAACAGGGGATCGCCTCTTGGTTAGGTCTGAAATCGCCTTGGGCCGCCCGCGATTATCTAACTGCCATGCGTCGTTACAACGGTGTAAAGACCATGCAAATCATTGGAGAAATACGATATGCAGATGCAAAATCCAAAGGAATAAGCAATGCATCTATGAGCGATGGCGATATTCTTCGTGAATTGGTGTTTAAAATTCTTCATTGAAAATATAACAGAAGAAAAACTCTATTTAGATAGATTCAACCGCTTCTTGAAATTTAAAAATATAAAATACCTTTCATATCTTATTTTTGAGATATCAAAAGGATAAAAAATAGATATACAGTATAATGAGAGATAATGTTTCTATACATTATCTCTCATTATTTTAAGTCCGGGAACCTGCATTTATCATCATTTTCACCGTATTTTTCCACTCTTTCTTTACTTATACTTCTACCATTTATTAGCCTACAAAACGCTTTATATTAATAGTAAGTTCTTTGTTTATTCAACTAATTATCTTTACTTCTTTAGCTTTACTCTCTACCTTTTTAATCCTATTTCATGATGTAGACTGTGAACCCCATACATGTTAATTATCCGATTAACAGGAAAAGCATGTGCCTAAATCACAAACCAGACCAAAGAAACCTATATAACAGGCTAATATCTATATATTTGATGATTTAATATACTGAGCAAATACAGAAAAAAGACTTTATCTTACCTCCATTTTCCCATATTTCCGGTATTTTATCTATCTTGAAGAATCTAAATCTTGCGTATTGACTTTTTGATCATAAATATCCCTGTTTCTATTATTTTATGCTCTATTTTCTATTTAAGAATATATTAGAAGGAGAGAAATAAGGCATAAAACATTATTATACAGTATATTATATCAAAAATAGTCCTTGTAGAATTGAAAAAAACAATTTAATCAGGCATTTATACGGAAATATTGCAAAGATTTGCCATTAGGAGGTAGTATAAAAATTACGTAAGAAAATATTATTATAAAAAAGAGAAGTTAGAAAGAGAATATATCACATTTTTCATACTATTTGTTTACTTCTGTAAAATGTTTGGTTTACATTCTTAATAATAACACTTGTAATACAATACCATATGTAAATAACAAACATAAATCACTATTGTGATATTGTAATATTACACAAATAAACAAGAAATAACGTTTGTAATAAGAGAGTAGTTAACATTTCATTCAATTCATTATAAAATACAGTATTCCAACTAAATAATATACTTTTCTTAATTACTACTCTAAATGATAGTCAGAATAGGGTTGAACATTCGTAAATAGAAAAGAAATAGCATACAACATACAATTATATATCTCTAATAATCAATACTATATACAGTATAAATAAAGTATCACTTTAATATTCAATATGCTTATAATATACACATTTACAAACATAAATCACAAAAGTAAACACAATATTCATTTTCGTAATAATTCATTAATTTCATTTGTAATTTGCTTATGTTATTTTATTTATTTACTTTTGTAAACCACAAAAATGGAGTATACATTTGTAAATAGAGTCAATAAATACACAGTTGTAAATATAAAAAACGTCATGGATATCAAGGATAGAATTAAAATGATTATGGATCATGAGCAAATGACCGCTGCGGCATTTGCCGAAAGTATCGGTGTAGCCCAGGCTACCATTTCTCATACACTGGGCGATCGAAATAAATATCCGAGTACTGACTTCATCATGCGTCTACATGAAAAGTACAATCACATTAGTTTAGATTGGCTGCTTACCGGAAAAGGTAATATGATGGAAGGAGAAGAAAATATAATCAAAGAAGAGCAAAACTACCCTCTATTTGCTTCTGAGAATCCAAAAAATCCGGCCAATGGAACGAGTGCTCCAGAAAATCGCAAGGAAATCGCATTAGAAAGTACTCAATACACCCCTAAAGAAGTTGTAAGACAGGAGATTATATACAAAGAAAGACCTCCACGCAAAATCACTGAAATAAGAATTTTCTTTGATGACAATACTTATGAAACATTCCGACCGGAAAAATAAGAGGTAAAAACGGTGTTTTGCACAAATTCCTGTATCTTTGTACTCTGAAATACGAATTTAGTTTCAATACATGAAAAAATTTATTTTAGACCTGACAGTAACTGAGAACCTCAAACTACACATAAACTATGTGCTGTTAAAGTTAACATCTCAGTCACCACTTCCCGAAATGCTACCGGGACAATTTGCTGAAATACGGGTAGATGGTTCGCCAAGTACTTTTCTTCGCCGCCCCATTTCTATTAATTATGTAGACAGATCACGAAACGAAGTATGGTTCCTGATACAGCTTGTAGGTGACGGAACACGTCGCCTGGCAGAAGCTACGAAGGGAGATATCATTAATATTGTACTTCCGTTAGGTAACGGCTTTACAATGCCGCAAATACCTTCTGATAAGCTCTTATTAGTAGGCGGAGGTGTAGGAACAGCCCCAATGCTTTATCTGGGTGAACAATTGGCTAAAAACGGTAGTAAACCTACTTTCCTTTTAGGTGCTCGTACGGACAAAGATCTTTTGCAGTTAGATGATTTTGCATCTTACGGCGAAGTATACACAACTACTGAAGATGGAAGCTATGGCGAAAAAGGATATGTCACTCAACACTCTATATTAAATAAGGTAAAGTTTGAGCAAATTTATACTTGCGGTCCAAAGCCTATGATGATGGCAGTAGCAAAATATGCCAAAAGTAATAATATCAATTGTGAAGTCTCATTAGAAAACATGATGGCATGTGGTGTAGGTGCTTGCCTTTGTTGTGTAGAAAATACTGATGAAGGCCACTTATGTGTTTGTAAAGAAGGTCCTGTATTTAATATAAATAAACTACTATGGCAGATTTAAGTGTAAACATTGGTGAATTACAAATGAAAAATCCGGTAATGACTGCTTCCGGTACATTCGGATACGGTGAAGAGTTTGCCGATTTTATGGATATTACGCGAATAGGTGGTATTATTGTAAAAGGAACCACTCTTCACAAACGTGAAGGGAATCCATATCCGCGTATGGCAGAGACACCATCAGGCATGTTAAACGCTGTGGGACTGCAAAATAAGGGTGTACATTACTTTGTTGAACACATCTATCCACGTATTAAAGACATCCAAACCAATATGATTGTGAATGTTTCGGGTTCAGCAATTGAAGACTATGTAAAAACAGCAGAAATCATTAATGAACTTGACAAAATTCCTGCCATAGAATTAAATATTTCATGCCCTAATGTAAAGCAAGGAGGTATGGCTTTTGGTGTCACCGCCAAAGGAGCAGCAGAAGTTGTGAAAGCCGTGCGTTCAGCTTACAAAAAGACACTTATCGTTAAGCTTTCCCCAAACGTTACCGACATAACAGAAATTGCCCGTGCAGCAGAAGAAAGCGGTGCAGACAGTGTATCATTAATTAATACATTGCTTGGTATGGCTGTTGATGCGGAACGTAGGCGACCGATATTATCCACAGTAACAGGAGGTATGTCCGGTGCAGCTGTAAAACCGATAGCATTACGTATGGTATGGCAAGTAGCTAAATCGGTAAATATTCCTGTCATCGGATTAGGTGGTATTATGGATTGGAAAGATGCAGTCGAATTCATGCTTGCAGGTGCATCGGCCATACAAATAGGTACGGCAAACTTTATAGATCCCACTGTTACAGTGAAAGTATCCGATGGTATAAATAATTACTTAGATAGACACGGATACAAGTCTGTTACTGACATTATTGGTGCGCTTGAGATATAATTCAAATCATACAATAACCCTTCGCATCATTTAATATAGAAAAAAGTCATAATGATATTCAGAAAAAGAGGAATCTACATAACTAAGTAAGAGAGAAAACATGTAATATCTCTATACATTCTAAAACAACTGAATACCGACAAGAAAATCATAAAACAAAAAAGCGAAGGCATCGTATCTGTCATACGATGCCTTTGCTTTTTTTTAACAAGTTAATTACTACTCATCCAATAGATCAGGACGCAAACGTCGAGTACGTTCCACAGACTGTTGCAACTCCCACTCCTTGATTTTCGCTTCATGTCCGGACAAAAGAATATCAGGCACCTTCCAACCATTATATTCTGCAGGACGAGTATATACCGGAGCGGCCAATAAATTATCCTGGAATGAATCAGAAAGTGCAGACTGTTCATCAGAAATTACGCCGGGAATAATTCGCACAATAGCATCCGCCATCACCGCAGCTGCCAACTCTCCACCAGTCAACACGTAATCTCCAATACTAATTTCTTTCGTTATGAAATGCTCACGAATTCGATAATCAATCCCTTTGAAATGCCCACAAAGAATAATAAGATTTCCGGCAAGCGAAAGAGCGTTTGCCATCTTTTGATCAAATTGTTCCCCATCAGGAGTAGTAAATATCACTTCATCATAATCCCGTTCCGCCTTCAAAGCATTTATGCAACGTTCAATCGGCTCAATCTTCATCACCATCCCGGCAAAACCACCAAAAGGATAATCATCCACACGTCGGTACTTATCCTCGGTGTAATCACGAAGATTATGAATATGAATTTCAGCAAGCCCCTTATTCTGAGCACGTTTCATTATTGAACAATTGAAGAAACCTTCAATCATCTCGGGAAGAACGGTTATTATATCAATACGCATAGTCTTTTAATTTTTTGCAAAATTACAAATATTCAAAGATAAACCCGTATTTTTGTCTCAAACAATCCAAGAAATATGACTGTAAAGGAAAAAATAGAAGAACTGCGTGCCGAACTTCACCGGCACAATTATAACTATTACGTATTGAATACCCCTGAAATATCAGATAAGGAATTCGACGACAAGATGCGTGAGTTACAAGACCTGGAACAGGCACACCCTGAGTACAAGGATGATAACTCTCCGACAATGCGTGTAGGAAGTGACCTCAATAAGAATTTTACGCAAGTAGCACATAAATACCCAATGTTATCTTTGGGAAACACATACTCGGAAACTGAAGTAGCAGACTTCTACGAACGAGTAAAAAAAGCCCTGAATGATGATTTTGAGATATGTTGTGAAATGAAATATGATGGAACTTCAATTTCATTAACATACGAAAACGGGAAGCTGATACGAGCTGTAACTCGCGGTGACGGAGAAAAAGGAGATGATGTAACGGATAATGTAAAAACAATCCGTAGCATTCCGCTTGTACTCCATGGCGACAATTATCCCCAGTCTTTTGAGATACGTGGAGAAATTCTTATGCCATGGGATGTATTCGAAGAGTTAAACCGTGAAAGAGAAGCACGTGAAGAACCTCTATTCGCTAATCCGAGAAATGCAGCTTCGGGAACACTAAAATCGCAAAACTCCTCAGTCGTAGCTTCCCGCAAACTAGACGCCTATTTATACTATCTGCTTGGAGAAAATCTGCCTTGTGACGGACATTATGAAAATCTGCAAGAAGCAGCCAAATGGGGCTTCAAAATTTCGAATGCCATGCAAAAGTGTCACACCTTAGAGGAAATTTTTGATTATATCAAACATTGGGATACAGAACGGAAAAATCTGACAGTTGCCACAGATGGTATTGTGCTGAAAGTAAACAGCTTGAAACAACAAAAAAACTTAGGATTTACGGCCAAATCTCCTCGCTGGGCTATTGCATACAAATTTCAGGCAGAACGTGCACTTACCCGGTTAAACATGGTAACATATCAGGTAGGAAGAACGGGGACCGTCACTCCGGTAGCCAATTTGGACCCCGTACAGCTGTCCGGCACCATTGTAAAACGCGCTTCTTTGCATAATGCGGATATCATTGAAGGACTTGATCTCCACATTGGCGATATGGTATACGTGGAGAAGGGTGGAGAAATTATTCCTAAAATTACAGGGGTAGATACTTCTGCACGTTCATTCATGATAGGTGAAAAAGTGAACTTTATCACAAATTGTCCCGAATGCGGAAGTAAATTAATACGTTATGAAGGCGAAGCAGCTCATTATTGCCCCAACGAAACGGCTTGTCCACCACAGATCAAAGGCAAGATTGAACACTTTATCAGTCGGCGGGCTATGAACATCGACGGACTTGGTCCTGAGACAGTAGACATGTTTTATCGCCTGGGACTAATTCAGAATACAGCTGATTTGTACAAACTGACTGCAGAAGACATCAAAGGATTGGACCGGATGGGGGAAAAGTCTGCCGAAAATATTATCAATGGAATTGCCCAAAGCAAAGAAATTCCTTTTGAACGTGTCATCTTCGCATTAGGTATTCGTTTTGTAGGTGAAACTGTAGCAAAGAAAATAGCCAAAGCCTTCAAAAATATAGAAGAATTGGAAGATGCGGATCTCGAAACCCTGGTAAGCATTGATGAAATCGGTGAAAAAATTGCGCAAAGCATTTTAAACTATTTCGCAAACGAATCAAACCGCGAACTTGTGAATCGCCTGAAGGAAGTTGGTCTTCAGCTCTATCGTACAGCAGAAGATCTGAGCGGACACACCGACAAACTGGCAGGTCAGTCTATTGTTATCAGTGGTGTTTTCACCCACTATTCGCGAGATGAATACAAAGATCTTATAGAAAAACATGGCGGTAAGAATGTAGGAAGTATTTCAGCTAAGACCAGCTTTATTCTGGCAGGTGAAAATATGGGACCTGCCAAACTTGAAAAAGCAAGTAAACTGGGCATCAGGATAATGAACGAAGAGGAATTTTTAGAGCTCATATCGTAACATTTTTCTGTCAGAATCTTATTTTATATATTATTTTTGCCGGTAAAATAGAAAATATTAGTACTTTTGTGTCCAAATTATTTAGAGATTATTATTAATACTCATGATACAAACGAAATTGAAAGGAATGGGGGTAGCACTGATTACTCCTTTCAAAGAAGATGAGAGCGTTGATTACGATGCATTAATGCGAATGGTAGATTATCTATTGCAGAATAATGCAGATTTTCTATGTGTGCTGGGTACCACAGCCGAAACTCCGACACTAACCGAAGAGGAGAAAAAGAAAATCAAAAAAATGGTTATCGACCGCGTCAATGGAAGAATCCCTATTCTGCTTGGAGTAGGCGGAAATAATACCCGCGCTATAGTCGAAACGTTGAAAAACGACGATTTCACCGGCGTAGATGCCATCTTATCTGTAGTTCCTTATTACAATAAACCATCACAAGAAGGTATTTATCAGCATTATAAAGCAATTGCCGAAGCAACGGAATTACCTATTGTATTATATAACGTCCCGGGGCGCACAGGAGTCAACATGACTGCTGCAACAACATTGCGTATTGCCCGTGATTTTAAAAATGTAATAGCTATCAAAGAAGCATCTGGTAACATCACCCAAATGGATGATATTATCAAAAATAAACCGGCCAATTTTGACGTTATTTCGGGAGATGATGGTATTACCTTCCCACTGATCACTTTAGGAGCCGTTGGCGTTATATCAGTCATAGGAAACGCATTTCCACGCGAATTTAGTCGCATGACCCGTCTGGCTTTACAGGGAGATTTTGCAAATGCCCTCACCATTCACCATAAATTCACTGAATTATTTGATCTTTTGTTTGTAGATGGAAATCCAGCAGGAGTGAAATCAATGCTGAATGCAATGGGAATGATTGAAAATAAATTGCGCTTACCACTTGTTCCAACAAGAATAACCACATTTGAAGCAATCCGTAAGGTATTGAATGAACTAAACATCAAATGCTAAGACAAACCCGTCCTGATTTGATTCCCCAAATATAAATTCCGCAAATCATACGAATAAAAATATAAATTCGTAAGGTTTGCGGAATTATGTTTATTATTATATAAAATCCCTTCTTCCCATCAGGCTTTTCATAATCTATACGAAAACCTTTATGGACAGAAGAAATATTAGTAATTGAATCCCAGGGAACTATATTCGTTTGCCATGTATACTGATAAAACTCTCCCTTCTTTATTATCAAAGCATCGTCTGTGAAAATATATTTCTCACAACAACCAAGGTAAACAATAACCATAACAGGTACCCAACCTATCAGAAATACATAGTTGGCTTTCTCTGAAAAAATCCACAGAAGAATCGAAGCAAATAATATAATAGCATATAAAACCAAGACTCTTACTTTTACTGCGTTGGAAGTTTTAAAAACAATATCTCCCATAATTATTAATTTTGTGTTTCAGTTTCGCAATATAGTAAAGTTTGGGGTTATATACAAAAAAATCTCCCCAATTTCTTGAGAAGATATTCTTGTGATCGCGACAGGATTCAAACCTGTAACCGGCTGATCCGTAGTCAGCTACTCTATTCAGTTGAGCTACGCGACCCTTTGTTTCGAATTATGAATATATTTGTGACCGCGACAGGATTCAAACCTGTAACCGGCTGATCCGTAGTCAGCTACTCTATTCAGTTGAGCTACGCGGCCATTCTATTAAACTTAAAAGTGATCGCGACAGGATTCAAACCTGTAACCGGCTGATCCGTAGTCAGCTACTCTATTCAGTTGAGCTACGCGACCCTTTGTTTTTGTTTAACGGGTGCAAAGATACGGACTTTTTTGAAAGTAGCAAGCGTTTACTACTATTTTTTCCTGAAATATTATTCAAAGAAACGATAATTGAAGAGCTGCCAACCCAGCGTTAATCCGACATTCCACTCTTTTTTCGGTGAGCTATAATGATTTACATAAGCAGAGATAGCACCAAATGAAAATTGACATACAATTGATATTTCTCCTAAATATTCAAAACGAGAAAAGGCTTTTCCATAATATGCCTTGTTTATCGAATTTCTCTCTATTGGAAAAATCGGCATAAAACCATAGAATTCACCTCGCACATGAAACATTTGATTCAAGCGATACACAGGACGTACACCAGCTCCCACAAATTGATTGGCACGAAAAGCTTCATTATACATCAATTGCCCATGTGCTGTAGGCGCAAACTCTCCGGCCTGCATCATAGTAGCCGTATAGTTCTCGGAGAAATTTCTTGAAGAGTATAATGCTTTTAGATACCACCCAAGCGTCCAATGCTCTGCCATTCTATGGTATTTCTCCTTCATATATGACAGTTGCAGCCAGGAATGTCGCTCCTCACTTGTCCTCTTTGTATCCGAACTTTCTCCCGGATAGAATCGTTCTTTCCCGGTAAATATCTGGGCCACAAGTTCCTCACGACTACCTTGTGTAGAAAATTGTCTGGCATTCAAGGTACTCCCATTAAAACTGATTGAACCACCCAACAAGCTATATTCGCTTTTATCATATTTATCTTTATCAAAATCAATCACATTCTTTTGAAAGTAACGATCCTGTATCTTCGCAAGCCCCACTCCAAACTCGGCTCTTTTACTGGAAAGGAAAGGAAGCCCTACTTTCAGTTTCACAAAACGCTCATCTTTTTGGTTGAATGCCGGCTTATCATTCCGCGAAAAAAGTTTCTCTTTCTTGAAATAATCAAATGTGCTGATAGAAGCTATCAACCGATATGATGTAGGAATATTGGTAGCAAAATCAATCCTCCCCATCAACTGTACATTATTATAAATTTTACCCAATTGTCCGTCAAATGTCAGTTCCTTTGCATTATAATTCAAGTTTTGATAGCTAAGCCCCAGATAAATCTGATTGGAACTTGTGGTAGAAACATTACCCCCGATACGGACAGAGAAATTATCCTCCAACTTGACTTTCAAATGCAAATCATATGTATCATCTTCCGGATTAAAAACAGCATGAGGGATGATCTCGGATATCATATTACCTGAAAGCAAACGGAAATAACCACGTTTCACATCTTCAAACGTAAACTCTTTATCATCCGAAGCATGAAACTCTTTCTTGATATAAGCCTGCTGTTGAGCATTGGCACCGTCAATCAATATATTTTTAAAGCGAAGTTCCGGATAATTACTTCGGTACACAAGCCTTCTAAGACGGATATTATCGAGATTTACCCTCCTATGAATACGACTCTTGATAGAATCCATCATACTCATCGTACGATTATATCCAATGTCATGCAGTTCATCAATTCGTTGAAAATCCATCAGATTGACATCATCGTATTTAAAAGTCATCACAATGCCTTCAGATTCCGGAACTGAATAATCAGTTTTCTGCATTACCATGTTCTCAATCTGACTCATTAAATCATTTTCCTTCGGCTTTGTGGGATTAGTGGCTACAACACTACCAATAATAACATCAGGATGAAAATCATCACGCATCACATCTGTAGGAAAATTATTATAAATTCCACCATCATAAGCCAGAACACTGTCTATTTCAATCGGCTTAAACATGAATGGAAAGCTCATAGAAGCACGCACAGCATCTCCCAGATCACCTCTGTTCATAATCAGTTGTTTCTTATTATACACGTCAGAGGCTACACAACGAAAAGGCACAAAAAGTTTATTAAAATCTCCACCACAAGCTGCCGTAGCCCGAGCGTACAGATCAAGAAAAACAAGATTCATCTGTATTGGATTGACAACACTGGAAGGTAAAAACTGCGGTTTTATATTCAACGAATCACGAAAAGAAAGCCTGATATTTAAAAATTCAGGCGTCGGCTGGTTCTTTTTGAAGTAATACATATACTCTTCTTCCACCTCTCCGGAATACCAACGTTTAAACTCTTCCGACTTCAGCAATACTTCCATATCATCCGGAGAATACCCCATAGCATACAAAGAGCCGACAATGGCCCCCATAGAAGTACCTGTAATATAGTCAATAGGAATATTATTCTCTTCAAGGGCACGAATAATACCGATGTGCGTCAGCCCTTTAGCTCCACCGCCACTCAATACAAGTCCCACTTTCTGGGCCTGCACCAATATAGGCAACAACAGCAAAAAAGTAATAAGCACTAAAGCTTTTTTCATAATCCCGGATAAAACAATTGATTTTTCATTAATTAATGCTCAAATATATGCAATAGTTTCCAATTAACGGGCAATTCAAAGGGATTTATAATCAAAAAAGAGCATTGCTTCGCTTTAGGCGAGCAATGCTCTTTGGGAATTTATTTAAGAATTTAAAAGGGGCTAATTAAATAAGCTCAATACTTCTTTTTACAAAATTGTTCAACGCTTCACCCTTCAGCATGTTATTCTGCAACAAAGCAAGATCCACTAACTGGCGCACCACTTTGTTCTTTTCAGCATATCCGGTAAAGATAGCGTCCTTCTTACCTTTCAGTTCATCCAGTTTCTTATCCAAATCTTTCAATTCATCCTTTTCTGAGGTAGGAATATCTTCGTCCTTCTTGCCTTCCTGCTTCTTTTTCAATGCATCACGTTGTTTGGTAGTGTCATCAATAGAAAGCTGCAGAGGAACAATATCAGCTGCACAAACTACTTCTTCATCACTCAACACTTGCTTAATAAGTTTGTGATCAGAATTCAAGACCAAATTGAACATATCCGGCATTTCTCCGTAAAAACTCATACCTGCCTGTATATTGGCCATTTCCTTCATACGACGCATGTATTCACTCTGCGTAATCAGTACAGGAGCCGAATTTTCACCCAATGCCTGTGTCATCACATTAAATTCAACCTTCTCAACTTTAGGTAACTGACTCTTGAATACGACAGACAAGGCTTCTTGTTTGTTAGCATCCAACATATCACCCTTCTTGTCGTCTTTCACAATAATATTGTCTATCACATCACTATCGACACGGGTAAAACGCGACTTCTCAAACTTCTGTTCAAGCATACTAACCATAGCAACATCCAACTGTCCATCCATAAGCAATACATTGTATCCCTTATTTTTAGCAGCTTCAATATAGCTAAACTGTTCGTCTTTATTATTTGTATACAGATAAATCAGATTCCCTTCCTTATCTGTCTGATTATCTTTAATCAGCGTCTGATACTCTTCATAGGTATAATGCTTACCATCTGTATCGGTGAAAAGGGCAAATTTTGAAGCTTTCTCATAAAAATCTTCCTGCGTCAACATTCCATAGTTGATAAATATTTTCAGGTCATTCCACTTTTCTTCAAACTGGGGACGATCATTCTTGAAAATAGATTGCAGACGGTCGGAAACCTTCTTAGTGATATATGTTGAGATCTTCTTCACGTTTGAATCACTCTGCAAATAAGAACGCGATACGTTCAACGGAATATCCGGTGAATCAATTACACCGTGCAATAGTGTCAGGAAGTCGGGCACAATGCCTTCTACAGAATCTGTCACATACACCTGATTACTATACAACTGAATCTTATTTCTATTCAGTTCAATATTGCTCTTTACTTTCGGGAAATAAAGGATACCAGTCAGATGGAAGGGATAATCCACATTCAAATGAATCCAAAACAAAGGCTCATCAGACATCGGATACAATTCTCTATAGAACTTTGTATAGTCCTCGTCTGAAAGTTCACTCGGTTTACGTGTCCACAATGGAGTAGTGTCATTGATGATATTATCTTCCGCAGTTTCTACCTGTTTGCCATCTTTCCACTCTTTCTTCTTACCGAATGCAATTGGAACAGGTAGGAATTTACAATATTTTGTCAACAGACCGGATATACGTGTTTCTTCAAGGAACTCTTTACAGTCATCATCAATATAAAGTATGATATCTGTACCACGATCAGCCTTGTCAACATCTTCCAAAGTAAACTCAGGACTACCATCACAAGTCCATTTCACAGCCTGAGCACCTTCCTTATAAGATTTTGTGATGATTTCAACTTTCTTTGCTACCATAAAGGCAGAGTAAAAGCCAAGTCCGAAATGACCAATAATGGCATTCGCATCATTCTTGTATTTTTCCAGGAAGTCATTGGCGCCGGAGAAAGCTATCTGATTGATGTATTTATCAATTTCTTCGGCAGTAAGACCAATACCGCGATCGGAAATGGTAATTGTATCCTTATCGAGTGATACATGAATGGTCAAATCACCTAATTCTCCTTTAAACTCACTAATAGATGCCAGTGTATTCAGTTTTTGAGTAGCATCAACAGCATTAGAAACCAGCTCACGGAGAAAAATCTCATGATCACTGTACAAGAACTTTTTGATGATAGGGAAAATGTTCTCTGTTGTAACCCCAATATTACCTTTCTGCATAATAATGTATATTTTTAATTTATCAGATTAATGTTTTCGTGGAATATAAAAACAAAAAAAATGCCAGACCTTCCGGTCTGACATTTTGACGTATTACAAGGAAATTTATTCCACAACACTGGCCTCTTTCTTCATCTCCAATTCTCCTTTCTCTTCATTCAGAGACACCCTTATACTATCCCCTTCAACCAGAGTAGAAGAAATGATTAGTTCTGACAATCCGTCTTCCAAGTATGTCTGTATGGCACGTTTCAACGGACGAGCCCCAAACTGTACATCATACCCTTTTCCAGCTATAAATTGTTTAGCCTTATCTTCGATAACCAAATTATAACCAATAGACTTAATCCTGTCATACAGACCTTTAAGTTCTATATCAATAATTTGAGTTATCGCTTCCAAAGACAACTGATCAAAAGTAATAATCTCGTCAACGCGATTTATAAACTCCGGAGCAAAGGATTTATTCAACGCCTTCTGTATCACACCACGAGAAAATTCTTTATTATCAATACGGCTCTGGGTAGCAAAGCCCACTCCGCGGCCAAAGTCCTTCAACTGACGCGTACCTATGTTAGACGTCATGATAATGACGGTATTTTTAAAATCTACCATTCTGCCATAACTGTCAGTCAACCGACCTTCGTCCATTACCTGCAGCAACAGATTAAATACATCGGGGTGCGCTTTCTCTATTTCATCAAGCAAAATAATAGAATAAGGTTTACGACGCACCTTTTCCGTCAACTGTCCACCTTCTTCGTATCCCACATATCCCGGAGGTGCTCCTACAAGACGGGAGACGGTGAATTTCTCCATATATTCACTCATGTCAATACGAATTAAAGCATCCGAAGAACCAAACATGTACTTGGCCAACTCTTTAGCTAAATGCGTTTTACCAACACCAGTAGGGCCCAGGAACATAAAAGTTCCAATCGGCTTATTCGGATCTTTCAATCCGACACGACTACGCAAAATGGCTTTCACCAACTTTTCAATAGCCGGATCCTGAGCAATAACCTTAGCCTGAAGAGACTCTTTCATTCCAGCCAGTTTAATGCCTTCGGCCTGTGCCATACGCTGCACCGGAATACCGGACATCATAGAAACAACATTTGCAATTTCCTCTGCATCAACAGTCTGACGATTGTCTTTCAATCGTTCTTCCCATTCTTGTTTCATCCGGTCAAGCTCAGTAGTGAGTTCTTTTTCTTTATCCCGAAAGCTGGCAGCAAGTTCAAAATTTTGCGATTTCACCGCATCATTCTTCTTACTTTTAGCTTCTTCAATCAATCTTTCCTGTTCTTCTATTTCTTTCGGAACATTAATATTGGTAAGATGCACGCGTGAACCAGCTTCATCAAGAGCATCAATTGCTTTATCCGGAAAATTACGGTCCGTTATATAGCGATCTGTCAACTTGACACAAGCCTCCAAAGCTTCATCAGTATAGATCACGTTGTGATGGTCTTCATACTTACTCTTGATATTCCGAAGAATCTGAAGAGTTTCTTCAGCCGTAGTAGGTTCTACCATAACTTTTTGGAACCGACGTTCCAATGCACCATCTTTTTCTATATTCTTACGATACTCGTCAAGAGTAGTGGCACCAATACACTGTATTTCACCACGTGCAAGAGCCGGCTTCAACATATTGGCAGCATCCATAGAACCAGCAGCAGAACCTGCACCAACAATGGTATGTATCTCGTCAATAAACAAGATGACATTCGGATTCTTCTGTAACTCATTGAGAATGGAGCGAATACGTTCTTCAAATTGTCCGCGATACTTAGTTCCAGCAACAACTGATGTCATATCCAATGCCACTACACGTTTATCAAATAAAATACGCGATACTTTTTTCTGAATAATACGAAGTGCCAGACCTTCAACAATAGCTGACTTTCCAACACCCGGTTCACCAATCAATATCGGATTGTTCTTTTTACGGCGACTCAAAATCTGCGCCAGACGTTCTATTTCACGTTCACGACCTACAACAGGATCCAAGCGTCCTTCTTCTGCCGCTCTTGTCATATCCGTACCAAAATTATCGAGTACAGGAGTATCATTCGCCGGCTTTTTAGAAGCCGTTTGTGCCTGTTGCTGACGCTCTTCCGAACCACGATCACCAGAACGGGAAGTCCCCATTTCCTCTTCGTCATCGTCATCTTCGCTAAAACCCATTCCGGCATTAATATCCGGTTGCAATGACAACTGCTCAAACACTTTTTTGTAATCTACCTGGTTTGCTTCAAGTACAGAAGCAGCCACATTATTACGATCTTTCAAGATAGCCAACAGAACATGCTCTGTGTCAGCTACATTACTCTTCATTAAACGAGCTTCAAGAATACACATCTTGAGTATCTTAGCCGCCCCATTAGACAATGGAACTTCTGCATCAGGCAGCAGTAAATCATCTGCATCTGCCTTCAATATTGCTTCAATCTGCTTTTTAATGTCGGTCAGATTTGTTTTGAGTTTAGACAATATCTCGATAGCTTTCCCTTCACCGTTCCTAAGCATTCCCAGTAACAAATGTTCAGGGCCTATATACCTACTTCTCAAACGGTTCGCTTCTTCCTTACTGAAAACGATAATGTCGGAAACTCTTTGTGAGAATTGATTATTCATACTTTATTCCTTCCTTCTTAAGGTGTTATTCACTGGCAAAGATACGCATAACATTGATTTACGCGTAATATTTGCTTTATTTATTATAATAACAAATGCCGTGCCAAAAAAGATGCATACATATATACCTTATTATATATAATAATAAAAGACTTCTCATATTAGTCAGTTAAGGCTATTTCTCATTCTCATGAGAAGTGAGAACTAATAATAAAACATCCCCTTGTTTGAACTTCAGTTCTTTATCAAAACACCCGGATGTTTTATATCATAACATCCCCATGTTTTATATTAAAACATCCGGATGTCATGGTATCATTGTACCTATACAATATTGATTTTCAAATACTAACAGAGCATTCCTTAGATACCTGTATTTTAAATTTAAAACACTGCACTTTTATTCCATATATCAATCCCTAAAACAGAAATGTATATTTCTAACTCTTATAATTAAGGATATACCAACACTCAAAAAGTTTATGCAAGAAAACTTTTGTATATCGTGAAAAAGTAGTACTTTAGCGTGGTTTTTCGTAAGCCATGAATGTATAATTAATAATCTTTTTAAATGCTTGAACAAGACAGAATTATAAAGATTAACATCGAGGAGGAAATGAAGTCATCTTACATTGACTACTCCATGTCGGTCATTGTTTCGCGTGCCCTTCCGGATGTTAGAGATGGATTTAAACCCGTTCACCGCAGAATACTCTACGGTATGATGGAATTGGGTAATACGTCAGATAAACCTTATAAAAAATCAGCCAGAATTGTGGGTGAGGTACTCGGTAAGTACCATCCGCACGGAGATTCTTCCGTATATTTAGCAATGGTACGTATGGCACAAGAGTGGGCTATGCGCTATCCGTTGGTAGATGGTCAGGGTAACTTTGGTTCTGTGGACGGTGACAGTCCCGCAGCTATGCGTTATACCGAAGCCCGATTGAACAAACTCGGCGAGGCAATGATGGAGGATCTTTATAAAGAGACCGTCGACTTTGAACCGAACTTCGACAACACGTTGACAGAACCAACTGTAATGCCAACGCGTATCCCTAATCTTCTGGTGAATGGTGCTTCCGGTATTGCTGTAGGTATGGCTACAAATATGCCGCCTCATAACCTTTCCGAGGTTATTGATGCGTGTGATGCATATCTCGATAATCCCGAGATTACTGTAGAAGAGTTGATGAACTATGTCAAAGCACCTGACTTTCCGACAGGAGGGTATATATATGGTGTAACAGGTGTACGTGAAGCCTATTTAACGGGGCGTGGTCGTGTAGTAATGCGTGCAAAAGCCGAAATTGAAACAGGACAGACACATGACAAGATCGTAGTTACTGAAATACCATACAACGTAAACAAAGCTGAGTTAATTAAATACATAGCTGATCTTGTAAATGATAAGAAGATAGAAGGCATTTCCAATGCAAATGACGAATCCGACCGTGATGGTATGCGTATCGTTATCGATATCAAACGAGATGCAAATGCCAGCGTTGTTCTTAACAAACTCTATAAAATGACAGCTTTGCAGACGTCATTTGGTGTCAACAATGTAGCATTGGTACATGGACGTCCCAAAACGCTGAATCTAAGAGATTTGATTAAGTACTTCGTAGAACACAGACGTGATGTAGTTATTCGTCGTACACAATATGATCTGCGCAAAGCTAAAGAACGTGCTCACATTCTTGAAGGTTTGATTATAGCTTCAGATAATATTGATGAAGTTATCCGTATTATCCGTGCGGCAAAAACTCCGAACGATGCTATTACCGGATTAATCAACCGCTTTGAACTGACAGAAATACAGGCACGTGCAATCGTAGAAATGCGTCTGCGTCAATTGACCGGACTAATGCAGGATCAGTTACATGCCGAATATGAAGAAGTAATGAATCTTATTGCTTATTTGGAAAGTATTCTTGCAGACGATGAGGTATGCCGTAAAGTTGTAAAAGATGAATTAATCGAAGTAAAAGCTAAATATGCTGACGAACGCCGGTCGGAAATTGTTTATTCATCTGAAGAGTTCAACCCAGAAGACTTCTATGCCGATGATGAAATGATTATCACCATCTCACATATGGGATACATTAAACGTACACCACTTACTGAATTCCGTGCACAAAATCGCGGTGGGGTAGGTTCGAAGGGTACAGAAACACGGGACGAAGACTTCATTGAACATATCTATCCGGCAACAATGCATAACACGATGATGTTCTTTACCCAAAAAGGTAAATGTTATTGGTTGAAAGTATACGAAATCCCTGAAGGAACGAAAAACTCTAAGGGACGTGCTATCCAAAACCTGCTGAACATAGACTCTGACGACGCTGTAAATGCATATTTACGTGTGAAGAGCCTTGATGACCAAGAATATATCAACAGTCACTATGTGTTGTTCTGTACAAAAAACGGTGTAATTAAGAAAACGTTGCTTGAACAATATTCTCGTCCACGTCAGAATGGTGTAAATGCAATTACGATCCGTGAAGACGACCGCGTTATTGAAGTTCGTATGACAAATGGTAATAATGAAATTATTATTGCAAACCGCAACGGACGTGCAATTCGCTTCCACGAAGCAGCAGTTCGCGTTATGGGACGTACGGCAACAGGTGTACGTGGTATCACACTTGACAACGATGGACAGGACGAGGTAGTAGGAATGATTTGTATTAAAGACCTTGAAACAGAATCTGTTATGGTGGTTTCTGAGCAGGGATACGGCAAACGTTCTGAAATAGAAGACTATCGTAAAACAAATCGCGGTGGTAAAGGTGTAAAAACGATGAACGTTACCGATAAAACAGGTAAAGTGGTAACAATCAAATCAGTAACAGATGAAAATGATTTGATGATTATCAATAAATCCGGTATTACTATTCGTTTGAAAATTGCAGATGTACGCATTATGGGACGCGCTACACAAGGTGTTCGCTTGATCAATCTGGAAAAACGCAATGACCAGATCGGGTCTGTATGTAAGGTTACAACAGAAAGTCTTGAAGATGAAATCCCTGCAGAAGAGATAGAAGGACAAATTCCAGTTGATCCTACTGCAGAAACATTTGAAGATACAGACGCACCGGATGTTTCAGAGAATAATGGAGATGAAAACAAAGAATAGACGTAATATTAATAATTAATCAAACAACAATCATGAAAAGAGTATTATTTTCAATGGTTCTACTGATGGCTGTCAGTTTCGCGTTTGCTCAACAGAAGAGCGTAAAAGAAGCTAAAGGCATTGCCAGCGATGTAAAACCTGACTTCAAGAAAGCTGAACAGCTGATTAACGGAGCATTGACTAATCCTGAAACAAAGGATGATGCAGCTACATGGGATGTAGCAGGCTTGATCCAAAAGAAAATCAACGAAAAGGAGATGGAAAATGCTTATCTGAGAAAACCCTATGATACATTGAAAGCGTACAACAGCATCCTGAAAATGTATGAGTACTTCTTGAAATGTGACGAATTGGCAGAAATACCTAACGAAAAAGGTAAGGTTAAAAATAAATATAGAAAAGCCAATGCTGCTTCAATGATGGCAGAACGTCCTAACCTGATCAATGGAGGAATTCAGTATTTCAATCTCAACAAAAGTGCAGAAGCTTTGAAGTTCTTCGGAACATACGTAGAATCAGCCTCTTATCCGATGTTGGAGAAAGAAAATCTGGCTGTATCTGACACGTTGTTACCTCAGATTGCATATTACGCCACATTAGCTGCCAATGGAGTAGAGGATAAAGATGCTATCCTGAAATATGCTCCTATAGCAATTAAAGATAAAGATAATGGCTCAATTGCCATGCAATTATGGGCAGATGCCTTAAAAGCAAAAGGTGATACTGCCAAATGGGTAGAATCTTTAAAAGAAGGTATCCTCAAATTCCCAGAAAATCAATACTTCTTTGCAAATCTTGTTGACTATTATAGCAGTTCTAACCAACCGGAAAAAGCAATGGAATTTGCTGATGGTATGTTAGCTAAAGATCCTAATAACAAATTGTATCTGTATGTGAAGGCATATCTTTATCACAATATGAAAGACTATGATAAAGCACTTGATTTCTACAAAAAAACAATTGAAGTTGATCCTCAATATGCAGAAGCTTATTCAAACTTAGGTTTAGTGTTGTTGATGAAAGCTCAGGATTTTGCAGATCAGTCTACTACGGATGTTAATGACCCTAAGTATGCACAAGCTCAAGCTACTATCAAGAAATTCTATGAAGAAGCAAAACCTTATTATGAAAAGGCAAGAGAACTGAAACCCGATCAGAAAGATTTGTGGGCACCAGGTCTTTATAGAGTTTACTATAACTTAAACATGGGCACTGAATTTGACGAAATTGAAAAGTTGATGAATAACTAATCTATTTCCTAAAAATAGCAGAACGGCTGGAATAATTAAAATATTCCAGCCGTTTCTTTTTGCACGTTATTATATAATAGGAGCGTAATTTATAAGTAGCAACTTCCGATCATATAAAAAGGCAACTTACTCTTTACGAATAAATTGCCTTTTTATATTAAACATAATACTGATTATTCCATTATTTTAAATATCTTATTTTTTTGCTTCTGATCATCCGTTAATAACAAGTAATGGTGTATCTGAATGGAAAATCATTTTCCGGGCAATACTTGGATTAAACAAACGAGCAAATATATTTCTTTTATAAGAAGTCAACGTGATAATATCGATTTTATTGGCTTTAATATATCCGTCAAAACTTTTAAGGAAATCATCATTCATCACCACATCATAATGAATTTCAAGTTCCGGATATTGTTTTTGGAAATATTCTTTAATACCAGCCAACTTTATTTCATTCCAAGTATCTTTTGCTTCTTTAACATCAGCAAGATAAATCAAAGATACGACGAAATTAAAAGGTTTCCAAGCATTTATAAAGGAATCAAAAGCTATTAAATCCCTTTGATCAAAATTGGTCATAAAAGCAACCCGCTTCACAGCACCGAATTCTCTGAATGGCGTGTTTTCAGGAATAGCCAATACTGCAGTCCGACTGCGTTCAATCACTTCAGCAGTAACACTACCAATCAAATCAAGATCTTTCTGACTCTTACCACGAGTACCCATTATTATAATACGCGGATGTTGCTCCTTGGAATAGCGTAAAATCTCCTCTTCTGGTATTCCTTCACGCAATACACAAGTATATTTTACATCTGGGAACTCTCCAGAAGCTATTTTCTCTTTTATTTTATCAGCTAATGCATTTAAATCCGAATGAACTTTTTGTAAAATCGTTTTAACCGTCTCCTCATCACTTATCTGGTAATTAAACACATCACCATAAGGCAACGAAGATGCATATATAGGTGTAAAATATACGTGCAATAGTAATACTTCAGCTCCATAGGCTTTGGCTAAGTTAAAACCGAATTCGCATGCTTTAATCGAATAATTAGAGAAGTCTACTGGAATAAGTATCTTCCTACTCTCATTATCATCCTCAACATTAGGAGCCTTCTCTCCCACTATACTTTCGGCCAACCAAACAGAACTCTCTGTAATCTTGAGTGCCCTTGGTAAATCACTTTCTTTTATGCGTAATCGGACACCTGATGAAACAACTGGTTGAATCTGATTCACATTATGAATATACGTCTCAACACCCTCATTTTCAAGGACATTTTTCAATATCTGAGCTTTTGTATAAGTCAGAATAGCTAAAGTAACTAATTTGTCTTCCATAATCCATTAATATATATGAATTTAACAAATAAGAAATCCCAATTGTTTTTGATTCAATTGGGATTCTGCAAGTATATCTTTTCATTAAGCCTGCATAGGTTCGGTAGCTTCTTCTCTTTGCATACTCATATTTAGTTCATCAAGAATGCGAAGAGCCCGGTCAAGTACGGTAGTATCGTCAATCATCACTAACCCACCGTCCGGACCGGGCTCTAAATGTATTCCGACACTTTTACCCTCTTTAAAATTATGTCCGCCGAAGAAATTGCGCACTGTATCTACGTGTAGACCAAGTTCATCAGCTATTCTATGCATGCTACCGCTAGGCAATGAATCTTTAATTTTACGAAGTTCATTGAATGTTATTGTCCTCATGTCACATAAATTTAATGGTTAATACTAATGTGAATCATTATCACGCTATAAACTTAATGAAAAAAAAAGATAAAACAAACTATTTACCCTTTTTTTTTACTATATTAGATAAAATACAATTTTAGATAGATATTATATAGTAAAATCCCCGTGTAGACATATCTACACGGGGATTTTACTCTTATTTTAATTATTATTTCTATATTATTTCGATTGCAGAAGCGGGTATCCATCCCACTTTACCATCTTCTAAACGTATTTCTTTCCAGTCTTTCATGGAATTATCTTTTACATCTACTTTATGTCCTTCATGAAGAATAAACAAACTTGTTCCACTATCACTGGGAGTACTACGAACTGTAACACTCGGATTTACCACGATAGCGTTATTACGGTTCAATAATTCGTCTTTCTGTTGTCCGGCAAATATATTCGCTAAAACAACTACAATCAGAAAAATGATCCCACATATAAAGCCCGCTTTCTTCAATACAATCTGCTTTGAGAAAATAAAGAAATAAAGGGATATAATCAATAGTATAAAACAAGCAACACCCCACACAGCCCACGCATCTACGCTCATACTATTAACTAAAGAATTTATCCAGGAAACAAAAAAGATTTCTGGAACTGCTTCTACTTTATCAATCGTTTTGGAACGTGCTATTTCTAAATTAGCACGAATATCACTATTACCCGGTTGAAGCAGTAAAGCACGCTCGTAATTCAAAATCGCTCTGGCAATATCACCGGCTTTATAATAACTATTCCCAAGGTTATAGTAAACATCTCCAGCTTCACCCTTACTCAGCAATGCCTCATAAATCTGAATAGCAGAAATATAATCGTTTCTCATATATGCACTGTCTCCTTCAGCTTTTGTGACATCTTCCAGTTTAGAAGAGAACTGTTGCATACCAGCACCTATCGAGTCTGTTTCTACAGCCTGCAAAGAGTCTGTCTTCAACGAATTCTGCCCAATAGAAGCTATTGAAACCAATAAACTAAATGCAAAAAACAATATCTTTTTCATGACTTTAATCTCTTCTAATTTAGTGTTTTATTGAATTCTCCATCTTACTAATCACAGTCAGAGATGACGAATAGACTTTATCCATAGCCTGGCTTTCATCTCCCGGAGCAAAACGTGCAAATTCACATTCATTTAAAGCATCCAAAAACTCTTTAATCAATTCATCACTTACTCCATGATTTCTCAACTTCTCTTCCACATTATCCTTTGATAAGCGAGATACCGGGATATTCAGTTTATCACTTATATATCCCCACAAAGCTTTCAATACTTCATCATAGAATGCTTCTTTCTTATTTTCAGCAAGCAGTTTACCTGCCAGTTTCATACGCTTTGTAGCTACCTTATTTGCCTTTTTCGTACGCATTTTAGCCACATTAGCATTCTCAGCTGCCTGCTTACGATAAATAATAAAGAATATAATGAATGCAATGGCAGGAATTATATAGAACAACCAGTAAGCGAATGAACCATAGAAGAAGCTTCCCTTAGGCTGAAGCGTTACATCTTTCAACTTAATATAACGAATATCTTCACCCAAAACTTTCAGATCTTCTTTATTCGTGAAGTTCGCAATCACCTGATCTGCATTACCAGCACCTTTCTCTACTTTTATTTCATAGTCTTCTGTTTTCAACGTCTTATAAGACTTAGATTTAATATCGAAATAAGAGAATGTTACAGCCGGTATCTTATAATTACCTGGATGACGCGGAATCGCCAAATATTCAATCACACGATTACCAGACAACCCGCTCGATGTCAAACGGACCTGGCTATCTACTTTTGGGTCATACACTTCGAAATCTTCCGGAAATTTCACCTCCGGATTTGAAAGTAATTTTAAATTTCCTGTACCAGAAATTACCAACTTAATCGTGATTGCATCATTTGTTTTTACATCCTTACTATTTATTGAAGAACTAATAGTAAACTCTCCTACTCCACCTGAGAAATCAGCAGGTTTACCCGCAGGAAGAGCATTCACATTGATTGTAATAGCCGGAGTTGTAAGTACTTTCTTCACTTCAACAACGTTACTGCCTCCATTAAAGAATGCATCAAATGGATCAGCGCTCCGTACTGCTTTTGCAACAGAGGCATCAAACCGTGCCGGCTCAATCGTGAGCTTTCCGGACTGCTGTGGAAATAACACGAACTGTCGAAAAACAGTAGTATAATAGTTTCTTCCTTTATAATGCTCTTGCGACCATTTTGCATTAGATGGACGTTCTATTTCCTGCGAATGGAAACCTTTAAAATCCGGTAATTTCACATTATCAAATTGCAACTGGCTTTCACGTGTATAAATTTTATAAGTCAGTAGAAAAGCCTCTTGCTCATAAACAGTTGTTTTTGTAGCTGTTGCTGTTACAAACAAGTCTTGGCTGGAAACACTTGCAGAAGAAGTTCTGCCAGAAGAACTATTCCCCTGCGTAGCCGCACCACTTGAAGTCGCAGCTGCACTCTGATCGGGTGGAAGCACTTTTATTTTTACAGAGTTAGAAACCATTTGATCTCCATCTGCCGTAATTGTTGCACCAGAAATAGAATAATCACCTTCAGTTGTTGCCATCAGAATATAGGTAAATGTAATTCCTTTTTCTGAAGACATCGCACCATTAATTATTTGCGTATTACTAAACGTACTTCGAGTAGGTCCCATCAATACATCAAACCCTTTGATAGATGGTGCACGAAAGTCTCTCACCTTCTGCGTAGTCACTGTATAGGATAACCTGAATTGGTCTCCCACCACTACTACATCAGGTGCTGATGCAGTAAACGATACTTTGCCATCGGCAAAGACATTAATGCTTGCTGCTACAAATATTATCAATAAGAAAATCAGTTTTCTCATTTCTTTTGAAGTTTTTATCATCTTACTTTGTTATTACCAATCTTTTTCGAGACGACCTCCCTGAATTACCTGTTGCTGTTTTTTAACTTTATCCTGGGTATCCTTTTCGTCTTGCATCACAGAATTAAGGAGTTGTTCAGCATTTTCCTTTGACATCTCATTATCTTTCTTCTCTGGCTTGGGCGGTTGCTGCTGCTGATCATCTTTCTTTTGATCATTTTGCTTATTCTGATCTTTTTGCTGATCCTGCTTCTTTTCCTGCTCATCCTTATTCTGATCTTGGTTTTGATCCTGGTTTTGCTGATTCTGTTGCTGATCCTTCAACATCTTCTGTGCCAATGCCAGATTATAACGAGTTTCATCATCTTTAGGATTATTACGCAACGACATTTTATAAGCCTCTACAGCCTGACCATAATCTTTCCCTGCCTGAAATAAAACGCCCATATTATGATAAATATGTGCCAGTTTCATTTTATCTTTCTCAATCTTACCAGCAGCTACATATTGCTCCATAGCATCTTTAAATTTCTGCTGCTGAGACAGTGTATTACCAAGATTATACATAGAAACCGTTGATTTAGGGTTGACTTCCAATGCCTTTCGATAATTCACTTCAGCATCTACGAATACACTATCGTTAAACAAACGATTTCCTTTACGGATATAGTCTCTCTCTATCTTTTGTGCTGAAGCTCCAGCTGCCAGCATCACAAACAGAATGAACAGAATATATTTATTTTTTGACATAAGCATAATTACTTCTTATTAGAGAACAGATGAATGTTCTTAAACAACGGATTCTTACGTTCCAATATCAACATCTCGGCTAATAATAAAAGCAAAATAATCCATGCAATGGCCTGGAACTGCTCGTTGAATTCTGTATATACTTTGGATTCAACATCTGATTTTGCCATTTTATTAATTTCCTGGTTAATAGCTTTTTGAGCAGAATTTGAATTATCAACACGTACATATATACCCTTACCATCTTTAGCGATTTCCTGACACATAGCTTCATTAAGTCGAGTTACCACTACATTTCCATCCCGATCACGACGAAAATCGTTTGTACCTTCAACGGGAATCGGAGCCCCATCAGGAAGTCCTATTCCTAATACACTCACCTGGATTCCTTTTTCAGCCGCAGCCTTAGCAGCTTCCACAGCTCCTCCTTCATGATTCTCACCATCAGTAATGACAATAATAGCACGTCCTACCCCTTCTTGCGGAGTGAAACTACGTGTTGCAAGATTAATAGCAGCTCCGATGGCAGTTCCCTGTTTAGAGATCAGTGAAGGATTAATAGACTCCAAAAACATTTTAGCAGAAATATAATCACTTGTGATCGGAAGTTGAGTAAAAGCATCACCTGCAAACACAATCATACCTACCTTGTCATTTTCCATTTCATCTACCAATCTAGATATAAGACGTTTAGCTCTTTCCAAACGGTTAGGTTGAACATCCTGCGCCAACATAGAGTTAGATATATCAAGTGCAATTATTACCTCTACTCCTTTACGTTTCACTGTTTCCAGTTTTGAACCAAACTGCGGACGTGCCAACAATACGGCAAACAATCCGATTGCAGCAAAAATCAACCAAAACTTCACATCCGGACGATATTTGGAAACGTCAGGCATAAGTTGTGTCATCAATACCGGATCACCAAAACGACGAATAGCTTTTCGCTTTCTGTAATTAGAATACAGATAGAAAACAGCTAATAACGGTAATAGCAACAACAGATATAAATATGCAGGTTCTTCAAATCGAAACATCTTTCTATTTAAATTTTACGATTTACAATTTACGATTGAAATCACATTTATACTATGGAATCTTCTTAAGAATTGAGTTACGCAACAGTACCTCTAGTAATATACAAAGAAAAGCTACCAAGGCAAACCAGCGATATTCTTCCTGACGTTTGCTATATTCCTTAACACTCAACTTTGTTTTTTCCAGTTTATCAATTTCTTCATAAACCTCTTTCAGCTTTGAATTACTGGTAGCTCGGAAATAATTTCCGTCTGTTGTACCTGCAATCTCAGTCAACGTCTTTTCGTCAATTTCAACAGGTATATTTACATACTGCACGGAATTCCCTATCGGATACGGATAAGGAGCCATACCATTTGTACCGACACCAATTGTATATACGCGAATACCAAAACTCTTAGCTATCTCAGCAGCAGTTAAAGGAGAAATATCTCCTTTATTATTCGTACCGTCAGTTAACAAAATAATAACCTTTGATTTAGCTTTACTATCTTTCAAACGCGTTACTGCATTAGCAATACCCATACCTATTGCTGTCCCATCTGTCACAATACCACATTTAATACTTTGAAACAAGTTGAGCAACACTGCATGATCCACTGTCAAAGGACACTGCGTGAAACTTTCACCAGCAAATAAAGTCAAACCAATATTGTCATTCGGACGTCCATTAATAAATTCAGCTGCTACATCTTTAGCGGCTTCCAATCTATTAGGCTTTAAATCCTCAGCAAGCATACTGGTAGATACGTCAATAGCAAGCATAATATCAATACCCTCTATTTCGCTATTTTGCCAGTTATCCGTAGTTTGAGGTCGGGCAAGTACCAGAATAATCAATATCAATGCTATGATTCGAAGTCCAAATGGTACATGCAACAAATAGTTCTTATAACTTTTTGGTGTATGTGCATATACCCGGGCATCCGAAATTTGAAGCGTTGCCTGGCTTTTCTTCCACTTTAAAACATACCATACAATATAAGGTATGAGCAACAGCAGCAAAAATAAATATTCAATATTGGCAAAAACCATTCTATTTACGATTTTACAATTTACTATTCACGATTGAGAAATACTCCCTTAAGCAAAGAGATTATAAAGTTGCATTCCAATATATACAAAAGTTGCTACAAGAGCTACTGATAATAAAACAATGCCACAAATAAGCAATATCTTAGCACGCAATGAACGTTTTTCTATAATCGTAATCTCCGTTGGTTGCGGCTTCTGGTTCTCCTCTTCAGGCTGCTTAGTTTCATTAATAAAATCAATAGCATTAATCAGATTGGCATCATTCTCATTCATTTGCGGATCATGCTTAGCAAACTTTACTAAATCCGCTGTTTGGAAGAGCTCCTTCAAATCTGCAATAGCTTCTTTATCATTCATTTCCATCAGATTATCAATGATTTCCGAAGAAGTCATCTCTAACGCATTGAAACCAAAACGATCTTTTATATAAGTACGAAGAGTATCTGTAAGTTCCGTGTAATATTCCTTCGGAAGTCCTTTTTGCCATACCTTCTCATTCTTAATACGTTCGATCTCTTTCATTGCAGCCTGATGCGGAGGCAATTTGGGTTCTACTTTCACCTTACGTATAATTGGCTTATTATCACGAATACGTATGATAAAATAAATAAACAAAGCAAGCAACGGTAATGCAAGGAATGAACATCCGATTAGTCCATACCAATCTTCCCAAACAAAAGGAGCTTTCATTACGGCTTTCTGCCCAAAGAATTGATCCGGATGCAAGGTATCTACTGGCATCGAGTACACTTTCAATGCTAATGCCTTCGACTTATACTCTTTATTATCAACCGTCACCACCATCGGAGGCAGATAATAAAGAGCAGAATCAAAAGATGTTACAGTATATTCTTGTGTAATCAGCAATCGCTGACGGTCATTCAAAAATTGTGTATCCGGTTTAGCAGTTTCCACAATTTCCACTCCGCGTACTATTGTATCAGTATAAGCAGGCAAAACAGCTCGCTGCTTTGCATCCATCGCCACCTGTAATTGTATCTTTGCCTGTTCTCCAATGAGAATCTGCAAAGAATCTATTTTAGCTTCAACAGTAACAGACTGTGCAACAGCCCTACCAGATAACAAAAACAACAGTATTATTAGAAAACCATTTCTATTCATTGTCTTTCCGTTAATTTCGTTTGGCAAACAAGTTCAACAACGCCTTTACATAGTCTTGATCTGTACGTACCGATACTGAATCTACATTACTTTTAGTAAAGATGTCACTCAGTTCATCCTGTTTACTCACCCACCAATTATGATGTGCCTGACGAACTGCTTTCGACGAAGTATCAATCCATTGTTCATGTCCGGTTTCGGCATCTTTAATTTTCATCAATCCTATTGGTGGAAGTTCAGCCACACGCCTATCGTAAACCTGAACGGCTACTACATCATGCTTCCGGTTGGCAATCGTCATGGCATTCTTGAAATTTTCCTGATCAATAAAATCAGATAAAATAAAAGCAGTACAACGCCTTTTCATTACATTCGTCAAGTACTCCAGTGCTAACCGAATATTTGTACGCCGACTTTCAGGTTTAAAATCAATTAATTCACGAATTATATAAAGAATATGTTTACGTCCTTTCTTAGGAGGAATGAACTTCTCTATTCGATCAGAGAAAAAGATTACACCAATTTTATCATTGTTCTGAATAGCCGAAAATGCCAATGTTGCAGCAATCTCAGTTATCATATCTTTCTTCATCTGCTTAACAGTACCAAATTCCAAACTACCGGAAACATCAACCATCAACATCACTGTCAGCTCACGTTCTTCTTCAAACACCTTAATGTAGGGTTTATTAAAACGCGCAGTCACATTCCAGTCGATATCACGAATATCGTCACCAAACTGATATTCACGCACCTCTGAAAACGCCATACCTCTACCTTTGAAAGCCGAATGATACTGACCTGCAAAAATATTGTTAGACAATCCACGCGTCTTTATTTCAATCTGACGGACCTTTTTTAATATTTCACTTGTTTCCATCTGTTTAATTGAGAATTGAGATTTGAAAATCGAAAATTATTCATCACTCAATCAAAGTTAAGGCACTTCAACTTTATTCAATATCTTACTGATAATTTCATCTGAAGTTATATTGCTGGCTTCTGCCTCATACGTCAAACCAATACGATGACGAAGTACGTCATGAGCTACAGCACGCACATCTTCCGGTATTACATATCCACGTCGTTTAATGAATGCATATGTACGTGCAGCCAATGCAAGATTAATAGACGCGCGGGGAGAACCGCCAAATCCAATCATATCTTTCAACTCCTTCAAATCATATTTATCAGGATAACGTGTCGCAAATACAATATCTACAATATAACGTTCTATTTTCTCATCCAGATAAACCTGGCGAACGACTTTACGAGCCTCAAGAATTTCATCTGCCTTGAGGATAGGCTTTACATTAAATTTCTCACCATTAATATTCTGACGAATAATCAATTTTTCTTCTTCCAACTTCGGATAATCAATGACTACCTTCAACATGAAACGGTCCACCTGTGCTTCCGGCAACGGATAAGTACCTTCCTGCTCAATCGGATTTTGAGTAGCTAATACTAAGAAAGGTTCAGGCAAAAGAAAAGTTTGTTTACCAATAGTAACCTGACGTTCCTGCATCGCTTCAAGCAAGGCACTCTGTACTTTAGCCGGTGCACGGTTTATTTCATCAGCCAATACAAAATTAGCAAAAACAGGACCTTTTTTTACCTGAAATGATTCGTCCTTCTGACTGTAAACCATTGTACCAATAACGTCAGCAGGCAATAAGTCGGGGGTGAATTGTACACGACTATATTGTGCATCAATCAATGATGCCAACGTTTTGATTGCTAATGTCTTTGCCAAACCAGGCACACCTTCCAACAGTACATGCCCGTCAGAAAGAAGTCCAATAAGCAGCGACTCTACCAAATGTTTCTGACCAACAATAATCTGGTCCATGCCTGTTGTAAGATTGGTAACGAAAGCACTTTGTCTTTCAATCCGCTCATTCAATTCGCGGATATCAATTGATTCAGCCATAAATACTTAATATTTTATTGTTTAATTACCACAAATAATATATAAGCCTCTTGTTTGTGTAAGGCTTTTTAATTCGATTCCAAAAGTAC
The DNA here is from genome assembly GCF_034654355.2 of Bacteroides mucinivorans. Taxonomy (NCBI): domain Bacteria; kingdom Pseudomonadati; phylum Bacteroidota; class Bacteroidia; order Bacteroidales; family Bacteroidaceae; genus Bacteroides; species Bacteroides mucinivorans. Next base: position 2,622,079 of record NZ_CP178179.1, on the reverse strand, counting down.
GCCATAAAATTAACCATTGCAACTAATTTTTATTAAAAAACAATGCGAAACCTTTAGATTAAGGTACTTTTATATGGTTTAGCAGTTCCATAACATTTCGCACCTATACAAAAAACTCCGCCTGAATGAAACAAGCATGTATACATTCAGGCGAAGTAAAAAGTTCGAGCTATTATTTCCTAACTAATTCAGGGATCTTAATCGTAGTTCCATACGGTACATTATCGGGATTTTTAATAACTCCCGGATTGTGTTTTACGATGTATGGCCACAAAGCTTTAGTTCCATAAAAGCGTAAAGCAACTCTTGTCAATGTTTCCCCTTCTTTGATAGTATATGTAGTTTTAGTTCCCGTTATAATATAACTAACAGAATCCGGTTTGAAAGGAACAGACTTAGCTGTTGTCGATTTACCAGCGTCTTTCTTCACTGTTTCCGGTTCTTTTTTAGATACAGGAACAGCCACCGGAGTTTCTTCTTTCACAGGAGAAACAACTTCAGCAACCGTATCTTCTCTGATTATTGTATCTTGGAGAATAACCGGTTCTGAAGTAGGCTGAACAACCTTTTCCATTTCCTTCACTTTTTCAATTCTGTCTGTAGAATCAAAGAGATCAGGATAATAGATGAAAAGCAAGGCCCCTCCACAAAGCAATAATACAATAACGATTATTGCAATAAGATAAGGTACCGGAGACTTTTCAGATTTCACCTGCTTGGGTTTACTTTTTCTTTTAACCGGAGCTTCATCCGCCACTGTTGAAACAGCCAATTCCCGGGCTATTATTTCTTCTGCAGACAACTTTGGAGCTACTGACCGAGAATTCTCTGGATCTGCTGTTTTTTCCTTATCCAATTGAGAGGGTTGATTTACAGAAGGAGTAGCTTCTTTCTTCATAATAATATCGTCAGAAACTCCTTTTTCACCAACTATTATTTCATTTTTCACCTCTTCTACTTTCGGTACTACAACTTCAGTAACCGCATCTTGCCCTTCTGCCGCTACTGAAGCATTTTCCACAGCAGAAACTTCTTTCTCCTTTTCTTCTATCGAAGACTTTTCTTCTTCAACTATTTCCTCAGCACTCTCTACTTCTTTGATACTTTCTTCAGGATTCACTCTCCCCACACTCTGTGATACAGGTTCCTCTTCTGTCAACTCCCCATCATCATCCGAATCCACCACCGGAGTATCTTCCAAAACAGTCTTTTCATTCAACACCACTGTTTCAAAATGAGAAAATGGCTTATTAATAATATCACGTAATGAACCATCCGGAATAAAGGAAACCTTTGTATAACCCTGTATCTGGAATCGTTCTCCCGTATTAACCTTCACACTCTCCCTACTCTCAACATCCACCAGTTTGAAAGTGCCAAAGCCTTTAATTTTCACAGACCTGTCCTGTTCAAGAGCTTCCTCTATCAAAAGAAAGAACTCTTTAACAAATTTATCGGCATCTTTTTTATCCATGCCGTATTTCTCAGATAATAAGTCTATAAAATTCTGCAGATATAACCTTTCATTCATGAGAGTGAACCTTTATTTAAACTTATCTTTTAGTTGAGCACTCGGTCTATACGTCAAAACCAATTTAGGAGGAACAAGCATGCGTTGCTTCGTTGTTGGATTAACTGTAATACGTTCTGCTTTCTTCTTTACTTCAAAGGTCCCAAAACCTTGTATTGTAACAACATTTCCCTCTTGTAATTCCTGGGTCATACCCGACAATAAAGAGGATGCCAATTCGGATGTATCCTTAATTGTATATCCTAACCTACGCGATAACTCTGAAATAAAATCTTTATTATTCAAATCCAAAAATTTTAAAAGTACGACGCTATATTAGTCATTATTAAGCAAATAAACAAATTCTATGGAAGAATACTTTAAATAACCTTTCCAAAAAGATCAAAATCATCAGAATCAATCACCTCTATCTGATAAAAGTTACCAATCAGAAGCGTTTGGTCCGCACGATTAATCAAAACCTCCGGATCCACTTCCGGAGAATCAAACTCTGTACGTCCAATATAATAATCTCCCTCAATACGATCAATAATTACTTTTAGTTGTTTACCCACTTTTGCAGCACTTAACTCAGATGATATCCCTTGCTGAATATCCATCAATTCATCCAAACGAGCCTGCTTTACTTCTGCAGAAACAGAATCTTCATAACACTCGGCAGCATAAGTCCCCTCCTCTTCTGAGTATGCAAAAGCTCCCATTCTGTCAAAACGCACCTTACGAACGAATTCTTTCAATTCTTCAAAATCAGCCTCCGTTTCTCCCGGATGCCCTACCATCAGGGTAGTACGCAAATGAATACCGGGAACTTCTTCACGAAACTGCTCTATTAACCGATAAGTATCCTCCTTTGTTACATGCCGGCGCATATGTTCCAACATATTGTCACTAATATGTTGCAAAGCGATATCCATGTACTTACATACATTATCACGTTCACGCATTACACGAAAAAGATCTGTAGGAAAATGAGCAGGATAAGCATAATGCAAACGAATCCACTCTACGCCAGGAATATCAGAAATACGTTCTACCAATTCCGGAAGCATTTGTTTCTTATACAAGTCAATTCCGTAATAAGTAAGCTCTTGTGCTATAACCTGAAACTCTTTCACACCCTGAGACACAAGATATTTCACCTCATCCAGTATTTCTTCAATCGGCCGTGACACATGGTGTCCTGTTATTATAGGAATAGCACAATATGAGCATTTACGGTCACACCCTTCCGAGATTTTCAGATAAGCATAATGACCAGGAGTAGTTAATGTTCGTTCAATGTACAATTCATCGTGATAAGCTTTACCCAGATCTTTTAGAAGTTCTTTCCAATTAAACTTTCCATAAAATTTATCTACCTGGGGAATTTCGATTGCCAGTTCTTTTAAGTACCGTTCTGACAAACATCCCATTACGAATAATTTTTCCAGATTCCCTTCTTCTTTCTCCTGAGCAAATTCAAGAATCATATTAATAGACTCCTCTTTTGCATCACCAATAAAACCACAGGTATTTATTACCGCAATCTCTCCTTTAGGTTTCTCTGAGTCATGAGTAACGTTATATCCGGCTTCGTTTAGTTGACGCATCAACTGTTCTGAATCTACTAAATTTTTAGAACACCCTAAGGTTATAATATCTATAGTCTTTCTCTTCATGCATTCTCTCCAAACAAGGAATCTACAAATTCTTTTTTACGGAAAACCTGTAAGTCTTCCATACCTTCACCCAAACCGATATACTTTACAGGAATTTTAAACTGATCAGAAATACCAATCACGACTCCCCCTTTAGCCGTACCATCCAATTTGGTAATAGCCATAGCTGTAACCTCTGTAGCCAATGTAAATTGTTTCGCTTGTTCAAAAGCATTTTGCCCAGTAGAACCATCAAGCACCAACAAAACCTCATTAGGAGCATCTGGCACTACTTTTTTCATAACGTTCTTGATCTTTGTCAGTTCATTCATCAATCCGACCTTATTATGCAAGCGACCTGCAGTATCAATAATAACCACATCAGCATTATTGGAAACAGCCGAACTTAGTGTATCATATGCTACAGAAGCAGGATCAGAACCCATTTTTTGCTTAATAACAGGTACTCCTACTCTTTCACCCCAGATAACCAATTGCTCTACCGCAGCAGCGCGGAATGTATCCGCAGCACCCAGGTATACTGATTTTCCGGCTTTCTTAAACTGATATGCCAATTTTCCAATAGTAGTAGTCTTACCTACTCCATTAACACCCACTACCATAATCACATATGGCTTCTTATCTATTGGCACATCAAAATCAGCGACATCATCAGAGTTATTCTCCGTCAGCAATGCAGCTATTTCATCACGAAGAATAGTATTAAGTTCTTGCGTGTTTACATATTTGTCATTTGAAGCACGTTTTTCAATACGCTTAATGATGTTTAGCGTAGTCTCTACACCTACATCAGAAGTAATGAGCACCTCTTCCAAATTATCTAACACTTCGTCGTCCACTTTTGACTTACCGGCTACTGCGCGGGCTATCTTACTGAACACACTTTCCTTGGTTTTAGATAATCCTTTATCTAAAGTTTCCTTCTTTTCCTTTGAAAAAAAACTAAAAAATCCCATGATACTTACTATTTGTATAATACATTATGCTACAAAGATATAATAAAGTAATGAAAAACTAAAAAGTGAGGAAAGAAAATTGAAACTCCACGACGTTTTAGCAAACTTCAAACAACAACAAGAAAGCATCTCAAACTGTTCAGGAGAGCTCTTTTTTTTATTTATAGAATTACAAATAAAGATTCACAAATCTATAACTACAAAAAAAATCCCCCCAATAATAACATGAGAGGATTTTTTAATTGCAGAATAACTGCAATCTATTATTTCTTGAAAAAGTCTTGTACCTTTTCGTTAGGAACCATCTGTTCATCAAAAATGTAAGCACCAGTTTTCGGAGACTTAACCATTTTGATAACCTTAGTATAAGAACGACCTTCTTTAGATCCTTCGTGCAAACTTGCTACTGTTTTCTTTGCCATGGGTTATTCTCTATCTTTTATTATTTAATTTCCTTGTGAACTGTTACTCTCTTCAGAATAGGGTTGTATTTCTTCAACTCAAGTCTTTCTGTAGTATTTTTTCTATTTTTTGTTGTGATATAACGAGATGTTCCCGGCATACCGCTATCTTTATGTTCTGTACATTCCAGAATCACCTGTACTCTATTACCTTTTGCTTTCTTTGCCATAATCAGTTTTCTCCTCTACGTTTAGCCAATCACTTTAATGGTTTTCCAATCACAATACCCTTTAGCAACTGCATCGTTCAGTGCAGCATCCAATCCTTTTTTGTTAATAATGCGCAAACCAGCAGCACAAAGGCTAAGGCTGATCCAGCAGTCCTGTTCTACATAATAGAACTTCTTGTTAAACAAGTTCAAATCAAAGGTTCTCTTTGTTCTTCTCTTTGAGTGTGAAACATTGTTGCCAATCATGGCTTTCTTTCCGGTAATTTGACAAATCTTCGACATTTCTATCTTATTTTTATAGTTTTTATCTATACTTATTTCAAACAGAGCGCAAAGTAAGCACTTTTATAGATATAAAACAAGTAATTCTTAAAATAATTCGTTATACAGTACACTTTTTCTTTATTTTAGAAGGTCCAGAAGTAACAAAAAGGCATTATTTCCAGCTCTCTCGACATTCATCTCTCTCCCACGGTCTGTATCTTGCTTCATTGTTCGAATTTCATTTTTATAGGCAGCTGCAATCCAAACAGTACCCACCGGTTTCTCTTTTGTCCCTCCACCAGGACCAGCTATTCCGGAAGTTGAAACAGCACAATCAGTTTTCAACGCTTTCATCGCACCTTTTACCATTTCGATCACAGTTTCTTCACTGACAGCCCCCTGTTTTTTGAGCGTTTCAGACGACACCCCCAACAACGATTCCTTAATTTCATTAGAATAAGCAACAATCCCTCCTTTAAAGTAATCCGAACTGCCAGGCACAGAAGTTAATTTAGCAGCAATGCTTCCTCCCGTACAACTCTCTGCGGTGGATACGGTCAAATTCTTCTCTCTTAGCAAATTTCCAATAAGTATTTCAAGTGGAGTATCTTCTTCATCAAAAATAGCATCCCCTAAAATATCTTTCAGTTTACACCCTTCAACAGAAATCTGAGATTGCACAGCTTCCTTATCCCTTCCACGCCCTGTAAGCCGGAGCCGAATAATACCGGGTTTAGGCAAATAGGCCAATTTTATAGATTCAGGCAAAGCTTCTTCCCATGATTCAAGTTTTTCTGCCAAAACAGATTCAGGGTAATTCTTTACAGTAAAAGTCTTATGTATAATTACATCTGTATCAAATTTCTTACGCAAACGAGGAATCACTTCTTCACTCATCACGGTAATCATCTCCTGAGGTACACCCGGCATAGATACCAATACCTTACCATTTTTTTCAAACCAACTAACAGGCGCACTACCTACCCGGTTATTTATCACAAGGCAATCTTTTGGAACCATTGCCTGGCTCTTATTTAACGCATTCATCGGTATCTTACTTGCCAGTACACGCTTGATATTTTCAAATACCTCTTCACAGAACACTAACTCCGTATCAAAATAAGCACATAACGTCTGTTTGGTTATATCATCTTTCGTAGGCCCCAATCCACCAGTCATTAATACAATATCGGCCCTATTCATCGCATCGTCTACAGCCTCAGTTATTTCATCCGCACGATCACGGACAGAAACAACGCGAATCACTTCAATGCCAACTTTATTCAACTCACGCCCCATCCAGGCCGAATTTGTATCGGTGACCTGCCCTATCAGTAGTTCATCGCCTATTGTAATAATCTCTGCAAACATATTATACCAATCAGATAATTGTAATTAGCAACCTCTTTCAATACAACTCTCTTTTATATCACAAAGTAACACGCGAATAAGCCGGAAGTTCTATCGAACAGAAGTCCCGATCCAGATACTTGAAGTAACCTGTAATAGCAATCATTGCAGCATTATCTGTAGTATAACTGAATTTCGGAATAAATATTTTCCAGCCATATTTTTCGGCATGTTCACGGAAAGAGTTACGCAATCCGTTATTAGCAGATACTCCACCGGCTACAGCTACCTCATTTATTTTATATTGTTTGGCAGCTTTTCGAAGTTTATCCATAAGAATATCTACAATTGTCGCTTCCAATGAAGCTGCAAGATCTACCTTATGATGTTCAATGAAATCAGGATCATCCTTCATCCAATCACGAAGTGAATAAAGGAAAGAAGTCTTCAATCCACTAAAACTATAATCCAGTCCCGGTATATGCGGTTTACTGAAAGTAAATGCTTTCGGATTTCCCTGACGTGCTAATTTATCAATAATCGGCCCCCCCGGATATCCGAGCCCCATCACCTTTGAGCATTTATCAATCGCTTCTCCGGCAGCATCATCAATAGTCTGCCCCAGAATTTCCATATCATTATATGCCTTCACCAATACAATCTGCGAATTACCACCCGACACAAGTAAACAAAGAAAAGGATAATTAGGTTGTTGATTCTCTTCACCTTCTGCTTTAATAAAATGAGCTAACACATGCCCAGTCAAGTGATTAACATCAATCATTGGTATATTTAAAGAACGAGCAAAACCTTTTGCGAACGAAACTCCTACAAGTAATGACCCCATCAGTCCCGGACCACGCGTAAAAGCTACAGCACTCAATTCCTCCTTGGTCACTCCTGCACGTTTCAATGCTTCATGTACCACCGGAACTATATTTTGCTGATGTGCACGCGAAGCAAGCTCGGGCACTACACCACCATACGCCTCATGAACAGCCTGGCTGGATACCACATTCGACAGCAAATAACCATCCTTGATAACGGCTGCCGACGTATCATCACAAGAGGACTCAATTCCTAATATTATTGTACTCATAGTTTTTTTGATGTTTAAACGGTACAAAAGTAATGATAAAAGTACGATTCATAACGAACTATTTTATATTTTTGTTCGCAAAATAAAAGTAACCGCTTATCAGAACGCTGAAAAAGACTGTACGCTGGGTACTCGGTATCGTACTGGGAGTATATATCGGGGTCATTCTTTTGTTGAACATACCTTTTGTTCAGCAGAAGTTTGCTGTATTCGTAGCCAAAGAACTCTCCCGTGTAATGGGTACCGAATTAACTATTGGAAGAATAGATATGGGACTGTTGAACCGTATCATTATCGATGATGTATTACTTGACGACCAGTCAGGGAAGGAAATGTTGAAGGTTACCCGCCTCTCTGCCAAATTTGAGATACTTCCTCTTTTCAAAGGAAAAATAACCATTAGTAGTGTGCAGTTGTTTGGTTTCAACATCAATCTAAACAAAAAAACTCCGGATTCACCACCTAACTTCAAATTTGTCCTTGACGCATTTGCGTCCAAAGATACTATTAAGAAAGAGCAAAATATCGACCTGCGTATCAATTCCATATTAATTCGTCGTGGAAAACTGGCATATGATGTACTTTCTGAAGAAGAAACTCCAGGTAAGTTCAATGCCAAACATGTGCGTTTACAGAACATTATAGCCAATATCTCGTTGAAAGCGCTGCAAAATGACTCTGTAAACGCCTCAATCAAGCGACTAAGCGTAGACGAACAATCCGGATTTGAACTTAAAAAACTAAGTCTGAAGCTAGTAGCTAACGATAAAGAAATGTCCATTGATAATTTTGTTATTGATTTGCCTAATACTTCTCTGAAGATGGATACTATTCATCTGAATTACGATAGTCTGGGAGCATTTAAACAATTTGCCAATAACGTACGATTCTCTTTCCACACATTACCTTCACATATCACATTAAAGGATATTTCTCCGTTTGTTCCGGCATTATCCAACTTCAAAGAACAGATCGAACTCGATATGGATGTCAATGGTACAATAGACCAACTGAATTGCTCTAAGCTTGAAATAAAGGCTGGTAAGCAGTTCCATCTGTTAGGAGATGTTTCTTTGCAAGACCTGTCACACCCACAAGACGCTTTCGTTTTTGGCAAAATGTCTAATCTTTCGGCCAATAGCGACGGCATTGGTTTTCTGGTACGCAATTTAAGTAAAAATTATAATGGAGTTCCTCCTATACTTGAGCGCCTGGGAGATGTATCTTTTCATGGAGAGGTTTCCGGATACTTCACGGATCTCGTCACATACGGTCTGTTCCATACAGACATAGGTTCTGTAAAAACCGACTTAAAACTCAGTTCAAACAAAGCAAAGGGTCTGTTTGCCTATTCCGGATCCGTTAAAACAAAAGATTTTGAACTGGGGAAATTATTGAATAATGAAAAGTTAGGAGAAATCACCTTTAATCTCGACGTACAAGGTAATCATTATGAAAAGCAGCGCCCTTCCATCGTATTGAAAGGCCTAGTAGCTGCCATTGAATATAGTAGTTATAAATATGAAAATATCACTCTCGATGGTGAATACAAACGTGGTGGATTCAATGGTAAAGTAGCATTAAATGACGAAAACGGTACTATTGCTATTAATGGTAACATTAACCTGACTGAAAAAGTACCAACTTTTGACTTTTCAGCCTCAGTAAGTAATTTCCGTCCACACGAATTAAACCTGACACCCAAATATAAAGATGCAATATTCTCCGTAAAAGTAAACGCGAATTTCAAGGGAGGCTCTATTGATCAGATGATTGGTGATATAGATATAGATAGTTTGCAGTTCACAGCTCCCGAGAAAAATTTCTTCATGAAGAACATGCATATGTCCGCCACACAACAGACAGGTATTAACCAATTAACCTTAAACTCTGAGTTTCTGACTGCCAATGTAAAGGGACGTTTCATGTACCACACACTGCCCGCCAGTATAATGGGTATTTTACGTAGTTATGTACCCTCACTCATCCTTCCTCCTAAAAAGCCAATAAAGACTGACAATAATTTCAGTTTTGACATTAATATATATAATACAGATATTCTATCCACTATCTTTGATATTCCATTAAAGGTATATACCCATTCCACCATTAACGGATATGTCAATGACCGAATGCAACGCCTGCGTGTAGAAGGATATTTCCCACGTTTACAATACAAAAACAATTTCATAGAATCAGGATTATTACTTTGTGAAAACCCTGTTGACCAGTTCAGAGCCAGAGTTCGCTTTACCAATCAAAAAAAGAACGGAGCTGTGAACCTTTCTCTTGAAGCACAGGCTAAAGATGACCTTGTAAACACTACTATTAATTGGGGAAATAATGCTGCTGTCACATATAGCGGACAATTGGCTGCTGCTGCACAATTTTTACGTACAGAAGGAGACAAACCCTTACTCAAAGCAATTGTAGACATAAAGCCTACGGATGTTATCTTAAATGATACTATCTGGGAAGTACATCCTTCGCAAGTAGTGGTGGATTCTGGTAAAATTGATGTTAACGATTTCTATTTTAGTCATCAGGACCGTTATATCCGAATCAACGGACGCGTATCCGACAATCCAGCGGATACAGTAAAAGTTAATCTGAAAGACATCAATATCGGTTATGTTTTTGACATTGCACGCATTTCAGATGATGTTAATTTTGAGGGAGATGCCACAGGTATGGCTTATGCCAGTGGAATACTAAAGAAACCGGTACTCAACACACGCTTGTCTATACGTAATTTCACACTGAACAAAGGGTTATTAGGTGATTTAGATATCTATGGCGCATGGGACAATGAGAAAAAAGGCATTTATCTGGATGCACATATACAAGAAAAAAACATTTCCAAAGTTCACGTAGACGGGTTCATCTACCCTATCAAACCTACAAGCGGACTCGATCTAAACATTGATGCTGAAAACCTGAACATTAAGTTTCTGGAACATTATATGCGGTCTATTGCTCAGGATATTAAAGGAAGAGCTACAGGAAAAGTGCACTTTTACGGTAAATTCAAAGGATTAAATCTCGATGGTGCCGTAATGACAGATGCCTCAATGAAATTTGATATACTTAATACCTCGTTTGCCATAAAAGACACGATCCGTCTGGCACCGGAAGGAATCACATTCGATCACATCCATATTTCAGATATGGAAGGGCACCAGGGAAGAATGAATGGATATCTCCATTACGAACATTTCAAGAATATAAAGTATCAATTCGACATTCAGGTCAACAATATGCTGGTAATGAACACACAGGAATCTCCGGATCTCCCCTTCTATGGTACAGTATATGCCACTGGAAATGCTCTGCTCGCAGGTAATGCACAAGACGGACTCGATGCAAATATAGCAATGACTACTAACCGGAATACAAACTTTACATATAGTACAGGAACTGTTGCTTCGGCCACCAGTAATCAATTTATTAAGTTTGTAGACAAAACCCCACGACGTAGCATACAGGACTCGATACAGATCATTTCATTCTATGAACAAGTCCAACAGAAAGAAGAAGAGAAAAATTCACAGACAGACATCCGTCTCAACATATTAGTAGATGCTACACCGGATGCTACAATGAAAATTGTTATGGATCCTGTTGCCGGTGATTATATCAGTGGGCGGGGTTCAGGTAATATTCGTGTAGAGTTCTATAATAAAGGAGATGTGAAAATGTTCGGTAACTACCACATCCAACAGGGTATCTATAAATTCAGCCTTCAGGAAGTAATACGTAAGGACTTTATTATCAAAGACGGAAGTACTATTACATTCAATGGACCACCACTTGATGCTACATTGGATATACAAGCCTCTTACACTGTACCCTCAGCCTCATTAAATGATCTGATACCAGATGCATCTGTGGTTGTACAACAACCGAATGTTCGTGTAAACTGTATGATGAATCTTACTGGCATTCTGTTGCGTCCCTCTATTAAACTGGGTATTGAGCTTCCCAACGAACGTGATGAGGTACAGGCTTTGGTACGCAATTATATCAGCACAGATGAGCAAATGAATATGCAGATACTCTATCTGTTAGGTATTGGTAAGTTTTACATGGAAAATAATACAGGTAACCGACAGAGTTCCGACATGATGTCTTCTGTATTATCTTCTACTCTATCCGGACAGCTGAACAATGTACTCTCACAGATTATCGACAATAACAACTGGAATATCGGAACCAATCTCAGTACCGGTGAGAAGGGCTGGACAGATATGGAAGTGGAAGGAATCCTTTCGGGGCAGTTACTCAATAACCGGCTGATTATCAATGGGAACTTTGGATACCGAGATAATCCAATGGCAAATACTAACTTTGTGGGAGACTTTGAAGCAGAATGGTTACTGACCCGTTCGGGAGAAGTACGATTGAAAGCATATAATGAAACGAATGATCGCTATTATACTAAAACCAATCTGACCACTCAGGGAGTCGGTATTATGTATAAAAAAGATTTCAGTAAATGGAATGAACTTTTCTTCTGGAACAAGTGGAAGCTTCGTAATCTAAAGAGAAAAATGGAGAAAAAGCAGGAAGAAGTTCAAAAGAATGATTCTACAAAAACAGATAGTGCACAATCAAAAGCAAAAAGACAACGACCGGAAAAATAAATAAGCATTCCGGATAATGCACTTATAATGTAGTTTCCGGATGTAATTATTATATTTGTAACCTGATTAATAAATCCAATGTATCAGGAATACCGTCCCAGTATTGTCCTATTGCCCTATATAGAAACTTATTGGACTTTTGATAGTTTCATTGAGGGAGAGCAAACCGTCAGGATTTTGCCGGATGGATGCGTAGACATCTTATTAAATTGTAACGACACTATATCCAATAACGGAATGTCTCCTTTTCATCCATACATTGTAGGTACAATGACTTCCTATTCTGACGTTTTATATACCCGATGTATGAAAATGGTAGGTGTACGCTTCAAACCAGGAGGTATCACAGCTTTTATCAATGTACCCATACACGAATTAACCAATCAGAGAATAGATATATCTTTGTTAGAATCCATTTTTGACAATACATTATTTTGTGATAATATAGCCATCCGGAATGATGTAAGAGAAGTGGTAAACTATATAGACTCCTATCTGACTGGCAAACTAAATCGCATCACTATTCCTGATAAACAAATTATGGCAGCAGTAGATACCATAAAATGCCACAAAGGATGCTTACCAATCAAAGAAGTATTAGAAGAAGTATGTCTCTGTCAACGCCAGTTTGAACGTAAGTTTAAATCCGTCATCGGAATAACTCCAAAAGTATTCAGTTCTGTTGTGAGATTCCAGAATGCACAGGAAGTATTACAACAACACCCTGAACAAAGTGTTTTCCTTACAGCTATTGATTGCGGATATTATGATCATGCACATTTTATCCGTGAATTCAAACGATTCACAGGGGAATCTCCGAAAGATCAATCTGTATAATGTCGATTTTATACACAAGAAACAGGTTATAACCGTTCTATCTTTGCCTCCGTAATAAAAAGTAATTATGGAAATAAAGAACTATGACAACCTGTTCCTTCCGGCGAAGGATATGGAAAAGAGTAAAGAGTTTTATACCCAAATATTGGGACTTAAAATGAAGTTTGAATTTAAGGATAAAGGTATGGTAGCTTATAAAGTAGGTGATGAAGAACCAGCTATTATTCTGAAAGATATATCTATGCACCCTGATACTCAGGCTACCATATGGCTGGAAGTAGAAAATGTAAAAGCAATCTATGAACAACTGAGACAGCAGGGCATACTCTTTTTATCCGAACCGTTCAAGATCAAAACAGGCTGGGCTGTTGAATTTACCGATCCATCCGGCAACCGGTTGGGACTCACCGATTATGATTCATATTAATTAATACCCCAAAAAACAAATGGAAAAAATTAAAGAAAAAGCAGCATCTTTGCTGCAGAAGTGTGAAGTTGTTGTTTTGTCGTCAATCAATGCAGAAGGCTATCCTCGTCCTGTCCCCATTGCCAAAATAGCATCAGAAGGATTATCTACTATCTGGATGTCTACCGGCACCTCTTCGCTAAAGACTACAGAGTTTCGTGCAAATCCGAAAGCAGGACTTTGTTTCCATGCCGGAGGTGACAGTGTGGTACTGACCGGAGAAGTAGAAGTTATTGATGACGCAGAGTCAAAAGAAAAATACTGGCAGAATTGGTTTATCAAATTCTTCCCGCAAGGAGTGAAAGATCCGGAATATATATTGCTCAAATTCAGCAGTAATCAAGCTACAATTTATATTGAAGATCAATTTCAGCGCGTAGCAATAAACGAGTAAAAGCACACCATAACATTCCGGTAGAAAAGAAAAATTGCCGCAAAAATCTGAATAAATGCTATCTTTGCAACACGAAAACAAATGAAAAAGATAGTAATATAATGACTCAACTCATAATGCTGGGTACAGGAAATGCAATGGCAGTAGAATGCTATAATACCTGTTTCGCTCTAAAGTCCGGAAAAGAGTACTTTTTAGTAGATGCCGGCGGTGGCAACGGCATCTTCACTCAACTTAAAAAAGCAAATATTGCTTGTACTGACATTCATCATATGTTCATCACTCACGCACATACTGATCACTTATTGGGTATGGTGTGGATGGTACGCAATATAGCAATGATGATAAACAATGGTAAGTATGAGGGCACTTTGACTATCTACTGCCACGATGAAGTGAAAGAAACATTGCTTACTATTTGCCGTCTGACTCTCCCACAGAAAATAATGCTTCCCATTGGTAACCGGATTCTTATACAGGAAGTTAAGGATGGAGACAAAGTAGAAATCGCCGATATAAAACTCTCTTTTTTCGATATTGCTTCCACTAAGATGAAACAATTTGGATTTCAGACTATCCTACCCAATCAAAAAACATTGGTCTGCCTGGGTGACGAACCTTACAACGAAAAAAGCCACAGATATGTAGCACATTGCGATTGGTTACTTTGTGAGGCATTTTGCCTTTATGCAGACAAAGAAAGATTCAAACCATATGAAAAACATCACAGTACAGCACTTGATGCCGGAAGGTTGGCAGAAGAATTAAATGTAAAAAACCTATTGCTCTATCATACAGAAGACAAAAACATAAAAGAACGGAAACATAAATACAGCCAAGAAGCTTCCAGACTATTTAAAGGCAATATATTTGTCCCTGATGATCTGGAAATTATTACGCTATAAAACAGATGTATCTTATAATTGCCTTACTACGCGGCAAGGATTTCCCACTGCAAGACAATTAGCCGGAATATCTTTAGTCACCACACTACCAGCTCCGATGGTGGTATTATCACCGATAGTCACCCCGGGCAATATAATAGAACCACCGCCAATCCAGACATTATTACCCAGAGTGACAGGAGCCGTCAAAGAATTCCAGTAAGCACTGTTTTCAGAAAGCCTCTCCATCGGATTTACCGGATGAAATACAGTATAAATATGCACCCCCGGAGCAATACCACAATTATCACCGATGGTAATACGGTTACAATCGAGGAAAACACAATTCATATTTATTTCAACATTATTCCCTAAATGAATATTCTCACCATAATCCACAAAGAAAGGAGCAGTGATCCACACATTCTTTCCGTGTGAACCAAGTAATTCGTCCAAAATAGCATCTAATTTCTCCTGATCTGTTGTATCTGTTGCAGCATATTCTCTTTGCAGTTGTTTTGCTTTGTGCCAACGGGTAATCAATTCTGTATCAGTAAAATCATATATTTCTCCTGACAGCATTTTTTCTTTTTCTGTTTTCATACTAATTGTTTTATGATTTAGTTTCTCTGTTTTTCAAAATGACAGGCATGTTCTCCAACGCCCAACCTACCAAAGCTTCAATATGAGGAATCAGGCTATGTCCTGTCTTGGTTAAACAATATTCCACTCGTGGAGGTACTTCGGCATATATCTTTCTTGCCACCAATCCGTCAGCTTCAAGTGTACGAAGAGTTACAGTAAGCATACGTTGAGATACATCCTCAATCGTTTTATGAATATCACTGAAACGCATCACTCCATTTGCATTTAATGTGATTAACACGAGCATTGACCATTTATCACCTAATCTGCTCAACACGTCCCGTACGGGGCAATTTCCTGTAGGATGAAAATTTTCCATTTTTTTATTTATTCTATTCCACTGATGCTCAACAATAGTTACTTCTATGTAAGTCCCTTATCCTGAGGTACGTTCTTGTTTATATGAATTAGTAAATCTATCTTTGCGGTACAAAAGTAATAAACTTACTAAAAATAACTATTGTTTCACTTTATAATTAATGTTATGGCAAAGAAAGTTGCAGTTTTAGCAGTAAATCCGGTCAACGGATTCGGTTTATTCCAGTATCTGGAAGCATTTTTTGAGAATCATATTTCATACAAAGTGTATGCAGTGGCAGAAACGAAAGAGATTAAAACCAACTCAGGAATAACCTTACTTACAGACGATGTGATAAGTAATCTGAAAGGGCATGAAGATGAATATGACGCATTGGTATTTGCCTGTGGAGATGCAATTCCTGTATTTAAAAACAATGCAGACAAGCAATATAATCTTGATTTAATGGAAGTGATTAAAACTTTCGGAGACAAAGGAAAACTAATGATTGGGCACTGTGCCGCTGCAATGATGTTTGACTTTACAGGAGTCACCAGCGGTAAAAAAATAGCAGTACATCCTCTGGCAAAACCAGCGATACAAAATGGAACAGCTACAGATGAGAAATCTGAAATTGATGGAAACTTCTATACTGCGCAGGACGAAAATACGATCTGGACAATGATGCCTAAAATAATTGAAGTTCTCAAAAAATAGAAACCTATTCCGTTCTATATAAGAAATATCGTAGAAGCAAATCAACTTAGCATTAAAACACAGATTATCGCAAAATCAGATTTAATCTGCGATAATCTGTGTTTATCTGCGTTTCAAAAAAACTATCTTGAAATAGATCAGGTTTTGCAAAACATTATCTCTTATCTACAATTTCCTTCCCAAACGGCGTCAATGCAAGTCCCGCCAGCTTAAAGTGTTGTATACCGAAAGGCAATCCGATAATTGTGATACTCAGCAACACTCCGAATACCAGATGTGAAAGGCTTATCCAGATACCTCCTAAAAATATCCAGAGAATATTCATTAATATACTGAGACAACCACCCGAATCAGGGCAACTCCTCACCTCCTTTCCAAATGGATATAATGCCAGCAAAGCCATCTTCAAGGTCTGAAGTCCGAAAGGAATACCAATAATAGTTATCATCATCAAGAAACTGGCTATCAGATATTCGACAGCTGTGAATATGCCTCCCAATAGAAGCCATAGTATGTTCATGAGTAAATTCATACTTCCAAAAATTTCATTATCTATGGATACAAAGATAAAACAATCTTGTGAATTTTTGTATGGTTTTGAGTGTATTTCACCACAGAGTAACACGGAGTTCCACAGAGTTTAAATCTTTATTGAAACGCAGATGAACGCAGATTTTCGCAAAGGGAAACAAATCTAAGATAAAAAACCACAGTCTTTTAATCTGTATTTATCTGTGTTAATCCGCGTTTCATCAGATAAATAGTACTCTGTGGAACTCTGTGTTACTCTGTGGTGGGTTTTACTCATTTCCGATCGGTTTTGATGCAATTTAAACTGGCTAAGAATTTATAAATATTAGAGGTATGAGGGCATCTCTTATGTAATAATTTTAGAACATAGAAAAACACTTTCTTTTGTAAAATACAGATAGTTTATAGTAATAAAAGCGTACAACAATCAATCTAACCAATAAGCTGATTATAAACAAGTTAACATGGTGTAATTTTCCTCTACCATTATCTTTGCCATGGAAAACATAGTTCTTTATGAACGTTAATAAGAATAAATTTCTTAATATTGTCTCGTAAACAAGAAAGCCTCCATATGTCGCGTTAGCTTACTTCCTCTATTAATCTTTTAGATTATTCCTCGTATTAAGCACGACATATTTATTGAACCTAAGCCAGAGAGTATTTCGGGAGTTGGATCCCATTATCATGGTAGTAGCCGTTCAATATCGGAGCCCTTCACTAAATAAAAATGTTATGGTACAAATTTATGGAATTGATTTGGGAATGTCAAGCTTTGAGGTTAGTTTTTTGAGTGAATCGGGCAGTGTCCGTCATTTATCCGGTGTAAAGAACACGGTTCATGGGATCAGCAAGTTTCTTCTCTCCTTGCCTTCCGCTGCCGTTCTTTGTGCGGAACATACAGGCGTTTATGGCGACCTACTGCTTCGTCTGTGTACTTTAAACCGGATATGCCTGTGTTTTGTTCCGGGTTATCAGATAAAGCATAGTCTGGGGCTTCAGCGTGGTAAATCCGATCCTCTGGATGCCTGTCGTATCCGTGAATATGCCGAACGTTTTTATGACCTTCTCAGACCTTGTTTCTATGCTGGGGAAGAGATGTCTGAACTTCAGGAATTGTATCGTACACGCTCTCTGCTGGTGGAATCTCGTAAGCGCCTGGACACTTTAAACATAGGTGATAATTGTAAATCTTCTGTTTCCCTGGCGGCCGTCCATGCACGGAGAGCTGTTCTTGCGGAGTTAAATACCCAAATATCCGGGCTTGACCATGAGATAGAAGCCCTCATACAAAACTCTTCCGAATTCAGCAGGAATTATCAGATTCTTACCTCCATTGTCGGTGTAGGACCTGTGACCAGTTGTGAGCTGATAATAAAGACAGAGAATTTTAGAAAATTAGACACGGCTAAAAAATGTGCTGCTTACGCAGGTATCGCTCCTTATCCAAAAGAATCGGGAAAGATGAAATGCGGACATAAAATATCGCCAATGGGTGACAAACAATTGAAAACACTGCTTTTCTTATGTGCACGTTCGGCAAAGGAGCATAATAAAGAAATAAGATTATACTTCCTAAAAAAGCATAAAGTGGAAAAGAAGCACTTTTTCGTAGCGATGAATAACATTGCCAATAAGTTATTGCGGCTGATTTACAGTCTGATTCACAAGCAACAGACCTATGACAGGGATTATATACAAAGAGACCCGAGATGTGTTGTGATTTCAGATACACATAAATGCTGAAAAAGGAATAAATGGACCGTTTAGGTAGTAAATATTCAAAACAAGTAGACGGTTTTATAATGCATTGATAATTAATACATTATATGAGAGATTATTTTCTCGTAGAGAAACGGGGCATTTATCACCGAGAAATAAGTGAAACATCCATAAGATATAACAATTGGTATAGTTACGAAAGTAGAGTCAGTCATTAATTGTAATGAAAAAGAAAACATAGTGAAGAAAGGACATATCTTTCGTAGTTAACATTTATTAAAGCAATATTCTGCGGAAACATTTGGTTTTAATAGAGTATACGAGAAACGTATCAAAACTCTACGGAGATCGGGTCGAAACTCTACGAGAAACGAGGCGCTCCTCGTAGAGCAACAAATGGAATGTTTATAAGACTTGACAAGAGGTATATAGAAAAGCAAAATCGACTCCTTCTTTTTGTACTAAAAAATAAATTTTTTTAATACTATGCAAACCGTCTCTATTTCATTCCACTTCCTCATTAACTATCTTAACAGTTTGTCTTACCCTACTTTTTTAGCCCGGCAAAAGTACGTACTTCTAAGGTATAAAAGTACGTACTCATATACAAGAAAAGTACGTTTTTAAGATACACTTAAATACGTACTTTTACAACATAAAGAATGCATTATTAATTACGTTGTCATTCAGCAACTTACGTCTTATTTACTATTTCATACATCGATGATCTTCAACAGACGCTTTCTGTTATAATTGCTGTTATGATAACTTTAAGTCCAATAGAGATCAGATAAATTTCCCTGTCGTATCTATTTTCACTTTTACCTCTTTCGCTCCTTGCTCCAGCTCAATCTGATAATAATCTCCTTGTGGTGCTTCATAATATTCGGCATCATCCACAGTATACGTACTGTATTCAGAGTTTGCCAATGCTTGTGTCACAACAGCAGGGAGTTCATTCCGACGAATGTCCCATGAAGTAGAAATCCAATTGTTCGTTTTATCAAACCAAACCTCTTTACAACGCCCCTCGTGAACGATTTCCACTTCTGTCACACCCTGTTCTACTTCTATCTCCATCAACCGGGCATCGGGATATTTATCGTTAATGAAAGAAAGAATTGCTTCCGGAACCTGTGCCGGCAAATGGCTTTCATAATCGTCATCATGATCCGTATCTGCAACTGCTTTTATCAAAAGCCCTTCAGCAGAATAGTACAAATCCATTTCCTGTGGTTTCTTCTCAACCTCAATGACATATACTGTTTCCATATCCCGACGTTCCAATTTATCAACATCGTCAACAGTCCAAGTGCTATAATCTCCCTGTTCAAACGCCGCTTTCACAGCTTCGGGCAAGCCTACATACAAAACATCCGTTTCTGTCATGCACCACACACCTGCCGAAGTGAACCAGGCAGAAGCTTCACTGGCATTATCATAAAAATCGGCAACATAATAACCAGCTTTTGTTTCCCATTCTACGCGAGTAGCAGCAGGATATTTCTCCAGGAATGCTTTCTGAAGTTCGGGAGATACTCTCATGTTATCATCATCATTATCACAACTTTGCAAACTTATAATACAGGCAACCGCCATTAGTATAGAATAAAATCTCGTCTTCATTATTCTCTATCTTTTTTAATTATCAATATCAATCAGGTTAAATTGCAGGTCAAACTTCAGTTCCCACTTATTAGAGAGCTTCACTTCATACTCTTTTTTGTCACGTTCTATCTTCAACACTTTAGCGTCGGGATAGTTCTCTGAGATATACTTACGAATAACCACAGGAATAACACTCACAGGGACAGCACTGTACTTGCAATTCACCTCTTTCCAATTTCCTTGTTTGTCAAACTCTACTTTATTGCCATCGGTAAAAATGACATCATAACTCTTATCGAACCAATCGGTTTCCATTTTAGCTATAGCAACCTTGCTGTCGCTAAAGTGCGATTTTACAAACTGTTGAGCCGGTTGTGGTAACTGGTCTACCTTAATAGGCTTATCATCATTTGCCCTTACAACAGATTGAATAGTAAACAGGCACACAAATAAAAGAAGTAACTTTTTCATAATCATTTTTTTTTATACTGTTTTTTTCTTTGAATATTTAATTATGATACAAAGATGAGAAGAGAAACTGAAAAGATTTTGAAATCTGAGAAGAAATGAAATAAAAAGCGATCTTATATATTATATTTGTAAAGTCTAACAAAAAACATTTCTACATGAGAGAAAAATTAGTCTTGTCTCTTCTTGTATTTATAGTGACCACAAATCTGGCCAAGAAGAATACACGATACTGATTATAAAGTAGGCAACAAATAGTTTACTGATAAAAGTACTTCCGAGTATTTCTGGAAAAATTATCAAGATGCACAAACTACCAACAAATGGCAAAATGCTGTTATGTAAGATTGTGGCAAACGTTGGGAGTGGCTAAAGAAAGAATAAAAAAAGCCGGAAACATCTATCATTTTTAAAAGAGGTCTTTTTTATAAAATTCCTCTTTTTTCCGGTTTACCATCCCTGCCTATTCTGTAATTTATACCTGCTTTCCATGCCTGTGCAATCTGATAATATCGTTTAATGCGATACAACTTTCCGTCTTTAAGCAGTTTGGCTCCGGTCTGATGGAAACAGAAAGGAATGTCTTTTTCTATACACTGTTTACGAATATCGAGTATCCATTCATAATCACAAATTCTGGCATCATTCCCCGATTCACCACTTGCTGCTACTTCTTCAATTGTATCGTCCAAGTAAGGTGAGAGAGCCAAACTTTCCAGTAGCGGAGCTGCTATAATTATTTTATGTCGTATCGGCAACTCTTTAAAAATAGGCAAGCGATAATCTGCCATCTCCTGGTTTTCAACGGTACACCCGATAATCACATTCTTATATCCGTTTCCCCAGTCATCGGGCAACCCAACCTTAAACCGATCAATACGTTTAGTAAAAATAAAAAAGTCCAAATCTTCCCTTTCACGTATCATAGCCCATGCTTCTGCCCGCCATTCGTCTGCACCATCCACAAAGAAGTCAGAAGTAAAACAAGTATAAACCAATTTTCCCGACTCTATCTTATAACTTTTATCGCGCTTTAGCTTCACAGGCAGACTAAAATTCGCAGTTTTGCGAACCTCACGACTGCTGGTATCTGCACCATACATTTCATCCTGTCGATAAACATAGCAATATTTACAACCGGCACTGATTTTAGTACAACCATGCCACGGATTCCAGCTTGCTGACATTATCATATTTACCTAAATTTTCTCTTCTGAAATTTCAAAACAATGTTCGCCATTCTCAAAATAATACCTCAGTCCGATATTCTGCAACCGGCAAATAGAATCAACGATTGCCAGTCCAAGTCCTGTAGAACCTTCTTTTTTGGCACCCTGATAAAAACGCTCAAAAATACGTTTCTCGTCCAAAGGCTGTCCTACCCCACTATTACGAAACGTAAAGCTGTGTGGCCTTATTTCTATTCGGATATGTCCACCATCTATGTTGTGAACGAATGCATTCTTCAAAAGATTAGTTATCAGGATAGTGGCAAGAGACTCATTCATTTGTACGCGAAAAATACCATCTTCAACTATTTCTGTCTGAATATCCCGATAAGCATATACTTCTTTATAATCATCCATGTACTGCTTTAAAAGTTCATTAAGTTCCAGTTCTACGGTTTCTGTAAATTGCCCGTTATCTATTTTAGAGAGTAATAACAGCGATTTATTCAGTTTTGTAATATGCTCCAAAGTCTGGTGAGTCTTCATCAACTCCTCCAGCTGGGTTTCAGAAAGAGATTCATCTTCCATCATCATCTCCAGACGATTTCGGCAAATGGCAAGCGGAGTCTGTATTTCATGAGAAGCATTGCCTATAAATTGTTTTTGTTGTTCAAACAGTTGTTCACTACGTTCTGCATTCCGAAGGGCTGCTTCATTTAGCTTACGAAATTCAGTTATCTGTGTGTCATTCTTCAGAAGTTTATTCTTATTTCCTATCCGATAATCATCCAACCAATGCAACAAGACATATAAAGGTTTCATATTTTGTTGAAATACCCACACATTCACTGCTATTATAACAAGCAACAAAGCGATATAAAGAAATATCATCCAATCACGTATCGCAGCAGTCAAATCCTCTTTCTCTATACTGGGAATAGATACTGTTAATTCATAAAAACGATTTTCATTATCTTTAAATATCGTAGTCAGAATACGTGCCGGTTCGGTTTCACCCTTTTCCACAATATAAACCATCGAATCTTTATAAGTAATGCCTTCACGGCTGTCCGCATATTCCTCAGTAACTTCTTTAAGATAATATTGATTGTTTGAACCGGTATTTTGTGAAGGCAATTCCTCTCCGGCAAGAGCACGAATAATGATTATTTCCGAATAATCTTCCAGAGAATCGTCCACCTCATCGTTTACCTCATCCATCATAGCCATATAAAAAAACACTGCCCAAACACCTAGAACAAGTGTCAAGAGCAAGGATATGCGGATAACGATGCGATAAATCAGTTTCATAATTATTCAACAGTCATTTTATAGCCAAATCCATAAACCGCTTTTATTTCAGCAGTGGCTCCGGCATCTTTCAGTTTCTTACGAAGATTCTTTATTTGTGCATAGATAAAGTCAAAATTATCTACCTGGTCGATATGATCTCCCCAAACAGACTCGGCAAGTGTATTCTTATTAACCAGTCTGCCGGGACGATTAATAAAATACAATAAAATATCATATTCCTTCCGGTTCAGCTCAACTTCTTTTTCATCAATAAGCACCTGGTATTTATCCGGAAGAATACGAATATTACCCAAACGAATATCAACCTCTCCATCATGATGTTGACGGCGAATAACGCTTTTAATACGAGCATTCAGTTCTGCCAGATGAAAGGGTTTAGGTAAATAATCGTCCGCCCCCAATTCCAATCCCAATACTTTATCTTCCAAAGAATCTTTCGCAGAGATAATAATTACATTCTCACGTTTGTGCATTGCTTTCAGCTTTTCAAGCAGATTAAGTCCGTTACCATCCGGAAGCATGATATCCAGTAAAACGCAATCGTAATCATAATCTTCTATTTTACACAAAGCCGAATTAAAATCGGCAGCCACCTCCACCACATAACGCTCTTTTTCCAAAGAACGTTGAATGAGTTCACGTAATGAAGGTTCATCTTCAACTATCAATATCTTCATAAGATTACTTTTTTATTAGATATATGTACAAAGAAAGAGGAAGTTTCTGAAATAAAGCTGAAATCACGACGTTTTTTTTAATTTTAAGCTCATAATACAGGTACTGTATCCCAACTGAGTGATAGTATTGAAATACCGATTCATAGTAAGAGCTAAATCTGAGATACTCCGCTTATTCACTAAAAAAACAAATGCCGGTTGGATCAATGATCTGCAACCGGCACTCGCGTCAGAAATAAAGTATCTTCTTAATAAGAACGTGCAAAAATCACACGGCATGCAGAAGGCTTACCTGTAACCATACACTTACCCGGAGTTTTATCGCCATCGAATGGAATACAGCGAATAGTCGCTTTCGTCTCTTCTTTAATTTTCTCTTCGGTTTCAGTAGTTCCATCCCAGTGAGCAAGAATGAAACCACCCTTTTCTATTTCTGTCTTAAACTCATCATAAGTATCTACGGTTCTTGTCATAGACTCACGATGTTTCAAAGCTTTCTGATAAATATTTGCCTGAATTTCTTCAAGGAGATTCTTAACATACGCTTCGATACCTTCACAAGAAATTGTTTCTTTTTCCAAAGTATCTCGGCGCATTACCTCCATTGTATTGTTCTCCAAATCACGGCCACCCATAACAAGACGCACAGGCACACCTTTCAGTTCATAATCTGCAAACTTAAAGCCAGGACGCTTATTATCGGCATTATCATACTTCACAGAAATACCCAGTGACTTCAAATTGGCAACAATACCCGCCACCTTAGCATCAATCTGCTTCAATTGTTCGTCGTTTTTATAGATAGGTACTATAACGACCTGTATAGGAGCCAAATGCGGAGGCAATACCAACCCGTTATCATCAGAGTGAGTCATGATAAGTGCTCCCATCAGACGAGTAGAAACACCCCATGAAGTAGCCCACACATACTCCATCTTATTCTCTTTATTCACAAACTGTACGTCAAATGCTTTGGCAAAGTTCTGTCCCAGGAAGTGAGAAGTACCACTTTGCAAAGCTTTTCCATCTTGCATCATTGCCTCGATAGTATACGTATCAAGTGCACCGGCAAAGCGCTCGTTAGCCGACTTCACTCCTTTTACCACCGGAACAGCCATATACTTCTCTGCAAAATCAGAGTATACATTCAGCATTCTGACTGCTTCTTCTTCCGCTTCTTCACGGGTAGCATGTGCTGTATGACCTTCCTGCCACAAGAACTCGGCTGTACGCAGAAAAAGGCGTGTACGCATTTCCCAACGGAATACATTTGCCCATTGATTGCACAGAATAGGCAGATCACGATAAGATTGTATCCAGTTTTTATATGTATTCCAGATAATTGTTTCTGAAGTAGGACGAATAATCAGTTCTTCCTCAAGTTTTGCAGCCGGATCTACCACGACTCCCGAACCGTCTTCTGCATTTTTAAGACGATAGTGAGTCACTACTGCACACTCTTTAGCAAAGCCTTCCACATGTTCGGCTTCACGGCTAAGGAAAGATTTCGGGATTAGTAACGGAAAATAAGCATTCACATGACCTGTTTCTTTAAACATATCATCCAACTGACGTTGCATTTTCTCCCAAATAGCGTATCCGTAAGGCTTTATCACCATACATCCACGCACAGCCGACTGCTCTGCCAGATCGGCTTTTACCACCAAATCATTGTACCATTGCGAGTAATTCTCGCTACGTTTGGTAAGGTCTTTCAGTTCTTTTGCCATTATATTTTTATTTAAAGTTTTCTTAACTCATTAAAAACAGGATGCAAAAATACGAAATTAGACTGAACTCTACCTATTCTTCTGCATTATTTTTGTCAATGAAAGCCGCTATAACGAGGCTTCTGTCACTTTACAGGCTCATTCACTCCAAAACCGAACAAAGCAAAATCTCCTTTTACCGGATCATCGGGCCAGATACGTGCCAATGCTTTAGTAATATCACTTGCTGTTTTGATACATTTACGGCTTTTTGTCAAGCCCAAATCGATAGAGATACGATGAACGTGAGTATCAAGTGGAATAATCAATTCACGGGGATGAAATTTCTGCCAGATACCAAAATCAACACAGGAGTCCCGACGAATCATCCAACGCAGAAACATACACATTTTCTTTGATTCGGAAGTACTACGTATTTCGGGCATACCGTTGATATGCCCAAAAACTGATTGTAATCTTTGTAATGGTGAGAATCCTTCAAAGGACTTATAAAGATGGTCTTCCAATGTCGGGGTTTGAGAATACACTGCATGCAAGGTACTACACAACAGATAAAAATCATCATAAGAATAATATCGGTAAAAACTTCTCTTTTGCCCTGCATACATTTTCCATTCTTCACTCATTATATAAGAATGAGGAGCACGACTGAATAGTTCACAATCCACCCGGTCTGCACTTTTGATAATGGCTTTACGGTTTCCGGTAGCTATCCAGGAAGTTACGAGACCTGAAATTTCAATATCTACCTGAGAGGTATAACGATGAGGTATTTGTATCGGATCTTCTGTGATAAAGGCCGGAGTTTCATATCGTTCCGCCAATAACATAAGATATTCTTTCAGTTCTTTATTCATGATTATTACAGATATAGCAAGAGCCATAAATCAGGTTGATTTATGGCTCTTTTCATTTGGAGCGGCAAGCGAGACTCGAACTCGTGACCCTTAGCTTGGGAAGCTAATGCTCTACCAACTGAGCTACTGCCGCATTACATTTCTATTCTTCGAAAACGTTGGCAAAGGTAAACATTGTTTTGTAAAAAAGCAATGTGTAGGCGGAAAAAAATAAGAAATAATAAATTTATGTGGTTATATAATCTCTACACTGAGTTTATTAATAAAAACGAAACAGGTATAAATGAAGAGTAATATTTTTAATATAACAAGCTTTAGGATACAAATAAAATAAAAAAGATTAACTTTGTAACATACTAAGAAAGAATAAAGATGAAAAACATATATCCTAATTAAATTATTACATATCAAAAAATGTTTATTATGAAAATGAGATATCTATATCCTCTGCTGGCATTGCTACTTCTCTGTTTTGGCTGCGAAGATTCAAACAAAGACTCATTATTACTTGAAGTTTCCCAATCATCATTCAATGCTATCAGTAGCGATGGAGAAACTGTAGAAGTAGAAATAACCTGTAATGGTTCGTGGACTGCCTCCAGCAATTCGAAAAAATGGTGTAACGTAACTCCGCAAACAGGACTCGAAAACCAAAAGTTAACGATATACATTGAAGGAAATTTAGAAAAAACAGCAAGGACGGCAGTCGTTACAGTCACTTCACAAGGGATTAATAAAGAAATTAAATTAAAACAAGAACCTGCCAGTACTCCTTTTGACCCGGAAAAATACCATTATAAACTTCCTGTCATCTTCCATGTACTATACAATGACAGAAATAACAATACGCAATATGTTAAAGAAGGAAGATTGCCGGAAATATTGAAGAGAGTGAATGAACTCTACAAACATGCAGGAACCAATAGTGTAGATATGAATCTGGAATTTGTACTTGCCACTGAAGATCCCAAAGGGAATACCCTGTCTGAACCGGGTGTAGAACGTATTAAATGGAAATCAGCATCTATTGATATGGAAGAATTTATGTTTACCAATGACCATACTTACAATTACCTGATCTGGGAACCAAACGACTACATTAATATAATGGTGTATACTTTTACGGACGAAAATACATTAGGCGTATCTCATTTCCCATATACCCCTCAGGGATATCCTCTGGAAGGTACAGAAACTGTCCCCTACTATATTACCGGAGATAATCTCCAATATGCTTATTGTATATCCATAAACAGTACTTATATTTATGAAGAAAGTATCAATGGACGTTTGAATCAGAATGATGCCGCCATTACTCTCGCTCACGAAATTGGACACTATTTAGGTTTATATCATACATTCTCCGAGGCTACTTTAAACGGTGTTAAAATTTGCGAAGATACCGATTATTGTGAAGACACTCCCACCTACGACAGGGGTGAATATATGGATTGGCTGGAAAGCCTGTCCGGTAATGTTTCTTTTGCAGACTTAGCCCATCGTTACGACTGCCAGAGTGGTCCGTTTACAGCACGGAATATTATGGATTATAGCTTCTGCTATCTGGACGAGTTTACACGAGATCAAAAGAAAAGGGTACGCCACATCCTGACTTACAGTTCGCTGATACCAGGACCGAAGAAAGGACAGGCAAATACCCGTTCTACCTATGACGGACCGTTGGATTTGCCTATCCGGGTGATGAAATAGGTTCTTTCTTACACATAACTTTTTAATTCCGCGAATTACGCAGTTTAGTAAAACCTTAAACTGCGTAATTCGCGGTTTTATTTTTCTGCTTTAAAATACAGTCTGCGAACAATCTTCTTTTTCATCTGTTAACTTCTCACGAAATAAACGAATAACGAATATGAACCTAAACCATCGAATGATTCTCATTATGCTATCGGTAGGATTATTTATACCTACCGTTATAGCACAAGAAGATAGCTCCGGAAAGCAACACCTTAGTTTTGAGGAAGCTCTTGAGTTACTGCACAATGGTAACCAGAGTTTAAAAATAGCAGATAAAGGAGTGGAAATAGCCAAAAGTGAAAAAGGAAAGTTGAACGCATTCTGGTACCCAAGCGTGCAATCAACCGGAGCATTTGTACATATGTCAGAGAAAATAGAGGTAAAACAGCCTCTGTCACAATTTACCGATCCGGCAAAAGACTTTGTACATAGTATTATTCCGGATGACAAAATTATAAGTGGCATACTCGATCAGATAGGAGCCAATACGCTGATATTCCCTTTGGCACCACGCAATCTCACAACAGTAGATGTTACTGCCGAATGGGTACTCTTCTCTGGCGGTAAACGATTCCATGCCAGCAAGATAGGAAATACCATGGTAGATCTTGCCCGTGAAAGCCGGGCGCAAGTGGATGCCACACAACGTACACTATTAGCCGAAAGTTATTATGGATTAAGACTGGCACAACAAGTAGTGGCAGTGCGCGAAGAAACCTATCGTGGATTGGAAAAGCATTATGAGAATGCCCTCAAACTGGAAGCTACCGGGATGATAGACAAAGCGGCACGTCTCTTTGCACAAGTTAATATGGACGAAGCGAAACGCGAACTGGAAGCAGCACGTAAAGAAGAAGCTGTTGTACAGAATGCACTGAAAACATTGCTCAATATAGAGGGAGAAAATGGAGAGATTACTCCTTCCTCACCTCTGTTTATAAATGATTCACTTCCACCCAAGATGGAATTTATTCTTTCGGTAAATACCAGTAACTATCTTGTCAATCAGTTAAACCTACAGGAACACATGGCCAGGCAACAGGTAAAGATTGATCAAAGCGGATATATGCCCAATATTGCACTCTTTGGCAAACAGACATTATATTCACACGGTATCCAAAGCAATCTGTTACCTCGTACAATGATCGGGGTAGGCTTTACCTGGAACCTCTTTGACGGATTGGAACGTGAGAAGCGGATCCGCCAATCTAAACTCACCAGACAGACATTAGCACTGGGGCAGGCAAAAGCAAAAGACGATCTCGCCGTAGGAGTAGATAAGCTATATAGTCAGATGCAAAAGGCACAGGATAACGTGCGCGCTTTGAACACCACCATTGAGTTGAGTGAAGAGTTGGTGCGAATGCGGAAAAAAGCTTTCACGGAAGGAATGGCCACTTCAACCGAGGTGATTGATGCAGAAACAATGCTGGCTAAAGTAAAAGTAGCCCGACTGGCTGCCTATTACGAATATGATGTAGCACTAATGAATCTACTGGCCCTATGTGGTACACCGGAACAATTCAAACAATATGCCGCCACTTCGCCTGGTAACTTGCTTAAAGAGGAATAAAAAAACGAAAGAATCTCAATTAACAGAAACGATAATCAACCCCATAATTATGAATACAGAAGATAATATAAAAAAAGAGGTAACGCCCTCTTCAAAGGAAGTACAAGAGAAAACTTCTAACAGAAAAAGTCTGAGCATCGCCTTTATTGTTGTCCTGATAGTTGTTCTCTTATTTACATCTATCGGTATGATATTAATGAGAAAACAACCACTCGTGCTACAAGGCCAGGCAGAAGCTACAGAAATACGTATCAGTGGAAAACTGCCCGGACGTATTGACACTTTCTTAGTACGCGAGGGAGACTGGGTGAAACAAGGCGATACACTTGTAGTAATCAACAGTCCGACCATAGAAGCCAAATATCGCCAACTGGATGCATTGGAACAAGTAGCTGTACAGCAAAACAAAAAGATTGATGCAGGTACACGCCGACAGATTGTGGCTACTGCACAGCAACTTTGGAATAAAACAAAGAGCGATCTGTCATTGGCAAAGACTACCTATGACCGGATACTTACTTTATATAAAGACAGCGTGATAACTTCACAACGTAAAGATGAGGTAGAAGCGATGTACAAAGCAGCAGTTGCTGCAGAACGTGCTGCCTATGAACAATATCAAATGGCGGTAGATGGTGCACAGAGTGAAGATAAAGCTTCGGCAAGAAGTCTGGTAGATGCGGCACGCAGCACAGTGGATGAAGTAACTTCTCTACTCGTAGATGCACGCCTTACAGCTCCCGAAGACGGACAGATAGCCACTATCTTCCCCAAACGCGGAGAACTCGTAGCACCGGGAACACCTATCATGAATCTGGTAGTGATGAGTGATGTACATGTGGTGTTGAATGTACGTGAAGATTTAATGCCAAACTTCCGTATGGGAGGTAAATTTGTAGCAGATGTTCCGGCAATAGCTAAAAAAGATGTAGAATTTGAGATATATTATATCAGTCCGTTGGGTAGCTTCGCTACATGGAAATCGACCAAACAAACGGGTAGCTACGATTTACAAACTTTTGAAATACATGCAAGACCCACACAATCTGTAGATGGATTAAGGCCGGGAATGTCGGTGCTTGTTCAATTGACAGTGAACAATTGACAATGGACAGTGGGGAATTGCATCGGTATATTATTAAATTATTAATTATGACTAATAACTCTCAATATTCAACCTCTAACTATCAACTAATCTCCGTCCTACGTCGTGAGTGGACACGGATGACTTCACGCCGCCTTTATTTTGGCGTCTGTATCGTCTTGCCATTGTTCACCCTCTTCTTTATGGCTACTATCTTCGGCAACGGACAAATGGAGAATATACCTATCGGTATTGTCGATCAGGATAACACAGCAACTTCACGGACAATAACAAGAAATATATCGGCAGTACCCACTTTCAAGGTAACCCGCCACTTTACCAATGAAGCTGCCGCCCGTGAAGCGGTACAACGTAAAGAGATATATGGCTATCTCTCCATCCCTCACAATTTTGAGCAGGATGCCACAACAGGCAATGAAGCTACTCTCGCCTATTATTATCATTATGCACTGCTCTCAGTGGGCGGCGAGCTAATGGCGGCATTCGAAACATCGCTTGCACCAGTAGCATTATCTCCCATAGCGATGCAGGCTGTAGCACTTGGAGTAAATGAACAACAAATAGAAACATTCCTCCTACCTGTACAGGCAAATAATCATCCTATATACAATCCGTCCCTGGATTACTCGGTCTACCTGAGCCAGCCCTTCTTTTTTGTATTGTTTCAGGTACTCATATTACTCATCACCGTGTACAGCGTGGGCAGTGAAATCAAGTTTCGTACCGGAGACAACTGGCTTGCCGTAGCAAAGGGAAACATGGTGACCGCCATCATGGGTAAACTCCTACCCTACACTCTCATTTTCAGCCTTATCGGTATACTGGGCAACTATGTTATGTTTGGCGTGCTGCATATTCCCTTTCATGGCAGCTGGCTGCTGATGAATACAATGACCGTGCTTTTTGTGGTCGCAACCCAATCACTGGCACTGTTCATCTTCTCTCTGTTTCCGGCAGTAGCACTCATTATCAGTATTGTGTCTATGGTAGGATCACTGGGAGCAACACTGTCCGGAGTTACTTTCCCAGTGGCCAATATGTATCCTTTGGTAAGAGACGCTTCATCCCTCTTTCCGGTACGCCATTTTACAGAAATTGTACAAACTATGCTCTATTCCAGTGGTGGATTCGTCTACCTATGGCCTTCGGCCGTTTTTCTTTGCATCTTCCCGCTATTAGCGTTAATGATGCTCCCCCACCTGAAACGAGCTATAATCAGTCATAAATATGAAAACATCCAATAAACTCTCACAACTGGCATTTATTATCGCACGCGAATTTCGTGCTATCAGTACCAGTTACGCTGTGTTGCTGGTGCTAATGGGAGGTATCTTTGTTTATGGATTACTCTACAACTATATGTATGCCCCGAACATCGTCACCAAAGCTCCTGTTGCTGTGGTAGATAATTCACACAGCAGTTTGAGCCGACAATATATACGCTGGCTCAATGCCACACCACAAATAGAAATCTATGCACAGGCAATGGATTATCATGAGGCACAGGAATGGATGAAAGAAGGGAAAGTACAAGGTATTCTATACTTGCCACATAACTTCGAAGATCGGGTATTTCAAGGAGAGGAAGCCGTATTCTCACTCTATGCCACTACAGATGCCTTTCTTTATTATGAAGCCCTACAAGAAGCATCATCACGGGTGATGCTTGCCATTAATGATGCCTATCGTCCGGATGGTACTGTATTTCTACCTCCGCAAGGCCTGATAGCTGTAGCTATGGCAAAGCCTGTCAATATCTCAGGTACAGCACTATACAATTATACCGAAGGATACGGTTCTTATCTTATTCCGGCGGTAATGATGGTCATCATCTTTCAGACATTACTAATGGTTATTGGTATGGTGACGGGAGATGAATATCAAACAGGCGGCATACGTGCCTACCTCCCATTCGGGACGGGATGGAAAACTGCAGCACGTATCGTTACAGGAAAAACATTTGTTTATTGCATGCTGTATGCTCTGTTCGCTTTCTTTCTGCTGGGATTGTTGCCCCACTTCTTTAGTATTCCCAATATAGGCAGTGGCAAGGATATTATAATCATGCTCATCCCCTACCTGTTGGCAACCAGTTTCTTCGGGCTGGCAGCTTCACGCTGGTTTACCGACTCAGAAGCTCCTCTGCTGATGATTGCTTTCTTCTCCGTGGGATTGATTTTCCTCTCCGGAGTATCCTATCCCATGGAATTAATGCCGTGGTATTGGAAAATGGCACATTATATTATACCGGCAGCACCGGGCACACTTGCTTTTGTAAAACTAAACTCTATGGGAGGAAACATGGCAGATATACGCCCGGAATATATCACGCTGTGGGTACAGACTGTGGTATACTTCGGGCTGGCTGTATGGGTATATAAAGAGAAATTAATCTCCATGAATACATCTCCGTGAGAGAATATATTTATCTTTGTTGTTCCAAAATCAAAAATGATTCATGAAACAACCACAAGTTATACTCATTACCGGCGCCTCTTCAGGATTCGGAAAAATAACAGCACAAACTCTCGCTGCACAAGGACACATCGTATATGGCACAAGCCGAAAGCAAACCGAAAACAAAAAAAGTGTGACGATGCTTGTTGCAGATGTTACTGATAGTAACTCCATACACCATGTAGTGGAACGTATTATAAAAGAACACGGACGTATTGACGTACTGATAAACAATGCCGGTGTGGGCATTGGTGGTGCACTAGAACTAGCAACGGATGAAGAAATCGCCCTACAAATGGATACAAACTTTCTGGGTATGGTTCGTGTATGTCGTTCCGTACTACCTATTATGCGTAGGCAACGCAAAGGAAAGATTATCAATATCAGTTCTATTGCAGGACTAATAGCAGTACCCTATCAGGGTTTTTATTCTGCTTCAAAATTCGCGATAGAAGGATACAGTGAAGCTCTTTCGCTGGAAATACATCCGTTTGGTATCAAAGTATGTGTGGTGGAGCCAGGAGATTTTAATACTGGATTTACAGCCAATCGGAATATCTCTGCCACTACCCTGAACAATCCCGATTACGGGCAATATTTCGCAGATACACTAAAGATCATAGAAAAAGCAGAAACAGGAGGATGCTCACCTTCAAAGTTGGCAACCACCATATTGAAGTTAGTAGAAAAAGAGAATCCTCCTTTCCGGACACTTACCGGGCCATTATCGCAAGTAGGGTTTGCCAAAGTTAAGGGCTGGCTTCCGGGAAAGATTATCCGGTATGCACTGCGCACGTTTTATAGAATAAAGAAATATTAATGGAAATTTTTCTGTAAAACAAATTTCATTTACTTAACTTTCACAAAGAAATAGATTATCTTTGTGAAAATAATTATAAAGGAGATCCGGTTAGAATGCTTGTAAAGGCATATAAATAGGGCATCTAACGGAGTTTTCTCGATACCCATTCAATATTACATAGTATGTTACGATTCGTTTGCTGGTATGTTGCGATGCAAATAACACTATGTTGCAATGCAACAGATATTTTCTTCCGGAAAAGTCGCTTTTAGGTTAATAATCAATAAATCTGTTCTTGACAAAAATGACCTCATCATTCGGCCGGAGTCAGTTGCAGGAACATGGTAACTGTAAGAATAATCCCCAAGGCAATACAAACAGAGACAAGTAATAAGTTAATAAGTTTAGCTTTGGGCTTTGTATCAGTATGCAGTCTGTTCAAAAAATATTCTCTGAAGAAAAGATAAAGAGCCGGCACAGAGGCACTGGCAAGCAAAAAATCCTCAGGAATATGGAAAAAATAGGTTTTGGATAATCCGATGAGCGACCAATGGCAAAGAAAGAGCACAAGAAACATATTCACTTTACGTGCAAACAACAATAATAATCCAATGGTAAATACCACTACCGAACAAGGCATCACCGGAGAAGTAATACCCGGAAATGTCAGTCCGCGTGCCAAAGAAAGTAAAGGATAAATAAAAGGCATAACCAACAGGATATATGCCAGACCATCATATTTGCGGCTACGCTCCAACGTAGTATATCCGGTCAACGTATCCCATATCCATATTAAGACCATCACTCCCCAAAAAAGAGCCATCACAACATTATAGTTACGTTCGGCACAATAAATATAATAATATACCACCGCAATCCATATATAAAGAAATATAAGATAAAACTTCATCGATAACTTCACCCATGACTCTGGTCTCCTCAGCAATAGCCCTGTAAGAATGATACCAATGATAACAATTATCAACTGAAAAAGCCAGGTAGCCGAGTTGTACCCCGCAATAGTGTTCCAAAATATATCCATAACGTTTATTTTCTTCGCGCGATTGTATCCTATCCGAAATCGGTCGCAAAAGTATAAAAATGCTTCCTATTTCTCTCCTCAAATCTGATTTTTTATCAATATAACTCTATTTATGCACAGAATACTCTCATTACTTATTTTGATTTTATGAATAAAAAGGCGTATGTTTGCATTTCCGGCACTATTTCCGGCACTTAAATATCATGAGGTATGAAATATGTTGTGATCATTTATTATATACTTGTCAAAGAGGGCAAAGAGATTGAATCTCTCAATATTAAGGAGAATATTGAAACTGATTCGCCAGAAGAAGCAATAGGTATAGCCTATAATACCTTCAAATCCGAATATCCGGATGATAATTGTTATATTGCGGCAATAATTCCCAATGCCATATAATGATTGGAGTCAGTATAAATTAAATGGGACACTGATTTACAAATAAAGCCTTTAAATACATGTCATTTATGTTCCGATTATTGATCCATAATCCAAAAGCAAAAACTCCTTTATAGATATCCGGTTAATTATTTCCTCTTATAAGTAAGAAAGAAGTCTGTTAATGCTGCCAGTCCAACGCCTATTGTATAGCACAGCATATCAGACCATAGGAATCCATGTCCTAAAATCAATGCCCCCAAAGTTGTTCCCCGAATCGCATTTATCCAATCGGACTGATATAGTTGACTCACTTCAATGCAATAAGAAAACAGCAGAGCAATCGTCACTCTTCGTAATAAACGGGTAAGGGGAAAAAGAAAGCTTATTCCCCAATATACCATAGCAGCCCAAAGGGTATCTCCGGCATAAGTGGCTACAAAAGAAGGTAGATAATCACCGTAAGTCCGTGAGCCAAGCCCAAGAATGACTATAAGTACCCATAAAGCGAGATAGCAGAAACGTAACTTCATAATAGACACATCCAATAAAAAAGAATCCCGAAGCCCTCTTTCTATATAAAGCAGGCTTCGGGCATTTATAATATTATAACTTAATAGTGTAAGTTTTCTCTTGTTTATTTCTTCAATGGGATAGAAAAACTGAATGTAGATCCTTCTCCCTTAGTAGATGTGAACCATAACTTACCACCGTTCTTGATAACAAAGTCCTGGCAAAGCAACAAACCGAGCCCGGAACCTTCTTCATTATTCGTTCCAAAAGTACTGAAATGAGTATCTGTATGCAACAATTTCTTCTGGTTCTCTTCGTCGATACCACAACCACTGTCTTTTA
Organism: Bacteroides mucinivorans; assembly: GCF_034654355.2. Lineage (NCBI taxonomy): Bacteria > Pseudomonadati > Bacteroidota > Bacteroidia > Bacteroidales > Bacteroidaceae > Bacteroides > Bacteroides mucinivorans. The sequence goes on along the minus strand of NZ_CP178179.1, from coordinate 2,585,663 downwards.
CACTCACGACAGCCATACCCTCTTGTTCCTGCACTGTTACCAATATCTCAGTTGCTTCATTACTAAACTTGATAGCATTACTAAGCAAATTACGGATAACTGTTTTTATCATATCAATGTCAGCATGTACGTCCAACTTGCTTGGTGTTTCCAAACGAATACTGATCTTTTTCAATTCAGCTACCATCGAGAAGATCTCTATCACTCCTTCAGTAACTTCTACCATATCAATATCCTGATATACTACCTTCAACTTACCGATCTGGCTCTTAGTCCATTTCAATAGATTATCAAGCAAAGAGAACACATCCTCTGTAGTTTGATTGGCCATCGTAAGTAACTCATACATTTCTGGTCCTATGGTGTCACTTGGCAAATTCAATATAAGCATATTTAATACCATTTTAATGGATCCCATTGGAGAACGAAGATCATGAGCTATTACAGAATAAAGCTTATCACGTCCGATAATCGTCTTTCTCAGTTCCTCTGTCTGCGCCACGATAATACGCTTCGCAGCAATCAGTGAGATTTGATGAGTGACGCGGATTATCAACTCTTCTTTATTAAAAGGTTTTGAAATAAAGTCATTACCTCCTACTTGAAAGCCTTTCACAATATCCGCCGTACTATTCAGAGCCGTCAAAAAGATGATCGGAATTTCTGCCGTTTCCGGATTGGCCTTCAGTTGCTGAGAAACTTCAAAGCCACTCATATCAGGCATCATCACATCCAACAGAACAAGATCAGGTTTCTCTTTTGTAACCTGATCCAACGCTTGACGACCGTTACTGGCTGTCGCAATCTGAAACTTCTCATTGGTAAGAAGTACCTTCAGCAACAATACATTCGACATTACGTCATCTACAATTAGTATTTTGTATTCTGAAGGATTTATTTCCATGTTCATCTTTTATATAGCTTTATCTGGTTGTTTTATACTTTATAATCTTTAAAATAATTAATCATACGTCCGAGACCTTCCTCCAGTTCTACCGTTGGTTTCCAATTCAGTTTCTCCTTTGCCAATGTAATATCCGGCTGACGCTGTTTAGGGTCATCATGCGGCAAAGGCTTAAATATAATCTTTGATTTCGAACCAGTCAGTTCAATTACTTTTTTTGCCAATTCAAGGATAGAAAACTCATTAGGGTTACCAATATTCACAGGTCCTGTAAAATCATCAGGAGTATTCATCATCCGGATCATTCCTTCGATCAAATCATCTACATACTGAAAACTGCGTGTTTGTTCTCCCGAACCATAGATAGTAATATCCTGATTTTGCAATGCCTGAACTATAAAATTAGAAACAACTCGTCCGTCGTTGGGAAGCATACGAGGACCGTATGTATTGAAAATGCGGATAATCTTTACACGAACATCATTTTGACGATAATAATCCATAAAAAGAGTTTCGGCACATCTTTTACTCTCGTCATAACATGAACGATAGCCAATAGGGTTTACATTCCCCCAATAGCTTTCAGGTTGTGGATGTACCATCGGGTCACCATACACCTCACTGGTAGAAGCCTGCAATATCTTAGCATTTACACGCATAGCCAATCCCAGCATATTAATAGCCCCCATTACAGACGTCTTTATCGTCTGAATGGCATCATGTTGATAATGTATAGGGGAAGCAGGGCAAGCTAAATTATAAATTTCATCAACCTCTGCACTATATGGAAATGCCACATCATGACGTACAAACTCAAAATGATAATTGTCCATCAAATGCACGATATTACTCTTTGAACCTGTAAACAAGTTATCTAAACAAATAACATCATTACCTTCATTCACCAATCTGGTACAGAGATGTGAACCTATAAATCCGGCCCCACCACTAACTAATATTCTTTTCATGTATTATAAGTTCCATTTATGCACGGACAAATGTAGACGATTCACCCTAATTATGCAAATATTATGAACTTTTTTATTTCATATAAAATTTCATTCACCCCCACACAAGCCAAAAAATGAACCACAAAATGAAAATAGTTGCGATATGCGAAACATCTCTCTACTCTTATTTGTTCTAAATCTAGAAAACAAGAAAAGGACAATGATTATGATAACAAATAAATTAAATGAAGGGCTCATTGAAGCCATAAAAGAAAAAATACCGGCAAACAGTAATATAGCAAACGTATTAATGGACAATTTGTTTATCGGTAGAGAAGCCGTATACAGACGACTACGTGGAGAAGTTCCTTTCACTCTGACAGAAGCTGCTATTATTTCCAGAAAACTGGGAGTATCACTCGACAAGATGATAGGAGTAAGTTTTAAGGAGAACGCCGTTTTTGACATGAATGTGGTTCATCACAGTAACCCTTTCGAAACATATTACGACATTATAAATAAGTATACCGAGCTATTAAAAAGCGTAGAAGATGATCCTATTTCTGAATTGGCTACATCTTCCAACACTATCCCGCAGACATTATATCTTAAACATGATATATTGTCTAAGTTCAGACTGTTTAAATGGATGTATCAGAATGAAAATATCGGTTGCAAGCATTTTGACGAATTGGAGATACCAGCCAAACTACAAGATATTCAAAAAGACTTTGTAAATGCTGCAGAACAGATTCATAGTACAAGTTTTATATGGGATAGCAATATTTTTTCCCACATAGTGAATGATCTGGAATATTTTTCGAGCATTCAGCTTATCTCCGACAAGGCCAGACAAGAGATCAAGGAAGAGTTGTTACTTTTATTAGACGAATTAGAGAACTTGGCAAGAAAAGGAAAATTCGAATCTGACAATGAGGTTAATATATACATTTCTAATATTAACTTTGAAGCAACCTATAGTTACGTAGAAAGTAGCAATGTACATCTGAGCATGATACGTGTTTATGCTATAAACTCCATCACTACACAAGATATTGAAATGTGCAAGAGTTTAAAAGAATGGATTCAGTCATTAAAAAAGTTTTCTACACTAATCTCCGTTAGTGGAGAAATGCAACGTATACAATTCTTCCAAAAGCAAAGAGAGATAATTGATACATTATAAAAAGATATATCAATGATATTCAGAATCAAAAGCAAATACATTTTCTCATAACGAAAATACGTTTGCTTTATTTTTGTATAATTTCATTTTTCATAATCTACATTACACAAAACAATAAAATAAGAAATAACGCAACTCACTATTACGTTTTATTCCATACTAATTATCAGACAGGAAGCTTTATATTTGCATAAAATCATTTTTCGACAAGAAAATCACTAAAAGCAATATAAGCAAGTATGAAGAATAGTATAGTAAACGAACTCATCAACGAAATGAAAGAGCGTATCGCTCCAAAAGAAACACTTGCCAATTTTCTAACTAATACACTATGTATGGGAAAAGAGGCCGTTTATCGCAGACTACGCGGAGAGGTAGCTTTCACTTTTGATGAAGTCGCTGTTATATCTCACAAACTCGGAATATCCATCGATCAGATAATTGGCAATCACCTGTCAAACCGGGCTACATTCGATCTGAATCTGCAACATTCACCCGATCCGATAGAAAGTTATTATGAAATACTGGAACGTTATCTGAGAATCTTTAATTATATCAGAAATGATGATAGTACAACCATATATACCGCAGCCAATATAATTCCTTTCACACTCTATTCGGCTTATGAGAGTCTGTCTAAATTTCGCTTGTGTCGCTGGGTATATCAAAACGGGAAAATAAAAACTCCTCACTCATTAGCCGAGATGCAAGTTCCTGAGAAAGTCATCTCTGCACACAAAAAATTAAGTGAAACAGTAAAACATTGTAAGAAAACCTGTTTTATATGGGATAGTAATATCTTCTACTCATTCATAAAAGAAATTAAGTATTTTGCAGGATTAAATCTGATTTCAGAAGAAGATGTAAAACAGTTAAAGAATGAACTTCTCCTATTATTACATGAATTGGAACAGTTATCTATAAAAGGAGAATTTAATAATGGAAACAAAGTGGCCATCTATCTATCAAATATCAACTTTGAAGCAACCTATACTTATATTGAGAAGAGTGATTTTCAGATCAGTCTGTTCAGAGTATACTCTATAAACTCAATGGATTCACAAAATCAACAGATATGTACTTTACAAAAGAATTGGATACAATCCTTGAAAAGACATTCAACCCTAATTTCCGAAAGTGGAGAAGTACAACGCATTAATTTTATGGAACGACAAAAAGAGATAATAGAACAACTATAATTCTCCATAATTCTCTATTCAGTGATGTAGAAAGGGAGGTGCAGTGATTGCAACTCCCTTTCTCTTTATTAACCTCTTCCAAAGATATAAAATAATAAACCAATAAAAGAATTCAAACTAAAAGCCACAGATTATATAAATTTTTCTATCAAAATCTATATAACCCATGGATCTTAACATCTATAAAAAAACATTAGATGCATTCTGCATCCTTTTTGACGAGTTCACAATTTAACTAAACAGACTTACAGAACAATTTTTCTCGTCAACTCATATATAATTATTAACTGGTTGTCCCGGAGTAATTATTACATTACAAAGATGAGACATTCTATTGAATTAAATAAAGCTTTTATCCTCTTTCAGCGATGAAAAAAGAACACTGATGTGCTAATTATGAGCATTCCAGAGAGAATACTTGTCTAAAATAAAAAAGAGAAGAAATAAAATACACAAAATTTCATTTTACGGGATACACATCATTAAAGATTTACACATAAAGCAAAAAATAATAGATACCTTATTTCGCTAAAACAAGCAGCTCCTTGTATTTCCGGAAATACAAGGAGCTGCTTATAAATATAAAAAATAATATTTTAAACCACAGTACTCTCTTTTGAATTGAGGGGAGACTCTCTTTCCGGAATACTAAATTCATTGTTTGCAAACAAATCAGCCAATCCGGAAATCTGTTTCAAACGCAGCAATTCATCCCTATCCATTCCAATATTCTTCATAATCCATTGATCAGACATACCAGCTTTATCCAACTCAGCAACAATGTGACACATCAATTCAATATTATGGGCACCTCGGGCACGGTTATGACGAATCGTAGAACTCATTCGATTGGATAAATCTTTGTCGATAACTACAATCGGCAACAAACCGTTTTCGCGTTGGTAAATACGTTTGGATGTTTTCAGAACAGAGTATCTATGAAAACCATCTACCAGAATATACATATCTTTTTCTTTATCATAATAGCACACACAGGGCATAGTGAACCCATCTTCCCAAATAGATAATTCTAATAACTTCATTTCCGGCGGAGCAACTATATTGGGATTATAATCATTAGCAACCACTTTGTCTACAGGCACAGCTCTCACATCATACACAGGACTCTTTTTACAACTCATTGCAGAATATTTTTATATTGTTCCATTATTTGACTTCTCTTACTAATCTCCTCTTTTGTTGGCGAAAATCCCATATACTTACAGGCATGGTCATTTTTCAGAATACAGATACACATACGTTTATAAGTAGGAATTTCTCTGAATTCTGCAATATTGATATCATCCTGATATTCCATCCGAACAGGTTTCTTCACTGTTTTATAATTACTATTATCCATCACAATAATAGGAACTTTCGCAGCAATCAGTTTTTGTATGGTTTCATCATTTAAGCATCCTCCTTTGGTACGCCAGAAATTGACACTGACTGATAGCTTCCTCAGGTATCCCTTACGCGCACGTTCCGGTAATGTAGACAAAAGAAAATACATAAATTCTCTCCAGGTATAACCTTCCGGAAGTTTTATAGATTGCCATCCCATAGCATGAGTGCCTCCATACATCCCTGTGAAGTTAACCCCATTCACACGTCCTACCATTTTTCCCCAGGTATTAGGATCAATAACCCGATAGAGAGACAAGCTCTCTATAGCCTCGCCGATAAAAGGACTGGCTACCCGCTGACGCTCTATATTCACTCCGGCACGATAATACAAATCATACAAGATGTTGTAATCCCAATGGAATTTTCCATTGGCGGTCCATACATCTGTTGTCTTCCAATCGAAAATAGGATATGCATTATAAACATCATTTGCCACTTTAGAAGTCCAACGATACGTATGGTACATCTGATATTTACGATTCAGATAAATGCACCTCCACCGATTGAAACTTTCCTGGGTACGTATACCAATAAGGCAACAAGTGCGCACTGCATCTTTTTTATCATGTATCCATTTGGCAAAACGCATCTGAAATTCATAGTCCCACATCTGAGCATTATAAAAAGGAAAATCCTTCTCCGTCATTGCATCTTTCGGCATAGGGCGTACCCACAGTTTCTTCTTCCCTTTTTCCCATGGACGCCAAAAAGACTGATACATCGATGTACAGGTTGCCACACGGAAAGGAACGCACACGCGATATACATCAATAATATCTTTATTAGCCTCAATCATGCGGTCCACATAGTCAATAGTCATCTTATACTGTATTTCATAATCCATATGAAATACTCCGATACGTACATTCAAATTGTTACGACGTATGTAATCAATACATAGACTCAAAAGTACACCACTATCTTTTCCTCCCGAAAAGGAGATATACACATTATCAAACTCTTTAAAAATCATGCGCAAACGTTCCTGCGCCAATTCATATACATTCTTCTTTACCTCTACTTCTTTTTTCTTCATTCATCCCTCCGCATTTTTACATATAGTTTCCAGGCTTTCTCTACTATGAATCCGTGTTTTTCAAAAATAGCCTGATGCTTTACCTGAACTACAGCAACCAACGTTTTGTCTGTATCAAAAGCTGCTATAGCATCCACCAGCAGAAGAGCAAGAGCCTCTTCCTGGTCTTTTCCTATATAATAATTATTAATAATAGCTTCTTTCCCTCTTCGTTCTACCGGAAGAAATCCGACCACATGTCTCCCACTTGCGGCAATAAACCAGGTAAACTTATCAGTAGTTTTAAAAGGGTAATTGTTATTCATTTTCAGTACTTCAGGATCCATAACTAATGGAGCCACAATTTTATAAAGTTGTTTGTCTGTTCCGTGCAGCTGTATCGTTTGTATCATAATAACTTTTTTATTCTTTTACTATTCCATACACAGTTTTCGCTATTATCTCTGCACCTTTTTCACTTGGATGGACTTTATCTGGAAAAAGTTCGGGTATCCCATCCATTACAGTATGCAAATCTATCACCGATAACTTATTCTTTTTAGCCAACTTCTTTATCATCGGAATAATTTCATTCACAATTGTCTTATCACTGATTCCATAATTATCATATGATTTAGACGGATAGCACAAATATATCTTCGGATGAGCAGTAAGTTTCCCAAATGCATCAATCATAGTCTGCATATCTTTTGCAAACTCATCTTTGTGAACCCAATTATGAGGCTTACTATCATTCGTTCCTAATTTGATAACAACAATATTCGGATTAAATGCCAGCGCATCTTTGTATTTTTGCTCCTTCATATACGGATGATCCCCTTTATTCAGCATAGTACGTGATCCTATTCCAAAGTTTTTCACCCAATATCCATCACCCAGCATACGTCCCAGAATAGTTGGATATGCATCTTTTTCCGGATTTCTCAAACGCGATCCATAGGTAATACTATTGCCGATACATGCCACACGTATAGCATCTTTACGAGGTGCTTTAAATGATCGTAACCAGGCAGAGAGTTCATCTAACACCAAATTTTTATATATAAAATCTTCACGGATTCCCCATCCATGGCCACCGGAAGGATACACATGAAGGGCAGCCGGAACACCTTTCTTATTCAAAGCCAGATAATAGTTCACACCATTTGCAGGAGGAACCGTCTTATCATCATCACTATATACAATAAAAGCACGAGGAGTATCTTTGGTCACTTGTTTTTCATTAGAGTATTGTTCCTCCAACTCAGCCGGAGCATCTTTCCCCAAAAGGTTATCATGTGATCCCATATGAGTGTAACTCTTATCCATTGTTATAACTGGATAAAACAATATCTGAAAATTCGGACGTAGTTCAGGTGAAGTATGTGTAGCAATGGTAGAAGCCAAATGTCCACCGGCAGAGAACCCCATAATACCAACATCGTTCGGGTTTATATTCCATACATCTGCACTATCTCTCACCATCTTCAGAACCTCTTCCGCATCAGAAAAAGGAACTTCTTTATGTCCTCCTTTCGGCATACGATACTTCAATACAACCAAGGCGATTCCTTGCTTATTAAAAAAAGGTGCCCAATCATAACCTTCATGATTATAAGCAAGATGTGAGTAACTACCTCCCGGACAAGCAACAATCACCCGACCGGTAGCTAATTCAGGTGCGGGAAGAAAAACACGAATTGAAGGTTTGAAATTACCTTTTGATTCATCAAAAGGAGCACTATCCATACCGTTTGTATTAGGCATACCTTGTTGCCATAAATCGATATCAAAAGGTTTCTGTACATTTTGTGACTGCATACTTCCTCTCATAAATAAAATTAGTAAAAAGAATAAGGAAAAACGTAGCTTCTTTTTCATAGTTTATCCAAATAATAGTTTAAAATGTTACAATGTTTAATCAAGACACGCAAAAGTAGTCAAAAAGTGTCATAAAAAAAAGGAAAAAGAAAGTATATGCTTTTGCATATTAAAAATACGTATTCAGAGACAGAATACTAAAAAAATTCCCTTATCTCAATTTTGAGATAAGGGAATACACTCCGTTTAAATAATAGAAGAGGTAAATCATTCATTTATACCAGCCACATATACATCTCTGTTAGCGGTAGATAATGTCTTAGGAGCATCCGGTAACGGATTAGAAAACATCAATAATTTCAGTTCCGGACGGGCATTTTCTATCCAATAACAACGGGAAAGCGAAAAAGGAGTGATAATCTCTGCTTCTTTCTGTACACTACGTCCTCCGTCATTAGTAATAAAGGTAACTGCTCCCCTACCCATAGTAGCATAAATACGAAATGACTCGGGACCTAATTTCTCAATGCCTCTGGGTTCACCTTTGGCCTCAAAAGTAAGATGTTTCCACTCTCCGGCATCCCATGTAGACAACCGGGCTGCATTCTCTTCCGGATATTGATAATGTACAACAGGACATGAGTTATCACGATAGTGAACGGATACCTGTAACCCTGCAGAGTGTCCACGTTCTGGTATAGGAGTCTCCAGTACCTGGCAATATTTATCCGACTCCTCATTATCAATGGTAGTTCCCAGATCTATTCCTTCTACATTATACATATGATCATTAGAAGGATCAAGATAAGCATAATATACATTTCTTCCATAAGTAGCATGAGCATGTTTACCCAATTTCTCGCCACAAATAGTCCAAGCTATATGAATGCGTTCCTTTTTCCCATTCCCTGCGGGTTGATAAGTAACCTGCCCATTATAAACCTCCATCATATTATCTGTAACACGGGGAAAGGGATCAATGACCATCTGGCGTATCCAGGTATTTCCTCCGTCTGTAGATTTCACAAACTGATAAGGTCTGTCATCCGAATATTTATTGGTTTGACGTGTATCTCTGTAAAACACATAAAATGTTCCATCCTCCGTTAATATAGGAGCCGGATAAGACGCACGTTCTGCCTCATTTATAAAACGATCCGTCCATTCTCCTTCAATACTTCCCGGTTTAGGAGAAACAGCCATCTTTAAGGTAGAGTTATGACAACCATAAAACAAAAAGATTCGTCCGTCAGTTCCACGTAACATTCCCGGATAATTATGTTTATCAACAAACGGAGAGCGTGCCACTACTTTTGTTTCACTCCACTGCCCCGTAGCATGATTATAAGCCTTAACAACCGGATGACTATCCGTAGACATCCAACATACAAACGTTTGATCAGCTTGCTCATCATAATATCCCACGGGAATAGGACGTCGATCAGAACGCATATTTGAACGTTCGGCTATAACTCTTACATCAGTAAAAACCTGTTGTGCCTGCATTATAAAACAAAATGAGGTAACAACCATTATTCCAATTATTTTCTTTATCATATCAATTCATTATTTAGATTTAAATCGAACTATATATCCTCCTCCATTACGCATATACCCTGTAAGAGAATCACTATTCCTACAAAAAGCACGTTCTATTTTTATTGCTCCTGCATCAGCAGGTCTGTCATTTAAAACTGTAGCTTCATACCAACCTGTACCCAGAAACGAGAGAGGGAATTGAATTGTCTGCGCTTCTTTTCCATTGACCACGGCAAGAAACCAAGTATCACCACTACGCCGGGCGAAGGCAGCAATTTTCCCAATCTCGCTACAAGGTAGTACAATTGTCTCATCCCAAACAGCCGGTATGTCTTTTATTACATCCACTGCCGGATTATCAAGTATAGTTTGAGGATGCGCACCGAAAAAGATAACAGAAGAATTAAATATTAGTGCTGTCGCTATCTGATGTACCCAGGATGTATCTAATTTCCTGTCACCAAATATCATTGGAGTGTAATCACCCGCTCCGGCAACCAATCGGGTAAAGGGTAACGTAGTATTATGTGTAGCCCATTCGTATTGATTCTTACCATACTCCAAGCCGCGAATTCCTTCACGAGACATTTCATTCGGCCACGAACGCACCTCTCCTGTTGGTTTATCACTACCATGGATATTCAACATCAGCTTATGTTCTGCTGCCTCCTTCAAACATGCCTGATAAAGATCAATAAACTCTTTGGATTCGTGGGAGAAAGCATCCAGCTTCACCCCAGCAATTCCCAACCGTTGACAACGGTCAAAGAAATCTTTCCGCTTACGAGAATCACGCAGATCACGTCCATGCCTCCATAGCCATATTTTAACCCCGAACTGAGCAGAGTAGTCAACCAACTCCTTAATCTGTGCATCCGTCCACCGATACCAGAATGCATCAACCGTATTGTATTCAAATCCTAATTCTCCGGCAAGTTTTGAAAATTCTTTCATGCCTTCCAAAGTACGTTGACCACCATCCAACCAGCACCATACAGAACGCCCCGGTTTAATCCACTTCGTATTCACTCCTTCGGGAAACAATCGTCTATCTGGAGCTGGCGACAAATTAGTAATCAGATCAGTATTTACCAGTCCATTCAAGTCAGGAGCAACAATTACTGTTCGCCAGGGAGTTACAATATTGCCAGCAATGACAGCCGGTTCAGACAAACGTTTGGCCTCTTCCAAACTATAGTCATGCGCAAACGGATATCCTGCCGGTTGTTCATGCCCCAGTCTGACAACAAGTCCACATTCCCCATCAGCCTGTAAAGACATACCCGGATAATTTCTGAGAGCAGATTCTGTAATACACGCATATCCTTGTTTTTGTGGTAACTCAATTGTTACAGGAGGTGCTGCCCATTCGCCTTTACTAACACAATCTATTTCCTGTTTTTTATGGATGCCCTCATAATGTGCATACATATCATGGTAATAAATGTGGCTTCCCAAAGGTAACTTGAAAACAGTACTCTCTTCCGGAACATATTTATCCGTCTGAGTCCCTTTTACCAGAAAGCGAAAAGCAATCCCATCATTATAAGCACGGGCATCAATCGTATATAAAGTATTATTTTTCTCATCCGCTACTTTTACTTTCATTCCATTTGCTTTATTTACCGCAAGCGAATGAATCCCCCGGATAGGGTACGTCTCATCTACTTTATAATATTCAGGAGAGTGTAAATGTATTGCCGATAATTTCTTTTCACCGGAAGAAAAAAACATTGGCGAATCTTCTAATACAGCTATCTCCCCTTTTTTTACATTAAAAAGAAGTTGCCCGGTATCATCTTTTATATTCAAAACAATCTTATTATCGGGACTTTTAATTGAAACCATTTGAGCTGTTAGCTGCTGTACTCCAAACAGTAAACAAATACTATAACATAAAATATTTTTCATGTATCTGACATTATATATGAAAAGTTATCGAATAAAAAAATGGGAACTATCTTTAAATATAGCTCCCATCTCAAACCAACTTATATCTTTCTAATCGTGGGCAGCAGGGCTCGGATTTGTATCTTTTTCATAAATTACAAAGTCAGCTAAATCAATAGTTTCATCTTTGATATTATTGGTAATCTGACCTCCACTACCTCCGTAACTACGGTAAATACCAAATTTATTACGGATATTAATTGCTCCTTTCCGCCATGTATCAATATCATTCTGTGTATTGTCTATCAAAATTTTACCATCTCTGATACGAGTTATCACCAGACGATACTTGCCATGATGATCATATTTCACTTCTTCACTTACCTGTACCCATTCATCTTCAAACTCTTCTATTTTCACATTATCTACAAAAGTCCCCAGACTTTTGGTTCCTGCACTATGGTCAGACCCCAAAGAATGAATTACCTGTACTCTGCGATTGGTTCCATCATTATTTCCACGAAGAGAAATAGTAATAACAGGAGCTCCATTGTCACCCTCCTGTGCCTTGAGCTGATGAATGTGGCAAAAACTTGTACTGGGTCGATACCCTTTAGGTATCTTAAATTTCCATTGTAATATTTGAGACTCTCCCCAGTTACCATTCAATTTATACCAGGCTGCACTCGTTTGTGTCTTCATCTCATTACGCATACGGTCATTCATTGAACCACGGTCGCCATCAAGAGCACTACTTGCGTGACTAATAAATCTAAATATATACTGATTAATAGTAGCATCAAACACAGTTTCAATATGGTCTACTTCATTATGGTCCTTAGTAGATGAATTAGGATGTTCTGAATAGTCCCAACCAAACTTTCTCATATAGGTATGCACATCCGCATACCCCTTACCAACCAAATCCGCACTTCCCTTCATGCTTCCTTGTAAAGTGTATCCCATCTGAATCGGATCATTAGGATCAAAATTTTCAGATTTCAACTGAATAACTTTAACGTTAAAATTGGGTGCCTTTTTGTTTTTGTCTTTAAAAACAATATAACAGCCGCGTTGGGATCCTGTATTAGCCTCAAAAGACAGTGTGAGCGATTTATCAGTTTTCGATTTTTCTTTTATCCAGCTCTGTTGTTCTCCAGGTATTTCATACTCCCAATCTACTCCAGTAGAACTCTCAACAGTAAAAGTATACTCTTTACCTTCAGCCGGTATATCAACCACCTCCACTGGAGATACCACCAAAGAAGCAGTGGCCGCAGCCTGGGAAATCTTTATCGGCTTTGTCAAATCAGTGTTATCCAATTTTACAATAACATTTGTCGAACGCGATTCAAGAGTAGTGTTTGCAACTATAGTAAGCACTAATTTGCCGGCTTGTATATCCGATGACTTAACTTTAACCCAATCTACCTTATCATCAATTACTGTAGTCCAGGTAGAAGTTGCTTTCACTGTAATATTTACGTCTTCACCACTTGCCCTAGCATTTACATCTGTGGGAGTAGTAGTCAGACTTGGAGTAATTGCTTCTTCCTCCTTGTCATCCGAAGAACACGAAGTAAATATCGACACAGACACAAAAGTCAGGATAACATATAAGAAATACTTTTTTAATCTCATCTTTCTCTATTTTTTTAAAGAAGCAGGGTTCTTTGACAAATCATATTCACCAAAGAACCCTGATAATTATTAAACTTATGGTATTAGTACTTTAGCAACAGAAGTACCAGCTTCATTCATAAAACGAACAATGTAAATACCCGATTCAAGATTAATAGGAGCACTACCATTGATAGTAAGCTCTGTTATCTTAGCACCAAGCGTATTGAATATGCGGCACTCACCGGATTCTGCAATAACCAAACGTCCTTTTTCCACACTATAGTTAAATTTTGCGTCGGCTGTTGTAGTCTGAATACCTACAGGCTCAATTCCACCTAATTCGAAGGCACCCATACAAGGTTTAGCAGCACGAGTATAACCACGTTGGTCTACTGTAGGAATATCAAAACCTGCTACAGTAGCAGTTCCTGCTTTAGCAGCCATACTTTGCGTAGCATGTAAAGCAACTGTAAGTGTATTACCACCATTATCTTTCAATTCAGGAGCTGCATCATTTTCGAACACTTTCATTACCTCAGGAATTACAGTAATATTATTGTTTCCTTCAAATGTAAAACCAACTGCAGCTGCACCTTCTGATTCATTAGCAGAGCCTACAAGACAATTATGTATCTCAAAACTACCATTGTTTCTTCTGACATCTTCACCAGCAATATCTGTTCCTGTAGAAACATTTTTATAAAATATAGAATTAATAAGAACCATTGGTTGATTGTTATGTGCATAAAATCCACCACCTATTTCACCTGAATTTCCCACAATTGTACAATTAATTAACGTAGCCGCATATCCAGTAAAAATAGCTCCTCCTCTTCCTACATTTATTTTATTACCTGAAAAAGTAGAATTAGTTATAAAGAATGAACCATTATTATTTCCAGTAGTACCAATTACAGCTCCTCCTTGAGCTAATTTAGTACCAAGCAAAGCCTCTGGATATATAATCTCATTATTCGAAAACACACATTTATCTATAATAACATTAACTCCTCTACTATTGAAGACTACACATCCGGAAGCTTTACCATCTGCAGGTGCATTTATTAAACAATCGCTCACTTCACAATTTATTAATCTAAGATTTGCATAATTCTCTGTATCACCTTCAGATGCAGTTTTAGAGTTTCCTACTGCAAATGCCGCTCCATTTCCTCCATTTATGAATCCTTTGACTATTATATTGCGAAACGTAATATCCATTCGAGAAGCAGTAGCTCCATCCAAACCCTTGAAAAAGATAAAAGAATCACCTGTACTTGTAAAAGTTATCTTATTACCTGTAGCTTTATTAATACCATCAATAACATATACATTACCAACAGCTTTAGGACACCCGGTTTGTCCCTCCAATATAATCTCATCACCTTCAGGTATATTGAATGTCACAATATCACCATTTTCCAATGAGTTCATTACCTGACGGAAACTACCTTCTGTTTCCGCATCCCCTGCAAGAGAGGTTACCACTCTTTCTTCTGCAGATAAATTAGCAGTAAATAAAGCTGCCAATAAAATTAAAGTACTTTTTTTCATGATACTTGGTTTTAAATTAATAATTATAAAAAATAAAAAGGTTACATATTACTATTTCAGAGTGACAGCAATCACTCCATTGGCACCTTTGGCACCATACATATTACTATCCTTACTTATCTCTACCTTCTTTATATCATTGATATTCACATTATCCAGTCTTTCGACTTGTGTCCCATCCAGCAGATAAAGAGGAGAAGTATCCAAACTAATAGAAGTAGACCCCCGTAATTGTGCAGAGATATCTCCGTTATCCTTCATTACCACTGTAAACCCAGGGACTTTACCTGCTAAAGCATTAAAGAGATTACTTTCACCCGTAGCAACCAGTTCTTCACCTGTCACCACAATAGTACTCGATACCGAACGAGAACGCCGCAGACTACGTAACATTAGTTTCATGATTTCACCTTTATCTTCTGTCACTGAAATTTCGGGCCCCAAAACAATATTCGGATAGGCTATACCATTTACCGAAACTTGCACTTCTTTTTCTGTTTTGGGCAAAATAACTGTCAGTATATCTTGCAGAGTAACATTATTCAGCTGAAAAATACCATAACGATCAGTCTCGGCCTTTACGTCTTTAACAGATACCAAAGCTTTACGAATTGCCTTCCCTTTAGCATCAACCAAACGTCCTACAATAGTATCATTAGAATTCTGAGCAACAACGGGCCAGGAAAAAGCCAGAACAAAAATGAAAAGTAACAAATTTTTCATTAGCATATTGATTTATGATTTATACTTACCAGAGGAGGCTAATAAATCACCTCCCCCGGTTTCATAACCTTTTTAACAATCAATTACCTCCAAATATATCGTCACTATAGAAGAATACATTATCCAGATAAACTTGTGTCAATGGAGGATATACATATTTAAATTCCTTTATTTGGAAAACAGCATTGTCATGTGTCGCTCTCCACTGCTTCATCACATCACTTGTAGCAAGAGTTGTTGTTCCTACCATTGCTTTTATAGTATAGTCTTCACTGATCGCCAGACCAACTGTTTTGCTTTCTTCCACGTCATATTTCAACAGATTATTCTGTATTTTTACCGGTACTGCCACCCAACCCGTTTGAACCGTAGGACGTCCGTTTTCTCTGTCAGCTTTCAAGGTCCACTGGAAACGTATAATGGCATCAAACTCATCGGCATTGAAACTTACCGGATTACCATTTACATCTGTATAAATGTTAGTTCCCCATGGTACTGCTGCCAGAATATGGTTCTTAGGCCACCACTCAAAACGGACTTCACTGATAAAATAAGTAGTCGTAACATCTACAGAGGGCGTATTTCCTGAGACAGCAACTGCGCATGCATTCTCACCATATACAAATTTAACAGGATCTACCGGATATTTAGGATTATTTGTATTGGTCGCTCCTCCTACAATACCACAATCAAATCGAGTGGACATCGGTGGGTAAAAATCCTTCTGATTCAGATTATAACGTACTTCACCATAATTCCGGGTAGTAGCATTAGGTGTTGTGACATTCAACTGATAGCGTCCGTCACGAATCTGAGTCGCAGAATTTGAGTTAGACCATCCTGTTGCCGTTGTTCCTCCAAAACGATCAAAGAACAAACCATTTACCCAAATCTCAGCTTGACGGGTTTCTTTTGCCCCACCACAGGTTACAGTACATTTAATCGTATATCTGCCCGACTGTCTCGGTGCTTTCCACTGATTCATTGTATACCCCTGACGCTGTAACAAAGTTCCCCCGTTACATTCCCAATAATAATCGGCTTTATCCGGATCACTCATTCTCACAGACATACCGACATTAACAGTTTCTCCGGCAAAAAATTCTTCACCAAACACCTGCAAAGAGTCTATTTCAACATAATCATCATCGCAAGATGCCATTAAAGCCACAAAGGCTCCCATCAATAAATATTTTATTCTTTTCATAATCATTTTGCTGCATAAATAGGAATAGATACTAATTCTTTATCTGTAGGATACTGCATATATTTATCCATCACGTGAATATATGATCCGTTAGGACTTTGCAGATTACTGGTACGAGGTTTTGTTTTCAGCTGAAAATGATCTTCGTAGTTATTGAAATAAATACTTAGAGCACCTTCTTTCAACATTTCGACAGCCATGTATCCATAAGGAGAATCATATTCTGTAGGGAAGAATGTTATAACTCCTTTTGTCAAATCAGTCAGTTCATAATACGAAAGAGCTTTCTTTATAATATGATACATAATCATATTCTTCACTGCGGTTTTATCCAATTCTTCCCAGCTGGTAGGAATAATCAACTGCTCCGGATTAAACTCGTCCGGATAAGCATTCTCATTCCAGAAACTCCGGTCACTGCTATTGGATGAAGTCAATGCCGTATTCGTCAACAACAGATAGGTTCTATCAGGCTGTTTGAATAATTCCGGATCAACTCCCGAATATTTAATTGCTTCTATCAGAGACGAGAACAAGTCGGTACGCGAATTCATGAAATCCCATGCATTCATAGTAATCTGATTATCATAGGTTCCTTTCTCTGAATCATAGTCATAAGGAGTTTGCACATCCAGGCCAAATAACTCACAACTTGTAAATGTGAATATTGGAATTACCAATAAGGCTATATTTAATATTATCTTTTTCATTATATACACTATTTATTATCATTATTCTGAATAAGGAGGATTCTGATGCCCTACCAGAGTTGGATTGGACGTAAAGACAGACTTAGCTATCGGGAAACGAACCCGTCTTAAATCACTGCCAAAACCTACAGGTTCTTCACCACGCATTGCTTGAATATAAGATAGATGCGGATCCAGTATTTCATTCACATATCCGGTACGTATAATGTCAAACCAACGCTTAGGTTCACCATAAAATTCCATCTGACGTTCATCCAATACCAGTTTTTCCAATGAAGACTGTGTCATACCGATTCTTGTCGGATAATCTTCTACCTTCGCAACAATCGTATTACCACAACGACTACGTACCTGATTGACTATATCAATAATATCCTGAGCCGGTTTATTTTCATGAATCATTGCTTCTGCACGCAATAACATAACATCAGCAAAACGATAAATAGGTATTTCAAAAACACAACCGGAAGTAGCAGGAATATCAAATTCAACAGCAGGATCTGTAGACTTCACCGGGAAGAACTTACACAATTTATTAGCCAATGCACCAGTACTTCCATAGATAATCTGAGAATTCCCCGGAGCTAAAGTTTGTTTGTCCAGTCCGTTATATATATTCAACGTATCTACAACTCCCCAGAATCGAACATCCTTTTTATCCTGAAGCATTCTTTGAAACAGCGAATTAGACAACTGATAATGAGCATTACCACCACCAACACCAATCGGACCACCATAACTATTATTATTATTTTTCTCAAAGTCCCATTCTATAGTGAAAATAGTCTCTTTGCTATTGGTAGGATCTGTAAATATTTTCTTCCAATCGGTAGTATTACTTACCATTTCATACCTTTTCAAAGCCAGTAAGTTATCCGATGCTTTCAATGCTCCGGCATAATCCTTTCGCCACATCAAATAATCTGTTTGCAATGCATAAGCAGCTCCTTGATTAAAATAGTAAACACCTTCATTACCCAATGACGAAATGGCAATTTTTAAATCATCCTCTATCACTTCATAGATAGATTCCAGAGAAGCACGTGAATTATATTTAGTATTCAAATCGCCATCCCATGACTTAGTAATCAATGGCACTTCACCCCAAACACGTATTGCATAGAAATACATCAAAGCTCTTAAGCCATGAAATTGCCCCAGATATGATCCGGTCACGTCTTCAGAAAGTCCCATTTCAGGGATATTCTCGATAGCCAGATTACACCGGTTTATGACCTGATATAATTTTTCCCAGTCGCAATAACTTCCATTTGAATCCAAAGAGTTAAGTTGTAAAGCAGCATTGGCATACAGAGTTATGTAATAATCATCTGAACGTAATTCACCCCAAGCCAACAAAGTACTTGATACAATTTTCTGTACTCCATTATATGTACCGGCTCTCCATGCTTTCAGATCCGACTCACTGGTCCAGTAAGCTTTATTGCTCAAATCAGCTATCGGAGTTTTAGTCAGGAAGTCCTCACAAGAAGAGAAGAGAGACATCCCCGCTAATAAAACTGAACATGATAATATTTTAAAGTTTTTCATTTTCATTATAGTTTTAATCATTTAGAAACTTACATTTACACCAAAACCAAATTCACGTTTTTTCGGATACTTCTGTGAATCATTACCAGGGTTCAATACGCCTCCGGTAGTAATTTCAGGATCGTAGCCACGATAGTTAGTCCAAGTCAACAAGTTAGAACCATAGATATAAATCTGTGCAGACTGCAGATATGCTTTCTTAGCATATACCGAAGGCAACTGATAGCTTAAACGTACATTCTGCAAACGAATAAATGAAGCATCCTCAAGATAGTTACTACTTAGGGTACGACTGTTTTCGGTAGTACGTGCATTCTGTCCCGGAGTAAACCAATTAGTGATATGTCCCTGATATCTCCATCCCTGAAGAATTCCACAAGGAGCCGGATTGGAAGTGTTATCGCCATAACTTGTCAAATCACGTAAAAGTGAATTGTAAATCAGACCACCATGACTCATATAAAATGAGAAGTTCAAAGTAAAATCTTTATATTTCAATGTATTATTCCATCCTGCATACCATTTAGCCTGTGCATTCCCTAATATTTGTTTGTCACCGGCATCAATATTACCACTATGGTCTTTATCCTCCCAAATTACATCACCACCTTTACATACTACTCCTGAGGCCTTCATCTGATAAATTTCTCCTTCATATTTAGTACCATCAGCATAAGTATAGCCAAGCACTTCGGGACCTCCAACTTTATTTATTACTACGTTATTGTACTGGTCACGCTTAAATACCGGAATCAATCGATTCTTATAACCTTCATCATAAGCATTGTCTGCATCATAAGCATATACTCCCAAGTGTCTGTAACCATAAAAATTACCTGCAGCCATTCCCGGTTCAATCCACCAGTTAGTTTCAAAATCACGAGGTTCACCTACAATACTTAAAATTGTATTTTTGTTTTTAGACCAGTTAAAAGAGGTATACCATGAGAAATTACGTATACGAACGGGAGTTGCCGAAATATTGAACTCAAAACCTTCATTCTTCACTGAACCTGCATTCACACGCATACTATTAAACCCGATTTCAGTAGGAATAGCATCGTTATTAAACAAACCAGTTGTTTTTTTCACATAATAGTCACCTGTAAATGAAAGTCTCCCATCAAAGAAAGTCAAGTCAAGACCGATATTCGTCTGCTTGGTTTCCTCCCATTTCAAATAAGCATTACCTACTGATGACTTAGGAATAACACCTGTTACCCCATTATAACTATAGTCCGGATCTACAGCATACAACGTATAGGTATCATAATCACTTACACGGTCGTTACCATTAATACCCCAGCTGGCACGTATTTTACCATCAGTAAGTACTGTTCTCGACCAATCCATGAAAAACTCATCAGAGAATCGCCAGGCAGCAGATGCGGCCGGAAATACACCATAACGATTTTCAGAACCGAATCTGGACGAACCATCCCGACGGACAGACCCCTCTACAATATATCTTCCATAATAGTCATAATTAACACGACCAAACATAGACACCATACTGTTTCCATTTCCTGTTATAGAATATCCGGTCAATGTACTGGCTTGTGGTACAAGCATGTTCTTATTCAAATATTTCTCACTTTCCATGAGAGTCGTACGAGACATCTTATCTTCTATACTACCACCAATCATCACATGTACATTATGTGCCTGTTTAAAGGTTTGGGCATAATCAAGATATCCATCTATCAAATAATTCTTTTTCCAAATAGTACGGTCAGAACCTTTATCCCATCCGGCTTCCACTTCTTCCCTCTTCGTTTTGTTCACATTTGGACTTGCATATTGCTTACGGTCAGCATGACTCAACGAAACTGTTGCTTTTCCTACGAACTTGAAATGTTTAAGGAATGAAAGCTCCATAATCTCCGATAACTGTCCTTCATATGTGGTAGTCTCATCCGTACGCTCCAATAGTTCCTGAATCGGATTTCGTTTACCAGACGGACTTGATCCATAAGCAGGTACCAAAGTACCATCCGGATAATAAAGAATCGATTCGGTCGGTCGCCTGATCGCGTTATAAAATACACTACCCTCACTAATATTATTCTGTTTACGATAGGTTACATTAATATTAGTAGTGAATTTCAAAAATTTATAAGGTTCATAATCCACTTTAGTACGACCTGTAAAACGCTTTGCATAACTGGTCAGAATAATACCTTTATCATCAAGATATCCAATACTGGTCATAGTACGTACTTTATCACTACCTCCACTGATACTCACATTCACATCATGGCGAACAGCTGTTTGTGAAATCACATCCTGATAGTTGTTACTGGTAGTCCCCTGAATATTCACCGAGTCATTATTAGATTTGAACATAGCAAATGGATTCTTACCAGCTACAGACTGAATTGTATTTGCAAATATTTCACGCTCTGCACGATTCAACTGTGGAAGTGTATTAGAAAGAACACCATAAGAATTAAGATAACGAACATCTATACGAGGTTTACCGCTTTCACCGGATTTAGTTGTGATAATAATCACACCATTGGCAGCACGGGCACCATAGATAGATGTTGAAGAAGCATCTTTCAAAATATCCAAAGATTTAATATCGTTGGCATTGATATGATCAATACTTTCAACAATTACTCCATCTACTACATATAGGGGTTCAGTACCTCCTGCTTCAAACGTCGAAACACCACGGATACGAATGCTTGATCCGGCACCCGGAGCACCTGAAACAGCAGTAATCTGCACACCAGGAACTTCTCCCTGCAATGCATCCATTACATTTACCGGCTGTTTCTGCTCAATCTTAGCGGCATCTACATTGACTGCTGCTCCCGATAGATTTGCTTTCTTTGCTGTACCATAACCTACTACCACTACTTCATCCAATGCTTTGGCATCTTCGTGCATCACAATTTTTAAAGTAGACTGTCCCTTCCATTTGATATCTTGTGTGATATACCCCATGTAAGAAAACACGAGTGTCTGTCCTTGCTGTACACTTAGTTTAAAGTGTCCGTCCATATCAGAGATAGTACCATGAGATGCACCTTTCACTTTTACAGAGACTCCAATCATAGGTTCTCCTTCGGCATCAATAATAGAACCAGTCACCTGGCTTTGTTGCGCATATAATTGAGATGTACCTCCCAACAATAAGCCAACAAATAACATAAATTTCCATAGCATACTGGCTATCGGAGATTCTTTTCTCACTTTTTCATTCATTTGTAGAATAATATTAGATTAAACATTAATAATTTAGAATAGAAATAACGACTACCCACCCATTATGGTGGATAAAATTGTGTTCTTCTTGTTTTCATTAGTAGTATAAATTTTAAGTTAGACTTAAATTAACAACAGGTGTTTTATCACTTTTAAGTTTTTTGATAGCACAAACATAAGCACATTCCTGGTAACGAATTTTAAGAAACATCTCAATTGCTTTAGAATTTGTATCAGCACTATCAATATTGCAAAACATCATTGATAATCAATATCTTAAATACAAAATTAATATTTGTGTGCGGACACACGAATATTGATACATTGTATTTTACAAACACAAAAATAGGTGATGTATGCTAAAAAGGCTTTCTAATTTGTATCAATGGCTTGTAAAAATGAATCAGCCACCATAAAAACTCTATTTCAATGTCTGTCTCTGTATATATCAGACCTATTTATAGCATTTACCAATAAAAAACTCCAGCCAGAGTGACAAGTTATGTCTCTCTGGCTGGAGAAAATGAAGATTAATAAAAAAGATTGTAACCCTATACGTTCACTTGTATTTCTCAGTTTATAATAGTAGTCCCATCCATTTTCCCGGATGAAACAGAAAAGCGAACCTCTTTTTTATTAATTACAGCTTTTGCTTCCGGCTGTTGATGGGTTGGATCGGCATAAGCAACCTTATAGTTCTTACCTGAAGGCATAATCATGTAAACTCCCGGTGTAACAGCTTCAAAAGAAAGTCCGGATGCCAATTTTATTTTTATAGGTTGGTAAGCAGCCATATAATAATTACCTGCAGCAAAAACAACCTGCGCACTTTCATCATTACGTATTACTTTAACAGAAGAAAGATCAAATGCTGCCGTCTGGTCACGACTAACTGAAGGAAGAAGAATATATTGATAAGCAGCCTTCTGCGGATGTACTCCATGGTCAATATGTAAAGATACAACTTCTCCTTCTACCGGTTGCGGACGATACATCTGCATAAAATCACGCCATTGCCCCGTACGCTTCTCCGAATGGGCTACACTTTTTACAGAAGAATTCCCAAAAAGAATATATCCGGTATTTCCATGAAAGAAACGCTGTTCTTTTCCATCAAATTGCTGCATACCTTCTATTGTTTTCCATTGTTTTTTTTGCAGCACGAGCAGATCATCCCGTTTCAAACGCTGATCAATAGAAGTAGTAACGGCAAGTATTGAATCAGACTGTATACCTGCCCCCAAGCAAAGTACAAAATTGTCTGTCATCACCCACGCCTTACGAGCCTGTATACCATCCCGGTTGAAGTCCATAACGGTCATTCCTTGTTTACCATCAGATACACCTCCTACAAAAGATGCATTATTAACAGCCTGTTTTCCCCTCTTCCACCGTACAGGTTCATCACTTTCGTAGGATGTTATACCTGGAATCTTTCTCCAATCCCAGAAAGGAAATACATTCAGATAATCATTTGTATCTTCATAGATATAAGTGGCTCCATCACCCATGTAATATCCCAATAAATTATCTTCATTCACCTGTTCGGAACCAATCACCCGCTCAGAAGACATTTTCACTGAAGCCATCCATAACGGACGACGGTGAATAGTATAGTCCGATTGCCAGAAATGTTTATGTCCGGTAAATGTGCTTCCCGATTTACGAGGAGGAAAATTATCAGCAACAAACTCTTTGTTTCCCAGCGTCAATGCCACAAATCCCACACTCAATGCTTTGTGAATAGGTGCATTGTGGAATAATTGCCGGTCCAGAGAATTTATATCCATCTCTCCCCGCCAGATAATCCAACGATAACCATCGGCAAGCAACGTATTCAATATCTCCATTTGTTTATCATCAAATGCCAATGAAGTACCGGAAAACAACCCGGCAAAGAAACTCATACCCGATAAAAACGACAGTCCGTAATTACCAAATTGCTGTTGGGCGCCATGTTGATGAAAGCTCCAATCTCCCTTTATTCCTTCTTTCCCACCGGTCATTATTTCGGAAGCAATAATATCCCGGGCTTCTTTCACCAAAGGATAATCATTCTGCAACAAAGCACGCATCAACACATTACCTGCCAACCAAACTTTATTCTGTCCGGTCATACCAAACCTGGCATGTTCCAATACTTCAACAGCCGATTGTTTTTCTGCCGGAGATAGTTCATCTTCCAAAAGGATAAAAGCGGCACCCATCGTTTTGGGGATACCTATCTGGTTGTACCACCAATTCAGACAAACAGGCTTTGTGGTAAACCAATAATTCAATGCAGCGTGGATTACTTTTGAGACCTCTGATGAACCCTTATATTCCGTCTTGTCCGAACGATAAAGTTTGGCAAGTTCCAATATCCGTTCAGCATGCATCTTTGGTTCCCATCCCGAACGTTTCTTATCACTATAATTAATATCTGGCCATGTCCCATCCGCTTTCTGAGAAGAGAGATATCTCTGTATTTTTTTTAAATCAAAAGGATAAAGCTGATGTAACTCCATTACTACCTGATCAGACATCTCACTTTCAGGAGTGATTTGCTGTAAATAACGGACTAAGTCTTCCTGTTCGCCTCCTGAAGGAAGTAAAGAGCGAACGTAATTTTGCCGGATACGCACAAGTTCATCCCCATCAGCTGCACGAACAACCGATATGACAAACATAAGCAGGCTTAAACAAAATACAATTTTCTTCATGGTGTTTTATTTCAAATGTTTATACTGATTCCTCCGAATACGGTAGCTCCCGGCATAGGAAAGCCGGAATTAATCTCATAATTCTGTCCCAGGAGATTTTCTCCTTTTACAAAAATCTCCACTATTTTAATGGGGGAATAGGCGACACGAACGTTCCACAACAAGTAGTTTTCAGTGGTTGTACTACCTATGGCAGTATACAGACCATTGATATATTGTAATCCTGTAGCTACACTCCAATTACTCCGGGCATAGCGTCCACCCAGGTATAACTGATGTTCCGGAGCAGCCGGAACGGGATACTTCATATGCAAATAGCTATAGTTCATATTCAATCCCAGACAACTGTTCAGTTGACAGGCTGTAGCCAGTTCCATACCATAATTCTTCACCTTATTTATATTACGGTTCACAGGTGAACCGGTGCTTGTGTCCGTAAAGATAATATCTTTTCCATTTATATAAAACAGATTAAGGTCAAAACGCAAAACATTATCCCAAAAACTCTGACCGACAGATACTTCGTAATTCACTAAACTCTCCGGTTTCAGATTTGGATTTTGAGGTTTGAACATATACATTTCTTTAATCGTAGGATTGCGGAAACCTTTGCTTACAATGGCCTTTAGTACTGTGACAGGAGTAACAATATAGCTTATACCCACTTGAGGAATCAATTCCTT
This sequence comes from Bacteroides mucinivorans, assembly GCF_034654355.2. Taxonomy (NCBI): domain Bacteria; kingdom Pseudomonadati; phylum Bacteroidota; class Bacteroidia; order Bacteroidales; family Bacteroidaceae; genus Bacteroides; species Bacteroides mucinivorans. The sequence continues at coordinate 2,559,786 of NZ_CP178179.1, read as the reverse complement.
TCCCGACTTATCATTGTAATCCAGCCGAAGACCAGCGTTCAGTGTCAATCTCTCTGCCAGTATCTGACGAAAATTAATATATCCGGCTACATTATTTATATAAGTAGAAGATAATATATCACTGTTTTTACCACCTTCTGCCAAAGGAGTATTCCAGGCATGACCACCGTAACGGGCATAATCAATCCCTACTGTTATATCATTGCCAGTAAAGAAAGAATAGGACTGATAAAGAGAAAGCCCCAACATATTATCGGTAGAGCGATACAGCTCTTTCTGAGGATTACCGCCTGTGGTATATCCATCATTAATCTGATGATTACCCCAGTTATAGAAAAACTTCAAAGCACCGGATGTACGGGTATACGAGTTGAATAGTGCAAAAGAAGTCATACCACGGGTTATCTCTGCATCATTATCAATCATAGGAGCCGATACTAACCCGGGATTGGCAGCATTATAGTGAGTGGCATTCACATCTGCAAAGGCATTCCAATGAGAAGAAAATTCATACCCTAACTTAGCATATCCTCCATACTGATCAAATTCGGAATTCTCACGATGTCCGTCTGTACGATTATAATTCAATGAAACAAAAGAGCTGAAACCCTTTCGCCGAAAGGCGTTGTGAGCTTCAGCATTAAAAGTATTGTATGAACCATACATTGCACGACCATAGTTATGCACTCCATCTTGTTGCTGCTTTTTTGTAACGATATTGACAACCCCTGCCATCGCATTGGAACCATAGAGCACAGAAGCCGGTCCGCGTACCACCTCTATTTTTTCAGCCATAGCCGATTCATAGGCATCGGGCAACGGATGCCCCATCATACCCATATACTGCGGATGTCCGTCAATCAATACCAATACCTGCGTATTGGGGCTACTACCTATACCGCGAATGCTCATTCCACCGGCTGCACCATTAGCAACCCCATACCCCATCACACCACGTCCTGTAACAAACATTCCAGGAACTTGTTCCGAGAGTACAGTCAGAACAGAGCTGGTATAGCGTCCTTGTAACTCTTGTTTATCCAAGGAAGTGACAGTCATCGGTAAAAACTTCCGGTTCACTTCTGTCATAGTCCCGGTCACTACTACTTCATCCAAACGAACAGTATCATTTACCACCTGGTTTACTTCACCGGCAACCCCCACAAGGGCAGTAGCCAGAAAAGAGATCGTCAATATCTGTTTCTTATTCATTATTTATCATTAATTTCTCCGATTCCATTATTACAGCTGCCCATAGCATTCCTGCAACGGCTTCCTTTGCATTGAGTATCTTGGGTACAGTCACATATTCTATGAAATTCTTCTTTATAACCACTCCGTCACAGGCTCCTATTACATCGAGCAATCCCTGTTCGTTAACCTGAATAAAAGGGCGCAGGCTCTCATAACCTTCAGTGACAACAGGCATATACTCCTTTGGCTTCAGTAACCCCAGATTAATACCCCTCCGAAGGGAGTAAACAAACATTGCAGTACCCGAAGGATCAATAAAATTCAATGGATTGTCACCCTTATCTACGACCATAAACCAACCACCGGTAGACTTATCCTGTACAGACTTCAATCCCCGACACATCTTTATATATATGTCGAGTATTTTGTTATAATCCGGATGAGTTTTCGGCAGCACGGCAAGTAGTTCGGGAACCACCAATGTATACCACCCCATACCTTCGCTCCATACTTCAGGCGACAAACCTGTTTGCTTATCAGCCCAGACGGCTTTCTCCGGTTCTGTGGTCCATGCATGTAGCACCAGTCCGTCCGGACGTTGAAGATGACGGGCAGCAGCAATAATATTACGGCAAGCTGTATTATAACAATAATCAGTCTCTCCCACATATTGTCCGCAACGGATGAGAAACATCTGCATCATAAAAACACCATCAATCCACATATTCGGGCTCCGGTTTCCATGCCAGAATTGTCCGTCGGAACTGGGATAGTCATCCACAGCTTTTAATATCTGTAAAGCAGCTTTCTTATATTTTTCATTACCTGTACGGGCATATAGGGTACAAAAAGCAGAGCCTGTCATGAAATTATCAAGATTGGTCAGTCCCCCACCCTTATAGTTTCCCTCATCATCTACAAAATAATCTATGTATTTCCGGATATATTCAAGATAATCCGGATTACCGGTTAACTGTCCTAACCGATCCATTGCCTCAAACATATATCCCTGTACATACGTATAGTCTTTCCAATACGCCAACCGATAGTCAGGATAACGTGCCATCACCGTTTCGGCAAGCGGCAATGCCAGATTCATGGGTGTTTCGCCGGGAGTGTAGCCCAACTTTGCATCAGGCACCCCTTGTGAAGTTGTTCGCCGGTAACGGGTAGTGGTTTCCTGGGTAACCATCATTGTTACTCCATTCTCTACAGTTATACCGGTAGTACGTGTAGTAGTCACACGATTGGTTTGCGCCATCATTGGCTGCAACAATACATTTCCTAAAAATAGTAGAACAAAAATAGTTTGTGTTTTCATATGTAACATTTTTATAACCAGATAATAGGATTACGTATAGGCAAATTGCGTACCACCTCATTATTTGTCGGAAAGTGTTCCAATTTAAGCCAGGTATCAAACATTGCTTCATCTTTCAACTGCGCAGAACCAAAAAGCAGAAACGGGTGTGCAACAGGCCACTCCTCCCAACACATCACATCCGGTGCCAATGTCCATTTACTCTTATCCGCTACGAAAGGATAAAGATAAGAAATACCCAGAATAATATTTCGTCCGTCCGCTGTTGTATATTCCCAGAGATTATCATCATTTGTAGATAAGATCTGGCATATCATAGTCATAGCATCAAGATTGAAAAGCGAATAGGCATACGGTTTGGTACGTTCCTGTTCTAACGGAAAACTACCGTCCTCCGCCATTTGTCCGGGAAGCAATACCTCTTTGTATCGGTCCGAACAGAACTTCATCATCTTCTCATCTCCGGTATATTTAGCAAACATTGCTGCCTGCATCACCCAGCAAGTACCATGATTATTCTTCGCCTTCATCTCATCCATGCCATACGGATGCGTTACCATCCAGTTCAGATAAGATGTAAACCATTCTTTGGTAGCCTTTGCATCTTCAGCAGGAAGTACCCCTGCCTGCTGAAGACGTAAAAGTGATTGGGCTACTTCGATAAGATGAACCGTATCAATAATCCCGATTCCACGTCCGGTAGCAATCCCTTTTATAGCCTGTGCATACAACAGGTTCGGATTCATCCGCGTCTCTTTATTCACAAACCAGGCACGTATATGCTGAATGGCTGCATCGGCATATTTCTTATCCTGCGTAATAAGATAGGCAGAAGTTAAATTACCGGTAATCACACTAAAACGCACCATCGCATGCCGATGGGCTACAAAGTTATCCGGATTAGTTTCTCCGTCACGACGTACATACGGCCCGTCAGGATTCAATGAATCGGGCCACCAATAATCTCCTTCTGAAAAGAAATCATGCGATCCACCCATACTACGCTCAGCAATAAAGGAAGTCACTGTTACTGGTTTCTCACTCAGACTCTGTTCTGCACGCTTCAATATCTCCTGTCTTAAAGCTTTCACTACCGGGTCGGGGCCCGACGCAGCACATGAGAACAGAAAACAAGTTAAAAGCAAATAATAAAAGCATTTCATAAATTACTCAATTTGTTATAAGGTGTATAATAAAGGATCTCTTTGCACTGCGCAAAAATAAAAGTTTAGTTTCTTTTCAGCTTTTAGAATTATCCCATAAGCTTAAACTATTATTCCATTCGTCAATGAAAACACCCTTTACCGGGAATATACACCGAAGAAAACGTTTGTATAGAGTCGTGTAGTCCAAATGTGCAAAGAATATTTTTTTGTCTGTCTACAAGAAACATATGAGGGGCTTTATCCTTCACTCCATGTCCCTGCCAGTTGGTAAACAGCAATCCCACTCCCGGCAAGTATTGCATACCACTGAGAAATTTCAACGGACTTCCTTTCAGATCTCTGTTCGACAATTCCCAGACCACTATCCCTGCTTTATCAAACTCCATAATGCGGGGATCCTTGTCCGCATCTGCCACCGCAACAAGTGTATTGCCATTGTCCAACCGGATAACAGAATGTGCTCCACCGGAAACTTCTACTTCCCAGCACGATTTGCCATTCTCATCATACTCCACTACCCGTTTACCACCATAATGTGCCACCAGGTAATGTCCGTTGTCCAACCTGCGGGCATTACGGATAAACGACTTCTTACCATCCGTTACACCCGGAGGCAGAATACATACTTCCTTTACAACTTCTCCTTTCGGATTCACCTCCAGCAAACGACCGGAATTACATTCACCTATAAATGTATCTCCGTTCTTCAATCTCTGGCAGGCAAAGATATGACTTTTAGATGTATAATGAAAGACAGTATCTTTATTTCGGTTCACTTCAAGCACTCCCTGTCCTGTAGTGAAAAGTATATTTCCATTCTCCAGCATCCACAAATCATTGGAAAGCGGCGCATCGTGTTCCCAGACAATTCTCCCGTTCTCAAAGATAAAAACCTTCCCTTGTGAATAATCCGTACAAGCAAATGTTTTGCAATATTCCAGATATGGATATTGATTACTGTTCTCTACAATCCAGGTTGCCCAGAGGAAAGAGGAAATCACTTCCTGCCCATTCATTTTCTTCGGACGGGTCACATAAGTCTGATAGTCTTTTTGAATGCCCAATCCATTGTTGGCATCCTGCAAATCAATCAATCCGTCTACAGAACTTATTTTTGCTTTAGAAAGCAATCCCATATATCCTTTTCCCACACAATTTTTGTATTCTCCGGCAGGAATAATACCCAATTCTATAGCACGTTGTAAAGCATACACAAACATCCCGCTGCCGGAAGTTTCCTGCCAATTACCGGGTTGGTCACCTTTATCTACCACCTGATACCATAGTCCGGTGACCGGATCCTGGCAGTTCTTTAACCCCTGCATTAACTCTTGTGTGATAGAAACCAACTTCTTATATTGTGAATGAGTTTTTGGGAATATCTCCAATGTCTCTACCATTATTAATGCATACCAGCCAAGTCCTTCGCTCCATACTTCCGGCGCCATACCCGTCACCGGATCTGCCCACCGGGCATCTTTATCTTCATCCCAGCCATGATAAAGCAAACCGGAATCTCCTTTTTTCAGATGCGTATACATCCCTATTAACTGACGGGAAGCTTCATCGAAGCAATAATCCGTATCGCCAATGTAGTGTCCGTATTTTGTAAGGAACATCTGTCCCATAAAAACACCATCCACCCATATCTGCCCAACGGTCCCCCGTCCGTGCCAAAACACTCCGTCAGAGGTTCTCGGATAGTCGTCATAACTCTTCCGAATTATATCGGCAGCCTTCCTGAACTTCTCTTCTTTTGTTTGCTGATAAGCCCAGACAACAACAGAACCAGCCATCATATCGTCCATACTTCGTCCTTTGAAATAAACGAGGCTTCCATCCGGACGCACTACTTCATTGGCCCAGTTCATTATGTAATCATAATACTTTCTGTCTCCGGTAGAGCGCCACAACTTATCCAGTCCCATAAGGAAATAGCCTTGCGGGTAGCACCACGGTTTGAAAGGAATAGTCAGTGCCGAAGGATAACGCGTCATTACTGTATGAGCTATTTCTTTGGCCCAGGAAGAAGGCACATTCCCTGGAACTTGTGCCGTTGCCTGCATAAAGGCAAGAGATACTAAAATGGTAATTAAAAAGCTTTTCATTCGTGTTTCTTTTAAAGTTAGCGCTAAGATAGATGCTTTGTCCTTATCGGACTTTCAGACTTGTATCAATGATTATAAATTCTATCTCAAAGGAAAATAAAAAGCAAAAAGAAGTAAGTTTGGATATTTGCAGGACATTTAAGCACAATAATTTACAAACAATATACACAGAAGAAAATTCTCTGATTCATTCTGTAATAGAAAAATCCGTTTATACTATAGGTAAAATATCAGCATCGATTCTCTATCAGACAAGAGTGTACATTCTTGTATAGCAAAAGTGTACATTCTTGCTATACCAAAATGTACATTCTTGTATGATAAGATCGTACACTTTTATAAACACTGATTATCAAATACTTATCGACAACTATTTCTTCAACCCAATACTCGTCTGGTCTCAAACAATATCGAATTAATTAATCCCGGGAGAGACGTACAGAAAGTATCTTGCTACTTCCGTTCAACAAAAACATATTACAAAAACAAACTCTGATAAGACTATAAAAATCACACTTTTAACCTTTTGTATATTTACATTATAAAAGTACGTACTTTATTAGTACAAACTATGCATTTTAAGTATGTCTTAAATAGGTAATTAACACACATTTAAATACGTACTTTTATAAGTAAGAAAATCCAGCTTTAAACAAATACAATTATTTCTTTAGATATTTATAAATTCACATTGAAACTCTCTACTTTCCCAGATATTTTCGCACATAGTGTTTTACTTCCATTGCAACAGACCCTTCCAACTTATATTCACCTATAAGAATCTTCTCACCCAACTCTTTTGCTTTTTCATCATTCCCGGTTTCTACATAAAACCGAAAAAGATAATAATGTGGAAGTATATGTCCCGGAACCATATATATAGCCGTTGATATCACTTTTTCTGCTTCCGTATATCTTTCCAGATACATAAGGCAATTTCCTAAATCGATATAAAGATCGGGACTTGGTAGCAATTCAGCCCCTCGTTGTAAAAAGGGTAAGGCCTCTGTGTATTGCCCATTCTTATATAAATAATGGGCATTATTTAAAATATAACTTCTATTATATTGTTTGGCAAAAACATATCCGGACAGAACCCTCTGATACCGCCAACATGCCCAGACAGCCATCAAACATGCAAAGGAAATCATACCGGTTCGAAGAAAATTCCTGTATCTACATGCACAACCTTTTATTTTCTTCTTTCCACTTCCGGATGTAACTCCCAAAAGAAATGCAACCATTATCAATAAAGAAAGAACTTCCCCTACATAAGAAAAACAGGAAAAAACACATAAATACAAAAGCATAGCACGAATATAACAGTCAGACTGGGAAGTAAACAGAGTAACAAAAAGTACAAGAAAAATTAACAGTCCGATGATACCATATTCACAACAGATACGCAAAGGCTCATTAAAAGCATGAATGTTGGATGTAGCACGATTCGTATGTTCTGAATTTGGGTTTTCCTTAAAATAAGAAGCTTGCGCCAACATATATCCGGCAGGAAAAGAATCGGCTCCTTTTCCTGTTAATGGAGCTTCATTTATCAATTCACTACTAACCCTCCAAATAAAAAGACGACCGTCTGCCGAATCTTTCTTCAAATTATAAAGAGGAACAGCTAACAACGTAATGACCAACAAGGAGCATAAAAAAAATTGAAAACGTATTTTCCTTCTTTTGCAGAAATAATAGAAACCTATAAAAGACAGAAATAAAGCCACCCAGGATGCACGAGATTGTATAATTATAAATAACATTGTAACAGGTAATGCAGCTAAAAGCAAACCTCCAAATAATGACCATCGTTTTTGGTTATAAACAGCCTTCATTAAAAAGAAAAAAGCCCATATTGCAAGCCCGGTATATGCCCCTAAATGTGCAGGATTAAAGAAACTACCTGTTACTGAAAAATAAAGATGATTGGAAGGCAGCCATTCTATATATTGCAACCAACCATATATAGATTGTATAAAACCACCCAAAGCAATTACTATATATATCCATATACGTTGCGAGGATGGTCCGTAAATACGTCCACTGATATAAAAAACACCGGCAACAATCCACAAAACAATATTTTCATCCGAGATTCTCCGTTCATTCCAAAGAAAAGTAGTCATAAGTATCCATCCTCCAAATAGTAAGACAAGTATATCTGTCATGCTCAACGGTATCCACTCGGATCGGTTTATACTCAAAGTTGCACACAATAGAATGAAGCAGCCTCCCAATAACATTATATAATGATTTTCTTCTATCAGGTGTCTGAAAGAGGTAAAAAAAGGTAAAAGCAAAAAAATAATGCCTGCCAGTAGCCACTTTATATCTACAAATTTGAAAGCCATTCTCTGTGATCTAAAATGAAACAATTAATTATCAAAATAGCATATTACATATTCTTCAACAGAAGGACATAGCATTAATGTGTTCCACAGAATAATCCAAAAAATACGCCAAATATACCATAGCTTCCAGGTTGAGTCTCTAAAGCATACAAAAAACGATAGGTTTATTGCCATAAATATAAAAGAGAATCCAGGATAGAAATATAAGTGAGAAACTTTTGAAACTTCTCTTACATGAGCATGAAATCCTAACAACAAGAAGAAAAACACTTGTGATAAAACGGTATTGTAATTTATACTCTTTATAACTTCTCGTAAATAATTATTCATCATCGAAACAAATTTAAATTAACCATCAAAACAAGATAATGCCTCCTTCTATAAATTATCTTTCGGATCTTTCAAATAAGGCCTTTCGAATTCTACATAGATAATAAATTCGACAACCATTCCCAACAATCTAAAGTGAACCGATTAATGTTAATCAAACCAATCTGAAATGTATACGTTTCTGAGTAGTTAAATAAGCCGATCTGTATTCCTTTAAACTCTCCCGAAGTAACATTGACCGGTGCTATCATTCCACCAGCTCCGTCACCTGCAGAATTAATCAAACCGGAAAACTGTATTCCACGCAATGTTTCAGCCAAATTGAACATTCCCGATACTTGTGTTCCATAAACTTCTCCAAGACTATTCATGATCCCAGCTATCTGTATCCCATGCAATACACCTGCCGTGAAATTTATTCCTCCAGAAAGAAACAAACCATCATAATCATGCGCGGTATGATTTAAAATGTATAACCCGGAAACAGCTACTCCTTTTGCCTCATACGCCATACTACCCAACACATTGACAGCCAATCCATTCAAACAATTCATATCCGAAGAAAAACCAAGGTTTAAATAACAGGTTTGTTTGGTTTCCATAGGAAAAGTACATACATCAGAATTCAGGGAAAGATTAATTCCTATATGCTCATTCCGGGAAATAAGCATAAATAGGCTTAACACAATAGCAACAGTTAATATAAATATCTTTTTCATTTTAACAAATCTAAATTAGCCATCAAAACAAGATAATACCTCCTTATATATAATTGGTTGATACATCAAAACCTTTCGTTTATAACAAGATAATGAAAGAATATCTGAAGCGCTTTTAAATGCGCTTCAGATAAAAAACAGACCTAATAACGATCTACTTCTTTCCAACTACGAGGATCGTTTTCTACCAAACGAATTTCCAAATCTTTTATCACTTGATCTTTAAATAGGGAACGATAAAGATTAGGCATCCCTTTTTTTATCATAAATCGAGTATCCTCCGGACCTTTCAAATAAGGTCTTTCAAATTCTACATAAATAAAATACAAGGGACGTTTATCTCTCCAATAATAATAATCTTCCATAACATAAGTCATACTTGCGCCCCAAAATTTAGATTTATCAGGGATACGACCATCAAAGGGCCATTTCAAATAAATGTCAAGCTCAAATTCATTAGTAAATTTGGAGAAAGGCTGATTGATATACCGATCTTTATGGGTGATAAAATTCACCTCCATGTACTTCAAAGTGTCATTATTACACTCTTTCAAAGAAACATAACCAGATTGAGAAAAAGATTCTACTACTATCGTAGTAAAAAACAGGATTAAAAATATTTTTTTCATAATATTACTTACAGTTTATTGGAACAATTTTTTCATTTCTAACAATAGTAGAATACACATCAAAATTTGTTGATGTCTTCTCTTTTTTCAGTATTCGAATGCCGGCATCTGTTTGACGCAGTAATTCCGCAAGTGCCATCATGTGCCTTTCATTGGCATTACTAAAGTCGCTAAAATCAATGGCATATGCTTTATTCCAAATTCTGGATAATTCAGTTCCCGATTTAAACATATTAATAGCAGAAGATTCTGACTCTGATGCACTACCGACATGTTTGGCATAGAAAGATTTAACCTTGTCTCCATCCTCAACATAAAGCATATAGATTCCATCTTCCGTGTAGATATAGGATGATTCATAAATAGAATAATCCGAATACCACTCAGCCAGATACAATAGATCAGCTCCCGATGGTGGAGTTTTATTAGGGTGGTTATGAATTGTTGATACAGTAGTGAATCCGGTCAGAGCCTTTACACTAGTGGAGCTTGTCCCCTTTCTTAAATCAGCTAATCTATATACGTCTTCATCCGGATAATATGATAAACTTATTGCATTTTCATACATTCCATTCGTGCTCAATGCATTTTCAAAATCAGAGTATGAATAATATCTGGGATCATTCGCCACTATAGACCGCATCGTATTGTAAGTAGCAAGAGCTTTATTCTTAAATATCTGAGCATTCAGAATCTGATCACATAACGTATGAATTTGCTTGCAATGCCTTTGTTGGCAAATTGGACATTTTTTACTTGAACAAACAAGACAAGGACTCGCTGTTCTTGTTGATGAATTGTCATCATTTATAATCCCCGCGCATATAGGACATTTGGGCCCCGGACAATTTGTTTCCGAATCTTCACAAGTACAAGGATAACTATGACAAATGCTGCAACACTCGCATGGATATAATCCACAGTTTGAACATAACTTATAACATATACACGGATACTCCCAACATCTATAACAACATTGACACGGGCTTTGCCCACAATAATAACAACAATCACAATCATCTACAGGCTGATTACAATTGGAGCAATATTCAATCACTACATCACAATCATAGTAATCATCTATATTGTGCCACTCATTACAAAACGGACATTGATAATATTCCCAGTCTGCAGAATAAGTGGAAGCATTGACTGACAAATCTATCATATCCATTTTATAATAAATTGCATTTTCCGGTATTACTCTATTCTTCAAAGCTTGTCTGCTAAAAACTTTATGTGTAATTTTTCCGTCTGTATAATACCAACCTTGACGAATATGGCCATTGAGAGTGGACTTATAAACAAAACCTGTAAACTTACTATTATAAGGCCTATGCCGCAATTCTTTTACTTCATTCTTGCCTTTCTTCAAATATTCCTTGGTACCTATTAAAGTAATCATATAACATTCAACACGAGAGGAATCTCGCTTCTGTTGAAAAACCAGCATACATTCCACTTTACTACGTTCGTTCTGCATCTTTTCATCTTTTTTTTGCCACTTCTTTAATGCATACAGTTTACCGCCCGTATTCAATGGGACTTCAACATAGTTAAACGTTGTATCCGACCACTCTCGGACATTATCCCACTCCATGCGAATATTACTTTTTTTCAGTTCTGGCAGAGTTGAACGAGCTTTATGTAGCATTTGCTTGTCTATGTTGTAGTTATGTGTATATTCATGTCCGTGGTGAGTACAACTATCATGTTCACATAAAACAGAATCCTTACCAGACAAACCATTTGTATGCTTCGTCTGGCAGTTTGGGTCATTACAGTCTTCTTCTCGTTGCCAAGAAGGTAGTTCGACAATACCGTTCATTTTGTCAAAAAGAAACCTGGCAGATTCGGCATTTAGTTTACCAACAGACAACCCCACTGTTCCGACATCCTGCTCTATAGGAGCCAACCCCAAATCTTCCTGACAAGAATAGCCCACAATGAGTACTATCAAAGACAATGCGATTAAGATTTTTTTCTTCATAATTCTTTCTTTTTCAGTTAATACTATAATTAATATACATCTGCAGATGTTTTTTTATTTTACTCTTACCAGAAGCGCACTCTGCCTTCCTCCATCGTAAATATCCGATGTTCCTTACCACGACTTTTATCAATCAAAAGGTATAATCCATTAGAAGGGATGTTATGAAAATTCAGGAAGGGATACATTGCTTTCTGTTCGCCTAATGATTGAAACGTATGATCATTGTAATAAAACAGCTCGTAGGTATCACCTGCCATCACGTGATTACTATCTGTACGGGGGAGATATTTTACCTTGGTCACATGAGTATTCTTCCCCAAATCAATGCCGATCCAGTCTGAAATAGCGATATAGTCATTAATTGACTTATTATAAAGATCATACGCCTGAGGCAACAAATGAGCATCCGCAGGAGGAAAAAAGAGTTTTCCATATAGACAGGTGGTTGTATCTGCTCCATATACCTCTAATTCTGACAGTTCCATTTTAGCATTTCCATTGTGCTTGATACGTAGATAACGGCGAGGTATGGAAACACCCGAAGCATATACAGAATCATACTGTGTATTGGCATCGTGGGTAATGGTACATAATGTATCTACTTTCCGAAAATCCTTATAATCTGATGATTCTATGGTAGCCCCTATGATATGACGGCTGTAATTGGCAAAACGGTGAAAAAGAGGATATTTCCGATGTAGAGTTAATGATGTTCGTTCTGTCTTGGAAGGAGAAATAAAGTGAACAGTACCATCTAAACGAACATGAAAAGGAAGAGAAGCAGGTTGTAATTCGTCATCTTGAAAATACCCTGCTATAAACATGGTTTCGGGACCAACATCTGTAAATGTTACTTTAAGTCCATCCCGCTTACCGTAATGTACCGGTATCCAATGTGAGTTGTTGAATACACAAAGATAGGCATATTCCTGATTATCATCCGGTTCATAATCCAGAGAGACAGTTATATCATGGCAAGTCATATACTCGGAAGTGACATCCTGTAAAAAGCGGTTTTCAAAAAAGATGGGGATAGATTCGTCACCGGTATGATCTACCAACGCCCGTGCATTACGTTGATAAGTATGACGATACACTTTATTCATCTTATAATCCTGATTCAGACCACGAGGACGTGATTCAAATCCGGTGAAAGGATAATGTAAACCTGTGAAATGGTACACAGCATTCCAACAGTGCTTTCCCCCACGGGAGGACCACTGTTCAATAGACTCCATTGAAACGGGAATACCTAAAGAACGCATCACTAATACAGTAACAGGAACAAATTCCGGACAGCCTAAAGAGAAAATATCTTTCTCTCCGATCAATGGATGAGAAAAACGAACGGAATCTTTCCGGGCAAACCCCATCTCTTCTATCATTTTACTATTGACATACAGACATGCCTGATAGGGAGACTCATTAATCTCGTCTATCCCTGCAAAACGTCCGGGCATATCGCCATACATACCTTTCAGAGAATCACGCCAATTAGTAATGGGTTCGTTGCCTACACGATAAGGAAGCAGATATTCACAGAAATCAGAAAAATCAAGATGATGCGCCCAAGGATATTGCCAGGCTTCAAAAGCACAATCTATGTTGTGTATAAGATAAGAGGCGGTGATACACTCCACGTCTTCTATACGGTGTGCACCACTCACTTTATGAATGGACTGATAAGGATAGAGATGAAAGATCTGCCGGATATGCCAGGGAAGCCTACACATGGCAGCCGAACGGTTTACACTATCACGATATTCATCTAACGATGTACCATAATAAGAATAATGCCCGGGCATGTTTTCAATAAGGAAGACAGCGGCCCGTAATTTTAAGCTATCGGCATCTTTCTGTGAATAATGCGTCAATACCTTTTCCAATTCAGAACGGTTATCACCACTTTTCTCTAATGCCTGCTCTAACAAAGAAGAAGGTGGTGGCAAATGAGAATGACAGGCCAACAAAGCAATAAATAGTATGACCCAAAAGGGAATTAAAACAAGTGTGTTTCTCATAGCTTGTGTATTTTTGACAAAGCTATGAGAATTTACACAACTGCATTATAAATATTGTATCAGTTGTTTGAAATAATCAATCAACATGCCTGTAATAACAAGTTTATTCTGCACTCAGATCATCATTTAGTGGTATCTTACCACCTTCACGATGTTTCATCACAAATTCCGAAGGTGAATACCCATACACAAGCTTGAAGCTGTTTGAAAAATAGGCATGACTATTAAAACCGGTAAGTACGGAAATCTCCGACACGGTATAGTCTGACTCCACCAATAGTTTAGCGGCAACTTCCAATCGTTTGTTTCGGATCAATTCGGTTGGAGACAGCTCTGTTATGGCCTTTAGTTTTCTATACAGATTGGCACGGCTTAACCCAATCTCTTTGCTCAGCAGGTCTATATTCAAATTAGGATTGGCAATGTTTTTCTCTATAATCTCAAAGAACTTTTGTGTGAAACGATCATCGGTAGAAACGATCTCGATGCCCAATGCTTCGGGAGAGAATTTTTTACCATAGAGTTTCTTTAGTTTCTCACGCGCTTCAAGCAGGTTATTGATGCGACAGAGCAAAACATCCATGTTAAATGGTTTGACAATATAATCATCGGCACCTACGGAGAAGCCTTCTTTTATATGTACAACCATCGATTTGGCAGTCATCAGCACAACCGGTATATGGCCTACACGCAGGTCTTTCTTCACCAGTGCACAAAGTTCAAGACCGTCCATACGAGGCATCATAATATCGCTAAGAATGAGATCGGGATATTTCTCTACGCAGATATTAAAGGCATCTTCGCCATTGTCTGCCTCGAGCACATAATAATAAGGTTCGAGACACTCCTTTACATAATTACGTACTTCATTGTTGTCTTCCGCCAGCAGAACAGTCCATTTCTTTTCGGCATTCATAAGAGGAAGTTTCGCTGTGGGCGGAATTACATCTTCCACAATACGCTCTTCTTCCTCCGCCGCAAAACAAGACTCATCGTACACCCCTTTACTGACCGGAATGATTACTTCGAATATAGTTCCGTGAGGTTCATTGGAGGCTACCTCAATGATACCATGATGCAGGTTGACAATAGATTGGGTCAGACTAAGCCCAATGCCTGTACCCACATTATTTTCCTGACTCACCCCTACCTGATAGAAAGGAGTGAATATGTTCTTAATCTCATCCGTAGGAATTCCTTTGCCTGTATCTGTCACCAACAGGCGTATCATGTTCGTATCGGCAGGAAGCTCTCCCAACTTTTCTTGCTGCCGGGATGGCAGTTCGCTATAGGAGATTGCTCTCAGATCGAGTGAAACCTCTCCTCCGCTATTCGTAAACTTAAAGGCATTGGAAAGCAGATTGAAAACAACCTTCTCAAACAGAGATTTATCAAACCATACACTCAAGCGCTCTTCATTCCTCTCGAACACAAAGTTGATGTTCTTATTCATAGCTATCTGATTGAAAGCACAGCAAATCTCCAGCATAAAAGAGCGGATATTGCTCTTAGTGAGCCGAAGCTGCATCTTTCCATCCTGGTTCTTCCGAAGATCCATAAGCTGATTGACTAACAGCAACAGCCGTTGTGCATTACTAAATATCAGACTGAGCTTATTCTTCACGCCTGCACTGAAATCCGCCATCTGCATGAGTTCCTGCAAAGGTGCGATAACCAGCGTCAACGGAGTTCGTAACTCGTGAGAGAAGTTGGTAAACAGGCGTAGCTTGGTCTGATGAAACTCTTCAAGTTGAAACTTCTCTTTCTGCTTGAACACCAGTTCCCGTTCCAGTTTCTGCTTATTGAGGATGTAATACATGATAATTGTAAGCATAGACAAAAAGACAACGACATAGAACAGATACGCATACCAGGTCTTCCACAAGGGAGGAGTGATGATGATACGAAGTTTCTTTACCTGCTCATTCCATATCCCGTCATTATTGGCTCCTTTCACTTCAAAGGTATAGGTTCCCGGGCTCAGATTGGTATAATAGGCTTCTTTACGATTGCCGATATAATTCCATTCCTTATCATGACCTTCAAGGAAAATAGCATATTGATTCTGTTCCGGAAAAATGTAATTGAGTGCACAGTAACTAATGGATATATTATTCTGATTGTATTTCAACCTGATTTCTTCGGTATCATCGAGAATAGAGGTAAGTATAGTACTTGCTCCAGGTTCCACCTCTTCATTATTAACCACCAATCCGGTAAGAACAAGTGGCGGAATGTAAGAGTTCTGCTGCAATTCATCGGGGGTAAAGGTTACAAAACCATTGTTTCCACTAAAACAAATATCTCCGTTGGGAAGCATGGCACCACTATGAGGGGTAAACTCCTGTATGGCAACTCCATTGAAGATATTATAGTTAGCGCACTCTTTCGTCTTGATATTATAGCGTGAAATACCGTTGCTGGTACTGATCCAGAGATTGTGCTTTTCATCGGGAACAATGGCACAAACATCATTCTCAGCCAATCCCGATTCCTGTGTAACGGTGCTGATAATCCCTTTTTCTTCGTCATAAAGGGCAAGCCCCCCTCCGAACATGCCAATCCATATATTTCCGGAAGCATCACGGACAATACTGGTAATGTAGTTATTCTGCAGACGCTGGTTTTCAGACTCTTCATCCATACTGTAATAAGTCATCTCATGTCTCCACTCATCGTATTTCACCAACCCGTCATTACGGGTTCCTACAAGCAATACTCCGGGTCTCAGTTCTATCATACAACGCACACTCCTCACTCTTTGCGGAGGAAGAGTATCATTGGCCAACTTAAAACTATTCTGCACGCTCTTGTCTTTTCCCAACTTAATTAGGCCCACATCCGGACTGGCAGCTCCCAACCAGAGATCACCATTCGAGGCCCTCAGTATGGAATAAATAGACATGACTTCCTTAAACTGATAATAAAGCGAGTACTTTTTTGTACGGATATTAAACTGATAAATACCACCGCGATTGGTTCCGCACCACAGGATATCACCTTCTAACATCAGCCCTTTTACAATATTCTGGCTATGCTGTAACTGAACGGAATCTTTGATAGGATAATACTGATACCTGCGCGTAGGCAGATTATAATCGAGTATCCCCCGCCCTTCTGTTGCCATATACAGACAACCAGTAGGCATACAAACCATCATACCATAAATGCCGAACATGGCATCAAAGACAGTTGTAGGATCATGAAAAACAAAGCGATTGTTGTACTTACTACTATAATTGATACCCCCGGCATAAGTGCCTACCCATACAATATTGCTTCTGTCCACAAAAAGCGAATAGATAGAGAAATGGCTGAGGTTGCCTTGTTCCAGAGAGGCGTCGGAGTGCAACAGTTTGGAGTTGTTGTGCAGGTCAATTGTATAAAGTCCGTCGAACGTACCTACAAGTAGTGTACCCTCCACTTCGGCAATACAACGGATGCTATTGTTGGAAAGTGCACTGTTATCTTTGGTATAAGTAACAATCGTTTCGCGATCTATATCGAGCTTGAACAATCCGTTGTAAGTGGCTCCGCCCCAAATCTGTCCTTTGGAATCTTCAAAAATGGTAGCAACATTATTGCTGGGCAGAATGCCCAGTTTATCTTTACTATTGGCAGTGAAATGCTTCAATGGTTTCATGTTCATATCACAGACATAAAGTCCTTTGTTCTTTGTACCGATCAGCATTTGTCCCTTAGTAGTTTCATAGATATCGGCTATCAGTTCTTTCTTGATCTGTCCGTTCAGCTCAATCACCTGAAACATATCCATGTCATTAATATACAAGAACATCCCTTCGGCCGTACCTACCCACAGACGATTGCGGGAATCGACCAGCAAAGCACGAATGGAACTGTTGTAAAGCAATGGATAAGCTTTGGTATTGAAAGATTTTATCTTATTGGTTTTCAAATCAAGGCGATTGAGCCCCTTACTTGTTCCGATCCATAGATTACCGGACTTATCTTCGGCCAAAGTAGTTATGTGATTATCGCTCAAACTGAGCGAATCGGTATTGCTATGCTTATATGCCACAAAACGGTTACCGTCATATCGATTCAGCCCATTACGAGTGGCACACCAGATGAATCCTTTGGAATCTTGCATAATCTTCAGAACGGAGATTTGGGAAAGACCATCCTTCAGGTTCAGATTAGAAAAATAGAAATTCTCAGCCTCTTTGGCAACCAGCGTCGGCAAGGTGAGAAAACAAACTAAAAACAACAATAATCGTTTCTTCATTAGAATAGTAATGTGTAATTCATAATATTATTTTCTACGCAAAGATATAATATGTTGCTTACGACGCAATAGATAACAGGAAAAAAGCAAAGCCTTTCTCTGTCAACAAAAGAAAGGCTGTACAATCTTTTGAAAATCATTTCCCGAGCAATGCAACTGCACACCACAACAAAGGAGCATGTGCATGCAAATCGCCCGTGATCTGCTTACGGTTCATGTAATGATTCTTATCATTCTTTATATTTGTCCCTTCACACACATTGGTTATTTCATCATCTTCGTTGATATAGGTCACCAGTGCAAGCCAGCCTTTACGGGCAGCAACGCCATATTCTTTCTTATCAAGCCAGCCATGTTTCACTCCCACAATCATGGCATAGGTAAACATTGCCGTACCGGAAGTTTCTTTGTAGGAAGCCGGTTCATCAATAAGCTGATGCCACATGCCATCCGGGTCCTGGTTTTGTCTGAGTGTATCCATCATCTTCTTATAAGCCTCCATTATAGTAGTACGGTCCGGATTATCTTTCGGAAGAATAGATAGTAACTGGGCCATACCGGCAGCCATCCAACCATTGCCACGTGCCCAGAAAAAGGGAGCTTCGGGAGAGTGATAAAACAGTCCGTTGGGACGCTGAATCTTTTTGAGGTACATCGCCATCTCACGGGCAGCACGATCAATATACTTCCGGTCACCTGTAGCACGATAGGCCTGCGACTGAATGGTAGTGATCATAAACATGTCATCAATCCAGATACGTGTCTGCCAGGAATATCCTTTATCGGCATATGCTTTCTGTTCGGGAGTAGCATCGGCTGGAACCTCCCACTGTGTATCGGCATATCGCATACCGAGATCATAATAACGCTGATCGCCCTTTTTCTGGATATAGATTTCAAGGGGGACAGCTCCCACCACATTATGATCTACATGATTCATGCGGGGAAGCATCTTCTGCTCTGTGGAGAATAGAGGTTCAAAGCGATCTTTAAGTTTGTCAAGTAAAGGTTCGTTTTTAGTAATTTTGCCAAACCAGAGAGCACCCAGCCACGCACAAGCGTCGGGATACGTTATATAATTAGGGGCTTTTTCTGCCCGCGGATTTCCGAAACGGGTATGTGGGGTGACAATAAACTTATTAGCGATCCGATTACCAGCTTCGAGAGGAGTAGAACCTTTCGGAAATTTAGTGAGATTATACTCTTGTGACTGTAAAGGGGAAACCATCAGACAAGCGCCTGCCAAAAGGAAAAAGAATTGTTTGTATTTCATAATATAAGTATTTTGTATTATTGTGACAAATGTAAGGGATAATCCTTCAAACGGCTTGAACTATTGTATCAATCGTTATCAATATTATCCCGAAGCGTATCAGTCCGAGATAACGGAAAGAATTAAGAGATATATTTGCATCATTAATTTATCTTACATGAATAGAATATTATGAAGAAGCAATCACTTATTTACCCATTTGTAGCAGCATGCATGTATCTTGCTCCCTGCCTGCCATGCCATGCTGGAGATGTTTTCAAAAGTTCCGTTCCGGAAAAGGATTCTATCGCATATACTCTACAGGGAAGTATGCAAGCTGACGAGAGTCTTGTTGGCAAAGATTACAATGCCATTCACCAATATATGCGTCGGTTGGGATGGGATTACAGCGAGCACCCCAACTCTTCGCTCAAAGACCATCATACTGGAGTACATGCAGAAGTGGTATATGATAATGTATTGAAACAATATGTTTTCAAATTTACCAACCATGCAGGAGAATTCCTCGACGGTGATCGCGGATCGCTGAAAGACCGCCAACGCAATGAAATGAAAAGCCAGACCTCGCCCGCATGGCAAAAACTAAATGGTAACCGGGATGAATGGCAACAGCTAAAATGGAAATTCAAAATACCGAAAGGATTCCGTCCTTCGACTTCATTCTGCCATATTCACCAGCTCAAAGCACAGGAAGGTAATAACGGTGCACCTCTTATCACCATCACACCGCGTTGCGATGCAGACGGCAGTAACCGCCGGATACAGGTCATTCATACAGGTGACACAAGGGCAAGCTCCAAAGGAATCCTTATTGACAATATCCCTCTCAAAGAGTTTGAAGATGAATGGGTACAGGTAGAGACTGAAATGCACTATACAGACCACGGTTCCTTTCGCATAAAGATTACCCGTATCAGTGACGGAAAAGTACTGATAAATCAATTTTTTGATGATGTTGATCTCTGGCGTAGCGGAGCAACCAATATCCGCAATAAGTTTGGTATCTACCGTAGTTTGGGAGGTAGAATGGAAGGTCCTGATGACCGGCCTAAAAACGGTATCAAAGACGAACAGATCTACTTGGGTGACTTTCGGGTATACGAACGTTTGCCGTATGGAAAGACACGTAAGTAGTAAAAGCAGAAAGAAAAGAAAGATAGTCAATTACCGCTTTTAAAGAGCAAAAGGATAGAAATATCAAAAATCGGCTAATAAGACTTTCTGTTTGAAACAGCCACTTGAGAAAACTTTACAAAAAGAATCGCATAAACTTCACATAAATAAACTTTCCCGGTAAGATATGTACATTTTCTTATCGGAAAAGTTTGTTTTTATCGGTAGGACACGATTTATCAGAGTAGCGAAAAGAGACAAAAAAGAAAGTAGCAGAACAAACCCAGTATCAACTATCTACAATCATAAAGATAGTTACAAAAAAAGAAAGCATTTCATTCTAACACCGAAATAATCCAAGTACAAACTTTATGCGTTCTCACAACGCGTCTACAATGCCTTCAATTCTGTAAACCAGAGTTCTGCTCTGCTACAACGTTATAAAAAGGATATAGAAAATACATTTTGTTAAACCTCTCATTCCGTCAGTCACAAACTGAAGATATACCTTCATTTCCCAAACCGGAAAAGCAGGAGGCAAGATTAGTAAAATCAAGAACAGCAATCTCGCCAGGTTTCAAAGTCAACGATAGCATATCACCATAACGATACGAGGCTTTCACTCTACTGCCCACACTTCCCAAAGGAGATGAGACATGATAAATCATATCCGTTGCGGGTAATAATCCCAAATTACGATCAAGCATCACACTATAAGTTTGCTCCTTTTCCGAAGGGTTGTGAAAAGAGAGATACCCCTGAGTTTTATTCCAGGCACTGTAGCCGTACACCTCATTGTTGCGAGGCGAACCACCATGCATACGGACATTATGAAAAAGCGGGAATACTTTCTGAGCCCATTTCAAACCATCGGCCAGAATGTCCCAATCGGAATAAGACAACTTTTCCGTCTTGATATACAGCTCAATAAAGCCAGTGCCCCGGCTAAGATTCATATACAAATAATCACGGAAAGCCTCCGGTGTTTCATCCGGACCTGTTTTCTTAGGTTCATGATTGAAAACAGAATTCATCGGAAACTTCGTATTCTCTTCTTTCCATATCTGATGGTATACATTATCACGATATACCAGTTCCCCGTTACGATTGTTTCCTTTGGCAGCATCTCCGGCATTAATCAGCCAAACCACATCAACGTACTGCAACCACCAGGGACTAAGATAAGCTCCATTCGTGATAGCAATAAAAATATCCGGATTCACTTCTCCCAAACGATTAAAAATCTTCATCAAACGTTCTGTTCCGGCGGTCAGGTAATAAAGTTTCAATTCGTCATACCGGGAATCATTCAAGCGCTCGTCATTGGAAGAAAAGCCTTCAACTCCAAGTTGTGGCATAGCAGCCGTACCTCTTCCCTGCAACTCAAAATCACGGATATTAAGGTGTCCGAACAGCCCGTCAAATTTAAAATAAGAGACACCCCCGGAAGCAAGCTCCACAACCCGGTCTTCAAGTTTCTGCATATATACAGCTCCCGTCATAGACATACCATAAGAGAGAGATTCATACCCATATTCACGCATTTTAGGAACCATCTTCAATCCACCCAAAATGGAAGCCGGACTTAACCAAAGTCCAAGCTTAGAGTTGGCTTCTTTCGCTGCTTGCCGACTTTCGGAGAAATCGGGAGAAAACTTTGAATTAACCGTCCATACCTTTTCGGACCAATCAGCAGTCGCCGGATCGGCATTTTGCCAACCATCATCTATGACGTAAGCATTCAAAGGTGTACACCCTCGTTCAAGCACCAGTTCACTATTCACTTTACGCACACTGGCTGTAAACGTTCGGGCCGAAACACTCTTTCCAAAATCAAACCAACTGTTGTACTGAATCTGCAAGCGAAGCGGACGTTTTCTTATTTTATTGATATAAGCGTAAAAGGCATCATCAAGATAAGCCGGATCATCGGCCACGCCAACCACGCTCTTATAGGTTGTATACTCTTCGCCTTTAGAAAGTCCGCAACCACGAAGATAGCCACAGGACATTTTCTGATCCGTTACCAGATTGGTTGCCGCAGGAAATTCGATTCCCCAATAGGTAGCCGTTTCTGTTGTATAAAGAGGTTGTCCCAGACCCGGTTTCCAACGGGCACTCCCCTGAGCCGTAATTTCTTTTGTAGTATAGTTTTGCCGGGCATCAGCGAAAGAGATAGACTCCACATCAACGCGTTCCAATGTAACATCCTTACCAGAGCGAATCTGCAAGTACTTGTGGCAAAAAGAATCATCATCCGTCAATTCATAGCTGACCGTCACCGAAAGTTCTTCTTTTTTATTATTAAGTACAAACCTGTAACCACGGCCTTTCTTGTTTGATGTAAGATTGTAGTCGGAAACAGAAAGTACTGTAAAATCTTTAGCAGTCAAAATACGGTCGGTACCTTCTTTGTCGGTACCCTCAGAAATGCGCAAGGCAAACTCTTCACATGAAAGAGGCGTCAACGTTTTACCAGAAAGTTTATTGTAAATAGATTGAGTAGCCAGGACACCGTTGTTTACTTCAAGCGTACGTACCAGAAAGGGGTTCTCCAAACGATAAGCAGCAGTCTGGGCACCAAGAGTCACAGTAATCACACACAGAATGATAAAAGATAGAAAAGTTTGTTTATTCATAAGGTTCGAAAGTAAGATGTTAACAGAACAATTTGTTCAAATTCACCACAGAGTACACAAAGACATCAAGGGGTTGCATATTCGATTACAAAAGTAATAAAACTCTGTAACCTCTGTATACTCTGTGGTGAGTTTTTACTTAGTCAATATCTGCAAGTCTGTTCCTTTTTGTCTTGCCATAAGCTGGGCCACATACAAAGAGCGAGGGAAAATATTAATCTCATTCTGTCCTTCCCAAATGCCTTCGGGACGGTCTTTGAAATGTCCGGGCACCTTCTCTCCCTTCGTTCCGATACTATAATTGTTTCCGGAAACCCAAGGATTTTGTATAGCAGCACGGCGCACCCGGCAGTTCCATAAGACTTGTGTAACGCCGGCCCAACCATGTCCGCTTCCCATCTGTCCCCGATCCTGAACATTAATTTCTCCGTCGGTGATTATATTGTCATAAAGAGTACCCACTGCCCAACGGTGATGCGGACCTATATCTGCAAATGTCTGGGAAGCGGAACAATTATAAAATACATTCGGCCCGCACACACGCGCCCCGGTCACATAGTCATGACGCCCTTCGGAACTCTGGCAATTCATGAAAAGATTCTGTTGCCCCCAATTATTGAAACCATAACGGAAACCACCTGTAATAAGTGATTTTGCTTCAAGACAACGGCTGTTAGAAACCGTTACGTTCTTAGCCATCGCCTCACAACTAACAGCTGCATACCCCAGGTAACGACAAGTAATATTGCGTGCCCAGCAGTTTTCTACTTTATCAAACTCCACACCTATCCAACCATGCTGATTATCCTCATAGTTTTCAAACTCAGACTCAAGACAAAGATTGCTGACTCCTACTTCACTGATACGTCCGTCAAATGTATACTTATAAATCTCACCGCCACCATATTTGGCATCCATCTGCATTACAACAGGATTATCAATATAAATACGGTCGCCTTCTACTTTGGTTATCTCACGTTCAAAAGCAAGATTATACTCTTCGGGAGTCCATTGACGGGTACCTTTACGTTCTACAATTTGATCCATTTTAAGGTCGTGTATCCACTGTGAAGTACCGGGGCGATAAAGCATAATACGATCTCCCGGACGAAAACCTTTACCCGAAGAAACCCGGAAAGAATGGGTACCAACAGGAACGAATGTATCTGTAATCTTTGCCCGTGTACCCGGCACTTCTTTCGCTCTTCCCGTACCGGATACTTTTATTAACGAATACCGCTTTTTCCCTGTAGCCAAAAGACGGGTTTCATTCACATTTTCTCCCTCTCCCTCTAATACAACACCACTGGCAGTAATAAGAATACTCTCAGAGATCTTATAAATACCTCGTTTGAGTAAAACCGTCCCCCGGTGTCCATCCTTATCGGGCTTCATTTGCGAAACTTTATCAATTGCCTTTTGGATAACGTTATGGCTATCTCCGTTCGCTACCGGCGAAACGATTATCGTAGCCGGATAAGCCGGAATGCTCTTATCTCCGTGATGATAACCTACACGGCTGAAATCCGGGATTGTATTTCCTTCTTTATCAGGATAATATGTAAGTTCTCCCGCATCGGTTATCTTTACCAGGCTGGATTGCCAGGCAGGCGGGAGTTTGGTTTGTGCCAATGCCCCTGTAACAAAGAAGACAATAAAGGCCCCTCCACAAATTAGGTTCTGAAATTTACTCATTGAATTGAAAATTGAAAATTAAAAATTGCTATGCAGCGCGTTGTCGTTTAATTGAAAGTCTTATAGAGTTGAAAGTTACTATGCAGCATGACAGCGCAGCAACTTTCAACTTTCAACTTTCAATTTTCAATTAACAACGTTACTGTAGGAATACCTTCGGCTTTCACCGCAACAACGGATTTTCCTTTGGGTTGGCGAACGCGGATACCTGCACGTCCATTACATACCTGCACTTTGCGCGATCCCATGGCAGTACCTTGATTTTGTATCAACTCACCATCGCCTGCTATTTCAAAATGAACGAACATACGGGAGTCCAGGCAGCGAACTCCATTGGTATCCAATAACTGTGCTGATACCTCAAACATATTATCTCCACAAGGTGTCGCAGTAAGTTGTATAGTAGCCTCTGCCCCCCACTTCTCCGTTTGATACTCAAAAGATATTTCGTCTGTGATGCTTTCCTTACCGGTAGAAACAGCCTTAACCGTATTCTTTCCGACATTCAAAGGTACATTCCAACGTAGTCCGGCAGCAGGAAAGTCCTGACTATTACGTTTCTTTATTCCCCGGCTCACTCCATTGACGAAAAGTTCTACTGAAGGGCAGTTTGAATAAACCAGTATCTCTTTCTCCTCACCCGCATTTCCCCAACGCACCGGCCAGCTGTGCCCATATATATGTATCATGGGCTTCTCTGTCCAATAAGACTGGAATACATAGTAACTTTCTTTCTTCGTAAAGTCACGCTCTACAACCCCTTTCTGATTCATATACGGTACCGGATTTTCGGGACGTATCGGAGTAGAGAAATCTTTGAAAGGCCAATAAGCTGCTCCTGTCAACCAAGGCATATTCTCCTGTTCTTTCAGGTGCCAATCAATCAGCTTTACGATATATGTTTCGCTCCAATCTCCTTTTTTAAGCACTTGTGCCGAACCATTCAGTGCTGCATCAGCATCGCTTTCACCTGCTTTACGAATGGCTGCCACCACCTCGGCATGGCGTCCGGCATGGCTGTCACCTCCCCACTCTACGTGCAGGAAATGTTTCACCTTTTCCATCTCAGCAAGAGACATTTCCTGATAATCGGTATAATTACCCCGATACCAGCCTGCCCAGATAGAAGGCGAATAAACATCAACAATATCACTACAGAAGGCGCAACGGCGAATAGCTGTCTTACGACTATCATCCAGCTGATGCGAAAGGGTGTGAAGCTCACTCATCAACGAGCGGATCTCTCCTTGGTTAAATGTTTCAAAATCATTCGGCCAGTCATTCTCGTTTCCGAGTCCCCAAATGATCACGGCAGGATGATTGCGGTGTTGTTCTATCATGTCTGTCAACATGTGTTTGGCTTGTGAACGGTACTTTTCTCCACCTACCCCTCCACGGCACCAGGGAATCTCCTCCCATACCAGGATACCCAGGCTGTCACAAAGGTTAAGGATTATTTCTGACTGCTGATAATGTCCCAGACGAATGAAGTTAACACCCATCTCTTTCATCATCTGCATCTCTTGTCGCATCTGATCTTCGGTCATGGCAGCAGCTACCCCCGCATGATCTTCATGCCGGTGTGTACCACGTAATAACAACCGACGCCCATTCAAATGGAACGGACCTTTTTCTATAAATTCAAACGTTCGGAAACCAAAACGTTCGGAAGCAGTAACTGCCTGTCCATTGGCACGCACAGTAACCTCACACGTATAAAGCAGCGGGTTATCCACATCCCATACCTGAGGCTTTTTTAACGGGACGTCGGCAAGGCAGAATTCGCCGAGAGGAGTGACTTCATCCTGCCTGCCGGATAGTACCACGTTCCCTTGAGAGTCTTTCACGCGCCATTCAACAGTGGCTTTTCTCACATCCGAAGGATTATAAAAGAAAGAATTTATTTTCAGGGTTGCCTGCTTCAGTTTCTGATCTAATACCGGCTCTATCTTCAGCGAAGCTATAGAAACCTCCGGAAGATAAACCAGATTGAGATAACGGTAAATACCTCCATAAAGATTAAAATCGGAAAGATCTGAAGGTATCATTTCGGCATCACGCGTATTGTCGCAACGAATACTCAAAGGGACACGTCCTCCAAAACGCTCAGCCTCTTTACTGGAAAGGAATGTGTTTACGGCATCTGTTATATCCACATTCCAACTATCATAACCACCTGTGTGACCAGCCACTTTAGTCATATAGATATAAACATCTGTCTTTTGTCCTGCTCCTTCAAATTCGAGCAGGATACGACCGTTTTTATAGGGATTGTCTATCGTGAGTTGTGTTTTATACCAGCCCGGTCCCTGATAGTAATTCACATCCGGATCTACTGCATCTTCTGCATTAAAGCAATGTGGAAGAGTTACTTTTGTCCAAATGGGTGATCCTTCCGGTTGTCCGACTTTCATGGGTCTGACAAGTTCCCATATATTACCAACATCCTGTCGAAGAAATTCCCAGTTATCCGTTAAACGAAGTTTTTGTGACTGCGTCACAGGAACCTTTGCACCAAGATTCCCGCTCAGCAGCATCAAACTAACTAATAAACCAACAATTGTATTTTTCATATTTACACCGCTTTTACAATACAGCGTTTCCTTCTTTTTCCAGTTTTGATTTTCTGAGTAAAGCCTCAAGGAAATAATAGTCTGCATAGACGATAGGAACATCTATCTCGGACTTATGAGGAGCAGAACCCGTACTGTGAAGTAAAAGGAAACCACGATCACCATTCAACGCTGCACGATAGTTCTTACTCAAATTACTGACAATTGTATCTGCCCATTCTTTATACTGCACAGCATTGTCCTTGTCGTACATAGAAAGCTCATACAGCGCACAAGCTATAACAGCTGCTGCCGACACATCTCTCGGTTCGTCAGGAATATTAGGAGCGTTGAAATCCCAATAAGGAATCAAGTCTTCAGGAAGTGTTTTACTGGTAAAGATATAGTTGGCAATATGTTTGGCCTGTTCCAGAAATTCCGGAAGATTCGTTTCACGGTAACACATAGTATAACCATATAATCCCCACGCCTGTCCACGTGACCATGCTGATTCATGCGCATATCCCTGATGTGTGTTCTTTTTCAGAACCTCTCCGCTGATTGTATCATAATCAATTACATGATACGAACTATAATCGTCGCGGAAATGATTCTTCATTGTTGTACGTGCATGGTTTACAGCGATGTCATAAAATTCTTCCCGGTTGGTTTGTTTGTAAGCCCAGAACAGTAACTCCAGATTCATCATATTATCTATAATAACAGGACACTGCCATTTATCTTTATTGTGATCCCATGAACGGATACAACCCACATTGGGTTTATACCGGGTAATCAGCGTTTCTGCCGATTCGATAAGTATTCCTTTATAATCAGAATTATGCGTCAAACGGTATCCGTTACCAAAACTACAAAATACTTTAAAGCCCATATCATGGGTACGGCCATTGGTCTTTTCACGCTCAATAGGTGCGGTAAACTCTTCAGCTTTCTGTCGCCAATACTCATTGCCGGTATATTCATACATATACCACAATTCTCCCGGAAAGAATCCGCTGCACCAATCCCGTGAAGCGACGAGATGCAGTGAACCATCCGGTTCAATATTACGAGGGCTGACTAACATCTTCTCTTTTTGCT
This sequence comes from Bacteroides mucinivorans, assembly GCF_034654355.2. NCBI lineage: Bacteria > Pseudomonadati > Bacteroidota > Bacteroidia > Bacteroidales > Bacteroidaceae > Bacteroides > Bacteroides mucinivorans. Next base: position 2,531,332 of record NZ_CP178179.1, on the reverse strand, counting down.
CTTCTGTAAATGCAGACTTCACCTGGTCTATTTCCGAAAAGGCGAAATTCAATTGCCCGGAAGCAAAATCGAAGTTATCTTTTAACACATCCGCTGGTTGGGTAGTTCGGCTACATGCGCCGCATACTATCATTAGTGATAGCAGTCCTGTTTTGATTTTCATGGTTATTTTATAATTTATTTTGTCCAATGCAAAAATAGGCTATTAGCCTGACTCGGGTTTATATTATTATTCCATAGACTTGCACTATTATCCCAATCTTAGGTTTGAGACAAGAAAACATACCATTTTTCAATCCTGATCAATCTATATTCAGCGTATGTAACATATCCGACAAAGCCGCGGGGGTCAATTGTTGTGCAGCATCAGACAAAGCTTCCTGCGGGCAACAGTGGGATTCAATAAACAATCCGTCCACTTTCAGAGATAGTGCCTCCTGACAAATCTGAAGCAACAACTCACGTTTTCCTGCAATATGACTGGGATCACAATAAACAGGTATACCAGGAACGCGATTACGGAGTTCTTTTATCTGATCCCACAACGGAGAATTGCGATAAGGCGCATTGTCTACCAGGCAAAAGCCTCTATGTATGGCACCAATGCGCTTTACCCCCGCGTGTTGCAGGCGTTCGATAGCTCCTATCCATAGTTCCAGATCGGGAGAGACAGGATTCTTTACCCATATTGGAATATCTGTTCCACGTAATGCCTCGGCAAGTTCATGCATCATAAAAGGATTCACTGTAGTACGAGCTCCAATCCAAAGCATATCCAACCCGGCATTTAAGGCAGCTTCTACATGTGAGGGCAGTGCCACTTCAGTCATCACCCGCATACCTAAAGTTTGCTGTATCTCTTCCATCCATGCCAGTCCCTTCTCGCCCACTCCTTCAAATGTTCCGTAGTGTGAACGAGGTTTCCACAATCCTGCACGCAATGTCCGGATACCTACGGCCCGTAGTTGGGTTGCAGTCTTCATCATTTGTTCGCGAGTCTCAGCACTACAGGGACCCGCAATAAGTTCTATTTTATCCATTCGGTCTTCATTTTATTTCACCACACAATAACACAAAGTTTCACAGAGTACTACTTATGATTCTCAATAATAATAAACTCTGTGAAACTCTGCATTACTTTGTGATAAACTCTTAGTCTTCTATAATCACACGGAAGCCAACATTATAAACCTTCTGCCAGGGCAGATAAGCTTTCCGGTAATAAGATGTACAAGTTTTGGGATGTTCCGTCCATGATCCACCGCGGGCTACCTTTTCTGTACCGGTACCGTCTTGTGCTTTCTCATTATACGGATAAGGCATATAGTCTGAACGGGTCCATTCGGCTACATTACCCTGCATATCATACAATCCCCATGGATTGGCCTGATAACTACCCCCTTTTACCATCAGCATATTACCATCATCCACTCCGTTCTCTTTCGGCTGGTATGTGTAATACTTATACCAACTGTCATTCGGATTCATCGGTTGTGGATTCACACCACGCACGGCCGCTTTATTCAATTGTACATCGGCCAGATTCTCAAACTTGGCAAAGTCCGTATTCAGGGAACCATACCAGAAGTCATCATCACTACCAGCCCGGCAAGCCCACTCCCACTGTACCTCTGTAGGCAGGGTTACATTCAATCCGGTCTTCTCACTCAACTTCTTACAGAAGTCCATAGCTTCTTGCCAGCTTACACGGATAGCCGGTTGTTCCGGATTATTAGCCGGATAACCTTCGTGTACGTGGTCTTTCCAAAGTTGACCAATAAAACGGCTGTTATGCTCAGGGAAGATGGTACGGAATTGTTCATTGCTTACCTCTATTTCACCCATCCAGAAAGCTTTCTTCACGACCTGTTTGCTTACAGGAGAATAGTCGGAATGTCCGCGGTTACTACCCATTACGAAGGAACCAGCCGGAACTCGTACAAAGTTCATCCGGATACCAGGAGCAAGTTCAATGCTCTTCTGCGTTTCTGTTTCTTTGCTCAACATCGCCTTGGCAGTAGCAGCATCAAAGGGCCAGCCTTTCAGTTTCACCTCTTTGTCTTTATATTCCTTACGTTCAGGCTTCACAGCAGCAGGTTTTTCCTGTTTGCTCAGATAGTCGGCATACGAACGGATTTCGGCTTTCCAGTCTACACCCGAACCTGCATATTTCTCTGTCAGTTCCGTACGACGGCTGATCTGCTCTACCCCTTTAAATACATTGGCTTTGAACTTGCCATGATAAGGCGCATTGAAGTCAATCCAGTTGTACAAGGTCTGCCATTCTTTATCTGTCAGTTCCACACCATGATGTCCTTTCTTCAGTAGCTTTATAAGCGGACTTACAGAAGCATGATATTCATACGGATTCAGTACTTCTATTTCGGCTTCCGGTCCCTGACGGTACACAAACGGATGAAGATTCAGATAACTTTCACCAAATCCGGTAAACTTATCAATACGTCCTCCGGTGAAGTCGGCCAGTTTACTATCGCTATTGTGGCAAGCTACGCAGGCACGGTCAAGTACCGGCTGTACTTCCAGATCAAAAGTAAAGGAACGCTGTCCACCTTCAGGCTTCGTTATGGTATGAGGAGCAATCTGTGAGGCTATCACACGTTTAGGAATAGGAATCTGATTCTGATCCTCATGGCAACCGATACATGAAACCGTTTCACCCGGCATACCGGTCAACCAGCTACGCATCCACTGAATAGCACGTCCTTCACTATCCAACGGCTGAAGTGAAATAGGCGTATTGGCAGGTATTTTAAACATAGCAGAACCATCTTCTTCTACCGGAACCGTACCCAGTAAACGTTTGATATCCCAACCGCTCTGTACCCCCTGTGCCCAATGATCAGACGGAGTTTTGTTGTAAGCATACTCATAAGAAAGTACACGGAATGCCTTCACTGTACCACGGGGTACACCTTTTAAACCTTCACCTTCGTAAATATCCTGAATAAATACCGTGGCTTCCTTATCACCCGGCTTAATCTTTTCCGGAATTATAGGAGGAGTCGGAGTCTTCTTCACAGGTATCGGACAAATTAATCCTTCACCTTCATATTCGGCAATCAGAGTCAAATTATCAAATACGTCTATCAGATAAATACCCCATAATGCATTCTCATTCAACTTAGCTGCAACCAGGAAGTATTTATCATTCAACGGATAAGGCTTAATAAACTGAGGCCATACACCGTCTACCAGACGATCTTTTACAATCGGTTCAATCTTGCGATCTCTGAAAGGAAGTTCCTGTAACATGCCTTTCTCCGATTTGCGGCTCTTAGCCGGATCAAAGATCATCAGGCGACCGGAACGGGTTACACCATGGTGACCGGAGATAACGCCTACAAACTTAGAGGTATTACCCGGAAGCGGCTTTGCATCGAAAGTACTGTTCGGGAAGTAAGAGCCACTACCGTAAAGTGACTTCTGCTCAGTACCATCCGGATTCATATGCATCACAAAACGTGAAAAATAATGCGTTAAGTCAGTATATTCCCAACGGGTATACATGACACGGCCATTATTCATCACTGTCGGTGCCCAGTTAGCATCCTGGTCAAAAGTGAGGCGACGCAAAGAATTGTCTTTCGGATCATACAGACACATATTACCGACTTCATCGTTACCATTTACACAAGGTACACCATTGTAACCTATATTGGAGACTGCAATCATCTTGCCGGAAGGCAGATAAGTAGCGTCAAAAAACTCAAGATCAGGTTCCAGATCGGGAATCATCTTTTTCAGCCCTTTACCATCTACACCTACCTCAAACACTTGCCAGCGTTTGTCGGTATCCACCATAGAGAACAAAATACGGTCAGCGTCCCAATGCAATTTAAGGTCAGGAAGAGACGAACCGTTAGTTGGTTTAAAAATCGTTCTCGACTTAATATCGCCACGAAGATTTGACAACTCAGTAATCTCAGCATCAAAGCCCCCACGGGAAGCAGAAGTCTGATTAGACCAGTTGTTATTTTGTGTTCCCAATGCACGAGGTGTGACCTGACGGGCAGTAGTACCTATCTTATAACGACCTACAATCAGTTTGTCAACATCCAGTTCAGGATTAGCCAGCAAGATATCCCGTTTTAGTTTCAGCGCTTTATTGGCAGTCTCCAATGCAGCGGGCTGATTAGTATAAATATCATTGAAACCTCTTCCGGTAAGCATTTTCAATTCTGCCAACCGGGTTTGGTTAGTTGTCTGATCAAAACCTTTATACTGATTCATATCATTTACAGCTTCCTCAATAGCGCGGATATTGATCCATGCCAAAGCCTCCTGCAATTGATAAACATTCATTGCATCCTGAGCCAGATTCAGATAACCAATCACCTGTTCGTCTAATACAGTTTTCTGAGATATCTGTTGCAACAGGGCATTAAAATGTCTTGGTTCCTTCAAAAGCCTGATAACAGATTCTGCAACGTGTTTCTCAATACTTGCATCATATGTAGTCACTAATGCCTTCATATCTCCCCCGGCAAACGGCAAGAACAGGGCAGCTTCCGCAGGATAGTCTTTCACAATTTTACCGGCAGCTTCGCTACCCGTAATACCTTGTACACGGAAAATAACCGAACCATTTGAAGAACGATTCTCCAATCCTATTTCTGCTTCAAAACGCACATACTTTTTGTCTAACGGAACAATAATCTGTGCATTTCCCCCCGTCATAATAGTACGATTATAGGTTTTTCCTTTCATCGTTACAGCAGCATTCTTAGCATTTACATTGTAACGCAAACCGCCACTGGTACCTTTTTTAAAGGTATTCTTCAAATCATTTAACCACACGGATGAACCGTCAGCAGCAACCAGCCGGGCATTTGCCCACACTGGCTGATCATCGGAAGTACCGTCCACCGTACTCCAGGTATAAAGTACCATTTCGTCCAGTCCGCTGATGTCAGCAGAAAAAGGCTCTGCTGCCGCTTTCGACTTCACCACTTTAGAAGCGACCGGACGAAGCGTTTTTTGCATCTGTGCATCAGCCTGACTCTTTGCCCGGGCAATACTTTCTGCCCAGGTAGCAGGTTCGGCTACCTTTGCCCTTTTCTTCTGTGCAAAAACAGAAAGGGACAATGCCATGCAAACGGACATTATTACTATTTTCTTATTCATATCAGTTATGTATTAGTTTGAGGATTACTCTACTACATTTATCTTAAATTTGGGATTACTCACCAGACAAGCTGCCGAAACTTTACCGATATTTTCTTTATCATTCAAGCTCCATAATACTTTTCCGTTTGCATCCACTTCAATGAGTTGAGGTTCATCTACTGTAGCATCTTTTGTGTGTCCATACCAGTTACAGATCAGCAAATTTCCTTTGCCCGCATCCAATATCTGTCCCACAAAAAGCAGCGAAGCACCTTGTACATCTTCAGACGTTACCCGTTTGAGTTCCTTCCCTGTTTTACGGTCAATAACCTGAAAAAAGTGCCCGTCTCCACAAGGAAGCAATATATTCCCGTCTCTCAATTCGAGTGAAGAAAAAGCCCGGCCTCCTGTCGGAAACTCTGCCACTACTGCACCTTTCCGGTTTATTTCCATCATTTTCTGTTTTCCCATGACAGGAAGCAGATAATTCTTGTTGCGCAACTGGAAAACCTGTCGGAACTGACCATGTGGTTTTTCTATTTGCAGGTCAATCTCCACACGGTTACGCTCCTTTCCGTTCTTATCCAGTTCAATGAGCCGTGCCGGATTGCCACAGATGCCAAGAAGAAATCCGCCATCCTTCAAGAGAGTTGCTGATTGAAGTTCCGTTCCTTCCGGGGCTTTATAATCCCAGATCACACGGTGATCTGTCCCTATCAGCTTTGCTCCTTTTTTGTAAGAATAGAGAATATTGCCCTGTCGGGTAACAGCTACAGTATTACACTCCTCTCCTTTTTCTAATGCATGTTTCCATTCTACAGCCCCCGATTGCTTATCTACTATCATTACCGCAGGATTTCCCGAACCGGCAAGTACCAGTTTTTCCTGTGCAGACAAATGCAACGAACAACTAAGAAATAACAGAGCTAATAAACGCAGGCGTATCATCACTATTTAGTTTTTAATTCGTTAAACAGTTCAAAAGCCTGATCTACACTATAGTTCTGGTGTACTACTGCATAAACTGCCTGAATCATTGCGGCGGGAGCTTCTGACTGGAATACGTTACGTCCCATATCTACCCCGGAAGCACCGTCATTGATAGCCATATAACAAAGCTCAAGCGCTTCCCTCTCCGGAAGTTTCTTACCACCGGCAATCACTACGGGAACCGGGCAGGCAGCTGCCACTTTCTCAAAACCGTCGCAATAGTAAGTTTTTACAATGTTAGCGCCATTCTCGGCTGCAATACGTGAAGCTAAACCAAAATAACGTGCATCACGAGCCATTTCTTTACCAACGGCCGTAACTCCCATTACAGGAATGCCATAACGTGTACCTTTATCTACTGCCTTGTAGAGATTAGCCACCGTTTTAGCTTCATGTTCTTTATCACCGATAGCCAGCATCACTGCCATAGCCGAAACGTTCATGCGTACTGCATCTTCGATATCAATCAATACATTGTCATTCAATTCTGTCAAAATGGAGGTACCGGCATCCGAACGCAAGCAAATTGATTTGTTTGTGGTGGGTGGAATAACAGACTGCAAAACACCACGGGTACACATCAGACAATCTGCATACTCAATAAGTGGTACAATGTTCAGGTCGATACGTTCCAGTCCGGAAGTAGGCCCCATTATAAAACCATGGTCACAAGCCAACATCACTGTACGTCCTGTCGCAGGATTAAATATACGTGATAACCGGTCTTTCATTCCCCAGGGAAGATTTCCTGCGCCTTTTACGTGGAAAGTCTGATTTGCCACAGCCTGGTCCAACCCAAAGTTGCAGCCATCTCTTAAATCATCTAAATCTGCCATTTTCTCTTATTCTGTTTTTATATATCTTTAAAGTAGTGCTTTTGCAAAAGCATCAAACATGCATGACCAGGAGCTTGCTCCGGAATCGGCATATCCAATGGAACGTTCGCCATAATTACGGGCACGCCCAAAGTTAGCTTTCATATCTACAGTTTCCGCTGCTCCCTTCAATGCAGCTTCTGCTCCCGCTGCCATCAACATTTTTATATCAGACGAATTTGTGGCTTGTATAGCTTCTACAGCAGGTATCAAAGCGTCCATCATCGTCTTATCTCCGCGTTGGGCTTTAGTCTGCTTTTTCACACCGGCAAGTCCACCGGCAAACATGCTTTTTACACCTTCAGCATCCAGCTCAGTTACTCCATCTGCCAGTGCATCGCTCATTCCGAGAAAAAATCCTCCAAGTAGTGTACTGGTAGAGCCACTGATCTGCAACATTACGTCGAAACCCATATCTCCAAGCATTTTCTTGAATTCCGTACCTTTATCAGCCGATTGTACAATGGCCGACATAGCTTGTACGATAGCTGTACCGTGATCACCGTCCCCCAATACAGCATCCAGTTTAGAGAACTCATCAGAACGCTCTGTTATATTTTTCAGAGCGTTCTGAATCATTTTCTTAAAGTCATTTACAGTTAATTTATCCATTCTTATTTTCCTAAAGTAGTCCAGTAAGGTGCATTAGACATATGGTTCTTCAAATAATCTACATGATCATTGTCCAGCAATGCCAGAATCATTTGAAAACCGGCCTGTTCCTGTACTGTCAGTAATTCACCAATACGTCCGGACACCACTTCAACACCGTTATTTTCTAATATAAAATGAGCCTTACGGTAAACAATACTCATCTCCATATGAGTAGTTGCCCCCACGCCGTTAATGATAAGCAACGCCTTATCTCCAGGTTTAGGCTGTAATTTTTTCATTAGCAGACCTACCATTTCCTCGGCAGTATCATCGGCAGAAACCAATGGTTTACGTCCACCACCACCTTCGCCATGTTGTCCCATACCAATCTCCATAATACCGTCCGGAAGATCGGAAATGCTCATACCATTTTGTGGATGCGTACATGCTTTCATTGCTACAGCAAGCGTGGCTATCTTCGCATTCATACGTTCACCTATTTCAAGTATCTCGTCCAGAGATTTACCTTCTTCGGCAGCGGCACCAACCACTTTAATCAAAGGCACACAACCTGCCAATCCGCGACGATCTTCATCGGGAGCATCCAGCCCGGCACTGATATCATCATGGGTAATGATACTCTTCACTTTGATACCCACCCGTTCAGCTAACTGACAAGCCATGTTTGCACTCATAATATCACCGGAATGATTGAGTACTACCAACAAGATCCCCGCTTCGCGTTTGAACATTTGCAAAGCCTGAAAAACGCGTTGTGCGCCCGGAGCTGCAAAAATATCTCCAACCACAGAGCAGTCGAGCATACCTTCACCTACAAAACCACTCAATGCAGGTTCATGACCCGAACCTCCAAGCGTGATAATAGCAACCTTATCTTCCGGTTTAGCATTGGCACGCACAATAATATTCTCACCTCCAATAGCTACCTGATCACTGTAAGCCATCACATAGCCTTCCAACAACTCTTCTGTGAGATTATCAGGGTTATTTATAAACTTATCCATATTTTTTAATTTAAGAGTTACTTTTCAAAATACATAAGTTCGAGTGCAATACCTTCTTCCTCAATAAAAGCAATGGTAAGATTTTCACCTCCCGGCATCGGTTCAACAAGTACTTTGGCACCTTTTAATTCTTCTTCCAGATTATCTACTTCATAGGCTATATGAGCCGTTTTCTGAATCAGTTCCGGCATCCAGCTTCCTTCTTCAAAACGAAGAAATTCTATTTTATTAGGGCTTTCATTAAAGTTAGTCAGCCACACTTTCAAACCTTCTGCATAAGATTCACCCGGTTGCGGTGTCTGAGTAGGTATTCCAATATGATTTATTTTTCTCATGGTATCTTAGGTATTAGTTATAAAGCTGCTTTTTTATTTGTGAAACGCAAACCATCGTTATCATGGTAGCAGGCCCACTCTTCAACAATAGCTCCTTCGGGACCAGCCATCATAAAATGGAAAGTCTCAGGTTCTTTCAAACGAAGAACGTCACCTACCTGCTGTACTACAAAGTTTTTACTCTTAACCGGACCGTGACCGGCAGGAATAGCAGGCGGATTAGGAGTTTCGTCTCCTACCTCAGAGAAATTATATACCCACCCATGGTTTACCATCCATGATTCATGTTTGGCAGGAAATGAAGTTTTTACATGAGCATGTTCCGGAATCATCTGCCCAGGCAACAAGTAAATACTATGAGCAAAATAGCCATGTTCGGCATCGTTAATCCAGAAGATCCCCCCCATACCTGTATTCTCAAAGTCACCCAGTCCGAAATCGGTAAACCAGATGTCCTTTTCCATCAATGCAGTGAAAGGTACGTCATAAAACTCAAACATATCCAGAAATGCTTTCTTAGCAGCTTCCTGATCAAACTTTCCATCTTTGTAGAAGTCAGCATTTGTAAACTTCTTCTGATACGTTGTCTTTTCTTGTGTCATAACTGATTCTGTCTTTTTAGATTCTGTGGAGCAAGAGGTCATCCCTACCCCACAGCAGGCAATAAATGCCGCAATTAATACTTTTGTTGTTTTCATCGTTTTAATATAATTATTTAATTAATTGAAAGTTGAAAATTGAAAATTGAAAGTTAACTGTGCAACATGATAGCGCAGCCCATATCCTAATAATTCCATAACCTTACAACTTTATAACCCTATAACCTCATAGTGCAACCTCCTTCTCCCCTCTCCATTCTCCATTCTCAAATAACCCCCATTCCCTCAATCTCAATCAGAAGTTCAGAGCGACAAACATCCGTAAGAGTATATATAGCTGGAAGATCAGGATACTGACGGGTGATAACCTCACAAGCCTTTGCCATATCCTCCCATCTTTTGACGTAAACACGAAAGCAGATATAGGATGCATCTTCCGTCACCGGAATGCCCGATTCCCTAAGATTTTCGGCCGAAACAAGATATTTAATATTCTCCAGCGTCGCAAGTGTTTGTTCTTCAATCCCCACTCCTTCCAGACTTTGTTCACCTCGGATAGCAGCAGTACCGGAGATATAGACAAATCCATGATCTTCCTTCCATATAGCCTTGGCACGTTCAAACTTAGGAGTAGTCTTTTTATCAAGCTTCTCATCCTTTTCACCCAGCAATACATTCTGTGAATAGGCATGGGCAGAGACCTGTAACGGATTATCTACCGGTTTCACACAAACCGTTTCATCCTGGCAGAGCAGAGCATCAATATCAATCATTACCCCTCCCCACTGAGTACCGATACCAGTAGCCGCCGGATAACCGTCTGCCCACTGTACGGACTGATAAAACAAAGAACGGGCATCGTTAAAGTCCTGATAATGCTGATGTCCCGTGACATCACAATCTGTTATTTTCTCAATGTAATTCCATTGGCGTACAATAGAAGAAACAGGCATCTGTTCGGCAACCATTATATGAGAAATTGTTCTGAACACCTCATCCGCCTGACTGCGGATAGTAGCATGAAGCACATCGCCAATAATCCCACTCATAAACAGACGCTTGCATCCTTTACGCTCAATTGTAATATAAGGCACATTATCCAATGTTTTATAACAGATACAGTCAGCATCCGTCAACACCACTTCATGTACTTCCATCACGAGACCTTGCGGACATGGAGGTTGGGCAACATAACTCACTGTAGGAGCCGTATTTCCAAATCGCTCAGCAATAACATTACGAATCTGACTGAAACGTTCACAGTATTCTTCATTATTTTGGGGTGCACCGAATACTACAATGCGTACCGGTGTATAGACTGCCTCATACAAAGCCATCAACTGAAAAAGCATCTCTTTAAAAGACCCTTTTCCCGTTTGATAAAGCCTATGAACGATTTCTATATTTGTTTCCAATATCATATTTTTCATGTTTAGAGAGAATTCACATATTCTACGAGTTCATCTATTTCCTTATCAGATACTTTTTTATCAATACCATGCTTATGAACTGTAAAAACATCTTTCATCGTAGCAGCCCTTCCATCAAATAAGTAAGGAGCCGTACGCCATACTTCCCGAAGGGTCGGTGTATCCCATCCATTTTCAAATTCAACATCTTCTCCAATACGATGCATTTTCATATCGGTATAATAGGGTCCCGAATGACATTCGTCACACTTTAGTTTTTCATATACCTTACGACCGCGCTGTGCTTTCTCCGAAAGCTCGCCATTCACCAGATATGGACTGGGAACAGGTTTAAGATCCATCAGATATTCATCTACACAATCTGCAAAATCTTCCGAAAGATCAGTAAACTGAATCAATTTATATCCGGCACGCACAGCTACATTGGCAGAAGCACGGATACCCGAAATCATATTGGGAGGTGTAACGTGTGAGAAAAGTAAACTTTTACAGTTCTTCGGATTACCGATGCCATCATTCATCAAATCCCAGTTCATACCATCTGTACGGGCATCTCCCGGATGGCATCCGTTGCACGACTGCCAGTTCTGGAAACAGTGCTCCGCATCATTAAAGTATTTCTCACCACGTTGTATACGACTCTCTACCCGGTTCTGTACCAAAGGCACAGCATCTACCTGATGCGTATTTAAATCAACAATATTCAATGTATCCGAAAAATAAGTGGGGACAATCGCCTTTCCATCTTTCAGTATCAAACTGCGCGGACCGTTCCCTGCCAATGTTACCCGATCCCGAAGACCATACAAAAAACGAAGATCATATGTCAATGCATCTTTTTGCGGATAAGCATTAAACTTCTGAATAAAACCGGGATAATCAATCACACTGATATCATGTGTACCGGAGTGGCTGATAACTATTTTATTATCCGCACATTTCACATCCCATATACCAGCTGCACCACGTTCGGGTTCATCCAGCAATACCGCACCCTCAAATTTCAGACTTTCCAGATTAACAATACTGATAGCACTGGTATTCATCCAACCTTGTTGTAACTGTGAAGTAGGTACCTGAAAGCGTCCCAGATTATGCGTTATCAATAAATAACGGCTATCGGGAGAAAGCGTCATACCACGTAGAGCATTACTCCCGTTAGCCAACTGGATATCGCGTACCTTATGAAAACTTTTCAAATCAATAACCGAAACACATGCTGCCACTGTATCTATATCAGCCCGTTGTTGGGGAAGATAATTGGTAACGAACAAATACTTTCCATTCGGATCAAGTATAGATGATTTAGGCTCACGAAGTACTTTTACTTCACGCGTCACTTTATTACTCCCTAAATCAATTTCAGAAACTGTTGTTGAGAACTGATTACAAACGTACAGTCTATTCGATTTCTCATCTGCCAGAGGGAAACAAGCTCCCGAACCGGTTGGTATATATTCTTTTGAATCTCCCGAGGCGGAAAGAATATACACTCCATTCTTATCTCCAGTAACTGTGGCATAGATTTTATCCCCAGCTACAGCTACCCCACTGGGTACAGCATCCAAATCCCACTTTTGCAAACTCTCCTTCCAGTCAGACGAATAGAGGACTAATCGTTTCATCCCTTTTTGCGATGTAATGACGCCTGCTTTATACGGAGTTAACCCAGTTATAAACAAAGGATCACCTTCAGATTGAACCGCCTGACGGAAAGTAAACCCCACCAAAACAGCAGAAGCCAATAGTACAAAAAAAGACTTTATTCCAATATGCGTATGCTTTCTCATGGTCGATTATTTTTTATTCACCCACAAAGTTAGCCGTTAATAGCTATCACCATTATCACTATAATCTCATAGACTTATAATAGCGTATCAACTATCATAGAAAATATTTATATAACAGGATATGAGACGAGGCTAACAGCTATATTTTCAGGACGAGAAAGAGGACTACGCGATACTTATTTCTTAAAAAGCAATAACTATAATATGATAAAACACAGATCAACTATTTACGATTAGACGATTTACGATGTACGATTGAAGTTACTCTTTTAAAAACCTGTTTCAGTGTTGTTAGAAACAGAGTAATCCCAATCGTACATCGTAAATCGTCTAACCGTAAATATATTCATCTTGATCTGCTTTCTGTATTCACCTACCCAGCCCCCTCTGATTTGCCAACCAAAACACAATCCATTTGAAATTTTATCTCATTTTACTATCAATAGCGTCCCAAAAACGATTCAGAGACAAATAAAGTAGTATTTGAAACAATACATAAAAACATCTTTTCACGATTTAATACCTTTGCAGCACCAAGTGTTAACGCACACATCGATAACATTTGTGAAATTATACTTTTTATTAATTAAAATCTAATTAAAGAAGATGAAAAACAATTTTCCTTTTCTAACCAAAAGGTGTAGCGCAATGCTACTATTGTTGGGCATGTTAGGTTCCTTTCCAAATTATGGAGTTACCGCTTTTGCCACCTCTCCATCTGTTCCGGGCGTCACACAATCCCGAAACATCACATTGAAAGGTACCATTATTGACGAAACCGGAGAAACTGTTCCGGGAGCTGCTATCCAGGTAGTAGGTACACCAAGAGGGGTAACGACAGATATGGATGGTACATTCTCGATTGATGTACCCAAAGGAGCCAAACTCGAAATTACGTATTTGGGTATGGAATCCCAAACAATCACAGTAGGTGATAAGAATAACCTTAGAATCATACTAAAACAAAAAGTAGACGAGCTGGATGAAGTTACCGTTGTTGCTTTTGCCAAGCAGAAAAAAGAAAGCGTGCTTGCATCTGTATCAACGATCAAACCGGCAGAGCTGAAAGCACCTACAAGTAACCTTACTACAGCACTTGCCGGACGTGTAGCAGGTCTTATCTCCTATCAGCGTAGTGGTGAACCGGGTGCAGACAATGCAGACTTCTTTGTACGTGGTGTAACAACCTTCGGATACGCAAAGTCACCGCTTATCCTGGTAGATGATGTAGAAATGGAATCAGAAGACTTAGCACGTCTGCAAGTAGATGACATTGCCAGTTTCTCTATCATGAAAGATGCTACGGCAACTGCTCTCTATGGTGCACGTGGTGCTAATGGTGTTATTCTGGTAACTACAAAGCAAGGTTCTGAAGGTCCAAGTAAGATTTCAGCCCGTTTTGAAACGTCTATTTCTGCTCCGACAAAAGAGGTGAAATGGACGGATCCTATCACTTATATGAATATGTATAACGAGGCTATCACTACACGTGACCCGTCGTCTCCCGCCCGTTATAGCCAACAGAAGATAGACAATACAATTGCCGGTCTGAACCCCAATGTGTTCCCTGCGGTTGACTGGTATGATATGTTGCTGAAGAACCACACAACCAACTTGCGTGGTAATCTGAATCTAAGCGGTGGTGGTAAAGTAGCCAGATACTATGTAGCCGGATCACTGTCACACGACGCCGGTATCTTTAAAAATGCCAAAGCAAACGGATTCGACAATAACATCAGTCTATTCAAATATTTGCTTCGTAGTAACGTAGATATCAATGTTAGTAAATCAACATTGGTAAGAGTACGCTTGCAAGCTACAATGGACGATTATACCGGTCCGGTACATTCAGGAAGTGACCTGTACAAAATGATTTCTCAATCGAGTCCGGTAGAATATCCGGCTTATTACCAACCGGATAAAGCCAACGAAACGACTCCATACATTCTCTATGGTGGTAGTGAAAATACTTTTATCAATCCCTATGCTGAATTGATGAAAGGTTATCAGGACAGACAGAATTCTACAATTTTTGCTCAAATGGAATTGGAGCAGGATTTAGGTTTCATATTGAAAGGACTGAAACTGAGAGGTATGTTTAATACCAACCGAAAAACCAATTACAGTATTGACCGTACATATAAACCTTACTACTTCACTGCAGGAGGTTACAACCCGGCTCAGAATACTTACTTCCTGACTTGTCTTAATCCCTCTGCCGGTACAGACTATCTGGCTGTTGGAAATGAAAATAAGGAAGTTATCAACTCCACTTATTTCCAGGGAACACTGACTTATAATCACACCTTCAATAAGAAGCATGCTATTAGTGGTTTGTTGGTATATTATTTGCGTGATGAAAAGAACTCTAAGAAAACCAGTACCATACAGTTATCCCTTCCTTACCGTAATATGGGTCTCTCAGGACGTGTAACTTATGCTTTTGACGACCGTTACTTCTTCGAAGGTAACTTCGGTTACAACGGTTCTGAACGTTTTTCTGAGAAAGAGCGTTATGGATTCTTCCCTTCAGCCGGTTTAGGATACATTATCAGTAATGAGCCGTTCTATCCGGAATCACTGAAAAAAGTACTTAGCAAACTGAAACTGAAAGCAACCTTCGGTTTAGTAGGAAATGACCAGATCGGTGCGAAAGAAGACCGTTTCTATTATCGCTCGGAAGTTAATCTGAACAATGGTAGTTATGGATATACATGGGGAAATGACTATACCGGTCTGCACTCTGTAAATGGTGTTAGTATCAATCGTTATGCCAACGATGATATCACCTGGGAAACTTCACGTAAAACCAATTTAGGTGTGGAAATCGGTCTTTTCAATGACCTCGAATTACAGGTGGATGTTTATCGTGACTACCGTTATAATATCCTGATGTCTCGTGCTTCTCTTCCGGGTTCTATGGGATTACAGGCTAGTATTAAATCCAATTTGGGTGAAGCAATCAGCCAAGGTATCGATATCTCTTTAGACTATAATCATGCGTTCAAAAATGGTTCTTACATGCAGGCACGTGCCAACCTGACTTGGGCAGGTGGTAAATACAAAGTATACGAAGAACCAGATTACAGCAAAACACCATGGTTATCACGTATCGATCAAAAACTGAAACAAACATGGGGATATGTAGCCGAACGTCTCTTTATTGATGATAATGAGGTCTACAACAGCCCGACTCAATTCGGAGAATGCCGTGGTGGTGATATCAAATACGTAGATATCAATGGTGACGGACAAATTACCGCTCTTGATAAAGTACCCCTTGGATATCCTGACGAAAGCCCGGAAATTGTTTACGGTTTCGGTTTGACATATGGTTGGAAAGGTCTTGATATCTCTTGTTTCTTCCAGGGTTCTGCCCGTGAATCATTCTGGATGGACTATAATGTAATGCATCCATTCACCGGCTCAGGTAGCGGAACTCAGGTAATGCAAGCCATTGCCGACAGTTACTGGAGTGAACGTAATCAGGATGTATACGCTTTCTGGCCCCGTTTGTCTTCTACTGTATCTTCAAATAACTCTCAAACCAGTACTTGGTTTATGCGTGACGGTTCATTCCTTCGCCTGAAATCAGTGGAAATTGGATATACACTCCCGAAAAAGATATTAAAGAAGCTCCATATGAACACCATCCGTATTTACTATAGCGGAACTAATTTATTGTGTTTCAGTAAATTTGATACATGGGATCCTGAAATGACAAGTATGGATAAAGGATTTAAATATCCACTCCAACGCGTAAATAATATTGGTGTTAACTTCTCATTCTAATCATACAATAAACAGATCAAAATGAAAAAGAAATATTTATCTATATTGGCCCTCTCAATGGCGCTGACTACAAGTTGTAATTTTCTTGATGTCATGCCCGACAAATTGGGAACCATTGAATATGCATTCCGTGATCAGGTGAGTGCAGAAAAATATCTGGCCACATGTTACTCATACATACCAAGCCAGTTTGCTACAAATGACGTCTATATGTATGGTAACGAAATAACCGCTTATAATAATGTTCAGACCAATGGTATGAAACTATTATTAAACGGAAATAGTGTCACTTCTGTCAGTATGGGATCATGGAACAACTTCTATCAGGCTATACGCCATTGTAACATCTTCCTTGAAAACGTAGATCAGGTACGCGATCTTGAAGAATACGATAAAGTTCGTTGGGTACTCGAAGTGAAATTTCTGAAAGCATATTACCATTGGATGCTGGTACAGAAGTATGGTCCTATCGTTGTAGTACGTGACAATCTTCCTATCACCAGTCAACCGGAAGAAGTACGTCTGCCGAGAGAACCGCTGGACGACTGTATCGAATATATTATCAGTCTACTTGACGAATGTATCGGAAGCAATCTTGACGAAGAAGAAGATTCGGGAATTCATCTGCCGGATAAAATAGAAATGGCAATGACTGAATATGGTCGTATCACCCGCCCTATTGCTGCCGCATTAAAAGCAAAAATCCTGGTACACATGGCCAGTCCGTTCTTTAATGGTAATAGTAATAACTATGCCGGATTCAAAGATAAAGATGGCAAAGCATTGTGGCCTACTACTTACGACCCTGCAAAATGGACTCGTGCAGCCCAAGCATGTAAAGAAGCAATCAAATATTGCGAAATGGGAAATCACGAACTTTACCATTATACAAATCTGGGTACGCTGAAAATTTCAGAAGATACACGCAAAATCTTAACTTTCAGCCAACTTATCACAGATCATGCCAACAATCAGGGAGAATACATCTGGTCAAACAGAATCAACCTGAGTACAAAAGATTATCAGTTCAACATGATGCCTGCACTCAATGCTTATTGCCGTACGGCACGTCTGAATTCACACTGGAATCCAACATTGGAATTTATTGAGAATTTCTATTCCTCTAATGGTGTACCCATTGAAGAAGATAAAGACTGGAATGCAAACGGTTGGTATAAATCACGTTATGAAGTAACTCGTGGTGACGCTGTGCAAAAGTTATACATTGAACAGAATTACCCGACAGCCCGTCTGAATACTTACCGTGAGCCACGTTTCTACGGTGATGTTGCATTTGACGGTTCAGTATGGTTCGGAGCCGGTAGAACAGATGAATCTAAATCTCAAACAGTGAAGGTGCTTGCCGGCGATCCGACAAACTATCCTGCCGGACGTAACGGTAACCAATACTATTCTACAACCGGATACTTCATACGTAAGTTGACGCCTTATACTACTTATGTTACGGAAGATTCAAAGACAGAGTTTAAGGGGACAAACTATGCTTTCCCTATTATCCGTCTGGCAGACCTTTATCTGCTCTATGCAGAAGCATTGAATGAGTCATTGAGTGCTCCAAATGAAGAGGTATATAAATACATCAATCTAGTACGTGAGCGCGCCTTCCTTCCAACCGTTGAAGATGCATGGGCAAATCATTCTATAACCCCGGACAAATACCTGACTAAAGACGGTATGCGTGATATTATTCAACAAGAACGTATCCTTGAACTTGCATTTGAAGGTCATTACTTCTATGATCTGCGTCGCTGGGCTAACGGTACAAAGAAAAGTAAATTTGATATTTTCGAACAATTCAATAAAAAGATTCGTGGCTGGAATGTAGAAGGAGAAACTGTAGAAGATTTCAATAAAATAAAAATTTACTATTCACCGAAGTTCACTCAAAGAGATATGTTATGGCCTATTGCTGAAAGTGAAATGATGATTAACACCAATTTGGTGCAAAATCCGGGCTGGTAATTAACCTATATCTTTTACAATATTAAAACAAAACGTAATCATGAAAAAAATATTCTTATTACTGCTCGCCGCAGGAGCCCTGTTTTCCTGCCAGGAAGAATTCATCGGACAATATCCGGTGGATAACATCCCACCCAAACCAATAACTAACGTGGAACAGGTGGAACAAGTATCAGGAGGTGCCATATTGAGTTATGTACTGCCGGATGATCGCGATTTGCTATATGTACAAGCCGAATATACACTGGATACAGGTGAAAAAATGGTAGTAAAATCGTCTATGTACGGAACTCAGATCAAAATAGACGGTTTTGCCAAAGCCGAACCACGCCAAGTAACATTGTATGCTGTAGACCGTAGCCATAACTTTTCTACTCCGGTAGAATTTACCGTCAACCCGGCACAATCTGCTATTTATGACGTAGAAAACTCAATGGAGTTGATACCAACTTTCGGTGGAATGCAAGTTAGCTGGGAAAACCCGACAGGAGGAAACATCGTGATAATGGTATCGGAAGATATCATGGAAGGTTCGGATGTACAGCAGAATGTGGGTAATTATTACTCAAGTGCCAAAGATGGTACAGCGTATATACGTGGATATGAAGCCGTACCCCATACTTTTTATGTACAGGTTAGAGACCGCTGGGGAAATAAAACAGATGTTAAATCGGTGACTCTGGTACCTCTTTACGAAGAATTTATCAAACCGAAAGATGAAACACAACAGTATTTCAAAAAATGGAATGATGACCCGGATATACCTTACAGACAGTATAGTACTAACTATACCATCGAAAAATTGTGGGATGGTAAAACGATGTACGGTACCAGCAGCAGTAACTTTTTCCATACACCTGCCGGATACCCATTCCCGGTATGTTTCACATTCGATATGGGACGTACCTTCCGTCTGAGCCGTTTCAAACTCTATCAGCGTGGTACTGCCGACTGGGTTTACAATCACGGTAATCCGAGAATATTCAAAGTATACGGTTCACCTGATGACAAAGCACGTGTGAATCCGGTTAACGAAGGTGAACATCCATGGACGCTGCTGGGCGAATATGAATCAATTAAACCATCAGGATTGCCAGTAGGTAAAAAGAGCTGTACGGATGAAGATATCGAAAAAGGTGCCGGAGGTGAAGATTATGACTTCACTTATGGTTCTGCTTACGAAGTACGTTATCTTATGTTCCAAATTGACAAAACCTGGGGAGGTACTGAGATGATACATATTTCCGAATTAGAATTCTGGGGACAAGACCCGAATAAAGAATCTACCCCGGAACCGGAACCAGAGCCAGAACCGGAAACTCCTGCCGAGTAAATAAGGAAAGAAAAAAGTAACTATTAAACGATTAAAAGAATGAAAAAGATAAATTATATACTGATCGCTGCTGTATCTGCTTTATGCGCTTGCTCAGATATGAACTCTTTGCATGATAAATACTTGGCGGATGGTGAAACGATCTATCTGGCACGCTTCGATTCTGTGAAGATCTATCCCGGAAAAGAAAGAGTAAAAGTGCTCTATTGGCTTTCAGATCCAAAGGTAGCAACAACTACCGCTATGTGGAGTATGGACAGGGAAAGCGGTGAATACGAAGTACACAAAACAACTCCGGACAATCCGGGTAGTTTCATAATCACAGGCCTGGATGAAGGAAGCTACAGCTTTAACTTCTACAACAATAATGCAGAACATGATCTCCGCTCTATCAAATATAGTATAACAGCTATCAGCTACGGGGATTCTTATCAGAATGCGATTATTAATACCAGCCCTACTGATTTCACTTATCATCAAATGCCTGATAAGTATAGTTTCAAAATAAAGACGAGGTATGAAAATGCTGTAGCTTATGAAGTATGCTATACTAAAATAGACGGTACAAAGGTGACAGACTTAAGATACAACATTGCAGACTTATGTGATGAAAACGACAACATGATTTATCCGATCATGCTCGAAGGAGGAGACGATACAATGGAGATCCAACTTCGTACGGTATATCATCCGGAGCCAAACTGTATTGATGAGTTTGTAACCAGTTATGAGACGTATACTCTATCAGATCCGAATTTAGTTTTAGAATAGAATAAGTCAATCACACTATTTATTTGGTGAATAATGTAGAGAAGAGGGTACCCGTGATGGGTATCCTCTTTGTATTATATTACTATTTATATTATTCTATATCAAACAATTATCAACATCTATACTTTATATTACAAGAGTACGTATTTAAGTCTGTGTTAAATACGTACTCTTATATCCTAAAAGTACGTACTTTAATACCCCAAAAGTATATACTTTTGTATCCACAAAAATAGATATTGAAATAGTCCGTTAAAAATGTTAACGGGGAAAACAGGTATTTATCTGTTACATAAAGAATAATAAGGTTTCACATGGCTCCGGTATTATGATTTCTTCATCCACATAAACCATTTTAGCAATTTATACTTGAAGTACCTCTTTGATACAATGGATTTTGCAGTAGCCAATCTGGCAACATTTTCTTTTCCGTATTTATCTTTCTCCTTTTTTACAAGTTTCAGTGCAGCACACAACAAACAACGACTACATTTCAAGTTTGAAAGAGAAAGCTTTCTCCAATCTTTTTCAGATTCTATTTCCCAAAAGTAATCCTTCAAAAAATCATATATATTTTCAGATTCTTCCATATCCGTTTTCATCAGGCAAGGACAAGGAGAATCAGTATCAGACTCTTGCTGCCTACCAGATAAATAAAATCTGTATCTCAATATGCTCATGCTCTTTATATTATTGTATAACTGAAATTTGGTACAAAAAACGTACCCAATTCCAATATATAAGTTTTTCGGAGGTGCAGCAAACACCCCAGACACATCTTATATACTGAAAAGGTGCGTATATCGTTGATTTACAACATACAGCTCCCCATTCAGCTTAAATGTGTCTTTTGATAGTTTCGCTGCTTTCCGAAAAACACTTAAACTGATTACTCTAAAAGCGATACTTCGGGAGTATAACCGCAAAAGTAACGAAAAGAAAATACACTGCAACAAAAAAAAGTATTTATATGTCGCTTATGAATATATTTTATCCTATTGTAATACAATTTTAGTATATCTGACTGAAGTTTGTAATTATTTAAAAACTACAGATACATTCAAAAAAGAAAATGACAGACAAAAAAAGAGGACAAATGGCATTACACGATAAATTATTATATATCAACCAATTACATCTGTTATTTTTTTCCTCGTAGAGAATCATCCCGTTCCTCTAGGAGGAACACTCTGTTTGTCGTAGAGAAACGGAGCGATTCTCTACGACAAATAAACAAAAGAACTATAAGATATTACAAAGAGTTACTGTACGGAAAAGAAAAGCCATATGCTGCGTAATGAAAAATCAACATTATCTATTCCTGCAAATCTCCGGATAATTGATTACCAGAGTTATCCGTAACATTTACAAACCAACGAACAACCTTTTGAGGTAATTCAACTTTCCACTCTTTACCCGAAGGAACAGCTTCTACAAAATGCCACTCACACTTCTCCTGCTCTACATTTGTATCTGTAGTATAATAGAGAACTACTTTTTGGACAGGTGATGATGAAACAGCCTTTACAGAAAGTATATTATCCTGTAACCGCAATGACTTTATTTTCGGTAATGCAGGGCCATTACACAGATAATGATCTATAAAAGTACCGATTTCCTGGTTATTCCAACCATGACCATGACCATGCCTTAATTTATACTTTATCAATACCTGCCCCTTGGAAACCAATGCAGCACTCTGCGTCATACTCGGCAGATAGAAATGTACATCATTCGTACCATTCAAAAAGAGAACCGGACATTTGGCACGCGACAGATAGACAGAAGGATCATATTGCTTTATCCACGTTTCACGTTCCAATAGAGAAAGCTTATCCAACTGCTGTTTCATCCGTCCGCTTTCAGCGAGAAAGCCACATCCGTAAACAGGAACAGCCGCACGAAAACGATGATCTAATGAGGTAGCAACACTGGTCAGAACTCCTCCCCAACTGATACCGGTAAGTGCCGTACGCTTCTTGTCTACTTCAGGAAAGCTAAGCAATAAAGAATGAGATAGTATTACATCTCCTACAGCCTGATACATCCACTGTTCTTTCAATGGCAATGTCACATCAAAATAAGGGGTATCTTTACCGTTTTCTTCAAAACCGTTCTCAATATGTTCCTTATTCGCTCCATTACCGCGGGTGTCAATAGCTATGGCAGCATATCCACGACGTGCCCATAGTAACACCCATTCGCGAAAGGCTCTTCCACCCCCACCATGCACCAATACAACACCGGGGAGCTGTTTGTCTATAGAACGATCGCCTTTCAACATACCGGGTGTAGCATAAAAAGCAAAAACCTGTTTCGTATGCCCCTTATACGGCAACCCTTCAAACTGAATGGACCGGATGGAATCTTCGGCAACTACCCGATAAGCAGGTGTCTTCAGAATCTCATCACCTTCCCACGGAGTACCCTTTACATCAATATTTTGTGCTGATACACTGATTGCCAGCAAGCACATACCTGCCAGCAATCTTATTGTCTTTATTTTACTTCCCATACACAACTCACTTAACATCGGCCACCACTTGCAGACTGACCTTCTTCGTTGGAAGTCCCTCTGACTCTACTGTCAGGACAGCTTCACCCGCCTTACCGGATACAGAACGAAGAATGACCAGGCAAAGCCCATTGTATGCCTCACGTTCATGAGACTGGAAGGGAACAAAACTGGTAGCATCACCATTATCGGTAGCTACAATCTCAACCGGACCACTAACCGAGAACTTTAACAGGTTCTTTGTACGGGGAACGGTCAACCCTTCTTTATCTACAACATCAATACGCACAAAAGACAGGTCCGTACCAGTATTTCGAAGAGTCTTCTTCTCCGGATTGACAGATAATGCAGCAGGCTGGCCTGTTGTCTTTACCTGTTGTTCCGCCCACTGTTTCCCCTCTTTATAAGCTATCGCCTTCAGTTCTCCCGGTTCATACCGAACGTCATCCCAGGTGAGACGATCATAAGAATGCTCTTTCTTCCGTCTGCCTTGCGACTTCCCGTTTAAGAAAAGTTCCACTTCGTCACCCGAAGTATAAATATGAACCGGTGTAACCTCTCCTACCCGCTCCGGCCAGTTCCAATGCGGAAGGATGTGAACCAACGGAAGTTCTTTACGCCAATAACTC
Organism: Bacteroides mucinivorans; assembly: GCF_034654355.2. Lineage (NCBI taxonomy): Bacteria > Pseudomonadati > Bacteroidota > Bacteroidia > Bacteroidales > Bacteroidaceae > Bacteroides > Bacteroides mucinivorans. The sequence continues at coordinate 2,507,544 of NZ_CP178179.1, read as the reverse complement.
TGATAATTATAGTAACGGTCTTTAGGGAATCCGCATAAATCCACAATTCCAAAATAAGAACTACGGGATGGAGTTTTTATTTTGCCTAACTCTTCCAACTCTTTTTTAGCCGCCTCCAACTCTACAGGATCAGAGAAATTCAGCAGATTGGTCAGATCTTTATTATAAGGCGTAGGTTCTCCTAAATAATCGAACCCCGTCCACACAAATTCTCCACTCATAAACGGATATGCCTCATTCATTTTGAATTGTTCTTCCGGCATACATCCCCATCCGATAGTAGTCACATCATACGAAGAGAGTTGAAAACCGGAACGGCTGTCGTTCACATTCTTCGTCACCGGGAAGAAATATTCTCCACGGGAACTGGTAGCCGAAGAGGTCTCGCTGGCGTGATAGCGGCGTGTAGGATTCTGCTCTTTAAACAAAGGATATGTCTTATGATAATAATTCAGCCCGAATATATCCACCTGATTGACAATATCACGATAAATCGCATCCCGTTTGTTGCATCCCAAAGAAGTAGGACGCGTAGGATCTTCATCATGACTGTAAGCAGTAAGATTACGGGCAATCTCTATACCCAAATCTGTTACCTGATCGTGCACCTCATTACCGATACTCCACATAATCACCGACGGATGATTCCGGTAATGACGAACCAACGAACGCATATCTGCTTCATTCCAATCATCAAACAGGATATTATAATCATTTTCCCGTTTCCCTTTATGCCAACTATCCACAAACTCCAATTGCATCATCAAGCCCATACGGTCACAAAGAGCTACCAATTCAGGTGCAGGTGGATTATGTGAAGTACGAATTGCATTGGCTCCCATCTCTTTCATTATGCGCAACTGGCGCTCGGCTGCCACTTCATTGAAGGCTGCCCCCAATGCTCCGAGATCATGGTGCATGCAAACTCCTTTGATAGGTACTTTACGGCCATTCAGCATAAATCCCTGATCGTGAGTAAATTCAATCTCACGTATACCGAAAGGAGTCTGATAACGTTCCAGCTCACGACCGTCTACTTCAATGCGGGTCACTGCCACATAACAGGCGGGAGATTCAATTTCCCACAATTTAGGATTAGGCACAACAAAACCGGACTGTAACTCGGTAGTAGCTTGTTGCTCCATCTTCACTTTTATCGCAGGACAGGAAGCCACCTTAGTGCCTTTAGGATTTCCTGTCTCGTCCTGTTCATAAATATCAGTCTTCACGCTTGCCTGCACACTCTTCCCCGTATTATTTTCCAATTGGAGGGTCATATCCATCACTGCTTTATCAGTAGAGATCTCTTTGTTACGAATAAAAGTTCCCCATTGCGCCACATGTACAGGAGACGTTTTCACCAACCATACATTCCGGTAGATTCCCGATCCCGGATACCACCGGGAAGCATCGTCCGGATTATCCAGACGAATAGCCAGTGTATTTTTCTTTCCGGCTTTCACATAAGGAGTCAGATCAAGACGGTAAGAAGCATAACCATACGGCCATCCACCGACGAATTGCCCATTACACCAGACAGACGAGTAAGACATCGCCCCATCTATATCCAGATAAATTTGTTTTCCGATATCTTTAGGATTCAACTCAAAGGATTTACGATACCAGCGTATTCCCCAATAAGGCAATTTTCCGGTAGCTCCTACATAATCTATATTAAAAGGTCCTTCAATAGCCCAGTCGTGCGGAAGGTTCAACTGCCTCCAGCTACTATCGTCAAAATCCGGTTTCACGTAAGCCACCTCGCCTCCCGGGTTTCCTGCCGGACGAATATGTTTCTGCCCCGATTTGATAAAATCATTGGCACAAGGCAGTAAATAGGGTTTCAGACGTGAATAATGCAAAGTACTATCAGCTCCACTGGGATCATTCTCCTGATATCGCCAGTCTCTATTCAAGTTTATACGCTCTTGCGAAGCAACTTCATTGCTCCACGAGAGAAAATATACACTCAACAAAATAAATATAAATGCCTTTCTCATCTTTAATGATATAAATAGTTTTATACTGTTTAATTAGTTAACGTTTTTCCGTTTTTCCTTCCGCTTGCCTTTCTAAAGCAATAACGACATTACCTGTACAACACTTATATTTTTTTTCACTTTATTATATCCCTCTTTTTCAAGAGAGAGTGAGATTTTAGGACAACCAAATATACCACCTGTCATTGAGGTAATTTCAAAATTTCCAAGACTATCCGTATATATAGCCCAGTTTCTGCTGTCTTCTTTTGCCATTACTCTTTTTACCATTACCTTATTTATTGGCAATCGGGTTTCAGAATCAACCACAACACCTTGTATATGTTGTAAACAATCACAAGAAGTAAAAACGGCAACAATAAATACCAATATAGTAACCTTTATGGATTTCATATTTTTATTTTTAAGAAAAAGTGTATCATTCCAAATCTCATAAAAAAACATTAGTACATGCAAGTATTATTTATTCACAAGAAAAATCAAAATAATACCCTTTCTTAGTAGTTACAAATAATACTCCATCTTTCGGCACATTGGGAATCCCTTTTTTCTCTGCTTTTACTTTTGAAATTAGTTTTGTATTTTTTATATTCGTAAAATCAAACCGATTCCTAAAGCAATTCACTTTTTTCTCCTCCCTGATTATTATATCATTTAAAATCAATAAAGGGAAAATAAAATGATTATTTACACCTGCCCTTTTCTTATATTCTTCAATACTTTTATCGCTTGTTAATGGATAAACAAGAAGAGCGTCAATAGCTGAAACTACTATACTGTCATCAGAAGCAATCTGAGAAATAGTTTGCAACTTATTATTATTTTGGCATATGCTATTTGCAACACTAACCACTAAAAAGAATAGAACAAAACATATCCTTATCATTTGAACATTTTTATTTGTTTAATTACACCAATACTTCGGAAAACATCTAAAATTGACAGTCATTCAAAATATTCAATTATCGCAACAGATCATTATTAAAATTCCATTTCATACTTTTTAATTAATATTTCTTTAATCTTTTAACAACTTTTTCTATTGGCATTACAAATATATTCCCATCAGTAATAGCAGCATCATAACCTCCACTTTCTACTTTTTGAACAGCATCAAAAATATATAAACTACTACAAATGGTATAGTTATTTTTTAAACGCCTACGAGTGTCTCTAAAATATTCTATTTTACTTTTAAAAAAACCAACCTTTTTCCCTACAAGATTAAAATCTAACGTATCTACTTTAAAAACAAAATTTAAATATCGTCCTTCATATTCATTGAGTATTAAAGTACTATCCATTCCCATTTTATCTATATTCTCCAATAAGCTTTTAGGTATTTCTGAAAAATTACACACTTGTAATTCGTACCTCCGTCCAAATTCATTCATACTATGATCATTAGATTTACATTTTCTAGAAATAGAAGAGCAACCGAATACCAAAATTTCTAAACATACAATTAAAAATAACTTCTTCATACTGTTTCAGCTTTTATGGAATTTGATAAAGATACGGACTTGAATAAATCCCTAATTGTCTGACAAATAATTGAGCATTTAAAAAGTGAGGATGAAATAGGTATATATTTGGAACTCCCGCACTCCATAAAGCTCTTGAAGTATGCCCTACACAACTATTAAAAAGTAAATCCCACCGAGTTACACCTGATACATATTCATTTAGGGCTAATGTACTGACATTATTTAGTTCCACTGACCAAGTACCTTTAGTACCTAAATAAGTCTCATAATTCAATTTTGCACCTTTAATAGAATTTTTCCAAGTTTCTGATAAGCTACTTGTAGATTTTTGAACAGGACTATCCGGCCCAACCGATACTAATCCGTATCCTCTTTCATTAGTTATAGAACTGTGTCCCCACCATTCGTTTCCACCTTTTGTACTAGCAGAATTGACTTTAATATTTTGACAGCTACCTCTATAAAAAGAAACTGCATCTGTTAGGTTAGCCAACGCCCCAAAACTATATCCGATATTTTCAAGTACAGTATTTCCTTTTTTGCCGAGATAACCCACAGTACCATTTGTAAAATCAAAGGAAGCAACTCCTAAACTCATTGAAATAGGGGTTTGCCCACCTGTGTAAACCCAAGTTCCAACTGAGTTAATCAATGAAGATCCAGTTATTGCCACAGTATTTGCCATTGGAAGACCTGAACTCGCTATCGCCCAACCTGCGTAACCACTTACTCCACCAACGGTAGCACCACCAAGCATATACCCCCAAGTTTTAACAGAACTATAATCCCATTTTATAGGATTATATTGCCCGTCGTTTGCAATAACGCCACCTGAATATGCTCCAATTGCAGCCCCAACAATTGCAGGAATAAGCCAAGGTAATTCCCCTGACGGATCTGTATACTTCAGTGGATTATTCAGGCAATAACTATATCTATTAAAACTTTGTGTAAAGTCTGGTGCTTGTACATATGGATCAGGACTTAAAAAACGACCTAAAGCAGGATCATATAGACGAGCGTTCATATTTACCAAACCAAACTCTGGTAAGTATTCATGACTTCCATAACCACGCCCCAAGAAGAGTTCCGGTTCAGTACCAAACTCGTAATATTCCAATTCTCTCCCATTACGTAATCGTCCCCACGCATCATAAGAATATTCTGCTTCATATAAGATATACCTAATACTCCCTGTATAATCACGAGCTATATTATATACTTCCCAATCAGATTTAGTATTATCAATTGTACAGACTGTTAATGCAGAATATGCATCCCCACCAATATATAAATAATGAGTATCATTTGTATTATTAACTTTCTTCACCTCATAACAATCTCCTAAAAAGGATCGACTACGAACCGTTTCATTATTCGATTTAAAAACACTTGTTTTTATACGTTTTCCTCTATCATCATAAGAAAAATTAGCAATAAATCCATTCTCCTGAATCTTTTGAGGACGATAAAATGACGTATAAGTCACAGACTGATCTCTTGTTTGCATTGGAGAGTTAACAATGCTATTTAATCCAGTTACTGCATAAGGCTTTGTTGGGTGAGCATACTCCATTGAACCAATACCATCCATAAAAGTGATATTGCCTTTATTATCATAATCTACCCTTCTTGATGTCTTATTACCCTGTTTATTATGGGTTAGAACATTTGATAACCGATTCAGATGATCGTAAGTAAAATTATCTTTATAAAACCAGACATTCGAATCCCAAACCTCCATCATATTACCTGTCTGTACATCAAATTTGTATTCTAAAACCAGATCTGTACCAGCCCAAAGCTCTTTTAATACACCAAAATTATCATAAGCCGACCAATAATAATCACCCGCATAGCAATCTATAACATGCCCAAAATTATCTTCTTCCAATATAAAATACACTTGTTCACCATTCAATAAAATTTCCATTAAATTGCCATATGCATATATATATTCTTCTTCAAGTATAGGCATAGCTGACGGATGATATTTTATTTTCGTACAATTACCATTTGCATAAGAATATTCTCTCCGAAGGAAAATATCATTATCTTCTCCTCTCTCGTAATCTTCTTTAACACGCCCATAATCATCATAGATATAAGATCTTACGAAATTTGTAGAAGTAGCAGAAGCTAACTGTTTTGTAACAGGATCATAACTGTAATTTGTTGTAAACTCCGGACAGGATTTACTCGTAATACGTCCATATTTATCAAAAACAGAAGTTATTGTTTTATTATTGGCATTTGTTTGTGTTATCGTACGTATATTACCAGAATATGATTCCGAATATGTTTGTGTACCCGCACTTGGATCAATGAGTTTTGTTTGCCGTCCATACGAATCATACTCAAATGAAGTTATGATATTATCCGGAGCTATAATTTGCTTCAGCTGACCGTCAGGTCTATATATATAAGAAATACTTCCTCCCGGATCAGTAGCTGCTACCAATTTTCCACTTTCATCGTAAGTACGGGTAGTACTGATATTCTCTGAAACAACAGTTATACTCCTACCATTATAACTTGTAGTAGTAGTTTTTCCAGAAGCTTCAACAAGAGATATTGTTCGATCATACTCATCATAAGTATATGTATTCCATAACGTAGGATCATTTCCTTTAAATGGCAACGAAGTACGCTTTAAACGACCATATCTATCATATTCAGTATCTATATAACGCCAAGTTCCATCAAAACGTTGATCTCCATTACGTACCTCTCTATTTAAAGCATCATAAAAAGTTCTTAACTGAGGTTTTCCTGTCACTGCTTGAGTATGAAGATAACTTCCCTTTACATTAGACCACGTATATATATTGCTTTTTGTTACATCATCAGGGTAATTGGTTATTACCGCACGTCCCAAATTATCATAAGTATAATTAGTAGTATGTTGTAAGAAATCCATCACACTCAAAGGATTACCATACTTATCATATGAAAGAGTTGTTGTTGTACGCCCTAATGCATCAGTCACAGTTTTTAAATAACGATTATCCGCATCATACGTATATGTTTTTCCTAAAAATTCAGTAGCAGAATAAGGAGCAGCCTTCTCCGTTAAAATATTACCAAAATCATCATATGTCCAACGTGTTTCCCCTACTTTATTCCCATTTACTTTAATAATTTTCTTTTCTATAAATGGAGTATTCATTTTATAAGTAATTTCTTCTGACTGTTTCCACAACTCATTATTTTTCCAGTTAGTTGTCTCTTTTACTAAAGGTAAACCTATAAAATAAATATTATCAAGATCATTTCTTTTATTTAAATAAGTTTGTGTGATCACTTTCTCAATATTATTTGAGTTGAGGTCACCAATATAATGGGTTTCTGAAATGGGATTATTATATTCATCATACCCATACCGCTTTGACAATGTAGTATTTGTTAACAAATCTTCAGTAGTCACAGAAGTAAGATTTATCTTTGTCTTTCGCCAAAAAGTATTAGAATTTGTATCTACATTATAACTATAATTTATTTCGGAGACTGGAGAAACTTCTTTTATCAAGACTCCCCGCTGAAATGGATCAAACGTACGTGTCGATAGTCTATTACGTACCATATCATAAGAAAGTACTTTAGTAAAGCCACAAAAACCTAATCCTTGACGATGCAAAATAGCATTTTCATATTCATATGACATGGCAGAAAATTCGGTACCATCCAATGTAGAAGTTTGTTTGTAAATAGTCCATAATGGACCCTGAAAGTTCTCATAAGGAAAAGATGCATTAGTACCCTTTTGATAGAATGGAGTTCCGCCTTCCTGGACAGAAAAATCATCATTTAACCGATAATAAGTATTCTTCTGTATAACCCCCAAACTATTGACTACCCCTGTCAGCAAACGTTGTTTAGACTCATTTTTACTAAAATAAAATTTATAAATACTACTACTACAAACACTTAACAAAAAATTATAATAATTAGGTAATGCAACAGACGAAGCGACAAATCGACTGTAAGGTTCGATAAGCATATCTCCACTTGAATTTTGTTCAAAATTCCATCCATCTTTATTAAAATACACTTTCAGTAGATCAAGTTCTGAATCTCTTTCTATAAGATCCACTAATCCATCCGAATTGGCATCTTGTAATATAAAATCATGACCCTCATAATAATTTATATGTTGCTGTTCCCAAGCAGAAAAACCTTGCCCCGTAGAAGAAAAAATAGTCCATGTATTTAAACTATTAGATGAAGATGATTCATATTCCTCCGGAGAAAGTAAAAAATCAACTTTACCATCCCCATTAATATCACCAGGAATAAGTAACCGATTTTCTAACATCTGATAAGTTAAAATAGCAGAACTAAATTTAGGATTTAAGGAATATACATTATCCTCTTTTGTAAACGAATAAACATCTATCCCACCATCACGAATATGACAAATATCAGTTTTCCCATCTCCATCCACATCCATGGGAATAATAGCACTATTCTGAACATCGAAATTAAACACATGCATATTATACAAAGTCTGACCTGTACTAAGATCAAATAGATAGCATTTAGATTCCTTATCCAACCCCAAGGGCTTATTCATAGAAACAACAAGTAACTCTATTTTTCCGTCCCCATTATAATCTCCGGGATAATACCCCTTAGGCCAAAAACCTTCACCGGCAGCATCGCTATCAAATGTTATAGTAGAAGAAAGAGTTATAGGGATTCCAGGAGCTGATTTATAGGTTCGGATATACAATCGATCTGTACCATTTTCAACACTATTGTTTATTTTCACAACTTCATCTCCCGACATACCATCCACATCAAACATTGTTAATAACTGGAAACCATCTCCCGCTATTATTTTTTCAACTTCCGGATATTCTTCTGATAAAGATTTATAAAATAACAATTCCTGTTCAGGATGATAAGAAGAAGCATACCTAACAGGGCTATTCTTATCTGGTTTATATAAATAACAAGTACTTCTTTGAGGATAAGCTACTAATGCATCATCTTCCATACCATAATTCATTTTCCCTTTTGCCAAAGTCATTGGAAGATAATCAATATAACCGGTTGCCAATTCTGCATAACCTAAGCCAAAATATTCATGCGTATTATCACTATATCCATAATAAAACCGCAATGGATTCAAATTGTCGCAATCAACCTGTGTCAATAAAGAAACTTTATCTGTCTGATATGTAAATGTATAAGTATGTAACAGAGAAGTACCATTATGACATTCAATCTTATCTAATAAACGCGAAAGCTTTATTTCAACACCTTTTTCATACCCAATAAGAACATCTGTACGAGATTTATAAGAGAATGATATATCAGCAAAATGGGAACTACCAGATATATGTGCCCCGTATTGAATCTTATCTATGTAACATCTATTATTATCCATTTCATAAATAAAATCAATAATATTACCAGCTGCATCTGTTAATTGTGTAAGTGGAAATAAAAAATCTCCATGTTTACGATACATCGCTTTTGTTCCATCCGGATATTCTGCAAAGAAATATGTCAATTGAAAATTTTCTGTTCCAAATAATATGTGCATATTACCTTGCTCTGGTTCGCAGTCATTACCATCTATAAGTAATCTCATACCATCCAATATAAAAGCATCATTATTATCAAGTGCTATGGGTTCTGTTTTCCCATCGTAATATATATTTTTAGGGACACGAGAGATTGCAGATAAACCTCCTATAGACCAACCATACCCAAGTACATCATTGCTGCCTTGACTATTATAGTTAATAGAAATATTAGGTTGAAAACCATTACGTCCGGGAGCCCCAACAATTGGAATACTATATGTTACCCCTCCTGACGAAGAGAGACCCGAGGAAAAAGGTATCTCACCAACATCTTTACTTGTGTCAATGTTGATAGAGGTTGGTATGTGTGAAAATGGATCAGTAGTAGTTGCCAAAGACTGTACTATTTTTTTCCGTTTTCGAGAAACTTGAGGAACTAATGGCTCAAGGCTAACAACTGAATCTATAGGTAAGTCTATTGTTGTTGAGTCAGAAACAGTCTTCCAAGGTTGAAAACCAGACTTTGTATAATTGTACGTCTGGGCATCTATCTTACAACAATACAACAAGAACATAAAGAAAAACACACAAAATGTCAATAAACGATGCGTCGACAACTCATATTTTTTTGCTTTCATAGATATACAGATTATTTTTTAATAATTTTCCAAACTGATTGTTGTTCTCCAAACATAAGTTTCATAATATAAACACCTGTTTCGAAACTTTCCATTTGAACAATAGTATATGTTGTTGTTACATCGCCTTTATACATTTGTTGTCCTTCCATATCAAACACAATCAGTTGACCATATCCTGGCTCGGGAAGCTCACTTATAGATACAACTAATTCTGTTTGAACAGGATTTGGATAAATATTAACTTTATTACGAGACAGTTTATCATTCCATGATTCTTCATTTTGAGGTTCCTTATTTTCATTCAACTGACTAAATGAACGTATAGGAACCTGTACTACTTGCCTGGCAATACGATTACCAGCATTATCATATGTATACAGGATTTTTTTTGTCTGTCCATACGCAACAAACATAAAAACTCCAATAAAAAGAAAGAAAAAAAAGAAGAATACCTGTTTCATAATAGTAAATTTTAAGATGATTAAAGTCGCTTACACAATTACCCAATGAGCATAAAACTATTCTTTTACTATCTTCACCACACAACCTTGACCATCTATTGTCTCCATCAGTACAACATAGATACCGGCAGGTAAATGAGACACGGAAATATTTTCCTCATAAGGTTGATTTAACATGATGCGTCCACTAAGATCAGCAATCCGTACAGTTTTAAGTTCCCGTTCTGCTACGATGTTCAGTACATCTTTAACAGGACCGGAAATAAGAATATTATCCTTTCCTACAGTAGTTGATGGTGTAATGGCTGTGGGGTCATATCCTCCATAACGGGTAATATTGATGGGGTGAGCATCCAAATCATCTGCATAGCCGAAAAGACGGCTCTTCATATATAGAAAATGCCCCATACGACCTACTTCGCCTGTCACGTTTCCTCTCATTTTCAAGTTATATTCCCAAAATTCCGGATCGAAGTATGACATCTGTATCCATCCCGGTAGAGTATTGTCTCTCCTATCTTTAAGTGCTGTCTCTTGACCATTCACGTGATCGGAAACCGTACGAGTGGTTTCATCCCACATGATATATTTCACCGTATTAATAAATGTCTGCATTTTGTCAAGCGTTACATTTTCAAATAAATCACTTTCGTAAGCTTTATAATATTGCAACATAGCATAGGAAGAATGATCGAAATCTTCTACTTTAGTTCCTCCATTCATATGATAATACCAAAGATAACAGTTCTTGGTCTCTCCGTTTACCGTCACCTTTACAGGCTTTAAGGTTTCAGCCTGTCCATCTATAGAAACCTGCACCACCTTCTTATAAAGAGCTTGTTTCTCGGGATTGATACCTAACACAGCATAACATTCCAATGCTTTATGGAAAGCATTCAGAGCCATCGCTTGCTGGTTGACAGGAAATCTATATCCAATGGCTTGTCCTAACCAGTTCCATTCCGGACAATTGGGCCAGTTGAGCGTATAGGTATCAGTGACAAAACGAGGTACGTAAAACTCATCCATCACCTCATCACACATTTGAATATATTTCATGGCACGATCCCGATAGGTAGTACCAAAATCAATGTAATTCTTCTTATCACTTACCGGTGCTTGCTGATCCAGTAAATCCGGACTAAGTAAAATCAAATAGGCACAGAAGTAAATATGTCCTAAGATATCTCCATTTTCAGAAGCAGAATACTTCTCCAATTGCTCTCCCTCTGTTTTGTCTTTATTAGGCCAACACTTTTCTACACGCCCGGTCCAAAGAACACGCTTTTCGCCTCCTTGCTGATCATTACGACAATTAAGCATATAATCGCAATGCCTTATGAAAACATCCAAAATTTCTTTGTCACCTGTTGTCTTGTACATCCAAGCAAGTCCTTCCGCACCAATCCCTTGTTTACCATAAACCAATTGATTTCCAATATTTGAAGTCGGTAATGGAAATTTGTTTGTTTTAGCAACATAAGCCTTAAAATAATCCACCTCTGATTTGGTCAGTGGCCCTCTGGGATCTTCAAAATACATGCCCTCTCCTAAAATAGGTTTAGATACTTCTGCCACCTTATTAAATACACCTATTTCATAAATACTGGGTTCTGAAAAGGCTGAAATAATATAAAGTCGCAAATAGCGTTTGTTTTGGGGAGCCAATAACTCTAACACTTCATCCGACTCAATAATTGTTCCCTGAGCAGCAATAAGCCACTTTTCACCGTTATCGGAAACCCGGATCTGGTAACTGGACACACGAGTACCATACTCTTTTATTACTACCCGGTCAAATTCTACAGAAGTTCCGAAATCTACTTGTACCCACTGATTATTTATGGAACCTTTCTCTGCCGACCAACGCGACGCAGCATTTCCGTCAAAAGCATTCTTGGCCGTAAATGTACTACTCCAGATCGAACTTGCTGAATATGTTTTATTTAAAGCAAGATTCACCGCCTGCCCTTGTACTACAAAAATTGTCAATCCTAAAAGGAAAATAAATGAAATTGCAAATCGTTTCATACTGTTTATTTTATCTTCAATTATTGTTTGATAATCTTTTTAATAATAACACTACCATCCATCGCCTCAAGCCGCACCAGATAAATACCGGATGATAAATGAGCTACCGACACTTCCGACTCAAAAGATTGATTAATCAATACCTGGCCATCCATAGCAATAACCTTCACGGATTTCAATGGTAACCCGGTCTCTATGAACAACCGTTCCTTCACCAAGCCGGATATGTAGATATTCTCTGAAGCTGTGTTAGCAGATTCTATTCCAGTACCTTTACCATAATTGGATAAATCTATTGGAGAAGCCGTAAATCCTTTTACACCAAACATTTTACTTTTAGCATATAGAAAATGAGCCATCAATCCCGGGTCGGTTGCTGTCTTTCCGGGCATAGTGAGTAAATAGTCATATAATTCGGGATCTACAATAGAAAGAAGTACCCAACCTGCTTTTGCTGCAGAAGAGCGGCTTTCCGAACTGGGTGTAGTTCCATCTACTTTATGAGATACCGTATGCGTAGCTTTATCATACATCACATACTTAAAAGTATTTGAAAAGCGAATAAGCTTCGCGGTATCTAAGTTAGTAAACAACCCGCTATCCAATAGTTTATAATAAGTTTGCATTGTGAATGCAGCATGTCCGTAATCTTCTACAGTGTTGCCTGCCATATGGTAATACCACCGGCAATATTCCTGTGAAACTCCATTCACAGTAATCCTTCGCGTTTCCAGTGTTTCGTGTTGCCAATCAATAGAATTCTGTATCACTTTCATATATTCTTCCTTCTTCTCCGGATTGATGCCAAGCACTTCATAACATTCCACAGCTTTCTGGAATCCATTTAAAAGCATCATCTGCTGATTCACCGGAATACCACGTCCATTGCGATCTGCATAGAAAGTTCCCATAGCTCTCCACGCAGGAGTATTGGGATAGTACATTCTACCATCTTTTGCAATAAGTTTTTCAACAAACTCCATTCCTTCATCGCACATGGCAATGAACTTCTTTGCTCTGTCCAGATAAGTAGTACCCCAATCTGACAGTTTATCACTTGCCGGAGCTTCAAGAGCGTGCAGTTCGGGACTTAATAAAATAAGGTATGCACAGAAGTAGATATGCCCCAGAATATCTCCGTTTTCCGATCCGGAATAGGGTTGATCAAGTTCCCCCATAGCCTTATTAGGCCAGCATTTCTCAACGATTCCGGTCCAAATAGTACGCTTATCTCCACCAGGTTGGTCATTGCGGCAATACAACATATAATCACAATGGCGAATCAGAATATCAAGAATTTCCCGGTCTCTTGTAGCAGCATACATAAATGCCATACCTTCAGCAGCCAGTCCGATACGACCATACACCAGCGTATTTCCAATATTATTAGTGGCAGGTGAAAGCCCTTTCAGGTAAGCTTTATAATAAGTTAGTTCCACATCAGTAAGTGGTCCTCTCATATCTTCAAATTTCATAGTTACGCCCAGGTCTGGCAAGGGAGTCTTTTGATAATAAACTCCCATTTCATTAATAGTAGGTTCTCTTGTGGCCAAAACAATAAAAAGACGGACATAACGACTGGTTACCGGTTCAAAAGAAATAATTCCACCGTCGGGAATTGAACTATTCACCACAGCCACATCCGTCCATAGCACTGTATCATCAGAAACCTGTACTTTAAAAGAACTGATACGTTTTTCATTTTTATATTCCGTCACAAGAATACGATCAAACAAAGTAGCTTCCTGTAAATCTACCTGTAACCATTGATCGGTGACAGCATTCTTTGCTGCGGACCAACGGGAGTTGTCTGTGTTGTCTCCGTCAAAAGCTTTGGATGCCGGAAAACGGCTGTCATATATTGTACTTGCTTCGGATGGTTTATTGAGCGCCAGATTGATCACATTGCTCTGAGCATAGGTTGTAACCGATAATACAAAGAATATCAACGATAATAGTAAAGGTTTTCTCATGATAGTAGATATTAAATTAAAAAAAGAAAAGGCCAGCTTACCGTCTGTTAAATGCTCCCGATAGACAAAAGAGCCCGATTATACGGACGGTAAGCTGACCATTAAATTACTTTTTCACGATTTTACGGGTAATAAGAGTTCCTTCTGATGTTTCTAACTGAACCAAATAAACTCCTGATGAAAGATTAGCTACAGAAATTGTTGAATTGAAAGGTTGCTCGATAACGGTACGTCCGCTCAAATCGATTACTTTTACAGAATTCACAGCTTGTGCAGTTTTAATCTGAAGTTGCTCGCCATCTACATTCAACGAAAGAAGTTTATCGGCATCGGTAGATGTAAGACCTGTACTAAGGCTGGGATCATTGTAGATTTCCATTTCACAGATACTGGGTTCATCAAGTACACCACTTCCTCTAAAAGTGAAAGATTCAATAATCCAAAGACGCACATAACGTTTGGTAACAGCAGGGAATGTGATTTCCGGCCATGGATTCACTTTACCTTTTATACCTTCAAAAGTTTGTTCTACATCCCCTAAAATTGATTCCCAACTTAAGTCATCCGTTGCATCATCTGTTACTTCAATACGATATTTATTAATCTTATTGGAGTACTCTGTAATAAGTATCTTATTAAACTCAAGAGCTTCTCCCAAATCAACTTGTAGCCAGGAATTTTCACCTGTATTTATCTCACCGTCACCAGTGCCTTTATGATCTGCTGCACTCCAACGCGAACTAGTGCTATTTGCAATTCCATCAAAAGCATAACTTGGCCCCAAGTTATCCCGGAATTGGGAACTTGCCGTAGCTGTTTTATTCAAAGCCAAATTTGTCAACGGTTCTTCATCTTGTGCCTGAACGGACGCAAATCCCATAAATAAAATACTTGCCAATAATGTAATCTTTTTCATAATGTTATTTTTTTAGTGAAACAATATTATTTTAAGTCTATCTTTCAAATCTCATCAGATACCCACCGGCTGTAATTCCTTCCATTATCAGGTGTGGTTTTACCAGATTATCAGGAGTATAAAAACGGATAACCGCTTTCCCGTCAGCATCTGTATTTAGTGCCGGATTCCAATAAATAGTACTTCGAACATCCGACTTTTGATTACTTATCTGTTCAAGGGTTTCATACACCGGATGATAAAATTCAACAGCTTTGTTGTATCCTTGTGTGGTAAACACGGTCAGACCCGGTGAAGCTTTTGCTTTTACCTCAGCACCCGTGTTCAACATAATAAGAATAGCACCGGCAGAAGCTTCAGGACCTAAAAAACCAGCAGAAACACTTTTTACAATTTCAATAGATTTAATATCATTAGCATCCAGTCCTCTAAGTGATTCTACTGCATCCTCCCCTTCAAAGCGCATTTCGTCTATCAGGAACAGGGGTGCACGGGTTTGTCCGGATAGCGTAATAAGATCACCTGATACCCTTACACCGGGGACACGCATCAATATATCGTATCCGGTGGAACCGCCAAAACGTCTTAGTTCTTCACCCGTAGCCCGATAATCTGCCAATCCGCCATATACGCTGGAAAAAGCATTTGCATCGCGCTTTGAAGCAGTGATAGTAACCTCGTTCAAGCGCACTACCTGCATGCCTCCTTCACTCAGATAAGCATTACGAACCATATTATCGTATTCCTGAAATTTATGGTCCTCTTCGGCAATTACCGGGAATGGGTTATGAGGTGAAAAATAAGGAAGCGAATCTACACGTAGAAACACAGTAGAAAGTCCGGCCTGGCTTCGTGCCTGTGCTACGAATGTAATCGTATCACGATATTCAATTCCATCAAATACAAAGTTTCCCTCCTCGTCAGTATAGGTAGTAGCAGAAATTCCCTGCGAAGGAGCCATCAGTGCAACAGGGCATCCCTTGGCCTTTCCACCGAACATGGTAGTCGCCTTTCCAGTGACGGTTTGCCCTCCCTCCATAAAGTAATCAATCTGAATAGTAGGCAGCTCTGCTATATTATCGTGATGGAAGCGAGTCCAACCATGAGTAAGCATTAATAAATCGGTATTGTATTCCGTACGGGCATCTCTCTTCAGAAAGTAGTAACCGGGATTTTCTACATATCCTTTCAGATCAGAAGTCAACAGAATATCGGAACGAATATTACCGGATAATGTATCCGGAATGACCAGGCTTTTATCTGTCAGGCTAACAGAGAAAACACCTTGAACCGGCGTTCCTTGCAGATCTGTGAAACGAAGCGGAATCTCTACTAACTTACGTCGTTCCGGGAGTTCAGGGAACGGATTCATATCAAGATTCACCAGATCTTCGGGCACCACAAAAACAAGACGCCGACTCAATACAGTACCGCTGCTATTTGTCAGCAGCAACTCTGTCAGGCCTTCGGACAGTTCCGTTTCACGGAAACGACCGGAAGCACGATCAGAGGTCAAAGGAAGAAAAATGGTTAAATGTCCGCGGGTATGCCCTACCAGATAAAGCGTATCGTTCCATTGTTCCTGCGATGCCTTCAAAATATTATACTGTATAATCCCTTTCCGGTGAATCACACTTAACTGACGTCCTTTTGTTTTCACTCCCGGCAACGTAAACTCAC
Organism: Bacteroides mucinivorans; assembly: GCF_034654355.2. Classification (NCBI taxonomy): domain Bacteria; kingdom Pseudomonadati; phylum Bacteroidota; class Bacteroidia; order Bacteroidales; family Bacteroidaceae; genus Bacteroides; species Bacteroides mucinivorans. Next base: position 2,490,821 of record NZ_CP178179.1, on the reverse strand, counting down.
GATACATTACGCTATCCAATGAAGCTTTTACACGATATTTCTGTCCGGCAACCGGAAGAAGGGTAAAAACACCCATCCCGTCATGTTCCGTCCGGATACGGGTAATCGTATCTCCGGCTTCATCCAATAAGAAGCCGTGTATTTCACAACTATGACCGTCTTTTTGCTGAGCTTTAAAAGCTACCCGTTGGCGACTTCCGTCCAACAGGTCACCTCCTTCGGGAAAGAAACTCAGCGCAAATTCTTTCTTCCTGTCTCCCAACAAGGGTACATAAAATGTCTTATCATAATTGTAAAGATCATCCTTAAAAGTAATCTCAATAGCCCGTTCACGGTCCTGCTTTTCGGCAAGCGGTATGTCAAAACTTATTTCGCCCTGTGCATTGGTGCGACGCGAATAGCGTTCGGACTTTTTACGCATCACAGTAAGCCAGCTTTGTACCTGAATGCCAGACAAAGGTTTGTTCGTCTCATCCGTGAAACGGATAACTGCCGTACAATACCCCTCTCTCGAAGAATCTTCATAACGAACAGACGACTGAATGCTTCTGTCGAGCGCATTGCCAATACGCAAACGGCGGTAATAAAAGTACTCCTCACCGGCATTCAGCATCCACTGCGTAAATGCTCTCATGTAGTATTCTCCTGCCGGAATATCTGCCGGTAGCAGAATACTGCCATGAAAGCCTCCTTGTTCTCTTCTTACCTTATACTTACTGATAACTTTGTCATCCCGGTCTATTAATTCTACATATATAAAGTTGCTCTTCGTATACGGAATATGAGATACCGCATCTACCAAATAACCCTTCCAGTAAATTCTCTCACCGGCAGCATAATAAGGCTTATCAAGATGTAAATACAACTTCTCCTGCGGATAGGCTGTATGCAACTGAAAGTAATTGCTTACCTTCTCCTTCAAATCCTGTGCTGCCGTATCTCCGCATATTGCTGTTAGTGCAATGATAAGGATAAAGAGATTCCGTTTCATGGTTACTGTCCTTTAATAACGCGAACTGAATAAGCTACTATATTCTTTTTATTATAAGAGGTGACTGTGTAGGTACGCGGACTACTGAAATCAGCCAATACTCCCATCTTCGGACTGATACTTGCTGCCGAAGAGGTGTTGGAAAGCGTACCGACTAATTTCAAATTGGTCACATCTGCTTCCGGTTTTACTGTAATCAGGATTTCCGTATTAGAAGGATCTTTAAGCTGCTCTTGCTTATTAGCATCGGTTATAAGAGTTGGTATATTCGTACTGACAACCACATCATTTCCTTTGGCATCAGTCATTTTCACAGCAGTAAGATAAGCACCGGTATCTATACCGGACACATCAGGGCCTTCCTCTTCAAAATCCACACAGGCGGACAACAGTAGCAGGGTAGCACAAACAAATAACTTCAATGTTTTCATAGTTCTTATTGTTTATTGATTAATTAGTATATTCCGGATGACACATTCGTGTCCTTTACTATTTTCATTCTTCTCTTTAGAGATACGAACCGTCAGCTTATGTTCCCGGTCCGGATCTAACTCCGCTTCCAACACATATGCCCAAGGAAGGTAAAGGTTCTTACTCCACTCGGTATATGTGTCGAGTTTCTTGTAAGGAGCATTATCCACACTGTACTCCAATATTCCTGAAAAAGGACCGCAGACACAAAACAGACCTACGGCCCTGCCCTTAAATAAAAAACTAAAAGTAGAATTTATGGTATTTGAGTAAAGCATTGGTACATTGACAAATCCCTTACGGGTACGGGCCTCATTATCCGGTTTCCATGAAGCAACGTATTTCCATCCTTTGGAAAGTTGTGCCTGACTGATATCAGCAAATGAAGCATTATAATAGCTGTTCACATCCAATGGAGGTTCGGGTATAGAATGTGCTTCCACTACATCAGAGGCAGACACACGGCTCCACATTTTATCTAACAGATGTGCCAGAGAGGCTGCGTAAATCTTATGTCCCGGTTCTGCCGGATGAATGCCACCAAACTGTTCCCAATCGAATTCACCGGCAGCAATACGATCGGACACTTCATGTGCCAGATGAACAGAAGGAATCAGATAATAATTAGCCACGCGTTCATGATTCAGAATTACATCCGGTGTACGTCCTTGCGGGTACATTTCCAGAAAATGAGTATGGATAAAGTGGAGCATAACAATATCCGTAGCTGGATTTGCCAGTAAAGCATGACGTACTATCCCTTCCATACCGCGCACCTGATCAATGGCACAAAAATAATTGGTATGGTCATTCACAGCCGCTTCTACAAACAAAAGATCAATATCGCCCTGCCGGAGCACATCTTGCTCGAATCTATAAGAATGCGGAGTCGTTCCTGTAGAAGATATGCCGGCATCTATAAACTCAAACTCGGTGAAAGGGAAACGCTGCCGGAGATACTCTTTGGTCAACTCTCGCCAACCATGCATCTCAGTAATAGAACCACCCAGAAAAGCAACCCGCCCTTTGCGTTCTTTCTCAAAGCGGATGAAGGAGTTTTTCAATGTTCCCCGCTCATTCAGATATTGTTTTTCTTGATAATCGGGTTGATTACGGCAGATAAAATCAACCACAGGTCCGGGATTTTCCAGACTATGGGGATGATGATCTGCTCCCGGTTTAATAATCAACTCTACAGGAGCACCCAACTGTTGATAGCGGTCACGTATCAACTTCATATTATCCTTGAAAGGCACCACACGATCACTATCACCGCAAACGGCAATGACAGGAACCCGCTGAGCAGCCAAAGGAGCCAGATTATCAAGAGGATTTCCTTTGAAAGTGTCTCTGTCCACAGAAGTCATTCCCCATTCTTTAAGAAAATCATTCCAGAGTTTACTCTTCTCACCCGGCCAGCTGAACATATCACAAACCGGATTGTCAAGATAGAGACAAGCTACTTTGTCCGGATTAGCTATTGCCCAGTTCAAGGCATAATATCCGCCACGACTAAAGCCTTCAAGAGTTACTTTGGGAGAAAGATGCCAGGCAGCAAGCAGATAGTCATAGAACTTTCTTCCCTGCTCCACTGCCTGAGGACTACCATAACGGTGAGTCATATCATAAAATACCACATGAAAACCTTTCTTCAACAAAGCTTTGTCTACTGACGGGAAAGCATCAAAAAAAGCAGGACGCCATATCCATGGTTTCCCGTTTATTGCAGAATCGGGACACACAATGGTAGCATGTCTTCCATCAAATGTAAAATCATATCGGACATGCCCATTCCATACAGACTGTTGAACATCTATATTTTCAGCATACAGTACAGCTGGCAGGTTTATTAATAAAAAGGATATAAGAATAATTACCTTGTTTTTCATACAACAGGATTACATTGGTTTGTGTACAAAGAAAACCGATTTAATGCGAACTTAGGATAACTATTATTTCAGATACTATCAGAAACATATCATATACGGGAGTGAGACAATAGTGACAACGAAATGAGACAATAGTGACAGGAGAAGGAAGAAGGGAGAATTGAGAGGGGAGAAGGCAAAACTTAATAGTGACCTCCTTACTATTACACGGTGGCATTCATTGGCTAAATCGGGGAGAAAGATATCCACGGCCGATATACAGAGTTGTTTTACATGTACATGTAAGCAGTGTTAGATGTACATGTAAAACAGTGAACAGTAGACTGCGCATACCTCTTCCCCGCCCCGAAGCGTATCCCCTCTCAGAGGGAGATAGGCTACGCTATCCGCTGCATAGCACTTCTCCCCTCTCCCTTCTTTTCAACTCTCCCTTCAATTCAAATTCCCGCCTGCTTCTTCTGAATAAACTCCGTTGGAGTGTATCCGTAAAAGCTTTTGAAAGAGTTAGAGAAATACGAATGACTGTTGAATCCAAGTAATGCTGCAACTTCGGACACACTCATATCCGATTCTTTCAACATCTTCGCAGCTATTTCAAGACGTTTGTTACGAATCAGTTCGGTAGGTGAGAGTTCAGTAATAGACTTCAATTTACGGTACAGATTGGCCCGGCTGATACCAATTTCCTGGCAAAGCATTTCTACTCCCAGATTCTGATCTGAGATATTCTTTTCAATCACTTCAAACAGTTTCTGTGAGAAGCGTTCATCGGCAGAAACAACTTCTATCCCCATTTCATCAGGAGAGAAACGCTTACCATACAACTTCTTCAGCTTTGCCCTACTCTCCAATAAGCTACGAATACGCAATCGCAACACATCCATATTGAAAGGCTTGATAATATAATCATCCGCTCCGGCAGAGAAACCTTCTTTGATATGCATCACCATAGAGCGCGCCGTCATCAAGATCACAGGAATATGACCGATGCGCACATCATTCTTTATCATAGCACACAGTTCGAGCCCATTGCGTTTAGGCATCATGATATCACTCAATACCAAATCGGGAAAATGACTCACTGCTTTCTCATATCCCCTTACTCCATTGGAAGCTTCTATGATATCATAATCATTCTCAAGGGACTTATGAAGGTACTCACGAACGTCTTTATCATCTTCCACCAACAATATTTTATACTTCTGCCGTGCAAAATCTTCCGGAGCAGAAACACCGGGAGCAGATACAGGAGGAGCAGCAGGTGCCACCGTTACTGATTCTGACATTTCCGTTCCACCATTAGTCATATCCAATGAGTCAGACTGAGAATCCATGATACCCTCTTCACCTGTAGAAGTATCTATTTCTTCTTCTTTAAAAGCCATAGGGCTGATGGGTAATACCACGACAAAACAAGCTCCCGGATGATCCATATCTTCAATAAAAATACCTCCACGGCATAACTTTACAATCGAATACACCAGGCTCAGCCCGATACCTGTACCGGGGACATTAGCAACTGTAGACTCCGGAACCTGATAGAAAGGAATAAATACTTTATCGCGCTCTTCTTTAGAAATTCCCTTACCGGAGTCCTCTATTCGTAACATTAAATAACGCATTTCGTTACAATCAGCTTTATGACAAACCTCACTCCGGTAACGCTCGTTCAACTCTTCATAAGAGTAACTACGTACCAGCATCTTTATTTCCTTACCGGCAGGAGTATATTTAAAGGCATTGGAAAGTAAGTTGAATACGAGTTTTTCCAATAAAGATTTATCATACCAGGCATCTATCTCCTCCGGTTGGCAATCAAGACGGAAATCTATCTCATTCGTTTGTGCTACCTGACTGAAAGCATAATAGATCTCCTTTATAAACTCACAGACATTCCCTTTACTGGCACGTAGTTGCATATTACCTGTCTGATTCTTCTGTAAATCCATCATCTGATTGACGAGTAATAATAACTTCCGGGCATTCTTATAAATAATCCCCAGACGTTCACGCAGTTCACTGGGTAACCCCACTTGTTTTACCATCTCTTCAAACGGAGTGATAATAAGCAACAATGGCGTACGAAGTTCATGTGAGAAATTAGTAAACAGGCGGAGTTTGGCCTGATGCAATTCTTCCTGCTGCTGTTTTTCAAACTGCTCTACACGAAGGTTCTCACGCAAACGACGGCGGGCATTCATATAGAACAAAATAATATATATCACGCAAGAAAGTAATAATAAGTAAAATACATATGCATACCATGTAGCCCATATAGGCGGATGAACAACGATGTGTAACGATCGACCTTCGTTATTCCACAGTCCGTCATTGTTGGACGCGCGAACATGAAACGTATATTCACCCGGACGCAGATTAGTATAATAAGCCGAAGTACGCCCTCCTGCTTCATTCCAGTCTGTATCATATCCTTCCAGACGATAGGCGTATCGATTCATATTGTTAAATACAAAGTTCAGTGCCCAATAATCAATAGATATATTATTCTCATTATAAGAAAGGTGTATTTCGGACATATCATCCAACACACCAGAGAGTATACCGGAAGCATCCCCCGGAGAAACAGGTTGATTGTTAACACTTAACTGTTCCAGTACGATAGGCGGAATATAACTGTTGACCTGCATCCTCAAAGGCTGAAAAGTAATAAAACCATTGTTTGCCGTAAAGCAGATTGTGCCATCGGGCATAGATGTTCCTCCGTGTAGCGTAAATTCACGAACATCGACACCATTCCCTCTCTCGTAATTGTGCACTTTACCAGTCTTAGGATTATAAACAGCCACTCCCAGTGACGTACTCATCCATAAATTACCATCCCTCCCGATAATGAGTTTACAGACATTATTATCCAGCAAACCTTCATGTTTCGTCACACAAAGATCAGCACCATGTTCCGGATTAAAACGGAAAATACCACTGCCATAAGTAGAAATCCAGATATCCCCCGACTTAGTGCGATCTATACTGGAAATATAATTGCCCGGTATGAATCCTTTGTCAGAGGGTAAAGTATCTTTCCGGTAGTTATCCACCACTCCGGTATTCATATCATAACGATAGATTCCGGTAGAACGGGTACCGATCAGCATGACCCCTTCACGCTCCTCAAAAAGGCAACGAATACCGGACATACTTATTTTCCGCCCCTGTGCATCTTTAAAAGTATCTAATACCTTTCCATCTGGTGTAAAACAAGTCAATGCGGATTCACGCCGGATAGTAGATGCCCAGAGATTACCCTTGCTATCACGAAGCAACGAGTAAATCACTGCCGATTCAGGATATTTATAGAATAACGAAAATTTACGAGAACGAAGATCAAAGCGATAAATTTCGCCAAAGGCTGTCCCGCACCAAATGTAATCATCTTCCGGCAATACAGTCTTTATTATATTCGAATTATGAAGGGAAGGACCGGTACGATCAAGCAAATAAAACTCTGTATACAGAGTTTCCGGATTGTAATTCAACAACCCATGTCCTTCTGTGGCAAGCCACAAACTACCATCCTTGTCGGCACAAGCCGTACTATAAATACCGGTTTGTATATTCAGCCTGTATCCGGGATCATGACGTACAAAACGGTTCATCAGCTTTGAAAGCATTGTAATGCCCCCGGAATATGTACCAATCCACAGTATTTTAGCACTCGAAAGACAAAAGGCATAAACTGAAAAATGTCCCAATGAATGCCTGTCTCTACTGTAATCAGCCACCTTCTCTATATTGCGGGTAGTAAGGTTAAGTGCAAAAACACCATCATAAGTACCGATAAGCAACTGTCCGTCCCACTCCACAAGACAACGGACAAAATCATTTTTCAAACCACTGTTTTTACTTGTATAATGAGTTATACGGTTATTGCGCAAGTCAACGCAATTCAAGCCATAGAGGTGACAGCCTACCCATATCTGCTTCAGATGATCTTCATAGATACTTGAAACGGCATTATCAGACAACGCCAGATTAGTCTGTTGCGAATAATGACTGATGACTTGCATTTGTTGGTCGCAGACATAAACCCCATCATCATGGGTACCTATCCAAAATTTACCCGATGAGTCTTCAAATATGACAGAAACACTGATCAATCCATCTTTATCTGCAATTTCAACCGGATAAAAACGATCTTCATCCGGATGATATAGAAAAATCCCCTTACGATTCCCCACCCACACACGTCCGGAGTGGTCAACGAGAACAGATTGGATTGCATCTCTCAACATACCTTTATCGTCCAAATAACGACGAATACGATTCGTGTGCTGGCAAAGACGATTCAGTCCATAACTGGTTCCTATCCAAAGTGCACGACCAGGTTCTTCTGCCAAAGAGAGAATATCGCTATTAGTAAGACTCAATGAGTCAGACGGATTCTCCTGATAGACAGTATACTCTTTTCCATTGTAGCGATTTAATCCATTCTTAGTCCCCAACCATATATAACCTCTAGAGTCCTGATGAATGACTCTGACAGAGAGTTGAGAAAGTCCCTCATTTATATGCGGACTATAATAAAAAGAGTTCCGGATATCCTGTGCCAGGGTATAAGACACACCTGTCAACAACAGGTACATCAACAATAGTGTTTTTCTTAGCATAGTTATAGTTTCGATAGATTAATACATAGCAAATGTAATAAAAACCTATAAATAGCAAAACTCTCCTTTTACATATATTCAAAAAGAGAAATGAAATGAGACGATAGTTATAGAAAAAGAGACAGAAACTATAACTCTGTTTCCGAAAAAAGAGACAAAACCATCGTTCCTATTTAAAAGAAGTACCGGAAAACAAAAATATCCCGGTAAAGAAAGTACATCTTACCGGGATAAAGGAAAAGTGAATGATCAAAGTTTTATAGTTTCACCGTCATAGTTTGTCCTTCACTAATGGTTTTCTTTATAGTTTTCTTTCCATTGATAATTGTAACCGCCAATTTACTACCAGCACGTTTCACCTGTATATCAAAATCAGCACCAAAGGCACGCACATGATTCAAATTGGCATACTCCCACTCTTGCGGAAGACGCGGAGTCATTTCAAAACTACGCAGACCTGTGGGGCGAATTCCAAAAAGCCCTTCTGTATAGATGCGGCAATAAAGACCACTCTCAGCTGAAAGATGACGCTGGTTACCTTCGGGCCACGCCTCAATAGCATACGGCACATGATTACCCAACAAACGGCGATGAGAATACTTCTTGAGAAATGCCATACCACGACCTACTTCTCCTGCAGCAATTGTACCACGAAGTGCATAGAGAGTAGAACGATCCCAGAAAGTTTCCGTACCAGCCTGAGTTAACAGTCCGTCGTCTGTCCAGAGGCGAGGTGAAAAAAGAGCATCAATAGTACCTGCCGCACGAGTATAAATACCCACAGTAAGCGGCATACAGATCCAGGAACGAAGAATATCATTTCCTTCATAGTATCGATAACTGGGAAAACCTTCTATGTCATAGCCAAAGTGTGATTCAATGGCCTGTTCCAAATCATCAGCCTGACGGGTATAGGTTTTGATTTGTGCAGAAGAAATGCCCAGTTCACGTCCCAAAAGAGCAGCAGAACGTAACGCGTCATAATAGAGTGAGGAAGTACAAAGATTGGCATCTCCCGCAGGAAAACGATTTTCAAGTTCATCAGAGTTAGAAGCTACTACACCGGCCGGTGTCAACTTACGATGACAGTATTCCAGACACCATTCGATCAGAGGCCATAACTCCCGGGCTTCTTCTTTATTACCACGGGCAAGAGCATACCGGGCAGCACCGTAAGCAATCATAGCACCATCTCCCCGGTCTTTGGCTCCATGCCAGGTTCCTACTCCTTCGGAGATAATAGAACTGGGAATAGGACGGTATTCGTCATTCATAAAACGGGCAAAATGCCGGAAAGAGTTCAAAGCAGACTCATTACCTATTTCATATCCCAGATAAGGAAAGAAAGGATTGATATACTCAGCCTGGTCATTGGCCCAGATGGCTGCATAGTATGCTTCACCACCGGGACCATGCATCAGACCTCCTTTTGTACGATAGATACTTTCGGCTCCACGCAGCTTGGCAAAAGCGAACATACGATTTAATACAGGATCGGGAGTATCAAGGACAAGATTGTTCCACCATTGATTGATCAGTGCCTGACGTCCGGCACGTTCTGATTCAATATTAATGCGGGCCAATGCTGCATCACCTGCTTTACGACCGGAGAAGATGGCATAGAACTCGAGTTTACCACCTGGTTCCACCTTAAAAGTTCCGTTTTTCGAAAGAGAGGCCTCAATGGTATAAGCACCATAAACTCCGGCTTCCTCGGGAGTATTGTACGTCACTTTCCACTCAGGAACACGCATTGTGACAGGGTGTTCTCCAGCATTGGTAAAAGAATATTCCTCACAATAATAGTCATTATTGGGTGAAGGATACAGGGTCCGGGTCAGTTGAATAGCATTCTCTACTTCTTTCCGGCTACGGATGTAACCAAAAGAACTATGAACGGTCATGATACCATTGAAGGTAATATCGCTGACGCGTTCATTTAACAAAGTCTGATCGTCAATAGTGACCATGGCTGGGATATTGACTTCAAAACGCTGCTTGAGATTGTTTTGTGTTTTATTGGGTTGCATACGAAGCATTGGGAACACAAGGCTGCGATTGAGGTGAAAAGCCCGGTCGGCATCTACTCCGTAACGAAGAACAACGGAAAGACGCTGTCCACTCATTTCAAGATGATCATAATGGGGAATGTCTTCTTTGATTTGCCAACGAATAGAGCCTTCGGGAGTGATATCCCAACGGTCTTTATTCTGTGCCGAAAGGGTTAATCCGGCAAGGACAAAGAAAAGAGATAGAGAAATTAGTTTTTTGTTCATCATAATTATTATTTAATGGGTTATAAATATCATTCAACAGGCAATCTGCCAGTCTCCACTTTGCCTGTTTACAGTCTACGCCTTGCCTGCATGCAATATAGGCGTAGGTTCATGCAGGTAAGGGGTTAACTACAAACAGACTTTACAAGATGTAAACGGAACATCAATTGTGCAAATTACGCAAATAAATTTGTAAGAATTGCGTTCCGTCGAAGATAAATAATGTAACAATCAAACTGCTTTGTGCCGACGTACCTTCCCCCGCCCTTTTGAGCCTTCCTCTTTCCGGGGAAGATGTAACAACACAGCGCAGCCCACTGTCAATTGTCAATTGTCCACTGTCAACAGAATCACTGCACTCTCAAACTGATTGCTGAGCGGATTTGCGATACCAGCTGTCATCAACTCTGCTCCAGTGAAAATCTTACCATTGCCTGCAAAACGGGAAGTCTGTCCTTTCGGAAGGCTCACTTCTGTAATACGATAACGTTTATTGGCATCCAGCCCATTTAATAGAATGGCAGGAACGTTACCATCTTCCGTCTGATAAATATAAACAACCGCACATTCTTTATTTTCAGAAACATAACTCAATGATGCTACCGGCTGTTCATACGGAGAAACCAAACGGTACAGATCACCCTGCATCACCAACGGACGGATACTTTCTTTATAAAGTTTCACAGCAGCAGCCAGTTGTTCACGCTCTTCGGGAGTAGCTTTATCCAGTGCCAGATCGATACCGAAAGAGCCACTTAATGCCACGTCAATCGCCATCTTCAGATGACGTTTACCCATACGCGTCACATGTGCCGAGATAGTACTTGCCGGAAAAAAGTGAGAAAAGCCCCACTGAATCTTGATACGTCCCAACGGATCAGTATTATCACTCGGCCAGAAACTATGAAAGTATTGCATTGAACCATAATCCACACGCCCCGAACCTCCGGCACAAAGCATTGCCATCACATCCGGAAAACCTTTTGCAAAGCGATCCATCAACCGGTAAAGTGCCCAGTTGTAATCTATCAACAGATGACTTTGCTTGTCCGGCTGCAAATAGGTAGAACCCGGCTGCGTCACATAGCGGTTACAATCCCACTTCACATACGAAATATCCGGATTGGGACGTAGTGTTTTGTCTATCACCTCCCATTCATACTGTTGCACTTCAGGACGTGTCAGGTCGAGTATCTCCTGATGACGCCCCAGAATCGGTTCACGCTTCTGCTGGGTAATAATCCATTCAGGATGTTTATTATAGAGTTCACTTTGCGGGTTTACCATCTCCGGCTCCAACCAGATACCAAAACCAACTTTACGTTTCAAAGCTTCTTTGGCTATATAAGAGAGTCCGCGTGGAAGTTTTTTTGTAGATACTTCCCAATCACCCAGGCCATGTTTGTCGTCATCACGAGAATAGGATCCGTTACCAAACCAGCCATCATCCAATAAAAAGAGTTCGGCACCAATTTGGCGTGCACCATCAAAAAGTCCTTTCAGACGTTCTTCATCAAATGTACAGTGAGTTGCTTCCCAGTTATTGAGTAATACAGGACGGTCTTTTTCCGCATCACGGATACCGTAAGCACGTGCCCAACGATGAAATTTACGACTAATATCACCTTTCCCCTGTTTACTGTAAGCATAAAGAATAGCAGGTGTAATGAAGGTATCACCACGTTCCAGATGATACTGCGAACCGACCGGATTGATACCTGTCAACACGCGAAGATTATTATTCCAGTCAACCTCAAAGGCAAGCTGAAAACTACCCGCCCATTTCAGAGAACCGGCAAGCACTTCGCCCTTATTCTCATCTGCTTCACCATTAAGAGAAAGAAGGAAAGAAGGAATACGCATCTGATTGGCACGTATGCCAAGCTTAGAATCAAGAACTTTAATACCCGTAGTAAGCTCTTCCTCGGCAAGAGTCGCTTCACGTTTATAATTACCTATGAATTGAGTAAGCCGGTAATTCTTTGCTTTCAGTACAGGAGATGCAGAAGCATAGCGATAAAGTATCACCTTGCCTTTTTCGTTGTGTGTGATTGTGTTCCATATCTCCATCATACTGGTAGATTCATAACACTTGATGTAAATATCTACAGAGAAAGGATAAGCAGGATCTTTCAGAGAAATAACGGTTTGCGTAATGCCGTCACCCAATTGCTCCGTCTTATGATTCGTATAGAGCAATTCCGTAGAGGTATTACCGTCTACATGAGTAGCCTGCAAAGCTGGTTCAGTCAGTACACCATTACCGTAAGGCGGAAGAAACTCCCACTCACGCGAAGGCATTTTAACGGGAACTGTTACCTCTTTAGTTACATCACCAAAAGCAAGCTGATAAAGGCGACCGTCAGTACCAACCATAAAAGATAGTTTCAGGTCACCAGAAGTAACATTAAATAATTGTTTCGCTACAGGATTGTCATCTGCTGCCCAAACTAACAGAGGGCATACAGATAAAAAGAAAAAGAGATAGATGTATTTCTTCATTTTAGTTGAAAATTAAAAGTTTATTCAGTTGAAAATTGAAAGTTGAAAATGAGCTGCGCTGTACCGATACACCTCCTCCGCCCTTCGGCCCCCCTCTCAGAGGGGGATGTGCTGCACTATCATCTACATAGCAACTGTCAATTGTCAACTATCAAATGTCAATTGTCATAAATCGCCAAGTCACCTTTCCTACTGAGTCCGGTTTTCCTTTTTCAGCTTTCGAAATAGTACCCTTCAGTTTACCGTTCTTTTCACGTACCACATTAATATCTCTCCATGCGTATACTCCCTTCTCATAATCAAATGTTTCACCATCATCATCATACAGACGATAAGAGCCATTTGCTTTCCCATAGTGACGAATTTCCAGGTTCACTTTTACTCCCGGTTTCGGTGCATGAAGCATCGGCTCCATCATCGGAATGATAGCTCCGTCTTTCACATATACAGGAATACGATCCAGTCCCGGAGTTGCTGTTATTGTCTCTCCATTACCAACATATGCACCGGTATAAAAATCATACCAATCACCCTGTGGCAGTACGACTTTACGCTCCGTCTGCCCCTTAAACATAGGTGCTACCAGTAAATATTCACCTGCCATATATTGGTCTTTTATTTCTTTAGTCACAGCTTCCAGATAGGGGTTATCTTCCAAACTCTTCTCCTTCAGTTCTGTTGTTACCGCCGCATCCGGATTGAATCCGGCTTCCAAACTCATACCACGGAAAGGAGGAATACCATCAAAATGATAACGCGCAAATTCCGTATACCAGTAAGGCATCATCTGCATACGAAGCAACGCATACTCTTTCACTTGTTCGGCAACCTCCGGAAATGTCCAGGGTTTCGTACCACTACTCCACGCATTAATCATTGCCATCGGAGAAAAAACAACTGACTGGAAACGGCGTAACCAATCTTCCGCAGACTTGGAGCTACGTACCTCCGGAGTCCACAATACCCCACAATATCCGGAGTTGATCAATGCTGTAATAAAGTCCGGGTGACTATAATAATCATTATAAATAACATAAGGCATAGAAGATGCTCCGGCATTTGATGCACGCACCAAACCGAATGTACGTTGATTGCGTGCCTTGTAAAGCTCAGCTGTTGTGCGCTGTACCCAAAGCCCATAAGTCTGCCTCATCTGTTCGGCAGATACTCCCGAAGGAAAAGTAGCCACATCCGGCCAGAGATAGTAATCATATCCGTCTACTTCGTCTACCTTATAACCACTTACACCTATACCTACATGCTCTTTATTCAGTTTATTTTTCCATAAAGAGCGTGCTTTCTCACCAGCCAAATCGGGAACAATACCGCACCACACCGTATGTGAACCACTTACAGGATACATATCCTTATATAGCTTTGAATCAGGAGACACATACGGGTTTGTCCACAGATTGATACGAACGCCTTTGTCGAGCATGTCCTTTACAAAACCCGAAGGATCGGGATAACGCGTAGCATCCCATTCAAAGGTGCAAGGGTATGCTTTGCTTTGCCATCCCGGCTCCAGACCAATAAAGTCCAATGGATATCCCTGACGTTCAAATTCATCAGCCTCTTGTTTTACTTGTTCGGCAGTGTATAGCTTTTGCGTACGTTGTGTAAAACCGAGTCCCCAACGTGGAGGTAACGTACCGCCACCACAGAAAAGGTTGTAACGACGTACTACATCCATTGGAGTAGGACCGGCAAAAAGATATATCTCTGTCCCCGGTGCAGGTACAAGAATAGAAACCGCATCCGAATAAGGGCGTGACGACCAGGATTTATCCGTATTACGATCTTTCGCTACCGGAGCATTGGGACTGTCTTTCAGTGCACCACTTCCGGCATATACGGTAATATAACGTGCCGAATTAATAAATACACCATAGCCCTGGCTGGAAACATAAAAAGGAACCGGAGCATGCGTACGTCCATTGTCCTTACCACCGTAATGGTCTACATGCAGATTCAGGATTTTACCACGTTGATGTACAGTTTGGAAGTTAAGTCCAAAACCATACAGTTGCTCTTTTCTCTGTAAGGGAATACGCAAAGCTGTCTGACCATCTTGAATATCACCTTTTATTTCAGAAGCAAAAGCAGGTAACGTCACCTCCGGTAAACGGCTGAAACCTTCCATTTTAGGAGTAGTACCTGCCACTTGCAACAATGAATAACTCTCGGGAGTTCCTACAACTCCTTTCCAGACACCGGGAGCCACCTGTTCCCAGCTTATTTGTGCAGCAAGCTGCGCGACTGTCCATATGGACAGGACAAAGGTTACAATGTATCTTTTCATTTTTATAATTATTTAATTCAATTGACAGTGAACAATTGACAGTTGACAGTTACTGTGCAGCGTGACAGCGCAGCCAACTGTCAACTGTCAATTATCAACTGTCAACTATTATCTAATCGTTCCCGCAAAACCACCGTTTGCCAATAACTTCACTTTTACTTTTCCATCTACTACAGAGATTACTTCGTTTCCGAAAGAATCTTTATCTTTCCCATCAGTAATCCAGGTAGAAGACAACTCCTTACAAGCCTCCGGTAAAGAGAATTCTAACTCGCGATCTTCATTTTTTCCGTTGATACCACCCACATACCAGACTTTTCCTTTACGACGTGCTACCACTGCAAAATCTGACGGATAACCTGCCAACAATTGGCTTTCGTCCCAAACAGCAGGCACATCTTTCAAGAAGAGTTTGGGCATACGCGGCAATTCTTCATATGCCTCTATTCTATCTGCATAACACTGAAAACCGGATTCAAAGACCACGGCAAGTGCCAGTTGATGTGCTACCGTTGTCTGGCGGATAGCCGGTATCCCCTGCCGTACCTTATCGGAAAAAGTAACGGGTGTATAATCCATTGAACCCACTACATTCCGCGTGAAAGGTACAGTAGCATTGTGTTCTGCTGCCCGGTCACAACGCTCCTGACGTCCTAATGTCTCTGCTCCGCGTATGGCTTCTGTAGTCATCAGATTAGGATAGGTCCGTTCAAATCCACGGGGCAAAGTTGCTCCA
This sequence comes from Bacteroides mucinivorans, assembly GCF_034654355.2. Taxonomy (NCBI): domain Bacteria; kingdom Pseudomonadati; phylum Bacteroidota; class Bacteroidia; order Bacteroidales; family Bacteroidaceae; genus Bacteroides; species Bacteroides mucinivorans. Next base: position 2,475,029 of record NZ_CP178179.1, on the reverse strand, counting down.
TGTAAATCAACAAGCAAATAGAATTCAGCAGCATCTTTTAATATAGCCGGATAAAGCTGAATGATACGTTGTTTATCCGTATCGAAGAAATCTACCTTTATACCTCTTACTCCCAACCTGCTGATACGTTCCATTTCTGCCCGACGCAATACAGGATCGGACATCAGACGATGTGTTGGAATGCTATCTGTCTCCCTTCCTGCACCGGAATGATACCATAGCCAAACGCCTACTCCTTTTTCTCCGGCATACTTCACCACATCTTCCATCGTACCTCCATTACCCATTCGCTGCCATCCGGCATCAATCAATACATACTCCCAGCCCATCGCATGATTAAAGTCCACATACTTTATCTGCGTCTTATAATCACGGGTTGTTCCACCGGCATACCACCAACTCCAGGAAGCACGTCCCGGAAGTACCCAGGAATCATCACCTATCACTGACGACGGATTCAAATGAGCAACCATCTGTGTACGGAAAACCGTATTCAGTTCCTTACCCACGATAATAGCACGCCAAGGCGTATACCAAGGGAATGTAGAAACAGGCTCTACCGCATCCGGAACAACAGGTTCTTCTATCTCAGGAAAACGTATCTTATATGCTTTGTTTTTCCCCGAGTTATCAATATGTGTAGCTGGATAAGAACCGTCCAAATAAGCCTCAGTAATCATCATCCAGCAGTCATTGGTATTAAAAAGCATCGGAAAAGCCCAGCCACGACCGTGGGAAGCTTCGGTGTTGATAGCAATTCCGTTCTTTGAATACTGCTCGTAACTTGGTTTGTGACGTTCATTCCAGTCATACGGATGAATCCATGCTTTGCCGTTGGCAGGTACTGAAAATTCTGTTAACTCATCTGTTATCGTATGTTGTTTCCCATCATCCTCTTGTGTAAAGGCGTAACGGAAGGCAATACCATCATCGTATGCCCGTACAATCAACTGAAAATTGTCAAAAGGAATCGTCATCTCCCGACAAGCATTAACAGTCCGGAGTTGTTTGCCTGCCTTCAGCTCATAAGGTTCATTAATTGTTTTCACTACTGCTTTTCCAACGGGGCGCGCATCTTTCCCATATTCTATCCCATCCATCACAAGCCCGAGACGGGAAGGATTGATTACTAATGAGTCACCACAATAAACGGAATATTGAAGTATAGTTGTCCCTTCACCTTCCGGTACCTGTGTTGCAACAAAGCGTACTGCACCATCGGGTGAAGCCAACGTCCACTCTTTCTCAGCCCGGCATCCCAGACAACAAAAGAGAATTAACGAATAAAAGATTGCTTTCATAATATTTTGTCTTTATTTGTATATTTCCATATCACCATCCTCACAAATAATCTCAGGACGTGCATCGGGATTCTTTAGTTCAAAGGTTACGTTCTTTAGTTTCAATCCGCGTACGTGACGTGCCCAAACACCATAAGCCGGAATCTTCGGGCCAAAGGTTTTTACTTCCGGATACTGGTCTATTGCCTCCGGCACTTTAGAGAGAGCATCTTCGGAAGTTCCCGTACCGAGCAGACGAATCTGTATATTTTCAAGTGTCAGATTAGTGATGTAATGTCCTGGAATACCAGTAATAAGAATACCGGAGGGAGGAGTGAGCTGTGCTTTATCAGCAGCTACAGCTTTTACATTCCGGATCGTGACATTTTCAAATACCCCCACCGGTTGTTGTGTATCCTGTCCTTTACGAAATACACTCAAACGGGCACCGAGACGGAAAAGCATCGGAGTGCGTACTTCTTCCATCGTGATATCTGAGATTTCGACATTACGCAGGTGAGCTCCGTCTACCGAGAAAAGCTTGATCCCTCCATTCTTTGTATCATAAATGTGACAGTTACTGATACGAATATTCTCGAAACCAGCCATGGATTCCGTACCCATCTTAATACCAGCCTGATTACTTTTGAGCTTCATATTCTCTACAACGATATCATCACATCCCATTTTACTGGAAGTTGTCTTGAAGCAAAGTGCATCATCACCACTGATTATATCACAATTGCTGATACGCACATGCTGACAACCGTCGATATTAATTCCGTCATTGTGTGCAACCCCGAAACTACGAATCGTTACATTGTCTATCTTCACATTGTGACACTGAAAGTAGTGGGAAGTCCAAGCACCGGCATACTTCAAGGTAACATCACGTACAGTTACCCCTTCGCAACGTACCAGGCGAAGCAAAAAGGGACGAAGTCCCCAACGCTCACCCTCGGGGCGTGTATCCACTTTGATGTGTCTTTCTTTTAGTGCAGAGCCCTGACCGTCGATACTGCCTTCTCCTTCAAGAGTGACATTCTTTGCGTCAACAGCCACCAACAATGCCCAACCGACATCAATGCCCAAGCCTTCTGTAAAAGGATCGAGATTGTCATAGGCTTTATAATCCGTAGTACCCAAAATCAAAGCATCCTTTTCCAAATGCAGGGTCACATTATCTTTCAGTACAATCGTAGCCGAAAGATAGGTACCAACCGGAACAAGTACCGTGCCACCTCCAGCCTTATGGCAGGCATCAATTGCCTTTTGAATAGCAGGAGAATCCAGCTTCTTCCCATTACCACGGGCACCGTATTTCTTCACATTAAAAGTTTCTGCAGATGCACCTGTAATCAGGAACAGCATCGTGAATAGAAAAATACAGAGTCTTTTTGTCGTCATAAGTTGTGAGTTTTTAGTTTATAAGTTTTTTAGTTTCTTCTCTCTCGCTACCGTTACCGAATAAATGCGATTGCTACGTTTTCCCAAATGTTCCAACTTCATAGAATTCTTTCCGGCAGTCAATGTCACCGGAAAAGCAAACTCTCCTTTTTTACTACCCGACGTAGCCAAATAACCAATATTCTCACTTACCAACTGATCGTTAAGGTATAGGTAAGAAGGTACCGGACTACCACCCGAATAAGAAAACAACAAATAATATTCTCCTGTTACAGGTACGTCAATCTGCCATGTCAGCGCTCCTTTAGAACTCCCTTTTTCACCCCGAAACTCTGCAAAGCCTCCGGCTTCAACAACGGCAGAACCTTCGGTTTGTGCTTCTTTTACATCATAACAACGTGTATCTGTAAAACTCCTGACAACCAGTTTCTGTGCAGCTTGCACCATTCCACCTTTCTTCACAACCAGTTCATACATTAATGATGTCTCCGGTTTCACTACACAAGAACCGTTGGCAGCCACAGTCTCTCCGTTCAATAAGACCTCTTCTCCATTTGATGTTTTCCAATACAAAGTGACGGGTTGATCTTCTATTTGGGAAATACAGTCGGAATAAAAATATTCAATAGCGGGACGTCCTGCATCCAGAGGAACACGATAAAGTTCAATCCCTTTACCTGTCTTCAGATTACGCGAGTACATACGGTCATCCGGGTTATTCCAGTGTTCATGTACCCCCAGGCTCTTCTGTGCCCGTCCTTCATATCTGATTCCTGAAGGAGGATTTCCTATATTCGCCGCTTCATGCATAAAGTTGTCTGCATTGGCAGCAACAGGCATCTCCGAACGTATAAAATCCAGTACCACCGACTCTATAGCTACCTGGTCATTGGAAGCCAAAAAACTTGATGTCCATCCGTCATTAAAGGGAGCGCGTTTGAAACGAACAGCACGCCCGTTATGAATAGGATTCACATACATAGCATCTACAATGTATACAAGCGTGTTTCCTCCCAAACGTTCATGTGCCATCAAATCAACAATGCTATTATATGTTCCCATCCCCCGAAACTTAGACCAGTCGCGGATGGACAGATGCAAAGGAGAAACATTGCCAATGGAGCCGAATTGATTTTTACCGGTAGCCGTTATTCCGGTCTGCCCTGCACTGTCCTTCCAATTGTCAGTAGGACGGGAATGCCGCTTCATCAATGCCATATTAATCATATAATCCGCCTCATAAGCAACACGTGCCAAACTCATTGCACCCGGATCGGTTATTTCACTTGAATAGTGAATGATATCGGGTACAAAACCTCCCCAATTCTGATAAACCACATCGGGATAAACCGGTTGCAGGTAAGTATAGATGGCAGAGATACCACGGCGCTGTGCATCATATACCGTAATGCAGTGCTGAGGTACGTTCATTATATCGACCAACTGATGCAGAAGTGCATAAACAGATTGTGGAGTAGCATCTATTATATTGCTTCCGCCATTATCATTCAAATTTACTTTTATAGCTATTTTTTCTCCTTCTTTATATCCTGTAGCCCCTTTACCTTTTTTCTTATTAAAGGTACGGAACAGTTCATCCCAGGCACGGTCTATTGTTTTTTGGTGGGTCAGCGAAATGATGACTCCCTCCATCATGTCACATACACGGGTCTGACTGTTATTATCCGCATCAGAATAAAGTCCGTGTTCACCATCCCAGACCGCTGCCTGCGGATCGTGTGCCCAAGCTACACGTCCCGGATGAATCCCCCGCGCCACTCCCATCGGTGTATTGGGTTTATCTGTCGGAGTAAAAGTACCCATATCCGAACCATTATCTATCTGCTTACCAATCGCCTGTCCGAACAAAGAATTATCTACCGACATTATATATAATGTACCCGAAAGTAAAACACCGGCAAAAAGTACAGCAAGCCCCTTATAGAAATGTCGTGAATTCCGGAGTTGAAGAAATTTCTTCCAGGCCCCCCACCCTAATAATGTACTACTGAAAAAAGCCAGAAAAGAAAAAGCCAGTGGCGCTGCCACTTGCTGACAGGGATAAGCAATGCGTGAAGGTTTAGGTACTACTCGAATGAGAAACCAGATTAGTGCCGTTAACCCCATTAATGGGAAGCAGATTTTAAGAACCACATTCTTTTTATTAATACCCACAATTCGTCCACTTCGGGGACAGGTTTTGAAAAACCAATTCTTTATCTTTTTCATATTATCAGATACATTAAGTTCTCACTTTATTACGTCACAAAAGTAGTTATATAAAAAAGAGACGATTTTAAGTATTCATTCAAATACTATAGAAATCGTCTCATACATCAATAAAAACACTTATTTCTTCTTATATACCAGTTCTATTCCGCCCACTTGTCCTAAATTGCGACTGTACTGTTTATCCACAGGATTATTCCAATGTTCCAATACACCAAGACTATGTACACCTGTTCCGTCCTGTTCGGGATCATAGAAAGTGCCGGATAGCGGATTATCTGCCAATGCTGCCTCCACAAGATACATATCACAGTAATTCACATCTGCCATCCGTGGAAATTCCGCACAAAGAAAATCAATACCTACAGCATCAATTGCTACAGGATCTTGTGAAGCAAACAAAGAACAGGGCCAATTGCCACCAAAGGGTTCCATCTTCCATTTCCCGGAAGGAGCACCATTCACCTTTTCTGATCCATAAAGCCCGTCAATAAGATAAAGCATGGTCTTCTGCCCCAAATCTTTGTGAGCGATATAATCAGTAAACGTCATATATCGCGGACGTCCGCCACGATCTTGATTAAAGTTATTATGCTGATTCTTACGGAAATTACGATCAATATCAGTGACGCCATACCAGTTTTTTGCACAAAGCGTAACACCTTGTCCTCCATGTCCTTTCAATAAAGCCATATTGATAAGATAATCGGCCTCAACAGCACAACGAGCCAAACCGCGAGCCAGTTTTCCATTATCAACCGAGTAAGGTATAGCATCGGAGATATAGGTTGATTTCATCCGCCCGTTGCCCCCTTCATTATCCAGATAAGCTACATCAGGAAACTCTGCATGACATTTTTTAAATAAAGTATGAGTGATAAAGCGACTCGCATCAAACACCGTTATCTGTTGTTGAGGAATCCCCCCTTCGTATATCAGGCTACGCAATAAGGAAAGTACAAGATGCGGAGAAGCATTCAGTTCTTCGGAGTCATCATGCGAAAACGTATTGTTCTGATTGATCTTAATGGCAATCTTTTCTCCTTTCCGATATCCCTTACTACCTTTGCCATGTTCACGATTAAAGTAGGAAAACAGAGTATTCCATGCTTTCTCCTCACTTTTCTCACCTGTCAAAGAAAGAAGAGACTGTACCACTAACCAATTTGCATCCGACTGGTTAGTGTAATGGTCTTCATACCAGAAACCAGTACCTTTCTCCCATGTTGCAGCCCCGGGAGCATGTGACCAGACAACACGACCGGGATAAATTCCTTTTGCCGTACCCACCGGGTTATTCTTTCCCCATGCCATCTTCGGTTCACTAACAGGAAGAACGATTTGTGCCAGCATCTCTCCACTGTTCTCTATCGCCATCATACCTCCGAAGAATATCAATAAAAAGAAAAACAACGTTGTATAAAGATAATGACGTGCATGCAATGCCTGCTTCATCTTCCGGTAACTGAACCATGCACCTGTAAAAGACAACAGATAGACAACAAAAGCAGACATCACAGGAGCAGCTGCCTGCATACAAGGATAGGTAGCCCGCGAAGGCTTAGGAACCACACGAACCAGAAACCAAACTGTAGAAGAGATACCCAACCCCCAAAAGAGGAAAATGTGATACCACCTGGCTCTGCTACAACTCTCAGCTTTCTGCCTGAAATAGAGATATATCTTCTTTATCATTTCTTTAACTATTAATTATAATAAGTACTGTATCCTAATTAAATGATCGTATCATTGAAACGCAGATTATCACAAATTCACGCAAAGAATATCGTCTCTCAAGTACAGCAAGCTATCTCATTTACGATAATCTGCGATCATTTGCGTTTTAATAAAACGCTATCATAGTATGAATTAAATTTGAAGTATTACTTAAGTAATAATACTTAGTGCTTCGTTACATATATTGTTATGCTCCATTACATATATCGTTATACCTCGTTACATATACTGTTAGGAAGGCTCCGCTCTGATGAGAAGAAAATCACTGTCTTATGTCTTCACAATTTATCAATTTCACTTCATCTTTATCCGATATTCCTTTATCCACCTGCAAGTTTTCTATCTCACCTCCTATCACATCATCCATCACTACAGCATAGCGTCCATCCGGTTGTTCGGAAGTAATATGACAATTTTTCAATAGGAAACCTTTGACGTGGCGTGCCCAGAACCCAAACGCCGGCTGTATCTTCAGGTCCCCTACATTATAGCGACCTACTCCTATCTCCGGTGGATATGCTTTTGCATCTTCCGAAGGGTGTCCTCCCTTTACTTTTAAACTTACATCGTGAAATTGCACATTATTGATATATCCTGTATGATTCCCATCCGGCAGACGGAATGTCAACCCACCTTCCACTACGTCCGAATCAGGCAGTTTAAACCCTGCAATGATAGGAGTCGCTTTACTTTGTGAGCCGTCATAAGCTTTCCAACGGTCACCACGAAATGAACTACCACCATAGACCTCTTCAATATCCACCCCACAGATAACAATATTCTCTACCTGACCAATGTTAGAATTGGTTACAAGCAACTCCTTACGCACCACCCCATTTTCAGTGAAAGTAAACGGAGCAACATCAGCTCCCAGTACGCGCCCACGATTGGAAATAGAGATAAAGAAGGGTGCTCTTGTACGACGCATTACCGAACGGGAATGTATAGAACCTGTTTTACCGCTATTCAGATAAACATTCTTCACATGGCCACCATCATTGGTAGAAATAGAAAAACCCGCCTTATTAGCACCCAACACATATATATTATCTACATACAGATCCTGAATATCATCTGCCGTTTCTGATCCTATCTGAAAGAGATTACAGTTAGTATCTCCTACAATATTCCTCACCATGTAATGGCGTGCCGGACGGGTAAAGCCCAATGAACAATCCGAACCGGGTTTTACAATATCATCCGAACTTACTTTAGAGTAGATATTCGTTACTGTCACATCATTGCATGCCATAAAATCATAAATATCGCGAGCATTCTTTGTGCTATGTTTTGCAAAGTAAGTATCATGTACATGAATACCATCTGTACCTGTAGCCAACAACACAAAATGCCCTCCCTGATCAATGTGCAGCATTGTACTGTCACTATATAGCCTGTTATCTCCCTCTATATAATAAGGTCTATCTTTTTCCGGATCATACCACATATCCTTCTTTATATCCCATCCGCCAATCTCTACATTCGTACATAACTTTAAAGAAAACATTTTATCACTACGTTTCTCCGGAGAATTATTCATCACCTTATCTGAAGTTACAATATTACCATTACCGGTAATACGCCCCGTACCTACAATTTTTACATTGTCAATTCGTTCTCCAAAGAACATACAATTACGAAAGAAAGTATGTCCTACATCTTGTTTCGTAAGATAATTTTCCGGGTCGGCATAAGGACGCGGGTCTGTGGGCGAGAGCCCTGAACGATAAGCACGATCACTAAACCAGGTAGTCTCGGGAGCATCGGCACCGGGTAATGCTTGTATCGTAGCATCACTATCCAGATGCAGCCACACATTACTTTGCAAATGGATAGTACGTACATTATAGGTTCCTTTAGTAAACCGAAGTATGCCACCTCCCAGACGGTTCATATTGATAATTGCCTCATTGATAGCTTCCGTATCATCGGTTACTCCATCTCCTTTTACACGATAATCTCTGATATCTTTTCGTCCGGTATAAAACCATACAATGTTGGATTCTCCTTTATTCTGTCCTCCTGTTACACGAAGTTTGAAAGCATACAGGCGATTCGGTTCCAATCCATTCGCAGCTGTTTCACGACTATCAGGAGTTACTTCTGCCCGGGCTGTTGTCCATGTATTCCCACCATCTGCCGATTGAAGCAGTTCTACAGAAGAAGCATTGTGAGGCGGAGTCCAAGAAAAAGAGGCATACGTATATTCCTGTCCGGGACGATACGCAAAATCACGTAACGGAGTACGTACAAGATCAGCAACAGTGGTTATGCCTTCCAGGTCTGCTACAGCAACAGGACTCTGTAACGCTTCCGGCTTCGAAGTTGTATAGATAGCTTCAAAGCGATTTATTCCTTTATGCACCGGAGCTACTCCACGAAAGCAGATCCGCAGATCCGGACCGTTTGAAGGCCGAAAATCAAGGCCACTAAACACAATCACCGTTCCCCGGTCACCTTCATCCCGCAGGATCACATTCCCCACTTTATTATATGAATAGTGAGTTCCGGTACGCCCTATCGATTGTTTAGGCAGATCACGCAATAACACTTCACCACGTCCTATCACGTTCACGGTTGTATTATCAAGTGTCACAACGATACCTGCCGGGACACGTATCTCTACCTTCACCATCGGACTGCGCTGTCCGGCCCGGAAATCAAGAACAATGTTACCCGGCGCATTTACTGTAGCCTGTTCCCGGTGCAATAACAACTGTGCCGGAAGAGCAGCATTTCTTATTCCAATCATCCACCGCCGGGTGACTTTTCCCTGTGAAGAAACTAATTCCATACGATCACCTTCCTGGGGCATTCTATCTACCTTGATATTACCATGCAGATCCGTCACCCGGCAAACAGCTTTTTCCGATTCGGAAAAAAGTTCTACTAATTCAGTAACGGAAGGTAAAGTAGAAACCAGTCCCTCCCCCTCGGGAGTATCTACTGTATATCGGTACGTCGTTCCGGAAGATAATAATAAAGAATCTGCTTTCAAGACCCAGGGAGTAAGCCCGGAAGCTGCCTGTGCACTCATTCCCAGACAACATAAAGCAAACCAAAGCACAGGTGTTTTTCGTGTAATAGAATTCATCATTCAATCCTCTAAAATAGTTTTAATTCTCAATTAACTTTATCACAGCGGCAAAGCTAACGGAAAAAAGAAAAAAGCCTTTGCAGTGTTGTCGCAAAGGCTTTCAATTTTATATCATAAATGTAGAAACAAGAGTCAATAATTGAGCCAAACCTTAAATGAAGCTATCTTCTCCTTACTTACCAATATTTTGTCTTTGAATGGGGGAACGACCTCTACCACTACTTTATTTTGAAAATAAGGCTCTATTTTACGGATAGCATTTATTTCTACAAGCGTCTGCCGGTTAGTACGAAAAAAGTTATCCGGATCCAATTGTTCTCCCAATTTATCCAATGAGAAATCTACAATATATTCCCTCCCTTGCCGGGTAACGGCAAATGTCACCCGGTTCTCCGAATAGAAATAGGCCACATCACTCACCGGAAGTGTTATCAGTCTTTCGCCCACTGAAATAAGAAAACGGGTACGATAGCGTTTCACCGGACTTGAAAGAGTACGTAACACTTCCAGCATTTCATTCTGATGACTAAATTCATTCTCAGGATACCGACTGTGTAAAGTATCAAATTTATCCAAAGTATCGGCTAAACGTTCCCGGTGAATCGGCTTTAATAAATAATCGATGCTATTGACAGTGAAAGCACGAACGGCATAAGTATCAAAAGCCGTTGTAAACACAATCATACTTTGAGGAGAAGCCCTCTCAATAAAGAGAAAAGAGTTACCATCCATCAACTGAATGTCCAAAAAAAGAATATCGGGATGTGGATTCTCACCAAACCACTCCACAGCCTCTTCAATATTGCCAGGCAACAAGAGTATCTCCCATTCCGGACGAAGTTCTGCCAGCATTCTGTTCAGTAAACGGGCAGCAGGTATTTCATCTTCAATTATAGCTACCCGGACAATAGGGTTATTCATGCAACAATGGTATTTTAACAAAAAATAAATCGGATGTATGTTCAATAGTTATCTCTCTTCCACATATAAGACGATAACGAGAAGATAAATTTCTCAATCCTATGCCCGAGGACTGTACAGACTTTTTAGGACGAAGGCTATTGCTCACCACCAACCGGTCTTCTGCCTCTGAATAAGTAATAGAAATAACCATAGGATTACGAATAGAAATCATATTATGCTTTATTACATTCTCGGCAAGTAGTTGAAGTGTCAGTGGAGGCAATTTACTTTCCAACAATGATTCATCCAACCGACAATCTACACAGATACAATCGCCCAAACGGACACGATGCAGAAAAATATACGAATTAAGAAACTCCAACTCATCACTCAACGTTGTGAGGCGCTGCTGCTGGCATTGAAGAATATAACGATACACATCGGACAGGTGTTGTGTAAACTGTACGGCATTTTGAGGATTATACTCTATTTCAGAAATCAATGTGTTGAGGCTATTAAATAGAAAATGTGGATTGAGCTGGCTTTGCAAAGCCTGATACTGTGCTTCGATAGAACTTTCTTCCAAACTTCTGTTCCGCTTATAAAGTACAATGGTATGCCGATAGAAATTATTAGTTGCCGTCAATCCGATAATCACCATCTCTACCAACCAAACAAGTAAAAGTAACCGTATACCGGACCAGCGAATATAAAACAGGCGATCGACATCCGCCATCCACTTCAGACCTACGAACAACAGATAGTTCAAAAGAAATAATAATATCCCCAATCCGACATAATACAGTAATACTCTTCTACGCTTTTCAACAAAGAAAAGAAATCCGCGCTTTAACCATGAGTCTACCAGAATAATACAGAAGCCCATTGCATTGAAAGCCAGCATTACGCCAATGATAAAGCCCAATGAAGTAAAATCCAGATCGTCACGTTTAGGTAAATCCGAATAAAGTGCCAGCAGCAAATACGAGAAACATCCTAACCCGGAGAAAAGCAGGACATTCAATAACCGGACATATCGGGGATGAAAAGTTCTCATAAAACACAGGAATAATTATATAAGTACAAAGATAAACATTTATATTGATAACAGTCCCAATGCCCGTACAAATGCCGAATAACTGATCTGAGCCGTCAGACGCGACTGTACAAAATTCATTTGTGCCGTCAGATGAAACATTTGTGCATCCAATACACCATCAACGGACATCTTGCCTTCACGATAACGTTCCAGAGCCATATCTTCGTTCTCCCGAGCTTTCATCAGAGAGTTCTCTGTTAGTGTCACTCGCTCCACAGCCTGCACATAATTGTAGTAAGCCGATTGCACTTCAAGGCTCACCACATCTTTGACCTTACTGAAATTTTCTCTTGCGATAGCTACCCGATACTCTCCCGCTCGTTTCTCATTACGACGTTTTCCCCATTCAAATAAAGGAATACTGACTTTAGCATATACAGCGTAATTAGGATCAAGATCTGCTTTAAAATTATATCCCGGAGAACTATAACTACCATCTACCCCCACATAGAACTGTGGCAGGAACTGCGACTGATTGAGCTTATGTGCCGATTCCTGTATTGAAATCTTATCTTGTGCCATACGCAATTCCGGCCGATTATTACCTGCCTGATTCATATAGGCAGGCAGACTACCAACCTCATGGATCGGAGATACCAATGTGTCAATCGGTATCATTAAATTATAATCAACTCCTATAAAAGAGTTAAGTGACATACGTGCCACCTCGTAGTTATTCTCTGCCTGCATCAACTGATAACGGGCATCATTCAATTTGACTTCTGCCATCAGCAGATCATTACGGTCTATCAGTTGTACTTCTACCCGCTCACGTACCACCTTGGTTAATTCTTCTACCGATCCGGTAAACCGGCGGGTAACCTTTACCATCTCATTACGTGCCACCGTACTCCAATAGCGTAAATCTGCTTCGTAACAGATATCAGACTTTATCATCTCCGATTGATTAAGAGCCAGACGACTTTCTGCCTCTGCTTTTTTCACTCCTTCGCGGATACGTCCTCCGGTGTACAACGGCTGAGTCAGTGAAACGGAAGCTCCATATTTCATGTGTCGCCCTTCAAATTGGAGTGGATTATCCAGAGAAGGTAAATCTAATGAAAGTTCTATCGGATTACCCGTATAATTGAAATTTGCTCCGGCAGAAAGCTTTGGCTTATATTCTGTTTTGGCAGATTTCTCCAACTCTTTACTTAAAGCAATATTCTTTTCGGCAGCTTTCATGTCCTGATTATATTGCAAAGCACGGTTACGATATTGACTCAGTAACTCGCTATGCTGCCCATAAACGGGAACAACAAAAAACATTGCCGATATTATTAACTGAAACACTTTCTTTTCTATATTCATAATTCCTTTTTTACATTATAAAATACAGCATACAACGCTGGAGTAATAAACAAAGTAAGTAATGTAGCAAATGTCAGTCCGAACACAATAGCTGCAGCCATACCTGCAAATACTACATCAAAAAGAAGTGGTACCATACCCAGTATGGTCGTTACCGCTGCCATCAATACCGGGCGTACACGTGACACGGTAGACTCAATAATAGCTGTATATGGTTTTACTCCGGTACGAAGCTGAATATTTACCTCATCCAGCAATACAATCACATTTTTAATAATCATACCCAACAATCCCAACCATCCTGCTATGCTGAAAAAGCCAAATTCCGTCCCTGTCACCAGCTGACCAAATACGACTCCTATTACTGAAAGCGGCAAAATCAGGAAAGTGATCAATGGCTGACGATAGTTGCGGAACAGGGCTACCAAAATAAGAATCAATAACAATAATGCCAGTGGAAAGAACTTCGTTAATGCAGCCATTCCTTCTTTCTGCGTTTTGTATTGTGCATCCCAAAAGAAAGTGTACCCTTCCGGAAGCTGTATCTTCTCTATCTCGTCTTTTATTTCAGCATGCACTTCCGCCATGGTATGTCCCGGTTGCACGTCACACATGGCCGCCATAGATAGTTGCCGGTTGTAGGTACGTATCAAAGGATATTCCCAGCCGATACGGATGTCTTTGGTTACCTGTGCCAATGGAGCCGAGTGGATTCCGTTCCATACAGCAAGATCTCCCAATTGATCAAGGTTCATTTCACGGGACATGTCCGACTTCAGCAAAACCGGTACTTTTTTCTCATTGTCACGATAAATACCAACCGACACTCCATCCCCAATCGCTTTTGTCGCTTCCATCATATTATCTTTACCGATATTCAACTGCCCCGCTTGTACCGATTCATAATCCGTCTGCACTATCATGGCCATATTTCCCCATTCATTACGGGCATTCGCAACTTTCGGATTGCGACGCATCACACCAAGCGCCAACTCTGTCAATGAATCCAGTATTGCTTCGTCCGGACCACAGAAACGGGCTTCTATCAATGCCTGTGGCACTGTACTCAACTCAAAACGGTTTACTCTCATAAAGACATCCGGGAATTGTCTGCCTACCGTATCACGAAGTACTGCCTGTAACTCACGTGCTTCTTCCGGCGAACGTGCTTCAACAATACACTGTGCATAATTGGGCTGAGGACCAAAAGACGTATTAGCCAAATAAAAACGCGGAGGAGTTTGACCGATAAATGTAGATACCTGCCGGGTTGTTTCAAAGCTTTCCAAGAAGTCGGATATATCTTTAGTAGCAGCTTCCATCTGCTCTATTTTCGTCCCTTCGGGCATCCACATATCAATCGTGAAATATTGCTTATTAAGTTGTGGTGTAAATCGTTTCGGAATAAAATGAAATCCCCATCCCGAAAAGAATAACAAACCGACCATTACTCCCAACAGAAGATACTTCCGCCGAATGGTATATTCCAACATCTTCCGGAACCAATTGTATACTTTCCCCTGATAAAGTTCGCTTTTCAATTCTTCGGGACGAGGACGTCTCACAAACAGTTCGATAAAAAGAGCGTTTTGCGTAATGGCAAATACCCAACTAAACAACAATGATACTGCTATTACAATGAAAAGAGACGAAAGCAGTTCTCCCGTAATATCAGGAGAAAGATAAACCGGCATAAATGTCAGAATGGCAATCACCGTAGCAGCAAGCAAAGGTATGGCTGTATCGGATATTGCTTTCATGATAGCATTACGTTTCCGCATTCCCCGTTCCATATTCATCAATGCCGAATCAAATACTACAATGGCATTGTCTACAAGCATCCCCATAGCAATGATAATAGCTGCCAAAGACATACGTTGCAGAGCGATACCGTTGGCATGCATATAAATAAGAGTTGCCAAAATAGAAAACACCAGTCCGCTCCCTATCAGTACACCATTCTTGAAACCAATAAAGAAAAGCAACACTGCCACCACCGTAATAACAGAAATAATCAGATTCAGAATAAAACCATCATTAGCAACCGCTGATTCATATCCCTGATCATAGATTGGGGTCAGTTTATATCCGTCAGGCATCTCTGTGCTGATACGTTCCACTGTCTCCTTTACAAGAGCAGCCATATCGACTACATTTCCATCCGCCACGGTAGAAATAGCAATACCCAGGGCAGGCGTATTATTAATCTTCATCAGATTACGCGCCGGACGCATATACTCCTCACTGAGGTTTGCCACCTCCTTCAGCCGAAAGTATTCTCCGGTTCCGGAGATAATTGTCATATTTTCAATCTCTTCCAGATTAGTGAAACTACCACGTGCTTCAATACGAAGGCGATTATTCCCATTCTCAACAGCTCCTGCATCCACAACCTTGTTTTGTTTATCGAATGCACGGACTATATCCGCTGTCGTTATGCCCGTCTGAGCCATTAATGAAGGTTGTACCAACACCTCGATTACAGGATTTTGAATACCAAAAACTTCTACTTTAGCTACATTTTTAATTTTAAGCAGTTCATTTTTTATGCTTTTGGCCTGATCTTCCAATTCTCGATACGAATACTTTTCACCATATAAGCCATAGAATACTCCAAGGACATCCCCAAAGTCATCGTTCACTACCGAGGTGGCAGCACCCGCAGGAAGCTTGGATTGTGCATCATTCACTTTACGACGAAGTTTATCCCACAACTGTTGCATTTCATCTGCACGAATTTCTTTCTTGACATATACAGTAATTTTTGATAATCCGGCACGGTTATCCGTTTTCAGATAGTATAATTCGCCCAACGACTGAATAGCCTCTTCAAGCACATCAGTGACCTGTATCTGTACCTCATGAGGTGATGCACCCGGATAAGCAGTAGTCACAAGTGCCTGCTTAATGGTAAAAGGCGCATCCTCCAGTTTACCCATTTTAAAATACGAATAGAGTCCTCCCGCTAATACCAGAAACAAAATCAGCATTGCAAAAGCACGATTCTTCAAAAAGAATGCAACAATTTTTTTCATACCTCTTTGTTTATTTGATAACGTTTACTTCCCGGCCTTCCGAAAGAAATCCAAGCCCGCTTAGTACAACTACATCACCCGCAGAAAGCCCTGATACAACCTCTATTTTGTTATCGTTCTTTAAATCCCCTATATTCACAGGAACAGTCTGTACCCGGTTATCTTCTGTCAGTTTCCATACAAAAGTTCCTGTCGTAGGGCGATGACACACTGCCAATTGAGGAATAAAAACGGATTCCTTTTCTACTGTTGAATCACCAGGAAGTGTGATTGTTAGCGTACCACTCATACCACCCAATAATTCATTATTCCGATTATCGAGAACAGCTGTTAACAGAAAAGAAAGATTATTGGAGGTAGTACTTTTAGACACTTCTACATCCGTAGTAGTATAAACTTTATCTTTCAATGCATCAAAGCGGAACTTTAACCCGCTACCCGAGGAGACAGCAAGTTGTTTTTGCAGAATAACAGCCATATTTTCAGGGATATAAGCCTCTATTTTCAGACGTGAAAGATCTATGAAACTAACCACAGGTTGCGAAGCACGTACCTCCTGATATCGCTCTATATTCACCGTCTGGATATATCCGTCAAAAGGGGCATACAGACGGGTGTCCTCCCATTCATTAGCTGCCGTTTGGTATACGGCACGGGCTATGACACAATCTGCTTTTGCTTTCTCATAAGTACTGGCTGAGATATTTTCCTTCTCATACAATGCAGCGATTCGCTTATATTCTGCTTCTGCCTGTTGATACACAGCTTCCGCTTTCTCTTTACGTACTTTAAAATCGCGGTCGTCAATAGAAGCTATCACCTCTCCTTTACGGAAAAGCTGACCAGACCTGACATCAAAATTCAATACAGGACCACCTACACGAAAAGAAAGCTCGGTAGACT
This sequence comes from Bacteroides mucinivorans, assembly GCF_034654355.2. Taxonomy (NCBI): domain Bacteria; kingdom Pseudomonadati; phylum Bacteroidota; class Bacteroidia; order Bacteroidales; family Bacteroidaceae; genus Bacteroides; species Bacteroides mucinivorans. The sequence continues at coordinate 2,458,028 of NZ_CP178179.1, read as the reverse complement.
TAAACGGTTGAGACAGGAAAGTAAATTCTCTGTCCGGTTCACTAACTGCCCGTTCGGCACAAAATACTCTCACTGGCATAGCTTCCTCTTTTTTACTTTTCTGCTCTGTGCTACACGAAGCCAGAAAGGTGACAGTGAGGAAGAGATACATTAACTCCTTCATATTCATTGATTACACATTTTGGGAGTAAACGTACGAGTTAGTTTTCTGAAAGAAAGGAAAAGATTTACCGAAACGGAATATTGGAGACTGAAACGGAAAAATAAAGGACTGAGTTACTTACGCTTCACTTTACCGCCCATCTTATTTATTCTCACGATAACATGGAATATAAAGTAGCTCCCCAATACGTTGGACTCAGTGTCCCGTATGGAAGTTGCTGTGATAGTACGTGTCAGTGCGTTCTCTTGTTGCAGAATATCATAAATCTTGAATCGCAGCAACAATTGTTTCCGTTTGAAAAAAGATTTGGAGAGTTGTGCGTTCCACATCAGATAATCATTGCCCTCGTTTTGCCCGTATCCCGAACGCAGATTCCACACAGCATCACTATACACTTCAAAACCCCAGGGAAGATAGCATTGTACATTCATTCCCGCCTGATAGTTGAAGGTTTCTGTACGAATACTTTTCACATTATTGTATGAGTTATTGTAGACAACAGAACCCCGGGCACCAATTTCAATCTGTTTGGTTCGATAAGTGAGATTGAGTCTCTCCCGTGCTGTCAGATGGCGGACAGAACTCTTTTGCGGCTCTTCTTTATTAAGTGTAGTATATCCGTTTTTATTACTAAACCGAAGTTGGGAATACGTACGTACCAACCAATTCTTGTTCTTGAAAGGAGTACTCAGTGAAAAAGAGCCCTGTGCTTCCCAATTGCCGTTCATGTTGACTGGTATAGTAGTACGTCCACCGGTTTCACTATCATAAGTAACCTGATTAGTGACGCTGTTCAGCGTATTCTCAGCGGTAAGTTGCAACACCATATTGCGTTGATACTTCACATTATAAGAATTATAATTAAGATTGAAGGTATTGGTATACGAAGGTTTCAACGAAGGATTACCCATGCGGATATTCAACGGATTGGTTTGGTCAGAAATAGGTTGCAAATCACGGACAGAGGGTTGGCGACTCTTTCCACGATACGTTATTTGCAAACGCGTACGTTTGGAAAACTTATACCGGAAACTAACGGTCGGTGAGAAATTGAGTACACTTCGGGGAAGGCTGTATTTCAATACATCCAATACATAACTATCACTAACGGACTTTTGTGGTTCAAGATCAACCCCTACGTTATAGTTATACATTTTCTGTGTAGTGCGGACCGAAAGATTAACGAGATGATTGGAATATTGATTCTCAAAACAGTTACTATTCAGCGTATCCGGATCTTCTGTAAAATCTTCCAACTCCTTATTCCAGTTATAAGCCTTACGATCAGAGTTCGATGTACGATGCTGATAACTATAACGAAGTTGCAGGAAGTGTGCCCAAGGTAACGGTTCTACATATACCAATTGAATACGATAATTATCCCCATCCGTCTTATTATCAATCTTCTGATTCAATATTTTCTCCGTACCGGTTTTAAAATAACGGGTGGTGGCATAATTCAAGCGGTCTGATGTAGAAGCATTTGTACCATAATCCAGTTTCAAAGCAACATTACGCCCTCTGGTATTCAGTTTACGGTTCACCTGCAACATCAATGCCAGACTGTATTGCGAACTCTCCGACCAGTTGGAGGACTCTTTTTCGTTCAGTTCTTCCTCTCCCGACCAACTCTTCTGATAACTGGCTCCTCTACGGTCGGCCGTTGAATAGCGAAACGTAGGACGGAATATAAGATTGGTTACCGTATCTATCTTCCATTCCAGATAGGCATTTCCCGTTACTCCGTCATTTCTGTTTCGGCTACTGCTCGTACTGTTGGTTATAGACTTTTCCGCTTTCATAAAATTATCGGTCAGCGTCTTACTCTCCTCCTCACGATCCGTTCCGGAATACTGTACATTTGATCTGAATTTAACATTCCCCCAATCTTTACTGAAGTTAAATCCCAATGAACGGGAAGTCCCCATTCCTGCCCTGCCACGGGTATTTCCTGTAGCATTGGATGACTGTTGCTGAAGTTCCGAAAAGCCCTGATTATTTGTATTGTTCCAATTAGCAATCACTGTGAGCTGGGAGTTCTCACGAATACGGTTCATTGTGTTCGCCACTTCATAACGTTTTTTGCTTCCCATGCCACCAAGAAAATTATCCATCCAGCCCTTCTTCATATCCTTCTTCACAGAGAGATCGAGAATCATCTCTTCTTCACCGTCATCAATTCCTGTAAGACGTGCCAGATCAGACTTCCGCTCGTATGCTTTCAACTTCTCCACCATTTCCACCGGAAGATTCTTCAATGCTGCTTGTGGGTCATCCGAAAAGAATTCCTTACCATCCACCAATATCTTTTTCACTTCCTTTCCCTGGATCATCAGCTTACCATCCGCAGTAATCTCTCCTCCCGGCAACTGCTTCACAAGTTCCTCGAGCATAGAACCTTCAGGTGTACGAAAAGCAGAAGAGTTATATACTGTCGTATCATTCTCTGTAACTGCCATCGGAGCCTTGCCCGTAATAACAGTTTCTTCGAGCATAAACCCATCGGGAGCCAGACATATGTCACCGATCTTCCTGTCATTATAATTCAGTGTACGGTCTATTGCCGTATAACCTACATAAGATACATGAATGGATATTTTTACTGCTTTCCGGGCAGTAGCAGAAAGAGAGAAACGACCGTCAGCTCCAGTAGCTCCTCCGGTAATAAACGTACTATCGGGCAATACATAGATCTGAACAGCAGCATAAGGTACCGGTTCGCGGGTCTCTTCGTCAAGAACACGTCCGGTAAACACCACTTTACCGGACTGTGCCTTAATCTTCATTGTTGTGCATGCCAGTTGTAATACACAAAAAATTGAAAGAACCTGAAAGCAACCTATATACCTACTTATATTCAATGGACTTGTATTAGATGTTATTGTTAAATAGTTCCGCCGTTTACAGATTAGAGTTTATAAAGATAACAAGGTTAAAACAGAAGTGTTATTTTTAAGTTTTATTAAAGTTTAGGCTTATATACACAGAACAATTACTCAATTAACAAAGAAGGTACATGCCGATTCGGGGGGGGGTAAAGAAAAATAAACAAAAAAAAAGAGAGTATCCCGGTTTTATCCGAAATACTCTCTTTAACTCTGAGCGGAAAACGAGACTCGAACTCGCGACCCTAACCTTGGCAAGGTTATGCTCTACCAACTGAGCTATTTCCGCAATTTAGTCTCTCATCAATTGTCTATCAGAAAGACTGTGCCCAGAACAGGACTCGAACCTGCATGCCTCTCGACACACGCACCTGAAACGTGCGCGTCTACCAATTCCGCCACCTGGGCCTTTCTTCTTTTCAATGAGCGGAAAACGAGACTCGAACTCGCGACCCTAACCTTGGCAAGGTTATGCTCTACCAACTGAGCTATTTCCGCATATCTTTAATATTTGTGAAGAGAAGGAGACTCGAACTCCCACGACATAATTGTCACTACCCCCTCAAAGTAGCGCGTCTACCAATTCCGCCACCTCTCCAAATTTATTAAAGTACTTGAACTTATCCATTTCTTTGTGCCCAGAACAGGACTCGAACCTGCATGCCTCTCGACACACGCACCTGAAACGTGCGCGTCTACCAATTCCGCCACCTGGGCAAAGAATGAACTTCCAATATTTCAAAGATGAGCGGAAAACGAGACTCGAACTCGCGACCCTAACCTTGGCAAGGTTATGCTCTACCAACTGAGCTATTTCCGCAATTTCCGTTTGCGGTTGCAAAGGTAGACATTTTCTCTAAACATGCAAACATTCTGCTTGTTTTTTTCGTAAGAAAATAGTCACTTTGCTATACCCGCAAAAAGATTAGTTTGATTATCAACTCATTCGGTCACGATAATCTTCATAAGAGAACTGTTTATATATTTCAGCTGTCCCTCCTTCAGTCCACAAAGCAATAGAAGGGTGATGAATTCCATTAAACATATTTGTTTTCACCATTGTATAATGTATCATGTCTTCAAACACAATCCGTTCACCAATCCGAAGTTCATGATCAAAACTCCAAAGTCCCATATAATCGCCACTCAGACAGGAATTCCCCCCAAGACGATAAACAAATGTACCATTGTCTCCCATTTCGGCTCCACGCACAGCAGGCTGGTAAGGCATTTCAAGGCAATCGGGCATATGACAGGTAAAGCTGACATTGAGAATGGCGGTTTTAATACCACGGCTCTCCACTATATCAACAATCTCAGAAGTCAATACCCCGGTTTGCCAGGTGAATGCCGAACCAGGTTCAAGAATGATCCGAAGATGAGGATAACGGGATTTTAAGCCCTGAAGCAAATGAATGAGATGCTCTGTATCATACCCTTTACGAGTCATCAAATGTCCGCCTCCCAGGTTCAACCACTTTATCTGTGAAAACCAATGGGAGAACTTCTCTTCAATGTGCTGTAAAGTATGTTCCAGTTCAAAAGACGACGACTCGCAATGACAATGACAATGAAAACCCTCAATACCCTGCGGAAGAACTTCGGGCAACAAATCGGCTGTAATACCAAAACGGGTACCAGGAGCACAAGGATTATAAAGTTCAGTTTCCACTTCGGAATATTCGGGATTGATACGAATACCGCAGGAGATGTCACTCCCTTCTGCCAAAACCATTGGATAGAACCGTTGAAACTGTGCCAGTGAATTAAACGTGATATGACTGCTGCAACGCATGATTTCCGGAAAATCCTGTTCGGTGTAAGCAGGTGAATAAGTATGTGCTTTGCTACCAAACTCTTCGAGCGCCAGACGGGCTTCGTAAACAGAACTTGCCGTAGAGTGTGCGATATACTCACGGAATATGGGAAATGAACGCCACATGGCAAATGACTTAAAAGCAAGGATAATTTCCACCCCTGCCTTGTCGGCAACCTGCTTTATCAAACTCAGATTCTTTCTCAACAGTTCTTCTTCCATGATATAGCAAGGAGAAGGAAATTGGGTAAAGTCTATCATTTCAGAATATAGAATTTAGTAGTTAGTAGATAGTAAGTATAGAATAATGATGCAAAAATACGGAATGTTTTCTAATATTTTCTACCTTTACGAAATGATTTGATTCTTCACTAAAAATTAAGAAAACGTTATGGACAGAGATTTAAAGAAAGTAGTGATTCTCCTGGCGCATCCCAACATGAAAGAGTCACAGGCAAACAAGGTATTAGTGGATGCCGTAAAGGATATTGAAGAAGTAGCAGTTTACAATCTGTATGAGTTACAAACTTTCAATGTAGACGAATGGAGCAAAATTATTTCACATGCAGCCGCTATTATCTATCAGTTCCCGTTCTACTGGATGTCTGCCCCCTCACTACTAAAGAAGTGGCAAGATGAAGTATTCACCTATTTGGCCAAAACACCGGCTGTGGCGGGTAAACCACTCGTGGTAGTAACTACCACAGGCTCAGAATTCGATGCATATCGTAGTGGAGGAAGAAATCGTTTTACAGTAGACGAATTATTAAGACCTTATCAGGTGGGAGCTATTCACGCCGGAATGGTATGGAAAACCCCTATTATTGCATATGGCATGGGTACAAATGATGCTGCCAAAAACATAGCGGAAGGAGCAAATCTATACAGGCAAACAGTAGAAGCTCTGATAGGAACAGGAAATGCCGGCAATAGCTGGTGATGAATAATGTGCCAATATGTTAATATGCCAATGTGCCAATTAGCTGCGCTGTGTTACCGAAAGGCATTGGCATATTGGTATATTAACACATTGACACATTATTAATTAAAAGTACGTACTTTATTAGTATAAACTATGCATTTTAAGTGTGACTTAAAATGCATATTAAGTCATACTTAAATACGTACTTTTATAAGTAAAAGAATCTACTTCCCGATATCATCTTATTCTCTTCTGTGTTGGCAAAGAAAACTCTTGCCAATCACACTCCGCATTATCTCCGGCAGCCACGGTTACACGCAGTACCACTTCTCCATTTTTCAGTTTCTCTCCGGCCGATACCGTAGCAGTATAACGTATGCCTTCGCCCGGAGCAATCTGTTCTACCAAAACAGAGGGAGAAATAAATATATGTTTCATTCCGGTAACCTCTTCCACCGCAGGTACGACATCATAAACAGGAGTACGCCCTTCATTGACTATCTCAAAAATAACCTTGCTATTTTCACCGGCATCAATCACATGATTACGATTGTCATCAATAAAACGTATGTTCCGTATCTTCAAATTAGCTACCGCTACCGGACGTTGAGATACAGACTTCTTTCTTTCAATCACCTCCACATACTCATCTTCCTTCTGACGAGGCGTAGATACTGCATTTCCAATAGCCGCACCGGCAACCGTTCCTACAATCGTACCAATAGCAGAGCCACGATACCCGCCTCTCCATCCATGATTATTTTCACCGATAAGACCACCTATCGCACTACCTACCGAACCGCCAATAGAGGCTCCTGCCATAACGGCTCCAGGATTACCGGACATTCGTCCGGTAGCACAACCGCTTAACAGAAAAGCGGGTAAAATCATCCAAGCAATTAATCGTTTCATAACTCACTCTTTTTGTGGTGCTTCCCGCACAGAACATACGGCAAGCGGTTATTGTAATCATCCTATTACTTTAAAACGTGCAAAGCGCAGTAATAGTTGCTTTTCACCTGCATTTTTAAAGCGAATCGTTGCTTTTGCATTGTCTCCTGCTCCTTCTACCTTTACTACCTCTCCCAGGCCGAAACGCTCGTGTTCTATCACCTGTCCTGCCTGTATTCCCGCTATAGAAGCTGAAGAAGCAGACGACGGAATACTATTGCCACTTACCGCACTAACCTTTTTCAGATTTCTTGGCACAGTGGGAGCTATAACTTGTACTTTCGGCCGCTCACGGTCTGAAGTATTTGTACCGAAAGGAACACGTGAAGGAGAAACAGAACGGGCAAAACCTCCTTCAATCTCTCTGCGAAAACGTCCGGCACCTTCATCTACCGAACGGCCGACTCCATCCTCATGCGGTAACTGCAAATAATGAACATCAATATCACGCAAGAAGCGACTGGGACTTCCAAACTCCATCTTTCCATAACGAAAACGGGTTTTAGCGAAAGAGATGAAACAATGTTCCTCGGCACGGGTAATAGCTACATAGAATAAACGGCGCTCTTCTTCCAATGCCCGTGGAGAATCTCCTACCATACCACTTGGAAACAGATTCTCTTCCAATCCCACAACAAATACATTTTTAAACTCCAATCCCTTTGCCGAATGAACCGTCATTAAAGTTACTTTTTCTCCGTCATCGGCTTTATCTGAATCCTGGTCAGTAAGCAAGGCTATTTCCGAAAGAAAATCAGTCAGAGAAATGTTGGGATTTCCCTCTTCCTGCCGCAAAGCGCAGAAATCATTCATACCATTTACCAACTCTTCGATATTTTCCTTACGGCTCAAATTCTCCGGTGAAGTATCCTGGCAAACATCATTGATGATACCGGACTGACGAATGATGTCCGTTCCTATCTCATAGGCATTCTTTTCGGACAGATCGGTTATAAAGCCCTCTATCAGTTCCCGAAAACCTTGCAGTTTTGTATGCGTACCTTTATTAATTGTCAGTCCGTAACTCAACGGTTCACAGAGCACTGCCCAAAGGCTGACCCCATTATCAGTAGCTGCGGATATGATCTTCCCCACCGTAGTATCACCAATACCACGGGCAGGATAATTAATAATACGTTTGAATGCTTCTTCATCACTCGGATTCACCACCAACCGGAAGTAAGCAGTTACATCCTTAATTTCTTTCCGTTGGTAGAATGAAAGTCCGCCATAAATTTTGTAAGGCATACTGCGCTTCCGTAGTGCTTCTTCGAAAACACGGCTCTGTGCATTTGTACGATACAGAATAGCAAATTCAGAATATCCATAAGCGTGTTCACGCCGTAGTTCCGCTATTTTATTGACTACAATATCCCCTTCCTCTACATCGCTATAAGCCTGAAATACACCAATGGCTTCTCCTTTCTCTTTTTCGGAAAAGACCTCTTTGGGTATCTGCCGCTCATTCTTTGCAATCAGACTGTTGGCCGCACAAACAATGGTTTGCGTAGAACGATAGTTTTGCTCCAGCTTAAAAACTTTCGTATTAGGATAAATCTTGGTGAAATAGAGAATGTTATCAATATCTGCTCCCCGGAAAGAGTATATACTTTGAGCATCGTCTCCAACCACACAAACCCGCTGATTCTCTTTTGTCAATTGGAGTACAATACTGTGTTGTGCATAGCTAGTATCCTGATACTCATCTACCAGCACATAGCGGAATTGCTCACTATAACGCGCCCGTACCTCAGGAAAATCACGAAAGAGAATATAAGTATATACCAGTAAATCATCAAAATCCATAGCTCCCGCCTGGCGGCAACGCTCCCAATAGCGACGATATATATCACGAATGGCAGGCATTTTAGCTGCCTGATCTTCAGTGTATGCCTCTTTGTTTGCAGCATAATCGGAAGGCAGCACGAGATGATTTTTAGCTTTGGAAATGCGTCCCTGTACCACACCGGGCTTATAGGTTTTATCATCTAATCCCATTTCTTTAATGATAGAACGCAAAAGGCTCTTGCTATCGGCCGAGTCATAAATGGTAAATTGCGAAGTAAACCCTATGGACTGTGCTTCGGCACGGAGAATACGTGAAAAGACAGAATGAAATGTACCCATCCAAAGATAACGGGCGCGCTGCTCACCCACCTGACGGGCAATGCGTTCTTTCATTTCCCGGGCCGCCTTGTTAGTAAAAGTGAGTGCAAGGATATTCCAGGGATTATAATCGTTTTCGAGTAAATAAGCTATTTTATAAGTTAGCACACGGGTTTTCCCGGAACCAGCACCGGCTATAACAAGTGATGGTCCGTCATTATAAAGTACCGCAGCACGCTGGCTTTCGTTCAATTCTTCGATATAGTTTCTTTCCATAGCGGCAAAATTATAACATTCATTTGACAATATATGTAATTTTATATACTTTTGTGACTTAACATCAAATAAAACAGGTATGATAAAAAAGAGTATCTCTTTAGTTGCCATTCTTCTCATAAATATGACAACAGGAGCCTTACAAGTCATGGCACAGAAACAAGACCGTGTGGGAAAGCTCCTAAAACTCCTAAGTGAAAATGAAACCGAGAAATTTCAAAAAGGCCGCGAGAAGCTGGATGAGAAAACAATCCAGGCATTTGCAGCCGAAGTAGAACTAATGGACATCATGTGCCGCCTGTGGACCCAACCGGACAATAAAAGTGCCGCCGACTACTACCCTACCTACGCTAAAGCCGTCAAAGGAAGCTTGCCCGCTATTTGTAATGAAAACGAAATAGATTTTGCTCCTTTGCGGGAACGTACCAATAAGGTGATAACCGAAGTATTGAATACAACACAAGACAAACTGACATTGAGCAAACAATTAATAGAAGGAGCTAAAAGCGGCAAATACCCCATTTCACAGGCACAGATGGATCTCTTCTACATAACAAGAGAAGATGCATTAATGGAAGACTGTGAAGAGAAAAATAACGCCGGCAAATATGAGAATTACTTCAATGAATTTCCGAAAGGCAAATATCTGGTAAAACTCATGAATGAATACAACCAACTCTTATACGACAATGTGAAACGGGCACCCACTCATGCCAATTTCAAGAACTTTTTCGATAATACAACTTTGAACCGTTATTTCAACGGAATGTCCGGCCGTAAATACACTCCGGAGGTACGTGATTTATATGATGATTATCTCTTTTCCATGATACAACAAGCGGGAGTACCGGTATCTAAGAAACAATGCATCAGTGATTATGAGAACGCATCTTATCTGGAAGAAGGCCAGCGCAAATATACCTCTGAACTGGAATACATAAAAGACAGTGTGGACTATGAACTGATGAAACCGGAAGTGAATAGCAACAGTAAACTGGGATTAGTTCGAGATTTTCTGACTACACATAAATACAGAGAGTTTCGCGACAAAGCACAGGACTTGTGCAAGCAGTTCGAAGATTCGGTGATATGGATTACTCCTGCTTCGATCAAATATTACAAAAAAGGAATACTGACGAAAACAGAAGAAAAGCAAAATAATAAAAATACCACAGAGGTATATACTTATCTGAAAAACGGAAAGCCGGCGGGTATAGACATTACTACCGGTAACCTGCAATTCCATACCTCTTTCTTTTACGATGCACAGGATAGATGTATACAGGAAATACAGATAAATAGCAAAACAAAAAAAGAAATATATAAGAGGACAAGAACATTTGATACTGATGGAACAATCCAGAGTGATTCACTGAAATATACCGATGGCAGACTGGTATTGAACAGCTACAATCATCAGGGAAAACTAATAGAAGAAAAGGAGTACAATAAAGATGTTATGCTCTCGTCCACAGTGCATCAATATGACAGCAAAGGAAATGAAATAAGGTCACAATATGTATTGCCGCTCCCTAAAAATCCGCTACCGACACAAATCAGTTCACAGACAGATGTATATGAATATGATAAATACGGTTATCTGGCAAAAATCATTTCTACACAAATACTGGTAAACAACGAAAAAAGAGTCTGCTCACAGTATTTCGCGTATGATGAATTTGGGAACCAGATAGATAGCAACATGTATTATGAATACGATCAGGCCGGACGATGGATACGGAAAACAGCAAAGGGAAATCCGGAGATAACGGAACAAATAATAATTAAATAGAACAAACAGATAGATTTTTGATTGTCTCTATAAACATTTATGGGTTTTCGTATGTTAATAGTGTATAGTTAATAACCAAACATTATGAATACATTATTAATGTCTTTAATATTTATAACCATGACTTACGAGATGCCTAAACTTCCGTACGCTAATAATGCGCTGGAACCTGTAATCAGTCAGCAAACTATAGATTTTCATTATGGTAAACATCTGCAAACCTACGTAAATAACCTCAATAGCCTTGTTCCGGGAACCGAGTTCGAAGGTAAGACCGTAGAAGAGATCGTAGCAAAAGCGCCGGATGGTGCCATTTTCAATAATGCCGGACAGGTACTGAATCATACACTCTACTTTTTACAATTTGCAGGAAAGCCTTCAAAGAAAGAACCTTCCGGTAAATTGGCAGAAGCCATCAAACGTGACTTTGGTAGCTTTGAAAACTTTAAGAAAGAATTCAATGCAGCTGCAGTTGGATTGTTCGGTTCAGGTTGGGCCTGGTTGTCAGTAGACAAAAATGGCAAACTGCACATCACTAAAGAAGCCAACGGAAGCAACCCGGTACGTGCCGGACTGAAACCGATTTTAGGCTTTGACGTGTGGGAACATTCCTACTATCTGGATTATCAGAACCGTCGTGCAGATCATGTAAATGCCCTTTGGGACATTATCGATTGGGAAGTAGTTGACAAACGAATGTAATAAACCCCTCAACATTGTAAAAAAGACTATCACTCAAAATTGAGTGATAGTCTTTTTTTTAGGTTCATCCAACAAACGCGGAGTTATCAAAAAAGTAACTACAAGTTTTTTTAAAAGAAGAGATGTGAGATGGGATACGAGTATTCACCTTTATATAACCCACTGATTTTCAAGAAATATAATCCTATTATATAAAGACAAACAAGAGTGTACACTTATCCGAATGTTAATTGTACACTTTTGCCATCCTATATTGTACACTTTTGATATACTAAAGTGTACAATATAGGATAGCATATCCAAAGCGTTAAAAATGGCATTAACAATATTAACAAACTACGTATTTGCCGGATGAACATTTTCTATACATCCATCAAAAAATAATCCTCTGTTTTGCCGTTTTTCTGCATCTTTTTCATTTACTTTGCCCCTGTAAAAACAAAGGGGTGCCCTATAAGGGGCTGAGATTATACCCTGGAACCTGATGCAGTTAGCACTGACGTAGGAATTGTGTTACTTTTATCGCCTCCACTATTAGCACTCTCTTTGTATTTACTTTCATTATAATTTTAATTCTGTAGCAATGAAAGTACAAGTTAACAACAAAGAAGTAAAAATCACTGATGCTTCTACCATCACCCAACTGACTGAACAGTTGGAACTTCCTTCGCAAGGCATTGCCATCGCGGTAAACAATAAAATGATTCCACGCACAGAGTGGGACAAATTTGTACTGCACGAGAGTGACAATCTGGTTATAATTAAAGCAGCTTGCGGAGGATAAGAAATGATCAATCTACAATTTATTACCCACCAGACTGAAAAATATTCGTATCTGGACTCGGCACGTATGGCACTCGAAGGCGGATGCAAATGGATACAACTACGAATGAAAGAGGCCCCGCTTGAAGAGGTAGAAGCCGTTGCCCTGCAATTGCAACAAATGTGCCGGGAATACGAGTCCATCCTAATATTGGATGATCATGTAGAACTGGCAATAAAATTAGAAGTAGACGGAGTACATTTGGGCAAAATGGATATGCCGGTAGCAGAAGCCCGTCAACGAATGGGAGAACAATTCATTATCGGAGGAACAGCTAATACCTTCGAAGATGTAAAAATGCTATATGAGGCAGGAGTTGATTATGTAGGGATAGGCCCCTTCCGCTTTACTACAACTAAAAAGAATCTGAGCCCTGTGTTAGGACTGAAAGGATACACATCCATTCTTTCACAAATGGAAAAAGAAGATATCACGTTGCCGGTAGTTGCCATCGGAGGAATTACTTTCGAAGATATCCCCGACATTATGAAAACCGGAGTGAATGCTATCGCCCTTTCCGGTACCATCTTGCGGGCAGAAAATCCTATAGAGGAAACAAGCCGGATTTTATCAATTAACATCTAGAAAATACTCCTCCCCACAATTCATAAATTATAATTCACAAATCACAGATATGGAAAAACTTATTATTGCGAGACGTGAGTTCAACTCCCGTCTTTTCCTGGGAACAGGCAAATTCAACTCTAATGAACTGATGGAACAATCTCTTCTGGCATCGGGTACCGAAATGGTGACAGTAGCTATGAAACGTATTGATATGGACAACAAAGAAGATGACATGCTGAGACATATCATCCATCCGCATATTCAGTTATTGCCCAATACATCGGGAGTAAGAAATGCCGAAGAGGCTATATTTGCCGCACAAATGGCGCGTGAAGCATTCGGTACAAACTGGCTGAAACTCGAAATTCATCCCGACCCACGTTATCTCCTTCCCGATTCTGTAGAAACCCTGAAGGCTACTGAAGAATTAGTGAAATTAGGCTTTGTTGTACTCCCCTATTGTCAGGCCGACCCTGTGCTTTGTAAACAACTGGAAGAAGCCGGTGCTGCAACAGTAATGCCACTGGGTGCTCCTATCGGAACAAACAAGGGATTGCAAACGAAAGAATTCCTGAAAATTATCATCGAACAGGCCAATATCCCTGTAGTAGTAGACGCCGGTATCGGTGCTCCAAGCCATGCGGCAGAAGCCATGGAGTTAGGTGCATCTGCCTGCCTGGTCAATACAGCCATTGCAGTAGCAGCTGATCCGTTAGAAATGGCCAAAGCATTCAAGATGGCAGTAGAAGCCGGACGTATGGCTTACGAAGCTGGTTTAGGCATGCAAGCGGATAACCTCATTGCGGAAGCAAGCTCTCCGCTTACAGCATTTCTAAATATACAATAATAGCTGCGACATAGACGCACTGTAATTTAACAACTAATTATATGGAACAAAAAATAAAATTCCCACGCTCTGAGAAAGTGTATATGCCCGGCAAACTATTCCCTGAAATACGGGTAGCTATGCGCAGAGTAGAACAAGTGCCAAGCACAACTTTCGATGGTGACGAGAAGATTATAACGCCCAATCCAAAAGTTTATGTATATGACACCAGTGGGCCTTTCAGTGATACCAATGTATCTATCGACCTGAAAAAAGGCTTACCACGCCTACGTGAAGCGTGGATTCTGAAACGGAACGATGTAGAGCAATTACCCGAAATTACCTCTGAGTATGGCCGTATGCGCCGGAATGACAAAGGATTGGATCATCTGCGCTTTGAACATATCGCTCTACCTTATCGGGCAAAGAAAGGTGAACACATTACTCAAATGGCATATGCCAAACGTGGTATCATCACTCCGGAGATGGAATACGTAGCTATCCGTGAAAATATGAACTGCGAAGAATTGGGTATAGAAACGTACATTACCCCCGAGTTTGTCCGTCAGGAAATAGCCGAAGGGCGTGCTGTATTACCTGCTAATATTAATCACCCGGAAGCAGAACCTATGATTATCGGGCGTAACTTCCTGGTGAAAATCAATACAAATATCGGAAACTCTGCCACAACCTCCGGTATTGACGAAGAAGTGGAAAAAGCCGTATGGAGCTGCAAATGGGGCGGCGACACACTTATGGATCTCTCAACAGGAGAAAATATCCATGAAACACGCGAGTGGATCATCCGTAATTGCCCGGTACCAGTAGGTACTGTACCCATCTATCAGGCTCTGGAGAAAGTTAATGGGAAAGTGGAAAATCTTACCTGGGAACTTTACCGCGATACTTTGATTGAACAATGCGAACAGGGTGTAGACTATTTTACCATCCATGCAGGAATTCGCCGTCACAATGTACATCTGGCAGAAAAACGTCTTTGCGGAATTGTAAGCCGTGGTGGAAGTATTATGAGTAAATGGTGCCTTGTACATGACCGTGAAAGTTTCCTCTACGAGCATTTTGATGACATTTGTGATATTCTGGCACAATATGACGTAGCCGTTTCATTGGGAGACGGCCTTCGCCCCGGTTCTATCCACGACGCTAATGATGAAGCACAATTTGCCGAGCTCGACACCATGGGAGAACTTGTAGTGCGTGCCTGGGAAAAGAATGTGCAGGCATTCATTGAAGGGCCTGGACATGTACCTATGCACAAAATCAAAGAAAACATGGAACGTCAGATAGAAAAATGTCACAATGCTCCTTTCTATACCCTCGGTCCGTTGGTTACAGACATCGCTCCCGGATATGACCATATTACATCAGCTATTGGTGCTGCACAGATTGGTTGGTTGGGCACAGCAATGCTCTGCTATGTCACTCCGAAAGAACATCTTGCTCTGCCCGACAAAGAAGACGTACGCGTGGGAGTGATCACTTACAAAATT
This sequence comes from Bacteroides mucinivorans, assembly GCF_034654355.2. Classification (NCBI taxonomy): domain Bacteria; kingdom Pseudomonadati; phylum Bacteroidota; class Bacteroidia; order Bacteroidales; family Bacteroidaceae; genus Bacteroides; species Bacteroides mucinivorans. Next base: position 2,442,688 of record NZ_CP178179.1, on the reverse strand, counting down.
GCTGCTCATGCAGCCGATCTTGCGAAAGGACATCCCGGTGCACAGGTACGTGATAATGCACTAAGTAAAGCCCGTTATGAATTCCGTTGGAAAGACCAGTTCGACCTTTCACTTGACCCCGAACGTGCTTTCTCCTATTTCCATGCCGGGCGGCATACAGACAGAGAATATTGTACGATGTGCGGTCCTAACTTCTGTGCCATGCGTCTGAGTCGTGAACTCAAAAACACAAAGAAAGAAGAATAAACAGATATGGAAAGAATCGACGAGTTTCGTAATGCCCTGTTGGTGCATATTTCTGAATTGAACATTGAACCAATGGTAAAATCTCTCAGCCTTCATCCAGAGGAATTACCGGATATGTACAAACTCACCTTCGACAATAAACTCCTCGTTTCATGGCGTGCATTATGGGTTTGCGAAAAGCTAAGCGAGGTTCATCCCGGTTGGTTTGTCCCATTACGGGAAGAACTGACAGGACGCTTGTTGAGTTGTACGCACGACGGTTCAAAACGCCTGCTTCTTTCCATTCTCTTCAATCTTCCGGTACAGGAACCTATATCTGTTCCTCTGCTGAATTTCTGTTTCGACCGTATGTTCTCGCCCGCTGAAAGTATCGGAGTACAAGCTTTGTGCATCAAGACCGCTTACCGGCTCTGCCAGAAAGAGCCGGAACTGTTGGGTGAATTACGTATCATTCTCGAAAGTGTTGAAACAGAATTCTTTTCAAAAGGAGTAACAACAACAATCCGGAATACACTGAAGAAAATAAATCAGACTACTAAAAGAAAAAAATAAAATGTTTTCAGATGAATTAGATAAAATATCCTGGGAGGAGACGACGAAAGCCATCTATTCCAAGACAGATGCCGATGTACGTCGGGCATTAGGAAAAGAACATTGTGACGTTAATGACTTTATGGCATTAATCTCACCAGCCGCAGCCCCTTATCTTGAGGTCATGGCACGGCTTAGCCAAAAATATACAATGGAGCGTTTCGGAAAGACGATTTCCATGTTCGTGCCTCTCTATCTTACCAACTCATGTACCAACTCATGCGTCTATTGCGGTTTTCACATCAGCAACCCGATGAAACGTACTATATTAACAGAAGAAGAAATGGTAAATGAATACAAAGCCATCAAAAAACTGGCTCCTTTCGAGAACCTGCTGTTGGTGACAGGAGAAAACCCGGCTGCCGCAGGAGTACCGTATATAGCACGGGCACTCGATCTGGCAAAACCCTATTTCAGTAATTTGCAAATAGAAGTTATGCCACTGAAGGCAGAGGAATATGAAGAACTGACCCATCATGGTCTGAATGGCGTTATTTGCTTTCAGGAAACCTACAACAAAGCAAACTATAAAACCTACCATCCCCGTGGCATGAAGTCTAAATTTGAATGGCGCGTTAATGGTTTCGACCGCATGGGACAGGCAGGTGTTCACAAAATAGGCATGGGCGTACTTATAGGGCTGGAAGAATGGCGAACAGACGTGACAATGATGGCATACCACCTGCGCTATCTGCAAAAGCATTACTGGAAAACCAAATATAGTGTAAACTTCCCACGTATGCGCCCTTCCGAAAATGGTGGTTTTCAACCAAACGTTGTCATGAACGACCGTGAATTGGCACAACTCACCTTTGCCATGCGCATCTTCGATCACGATGTAGATATCTCCTACTCCACCCGTGAGAGTGCGGAAATCCGTAATAATATGGCAACATTAGGTGTAACTACTATGAGCGCCGAAAGCAAAACAGAGCCGGGCGGATATTACAGCTATCCACAAACGCTCGAGCAATTTCATGTCAGTGATGAGCGCAAAGCCACAGAGGTAGAAAAAGCCCTGAAAAAGCTGGGACGCGAACCGATATGGAAAGACTGGGATCAGACTTTTGATTATAAACAACAATGAGGATTTAATATATTTACTATTAGACGATTTACAATTTACGATTGAAATTAGTCCTGCCACTTATATATATATCCAATATAGGAAATCATTCTTCAATCGTAAATCGTCTAATCGTAAATATATTAATGTAAACCCAAGTAATTTCAATCGTAAATCGTAAATTGTCTAATCGTAAATATATTCATGCGTTACAACAGACAAATAATTCTTCCGGAAATTGGAGAAGAAGGACAAGCCAAGCTAAAAGCCGCTAAAGTTCTGATAGTCGGTGTGGGAGGACTCGGCTCTCCTATCGCCCTTTATTTAGCAGGGGCAGGAGTAGGTACACTAGGACTCGTAGATGACGATGAAGTAAGTATCAGTAATCTGCAACGGCAAGTATTATACACAGAAGATGAATTAGGCGATTTTAAAGCAGTCTGCGCTGCCATGCGCCTTACAGCACTCAATAGCGAAATTACAGTAAATTCCTGCCCGGGCCGGTTGAGCAAAGAAAATGCTAAAGAGCTTATCAGTGACTATGATATTGTTGTGGATGGTTGCGATAACTTTTCTACACGATATCTGATCAATGATATCTGTGTAGAACAAGGCAAACCTTATGTCTACGGAGCCATCTGTGGCTTTGAAGGTCAAGTATCTGTATTCAATTATGGCAAGACAAAAAAGACATACCGGGATTTATACCCCAACGAAGAAGAGATGCTACGTATGCCTCCTCCACCTAAAGGAGTAATAGGCGTCACGCCTGCCATTACCGGAAGTGTAGAGGCAACCGAAGTTTTAAAGATAATCTGTGGTTTTGGAGAGGTTTTAGCCGGTAAACTATGGACAATTGACTTGCGGACATGGCAATCTAACATATTTTCACTATAAACGTTGGTCTCGCAAATAGTTAATTACTAACTTTGCTAAACAAACTGTTTAACATAAAAAATGAAGCTTATTGTAGTTACCACCCCCACCTTCTTCATTGAAGAGGACAAAATAATTACTGCTCTTTTTGAAGAGGGTCTGGATATCCTACATCTTAGAAAACCGGAAACTCCCGCTATGTACTCAGAACGTCTTTTGACACTCATACCGGAAAGATATCACAATCGTATAGTAACACATGAACATTTCTATCTGAAAGAAGAATTCAATCTGATGGGAATTCATTTGAATAGTCGTAACCCTAAAGAACCGCATGATTACGCCGGACACGTAAGTTGTTCATGCCATTCAGTAGAAGAAGTAAAAAATAAAAAGCATTTTTACGACTATGTGTTCATGAGCCCTATCTACGACAGTATTTCAAAAGTCAATTATTACTCTACATATACTGCCGAAGAACTTCGCCAAGCACAAAAAGATAAAATTATTGACTGTAAAGTCATGGCCCTTGGAGGCATCAACGAAGATAATTTACCAGAGATAAAAGATTTCGGATTCGGTGGTGCTGTAGTATTGGGAGACGTATGGAATAAATTTGATGCCTGTTGTGACCGTGATTATCTGGCGGTAATAGAGCATTTCAAGAAACTGAAAAGACTGGCTGATTAAGAGAGTATAGTCACTCTATAAAAAACTCCCACTTCATTCTTGATGAATAAGGTGGGAGCTTCGTTTATTAATAAAAGTAGTTAGGTTATCTTAAAATTTATATCCTAAAGTAATAGCACAGCTTATGTTTTTAGGATTGGAGTCAATATTCATATCCATCAACTTCACCAAACCAAACTGCCCGTCGAGTCCTACTATAATCCGACCAAACTCAGCCGCAACACCAACTCCTAAGCCTGCATCAAAACGATCAAAAGCATCACTGCCAAAAGTTTTTTCTTTTATGTCCGTCTTTAATCCCCAAACCTTCATTTTGGTTCTGGTTTTCCCTCCTACTCCACAAGCCATATACGGACCGGCACTTACCACAATATTTGTATTATTAGCCACATTAAAACGTGCTGCCATCATAATTGGTAATTCAAAATACATCGCGTTGAATTTCACATCAGCTTCATCGCCAGAGACCGTTGCACTAAACTTAGCCCCCTTCTGGGATAAGAATAAGGAAGGTTGTAATAACCATGTATCATTAAAGGCATATTCCATTCCTACCCCTAATTTAACACCAACTTTTGCACTTACATCCAGATCACCTGTAAAGTTGCTAATATTCATACCGACTTTAGCATTCCATGAAACCTGTGAAAAACCTGCTACCGATAATAAAGCAAACATCACTAATAAAATACTTTTCTTCATGATTTTAGTGTTTTAATTAATAAAAAGCCATTTAAGTCTCTGTGTCTAACAACAATATACAAATGTATAATCTAATTACACACAAAACAAATATTAAGTCAACAAATACAAAACAAATAGATATTACATACTAAAAAAGGGAATTCCCTATTTACCGGAACTCCCTTCCCTATTTTTATTAGAAAATAAAGAATCTTCGCTCTAAATTTTCAAAATCGGTTTATTAAAATTCATAGTGGAAACCAAAACTCAGATCTTCACTACGTAAGCTGATGCCGAAGCCATCTTCTTTTACTGTATAATCATCTCTGAAACCAACAAAGCCACATTTAGCAACAAGGCTAAAACTTTTATTCAGTTTAAGAGCGATACCCGGTTGTAATCCGATTTCATAACCGTTAATTGCATCATCAGCATCTTTCACACGGCTTGTAGAAAATCCCAAACCACCGTCAATAAATAGTCTTACAATCTTATTCTCATAATATGAAAAACGAGCATAAGGTGCAATAGCAACACTGTTTGCCTTCAATCCCTTCAAATAGTCATGAGCATAAGAAAAAGTTACACCTACCGCCCATTTCTCGCTGAGGTTATAGCCTACTTCCGGAGCTATTGTAAAGTTTGTTCTATTGGCATCAGTATTACGCCATAAATTGAATGTACCACCCATGTAAATATCCTGCGCATTCACAGACAAAGTTGCAACCACAACAAACAAAAATACTAATAGTTTTTTCATTTTTCTTTTTATTTTAAATTAAACATAAAATAGGCAAGCATCCGGTGTCTATTTATTTCGGGGCGCAAAGGTATAACAAGAGTTCTTATTATACAATTTTTTAGTTAGTTTTTTATAAAATACCCAAACAAGGCAAATAAAAGAGGGAAACCTTTTTGAATGGCTTCCCTCTCTTAAAATTAATATACAGTACTAATTATCAATCTTCTATCGCCGCCTGCGCCGCTGCAAGTCTTGCAATGGGTACTCTGAACGGAGAACAGCTTACATAGTTCAATCCTACTCTATGGCAGAATTTCACAGAAGATGGTTCACCACCATGTTCACCGCAAATACCACATTTCAAGTCCGGACGAACAGCACGACCTTTTTCTGTTGCCATACGTACCAATTGGCCTACACCCTTCTGATCGAGTACTTGGAATGGGTCTACTTTCAGAATCTTCTTTTCCAGATAGACCGGAAGGAAGGAAGCGATATCATCACGAGAATAACCAAAGGTCATCTGAGTCAGGTCATTTGTACCGAATGAGAAGAATTCGGCAGAAGAAGCGATACGGTCGGCAGTCAGGGCAGCACGTGGAATTTCAATCATTGTACCTACCTTGAAGTCGATACGATCACCTACTTCAGCAAACAGTTTTTCAGCTTCCGCACGAATCACGTCTTCCTGTTGCTTAAACTCATACAGGATACCGGTCAGAGGCACCATGATTTCGGGATGTGTTTCAACACCCTCTTTCTTCAATTCAAGTGCAGCACCCAGAATAGCACGTGTCTGCATCTGAGTAATTTCAGGATATGTATTTCCCAAACGGCAACCACGGTGACCCAACATCGGATTGTGCTCACAAAGTGATTCTACACGCTGTTGAATATATTGCAGGCTTACACCCATTGTATCTGCCATTTCCTGCTGTCCTTTCAAATCATGCGGTACAAACTCATGCAAAGGAGGATCAAGCAGACGCACAGTCACCGGACAACCTTCCATAGCCTGGAATATCCCTTTAAAGTCAGCCTGCTGGTACGGAAGGATTTTAGCCAATGCCTTGCGACGTCCTTCGGCATCTTCTGCCAGAATCATTTCACGCATTGCCTTAATCTTTTCTCCTTCAAAGAACATATGTTCCGTACGGCAAAGCCCAATACCAACAGCACCAAAATCACGGGCTACTCTCGCATCATGCGGAGTATCGGCATTGGTACGCACCTGAAGTTTTGTATATTTATCGGCCAATGCCATCAATTCGGCAAAGTCACCGGAAAGCTCAGCAGCTTTGGTTTCTACCTTACCCTGATAAACTTCACCCGTACTACCATTCAATGAAATGTAATCACCTTCTTTCAGCAAAACACCATCTACTTCAACCGTACGTGCTTTATAGTCAATATTTAATGCGCCTGCACCGGAAACACAACATTTACCCATACCACGAGCCACAACAGCAGCATGTGAAGTCATACCACCACGTGCAGTAAGAATACCCTGTGCCACAGCCATACCTGCAAGGTCTTCAGGAGAAGTCTCAACACGCACCATAACCACTTTCTTACCTCCTGCAGCCCATTCGGCAGCATCATCAGCAAAGAAAACGATCTGTCCGGTTGCAGCTCCCGGAGAAGCCGGCAAACCACGAGTCAATACCTTCGCTTGTTTCAAAGCATTTTTATCGAATACAGGGTGAAGAAGTTCATCCAGTTTATTGGGTTCAACACGCATCAAAGCTGTTTTCTCGTCAATCATTCCCTGATGGAGCAAGTCCATAGCAATTTTCACCATAGCCGCACCGGTACGTTTACCGTTACGAGTCTGCAGGAACCACAACTTGCCTTCCTGTACAGTGAACTCCATGTCCTGCATATCGCGGTAATGATTTTCCAGTTTAGTCTGCAACGCATCCAGTTGCTTATAAATTTCGGGCATTGCCTCTTCCATTGAAGGGAATTTAGCAGCACGAATATCTTCGGTCACACCAGCCAGTACGGCCCAGCGTTGAGAACCAATCTTAGTAATTTGTTGCGGAGTACGAATACCTGCTACAACGTCTTCACCTTGTGCATTAATCAAATACTCACCATTGAAGAGATCTTCACCGGTAGCAGCATCACGTGAGAAGCAAACACCTGTAGCAGAAGTTTCACCCATATTACCGAACACCATAGCCTGTACACTGACAGCTGTACCCCATTCATCAGGAATTCCTTCCATCTTACGGTAAAGGATAGCACGTTCGTTCATCCATGAGTTAAATACTGCACATACGGCACCCCAAAGTTGTTCGTAGGCACAAGTCGGGAAATCTTTTCCGGTCTGTTCTTTTACAGCAGCTTTGAAACGTTTTACAAGTTCTTTAAGATCCGCCACTTCAAGTTCATTGTCCAGCTTCACTCCTTTTGCATGTTTCACGTCTTCGATGATAGCCTCAAACGGATCCACGTCTTCCTTGTTCACAGGTTTCATACCCAACACCACATCACCGTACATCTGTACGAAACGGCGATAAGAATCCCATGCAAAACGGGCATTACCAGTCTTACGGGTCAATCCTTCCACAACTTCGTCATTCAATCCCAGGTTAAGGATCGTATCCATCATACCCGGCATAGAAGCACGTGCTCCGGAACGAACGGAAACCAGCAAAGGGTTCTCAATATCGCCGAACTTCGACTTCATCAAGACTTCAATATTCTCAATCGCTTTTTCTACTTCATTTTTCAGGAGAGCTACGACTTTATCTTGTCCCAGTTCATAATATTCGGTACAAACGTCTGTTGTGATAGTAAATCCGGGAGGAACAGGAACCCCGATAAGGTTCATTTCTGCAAGATTGGCACCTTTGCCACCTAATAAATTCTTCATGTCGGCCTTGCCTTCTGCCTGACCATTACCAAAGGTATAAACTCTTTTTTTGTCCATAATATGTATTTAAAGTTGTCTATTGGGTTTTTCTGTTCGCAAATCTAAGTATATTTCGTAAACCAAAAAACTTTTAGCGAAAAAAGTTTCTGCTAAAATGCAATTTCGACATTGCAATCTTTATTATTTCAAAGGATAGAGATAAATCCCGAAAAAATGCCTATTTTTGCGAAATAATTTATTAGATTGGTGTAAAAGTGGCAAGAAAGAGAAAAGAGCTTCCCCTACTGGAGAAGGTAACAATTACGGATGTGGCTGCCGAAGGAAAAGCCATAGCAAAAGTAGACGACCTGGTGATTTTTGTTCCTTACGTAGTACCGGGCGATGTGGTAGATCTACAGATCAAACGTAAAAAGAATAAATATGCCGAAGCAGAAGCAGTGAAGTTTCACGAACTCTCTCCGATACGTGCCGTTCCTTTCTGCCAGCACTATGGTGTATGCGGCGGTTGTAAGTGGCAAGTGTTGCCTTATGCAGAGCAAATAAAATTCAAGCAGAAACAAGTAGAAGATAATCTGAGACGTATTGGAAAAATAGAACTGCCGGAGGTATCTCCTATCCTGGGTTCTGCCAAAACCGAATTCTACCGGAACAAACTGGAGTTCACTTTCTCCAACAAGCGCTGGCTCACCAACGAAGAAGTGAAACAAGATGTGAAATACGATCAGATGAATGCTGTAGGTTTCCACATCCCCGGAGCATTTGATAAAGTATTGGCAATAGAAAAATGCTGGTTGCAGGATGATATATCCAATCGTATCCGTAATGCAGTACGCGATTACGCCTACGAACACAATTACTCATTCATCAACCTGCGTTCTCAGGAAGGTATGCTTCGCAACATGATTGTCCGCACATCATCTACAGGAGAATTGATGGTAATTATCATCTGCAAGATTGTAGAAGAGGGCGAAATGAAACTTTTCAAGCAACTGTTGCAATACGTAGCAGATACATTTCCCGAAATAACTTCCCTCCTATACATTATTAATAATAAGTGTAACGATACTATCAATGATCTGGACGTACATGTATTCAAAGGCAACGATCATATGTTTGAAGAGATGGAAGGACTGCGCTTCAAAGTAGGTCCGAAATCATTCTACCAGACAAACTCGGAGCAAGCATACAATTTATATAAGATAGCCCGTAACTTTGCCGGCCTGACCGGAAACGAACTGGTCTATGACCTTTATACAGGTACGGGAACCATCGCTAACTTCGTATCACGTCAGGCCCGCCAGGTAATTGGTATCGAATATGTGCCCGAAGCCATTGAAGATGCAAAAGTAAATGCAGAAATCAATGACATCCATAATGCACTGTTCTTTGCAGGAGACATGAAAGATATGCTGACGCAGGATTTCATCAACGAATACGGACGTCCGGATGTGATTATAACCGATCCTCCCCGTGCCGGAATGCATCAGGATGTGGTAGATGTTATCTTGTTTGCCGAACCCAAACGGATTGTATACGTTAGTTGTAATCCGGCCACCCAAGCACGCGACTTACAGCTGCTTGATGTGAAATATAAGGTGACAGCCGTGCAACCGGTCGATATGTTCCCACATACGCACCATGTAGAAAATGTAGTATTGCTTGAACTCAGATAAAAGAGAAAAAATGGCTAAAGAAAAAAGACCCAGAAGAACCCCGGCTGAGAAAGCCCGGGCGCAATATACCGGTTATCTGGTGAAGGAACCAATGGAACTCATGGAATTCCTCGCCGCTAAAATGCCGGATGCCAGCCGCACAAAGCTGAAATCATTATTAAGCAAACGTGTGGTTTATGTAGACAATGTAATAACCACTCAGTTTGACTTTGCTTTAAAGCCAGGCATGAAAATACAGATCAGCAAAGATAAAGGCCGGAAAGAATTCAATAACCGCCTGCTGAAGATTGTGTACGAAGATGCCTTTATCATTGTAATAGAGAAAAAGGAAGGGTTACTTTCTGTGAATACCGAACGCCAGAAAGAACGTACAGCCTATACCATCCTGAATGAATATGTACAACGCTCGGGCAAACACCACCGCGTATATGTAGTACATCGTCTGGACCGCGATACATCAGGCATAATGATGTTTGCTAAAGACGAAAAGACCCAGCATACTTTGCGCGAATACTGGCATGATATTGTTACAGACCGTCGCTATGTAGCAGTTGTGGAAGGCGAAATGGAGAAGGATCACGGCACAGTAACCTCCTGGTTAACAGACCGTACACTATACGTAAGCTCCAGTCAGTACGATGATGGTGGCTCTAAATCAATCACACATTATCACACCATCAAACGTGCCAATGGATACTCATTGATGGAACTCGATCTGGAAACAGGACGTAAGAATCAGATTCGTGTACATATGCAAGACTTGGGACATCCTATTATCGGTGACGGAAGATATGGTGGCGAAGGTGTTCCCAACCCTATTGGCCGATTGGCTCTGCATGCTTTCAAACTTTGTTTCTATCATCCGGTGACAAACGAACTAATGGAGTTTGAGACGCCGTATCCGCCTAATTTCAAAAAGTTGTTTCTAAAGCAATAACCATACCATAAATTTCATCCTAAAAACAACTGAAAATCAGACTATAAAAAAGTACGTACTTTTGGGGTATAAAAGTACGTACTTAACACACTGTTAATATGCATTTTAAGTCACTGTTAAAATACTAGATTAGTAGTTGGATATTAGCAAGCTATCCAAAGAATAAATAATAACTTTAGTTTGCTTCCAACGTGACGCCGAATTCATAATCTCCATCTGCATAAAGCTCACCATAAAGGAAACGTCCGGTAACATACACTCCTCTGATTTCCAACAGAGGATAATCCGAACCATAATCCAGATATAACGTTCCCATATCTATCCACCAACGCAGATTCAGGGTAGCCGCCCTTCCGCCATCTCCATAATAGTATTGCTCATCTATGGCATAATCATTCCCTTTGAAAGTGACACCACTTTCCACATCATAAGGTCCTACGGCAAAGCCTAAATTACCGACCCACGTACGCCCAATGAGATAATCATAGATGGTTTCATCATCTTCTTCACAAGAAGAAAAGCCAACAGCCAGCATGGTCAATACCAACAGCAACTTTATAGGATTCAATATTTTCATATTCGTTATTTTATTCTTTTACAAATGTCACTTCTATACCATCCAATTTACCAGAAAGATAGTTCTGACGTACCCAGACATTATCAAAATAGTGAATCTCTCCGGCACCACGATCCAGTTTCAACCCTTCCATTTCCTGATCTATCCATTCCCAATCAAAATTATAACTTTCAGTACGTGCAGGACGTGATTCGCCGACACGATAATAGTTGAATATCTCTTGTCCGCTCCTATCTTTCGTAAATTTCAGCTGATGGACACACTTCATATTATCTTCTGTATAATTTTCCGACCACGTTTTTCCACACAACTTTTCATCACTATTACGCAAATAATCATCTGTGTAGTAAACATCGTCACCACCACAAGCATTTAAACCAAGTGTCAATACTAATAACAATATAAATCGTGCATAGTTTAATTTTCTCATATTCTTATGACTTATAGTTAATATATGACGACAAATATAGCGTTTTTAATCAACGATGTGTGAATAAAGCCTGCTTTTTTATACCTTTGCGGCCATAAACGTTAAAATTCTTGCATGAAAATTCTTTGGCTCGACTTAAATAGCTCTTATGCCCACTCCTCTTTGGCGTTACCGGCACTGCATGCTCAGATTGCAACAGATAACTCCATCGAATGGGAAATCGTATCAGCTACTATCAATGAAAATGCAGGTATGGTGGCAAACAGTATCTATTATCACCAACCGGATATCATTGCCGCTACCAATTGGCTGTTCAATCACGAGCAGTTGCTACATATTGTTTCAAGAGCTAAAGCGTTGCTTCCGCAATGTTGTGTAGTTATGGGAGGACCTGAGTTTTTGGGAGACAATGAAGCGTTTCTGCGCAAGAATCCATTTGTCAGTTGTGTGTTTCGTGGAGAAGGTGAAGAGGTATTCCCACAGTGGCTTGAGTGTTGGAGCCAACCGGAAAACTGGAATGCCATTGCCGGATTGTGCTACCTTGATAAAGAAGGAGGGTATCGCGACAATGGCATTGCCCGCGTTATGGAGTTTGCCAATCTCATTTCGCCTGAACAAAGTCGCTTCTTCAACTGGAGTAAACCATTTGTACAACTTGAAACAACACGAGGCTGCTTCAACACGTGCGCCTTCTGTGTAAGTGGTGGAGAAAAACCGGTACGGACACTCTCTATAGAGGTCATCCGTGAACGCTTAAAAGAGATCCACCGACATGGTATCAAAAACATTCGTGTACTTGACCGTACCTTCAATTACAATAACAAACGGGCCAAAGAACTACTCAATCTGTTTCTCGAATTTTCTCCTGATATCTGCTTTCATCTTGAGATACACCCGGCCTTGCTCTCCGAAGAGCTGAAACAGGAACTTGCCAAGCTTCCCAAAGGTTTGCTCCATCTGGAAGCCGGTATTCAGAGTTTGCGTGAGCCTGTGCTGGAACAAAGCCGACGGATGGGACGCTTATCCGACGCACTGAATGGACTGAAATACCTATGTACACTGCCCAATATGGAGACTCATGCCGATCTTATTGCCGGACTACCGCTGTATCATCTCTCCGAAATATTCGAAGACATACGAACCCTTGCCGAATATGGAGCAGGAGAAATACAATTGGAATCGTTAAAGTTGCTTCCCGGTACAGAAATGCGGAGAAGAGCGGAAGAGTTAGGGATTCAATATGCTCCACTCCCACCTTACGAAGTGTTGCAAACCAGGGAAATCAGTGTAGATGAGCTACAAACAGCCCGCTACCTCTCACGATTATTAGATGGTTTCTATAACACTCCTGCCTGGCAGTCTATCACGCGAAAATTGATTCTGGAAAACCAAACATTTCTACACGAACTTTTAAATCATCTGATAGAGATTGGGCTGATAGACCAACCACTGAGTCTGGAGAAAAGAGGATTGATTCTGTATGAATTCTGTAAAAAGTACTATACTGACTATCAGACGCAAGTAAGCATCGCCTGGATAGAGGCGGGTATGTCGTTAAAGAAACTTCCGGCTGAAAAAGTCAAAACCAAGCGGCAGGTTCCTCCTGAAACATGGACAATCCTCTATGGTGAATACAAAGAAACACTGCGTTTGTGCTTCTTGCCAATAAATCAGGAGGGACAAGCCGGTTATTGGTTTGGATTTGAATCGGAAATACAGAAAATCGAACCGGTTTTTAAGGCGTTCACAACATGATACGCAACATAGCAAGTATCAAAATCATTGTTTGATAACCTTAAAAACCGCATTCTGAACTTTCACAAAATAAATCCCGGTTGAAAAAGAAGATATATCAATTGTCCGGTTCCATGTTTCCATAACCTTGACTCCCAAATCATTGTATATACAAATCGTCTCACCATCATCAGTACCTTCAATATTCAAGACATCTGAAGCCGGATTCGGGTATATCGTCACAGCTGTTTGATTTTCGATCCTATTGATATCCGTTGGCACGTCTATGATATTAATACGAGTCTCTAAAATACTGTTCCATTTATTTTTAGTATTTCCCTTTCCGCTTATTCTGACATAGCGGGCTTTACAAGGACCTATGTAAAACGTCTCCCAACGATCCGTATTTCCTCCGGATTGGCCATTAAAAACTTCTGTCCAGTTTTCATCATCCGTCGAAAGCTCTATTGAAAAGTTAAACTTGCGCTTATGCCCATCCCAAAATGCAATATCAACCGTTGCTATAGTTTCTTCTGATAGTAAATCGTACTTAATCCATTGTTCACCTTCGGCCGACCAACGTGTATTGAAATCCCGATCCAAAGTCTTTTCCGGGGTATTTGTCGTACCGGTTTCATAAGTACTTGCTGTCACGTTTATGTTCACTGCCTCGATAGGCGGTTCCGGTAAATCACCTACTTCCGGCATTTCACCTTCGGCCAGTTTTACAACTTCACTTCCGGCCAACAGGAAAGCTCCGACTCCATAGTCCCAGGTCGATTCAGCATTTAAGGGATAGTTTGACTCCGGCTTGAAACCTGGTCCTTGAACATATCCTAAAAGTCCGTTTTTATGAACCGCAATCGTAGTCATTCCATTCCACGCTTTGAGAACCACAGGCAGATAAAGCTCTCTATCAAGTACTCCGTGATTTATTCCCCAGGATAAGCCATATACAAAAAGGGCTGTACCGCTTGTTTCCGGACCAGCAAGATGTTCCGGATCGGACAGATTTCTATTCCAGAAGCCATCTTCACGCTGACAGGCTTTTAAAGTTGCTGCCATTTCCGTCAGCAACTGAACATATTCCACCCTATAAGAATGATCGGCAGGCAGGTCATTCAAGACACGAACACAAGCAGCAACCGCCCAACCATTTCCACGAGACCAGCAGACTTTCTTCTTATTAGGACTCAGGCTCTTGGCAGGTACCTGCGTACTATCACGAAACCAAATGTGGTCTGTTTCATCATAAAGTTTCCAACGCGCTTTTGAATAGGTATACATAGCATGCATCCGTTCAAAATAAACGTTATCTTTATACAAATCTCCCAGTTTCGAGAAAAGAGGCATCGCCATAAAATAAGAATCTACCCACCACCAATCGTCAATAGATTCCTGCGGATTAGCAATCAAATTATCCACACACTCTTTAATGGCCTGTATCTTATACTCCTGTTTATTTTTATCCAACCGGTACAAATCAATGTAAGTTTGCCCACACACTTGCCCGTCAGCACCATGCTTGTCGGCATTTACTCCCAACGCCCACTTATTTTTTTCGGCCCATAAGGTCATATAATCAAGTAACTTCTGATCCTGATAAACCTTATAAAACTCCATACATCCTGTGAAATAAGCGGATTTTACCCAATCGTTAGTTCCTGCGGAAATTGCATTGTTGGTCATGTAATAGTTGTTCACTAAAGCCATTTGCTGAAGGACTTCCATCTTTGTAGGTAACTGCAATATAGTTGCACTAACAGATAAAATGGGCACACAACAAAAGGAAACCAGTAACTGTTTCCTCAAAATACATTTATTCAAATTCATACTACTTCTTTAATTATTCTGGTTTGTGTTTATGAAGTTTTTATAAAACGGCTACAATATACAAATCATTAAATAATTGAAAAAGATTAATCCTAAAATTTTGTAGCAGAAGGATGCTTTTTGCTGATACATTAATTATAATGGTTAACAAGGGAATAGCAGAGTCAATGTATATGAGAGATTTATTCGATTTCTATTCCAAAGTCTGGGGAATCGACAAACCCATTAATAACTTATAAACAAACCGAAGAACAATATAACTCTGATTATTAATTTAAAATTCAAAAGTTTCAATCTCCAAATTCTATAAGCAATACCTAACCGCAAATACATTCAATCGATAAAGATCGTTATTTATCCAACCGAAAGCAATTAATTACTAATATTAATTCTCTACCTTTGTACCATTGACTGAAAGATAAAATATACAGAAACAATGAAAAAGTTCATCAAGGGCTTCCGGTTCACCCCTTCTAATTACCCGGACGAGATAGAAGATAAAATTCAAAAATACAGAAAACAAGGCATAAAACTCCCTCCACGAAAGGTACTCCGTACACCGGAACAATTGGAAGGTATACGCGAAAGTGCTAAAATCAATACTGCACTGCTGGATTATATTTCCGAGAACATTCGTGAAGGCATGTCTACAGAAGAAATCGACCGTATGGTATATGATTTCACTACCAGCCACGGTGCTACCCCTGCCCCACTCAATTATGAAGGATTCCCCAAAAGTGTATGTACGAGCATCAACGAAGTAGTATGTCACGGTATACCAAGTAAAAATGAAATTCTGAGTAGTGGAGATATTGTTAATGTAGATGTTTCAACTATCTATAAAGGATATTTCTCGGATGCCTCACGTATGTTTATGATTGGAGATGTAAATCCGGAGATGCGCCGGCTGGTACAAGTCACCAAAGAATGTATGGAAATAGGCATTGCTGCTGCGCAACCCTGGGCACGACTGGGCGATGTAGGTGCCGCTATCCAGGAACATGCCGAGAAAAACGGATATAGTGTAGTACGTGATCTTTGCGGACATGGAGTAGGTATGCAGTTTCATGAGGAACCGGATGTGGAACACTTTGGCCGCCGGGGTACAGGTATGATGATTGTTCCGGGAATGACATTTACCATAGAACCGATGATAAATATGGGTACATACGAAGTATTCATAGATGACGCGGACGGATGGACTGTCTGTACGGACGACGGAATGCCGTCGGCACAATGGGAAAACATGATTCTGATAACTGAAACCGGTAATGAAATACTGACGTATTAACTCATGGAACTGATTTTACTCATTGTCACTATCATACTACTGATTGGGCTCATCATTTTAATACTGACTAAAAATAACGGGCAGGCACAAAGTGAGCAACTGCAAACTGCTTTGCGACAGCAAATGCAGGAGAACCGTGAAGAGCTGAATCGTAGCATACGCGAACTCCGCATGGAAATGACACAAGCCCTCAATCAAAGCATGCAACAAGTACAGGATGTACTGCACAAAAATATGATGACCACCGGAGAACTGCAAAGACAGAAGTTTGATACAATGGCACGTCAGCAGGAAATGTTACTAAAATCTACAGAAAAACGCCTGGATGACATGCGGCTCATGGTAGAAGAAAAGTTACAGAAAACGCTGAACGAACGTATCGGACAGTCTTTTGAGATAGTCCGGTCACAGCTTGAAAATGTGCAGAAAGGATTGGGAGAAATGAAATCTCTGGCACAAGACGTAGGAGGGCTGAAAAAAGTGCTGAGCAATGTAAAAATGCGGGGCACTTTCGGTGAAGTACAATTGGGAGCATTACTGGAACAAATGATGAGTCCCGAACAATATGATGCCAATGTCAAAACGAAGAAAAGCGGAACTGAATTCGTGGAGTTCGCCATCAAGCTACCGGGTAAAGATGATGCTAACAGTACGGTATATCTTCCTATTGATGCGAAATTTCCAAAAGATGTCTACGAGCAATACTATGATGCCTTTGAAGCAGGAGATACCGCACTGATAGAATCATCCGGGAAACAACTGGAGAATACAATCAAAAAAATGGCAAAAGACATTCATGATAAATACGTTGACCCACCTTACACAACAGACTTTGCCATCCTGTTTCTGCCCTTCGAGAGCATTTACGCAGAAGTTATACGCCGCACAGCCTTAGTAGAAATGCTGCAAAAGGAATACAAAATCGTAATTACAGGACCAACCACTCTGGGTGCCATTCTAAACAGCCTGCAAATGGGCTTCCGCACACTTGCCATTCAAAAAAGAACGGGAGAAGTATGGACTGTGCTGGGAGCGGTAAAAACAGAATTCAGCAAATTTGGCGGATTACTTGAAAAAGTACAAAAGAATCTGCAAAATGCCGGTGATCAGCTGGAAGAGGTAATGGGAAAACGTACCCGTGCCATCGAAAGAAAGCTCCGGCAAGTGGAACAATTGCCACATGAAGAAAGTCAGAAAATTCTGCCTATCGATGAAAGTGAAGGAGATGACGAATAACATAAAGAAATAAGTTTTACTTACAACAAAGAAAGCCTCCCCCCTTCTTCCGCCTTATTTTTGTAAATTCTTATAAAAAATCAAATTATTGGTCGTAGAGAAACAGTTCGTTTCTCTACGACCAACGAAGTGTTCCTCGGTGTGTTTCGGGTCGATCTTCTACGAGTAAAAATAGCATCCTATAGCAATCTCATAATCAACTATTTAACAAAATACAAGTTTGTGTATTTTTCTTACTCAACTAACATGTTCAGTTTTTTCATTTCTGTTTCTTTTTCTATTCACAAATATTTACAACAGCAAATAAAGTCGCAAAAAATAGTCATTTCTTCTTGGGTAATACCAGATAGAGTACAATATATCCTAAAGCACCTGCCAAAACCGTACCTGAAAGGACTCCGAATTTAGCCTGATTCAACAATATAGGATATGTGGAGCCGAATGAAAGATTAGCAATGAACAATGACACGGTAAAACCAATACCACCCAACAAAGAAACACCTGCTATATTCTTCCAATTCATACCTTCCGGCATAGGTGTCAGCCTGCTCTTAATAGCCAGCCAGGTAAAGAAATAAATCCCCAAAAACTTACCACACAGTAAACCTAAAGCTACTGCTATACTGACCTTTCCCATTACTTCTCCCCCTCCACTAAACACAACTCCTGCATTTACAAAAGCAAACAATGGTAGAATAATGTAATTGACTGCTCCATGAAGATTATCTTCCAAGGATTGTAAAGGGCTAATTACACGGTCGGAAGCAGACTCTACCTGTTTCAGCTTGGCAATTTGCTCATTAGTAAGAACAATGCTGTTTCCTTCCATAGTCGGGAATGTATTGATTATACGGCGGATACGCTCAATATACTTACCAACATGCAACTGAGGTTTGGCCGGAATTATAAAGGCAAACAGTACCCCGGCAATCGTACTATGAATACCTGATTGCAAGAAAAGATACCAGATAATAACCCCAATAATCAAAAAGAACAATTTATTGGTTGCTCCATGTTTACCGATAAAATAAAGTAGTACAAAAAGCAAAGCAGCTACCAGCAGATATCCATAAGCCACATGCGAACTATAAAAGACTGCAATAACAAGAATACCGCCAATATCATCGACCACGGCAAAAGCTGTCAGAAAAATTTTCAGACTTAACGGGACACGTTTCCCCAATAAGCTAAGCACACCCAATGAAAAAGCAATATCTGTAGCCATCGGAATGGCAAGCCCCTGTCCTTCCGGAGTGTACGAGGTACAAATAAACGAATAAATAAGAACAGGAATCAGCATACCACCACAGGCTGCAATAAACGGTAATACTGCTTTACGGAAAGAAGACAACTCTCCCACCAATAATTCACGTTTTATCTCCAACCCAACTAACAGAAAAAATACAGTCATCAACCCATCGTTAATAAACTCAATCATAGTCAGATTCTGACCTCCATGTGAAAGCAGGTTGAAACTTCCTATCCGAAAATGAAGTTCATGTGAAAGAAACTCCTGATAGGCAGGAGCCAACGGAGAATTAGCAATAATAGCAGCAGCTATGGCAGTTACAAACAACAAAATACTCGCCACAATATTCATAGCCGAGAAATTCCTCATTGAACGTAAGATAGTCATAATATGTGTGTTTTAGTTAGTATATGATTTAATATTATTTCTATTATTCCATATAGCTTCTCAAAGCTAGTTTTTTTACCCAGAGAACAAAGATTCCGGTTAATATTAAGTTCAGTACGATTGTGAGAACCGAAATAGCCAAAGCAGGCCCACCAAGATTGTAACCAAGAGCTATGAAAATAACCCCTGCTCCTACTTCACCACGGGTAAACATACCAATAGACAAAGCTAATCGCTCACTGAATTTGCGATCCCGATAGAAAAAGACGGGAAATAACTTTCCGATATTCGATAATAAAGAAACAATGAGCACATGAAGAGCAATCACTCCCCACGGCATCATCTCCTGTGAGCCGGTAACGGAATATTCTCCCGTTTGAGTCTCTGCAAAATTGACACCTATAAAATGAGGCATACTCATACCTACCAGAAACATAAACAGGAAAGAAATGCCGGTAGAAACTTTGCGTTCCATTGGGGTATCTATCTCTTTGTGCTTCATTATCATACCTAATATAAACGCAGGCAGCAACACTTCAATGTGAATACTTCCTTCTTCGCCATACAGACTTTTACTGATCAGATACAAAGATTGAGTAGCAATAAAGACAAGGGTAGAATAAAATAAAATTGCTTTCCAGTCCTGCCTCCAATTGTATTTGCTCAACTGTCTCCAGCCAAACAACAGTAACAAAAATACAATCAGAACGACAATGATCAGCTGCCAGCGTAAGCCAATCATCATAATCTGAAGGGGAATCATCAAAAGAATGGTATCAAGATCATCGAAAATGGCAAGTACCTGAATCTTTTTGTACATCCAACTTGCTTTGAGCCCAATGGCAGCCAGCATAGTAAAAAGGATACCGGCAGAAGTAGGAGCAGCAAAACGGCTCAGTAATAAGTTCTCTTTCCACGCTTCCCAACTATTCCAAAACTCCGGCGGAAGCAATACAAATATATAATAGAGGGCAATCAGCAACCAAGGCACAGCAGCCGTAGCCATTGCTATAAAATAATCTTCAGTGTAACTTTTCCAACGGGATTTATCGACTTCAAACTCCCTGCCTACATTAATCATAATGAAACCCAGACAGATATAAAGCAGTATATTGGAAATCGTCTTCACTACACCATATCCTTCTCCCACAAGCACAGGCAGGAACTGGGACAGGAAAAGACCTATTATAAGGAAAACCGAAAAAGACAGAACTTTTCTCATTTTGTATTGTACGTATTTAAGTAATTGCCAGGGAAAGCTCTGTGGACAGATGGCGATTACCTGGTGTATCTAAAACTATTAGCAGCGCTATTTGTTCAAGATACACCCTCTTTTAGCTATCATAAAAAAGAATTAATCAAGCTTCAGTACAGCAAGGAAGGCTTTCTGAGGCACCTCTACATTACCGATCTGCTTCATACGTTTCTTTCCTTTTTTCTGTTTTTCAAGCAACTTACGTTTACGGCTGATATCACCACCATAACATTTTGCAGTCACATCCTTACGAACCGCTTTTATCGTTTCGCGGGCTATAATCTTAGCACCGATAGCTGCCTGGATAGCAATTTCAAACTGCTGTCTGGGAATCAGTTCCTTCAACTTCTCGCACATACGGCGCCCCATATCGTAAGCATTATCAAAATGGGTCAGTGTAGAAAGCGCATCAACAGATTCTCCGTTCAGCAAAATATCCAGTTTTACGAGCTTAGACGGACGGAAACCATCCGGATGATAATCAAAAGAAGCATATCCTTTGGAAATACTTTTCAGTCGATCGTAGAAATCGATCACAATCTCACCCAAAGGCATGTTATAATATATTTCTACACGATTGCCGGAAATATATTCCTGCTTAATCAGCTCACCGCGTTTGCCCAAACAAAGGGTCATAATAGGACCGATATAGTCGGTAGTGGTGATAATGGATGACTTGATATACGGTTCTTCAATACGATCTATCATTGTAGGATCGGGCATACCACCAGGGTTGTGCACCTCAGTCATGTTTCCCTGCTTGTCGTAGATATTATAAGAAACGTTTGGCACGGTAGTAATCACATTCATGTCGAACTCACGATCAAGACGTTCCTGCACAATCTCCATATGAAGCAGCCCCAGGAATCCGCAACGGAATCCAAAGCCTAAAGCTAATGAAGATTCCGGCTGGAAAGTAAGAGAAGCATCGTTCAGCTGCAATTTCTCCAAAGAAGCACGCAGGTCTTCAAACTCTTCGGCCTCAATAGGATATACACCGGCAAATACCATTGGTTTTACTTCTTCAAACCCATCAATTGCTCTGTCACAAGGACGGGCAATATGTGTGATAGTATCACCTACCTTTACTTCTTTGGAAGTCTTAATACCCGAAATGATATATCCTACATCTCCGGTACGTAATTCCTTACGCGGAACCATATCCATCTTGAGAACTCCGATTTCGTCGGCTGCATATTCTTTTCCGGTATTAAAAAATTTCACCTTATCACCGGAACGAATCACTCCGTTTACTATTTTGAAGTAAGCAATGATTCCGCGGAAAGAATTAAATACAGAGTCAAAAATCAATGCCTGCAACGGTGCTTCATCATCTCCCTGCGGATGAGGTATACGCTCAATAACAGCAGCGAGTATTTCCTCTACTCCCATACCCGTCTTTCCGGATGCACGTATGATTTCATCACGTTTACAGCCCAGCAACTCAACGATTTCGTCTTCTACTTCTTCGGGCATGGCACTTGCCATATCGCATTTATTAATGACAGGAATAATTTCCAGATCATGTTCAATGGCCATATAAAGATTCGAGATTGTCTGCGCCTGTACTCCCTGCGAAGCATCTACAATGAGTAATGCACCTTCACAAGCAGCAATAGAACGGGAAACTTCATACGAGAAGTCCACATGTCCCGGAGTATCAATTAAATTCAGAATATACTTTTCGCCTTTATATGTATACTCCATCTGTATGGCATGGCTCTTAATGGTGATACCTCTCTCCTTTTCCAGATCCATATCATCCAGCATCTGGCCTGCGGTCACCTGTATGGTGTTGGTGAATTCCAACAGACGATCTGCTAACGTTGATTTACCGTGGTCAATATGAGCAATAATGCAAAAATTACGTATATTCTTCATTCTAAAACAACTATCTAATTATAAATAAGAACTTTATGATAAAAGAAGGATACTCTCGTAAAACATTCGTAAAACAAATGACAATATACAATAAATAACAACTCTTTTATTGGGCACAAAGATAATGAAAAATATGAGGTTTTAAAAGCTATTTTTTAATAACTCCAAAGGACTAAGTGTACTACTGTAATAAAACAAAAAGACAACTAAAACAAGGCTATCTTCCATGACAATTCTTATATTTCTTGCCGCTTCCACATAGACATAAATCATTTCGACTTATTATTCTTGATGCAGTTTTTTCTTGGATATCTTCAGAATTCTTATCTTGCAATGTTACTTTATTTTTTCCATAGAACTTATAAAAGTAGAAACAGAAGTTTTTTTTAACTTTTCATTCGAGTCTTCTATTTTTTTTTGAACTAACTCTAAATATTTACCATTTGGATATTTTATCAAATACTCCATACTGGAAGTTAGAAAATCCGTACCAGATTCATATCATTTGCCTTTATTTACAATAAAATTTTGCGAATCATCTATATAAAAAAATGCGCTGATAACATTCAGAAATGTATCAACGCATTTTTTATGGGTAAGTGATTTACTCTCTTAGTTCAATTTAATGAAAAGTTCACCTTCAATTTCCTGAGTAGAAACTTTGTCTTCTCTTAGCAACCAACCAAGACCCAAGAACAAGTCTTTGTCTACCAGCTTAGTTACTTTCTTGATTTGCTTAGCGGTCAGACCTTCTGTACCGTCCAGTGCATTCCAGATTTTACCTGCAATTTCACCTGCTTTTTCTTTCAACATTTGCTTTAGAAATTTTAGTTAAACATGATGTAAAAACTTACAGCCTCTCAGCTTTCAGGTTTTATTTCAGCTGCAAATATAGTTATATTTATGTTATATAACACTTTATTAGGCGTTTTTTTACATAATCTGTAATAAAAACGGCTTTTTAAAAGCTATTTCAGATGTTTTTCGAGATATTCTGCCCAAATTCGGGCAGCCTCTTCTACCATCCTGGAACACGGACGTTTAGCATAATATTGCTCAGTTCTTTCTTCAGGAACTGATGACAAAAGAGGTTTCTTCTTCAAACCTAATAGTTCGCCACAGTTCAATGAACCATTCCTTTTCCTGAACTCAGCAGCAAGTTCCTGTACCAAAGCATAATTAGCAGCTTTCCCTTCTTTATCGGCTCCGTCAGTTGCCCCTGTTTCCAGTCCGGCCAGCAGAAACATACCGCAAGCAGCACCACAAGTTTCTCTCATACGGCCAATTCCCCCTCCGAAAGAGGCTGACATACGAAAAGCCTGTTCTTCGGTAAATCCATACATATCAGCAAAAGCAGCCACTACAGACTGAGAACAATTATAACCGCTCTTGAAAAGTTCAACGGCACGTTGTATTCTATCTTCCATTTTTGTTTCTATTATTTATTTGTGCAAAAGTATAAAAAAGTATCTTTGCAGGCATAACTAAAATGCAGTAATATAATGGCTACAACCTTTGATATACAATTGCCACACTACTCACGTGGTTTTCATCTGATAACCCGTGACATTGTATCACATTTACCTGAGCTCCCCGAAAATGGATTGCTTGTAGTGTTTATCAAACATACTTCAGCAGGAATTACAATCAATGAGAATGCAGATCCGGATGTCCGTAAAGACTTCCAGACCTTCTTCAATAAGTTGGTTCCGGATGGAGCACCTTACTTCATTCATACCCTGGAAGGACCAGACGATATGAGTGCACATATTAAAGCGTCATTAATTGGCAGTTCAGTCACAATCCCTATCAAGAACCACAAGTTAAACCTGGGTACCTGGCAGGGAATTTATCTGTGTGAGTTTCGTGACGGAGGAGACAGTCGGAAACTAAGCATTAGTGTACTCTAATGTAATCAGTCCTTTACTTCCAACACCATCGGACAATGATCAGAGTGTACCGCTTCATTCAATATACAGGCACTCTTCAGCATCGGGCGTACAGGTTCACTTACCATACAGTAGTCTATACGCCACCCTTTATTCTTTGCACGTGAATTGAAGCGATAACTCCACCAGGTGTACTCTTGCTTTTCGGGATACAATGTGCGGAAAGAATCAACAAAACCAGCAGAAAGAAAGCGAGTCATCCATTCCCGTTCCTCTGGTAAGAAACCGCTATTCGTAGCATTACGGACAGGATCATGGATATCTATCGCTTCATGACAGATATTGTAATCTCCGCAAAGAATCAAATTGGGACGGGACTTTTGCAATTCTGTTACATATTTCTGAAAAGCTTCCAGCCATACCATTTTGAATGCCTGCCGTTCATCACCACTCGTCCCTGAAGGATGATATACACTCACAACTGATAAATCACCAAAATCGGCACGAATAAAACGTCCCTCATTATCATACTCTTCGATTCCCATTCCATATTCCACATGATCGGGTTCACGACGGGTAAGGATAGCTACACCACTGTAGCCTTTCTTTTGTGCTGAATATAAATAGCCCTTATATCCCAATGCCTCAAAAGCTTCTCCGGGATATTGTTCTGGTTGCAATTTGGTTTCCTGCAAACAAAGTACATCCGGCTGTTCTTGTGCCAACCACTCAGGCAAACCTTTTGAAACTGCGGCACGCAAGCCATTCACATTATAAGTTATTATCTTCATAAGATGTTTATATTTACAATCGAGAATCCTGAGTTCACAAGATTTCTACGAATATTAGTTATCAGTCATTAGACGATTTCTTTGTTCTTCTATCTTAGCGGCTTCCCATCCTATCATAGCAGTTTTGCGAGTCAATCCCCAATGGTACCCTCCCAAGGCACCGGTAGAGCGAATGACACGGTGACAAGGAATTAAGAATGCTACCGGATTGTCTCCTACTGCTGTTCCTACAGCACGGGATGAACCGGGACTATCCAGATAGTTAGCAATGTCTCCATAGGTGGTCAATGTTCCCATTGGTATCTTCAGTAACGCCTCCCAAACCTTCAATTGAAATTCCGTACCACGCAAATGTAGCTTTACCTCATTGAGATTTGTCCAGTCCATAGAAAAAACAGCAAGGGCACGTTCCTGAAATTCATCGGGATGCTTCTCGAACGTAGCGAACGGAAAGTGATGTCCCAGTTCTGCCAATGCCTGTTCCCGATCGTCACAAAAAGTCATATAACATACTCCTTTGGAAGTAGATGCGACTAATATTTCACCAAAAAGAGTTTTGGCAAAACGATAGTTTATGGTCAATCCTCTGCCACCAACTTTATATTCTCCGGGAGTCATTCCTTCAATATGAATAAAAAGTTCGTGCAATCGCCCCGTCCCCGAAAGCCCGGTTTCAAAAGCAGCATCAAAAATACTTCCCTGCCCTTCTTTCAAGATTCTCTTAGCACGATTTACACTGATATATTGCAGGAATTTCTTCGGACTCACTCCTACCCATTCTGTAAATAGCCGCTGAAAATGATAAATACTTACATTCGCCTCCTCCGCTATATCAAATAACGAAGGCTGCTCCTGGTAGTTTCGGGTAATATACTCAATGGCGTCTGCCACGCGGGCAAAATTAATCTCGTCTTGTTTATTACTCATAATTATTAAGTTTTACCGGGTAAAATTAGTACTACCATTCAGCAATGGCAACCTGTTTCTTGCTATCTTATCTTTTCAGGAAAACAACAACATGATATTCAATACAGATACTACTACTGCAATAGCATAAAGCACAAATGTACTCCAACGACTATTCACATAATTG
Organism: Bacteroides mucinivorans; assembly: GCF_034654355.2. Taxonomy (NCBI): domain Bacteria; kingdom Pseudomonadati; phylum Bacteroidota; class Bacteroidia; order Bacteroidales; family Bacteroidaceae; genus Bacteroides; species Bacteroides mucinivorans. Next base: position 2,416,656 of record NZ_CP178179.1, on the reverse strand, counting down.
CCCATTACTTTCCGCGAAGAAGTTAACCCGACTTGCAAAAATACAGTAAACGGCAATTGAATACTCAACACCATCTGTGATATAATCAATCCTTTGAAAGGATCACCAATAAAAAATATCAGTAGCAAAGCAATACCTAAAGAGAGAATAACGCCCACCTGTGAATGACTATCCTTTATATGATACGATTCACCAAAGATCCCCGCAAAAATAGATCCGGCAGCCATTCCACTGGTTATGGTAGAAGAAATTCCCGCCATCAACAGAGCCAAAGCAAACACAATAGCGGCATTACTGCCTAACAAAGGCTCTAATAATGATTTTGCCTGCTGCAACTCCTCTACCTGTATTCCACTTTTAAAAAAAGTAGCAGCAGCAAGCAGAATCATCGCACTATTAATGGCCCATCCGACGATCATTGAAAAAAGTGTATCGAATAATTCATATTTAAGAACCTTCCGGATAGAAGTATCATCTTGCTTATTATATTCATGGCTTTGTATCACCTCCGAATGAAGAAACAGATTGTGAGGCATTACTACCGCTCCAAGCACACTCATAATGATAAGCATACTCCCTTTCGGAATGGCAGGCGTCACCCAACCTTGCGCAGCTAACGGCCAGTCTATATCTACAAGAAACAACTCATAAATAAACGAAAGTCCAATAACAGACACAAAAGCAATAATAGAACGTTCTATCTTTTTATAGGAATTGGTAAATAACATAACAGAAACGAAAGCCGTGGTCAATACAGCTCCCCAGATTATAGGGATATCAAGCAGCATCTCCAATGCAATGGCCCCCCCAAGAATCTCAGCCAACGAAGTAGATATAGAAGCTAATACAGCCGTCCCAAGGATAGGACGTGATACCCATTTGGGGGCATATTGAGTAGCAGCCTCTGACAAACAAAGTCCGGTTACAATACCCAAATGCGCTACATTATGCTGAAGTACGATTAACATGATGGTAGACAGCGTTACTACCCATAATAAGGAGTAACCAAACTCAGAACCAGCGGCAAAGTTAGAAGCCCAGTTACCCGGGTCGATAAATCCTACAGTGACAAGTAAGCCGGGACCGATATATCTGAACACATCCAGTCCCCCTAAATAGCGTTTATGGTCTTTACGCTTTAAATCCTTAAATATATTCCGCATAATAAAGTTCTGTTCTTTTTTCTTTAATGTTTGCACAAAATTACGATTAAATGCTATCAAAAACAATGTTTAATCTGGTTTTGTTGAAAGGTAGCAATCTACCTTAATGATAATAAATAAAACAATCCAGCCGTTTGTTCTGTTCATCAAAAACCCTTATCTTTGAACGTTATTTAATTTAAAATAAGACATTATATGAAAAAAATCCTCTCAGCAGTTTGCCTTACTGTACTTACATTAACCTCTTGCCAGCAGGCAAAACAAAAAGTATTCGAGATTGCTTCTCAAGAAGTAAATAAACAATGTCCTATGACTATAGACGAAATGACAAGAATGGACAGTACCAGTTACACAGGTGGTGATAACACATTTACCTACTATTATACCCTCACGGGTACTGCTGACGATCCTACTATTGCAGAGGCTACTCAAAAGCAATTGGCAGAAAGTCTTCCGGAAATTATCAAAAACACGGATGATCTTAAAATATACAGAGAAATGGATGTAACTATGCTGTATGTCTATCTATCAGACAAGACTCATCAAGAGCTGTTTCGTGTTAAGATAACACCGGATCTGTACAAATAAAAAAAAGAATTTCTATCAAATAAAAACGGAGGCACTTAAAAATAGTGTCTCCGTTTTTATTTGATGCTATATTAATTTCAATATCCCATTTCGTGCAATGCTTTGCATAACTGATCGGGACAGGAAGTTGGACGGCCACTACACCGGATACCCTCCAGTCTGGTAATCACCTCCTCTACTTTCATCCCCTTCACTAAACGGGAAACTCCCTGTAAGTTACCATTACATCCACCCCAATAGGCCACTTCTTTCAGAATACCATTCTCTACATCGAGTTCAATATTCGTACTACAAGTACCCTGGGTTCTATAGACATACTTCATTATTCTCCGTCCTCAGGCGCCGGTTTCATATTAGTATATACATTCTGAACATCCTCGTCATCTTCAAGGCGTTCTACCATCTTATCAATAGTAGCACGTTGTTCGTCATTCAGTTCTTTTTCGTCATTCGGAATACGGGTAAATTCTGCAGCCTTTACCTCAAAACCATTGTCTTCAAGATATTTCTGAATCTGAGCAAATGATTTAGGATCACCATAAATTGTGATTTCTTCCTCATCCTCATCATATTCATCCTCTACTCCGTAATCGATCAGTTCAAGAATCAGTTCATCCATTTCCAATCCTTCTTTCTTGGCAATAGTGAACATAGATTTCCAACTGAACATAAAATCGAGGCTACCGGAAGTACCCAATGTTCCACCAAATTTATTGAAAACACTACGTACATTAGCTACAGTACGGGTAGTATTATCAGTTGCAGTTTCTACAAATACAGCAATACCAAATGGACCATATCCTTCATAATTCATTTCTTTATAGTCCTTCTGATCTTTACCCATTGCATTTTTGATAGCGCGTTCCACGTTATCCTTCGGCATATTCTCACGTTTTGCAGTAGCAACAACTGCACGCAGGTGCGGATTATTTTCAGGATCCGGCCCACCGGCTTTTACAGCAATAGCAATCTGTTTACCTATTCTCGTAAATGTACGGGCCATATTACCCCATCTTTTCAGCTTGGTAGCTTTTCTATATTCGAACGCTCTTCCCATTGGTCTATATTTTAATTATTAATTTTAAATTATTAATTTCCACAAGATTTCTATCTCAGTTTCGCATTTAGCTTTTCTTCCAGATTCTTCACTAGCTTAGACATGATTTTGTCAATCATCTTATCGTTAAGTGTCTGTGACTCGTCCTGCAACAAGAAACTCACTGCATACGATTTCTTACCGGCTTCCAGATTCTTACCTTCGTACACATCGAAAAGTTCTACCTCTTTCAAAAGTTTCTTCTCTGTTTCATACGCTATCTTTTCAATCTCAGCAAACTGAACATTCTTATCAAGCAACAATGCAAGGTCACGTTTCACAGCCGGAAATTTGGATATTTCCTTGTAACTGATCTTCACTGAACGAATAGCTTTCATCAGTTCTTTCCAGTCAAAATCAGCATAATACACTTCATTATCAATATCAAATGCTTTCAGCAACTTCTTCGTTACGACACCAAATGTAGCCAGACGTTTTCCACCCTTTGTATTAACAGAAAGAGCAGCTGCAAATATATCATCAGTCAGATTACCCACTACAAGATTGTGTAAATCAAGTCCCAGGCGTTTCAGTATATTCTCTACATAAGCCTTTAACTCATACACCGAACTGTTTTCATCTGCATGCGCCCATGAGTTTGAAACTCTCTTGCCTGTCACCCATAACCCAAGGTGATAATCTTCCGCATATGCAGCCAATGTCTTTTCCGGATTCTTCTTATCGGCATCAAAGTAATAACAATTACCGAATTCAAAGAATTTCAAATCGGCATTCTTACGATTGGCATTATGAGCAATACTCTCAAGACCACCAAATAACAATGTCTGACGCATACTGTTCAAATCAGCACTCAACGGATTCATCAACATTACCAGATGATTAGAGGGATAAGTTTCCAATCCATCATAGTAGGCAGCACGAGTCAAAGAGTTATTCAATATTTCATTAAACCCGCAACCAACCAATTGTTCAGCAACCAAATTTTGTAATTTGTTTGATTTATCCGCATCACCTTTAGTTGTCAGGCTGGACTTCAATGTAGAAGGAATTTCCACATTATTGTATCCATAGATACGAAGGATGTCTTCAATCACATCACAATCACGTTGCACATCTACACGATAAGGAGGAACAGCCAATGTCAAACCTTCAACTGTTTCATTTGTAATCTTCATCTCCAGACTGGATACAATACTTTTAATTGTTTCCACCGGAATTACTTTGCCCACCAACGAATATATTTTCTCATACGCAAGCTCGACTACAAAATCCTGTGCAGGTGCAACGCAAATATCTTTAATCTCACTGGAGATTGTACCTCCCGCCAGTTCTTTCACCAACAAGGCAGCCAGTTTCAGACAGTAGATAGTAATATTAGGATCGATACCTCTTTCAAAGCGGAACGAAGCATCAGTATTTAAACCATGACGACGGGCTGTCTTACGCACCCATGTAGGATGAAAATAAGCACTTTCGATAAATACATCTGTTGTAGTTTCTGTAGAGCCGGAATCCAATCCGCCGAATACACCGGCAATGCACATAGCTTCTTCCTTATTGCAGATCATCAGGTCACGTTCGTTCAACTTACGTTCCACACCATCCAATGTCACAAAAGGAGTACCTTCAGGCATTGTTTTCACAATTACTTCCCCACCCTTGATTTTATCTGCATCAAAGCAGTGCAACGGTTGTCCGAAAGCATGAACAATATAATTGGTGATATCTACTACATTATTAATAGGCCGCACACCAATGAGGTGAAGTTTATTCTGCAACCATTCCGGGCTTTCTTTCACAGTCACACCCTTTACAGTCACACCGGCATAGCGAGGACATGCTTCACTATTCTCTACTGTTACCTTAATATCAAGATCATGATTTTCTACGGCAAAAGCCTCTACTGATGGGCGCTGTAATGTAGCCTGTTTACCATTCTGAATAAGATAAGCATACAGATCACGAGCCACACCGTAATGAGAACAAGCATCTGCACGATTTGGAGTGATATCTACTTCAAGTACGTAATCACTCTTTACATTATAGTAATCTTTGGCCAACGTACCCGGAACAGCATCTTCCGGCAATACAATGATACCGTCGTGGGAGGTTCCGATACCAATTTCATCCTCTGCACAGATCATCCCGATAGATTCCACACCACGGATTTTTGATTTCTTTATAGTAAAGCATTCATCACCGTCATAAAGTTTCGTACCTAATGTGGCAACTACTACTTTTTGTCCGGCAGCTACATTAGGAGCTCCGCACACAATCTGAGTAGGTTCCCCATTTCCCAGATTTACTGTGGTGATGTGTAAGTGGTCTGAATTAGGATGCTCCACACATGTCAGCACTTCGCCAATCACGAGTCCTTCCAAACCTCCTTTAATGGTTTGAACTTCTTCCACGCCCCCTGTTTCCAGTCCGATGGAAGTAAGCGCAGCAGCTACTTCATCAGGTGTCAGATCGAAGTTAACATACTCTTTCAGCCAGTTATAAGAGATATTCATATCATTAAGTTTTTATTGTTTCCAAAAAGATTCGCAAAGTTAATAAGTTTTTTTGGTTGGCAGGGAATTAATATGTAGAAAATTAACTTTCACCACTTTCCTTTGCTATATTCTCCCGGCGAACAACCTACATATTTCTTAAAGCTGGTTGTGAAATAAGAAGGACTGCTGAAACCCACCATTACACTAATTTCTGCAACAGTATAACGCCCTTCTTTCAGCAAAGCACACGCTCTGTTAAAACGTATTTTTCGTACAAAATCAGTGGTAGACTCTCCTGTGATAGCCTTCATTTTCAAGTGTAATGCAGTGCGCCCCATTCCCATCTCAGAAGTAAAATCTTCTGTTAAGAATTCCGGATTACTCATATTGGCTTCAACAACATCCACTGCCTTTTTCAGGAAAGCCTCATCCAATGCATTAAAAGTCATTTTATGCGGATCAACTTCCAATGACTTTGCATAATGATCAAGAATGCGATAACGGGCACGTATAAAGTTCTGTATCTTCAGTATAAGTATACCCATCACAAAAGGCTTAGGGATATAATCGTCTGCTCCTGTCTGTAAACCTTCTAATTGATGTTCGATTTCTGTTTTTGCAGTTAACATCAACACAAAAATATGACACGTACGAATATTCCTTTTTATCAGTTTTGTTAACTTCACCCCGTCCATTACAGGCATCATTACATCTGTAATGACTACATCTACCTCTTGTTCATTCAGGAGCTTCCATGCTTCCTCTCCGTTAGTAGCTTCACAAACCTCAAATAAGCCTCTTAGTTCTTCCGCCAAATATCGTCTGATATCTTCATTATCTTCAACAATAAGTACTCTTTCTTTCTGCTTAATGGTATCCTTTGTATCAGTATCTGTTTCTTTCTCATTTATCTCTTTCACCTCATACTGAACACCATCCGGCAATACATTGCCCTTTTCTAGCATTGCTTGTTCTGCTTCGTCCGACATCCACTCGTCTTCTCTGTATACAACTATATTTTGCGGAATATATACCGAGAACACAGAACCTTTCCCCACCTCACTCTCCAAAGTGATTGTTCCATGATGAAGTTCTATCAGTTTTTTAACCAGGGATAATCCGATTCCACTTCCGTTTCCACCCTCGTGAACCTGATAAAAACGCTCAAAAATCTTCTTCTGATTCTCTTGAGTAATCCCTATCCCGGTATCAACAACCTGCAATAGCAAACAATTATTCTGTTCACGTACCTTTACCGTAATACTTCCGCCATCACCTGTATATTTAAAAGCATTAGAAAGCAGGTTGTTAATTATCAATTCCAGATATCTGGCATCAAAGATCCGCTCATTATCATCTATTTCAACATATAGATTATAATCTATTTTCCGGCTGCGTGCCAATCGTTCAAAAGACATAAACGCATCACTTATCAACCTACAAATATTGCCCTTTTGAACTTTAAGACGGAAAACTCCCAATTCAGCCTGACGATAATTCATTAACTGGTTTACCAGACGTAGCATTTTCTTTCCACTTTTCTGAGCATATTTCAGTTGTGTACGAGTCCACTGATCATCAATTCGGGCAAGTACCTCATGCAAAGGTGCGAGAATAAGGGTCAACGGTGTACGTAGTTCATGAGACATATTAATAAAGAAGTGTATCTTCATCTGATTCAACTCTTCTTGTCTTTCCTTATCTTTTCTTTCCTGCTCTATCTGTGCCTGCATTATTTTACGTTGCCAAAAGTAACGAAAGACAAAAGCCGCTACTGCCAAAGCAAAAATAATAAACAGTAGAATGGCCCACCAGGTTTTATACCACACAGGTAATACTACAATTTCCAACCGGGTAGGTTGTTCATTCCATCTCCCATCATTATTGGCAGCTTTTACAAGAAAATGATAAGTCCCGTCGGGAAGGTTTGTATAAGATACCGTTCTTCTGTCCGAAGATATATACCACTGTTTATCATACCCATGCAATTGATAGGCAAACGTATTATGTTCTCCCGAAATATAATTGGAAACCACAAAATCTATAGAGAATGAAGACTGTGAGGATGTAAGCGTTATCTTGTCCGTCTCACTTATATTTTTCTGTAGAATACCCGTCTCATCATCCGGACGAATAGAACTTCCAAATAACTGAAAATCTGTAATCATCACCGATGGTGTATAAGGATTATCCATCAGTTTTTCCGGAATAAATGTCGTTATTCCTTTAATACCTCCAAAATACATTTGTCCATCCGATGCATGACAACAAGATAGCATATTGAATTGATTATTCTGCAAGCCGTCTACTCCCGTATAGTTCCTGAAGATTTCCGTTTCAGTATCCAAACAACTCAATCCTCTGTTAGAGCTTATCCATAACCGACCGAAAGTATCTTCCATAACTCCACAGATCACATCATTAAACAGCCCGTTCCGCTTCGTATAACAATTCACCTGACCGGTATTATCATTATATTTATATAACCCTTCCCTGCTTCCAATCCAGAACATCCCATCATGTGCTTCATATACACAACTAATATAACTGTCATTCAAAGGTGAATCTTTGGGGATAACGTATTGTAACTGTAATTCTTCTCCAATTTGACGATAGACCTGCAATCCATTTTCTCCTCCCATCCATATTCTTTGTTTCGAATCTCTGAACAAAACCCTAATCCGTCTACCCTGGAAAGGAGCACCATCTTTCTGCCTTGAAACAGCTACAGACCTTCTCTCTTTAATCCGGAATCTGGCCAAAGTATTTAATGTACCGATCCATAAAGCATCTTCTCCGTCAGGAATAATGGCATACACATTCTCATCCGAAAGTCCACTGTTGTAATATTCCATTTCACCCGATCTCCGATGAAGAATCGCCAATCCACCTGCATGTGTTCCAATAAACACCAGATCATTCTTTTCATCAATATAGATTGCCTTGATATTATTAGCACTGACCTTCTGATTGTTTTTTTCTACTTTCAGGGAATAAGTAGTAAACTTTTTAGTTGTTGTATTATAGAAATTCAGTCCACCACCGTCGGTACCAATCCATAAATTCAATTGAGCATCTTCCACTATACAATTGACAACATCACTACTCAATGAATTCTGAAACGGAATATGCTTCATATTACGAAAACGGTTTTTCAAAGGATGGTAATAGTTCACCCCTCCCCAGAAAGTCCCCAGCCACATCCCTCCTTGCATGTCCCTAAAGATACAACGAACTGAGCTTTGAGAAATACTTTCGGGTTGTACAGGATTGTTTTTATAAGAAGTAAACGAGTCATTCTCTTCATCATAGATAGATAATGCTTCAAATGTTCCTACCCACAAGCGATTCTGCTCATCGAACCTTAAAGCGCGAACATAATTCGATGCTAAACTCCGTTTATCAGACGATATATGCCGGTAGTTTTTCCTCTCTCCTGTAAGAGGGTTTATCTTATACAATCCTTCTCCTTCAGTCCCTACCCACAAACAATCGGCAGCACTTTTCCAAACCGTATTAACCAGTCTTTTATTAAACGGGCCATACACTAAACTTAGTTTAGATTCTGTCGGACAATACGTAAACAAACCTTCCCGGGCACCTACATATATAATCCCATCTTGTTTCATCAACATCGAAAGTAACATGGGACCTTCAATATGGGACAATGACACCTCTTTAAAAGAAGTTTCTTTTATATCAAACAAAAACAAAGCTCTTTTCGTAATCAAAAGTAAATGGTCCGGATCTGCTTCCACAATTTTCATAAACTCTTGCCTCTGTCCCTCCTTTAAATATTCAAAATTTATGAAATAATCTTTCTCTTCGTTGTAATACGACAAACCGTTTCTTGTGGCAACCCAAATTCTTCCTTTACTGTCAGTCAGAATAGAGTGAATAATGTTATTTGCTATAGAAGTACTATCTGTTACATCATGTTGAAACACGGTACAAGTATATCCATTATATCTATTCACTCCATCATTAGTAGCAAACCACATATTCCCTTTTGTATCCTGAGTTATATCAAAAACAGTGTTTTGGGAAAGCCCCTTTTCTGTTCCGATATGTGTAAATACGACCTCATTCATATCTACTACCGAATGGAGAGAAGCTGAAAAAAGAAGAAGAAAAGTGAATAGCAGGCTGATTTTTCTCATCATAGTATTATTGTCTGTAAATAGTGTGACGTAAATATATCGATTTGGAATTCTTTTATGAAAAAGAGATCGTAGAAAACGTAAGAAGACATCAAATTCCCAAGAAATACCGCAACCTTTTTGGAACAAAAGATTACGGTATCGATAATTAAGAAGTTAACCTCTCTGAAATAAGATATTCATAAGCTATATTTAAAGATGAATTTTACTATCTACAATTATTTACTTAATCGAAAGTCAGTTGTTTACTTTCGCCATCTTCCCATCTCAATACTTGCTTCTTATCTTTATAAACAACTGTAGCTTCTGCCGGATATTCACTCCGAATCGTTACAGTCTGTAATTTTCCATCTTCCCATTCCATATTTACCGTAAAATTACCTCTTGACTTTAATCCGGTAACTTTTCCCTTCTTCCACTCTACAGGCAAAGCAGGAAGTAAATGAATATTTCCGAGATGGCTTTGCAGTAACATCTCTGCAATACCAGCAGTAATCCCAAAGTTTCCGTCAATCTGAAATGGAAGTGCATTAAGCATATTCCGATACAGTCCGCCTCCCTTTTTACTTTCCACAAGCGGATCAATAAAACTCATCAGATTTTTTAATGCAGCATATGACTGTTCACCCTCATATTGGCGTGCCCATAAAGCAGTTTTCCATGCCATACTCCAACCTGTGGTTTTATTCCCACGATCAATCAATGTTTGCCGGGCAGCTTTGAAAACCTCCGGTGTATCAGGAGTAATATCACAGCCCGGATATAAACCGAAGAGATGTGACAGATGACGATGTTGAGGTTCTGTCTCCTCATATTCTTTATCCCACTCCAGCAATTGCCCATGTGAACCGATTTGGTATCCGGCTAAATGTCCTGATTTCTGTTCAAGCATTTTACGAAACTCCGCATCAATCCCCAGTAACTCAGCAGCATGAATCGTATTTCCAAACAGATTTCTAATAATAGCCATATCCATAGTCGATCCTTCACATACAGCAGCTTCTCTCCCATCCGGCATACGGAATGCATTTTCCGGAGAAGTACTGACCGGAGTCACCCATTCTCCTTTTGTATTCTGCACCAGCCATTCGGAACAAAAACGGGCAGACTCCTTTAATATCGGATAATACTCCCTTAAAAAAGCAACATCTTTCGTATAAAGATAATGTTCCCAAATGTGACTACACAACCAGGGACCGGACATATTCCAGAAAAACCAATGCACAAACCCATCTGCCGGATATGCTTCCCGCCAGATAGACATATTATGATGGGCAATCCAACCATTTCGCCCATACATGTTACGGGCAGCCTCCTTGCCCGACTGTGCTATTTCTTCGATAAATGTAAAAAGCGGCTGATGACATTCGGACAGATTAGTTACTTCAGCCTGCCAGTAATTCATCTGCAAGTTAATATTTGTTGTATAGCCCGAATTCCAGGGTGGAATTATTTTATCATTCCACAAGCCCTGTAAATTCAATGGCTGCCCGCCGGGACGGGAACCTGAAATCATCAGATATCTGCCATATTGAAACAACTGTGCTATTAAGGACGGATCTGTCTTAGTTTGAAACTCTTTCAACCGGATATCTGTCGGTTTATCTTTTTGATTCGGAGAAGATGGTAATACTAGGTCTACCCGTTTGAAAAGAGACTGGTAATCAGCAACGTGTTCATTTCTAATTTGCTGATATTCTTTGCCGGCAAGCTTTTTCTGCTGTGCTTGCAGTTCTTTTTCCACATTCTTCCCTGCCTTCGACGGACTCTTGTCAAAACCATTGTAAGAAGTTGCTGCATAAAGCAAAAATGTTATCTCCGACGCATCTTTCACAACAAGTCTGTTATCTTTGAAGGTGATTACTCCATCCTTCTTCAGCGGTACAACGCAGGCTTCAAATGCCATACCTTTGTTTTCTGCATAAATCACTTGTTCCGTAGAGATCACTTTTCCTTTTTCATCAAAATATTCAGGATGCAAACGTTCCGTATTATATTTCCTCATCCCATCAATTGTTCTTCGTTGTACATGCGCAGGAGCCCGGCCTTCCATCTGTAATCTTTCTCCTTCACAGGACAGATGAACCGGATGCAGGGATGCAAGTTGCATTTCAAAGTGTAATACCGGCTTTTCAGCCTTTAAATGTATTACGATAGCCTGTCCCGGAAATGAAGCAAAAACCTCTCGTAAAATCTCTGTGCCCCCTTGTTTATATCGGGTAGTAACCACTGCCTGCTCCATATCCAGCGAATGAACATACTCCGTCACCTCGCCTTTCATTTTGAAATCAAAACAGACATCTCCAAAAGGCTGATATACTTCATTAAGCCTGCCTATCCATTCATATTGCATGATCTTCTCAGCCTCAACATTCTTGCCCCGTTTCAGTAAATCCCGTACTTTTTCATATTGAGGCAGGATACAAGTAGAACGGTTTAATGCACCAGGTTCACCACTATACAATGTGTTTTCGTTAAATTGTATCCGCTCTTTTTGGGTATCTCCAAACACCATAGCCCCTAACCGCCCGTTTCCAAGAGGTAAAGCCTCTTCCCATACACGGGCAGGAGTCGTATACCATAACGTCAGATCATTCTGTGCATTTACACAAAAAAACGGAAAACAACAGATCACTGCTAACCAAATCTTTTTCATAAGTCTTTCTTTCGGAGATTAAACATATAGTTATTACCACGTATCGTCAAAACACGTACTAATGTATTTTCATCTTTATATTGTACTTTCAATGGAGTAACAGGACTATAAACATCATACATACCGTTGAGGAGCAATTCTGTTTCAAAAGCTCTTTCTTCCTCTATCACATCTTCTTCTGATAAGCCGTCCATGCTTGTTCTCGAAACTCTCCGCATATCTGGCTCTGAAAAGAAAATTTTCGTTGTGTCCTCATCCTCGCCTTCTACTATATAGGAAAGAGGAATATTCACACTCTTCACTAACAATGAATCAAACGACTGATCCTTACTAAAAATTGCTCCATAGGTAATATTCTTATCTTTTACTTTCACGATATGGGCTTCATCATCCTGACGCAGAATCTGTATGGGTGTATTTTCTAACAACAGGTGTGCAGCCAGTTGTTTATCTCCGTTAGTAACTACGTAATATTGATACCCTGCCCGGTCGGGAGCTACGTCATGATCAATGTATGCAATTGTAAACGAATCATTCTTTTGAACTACCGGATCACAATCTTTCATAGCATACAACATACCTGAATGATCATTGAGTAACACTCCTGTTTTACGTTTCTCCATCTTCACTTTTTGTTTCACAGGAGACTGAAACAGAGTCGTTACAGTTTTATGTTGCTTATCGCCATTACGGATATCAGATCCAAGACATAGAATAATATTATCTATTACAAAAACCGATTTGTTAGCATGAAAACTATCATCATATTTCAAATCATGCAGCCTCATCGAAAACATGGACCGTTGTCCGGTAGCACTGACACCACACAAAAAGGTTTCATCCGAGAAATTACGGTGTTTATTTTTCTTCGCTCCCAATTCTGTAACGGGTAATACAATAGAAGTAGTTCCCGACAAATAATTCCAATCGAAAGCCGGATTGGCCGGATAGAAGCTACGGGTATTTTTTCCGAAATGAAAATATTCAATCTGCCCGTAAGACAAATAGCGCCCATATAAATTTTCGGATACAGATGATTCATAATCCCATATATATTTGCTAAACCCTTTTACATTAATATGATAATCCTTATTTTTGACTACCAGCAAACCTGAATAAGGCATAAATAAAGAACCCTCCGGGGCTGGTTCCTCTTCTATATCCATTTGCAACAGCTTGATCATAGCTTCCGCTTCGCCCACACTGTTAGTGTAAGTAAGATCAGAATTCACCTCTGCCATAAACGATTTTACTACATCCGGATTTTTACGAACCAAGCGTTTAAAGGCAGCAGTCAGTTCAGTATCTGTTTCGGGAAACGACTGAGCAACATAGGCAAAAGCCGGTAACAACTCCTGCAATACTTGTTGTCCGCGAGGAAAACGACCTACCGTCCCCGCCGATATATTCAGATTGGCTGAAAAGAATCTGAAAGTAAGCAATGCTTGTTTCAGATGTTCTAATGAAGATTTAGAAAGAGCATAGGGCGTATCATGCAAAAGATAAGCTACTAAAGATGCAGCATAAAGTGCATGAGGATAATATGCACTGTTATAAGGTCCCCGATGGTGATAACCGGAATAATCAGCCTTGATAGTCCCAAAGAACCCCGGACCAAAATCAAGTGCATTATTCATATAAGAAGAAAAAGCTGTCATAGCTACTTGCTGTTCCGTCAAATCAGGCAACGAAAGTGCATATATCAATTTAGGTAAAGCCAATGCACGAAGATTATCTGCTACTTCTCCCGCATGTTCAGGTTTCTGATAGCATGCTCCGAACATAGTGAACCATTTCAAAGCTTTCAACTCCCGGTTCAACTGAGTTTCAGATAAATTGTCTTTTAACAAAAACAACGAATGAAAATATCCTGCACTGCGTAATTTCTCAAAGCATAATGTTCCCATTCCACTACCATCAGCCCATCCCTGGTCATAAAACCAATCATAAATATAGAGTGCTTTCTTCAGGCTATTTTCTGATTCATTTTTTCGGTAGTCTAATGCCAGAGGTAATAGAATATACTTATTAATGTCCGGGAAGGTAGCTACATTTGTAACACCTGCTTTAGAGAAGTATAATGGAAATAATCCTTCTCCCATTGCCACTCCATCGGTATCATATCTGATTTGAATTTCTTCCGCAGCTTTCAAACCTTTCTTTATAAAATCACTCTCACCTCTTTTTCTGATTTCTACCATCGGATGATTATCAGCAGACTGATCTCCCAGATACCACTTCATCAACCTGTTTTTAATTGTCTCAACTCCCTTTCTATTCTCATCTTTGACAATCACGTCGGAAAGATCGGGAAATGTGTTCCTGTATCCTATAAAATCGTGAATCAAACTATAATCCTTTTGATTTACCTTATATTGTGCGTCTGACATCTTCTGCCACGAAACTGTAGGAGTAAACTCTACATAGTCCAGATATATAGTCCCGGTTTCTACGTTCTCAGGCATTATCATAGCACAGGAGGTAATTATAGTTCCCGGCTTCATCAGCATATCTTCCCTGAACTTAGCCCATACACAACGCCATCCTTTAAAATCCATTCTAAAAGGTAGCCGACACATCTCTGCTCCGGATTCATCAGCAAACGAGAAATACATATATTCTGTGATCGGTACCTCATTATATATCCATGCTGTAATCCCACCATTAACCGACCGGCTTGCAGCATCCAGAGACTCCTTTCCTGTAAAACGCACAATGGCATTTTTACCCCATACTACCTTAAGTGATTGTTTGCCTTCTTTATACTTTAACCGGGATACTTCAAGTTTTCCACCATCGATACTCCATTCTTCCGGTACTTTTTTATTCTCAAAAGAATAGACCTGTGCTTTCATCACCTCTGTAATGAAGCATAAGAGACAAGCAATCAAAACCCAATTCTTTATTTTCATCTTTTAATTTACTAATTATTCACCACCGGTTGCACAGTTCATACAGCTTTATACATTCAATAGACAATGTAATATCTCTGCAAATCCTGCGATACCGGTGGTAAAACCAAATCCAATTTATCCTAAAAACAAACTTTAATAACCCGGATTATTCAATGAGCCCAATGCCTTGTTCCGTTGTATTTCCATCAATGGTATTGGGAATAGCTCATGCTTACCTGTTACAAACCGGTCTCCTTTACCTGCAGGAAAAGCATTCAATGCATATTTATATTTCTTCGGATCACCATCTGGAAAATTTTCGGTCGACTTCATATACGTATACATGTTCTCCAATGATTCTTTCAAAATACCCCAGCGAATCAAGTCATATTTACGAGTACCTTCATAACACAATTCAAAACCTCTTTCCCAATACAAAGCAGTTCTGAACTTGCCCGCAGGAGTAGAATCATCAATGAAGTCAAGATCAATCACCTTTGGTGCTTTATAAATCACAGCATAATTAGAGAAATCTTTTTTCAGTTCCGTTACCCCGGCACGCTTTCTAACCATATTTAACAATTCAACAGCCTCATCGGTCCTATCCAGCTCATTCATAGCTTCAGCTACCATTAATACTACATCCGGATAACGCAAAACCACATAATCTACATCCGTATTATTAGGATCTTTAGACATACCTACCCCAATCCATTCTCTTCTCCACTTGCCCGGATAATAGAATTTATTGGAAGGGGTATCCGGGCTCGTAGCCGGTTTTTTCGGATCGTAAGGCTTAATATTATATACTTTCTGACTCTTATTATCAATTTTATATTGACATATATTTACATCCCGACGAATATCATTCTCATCATAGAAAGAAGCCCAGGTAGGAAGGACCACAAAAAAAGAGTTAGCACGTCCGTAAATACTAGCCTGATCTGTTGAGGGACCAATGTAAGTGCCCCACATGCCTGCACCGGGAGCTTTCCCGTCAGGAGTATAGAATGCAATTTCCCAAAGCGTCTCTACCGGTTCATCTACATTCTGGCAATAGTTTTTCCAGGCTTGTTCGTATCCTCCGGAATAGAAATTATGGAAACCATTTTTTTTGAAAGCCTCCCATTCTGTCAGGATTGCATTAAAATACTCTTTTCTTTTATCTTCAGACGGGCGTGAAAGTTTAGCATCTGCTTTCAGGCTATATCCGGCTCTTTGCAATAATGCTCTCATAGTTAAAGCTCTGGCAGCCCCCTGAGTTGCCCGTTCCGGACTTGTATTTGCATCAGCCCATGGAAGTTGAGTTCTGGCTATTTCCAGATCCAACATAATCTGATCATAGATTAATTCACGATCTACACGAGGAGAATAAGCATCACTAACTGAAGCTGTATAAGTTGTTTTATACGGAACATCGCCCCAGTTTCTTACCAGTTGCAAAGCAATAAAGGCACGAAGGAAACAAAGTTCACCTTCAAACTTCTTCAATGTTTCATTACCTGTAGCATATTCCTTCATAGAGCGAATTCCATCCAATGCAAAATTCGCTCTGTCGAGTCCCTGATATTTTGCATTCCATGTAGATTCTATCCACTGATTATTTGTTGAAACCATATAATGTGATATATCACGACGCAAATTATCCGTATTAGTACCTGATACATAATACATATCATCAGAGGTAGGTATGGCCATTTCTGCTTGCCCGTAATGCCCCATACCTCCTAAAGTGTTGTACACAGCAGCAACGGCCATATTTGCATTAGGAACTGAGACGAAATAATTGGTTGAATCATAATAGGATTCAGGGGTTTCCGTCAATAGATCGGTACAAGATGTCAGTCCGGACATCAGACAGAAGATTGCTATATATTTTTTCATGTTATTTTTCATCATTATCAGTTATTAAAAAGTAATGCTTCCACCACAAACAAAAGAACGGCTTCTCGGATATCCTCCCCAGTCTACTCCACGTGTAATTCCATTGCCCATTGTTGAAACCTCCGGGTCAAATCCGCTGTATTTAGTAAAGGTATGGATATTATTAGCCGTCAGATATAAACGTAATTTCTTGATAACTTTTGTTTTCTTCAACATACTTGCCGGGAATGTATATCCCAGTGAAATATTATTGATTCGCAAAAACGAGCCATCTTCAATGGCCCATGAGTGCATAAACTTATCACCATCCTGCATATCACTGTAACAAGCCACTGTTTTGCCTGAATTTAAACGTGACAATGCAGTAGGATCAGTAATCTTTTTACCATCTTCTCCAATCGTTACCCAACGGTTCGATGAATTGGCAATATCAAGTACTGTAGTGTTTCCTGTTCTTCCGGAAAGAGTATTAGCCAATTTCGTTGCATTCAGAATATCTCCTCCCAAACTGAAGTTAAGGAAAATACTCAAATCGAAACCTTTATAACTGAACGTATTATTCATACCTCCATACAAAATAGGATTGGCATCACCAATAACCGTCCTGTCATTATCATCAATAACCCCTTTGCTAGCCCCTTCATCATCTACATTCTCAAACTTCCAATATCCCGGTTGTGGAGCATTATTCGTATTATAGGGAATCCCCTCTTTCAAAGTATATTTTTTTGTTGCAGAATCATAATTAAAATCGTCCACCTGATATAACCCAACTGTTTTCCAACCATAAATCCGCCCTAATGATTGTCCTACCTCAACGATATAGTTATTCTGATTCCACCCGAATTTAGCTTCTTCCAGAAAACTATCCTGATCGTTTAAGGCGATCACCTTATTTACGTTATGCGATAAGTTCAGATTGGTAATCCATTGAAAATCCTTAGTCTGTATATTAACAGAAGTAATACTGATATCAATACCTTTATTTTCAGTCTCACCAATATTCTGAAGCATTGTGTTAAATCCCGAAGAGGTAGGGATCTTTGTATTTAAAAGCAGATTGGAACTACGGTTTATATAAAATTCCGGAGAGATGGTTAAACGCTGATTAAAAAATCCGAAATCAAGACCGATATTTAATGTTTTGTTAGCTTCCCACTTCAGATCCTTATTAGGAATCTGTGTAGAGGCAAACCCATTGGTTATTCCTTCTCCATTCGGATAAAAATTATTGTTACTACCCATAATCGGTAACGAAGCATAGCTACCAATTCTATTATTACCAGCCAAACCGTATCCTATACGTAATTTCAGATCAGAAAACACATTCAGATTCTTGATAAATGCTTCCTCACCCACACGCCATGCAGCAGATACAGCCGGAAAGTATCCCCATTTATTATTGGCACCGAACTTTGAAGAACCGTCAGCACGCATAGAAGCAGAGAATAAATATTTGTCTGCATACGAATAATTTACACGTCCGAAGAATGACAAGAGGATGTCATCATCATTATAAGATGATTTCGGAGTTCCCGGAGTAGCTCCCAACGACATATCATTCAAACCAATATCATCATTCGGGAAGTTAGAAGCACTGGCACTGAACCAACGACTCCAACGTGCCACATATTCCTGTCCCAACATCACGTCATAACTGTGTTTTTTCATCTTTCCTGCATATGTCAAAGTATTTGAAGTTGAAAAGCTACCTTGTTCATTGTTTTGCAAAGTACCATTAATGCTCGAACGTTTGCCAGTAGCAGAAAGTGCCCCGTAAAATGTTTCTGTACGACGGGTAGAGAAACGGGCTCCCGTAGTATTTTTAAAAGTCAATCCCTTCAAAAGTTCATAACTCAGGCTACCATTAATCTGTATCGTTCTCTGTTCTCTCTTCTTATGTTCCGAGAGAGCTGATATAATAGGATTCTGCATCGCATTCTGATCATCGTCATACAATGGGTCGTCATTATCAATTAACTGTTGATCATCTCCCAACATACCGGCAGTAGGACGGTAAGATAAAATAGACCCCATCTTATTAAAGCCATAATTATCACCGGAAGTCCCCATTCCATGCACCGTAGTATGATCAAATGAGATTGATCCCGAAGCAGTCAACCGATCATTCGGTTTATGATCAACTTTCAGTTTAGCGTTGTGCTTGCTGCTCCCACTGGCTTTCATCAGCCCTTCTTCATCAAAATAGGCATATGACATGTTATATCGCAATTCTTTTGTTCCTCCGGCAATGCTTACACGGTGATTTTGCATAACTTTCGTACCTCCGAAAACCTCTTCCTGCCAATCTACTCCTTTACGATTCGCATAGTTCTTTTCAATATCGGCAAAGTCACCATATAAACTGGTAAACCCGTTAATATTACCGGCATCTATATCTTCATCCGAGAAGTTTCGTCTTTCATAATCCAGAAACACATACTCTTTTGTTGAAAGCATATCCAACTTACTTGCCAGTTTGGAGAACCCAACATAAGTATCATAAGAAATAGAGAATTTATTATCATTCTTACTGCCGGTTTTGGTAGTAATCACTACCACTCCATTAGCTCCACGTGCTCCATAAACAGCTGTTGAAGAAGCATCTTTCAGAATATTAATAGATTCAACATCGGCAGGGTCTATAGACGAAAGACCATCTTCACTGGGAAAGCCATCAATAATATACAGTGGTTCATTACTTTGCGTAATAGAAATACCTCCACGCACACGAATAGAGATAGAAGATCCCGGTTCACCTTCATTTTGTGTTACCATTACTCCGGAGACACGTCCTGCCAAAGCTTGGGTGATGTCCGACACAGGTACTTTAGAAAGAGCTTCCGCATCCACAGAAACAACAGATCCTGTAATATCCTTACGGGCCATTCCGCCATAACCAATTGCCACTACTTCATCAAGCATTACGGAACTTGCTCTTAAAGTTACATCAATCTTACTTCTTCCTTTCACCGGTACTTCCTGGGCATCCATTCCTATAAAAGTAAATACCAGTACATCTTTGGAAGGATTGTCGGATTTTAATTTGTAATGACCATCCAGATCGGTAATCGCCCCTACTCCGGGCGCTCCTTTTAAAGTAACATTTGCTCCAATGACTTCCAGACCGTCACTGTCCACCACTTTTCCTGTCACCGTAATACTCTGTGCATACACCACAAGGTTTGTAAGTAGAAGGAATACTACGAAAAGACATCTTGTTTTTCTTTGCATAATAATTAAATATAAAGTTATACATAAAGTTAGATAAGAAAGGATACAGAGTATGCTTCTTATCGATATTGCAAATGTATCAACTCGTTCACATAGGTCAGAATTCAAATGTTTCGGGTTTATTCAAAAAAACAGATTTCCATTTTGTTTTCGTTCGCACAAAGTTAGATATCGTTCATACCGTTATAAATCAACAGTTTCAGAGTCAGTATTCAACGATCTAATAACAGTTCATATATTACTATCATTAGATTATAAATTGTTTTTTTATTCATATTTCGTAGTAACTATCGCTTAAATGAACTTCATATGTAAATAGCAAAGAAAAGTTTTCTTCATAGAAACAGCCCGTTGACTAAAAAAATGGATTATATTAAATAATAAAATCAAAAAATAAATACAAATAACATTATTTTTAAAATACTACAAACCAAATCATTACAAATTATATTGGAAATCAGATAGATAAAATTTTATTTATAAGATATATTGTATTATATTTACCGGATAACAAACAATAAAACAACATGAAAAACACTCTTAAAAAAGCTGCTAAACATAGTTTAATAGCAGTAACTTCTCTTTTCTATTTTTCCTGTGTTAACAATATTCAACTGTTAGAAGAGCCTACTCCTCTACCTGTTTCGGGTAATATACCCATCACTATTTCCGGACGAATATTACAAGTCCAGGCTCACACACGTATCACTGATAACAAATTCGACAACGACAATGCCATTGGACTTTATGTATTAGCCCAACCGGAAAATCTAAGCGGATCAAGACACATAGAGAATATGCGCCTTACATATTCATCAGACGGATTTACGCCTAAAGAAGAAATATACTATCCTAAAGGAGAAGGTAAATGCGATTTTATCAGTTATTACCCTTATCAGGAGGAGGGAATTATACAAGGAAGTAATCACATAAAAGTCAATGTCAGCACCGACCAAAGTTCAACTACAGAATATAGTAATTCAGATTTCATGGTAGCTAAAGCAACCGGGATCTCCCCAAGCCTGAAGGCAGTAAACTTACAATATAATCACAAGTTGTGCCAGCTAAATATCATTCTACAAGTCTACGAAGAAGAAAATATCAATGAGCTACAGCAGAATGCATCTATCAGTATCAGCAATCTGAATACAAAAGCTACATATAACATGGACACAGAGTTATTCAGCGCATTCAATACCCCACAAAGCATTACTCCAAACGGAAAATGGGAAATAGACGAAGAAAGTCACCAACTTACCGGAAAAAAAGTCATTTTAATACCACAACCTATAACGCCCGATTGCGAATTAACATTGCGGGTTAACAACAAAGTTTATTGTGCATCCATGCCAACGGATCTTACTTTAGAAAGTGAAACCGGTTGCGAACTTTTACTCAGATATGACTCAAGGGTAGGAATAGGAGGAATCACAACATCTATAAGTGATTGGAAACCAGGCAGCAGTGGTAGTACAGATCTTGACGAAAAAGTTGATAATAGCTCGGTAACTGTTTCTGACTTAAATTTTGAGAAAACCGGTATATACAACCTGACAACTTCATCGGATATAGTGATCGGAGAGATCTGTAAAGAATACCTGTTAGGTGATAATATCGATGCACAAGCTATTGTTTTATATCCTACAAACAATTCAAACAAAGGAACTGTACTACAAATACTTGGTGAAATTCAAAATATACATGGAGGAAATATCAACTGGGATAAAACAAATAATTCATTTACCTACATAGCTGGAAATAAAGCTCCAATAGAACAAATTTATGTAGACGAAAATGGAAATATAATCTTTGAAAAAAGTGAGGACGTACAACAAATTCAAGCCAAAGAAAGTGTGTTAACAGATATCAGAGGTGCCGAAACAAATATTTATCCAATTGTAAAAATAGGTACTCAATACTGGATGCAGGAGAATCTGAAGACAACTAAGTATAATGATGCGACTTCCATTACCAATAATACAAACAATCTGAAGAATACAACAGCAGGTTATTACCTATCATATTCTAACTATTTCTATAACCAGGCAGCTATTACTACAGGTAAGATGGCTCCTCAAGGATGGAAACTACCAGATAATACAGAATGGGAGAAATTAAAAAACTATATTAAAGATGAAGCTGCGGTATTGAAGACAGATACATGGACATCCTATAATAGTATATCCCAAGCTAATAATAAAACCGGATTTAACGGAAGCCCAATTGGTATTTATTCTAAATCCGATAAGGGTCTGTATAGTTATAGTTATTCTAAAGAGCTTGTAGGCTATTGGAGCATAAAAAAAGAAAACCAAACACCTGATGATAAAAGTTTTTCTCTCAGCTATAAACTAAATGAAACAGGAGGAGTCAAAAACTCCGATTACTGTGCCTATTCCATACGTTGCCTAAAAGAGTAACACATATGAATACCTATATCCAGACAATAATTCGTACAAATATCATTGCATTGAGTGCTTTGATAGCCAGTTCGTGTGTCAACAGCATCGGAGAAGAAGAAAAAGAAAAGACTTCTATTACTCCCAGTGATATTCCTATCAAAATATCGGCAAAAACACTCCATACTCAAATTTACCAAAAAGAGTGTAATGAAGCTATTGGAATATATGTTCTGGTATCACCTGCGACTTTGAGTAAAGAACGTTATGTATCAAACAAACGTTTTAGTTGTACAGCCTCAGGATTTACTTCTGATGAAGAAATATATTATCCGGCAGAAAAGATAAAATGTGATTTTATTAGTTATTACCCTTATCAGAAAGCAGGTATTACAGAGGAGAAAAATACGATAGATCTAACCGTATGTACGGATCAGAGTTCAATAGCCAGCTATAACAATTCTGATTTCATGACCGCACAAGTTAGTAATGTCGCTTCGGGTAAAAAGAATGTAGAATTGCCTCATATACACCAACTATGCCAACTAACTATCAGAATCAAGCCAACAGGAGGATATGATATAAATGCACTTAAAAAGAATAATCCCTCAATTCGCATAAATGACGTCTTCACACAAGCCAGATATGATTTTGAAACAAAGGAATTTTCTTTGTTCAATGAAATTCAAAATATTCTTCCAAACGGTGAATGGAGCATCGATAATGGAACATTAATTGGAAAAAGAAGTATATTAATTCCACAAACGATAGCAGCAGGAACAGAGATACTCACGCTATCTGCAGATTCTAAACGTTATGAATGTCAGCTTGCCGAGAATTACGAATTAGGAAGTGGTACTTCCTGTGAACTTACAATACTGTACAATCCGCAACAAGGAATAAGTGGAATAATACCAGACATTAATGACTGGAAAGAAGGAAACAAAAGTGAAATCACTCCCGTTGAAAAAGTAGAAAAGACATGTATCTCAATTAGCGATTTTGATTTTGAACAAAGTTCTGTATACAACATCACCTCTGATGGAAAAATAGTAGCAGAAGTTTGCAAGGAATATTTATCTGCTTCCGAAATACATGCACAAGCGATTGTTATCTATCCTGTAAAAGATGGAAAAAGTGACTGGACAAAAGGAACCGTACTTCAGATAATCAGTGATGACAATGCAGTACATGGTGGTAAAGTGATGTGGCACAGTGATACAAACACATTAAGTTACACTCCCGGCAACCAGCGTCCAATCTCTTCTTTCTATATCACCTCTGATTTATCAATTACATTTATACCTCCCATCGATCCGGTATTACTGTCTATTAAAAAGAAGATATTGTCCGACGTCAGAGGAAGTGAAATAATCACGTATCCCATTGTAAAAATCGGGACTCAATATTGGACCAGAAAAGATCTTCGGACAACATTATACAATGACGGAAAGAAAATCACTTTAAAAACAGCTACCAATTATTCTAAAAGCTCTGCCGGATATTTCAAAGAGTCCACATTTATTTTCTATAATAAAGCAGTTGTTGTCACCGGAAAGTTAGCTCCCAAAGGATGGAAAATAGCCGATAATAGTGCCTGGGAACTATTAAAAATATACATCGAAGGAGACGGAGCAGTTCTGAAAGGAGATGATTTATGGGAAAAATCCGGATTCATATCTTCCAATGCAACAGGGTTCAATGCTATTGCCACCGGCATCTTTACTAAAGTAAAAGAGAACGATTCCAGTATCTATCAATTTGCCAGGAAATATACTGCCTATTGGAATATGGGAGCCACCCAGAAAGCAGTAGCAGAAAACGGTGTTCTTCTGAGGTATGACACGCATGAAATTAAAGGAGCAGCCTATTCAGATTATTGTGGATATTCAGTGCGATGTGTAGTTGAGTAAGTAAGTTCATCCCGAAAAAAGACTTTAAAACCTGCTTTATTTGTGATAAATTCTTTTGTTTATAGATGCAGAAAGATGTTTTTTGAATTATCTTTGTAGACCATTTAGCCCTATTGGAAAGATAAATGGCAGAAAAATAATATATTAACTAAATAAAAAGCAGAAAAATATGGCAATGCATACTTGGTTTGAGTGCAAAATCCGTTACGAAAAACTAATGGAAAACGGAATGAATAAAAAGGTAACCGAACCCTATTTGGTAGATGCACTCAGCTTTACAGAAGCAGAAGCACGCATTATCGAAGAGATGACCCCATTTATCACAGGAGAATTCACCGTTTCAGATATCAAACGCGCCAATTACAGCGAACTATTTCCCAGTGAAGAAGAGTCGGCAGACCGCTGGTTCAAATGCAAACTCATCTTTGTCACTCTGGACGAAAAAAGTGGTGCTGAGAAAAAAACATCCACACAGGTATTAGTGCAGGCATCTGACTTACGTGATGCTGTGAAAAAACTGGATGAAGGAATGAAAGGTACAATGGCTGATTACCAAATTGGCTCTGTAGCCGAGACTGCCATTATGGACGTATATCCATACAGTGCAGGACCTAATGATAAACCGGAAGTTTAATTGATATATGATTTTTGAATTATGGTTTATGAATTCATACACCGGAGTTTTTCATAAATCATAATTCATAAATCATAATTTATAAATCAACAATATGAGTGTTGCGGAGAATCTAAGAGAAGTATTGACCGAACTACCTTCAGGAGTCCGGTTGGTTGCTGTTTCGAAATTCCATCCCAGTGAAGCGATAGAAGAAGCTTATAATGCGGGACAGCGTATTTTCGGAGAAAGCAAAGTACAGGAGATGACTGCCAAACACGAGAGCTTACCCAAGGATATCGAATGGCATTTCATCGGACATTTGCAAACAAACAAAATTAAATATATGGCTCCTTATGTAGCCATGATTCATGGTATCGACTCATATAAGCTGCTTGTAGAAGTCAATAAACAAGCTGCCAAAGTTGAACGTACCATTAAGTGCCTGTTGCAATTGCATATAGCACAAGAAGAGACAAAGTTTGGTTTCAGCACTGAAGAATGCAGGGAGATGTTGTCTGCCGGAACATGGAAAGAACTGAAAAACGTACAGATATGCGGACTTATGGGCATGGCCAGCAACACAGATGATGTTGAACAAATAGACCGGGAATTCTGTTCTTTAAATAGTTTTTTCAAAGAATTGAAAGCTACTTACTTCTCTCATTCAGACACTTTTTGTGAACTATCTATGGGTATGTCACATGATTATCCTCAGGCTATTGCCGAAGGAAGTACACTTGTACGGATAGGAAGCAAGATTTTTGGAGAAAGAGACTATAACATTTAAAATTATCTACTATGACCGATTTAAAAACTACTTTTGCCGGGCTTCAACTTAAGAATCCCATTATCATTAGCAGTTCGGGACTAACCAATAGTGCCGGAAAAAACAAGAAGTTGGCCGAAGCAGGAGCCGGAGCCATCGTATTGAAATCGCTTTTTGAGGAGCAGATACTTATTGAAGCTGATCAGCTTAAAGATCCCACATATTCTGAGGGTAATGATTATCTGGCTGATTATATCAGAGAACATAAACTGGCCGAATATCTGGAACTGATCAAAGAAAGCAAGAAAGTATGTGATATTCCAATCATCGCAAGCATCAACTGTTATACAGATACAGAATGGATTGATTTTGCAAAGCAGATGGAAGAAGCCGGTGCGGATGCATTGGAAATTAATATCCTCGCAGTGCAATCGGACATTCAATATCAATATGGCTCGTTTGAACAACGCCATATTGATATTCTGAGTCATATTAAAAAAGTCGTTAAGATTCCTGTAATCATGAAACTGGGTGATAACCTGACCAATCCTGTGGCGCTCATTGACCAACTTTATGCTAACGGCGCAGCAGCAGTTGTATTGTTCAACCGTTTTTACCAGCCGGATATTGATATTGAAAAGATGGAACATATCTCCGGAAATGTATTCAGTAGTGCTTCCGACTTATCCAAAACACTTCGTTGGGTAGGAATTGCTTCTTCAATGGTTGATAAGATCGATTACGCAGCATCCGGAGGGGTACACAAACCTGCAGCTGTAGTAAAGGCGATTCTGGCAGGAGCATCAGCTGTAGAAGTATGTAGTACAATCTACCAAAATACCAACATGTATATTGGAGAAATGACCCGCTTCCTGGCCACATGGATGGAACAGAAAGGGTTTAAAAGTATTGCACAGTTTAAGGGAAAATTAAATGCAAAAGATGTGCAAGGCATCAATATGTGGGAACGTACTCAATTCTTGAAATACTTCTCCAACAAATAGAGAATAAAAAAATAGCTGCGTTATTTTTGTAACACAGCTATTTTTTTATCCTTTATTTTTGTCTATTAGTTCTTCTTATCCAACGCTTCAAAACAAGAGTTCTTACTTACAAATTCGGGAACAATATCCTTCATTGCTGCTACAATCTTCATCTGATCGTACGTATAACTCATTTCAATTAAATTCTGGATACGCTCTTTTACTTCATCATAATCATACTCGCGAACGGTAGCAATCATAATCTTATCGTGATAGGTAGGTTTTGTCAACTCCTTCACGTTCAAAAGTTCCTCATATAACTTTTCTCCATGCCGTAATCCGGTAAACTCTATTTTTACATCTGTACGCCCCGAAAGACTAATCATACGCTTAGCCAAATCAACAATCTTAACCGGTTTGCCCATGTCGAAGATATAAATCTCCCCGCCATTTCCCATACTTCCGGCTTCAAGTACCAATCTACAAGCTTCAGGAATAGTCATAAAATAACGAATAATTTCAGGGTGAGTCACAGTTACAGGACCTCCGCGCTGAATCTGATCACGAAAACGAGGAATAACAGAGCCATTAGAGCCTAATACATTTCCAAAACGAGTAGTGATAAATTGTACGGTTCCCTCTCCTTTTTCCTGTAATTTCTTAGCTAAAGACTGCACATAAATCTCACAAATACGTTTGGAACATCCCATCACATTCGTTGGATTTACAGCCTTATCAGTAGAGATCATCACAAACTTCTCTGCACCGTATTTTACAGCAAAATCAGCTAAAATACGTGTACCTGCTACGTTTACCTGAATAGACTCGGACACATTATCCTCCATCATTGGCACATGTTTGTAGGCAGCTGCATGGAATATATATTGAGGCTTATATTCACGGAAAATAGCTTCAATACGGGTCGGATTAGAAATATCTGCTACGATTGTCTCAGCATCAATATCTCTCCATCGATCCTGCAATTCAAGACGAATATCATGCAATGGTGTCTCTGCCTGATCTACCAGAATAAGTTTATAAGGATTAAAAGAAGCTACCTGACGCATTATCTCACTACCGATAGAACCGGCTGCACCGGTAATCATCACCCTTTTTCCTTCAAGATGAGAAGCAATCTTATGAATATCCACTTCAATCGGTTCGCGTTGCAAAAGGTCTTCAATCTGGATTTCCTTCAACTGAGTACGATTCAAAGGCTGTCCACCCCACTCACTCAAAGGAGGTGCAGTAAGTAGTTTTATATTATGAGCCAACAAACGATCTGCTATGTCCGTTTTCTTCAACTGATCCATCTTAGCCGGAGAAATGATAATGGTGTTCACATCGCGATCCTCCAACCTCTCAATCAGCGTATCATCATTGGGATACACCTTCACTCCCATCATAATCTTATCAATCAATTCCGGTTCGTCGGCAATAAAACCACGCAAACGATAATGATTACGTAAATTCACACGAAGTGACTTGGCTATATTTACACCTACTTCTTTTGCACCATAAATAAATACATTAACTGTCTGGCTACGGTCAAAATTAATGATTTCAAAAAACATTTTAACCACAATGCGCGAACAAGCCATCAGAGCAAAATTTATGACATACGCCATAAACAACACACTTACCGGAGCTATCTTTACATTGAAATATGTATCCAGAAGAACACTCGTAACCATCAACGTCCCATATGATACGGTGAGGGATACGAAAATGCGCATAATATCAACAAATGAAGAGAAACGCAGTACATTGGAATACGTACGAAATACCCGGAAAAATACCAGATTAACAATTACTGTCCAGAGAATAGTCTTATCAATAGTAGAAGAGTCTAAAAAAATACTACGAAAATCATAACGGAGCGCATATGACAACATACACGAAGATACAATAATAAAGACATCAATCAACAGAATAGTCCAAATAGGCAACACCTTTGAGGAAAGGTATCGATGAAAAAATCTTGGTTTCATTCTTTTTACAGTTTTTTGTTTTAGGCGTTGCAAAGATACATTATTTTTATCAACCACCGCTTTATTTTACAAAATAATAAAAAATCTTTTGTGTTTCCCTACAAATCAATAGAAACCGAAAATAATAAAAAAATGTAATAAACGCATTGAAATTCAATGATTCCAATGCGTTTATTACATTCTCAAAAACTTACTAATCAGAAAGGCAAAGGTCCTTCATCTCCTCCACCAAACGGATTGGCACTTTGTGGAGCAAAATCGGGTACAGGCGGCGGAACATTACCGGAGCTACTATTCATACGTGAGCCAAGTACAGGCATCGCCCCTGCATCGGGCACAGGTATTACCATATCATCATCCGGATTCTGGAAACGAGTATATTCACCTTTAAATCGCAACAGAACATCACCCACAGCACCATTACGATGCTTTGCAATAATTATTTCGGCCATACCACGAAGATCATTTCCATGATCGTCCTGAAATATTTTGTAATACTCCGGACGGTGAATAAAACATACCATATCGGCATCCTGCTCAATGGCTCCGGATTCACGAAGGTCACTCAACTGAGGACGTTTTCCTTCAATACCCTCACGATTTTCTACACCACGATTCAACTGTGACAAAGCAATAATAGGAATGTTCAACTCTTTGGCAAGCCCTTTGAGCGAACGAGAGATAGTACTAACCTCTTCCTGACGGCTACCAAAAGCCATACCACTGGCATTCATCAGCTGAAGGTAGTCAATAATAATGATTCTTACACCATGCTCACGTACCAGACGGCGTGCCTTTGTACGAAGCTCAAACACAGATAGAGAAGGCGTATCATCTACATAAAGCGGTGCGTCGATCAGGTCTTTCAGTTTATAGTCCAACTGTTGCCACTCATATGCAGCAAGCTGTCCGCTCTTGATCTTTTCACTGGGTATTTCGCACACATTGGAGATAAGACGGTTCACCAACTGTACATTGCTCATTTCAAGCGAAAACAATGCAACTGGATTACGGAAATTGACAGCTATGTTCTTAGCCATGGAAAGCACAAAAGCCGTTTTACCCATAGCCGGACGGGCAGCAATAATAATGAGGTCGGAATTCTGCCAACCGGAAGTCATCTTATCCAGTTTAGTGAAACCACTCTCCAAACCACTTAATCCATCGGCACGGGCAGCAGCTTTCTGAATCAACTGATACGCTTCACTAATCACCGGATTGATCTGCGTATAGTCCTTTTTCATATTCCGCTGCGAAATTTCAAAGAGCTTTCCTTCGGCTTCCTGCATCAAATCATCCACATCGAGCGTTTCGTCAAACGCTTTACTTTGAATGCCACTGGTAAAAGTAATAAGCTCACGTGCCAGATACTTTTGTGCAATGATACGGGCATGATATTCAATATGCGCAGAAGAGGCTACTTTACTACTCAGCTGTGTGATATAAAACGGACCACCTACTTCTTTCAAATCACCCCGTTTGGCAAGTTGTTCTTTTACCGTGAGAATATCCACCGGCTGCTGGTTGACTGCCAGATCGGTTATAGCAGCATAGATCAACTGATGACGATGTTCATAGAATGATTCCGGACGAAGTATTTCACTCACCAAAGAATAAGCATCTTTCTCGATCATCAAAGCACCCAATACAGCCTCTTCCAGTTCCGGCGCCTGAGGCTGAATACGTCCGTAATCAGTTATAGGTTGTGGAGTTTTGGATTTGGTATTACGTGGAGTTCTTTTGGGTTGTTCAGCCATCTTTATATTTACTATTTAAATTCTATTCATTTACAATCTAATCCTTAAGCACACTGCCAGTATGCAAAGGGGGTGACAAAGATAGAAAATAAAAATGAGACTGATAGCAGAATAAGATAGCAAGACTGATAAGAAATATCTATTTGCAACCTAATAATGTGTATTTAACATTTGTATATCTACACCATTAAAGTACGTACTTTATCCATATAAACTATGCATTTTAACTGTGCGTTAATTACCTATTTAACACTGCGTTAAATACGTAATTTTATAAGTAAGAAAACCTATTTATCTGCATTTTCTTCTTTCAAAGTACCAGATAATACTTCCCGTCAGTACAATCATCAGTATCGTACAGATGATAGATCCCTCAAAGCCAAAAGTACCGCCGTTCAAAATGGTATTCTCTGGCAGTTGCAGCTGTAACAGTGGCGGACAAAGCTCAATCCCGCTTACTTTATACCCCAACACAGGACCTTGCAACCAATTCCAGAACAGATGTAACGAAATCGGGAACCAGAGATTACGGGTATAGAGAAAAGCAACTCCGAGCAGACAGCCAGCCAACACAAGATTCAGCATGGGAAGAAAAGCTACATTCGGATTGAAAAGATGCATCAGAGAAAATAACACAGACGAAATCAGCAACGAAAGGAATTTGTTAAGCCTCGTCCGCAGCAACCGTCCCAAAACATAGCCACGAATCATTATTTCTTCTGTAAAGGCAACAAGAATACAGACACCGAAACTCCCCGCCAGATTGGTAAAGCTAAAATGAACTCCCATAATCCTGACCTCTCCCAATGCTAATGAAAGTCCGAATCCAATACCATACAGGAGTACAGCCACCAACAATCCATACAAGAAGTCTTTCCAACGCCCCCGGATACTAAGTCCTAAATCAGAAAACGGACGATAATCGCAATACTTAAGAACAAACAAAGCAGGAAGGACACTGGCCAGCAAACTGGCTGTCTGAATAACTGCGTATTGGGACAGTGTATACGATCCATGTACCCCCGAAAGCCCCAAACCAAGATAAGCAGCCACAGAAAGCACCATGGAAAGAAAGAAATATAATCCTATATAAACAGACAGACTGATAAGTACATGAACCCCTGTCCTGGGATTTTCCTGGCGGATAGCATTTTCTTGTTCCATATATAATAATTTACTTAGAGTATGCCACAATCATATAGCCTTATAGTAAAACTATGCCCACTGCCGCATTATTAATTGTTAAGCCGGAAGCAAAAATAACTATAAAAAACAAAAAGAGAGGCGTGTTCTCCCTTTTTTCTGTATATTTGTCTAAATAAAAGCTCACTCATGAAAATAAAACATTTATTTATAGGTCTGCTCCTGGCTGCAACGACACCGGGAATTATGGCGCAACCTATTAAAAAACAGTATTTTGTATCCAAAGCAGGAACATTGATTTCAATGATGACCGAAGACGAAGCAAACAGTGTTACTCATCTTACACTGACAGGAAAAATCAATGCAGAAGACTTCAGGCACCTGCGGGATGAATTTAAAAACTTAGAAGTACTCGATATCTCAAATGCAGAGATCAAAATGTATACAGGAAAAGCCGGAACACATCCCGACAAATTCTATGTATATATGCCCAACTTTATTCCTGCATATGCATTCTGCCAGGTAGTAAACGGACAACCTCAAGGAAAGATGTCATTGAAAAAAGTGGTTCTTTCAGAAAAGATCAAGAACATCGAAGATGCTGCTTTTAAGGGTTGCAGTAATCTTGCTATTTGCCAGATCAGAAAGAAAACGCCGCCCAATCTCCTTCCGGAAGGGTTGGCAGACAGTATTACTGCCATTTTCGTCCCATTAGGTAGCAGCGACGGATACAAAATAAAGGATAACTGGAAATCATTTGCCTTCATCGAAGGAGAACCACAGGAAGCTACTTTGCAAGTGGGTGCAATGAGTAGTCTGGAGAGTGAAATACAAAAGGCAGGCTTACAGCCCAAAGATATCAACTTCCTCACAATTGAAGGTAAATTGGACAACAACGACTTCAAACTAATCAGAGACTACATGCCCAACCTCGTTGCTGTAGATATTGCAAAAACAAATGCAACTTCTATTCCGGATTTTACATTCTCTCAAAAAAAATATTTGCTTCGTATAAAATTGCCCCACGGACTAAAGGTGATCGGCCAACGTGTATTTAGCAATTGCGGCAGATTATGTGGTACGGTAGAGTTACCCGCCAGTGTAACCGCTATTGAATTCGGTGCATTTATGGGATGTGATAATCTACGGCATGTGGTAGCTACAGGAGATAAAATTACAACATTGGGTGATAATCTATTTGGCGACGGGGTAGAAAACAAGTTGATATACAAGTAGGAATCGAGAAAATTAATAAAGAAACATAAGAGTGACTTAATACAGATTTACTTTACACCGTTTTAACATTATAAAAATTCATATGGCAAGTAAAGTATTTCCTCGTTGTAGGTATAGTTTAGATTTTAAACTTAAAGTATTAAGTGATTATTATCGTTCTGGTTTGACCAAATATTTCATCGAGCAGCGAGATGGTTTGGTTCATGGGAGTATTTACAGATGGGAAAAAGCCTTGATATTGTCTGCTAAAGACTTATCTTTGTCCCAGGATTTATTATCTCAAATAGAAACGATGCGCAAAGCGAAAGAAAAAAAGTCCCAAGTAACCTCTTCCTTATCTAAGGAAGAAGAGTTGCAGGCGGAGTTACTTCGTCTTCGCAAAGCTTTGGAATACTCCGAACTTCGCAATGAGGCTCTGTCTGAAGTCTTAAAAATCGGTCGTGAAGAATACGGCATCGATTTATTAAAAAAAGCTGGCGCCAAGCAGTAAATACCCTTCGGCACAGACATCCAAAGATTTCCATCGGAAGCCTGTGCTCACT
Source organism: Bacteroides mucinivorans (assembly GCF_034654355.2). Taxonomy (NCBI): domain Bacteria; kingdom Pseudomonadati; phylum Bacteroidota; class Bacteroidia; order Bacteroidales; family Bacteroidaceae; genus Bacteroides; species Bacteroides mucinivorans. Next base: position 2,383,179 of record NZ_CP178179.1, on the reverse strand, counting down.
GTTTGGTAAGAGTAGAGAAGGGTATTATTCAGTAAGTACGGAAGTACTTTCAGACCGTATTCTCACGGAGGTCAAAGTCGCCCAACTTGTACGCGAAATCAGGTCATCAGCACCCGGTATTGGTGCCTATAAGTTATTTCTGATCCTAAAGGAGGTATATGAGGGGAAGTTGATGGGGCGGGACAGCTTTTATAACCTGCTACGTCGCAAAGGTCTCATGCTTTCCCCTTTGAAAAGGCGTCATACTACCAACTCCAACTATAACTATCGAAAGTATAAAAACCTGATAAAAGACTATAAGCCAAAGACTTTAAATCGTTTATGGGTGGCAGATATTACTTATATTGAAACAGATGCCGGTGTTTGCTATCTCCACTTGCTTACAGATGCCTTTACTCATGAAATAGTGGGTTGGATCCTATCCGGTAGTCTCGTTGCAGATAACACTTTAGAAGCACTAAATCAAGCTATTAGTATGTTTCCTGATGCCGATTTCAGTAAATTGATTCATCATTCTGACAGAGGGTCACAGTATTGTTGTAACAGATATGTTGACAGATTGAAAGAAATGCAAATCTCTATCAGCATGACGGAAGATAGTAACCCTACTGACAATGCGATAGCCGAGCGGGTTAATGGTATTATTAAACAGGAGTGGCTATACCGTCAGAAACGTCCAAAAGACATTGTTGAAGCAAGAAGTAAGATAACGGAAATCATTGACTTCTACAATAATGTGCGACCACATATGAGTAATAACATGAAAACGCCCAAAGCTATGAGAGCAGGTGTAGCCGCTTAACGCTCTTTGGAGGCTTCGCGCCTCCAGCCGCTAAGGCAAACCGCCGCGGTGTTTTTCATAATATGATTTGCAGGATAGTCAATAAATAGCTAATTTAGAAGCTGAAAAAATGCACTGTTTATGGGATGTATTGATTTATGATCGGAAAGACGAACAAGTAAGATAATTAATAAAGTATTCCTGAAGGTGTAAAGTGAAACAGTAAAACAATCAAGAAACTGTGAAGGAAAACAGTAGATATTAACCAAAATGTGTAAAGTGAATACAGGCATAGTCAGAGTGTACATTTTTGTCATGCAAGAGTGTACACTCTTGTTATATAAAGATGTACACTCTTGTTATATAAAGATGTACACTCTTGCATGACAAAAGTGTACATTCTTATTTTAATTGATTATCAGCACTTTACATCGAAATAATAAAATAAAAAAACGAGCAAATTCTTTTAAAGAATTCCTCGCCTCTGATAAGAAAAGCCATAAGGCTTTTCTTTTGTTTTCCTCTTTTTTCCTGAATTACAATCTTCTTTCTTACCTAAAAAAACTTCAATTACCTATTATTCTATTGTTATCCTTATTAATCTTTTACCTTTTATTTGTACCTATTGAAGCTTTGTTTATACCTTAAATTCTAATACCTTAATTTCTTATTTTTACCTTTTAAACTAATAACAATTTCTCAATTGCACTGCAAAGATACAGCTTTTTTCCGTGTGCGCAAACGGTTTTGCGTTTTATAACACTTTTTAAAGCTATAAATCTTTCACATCACTCAGTTCAACCAACTTATTTACAATAGCATAGATAGTCAAACCGGCAGCGCTATGTATCTGTAGCTTTTTACTGATATTTCTTCTGTGAGTGATTACCGTATGGATAGAAAGGAACAACTTTTCGGCTATCTCTTTGTTTGTCATCCCCTTCACTACACAAACCACTATTTCTTTCTCCCGCTGACTTAGTGTTTCCTGTCCGTCTTCCTCTGTATCAGGCTCAATATTTTCCAAACGGGTTATCTTGTTGGAAAGTGTCTCCAAATCATCAAAAATAGAGATGGAATCGTCGTATTTACTTAGCAGGTTTGCATCAATAAACGAACTGACTAGTGCCACCACTCGAATTCCTTTTCCAGTTGTTTCTTCACGAAATCGCACTACATCAAAATAGTCACCAAATGTCGGGTTTACTACCAATATATCGGGATACTGCGTACGCAGACAGTCGTGTAATGCTTCAACAGAAAGAAGTTCTACCGGCTGGACTTTCAGATTAGGCAAACGTTTTAATGCCAGTGTCAACCCACTACGGATAATCACAGAATTTTCTGCAACAGCTATGCGAATTGCTTCGTTATTTTTCATTGTCATTCATCCTCCTTTCCAACTTCAGAATAGCAGGAACAAAAATATAATCTTCTACTTTACAATGAGACTCAAGCCCCTCTTCACAAGCATATATATCAAACAATGCAGCATTAAGCAAATTGGTGTTTGCCTTAGCAGGACAGTATTTAATAATAATATTTTTAAGTTCAGTCAACTTCTCTCCTACCTGATCATGGTGTTTGGAGAATGTACTGATTTGATAATTCTTTGGTGCGTTATTCTCAAGCAGCGCATCTACATACTTAAACACCGTTCTCTCCTCATACTCCATGTGTTTGCGTACTTCCCGCATATATTCGTCGAAGAATTTAAGAATAAGAAAAGATACATCGTTCTCTGAACAATCAATAGCTTCCAGTAGTTTGCGCCGTATAGCAGGCAGACAGAACTCCAAAAAATAAATATGAGCCTGCCGCAAGTAGTCAACCAATGCCGGAATAGACAGACCATCTGTTTCACCATCCATACGCGAAAATCCCTCGGCCATAAAATTCACTACCGCAAGAAACGTCGGACAATCGACTCCATTCATCTCGCAAACTTCTTTTACCGTTTTGTCTCCAAAGCCCAAAGACAACCCAAAACGGCTCATAACCTGTAACAGAGAGTAATTATCACTGATAAGATCAATCATCTTATCGGAGGATTTATATTTTTGTAATCTGTCCATTTATACCTATTTTTATATTACGCGTACAAAGGAACGGATATTTTTTCGTGCACGCAATCCCCATTTATAGGTATTTTGGGGATTTAAAAATTAATAATTAAAAATTAAAATGCTTATCTTTGCGACGTTAGTCCGGGAAGAAACCTTGACGGTAAAGTTCATACAAGCCTGTAATAAGGCTCATAATCAGAAAGAATTTATCAAGCTACAACACCGGTCTTTTAATTTTCAATCTTTAATTTTTAATTATAAATCATGGCAAAAGAATTAGAACTGAAATACGGCTGCAATCCTAACCAGAAGCCTGCCCGTATCTTCATGAAAGACGGAGAACTGCCCATCGAAGTATTAAACGGACGTCCCGGATTTATCAATTTACTGGATGCATTTAACAGCTGGCAATTAGTAAAAGAGCTGAAAGAAGCTACCGGACTTCCGGCTGCCGCTTCCTTCAAGCATGTCAGCCCGGCAGGTGCTGCCGTAGCGGTAGAAATGAATGAGACGCTAAAGAAGATTTACTTTGCAGACGATCTTCCACTTTCTCCGCTGGCTACTGCTTATGCCCGTGCCCGTGGTGCAGACCGTATGTCATCTTATGGTGATTTCATTGCTCTTTCCGACACGTGTGATGAGGAGACAGCACGTCTTATCAATCGCGAAGTATCCGATGGGGTTATAGCGCCTGATTACACACCCGAAGCACTGGAAATTCTTCGTAACAAACGCAAAGGCACTTACAATGTTATAAAAATAGACCCTGCATACCGCCCTGCTCCTATCGAACATAAGGATGTATTCGGTATCACTTTTGAACAAGGACGCAATGAATTGAAGATAGACGAATCTCTGTTCAAAGAGATGCCGACCCGGAATCAGGAGATTCCCACCGATGCCAAACGCGATCTGCTTATTGCCCTCATTACATTAAAGTATACACAGTCCAACTCCGTATGCTATGCCAAAGACGGACAGGCTATCGGTATTGGTGCCGGACAACAGTCACGTATCCATTGCACCCGCCTTGCCGGAAATAAGGCTGACATCTGGTATCTGCGTCAACATCCGAAAGTAATGAGCCTCCCCTGGAAAGATAAAATACGCCGTGCCGACCGCGACAATACAATAGACATTTACATCTCTGAAGATTATATGGATGTATTGGCAGACGGTAGTTGGGAACAATTCTTCACCGAAAAGCCGGAAGTACTGACCCGCGAAGAAAAGCGTGAGTGGCTGGATACGTTAACCGGAGTAGCATTGGGTTCAGATGCCTTCTTCCCTTTTGGTGACAATATTGAGCGTGCACACAAAAGTGGTGTAAGTTATATTGCACAACCGGGAGGTTCGGTACGCGACGATCATGTGATTGAAACGTGTGATAAGTATAATATTGCCATGGCATTTACGGGTATCCGTCTGTTTCATCATTAATATAATTAAGGTGTAAAAGCATCTGGCTTCACACACTTATTAATAACCAATAGCTACATCCCCATTTATAATGAGTACCAACGTGTTATTCCATTATAAATGGGGATTTTCTATTTCATCCGGCTACCCTATCTTTGCACCATCATAATAAAACAGAAATTGAAAATGAATAAAATTGGTGTATTTTACGGTTCTACTACAGGAACTACAGAAGACGTGGCCCGTCGCATTGCAGAGAAGTTGAATGTTCCTCAGGGAGATATTCATGATGTTTCAGCATTGACTGATGCTCTGGTAAAAGAATATGGTGTATTGGTATTGGGTACTTCAACCTGGGGCGTAGGCGAATTGCAGGACGACTGGTATGATGGCATTAAAATTTTGAAGAAAGCAGACCTGACGCATAAGTTTGTAGCACTATTTGGCTGTGGTGATTCCGATTCATACGCCGACACCTTCTGCGATGGAATCGGTATCTTGTATGAAGATCTGAAAGCCAGTGGTTGTACATTTGTTGGTGCAGTAGACACTGTAGGGTATACTTTCGATTCATCCGTAGCAGTAGTGAACGGCAAATTTATGGGGCTCCCTATTGATGAAGTGAACGAAGACGGCCAGACAGACGAACGCATTGCTCAATGGGTGGAAATACTCAAAAAAGAAATTAACTAATACTTTTTATTATATATACTTGCATTATGGCCACTGAAAGAACAATCCCCGGAGAGGTAAGAATTTTCCTGAATCACATTTATGAATTTAAGAAAGGAGTACGCAACATGGTACTCTATACCATGAATCGTGAATATGAAGAATTTGCAGTGCGCCGACTGGAGAATCAAAACATCAGTTATATGATTCAGAAAGTAGGGCCAAACAAAATCAACCTGTTCTTTGGTAAACCGGAGTGTATGGAGGCTATCCGCCATATCATCATCCGTCCGCTCAATAAACTGACTCCTGAAGAAGATTTCATCTTAGGAGCTATGTTGGGGTATGATATCTGCCAGCAATGCAAGCGATATTGTGGTAAAAAAAGAGGTATTAAGATTGCCGTTTAGTATAGTTTTTTTGTATGTGTTAGCTTATTTGCATGTCTTTTTGGGGAAAGAAGCCGCTTCGTTAGGGAAAGCGGCTTCTTCTTTTATCTACAGATTACCTTTCTTCTGAACATATCAAATTCATTGAAGATATTTTCTCTAATTTATTACCATCCCAAATGTATTCAACAGTAGTTATTGGTAAATTCAGATAATCACGGTTACCATGATAGAACTCGTCTCCATATTTAAAAACAATAAAGTGAATTATGTTATCTTCAACAAAACAACTTCTTCTATCTTTCGACAAACTTAAAGTTTCTTCCAACACCTTTTCATTTGTAACATCGATAAATAACCAATGATAGAAATTCGTAGCAAGCCCTGTTGCATCAATCATAGTAGAAGATAGTATAAGATATTTGACTACATTATTATTTATAGTATAAACAGAAAGATCATCTTCATTCATCCCGGAAAGCCATTCTTTTATCTTCTCATTCCGCTTAACGAGTTCCATATAATCTCTTACATTTACAAGCTTCATAGACTCTTTTGTTCCACACTTCACTTGTAAAACAGAGTCAATACAAGGTAAAATCATTAATGGAAATGGAATTGTATTGTGCATAAGGGTTATAGGATTTTCATGTCCCAAACAGAATAATGTATCATTCTTTACTTGATAATAATACATCGTAGAATGTTCTTTGCCAATAATTAAATTGTTGATATCTGAATTCTCCTTTAAAAGAGTATCACATCCCATAATATAGATACTATCATTAATAAGACAAGGAGAATGAAAACTCAATTTATATTTAGAATTAATCGTTTTAAGTTCACTGAAATTCCAGATAACATTTTCACCAGATCTTCCTGGATCCTTAAATTCAACTTGCTCTTTTATGATTTCATCTCCACTACGAATACAATTATTCTTATAGGTTATTTGACTAAAAGCCCAAAAAGTAGAAAAAAAAGAGAATGATAATAGTAATAGCAATGATTTTCCCATAGCAACAGTATTTAAGTTACAAGATAAAGTACTCCTTATCATTCAATTGTTAAAGAATATGCTTTACCATTAACAAAGATAACAAAAAACTGAGATACAGATGTAAATCGGCAAAATTATTTATACACATCTACCTCATTTTGTAGCCTTTCTTTATAAAGAAGTCATAAATAACTTCCTTTTCATAATTATTCTGATCTTTTAAATCTTAATTACCTATTTATACTGATAACCGACTATAACATTCATTATTTGTGGGTATTGTCGCCCTTTTTAATCTCATCTACCTTTGCCCCCAGAAAAATTTATATAAAACATGAGAAAATTAACAAGTTTATTTATCCTCTGTTTCCTGATGTCTTTCGGCAAAACAGTTGCACAGGGAAAAGACTCTACTAAGAAAGAAGAAAAGAGTTCTTCTTACACAGAAGAATATAATAAGTTCCGTTTTGGCGGATATGGTGAAATGGTAGCAAGCTACATGGATTACGGACTCAACCGAATGACCGAAAAGGGTAGTGTGAAAGAGAACCGGGGTACAGTTGCAATCCCGCGCTTTGTACTCGCCTTTGACTATAAGTTCTCTCCCACCTGGATATTAGGTGCCGAAATCGAATTTGAATATGGAGGAACAGGAAGCGCACGCGAGATAGAATGGTACGAAGAAAACGGGGAGTATGAAGTTGAAATTGAAAAAGGAGGTGAAGTAGCACTCGAACAATTCCATATTACCAAATTGATTCATCCTGCTTTCAACATCCGCGCCGGACACATGATTGTTCCCGTTGGTCTGACTAACTCACATCACGAACCGGTTAATTTCTTTGGAGTCTATCGCCCCGAAGGAGAAACTACCATACTTCCTTCTACCTGGCACGAAACGGGTATCGCATTCTTCGGTAAAGTATATAAATTTGATTATGAGTTGCAATTAGTAGCCGGACTGGACCCCCAAAACTTCCGTAATACAAACTGGGTAGGTAAAGGACGCCAGGGAGCATTCGAAATTGACAATTTCACAAGTCCTGCATTTGTGGCACGACTCAATTACTCCGGAATACGCGGACTTCGTATCGGCGGTTCTTTCTATTATAACCAAACAGCAAAAAACAGTAGTAAACCAAGCAGAAATATAGGACATAAGTTCCCTGTAACAATTTTTACAGCGGATGCACAGTATAAGAGTCCGAAAAACACTTTCATAGCTCGTGCCAATATGGTTTATGGTAATCTCGGAGAAGCTGCCAGCCTTTCGGAAATCAATCGTAAATCGCCAAAAGCGACCGGATATCCTACCACAGACGTAGCTAAAAATGCAGTAAGCTATGCAGGAGAAGCAGGCTACAACATCGGATCTTTCTTCGGTGAAAAAGCACCACGCATTTATCCGTTTGTTCGCTACGAATATTATAATCCTATGGAAAAGGCCGGTTATTTGAAAACACCGGATGCCCGCCTCAAAACCTCTATGTGGACAGTAGGACTAAACTACTATGCACTGCCCAACCTCGTAGTAAAAGCAGACTACAGCAAACGCAGAATTGGCGGTGGTAAATACAACAACGAAAATATAACCTCAATAGGTATTGCCTATGTGGGTTGGTTTGTAAAGAGATAACTTTAATAATAAACAAATAGAAAGTAAAAAGATGAAGACAAGAAATTTATTTCCAATCTTGTTAATGGGACTTACATTAACGTTCAGTGCATGTAGTGATGATGATGAAAAAAAGACGGGTGAAACAGATACCTATGAAAATCCATTCGAAAAATACAAAGCAGAGATTGCAGCAGCCGACACAAAAATCAAGTTGAATGATGATGTACTGGATCCTGCCATTGCCACTTATGTAGATGATGTAGTACTCCCCACTTATGCAATGATGCTGGAGAAAATCACAACGTTCAATACATTGGTACAAGCCATGCAGTATGGTTCACTAAGCAACAACCAGATTGCCGACGTATGTGAAGCCTGGAGAGCAGCACGTATTCCATGGGAAGAGAGTGAAGCTTTCCTGTATGGACCCGCAGCCTTGAAAAAACTCGACCCGAGCCTTGATAGCTGGCCATTGGATAAAGACGGTATACAGCAGGTACTTGAAAAAGGAGATTTCTCTCATGTGGATGATGAAGTAGACGATGATGACAATGCTCCTACCAATGCAGCGCAAAACGTACGTGGTTTCCACACTGCCGAATATCTGTTGTTTGCAGATGGTAGTGCCAAAGCGGCTGATGCCTTTACAGAAAATGCAGTATTGTTCCTGAAAGTAGTAGCCAGACACATGCTGAAAGATACTAAAGAACTGTATACAGCATGGAAAGATGGCTTAGGAAGTTCCGATGCTGATGTGCCAACTGCTTATGGTGAAATGATGAAAAGACATAGCAGCACAGATCTCTATAAAACTGCTGCCGCAGCTATCGCCGATATTTTTAATACAGAAGGCGGAATGCCGGCTATTGCCAACGAAGTAGGTGAAGCTAAAATTGGTGATCCGGTTAATGAATGGAATGCCGGTAACAAAGAGGAAGCTGTACTCAAAGTAGAATCATGGTATAGCTGGAACTCATTGGATGATTATGAAAACAACATCATCAGTATCCAGAACGCCTACCTTGGCAAAAGAAACAACGATTATAGCACAGATGCTACTGCCAATAGTTTCTCCAGCGTAGTGAAAAGCCTCAACCCAAAACTGGATGAGCTTCTGAGAGCACAAATCATTACTACCCGCCGGGCTATCAGAAATATCCCTTATCCATTCCGCAGCAACCTGGATCAGAAGGCAGCTATCACAAAAGCTCAGAAAGAGTGTGCCAGCCTGGTAGACGGATTGGAACTTGCCGGTCGTAAAATAGCATCTGCAGCCGAATAAAAACAGTAACTAAAAACATCCTAAAATGAAATTGTTTGTCGATAAACACTATTTGGCAAAAGAGCAACATACATACAAAGCCTGTGCAAGGCTTTGTATGTATGTGTTATTCGGAAGTCTGTCCCTCAGCGGATGTGACAACTCTATGGATGACAAGCTCATACTCAAACCGGACGGAAGTGTAGCATTACCTGCCGAGCTATCAGCCGGATACTCTACGATCTTTGCTACCGCATCAGATGCTTACGACATCAATGCAGACTGGGTAACCGGAGAGTTGGAACACCGGTTCAACCGGGGCAATAATCTATACGACCGAACCAGAGGAACGGATAATTCTTCAGGCGGAGGATTGGGCCCTGTATATGCCGGATACTCATGTTCCAGCTGCCACAAAGGTGCCGGACGTTCAAAACCTTCAACAGCCGTGGGAGGCAGTGAGAACGGATTTTCATCCATGCTGGTTTATATCCTGAGAAAAAACGGAGGGTACTATCCCGAATATGGGCGTGTATTGCATGACCAAGCCATCTATGGCGTAAAACCAGAGGGGAGACTAAAGGTTACCTACACGGAAGAAACCTTCAACTTCCCTGACGGAGAAGAGTACAAGCTACAGACACCTCATTATGAAATTACCGATTGGTATGCCGAGAATATAGCTCCCGAAGATTTGCGTATCAGTGTACGCATCCCCCTACGCCACGTAGGCATGGGACAAATGATGGCACTGGATCTGGACGAGCTGAAACGTCTCGCAGCCAAAAGTAACTATCCGGAATATGGTATTAGCGGACGCCTTAATTATATCACCGAAAGAGGGATAAAACAGATTGGCGTATCGGGCAATAAAGCACAACATGCCGACCTGACCGTAGAACTTGGTTTTTCTTCTGACCTCGGTGTAACCAACGACCGCTATCCGGAAGAAGTATGCCAGGGACAAAGCCAGATGATGGGATTTGCCAATTATGGTATTCAGGTATCCACACAAGATATGGAAGACGTTGACCTCTACATGCAAACCCTCGGTGTACCTGCACGACGGAACGTGACAAATGAAACCGTAAAGAAGGGAGAAGAGATGTTTTATAAAGCCAAATGCCAGTTATGCCACACGCCAACACTACATACACGCCCCCGAGGCACTGTATTGCTCAATGGTACACAGCTCCCCTGGTTAGGCAGTCAGACCATCCACCCCTACTCCGACTATCTGCTACATGACATGGGCCCCGGACTTGACGACGGTTATCCCAGCGGGTTAGCCGCAGGATGCGAATGGCGTACTACTCCATTGTGGGGTATCGGCCTTCAAGAGGTCGTAAACGGACATACCTATTTCTTACACGACGGACGTGCACGCAACCTGACAGAAGCAATCATGTGGCATGACGGTGAAGGTGCCGCATCACGTATTCTTTTCTCCAGAATGAGTAAAGAAGAACGGAGTGCATTACTCACTTTCATTGAATCTCTCTAAAACAAAAAGACCTAATCAGACAAAAAAGCAACAAAAATGATACATCAAATAACAAAAACAACCGCCATCCTCGCGTTCAGTGCCCTTACTGTAATGCCGGCTATGGCACAAGAGAAAGAAGTAGACGACAAATATGTAGAAAATGATGTCGTATCACTTGCCGGCAAAAAAGGATTCTCATTCAGTACCAGAGCCGGAGACTTTTTACTAAAACCCTATGTACTGGTACAAACTTCGGCGCGCTTCAACCGCTACGATGACGAAGGACTCGAAAATATGTATGCTGATAATATTGCCAATACCGGTTTTGAAGTTCCCAATGCCATTCTGGGTTTCACTGGAAAAGCTTTTGGAAAGATTACCTTCAACCTTTCACTCAATGCAGCCAAAAGTGGAGGTGCGTTATTGCAACAAGCCTGGTTTGATATCGCTTTCAAAGAATCTCTCCGCTTCCGTGTCGGTAAATTCAAAACACCGTTCACGCATGCTTATCTCTCTACACTGGGCGAGACACTCTTCCCCGTTCTTCCCCCATCAGCCAGTACAATAGTCAACCTTCCCTACTCCCTCAACAGCGTGGGACCTACTTTTGCTACCGGTTTTGATCTGGGTGCCGAACTTCACGGACTCATTAATAACCGCTGGAATTACCAGATAGGTATCTTCAACGGAACAGGGATCGATGTAAACACAGCCACCAAAACAATGGGGCGTGACCGTAAATGGCTACCCTCACTTTTGTATGCAGGACGAATAGCATACATGCCTAAGGGTGAGATGCCTGCCACTCAGGGTGATCCGGATAATCTGTATACAGACAAGATGATGATCGGCCTTTCTACCTCATACAACGCCGAAGCCGAATCACAAAGTAGTAACGACTGGCGTGTCGGTGCAGAATTTGCCTGGATAAAAAACAGACTATATCTGGCCGCAGAAGCCTATTATATGAATATGAACTTCACCAAACGCCAGAATATCTCCAATGACTATCACTTCTGGGGAGCTTATGTTCAGGCAGGATACTTCATCACCAATAAGTTACAGGGAGCTTTACGCTATGATCTTTTCGACCGTAATGGTACGGATGTGGACGGTTTACTGAATATGCCTGCCGTAGGTATGAACTATTATTTCTGGGGATCGCACCTCAAACTGCAAGTAATGTACCAGTATATGGGACGTACCAAGCACAACACACAGAATGACCGCGAAGAGGACGGACTGGGTATAGCACGCCATAGTGCCACAGCTATGTTACAATTCACATTCTAAACGACTATGAACAAAATATTCAAATATGGAATAGTTCTTCCCTGTTGTAGCCTCCTGTTGAGTGGTTGCGATGACGGGAAGATCTACCCGGACGACTCTATTGATGCGGGAAGAACAGTCACCATCCAGGTTTCCTTTACCGGTGTGCGTGCCTATCCCGACTATAACATGCTGACATTTGCAGCCTTTGGCGAAGATGCCCATGAACCGCTTCTGACGCAACGTCTCTCCCGCCCCACCGAAGGCAGGGTGGAAGAATACACACTGATGGGACTTCCGGAAGGGACAAAAGCCGTCGGCATTGCCCTCGTCAGCAGAGGACAGACATTGATTTATAAATACTGCTCCGTAGATATTGACACATCGGTAAAGGAAACGATTCTTCCGAAAACGACTGTCAACCTGGCCACTTATGACCGGATACAAGAACAGGTGTTCGATGCCCACTGCATCGCTTGCCATGGGAAAAGTTCGGGCCAACCGGCAGGTAATCTGTTTCTCACCGAAGGAAAAAGTTACTCAGCTCTGGTCAACGTAAAAGCCGGGGCTCCCGTAGCCAATGAGAAACCATATGTAACTCCCGGTGAACCGGATAACAGTTTTCTGATGGATATATTATCCGAGAACATATTAAGCCACAACCATACGGACATCTTCAACGGTAGTGAAACCACCGAAGTTAATAATCTCCTTAATGCCTGGATAAACAATGGCGCCAAAGAAGAATAAATAAGAAGAAAGACAAGTTATGAAATACCAACATCACTCTTTTAATGAGAAAGAGGTAGAAGTACAAATAGCTTCGTTCTCAAACGGAAACGAAGTATCCGAATACCACATTATACTACAAGGCACTCAACCCACCCTCACTTATAAGGAGCAGTTGAATAACCTGACAGATGTTTACAACACACTGCTGACGGGAGAGCTTAAAGGTGCCAGTGCCCTGTTTAAGCGTTATTTTCTCAGTGATGCTGCCAATCAGGAGGAGATGCTGTTGGCCATGGCCACCGAATATTCGGACTGTGCCCTCTCCATTGTAGAGCAACCGCCACTGAACGGCACTAAAATTGCTTTGTGGGTATATCTGCAAACGGATGTACAAAGCCGTGCCCTGCCCAACGGATTGTTTGAAGCTGTCCATGGCAATTACCGCCATTTCTGGGGAGGAAGTGCCTTTAATCGTGCAGCAAACTCCGAATATCAGACACGGCTGCTGCTCAATGACTATGTGATGCAACTCATGGAGCAAGGATGCACGTTGGCAGACCACTGCATACGTACCTGGTTCTTCGTACAGAATGTAGATGTCAATTACGCCGGAGTAGTAAAAGCCCGCAACGAAGTATTCGTTACACAAAACCTGACGGAACATACGCACTACATAGCCAGTACAGGCATTGGAGGCCGGCATGCCGACCCGAAAGTAACTGTGCAGATGGATACCTATGCAGTGGATGGTATCTCTGCCGCACAAGTACAGTATCTCTATGCTCCCACACATCTCAACCCGACTTACGAATATGGAGTTAGCTTTGAGCGGGGTACTTGTGTCAAGTACGGTGACCGCCGGCAGGTGTTCATCTCCGGCACAGCAAGTATCAACAACAAAGGAGAAGTGGTACATCCCGGAGATATCCGCCTGCAAACCCACCGGATGTGGGAGAATGTAGAAGTCCTGCTACAAGAAGCCGAATGTACATTTGACGATCTGGCACAAATGATTGTGTATTTGCGGGACACCGCAGATTACCAGATAGTGAAGCAATTGTTTGACGAACGTTTCCCCCAAATACCCAAAGTGATTTTGCTCGCACCAGTCTGCCGTCCGGGATGGCTCATTGAAATGGAGTGCATCGCCACAAAGGCAGACCGGAACGAAGCGTTCGCAAACTACTGATGAAAACTGAAAAATAATTCGCTAATATGACAACTGCCAATTAGCGAATTATTTAAAACCATACAATAACCAGGTAAACTGTATGCACAGTTATGCCAATAATCAGTCTTTATGCTGGTGGGTAGGTTTATCCCCGTGATGATCATATCCGTCCGTCAACGTTTTCATGAAAGCAACAAGAGCGGCTTCCTCTTCAGGAGTCAATCCCAGGTTACCCAATTCATCTTTATTCACCGTAGCAGGATATTCGGCTGGTGGAAATTCATCACTTACGTCACGTACATTATAGAAATGTACAATCTCTTCAAGTGTTTTAAAATACCCGTTGTGTCCGTATGGCGCTGTCAGTTCCACATTACGAAGCGTAGGTACACGAAACTTTCCGTTCTCCTCCGCCTTTCGGACAATAGCTCCCAATCCAAGGTCTATAGAATCCGGAGTCAGCAGAAAATATTCCTGAGGAATACAGTAATGGGGGTTTTCGGGATTTTTAGGAATGCCCAGATTATCATAAGTATGATCAGTAAACAGCGTACGGCGGGCAATAACATCCCGCTCCAGAATATGGCACTCGGCACAAAGCCCTTTGTTTTCAAAAAGATCAAGTCCCAGTTTCTCCTGTGCAGTAAGCGTATAGTTGCCTTTCTTATATGCGTCAAACCTGGAAGAGAAAGGATTTACCTCTTTTGAAGACTGGTATGCCGCCAATGCATCGGTAATATAGGCATACAGGGAGTCTACGTCTTCCGTCTCACCATAAATGCGTATCAACTGCGGATAATAAGAAGTGCGTTTTACTTTGTCTACCACCATACGCTTGTCATGATTCCCCATTTCAACAGGATTGAGAAAAGGTTCGCTTGCCTGAGCCTGTAATGAAGGCGAACGCCCGTCCCAGAACAGACCGCCTACATAAGTTCCCTCCTTTTCATCGTAATACAGATCGGGAATGAATTTTGAATAAGAGATGGTCATCGCATTGCGTTGAGAGTAGAGCCCTTTCACCGCACCTTCGGATACGGCACGGGAATCAATGTCTGCAAAACCTTTAGTCAATGTATGGCAAGTGGCACAGGACTGTCCGGCAGGTTCGGAGAGCGTAGCATCATGGAACAACCGGTTACCAAGTAACTCTTTCTGTTTATAATAATGGGTAGGATCGTGCATGCAGGATGCCAGGCTGAATACGCCCAACAGCAACACAGCATGAAGCAATGGTGTGTGTTTCATAGATGTTTCAGTTATAAATATGTCTTAATAATGGTATACAAAAATATATATTTTATCTGAACTATACAAAAGAAAGGAAATAAGAGATGGGAAAAAGGAGAGAAAAAAGAGGACAATCTAAAATGAGGTCAATCGCTTGCTGAAGGTAATTATGACAGCGTAAACAGTAAAGGCGCAGGCTGCATGTAGTAAAGGCGTTCCCTGCATGCAGTCTGCGCCTTTACTACATGCAGGGAACGTATCAACTGTACAAAAGAAATTTCGCCTCTAAAAGTATAAAGAAAATATGCTACATATATCTAAGATGCACAAAGATGCACTCCATTACCCGGTACACTTCTATGCACAGAAAGCAATGCCGGAAAAATTCTACTTAATAGGTTATTTTCACTCCGGCAAAGTAACTCCTTGGCGTTGCCGGACCATAAATATAGTTGGAGTCGCGGTTTGCCCCACGGTCAAAGTCTTTCTGATATGCCTGAAAGATGTTTTGTACGCCACCATTGAGTTGCAATACCGCTGCTTTATACAATTTAAAGTCGTAAGCTACTTTCACACCAAGATCAAAGAATTTGGGTGTAGTGAGAGCTACTGCAGGACGTTCGGGCATCTCCCCCATCGCTGCATTCTCAGCAGAGATAGCAGCACGCTGTACAAGCATACTACCAGTGTACGTGCCCGATAAAGCAATACTTAACGGCTTTATCGGTGCATAGGTAGCCGTAAAGTATCCGTAAGTATTTGGGGTACGAAACATTTTCTTTTCAGCCGGAGCGTCATCGTCCCATTGATGCGGTTCGTCGTAATGGCTCCGTTGCAAAGTGATACCAGCCTGCAACTGGAATTGTGTCAGATATGCCAGCTTTCCTTCCAAAGTCAGTCCCATGACTTTTGCACCCGGTCCGTTACCGCGTGTCCGTATCAATACTCCATCTCCACGGTCCTCATACGGTCCAAGCACGAAAACATCTTTCAGACTCGTATAAAACCCTTCGACCAGAAAATTTACTTGCCAGGCTCCCAAACGGTGATACATATCGGCAGAGGCACTCAGGCTCTGCGACTTCTCTTCTTTCAATCCTTTAGCGCGTTCAATCATAGACACTGTACCACCCACATTCTCAATATGCAAATCCTCATCAAAGGCCTGCGGAGCACGAAAACCGGAAGCATAACTCAGACGGAAGTTAATATCCTTCGTCGGATTAAAACGCAGATTGGCACGCGGACTGAAAATGACGTGATTCACCAGATTATGCTTATCCAGACGACCTCCGAGAAGAATACCCCACTTATCATTCTTCCATTCGTTCTGGAGAAAGCCACTGTAAATATTCACCGTCTGTTCCGTCTGGCGGTTGTATCCCCACATATTGTCTTTCAGACGGTCACGGTTGTATTCCAGTCCGGCAGTGAGATCGGCAGGCATAAAGAGGCAACGCCCGAAACTGTACATATACTGTGCACCCCCCATGGCCGTAAGATCTGTGGTTTTGCCGTAGGCATTCAGGTCTTTCCCACCGCCATAATAACTGTCACGGTCTGTATTCAAAGCCGAAGCGAAAAGGCTCAGGCGATGTTTTTCATCGGGCGAGAAGTAATCGAACTTCAGGCTACCGCCATCAATAGCATGTTCCAATTGTTCGGCTATATTGGCTTCGTGAGGCGGACGATTCAGCAGATCTCCTCCCCGGCGGAACTCCTGCAAATGATGATACTCAAAAGTCAGCTTAGAGTAAGTGCTCGTCTTGAAATAAGAACGGAAACCTACAGTCTGGTTCTTCAGTTTTGGCAACTCCGTATAGCCGTCTCCATCGTAATCATACCCCGAACGATGGCGGTTCTGACCGAAGATATAAACTCCTGCGCGATGATCGTCCGTCACCAGAGAGACATTTAAAGAGGTATTATTATCGAAAGAGTTACCGCCCCCAAATCCGGTAATAGTATGAGACAACTGGCCGGAGTTGCGCAGTGGCTCTTTTGTAATAATGTTAATCGTTCCGGCTATTGCAGACGATCCGAACAAAGCCGAACCACCTCCGCGCATTACTTCTACCCGTTCAATCATACTGGCAGGAATCTGCTCCAACCCATACACCCCCGAAAGAGCACTGAACACCGGACGAGAGTCTATTAGAATCTGTGTATACGGCCCGTCCAGCCCATTGATACGTACCTGCTGAAAGCCACAGTTCTGACAATTGGTTTCTACCCGCACGCCCGGCTGAAAGTTTAACCCTTGCGAGAGAGTACTGGAGTTGGTAGATTCAAACAGTTTCAGATCGACCACATTGACCAATGTAGGTGCCATACGACGGGTTGTTTCGTTACGATTGGCAGAGACAACCACCCCGTCAAGAGCAATAGCGTCTTCTTCCAGTTCGAAATTCTCTTCCAGCGTCTTGCCTTTTTTCAAGGTTACGTCGCGGGTCAGGGTTTTGTATCCCACAGAACTGACTTCCATCCTGAAATTGCCTTCGGGAAGATTCTTCAAAAAATAGTGTCCCGTAGCATCTGTTACCGTACCTATGGTAGTCCCTTTAAGGGCAATCGTAATATATGGTAAGTGCTCGCCGCTATTCTTATCAAGTACATGCCCGATGATATTGGCGTCAGATTTCTTCAACTCAGGGAATTCAGGATGTTCGGGTTGTGTGGCCATTGCTGAGAAAAAAACATAGCATAGGCCAACGAGAATAAAGATATATTTTTTCATTTTCGTTTGTAGTTAGTAGTAACCACCCGGCAATGACAAAGGATGGAGACAGGACAATCGTACAGTCCTTTCCCCAACCACCATCCGGTAGTTACTTATTATTAATAAATGATTAAAAAAGAGGTTCTTTCGCGTTGAGACGGAAAGAGCTTACGATAGATAAAGCGAAGGAGGTGCCCTCAATGACACCACTCCTGCACAAGAAGCATGACGGCCTATACGTTGAGGACACCATAGAAGCGTACACAACAACAATGCCGTAAATGCTGCAAAAACCGGGATAATACCCGCATCTGTAGTTTGAACGTGGGTTAAGAAGTGAATTAGCTGGAACTCAACACTCGTATGTTCATGTTTTGTTCCTTTCTTAAAGGGGTGTGAGTGAACGATTGTCACCCCGTTCACCACGTGCGAGTGAGTGAACAGCGTAATGCCTGCCATGTACGAAATAAACAGTACAGGGAGGAACCACTTCAGAATAGACAGGTACAATCGTTTCATCTAAGTTTGTTTTCGGCAAAGATAAGGGGAATAATTATATCAGACAATCCCCATTAATGATGATTTGTCAACAAATACCGACTAACAGGCAGAAAAGCCTGGTTTTTCACTATTATTAGGTATTTCATATCTCAAAGAAGCTCCTCATCTTTACAGTGAAATAGTAATAACACTCAGCCTGATGCAAAAGTTGCCAATGTGCTGATGTACCAATTGGCTGCGCTGTTTTATCGCAAGACATTGGTATATTGACATATTATTACAATGAAGAGGTTCCAAGGGTCCCCCTAAACAGTATCATTACGTTTATCCGGTATCGTACTTTGTTTTTCTCAGAAAGGAATGTTCCTTTTCTCGACATGTATTACTGTTTTACATGTACATGTCGTGCTGTTCCACATGCACATGTCGTACCGTTCCACATGTACATGTCGTACTGCTTTACATGTACATCTAAAACAATCTTACACACCGAGACTTCATACGTTCCTCTATGAGACACTTTGCGAGAATTTGCGCTCACCTGTGTTTCAATGTACTATCGCCTGTCGTACCTCCCCGGCCGGGAAGGCCCTATGAAAACTTTTCATGCGTTTCTCAACGGATATTAACAGATTAACAGTACATTTGTCGTATCATATTTATTTAATAATAAAACTACAATGAGAACGAAAGACTGGAAAGCGATAAATACCCCCAGGATACTTGTGATAGGAGAAGATTCAAACTTGCAGTGGTCGGAAACCGTAGCAAAGTACGCTATGTTTGCCGATTATTATTTTCGCGGATTTCCGGAAGATCACGGAGAGCGCAGTAGAAACGTGGAGTCACGCAATCTCTTCAACTATGTAATGAGACTCACCGATCATCAGTTAACTCCCGAAGATGTGTACATCACCAATTTGTGCAACGATGATGTAGAACCGGCTCCCAAAGGAAAAAGAACTTTCATACCCGAAGAAAAAGCACAAAAAGGCATCGAACACATCAAATGGATTTTGTCGGAGAATCCTTCCATAAAATGTATACTGGCAATGTCTTTGCAAACAAATTACTGGCTTCAGCAACTCGGTTTCTACGAAGGTGATACCGACTTTTTACGGGCTGCCGAACCCAGACGCAACGGAAAAGAAAGCCTGTCGCCTTTCTATCAGCCGGTAGACGGTAAAGCATTTACCATGATCTGCGGTAAAGCTTATGACGCTACGGACTTCCCGGTAAAAGTATTCCCTGTGCTTCCTGCAAAAGACTATCCTTTGTCCGATCAGAATCTGGATCGTTATGCAAAAGCTCTGGACCAGGTAGTTAATTACTTTAGAACGAATAAGATATTTTAAACTCCGGAGCTTTTTATTCGTTTCCGGAGATAAAACGTTTTAAATCACTCTTATTGAAGACCCATTCGGGGGTATAGAGTTTGCCGGTAGTTTCGGATGAAAGTTCGTACCACGGAGAGAGTGAACGATTTTGAGGATTAACCAATAAATGTATCTGCTGCGCAGGCATATAGCTTTGTGCCAGCAGATATACTTTTTTCCGGGTTTGCGGATTCACCGCCACATCCATCACAATAACAGCATGCCCGGGAGAACCGCCTTGTATAAATACATCACCGGGAGACAAAGAGGCATAAGGAACAGCAACAAGCTCTTTTGACAAGGAAGCCGTACCGGCATACATAAATACTATATCCAGATATTTGCGGAAAGTCTTATAAGAATAATCGGGAGCAGTTGCGGCATACCACTGTACCTTGTTTCCGTTTACTTTAATACGATTACCCTCTGCCCACTTTTTATATTCGGCAGGGAAACCACTGGTGAAGTTAAACTTTATCTCATCATATCGTTTCTGTGCCCACAAATATTCAGCACGCAATCGTATCACAGCGTCAGCACACTGCTGCAAGTCACGATTACCGATCTCCATATCGATCACAGCGTAAGCCGCAGCCTGGTTCCGCTTCACCTGCCCGTTGTAAAGCAACACTTTACTCCCTGCCGGTAATAAAGACAGTGTCCGCAAATATGCTGTAAACGAATGGAGATCACAGGCTTCACGAACATATCCCGCAGGAGGTGTCACACGCCTTTCAATACTTTGCCCGGATACGGACAAAGCAGAAAGCGTAAACACAATGCTTATAAGAAAAAGCGTCTTCATTAATATACAACCGTTGATATAATCTGTATAAAGAGAATAAGAAATACCATTGCAATCGGATAAACCGTAGCATAAGCCACACTTGGGATATTACTGTCTACCATTGAGTCGGCAGCAGCAAGCCCCGGTGTACTGGTCATGCCTCCGGTTATGGTTCCCAATAAGTCGAGTACATTAATTTTGAAAACCAGCCTGCCTACGAGTACGGCTACCAGCATAGGCACTATTGTAATAGCTGCCCCTACCCCGAACATCAGCAATCCGCTCTCCTGGAAAGTAGCTACAAGAGTCTTTCCGGCAGAGGTACCGACTTCAGCAAGAAAGAGCAACAACCCTAATTGGCGCAATAATTGATTGGCAGGTCCGGACATTGACCAAAGGATTGGTCCGGTTTTACCTACTGCACTAAGCACCAGAGCCACTATCAGTACACCACCCGTCAATCCCGGAGAGAAAGACAATCCACCGGGGAAGGATATATTGAGCTTTCCAAATAATACGCCAAGTACGATCCCCATCGCAATAGGAAAGAAATCGGTATCCGACAGCTTTTTGGCATCATTGCCCAACAAACGCGCCACTCCCTGTATACCTTCTTTCTCGCCTACCACCATTAACTTATCACCAAACTTCAGCGCAAGATCCGGTGACGGAGAAAGGTCAATACCACTTCGGCGAACACGGGTCACCGTACAACCAAAGTTGCGTTGCAGATTCAAGTCGCCCAACTGTTTGTTTATCATATCTTTCTTAGTGAGCAGCAACGACTCAATCTCTTGAGTCTTATCCAATGGGAGTTCACCCTCTTCACGCTTACCAATCAACACGGCAAGCTGATTCAAAGACTCATCACTCCCCACAGCCTGAATATAATCTCCTTCACGAAGCACCGTGTGGGCAGTAGGGATCGAAATTTCTTCGTCGTGCTTCAGCCGGGAAATAACAGCTCCGGTCATTGCACGGGCATTGATTTGCATCAGGCTACGACCGAACACACTTGGATTGGTGACGCGATAAATACAGGTTCCCAATTCAGGAAATTGTCCGCGACGTTCTATTTCGAGACGGCGTGCCTCCTGGTCGAGGTTCACCCGCATGATCTTAGGAAGCAGTTTCACAAACAAGATAACTCCGATAACACCGAACGGATAAGCAATACCATAAGCAATGGAGGCCATCGGAGAATTTGTACTGTCAATAGCTACAGCAAGCCCCGGAGTACTGGTCAGTGCACCGGCAATCAGTCCCACAACACTCGGGGTATCAATATCAAAAGCATACTTCAGCCCTACAGCCGTAAGCGAAGCCGAACAGATAATGAGCATCGTAATAAGAATCAGGGTCTTTCCTTTGCTTCGGAAAGAATCAAAAAATCCGGGACCGGCCTGGATACCAATCGTAAATATAAAAAGTACCAATCCGAAGTTACCCAACTCTTTGGGGATAATTACACCAAAATGTCCGAAAAGTAAAGCAATAAAAATGACCGCCGATACATCGAGCGATAGCCCCTTGATCTTGATTCTTCCCAACATGAAGCCTAAAGCAACAATCAGAAAAAGTGCAAAATAAGAGGAGTTCAATAAATCAGTAAGCATAGGTTTTAAAGGGTTTGTTAGTTTAGGGCGGCAAAGGTACGTAAAAAAGCCTCAATCAACAAGTTTCTTCGTCGCAGGTGGCACCTTCACACTCAAACTCAAGCGTAATATGATGAATGCCCGCATCCTCTAATACACGCCTGATGAGATGCTTAGCTTCCTCCATATGATTCATTTCATCCAATACAATATGTACAGTCAATGCAGTTTCAGTGGTACTCAACGCCCAGATATGAAGATGATGATACCCCACAACGCCGGGTTGTGAAAGTATAAGCTGTTCTATTTTCTCCGTATCTATTCCTACAGGTACTCCATCCAATGAAAGCCGAAGACTGTCATGCAACAACCTCCAGGTAGATATAACGATAATAACTGCGATAACCAGCCCGATAACCGGATCGACAATGGTCCAGCCGGTATACATGATGATAATACCCGAAATCACTACTCCTACAGAGACCAGCGTATCAGCAGCCATATGCAGATATGCTCCCTTTACATTCAGATCTTTCTCTTTATCTTTCATGAAAAGCCAGGCAGTGACAGCGTTTATTACAACGCCTGCCCCGGCTGTCCAGGCAATAGCAGCACCCTCTACAGGAGTAGGATGAAGTAGCTTGCCTATACTTTCGGTAATAATGATACCTACAGCAACCAATAGAATTACAGCATTGAGCAGAGAAACCAATACCGTACTCTTTTTATAACCATACGTATAGCGACTATTAGGATGTACTTTTGCCAAACGAAAAGCAAGCATAGCGAGCACAAGGCTCGCTACATCTCCCAAGTTGTGTCCGGCATCGGAAAGCAAACCCAAAGAATCATAATAAAAACCGATGCCGAACTCAACAAGGACAAAAAGTATATTGAGCGTAATTCCTATAATGAACGATTTATTAAGCGACGATAACTGATGTACGTGCTCATGCGAATGATGTTCGTGATTGTGTACCATTATTATATTCTATTTTAGCCTGTTATGAAAAACAGATCTCTATTTAAAAAGGAAACATTTCATATCCTGAATTGGTTCAGGAAAACAAGTAAATAAGAATTCACCTGATAAGCTTATACCCATAAATAAGTATTGTTCTAAGAGGATTCATCATATTTAGGTATTGTCCTTTCTTTGTTTCACACGTAACTTTGCAACGATAAATAATAACAAAACAATGGTTCTTATCTCAAAACCAACTTCCAAACGAACACATTATCGCAGAAACTTGACAATCCTTTTGTTATTTCTCATAATCGGTATTGTTACATTTTGCCTATGCCTTATTTCACACAATGATTCCAACATCCATTGTCACTGTTTACAATGCCTTATGAATCATATCCCTGAAGATGGTGAATACCTTTATAATCGCTACCTGCCTCTTATCAGCCTTCTCTGGATATTACTGATATTCCTTCCGATCTACTTTTTCAGACACAGAAAAAAATAAGCTTCCGGTTGATACAGAAATGAACCGAAAACTTATCCAAAAGAAATTCTCTTCTCTCTTTTGTCTACTGTTTTTTTGATTACCTTTGCCGCCGAAATAGCGCTTTTTCATCTTGAAACAATCGATATTTAGCCGGAATTAAACTAAAATCTAAGAACTGTGTTATAGACATCAGGGACCTAACTCTCTTTGCAGAGAAACAATTGTGTTATTTTAGATTTAAAGATTTAATAAGGAGAAAAGATTTATGTTATCAGGAGAACAAGTGGAAGAAACTTCCAACACAGACAGTTGCCAGGCAACCGCAACATCTCAAGAGGCAATACAAACTGTTACCACCTATACCACCGGCACAGTAGCTACAACACCTGTACGCAGAACATTTGAAGAACAAAAACCATTCATCTTCGGAATTGTAGGTTTCGCGGTATTGTACATTATTACACTTATCATAACCCGGATTGTAAAGAATCAATTAGCACGTTAAAACACCCCCATGGATATCCATCAAGAATTAAAAGAGCTTTCTAAATTCCTGTCGGAGTACTCTACCAGCCTTATGGCTGTAGGAGTACAAACTTCACGTATTGTACGCAACACCGCGCGTATAGCCGAATCATTCGGGTTCCTCTGCGATATGACGATCTTTCAGAAAACGATCATTATGACATTGCGTGACGCCGACAATTCACATTCATACAGTACTGTGAACAAAATAAAGCCTATGGGATTGAACTTTGCCATCAATTCAAAGCTTAGTACCCTTAGCTGGCAAGCTTATGATGAGCGCCTTTCATTGCCGGAATTGCAACGCCGTTATCTGGACATTGTCAGCAAGCCACGCGAGAGCAAATGGCTGGTACTAATCCTTGTTGCATTTGCCAATGCATCCTTTTGCCGCTTGTTTCAGGGAGACTTTACTTCGATGGGAATTGTATTTGCAGCCACTCTGGTAGGTTTCTTTGTCCGTACCCTACTGATGGAACATCACTGGAACCATCTGGCGGTATTTATAATCTCCGCTTTCGTGGCTTCAATGATTGGCAGTACAGGCTATCTGATGCATTGGGGCAATACTCCCGATATGGCACTGGGTACAAGTGTTCTCTACCTTATTCCGGGGGTGCCATTGATTAACTCCATCATGGACATTATCGACGGGCATGTATTGGCAGGGACTTCGAGATTTATCAACGCTTGTCTGCTTATCATTTGTATAGCGATAGGTCTGTCAATGACTCTTTTATTAACCGGAATCAGCGCCTTATGACAGCACAGTTTATCACAGAGATCATACAAGATGGGGCCTTTGCCGCTATTGCTGCTATCGGGTTTGCCATTATATCCAATCCACCCCGTAAAGCCATATTAATATCCGCTTTACTGGCCGCCATAGGTCACGGATTGCGTTATTTCCTTATGCACACTGCTATGCCTTTGGAGATTGCAACGGCTTCGTTCTTCGCCGCCTTCTCTATCGGTCTGCTGGCTATCCCGTTTGCAAAAGCCATTCATTGCCCGGCAGAAGTTTTTTCGTTCCCATCTTTACTCCCTATGATTCCGGGAATGTTTGCTTATAAGAGTATTCTTGCATTAACTCAATTCATGCAAACAAAAGATGACACCGCTTCATTAAAATACCTGGTGGAGTTTTGCCACAACGGAGCTACCACTATCTTCGTGCTTTTTGCCCTGGTAGTAGGTGCAGCCATACCAGTATTTATCTTCCATCGCCAATCATTCACAGCAACCCGCTTGCTGAAGAAACTGGTGAAGAAATAAACATAATAAAAACAAGCCACCGGAATGATTCACTAACAATGTCATTCCGATGGCTGTCCCCTTTAAACACCTTTAAACAAAATGAAAAAAATATGCCTCAACTAACTAAACTAACTAACCCTTAGAGGCATATTTTAGATTTACGATTGAACGATTTACGATTCTATGATTGAAGTAACCCCAATTATAAACTGTAAATTGTCTAATCGTAAATTTTTTCTTTATTTACGAGCCTCAGCAATGTAACCCAATGCTTCAGCACATTTAGCTGTAACATAAGCCCAATCTTCGGCAGCTACTTTATCTTTCGGGAAGAGTTTAGAACCCATACCTACGCAGAATACGCCAGCCTTAATCCAGGCAGTCAGATTTTCTTTAGTCGGCTCAACTCCGCCGGTCACCATTAATTTAGACCATGACATCGGAGCCATCAGACCTTTTACAAAATTAGGACCATATACATCACCCGGGAATACTTTGCAAAGATCACAACCTACCTCCTGTGCGAAACCTACTTCTGATACCGAACCACATCCCGGAGTATAAGCTACCAGACGACGGTTACAGATCTTAGCGATTTCAGGGTTGAACAACGGACCTACTACGAAGTTAGCACCTAACTGAATATACAGTGCAGCTGTAGCCGGATCAACAATAGAGCCAATACCCATAGCCATTTCCGGACATTCCTTTGCTGCAAATTTCACTATTTCAGCAAATACTTCATGAGCAAAGTCACCACGATTCGTGAATTCGAAAGCACGAACACCACCTTCATAACAAGCTTTTACTACTTTTTTTGCAATTTCTGCATCTTTATGGTAGAATACAGGAACCATGCCGGTTGAACCAATCTTGTTCAGAACCGCTATTTTATCAAATTTTGCCATCTTCTTATTTACAATTTGACGATTTACTATTTACTATTTAAATGTTTTGCACATCAGACAATTTACTATTTATTGAGTTTGGCTTTCATTGTTGTTATAGAACTAACTATAATTTTAAGTAGTTCTTTATTCTCTTCATATAAAGCAGACAATAAATCTGACTTTATCATTTGAATTTCCATAATCAGCTCCAACCAATATAATGTTTCATCTAACTCTTCCTCCACTATTTTCAGTTTATTCAAAAAGTCTTTATCTGACTTACCCAAACATGCAGCTCTATAATTTGCAGCAGGCGATGTTCCCGAACGAATAATCTGATTGCCAATTGCTCGGCCAGCAGGAGTATTAGGTAATTTATCTACTAATTTAATAACACGTACGGCCAAATTTTTCAGCCTCATTTTCATTTCCTCTGCGGTCATTAGCCCTGACATTAAATAGTAAATAGTAAATTGTCCAATAGTCAATCTCTTTATCTTTGCACGCGTCCGCTTGCATCACCTCCTGCCAGCGCTTCTACCTCTTCTACTGATACAAGGTTGAAGTCACCATTGATAGTGTGTTTCAATGCAGAAGCAGCAACAGCAAATTCAAGAGCCTCACCCTGGTTCGGTTTCGTCATCAAACCATGGATGATACCTCCGGAGAATGAGTCACCACCACCTACACGGTCGATGATAGGATCAATATCATAACGCTTTGAAGTATAGAACTCCTGACCATTGTAAATCATAGCTTTCCAACCGTTATGTGTAGCAGAGAAAGACTCACGCAATGTAGAAATTACATATTTGAATCCAAACTCTTTCATCATCTGCTGGAAGATACCTTTGTAACCTTCAGCATCCGTATGTCCTGCTTCAACATCAGCATCCGGCTTGAAACCCAGACAGAGTTCTGCATCTTCTTCATTACCAATACATACATCTACATATTTCATTAACGGCTTCATGATAGACTGTGCTTTTTCTTTAGTCCATAGTTTCTTACGGAAATTCAAGTCTACAGAAACTGTTACGCCATGACGTTTTGCAGCCTCACAAGCCAAACGAGTCAGTTCAGCAGCTTTATCAGAGATAGCCGGAGTGATACCAGACCAGTGGAACCAGTCAGCACCTTCCATAATAGCATCAAAATCAAAATCAGCAGCATCAGCTTCAGCGATAGAAGAATGAGCACGGTCATAGATTACTTTACTTGGACGCATAGAAGCCCCTGTTTCAAGATAATAGATACCTACGCGATCACCACCACGGGCAATAAAGTCTGTCTTTACACCATATTTACGCAATGCATTTACAGCAGACTGACCGATTTCGTGTTTAGGCAATTTTGATACGAAGTATGCATCGTGGCCATAGTTTGCACAGCTCACTGCAACGTTGGCTTCTCCACCACCGTATACTACATCAAAAGAGTCAGATTGAACAAAACGAGTGTTACCTGGAGTTGATAATCTAAGCATGATTTCGCCTAACGTAACGACTTTCTTTCCCATAATTCTATGTTTTAATGAAATAAGTAATTAATATTATTAAGTTTCAATTTATCATTATAAGCCCATTTTGCAGCTTAACACACTGATACTATGACATATATACAAACAATAAATGTACGTCACATAGCTTTCGTGTGCGGGCACAAAGATACAACAATTTTCGTAATTACAAAAATTGTTATATATTTGTGTCGAAAATATTAATATTATTATTGTGTACGAGCACAATATTGATTTACGATTTGATCATTTACGATTTACGATTGATAAAACTTCGTTCATTCAACCATAAGTCTGATGTCTTTTCAATCGTAAATCGCAAACAGTCAAATCGTAAATATGAATAAGTTGCCTGATAGAATCAGAATCAAAGATATCGCCCGTCTGGCCGATGTATCAGTAGGAACAGTAGACCGCGTCATTCATGGACGTAGCGGAGTTTCCGAATCAAGTCGGAAACGCGTTGAAGAGATCCTAAAACAGTTGGACTATCAGCCCAATATGTATGCAAGTGCATTAGCTTCCAATAAAAAGTATTCTTTTGCATGTCTCCTCCCTCAACATTTAGAAGGGGAATACTGGACAGATGTAGAAAAAGGTATCAGTAAGGCACTTAGTACCTATTCCGATTTCAATACTACAGTAAAAACCACCTATTATGATCCTTATGATTACCAGTCATTCGTTAACGCAAGTGATGCTATTATAGCACAGCATCCGGATGGAGTGATGGTGGCACCTACCGTACGCGAATATACCCGGATTTTCACCGGGCAATTAACAGAACTGGATATACCTTATATATATATAGATTCAAATATTAAGGATATACCCCCACTGGCTTTCTTCGGACAAAACTCACGCCAAAGCGGATACTTTGCTGCACGCATGCTGATGTTACTGGCTGGAGCTGAAAAAGAGATCGTCATCTTCCGCAAAATACATGAAGGTATCGTAGGGTCCAATCAGCAGGAGAACAGAGAAAAAGGATTCAGACAATATATGAAGGAACATCACCCTGCATGTAATATATTAGAACTGGACCTTCATGCCGAACGTAATGATGAAGATGCTCTTATGTTGGACAACTTCTTCCGGGAGCATCCTACTGTGCGCAACGGAATCACATTTAATTCGAAAGTGTACATTGTAGGAGAATATCTGCAAACCCGGGAAAAAAATAATTTCAACCTGATCGGTTATGACCTTCTGGAGCGAAATGTAGCCTGCCTGAAACAAGGAAGCGTGTATTTCCTTATAGCACAGCAACCGGAACTACAAGGATACAACGGTATCAAGGCATTATGCGATCATCTTATTTTCAAAAAAGAGGTAAATTGCATTAACTATATGCCTATTGATCTGTTGACAGTAGAAACAATTGACTATTACAGCAATAAATAAAGAAGGTTCTTCAATCGTAAAATAGTAAATATAAATAAGCATCATGGAAACAAAGTATCTAAAAATCAACCCAGCTGACAACGTAGCCGTAGCTATCGTTAACCTACCCGCAGGAGAGAAACTTTCAGTGGATGGCATTGAGATAATCCTGAACGAAGATGTTCCGGCCGGGCATAAATTTGCCTTGAAAAACTTTGCCGAAGGAGAGGACGTCATCAAATACGGTTATCCTATCGGGCATGCCAAAATGGTAAAGAAGCAGGGTGATTGGATGAATGAAAATAATATAAAGACCAACCTGGCCGGACTTCTGGAATATACTTATAATCCGGTAGAGGTATCACTCGATATTCCAAAGAAAGATCTGACCTTCAAAGGATATCGTCGTAAAAATGGCGATGTAGGTGTACGTAATGAGATATGGATTATTCCTACTGTAGGCTGCGTCAATGGTATTATCAATCAGTTGGCCGAAGGTTTACGCCGTGAAACGGAAGGTGAAGGCGTGGATGCCATCGTAGCTTTTCCACACAACTACGGTTGTTCGCAATTGGGTGATGACCACGAAAATACAAAGAAAATCCTTCGCGATATGGTACTTCATCCCAATGCAGGTGCAGTGCTTATTGTGGGATTGGGATGTGAAAACAATCAACCGGATGTATTCCGCGAATTTTTAGGTGACTATGACCAGGATCGTGTGAAGTTTATGGTTACTCAGAAAGTGGGTGACGAATACGAAGAAGGTATGGCAATCCTGCGCGAACTTTACGCTAAGGCTTCTAAAGACGAGCGTACCGAAGTTCCTTTGTCAGAACTGCGTGTAGGCTTAAAATGTGGTGGTTCTGATGGTTTCTCCGGCATTACAGCCAATCCATTGTTAGGCATGTTCTCAGACTTCCTTATAGCACAAGGTGGTACAAGTGTATTAACTGAAGTCCCTGAAATGTTCGGTGCCGAAACAATTCTGATGAACCGTTGTCACAACAAAGAGTTATTTCAGGAAACCGTTAAACTAATTAATGATTTTAAAGAATACTTCCTCTCACATGGTGAACCTGTAGGAGAAAACCCCTCACCGGGAAATAAAGCCGGAGGTATTTCTACACTGGAAGATAAAGCACTGGGATGTACACAGAAATGTGGTAAGAGTTATGTAGAAGGTGTATTACCATACGGAGAACGCTTACAGGTGAAAGGTCTCAACTTGCTTTCTGCACCAGGCAATGATCTGGTAGCAGCCACTGCCCTTGCTTCCTGTGGTTGCCATATAGTGTTGTTTACTACCGGTCGCGGCACTCCATTTGGTACCTACGTACCTACTATGAAAATCTCTACCAACTCAACTTTAGCTAAAAACAAGCCGGGATGGATTGATTTTAATGCAGGCGTTATCGTTGAAAATGAACCAATGGAAAAGACTTGCGAACGTTTCATTGACTATATTATCAAAGTTGCAAGTGGTGAATTTGTAAACAACGAGAAGAAAGGATATCGCGAAATCGCTATATTCAAGACAGGAGTAACGCTTTAAATCAGAAGTTAGAAGATAGTAGTTAGAAGATAGAAGTTAGGAGTTAGAATAAAAGAGCCGGTAGTTAAATCTATATTAGTATGTAAATCATAAACACG
This sequence comes from Bacteroides mucinivorans, assembly GCF_034654355.2. Lineage (NCBI taxonomy): Bacteria > Pseudomonadati > Bacteroidota > Bacteroidia > Bacteroidales > Bacteroidaceae > Bacteroides > Bacteroides mucinivorans. The sequence continues at coordinate 2,352,420 of NZ_CP178179.1, read as the reverse complement.
CTGTATAGATTCTGACTACCGGCTACTATATTCCAACTACTATATTCTAACCCCTATTACTCCCATTCTTAACTACTAATTATTATCTTTGCGATCCCAAAACAAGTACAACCCTATATAAATGAACGAAGAAAAGAATAGTAAGCATATCTCCGGCTGGTGGGCACTCAGCCCGCTATTTGTTTTCCTGTGCCTCTATCTGGTAACCTCCATTATAGTCAATGATTTCTATAAAGTCCCTATTACAGTAGCTTTTCTGGTATCTTCCTGTTACGCTATCGCCATCACACGTGGTTTAAAGCTGGATCAACGGGTCTATCAGTTCTCTGTAGGAGCCTCCAATAAGAATATTATGCTGATGATCTGGATCTTTATCCTGGCCGGGGCTTTCGCACAAAGCGCGAAAGAGATGGGAGCCATTGATGCAACAGTAAACCTCACTTTACACATTCTTCCCGACAATTTGTTATTGGCAGGCATCTTTATAGCTTCCTGTTTCATCTCCCTTTCTATCGGAACCAGTGTGGGAACGATTGTAGCTCTTACCCCTGTTGCCACTGGCCTGGCACTGAAAACCGGCATAGATATTCCGTTTATGGTAGCTATCGTTGTAGGTGGTTCCTTTTTTGGTGATAACCTGTCCTTTATTTCCGACACCACCATTGCTTCCACCAAAACACAAGGTTGCGTGATGCGTGACAAATTTCGCGTAAACTCAATGATCGTTGTACCTGCTGCACTTATTGTGCTGATTATCTATATTGTTCAAGGGTTATCAATCACCGCTCCTCCCCAGGTACAAGATATCGAATGGCTCAAAGTCATCCCTTATCTTGTCGTATTGGGTACAGCCATAGCAGGTATCAACGTGATGATCGTTCTCTTGTTAGGCATCATCTCCACAGCCATCATAGGACTTGCTACGGGAAGCTTCGGTATATTCGACTGGTTTGGAGCAATGGGAAACGGTATAACCGGGATGGGCGAACTTATCATCATCACCCTACTTGCAGGTGGTATGCTCGAAACAATCCGTTATAACGGAGGAATTGATTTTATCATTGGAAAGTTAACCCGCCATGTCAATGGCAAGCGTGGAGCAGAACTTAGTATCGCCGCCCTGGTCAGTATAGCCAACCTCTGTACAGCCAACAATACAATTGCTATCATCACTACCGGACCTATTGCCAAAGACATTGCCGGAAGGTTCAACTTAGATCGTAGAAAAACAGCCAGTATCCTCGATACATTTTCATGTTTCATACAAGGCATCATCCCCTACGGAGCACAATTACTCATGGCAGCAGGGCTCGCAAAAATCTCTCCGATCAGCATTGTAGGCAATTTGTATTACCCGTTTACAATGGGGACTTTTGCATTATTGGCTATCCTTTTCCGCTATCCGCGAAGATATTCGTAGTATTCTTCTAAGAAAAGTCACAAATAGCATCTTCTGATGAAGATAACTTTACGATTTATAGTGTTTTATCACATATGAATCTTAATAAGATCCGAAAGTATTATCTATATTTGTGTTTAAATCTACAGACAACAGGAAGATATGTCAAATCTGAATTCCGATAAACTTCTCAGATTAACCTCCATGGCACAAATTGGATGGTGGGAAGCAGACTTTAAAAACCAAAGATACACTTTATCAGAATTTATAGTAGACCTTTTGGATCTCGAAAGTGATACTATTGAATTCAAAGATCTTCATAATCTTGTTCACGAAGACTACCGGGACAAATTGAAAGAGGCATCTATGACTCTTAAAAATCAGCGTACCTATGAACTGATCTTCCCTCTTTATACTAAATATGGAATAACCTGGGTATTATCTAAAATGGAATTCAACAAGAATATTGAGCAAGATAATCTAAAATCTTTTGGTTACATAAGATGCCTTGATGATATTGAAGTCAATGAAAAGAAACTATCCACAAGAGATGAGCTTAATAAATTACTCTATCGTCAAATCAGTATATCCCATTCTCTATTTTCATTTTTGCAAACAGATGATATCTCCGAAACAGTGCAGAAAATACTGAAAGATATACTAATGCAATTTAATGGAGACCGGACTTATATTTTCGAAATACTTCCGGAGAAAAACATACAAAGTTGCATTTATGAAGTGACAGCGGAAAATGTTTCAAAGGAACAAGAATTTCTTCAAGACCTCCCCATTAACCAGACTTCGTGGTGGAGCCAACAAATATTAAGCAAAAAGGCAATCATTCTGAACACACTCGATGATATGCCTCCGGAAGCTGAATATGACAGGAATATTTTAGAACCACAAAATATAAAATCACTCATGGTAGTCCCACTCTTATCAAAAAAAGGAGTATGGGGATATATGGGTATAGATATCGTTAAACGATATCGTAACTGGAGCAATGCAGATTACCAATGGTTTACCTCTTTGGCAAACATTATCAGCATCTGTATTGAACTGCGTAAATCCGAGCAAAAAGCAAGAGAGGAGCGGCAAGATCTCAACAACTTATACCGCCATATGCCCATGGGTTACCTCCAGATGCAAATTGTCTATAAAAATAATAAAGTAATCGTTCACAAATGGGAGGAGAAATAGGAGTAGAATCAACAGAAGATACAGGTTCTTCTTTCTGGTTTACACACCCTTTATAATATCTTATCAGAGTGAAAATCAAGCAATAAAGAAGTACGTACTTTTGAGGTGTAAAAGTACGTACTTAACACACTGTTAATATGCATTTTAAGTCAACATTAAATACGTACTCTTTCAATTAAAAGAATACATAGTGTACAACACAAGAGTATCTTATCCTTTACTTGTAAGAAATTAATTCCTCAACAGATTAAAACATAGAATATAATAATGAAGAATTTGCTAACTTTGCATCGTCATTCATAAACATCGTAAACGTACCTATGTTATTACCCTCCAATGAGAGTCATAACTGCAGGGAATAAATCGTAAATAAAAAGATGATCACATTTCCAAATGCCAAAATAAACCTGGGACTAAATATTACAGCAAAGCGTCCGGACGGATATCATAATCTGGAAACCGTCTTCTACCCTGTACCTATAGAAGATGCATTGGAAATCCATGTGCTAAATAATAGTACAGATAAGAAGTTTGCTTTGCATCAGGCTGGTATGGAAATAGCAGGAAATGCAGAAGACAACCTTGTGGTAAAAGCCTATTTATTATTGGATAAAGAATTCGATCTCCCTCCGGTAGATATTCATTTATACAAACATATTCCATCGGGTGCCGGCTTGGGGGGAGGATCCTCAGATGCAGCTTTCATGTTAAAACTCTTGAATGAACGATTTGAATTGAAGCTAACAGATGAAAAATTAGAGGAATATGCAGCTACATTAGGAGCCGACTGTGCTTTTTTTATAAAAAATACCCCAACTTATGCAGAAGGAATAGGAAATATCTTCTCCCCTCTTTCACTCTCTTTAAAGGGTTATCAGATTCTGTTGGTCAAACCGGATATCTTCGTTTCCACCCGGGAAGCCTTCTCACTGGTCAGGCCTCATGAACCGGAATATTCATTAAAAGAAATTATAACTCATCCCGTCAGTGAATGGAAAGAACAAATGGTGAATGATTTTGAAGCAAGTGTATTCCCGCAATATCCTGTTATTGGAGAAATAAAAGAAGAATTGTATAAAAATGGAGCGATATATGCCGCTATGAGTGGTTCGGGGTCATCAGTCTTTGGATTGTTTGCTCCGGATATCGCAATACCGGATATTAACTTTGGCGAACGAAGTTTTGTATTTAAAGGAAAACTATAAACTTTGAATAAAAAAAATAAGGAACGCAGGTGTACAGTCTGCGTTCCTTATTTTTTTTATTCTGAATCCTTCAATACAGAATAAATCCCATTACTCCCGCCAATAGAATCATCAGAATCGGATGAACCTTATATTTCCAGGTCAGCAAAAAGACTGCAACAAAGATCAGGATACTTTTGTAATCAATAAAGTTATCCTTATTCATCAATAACAAAGCAGCCGCCCCAATCAAAGCTACAGACATAGGAAGCAACCCCGACATGGCGGCATTGACATATTTGTTGTTTTTGAATTTCACAAAGAAATAAGAGATAAACAATACCATCAGAAAAGAGGGCAGACAGACCGCTACAGTAGCAATAACGGCACCCCATATATTACCTGTTACCGTATAACCTATGTAAGTTGCACTGTTTATGCCGATTGGACCAGGAGTCATTTGCGAGATTGCTACTACATCTGTAAACTGTTGAAGCGTCAACCAATGATAACGCTCTACTATCTCAAACTGAATAAGAGAGAGCATTGCATATCCACCACCAAACCCAAATACTCCAATTTTCAGATAAACACATATCAGTTGCCAGTAAATCATACGCTTCTTCCTTTCAATTTATCTTTTAGCCACAGTGTATATACCAATCCCCCAACGATGCCGGCCAACACAATATATACCGGCGATACACCGGCTTTCCATATCAATACCGTACCTATTGCCGGAGCAATCAACTCCATATATCCCATGCGAATAGCCTTTATAGCCGAAAGACAAGGTACCAGTATCAATGCCACAACAGCCGGACGAATACCATTGAATATTCTGATAACATATGGATTATCCTGAAACTTATCAAAAAACAAAGCAATAATCAGGATAATAACAAATGAAGGCAAAATAGTACCCAAAGCACAAACTAAACTTCCCCAGAAGCCTCTCAATCTATAACCAACAAAGATTGATATATTAACAGCAAAGACTCCCGGCAAAGATTGTGTAATAGCAAACATCTGCATAAAATCTTCCTTAGTCATCCATTGCCGCTTCACTATCTCGCGTTCGATAAGAGGAATCATTGCATATCCTCCTCCTATGGTAAACATCCCTATTTTTACAAAATTGAGAAAAAGTGTCAGATACATGTCGTATTCATAAAAGTAATGCTTACAAAGGTAAGAAAAAAAGAAATATCAAAACTAAATAAGATAGGATATAACATAAAACGGTACCACGACTCACGTCGTAGTACCGTCACAACACAAACACAAAATAAAACACGACAAAACTACTATGCAATCTTACCTGTCTATGCCGGGGAGGCATATGTACCGAGTATGGATATTCACATATACATAAATGGCTTCAGGCCGATTTGCACTATATAAACAAATAACTCATGTATTTGTTTATATCTTGTATGTTAATGTAACATAAACTCTTTTTATTGTATGCCTCTCTCACGGAGTTTCAGCTGCCAGTTCCATGCAGAACGTAAAGTATCTTCAATACTTTCTACAGCTTTCCAACCCAGTTCTTTATTTGCATAATCCGGGTTAGCCCATACTTTTTCGATATCACCGGCACGGCGTCCTACAATCTTATAGTTCAACTTCACACCGGTAGCTTTTTCAAAAGCATTTATTAACTCCAATACAGACAAGCCACGACCTGTACCAATATTGAATACTTCTACTTTCTCTTTTTGTTTTTGCTCAAGAATACGCTTAATAGCAATTACGTGCGCCTTGGCAAGGTCTACAACATTGATAAAGTCGCGGATACAAGAACCGTCAGGAGTATCATAATCGTCACCAAATACGCTCAGTTCCTTACGAATACCGATAGCAGTTTGAGTCAGATAAGGAATCAGGTTTTGAGGAACTCCGTTAGGAAGTTCACCCAACAATGCAGTAGGATGCGCACCTATCGGATTGAAATAACGCAACAGGATAGCATTGATCGGTGCACCGGAAGCTACTGTATCACGAACGATTTCTTCGTTTATCTGCTTGGTGTTACCATAAGGAGATTCAGCTTTCTTGATAGGAGCCTGTTCTGTTACAGGAAGTTCATCTGGCTGACCATAAACAGTACAAGAAGATGAAAATACAATACCACCTACATTATGCTTAGGCATCAATTCAAGCAGATTGATCAAAGAAACAAGATTATTGCGGTAGTAAAGCAATGGCTTCTGAACAGATTCGCCTACTGCCTTGCTGGCTGCAAAATGAATGATTGCTTTAATACCCGGATATTTGGTAAACACGGCATCAAGGCCATTAAAATCCAAGCAGTCAAGTTTTTCAAAAACGGGACGTATACCAGATACTTTCTCGATATTATCAACTACGTCAGCATTTGAGTTTGAGAGGTTATCAATGATGATTACTTCGTATCCACTGTTTTGAAGTTCTACTACAGTGTGAGAACCGATATAACCAGTTCCACCGGTTACTAAAATTCTTTCTTTCATATATTTATACTTGGTTAGTTCTTTCGGTTTTGTCCTTTTGTTCTGTTTGCAAATTTAGAAAAATTAATTTAGAAAAGCAGGATTGGTACAAAAAAAATCACCACAAAATAAAAAAGTTACGAGCTACAAGCCACGAACCATAAATAGCTGTGTATAAAACACAGACATTTAATTATTCGTAACTGTAGCCCGTAACTTATAATGAGTAGCTTATAACTACTACACTACTCCGGAGAATCCCATAAATGCCATAGCCAGCAAACCTGCTGTAATCAAAGCAATCGGTGTTCCTTTCATCCCTTCAGGAATCTTCACTAGACTCATCTGTTCGCGTAAACCGGCAAACAGCACAAGAGCAAGTCCGAAACCAAGAGCTGTAGAAAATGCATATACAACACCCGTCAACAGATCAAAGTCTTTCTGGATAACCAAAATAGCAACACCCAGGATACAACAGTTGGTCGTAATCAAGGGAAGAAATACTCCCAGCGCCTGATACAATGCAGGAGATACTTTCTTTAAAATAATTTCTACCATCTGTACCAAAGCGGCGATTACCAGGATGAAAGTAATAGTCTGCAAATAACCGAGTCCGAAAGCATCGAGTACAAACTTCTGAATCAGAAAGGTTACGATAGTAGCAATGGTAAGCACAAATGCTACTGCGGCACTCATACCTAACGCAGTTTCTACTTTCTTGGAAACCCCCAAGAAGGGGCAAATTCCCAGAAACTGTGACAATACGATGTTGTTTACAAAGATTGCCGATATAAATATCAATATATATTCCATAAACCTATTAATTAAAAATTATAAATTAGAATTCAGTAGTTAGTAGATAGAATCTATGCAGTATGTCAGTTACTATGCCGGATGGATTCTAACTACCAGCCACCAACTACTAAATTTAATTTTCTTAGTTTTTCTTCAAACTGTTAATCAATGCAATAAGGTATCCCAATGCAATGAAAGCACCCGGAGCCAATACAAATACCAACATACCGTACTCTTCCGGGAAGATAGCAAAGTCAAATACTTTACCAGTACCCAAGAATTCACGCATAGCACCCAGCAGAGTCAAAGCAAACGTAAAACCAAGGCCCATACCAATACCATCGAACAAAGAGGATACCGGGTTATTCTTAGCTGCAAAAGCTTCGGCACGTCCTAACACAATACAGTTCACAACAATCAACGGAATGAAAAGCCCCAGTGTGGCATACAATCCCGGAACATAAGCCTGCATCACCATCTGCAACAGAGTCACAAAGGATGCAATAACTACGATAAAGGACGGAATACGCACCATATCGGGAATCAGATTTTTGATCAGCGAGATAACGACATTGGAACAAATAAGTACAAACATCGTGGCCAGTCCCATACCCATACCATTAATGGCAGAAGAGGTAGTTCCCAACGTAGGACACATACCCAGCAGGAGCACAAATGTAGGATTCTCTTTGATAATCCCGTTCATCAATACTTTAAAGTTATTCATTTCTTAATACTCCTTTCTTAATTAGCACTGATGGATTCAGCAGGTTCAACAACTTTTTGTGTAGCACCAGTAGTTCCGTTGGTGTCATCATTGCCCTTGTAAGCGGCATAGGCAGCATTCACTGCATTAAGAAATGCACGTGAAGTAATAGTCGAAGCGGTAATAGCATCTATCTGACCACCGTCTTTACTCACTTTCAACGGAGCTTCACCCGGATTCATACCTTTAATGCTTCCTTTGCCACCTTCCTTAAACCAGTCAGCAGCTTTAGAGCCCAATCCCGGAGTTTCTGCATGAGACAGCAAAGAGTAATCATAGATTTTACCATCGGCATCAAAACCTACCAGAACTTTCAGTTCGCCACCAAAGCCCATAGTAGTAGATTCTACAGCAGCACCTACCCACTGACCGTCTTTTTTAGCAGGATAAATAGTATATTCAACCCCATCTATAGTTTGCTTGGTAGCTTCTGTAGTAGGGTCATTATCAAATGCAGGTACAACAACACTAATAGCATCGCTCAATATCTTAGCATTGGCTTCGGCTATCGGTCCTTTGGTAAGTTCATTTACATAAGCCAGTAACGCCACCGAAATAGCAGTAACCCCGGTAAGTACCAGCAACATATTCTTTAATGATGATTCTAATTTTTTCATTTTTTCTTCGCTACCTCCCCAAAGCGTTTAGGTTTGCAATATGTATTTATCAGCGGAGTAAATGCATTCATAATCAAAATAGCGAACGACATACCCTCAGGATAAGCACCAAACAAACGGATAATGACAGTCAGCAGACCGATACATACACCATAAATCAACATACCTTTCTTACTCATCGGAGAAGTAACATAATCCGTTGCCATAAAGATAGCTCCCAACATCAAACCACCGGTAAGTAATTGAAGAACCGGAGATACATACAATGCCGGATTCACCAAATGCATAATGCCGGAGAACACAAATACAGTAACCAGAATAGATACCGGAATGTGCCAGGTAATAATCTTCTTCCACAACATATAAATAAGTCCGAGTAGCAATGCAGCAGCACTTACTTCGCCCAAACATCCGCCATTCTGACCAATAAGAAGAGTCAGAGCATCAGGAAGCTGATCCAGTGAAACACCGGGAGCACCATTGATAATCCCCTTCATAATAGCCAGTGGAGTAGCTCCCGTAGTAGCATCAGCATAAGCTGTAAGCTGGCCTACAACCGGCCATGTAGTCATCTGCACCGGGAATGAGAGCAATAGGAATACACGTCCTGCCAATGCCGGATTAAAAGGGTTATTACCTAAACCTCCGAATGACATCTTGCCTACACCAATAGCAAACAGTGCACCCAAAATGATAATCCAGACAGGAAGGTTAGACGGAAGATTGAAGGCAAGCAACACACCGGTGATGATAGCCGAACCGTCACAAATAGTAGTAGTTTCTTTCTTCAGCAGGTACTTACCGATAGCCCATTCAAAAAAGACACAGGCTACCACAGAAGTAGCTGTAACAATAAGGGCACCCAACCCGAAAAAGAGTAGCGACACGATAAAGGCAGGGAATAATGCAATTAGTACACCATACATATTCTTCTGTATGCTGTCTCCGCCATGAACGTGAGGTGATAGTGATACTATAAATTTATTTTCCATACTTCATTATTTTTTAGCTTGACGTGCACGAATCATAGCCCCTACCTTACCTTTGCCTAAACGACAATAGTCGAGCAACGGACGGTAAGCCGGACAAGTGAACTGACAGGAGCCACATTCAATACAGTCCATGATTCTCTCAGTTTCCATTCTTTCAAATTCTCCGTTTTCGGCCAATGCAGAAAGCAGATAAGGTTCCAGTCCCATCGGGCAAGCACCTACACACTTCGCACAACGAATACAATTTTGTATCTCGCCACGCTTCGCTTCTTTCTGATTCATAATGAGAATACCGGAACTACCTTTAGCAGTAGGAACGTCAATATTAACCAATGCTTTCCCCATCATCGGACCACCACCGATTACCTTACCTGTATCTTCGGGTAAACCACCACAAGCATCAATCAACTGACGCATCGGTGTACCTACACGTGCCATAAAGTTAGAAGGTTTGGCAAGCGACTTACCGGTAACGGTAATAACACGCTCAAACAAAGGTTTATTTTTCTGCACAGCCTGATAAACAGCAAAAGCAGTACCCACATTCTGCACTACAGCACCGGTAGAGATAGGAAGCGCTCCACTCCCAACCTGGCGTTTGATAACGGCATCAATCAATTGCTTTTCACCTCCCTGCGGATATTGCACTTTCAAAGCTACTACTTCAATGCCGGCATAACCAGAAGCTATTTTGGTCATCAGTTCAATAGCGTCAGGTTTATTATTCTCGATACCAATAAATGCCTTATTCACCTTCACAGCCTTCATCAGGATAGAAACACCTACCATGATTTCTTCAGCATGTTCCAGCATTAGTTGATGGTCGGCCGTCAGATAAGGTTCACACTCTACTGCGTTAATAATAACACATTCAGCCTTGAATGAAGGAGGAGGACACAATTTTACCTGTGTAGGAAAACAGGCACCACCCAAACCAACAATACCTGCATCGGCTATCTTTTTTACAATCTCTTCAGAGCTCAGTTCGCACTCTCTCACCAGTGTTTCACTACGATCGATATTTTCTTCCCATTCGTCTCCTTCTACATCAATGAAAATGGCAGGTTTGGCATAACCGCTTGCATCAACAATCGAGTCAATTTTGGTTACCTTTCCGCTGACAGAAGAATGAATAGCTGCCGAAACAAAACCAGCAGGCTCGGCAATCTTTGTGCCCACTTTCACCACGTCACCTTTAGCCACAACAGGCTTTGCCGGAGCACCAATGTGCTGGCCCAGTAGAATTACCGCTTTTGACGGAACCTCTGCTGTAATGATGGGCTGATGTGCTGAGAGTTTATTTTCCTGTGGATGAACACCACCAATTGAAAATGTCTTCAACATACAATTCTGTATTTTATCTGTTATTATTCTATTATTTACGCTTCGGCTGCGGGAGCTGCTTTAGGAGTCTCCGCTTTGGGAGCCTCTGTTGCAAGAGTCCCTTCAGCCTTTGGTTTACGCGGCGGGAAATTTAACTCAATAATTGTTCCTTGCGGACAAACTTCCACACACTTACGACATGATTTACACTTATTGGGATCAATGTAAGCCAGATTGTTCTCGAGCGTGATAGCTTCGAACGGACAAGTCTTCACACATTTACCACAACCGATACAACTAACAGTACAAGCCTTGCGTGCCACTGCACCCTTGTCTTTATTAACACAAGACACATACACACGACGCGACTTTTTACCTTGCGGACGGATTTCAATAATTGCTTTCGGACAAGCTTTTACACAAGCACCACAAGCGGTACATTTTGCCTCATCTACTTCCGGAAGCCCGGTCTCCGGATTCATGTGGATAGCATCGAACTGGCAAACAGCTACACAGTCGCCACATCCCAGACATCCAAAACTACAACCTGTTTCTCCACCATAAAGAGAAGCAGCTATCGCACAGCTCTTTGCACCGTCGTACAGATTGGTACGAGGACGATTAGCACAGGTTCCGTTACATCTCACCACCGCAACCATTGGTTCGGCTTCACCGGCATCGAGTCCGAGGATAGAGGCCACTTGCGTCATAACATCCTGTCCACCTACAGGACAGAATTTACCTTCGAGCGAACCAGCTTTCACACAAGCGTCAGCAAATCCACTACATCCCGGATAGCCACATCCACCGCAATTGGCTTGGGGCAACACTTCGGACACCTGGGCAATACGCGGGTCTTCATACACGGCAAATTTCTTGGAAGCGGCATACAGAATAGCGGCTGAAACCAGCGCAATGGCTCCCAATGAAATTACTGCAATCAGAATCAAATTCATAAATTAGTTATTTTATTGGTTTTATAGTAAATGAAAATTTCTGTTTCAATCGGTTCTTATTCAACCACAATACACAATAATAAGGAATAAGAAGAGCAAGTGATGTAAGTGACGCATAGAGCTCGTCGTTCATCACTGCCATAAATAAGAAAAGGGAAAGTATTAAAAGTACAAAAGGAAATACGAAAGCCAAAGCAACAGCCATCATCCCCATAGAGGTTTCGCCGGTCACCATTACCTGTTCTCCAATCTGATAAGAAGATGCCGAAGGATCAACAATGTCGATAACCTTCTCTTTACTGTCTGCAGAGGAACAATGCCCTTTGACACTGCATGCCGAGCATGCTGATGTCTGGATAATTCTCACTGAAAGATGAGAACCATTTATGTTTTCCACAATACCTTGATGCTTTATTGTATTAGCCATTTTGCAAACTGAACATTACAAATTGCGGCAAATTTAAGCATTATTTGTGAACTACGAAGCGTTAGGCTGTTTTTTCTATGTGTTAAAGTGTTATTTTTACGTTTTTTGTTATCGCACACAATAAATAACGAAGGGCGACCTATATGGCCGCCCTTCGTTAATATGCTTACAAAAAGTTAACTTACCATTGATAATTGATACCAAAACTGAGCAATTCCTTTACTTGAAAATAGCTACTTCCCTCAGTTGGTTTCGAACTGTCATCATAACGTGCATGTACATAAAGTTTAGTAGACAGATAACGGTTCAGAACAAAGTTTACTGTATTTTCCCACTCTATACGCACCCATTTGTAACTGGTGAGGTAATTTAAACGAGAGTCAAGAGTCACGGAAGGAATGATCGTCCAGGTCAGAGTCGGCTGAAATTGTGAACCAAAATCATTTTTAGAACATTTGCCTTCATCCAGACCGAATTTTGTTTCATTTACTTCACTGTTACCTATATAACGGAGGTTATAAGTCAAAGGAGCCAAGAACAGAGAGAAGTTAAATTTCTTCTTCTTCAATTTATAATCCATACCAATGCTGACTGCCAGATCTGCCGGAGCAAAGAAAGCAGAAACGAGTTCTTCACTATTGGCTTTATAACCATTAGCAAACTGAGTTTTGAATTCAGCGGAAACAGTATAATACCAGTTATGAGCAGCCTGAATACCCAGTTTACTATACAAACGAAGCTGGTCTGTATTCACTAAATATTTATGGTACTTATCCGACGGAGTAGAGTTGAATCCTAATTTAGCTTCCAGCATATTCTCAAACTGCACCTTCTCACGGTCATTGTAATTAGCAAACAGTTTCAAATTGGCAAGCAATGCATTATTGCTTTCTCCTCCTTTATACCAGTTATCCGAAATATAGTTTTGGGTAATCTGCAAAGAGCCATTACCACCAGTTACCCACCAGTTAGGTTTACTGATTTTCAGTTCAGCCTCTCCTACTGCAACATCCATCGGCTCTTTATCAAACAAACGAAGCACCTCTGTTTTTGCCTTAGGCTTCACATCTTCACGGAACACCTTTCGGCTTCTGATACGATCTTCTGTTGTGCGAACCAACTGAGGAGCATTCAAGTAAACCCCCATCAATGACTGGTCAACAATCTTGTTGGCGCGTTCCAAAGTCGTGAAACGATCTTTATCATAAGGTAACCAATTAGAATAATCCACAGAAACAGAATCCAGTTTAGGCATCTCCCAATCAATTTTAGAGTAATATGCAATCGGAGAATAATAATATGCCAACGGCACAAAAAGACGATAGTATTTCGGATGAACCGGAATATAACGTTCCGGCACAGCAGGATCATTCAAATAATCTAACTCTCCAATATACTTTTGATACAAATAAGAAACTGTATCCAGTTTATTGGTCTCAGTATTCAATTTCAAAAAGAGATAAGGCTGAAGTCCTTCCGAAAGCGTATCAGGTTTCATGGTCAACAGTGTATCAGCTTTTATTACATTAGTCCTGTTTTTCGACACAGTCCCGACTACATCTTGCGCCACAACAGACGAAGAAAAAATAATCGCCAATGCGAATGATGAGATATAACTATTTTTCATAATTCATGCTATTTGAGCGCAAAAATACATCAAAAACTTCAGAAAACATAGAAAAAGTAAAAAGTTGTTTTCACCAACCTTTTTGTAAGGCTTTAAGGAGGGAATTGCATTTTTTAATAAATTTGTTTCTGTGAATACTTACTACTTCCTCATTTTTTTGTAATTTTGCAGTTTTTAATGCGTTAGATTCTTTAGAATACTACTAGTAAACAAATAATTAAAACAGTTATAGCTGTGGGAGAAACAAAGTATATTTTCGTCACCGGTGGTGTAGCTTCCTCGTTAGGAAAAGGTATTATCTCATCATCCATCGGTAAATTGCTGCAAGCAAGAGGTTACAATGTAACCATTCAGAAGTTTGACCCGTACATCAACATCGACCCGGGAACACTGAACCCTTATGAACACGGAGAATGTTACGTGACTGTAGATGGACACGAAGCTGACCTCGATTTAGGACATTACGAACGCTTCCTAGGAATTCAGACAACAAAAGCCAATAACATTACTACCGGACGTATTTACAAAAGTGTAATTGACAAAGAACGTCGTGGTGACTATTTGGGCAGAACCATTCAGGTAATCCCACATATTACAGACGAAATTAAACGCAACGTCAAACTATTAGGTAATAAATACAAATTCGACTTTGTAATTACCGAAATTGGCGGAACAGTAGGCGATATTGAATCACTTCCTTATGTGGAAAGTATTCGCCAGTTAAAATGGGAATTAGGTAAAGATGCATTATGTGTACACCTTACTTATGTACCTTATCTGGCTGCAGCCGGTGAACTGAAAACCAAACCGACTCAGCATTCGGTAAAAGAGTTACAAAGTGCAGGTATCCAACCGGATATTCTGGTATTACGTACAGAGCACGAACTTACCGCCGGACTTCGTAAAAAAGTGGCATTGTTCTGCAATGTAGATGAGAATGCAGTAGTACAAAGTATTGATGCTCCTACTATCTACGAAGTACCTTTGCTGATGCAGGCTCAGGGATTAGATGAAACAATCCTGAAAAAGATGGGACTTCCTGTTGGAGAAACTCCGGGATTAGGTCCGTGGCGTGCATTCCTCGAACGTCGTCATAAAGCAGAACAGAAAGAACCCGTACATATTGCGTTAGTTGGTAAATACGACTTGCAAGACGCATACAAATCTATCCGTGAAGCGCTTTCACAAGCCGGAACTTACAATGACTGCAAAGTTGAGGTGGATTTCGTAAACAGTGAAACACTTACAGATGACAATGTAGAAGAAGCATTGAAGGGAATGTCCGGCGTAATGATAGGTCCCGGATTTGGCCAACGTGGTATTGATGGTAAATTTGTAGCTATCAAGTATACCCGTACCCACAACATTCCTACATTCGGTATTTGTTTGGGTATGCAGTGCATTGCTATCGAATTTGCCCGTAACGTACTTGGATACAAAGATGCCAACTCACGTGAAATGGATGAGAAAACACCGCACAATGTTATCGACATCATGGAAGAGCAGAAGGCAATCACTAATATGGGAGGAACCATGCGTTTGGGTGCATATGAATGTACATTGGAAAAAGGTAGTAAAGCTTACGAAGCCTATAAAACAGAACACATTCAGGAACGTCACCGTCACCGCTACGAATTCAATAACGACTTTAAAACTGAATATGAAGCAGCCGGCATGAAATGTACTGGTATCAATCCTGAATCAGGTCTTGTAGAGATTGTAGAAATCCCTACCTTGAAATGGTTCGTAGGTACTCAGTTCCATCCGGAATATAGCAGTACGGTATTGAATCCACATCCATTGTTCGTATCATTCATCAAGGCGGCAATCGGAAAATAAAAATAAATCATAATTCATAACTCTAAAAAAATGGATAAGAACACCATTACGGGTCTCGTTTTAATAGCGCTATTATTAGTGGGTTTCAGTTTCTTTAGTCGTCCGAGTGAAGAACAGCTTGCTGCACAAAAGAGATACTACGACTCCATTGCAGTGGTGCAAAAACAGGAGGAAGCTCTAAAAGCTAAAACTGCCGCTGCATTGGCTAATGAAAAAGAAGAAACAACAAGCGTAGATTCTACTTCACTCTTTTTTGATGCCATGGAGGGTAAAGAGTCCTTCACCACCATTCAGAATAATCTGGTAGAAATTACATTTGTCAATAAAGGAGGCCGTGTTTACTCTGCCATGCTGAAAGATTATAACGGGCAAGATGGCAAACCAATCGTATTGTTCAATGGCAGTGATGCTGAGATGAGCTTTAATTTCTACAATAAGAAAGAAACAGTACAAACCAGGGATTACTATTTTGAAGTAGTTAATAAGACCGATAGTAGCATTACGATGCGTCTGGCTGCTGATAAAGACAGTTATATTGATTTTGCTTACACTCTGAAACCAGACAGTTATCTACTTGGATTTACCATCCAGGCAACGGGTATGACTGGCAAACTTGCTTCAACAGACTATGTAGATATCTCATGGTCGCAACGCGCCCGTCAGCTTGAAAAAGGATACACTTACGAAAACCGTCTGGCTGAATTGATGTATAAGGTAGCAAATGATGGAACCGATAACCTCTCAGCTGCCAAGGACGATGAAAAGCAGATTGAAGGCCGCGTAGACTGGGTTGCCTTCAAAAATCAGTTTTTCTCCTCTGTATTTATTGCTAATCAGGACTTCGACAAGGTAGTAGTAAAATCAAAGATGGAGAAACAAGGAACCGGTTATATCAAAGACTATTCTGCTGAAATGAATACTTTCTTTGATCCGACAGGTAAACAGGCTACTGATATGTACTTCTACTTCGGACCGAATCATTACAAAACGCTTAAAGCACTTGATAAGGGACGTGATGACAAATGGGAGCTCGACAATCTGGTTTATTTGGGGTGGCCTCTGATTCGCTGGATTAATAAGTATATTACAATCAACGTGTTCGATTGGCTTTCGGGCTGGGGACTGAGTATGGGTCTTGTATTATTGCTATTGACCATCATGGTGAAAATTGCAGTATATCCGGCAACTTGGAAAACCTATATGTCATCTGCCAAGATGCGTGTATTGAAGCCGAAAATTGATGAAATCAATAAGAAGTATCCGAAGCAGGAAGATGCAATGAAGAAGCAACAGGAAGTAATGAGCCTGTATAGCCAGTATGGCGTCAGCCCAATGGGAGGATGTCTGCCGATGTTATTACAGTTCCCGATTCTTATGGCATTGTTTATGTTTGTACCGAGTGCTATTGAACTTCGTCAACAGAGCTTTTTGTGGGCACCGGACCTCTCTACGTATGATGCCTTCATTACATTCCCGTTCCATATCCCATTCCTGGGTAATCACCTCAGTTTGTTCTGTTTGCTGATGACAGTAACCAATGTTTTGAACACTAAGTATACTATGCAACAACAGGATACCGGTGCACAGCCTCAGATGGCAGCAATGAAATGGATGATGTATCTGATGCCGATAATGTTCCTTTTCGTATTGAACGATTATCCTTCGGGATTGAACTATTACTATTTCATTTCAACATTGATCAGTGTGGGTACAATGATCGTATTGCGCAAAACAACGGATGAAGACAAGTTGCTGGCTATCCTTGAAGCAAAGAAAAAAGACCCGAAACAAATGAAAAAGACCGGTTTTGCCGCTCGCCTGGAAGCTATGCAAAAGCAACAGGAACAAATGGCAAAAACAAGACAACAACAGAAGAAATAATAAAAATTAATTCTGTATGATGTAGAAAGCCGGGCAAATCCAAAAGGGTATTTGTCCGGCTTTATGCTTGTGCTTCCCGCACGGGAAAGTACGCCAAGCGATAAAACGACTATAAACAAACAAAGAGATGAAAACTAAATATACTTATAAGGAGATATGGATTATCTCCTACCCTATCCTTATCAGCCTTATCATGGAGCAGATGATAGGAATGACGGACACAGCCTTTTTAGGACGTGTCGGAGAGATTGAATTGGGTGCATCTGCCATTGCCGGAATCTATTACCTGGCTATCTTTATGATGGCATTCGGTTTCAGTATCGGAGCACAAATCATGATTGCCCGCCGCAACGGAGAACAACGGTACAACGAAATAGGTCCTATCTTCTATCAGGGAATCTATTTCCTATTAGCATTAGCCGCCGTCATGTTTACCTTATCGATATGCTTTTCACCGCATATACTGAAGAATATTATCTCTTCACCAAACATCTATGAAGCCGCCATCAGTTACATCAACTGGCGTGTATTCGGTTTCTTTTTCTCGTTCATAATGGTGATGTTCCGCGCTTATTTTGTAGGTACTACGCAGACAAAAACCCTAACCCTGAACTCCATTGTAATGGTACTGTCAAACGTTGTATTCAACTATATCCTGATCTTTGGTAAATTCGGTTTTCCAAAACTTGGTATTGCCGGAGCAGCCATTGGCTCATCACTGGCAGAATTGGTATCGGTACTGTTCTTCGTCATCTATACCTGGAAACGGATTGATTGCCGGAAGTATGCACTACACAAGCTCCCGGCCTTTCAATCTAAAACGTTGAAAACTATATTGGGAGTGTCTTTCTGGACTATGATACAAAACCTGCTGTCCATGTCCACCTGGTTTATGTTCTTCCTCTTTGTAGAACATCTGGGCGAACGGGCACTGGCCGTTACCAACATCATCCGCAATGTCTCAGGCATACCATTTATGATGACAATGGCATTTGCTTCTACCTGTGGTTCATTAGTCAGCAACCTGATCGGAGCCGGAGAAATACAATGTGTACAAGGCACCATTCGTCAGCATATCCGCATCGCATATGCTTTTGTATTACCACTGTTGATATTCTTTGCTCTGTTCCCCAACCTTGTACTGAGTATTTACACCGATATTCCGGAACTGCGGGAAGCCTCCATACCATCATTATGGGTACTATGCACGGGTTATCTGATAATGATTCCGTGTAATGTATATTTCCAGTCCGTATCCGGAACCGGTAACACGCGAACTGCATTAGTCATGGAAATGTGTGTGTTAGCTATTTATATTGCATATATCACATACATCATCCTGTATCTGCGAGTAGACGTAGCTATCTGCTGGACAACAGAACATCTGTATGCCACTCTCACGTTGATACTATGCTGGTGGTATATAAAGAAAGGAAACTGGCAGAAAAAGAAAATATAATTCAATTTATCTGTCACCCAATCCATGAATAAAATTTAATCGTTATCTTCGCACATCTTAATTTAACTGAAAAAATATGAGACAAGCCAAACTGTTAGTTATGTCAACAACAATGATGTTAGCAGCCTGCGGTGGAACAAAAGATGCAGGACAGAGCGCAGAAGCACTCATCGGCAAATCGGATATCAAGATTGAAGGAATGCGTATGACACCCGAAGCACTATGGGCCATGGGACGCATCGGTGAGGTATCCGTATCACCCGACAATCAGAAAATTGTGTATAGTGTAGCTTACTACAGTGTACCGGAAAACAAAAGTAACCGCGAACTTTTCACCATGAAAGCGGACGGAAGTGACAACAAACAGATCACTCACACCCCCTATCAGGAGAATGGAGCCATCTGGATTAAGGATGGAACTAAAATAGCTTTTCTAAGCAATGATAACGGAAGCAGCCAGATTTATGAGATGAATCCGGACGGTAGCGGACGTAAACAACTCACCAACTATGACGGGGATATTGAAGGCTTCTCTATTTCACCGGATGGAAAAAAGATTCTTTTTGTCTCACAAGTGAAAACAGTAAAAAGCACAGCTGATAAATATCCGGATCTGCCCAAAGCATCGGGTATCATCGTTACCGACCTGATGTATAAGCATTGGGATGAATGGGTAACAACTGCCCCACATCCGTTTGTAGCCGATTTTGACGGAAACTCAATCTCCAATATCGTTGATATCCTGGATGGCGAACCTTATGAAAGTCCGATGAAACCCTGGGGTGGTATGGAACAACTGGCATGGAATACAACTTCAGATAAGATAGCTTATACCTGCCGTAAAAAGACGGGATTAGAATACGCTGTTTCTACCAATTCGGATATTTATGTGTATGACCTGAAAACAAAGCAAACGACTAATATTACCGAAGAGAACAAAGGATATGATACCAATCCGCAGTATTCTCCGGATGGTAAATACATTGCCTGGCAGAGTATGGAACGCGACGGTTATGAAGCAGATCAGAACCGCCTTTTCGTAATGAACCTCGAAACAGGCGAAAAACGGTTTGTCAGTAAAACATTTGAATCAAACGTAGATGCTTTCATCTGGAGTGCAGATGCACAAACGATCTATTTCACCGGCGTATGGCATGGAGAAGTACAGATATATGCCCTCAACCTTGCTGATGATTCTATCAAACCGATCACCGAAGGAATGTATGACTATGATGCTCCTGCCCTTTTCGGGGATAAACTAATTGCCAAACGTCATTCAATGAGTATGGGCGACGAAATTTATGCCATCTCCCTGGACGGAAAAACCACTCAACTGACACAGGAGAACCAACAGATCTACGATCAGCTTGAAATGGGTAAAATAGAAGAACGTTGGATGAAGACTACAGACGGAAAACAGATGCTGACTTGGGTAATTTATCCCCCTAAGTTTGATCCGAACAAAAAATATCCAACCTTACTCTTCTGTGAAGGTGGTCCACAAAGCCCCGTTAGTCAGTTTTGGAGTTATCGCTGGAACTTCCAGATTATGGCAGCTAATGACTATATCATCGTTGCCCCGAATCGTCGCGGACTTCCCGGCTTTGGTAATGAATGGAACGAAGCTATCAGCGGCGATTATGGCGGCCAATGCATGAAAGATTATTTCACGGCAATCGATGAAATGACAAAAGAGCCGTTTGTTGATAAAGACCGTTTGGGCTGCGTAGGTGCCAGCTTCGGTGGTTTCTCTGTGTACTGGCTCGCCGGACATCATGATAAACGTTTTAAAGCATTTATTGCACACGACGGTATCTTCAACATGGAAATGCAGTATCTGGAAACAGAAGAAAAATGGTTTGCCAACTGGGATATGGGTGGCGCCTACTGGGAGAAACAAAATGCAACAGCGCAACGTACCTTTGCCAACTCTCCACATCTGTTCGTAGACAAATGGGACACCCCTATCCTTTGCATCCATGGAGAGAAAGACTACCGTATCCTTGCCAATCAGGCAATGGCTGCATTCGATGCTGCGGTAATGCGAGGTGTTCCTGCAGAATTACTTATCTATCCGGATGAAAACCACTGGGTACTCAAGCCACAGAATGGTATCTTGTGGCAACGCACATTCTTTGAATGGCTGGATAAATGGTTGAAATAAAGAACCAATCCGATAAATAGTAAAAGTCTCTTTGATTCATCAAAGGGACTTTTTTCATTTTATAAGAAAAAGAACGAGGAATGTGTTTAGCACTAACGTCGTGTCAGGTGTATTTATAATAGATATAATGAAACCCTCTGATTAACTTTACATAAAATAGAACTATGAAAACAATTCTTTTAAAACTACTTCTCATCTGGGCACCTGCTTTCCTACCTCTACTTTCTTATGCACAAAGTAATTATCGTCCCGGACTGATTATTACGATCCAAAACGATACTGTATATGGACAGATAGACTTCCGGACAGATAAGATGAATGCCAAACGATGTGTGTTTAAGCCGGAAAGGAGTTCGGATATTATAACCTATTATCCAAATGATATACAGGGATATAGATTCACGGATGACGGAAAATATTATATTTCATATACGATAGAACTAAAGCACAGTGAAGCACCTCAGCCTGTTTTTCTAGAATACCTTCTTCAAGGTATAAAAAGTCTGTATTATTATGAAACAGAGAATTATGAGTCTATCTACTTTGTAGAGAGTGGTGATAAATTGATAAAAGTAGATGCACCCAAGATCATTACTAAAAGAGAAAATGGCAGCCAATATACTGGTAATGTGAAACGCTATATTCCAATATTACAATATGCCTTTGGAGATTGCCCAGCTTTGGAACATAAAATCAGAAGAACATCATTTACTCATAAAGGCCTGATTGATATTGCAAAAGATTATCATTATGCAATGTGTACCAGCAATGAAGATTGCATTGAATTTGAGACTAAAGAAGACAAACACTCCCTAAGACTGTATGTGACTCCTTATGCCGGAATACAACAATACAGTTTCCCTTCAAGAGGCCCTTGGCATAATTTTAGTAAACCTGATTTATCCTATCTGTTTGGTGTAAACCTGGCATTGAACAGCCGACGTTGGATGAGCTCTTTAAGCGCATCTATGGATATTTCCATTTCTCATTTCAACAGTGTAGAGCAAAGATCTTATCAAACCTATAAGATGGTAGATGGCAGTATTTCTGAAACTTATCTTCATCATTATACCAGAAGTAGCTCACTAACATCACTCTCTGCAAAATTAGGTATCCGCTATACATATCCAAAAGGCAGAATACGTCCTTTTATAGAAGCCGGTGGAGCATTTGCAGGTATGATTGGCAGAAAGTTCGGTCCGGAACAGGAAGGAGATTATAGCTCTATAGCAGAAAACGTTGCAGAAGATACAGCTTTAGGATACTATGTCAATGCAGGCTTACAATTCAAACCGGTAAAGCATAGAGATCAATATATTGTATTGCGGGCACAGTTTGAAGCTGCTCACCATGCAGGTCTTGGCCTTCCACTCTACAATGCATGGTCGGGTGCTATAGGATATACTTTTTAATAATGACCTAGTGAGGGTAAAGATTATTACTTATTCTTACTATGGTCTTTTACAATGACTTTACATACTCAGGAGACAAGCTATTCTCTTCTGTCAGAACTCCATTTTATAACTGATGAACGGAATTACACTATCAAAATAGAAATCAAGCAAGTTTATACACAACAAAGTTGATCCCTTTTTCTTAATTCTTATCAAATCCATGAATTATTAGCAAATAAATGTTGCTATACAAATATTTTCCGAAGGAAATTTGTTTTAATAGAAAAATAGTTAAGCTGATTACATAACTATATGCTTCAAAACGAAGCTTTAATAACAGAATAATATGATAAGAAATTTCTTTAAAAGCCAGTGGCTTACTTTGACAGGAATAGCAGTTGGTGCATTGGGTGGTTTTCTGTACTGGAAATTTGTAGGTTGCGCCACCGGGAGTTGCCCTATCACATCTTCACCTGTTAATAGTGCTTTATGGGGGGCACTTATGGGTGGACTACTCCTAAGTTCTTTTAAAGTGACAACTAAAGAAAAAACAAAATGAAAAAAATGGCTAAAAGTGGAAAGGAAACAAGGAAAAATAAAAATAGGTTTTAGGTGATTTGATTATTCATTTCTTCTGAGAAGGATGAGGTTGAAAAGTTATACCAACTGCATCCTTCTCAGAAGAATAACAGACCAGTATCAACGCATCCACACGCTCTCTATTTCAACCACATACATTTTGTGAAAACCACCATGTGCACCTCCATACCATTTATCAATCAGTTTCTTATCAAAGAAATTTTCAGGATCAATAGCATCCGCATAGAGCTTTTTACATTCTAAACTCAGACGGGACTGTTCAAAAAACACATTTCCTTGCTCTGTAAACAACGGCTTCAATCCGGTTTCTTTCACTTTATCTACTTCTCTACCTGACTTTGATCCGCAAACGGCATGAATCTTTTTATTTTCTTCTCCCAGAAAAGAGAGGGTGAGATAATCGCCTTTCTCAATAAACTCATACGTATATCGTTCGGGGCGAACAAAGACAAAGGCTACCGGTTTGTTCCACAACCAGCCAATACCTCCCCAACTAGCAGTCATGGTATTAAAACCATCTTTGTTACCGGCTGTCACCAACATCCACTCTTTGCCAATGGCTTCAAAAAAATTCTCCGAAAGCTCTTTTATTTCTACCTTTTTCATTGCTATTTGTGCTTCCCGCACAGGGAGGTGCGACAAGCGATGTTCTTTATAAAAATAATAATACAATCTTTACTTCTGTCTTTTCAACTTCACAATCTCTCCAAGTGCAGGAATAACCACATTGACCTTCCGTTTTTTTGCCTCAGCAGCAAATACCTGAGGAGGATCATGAAGTGGCTCATCTGATAAATCGAATGTTCCGTAATGCATCGGGATAGTCAATCCTGCCTGCATCTCTTGTGAAGCCGTCAATGCTTCATGAGGAGAAATATGATTGGGACGCATAAACCAGCGGGGCTTGTAAGCACCAATCCCCACTAAGGCATAATCGGGAGCACCGAAAAGTTCCGGCATCTCCGAAAAATGTTGTGAATATCCGGTATCACCACTATAATAAACAGACATACCATCTCCCTGAATCATAAATGCACCCCAAAGGCGCTGTCCGCCATCACGCACCGAACGTTTACTCCAATGCTGGGCAGGCAGAAAAGTGATTTTCAATCCTTCATCCATTATCTGCTGATACCATCCGGCCTCTACCATCTCAATCTCCGGAAACCAGCTTTTTATCAACTCTCCGGTACCCAAGCCGCAGAAAAGTTTCATCTGAGGATTGCTCTTTAATAGACAACCGACACTCTGTTTATCCAAATGATCAAAATGATCGTGACTAATCAACAGATAATCAATTCCGGTAAAAATGTCCGTATTGGCAGGAAACTGACTTCTTCGACGTACAAAGGGAATACTCCCGAATACCGGGTCAAACATAATACGTTTCCCTGCCAGTTGCAGAAAAAAAGAATTATGCCCAAGCCATATCAATGAGTTTCCCGTAACTGCATCCAATGAACGAAGATAGTTTACTCTCGGTTCCCACTTAACGGTACGTTTCTCTTTCCGTTGCGGATTGGGAGACAAACGCCATTTCAACACACTGCCCATTCCGGGCCGAAAACGATGCTGCCGATTGAAGAACCGCCCTTTTACCATTGGATTTCCCCTCCAATAGGGGTTTATAGTGGCCAGACGCTCGTTACGTCTGAAACATATATGCTCACCCATATTTCTCTAAACCAAATAAGATATCACAAACTTAAATAAAAATCATTGACTTACAAATAGAATAAACAAAAAATGTGCCCCGGACACACTAAACGGGGCACATTTTATAAAACTAACTAAATATTTAACAAATGCTTAGATTGAATGGATACCATAAAGCGGAAATTGCCATCCCAAAGCAGAGAGATTTACCAGGAAAATAACCAGTCCGAGTATCCAGAGAACCAGTAAAGACCACTTCAGACCAGTTGCCATCGGTGGCCAATGGAATATTTGCCGAAGGATCGTATAAACGATACACGCCAACGGGATACCCATCAAAACCACACCGGCTAAACTGCCTGCCACCGTCATAAACGGAGAGATAGATGCCAAAGGTGCCCAGTCGACTGCTGGAAGCATTTCATACAGAACGGCTCCCCCACCAATGGCTGCCGCAATGGCAGCAATAACCAATGCCACAAAGACAATAGCAAGTACAAACAACACCGGACTGAAAACAATGGCCAACACTACCAGACAGGCTTTCAAAAAGAATCCTGCAACCGCAACAAACGCATCTCCCAGTTTTTGAAGAAAGGTACGCGGTTTATCTGAATGCATATAGCTATTCACACCATTGGCTACTTTTTCAAAACCATCGGTCACTGTCTTTCCTATATTCTCAACAGTTACCGCTTCGCCACGCATACTAAGCTTCTCTGCCGCAGTACGGGCCTCCGGAATAACAAGCCAGCAAATGATATATACAGGAATT
Source organism: Bacteroides mucinivorans (assembly GCF_034654355.2). Lineage (NCBI taxonomy): Bacteria > Pseudomonadati > Bacteroidota > Bacteroidia > Bacteroidales > Bacteroidaceae > Bacteroides > Bacteroides mucinivorans. The sequence continues at coordinate 2,326,892 of NZ_CP178179.1, read as the reverse complement.
AATGTACCATATCCACAAATAAGAATGACCAGTGCCAACAGGCGCAACAAGGTCGGATCCCATCCCAAATAGGCAGCCAGCCCACTCAATACTCCGCCCAACAACTTATCATCCGGATTACGATACAACCGGCGCCGGGTAGTATAGGTATAAGAAGTAGAATTACTTGTTGAAGTTTTCTTTTCTTCTTCATCGGTAGTTCCGAAATCCTCAGGTTTTCCCACACGGGCAATTACCTCTTCTACATCAGTAAGTGTAATCACTTGCGAACCTGCATTCAGTTTTTCCAGAAACAATTCCGAAATACGGTTCTCAATATCATCTACTATTTCTTCGGCACCCTCTTGCTTACGAAAATGAAGTTTGAGGTTGCACAAATAGTTGTCCAGCAATCGGTAGGCATCCTCATCTATATGGAAGACAGTTCCACCTAAATTTACAGTCAATGTCTTTTTCATTGTTATTTCTTTTTAATCGGATTATCTGTTAGCTATATGATTCACAGTTTCATTAAGTTCTTTCCAGGAAGTTTCCAGCTCTCCGAGAAATCCCTCTCCTTTCTCTGTCAGTTTATAATATTTGCGTGGAGGTCCTTGTGTAGATTCTATCCATTCGTAACTTAGTAAATCATCATTCTTCAACCGGGTAAGCAATGGATACAATGTACCCTCTACTACAATCAGCCGGGCTTCCTTCAGCTTCTGGATAATGTCCGAAGCATAAGCAGGCTCTTTATGCAATAACAGCATGATGCAGTACTCCAACATCCCTTTCCGCATCTGCGACTTTACATTATCTACATTCATAAACTTCTTTTTTTAGTTTGACGAAACAAATATATGCATTACTCTAGTACTATGCAATGCAAAGTACTATAAATTAATAATAATTAAGTCATTAACAGTTGTACACCTTATTATATATTCGTTCATCCCAAAGTACGTATTTAAGTCTCTGTTAAAATACTATTTAAGTCTGTCTTAAAATGGATATTAACTCACATTTAAATACGTACTTTTGCAATCATACTTATTTATCTCTTATATTTGCGTTTTATAAAACCAAAATACAATACATATATGTTTACTATCAGAAAAGCTACAACAGCAGATTGCGGGTTGATTCACGATATGGCCTCCATCGTATTTCCCGCTACTTATAAAGAGATCATTTCAGCAGAACAAATGGAATTCATGATGGATTGGATGTACTCTCACGATAATATCCGCAAGCAAATGGAAGAAGAAGGACACGTCTACTTCATTGCCTACAAGGGAGAAGAACCTTGTGGATACGTATCGGTACAGCCTCAGGAGGAAAATATATTTCATTTACAAAAGATATACGTGCTCCCCTCTTTTCAAGGACAGCATTTGGGTAGCTTTCTTTTCCGTGAAGCGATAAAATACATTAAGGAAGTACATCCCGCCCCTTGCCTGATGGAACTGAATGTAAACCGCAACAACAAAGCATTGCAATTTTATGAACGGATGGGAATGAAAAAGTTGCGTGAAGGAGATTTCCCGATTGGAAACGGGTATTATATGAATGATTACATCATGGGAATGGAAATATAACAGGATTAACTGCCCGATAACAATATATGAAATGCCCCTTTACATTATTTATTATGCATGATAACAATATATGTAAAGGGGCATTTGCTCTAACGTAAAGTAAAACTTGAGAGAGACTTATCTTTTAATGAATTTCTTTATGCTTGTTTTGCCATCTTTTGTAGCAACCTTAACCAGATAAACACCCTTATTAAGAGAAGCTATTGACAGATTATTCACATCTCTTTGTTCCATCACAGGAGTGCCCGAAACAGCATAAACTGTTATGTCGGATATTTCTTTAGAAACAACTTCAGAATCGGTAATATAAAAATCAGAAGTCAGATTTTCCTGGGTAATTCCGGTAATAGCACCATTCAAACTAAAATAAGAAGAACCGATACCTTTTATGGTAGCAGGAGTGGTAGTGATTGCTTTCTTATCATAATCAACGGTTAACGCTGTTGCAGTCAACGGCATGGTATAAAGCTCAGTAGCCGGATTTGCAAGAGCATACACATTTACTTTATAGCTCAGACTATTAGTTATGGTAAACTGACCGATTGTAGCTCTCAATCGGACTGACTTAAATGAGAAAGCCTTATTTGTATATGATCCGCTAATCAGACAATCTTTCAATGTATATTTGGAAGAAGCATTTGCCGCAAAATTAATGATATCTTTACTACCAGCAAGTCCGGCATCAGCATCACCACAATCTATAAAGCTAACTTTCTCCATTGAAAAATCAATCGGAGTTGTTGCATCATTAGAATAATAACCACCACCCTGGCACTTGTAAAAAGTAACATTATAGAAAGCTGCTTTACTAACTTTTGCCTTTTGAAGCATTATAGCTGCATTGGTAGGGTTGCCGGTATTCAAGTCATGCACTACAGTATTCTTAACAGAGATAGTTGGAATTTCTGTTTCTCCCAATGCTTTAAGGAAACAGATTGTATAATCATAAACTTCACAATCTTCAACTGTCAAAGAAGATACTTTAACAATGTCTTTCGGAATATTCACTAATATCTTAGAAGGAGTCTTTTCTTCCGATGAACAAAATGCAATAATTCCCTTCATAGAGAAATTAATATCACTTTCTATGGAAAACAATACATTATCCATTTTGACTCTTCCGCTTTTTGCTGATATATTCACATCTTTAGTCAACGTAATACTACTCAATGTAGCATTTTCCAAATCAGCAGTAACCACAACATCACCCCCTGCCTCTACTGCAGTTTTAAAATCGGCAAATGTAGAAACTTCAACAGCATTCAATCTCAAACCACCTATTAATAACAGGCAAAGAATAAAAGTAATCTTTTGTTTCATAATAATTATATTTTAGTTTAGTTATTAATATGCTCCCTTCATACAATGTGAAGGGAGCCCCTGCATATTTACCTCTTAATGCAACGAACAGACATGCCGAACACTTTACCCAAAGGTCCTTGGGTACTATTATCCGTATTATAAGCTGCTCTCATTACATAGACGCTATTTCTACTAAACGGATCTTCTCCCGAATATTCAGTAGTACTCCAGAAGTAGGCTTCATAGCCAAATCTGTCAAATGAATAGGTAAAGTCTGAAGTATCCAACGTTCTCCATCCTGCCGGTTGCATAGAAAAGCCGGTCAGATTATTGGGTGTAACACTTGTAGAAGATTGCCAATACCCATCGGTTGCTTTTAAATAAGCAGTACATTTGATGGCTTTAGTAGGATCGGCACCCGGAACAATATAAGTTTTCAGAGATAAGAAATCCTGCTGAGTAGGTATATCCCATCCTTCCGGAGCAAGTTTATTACTGTTTACAACTGCATTCCAATTATACAAAGCTCCAAATACCTCTTTGTAATTCGTCGGATCATTGTTTACATAACAGAAAGCCCCCTCCGTATCATTCTTCCAATCCGCGCCACTGGTTATTTTATTAATAGGAGATCCATTGCTATATCTTTCGCATTTAAAATTATCTGCAATCCAATATTGAGTACCAATTTTAACAACACGGTATTTGTTATAGTCTAAATCAACCAATATATCTGCCTTAGCACTCGTGTTTCTCTGTAGTTTAGAAGCAGAAGTCGCTACCAGTTTATCTTTTTCAAGATATACTTTTTGTAAAGGACTTCCAGCTGTTCCGGCTGTATAAGTACAACTGTTTTTAGCAATATCCCACACTACATTACCACCGTCTTTCACAGCAAGCCCTTTAGTCAAGTCAGCCTTTCCGGAAACAACCGGATATATTACAACCATCTGTTCGGAAACAGTACTTGTTTTAATAAACTCTTTACATACCTCAGCAATCTGTACATCACCATACATTATTTTCTGTACATAGCTAGCCGAAAAATCAGCAGGTACATCAATAGCATATGCCATACCCGTATTGCTCTGGGTTACAGTGATGTCCTTGCTCAAAGAACCGGCTTTAACAGTAATAACAGCAGATCTTGGTTCACCATCCGTATATTCATCTGCCGAAACGGATAATACATCTCCATTGCGAGATACATTACACCACGTTTTATCAACATTGTAAGTCCATGAATCTGTATTCGTCGTTATGGTTACATTCACAGTTTCTCCACTGGCATCCAGTTCCACTTTATCCGGCACAAATGATAATACTTCATTGGCAGCTGCTTGCTCCACCGCAATACTTTTTGTGATATTACCTGCATATACGGTAACCGTTGTTGTACGTGACTGCACTTTCAAATTATCGTCCACCTCAATAATCAGTAAAGCACCTTCAAACCTTAAACTACACCAATCGTCTTTTTCGGGACGTACAGCTTTCCAGGTAGCCTGATTAGTACTTACAGTTATTATTTCTTCATCAGCCGAAGCTGTAAAGTTCACTGTTTCTTTCGAAACAGACAGTGAAGGTTCGTCTTCCTTCGAACAACTAACGAATGAGACAAGCAGCAACAGCATTACGCCTACCCATTTAAATTCCTTTTTCATAAAATTCTCATTTAGTTTATATCTGTAATTTATTTGTTCACTTTCTCAAACTCCATCCAAACCCAGTTCTTCTTTGTGTTTACCAGATAGAGTTTATTGTCCTTCAATACCACAGAGTGCCCGGTTGAATCAAAAAAGTAAGAGTACATCTGAATGCCAATGATATTATCGTAGATATTGATTACCTCATCTCCAATCCACCCTTCCGGTTCATCCTTCCCATACCTCACAAAGACAGCAATGTCATCTCTCTGCTTTTTTATCTCTTTGGCCAATACAGTTTGAGGTGCATCTTTACCATCAATGCTAAGCAATACGGAGAAACCGGTTTTACCGTCTACATCCATAGTCAGCTGGGCACCGGCATAGTTCGGATATTTATATTTGTATAATTCAACCCAACCCTGAACATCATAACTTCCTCCGATCAGCCTGTAAGTGTTTCCGGCAGCCTGTTGTAAAGTAGGATATACAATTAATGGAGTTTTGGATGTCATCAATGTATCTGTATTCTCGGCTACAAACCTGGCCTTGGCATTGTTCCATACAAAATGCTGAATACTCTTACTATTGACCGTCACCGGAGCAGTTAAATCAAATCCTGTATCTGTAAAGGTAAAAGCAGCAGATGATGTCTTTACCGTTTCTCCCTGCATTTCCTTAAATACCAGTTCTTTCTTATCATCTGATAGCGCCACATCTGCCGTAGCTGCCGTAGGAGACTTCAGACAATGAAAAAACGAATTATTGGAGATCGAGGCAATATCCATTTCACGGATAAGGCGAATCTTATGTTGTTCTCCCACACCTACTTTCTTAAATACCACCCGGTCCTGATTTTTACGTCCTTTGCAAACCAGAGAGTCCTGAGTCAATTCCATAATAATAAACTCAAAGTCACCTTTATACCCCTCACCCAAAGGAGTAGTAGAAGGATCGGCATAAGTATGGATCACTGAGTATGTATCAAATGACAGCATCGGTCCTTCACCCGAATTGAGATTATAGGTGGTAGTAGATTCATCTTCATAGTTGGACCACATATAAACCCTGTCTTTACCCGTAAACTTCATGATGAAGCTAACGTAAGAAACAGCATTAGCCGGTTGGTAATCCAGTCGCCAGCCATTAGGAGCTGTTTGCAGTATATCATCGCATTGCTTTAAGAAAGTCTTCATTCTTTCACTTGCCGATTGTGCAAACACATCATCCACCTCATTTTTGCATGAAGTGAAGAATAGAGCCATGAAAGATAGCATCCATATTCCTCTATTCAGATATTTAGTCAATTTTCTCATAATTCCTAATAGTCTCCTAATACCACATTCTTTATTACTTCATCCATTTTCGCCTGAAAATGATACAAATCAATGTCCCATACATCCTTTAGATACCCCACCACAATTGCTTCTTTTTTGCGTAAAGCAGAACGGGCATCTTCACTTTTGATCGTATTGATCATTATATCCCAGTCTCTTTTATTATTTGTCAGCATAGTAGCTATCATTTCCACAAAGTCTTCATCGGGTGCAGACATGGCATAATTTGTTATAAATCCTCTTTCCTGAGCATATTCATTGGAACGCAGATACCAACTGGAAGAATATCCGGTCGTTATAGTACGATAATCCCGGCTATAAGCTACTTGCTGATGCATTATATGGGCAAATTCATGGTGCATCACATGAATAAACCTCTTCAACTTCGTGACATTCTGCGGACTAAAACTGTTTATTTCGTACAATACCATTTTACGTCCTCCCTCTGCAGTACCTTGTGTTACCGTTTCGTCGGGATTATAACTTGCACTTCCTATCAATAATATTTGTTTCGGTATCAAACCTTTAAGAAAATTGCTGCCTGCCTCTTCCACATAAGGATCAACCCAAACAGTTTTTAAAATTTCAAGGAAAGGTTCTACCTTCTCTTCCTCCGGCGGAACCAGATTCTTGGCAACATCCGTCTCACTATCTTTCCAGCGATAAATCACTTCGACATTATAGGGTTTCGTATAATTTTTATAGATATACAAATCCGTAGGACTCAAATCTTTGAGATTGAATTCAGGAATTTCAATACCTGATTCTCCCAAATCTTCTGAGCATGAGTGAAATAGTCCCATACTCAATGCACAAACCAATAGTAACAATACTCTTTTCATAATCATACGTATTTATCTGGGATTAGGTGTTAAACCATAGGCAATAGCATCACTCGGTACCTGAACGGCTCTACGAAGATCGCGTTTGACCAACACATCCTTTTGACTGGGCATGCCATATGGATAATGAACGATTTCTATGCCAAACCGCTTCACATCAAACCACCGCATGCCTTCCATCACAAACTCCACCCGGCGAAGTTCTACAGCACATTGCACAAATGCTGCCTGCTCCGTATCCATCTCATAGAAAGGATTCAATGGAGCATAATCCGCATAGAACTTTGTTATATCTTCGGCTTTTACGTTTTTAGAAATATCATAAGACAAAGTCCGTTTGCTATAAAAAGCATTGATGTCTGCCAAAGCTTCCGTATACCTTTTCTTCATGGCATAAGCCTCTATACGGTTAAGCAGCACCTCATCTTTAGTAAGAATGGGAATCATGGCATACAAATAACCAGTCGTTGCATTGATGCCTATCTGTTGGAAATACTCCTTCCATTTGAGCATGGTAATCGGATCACCTTTATCTGCCTGCCACTTCTCAAGTACATACGCCCAGGGCAAACCTATCGCATTTACCTTGGCACTACGAAATAGCTTCGACTCCAAAGAACTGTTAAAACCATATCGATAGAACTCCTGGTAACGGGCAATCTTTGTCAAAGATGAAGCCAACAATAAAATAGAGGGCTGCTCGGCAGATGTATATTCTTTCTCACGAACAGAAGTAGACAGTTGTCCATGAGTGATCCAGTCACGCAACTGAGAAGCAACATCTCCTGTACCAAAAACGGCATTAGCATGTTCGATAACCTTGTCCCAATCACCTTTATACAGATAGAATCGACTGGCAAAAGCATGTGCGGCAGCCTTCGTAAAGTGATATTTAGGAACGGTATAAGTGTGATCCTGAATAAGAGAAAGACCTTCTTTCAAATCCTGCTCTATCAATTCGTACACTTTTGCTACACTCTCCCTCTTATAATCCTTCAACACAACAGTCTCGGGTTCAGTAACGTATGGAACGCCTAAATCTTTATCGGCTGTTGCCGGATCATAATGTTGAGAAAAAATATTCACCAACATAAAATGGCAATAGGCCCTTGCTACCAAAGCTTCACCACGCTGGGCCTGCGTATCCATCCCACCCAGCTTATCCAAAGCTTCCAAAGCATGATTGGCAGCAGCAATAGCTTCATAACATGAACTCCAATAACCTGTAGGAGAATCCTGTAAGGTATACGAAACATCTTTCCACTTAAAAGACTCTTCAACAGCCCTGTCTGATTGAATGGCTACTCCTTTATCTTCGGCATTGTCACTCATAGCTTCGCAGAATTCAACATAAGCTCTGTTTGGATATGCCGAAACCAATAGCTCGGATATAGTTTTGGCATTATCCAGTTCTGTTCTATTATCAGGCACTTTATCCAGGAAATCATTGCATCCGGACAAAAGAACCGCAGCTGAGATAAATATATAATATCGTACTTTCATATCTTGATTTTATCATGGTTAGAAACTTGTTCGCACAGACAAGGTAAATTGTCTCGGAGTAGGCATTGCTACACCACCCGAACGGAAAAATTCAGGGTCCTGTCCGTTCAACTTTTTATCGGAATAAATCAGCCATAAGTTAGAAGCAACGCAACGTAACTGCAAATTATTCATCCCGACCACCTTCATCCAGTTTCCTTTGAAATCATAAGAAAGAGAAATTTCTTTCAAACGAATAAAAGAACCATTGGCAACCCGCGCATCCGAGTAGTTATAAGCATTATAAGCCACATTGAGATTCTCTATATTAGACACTTGCCTTTTCGAAGGAATACCCGGTACGTCGGTATACTTCTCATTTCCTGCCTGCATCCATCTGTTTTTCATCTCTTTCGGCATAGCACTCATATCCGAATATACAGCAGAGAACTCCGGATACAGACGAATCACATTACCAAACTGATAAGTGAAATACACGTTCATCTTCCAGTTTTTGTACGTAAAACCGTTGTCAAATCCACCGGTTACTTTCGGATCAATAGAACCTTCATACTTCAGATGGCCGATATTATTATTTTCCTGAAAATTAATATCAGTAGAAGTCAATTCTCCGTCTTCATTGATAAAGGTGGGAAATCCGTTGCTATCCAATCCTTTGAACTGATACGAAAACAGTCCTCTCACAGGATAACCTTGCAAAGGGCCTCCTTCTTCTTTCACCAGGTCGATGACTCTGGGCATTGATTTTAGATTCGTAATCTCATTATGGTTGAATGAGAAAGTCAGATTAGAAGTCCAGTTGAAATTCTTCGTAACGATGTTCTTTGTATTTAATGTAAATTCTACACCACGGGATTTCATATCTGCATAGTTCGCAGCTTTCATCGCTTCTCCCCCGATTCCGGATGTACGCATATAACCAATCAGGTCGAATCCGTTGCGGAAATAAACGTCTGCGCTCAAACTTATCCGGTTACGCAGGAATCCCATATCAATACCTACATTCGTTTCGTATTGTTTCTCCCAGGTAAGTTCCGAATTCTGCAATGAGCTTATTAAAACCTGATTCTCTCTGTTTCCTTGCGTATCGCGAAAAGTAACCTGATTTCTGAAAATAGCCAAAGCATTGCTGGCTGGTCCCATACTGGCTGTCAATCCATAGGTAGCTCTCAGTGTCAATGCAGAAAAAAGAGTCTGGGTTTTCATGAAACTTTCTTCCAAAGCATTCCATGAACCACTGACATTCCAGGTAGGCAACCAACGGGAATCACGCGCACGTCCCAAACGATTCGAACCGTCATAACGTCCGGTTAAGTTCAAAGTATATTTCCCATTATACGAAAAACTGGCAGTTCCAAAGAAGGCAACAAAACGATCATAATTTTCTTCCATTCCATAATAATCAAAACCTCCTACCAATATCTGCTGCAAGATGCGATAGTCAACAGAAGGAACACCCCCCTTATCCCATTGATATCCGTAACCATTATTAAAACCGTTTTTACGGTCGGCAGACTTTACTTCCTGACCAACCATCAAATTAAAAGGGTGCTTCCCAAACAACATTTTATTATAATTGGCCGTTGCCCGAAAGTAGTAACTTAGCATCGTATTATTAGTCGTATTATAAAAACCGCCTTCGGGCATTACCACTTCAGGCAATGCATCCGGGTTATCCGGGTCTTTATAAAGGAACTTATTTTTATCACGAATGGTAGCATCATCTGCTGCACGATAGGCCATTGCCATATTAGAATTACCGTATATTTTATGTTCCTGTGTAGACTTAACATACCTTATTGCGCCCAAAGCATTCAGCTCCAAACTCTTGAAAGGCTTATAATTCAATTCCATTTGCAACTTCAGGTCCATCATATCCATATCAATGAAGTTGGAATTCATTTCATTCAGAATACTAAAAGGAGCATAGTTCATCCGGTAATACTCAGGATCCCCATTAACTGTACGATCTGACATTGTCCTACTCGTATTCAATGCATAACTGAAAGGATTGATATCAAAATCACGTGTATATTCTCCATTCACGGCATCCATGTCACGATCCATGGTTCCCGGAACCCTCTGGTTACGAATTGATCCGCTGGTATTTACTCCGAAAGTCAGGTATTTATTCAAATCAAATGAAGCATTCATGTTGGCAGTATAGCGGTTTACCTTATCTGCATCTGTCCAACCCGGATCATTATAAAAACTAAGAGAAGTATAGAAACGGGAACGTTCATTTCCTGATGAAATACTTAGTGAATGATTACTTTGAAGAGTTGGTTTAAACAAAATACTAAACCAATCTGTATTACGCATCTCTGCTGACTGCAAAAAACGCGAACGGGATTGAGGTGTATTCATCAACCCGAACTGTCCGTTAGTCTTGTCAAACTGGTTAATAAGATCATACATCTGAAAAAATACCCCTCCATTCTCAGCCCGTGAAATTGTAGCATGATCCAGCCAACCTTTCTGCTCCATATCCAGATAGACAGACATCTGATCTTTTGAGTTCATAATATTATATTGCGAGTACGAAGGACGGGTACGCATGGTAAACTCTCCTGTATAACTAATGGATGCAGTGCCTTTCTTACCCCTCTTTGTCGTCACAACAATTACTCCGTTCATTGCACGCGCTCCATAAAGTGCAGTAGCCGAAGCATCTTTCAATATTTGAAAACTCTCAATATCGTCAGCATTCAATCCGGCAACAGCTGAACTGATAAGAGTAGCTGCATTTCCGGAAGACAAATCATCCGGAGATACTTCCACCATATCTTCGAGGACTACCCCGTCAACTACCCATAAAGGGCTTTGGTTACCATATATGGAAGATGCACCACGAACGCGTATCTTCGGAGCGGCACCAAATGTACCGGATACAGACTGTACCTGCACTCCTGCCGTTTTCCCCTGTAGCATTTTACTAATGTCGGTTACTCCGTCAACCTTTGCCTTATCACCCGAAATACGATCGGCAGCTCCAGTAAACAATCTGCGGTCTATCTTCTGGTATCCGGTAACAACAACTTCATCCAATTCCTGAGAATCCGAAAGTAATACTATTTTAGTAAAACCGGGAGCTATATTGAGTTCCTGAGTTTTCATTCCGACGTATGAAACAATAAACCTTCTGGCATTATCAGGAACATCTAATTGGAATTTCCCATCAAAATCTGTAATTGTACCCGTAGAGGTACTTCCTTCTATCTGTATTGTCACGCCTGGCAATACCTCTCCGCTCTCATCGGTAACCTGCCCGGTTATATTTTTGACTTTCTGTTTCGGCTTTTCTGCATTTGTTTTATGCTTAAAAATCTGTATACGCTTATTTTTAACTTCAAAATTCAGATTCTGACCGTCCAAAATAATCTTCAAAGCATCTTCAATGCTTTTATTCTCTAACTGTACAGTGACAATTTTAGATAATTCTACATCATTGACATTGAACCACAATGAAAATTTTGTATCATTTTTCAACTGCTCCAGTGCTTCTTTGACTGTAACATTTTTAAGATTCAGAGATAATGTAACATCCTGAGCCAATAAATTCTTACTACATAATAAAACTATTAAAATAGTACTAATTTTCAGGATGCTATTCAACTTATTTTCATACATTTGTAACATCTTTATATATTAAACAATATGTTTTTATATGCTGAGACCGGAGTCGGGAGTGCGCCAACAGAACCCGACTCTTTGTTTTTATATCTTATTCCTCATAGATTCCCTCCTATTTTCTTGATATTACTATTTTATTATTATCGACAACATAGTGTAAATTGTTACTTTCTGCCATCATTTTCAAAATATCATACAAAGTTTCTTCATTTCTAAAATCTCCATAGAATTTTTCATACTTCAACTTTTCATCTTTTATTTCAATCTGTACATTAAAAACCCTTTCCAGATCGCGGACAATCTGAATAAGAGATTCCTCATCAAAAAATAAAGTATTCCGTAGAGTTATATTCGGATTTTCTGTTTTTGTCAGGACCTTATCTACGTTTATTTGTTTCTTATCAATAGGCTCTTCTTTAGGTAAAGTCCACATGGCATACAGATCGGCCTTCACATTTTTCACCTTCATATCCTTTTTTGCCTTATCAAAAATAGCCTGCTGATTAGGAACCAGATGAACTTCTTGTTTCTTATCCTCAATTCCTACATTCAGGCTTCCCTCAACAAGAGTCACTTTAGCACTTTCATCATCCGAATAAGACTTAAAATTGAATTTGGTACCCAATACTTCTACCTGTACCTTACCCGAAAAAACTTTGAATGGCAAATTCCGGTTCTTAGTTACTTCAAAGTAACCTTCGCCGCTTAACTTTACGTCACGGTTATTTTTTCCAAAATTATTTTCATACGAAAGAATACTCCCTGAGTTTAACCAGACGGTTGTACCGTCCGGCAAAACAATTTTTGATTTAGAACCAAACGGAATTTCTATCGTTTGTGTTAGCCGAGTCTGAATATAGTGACTTTGAATGAAATAAAAGGTAGTACCTCCCAAACCAAAAACAAGTAATAAAATAGCCGCATAACGCAAAGTTCTATACAGAGAGAGTGTACGATGCTTCCTGCTTACAGTTCCTATTCTGACCACAAAGCGCTTATAGGCAGATTCAACCGAAGGTCTAAAACGCTTTTTGCTATTCAGAACATGCAGATATTTTTTTAAGATACAATACTCCTCATACTGTTTCTTATTTTCCGGACTGGCATTATACCATTGCCGCAAATAAGTATACTCTTCAGAAGACAGAAGCCCTGAAAGTTGCTTATCAATAAGTTCTTCAATTATATTATTATTTTCACCCATATTAAGTCCTTTTAATAGGGAGACGAGATTTTTAAGATGTAGGGGTAGTGAAATTCTAAAAAAAATTTCAAGAAAAAACAATTATGGCGAATTTAATCACACAAAGAGCTGTATTTTCAGATATTAGTGTCTAAACAAAAAGACAAATGCAACAACTATAGCAAAAAGATAGTCACCAAGCCCTTCTTTTAGTACGGATAGGGCCTTTTTAATATGATATTTAACTGTATTGATAGAGATATTCAGACGTTCTGCTATTTCCTGATTAGAAAGCCCTTCAAACCGGCTCATTTGGAATACAGTCCGGCATTCAATTGGCAATGTTGACACTATCTCTTCTATTTTATCCTCCAGCTCCAATAAAGCTATTTTATCAAACAACTCTTCGTCAGCAATAAAACAAGTTTCATATTCATCAATAGTACTCATGCGCACAACCTTGGTTTCCTGCACATTACTACGCAAATAATCAATACTCCTGTTACGCACCGAACGGATTAAATACCCTTTCAACGAAATATTAATGTCAAGTTGCTTCCGTTTTTCCCATACCGATAGCAATACATCTTCGGCTATACCCTGGCATATATATTCATCCTCTATATATTCATAGGCTATAGCGCACATCAATGCATAATAGAGATCGAACAAACGGCGAAAAGCATTGTGTTCTCCATTCCTTAATTGAATAAGTAATTCGGTTTCTATATGATAAGGATTCATTTAATTGTTTACCTTGCAATTTTATCTTGTGCCACAAAGTTATACGAAATTTAATTTAATATGTAAGAAAACACAGATAAAAAACAAAATAAAGAAACAAATCGCCTAATTTTATCTACAAAGTGAGAGAAACCCACCTAAATAATCAGAAAAAAAATAAAACAATGCAGTACTTTATGATTCTTAGTTTATCAAACCTTCTTTATACAGTAATATGTGTAATAGTCCATAACAAAACATATACCGAATCATCACATATACCAGCATTTTATTTATATACACACCAGTTTATATACTTATAAAGTTTACTGTAATACAACAACTTAAAACTGATAAAAGGAAAAACAATAATACAACACAGATTAGTATACTATCATAGTAAACGATAAATTGAATTTATTTCTGTATAAATTCAGTTTTCTTACAGAATTGCCTTATATCTTTGTAGCGATTAAAACTACTACTAGATTATGAAGCTTATTCTTATATTATTGCTATGCTATATCTGTCCGTTCTTGCACTCTGCAAATGAGCCAAATCTGACTGATTCATTGCCATCACTCACTCCATCAGTACCGGCAAACCGCTTCCAGTATACAATGCATAAAATAGCCAATTCACGAGTCTACCAAATGACTTATGTAGGTGTACCACTTGTAATAGGCGGTCTTATTGTGAAAAGTGAAGACGATCATTTTCGTGGATTACGCAACAGCCGTCTGCCCTCTTTCAAACAACATTATGACGATTATCTTCAATACCTCCCCGCTGTAACAATGTTAAGTATGAAGATTGGCGGTGTAAAAGGACGTAGTTCGTGGGGACGCATGCTTGTATCCGATGCTTTTTCTGCCATTATAATGACTTCAATAGTTAACGGATTAAAGACACAGACCAGAGTAACACGTCCCGACAATTCCAACAATCATTCTTTTCCCTCCGGACACACAGCCACGGCCTTTATGACGGCTACTATGATGCATAAGGAGTATGGAGAACGTAGTCCATGGTATAGTATCGGCGCCTACTCAGTGGCTACAGCAACGGGACTTACCCGTATGGCAAATAACAAGCATTGGTTGAGTGACGTATTGGCAGGAGCCGGGTTTGGCATTTTATCAACAGAACTTGGGTATTTTTTGGCTGATCTTATATTCAAAGATAAAGGTATCCATAACTTTTCTACTTCGAGTGATTTTGAATGGAAAATTAATCCCTCTTTCTTTGGCATTTATCTGGGACTCAATGTTGCCCCAGGTACTTACACTCTATCCGATAAAGACCGATTCCACTTTTCATCCGGTAGTACTGCCGGACTGGAAGGAGCCTGGTTTCTCAACCCATATATAGGATTAGGTGGGCGCTTCTCGGCAATCAACATGGCAGTGATATTCAATAATGAGGCACTGGAAGAGTCAACCGATCTTTTAGCTGGGCATGTAGGAATCTATTTCTCATATCCCATCACACCACGCCTACTGGTAGGAAGCAAGGTTCTGGCAGGCTATAGTTACTATTCATCCTGTAACTTGCCTGTAGCAGTGATAGGTAGCAGAGGTGGATTCAGTATGGGGACAGGTGCTTCGTTTACTTTCCTGGCAAAACAAAATCTGGGAGTAAGATTCTTTCTGGATTATAATCTGATACCTACTCCTGTGAAGTCTGATAAGACATGTACACAGATTATGACATTAGGCAGTGCTGTATCTGTGATTTTTTGAAGAAAGACACAATGATATTTACTATTAAACTGATCAGAAATGAACTCACCACAGAGTAACACAGAGTTTAAATCTTTATTAAAACGCAGATGAACGCAAATTTTCACAAAGGGAAACAAATATATGATAAAGAACTACAGTCTTTTAATCTGTATTAATCTGTGTTAATCCGCGTTTCATCAGATAAAGACTACTCTGTGGAACTCTGTGTTACTCTGTGGTGAAATACACTCAAAACCGTACAGAAAGGAAGACTGGGTTCACATTATGAACAAGGAGCAAAATAAAAAAAACGAGGATATCTAAAAAGATTAGATACCCTCGTTATATTCTATGGTAATAAAACTATTTCTTATTTAGCCACTCTTTCCAGCCATTTCAGCATAAAGAGCATTGTAATCATCGAAATACTACAAGCCACCACAAATACTGTCCATGTCATCCAAATAGGAATTGTCTCATACAGCACAGCACCGATGAAAAGCAACTGATTACCTATAGCAGTAGCACCAAGCCATCCACCTTGCATGATACCCTGATATTTAGGAGGAGCCACTTTGGAGACAAACGAGATTCCCAACGGAGAAATATACAATTCAGCAACTGTAAGGATAAGGTAAGTCAACATCAACAACAACGGAGTGACTTTCACCGGTGAAGTTCCTACAGCCAGGATTTCTTTATGCAGAGGCAAATCGGCAACATAAGAGCCAATGGCCATTACAACAAATCCCAAAGCTGCTATTCCCATACCGATTGCTATCTTTTTCGGAGTAGACGGTTCACACCCACGCGCACGCTGACGAGCAAATACAGCCATTATCACCGGAGTAAGGAACACCACAAAGAAAGGATTCAACGATTGGAACAATTCAGCCGAGATAGGCATTCCGAAGAGATTAAGATCGGTGTATTCTTTTGCAAAGAATGTCAACGTCAAACCATTCTGATGGAAAGAGAACCAGAAGAAAATAACAACACCAAATACAGCAAACAAAGCATAAATACGCTGCTTTACCTCTTGTGCACTCATCTCTACTACAGTTGCAGCAGTATTGCTCTTATCAGCAACAGCTTTCTTACTTGGATCCGGGAAGTTCTTCTTATTCAACATATAGATAAGAAGTGAAACAGCCATTGCTACAATAGCAACAGCAAAAGCATAATGGAAACCGGTAGTAAATACATTCAGATAATCAGCAGCAAAAGTTGTAAGATCGGTTACAGGAGTAGAAGAAGACTCTGAGGCCAATCTGGTATAAGTTTCGATAGCTTCCGGAGTTAAAGTCTGAGCCAACTGCCCATGGCACAAAGCAGGCAGATCGGCATTATAGGCATAACCGAAAGTAGACAACCACCAGTTACGTACACCGATTGCTGCCATCGGAGCAAAAATAGCACCTATATTGATGAACATATAGAACAATGAGAAACCGGAGTCACGCATAGAAGAGTACTGAGGATTGTCGTACATTTGTCCGACCAATGCTTGCAGGTTACCTTTAAAAAGTCCGTTACCAAAAGCAATAACAAACAATCCGATACAGGTGATAGTTAAAAATAAAGTTTGATTGTCAACCGGAGTTTTGGAAGGAATAGCAAGCATCAGATAACCTAAGGCCATCAAAACAATACCTACCATAATCGTTCCTTTGTAGTTTCGTGTTTTATCGGCAATAATACCCCCTACCAAGGCAAGGATGTAAATAGAGAAATAAAACGTTGAATAAATAATCCCTGCGGTCTTTCCATCCAGCCCAAACTTAGCTTGCAGGAAAAGAACAAGGATTGCCATCATAGTATAAAAGCCGAAACGTTCGCCAAGATTGGCCAAAGCGGCTGGGATTAACCCTTTAGGGTGTTTACTAAACATAAGATATAAATATTTAATTAATAATTTGAATTGTCATTTCAAGTATAATTTCTGCAAATATATACTTTTTTTTGAATTATTCAGTGAACAAGACACAAACTTCAGCGCGTGCTTCCTTAATTAAATCGTTAGGAGCCACTTTTATCTGTAACCCCCGCTGGCCGGCACTTACATAAATATACGGAAACTCAAGACAGGTCTCATGAATGTAGGTAGGAAAATGCTTTTTCATCCCGATAGGTGAACAGGCACCACGAATGTATCCGGTAGTAGGAAGAAGTTCCTTCATCGGAATCATATCACAACTCTTGTTGCCGGATACTTTAGCAGCAAGTTTCAGATTCACCTCTTTGTCGCCGGGAACAATACAAACAAAATGCCCGGTCTTATCTCCATGCAAAACAAGAGTCTTAAATACCTGATCGATATTCTCGCCTAAGTTTGCTGCCACATGTACAGCACTCAAATCATCTTCATCTACCTCGTAAGGAATTAGTTCATAAGATATTTTAGCCTTATCTAACAAGCGGGCAGCATTGGTTTTATTTATTTTCATGACTTATTTCTTTCTGTTTATAGATTTCGGAGAACAAAAATAGGAAAAAATTATCCCCCGGCAAAAACGTTGATTCGTTTTTACCGGGGGAAATACACCTTTATAATACTTCAAACGCATATCTCCTGCGTATAGTAACGAAGTATCTTTTTATTTTTTCATAAACTTAAAGGTTTTCACACCATCTTGTCTGACCATTTTCACAGGCTATCCAGTATGGCACCACTATTGGCAGATACCGAGAAACAAATAACAACGATAAAATAAACAATTGATTCTTCATCTTAAGGTATATATTTTCAGTTTTCTTTACCACCAGCAGGCGTACAAGTCCGGTAAAATCCGCTACCGGAAACGGTATTCCTCGCTAAAGGGAAAGTTCCTCGCGAAGAAACTTCGGCGTATATCCTTTCTTGCTCTTCGCAACCTCTTCAGGCGTACCGAAACTGAGAAGTTTTCCTCCTCCCTTTCCACCATCCGGGCCCATATCAATGATATAGTCTGCCATCTTTATTACATCCAGATTATGCTCTATCACAATAACCGTATTTCCCTTATCTACAAGCTTATTCAGTACATTCATCAGCACACGGATATCTTCAAAATGCAGTCCGGTGGTAGGTTCATCAAGGATATAAAGTGTCTTACCGGTATCACGCTTTGAGAGTTCGGTAGCCAACTTCACACGCTGACTTTCACCACCGGAAAGAGTAGTTGACGACTGCCCTAACTTAATATATCCCAAACCAACGTCTTGTATCACTTTTATCTTATTCAGAATTTGTGGCACATTTTCAAAGAATTCAACTGCACGATTGATAGTCATATCCAACACATCGGCTATGGATTTTCCTTTAAAACGTACTTCCAAAGTTTCGCGGTTGTAACGTTTGCCATGACACACTTCGCAGGGTACATATACATCCGGCAGAAAGTTCATTTCAATTGTCTTATAACCATTCCCGGAACACGCTTCACAACGTCCGCCAGACACATTGAACGAGAAACGTCCCGGCTTATAACCACGTATCTTTGCTTCCGGTAATCCTACAAACAAATTGCGAATATCAGAAAAAACACCTGTATAGGTAGCCGGGTTGGAACGTGGTGTACGTCCCAACGGAGATTGATCTACATTGACCACTTTATCAATATTCTCTAATCCTTCAATCGAACCATATTCCAACGGATCCTGAAGAGAGCGATAAAACTTCTGCGAAAGAATAGGCTGCAATGTTTCGTTTATCAACGTAGATTTGCCACTACCCGATACACCGGTCACACAAATCAATTTACCCAATGGGAATTCCACATCCACATTCTTCAGATTATTTCCTTTTGCACCGCGAAGCCATAATGACTTACCATTACCGGGACGGCGTTTGGCAGGAACTTCTATCTTCTGCTGACCATTCAGGTACTGCGAGGTTAATGTAGACGTCTGTAACATCTCCTGTGGCTTACCGGCAAATACCACTTCACCACCCAGACGGCCCGCTTTAGGTCCCATATCAATCACATAATCAGAAGCCAACATCATATCTTTGTCATGCTCTACCACAATCACAGAATTACCCATATCGCGCAATTCCTTCAATGAGTTAATCAGACGCAGATTATCCCGCTGATGAAGTCCGATACTCGGCTCGTCCAGAATATAAAGCACATTCACTAACTGTGAACCAATCTGTGTTGCCAATCGAATACGCTGACTCTCACCACCCGATAAACTCACCGAACTACGATTGAGAGATAGATAATCCAACCCTACATCCAACAGGAATTTCAGGCGTGTACGAATTTCTTTCAATATCTCGGCTGCAATCTTCTTTTGTTTATCAGACAGAAACTCATCCACCTTCTGCAACCAGTCATAAAGCTCGCTGATATCCATATTGGAGAGTTCATTGATATTCTTATCATGAATGCGGAAATGCAATGCCTCTTTATTAAGTTTCGCTCCCTTGCATTCAGGACAGACGGTAGTACGGGCAAACTGTTCTGCCCATTTCTGAGCTGTAGCCGAAGCATCTTTCTCCTGCAACATCTGGATATACTTCACTACACCCTCATACGTTACGAAATAATCAGAAGAGGTGCCAATGAGTGAACTCTTTATCTTAATTCGTTCATCCGATCCATACAGCACTTCATCCATAGCATCTTCCGGTAAATCTTTAACCGGAGTTTTCAATGTGGCTTCATACTTTTCAAGCAATGCACCGATTTGCCAGAATATCATTGCATTCTTATATTTGCCCAACGGAGCAATAGCACCTTCATAGATAGACATGTTCCGGTCAGGAATCACCTTATCGATATCAATCTGATTCACTACTCCAAGTCCCTTACACTTTGGGCAGGCTCCTTGCGGAGAGTTAAAAGAGAAATTATGCGGAGCCGGTTCCCTGTAGGACAGTCCGGTTACGGGGCACATTAAACGCTTACTATAGTGACGGAGTTCTCCGGTAGTGACGTCCAATATCATTAGTAATCCGTCACCCTGACGCATTGCTGTGGCAACACTTTGTTTCAGACGTTTATCGTCCTTATCGCCCACTATCATTTTATCAATCACTACTTCAATATCATGATTCTTGTAGCGATCCAACTTCATACCATGCGTCACTTCACGTACCTCACCATCTACACGTACATAAAGATACCCCTTCTTACGTACTTGTTCGAACAGTTCTTTATAGTGTCCTTTACGGGCACGCACCAACGGTGCCAACATATAGATTTTCTTGCCTTTATAATCTCCTAAAATAAGGTCAAGTATCTGCTCTTCGGTATATTTCACCATTTTCTCTCCTGAGAGATAAGAGTAAGCTATTCCGGCACGGGCATAGAGCAAACGGAGATAATCATAGATCTCCGTTGTTGTACCCACTGTAGAGCGGGGATTCTTGTTTGTTGTTTTCTGTTCGATGGAAATCACCGGACTCAATCCGGTTATTTTATCTACATCAGGACGCTCCAGATTACCCAAAAAATTACGGGCATAAGCTGAAAAGGTTTCAATATAACGTCGTTGTCCCTCAGCAAATATCGTATCGAATGCCAAAGAAGATTTACCACTTCCGCTCAATCCGGTAATAACTGTCAGACTGTTACGGGGAATTTCAGCATCAATATCTTTCAAATTATGTACACGCGCACCGTATACATTTATATATTCTGTTTCCTGCATATCCTTTTTACCTCAGTATATTTATATCTCCTTTATGTTTATACACGACTCCATCTGCACCACGTGCTTCTACTACGATAAAATACACGCCTACAGGCACCTGATGCCCACGGGATGTTCCATCCCATCCCTTATCAATGTCCGTCAATCCCCACTGATATAACTTCTGTCCCCAGCGATTGAACACAACAGCATCGAAACTAACAAGTGATTTATACTTCACTTTAAAAATATCATTAATGCCGTCTCCATTAGGTGAAAAAGCATTAGGTATTTTCAATTCCGACTCAGGTACCTGAATGATAAACACATCTGATACCGAAGTTGGTCCGTCTTCTGTTTCCGTATCGCTCACCTGTAACCTGACATAGAATGTCCCCGAAGTAACAAAATCAAAAATGGTTTCTTCTTCATAACGTGGTGACCCGCTTATAGGATCATTAAATTCCTCATCAGATGCAAAATTCCATTCATAACGTAATGTTGGAGAAGGAGACTCAATATTGGCCACAAAACGAAATTTAAGTGGAGCCGACCCCACATATGGTTCTCCACCGGCCTCAAGCGTCTTAGGCTCTGTAGGATCAGTACCATTCTCCAGTAGCAATATAGCCACAGGATTTAACTTAATCTGTGCCCAACCCTCTGAAAAAGGAAAGGCAAGACAGAACAATATTATATAAGATAATCTGTGTAGTGACATAACATCTGCAAAATTAATGTTTCCACTTGAATTATGGTCTTAAAGAAACACAATATTATTTTCTTAACTCAATTATTAGGCAGATATATATCAGAATTTGTACCTTTGTTGCCTGATTTTAAGAACTAATAGTTTAAAAATTGATGAGACCCTTAATAAGCCGAATACTCTTTCTTCTGTTTTTTATAAGCATCTCTTGTATGAGCCTTCATGCTCAGGAGAATCAATCTTACTTCCTTCACACCATTGAAAAGGGACAAAGTTTATATTCCATATCCAGTATGTATGGAGTCAGTCAATCAGATATCATACAGTTAAACCCGGGATGTGAAGAGAAAATCTATGCAGGACAAACAATCCGGATTCCTCAGAAACAAAAAGCATCAAAACAAGATGAAAAGTTCCACACCATTGAAGCTGGAGAAACCTTATATAAACTAACTACAATATATAATGTATCGGCTAAAGCAATCTGTGAAGCCAACCCCGGACTTAGTGCCGAAAATTTCCGTATCGGGCAAGTGATCCGCATTCCTTCTGCCGAAGAAGTTGCCCAAGCCACTGCCACTCCTTTGACTCAGGACGTTGCAACAACTTCTCCATCGACTACCACCGTTCAGGGTCCTGTTCAATCCAGATGCAAAGATATGCATAAGGTAAAACGACGTGAAACCATTTTCAGCGTCAGCCGCGAATACGGAATCAGCGAACAGGCACTGATTGATGCTAATCCGGAACTAAAACAAGGGATGAAAAAAGGACAGTTCCTTTGCATCCCCTACCCTTCGGCAAAACCTGTGGCACCTCAGGAAAATAAAGACATAACTCCTCCTACTGATAAGGAACTATTCCTGGCCAGCAAAGAAGCACCGGAAAAGATAAGCACCATAAAAGCAGCCATATTATTGCCTTTCCTTCAAGATAAGCGCATGGTTGAATATTACGAAGGATTTCTTCTTGCTGTAGACAGCCTGAAACGTACAGGCACTTCTATTGATCTTTATGCTTATAATTGTGGAGACGACAATGCTTCTCTAAATAGCATTCTTGCTAAAGACGAAATGAAAAAGATGAATATTATCTTTGGTCCGTCACAGTCAAAGCACACAAAAGCACTGGCAACTTTTGCTAAGAAACATGATATTCGTATGGTTATTCCTTTCTCTTCAAAAGAAGAAGAGGTATTTAGCAATCCGTTTATTTATCAGATTAATACTCCACAATCCTATCTGTATTCAGAGGTATATGAACACTTTATACGTCAGTTCTCCAATGCCAATATAATCATATTGGAAGCTACGACGGTAGATAAAGATAAAACAGAATTTATCAAAGGACTGAAACAGGAACTGACAAACAAAAGAATTCCGGTAAAGACACTCCCCGAATCAGCCACAGCACAAGCGATGAAGGAAGCTCTACGCAGTGATAAAGAAAATATTTTTATCCCTACGTCTGGTAGTGACGTGACACTCATTAAAATCATTCCGCAGCTAACTGTACTGGTAAGAGAAAATCCGGACGCTAACGTACACCTTTTTGGTTACCCGGAATGGCAGACTTATACAAAAGATCACCTGGACAGTTTCTTTGAGCTGGATACATATTTTTACTCTTCGTTTTATACAAACAACATGCTTCCGGCAGCTATCAACTTCATTAACTCTTATCACAAATGGTATAGCAAAGATATGGCCATCAATTATCCTCAATACGGAATGTTAGGATTTGATACGGGATTCTTCTTCCTGAAAGGATTATCCAGATATGGCTCCGAACTGGAAAAGAATCTACCTAAAATGGATCTGACCCCTATACAAACCGGATTTAAATTTCAACGGGTGAACAACTGGGGAGGTTTCATCAACAAAAAGGTATTCTTTGTTCATTTTACAAAGAACTTTGAATTAGTAAAGCTTGATTTTGAATAAGATGACACATATAAAAACAACAATCATAACAGTAGTGTTACTAATAGGCATTGCTTTTCCGGCAATGGCACAGATTGGCGAAATGCGTCACAATTTTGCCATCGGAATAAATGGTGGTGTCAATCTCAACAAAGTAACTTTTCAACGAAAGATCAAGCAAAGCATGCCCATGGGAATCACAGGCGGACTGACTGCCCGTTATATCTCTGAGAAATATTTTGCTATGATTTGCGGTGCACAGGTTGAGCTAAACTTTTCACAACGAGGTTGGGAAGAGGCTTTTGAATTAGCTGACGGCACAAAAGACCTTAGCCGAAGTTATAGCAGGAATATGAATTACATAGATATTCCTTTTTTAGCCCATCTGGCATTTGGCAAAGATTATGGTGTACAGTTCTTTATCAATCTGGGACCACAGGTAGGTTTTTTAATAGGTGAGTCAGAGAAGGCAAGCGGATGGACGGCCGAACAAATTGCCAGTGCAAAAGAATATGGAAAGAAGATAGAAAACAAGTTTGACTATGGAATAACCGGAGGAGGTGGACTTGAAGTAAGAAGTAAAAAAGCCGGTAGTTTTCTGTTAGAAGGAAGATATTACTTTGCGTTATCCGATTTCTACCATACCAGCAAAAAAGACGATTTTGACCGTGCAGCCCACAATACCATATCAATAAAGTTGACTTATCTGTTTGACTTGAAGAAATAATTCAAAAGATACAGCCCCTTAAGATTATCAGAGATTTTAATAATATTAGCCTACTTATAAAAAGATGCCACACCGTCCTACAGAACGATGTGGCATCTTTTTTTTTAAAGTATACAATATTGTATGATCTATCTCAACCTATCAGCAGCGTGCACCATTGCTTCATCACGACCGATTGCACGTATGGCTAAATAATTGAGAATAATAGCAATCAATGGAAAACACAACGCCCAATGAAACTGAAAGGAAGTTTCATCACTACGAAGCACAAAGAAGAAAGCAAGGAAAGCCATATAATACCCCACCAATAATAAACTATTGAATATAGTCATACGAATCTGCAATATACGGTTCTTAAAAAGAAAGATAGTAGCAAATGCAACAATTGCAGCCAGCATCAATATACAAAAAAGCCCCCATGTAGACTGAAATGTATCACCCATTGTAAGTCCGAGTGGTTTAAAAACACTTACCGCTCCATTTAAATTAATCAAAGAGCCTACAGGCAAACACATACTCGCTATTAACAAGCCCGTAACAAGCAACAAATAAATACTCTGAATACGTTGAATCATATTGTCTTAGTAGTTTTAAAAGTTTATAACGATAAAAAAAATAACCGACAGTAAAAAAATAGCCAAGTAATAATAAGAACACTCTTCCTACTTACTACTTGACTATCTAATTCTTACTACGTTATTCTATTCTTAACTTCTTGCGTTCTTTTACTGCAATTTTTCTTTTTCCTTGGCCGGATTTCTATAATAAATCTTACCTTCGATATACTCTTGTGTAGCAATCAATGCAGGCTTTGGCAATTTCTCATAATAGCGAGAAATTTCAATCTGTTCACGATTCTCAAATACTTCTTCCAGGTTGTCATTATAAGAAGCGAACTCTGCAAGCTTCTTGGAAAGATCACTCTTGATTTCCACACTAATCTGATTGGCACGTTTACCAATGATAGCCACTGTTTCGTAAACATTACCTGTATCAGCACACAATTCCATCATGTCACGCGTAACGGTGTTAGTAGGAGCATTCGTTTTTTTGTAATCCATAAATCTATTTATAATTTAATCTTTAATTACTTTGGTTGATGCATTAAATATCTTTTCGGCTTCCTTCAGATACTTACTTTCCGGAAACTCATTCTTAAAAGCATAATATTCATCGACAGTTTCACGATAACGATCTATCTTTTTCTCTTCTATACTATTAATAGCCATTTCATATTTAGCACGAAGAATCAGGATAGAGAGATCCTCACGATAATCAGTATAAGGATAATCTTTTAGCGCATTCTGAGCAGTGATTACACATGACTCATAATTATTACCCATATAATTACCCAAATTGTAATACAATTTGGCAGACATAAATTCTTTCAGAACAAGCTTATCCTGAAGAGCAAAAATCATATCCTGAGCTTCCTGTTTTTTAGAACTTGCAGGATAATATTCAAGGAATGTCTGCAGTTGCTGAATAGCTGTATAAGTACCAGACTGATCCAGACGCGCCTCCGGGGTATCCAAATAAAGCGCTTTGCCTGCATGATAACTTGCCAATTCAGCAAATGTGCCACGCGGATAAGTATTGGTATAGGTTATAAATGTCTGGGCAGCAGTTGAATAATCTTTCTGATTATAATAACTCATACCTAACATATAAAGAGATTCTTCTGCTTTATCGGTACCTTTCAGAATGGTTATCAGCTCATTCAATAATGTAGCAGAACGCCCATATTGACCTTTAGCGAAGTAGTTTTTTGCCGCCTCATACTTATATTCGTAATCGGTACTTTTTAGCAACTTATTGTACTCTCCACACGAGGAAAGTGTAGCGGCTGCAAGCAGAGTTATAATAATATTCTTCTTCATCCTATTTTAAATAATGCGCAAAGTTACAGAATCATGCGGAATAAACCAATTAATCAATGTTTTTTAATATAAAATAGGAGTTGAAATATAGAATATAGAAGTTAGTAGCTGGCAGTTGGAATCTATGCAGATTAACTATATGCCGCAAAGATTCTAACTACCAGCTACCAATTTCCAGCTTCTAAAGCCTATACAGATCACTTGCTGCCAGCAAATCTACTTTTTTCTCTGTGAGTACACGAATACAATTCTCCATATCATTAGGACGAATCACAACATTTGCCGTATTGTTATTAGCAAACGAATACATGTATTCAATAAATACCCCTTCATCAGATAAAAATCGCAATACTTTGGCAAGTGCACCTGGCACATTAGGGCAACTAATGCCTACTACCTCTGTTATATTCACGGCAAAATGATTCTCTTTCAAAGCCTTATAAGCTCTGTCAGGGTCAGATACTATACCACGCAAAATACCAAAATCAGCATTTTCGGCTATACACAAGGCAGAAAGATTTATATTTTCTTTTGCCAACACTTCAGTCACTTCCGTCAAACGACCAGACTTATTTTCCAAAAAGATAGAAAGTTGTTTTGCTACCATAATATTTGAAATTTAAAAAGTTACAACTCACAATTTTCTATTATCAATCACTCTCTTCGCTTTGCCTACACTACGTTCAATGCTACGCGGTTCCACCAGCTTCACATCTACCCCCAGTCCCAATACGCTTTGCAGACGAGAAGTAAGTTTCTTCTTCAATGCCAGCATTTTATTGATCTCGTCAGAATAAGCGTCTTCACGAACTTCCACCTTCAGCTCCATCGTATCCGTATTATTCTTACGATCAATAATCAACAGATAATGTGGTTCGAATTCCGGCATCTCAAGGATGACAGACTCAATCTGAGTTGGGAATACATTAACTCCACGAATAATAAGCATGTCATCACTACGTCCCAGAATACGATCCATGCGCACTAATGTACGTCCACAAGTACATTTATCATAATGTAAAGCAGTAAGATCTTTTGTACGATAACGCAATAAAGGCATTCCTTCTTTAGTAAGATGAGTGAAAACAAGTTCACCGGTTTGTCCAGGTTCAACAGGTTGCAGCGTATGAGGATCAATTATTTCAGGAAAATAATGATCTTCATTCAAATGTGTACCATGCTGGCATTCACACTCATAACCCACCCCCGGGCCGGCAATCTCACTCAATCCATATATATCATAAGCTTTAATTCCCAGTTTTTCTTCTATTTCACGACGCATATTCTCCGTCCACGGCTCAGCTCCGAAAGCACCGGCTTTCAACTTAAACTCTTCACGGGGAAACCCGGAATCTTTAATCGCATCAGCCAGATAAAGCGCATAAGAAGGCGTGCAACACAACAAAGTAGAGCCAAAGTCATGCATCAGAGTTATTTGTTTCTCTGTATTACCACTTGACATGGGAATAACCGATGCTCCGATATTCTCGGCTCCGGCATGAGCCCCCAGACCACCGGTAAACAAACCATATCCATAAGACACCTGGAAGATATCCGAGCTGTCAGCTCCATAAGCAGTAAAGGCACGTGATAAACATTCCGTCCACGAAGATAAATCTTTGCGGGTATATCCTACAACAGTAGGCTTACCCGTTGTTCCTGAAGAGGCATGAATACGCACAATCTGACTCATCGGAACCGCACATAGTCCGAACGGATAATTATCTCTCAAATCGTACTTGGTGGTAAACGGTAATTTTACAATGTCATCAATGCTGTTAATATCATCCGGAGTAATTCCTAACTCCTGCATCTTTTTGCGATAAAAGGGGGTGTTGTGATAAACGTGCTCCACAATCTTTTTGAGCCGTATACTTTGGATTTTGCGAAGACTCTCACGGTCCATGCATTCGATACTTTCGTTCCAAATCATGTTTCTCGTTGTATTTATATTTGTATTAATCTGTTTTTTCTTTACACAACCCGCTGAGGGAATTAAATAAATAATTGAGTAAATTTCGGCTAAATCAAACAAGAAATAATAAAGTGTACACTTTTACCTCACAACAATGTACACTCTTACCATACAAAAGTGTACAATATTGACCCACCAAAGTGTACACTTTTATAAACATTGATTACCAGCGCTTTACAGTCATCCATTTAGAAGGATAAAAAACGATTCACGAGATAATTCAAACCTTTGTTTCTTTGCAGATTTGCCTCTCCATCAACCATCTTTTAAACAGCTTCACATCAACTCCAGCGATGTTTTATAATAAACTGTTGCAAAGTAAAGGATTTATTTGGAAAAACAATTTGTTTATCTCAACTATTTTCCCG
This sequence comes from Bacteroides mucinivorans, assembly GCF_034654355.2. NCBI lineage: Bacteria > Pseudomonadati > Bacteroidota > Bacteroidia > Bacteroidales > Bacteroidaceae > Bacteroides > Bacteroides mucinivorans. The sequence goes on along the minus strand of NZ_CP178179.1, from coordinate 2,298,219 downwards.
AATATTGCTCCCCCTTTTAAAACAAAAACATGAATTTTGAATTAACATCCGCCTATAAGCCTACAGGCGACCAGCCTGAGGCTATTGCCCAATTAACCGAAGGTATAAAACAAGGATTACCTGCCCAGACCCTATTGGGTGTTACGGGCTCAGGAAAGACGTTTACTATAGCCAACGTCATAGCTAATATCAACAAACCTACATTGATATTGAGCCACAACAAAACGCTGGCTGCCCAGCTATACAGTGAATTTAAAGGATTTTTCCCCAACAACGCTGTGGAATACTATGTTTCATACTACGATTATTATCAGCCGGAAGCCTATCTTCCCAGCTCTGATACGTATATCGAAAAAGATCTTGCCATCAATGATGAAATAGATAAGCTACGGCTTGCCGCCACTTCTTCCCTACTCTCAGGACGTAAAGATGTAGTGGTAGTTTCTTCTGTTTCATGCATCTATGGTATGGGAAATCCATCCGACTTCTATGACAATGTCATAGAAGTGGAACGGGGGCGTATGCTGGATCGTAATGTATTTCTGCGCCGTCTCGTAGACAGCCTTTATGTACGCAATGACCTGGATCTGAATCGTGGTAACTTCCGTGTAAAAGGTGATACAGTAGACATTTATCTGGCCTATTCCGATACCATCCTGCGAGTGACTTTTTGGGGAGATGAAATTGATGGAATTGAAGAAGTAGATCCGATCTCAGGCATAACAATTGCTCCTTTTGAGTCATATAAAATATATCCGGCTAATTTATTTATGACAACCAAAGAGGCAACTCTACGTGCTATCCACGAAATAGAAGATGACCTTACCAAGCAAGTAGCCTTTTTCGAATCTATCGGAAAAGAATATGAAGCCAAGCGTCTTTATGAACGGGTGACGTATGATATGGAAATGATTCGCGAGCTGGGGCACTGTTCCGGTATTGAGAACTATTCACGTTATTTTGATGGTCGCAGTGCCGGTACCCGCCCCTATTGCCTGCTCGACTTTTTCCCGGATGACTTTCTAATTGTTATAGACGAAAGCCATGTTAGCGTCCCACAGATACGTGCTATGTATGGTGGTGACCGCGCCCGAAAAATCAATCTGGTAGAATATGGTTTTCGCCTACCTGCAGCCATGGACAACCGTCCTCTTAAATTTGAAGAGTTTCAGGAAATGGCCAAACAGGTTATTTATGTCAGTGCGACTCCGGCCGATTATGAACTGGTACAGTCTGAAGGTATCATTGTGGAACAAGTAATCCGACCTACCGGTCTGCTTGACCCTGTGATTGAGGTACGTCCCAGCCTCAACCAGATTGATGATCTTATGGAAGAAATTCAAATACGTATCGAAAAAGAGGAACGTACTCTCGTGACGACTTTAACTAAGCGCATGGCTGAGGAATTAACAGAATATTTGCTTAATAACAATGTGCGATGCAACTATATCCACAGCGATGTAGATACACTTGAGCGTGTAAAAATTATGGACGACCTTCGTCAAGGTGTGTACGATGTATTGATCGGTGTAAACCTTTTACGTGAAGGACTTGATTTACCAGAAGTATCTTTGGTTGCCATTCTTGATGCAGACAAAGAGGGATTCCTGCGCTCCCATCGTTCCCTGACACAAACAGCCGGACGTGCTGCCCGAAATGTAAACGGAAAAGTAATCATGTATGCAGACAAGATGACAGAAAGTATGCAGCTGACAATTGACGAAACCAACCGACGCCGGGAAAAACAGCTTGCTTATAATGAAGCAAATGGCATCACCCCACAACAAATAAAGAAAGCACGTAATCTCGCTGTATTCGGTGGAAACAATACCGAGGAAATGCTAAAAGAAAAACATGTTTATATAGAACCATCAAGCCCGAATGTAGCTGCTGATCCGATCATTCAATATATGACTAAAGCTCAGATGCAAAAGAGCATAGACCGTACACGCAAGTTAATGCAGGAAGCTGCCAAAAAACTGGAATTCATCGAAGCAGCTCAATATCGTGACGAATTACTGAAACTGGAAGATCTTATGAAAGAAAAGTGGGAAGAATAAACAGAAACTCTTAATAAAAATTGAATTCAATAAGCAAAATATTAATCAATGTTATAAAACATGTTTTTTCTCCCACAAAATTTGCTAATATTCGGAAAACCCGTACATTTGCAATGTGTTTTTCATAGTATTAGATTTAAGGTTAACAAAGGTTGGAGCAAGGCGTTGCTCCTTTTTTTATGTCCATACCACATATTCATTCTTTTATTTTGCCTTATTGGCTACTTTTTTTAAGTACTCATCAAGTAGTTTTTTTCGCAATAGTTCATCTAACTGGATAGAGACAGATAATTTTCCATCATTTATACCCAGAAACTGAATGATATAAGGTTCTACTGGTTCTCCTTTGGCAACACTCCTGCTGGTAGTCGATAAAACTTCTTTTCCGGTTTCTCTTTCTTTTGAGTTTTCTGTCAGTGAAGATATCTGTGCATTAACACCCAATTCTGTGAAAGGTATAGAAGTATTTAAGCATTCCGCCCAAGCTCTCCCCAAAGAATGATATTTCTTACTATCAGCAACAAATCCTTTTCCCTGTTCTGCACCACAGTCTGGATAGGAATACCGGGACAAAGAAGTTTCCATTCCATTATAAAGAGAGCTAAACGTTTCTTTTCCTTTTATTATATTTTTGGAGATCGAAGTACTCTTCAACTTAGAGAATCCGGTAGCTTCAATAGTCGTACTACTCGTAAAATCTTCGGCACTACCTGTTATCACCGATTTCAAATGACGCGAAATAGTTAAATTCAATTTTCCCTTTGTACCACTCTTCATCTGAATTGCTACAAACATTTCACCGGTTTTATATTTATACTCCCTCATTATATCATAATTCAAAGAAGATAAAACCATTTTCTGAACAATATCGAATGTCTCTTCTTTGTCAGAGATACTACTATCAATAATCGAGTTTATCTCTTTTCCCTGTGATATTGCCCATAAATAAATGGCACGAACTATCGCCTGTTCACGTGCCTCAGTCTCTTCAAGTCCGGGATCGGAAATGCCAATATGCACCATTCTCTGATTTGAAAAGATCCATTCAGGGATACCACTTTCAACAGGTGCAACAGGAACCGTACCAACATTCAGTGTCGTTGTCGGTTTTGAAGTTACCGGGACCTCTTTTCCATTCTCTATATGTACCGGCACTACTACAGAGTCCTTTTTAAAAGAATCTGTTTGCAACACTTCAGAAATTTCATCCGGTATCAGATCCTGATTTTTTACCCCCCACCAAAGTCCTCCGACTATTAATAATCCAACTATAGCACAACAAGCTATAATTATCCCCATCTTCATTCTGTGAGGTTGTCCTTCCTTCTTCCGAGGTGTATCCAGTGGAACTACTACCCGATTCTGGCTCTTTAAAAAGGTAGTGAGCGTCTGTATTAAACTACCAAAGCTCTTATTCGGGTTTGGATAAGCATCAATCCAATGTTTGCGGGCCAGGTAGTAATCTAACGAATCATTCAACTCTGATTTATCAATCCGAAATGGGATTATTATTTTTCCTTGGTTGAAAGCCTTATCAATTTCATTACCCACATGTGGCGAGTTATTTGAATGGATAGAAAAAATAAGTACCACCAACCGGGCTTCCCGAATGGCATTAACAATTTCAGCAGCATAGGGCTGACCGGGAGTAACATCTCTCGGAGCAATCCAACAACGTATTCCCGCCTGTTCTAAAGCATGACAAAGAGCGGTTGCTACACTTTTATCTTTACTTGAATAGCTAATAAAAACATCGTGTTTCATAATATTACAAACCTGGATCTATTGAGAATTTTACAACTTCAGGAGACAAATATAAGTATTCTCATCCATTCAGAAGAATTTAATCATTAGACTTTTCACTTCCTATTATTAAAGCGCTCTATTATTTCTCAAGACATTGAAACAATCGGAAATTTCTTAATAAAACTTCAATCCAATCCTGCAACTATTAATCAATGTTATAAAACATAGTTTTACTCTTGACAAATTTGCTATATTCCGGAAAGTCCGTATATTTGCATTGTGTTTTTCATAGTATTAGATTTAAGGTTAACAAAGGTTGGAGCAAGGCGTTGCTCCTTTTTTTATGCCTATACGTTTGCTTTCTCTAAAAATAGTAATACATTTGCAATACAGACATTTCCTCCAAACATCCAAGTATTATCATATAAATAAATTCAAAGCTTTATCAAGAGTTATAATAAGACAAAATGTATTCTAACATAATTTTATTGATAAAATACATAGATTGTTTCATTCAAATAAAACTATAAATCAATATATAGAATTGGTAAGTTGAAGATATCAAGAATAAAAAGCTATTAAAATAATTATGGAACAACAACCTCAACTCAACGATCAAAATAAACAAGAGTATCCTCCTATGCATACAGAGGAAGATACAGCCTTAAATGACATACTACAGAAAGTTCCATCAACTGCAGAAATATTATTTTACAAACAACAAAATTCAAATATCAATATCCAATGGATAAATTGGGCTATAGATATGTTTCAAGCTGGATATGAGACTGAAAATATTATTATATTAGCGGGAGAAGACATTTATTGCAACCCTTTTGAATTTACAGCACTGACTGATAAAATATTCGAAGAATTACATTTGAATCATATTGATATTGATAAAACTCTTATAGCATACAGTACCTTTCTAATTCAACAAGCCATACAATCACCAAATAAAAATAAGATTTGTGACATTCTAAAAAAGCTTGAGTATTTATGTATAAGCAATGACTACAATACTAACTTATATGATTTTTACGCATTATCCAATGCAATAGATGAAATGGAGGAGTGTGGAAGACAATATTATTGGAACGACTCTTCTTTCACAAAAGACAACTGGTATGAATATGTATTAGAATACTTCAAACAATATATAAGTGGCACTTCTCTACAACATAAAATAATTGAAGAAGATAACTCTACCTCTAAAAAGGTAAATTCTGATTCAATGGAAAAATGTAGCTTAAAAAAAATATTTCGTTTCTTTGCAGGAAAGTTTAATTTTAAAACTAATTATACCATTATGAAAAGACACAGCAACCTTCATCAAAAATAAATTTTGAAGTAAAATAAAAAGCTATTAAAATAATTATGGAACAACAACCTCAGCTCAACGATCACAATAAACAGGAGTATCCTCCTATGCATTCAGTAGAACACATTCTGAACGCAACCATGGTGAAAACTTTTGGCTGTCCACGTTCGCGAACGGCTCACATAGAAAAGAAAAAAAGTAAATGTGACTACGAACTTTCTTCCTGCCCTACTGACGGACAAATACAGGCTGTAGAAGATAAAGTAAATGAAGTTATCAATCAACATCTCCCTGTAACGATTGAATTCATGCCCAAAGAAAAAGCTAAAGATATCGTAGATCTTAGTAAACTGCCGGAAGATGCAAGTGAAACTCTACGCATTGTCCGTATAGGAGATTATGATGCTTGTGCCTGTATCGGACTACATGTAGAAAATACCTCTGAAATAGATACATTCAAAATCATCAGTCACGATTATGATGAAGAAAAAAAAGTATTGAGGATACGGTTTAAGCTAATAAAACAATAGGAGAAAAAACAAAAATCTATCTATCTTATATAAAATAAACAAAAATAAGTAACATTATGGCATAAATAGCGAAACTTTGGCGCTTCAATTCTGACAAATAGTCAAATACAAGAACAAAAATGCCTTGGCATATGTTTTGCTTAATTATTAATGAACAACGGTTCCGGAAACGGAACGGAAGTTCATTAATTAACCGAATGTTTAACTAAAAGATAGGAGACTAAAATTATGATGCCTGTTAGAAGAACTCAGAACTGGTTACCAAGTATTTTTAACGATTTCTTTGATAATGAATGGATGGTAAAAGCAAATGCTACTGCACCCGCTATTAATGTAATCGAATCAGAAAAAGAATACAAAGTAGAAGTGGCTGCTCCGGGGATGACGAAAGAAGATTTCAACATCCGTATCGATGAAGATAATAATCTTGTTATTTCTATGGAGAAAAAAACAGAGAACAAGGAAGAAAAGAAAGACGGTCGCTATCTGCGTCGTGAGTTCTCATACTCTAAGTTCCAGCAAACAATGATTTTGCCTGATAATGTAGACAAAGAAAAGATTTCAGCTCAGGTTGAAAATGGTGTCCTTGCCATTGAACTTCCAAAGCTTAGCGAAGAAGAGATTAAAAAGCCTGAAAGAACCATCGAAATAAAATAATCATTAGACAAACGTTACAACAGATTAAATAAAAAACAGTTTCCCACTAAAAAGGGGAACTGTTTTTTTATAATCAAATGTCTCTATGAAAACAAGTAAAACCTACATCCTCTTTCGATAACTTCGTACAGCCCACACATTAAAGAACAAAACAAATACCAATAATGCTCCCAATTGTGGTAACATATCTGTAAAACCACTCCCCTTCAGATAAACCATACGCATTACCTGCATCAAATACTTCAGCGGATTGAGAATAGTAATCACTTGCGCCCACTCCGGCATACTGCTAATAGGAGTAAACAACCCACTCATAAGAATAAGGATAAGCATACAAAACCACATAACGAACATAGCTTGTTGCATGGTAGCAGAATGGTTGGAAATAACCAGTCCCAACCCGGACATGGAAAGGACGAAAAGAATAGCAAAGAAGTAAATAACAAGAAAATGCCCGACAGGCAAAATGCCATAAAGTAACCAGGCAAGGATGAAACAAATGGTAAGTACCACAAAACCAATGAGCCAATATGGAAAGAGCTTAGCCAGAATAAAAGTAAATTTACTCACCGGCGTAACATTTATTTGCTCAATAGTACCAACTTCCTTCTCACTAACGATGTTGAGAGCAGGCAAAAAGCCACAAATAAGGGTAAGCAACATCACCATAAGGGCCGGAATCATGAACAATTTATAATTAAGGTTAGGATTGAATAAGTTGAGAGTTGTATAGTTAGTTGAAAGTTGAGAGTTGAAAGTTGAAAGTTGGGAATTCGTCATGACACTTACATCCCCCGACGTATCTCCCCATGCGGGAAGCACCACTACCTCAGAAGCATAATTTTGAATGATATTAGAGAGATAAGAACCACCAAGACCACCTTTGGTACCATTCACCGCATTAGCAGCAATGAGAACGTGAGGACTACGCCCCACTGTGCAATCCTTTTCAAAATCACGTGGAATTTCAAGAATAATATCGGCATCACCAGCTTCTACATTCTTCAGCGCCTCATCATACGAGTCAGGAAGTGCTGTCAGACGAAAATAAGTAGAAGCGGAAATCTTATCAACCAACCGGCGAGAAGTAACCGAATGATCATTGTCTACAATATTGAGAGAAACATTCCGTATCTCCAGATTCATAGCCCAAGGCATAAGAATCATAATCATACAAGGAAAAACAAGTATGAGACGCGGAAGGAAGGAGTTGCGAAACAACTGCTTGAATTCTTTTTCAATGAGAAACTTTATCATATTCAATAATGTGCCAATATGCCAATGTATCAATTGGCTGGCGCGTTTTAGTAGGTTAATTATATTAGTTAATTCTCACTTGTTGATATATCATTCCAATCTGTTCTTGAACTTTTTAAAACTAACCGTTATCAGTACTGCTGCCATCAATGCCAGGATACCCACTTCTTTCAACACCAATGTAATATCCACTCCTTCAATCATCAGTTTACGAACAGCCTGAATATACCAACGGGCAGGTAATATATCAGAAATAATCTGCAATACCAACGGCATGCTCTCTATAGGAAAAATCATACCGGAAAGAATCATTGTCGGCATCATCAGTATCAACCCCGAAGCAAGCATAGCCGCCACCTGTGTTCGTGTTACAGAAGAGATAAGTAGCCCTAATGCCAACGACACGAATATAAATAACAAAGACACCGTTATCAGCCAAAACAGGCTGCCTGCTACCGGTACATGCAGTACATAGACTGACAATAACAGAATAGTGACCAGGTTGATGAACGACAGCACAAAATAAGGTACCGCCTTTGACAAGATAACAAAAAGTGGTTTTACCGGAGAGACCAACAAAATCTCCATCGTACCGGTTTCCTTCTCGCGAACAATCGAAATGGAAGTCATCATCGCACAAATCAGCATAAGTATAAGTCCCATCACACCAGGCACAAAATTATAAGTACTCTTCATCTGCGGATTATAGAGCAATTTCACATCCGGCACAATAGTGGCAACCGACACGCCCGGAGGCATCAATTCCTGCTGTACGGAAGCAATGATACCGGCAGCATAGTTCGTTCGGGTAGTTGCCATATTGGGATCAGTGGCATCGGCCACAAGCTGTATTTGTGAATCACCGCTATAAATGCCATCAGCAAAACGGGTACTGAATACAATGGCCAGATCGGCATCTCCTTCACGAAAAATCGTTTCCAACTCTTCCGGAGAGTGTATCATGCGCTCCATCCTAAAGTATTCGCTGGCACCGATACGGTCTACAATACGACGAGTCATCATATCATTACTGGGATCAAGCACCACCACCCGCACATTTTTCACCTCTGTAGAGATAGCAAAACCAAAGAGGATAATCTGAACGACAGGCATACCCAAAAGGATTAGCATCGTTCTCCGGTCACGGAAAATATGATAAAATTCTTTTCTTACAAAGGCAAAAAACTGTTTCATAATTTAATCTGCTTTACGAACGGCCTTACGAGCCAATTGTTGAAATACGTCATCCATTGTTTGAGTATGGAACTTCTCTTTGAGCCCACGGGGAGTATCAAGAGCTTCAATACGTCCATCCACCATAATAGAAACACGGTCACAATACTCAGCCTCATCCATATAATGAGTGGTCACAAAGACAGTTATACCACGATCGGCAGCCTGATAGATAAGTTCCCAGAATTGACGGCGGGTAGCAGGATCTACTCCCCCGGTCGGTTCATCCAGAAAAACAATCCTCGGTTCATGGAAAATAGAGACTGAAAAGGCCAGCTTCTGTTTCCATCCCAGGGGGAGGCTTTTCACAAGTGTCTCACGTTCGGCAGTAAAACCAAGGCGCTCCAATAACTCATCGGTTTTATTAGCTATCTCCCTCTCTTTCATACCATATATACCAGCAAAGAGGCGAATGTTTTCCCAGACTTTAAGATCCTCGTACAAAGAAAACTTCTGACTCATATAGCCTATATTTTTCTTAATTTCTTCAGACTGAGTGAAAAGATCAAATCCGGCTACCCTGCCACTACCGGAAGTCGGTTTACTTAGTCCGCAAAGCATACGCATAGCAGTCGTCTTTCCGGCACCATTAGCACCCAGGAAACCAAAAATTTCACCACGGTTTACCTGAAACGAGATATGATCTACAGCAGTAAACGTACCAAAACGCTTACAGAGATTATCAACTTCGATAACAGTTTCGCCTTTATGACGTAACTCCTCCCGTTCCAATCCCGGTGGACACAGGATATGGGCAAATTGCCGGAGGATGTGTTCCGGAGTATCAATGCCATGTATTTGTCCTTCGTTGATAAATGCGATCCGGTCACACTGACGGGCTTCATCCATGATAGGCGTAGAGGCTATAATAGTAATCCCCTGCTCTTTGAGACGACGCAGCATTTCCCAGAATTCTTTACGGGAAACGGGATCGACTCCGGTAGTAGGTTCATCCAGAAAAAGAATATCCGGTTTATGTATCAAAGCACAGCTCAATGCAAGCTTCTGTTTCATTCCCCCCGACAATGCTCCTGCACGACGTTTCTTAAAAGGTTCTATCTGCTGATAGATATCTTTCACCAAATCATAATTTTCTTCTATTGTAGTGTGAAAAACGGTAGCAAAAAAGTTCAGATTCTCTTCCACCGTCAGGTCCTGGTAAAGTGAAAACCTGCCGGGCATATAGCCTACTTTCCGGCGAATCTCTTTATAATCTTTCACCACGTCCGCCCCACCTACAGTAGCCGTACCTTCATCGGCAAGCAATAAAGTAGTAAGTATACGAAAAAGTGTACTCTTCCCTGCCCCGTCCGGACCAATAAGTCCAAAAAGTTCACCGGGTTTCACAGCAAAAGAAACTCCACGAAGCGCCTCCACCTTCCCATAACGTTTGCTTATATTATCTACCACTACTTCCATCTCCATCTCCTAACTTTTTCTATTTCCCTCAACTTTCAACTCTCATTTTCAACTTTCAACTTTCCATTTTCAATTAAAACAAACTCCTCCATACATCCCTATCTTCAGGTACCCGTCATTCTTCACAGCTATTTTCACTGCATATACCAGATTAGCACGTTCATCTTTGGTAAGGATAGTCTTTGGGGTAAACTCCGAACGGTCAGATATCCAGGTAACAACTCCGGGATACTCTTTCCGGATATCATTACCGTAGTCTGAAAACACAGCCACCTTTTGTCCGAGTTTCACCTGTGAAAGCTGTTCAGAGCTTATATAGGCACGAATATACATCTGTTCCATATCCGCCACTTTAAACAAGGGTTTCCCCATAGTAGCCAGTTCACCGGCTTCGGCATATTTGGCAAGAACCGTTCCATTAAGAGGAGATGTAATATGACATTTCATTAATTGATCTTCTATCTGTGCCACCTGAATACCCACCGAAGAACTTTGCCACGTAAGGCTTTGCCGGCTATTGAGCAAGGTTGAACCCTGGGCAATCAATTGCCGTTGAAGTACAGAGAGATGTGCATCCGCATCATCCAGTTGTTTTTGATTCGCAGCTCCCGCCTTCAACAGATTTTCAACACGGCGTTTCTCACGTTCGGCAGTGACAATCTGTTCTTTCAAAGCAGCCACCTGTTTCAGAATATCAGGTCGTTGATCTTCTACTGACTTCACATTAGCTTCCAATTGTATCTTCTTCAGATAAAGCTGAACAGTATCTACAAGTCCCACCTGCTGACCGGCTTTCACTGGTGTGCCTTCTTCTACTTCCAGGCTCAATAATTTACCGGCCGCTTCGGAAGACACAAGTACTTCGGTTGTTTCAAATGTTCCGGTAGCATCATAATCGGGGCTACCGCTTCCACAAGCAGCAGCTATGAACAGTAGGGAAGAAAATCCTATAAATTTCATTCGTTTCATAACAGGGCTATTTTATAAATTAATGGTATATTTTAGTTTCCAGATATTCATCAGCAATTGAATTTCGTGCAGAGCTTTGGTTTGCCGTGCCATACTCTCTGAAGTAATCTCACGTAACAGATCCGTAACAGTCAGTGTACCGTTTGCCACTTTTGCTTCAGCTGCCAGGCGGATATTAGTGCGCAGACGAATAATCTCTTCATCATCCTGCATCTGTTTCCGCATAGAAACAATGCCACTGTTTTGTTGAGTAGCCTGCAGGCGGGTATTAAAAAGAAAGACATCCCGGTTGTTTTGCAATTGCTGCTTATTGGTCGATATCAGTTTTTTATCATTTCGCAGCGTATATAGACTCCCGAAGTTCCACGACAACCGTACTCCTGCTACATAAAAAGGAGAAAACTCATCTTTCAGCATATTCAATCCGGGGTTGCCATAAGCTCCCTGCACAAAAAACCCGAAACGAGGCATATAACCTGTTTTCAATGCTTCTTCCTGTATTTGCAAACGTTGATTTTGTGCATCAAACCACGTCAGTTCCGGACGGCGTATATCTCCCCAAGGAGATATCTCACTTTCCAAAGGCTTCTTCAACTTGGTGTTTTCCGTCAGATCCTCCCCTGTCAGTAATGCCAGCATCTGTACATAAGCCTGTCTCGAAGCAGAAAGCTCCACCCGCTTCTGACGGGTATTCAACTGTTCCACTTTCACAGCATCAAGATCAGACTGACTGGCTATTCCATTCTCCATATAAGCACTGATCTGCCGGAAACTACGCTCCAGTTCGTCTTGCAAAAGCCGGTTTTGTATAAGCTGTTCGTCCAACAGGAGAATGCTGAAATACAATTGATCTACTCTCTCATTCAGAGCATACATATCTACATTCAACTTCTCCCGGTCCACATCAGAAGACGCAAGGACCATCTCTTTTTTAGTATGTATCTCTCCACCATCCCAAATGTTCTGTTTCAGCTCTAACATTACCTGATATTGATCCTTGGGCTGACCTTTAATATCTATTCCGGGAATTTTCACAGGAAGTTCGGTCACATCACTCTGATAACTGGCCTTTGCCGAAAGGGCAAACTGCGGCAGATATCCTTTCAAAGCATTATTCAGATTGTACTCTTTAGTTTTTTCTATAAGACCATACTGCCTCACTAACGGATAGTTGTCCTGCGTTTTCTGCCGACACTCTTCCAAAGTTATCTGTCCGTACATACACGATACAGCCAGCAGAAATGATAATGAAAGAATCATTCGTTTCATATTCTTCTTCTCTATTAATTTCTTTTTTGCAAAGATAGGCAAATAGAACATGCAACCAGGTTCCAATAGTTTGCAATGATGTCCCATTAGTTCGATAATGAACAGATTTGAATAAAATTCACCTGTAGATTACAATGTAGTCTTATCTTCATATTGTATCTTTGTGAAAAATACAACAACTCCTGTCTGTTATGGAAGAAAAGAATAAGCCTCTCGAACTGGCACTCGACTTACTAAAACATACCCAAATTGCACGTAATAATGAGTATAGGTATATAAATCCCGATTTTGGTATCGTCATTAGTTTTGCCGGATTAGATAGTTATCTCTTTAAAATAGGACAACCCTACCGCACCAAAGAGGGACGCATCATCCGTGCCTTACGAGGAAGGGCCCGTATATCCGTCAATCTGATAGAATACGATGCTTTTCCGGAAATGATAATTGTCACCCCACCGGACTCTATCATTCAGGTGATAAGCTTTTCTCCCGACTATGATTTTCAAGTGATTGTAGCAAGCAACAACTTTTTGTCTGTTCCACACAGAGAAGATCTGACCGATTCATATATGAAACAAGGTATCGTGATAAAACTGACAGATAAAGAATGGAACGAAACGGGAATGTACTTCTCACTGATCTGGGAAACAGTACAAGAATCCACCTTCCGGAAGGAAGTAATACAACATCTGCTTACGGCTCTTCTATATAATATAAGGTATATACAGAAAAAGAACCAAAGCAGCATTAGCCAATTACCATCACACCAGGAAGAATTATTCCGTCGGTTTATTGCCCTGGTCAATGAATACAATAAAAAAGAGCGTACCGTAGGTTTCTATGCAGATAAACTCTGCCTTACCCCCCGCTATCTGAATACCGTTATACGGCAAGTAAGCCAACAGACGGTAATGGAATGGATTAACCAGGCCGTCACGCTCGAAGCCCAGGTCTTACTGAAACATAGTAACTTAATGGTTTATCAAATTGCCGATGAATTAAATTTTCCCAATCCTTCTTTTTTTTGCAAATTCTTCAAAAGAAGAACGGGAATGACACCACAGGAATATCAGAAAAAATAGAAACAGCCCTACATCGGAATCCGCATATTGCAAATAATCAGTAAGATACTTTGCCAGTTCAAACAAAAGCCGTATCTTTGCGCCCGCTATTACGAGTTAGTAGCATTAATTCAAATCATTAATTAAAAACATTTATTTAAAATGGCAACCAAAATCAGATTGCAAAGACACGGACGTAAAAGTTACGCGTTTTATTCAATTGTAATTGCAGACAGCAGAGCACCACGTGATGGTAAATTTACAGAGAAGATTGGTACTTACAACCCGAACACCAATCCTGCTACAGTAGATTTGAATTTCGACGCTGCATTGGCATGGGTATTGAAAGGTGCACAACCTACCGATACTGTACGTAACATCCTTTCTCGTGAAGGTGTTTACATGAAAAAACATCTCCTTGGCGGTGTAGCTAAAGGCGCATTTGGCGAAGCTGAAGCTGAAGCAAAATTCGAAGCTTGGAAAAACAACAAGCAGACAGGACTTGCTACTCTGAAAGCTAAAGAAGATGAAGCTAAAAAAGCAGAAGCAAAAGCACGTTTAGAAGCTGAAAAGAAAATAAACGAAGCAAAAGCGAAAGCATTGGCAGAAAAGAAAGCTGCTGAAGCTGCTGAAAAGGCTGCTGCTGAAGCACCTGCAGAAGAAGCTGCTGCTCCGGCAGAAGAGGCTCCTGCTACTGAAGCTGCTGAATAATAGTAAGCAAATTCACCAAAATGGGATTAAAACTATAAGGTCCTCTCCGGCTTGCCGGGGAGGATTTTTTGTGCTTCCCGCACGGGGAGGTTCGGCAGGCGATGACAGGGAGAGATGTTTATAAAAGATAGTTGCCAAAATAATAAGTAAGTGGGTTTGCTAAAACGAAGATAAAAAAGAGGGCAACAGGAAAAATATTAAAGAGAAAGAAACACATCATTCATTTTCAGCGTTTTAAAACACTATTTATTGGAATCAAAAGTACGTACTTTAAAACACAAGAAGTACGTACTTTAAAACACAAGAAGTACGTACTTAATGGGCAATTAAATACGTACTTTTTCTGTGGTAAAATACGTATTCTTACATCTTAAAAGTACGTACTTCTATCGGTATGAGAAATAGGATTCCGAAAAGGCATTAACATTGTTAATTCATGCCCCTGTTGTTTACAAACCTTATCATCTACTTTTAATGGATCCACTTCTTCAACTCCTTATACAAAGCTTCTGTGATTTCGCTGTTCTTCGAATTAAAGAATATCTCCTTACCTGTATTCTCCGTAAACATAATATAGGGTTTGCTGTGTGAAGAGAGTAATAGCAGACAGTTACCTCCGTCTTTCAGCTTGAACCACCCTTTACTTATACCACCAATAGAAAGACCATTAAGACGAAGCCCGATATCGGGAAGAGAGTCTATCAAACAAATTCCGGTTATCTCTTCCAATGTTCTGGACGTGCCATACATTCCCGTAAAAATCAGCTTATCCTCCTTTATCTTTATAGTTGCCGGATTCATACCATATGCTATAAATGCAGCAATCACCGCAATAGTAAGCACACTAATAGCAACCACATACTTCGTACTTTTCCTGGGAGGATTATGATCAAATTTATTTGCCTTGATTATCAGATACGGAATATAGAGTATAGGCAGAAGAATGCAATAACTGGCCCAGTCTGCATGCCCTACCCCAAGGCAGGCATAATAAGTAAGTAAAGGTACGGTTCCCATTCCCACCAGACTATAACACATAAAAGTAGACAACCCTTTGACATCTACATTTTCTTTCTCTTCTTTAGACATTGTATTATATCCTGCAATAAGAATCGGGAAGCGCTTTACGAGTACCCCGAGCCCAATAAGGATGAAAGCTGTAATCAACACTGTAGTTTCCATAATCAAGTTTATTAACTCATTTCCACATCAACGAAAATCCCTTATTTTGTCTCCGAAAGATAAGAATTATTCTTCAGAAAACTGGTAAATTTGCTCTTTTCCTTGCAAATCGACTACCTTGAGTGACTTTGCACGCGAACTACGTAGTTTCAACAAGGCACAAAAGTCATCTTCTACATTATATCCGTTGACCTCTTTCACAACGAATCCTCTTCGTACTCCTATCCGGTAGGCCTTTGAGTTTTCCCACACCAACCCGATTTTGATCCGACCTTCTTCGGGGATAAATGAAATACCGGAAACACCGGTATCAGGCAGCATTACTGACGAAATACCGTCATACGGTATGAAAAGATATTGCTTTCGGGGAAAATCAAGAATCATCTGCCCATAGTTAAGCAAACCGGCTCCGACACGCGAAGTAACCCCTGTATGTGTTTCTGTCATCACATTCCTGAAAGTGACCGGACCGATCTTCATCCAGTCAAACCTCAAACGATAACGCAAAGTATCCCGGCCAGCACCTGTTATGCCAATAGAAGAAGCTCCATAAGCACAGTCCGTCACACACCGTTCTATCTTTTTAGGCATACGATTCTTCAACAGAATAAATACCTCATCGCAAAGGTCATAAAGTTCCGGAGCTCCCGTATCAAAAAGTACTCCGGTCTCCTGCAATCTACGGAATAGCTTTATATCCAGAAGGGGACAGTTTGCTATCACCTTCATCCGTCTCCGTTTTCCTTTCTCTGCCTTAAAATGATTTTTCCTGTCTGTCAGGATCAGGCGTTGGTTTCTGGTATCTATCTTAACCGATAAATTCTGCAAAATCTCACTTCCTATCAGCCCGTCTACTCCTTCACAGTTGAAAAGACTATTCTCATTCATATCCCAAAGGGTAGCCGGATAATGATTGAAATGCAGGTTTCCTAAACGCAACTCCCTTACATCTGCCATGTTTACAGCAATACGTACACCGTTGGCATCACGTGCACTATCTCCTCTATAAGTATCTTCGCCACTTAACAACTCTTTATTCAGAAGTAAAGAGGAAGCACCGGTATCAAAAAGAAATTTCCGCTCAGTGCCATTTACTGAAGCGGAAATTAAAATACGATTCTGAGAAAACTCAAAAGGGATGGTATCGGCAAAATTCTTTTCGCTGGTATAAGGAATTTTTCGCTCTTTGGGTGCATTGTAATATTCATATACTTTTCGGGATATCTCGGAAATAAGAGCTGCATTCGTTTTGTCATCTTCTCTGGAATCTGTCACAAACACTGCTATACTATATTGCCTCCCATCCGGCAAGCGGACAAATCCCATGTCATTATCTCCCGCTTTCAACCCCGATTCGTTTCTGCCGGAAGAGCCCGTCTTATGCCCAAATACAACCTCTTGGGGTAATCCGGCTTTTAACTTATCGTTTCCTGTAACAGTTCCTATCATTAACTTCTCTAAAAACTCTTTATATCCGGAATGCCGAAACAATGTTTCTGTACGAAACTTCTCCATCACCTGAACGGCTGCAAACGGTGTAGTCCAGTTGAGATACTGATATGCAAAAGCTTCATTCAGCTTCTCTTCATTTGCCTCAATCTTAAAATCTTCTATACCCAACGTGCGAACATATTCATCGACCACTCCCGTACCACCTATATAACGAAGCAAAATGTCACAGGCGTTATTATCACTCTCCGATATGCTGTACCGCAATAATTCTCCCACAGAGATATTAAACTCTCCCTCGGGGCGGGCATCTCTCAAAGGACTATAAGTATCGGGCAGCAGATCTGCTTTGCGAACATATATTTCTGTTTCCAAAGGCAACTGCCGTGTATCGAGAGATTTCATCACCGCCAATGCCTGATGAAACTTAAAAACACTCATCAAAGGGTAATGATGCTGATTGTTGTAAGTGAATGTCTCCCGCCCTTCAAACACAACAGCCACTCCTACCTTTGCCTGTTTTCCTTGCAACAAGATGTCAAGCTCTTTTGTCAAAGGATGTTGTGCTCTTACGTAAGGCAATATTAAAAGCAGACACACCATCAGCAAGCCCCGCACAAGAACAGTTCTTTTTGTATCCATTACTCCCTCCTGTTTATTTTCTGTTACTTCAATAAAAGCTCTCCCAAGTCTGCAATGTCCTCCACAATATAATCTGCTCCGGCTTTCGTCAGTTCCTCTCTGTCACCATATCCATAAAGTACACCGATTGAATCAATGCCTACTGCCTTTGCACCTATGATATCATGCTTCCGGTCACCAATCATCACCACACGGTTCAGATCCGTAATTCCGTTCTCATGCAACACATATTCTATCACCTCTGCTTTCGTATGTCGTGAACCATCCAGACCACTGCCACCAACAAAAGAAAAACAACCGTCCAAATGAAAATGTTCCAAAATAAGTCGGGCAAAAACATCCGGTTTGGAAGTTGCCATCATCAACTGATATCCTTGTTGACGGGCCTTTTCCAGAAGTTCGGCAATGCCGGGATACACCTCATTCTCATAAAGCCCTGTCTCCGAATACCGTTCCCGGTATTTTTTCACCGCCTCCTCTGCCTGTGCTTCCGTAAACTGATAGAACTCCATAAAAGAATCTTTCAGCGGAGGGCCGATAAAAGGACACAATTCCCGAAGGTCGTTCACAACAATACCGAAGTGATTGAGTGCATAGTCTACAGAGCGGGTAATGCCCTGCATAGGATCAGTAACGGTACCATCCAGATCGAAGAAGAGATACCGGTATTTAGCGGATAAATTATTATTCTGTTTCATCATCTTTTTGACGGACGAAGATAAGGCAAAAGAGTGGCAAAAACAAATGAAGAGCAAAACGTTATCCAAACCATCCGAAACCAGGTGATTGTGAATATCCAGATATTAAGAGTCGTAGTCAGGAAAAAGAAACGCCACACTACACCTGGGCAGAATAAATCTATCGGCATCAATCCTAACACAATCAGATTACTGTAATACAGTATTTTATCTATCCGGGAAGGCTGACGGCTATAATACCACAACATATATCCCAGGAGTGCTATTACGTAAGTGTGATACTCCGATGAGGTACCGAAAAGAATAACCCATCCCATTAATATACCAAGTGCCTGTACTCTAAATGCAAAATCCTTGTATTTAGACCGATTTACTAAAACCAAAAAAGCCAATAGAACTATAGCAAAGATCTGAGCTATTGTAGTCCATGCAGGCGGTTGCGAAAAGAATGGCTTCAGATAGAAGAAGGTATGAAAAACACGAAGCGTTTTCTGATGTGCCAACCCGTTAAACCAATGTTCATAATATCCAGACAACTCCATAACAGGTATTTTTATCAATGGTACAAAAATATATAGGGCTGCAATTAATGCAACATACCCGAAGTTTTTCCACACTTTAGGATAAAACAACAACATTCCCAACTGAAAAATGCCATAGATCTTAGTAAATCCGGATAACAATATAATCAAAATAGCCGGCAGATACTTACCACGCTCCAGCAAAGAAAATGAAAAGAGAAAGAAATAAGCAACACTGACATTGTACTGAAATGACAGTAACGTCGTTGCTAAAATAGGCAATGTATACAGGAATATCTTGCATTTTGTCTCCTTGGTATATTTATCCGGTAATGTAAATATAGAAATAAAATAGAGCGTAAAATTCATTAAGTTCCACACAAAAGGCGCAAGCCATGAAGGCAGATAAGCAAACGGGCTAAAGAGTATGTTAAACAAAGGCCCATAAAGAAACACATCGTGTCCTTTTTCTTCCGCCCATGTTGCTCCGTATGGAATAATACCATTCCAGAAGTCTCTGGTGGCATCACTAAATATCATAAAATTATACTGTCTGCCACGTGCTACTTCCGAAAACGTAAGGGCAGCCGTCAGAATAAAGCCAATTGTAAACCATAGATTAGTCTTTGCAAAAAGATTGCTACCAACTATTTGCTTCTTAAATATGTACATGATTATCTGTGTGTGTGTTTAAAAGTTGAAAATCAGATCAGTTTGTTTCTTCAATGTTTGTACTGTATTCATTTATATAATAGACAGGCCTTTTCTTCGTTTCAGAAAAGACAATACCTAAATATTCGCCTATAATCCCTAACGCGAGTAACTGAATTCCTCCTAAAAAAAGAATAACACTCATTAATGACGGATAACCTGATACAGGATCTCCCCAAATAGCAGCCCGTACAACAACAGTTATTAAATAGACGAATGCCGTGAAAGATACTATGACGCCAATTAACGATACAATACGCAAAGGAGTTTTGGAAAACGAAGTAAAACCTTTAATTGCCAGATTAGTCAATTTCCAATAATTCCATTTGGTACAACCTGCCGCTCTTGCATCCCGCTCATAATATATAGGTTTCTTTTTAAGGCCAATGTAAGAAAACAGCCCTTTCATATTCCGCTCATTTTCTTTCAATTGCCGCAGAGCATCAATAGCCCGTTTACTAAACATCCTATAATCACCTGTATCTTCTTGGATAGGAATATCCGACATCGTTTTTAATAATCTATAGTATAGCTTGGAAGTGGCTTTCTTTAAAAAGGATTCTCCTTTCCTATTAGAGCGCTTTGCATACACATCGTCATATCCCTGCTCTATTTCCTTAAACATTTCAAGAATCAATTCGGGAGGATCCTGTAAATCGGCATCAATGATGACCAATGCATCACCTCTTATATAGTCAATACCGGCAGCCATTGCAATCTCCTTTCCGAAATTACGTGATAAATCAACCAAAGACACCCGTTTGTCTTTCTTTTGAACCTCCTTCATCAAAAGCAGAGAGTTATCTTTACTGCCATCATTCACAAACAGTATTTCAGATTTACAGGGTAGCTTTGAAAGTACGCAACTCAGTCTCTCATAGAGTAATAAGAAACACTCTTCTTCGTTATAGACAGGTACCAGTACACTTAGCATATTTATATCCATGATGAGTTATTACATTTATTGTTCAGAAGTCTATTATCATAGTGTTTATTTTGCACCGAAATATAGATAATATTTCCTAAACTACACAACCTTTTTATCATAAAAAAAATTAACTACCAAACAAATAATTCACTTTATAATAATCTCTTCAACATGTCAATAAAAACTCTGTATACAGAGTAACAAACCTATTTCTAATCACTTTCTAATCTCAGCTAAGTGTTTTATAATCACCTTTAGAGTGCCTTTCGAAGAGAGAGCCTTACTTTTGTCCGCAAATTAAAAGTAAGAATGAAAAGGCTGATTATTATTTTATTTTTCTCTTCTATCTACGGACTCCCGCATGCACAGGAATCTCCTTTGCAGTTATCACTGAAAGATGCAGAAAAGATGTTTCTGGAACGTAACCTGTCATTAATTGCCGAACGATATAATATCGACAAGACACAGGCACAGGTGACTCAGGCACGGTTATTTGACAATCCCGTAATCTCACTTGAACAGAATGTATACAACCGACTGAACGGCAAGTACTTTGATGTAGGAAAAGAAGGAGAAGCCACTGCCGAAATAGAACAGGTTATCAACCTTGCCGGACAACGTAATAAACGGGTACGGCTGGAAAAGGTAAACAAGGAAATAGCCGAACATCAATTTGAAGAAGTATTGCGTACCCTGCGAAGCGAACTGGACAAGACTTTTGTTGAAATATGTTTCTCCACCCGCTCTATCGGGATATACGACAAAGAGATCGAATCTCTCAGCCTGTTGATGAAAGCCTCCAGGGAACAGCAAAATAAAGGAAACATCTCTCTGCTGGAGAGTTCACGAATGGAATCTTTACTGCTATCGCTCCGTAAAGAGAAGAATGAACAGGAAAACAACCTCGTGAACTTGCGTGGTGAGCTAAACTTGTTGTTAAGCCTCCCTGCCGGACAGGAGATAGATCTACTGCTGGATGATGATATTCTGAAACAAGTGGATACGGCTGCCGTTCCTTTTGCGGATATGGATAATATGCTTTCTGTCCGTCCTGATCTGAAAATGGCCCATAGCAGTGTTACGGCTGCCAAAGCGAACCTGAAGTTACAGCGTTCCATGGCAGCACCGGAGTTTTCAATCAAAGGTATGTATGACCGCGCCGGAAACTTCATCAACAACTACTTCGCCGTAGGAGTGAGCGTCTCCGTCCCTATCTTCAACCGCAACCAGGGAAACATTAAATCGGCTAAAATCGATATTATGCAAAACGGAAAGGAAGAAGAATATGCCATAGAGAAAGCACGCATGGAGTTATACGCTGCTTATAGCCGGCTACAAAAAGCAGTAGAGTTGTACCGGTCGTCCAATGATGAACTGGAACACAACTTCGGACGCCTTATCGAAGGAGTAAATGAAAACTTCCGGAAACGGAACATCAGCATGCTTGAATTCATCGACTATTATCAAAGCTACAAAGAAACCTGCCTGCAACTGTATGAGCTCAAAAAAGATGTATTCCTCGCTATGGAGAACTTAAACACAATTGTAGGACAAACTGTATTTAACTATTAGAATCAATATGAACCGTATCTTACTACCCGTTTGCCTCTGCGTCATGATACTGAGTGCTTGTGGCGGACAAACAGAAACTCCCAAAGAAATGTCTCAGGAGCTCTTCCTTACAGACAGTTTACAACACGTAGTATCGGTAGATACTGTATACACACATGAAGTGACCGACGAGCTGACTCTCAACGGCAGGGTTACCTTCAACCAGGAACAAGTGGCACGTGTATTTCCTATTTTCGGAGGTACAGTGACTGAGGTCTCTGCCGAAATCGGCGATCATGTAAGCAAAGGTGATGTACTTGCCATCATCCGGAGTGGCGAAGTAGCCGATTATGAGAAACAAAAGAAAGAAGCGGAACAACAACTTATCATTGCCCGCCGTAACTTGCAATCTGTACAGGATATGTTTACCTCCGGCATGGCATCAGAACGTGATGTACTGCAAGCCCGTCAGGAACTGAGCAATGCCGAAGCAGAAGAAAAGAGAATCACGGAGATCTTCTCCATCTATCATCTTGCCGGAAAATCGCTTTATCTGGTGAAAGCCCCCGTATCCGGTTTTATCGTAGAAAAGAATATCAATAAAGAGATGCAGATACGTTCGGACCAAAACGATGAGATGTTTACCATCTCCGGGTTGGAGAATGTATGGGTAATGGCAGACGTATACGAGAGCGACATCAGCAAGGTGCACGAAGGTGCTCCGGTACGCATCACTACTCTCGCCTACCCGGACAAAGAGTTCAGCGGAAAGATAGACAAAGTGTACAACATGCTCAACAACGAAAGCAAAACGATGAGTGTACGGGTAAAACTCACCAATGGAGATTATCTGCTGAAGCCGGGCATGTTTACCAATGTATGCGTGATAAGTAAGGCATCCGGTAAGAAACTGCCGCGCATAGACTCACACGCCCTTGTTTTTGAAAATGGAAAGAACTACGTAGTAGCAGCAGACGCCAACGGCAAACTCACCATAAAGGAAGTTGAAGTCTACCGCCAACTGAGCAAAGAGTGCTATCTTTCATCGGGTGTACAAGAGGGAGACCGAATCCTGAATAAAAATGTATTGCTGGTTTACAACGCATTGAATGCAGATTAAAAGGAGGAACAAACGATGCATAAGTTTATTGACAACATTGTAGCCTTCTCACTGAAGAACAAGTTTTTTATCTTTTTCTGTACCACGATAGCCGTCATTGCCGGAGTTGTATCTTTTAAACATACCCCGATTGATGCCTTCCCGGATGTAACGAATACCAAAGTGACCATCATCACCCAATGGCCGGGACGCAGTGCCGAAGAAGTGGAGAAGTTCATCACTATCCCCATTGAGATAGCGATGAATCCGGTGCAGAAGAAAACAGATATACGCTCCACTACCCTCTTTGGACTGTCGGTTATCAACGTGATGTTCGAAGATCAGGTGGACGACTTCACCGCACGCCAGCAAGTGTACAATTTATTGAATGATGCTGACCTGCCGGATGGGATAACACCGGAAGTACAACCCCTCTACGGCCCTACGGGAGAGATATTCCGCTATACTTTGCGCAGTGATAAGCGAAGCGTACGGGAACTGAAAACCATCCAGGACTGGGTGATTGAACGTAACCTCCGTTCGGTATCGGGCGTGGCGGATATCGTTAGTTTCGGCGGAGAGGTAAAGACGTTTGAAGTAAGCGTCAACCCTCACCAGCTTATTAATTACGGTATCACCGCGCTTGAGCTTTACAACGCCATTGCCAACAGTAACATCAATGTGGGTGGCGACGTGATCACCAAAAGTTCACAGGCATATGTAGTACGCGGCAT
The DNA here is from genome assembly GCF_034654355.2 of Bacteroides mucinivorans. NCBI lineage: Bacteria > Pseudomonadati > Bacteroidota > Bacteroidia > Bacteroidales > Bacteroidaceae > Bacteroides > Bacteroides mucinivorans. The sequence goes on along the minus strand of NZ_CP178179.1, from coordinate 2,274,471 downwards.
CGGCCTCATCAACGACCTGGAAGAGTTACGGAACATCGTAGTGAAGAATATCAACGGCACTCCTGTGTTAGTACGCCATCTGGCAGATGTACACGAATCCTCCCTGCCTCGCCTGGGACAAGTAGGAAGAATGGATGAAGACGATGTAGTACAAGGCATCGTCGTAATGCGTAAGGGAGAAAACCCAGGAGAAGTGATTGATGCTCTAAAGACCAAAATAGAAGATATCAACAAGAATGTATTGCCCAAGGATGTACAGATTGTGCCTTTCTATGACCGCGAAAACCTTGTAAACCTCGCCGTACGAACGGTGACACATAACCTGATTGAAGGAATCCTGCTTGTGACCTTCATTGTACTGATATTCATGGCAGACTGGCGGACTACAGTGGTAGTGGCGGTAGTCATCCCGCTGGCACTGCTCTTTGCCTTTATCTGCCTGCGTGCCATGGGGATGTCGGCCAATCTCTTATCGATGGGAGCTATCGACTTCGGTATTATTATAGACGGTGCCGTGGTAATGGTGGAAGGGATATTTGTGGCGCTCGATAAGAAAGCACGGGAAGTAGGAATGCCGGCTTTCAACCGTATGTCGAAAATGGGATTGATCCGCCATACAGCCAAAGACAAGGCAAAGGCTGTCTTTTTCTCCAAACTGATTATTATCACAGCCCTTATTCCTATCTTCTCTTTCCAGAAAGTAGAAGGCAAGATGTTCTCACCTCTCGCCTATACTCTCGGTTTTGCCTTGTTGGGTGCATTATTATTCACGCTTACACTGGTTCCGGTGATGTCGTCTATGTTATTAAAGAAGAATGTACGTGAAAAGAACAACTTCTTTGTCCGCTTCATCAACGAGAAAGCGAGCGCCCTGTTCAATAAATGCTATGCGCACCGCAAACTATCCATCGGGTTGGCAAGTATCGTGGCTGTTGTCGGATTGTGGATGTTTACTCTGTTAGGTACTGAATTCCTGCCACAGTTGAACGAAGGTTCTATCTACATCCGTGCTACCCTGCCACAAAGTATCTCGCTGAACGAATCGGTGAAACTCGCCAATCAGATGAGGTGCAAGCTCGCTGCTTATCCTGAGGTAAGGCAAGTGCTTTCGCAGACCGGACGCCCCAACGACGGTACGGATGCAACGGGGTTCTACAATATTGAATTTCATGTAGATATCTATCCGGAAAAGGAGTGGGAAAGCAAACGAAGCAAACTGCAACTGATAGATAAAATGCAGGATGACCTCTCACTCTATCCCGGTATCGACTTCAACTTCTCCCAGCCTATCACGGACAATGTGGAAGAAGCCGCTTCGGGTGTCAAAGGGTCTATCGCCGTAAAAGTATTCGGCAAAGACTTGTACAAGTCTGAGAAGATAGCAGTAGAAATAGACAAAATACTCGCTACCGTGCAAGGTATCGAAGACTTGGGTGTCATCCGTAACATCGGGCAGCCGGAACTGCGCATTGAATTGAATGAGCAGAGCCTGGCACGCTACGGTGTAGCCAAAGAAGATGTACAATCCATCATCGAAATGGCCATTGGCGGTAAGTCGGCTTCATTGCTTTACGAAGATGAACGCAAATTTAACATCATGGTGCGGTATAAACCGGAATACCGCCAAAATGAAGAAGAGATAGGCAAGATACTGGTACCCACCATGAACGGTACCATGATACCCATCAAAGAGCTGGCAGAGATAAAGACCATTACCGGCCCTCTACTGATATTCCGTGATAACCACACCCGTTTCTGTGCCGTGAAATTCTCCGTACGCGGACGGGATATGGGAACTGCCGTAGCCGAAGCACAGAAGAAAGTGAATGCCTCCATACATCTGCCCGAAGGCTATACACTGAAATGGACAGGAGACTTTGAGAACCAGCAAAGGGCTACGAAACGCCTCTCACAGGTAGTTCCGGTAAGCATTGCCATCATCTTTATCATCCTGTTTGTGTTGTTCTCCAACGCCCGGGATGCCGGACTGGTGCTGCTGAATGTACCTTTCGCCGCTGTTGGTGGCATTATCGCATTGCTCATCACGCACTTCAACTTCTCCATTTCGGCGGGTATCGGGTTTATCGCCTTGTTTGGCATTTGCATTCAGAATGGTGTCATCATGATTTCGGATATCAAACATAACATACAGGCACGGCTCCCCCTGCCCGAAGCGATCCAGACAAGTATGCGTTCCCGCATCCGTCCGGTAGTGATGACGGCAGCTATGGCAGCCATTGGCCTGATGCCGGCAGCTATGAGTCATGGTATCGGGTCGGAATCACAACGCCCGTTGGCTATTGTCATCATCGGCGGACTGATAGGAGCAACTTTCTTCGCCCTATTCATTTTCCCGCTGATTGTGGAAGTGGTATACGAAAAGATGCTGTATGACAAGGAGGGAAACCTGAATCAGAGGAAGTTATGAGCAGATTCACCACAAAAGGTATGGAAAGGAACGTACCCCGTAAACAAACCTACCGGAGGTCGTAGAGGAGGGATGTTTTACATGTACATGTAAAGCAGCATGACATGTACATGTGGAGCAGTACGACATGCACATGTCGTACTGTATTAGATGTACATGTAAAATAATCCACCCCACCGACAAACGGAAGGTACCTCAGTGACAAACCCTACGTTCCATACGGAACCTCACATCACAAGGTTCAAAAGAAAAAACGCCGTACCCCCTGTGTCCTCTGTTGTGAATCTCGTATATTTGCAAAATACTAAAACAACTCGTTCATGGCAAAGATATTATTGGTAGAAGATGAGATAAACATTGCCTCGTTCATCGAACGCGGATTACGGGAATTCGGGCACACAGTCACCGTAGCCCATGACGGCACTTCCGGCTGGGAACTGTTGCAGAATGAAGTATTCGACTTGCTGATACTGGACATTATCATGCCCGGAACAAACGGATTGGATCTATGCAGGCAATATCGCCAGAGAGAAGGGTATCAGACCCCCGTCGTCATGCTCACGGCATTAGGTACTACCGAAGATATCGTAAAGGGACTCGATGCCGGAGCAGATGATTATCTGGTAAAACCTTTCAGTTTTCAGGAGTTGGAAGCCCGTATCAAAGCACTGCTCCGCCGGGGTAAAGAGAACCCGGCATTACAACTCACCTGCAACGATCTTGTATTGGACTGTAATACCCGTCGTGCCCAGCGGGGAGAGTTCACCATTGACCTCACCGTAAAGGAATACCGCCTTTTAGAGTACTTTATGACACACCAGGGCACCGTTCTCTCGCGCCTTACGCTGTTGAAAGATGTGTGGGACAAGAACTTCGATACCAACACCAATGTGGTAGATGTCTACGTAAACTATCTGCGGAATAAGATAGATAAAGATTTCGAGACGAAACTCATTCATACGGTTGTGGGAATGGGGTACATCATGGGAATACAATAACAAAAAAGATGTAGGGAGGTACAAAAGATGAAAATAGGATCCAGGATAGCACTGTTTTATACCATCATCACCGTAGGAGCCATCACTGCGGTGGTTATGGTATTCTACTTTTTCACCTCCCGGTATATCAATCATCTCTACGACTCTTACCTGATAGAGAAAGCCTATCTGACTGCTCAGAAACATTGGGAAAAAGATGAGGTAGACGAATACAGTTACCGCGAAATTCAGCAGAAGTACAACGAGCTACTGCCACAGGCACAGGAAATATTGCTAAACATAGACAGTGTACCGATGGCTGTAAACGATTCTCTGAACAAATACCTCGACAGCAACCAGCAGGCACGCCTGTTCAAAGATCTCCCGGTCTCCTTCGTTTATGGCAAGCTGAGAGGCGCTGCACTCCACTACCCCGACAATGAAGGCGACTTTATTGTTTTGGTAATGGCAAACAATATCTATGGATACGAGATTCAAAAGCATATCCTTCTGCTCGCCGTATTCCTCCTGCTGATAAGCTGCGGCCTCATCTATCTCCTCGGAAGAATTTATGCCAACCGTATTCTGCGTCCTTTGCAGCACATCCTCAAAGAGCTGAAACGCATTCGTGGAAACAATCTGAATGTACGGATGAAAACCTTCGATAACAAAGACGAACTGGACGAACTTATCAGAACCTTGAATGAAATGCTGGACAGGATAGATACTGCGTTCCGGGCAGAAAAGTCATTCATCAGCAATGCCTCGCATGAACTGAATAACCCGCTCACCGCCATTCAGGGAGAATGTGAAATCAGCCTGCTCAAAGAGCGCTCTGCTACGGAATACATAGACTCGCTGCAACGCATCTCCACAGAAAGCAAACGCATCACCCAACTGATAAAACACCTGCTTTTCCTCTCCCGCCAGGATGAAGATATATTGCAAAACGCCAGGGAAAAGATAGACCTCATTGTGCTCCTGCGCGACTTGTGCCTGCAATATCCACAGGTGACATTCAACACGAATGAGACAGCTGGAAACGTCCATATCACAGCCAACTTCTATCTGCTGCGCATCGCACTGCAAAACATAATAGATAATGCCCGAAAATACTCAAAAGCACAGGTAGACGTCAGTTTAAATATCCGTGAAGGTTGCCCGGTCATAGAGGTAAAAGACTATGGAATTGGCATTCCGGAGGAAGAAATACACCACATATTCCACTCCTTTTATCGGGCAAGTAATACACGCGAATATACAGGTCAAGGAATCGGACTGAGCCTATCTATGAAGATACTATCAGTATATGGTGGTAAAATAATAATAGATTCAGAAGTAAACAGCTACACAAAAGTAACAATAACCTTTCCGGACATATTAAAATAAAATTAAAATCCGGAAATCCGACCTACCACTCCATAGGCTTCTTGTATTACCTCTTGCGGGTAACCGCAAATATCAAGAATGCGTATGGCATTACGTTCTGTCACCGGGCCGGACTTCAGTTTGTAATCAAAAGACAGTATCCCGTCTTCTACACTTTCGCAGAAGTGATACAAGTCATATTCAGCTTTCAACAGAGATGCAAGTTCAATATCATGGGTAGATATAAACACAAGGTTTCTTTGCACCACCAATGCCGAAAGTACTGCTTTGGCTATGGCAATCCGCTCAATTGTATTCGTTCCTTTAAACAATTCATCCAGTAAAAACAGATGGTTTCCTTCCCGGCTCAGATCAATCATCTCCTTAACGGTCTGTACCTCCTGCAGGAAGAAGCTTTTTCCTTCCATTAAACTATCTTCCATATGGATAGCAGAAGCTAACTTCAAATCCGGAAAAGAACAGAAACGATGCGCAAAACAAGTATGCAACGCTCCTGCAGAAAGTAGATTCACTCCTATTGAACGGATAAAACTTGTCTTTCCCGACATATTGGAACCGGTAATCAATACAGACTTGCCATAAAGGATAATGGTATTGGATACACAATTTTCTATCAATGGGTGGTAGATATCCTCTACCTGAAATGAAATCTCTTCAGAACAAGACTCAGGTAATGAGTAGTAGGGCAATTTACTCCGAAACTCAGAAACAGAACATAAAACATCTATCAGCCCGAAAAAGCGGAATACCTGTTCTAACTTCTGCTGTTTACCCTGTAAAAGAAAAAAAGCACGGGATGCAGAGATCGCCTCGGTCAGAAAAAACATGTTAAACAACTCAGTGAATAAATAAACCATAAAAGCCAAATCGCTTTCAAGGCGGATGCTCAGACGGAAAGAAGCTAAACGTTTCCTCAAAGGCATTAAGTCGGACAACACTTCCGTTATCTCCTTATTAATTGAGAGGCAGAGCGGTCGTTTCGTTAATTTTTCTGACTGCTTCAACAAGTTCAGTAACTGTGGCACAGAAAACAAATATGCCTGCATCTCTGTCTTTTTACGATAGTGTAACACAAGGTTTACAAGCAGCCCTGCCAACATTAACCAGAGAAACCCGGCAGAAGAAGTAATATACAACAATCCCAAAGAAAGTGCCGGTATGAATTGCAAAACTCTCAGTAATAAGTAGAAAGAACGTGAACTGACCGGATGAGTAGCCGAGAACAACGAGACAATCGAGCAGGCATCCACATGATTCAGTTTTTTCAACTCATTTTGGATATCACGGCGCAAAACAGTATCAGCAGAAAGAGAATCAAGCATCTTCTCCTGACCCGCCACTTCCGATGAGCGATTATAGTGCAATATATCATACAGATATTGCCTACCTACGCAAGAGGAAGTATGGTCGGAAAACAGGAAAAAATCATCCAGATTCAAATCCTCCCAGGTCCGTTCGGACAGTAAACCATTCGCATCCGTCGTAGCTCTATACTCATGATAAAGCGCAATGTCTGATAGTGTTTCTCTCATCCTACAAATATATAAAAAGGAAGGCATCCAAAGAATATCTTTGGATGCCTTTTTACTATGCGTACATAGCGTTTCCGCTTTTCGTCAGATTAATATCTGTCACGACCGCCACCGTAGCCACCGCCACGATTACCGCCACCGTAACCACCGCCACGATTGCCACCGCCATTAAAGCTGCGACGCGGAGCAGATTCTGTCTTAGGACGAGCTACAGATACAGCAAGCTTTCTGCCATCTATTTCTGCTTCGTTCAATGCTGCAATAGCCTTATCACCGGCTTCTTCATCTGCCATCTCTACGAAACCATAACCTTTAGAACGGCCAGTCTCTCTGTCAGAAATAACTCTTGCTGAGGCTACTTCTCCATACTCTGCAAACAACTCTGTTAAATCGGAATCGCTAATGTTATAGCTCAATCCTGCAATAAAAATGTTCATCGAAAAAAATAATTAATTCTTAAATAATAAAATGATTTTGTTAGAGAAGTCTTGTTAAGGAGATAAATAACTCTGCAATAATATTGAGAAGGAACCGTATCTTACTTATCAGAAATCTTTAAAACGTGGTAAATATAGACATTAAGTGGGGATTTAGAAAAAAAAAAGGCAATTTCTTTAGAAATAAATGCAAAAAAGGTGGGAATGCATTACAAACAGACCTCAAAAACAGAAAATAAAACTAGTCAGATACATCCATTCCCATTTTCTGAAAACAGTATTGTACTGATAATAAACACCTGTTTTCAACTGAAATTTATTATTAAACTGGTAAGTAACTCCTCCTCCGGCTCCCATTGTGTAAAGACTGCGCGGCGTGCGATACCTATCGGATATATAGTTGGTAGAAAGGTAAAGCGAGAACTTTTTAGTCAGTTTATAACCGGCTTCAGCTTCTGACCGGATACTGTATGCAGAATAAGTTTCTACCGGTAAAGAACCCGACGAAAAATAATCTCCGCGAAGAGTCAATCGCCGGGAAGGTTTCCAAAGAGACAAACTCCTAAGATAATTTGTTTGTGGGAAATGTACCGGAGTCATACCAGGAAGAGAAGGACGCGGCCAATGGGGTACAAAGGGTTTATCGGAACGAAGAATCTCAAAGTCCGGCAACTTAGCAGCAGGCAGAGGAGATTTGAAAGTCCCCGGTTTACGCTCGCCGGGGACTGAAATCAAATCATCCAGATGAAGCCCTTCGAACGGGACTTCCTGCGCCACGAGAGTAACAGAACAGAATAGACATAGAATAGTATAGATGCAAATTTCCCTCATGCGGCGTCTGGTTTTGTCTATTAGACGCTCGCATGAGGGAAATGCTGCAAACAAATTAATTAAAAATTGATAATTGATTAAGACTGTGTAGTTATGAGTGTATTTCACTACAGAGTAATATATAAGATTACAACGACTTCTGATTCTTCTTTCTGCGGCTGCGCCGTCTCTGTAATTTATTACGCTGATAACGTTGTATACGCTTGTATATCATCCATCCACTCATTACCCCCACCACTACAAAGATAAAAATAGTAATACCCACTCCCAGATTGTCCCCTTTGATACGGGACCATATCTCGAGTACATCTTTGGTCTTATCACCAAAATCACGAATCATCGCACAACGTTCTACTACACTACGATCCGGATACTGAATACGGTTGATCTGAATACTATCTGCACCGGGACCAAAGAAATAACTCAAGTCGGAATAATAAGGCAACGCTGTATCTATTTTCTCTTCCATAATCTCGGGAGAGGCAATAGAACTTACGTATCCACAGGCATCCATATTCCGAATAGCAATATCAGGACGACACATGAAATTAATAAAATAACTGGCAGCTTTCGGATTGCGTGCATACTTTGGAATCACCCAACCATCATACCAGATATTGCTGCCTTCCTTAGGCACTACATAATCAAGGTCCACGCCCACCGCTTCAGCCTCTTCAATGGCCCACATGGCATCACCACTCCAGGTCATATTGATCCAGGCTTTGTTTTTTGTCATCATCTCTTTTCCGAAATCAGCCTCCCAGCCGGCAATATTAGGTTTCATCGCTTTGAGATATTTCTCTACTATAGCCATCGCTTCAGGAGAATAATCGTTCATCAGTTGTTCAACCGTTACTTTTCCTTCTTCCAGCTCTTTGGCATGAGAATAGATAATAGCCGTCCCGTATGCATCACGATAAGCATCTTTCATCAGGATTTTACCGGCATATTTCTTATCCCAAAGACACCCCCAGGTATCTACTTCCTGCTCGGTAACAAAAGCCTTGTTATAAAGAATCCCTGCTGTACCCCACATGTAACAAACTGCATACTGATTGGCGGGACGTCCCGGCTGGCTAAGTTTGGCTATCTGCTCACGGATGTATGAAGAAACATTGTTCATATAATCGGGCGAATGAGCAAAAGCAGTATCAATGGGCAGCAACAAATCTTTCTTCAACATACGTTCAATAATATACTCCGAAGGACAAACGACATCAAAATCCTCATGCCCTTTTTCAATCTTGGTAAGCATAATTTCATTGATATCAAATGTCTGATAAACAATGCGGATATCTTCACCTGTCTGCTCTTTATAATAAGCCTGAAAATCTTCCAGTACACCCTCTCCGATATAATCAGCCCAATTGTATATCTTCAATACCTTCCCACGCGGCTCACCTGTGTTGTAGCAACCGGTAAGGAGAAGTCCTGATAAAATAAATATAGATAGAATTTTCTTCATAAACAGTTCATTATATTATCCCATATCATCGTTCAATTATCGCTTGCCGTTACTCCCCGCACGGGAAGTGCCAGCTCTATGATTGATGACAATCAGCAGTGCGAGAACTACCACAAAGATGATCGTAGAAAGCGGACGGAGTTCCGGCGTCAGTCCTCCCTTACGGGCATCAGCATAAATATAAGTAGAGAGCGTCTCGAGCCCTTCATTACCAATAGTGAACACCGTTACTGCAAAATCATCAATCGAGAGTGTCAGTGCAAGCATGAAACCACTAATCATTCCCGGACGAATCTCCGGAATAATCACTTTACGTAGTGCCTGCATCGGGGTAGCTCCCAAATCAAGAGCCGCTTCGTAGAGGTTCGGATTCATCTGTTTGAGACGCGGCAACACACTAAGCACCACATAGGGAGTACAAAATGTAATATGCGCCAGTACCACAGTTGTATATCCCTGTGAAATACCCAGCGAAACAAACAACAGAAACAGAGAAATACCAGTGATAATATCTCCATTCAGAATAGGAATACTATTCACAAAGCCGATGGTTTTACGGGCACGGGTCTTTAAATTAAAAATACCAATAGCTGTAATACTCCCCAACAAGGTAGAAGCTGTAGCTGCTATCAAAGCGATAGTAATCGTATTCATCAGCGCATTCATCAACGAATGATGCGTCCCGGTTGTAAACAGAGAAGAGTAGAGTTTTGTTGAAAACCCGGTCCAGTTTCCTAAAACTTTGGCTTCGGTAAACGAATAAATCACAATAATCACAATTGGCGAATAAAGCAGCAAAAGCAATATCCACAAATAGGTCTGAGCGAAAATCTTCTTTACCATAGCCCACCTCCTTCGTTAGAATTATCTTTATCATCTGTACTGAACAGTGAGGTGGCAGCAATCAGCAGCAACATAATAAGCGACAATGCTGCACCATAGTTCCACATACTATTGTTGATATTCTCCTGAATAGTAGTACCAAAAAGTTTAATATTGTTCATCGTCAATAGTTCGGCAATGGCAAAGGTAGAAATAGTAGGCATAAACACCATCATAATACCACTCATTACTCCCGGCATAGACAGGGGCAGAACAGCTTTGAGAAACACCTGAACCGGATTGGCTCCCAGATCCTGTGCTGCTTCAATATAACTATGATCCATCTTCTGCAACGTATTGTAAATAGGATAAATCATGAAAGGAATAAAGTTGTACACCATACCAAAAATCAATGCTCCCTCTCCCAGTGGCATACTGAAAAAATCGAATAAAGCAACAGTAGCAAGTGTACGCACCAGGATATTAACCCACATGGGAAGGATAAACAGCACTACCAAAGTTTTGGAACGGTTCAACTTGGCATTACTCAGAATCCAGGCTGCCGGATACCCCAAAAGGATACAAATAAGTGTTGTTATAATAGCTATTCCGATAGAATATACAAAAGTGTTGATTGCCTCATGGTGAGTAAAGAACTTCTCAAAGTTCTCCAGTGTAAGATGCCCGCTGTCATCGGTAAATGCATAGACCACAATAAGAAGCAACGGAATAACAACAAATATCGCCGAAAAGATAATGTAAGGGAGGGTCCAACTCTTACGTGATGAAAAAAATATTGATAACTTATTCACCTCTTTACTTTTAATTTCTAATTATTAATTATCCGGATTCCGTCTGGAGGGATAGTAATACCTACACGATCGCCATCGTCCCATACGTCATTCGTATCTACAAAAACATTCTCGTCCCAATCCGACCACACAGTCAGATGATAGTGATCTCCTTTGTAAAGTATAAATTTCACATCTCCCGTCAGCATACCATCCTCTTCATTATCCTGCAAAATGATTTTGTCGAAATCTACTTCTACACGGACATCTGTACCGGCAGCAATATCGGAAACAGGAGCACACTCAAAGTTACATCCAAGGAATTCTACATGCGTATCATCAATCAACTTACCTTCAAAAGTATTGCAGACACGCTCTTTTCTCATAATATGAATATCGAACGGCTTCACCAATAGTCCTACTTCAGCACCGACTTCAAAATGATGATAATCCTGCACCAGAAATTCATATCCATTGCAAAGCACCGTCATTTCATAATGTACTCCTTTGAATACGGAAGACTGCACGACTCCCACCAGCTGTGCCATGTCAGACACAGGAAAGATGTATAAATCTTCCGGACGAATCACCACATCCACCGGCACATTCTCACCAAAACCTTCGTCCACACATTCGAACTCGGTTCCGCAAAAACGAACCTGCTTATCTTTCACCATCGTTCCGTTCAAGATGTTACTTTCACCTATAAAGTCGGCAACAAATGAATTGATCGGTTCATTATATATATCAATCGGTGTACCAATCTGCTGAATTCTTCCTTCACTCATCACCACAATAGTGTCACTCAGTGTCAAGGCCTCTTCCTGGTCATGTGTCACATACACAAATGTGATGCCCAGCCTCTTGTGCATCTCCTTCAACTCCATCTGCATGTCCTTGCGCATCTTGAGGTCAAGTGCAGCCAATGGTTCGTCAAGCAACAATACTTCCGGCTCATTGACTATGGCACGGGCAATAGCTACGCGTTGTTGCTGTCCACCCGAAAGCGAATCGACATCACGATATTCATAATCCGTCATGCCCACCATCTTCAAAGCAGCTTTCACTTTCTTTTCGATGACCTGCTTCGGTGTCTTTTTCAGCTTCAAGCCGAAAGCAATATTATCATACACATTCAGATGTGGGAAAAGAGCGTACTTTTGAAACACGGTATTCACCGGACGCTTATGGGGCGGTGTCTGTGTTATTTCCTTACCCGATATCTTTATTTCACCCTCCGTAGCCGTCTGAAAACCAGCAATAAGGCGCAATAATGTGGTTTTACCACAACCCGAAGGTCCGAGAATCGTCACGAATTCTCCCTTCTTTACGTTTAAGGTCACATTATCCAAAGCGGTCTTTTCGCCAAAGAACTTCGATACGGCATTAACCTCGATAATGGATTTGTTTTCTTGCATATTCATACTCAATTTGGGATGCAAAGGTACACATTTCTACGATTTCCTCCTACGTGTTAATCTAATATAACAGAGTTTTCCCACGATAAGAGTGAAAAATAATCTATCTTTGCATAAATATTTATTCACTAATCTCACAAAAGTATGAAAAAGTTAACTTATTTGTTCGTTGCTGCCGCCGCTTTAGGTATGGTAGCATGTAACGGCAACAAACCCGGCTACGTTATCACCGGTACAGTAGAAGGAGCGGCAGACGGTGACACTGTATTTTTACAGGAAGTAGTAGGCAGACAGCTTAGCAAACTGGATACTGCAATTATCACAAAAGGAACTTTCACCTTTGAAGGTGTGCAGGACTCTGCTGTCAACCGTTACATTACATCCGGTAAGGGTAACGACGCTTTACTTATAGACTTCTTCCTTGAAAATGGTAAGATCAATATAGCACTGACCAGAGATAATGATTCGGCAACCGGTACAGCCAATAATAATGCATATCAGGAAATCCGTAACAAAATCAATGCGTTGAATCAGAAAGCAACTCCTCTTTATGAATCAATGAGAAGTGCCGATATAACCGATGAACAGAAAGAAACCAATATGAAGGAACTTGAAAAACTCGAAGAAGAGTTGGGACAGGTCTACAAAGAAGGCATCGAGAAGAATATCACAAACCCTGTCGGTATTCATCTGTTCAAAACCAACTATTACAATATGACAACTGCGGAAAATGATGCTTTGTTGCAACAAATTCCAGCCCAATTTCAGAATGACGAAACAATCGTAAAGATCAAGGAAATGACTGAGAAGCAGAAGAAGACCGCTGTAGGACAAAAATTCATTGATTTCGAAATGTTGACTCCTGACGGCAAACCCGTTAAATTGTCTGACTATGTAGGCAAAGGTAAAGTTGTTCTTATTGATTTCTGGGCAAGCTGGTGCGGTCCTTGCCGTCGTGAAATGCCTAATCTCGTAGATGCTTATGCTAAATATAAAGGCAAAAACTTTGAGATTGTAGGTGTATCACTTGACCAGAGCGCTGATGCATGGAAAGAATCTATCAAGAATCTGAAAATCACATGGCCACAGATGTCCGATCTGAAATATTGGGGTAGTGAAGGTGCACAATTGTATGCTGTAAACAGTATTCCTCATACCATTCTGATTGACGGTGAAGGTACAATCATCGCACGTGGACTCCACGGCGAAGGACTCCAAAGCAAACTGGCTGAAGTACTGAAATAAAAAAAGATCGTGAGGGTGCGTCAATAAAGTAAATTAACCATCATTAAAACGCAGATTAACGCTAATTAACGCAAAGATTAAATTAAATCCGCGGTCATTTGTGTTAATCTGCGTTTCTAAAGTTACATATTGATAGCTTTCTCAGACTTTTGACACAACTTCATATACAAACAATTAGCCCTTGCAATATTTTACTATTGCAAGGGCTATTTTTATTATAATACTTTATAGCTGTTTGTTACACAAACCAGCGTACGTAGCAGAAGTCCTGACGATGAGGAAGATCCGGGTTCTTTGGGAACATACGGTAAGATACCTTAAAGCTTCCTGCATTAGACAAGCTGTGTTTTGCCTGGAATGTGTACAGGTTGCCTTCCTTCTTGATAACACTGAACGGTTCTACCGAATAAACATGTTGCTTATCATCGGCAGTCGTATAAGTAGTCACTAACTCGAGTCCTACGGCGTCATTCAAGCCTTTTTCATCGATTACATAAGTGATTGTATACTCTTTTCCGCTTTCGATAGCTCCCTTCACAAGCTCTTCTGTCTTTTCGCAAGATACAATTTCAATTGAATCCCACTTTTCAACTACTTCCTCTTTCCATGCTGCTATCTCTTTTGCTTTGGCATTATCATTAGCAGACAACATTTGGAAACGTTTTGCTTCTTTGATATAGAACTTATTATAATAATCATCAAGCTGACGTTTCATTGTATAGTGAGGAGCAATCTGGGCAATAGAGTTCTTTACAGTCTTCACCCAACCTTCAGAATATCCCTTCTTATTACGTGCATAATACAACGGCAGAATTTCTGTTTCAAGGATACTGTAAATAGTAGCAGCATCCAACTGATCCTGATGATCTTGATTCTGGTAAGTACGTTTTTCTGTTAATGCCCAGCCTGCACCTTCACGGTAACCTTCCAGCCACCATCCATCAAGTACAGAGAAGTTAACCACACCATTCATCAACGCTTTCTCACCAGATGTACCCGATGCTTCCAACGGACGAGTCGGAGTATTCAACCAAATATCAACTCCGGATACCAAACGACGTGCCAACTGCATATCATAATTCTCGAGGAAAATAATCTTACCCAGGAATTCCGGACGACGGGAAATTTCAATAATCCTCTTAATCAAGCCTTGACCGGCACCATCATGCGGGTGAGCCTTACCTGTGAAAAGGAATTGTACCGGATAATCGGGATTGTTAACAATCTTAGCCAGACGTTCCAGATCAGTAAACAACAGATGAGCACGTTTGTAAGTAGCAAAACGACGGCCGAAACCAATCAGTAAGGCATTAGGATTGATCTTATCCATTAATGAAACGATACGTGAAGGATCACCCTGGTTCTTCAACCATGTTTCACGGAACTGCTTGCGGATATAATCCACCAGCTTGTTCTTCATGGTCAAACGAGTTTTCCAGATTTCTTCATCGGATACATTGTAGATAGCTTCCCAAATTTTCGGGTTAGACTGATCATACAAGAAGTTTTCATTGAAATATTTAGCATATAGTTGCTTCCACTCCGTAGCACTCCAAGTTGGGAAGTGTACACCATTAGTAACATAACCTACATGGCTCTCTTCCGGGAAGTAACCTTTCCAGATGGAAGCAAACATTTCCTGAGAAACTTTTCCGTGCAGCCAGCTTACACCATTAACTTCCTGAGAAGTGTTGCAAGCAAATACAGACATACAGAAACGTTCTCCCTTATCACCCGGATTATTACGTCCGAGATCCATCAAATCGTCCCAGCTGATACCCATCATCGCAGGATATCCACCCATATATTTACCAAAAAGACCTTCGTCGAAGTAGTCATGTCCGGCAGGAACCGGAGTATGAACTGTATAAAGAGAAGAAGCACGAACCAACTCGATAGACTGGTCGAATGTCAGGCCAGTAGCCACATAATCACAGATACGCTGAACATTGATCAATGCAGCATGTCCTTCGTTACAATGATAGATATCCTTCTTGATACCCAAAGCTTTCAATGTCAGGATACCACCGATACCTAACAGGATTTCCTGTTTCAAACGATTTTCCCAGTCACCACCATACAGCTGATGAGTGATAGGACGGTCAAATTCACTGTTCAGTTCGTTATCCGTATCCAACAGATATAAAGAAATACGACCCACATTTACGCGCCATACGTTGGCATGTACAAAGTAGTTCATATAAGGAACGTCTACTACCACCGGTTTACCGTCAGCATCAAGAACACGGTCGATAGGCAATTGTCCAAAGTTCTGTGCTTCGTAATTAGCAATCTGCTGTCCATCCATAGACAAAGACTGGGTAAAGTAACCATAACGATAAAGGAATCCTACAGCGCAAAGATCTACATTACTATCAGAAGCTTCTTTCAGATAGTCACCGGCAAGAACGCCCAGACCACCGGAATATATTTTAAGAACGTGAGTCAAGCCATATTCCATACTGAAATAAGCTACCGACGGACGAGTAGCGTCCGGTTTCACATCCATATAATCTCTAAACTTGGAATACACATCATTCATGCGTCTCAAAATCACCTTGTCTTTAGACAAAGCTTCCAGTTTCTCATAACTCATGCGTTCAAGAAGAAGCACCGGATTCTGACCAACCTCTTTCCAAAGAGCCGGGTCCAAATCAGAGAACAATTCAGTAGCCTCATAATTCCAGGACCACCAAATGTTCCGAGCTATTTCAGATAGTTTTTCTAATTCTACCGGAACTCGGGATTTTACAGTTACCTCTTTCCAGTTCGGAGTGTTCACATTACTAACTTTAACTTTCATAATGTTTATGATTTACTTGTTGATGAATAAATTTAATTCAGCTGACGTTTCATTGCACTGCGTAAAGCAATGTCATAAGCCTCATAATAATATTTAATAAAGTGCTTCCACAACGCCTGTTCTGCGATTTCAGCTGCATGTTTGCGGATTTCCTTTACTTCGTTTTCTGTTTTTCCGGAAAATAGAGAGATAGTATCTTTAATACCATCGGCCACTTCGGAATAGTTGTAATCCGACCGATGCAATACTTCTACTCCATCATTAATGCCATGCTGGTTTTTCAGGCTTTTCACCCAAAGACCAAAACCTGCAAGATCAGTTGTTATAGTAGGCACACGGAAAGCGACACTTTCTAATGGCGTATATCCCCATGGTTCATAATAAGAAGGATAAACACTCAGATCCTGACCTAACAGCAGATCATAATAGTCTTTATTTAATATACCATCTCTACCGTTCAAATAGCATGGTACAAATATCACTTTCACTTTATCTTCCGGATGATTATTCATTCCGAGATATTTCAGCATATCAAGTACCTGATCATGTGTCATATTATGCAACCAATGCGTAATAAAAGGTACTTCCAGCGGCGTATCAAACTTCTCTTTGCTTTTCAAACGCGCCTGTAAATCTTCCCGGGGGTCTCCCACCCAACCAGGTACATTGACAAATGCCAATACTTCTCTTTTTAAATTCTTATCACGATTAAGGCGGTTCAATGACTCCAAAAAGACATCAATACCTTTATTCTTAAATTCATAACGTCCACTGGTTCCGATAATTAACGTGTCATCACCCAAATTTGTTCCCATTAATTTATTGGCAACATTCAACATTGTCGAACGGGCACGTTTACGTTTACCCGTGAAAGTACTTCCTTTCGGCACAAAATCATCCTCAAAACCATTCATCAGCACTACATCTGCCGACTTGTCAAGCAACTCCTTACACTCATTGTTGGTTATTTCGCTCACAGTCGTAAAACAATCCACATAGTGAGCAGTCTGCTTTTCAATAGAATGTTTGGATTGCATATTCAATTCTCCAGCCATTTGATCTCCGTTATATGCAAACAGATAATCATATAGCGGCTTATTGTTACCTGCTATAGAGCGTCCGATAGACGTTGCATGAGTTGTGAAAATAGTTGCAATTTCGGGAACAGCCATCTGCAAATAAAGTGCTCCAAGGCCTGTCATCCATTCATGTGCCTGATAAACTACTTTATCATTCTCCGTCAGATTGTAACGATAGAAACTTTCTACTACCCTTCCGGCAGCATACGAAAACATGGAAGCTTCATCATAATCGCCATAAGCGTGCAACGAATCTACCTGAAAACGATTCCACATTTCTGTATATATCTCATCCTTCTTTTCAAAAAACGGCTGAAAATCAACTAAAATAACAATGGGGTTACCCGGAATATTCCAACGTCCGACACGAACAGAAAGGTTATCTTTTTCACGTGCATGCTCTTTCCATGCAGCACAAAGATTATCGGACTCAATAAACAAGGGGTTATCCTTGCCTTGCCATACATCCGGACCAATAAAGAACAATTTATCACGAAAAGCGGTTTGCAATGTGTTCGCCCTTGTAGACAGAACAGTGTAGATCCCTCCCACTTTATTGCATACCTCCCAGCTGGCTTCGAAGATATAATCGGGGGTTAATAAATCTTTTACCATATAATTGTTTAGAACTCTTTTTTTATTACGTGGGTGCAAAAATACGCATTATTTATTGAAAAATAATGCTTTATGCAGAAAATATAAGCTAACGGAAGGCAACAAACGTTTGCAAAGTCTTATAAGAAGTTGTTTTAAAGGAAGAAAAAAGTGATATATTTCACTTCAATATCGGCTTCTGTTTTTAAAGTATAACTTTTGAGATAAATAATGTTTCAGAATTAGGTTTAATAATGCGTTAATGTGCCAATTAACTACGCTATCAATTCATTTGAAAGCTATTTATAAAAACAAGAACTCCTATAATATTTCTATTATAGGAGCCAGATTCTTGTCACTTAGCAGTTCTTATATAATACCTGCTGAATGCTTTGATTTATCAATAATCAGATTAAGCCAATGCACTACCGATCAAGAAAGTAGCAGCTAAAGCTACGATAGCGTAAAGCTCTGGAAATACGGCAAGAATCAACGTATTACTAAATACATTATGTCCCTGTCCGATGGCAGCAATACCATTGGCGCAAACCTGTCCCTGACGAATAGCAGAAAACAAAGCAACCAATCCCAAAGCAATACCTGCACCCAATACAGCAGAAGCCTGAATTGCCGTAATCTGAGGAGTAAGAATACCAAAAATCGTCTGGAACATAAAATATCCGGCAAAGCCATACAGCCCTTGTGTACCGGGAAGTGCTGTCAATACAAGGAAGTTACCAAATGCACTATCATTCTTTTTCAACGCGCCGATAGCAGCGTTACCTGCAATAGTTACTCCGTATGCACTACCGATGCCCGACAAACCAACCATTACCGCGATGCCAATGTAGGCAATAAACAAATTCATTTCCATAATCTTAATTTTATTTTTTAGTTTATTATTCTATTTATAATTCTTCGTTTTTAGTACTTATTTCCTAAATGGTTTGTACTCTTTTCCGCCGCCTTCATAACCGGAATTCTTAAAAAACTCTACAAACGTCAGACGCATCGGGTGAACCATTGCCCCAAGTACATTCATAAATATGTTAATGGCATGCCCGATTACAAAGATCAAAACCATCACAATAGGTCCCATAATTGCATTATCAGGACTCATTCCTGTAGCAAGACTATTGAACACTCCCGCCAAAATTCCTCCCGAAAGCCCCAGGGCAAACAGACGAACATATGAAAGAACATCTCCCAAGAGCCCGGTAACCATATTATAGGAATCCCACAAACCGAGTCCGATATTAAGGAAAACATTCTTTCCAGGTGTATTGAAAAGGAAGATCATAACAGCGGCAATACCAAGAATTACCAAATGTATAGTTCCCCCCATTGGCAACACAGCCGGCAACAGTGCAGAAATCCCCATAGACACCAACAAGATAATCCAGCCAATAGTAGCAACAGCATACTTAAAGCCAAACTGTATTGTTTGATTTACAGCTTTCAGCACCATACCAAACATAATCTGTACCACACCCAAAATCAGTGAAAGTTGGAACATATCGTTATTATCCATAAATACTGCATGTTTCAGTCGCTGCACAATGGGCCAGTCAAGGTCATAGATATTAGCACCAAAGAAAGTACCCGTCAACAGTCCACAAAAGAAAGTAGATGTAGCCAACACCTGAATCAGTGAGATAATTGATTTAGTTGACGGAGTCAGTTTCTTTGCCATTAGACGGTAAGCTGTAGCACCGATAAACAGGAATAATCCATATCCGGAGTCTCCCAAACAGAGCCCGAAGAAAATCATAAAAAACGGAGCAAAGAATGGAGTTAAATCCAATTCATTATACTTCGGTAACATATACAATTTACAAATCGGCTCAAACCAGGAGAAAAATCCTTTATTATTCAGTTCAATAGGTACATTATCTTCCGGAGTAGGATCAGAAATCTCATAATATACATGAGATGCATCCAGAAAAGCTTCAATCTCTATTTTATTACGGGCAGGGGCCCATCCTTCCAACAGCATTAGTTTTTCACCTGCAGCCTGTTCCGTACTCAACACTACTTTGGAGAACTCTATATTGCTCTGCAGTTCTTTCTGTGCTTCCTTCAAGGCAGGAATATCCTTCTCTGCAAGAGCAGCCAATTTCCGGTCATTCTCAGTAATAGCCTGCTCTGTATCAGCATAGAGCTGTTGCACACGTGTCAACGAATAAACCGGAAGTTTCACCTGTTCTACGTCCAGATCTACCTCTTCTCCTGCTTTCGTTACAGTTATAAAGAATACTTTTGAAGAAATCCGGTTAATCACCATTGCGTGATATTCTGTTTCCCATTCTTCTTTATAATTGCCTTCAGAACAGGTGTAGAAACCGATTGTATACCCAGCATCATTCAGACGCTGAATACTCTCCGGTTCAAAATCACCCCACGCCAACAATGCATCTCGTTCTTTAGCATACACCTGCAATTGCTGAGATAATTTATTCTTTTCAGCCTGCAATGCATCTACTTCATCCAATACCTGCATACCCCGATCTGGAGTCCCTCCCTCTTTAACGGGTAGCGTATCTTTCTCCAGCTTTATATTCTGAAGCAATTTCAAAGTAGCTGCCAGGCGAGATGAAAGCCGAATGTTATCTTGCAGTTCCGTATTATCTGCGGCACCTTGCTGCTTTTCTACAGTATGTACCACTCCAAGTTCGCGGAGACTATTCAGAAATGACTCATACTCCTTGTGATAAGCAAGGAATGTAATTTTCTTCATTTTCGTAATCATGCCTCTACCTCCTTCCTTTTTTCTTGCTGAGATTTCAGGATCTTCTGCGATGACTTGGACAAGTTTTCTTCATCCTCCATAAATCGTTTTATCTTTCGCAGTGCATCCTGATAGCCCGGTATCTGTACCTTCTCAAAAAGATTCACTTTCTGAGTGGTCTTTTTCCTCGCATGTTCCAACAAGTTCAGCTTGGCCAATATAAATTCTCTTTCGATAGCCGTCTGTGCAAGCTCCTTAAGCAGATGCAGACCATCTGCATACCATTTAGGGGCATTGAACATGCTGTACGGACGTATCTCGAAATCAACATTTTCGAGCAACGGCACACGTACACCGGCAATCTTTTTTATACCAAGATGAACATCATTAACCTTTATCAATGAGGCATCAAACTCATTCCAAAGTGCGAACATGGCTTCATAAGCCTGGATTTGTTTCTCCAGTCTCTCCTCCAGATCAGCCGCTTCCGTTTTACAACGTTTCACTTCCATGCGTAGTGCACTCTCCTTATTTTTAATAATAGGAAGCGTACGTACCCGCACTTTCAGTTGCTTTTCAAGCTGCTGAAGGGATGTCTTATTATATTGAAATTTTATAGCCATCTCGTTTATTTTACTATTTAACAATTTACAAATAGACGATTGAAATTACTTCTTTTACTACTACAATCTACATATTCTAATCGTAAATTGTAAATCGTCTAATCGTAAATTTTATTACTTAGGCCAATACTGATCCACCAGTTCCTTCTTAATATTCACCTCTTCCGGACGGAAATACTTACCAAATAATCCCCAAGCTACATCCAACATCTCAGTTGTATCCAGATTAACATCAATGGCAAGTAACTGATTGGAGTAATCTTTGGCAAAAGATAAAGTACGTTCGTCATAGTTAGTAAGGTCGAAACCATTTTCCAGCTTTGTCTTGGCGTTAGCAGCATCGGCATACAGACGTACGGCAGCATTCATCACCTGCGGATGGTCTTTACGAGTCTTTTTACCCGTTACCAACTGTTTCAAACGAGATAGAGAGCGGAACGGGTCAACAATAACTTTACCAATATCGCTATCACGGCGCAGGAACAACTGTCCCTCAGTGATATAACCCGTATTATCAGGTACGGCATGTGTAATATCGCCACCAGATAACGTAGTTACGGCAATAATAGTGATAGAACCACCATCAGGGAATTGAACGGCCTTTTCATAAATCTTTGCCAAATCTGAATAGATAGAACCAGGCATAGAGTCTTTCGAAGGGATCTGATCCATACGGTTTGACACGATTGCCAATGCATCCGCATAAGAGGTCATATCAGTAAGTAGTACCAGCACCTTTTCATTATTTTGCACGGCGAAATACTCAGCAGCTGTCAATGCCATATCCGGAACCAGCAAACGTTCTACCGGAGGATTCTCTGTTGTATTTACAAAACTGACAATACGATCGAGCGCACCTGCATTAGAGAAGACATTCTTAAAATACAGGTAGTCATCATTCGTCATACCCATACCACCAAGAATAATCTTATCGGTTTCTGCGCGCAATGCCACATTTGCCATTACCTGATTGAATGGTTGATCCGGGTCTGCAAAGAACGGAATCTTTTGTCCGGATACCAGTGTATTGTTCAGGTCGATACCTGCAATACCTGTCGCAATGAGCTCCGACGGCTGTTTACGGCGAACCGGATTCACAGACGGACCACCGATTTCTACTTCCTGCCCTTCAATCTCTGGTCCTCCGTCAATCGGATCGCCAAAGGCATTGAAAAAACGACCGGCAAGCTGTTCGCTCACTTTCAGTGTAGGCGATTTACCCAGAAAAACGACTTCAGCATTCGTCGGGATACCTTCGGTTCCTTCAAATACCTGCAACGTCACTTCATCACCGGCAATCTTTACTACCTGGGCCAGTTTGCCATTTACGGTAGCCAACTCATCATACCCTACTCCTGTCGCCTTCAGCGAACAGGTTGCTTTGGTGATCTGAGTAATCTTGGTATATATTTTTTGAAATGCTTTTGTTGCCATTTATATATTTACAATTTAGCGATTTACTATTTACTATTTAGCAATTACGATTGAAGTTTCTTTTCATCAATCAACTCTTTCAGTTGCTTCCGGAAACCTTCATAATCTTCTGATTTAAACTTCGAGTAGTTCATCTGTTTACAGATATTGATCATCTTCTTAAAGTAATCCATTACTTCATTGAAGTTATCAAATTCAAACTCAGTATGACAGATATCAATAACCATATCCAGAATAGCTTCCTGACGCTCCATAGGGGTTACAGCATCAATTTCATCAAATGCATCCTGCTGAAGAATAACGAAGTCAATCAATTCTGATTTCCAGAAGATAACATGATACTCTACAGGTACACCATCATCACCCAGGATGTTAATCTGCTCAGCAATTTCCTTTCCACGTTGCAAACGAGTTTTAATTTCATTTACTTTACCAATCCATTCATCATTGATATGTTCGGAGATGTATGCTTCAAATTCCGGATATTCAATATATTTGGAATAAGAGTCAATCGGGTTCACAGCCGGATAACGTTTCTTATCTGCACGATCCTGTTCGAGAGCGTAAAAACAACGAGCTACTTTCTTTGTATTCTCTGTCACAGGTTCCTTCAGGTTACCACCTGCCGGAGACACTGTACCGATAAAGGTAATAGAACCGGTTTTATCATTGTTCAGTTTCACATATCCTGCACGACCGTAAAAGTTAGAAATGATAGAAGACAAGTCCATTGGGAAAGCATCCGGTCCAGGCAACTCTTCCATACGGTTGGACATCTCACGCAATGCCTGTGCCCAACGGGAAGTAGAGTCGGCCATCAACAAAATCTTCAAGCCCATTGCACGATAATATTCTGCGATTGTCATTGCCGTATATACAGATGCCTCACGGGCAGCTACCGGCATGTTCGAAGTGTTCGCAATAATAATGGTACGCTCCATCAATTTACGTCCTGTATGTGGATCAACCAATTCTGGGAACTCGGTAAAGATTTCCACTACCTCATTCGCACGCTCACCACAAGCAGCGATAATAACGATATCTGCTTCGGCCTGTTTTGAGATGGCATGCTGAAGTACGGTTTTACCGGTACCAAACGGACCGGGAATAAATCCCGTGCCGCCTTCAACAATCGGATTTACTGTATCAATCACGCGCACGCCGGTCTCCAGCAGTTTGAATGGACGTGGCTTTTCTTTATAATTCTTCATAGCACGTTTCACCGGCCATCTCTGAATCATATTTACGTCGATAAGATTACCTTCTTCATCCTTCAATACAGCCATCCTATCTTCTATCTTATAATCACCTTCGTCAGCAATAGACTCAACCGTACAAGTACCCTTCAATGTAAAAGGTGCCATAATTTTCAGCGGCTGAAAGTTTTCATCCACTTGTCCCAGCCATGCCGAAGCTTCTACTTTATCGCCGACTTTTACCAATGGCACAAAATGCCAGACTCTTTCTTTATCCAACGGATATGTATATTCACCTCTTTTGAGGAAAACACCCTCCATCTTGTCGAGGTCATTTTGCAAACCATCGTAGTTTTTTGATAACATGCCCGGACCCAGAGTCACTTCAAGCATGTGTCCTGTAAATTCGGCTTCAGCTCCCACTTTCAGTCCGCGAGTGCTCTCAAACACTTGGACGTATACATGTGAACCTACCACCTTAATCACCTCCGCCATCAGCTTGTCGCCACCAGTTGAGATATAACAAATCTCATTCTGTGCTACCGGTCCGTCAACGACGAGGGTCACCATGTTGGCAATAACGCCACTAACAGTTCCTTTTGTTGCCATATAATTTTAGTTATTTATTTACCTAAATTCTGCGGGAATCTGTACCTCATCCTTCAGCGTATCAATAATGCTTCGGAATAGCTGATTTCCTTTATCTTTGTCCAATGATATCCATCGCTCAATCATTTCCAATTGCAATAAGAAAGCGAAAATGCGTTCAATCGTAAAATAATTGAAAAACGTAGCTTCTTCCATCCAATCCCAACGCAATGAATCAAGCTTCTTTTCACGCTCTACCAGTTCGGTTATTTCACTGATTTTTACTAACTGTTCCAGGCAATCTACCTCACCAGACAACCCGAAGTCGCGAGCACCGGACGTACGCAATGCTTCACAAACCTCTGTATCGCCTACAATATTCTGTGCTATGTCCCATTTATATTTACGAGCCGTAAATGCTACCAGAATATTATTTATAGTCAGATTGAATTCAAACCAAGATGCGATAAACTTATTTCCACATTTCATGGCATACTCGTAGTACAGTGCTGCCAAATGATCTTCATGCAACACAGCACTTTCTGCTGGGGTATTAAAATAATCAGAAATAAAAACAGAGATGTAGGAAGGGAAGTCATTCGGATGAACCTCACCACCTTCTTTTATCACACCGATGTATTCGATAAGTTCTTCCGCAGAGAAATTTCCTCTTAAATCGATAACAGCCTCCTTGTCTTCAAGCAATTTCAAGACATTTGCATTATCAAATTTCAGATAGAACAAATCTATCAGCTTCTGGTCTGAAGAAGAGATTCCGGGATAAATTTCAGTTTTAAAATCGGCTACTGTATAACTCAGTTTACTATCCTCAAGAGTGAGTTCAGGCAAACCGGCTACCAAGTAATAGTATTTACTCATAATCGTTCTCTATTAGAATAGCATTTCTACTAACTGAGGACGCAGAAATTCTTTGAAATAATTCATGAATTCTTCTTCTCCAAAGTTCACTTTATACGAACCGTCTGCCGGAGAAACAGAAAATAATGTTTTAATACCATTTACCTGCTCTATTCTGACACCCTTGTCTAAAAGAGCTTTGGCATTGGCAGCAAAGTATTTCTTCAGCGATTCTGCATCGGCTGTCGAAATAACAATAGGTTCGTCTACACTCCATTGAGAAGCCAAAGCTACAATAAATGCATTCAGAAAATCTTGATTCTGCGCAAATTCCTTTACAGGAGCAGTCACAATCTTATCTGTCACAATAGTAGCGATCTCCGATTTTAGTGCATTCACAGCCTGACCGGCGAACAGCTTTAATTCTGATTTGGTATTTTCTGCCAGTTCATCAGCAGACTTACGAGAGGAGGTAATAATTGACTCTGCTTCCTTATGAGCATCTTCAATAATCTTCTTGGCTTCTTCCTGAGCATTTGCGATAAGACGCTGGGCTTCTTCATTACCTTTTTCTACGCCTTCACGATAAATCTTATCGGTCAACTCTTGAATTTTGTTTTCCATGTTCACGGACTATTTAGAAGTTTATATTATAGTATCTATGTATTTCGATTAGATTCTTGCCAAAAGTACGAATTTCAATCTAATTAAAAAAGGGAAAAGAAGAAGAAAACTGTTCATAAAATAGAAAAGAATAGCCCAAAAGGAGGAAATATTACAATAAAATACCATTTAGAATCTATTCTTATACCAAGTAAACCCACATATACAAGAAATAATAATCATTCGGATAGTTATAAAACGCAAATGGGAGCAAAGCAATTCATGCTTTACTCCCATTTGTATCAGATAATCTCGCTTATTATTTCTTGTCACAAGCTTTTTTCTCACATCCTGCTTCTTCTTTGCAACATGCTTTAGTAGAATCGCAAGTAGCAGAATCAGACTTACAGCAAGGAGCTGCAGCTTCTACAGTTTCAACTTCTACTGATTCAGCAGAAACTTCAGTACTTGCAGGTTTATTACCACAAGAAGTTACAGCGAAAGAAAATGCTACTGCAACAGCAGCCAAAAATAATTTAGTTCTCATACTTTAAATTTGCTTTAAACAGTTATTGATTATTGTCGGTTGCAAATATAAGTAAATAAAATCACTTATACAAAGTATTTTTTTCACCACAGAGTTTCACAGAGGAACACAGAGTTTTAATTATCCTGCATAAACAGAATAAATAAGAATACGACTTATTCCTCTGTGAAACTCTGTGTTCCTCTGTGAAACTCTGTGGTGAATACCAACAACGAAAAATCCCCCTTCCATCAATCATCTTGACGAAAGGGGGATTCAAAAAACGGCGACTACCTACTCTCCCACTGTTACGCAGTACCATCGGCGTGATCAGGCTTAACTTCTCTGTTCGGAATGGGAAGAGGTGGAACCCTGATGCTATAGTCACCTAAAGAAGGTAGACATGTGTACAAAAAGTAATTCAGTCAGATACGAACTAAACGTATATATAAACCATACAGACAGGCAAGAAAAAAAAGTCAACGGGCAATTAGTAAGGCTCGGCTATGATATTACTACCTTTACACCTGCCTCCTATCAACGTCATCGTCTTTGACGACCCTAAGAAATCTAATCTTGTGGCTGGCTTCGTACTTAGATGCTTTCAGCACTTATCCAATCCCGACTTAGATACCCAGCAATGCACCTGGCGGCACAACTGGTAAACCAGCGGTCAGTCCAACACGGTCCTCTCGTACTAGTGTCAGAGCCACGCAAATTTCATACGCCCACGATAGATAGAGACCGAACTGTCTCACGACGTTCTGAACCCAGCTCGCGTGCCACTTTAATGGGCGAACAGCCCAACCCTTGGGACCTTCTCCAGCCCCAGGATGTGACGAGCCGACATCGAGGTGCCAAACCCCTCCGTCGATATGAGCTCTTGGGAGGGATCAGCCTGTTATCCCCGGAGTACCTTTTATCCTTTGAGCGATGTCCCTTCCATACGGAAACACCGGATCACTATGCTCTAGTTTCCTACCTGATCGACTTGTAAGTCTCCCAGTCAAGCGCCCTTATGCCATTACACTCTGCCGCCGGTTACCAATCGGCGTGAGGGCACCTTTAGAAGCCTCCGTTACACTTTTGGAGGCGACCACCCCAGTCAAACTACCCACCAAACAGTGTCCTCGCATTAGCGAGTTAGAACTCAAATAATCAAAGGGCCGTATTTCAACAGCGACTCCACAAACACTGGCGTGCCTGCTTCAAAGTCTCCGGCCTATCCTACACATCAATTACCCAAATTCAATGTTAAGCTATAGTAAAGGTTCACGGGGTCTTTTCGTCCCATCGCGGGTAATCGGCATCTTCACCGATACTACAATTTCACTGAGCTCACGGTTGAGACAGTGTCCAGATCATTACACCATTCGTGCAGGTCGGAACTTACCCGACAAGGAATTTCGCTACCTTAGGACCGTTATAGTTACGGCCGCCGTTTACTGGGGCTTCAATTCAATGCTTCTCTTGCGATGACATCTCCTCTTAACCTTCCAGCACCGGGCAGGTGTCAGGCTGTATACGTGATCTTTCAATTTTGCACAGCCCTGTGTTTTTGTTAAACAGTTGCCTGGACCTATTCTCTGCGCCCCGCCATCACTGACGGGGACCCTTTATCCCGAAGTTACAGGGTCAATTTGCCTAGTTCCTTAACCGTGATTCACTCAAGCGCCTTAGTATATTCAACCCGACTACGTGTGTCCGTTTACGGTACGGGTACCTTTAAGATTAAGTTTAGCGGATTTTCTTGGGAGTATGTTTACACGCACTATTGGATTGTTCAGAAGAACGCTCCATACTATCAGGTTCGACTCTTGCGGTGGATTTGCCTGCCACAATCAACATCTACACCCTTCAACGAACTATTCCGTCAGTTCGCGGCGCTGTCACGCCTCCGTCTCCACGTCACTCTTAAAGGTAGTACAGGAATATTAACCTGTTCTGCCATCGGCATCACCGTTCGGCTGAGCCTTAGGACCCGACTAACCCTGATCCGATTAGCGTTGATCAGGAAACCTTAGTCTTTCGGCGAGGGGGTTTCTCACCCCCTTTATCGTTACTTATACCTACATTTGCTTTTCCACACGCTCCAGCATACCTGACGGTACACCTTCAACGCAGAGTGGAATGCTCCCCTACCGATCATTACTGATCCCATAGCTTCGGTAAAACACTTAATGCCCGATTATTATCCACGCCAAACTCCTCGACTAGTGAGCTGTTACGCACTCTTTAAATGAATGGCTGCTTCCAAGCCAACATCCTAGCTGTCTTAGCAATCTGACTTCGTTAGTTCAACTTAGTGTTTATTTGGGGACCTTAGCTGATGGTCTGGATTCTTCTCCTCTCGGACATGGACCTTAGCACCCATGCCCTCACTCCTGTGATAGAACTAATGCGCATTCGGAGTTTATCAAGACTTGATAGGCGGTGAAGCCCTCGCATCTTATCAGTCGCTCTACCTCACATTAGTAACTCACAAGGCTGCACCTAAATGCATTTCGGGGAGTACGAGCTATCTCCAAGTTTGATTAGCCTTTCACCCCCACCCTCAGGTCATCCGGAAGCTTTTCAACGCTTATCGGTTCGGTCCTCCAGTTAGTGTTACCTAACCTTCAACCTGCCCAAGGGTAGATCACTTGGTTTCGCGTCTACTCCTTCCGACTATGGCGCCCTGTTCAGACTCGCTTTCGCTTCGGCTGCACGTCTTGAGACGCTTAACCTTGCCGGAAAAAGTAACTCGTAGGTTCATTATGCAAAAGGCACGCCGTCACAGCTAAAGCTGCTCCGACCGCTTGTAGGCGCACGGTTTCAGGGACTATTTCACTCTTCTATTCGAAGTGCTTTTCACCTTTCCTTCACAGTACTGGTTCGCTATCGGTCTCTCGGGAGTATTTAGCCTTACCGGATGGTCCCGGCAGATTCACGCAGAATTCCTCGTGCTCCGCGCTACTCAGGATACCACTAGGGTTCAGATGGCTTCGTGTACCGGGTTATCACCGTCTATGACTGAACTTTCCAGATCATTCCACTCACCAACTTTCGTCCCACAACGTGGTCCTACAACCCCAATTATGCCGTAACATAATTGGTTTGGGCTATTCCCCGTTCGCTCGCCACTACTAGGGGAATCATTTTTTATTTTCTTTTCCTGCAGGTACTAAGATGTTTCAGTTCCCTGCGTTAGCCTACTGCAGTGCAGTATAATCGGTCTTCAACCAATTGGGTTGTCCCATTCGGAAATCCACGGATCAAAGGTCATTTGCACCTACCCGTAGCTTATCGCAGCTTATCACGTCCTTCATCGCCTCCGAGAGCCAAGGCATCCGCCATGCGCCCTTTCTTACTTTCTTTCTCTTGCCTTATACTGTCAAAACAACAGCGTACGGTTCGATATATACTTTTAGCTCTTTACTAAATTTACTTTTTTTATGTACAACATGTCAAAGATCGTGTGATCATTTACGATTGGACGATTTACAATTTACAATTGAAATTACAAACCACTAATCAAGATCGGAGTGGAGAATAACGGATTCGAACCGTTGACCCTCTGCGTGCAAGGCAGATGCTCTAGCCAGCTGAGCTAATCCCCCTTCGAAGAATTGAGAAGAAAGAAGCGAGAAGAACTAAATCAAGACGATTTATCATTTTCAACTTTCAACTTTCCATTTTCAATTCGAGAAGTAGTCCCAGGCAGAGTTGAACTGCCGACCTCTACATTATCAGTGTAGCGCTCTAACCAACTGAGCTATAGGACTAGTTCAAACTGAGCCTATTATTAGACCCGGCTTCTGTTTTCTCTTGTTTATCTCTATCTATACTTCTATAGATGGTTGATCTATATTCTATAAATAAACAAGTACCAGTAGTACTATTAGAACCATAAAGTCATGATTACGGCATCACTCCAGAAAGGAGGTGTTCCAGCCGCACCTTCCGGTACGGCTACCTTGTTACGACTTAGCCCCAGTCACCAGTTTTACCCTAGGACGCTCCTTGCGGTTACGTACTTCAGGTACCCCCGGCTCCCATGGCTTGACGGGCGGTGTGTACAAGGCCCGGGAACGTATTCACCGCGCCGTGGCTGATGCGCGATTACTAGCGAATCCAGCTTCACGAAGTCGGGTTGCAGACTTCGATCCGAACTGAGAGAGGCTTTTGGGATTAGCATCACGTCGCCGTGTAGCTGCCTTCTGTACCCCCCATTGTAACACGTGTGTAGCCCCGGACGTAAGGGCCGTGCTGATTTGACGTCATCCCCACCTTCCTCACATCTTACGACGGCAGTCTCTCTAGAGTCCTCAGCATGACCTGTTAGTAACTAAAGATAAGGGTTGCGCTCGTTATGGCACTTAAGCCGACACCTCACGGCACGAGCTGACGACAACCATGCAGCACCTTCACATTTGCCTTGCGGCTAATCTGTTTCCAAATTATTCAAATGCAATTTAAGCCCGGGTAAGGTTCCTCGCGTATCATCGAATTAAACCACATGTTCCTCCGCTTGTGCGGGCCCCCGTCAATTCCTTTGAGTTTCACCGTTGCCGGCGTACTCCCCAGGTGGAATACTTAATGCTTTCGCTTGGCCGCTTGCTGTATATCGCAAACAGCGAGTATTCATCGTTTACTGTGTGGACTACCAGGGTATCTAATCCTGTTTGATACCCACACTTTCGAGCCTCAGTGTCAGTTAACAGTCCAGTGAGCTGCCTTCGCAATCGGAGTTCTTCGTGATATCTAAGCATTTCACCGCTACACCACGAATTCCGCCCACCTCTACTGTACTCAAGACACACAGTATCAACTGCAATTTTACGGTTGAGCCGCAAACTTTCACAACTGACTTACATGTCCACCTACGCTCCCTTTAAACCCAATAAATCCGGATAACGCTCGGATCCTCCGTATTACCGCGGCTGCTGGCACGGAGTTAGCCGATCCTTATTCATAAGGTACATACAAAAAGCCACACGTGGCTCACTTTATTCCCATATAAAAGAAGTTTACAACCCATAGGGCAGTCATCCTTCACGCTACTTGGCTGGTTCAGGCTCTCGCCCATTGACCAATATTCCTCACTGCTGCCTCCCGTAGGAGTTTGGACCGTGTCTCAGTTCCAATGTGGGGGACCTTCCTCTCAGAACCCCTATCCATCGAAGGTTTGGTGGGCCGTTACCCCGCCAACTGCCTAATGGAACGCATCCCCATCTTTTACCGAAATTCTTTAATAATAATCCCATGCGGAAATATTATGCCATCGGGTATTAATCTTTCTTTCGAAAGCCTATCCCCGAGTAAAAGGCAGGTTGGATACGTGTTACTCACCCGTGCGCCGGTCGCCAGCAATGTATTGCTACATCCTGATGCCCCTCGACTTGCATGTGTTAAGCCTGTAGCTAGCGTTCATCCTGAGCCAGGATCAAACTCTTCATTGTAAAAGTTATTTTGATTTACTATCAGACAATTGACAATTTACGATTGAAACAGTCAAAAGGCAATAGTAAAGTCGTTGCTCTGTTCAGGATACCGTTATTTATTGACCTTATTTCAAATACCTATATATAAGTATTGACGGTTCTAATTTCTCAAAACATTTTATTGCTTTGGACTTGTACTACTTGTATTGTTTATCAATTTTTCAAAGAACGCTTCGTTTTTAAAATCGCTTCGTTTCAAAAGCGGGTGCAAAGGTAAAGGACTTTTTTATAACTACCAAATGTTTTGGAAAGTTTTTTTTAGTTTTTTTTTTCGAGGATTCTCTAACAGCTCTCTTGCGAAAGGAGAAAAAACCTACAAAGAAAAAAAACGCCTTTTCATTTGCGAATCGGACTGCAAAGATAAGAACTTTTAAACTTTAAAACCAAATCTTTTCAGAAGTTTTTTTTGTTTATTCATTATCCGGTAATCCGCGCTTTCAATATGTCAATCTTAAAAGGCTTAGACTCTCTTGCTAAGCGGATGCAAAAGTAGACCTTTTTACAATATACGCAAAACATATCAGGAATTATTTTGGAATAAAAATGAAATTTTATCGTAATATGCTGATAAGCAAAGGTGTTGTAAAACATAAAAAAAAGAAAGGAAGGAAAACAAAGGAAAACAAAGACGCATTATAATATACAAGCGCATGCGTATACGCGTGCGAGAAAATCTATAAATTGAAGTATAGATTCCCACAGATAAAAAGTAGTTGATTATTCTTTCTCATTCATCTACTGTTATACTTAACATTGTTTTGGAGAGTTATCAGTTGCTTTTATTAACTTTGCAAAAAAAGATCAAATGCCAACTATCCCAATACACAAAGTCGTTCAACAATCTGATTTCGGAATATATTTGAAAGAGGTCTCCCCTTTTTCATCAAAATCGCCTATTAACTATATTCATCAGGATGATTATTATATATTCGGTATGGTGGCTAGCGGAAAGTGCAGTGTCAGTATAGATTTTAAGAACTATCATTTATCAGAAAGTGAAATAATATGTACCCAGCCCCATCAAGTGCATCATGTTACCAATGCAGGCGACGCAAAAACATTTCTTTTGTTTATTGACAGTGTATTCATAGACTCAGAGACCAAACAAATACTTGCCGAATATGCTCTATCTCTGACGCCATTCAAAATAAGCGATCAACAACGCTTTGAATTGGAACAATTATTCGCCATCATTCTCCACAGAATAAACGATTCGGGAAACAATAAATCAAAACATATTATACAAAATCTATCACGTGCTGCCGTAGGGATAATAACAGAAGCCATACAAGGAACTATCCGACAACAGTCTAAAAATAAAAGACATATAGATATCACATTAGCTTTCAAAGAACTACTTTCAAGAAAGCTACACACAGAAAAGAGAATATCTCACTATGCAAAATCGTTACATATATCTCCGGTATATTTAAACGAAGCTATTAAAAGTATTACCGGAATCAGCGTAAGCAAATATATTCAAATTGAACTTATGTTGAGAGCAAAACGAATGCTAATATATACCTCTCTAAATATAAAAGAGATCGCTATTAATTTAGGTTTTGATGATTATGCTTATTTCACGCGTTTATTTACGAAAGCAACAGGCCTAAATCCTACCTCATATAGAAAGAAATACCTTGAATAGTGCAATCTTTACCTTATATTGTCTATTTTTCCATTTAACAACGCATTGTAACTTTGCAACCAAAAAGGAACAATGAATAAAAAAAGATTTATTTACTTTACGGATTTAATATTGATTCCCCTATTTATTTTGTCATTATACACAGGAATAAAGCTACACATCGCCGGACACCATACCAACCATGAAATATGGCACAATTGGGCTGTGTTTCACACAATCGTCAGCCTGTTATTTACTATATTCGGAATTGCGCACATCAAAAGCCATTGGAACTGGTATAAAGGATTAAAAACAATAGGCTGTAAAGGTAAAAGAAAAGTTGTACTGCTTTTGTCTATAACCTTTGCACTGGTTATTATTACGGGCATACTATTGCTACTATTCGTCAATGGAGCCAGTTCGTCAACAGGACTATTACATTACAAAATCGGTATTGCAACGGGAGTTTTAGCGATTCTACACATATTAAGACGAAAACACTTCTTGTATAGCGGATTTAAAACAAATATAATAACCAAAAAACAATAATTATGCATTGTCTAAAAATCAACCAAGATGCAATACTACCTTACCAGCCAGTATTCACCCAACCCGCATCGTAATACCACTGATAATCACGATAAAAATCATTTAACTTCGGACTTGCACTACGAGGTATAAAGACAGACAAACCACACGTTCCAGTCATATCAAAGGCCCCTACCCAATCTGAAAAGTTTTTTGGAGTAGTATAATAGTAGGGAACAGCTTCCTTAAAAGCCTGTTCCCAAACTCTATATTCATCATTGTCACCCGTGATCTTTTTCATAAAATCAGCAAAATCATAATAGAGCTTAGAGTTATTGTAATTATATGAATACCCTTTTCTCTTATCATAGCAATATACATTATCGGAAGTGGTCGATGCATCCACATATTTTGAGACAAGCTCTCCCGTGACAGCGGCAAGCGCTTCAAGCTTACTACAATCTACCACTGCAGACGAAACCCCTGCAACCCAAATATTAGTAAGATAATTACGGTCTTTCCATGGGCTATACTCCCCTTCCCGTATCTCCGCATTATACGTATTTGCATAGTTTGTATAATATGTTTCAGCAATCTTTTTTGCCGCCGCATCTTCATCTTCAAACATAGCAGGCACTACAACCTGATAAGGAGCTCCCGGAGCCGGAATTTCAGTAGGAGAACCCACTATATAATCTGTATATTGACGCAACTCATAAGCAACTTCTGCCGCTTGCATAAAGCAAGCATCAAAAAAGACAAAATTCAGGTGCCGGGTACCCTCAAGCACTTTACGAAGGTCTGCAATATTCATTGAATTCCCGCCATCATCTCCAAATGACCTGGATTTAACTCCCGGATAAGGAGCCCAGCCATCAGCATGTGACCATAGCACCAATCCATAACTATCAGCCGGATATTCCGAATAGACCTGATTTAAAATACTTTTCATTATTTCAGTATCTACAGAATTCTGTTCCGCATAATCCTGAAGCCTCTCTTGTTTTACCGTACCATTCTTATCCTTGTATAGGCGGATTAAACGCGGTTTTGAATTATCATCCCTATAAATAATCAAGTTATTATTCTGATCATCCACAGACTTCATTCCTTCAAGCATTTCATTAAAGTCTGCTTCGGCAAAAGAGCTCAAGTTGTTTTGCGCTACCATATATACCAATACTGTACGTGATCGCTTCTCTGGTCCCGAAACTTCGTTGTCATCACGACATGCCGTAAAAGTCAAAATAAAAAATGAAACCAATAAAGATAATATGGTAATTCTCATAATTATAGTATGCTCTGTTTCTTAATATATTACCCACAAAGATAAAAAAATAAGAGACACAAACACTGCATCTCTTATATATTAACATCTTAACTATTCTTCCGGTTTAGTGAACCTGAATTTTTCAGGATCAACCTTTTGCAAAGCCACCGCTTTGTTCTTCTTGTACTTCCCCAATATTTTCAAAGCTTCTTTATCAATCTTCTTCTTACTATCCGAAAAATAAATCATACAAGTCCTGTTAGGCTGATTCATATCCAGTTCTAAAAAGTTTTTAAACTGATAGCTGTACAATTCACGATGTGGCAAAAAACCATTCTTATCAAGATGAACACTATCAATCAACTGAATATCCGTATAGTACACCACAGTATCTGTAAATGAGGCAGAAACGCCAAAAGCATACACAGGCTTATGAGAACCTTTCTTAATTGAGAACGCTGAGCACAAAGTGAACACCAGTGCTATTGCAAATAGTATTTTTACGTATTTCATATCTAAACTGTTTTATTGCGGCAAAGGTAACAAAAAAGGGGGATAAAAAAAGTCGTGCAAGTCTGTTTTTTAAGATAGTTACCCTAAACACTTCAACTTACACGACTAATACCTTAATTGTCGAAAACTGATATATCGCCTTATCCCAAGTACGATTTGAGCAATTTGCTACGATTACTTTGTCTTAATCTTCTGATTGCTTTTTCTTTTATCTGACGAACGCGCTCACGTGTGAGACCAAACTTATCGCCGATTTCTTCTAATGTCATTTCCTGTTGTCCGATACCGAAAAACATCTGTATGATTTCTTTTTCTCTATCGGTTAACGTAGAAAGAGCTCTATCAATTTCCCTCGCAAGAGACTCATTAACCAGAGCGCGATCCGCCATAGGCGAGTCATCATTCACCAGCACATCCAGCAAGCTGTTATCTTCTCCTTCAACGAAAGGTGCATCTACCGAAATATGACGGCCGGACACTTTTAACGTATCAGAGATTTTATCAACCGGGATTTCCAATTCGTCTGCCAACTCTTCCGGAGATGGACGGCGCTCATTTTCCTGCTCGAATTTTGAGAAGGCTTTACTGATTTTATTCAGTGAACCAACCTGATTCAAGGGAAGGCGAACGATACGTGACTGTTCTGCCAATGCTTGCAAAATAGACTGACGAATCCACCATACAGCATAACTGATAAACTTGAACCCACGTGTTTCATCAAACTTTTCGGCAGCCTTAATCAGTCCTAAATTGCCTTCATTAATCAAGTCAGGCAAACTCAAACCCTGGTTTTGGTACTGTTTGGCTACAGACACGACGAAACGCAGATTGGCACGTGTCAGTTTTTCTAACGCTACACGGTCACCCTTACGAATACGCTGAGCAAGCTCTACCTCTTCCTCTACAGTGATGAGGTCTTCGCGACCGATTTCCTGCAAATACTTATCAAGAGAAGCGCTCTCTCTGTTAGTGATACTTTTGGTAATCTTTAGTTGTCTCATTCTTATAAAACAGATTTGGAGTGCAAAGTTACGACAAATAATTTGTTAACTAACTATCTTAACGAAACTTTTTCACCATTATTATTATCTGTATAAACAAAAAGAGATGCCGACAAGTTGTATACCGGCACCCTTTTTTTAATTGAAAGTTGAAAATTGAAAATTGAAAGTTGGCTGCGCTATATACTGCATAGTAACTTTCAATTTTCAATTAATAAACTATTCCTGAGTCAGGTCAACAGCATAATTAGCACGTTTTCCTGATGGGAACATTCCTGTGAGGAATAATACCTGATCCGGTGATTTGGTTGCTGCTTTCAGCACCTCTTCCAGATCGCTCACTTTACGTATCTGCTGTCCGTTAGCTTTCAGAATGATGAATCCCTTACGGATACCTGCATCTTTCATCTTACCATTGGAAACACCTGTTACCTCTATACCATATCCCAAGTTGAGTTGCTTCTTCAAGTCGGCAGGGAGTTCTCTGAAAGCTGCACCCAGAATTTCCATTCCGGCATTCTTTATTACTTTTGTAGTACCTTGCTCATTCTTCAAAGTCACTTCCACACTCTTTTCTTTCTTATCGCGAATCAACTTCACAGTAATCTTATCACCCGGACGATGTTTTGCAAGCGCTTCCTGCAAGTCGGCAAAGTTGTGAACCTTCTTACCATCAATACCTATGATCACATCGTCTACTTTGATATCCGCACCGGATGCCGAACCACCTTCAGTAATTTCACGTACCCAAACTCCGTCTACTACACCAAACTCTTTCGCTTTATCACGAAGCGTAGTGCCCGACTTGTCTATAGGTTGCTGGTCTTCCATAATACTGCTTCCCAATGAAGCTCCTGCGATACCCAACATAGCACGCTGTACGGTTCCAAACTCTTTCAGGTCGGCAACCACCTTTTTCATAATACTGGTTGGTATAGCAAAACCATATCCGGCATACGCACCTGTAGGTGACGAAAGCACAGAATTGATACCTACCAATTCTCCCTTTGCATTTACCAGTGCACCACCGCTGTTACCCTGGTTGATAGCGGCATCCGTCTGAATAAAAGATTCAATGCCACCATTGTAAACACCCAGCGTACGGGCTTTTGCACTTACAATACCTGCCGTTACAGTAGAGTTCAGATTGAACGGATTACCTACCGCGAGTACCCACTCACCTACTTTCAGTGCTTCTGAATCACCTACCGGAATAGTAGGCAGATCATCGTCTGCTTCTATTTTCACCAATGCAAGGTCAGTACTCGGGTCTGTACCAATGATACGGCCTTTAAATTCGCGATTGTCATTCAACTTCACTGCTATTTCATCCGCACCATCAATCACGTGGTTGTTGGTTACAATATATCCATCCTTAGAGATGATAACTCCCGAACCAAAACCTACACGCTCCGGTGTCTGTACCCGGCGCTGACGTCCGCCGCCATCACCAAAGAAGAAGTCAAAAATATCAGGTGCTCCCTGAACAGTCTGAGTTTTTGATTGTTGAGTGGACTTTATATGTACTACAGCATGAAGCGAATTCTCTGCCGCCTGTGTCAAGTCTACCGGTTGCGCATTGATTGCATCAAAAGCAGCCAGTTTCACATCAGGATTCTGTTGGAACACCTCATTAAATGACGCCTGCTTGTCGCTATCTCCTGTCTGCATCATTTTATAGGTTGTTAAACCTGCAACTCCTGAACTCAGAAGAACGATGGCTCCTACTCCAAGAATGTTTTTTGTTGTCTGTTTCATACTACTCTTTGTTTATTCTTTAAAATGTTAATATTCTAATTCGTTTTAACTTTATGACGTTAAAATAACGACAAAAATCATTCACTTATTCCACTTGTCACTCTTTTTTGTCCTCTTTTAACAGAGAATATTTACTGATTAACAGCGCTTAACGACGGACACTGACAAATTTGCATTCGTTACATGACAAGGCTTTTAACATGGCAGAAAAACAATTTGGATAATATGCTAAATAATGTGCCAATATGCCAATGTGCCAATATACCAATTGGCTGCGCTGTGGCATACCACATGGCAATTGGCACATTGGCATATTATTCAATTAGCACATTATTTTATTGCCACATTAGTACCTGTCAGACTGACAGTGTGACTCCAATTCCTGGTAAGTTATTGAGCGTAATTTTGCCTTTTAATACCTCCACTCCCTTAAAACGATCATTGGAGATAAGTAAATTACCATCCAAATCAGCAAAATCAACGGCCGGAGAAAATTGCGCAGCAGCAGATATGGCACAAGATGTCTCGGTCATACACCCTACCATTACTTTCATATCCAGTGCACGCGCTAAAGTCACCATTTTCCATGCCTCACGCATTCCGGTACATTTCATCAGCTTTATATTGATTCCGGTAAAAGCACCTTTTAAAGCAGCCACATCACTAAGACGCTGCAAAGATTCATCAGCAAACACCGGTAACGGACTCTGCTGAGTGACCCAGGCAATGTCTTCCAACTGTTCTTTAGGCATGGGTTGCTCAATCATCACAATCCTCTGTTCTTTCAACCAATGAACCATATCGAGCGCATAGTATTTATCTTTCCAGCCCTGATTGGCATCTACAGCTATCGGGAGCGTACTGACCGAGCGAATTGTCCGAATCATCTCCTTATCGTTTTCACGTCCCAGTTTCACCTTTAGTATATTAAATTGCCCAGCCACCTCAAGTGTCTTTTCACGTACTACATCCGGTGTATCAATACCAATAGTAAACGTGGTAGAAGGTGTCTTTTCTTTGTTCAGCCCCCATATCTTATACCAGGGAGCTCCCAACAGTTTTCCTACCAGATCATGCAAAGCAATATCTACCGCCGCTTTTGCTGCCGTATCGCCCGGACTCAAACTATCAACATAAGCCAGAATATCTTCCAGTTCAAACGGATCATCAAACTGTTCCAGATTAACCTTACTCAGAAACTTCATCACACTATCCACTGTTTGCCCCAAATAGGGAGGCATGGAAGCTTCACCATATCCGGTCACCCCTTCATATTCTATCTCCACTTGCACATCAGGAGTCGTAGTACGCGAAAAGGAAGCTACCGTAAACACATGCTTCAGTTTTAATTCATAAGGAAAAAACTTCATTTTCATCTTTCCACCCTTTCCCAACCTGTTTATAGAAAAAGAAGCAGGATGAGAAGCTTCCGCAAAAGTATTGTTCACAATCAGACCGGAACCTATAGCCGCCAGGGCGGCAGTCTTCAGAAAATCTCTTCTATTTTGCATGCTAATTCTTTTTATAGTAGGGGTTTGTAAGTGTTGTATTCAATTCCGCCTCCTTATTTATAAAAGGTAGAAAACGGACAGCGAAAAGCAATCGCCCGGCATTAAATGCATCATACTCCTTATCTGCCTGATTAAAACTACTGATATGCACATCCCCCAAAGCATGGATAAACCTTTTATCACCTATATATATACCGACGTGCGAAACAGACTCTTTTTTCTCAGCCGTAGCCTGCCGTCCAAAGAAAACAAGATCACCCGGCTCCACATTACTAAAATCAGGTGCTATGTCAATATGTTGCCCTATATATGCTTGTTGCGAAGCATCCCGGGGAATAATAATATCATGCATAAAAAGTACAGTACGCACCAAACCACTACAGTCCACCCCTTTAGAAGAAGTACCCGCCCATAAATACGGAACTCCCATCATCGTATAAGCTGTACGAATAATACTCCCTGCATCTTGCTTCAACTCTGAACGCCATTCTTTTTCGGGCTTTGCTATCGACTTTGAAATATAGGCCTGTCTGCCATCTGGATAAGAGACCTTATAAAAATGTCCTTTACTCCCCTCCCACTTCAGACGATTGCCTGCCACAACATCCGAAACTGTCTGAGAATGTTCATTAGGCTTTTCATACGTAAATCCATAATGTGCCGTTACTACTATCTTCTCTGTCCGGTTCCATTCATCGTACTTCTCTTTGGACATTGGGCTGATAACCATCCGATGCACCCATCCGGTATAGTCGTCAGGTGTTTGTATCTCATACCAGCCTGTATATTGCAATACCTTCACCGGCATCCCCAGCAAAGCCTGCGTAGTCATACCAGAGGTAAATTTACCCTCAGCACGCATATTACAAACAGATACACTAACAACACCATAAGCCGAATCGGCAGGTACGGACGGAATGTCCTGAGCTTTAATGCCTGTCACTATAAACCATAACAAGCTGAAAAAAAAGATACGCATTTTCATTGAAGCATAATTGAAATTAGTAGTTGGTAGATAGTAGTTGGTAGTTAGAATCTGTGCAGCATATTAGCGTTGTCATGCCGAAAGGATTCTAACTACCAACTACTAACGTCTAACTACTGACTCCATTCTAAAAGCAAAGATAGGGATTGCACGAACAATAAAGAAGAAGTTTGTGTTTATTTTTTAGCATAAAAGAAATAAATGACGTACTTTTGCCCCCCTAAAGCAGTTGGCTGGTCTGTCGCGTGTGTTTCGGCACAGGAGGAAAGTCCGGGCAACACAGAGCATCCCACTTCCTAACAGAAAGCTGTCCGCGAGGGTAGAGTAACGTAGAAGAAAATAACCGCCTCTCTTTCTTCGGAAAGACAAGGTAAGGGTGAGAAGGTGGAGTAAAAGCCCACCAGCCGCATGGTGACGTGTCGGGCTGTACGTCTTGGGAGTTGTAAGGTCATGTATACCGGCGTTATGAGAGTTGCTCGCTCCATGTCGGAGGGTAGACCGCTAAAGTGGCATGGTAACATGTCACTCAGATAAATGACAGGCACTTGTTTAATTAATAATTATAAATTAAAAATTATACAAGGACAGAACTCGGCTTACAGGCCGACTGCTTTTTTTTAAAATTATAATCTACTGAATGCCATGAATAAAAGAATAGCAGATATATGGAAATTTATCACCTATGACATCTGGCGTATCACGGAAGATGAGGTAACCAAAACTAAATTCTCGGTTTACAATATCATCAAAACCATTTATCTCTGCATCAACCGTTTCACCAAAGACCGTATTGTCAATAAAGCTTCTGCACTGACATATAGCACATTGCTCGCCATTGTACCTATACTTGCCATTGTATTTGCCATTGCCCGGGGATTTGGGGTCTCCACCATAATGGAACATCAGTTCCGCAACGGTTTTGGAGGTGCAACCGAAACCTCTGATACCATTCTTGAGTTTGTAAACTCTTACTTGTCGCAAACCAAAGGTGGAGTTTTCATCGGAGTGGGTTTAATCATGTTATTGTGGACGGTAATCAATCTGGTAAGTAACATCGAAATTACCTTCAACCGCATTTGGGGAGTAAAGAAAGCGAGAAATATGTATCGCAAAATCACCGACTATTTCTCTATGTTTCTTCTGATGCCTATCCTTATTGTTGTTTCCGGTGGTCTTTCCATCTTCATGAGTACAATGTTGAAGCAGATAGAAGATTTCGTTTTGCTGGCTCCTATTATGAAGTTTCTGATACGGCTTATCCCCTTTGTGCTCACCTGGTTTATGTTTACAGGGCTTTATATATTTATGCCCAACACAAAAGTGAAGTTCAAACATGCTCTGATATCAGGAATCCTTGCCGGTTCTGCTTACCAGGCATTCCAGTTTCTATACATCAGCAGTCAGTTATGGGTATCGCGCTATAATGCCATCTACGGCAGCTTTGCTGCCTTACCGATGTTCCTGTTGTGGTTGCAAATCTCCTGGACCATCTGTTTGTTTGGAGCAGAACTGACTTTTGCAGGACAAAACATAAGGAATTTTAGTTTCGATAAAGACACCCAGAATATCAGCCGCCGTTACCGGGACTTTATCTCTATCCTCATTATGTCTCTTATAGCCAAACGCTTTGAACAAAACGAGCCCCCATATACCTCCGAACAGCTGGCAGACGAACATCTGATCCCGATACGACTCACCAATCAGACATTGTATCAGTTGCAGGAAATCAATCTGATACACGAAGTTGTGACTGACCAAAAAAGCGAAAACATTGCTTATCAGCCTTCCATGGATATCAATAAATTAAACGTAGCTGTACTACTCGAGCGCCTTGATACTTATGGTTCTGAGAACTTCAAGATAGACAAAGAAGAAGAGTTCAGTGATGAGTGGCGGGTACTGGTAGAATCAAGAGAAGAGTACTACAAAAAAGCAAGTAAAGTATTACTGAAAGACTTATAATAAACAAAAATCGCCCGATTCACTCCTAAGAATGAACCGGGCGATCTCTTATTTATATCTATTTGTCCGCTAAGCCATCATAGCCTGTCCGCCAAATACACCAGCCAAGGCACTTGCCACAGCTATAACCACTTTTAAAATCGTATTCCAAATCGTCTTTTTCATTTTCCTCCCATTTTAATAACGTATCAAGTGCCGCGCAGCCAACTTTCAACTCTCAATTTTCAACTTTCAACTCTCTAAGCTTTCAACTAAATAGAAGGATCTTCCCCCTCACCCTCACCGCCAGGGTTTCCTCCCTCGGTCATGCTCTTCAGCAAATCAGCATGCACAAACTGTACACCTTGCAACAAGGCACGTGTGGTACCAATAGCTGCCGGACGAGTATACTCAGCTGTAAACTGACACTTCAAAGCTGTTATCTGATTCGGATTTACCTTATCGGCACTCTCTACTCCCCTGCCCTGCGTACGGGCTTTCATTGTAAATGTCCCCAAGCCATCCAGACGTACCGTACGGCTGTTCAGAAGTTGTTCCCGCATTGCCGACATCAGGTTACGTACCACATTCTGTACATCACCCGGCGTAAGGGATGATTTCTCTGCTATTACCTCAGCC
Source organism: Bacteroides mucinivorans (assembly GCF_034654355.2). NCBI lineage: Bacteria > Pseudomonadati > Bacteroidota > Bacteroidia > Bacteroidales > Bacteroidaceae > Bacteroides > Bacteroides mucinivorans. The sequence continues at coordinate 2,230,848 of NZ_CP178179.1, read as the reverse complement.
AATTGCTGAGTAGTTACTGTTGCTCCGGTTTTAACCAGATTAAGATGCCATAATTTAGCTCCTGCTTTGTTGGCCATCGGTGATTGCACCGCTCTGTAAAATAAAGGCATAATTACCTCCTCTTTTTAATGTTACTAATCGTTTTTTTCATTCACATGTTTCGTTGATCAACATTGCAAAGATGAGGTTTTATTATCGGATGACAAACGAAAAAGAGGGAGGTAAAGCTGTTTCTCTCAGAAAGTTTGTAGAGAGATAATTATCAGTTAGTTGAAAAAAAATGTAGATCAAAGTATTTATACATAAACAAGACATATAGAATACTTAATACTAAAATACTGTTCAATAAATACCAGTAACCATACGCCTGAAAATAGAAATAACCCACTATTACCAATGCTTGTATCACCATATATACAGAAGAAACTACTACATGAGGTACTTTTAGTTCATTTGCCATGATCTGATACAGATGTTTCCGATGCGGCAAACCTATATTCTCATGAAGCATCAGACGATGAATAATGGTAAGCACACTATCTACCCCATACACTACTAACAGTATAATCCAACTGAAATCCTCCGTCTTGATTATGAGCTTACCGATAAGGAATAAGACGATAAATGCAATACTCACAGAACCTACATCACCGGCAAAACATTTCGCACGTCTTCGGAAATTAAAGAAATTGAAAACTATTACAGCACAAAGCGAGGAATAGATAAAATCTGCTTCAACAAAAGCGGTTATTTTTGTATTAATATATGCCAATGCTCCCAGAACGACCAGGGAGTAACCTCCGGTGATCCCATTGATTCCATCCATAAAGTTATAAGCATTAATGATACCGGTACATATTATTAACGCAACAAGGATTGTCCACCAGGGAAGAGAAAACAGCCCCCATTGATAGAACATCAAAGCCATGGCGGAGAAATGAAACACCAATCGCAGTGCTTGAGAAGTAGAACGAATGTCATCAATAAAGCTGATTAAAGTGATCAGTGTCAGAGCAAGCATGAACCAGGGATATTCAAAATGATTCGTAAGGAAATAGGCTAATACGCCGAAATAAAAGATGATCCCCCCACCCCGTAAAGTGATCCGGGTATGCGAACTGCGCTCATTGGGTTTGTCGATGATATTGCATTTATCAGCAATACGGAAATAAAAAAGTTCTGCCAGGAAAAGCAGAACTAAGACTATTAAATAATACATTATTCGTTTTTATTAATCAGATAAAACCACAGTTGGAGGCCACTAAAGATTAAAATAACAAGAGCAAGCAAACCTCCTATAACTCCCCAAAGCATAGCTATTCAATTTTAAAATTCTCCAATACATTCATTGGTTTCCACCCCAATTCACGCATTGCTTTCTCATTACTAAAAGTCAAAGATTTGGTTATTTTATTCAGTTTTAAAGAGTTAACAGGTGCTTTGCTTCCAAAACAGTCACCGACAACAGCCATACTTTTTGCCAACCAATACGGAATGGAAAGCGGCATTGACTTACCAAGTTGCCTACATATCACGGACTCTAATTCCCGGAATGTAGGTTGATAAGTATCACAAACATTATAGATTCCCCCTTTCTCTGCTAATAATGGGATCAAATTCGCAATATCTTGCACCATCAAAACACTTTTCCGGGCTTTACCACCAGCAATGCTGAAATATTTACTATGACGTATCCCATTGATCATAGCACCTAAATTTCCCGGAGGATTAGGCCCTGCAATCAATGAAGGACGAATAATTCCTAAAGTCACATGATGTTTATTACACCACTCCTGTAAATATTGCTCTGCTTGTATTTTACTTAAGGCATAAGGTGTCATTCCATTTAAAGGATGGTCTTCTGTTATATTCTCGCCACAATCACAACCATAAACAGTAACAGTACTAATAAAAATGAAGGCCATAGGAATACTTGTGCGCTCTAATGCTACACATAGATTCTTTGTTCCTTGCAAGTTCACATCAAAAAATAATTGCTTTTCCTCTTCTGTTTTAGGTGTAGAATGGGCTTTACCAGCAGCATGAAGAACAATATCATACTTTTCTGTTAGGAAAGGAACCGCTATAGCCAAATTAACGAAGTAATTATCCAGTGAAGTTAAACCGATAGTAGAAATAGAGTATTTCTCTTTCAATAAAGGATAAATATGATTACCTAAGAAGCCGGAAGCTCCTGTAAAAAGTAGTTTCATGAAAAATAATTATTGGAAGTATTGTTTCAATTTAGGAAGCAAACGATAGAATGGATATAAAACACTTACAGATATTCCATTCTTTCTAAACGCGTTCAAACATTCAATATTCCCTTTTCGTATATTGGTCAGATTCTTACTGGTAGTTCCTCCTAAACGCATTCTTACTAATGGTTCTGATAAATAAAATGTTTTTATATGTTCTTTCTCCACCAGTCGTAACATCAACTCAAAATCTGCAGCAAATTTAAAATCCAAATCAAACATCCCATATTTTGAATATATCTCTCGCTTTACATAAAAAGTCGGATGTGCAGGATGCCACCCTTTTGAAAACGAACGCTGTTTTCCTGTGATCCAGTGACGTACTATTTTAGAAGTATCATGCTGTGACACATAATACAGATCTGCATATACACAGTCAATATCTTTGTGATCCTTAAAGCAATCAATAACTTTTCCTATTGCACCGGATTCAGCCAATAAGTCATCGGAGTTAATAATACCGACAATCTCACCTGTAGCCATCTTAAAGCCTTTATTCATAGCATCATAAAGTCCTTGATCCTTCTCACTAATCCATTTTAACCGACCATGAAACAAAGGTTCATACTCTTTTATCATATCAACTGTATTATCTTGGGAATGTCCATCTACTATGATATATTCAATATCATAATAAGTTTGAGATAAAACAGATTGAATAGTATCACGAAGAGTTCCGCCACTATTAAAAGTAACGGTAATGAGAGAAATTTTCATTCTATAATATTACTTCCTTATTATGAGTATATTACTTACAAAGAATATCATTATAGATATTCAAGTATTCCTTAAAGCGTTCAGAAGCATCATAGTATCTGTTAGCTCTTTCTATGCACATCTTTCTTAGTACGGCTATATCCTTCGCTGTTATTAACTTCACGGCATCGGCTAATGCAGGAACAGACTTCACATCCACTATAGCGCCACATGGTTGCTCTTCACCAATTGCTTCAACACTCCCTCCTGTTTTAAATGTCACTACAGGTGTACCACAGGCTAATGCTTCAAGATTGGTTGTGGGAAAATTATCTTCTAATGTAGGATTGACATATACATTCGCTAATGAATAAAATTGTGCCAATTCATCTATACTTTCAGTACGTTCAATACCTAATATTTCCGGAGGAAGCCGTTTCTTCTGAGCTTTTGTTACACCTATAATTATAATCTGGTAAGCATCAGCGGGGAGATAATCTATTAATCCAACTAAGTATTTCAATCCTTTTCTTTCATTCCATATACTGGCAACTCCTAAAACGACTTTTCTATTCCCAAATCTATATCTTTGAAGCAGTTCACCGGTAGATCGGGGATAGAACTGCTTCAGATTCACACCATTATTAATAACTGTTATCGGAAATATTTTCAAAAAAGAATCCCTTACTAAATCAGCCAACCACGATGAAGGGGTAACTATTCTCAATATATTCAACTGAGATATCAGCTCTTTCTTATGTACATAATTCTCCAAAGAACGATCCAATAACAAGCTTTTAGGATAGCTATGTTTCTCCGGACATGAATAGCAACCTGTCATCCAACGAGTGCAACCGACAAAATCAAAATAAGCACAATGCCCAGTAAAACTCCAGCAGTCATGCAAAGTCCAGATTACAGGAATACGTGAAGCGATTAAATATTTAAATAAAACATCCAGATTTAAATAGTATCCATGCAAGTTATGAAAGTGTATTATATCCGGTCTTATCTCTTTTATATATTCTATAAACTGTTCCGTAGGTTTTCGTCTCACAAATCCATCATTATCAAAAAGCCTTGCAGCAAATGCATTTATTAATAAATCCTGATCACGACCTATGTGATAGGTTATACTGGTACTTAGCTGTTTCCCACGACCATAGGCAATATAGCTTTTCCATCCTTTTTGAATGACTAAATTAGCGATCTCCTCCGCTATACGTCCGGTTGAACCGGAGTTACAGACAGTATTTATCTGTAAAAGTATTGGCATACATTTTAAATTATAAAAAATAAAAGGAAAAAAGCATTACCTTTTATCAGCAATTCTGACGATGTTTTTTCACAGTATAGTCTACGCTTATCACTAAATAATAACAAACTATCCCCCAAACACATAATTTTACCAATTGTATTGGATTGTACGCAAACCAACGGGATACCGTAATTACCATCAATAGAATATAGATTTTAGGCAGATTACAGTTATCCTTAAAAAGCATATTTAACATACGAGAGACAAAATACCCCAAGAATACAGTCCCCAAGAAACCAAACATAACAAAGAAATTGACAGGAGCTAAATTTCCACCGCCAGTATTCATTAAATCCTTTCTATAAGTGGAGAGGTTTGCAGTCTCAGGAAAAAAAGAAGAAGGAGCCAATGGAGAAAGAAAGTAACAAACAGCAGCCTCTACACGAGAAAAAAAATTAAGGTTTCCATCTTCTATCAAACACAACAACCTTTCTGAAGCCCAATACACATCCCCTTCATTGGAAGTCTGCATCCCTAAGTCAACTGCACGATTATCAAAAATAATAGAAATTATATCCTGTTGAAGAAGTATAACAGGATCATGTCTGATTTTTCCAAACAATGTCATACCCCACACTCCAAACAGAAAACACAAGAATAGAAATTTGAAGGAAAACTTATACTGTAACACTGTTGCCAATAACAGAAAAAAAAGAAGAACCAATTCAATACGACCACCAGTAATAATAGCAAAGAATGCATAAAGGGCATAAAGAAAATACAAGGCTCTGTTTTTCAACTTCTCATTGGAACTATATATAAAACAGATCAAGAAAAGTATTATGACATATTCATTCAATGTAGATACCCCTCCATCTTCTCCTCCATACATATTCCCCTTTCTCCTGCACATGCACACTATTATGAAAGCAATAATATAAAGAAGCCAAAAGATACAATTATTTCTCCGAAATTGAATCTGCTTAGTTGTTCCCCGAGGTATGATTAAAAATAAGTTTACAAACAATAAGAATAAAGAAAAAATTAAAGTTGTATAGCCTGCCGTATAATAAGAAAATGTCTGATGATAAGCTGAAAAATATAATCCGTCAAAAAAAAATAATTTAGCAGGCAAAACATAGAGCGCAATAAAGCTAAAGAAAATAAGATATAAAGGATTCCTGGCACAAAAAGAACGAACTAATAGTAGTGCTGCCATTACAGATAAATGTACAGTAGCCATTTGTCCTATAAGAAGTAAGTCAGTGACATTTAATAATGCTACGAATAACAGTAGCCACATAAAGCAGCTTGTACAAAAGAACCAATATCTAAAGTTACGTCTTTCACACCAGAGAATGTTCATAAAACCAGACTTATAGAATATTTCTCATGAAATTAATTATGCTTAATATGCCATAGAGCAATCTTGTACATTTTTTTTGGGCCAATACTAAAAGGTACTTATGCAATAAGGATATTCTTAAATCTCGTAAGTCCAATCCTTCACACGCTAACTCTACTTCAGATAATAGATTTAAAGGTGTAGCATACAATAAAGTCACTAAATTGATTGCTTTAGACTCTCGTAAAGGAAGTTTACCAGATAATCCGTGCTTAATAAAGAAATCGCAAAGTATATGATTCGCCAAAATTGCATTACCGATAGAAATAGAACTAAGATTATGAGTATAAGAGATACTATTTGATTGAACATAATTATAGAGAGCTCTATCCACTTTGACTATATTATGGGTATAAAACACTAAACGTGGTGTTACCACGTAGTCTTCCGCATAGTTCAAATCCGGTATAGGATAAACCGAATTAGCTACATAGAGAGACTTCTTTATCAAACGTCCACACACACAGACAGAAGAATGTCTTGTAATCAAACTGGCTATATATTCGAGACGATCGTTTTCTACCACATTATTCATTCTCTTCACCTTATTAGTAAAGACATAATTAAAATCGCAAACAACCATATCCGAATCTGAATCTAAGGCTTTCTCCATCATAACTTCAACCATATCCTTTGCAATATAATCATCACTATCCACATTCAGCAAATATAAACCACTACAGTTATTTATACCCGTAATTCTTGCATTGGCCAGCCCTATATTCTTCTCATGTTTCACAATCTTCACTTGTTCCTTCCTCTTGGGATAGCGTTCCATTATGCTTTCCAGCAAAGCTATACTATCATCCGGCGAACAATCATCTACAAATACATACTCTATATTATCGTAAGTCTGCTCAAATAAAGACATGGCACACTTCTCAATGTACTTTTCCACCTTATATACAGGTACCAAAATAGAGACAAGTACAGATTCAGAATCAACTATCATATCTTAAAGTCTATTTACCAAAAAACGAAAACAACTTTTTTTTCAAACGGACTATAACCGCAAAGTTATCATTGCCTATCACTCTTACAGCTCTCTCCGTAATCTTTTGCTTGGGTGTCAACCAACTTCCTGCGAAATGATGTATAGTAACCGTATTCTCAGTTAAATATATTTTCCCATCATCGTAAGATTTCGGGCAGAAATATTCCTTCGGAAAGAGAGTAAAACCATTTACCGTCTGAAACAGGTTATTGGGAACCAAACCGTATTTCAAACAAGTATTAGTAATACGAACTACATTTGTAGTAAAATCCAGACTTCCATCCGGCTGTTTGAAGTGTATACCCTCATATTCATTCAGTAATTCTTTAAACAAAGAATGCCCCTCACGACACGCCATTAAACCTGTTAGAATTTGAGTTTTTGACTCAAACCCCGACACCGCATCATACTTTAGAAAAGTGTCCAAGGGTTTCAAAACCTCAACATCCGTGTCCATATAAATACCTCCTTCGTGATATAAAGCATGTAAACGCACAATATCAGTTACAAAGGCAAATTTCCGATTGTCGTATGCTTCACGGGCATAAGGATACGCATCCAGATCGAAATTATCCTCATTCCACTCTTTAATCACATAGTCCGGAAGATGTTTCTTCCACGACTCAATACACTTCAATGCCAGTTCTGACATTTTTCCTTTGCCAAACCAGCAATAATGGATTATCTTTGGTATCACACTTATCTATTTTTAAAAGAAACTATAACGTTAAGATACAATACCCCCAATAAAAGAGCTGACAACAATTACTGCCAGTATCAATAGGATATTTATGAAAATATTAAATGTTAATCTGAGTATCAAGAAAGCTCCCAACACGAAAACCTGATGGGGGATGTAGAAAGTAAAAGATTAGATATCAATCGCTTTTATAAACAATATGACAGCTAACAAACGCACTTTGTTAGATCAAGTAAAACAGACTCCTCGTTTACAATCTTATTGAAATCAGTTCCCACCAGTTTCACTATACCTACAGATAGTGCTTTGGGACGTGTGCCAAAGCCAAGCATTATTTTCTTAATCATAGTAATAATATATTTCGTTTTGGATATCAAGAACTGTAAAGGATAAAATGTGAAAACGATTATTTTATATCTTGATTCTTACTATCAAAGAGTAAATCAAAATCCATACGTTCAAAGGCCTCCAAATATCCTCCCCGAGTAGCATTAAAAATCTTTATACCATGTTCATCAGCGTAACGACGGGCAAAATCATAAGCTACATTCATTTCCCATGTAGCAGCTACAGTAGCTCTATCCTTCTCGTCACTTCCTGCAAAATAAGAAGCAGTACCATTATCCACTATAGTACCGTCCTTCTTTACTTCCTTGCCATAAGAATTATCACAGCCAATAATATAAATTTCACGGAAACCCATGTGAACAGCAATTTGCAGCATAACATAAGTCACAGTAGCAATCCCATAGAGTACCTTACTACAATCTTCGGCAAAACGCGGATGGTTCAATAGAGCACGATCACCATTCATATTGATATACACACAGTTTCCGCCAGCTCTACGGGTTGTCATATAGCTAACAGTACGAAAAAACTTCACTTTAGCCGGTATCTTTTGCATCGTTTCTAATAAAGAGAATTGAAATGTCTCATCTGAAACACAATAAAAAGTAGGTCTCCAAGCTGTTTGACTAAATATTTTATCAATTTTATTCGATGCAAACGAGTAATCACCACTCCTAGCTATCTTATCAAGGTCAGCCGCCATCAAACTGGGACCATTGCATACTATGAATATTCTCTTTCCTTTATAGGCATTCTTCAAACGTTCTACTTTTACTCGATTAATAGTAGCAGCACTACTCATATTGAAGAGTAATAACGACCAATTAACCCTAAAGTTCTTTATTAACTTAGCTCTTACCCCTCTTAAAGCGATTCCTATATTCATATGATGATTATTTAGATTCATTGTTATAAGATTATACATTTTTCATTAAGAAAAACAGGCTCATAATTTAATCAATTTCAAAATTAAATTTGTACCCGGGTAAGAGAAACTCACCCGTATATTTTTCTCCATCTAAGTATACTGAGAGCCCATGTTCTAAAGCCAAATTAAGCCCCGGGAGAATGTCCCACGAATAAGCACCTTTCAAATGTATAAATTGCCTGTAAGAGCCACGAATCACATTGTACATATTATACATACAGCAACCCATTATACGATATTCACTATTGGGTGGTAGACCCACAAAATCACCAGAAGTCATATAAGAAGATAAACCACATATTCTAGAATCTGGCATACGAGTTATTTCATCGCCTGTACATAAACAAATGTCTAATTCCGGTAAAGCAATCATAGACTGATAATGCCTCATTTGTCGATAAACAGAAACTCCTATCCCCCATTCTTTCAATCCGGAAACAAAATTCTCTGTACCGTCAATAGGATCAATAGTTATCACATATTCATAATCGGAAAGGGAATTTAAATCAGATACTGGTGTTTCTTCCGAAATAATAAAATAATTAGTCAAATGAGCTTTCAAATGATGAAAGAGTAAGGTCTCGCATAACAAGTCTCCTTCGGAAACAAATGTATTATCTGCTTTTAATTGCCGAGTACCGCGTAAAGAGAGGATCTCCTCTAGGTGTTCCTGTATGACCGCATAAAGTTCTCTACAAATATCCATTCTTACTGATATAAAGAGGGAGTTATAAAACTAATATTCAAGCTACCGGATAACTCAACGACCCGTTGCTTCATTGATTTATTTTGTTGTTCAATCCTTTCATCATCTTGCAGAAGTGCTAAACGATCCATATAATAATTTTTATGATAAGGAACATATCCATCCAATCCTGCCAAATAAACATGTTTCGGAAAAAGCCTCAATAACAAATTCAAAAACATTAAGGAAGAATTATCTATAATCCAATCATCCTCATTTAGTAAATTAGAGTAGTTTACTATTATTTTATTGTCTTCTTTTATGTCTATATTAGAAGTCTGAATCAGCCTAATATCCTTTTTGAGCGGATTGAAAGTTGTATTATAGCGTTTCAAATTACTTAGAAAAACATAGTCCGGTTCCAAAAAATCAGGAACAAAACTAATAGAAACGACAAGGCAATTTTCTTCTTTTATCGTACGGAGAATTCTATCTTTATTCGTATCCAAAGATACTCCAGGAGCCAATAACATCACATTTCTATCAAACAATTCACCTTTCAATAATTTTATTGCAGCCGTATCATCTATTTCACGGGATTGAAACTCTACATATTTCTCTTCTGCTAATTTCCGGTCAAACAAAGAACGTTTTTCAGGGGCTATCATACGAAGGATCGAACTTATAGATTTTACCGGAAGGGTCTGTTTGCTGCTTAAATAAGAAGCATACGTAGGATGACAGCCATTAATGGCAGCCAGATAATACGGAACCGAATATCCCCATTCATACTTAGCTTTAATATGGACAATAAACTCATCGACTATTTCCAACAAAGGTTCTATCTCATACTTACGTACTTGGTGTTCATTCAAGTAATTAGCTATTAATTCCGTATTCAAATTTCCCGCACCACGCCCCATACCGTAAACTGAAGAATCCAAAGAAATGATACGATCAGACTCTAAACGGACAAATTCCTGACAATTGGAAAATGAAAGTTGCAAATTATTATGAGAATGGAATCCCATATGAATATTCCAATTAAGATTATGATCAACCAAATAAAACATCCTTAGAATATCCTCCCGCTGCATCAGACCCAAAGTATCGACCAAGTAAAATGAATAAGGTTGAAGTTTATTCACTTTATCTATCAATTCTATCAGTTGAATATCTGTGTAGCTGGTAGTACCAACCGGCTGCACAAAAACTTTATATCCCTTTTCACTTATCTGTCTACAATACTCCAAAGCTTCTTCAACTTCATTATAGTGAAAAGTAATTCTGATTCCATCAATAGAAGTTCCATCATAAACGGACAACTTGTCCAAAGAATATTCACCATAACACGCCATTGCTACAAACATAGATTTCTTTCGATCTTGTGGAAGAAAAGGTCGGATCTCTTCTACATAATTAAAAATAGAGCAATTCTCATCGTAGTTACAGTCTTCTAAAAAGCCACACTCAATAATATCAACATTGGCAACAACAAGTTGATTAATTATTTTGGAAATAGCAAATTTACCAAAACGAAAATCATTAATATACCCACCATCACGCAGGGTACAATCTAATATTTGTATTTTATTCATGTTTTAAAGATTCTCTGATTATAGAAACTACTTTATCCAAATCTTTGGGAGTATCAACTGATAATGAGTTAGCTTGAACTTCAACCATTTTTATTTTTTTTCCATGTTCAATAAACCTTAACTCATTTATATCTTCTATCTTTTCATTATACCCTTTAGAGGTTTCACTAAAAAATTTCAAAGCTTCTAATGTGTAAACCAAAACCCCGACATGTTTGTAGTATTTATATTCAATGGAAGATTTTGGATATGGTATTATACCTCTTGACATAAAAAGAGCATTTGAATCTGTATCCGTAACAACTTTAATATTAGTAAAATCAACAACTTCTGCAGGATTTTTTATCTCTGTCATAAGATTACTTACAAAAAAAGACTTTTGAGGTATGCCTAATGGTACAATTGCATTCACTAACTCCGGATCTATCAGTGGTTCATCACCATTAATACAAACGTATAAATCCGCTTCAAGATTTTGAGCAACCTCATATAACCGCTCTGTGCTTGTACTATGGTCAGAACGAGTCATAACACAATTAATAGCATAAGCACTACACGCCTCAAGTATTCTTTTATCATCAGTGGCAACCATTACTTCTGTAATACGAGAAGCTTGCTTAACCTGATTATACACCCACCAAATCATAGGTTTGCCACAAATATCGACCAAAGGTTTTCCTGGAAATCTACTCGAATTATACCGAGCAGGAATTATTGCTACAGTTTTCATACTTGTAAAAAGATTATTTCTATAATACTTGATTTTTATTTGTAAATTTTGATTTTATAAATGTAACAATATAATTCCTTTGACTATATGTAATTCCAAAGATCCAGATAGTAACGACAACCGATGAAACAATCAAAAAGATAAGTAATATAGTGTATGGTAATGTATCAGGTAGTAATCTGCTCAATCCGAATGCAATAAGTAAAGATATGGAAATCACCTTAGCTATAGGCAGGATGACATTCCGAAGATATTTATAACCTGAGAAATGAATATATCGATTAATAATAGTCAGTACTACTAATATATAACAACACCTTATACTAAACAAAATGACAAAAACAATCACAGGAGAACAGCCCCATCTCAAAGCTACATATGAAAGTGGAAATACCATAAGAGACACACAGCTTTCATAAGGAACGTATCGTTTCAAATCTCCTATCGCAAGTGCAATAGTCCAAACCGGATTATTAAACACAGTTATTAACGAATAGCCTAAAATCCATACAGTAAAGACATTAGCATATTCAGGTACTTCTGTCAGCCACAGATGAAAAATGGTGTCTATAGAAAAGAAAATAGGAAGACATAACATCCAAAGCAGCATGAATGAGAATTTAGAACTATTAAAAAAGAGTTTAATCAAATATTCGCGTTCTCCACTGGCATATGACTTAAAAATCTGAGGACGAACAGAAGTAAAGAAATTGATCGCAAAACTATTGACAGCACTACTTACCTGATAAGACACTGCACGAGCCGCATTCACTGCAGGACCAAAGAAGATATTCAACAGAATATTGATACCTGAATCATTCACTGCATATACAGTTGTTGAAACTATATTCCAACCTACTATAGAAGACGTTTTCGTCAACAAGACTCTGTCCCAAATAAACCTAATCTGACATTCCTCATAATGCTTCAATCCATAATAAGCATAATAACCTTGAACAGCCAACGTTGTAATCAGCAGCAACAATCCGTAAACAATTAATCGGTCAAAAGGTGATACGCTTATCAAAAAAGCAACTGCCAACTTAGCCACTCCCTCAAATATCCCTATATAAGAGTAGATGCGCATATTTTCGTGAACAACAATCTCGGAATTGAATACAATGCCAATCAACGTAATACATAAAGAAAGTACTGTGAATTGATATACACATACAGCCGCCACAACCCTATCAGGAGGAATAACAAGCTTATTCCATACAAACCAAAGCCCTATAGTCTCAGCAGCCACAATAACAACTATTGCTATAATACAATAGAATAAAAAATACTGACTGAATACATTTTTTGCACCATTCAAATTATTCTGCCCTAACTCAATATTTAAGAATCGCTGAGTAGCATTAGATAACGATGAACTAAAGAAAGTGAACATCGCAGCTAAACCACCTACCACATTGAATATACCAAAGTCTTCAACACCCAATTTGTCCAAGACCACTCTTGAAGTATATAATGAAATAAACATCAGAAACAACATTCTGACGTACAAGAACAGTGTATTCTTAGCTATACGCTTGTTATTAGAAGAAAGATTTGACACAAAAGTAAAATCTGAATGTAAATACTCTTTTCATATATAGCCACCTTTTGCTTTACAAAGTAAAAAGGTCGAGAACGATTCACTCACTTTTAGCTTTGGCTTACAGCAATATAAAATATTTCAGAGGAATATACAATCACAAAATCATCATTAGTAAACATAAATAATATGTTCGTCCAAATGAAAGTAGCATGTTGCGAGGCCTCAGCAGCAATGTAGCTTTTATCATTTAAGCAAATAGTATGCAGACAATTTCTACTCGTCAATATATTCCCACGGATAAGGATTAGCTCCCAGACTCTCCAAATAGTCGAAAACTTCCCGGCCCTACCAGATTCAATCCTCAACGTCCTCCCGTCATGATAATTAGAGAACGAGGAAACCATCTCCTCAATAAATAGTAAATACCCAAACTAACAAGAATAATAAACACAGTACTTGAAAAGTATATACCTAAAAGTATCCCATTATTTAGATAAGGGGAGTATTTGATACAAAACTTCATAATAAGCGCTAATGGCATACCATGAAAAGCATATACAAAGAATGTACCACCAACAAGGAAGGTGTTTACTGACCACTTACCTCGTTCCAAAAAGTAAGCAGATAAGGAAATAGTCAAAACAATACCGAAAAGGATACTTAATGAACAAATAAAGCTTACCCAAGACTGCTCCTTGAAACAGACACAAAAAAACGCTAATAAAGCATAGATCACTACTGAAGAAAAAAGATAAGGTTTCAATAATGCAATAAAGTTGCAACGCCATACACTTAAATAAGCTCCCAAAGAGAAAAAGAAAAAAGCTGTTATACTAAATCCGGTAAAAGAGAACCACCAGTCAAAATACCACAAAAGTCCTAATACAAAAACAGCTGATAAACGAAGATACTTTACTGCTACAAAAACCAATGGGGAGAATAATACCACAACCATCAAATCGCGCAAAAACCAGAATTGATAACAAATAATATTACTCCAAAAAGCCGCTAACCAATCAGAAAACGAATAATCACGTATCAACTTAGTAGCACCAGAAGTGAAGCCGGAAAGGAATGTTTGTGCCAGAAAAAATAATAAAAGAACCAACAGATTCCAAAACAGATATGGAATAAGAATCGAATGTACACGCTTTTTAAGTTTACGTCCATAAACCGATAATGAAAATCCTTTGGATTTATAAAAGAACAAAAAGCCTGAGATAAAAAAGAACAGTGGTACAGCTATACGAGCAATCACATCAGAAAAAAGAAAAGAGACCGTATCATATATGGGAAAAACATTCCCTTGAAAAATATCAATTCCATTCATTGTCATCTTAGTAATATGTGCGTGAATCAACACAACTCCTATAATCAATGGAAAACGAAGAAAGTTGATAGTTTTCGACTGAAGTTCATCATTGGTCATTATTCAATAGAGTTTCGTTATAAAAAATATAATAAGTACATAATAGTTCTATGACTCAAAAAATATACAACAGCAAAGTATTACTCTATCTCTTCCCAATTCGGATACGGATTAGCCTCCAGACTCTCCAGATAGTCGAAAACCTCCCGTTCTGCCAAAGTCAGATCACAACCTTCCCAACCATTGATTATTTCATGGGCTTCTTTGGCTAACTCGTCATCAAAAGTCTCTGCGTAGCAAGCTACTAAAAGCTGACACTTCAATAGTGAGACGGGAAGTTGATCGAGCACCTTCCAGCTACGGTCGAGAAGTGCCTGGATCTTTTTGTTTTTATTGCCATTGTCATAAATGGTGGCATGAAAACCACTCAGCAGGACATAACAAAGCCAGGCCTCTTCTTCAGCACCGGAACTGCGACGGATATAGAGATCTTCGGACTGACGGTATACCGCAGCATTGAGTTCACAGAAACGGTCGGAATAGAGGGGATTACCATCGAAACCTAAGTTGAGAAGCTCGTGCGTAATATGGCACAGGGCATTGATTTGGGATTGTAGAAACATGGAGAGATTTACAATTTGACGATTTACAATTTACGATTGAAAAATGATGTAGAATCAATTTAACAAATTACGATTTAAGAGAATCAGAGTCGGGAATGCGTTCGATTAGGGAGGGATGGATATAGGCGGTAGCTACTGCCATGACTCCCTGAATACAAACCGACACGCGGCGATCTCCCTTGACACGAATGATAACTCCTTCCACACCCTCGAAGATACCACCGGTGACACGAACACGATCGCCTTTCTGTAAGGCGGTGGCGATGGGATCGAGGTAGACAATCTGCTCTTCGTAATTGCCCGAAACGGCAATGAAGCTACGCATCTGGGAATCCGGGATGGTAATCGGACGACGAAGCTCCTGATTGAAGATGTAACGGACAGCCAAAGAGAGGGCGATGGACTGACGGATACGTTCGATACATTCCAAAGAGGAACGGACGAAGATAAGGTTATGTACCACAGGGACCAATTTACGTACTTTACGCTCCCCTTTCCGGATATACTCGTAGTGCATCGGGATGAAGTTCTCAATCTTTTCGGCATCTAAAATCTCTTTTAGGAGAAGCTCACGGCTGTAAGTGACGCGAAGCGGATACCAGTGTATGTCAGTGGATTTGTTCACAATTGGATATTCTTTAGGGACACCGGGGTAGTGAAAACTCCTTCCGGTTAAGCGTGTATAAGTAGAGATTATCAATGAGTTATACACTTGCCCTCAATAGTGGCCCTATCACAGGGAACGAACATAAAGAGGGGATTTATGAGGTGTGCAAGGACTTGTTTTTATTGAAAACAAAGCGGGATGCACAACTTATTATAAACGAGCCGACTGAAAGCAATAAGTGTTTCAATAGACGTTCGTTTAATTGAACACTTTTTTTACACATCATATAAAAAGGGATTTTCATAAAAGCATACAGATAAAAGAGTAATTTATTTAATATCGTATATTACTAATAATCAGATCATTGAGGGTAATTCAACAAATATAATATCATTTTTTTTATTAAACATTTTGCCAGTATAAAAATACCTCATATCTTTGCGTTCAATTAAACGAACGTTTATTGAAACACTTTTATATTCGATAGATATTTTATTGATTTACAACATAATATATACATAAAACAAGCATTTTCCTTCATTTTACCCCATAAATAATCCATACTAAATGAATTAATTAGCTACTTTCGCGATTTTAAACATTTTTATCATTAACAAAATTAAAATCGCAAATTATGAACCAAAAACTACAACAGAAAGAGGATAGTAAAAGAGTAAAAAAAACGAGAACAAAAAGTCTTTACTAACTAATAAACAGGAAACTCAATCAAAGAAAGGAAGAAAAAAGGAGAAACCAATGTGCGGTATTATTTCCTGTCACGAAGAATATATCAGAGACATGATATTGTTGTGCAAAAAAGGAGCAATGGGAGAAGATTTAAAGACATGTCAAGCCAGTTTAGCACGATTTATTTTTGAAAGAAGTACACTCATTCATATAGTCAACGGGGAATACAAACAACTAAAATACAGCACTATAAAAACCTACATATCCCAAATATGGAATGAAGAGGAATAACACTAATCCGGTTATGAGGAGATAGGGAAATTACAGGACACCTATTTTGTAAATTCATTTTAGAATAATAAGCATATATTCGCAGCAGATTGAAGCGAAAGATGTAGGAGTGCCGCTTTCTCAGGATGCGGCACTTTCTTTGTATACAGCATCAACCTGAAAAAAATAATTATTCATCATTTTAAATTTAATAGTATGAAAAAGCTGAAGAGGCAGGTGTCACAGAGTGAAGCAATGAAAACAAGATGGAAAAGACGGATCGTAATGGAAAAAAGTTACCCGGAGAGCACCGCACAATGGATGGCAGAACGACTGGAAAGATTGTTGGACCACATGCTGTACGGAC
This sequence comes from Bacteroides mucinivorans, assembly GCF_034654355.2. NCBI lineage: Bacteria > Pseudomonadati > Bacteroidota > Bacteroidia > Bacteroidales > Bacteroidaceae > Bacteroides > Bacteroides mucinivorans. The sequence goes on along the minus strand of NZ_CP178179.1, from coordinate 2,213,782 downwards.
ATGCCATGATTGCCTATTACAAGCAGAACGGAGATTTCAAGTTTGTGAAAGGGACACTGGTCTATTACGAAGCAGAGTTTCACAAAGCATACGATCCCGCAAAGATTGATGGCGCCATCGTTTACTGGGATGTAGAGCAACAGGGATGGAGGACATTTCTGGTGGAGAACTTTATGGAATGGAGACCTATTCAGTAGTTAGTAGCCAGTAGTCAGTAGCCAGAATCTATGCAGCGTATCAGAGGTATGCCAAAAGAATTCCGGCTACTTACTATCAACTACTTGCTACTAACTACTTACTACTCAAAAAAATTATGGCTACAGAATACTATGGAATAAACTACTTCCCGCTACTGACGGGATTTTTTCACTGCGATACGATAGAACTGATTACGGCGATACATGGAGTGAAAGGGCCGCATGCGGTGATCATGTTACTGTGCAAGATATATACTGACGGGTATTACATTCATTGGGGAGAGGACCAATGTATGATTTTTGCAAGGAAGTTAGGACCGGAATACGATAAAAAGACAGTGGAAGAGATCGTAAACCTACTCATTGAAAAAGAATTTTTCGATAAAGAAAGCTATGAAAAACACGGAGTACTGACTTCTGTGGAGATACAAAAGGTATGGTTGGAGGCTACAAGCCGGAGAAAGAAGGACTTAACCAAACTGCCCTACATGCTGACAGAGGGTGCGAACTCAAAAAATGTATGCAAAACAGGTAGTTCAACTACAGAAAATGCAGACAAGTTACCGACTCAAATGGAGTTGAGCCTGGAAAATGCAGACAATTTCAGACAAAGTAAAGTAAAGCAAAGTAAAGCAGAGAAGAGTAAAGAACTTCCCCCCTCTAATCCCCCCACCGGGGAGAAGGAAGAAGAGGAAGATATTTCTTTGCTTCCTCCCCCACCCGAATACGCACTCAATGAGAAAACACACAATTACAGCGGGCTACTGGAGAGCCTGAGGCTGCACAATGTGAAGGACAAAGCCGAGATTAAGGCGATACTGAGATTGTCGGACTATGGCAGGAAGGGGACGGAAATATGGAGAATACTGGCAAAAACAAACTGGGGCAGGATTGAGGCACCGGGAAAATATATCCTAAAAATACTCAGGACTTCACAGTAAAAAACAGGTTTAAAAACCTGGAAATCAAGCAATAAAAAAGTACGTACTTTTGGGATACCAAAGTACGTACTTAACACACTATTAATATGCATTTTAAGTCACCGTTAAAATACTAAGTTTGTATGCGGGAAATGAAGGACTCTGCTATTTCACTTATAGCCATTGTAAGATATCACTTTTTCTTTCACCTTACGAATCTTCTTACGTTTCTCTTTCAATGGATAGCCGACAATAATATCCAGCAACAGTCGTTTAGAAGCAGGAATACCCGTCAGTTGTTTAATTTCCTTTTCATCGAACCAACCAAGGATACACGAACCCAAGCCTTCACTTTCGGCAGCAAGAACAATATGGGCAGCTGCAATGCCTACATCAATCAGGGGGAAATGCTTGTCTTTCACTTTACCTCCCAAAAGAGAAGTAATATTGGCAGACTCCTCCACTACCAGGATATGTACAGGTGCATCCTTCGCAAACTTATTCATGCCAAGTCCGGCAGCAGCCTTCCCTACTTTGCGGGAAAGTTCTCTGTCCGTAACCACCACAAACTTCCACGGCTGTGCATTGCAAGCTGAAGGTGCCAAACGAGCAGCTTCCAGTATCCGTTCCAGCTTTTCCGGTTCAACAGAGCGTTCCTTATCATAAGCACGATCACTTTGCCGTGACATAACTAATTGCAGAAAATCCATAAAAGAGTTATAGGGTTATAAAGTTATAAGGTTATAACACTATCATTCGGCTGATATACTTGCCGATGATATCGAATTCAATGTTTACCACACTACCGATCACAAAAGTATGGAAGTTGGTATGTTCATAAGTATAAGGTATAATGGCTACCTGGAAGGTATCATCCGTAGGGTTACATACAGTGAGGCTGACGCCGTTCACCGTTACCGAACCTTTGTCTACAGTGATATATCCACGCTTTGCCATCTCTGTATCAAATGCATATTTGAATGTGAAATACCAGCTTCCGTCTGCATCTTTGATATCCACACAAGTAGCAGTCTGATCAACGTGTCCTTGCACGATATGTCCGTCCAGACGTCCGTTCATCATCATGCTACGTTCCACGTTCACCTTATCCCCTATTTTAAGCAAGCCAAGGTTGGAGCGGTCAAGCGTCTCCTTCATGGCAGTCACAGTATAGGTATCATCGGTCATGCTAACAACTGTCAGACATACACCGTTGTGTGCAATACTCTGGTCTATTTTCAACTCATTTACAAACGAACACTTAAAAGTAAAGTGTATATTTTCCTGGTCTTTTACCAGTGCTACGAGAGTAGCATATTCTTCTACTATTCCGGAAAACATAAAGATATTTACTATTTATGATTTAACTATTTACGATTTACGGTTGGAGATACCCTCTCCGATCATGGGGTCAAAGATACAAAATTGAAACTGATTAGAATAAAGGAAACAAATAATCTGTGTTAATTGTTAATAGGACATAGGTATAAAAAAATGGGGCTTTTCACAAAGCTCCATTTCTCAGTTTTCAATAGGTATTAGTTTTTTTTTAAGGTAAAAAGATTGTTTTCAGGATAACGGTGCAAATATAGGCGCTTTTCTCGTTATGAACCAAATATTAAAACATGTCTTATAACATCTTTTTGAATTTTCTTTGGATTTATTATCATTTCAAGATAGCCGCCTCACTACCTACCCGTTACAGCAGACAAATATAGAACTTTTTTTTAAGTACTACTAATTTTTGTATAAAAAGTTGCATATTATGACTTTTCCGGATAGTGTTCATCCGTTTTTCCGCTATGTTTTAACACTTTTGCATCAATAAAGAACACTATCTCTTCGGCAATATTAGTGATATGGTCACCTGAACGCTCTAACTTACGAAACACACTTACGAGATTCAGGCAGGAAAGTACATTTTCAGGATGTTCTTTTATATAACCGGCAAGAACCGTAGTGGCTTCAGCATTGATTTCATCTAGCAGATTGTCTTTGGAAAAAACGGCGGTAGCCAGTTCAATACTCTCTTCATTCAAAGCGCGTTTTGCCAGTTCAAGCATAGAGAGCACTTCTCCCAACATCTCTTCCAGACGAAGACGTTTCAACAATTCGGCATCCAAAACAGGCTCCTCACACTTCAGCACAAAACGGGCAATCCCTTCGGCAAAGTCACCCAGACGTTCCAGATTGGTATTAATCTTAAGCATGGCAAGCACAAAACGCAAATCGATAGCCACAGGATTATACAAAGCAATCACATCCTCCACATCACTGTCTATTTTCAGTTCGGAAGCATTCACTCTCCGTTCACGAACAATCACTTGCCGGGCAAGTTCTTTATCAAGTGTCAATACGGCCTCTCCAGCTCTATCCAACTGGTTATAAACTAATGTCCACATCTCATCAACTTCTTTGTGCAGCAGGATGAGCTCCGATTCTATAAACTTCACCATAATATAATAATTTAATAATGTGCTAATTTGAAAAATGTGCCAATATGCCAATTAACCGTAATACAACAACATGCCGCATGGCAATTGGCACATTGGCATATTGACACATTGGCACATTATTCAATTGGCACATTGAATAATTATTTTTTTATCCGAATCTTCCGGTTATGTAGTTCTGCGTTGCTTCTTTCTCCGGATTCGTAAAGATTTTCTTTGTATTGTCATATTCTACCATCTCTCCCAGATAGAAGAAGGCCGTTTTATCACTAACGCGAGCAGCCTGCTGCATATTGTGTGTTACTATGACAATCGTATATTGCTTCTTCAACTCATGAATCAATTCTTCTACCTTTGCCGTAGAAATAGGATCGAGGGCGGAAGCAGGTTCATCCATCAGCAATACAGAAGGAGATACGGCCATAGCGCGTGCGATGCAAAGACGCTGTTGCTGCCCGCCCGAAAGAGCATAAGCAGACTCTTTGAGCTTGTCTTTGACTTCGTCCCAAAGTGCTGCTCCTTTCAATGTCTCTTCCACACGCTGACGAATAAAAGCATTGTCTTTAACTCCATTCACCCGTAAACCATACGCCACATTTTCAAAAATGCTTTTAGGAAACGGATTGGGACGCTGGAAAACCATTCCTACATTTTTACGGAGTTCATCGACCTGTACGCCTTTATCATAAATATTCTCACCATCGATTCGAATCTCTCCTGTCAGGCGAGTGTCAGGAATCAAATCGTTCATACGGTTAAATAAACGAAGAAAGGTAGACTTACCACAGCCTGAAGGACCAATAAACGCTACTACCGTTTTTTCTTCGATCTCCATACCGATACCCTTCAATGCATGAAAGTTACCATACCAGAAATTCACATCACGAGCACTTACCATTGTTTCCATATTCTTTATTTACGATTTGACGATTTACAATTTACGATTTACGATTTACGATTGAAATTACTTCTATTTATGATTTTACAAAATGCGATGCAACTTGATTCAATATGCGATGCAACTTGAAACGAATTGCAACATCAATCGTAAATCGTAAATTGTCTAATCGTAAATCTTACTTAGTTTGTTTTTACTTTTTTCTCAAAATACTTTCTCAAGGCATTCGCCAACAAGTTTACCAACAGAATAATCAGGATCAACACCAGGGCAGTGCCATAAGCCAACGGCAATTGAGCTTCCATATTCGTACCGCTGGTGGAAATCACATAAAGGTGATAAGGTAATGCCATACACTGATCAAAAATACTGGTAGGCAACTGCGGCAGGAAATAGGCTGCACAAGTGAAAAGAATGGGAGCCGTCTCACCGGAAACACGTCCTAAGGCCAGGATCAGTCCGGTAATGATATTGGGCATACCCATCGGTAAAATCACATGCCAGATCGTTTGCAACTTGGTTGCTCCCAACGCTCTGCTACCTTCGCGCAAGCTATCAGGAATTGCCTTCAACGCTTCTTCTGTGGTACGAATCACCAAAGGAACACAAAGCAACCCCAACGTTAGCGAACCGGCCAGAATGCTGTCACCGAACCCAAGATAATTGACAAACAGAGCCATACCGAACAATCCGAAAACAATGGATGGAATGCCACTCAGGTTGTTTGTCATCACTCGAATAAAGCGAACCAGCTTTCCTTTGGGAGCATACTCATTCATATAGATACCGCTCATCACTCCTACCGGAAAGGCAAAAAGTGCACTTCCTATCATCAGGTAGAACGTACCTACAATAGCGGGCCAGATGCCTCCTCCCGTCATACCATCGGTAGGCGCAGAAGTAATAAAATCCCAATTTATAGCTCCTATACCTTTATATATAATAAACCCCAATATGGCAAACAAGATCAGTACGATACACAAGCTTAACGCCCGGAAGATTCCGAAAGCAATGCCTTGTGAACGACGTTTCGCCTTATTATTACTTGCTATTTCCATTTTATTTGCTTCGTTTTACGCCTTTAGACGAGATGTACTCTACGCTAAAGTTTATAATTAATGTGATAAAAAACAATACTACACCTAACAGGAACAGCGCCTGATAATGAGGCCCACCGGCAGGTGCTTCGCCCAGTTCGGCAGCAATAGTGGCCGGGATGGTACGCAACGGTTCAAGGATTGTAGTAGGAATTACCGCTGCATTTCCGGTTACCATGAGTACAGCCATCGTTTCACCAATAGCACGACCGATACCAAGCACAACTCCTGAAGTGATTCCGGAGATGGAAAAAGGAATAACTACCTTATATATAGTCTGCCATTGTGAGGCTCCCAACGCTAAACTGGCTTCACGCATGGCACGCGGACAATTGCGCATTGCATCTTCCGTCACAGTAATAATGGTAGGCAGTGCCATGATGGCCAATACGATACTTCCTGCCAGCCCGCTCTCTCCTACCGGCAAATCGAATACTTTTTGTATAAGTGGTACAATCACTATCAACCCGAAAAAGCCATAGACTACCGACGGGATTCCACTCAATAATTCGATGATAGGCTTCAGCCAGCCACGTACTTTCGGATTGGCTACTTCGGACATATAAATAGATACGGAAAGCCCGAACGGCAAAGCGATAAGTATAGCGAAAAGGCTTACCCAAAGGGTACCGGTAATAAGAGGCAGAAAGCCAAACAACGGAGCGGGAGTAGCCGTCGGGAACCATTCGGCACCGGCAAATACATCTTTTACGGAAATGGTATTATCCTTGATAAAATGTACCTTATCAGGTGTTGTAATAAACTGTTGCGGGACGAAAGCAACAATCCCCGGAGTCTTCTCAATCAGTTCCATAATACGTGCCCCGGCATACTGATAAGCATCTCCCAACTCTTCTTCCGTATAATATTGTGTGATATCTTCTAAACGAAAAACCCGGATAGGGAGATTCTCCCCACCGAGCTCTTTCCAATTCGTTATCTCTTCGTCAAAAACATCTTTTATCTGAGCCGGGCTTAGCTGGCTGACCTTGTTATCTTTATTTAAAGCTAATACATATCCTTCTTCTATTACTCTGCTGCTGAATAACCCAAAAGCTTCAGTAAACAGGAATAGTACGATAAGCAGGATGGTTATACTTGTAACAAAGCCACTACAAGTAAGCATTCCCTCTACAATCTTTTCGAAAATCTTCTTCATACCTATTGTTTGATTTCTGAATGCAAAGGAAAGAGTATCATGTTAAGGAGGTGTGAATTCCGCTTGAAGGAAGTGTTTCAAAAGTGTTACATTTGTGTTACAAGAGAAAACATTGTAGACTTTATAACAAGAATGTAACATCTTCTTTTTTAATTTGCGAGTGAAATACCAATTATAAATGAATTTATGAATGCAAAAAGCATATTATTTCTGAGTCTGATTCTTATAACCACAGGCATTCAGGCTCAACGGATCAAAGGTAGTGACACGGTACTTCCAGTTGCCCAGCAAACAGCCGAACGCTTTATGAATAGAAACGCAGATAGCCGTGTCACCGTTACAGGTGGTGGAACCGGAGTAGGTATCTCCGCCTTAATGGATAATACCACTGACATTGCTATGGCTTCCCGCCCTATCAAGTTTAGTGAAAAGATGAAGGCCAAGGCTGCTCAAAAAAATATAGAGGAGGTTATCGTTGCATATGATGCCCTTGCCGTAGTAGTACACCCTACAAACCCGGTGAAGCAACTTACCCGTCAACAGTTGGAGGATATCTTCCGGGGTAAAATCACTAACTGGAAACAAGTGGGTGGCGAAGACCGTAAGATCGTTGTATACTCCCGGGAAACCTCTTCAGGAACCTACGAATTCTTTAAAGAAAGTGTACTTAAAAATAAGAATTACATGTCCAGTAGCCTCTCTATGCCTGCCACCGGTGCTATCATACAATCGGTGAGCCAGACAAAGGGAGCTATCGGCTATGTCGGGTTGGCCTATGTATCACCACGTATCAAAACGTTGTCAGTATCTTATGACAACAAGCATTATGCCCAGCCCAATGTAGAAAATGCAACTCGTAAAATTTATCCCATCGTACGTCCTCTTTATTATTACTACAATACAGAGAACAAAGAAGCGGTAACGCCTCTTATTGACTTCATTCTTTCTCAGGAAGGGCAGGATATTATAAAAAAGAGTGGATATATTCCGGTGAAATAAGGTTATGCAAAAAAAATGTCATACTTTTGTAGCTCATAACTCGTAACTCATTAAACGCTATGACAGATATTAGAAACGAAGAGGTGACAAGCGAAAAAAAAAGCCTCAACTTTATTGAGCAAATTGTAGAAAATGATTTAAAAGAGGGCAAAAACGGAGGAAAGGTACAGACGCGTTTTCCGCCTGAACCCAATGGTTATCTTCACATAGGTCATGCCAAAGCTATTTGCCTCGATTTCGGCCTCGCGGCCCGTCATGGCGGTGTATGTAATCTTCGTTTTGATGACACCAATCCAACCAAAGAAGATGTGGAGTATGTAGAAGCTATCGAAGAAGATATCAAATGGCTCGGCTTTGAGTGGGGAAATGTATATTATGCTTCGGATTACTTCCAGCAACTTTGGGACTTTGCCGTGCGTCTTATCAAAGAAGGTAAAGCCTACATTGACGAACAGACTTCCGAACAGATTGCCGCACAAAAAGGTACTCCGACTCAACCGGGAACTGAAAGCCCTTATCGTAACCGCCCCATTGAGGAGAATCTTGCCTTATTTGAAAAAATGAATAGTGGCGAAATAGAAGAAGGTGCTATGGTACTCCGTGCTAAAATAGACATGGCGAATCCTAACATGCATTTTCGCGACCCGATTATCTACCGTGTAGTGAAACATCCGCATCACCGTACAGGTACTACCTGGAAAGCCTATCCGATGTATGACTTTGCGCACGGACAAAGTGACTTCTTTGAAGGAGTGACTCATTCACTCTGTACATTGGAATTCGTCGTACACCGTCCGTTATACGATCTTTTTATCGACTGGTTGAAAGAAGGGAATGACTTGAATGACAATCGTCCCCGTCAGTATGAATTCAATAAGCTGAACCTCAGCTATACGCTGATGAGTAAACGCAATCTGCTAACACTCGTAAAAGAAGGTCTGGTAAATGGCTGGGATGATCCACGCATGCCGACTATCTGCGGTTTCCGTCGTCGTGGCTATTCACCTGAGTCTATCCGTAAGTTCGTTGACAAAATTGGCTACACTACTTATGATGCTCTCAATGAATTTGCTTTGCTGGAAAGTGCTGTACGTGAAGACCTCAACGCCCGTGCTACCCGTGTTTCTGCGGTATTGAATCCGGTGAAACTGATTATTACCAACTATCCCGAAGGAGAAGTAGAAGAACTGGATGCAATTAACAATCCGGAAGATCCAGAAGCAGGAAGCCATACAATCGAGTTCAGCCGCGAACTGTGGATTGAACGTGAAGACTTTATGGAAGATGCTCCGAAAAAATATTTCCGCATGACTCCGGGACAGGAAGTACGTCTCAAAAATGCATATATCGTAAAGTGTACCGGCTGTAAGAAGGATGAAAACGGTAATATTACTGAAGTATATTGCGAATATGATCCACATACAAAAAGTGGTATGCCCGATGCTAACCGTAAAGTGAAAGGTACTTTGCACTGGTTGAGTTGTGCACACTGCCTATCTGCAGAAGTACGCCTCTATGACCGTCTTTGGAAAGTAGAGAACCCGCGTGACGAACTGGCTGCCATCCGTGAAGCTAAAAACTGCGAAGCATTGGAGGCCATGAAAGAGATTATCAATCCTGACTCTTTACAAATACTCAATAATTGCTATGTGGAAAAGTATGTAGCAACATTGCCTACACTCTCGTACCTGCAATTCCAGCGCATAGGCTACTTCAATATAGACAAAGAGTCGGCTCCCGACAAACTTATATTCAACCGCACCGTGGGGTTGAAAGATACATTCAAAATTAAAAATTAAAAGTTGGAAATAAAAAGCGGACTGCACATACACAAAAGTACAGTCCGTTTCTTTCTCCCTCAATTTCGTTTTTAATTTTTAATTCTCATTTTTAATTAATCAAATGGCTAGAAAAAATCCATCTACGGATAAAGAACAAGAATTGAACGAACTCATTGCAAGTTACGAAACAGCAAAAGCAGAGAATAGGCAACTTTATCTGGACGGTGACCAACTTGCAGATATCGCAGACAAATATGCCACAGACCGTCGTTTTGAGGAAGCACAAGAAGTAATCAGCTACGGTCTTGAACTTCATCCGGGGCACACAGACCTCTTGGTAGAGCAGGCTTATCTATATCTGGATACGATGCAACTTCAAAAAGCCATAACCGTGGTTGACAGTATCGCAGAAGGTTACGATCCGGAAGTCAAACTGCTAAAAGCCGAAATCCTGTTGAACGAAGGTAAGTTGGACGAAGCAGAAACCCTGCTCAACTCTATTGAAGAAGAAAAATCACTGGAAACGATCATTGATGTAGCGTATCTTTATATGGATATGGGCTATCCGGAGAAAGCATTGCCATGGCTCACTCTCGGACTGGAAGAATATAAGGAGAACGAAGAATTCCTTGCAGCCATCGCCGATTGCTATCGTAGCGGAGAGCATAACACAAAGGCAATATGTTTCTACAACAAGCTGATTGATAAGAATCCGTACAATCCCTCTTACTGGACCGGACTTGCCAAATGCCATTTCAGCCAGCAGGAGTTTGACAAGGCTATTGAAGCCTGCGACTTTGCCCTTGCGGCCGATGATAATTTCGGAGAGGCACACATCATAAGAGCACACAGCCTCTTCCATTTAGAGAATGAAACTGAAGCTATCCAGGAATATCAACTGGCTCTACAGAACAAAAGCCTACCTCCCGACTTTGCTCATATGTTTATCGGGCTGGCATATGCCAATCAGGAAAAATGGGAACTGGCTTACAGAAGTTATGAACTTGCAATGGAAATTATCGGAGACGATAACTCTCCCATCCTTTCGGATATATACAGCAATGAAATTTTCTGTCTTTCCAAGTTAGGCAAATATGAAGAAGCACATCAACTCTGCGAAAAGGCCAAAAAACAGATACCTGAGAGTGTGGAAATTTATCTGCAGGAAGGACGCCTCTATCTGGAAGAGGATAAGTTTGAGGAAGCTAAAAAGTGCTGGGCTGTAGCGTTGCAATATGCACCCGAAGCCGAAACATTAGTGCAGATAGGCAACTATAGCCTGGACTATGGCATGGTAGAAAATGCCCGCCTTTGTTTTGAAGAAGCCAAGAAACAAGATCCTGATTATCCGGGGATCAATGGTCGTCTGGCTTCTATCTGCATGATTCTTAGGGATCACAAAGGATTCCAAAAATACAATCAAATGTCAGAAACTCCGCTAAGCATAGAAACGATTCAGGAAATGTTGTCACAAAATACCGACAAAGATATCTTGCAGAATCTGGAAACATTCATGAATGAACTCGACGATGTAAATAACGGAGAGACTGAGAAAGATAAAGAAGATAACTAAAATTAGAAGTTAGTAGATAATAGCTGGTAACTGGAATCCATTTGGCATAAGAGTTATCACATGCATAGATTCTATCTACTGACTACTAAATCAAAATACTTAAATTATAAATTAGCATTCAGAATTTAAACAAATGGAATCTGTAGCCTTCATTCAATGGTGTCTCGATCACCTTAACTACTGGACTATTACCCTGTTAATGACCATCGAGAGTTCGTTTATACCCTTTCCGTCCGAGGTAGTTATACCTCCTGCCGCCTACAAAGCAGCTGTAAATGATGAAATGAATGTATATCTGGTAGTATTGTTTGCCACAATTGGAGCAAACCTCGGAGCAATCATCAATTATTATCTAGCTTACTGGCTGGGACGCCCTATCATTTATAAGTTTGCCAACAGTCGTTTTGGCCACATGTGCCTCATCGACGAAGCTAAAGTACAACATGCAGAAGAATACTTCGATAAGCACGGTGCATTGTCTACTTTTGTAGGGCGTCTGATCCCTGCTGTACGTCAGTTAATCTCTATCCCTGCCGGTCTTGCCCGTATGAAGCTTTCCACCTTCCTGTTATACACTACTCTTGGAGCCGGTTTATGGAATGGTATACTGGCAGCTATCGGATACCATCTGGCTTCCGTTCCGGGTATCGAGAGCGAAGAACAATTGTTGGCACGTGTTGGTGAATACAGTCACGAACTGGGTTACTTCTTTATCGCTGTAGGGGTATTTATTGTAGGTTTCCTGGTTTACAAAGCACTGAAGAAGAAATAAGGACTTCGTATTGTTTTGAGTTTATTTCACCACAGAGGACACAGAATCACACAGAGTTTTAATTATTTAAAATCAATTAGATAATTATTCAGTATCTCTGTGTCCTCCGTGTCCTCTGTGGTGAAATAAAACTCAGAAATTAATTTGCAATCCTACTCCCAATATTTCCTTAAACTGCACCCGTGGTCCTTTTGTTCCGTCTTTCTGGGCTATTTTCACATCGTCATCATACATCAGATTGGTAGTTAATGTAGTTGAGAACCATTTATTAATTGCCATATTTATCTGTACCTCCCAATTCACATCCACATTCTGCGGTTTATCCAAATAATCAGAATAGAGATCCAGACGGGAATAAACTGTCATATTCTTCATAAACTCATATCGCACCTCTCCTTTCAGATTTGCTCCGAAGCTCGATAATAAATGCTTGCCCGGATCTACACCGTAAGCTCCTTCGTCAGATAAACGATCATTGAGCACGAACGTACCACGCCAGGAAGCCGGAGACAGTACTACCGTAAAAATCTTATTGGGTTCGTAAGTAAAACCGAGTCCGGTGGTCAGATAGGCAGGAGACATGAACTCCGAAACAGAGATATCTTTATTTACCTTATAATCATATCCGGGAGAGAATTGCGTCTGAAAAGTAGTAAAAGCACTGGCATACCAGCTCTTCGCTATAGAATATCCGTAATTAGAATTCAGGTAGATCTTATCATTCGCTTTCCTTACACCGTCTTCGCCCGTTTTATTTAATCCATAGGCCAATTCGAGACGATTGTTCCAAAGATGTTTTCCTTTTTTATAATTGGCCTGATAAGCACCCTGTAAATCAAAGGCAACAGAGTTGTCACCACCGGCAGCCCAGTTTGTTAAACTTACCTGGGTCAATTTCACCCCGGCATATCCTTCCCTTGTCCAGGGGGAAGCTTCTTTTGCCGGTTCCGTTTGAGCCGACAACACTCCTACGCCCATAAATAAAAAGGCGATAGGCACTAATTGCATTCTGTTCATTCTGTTTAGGTTTTATTTATTTCTGAAAAAAACACAACCTAACAAGAACTGAAGAGATGGCGATATTACCATATCTATAAACCAGTCCCTATTAGGTCAAAATCTTTAATACCTGTGCCTTTAAAAGGCACAGGCCTCTCTCTCTTTAATAATTTATTCTTTCACAGCAGCCAGTGCTTTATCATAATCAGGTTCTTGCGTAACTTCCGGTACCAACTCTGTATAAGCAATCTTACCATCTTTACCAATCACTACCACCGAACGTGCTAACAAGCCGGCAAGCGGACCATCTGCCATACGCACACCATAACTCTCATCAAAATCCGAATAACGGAAATCCGACAATGGAATTACGTTTTCAATACCTTCAGTAGTACAGAAACGCGCATGAGCAAAAGGAAGATCTTTGGAGATAGCCAATACGATTGTATCTTTCAAACCAGCTGCCATTTTATTAAATTTACGTACAGAGGTTGCACAAACACTTGTATCAAGACTTGGAAAAATATTAAGAATTACATTTTTCCCTTTGAGATCTTTCAGAGAAAAAGAAGATAAATCTGTTTTTACAAGTTCAAAATCAGGAGCTACTTTTCCTACCTGTATAAATTCACCGATCAGCTTTACCGGTTGTCCTTTGAAATTTGTTGTTGCCATAAGATATATTATTATTAGTTATTTAGTATTTTAAAAAAGAGTCTTAAGTTTCGCTCCTTTGTGTATACAACAATTAAAGTTTGCAATAGGTTCACAAAGAAATAACAGAATCATACATCAAGCCTCATATGATATATTATCCAGCATACAACCGATTTGTATATCAAGTCGCCATGCCAAACCTTTTTTCCCTCTATTTGTTACTCCCCTAACAAACTTATAGTATCAATTAATAAAATCACATTCGTATGAAAACAGTATTTGATGAGATTCAACATTCAGTGAAAAATTGGTGGATGTCTCTTATTTTAGGTATTTTGTATATCGGCGTAGCGTTATGCCTTATGTTTGCTCCGTTAAGTAGTTATGTAGCTCTAAGCATTATCTTCAGTATCTCCATGTTAGTCAGTGGTATTCTGGAAATTCTTTTTGCTATAAGCAATAAACATGTGTCAAGCTGGGGCTGGTACCTCGCCGGAGGTATTATTGACCTTATTATCGGTATTTATCTTGTGGTTTATCCAATGGTAAGCATGGAAGTTATACCTTTCTTGATTGCTTTCTGGCTCATGTTCCGGGGATTCTCTGCCACAGGCTACTCCATGGATCTGAAACGTTATGGAACCCGCGACTGGGGCTGGTATATGGCATTCGGAATTCTGGCTATTTTATGCTCTCTGCTCATTCTGTGGCAACCGGCAATAGGTGCATTATATGCCGTGTATATGATTTCGTTCACCTTCCTCATCATCGGTCTTTTCAGGTTCATGCTTGCGTTTGAGCTTAAGAACCTTCATAAAAGAGTGAACAACTAAAACCTTATAGAACAAATTGTTAAATTCAAAATTTGTGAATTGAGATTTATCATGCGATGTCAAGCACATCCAAATTCTCAATTCACATTTTTTAAGTTCATCAGGTATTTGCCGTCATTCCTTCTGCTTTGAGAAACCGGAACATGGTCGTTCTGGACACTCCAAACTCACGTGCCAGTTTCGCATGTTTAGCACCACCTCGTGCTTGTTTTAAAATATATTTTCTGTTATCATGCAATAATTGCAATTTAGGATTATCTCCTTTTCTCCTCCCTAATGCAACTCCTTCCTGCTTGCGTCTTGCCAAGGCCTCTTTTGTACGCATGGAAATAAGATTACGTTCTATTTCTGCCATTAAGCCGAATGCAAACCCTAACACTTTACTGTTTATATCATTCTGAAAGACATATCCCTCTTTAGTACTATACAGTACTACCTGCTTCTTAATGCATGAATTTAAAATAGTCATAATCTCCAATAGGGTCCTGCTTAATCTTGAAATCTCTGTAACAATCAGCGTGTCTCCCGGCTTCATCTGTCGCAATAGCGGTGCCAGTTTTCGCTCTTTCGTACTTACACTCCCACTCACCGTCTCGGTGTACCATTTATCAATAGCCAACCCATTCTTCTCTGCGAATCTTAAAATCTCTTCTTTCTGATTGGCTAAAAACTGCTTTTCTGTACTTACTCTCAAATAAGCTATTACCATAATTTTCTCGATTAAAATGATTAATACACCGCGAAAAAACAGTAAATATTATAATATATCATCTTCGTTAGAGATTCTTTTATTTCTCTATTTTCCAGGTATTCAAAATAAAATCATAGCAAAAAATATGCAAATCGCTCTTTTTTTTACCATATCTTTATCCTATCTTTACCAACTCATTATCTAAACAACCAAAATCATTTCGATCTTATTCTTTGTTTATTGAACAAACCTAAAAGGAAGCATAGAAATGGAAATACAAATCTTCACAAAATCATTGATTGAAAAAGCAAAACTGTCTGGAAGGTATAGTACCGCAGATAGTTATCTAAGTACGCTGCACAGTTTACAATTGTTTACAGGTACTCCATCTACTCGTTTTGACGAGATTACTCCTCAACTTATTAAAGGGTTTGAGCAGCATCTCTTTCTGAAGGGGTTGTATGAAAACACGATCTCTTTGTACATGCGCATGTTGCGCTCTATCTTTAACCAGGCAGTGGCTGCCGGAGTAGCTACAATAAACACCAAAGACATCTTTGAGAATGTATTTGTAGGCTGCGACACGACCGCCAAAAGGGCTATCAAACCGATCATAATCAACCAATTACGGGAAGCAGATTTTAGTCGGTACCCGCAATTGGAATTTAGTCGTGATCTGTTTCTGCTAAGTTTCTACTTACAGGGAATCCCATTCGTAGACCTGGCTTATCTGCGTAAAAGTAATGTCAATGGAAACATACTGGTTTACCGCCGCCATAAAACCCGGCAACAGCTGTATATTACCGTTGAAAACTGCGCGCACAAGATCATTAAACGCTATGCACGTGAATGCAAAAACTCGGCTTACTTGCTACCGATACTAAATGCTGTAGGAGAACAAGGATACAAGCAATACAAAAGCGCATTGCGGCTGTATAACAAGCATTTGCATCAGATATCGGAAATGATACAGATAACGCCACACCTCACTTCATACGTAGCAAGGCACACCTGGGCAAGTACAGCAAGGGAAAAAGGAATTCCTGTCTCGATCATTAGTACAGGAATGGGACATTCATCGGAAAAAGTAACATATGTATATCTGGAATCGCTGGATAACAAAACGATGAGTGAAGCAAACAAAAAAATTATCTCAGCAGTGACTTCTAAGAAAAAAATGATACTCAAAAAGAGTTCCCTTACTTATTAGGTAAGGGAACGACTATTATTTTTTCTTGTCGCTGCAAAATTAGGGATAAAATTTCTATCTAACACAATAAAGCTTGATATTTTTTTCAAAAAAAACCAATTTAACATAATAAATACACCAGTTTAAACCTATTGTTCAATAAACGAAGATTTGATATGAAAATTCTGTTTGATGTAATTACAAATGTTACATCAAACAGAATTCAATAAAACAGACAGTTTTTCCTTTCTAAACCGCCTTTTTCGTTAGACTATATTAACACTAAAACGACTTTCTTTGAACTTTTTGATATTTGAGATTCCCTTACCTAATAAGTAATGGAACAAATATTAAACAGACAATGAATATTTTAATTAATCCTATATTTAGTGTAATTGTATGCTGCATAGCAGCACTTGTTGTAGCTATCTTTATAGAATTCATCACGCTACCACGCGTTCTTCTCATCTCCAGGAGAAAACGTTTATATGATATGCCTGACAAGCGTAAATCCCACGTCAACCCTATACCAAGATTGGCCGGCATTACCTTCTGTCCCGTTATTCTTCTTAGCTTTCTACCCATAGCAGGACTACAGGCTATATGGATGGGAGCATTTAATATCAGTCATTCATCCGAGTCTTTCATTCGCCTTTCTTTTATGATATGCGGCGTTCTTCCTCTGGTATTAATGGGAGTCAAAGACGACTTGATTGGCGCACGCTATTCACATAAATTCATTATTCAGACCTTATCTGCCCTTTTGCTGATAGCATCCGGAACTTACATCAACAACCTATATGGGCTTTTTGGCATATACGAATTATCACCCTATATCGGAATACCCTTCACAGCCCTGCTGATTGTATATATCATTAATTCTATTAATCTTATTGACGGAGTAGACGGACTTGCAGCGAGTCTCAGTATCTCAGCTGCAGCCATCCTGGGTATCGGCTTCATTATTGCAGGCAATTACACAATGCCTATTCTTACTTTCTCTGTAGTAGGTACACTCATTCCTTTTCTATATTATAATATTATAGCCCGAAGAAAACTATTCATGGGCGACACAGGATCGCTCACTCTGGGTTACATACTTGCCTTTCTTGCGGTGTATTATAGCATGAGGGATTCTTCCGAAGCAATTTCAACAGGCATACCACCTATTATTATAGCATGGTCGGTTTTGTTTATTCCACTGTTTGATACTGCCCGGGTTATGTATACGCGGGCCAGCCAGGGAAAATCACTTTTCCATCCGGATCGCAATCATATCCATCACAAATTGCTCGACTTGGGATTTAGTCACCGCAGAATCACTTTGACCCTCACCATAACTACGCTCTTCATTACAGCGTGCAATATCCTTTTGCATGAGTTACTCAATATCAATCTGATATTGGCCATTGATCTTATAGCAGGTATTTTATGTGATGTATACCTCAACAAACGGAGAAGAAGAAGGGCTCAAAGCTTAAATAAGAAACTATTAAAACAAACCGAATCAATCCCAATGGGAGACTTCGTAATCACCAATAACTACCAGTTTGACTCTATCCCCGACCAGCAAATGGTGATACATGCCATAGACTCACGCATCTGGCTCATGGCCAATGAGGATAAAGAACTCAAGCAAGCACTCCTCCAAAGTGATATATTAGTTCCAAACGGAGCGGGCATAACGCTTGCTGCCCGTTGGCTCACAGGAAAGCAGATTCACAATATATCGCGTGATGACCTACATCTGTCTATACTTCAACACCTTGATAAAGTAGCGGGATCAGTATTCTATCTTGGAGCTTCTGACCGGACTCTTGCTCTTATTACCGAACGTATTCTCACAGAATATCCAAATATCCGAGTAAAAACATATAGCCCTCCTTATCGCGACAGTTTCTCTGAAGAAGAAACAAACGAAATGATAACAGCTATAAACGAATTCAAACCTGATGTACTATTTATCGGAATGTCAGTATCCAAACAAGAAAAATGGATTGCCACTAACCGGCATCTCCTTCACACCCATCTTATATCCGGAATAGGAGCTGTGTTTGGTTTTTATGGTGGCACTACTTCTTATCCTCCTCAATGGAGAAAACAGCAGTCTCTATCTGCCATTAAAATCTTAATCACCGCTTTACAAATAAAGAATAGAAAGAAATCGATAAAAACAACCACCGAATACGAAACTAATTAAAAAATATCAGCAAAGAACAATGTAAATAATACAGATACATATATTATTAAATAATTAATTACATAAATCCCAAACACGAGCATTCTTGAAAAAGTTAGTAAATTAACATATTCAAGAAATGCAAGCACTATTCACTTTATATAAATGTAATTATATAAGATAATTTAAAAAAAATAATCTTCGGACATTCTTATCCATACTCTACTACACGAAGGAAAGAAATACTACTTGCCCCCAAACAATCCATTAACAAAACTGAAAATGGAAACAAGAGGCATTGAATAAAATCAAAATTCAAGAAAACAAACAAGAAATAAAAGAAATTCATCCATTTTATAATTACGCATAGTATCTCACGCAATAAATAATCACATAATCAGTATATTACATCAACAAAAGGCCTATAAAGGTTTCATATATAAACAACAAAAGCAATACTACAAAATATAAAATCTAAAAATAAGTATAAAATATTCATTTACATAAAATCTATTCAAAGAATTATATCATTCATTTCACAGATACCATCATACCTTCTTTAAAAAAGATAACATTCGCATTAATGAATTCTAAAAAACATCCAAACCCTTTTTACAAAAAAGACTACGATTGAAATATTAGTAATATATTTTCAAGAAACAAACGAGAAGCCACTATAAGTAAAAAGACAGAATTCAAATAAAAAATTAAAAAGACAAAACTCATTTATTATATTATTTTTTATCTACAAATTATTTTTTTTCGTAAATAATATATATCTTTGCATCGGATTTGGTCTATTGCATCAAAGATTACCTCACAGAGTTGTGACAGGTAACAGCGTAGCGTGCTCAAGCGCTTCGTAACAAAGCACCGGTATCCCCCTCCATTTCGATATCAGAAATCTCAGAATATAACTTTATGAAGTACTGGCTTGCAGCTTACGTTCGCCTCCATCACGAAAAGAAAACTCGTGATCGCATCAATGCTATGGGTATCGAATGTTTCCTCCCCATTCAAGAGGAAATTCATCAATGGAGTGACCGCCGGAAAAAGGTGGAACGCGTGGTGATTCCAATGATACTCTTCGTTCGTGTATCCCCCGAAGAACGCTCTTTACCTCTAACCTTATCGTCCGTTAGCAGGTATATGGTGTTACGCGGAGAATCAACTCCTGCTATTATCCCGGATAAACAAATGGAGAAATTCAAATTCATGTTGGACTACTCCAAAGATGCCGTGGAATTATCTACTACCCCACTTGCTCCGGGAGAATTGGTAAAGGTGATCAAAGGGCCATTAACAGGTCTGGAAGGAGAACTGGTAATGGTAGACGGAAAAAGTAAAGTTGCTATCCGATTAGATATGCTTGGATGTGCACAGGTAGATATGCCAGCTGGATTTGTAGAAAAAATAACCAGCAGGTGCCATAAGAAAAGAATGAAGTTATCAACGAACCAACCATCATTATAATAATATGAAAGGAATTGTATTAGCCGGCGGTTCAGGCACCCGTCTGTATCCTATCACCAAAGGGGTAAGTAAACAGTTGTTGCCTATCTTCGACAAACCCATGATTTACTATCCGATATCCGTATTAATGCTTGCCGGTATCCGCGAAATATTAATCATCTCCACGCCTTATGATCTGCCGGGTTTCCAGCGTTTATTAGGAGACGGTTCCGACTTTGGCGTTCGTTTTGAATATGCAGAGCAACCTTCACCCGATGGATTGGCACAAGCATTTATCATTGGCGAGAAATTCATCGGTAATGATTCCGTCTGTCTGGTATTGGGAGATAATATTTTCTATGGGCAAAGTTTTACCCGGATGTTGAAAGAGTCTGTTCGTCTGGCCGAAGAAGAACAGAAAGCAACTGTGTTTGGTTACTGGGTCAGTGATCCGGAGCGCTACGGAGTTGCCGAGTTCGATAAGGAGGGGAATGTACTGAGCATTGAAGAAAAACCGGTTCATCCCAAAAGTAACTATGCCGTAGTCGGACTCTATTTTTATCCAAATAAAGTGGTTGAAGTGGCCAAAAATATCAAACCATCTGCCCGTGGGGAGTTAGAAATAACCACCGTGAATCAGGAATTTCTGAATGACGAAGAGCTGAAAGTCCAGTTGCTGGGCCGAGGTTTTGCATGGCTGGATACAGGTACACATGATTCCCTTTCGGAAGCCAGTACCTTTATCGAAGTGATAGAGAAGCGTCAGGGTTTAAAGGTTGCCTGCCTGGAAGGTATTGCACTACGTCAAGGCTGGATAACGGCAGATAAAATGCAGGAACTGGCAAAGCCGATGCTGAAGAATCAGTACGGACAATATTTACAGAAAGTAATAGACGAGTTAAAGCACTGATTATCAGCCGATATAAAAGTGTACATTTTTGTATAACAAGAGTGTACACTTTTGCAGTGTAATAATGTACACTCCTGTCACACAAAAATGTACACCTTTATATTTCTCTTTTAAAGCATATACTTTTCCTATCAAATTATGAATATAATAAAGACTTCCATAGAAGGCGTAATCATTATCGAGCCACGTCTTTTTAAAGATGAGCGTGGTTACTTTTTCGAATCTTTCAATCAGAGAGAATTTGAAGAAAAGGTCTGTAAAACGACGTTTGTTCAGGATAATGAATCCAAATCCGGTTATGGTGTGATCCGTGGGTTGCATTATCAGAAACCTCCTTTTGCACAAAGCAAACTGGTGCGTGTGATAAAAGGTGCAGTACTGGATGTTGCCGTAGATATCCGCAAAGGTTCCCCTACTTTCGGACAGCATGTGGCTGTGGAACTGACGGAAGAAAACCATCGCCAGTTTTTTATACCCCGTGGGTTTGCACATGGGTTTAGTGTATTAAGCGAAGAGGTTATTTTCCAGTATAAGTGTGACAACTTTTACTCACCACAAAGCGAAGGTGCTCTGGCATGGAATGATCCCGCTTTGGGAATCAATTGGAGAATACCGGCAAACGATGTGGTTCTCTCAGAAAAAGACAAAGCCCATTCCTGCTTGAAAGATAGCGAATGGCTCTTTAACTACGACGAAAAACTGTATTAAACATGACTTTACTAAAAGAATAGTTCCATTAAAAGCCAGACATGCGATATCCAATCTATTTATCAAATGTATTAACGAATTAGAAGCATAACACCATGACATTCAAAAGAAATATAATGATTACCGGCGGAGCCGGATTTATCGGTAGCCATGTAGTACGTTTGTTCGTAAATAAGTATCCTGATTATCATATCATCAACCTCGACAAACTGACCTATGCCGGCAATTTAGCGAATTTGAAGGACATCGAAAACGCTCCAAACTATACATTCGTGAAAGCAGATATCTGCGACTTCGACAGGATAATGGAATTGTTCAACCAATACCAGATAGACGGAGTTATTCATTTGGCAGCCGAAAGCCATGTAGACAGAAGTATTAAAGACCCGTTTACTTTCGCAAGAACCAACGTAATGGGAACCCTCTCCTTACTACAAGCTGCCAAGTTATTATGGGAAAATTCTGAAAATGGCTACCAGAGCAAACGTTTTTACCACATATCAACCGATGAGGTATATGGAACATTAGAGTTTGACGGTACATTCTTTACCGAAACAACAAAATACGATCCACATTCACCCTATTCAGCGTCAAAAGCTTCATCGGATCATTTCGTACGTGCTTTTCACGACACATATGGTATGCCTACAATTGTAACCAACTGTAGTAACAATTACGGTCCGTATCAATTTCCGGAAAAACTAATTCCACTATTCATCAATAACATTCGTTGCAGAAAACCATTGCCAGTATATGGTAAAGGTGAAAATGTACGCGACTGGCTGTATGTGGTAGATCATGCACGTGCTATCGATATCATTTTCCATCAAGGAGAAATTGCCGAAACTTATAATATTGGCGGATTTAATGAGTGGAAAAACATAGACATCATCAAGGTTATCATCGAAACCGTAGATCGCTTACTGGGAAATCCCAAAGGACATTCACTTGACCTAATTACGTATGTTACCGATCGCAAAGGACATGACCTTCGTTATGCCATCGATTCTACCAAATTAAAAAATGAGCTGGATTGGGAACCAAGTTTACAATTTGAAGAGGGAATTGAAAAAACGGTGAAGTGGTATTTGGAAAACCAGGATTGGATGGATAATATTACTTCAGGGGAGTATGAGAAGTACTATGAAGGTATGTATAAAGGGAAATAAACAGATTTAACAATATTCAAATAAAGGGTGACCACACTCCATGAATTATATAAATCATAATATTACCGGCTTATTCATTTTAACACTGGTACTTATTGCTATTTGTTTTTGGTATCTATTTATCCCCCCAACAATCCTCATTGAATACTCCGCCTCTATCATGATAACCGGTTCACTCATGTTGTTTTTGGGATACTTAAACACAAAAAAAGCACCAAGTAAATCATACAATGTTACAATATGGGTAATCATCCTTTTTATCAGTTATTTAATAATAAGATTAGCTTTAAAACAAGATCTATTCTCTGAAAGTTATTTATACCCATCAATCTACACATTCTGTTTAAGATATCAGGTTCCAATTGATTGGCTCCTATTTTTATTACTTCTCCCAGGTATGAATACCAGTCTTGAGAAAGTACCCAAAAAAAATTTGAGCACCTTCATATTTTGCTTATTTTTCATCAGCAGTATAGAACTATTCATTGCTAATCAGAATTTCAATATTTATTTTCAGATTCTTTTATTAATGTATCTGATAGGCAGGTATTTTAAATTATATGGTTTTATACTCAGTAAAAGAGTTTTGTTTTTAGTTTGGACTATTCTAATGGTAATATCTGCTTATAAAATCTGGATATTACTTTAATAAAATAATAACATGAAAAAAAACATAGGTTTAATAACCTGGTACGGAAGCAAAAACTATGGAACAAATGTTCAAGTTTATGCATTATATAAAAAAATCAAAGAATTAGGATATCCGTGTGACTTAATAGCAGCATTTAATTCAAACAATTTTTCCTGGAAAGCTCATCTCAGATATGTACTATCCTTTTTCAATTTTGAAGCAACTATAAAATCAGTAAAAGCCATAAACGACTTAAAACAAAAAAAAATTCTCAAATTTATTCAGGAAGATATATCAATAAAACATGTATATACCCAAAAACAATATAAAGCTTTACTAAAAGACTATCCCATCTTTATTACAGGGAGTGACCAGATATGGAACCCTTTCCATTTAAGTGAATTTTACCTACTAAATTTTGCCAATTCAAATAAAAGAATAGCATATGCCTCCAGTATTGGAGTAAAAGAACTTCCTAAAAATAAAATCGAATTATATAAAAAGCACATATCATTATTTAACCACATCGGATTACGGGAAAAAACAGGTTGCGACCTTATAGGTAAACTCCTTAACAGACAAGATATCGCCAATGTACTAGATCCGACATTCCTGCTAACACCTCAGGATTGGATTACATTTGCCCAGAATGCAGTTATAGAGTTTATTACTCCTCAGAAATATATACTTTGTTATCTTATTGGAAACCGAGATAATTATGAACCTCAAATAATAGATATACAAGAGCGAACCGGAATTCAAAGCCTTATTATTATCCAATCTGCAGAGAACAGAAATTTTAATATCGAAGGAAGCATCGTATATACAAATGCAGGGCCCAAAGAGTTTGTTTGGCTAATTCAGCATGCTGAATTAGTATGTACAGATTCATTCCATGCTACGGCTATCAGTATCAATCTCTCTATTGATTTTATAGAATTTCTCCGTTTTAATAATGATGACAATAAATCGCAAAATTCCCGAATTTATGATCTTTTAGAACACTATCAATTACAAGAAAGAATATACACACCCCATAAAGAAATTACACAAAAAATTAAATATGATCCAATTAAATGTATCTTAGAGAAAGATCGGATTGACTCCATGACTTATTTGATCAATGCAATAGAAAGTTGAGATGAAATCTAATTATTACATATCCTCTTTTTTCTGGAGTACATTATCTAAAATTCTTAATGCTATTATAAATTTCATCTCTGTACCCTTACTGTTAGGTGTATGGGGACAGGCAGATTATGGAGTACTCTCACTTGCTACAGCTTGCAATGGATATATGCACCTTCTGGATTTAGGAATGAATACAGGAGCGATTAAGTTCTACTCACAGTGGAAAACAGAAGGAAGAATAAATTTAATCTATCGCGTAGCACACTCAAATACGACATTTTACATGTTAATATCTCTAATTAACACTTTAGGTCTATTGGCAATAGCTATTTGGGGAGAAGGATTATTCAACATCACTCATGAGCAATTTCTCACACTTAGACTCTGCTTAATTATTCTTGCTCTCTTCTCATTATTGACATGGGTAACAACATCGTACAATCAATTATTGGTTGCAGATAAACAAATGGCTTATACCCAACAGATACAGTGCATCATCTCTGTTTTAAAAGCTATTTTGGTTATTGCTACCCTATTCTTCAATATAGGCTTAACTAATTATTTCTTTTTCTTTAATTTAATAGTAGCACTTCTATTAATCCCTTATGCATATAAATGTAAAAAAGATAATTTAATCGATAACTTTAAAATAAAATTTTATTGGAACGATTTCAAAATCGTATTAATGTATAGCCTCTCATTATTTGCATTATCTCTATTTCAAGTTACAGCAACACAATCTCGTCCGTTAATACTGGGAATGCTTGCAAGCAATGCTGCCGATATAGCAGCAGAATATCGGATTATAGAAGTCATACCATTGTTTATTATTGTGGTTGGAGGTACTTTGACCGGAATATTTTTACCTAAAAGTTCTGAGTTAATTGCCCAAAAGAACCAAGATGAAATAGAAAAATTCGCATATAAAGGAACAACTATTACCACCATTTTAGCCAATATATTATGTATTCCTTTTATATTAGGAGCTAAACAAATTATCTCTGCATATGTGGGAATAGAGTATCAGTACTTGTACATTTGGTTAATACTATGGTGTGTAACTGTTCTTATACAAATCCATACAACCCCCGGAAATAGCTTAATATTAGCTTATGGAAAAACGAAAGTATTAGTATATATTTCTGCTGCATCATGCATAATCTCAATGATAATAAATGCATTACTCTGTAAACACTATGGAGTAGGTTCTGCTGTAATCGGTTATTTTATATATGTCATTATAGTAATAGGTTCTTATTATGTAGCCTATTACCAAAAAATACTCAAATTAAACCGGCAGAAGATGTTTATCGCTTTCGTCAAACCTACATTATTCTCTCTAATAGCATTTGTACTAACATGTCTACTTCCCTATGAAGCAATTCACATAGATGATATAAGCAATAAAATCACATACCTGTTTATTTTTACATTAAAAGGTGTTATTTGGTTTATTCTATATTGTTTGCTCTTATGGGTATTCAAAATCATACAACTAAAAGATAAAAAAATTAGTATATAAAACACATGATTATTTGTCCAAAAGAAAAATGTACAGGCTGCTATGCCTGTATCAATGCATGTCCATGTCATTGTATTACAATGCAAAATGATTCAATAGGAATATTATACCCCACTATAGACAATGAAAAATGCATACATTGCAATCTCTGTATTAAATCATGTCCAAATAATTGTGAATTTGAATTTAAATCACCTATTAAATGCTATGCTACCTGGACCAAAGATAAAGAAAAACGGAAAAAATGTGCATCTGGAGGTATAGCAACTGTATTTTCTGAATACATTATAAAACAAAAGAGAGGGATTGTATATGGAACACGCTATACAAAAGACCTGATCCCAATTACTACACGATCTGAAACGTTAGAGGATTTAGAATATTTCAAAGGATCTAAATATACACAAAGTCTGGTAGGAGAATGTTTCAAAGATATAAAAAAAGATTTAGTACAAAACAAAGAAGTGCTTTACATAGCAACTCCCTGCCAGATTGCCGGACTTTATTCTTTTCTAAAAAAAGAGTACTCCAATCTTCTAACTATAGATCTTATCTGTCATGGCGTGTCTCCCACATCTTATTTTATAGATGAGATAGAGTATCTAAAACAAAGAAATAAAATTCCTCATATTACAGACGTCCGATTTAGAGGAAATGACAGAAAAAATTTTCAATTATCACTGTGGGACAATAATACACTCAAATATTGTAAATCTGCATACTCTCAATATTACTTTTCCGGATTTCTAAAAGGAATCACTTTGAGAGAAAATTGCTATACATGCAATTATGCTCGCCCAGAAAGAATATCAGATATAACTATTGGAGATTTCATCGGATTAGGGAAAGATACTCCATTTAAATATAATCCTTATAACGTATCCATAGTATTGCCCAACACTGATAAAGGACTTACTATCTATAATACTATACGATGTGATGAAACAAACGAAATACAATCGGTGGAACGTAAATACGCGGAAGCTATTAAATACGGACCTTCATTAAGAGCACCCTTTCCGAGGCATCCATACCAAAAAGAATTTATCTACTTATGCGAAAGTAAGGGATATCTGTATGCTATAAGAAAGGTACTTAAAAGAAATATAATACAGAATCAATTATTATATATACCCGATCTTCTATTTAGAAGAATACCAAGAAAAATTTTAAAAACGATTCGAATAATTAAGATCTGAACTGAATATAAAAATGAATGATGCAGATATAAATTACACATTCAAAATCTACCAATAAGTTTAATCTTTATACTATCAAATAATCAGCACATTATTCCAATCATTGCTATAATTACTCGAATTCATACTAATTATGTCTAAATATATAGTTTTAATAACAATTTTATATGTAACAGATTGCCTACAATTTTTTAAAAGTGGAGCTCTTCTTTCTATTTGTTTTTATGGAATTATATTATTGGGAACACTCTCTTTAGGACGCGAATTATTCATAAAAAAGAAACTATCAAAATTAACTTTTGCACTTATCCTATATTGCTTTTTATTTCCACTTTATGGTTCCTACAAAAGTTCTATTATTTTTGAACAACCCATATTCATGGGAATCGTTTCTCTAAGATACTTATGGGTTATCCTTTTCGGTTTTTTTCTCTATTCTATAAAATATGATTACCGGTTATTACTATTACAAATCAATAATATAAATATCTGCATAGCTATAGTCTCAATTATAGCATTCTTTTTCTTTGGTATCAACCATGTCACAATTGAACCATATTTATTTAGCACAGACTCTGTAGAAATAACTTCTACTGAAGACTCTATAAAAGGGGCTAAATTATTCACCGGTTCAGCTATGATGCTTATATCTTATATATACTATTTGCTAAAGTTCATGGATAACCCTAATGACAAAAAAATATTTATCCCTTTTATTATTTTAATGGTATATCTTATTTTTGTCAACAAAGGCCGACAGCCTCTTGCATTAGTCGGAATAATCTATTTCATCTATTATATTAGAATGAAAAGATTAACTATTAAACGTTTTGTATTAGGATTATCACCCATAGTGATTATTATAGCTATTATTTTATATGACTCTTCATTTTTGGAACGATTCTTTAGTATTTTCGAAGGGGTAAAAACATCAGACAATTCAACATTAGCACGTCTAAATTCGATAGAAAGTGTAATACCTTATATAATAGACAATCCCGTATTGGGCTTTGGAAATCTATCTTACAAATTTCGAGAATTCGGTTTTCATGCTTTTTTTGGTTATCAATTCTATTTAGCAGACATTGGTGTATTTGGTACAATAGCAAGAGGAGGAATAGTTCTTCTAGCAATCTACTTCGGCCTATATTATTATGCATATAAACGAACCAAAGCAATGGATAATATAGAATATAGAAAATATATGAGATATATGATAGTATCATTCTTGGTGATGTTGATATTTTTAAGTAATGATACCTTGTTTTCAACAAACTGCATTAGATTTGCTTTCGTTTTCTATCCATTATTTTCTACATCGAATGATATCAATATCTTCTTTAAGAAGGCTTAGTTTATTTTACATATTCTAAAAATAACATTAAATGGACGTATCTATAATAATCGTAAATTACAATACTTGTGATTTATTAAAGCAATGTATCCAATCTATTATCACAAATACCAGAGAAGTAGTATATGAGATAATTGTTATAGATAATGACTCACACGATGAATCATGCCAAATGCTCAAAAATGACTTTCCGACAGTAAAATTGATAAGAAGTAATATTAATTTAGGTTTTGGAAAAGCCAATAATTTAGGTATCAAACAAGCTTCCGGGAAGTATCTGTTTTTCCTAAATTCTGATACAATATTATGTAATAATGCTATAAAAAACTTTTTTGAATTCTCTATTTCTTATACAGACAAGTTAGGAGCAGTAGGAACAATTCTGAAAGATAATAATGGAAATAATATTCATTCATACGGCAAATTCATCACAATAAAATCAGAACTCAAAAATGTCCTAACCAAATACTCTAAAATATTCGGTATCAAAAATAATACTGACTATTTATATCCACCAGCAATAAAAGAATCAAAAGAAGTGGACTACATAACAGGAGCAGATTTATTCATTCCATATAAAGTATATCAAGAATTAGAGGGTTTTGACCCGATGTTTTTTATGTATTGTGAAGAAGTAGACTGGCAATATAGGATGGCTATAAACGGATATAAAAGATTAATAATCAGTGAGCCAGAAATTATACATTTAGAAGGAGGTAGCGATCCATCCCAATCCAGTGCCTGGTCATTTAATAGAATGAAGAATATATTTACAAGTAAGCTATATTATATTAAGAAGCATAATAAGTATTCCGCTTATATATGTTTTCGTTTTTTCTATTTAGGTCTTTGGATTCCTTTAATTTTATTGAGAAAAGACCTTTTCACCAACAAGTTGAAATTAATTCAATTACTATTTACAAAAAATATATAATTGTGGATATAAATAAATCAAATCGTGCTAAATATGATTTTAGCATAAAACGGTATATAAAAATTCTGATTTTCAAAAGTTGTAATGTTATACCCATTTCCAGATTTTTGCGAGCAAAAATTTATCGTATTCTGGGCGTATCTATTGAAAAAGGAGTAGTACGTATTGGAAAAATATCAATAGACACGATTCACCCTGAAGATATTTTCATCGGAAAAGGAACAGCAATAGCTGATGGTTGTATTCTCTTATCTCATTACTATGATGTCTACAATCTAAAAGAGCATGCATACTATCGTGGCCAAATTCATATAGGAAGAAATGTATATATAGCAAGTAATACTATATTTACCAAGCCTGTTACTATCGGTGATGGAGCTATAATCGGAGCTGGTTCTATTGTAAATAAAGATATACCTCCTTATACAGTTTGGGGAGGGGCTCCTGCACGATTTATCTGTAACAGATATAAAGAAGAATTAGAAATCCCTGTAAATACAGAGCTATTCAAGCCACGTTAATTATTATATACCCCCAATTACTTATAAGACAGATATTATACGAAATCACTAATCTATCTCAGTTATAGAAATGAAACAAATCTTTATTGTTGATTATTTAGGCATTCATTGTGGTATGCATTATTATAATGATGCTTTCAAGAAAGTACTATCCAACCCTTTACCTAATGAAAAAATAAATATTTTATCTAACTATCCGGAAGAAAAAGCTACGTCTTTCTTTTTAAACTTCTATTCAGTCAATAAGCTCATTGGAGTTATTTTCTTAGTATATAATTACATTAAGTTATATATCAAGGTTCTATCTAATAAAAAAGCCTGTTTCATATATTTGACTTATGGAAATAGTATTGACATTCCCTTTCTATGGATAATTTCTAAGGCGCCAAAGCATATAATCGATATTCATGAAGCAATAGGACAGAATGTAGATGCAAATCTACGATTAAAAAAATGGTTCAAAAACATATACTCTTCTAAAATAAAAAGTGTAATAACGCACTCACAACGCACAAACAACTTTCTTAATGAATATGATTTTCAAGGATTGAGATTATCTGTTCCACACTTTAAATATTGCTTCAAAAAAACATGTAATGAAAATCAGGTAGAAAAAGAGATTCAACATTCAATTGCAAAAGATAAAATAAATATATTATTCTTCGGAAATATAAATTATAATAAAGGAATAGACATCCTAATCCAAACAATTAATGCATTACCCCAAGAACAAGCTGAGAAGTTAAACATTATCATTGCAGGAAAGGATTTTGACGGGACTATTCATAAAATTCCTCTCATGTATCCACAGTCTTTTCAAGTTTTTCTAAAACATATCAATGATGACGAATTAGTATTCTTATATAAAAATACTGATTATGTAGTACTGCCATATAGAAAAACATCACAAAGTGGAATTTTAGAAATGGCCTTCTATTTTAAAAAACCGATTATTGCAAGTAATATTCCATATTTTAATATGATGTTATCTAAATTCAAAAGTTTTGGAATACTTACAGATTTAGATATTACATCTTTTACCAATACTTTCTCTAATATTATACAAAGGCATACTAAGTATACAGATTACTATATAGATACAGAATATAGTACCTACACTAACAGGCAAGAAATTACATCATTCTCAAATGAATTCTCTAAATGGATAAAAGAATAATCCGTATTTCTATTATAATATTATAATTAATGAAGAAAGTTGCAATCATAGGTATACAAGGTGTACCCGCAAAATATGGTGGCTTTGAAACACTGGTAGAGAACATGATCGGTGAAAACACACCCTCTGATATTCAATATACCGTATTTTGCAGTAGTAAAGATTATGAAAAACAAATGAAAGTTTATAAGGGAGCTGTTTTGAAATATATCCCCCTTTTCCATGCAAATGGAATACAAAGCACCCCATATGATATCTATTCATTAATGAAAGTAATCAAAGGCTACGATACTATTTTAGTTTTAGGGGTATCAGGATGTATCTTCTTACCCTTCTTCCGTATGTTATGCCACAAACAATTAATAATAAATATAGACGGGATAGAACACAGACGGGCTAAATGGGGAAAGTTTGCAAGAAAGTTCCTCAAATATTCTGAAGCAATGGCCATAAAATATGCCGATGTGATAATAGCAGATAACAAAGGAATACAAGACTATGTAAAAAATGAATATGGTAAAGAAACCGTGTTAATAGCATATGGAGGTGACCACGTACAACAAACCATATCCAGTGAACAACAATATAACATTTTAAACCATTATAATTTATCTGCTGGTGAATATGCCATAACTATCTGTAGAATTGAACCAGAAAATAATTGCTATCTAATATTGGAAGCTTTCGCACAAAGCAATATACCAATAATATTTATTGGCAACTGGGAAAGAAGCGAGTATGGAAAAGATCTGAAAAAAAAATATATTTCACATAATAATATAAAGATATTAGATCCTATTTATGATTTGCAAAAACTATATGTACTCCGGAAAAATTGTAAATATTATATTCATGGGCATAGTGCAGGAGGCACAAATCCGTCATTAGTGGAAGCTATGTTTTTCGGTGTACCCATTCTTGCCTATGACGTTATATACAATCGCGAAACTACTCAAAAAAAGGCTTGTTATTTTCAAAATGAAAAAGATCTTCTTGAATTAACTCAAAAAAACAATACTATCTTACAACAAAACGCCAAAGACATGTTAGAGATTGCCAATAGAAATTATAAATGGGAAACAATTGCTAATCAGTATAGTATATATTATTAAAACAGCTATTATTTTACACTTTTATTAATAAAATTTCCAGTAGCCCCCTCCAATTGACAAATTCTCTTTTCAAACTTCTCAGATATTAATTTAAAATTCAAACAACAATAACTAATTATTTTATTAAAAAATGAAACATACATTTTTAATCTGTATGGTCGTTTTACTTGCGGCCTGTTCAGCTCCCAAAAAAGTGCTTTATTTACAAGACATTTCTCTTATCAAAGAAGAAGCAATTGATAAGAGTTACGAGGTTATCATCCACAAAGATGACCTGTTAGCTATTATAGTAAACAGTAAAGATCCTGAATTAGCTTTACCTTTCAATATGCCATTAGTAAGTTATCAGATAGGTGGACAAAACGTTAGCCAACAACGGTTAGTTGGTTATCTCGTTAATCAGGATGGTAATATCGATTTCCCTATTTTAGGAGAAATCCATGTAGAAGGTTTAACCCGTATGCAAGTGACCGAGTTAATTAAAAAGAGACTAATTGAAGAAGAATTAATCAAAGATCCTATTGTAACAGTTCAATTCCTTAACTTCAAAATTTCTGTAATAGGTGAAGTAGGACGTCCGGGAACATTCGATATTTCAGGAGACAGAATAACATTGCTCGAAGCATTGAGTATGGCTGGTGATTTAACCATCTATGGTCGTCGTGACCGTGTAGCCGTAATCCGTGAAAAAGATGGTAAACGTAGTATCCTATATCATGATTTACGTTCATCAGATATCTTTCAGTCACCTTGTTACTATCTACAGCAGAATGATATTGTATATGTAGAGCCAAACAATGCAAAAACGGGGCAAAGTCGCATCAACTCCAACAATTCTGTCGGTGTATGGTTGTCCGGAGTGTCCGTACTTGCCTCTATAACCTCACTCTTAGTGACTATGTTTAAATAAAAATGCCTTTGAATAATGAGTACTGAACAAAAAATTAATAAAGAATCAAAAGTCTCCAAATCTTCTGAACAGGAAGAAGAAATTAATATTGCTGATATTCTACAGCTAATATGGAGTAACCGTTATTGGTTTATACTTTCCATTTTCCTGTGTGTAGGTATTGCCTTCTTTTATTTACAATCTTCGTCCAAAATATATAGTCGTAAAGCCTCTGTTTTAATACGTGATGATTCGAAAGGAGGCGGTTTAAGTGAATCCTCCGCTTTTGCAGATTTAGGACTTTTCGGAGGAAAACGGAACGTAGATAATGAAGTGCTTATATTTCAGTCCCGCCATTTAATGGAAGAAGTTGCACGCCGTCTGCATTTAGATATTAGTTATAAAATAAAAGAAGGATTAAGAAATAAAGAACTTTATACACACTCTCCAATAATACTTTCTTTTCCTGAAGCAGAAGAGAGGCAAGCAATCCTTGTAACAGTAACTCCCATCGATTCAACTAAAGTCAGGCTATCTGATCTGCAAATGAGTGTTGGAGATGGAGAAATCACTTCAAACGAGGTACTGGAAGTAAACTTACATGATACAATACAAACTCCAGTCGGTACAATGGTAGTAATGCCAACTTTGTATTATTCAGACAATTTTTATGAGAAACCCATCTCAGTCACTAAATCTAACATGGAAAGGATTGTAGATACCTACCAAAGTAACATGGAAGTATCTCTTGCAAGTAAAACTGCAACAATCATTAATCTGACTCTAAGAGATGTTTCAATAGCACGTGCAGAAGATATTATCAACATGGCAATTGCCATTTATAATGAAGACGCAATCAATGATAAAAATCAGATAGCTGTCAATACTTCAAACTTTATTAATGATCGTCTGATAATCATCGAACGTGAACTCGGTGGAGTGGATGCCAACATTGAAGCATTCAAACGTGAAAATCAACTGACCGATATCACGTCAGAAACAGGTATGTATCTGGCAAACACAAGCCTTTATCGCCAGGAAGGACTTAGCCTCGAAAATCAACTAAGTATTGCTAAATATATTAAAGATTATTTAGTAGATCCTCAAAAAAACGCAGACCTAATCCCTGCCAATACCGGTATTTCTGACAACAGTGTGGAATCTCAAATCAGTGAGTACAATGAAATGTTGCTTAAACGTGATAAATTGGTTTCAGGCAGTAGTAGCAAGAATCCCATTGTTATCGACCTGAACAATTCTCTGGCTGCAATGAAACAGACGATTATCCGTTCCGTGGACAACTTAATCGTTGGATTGAACATCAAATTAAAGAATAACCGGGAACATGAAGAGCAAACCCAGAAACGTATTGAAGCTGTGCCTGCTCAACAAAAATATGTACTAACCGTAGAACGCCAACAAAAAATTAAAGAAGAGCTTTATCTCTATTTGCTGAACAAACGTGAAGAGAATGCTTTAACACAGGCTATCACAGAAAGTAATGCACGTATTATCGATCCGGCATCGGGTAGTAGCAAACCTGTAGCTCCCAGAACAATGATAATCTTATTTGCTACTGTTCTGATAGGGGGTGCCATTCCTTTGGTATTCTTCTGGTTACAAAGCACATTGGATACCAAAGTGCGTACCCGTAAAGATCTGGAAGATGCTCTAAGTGTACCCATTCTGGGTGATATTCCCCAATGTAGTGAGAAAGACAGAAAAGAATCTCCTATCATTGTTCACGAGAATAGCCGTAGCCCAATATCCGAGGCATTCCGTATTATCCGGACTAATATGGACTTCATGCGTGTGAAAACTGAAAACCTTCAGGTAGTAATGCTGACATCCTCTAATCCCGGAGCCGGGAAAACATTTATCTCATGTAATCTGGCTATGAGTATCGCCCAAATGAATAAGAAGGTTATCCTGGTCGATGTGGATATCCGTAAAGGTACTTTGAGCAATATTTTCACTGATATTCCGGCTCGTATGGGACTTACCAATTATTTATCGGGAAAAACAGATAAAATCGAAGATATTATCATCACAAATGATAAATATAAAAATCTCGATATCATCTTTGCCGGTCCTGTCCCTCCCAATCCTGCCGAACTTCTTCTGAGCGAACGTTTTGACCGTATGGTTACAGAGTTAAAAAAACACTATGACTATGTAATTCTGGACAACGTACCGGTAGACATCGTAGCCGATGCTTCAATTATCAATCGAGTAGTAGACCTAACCATCTATGTAGTACGTGCCGGAGTGATGGATCATCGCCAGCTTCCGAATCTGGAACGAATGTACGAACTGGATAAATTACGTAATATAGCCATCGTACTTAACGGAGTCAATTATGACCGTAAAGGCTATGGTTATGGATATGGGTACGGTTATGGATACGGCTATGGATATGGAAATGATGAAGGACGAAAAAGCAAAAACAAAAGTTTGACAAAGCGTTTGAAAAAACGTATCTCCAATCTTTTTAATAAATAATCAAAAACTACTCTATGTTTTCCTGGCTTTCATCAAAAACAAATATTTTAAAATCGGGACTCTTAAAGGGCATGACAGACGTCCATGCCCATCTCCTTCCCGGAGTAGATGACGGGATGGCTTCTGTAGAAGAATCCCTTGCTGCCATTGAATACCTGCATGAAATAGGTGTCAGAAGAATCTTTCTCACACCTCATATTATGGAAGATATCATTGAAAACCATCCCGACTTTCTTCAAAAGCGTTTCGAAGAGTTTTGTAAAAAGAGTAAATCTCCTGTTGAGCTCCGGTTGGCCGGCGAGTATATGCTGGACACAGGATTTAAGAAACAGACGGAAGAGGGATTGCTGACTCTGGGTGATCACCATGTATTAGTGGAGACCTCCTATTTATCGGCACCTCCTGACCTCCGTCACATGCTTTATGAGTTACAGGTAAGTGGCTATAAACCCATTATAGCACATCCGGAACGATATTTGTATATGCGCGAAGAGGAACTGGTTGCACTAAAGAAAAATGGTTGTAAGTTCCAGTTAAATCTGATGTCATTGGCAGGTACATATGGCAAAAGAGTATTACAACGGTCTCAAGTATTATTAAAAGCAGGTTTTTACGACTTTGCAGGTTCTGATCTTCACCATCTGGAAATTTATGTGGATGCCCTTTCACGAATACGGTTATCACGCTCACAGCAACAATTAGTAAAGACATTAATAGACTACAATAACCTTCTTGAATAAAAAAAGAAACTGTACCTACATTAAAAGAAAGATTAATGATTTATACTGACTTTCAGCCCTACATCTTACCAGGTACAGATGCCTGGGCCTTATCTCCGGACAAATCAATGGAACTGTTGAACTATCTGGAAGATATAGGAATAAAGCAGGTGACATGTGTTCCACCTGTGAAAAAAGAGAATCCTGAGAACACAACAAAGAATCTCGAGAAAGTATTCAATAGTTTAAAAAATCAGTATAAAGGAAGCATTGAACTAAAACTTTCTGCCAGATATCGCCTGGATAATGCTTTTGAAAAGATGCTGGATACTGAAAAACTATTAACCATTGACGAACAAAAAGAATTGCTTATTGATGTTCATCCTCTGCTAAAAAATGATAAGTTCTGGGAAGTGCTTGACTCTATTTTAAATGCAGGTTATATCCCTGTAGTCATGCAACCGGAACGATGTATTTATTGGGGAACAGAGGACTTTGTACGGCTCAAAGAAAAAGGTTGTAAGCTCATGATGAATCTCTATTCTTTCTTTGGATACAACGGGGATGATGCCCTGAATTATAGTAGAATGTTACTAAGAAGAGATCTGTACGCATATGCTTTTTCCGGAATAGAAGATACCAAAATAATGCACTACAGTGAGTATTTCAATTCAAATGAAGATGAATGGACAACAGGCTTGTCTAAATTAGGCATTACCATCGTATGCAATAAAGTAAATACTCTACAATAAGAGATAAATAACAAAATCACTCTTTTAAATGCTACTAATTTAAATTCAATAATCATATGCTAACAACTCAAATTCAGGAATTAAAACATTTAGCCCACGAACTGTTATATCTGGGTGTAGATGATTCACTTATATATGCAGATTCACTCTGCCAACAGAGCAAAGAAGTACTGCAAAAAGCAAATGCTTTGTTCACAGCTCAAGCCTCTACGGACGAAGAAGAAGCACTCCTTTGCCTCGTTTTGTTAATGGGATATAACGCTCTTATCTATACCAATGATATAGAAGCCCGAAAGCAAACAATTCTGAACCGCTCATGGAAAGTATTGGAAAAACTCTCTCCTTCTCTTTTGAAATGTCAACTACTGACCTATTGTTATGGTGAAGTATTTGATGACGAACTGGCAGCAGAAGCTCATGACATAATAGACAGTTGGGGGAAAAGAGAGTTAACAGCGGAAGAACAAGAGATTGTAGATACACTGGCAAATCTGGAAAAGTATCCTTATCCGTGGAGTGAAATCACCGAATAAGTAACTATGAATAAAAATGACACAACAACAGAATTAATAGTTTTTTGAAGGCATATAGTACTGTTATTCAATCTCAGTACTGTATTTTCCCGAAAGGGAAACAGGGAGTTGGTCTGATGTGAATCACGCCAGTTTCTTAATATTATTGTTTGTTTGTGTTTCCCCCTTCTGACCAGGCGTGGCCAGTAAAGGGGGAATTTTTTATTCACTTCTATACGGTATTTCACCACAGAGTAACACAGAGTTTAAATCTTTATTGAAACGCAGATTTTCGTAAAGGGAAACAAATCTAAGATAAAGAACTACAGTCTTTTAATCTGTGTTTATCTGTGTTAATCCGCGTTTCATCAGATAAATAATACTCTGTGAAACTCTGTGCTACTCTGTGGTGAGTTTTGCTCATATCTATTCAATTATAAATCAAACCTATCTCAAACTCAGTTTTTTATATTTTTTCATTGTATATTTGTAACAACTTTATATATCACAACACGATTTCATATTAGCGACCTAAATAACCAAGGTCTAATTAAACATTTATATACCATGAGAAAACTAAAAATGACTCTGCTGTGCAGCCTGTTTCTGATAACCACAGTTTATGCACAAAAACAATTTACGTTGACTTCACCCAACGGACGTATCAGTACAACTATTAACATCGGCGAAAAAATCACCTATGACATTACACATGATGGACAGTCTGTCCTGTCCCCCTCCCCTATTTCATTAATGTTAAGTGATGGAGAAGTATGGGGCGACAATGCCAAACTATCCCAAAGTAACAAACGAAGCGTGAATGAAACAATCCTTTCACCATTCTACAAGAAAGATAAAATCCAGGATACATATAACGAATTGAAACTGACATTCAAAAAACAATGGGGATTGGAGTTTCGTGCATACGACGATGGAATAGCTTATCGTTTTATCAATCAACGGAAAAAGCCATTTAATATCCAAAGTGAAGAGGTCAATTACCAGTTTAACGATGATGCTATGGCTACAGTGCCCTATGTAAGGCCCGGAAAAGATGGAGATTATGAGTCTCAGTTTATGAATTCATTTGAGAACGCTTATACCACCGACCGGCTTTCAAAACTAAACAAAGGAAGAATGATGTTTCTGCCGCTGGTAGTCGAAGTAGGGAACGGAAAAAAAATCTGTATCACAGAATCGGATCTGGAAAGCTACCCCGGACTCTATCTGACTAACGCAAACGGCAATAACAGCCTGACCGGCAAGCAAGCTCAATACCCCAAAGTTACCAAACAGGGTGGGCACAACATGCTACAAATGCAAGTACAACAACGCGAACACTATATAGCCAAAGTGAATGGCCCACGGACATTCCCCTGGCGCATAGCGATCCTCTCTACTACAGATAAAGATTTGGCAAACAGTGACATGACTTACAAGTTAGGAGCGGCCTCACGAGTGGCTGATATCTCATGGATCAAACCCGGTAAAGTAGCATGGGACTGGTGGAATAATTGGAACATTGACGGAGTAGACTTTGTATCCGGAATCAACAATGCAACTTATAAATATTACATAGACTTTGCAGCAGCACATGGTATTGAGTATGTTATTCTGGATGAGGGCTGGGCAGTAAACCTGAAAGCTGACCTGATGCAGGTTGTAAAAGAGATCGACATCAAAGAACTGGTAGATTACGGCGCGAAAAAGAACGTAGGCATCATCCTATGGGCAGGTTTTCACGCATTCAACCGGGATATGGAGAATATCTGTAAACACTATGCCGATATCGGTGTGAAAGGATTCAAGGTAGACTTTATGGATCGTGATGATCAGGAAATGGTAGACTTTAACTACCGTGCCGCTGAAACCTGTGCAAAACACAAACTGATACTCGACCTGCATGGCACATACAAACCTGCCGGAATGAACCGCACATATCCCAATGTTCTGAACTTTGAAGGAGTGCACGGACTGGAACAAATGAAATGGAGCCCTGCTGTAGACCAGATGAAGTATGATGTCATTATTCCTTTCATCCGCCAGGTGGCAGGACCTATGGATTATACGCAAGGTGCCATGCGCAATGCGGCAAAAGGTAACTATTATCCTTGCAATTCAGAACCAATGAGTCAGGGTACAAGATGTCATCAACTGGCCATGTACGTTATACTGGAATCTCCGTTCAATATGCTTTGCGACGCACCAAGCAACTACATGCGCGAACCGGAATCACTGGATTTTATTGCAAACATACCCACCGTATGGGACGAAAGTATCACTCTTGATGGCAAGATCGGCGAATATATAGTAACAGCCCGCAGACACGGTAATACCTGGTATGTCGGTGGAATGACTAATTGGGATGCACGCGACATAGAGGTCGATTTATCATTCTTAAAAGAAAAAGGGAAAACAGTTACCTTGTTTAAAGATGGTATAAACGCACATCGCAGCGGACGGGACTATAAAAAAGAAAACATCAAGTTGAATGATAAAGATAAAGTGAAAATACATCTCGCACCCGGAGGTGGATTTGCAATGAAAATAGAATAAGGGATCAAATAAAAATCTTTGTTAGTGTTATTTTTAACACTTTTGACAAGCCTGTTTTTTATTGCTTAAAAGTACGTACTTTTACAGTATAAGAATACGTATTTAAGACGCTGTTAATATGCATTTTAACAAGGTATTAAATACGTATTTTCATGGAATAAAATAAGTAAGCCGGATCTATACATTCAGATAATCTGCCAACAGTATTTTTCATTTGATCCAAAATAAGGATACTTCTTACAGATACAAGAGAGGCAACTAATTCGTAATGAATTAATTGCCTCTCTTGTATCTGTAAGTGGGGACATTCAAAAAGTATCCCTATTCTTATTATGAGTCATTACATCAAATTACTTGCCAATTCACTCAACTGGCTACGCTCACCTTTCACCAAATTGACATGGGCAAAGATATTCTGCTCTTTCATACGATCAATCATATAAACTAATCCATTGGATTGACTGTCCAGATAAGGCTGGTCAATTTGCTGGATATCTCCGGTAAACACCATCTTAGTACCTTCACCCGCACGGGTAATGATCGTTTTTATTTCGTGAGGAGTAAGATTCTGAGCTTCATCAATGATACAATAAGTTTCACTCAGACTACGTCCACGAATAAATGCCAATGCTTCAATAACCAATTGCTCACTTTTCTGCATATCTTCCAGACGTTTCACTTCAGTGGAATTAGCAGCAAACTGGCGTTTGATTACATTCAGATTATCAAATAAAGGCTGCATATAAGGAGCTACCTTCTCTTTTGCATCACCCGGCAAAAAGCCCAGATCTTTATTGGAAAGAGCCACAATAGGACGTGCCAATAAAATCTGCTTATAATCAATCAGATTGCC
Organism: Bacteroides mucinivorans; assembly: GCF_034654355.2. Classification (NCBI taxonomy): domain Bacteria; kingdom Pseudomonadati; phylum Bacteroidota; class Bacteroidia; order Bacteroidales; family Bacteroidaceae; genus Bacteroides; species Bacteroides mucinivorans. The sequence continues at coordinate 2,172,782 of NZ_CP178179.1, read as the reverse complement.
TAAGGCAGCAGCCAATGCCAAAAGAGTTTTACCAGTACCGGCCTTACCTGTCAAAGCAACCAGTTTCACATTGGGATCATTCAATATTTCAAAAGCAAAACTTTGTTCGGCATTGCGAGGTTCAATTCCATAATTCTTCGTTTTATTGACCCGGCAAACCGTATGGGTAAAAGGATTGTAACGGGCAAGTACACTACTACGATCACTTTTCAATATAAAGCACTCGTTAGGACGAATAATATTTTTAAAATCAAACTCGTTGATATCCAGTCCTTCCCGGGCAGAATAGATCTGATCGATTAGCGTAGGATCAATTCCCTCAAATACTTCATTGGACTTCTCAAAGATATCTACATTCACCACTTTGTCAGTAATGTAATCTTCACAAATCACACCAATAGAACGGGCTTTCATACGTAGATTGACATCTTTAGTCACTAATATAGTCTTCATATTAGTATGCTTGTGCGCCAGATAATCTGCTACAGCCAGAATCTGATGATCGGGCTTACGTGAAGGAAAAGAATCACGTACAGCCGGAGAATCGACTTCACCCGTAATAACAAACAAACGTCCCAGTCCCTCTCCTAATGAGGCACCACTCGTAAAAAGATTATCATCTGTAATCAAATCGAGTTCTCTGACAAATTCGCGGGCATTGTAATTAATCTGTTCATTCCCTTTTTTGAACTTATCCAGTTCTTCAATCACTACGATGGGGAGATAAATATCATTCTCTTGGAAATTCTTCAAGCAATTGTAGTCGTGAAGGATAACATTTGTGTCAAGCACAAAATTTTTCTTAGTTCCCATACTCTTCTTAGATTTAAAATGTTGATATTTGCAATCCGTTAAAGCAATCAGTCACTACGATGAAGGATTGTGGCACCTAAGATAAGAAATAAAAGGGCAATAAAGATTTCTTGCCAGTTAAATATTATAAAAGATGGACTATCAGAACACTTTAACGTACTTATATGAGAGTGCACCCATGTTCCAGCAAATAGGAAGCGGAGCATATAAAGAAGGACTGGAAAACACTAAAATATTAGATGAATACTTCGGACATCCTCATCGTGAATACCGTACCATTCATGTAGGAGGAACGAACGGTAAAGGATCCTGTTCCCATACGCTTGCCGCCATTTTGCAAGAAGCAGGTTACCGGGTCGGGCTTTATACTTCTCCCCACCTTGTCGATTTTCGCGAACGTATCCGTATCAACGGAGAGATGATGCCTGAAGAATATGTTATAAACTTCGTAGAAAAACACCGGTCTTTCTTTGAACCGCTCCATCCCTCCTTTTTCGAATTGACTACAGCTATGGCTTTCCGTTACTTTGCCGATGAAAAGGTGGATGTAGCAATCATTGAAGTGGGACTGGGAGGACGACTCGACTGCACCAATATCATTGCTCCGGATCTATGTATCATTACTAATATCAGCTTTGACCATACACAGTTTCTAGGTAATACACTGGCAAAGATTGCAGGAGAAAAGGCGGGAATTATTAAAAAGGAAATCCCGGTAATAATTGGAGAAGCGACAGAAGAAACCCGACCGGTATTTGTTGAAAAAGCGAAAGAGAGGGATGCTCCCATCGTATTTGCAGAAGATAATACACTTGTCTTAAATGCGAACTCCCAAAGCAATATGCTGGTATACGAAACTCAGGAGTATCCCCGTTTGGAAGGAGAACTTGGAGGATGTTATCAGATAAAAAACACCAATACAATACTGCATGCTTTAAAAGAGCTGAAAGCTCTGGGATATCGGATTGAAGAGAAAAGTGTTCGTAATGGGTTTTCTCATGTCAATGAATTGACAGGACTAATGGGGCGATGGCAGAAATTGAGTGATGCTCCCCTGTTAATATGCGACACGGGACACAATATCGGTGGAATTACGTATATCACCCAACAAATAAAATCGATCCCATACCACCATCTGCACATTGTAATAGGTATGGTAAATGACAAAGACATTCGCGGTGTATTAAGTCTGTTGCCTCAGGAAGCGAGTTATTATTTCACAAAAGCAAGTGTAAAACGAGCCTTGCCGGAAGGAGAATTGCAAAGTATAGCCAATGAATTTGACCTGAAAGGTACTACCTACCCAACAGTGGAGAGCGCCGTACGTGCAGCACAAGAAAAAAGCCTCCCCAAAGACTTTATCTTTGTAGGAGGCAGTAGTTTTATTGTTGCAGATTTATTAGCGAGCCGCAATGCACTCAATCTCAACTAAGGCATCTTTCGGCAAAGCTTTCACTGCCACAGCAGAACGGGCCGGGAAGTCTCCGTTGAAATAAGTTGCATATACGCCATTCATACCGGCAAACAAAGACATATCCTGCAGAAATACAGTCGTTTTGACAATGTCCGCCATTGTCAGTCCGGCTGTTTCCAGGATGTGCTTAATATTTTCTAAAGACTGGCGAGCCTGTGCCTCCACTCCTTCCGGCATTACTCCGGTAGCAGCATCGATAGGCAGTTGTCCTGATACAAACACCATACCATTGGCTTCAATAGCCTGACTGTAGGGTCCGATCGCTCCCGGAGCCTTTTCACTACAAATTACTTTTTTCATTCTATTCTCTATTTTATTATTAATGATGTACAATGTGTCAATTAACACACACAGTTAACCTGCCAACCGGTGTATTCAGCTCATTAACACGTTATTTTACGCTTCGAAGATAGTAAAAAAAAGATTCTGATAAAAATTCTAAGAAAAAAAGCAGAAGCCAATGCAGTATTCTGCATACCTCCGCATTTACTATATAGTTATACAAGAGAAAATACAAGACTAACTTTAAGGAACTAAAACCTGAGCTTGACTAAGTAAGGAGATGAGAGAGAGTGTTTTTATGGAAATCTCCAAAAAGAAGCCCCTATCCAACTGCGTGGACAGGGGCTTCACCATTTCTGTGAAGTTTTTTAGTAAGTTTTTGAGTTGGTAAGTTGATGAGTTTTTAAGTTGATGAGCTTTTAATACATCCTTTCTATACATATAGTATCATATGAGGATTTACTATGAGAACTCAAAAACTTACCAACTTACCAACTCAAAACCTATTTACAGTGTTTCTTTATCAATTCATCCACATTGGCATCACCCAGTTCCTTTGCCTTGGCAAAGTTGGCACAAGCCTCTTCTTGCTTTTTCAATTGTATCAGGCAGATTCCTTTCAAACGATAAGCTTCAGCATATTTAGAATCAATTGCTAATACCTCATCCAACACTTTCAGCGCTTCCTCATAACGTCCCACACGTAAATTTATTACTGCCTGTTCAGCACGATAAGTCAGCTCTTTCGGATTGAGTTCAATAGCTTTAGCAATATCATCCAGAGCACGCTGATACTGACGGGCCTTAAATTCCGCCTGCTCACGGTAATAATAGAATACATCATTCACTTGTCCATTTACTGCTTTGAAATAAGTGTCATAATCAAGCATTGCCGAACGATATTCTCCTGCATTCATATTCATCTGGGCGCGCTCCAGCACGTAAGGAGCATTATCTGCGGAAACCGGTTGTGGACAGTGCGCTACGCAACTATCCATCACAGCAAGTACTGCCTTCGGATCGGCATTCATTAATTCCATCGTTTTAGCAGCACTGAAGAAGGTAGCAGGTGAAGCAAGATTGGTACGATTCACTTTTTCGTAGCTAACCAATGCTGCCGGATAGTCTTGCTTTGCAAACTGAATATCTCCTTCCAATTGTACATAAACAGACAAAGAATCAATAGCCAATGCTTTATGAACATACTCTAAAGCCTTGTCATACGTCCAATCTTTATAGACTTTCTCAGGTTTGCCAAGTTGGTAACTATAAATCTGTTTTGCCATATTATAGTACACATCATCTTTCTTCTGTGCTACTTTTAAGGCTTGTTCCATATCGGCCGCTGCTTTATCAAACGCAGCATCATCCTTTGCATTAAAAACAGTTGTTGAAGCCCGGCGAAGATATCCATCCGGACTGTTCGGAAACTGCTTCACAAAATCATCCAATAAAGACATATATACTTCGGGAGTAGATTGTGAAGAAGCCATATATAAATACACGAGTGCCTGTTCTTCTGTTTCAGGTAATCCTTTTTTGATACCAATATTCCGCAAAGTAAGATCACCGAGAGACAGTGCACTAATGCTTTGAGACATGGCAAAAGCGGCTCCGGCAGCATAACAGATGCTGGTAGTATCCTTGCCGGATGACTTCTGTGCAAGCCCGAACACCTGACCATCCGTTGTAGCCACAGGACAGCTCACCATCTTGTCTTTCAAACGCATATCAAGCGTATAATAATTATAATTCTCTCCTACCTTAGTCACCTTTTGTACTTTTCCCGGTGTACACGTACGATCTTTCTGAGTAGAATACGGTAGCAGATACACCTCTGCCCCTACAGCAGGAGCTGTAGTAGCTATTACCAGCGCAGGAACTTTCTTCTCAGTGATAGCCACGCGAAACTTGATAACATCATACATATCATCTGCTCCGAGAATAGCATTTACCGGCATCTGTTTTCCTTCAAAGTTAATAATAACGGCACGTTCCGCTCCTTTGAAAAGAGAATAATCCGACAGGGCTATACCATCTTCAGTAACGAAGAAGCCATTTCCGGTATTGAGTATTTTATCGTTCTTGTCGTAAGTCACTACAGAGAATACAGCACGCTTAGCTTTTTCTACCCACTTAGGGGCTTGTGCCATGCTCCATTGTACCGACATACAAATAAGTATTAAAGGTAACAGAATCTTTTTCATAAATTAAAAATTAAAAAGTTAGTAGTTAGTAGCTGGCAGTTAGAAGTTAGTAGTTAGAAGCTGGTAGCTGGAATCCATTCGGTTTAAAAGTTATCACGCTGCATAGATTCTGACTACTGACTACTAAATTCTAACTACTCAAAGTTTAAAGGTCACTGTGACGTTGTTTCACAGCCTCATATATCAAAATGCCGGCAGCCACAGATACATTAAGTGATTCAATACTACCCAGCATCGGAATCTTCACCCATTCGTCACATAGTGCAAGATTCTCATAAGATACTCCTTTGTCTTCGGCCCCCATAATAATACATGTCGGAGTAGTATAATCGGCTTTCGTATAGTCATAATCTCCTTTCTCGGTGGCAGCCACAATATGAAAGCCACTATCTTTGAGGAACTGTAAAGTACTCTTCAAACTTTGTTCACGGCAAACAGGTAGAGTATGCAAAGCTCCCGCAGAAGTTTTCACAGCATCTGCATTTACCGTCACACTACCCCGGGCCGGAATGATAACGGCATCCACCGCAGCACACTCACAAGTACGGGCTATAGCACCAAAATTACGAACATCCGTCATACCATCCAGCATTACGAAGAACGGATTCTTACCCTGTTCAAACAAAAAAGGTACAAGATCTTCCGTCTTCTGATAAGTCACAGAAGAGATAAATGCTACTACTCCCTGATGATTCTTACGGGTAATGCGGTTGATACGCTCTACCGGAACACGCTGCACCGGAATAAGCATACCTTTCAAGGCTGCAAACAACTCTTTTGACAAATCACTCTGGATATCTTTCTTTACCAGAATTTTATCAATCTCTTTACCTGCTTGTATAGCCTCTATTACGGCACGAACACCGAAAATCATTTCACTTTGATCAATCATCTTATTTATTTACTATTTAACTATGTACAATTTACTATAAAAAAATACTCTCTATTTGCGATTCTTCCATTTCTACATTTACTCTTCCTGCCTTACGCAGCTAGATCGTAAATAGTAAATCATCAAATCGTAAATCCTAATAACGCTTTTGCATTACTCAACGCTGCCTCCGTCAAAGTAGCACCGCTCAGCATATGTGCTATTTCTTCCACCCGTTCTTCATCAGTAAGACGACGAATGTGGCTATTTGTCTCAGTATCACTATCACGCTTATACACCTTATAATGTGCACATCCACGGGAAGCGATCTGCGGCAAATGGGTGATACTTATCACTTGTCTTTCCTGCTCTCCCATCTCCTGCATAATGTCTGCCATGCGATCAGCAATCTCACCGGAAACACCGGTATCTATTTCGTCAAACACAATGGTAGGGAGTTTTACCGCTCCGGCTATCATTGCCTTAACAGATAACATGACGCGAGCGATCTCACCACCGGAAGCTACAGACGAGATGTTTTGCAATGCACTGTTCTTATTGGCAGAGAAAAGAAAGTTAACCGTATCCTCCCCCTGCAATCCGGGTTCTTTGCGTACCCCCATCTCTACCTGAAACCGCACATTAGGCATACCTAGCGGCACTAACCTGGAAGCCATCTGCTTCTCTACTTCACGGGCAGCAGTAACACGAGCCTTCGTAAGAACCCCGGCTTGTTTTTTCACATTATTATATTGGATATCTCTTTCGGCTGTCAGAGCAGCAATACGATCGTCAAACGAAGTGATAGCCGACAATTTCTCTTTATATCCCTCCGTCAATCCTATTAACTCCTCAACAGTCTGCACACGATGCTTTTGCTGCAAAGAATAGATCAGATTCAAACGGTCGTTAACTTCATCCAGACGAGTGGGATTAAATTCTATATTTTCACTCTGGGTACTAATTTCATCTACTATGTCTTTTAGCTCAATGAAACTACTATGCATACGTTCTGCAAGTTCCGTTGCAGGTGAATACACCTTTTGTAAGGCAGAAAGAGAACCAGAACTTTCTTTTAATGCAGCCAATAAACCACCCTCATCGGAAGTAAAAACCTGTTCAATACGGTATAGCCCTGCTTTTATTTCTTCAGCATGGCTCAATGTTTCCGACTCCTGTTCCAGCTCTTCTTGCTCACCTTCGACAAGATGTGCCTCTTCAAGCTGTTCAAGCTGAAAACGAATATAGTCTTCATCCTCTTTACTTTGTCCGGCCAACGAAATCAACTCGTCAAGTTCTTTATCCAAACGCTTCCAGTCTGTATAAAGCCGATGATAAGTGTTCAACGCATCATCATTGTGTGCCAAAATATCAAGTACGTTGAGCTGGAAACCTTCCTTATTCAATAATAAGTTCTGGTGCTGGGAATGCACATCAATCAGCTGTTCACCCAATTCTTTCATTTGTGTCAACGAAGCCGGGGTATCGTTAATGAAAGCCCGGCTCTTGCCCGACGCTTGCACTTCACGACGAAGAATACATTCATCTTCATACTCAAGTTCATTCTCTTCAAAAAAAGGTTTCATACCATAGGAAGAAATATCAAAACGAGCTTCTATAATACATTTAGATGCCCCCTGACGGATCGCTTTCACATCAGCCCGCTGCCCTAACAGCAAACCAATAGCCCCCAATATAATTGATTTCCCGGCACCGGTTTCACCCGTGATGACAGAAAATCCTGTATCGAAGTGGATATCCAACTTCTCTATTAAGGCATAATTCTGAATATACAGTGAACGTAGCATATATAATAACGTGCTAATATGCCAATTAGTCAATGTGCCAATTGGCTGTGCACATAATTTTATTAATTATTTAATTATTTAAATCTCTCTATTCTTTAAGTCTCTTTTCATTGGCACACAGGCACATTATTTTGATTTGATCTTGTCCCATACGCTATTTTGCGAAGGATTAATATTTGAAAGAATCTGATATACCTGTTCTCGTTCATTCTGAGCTGCAGGTGATTTTCCACCATAAATATTGACCAGTTCGTCTTTCTTTATTTCCGTAAATATCACAGGCAATGAAGACATAGGTTTAGTATCACGCGCCTGTTTCAATCCGGCAAGTGAAGCAGTAATAGCCGCACGCGCACGGGTGGCATTGGTTACCATTTCATCCATTCCTTTTCGATGATACTCATACATCATCTGACGAAGCGGACTCATACCCTCATCCAGATAGTCGGAAACAATAGCATAACGGTTACGACTATCATCAAAAGCCTTCCAACCTTTTTCATTCAAAGTTTGTGCAGCAGTCACTACATTCTCAGCTGCACGAAAAAGCTCTGTTCCACCTTTTAGTGACATCGTATCCATATCCAGGCCAATCATCAGATAGGCATAATAGGCAATAACAGCAGTGAGATTATTATCTATCAGATTATCACGTAACTCCAACGGATCAAACTCACGATAATTAAACTCTACATTATTATCCTTGAAAGTAAACACGGTAGACTGATAACCAGACTGATAAACCGGACGGGTGGATTGCACTATAAGCTCACACGTCCATCGACCTTCATTCTCATTATATCCTTTCACAGTAAGATTCATGGAACAACGAATACGCTCATTAATCTCGTACTGTGCTTGTGTCCAGTGGCGTTCATTGATAAATTCGGTCAGTGCGGTTTCAAGTGTTTTGAATACCTGCACATTCGTTCCCTGCACCTGAGCATGGTTGACAGTCACTTTACAATCAAGTTCCTGGGCCGAAAGAAACAGAGGAAATAACCATACCGCAAAAGCACTCAATATCTTCCACATTACATCACACCTTATGTTCCATATCCCCCCAATCCGCTTCATTGCAATTCCTCCACCAAACGGTTAATTATATCTTGTGCAACCTCCGGCTTCGACTTCAGCGGATAATCCGTATGTCCTTGCCGATCAATGATGCTGATCTTATTTGTATCATAACGAAATCCTGCTCCGGAATCGTTCAAAGAATTAAGTACGATAAAATCAAAATTCTTCCGTTCCAGCTTACTCTGGGCATTGTGCTGCTCATCATTCGTTTCGAGTGCAAAGCCTACCAATTTCTGCTTTGCTGTTTTAATCCGTCCCAGCGTAGCAGCAATATCCTGTGTAGGCTTAAGACGAAGCGTCAGATCGTCGTTCTCCCGCTTTATTTTATAGCCGGCTGTCGTTTCCGGTGTAAAATCTGCCACAGCAGCGCAAAGAATACCAGCATCAGCCTGCTGAAAATATAATTGTGCCTGATTGGCCATCTCAGCAGCACTTTCCACATCAATACGATGAATACGCGGATGGGATGTCTGTAAACACACTGGGCCAGTAACCAACATCACTTCTGCACCTCGACCGGCACACTCTTCGGCAAGTGCAAACCCCATCTTTCCGGAAGAATAATTACCAATAAATCGTACCGGATCTATCTTTTCGTAAGTCGGACCGGCAGTGATCAATATCTTTTTCCCTGCCAGATCACCACTGGCCGAAAAATAAGCATTAAGAACACGAATAATATTTTCGGGCTCTTCCATACGTCCTTTCCCCACAAGATGGCTCGCCAAAAATCCCGTACCAGGTTCTATGATATGATTGCCATACGAACGTAAAATGTCCAGATTCTTTTGAGTGGAAGGATGAGCATACATATCGAGATCCATTGCCGGTGCTACAAAAACAGGTGCTTTGGCAGACAGATAAGTAGTAATCAGCATATTGTCGGCAATGCCGTTTGCCATCTTACCGATAGTAGCAGCAGTGGCGGGAGCTATCAGCATGGCATCTGCCCAAAGGCCAAGATCCACATGACTATTCCATGTACCATCCCGCTGTGCAAAAAACTCACTAATAACAGGCTTGCTGGTTAACGCCGACAGTGTGATAGGAGTAATAAATTCCTTCCCTGCAGGAGTAATAACTACCTGCACTTCAGCACCCAGCTTTATAAGTCCCCGAATAATATAACAGGCTTTGTAAGCAGCAATACTACCAGTGATCCCAAGAATTATTTTTTTACCTTTCAATTTTGTGATTTTTAATTTATGAATTATGATTTATCGGCTATACTATGTGTCGCACCCAACATAAATCATAATTTATAATTCATATTACTCATTTCTCTCAGCCTGATTTTTGTCAACATCGCTTTGGTATTGAGTGTAAAGTCACTATTCAGAATCCAACTGTAATATCCCGGATCTTTCTTCAAAACTTCTATCACGGACTGACCTTTATACTTACCGAAATTAAATACTTCTACCCCATTATCATCATATACCATACGCCCGGCAAAATCTACATTCTTATTGAAGCTGGAGTAATCTGCCAGAAATGCAATATCATTCTGCAACTCTTCTGAATAGCGGTCAAGCTGTGCTTTCAATACCTCATAGGTAGCACGGGTATCGGCTTCGGCAGTGTGTGCATCTTCCAAGCTTTTCTCACAATAAAACTTATAAGCAGCAGAAAGTGTACGCTGCTCCATCTTATGGAAAATGACCTGAACGTCTACAAATTTACGTTTACTAATGTCTATATCCACTCCTGCTCGCAAAAATTCTTCTACCAGCACAGGTACATCAAAACGGTTAGAGTTGAATCCTGCCAGATCACAACCTTCAATATCATTGGCTATATTTTTTGCTACTTCCTTAAAAGTAGGGCAATCTGCCACATCTGCATCAAAAATCCCATGCACGGCAGAAGAAGCTTCAGGAATATGCATTTCCGGGTTGATACGCATGGTTTTAGTCTCTTCATTTCCATTTGGATGTACCTTGAGGTAACAGATTTCTACGATCCGGTCTGTATTGATGTTTGTACCTGTCGTTTCAAGATCGAAAAAAACGATAGGATTCTTAAGGTTTAATTTCATATTCTGTTTAAAGTCTTTATCTGTAAAAAAAATAAAAGTTGAAAATTGAGAGTTGAAAGTCAGCTGCGCTATCATACTGCATAGCAACTTTCAACTCTCAACTTCAACTTTCAACTGAATCAATCGTTCAGCATCATCGGCATGAGTAACATCAACAGGTCTTCATTCTCTTCCTGCTCCACAGGAACAACCACACCGGCACGCGATGGATCTGCCAATTCAACTATGACTTCTTCTGCCGAAATATTATTGAGAATATCAATCAAGAACGTTGATTTAAAACCAATACTCATCGGAGCGCCAGCATATTGACATACCTGAGTTTCTTCTGCAGAAGTAGAGAAATCGATATCCTGTGCGGAAATTACTATTTCGTTCTCCTGGATACGGAGTTTTATCAAACTGCTGGCCTGCGACGAGAAGATTGACACACGACGCAAAGCTCCTATCAGTTGCTGACGGTCTACAGTCACCTTATGCGGGTTATTCTGCGGAATTACTGAGTTATAGTTAGGGTAACGGCCTTCAATAAGACGACATACCATACGATAGTTTTCAAGTGTGAAAACAGCATTGCGTTCGTCAAACTCAATCACTACCATGCCATTTTCTTTCGGCAGCAGATTCTTGAGCAAAGTAGCCGGCTTCTTTGGCAAAATAAAGGCAGCACGCTCATTGCCACGGGCAGCAAGTGTTTTACAACGTACCAATTTGTGCCCATCCGAAGCTACCATTGTAATATCTTCAGTAGTGATATCAAAATAAATACCATTCATCACAGGCCGCAATTCGTCATCTGCAGTAGCAAATACACTGCGATTAATACCACCCAGCAGTATATCTGCACTCATCTCCACCCTAACAGCACTTTCACCCAACGTGGCAGACTGAGGAAATTCATCGGCATTCTGCCCCATAAGGCTATATTTTCCGTTCTGATACTGCACAGTAATTTCAAGAGTTTCGGTATTTACATCGAACGTTAACGGCTGTTCGGGTATCTCCTTTAAAGCATCGAGCAATGTTTTGTTAGCCACTGCAAAGCGACCATTCATATCACTTTCATTGACCTCGACAGAGGTTACCATCGTCGTTTCACTATCAGAAACGGTCACAGACAACGTTCCGTCTTCCAGTTCGAAGAGGAAACAATCCAAAATAGGCAGCGCATTTTTTGAGTTTATCACACGGCTAATAGCCTGTAAATGGCTGAAAAGCGCAGTACTAGAAACGATAAATTTCATATATTTCCGAATGTTTAATTTTTAATTTTATCAATGCACAAAGTTACAAAAAAAGATTGGGGTGCACCAACAAAACGAAAGAAAAAACACCGGGTTGTGCTTTAGATATTCCTAAAAAATTGTAACTTCGCCGCAGAATTTAAATTTATCGCAATGGAATTTACAGGAAAAATTATCGCTATACTCCAGCCCAGAGGCGGAGTTTCTAAAACTGGGAACGAATGGAAATCGCAGGAATATGTTATTGAAAACCACGACCAGTACCCACGTAAAATGTGTTTTGACGTATTTGGTGCTGACAAAATAGAGCAGTTCAATATCCAGATGGGCGAAGAGCTCACCGTATCCTTTGACGTCGATGCACGTCAATGGCAGGATCGTTGGTTCAACAGTATACGTGCATGGAAAGTGGAACGCGTAGCAGCAGGTGCACCCATGGCTCCGGGCGCTCCGGTTCCTCCTCCAGCCCCGACAGCAGCACCCGAGTTTATCGCTGGTGACGCAAAGGATGACCTGCCATTCTAAGAAAAAAAAATTATCAGAGAGCCCTTTTTGTATTATCCCTGGTAAACCCTTACTTTCCTCGGGAGTAAATCCCGCTTTTCTCCCGAGGAAAATTAAGTATTCCCGCACACTTCTCTTGAATGAGTTCTATGCTCTATATCTTTACGCGTGTTATTGCACAAGCACGTTATTAAGACCATACACAACTGATTATTAAAAAAAAGCGACATTAAACTTTAGGATTATTTCTGAGTCATTCTTGATTTTTTTGAACGAAATTCAGAAAGCACCCGGAAATCAGAAGCTTTTAACACAATAATTATCCAGCTAAACGAAGCTTAAAAAGCGCATCTTTATCCCGAAAAAATCAATAGTTCTCACTCCCTTTATATTGCAAAACTACGTTCGGATAAATCTGCCCATCCATACTCGTAAATTGGGCAGAAAGAACAAAATGACGGAAAAAGTCAGGGTTACGGAAGAAAAAACCTGGAACAAGCCTGACATAACTTTCAGGCTGAGCAAACATATTGCCCAAGTCGGCAACAAGCATAAAATTATACACATCAGATAAGCCTGATACACTTTCCTGATACGCAGGCAATTCTTCCAACACTTCTTTTTTATCCAAATGCCCAATGTAACAAGAGAGGCTCTCAGAATCAGGAGCTAACAACAACCGACCATCGTACAAACATGCATAAACATACAATGAAGATTGCGTCACACCAGTCAGTTGTGCAAACAACGTATTACGCGGCAGCACATAGAGGGTATATGCCCGATTAGAAGTATAACAAAAAGTCATAGGAGGTACAGAAGGCGCATCTTCCTCCTTTGGGGTATTCTCTATCAGCGATTTCAACATTCGTTCAGCCTGCACCACATCATCAACAGGCAAACTTGCCACGGCAGCCGGAAAAGTAACAGTATCATTACGGTGAAAAAGACAAGTCATTATATCATGTTTACCATTCTCTTTGAGATAAGACAATAACGCCTCATCACGTGCACTGATATAATCCGAATAAGTAGCTGTAGCATACTCCTGACCACTTGTAAAATCGAACATCGCCTGCAAATCACTTACCGAACGCTGACTGAAAAAGAATGTGGACACCGGAAGAATATCCCCAGGAAAACCCTCCAGCGGTTGTTGCTGACGCAACATGTTCATAAACGTCAGACATGTATCCGTATCATGGCTGATACCCGAGAAATAAATAGCATCTCCATTGAGCTTCATATCAAACTCTGTCCAGCCGCCAAGATCCGTATGCGAGCGGATACCATCAGTCATTTTACCCATATCCAGCGACTCCATGCGAGCATAAATCGTGGCAGCCACATTACTTTTTTTAGCCGCATGTATCTTAGAAAAAGAATCATCTCTAAGTAACGACTTACCTGACAAACGTGCATCAATCACCTGTTCTATCAATTTCTTCTGATAACTGACAGCTAAAAAACCGGAAGTAACATAACAAGCCAGAAAATCATCGTCCGGCAAAGGATAGATACGTATCTCCTCTCCTTTATAATCAAACAATTTGGAAGGAAATGTACTCGAACAATATTTTTTGATGAATTTTTCCACCAATTCATAATCCCCCGAACCAAGAGCACAATAGAGTACCTGATTACGATCGTTATCCGGCTCATGAAAACTAAGCAACATTTTACTCATCTGCCTGCTCAGCCCATGGGGAGTATCCTCGAGAAGCGTATAAAGATGCAGTTTAAGATAAGAGAAAATTTTAGAAATATACAAATAATTATTATCCCGACTACAGTTCAGTTCATTAATTTCCTGTACCAGGGTACACATGTCATCTGTCTCAAAAACAACTGTTGCCGTAGGCGGTACAAGTGTATAAAGTTCAAAGTCCTCCTTATTTTCTGCTGCCGACAACTTGAAAAATGAGAACACAACAAAACCTGTACACAAAAGCGCAACAGAAGTGGTAATTGCTATTTTGACGAAGGTACGAAGTTTCATAATATTGCTTCTTTTACCGACTGCAGGCAAAAATAAGGATTTCCGTTAAAGAATCAAAACTTTTGCGAAAATATTTCTGTTCCGTCCGATGCAAAGTGCACATGGGGAGGCAGTTGTTTTTCAACTTCCGCCTGAAGCCCTATGTGATGGCTCATATGAATGAAATAAGTTTCTTTAGCTCCAATCCTCCGCGCAGTGTCAAGGGCTTCTGCCAGGTTCTGATGCGTTGGATGAGGAGCAATCCGCAGCGCATTTACCACCAGAACATCAAGCTGGCGTAATTGTTCATAAGATACATCAGGCATTGTCAGCATATCAGTAATATACCCTATATTCCCAATGCGATACCCCAGAATAGGAAGCCTGCCGTGCATTACACGCAAAGGGGTTACCGGGATATGATTAATCAAAAAAGTACGATTTTCTTCAATCTCCTGCAACGGAATATTGGGAACTCCGGGATAACTATGATCCACAAAACAGTAAGGCATACGGGTACGCAGACGTTCCGCCGTATGTGGCTCAGCATAAATAGGTACTTCACCAAAACGGCAAAAAGGCCGCAAATCATCCAAACCACCTACATGATCGTAATGTTCGTGAGTGATAAGTACTCCATCTATCTTCTTAAAGGGAAGTCCGAGCACCTGAGTCCGGAAATCCGGGCCACAATCAATAAGTATACGCGTATCGTCTGTTTCAATAAGAGCAGAAGCACGCAGTCGGTGATCACGAGGATCAGAAGAAGTGCAGACAGGACAAGTACAACCTATCTCAGGCACTCCTGTAGAAGTACCGCTTCCTAATATTGTTATCTTCATGAGTTATAATTTATGATTGATGAATTATGAGCTGCATAGCATAATTCATTAAACAAAGTTTACTTCCGGATGAATGTCAATCCCGAACTTTTCGCGTACGGAAGCCCGTACCGCATCTGAAAGCGCAATAATGTCACTACCTTTTGCACCGCCACAATTCACTAACACCAATGCTTGTTTATCATGTACAGCAGCCGGTCCTAATGCTTTTCCCTTCCAGCCGCACTGGTCTATCATCCATCCGGCAGGAATTTTCACCCTTCCGTCTGCCAATTCATAGAATGGCATACGCGGATATTCCTGTTGCAAAGCTTCAAATTGCTTTCGGGGAACAATAGGATTCATAAAGAAGCTACCGGCATTACCCATTACTTTCGGATCGGGCAATTTACTCTTACGAATATCGATAATCACACGGCGTACTATTGGCAATGTCACCGCCGGATACTTCTCCAACTCCTGACGAATTGTGCCATAGTCCAATGTATAATGCTCTTGTTTACTCAGACAGAAACATACATGAGTAACGAAAACATCTTTCATTTCCGCACGCTTAAAGATACTATCACGATAAGCATACTGGCATTCATCTACGCTATAAACACGCTGCTCCCCTTCTATGTTCATTGTCACCACAGCCGTAATCAGGTCTTTTACCTCTACACCATAAGCCCCGATATTCTGCACAGCACTTGCCCCCACTTCACCGGGAATCAATGAAAGATTTTCGGCTCCATACCATCCCCTGGCAACACATTCGGCAACAAAATCATCCCACTGTACACCGGCACCTACCCGTACCCGTACTTCCTGCTCATTCTCATCGAGAATTTCCAGTCCATCAATGAGGGAATGAAGAATTGTACCCGGATAATCTTTGGTAAAAAGCAAATTACTTCCACCACCAATATGTAAATAGGGTTTAACAATCAGCCCCTGAAGTATCAGTTCACGGAGTTCATCCACAGAAGAATATTCCAATAAACAGGCGGCTTTCACATCAATGCCAAATGTATTGTGAGATAAAAGAGAGCAATTTTTTTGTTTCATAATTTAACCAATTATTCAATATAATAAAAGAATATACCGACTATATTCCTCTTATCTGTTGTGCCGCAAAATTAATGAAATTATTCTTTCTTTTGCCTTGATACAAAAGAAAGACAGAATAACCACACAAAATATTAAGTTCAAAACTGATGGAAAGGGACTAAATAGCTTTTTTTCTTAAAAAGGAACATTCCTTTTCCCGGTGCGCAGTCTTGTTTTAGATGTACATGTAAAGCTGCATGAGATGTGCATGTCGTACTGTCCCACATGCGCATGTCGTACCGCTTTACATGTACATCTAAAACAACGTTACACACCGAGGCTTCATACGTTGCTCCACGAGAAGGGGCTTTATCAATACCGGAGAAAGGGATGGATAGTTATGGCAGACAACATTTAGCATAAACGGATCAGAAATAAGGGAAATTCACCACAGAGTAACACAGAGTTCCACAGAGTAGTATCTATCTGATGGAACGCGGATTAACACAGGATTAACGCAGATTAAAAGACTGTAGTTCTTTATCATCATTTGTTTCCCTTTGCGAAAAACTACGTTCATCTACGTTTTGACGATGTAGCATCGCCTGTCGCACCTCCCTGTGCGGGAAGCACTCAAATACTCACATCCTCAAACTTATACAGTTCCCACTCTCCGCTATTTTCTTTCCTTTTGAAATAGAGAATATTAGAAAGTCCGTTTCCTATTCCCTTCAGGGCAAGAACTTTAGTAGAAGAATTATTAGTATTCTTTTGTCCGTAATTAATATTCGACAATCTATCGGTAGGTAATGTCGGTTTGAAGGCAAACCACTGGTTAAGATCAAGGGTTGTTTCCAAAACAGAAAAATCATCGTCCGGATCAGTAGTTACAAACATCAAGGGCTGACGTACACGACGACATTGAAAAAGACTATCCGTTGCAAAACGTCCGAAGAATTCTACAAAATCCTCAGTATCCCCTTTCTCTACAGGACGCAGATTAATAGCTTCCAGCATCCATGCTCCCTTCACCCGCTCGAAATAATACTTCTTCACCATGTGAGTACGGATAAAGATCCATTCTACCTGCACGGAAGTAAGCGCAGTATCGCCTACCAGATCCATATCTTCCTCGCTATCAAAAAGTAAAGTGTAATAGCTCTGCTTTGTAAACAGATCATCATGTTTCCAGTACTTCTTTTCAATTTTTGAAGGTTCATCTCCGTTATAATAAGCCAACGGAAACTTTACGCGCTGCTGCTGCAACTCGTCATCGGAAGCAAAATTATAAATAAAGTCATCGAATGATTCGTCAGCCTCTATCGGCTTCGGTCCCTCTGATGTCTTTGATTGGTGGAGCGTATCAGCTCTGTGAAGAGCCGAGTCCACCTCATTTGTAAGTGATGCGAAGGGGTCAAGATTCGCTCTCTTGTTTCCACAAGAAGCAAGAAGAGCGAGGGCAACAGCCCCCGCAATAAGTTTTTTCATTATTTCAGTTTAGCTCTTAATTTTTCAAGCATATCCACTGTCATACTTTCCAAATCATAAGCCGGTTTCCACCCCCACTCTTCACGAGCGCAGGTATCATCCAGGCTATCGGGCCAACTATCGGCAATACGCTGTTTCAAAGGATCTACCTGATAGATCATTTTGAAATCGGGCACATGCCTACGGATGGCTTCGTAAATTGCCTCCGGATCAAAACTCATGGAAGCAATATTGAAAGCATTACGGTGAATCAGTTTCTCCGGATCAGCTTCCATCAGCGAGATGGCAGCATTCAAAGCATCCGGCATATACATCATATCCATCAACGTACCTTTGGCGATAGGACATACAAAGGTTTCACCTTTTACGGCAGAATAATATATATCAACAGCATAATCCGTTGTTCCGCCACCCGGAGGGGTCACATTGGAAATAATTCCGGGGAAACGAACTGCACGGGTATCTACTCCGTATTTATTATGGTAATAGTCACTCAACAACTCAGTAGTCACCTTGGAAATGCCATACATCGTACGCGGACGCTGAATGGTGTCCTGCGGCGTTTTCGTGTGTGGTGTATCTGCTCCGAACGATCCGATAGAACTCGGTGTAAACACCGCACATCCATGGATACGCGCTGTTTCAAGTACATTCCACAAACCATCAATACCTATTTTCCAGGCAAGCTTTGGTTTTGACTCAGCTACAACAGACAACAAGGCCGCAAGGTTGTATATTGTGTCAATATTATATTCTTTTACTACGGACTCAATCATTTCGGCGTTCGTTACATCAACTACTGCCGCGGGGCCCGATTCTTTCAATTCTCCTTTAGGTTCTGCACCGGGAATATATCCGGCTACAACGTTCTCATTTCCATAGCGATTACGCAGTTCCATCGTGAGCTCCGAACCAATCTGCCCGGTAGCTCCAATTACCAAAATATTTTTCATTCTTCCAACTTATAGGGTATATTAAGCTAAATGGTGCGCAAAGTAAGCACTTTTTTTTCACTTTTATAGCAAATAGTCATTGTAATTTGGAGAAAAATAATGTCCTTTGCATAGAAACTAAAACTCCAAACGCTATGTACGGTAAAATGAAAGAACACCTCAGCAATACACTTGCTGAAATTAAAGAAGCCGGACTCTATAAAGAAGAACGACTCATTGAAAGTGCACAACAAGCAGCGATCACTGTAAAAGGAAAAGAAGTACTGAACTTTTGTGCTAATAACTATCTGGGACTCTCCAATAATCCCCGTTTGATAGAGGGAGCAAAGAAGATGATGGACCGTCGCGGATATGGTATGTCATCCGTCCGTTTTATCTGTGGGACCCAGGATATTCACAAAGAACTGGAAGCTGCAATCTCTGACTATTTCCGGACAGAAGATACAATTTTATATGCCGCTTGTTTTGATGCCAACGGCGGTGTTTTCGAGCCATTATTCACAGAAGAAGACGCTATTATTTCGGATTCACTGAATCATGCTTCTATTATAGACGGTGTACGCCTCTGTAAAGCTAAACGTTATCGCTATGCCAATGCTGATATGGAGGAACTGGAAAAGTGTCTTCAGGAAGCTCAGGCACAACGGTTCCGCATTATAGTGACAGACGGTGTATTCTCAATGGATGGCAATGTGGCCCCTATGGATAAAATTTGTGATCTCGCCGAGAAATACGACGCACTGGTAATGGTAGATGAATCTCACTCGGCCGGTGTGGTAGGTGCAACAGGTCATGGTGTGAGCGAACTCTACAAGACCTACGGACGTGTGGACATTTATACCGGTACATTGGGCAAAGCTTTTGGCGGTGCACTGGGAGGATTCACCACAGGACGTAAAGAGATTATCGACCTATTGCGCCAACGCAGTCGCCCCTATCTGTTCTCTAACTCATTGGCTCCGGGCATTATCGGTGCAAGTCTTGAAGTATTCAAAATGCTGAAAGAAAGTAATGCGTTACACGATAAACTGGTAGAGAACGTCAACTACTTCCGTGACAAAATGATGGCTGCCGGATTTGACATAAAACCGACACAGAGCGCAATCTGTGCAGTTATGTTGTATGATGCCAAACTTTCTCAAGATTACGCTGCCCGCATGCTCGAAGAAGGTATTTATGTGACAGGGTTCTACTATCCGGTAGTTCCGAAAGAACAGGCACGCATTCGCGTACAAATTTCTGCAGGACATGACAAAGAGCACCTGGACAAGTGTATCAATGCCTTCATTAAAGTAGGCAAAGAACTTGGCGTGCTGAAATGATCTTTAAATAAGTAATTAAGAGTAGTCAAGTAGTAAGTAGACGATAGCCCGGTTTCTGTGATTCAGATACTCAATCACTATCGTCTACTTACTACTTGACTACTTACTACTCTCTCATCTACTCTCAACCACATACCACTAAAAAAAACATTATGGAAGAACTTACACTCACAACGCCTGCCCTACTCTTTTCGGCAGTTTCACTTATCCTGTTAGCATACACGAATCGTTTTCTGTCGTATGCCCAACTGGTACGCCAATTGCGTGATCGTTATATGGAAAATCCTACCGACATCACCGTTGCACAAATTGAGAATCTGCGCAAACGTCTCAACCTAACCCGTACCATGCAAGGGCTGGGCATTGCAAGTCTGTTCTTTTGTGTTGTCAGCATGTTTCTTATCTATATCGGACTGCAATTACTATCTGCCTACGTGTTCGGACTGGCACTACTCTTGCTGATAGCTTCATTGGGAGTTTCTTTCCGGGAAATACAAATATCTACCCGTTCACTGGAGATCTACCTGAGCACAATGGAAAAAAAGATAAATTGACCAAAGTATGAACCGACAGCGGTCTTAGAAATCACAATTTAAGATACAACGTGACAGGGAAGTACCACTGTAAACCGGCTTCCCTTAGACGGTTCGGACCAAAGTTCAATGCTCCCACCGGACTTCTCAACAATCAACTGGCAAATGGATAATCCAAGCCCCGTCCCCTGTGCAAATTCATCCTGTTTATAGAACCGACTGAAAATAATACGTTGCTCTTCCACAGGGATACCAATACCGGTATCCTCCACATAGATACGTACCTGATTTTCTTCGGGTACATAGCGATACCCCAGCTTAATATATCCTTCTTTTGTGAATTTAGACGCATTGTTCAGAAAGTTAGTCAGCACTTGCGTCAGACGATCCTGGTCCACTTCTATTTCCATCGGAATATCATCCATCTCTTCTATAAACTCCAATTGAGCAGGAATCAATACCTTATGGGTAGTGTAAACCCTATTAACCAACTCAGATATCTGGCATTTGCTCTCCTGAAAAGTCATATTCCCCGACTCAATACGCGACAGTTCGAGAATATCATTAATAAGCTTTAGCAGCAACTCGCTATTCCGGTTAATAGTATCTATATATTCCATTTTATCTGATTCTTCCAAATCATCATCCATAGCCAGAATATTTGAAAAGCCAACAATCGCGTTGAGAGGTGTACGTATCTCATGGCTCATATTTGCCAGAAACGACTGTTTAAGCTCTGCCTTTTCAGCCAGACGACGCGCATCCTCCAGCTCTTGTTCACGGTCTTTAATGGTTTGAATATTTAATAGTAAACCAGCGGTTTTAGTCTGCCCGGAAACCGAATAAGAAGTTGTATAACGAAACTCCCACCATTGGTAACCCTGCCCGTCAAAATCACACTTTAACTGTACAATCTTCTTTTTTGCCAATGGCAAACTCTCCCGGTTCAACTCAAACTTATTACGCTGTTCCGGATGAACATAACTCTCCAATTCATCGATTGTTAACTTTCGGGGTAGTCCGTTTATAGATTTCCAAAAAGCATTTTCAAGTACAATACATTCATCCTGTAATTTCCAGGCATATGTATTCCCTCCCTCAATAGACAGTGCCAGCGTTTCTTTCTCGTCTGCTAAAGCATAAAGAGCCATTTTCTTTCGTTTCTGTTCACGCAGATAAAGAAACATCAACAAGCTGAATATACTAAACAGCAAAATGAAAACAAGTACCATCAATGCAGTCCAGATTCCTTTATACTGTTCTTTGAAAGGCATATTGATAAAGTGATACTTCTCCGGAATCCTTTCCTTATCCCACTGCAACTGCTTCAGTACCTGCCAGTCTATCAAAAACTCTTTCTTACTCTCACATACAGGTATATCTGCCGGGGAAGCTCCTTTAAGAATACGAACAGCAACCTTTACTTCCTCATTTGCTTGTACAGTTATCGGAGTGATATATCCTCCCAGTAATCTCTCACCATATCCAAATGCCTCATTAATCACCGTCATCCCGGGACTGGCTGAAACATTTCCCATATTTACCGTCGTAAAATCACGCTTCAACTGCACATAACATCCATTAGGGACATATTTGCTAAGACTCCATATAAGCGCACCTCCATAAGAATTACTACCTCTCGCAGCCATTGCATTGAAAGGTGTATAGCCTTCTTTCTTAACTAATGAATCTCTTTTTGCATTATTATATTCGGGATGGACTATACCCGTTACCTTTTCGTCTTTCAGCTGCTCCTTCATATCATCCCGTATAGCCCTGTCAAGAAAAGTTTTGTCTAATATTGCAAAAGGACGTACATTTTCTCCAAACAATTCTTTCGCAACATGAAAATTCGTCCTGTAATCTATCTTATCATAAAATCCTGTCACATTAGGATATTGTTTTATCAACTCCCAGTTCGGATAATTAACACCGGCAAACACTATCGGAACCTCCTTTACCAAAGGATGTCCACACTTCAATAATGAGTAGGTAGCCTGATCCTCATTCACCAAGATTACTTCCGGTTTCCAATCCTTTAATGAACTAAGTAATCTTCTCATTCTCTCCAGTTCAGGCTGCTCCTGATAGCTCTCGCAATCCAGGTAGAGTGTCCTTATATCCGAATCAATGGCTAATTTATGAAAATCTTCCTCTATCAAACGATTAAAATCAGGATAGGCAGCATAGCTAAATTCATAGGCATGAACAACCAGTATACGATGTGTATCTTTCTCTGAACACCCAGTAACAGATAACAGCAAAAAAAGCAAATATGTAAGTTTAAGAAATTTCTTATACATGTATTTTTTACTAATTAAAGATATAACGTATACCAAACTGAAGCTGCCAGCAATTACCGGATAAACGATTGGACATAAACGTTTCCGAAGGTAATGTAACGATTCCGTCATTCGACTGTGTCACCATAGTATAAACCGGCTCATTTGCAGAATTTACTCCCCTAAAGTTCAACAATTTATTAGTTCTGACACTCTTTGACACTCCCCAGGAACTATTCAACAAATTACCAATATTCATGATGTCTACACTAAACTGTAAAGTATTCATTGTCTTCCCGGCTTTTACCCGGAAGTCCTGCGTGAGACGTAAGTCGATACGATTAACCCAAGGCAAAAATGCTCCGTTTGTTTCAGCATATTCTCCTTTATGTTTTTTAAGATAAGGGTCCTGATTTACAAAAGTCCAAAAGGCATCCCGTTGTTCTTCGGCTGTAAATGTGCGATCCCCTACTTTCTGGTCCTGAAAGTTCAGTTCTGTTGAATTGGACGGAATATACATCAAATCAAATATATAACCGTCATTATTCATATCATTATCGTACAGATAAGAATAAGAACCTTCACGTTGTCCGGTATAGAAAATAGAAACAGACGTTACATAATTATGTGCATACCGTATAGCATACGATGCTTCTGCTATCAACCGATGAGGAGAATACAGATAGGAAGCATTATGTAAAGCCAGGTAGTTGGCTCCCTGTACAGAAGCTTCCTGTTTCCAAGCCCCATCTATCTGATTACTCTGATTATTGGAAAGTGTACGTGAACAAGTGTAGGTGTAAGATGCCATCAGATTCAGCCCTTTTACCGGCATCATATGCAATGTAGCACTCAGGTTGTAACTATATCCTTTATGCGTATTCGTCATCAACATAGCATCCGTAATTTCCGGATGAATGTATTTTTCATCATTTCCCGGATAACGATAACGTTTGTCAGGACCTGAAAAAGTAGACATCTTTGGGTCATCCAAAGCTATCACATTAACATTCTGCTGTAAAATGGCATTGATATCCTTGATGAAAGTTCCTTCCAAAGTCATATCTGCCTTAAAGGGTAATAACAACTGATAGTCCAAGGCCAGTGATGTTTTCCATACCTGAGGCATCTTGAAATTACGGTCGATTGTAATAATATTGTTTACAGCTCCAGGTTCCGTCGGGAAACGGTCAGGAAATTGAGGAGCTATTTCCTGTAACACTTGTTGGGGCATACGAATACTTCCGGCCAGAGCAGTAAGCAAAGGGTCTCCCACAGTGGTTGTCGAAACCGTTGTCTGCAGTATACCACTTCCTTCCTGCATCTTTGAAAGGAAAATTAAAGGAAACCGACCGGTAAAAAGCCCTGTACCTCCACGCAGTTTGAGCCGGCTATCACCCAACAAATCATAATTAATACCCACTCTCGGAGAAATGAGCGGAGTGGCTTTAGGCCAGCTACCAGTACTCAATGTCTTTCCGTTAAAATCATATCCGGTAATAGAAGGATTCTCATATCGCTTATTTACATAGAAAGGAACATCCATACGGACACCATACACAAGTTTCAGACGGGAAGATACATTATAATCATCCTGTGCATATACTGAAAACTGATTGTAATGTACAGCCGATAATGCACGATCTTCTCCTGTCAGTGAATAGGTCATTGCAAAAGCAATCGGAGCCATCCGGTTAATAAAGTCATCATAGCTGGCATACCGGTAATATCCCGCTCCATAACGCATGTAGCAGTTGGATACATTTTGTGACTCAAAGCTAAGTCCAGCACCTAAATTATGCGCCCCTAGCTGCGTAGAAAAATGATCGGTAACAGCCCATACTTTTTCTGTAATACCATTTCTCCATGCATGCTGATCGTAACCGGCATTCATAAAAGCACGGTTTATCCCTCCTTCGTCAGGCTTCATAATATCTACTGTCGGGAAGTCTCCGTTACATTTACGTTTGTTGCCGTCATTAAAAGTATAGCTTACCAATAGTTTATTATTCATCATCATCCCCAACCGGCTATTCAATTCGGCTGTCAAAGAGTTCACATTATTCGACTGCTTCCAAGTAGAATTTCGGAAGGTCATAGAGTAACGGCCCACCGGAGCCCCATTTATATTTAAAGCTGCGCCCACTACATTATTATCTTTCTGCTGGGAAGTATAGTTATAACGTACCATGAGTTTATGGCGTTCTGAAATATTCCAGTCCATACGCGCCATTGCACGGTAAGTATTTGTTCCTCCGCTAAAGTCGGTCCATGAACCTGTATCATAACCGTACATTGTTTTCAAGTCATTGGAAAAGCGACGCATGTCCGCGTCGGTAACACGCGATATCAAATGCTCAACATCTTCGGTTCCATCAGCAGAAAGTTTCCATTTATGCATTGGCTTCGGTTCATTCTCATACTCTCCATTGACAAAAAAGAAAAGCCGGTTCTTCACAATTGGCCCTCCCAGAGTAAAGCCATAGATATTGCGTCGCTCTTCAGCACGTTCACCCAAATCTTCTCCATTCACCTCATTCCCACGGAGATTCTCGTTCTTAACATACATATACCCAGAACCACGAAACTGATTCGTACCACTCTTGGTCACAGCATTGACAGATGCTCCGATAAAATTAGTCTGCCGCACATCATAAGGAGCAATACTCACCTGGATTTCATCCAATGCATCTATGGAAATCGGATTACCACCTCCCGGTAAGACAGCTCCATCCAGTCCCATAGTGTTATTAAAGTTTGCTCCATCAATACTATAATTATTCATTCTCTGATCCCGTCCTCCAAAGCCACTACCACTGGCATAAGGTGATAGTTTTGTAATATCACTCAAACTACGGTTAATGGTTGGCAACCGATTGATATCCTCAATAGTTATATGTGTGGAAGCACCTGTTTTCTCTCCGGCAAACTTTGAAGACGTTCCTACGACCACCACCTCATCCAATTCTGTCGATGAACTCAGCAAAGCATTACATGAGTAATTCTCAGCCAACCTCAAATAGATATCAGTAAATACAGCTCTGCGATGACCAACATAAGATATTTCAATCCGATAAGGCCCACCGATACGCATTCCCTGCAATTGATAATTCCCCTGAAGATTAGTGATAGTTCCATATTGAGTTCCCGAAGGCTCATGAATAGCCATAACAACAGCACCAGGTAGCGGTTCTTTATTTTCATCTGATACAAGACCACTCACAGAAGAGGTGGTAACCTGAGCATAACTCACTGTATAGCAAAATAAACAGCAAATTAGAAATATTATTTTGTTCATGCTTTCCACTTTATAAAAAAGATAAACGATCTTTTATCTTCTTTATGATAATTGGAGCAAAGATAGATAAATTTTGTAAAAATATGGGGGCTTACATTAAAAAAATCTTATTATTCCTATACAAAGAAAATATCGGATAACAAACAAACATTTTTCTTACATAAAAAAGGTCCCGAACGAATTGTCCGGGACCTTTTTATGTGAAAAGAATAGTTCGATCAGCGCTTACCCAACTGAGCATCAATAAAAAAGACACCTGCCTCACCTGCGCGTTTGATTTTATCTACAATCTCCATAGCAGTAGCTTCTTCTTCTACCTGCTCACGAACAAAGCCCCAAAGGAAATCTTGTGTGGCATTGTCTTTTTCGGAAGAAGCAATGGCTACCAGGCCGTCAATCATTTTAGAAACGTGGCATTCATGTTCATATACATGCTCAAAAACTTCCAATGGTGTACCCCATCCGGTAGGCACCACATCGATTTTGTCTACTTTTGCTATACCACCACGTTTTATGATATAACCGGCAATAGCATAAGCATGCTCCATCTCTTCCTGTGATTGCTTTTTCAACCAGGAAGCAAAACCGGTATACCCCTCTCTTTCAAGGTGGAAAGACATAGATAAATAAAGGTTAGCAGACCACATTTCTGCTGTAACTTGCTCATTCAGAACTTTCTGTAATTTCTCTGTCATCATAATAATTATATATTAGTGAATTAAACTCCTTACTTTGATTTCACAAGAAATATAAACATCGATAAATCACTATCTGTAAAATCAAAATTCATTTTATATAAAAACAATTGATGCTTCTTATTTGTTCTAAACAAATTTAATTTTTTAGACTAATTCATCCGATGTATAACCTTTCGGCAGTTCACGACAATTATAGGATGAAGCCATAATTTCGCCATATGCACCCGCAGAACGGAGAGCAATCAGGTCACCACGTTTCACTTTATTCAAATCGATCGCTTTACCGAAAACATCAGACGATTCACAAATAGGACCTACTACATCATAAGTCTGCATCGCCTCATCAGAAGTAAGATTCTCCATCTTGTGATGTGCCTGATAAAGTGCCGGACGAATCAAGTCCGTCATTCCGGCATCGAGAATAGCAAATTTCTTATTGGTGCCTTGCTTCACATACAACACCTTAGAAATAAGCGTACCACACTGCCCCACTACTGCACGTCCCAGTTCAAAATGCAATGTCTGATGCGGACGCAACTTCAACTGGCCTGCATAGGTAGCAAAATAAGCCTTGAAATCAGGGATTGGCTGGCGATTGGGATGATCGTAATCAATACCAAGTCCACCACCCACATTAATATGCTTTACAAAAATCTGGCGTGCCTCAAGTTTATTCTGCAGTTCGTTAACCCGGTTACAAAGAGCAATAAAATCACCCATATCAAGTATCTGCGAACCAATATGAAAGTGCAGACCGATAAAGTTGATATGCTTCATCTCCAAAGCCACATCTATCACTTTATCCATATCTTCCATACTGATGCCAAACTTATTCTCAGCAAGTCCGGTAGTGATATTTGCATGGGTATGTGCACCTACATTGGGGTTGATACGAAAAGCAACGTTTGCCACTTTTCCTTTGGCAGCAGCCAGTTCGTTAATAATTTCCAGTTCAGGAATAGATTCTACGTTAAAACAGAAAATGTCATAATCCAATCCAAGTTCGATCTCCCAATCGGCTTTCCCCACACCGGCAAATACAATCTTCTGTGCTGGGAAACCAGCTTTAATAGCTGCACGTATTTCGCCGCCACTTACACAATCGGCACCCAATCCACTCTCACGGATGACGGTGAGTACCTTCGGGTTTGCATTTGCTTTCACAGCATAATGCACGTCAAAATGTTCGTAACGGGTTACTTCTTTATTGATAGCAGTCAGTGTGTCACGCAGCACTTTTGTATCATAATAATAAAAAGGGGTACGCAACTCACGAAATTTATCAATAGGGAATATTCCTTTCATAAAAGATACTTTATTTAGGTCTACTACAGAGAGGACAGAGGGCACAGAGTTTGAATTTCTTTTAATCCTCTGTGTCCTCTGTGCCTTCTATAGTAGATATGTGATTATTATTTTCCGTTGAACAACATATCGCTCAGCGATTGTAATGCTACCTTCTTATCACACTCACGGATAAGGAAGGAGATGTTGTAATTACTACCACCGAAAGAGATCATACGTACCGGAATATTACGCATCGCATCAAGCGCTTTGGCTTCAAAACCTACATTTTCCCATTCAAGGTCTCCTACCACGCAAATGATGCACATATCTCTGTCAACCGTTACCGTACCATATTTCTTCAAGTCGTCCAGTATTTCATTCAGATGCTTGGTATTATCTACGGTAACAGACACACCCACCTCTGAAGTACAGATCATATCGATAGAGGTCTGATAACTTTCAAAAATCTCGAATACTTTACGCAAGAATCCGTGAGCCAGCAACATACGACTGGATTTAATCTTAATAGCAGTAATGTTTTCTTTAGCAGCTACAGCCTTAATCTTTCCTTTCTCCGTATCATTAGAGATCAATGTACCCGGAGCCTCAGGAGCCATTGTGTTAAGCAAACGTACCGGAATATTAGCATACTTAGCTGGCTGAATACAAGTAGGATGAAGAATCTTGGCACCAAAGTAAGCCAACTCAGCAGCCTCTTCAAAATGCAACTGACGCACCGGAGAAGTCTTGTCTACAATACGCGGATCATTGTTATGCATCCCATCGATATCTGTCCAAATCTGTATTTCAGAAGCATTGATAGCCGCACCAATCAAAGAAGCAGTATAGTCGCTACCACCACGTTGCAGGTTATCAATTTCCCCATAAGCATTACGACAAATGAACCCCTGCGTAATATAAATCTCTGCATCCGGATAGAGCTCCAGTTGTGCCAGCAATTTCTCCTTGATATAGATAGGATCGGGCTCTGCGTTTTTGTCAGTACGCATGAATTCTAAAGCCGGAAGCAGTACAGACTTCACGCCACACTCCTGTAGATAGAAGTTTACCATGGCAGTAGAAATCAGCTCGCCTTGTGCCAGTACTACTTTCTCTTCGAACAATGTGAAGAGATCCTTCGTGTACGAACGAATGTAGTCGAAATGAGATTTGACAACTTCCAGCGCTTTCTGTTTATATTCCGGGGTAGCATAAAGTTCATCAACGTGCTGTTTATATTTAGATTCCAGCTTATTGATAATCTCGTTGGCACCTTCCGGATTCTTCTTGTACAGATAGTCGGAAATCTCCACCAATGTGTTTGTTGTACCCGACATAGCCGAAAGAACAACAATCTTTTTTTCACCATCGGTAATCAATTTGGCTACTTCCTTCATCCGCTGTGCAGAGCCTACGGAAGTTCCTCCAAACTTTAAAACTTTCATTTTCGTTACTGTATTAAAATTAGTATGTATATTAATTATTTTTCTCTGTAAATTCATCCGTCACATCATTGATATGATGCTCCGAACACCGGTATACACGTCCGGGATATTCGCGCAATAATTGCAAATTATGGGTAGTCATCACTACAGATGAACCCGATTCGCAAATACTATGCAACAATTCCACAATGGCCTTTCCTGTTTCCACATCCAGGTTTCCAGTAGGTTCGTCTGCCAGGATAATAGCAGGTGAATTAAGTACGGCACGCGCAATAACAATACGTTGTTGCTCACCTCCGGAGAGTTCGTTAGGCAACTTGTAACCTTTGTTGCTCATGCCTACCAACTGCAATACTTCTTCAATACGCTCCTTTATCTCTTGTTTATTCTTCCAACCGGTAGCACGAAGCACAAACTCAAGATTGTTATATACGGTACGATCTGTCAGCAACTGGAAGTCCTGAAAGACAATACCAAGTTTACGCCTCAGTTGCGGGATGTACTTACGTTTGATCGTTTTCATATTATATCCCAACACTTCCGCTTCACCATCAGCAATATCGAGTTCACCATAGAAGGTTTTGAGCAGGCTCGTTTTTCCCGACCCTACCTTACCTATCAGATATACAAACTCACCTTTGTGCAACTGTAACGTTACGTCACTCAGCACGCAAAGTTCTTGCTGATGTATCTCTACATTGTTATATGTAATCAGTGCTTCGTCCATGAGGCGCTATGTCTTACCTGCAATTCGCGTGCCAGGTCTTCGATGCGATAGCCTTTAGAAGTTAGCAGCACGATGAGGTGATAGATCAAATCGGATCCTTCGTAAATCAACCGTTCATTGGTTCCATTAGTAGCTTCTATAACTGTTTCTACCGCTTCTTCGCCCACCTTTTGAGCTATCTTATTGATACCCGATTCAAAAAGGCTGGTAGTATAAGATTTCTCCGGCATCTCTTCGTGACGCTTATCAATAAAATCCTGCAGCAGTTTGAGAAACATTACAGGTTCTTCATTCTTTTCGCCCCAACAAGTATCTGTACCTGTATGACATACAGGGCCAACCGGATTAACCTGAATCAACAGTGTGTCATTGTCACAATCGGCTTTGATAGAAACCACATTCAGGAAATTACCGCTCTCCTCTCCTTTGGTCCAGAGACGATTCTTGGTACGGCTGAAAAAAGTTACTTTCCCGGTCTCTACTGTCTTGTCATAAGCTTCCTTATTCATAAAACCAAGCATCAGCACCTTACGGGTGTCATTATCTTGTATGATAGCGGGAACAAGCCCATTCATTTTATCAAAATCCAACATTTTATTTACAATTTATTCCCTACGGTCATGACCATTATTTATTTTTTAACACATAGGTACGTTAACGATTTACGATTTACGATTGAAATTACTTCTCCCTTCTCTCCTCTCAATTCTCCCTTCTTACAGTAATTCCCTGGCTGCAAAGATACGATTTTAAATCGGGAATTTTGATTTCTCCGAAATGAAAAACACTGGCAGCCAGCGCAGCATCCGCTTTGCCAAGAGTGAAAGCATCCCGGAAATGTTCCATCGCACCTGCCCCTCCCGAAGCAATTATAGGTATAGAAAGTTGCCCGGCAAGCGAAGCAAGTGCTTCATTGGCATATCCGGTCTTCACACCATCATGATTCATACTAGTAAAAAGTATCTCTCCGGCACCCCGTTCCTGAGCCTCTTTGGTCCACGCCAGCAATTCTTTATCTGTTTCTATACGGCCGCCATTCAGGTAACATTTCCAACCATTTTCAGTCATCTTGGCATCTACGGCAAGCACGCAAACCTGTGATCCGAAGTGCTTTGCTATATCATCAATCAATTGCGGATTACGAATAGCAGAAGAGTTTACAGATATTTTATCGGCACCGGCATTCAGCAAACGATCCACATCACTCAATTCATTGATCCCTCCTCCCACTGTAAAAGGGATATTAATATTAGCAGCAATTCGTTTCACCAATTCGGCAAAGGTCTTACGTCCTTCATGACTGGCGGTAATATCAAGAAAAGTCAGTTCATCAGCTCCCTGTTCGCTATAAGCACGTCCCAGTTCAACCGGATCACCTGCCTGACGGAGGTTGACAAAATTGGTTCCTTTTACAGTCTGTCCATCTTTTATATCAAGACAGGGAATAATTCTTTTTGCTAACACGATACTAATATTTACGATTGGACAATTTACTATTTACGATTGAAAATACTATAAAAAACGGTAGAGATCTTTCAGGGTAATATGTCCTTCATAAAGCGCTTTGCCAAAAATAACGGCAGGCACTCCGGCTTCATGGAGGGCTTCAATATCACCCATGTTACTGACTCCACCACTTGCTATCAGATAGAGAGTGGGGTGTTCAGCAAGTATCTCTTTATACAGTTCAATAGAAGGTCCGGCAAGCATACCGTCACAACTGATATCCGTACAGATCACTTTCTCTATCCCTTTATGGATATACTCTTTCAGGAAAGGGAAAAGATCACAGGCACTTTCATCTTTCCAGCCATTGACAGCAATCTTATGATCTTTGACATCGGCACCAAGAATAATTTTCTCACTGCCATACTTGTCTATCCAACGGCAAAACAGTTCAGGATTCTTCACAGCTATACTTCCTCCGGTTATCATCTCTGCACCACTCTCAAAAGCAATAATAAGATCCTCGTCACTCTTTACGCCACCACCAAAATCGATAATAAGAGAAGTACGGGTAGCTATTTGCTCTAACGTGCGGTAATTTACCACATGATGAGAGGCAGCCCCGTCAAGATCTACCACATGCAAGCGACGAATACCGTTGGCTTCAAACTCCTTGGCCACTTCCACCGGGTTCTCATTATACACCTTTTTACTGTCATAATCTCCCTGAGAAAGGCGAACGCATTTCCCATCGATAATGTCAATAGCTGGAATAATTTCAATCATATTATTATTTACAATTTGACGATTTACGATTTGACGATTGAAAATACATCAGACTGTACTCTCCATCGTATAATCATGAAAGTTATAGATCCAAAAAGTTTTTCAATATCTTCTCTCCTGTCCCACCACTCTTTTCAGGATGAAATTGTGTAGCATAATAATTATCTTTATGCAGAGCAGCACTGAACGGATGTATATAATCTGTCCGGGCAGCCGTAAAATCACAAACGGGTACATAGAAGCTATGTACAAAATAGACAAATTCATCCTGCGTGAAACCCTTAAAAAGTTCACTATTCAGATGCCCTATCGTATTCCAGCCCATATGTGGCACCTTATCCTCATGCTTGTGTGGGATAAAACGTTTTACCGGCACATCAAAAACTCCCAAACAGTCCACATCCCCTTCTTCAGAATAACTACACATCAACTGCATCCCCAGGCAAATACCCAGCACCGGCTGACGGAGATTCTTGATCAATTCATCCATCCCAGTAGCCCGCAAGTGATTCATGGTAGTCTCAGCCTGTCCTACTCCAGGAAAAATCACCTTATCGGCAGCCTGCAGCACCTCTTTATCGGCAGTGATCACAGCCTCCACTCCAAGACGCTTTAAAGCATAGTCTACAGAACGGATATTCCCGGCATTGTATTTTATTACTGCAACATTCATCCTTATTTAGTTGACAGTTGACAATTGACAATTGACAGTGAGTTCAAATAACCAGACGCTTACAACGCAGTAACTGTCCACTGTCAATTGTCAATTATCAACTAATTAAATATTACCGTTTTATTTTTATAAGCCAATACCTTGCGTTCGATATGCTTCTGCACGGCACGCGAAAGTACAATTTTCTCCAGGTCCTTACCCTTATTAACCAGATCTTCTATCGAATCTTTATGTGTGATACGCACAACATCCTGTTCTATAATAGGTCCGGCATCCAACTCAGTCGTTACATAATGACTGGTAGCACCAATAATTTTCACACCTCTTTCAAAAGCAGCATGATAAGGTCTTGCACCTACAAAAGCCGGAAGAAAAGAGTGGTGAATATTGATAATCTTATTAGGATAAGCATTGATCATCTGCTCTGAGATAACCTGCATATAACGCGCCAACACAATAAATGTGATGTTATGTTTAGCCAGCAGTTCCATCTCTTTGCGTTCCTGTTCTTCCTTCGTCTCTTTTGTGATAGGGAAAAGGTAGAAAGGAATTCCAAAACGCTCTGCCACATGCTGCAAATCAGGATGATTACTAATGATAAGAGGAATTTCCACATTCCACTCTCCTGCCGTATACCGTGCCAACATATCAAAAAGACAGTGCGACATTTTGGATACAAAAATAGCCATTCGTGGTTTCACATCTGAGAAATAGAGACGGAAATTCATACCATACTTCTGGGCGTAGAGTGTTTCAAAATAATCTTCAATCTTTTCCTGAGGAACCAGAAAATCTTTCAATTCCCATTCAATACGCATAAAAAAGATGTTTTCCACATGGTCTACGTACTGGTCCAGATAGATAATATTTCCTTTGTTTACCGTGATAAAGTCTGTCACCTCGGCCAGGATACCCGGTTTATCGGGACAGTGCAATAACAGTTTGGCAGTTGTCATCATTGTTTCTACTATTTTACTAATTCATGCAGTGTTGTTTCACTGCCTGCGATTTTAGCTTGCAAAAATAACTAATTATTGCAAAATAGCGAATAATTTGAGCAAAAAGTTTACTCTAAAAGCAAGAAATAGATCAGATAGAAAGATTGAAGCTCAAAATTCAAAAAGAAATAAAGAAAATAATGTCATCATTTTAAGGTATTCAACCGCACGACAGGCAGAAAAGCATACATGAGATAAGACACGAATATACAGACTGAGGCAAAACAACGCCATATGCTACTGTATTACAGGCGGTTAAAAAGTACGTACTTTATAGATATAAACTATCCGTTTTAACACTGCCTTAATTAGGTAATTAAGACACATTTAAATACGTACTTTTACAGCCTATAAAATCAATTATCTAAATGCAGAAGAAAATATATTAACAACACACACTTTCTAAAGCATTAGAATCCCTCTATAGAGAAAGAAATAAAAAGAATTTCTATTTTTTATTCTAACAGAAATACCTCATAATGAAGCACAAAGCAAAAAATGACTATTTTACTCACAAAAAAACTTTTTGAAAGTATTGCAAATTACGTAAAAACAGCTACCTTTGCACCCGCAATCGAGAGAGAAAGCTGATTAAAATGAAATACTGGTGCGTTAGTTCAGTTGGTTAGAATACATGCCTGTCACGCATGGGGTCACGGGTTCGAGTCCCGTACGCACCGCTTCTTAATTTATCTAAGAAGTGTAAACGGTAAAATCTGATTAATCAAATAAATATTTGGTGTGTTAGTTCAGTTGGTTAGAATACATGCCTGTCACGCATGGGGTCACGGGTTCGAGTCCCGTACACACCGCAATCTTAATTTGCAAACATCAAGTAAAGCTCTGAAGCCAAACGCTTCAGAGCTTTATCATTTTTAGTTCATTTTACAAAAGATAGCCCATAAATAGACAATTTATTCAAAACTTTGAATCTTGGCTGAAAACAACCAAACATTACTATAATAATTCAGTATTAAAGCACTTGAAGAACCTACCAGAAAATTATTCGTATCGCCTTAGCTAATGAGTGGATTATAAAATTCCCTTTTATGGCATTCATTCCAAGTATGACGAAGTGAATGTTGAATTCTTATCTCGTGAGGAACAAGTGTCTATTTACTACAAGATAAATTACTCTCTAAACATCAAAACCAAGGTTTTCCATATTCAATACATGGGAATATCATTCTCTCAACCCCGTGAGTCAAGCAAAACTCTTTGAGAAATTCTTCAAGTTTTGTATAATACAAAAAATCAGAAGTCAGTAAATCATCTTTCCGGCAGAAATAATACAAGCCTTTTTTTGTGGGTGAATATTCATAAAAGGTATAAATAGGAACTGTCTGTTTATTGCGCGTATAGGTCGGCACAACAAATTTACCTTTTTTCAGATACTTTCTTTGTAATAGATGCAGATTACTTTTATACAATGAATCCAATACCTGGGTCTTTATAATAGATGGAAAATGACTCAAGAACATGATTGCGAAAAGGAATAAATCTCTTTAAAATTTGATGATTTAAATGTGATTTCGTACATTTACAGTGTTCCAAGCAACAACAAAAAGCCAAGCAGAACAGCGAACTTAATATGTTGGACTATTCGTCGAACTAAATAGCAAGAGCATTACTAAGATATTAGTTATGTAAAGAATAGAATTTAGGTTCATCTTCCGTACGCACCGAAAAAACGAAAAGCAAATTCAAAAAAGCTCTGAAATTCAAGTATTTCAGAGCTTTTTTGAATTTGCTTCGGTGATCTAAAGTAGTTTGCATACGCATCAACACAAAGAAGCCACTAGATAAAGTTATCATTTTTTCACACAACGCACAAAACAAGCATCCCGACGGCTTCCTGTGGAGTAACTACCTATCGGATAGAAATCGAATGAGAAATAGTTTATATCCCAGCCTACGTATGGTCCGTCAGGTATATTTCCTCCCTGTGTTTTATACCAATATACAGCTCCCGGTCTCATATATATGTCATGCAACAACGGGGCATCTTTCACACCTTCAGGGTAAACAGCCGGTTTACTAGTGTCAGCCGGAACACGTCCCGTGGTGTAATATCCGGTCTGCCCCGCAGAATATCTTAATATTCCACCTTCTAAGTGCTTTCTGTGTCCGTAGCCAGAAGCTCCTATCGGGAAGAAAAGATTTTTGCCTGTCATCTTGTTATATACAAAACAACCTCTCATTCCACATCCCATTACTCCATGGCTATAATCATATCCATATGCATGGTCTATATGATCAGCTGTCTCTACCGCATCATCTCCGTAAAGGATACCGTATCCTTGTTCTATATCTTTGCTATTATATAAGGCCTCATAGTCCTCCCATTTAGCAACTTCCATTCCATTTCCGGGATCATCAAATGAAACTACTATTTGCGGATTGTTTACATCAACCTTTGTTATTATCTGATCCCATGTTTTTTTCGTATCCGTTTTTCCGGCTATAATAAAGCCATCTGTCGGCTTTTTAAAATCTGCCGAGGTGACATTTATCCAAGGTGTTTTCGAATTTTTATTATTCAACGCATCAATCGGATCATCCCAGTTTCCCAACTTAAATAACGAACCTTCATCCAGCGGACTTGCCGCTAATTGGTTCTTGGTTTTCATATTTTCGGCATACCATAACGCACCACCATCAATCAAATTGTCGGGTTCGTTTCCCTGTCTTACAAATATCAGATGATAACAAGTATAATTATGATACTCAACCCTAATTATAGCATATCGGTTACCAACCGGCGTTCCGGAAAAATCAATGTTAAAATCCATATTTGTTCCCGTATTACCATATATAGTGTCATTTATACATTCCGACTTTCCCTGATATCCTGAAAGTTCAATCCCATCTCCATTATAATGTCTTACAATATAAGCTTTCCATGGACCTTCTGATTGAAATGTTTCAAAGCGCTCTGCATTTTCCCGCGGCAATCGTTTCAATACCACATGAAATGATTTATTATTATCGGCACTACGATAAACTCCTTTGGGATTCACGATACGACGTACTTGATACATGGTTACATTATTTTCAAATACTTGTTCCAGCCCTTCCAACTTGGTTGTAATCTTTACATTCGCTTTACGCTGATATGCCACGTAAGGATTATTGCCGGTATAACCTGTTGCCTTAATCAACTGTTTAGCCCGCGTGTACATAGGAATATATACATTGAATGTATTCTCTTCCGTAGGATGTTTCTGTACACGATAAATATCGGTTATATTCGCATTGTCAGTCGTATGTTCTCCTTCTGTAAAGTCTTTGTACTCCCGTTCACCTCGTTTAGGAGTTTTATTATAGTATTCCATATTCGATGTAGCGGTAAAAGGTTGGGTCCCGGTAATACGCGTCTCAGTCGTTTCATGCAACGACAGGAAACCATTCCATTGGTTTTGATTGGGTAAATCCATTTCATGAAAATAAACTTCCTTATTGGCATTATCCGGCGCCCAGCGATTATCGGTTATTTCCGCCTTTATGTATTCTATTTTCCTTCCGCCTGTATTGATTTTGAGCGGATACATCAATGAGTGGTTATACAGATAGGAAATATAGTAAGGTTCGGGAGTCATCACACCCGGCTCCGGCTCTTCATACTCTATATGCCAATCCACATCATTAGCAAAGTTGTTGAATATCAACGTCAGCTTATAATGACAGTTCCGTTTAGCATTATAGTCTGTCTTTACATCCTGTCCCAACATAAAACGATATATGATACGACCATTACCCAGTTTTTCCGAATTATTAGAAATATAGTGCGCTTCCACTTCTATATATGTGCCATACGGCTTGCCGTCTTTGAACACATAAGTCACATCCCCCGGCATTCCCGGTGCATCAAGCACTTTATCACCATCCGAATCCTGCCGTTTATCCTTGCCAATATCCTGCATATTCTCGTAAAAGAACAAAGCGTTAGCATTTTCTTCATGAGAACCATATTTTGGAGTTCCCACCGTAATACGAGGTCCTTTATAGTCAGGGCCGAATTCAGCCGGTTCTTCTTCTCCTTCATAATATTTGATTATCTCTCCGTCAGGCATGTCCGGTCCCTTTCCCGGACATTTTAACGTATATCCCTCAGTACCCACATTGTTGTCTTTCCCCAGATAACACTGCTCCGGTATATCTTTAATCTGTACCGACTTGAGATAAATAAAAACCCCTTCTTTCAAATTACTTCCGTCATAAGCGATAGTCACCTTTGAAGTTGCACGGCGTAACCATGCATGCAAGCGAACCTCCGATTCGTTTATAACAAGCGGATTGTCCTCCGGCTGTACAGTAGT
The DNA here is from genome assembly GCF_034654355.2 of Bacteroides mucinivorans. NCBI lineage: Bacteria > Pseudomonadati > Bacteroidota > Bacteroidia > Bacteroidales > Bacteroidaceae > Bacteroides > Bacteroides mucinivorans. The sequence continues at coordinate 2,134,354 of NZ_CP178179.1, read as the reverse complement.
GTTCTTTGTGAAATATCCTATCATCTGACTGTTTTGGCTTATATCCTTATCGTTCCATGTAAGCGGTATGCTCTTAAGTCCATCCACCGTTTTAATATTTTCTTCATAATTTTCAAGTAAATCGGGGATATTCGCCACTGCATACATAAGATATTTACCTTTGCCGATAGTTTTATTCAACTCGAAAGAGACGCGCTTCGTCTTTGCTTCTGCAGTTATCCCATTTTCCGCATCCGTGTCAATACGGTCCACATCTTTGGGTTGATAGTTCTCAATCTTCCAACTTTCTGTCAGATTCTTAGTTTCATAGTCGTATAACAACACATGAAGACTGGTAATATCTTTGATTGCATCTCCGGCAGTTCTTGTTTGTATCAGTCCCGATGACATTGGTTCAAAATCCACAACAGCAGACACTTTCGCCCTGCCTTCTCCAATAACAGAATCATATGCCATAAAATCATCACGGCAGCTTGTACTGGCAAAAGCCATCATACAAACAAGAATATATGATATCCAAAGTTTCATCTTTACATGTTTTTTACGGGTTTACAATCCAAATTCAGGTTTAAGAACAACCTCACTGTAAGGTATCACATCTACCTGTATTCCCTTTTCCAGAAAAGTAACATCTACCACTACATGGGTATTGCGGAAAAGGGCTTTTAAGTTGTCAAAAAGACAAGTAAAATTTTTCGTTTCATTTTTGTCATCCGTCAGACTGAGTATCATGGTGTATTCTTGCTCACCATACATTTCTTGAGAATTCTTCAAGTCCTTGCTTTCCGGAAGATAAAAAGTCGGATAAACCTTCCGACCCGGTTTCGGTACTCCCATATCATAAGCAAGCCCCGGTATCTGAAAATCATCCGGTGCCTTCACGGTGACTTGTCCGGATGTTGTTTCCTCAGGAATATCATAGTCTTGTATCCAGCCTCTCTTATCCGCCAGCTCCTTGTCATCCGGATTCAGTTGCGATTCGTCCGATATTTTTTTCAACCAATCTATCCAGAAAAGTTCGGTTTCACCTCCGTCCTCTTCCTGAAACTTCATCGTCAGATTCTTTTTGTGAGACATCAGGTAAGTCTTATCGGCTATATCTGAAACTGTGACACTGTTCAGTGTAACAGATCCACTACGCATATTCGTGAAGCGGAATGTAAATTTCGTAGCGGCACGCACCAAATAGAACTGACATTCTTTCCGCGGTTCATCTTTAATCTCAACCTCGTACACGGAACTCATAGGAATGGGTTTGAGGTAGTCAGGACTAAAAGATTGACCGTCAATCGCATCCTTAAAACCGTCTGTACCCACCGTAAATTCATCTAAAGTATTATGCAGGCCATCATGTACGCTCCTTTCATTGGCTATCAGATAAATCGTTTTCGTTTCGTTCTGCTTTACCTGGATAAACCGTGTACACTCTGACAGCATCCCATCTCCAAAATCCATGAATTGGTTATGTTCCACCGTGCCATCCGGATGCAGGATAACAATACGAAGCGTGTGCATTTTGTCCCTACCCGACTCAGCCTCTCCGGCATACAACGAACCTATAATCTCAGTATTCAATACGAGCATAACCGAACCTTCATCACTGGATGACTTGTCCATAAAACCGGCGGCTTTGTTACAGGCCGTCTGCATCAAGGCAAGACAAAACACCGAAACCATCCATAAGATATGTCGCAATGTACATTTCATTTTATCTCTTTGAAAAAACTGTTTGTCAATTCAAATCCGAATTATTAACCACTACCCGCCAGGAAAGAATTTGTACCACAGTGCTTATCCAGTTGTTGTCCTGATCAAGAAAAAATGTCATATTATATTCATCAGCCCGGTCCAGATATTCCTGATCATCCATTTGCCTGTGATGTTCACCTTTCACCAACAAGACATAATCAATAATCGGAATTGAAGCTACAAGCTTACCATCTGCAACAGTACGTATTGTCAACACAGAACGTTTATATTTTGTCCAATCCCTCATGAACAACCTGTTTACGGTCAGTTCCGCCACAGCTACTTTGACAGAGGTTATGGCACGCTTTGGGGTGGTTTCCACGCCCGCTTCACCAGAATAGACAGCCCATGGACGATATACGACAGGAACATCCCTCAACATCGAGTTATCATAAGCCAGCCAGCCGTTGTTGTCTTCTATGCTGAATTCAAAATCGTCAGCATCTATATCTTCACCGGACAGATGTTGTAACACGACACGGAACACGTTTGTATTTTTGGTAAGCGACATTTCGAAAGTATATTCTCCTCCATCGTCATTCACCGGCAGTTCCACATCCATCATACCATGAAACAGTGGCTGTAAATCTTTATCGGAACAGGCAGGAGATTCTCCACCACTTGAAGTTCCGACCGATGTTCCGGAAATACAATTCAGGCAGCAATGTAAGCCTTCGGGGCCGCATGCGGGTGACACATCAGGCAAACAAAAAGACTCCTCATTACCCAGTCCGCACCATGCTACCAGCCGATACTTACCGGGTGCGAGATCCAATGCCATGACATAATTTTCAGACGCAAGAACCTCTCCCTGTTCAGATGCCTGCCACACCAACTCTCCCTCCATATTGAACGCATAAAGCCTTACCGATTTCACCTCATGTGCGAAGGCATCAGCAAACTTCAAGTTCATGTCATAGCGGAACTTCAGACGGTAACTCACCAGGCAATCCCCCTCGTGCTCATAAATCAAGCTGTCGCAGGACGTAATCAGAAACAGTATCAATAGTACTATCCCAAACCGTCTGATATAAAACAATGTGTTCATCGTATATTATGTATATGTTATGTCAACCTACAATCTGCTGGTCACTATTACAATAAAATCAAGTGAAGAGACTGCGACATAAGAAGCCGCAGTCTCAAGGTTATACCTTATTATACCAATTACGAGGTGTTTTTAGAATAAAATCATTACCACACTAAATCAACATCATTATTCACAATTCGCCATGACAGGATGTTTATTTTTGCAGCAATATATGTTTCATCTTCACCCGGTTTTTGCGGAACAATCACTTCATCCGGATTATAGACTGGAGTACCCAGACCTACTACAGACTGAACGTTGACATCATAAATATGATTGCGCACTACGCCATACAACCCTTTCGTTGCTTCTGTTCCCAAGTGTCTGAGATCTGTGTAATAGTAAGTCATTCCGGTTTTCCATACTTTAGCGCCAGGTATACTTTTCAGAATAGTGTTCACAGCATCTACTGTCAATTTCGCATCTTCTGAGGTACTTGAATAAAAATCTAAAGCTTTAGCTTCCTCTGTCAATTGTAAATAACTTAAATACCTTGCACTGTTTTCACTTTTATCATCAGCCTCTCCTGCATTTGTACCGGTAACCAATAATACATGTTCAGGCTTAATCGAAACAAATTTTTCATTTCCACCACCATCTGTTTCTTTTATGTAAATCTGATTTGTCATTGTATTCAACATGGCTACCTTCACACTCTCTTCTGTATAATCCCTTCCTGCCCATTTTGCCAAATCGATAGGAGATGCTTGACTTCCATCAACAGTAACCAATACTGCAGCAATGATTGCCTGAGTACGATTACAAACCTGTGCATCAGGATTATAAGCGCTCTTGGTTCCATTATCAAAATTATCCGCTGCATTTTCCAGACAATATGCTACACCGTTTTCTCCAACTTCACAATCGATATCGTTATAACTGATATATCCCAGCTTTACATCTTCGGGATTCATTGCCCAAAAAGAACGGAAAAAGTCGGAATTATTCCATATCCAACCCAAATTCCATGCAGTTACAGAATTTACCTTTTTGAAAAGATATGACTTGTCTACAGTACCGGTAATATCCCAAGCTGTGAAAATGACATATATTTGTTTTTCATTAACTTTAATATCATTACCCTTGTGGTCTTTCAATGCGACTGCCGTATAGGTTTTACCTTGATAGGTAACATTTTCTTTGACTGTTACCTTCTCAGTATTCCATTCAGCATTCAATTTCGTTTTTGCAACCACACGTTCTATATAAATATTTACAGGATTATTTTTGGCATCCTCCTCAGATTTACAGAGATTTACAGGATTAATCGTTGCCACAGTAATTTGTCCGTCTGTTCCTGCATAAGATGAACTTGTCATCAGGAAATGTGGAATCTTACTACCATTATTCTCTTCTTTTTCTACAGAGCTATAATCGCCTATTTTTTTACAGATTTCCGTAAGAGATAAAGCCCCTTCTCCAAGTTCTACCGTTTCATGATTGGCCACAGCAACCATGGAACTAACGTTGGCATTATTACCATCTTTCGTATTAATCACAACAATTGCCTGTAGTTTTTTCTCCACATTCGGCATATCATTCTGACCTTCCGATATAATTTCCGTACAATCCACATAATTTTTATCTCCGACAACATTTACAGAAACTGGTGCCCCTGTACCATCAAAGAAATAGAATCTTAAAGAATTGACCTTGTTCTCACCATCCAAACCAGCCTCGTAGTCACCATCTAATACACTTTCAGCTCTTGTCGTGGCCGGATTTGCAATTTCAACAGCTAAAAAACGACCGCCGTTTTTAACTTCCAAATCGTTCTCTTCCGACATTTCATTTTCGGAACAAGCACTAAGTGCCATTATTCCGAACAAACTCCATAATAAACTTGATAGCTTCATTTTTTTTAACTTATTTAATCATTCCGTATATCCTCTTTTTGTCAATTCCACAAGTGTGATTTCTGCCATTTGAAGTCCCATTTCGCGAGCTTTCTCCAAATGTAGTACCGCCATCTTATAATCTTTTTCACGTATGGCAAGCGAACCTCGTGCATAAACAGCTTCTGCCGAATTACCCGCCTTTGCCAAATACTTGCGCGCGGCATCCTGATTGCCCCGACGTATAGCGGCATTGGCTGCATTCAAGTTGGCTATTTCATCATGGGGAAACATACGTACCGCCGTTTCAAACACATCGGTAAATTCCACTGTACCAGGTTCGTACATTCTTGCCACGAGGTAGAATTCATTCAGGCTCAACTTCTGTGGCTGCTCCGCCATAATACATTTGATTTCCTCCACGTCGTTGTAATTACGTATATTGTAATCTATACGATAATCCGTGTGACGTAATGCCGGATAACAATGCTGTAACAAAAAACGGTATTCTTGGGGATAGCTTCGTTTTATTTTCTCCTCCTTGGCATCCGGTTCGATACTGCTGTCTATCATCTCCAAAATTTCCTTACGATGTTCAATATTAGACAGTTCCACATATCGACGCAGTCCTTCCCAGTCTTCCGGTTCATATTCCGTAACAATAATGTCATCGCCAAAATTATACAACTGTCGTACATACTTTTTGAGCGCCTCAGTACGCCCTATTGCCAAATCTTTGTTATGCGAATACGGGCTTTCGGGTGAGGCATATCCCTTGAGCCATACCGAAATAATAGACACATCTTTGTCGTTCCTCACAGAATCTATAGTAGCTTGTATTTTGCCAAGTTCTACCGTGTTTCGGCGATATTCAGGATAAATCACTGTCTGATCTACCGGAAAGTCTATAAAAGCCGATCCTGACAACGAACGGCTTTTCATGGTCTCAGCTTCAGGACGCACAAATACCAGTTCCGGAAAGAATGCTTCATTATGCCGTCCCAGTATGCCTTCATATTCTGCCAATATTTCATGGCAACATCCCCAGTCACTGCGATAAAACTTAAGAGTCGCCCCATTCATCCACTCCTTGTAAACAACAGGTTGATGATAGTCTAAATTGTCCGGTTTTCTTAAAGCCCGGCAAGCCGTTTCAGTTTCTCCTGAAATATTACTTATTCCATTTCTCACGTAATAATAATATCGCCTGCGTCCATAAATCCCTATCGATGGTAAGTCAAGTGAATCTATTCCATTAATAAGACGCGGCGTAAGTAATACAGCACGGTTAGCGTCCACGTCAAGTCCCGTTAAATCTATATTCATCTCCACAGTAAGGTACTTGCCGTTACGATCCATTTTGAAATGACTAACGGAAACATCGGGAATGATATTTTTTACACTCTGTGCCACACCTTCCATCATATCTCCAAACCCTAACAGGGCTGCCAATAGAAATATTGTCCTTCTCATGTCCATCCGCTTTAAAACAAGTAAACTAAGTTAATGGCTACCTTTGTAGGCCCCACATAATGATGCGGTTTGCTTGCTTCAATTTTTTTTCCGCACCCGGAACATCTGAACCTGTCGTAACGAGTATAAGAATATCCGAAACCGATTTCCGCTTCCAAGTTCCAATGACGATTCAGTATCCATGCGTAACCGTATGCTACCCCCGCACCTAAAAACCAACCCTGATAGTGGGCGTTTTTCAGTTTCCGCGCATTCGTTCCCAAAAAGTTAACTTGTCCATTGAAGCCTCCTATGTTATACTGCCCCCCATGCAAATGTGCCCCAAGAAAATGTCCGGAAAAACGGTCGCAGAACCAATAACGAGTCTCAGGTTGTACGGCCCAGTGTTTCCATCGCCGATTATGCGAAAGCGTCCAACCATTGAATTCGCTCGTAAAATCAAGTGTCCATTTGGGGGCAAGACCAATCTCTATCCCAAGATTGACATTCATGAAAGTATCGGAAAGCAAATTCGTTTTTATCGCCGCCTTTTGTGCCTGAAGTTCTTGTGAAATACCTGCCACAGCAATTGCCAACAATAAGATTATACGTTTCATTACCTTTATTATTTTAACACTCAAAATCACCCTCTCTTTGCAAGAGAGAGTGATAACAGACAGGCTATCTGAAAACGAGAACTATACTTAACTACGTTTACCTCTTTTACTCAACAATCCCCTTATCGTACTCAACAAAATTATTCATTCGCAAAACTTTTTTTATACATATATTGAGTCATTTGCAGATTTTTTCGTATTTTTGCGTCGTTAATCACTTCTCTTGCAAAGAGATAATAATCTCTTGCAAAGAGACACACAATTCGCTCAACAATTCTTTTCTTACAAAGATTTCAATATCAGACTATTCGCCTTGTCTATCGCCATGTTATCCAACGAAGCTAAATAGATGCGTGTTGTAGCTTCTGAATCATGCCCCATTCCTTCACTAATAACCGACAGTGGAACATTCTTGCTCTTGGCGATACTGGCCCATGCGTGTCGTGCGACATACATTGTCAAGGGTATAGACAGTCCTAACTCCCGACCGATAATTTTCAGGTTACGGTTTATATTATGACCGGCATAAATGTACTGCGTCCGTTCCTCTATGGAAGAGTGCTTGATAATTGGTAACAGGTAAAGCGAATTTTTCGTATCGTATTTATCCGCAATCTCCTGCATTGGTTTTTCCCACTTTATAAACAGTTGTTGTCCTGTCTTACGACGACGATAGGAAAGAATACCATTGGTAAGGTCTTTCTTCCTTAAATACGCCATATCCACGAGTGACATCCCACGAGTATAGAACGAAAAGAGAAACATATCCCTCGCAAAATCCAATGATGAACGATACGACAAGTCCATTTCTTTAATTTGCTTGATAACCTTTATCGGAACGGCCCGTTTTACGGTCTTGCCTATTCCTGTATAAACATGCTTGAACGGAAATCGCTGTGGTGTAAGTTCCTTTTCCACTGCACGATTATAAACAGCTCGCAAATTTCGCATATAGAACGATGAGCTGTTGAGACTAACACCACTTGCTTTCAGGAAGGCTTCATATGCTATCATTATATCAGAATCCACCTTATCCAATGCCACATCTTTCTCCTCTCTAAAACGACAGAAACTGTTAAGCGTAGCGGTATAGGTCTCAGAAATTCGTATCTTTCCCAACTTTCTCAGATTGACAATTACCTCCTCCATAAATCCGAAAAGAGTATTCTGTGGATTTAGAGATACAAAATCTGATACTACATTATTGGAATCATAGTCTACACCCTGCTGCTCTAATGATGTGATAATTCGTTGGAATTTGCGTATATCACTCTGTATATTGTCTCTTATCTTAGACAAATAAGCTCTTCTCTCTTCATCGAAACGGGACAATATAATCTCCGATAAACTACTGTTCCATTCACTTTCATAAATTCGGTACTCCGTTTTTACCTGACGAGCGACACGGTTATGAATCACTTGATAATATATGGTTCCTTGGCAGCCCTCTACGGTAGAGGTACGGAACTTAATCTTCACACTTGCCATAGGCTCACTCCTCAGATTCGTCTGTTTGAATGGTTTTACCTTCGATGGACTTCGTCATGCTATCCAGCCCCTTTATAGCCTTCTCTTTCAGTTGTGCTTGTTCGGCAAAGGTTAATTGTCCTATGACAGTATATGTACAGCCCTCCTTTTTGCATATCTGCTTAATTCGAACAATATCACGGTTTATTTCAAAAAGAGTTATCTGACCGAGAAGTATCTCATCTTTCATCTCTGTATAGCAATACTTCAAATTGCTGTTACTATGAGTTTGATCCGACTGCATTGTTTTATTAGTACTGTTATCTACTTCGTATCTTCCGTCGATCACTTGAAAATCAGATAATCTGTTTACCTCATTCTTTATTCTTTCCAAACATCTGCAAATGTTTTCCATAAAATCTTCAGGTTTCATATTATATTATTTTTAGATATAACATTTTAATAATCACTTATTATAGGTAAAAGTATAATCCTAACCTTTTTTGCATTTCTTTTTCTTCCATTTGCTTAATAACACATCATGGAAAATCGATAGCATATTGCCCCCCATTCCACAAGTGTCGCTGCCTTTATCAACTATTTTATCCTTCCCCCTTTGTACCCAAACAAAAATACCCCTGCTAAGTATTATGCCTGACAGGGGATTTTGATGTAAATTCGGTTTTCGTCGTGGCCGACGATATAAAACTCAAAATACAATGACAAAATTAAAAAATGTTCTCCATAGCTATGCAATGGGTATGGGAATAAAAGGTATACGGAAGTAGGCACGCATCTTAGGCAACCCTCACATCATCGGGTTGATTTAGAAAGCACCCATACAGAAAAAAACGCCTCAGTACATGGGTTCATAGAAGATATGAAGAACAGATGTACATTGACCTCGCAAAAGACCGATTTGAAGTGACAGATGCCGTTACCAATGAAATAAAAAAAATTAAAGTGTTTATTACAATTCTACTATACAGCCATTATACTTACTGTGAACCAGTATGATCCCAAAGTTAAAAATATCTTATCGAAACTTACGAGAACAAATTACATTGCTATGTTCGATCTGAGTTGATAGTCTTTTCTCTTTTAGCTATACGATGAATTACTCTTTCATATTTATGGTTCTATACTCACAATTACTTTTCGATAGTCCCCATCACTTTTTTTCCTGAAACCGTTACCAAGAAGTGTTTTTACAGAGATAATATTCTCTTCACAGGGATCTGCCACCACCTCTTTAGCTCCGATTCCAATAAGTTTTGCTTCCAGCAACTGAATGATAATCTTACCGATACCTTTGTTCAAATACCCCTCTTCGCCAATCAGGTAACCTATTTCATAAGTATGATTTTTCGCTGTAACATCGCCATACAATGACTTAAAGTCATGACCTTCTTCCTCTAAATCTTTGATATAAAAACAATCGCCATAGAGACAATATCCAATTTTCCGGTCATTGTGATAAACAATGAAATGCGTTAAGAAACTGTATTTCCCGTTTCTTTCGCTTATCTCATGCAACCAATCCTCTTTGTCACCAAACCATTTTTTGATATATTCTTTGTCAAGCCAACTTTCAAACAATGGTATATCTTTGTCTGTCAGCTGCTTTAATGTAATTTCCTCCTTATTTATTCCCATAGTGTAAAATATGTATTATTGCAGGTTAATAAAATATGCAATGAAACTACTCAAAATCCTTCGCAAAGAAACTCTCAAAGCCACTCAGAAGAAATTACTGAAAAGAAGATACATTCCAAAATCACAATACTATCTTATACAAAATGTGTCTGTACAGAGGATGTTCGGGCTCCACTAACGGATGATTGAACTCTTTTATGCGTGCCATACCTATTTTTTGCATCACATGCTCTGAACGTTTATTTAGCAATGAAGTAAAAGAGACTATCTCTTTTAGCTTTAATTCATCTTTTGCATAATTCAAACAAGCAATAGCAGCTTCCGTAGCATACCCTTTGCCCCAAAACTCGGGTAACAGTCTCCATAAGATTTCAACAGCCGGAGCAAAGTCTACTTCAAATGTAACATTGTGCAATCCGACAAAACCAATAAAAACGCCAGTCTCTTTCTCCTCAACAGCATATGCACCAAATCCACATTCGGCAAACTCCTCTTGTATTTGATTGTACAAAGCAATCGTCTCTTGATAAGACAATTTATTCAAAAAATATTCCATAACCCTATCATCGCTGTTCAATCTGGCAAGGTGTGGAATATCCTCCTCTTGCCAGGAGCGGAGAATGAGGTGCTGGGTTTTAATATATCGTTTCATCTGTTTTTGCTTTTTGTATAATTCCAATTACTTTTCCTTATTTCCGGCATACACAGCCCATCAGGTGATCGTTAATAAACCCCGAAGCCTGCAAGTGAGCGTAACAAATCGTAGATCCGAAAAATTTGAATCCACGCTTTTTCATATCCTTACTCATCGCATCGGACTGGGGAGAAGATACAGGAATTTCGCTCAATGAACTAAAGGTGTTGATAATCGGTTTTCTGTCGGGAAAGAATGAGAGCGTATAGTTGTAAAAACTACCAAACTCTTTTTGTATAACGAGAAATTGTCTTGCATTAGTGATGGTTGATTTTATTTTCAGGCGGTTTTTCACAATACCATCAAACTGGACCAATCGTTGTACATCTTCATCGGTCATCTGTGCCACCCTCTCAACATCAAAATCACAAAAGGCTTTGCGATACCCCTCTCGTTTTCTAAGAATGGTGATCCAACTCAGTCCTGCCTGGGCACTCTCCAACACAAGAAACTCGAACAGTATCTTATCGTCAGTCACCAATCTTCCCCATTCTTCATCATGGTATTTTACATACAATTCATCGGTCCCACACCAACCGCAGCGTCCATTTGTTATATCTTCCATAAGCATATATTCTTTATTTTACCCCCGTTTGAGTTTTAGAAAAGAAGTTTTCAATGTTAATAATACGATTATTCAATTTCAGGCGCTTCCCAAACACCTGTTTTATTCATTCGATAACTTTTCTCTATCTTCTTCGGAGTATCTGCCTCTAAAACATAGAGTATTTCACGGGCAAATTCCAAAGCAGAAAAGCCGTTAGCTGTTACAATGTTGCCGTCTCTCACTGCTGGTTTATCGATATAGTGGCATTCGCCCTTATAGCCCGCTCCACCATATTCTTTCAGATAATCCAATCCATTACTGGTGTGATTCACCTCGTTTAGAAATCCGTGCATTCCAAGAAAAACCGAAGCGTTGCAGATACCTGCAACCAGTTTTTTGTTCTTAATGGCATCTTCTACTAACGGGACAATAAGTTCGGCCTCTGGAGTAAACCAACTCATACCTCCTATTAATACTACTCCGGCATAATCGGCAGGAATATCATTGATGCTGTAATCGGGTAATACCTTGAATCCACCACACGAGACAACAAAGCCTTCCGCTACCGATACCGTTTTAACTACATATTTATTTTCACTTCCGGGTTCAACTCCCCAATTCAGGCTCGGAGCAATATAGGCTCCTTCCCAATCAGCAAAGTTATCGAGCAGTACAAATAAAATTTTTTGTTTCATCCTTATATTTTTTGTTTAAAGTAAATCATATCTTTTAGTAATACACCCTCTTCAACCATTTCGTACTTCGTTAAAGCCTATTCGCTTTAATAAGTCACACCCTCCGCCTCGTTGTAATAATCCTTTTTAAATAGTCGATATTTAACAAATTCACTGTTTCAAAAACTCCTTTATAAAACACAGCAAAATTATTGAAAACGCAAGGTAATCCCTTGGCCTTCTGCAACGTATCTACTTGAATTAAAGATATAGGAAGGTCATTCATCTCACAATACCGTGCTATCATCTCAATGTTTTGATAGACGTAAGGGCATTGCATATCATAATAAATCGTCAGTTCTTCATTTTCTATTTTCAGCTTTTTAGCATTTTGCGCAAATGTCGGTACATTTCCGTCAAAAGAAAGAGCAAGCAATTCATATCCGTTATCGGTAGTATCAACAACCTCAAAGCCAAATTTCTTTGCAAATGATTGATCGGAAAGCCAGTTCTTCTGTTTTTTTGCCCCAAGCATACAAATACCGGATTTACCCTTTTCTATGGCATCAGCCAAGCAATACTCCATCAGTGATTTCCCATATCCGTTTCCTTTGTGGCTGCCCAAAACCCATAAGCAATATATGTAATAATAGTTGTCGCCGACTATGGGAACCCAAGCTGTTTCAAGAGGTGCATATTCAATAAAAACCGTAGCTTTTACGTTTAACTTCCTAAAGACATGACCTTCATTTAGCCGATCAGAAAGCCATTGCCGTTTTGCATCAATACCAGGATGGACTTTCTTACTGCGAATAATGCAGCACAAATGCTCATTGACAAGGTTTTCTGTTGTTAAGTTTACAAAATCAGTATCCATGTGTACCCTTGCTTTAAATTAGATATTATCAATATAACTGGCCACAATCATACCGATTTATTACCATTACAGGTAGATTGTAAAGTACAAATATAGTAAATTTATGCAGATCAGCTCTATTTGTGTAAACTATTTTTCCACAACACCTCATCCTGTATTTCTTTCTGCTCCTTATCACCCGAAAGGTCTGAATCTAACCTTTCCAATTAGCCTGGTTTTATTTCATGTAATCAATATATTACAAAAGGACATCCGCCACAGAAGAAAAATATAAAATATTTTATATAAAGCCATCCCTACTTTGCTGAAATTATACTACTTTTGCATGATATAAATCAATATATGAAAATCATTGTCCCCCAATTTAAATATATTATTGGCTTTATTCTCTTATTAGGAACTTTCTTATGCGGATATAATTTCAAACAGTGGTATGTTACAAATCACCGGGTGCAAAAACATATATATCTTATATATTCTTTTTCAAAGAATAGTATTGGCTACGGAAATTTTGAAGAGCTCATAACACAGGAACTCAGAAGAAAAGGTATAGAACCTCTATTCAATCAATTTTATCTCGACTGTAATCAATTCAATCCAGAAGTTTGTCTTGATAACATGAATAAATATCTCAATGTTATTAAAAGTAAACCAGTGGATCTTATTCTGGCTATAGGAGATCAGGCTACCAGTTCTTTATTATCGACCCGCCACCACCTCTTGTCTTCTACCCCGGTAATAGCCTGCAATGTACATTTTCCCGATGAGAGACTTATAAAAGAATACAGTACTAAAGAAATTTATATCCTCAGAGACAGTCCGGATTTCAAAAGCAACATAGATTTCATACAATCACTGCAACCTAAAGCAGAAATAGAAATTGTATACAATATCGATCTGACTACACTCGGACGTAAATCTTATGATTTATTGACTAAGGTTGTGGATAGGAGAAATGTACAAATTTTAGGCCACAAGTCAGCATATTCTATGGAATATGAATACAAGGAAATGAGCGAAATGATGGAGTATTACAATCTTATGGCGGCTGTAGCAAACCAACGTATCAAAGTAAAAAAAGATAAGTTAACCGTAAGCCTCTGCCCTTTCCGTTATATAAAAGGAGCTTCTTTACTTGTGATGATGGAAAAATCGAAAAGTGAACAGAAGAAAAAAGCATTTTTACTAGATAAATTTGATTCAATGTCGCTCCCAATAGTAAATGCTGTTAATATACCTTCTTTCAGTTGTATTTGCGAGGGGTTCGACGAAGGAACCAAGATTGTGGGTGGTTATATGGCTACAAAAGAAATTTCAGCTAAAATTGCCGCTAACCTATCTATACGATTAATGAATAAAGAAAAGACAGGCGTACCCCAAATAAGTGATTTACCTAAAGAATATATACTCGATTGGGGCAATATTTCTGTATATGGCAGCCAGGTCACCCAACAGATCCCAAAGAATGTACGCCTTGTCAACTATCCGTTTTATGACCACTACCGTGTTGAGTTATATCTCCTTGCAGTGCTATTCATCTTCGCATTCATTTTTATATCACTCAGTTTGCTGAGAATGCGAAAACGCTCGCAGATAGAGCGCAAAAATCTGCAAATACTTGAAGAAGCCCATAAACGCTTAACACTTTCTACAGACGGAGGCCAGATATCATTGTGGAACATGCAAGGAAATACAATCGAGTTCGATACCAATTATACACGTTTAATGGGTTTAAAACAACGTTCATTTACCAAAGATGATTTCTTGCAATACACACACGCCGATGATAAACAATTGCTGAGCTCATTTTATGAAACTCTGTATCAATCTCCAGGTATGGAAATACAGCGTGCACGTTTTGACTTCGGAAAAACCGAAAGCAACTACCAATGGTATGAACTACGATGCCGCAGCCTGAAAAATGCAAAGGGTGAAATGATGTTGGCAGGTATCATGCAAAACATCCAAAAATTAGTAGAACATGAACAACAACTGATTTTAGCCAAACAAATGGCTGAAAAAGCAGAATTAAAACAGTCGTTCCTAAATAATATAAGTCACGAGATTCGTACTCCGCTCAATGCCATTGTAGGCTTTACTAACATACTGGCGAGTGAATATGCCGACGAAATAGACCAGGAGGAAAAAGAAAGTATGCTCGAAATAATCAATCTTAATAATGAACTACTTTTGAAACTCATTAACGATATGCTGGAAATATCCAATTTAGACTCCGGTAACATGGACTTTGACATAAAGAACTATAATATAACGGATATTGTCAGAGAAATATATAATAACTATCAACCATTAATCCAACCTTCCCTAAAGTTCCATCTTGAATTAGATGACTCACTCTTTTTGCCAGTCAACATAGATCGTATTCGTTTTACACAAGTTATTTCCAATTTCTTAAGTAATGCTAATAAGTTTACCCAAAATGGCTCTATTACATTAGGATGCAAAATAGACAAAGAACATAATGCAGTTTGCGTGTATGTAAAAGATACAGGCAGAGGAATAGATGAAAAAGAACTCATGATGATTTTTGACCGTTTCTATAAAGCCGATGAATTTGAACAAGGTAGTGGCCTGGGGCTATCTATCTGTAAGGTTATTATCGAAAAACTTTCGGGGCGCATAGAAGTACAGTCGGAAGTAGGTATAGGCAGTTGTTTCGCTACAATTTTACCTTTAGCCACCCTCTCTTAAAAATGCACTTATTTGGAAAAATTAAGGATTCCTCGATAGGGATATTTTTATATATCCCGGTCTTTTTATATGAGAAGGTTAACATTCCCTTGAATAAATAAGGTAATCTATAACTTCTTATAAACATTTATATATTAATTAATAATACATCAAATGAAAAAATTACTCTTAGTTTTATGTGCCACAATCGGATTATTGACCGGATGTGGTGATGATGAAAACGAACCTGTTATCCCCCAAGAGTCAGAAGTGACCTTATTCGATAAAAGCACCCAGCCTATTGCCTACATAAACTATGTGGACAAAGATTCTACAATTTATATGTGGGATGGCACTCCAGTAGCTTATTTTGATGGAAAAGAAGACATTTATCATTTCAATGGCCGCTTTTTGGGATGGTATATAAATGGTGTACTATATGACACAGATGGTTATGCTGTTGCAGCCCAAAAAGGGATTGTAAGAGGAGAAATCATAATGAGTAACACTCACTTGGAATCAGTTAAAGGAGTTAAGCACATAAAACCTGTTCCCCATATTCATTCATTAAAACCGATAACTCCGTCTTTTAAAGATAAATGGAGTACCCGTTCACTATCCCAGCTACTTCTTCAGGAAGACAATACCTCTACAGATTCTCCAATAAAAGAGAAACAATATTAGTGTCGGAACAGAGACTTCAAACCGTCAAATATTCCCGGAAGAGCAACAGTACCATGCATCTCTTCCGGAAACTTTTTATAAACAACCCGTAGATGCCGGTTTTCCATATCGGGAACAATCTTTATTTTCAAACTATCTGCCAGCGAGAACTGATTTAATTTCACTCCGGGACGTTGCTGAGTGGCAAAAGCAACATATAACTGTTTACCGGAAAAATCCTGTCCTGACGCTTTTTGCCTCCACTGCCTTAGGAAAACTCCCCGATCCCACCATAAGCTGGGATCTATTGCCATAAACGTATCAAATGATCCGGGGTGCTGAAGAAGCATCTCTAAAGTGAACAGACCTGCATATGAGTGTCCTACCAGAATTTTACTACCGCCACCAGACACTTCTTTTTCCACTTCAGGACGTAACTCCTCCGTCAGAAAACGATAGAATTGCTCAGCCCCTCCTCCCTGCGGTTTATCTCCGGAATGAATAGTTCCGTCCCGTCGTGCAGCCGAACAAGTGGGAGTAAAATCCCTGGTACGGTCCGTATTTAGTACCGCGACAACAATACATGGAGGCAAAGAAGAAACTTTGGAAGAAGAGAAAAAACGGGTAAATCCTACTACTGAATGAAAAAAAACATCCCCATCCAGTAAATAAAGAACAGGAAGGTTTCTAATCGAGTCCCCGGCCTGTCTTTCGGGTTCATAAACCCAATAAGCCCTCTCCTCATTTAATATCTGCGAAAACAGGGTATGCCGGGTTCCTATATGGATAGAATCCTGTGCTTGCACTGAAAAAGGAGTTAACCCTCCTATCACAACAAGCAATATTATTATATAAACATATTTCATTTATCGGATTTTTGGTGCAAAGTTCATGGAAAATATTGAGTTTATCAATCCCCACTTCTGGGTATTTATTTCCAAAAGAGTAACTACACAGAAATCATCCCAAAGACTTACATGCCAAATCGTGACGTATCTACTGATTTACTTTCTTTCTTTGTATATCCACCAAAGCGATAAGAGAAATGTACTGTAAATGCCCGTGAATAAAAAGCATTATCCATATCTAAATGTTGTCCTTTAAAACGGATTTTAATGTTAGGCATTCCGGTTTCAAAAATATCACTGCAACGAGCAGATACAGTCGCCTTGTCTTTGGCAAAGCTCCATTTCAAACCAGCCGTCAGATTAAAAACACTATTTACATCAAACGTCCCCTGTATGGCAGGTGTCTGCACATTCCCATTCAGTTCTAAAGACAAACCCTTATAAACTTTAAATGTATTATCAAGTGATCCGCTGAACAGCCATTTCTTCCGGTTGAAAGGTATATCAAAGAAATCGTCACAGCGTTGATGCATTTGCATTCCTGTCAAAGTCAGCCGGGAATCCAGCCAACTCCCGCCTTTAAAAGGTAATATGACATTTGCACCCCACAAGCGCATATAGTTCCAGTTCGTATTTTTATAAATCAAAGCAAGCCTGTCTGTTGACTGATAGGCTGCTTGTACGAAATAATCTGCCGTGTGCATAAAGAACATACCGAAAATATACTTTTGCTTCAGAATATAATTACCATTCAGATTGTATGTTGTCATAGGCCTTATTCCCGGAGTTCCCCACAATTCGGTATATCCGTCTATATAACTGACGGATGATTGCATATCCCAATAGCTCGGATAAGTTTTATCCGTTGACAGTGAAAACTGGAGAATATGCTTAGGTGTCTTCATATAAGTGAATGTTGCTTGCGGATAAACAGCCCATTTATGATAATTGCCAATGGTATAATATTCTCCCGTAGCTGAAGCTGAAAACGAAGTCCCTGTTTCATACTCCTTGCTCACCGACACATAAAAATTAGTAGTCTGCTCTTTTAACTTTGAATCCGTATTTTGTGTCTGAATACCACCACCGACTTCATTATAAATCTGATAGTCATGGTCATTGGCAAATCTGTAGGAAGCTCCATAACCAAAGTTCCAGCCTCTGGTTAGTTGATGGCTCTGGTCTGCATAAATAGAATAACGGTCTATTTTCTGCCCGGCTGACAAATTAAAATGACTCTGACTATTATCTTCATAATTGACGTTCAGGTTTTGTTCATTATCTGAAGTATAACGGGTATAATCTCCTCCTATTTCCAATCCGAATCCTGAATGATATTGCAGTGATATGTTATGCATACGGGTATCTATGTACTTATCAGTATTACTGGTCTGGTAGTTTCCGACAGTCCGGCTGTTATTGTGTTGATCGGGGCTAAAATTCCCTGTATAAGACACATTCAGATTATTTTTATCATTAAAATTATATTCAAACGCTGTCCTCAAATTATGATTCCAATATTTGGTACTTATCCGGTTATTCTGATTAATCTCGTATATTTTGTTTCTCAATGTATGTCTGGAATAAATATTCATATATTCCATCTGTTTTACATCACTTGAACCATACATTACATCAAAAGCCATTTTGGGAGTAGACAACCGAAAATTACCGTTCATACTTCCACTATTGAAATAATGGTTCGTATAATCAGCATTTACTTCTCCCTGAAAAGAATAATCATTCGAACGTTTCAACACTACATTAATGACAGCCCCTCTTACATGATATTGGGGTGGCGCGCTATACATTACCTCTGCCTTTTCCACACGATCAACAGGAGTATTTCTCAATAAAGTTTCCAGCTGAGCAGCGTTCATCGTCATAGGTTTGCCATTCAAAATAACAGTAACACTTCCGGCTCCTGCCAAAGTCAATCCCTCTTTATCTTCTTGTACACCCGGTAACTTTGTTAAAGCCTCATAAGCATTATTCACCACCTTACCATCAGCCAATTGTGCAAGATTATACCCCAAACGCCCCTCCTCCACTTTCACAAAAGGGCGCTCAGCCTTTATGACTACTTCATCCAAAGCATAATCTTCGGGTTCTAATGTGACAATCCCGATGTCATTCTTCACGTCTGACAGCAATTTGGTTTTATATAACAGATGTTGGATGATCAAACGATATTGTTCCGGTTGATGATTCAGCAGAAACACTCCATCCGTATTCGATATCGAAGCGCCTATATAAATGGAATCCATCGTTTGTAACACAATAGTTGCTCCATCTATTGGTTGTTGATTACTATCTACAATCTTTCCTGTTATTGTCTGGGCTTTTAGTGCTACAGCAGCAATAAATATAAATGAAATTGAGACAAATAGTTTTCGTGTCATCGTTTGTTCTTTTAGGAAGCAAAAAGTGCTACACTATATTTGTCGGTAAAGGTATCGAATTTAGTCCTGTTCTTAGAAACTAATTATGAAAGATTATGGAACATATAACAAAACTAATGAATCGGATAGATGGGCATAACCTTAAAATCAGACTATGCCCTTATTTTTATACTATCATTTACCCAATCCTACCAAATACTCTACTATTTTGGGGTCATAATGTGAAATCCGCAATCACCGGCTACAATCAACAGAGTATCTTTCATCTGATATTGTACACAAAGTTTTAAAACCAACTGATTAAAGTCGCCATGTACATCACCCGAAATGACAAGATCTTTTGCTTCGAAAAAGGAAAGTGTGAAACACTCACTATCGCTTTTATTCATGCTTTAAGTTCTCCCAATAGGGTTTTAATGCAATTTGTAAGTAGCGAACCATATCTGAAAATGACAATTCACTTTTACTCGTTATCTTGCGGATGAATGCTTTCCATCTGGTTTGCATTTCTATATTGTCAGGGAACTCTGCTCGGAAGAACATTGTGTCGCTCATATATTCCGTATGCCGATTCTCAAAGGTTCGTTTAATTGCCTTTTTAAGTACTTCAGCATCATATTGACTGGCTGATAAAATCTGATAAAGGTCGTAGTAGTCCTTCATACGGCTACTTTGGTCTACCAAATCAACTACAGCATGCATTTTCTCTGCAATGACTGTTTCGATGGAATATGCCAAGATGTTAGCAGTTGGGAGATGCTTGAGTAAAATAGGGTAATCAAGAGGTATAGCCCCGGGAGTTACCACATCGCCAAATCCAATATCCATTGTCATTACCTGTGCAATGGTATCCATAGTAACAGAAATACTCAATCTGACACCATGATAATCTTTGAACTCTGTGATATTCTGTGCTGAGATGCGAGTAAGATCAAAGCATACACCGTCTTCATCGCAAGGTACAGCGCATATTTCTTTGAATACATTGACTATTTTTTCGCGATCATTACTAATGTCAGCTCCTAAGAAATCTATATCCAAGGTAGGTCGAGCTGAAAAACGTTCATAAGCATACATAAGTGCTCCACCTTTCAGGTAGAAGTTATTCTTGTAGTGTGTCTGTGACATACGATAAAGTAGCCGTTCCTGGAAATAGCGAGTCAATATCGTTTGGAAAAAGATATTTTCCTGTTTGGCTATATTAAGCAAACGAGCTCTTATAGATTTTCCGTAGTTCTTTATTTCTTCACTCATAGCTTTATTTCGAGATATTTTTCAAGAGTCTTTGTAACACGTAGTTTGCTTGCATAGTCCATCAGGAGAGTTAGGTTACGATTAGAAAGTGCTAAATAGCTGTTAACTACTTCGGAACATACATCCATACCAATCTTATTTCTATACTTAATAGCGTCACAAACAGAGCGTTCCACATTATATACTTTAACATGATAACCACTTACAATTCGGTCCTCAACACCAAGCTCCAATAGTGGCTCAGTAATGGAGTGTAGTTCTATCGGGGGATATTCGGGTAGCTGTATCTTTCTTCCTCTTTTGATGGCCACATGATAGGCCTGAGGCAAAGAAGTGGTAAGTCCATGGATATTCCATGCAGAAAACAAGCATAGAATACCAGCCGGCACCACAACATCAAGGTCTATCATGGTATCGGCCAACTGTTCCATTGTAGCGTACACACCTCGCCGGATGCAGACCATATTTCCTTCACGGGCACTCTTGAGGAGCTTATAGTATGCATTACGGCTCTTTTCCTTTACTTCTGAAGAAGAGATGAATCGATTTTTACTTTCTTCTGAATTCATTTCTGCAATTCTTTTATCACTGTACAAAAGTACTACAAATAATCAAATATGCAGTATGTTTGTACAAAAGTTATGTACTTTCTTTATTCTATTTGCCTTATTTTTCATATCTTTGCCCCTGCAAAACCATTTGTACCCAAGAGCGGTAAATGGCAGTAAATCAATCTTCTGAAATTAACTCCTACCAATTGTACAAACAGGGTTAAAAAAGTGCGGTACAACACGTATATCTAAAACACTGAAAATAAACACATTGCATTTGTGCCTACTTTCAATGTAATTGTAAAAATGAGGTTTGTACCATTTAAAAGAGCAAAACGCTAATAGTCAATAGTGTAAACATGCTGCCTTCACATAGTATCCCTATCATTCGCCTGTGGAGCTTTCAATCACAAAATTCTCTGATTTAAAATTGCTATAGTATCTTCCAGAAACAGCAGTAAACTTTAAGACACAATAATCAGGGGCAGTTATATACGACTTTACCCTATCCCTTTCGTAATAACCTTTAGTTATAAATAATGCGCCAACTTCGGATAAGTAAGCTGGCGCATATGTTTTTAAATCGACTGCTAAAGTAGCAATTATTTTTCTTTTATCCTTTTATTTTCTGATTTATTTTATGTAGATTATTTGAAATATTACACAATACCTTCAATACAGCCCATGTGATAACAGATGATGTCAACATGACAATTGACCAAACTATTAGCATTTCACTTATTTCATAATCTGGATATTTTTTTACTCCTACAAAAAACAAAATGATAGCTGTGATAATTCCTAAAATTAGAGTTGCTTTAGCGATTATACTTAAAACGATTTCGGCTTTCCCTGTAGTTTCTTTATCTATTCTTTTGGGAGCACTTTTTGGGGGAGGAAGCTGCATATCTTTACCACATTGGTAACAATAATCAAAACTACCATCTGTAATAGAAATTCCACATTTAAGACATTTTTTACTCATAACTTTATGTGTTTATTGGTTAATACTAAAATTCTTTCTGATAGCAATAACCATACGTAAAGACACAAAAAAGACGCAGAGCTATTGCCATACGTCGTCAAGCCTCCTACAGCTCACTTATCCAATGGCAACGCACCGCGTCTTTAGACGGGAACGCTCGCCTAATGGATAAGTTTATAGATAGCCTTTTATATCAAGTGTAGGAGTTTGACGACGATTAGGCTATTTAAACAGTATATATTTTGAAATACTGAATAATATTTCTATATTCACTGCAAATATACTGAATAATTTGAAATAAAAATTATAAATGCAAAATATTTAACAATTAGTATGGAAGGTGTGAAATGTCAACATGGTATGTTAAACTTGATATTTAGAGAGTTTATCTATTTTTGCGACTCTTGTTTTTTTTAGTTTTCGGCTTACTCATATCCCGAAGCATCCGATCAAGTTCCTCTATGGGAATAGAAAGAACGAAGCCTTTTACTTCAAATTGTGGCTTGTCCTCTTTAGGTTTATCTTTTTCTATGTCTTTTTTCTTTGCCATAATCAAGCTATGTTACGCAAATATAGATTAAATCTTTGAGAATCCGTAAAATTTCGAGTATTAAATCTAAAAACAAATTCATCTATATATAGTTGCATGTACTTTTTACTCACATTGTAATACGTCCCAAATATCATTCTTTTAAGGTGTGACCATGCATTTTCAATACCGTTCGTACTAATTTCTATAATCTCTCCAAATTCGGTTGCGTAAGTCGTTCCGTAAAAATGCTTTTCGTGGTCTACTGATCTTTGCTCATACTTATCTTTAAGACCTCCATAATCCCATCCATCTGTATAAATAACACTGTATTCTTTCACGTATTTCTTAATAATTGGCGCTAAAGTTTTGGCTTGCGTATTAGGAACTACCTTAGCTATTAAATTACCATTTCTTTCTAACATTCCAAATACAGGAACTTTATCCTTGTAACTACGTCCCTGACATTTTTCTACTTTCTTATCTTTATGGCGATTCTTATTCTTACCTCCGACAAACGTTTCATCTATTTCAACATCAGAGCTAAGAGTGTGTTCATTTTCAAAACCTATATTATCTCTTAGCTTTTTCAACATATTCCAAGCGGTCTTTTGTGTGATTCCCAAGTCTCTTGCAAGCTGACAAGACGATACAGCCCTTTTATGGGACATAAACAGGAACATAGCATAAAACCAATATCTGAACGGTAATTTAGTGTTGGCAAATGCTGTTCCTGTTTTAACGTCAAAGTATTTCCCTGTATTCTTACATTTGTACTTTCCATTAGCACATTTATACACTTTAGAAGTAGAATCAAACGGTGATACAACTCCATTTCCCCATCTGATTTTTTCGTAATACTTTATGCAACTTTCTTCATCAGGAAATGATGTAGAGAAGTTTAAAAATCCGCTCTTACTTTCCATAATGCTTGTCTTTTAAGTTGCCTAAATATACTAATTATCAGCAATATATGCAAATATTTCAAAAAATATTTTAGAAAATATGCTGTAAAACATATGTCCTAATTTATAATTCTCAATTGTAAACTGTTAACTTTGAAAAGTTTTACTCAGACCCTATCAATGGGATTTGAAGATGGCTCATTAGATAGGGTCATTTTATGTTTAATTAATAATTAATATTATGAGTAAAACAAAAAAAGGAAAGAAGAAAGTGTATGTACATTCCTATTCTTATTATAGAAAAGGTGTAAAGGTATTTGTGCCAGTACATTACCGATCTACCCCTAATTAGGGAACTTTCCAACTCTTGCAGGGCAGAGTATAAATGCCCTGTTTTTTTAAATCCCGTATTTTCCGGGCTATTACTTTTTGTTATAAGGTGTCAGGTCGTATATAAGTGCCTAATCAGGATCCGTTACACCTTCTTTATAATACATCGTATCCCCTTCCCGCCATATCATTTCTTTACTTACATGATCTGTCAGGACTTCCACTCTTCCTTTTAGCATTATTCCCTTAAAGAAACGTGTATCACAGAAATAAAGACAAGAACGAGACTCCTTTAAAAACTGAGAGACGCGCAGGGATGAAGTATTTGTTGTTAAATAGATCACACTGATTCCCTCCCGTTTACGAGGTTGCAACATTGCCTTTATATTAGGAAAGCCTTCTGTATCAACAGAACCGATAAAAGCGATTTTCTGTTTGTCTATCATATTTCCTACTGTTTTTTCTACATCTTTCATGATTTTACTGTTTTATGGTTTAATAAGTACCACAAAGATAAAGGGATAGAAAAGAAGTAATGTAATAGAAACAAAGGGGAAAATAGTACTTTTTACGGTTTATGCTCTTTACGATAAGCCAAGGGAGTGTAACCTGTACACTGACGAAAAGCACGAATAAAATAAGAGACGGACGAAAAGTTGAATTCAAATGCAAGTTCAGAGATAGAAGTATTTGTATAAACGAGCAATCCCCGGACTTCATCTATTACTCTATCCTGTATATATTGCTTGGCACTAATGCTCATAACAGTGTTCATCAACTCATTCAGATAGTTGGGAGTAACACAAAGTTTATCTGCATAGAATTGAACAGAATGGTGCTCTCTCAAATGAATATCAACTAATTTTATAAATCCACTGATATGAATATTACGGCTTTCCTTATTCATTGTTCCTACAGGTATCTCATTTTGATAGGTTCTGTCCAGCAACATGAGTGCTTCATAAAGCAGTGCTCTCAATACATGTATATCATTTTGTTTATACCCGTCTATTTCTGCTTTAATATTCTGTAAAAGCCGGAGCATGCATTTATAAAGTTCATCAGACAGGTGTAGCTTGGAGCATGATTTATCCCATCCAAAAAATGAAAGATGCTGCACAAACAAAGAATCTTTAAAGACGGAAGATAAAAACCGATCTTCAAAAATCAGCGCATAGCCGTTTGTTATATGATTCGTATCCCAACTCCGTATTTCCCCCGGTTGAGAAAAAAACACGTCGCAAGAAGTCGCTTCATAATTCTTATTATCGATAGAAAAAGTCCCCTCCCCTTCAGTGACGAAAGTGATATCATAATATGTCAATCTATGAATAGGGTTTTCGGATAAAAACCTTTTTATGTATTTTAATTCTACAACGTCAATTAATAATTCACTTCCATACTTAGTCTTGTAAAAAGTATATTGAGGAATCGGGTTCTTCATATTCTATATTTAACTTCTGAATAAGAACCTGTTTTAATTTTCCTCTAAAGGTTTTTATCAGCTTCTGAGCAAAATTTAAACAGGCTCTAAATATCCAGCAAAGATATTGAATCTCACGAAACTTTTATCACTCCATATACTTTCTTTATACTCATCTATTAAGGATCTCTCTATATCAACAGACTCTGACACACGGAATATTCAATAAGAAAGCAACTTTCTGCAGTTTATCCGCTATATGTCCTATTCCAATTGCACAATGATGTGAAGGTCCCGCTTTGCTCCATCTATCCATAAAAGTACGTGCACCACAAGAAAAGCGATAACGACTATTTGTATTACCAATCTGCAAGGTAGGTCCTTCTACTGATTCTCCTTCTGCTACCAACAAAAAGATACCATCTTTGCCTTCACATACAGAAAGAAAAGTTACACTACCCTGCTTCACACTCATTTGAACAGACAATCCTTTGCCTGGCTTACCGTGATAAACCGGAAGAGGTACGAGTTTTACTTTTCCTTCGGCAATGGCAAAATGAGCAGGCCCATCATGTCCCCACATCACTACATCATCATTAAAATCCATTGCATAGGGCTCGGAGAAGGAACCTCCTACTCCCAACAACGACATGATCTTCATAGCCTGCACATTCTTAACCTCGCACTCTCCGGCTACAGGAATATTATTACCAGTCAGCAGAGTGTTTCCTGCTATAACAGAAGTGACTATATTTTCATAATCATTTCCCGTGAAACCTTCATAGTAATAAGCCATCGAACCCAGGTTATGTGCCCTTATCAATTTGTCCAATGCAACAGAAGTACGGGCAGCACGATCCAGTTCGTACTCTTCACACTGCGGTACAACATCAAATTTTTGTTCAAATTCAGCACGCTTTGTCCTTAGTTCTTCTTCGGTCACTGTATCACGATATGCTTTCAACTCACACATCTCCAACTGTTCGATATGCGTACCAAATAGGGTAGATTGCAGGGTTGTATCTGTATATACATCCAACATACCACAATAGTAATGCCCTAGAATTCCCATACGATTCTCTCGCATTCCTTTCATGACACGAGCAGCATCTATCCAGGCTCCGATCTCTTTCCATACATATTCTTCCTGCAAATATCCCGTCACAATGTCGTAGCGAATACCTGCACGATTAAACACACATGCAAATTCAGGGGCCGAACATGCCTGACAATGAGCCAGCCATTCACCGGTCATCTGCCCTCGATCTCCCATAGCATTGATATAACTATAATCGATGGCAGCAACCGGCTGAACATTCAATAAAACAACCGGAACTTTAACACGTTGAACTATAGGCAGAATAGTAGAAGAAAGGGCGTATGTAGAAATAAATATAAAAATAATTTCCGCATCATTCGTCTTTATCAATTCGGCTGCCGCAGCTGCCTTTTGGGGACTATCCACCATACCGGCATCAACTACTTCAGCACACAGGTTTGTCATCCTGTCTCTAATTTCTTTATGATATCCCATCAAACGAGGAAGAAGTCCCTCAAATTGTTCCCAGTAAGTATTGAGTCCCACTCCGATAAGACCCACTTTTACACTTGTTCTTGTTGTTTCCATACGCATTATTTTTAATTTATATACGCTGCCAAAAGTATGAGAAACAACCCAATTATCCCTTCATTATTTGCTGAGAGAAGTTTACTTTTTGAGAAAACTACCTGCGAAAGTCACTTGGTTTCTTTCCGGTTTTCTTTTTAAATAAAGTAGAAAAATAATCAGGAGATTCAAAATTAAGAGAGTATGCAATCTCCTTAACGGAAAGGTAGGTCGTACATAATAGTGCTTTTGCACGTTGTAACTTGATCTCCTGAAAATAACGGGCAGGAGACAACCCTGTATATTCTTTAAACAACTGACGAAACGAAGAATAACTCATACCAAGTTGCATTGCTATTTCCTGTACTGAGAGAGAAGTTTCTATCTTCTCCTGCATCAACACACGGGCACGGTTTATCTGTTCGACCAAGTGTTGATTCTTTCCCAACCGGTTATTACGGTCCAGGCTATATAGCAATCCTAACAAGTGATTTGTTATCCCCCCCAATACCTGTTGAAAATAGGCCTGCTCTTTATCGGCCACTTCTATAGCTTGTCTGTACAAACACACAATTTCTTCATTCATACCAATATGAAACACCGGAGACTTTTTATGCCAAAATCCGTTCTTCACCAGATGTTCCATATTTGTTCCCTTAAAGCCTATCCAATACTGTTTCCATCCGGTTAGTTCATTCGGTACATAGGTATGCCATTCACCGGGAAAAAGCAGAAACATAGTTCCTGCTTCAATAACCGTTTTATCTATACTTTCTGTTTGAAGTACTCCTTGCCCCTCAGTGATATAAACCAACTGATACTCTTGCAAAATACGACCTCTTTCCGGAGAAAAATAATATCCGGACTGATGTTTATCTGTAGGATATTTCTCTTTCTTACCTATCACTTCACATCCCACCGTACTAATAGATAATCCCCACAGGGGATCTCGCTCATTCTCTACTATATATTTAATGGGATTATTCATAGTTTAATTCTTTTGAAGCATCAGTAAAAGTACTACTCTGCCACAAAAATAAAATAAAATCCGGGATTTAACAAACAGATATACTGATGATTCGTTTATGCTTCCACCTCCTTCGTAGCTTCTGCATATGGAGCCCAATAGGCTTGCCCGATAAAATACGTTGAAAACATTTCAGGCAATTTATCACCTGTTAGGAAATACGCTGATCTTTTTCGCTTTTTCTTTCATATCTGGTATTTCACCACAGAGGGCACAGAGTTTTTAGACAGAAGAACATTACTCTGTCTCTAACATCGCTGAAACAGGCTAAAAGAGTAACTTCAATCGTAAATAGTAAATCGTCTAATCGTAAATAGATTCAGTTTTAAGCAATACAAACAATACCTACAACAAAAAATATGTACTTTTGCAAAACTTTTTTTTAGACCTATTATTTTAGTCGATGCAATGAGCAAAACAAAAGGTATTTTATATGCAGCAGTGTCCTCCTCTACTTTTGGACTGGCACCGTTCTTCTCCATCATGCTTCTCACAACAGGATTCTCCTCATTTGAAGTACTGAGCTACCGTTGGGGAGTCGCTTCCGCTACATTAATACTTTTCGGTTTAATATCCGGATGCAGTTTCCGATTAAATAAAAAGGATTTCGGTACTGTGTTTTTATTGAGTTTATTCCTGGCAGCCACATCACTGAGTCTGGTGATTGCTTATCAGAATATAGCCAGTGGAGTGGCCTCTATCATTCATTTCATGTACCCGTTGGCTGTAGCTCTGGCCATGATGCTCTTTTTCCATGAAAAGAAGTCACTATGGACTATTACAGCTATCCTGGCATCTATCGCCGGAGCTGTATTTCTTTCATCGGGAGACATCAGTCACAGTGGAGGTAACACTACCGTAGGAATCATAGCCGCCTGTATCTCTGTATTTTCTTATGGAGGCTATATCATAGGAGTACGAAAAAGCCGTGCAGTACAGATCAACTCTACTGTACTCACTTGCTATGTAATGGGAATAGGCGCTCTCCTTTTTATTATATGCGGCTGTTTCACCAGCGGTATCCGGATCGTGACAGACTGGAATACATGGCTGTATATATTAGGACTTGCCTTACCTGCCACCGCCATCTCTAACATGGCTCTGATCAAAGCAATCAAACACATCGGTCCTACCCTTACTTCTATCTTCGGAGCCATGGAACCGCTAACAGCTGTCATCATAGGGACGCTCGTTTTTCAGGAATTGTTCACTCCAAAGAGTGTTATAGGAATTGTTCTGATAGTAACAGCGGTTACTATCGTGGTTTTTAGAGAAAAGCGATCAGCGATAAACGATCATTCATCATCCACTGCAAATTATTTACCGTAAAAAAATATCTTTATCAATCGAAAACAAATCCATTCCGGCAGGTGTTGGTATAGGCAGTAAATAATAAAACCTAGACCAAAACGGAAATGAAAACAATTAAATTAATTTTAGCAGTAGGATTTCTGCTCGCCTTTGCTACGGGTACATATGCCCAAAAGCAAAGAACTCAAACCTATCTACCCAAATTTGCCATTAAAACAAATGCCCTTTACTGGGCCACAAGTACTCCCAATCTGGGATTTGAAATAGGACTGGCAAAGAAATTAACTCTTGATGTATCGGGCAATTACAACCCCTGGAAGTTTTCGGACAACAAACAGTTCAAGCATTGGTTAGTACAGCCTGAACTACGTTACTGGCTCTGCGAACGTTTTAATGGTAGTTTCTTCGGCCTGCACGGACACTATGCCGATATGGACATTAGTAACCTTAACATGTTCGGCCTGGGGCATGACCGGTATGATGGTAAACTTTACGGTGCTGGTATATCTTACGGCTATCAGTGGATATTAAACAAACGCTGGAGTATGGAAGCCACCATCGGACTTGGCTACGCTCACATCAAATATGACAAATATGAACCGGGAGACAACGGTCAGAAATTAGGTCATAGTACTAAAGATTATTTCGGTCCTACCAAAGTAGGCCTTAGCTTCATCTACATTATTAAATAATAACCTATAAACCAACTGTAACAATGAAAAGAAATGTTATATATCTCCTGCTGGCACTTGTCATAGCACTTCCCGCCAGTGCCCAGAAACTTTACAATGATGCCATCAGTTTATCTGACGTATCACTGTGGCAACAGGGCAACTCTCTTTATATCAGCATGACGATCGATATGAAGAATCTTGTAGTTAGTCCTCAACGTTCACTTACGTTGACTCCGCTGCTGACAGACGGCCAGCACAATGTACCCTTACAGGATATTATAATCAACGGTCGTCGTCGTCAGAAAGCATATATACGGGGTTTGGCAATAGAAAAAGAAAAGCCTGCAGGTATCGTTATCCCTTATGATAAAAGAGAAGTACTAAACTATACGCAGGTAATCCCTTATCAGCCATGGATGCAAAATGCAGCACTGAATCTGGTTGAAAACCTCTGCGGCTGTGGCAATAATGAAGAGATGATTGCACAGGAACTCATTACCAACGATGTATCTACCGAGGCGAAACGTTTGGCAGCCATGTCTCCGATAGTCGCTTATATTCAACCAGCTGTAGAAGTAGTAAAAACCCGTAGCGAACAATACGAGGCTCATCTGGATTTCCCGGTAAGCAAATCTGTTATCCTGACCGATTTCATGAACAATCATAAAGAGTTGATGAACATTCACTCTATGTTCGATAAAGTGCAGAATGATAAGAACCTCACCATAACCGGTATCAGTATTGAAGGTTTTGCTTCTCCCGAAGGTCCTTTGAAATTCAACGAACAGCTTTCTCAGAAACGTGCCGAAGCACTGAAGAAATACCTGAGTGAGAATGAAAAAGTTCCGGCCAACCTCTATAAGGTATCCTTTGGCGGTGAAAACTGGGATGGATTGGTGAAAGCCCTGGAAGCTTCTTCCATGAAAGATAAAGAGACGTTTATCAATATCATTAAAAATACCAGTGATGATGCTTTGCGCAAAAAAGAAATTATGCGTGTAGCAGGTGGTGTTCCTTATCGTGCCATGTTGAAAGATATCTATCCGGGATTACGTAAAGTAGATTGCAAGATAGATTATACTGTAGTAAACTTCGATGTTGAACAAGGACGTATCGTTATCAAAACAAATCCGAAATACCTGAGTCTGAACGAGATGTACCAGGTAGCCAACAGCTATCCGAAAGGAAGTGACGACTTTGTAAACGTGTTCGATATTGCCGTACGCATGTACCCGAACGATGAAGTAGCCAACTTGAATGCCGCTGCCGTAGCATTAAGTAAGAAAGACGTGAGAACTGCCATAAAGTTTATGGAAAAGGCAAACAAACAGACTGCCGAATACATCAATAATAGTGGTGTATACGATTTCCTTAACGGGGATATAAATCAGTCCATTGCAGCTTTCACGCAAGCTGCCCACATGGGTAATGAAGCAGCAAAAGCCAACTTGAAGCAACTGCAAAAAATACTGGATATGAAGAAGATGCCTAACAAATAGACATCCCATCTAATAAAAAGAAGTCCGGATATGGTTAACTAAATAAATCATATCCGGACTTTTTATTCAACTCCATAATGTAACTTATCGTTTTTTGTTTAAATCCGGCATATCACGGATAAAATCATAAAAAAATTGCTTTTCGGGCAGTCAAAACGATCTCCAGTTTTGTTATAAGAATATTATACATTATTAAATCTGACGATTATGACACTGATTCTTGCTATTATTCCGGTTTTACTCCTTATTGTATTAATGGCTTTTTTAAAAATGCCAGGCGATAAAAGTAGTGTCATATCTCTCATTGTAACGATGCTGATAGCCATCTTTGGTTTCCATTTTGCAGTGGACGATCTTGCTTATTCATTCCTCTATGGTGCATTGAAAGCAGTTTCTCCCATCCTGATCATTATCGTAATGGCTATTTTCAGCTATAACGTATTACTAAAGACCCAAAAAATGGAAATCATCAAGCAACAATTTTCCTCTATCTCTACCGACAAAAGCATTCAGGTGTTACTATTGACATGGGGATTCGGAGGGTTACTTGAAGCAATGGCGGGCTTCGGTACCGCAGTTGCTATCCCTGCTGCCATACTTATCAGCCTTGGTTTCAAACCCGTTTTCTCGGCAGTAGTAAGCTTAATAGCCAACAGCGTGGCCACGGCTTTTGGAGCTATCGGCACACCGGTACTTGTACTGGCTAAAGAAACCAATCTGGATGTATTAACCTTAAGCACCAATGTCGTACTACAGCTTTCCGTACTTATGTTCCTCATCCCATTGGTACTGCTTTTTCTCACAGATCCCAAATTGAAATCACTTCCGAAGAATGTGTTCCTCGCACTATTAGTGGGTGGTGTATCCCTTGTCAGCCAATATGTAGCCGCACGTTATATGGGAGCAGAATCCCCGGCCATTATCGGTAGTATTCTTTCTATTATCGTAATCGTGATTTATGGTAAACTCACAGCTTCTAAAGAAGAGAAAACACGCAAAAATTCTCTTCGCGGAAAAGATATCCTGAATGCATGGAGTATTTATCTGCTCATTCTCTTGCTGATAATCCTGACCAGTCCTCTATTCCCGGGACTGCGCAATACACTTGAGAACAACTGGATAACACGTATCAGCCTTCCTATCAATGACTCTACAGTGAACTATACCATCTCATGGCTTACCCATGCAGGTATACTTCTCTTTGTCGGTACTTTTATTGGCGGACTAATACAAGGTGCAAAAGTCAAAGACCTATTCATCGTACTTTGGAATACTGTGAAGCAGTTGAAAAAAACATTCATCACAGTAATCTGCCTTGTCGGCCTGTCAACCATCATGGATACTGCCGGAATGATCTCGGTTATTGCTACTGCTTTAGCTACTGCCACAGGTAGTCTTTATCCGCTTTTCGCACCGGTTATCGGATGCTTAGGTACATTCATCACCGGTAGTGATACTTCATCCAACATTCTTTTCGGAAAACTGCAAGCCAGCGTTGCCGGGCATATCAATGTAAACCCCGACTGGCTATCAGCCGCTAATACGGTAGGTGCTACCGGAGGAAAAATCATTTCTCCCCAAAGTATCGCCATAGCTACTTCAGCAAGTAATCAACAGGGAAAAGAGGGCGAAATTCTAAAAGCAGCCATCCCTTATGCACTTGCCTATATAGTGATAACAGGAATCATCGTATTTATTTTCAGCTAAAAATTTAAGTTACGGAAGAAAAGACTTATATTTGCCAACGAAATTTTAAAAATCATTTTTTGAAAACAACTCTTTCATATTTGTATATAATTGTGCGCTAAATAGCCTGTTGGTTTTATTTGCCCACTCAGGCTATCCCTTCCTAAATCTATTCGGGTTATTCTATCCGAAGAGAAAATTATTATATTTTTTTATCGGGACAAATAACGAAGTTGTCCTTTATATTCAGAATTTTATCAAAAAAATAAAATGATTGAAACAAAACAATTAAGAGTTATTCCGCTTACTCCGGAACAGTTCGCACTATTTCTAAATGGAATCAACTTTATGGAAGATGTATTAAAGTTAACTCCTTCGGGTGAAACATTAGACGCCCATACTCAGGAGGCTATGACCTGTCAGTATCAACTTGCCACAAAATATCCGGAGAGTTTCCCTTTGCTGACAAGCTGGCAAATCATCCTGAAATCAGAAAACAAAGCCATTGGCTCCGCCTGTTTCAAAAATCTTCCGGATAAAGAGGGAAATGTTGAAATAGGATATGGTATATATGAGGCTTACAGAAATCAGGGGTATATGTCCGAAACTTTAGAAGGCATGTGCCAATGGGCATTCACTCAGCAAGGAATACAATCCGTTATAGCAGAAACAGAAGAAAAGAATGTGGCTTCTCAACGCGTATTGCAAAAAAACGGAATGAAGCAATACAAAAAATCAACAAACAGTATTTGGTGGAAATTAAATAAAGAAAAAATGGAAAACAATAAAGCAATGATTATCAGACAAGAGACAAAAGAAGAGTATCAGGAGATATATAATTTAGTCCAAACAGCCTTTCAGACGGCCAAAGTAGCTGACGGAGATGAGCAGGACTTTACCGTACGCTTATGGAACAGCGAGAATTATATCCCGGAATTAGGATTAGTAGCCGAACAAAACGGTAAACTCATCGGGCATATCTTGCTGACACGTATGTACGTCATACAGGAAGACGGAAATAAATTTGAATCTTTATTAATCGCTCCCCTTTCCGTCCTGCTTGAATACCGGGACCAGGGAGTAGGTTCCGCACTAATCAAAGAGGGCCTGAAGCGCGGACGTGAAATGGGATATAAAGCTGCATTCCTCTGTGGAGATCCTAATTACTATCATCGGTTCGGTTTTAAATCAATTAGTGAATTCGGACTCACTAATCCTGATATTCCCGAACCATACGTGATGGGATACGAACTGGAAGCTGGTGCATTGGATCATGTTACAGGGATAGCAAAGCTCGTATAATTATAATTTCCGGATAGGATGAAAAAGAAAGCCGATATGTCTCTTGTGAAAAGAGATGTATCGGCTTATTATTTCTTGTATCGTATTAGTAAAATACCTTAGAAAATTTCAGATAGTATCTGGGATTTGATCTTCTCCCATGAAATATCAGTCAACATATACGGCATTATATCTTCTTCGGCATCATCAAAATATGCCAAACTTTTCATTGCCATAAAAGTGGAACCATCAGGATATTTCTGAGAATAGAAATCTAATATCTTATTTATAGAAAAGCGCTGCAGCAAGAAAGCAATATCAATAAAATCTTTCTTAGTTCCCCTACCAATGATAGCCGTAATCTTCATTGCTGCTATATCCCTTAAACTTGCCATTCGGATACCTTGCATCACCACTGCATCGTCAATCCAGGAATATTGATAATCAACGACATCAATCTTAACATTATTCAACTGATATATATGAATATGCGGTGATTCTTTCAGAACAACCAGCGAGCCGATTTGTTCCAGAGCCATCGTCAACTCATCCTTACTTGCATCCACTGTACCAAAGAAATCTAAGTCGACAGACTTTCGATGCCCTATTTGTAAAGCCAACGCAGTACCTCCCACCAAACGAGTATTATGAAGTATAGGTATACTCTGCAACTTTTTCAGAAGTTCCAGTGTTGTGGAATCGACTGTTGATAAGTGTAACATCTGAACTTTTCTTTAGGAGTATTTGATATTGCAGCAACATAAGCCAAAGCACGAGGTTCCAATTCCCTCATTTTTTTTACCTCCTCTACAATTTTCGGCAAACCATAATATGAGCGAATTATTATCCAATCATTCCACATCCCATATTCCAGCACCCTTTTTATTATGTATTTAGGATACTGTTCTAGGTCAATATCTTCTTTCCGTATATCCCAAAAAAGATGACTGGAAAACGCATTTATACATTCATTTGCTGACATAGAAATTTTTCTTTGAAAACAAAGGTAATGCATTTTATTCAATTTACAAATCTTTCTTTCTCAGATAATAAGGATTAATTGAATTTATGTAAGCAGAAGAACCTCTTCATAAATAATAGATATAGCATGCTTAATAAAAAGACACTACCCAATAAATACCAGTATCCATATTCCCGTAATATCAAATACCCTATTACAACAATTGCCTGCACCATCATATAAATCAATGCCACCACCACATGAGGCATTCTCAGTTCATTAGCCATAATCTGATACATATGTTTCCGGTGAGGTAAACCAATGTTTTCATGCAACATCAATCGATGAACAATAGTTAACACACTATCTATCCCATACACTACTAACAGTATAATCCAGCTAAAATCCCCGGTTTGAATAATCAACCTCCCAATCAAAAAAAGAATGGTAAATGCAATACTAACCGCCCCCACATCTCCGGCAAAACACTTCGCCCTCTTTCGGAAATTAAAGAAATTGAAAACCAGCACAGCACACAGCATTGTATAAATAAGATTCGGCTCAGCAAACGAAACAACCGAATGATTAATAAATGCCAAAGCTCCAAGTATGATCAAAGAATACCCTCCCGTGATCCCATTGATGCCATCCATAAAGTTATAAGCATTGATAATACCTGTGCAAATGATTAACGCTACAAGGATTGTCCACCAGGGAAGAGAGAATAATCCCCATTGATAAAACATCAAAGCCATAGCGGAAAAATGAAACACCAATCGTAATGCCTGAGAAGTAGAGCAGATATCATCTATAAAACTGATTAAGGTGATCAGTGTCAAAGCAAGCATGAACCACGGATATTCAAAATGGTTCGTAAGGAAATAAGCTAATACACCGAAATAGAAGATAATTCCCCCACCCCGCAAAGTGATCCGGGTATGCGAACTACGTTCATTGGGTTTATCGATGATATTACATTTATCAGCAATACGGAAATAAAAAAGTTCTGCTGAGAAGAGCAGAACTAAGACTATTAAATAATACACAACTTTATCTATTTAAAAAGTATCTTCAATCGTAAGTCGTAAATTGTCCAATTGTAAATCATTCAAAGGACTTTACTGTCTTTATCAACCCTTCTTTTGCTGTAACAGGCATTTTATCAATGCCCAGTGCCCTTTTTATCTTGTCATTACTAACTACATAATTTTCTGTTAACTTCCGCAGACGTTCTGTATTCAATGGCAAATGAAACAAAGTGCCAATCCCGGCACAACCTTCCATCAAACCTTTATTCATCTTCCAAATATGCGGTTTCTTTCCCATCACCTCACACATAGTAGCTATCAACTCATTAGTAGACATCGCTTCATCATCCCCCATATGATAGATACCTCCCGGAACGTCCTTCGTCAATAACCCTTCTATCACGTAGCAAAGATTATCTATCGAAGTAAACGAACGACGATTCTCGAAAGCTCCCAAAGGCCACGGAATGCCTTTCTTCACCACATTATAAAGCAAATTCAGGTTCCCTTTATTCCCCGGTCCATGTATCATACAAGGTCTTAATATATAAACTTGCTTGTTCAATTGACAGTGGACAGTGGACAATTGACAATTAGCTACGCTATCATGCTGCATAGCAACTGTCCATTGTCCACTGTCAACTGTCAATTTATTAATAATGTACTCTTCTGCCTTAATCTTACTTTCTCCATAAGGCCCAATAGGAGTTGGAATAACATCCTCGGTGAGTATATCCCCTACTACGCTATCGGCAGCAGCTTTTACAGAACTGAAGAAAATGAATTTCTTAGCTGATGACTTCAGAAAAAAATCAAAGATCTTTTGAGTTAAACCGGTATTGATATCAAAGTAGATTTGTGCAGCCGATTGATTCTTGGTATCATGCGCTTTACCGGCAAGATGGATGATAGCATCAAAATGAGGTAGTTCATGAATAGAATCGGCCGACTCAATATCCTTCCACAAAAAAGTTTTTATTACTCCCTCCTTTGCAGGAGATATTATATCAAGTCCATAAAGACTATATCCATTTTTTAAACTATTAATGAGATTGGAACCTACAAATCCATAAGCTCCAGTAATAAGAATATTCATCAAACTCTATTATTTAAATAAGCTACTCTGAGTGAAATATTTCCATTAAATGATCTATTATCTTTTTCTTTGAAAAGAACCTCTGATAGTACTCTTGCCCTGCTTTTCCTTTAGCTAACAATTCCGCTCTACTCGATTGGGATAATTTTGTTACATTGTTCGCCAACATTTCAAAGTCTCCTGCAACAGCTGTATTGCCACATCCAGCCTCCTTGATGATCTCATTTCCTATACCATTTATCATGGAGACTATGGGTTTTCCAAATGCCATATACGATTGTATTTTAGAGGGAATTGTCAAAGAAAAAATCTCTTGATTTTTCAAGGAAACAAGCATTACATCCGCATGAATAAATAAATCCGGCATATCTTCCAAAGGATAACGGCCTAACAAAAAAACAGTATCACATAAATCTAACTCTTTTATTTGTTGTTCCACAAAATCTTTTTTCCGCCCGTCACCAACAATTACCCATTTTATGTCTTTAGTATCTTTTGTCCGGACTGCAGCCTGTAATACGGATTCAAAGTCTTGCGCCTCACCTATATTACCAGCAAACATTATTATAAACCCATCCGGAATCAACGATTTGAAACGTTCTTTATTAATCAAAGAATCATTGGAAAACAAATCTTCTGCCCAATTAGGAACATAACTCATCTTATATTCATAATCTCCTTTTTGTAAGATTGACTGATTAAAAGCTTCGGATTGTACACAAATGCCATCCACTTTTTGATAAATACCTTGTACCATTTGAGTTAGCATCCGATACACAAAACCAGAATTCATATTACCTGCAGCGACTACACTTTCCGGCCACAAATCCTGAACCCAAAGATAAGCACGACTGCCAAACATCTTTTTATTCAGCAAAGCAGCATACACCTGAGTGATAGGAGAAATTGCAAAAGTCAAAGATACATCATACTTATGTTTATGAAACAGTATGTATAAGCAAGAAAAAAAACGAAAGACAAATAATTCAATGCTAAGCCTATCTTTGAACCTTTACCACGAGGAATCAAAGGAACACGAATCAGCTTGATATCTTGATAAGATTCTTCTTTATACCCCCAAAAAGAATATCCCTTATAAATCTTTCCTTGAGGATAATTAGGTTTTCCAGTCAGTACAGTGACTTCATTACCTCTTAATACAAGCTCTTGCGCCAAATCATTAACACGAAATGTTTCCGGCCAGAAATATTGGGAAACCAATAATATTTTCATAGATATAAAGTCCGGTATAATTCACGTTTATCCCACATCCAGTCATATTGTTCCCGAAGCATCTCTTCATATCCCGGCACAACATAATCAAACTTCTCTGACTTTGCGATTGATTTATCAATGCCATTCCCATCGAATGGCAAAATCTCAATATCC
This sequence comes from Bacteroides mucinivorans, assembly GCF_034654355.2. Lineage (NCBI taxonomy): Bacteria > Pseudomonadati > Bacteroidota > Bacteroidia > Bacteroidales > Bacteroidaceae > Bacteroides > Bacteroides mucinivorans. Next base: position 2,095,557 of record NZ_CP178179.1, on the reverse strand, counting down.
TGCTTATTCCATATTTTACGGAACAAGTGTAATAAATCATATTTACTTATCCCTATTCCATTACTTAGTTGTACAAGACCGGTGATTCCCTGGGTAATAGCCACATCAATAGCCTTTGCTAACTCCAAAGTAGTCACACCTCCCCATATAGCTGTATTAAAACCATTTACCTGACCATGCTGACGCATAAACCAATGAAACAGACCTTCACCATTTTCCTTCAGTTCCGGACCGATGATAGAAGTACGAAGAGTAAGATCTTTATTGTTTATAATCTCTCCTAACGACTTACTCCGTCCATAAACGTCATCAGCATCCCGGAAATCAGTTTCCGTATAATTTCCTTTCTTACCAGAGAAGACACAATCCGTACTGATATGGATCAGTTTTGCTCCTACCTCATCCGATAGTTTCTTCAGTAAATGAGGAAACCAGGCATTAATCAGAATAGCATTGTCTGGATGTTCTTTGGAACCTTTAATTAAAACTCCGATACAATTAAGGATAATATCAGGACGGGACTCACAAACGATCCGGGCAACAGCCTCTTTATTTGTCACATCTACTACAATACTATCATCTGTCAGTTTTGTACGATAAACCACATTTACAATATCATACCGTCCGGTACTTCGCAGATAATAATAAGCCATGTGTCCAGCCATACCTGTGGCGCCGAACAACAGAATCTTCTTTTTAATCATAAAATAATGAAAAGCGGAAATCAGATTTCTTTATGCCAAACCGTACGGTTGATATAATCTGTATAAGAAAGGATAATACGAACTACTTTTTTAGATACATTGTCTGCTGCATAATCAGGAATAGAATGAATCAGATCCTGTCCTTCAGCATACTGAGAAGTTACTATGTCAATTGAATCGAGGATGCGGTCACTATTTAATCCGGTCATAATCAGGGTACCTTCATCCATACCTTCCGGACGTTCGTGTGCCTGCCGAATGGTGATAGCAGGAAAGTAAAGTATAGACGATTCTTCCGTTATCGTACCGCTATCAGAGATAACACAAAAAGCATTTTGTTGCAACTTTATATATTCCATAAAACCAAAAGGTTTCATAAATTCAATCATAGGATTAGAATTAACAAAGCCGATTGCTTCCAATTTCTTACGGGTACGGGGATGAGTGGAAACGATCACTTTTTTATGATATTTATCCACAATAGCATTGAGAGAAGAAAGTAAATCCGAGAAATTCTTCTCAGAGTCTACATTTTCCTCACGATGTGTACTCACAATAAAGTAATCCCCTTTCTTCAACCCTTCCTTTTCCAAAACATCATTCTTCTCAATCTCAGCTTTATGATAATTCAAAACCTCTGTCATTGGAGATCCGGTCTTTATCACAGTCTCAGGACGCAACCCTTCAGCCAGCAAATATTTACGGGCATGTTCTGAAAGGGGCATATTGATATCACTCAAATGATCAACGATTTTACGATTGATCTCTTCAGGTACACGCTGGTCAAAGCAACGATTACCCGCCTCCATGTGGAAAATAGGAATCTTACGGCGCTTTGCAGAGATCACCGAAATACAACTGTTGGTATCTCCATAAAGTAACAAAGCATCCGGCTCAACTTGTTCCATCAGCTCATCCGACTTTTGGATAACATTTGCTATCGTTTCAGCAGCATTCTTACCTGCAGCGTTCAGGAAATAGTCCGGTTTACGGATATGTAGCTCCTGAAAGAATATTTCATTCAGCTCATAATCATAATTTTGTCCTGTATGTACGATGATATGATCCGTATACTTATCCAGTTCGGCCATAACACGGCTCAACTTGATTATTTCGGGGCGAGTGCCCACAATGGTCATCACTTTAAGCATACATCCTCCTTTACCATATCCAGTTTTAACAATAACTGTTTCATCTCTTCCACATTCAACCGGTGAGTATTATGCGAATGATAGTCTTCGAACTTTGAAACTTTCTCTTGCCCTTCAACAAAATACTTGTCATAGTTCAGATCGCGGGCATCACAAGGAATGCGGTAATAATCGCCCATATCTTCGGCTTTTGCCATCTCTTCACGGGTTACCAACGATTCGTATAATTTTTCGCCATGACGCGTACCGATTATACGGACGGGCGTATCTATTTTATAAAGTTCTTTTAAAGCTTGTGCCAAAACATCCAAAGTGGCAGCAGGTGCTTTCTGCACAAACAGGTCACCATTATGCCCATGTTGGAAGGCGTAGATCACCAGATCAACTGCATCATCCAATGTCATCATAAAACGCGTCATATTGGGATCGGTAATCGTTATATCATTACCAACCTTCATTTGTTCTACCCATAGGGGAATAACCGAACCACGACTTGCCATGACATTCCCATAACGGGTACAACAGACAGTTGTTCCACCATCTGTTCCCATCTGCCTTCCTTTGGCAATAGCTACTTTCTCCATCATCGCTTTGCTGATTCCCATCGCATTAATCGGGTAGCAGGCCTTATCCGTCGATAGAACAACTACATTCTTAACTCCATGTGCAATAGCTGAATCAAGTACATTTTCAGTTCCTAATACGTTTGTTCGCACTGCCTGAACGGGAAAGAATTCACAGGAAGGAACTTGTTTCAAGGCGGCAGCATGGAAAATATAGTCTACACCATCCATTACACCATCTACTGAACGTTTATCACGTACATCACCGATATAAAACTTCACTTTCTTATTCTGGAGATGATGACGCATATCGTCTTGTTTCTTTTCATCACGGGAAAAGATACGGATTTCTTTGATATCGGAATCAAGAAATCTTTTCAACACAGCATTACCGAAGGAACCTGTTCCACCGGTAATCAAAAGGATTTTGTCTTTAAATAGGGACATCACAATATTTCTTTACATATATCTAAATACATTTGAGCACGTTCTCTGGCAGTAGGTAGTTCATTTACCCTGATCAGTCCTCTTGAAACCAGTTCATTCTGGAGTTTCGGACTATTTATTAATAGCATTATTTTATCAACAATATCTCTCACATTAGTTGGGTCAAAGTACAATGCAGCATTCTGGCAAACTGTTCTAGCAAAACCTAAGTCTGAAGTTAATATAGGCTTTTTCATGATCATGGCCTCAGGATAATTCGCAGAAAAACATTCCAATAATGTAGGTAGAAATATTGCATCACACTCATTATACAAAGAAGGACATTCCTGGGCTGGAATAGGACCGACTGTTATTATATCATTTTTATAATCCTCTCCAAACAGTGCATTATATTCGGAGGTAGTAATTGTTAAAACAAACTGAATATCAAAATCGACCTTTCTTCTTTTTAATTCATCAATAACAGATTTTATTATAGCTATATTCTTATGTGGATAATATTTAGCTACCATCAAAAAGCGAAACTTAGAAGTTTTATCCAATTTTAGATATTTACTTCTCAACGATTCATCAAAAAAGTAAGAACTACATGTATTAGACACTGTAAAATACTGCTTTCCCGGAATAAGATATGAAACCCTTTTTCTTACATCATCTGTTTCACAAACCAAAACAGATGCATCCCTTTTTAGATAATATACATGAAAAAACTTTCGTATTTTCAATAAGAGCTGTTCTTTTTTCGAAATAATATTCCAATATGGAGAATCGTCATAAATATAATGTCCAATAGCAAAACCCATTACATGGGGTACTGAAGGTTTCCAATATACAGGGCCAAATATAGAAAAAACAATATCTGGATGAATTCTTTTTTCAATGCGAGTTAAGTAACTATTATATTGATAAAATTTCAATGAAGGAATATCATAAAAAATAAAATTAGACGGATATTCCGTTTTTACTATTTGTGCAGAAACATCTTCACTAATAAGAACATAATATATGTTACCCGGTATTGTAATACATTCTCTTATAAAAGAAAGAGCAACCTGTAGCCCACCTCCGACATAGTTTAACGAGGCATTGATCATGAATCTCATTTTGAATGTACTTTACGAAAGAATATTTTAATTACAAAAAACATTATAACAATAGGATATATACCTTGCGTAACACCTGATTGTAAATCCCCCCTAATAAAGCTAGACGAGGCTTGAAAGAAAAGTAAAGCAAAAACTAAAGCAACAAAATTAGCTTGCGACTTTATATACACGGAAAATAGTCTAGAAAAGAAACCACTATAAAATCCAAATATTACAGAATAAAAAAGTAAACCTATCAGGCCTCCATTAGCCCATCCCTCCCCAGCAACTCCTACTGCAAATCCAGTATTCAATGCTTCCAGATGTTTTATACTAAAGTCTCCTGTTCCAAATTTTGCTTCCGTAAGGAAAATGCCAAAACCGACTGGTTTCCCCACATACAAAAAACGTGGAATAGGATTAACTGCTATAGCATATAATGTATAAAAAGGTCCAATAAATGAGTATTTTTCTCCAAAAGAATCAAATGTAAATTGTAAATCTCTTATCATTAAATCCTTCTCATGCTCACTAAATTCTTCTGTGCCTTGATCCAATTTAAAATCTTCTAAAACCTCTATTGCAGATGATAAATCTTCTAAATCAATTCCCCGAATAAATGTCAATGTAAAAAAAAGAGCAAAAACAAAGCTACCTAGAATTATATATTCTCGAATTCTTTTTGTTAGTATAAAGTTTAAGAGAAACCTTTTGGCGAACAAATCAGCAGTAAGAAGAATCATTATAGGAGAAATTACTGCGCCACGAGAACCTTTCGGAAAAGCAATTAGCACTAATAATAATACAACGACATACAATAAATTTGACTTTTTTCCATTGCAATTATAATAATACCTAAATATAAAAACAAATGCGACAATTGCTTTATAAAAGAAAAGTTGAAAAGTAATCAAAATATTAGGTACTTCAGCAACAGGCCGCTTTACGTAAAACCGTGTTAAAGCAGATTCTAAAGAGCCATAGATGTATGTATTTAACCATAAATCAAAGCAACAGTAGAATATAACTATAATTATATATATATATATGGCCTTGGAAGTAGTCAATAACTCAGAGGAAGTATTTTTTCGATTAATAAAACAGTTTATGAAAGTAACTACTTTACGATATTTCCACTTACGAGAGACAGAATACGCGCATAGAAATACAACAAAAGAGGTAAGTAATAGTAACTCTGTTTTTAATGTAATTTGTATTGTAGAAAAATGTCCAAAAAAATTATAAAATGAGAAACAAATAACAGCTAATGGAAAAGTTGGTAATAGATAAAATTTTCCACGCAATTTTATTAACTGCAAAAACATGATAAAAATGGCAATATAGCCTGCATATGTAATATTGCTCATTTATCGTTCAACAACATTGAATAAAATGTCTCATACCTCTTTGGAAGGTAAAAGTCATTATGATTATAAACCATACATTGATGATATACTATTTCAGGAGTAAATTCTTCAAGAACCCTTACCAATTTAGGATAAGCTAACGCATATTCATTAAAAGACCCCAAATTAGGAGTGATACACATTTTCCGAAAAGATAAAGCTAAAGCTAAAATACCAGATTGACTAACTTCTGTATAGGGAAGTAGAACGATATTCACTGTAGAAAACAGGGAAAAAATTTCACGATCATCAACATATTTATTTATTAAATGAACAAAACTTAACGTTGAGTATTTTTGTACAAATTCAGAATTTTGTTTCCCTGCTATGACAAGTTTTATATCACTCGCTTGCTGCGTTTCCAAATAGGAAATAAATTCCTCAATAAAAAGTTGTCCCTTATATGCAGCCAAAGTACCAAAACATAAAACATTTATCTTTTTATCTATATTCATATTCATATCCTGCTTGAATTTTTCCTTCTCATTTTTCAAATAAATAACAGGAGCAGTAATTCCATATTTCATATTCACTTGTCCTGCAACATAAGCACTAAGACATATAACTTTCGAAACATGAGAATAAAGAAATCTTTGTGTGTATTGATTTATTAATATCTTCAATTTTATATTTTTCCAAATTGAAGAATACGGATGAGATTTTGCATCATGAACCGTGTAAACAGTCTTTCTTTTTTTCAAAAAAAACAGTAATGCAAACAAAGAATAATGAAAAGCTGTAATATGGATTATATCAGGATTAATTATGTCAATCTTCATTTTTATATCTTGAATCTTATTGGGAGAAATAAAGATAACATTACACTTTGAAAAAAGGAATTGCTCCTCAACATATTTCTCTGTAGTAAACAAATATATATCGTTTCCATGAGACAATTCATTTACTAAATCCAAAGCATAATGCAACATGCCTGAAGGCCCATAAGACAATATTATAATTTTCATAAATATAATATAACGTTAATTGTTAGATTAGAATATCATCATTTTGAATCATCCTCAATAGAAAATAAAAAAAAGATTTAACAAATTCGTAAACTTTAACCCCCAAAAATCTTATTATCAAAGATTTCATTTTTTCAATAAGTGGCAGTTTTAATTTCGAAAAGTCATAATAAGCAAAAGGTTTATCAATAGAAGATACAAAAGCTAAATGAGAAGAATAGTCTACAATCGGATTTTCACATTCAACTTCTTTCTTTTTATACTTTTTCTTTATTACAATATCGTCAAGCAAAACCTGTAATGGAACTATTTCTTCACCGTTGCGATACAATGAATTTATAGTCGTATGACCAAATACACCTATTGGCATAAGGTCATTCGCATCTATTGAAATAGTAGGTATCCCTGCCCTTGATATAATTTTCACACAACCCGATGAAGCAATAGCAACATCAGCCTTTTGTAACAAACTAAAAGGTATTGGATAAATAAAACCAGAACAATAAAAATTCACATTTTTACATGTTCGAAAAATTTCATCAATCTTCGCTAATTGATTCTGACTTCCACCTCCTAATAGCCAAATATTATAAACAAAATCCAAATGTTCATTTACATACTTAAAAAGTTCTATCATCAATGGATAAATAAATGTTTTATCTATTCTTGACATGACCAAAATCGTATGATCAGCCTCTACATTGCCAATAGGAAAATTACAGGAAACATTCTCTATAACATTTGTGCTTAAAGCTGGTAATGTATAAATAGGAATATTATTCAAAGGTAAATAAGAAGAAAATAAAAATCGCAAAGATTTATCATCAATCCCAACCAATTCTTTTCTATCTAACTTAAATTTCAAAAAATGATAGAAAGAGTCGAACAATATAATATTTTTTTCTTGTAAAGAGTACAACAAATGCCTTGCATGCAAAATAGATGCTACCTTTTCTCCCCAAACACCTAAATAAAGATCATTAGACTCTACAATTACCTCATCAGCTTCATTGCAAGAAACAATATCCGCAATTTTATTACATATTTTTTCTACTTTCTTTTCTGATTGTAAGTACGGTGGATAACTTAATTCTTTAAAACAGAAATCACTATATTTCATGAGTTCTTGAATAACAGATTCTCCTGTTTGAAAACTAAAAACAAAAACTTGCCATCCATTTTGGATTAAATAGTTTGTTTTATTTCTAATATAAATCTGAGAACCACCAACATTGTATATTGAAAACGTAAAGAAAACATATTTTTTCATAATACAAAACCATTCTATTGTAAGCGCTCATTGCCAGATTACTCCACTTTTTAAAGCCTTGTGGCTTACTTCGAGTAATTTTATTCCATTATTATTCTTGCATACAAACTATAAAAACACTTGTCATAACCGAACAGACGGATCAAACAATATGGCTATCTATCAAATTTAACAATAAAATGCCTTGATCGACGTAAATGCCAAGAAAAATCAAAAAGGACTAAAGGTTCTTTCATTTGAGTGTCTTTATAAATTTTGCAGGATTTCCAGCGACACATTCATTAGCTCCTACATTTTTTGTCACTACGGCTCCTGCACCAATAAGAGCCCTCCTACCAATACTCGATACTTTCCCTGAAATAACAACTGCTCCAGAACCTATAAAAGCAAAATCATGCATATCAACATTAGCTCCCAATACTACGTTACTCGCGACAAAACAATGTGTTCTTATCTTACTACCATGGGTAATCAGATCATTTGAAGAAATAACGCTATCATCTCCAATAACTACATCAGGCGATATTACACTATTTGCATGAATAATCACCCCGTTACCTACTTGCGCATATTTGGATACAATTGCAGAAGGATGAATCAAAGTAGGTACATTCCCTTTCTTCTCTATAATTTTCTCAAAAATATTTGCTCGGATTTTATTATCACCTTGACTCAATGCAAAATTCATTCCTTCCAATGAGTTTAATGAAAACAAATCATCAAAAGAGCCTAATATAGGATAACCATGATCTAATTCTCCCACCCTTTCGTCATTATAATGATACAACCCTTTAATAGTATATCCACAAGCTTCTACCAAATCCAAATACACAGAAGTATTATGGCCAACCCCCAATACATAGATTTCTCTATTCATAATTTTGTTTATTTTAAATACCAATCATATTTTCATATCAAATATCATACTACAGATTCTATTCAAATCACATAAATCCAAATTATAGTATAACGGCAAGCAAAGTATTCTTTTCGCTATATCTTCGGAAACAGGCATTTCAACATAAGGAAGAATCTGAGTAAATGTATTCACCGAGGGATAAAAATACCTCCTGGGATAAATACCTTCCTCATTTAGTTTACGCTCTACTTCAAGCAGAATCTCCTCCGTAGGAAAGATTACCGGAAAATAGCTATAATTACAATCTCCATTAATACGCTGGAATTTCAAACTCAGACACTGAGAAAGAAGTTCTTTATAAAGCATGTATTTCTCTTTACGATCATCTAATGCCAATTGTAAATACTTTAAGTTAGCAAGACCTATAGCAGCATGTACTTCTGTCATTTTACCATTTGTCCCATCATCCACCACATCTTTATGGTCATCAAAACCGAAAAAGCGCAAACGTTTCAGCTTCTCATGCAAATCATCATCAGTAGCAAAACAGGCACCTCCCTCTGCAGTATTCAACATCTTAGTTGCGTGGAAGCTGGTAGTAGAAATATCACCATATTCAAAAATGGACTTTCCTTTGTAAGTGACTCCTACTGCATGGGCAGCATCATAAATTACTTTTAGGTTATGACGTTTTGCGATAGATTGTATAGACTCTATATCACAAGGATTACCAAAAACATGAACTGGAAGAATTGCACTGGTATGTTCCGTTATCTTTTCTTCAATTTTTGAAGGATCTATATTTAAAGTTTCAGGATCTATATCCACAAAAACGGGTGTACAGCCTTCCCAAATAATAGAACTCACAGTAGCTATAAAAGTAAAAGGAGTGGTAATGATCTCACCTTTCAACTTTAAAGCACGAATAGCCATTTGGATAGCTATTGTACCGTTTGTTACGGATACAATATTTCTTAAACCAAGAAACTTTGCAGTTTCTTTTTCAAAACACTGAACCAAAGGGCCATTATGAGTCATTATTCCACGCTCCCAGACACCTTTTAATAATTCGGTTACATCATCCAACGGTGCCAACGTAGGCATCGTTACATAAATATTTTTATCTACCATAACAATATTGTTTAACTTGCCCGAGATACCGGGACTGATTCAAATTTTGCACATACTCTTCTGAGAAGTCACCTGAATCCAGACAAGAAGCAATATGTGTCAGCATATTATAGAAAGGATCATCTGAATCTAAGGATATTTCTTCCCGGAAACCCTGTTTCTCCAGTATCACTACCGGACGAAGATCTGAAGGAGCCGTAAAAGCACGGGTAACGGTTAGTTTGCCCAGACTTCCCCAAAGCTCGTAGTTACATTGGTAATAATTATCAAACCCGAAAGAGAGTTCAGCTATGACACCTTCCTCGCTATCCAGATAAGCACCGCCATAGAGATCAACTTCCATTTCTGCAGGTTGATACAATGAAGCGGAACGCAAGGTGAATGAATAAGTGGGAAGGATGAATTGCATCGCTTTCAATGTATAAGCTCCGGCATCGAGCAAGGAGCCACCGCCTAAAGATTGGGAATAACGGATATTTCCGACATCAGGAAAGGGAGGAAAACCAAATGAACTACGGAAGCAGCGAAGCTCGCCAAGTTCTTTCCCCGATAGTAGCTCTTTTACCCACTGATGTTGGGAGTGGAAACGAAATTGGAAATTCTCAATCAGAAGCAGATGTTTCTCACGAGCCAATTCTGTAAGCTCACAAACCTCTTTATAAGAACAAGCTAAAGATTTCTCACTCATGACATGTTTGCCCTTATTCAAAGCTCTTAGAATCCATTCGTAATGAAGCCCCGTAGGAAGCGGAATATAAACAAGATCAATATCCCTGTTATCTAACAATGCCTCATAACTGTCATATGCCGTACAATGATAGACAGAAGCAACTGACTCAGCTTTGTGATTATCACGACTGGCGAGACCTGAGAGTTCAAAACGGGAAGACTTTGCGAAAGCAGGCAATAAAGAACGTATCGCGATATGAGCACATCCTAATACCCCTACCCTATAAACTCGACTCATCTGATCAACGTAAATAATTTAAGGCGGCAATCAGACTCCGCGATTGAATATTCAAGTAATTATTAAAACGGAGGAACTGGTAAATCTGCCCTAAAGTCATCCAGGTATATTGCTTAGGGACTGACAACGGAAAAGAATCGTCTACCTCTACCAGCATGTTTCGGTTTTGTTCTTTATAAAAACGTCCGCCTTCTTCTGATTGTAAAGTATCATAGAGCACGTGAGAAGCTGATGCTCCCAATACAGTATCCAGAAAAGCCGGACGTCCTTGCCCAACAACAGGAATATTGCCTGTAAGGCATTGGACCGTAGGAGCCAGTTCTAACACATCAAAATTTCCACATTCAAGTTTTGCTTGCATAAGAAAATGGTATACCCCATTAATTCTTTTCACTATAAAAGCACAAATACCTTGTTGCATAGGTTGAATCAGAGGTTGGCACCAGGAAGATACCTCCCGGTTGGAAATAGTAACCCGTACACCTATTACTTTAAAATATTTAGAGTCCTTACGCGAAATTTCATTCTCCCCAACCTTCCAATCAGTCATCTTATTCAACGGATAAGGATGTACCCATAAATCATATCTGGATTTTAAAGCCGATAACCAGGATAAATGATCAGCCATAGAATAGTAACTATGGTTTGTGGTAGAAGAAAGAAACAGATCTTTTCCAAAGGATGATAAATGGCTGATATCATCGGCAAGTGATAAATAATCACTAACCTTTAGTCCGGAAAGTACCGTACGGGTATCCATATTGACCTTGTTATCATCCCGCATCAGTTCTTTTATCTGACCAAGGGTCATCCATCGGAAATCAGGATGTTCTTCTACCTCCTCCTCTACTTTGATGATAATATTGCGGTTTCTTTTCCTCAAAAAACGAGCTCCTTGCTCAGATTGCAACTGATCAAGAATGATCTGTTCCGGAGTAGCATTCACAAAATAATCCAGATAAAGAGGTTTTTTACCTTTATGAATTTGGCGGTAATTGCTTTTTGTTGCTTGCAAAGTGGGGGATAACTGAACACAATTCACATTACCGGGTTCTATCTTAGCCTGCATCAGGAAATAAAGGATTCCATCAAACTCTTTGGTAAGGATGCCTAAATAGCCTACTTCAGGCTGGTTGATAATGGGCTGTGTCCAACTGTGAACAGAACCGTAATCAGTTTCAACACGAATGCCTTCTATAGAGAAGAAACGACCGGAAGTATGGCGAAGAGAGCCATCACGATCCTGATACCAGTTCTCTAACAAAGAGAAAGGAATGGGTTCCACACATACCTGAATGGTACGGTTGCGGTCAGCAATCCATTCGCGGATATCCGCTAAAGAATGTAACGTATTTTGCGTTGTTAATAAAGATTTTATAACCATAATTCTATTTTTTCCTTCTAAGAAAGGATAATGTAAGTTGACGCAATTCCATATACTCTTCCAGACATAATTTTTCCAGAATAACAAAGTATAAGACTGTAGCCACAAGCAATTGAGTGAGTAATAAAAGCCAATTGGATAAATCTAATAAGGTAACACTCCAAATACAGCCGGAGACACAGAAAGCAATCAAAAAGGAAGGAAGTATGTCTTTTATTTGAGATAATGTTGAATAACTGATTAGCCCCGAAGAGTAGTAGCTATTCAAAAGATAAGCAACAAAAGAAATAAAAACACTACTCCACAACATATACTCAATGTCCCAACAGATACCGGCAATAATAGGAAGTATCAGAATTAGTTTCTTTATAATTTCCAATTTCAGGCACAAATCAGAACGCCCTTTCACTTGCAGGATATTCAGGTTTAGAGCATGAAGAGGATATAGCATACCGGAAAAACAAATAATCTGAAGAAACTGAACTGCCGGAAGCCACTTCTCACCTATTAACAATATTATTAAGGGTTTAGCTATGGCTGCCAAACCAAGCATACAAATAAAGGTAACTAACATGGTTGTTTTTATAATCCGTTGATAAGCATTCCGCAAGCGTACATTTTCTTCCTGGATACTACTCAAAACAGGATAACTGACTCTTTGAACAATAGCTGTCAGATTACTCGAAAATATAGTATTGAACTGTTCGGCACGAGTATACTGCCCCAATTGAACAGGAGTATAGAAACGACCGATCACGATATAATAAATGTTTTTATAAATAGTGTCTATCAAACTCACAAAGAGAAGTTTTGAACCAAAACCAAATAAATTCTTAAAACTATCTATAGAAAATTCTAAGACCGGACGCCAACTATTATATATCCAGAGAAACAGGGTATTCAGGAATTGCCTGGAAAGTTGCTGTCCGACCAGACTCCAGATGCTACAACCGTAAAAAGCCATTCCCACACCAATGCCACCACTGGATAAGGAGGCTATTAAAGAGATTTTTGTTTGTGTTCTAAAGTCAATCTCTTTCACCATTATAGTACGTTGAATAATTCCTAAAGAGTTGATTATTAAAACAATTCCTATGATTCTTGTTACAGGAATCAATATAGGTTCCTTAAAAAAAGAACTAATGATTGGAGCACACAGAAAAAGAAGAATATATAAGATGACACCAATTATCAAATTAAAAAAAAATACAGTATTATAGTCTACCCGTTTTATATCTGTTTTACGAATTAATGCACTGGAAAAACCACTATCAATAATCGAATTGGATATAGCAATGAAAATTGTGATCATTGCCATTATGCCATACTCTTTTGGAGTGAGTAACCGGGCCAGAACCAGTCCTATCAAAAAAGTGATACCGGAATTTGCTATATTATCAATGAAACTCCAGCCTACACCTTTGACTGCCTTGTTCTTTAAAGATTGAGTTGACAAATTAATGCTGATTAACAATTAAGTATAATATTTTTACCACCCTATAAGTTCCGGATTCATTCAGAAGCACATCTTTAGCCTTTTATTGTTCAGAATTCAAAATAATCCTGTAGTTCAACAAAAGTATAACCGAATGAAAATCATCCCGCTTACTCTACCACTCCTCTATCTCACTCCTCAATATATTCCCACGGATAAGGATTGTCCACCACATTCTGAAATTCTGCAATGGCTTCCTGCTGCTCAGTAGTAAGCGACGCGGAATCCCAGGAAGCGATAATAGCACGGGCTTCATCCGCCAAAGGCTCATCGAATACTTCACCATAGCAGACGGTTAGCAGACGGAGCTTCAATAAGGAAGCGGGAAGGGCATCAAGAAGATCCCAACAACGGTCCAGAACTTCCTGAATGTGTTGCTGCTTTTCACCGTAATCGATGAAAGAGGCATTGTAACCCATCAGGAGAGCTAAGCAGACATTGGCCTGTTCTTCAAGGGTGGAACCTTTGGCACCGGAATCATACAAAGCGGTAGTCAAACGGTAAACCTCACTGTTACGACGGGACAAATCATCACTATAGATGGGACTATCGTCCATACCCAAATACATCAGTTCATGCGCAGCGCGCTGAAGAGAGGCGGCTTCTTCGGAAAGAGTCATACTATTTTAGGAATTTGAATTATTTAATTACTTCTATCAGATCCGGATGGATGGACGCCATGGCAACGGCGATGACACCCTGGATTTTTATGACCAGACGACGATCACGGGCACCCTTCACTTTCAGAAAAATGCCTTCCTGACCCTCGAAGTCACCACCCGTGACACGGACTTTAGTGCCTTTGGACAAATTCAATTCATCAGGACGGAAGTAAAGGAGCTGCTCATGATAAGTACCGGCCACGGCAATGAAACGTTGCATCTCATTGTCGGGGATGATGATCTTCTGACCGCTTCGGGTATCGGTGATATACTGCAAATAAGAGACCATGGACTTGACACGTTTCACTTCGGAAGGACAGGCATGAACAAAAATCAGATTGTAGATGACGGGAACCAGGACACGGACTTTTTTCCCGTTTTTGATGCTTATTTTATATTGCATGGGAACGAAACAGTCGATATGTTCCTTCGCAAACAGTCGCATGGCATCAGGCTCTCTACGGTAGGTGGCACGCATGGCATACCAGACTTCGGTCTCTTTATCCGCTTCCATTTTTCTATGATTAGTTCAAAAAAGGGTGTTCTTTCGGGGCTTTGAATATCTGATATATTATTGATATTCAATCATTTGCGATGCATCCATGTAATATACAGCAATATTTGCATCTCTCTTTCCTGATCGTTTTCTGTAGTTGTTCATTAACTGACAGATAAAATGCTATAAACGAGTCAGTTGAAAGCAAAAAGTGTTTCAATAGACGTTCGTTTAATGAAACACCTATTTGGGGAGATTTACGGCTGAGCATTCTTACGGAATAATGCATCAAATAACTAATTTTATCAATTACATAAACCGCTGAATATAAAGGATCTGAATCTTTAACTTTCAAAAACAAAAAAATATTTATAAGAATATTTTGTCATTTCAGATATACGTTTTAACTTTGTGCCATTAAACGAACGTCTATTGAAACACTTTTATAATTTCATCGACACCACATTAGCATTTACCAGATTTATCCCCTCTTTATACTCTTTTCTCTATAATAATGTACGCACGTGCTACACGCGCACAGACGCGTATTTTCTTCTTTTTTTAAAAGAAAAATCCCCGTGTATTAAATAGAGGGTAGGGTACCCTACCCTCTATTTAATACACGGGGATATATTTTATAAATATTGAAGTTTTTCTCATAAAACTTGTATTCCATGCTAATAACCATTAATTTCGCATCGTAAATATTAATTTATGTTTTATTTTAAAACCATTATTAGACATTTATGATTAAAACTACAAATTTTAAAAAGTGACGGTAATAGAGGGCAAAGTGTTCATTATTATCACAGAAGGAACGGAGATAGATACGGAACGGTTAGTTGCAAGCGTGAAACTGGCATTATCGGAAAAGATACCGATAGAAGATCAGAAAGAGAACATCTTAGAGGCATTTGCCAGGCAAGCGCATGAACAGAAAAAAAAGGATAAGAATCAGAATGTAAGAAAAATAGCAAGGATATTATCGTTGTTTTTCAAGTTCCCGAAAACAAAAGGGAAAGGCAATCTGAGAGAAGAAAGTGCCGAGGCGGAAATCTATAAATCCATCCGGGACATAGCCGAAGCGGAGGAAGAGGCACTCAACGATCCGAAAAAATAAAAAGTTAAAAACAACCTTGGAAGATTAGGCTTTTTCACCGGAAAAGTCTAATCTTTTTTTTGAAATCTACTGTTTACCTTTGTACCGCTCAAGACAAACAAACATTGGGCACAAACAAACAGCTTAAAAAAACGAATACCATGAAAGACATCACAATCACCACCTACAACGGTTACAGCACCGTGACGGGAGAAACCACCCTCACGCAAGTGATAAAAGAGATACGGGAAGGGAAAAACCTGGCAATCGTACAACGGATAGAAAAGCTTGTGCAGCAAGGTGAGACAGAGAAAGCAGACCGGACAAAGAAGCAGCTACCCTACCTCACACTGACGGCCAATTACCATCAGGAGAGGTTAGCGTACAGCATCAAAAACTACAATCCGGTGATCACCATCGATATAGACAAACTGAAAGACGAGCAGATAGGCCCCCTACGCGAACGTATTGAAAGCGATCCGGACGTACTGGCGGATTTTCTCACTCCCAAACGACATGGATTCAAGGTATTTGTATACCTGCAATCGGCATGGGCCTGCAAAATGAGAAAGGCAACATTCTCAACCCGGGAGATCACATACGAGCAGTTGGAATATTACCACGCACAGATGTACAAGGCATGTCAGGAGCACATTGAAATGTGGTTGGGAATACCTGTGGACAAAAGCGGAAAGGACATCGGACGGGGATTCTTCACATCGTTCGATACGCAGGCTTATCTGAACACAGAGCTGATGGAAAAGATAGAGATGGTAGAAACGAGCATTATTCCTCCGGAAAAGAAGGAGAAAAAGCCCGGAAGGAAAAAGGAAAAGAGTAAAGGGCAGGCTTCTGAAGAGGGAGAAACGGGCACGGTAGAACCCTGGGAGAAGTTAGAGTACAGAAAGGCATTACAAACCACCCGTCGCTCGGAGAAGTTCGAACCGGGAAACAGAAACACCTTCCTCTACACCTTAGGCAACCGATGCTACAAGAAGGGATTGAGCGAGAAAAGCGTACAGCAGCTGGTACGGCAGGATTTCGCAGAGGCAGAGATAGATATAGCCACCCCCATACACAACGCATACCTCTATACGAACAAGACCGAAGAGGCGGAAAAGAAAAAGGAGGATAAGAAACCGGTCATCACCCAGGTACTGGAATATCTGGAGGCACATTATGACATACGCAGAAATACGATATTGGAACGGTTGGAGTTCATCGACTTTGAGGAGCATGCGTCCGGGATGAAAGGAAAATACCGACCACTGAGAAACAAGGACTACAACTCGATATTCGTAAACCTCCAAATGGCGGGCATATCCTGTTTCCAGAACTATCTCAAAGCGGTAATAGACTCGAATTACGCGAAGAACTTCAACCCGTTCGAGAGTTATTTCTACGGGCTGAAACCCTGGGACAGGACTACGGACTACATCGGACAGTTAGCGGATACGGTGAAAACAAAGGACACGGACTTCTGGAAGGAGAGCCTGAGAAGATGGATCGTGGGTATGGTGGCGTGCGCACTGAAGGAGGAGGCGGTGAACCAGTATGTGCTCATTCTATACAGCGAACAGGGAAAAGGAAAGAGCACCTGGATCAGGAAGCTGCTGCCACCCGAACTCGCAGAATATTACCGCAACGGAATGATAGACCCGGGAAATAAGGATGACCTGTTACTGCTGTCCAACCGGCTGCTCATCAACATGGAGGAGTTTGAAGGGGCGAAACAGGGAGACATAGCGGCATTGAAACGGATCATCACACAGGAGAGCGTGACGGAGCGGAAGGTGTACGACGTACAGGCGGAACGGTACACCCGCAGGGCATCGTTCATTGCCAGCACCAACAACCGACAGTGCATGCAGGACATGGGAGGAAACCGCAGGTTTCTGCTATCCGTACTCACGGAGATTGATTTCCACACACCGGTAGACTATGAAGGGGTATATGCACAGGCAATATATCTCTTACAGAACGGATACCGGTACTGGTACGAGGGAGATGAAATTACAGGACTGAACAAACGGAACGAACAGCACCGCATGAAGGAGCCGGTGGAGGAGAATCTGTACGTCTATTACCGGGCGGCTACCCCCACGGACATTGAGGTGAAATGGAGGCCGGCGGCAGCACTGATGGGAACTATCAGTTTGTACGGACGCATACAGGCGAACAGGCAGACACAGCAGGTACTGGTACAGGTGTTGGAGAGGGACGGATTCCCTAAAAGGATGAACGAAAGCGGAATAACGGAATACGCGGTGATAGAGTTCACACCTGATCAGGTGAGTGCAAACAGCAGGAGAGTTGAAGAGAAGGGAAAAGGGAGAATGGAGAAGGGAGAAGGAAAGGGGGAGAGACAGGAGGAGCTGCCGTTTTGAGGAAGGGGATTCACCACAGAGTAACACGGAGTTTCACTGAGTTTTTATTATCCGGATAAAACGCAGATTAACGCGAATGATCGCAGATTAAAATCCTGTTATTCTTTATCTTATACCTGTTTTTCTTTGCGAAAATCTGTGTTAATCTGCGTTTCAATTAGATAAGTATACATATCATGCCCCGTAACGTATATTCTAATGTAGCATGGAATATATTGTCACGGGGCATGACATATTAGGGCGTTTTATTTACAAATATTTTATCAGGGGGCATCGAGGTAGCGGACGATCAGGCTGACCTGACGGCGGGTATAGGAGTGGTCGTTCTTCCCTTCCCCACCCTGATAAAGGAGGCTATGGAGTTCTTTGTTCTTACGGATCCAACCCCGGAGTTTGCACATGGCATAGGGAATGGGCAGGTTGGGGTGATACAGATGGGCAAGGTCGGCTTTGAGGTAGGACTTGACGATAAACTTCGTTTCTTCTTCATTTTCATTCATTACAGTATGTTTTTATGGTTTTTTTTTTGTTCTTCAAATATAACAAATATTACGGACATCAGCAAGCTATAAAACAATATAAACGACTATGAATCAAAGTGTTTACAATACAGAATAATCTACAAAAAAGTACGTTCACCCACTCTTATGGAAGAGGTTATCTTTGTCACATCGGAAAGGAAAAGAAGCGCTGTTTCCTAACCGGTAAATCAAATTTTAAAACTAAAAAATCATGGGAGTACCTTTTAAAAAGATTGCAAGAAAAGACCCGAGAAAAGCGGATGCGGTGGAGAAGTTCTACCCGCAATTGGTGACCACGGGGCCCAATGCGGATCTGGACGCAGTAGCGTTCAAAATGAAAGAGAAGAGTTCGCTTACATTAGGAGACATACAGAGTGTGTTGACCAACTTCGTAGAGGCGATGAGGGAAGTGTTGTACAGCGGACAGTCAGTCAATATCAAGAACTTCGGCGTGTTCAGCCTCTCAGCACGGACCTTAGGGACGGAAGATGTAAAAGAGTGCACCGCCAAGAACATCAAAGCGGTGAAAATAAATTTCCGACCTTCAACCAGCATCCGACCGGATATTACAACCACACGCGCCGGAGAAAAAATAGACTTCTATGACCTGGAAGCCTTGCTGAAGAAGAAAGAGGAAGAAGGGGGCGAAGGAGAGGGAGAAGACCCTTCAGTTTAATGGAAAATTGAAAGTTGAAAATTGAAAATGGCTATGCAGTGTAAAAGCAATGATCAATTAAGAAAAGAGTGCTTAGAAAATTAAGAAAGCAGGTATAATGCAACTACACTGCGCAGCCAATTTTCAACTTTCAACTTTCAATTTTCAATTAATTAAGTTCTTCTCATTTTCAATTTTCAACTTTCAATTTTCAATTAAATAAGTATGAAGAAATCAATCTGGGATAAAATCCTAAAAATTGTGATAGCAGTAGCTTCGGCTGTGTTAGGGGCGTTAGGGGCAAATGCGATGAACGTATAAGTTCGGAAGGCATGAAAATGCGACAGGTTCGCAGATCGTTTTAAATTGAAGGCTGGACAGTAGAAGATACTGTACAGCCTTCATTTTTGTTTAGTTCTTGTTCAAATATTCCTCTTTATAGATTACAATATCACTGTATCCGACTTATCTCCAGATAATCCAGATTGCAATCATTGGCATCTTCCCTGCCATGAGACATATTAGAATCAAATCCTTTTCCTTCCGGATTGAGTCGCAAACTGACCACATGACGTCCGGCTTTCAAATTTTTCAATATATAATTTGACCTCGTCCATTTGTTCCAATCACCTGTAGCTTCCAGAATAAATGTCCCGGAATCAACATTATCGACAAAGACAGAACGGATGGTGCAGTAGGTTCCATCCGGACCGTGCCCGTTAGCGCCGGAAAGGACAAGAGCATAATCACCATCAGCAGGAACATCAATTGTAAAGGCCACATCTGCCGGTTTAGTATATAAGTCCACTACAAATCCCTTCCCGGAATAGCCGGGATGAACATTACTGAACGTTCCCTTCGATACAGCATCTTCCGCTTCAAAAATTTCCCGCCAGTCAGTTTTAATCACCGGATTGGAACAGTCGGACTTAAAACCCCGTTTGTCCACCGAATACACAGAATAAAAACCAGCAGGTTCCCGGCTAAGATCATATGGGAACGTTATTTCTTTATCTTCTATCTTTGTGCCACACAAGAAATAACGCAAGCCGGATTCTACCGGACAGTTAATAATCTGTCCTTTTTGTTCCAGTACAGGTTCTATCGGTGACCAATCCTCACGAGGTCCCGGCTGAACCAGATTCATTTTATCACTTGCGTGTGTTGCTGTCATCACAATATCAATTGTATAGTCTCCTTGTGCCGTAGCAGGCAACACATAAGGTAATTTTTGGTCTTGTCCGTTCACTGTAATTTTTTTGACTGTATTCCCTTTTCCGGTAATATTGATATTCAGTACTGCATCCCGATAACGGAAGTTCTCCAATGAAATTTTACCGGCCACAAGATCGGGTACTACCGGAGTAAAAGTAATCCCTTCTTCTTCCATGGTCATGCCAAACAATACACGGTAAACCATACTGATATAAGATGCTACCGACCACAACTGACGGGAAGAATTCAATGCCGTACCGCAATCATAACCCGTATCATAAGTCATATTCTCTTTGTGAGTCAAAAATAATGCACCGGCACGGACCAATGATTTTATCATATGTTCCACAACTTTCGTATTTTTTACATCACGGGCGGCATACATATAAGGGGTTTCCCAGACCGGCCATACACTCTTGTTGTGATAAGAAAAGTCATCAGGAATGCTCGGATATAGTACGGCAGCTCCATAAGGATAAAGCGGAAAGTTCTCTACCATTTGTATACTCTGCCCGGTAGTCGCTATATCCAATACAGCTGCCAGACCATTGGACATCACCCCTACTCTTTGAGTCGGCCTGTAACCCAGGTATTCCGGATAAAGATAGCAAGTATAGCATCCTTGTTTTTCATCCCAAAAGTGCTTATTTATATTCTCCTTCAAAAGACCGGAATATTTCTCCCACATAGCAATCTCTTCTGCCGGTTTCTGAATAATACGCCCTGCAGTTCCAAGAAATTGATAAAAGAATTTATGTAATGCATTAGTTCCACTGGAAAAAGAATCAGCAATCACAGAATTTATAAACCAGTTGGGATAGGTATGTGTACGCCAGTCCATCGAACAGGTTTCACCTTTAAACAAGCCAACATTGGCATCAAATGCCACGTGGATGTCTTTCAACGCCGTGTATTTCAGACCGTCATATACAGATTCCAACCAGCTCTTATCACCTGTGTACAAATAATATTCCCAGGCGGCCATTGCCCACACGACACGATCGGTAGAAATAGGCCAGGATCCGCCGCTACCTGTATCCTGAAGTGCTTCTTTCGGATTTTGTAAAGTCTGTTTTTCTAATGTCTTACGTGAAACCTCCGGCAGTATCCAGGCATAAGAGAAATAGATACTGTACACAGCATCACGTGTCCATGTATCGGGCCATAAAGCGCCTGCCATAAACGTACTGTCCGTGCGGATATCAAGCTGCATCTCTTCCAGGGCCATATTATAAAGGGCTACCAACATACGGTTGTTTTCAGCTGTAAACCGAGGAAATGTAGAAATGTCTTTTTGTAACTTCCAACGATTTTCTCCATGATAATTCGACTCTATTTCCGTATCAGAAATAGCAACAGCTTCTCTTGTCCCAAGGAAAGAAGCATCAATCACTTCCTCCGGAGTTATCATAAAAGAAAGGTCTGTACCTTTTTCACGTACAATATTCCAATGTGATTTAAAGTCTTTTACACGATCGGAAGCTCCCATTGCGATTCCATCTCCCCGACGCATCAGATGTAAATCCCGTGAAGTAGCCTTGTTCTCAAGTGTATACCAACCGCAGTTCTTCTGAGTCAAGAAATCAAAGCCACCATATTTCCATTTCAGGTTTTCTTGTCCCTTACCATCAGAAGTTACGCACACAACCTCTTCTCCGTCAAACTGCAGGTATTTCCCGCTTTTCTTATTCTTGATCAGAAACTCTTCTCCGGAGGTACTTTCAATAATCCAAAGGAAATCATCTCCTGAGGGCTCGGCAGCGAAACAAAAAGTTCCCTCTTTCTCGCCTAAGTACTCTCCGGTATCACGATTCTGTAAACTCCACTCGGAATAGACTCTATCAGTACGACAGGAAACCAAAGACAATAATACAATCAGACTAAAACATAAATGTAATTTCATATAAGTAGTACTTCAAATTTAATTCATACTATGACAACCTATCATTGAAACGCAGATTATCGCAAATTCACGCAAAAAATATCGTCCCTCAAGTACAGCAAACCTTCTAATTTGCGAAAATCTGCGATCATTTGCGTTTTAATAAAACGTTCATTTAATGAGGATACAGTACTTAAAGGAATTATTTTATAATCAATTTTTTAGTAACCACATTATTTCCGCATTCTACACGAACGAAATAATGTCCACTGCTCCAACCATCCACTTGTATGTCTGTGGTATGACCTGCAACAATCGTTCTAACCAGTTGTCCGGTCACGTTATAAACAGAGATCCGATTATTATCAGAATTCGTCTTTACGGCAAACGAAGCATCTTTTTCAACGATTACAGGATAAACAGATACAGCTTCTTCCTGCTTTTGCGTACTTACGCCTGTCCCACTTCCCTTACCAAGTTTTACACCACGTACACAGGTCGGCTTAATCCCGGCAGGCATAAAAAAGGTTTCATCAAAAGAACCACGACCACTTTTACTATACCCGTTATTCTCAGGCTTAGTAGCCGGATTACGAAGGTTAACATTTACTTCTTCGTCGTTCACCGAACAGATTGCCATATCATCATATCCGTCACCATTAAAATCCAACAATAAAGGAATGTCATTTTTAGTTCCAAACTGCATATTCGCAATATCCTGATTTGCAAAATCCGGAGTTTTATATTCTGTAGCAGAAGGAGTAAAAGAGCATAGCCAATTTCCTTTATCATATAAAACAACATCTGCCTGTCCATCATTATTCATATCTCCAGCCAACAAATAATCGCTTTCCGTAATACCAAAAGCAAGATTTACATCCGGAGCCATTGCTATAAAATGCATAAGCCACCAAAGTCCGTACTCATTGTCACGGCGAATAGCAACATCACCCACACCGTCACCGTTGAAATCTGCCGAGAGTGCTTTATCGCCTACCGCCATTCCATACACAACATCCTGCGGATCAATAAAATTATTATTTCCATCGTTATAATAGAATCTCCAATGAATAAGCTGGTCTACCGAACAGGAACGGTCTACCTCGCATAAATCAAAATAACCGTCACCGTTGGCATCATATACAAAGACTTCGGATATCTGCAAATCTTTAGTCTGCGTAGGAACCGTAAGGTCAATCTTTCCATCCAAATCGAAATCGAACTGATAACCTGCCCCGTAAGACCAATACACGATACCATCGGATTTTTGAGCATACATAAAAACAGCCATCAAACAGGCCAGAGTTGCAAGTATTAACTTTTTCATAACCATTAAATTTAAATTATACAATAGTAATTCATCGACATTTATTTAAAACTTTACCGAAATACAACTGAAGAATATAAAGAGTTAAGACTCTTCTCTTCAGTATCATTAATAGTCAGCAGATAAGCACCCTTCGGCAATGGAGGAATGCTGCAAGAGAGTATTCCGTTATTAAACCGGAGTCTGTCTTCGTAACAGATACGGCCTCCCATATCCATTAACCGGATTTCGTAAAGATGTTCCTGTTGCATTCCACCAGATACAATCATCAGAGAACCTTCGTCAGTAAAACAGATTTCTATTTCCTCTTTTTTTTTAAGAGAATCAATTCCTGTATACCCGTCAGACATGAAAATCAAATTATCATAGTCGGCACTATTTCTGTCTACCGGTCCCATGAAAACAGATATTACGATAGCGTCCGCCCAGTCTTCTCCCCACAATCCGATGAGGTCTTGCTGGATATTCCTTTCATATTCCACCCATTCACCATCTTTGGGCTTTACGGGTGTCAATGTAAGGTAAGCCAATCCCGGTTGAGAATATCCTACCCGATAGAATATGTCTTTCGTTTCCCATACAGGAGAACTGGCAGACGGTTTTATCAGACGGAAACCAAACCAACAAGCCGTGGTGTTGTGAGAACGAATCGCTATTTTAAAGCGGTTGAATTGATCAATAGGTACACGTATGGCACCATCCGAAGTGGTGGTGAAACGAATCATTCCCGGAGTTACCTGCAATGCTCTCTCACCTGTAAATGCATCCGTTATCCCATCGGCATGAGATACATTACCGTTATAATCATTGGATACGATGAGAGGTTCCTGATCATCAAGAACTGTAATAGCACTGACTTTTCCGGAGCGTAGGGTTTCTCCTTTGGCATCGTATTGGAAAGGAAACAGATCAAATGTAGCAGCCTCTTTTCCGGGTTCCTGCGGTATTCCAACCGTATTATTCAGATTCAGTACCAAGGTGGCAAATGTATCCAATGAAGGAAGTGACACCCGTATTTTAGTACCTTCCAGGGTATAATCCACTTTCCGGCTTTCTTCCAAAGTAATGCAGTAAAGGTCTGTCGGAGTCACATTGTCCGGCAGTGTAAAAGATACCTCTACTGTTTTTGTCTGAGGGACTGCATTAACTGCATCCCAGCGTAAATCTACTGTAGAACCATAATTTACCAAATCGACAATCAAAGCATCCATCCGGCGAGTTCGTTTGTCCCAGCGTCTCTTTAACTTGGCATAGATACCGGTGGCATTACTCAATGATAAATCCGAATAATTATAATCGGCAATCACATAGGCATGATTGGAATAATACAGATAGGCTCCGTAAGCTTCTGTAAACTTATTCCAGCTGGCTATCCGTTCGAGTACTTCCACCGGATAATTTACAGCATGGAAAGGTACGGGATCTGTAAAGCTTGCCACTCCGTCTACGACCTGTGCAGCCGGATAACCACCGGCAGAAAGGCAGGTAGCAAATTGATAATCGATATTCTGTTTGGGCCAGCCAGTCGTTAAATTCATCTCAGCAGGCGGATAAAAATTGGCAAATACAGGCTTATCCGGATAGCGTGATTTTGCTTCATAAATATCACGGTAGAGGTCTGTATATTTGGTTCCCGTACCAAAAGGCCAAAGCTCCATAAACTGATGGTTGGCTACGGCTCCCGTAGTATAATGGGGAATATTTCCACTTGTAGAAGGCAGTTGCAAAGCCGTAGTAGTGACATCTGCACGTACCTCTTTCACTGCCAAATCCAAACGATTAACCAATGGAGCCATTTCGGATGAAAAGTTGCAAGCTGCAGAAGTTCCGTCACAAACATAGTTCTCAGGTAGTCCATACCAATCCCAACGATATCCGTCCCAGTTATACTCCTTCTGCGCCTTTACAGCCTGAGATACAAAATAATCATTGAAATTTTTAAAAGTCTCCCCTCCTATTGTATAGGAGGCATCGACTGATTCGTTGGTAGACATCAAGTAAAGATAAGAGTTGCCATAAGTAATGAAACTGCGGTCAGCTACATTCCGCATAGCCCAATCGGGATAATTATGAGCGAAAGCCGGAGTGGCGGCATATATACCGGTATAGCAAACAGAACGTCCTCCGATACTGCGGAATTTCTCTATTTTCTTTTTCATTGTCTCTTTGCTTGTCCAAAGGCGATCGTCTCCTACATAGGTGTTCCACGTTTCCGTTTGAGGAGCAATCTCTTCGTGAGCTCTCATCCAGGGATGATACTCCAATGTATTAATTCCTACAGCTTCCAGATTATGAGCCCATTTATCCACATTCAAGGAATTATCAAAAATACAGGTCCACCCGTGACGGAGATTCACCTCCCGGCCCGTTTCTTCAAAGGTAGCCAAAGGCAAAGCCGCAGGACGCGAATTATCCATATCAGCAGACATGACAGCAAGAACACCCGTTAGCGGTACCATTACAGTACCATCGACAGTACCATACCCTTTTGAATCGGCATAATGTTCATAACGAGGCTTGTCGGCCGACCAATAATTAATAAGAACCTGTCCGGTAGAAGGACGATAAAGAGCCATATCGGTATAGCCGTCGCCATTAAAATCACCGGTAAAAGGAATATCTTCTGTCGTACCGAACACTACTCCGTTAATAGCCAAAGGCATATCGAATTCAGGATAACCGGTCAAAGAAGAGAACGCAACATACCAGGTTCCCGTAGAAGGACGATAAACAGCAAGATCATCTACCCCATCACCGTTAAAATCACCCGATAAAGGGATATCTCCGGGTAATCCGAATTGACCTCTGGCATCGACATTCCCCTCACAAGGGGAAAAGTCGATATACCAGGTGGCCAGTCCTCCGGCTCCGGAACGCATAACGGCAATATCAGTCTTTCCATCACCATTAAAGTCACCAGTCACGTACTTATCGGTAGCACTGATACCAAAACTTACCGAAGGGCTTGTTATCCAATCTTTTTTACCATCATTTATTTTCCATACCCATTTTATATTTTCACCGCTAATCTCTACCTCACAAATATCCACCAACCCATCGCCATTATAATCGCCCACACAAGCTCCCCCTATAAAAGCAGCATCCACCGTTTGAGTAATATGAGACTGATTGCCGATATCATAACTCCATCCCGATTGTGTCCTGTAAATCAAATCGTCGTGTGCATTCATCCAGGAAGCCAGAGCCCCAAAGGCAACTAACAATAGAAATTTCTTTTTCATACTTTTTCTGATTTAAATTAATATCCGGGATTATTCGGTCTCAAATTGGGGTTAGCATCAATATCATCCATTGGAACAGGCAATAACAGATGTTTGGGAGTAGTGAAATTGGTTTTGCCTATACTATGAAAGAAATTCTTTGCATACTCTCCGTTTTCATCATAACGAATCAAATCGAACCAACGGTGACCGCCTTCAAAAGCCAATTCCATACGACGCTCGTGACGAATGATTTCACGCAACTCTGCCTGGTCTTCGGTAGTAACATTAGGTAATCCCGCCCTGACACGAACACGATTCAACGGCCCTCCTTCTTCATAAGAAGCAGCAGGAGCACATGCCTCTTCGGTATGCCCGGTTTCATTCAAAGCTTCGGCATACATCAGCAACACATCGGCATAACGCAATACGGGAAAGTTCAAAGGACTATCCATTGCACGGTCCTGCCCAATATCTTCACACAAGAATTTCTTCACATTATGTCCGGTTTGAGAAACCGAAGGGTTATAGGCCCATCCTTTATACTGGTCGCCCTGACACCAGACAGATACTACCTTACGCAAATCTCCGGCTTCATATGAATTCACAAATTCCGGGTAAACGGCAAACCAGCCAAAGTTTCCCCATCTGCCACCAATGGCTACCGGAGCCAAAGGAGCCATATAGTCATTGTGCCAAGCTCCCTGTCCAAGTATGTCAAATTCGGAATAGGTAGTTATATCTTTTTCGTACTGTACCTCAAACAAGCTTTCGGGGCCATTCTCACGCAAATAATCAAAGTTCCAATCGTACCTTCTGTTTAATGAATACACATTCAAAGCATTCAATTCTTCGATGGCCTGAATGGTATCATCATATCTTTTCAGCGTAAGATAAACCTTTGCCAATAATCCTAAAGAAGCACCTTTGGTAGCACGACCAATGTCGGAAGATTGTTCATATTGCACAGGCAGCATGGTAGAAGCATCTTTCAAATCCTGTATAATCAGTTCATAAACCTTTTCTTTGGGTGTACGATGAACCTGTAAGTCGTCTCCTGCTGTCTGCTGAGTCTTAATCAGCGGAACATCTCCAAACAAACGTACCAGATTGAAATAATACAGAGCACGAAGGAAATGTGCTTCTCCCTTATATTGAGTAATCTTATCCGGACTTACATGGACAGCATCATCTATGTTATTCAAAATCCAGTTCGTACGACTGATGCCTGCCCAAGGGCCCCGCCATAATTCTTTTGCACCAGAGTTATCACTGGTAGTTATAAAATTGGCAAGTTGGGTAGTTTCCAACCCATTGCCTCCCGCTTCATTGCCTACACTACCCTCTCCGGCCACAATATCCAGTGTCCACATACGGAGATTGTACATATACGAACTTTGCAGACGCTGGTACATGGAGTTGACTCCACTTTCTATTTCTTCTGCCGTACCTTTCTCGAAGAAATTATCGGTAATAATCTGGTCACTGGGTAATATTTCCAGCTTATCCATACAACTCTGACTACAGAGTGACAGTCCTAAAAAGGCGAATATATAAATATACTTTTTCATGGCTTTATCATATTAGAATTTAACGGATACACCAAACATATAGGTACGGGCGGAAGGATAAACTCCATAGTCCAGTCCACTTAATCCGACTTCCGGATCCAATCCTGAATAGTTGGTTATAGTACAGAGATTATCGAAGCTAACATAAAGGCGTAACGCTTTTACTTTTGCCCTGTTTGTCCAGTTTTCCGGAAGCGTATAACCGAATGTCAGATTTTTGAGCTTTGCATAAGAACCATTTTCCAGCCAACGGGTAGAAGCTCGTGAGTTATTATTCGGGTCGGCATATATGGCACGTGGCATAGAACTGCTGGTTCCCTCACCCGTCCATCTCTCTAAAGTAGATGCCAGTTGGTTATAGGTACTGTTCATACTCTCATGGCTGGCTCTCACACCATTCCAAACCTGATTGCCCAAAGCACCCTGAAAGAAAATACTCAAATCAAAGTTTTTATAACTGAACGTGTTATTGAAACCAAAAATACAATCCGGAGACGGATTACCGATAACCGTACGGTCCAGATCATTAATTTCACCGTTTCCATCCACATCAACAAACCACATATCACCGGGAGAGGTGTTTTTATAAGGGTTGTGAGACGCTTTGTCCGCTGCACGATTTTCCATTACAGGCCCGGTGAACACTTCATCAAGTGTCTGGTATACTCCTCCCAGTTTGTAGCCATAGAAAGAGTTTATAGGTTGTCCTTCCCGAATAAGGCTTACACCGTTCAAAATTTCAGGACCGCCAATAGAGACAACTTCATTATGGTTGAAGCTCATATTAAGATTGGTCTCCCACTTAAACTCTCCTACAAAGTTCTTTGTATTGATGGTAAATTCAAAACCCCGATTCAGTACCTTACCTATATTTACCGGTGGCCAATCTGCCTGTTCCAAGGAAGTACCACTTGTTTGAGGAACCGGTTTTTTGGTTAACATATCACGTGTGTTTTTCACGTAAAAATCAAGATTTGCAACAATACGGTTCTTTAAGAAACCAATGTCAACACCCACATTATACTGTTCTACAGCTTCCCATTTTACTGACGGGTTGGATAAAAGATAAGGATATATCAAATTTACCAGATTTGATTCGAAACCACGTTGAGAACCAAAATTGTAAACTCCGTTCACGCTCAGCTTATCGGCAAAAGCATAAGCACCGATATTCTGATTACCTGTCTGTCCGTAACCGGCTCTGAGTTTCAGTTGAGAGATGGGCTTCACAGATTGCATAAAAGATTCGTTGCCTATATTCCATGCGGCAGCAAAGGAGGGAAAGTAACCAAAGCGATTGTCTTTACCGAATTTCGACGAACCGTCTGCCCGGAAAGTTGCTGTCACTAAATAACGGTCATCATACGAATAATGTAAACGTGCCATGTACGACATCAACGCCCAGCGCAATGAATTACCTCCTACATCGGTCGCTTTAGTTGCATTATCCAGTTCCGTAGTCAGTTCGCTGGCACGCCCGGAACCAGAAGCAGATACACTCTCTTTTTTATATTCCTGATAAGAAGTACCTACCATGGCATTTATCCGGTGTTTCCCGAAAGACTTATCATAATTCAAAGTATTATCCCACAAATACAACTGTTCATAAGCAGAAGAAACAGTTTGCATGGTATTCTTCGATTCATTCATTCCCCATTTGTACTTAGGAATATACGAATTATTATAATCATACCCTAACTCAGCTCCACCTGTGGTTTTGAACTTCAGTCCTTTTATAATTTCCCACTCAAGAGAAATATTGGATAACATACGGAATCCTTTCATCCGATAATTTTGCTCATTGATAATAGCCACCGGATTTAGTGCATTTCCATTCCATTCTGCATTACCGGTAGGACCGGCATATTCACCATTTTCATCCTGAATCGGAATAGAAGGTAAAATACGCATTGCATTTTGAATAACTGTGCTGACCGGTTGAGTACGACGATTCTCCGCACTCAGGTTTACGTTTGCTCTTACCGTTACATTTGATACAATTTTAGAGGATATATTCGATTGCAGACTCAAACGATTATAAGACGAATTCTTCATAATACCATCCTGCGTATAATAGCCCAATGAGGTAGCATGGCTTATCTTCTGATTTCCACCTAACATGGAAAGATTCACCTTTTGCATGGGTGCAGTACGGAAAATGGCATCCATCCAGTCGGTACCCGTTCCTAACGATTCCGGATCGGAGAAAGCCGGATTTAAAGAATATTCAGGTCCGGCATTAGTACGCATTTCGTTATGTAAAGCGGCATATTGTGATGCATTCAGCATGTCATATGTTTTTGCCGTATGTTGTATGCCGTAACTATAATCAAAATTAATTTCCGTATGCCCTTCCTGTGCTTGTTTAGTAGTAACCATCACTACGCCGTTGGCTCCCCGGGAACCGTAAATAGCCGTAGCCGAAGCATCTTTCAAAACATCGATAGATTCTACATCATTAGGATTCAGATACCACATACCGCCGCTGACAGGCACCCCATCGATAACATACAAAGGAGATGCATCATTTATGGTACCAACTCCACGTATAAGAATAGAGACATCACCTCCCGGAGTTCCGGAATTTTGTACAACCTGTACCCCCGACATCTTTCCTGCAATGGCTTGCATCACATTAGAAGTAGCATTCTTAGTAATATCCTCTGTCCGGACTGAAGATACGGCTCCCGTAACGTCTTTCTTACGCATGGTTCCGTATCCTACTACCACTACCTCATCCAATGCTTCGACATCTTCCTGTAACACTACTTCAATAAAAGCCCTTCCTGACACATTTACTTCCGTAGTGACATATCCTATATACGAAATAACCAGAACAGGGTGTTGTCCTGTAATATTCAGTGTAAAGTTACCATACAAATCGG
Organism: Bacteroides mucinivorans; assembly: GCF_034654355.2. Taxonomy (NCBI): domain Bacteria; kingdom Pseudomonadati; phylum Bacteroidota; class Bacteroidia; order Bacteroidales; family Bacteroidaceae; genus Bacteroides; species Bacteroides mucinivorans. Next base: position 2,064,209 of record NZ_CP178179.1, on the reverse strand, counting down.
TAATGGTAGCATTATTAGTTCCCTTCTGGGAGATATTGGCAGCAATAACGGGCAATCCGTCCGGCCCTTTTACAATACCTTTTACAGTCTGTTGTTGCTGTGCCACATTCATAATTCCGGTTTCAGTATTTGTATTCAGGTCTACTGTAACACCGGCATAAAGGGTAATGGGAGAAATAAGAAACATTGCAGTCCCTATAAGCAAAATATGCTTCATACGACTCTTACATAGATACTCTGTTTTCATATTCATTGTGTTTTCATTTATTATAGTCTATTTATATCCCGATCAATAAAAGAGTTTTGGTTAGCATCGAATGACGAATGTAAAAGTACGGATAAGCAACATACCTTCTTTCCGCCATTTTAGCTGATAATTATGATATCTTACCATAATAATCATTTCAAGGTCTATTTATTGGTATTATTCCAATATTTCGTTCGGTTTTTCTATTTCAGAAAGCGTGGTTTGCCACCTTTGCGCCAATACTCCTCGATCTTTTCCAAAGAGATTCCTTTGGTTTCCGGAACATAGAAGTATCCCCATATCAAAGCTGCTAAAGCCACTACTGCATAAAACCAGAATGCACCGGCCGGATTTCCCAGATTCTCACCTTCCACATATATCTCGGTGCCACTGATAGTGAAAGCATGCACAATTTTGAAAAAAGTAAAAGATACAATACTATTAAAAAACCATACGGACAAAGAACCGATGGAGGAACCCAGCCCTCTGAGTTTCTGAGGAAATACTTCGGAAATGATAAGCCACCCCAACGGACCAATGCTGATAGCGAAAAAAGCCACATAGAAAAAGACCAATGTGACGGACAACCATTTACCCGCATCGCCTAACGAAGCGGAGAAAGCGAAACAAATACCTAATAAAATCAGAGAAACCGTGATTCCTGTCAGACCAGTGAAAAAAAGTTTGCGCCTTCCCAACCGATCTACAAAATATACAGAAACGATGGTAAAAAGCAGATTGACGGCTCCCACTCCCACAGAAGCCCAGATAGCAGAAACCGTACCGTCAAACCCAGCCATAAGAAATATTTTAGGGCTATAATAGATGACTGTATTAATTCCCACAAACTGTTGAAAAAACATAATGCCAATACAAATGATCACAGCGTTGCGTAACCAGGGTTTAAACAATTCACGATACCCGGCTTTCTCCTCGCGACTTTTGACTACTTCTCTCTTAATTGCTTCAAATGCCTCGTCTCTCGATTCCGGACTCTCGATACGTGACAGAACGGCCAATCCTTCCGATTCTCTTCCACGACTCATCAGCCATCGCGGAGTTTCGGGCATATATAGCATACCTACAAACAAAACAATAGCCGGGATAACCCCGACGTAAAACATCGGCCGCCAACAATCTATCTGACTTTCATCGGCAAAAAATAAATCGGAAAGATAAGAAACCAATACTCCTATCGTAACCATCAATTGAAACATCGAAACCAAAGCTCCCCGTTTTTTTGCAGGAGAGATTTCTGCAATATAAAGAGGTACGGCAAAAGAAGAAACTCCGATAGCTACACCCAAAAATAAACGTGAAGCAATCAGATGATAAACATCGGGAGCAAATCCGGACCATAAAGCGCCAATGGCAAAAATGACAGCGGATACCAATATTACTTTTTTACGTCCGAGCGTATCTGTAATCTTTCCACAAAAGAGTGCTCCTAAAATAGCACCACACAATCCGGAAGCCGTAATTATTTCAATCATACTATTATCGATTCCAAAATCTTTCTGGAAAAAAGGAATGGCTCCTGATATCACTCCGGTATCAAATCCAAACAACAGTCCACCTGTAGCAGCAACTACTGCTATGACATAAATAAGCTTACTATTATACTCTGTTTTCATGGTAGTTAAATTGGGTTGTTTATTAATGTTTCTCTGCTTTATTAAGGTTCATAATTCTCCCATACTTCTTTTTTCAGTTCCGGACGGGGAACATATAAAAATGTATCCGGGTTCTTTTCAAAAGTTGTATAGATTGCTTCGCCTTTTACAATACCCAGCTCTGAATAACCGGCAGGAGATTTACATATCAGTTCCGACTTATCATACAATGGATTTGCCTGCCACTCTATCTCATTTTTATCGTTGAAAACGGGAAACCAGGCGATGCCTTTATGCTTACGGACTCCATCATATTCAAAACCATAATCACGATCACACCAGGCACCGAATGTCAATGGTTTATCCGGATTGGCACTAATAGTGGCGTGTGCCCAGTATGGAGGTACAATCACAACATCACCGGGATGGGCATAAACGGCAAAGCAACGTCCGGGATTGTCTTCTGCAAACTCCTGCATATAAATAATAGCTTCACCCGACCATATCTCATAAACTTCCGGAGTAGACCAATGACTGAACTTTGAAACCCAATGAATGTGCCCCTGGCTACGTATCGGTTCTTTGCCTAATTTTCCGGCTGCATAGGTCACTACTCCATAAAGAAGATGCCTCTCTTTCAATAACTCTGCATGGATCTTTTTACCAACATCCATAGCAATGGCATACACTACTTCCGGCCCCTCACAATCAGGATCGGATAAACTCTTACGAATGTCTTTCAACAAACGATTCTCTACCTGAGGACCAAAAACATCGGCCCCATAAACGAACCCCATGGGGTTCGTTGTAGGTTCTATATTAAAACCCGGATTAAAAATCATATCAAAAAGCAGATTAAGGATTATGTTTGACAAAAGCTTTAATGGTAGCACATTGCTTTCCTTCGGATTCTCCGTAAGGACGGATCGTATACTCTTTCACAGATTCGGGAACTATAAAAGTTTCAGCATAATGAACCACAAAAGGCTCAAATTTTCCTGTCGGACTTTCTACAATAGCTTCTCTTCCTTCTACCAGATTAAGCACGTTCACACTACCATCTGTCCGATGCAAAACAGGAACCGTAAACCAATGCCGGCGGGTTTCAATAAACTCATTCTCATGCAAACCGGTTCGCTCTTCTTTCCAGCCTTCCCCTTCAGCGATTAGCTCTATCCGATTGAATATTTCTTTTTTAACCCAGGATTCTGTACGATTCCACTGAATAACTTCCTGGCCATGCTTTATATTGATAGGACGTGGACGACCATCCAATCCTAAACGTCCCCAATCCCAGAGTTTGAAAGTAAAAATATAAGGGGTTGCACTAATTTCAAGTACCATCCCGTTTGTTCCGGAACAGTGTATCGTACCTGCCGGTATCAACAAATGATCGTGCTTCTTAACAGGGTAATTGCCCACATATTTCTCCGCATCAAAATGTCCGCTCTCCTGTGCCTCATTAAGAGCATTAATCATCTCTTGCGGATCAATGCCTTCTTTCACACCCAGATAGACAGTAGCATCTTCTGCGGTATCCAGCATATAGTAACTCTCATCTTGTGTATAGTGCATACCAAATTTCTCTTGTATATATTGCGTCAGAGGATGTACCTGCAAACTCAGATTTCCCCCTCCCATCGTATCAAGAAAATCAAAACGGATAGGGAATTCATCGCCAAAACGTCCATATACCGGATTGCCCAGCAGACGTGCCGGATAAGCAAAAACAAGATCAATAGACGGTATTTCAAAACGAACGTCTCCAAAACTGAAATAAAGGCTGTTTTCTTCAGGAACACAATCAAAGCACCAGGCAAAATTAGGAACATCGCGGTCCAGGTCACACACCTCTTTCATCCATTGTCCGCCCCAAGGTCCCGGATCAAAAAAAGGAACTACCCGAAACGGCGTACGGGATGCTTTTTCCAATCCGTTCCATACTGCCTTTGCTGTCGCCATCTTAGGAGTACCAGCTATATTCGTATCGAGCACGTAATCCCATCTCTTCATCAATTTTTTCTTAAACCGGTCGCAGATACGCCAATCAACAAAAAAAGCACGTTTATACTGTAAAGAAGCACGTTCTTCTTTGTTTTCAACACCAACGTTGGATACTTCATTACGACGGAAACGCATCTGTATTTCCCAACGGGCCATATCGGCATAAACCAATAAGTCGGATGTCGGCTGTATATAAGCAGCTCCAACTCCATAGACAAAAACAATACCTTCGGCAACGGCAGCAATCTCCGAACGGACATCTTTCAACTTCTTTTCGTCAAAATAACAATCCATTGTCTGACGAGTCATATAGCCGAATATTTCATCGTCTGTAATATCCTGTTTCAAAAGAGCATTTATCCTTTCCGATGATAACATAGCATCCTGCGAAAAGAACCAATGAGAAGAAGGGAAAAAAGACTGTAAAGCCTCTACCACTTCATCATCCAACACCCCCTGATAACATTCCAGAACTACGATCTTTACTTTTTTATCAATTTGCGACAAGTCTTTATTCAAACAATCGGAAATAGCTTCCCAACCTACCCGGCATTCTCCTTCCATACCCGGCACATTTACCACCGGATATTTATCATAATTAGATTTATCATTAAAATATCTGTTCATAGCATCTTTCTTTTTTTATTGTTGACAACGTACATGAAATTCCCAAAAGGGCCGCATTATCTCCTAATAAAGAAGTTGTTATCTCCACTTTATTTTCCGGGGCCCACACCAGACGATCAATCCGTTCTTTGAGATAAGGTAATATGATATCCGCACTACGCATAATGCCACCACCAATCACAACGATTTCCGGATCATAAGCATGAATATAATTGATGATGGCTGCCGCCCATACATCCATACAATCTTTACACAACAGAGTAGCTTCCGGCTCTCCCCGTCTCATCAGGTCAAACAAGGTCTTAAAATCATAAGAGGAAGCTTTTGCTTTATATTCACTGCTGATTTTGGGATGGGTACGAATTATTTCCGGCAGAAAGAAAGAAGAAGCCATTGCTTCTACACAACCAATATTACCACAGGTACAACGTCGTCCCCGATAATCCACAACGATGTGTCCTCCCAATGAACCAGCCTGATAATGAGTTCCCTTAATAATCCGTCCATCTAAAACAACTCCGGTACCAATACCTGTCCCGATAGTCATCATTACCATATTCCGGCTATTTTTCCCGGCCCCCATATACCATTCTCCGGCAAGTGCCAGACGAGCATCATTATCGATAATAAATGAGGTTCCCCAGTTCCTGTCAACCCAGGAAGGCAGATCTATGTCACAGGCATCATCGTATTTATCATTGGTAGAAGTTACTCTCTTTTCCTTCGGATTTACCATACCCGGAAATGCGAGCCCCATACCTGCAAGCTCTTCTCTCGACACTTTCCATTTGCTCAACAGTCTGTTTATTATCCCTCCCATAGCAGGAAGATTACTATCCAGACTACCAGCTATGGCAGGAAATGAACTGAATTCAAGTATCTCATTTCCTTTTACCAAACCGATTTTAATGATGGTTCCTCCTAAATCTATTGCTATACAATACATTGCAAATCAGATTAAATGAGGAATACCATTTACTTCAATCAACCTTGCGGAAAATCCTTTCTCGGCAATTTCGGCATAATTGTGTCCTGCATCCGAAGGCCAACAAGCTGCAAATGAAAAAAGAGAACTTCCTACATTTGCCATCCGGTGGGCCACTCCTCCCGGAATATAATGCAAACTGCCGGGAAACACCCGCTCTGCCCATACATTGCGTTGTTCGTCCATGAGGATAAGCATTCCTTCTCCCTCTAAGCCCCAATAAAATTCTGCCCGGTCGATACTCGCATGATAATGTCCTTTCGTCATCATATACTCATTGCCGACTTTTCCCGGATACAAATAAGTAATACCGAAATACAATCCTCCCGGAGTCCCTTCCTTTTCGGGTAAAAAACTACTGACTTCGTAGGCAAGCTTGTCCTGAGGCATTTTTTCAAAAGCTTCCACATCGGCAAAGATGCCTTTTAAATCAGATAAATTCCGGGAAATTTTACAAACATCACGTCCAACTAAATTCTTATCGGTAAAGAACAGTTCAGGAAAGATAATTTTTTTATTTTCCATAATCACCTATATTTTAAGATTCCACATGTAATTCGATGGGAACAAAGGTAGGTGATAGACACAGGCGTCCTGTCTCCTATTTTCCCCGATAATTATGTTATCTTATCATTAATATAGGTATATAGATTTTAATTGATAATATTCCAGAATACAGAGTATATATTAAATAGCCTTTTTGTTTTTCACACCATACTGTTTCTGGTACTCAGTGGGCAACATATTAACTGTCTTTTTGAATTGCTCGATAAAGTTAGACAGGTTATTAAATCCCACTTCCATACTCACAGTAGAGATTTTCATCTTACCTTCTATCAAGAGCCGCTTGGCATGCCCGATACGCATATCATTCAGATATTGTACAAAAGTTTTCTTTGTCCGTTCTTTAAAATAACGGCAGAAGGCAGTAGGGGTAAGTCCTACTAAACCGGCTACATCTTCAAGTTTTATCGGCTGATTAAAGTTTTTCACCAGATATTGGTATATCTTATTAAAACGTTCAAAATCGGAAGAATTGACTGACTGGGTAAAACCGACACTGGCAAGCAACTCATACTCATCCGTATTAGCCATCATTTCCAATAGAGTGATCAGATTGGTAACCCTCACTACCCCATTTGAATCAAAAGTATTACGGATAAAATCAGCAATACGCTCGCGTGCCGTTCCTGTGAACTTTATACCCCGGCGGGAACGTTCTATCAAACTCCGGATATGCATAAATTCCGGCAAGTTGATCATCACTCCTTCAAATAGCTCTTTACGGAAGTAAACACACAAACATACAGATCGCAATCCGGTTTCTTCTCCAAAAAACTCTTTGTTGTTTCTCCACTCATGAGGCAACTGAGGACCAATAATACAAACATCCCCTACTTCATAACTCTCAATATGATCACCCACAAAACGAGTTCCACTACCTTGCTCTATACACATAATCTCTATTTCGGGATGATAATGCCACGGAACAATAAAGTAAGGTAAATCCTCCCGATAGAAATTAATGTAATTCTCCACAGAAAACGGAAGTTCTTGATAAAGTGGTTTCATAGTAATACACAATTGGCTAAGTAATCATTCTAAATTATATGATATTATTATTGAAACGCAGAAACTCACAGATTCACGCAAAAAATATCATCGCTCAAGTATAGCACAGCCATTTAATCTGCGATCATTTGCGTTTCAATAAAACGCTGTCATAGTATGAACTAAATTTGAAATGCTACTTATTATTTAATTCAAAACTATAGATGGAGCAAATATAGACGATAAATGCATAAATACAGCCTTTAGCAAACAAAAAAAAAGAATGAGATGTGTTAAAGAAGACACATCTCATTCATTATTTAAAGTATATATTTCAAATACATCATTTGACATATATACCGATGCAAACCGTACTAAAAGATAGACTTTGCAATACCCAATTCAAGACCACGTAACTCTGCTAAACCACGGAGACGTCCCAGGCATGAATATCCAGGATTCGTCTTTTTCTTCAGATCATCAATCATCTGATGGCCATGGTCAGGACGCATGGCAATAGAGCACCGGCGACGTTGCTGCAACTTCAACAGGTTCTTCATCACATTGTACATATCTACGTCTCCTTCCAGGTGATTGGCTTCATAGAAATTACCTTCAGCATCACGTTGTGTACTACGCAGATGAACAAAGTTAACGCGATCACCCTGACGCTCCATTATTCCGGCAAGATCATTATCGGCACGCACACCGAAAGAGCCAGTACATAGACAAAGGCCATTTGATTCGTTAGGAACCGCTTCTATCAGTTTAACAAAATCCTCCTCCGTACTCATGATACGGGGTAAACCTAAAATAGGATAAGGAGGATCATCGGGATGAATCACCAGCTTCACTCCCACTTCATCGGCAACCGGAGCTATCTCTTTCAGGAAGAAGATAAGGTTGGAACGAAGTTTCTCGGCATCAATATCATTGTATCTGTCAAGAGCTTCCTGGAACTGCTCAACGGTGAAACTTTCTTCTGAACCCGGAAGGCCGGCAATCATATTACGAACGAGAAGTTTCTTATCGTCTTCATTCATCTGTTCAAAACGTGCTTTTGCCTTGGCTATCTCTTCATCTGTATAATCCTTTTCAGCATTGGGGCGTTTAAGGATGAACAGGTCAAAAGCTACAAAAGCCGCCTTTTCAAAACGAAGTGCTTTAGAACCATCGGGCATTGTATAGGCAAGATCAGTACGTGTCCAGTCAAGCACAGGCATGAAGTTGTAAGTAACGACCATAATACCGCATTGAGCCAGATTACGGATACTTTCTTTATAATTCTCAATATATTTCAGGTAATCACCGGTCTGGGTCTTAATATGTTCGTGCACAGGCACACTTTCAACTACCGACCAGGTAAGACCCACTTCCTCAATCATCTGCTTGCGCTTCATGATTTCTTCTACTGTCCACACTTCTCCGTTAGGGATGTGATGAAGGGCATTCACTATTCCGGTGGCACCAGCCTGCTTTATATCCCACAGACTCACAGGGTCATTAGGACCATACCAGCGCCAGGTTTGTTCACATAAATACATACTATTTTTATTTACGATTTGACAATTTACGATTTACAATTGAGATTACTCTCATTCCAACTTCCAACTACTAACTCCCAACTTCTAATTTAAATTGAGAAAGCATCGAAGCCACCATCAATAACAGCTACTGTACCGGTTACGAATTTAGAGGCATCACTAATAAGATACTGGATGGTTCCGTACAAATCTTCCGGTTCACCAAAACGGCCAAACGGAGTATGAGCAATGATAGTCTTTGCACGATCGGTCAGAGAACCATCGGGATTGGTCAACAGAGTACGATTCTGTTCAGTCAGGAAGAATCCCGGAGCAATAGCATTGACGCGCAAGCCATCACCAAATTTCAAAGCCAGTTCGCCAGCCATATATTTAGTAAAATTAGCGATAGCAGCTTTGGCCGTTCCGTAACCTACTACGCGAGTCAACGGACGAAGAGCCGATTCTGAACAGAAGTTTACAATACTACCTTTCTTCTGATCAACCATGATACTGGCAAATACCATCGTAGGCAAAACTGTTCCGAAAAGATTCAAATCTACCACCTTTTTAAAAGCATCGATCTCAAGGTCAAAGAAAGTCTTATCCGGTGCAATGGTAGCTCCCGGCATATTTCCTCCGGCAGCATTCAGCAATACGTCAATGCGTCCGTAAGCTTTCATGATTTCAGCTTTATTCCCTTCAAGTACTTCCTTATTCATCACATCAGTATAAAGGAACATTGCATCCCCTCCATCGGCTTTAATGCTCTGTACAAGTGCATTTCCAGCTTCTTCACTACGATCAAGAATTATAATCTTAGCACCTTCTTTTGCCAGATAAGCGGCAATACCTTTACCTAAAATACCGGCACCACCGGTGATTACAACAACTTTGTCTTTTACACTAAATAATTCGTTCATGATTCTCTGTTTTATTAAGTTATAATTTATTGTTCAAATAATATTTCAGATTCTCTTTAATGAGAATATCTATCGGCATCAGATTTACTTTCTCAGGGTTTTGTTTCAACACAAGATGATTACACAAAGACTTAATGCCGTTATATCCTTGTTGTTCGGGACGTTGGGCTATCAAAGCAGTAATCACTCCCTCGGAGAGTAATTCTGTGTTTTTATCAATTAAGTCGTATCCCACCAGTTTTATATTTTTCAACTCTCTTTCTTTGAGATAATTCCCTAAGATGTAACAGGTTGAATTGAATATAACAGCCCCTTCTATCCGGGGGTTATCATAAAATATCTTATCCAGTTTTGCAAAATTATATTCAGAATCAGCAATCTTTAGCTCAACCTCATGCAGTTTTCCTCCAAATCCATTCTCGTTCAGATATTGCAAAAAGCCTTCTTTACGGTTCCTCCCCTGATTTGAATCGTTCTTTCCATTATGGATGATCCGGGATATCAGAATGTCCGGTTGATTGCCAATCTGACTCGTCAGTAGCTTGGCTGCAATAAATCCTGCATCAAAAGATTCTGTACCAAAATAGGCCAATTGGTGCTCACCCGCGATATTGGAATCCACATAGACATAAGGGATATTTCTGATATCGAGCATACGGGAAAGGCGACTCACAGAATCGGTAAATAAGGTAGCAATCAGTACTCCATCTATCTCTTCTTCATCAAAGAGATTGCGTACAATCACATCAAAGGTATTATTATCGTACTGATTAAAAAAGAGTTTGGTTACATTGATATTATAAAGTTCCGTCTCGGAAGCGGCTTTATCTATCCCTTCGGAAATGGCTTCCCAATACTCTCCCGGCTCAAAAGAGGGAGTGATAGCAATAAAATGATATTGTTTCTTGGAAGCGAGAGAACGTGCCATCAGATTGGGCTGGTAGTTTGCCTTTTCAAGGATGGCCTTTACTTTTTTCTCATTCTCTTCGGATACACGCCCACGATTGTGGATCACCCGATCTACCGTACCAACGGATACCCCTGCCATTTCGGCAATGTCTATAATACGAATATTTGAAGATTCTTTATTCATAGGATAAATAGCTTAAACTCTATTTTTCTTCTGCAAAAGTAAGATGAATAATCTGAATAAGCAACAATGTGTGCGCACACACGTTGCGCATATAAAAAGTTATATATCTATAATTCAGCAAATTAAAGCAACATCAACGAATAAGAATATGTTGTCAAACATATAAAGAACTTAAGTTTAGCTTTCGTTAAACTATAATAGTATAATCGGTTGATATATTGGTTCGTTATTCTTCAACCTGTTTTATTCTATTTTAAGTAATATACCTCTTAATGGTGATTGCAGCGTATTACATCCACGACATTTTCCATGCATAGATTACCTAATCATAGTGATTGTGCAGAATCTAAATAATAAAGACCTTTGCAAAGTTTTAAAAACAAATAATAAAAGCACATTGAAAACAAAAAGATTTAAACTGGTTCTCCTATTTTTAATAACTCTCAGCCTGTTTTCTGTCTCTGCACAAAAACAGAGAGCAATGTTGTCAGGGAAAATTATATCTACCGAAACCAAAGAAACCATTGACTTTGCCACCGTCTATTTAAAAGGTACCACCTTTGGCTGTACCACCAACGAAAAAGGCATTTATCACTTAAAGGCCCCGGCCGGACATTATACATTGGTTGTGTCTGCTGTAGGTTTCGAAACAGTAGAGAAAAAAGTAGAACTGACACAAGATGAGAGAAACAAACTAAATATTATGATCAATCCGGCTACTACCGAACTGGATGAAGTAGTAGTGACCTCTACGGGTGTAAGCCGAATAAAAAGATCGGCATTTAATGCTGTAGCAGTAGATACGAAAGAACTTCAGAATACCACAAAGAATCTAAGTGACGCACTAACCAAAGCACCGGGAATGAAACTCCGTGAATCGGGTGGTGTAGGTTCGGATATGCAACTCATGCTTGACGGTTTCAGCGGTAAACACGTCAAAGTGTTTATTGACGGTGTACCTCAGGAAGGGGTGGGAAGCTCCTTTGGATTGAATAATATCCCCGTGAACTTTGCTGATCGCATCGAAGTATATAAAGGGGTAGTACCGGTAGGTTTTGGAACTGACGCCATTGGTGGTGTCATTAATATTGTCACCAACAAAAAACGCCAGCGTTGGTTTCTGGATGCATCTTATTCTTACGGATCGTTCAATACTCACAAATCATACGCCAACTTCGGACAGACTTTCAAAAATGGATTTACTTATGAAATCAATGCTTTCCAGAACTATTCGGATAACGACTACTATGTGGATTCTCCTGTAGAAGATTTCGAAACCGGCAGAATTGACAGAGATAAGAAGATGCGTGTGAAGCGTTTCAACGATACCTATCATAATGAAGCCGTTATCGGTAAACTCGGAGTAGTAGACAAGAAATGGGCAGATCGGCTGATGTTTGGTTTTACCTACTCCAATATGTACAAAGATATCCAGACAGGCGTACGTCAGGAGATTGTATATGGCCAGAAGCATCGTAAAGGACATTCGCTGATGCCCTCGTTGGAGTACAACAAGCGTAACCTGTTTACAAGAGGTCTGGATGTTGTGTTAACGGCCAATTACAACAAAAATATGACAACGAATGTAGATACCGCTTCGTATAAGTACAACTGGTATGGAGATAAGAAGTTACTGAATTCACCGGGAGAACAATCCAATCAGTATTCAAAAGCGGATAACAATAACTGGAACGGTACTTTAACCCTTAATTATCGTATCGGCAAGGCTCATATGCTGACTTTCAATCATGTGTTAAATACCTTCCATCGCTCTAATACCTCTCTGCTTGCCAAAGAAGAACAAAAAGATGCCATTGCCAAAGAGACCCGCAAAAATATTTCCGGTTTGTCTTATCGCCTGATGCCATCTGAAAAATGGAATCTCTCCGTATTTGGTAAATACTACGACCAGTTTGTGGCAGGTCCGATAGCTACGACTACCAACCAAGATAAATATGTACGTACCACCCGTAGCATCAATTCCATGGGTTACGGAGCAGCAGGTACCTATTTCATTCTATCCGGTTTACAGGTGAAGGTATCTTATGAGAAAGCCTACCGTCTGCCCACCATCGAAGAGATGTTCGGTGATGAAGACCTGGAGATGGGAGATATCGGCATCAAACCGGAGAGCAGTGATAACCTAAACCTTAATCTGAGTTATAATAAAACTTTCGGTAAGCACTCCATATACGTAGACGGAGGGTTGATATATCGTAATACAAAAGATTATATCCAACGTAATATTGCAGATCTGAGTGGAGGGAAATATGCCGCTACTTATATTAACTATGGCAAAGTATTGACAAAAGGATATAACATCTCCGCCCGTTATGGGTTCGGAAAATGGTTGAGTATAGGAGGTAATTTCACACAAATGAATGTACGTGACAACATGAAAACCTCCATTTCCAGCAACGCAGCCAATCTTGCCTATGGTGAACGTATGCCCAACCTACCCTATATGTTTGCCGATTCGGATGTATCCTTCTACTGGCGGAATCTCTGGAAGAAAGGCAATACACTGACCATGTCTTATGACAATCAGTATTTGCATAGTTTCACTTATTATTCATCCAATCTTGGTTCAAATAAAGGTGATTATGTGGTACCCAATCAATTCTCACACAATCTGGCACTCTCATATAGCCTTCAGAATGGCCGGTATAATATATCGTTTGAGTGCCGTAACTTCACGAACGAGAAATTGTATGATAACTTCAGCCTTCAAAAAGCCGGACGTGCATTCTATGGAAAGGTTCGCATACATTTTGGAAACTAAAAAACAATAAGTAATGGTTCAAAATTATATGATACTATTATTGAAACGCAGATTGTCGCAGATTCACGCAAAACATATCATCGCTCAAGTATAGCGCAGCCATTTAATCTGCGAAAATCTGCGATCATTTGCGTTTCAATAAAACACTATCATTGTATGAACTAAATTTGAAGTACTACTTAGATAAAAATAAATAACAAATCGTTTTAAATTAAAAATAACATGAAGAAAAACTTCTTTTTGAATGGACTATTTGCAACAGCAATGGTCGGATTGACATTGACAGCCTGTTCAGATGATGAACAGGGTAATGGAGCAGGTACTGTAGGCAAAGGTGAATATGTAATCGCATCCTCTGTCACAGCCTCCGGAAATACAACTAACGTTCTGCTGACTTCCGAAACTTTAAACGGAGGAACTGTTTCTACTATAAATAATGGCCTTGTGAACGATGGTGCAACCCAATGGGTATTTTATAAAGACCAATATCTGTATGGGTTGACATACAATCAGGGAAATGCCGGTACAACCCGGTCGTATTTCATGAATGCCAACTATGAAATGCAGGCACGCTCAGGAGAATATGCCGTCAAGAGATTTACCACCTACGGTATCTATGACAAGTATATCATGACTTCTTCCACCGGCGACGGACCTACGGAATATGCTGACGAGAATGGATATTTGCCAAAGATGTTTTTGTTATCTTATCTGGATGTAGCAGCCGAAACATTTACGACCAATAATACCCAAAATAAAGCATACATGTCAGAAAACTTTTTGGGTAATGGCGAATTTGTAACACTTGCAGGTATCCTGGAACATAACAATAAAATCTATAGTGCTGCAGTTCCAATGGGTTTGAGCCAATATGGTGGAAAAGCCAACGGGGGTCAATGGATATTGCCGGGTAACGAAGATCTGGTAAAAACTGAAGATGGTGGTTCGAACAGTAGCAGCTATAAAAAAGGAGAACTACAGTGGACACAATACCCTAACGAATGCTGGGTAGCAATTTTTGATGACGAGACGCTTACAACTAAGAAGCTTATCAAAACAGAACAGATCAGTTATGCCTGTGGCCGTATGAAGTCTCAGTACTACCAGACCATCTGGAGCGCAGATAACGGCGATATCTATGTATTCTCCCCCAGCTATGCCAAGACAATGAGTGATGCCCGTCAACGGACTACACTGGATGCCGGAGTGGTACGTATCAAAGCCGGAACAGAAGAATTTGATCCGAACTACTATTATAGCATTGAAGCACAAAGCGGCGGGAAGTCTTTCCTCCGTTGCTGGCACCTCACAGAAGATTATTTCCTGATGTTGATGTACGACCGTCCTTTAAGTGAAGAAGATTTTGTTGCCAACCAACTGGCTATTTACAAAGGAACAACCGGAAAACTTACTTATGTAGATGGCCTGCCATCAGCTGATCAGATCTCTGGTTTCGGTAATACCCCGTATACAGAAAACGGTTTCACTTATATCACAGTTACAACTACTACCGGCCATCCTGCTATCTACAAGATTGACCCGACAAATGCTACCGCAACAATGGGTATAGCAGTAGAAGCAACACAAGTCAGCGGTGTTGGTAGATTGAAGGTAAAATAAATAATAGCATAAAATAAACAGATTGAAGAGCCTGCAAGCCTTATGTGCTGCAGGCTCCTTTCATGACCTTACTAAAGAAGATATATGAAGAAGATATTTCGCCAAATACATCTCTGGCTTTCTATTCCTTTCGGCTTAATCATTACTGTCATCTGCTTCTCCGGAGCAGCTTTAGTTTTCGAGAATGAAATTATGGAATTGTGCCGGCACGACTTTTATTATGTCAGTAAAGTAGAAGAGACTCCCCTACCCGCTGGAGAACTGGTACAGAAAGTAGCAGCAACTCTGCCTGATAGTATATCAGTGACGGGAATCAGCATTTCATCCGATCCGGCAAAAGCATATCAGGTCAACCTCTCCAAACCCAGACGGGCATCTGTATATATTGATCAGTATACAGGTGAAATAAAAGGAAAATATGAACGTGCTCCGTTTTTTACGACCATGTTCAAGCTACACAGATGGTTGCTGGATAGCATGAAACCAGATGGAGGTATCTTTTGGGGTAAGATGATTGTTGGCGTCAGCACGTTGATGTTTGTCTTTGTGCTGATATCCGGAATTATTATCTGGATTCCACGTAATGCCAAAGCTCTGAAAAACAGCCTTAAAATTTCAGTGAATAAAGGCTGGAGAAGATTCTGGTATGATTTGCATATAGCAGGTGGACTGTACACATTTATCTTCTTACTCGTACTGGCTCTCACCGGACTGACCTGGTCTTTCGGTTGGTATCGCACTGGATTCTATAAAGCATTTGGCGTAGAAGCCACACAAGGAACCTCTTCTCAGGAAACGACCTCTCAGACATCAAATAAAGAACGACAGGGAGAAAGAAACAAAGAAAGCAACAAAGATGGACGTCACAGAGGAGACGAAAAAAGATATAGCCGGAGCGAAGGCCGTAATCGAAGCGAAAGTCACAATCGTGGTGAAGATCGTGAAGAAAGAAGAGGAAACAGAGAATATTCTCCTTACGCCTTGTGGCAAAAAGTATACGAACAACTGAAAGTTCAAAATCCCGATTATAAACAAATCACTGTATCAAACGGTACAGCAAACGTCTCTTTCAACCGTTTCGGTAATCAACGTGCATCAGACCGTTACAGTTTTAATCCGAGAAATGGAGAAATAACTGAGGCTACACTTTATAAAGACCTGGATAATTCTGGCAAGATACGTGGCTGGATTTTCTCTGTACATGTAGGTAGCTGGGGAGGTATGTTTACCCGGATTCTGAGTTTTATAGCTTCACTGTTAGGTGCTACCTTACCCCTGACAGGATATTATCTATGGATAAAAAAAGAAATAGCCCGCTCGGCAAGGAAAAGAAGAAAATGATGCATTCATCAAACACAGGGCTTGTTAATATTGTTAACACGTTTTTTAACACTCTATTTTTTGCTTTACAAAAGTGTACTATTTAGTACATCAGGAATGTACAGTTAAGTATGGCAAAAGTGTACAATTAACACTCACAGAAATGTACACTTTTGCCTACCTCTAAAAAAGAGGTTTATATTCGTTATAAATCAAGCAATTACATAAGATCAAGAATCCATACTCCATCTTAATATTTCCTCTGAAAGGATCTTTATAATTACTTTTTTGGTAACTATACATTTATCGAATGAAGCATAGCTATTATGTATCGAAGAAATCATTGGAAATAATAAATTAACAACATTAACAGCGTTTCTTAATCATAAATTTTAGTCTGACAAGAGTACGTACTTTTTATAGATAAGAGTACGTACTCTTCTTATATAAAAGTACGTATTTAATACACACTTAAATACGTACTTTTACAGCATAAAGAACACATTATTTAACCACACTGTCATTCAATAATTTACATTCATATTTACTCTTTACCATCCATAACCTTCAACGACAATTATCAGTCAATAAGTACTGTTTTGATAACTGGGAACGAATAGAAAAAACTGTTCGAAAATAAATATTTATCAAAATGAACCTGATGAATGACAATTAATTACTATGTTTGCAACAAGATATTTAACGAAGATAAAAAACAATTTTATGCAACCAACAGTAAATAAAACACCACGTATTGAAGTAATAGATGCCTTGAGAGGATTTGCCGTAATGGCAATTTTATTGGTACACAGTTTAGAACATTTTATATTTCCTGTCTATCCGACCGATTCGCCCGAATGGCTGAACATTCTTGATAACGGAACACTTAATGTAGTATTCTCACTCTTTGCCGGAAAGTCTTACGCAATATTTGCTTTACTTTTCGGATTTACATTTTATATCCAATGCCACAATCAAGAGAAGAAGGGAAAAGATTTTGGTTATCGCTTTCTTTGGAGGTTAGTATTATTAGTTGGTTTTGCTACCATAAACGCCGCATTCTTTCCTGCGGGAGATGTATTACTGCTTTTCTCTATTGTGGGGATTGTATTGTTCTTAGTGCGGAAATGGAGTAATAAAGCTATTCTGATCACAGCAATCTTTTTCCTGTTACAGCCCATTGAGTGGTACCATTATCTGATGAGTTTATTCAATCCGTCATATACGTTGCCCGATTTGGGTGTGGGTGCAATGTATCAGGAAGTGGCCGATTATACCAAAGCAGGTAACTTTTGGGATTTCATTGCAGGTAATGTCACTCTGGGACAAAAAGCCAGTCTGTTTTGGGCTATCGGAGCAGGACGTTTTCTGCAAACAGCCGGACTTTTCTTAATGGGCCTGTACATCGGCAGAAAAGAGTTGTTCGTAACCACCGACTCGCATCTTCGTTTTTGGATTAAAACGCTCATTGTTGCTGCCATATGTTTTGCCCCCCTCTATTCACTAAAAGAGTTGATTATGCAAAGCGAAAGTGACATAGTCAAACAGACAGTTGGTACTGCTTTTGATATGTGGCAAAAGTTTGCATTTACGTTTGTCCTGGTTGCCTCCTTTGTGATCCTGTATCAAAAAGAAAAATTCAGAAAGGCGGTAACAAACCTACGTTTTTATGGAAAAATGAGTCTTACCAATTATATCAGCCAATCTATCATGGGAGCTATCATTTATTTTCCGTTCGGATTTTACCTGGCTCCTTACTGCGGCTATACAGTTAGTCTGATTATCGGTATTGTCCTTTTCTTACTGCAAGTCCGGTTCTGTAAATGGTGGCTATCCAAACATAAACAAGGACCTTTGGAAAGTATCTGGCATAAGTGGACATGGTTATTGGCTGAAAAGTAATGAATATATTTCACCACAGAGTTATTTGTTTAAGTAGTTAATTCATACTATAACAGCGTTTTATTAAAACGCAGATGATCGCAGATTAACGCAAATTAAGAGACAGTTGTTCTTCCTCTTTATATTCTTTGCGAAAATCTGCGATCATCTGCATTTCAATAATTAATCATCGCTTGTCGTACCTCCCCGTGCGGGAAGCACCCGAAAGCCTACAAATTCGGATTGGCATCGATCTCAGCTTTCGGGATAGCATACAGATAGTTGATACTGTTGGGTACAAATGCATCTCCTCCGGAGAATGTAAGGAACCAATGCCCTAACGGAGTGCGTTTGGCAAATCCTCCTCCTTCCTGCCAGGCATCTACTTGCTGCGCCTGCTCTTCGACAGAAAGTGCAACACGCTTCACAGACTGTTGTGTACGCAAGATGTCTGTAATACCGAAACCCTCTCCCCAAAGTTCACGACGACGCTCCATCAGGATCTCATTGACAACATCGTCCTGTGATTTACCTGTTAAGTCATAGTCACCCAATCCGCGGGCATGGCGCAATTCATTTAATGGTATTACTGCTTTCTCCGGGAAACCTTCACGGGCAAGGGCCTCAGCCTCTATCAGAAGCATCTCGGAGGCACGCATCAACACGATATCGGCAGTATCATCTGCACGCATATGGAACTTTTTATAACCCAGATATCCCTCACGCATCCACTGGAATAATCCCAAACGAATATCTCCTTCGGAGAATGTATCCCTGAAATGAGGATCGGCCATGAAACTACTGTAAGCACCTACATAGGTTGCGTCCAGGTAATAAAAGTTATAGGAAGCATCGGATTGGGCAAGTGTCTGCGGATGTCCCCAGATCCATTCTTTATTAGATACATTGTTGAATCCTTCGTATTCGGCAGTCGTTGTCATCAGCGAATATCCCTGGCGGGCAGCGGCGGCTGCCTTTGCAGCCTCCTCCCATTGTCCGGTCAACAGATAGGCACGGGCAAGCAGTCCATTGACAACATTGGTATTCGGCTTGAATTTCTGCCCATCCCCTTTACGGGTATAGTTCTTCAAATAACTTTGTGCCAGGTTAAGATCATCAAAAACGCGCTGATACACCTGGGCTACAGTAGATTTCGCTTTAGGCACCGTTTCACTTGTAGTGGGCTCTGTATAGATAGGTACACAGGGAGCAGTGGGATCTTTCAGGTAAGTGAACTGATAGTGTTGCGCCAGATGAAGGTAACAAAACGCCCGCAAAGCAAGTGCCTGTCCTTTTGCCTGAAAAAATTCTTCCGAATCACCATCAATAGCAATGGCGGTATTACAGTTATCAATCGTTTTATAAATGAGATACCAGGCAAAAGAGGTTCGGCTATTGTTCGGTATTGCTATATCATTGAACTGATAAGATGAATTAAACCCATAAGCAGGGCGGGAAACGACATCATCCGCCATCATATCGTCCTGGCACTGAAGAGCACGATAACCAATATTGGCATAGGTTGTGCCATACTCAAACAGATTATACCAGGCACCATTAAACAATCGTTCGGCATTACCGGGTACACTAACCTCATCGGAACTAACAGAGTCCGTGGGTTCTTTATCAAGAAAGTCACCACTACATCCCGCCAATAAAAGCAGGAAAGCAATATAAGGATAGATATATTTTTTCATAAACCATAAATTAATTAGTAGTTAGGAATTGGGAGTTAGAATCCTAAAACGTCACATTCACTCCTCCCGAGAAAGTTCTCATTGCAGGATAACGATAATAGGTCAGTCCGGTAATGCCTTGTTCCGGATCGAGCCCCTGATTACGATGAATAGTAAACAAGTTATCACTTTGTACGAAAACCTGTACATTACTCAACGACGCCCGGTTGACGAGCTGTTTCGGCAATGTGTAAGAGAGGGTAAGGTTCTTCAGCCTCATGTAGGAATTGTTCTGCAAGAAACGTGTAGAGTAGGAAGTCCAGTTATTGGAAGTAGTACCCAATGCCGGAACATCCGTATACCGATTCTCCGGTGTCCAGCGATCCAATATCTCTTTTGACCATGAACGCCCTTCGGCACTACCATTATGCAGAATCATAGTGATATCACGATTCATGATATACCCACCTACGCTATAGGCAAAGATCGCCGAAAGCTCGATGCCCTTATAAGAAAACGCTGTATTGAAACCACCATATATCTTGGGCAAAGATGACTTGTTGACATAATAATCAGTAGCATCTTTATACACATTGGTTGTACCGCGACCTATCACATTTTCATCCTTATCGAGTATATCCATATACCACAACGGATCTCCGTTTTCCGGGTCTACCCCAGCCCATTCCTTCGTATAGAAATCATAGACGGAACGCCCCTCTTTTAGCTTGTTCACCCCTACCGGAGGCATGTCTTTCAAAGGTAGTTCGGTGACTACGTTCTTGTAATGTGTCAGGTTGAAACCAAGTTTCCACATGAAATCCTTTGTATGGATCACCGTACCATTCAGCGTCAGTTCGATACCGGTATTTTTCAGTGCCCCCACATTTTCATCAACCGAACTATATCCCATAGAAGGAGCTACAGGACGTGAATAGAGCAAGTCTTTGGAACGGCGTTGGAAGAAATCAAACGAACCGGATACACGGTTGTTCCATAAAGAGAAATCCACACCCACATTGAAGTTGAGATTGGTTTCCCACTTCAGCTTCGGAGTGGCAATGCGGTCGGATACAAGTGCATTCTCCCCCAGGTTGGATACAATGGCATAAAGTCCTTTGCTGGCATAGTAAGTACCTAAGTTATCATTTCCCTGTGCTCCGTAACTGGCTTTTAAAGTCAAAGCCGAAAGCCAATCGGAAGTAGAAACCATGAAGTCTTCACGATCGATACGCCAGGAAGCTCCTACCGACCAGAAATTACCCCAGCGGGTCTCCGGTGCAAAACGGGAAGAACCGTCACGGCGGTAAGAGGCAGAAAAGAAGTATTTGTCCTGGTAATCATACAGGAACTGAGAGAAATAACCCACCAATGCATAATCAATCCGGTAACCGGAACCTCCGGTGAGTTGCGAACCAACTACCAGTTCGGGCATATTAGGTAACGCCATTTTCGTACGGGAAGCAGAAAGTTCATCATAACGGTAGGAATAAGCTTCCTGTCCAACAAGTATATTGAAGTGGTGCTCACCAATCGTCTTATCATAAGTTGCAATATTGTTCCACGTCCAGGAGAAGGTACGGGTGTTGACACGACTTGAGCCACCTCCGGTAGTGACCGAAGGACCGATAAGGGAATTTGTGAAATCGAGAGAATTGTAATTGATAAGGTCGAAATTAAAACTCGTCTTGAACTTCAAACCGGGAATAAAGGTAACTTCCAGAAAAGTACGTCCCGAAAACTCATCTTTCATCCGTTCGGACTTATCGAGCGGAAGAGTAGCGGGCAGGTTCCAGTTTGCCATAGAACCGGAAGGACGATAGGGCCCGAAATCAGGAACAGGACTTCCATCCTTATAAATGATACTTCCATCATTGGGGTTTACCTCGTAGATGGGATAGAAACCGGGCATCGTACGTCCTGCATTGATCACATTACTGGTCTTCGTATCCGAAGATACCGGATAGTTCTGCATGGAATGCGCAAAGCTCATGTTAACACCACCCTTCAGCCAGGAGGTCATTTCACTGGTGATGTTGGAACGCAGGTTGAAACGCTGATATCCGGATTCAAGCGCAATACCCTTATCATTCAGATAACCGGCGGAAAAGAAATACTGATTCTTCTGTCCGCCTCCGGATACATTGAGGTTAAGCTCCGTACGCAAAGCTTGCTGTTCCATAGCATCACTCCAATCAAAATCCCACAGAGGGGTAGCACCGTCTACAAGTTTGCCATCCGTGCCTACAGGTTGTGAATAATTGGGTCCATAAGGGTTGGGACCGTCTCCCATAAGTTTGGTTACCAGATCTTTTGACGCCTGTGCGGCGGCTGTAGCAGGAGTATAGTTCTGCGTATCCTTGGCATATTGATTGCGCAAGGCTTCCCAATAGAGTTGGAAATAATCATTTGTGCCTATACGGTCATAATCACGTACGGCACGATTGGAACCACCGAAGGAGGCTTTTACATTGACGGTTGTTTTAGAGTCTGTTTGTCCCTGTTTAGTGGTGATAATAATGACTCCATTGGCACCACGCGAACCGTAAAGAGCAGCCGAAGCAGCATCTTTCAGCACTGTCATGGAGGCAATATCATCCGGATTGATAGCGTTGACGGAACCATCAAAAGGCACACCATCCACTACATAGAGCGGTGCACTGGAAGCATTGATAGACCCGATACCACGGATACGTATCTCGGCATCCGTACCGGGTTGCCCGCTGGAAGCACTTGCCTGCACACCGGAAACAGTACCTTCAAGAGCACGCGAAACACTGGCTACCTGTAGTTTGGCTATCTCATCTCCTTTTACAGTAGAAGCGGCTCCGGTAAAGCTATATTTTTTGGCTGTGGCATAAGCTACTACCATGACCTCGTCCAGTTCCTTACTGTCGGATTCAAGAGTAACATCAATGGTACTCCGTCCGTTCACAGGCTTCTCTGCCGTCTTTAACCCTACAAAGCGGAAAACAAGTATCCCATCGGCAGGGGCAGATATAGAATATTTTCCATCGATATCGGTAATGGTACCGGTAGTGGCACCTTTTACCTGTACGGAAACACCGGGTAATGGTTCTCCGTCGGATATTACGGTGCCCGAAACACGTTTCTCCTGTTGTATGGCCGCCTGCAACGATACAGATACAACAAAGACCAGAAACGCTACTAATAGACGTAGATTGATTCTCATATTTTCTTGTGGTTTAGGATTTATTTACGTGAGGTATCTAACATTACATGGCCTTGTTTTGTTTAAGATACGAAACAAAATTTAAAGGAAGATTGCACAAACGGGAAGGAAGTATTAATTTCGCGAATGATGAGGTTAGTAGTCAGTAGCTAGTAGTTAGTAGTCAGTAGTTAGAATCTATGCAGCATATCAGCGTTGTCATTCCGAAAGGATTCTAACTACTTACTACTAAATTCTAACTACTTATTAAAATAGTATGAAACAACTTGTAATTTGTCTGTTGGTGATATTGCCTCTCTCTTTGTTCGCTCAGAATGAAGAGAGCAACATCGTCATGCCGGACAGTGTGAAGACAACCAAACGTCCCAACGGATTTATAAGAGCTTTCAACTATCTGTTCAACCCCAGTGATATCGATACTACTTATATCAGCCCCAACCGTTACAACTATGCACTGATGCTGGACCACTTCACCAACTACGAATATTATAGTTTAAGCAGTAGTACTCCCCAATCACAACGGTTACGGTTCTCTCCTAACCCCCGCAATAAGATAGGTCCCTACTTCGGTTGGCGCTGGATATTCCTGGGATGGTCTATAGACACCGACGGGCTTTATGGCAAACAGAAAGGAAAAAGAAAAGGAACGGAGTTTGATTTAAGTCTTTACAGTTCCAAATTAGGGGTGGATATTTTCTATCGACGCACCGGTAACGACTACCGGATACACAAAGCGGACGGTTTTGATGACATGCCCGATAATTATTCCGAAAGTTTTGATGGATTGAAAGTAGATATAAAAGGGCTGAATGCATTTTACGTATTCAACTATCGCCGCTTTTCCTATCCGGCAGCTTTCAGCCAAAGCACTAACCAAAGGCGCAGTGCCGGATCGATGATTGCAGGGTTCTCTATCTCAACACATCATCTGAACTTCGATCCTACCAAATTGCCGCAAACTATTCAGGAAAGCCTGAATGAAGACATGAGAGTGGAACACATCAAATACACAAATATCAGTCTCACTCTCGGTTATGCCTACAACTGGGTGTTTGCACGCAACTGGCTCGCCTGCCTCTCACTGACACCTGCCATAGCCTACAAAACCTCACGGATTGAAAAAGTACAAACAGAAACAAACGACTGGTACCAAAACTTCAACATAGATTTCATACTGCGTGCAGGGGTAGTTTACAACAACAGCAAATATTTTGCCGGGACCTCCTTTGTGGGCAGAACCTATGATTACTACCGGAATAATTTCTCACTAAACAATGGCTTTGGTACACTGCAGGTATATGCAGGATTCAATTTTTATCTGAAGAAGCAATACAGGAAAAAGCACTAAGTAATAATCTGACAACAACTACTCCACCAGCCAACGACTGATATTTCGTGTTTCGGCACTGAACTCTACTCCCACCTTCACTATTTCACGTCCATCCGCCAGATAAGGTATCAGATAGCCCCTGTCATCAATCTGCTGTAAGGCTTGTTCTGCTGTGCCATTCAGCTTAAACTCAAAGACATAAATCTGATCGGGAGTCTTTACCACAGCATCCGCCCTTCCACGGGCACTACGCACTTCTGCCTCGGTGAACTGCCCCATCAACTTGAACACCAGATAAAACACAACCTGATAATGGCGTTCTTTGTTTTCGTTCAGCTCATAAGGGAAATCGGCAAAAAACGATTGAAGACGAGTGAGGAAAGCTGCTACATCACCTGCCTGTAGTTCCTTGATGAACTTGCCAATGTAGAAACGTCGTTCTCCGTCCGGTATTGGTGTATAGAAAGGCAATATGAAATTCATAAAACCGTACTTCACTTCATCATTCGGAAAAGCCAAACGATACATCTTGAAACGCTTATCATACTCTTTTATCGTGAGATATCCACTCTGGTAGATTAACGGGATGGGATTACGTGCCTCTACCCGATATTCGGTAAAAGCGGTAGAAGATGCTTCCACGCCATCAATCAAAATGCGAAGATCGTAGTCACTCTTTTTAAGCAGTTCAACGAGAAAAGTCGGTGTCCCGGTCTGGAACCAATAATCATTAAATTCTTTTGCTTTCAGCGCATTGAGTACACTAAACGGATTGAAAACGCCCTCTCCCGCAGGATGAAAATGATAACCATCATACATCCGGGTCATCTCATCCACCGTTTCTTCATAAGTGGTATCGTTAACTCTGCCCAGCACTTCCAGCTCAGGATGGAAAGTCGAAATTAACTCATCCCGGGTAATACCACAAACAGTAGCATAGTCATACCACAGGCTGATATCCTGCAATTGGTTCAAATCACTGAATACACTTACCTGGGCAAATTTGGTCACTCCGGTAAGGAAAGCGAAACGTAGGTAACGATCGGAGCTTTTCAGTACGCCATAAAAAGCTTTCAGGGTCGTGCGATACTCATCCAGCAAAGCCTCATTCTGCATGGCCTGAAGCAAGGGCTTGTCGTATTCGTCTATCAGGACAACGACATTGCGCCCGGTTAATTCGGAAGCACGTCTAATAACTCCCATGAAACGGCTCGACAGGGTAGTTTCGTCAACTCCTTTTCCGTATTTCAGTTCCCATTGAGTTAAGTGGTTACTGAGAATGCTGTTCAGTCTTTCGGGAGTATCATACTTCTCGGCGTTCAAGTCGAGGTGCAGCACAGGGTAGGTGACCCACTCTTTCTCCAAATCTTCGATAGCCAACCCCTCGAAAAGTTCTTTCTTTCCCTCAAAATAAGCCTCAAAAGTAGACAGCAGCAAACTTTTCCCGAAGCGACGGGGACGACTCAGAAAATAAGGAGTACTGGTACTTACCATCTGCCAGACAAGCGCAGTCTTATCCACATAGAGATATCCCTCTTTACGCAACTTCTCGAAAGTCTGTATCCCGATGGGGAGTTTACGGCTTAAATCAATCATAAGGCTATTATTCTAAGTATGACATTAGTAGTACGCAAAGATAGGTCTTTATGTTCACATACTCAAAATTTCTTTGTACATTTGCCCTGTTCAAAACCTGAGAAAAGAATGAAAACGAACCGTCTGATCCATAGACCTGCCATCCGTTTCCGCTGTTGGAGCCGGAAGGGATATGCTGCCTTTGCCAGCCTGGGACACCAGGTAACCATCGGACAGTTGCATCTCAATGTGACGGAACGTTCGCTCGCCAAGCAGAAAGCTGCTCAAACTATCCCTTATCATACATTTATGACACTTGAAGAACTTAAAGACCAGGTGCTGCAAGGCGTTGATATCACGCCCGAACAAGCGGCCTGGCTGGCTAATACAGCCGACAGGGAAGCGCTATATGCGGCTGCCCATGAGATTACCGTCGCCCGTGCACAGCGCGAATTCGACATGTGTTCCATCATTAATGCCAAGTCCGGACGTTGCCCGGAAAACTGTAAATGGTGTGCACAATCCTCCCATTACCAGACAAAAGCTGAGGTCTACGACCTCGTCAGTAAAGATGAATGCCTCCGACAGGCACAATACAACGAAGCACAGGGCATAGCCCGGTTCTCACTCGTCACCAGCGGACGAAAACCCTCCCCGAAACAACTTATTCAACTCCGTGATTCCACCCGCTACATGCGCAGGCATACTTCCATTCAGCTATGCGCCTCCTTAGGGCTCCTCGAAGAAGATGAATTACAGGTACTCTACGACGCAGGTATCACCCGTTATCACTGTAACCTGGAAACAGCGCCTTCCTATTTTCCGAAACTTTGCTCTACGCATACGCAAGAGCAGAAACTGGCTACACTCAATGCTGCACGCCGGGTAGGTATGGATATCTGCTGCGGCGGCATTATCGGTATGGGAGAGACACTGGAACAGCGTATTGAATTTGCTTTCACCCTCCGGGAACTTGGGGTACAGTCCATCCCGATCAACCTACTCAGCCCGATCCCTGGTACCCCACTGGAACACGCAACACCGCTGACAGAAGAAGAGGTATTGACCGCTATTGCACTTTTCCGTTTTATCAACCCGACAGCCTATCTGCGCTTTGCCGGAGGACGTTCACAACTCTCTCCGGAAACTATGAAACGGGCTTTACATATCGGCATCAACTCGGCTATCGTGGGAGATCTACTAACTACACTCGGCTCAAAAGTTTCGGAAGACAAGCAGATGATTTGTGCAGCAGGATACGAGATAAAAGAAGGGAGAAGGGAGATGGGAGAAGGGAGAAGGAAAGAGAGGGAGGATGAGTTCGATCGGGAACATTTGTGGCATCCTTATACTTCGACCACGAATCCATTGCCGGTATATAAGGTAGAACGGGCAGAAGGGGCTACGATTACGCTGAGTGACGGGCGGGTGCTTGTAGAAGGAATGTCGTCGTGGTGGTGTGCGGTACATGGATACAATCATCCGGTATTGAATGAAGCAGTACGGGAGCAGTTGGAGAAAATGTCGCACGTAATGTTTGGCGGACTGACACACGATCCGGCCATTGAATTGGGAAAGCTGTTGCTCCCTCTGGTTCCTCCTTCGATGCAGAAGATATTCTATGCAGACTCCGGATCGGTGGCAGTAGAAGTAGCACTGAAAATGGCCGTGCAATACTGGTATGCCGCCGGGAAGGCAGAAAAGAATAATTTCGTTACCATACGCAGCGGATATCATGGTGATACATGGAATGCAATGTCTGTTTGTGACCCCGTAACAGGGATGCACTCGCTGTTCGGATCAGCACTGCCGGTACGTTATTTTGTACCTCAACCCACCTCACGTTTTGATGGCGAGTGGAATCCGGAAGATATTCTCCCTCTGAAAGAACTGATAGAAACACGTTCCGACGAGCTCGCCGCACTTATCCTCGAACCGATTGTACAGGGGGCAGGCGGTATGTGGTTTTACCATCCCCGGTATTTACAGGAGGCAGCTAAACTTTGCCGTGAGCACAATCTGTTACTTATCTTTGATGAAATAGCTACCGGCTTCGGACGTACAGGAAAGCTCTTTGCCTGGGAACATGCCGGAGTAGAACCGGATATCATGTGCATCGGCAAGGCACTGACCGGAGGATATATGACACTGTCTGCCGTATTGGCAACCAATGAAGTGGCAGATATGATTTCCAATCATGCACCGGGAGCTTTTATGCACGGCCCTACGTTTATGGGGAATCCGCTGGCTTGTGCCGTAGCTTGTGCTTCGGTACGCCTGTTATTAGAGTCCGGTTGGCAGGAAAATGTATACCGTATCGAAGAGCAACTGAAGCGAGAACTGGCTCCGGCACGTTCACTTCCGACCGTAGCAGATGTACGGGTATTGGGTGCTATCGGGGTTATTGAAACACATCAGCCGGTAGACATGGCGTACATGCAACGGAGTTTTGTTGAAGAGGGTATCTGGGTACGTCCTTTCGGAAAATTAGTATACCTCATGCCCCCGTTTATCATCACGCCGGAACAATTAAGTAAACTTACGAGTGGAGTTATCAAAATAATGAGCAGATTAGTAGTTAAGTAGTAAGTAGTCAAGTAGTTAAGTAGTCAAGTAGAAATGACTCGTCTAATGTATTCTACTTACTACTTAACTACTTGACTACTTAACTACTAATTAATAAATTAAAGAATTATGACCACCATCGAACAGATGCAACAAGAGTTGCAGGAACTGAAAGAGAAAAGCAATCTACGAAAGCTTCCTGCCATTACACACAAAGGCAGAAATGTTATTGTAGACGGGCAGCGGATGCTGAATCTCTCTTCAAACGACTATTTAGGATTGGCAAACGATAGAAAACTGCGCCAGGAGTTCCGGGAAACCCTGACCACGGAGACTTTTTTGCCTACCTCCTCCTCTTCACGTCTGCTGACGGGGAACTTCAGTATTTATGATCGGTTGGAGCAGCAACTTGCCGATGACTTTGGTACCGAAGCGGCATTGACATTCAACAGCGGATATCATGCCAATACAGGTATTCTGCCGGCAGTGAGCAATACACACACGCTCATCCTGGCAGACAAACTGGTACATGCCAGCCTGATAGACGGCATACGCCTATCGGCAGCAAAATGTATCCGGTACCGTCACAATGAATACAACCAGTTGGAACGTCTGTTGCAAGTGAATCATTCGGAATACGAACGCATTATCGTCGTCACCGAAAGTATCTTTAGTATGGATGGTGACGAAGCCGATCTCCGGGAACTGGTTCGTTTGAAAAAACAATATCCCAATGTACTGTTGTATGTAGATGAGGCTCATGCCTTCGGAGTACGCGGACAGAGAGGACTGGGATGTGCAGAAGAGCAGGATTGCATCAACGATATCGACTTTCTGGTAGGTACATTCGGTAAGGCGTTAGCTTCGGCAGGAGCCTATATCGTCTGCCGGAAAGTAATACGGGAATACCTTATTAACAAGATGCGTACTTTCATCTTCACCACGGCATTGCCTCCAGTGACAGTACAGTGGACCTCCTTCATGCTGGAACGTCTGGCAGGCTTCCGGCAAAGACGTGAAACTCTGCGGTTCCTTAGTAACCAACTCAGGGAAGCCCTGAAAAACAAAGGATATGACTGCCCTTCAACCAGCCACATCGTGCCGTTGATAACAGGAGAAAGCTGTGTGGCCATCCGGAAGGCGGAAGAACTACAACGCAAAGGATTCTATGCTTTGCCCGTACGCCCACCTACGGTACCGGAAGGTACCTCACGTATCCGATTCTCGCTGACGGCAGAGATCAGGGAAAGTGAAATGGAGAAATTAATAAATGAAATATCAAAAGACGAAAAGCCTGTTTAAATTTTCCTCAAAAAGAAGATGCTAAGATGCCAACTGTTACTCCCGTTTTGTCTGAATATATAAGTTTAAACGATATGGAATCCACCTCAAACAGAATCGCATTATTTTACATACAGTTTTCTCCCCAAGCCGTACGCCTTGCCCGGCTCCGGGGAGGAGGTAGCCCGGCTCCGGGGAAGAGGTTCTTCGGCACCGGGGAGCAGGCTGTTCGGCTCCGGGGAGAAAAGCGTTCCGTAAACCCTTTAATAATCAGCGCATTACAGAGATAAACTTTAGTATTCCGAACAGTGCAACAATAGTAATATTACACAACATTATTTTAAGTATCGCATCTACCTATGAACCAATATATCCATACGTCAACAAATCAGAAACAAGATCGCCTTCTCCTGTTCTTCGCAGGCTGGGGAATGGATGAACGCCCTTTCATACAATATACACCCCGTGAAAGCGATTTTATGATTTGCTACGATTATCATACACTCGATTTCGACACTTCCTCGGCAGCCCGTTACTCCCATATCGACGTTGTGGCATGGTCTATGGGAGTCTGGGCGGCCTCACAAGTACTCTCACGCATTACACTTCCTGTCAACGGCAGTGTCGCGATCAACGGTACCCCCTTCCCTATCGACGAGAAACGGGGTATTCCTCCCGCCATTTTCGAAGGAACATTAGAGGGTTTGAACGAAGTATCCCTTCGGAAATTCCAGCGCCGGATGTGCGCCAATGGAAGTGCTTTTGACAGCTTCCGCCACATTACTCCCCAACGGTCAGTAGAAGACCTGAAAGAGGAACTCGCCACCATTGCCCGGCAATATCGGGAACTTCCTCCTGCCGGTTTCTCCTGGAAGAAAGCCATCATCGGTGAAAACGACCGTATCTTCCCTCCCGCCAATCAACATACTGCCTGGGAAGAGACTTCCGCTTCCATCCTCCATGGTAACGAAGCTCATTATGACGAATCACTCTTTACGCAATACCTGAAATGAATATGGACAAGAATCTGATAGCCGAACGTTTCTCTAAAGCAATCGGTACTTATACGCGGGAAGCAAATATACAGCAACAGATAGCCGAAAAAATGATCCATCTCTTACAGCAATATCTCCCTCCGACCCCGTTGGGGAAAGTGGTAGAATTTGGTTGCGGCACAGGCAATTACTCCCGGCTGCTCTATCATACTCTGCAACCGAAGCAACTTCTCCTGAATGATATCTGCCACGACATGCAGACCTGCTGTGAGGACCTGCTCAATCGGGGCGTAGGCTTCCTTGCCGGAGATGCCGAAACACTCGCATTTCCCGAAGATACGGAACTTATCACCTCCTGCTCTACCCTTCAATGGTTTGAAAACCCGGAACACTTTTTTCACCGTTGTACGAACTATCTGAGTAGAAACGGGTATTTCGCTTTCACCACTTTCGGGCAAAAGAACATGGAAGAGATACGTAGTACCACCGGTCACGGACTTACCTACCGTTCGCTCCGCGACCTGAAGGCTTCGCTCGCCCCTATGTACGATATCATTTATGCAGAAGAAGAGGTACTTCCCCGTACCTTCACCAATCCGCTGCAAGTACTCTATCATCTGAAAGAAACAGGAGTTACGGGTACCGGTAAACACCATTGGACACGGCGCGAACTAAACCGTTTCTGCGAGGACTATCCCCGCCAATCCGGTAACAACCGCTCCGTGACACTTACTTATCACCCTATTTATATCATCGCAAAAAAGAAGAAACAATGAAACAGAATGTATTTTTTGTATCCGGCATTGACACTGATGCCGGAAAGAGTTATGCCACCGGTTTCCTGGCCCGCGAACTCAATAAGAACGGAAAGCGTACTATTACCCAGAAATTTATTCAGACCGGCAATGTAGGTTATTCCGAAGATATTGACCTGCACCGCCGTATCATGAGAATTCCTCACACCGAAGAAGATCGTGAAGGACTCACTATGCCGGAGATTTTCTCCTATCCGGCTTCGCCGCATCTTGCCTCGCAATTGGACAAGCGCCCCATAAACTTCAACAAGATGGAACAAGCCACCGCCGAACTCAGCCACCGTTATGACATCGTTCTGCTCGAAGGTGCCGGCGGACTGATGGTACCGTTGACCGAAGAGTTGCTGACTATCGACTATGTAGCCCAAAAGGGTTACCCGCTCATTTTTGTTACCTCCGGCAAGTTGGGAAGCATCAACCACACATTACTCAGCTTTGAAGCCATACGTAACCGGGGGATCCATCTTGATACTGTGATGTATAATCTGTATCCCACAGTAGAAGATAAAACAATACAAGAGGATACGCAAAGCTTTATCAGAAAGTATATGGAAAAATACTTCCCGGACACTCGATTTATACTTGTGCCGGAAATAAAGCTCCGGAAATAAAGTATCTTCTATGGCACACAGGATGAAACAGATGACAACGGATCATCCATTCCATCCTGTGTACCCATGAAAGCATAACACAGTTTTGATACAATTACTCCTTCGTACTACTCTCTATGGTGAAACATAATTGAAGTTTTACTTTTGCTTCTTTGCCCATTCCAACCGACGTGTATCAGGCAATTGTTTCACCTGAAAATCTTCAAAGATAGCTTCAAATCCCGTACCATCAGGACATGCTCCCATTAATCCTACCATTACCGGACAGTTATCTTGTAACCAACAGGTACGCATCATCGTATACTTCTTATCATCCAATGAGAAGAATATTTCTACGGCATCCAGCTTTCTGACAGCTTTTATCCAGATAGAACGAGGAGCTTTATCCAACTCTACCACACTCCAGTCACTTGTTTTATGTGTCACCACAGCACTCACATTCTGTTTACCATTCACATACTCCACACCTGCTTTTATCCAGTTCTCATGATCCACACGAATCATCAGTCCCATTTGGTCAAAAGTAGTCACATAGTTTCCCGTTATTTTAACTTTCGCTTCAAACTCCCCACCGTAAAGAGCATAGTAAAAAGGTGCATCATCTACCGTAAAACCATAATGGGATATTCTCCAATAATCCGTTTTCGGAGGGACTATCATTGAGACAGTACGTGCATCCCGTATCTCCCATTTATCAGGTTCATTAAACCAATTCATCTTTTCAAGACTTTGTGCCATAATTGTTTGATATTGCACAGCAAATGTCATAAACAGACCAGCTGCAAGTAAAAAATGTTTCTTCATATTCCGTTTTATCTAAAGTATTTTATTTCAGTTCGTCTTCGGTAAGTTCCCGAATCACTTTACAGGGATTTCCCACAGCAACGGCATTGGCGGGAATATTCTTTGTCACCACACTTCCGGCACCTATTATGCTATTATCGCCAATCGAAACTCCCGGAAGTATCACTACATTACCACCAATCCACACATTATGCCCTATTGCTACCGGACAGGCATACTCCCAACCGGCTATGCGCCGTGTCACATTTACAGCATGTCCTGCCGTATAAATACTCACATTAGGAGCCAACAGTACATTATCTCCAAAAGTCACCAAAGCCTCATCTAATATCGTACATCCCATATTGGCATAAAAATTCTCACCGACACGAATATTATAGCCATAATCGCAACGGAAGGGTTGTTCGACCAGCAATTGCTTTCCGGTAGCACCCAAGAATTGCTTCAGTATTTCAGTACGTCTTTCCATGTCCGACGGACGCAAATTGTTGTATTCAAACAAAACGTCTTTTGCCCGGGCACGATCTTCTACCAACTCGTCACAGAAAGCCAAATAGGGTTCACCTGCCAGCATTTTTTCTTTATCTGTTTTCATTTCTTTATACTTCGTGATTTGTGGGAAACTTGTATAGGAACAGCAAATATAAATGAATAAATAGAATAGTAACCCACATTCCCTCCCTATATTTTCCTTATTAGAGAAATATTTCTTACGTTTGTATCTGAAAGACAAATGTATTGTTATAAAAAGAAGAAGATAATGACCTACCCACTGAAAGTAATGAAACGTTTTTTGCTCCTTATACTGTTAATCATTCCCTTGGCATTTACATCATGCGAACAGGAGGATTGGCCTGTCAAAACAGATCAGACCGTACTCATGTATCTTCCATGGTCCAGCAATCTTAAATCTTACTTCGAAACCAATATATCGGACTTTGAGAGTGTAGTACAACGAAACATACTCAAGAACGAAAGGGTTGTAGTGTTCTTCTGTACTTCGCCCACTGAAGCAGTACTCTTTGAGTTGGCATATGATAATGGCAAATGCATACGCAAACCTCTGAAAATTTATCATAACCCCGCTTTCACTACGGCCACAGGCATTACTTCCATTCTGAATGATGTTAAAACCCTCGCTCCTGCCAACCGCTATGCCATGACAATCGGTTGTCACGGAATGGGATGGATTCCTGTACCAACCACACAGGCGCGAAGTATAGGCCAAAAGAAACACTGGGAATATGAAGGCGTACCTATGACACGCTATTTCGGTGGATTAAGTCCTGAATATCAGACTAACACCACCACTCTTGCAGAAGGGATTGCAAATGCCGGAATAAAAATGGAGTATATTCTCTTTGATGACTGCTACATGGCTTCTGTAGAAGTTGCCTATGATCTGAAAGAAGTTACCGACTATCTGATTGCTTCCCCTTGTGAGATTATGGCTTACGGTATGCCTTATGCTGAGATTGGTCCGCATCTGTTGGGTAAAGTCGATTATGAAAGTATATGTGATGCATTCTACGAGTTCTATAAGAACTACGAAGAAATGCCTTGCGGGACAATCGGAGTAACGGTATGTTCCGAGTTGGAAAATTTAGCTGCTACAATGAAAGAAATAAATAACCAATATACTCTTCCTTCCTCTTCATTATATACCATACAGACAATGGACGGGTATACCCCCACCCTCTTTTTCGACTGTGGGGACTATGTAGCGAAACTCTGTACAGACGTCGGCCTATTGGCACGATTTGAAGAACAACTGGAACGTACTGTTCCCTATAAAAGGCATACCGATTATTACTACACCATGAACAAGGGAAAGATTAAAATCAATACATTCTCCGGTACAACAATCTCAGATCCAAGTACTAACCCCTATGCCATTGAAAAATATCAGACTGCGTGGTACAAAGCGACTCATTAGTCTTTTTTATATACATAAATAGTTTATAAGCGTTTATAATCCCCACCTCAAAACATTTACGTATACTTTTAAAACTATTACTCAATTCTGATGAAATATCCTACAAGAGTCTGGTGGAAGTAAAATAACAGGATAATTCTTGAGAAAAGTTTTTATGAAGAGCGTTAAAAGGGAAAAATCGCCAAACATTTCAGCTAAATTGTCATTTATATATATGTTTGACAGCACTATCTTTGCAACAGTAAAAACAATAAAAAAAGGAAGTATATGAAATCAATTAAAACCTTAACTGCAATTTTTGCCCTCACACTGACTTTTATAGCAACAGCCTGTGCAGGTAATAAAGACAATAAAAGTGCTAATTTTCAAAAAGAACAAAGCAATATGGAAGTAATAGCATTAACTAAAGCAGACTTTTTAAAAAAAGTATATAATTACGAAGCCAATCCCAATGAGTGGAAATTTGAAGGCAATCGTCCTGCGATCATCGATTTTTACGCGACATGGTGTGGTCCTTGTAAAGCAATGGCACCCATTTTGGATAATATAAGTAAAGACTATGCCGGGAAAATAGATGTATATAAAATAGATGTGGATAAAGAGTCTGAACTCGCCGGAACATTCGGTATCCAAAGTATCCCCACCTTATTAATGATTCCAGTAAAAGGAGAACCAAAAATTTTACAAGGAGCAATGCCCAAAGATCAGCTGATTAAAATAGTAGACGAGTTTCTATTAGAAAAGAAATAAAAAATGGAAGCTATATAGAAATAATCATCTGTAAATAAAAACGCCCATATATAGTGCCTCGTTAAAATATATTATAATGAGGCACCATATATATGGTAACAGAGCATTACTCCTCACTCCAAAGACATCCTTGCCATGAGATAGCAAGTAGTAGATTCGGCTCCCTGATTCAAGTTAACATTATTCTCTTCCAACCCGTCATAACAGCCTCCTGTAGCAGGATTGTAAACTATCTGATGCAGTTGATTGTGCCCCAAAAACCAATTAAAGGCAATTCGCTGTCTAATTAGGTATTCTTCTTCCGGAAATACCCGATAAAAAACAGATAATGCAATGACACACCCTGCCACATCCACCGGCTGTTCACCATATTTATGGCATTCCTTTTCCTTATGCATCCAGCCCTGGTTGGAAACTACCCGGATATGATCTTCAGGAAATAGTTTCTCCAATAAAAAATCGAACGACTTTCGTGCTATCGTCTTATATGTGTCGTCTTCCGTTGCCAGATAAGCCAGTAACATCGCCTCGGGCAGAATACTGTTATCATAAGTGAGGTAAGTCTCAAACCAGTTCCATTTGCCCTTTGCCGTCAACCGGTAGCACCGAGCCAGCTTATCTGCCGATAACCGGATCAGTTCTTGTACCTCATCAGAGGGGTACATCAGGTTATAATAATACAAACCTTTGAGTGCAAAAGCTATGCTACGGGGAGACTTCATCCATCTGATCTGCTGAAAAGTATTTTGAAGCACTACCCGAGCTTCTTCTACCCAAGAGTCCGGAAAAAGCCTGCCATAAAAAATAAAGTATCCCAGTGCCCAAATACCCCGGCCATTGGAATCTTCAAGTCCTACCACTTTATTCTGATTTGTGAAGGTATGATTCTTATCTATATAATTCAGAAAAGAACCATCCGGTTGCTGGCAGTAGCAGATAAGTTCAAGATAAGTTTTAATATACCGAGTACAAGATCCGTTTATCCCGGAAGCGACAATCTGGCACAGTGCAATCAACGCACGCGCATTGTCGTCCAGTGTATAACCCGTTTTTAAATCGGGACGGTTTCCCTTTGCAAATTGTACAATTCCCCACTGACGGGTCATCCGCAATATATGACGAATATTAATCGGCGGCAAAGAGTAGACAAGAGGTTCTCTCTCTTTTTCACCGATAGTACGAAATAATAAAGCATAGGCAATGGCTGAGTTTTCCCAGGCAGTACCGGCTGTTTTTTGCAAGCCGGCAATCTGCATCTCCGAACGCGATGCCTCATCGGCAAGCAAACGATTAACCGCA
Source organism: Bacteroides mucinivorans (assembly GCF_034654355.2). NCBI lineage: Bacteria > Pseudomonadati > Bacteroidota > Bacteroidia > Bacteroidales > Bacteroidaceae > Bacteroides > Bacteroides mucinivorans. The sequence continues at coordinate 2,027,210 of NZ_CP178179.1, read as the reverse complement.
ATGGCCAGTTGAGCAGAATCTTTGAAATCGAAGATGACACCGGATTCATCACTCAACAATTCCAGTGCGTGCGGTATAGGCGTAGCCACAATAGGGCATCCGCAACTCAGTGCATAAACAAAAGTGCCGCTTACCGCCTGGCAAGGATCGCTGGAGGTGAAGAGATAAATATCAGTAAGTTGCAGATATTCCAATAGTACCGGAAGCTCAAGATAGCAATTGACAAACCGGACATACTCTTCCAGTTCCAGATTGGCAACCTGCACTTTAAGCATTTCACGATATGCCTCTCCTTCTGCCTTAAGCACCATAGGATGTGTTTTCCCTATGATGAGAAACAATACAGTGGGATTCTTTTTCACAATCTCCGGCAGGGCTTTCAGCGTAGTTTCAACACTCTTTCCGGCACTCAGCAGACCAAAGGTAGAGAGTATCCTCCTACCGGAAACATAATATATTTCCTTTAATTTCTTCTTATCGCGAAGTGAAACCAAATGAGTACCATGGGGGATAACTGTCAGCTTCCCGGTAGGAACATGGTATTCTCTTTCAAGAATACTATAAGAAGTATACGTCATCACCACAAGAGAATCACAGGCAACCGCCATACGCCCTATATAGGCGTACAACCCAGAAGAAGGATGGGATAGCACCGTATGGAAAATTAAAACTACCGGTTTACACAATTGTTCCAACAATTGCAGGAAGGCCATTCTATTCTCATGAAACAGTCCGAACTCATGTTGTACAAGTATCATCTCCACTTCCCGCTCTGTATTCAGTTGTACAGCAAGTGCACCAAAGGCAGCAGCGTCTGATGTATCCAACGTATATTCCACCTCTTTTGAATAAACATGCTTTTCTGTATCGGATTCTACCGCACACACTTTTATAGAATAAGAATCACCAAATTTAGTCATTATATTCCGAATCAGGTCTTGTGCAAAAGTAGCAATACCACATTCACGAGGAGGATAAGTAGTTATGCATATTATCTTTTTCATTTAATTTGACTTATTAACTCATTCAATAACTCAGTCAGTTGTACCGACACACAAGCCACTTGTTTATCAGCCGCTCCATAGTAGATATAAAGTGTATCGCCAAACGAAGCTGAACCCGTAGGGAAACACACCCGGCTGACTACACCGGAAAGTTCATATCCGATTGTAGGAGAAAATAAAGGATACGGCAAGCGTGCCAGTTCAACGGACGGATCGTTTATATCCAGCAAGGCAGCACAAGCAGAGTACACATATCCGGCAGGAGTATCATATACACTGTGGTATATCAGCAGCCAGCCGACAGGTGTTTCTATGGGAGGACATCCTGCACCAATATAACTTGACTCATGCTCATAGAGAGGAGCCAGCAATATATGAGATGCAAAATTCAAGAAGTATTGTTTCCAGAAGGCTACAGTAAGTTCTTCCAATTGCTCTACAGCTACAAACTGGATGTCGGGACGGATCCGGTGCATAAAATAAAACTTCCCGTTTATCTTACGGGGGAAAAACACCAGATTTTTATCCATTAGATACAAAGGTTTCCCTTTGTCATTTACGGCTTCCCGTTTGTTATAGGAACGATAATACTTGGCTATAACAGCCGGTTGCGAACGAAGTAACTCCTTAAAACGAGGATACGTAATCTGAGAAGTGAGAACTCCTTTTTTCTCAAAATGTTTTAGGTCAGAAGAGACAGCCCAAGCACCTACAGCACTGAAACCGTCATAAGCTGTATAGGTTAAATAATAAATGTCTTCAATCTGTACGATACGGGGATCTTCCACCCCCTGACATTCATACGGAAACTCAGGCACCAGCAATGGAACAGTATTCCTTTCTACCACCTTCAAGGGGCCCTCAAGACGACAGTAACCAATGGTGGAATGATTACCCTCTCTCACGGCACGATAGAACATATGTACCGTATTTCCTTCGGCAATTACTGCCGGATTCATCACACTTTCATTTTCAAACTCAAGAGAAGTCGTTTCAAGTATTACGCCTTCCCTTTTGATTTTTACCATTAAGTTTTGGGCATTACGAACGTTTTGCTTTCACTCTTACTTTGTTTCTCTCTCTGATACTCAGTCAGAACTTTTGAGCCTGCTTTGTCTGACTTCTCTTTCTTGGCTTCTTTTTTTCTTTCTTTACCTTTCATGATTCATTTTTTAGAATAGTTTATACTGAGGCGGGATAAAATAGGCGGGAGTCTATTCTTCATATCCTGCAAGATACGGTGATTAAAACAGTAAATACCATAATGTGTTGATTATTGTTCTTTTATAACATTCGTTGGCTGAATTAATCATGGAAGAATGTGAATACATAACAATGGGGTGCTCAGTACCAATACATCTCTCTGCACAAGATACACTTCAAAAAAACTAATTCCATCTATAGACCCTAATGTTATTTCCCGCTTTGATCAGGATTCAATATTTTATAGTATTTAATACGTTCTCCCCAAGGACGGTATTCAAAAGGAAAAACGTGTTGTTGTTCTGCCCATCGGTTCCACTTCTTTTCCAAAGCTCTTACTTTCAATAATATTAGGATGTTCCTTGTCCGGAACAGTGCCGGCAACTGTACTACCTCCTATTAAAGACAACAGTAAAGAACTTATCAAAAACTTATTCTTCATAGTATACTATTTTTGTTCTGACAAAATTATGATACTTTACCTGCTTATATGTTCTAATTTAGTTATTTTATTATCCAATATCGTCTAAACGTATCACCTTTTCAAAGAAACAATATACAAACAAACTTATCTGATTCTCTTTCGTAATACAAACTCTTCAAAAAAAGCATCACGGTAACTATTACCGATAGCTATCTCGTTGGATTTAATAAAGATATCGTTATTATCAAAAGAATCAATATGCCGGGTATTAACTATATAAGACTTATTTACCCGAATAAAAGTGTTTTCCGGTAAAAGGTCGAAAACTGCTTTCAGAGTCATGCGGGTAATAATACGCTGGTCGTCAAGTTGTAGAATTACATAGTCTTTTAGCCCTTCAATAAAAAGAATATCAGCAAAGTTCACTTTAAAGTAACGGCGGTCTGCCTTGACAAAGAAGTATTCAGCAGCTTTAATGGTTTCAATAGCCTCTTTTTCTTCTTTCAATAAAAGTAAGTGATAGGAAACGGCTTTGTCAACAGCTTTTCTAAAGCGTTCCGGTTCAATGGGTTTGACAAGATAATCAACAGCATCTACCTCATAACTATCAAGGGCATATTCTGTATAAGCAGTAGTGAAAATAACAAGTGTCTTCCTGGAGATGGTACGGGCAAACTCAATACCGGTAATACCGGGCATCTGAATATCCAGAAAGATAAGATCAACCGAATACTCTTCCATGAAACGGGAAGCAGACACCGCGCTGTTGAAAGTTCCCATAAGATTGAGTACACCGGTATCTGCAATCAGCAATTCCATCGCCTCTCGCGCCAGTGGTTCATCATCTACAATAATACAATTCATAAATCCAAATATAAAATTACAGTATAGTTTTCTTTGGTTTCTTTTCTCTCTAAAAGATAATGCCCGGGATATAACAAAGTCAATCGGCGACGGATATTTGCAAGTCCGATACCTCCTACCCTACCTTTCTCTTTCACTATAACCGGCTTTGAGTTTTCACACTGAAACTCCAGATGCGCGTCACAAACTTTAAAAGAAACATGAACATAAGAAGGATTCTCACTGTCTGAATTGTGCTTCACTGCATTTTCTACAAAAGGAATAAACAATAAAGGCGGAAGCCAGACAGAATCGATGTCTCCCTCTTGGATAAGGGTATACTCAAACTTGTCACGACGTATCTTTTCAAGATTCAGATAATCATTCAAAAAACGAATATCAGAGCTAAGAGAAACATTCTCACGAGAGCTATCATTCATCTGATAACGCAATAAATCCTCCAATTTAAAAAGTATCCAATGCCGAAATAGCATAATAGCAGCCGTACCGGCAGTAATAAAACCAATTGTGAGAATTCCGGAAAAAGCATTGACGAACATAGCAAAACTACCGGGATACTGACTGGGCATCGCAGAAGCATATAGTATATCCTGATAAACAACCGTGATAAGTATAGCAAGAAAAATCACTCCCAGGACCGTGAGCAAATAAAGTCCTAAGCGATTCTTTTGCAAAAATCGGGGAACCAGCCAATATATGTTAGTATAAATTACAAAATCGATTGTAGCCCAATAAATAACCCATCCCAATAAACGATGCAGGATCGTAAGAGACTGCAAAGGTTCGTACCAAAGTACATTTACGGTTATCAGTAAAACCACAAGCTGTAGTAGCAGATGCCGGTAAAGCCTACAACGAGGACCTAACAAGAAATCGGAAACAACCCCATCATCTATTTTCTTCTCCATACCTCACCTCCTCTCAACTCCAGATGAATATTTTCCTTTTCTAATTGCAGATCATAATACTGCCCGTATTGGAGATCAAGCCTTTGTCTGATTCGCTCTAATCCTCGTTCGTCACCTACAAAGAAATCAATGCCCGGACAGGAACAGACAAATATAATATCGTCGACATCAGCCTTCAGACGGATATGTACAGATATAAATGAAATGCCCTGTTCACACATCTGCTCTACCGCATATTGCACAAAAGGAATGAAAAGCAAAGGAAGAACAAAGATACAATTCACATCTCCATCCGAAGAGAGGCTATACTCAAACCGCTCCGAACTTAATTGTTCCAACGTCAGATAATTAGTGAGAAAACTTATTTCACTTCCAAGCAGCACCTTTTCTCTACTGCAATCATACAGCTGATAACGTAGTAATTGGCTAAGTTTCATTAACATCTTTGAAGCTTTGATCGGATCAATAAGAGCCAGATGCCCCGAACGGTTTAATATTTTAAATAAAAGTGAGGGGCCGACTTGTTCTTTCAGTTGTTCTACCTCTGATAAAACATGTGCTTTCTCCAACTGTGCAATACGCTGATTATTAACTATCCATAGTTTCAATAAAACAGTCATAGAACCTCCTACCATACAAAGTGTAGTCATCAAGAGTGCAGAAATATAATCTATCAACATGATTACAGTAAAAAAGGGTTGTGACGCTTTTATTTGTGGCCAAAAAGAATAAACAATGTATTCTTGAAATCACTTACAGTACCCATCTCCGGTTTATCTGTCAATTGAACCGTAGCATAAGGAATGGGATGACGGGATGCACCATCAATAACTATTCCACGGATGATCTGTACAGGAGCCCGCATTGCCTTCTCCTGACCAAACACACAAACAGACACCAATAAAGCTATTCCTAATAAAATCCAGCCGCCACTCCGTCGAAGTTTCTGTGATAATTCATCACTTACAACCTTTTTTAAAGATTTCAACATCCGGCTACAATCGTCTACATTCATATCAGACTGTATGGACATAGCCGCCAGTAATTCTGTCTTATTCATTCTTTTTGTTTTTTTAATTCTGCTGCGAAGGTAAAGCAAGATAAAAACTGATCTTCGGAAATGAGACATACAGTGTTATTTTGTAGACAAGGAGAGAATGTCAAGAGACATTAGAATCAACATATATGAATATTTTTTCTTTTATCAATTGGATATAGAACAAAAATATTTAACTTTACCCACAAGACAAGCCAAACAGTATATATGGAAAAACTAAATACATTAAAGCAATATGTATTGCCATTCATACGTGTCAACACGTTAATGACAGGCAGCTGGATCATTCTGGTAACTCTGTTCAGAATGAGTGGATTGGAAATTCCCTCAAGTTTATCGAAACAATATGGGACTCTCATTTTATTTGGGATCAGTGCACTCATCAGCTTCTTATGGATTTACTGTCCTCACTTCAAAGAATTGTACCGTAACTCGGAAAAGAATGACAACATCGGATTACCTGTAGGCTCATTGGGAATGGCAATCTGTATGCTTATGTTTGCAGAGACACAATATTCTCATGCAGCCATAGCATATTTTACATCAATAGCCGCATTTATCCTCTTTCTGTACTGGGACTTATACAAAATGAGACTAAGGAAACAAAAAAGACAAACAGAAAGAACACGAAGAAACTGTATACTCACACAGAATAAAGTATCCAATAACAAAATAATATTAGTAGAGAAGGTGGATAGCAACGAAATTGAAACATTAGTAAAAGATTTCTGCGCCATGTATAATAAAGAAAAGGACAGAGCTATTATCAAGATACAAAAATTCACTAACAAAGCGCATGTACTAAGCTTTCCTTACGATATTGATTTCGATACCTATTGCTATCTTTTCAACTATATAACTTATCCGCTGAATATAAAAAACAGACCGTTTGTCACCGGCTGGTATCCTGTTTCTAAAGAGGAAGAAAGTATGTTTTATATTCCCTTTAATGAAAGAGAAAAAGACAATGTCTATTATGTAACCCCCGAAGGTAAAAACTACAAAGTAGATTTTGGTACAATGAAACCTTTACGAACAGAAAGCGTACAACCTTATGGTCCGCTTCCCACAATGATAGAAGATTGGGTAAAAGCAGATATGGATTGATATCTTCCCCATATCTATAAATGACAGATGGTTAGTATCTCCCTATTTTATTACCACAAACCAGCCGGGAAAAACAATATTCGTCATAGAACCTCCATAATCTCAAACCTTTATAGCTCATTTTGCGTTTATATTTATGATAAAACATTAAACTATGAGTACAAAAGAGCAATATTGGAAATTTTCACTTATCGCTATTATTATTGGATTAGGAATCATCCTGTTCAAACAGATCACTCCTTTCCTGGGTGGTCTTCTGGGAGCATTGACTATCTATATTCTTGTTAGAAAACAGATGATGCACCTCACTGAAATACGAAAGATAAAACGAAGCATTTCGGCTCTGCTGATCACTGCCGAAGCTATTTTATGTTTTCTGGTCCCTATTTCACTTACCGTGTGGCTCATAGTCAACAAATTGCAGAATTTCAATCTGGACCCACAATCTATCATTGCTCCCATTGAAGAGATGGCAGGTATTATCAAAGCCAAAACAGGTTATGATGTATTGGGCAGTGATACTGTGTCGTTTATTGTTTCGGCTCTTCCCCGCATCGGGCAAGCTGTAATGGGGGGCATCAGTAGTTTTGCCATCAATCTGTTCGTACTGGTATTCGTACTATATTTCATGTTGATAGGTGGCAGCAGAATGGAAGCCTATATCAACGATATTCTTCCATTCAATGCCACAAATACGAAACATGTGATACATGAAATTAATATGATTGTACGCTCCAATGCCATTGGAATTCCACTTCTTGCAATTATACAAGGAGGAGTGGCTATGATTGGTTATTTCATTTTCGGAGCTCCCGATGCCTTGTTACTTGGTTTCTTAACCTGTTTTGCCACAGTTATCCCAATGGTAGGCACGGCTCTGGTATGGTTTCCTGTAGCTGTATATATGGCAGTTACAGGTGATTGGTTCAATGCCATCGGACTGGTAGCCTACGGAGGCATTATTGTTTCGCAGCTTGATAACCTGATACGTTTCATCCTGCAAAAACGAATGGCAGACATCCATCCGCTCATTACTATTTTCGGAGTAGTCATTGGCCTCTCTCTATTTGGATTCATGGGAGTCATCTTCGGTCCTTTACTTTTATCCTTATTTTTCCTCTTTGTTGATATGTTCAAGCGGGAATATCTGGATGGACGAAAATAACCGAATGGTAAAACAGTGAATCTCCCGAAAAATTGCGTACTTTTGCAAGACCAAAACGACATAAAAATCAATGGAAGCATTTACATTCAATACTTTCGAACTGATTCTACTATCAGCAGCCGGAATTCTTCTCGTGATTCAGTTATTCTATTATCTGGGCATCTATAACCGGATACATACACGAAATATCGCAGATAAAAAAAACGAACTGCACTTTACCAAAGAGCTTCCTCCTCTATCGGTCATTATCTGTGCACGCAATGAATCGTCTAATCTACGCCAGTTTCTGCCTGCCATTCTTGAACAAGACTACCCACAATTTGAAGTGATTGTCATCAACGACGGTTCTACGGATGAAAGCGAAGAAGTACTCTCTGCCTTTGAAGAGAAATATCAACATCTATATCATAGTTTCACTCCGGAAAGTGCCCGGTATATCAGTCGTAAAAAGCTGGCATTAACACTAGGTATCAAAGCGAGTAAATACGATTGGCTGGTATTCACCGAAGCCAACTGTCAACCTACAAGTAACCAATGGTTACGACTAATGGCACGCAATTTTACCCCTCATACCCAAATTGTATTGGGATACAGCGGATACGAACGTGGCAAGGGATGGTTGCATAAACGCATATCATTCGATGCTTTATTTACATCACTGCGTTATCTGGGATTTGCTCTTGCCGGAAAACCATATATGGGACTGGGACGTAATCTAGCATACCGGAAAGAGATGTTTTTCAAAGAAAAAGGATACTCTACCCACCTGAATCTGCAACGAGGCGAAGACGACTTGTTCATTAACCAGATTGCGACTCCTGATAATACACGGGTAGAAACAAATAGTAATGCTGTAATACGGATGCAACCCGTAGAAAGATACAAAGACTGGAAAGAGGAGAAAGTGAGCTATATGGCTACTGCACGTTATTTTAAAGGTGTCCAGCGCTACTTTCTTGGTTTTGAAACCTTCTCACGCCTGTTGTTTTATATAGTTTGTATAGCCGGTATTATATTCGGAATACTGCATCTCCATTGGTTAGTAACCGGTATTGCTCTATTTATATGGTTAATACGTTATATTACACAAGCCATTGTGATCAATAAGACAGCGACAGAACAAGGAGACAACCGACGCTATTATTTTTCTCTTCCTGTATTTGACCTGTTACAACCCCTTCAGACTCTCAAATTCAAACTCTATCGTTTCTATCGGGGGAAAGGAGACTTCATGAGAAGATAACACAACAAACCTACTTTAAATACATTATTATGAAAAAGAATCTTTTAATTTTAGCCGTCCTGCTCATAGGTTTACTCAGTTGCCAAAGTCAAAAACCGATTGAACACGGAGCATTTACAGCAGCATCTTATAACCTTCGTTATGCTAATGAAGGCGACTCTATTGCCGGAAACGGTTGGGGAACGCGCTATCCGGTTATTGCCAAACTCATACAATACCACGACTTCGATATCTTTGGAACACAGGAAGGATACATTCGCCAATTGGAAGATCTGAAAGCGGCATTACCCGGTTATACCTACATTGGTGTAGGCCGTAACGATGGCAAAGAGGCAGGAGAACATTCTGCTATTTTCTACCGTACAGATAAATTTGATCTTCTCAAGAAAGGAGATTTCTGGCTGTCGGAAACACCCGATACAGCAAGTATAGGTTGGGATGCCGTATTACCTCGCATCTGTAGTTGGGGACATTTTAAATGCAAAGATTCCGGATTCGAATTTCTGTTCTTTAACCTCCATATGGATCACATTGGTAAAAAAGCCCGTGTAGAAAGTGCCTTCCTCGTACAAGAGAAGATGAAAGAACTGGGAGCTAATCTCCCTGCTATCCTCACAGGAGATTTTAATGTAGATCAGACACACAGTTCTTACAAAGCATTAACCGAAAAGGGAGTACTTGTTGACTCTTATGAAACAGCAGACTTCCGCTACGCTACCAATGGAACATTCAACAGCTTTGACCCGAATAACTTCACGGAAAGCCGGATAGATCATGTTTTTATATCTCCGCTGTTCAAAGTAAAAAAATACGGGGTACTGACAGATACTTATAGAAGCGCAAAAGCTACAGGAATAGAAAAAGCCAATGCAAAGGATTGTCCGGAAGAGATTTCTATTGAAAGCTACGAGGCACACACACCCTCTGATCACTTCCCGGTAAAAGTGGAACTGATGTATTAGTGCTTGTGCTTCCCGCACGGGAAGGTGCGACAGGCGATGGATGCAGAGCTATTGAAACGCAGAATTCTAAGACCTGCGCAAATATTTGTGCAAGAAAAAACAGTTAAATAAGTTAAATGGGTTGCTATCTAGTGTAGCAGCCTGTTTAACTTTTATATGTATTCAACTCCACAAACGGCGTTCCTCTTTTGACAACTGCAAACATTCTACATATCAATTTAAACTTCACAGCATTCAATACCACTCCAAAAGCTTTTCCCTGCATTGTCTTACGAATATAATATTCTTTCAATTCCTTGTCCCATACAATTGCAGACTTTGCAGCTTGCGAAAGGTCCGCTTTCAAGAGTTTTGCCCCTATATGGGAAACTCTGGTGGCCCCCTTGACTGAGGTTCCCGAAGTATGTTCAAAGGGGGCAATGCCCAAGTAACAGGCATACTGTCTTGCCGTTTCAAACGCTTCAAAGTTATTTGTGTGTATGAGGGTGGAAATGGCATTGACACTTCCAATACCCTTTATGCCGGTCAGCAATTCATAATTTTTTGCAATAGCCGGATCTTTTCCGACCAGTGCAATCATTTCTTCTTCCACAGTTTTAATTTCTCCTTCCAACACATCCACCATATTTTGAGCGCGTAGCAGAGTACTTGTTCTGGGACGTTCCTTGTTGTCAGTCAACAAGGCCTTATATTCAGCCTGCTGTGTGACAAAGCGCTTCCTCTCAGCCGACAAGTCCTGCAAACGAAGTACGGTACTTCCTGAAAGTTTAGAATAGGTAAGTTCTTCCCGATGAAGATAGGTGAAATAGGCAATCCCTTCGGCATCCACCTTGTCGTTTTTGCCACGAACCAGACCTAATGAACGTTTCAGATGCAAAGGGTTAAACGTACAGTAATCGATCTGGTGTTTTTCCAAATAAAGCCGCAAATCAAAACTGTAAGTGCCTGTATGCTCCAGACCGACAACGATCTGGTCAAGTGCTGCCTTTTTCTTTTTAAGCCAGGATAGTAAGGTATCATATCCTTCCTTGCTGTTGGATAACTGTTTGTAATTCTCAGTGTCCGCATGTTTCTTTGCAGAGTCATAAATAACCACATCCAATGTTTTTTTGGATACATCAATGCCGATAAACCAATTCTTTTTCATAATTTTGTTACACCATTATTGTTAACCATAGGTTGAACTCACTAAATCCTTTAATAGGCTAATGACCTAAAATTCTAATTGGGACGATTCAACTGAAAAGGAAAGCAGGACTAATTCTGCGTATAGGACTTCTGCCTAGATAACGCAATAGGTCACCTGCTTCCCTTGGTTAACTTGTTTTAACTACAAAGATAATATTTCAACCTCTATTTATTATGATGCAAATCTAAAGGATTAACGCAGATTTTCGCAAATATAAAGGGATATTCCTAAAATAAGAAAATTAAAGGCAACTAATTCATTGCGAGTTAGTTGCCTTTTTTGTATCTTTAAGCAGGGATATTCAGTAAATGTCCCTATAAAAGAGAGAATATCAGCACTTTAATCTGCGTTTTATCCGGATAATAGCACTCTGTGGAACTCTGTGTTACTCTGTGGTAAACCCGTATTCATCATTATTCATATCGCATTGAACTCGCAGGATTAATCTTTGTAATCAGATAAGAAGGACCTAACAGCATCAATACAGAGGCAAACAACGTACCCATATTAATCAACAGAAATAATCCGATATTAAAAGAGACGGGAACAGAATCTACATAATAACTTTCCGGATCGAGTTTCAAGATATGGAACTGGGATTGCAATACACAAAACAGCAATCCAATAGCATTTCCCCAAATCATTCCTTTACCAATCAGAAAGACAGAGAACCAAAGAAAAACCTTACGAATGGTGAAATTATTGGCTCCTAAAGCCTTCAGGATACCAATCATATTGGTACGTTCAATGATAATAATCAGTAAACCGGAAATCATAGTAAACCCGGCTACACCTACCATTAAAATAAGAATTACCCACACGTTGAGATCAAGTAATCCAAGCCATTCAAATATCTGAGGATTAAGCTGCTCTATATTCTGTACAAAGTAAACGCCCCCATATTTATCAGCGCGGTTATCCGTACTCTCTGCCACTTCATAAGTAATGCTTTCCAACCTGTCATAATCATTGACCCGCAACTCTGCGCCACTTACCTGTTCCGATTTCCAATTGTTCAGACGATTCACTGTGTACAAATCCGTCAATAGAAACAGATTATCATACTCAGAAAAATTGGTCTGATAAATCCCTTTGATAGTCAACGGCCGAACACGAACATTATCCTGTATATAATAAGTATATATCTTATCACCCAGTTTCAACTTCAACTTATCAGAAAGTGCTTTAGATATGACAACCTGGTTGGTTGCAACCGAATCACTAAATGCAGGAATCTCCCCCTCAACCAGGTTACTACGAAAAAAAGAAGCATCAAACTCAGGTCCCACTCCTTTCAGAACCATTCCCTGAAAAGCATCATCCGTCTTAATCATTCCCGGCTTTGTAGAGTAACGTTGCACATGCTTCACATCCGGATAAGCAGAAAGCGCAGCCATCATACTGTCATTCACCACAACAGGATGTGTTTCAAAGGAACGGACAGCATCAAAATTACTGATCTGAATATGCGATCCGAAACCGGTAACCTTATTACGAACCTCTCCCTTAAAACCAATGACCACTGCCACCGTAATAATCATCACCGCCAAACCAATAGCAATCCCCACCATAGCGATGAGAACAGCCGGACGTGATACCTGCTTTCCGCCATCGGTATCACGATAAAGGCGACGGGCGATGAAAAGGGATAAAGACATAGAAAAAAGTGATTAGTAAGTTAGTGATAAGTGATTAGTAAGTTAATGAGTAGTGATAAGTGATTATATTATAATCCGCATGGTACTGATCACTTATCACTAAATCCGCTTATCACTAAATCACCTTTCCCGGATATGCCTCCAAAGCCTTTTGCAACACAAAGAGGGCACGATTCAAATCTTCTTTTTTGAGCACATAGGCTATACGGACCTGATTTATTCCCGCACCGGGAGTAGTATAAAAGCCGGAAGCAGGAGCCATAAATACCGTCTGACCTTCATACTCAAAATCAGAAAGGCACCATGCACAGAATTTATCCGAGTCATCTACCGGCAACTTAGCTACCGTATAAAATGCTCCCATCGGAATGGGAGAATATACACCCGGAATACGATTCAATCCGTCAATCAGACATTTACGGCGTTCTACATATTCGTCATACGTATCACGCAGATAATCCTCATTGGCTTCAAGTGAAGCCTCAGCAGCAATCTGGCCAATCAATGGAGGACTCAGACGAGCCTGGCAGAATTTCATAACAGCATCACGTATTTCTTTGTTCTTCGTAATCAAAGCACCGATACGAATACCACATTCCGAATAACGTTTTGACACTGAATCAATCAATACTACATTATTCTCTATTCCTTCAAGATGACAAGCAGATATATAAGGAGAACCGGTATAGATAAACTCACGATATACCTCATCCGAGAAAAGAAACAAGTCATATTTCTTCACCAAATCACGAATCTGGTTCATCTCCCGGCGACTATACAAATACCCTGTCGGATTGTTCGGATTACAAATAAGAATGGCCTTCGTACGTTCATTGATCAACTCTTCAAACTTTTCTACTTTAGGCAGTGAGAAGCCCTCTTCGATAGTAGTAGCAATCGTACGAATCTTTGCTCCGGCAGAAATGGCAAATGCCATATAGTTAGCATAAGCCGGTTCGGGAACAATGATTTCATCCCCCGGATTCAAGCAAGAGAGAAACGAAAAAAGTACAGCTTCCGAACCTCCGGAAGTTATGATTATATCGTCTGCAGTAAGATTGATATTAAACTTCTGATAGTATCCCACCAGCTTCTCGCGATAACTGCGATATCCGGCACTTGGACTGTATTCCAACACTTTACGATCAATATTGCGTATCGCATCAATCGCGACCTGAGGAGTGGGCAGGTCTGGCTGTCCGATATTCAGGTGAAACACATGAACCCCTCTTTGCTTGGCTGCATCAGCCAGAGGAGCCAGCTTTCTGATTGGAGATGCAGGCATCTCGTTTCCGCGAATAGATATTGTTGGCATAAATCTTTATATATGGTTTATAAGTTATGAATTGTCAATTATCAACTGTCAACTGTCAATTGAGGCAGCAAATGTACACAATAAATCGGATACAGAGACATAAAAACTTTAAAAACCTTATCAAGGTTAAAAACGTTATGGTATTATGAAAAGAAAGCTATACATTTGTCATATATGAAACCTAAAACAATACCATAATGACCATAAACCTCATCACATTCGCATCATTACTACACAAACAATCTTCGATACGTAGTTCGCACGAAGCAATTCTAAGCGAATTAGAGAAATACTTCACTGTACGGTTTGTTAATTATGAAGATATTGACAAACTCAGCAATGACGATTTTAAAATAATATTCATTGCCACCGGAGGAGTAGAAAGACTGGTCATACAGCACTTCGAATCTCTTCCCCGTCCTGCTGTAATCCTTGCAGATGGCATGCAAAACTCACTTGCCGCTGCACTTGAGGTATCTTCCTGGCTTCGCAACCGGGGAATGAAAAGCGAGATTCTGCATGGTGAACTTACCTCTATTATCAAACGTGTACATATCCTATATAATAACTTTCAGGCACAGCGTTCACTTTTTGGTGTCCGTATCGGTGTGATTGGCAGTCCCTCTTCCTGGCTAGTAGCAAGCAATGTAGATTATCTGCTGGCCAAACGCCGATGGGGAGTAGAGTACATTGATATACCATTGGAGCGGGTGTATAAAATCTATGACCGTATCACCGACAATGAGGTAGGAGCCTCCTGTGCTGCTGTTGCCTCACAAGCATTGGCCTGCCGGGAAGGAACTCCGGAAGATATGCTCAAAGCGATGCGCCTCTACCGCGCTATCAAAAGGGTATGCAAAGAAGAGAAACTAAGTGCCGTCACATTGAGTTGTTTTAAGATGATAGAACAAACAGGTGCTACCGGTTGCCTGGCATTAGCAATGTTGAATGATGAAGGTATCCTTGCCGGATGTGAAGGTGATCTGCAATCTATATTTACTCTTCTCACAGCAAAAGCATTGACCGGAAAGGTTGGGTTCATGGCAAATCCTTCGATGATTAATACCCGCACCAATGAATTGATTCTGGCTCATTGTACCATAGGTTTAAAACAAACAGAAAAATATATTATTCGCAACCACTTTGAAACAGAGAGCGGAATCGGTATTCAGGGATTACTACCAACAGGAGATGTTACCATTGTGAAATGTGGCGGTGAATGTCTGGACGAATATTATCTGTCAACAGGTACACTAACGGAAAATACGAACTTCATCAATATGTGCCGTACGCAGGTACGAATAAAGATGAACACTCCTGCCGAATATTTCCTGAAAAATCCACTGGGCAATCATCACATCCTGATACAGGGCAACTATGAAGTCTTATTAAATGAATTCCTGCAGGCAAATACATGTAAAAGAACAGAATAACTGAAACCTCCCATAATAATATATGTAATGCCCCATTAGAATATACCTAATGGGGCATTACATATATTGGCATTTTATTTACAAAATACTACATTCCACCCATTCGCCTTCATGCATTTCCATTACAGTTTTAAATCCGGCCTGCTTCAATGCCTTCAAGGCTTCCGGACGTCCGGCATTGATCTTTTCGGGATAATGGGCATCACTGTTTACCATCACCCGGATACCCAATTCTTTCAACAAAGGAAAATAACGTTCATTTGGGAAAAATGTACCGTATAGATGATAAGCTTTAGAGTTAATCTCTACCATATAACCATAACGGGCAATCGTTGTGAAATAATCACGCATCAGGTTTTCATACCACAGTTCATCCAACAAACCGGGACGATAGGAAGCCGCATTATAATGCATCTTATCCGCATGCCCCAAAATATCAAAACCTCCTAACTCCATCATACGGAGTTGGCGATCATAATAGAGACGGATTACCCGGTCAAGGTCACCATGAAAGTGCTCATCCACTATCTTACGAAACACAGGAGGAGCTACATCAATATCCACAACTTCTCCCTTATCATTATATAACAAATGCACAGAACCGATGCGATAGTCAAGAGGCAACTTACGGAAACGAGCTATCGAAGGATTACTCTCCTCATTCAAATAATCAATTTCGAGACCGGAATAGAATTCGATCTTGCCTGCATACTTCTCTTTCATCCGGCGGAACTCAGCCAGATAATCTTCCATTTGATCCCATTCCATGGTCCACGCAGTAGGGAAAGGAAGCGGTGCATGAGAAGAAATACCATACGATGTAAATCCTTCAGCAATTGCAAAACGGATAAATGCATCCATATCAGCACGCCCGTCACAATACAGGCAATGACTGTGATAGTTTGTCAGATTCATGATTCTATTTCGCTTAATTCCAACCAACGCATTGTTTTCTCATCAATCAAATCATTCACTTCGGGCAGACGTTTAGACTTTTCGGTTAATTCATCTACCGAAAGCGTACCGCTACATAACTGCTCTTCAATCGCTGCTTTTTCAGCTTCCAGTCCGGCTATCTCTTTCTCCAGTTGTTCAAACTCCCGTTTTTCCTTGAAACTCATTTTACGTTTCTCATTCAGGCGAACACGGGCTGTCTTCTCTTCCTGTGGCTTTTCAGCCTCTTTCTCCCGCTGCGCTTTGGCTTCTTTCCAGTCACGATAATCACTGTAATTACCCGGGAAATCCCGAATATCCGCTTGCCCGTTAAACACCAGAAGATGATCTACCACCTTATCCATAAAATAACGGTCATGGGATACGACTATGACACATCCTTTGAAATTCTGAAGATATTCTTCAAGCACATTCAACGTGATAATATCGAGGTCATTGGTAGGTTCGTCCAATACGAGGAAGTTCGGATTACGCATCAGCACTGTACAAAGATAAAGGCGACGACGCTCTCCCCCACTCAGTTTATAAACATAACTATGCTGTGTCTCGGGCGTAAAGAGAAAATGTTGCAGAAACTGCGAAGCTGTCAGCTTCTTACCGTTACCAAGTTCTATGACTTCGGCAATGTCCTGCACAACATCAATCACTTTCATCTGTTCGTCAAACTGGAGCCCATCCTGCGAATAATATCCAAAACGAACGGTCTCACCTATATCTATCGTACCACTGTCCGGTTGTACCTGCCCCATCAGCATCTTGATAAAAGTAGATTTACCCGTCCCGTTATTACCAACAATACCCATCTTTTCATACCGGGCAAAGATATAAGAGAAATCTTCCAGTATCTTCAAATCACCGAAACTCTTGTATAAATGATCGGCCTCAAAGATCTTACTACCAATATAAGATGCTTTTACGTCCAACTTTACATTATCATTATTAAAGCGCTGTTTAGCCACTTTTTCTATTTCATAGAAAGCGTCCTGACGATATTTTGCCTTGTGCGCACGAGCCTGTGGCATTCGTCTCATCCAGTCAAGTTCCGTACGATAAAGATTATTGGCACGTTCAATTTCTACATTCGTAGCCTCAATACGTTCCTGCCGCTTCTCCAGATAATAACTGTAGTTTCCTTTATATTGATACACCTGACGATTGTCTATTTCTATAATTTCGGAGCAGACCCGATCCAGAAAATAACGGTCATGCGTTACCATCAACAAACTAAGGTTGGTACGACGCAGATACTCTTCGAGCCATTCCGTCATATCGAGATCGAGGTGATTGGTAGGCTCATCCAGAATCAGCAGATCAGGCTCAGTGATTAAAGCATTTGCCAAAGCTACCCGTTTAAGCTGTCCACCCGAAAGATGCTTCACCTGCTGATCGAAATTACGGATTTTCAATTGCGAAAGAATCTGCTTGGCTTTTTGCTCATATTCCCATGCCTTTTCATGATCCATACGAACCAACAGATCTTCCAGTCCCGGATGTCCCTCTGTCTCCATACAGCGTTCATATTCTTTGATCAGTTCTACCACACTGTTACCATGATGAAAACAGGCTTCCAGTACGGTAAGTTCTTCAGGATATTTAGGATCTTGTTCCAGGTAATCGACACGGAGGTCACGACGAAATACAATATTCCCGCTATCATATCCCTCCTTCCCGGAGATTATATTCAATAACGTAGTCTTTCCTGTTCCGTTTTTAGCTATCAAGCCAATACGTTGTCCTTCGGCAATACCAAAAGATATATTTTCAAATAAAACTAAATCTCCGAAAGATTTAGTAAGGTTATCTATCTGTAAATAAGGAGTCATTTTTTTAGCGATTAGTGATTAATGATTAGTGATAAGCAAAGATTTCTCTCTCAGCGCAGCCCACTAATCACTCATCGCTAACAGATCACTTATCACTAATTTATACGTTTCCCCTGCCTTTACCCTGCTCCACAAAAGTTTCATAGGATCAATCAGTTTTCCATCTTTATACTGCAACACCGGCACTTCCCGGTTACCATCAATCAATGTCATCCATTCCAAACCTTCTATTTCATTGGTTAGTATAGTACAAACAGTAATGCCAATAGCCAGCCAATCTTCTTTCTTTTTACCGATCACACCACTGTCAATCACCTGCTGGAGTTTAGGTAAATCTTCCTCCAATCCTTGAAAATCCTTCTTCAATTGTTTCTTTACGGTGTTTACTGTCCATTCATATCCTTCATTAATGACATAAACCTCAGACAAACGCACAGGTATTACTTCCGCCGGATATTTCTGCCCGTCTTTACGGATATCCAGCGTGGCAATCACTTCTTCCGCTTCCTTCACTTCGCCCCCTTTGGGTACGGTGAAAGAACATTCAAAGGCTACATTATCTATACCGGTTATCCACAGATGAGTAGTATAGTAAGCTCCTTCTTCCTGAAACATTTCTTTACTATATGCACATTCCAACCTGCCAACTTTCACCAGTGAAGCCGAAGGATTATCTTTTAATTCCTGTTTTACGGCCTCTCTTCCATAATTTATACTACCACGCGCAGCAGCATCCGCTTTGAAAGCCGAAATTCGGAAATTCCCTGTCCATACGTCGGGATTATAAAAAAGAAAGGAACCCTCACCATCTTCAAACTCACTCCAGGTTGAAGGATAAATCATAGTAAACCAAGCTCCCGGAGAGATAAATTTCTTACCTTGTATCATACTTATTCTGACTTTTTCTTTTGTGCAATAGATAATATTCCGACAAAAATAACACTCCAAAAGCGGATATGCAAAAAACAATAAACAATAAATGTTGTCTCATTTGTTTTTCCTTCACAGAACTCTTATCTTCGGCAACAAATACAATAAATTAAAAGTAGGAAGAATATGAAAACATTCGCAGTGCTCATTGCCCTATGGTTAGGGGGAATCGTATCGTTATCAGCTCAGGAACCGGACGTAAACGCCCGCTATATTGAAGTTACCGGAAGCTCCGAAGTAGAAATCATTCCCGATGAAATTCATTTTATGATTACTATAAAAGAATTCTGGCAGGAAGAGTTCGAAGCAAAAAGCAAACCGGAAGATTACAAGACGAAAGTCCCCATAACAGAAATCGAACGTTATCTGATGAACGCTTTAAAGCGTGCCGGCATCCCCCAAACAGATATCCAGACCCAGGAAGTAGGAGACTATTGGCGTGAACAGGGAAAAGATTTTCTGATAGCCAAGAGATTTGATATAAAACTACAGAATTTCGGGCAGATAGACCGGATTATAAAGTATGTCGATACCAGAGGAATTCAGTCGATGAACATTGGTGAACTAAAGAACAAAGACATGCAGGAGTATCGTGCAAAAGGGAAGATAGAAGCCTTAAAAGCTGCACGGCAGAAAGCCGCTTATCTGGTAGAGTCTTTGGGACAGAAACTCGGAAATGTTCTTCGGATCATAGAACCGGAAGACAGAAACTACTATCATTTCCAACCGCAGTCCGCCATGAGCAATGTTGCCTTACAAAGTAATGATAGCAATCCGGAGAATTTTAAAACGATCAAGCTGAGATACCAAATGACAGCACGTTTCGAAATACTCTCCGCCCAATAACTCAAGACCAGCCGATAGGACCATTTCTACTTTCCTATCGGCTGGATCTTTCTTCGTACGTCTTTTGATATTTCAAGAAACATATAATTCAGCCTGCCGGAGTGAATTCCTTTTTCATTCTCCTTGTACTTCTTATTCGCATACTGCTTCGACTTCTCAAAAGTAAGCAACGACATTTGATTCTGTGACTTGCCTACCATGGTAGAATCCAGTTGTTCATCCGGGAAGAAATCATCCAAATCAACATCACCAATCATTGTAGTCTCCAGAAAATTCATCTCTTTATGAGAGTTATCTGTATAATAGCCCACAAACATATGCCCCGGCGTACGTACCAGAATAGGATCAATATTAATGGCACGAAGCAAAGAAGCAAACAATACACTCCCATCCACACAGTTTATCTGCGAAGACTCCAATGCATCATCAAACGTGCGTACCCGCTGCGAAAAGACCACATTGCTCGAAAGGCTGGTATTAGAAACCGAACTGTAACGAAAATTACGCTTCTGAAGCACATTCCAAAGAGCATATACTTGCTTGTCTACCGCGCCGGCTGTTGTATTCTGATACCCTAAAAAGCGATTTACAATACGGGTATTCAGTGCCTCACGCAACAGTTTATCAATCATCGGATTTTCTTCATTGACATAAGCTGCAAAAAAGATGCCGGTATCATGGAATTTTGTTCCATTAGTAACATACCCCAACAGGCACTCATTGACGCTACGTACCGAAAACGTTCGTACCCGTTGTCCCATATCTTCACCATTCATCTCTACCGTAACAGCCACACTGACCGGCTCTGCCTGCACATTATTTTTCAGTGCTTCATAATTCCAGATAATATCAGGATAGATCGTGTACTCTTTTCGTGGTTTCTCAAGAATGAATTCAGACACGGAACGTGAAAAGAAAGGAGTCTCGGCCACTTCAATGCGCACCCGGCTATAAGCCGAGCGAGATTTTACTCTTATAGCAATACACGATTTCGGATTGCCTATATAAAGAGAATCAGACGGTTCAATAACCTGTGCATCCGTCGTAGCTACGGACAAGATGGCAGAAGGGAAAATATTCCCACCCAAATCATCCATTATTTCAAAGCCGGAATGAAAAGAAGTACATTTGTATATAGACATACCGCTCACAATGATAAGCAATATGGCAATAACACCCAGCACCTCTCGTTTCCGCTGTTTCAAATCTATTTTCATCATTTTGTCTTCCGTTTGTTTAGATATAACAAAGATAGTTCTTTTTTGTTGGAAAACAGAAAGTCGTAACGCAATTGTAATACGTGTTTCACTCCGTCGTAACAAAAAGGTCTCACCTTTGCAACGAAATAAAATAAAGATTATATTTGTAATATGAATAATATGCCTGTTGGTTGCATTATCTTCTTTTAATTGGCATATTAGCATATTGGCACATTAAATAATTATTAAATTATGAACGATTACCGCATTTTAGTTGTCGACGACGAAGAAGATCTCTGTGAGATTCTGAAATTCAATCTTGAAAATGAAGGATACGAAGTAGACACGGCCAATTCTGCCGAAGAAGCTCTGAAAATGGACATCAGCAGTTATAACCTGCTACTATTGGATGTGATGATGGGAGAAATCTCAGGATTCAAGATGGCTAATATGCTGAAAAAAGATAAGAAAACAGCCCACGTGCCTATTATCTTTATCACAGCCAAAGATACGGAGAACGATACGGTTACCGGATTCAATCTCGGAGCAGACGATTATATCTCCAAACCCTTCTCTTTGCGTGAAGTGATAGCCCGCGTCAAAGCTGTATTACGCCGCACTGCTACTGTAGAAACAGAAAAAGCACCGGAACAGATCACTTACCAAACCCTAACTATCGACATCACCAAAAAGAAAGTAAGTATAGATGATGAAGAAGTAGCATTAACAAAAAAAGAATTTGAAATTCTCTTTCTGTTATTACAAAACAAAGGTCGCGTATTCTCCCGCGAGGATATCTTAGCCCGGATATGGAGTGATGAGGTATATGTACTCGATCGTACTATTGATGTCAATATCACCCGACTGCGTAAAAAAATAGGTATCTATGGCAAGCGGATTGTAACCCGCTTAGGATATGGGTACTGCTTTGAAACAGAATAAAATAATAATGTGTCAATATAATAATGTGCCAATATGCTAATGTGCCAATGTGCCAATGGGCTGCGCTGTCATGCTACCAATATGCCAATATGCTAATGGGCCAATGGGCTGCGCTGTCATGCTGCATAGCAATTGGCATATTGGCACATTGGCCTATTAGCACATTATTTAATAATTATTTATCATGAATCTACCTGTCAATCAAAAACATTTTCTCTCTTTCAGCCGAAAGCTCTTTCTTTCGGTCATCTCTTTGTTTCTGGTCTTTGCAGCCTGCTTTATAGCCTACCAGTATCAACGTGAAAAAGAGTATAAGGTAGAACTCCTGCATTCACAATTACAGGACTATAATGCCCGTTTGCATGAGAAGATCCCTACTTCTTCCTCTATGCAGAAGGAGTTGAATGACTATATCAGTAGTCATGCTTTGAAAGACCTTCGTGTGACGGTTATTAATTTGGATGGAAATGTACTTTATGACAGCTATGAAAAAAACAACTCCCGGTTTGAAAACCATATTAATCGTCCGGAAGTGGCAAAATCCCTAACGGCAGGCAATGGCTTTGATGTACGGCGCACCTCCGAAACTACAGGTACACCTTATTTTTATTCCGCCACTCTCTACAAAGATTATATTATACGATCTGCCTTACCTTATAATGTCAGTCTGATAAACAACCTGAAAGCGGATTCACATTATATATGGTTTACTGCTATTGTAACTTTATTGCTGGTTATTATCTTCTATAAATTCACCAATAAGTTAGGAACCTCTATCAGCCAACTGAGAGAATTTGCTATGCGGGCAGACCGGAATGAACCTATTGAAATGGCTATGCAATCGGCCTTCCCCCATAACGAATTGGGAGAAATATCCCAACACATCATTCAGATATACAAACGTCTGCACGAGACCAAAGAGGCTCTTTACATTGAGCGTGAGAAGCTAATCACTCACCTTCAGATTTCCCATGAAGGATTAGGGGTATTTAATAAAGACAAGAAAGAGATATTAGTAAATAACCTGTTTACACAATACAGCAACCTTATTTCGGACTCTAATCTTGAGACGGCTGAGGAGGTATTTACTATCAGTGAGCTGAAAGAGATCACAGACTTCATCAATAAAGCTCCCAAACGCCCATCCGGTAAGGAAGAGAAACGAATGTCCATCACCATTAACAAAAACGGTAAAAACTTTATTGTAGAATGTATCATCTTCCAGGATATGAGTTTTGAAATAAGTATTAATGATGTCACTTTGGAAGAGGAACAGGTACGTTTGAAACGTCAACTGACTCAGAACATTGCTCATGAGTTAAAGACACCTGTCAGTAGTATTCAGGGATATCTGGAAACAATTGTCAGCAATGACAATATCCCGCGTGACAAGATGAACGTGTTCTTAGAAAGATGTTATGCACAAAGTAACCGCCTCAGCCGACTGCTACGTGACATCTCAGTACTGACCCGCATGGATGAAGCAGCCAATATGATAGATATGGAAAAGGTAAATATCAGTATATTGGTGACCAATATCGTCAATGAAGTATCGTTGGAATTAGAAGAGAAACATATCACAGTGGTCAACTCTTTGAAAAAAGACATTCAAGTACGCGGCAATTACTCCCTACTCTACTCTATCTTCCGTAATCTAATGGATAATGCCATTGCTTATGCAGGGAGTGACATTCATATCCATATCAACTGTTTCCGTGAAGACGAGAACTTCTACTATTTCAGTTTTGCAGATACCGGTATAGGTGTCTCTCCCGAGCACTTGAACCGTTTATTCGAACGCTTCTACCGGGTTGACAAAGGACGCTCACGCAAATTAGGCGGAACAGGGTTAGGACTTGCTATTGTGAAGAATGCAGTGATTATTCACGGAGGAAGTATTTCAGCAAAAAACAACCAAGGCGGAGGACTGGAATTTGTGTTTACATTGGCAAAAGAGAAATAAGAAAAAATTGCGTGGTTCTTAACACATGCACTTTTGAATCGATTCTTCTCCCCCAAAAAGTATCCTCCAACAACAAAAGGATTAGCTATATGCATACTATAGATTATCACATTTACAATTATTGTAAATATAATAATTATAATTTAGATAAAGAGAGGTAATTGGAAGAATTATATTATATCAAGAAATGTAAACGGAAATATTTCCGCATAAACAATATGTACATTCCACTTAGGATAAGTATACTCCCTAACAAATACCAATAGCTATATTCCTGAAGATAGAAATATCCTGCTATCACCAATGCCTGTACTATCATATAAACAGAAGAAACTGCCACATGAGGTACCTTCAGTTCATTTGCCATAATCTGATACAGATGTTTCCGATGCGGCAAACCAATATTCTCATGAAGCATCAGGCGATGGATAATGGTAAGTACACTATCTACTCCATACACAACTAACAGTATAATCCAACTGAAATCCTCCGTCTTGATTATCAGCTTACCGATAAGAAACAAAACGATAAATGCTATACTCACCGAACCTACATCACCGGCAAAACACTTCGCACACTTTCGGAAATTAAAGAAATTAAAGACCAGTACGGAACAAAGAACAGTAACAATCAATTCTTGTTCCACAAAAGAAACAATCTCTCTGTTTATATAGGCAAGAGCCACAAGAACAACCAGAGAGTATCCGCCTGTGACACCATTAATACCATCCATAAAGTTATAAGCATTAATGATACCGGTACATATTATTAGCGCTACAAGGATCGTCCACCAAGGAAGAGAAAACAGGCCCCATTGATAGAACATCAAAGCCATAGCAGAGAAATGGAATACCAATCGCAGTGCCTGAGAAGTAGATCGGACATCATCAATAAAGCTGATTAAGGTGATCAGTGTCAGGGCAAGCATGAACCAGGGATATTCGAAATGGTTCGTAAGGAAATAGGCTAATACACCAAAATAGAAGATAATTCCCCCACCTCGTAAAGTGATCCGAGTATGCGAACTGCGCTCATTGGGTTTGTCGATGATATTGTATTCATCAGCAATACGGAAATAAAAAAGTTCTGCTAAGAAGAGCAGAACTAAGACTATTAAATAATACATACTTCTATGTTGTATTCCTAATAATTGAATACTCTTTTATTTGTTATTAACTTTATAAATCAATTAGTTATCTCTTTTCTCTCATTTTTCAAGAAACAATACCCTACCAGACTAAGATGAAAATCCTACTCTATCAACCACTAATCACTTCTATCGTTCCTCGTGGCTTTCTCTTAAATAAAAGCCCTATTAGACAAACTTCTATGAGTTTAACTGCACAGCGGCAGGCAACAATTTACTTCTTCAGAATAATAGGATGGACGCAACAAACTATTAAGAGATGCAGCTCAAGGCTCATCAAATATGAAAAAGGAGTCGTCCAAACTGAAATTTGCCTAACAGGCTTTTATAGGGTATGCTAACAACATCTGTCATATTCATATTTCTTCCCTTTTTTCAGCACATTCAAAATTCTGCTTGATAATTTACGGGCGATACGTATAATCGCTTCTTGTGGTCTCATGCGTTTGCAATATTCACCATAGGCAGCTGCCATGACACTGTCATGCCGTATGATTACCCAAGAACTTTCCACCAACATGGGACCGATCTTTTTATTTCCCCTGAATGTTTTCTCGCCGTTACAGGATTTCTCTCCACTGCTATGCATGGTGGGGATAAGTCCCAGATAAGAAGCGAACTCACGCTGGTTGTTAAAGCGGGATATGTCATCTATTTCCGTGAGCAGACACATGGCGGTATTCACTCCTATGCCGGGAATAGAAATAAGAAGGGAATAACGGCCGGCGTACAACGGACTACCGGCTAAATCACGAAGCAGGCGGTTTGCCTTAAGCAGGCTTTTCCTGAATAAGTCAACCTGTTCCAATAACAAATCAAGTCCGATACGGCTGGAAGACAATAAAACCACATCTTCACGTAGCCAAGACATAAAACGTTTAGACCAATGCGTATTAGGACTGGCAAAACAATCGGGCAACTGAACACCATTATTATAAAGCAAATGCTTTACACGCGATTTATAACCACCGAGTTGTTGTTTGAGGGTTTTACGTATGCGTACAACACTACGATTGTCCAGATTTTCTTTCCTGCGAATGTAGATACCTTTAAGTGTGCCGGCCTTTAAAGCTTTGGCAAGCTTCTCCGAATCCACAGGATCAGACTTCATCACATTCTCGTATTGAGTAGTAGGAACATCAGCCGCATGGATGACCATGCAAGAAATGCCATACTCCTGGAGAGCGTAATAAGTCGAGAAGCCACTAAATCCAGACTCGTAAACGGCTTGATAATTTCCGTTAGGATAATGTTTCTTCAAATGTTCAAAGAGCTCTTTGGCAGAAGACTTTTGAGAATGTTTCTTTTTATAACCCGATTGGGTGAGAATAGTCACGTTCCAAGTCTTCAAATGCACATCAATTCCGATATAGATATTTTGTCCATCGAAATTTATTCCTTTACTTTGTACCATAGGTGTAATAGTTTTAATTACTGATTATTTGTTGATTGTCAATTCCACAAATGTAGTAATTCAATTATTACGCCTATTCTGTTTAAAACAAATCTTCGGTCGGGGAACGCCCAGCGGCAAGGGGCGGGAACACCCGTCCCGACGAGCGTTGGTTTTCAGTGTTTACAAACATAGTAACTATTATCTTTTCAGTAAGATCATTTTAGAATTAATTTTAGCAGTAAACTACCCAAATGATTTTATTGTTTTTACCAAACCTTTTTTTGCAGTAACAGGCATTTTTTCAATTCCTAACGCCTTTTTTATCTTTTCATTACTAACTACATAGTTTTCTGTTAGTTTTCGAAGACGTTCCGTATTCAAAGGTAAATGTAACAAAGTACCAAGCCGGGCACATCCTTCCATCACTCTTTTATTCATTTTCCAAATATGTGGTTTCTTTTCCATCACCTCACACATAGTAATTATCAACTCATTAGTAGACATCGCTTCGTCATCTCCTATGTGATAAATGCCACTCGGAACGTCCTGAGTCAATAATCCTTCTATTACATAGCAAAGATTATCTATAGAAGTAAATGAACGGCGATTATCAAAGCTACCTAAAGGCCACGGAATACCTTTCTTCACTACGTTATATAGCAAATTCAGATTACCTTTATTACCGGGACCATGAATCATACAAGGTCTCAAAATATATACCTGTTTATCTTGAGGAAGATGTTTTTGAATATACTCTTCTGCCCTGATTTTACTTTCTCCATAAGGACCCACCGGAGTCGGATTTATCTCTTCAGTGAGTATATCCCCTATTACACTATCAGCGGCAGCTTTCACCGAACTAAAGAAAATAAATTTCTTAGCAGATGATTCCAAAAAGAAATCAAAGATCTTTTGGGTTAAACCTGTATTTATATCAAAATAGTCCCGAGCAATCGACTGGTTCTTCGTATCATGGGCTTTGCCAGCCAAATGAATAATTGCATCAAACTGAGGTAAATTCTGCAAAGGATATGAAATTGTTTCAATATTCTCCCATAGAAAAGTCTTTATCACTCCTTCTTTTTGAGGTGTAATAATATCCAAACCATAGAGATTATTATCCCCTTTTAAAGCCGATACAAAATTAGAGCCAATAAAGCCGTGTATTCCGGTAATAAGAATATTCATTTTTAATGTACTATTTCCCTATACAATAATATGTAAAACCTATCTCCTGAAGCTCATTTTTATCATAAATATTTCGTCCATCAAAAACAATAAAATCTCTCATCGTCTTTTTTAAGACTTTCCAACTTGGCATACGGAACTCTTTCCATTCAGTAATTAAAAGCAAAGCATCCGCATCAAGTACTGCATCATACATATCAGTAGCATATTCTACTTTATTACCTATCCTACGTTGGCACTCTGGAATAGCAATAGGATCGTAGACTTTCACAATTGCGCCTGCTGTAGTAATTTTATTTATTAGAACCAATGCCGGTGCTTCACGCATATCATCCGTCTCCGGTTTAAAAGCCAATCCCCAAAGAGCTATTTTCTTTCCTTTCAGATCATTATTAAAATGCTTCTGCAATTTATCAAAAAGAATACTTTTTTGAACTTCATTCACATCTTCCACTGCTTTCAATACTCTCATCGGATATCCATTCTTCTCAGCCGTTTTAATTAGAGCCTTCACATCTTTAGGAAAACAAGAACCACCATAACCACAGCCCGGATATAGGAATTTACTACCAATACGACTATCTGCACCAATTCCTTTACGAACCATATTCACATCCGCCCCGACCAGTTCACACAAGTTGGCAATATCATTCATAAAACTGATACGAGTAGCCAACATGGAATTAGCAGCATATTTTATCATTTCAGCACTGGGAACATCTGTAAATATCAAACGATAATTATTCATCATAAATGGTTTATAAAGACGTTCCATTATCGCTTTTGCTTTATCTGACTCCACACCAACAACTACACGATCCGGCTTCATGAAATCATCTACAGCATCACCTTCTTTCAAAAACTCAGGATTAGAAGCAACATCAAAATCAATAGAAACTTTACGCTTATCCAGTTCCTCCTGAATAACAGCCTTTACTTTCTGAGCTGTACCTACAGGAACTGTACTTTTGGTTACTACCAAAATATACTTTTCCATGTTTTGTCCAATAGATCTGGCGACTTCAAGAACATAACGCAAATCCGCACTACCATCTTCATCAGGAGGAGTACCAACGGCACTGAATACTACTTCAACATCATTCAAACAAGATGCCAAAGAAGTAGTAAACTTCAAACGCCCTGCACTATAATTTCGATGTACCATATCCTCCAGTCCAGGTTCATAAATCGGAATAATACCCTTTTTGAGATTCTCTATTTTAGATTTCATTACGTCCACACAGGTAACATTCACCCCCATTTCCGAGAAACAAGTGCCTGTAACCAAACCAACGTAACCAGTTCCCACTATTGCTATTTTCATACTATTTTTGATTTAAATTTTCTATCTGCATAAATGATAAAAAGAACAATACCAGTCCACGGTTTCTTTCACTCCTTCTTTGATAGATTTATCAGGCTTAAATCCTAATTCTTGTTGTAAAGCAGTAGTATCCGCATTGGTCTGATAAACATCTCCCGGCTGCATAGGCAAGTATATTTTTTCAGCAGGGTACCCTATGGCTTCTTCTATAGCATGAATAAAATCCATTAACTTCACAGGGTGAGAATTACCGATATTATAAATTTTATAGGGAGCACTTGAAGTGCTTGGATCAGGACACTCCGAATCCCAAGAGACGTTCGGTTGTGGAATGGAATCAACTACTCGTAATACCCCTTTTACGATATCATCTATGTATGTAAAATCACGAAGCATGTCTCCATTATTAAAGACCTTTATAGGGCGGTTATGTAAGATAGCATCCGTGAACAAAAAAGGCGACATATCCGGTCTACCCCATGGACCATATACTGTGAAGAAGCGAAGTCCGGTAGAAGGTATACCATATAAATGACTATATGTATGTGCCATCAACTCATTTGTTTTTTTGGTAGCAGCATACAGGCTTACAGGGTGAGCTATACTATCTTTCTCTGAAAATGGAACTTTGGCATTCAACCCATAAACACTACTGGAACTTGCATATACCAAATGCTTTATGTTATTGTAACGACAACCTTCAAGTACATTCAAGAAACCATCTATATTACTCTCTACATAAGCATACGGATTCTCTATTGAGTAACGTACACCAGCCTGTGCTGCCAGGTTTATCACAATATCAAATGCTCCATTAGCAAAAAGCATTTGCATAGCTTGTCTGTCCTCAAGATTCATTCGTACAAAACTAAACTGCGGATACACATTGCTTGAAGTAAATTTATACCATGATATCTCTTCCCGATTAATCCCCAATAGGGAAAGTCTACCATATTTTAGATCCACATTATAGTAGGTATTTATATTGTCAAGGCCTACTACCTCATCACCGCGCATCAACAAACTTCTACAAACATAAGAACCTATAAAGCCGGCAGAACCTGTCACTAATATTTTCATAATTTAAAAATTCGTATAATTAATACTATACAATTTTTCAATTTCTCTCCAAATAATACATTGATCAAAATCTTCTTCAACAAACACTCGCCCTGCCATTCCATGTTTCTCCCGCAATTCATCATCACAGATGTATTTTTGTATGACAGACGCAATTTCATACTTATCATGATTTACAAAATATCCGGTTTTTCCATGACTAATAGCATCAATACAACCCGTAGCTTTAGTAGTTACTACTGGTAATTTCATAGAAGAAGCTTCTAATATTGAGGTTGGAAACCCTTCCCGGTAAGAAGGAAGTATAAATAAGTCCATTAAAGCATAATAATTTTCTATTGATGAATTATCAACATATCCAGTACAAATTATTGAAGTATTATCTTGAATTCTACTTATTATATTTTTAGGTAATGAATCACGTTCTTCCAACATTCCGACCAACAATAATTTTATATTTATACTTTTTTTCTGTAGCACATTAAAGGCATCTACTAATTCTATTATACCTTTATCTTTTACTAATCGGCCAACGTAACCTATAACAAAAGATTCTTCTGAGAGCCCTAACTGATTTCTTAATAATTTTATAGTTCTTTCATTAATATTATCTCTACAAAACTTTTCAATATTAATGCCATTACAAGTTCCTTTATGAAGTAATAATTGTTTAGAAGCAGGATTGAGTTTATTTTCTAAACTCTTTTTGCACACGGAAGGACTAACGCAAACAACCTTAGTAGATAAAAATGCAGCTAAACGATCCATTAAAATCAAAAGCTTTCTTTTTATACCTGAAGATGTTTCATATACCAGCCCATGACGAAAATAAATACGTATAGGAATATGCATAACAAAAGATGCCAACATAGCCAATACTCCTCCCTTAGGAGTATGCCCAACAACAATATCTATTTTCTCTTTTTTTATATACTCACATATTTCCCAAGTAGCCCTAAGATCTCTCCAAAATGAGATAGATCGTAAAATAGGAATTTCTTTATAACTAAAATTATGACTTTTGGAATATTTATATATCTCTTCAGAAGGAGAACAAATTATATATTCTTTATATCCTCTTTTACTGAAATAAATAAGCTGATCACCCAAAAAATAAGGAATAACAAAGTAAATATTAACAACATGTAATACTCTCTTCATAATACATTTTCATACATTAAAAAATGATATATTATCTTCTATCGAGTAATTGAAAAAAACAAGTCCTTACAAGCAAAATCTAAATCCTCCTTAGAAATACTTGTATATCTCTTTTTAATAATACGATCACTTTGCTTAAATAAAGAGAAAAGCAGATATACCAATGACTTAATACATGAAAGTAGATAAAGTTTGTAAGCCAAAAATGTTCTTTTCCGTAAAAATATATCCAAAATATATTTCCGAAAAAAAGACTGTGTAGATAAGTATCTAGACAAAGTAGGGACTCCTACAGCCCTATAAAACAATAAATTATCAGGTAATATAAAAAAATTAGAATCTAATACCGTATCTATCCACAATGCTAAATCTTGCATCCTCAATAATTGAGAATCATATGGATGTTCCCGAAACCAACGGACATACCCCATTACACTCGGATGAATAAAAGCTCCTCCTGATAAAATGTCAAGAACAGTTTTGGGATACGAAATCTGTTTTTTAGATTTTCCAACTACTTTATTTTGAGCATCTATGATATACGAATGAGTACCTATCACATCTATATCAGGATGTGTCAACAGGTAATGAACTTGCCTCTCTATTCGATTATAATGCATTATGTCATCAGCATCCATTCTTGCATAAAAAAGTCCATTAGCCATCTTAGATAACTGATTTAACCTAGTTGGTAACCCCAACTGCATCCCATCATTAATTATTTTAATTCTATCATCTGAGAAGTTAGCAATTATATCTAAAGAATTGTCTGTGCTTCCGTCATTTATCAAAATTAATTCCCAATTCCAATATGTTTGATTAAGTACAGATAGTATTGCATACTTTAGATAAACTCCTCCATTAAAAAAGGGAATGCCAATAGTAACTAAAGGATTATTCATAATAAAATAAATCAAATATTTGAATCAGGAAGTTGTAACCAATCACCAACTATTACATTATACTTTTCCGGATTATATCCAGTAAAACAGGCTGCTGTAAAAAATGTCATTTCCCCACAATAAATATGCTGATTTACGTAGAAAAGGTCAATTCTCACATGAGGGAAATTAGCAGATAATTTTCTAGCTATATCAAGCATTTCTTCAAGGCAATCTGGCCTAAGTATTTTCTTATCACTTATTTCATATCTTCGATTGGTAAAATTAAGCAACTCCCAATGTGGATCAAAATAACAAATTTTATGATCAGTAAACCGGTCAACATCTACCGCTATCATTCGAGGTTCTCCATTGAAACAAAATATCTTATAGTCAAAAGGTACATTACCTTTTTCATCTCCCAAATAAACCTCACAAATAATTCTCGGTTTTATTGTTTTATAATGCCATTCTCTACCAAAATTATACCAATTTTCTTTTAGCCAATACTTACACTCTGTAAGTATCACCTTTTTTTCACACGAAGACAAATTAGATTTATTTGTACAAATAAAATTTTGCCCAGAGCCATGAGTTGATTTTAAAACAAACTTTTCAGGAAAATCATCAATGTTTATTTCATCAATATTTTCAAAAACGCCAACCAAAGGTATCAAATATTCATCAGTATCTAAAACCTCTTTATAATAGCTCCTTACAGCATATTTATCTGCACACTTTATCTGATTTTCATTACGATAATATAAATTTAACCATATAAGTTTTTCTGAAAACGTAGAAGGATGAAGTAAATCTGTTTTTTTTTTGAAGATCTTATAGTATTTTCTTTTAAAATACGTTTCATCAGAATATAACATGGATGTCCTCCAAGCTTTTATTTTTCTATAACGATATAATAAAAACAAACCTCCAACAGTTGTTCTTAATTTCTTTTTTAATAATAAAGACATGATATGTAGATTGTTTTTCCTAAATAAAACAAATAAGAATAGATATATACAAAAATTATATTTTTATCCAACTATTATCACAAAGTGTATTATTTTTCTTTGTAGACCAATATTTAGGAGCAATTACAATTTTATGAAGATTACGATTCAATGTAGCTCCCCACCAACTAAATGAACTATTACTTATAATAATATGCCTACACAATGACATTAAATAAATATACCAATAAGAATTTATATTATAATTTTTCACATAAATAGTATTGGAAGGTAAAATAAGATTTGATTTAACCCAGTCTAAATCATCAGAAAAAACATAGAATTTACAACTACGTAATTTTTCACACATCAAATTAACAGCAGATGCGTAATATTCGACATTACATACTGCATAGGTTTTGGCATATTTTGAGGTAAAATAATCACCACGCCTAACATGTAAAGCAACTGCAAAATTATTTGATAAGATTTCAGTATAGTATTTTTGTATCTGAACAGGAATGGGTTGCTTGGGTATAAAGAAATCCTCCATATTATTGATTGTATCTCTTAATAATGCAGGATATTGCCACCAACCATCAAAATAACTTAAACCTTTTTCTGTAAAAAGTGAAATTTCTTCTGGAGAATATTTAGTATAATACTTATTATTTTTTTTCAATAAAAAGCCATATAAAAACAATCGTTTCTTCCATGATTTATATTTAGAGAAAAAAAAATTACTAGTTTCAAATAAAGGCAAAGACTCATCCAATAACTGAAGTTCTAAATTTCGTCCCTTGTCAACTGTATCAAAAGCAACAATATCATAACAAACTTCTACTCCAAATTTATGCCTCAAGAACTGCCCAAATGTGTATTGAAACAACTGATTCCCAACTCCACCAATCAATCTTATTACAAACATATATTAATTCAAATATGAAGGAAATGTAACACTTAAATATTTAGATTCATATTTATTCTTCAATTCGCTATAAGTATTTAACTCACATTTTTTTAACGCTATTTGCATCCACGGATACATAACTTTCTTCTCTTTATTTATAAAATTGCCATATAATTCATATTCCGAAAAAGGAGAATTATCATTTCTATCTAAAGAAGTTAAAATATTCTTATCCCAAGTTTTATCTGATGTACCTAACAATCGATGCAATTTTATTAATTCAAATTTATCAAACAACATTTTATGAGAAACAAAAGAAAACAAAGAAAATGGAATTTTCTTCAGTAACTTATATATACTCAAATAATAAGTTAAATGAAACTCATCAGATTGATAAAATACATATTTATTATTATGAGTAATAAATGTATGTGGGCGAATTAAAATATGATCAGCATCTATAACTAAAAAAAAGCGTTCTGTGCCAATTTGAGCAGACAATTTCAGCAATTGCTGAAATATCCATCCGCTTCTATTTCTTCCATTACTAGTTATAAATCCTACCTGTTCGGCTCCATATCCTAACACTTCCTTTTCATTTATAAATTTAAGTTGATTCTTTTCAGCAAATTGTTTAATATTCTCATTATCTGAAGATATTAAATAGATATTCTTTATTGTGTGCTGTACACATGATCTCAATCCTTCTATACACAAAGGAAGAATAGCTAAATCTTTCTCCAAAATAGGAATAATTACATCTAACGCTGTTTCAGAATTCGGTGTAGGCATTGACAGTTGATTATTTCTTAAAGTCCATATTTTATAGCATAAAGCGCGGACTAAAAAGAAAAACCGAGATAAAACAAACATAACATTAAGAATTATTTCAATCTATAAGTACAAACAAACATTAAATAGTTGAGCTTTTCTCCAAAAGAGATATGGGTATTTTTAAGAAAGAATATAGAATAAAGTAACCATTTCATTCTATATTTATAATATTTCATTAATGAAAGATGCTTCTTATGAATATAACACATACTCTTGAAAGAACAAATTCGCTTAAAATAAGAGTCTGAAGATTTCCCCTCTAAATGTATTATACCATCCATCTTTAATAGATATGAATAATATCCATTAATATTAAGTCGATATTGGAACTCCATCTCTTCTTCATATAAAAAAATATTTTCATCAAATCCTCCAAATGCTAAAAATAAATCTTTAGGAATAAACATATCAGCTCCAATTATAACATCTACCAAGGAGTAGGTTTCTACAGAATTAATCATGTTTCTTTTTCTATGTTCTGTCTTAAAACTACGTGGAAAATTTCCATACGAATGAGACGCTTTATTTTCCGAGTTTAATAAGTTTATCCCTAATACACCTATATTAAGGTATTGATGATGCTCATAAAAATCCATAAGTGACTTACAAACATCTTTATACATTATTGTATCAGAATTTAATAAAAACAAATATTTGCCTTTCGCAACTGTAGCACCTATATTATTAGCTTTACCAAATCCCCAATTCTTATCATTCTTCACTATCCTTATATAAGGATATCTCTTAGATAAGAAAATCAAACTGTCATCCGTAGATGCATTATCAACTACTATTATTTCATATGAATATGAAAGATTTAAATTTAATATTGATTCAATGCAGTTAGATGTCAATAAACAAGTATTATAATTTACAATTATAAAAGATAGAACGATCATTTCGTTTTTGTTTTATTAGTATACAAATCAATATACTTCCTATAATCCCTAAAGTTGTTGTTTTATTCCAAATACTATAATAAAAAAGCCCATTAGCAGGAATCTGATATAATAAAAAAAATATAATAACTTGACTCAAAGAGTACTTTCCCGACATTTTTTGTTTTTGAGTTAAAGAGACTAAAAACAAAAATAAAAATGAATACAACACAATTCCCCAAATACCAATATCTAAATATAAATCTCCCAAAAAAGTTGAAAACACTCCAATATCCATTGGAAAAGAATTCCTATATTTTAAAGAATCAAATTTTTCTGTAGAAACTAAATCATAAGTTATAGGAAAAATGCGCGCCAAAGTATAGTGTTTATTATCATATTTATCCCAATAATCCGCAAAATTCAGATAACTTTGTCCCAAATACACAGCAATGCTTAACCATTCTGCAGCCTCTGTTTTTCCTGAATTAACATCCTTAAATCTAGATATGGTAACGGAAGAGAAATAAATTGTAAACAACAATAATAATAATAAAAATAATTTCTCAATCCTTTTTCTAACATCTTGTGGTATTGCTTTTTTAAAAAATAAAAAA
Organism: Bacteroides mucinivorans; assembly: GCF_034654355.2. Taxonomy (NCBI): domain Bacteria; kingdom Pseudomonadati; phylum Bacteroidota; class Bacteroidia; order Bacteroidales; family Bacteroidaceae; genus Bacteroides; species Bacteroides mucinivorans. The sequence continues at coordinate 1,990,655 of NZ_CP178179.1, read as the reverse complement.
CACGAAATAAATATAATCAACCAATAGATTAACTGTGTTCGTCCACCTACCCGCATTCCATTTATAACAGTAGACGTAGAAGCTACCAATAATAAAATATTATATCTAAAACTCTTTTTCAAAAAGCATACGGAATAAAAGAAAAGTACCACAATTATAATATAGAAATCTGAAAATATTCCCAAAATATAGAATCCAATTCTTTCAAAAATATTAAAACTATAATTTAATTCTTTTGTTACAGCATCCATTCCTCCCATGGTCTTGAAATCACCAGGATCATGGGTTAAAACAAAAAAAACATACTTTATTGAAAAAATAATGCCAATTAAATTTACAACCATCAGGAAATTTAATATTTTATCAACAATCCGGGTATTTATTACAGGAGAAATAACAACCTCCTTCCGAATTTTCATAATGGGTAGAAAAAATAAAAATAAAAAAAGACAATAAAACAAAGTAGCATCTAATCTGATATTTATATTTTTATATTGTAAAAAATTAATATTATATATAAGAATAGAAAATAAAGCAGAAAAGAAATACAATGTAATAATAAATGTATCTATACCAACACCTCTATTTTTCGAGATAGAGTAAACTAACAGTAAAAGAAAAAAAATAGAAGGTAAATAAATCAACATAGATTACATTATTCTTCGATAAATGGATTTTACTATATTAATTACAAAAGGGGTTTTTACAAAAAACAACTCTTGAATAAAAAAACACAAAACACATAAAAAGCCAATAAGAAGTAAAGTCACAATATTTCCCTCTATAAAAAAATTGCCTAAAAAACAAATTAGAATATAAGGTAAAGTACTCAAAAGTCTCATATATACTATATGCCAATCAAAATATATATTAAGTTTACGATGGACAAATAAAGAAGCAGAAAATAGAACACACAATTCTGAAATAAGCCAAACAATAGATGACCCAACACTTTTTAAAGTACTAACAAGCAATATATTAAATACGATTCCAGCTAAAGCACCTATAAGAGAATTTCTCAATATAATTTTATCTTCTTTCATAGGCATAAGTAATTGTATTATATAAATTTGTTCCAAACCTATAATAAACATTAGAGGCATAACTATGCGCATGGGAGTTATTGCTCCTTGATAACCATTACCTGCAATATATTCAATAATTTGTGGTGTAAAAAACTCAGTAAAAACTATTAAAGGGAAACAAATCATACATAAAAGATCCAAAGATTTAAAAATTAGTTTTTTTAATTCCAATATCTTATTCTCAGCAACCATTGCACTAAAACGTGGAAGCAGTACTCCAGACAAAGCTGTAAAAAGAGAAAGTAAAATAGTATATATCTTAATCGCAGTTGTATAATAACCAACTTCTTTTTCACCTGCAACAAATCCTAAATACACAACATTCAAAGAGGTATACATGGATGTTAGCAAAGAGTATACTCCTAAAACAAAAAAAGATTTTATATAAGGCGATATTGAAATATTAGAAAAATCAAACTTTAAAATACGCAACAAATACTTCCAATTAAAAAAAGCATTTATGACAGTTGTTCCTACTAATAATCCATAATAGACATCAAAATCATCTTTTTCCTTTACTAATAAAAAAACACATAATAAAAAAAGACAGCGTACTACCACTGTTCTTATTGTTATATATTTAAAATTTTCTATTCCTTTAAAAAACCATTCAATTAAAAAGAGGCTAAAAACAAGTTTAACTGCTCCTATCCACATTAGATTTTGGTATTCTTTCAATTGAGGTATTGTATAAATTCCTATAATTAACAATATAAGAGCAATACTGGTACTTATTAAATTTAAAACAAATAAACTAGAAAATGTTTGCTGCAGAATAGATTTATCTTTCTTAACTTTTGCAATTTCTCGAATGCCAGTTATTGACAACCCCATCATTGAAAATAAAATGAAATAATTTATAATACTATCAACAAAATTACATATTCCAATATTGTTTACTCCAAGAACTCGGGAAATGTATGGAAAAATAATTAAAGGAAAAATATAATTGGCTGTAGTCAATATACTACTAAAGAAAAAATTTCGTTTTATTCCCATCAAATAAAATATGCAATCACTTATTTAAATAAAGTTCCTGAATCCTTTTCAGAAAGAATAACTTTATCCCTTGGTATCTTCCAATCAATCCCTAGTTCCGTATCATTCCATGCTATTGCCCCTTCAGCCTCCGGATGATAAAATTCATCACACTTATACTGGAAAATAACCTCTTCGCTTAATACACTAAACCCATGTGCAAACCCACGGGGTATAAAAAACTGGCGATGGTTTTCTTCCGTCAGTTCCACAGCCACATGCTGTCCGAAAGTAGGGGAACCTTTGCGGATATCTACGGCAACATCCAGTACTGCACCTTTTATCACACGCACCAGTTTGCTCTGTGCAAAAGGAGGTTTCTGATAATGCAACCCACGGATCACACCATAACCGGATTTGGATTCATTATCCTGAACAAACGTCGTTTTGCAGACCTTTTCTTCAAACTCTCTCTGATTGAAAGACTCGAAAAAGTAACCACGCTCATCCTTAAAAAGACGTGGCTCAATAATGACTACACCTTCTATGGAAGTCTTTATTATATTCATAATTTGATAGGAAAAGTATACGCTCTAATTAAGATTATAAAAAAAATAAGATTTACAGAAAAAAGTAGTTCTATTAACTTCTCAACATAGACTTTGTCAAATTTAGAAAACTCTTATTCTTTTCTCTACGATAAACGCCTCATTTCTCTACGAGAATCGACACGATCTCCGTAGAGTTTCTCTCTATTCCTCGTAGAGAAAAATTAGCAAAACATAACTATTTAGTAATCAAATCGTTACAACAAATCAACATTGTATATATTTTCCACCATTATCCTATAACAAAATAGTCTATTGAAATACTAAATGAATACGAAATATTACAACTTACTATCTTCTAATTCTTTCAAAGCTTCCACTACCGTTTCTTCCTCCGAAGATAGCTGCCGTCCACCTCCCCAACCATCAACAATACGCCGAATCTCTTCTATCAATTCTTCATCAAACACTTCATCATAACAAGAGAGCAACAAACGGCATTTCAATACTGAATCTTCCAAGTGATCCAGGACAATAAAAGCACGATCTAATATTCCCTGTGTTTTTGCTTCTTTATTACTATCCGAGTACGCTGTGGCTCTATACCCCATCAACAACGCAAGGCAAAGCGAAGCCTCTTCTTCGTCCGTCTCTCCTTTTCTGTCAAAAAGAGATTCGGACAAGCGAAAAACTTCTGTGTTAAGTTGGCAAAAACGATCTGTATAGATGGGGGTACCATCAACACCCAGATACAATAATTCGTGAGAGATGCTTTGCAACTCCCGAACCTGGTTCATTAATTTATCCATTTACTTCGTAGTTAGAAATCAGTAGTAAGCAATTACTATTATTTATGAAAGGATGTGCAGATAACTTTTGGGGACTTTAATACTGGCAGTGAGAATGCCATTAATCCGGATCATCACATGTGTGCGATTGGCAATACTGACAAGTTCGCCCTCAACACCGCAAAGGTCTCCTTTGACAACCTGAACCTTAACTCCAACTGCAAAAGATTCGTCATTCAATATTACACTTTCGGGAGAGAGATCCATAACGAACATGAAATCACGCATTTGCTTATCGGGAATAATGAGCAGGCTATTTGTCCGGAGGTCCTTCATATAGAATAACTGAACATTATAATCTTTCGTTATAGACCAAGCACGATCTTTGGTAGCACGAACAAATATCAGATTCCTGATAACAGGTACTTCCACACGACGTTTGCGATACTTCAACTGGCGAATCACAAACTGAGTGGGCATAAAGCACTCGACATTCAGTTTCTCCAAAGAATTACGGATCGCAAACTCCTGATCCTTACGGGTTCGGGCAGCAAACCAATATTCCTGTTGTTCAGACATTTATGATTTTAAAATTGGGGTGATTTAGTAACCTTCAGGTACGCTACGCGGCTTGGACGAGACATCTTACTCATTCAAGCCGAAAGAATTAAAAAACTGTTTCAGACAACAAACGAACAGAGATATTATTTTACTGAACGTTCTTTTTTAGACGGGGACAAAGGTAAAACGGATAAATGAAACAACAAAACATTTTTGATAATTTTATTTCGTTTCTCCATCGGTATGGATTCTTTGCCATTAAAGAATAGGTAATTAATACTATGTTAATTAGGTAATTAAGGGTATAATAAATACTATTTTAACACTGCGTTAAATACGTACTTTTAGTACACAAAAATAGGATAGTTGATAAAAAGCCCTCGAATTAACTAAAAAGGAATATTTAGTTATCATATAATAAAGTAAAGGACTTTCCCGGGCTTTTTTATTGCCCCGAAAGAATAATCATGTAAATTCGTATGTACATCTGACTACCAAAGACTTATGAGCGTTATTCTTAAAGTTAGTTCATATCCGTCCTAATAAACTAGTCGCAAATATAGCTATTTTAAATGATACATTTAAATGATTGGAAAGAGTACATACTGTCCGATACTGCACACGGTGAGTTTTTCAATAGCGCGTTGGGATTATTGTGTGGCAACGACTCGTCCTACATGCCGATGCGAAAGCCAATCGGAAGGTGGTTGGGATACTTCGTCGAAAGAAGAAAACCAAGTGAAAGCGAGGCTGAAGTTATGATTGCCTAAGTATCTATCACCTTGCGTGAAAAAGAGCCGCGTCGAACTCTATGTGGAGCAAGAATACGGCTCTTCGTGTCTTTTTTATTGCCTCAATAAATTCGTCAAACTTTCCCTCCCCCAAGTGCATGATACAGGTGTATGACACCTTGAATCTTGGCTATCCTGTCCTGTGCAAGTGTCAGTCGGGCACTAAGCAGCAACTGCTGTGCGGTAAGCACTTCGAGATAGTTAGCAGAAGTGTAGCGTACGAGGAGCCGGGTCTTTTCTGTGGCGGCTTCAAGGTCGCAGATCTGTTGCTCATCAAGACGAATCCGCCCGTCGGCTGTCTGCCATTCGGTAAGGGCATTGTTCACCTCATTGCCCGCATCGAGCAGGGACTGCTCAAAAGCCAGCACCGCCTCCTGCTGACGTGCCTTGGCTATCTTCAGGTTGGCGATGTTCGTGCCCCTGTTGAACAGCGGTGCGGTAAGTTGCGCAACGGCATTGGAAAGCCATTTGCCAGGATTGAGAAGGCTGCCGCCCCCGCTGTTTGTCCAGCCGAGCGTACCGGAGAGCGTCAGGCTCGGATAGAATGCCGAATGGGCGGAGTTCGTGGCATAGAAGGCTTCCGCCAACGCGGCTTCCGCCTGTCTCACATCAGGGCGGTTGGCAAGAAGCAATAGCGGTACGCCCGTGGAAAGGCTGTCTGGAAAATGCTGCCCGTCGAGCGTACCACGGCTGACGGTGTGCGACGGTTCCTTCAACAGGGTGCACAGGCTGTTCTCCGTCTCACTGATACTCTTGCGGATGGTCAGCAGAGAGGCTTCGAGCGCGGTGCGACTGGCACGTGCCTGACGCACTGCCACATCATTTTCCCGGCCTGCTTCCACGAGGGCTTCCAGAGAGGCGACGGTTTCGTCCCAGTTCACCAGCGTTTGTCTGGAAATGACAAGCTGTTCGTCGAGCATCAGCAGCGCGTAGTAGCTTTCGGCTATGGTCGCTACCAGTTGTGTCCGCACCGCCTGTTCATAAGCACGGCTCTGTTCGAACACAGCCGACGCACCGCGTTTGGCATTCGTCACCTTGCCGAAGATGTCCACCTCCCATGTGGCTGTGGCACCAAGGTTGTAAGTCTTCTGCGTCTCCCCGTTGTAACGGCTGCTACCTGCCTGTGGCGTCAGGTTCAGGGAGGGCAGGTAGGAAAGACGGGCGTTCGTCAGCGCAGCCTGCGCCTCCTCCACCTGCAGGCGGGCGATGCCAAGGTCGGTATTACGTTCCAGTCCCGTGGCTATGAGCGTTTGTAAATTGGGATCGGTGAAGAGTCCGCGCCACGGTATCGAGGCAACGGTGCCCGTGTCAGTCGCAGTCGCGCGGTAGAGGTTGTCGGTGTTCACGTCCATATCAGGGCGTGAGTATCTGTTGTATATGCCGCACCCGCTCATCAGGCAGGAAGCGGCGAGAAGTATTCCTATTCTTTTCATAACCATCAGCTTTGTTTATGGATTTGTCCGGGCAGGAAGCGCTCCTGCAAGTACTGGCAGACAATGAACAGCGAAGGCACCACGAACAGCAGTCCCGCCGTTCCGAAAAGCATACCGCCCACAGTCCCCACACCCACAGAGATGTTGCCGTTCGCTCCCACACCGTGTGCGAACATTAGCGGGAGCATCCCGAATATCATCGTCATGGAGGTCATGAGGATGGGACGCAGGCGGGCTTTGGCAGCCGACATGGCGGCGATGGTGATACTCATGCCCTGACGGCGGCGGTCGGAGGCGTACTCCGTGAGCAGGATAGCCGTCTTGGCCAGCAGGCCGATGAGCATGATGAGTCCCGTCTGCATATAAATGTTATTCTCCAGTCCCCACAGCTTGACAAAGAGGAAACTGCCCGCCAGTCCGAACGGGACGGAGAGGATGACGGCGAACGGTATCATCAGGCTCTCGTAGAGGGCGCAGAGGATAAGGTAGATGAAAACGATGCAGACGACGAATACTAGCATCGTGGTGGAATTGCCCGTGGACGCCTCCTCGCGTGACATGCCGCCGAATTCGTAGCCGTAGCCTTCGGGCAGGGCGGTTTTCGCCACCTCGCGGATGGCCTGTATGGCCTGTCCCGAACTATACCCGCTGGCTGGCACACCGGAAACACTGATGGCGGAGAAGAGGTTGAAGTGCGACAGACTCTCGGAACCATATACCCGCGTAAGCGTGAGATACTGTGACACGGGCGACATCCTGCCGTCTTCACCGCGCACGAAAATGTTGTCCAAAGCCTCCGTGTCGAGGCGGTATTCGGGTGATGCCTGTACCATGACGCGGTAGAGTTTGGTGAAGCGGTTCAGGTTCGAGGAGTAACTGCCGCCTACATACCCGGCAAGCGTGGAGAGTACATCGGAGGGCGACACCCCGTTGCGCTTGCATAGGGCCGCATCTACCTCCACCATGTATTGCGGATACTTGGTGTCGAACGTGGTGTAGGCACGTGATATTTCAGGACGCCCGTTTATCGCGTCGATGAAGGCGTTGGTGTATTTCAGCAGGTCGTCGACGCTGCCGCCCTTCTTGTCCTGCACGTACAGTTCGAAGCCGTTGCTCGTGCCATAGCCCGAAATCATGGGCTGTGTGGAGACACGGATGGAGGCAGCCTTGATACCGTTCGTGCGGCGGTAAATCTCTTCCATGACGGAGTTCACGTCGTCGCCCTTCTTCGTCCGTTCGCTCCAGTTCTTCAGACGGATGGTGAATGAACCTGCGGAGGCCGACTGGTTGTGTACGGCATCCTTGCCTGTGATACGCGAGTAAATTCTGATTTGGGGGATGTCCCTGATGGCTGCCTCTATCTCGTCCATGATGCGCCCCGTCTCGTCGAGGTTGCTGCCGGGTGCGGCCTGCACGTTCACGTTGATGGTTCCCATGTCCTCCTGCGGCACAAGCCCCGTCTTGGTGGTGTTCATCAACAGCACCAAGACGGCACACGCCACCACGATACTGCCCAGGGTAACGGCCCTGTGACGGAACAGGAACGACACGCCTTTCAGGTATTTCTGCTGCACATGGCGGAAAGAACGGTTGAAGGCGTAGTGGAAGCGGTCGGAGAAACCCGGTTTATCGCCTCCGGCCTGCCCTGCACGCGGACGTAGAATCAGGGCGCAGAGGGCGGGACTGAGTGTCAAGGCGTTGAGCAGCGAGATGGCGACGGCCACCGCCATCGTTAACCCGAACTGCGTATAGAACGTGCCCGTGGTGCCGCCCATGAAACTGACAGGGATGAACACCGCCATGAAAACCACGGTGGTAGTCAGCAGGGCCGACGTCAGCCCGCCCATAGCCTCCACAGTAGCATGGTAGGCAGAAGTGGCCCCTTCGTCGAAACGTGCCTGCACCGCCTCCACCACCACGATGCTGTCGTCCACCACCGTACCGATGACTAATACCAGTGCGAAGAGCGTCAATAAGTTAAGACTGAACCCTACAGCATAGATGAAGGCAAATGTACCCACCAGCGATACGATGATGGCCAGCGAGGGGATGAGCGTGGCACGCAGGTCGTGCAGGAAGAGGTAGACCACCAGTACGACCAGCACAATGGCCACAAAAAGCGTCTCCACCACGTTGGCTATAGAGGCGTCGAGGAAGTCTTTCGTGCTCGTGATGTCCGTCAGTACCATCCCTTTGGGGAGGGAAGCGGAGATATCGGCCTGCACACGGTCCATCTCCTTGATAATTTCGTTGGCGTTCGAGCCGGAAGTCTGTGCCGTCATGCAGTTGGCACCCGGATGACCGCTTGTCTGGCTGAGCATGGCGTAGTTCTCCGCCCCCAGCTCGATGCGGGCCACATCTTTCAGGCGCAGCACGCTCCCGTCGGGCAGTGACTTGATGACCATGTTGCCGTAGTCCTCCTCGTCCTCGTAACGTCCCCGGTATTTCAGTACGTACTGGAAGGTGTTGGCCGATTCCGCGCCGAGCGTGCCCGTGGGTGATTCCACGTTCTGCTCGTTGAGCACCGTCTCTATGTCCGAGGGCATCAGGCCGTATTGCGCCATTTTCAGCGGGGCGAGCCAGACACGCATGGAGTAGCTTGCGCCCCAGATGTTCACGTCGCCCACCCCGGCTATGCGCGAGAGCTGCGGCTCGATGTTTATCTTCAGGTAGTTCGTCAGGAAGTTGGAGTCATACGAATCGTCCGGTGAATAGAGCGAGATGGCTTTCAGGGCGTTACTCTGCCGTTTGCGCACCGTGATGCCCGACTTCGTAACCTCCGCCGGGAGCAGTCCCTGTGCCGAGGCCACACGGTTCTGCACGTTTACCACCGACATGTCGGGGTCCGTACCCTGCTTGAAATAGACGCTGATGGAAGCCGATCCGGTATTGGTGGCGGTGGAGGTCATGTACATCATGTTCTCCACGCCGTTCAACTGCTCCTCCAACGGTGTTATCACGCTCTTCATTACCGTCTCGGCATTGGCTCCGGTGTAAGTAGCAGAGACACGCACGGTGGGTGGTGCGATGTCGGGGAACTGTTCTATGGGCAGCTGGCTGAGTCCTATCAGCCCGACAATGAGGATCGTTACGGAAATCACGCCCGACAGGATGGGGCGGTCTATGAATGTCTTTACGGTCATGGTTCACTCCTTTCCTTTAGTTTGGGGATTGACTGTCGCACCTTCCTTCACCAGTCCGGCTCCCTCGGCAATGATCACATCGCCCTCCTGCAAACCTGATTCCACCACGTATTCCGTGCCGTTGTTCAACCGGAACAGGGTAACGGGAGCAGACTGAGCCTTACCGCCCACCACCTTATATACAAATACCTTGTCCTGTAACTCGTAGGTGGCTCCCTGAGGGATGACGATACATCTTTCCCGGTTGGTTGGCAGGATAACGGTAGCATTCCCCCCGTCACGCAACAGCTTCTTCGGGTTGTGAAAGTCGGCGCGAAGCGTCACTGTCCCTGTCGATGCTGTGACGATGCCGCTCACTGCTGATATGTACCCTTTCTCCGCATACAATTTGCCGCCTGCCGTGCGAAGTTCCACCTCCGGCATCTGGCGGATGAACCCGTCGAGCGAACCGTACTGTTCCATAAGTTCGCTGACGCGGCTTTCGGTCAGCGAGAAGTAGGCGTGCATCAGGCTGTCGTCCGACACGGTGACGAGCGGATCGCTGATGCTGCTGCCCACCAGTGCCCCCACACGGTAGGCGATCATGCCCGCCACACCGTCCACAGGACTTTTCACTTCGGTATAGGAGAGATTGTTGCGGGCGTTCACTTCCTGGGCATGGGCTTGCGCCAGTGCCGCCTCGGCTGCGGCCAGCGTGTTGCGGGCGGTACTGAGGTCGTAGTCCGACACGACGCGACTTTCAAACAGCTTCTCCTTGCTTTGCATGTCCAGCTTCGCCGTGGCAAGCTGTGCCTCGGCACTTTTCACGTTGGCCTCGGCTTCCGCCAGAGCCGCCTTGTAAGGCACCTGGTCGATGACAAACAGCACCTGTCCCCGGCATACCTTCTGTCCCTCACCGATGCAGATGCGCGTGATAAGCCCGCTCACCTGCGGACGCACCTCCACCACCTGCTGACCTTGCAGCCGGGCGGTGTATTCCGACTTCAGCGTACGGTCTTCGGGTTTCACGGTCAGCGTGCGGTAGGCAGCCGTTTCCTGCGTCGGCGGCGTCTGCCGGCAGGCGCACAATGTCAGCCCCATGAGTAGGGCTGCGAACATTTCCTTTTTCATTTGTATCCGTTTCATATTGTTATTGTTTCTAAACAGTCGGGTACAAAAATAGAGGGATACGGCAAACCGTGACGCATACATGCGGGGATGTGGGGGTGAAAGAACGGAATGTGGTGGCGAAAATCTTGCGCCATCATGCAGAACAGGAGCAATATTGATATTTGAAACCGGAAACTGTGGATGCACAAAGTTCCCGCTTCATACCCATACGGGGCATGTTCCCCTACCGTGCAGGAAACCTGCTTTTCGGTAGGAATGCGTTTTTTTGGTGGCAAACAATGCTTTTTCGGGGGTAAACACCGTCGCCTGGATTCCTCTTTCGCAGGAAAAAAACGTATCTTTGCAGCTATCAATTTACCGGATGTATAAGAAACAGAAGAAATTATGAAGAAAAGTACAATCATTACAATGGTTCTGGCAGGATTCCTTGGCTTGGTACAAGCCCAAAACAACTCCACGCTCCTGCCGGAGCATATACAGTCGTCCACCGCCATCAGCAAGGTGCTGGGTGACGGACGTAAGGTGGAAACCGTCGTACTGGAATACGATACGCCCATCAGCAACAGAAGCCTTATCCCCGGGTGCTTCCGGGTAGAGGGTAAGCAGGTGACGCGTATCTATGCCAACACAACCCCTGAACGCACCGACAAGGGTAAAGACGGGAAGTATGTCATCATCGAAGTGAAAGCGGAAGTGGATCTGGACGCACAGCCTAAGCAACCCACACCTGCCGACATGGAGAAGAAAAAGGAGCGTGACCGTATGCAGGGCGGCCCTGGTCTGCGGGCTGGCTGGAGTACGGGCGGCAACGATGAATACCCAGGCTATGCCGTGGCGGTACAGACGGCAGACATCCGGACGGCAACGGGAAAGACCTATAAGGCCACCGACACACCGATAGCAAGTACGCAGGAAAGATGCCTTGTGGCGGAGGACTTCAAACAGGAGGAGTTCGTCAGCCCCTACACGGGACAGGTGTTACCTTATAATATATACCTGCCGGAGGACTATACTCCCGAAGAACAATATCCACTGGTGCTGTTCATCCACGATGCGGGCGTGGCAAGTGGTCCTGTCACACAGACACTCTATCAGGGTAACGGGGCCACCTCATGGGCGGAACCGGAGGTACAGGCACGCCACAAGTGTATCGTCGTGGCACCCGAATACCCCTTCATCACAGTGGACGACAACTGGAACTACAGCCACCATCTCGACGCGACCATCGCCCTGCTGAAAGACCTTCAGACACGCTACTCCATTGATCCGAAGCGTATCTACACCACAGGTCAGTCGATGGGCTGCATGTCGTCCATCGTGATGATGCTGAAAGAACCAGAGCTTTTCGCTGGTGCGTTGCTCGTGGCAGGCAAGTGGAATCCCACACTGATGGGACCGCTTGCCAATCAGAACATCTGGATTATCTCCTGTGAGGGCGACACCTCGTCGAACACGCTGCAAGGCGAGGCCGTGGAACTGTGGCGCAAAAACGGGCATACAGTGACCGAAGCGACATGGGACATGACCCTGCCCTCTGAACAACTCTCCGAGGAGGCGGACAAGATGCGTGCCGATGGCGGCCACCTGTTGTTCACGCACCTGACGGGCGGCAACCACCGTGCCACATGGTTCGTGGCCTACGGTATCAGAAGTGTACAGGACTGGCTGTTCGAACAGCACAGATAAGGAGACCAGCCGATGAAGAATGTATCCCTCTATACCGACCTCGCCTTCTGCCTCGTCTTCCTGCCGCTGATGCTATATGCGTTCCCGGTGGAGAGATGGTGGGGCACATATCCCGTTTACTTCACCACCTTCGCGTGCTGGCTGTATGTCACGTACTTCGCCTACAAGTATTTCATCGTCCCCGGTCTGTTCCATAGCCACCGTCACAGGGTGTATGCGCTGGCAGCGATAGCGGTATCGCTTTTAGTCACGTTCCTGTTTTCGGCCTACGAAATATCCTCGCCGTTCTACCACCTGCGCCAGCAACAGCTGGCGCAGAACCCTTTTCCCGGCTGGGGCATGAGGCAGAACCAGCAGGCGGTGTGGCTGCATTACATTCTTGTGGTGGTATTTTGCTTCGCCGTGGGGATGCTGAACGAGGCGTACCGCCAACGGCTGGCTCGCGAGGAGGTGGAGTACGAGAGAAACAAGGCGGAACTGGCATTATACAAGGCGCAGATCAACCCGCACTTCCTCTTCAACACGCTCAACACGCTTTACGGCCTGCTCATCACCCATTCCGACAAGACCGAGGCAACGCTCGAACGCTTCATCAACCTGACGAAGTACATGTACAACAATGCCAACCACGAGTTCATCCCCCTTGCGGAGGAGGTGGAGTATATCGGCCAGTACATCGACTTGCAGAAGCTGCGCCTGAACGGGTTCGCTGATGTCAGCTTCACACATCAAGTGGAGGACGAAACCATGTCCGTGCCGCCCATGATGCTCATTACATTTGTGGAGAACGCCTTCAAGTACGGCATCTCCTCCAACGAACCGTGCTTCATCCGTATCCGTTTGAAACAACGTAGCGACACGCTCCGCTTCGAGGTGGAAAACTCAGTCTTCCCACGCACAGCAGGCAGCTCCAAGCGAATGGGCATCGAGAACTGCCGCCGCAGGCTGGCACTGCTTTATCCCGACCGTCACCGGCTGAATATCGGACATGGCCGTGAAGGAACATTCCGTGTGCGGCTCGAAATTAAATCAGAGAAAGTATGATGAAAGTAATAGCCATAGATGACGAACCCATTGCACTGAGTATCATCAGCCGATACTGTGAACGGAGGGGCGGCATAATGCTGGAGACGTACAGTGCACCGCGTATCGGGATGCAGCGTATCCGCGAGTGGCTGCCAGATATCGTACTGCTCGACATCGAGATGAATGGCACGTCGGGCATCGAGCTAGCGCGTGAGCTTCCCCCGTCCTGCTGCCTGGTATTCACCACCGCCTACGCCCACTACGCATTGGAAGGCTTCGAGGTGAACGCCGTGGATTTCCTGCACAAGCCCTATTTTTACGAGCGTTTCGACCGCGCCATGCAAAAGGCGGAGCAGTGGTTGAAGATGCACGACCTGCTCCGCGTGTCGGAATCTGCAGCCAGGCAAATCGTACTGAAGTCGGAATACAGGAACGTCACACTGTCCGTTGACAGCATCCTGTACGTAGAATCGATAGACAATTATGTCAAGGTCCATCTTGCCGACGGTACATCCGTATTCTCCAAGATTCCCCTGCGCAGCATGGAGGAGCAGCTTCCGCCGGGAGAATTTATCCGTATACACCGCTCGTTCGTGGTAGCGAAAAGTCGTATCGCGAGGTTCACCCGGGCGGAAGTGGTACTGACGAAAATGGACAAGAGCCTGCCCGTGGGTAAAAAGTATGCGGAGGAAGTGATGGTAACGTTGAAAAGGAAGGAATGACGTAAGAAACTGTCCTGTATGTCTTTCCAAGTAAGATATCTCTATCCCCAAAAGCGATTTTCAGACAATTATTAGGGAGTGGAAAATAATTTGTACTTTCGCATTCAGAAGATTTTTTTGATAGCAGATAATTCGTCCTTCCAAATACCTGTTTTACAACCTTAGCATTAGCTCGGTTTTCATTAATAAAGACTTATTGTGCCATAACCTTGTTCTTTAATCGGTTCTTTAATTTGGTTCTTAAAATCCGTTCTTTTGGACTAAATATGATACTTTGTATAGATTATAAGTGCGCTAATACCCCTTCTGAGAATATCTACGCAAATATTAGGTAGTTTCCGACAAATCATGTAAATTTGTAACACAATAAAAATTCTGGAAATATGAAATATATAAAGTATCTTCCGATTGCTCTTATGCTTTGTCTCTGCTCCTGCAAAAGTGGAAATGCAACAAGCCAGGCTACTGATATCCCACAAGACAGTATTAAAACATTCACCTTACCCGCTATCCCCGCCATGCTGAATACTCCGGAATTAAGGGCTGATTTTCTGGTACGCCATTATTGGGATAATGTCAACTTTGCAGATACTAACTATATTCATCATCCGGACATCACCGAACAAGCCTGGGCTGATTATTGCGACATCCTGAATCATGTCCCCTTGAAAACAGCACAGGAAGTCATGAAAGAAACAATCCAGAAAACGGAAGTAGAAAGAAAGATGTTTGACCACATCACCGAATTGGCAGACAAATATCTCTATGATCCAAACTCACCGTTGCGAAATGAAGAGTTTTATATTCCGGTATTGGAAGCAATGGTAGCCTCTCCTATCCTGAGTGAAACTGAAAAGATTCGCCCACAGGCCCGATTAGAACTCGCACAAAAAAACCGCGTAGGTACAAAAGCACTTGACTTTACGTATACATTAGCATCGGGCGCACAAGGTACGCTCTATCAGATTAAATCCGACTATACCCTCCTATTCATCAACAATCCCGGTTGCCATGCCTGTACGGAAACAATAGAAGCATTGAAAAGTATTCCCATGGTAAGCGAATTGATAAAAAAGAAAAAATTAACCATTCTCTCTCTTTATCCTGATGAGGAACTGGATGAATGGAGAAAACACCGTAGTGAATTCCCTGCCGAATGGATTAACGGATACGATAA
This sequence comes from Bacteroides mucinivorans, assembly GCF_034654355.2. NCBI lineage: Bacteria > Pseudomonadati > Bacteroidota > Bacteroidia > Bacteroidales > Bacteroidaceae > Bacteroides > Bacteroides mucinivorans. The sequence goes on along the minus strand of NZ_CP178179.1, from coordinate 1,975,607 downwards.
ATCATTCACCATCAAAACAAAAAATCTCTACGACCTGAAAGCCATTCCAACCCTTTATCTACTGGATGCCAACAAAAAGGTATTACTGAAAGATGCTACAGCACAGGCTATCTATAATAATTTGCCAATGCAATAATAATGTGCTAATGTGTTAATATGCCAATGTGCCAATTACCATGCGGCGTGGCAACGCAGCCAATTGGCACATTGGCATATTGACACATTGGCATATTACCACATTATTTTTGTTATTCTGAATTTTCTTCCTATCTTTGCCGTGCATTGGTTCGCAACCTCTTCTTATTCGGAAGAATGCGATTAAAAGGGAATCAGGTGTAAATCCTGAACAGTCCCGCTGCTGTAAGTTCCAATGAATTATGTTATGAACAACTACCACTTTAGCCACTGGGAAAATCCTGGGAAGGCGTTCGTAACAGGAACAAGTCAGAAGACCTGCCATGCTATCTTTTTTCATTGCTTTCGAGGAAAAAGCGTTGAGTCTAATGAGCCGGATAAGTTCTATCCATCATTTCATTCACCACTCTGATTCAGAGAAAGTATATTTTTCAAATAAACTCTGCCAAGTTTATTTATATGTCCGGCCGAAGGGATTTCGCCCGGACATTTTAATGCAAAACTAATGAGATGAACAAATTGAGACAGATCATTAAGTATAAACTCTGGGGTACGGTTGCCTGCTACCTTTTCTATATTCCTCTGCTTTCTGCACAGCAGCAAAAAGTGGATACTACACACATTTATTCGATCCCTGAAGTGGTTATTGCCGACCGCTACCAGACACGGGAAGTACGTTCGACAGCTCCCATACAAGTTTTATCTAAAGAAGAACTTAAAAACCTGCATGCATTACAGGTCTCTGATGCTGTGAAACATTTCGCAGGAGTAACCATCAAAGATTACGGTGGTATCGGAGGACTGAAAACCATATCTCTACGCAGCCTGGGAGCACAGCATACAGCCATAGGATATGACGGTATTACTTTAACGGATTGTCAAACGGGACAAATTGATATCGGACGTTTCTCATTAGACAATGTAGACCGGTTATCGCTTAGCAATGGACAAAGCGACAACATATTCCAACCTGCACGCTTCTTTGCATCCGCAGGGTTACTGAATATCCAGACGTTGACTCCACGATTCAATGACAATAAAAAAACAAACATCAGTGGTTCTTTTAAAACCGGTTCGTGGGGGCTGATCAATCCTTCTCTGATGATAGAGCAAAAAATAAATAAGAAATGGGCGTTCTCTGCCAATAGCGAATGGATGTCAGCAGATGGGCAATATCCTTTCACACTCTATTATGGTGATAAAAATGATATGACTTCCCGCGAGAAAAGAAAAAATACGCAGGTAGAAAACTTACGTGCCGAAGCCGGACTATTCGGAAACTTCTCTGCGACGGAACAGTGGCGGATGAAAGCATATTACTATCAATCATCACGTGGGTTACCCAATGCCACTTCACTGTATTATGACTACGCGGCACAGCACTTATGGGATAAAAACGTTTTTGTGCAAAGCCAGTACAAAAAGGAATTTAACCGCCAATGGGTGTTCCAGACCTCAGCAAAATGGAACTGGAGCTACCAGCGTTATCTGGATCCTACTTACAATAACTCAGAAGGTAAACAGGATAACAGTTATTATCAGCAGGAATACTATCTGTCAGCATCGACACTCTTCCGGGCGTTGGACAATCTTTCGTTTTCACTCTCTACAGACGGAAGTATCAATACCCTTAATGCCAACCTGCACGAATTCGCCTATCCTACACGTTACTCATGGCTGACGGTAGTAGCCGGAAAATACGTAAATGAATGGTTGACGCTTTCAGCTTCGGCACTCGCTACAGTGATTAATGAAAAAACTCAGCAAGGAGCCAGTGCAGGCAATCACCGTAAACTAACTCCCTATGTAAGTGCTTCATTCAAGCCTTTCAGCAGCGAGGAATTCCGAATTCGCTTTTTCTATAAGGACATTTTCCGCCTGCCCAACTTCAACGATTTATATTATGGCGAAGTAGGCAATATTGATTTACGCCCGGAGAATACCCGGCAATACAATATCGGCGTTACATATAACAGAGCTATCTCTGAATTTCTCCCCTATCTCTCTGCAACCATAGATGCCTATTATAATAAGGTGTCGGACAAGATTATCGCCACTCCCACAAAAGATATCTTTGTATGGAGTATGACCAATCTGGGTAAGGTGGAGATAAAAGGGGTAGACGTTACCGGAAACATAACGCTACAGCCGATGGAAAAACTACGTATTAACCTCTCTGGAAACTATACGTACCAGCGTGCACTGGACGTTACCGACCCGGTGAATGAACCTCAAAAAAGAACCTACAAGCATCAGATTGCTTATACGCCCCGCGTATCGGGTTCGGGACAAGCAGGTATAGAAACTCCCTGGATCAATTTCTCCTATGCCTTCCTCTTTTCCGGGAAACGCTACACACAAGGAGAAAACAGAAGTGCAAACCGTCTGGATGGTTATAGTGATCACAGTCTGTCGGCAAGCCGTGATTTTAAAATCCGGAACATCCAGACGTCACTGAGTGTAGAAGTACTCAACCTGTTAGATAAGAATTATGAAATCATCCGAAACTTCCCCATGCCGGGACGTTCGGTACGTGCCACGCTGAAAGTTACTTATTAAACAATCCACATGATGAACTATAAATATCTTATATATCTGCTCTTCTCTCTGCTGCTGCATGCCTGTGATGACATGATCGATCAGGATACACCCGGTGGTGGTAACGGAAATGTCACAGAGACCGGAACATCCGAAATGTATGTACTCAACGAAGGACTTTTCAATCTGAACAACAGTACTTTGATGCGTTATTCGTTCAAAGACAGACAAATGAACCTGGATTATTTCCGTAACCTCAATCGTCGCGGACTGGGTGATACTGCCAACGACCTCGCCATTTACGGAGAGAAACTTTATATTGTAGTCAATGTTTCGAGCCAGATAGAGGTGATAGATTTACAATCGGGGCTTTCGCTAAAGCAGATTCCAATACTGACGGAAAGCGGTAGTTCACGACAGCCGCGATACATCACTTTCCACAAAGACAAAGCCTATGTATGTTCGTCCGACGGAACAGTAGCACGGATAGATACGACATCACTCGTCGTTCAGGATTATGTCAAGGTAGGACGAAACCCGGACGGCATCTGTGTACAGGGAGATAAACTCTATGTTTCCAACTCCGGAGGACTTGACTGGGACGGAGCAGGCGTGGATAATACCGTATCCGTTGTTAGCACAGCCCCCTTTAAGGAAATCAAAAAAATACAGGTAGGCCCCAATCCCGGTAAAATAGCAGCAGACGAATACGGTCATGTGTATGTAGCTACCCGTGGAGAAAATATTAGCACAGGAGACTATAACTTCGTACAGATAAATACGACCACCGATGAAGTGGCACAAGTTTACAACGAGAAAGTAATGAACTTTGCCATTAATGACCAGCTTGCGTATTTATATAATTTCAACTACGGCACACAGACGGCACAGATAAAAGTATTCAATCTGCAAACAGAAACCACTCTGCGTGAGAACTTCATTACAGACGGTACGGAAATACATACTCCTTACAGCATTTGCATCAATCCTTATAGCGGAAACGTATACATCACGGAAGCCTACAACTACCAGGTGAGTGGAGATGTATTATGTTTCAATCCGCAAGGAGAACTACAATACAGTCTTCAAAGTATCGGACAAAACCCGAATGCAATAGCCTTCTCTGATAAGAGTTCACAAAGCAATGGGGGTGGGTCAACTGAAGATCCCCGGGCTGCCGCTTTTGCCAATAAGGTATTGGAATATCATCCCGCTCCGTCACAATATACCAATACCACTACTACCGCTTACAAAGAAGGATTCACCTACGAGCAAGTATTGGAATATGCTACCGAGCGAATACAGAATCGCTTTCTACTCTCGTTGGGTGGATTCGGAGGAAACATCATATTGGGATTCAATCAACCGATTCGCAATGTGTCAGGTGAGTATGACTTTAAAGTATACGGCAATGCTTCGTATAACATGTATGGCACAAGCACAGGCAAACCGGGCGGTAGTGCCGAACCGGGTATTGTACTGGTATCAAAAGATGTGAATGGCAATGGTCTGCCGGATGACGAATGGTATGAACTGGCAGGAAGTGAGTATGGCACAGATACGGAAACGCGTGGATATGAAATTACCTATCATCGTCCTCAGTCAGCGAACACAAATGTACTTTGGACGGATAATCAGGGGAAGGACGGATTTATTCTCCGAAACAGTTTCCATACGCAAGCTTCATACTATCCGGCATGGATAGCAGAAAATGAAATTACTTTCCGGGGAACACGCCTGAAAGACAATGCAGTGAAGGAAAACGGTATGTGGGTAGGTTATTGTTATGCCTGGGGATATGCAGATAATCATCCGAACAGTACGGAAATGTCTCAGTTTAAAATAGACTGGGCTGTGGATGCCGATGGCAACAAAGTCGTGCTGGACGAAATTGATTTTGTGAAAATATATACAGCAATCAATCAGGATGCCGGACCAATGGGAGAAATCTCTACGGAAATAATGACGGTGGAAGATTTACATTTCGACAATTAAATAAACTCAATTAATAAATTATTAAATCAAGACAACAAGATGAAAAAATTATCTTTATTAATGCTGTTATCAGTATTTGTATTTTGGGGATGTAGCAATGATGACGATGAAGTAAAAAATGAAGTAACTATTAGCTTTGAAAATCAACTAACGGAAGAGAATAGTGAATTCATCTCTAACGCAAGCGAACCTAACGGCATAAATTTCCAAAAAGACACGTTCAAAGATTCTCAAAGCCTGGCGACATTTGAACATTCCTATGCAGATTGGGGAAGCGGATACAGTTTTGCTTCATTTACTTATACCAACAAAACTGATAATGAAACAGGTAATAGCCCGGCTCCTATTTGTGGAAAAGCCAAAATAGGTAAAGTATATCTGGCTGCTAATAGCTCGGAAGGAGAATGGGGAAACTCTGCATTTATGACTATCAATAATCCGGATAAATACAGCATTAAAGGTGCTTGGATCACAAACAGTACGTGGGCTTATATAGGTATGACTGAAGGAGACGGATATGCTAAAAAATTTAAAGCTGGAAGTTGGTTTAAAGCTATAGCAGTTGGTTACAATAGTGAAAATAAAGAGATAGGAAGACTCGAATATCTATTGGCAGACTATAAAACGGATACTGATTTGCCTATAAAAGACTGGGTATGGTTTGATATGTCATCTCTGAAAAATGCAGTTAAAATAAACTTTGTTACAAGTTCTTCAGATCCGGGAACTGCCAATTTTTTCTGTCTTGACGGCATCACCCTCATCGAAAAATAAAAAACTATTATGATATTCACTCTTAAGAGTGAATATCATTTACACATAAACAATTTAAATTATGAAAACATTTATTGCTACCTTATTTCTCTCCTTTTTTATCTTCTCATGTACAGACAATGAAATCATTACAGATTTGAATACTGAAAAAGAAAATACTCCCACTACACGAAGTGCAGGCGATGGAGTATATGATTTATTGGGATATGGATACAATTGTTTCTATTCTGATTTTAAAGATCCATTGTATGCGAAAGCTAAAATAATAGATTTAGATCGATTAGAAAAAGGATTAGGACGAGATCCAATAACAGGACAAGAAGTTGTTTTCAATCCTTCAAAAATAGAAACGTCTTTATTACATGGTAAAACCGAAACAAAAACAGTATATGGTTCGTCCGTAAGAACATTAACTGAAAACCTTAATATTAATGCCACTGCAAAAGTCGGAACAAAAGATTTAAATTTATTTTCTTTAGATTTAGAAGCAACAATAAATTCAGGCGGAACAAGCGAAAATCGAGATGCCTTCTATAGAGTAGATGCACTAAAAATGACTCGCCGAATAACCTTGCCATATACAACACCTTCAAGGTTGAAATATTTTTTTACTGATGAATTTTTATCTGATTTAAAAAACTTATCCGGTAAAGATTTACTTGAAAAATACGGTACTCATGTTATGACTGATATTTTATTAGGTGGTAATTTTTCAGCATTCTATACCGGAAAATATACAAGTACAGAATCTACTCAATTATTAGACTTTAAGGCTTCATCTAACTTTTTAATGTCATCAAATTACAGCAAATGTACATTACGATAATAAGTTATTTAACAGCTTTAAAAATGTGAACATATACATCAAGACACAAGGAGGTTCTCAAGTAATTACATCTATAATAAGTCAAAATGCTAATGGAGATTTAGATAATGTAACTTTTGATTACGCAAGTTGGATGAATAGTGTAACAACTGAGACCGAATCATTAATAGGAATAGGTAATCCTGATACTAAATTTTATCTATTAAGTGAATTTATTGATGATTTATCAAAGAAAAAAGAAATAGAATTAGCGTTACGCTTAAAAAAAACTAATTATACTATAGGAATAATTCTCACATCACCTTACACAAAATTCAATTCTAATGAATCCGGAAAAGGTTTCTTAACTGAATTCCCAAACTCTGGAGGAAATACAGTTCTTCTTCCTATCATGTATCTAAGACCTCCATACAATGAAACAGGTTTATTTCTTTTAGAACTCGAAAACGATTATATAAAATTGAAAAGAAGAGAAAACGAATATCTAGATAATACTTGCAAAATTACAATTAACAAGAACAATAATACCCAACATTGGAAAATAGAGTTTGTAAATGGGAACAATTACTTCAGACTAAAAAACATTGCCAATAATTTATATCTTTCATCGTTTGATCTTAAATTCTACAAAGACTCAACTGTAATTGATGATAACAAGCTCTATTGGTGTTCTTCTTCTAATAACATCTAATAATTACTCAACCCAAAAACATATACTTTCTTAGGGAAAATATATAGATAAAATAATAGGAAGAAAATGGAATATAATTTTCTTCCTATTATTTTTTCATCATATTACATAAGCATTATTTTTTTCTTTTTACTAAATTTATATTACAACATTCAATAGTCTACATACTACTATCAAATGCATGTCCATACATTTTCTGTTTTGTGTACTCTTCCCTATTTTACCAAAGCTATCAAGAATTAGAAAACAAATATTGTGATAAAAAAGATAATTACTCTTCCACAATAATTCAAAACAAACAATATACCAATAAGTTGATTCAAATAAAAAAGCCATATTGATCATAGAAAAAAGTAATAGAACGTAAATTCATACATACCAATTTCCTAAAATTTGGAAAAACAATTATGGTTGAGCAATCTATAATCAATTATTCACTTTCCATATTCTCTTTTAAAGCTTCACACCTTACAGATTTTCCGTACCGAAACATATCTAAAAGCACTTTACTCCAACAAAAAGACATAAATTCATTGCACATGAAAAAGAAAAGCACTAATTTCAGCAAGTAAAACCAAATATCTAAAGAAATGAAATTACCTTTTGCTGAATCATAGAAAATAAAATGATAAAGCCCATCCGTAAAAGCACCCTCAGGAATGTGAATAATAAAGTAAAGCCACAATTCTTATTATTAAAGAGCCGCAGCTATTTTGCGTACTTGCGCCAACCGCTTCATAAACGTTTCATCTTTACGAGTGGTTTGCATATTATATTTCAACTGTAAGCGCATCAACGGTTCTGCTTCAATCCCTAAGGCGGCTTCAAAGAGTAATGCAGTTTTTTCCGTCATTGGACGACGGGCATTCAATATCTCGTTCAAAACGGAATATGCCAACCCCATTTGCTCTGCCAGCTTTCGTTGCGATATTCCTCTATACTCGATTTCATCTTTCAAAATCTCACCCGGATGTGTCGGGTATGCGGGAGTAAGATTGTTCGCAATCATTTGAGGGTTAATCTCTTGTTTGGTAGTACTCATATCTGTTCCTCCTATTTATAATGATTCGACAATTCTGTTATGCTGCATATTGTTGCGATAATTTCGCCATCCTTGATTTGTTCTTCGAACTCGATACGATATTGATCGTTCACCCTTACCGAGGATAATCCCGCTTTATCACCTTTTAATTTCTCATAATTCAGCGAATTATATTGTGCGAGAGCCGTTACATCAGCTTTTTCAATCATCAAATCAATGATGCGAATATACTTACGAATAATCTGCGGTTGAAAACGGTGTTTTTTATCCGCCTTTCCTGTGATATATAAATCTCGTAAATACTCCTTATCAAAAATTATCTCCATATCGATTAGCTTTACAAATACAAATATAACACCATTTACCTGCATTCGCAAATATTGCGAACTTTTTTATTATGATTTATGCATTTCCCAGCCTAAAAGTTCTTTCGTTATCGTACACCTGCATCCGGTGTACAGGTTTAATAGAATTTCTATTCCATGTCAAGTACCTATTGCATTCACTCCAAATGCAACAGGTATTTTTTATTACCCCATCCTATCAAAAAGTCAGTATTTCATTGTCTATATCAAAGTAAAACAGTAAATTCGGCAAGTAAAACCAAATATCTAAGGAAATGAAATTACCTTTTGCTGAATCATGGAAAATTAAAATGGTAGAACCCATCCGCAAAAGCACCCGTCAGGAACGTGAGCAATGGATAAAAGAGGCACACTACAATGTATTTCAACTAAAAGCCGACCAAGTCTATATTGACCTCATCACCGACTCCGGTACCGGAGCTATGAGTGATCGCCAATGGGCAGGAATGATGTTAGGAGACGAGAGCTATGCCGGAGCTTCCTCATTCTTCAAGCTAAAAGACAAAATCACCCAGTTAACAGGATTCGAATATATTATTCCTACCCATCAGGGACGTGCTGCTGAAAATGTACTATTCTCTTATCTTGTACACGAAGGAGATATCGTACCGGGAAACTCACACTTCGATACTACCAAAGGTCATATCGAAGGACGCAAAGCCCTCGCACTGGATTGCACGATTGATGAAGCGAAGCAAACACAACTGGAAATTCCCTTTAAAGGGAACGTGGATCCTGCCAAGTTAGAGAAAGCCTTACAGGAACATGCCGACCGAATTCCCTTTATCATAGTAACCATCACCAATAACACAGCCGGCGGACAGCCCGTTTCTATGCAAAACTTACGGGAAGTACGTGCTTTGGCCGACAAATATAATAAACCGGTACTTTTCGATTCAGCCCGCTTTGCCGAAAATGCCTACTTTATCAAAACGCGTGAAGAGGGATATGGCAATAAAACAATCAAAGAAATCACACGCGAAATGTTTGACTTAGCAGATGGTATGACCATGAGTGCCAAGAAAGACGGTATCGTAAATATGGGAGGCTTTATCGCCACCCGTCGTAAAGAATGGTATGAAGGAGCAAAAGGCTTCTGTGTACAATATGAGGGGTATCTTACGTACGGAGGAATGAACGGGCGCGATATGAATGCTCTTGCTATCGGTCTGGATGAAAACACTGAATTCGATAATCTTGAAACACGCATCCATCAGGTACAATACCTCGCAAAAAAACTGGATGAATATGGTATCCCTTACCAACGTCCTGCCGGAGGACATGCCATCTTTGTAGATGCTCCGAAGGTACTGACTTGTGTACCGAAAGAAGAGTTTCCGGCGCAAACACTAACGATTGAATTATATCTGGAAGCCGGTATCCGTGGATGCGAAATAGGATACTTGCTGGCAGACCGTGATCCGGTAACCCGACAGAATCGCTTCAACGGATTGGATCTGTTACGCCTTGCTATCCCCCGTCGTGTATATACTGACAATCATATGGATGTGATTGCCGCCGCATTAAAGAATGTATACGATCGCAGAGAAAACGTAACACGTGGAGTACGTATTGCATGGGAAGCTCCATTAATGAGACACTTCACTGTACAACTGGAAAGATTATAATAATGTGCAAATGGAATAATATGCCAATGTGCCAATTACCATGCGGCGTGACAGCGCAGCTAATTGGCACATTGGCACATTAGCATATTGGCATATTATTGATACGTTCCATAAACGATATCATACGGCTGAGCCTTTAAGAATTTTCCAATAATCCCCATCAACTCAGTCAACTTCTCTTCCATTTCTTTACGATGCCCTGCCGCATCAAAATCATAGATATCTCTGAATCCAACTGCCTTTCCTTCGGCATTAAAGTAAACAGTAGAGCATCCAAAAGCATAATCAAAATCGGTATTATCATAAAATGAAATCGCCTGCGAACGATATTTCACTCCATTGATCGTAACATAAGAAATAGATCCAATCCCTTTTCCGGCTGCAAACTGAGGTTCTGCATGAGCAGCTACCTTCTGAAAAATTTCGTCAGAAAGTACCATCGTCTCTCCTTTTCCTATCAAATAATGACGAAGGCATTCGCACTCAAATTCTGTATTCAGTTTTTCAAGCATCTGCGTCAACTTATCATTTATTTGTTTCAATACCACATCCCAAAAACCGTTTTGTTTCTGTACTCCCATAGTCGTTTTGTTTTTAAATTGATACTATCTTCCAAATGTATAAATTTCTAAAGAAGAGACAAACAAAAACTCCGGATAATCTGTTTATAAAATATATATTAAACAATTAACGTAGAAAATTATGGCAGAAGATTATGAACTCATTGACAATGAAGAAAATAGAAGATACGAGTTTCGCATTGATGGCCACATCGCCAAAATAGAATATATAAAGACCCCGAACGGAGAAATATACCTGACTCATACTGAAGTTCCACGAGCTTTGGGAGGTAAAGGAATAGGCTCCCAGTTGGTAGAGAAAGCACTAAAAGACATCGAACAAAAAGACTTACGTCTGGTGCCACTTTGTCCGTTTGTAGCCGGATATATTCACAAACATCCGGAATGGAGACGTATCGTAATGAAAGGTTTTCATATTCAATAAAAATTAAAAAGATATGGGAAAGAAAATAGAATATTCAAATGGTGAAATGACCATTATATGGCAACCTGAACTTTGCCAGCATGCAGGTATTTGCGTAAAAATGTTACCTAATGTATACCACCCAAAAGAAAGACCGTGGATACAAATTGAAAACGCAACCACAGAAGAATTGATTGCACAGATCAAAAAATGCCCTTCGGGAGCATTAAGTTATAAAATGAATAAAAATAAATAGAAAAGGAAACTATATAGAAAGTCTGCTAAAGTAACAAATGTGTAATTTTAGAAACGCAGATTTACGCAAATTATCGCAAATCCAATTAACATTTGCGTAAATCTGAGTAAATCTGCGTTTTATGAATAGCTAATTTTACCTTCAGCATACTCTGGCCTTTAATGCTCCTCCATATATTTTTTCTTCTCCTTCTTACTCATCTCCTGCATGATAATCTCTTGAGGGTGTTCAGAAACATAGAGTTCTCCAACAGCCGGTTTACCCGTCTTCCCCGGAGAAAGATAAAAACAGGGAACAAACGTGAACTTACGCATGTCAGGACAATAGATACTAAAACGCAGATGTGAACCTCGTTCATAATTACTCCCGCCAATGATTCCAAGAGGTTGTCCGGGGATAACCTGATCTCCCGGAGAGACCAAAATACCATTATCACGAAACAAGATATAACGGGCAAAAGTACCATCATCCTGGCATATCTCTACAAAATTCTCTTTTGCACTAAAGCTCTTATGTTCTGCTTCTGAAGCTGAATTATCTTGTACTTCGGTTACAATGCCACGACGAGCAGCTACGATAGTATCTCCATCGGCAGTCTGAAATGAGATGCCTGTAAGCCGGGATTTATCATCACTACCCAGCACCTTTTCCAAAGAGACCATGTGGTTCATACGCACCCGTTTACCTTCTGTAAGCGGAAAAAGATATACAAAGTTAGTATCTGTTTTAGCATGCCAATCGCCTTTAGTGATATTAGAGCGATAAGAGAAACCTATACCTGCATTTTCTGTGACCGGTTTTAAGGTCAGTAATCGCGTTTTTCTACGAGAGAATGCGGTTGCCTTATGGGTATCTCCTTCCTGAAGAGAGAGGGTACCACTCAAACGTGTAAAGGTCAAAGCAACCGTATAGGGAGTATATGATATATTATCAGCATAAAAAGTCACCTCTCCTTTTCCCGAACGTTCGTAAGTAATCGTAACCGGACTATTCTGAGCTACAACCCAAATGGGCATCAGGAAAAGAATAGTACTTAAGCAGTGTTTTAGTTTCATAGTATTCTGTTTTTTTATATTTAATCAATCTGCCAAGTCATCACAAACTCAGGATGAATCAGATAATGAATCCGGAAGTTACGCCGTTGCTCCGTTCTATATTCGTGAGCCAGAAAAACGCCTTGTTGCTCTGTTGTAAAAGGTTCGATATGCAAATGTTCCCGAAAGTCTACTTCGGGAGTATTCATACACTTGAACATGACTTCTTTGGCTGACCAATGCAACAGAAGGCTCCAGGTATCATCTTCCCCATAGGGAACGAGCTGTTCATCCTCCCGCATATACTTATGCGCCACTTTGTGTACACGCTGGCTATATTGCTCAATATCAATACCAACCGGTTTTTCTTTACTCAAGATAACAGCTACGTAACCTTTAGTATGCGAGATACTGATAAAATAAGAGTTATCTGCCAGATAAGGTTTTCCACTCGGTTCGTAACACACCTCTTTATGCATACCCAACAAACGGAATAGTAACGCACGAACAGAAAGCCATTCTTGTTTACGGTGCGGAGCATTAAAACGTTGCAGTTCCTCTTCGTAATACGCCCTCTCCGGAAGTAAACCAAGTAAAACATCTATCGGTTCCTCCATCTTCCAGATTCCCCATTGGAAAGAAGGTTCTCTATGCTGCAGAAATAATGCCATAATTATGCATCCTCTTCTGTTTGAGGTTGGTTGATGATAAATTTAACTTTCAAAATGCGGCGATTATCCATCTCAAGTACTTCAAACTCATAGTTCAGATAAGAAACCTTTTCATGAAGTGCAGGGAACTCCCCTTTTATCTCAAGTAAAAGCCCCGCTAATGTATCAGCATCACCGGACACTCTTTCAAAATCATCTTCATCAAGTTTTGTGATCTTATAGAAATCACTCAACTGAGTTTTGGCCTCAAAAACCCATGTATGATCATTCAGTACAGCGTAAGTACGCTCTTCGTCGTCATATTCATCATGAATCTCACCTACAATCTCTTCAATAATATCCTCCATTGTTACAATGCCGGAGGTTCCTCCAAATTCATCAACCACAATGGCAATATGTATCTTATTAGCTTGAAAATCACGTAAAAGATCATCTATCATCTTTGTCTCAGGTACAAAGTAAGCCGGACGAATCAGAGACTGCCAACGAAAATTATCACCTTTGTTGACATGAGGTAAAAGATCTTTTATATAAAGCACTCCCTTTATGTTATCACGAGAACCGGAATAAATAGGAATACGCGAATAAGCATTATCCACAATACACTTCATCACGTCCTTAAACGAAGTACGTATGTCAAGGTCTACCACATCCAGGCGGGAAGTCATCACCTCCTTTGCTGTCTCACCTCCAAAGCGAATAATACCTTCGAGTATGTTGTTTTCCTCAGAAAGTTCGGCTTTATCAGTCAGTTCCAATGCCTGTGAGAGTTCGTCAACCGAGATATTATGATTCTTACGCGTAAAATGTTTATTCAAAAAAGTAGTAGAACGTACCAGAACAGCAGAAATCGGACTAAATACTTTGCGCAACAGATAAATACCCGGAGCGGCAAAACGACAAAAAGCCAATGTTTTCTGTGCCGAATAAATCTTTGGCATAATCTCACCAAAAAGTAACAACAGAAAAGTTAGGATTACTGTTAATATCAAAAACTCCGCAACAGGTGAATGAAAAATAAAAACATTCATGAAAAAGAAATTGCAGAGCATAATTATCGTCACATTAACAAAATTATTGGTGATCAGTACAGTTGCCAGCAAGCTCTCTGAATTTCCAAGCAAACTACTGATTTTCTCATCCGAGGGATGATTACGTGACTCTATTTCATTGAGGTCGGAAGGAGATAATGAAAAAAAAGCTATTTCTGATGCAGAAGCAAAACCGGAGGCGAGCAAAAGCACACCGGCCAAAATAATAGCTACAATTGCCGAAAAGGAAGGTGGGTTTACGGTTATACCGTTAAAAATGTCTGCCAAATGGCATAAATAAGCGTCTGGGTCCAAAATCCTGGGTTTTAGTTAAACAATTATTTAGTTGACAATGGACAATTGATAATTGACAGTTATGATGCAGCATGATGTGCAGCCAATTGTCAATTATCAATTATCAACTGTCAATTTAGAACGGCAAATCATCTGCCGGATTATTCTGTATAGGGTTAGCTTGCGATTGCTGTGGCTGCACAGTCGGTGCACCCTGCTGAGCTGCCGGAGTATATGAAGAAGCACCTGGTGCAGTATTCTTAGGAGTCAACATCTCCATATTATCTACGAATATTTCGGTAATATACCGCTTGGCACCTGTCTGATCGTCATAAGAACGGCTTCTTATTTTTCCTTCAATATAAAGCTTATCACCTTTGTGAACATATTTCTCTGCCGTTTCTGCCAGTCCACGCCACAACACAAGATTGTGCCACTCTGTTCTTTCGGGCACTTGCGTTCCGTTAGCCAAAGTATATGCACGGTCGGTAGTAGCTAAAGGAAAAGTTGCCACAGCAATACCTGTATCCAGATATCTAACCTCCGGGTCTTTACCAACATTTCCTAACAATATCACTTTATTTACTGACATATCATTCTATATTTATATTATTTTGTGCCAAAATTAAACAGAAATACAACACCAAACAAGTTTTTATACATATTTCTCCAGGAAAGCATGTATCAATTTGGGCACGGCATATTGCTCTAACTCGTCAATCCTCACTTTCAGGTAAGAAGAGAAAGAAACAGTATCTTCCGGCAAGCTAACTTCATAGAAATTAGCATAAAGCACCCGGTGAGAAAGCACATGTTTCACATCCCGGCAGACCAAACGAACCATAGGAACTTCTCCTCCAACGAATAATTCAGTGAATTCCGGAAGAGCCAGGAACGCCTCTTCTGTAACAGATTCTGCCGTTTCTATCAACGGCAATTCAAAGAGATTTTTCCAAATATCATTTTCCGTCCGTTTATTAATAAAAGTATATGCACCCGCACGTACATACATATAATTGAGATAACGGTTTGTTGTCTTTGTCTTATGCTGTTTTACGGGAAGCTGCTGGACTGTCCCTTTCGCCAGTGCCATACAACCATCTGCTAATGGGCAAAACAGGCAAGCCGGAGCTTGCGGAGTACACTGTATCGCCCCAAAATCCATAATAGCCTGATTATAAATAGCCGGCTGAGTCTTATCCAACAATTCACCGGCCAACGAAGCAAATAGTTTTTTCCCTTCCGTAGAGTCTATAGCAGTTTCAATCCCAAGATAACGCGACAATACCCGATATACATTACCATCGACCACCGCATAAGGCATATTATAAGCAAAGGAACAAATGGCAGCTGCCGTATACTCTCCTACTCCCTTCAAGCCCAATACTCCCGAATAAGTGTTAGGAAATACCCCATTCATACTACGGGCAGCAGCATGAAGATTGCGTGCACGGGAATAATATCCCAGTCCCTGCCAGAACTTCATTACCTCATCTTCATCAGCTTCGGCAAGTGTCTTCACATCAGGGAAGCGTTCAATAAAACGCACAAAATAATCATACCCTTGTACAACCCTTGTCTGTTGCAAAATGATTTCAGAAATCCATATCAGGTAAGGATCAGAAGACTCCCTCCAGGGTAAGTCACGTTTATGTTCGTGATACCAGTTTATTAGTGTTTCGCTGAAGTTATTCATTAAAATAATGTATTAATATAGCAACGTAAAAAATACGTTATTTGCCTTATTAATGCACCTCATAGCCAACTAATACATTGGCATATTGGTACATCAGAACCGCAATTCGTGTACAAAAGTAGCTCTTTTTAAATCTAACAAAACTTAAGGAAGAGACTTTTTTATAAAATTGTTCAGAATATATTTTTTTGAGAGCTTAAAAAGCTATATATTTGCAGTCCAAAAAATTAGAAAGAACATAGTAATAATATTTTTTTTAAGGAAAAATGACTAAAGCAGATATTGTAAACGAAATTGCAAAGAACACCGGAATTGACAAAGTAGCAGTATTGACAACTGTTGAAGCGTTTATGGACGCAGTAAAAGATTCTTTGGCGAAAGATGAGAATGTTTACCTTCGTGGATTTGGTAGCTTCGTAGTAAAGAAAAGAGCTCAGAAAACAGCTCGTAATATTTCTAAAAATACTACAATTATTATCCCAGAACATAATATTCCGGCATTTAAGCCAGCGAAGACATTTACAATCGCGGTAAAGAAATAATAAACAAGAGTATTAACCATAAAATTTTGAAGCTATGCCAAGCGGAAAGAAGAAAAAAAGACATAAAATGTCTACGCACAAGCGTAAAAAAAGACTAAGAAAGAACAGACATAAAAGCAAAAAGTAATTTTTAGTCTGTATCGGACAGAAATAAAGAACAAACTTGTGAAGCAAATGTCTTTCGAGTTTGTTCTTTGTTTAAATGCCCGACTCCAATGAACAAGAGCTCAATTTATTTGTTCATTTTTTAAAAATAAATAATTAGGAAACAATTGTGACAAGCGAACTAGTAGTAGACGTACAGCCCAAAGAGGTCTCCATCGCCCTGCTCGAGGACAAGAGCCTGGTGGAACTTCAAAGTGAAGGAAGAAATATTTCCTTTTCAGTGGGTAATATGTATTTGGGCCGCGTCAAGAAATTGATGCCCGGACTAAATGCCTGCTTTGTAGATGTTGGTTACGAGAAAGATGCTTTCCTTCATTATTTAGACCTGGGTCCTCAATTCAATTCACTCGAAAAGTTCGTAAAACAAACTTTAAGCGACAAGAAAAAACTCAACTCCATTTCTAAAGCAACCCTGCTTCCCGATCTTGATAAAGATGGCACAGTAGCCAACACATTAAAGGTAGGACAAGAAGTAGTGGTGCAGATCGTAAAGGAACCCATCTCCACCAAAGGACCAAGATTAACTTCCGAACTTTCATTTGCTGGAAGATATCTGGTATTAATTCCTTTCAATGATAAGGTTTCTGTTTCACAAAAAATTAAATCGAGCGAAGAGCGTGCACGCCTCAAGCAATTGTTAATGAGCATCAAACCGAAAAACTTCGGTGTCATTGTTCGTACTGTAGCCGAAGGGAAACGCGTTGCCGAACTCGACGGAGAGCTTAAAGTATTGATTAAACACTGGGAAGACGCAATCACCAAGGTACAGAAAGCTACCAAGTTCCCGACGTTGATTTATGAAGAGACAAGCCGTGCCGTAGGGCTGTTGCGTGATCTCTTTAACCCTTCTTTTGAAAACATCTACGTCAATAACGAGGCGGTATACAACGAAATAAAAGATTACGTCACTCTCATTGCCCCCGACCGGGCAGAGATCGTAAAACTGTACAAGGGTCAGCTTCCCATTTATGACAATTTCGGTATCACCAAGCAGATCAAGTCATCTTTTGGTAAAACTATTTCTTACAAGAGTGGTGCCTACCTGATTATTGAGCACACTGAGGCGCTTCACGTAGTAGACGTGAACAGCGGTAACCGCACCAAGAATGCCAACGGGCAGGAAGGTAACGCACTCGAAGTAAATCTGGGGGCCGCCGATGAGCTGGCACGCCA
Source organism: Bacteroides mucinivorans (assembly GCF_034654355.2). Lineage (NCBI taxonomy): Bacteria > Pseudomonadati > Bacteroidota > Bacteroidia > Bacteroidales > Bacteroidaceae > Bacteroides > Bacteroides mucinivorans. Next base: position 1,957,767 of record NZ_CP178179.1, on the reverse strand, counting down.
ATTGAGACTAAGAGATATGGGTGGTATCATTGTTGTAGACTTCATTGATATGAATGAAGCCGAAAACCGTCAAAAGCTTTACGAACGCATGTGTGCCAATATGCAAAAAGACAGGGCACGCCACAATATTCTGCCGCTCAGCAAATTCGGTCTGATGCAGATTACCCGGCAACGTGTACGTCCTGCTATGGACGTAAACACGATGGAAACCTGTCCTACCTGTTTTGGCAAAGGAACTATCAAGTCGTCCATCCTATTCACGGACACTCTGGAGAGTAAAATTGATTATCTGGTCAATAAACTGAAGATAAAGAAATTCTCGTTACACATCCATCCGTATATCGCTGCATACATCAATCAGGGACTCGTTTCTCTGAAACGCAAATGGCAGATGAAGTATGGATTTGGTATTAAGATTATTCCGAGTCAAAAACTCGCTTTCCTGGAATACGTATTCTACGATTCCCATGGAGAAGAGATTGACATGAAAGAAGAAATCGAGATTAAGTAAAAGATAAAGGCGACCCGGAAAACGAGTCGCCTTTTCTTTTGAATAAAAAACAAATAGACAAGCTACTTCACGAGAGGATATAAAAAATCAATAAAAACTTTATACGTTCACTATAATCAATATATCTTTTTATATTTCGAAATCTGATATTGATTAGTATCGCCAACAATAATTCTTATATTCACTATAAATCAGCTGATTACATAAGTATAAACATTCACATTCTAAACTTATATTTCCTTTTAAGGGATTCTTATAATTACTTTTTTGACAACTATGTATTTACCGGATGAACTAAATCTGATTTTATCCGCGTTATTTGTACCCATAATAGAATACCCCAATTGTCTATATCAGGATTTACCCCACCCGCATGCACAATCTCCCCAAAGTACGGCATCCACTCTGTCTGGATATAGCTATCCCCCATTGGAATCAGCAAAGAAAAATGATGAAAACATCATCCTATTGCCACAATATACAAAATCATCAAAAAAATGAGCTTTACAACAAAATATAAGAGAATATAAATCCCTATTTTTGCAAAAAATAAAAGGATTAATATGGAACGACTGAATGTATTCGATTGCTCGAATGTACTTATAGCGAGTTATTTCACCGATGACCGGGGATGTGCCCACGAAAACCGGGAACACACGCTCATTTACCTGTGTTCCGGTGAACTGGAAATTGAAGAACGCGGACAAAGAACAGTTCTGCATCCGGGCGAGTGTGCCTTTATGAGACGGGATAACTGGATGTGGTTACAAAAACATGCCAATAAGAACAATCCTTATCGTTCTATCGTATTGAAATTCACGAGACCTTTTTTGAGGGAATTTTATCAGACGCTCGACAAAAATGATATTCCGGTGGAATCGAAACGCGAGAAAGTGAGCCTGCGCGTGTTGCCGAATAATCGGCCAGACATCCGTAGCTTGTTCGAGTCGGTCATCCCATATTTCGATTCGGGAGTAAAACCATCCGATGATGTATTGAAACTGAAAATGATCGAAGGAACTTATGTTTTGCTCAATACAGACAAAAATCTCTATGCCTCTTTGTTCGACTTCGTCGATCCGTGGAAAATAGACATTCTCGATTACCTGAACGAAAACTATATGTACGACCTTTCGATGGAGAAGATCGCCGGTTACACGGGACGTAGCCTGGCAACTTTCAAACGCGATTTCGCTAAAATAAGCGAACTTACTCCACAGAAATGGATCATCAGGCGACGTTTGGAAGCAGCGCACGATTTGATAAAATCCGGCAAGAAAAAAGTTACGGAAGCCTGTTTCGATGTCGGTTTCAAGAATCTTTCGCATTTCTCTAAAGTCTATAAAGAAACATACGGTTATGCCCCCAGCGCGATTTAAATCGGATATAGCCGGAACAAATTATGAAATGAACTTCATAACAAAGTAAATTGAGCCTCGCAGCAAAGTCACTGCGAGGCTCTTCGTTTACCTTTGCATCAGAATATTAAAACAGAGCATCATGGAAACAATGAAAGAAAAAGTGGTAATGATTACCGGTGCTGCGGCAGGTATCGGTTTAGCCTGCTCCGAAGCATTTGCAAAAACAGGTGCAATGACGATTATGGTCGATATCAACAAACCGGAAGAGCAAGCCCGGAAACTTATAAATGAAGGACACAAGGTAATCGCCTACGGTTGCGACGTATCGGACACGCAGGCAGTGAAAGAGATGATCGATTGGATTGTTACAACTTATGGCCGTTTGGATGCTGCGCTGAACAATGCCGGTATTCAGACTCCACAACGACCGATGGCCGAAATTACCGACGAAGAATTCGACCGTACGGTAGCCGTTGATCTAAAAGGCGTGTGGAACTGCATGCGCTACGAGATTATCCAAATGCTGAAACAAGGCGGCGGAGCCATTGTCAATACCTCATCACAGGGCGGTGTAACGGGATTTCCGGGACAGGCTGCCTATATCGCTTGTAAGCATGCCGTTATCGGACTGACCCGTACCGCTGCCATAGACTATGCAGCCAAAGGTATCCGCATCAATGCCATTTGTCCGGGAGCTATCCGTACTCCAATGGCTGAAGAACTCATGCGCCGTAATCCAGACCTGGAAGAAGAACTGATACGCGATATTCCGGCCGGTCGTCTTGGCAAGCCCGAAGAAATCGCCAATGCCGTATTGTGGCTATGCAGCCCGCAGGCTAGTTTCGTGGATGGTCATGCCTTGTTGGTGGACGGCGCTTTTTCAATACATTAAACTTATAAAACAAGAATCACAATGAAAAACAAGAATAAACAAGAAGGGATCAGCCGCCGTGGTTTTCTGAAAACGGCGGCTGCCATAGGTGCAACATTAACGATACAACCTACAATCAATAAGGTAAAAGCGGCCAATGCTACCCTTAACGGAGGGAACACATCTCCCGCAATCCCCCAAAAGATGCAGCATCGCACGCTCGGTAGCGGTCATACTGCCATGGAAGTATCTACTCTCGGATTCGGGGTGATGGGTATGACCTACAACCGCAGTCAGCATCCCGACCGCAAAGAATGTATCCGGCTCTTGCATGAAGCTGTGGACCGTGGAGTCACTCTCTTCGATACGGCCATCATCTATGGTCCACTGACTAACGAAGTATTGGCGGGTGAAGCACTCTCAGGATTCAAGGACCGGATCAGTGTAACGACCAAATTCGGACACGAAGTAATCGAAGGGAAAGGTACGGGCCGTCAGGATAGTCGTCCGGAGACAATCCGCCGCTACTGCGAGGAATCATTACGCCGCCTGCGCATCGATTCCATTCCGCTTTTCTACCAACATCGTTTTGACAGAAACGTACCTATTGAAGATGTTGCAGGAACGATTTCTGATCTGATAAAAGAAGGAAAAATTCAGCGGTGGGGTCTATGCGAAGTAAGTACGGAAACCATCCGCAAGGCACACTCCATCCAGCCGCTTACCGCCATCCAAAGCGAATACCACCTGATGCACCGTCTCGTTGAGGAAAACGGTGTGTTGAACGTATGCCGTGAACTGGGTATCGGTTTCGTACCTTACAGTCCGTTGAACCGTGGCTTTTTGGGAGGTTGCATTAACGAATACACAGTGTTCGACCCAAACAATGACAACCGCCAGACCTTGCCCCGCTTTCAACCGGAAGCCATGCGTGCCAATATGCGTATCGTGAATGTACTGCAGCAGTTTGGACGTACACGCGGTATGACTTCCTCACAGGTAGCCCTCGGATGGCTGTTGCAGAAAGCCCCCTGGATTGTGCCTATTCCGGGAACAACGAAGCTCGCACATCTGGAAGAAAACCTACACACGCTCGACTTCAATATTCCAACAGAAGAGTGGAAAGAACTGGAAGATGCCGTTGCCGCCATTCCTGTAGTAGGCGACCGCTATAATGCCGAGCAGCAGAAACAAATAGGATTCTAAATTAAATTCACTATGGATCGCAGACATTTTTTAATATGCTCGAGAAGTTGGGTATCGGCTTCGTTCCCTATTGCCCGCAGGAACGTACCTTCCTCTCTCCGACCAGATGCCGCTCAATCCATCTAATTTCATCCAATAAATGAAACGATTATGAATAAACTCCTTTTATTTTCAGTATTCAACATTTTAACACTTACTGTTATGGCACAAGAAAAGATAGTACAGACAGCAGGGCGCAACCAATTAGGAGAGTTTGCCCCAAAATTCGCGGAACTCAACGATGATGTCCTCTTCGGCGAGGTATGGAGCCGCACCGACAAACTCGGCCTGCGTGACCGCAGTTTAGTAACAATTACATCACTCATCAGTCAAGGCATCACAGACAGTTCATTGACATTCCATCTCCAGTCGGCGAAAAACAACGGTATCACCCGAACGGAGATTGCTGAAATTATCACGCACATAGGCTTTTATGCGGGATGGCCCAAAGCATGGGCTGCTTTCCGATTAGCAAAAGAGGTGTGGGCCGAAGATACGACGGGCAACGATGCGAAAGCGGCATTCCAGCACGAAATGATTTTTCCTATCGGCGAACCGAACACAGCATACGCACAGTATTTCATCGGTAACAGCTACCTCGCACCGATTTCACAAGAACAGGTAAACATCTCCAACGTCACGTTCGAACCACGTTGCCGCAACAATTGGCATATTCACAAGGCATCAAAAGGCGGTGGTCAGATGCTTATCGGCGTAGCCGGTCGTGGTTGGTATCAAGAAGAGGGTAAACCGGCAGTAGAGATTCTTCCCGGAACGGTCATTCATATACCTGCGGGTGTGAAACACTGGCACGGAGCAGCTGCTGACAGCTGGTTCGCCCATCTGGCATTCGAAGTTCCCGGCGAGAATACATCCAATGAATGGCTCGAACCTGTGACCGACGAACAGTACGACAAGCTTAAATAAATTCGGCAGGATATGAAAACCAACCGACTGCCCATCCAATAGTAGTTTTCGTGTTGAATACCTGCATAAGACAGGACAACACGATTACTTAAAGGATATAATGCATTAAAAGATCCAAGTGCAGAGCCCCGTTTGTCATTACTTGCCCGATATAATGGAAAACCAGTCGGACATATACTGTTTACAAAGGCAGAGATTGAGGGAGCGACAATTCAGCCACTCATCCATATCCTTGCTCCACTGGCTGTAATACCCGATTTTCAGAAACAGGGAATTGGAGGGTTACTAATCCGCAAAGGGATACAAATGCTGAAAGAAAAAGGTACCAAACTTGTCTTTGTATTGGGACACAAGGAATATTATCCCCGACATGGTTTCATACAAAACGCCCAAGGTATGGGTTATACCACACCGTACCCGAACCCGACACCCGCAGAATATGCCGAATATTGGATGATGCAAGCACTGACAGATGAAGAGTTGGTAAAAGGCAGAATTAAATGTGCAGATGCATTATTCAAACCGGAACACTGGCGAGAATAAAAATTTCATCACTTACAGCTCCGTTACAATATATCCGATTAGAAGAGATGTAACGGGGCTGTACATATATTGGCATTTTATATGTAAAACGAACACCTTCTACAACCTTTCTTTCTCTTTTTTAGAGAGAGACAGAAATACAATATCATATGACCGTTTTACGAGTTCTTTTATTTTATTATCCGGTACATCCTGATTGAAATAAACACTAATCCAATATTTCTTATTCATATGCCAACCGGGAGTTATCCCGGAATATTGGGCTTGCAATTCTACCGATTCATTGGGATCACACTTGATACAACAAAAATCGAATACCTCGATATTTACAAAACAAAACCATTTATCTCCCACATAAAAGCAAAGAACATCCCGGCTATATTTATCTGCTACATTGGGAAACGGCATTTTTTCATAAACGCCTTTCAATGAAAGGCAATAGTCTCTAAACTCTTCAACATTCATAAGTCCGGTATATTTATATCATGTATCTTTCGTAACTCCTCCCACTCTTACGTAACAAGGATTATAAAAGTACGTATTTAAGTATCTATTAAAATACTAATTAACAGCATGTTAAGTACGTACTTTTATAGTTATAAAGTACGTACTTTTAAAACTGAGACTTTCTATTGTTAAAAAATCGTTTTTTAATAACGATAGCTCTCTTATTACTATATACTCAGTATCCCGTTACAATATATCTGATGATGGGTTAGAATATATGTAACGGGATACTAAGTATATTGGCATTTTATTTACAAAGCCAACCGGTAAATCTCTTTACTATCTTCTTTCGTCAGCTTCACATAATTGCCTACCAGTTCTCCTTTGTTCCGATGCAGACTATCTGCCAAACGGTCGATATCGGGATTCTCAATACCCAACTCACTAAAAGTAACAGGCAATCCGATGGATTTGAAAAAAGATTTCAACCGGACAATACCTTCTAAAGCAACCGCTTTCTTATCATCCGTTTCGGAAACATTCCATACACGAACGGCATACTGTGCTATCTTATCTACATTATGTTCAGTCATCCAGGTCATCCAGGCAGGAAAAACGACAGAAAGTCCCGCACCATGCGTCACATTATAAATGGCACTGATTTCATGTTCAAGAAAATGAGATGCCCAGTCTTCTTCACAACCTACCCCACACGTGCCATTGTGTGCTATATTCCCACACCACATCAGATTGGCACGGGCACCGTAATTCTCCGGTTCTTTCATAACGATAGCTGCTTCTTTTATAATGGTAAGAAGCGTCCCCTCACAAAGACGATCACCAATTTCCACCTCTTTTGTATTGGTGAAATAGCGCTCCATAATATGGGCCATCATATCAGCAATACCACAAGCTGTCTGGAAAGGAGGAAGTGTATAAGTAAGTTCAGGATTCATCACAGCAAAAACAGGGCGTAATAATTCCGGTACGCGGAGACTGAGTTTCTGCAAACCATCTGTTTTTGTAATTACCGTATTGCCGGAGCCTTCACTTCCCGCAGCAGGGATGGTTAGAACAACCGCCACTCTCAACGCCTCTGTCACCTTAGCTTTACCAATATAGAAATCCCAAAAATCACCTTTATAAGGCACACCTGCTGCGATGGCTTTGGCAGTGTCTATCACCGAACCACCACCTACTGCGAGTAACAAGTCTGCCCTCTCGCTCCGGCAAAGCTCAATGCCTTCGTATACTTTGATATCGACAGGATTAGGTTGTACACCACCCAGCATACAATATTCAATCCCAACCTCTTTGAGTGAAGACTCTATGCGCGATAACAATCCACTACGTATCACTGAGCCACCACCATAAACAATCATTACTTTCTTAGCACCCTGCTTTTTCACTAAAGCACCGGTTTGTGCCTCTGTGTCTCTGCCGAATACAAATTCGGTAGGACTGTAAAAGATGAAATTATTCATTGTATTTTATTTTTTAGAATTTCCTATTTTCATCAGCACAAGGCCGATTACAATCCACACAAGTTCCCGTACTCGGGTTATCAAAGCGGTATAAACGCCATATCCTCCCGAAAGAGAAAGTCCGCCAACCGCCAGTGCAAACCCTCCTTCACGCCCTCCAAGCTGCATAGGCAGGAAAAACAGTAAATTAGCAAGTAAAGAAGAGAAAGCCATAATAAGAATACAGCTCATAAAACTAACATTTGTGGTGAGTACATTCAAAATAAGCCATACTTCAAGACAACCAACGATACGGGCTGTATATTCCAAAAATAATGCACTATAAAAAGTGCTTTTCCGTTGTTGATGTAACAGAGCTATCTGGCCATCAATATTTTCCAACTTATCCTGATGTGCTTCGGCAAAGCGAATGGCTTTATCTTTCAAAAAAGGGATATGACTACCGAAACGAACACATGTCACTGCCATCCCGTGCCGGTACCCCTTCACAAAAAGAGAAACAAGCAACACACAAAATAAGGTGATCAGAGTAAGCACAATTCCCATTCCCCAACCCACCGGATAAAATAAAGCATAAATAAGGACAGCACTGAGCCAGAAGCAGAAATGAGAAAAGATATGCATCATTACATACAGAATCACGGAAGAGGTAGCACGCTCTACACCAATATAAGGAGTCAGTTCCATAATACGATAAGGCTCACCACCCATCAATCCCACAGGAGTAACATAATTAAGAGCAAAGCCGGAAACCGTAAACTTATACAAACGGGTGAAAGTAAGCCCTCCCCGCTCACCACCACTACGTATGATGATATACCATGACAGGGTATTGATAAGGTATATAAACAACCAGAGCAGCAAAACGAGCGGCAGATAATAACCGGCACGTTTTAAGCTGCTCCACAGTTCTTCATAAGACATATCAAAAGTGAAAAGCATAATAACAACAGCGATAATGCCGAAACCAAGAAATATATTACGATATTTATTTTTCATTTGAGTTTCAGTGACTATGTGCCGGTAACTTATCCACTACAGATTACATCTTTTTTATTTGATATAGTTATAATATCGTTCAAAGAAGCGTTTGAACCCTCTTGTCTTCATGAGTCCTTTTTCAAAAACCAGGATACCAAGCAAAGCACAAAAGATTCCCAGTAATACATCAATAATATAATGATGCGACGAATAGACAGCCGTACACCAGATACCTACCAGAATAATGGCAAAAAGAGCAATCAGCATTTTACTGGATTTCCGCACGATAGCATAATAGAGCGGAATCACCATATAAGCAGCATGCAAAGAAGGTACGGCAGCAAATACATTGGCATTGCGCCCGTAGATAGACTGGAAAACAGACAAGCCGGTCAGTTCATCAAAACGACCCAGTCCCGCCACATTGCCCGGAGTATTCAGAATCGCTTCCATCCCATAGTTAATAGCATACCAGGGTGGAGCAGCCGGATGAATATAATAACCGGCAAAGCCTATCAGATTGACAAATAGAAACACCATAGCGAAACGCAGATACAGACTTCTCTCCTTTTTCAGATAGAGATAAATGCCAAATGCAATAGGTACAGGCACCCAGCACAGGTAAAAGATACCTGCCATGAAATCTGCAAATTTCCAGTTGTGCAATGTGAAGTATTCGCAGGGAATGAGAAGATTCCCATTATCATTGATACCAAACCAGGATTTCTCCAGATTATAGATTCCTGCCACATCAATAGGATTTACTTCGTAATTAGGGAATACGCGCATCCAGTCATACGAAATACCAAAAATGAAGAAAGGTAACAGGGCTACTGCCAACTTGCGGGTGGGTATACCGGCAAAGAACAGAGCCAGAAAGATAAACGCCATCAGCAAATGCTCCGGACGCAGTCCGAGGCATACAGCCGTAAGTAATAAAAAAAGAATGGTTATACCTACAACGGTCAGCGTTTCTTTCCGCGAAGGCATCTTAAAAGTATATCTCATAATCAGAGTTTACATATCTTTCATCACCTTACGGCAATGGTTCAAACGGGCAAATGCCGTAATATTGGCAAACACAGCTACCAATGCTACGGGAATCATTAATATCAGAATCGGATCAAATGAAGTGACATCATCGAAAACGCCACAGAAAATAGCTCCCAGACTAATCAGCACGACACGTTCCGGACGCTGCATAAGGCCAACCTTACAATCAATCCCCAGTCCTTCGGCACGGGCACGCACATAACTCACCATCAATGAGCCAATCAAAGCAATGAAAGCAATAATCGATCCCCACATATACCCTTTGAGTATCAGATAATAAAAGATACCAAACAGAGTGATCAATTCACTGTAACGGTCGAGTACCGAGTCATAGAGTGCACCGAAAGTGGAACTCATATTTCCCAAGCGGGCCACACGCCCATCCATCATGTCGAATAGCCCGGCAAACAATATAATACCGCCTCCCCAGCCTACATAAGAAAGGTCTCCCCGCTCTCCGTTGATACCGCCATAAATCAATACGCCTGCTGCTACAATATTCAAAACCAGCCCGGTAGTAGTAATAAAGTTGGGCGTGATACCTATTTTAATCATCCCTCTGACAACGGGATTGATTATTTTATAAATTACCTGTTGTAACCAGTCTCTGTAATTCATTTCTATTCTTTTGTTATTTTTTTATAGTTTGTTTTCTCTCTTAAAAAAATTCTTTATATTCACATTCCGATATACAAACACACGTTGCAGGTAGTAATTCCAAAACAGTGCAACTAATATGGAAACCACTATTTTCGGAACAATAAAAAGGTCTTTGGAGTAAAGACTTAATGTATCTCTGACCCATGAAATCCCTGCTATCCATTCCGTAAGATAATACGTCCCGTATGTATTCAAAAAAACACTACCTGCCCACACCAATGTATACTTTATAATCACATGTGATTTCTTGCATTCGTGACACTTGAAAGTCCATTCGTAGTTAACGAAGCAATTGAACATACCTCCGCAAACCGAACCAATGCAAGTGGCATATACATAATACATTCCGAAAAATTGTGCCAACGCAATCGTTATCACAAAATCCGTAACCGTGGCCAATTGTGCCGAAAGCTGGGCTCTCAGAAACATGAAAATCCCCCCTTTCTCCGAGAATGCTGTTATCAGTTGTTTCATCCAATCAGCCATCTGATACCTGCTAACAGAATAAAACTATAAATACCTGCCAGGATATCATCCATCATGACTCCTACTCCTCCTTTCAGACTCTCCATCTTACGAATGCCCAATGGCTTGAAAATATCAAAAAGGCGAAACAATGCAAAAGCCGCTACCGGATACCAGAAATTACCTTCGGGTGCTGCCAGCAGTGCAATCCATACGCCTACCATTTCATCCACAACCACCCGCGAAGGATCTTCACCCCAGAATGGTTCCAGTTTATTAGACGACCAGATACCACCGATAGTAAAAAGGATAATCAGTGCAACAGTCAATAGCCACACAAAATTGAATGGAAAGAAATACAGTAGAATACACCACATCACAGTAGCCAGTAAAGCTCCTGCCGTACCTGGAGCAAAAGGAGAAAATCCTGCTCCAAAACCAGTAGCAATCATTATATGAAAAAGGGAAACTTTTTTCATCACTCAGATAAAATATATGCAAAGTTATAAAAATAATAAAACTTTCCCCTTTTTTATAAGAGGAAAGTTTTATGGATGTACCCACAGAGTCAGATCATCTCTTTCTCTTTAGTAACTAATATGTTTTTATCAATCCAGATAACTTGGTGATTTCTGACCAACCATATCACGCAATGTCTGCTTAACCATTCTCCATTGAGTAAACAGATCGTGTACAGGCTGGCTTTCCAGATCATGCATCGGGCTCTTGCAGAAGAATGACAACCAGGTCTGAATGCCAGACATTCCGGCACGCATAGCCAAGTCACTGAACAATACAAGGTCAAGTGCAATAGGAGCAGCAAGAATAGAGTCGCGACACAGGAAGTTTACTTTAATTTCCATCGGGTAACCCATCCATCCGAAGATATCGATGTTATCCCATGCTTCCTTATTGTCTTTACGGGGTGGGTAGTAATTAATACGTACTTTATGATATACATCACCGTACAGGTCAGGATATTTTTCCGGTTCGAAGATATTGTCGATTACAGACAGCTTACTTACTTCTTTTGTTTTAAAGTTATCGGGATCATCGAGCACTTCTCCATCACGGTTACCCAGAATGTTAGTAGAGAACCATCCGCTCACACCCAACATACGGGTTTTGAACATCGGAGCCAAAACAGTTTTCATCAAAGTCTGTCCACTCTTGAAATCCTTACCGGCGATAGGCACATTCATCTTTTTAGAAAATTCCCACATAGCAGGAGTATCTACGCATAAGTTAGGAGCACCCATAATGAACGGAGCACCTTCTGCAATAGCAGCATAAGCGTAACACATACTTGGAGAAATAACGTTTGTGTTGTTTTCTTTCATTGCTTTTTCCAAAGCGGCAAGTGACATGTGCTCGTCTGACAGAGGAATATAAATCTCTGTACTTGCAGCCCATAACACAGCAATACGTTCGCAATTGTTAGCAGCTTTGAAGTCACGGATATCCTTACGCAATTGTTCTACCATTTCCCAACGGGTAGCAGCTTGTTTAACATGAGTACCGTTCAAACGTTTTGCCCAATTATGATCAAAAGCAGCAGGCATTGGCTTGATAGTCTCCAATTCATCTTTCACTCCATTCAAGTCCTTTTCTTTCAAAACCTCAGCATACATAGCAGCTTCATAAGCATTGTCGGGGAAAATATCCCAGCCACCAAATACAATGTCGTTCAAATTTGCTAAAGGCACTATGTCTTTAATAAGTTTTTCCTCGTTGTTTTCCATACGCATTGTTGCCATTTCTGCGATAGAACCTATTGGTTTTGCCAATCCCTTGCGAGAAGCCAGTGTTCCTGTAATCATAGTGGTAGCAACTGCGCCACCAACACCTACCACCAACACGCCGAGACGGCCTGATGCCGGTTTAATTTCTTGTTCCATTTCTGTTGTTTTAGATAAATTAAAATTGCCTACAAAGTTAGGCTCAACTCCATACTCAAAGAAGTTCTAATAGTCGGATTAATTGTTCCATTTGATGTATTATCCTATTTACAAGCTCATATAGAGAACAATACGCAGATCTGATTCATCTATGACGAATAAATTTAAAATATATCTGATAACGAAATATGATATATTACAAAACTTAAAAATAAGATTGGCATAGAATTTTATCAGCTTTTTTTCTTACAATTCAAAAGAGAATGTCTATACTCTACCAATGTTTTTTGTCAAAGCTTATAACTTTTCATCTTGTTGCTCGTAGAAAAACACCCTTTTGCTCGTAGAGAATCGGATCGATCTTCGTAGAGAATCGAGCCGTTCCTCTACCAGCAAAAACGCTCATCTGTAACACGCTGACAATTAACAGATTAGAAAACGTCAAATTTGTTACTTTTTTTATAAAAAAATATATCGTATTTTCTTATTACCAAGTAAGGACTGCTAATCCAAAATAATTACATTTACAACAAGCGAAAGAGAAATAATTTCAGATGATACAACAACATATACTCTTGTTAAATTGAAAATGATGACAGAAAGTTTAACATGCCAAAATAGGTTTTTAACAAAACACTTTCCATTGAATGCTGTTGTATTAAACAATAAACGAACAAAATAGAGATATAAACCTAAACAACTTAATTATGGAATGGATTATAAATCAACTAAGAGAGCACCCCGAACTAGCTATCTTCCTGACACTTTTCGCGGGCTTCTGGATAGGTCGGCTAAAAATAGGCAAATTCTCCCTTGGAACAGTGACAAGTGTACTGCTGGTGGGTGTGCTGGTTGGACAATTGAACATCACGGTAGACGGTCCGATGAAAGCTGTGTTCTTTCTGCTCTTTCTTTTTGCTGTAGGCTATAAAGTAGGACCACAATTTTTTCGCGGATTGAAGAAAGACGGTCTACCGCAAGTGGGATTTGCCGTATTAATGTGTATTGTCAGCCTTGTATCTGCCTGGGCACTCGCCAAAATAATGGGTTATCACGTAGGTGAAGCTGCCGGATTACTCGCCGGTTCACAAACTATCTCTGCTGTTATCGGTGTGGCTGAAGATACTATCAACGGGCTGAGCATCAGCGATGCACAAAAAGCAACTTTCATTAATGCTATTCCTGTAGCCTATGCCGTAACTTACATTTTCGGTACCGCTGGCTCTGCCTGGATTCTGGCTTCACTTGGACCGAAATTTCTTGGCGGATTGGAAAAGGTAAAAGCTGACTGTAAAGAACTGGAATCTAAAATGGGAAGTTCGGAAGCTGACGAACCGGGCTTCGCTCCTGCTTTGCGTCCCGTCGCATTCCGCGCCTATCAGATAACCAATGAATGGTTCGGAAAAGGAAAACGTGTAACTGACCTTGAAAGCTACTTGTACGAACAAGGAAAACGGCTCTTCGTAGAACGTGTTCGCCAGGAGGGTATTATAAAAGAAGTTACTCCAAATCTCATTCTGAAAGAAAAGGACGAAGTAGTACTCAGCGGTCGCCGAGAATTCGTGATAGGTGAAGAAGACTGGATAGGCCCTGAAGTAATAGACGCGCAACTACTCGACTTTCCAGCCGAGACACTACCGGTAATGATCACACGAAAAACATTTGCCGGAGAAACAATAAGTACCATCCGGGCACAGAAATGTATGCACGGAGTGAGTATTCGCAGTATCAAACGTGCAGGCATCAACGTCCCCGTACTGGCACAGACCGTAGTAGATGCAGGTGACATGCTCGAACTCACCGGAATGAAACGTGAAGTAGAACTTGCTGCCAAACAAATGGGATACGTAGATCGTCCGACCAATCAAACGGATATGATATTCGTTGGTCTGGGCATTCTCGTCGGAGGTTTAGTAGGTGCATTAACCATCCATTTGGGAGGTATCCCAATAAGTCTCTCTACCAGTGGAGGGGCACTTATTGCAGGATTATTCTTCGGATGGCTTCGCAGCAAGCACCCTACTTTCGGAGGCATACCCGAGCCCTCTCTATGGGTATTGAATAATGTAGGTCTGAATATGTTTATTGCCGTTGTGGGTATCGCTGCCGGACCAAGTTTTGTCACCGGATTCAAAGAAGTAGGTGCCAGCCTGTTTATCGTCGGTGCACTGGCTACGGCTATTCCACTTATCAGTGGATTATTGATGGGAAGATATCTGTTTAAATTCCATCCCGCATTAACATTAGGATGTACCGCCGGAGCAAGAACTACCACAGCAGCACTAGGAGCTGTACAAGATGCGGTTGAAAGTGAAACACCCGCACTGGGATATACTGTAACCTATGCTGTAGGTAATACACTACTTATTATTTGGGGGGTATTTATTGTATTAATGATGTAATAATGTGCTAATGTGCCAATATGCCAATGTGCCAATTGGCTGCGCTATCGCCCGCACGGTAATTGGCACATTGGCATATTAGCACATTATTAATTGGCACATTATTCATTGGCATATTATCTAAATTATTTAATTATGGAAAAGAAATCAAATGGCACAGCCATAACCAAAAGTTTTGCAAAAAAGATGGAGGGCATCAGTCCCTTTGAATTAAAAAACCGCCTGATCGACATGGCGGACGAGAGCGTAAAGAGAATGGCCCACACAATGCTAAACGCCGGACGTGGTAACCCGAACTGGATTGCTACAGAACCTCGCGAAGCATTCTTCCTATTAGGAAAATTCGGGCTCAGTGAATGTACCCGTGTTTCCTCTCTTCCCGAAGGAATAGCCGGCATCCCCCAAAAAGAAGGAATTGCCGCACGTTTTGAAGCCTTTCTGAAAGACAATATCAAAGAACCGGGCTCCAGATTATTAAAAGACAGTTATAACTATCTCCTCATGGAGCATGCCGCAGACCCGGATACACTTGTTCACGAATGGGCAGAAGCCGTCATCGGTGATCAATACCCTGTCCCCGACCGTATCCTACATTTCACCGAACTCCTTGTACAAGATTACCTGGCACAGGAATTATGTGACCGTCGCCCTCCGAAAGGAACTTTTGATCTTTTTGCTACCGAAGGCGGAACAGCGGGTATGTGTTACCTTTTTGACTCTCTGCAAGAGAACTTTTTGCTGAATCAGGGAGATAACATTGCCCTCCTGGTTCCGGTATTCACACCTTATTTAGAAATCCCGGAACTACGCCGATACCAATTCAATGTCACCGAAATCTCAGCCGATAAGATGACGGAAGACGGATTGCATACCTGGCAATATAAAGATGAAGACATTGACAAACTGAAAGATCCGAAAATAAAAGCACTCTTTATTACCAATCCGAGCAATCCCCCCAGCTACTCACTGAGTCCGGAGACAGCTGCACGTATTGTCAATATAGTAAAGAATGACAATCCGAATCTAATGATCATCACCGATGATGTATACGGAACGTTCATCCCTCATTTCCGTTCACTTATGGCGGAGTTGCCACACAATACCCTATGTGTATACTCCTTCTCAAAATACTTTGGAGCAACCGGATGGCGACTTGCTGTCATAGCCCTGCATGAGGATAATATCTATGATAAAATGATAGCCCGCCTCCCGGAAGAGCAGAAAGCGATATTAAATAAACGTTATTCCAGCCTTGATCTTCATCCGGAGAAGATGAAGTTTATCGACCGTATGGTAGCAGACAGCCGTCAGGTAGCATTGAACCATACCGCCGGACTCTCATTGCCGCAACAGATGCAGATGAGTTTGTTTTCCGCCTTTTCTCTGCTCGATAAAGGTGATTACTATAAAACAAAGATGCAGAATATCATTCGCCGCCGCCTGAATGCATTGTGGGACAATACCGGTTTCTCATTGGTAGAAGATCCTTTACGTGCCGGATATTATTCAGAAATAGATATGCTCGTATGGGCACATAAATTTTACGGAGACGAGTTTGTAGACTATCTGAAAAAGACCTACAACCCTTTGGATATAGTATTCCGCCTGGCTAACGAAACCTCACTCGTTTTACTGAATGGCGGCGGGTTTGCCGGTCCGAAATGGAGTGTCCGCGTTTCTCTTGCCAATCTTAACGAAACCGATTATGTAACAATTGGAAAAGGTATTAAGAGAATACTGGATGAATACTATAAGCAGTGGACAGTGGACAATTGACAGTGGACAATTGACAGTGGATAGTTGACAGTGGATAGTTGACAATTGACAGTTACTATACAGTATTACAGCGCAGCTAACTGTCAATTGTCAATTGTCAACTGTCAATTAAATAACATTCTAAATCTCGTCCACCCGTCCGCATACGTACGGAGTGAGAACGAACATCCGTGACGCATCAGGACTTCACGGATAAATATCAGGCCGATTCCCTGCCCGTTCGGCTTGGTAGAAAAGAAGGGACTGAAGAGTTTAGCTTCAGTCTCTTTTGTTATACCTTTACCATTATCTGCCACCTCAATCCCGCCCGGGGAATAAGTACGTATCTTGATTTCTCCATTCTGCTCAATACTCTCAGCCGCATTCTTTATGATATTCACCAGTACCTGTTCGAATAAAGCAACGTCAAGTTTCACTTCTCCCAATTCCTCATCAATATCCAGTGTTATGGTAATATTACGGTCGGCACACATACCTTCCATAAAACGTTTACAGGAGAATACAAGATCATTGAGATTAACCGGAGCCAAGTGAGGTTCAGGTATTTTTACCACATCTGCAAAACGGGTAATAAAGCGGCTCATAGAGAAACAACGGTCTGTACATACACGCATCACCTCACAGATATCTTCCATCCCTTCCGACTCGGAAAGTGCCTGTTCTACGGTATCCAACGTAGAAGTTATACCTGCTGTTGTATTATTCACTTCATGCGCAATCATACGAATCACTTTCTCATACGCCTTTTTCTCAGCTTTCATCACTTCATCCGTCAGGCTTTCTATCAGGAAGAAAGGATGCTGGAATCCCCGGTCGATGAATGAAGAGTGCGTACATTTATAAATATTCGAATCATTCAAACGGACAGTTACTGTCTCTCCCTTAGCAACACGCCCCAATTCCGCAGCCAACGGAGAATCAATAGCAATCAGTTTTTTCCCCTGAACCTCTTCGGGACGAACACCCAGCATTTTAATAGCCATCGGATTTAATTGAGATATTTCATCATCAAGGGTAGTAATAATCACTCCCATTGGAGAAGCATTAATCATCAGATCGAGGAAATGATTCTGTTCCCGAAGCCGGAGACGCTCATTCTTCAACTGCTCCATCATTCTATTGAAAACATTGACCACGCGATCGGCCTCATACTGCCCAACAAGAGTCAAACGACTGCTGAAATCCTGTTCGCGTAATAGCTCCATACCACTACCAATCGTATCCAACGGTTTTATAATCTTGCGATAAAATAAAATCAAATATACCAACAGAAAAACGATCAGAACTTCCGAAATATATAACAAAGGCTTATACACCCATCCACCAAAGTAGAGTATCACTCCACCAAGAGCAGCCAGAAACAAAGCCAGTATAAAAAAATATCCTTTTAGACGCACGATAAATAGTGATTAGTGATTAACGATGAGTGATTAGTGATGAGTGATTAGTGATGAGTGATTAACGATTAGTGATGAGTAATGAGTGGTTAGTGGGCTGCGCTATAATCCGCATGGCACTAATCACTTATCACTAACCACTTATCACTAACCACTCATCACTAATTACTCATTACTAATAATTGATTCCATATTTTTCCAACCTCCGGTAGAGGGCAGCCCGGCTAATACCTAAGGCGGTAGCTACCTGACTGAGGTTCCCTTTACAACGTTCCAGAGTCTGCAAAATAGTCTGACGTTCTATTTCATCCAGTGTCATTCCGGAAAGCGAAGCACCCGTTGCCTTCGGATCATCCTGACGAAGATATTGTGCATCAAAATCCGAAGCATCAAGAATAGCTTTTCCACTGACCAGTATGGTTCGTTCCACCAGATTTTTTAGTTCACGGATGTTCCCCGGAAAGGGCAAACGGCTGAGAAACTGAAGTGCATCAGCAGAAAATTCAGTACGGGGCAAATTATTAACTTCGGCCTGGCGATCGGCAAAATGACGGGCAAGTAACGGAATATCTCCCCTCCTTTCACGCAAAGCCGGAAGTTTAACTGTTATAAGATTGATACGATAGAATAAATCTTCACGGAAAGTATGTTCACTTACCATCTTACGCAAATCGGCATTGGTGGCAGATACCACCCGGATATCAGTCTTACGGGGACGGCTGTCACCCAAAACTTCAAACGTCTGGTCTTGCAGGACACGAAGCAACTTCACCTGGCAAGAAGGGTCCAGATCTCCTATTTCATCCAAAAATATAGTACCTTTGTTTGCCATTTCAAAACGCCCGATACGATCAGCACTGGCATCAGTAAATGCGCCTTTCTTATGCCCAAACATCTCACTTTCAAACAAGCTTTGAGAAATTCCACCCAAATTTACCTTGATAAATGGCTGTTTGGCACGTTGGCTATTTATATGAATAGCTTCGGCTATTAATTCTTTCCCCGTTCCACTTTCTCCGGTAATCAGAACAGAAGCATTGGTACGGGCAATACGGGCAATGGTATTCAAAACATCTGTTAACTCCTGACTCTTACCGATGATATGGTCGCGTTTCAAAGCATCACTCTGTTCTTGTGGTACTTCTGCAGGTGTAGCAGTCAGTTCCAAAGCTGTTTCAATGCGTTGCAACAAGGCAGCATTATTCCAGGGCTTTGTTATAAAATCAAAAGCTCCTGCCTGCATTCCCTGCACTGCCAATTGAATACTTCCCCATGCGGTCATCAGAATAACCGGAACATCAGGACGGAATATTTTCACTTGTCTGAGCAAAGTCAACCCCTCTTCGCCTGTTGTGGAAAGCGTAAAATTCATATCCATCAGAATAAGGGCGGGAGCTTCAGAACGTACTACATCCATAGCTTCACGAGGTCCGGGAACTGTTTGCACCTGATAGCCGGCACGTTTTAACATAAAACTGAGAGAGGAACGAACGGCACTGTCGTCATCAATGATCAATATCATAAGCGTGTGTTTTTATGATCGCAAAATTAATAATAATATAGCAAATAGTTATTAATAAGCGCATGATAAATGATAAACAGCACGCAATATTACAGCACAGTCTACTAATCACTTATCACTCTACCCATTAATCACTATTTTTTCACTACCTCTTCAAAGTCTGCTTCCAGTTCCGTATCCCTCTCGAAGTCCCACAGCGTAAGGCTGCGAATCTGATAGAAGTAAGACCAATAATTATACAGTTCTGATATATGTTTCTGCCGTGCCTGATCCTTTGAATTCTGCGCATCATTCAAGTCGAGTGTATTGATCTTACCTATCAGAAAAGTCTCAATACTGGTTTTATAACGCTGCTGAGCAATAATATCGGCCTCTTTGGCTATGCTTAGCTGTTGTGCCTGATTATTGAAATGCTCCACAAGCAAGAAGATATCCTGATTAAAGTTCATCTGTTCCTGACGAATTTTGGAAAGTACCACTTCACGATTACTCTTTGCCACACGTACCTTACCACGACGCTTTCCCCAATCCAGAATAGGAATCTTCACACCCACTTTCACTATCTGGTTATCGAGCAGATGATTGTAGGCAGAGGCAAACTCTTTGTCAAGCCCTGTATAGCCTACACTGGCAAAAAGGTCTACACTACGCAGATCGCCACGTGCGGTAGCTACCGCATAGTCCGATTCAAGCTGCCGACGACGAATATTCTGTGCAAAAGAGTTACGTTCCAAAGCTTTGCTAAGCACTTCGTTATATTCCATTCGTATGTCCGGTGCCGATTCGGGAACCACTGGTTCCAGCTTTTCATCCTCATCCATTCCCAGAAAAGCGCGAAGCTGGAACATATTGGCATTCAGATTACTCACTGCTTCTGTAGTAGCAGCCTTGGCATTCAGAGCAGAAAGTTTCAGTTGTAACAACTCATTTTCTGATATCTGCCCCATCTCACGCTTAGCTCCGGCTACCTTATATAAATGTTCGGCATTCAGCTCATTCTGCCGGGCAGTAGCCAACGTTTCCTTTGCCAACAGCAACTGAAAAAAGTAAGTAATGGTTTTACGCGTCACATCTTCCGTGGCAGAGATAAAAGCAGCCTTTGCCTCTTCATAGCGTACGGGTTCTATACGACGGTCCCACTTCAGCTTATTCACGCCAAAAACAGGTTGGGTCAGTTCCAGATTGATCGGTACGGACATGAACTGTTCTTTCCCGTTTCCCCCGAACTGCCTGATATAATCCAATGAAGTTGAGAGAGAAAGTTTACCACCTGTCAGCCATATATTCTGATCAATAGACAAGTCTCCGGATAGTTCCAGGTAGTTGTTACGGACAAACCCGTAAGTACCATCCGAATTTTGATAAGAGCTGTACGATTTTTTATAGTTTGGCAATGTCCCTGTTAGATTCACTTCGGGTAGAAGATCAGCACGAAAAGTACGATATTCCCAATAAGCTGTTTTCAGTTCATTCAAGGCCACCGCCGCATCTACGGATTGAGTACGTGCCAAGGCAATAGCCTCATTAAGAGTTATTTCCCGTTCATTCTGTGCCGTAAGTATTTGCGAAAAGGCAAAAGTCGCTAAAACAAGCAGTATATTCTTCTTTTTCATAAAAGTATTATTTTCTACAATTTAAGAAGTCCAAACGGCGTGCCAAAAAGATAAGTAACTAATTCTCCGATAATTAATACATTCGGTAAGTGTCCGAAAACGAACACTTTGTACACAAATGAACGTCTTTAACATCGTTTACTCACAAACATCCGGGATGCGTACAGTAAAACGTGTTCCCTTTCCTACTTCAGACGTAACACGGATCGTTCCATTAAGCCGCATCACGATTGTCTGACAAATACTAAGCCCTAATCCGGCTCCCTGCGTGAAATTATCCACTTTATAGAAACGTTCGAAAATATGATCCAATCCATCCTGAGAAATTCCCTTACCGGTGTCTTCCACAAATAAAGAGGTATAGCCGGGTTCATCTTCAGTATATCCCACTGTAATAGATCCGCTTGTTGTGAACTTAGCAGCATTGTTTATAAGATTATTCACTACCTGCTGCAAGCGTACATTATCTGTCACCATATACTTCTTACTACCTGCCGGGATATCAAGTTTAAGTTCTACCCCCGATGGCATGTTCAACTGCTGGGAGTCATGTACGTTCTTCAACAGCAAAGGAAGACTATGACGGGCAAACTGGAAGTCCATCGTCCCCGACTCAATACGAGACAAGTCAAGAATATCATTAATTAATGCCAACAACAGACTACAGTTCTTATTGATTGTAGTAATAAACTGGGAAACCTCTTCTTCTGTGAAAGCACTTGTATCACTCAACAAGTCGGAGAAACCGACAATAGCATTCAAAGGCGTACGAATTTCGTGACTCATATTGGCTAGGAAGGCAGACTTTAACTTATCAGCCTGCAATGCCTTATCGCGGGCTATGGTCAACTCTTCCTCTGTACTTTTATAACGTTGAATACTCTGACAAACACCAAGAATACTATAAGGCTCATCTGATGTCAGTCCACTAAGCACGGAAGTACGATATTCCCACCACTCGTAATGCCCATCTGCATTACGCTGACGGAAACTCATCCGGGTATTCTGATGTACTCCTGTAAGGGCAGCATCAAATAGAGAACGTATGTGTTCCAACTCTTCCGGATGCACCATCTTTTCCATATTCTCACGCGTAATAGTAGTTGCCGATTCATCAAAACCAAATTGCCGGAGGAATCCTAACGGAAAAGTAAAAATGTTAGTACGAATATTAAATTGCCACGGATAGATAGAACTATCCTCTATTGCCAGGTCAAAAAAGCGTTTCCGCATCTCTTCATCAGATACATTGTGGCAGGAAAGGGCAACGCCGGTAATCTCTCCACGTGAATGAATAGGAACCATCTCTCCGGAAATCGGAAAGTAATTGCCACTATGTACTTCCTGCATAAAAGAGTTGGAAGGAATTATACAACTTTTGCCTTCTGCAATCACCTCTTTCAGCATGTCATGCAATACATCTTTACCCTTAGAATATATTTTGAAGATAGAACCAGCTGGCAGTCCTTCGTAAGGCCGGACAGTAACATCCACCGGAAGATGCAACATACGTAGCAAAGAGAGATTAGTGAAATGAATACGAAAATCAGTATCATACGTTATTACTCCCTCGCGAATAGAATGGAAAATATTATCAAATTCATCACGCTGGGCCACCAAACGGTTTTGTACCAAAAGACGGGTTTGTGCATGCATTCTCCGGCGTGCCTCCCGTCGATTAGCACGTATCAGCCAAACAACAATAAATACCAATAGCCCAAGTATGGAAGCATAAAGCAAAATGAAAAAGAATTTATACTTCTCCCAATGGGGCTCATTAAGTATAATCCCCGGCTTCACCCGATCTTTTGCCACATGAAAAAAATCGAGTTGCTTATAATCATAATAAAAATCAATCGGGCTTTCAGTAATCCCTAAATCTGTCGGAGAAGTTCCTTTCAGCACTTTAGCTGCCCTCACACCTACCATCCGCGAAGAAGCATACGGATCAGCATCATAAGCACAAAAAACTCCGTTAGTCAACGCCAGGCTCTGGCAGGAAAAAAAAGGCGCTTTAGAGTTCTTGCCGATAAATGCCATAAAAGGAGACCATTTAGGTACTACCACAATACGCCCGTGGCTATTACGCGGGTAACATACAGAAGAGATAATACTATTTGTAGTTCCGGTTTGTACATTGTAAGTCTGCAATTTATAATCAGGATGACGCTTTACAAACTGTCCCCACTCATTCATAAAATCTTCTTTTCCTTTCAAACTTAAAAAGCTGTTATCATTCACACAAACAACCTCTTTACGTTCGGGAAATACCTTATTGGCCTGTTCCAGTAAAAGAAAAAAATCGGGATTGGAAGTGAAACCGCAAATATTAGGTAAAGTAGCCATAAGAGCTTCATCCGGATATTTGATACCGTAAAAAACAACCGGAATCTGACGTGGCAAAGAATCACCACAAGCAAACAATGTATGAAAAGCCTCATCACCAGACGTCACAATTAAGTCTACACCACGTCCTCTTGCCCGTTCGCAAATACGGCTCATAATAACTTTTTCTGAACTATATGCCCAGTAATCGGCATCCAGATATTCGGTGATAATATTAATCTTCAGTTTCTCTTCACCAAAGCCATCACGAAGTCCACGGGTCAGTTCACTATGCCAGGGAGTCTGATTAGTATAAGACTGTATAAAAAGGACATTATAATTCTGTTCAGCAGCAGTTATCGGTAGAAATACTGTAAATAACAGGAACAAAAGTGTGTTATAAAATCGTTGAGTCATAGAATTAAATACTGCGTTGTTTCACGATTGTGCGCACAAATATACGCTATTATCTTGAAAGCAACGCAGATATATAATTTAATTTTCACTCTTCATGCAAAGCTTCTGCCGGTTGAATACCCATTGCTTGCCGGGCAGGGAGCCAGACAGCAATAAATACGGTAATAGCCAACAAGATATAGGTAACAAATGTACCTGCCAGAAAGCGAAGTAACGTAAACTCTACAGGATAGTTGGAAACAACTTCCGCAAAGCCCAAATTAGCTCCCACTATTATTGCCGGAATAAATGCCAGAGTCAACAAAATCAGTCCTTCACCCAGAAGAAGTTTACGCAGACTTACCCTGGTACTGCCTAATGCTACACGCAACCCCAGTTCCGCACGGCGTTGTTGGGTACGGAACCAAAAAGTACCCAGCACAGCAAGAAAAGCATTCATTAAAAAGAATACAGCCACTGAAAGATAGGTATACAAATCATTGCGAGGCTCTTTCAACTGTATATTTCTATAATCACTCATCGGGCGCATATCTCCAAGATAGAAATTTCCTATCATCAATTGTTCACGCATCTCTTTACGAAACTTACGAATAAAATCTTCTCCGTCGGAATCAGGACGTACCCGGATGTAAACACCTAAATAAGGAGCATCCAGATAATAGAAAGGATATTTTTTTGTGTAAATCAACGGAATATAAGTAGCCGACTGATGAGCGGTAAACTCATTGTACTTTTGGCTTTCACATACAGCCGCTATACGTACACTGTCTCCGTTTAAGTTATTCTTTACCCATTCGCCCACAGCAGGACGATCCGGAAAAAGTCTCCGGGCCAGATTATCCGTTATAATAATATCCGTAAAATTTGCCTTACCCGACAGTTGCTCCGGAGAACTCCCATCTGCTCCTTTCACTCCGAATACCCGGAAATAATCCGAACTAACGCCACGCATGTAACTATTACAGGTAATTGTATCATGCACAAGTGAAGCTGTTTGGTTCATCCAGACATAGTGTTTATGCATGTTTGTATAGCAAACAGATTCCACCGCCGGATGATGTTCCAAGCGGTCTATGAATGCATAGAAATCATCTGTAGCATTCTTTGTATGAAGACTGTCCGGAAGAAATTTTGCACTTTCAGGAGTAAGTACACCAATATTGAGAGCATATACATTGTGCCAGTTGAATCCCAAAGGACGGGTTTGATTAACGGTAATAACATAAACGTAATCTACCGCATACCACATGCAAGTGGAAATAACAAACAACCCGGCTATCAACCATCCATTATGCCGCCGGTTGTTCCATATTATTGTAAAGATGTGCTTGAACATATTGATTACCTTTCATTTAATGCATTGACAATGGTTGTACGAGCCACACGCTCTGCCGGAATCCCTGCAGAAAGTAAGTTGAGAACCAGACAGAAAAGAAGTGCCACAAAGAATATCCACGGACTTATCATGGAAGCATTCATTGTTGCCGTTCCACCATCCGACAACTCAGATGCCAACAACCAGTCTGCCAGTAGCCAAAGAGCAAAATAAGAGAACAACAATCCTACTAATCCTCCGATCAGCGTAAGTAGCAAATTCTCGGTAAGAACTTGCCAGAGCAATCCCGAACGGGTAGCCCCGAAAGCTTTACGTACTCCAATCTCCGAAAGACGTTTACGCATCCGGCTCTGTGTCAGTCCTGACAAATTAATGGCGGGAACAAGCAGAATGACAATCACAATAATGATATAGCGGATTATGACCTCCTGCCCCGGAACACCACCATTTGCATACTTATGAAGCATCTGAACGAAAAAAGTATCAGGTTGTCCCAATAAATCCAGTTGCATTTCCTGATCATTGCTGTTCAGCTTAGCCAGGTTCACGTCTACTTCCTTGAGTATCTCAGGAAAATCGGCAGAGGAATGTGCCAGAATAAAACACTGAAAACCGCCTGTATGTCCTTTTGTCCATCCCGAAAGATCAATGTGGCTAATATCACTATTAGTAGTATAAGGTACCCATATTTCAGAATAACTCTGCTCAGCAAACTTACTCACATCACGTACTACCCCGCAAATGGTGAACTCTACAAAATTTAGTTCCAGACAACGTCCCACAGCTTCTTCTACTCCACCAAACAAGCGGCGGGCTACACTTTCGCATATTACGGCTTGTTTCAATCCGGACTTAAAAGCAGCCTCATCATAGGGTTTTCCGGCAAGAAACCCAAATTCAAATACACGCCAGAAGGCAGCATCGGTATAAAGTGACTGACAATTAATCTCCTCGCCCCCACCCGGAACAGCAGCCAACATACGCCCATATTCACAAATAGCTGTTACAGCTTCTGCGGTTGTCAGCGGATAAAATAGTTGTTGTATATCATAGAGAGATACCCGGCTATAATTGCGTGCATCTTTATTCTCTTTTTCATAAACACTGGACCATTTCACATACAACGTACGGTTACGGTTTGTTTCCGGTTCATAATTTGTTGTCTTAGCGTGCAACAAAATGATAATCACCATCACCACTGAAATAGCAAGTGCCGTACCGGCAATACTGATTGCAGAGAGCAGCTTATTCTCCAGCAGCAAATGAAAGGCTTGTTTGAAATGTTGTTTAAACATGAAATAATTTACGATTAGACGATTTACGATTAAACAATTGGGATTACTTTCAGTTATGGGGGGGGGGGGAGAAAACCAGACGATTGAACGATTTACTCAGTAACTTCAATCGTAAATTGTCAATCGTCTAATCGTAAATCCCTTTATTCTTCCCTCAGTGCCTCTGCCGGCTGTATCTTCATCGCTTTACGTGCCGGAATACCAATACCTGTCACAATCATTAAGGTAATGAGAACAAATGTAAGAACTGTGGTAATTATGAAACGCCCGGTTTCAAGGGTAGTACCATTCATCCATGAGTTCAGTTCGGCATGTGCTAAATTCCAGTCGATAACAATGGCAGGTACAGTAGCTATCACAAGCAGCAGCAATCCTTCTGTCAGCAAACGATTAAAGATTGTACGGTTTGTTCCTCCCAATGCCTTGTGCAGAGCAATCTCACTCCGGCGTTGTTGCGTACGGAACCAGAAGGTACCCAACAATCCCAAAAAGATATTCAGTAGCAGAAAAACCATGCCGAAAACATAATTACGCAACTCATTCATAGAGTTCTGTTCAAAATTGCGGCGAATGTCTGCAAAAGAGCGAATATCGGCAATGAAAACATTTCCCACACGTAACTGCTTCTCACTGTCAGCTTTAAGGCGATTGACAAAGTCTACATCCTGATTTTCCTTCACACGTATACATACTTCTAAATGAGTATCATACCAACTCCTCGATAACTGATAAAGCATACAGTAGGAGAACAAAGCCTGATCGTGATCCGAGTAGCGTATCGGTTTCAAAGAAGCAGCCAGATTGTAAGTTTTCGTAGTATCACCCCACAAATAAAACTGTTTACCTACCAATGAGGTTAATTTAATATTATATTTTCTCTCATACAGATTATCAGATGCCAGAAAGTTCTCTTTAGTCAGCATTTCTGCCAATTGCTCCGGTGTTTCTCCGCGTGTCCCCTCATAGCGGAATACCCGCAGGAAATCCGGAGTTACCAGACGACGCACTACATATCCATAGGATTGAAGTGTATCATACCTTATATCACTGCCGCTATTGCTTCCATTATAAGGATAAGAATTCTGGGACAAACTTACAGCTTCTACCTCCGGACGACGGGCGATACGGTTCACCAACTCTTCTATTTCATCGGCAATCAATGTGTCATTCGGAATAAAGTCAGGACTTTTATCTGTAAGTCCGCCCATGCTTACGAGATAGCAATGAGAGATGTCGAACCCATGCGGCTCGTTGTACACACGATACTGAACATAGATATAATCCACAACATACCACATCACCACACTTACCAATAGTAACTCTGTAGCTATCCAAAGATTGGAATGCCACTCATTTTTTATCTGTGTAAATAGTTTTTTATTCATCATTCATTCGGTTTAATGAGTTCTACCTCCCAAAGCATTTACAATACTGGTACGCGACGCTTTCCATGCCGGCAGGCCGGTACTCAGGAAGTTAAGTATAAAGCAGAAAAGCAATGCATACATAAATGTAGAAGGTTGTAGCAGGATAGAGGCATTTACTTCGGGTGGATTGAGCGTAGCACTATAGTCCTGAAACAGAAAACTGTTTCCCAGATAGGCAAACAATACACTGAAAAGTAAACCTACCAGACCGGCAAACAGGGTTACTATCAAGTTCTCCATTACAATCTGCCCCATCATCTCCGTACGTGTACTTCCAAAAGCACGACGTACACCAATCTCAGAAACACGCTGACGCAAACGGCTCTGAGTCATACTACTCAGGTTAATGGCAGGCACCAACAGCAGGATAACGAAAATAGTAATTCGCTGTCGGCGGGCAGCCTTTACATCAGGCTCCCAGTTGGCAGCAAAAGCTATAGCCTGCTTCTCCTGATCGTACGGACGATTGCGATAAATTAACTCATAACCACTTTCGGCCAACAAATGATTATACTGCTGCTGCATTTTCTTAACCTCTTCACGAATGCGCTCAAAGTCGTCCCGGCTTTGTGCCAGAATCGTTACACTCATCATTCCCATATGACTATCACTCCATGTATCTTTGGCCAAATCTGTCGAAGTATAAGGGATCCACACTTGTCCGTATGAAGAACTTGCCAAAGTAGAAACATCTTTCACTATCCCCACTACTTTATAGGGAGCATGATTTAAAAGAAATTCATATCCAACGGATTCAGTTGTACCAAACAGAGCACGGGAAACACTCTCTGTCAACACTGCCACAGGCCGGCCGGAATCAAAAGTAGCCTGGTCATAAGGTTTACCGGCAACAAATGCAAAATCGAACACCTGCCAGAAAGTATTGTCAGTCTGTCGTAAGTCAATACTAACGGCAGGACTACCCGGCACAGAAACGGGAGTAGTTATTGCCGCACAACAATAAACAGTAACTGCCTCAGGGGTGGTAAGTGACTTAAAGCAAGCTTTTGCAGTTTGTTCGCTCATAGGCCCGTTGCTGGTACCGTCTCCCCACTCCTTGTTACCGATACTCATAAAAGCAAAGTGCAGGAAACGATCTCTGTTGCTTTCCGGAGAAAAAGGAGCTACCTTCACCTGCTGAATCATCACCACCAGCATTATGAGGAAAATAGCAAGCGCCGTACCCAGTACACTGACCAGACTTATAATAGGTTGCTGGCGCAATTGTGCCAACGCTTGTTTGAAATATAGTTTAATCATCTTGAAGATATTTACGATTAGACAAATTAGAATATTTACTAAATCTCCTTATCTTTTACTCTCCTGTTTCCAGATTCCGGGTATTTACCCCACCAATACCGTCTTTCGTAATTTTAGCAGTTTTGGCATATCCGGACAAAGTCATATGCCCTACACCATCAGCATTGGCTATGAGGTTAACGCAGTTTACATGCACATTCACCTTTCCTACTCCTTCAAGACGGGCACGAAGAGTTTTGCATTCCAGATCGGCTATATTTATAGAACCAACACCAGTCATATTCAACTCCAGATTCTTCAGTTTTAGTTTCTTCTCGCAGCGGAAAGAGCCAACACCCTCAACGTCAACGCGAGACAAGTCCGGAGCAGAGATATAATACTTTAACTTCTTTGAATCGTTATTTTTTTGCTTATAACTGAGGACGAGCTTACCATCCTTTGCTGTAACAGTAACCTTCTTCACATACTCCTCGGGGCCTTCAACGCGTAGAGAGTAATCATCCGACTGGGTAAAAAAGATATCGCCCACTGCCTGCAGGCGGATGGAAGAGAAGTCGGCAACCGCTTCATTGCGGATCACTTTTTTATTAGACTGTGCCCGTAAAGGAGAAAAAAGAATCCCCAGCATGAGTGCGATAGTAAATATGGATAGACTTGTTTTCATTGTCGTATATGATTTCTTTAAGTTATAAAAAGTAAGAATGCTGAATATTTAGTTAGGTCTCAATATCATTATAATGCCTATTGCACTTGTCGGCCGTCAAAGAAGCGAACCGTACGGGAAGTCTGTTTAGCCTGTTCTTCATTATGAGTAACCATCACAATGGTGCGTCCATCTTCTTTGTTGAGACGATGAAGAAGTTCCATGACTTCAGCTCCCATCTTTGAGTCCAGGTTACCGGTAGGCTCATCCGCAAGAATAATCTCTGGATTGCCGATTATAGCACGGGCTACAGCTACCCGCTGACACTGACCGCCGGAAAGTTGCGTAGGAAAATGGTTCATACGATGACTCAGCCCCACTTTCTCGAGCACTTCCTTTGCCAAGCGTTTACGCTCGCTACCGTTGACGCGGCGATAAAGCAACGGAAGCTCCACATTATCCAGTACATTCAACGAGTTTATCAAATGGAAAGACTGAAAAACAAACCCAAGGGTCTTGTTACGAAATGCCGCCAGCTCTTTATCCTTCATCCCTTCTGTATGAGTACCGTTAATTTCAATCGTACCGGTAGAAGGCGTATCAAGTAACCCCATAATGTTCAGCAGTGTAGATTTTCCACATCCGGAAGGTCCCATAATGCTAAGAAACTCACCACGGGCCACGGTCAGATTCACGTTTTCAAGGGCTACCGTTTCAATCTCATTCGTACGATAGATTTTGGAAAGAGAAGTCAATGTTATCATAACTTAAGTATTTAATGGTATTAATTATTTCGCATTTTATCGGTGAAATATAGTCAAATCGTGTGCCAAAGAAGTAAATCACTTATTTCCTGATGATTAAACAAAAACTCTATTGTCCGAAAATGAACACTTTGCCCAAAGACGAACTATCAGGAGATACAAAAGTGAACATAAAAACAGACGGGGTGTCTGTCATAAAATTGATCCAAATCAAAAACGTTCAGGCGGAACTATACCCTGACATTTTTTGTTTTACCTTTGCAGCCGGTAAAAGAAAATTAAGGTATTAGGTAAGGTTTTGTATGAAGAAGAGTCTGATTGCTTTGGCGTTCGGTACCTTAGGATTGGGTATCGCCGAGTTTGTAATGATGGGTATTCTGCCCGATGTGGCAAAGGATTTAAATATCAGTATTCCTGCGGCGGGACATTTCATTTCTGCTTATGCATTGGGAGTCTGCGTGGGTGCCCCTATCCTGACTCTTGCCCGGAAACATCCCTTGAAACGTATTCTGCTTGTACTCGTTGCACTAATTATGCTTGGCAATATTTGTGCAGCAATGGCTCCTAATTATTGGGTATTATTGTTGGCTCGCTTCATCTCCGGACTGCCACACGGGGCGTATTTCGGAGTAGGCTCCATCGTAGCCGAGAAAGTTGCCGACAAAGGA
The DNA here is from genome assembly GCF_034654355.2 of Bacteroides mucinivorans. Lineage (NCBI taxonomy): Bacteria > Pseudomonadati > Bacteroidota > Bacteroidia > Bacteroidales > Bacteroidaceae > Bacteroides > Bacteroides mucinivorans. Next base: position 1,926,476 of record NZ_CP178179.1, on the reverse strand, counting down.
AAAGGTTCGGAAGCCGTATCTATTATGATTGCCGGAATGACCATTGCCAACCTATTCGGCGTTCCTTTGGGAACTTCTCTGAGTACGATGCTCTCATGGCGTTTCACCTTTCTTTTAGTAGGTGTATGGGGAGTTGTTATCCTTTATTACATATGGCGTTGGGTGCCCAATGTAGAAGGACTGAAAGATACCGGTTTCAAAGGGCAATTCCGTTTTCTCAAAACTCCTGCCCCCTGGCTGATACTTGGTGCTACGGCTTTAGGAAACGGTGGAGTATTCTGCTGGTACAGCTACATCAATCCTATGCTGACCAATGTTTCCGGATTCTCCGCAGAAAGTATCACCCCATTAATGATCCTTGCCGGATTCGGTATGGTAATGGGGAATCTGATTAGCGGGCGTCTTTCCGACCGCTACACACCTGGAAAAGTGGGAATGGCTGCACAGGCGCTTATCTGTATCATGTTGCTTTTAATCTTCTTCTTCTCCCCGTACAATTGGCTGGCCGTCATCCTGATGTGCCTTTGTACAGCGGGATTATTTGCTGTTTCCAGTCCGGAACAGGTATTGATAATCCGCGTAGCCAAAGGTGGAGAGATGCTGGGAGCAGCCAGCGTACAAATAGCCTTCAATCTCGGTAATGCCATCGGTGCTTATGCAGGGGGACTGGTTGTAAGCAATGGCTACCGTTATCCGGCATTGGCCGGCGTACCGTTCGCCCTTATCGGCTTTACGTTATTCTTCATCTTCTATAAAAAGTATCAACCGAAATATATTTAACACTCCTGCACAACCTGAGAATCAATATTCCGGCAAAAATCTTCCGGTTCATGGCAACAGATAGTAACCGGCCGGTCCTATCACTGCATTTCCGACAAATATGCTGACAAAGGAATGTGGAATAATTGATTGTGAATGGAAAATATTGGTCATCCTCCATTTACAACAGATATTACACACGCGTTCATTGTAAAGCACGTAATATTGCAAAGAAATTCGGATAAGCTATAATTGAGATGCATATTAGCGCAAACGCCCACTGATTAGAGGAGTGTGCGCTATCATTGAAAGCCAATATTAAATCATTAATAAAATATAGAATGAAGAACATTATTCTCAGGAAAAACCTCCGGCAGCATGCCTTGCTCGGATGCCTTATGCTACTTCCTCTTTCGTCTGTATGTTCACAGGCAAGTGCACAACAAATTGCTTTTCCGGGTGCCGAAGGCTGGGGACGCTTCGCGACCGGCGGACGTGCCACAGATCCTGCCATAGGCAGTAAAGTGTATTATGTGACAAGTTTGGAGGACTATCTTTCGACGGAAGAGCCCATTGAAGGAACCCTCCGTTGGGCACTGAGTACAGGAGACGATACCCCACGAACCATTCTTTTCAAAGTAGGTGGTACTATCGTCCTGAAAGAACGGTTGAAATGTCCCAGACCCAATGTAACCATTGCAGGTCAATCTGCTCCAGGTGGTGGTATCTGTATCTCGGGAGCCAATATCTACATTCACAGCAAAAACTTTATTGTACGCTACATACGCTTCCGTGCCGGTGACTTGTCAGGTAAAAACTACTCTTCATTAGGAATTGAAAATACGGAGAATGTTATCATCGACCACTGTTCCTTTAGCTGGTCAATGGAAGAAAACGTGACGATGTACGATAACAAGTACACCACCATGCAATGGTGTATCCTGAGCGAACCGCTCTATGTATCCAAACATGATAAAGGCGCACGCGGTTACGGTGCACAATGGGGTGGCGAGCATTCTACATTTCATCACAACCTGTTTGCACATTGTGTAGGCCGTACTCCGCTGGTGAATGGTGCCCGTGACAAAGCTGCCAGCGGACACGATGCTTTTGTAGACACGGAGATTATCAACAACGTGCACTTCAACTGGGGAAACAAAGGCGCTTTATACGGTGGACAACTACATTCAATTATCGAAGGGGCCTATTCACGCACCAATCTCATCAACAATTACTATAAGCCGGGGCCTGCCACCAATACATTCCAGGAACGCTGGTTTGCCGACTGTTCTCATGATGCCGCCAGTGCTACCGGACTGGGAGAATGGTTTATTGACGGAAACTTATTTGAAACCAATGAATACAAAAACGATAAGAACAAAGGAGACCACTCGCAGGTGAATGCCGACAACTGGATATATGCAGACGGAAGCAACTCTAAGAAAGCAGTCAATCTGCGTGCGGGTACAAACCTTATCAACGATATAAAGCTGACTACCCCATCAGCCAGCAGCGACCTCAATGTAGAAACGGCAGAAGAAGCCTACTATAAAGTCATCAGGCAAGCCGGAGCACAACTGCCGAAGCTCGACGAAGTAGACACACGCATCCTGGCCGAAGCAGCAGGAGAATCGGTACCCGTAGACAGAGGTGCTATCAAATGGAACAAGACAGAACCGGCATCTCCTACCGTAAAATTTGTTGGTATGATCAACTCTCAGGACGATCTGAAACCTGCCGATGCCGATGAAAACTGGACTCCCTGGCCTGATCTTACTCCAAAGAACGGTGAATCTGCCCCTATAGATACAGATGGCGACGGTATCCCCGACAGTTGGGAAGATGCTAACGGGCTGGATAAGAACAATCCCGCAGACGGAGGAGCAATCAGTGCGAACGGTTATTCCAATCTTGAAAACTACCTGAACAACCTGGCAGGAGGCGGCGGCACTTCTATCGAACGTCCTTACGCAACCAACAGTGAAGTGACTGCACTGTATATCAACAGCCTAACGGGTGCACAGGTATACTCTTCACATCCACAGGCTAAGAAAAATGAAATCAATCTGCCGGCATTACAACCAGGTGTATACATTATCACTTATATCCTGGCCGACGGAAACAGAGAAAACGAGAAAATCATAGTTACAAACTAACGCCTGAGAGGCTATTTCAACTTTAGTCCATAATAAAGTTGAAACAGCCTCTTGCTTACTCAATAGATATTAAAATGAAAACCTGTAAAGTAATCTATCTTCTGATGCTGTTAACATGCCTGCCAGTCTCTACCCGGCTGGTTGCACAACAGCTTCCTGCTTTTCCCGGTGCCGAAGGGCATGGCCGCTACACAACAGGCGGACGGGGAGGAAACGTCTATCATGTAACCACTCTTGAGGACAGTGAGGCCAAAGGTACCTTGCGCTACGCTGTAAAGCAGAAAGGGGCACGCACCATTGTCTTCGATGTAGCCGGAACCATCTACCTGAAGAGTGATCTGAAAATCTCCAATGACAATATTACCATTGCCGGACAGAGTGCTCCGGGACAAGGAATCTGCCTGGCGGATTATCCGGTTATCATCTCGGCCAACGATGTCATTCTCCGTTACCTGCGTTTCCGGGTAGGAACAGCAAGCATAGCTACCGGTGGAGAACCGGATGGTCTGGGAGGTATGGATAAAAAGAATATCATTGTAGACCACTGTTCGGTCAGCTGGTCTATTGACGAATGCCTGTCCGTATATGGTTCTGAAAACACAACGGTACAATGGTGTCTTATCTCCGAAAGCCTGCGCACTTCCGGACACAGCAAAGGGAAACACGGGTATGGCGGTAACTGGGGAGGTGCCCATGCATCTTATCATCACAACCTGATGGCTCACCACGAAAGCCGCGTACCCCGCCTTGGCCCGCGTCCGGGAACACAGGAACGGGAGTATATGGACCTGCGCAACAATGTATTCTACAACTGGGCAGGCAATGGATGTTATGGTGGTGAAGGTATGAAAGTAAACATCGTAAACAACTACTACAAACCAGGTCCCGCAACCCCTCAGAGTGCAGTACGTTACCGTATTGCCAAGATCGGCGTAAGAACTACGGCATACTGTACCAATGCCGACGGCACTCCTAATGCATGGAAGCCAATGGAACATGTATGGGGACAGTTCTACGTAGACGGCAATGTGATAGAGGGCAATGCGGCCGTCACTGCCGACAACTGGACAAAAGGTATCTATGAACAGATCAATAATAAAGAGTGCGACAACACCTTCAATGATCAGGTAAAGGCCGAAATGAAACTGGATACTCCGCTTGAAACCGATGTCATCACTACCCATACCGCCGGACAGGCATTCAAACAAGTATTGCTCTATGCCGGTTGCTCCAAAGAAAGAGATATTATAGACGAACGCATCGTGAAAGAAACAGAAACCGGAACGGCGACTTATCAAGGCAGCGTATCCGATGATGCTGCCAAAAAGCCCGGTCTTATCGATCTGCCCACCGATGTAATGCCCACAGGAGCTTCCAGTCCCTGGCCGGAGCTAAGTAAGGGGGGAGTTACCACCGACCAACTGAAAGATACGGATGGTGACGGTATCCCCGATGTATGGGAGATAGCCAACGGTCTCAACCCGAACAATGCCACCGACGGAAAAGCAACGACTTTGAGTCAGGAAGGATACACCAATTTGGAGGTATACCTCAACAGCCTTGTAGCCGATATCACAGAGAGGCAAAACTCTGATGGAAGTGGAACCGGTATCGGAAAGGAGTCTGAAGATGCAATTACAGTATATGCATCGGGCAATACTGTAATTGTAAACGGACTTTCAGGAAAGAGCAGTATAGAAGTATATACATATAGCGGTGTAAAGATCCGCCAAATAGCGGTAAATACTGCGGAAACGTCATTCAGTCTGCCTTCGGGAAATTACATTGTCCGGACGGCAACTGCCCATACTACAAGCGTGAAGAAGATTCTGATTCTGACAGATTGACAAATTGTATTTTCTATACCCTTTTTATAACGCCATAGCGGAACCAACTCCCGGTTGGTGGAATTAAAGACATTACAGGCGCATCAGGAGAATGCAAAGAGTTTGCATTTGATTATTTTTTGCATCAGCACAAAACACGATCTTCTCCGCAACGATCCTTATGATCAAAAGCAGATAAAGAATAGTTCATTATGCTATTTTCTCCACGGTCATTTCCAGCTGCCTAATAAGTCAAATAAGCACATCAAAGGAGCTTCCGAAGCCCTCCCCGGAGCCGGGCAAATCACTCCCCGGAGCCGAACATGTTGCTCCCCGGAGCCGCGCACACTGCTCCCCGGTGCCGGACAGATCATTTCTCACCAACAAAAGCAGGCTTTTCCGGTAAGAATATGCGTATATTCTACCGGAAAAGCCCATTTATCTGCATATTCATGCAGCGTTTTCATGTAAAGTATTCTCAGATGGAGGGTTTCAACAAAAAGTTTAGTTAGCCGATTTCAGATATTCCTATCCTTTTGCTTCCAAAAAGTCTTCATCTCTATCTTTCTCTTTTTACTTCCACCAGATAACCTTCTCCCCCACCACTTTATAACCTTACAACTCTATAACCATCTAACTCCATAACCATCTACCTCCCCATGCAGAAAGCACTTAACGTGGGTTCTGTACCATATTCGGATTGGCATCTATCTCTGCTTGCGGAATAGGCAATGCTACCCGCAGATCAGACGGAGTAATAACCGCAGCCCCGGATACGGAAGGTAAATGCCAGCCACCGGTACGATTCACCGGCAAACCATTTCGCATGGCATCAAAGAAAGCATGCCCCTCTCCTACCAATTCCTTGCGACGCTCTTTCAGGATACGTTCCAGGCTAAGTTCTGATTCTTTCACCGACTTCACCGGATTGGCACGGCTCACAATGGCATTGAGGCAATCCAGAGAGAATTTCAGGTTTTCTGCCCCACCCAGCTTAAAGGCAGCTTCGGCAGCATTCAGATACACTTCGGAGAGACGGACAATGCAGATGTCATTGTCCTGCGGATTATCCCCCGTCTTGCCGGGATACTTATTCAGATACTTAGGATAGCCGGCAGAACCTTCGGGCAGTATATCTTCCGCCGGTTTTTCGGGCAAGCGATTCAACACGTGGCGCACATCATCCGGGTCTTCTCCCAACAGATCGAGGAAGGCTTTGGTGAGTACAAGGTTATTCCAATCCTTCACATTATCGGCATACACCATCGGAGCACCCTCACCTCCCGTTCCGCCATCCGGTTCGGAAAGGGTATAGTAAAACTCAAACAGCGACTCAGAACTGAAGTCTTTTCCCCATACGGTGGGGTATTCTTCGTGTGTGAACAGTTTATAAAGCCCTCCGTTATCTATCACTTCTTTGGCCAGTGCGAGTGCCTGCTCATTATTATTCATATAAAGATACACGCGCGAAAGCAATGCTTTGACACTCCACACATTGAGATACCCGTCCTTCTTGTCAGTAGAGAGGGCCGAAAGATCCAGTGCCCCCGTCATATCGTCTATCACCTGCTGATAGCACTCGGCTACGGTGTTGCGGGCAGGCTGATGGGTAGGCAGTGTCGTTTTAATCTCGATAGGTACTCCTAAAGAAGCACCGTTGTCCAATGTATAGGGCATAGCAAACAGGCGGGTAAGATCGAACAAAGCCAGTCCGCGCAAGGCAAGCGCCTCGGCTTTGATACAGTTGAGGGCAGTGACATCATCCGTCGCCACTGCACCGGATTCAATTCTTTCCAACAGACTATTTGCCTGGTGAATCACACTGTAAGGCTGATTCCATACACGCGTGATGTTCAAGGCATCATCTGCCGTAACGTTAAATTCATAATAAGGCGATACACGCTTTCCGGCTCCTTTGCTGATACGTGCCTGAACATCTTCGCCACGACAATCGGCATAATAGAGGTAATTATCACCATAGTAACTGTGCGAAGCAGCAATACGATAGATACCGTTCAGGGCTATTTGTGCCTCTTCGAGTGTACGGATAGCCTCCGGAGTAGTCACAGAAGTAGACGGATTCAGGTTCAGCCAGTCACCTGAGCAGGAAGAACAAAGAAGCGATGTGGCAGCAAATATATATATCAATGTACGTTTCATATATCTGAGTATTATAATATAAATGAGTAAAATCAAAAAGTTATCTCAACCCCAAAATTGAAGGTACGCATGGCGGGAGCTTCACAGAACACCTCACCGTTGACCGGTACTTCCGGATCATATTGTTTCCATTTGGCCCACGTCAGCAGGTTGCTGCCCGAGAAGTAGATACGTGCATTCTCTATCAGCGCTTTCTGTGTCCACTGTCCCGGTAGTGTGAAACCGATTGTCAGGTTCTTGAGGCGGATATGATCGGTACTGTGAATATAGCGGGAAGAGTTTTGCGGACCGGCACCTTGTTCCAATACAAAACGGGGTACGTCGGTTACATCTCCCGGTTTCTGCCAGCGGTCTAAGGCATATACAGGCAGATTGTATGACTTTTCTTTGCTACCGTCAGTCTCTATCATCGTACCTGCTTTGTCAAAGGAATAACCACCTAATGAATAGGTAAAGGTAAGTCCCAGGTCGAACCATTTGTAAGAAATAATGTTAGTAAAACCTCCCGAAATCTTCGGATCGGCAGACTTATACGGAATGGCTTGTGCCTTAGAAGCATCATCGGTCTTTTCTTTACTGTAAATCCCCTGTTCATCCTGCGTATTGAGATAGTAGAGGGCTTTTCCGGTCATCGGATCTACTCCGGCAAACTCTTTCACGTAGAAACTATTGTAAGGAAGGCCGATCTTATGGATAAACCAGGAACCTTCGATAGACTGCGTCATATCTCCATCCAGCGTTACAATCTTATTACGGTTGTGCGTCAGGTTCAACACCGACGTCCAGTTAAAGTCCGGACTGGCAAAGTTGATGGTACGCAGTTCAAATTCCACTCCCTTGTTGTTGAGCTGCCCGATATTTGCCAGGTAATTCAGGAAACCGGTAGTAGCACTGATAGGTCGATTGTAAAGCAGATCTTTGGTATCGCGGTTGTAATATTCGAGGCTCACAAAGATACGGTTGATAAAAGCTAAGTCGAGACCGATATTGAGATTGTAATTCTTTTCCCACTTCAAACCTGGATTGGCCTGAGCAGATTCATACGAACCTGCGGCTCCCATATAGTTCTGTCCGTAACTGTACAACCCCATATATCCGTAAAAAGCTCCCGGCTGATTACCGTTGACACCATAGGAAGCACGGATTTTCACATCATTCAATATCGGCTTCACAGCGTCCATAAAAGACTCGTTGCTCAGATGCCACATACCGGAAACAGACCAGAAATCACCCCACCGGCTTTCGGGAGCAAGACGGGAACTACCGTCACGACGGTAACTGCCTGCAATGTAGTAACGGTCGTCATAATCATAATTCAGACGGGAAAGGTAAGAAATCATCCTGTATGCCTGCGTAGAAGAAGCGAAACTTTTCAGCACAGCCGCATTATCCGGTTCGAGTAACACATCCGAAGGGAGCTTGGCTTTCTCTCCCATCGCCTTATCACTCTGATAGCTTTCCAGTTCATAAGCTACCAATACATCAAGATGGTGCTTGGCGGCAAATGTACGGGCATAGTTGAGCGAAGTAGATGACAATAGCTTACCATATTCGGTAAATCCCTTTGAAGTCTGGGCATCGCTTCCGCTCTTGGGGCCTGCTCCGCTAAGAGGATTCAGATAACGTGAATCTTTCTGCACGGTATAATCATAACTCAGCGTCTCTTTCAGCTTCAATCCCTTGATAATATCTACGGAAGCATATCCGGTAGAGAACATACGCGTCATACGGCTACGGTTATAATCGGTACGGATGTCGCGAAGCGGATTCACATTGGTGCCGGCATAAGAGCCCACATAATTGCCCGAAGCATCGCGCACCGGCATAGAAGGCGTGGCAGACACAGCCACACAAAGAAATGGATTAATGTTAGAACCACGTTCTTCATTCATCTCCTGACTCATCTGGGTGAACATCATATTCCCCCCTATTTCGGCACGGCTACCTATTTTCTGTGTCATGTTCAGACGGGCAGAATAACGGTCCAGGCTGGAGTTCTCTACCAATCCTTCCTGACGGTTGAAACCGAGGGAAGCGTAGAAAGTAGTACGCTCGTTACCTCCCGAAGCAGATACTTCATAATTCTGATTATGAGCGGTACGCATCAGTTCTTTCCGCCAGTCGGTATATCCCAGTTCCGGTATCCCTGCATACGTATCAATATTGGCGTTGGCATACTCCACGGGAGATTCCAGTCCTTTGTCTACGGCAGAGTTGTACAGACCTTCGTAAATCATTTCGCGGCGCTGATCCCCGTTCAATGTAGGACGGAAGTTGACAGCTGCATTCGAAAAACCTCCGCTGGCACTCAAAGTAACTTTAGTACGTCCTACTGCCCCTTTCTTGGTAGTAATCAGGATTACTCCATTGGCAGCACGCGAACCATAAAGAGAAGCGGCGGCGGCATCTTTTATCACTGTGATATTCTCAATATCAGCAGGATTAAGCGTACTCATCACATTGGTTTTAGCATTGTTCATATAAGCAGCATCGGCACCCGTACCGGCTCCCATACTACCGGAAGTAACCGGTACACCATCAATGACAAAAAGAGGTTCATTGGATGCATTGAACGAACCCATACCACGGATACGGATACTCTGGTTGGCTCCTGGCTGACCGGAACCGGAAGTGATGTTCACTCCCGTTGTCATACCCTGCAACTTCTGTTCAACAGAGAGTACCGGCACGTTTTTCAGCATATCGGCCCGAAGCGTATTGGCCGATCCGGTAAAGGATGACTTTGAAAAGTTTCCGTATCCGGTCACTACTACCTCATCCAAGCTCAGTGATTCGGGGCGCAACATCACATTTAAAACGCCGTTCTTCGGCACTTTCACCTCAACCGTTTTCATCCCGACATAGGAAACAACCAGGAATTTATCCGATGCCTCCACATGCAAGGTATAACGACCATCCATATCTGTCACTACTCCCCGGCCCGGTGCTCCTTTTACAGAAACGGTAGCTCCGATAAGTGGCTGTTTGTCGTCTGATGATGTCACTACACCTTTTATTTCCAATTGCTGTGCCTGAACATGTATTGCACACAGGCAACCCAACACAAACAATACTACTTTAAAGTTTCTCATTGGTTAATTATTTTAAATCTACAAATACCTATTTATACTTATATACCCCAATAACTGTACCTTAAAGATGCCGAGGAAACAAATTAATTCTAAACAGCAGTAAATAAAAACATTAATTATCCAAGGAAAGCTAAGAAATGAAAAAAGGGCTGTAGAATTGGTCCACATATTTGTGGAATAATTCTACAGCCTGTTCTGCAAAAGGCTAATAATTCAATACTATCTAAAGATAGCGAACATCGCCTGCCGTACTTCCCCGTGCGGGAAGCACTATTTTAGTTTTAGTTTTGTTTTGTTCTTATATTGGCTCATATCGCTCACCACTACCCTGTCGCCCGGTTGCAAACCACTTATTACTTCTGCATATTCAAAGTTGGAATCACCCAACTGTACTTTCCGTTTCACAATCTCATCCTCTGCAGTCATTACAAATAATTCATACTCGCCACGCCCCACATAATAAGAAGCATTGGCAATCCGCATCACATCTTCTTTCACTGCATTCATCACATACACATCTGTTTTCAAACCTGAACGCAAACGACGGTTGTTATCATCCACCAATTGTACGGAGAAAGAGATAACCCCGTTCTTTGACAGCGGTGTCACACTGCTAACCACTCCTTCCAGCTTTTCCGTACCAATCTTCACAATTGCTTTTCCGCCGGCAGCCACACGGTCACCGTAAGTATCGGCAATTTCACCTTCCACTTTGAAGTGACTCAAATCGGAAATAATAGCCAATTGCCCGCCTTGCGGTACCTGCGCACCCACCTGATTATTAATATAAGTAAGAATAGCCTTGCGCGGAGAACGAATCTGTGCATCGTCCAATGTACGCTTCATCTCGGCAAGGTTCTTACGGAAAATGTTGAAATCGAGCTCCTGTACCTGTAGTTCGGCAGCAGCAACCTGTTTCTCATTATTATATTGTTGTTTGAGTTGTTCATACTCTAACTGGGCTACATTATAGCTCAGTTCCGCCTGGCGTACTTTATCGGTAGTACCTGCACCAAGGCTATCCAGGTAATGTTCGTTGCGAAGCTCCACCTTCATACGGTTCAGCTTCATAGCCGACACCTTTATCTGCATGGCCATATCAGAAAGTTTGGTCTGGTTGTTCACACGAAGCTGATCCAGTTTGTAACGGCGCATTTGCTCTTCGTCGAGCAATTTCTTGTATTCCGTCTCAGTACTTTGAAGGTCCAGTTTCAAAATAGGAGTACCGACATCTACACTGTCTCCCCCCCGGCGATAAACCTCTACAATGCGACTATTGATAGGAGAAGTTATAATTTCTTCAAAAGCCGGTGCCACCTTTCCCGATGCACTGACGCTGACCTCAATTGTACCTTTGTCAACAGTAGAAAGTACAAGATCCTTTTTCTGAACCCCTGTACGCATCAGGGAAACAAGTACACTGATAACCACAACGGCCGTAACCCCAATGGCTGAATAGCGAATAATCTTTTTATTACGTTCTTTGTTACGTACTTCTTTCGGAATTTCTCTGTCCATCTTATTTCTATTTACGATTTAGCGATTTACGATTGGAGATACTAAATCTGTGCCAAAGTACTAAAGTGCTGAAAACAAGGAACAAGACAAAAAAGAAGGGTGTCCGAAAACGAACACCCTGTACGAATTTAGCAAATGAAATGTTACAAACACTCAGATTATCTCAACCGTAAACGATCTCCCACTTCCGGGATATAATCACCGTCTTTACGGTTCATCTTATAAAGATTCTTCAGTCGGATACCGTATTTCTGAGAAATGGTATGCATAGAATCACCATCTCTCACAATATACACATTATATTGCTTGGGAGCTTTCTTCTTCTTTGCTTTCAGATAGATGATGTCACCCTGCGTCAGAGTATAGTCGCGTTGCAGGTCATTATACTTCACCAACTTCTTCCAACTGATATCGAACTCATCACCCAGTTCTTTGAAAGTATCTCCGTTACGGGCAACCACATAAGCAATGTCATTGGCTATATACACCGGATGCGGGTTCAACAACCACGGATGTTTACGCAACTTACGTTCCGAATAAATACCTTTGGAATCGTACTTATACAAATCATAATCCTCTATAATAGTAATCAAACGGTTGGCATAGGAAGGATCTGTGGCATACCCTGCCTTTTTCAAACCACGTGCCCATCCTTTATAATCGGTAATATTGAGCTTGAACAGAAAAGCATAGCGTGCCCCACGAGTCAGAAACGTAGAATGATCCTCATAAGAGTCTCTTGGATTTTTATAAGCCCGGAAACACTCCTGACGGGCATCATCATCATGCCGCACCGTACGTCCCTTCCAGCTTCCCCCGCACTTGATACCAAAATGATTGTTACTCTTACGGGCCAGTTCACTCATTCCGGCACCACTTTCAAGCAATCCTTGTGCCAGCGTAATACTGGCGGGAATCTTATGCTCTTTCATCTGCTCTATAGCAAGATCTTTATACTTATCAATATAATCTACATAACGGGAATTTTTGCGCTGAGCCTGTGCACCCACAGAAAGCATAAGTGCAAGGGTTATTACGACAAGTCTAAGTGTTTCCCGCACAGGGAGGTGCACCAAGAGATGATTAATTGAAACGCAGATGAACGCAGATTTTCGCAAAGAAAAACAAGGATAAGATAAAGAACAACAGTATTTTAATCTGCGTTTATCTGCGTTTATCCGCGTTTCATCTGATAAAGAAAGCTCTGTGAGACTCAGTGGTACTCTGTGGTGAGTTTGATTCATTATTGTCCAAATGTGAGTTAAATGCCACAAAAATCATAAAAATAATTGGGATTATCAATCTCTTTCCTAACTTTGTAACATTAATTGTAGAACAAAAACCCTTGATAAAGATGAAAGACCTGACGATTACCAGCATTATCAAAGTATACACATTTGATGAACTTAATAAAACGGACCAGGATCTGATGACAAGTGCAATGGAGGCAACTACGCGTAGTTACGCTCCCTATTCGAAATTCTCAGTAGGAGCTGCCGCCTTGCTTGCCAACGGAATTGTGGTAACCGGAACCAATCAGGAAAATGCCGCTTATCCGTCTGGTTTATGTGCAGAACGCACTACCTTGTTCTATGCCAACTCTCAGTATCCCGATCAACCGGTGCTGACCCTTGCCATCGCTGCCCGTACGGAAAAGGACTTCATCGACCTCCCTATCCCCCCTTGCGGTGCTTGCCGCCAGGTAATACTCGAAACGGAGAAACGCTACAAACAGCCCATCCGCATTCTGCTCTACGGAAAGAAAGAAATTTATGAGGTGAAAAGTATCTGCGATCTGTTACCGCTCTCATTTGACGCCTCAGCCATGAAAGAATAATGATACAACAATATAATACCAAACTAAAAGGAAAGCTCGTCCTTACCGATTCTTACCATACAGACAAAGCCTTGCAAAAGGAAAAGAGCCTTTATAAATTTATCTGGGTACGAAATGGCAGTATTACGCTGGAAATAGATCATCAGGAGGTAATACTTGTGCCGAATGAAGTTATCTCTCTGTCCAACCTGCAACATCTGGAATTCAAATCCATTGACGGAGACTACCTGACACTACTGTTCAATAGTAATTTCTATTGTATTTATGGCAACGACCACGAAGTATCGTGCAGCGGTTTCCTCTTCAACGGTTCATCACATGTGATCCGGTTCGTATTGGATGATGCCGAACAGAAACTGTTGAACGACATTGCCGATACACTCAGCAAAGAATTCTCCGTATCGGACAATTTACAGGAAGAGATGCTCCGCATCCAGCTCAAACGCTTCATAATCCAGTCTACCCGTATCGCACGCCGGCGCCTGAACATCACACAGGAAAAGGAATACAGTTTTGAAATTATTCGTCAGTTCTTTATTCTGGTAGATACACATTACCGGGAGAAAAAACAAGTACAGGACTATGCCGATATGCTGCATAAATCTCCTAAAACATTATCAAATATTTTTTCAGCCTGCAAACTCCCCTCCCCATTGCGCGTCATTCATGAGCGTGTGGAAGCCGAAGCCAAGCGATTATTACTATACAGCAATAAAAGTTCTAAAGAAATAGCCGACCTGTTGGGATTTGAAGACCAGTCCTCTTTCAGCCGTTTTTTCAAGAACATGACCGGACAAAGTACTGTACAATTCCGAAATTCATCCGAAGGGAAAAATTGACAAGCGATAAAGCTAAATTGCTATTTCCGGCAAATGGGAAAACCCCGACCTTTGCGTCTATAAGTTAAACCCATAAAAAGTTATAGCAATGAAAGAAAAATTAATCACTCTTCTGACCTTCACCTCCGGTCTTAAAAGTTTCGGTATCAAATTTATCCGTGTAGCCATTCTGGTTGTATTCGTCTGGATTGGCGGATTGAAATATTTTCACTACGAGGCAGATGGCATCGTACCTTTCGTGGCAAACAGTCCGTTTATGAGTTTCTTCTACGCTAAGGGAGCTCCGGAATACAAGGAACATAAAAATGCCGAAGGTGCATATGTTCCCGAAAACCGCGAATGGCACGAAGCCAATAATACATACACATTCTCTTACGGACTGGGTGCGCTCATTATGAGTATCGGTATCCTGGTTTTTCTCGGTATCTTCTTCCCTAAAGTTGGCATCATAGGAGATGCACTCGCCATTATCATGACACTCGGCACATTATCTTTTCTTGTCACTACCCCCGAAGTATGGGTACCCAACTTAGGAAGTGGCGAATATGGGTTCCCCTTGCTCTCGGGTGCCGGAAGACTGGTTATTAAAGACATCGTAATCCTGGCTGGCGCAGTAGTATTACTTTCCGACTCCTCGCAACGGGTATTGAAATCTTTGACAGCTACTACCCGGTAACTGAAACAAATCTCCCGCTTCGGATGTTATAAACCTACAGAATAACCCTTTAAAAGAATATAGATATGAAACAATATGATGCTATTATCATAGGTTTCGGCAAAGGTGGAAAAACATTGGCTGCCGAATTATCCAATCGTGGCTGGAAAGTCGCCCTCATCGAACGGTCTGATAAAATGTATGGAGGTACATGTATCAACATAGCCTGTATCCCTACCAAAGCATTGGTACATGAGGCCGGGATATCCGGACTGATGTACAAGGAAGACTATAAGCAACAAAGTGACTTTTATAAACAGGCTATTACCCGTAAAAATGAACTGACCTCTTTTCTCCGAGAAAAGAACTTCAGCGATCTGGATGGTCGGCCCAATGTTACAATCTATACGGGAATGGCTTCATTCACTTCACCCAACACGGTGAAAGTTGTTCTTCCAGACGAAGAGATAGAACTTCAGGGTAAAGAAATTTTCATTAACACCGGAGCTACAAGCATTATCCCTGCCATCGATGGAGTTAAAGAAAGCAAGCACGTGTATACCAGTACCAACCTACTGGATCTGGACATACTCCCACGCCACCTTATTATTGTAGGCGGCGGATACATCGGACTGGAATTTGCTTCCATGTATGCAGAGTTCGGAAGTAAGGTAACCATACTTGAAGGAGGAAGTGCGTTCATTCCGCGTGAAGACCGTGATATAGCAGACAGTGTACGTAAGGTACTTGAAAAGAAGGGAGTAGAAATTCGTCTGAATGCCCGTGCACAGTCCATACATGATACAGCAGATGGGGTGACTCTGACATATACAAACACCGCTGATGACGTCCCTTGCTTTGTTGAAGGCGATGCTATCCTACTGGCTACAGGCCGAAAACCAATGATAGAGGGCCTGAACTTACAAGCAGCAGGCGTAAAAGTAGATGCACACGGTGCTATTATTACGGATGTACACCTGCACACTACTACTCCACACATCTGGGCAATGGGCGATGTAAAGGGAGGACCGCAGTTTACTTATGTATCTCTGGATGATTTCAGGATTATCCGCAATAAACTGTTTGGTGATAAAGAGCGCACCACCGAAGACCGTGATCCGATAGCTTACTCCGTATTTATTGACCCGCCACTTGCCCATGTCGGTTTGACGGAAGATGAAGCTATCAAGAGAGGATATTCCTTCAAAGTATCCCGCTTACCGGCCACAGCTGTAGCACGTGCCCGTACTTTGCAACAAACAGACGGCATGCTGAAAGCTATTATTGATACACATACCGGAAAAATCATGGGATGTACCCTGTTCTGTGCCGAAGCATCAGAAATTATAAACATTGTCAATATGGCAATGAAAACCGGACAGCATTACAGCTTCTTACGAGACTTTATTTTCACACACCCAAGTATGAGTGAAGTATTAAACCAGTTATTCACATTTGATTGAAATAGATAGTTCTGATTTTTATTTCAAGTAACGCCTGTTAGAAATTAAAGTAAAACAGGCGTTATTTTTATCTTAACAACCAGGGGAGTGCTATATTTTTCTTACTTTTGTAACAACATTGCCCATAAAGAGTAAAACTCAAAATGAAAGAAAATCAAACTTATCAATCAAAGATTATGCCATTTACTTTTCGAAAAGCCACCACCGATGATGCAGCCAGAATATGGGAAATCATCCTGCAAGCCAAAGAACAAATGCTTCGGCAACAAAAGCAACAATGGGACGAAACCTATCCCCTACCCGAAAATATAGCCAGTGACATTCGGAACGGTTATGCCTGCGTATTATGTAACGAGGGTGTCATAATAGCCTATGGTGCAGTCTCTTTTGATGGCGAACCGGCCTATGAAGCCATCGAAGGTAAATGGTTAAGTGAACAGCCTTATGTAGTAGTTCATCGCCTGGCTGTGGCCAATGAAATGAAGCAAAAGGGCATAGCTACTCTGTTCATGCAAAAAGTAGAAGAATTTAGTCGCGGGAAAGGAATCTATAGTTTCAAGGTAGATACCAATTTTGATAACTTCTACATGCATAAGATGTTAGAACGGCTTGGCTTTGTATATTGTGGGGAAATAATATATGGCAGGGGAGTTAGGATGGCATACGAAAAGCTCTTATAATCCTTACCTCGCAAAAGTACGTATTTAAATATGAGTTAAATAGGTAATTAACAGCGACTTAAATACGTACTCTTATACTCTAAAAGTACGTACTTTTATAAGCATTGATTTACAAGATGTTAGCTGCATTATTTGTGCTATCCATACTCTTCATAATAATAGATATAATTAGCTGATATTCTAAAGGCTAAGAGTAAAAACTACTTCTTTGAAGAGTTCATTCTTCTCTTCTTTTTCTGTGAGGGCGTTAAAGGTTTCTCTTCTATTTTAAAAGTAATAGTCCCATTAATAGTAATTTTTACGTCTTCCTCTTCGTCCACCAACTGATAAGGTGCACAATCTGAAGAACCACCATACTTATGATTCCATCTTACAAATGGATAAATAATGGCAACAGCAATAAAAATTATAATGATAGGTATTAGCATGCGTTTCTTATTTGATTTACAAATATAACATGATAATAGGAATAATAGAAATTAATAGAGGTATAATTGATCTATCATTGTAAACTCAATCAATATTAACATTATCACTACAAAAAACAATCAATAATATACCATTCGGCCATAGGTTTATTTTTAATTAGTATCTTTGAAGCATTGGAAACAGCTGCGGAATGTTGGACGAGTTGATATATATGGTTGTGATTGGCTTTCAAATTAGCATCTTTGAACCATTGGAAACAGCAAAAGCATTTGAATCTAACGCTTTGATTCGGTTGTGATTGGCTTTCAAATTAGTATCTTTGAACCATTGGAAACAGCATCATGAGAAGTAACTTTGTCAAACAGGAGTTGTGATTGGCTTTCAAATTAGTATCTTTGAACCATTGAAAACAGCACCAACCTCCTTTTCAGAATCAAAGAACCGTTGTGATTGGCTTTCAAATTAGTATCTTTGAACCATTGGAAACAGCCTCTACCGATTTCATGCTTGCCTCCAACTGTTGTGATTGGCTTTCAAATTAGTATCTTTGAACCATTGGAAACAGCGAAATATTCAAAGAATAATGTGCTTGTATCGTTGTGATTGGCTTTCAAATTAGTATCTTTGAACCATTGAAAACAGCGTAAGTTTACAATTGATGCACTAAACCTTGTTGTGATTGGCTTTCAAATTAGTATCTTTGAACCATTGGAAACAGCCGAACAGACTCCGAATTAAACAAGTTCCGTGTTGTGATTGGCTTTCAAATTAGTATCTTTGAACCATTGGAAACAGCATCACTATTACTTACATCTTCTCTGTTGTGTTGTGATTGGCTTTCAAATTAGTATCTTTGAACCATTGGAAACAGCGAGTCAGTTTTCCAGATGCCCCCTGTACCGTTGTGATTGGCTTTCAAATTAGTATCTTTGAACCATTGGAAACAGCATTTCAACGGCGCAAACCTTGGAAACCGCAGTTGTGATTGGCTTTCAAATTAGTATCTTTGAACCATTGGAAACAGCCAAAATCACAGCCGTAGCAGTCGAAGATGGTTGTGATTGGCTTTCAAATTAGTATCTTTGAACCATTGGAAACAGCATTGAAAACGGTCACCGTTCCGCCTTGGAGGTTGTGATTGGCTTTCAAATTAGTATCTTTGAACCATTGGAAACAGCATATAACAGCTGGCTACACAACAATAAAAAGTTGTGATTGGCTTTCAAATTAGTATCTTTGAACCATTGGAAACAGCACAATCTCTACTATTCACTGAATACCAACCAGTTACATCTGATCACAGAAAATAAAAAAAGAGACTGTTTCCAAAAGAAAATCCCATATTTCTATGGGATTTTTTATTTTAAAATAGTTCCAACTGCTGTCCGGGAGTATTAACTCCCTGTATCTTCTTTCCATAAAACAGTTCTATATTTCCAAATTGTTTATCAGTTATACATAATATTCCCACCTGACCATGTTCCGGAAGAAAAGACTTAACCCTTTTTATATGAACATCAGCATTTTCGCTACTGGCACAATGACGCACATAAATAGAAAACTGAAACATAGTAAACCCGTCCTTTTGCAGATTTTTTCTGAAATCCGCATAGGCCCTTTTATCTTTCTTTGTTTCAGTCGGTAAATCAAAAAGTACCAGTACCCACATAATGCGATATTCACTAAAACGATCCATTACCTCTCCGGATAGATGATATGGCGAAGCTCCCCACTAAAACATTTATAAAGTGAGGCAGTAGTCTGCGAAACAGCTACCATTAACGGGCTTCTTTTACCACCTATTTTTACCTCCAACGTTGGAATTTCCAACAACTGAACCTTCAATTCTTTACTTAACTCACCATAATTAGCTCCATTATGTACAATACCAAAAACCAACTCATCCACATAAGGACGATAAGGCTCCATTATATCATCGGCCAAACAATAGGCATTATAACGATTATGATGATGAATGCCTAAAGTTGGTAAAAGCCCACTTATAACCAATGCACGTGCAACAACTGCCCGCAGAATAGCATAACCATAATTCAGTAAATTATTAGGTGGGACTCCTTCACGCTCTCTTGTAAAACCATCAATATCTGCAAACATACCTTTCCAATAGTATGCTGCAGCACGTGCTTCAAGATTTTCAGGATCTCCACTTTTCACATTATCTGCCCACACATGCATACACTTTACCTCTACACTTTTACATGCCTGCAATACTGAAGCTTGATTATTAATCTTCATTTTTATGGTTTGTTGCCAAAGTTGTTTTTTCAACGGAACCGAAGCATCCAATTGATAGCGAAAGCGTTCATTCTGAGTAGTGTTGCCATACAATGGAAGCATCAAACCAACAGGCATACTTCTACTATCGCACGTTATCACAGCACTATTATTTTCAAGCAACGCCTCCAAAACTCCGGATGTTATAGTTATTTGTTTATTATCCAACACTACAACTCCAATATCTTCAATAGGCTTCATTATCTCCGATTGTTGCTTAAAAGTGTCCGGTAAGGATTCATTTTTAACAATCTCAGGAAGTTTAATTACAAGCTGGGCATTGCGTAATGAAAGATAAACAGGATTCCCAAAATATAATGTTTTTTTAATCATAACTCAATCTATTATAATCCAACATTATCTTTTTCTTATTTTTGATTGTTTATTTCTGTTATACAACCCAACCTATCAACCCTAATCGGTACACAAACAGCCTTAATCATCTCATTATTCCATGATTTCTCCGCCTTATTATTTGCTCCCAATTCAATAACAGGAATTATAGCATTAGACACATTCTGAGGAATGAAGAAACACTGGGGCCCGGAACAGGAAATCATCTTATAGATTCTACCCTTATCTATATTATCCAACTTCATACCATTATTCAATTCATCTGCAGTAGGCACATAAACCAAGTCATTAGGTGACAACCAAAACAATAACTTATCACCGTTATTATTATTTTCGGGAACAGGAGTCCACCCCAACTTCTCTCTTTCAATAACAACATTCAACGGGATAGTCTCATAGTTCCGTTTACCATCTTCTGTTTGATAAACAGCAAAGAACAAATTTGTACCTTTGGCAGCTTCAACATATTTAGAAGTCTTATTTCCTGATGTCCCAACACTAAATTTGTTTCCTTGTGGCTCACATACGCGTACCTTATATATAGGTTGATGATATTTACCATCATTTAAAGTAGTAAGATTCTTGTTCATCTCATCTATACCATCGGGCGAAAATGCCAGGTTAGGATCATCCTGATTATTACTCAAATGATTAAGAAGTATCTTTTGTATACCCGTATCCGTAACAGACTCCTTTATCTTCTTCGCATTAAAACTTGTATCCAATGGTTTGCGAACCGCTACTAAAGGTTCAGTAGAATCATTCGTAAAATAATAAACAGCCACTTTTGACAAGTTCAAATCCTTCCAAAGAGATGCGTTTTCCTTGAAGTACTTATCTATTCTTTTCTTATCATATTTATATGAATACAGCTGAAGTACTTTTTCCTTTAATTTTTTATCAACAATCATTTTCGGAGTATCCAAAGCAAGGCTAAGCCTGACTTCTTTCACCTTCTGAAGATTCACTTTGCCAAAGACCGTATCTTTATGCATCGGCTTACGTATAGCCCAACTATCGCCATTTATCTGTTTCTCCAATACCTTCTTCCCACTTTCATCAAAATGTACATAATAATTAGTGGTTTTATTTATCACTCTCAAATTCTGCTTAAAACTTACAGTGATATTCTCCAATGCTTTTCGTATATCCTGAGTAAATGCCGGCCAGGGCTTTTTTACAATCCACTTATAATTGCCATTATCATCAGTCCGACATTTGATACACAGCAAACGTTGCAAATCAGTACGAGATATTTTTGCTTTCTTACTTGCAGACTCATTACTCAAATAGTTAATATGATTCCGTGTAGCACACGCAATTACAATTGCATCCATTGCATGATGCCGATGATCAATACGCTTTTTACTGAACCCTTTCTGCATTTCAAGAGGTACTGCCGTTTGAAAAACACGCTTTCCTTCCTTATTTTCCCAACACCCGAATTGTTGACTTCCGGTTAATTCATTTAGTCGTTCAAACCGGGGATAGATAATCGAATTCCAAACATCATTTACTCCCCAATCCCTCTTTAGCCGATCTGTAACGCTGCCTGTACATACTATTACGTTCTTAGAAATAGCTTCCGGCTCATACTCTCCGTTCGAGTCCTTCTCACGTACAATATTTGACAACAAGCTTTTCACGACCTTACTAATGTAACGACTATCATTCAGCTGGCGTTCTATAAACGTCTCTGGTATATCATCCATTAATAATCTCTTCATTTTACTGCCTATACCAGAATAATTGGCCTTCACAAATTTTTCATAAGCTTCTATAGAAAAAATCTGGACTACTTTACCAAAACCTATCTCTACATATTGTCCATGATGATTCTTAATAAACTCATATCCAAGCTCATTACTCTTCAGCTTATTCACTTCAGCCTCGCAAATAACCTTGTTACTAAAAGAATCATCAAAATAACGGGATTGGGGGATAATATGCTCTATCTCATAGGCCGACGTAAAGAGCTTCCCTAATGGAATAATGTCACCAGTATAAGGAGAACGATATTTCTGTTCCAGCCATAATTTATAACGCAGAAACTCCGATTTCGTGGGACGTTTCTTTAAATCACTCTCTCTAAACTTCTTTAAAACAGCACTAATATCCTCCGGAATTTCTTCAACACTATTGAGCACCGTATCCTCATAGATTCTAAGTATTTCCTGCTGACCCGGCGAATATGGACGTACGTTCTCTATTTCGTACTCAGAGTTGATAAACTCCGCTAATAAAGCTTTAATACGTAAATTGGTGTTTTCATTTTCTACTATTTGAGCAGTCATCTTTGCCCGCTTATCAGCCGGATTCTTTATCTCACGCCCCAGTTCAACATGTATTTCATCAATCTGCCCTACACGTTTCCAAATATCACGGACAGTACGCAATGTTTCTGTAATAACCTGCTCTACAATAGGGTTTCGCAATGAATGTTGTCTGAACAACCGGAGATATGAGTCAATATCCTCAGGACTCTCCCACTTAGCAATAGCCCTGGCTTCAGAATGCCTGTTATACACAACATAACAAGACAACCACAACGGAAGTCCCTTAAAATCTGTTATATCCGACAGTTTTATAGCTTTTTCCCTCACTCTGTCATGGATATTCTCATCCCATTCACCTGTAATAATCTTATCAATCCGTTCCTTCGTTTTATCATCGATATTCGATAGTTCCCAATACTTCCCCATCCTCATCAGTGGCAAAAGCTTCTTGATTGCTTTAGCAGAGTATGCACCATATTCTTTTTTGAAAGGAGGCAGTTTCTTAAATACATCCGCAAAACGATCATCCAAATTATGTTTAGAAGCAAACTTCCGTAAAGCACTTTCAATCTCAATTTTATCTTCTACCGAATAGAGTATATGCCACAAAGCTTCTTCCACCTCCCGGGATAAGAAATCAGCAGCAACACCCACTTTTTGCAAACCATTCAATATAGCATTTCTTGTTTCATTGCACGGATATGATTTATCTTCTACGTAATTCCAGCGATATTCAGTAAAAGTCTTTTTCAAACCGAATTGCGGATTTTTCAGAAAAGCTTTCTGGTCTACCTCTTTCCGATCATTGAGCCATTCAAATAAAGTAGTATAATCGTCTTCTGTTTTAAGAAAATCAGGCGTCACATCCACATCCGTTTCCAACTTGCCATCATCCATAACCCTTTCTCTCTGATAAATCCGTATATTAGAGATAAACTGCCACAAACGAAACTCCTGAAAAAGAGGATGAGATTTTGCAATACATTTAATGGGTGCTTGCTTCACCTCTCCTGTTTCCCGATCCATATACTGATTCTCCTCATAAGGACAATTATCTATCAATGACTTTTTAGTTTTCAGAGGACGTTGATAAAAGATAATATCATCTATGAATAAATAAACAAAATCTCTACCGGAGATATTATTCTTATGTGCCTCATTACTGACATATAAGGCGTCGATACATGCTCTGTATAAATCCCGGTCCTGTAACTCCGGATGGAAGGATAGCTGCTTTTCTAAAATCAAACGCAACTCTTCCTTATAAAATTTACGTTCGACCGTCCGCACCAGTCTACCTTTTATTTTTTGATGCGGATTTTGTAACAAGGCATCATAGATATAACATCCCACCGTTTTATGGCTATTTGCAATATCAGACTCCGTCTTTTTCTTTATCAACGTCCAGTCATCTTCTTTCGGTGCACGGAAAGAACGCTTCACCTCTCCATATTTATCCAGTTTGGGCGTCCCATCTTCATTAAGATCTGTTGTCACAATGAATTCTTTCACTTTCCCTTCCCAATCCAAAGGGATGTTACTGGTTCTACGATAAATCCACCCGTTCTCCAAATGAACATTATACCAGGTGTCTTTTCCTTTCTTGTCATCAGTAGCCTCCACCTTAACAACCCTCAAAGCATAAAACTCCACAAGCTTATTGGATTGTTCTTCCTCTTCTTCTCCACGTAACTGATAGTATCCACGCTTTTGATTAAAATTTAAAATAATCCATGCAAGCTCTTCTTTAGATATCATTTCTGTCAACGCCTTTTTGCGAAGATAATAGAGAGTCCAGTCATAAGGCACCTTTTTACCTTCGGAAACAAATACAGGCTGATGAGTAGCAAAATCAACTAACATAGCTTCAAACGAATCCTGAAATATAAATTCAAATTGTCCCATAGAGTTTTTCCTCCAAGGTAACTTCGGCTCTGTATTTTTCTTAATTTTACCAGGATGATTTTCAAAATCTATATCATTGACATAATGTTCGGGAAGAAAGCCTAATATCTGTAATACTTTATGCAACCGTTCACGACGCAATAATTGACGCTCACGCAACCGGCGAATACTTCGATAAGAAGTCCGCTCCGCTGTCTGAGATTTTGTAACTCCACTATCAAAATTTCCTAATACAGCAGCATCCATAGGAATAATCCTACTCCCGGCCAATTCTATATTTCTCTTTTCAACTGATTCATCTGCTACACTATTTATTACAGCCCACCCTATACTATTTGTTCCTAAGTCCAGTCCTAATATCTTTTTCATACTGCATTAAATTTAAATATATACAAATATATAATTATTTATTGTAAAAAGAGTTTTATATTAATTTTTTCATTATATTTGCCACACTAATTTGAAAGCAAGTCACAATAAGGATTATTCCGTTGTGAAAACATTTAGGTTGCCCTCGTCCTTCTACGGGGGCTTTTATTTTGATTCATCCTACAAATGCGTAGTTCGTTAATAATGTTAATTCATTTTTTAACACCCTGATTTTGCTTTATAAGAATGTACATTTTAGCATATCATAAGTGTACATTTTAGTATGACAAAGGTGTACAATTAACACTCGCATAATTGTACACTCTTGCCTATCTTTAAACTGGAGGTTTATATTCATTATCAATCAGCAGATTACATCAGAGTGAGTATTTATATTCTACCTTATATTCTCTCTTAAAGGATTTTTATAATTGCTTTTTTAACAACTACACATTTATCAAATGAACCTTTACTTTGTCTATTCCGATTTTTGTTCTATCTTTGCCGCCGAATCAATTTAAACTACCCCGATGAGAATATCCAAGTAAGACAACACATTTCGGTAAACATCACTTTTTATATGCTATCTTTCTATTGACGCTAAGCATCACAAACGTGTATGTTTAGCCACTATTGTGTTTGTCCCTCCCCTCCTTTTTTTAATTATCCCAAGTATTTAACATTCAAACCCAGTAGTTAGTATGAGTATATCCATTCAACAAATCACGTATATACATGCAGATAAAGAAATTCTGTTTAAAGACCTTAACCTCTCTGTAAACAAGGGACAAAAGATTGCATTAATCGGAAATAATGGTTCGGGCAAATCGACCCTGTTACAGATTATAGCCGGATGGCTGTCGCCTTCATCAGGAACGGTGATCCGCCCGGACGATATCTATTATATTCCCCAACATTTCGGGCAATATGACAGACAGACCATTGCACAAGCTTTACGAGTAGACAAAAAAATAGAAGCGCTACACGCCATACTGAACGGTGATGTGTCTGTAGAAAACTTTAATACTCTTGATGAAGATTGGAATATTGAAGAAAGAATACAAGCAGCTTTAGAGTCCTGGGGATTAGGAAATAAACCAGTATCACTCCCCCTGTGCCAACTCAGTGGTGGTGAGAAAACCCGAGTATTCCTGGCTGGTATGGAAATACATTCTCCCTCCGTAATTCTGCTGGATGAACCGACCAACCATCTGGATATTCAGGGAAGAAAACGGCTTTATGATTTCGTAAAGAAAGCAGCTTCCACACTTATTGTTGTCAGCCATGACCGGACACTGCTCAATCTGCTGAACACTACCTGTGAACTTACAAAAAACAACATCACCACTTATGGAGGCAACTATGAGTTTTATAAAGAACAAAAAGGTATTATGCTAAATGCCCTGCAACAACAACTCGAAGAAAAAGAGAAAGAACTACGATTAGCCAGAAAGATAGCCCGCGAAGTGGCCGAACGAAAAGAAAAACAGAATGTGCGTGGCGAGAAAGCAAATGCCAGGAAAGGCATTCCCCGCATTATGATGAATGTGCTGAAAGACAGAGCAGAAAAGAGTACCACCAAACTTAATGATATACATGCAGAGAAAGCGGAAAAGTTAACCGGTGAAATGACTCAAATCAGAAGTTCCCTTTCTGATGCGGCAGTATTAAAAACCGATTTTGATACTTCAGGATTACGCACCGGGAAAATTCTGATTACGGCAACCGATATTAATTTTGGCTATGGAGACGAACTGTTATGGAAAGCTCCACTCAACTTTCAATTGAAAAGTGGTGACCGTCTTTGCATTGAAGGTTCAAATGGATGCGGTAAAACCACTTTGCTTAAACTCATCACCGGAGATATCATGCCCAAGGAAGGGACATTAATCCGTGCCGATTTCAAGCATGTCTACCTCAATCAAGAGTACTCTATCATTCAGAATGATCGGAATGTTCTTCAGCAAGCGGAAGCTTTCAACATTCGCAATCTACCCGAACATGAGGTGAAAATCAGGCTCAACCGCTATCTGTTTCCCTCCACAGTATGGGATAAACCTTGTAAGAAACTAAGTGGCGGAGAAAAGATGCGGCTTGCCTTCTGTTGTCTGATGATCAGCAACAATACGCCCGATATGTTTATTCTGGATGAACCGACCAACAACCTGGATATTCAAAGTATAGAAATCATCACATCGACTATCAGAGATTATACAGGCACAGTGCTGGTAGTATCACATGATAAATATTTTATAAATGAAATAGGAGTGGAAAGAAAAATCATCCTTTAAAATTCATATCTTTGTAACTCTATTAAATCAGAGGTGTTCCTGATGAGAGCATAAAGAGAATGAAAGAATTAAGCAACAAGCTACTACCTATACAGATAGAAGGAGAACTGAATAAAGAGTGGGATTTTTTATCCGAAGAATATATCGGGCTACTGGCAAGAACCGGACGGGGAATGAAATATTCCCTGTCGTTTCCGGTAGAGAGTCATGTAAGTGTCACCTCTCCCCGCACAGGAATAGTATGGAATATTATGATCATGCTTGAAGATCCAAAGGTCATTCATTACGCCTTTTATACCTTCTATACCAACGAATATGGTGAAAGAGGCATCTACCTCATCGACGAATACAGGTGTAGCCGGGTGACGCCCCACTATATGAAGAGGCTCAACAGCCGGTATCTGAAGCCCAAAGGTATCCGGTATAATGACGAACATGACATAATCAGATTCATCTACCTGTCTCTTCTGAAAGATACCGTCATGTGTGGACATCGCAATACAAAATACCTGGCACACAACGAAGGACTAAGTGTAATAGACCACGCCGGAAACGGAACGGTTACTTACATCACTTTTGTAAACAAAGAAATGCTGCGGGAATATCAGGAACCTTTTGACAAGCGTCGGAAGCTGATGTACCTCATCAAAGAACACCCGAATGCTAAAGAACCACGCCGGCAGCTAAAATTATTAATGGAAGAATTAGGACTCGATTTTCCAAAAGAATATTCCAGTATCAAACCCCGTCGGAAAGATCCCATGCAAGCCATGCAAACAGCTTGCGAAAAGGCGCAAATGAGACAGGTGAGAATGCCGGAAACGGGAACTACTATTGGATGCGGACGCCCGTCACAACAGCAATGGATTAATGAATCGGATATAAAAAAGTTATTAAAGAAATGAGCAAATTAACTACTACCTGGTGGATTGTATTCTACAAAGACCAGCTACTACTTAAAAAGCAGAATAATAAGTTGACAATCCCTTGTAACGAACAACCTCCTATACCTATCCCGGCAGATACCCATGTACACGAAATATGTATTCTGGAGGGACACCCCTGCAAAGCCTTCGTCATCAGCCATCCCATAGAAGAATCCGACGAATATTGTATGACCGGGCTACGTGCTTCTTATGATTTTATCCCGTTGAAACAATACCATACAGCCGGAAAAGCTTTTGAAATACTACATTGGGATCAGCATAGCCGCTTCTGCCCGGTATGTGGCACAAAAACGGAAATGAAAGATGCTATCATGAAAAGGTGTCCGGCATGCGGAAACGAAATGTATCCTTCTATTTCGGCAGCCATACTGGTGTTGGTACGTAAAGAAGATTCGTTACTATTGGTACATGCACGAAATTTTAAAGGAACTTTCTATAGCCTGGTAGCAGGGTTTCTGGAAACCGGAGAAACACTGGAAGAATGTGTAATGCGCGAAGTAAAAGAGGAAACAGGACTTGATATTAAAAACATCACTTATTTTGGTAACGAGCCGTGGCCCTATCCCAGCGGACTAATGGTAGGATTCATTGCCGATTATGCCGGTGGAGAAATCAGTTTACAAGACGAAGAGTTGAGTTCAGGGGCTTTCTACACACGTGAGAACCTACCGGAACTGCCACGTAAACTCAGCCTGGCACGTAAAATGATCGATTGGTGGATAAAAAACAATTAAAAAAGAGATACAGATTACGAAGCACTTACAAACTACAAACGAACAACTTATGAATGAAACGAACACTCCGTTCCTCTCTCAAAAGTATCAATAAACCCGTGTGCCCTCGCAACCTGTATTTTCTCTTTCTATAATCCTGCCTTTCCCTCAGCCATGAGCACCACAGCTATTACAGAACAAACCGCAATAGCTATAGCCAACCAGCGTTCGGGACGGGAGAATACCTTTTCACCCTTTTCCATATTCTGCTTGCGAGCCACTACATAGAAATAGAATCCCGCCAGATAGAAAATGGAAGTAATGAGCAATAACAACAGACTGCCTGCATACAATAACCACAGGCAAAAAACGGAAGATATGATACCGATAATCCGGTATTGCATAATCTTCTTTGCATCGGTAGTCTTCAACTCCCCTTTTGTAAAGCTCGCCTTCACCAGATAAAGGCCGCAGAAAAGGTAAGCAGGAAGGATCATTACGCCGGTAATATCTATTGCCGCATCGTAAACCGACTTGGCCATAGCTACCAGTATCATAAACACCTGCATGATAATGCTCGATATGAGCAATGCATGAATCGGTGTCTCTTGTTTGTTCTCACGCAGAAACGACTTCGGAAGGATTTTCACCTGTGCCGCTGTATAAGGTACTTGTGCACACAACAGTGTCCATGCAATCCATCCTCCGATAACGGAGACAATCACACTAAGGACTACAAAGGTGTATGCCCATTCTCCCACCGCAGCTTTCAATACGTAAGCCACTGAAGGATCATCTAACTTAGCCAGTTCGGGTTGCTTCATGATACCGTAGGATAAAATACTGATAAGCGCATAAAGCACCAATGCCAGCAAAAAACCGATGACACCGGCTTTACCCACATCCTGACTGTTCCGGGCGCGGGCAGACATTACAACTGCACCTTCTACACCAATGAAACACCACAATGTTACAAGCATTGTACTCTTGATTTGTGTACCGAGAGAACCCAAATCAGAAACATGCCCCCAAAAGTCATAACTCAGCGCTCCTACCTTAAAAAAGATAAAGAGAATGACAACAATAAGAATCAGTGCAGCAAACTTCACGATAGTAACAACGGTATTCATTGCCGCCGCTGCTTTTACGCCACGCGCCACAATGAGGTACATTGCCCAAATGAAGAAAGAACCGAAAACTACTGTCTGCCAGCCATGCTTTAGCAATACAGGGAAGAACTCTCCGAACGAATCATTGAGCATCACAGCAAAAGCTACATTTCCCATCGCGGCACAGAGCCAATAGCCCCAGGCTACATTGAAACCTACATAGTTACCAAAACCTTCTTTCGCATACTGATAAATTCCTGCATTGAGATCAGGACGGGCATCAGCCAGTATCTTGAAGTTGAGCACAAGGAACAACACTCCTACTCCTGAGATGACCCAGGAGATGAGAGTAGCCCCTAACCCTGCCCCCTGAGCCATGTTCTGTGAGATATTGAAAATACCTCCACCGATCATAGACCCAAAGACAATGGCAACCAGCCCGCCCAATCCTAATTTCTTTGAACCATCAGCCATGATTATTTAACTAAAGGTGCATATCCGAAGTTGAGGAAACCAATAGCCGTAAGGCAGTAAGCAAACGGATTATCACTCGGAATGTTAATGAAGTTGTGAAACAGCTCCTTATCGCCATCCTGTTCTAATCCACGCATTGAAAGTTCATGATTCAACGATTTGGTTAGCCACATCCGGGCTTCTGCTCCGGCAATCTCATCATCAATCTTTGAGTCGTAGAACTGTACATATTCTGCGGCAAAGCCACCTATAAACTTACCATTCTTCTTTGCCCACACAATACCAACTCCTGTAGCAATAGCCTTATGCTCGGCATAGTTGGCACCATGACCGGCTATGATTACTTCGAGTATTGCCCCATGATGGAATTGATCTTTCAAGTCGGGACGGAAAGGTAAATAAGGAAATTTATCATTCATCTCAGGAGTAATAGACACCAGATTCCCCCTCATTTCGGGAGGCATCACAGAAGTATAAGGTATCACATTGAAGTTTTCAATTCCAGCCTGATGCAAAGCAAGGTCATATGCAAATGTTTCGTACGGCTGAGGTGGTATGCCATCATTAAACGCTCCGGTTCCACCAGTTACAAATCCGAAAACCGGATAGCGGGTTCCTCTTTTTTCATCCATAATTCTTTTGGTTTTAATGGTTAATAATCAGAAGGGAAGGCTTCATTACCAGATAGTCAACTCTTCAAGTTTCAATTTCTTTTCCCACTCGCTGATAGTGAGTTGACGCAGGTCGGAAGCTTGCATACCCTCAGGAATTGCATTCTGAGCGAGGTTAATATAAGGGGCACAGGTAAGAGCACAACCTACCTGATGAGGTTCTACGAATGTGTATTTGTAACCTACATAGATACGTTCGTATTCCACTCCCTGATCTTGTCCGCACAAGGCGATACTATTGGTCACTTTACGAAGAGTACCTTCAAGATAGCCAATCATCTCAGACTCTGTAGTAGAATCATTGCCGTAGGTATTGGCATCTTCAATAAAAAGAGAAGAACCTTTGCTACGGTCTTTCAGAATGGCGATACCAATGGCAGACCATACCCATAGCGGACCACGGGCAGTGACATCTTTATTAGCACAGATAATGTGTGAACCGGGCATAGGCGGAAAACGGCGTTGTTGCTCTTTACCGAACAAGCGCTCGGTAGCTTCGAGTAGCGGACGAACATTGTAAACAGGAATATCAGGTCCATCGGGTTGAGATTGCATGTACATCGGCTTCTCTGCTCCACTTGCAATGTCGTCATGTTTAGCAAGGTCAAAACCCCAGACCGCACCATTCAATCCACAAAAAGAAGAAACAGTAAGCATGTTGATCTGACCGATATAAGCATCATTCTTCTCGCAACGGTCATAAGAAACAATGTTCTCGGTTACTGCATCGAGGTCTTTCACATCGACTGTACCGACGGAGAGCTTCATGGTAGAGATGTATCCCTCACCAGCACCGGGATTCATATACCCCATGCAAAATTCTTTACTTGGCCCCACGGCCTGATTAATCACTTTTGAGGCATCATACTTGATGTCAGCTACTAAATCTTTCATATTACTATTGGTTTAGATGTTGCTCATAGAACAACGTTTAACACAGAATGATTAGCCCCAATAGTCTAAAGAATCAAAAAAAAACGAAATGTACTTCCCGCAACGGGGAGATTCGCCAAGCGATGGAAAAAAAGAAATACAAAAATAAAATAGCTTCCGGAACGGAGGTGTTCCAAAGGCTATCTATCAATTTCCAAGAGAACTTTCATCATATCCTTTAGTCATGAGATATCCACTCTGATAAATCATCTGTATCGGATTCCATGAACTAGAGTCAATACTATTCAGTATATCAGAGATAGCTTCACCATTAGTCAGCCGACGTAAATCAACTAAAATTTTCTGTCTTGATGATCAATTGACCAATAAGAAAACAGATACCAATAAATATTTGCCTTTGAAAGGCATGAAGTAATAAAAGAAGCGGCTGGTCCTATTCGAACCAGCCGCTTCTTTATTATCGCTCGGCGTATCTCCCCGTGCGGGAAGCACCACTAAATACCTAATGATTTCATTACAGCTTCGATCTTTTCGTCAGCGGCAGCATCGGCACTGGCAAAGCAGTTGCGACAGCCCATCTCGCCCTTCACCTCGATATAGAACTTAATCTTAGGTTCTGTTCCCGACGGACGGATAGAAACCTTACCACCATCTTCGGTGAAATACTGAAGAACATTTGATTTATCCGGCATATCAATCTTCGTCACACGACCGTCAGAATCAATCTGCTTCAAAGTCTGGAAGTCCTTCCAAAGAATTACTTTAGAACCAGCTAATTCGCGTGGAGGATTGTTGCGGAAGTCTACCATCATCTGTTTGATCTCTTCGGCACCACTCTTACCCGGCTTCACTACGCTGATACCCTTTTCTTTAGAGAATCCGTATTCTACGTAGATATCCAACAGCATTTCATACAATGACTTACCGTTATCTTTTGCCCATGCAGCTATTTCAGAGATGAGGCAACAAGCAGAAACGGCATCTTTATCGCGAACGAAATCTTCGGCAAGGAAACCATAGCTTTCTTCTCCACCACCGATATATACTTTTTCACCCTCACGCAGACGAATTTCACGGGCAATCCATTTGAAACCGGTGTAGCAATCAAGCATTTCAATATTATTCTTTTCAGCAATCTTCTTGATAAGTTCAGTAGTTACGATAGTCTTCACAACGAACTCCTTGCCGGTCATCTTACCCAACTTCTTGTACTGAGTGATGATGTAATACAGATACATCAGACAAGTCTGGTTACCATTGATAAGTACCCACTCGCCCTTATCGTCTTTGCAGGCAATACCTACACGGTCGGCATCAGGATCACTTGCCATCACCAAGTCGGCATCTATCTCTTTAGCCAGATTCACAGCCATAGTCAATGCTTCAGCATTTTCCGGATTCGGAGAAACTACAGTCGGGAAGTTACCATCCTTAATCATCTGTTCGGGAACGGTATATACATTCTCAAATCCCCACATCTTCAATGCACGCGGAATAAGTTTCATACCCGTACCATGAATCGGTGTATAAACGATCTTCATATCTTTCTGGTGAGCGATAGCCTCCGGATCGATAGAGATAGTCTTTACCATATCCAAATAAGGTTTATCGATGTCTTCACCAACAATCTGAATCAAATCAGGATTACCCTTAAAATTAATATCGGCAGCCGAAGTTACCTTGTTTACTTCGTCAATAATCCCTTTGTCATGCGGAGCTAATACCTGTGCACCATCGTCCCAGTACGCCTTATAACCGTTGTATTCTTTCGGGTTGTGAGAAGCTGTCAGGATGATACCACTCTGACAACCAAGATGACGAATGGCAAATGACATTTCCGGTGTAGGACGCATATCTTCAAACAGATACACTTTAATACCATTACCAGAGAATATATCAGCAGAGATACGGGCAAAAAGATCACTGTTGTTACGGCAATCATATCCTACCACTACAGAAATCTGAGGGAGATCTTTGAAATTCTTCTTCAGATAGTTGGAAAGTCCCTGCGTAGCAGCACCCACTGTATAGATATTCATACGGTTGCTACCAACACCCATGATACCGCGTAAACCGCCTGTACCAAATTCAAGGTCTTTATAGAATGCTTCTATCAACTCAGTTTTATCTTCGTTTGCCAACATACGTTTCACTTCAGCCTGAGTTTCGGCATCATAGGCCGGGGTTAGCCATTTTTCGGCTTTCTCAGTTACCTGCTTGATGAGTTCCTGATTCTCCATTTAGATTGTTATTTATTGGTTAATGTTTGATTAATCTTTTCTCAGAGTCACAAATGTAAAAGAATAAAATAAGAATTCCTAATAAATAATTTTAAATAATCTATTATTTACTCTTTCACTTTATAGCGTTCACCCGTCTGTTTTACGTATTCTTCAAGGAATTCTTTCGGATACCCCGGACGGATAACACCTGCCGGCTGACCAATAGAGTTGCGCTCAAATTTACCATCTTTCATTTTACGAATCACTCCGTCAGCATATTTCACGATAATGAACTCGCCCAACCGTTTCCAGGTGTCAAAAGTGCTTTGTGCCGTCATATTGGTATAATTGGTCAAAAAAGCTTTTGCTTCATCCGGATTTTTCTGATAAAGACGGGTAGCCATACTCTCAATACCGGCCTGTGCCTCATGGAAGGTACCTTCCAATTCGTGCTGTGTAGCACGGATATCACCAATCATAAGATCATAGCGGGGATATACCATATTGGACACCCAGTTGAAAATCCAGAAAGAAGAATCCCAGGAGAAAGTAATATAATCGGCTCCACCTACGCGGGTATAACATACAGGAACTTTATCCGTACAGCAATATACCGGAGTGAAAACTGTCATATTCGCATCATCCGTACCAAACCAGAGCACTCCACCCACCGCATCGGGCATACTGGCACGCATCTGTGCTACAAATACAAATCCACTCTGCTGAGTAGAGATAGGACGCTCATTGAAGTATTCCTGACCATCCACCTTGAAATTCAACGGAGAGAGACGATAAGGAGTTTTATAAGGACCGGCACCAAAGTCATTGCTAATGTCGAGCGGTGTTCCTTCATAATGATCACGCATTGCATTCTGTACATCCTGCACAGAAATTTTACGATTCGGTTTTATAAACAACGGCATGGGGTCATTTGTCTCACCCTGTATATAGGGAAGGAATGCCTTACCCTGATCTGTGAACATATTGAAGTAACTCCACACACGGGCCTCACAAAAGCGGCGTGCACCAAAATCAAGCGGAGCATAGGCATCGGCAAAACTAAAATCTTTATTCACACCGCTGAAGTATCCTTTCTCGCGGGCAAAAGAAATCACATCCGGCGAATAGAGGCAATTCTCCTTATCATTCATATCAAACTGATGGATGCGCGACTGGTTGGCATGTGCCGAAATACAATCATCGGGCACGCGGACAGCTACCCATACAGCTCCACGGATTCCGGGCCCTTTACCTATCAGTTCCATGATCCATATTTCATTCGGATCGGCAATAGTGAAAGACTCTCCGCTACTATAATAGCCATACTCCTGCACGAGATCCGTCATAATCTTAATAGCCTCACGCGCCGTACGCGAACGTTGCAAACCGATATAAATCAGGCTTCCATAATCGATGACACCGGTAGAATCGACCAGTTCGGGACGTCCACCAAAAGTAGTTTCACCGATAGTCACCTGAAACTCATTCATATTACCAATGACATTGTAGGTCTGGCGTGCCTGTTCAATCTTCCCGAGATATTTACCGGTATCCCACTCATAGACATCGAGCAAAGTACCCTTCTTATAGGTAGCAGCCGGATAGTGGTATAATTCTCCGAAGAGCCCGTATGAATCGGCAGAATAGGAAACGATGGTTGAACCATCAGCAGAAGCATTCTTACCGACAATGAGATTGGTACAAGCGAAAGCATTCGCCACAGCCGCCACAAGAAAGGCAGCACAAAGGATCAGTTTCTTGTTCATTGTTGTTATATTACTTAATTATGTGATTATTTACCATACGAAAGTGTTACGCACCACCGTTTCATTGCCACAGTCGTCCGTGGCGACCATCTCTACTGTATGTTTACCGCCTTTCTTCACACGCTTCGGATCAAGCTTGTATACGTACTGTGAACGAATCATATTGGGCCTGCCAAATAACGCATACTTCCCGTCAATGGTTCCGCGATAAGAACGGATTCCGGTAGACTTATCTTTGATGGTATACACTATTTCTCCCGTACGTGCCCAATTTTTAGGATTGACCGGAGTAATCACAGGAGGGACTGTATCTATTGCAACCGTGTAAGTGCCTAACTCACGAATGCGCGTTTTCATAAACCCGTCTTCATACTTACCGCCTGCACCATACAAACCTTTGGGAGTTACACGTACCACATAATACTTCGTAGTATCCTCTATTGGTTTACGCCGCAAGCCAATGCGCAATTCACAACTGTTATGCAATGAAACAGGTTTATCGTGCAACTGATAGGTGAAAGCAATAGCACCACTATCGGCTTTTACCTGATAATTCAAAGCAACATCATCATAAAGCATTCCTTTGGGTACAACCAACGTTAACCCCGGTTCTTGCAGAAAATTGGTTTTATCCCAAACAAAGAAATATTTCTCACGGTGTTGTAACGGCTCTATCGGCTGTTTTTTTCCACGCACCGTAAAACGACATCGTGAAGTATTGCCAAACGCATCCGTCAACGTATACAAAAACTGATAGTCTCTTTCTTCATTAATAGTCACCAAACCGCGATTACCATTAGAGGCCTTCAGCAAACGAAGGGTATTTCCCGGATCAATAAACGACTTCATGTATTGTCCGCATGTCCAGGAATTTATCATCCGGTTCTCTTCCTGAGAAAAACGATCCACAGTGCTGCGAAACACCTCTTCCCCATCTACGGTAAGGACAACCGTATGTACTCCGTAACGATTGTGTACACCATCCATGTAGTCGTATGCTTTGATACCGGTGCCAATCACTCCCCAGGCTTCAACAGGATGTGCCACATTAGGTAAGAATGTACGATGTTCCGGACTTCCTTCCACTATCCCTTTGCCCGGCTGAGGAAACAACATAATACCTTCAACTTTCGGCGCAGTCGTATCTTTGATCTTTTTAAGGAAAAAAGGCATCGGATCTACATAATCACCCGTAGCCGTTTCAAAGACATCCAGGTGCAAGTGCGGACCAAAAGAATAGCCAGTGTTACCACTCCACGCAATCTGCTGTCCTGCTTTGACAGGATATTCACCCGGTTCGGGAATAATTTCCACTTCATAACTCTCCTCTTTATACTGCAAATCTTCTACCCGCTTTGCAATAGCTCCTGTAAATCCGCTAAGGTGCCGATTGATGGTAGAATAGCCATTATCATAACAAACATCGAGTACATACCCCGATCCGTGAGTAACACGAATACGTGAGATATACCCGTCTGCCAACGCCCGAACCGGCTTTCCAATAACACCTCCGGTCTTAAAATCGAGCCCGCCGTGAAAATGATTGGTACGTATTTCTCCGAAATTACCACTCAAAGTCAACGGAAAGTCAAATGGCGGGACAAAAGATGCCTGTGGCTTTTCCTGCGAAAAAGCCTGTACACTACAGATAAGCAACAAAGCTGCAATATATAGTTTCATATAGTTCATTAAGTGGTACTTCAAATTTAATTCATACTATACCAATGTTTTATTGAAACGCAAATGATCGCAGATTTTCGCAGATTAGATGGCTTGCTGCACTTAAGGGACGATATTCTTTGCGTAAATTTGCGATAATCTGCGTTTCAATGATACGATCATTTAATTAGGATACAGTACTTATCTATTTAGAATCACAAATGTACGTCATTCCGGGTAAATATTAAAACCCACCGGCAGAATTAATTCAAAAAACAGTAAGATCGACCTATTATAAACAGAAATAGTCAAAGGCTACTCATTTTTGACAATATGCTGTTAAACATCCGGTTACGAGTAATAGTATAAGGATCTTTTCCGTACATTCGCCTATAATTAATCCTTAATACAATAACATTATGATTATCGGAGTACCAAAGGAGATCAAGAACAATGAGAATCGCGTGGGTATGACACCCTCCGGAGTTGCTGAAGTTGTGAAATGCGGGCATACTGTGTATATACAGCATACTGCAGGTATCAACAGCGGCTTTCCGGACGAGGCATACACAGCCGTGGGTGCACAGATTCTGCCGACAATGGAAGAAGTTTATGCCATTGCCGAAATGATTGTGAAGGTAAAGGAGCCGATAGCTCCTGAGTACAAGCTTATTAAAAAGGGACAATTACTGTTCACTTACTTCCACTTCGCCTCCGATAAAGAGTTGACACTGGCAATGATGGAGAATGGTTCTGTATGCCTGGCGTATGAAACTGTAGAAAAGGCAGATCACTCACTCCCCCTGTTAATACCGATGAGTGAAGTTGCCGGACGAATGGCAACCCAAGAGGGAGCCCGTTTTCTGGAACGTCCGCAAGGTGGTAAAGGAATCTTGTTGGGCGGTGTACCCGGTGTAAAACCGGCCAAAGTACTGATTCTTGGTGGCGGTATCGTGGGAAGTAATGCAGCACAAATGGCAGCAGGCATGGGAGCAGACGTAACAATAGCTGATATCAACCTGGCCCGCTTACGTTATTTAAGCGAAACATTACCCAAAAACGTAAAAACACTCTATGCTTCAGAGCTACGATTAAAAATGGAATTGCCGACGGTAGATCTCGTGATAGGTTCCGTACTTATTCCGGGAGATAAAGCTCCTCACATCATTACACGTGATATGCTGAAAATGATGCAACCGGGTACGGTATTAGTAGATGTGGCCATTGACCAGGGAGGATGTTTCGAGACTTCACATCCCACCACACACAGTGACCCAACCTATATAATAGATGGCATCGTACATTACGCTGTAGCCAATATTCCGGGAGCCGTACCATATACCTCTACCTTAGCATTGACAAATGCAACACTACCGTATATAAAAGCTCTTGCCGGAAAAGGATGGAAACAAGCCTGTAAAGATGATCCCGCATTAGCACTCGGCCTTAATATAGTAGAAGGTAAAGTAGTGTATAAGGCTATAGCGGATGTTTTTGGAATTGAAAATTGAAAGTTGAAAGTTAGCTGCGCTTCTATAATGGACAGTGGACAATTGACAATGGACAGTGGTCAATTGTCAATTATAGAAGCGCTGCCTAACTTTCAATTTTCAACTCTTTAGTCAGTTCTTTCATAACTTCTGCCACCGATTGTTGCTGACGAAACAAAGCAGCTACTTGTCCTATTTCCAATTCTCCTTCTTCAAGATCACCTTCAAAAATACCTTTCTTCGCACGCCCTCTTCCCAATAGTTCACGCAGTTCATCTGCCGAAGCACCACGCGCCTCAGCTTCTTCTACCGCATTACGAAAATGATTCGTAACCAAACGGGTGGGGGCTAATTTTTTAAGTAATAATTTCGTATCACCTTCATTCAGCCGCAGACAGTACTCTTTGAAAACATCACTGGCAGAACTTTCATAAGTCAGTGCAAAACGGGTACCTATTTGTACACCTTCGGCCCCCAGCACCATAGCAGCCAGAACACCTTCGCTTGTAGCAATACCGCCGGCAGCAATCAAAGGAAGAGTCGTTGCACGACGTACTGCCGGAATAAGACAGAATGTAGTCGTCTCTTCGCGCCCGTTGTGTCCGCCTGCCTCAAAACCTTCAGCAACAACAGCATCTACTCCGGCTTCTTCACACTTCACAGCAAATTTAGAAGAAGACACTACATGGACGACAGTTATACCACGTTCTTTTAACCAACCTGTCCACGTTTTAGGATTACCGGCAGAGGTGAATACGATTTTCACTCCTTCTTCGACCACAATATTCATTATCTCCTCAATTTGAGGGTACATCAAAGGGATATTTACTCCAAAAGGAAAATCGGTAGCTGCCTTACATTTACGGATGTGCTGGCGAAGAACCTCCGGATGCATAGACCCAGCGCCAATAAGTCCCAATCCACCTGAATTACTTACTGCCGATGCCAGACGCCAACCGCTGCACCACACCATACCGCCTTGAATGATAGGGTAACGAATACCCAATAGAGTAGAAATTCTATTCATAAACTGAATTTGTTTTGATTTTATTTTGTATACTAATACGTCTTTTATTAAACGCAGATTAACGCAAATTTTCGCAAACTATAAAGCAACGCGATAATTGAATTGAATCAATTCTTTGCGAAAATTTGCGTTAATCTGCGTTTCAACTAAATTATTTGAATGCTGAATACTCCTTAACTATTTACTAAACAAATCGGGCTTTCAGATAGTTCAATGAGCGATGGGCTGCAATATAGGCATCGGAATAAGCCTGGTAGTCGAATCGCCATAGGCTTTCAGTACCTCTAACGTACGGCCACGTCGTTCACGCCCTTTCACATCCCAAAAATCTTTTGTAAAGATAGACATAAAATCAAGGCCACCAATGCCCACACCCGCCATTGCACCATTTGCCTGCCCCATCAACGGATTATATCGCAGGTTCACAGCTTCAATATCGGATGGTACCCCTCCTGTTCTTTTCGGCTTTTGAGGAACTTTTTCCATGTTAGTATAGGATCTCAGCGTCTTTATCCTATAAAAGGGATCTCCCCGCCAGGTGTCCTGCCCTACTTTTATCTTTTTTTGATATACCGGATCCCAGTCATAAGGTGTATTCGGCTTATAAGGACGCAGGGTAAGCATCTGTTTTTTATTCAGTGGCAACGTATTAGGCAATACAGACGGAAGCGTCGCATCCGGCAACATCCAGCTCTTTTCTGTAGACATGAGAGGAGTGCCCATAACTTCAGAACCGAAATCAATCTGTTTCACAGCCTCCGGGTTCAGTTTAATCTCTTCGTTGCCCTGCAGGATTCGATTCAATTTAATAGAATCCTGTGTGGTCCATTCTTGCGAACAGACTACTGAGGCAGTCAGACTGATTAATATAAATAATATAAAGCGCTTCGTCATTCTCTAATGCATTAATCATTTTAATAAGTTAGTAGTACATCCTTCTTTTTCCATCGGGCATGTACTGTCCCGGCCACTGAAAAAATCAGCAGCAATAGATTAAAACGTTTAGCCATGTTCAGTTGTTTAGTCTACCCTACCACCAGCGGTAACCGCTACCACAAAGCGGCTCGTCGTAGCAAGGATCAATGGTCCATGCCGTTCGCGGATACTGCCTGTTTTCCCACCAGCGACGGTAACGGACTGCAGCATCCAGCAGTTCTTCATTGGACAAGAAATAGATTGCTTCGTAATTTTCGGCATTCACTTCTACCATATGGCACCCCATTGAAGCCGGAAAGCCCAGACGAATACTTTCTACTGTCCATAAAATACATTCGCCCAAACGGATCTTGCCACTATTGCTGTTATATACGGAAGGAAATGAGGGGATCACACTCATATCCTCGGCATAATTCAGCAATTCGGGAATGTCATTTTCGGTAAAATGAGGGACTTCAACAATCCCTTTGTCATTTTTTGTATTATAGGTTCCGGCTTTGAGTTGCTTCACAAAAAGATCAACATCCGGATTATTATAGTCCAGGGTTTCTTTACTGCATCCGGTCAATGCGAAAACCGCAAAAACGGTGAGAAGCAGTATCCATGTCTTTTTCATAACGTTCGTTCTTTTAATGGTTAATAAGTCATGCGAATTCCGCACATAAGGTTAAAATTCGTGGGACGCTTTGTACGTATCGTTTCAAGTTTTGAATCCGTATTGAAATGATGCGATACTCCCGGCTCTGCAAAAAGTGCTATCCGGTCATTTACTTTATAATTAACCCCTACTCCGGCTATTACAGCCAACTGTACAGGCTCATTCTTAAAATCATTATTCGGCGCACCTGCTATACATTTTTCAACTATTCCTCCTATAGAAGCATACAAATCCAGCTTCTTTGTTTCCGCCAGATGCACATTCACTTTTACCGGAACACCCAGATAATGAAGATTCTGATTCTCTGAACGAAGATTTGAATAAGTCAATCCGGTTTCTACTCCCAGGTACTTATTCAACATCTTCTCTACCGTGACACCTGCCATTACAGGCATCTTATATTTCCCGTTTTCTGCCGGAAGAGCCGTACCAACAGCAGCTTTCACAGCCCAGGTACGTGGTTTCTTAACCTCTGCCAACACCGGCTTCACAGGTTGTTCTTCTGTAACAGTAGTAGCAGGCTCATTGTTTACTCCTGCCTTCCAAATATTTTCTCCGGAATTCTCCGTTTCTCTTCCATACCCATGATGACTTGAGGTGGTTGATGAAAAGCTGAATGACAAAGATACAGTTACTGATATCGAATCATCCTCTTCTCCTTCGGACTGAACCAACATAGCATACCGACCAGGAGCCGGTTTCTGCAATACCGGTTCGGTATGGGCAGGTGAGAACGATTGATTCACCCGATCACCATCCAGATTTCCTACACCGGAAACTGCTAATTGTGTAAATGCCTCTTCTATTTCTTCTTTCGGTGAGAAAAACCAGAAAGCTGCCGAAGATGCTGCCAGCACTAATAAAACAGAGGCTGCGGCAGCTACCCGGAAGAATAGCACACGACGGCGCTGATGGCTACTAACTGCCACATCACAGCTCAACTCTTCCCAAAAACCATCCCTTACCGTCATCTCGGCATGCCCAAGACGCGAACGGAACAGATCGGTTATTTCATCATTTTCTCTCTTCATGGTTTCTATATTCTTTAATCCTTTTTGCTAACAAATATTTGGCCCGGTGAAGTTGCGAAGTAGACGAATGCTCTTTTATATGAAGCATGCCTGCTATTTCTTTGTGCGACTTCTCCTCAAACACATAGAGGTTAAACACGGTTCGGCACCCATCGGGTAGTTCAGCCACAAACGCCATCAGTTGTTCTTCGGAGATACTGCTTCCTCTATCAGATGATATATCGGGGATATCGGGCAGTTGTTCTTCATGAACCATCACCTGTGTGATGCGTTTTTGCCGTCGGAGATAATCAAGTGCCTGAGTTACCATCACCCTCGTGATCCATGTAGACAGTGATGCCTCTCCACGAAACGAGAAATTGGTGAATATCTTGATAAAACCGTCGTGCAACACATCATGGGCCGCATCCATATCGCCCGTATAACGGTAACATACCGCCAGCATCTGCTTAGAATAGAGGGTATAAAGCTCCTTTCGAGCGGAATCTTTCCCTGCCCGGCAGCCCTTTATCAGTTCTATCTCGTTTTCCAATGTCAGTGCTTTTTTTACGGACGCCTCTCTGCGTCGTTTGTTAGTTAGACGCAGCATTCTGAGAAATGCTGCAATGATAATATTTAAAAGAAGTTAAAGACAAAAAAACAATAGACTTTAAGTAGTACTTCAAATTTAGTTCATACTATGACAACATTCTATTGAAACGCAAATGATCGCAGATTTTCGCAGATTAAATGGCTGCGCTATACTTGAGCGATGATATGCTTTGCATGAATCTGTGAGTTTCTGCGTTTCAATAAGAGTATCATATAATTTTGAACGATTACTTACCTATAATAAACAA
Organism: Bacteroides mucinivorans; assembly: GCF_034654355.2. Taxonomy (NCBI): domain Bacteria; kingdom Pseudomonadati; phylum Bacteroidota; class Bacteroidia; order Bacteroidales; family Bacteroidaceae; genus Bacteroides; species Bacteroides mucinivorans. Next base: position 1,883,136 of record NZ_CP178179.1, on the reverse strand, counting down.
CCTCCTGCATACTACAATAGATTGAGCATACAGGAGGTTAAGTCTATTTTATTTTATCAGAATAAATCAGTTGTCAACAGGCCTTGAAACTCATATCAAGTCCTTTCACCGAATGCGTCAAAGCACCCACAGATATAAAGTCCACTCCACATTCGGCATAATCGCGCAATGTATCGAAAGTGATACCGCCGGATGATTCCGTCTCATATTTGCCAGCCACCATCTCAACAGCTTTCTTTGTCATCTCAGGAGTGAAATTATCAAACATAATACGATCTACTCCACCCAAATCAAGCACTTGTTGCAATTCGTCGAAGTTACGCACTTCAATTTCTATTTTCAGATCTTTGCCTTTCTCCTTGCAATACTCCTTTGCACGAGTGATAGCCTTATCAATGCCACCTGCAAAATCCACATGATTATCTTTCAGGAGGATCATATCAAACAGCCCTATGCGATGATTCACCCCACCACCAATCTTCACAGCCATCTTTTCAAGAATACGCATTCCCGGTGTTGTTTTACGGGTATCAAGCACATGAGTATTCGTACCAACCAGCTTTTGAGCGTATTTACGGGTCATAGTAGCAATACCGCTCATACGTTGCATTACGTTCAGCATCAGACGCTCTGTTTGCAATAACGATTGTACTTTTCCTTCTACTATCATTACCACATCACCAGGTTTTACTTCAGTACCGTCATTGATAAACACTTCCACCTTCATAGTGGGGTCGAAACGATTAAATATCTCTTTAGCAACTTCAACGCCCGCCAATACACCGGTTTCTTTAATGAGGAGTTTTGATTTTCCCATTGCTGTAGCAGGGATACACGAAAGGGTGGTATGGTCACCATCACCTATATCTTCAGAAAAGGCAAGGTCAATCAACTTGTCTATAAGTTCTTTTTCCTTATTCATTGGTTTTGTCAATTCTTATTTGATGAATTAAATATTTGTTCTGTACTCTTTTGAAGAAACAATTCACCCGAAAGTTTCCATTAGCAGTTGTCAAGGTACCAATGACAAAACTCGATTCGTCACGCTTTCCCTGATGATTTACATTAAAAGCACTGACCTTATTTTCAGTAAAAAAAGTATTCATGGTACTTTCTGCTGCTTGCTTGTCAGCATTCGTCGAACGATTCTGAATGATGAGGTCTACCTTATCACCCAGGAATTTGTTCAGCTCCTGAGAGCTTCCTTTTTTAAATGCCAGAACTACACCCACCGGTACATCTTGTGCCAAAAGCGCAGACGCGGAAAAGAGCAATCCGGCAATCCATAAAAGTACTTGTTTTTTCATAACCACAAGCTTTTCAGATATCAGTTTTCAACTTAATCTGGTATCTAATGATACGCAAAGGTAAGCATTTATTGCAGAATACAATAAAAAATGCCTATTTTTGTGCGATAATCAGAACTGTATCAGCATGAAAACGACTTTGCTCGTCGTAGGACGAACGGTAGAACAACATTATATTACTGCTATCAACGACTATATCCAACGTACAAAACGCTTCATATCTTTCGATATGGAAGTCATTCCTGAACTTAAAAACACCAAAAGCCTCTCGATGGAACAACAGAAAGAGAAAGAAGGAGAACTTATATGCAAAGCCTTACAACCGGGAGACGTGGTGGTGCTGCTTGATGAACATGGCAAAGAAATGCGTTCTCTCGAATTTGCCGAATACATGAAACGAAAGATGAATACGGTGAACAAACGGCTGGTGTTCGTCATCGGAGGTCCTTACGGTTTCTCGCAGCGGGTATATGATGCCGCACAGGAGAAGATTTCAATGTCGAAAATGACCTTCTCTCATCAGATGATACGCCTTATCTTTGTAGAGCAGATATATCGTGCAATGACAATATTGAATGGAGGCCCCTATCATCATGAATAATTGCTTCGGGGAGCCTGAATTGGATTTCTTTTCAACTTACTATTTGACAAAGTGATATTCCTGACGTCACAGACTCCTCTTATTTGGATCTGAATGAAGTACCAGTCACTAAAATCGCCTTGATTTCCATATTCATTTTTTCAGATAACACGGATTATTGTCCATCAAGTAACATTTTCCTTCTTTCTTTCATATTTGCTACACAATATATTATCAAAACCAGCAGATATAATTCTTTTTTCTACCTGAAGACAGATCAAATATCAGTATCAGTTAGCCTAAAAAAAGGGACTTTACGGAGAAATATTTTTTCCCCGTAGAGTCTCGGAATGTTTCTCTACGAGACTTGGACCGTTCCTCGTATACTCTATTAAAACCAAATGTTTCCGCAGAATATTGCTTTAATAAATGTTAACTACGAAAGATATGTCCTTTCTTCATTATGTTTTCTTTTTCATTACAATTAATGACTGACTCTACTTTCGTAACTATACCAATTGTTATATCTTATGGATGTTTCACTTATTTCTCGGTGATAAATGCCCCGTTTCTCGTAGAGAATCGAAGCGTTTGTCGTAGAGAAACGAGTCGATTCTCTACGACAAAATAATCTCTCATATAATGTATTAATTATCAATGTATTATAAAACCGTCTACTTGTTTTGAATATTTACTACCTAAACGGTCCATTTGTTCCTTTTTCAGCATTCATGTGTATCTGAAATCACAACACATCTCGGGTCTCTTTGTATATAATCCCTGTCATAGGTCTGTTGCTTGTGAATCAGACTGTAAATCAGCCGCAATAACTTATTGGCAATGTTATTCATCGCTACGAAAAAGTGCTTCTTTTCCACTTTATGCTTTTTTAGGAAGTATAATCTTATTTCTTTATTATGCTCCTTTGCCGAACGTGCACATAAGAAAAGCAGTGTTTTCAATTGTTTGTCACCCATTGGCGATATTTTATGTCCGCATTTCATCTTTCCCGATTCTTTTGGATAAGGAGCGATACCTGCGTAAGCAGCACATTTTTTAGCCGTGTCTAATTTTCTAAAATTCTCTGTCTTTATTATCAGCTCACAACTGGTCACAGGTCCTACACCGACAATGGAGGTAAGAATCTGATAATTCCTGCTGAATTCGGAAGAGTTTTGTATGAGGGCTTCTATCTCATGGTCAAGCCCGGATATTGGGGTATTTAACTCCGCAAGGACAGCTCTCCGTGCATGGACGGCCGCCAGGGAAACAGAAGATTTACAATTATCACCTATGTTTAAAGTGTCCAGGCGCTTACGAGATTCCACCAGCAGAGAGCGTGTACGATACAATTCCTGAAGTTCAGACATCTCTTCCCCAGCATAGAAACAAGGTCTGAGAAGGTCATAAAAACGTTCGGCATATTCACGGATACGACAGGCATCCAGAGGATCGGATTTACCACGCTGAAGCCCCAGACTATGCTTTATCTGATAACCCGGAACAAAACACAGGCATATCCGGTTTAAAGTACACAGACGAAGCAGTAGGTCGCCATAAACGCCTGTATGTTCCGCACAAAGAACGGCAGAGGAAGGCAAGGAGAGAAGAAACTTGCTGATCCCATGAACCGTGTTCTTTACACCGGATAAATGACGGACACTGCCCGATTCACTCAAAAAACTAACCTCAAAGCTTGACATTCCCAAATCAATTCCATAAATTTGTACCATAACATTTTTATTTAGTGAAGGGCTCCGATATTGAACGGCTACTACCATGATAATGGGATCCAACTCCCGAAATACTCTCTGGCTTAGGTTCAATAAATATGTCGTGCTTAATACGAGGAATAATCTAAAAGATTAATAGAGGAAGTAAGCTAACGCGACATATGGAGGCTTTCTTGTTTACGAGACAATATTAAGAAATTTATTCTTATTAACGTTCATAAAGAACTATGTTTTCCATGGCAAAGATAATGGCAAAGATAATGGTAGAGAAACCGGACTTATCTTACCAGGATAAATGAATTTACACACCGGGATACAGTACATATCTATGCAGATAGAGCAAAAATATACAATACAGACCGCATATTATTACAAGTATTTATGCAATTCGTCCTCTAACAGCAACATTTGTCCCAAAGCACGTGTTATAGGATCGGCCAACAAAAGAGCAAAACGAAAGTTATTCTTAAATTTTAAAAACTTTTAGGCTAATTCTTTATTTTAGTCTACACCTATTTGCCCTAACAGGTGTAGACTAAAATAATTGTATTTTTCCCCACTAAATTATATCTTTGCAACGTTACCAAACAAAAAAAGAATACAACAAACAGAAGAGGATCCTACCAGCGAAGTTGTGGATACTGCTGACGAAGATACAACAGAGCAACAGCAAACAGCTACAGCCGATTCCTCTCCGGACATTACGAACGACACGGAATCAGAGACGGAAAAGAAAATGAGCAGTAAAGAACTGGAGAACCTCAAAATCTTTGACCGCCTTGTGTTTTTCGTGAGAAATACAGCATGACACCGGCGGAGTTCAGAAAGAGCTTAGAATAACTCTGTTATTCGTGATTCATCAACCGACACAGGAATAGGCATTAACAAATCGAAATAAAAGCAGGAATATTTTGTTTGTCAGCAAAAAAAGGAATACTTTTGTATTGGATACAATAATATTCAATACATCCTATTTTCCATTTTTTCAAATACAATAGTATGCCATTACTTTATAATTTCGACATTGATACACCCGATGAATTATTAGCGATACTTGCTTCTAATCTACAAAAGCGCAGATTAGAAAAGGGGCTGTCACGGGAAGCTCTCACAGAACTTAGCGGAGTTCCAACTCCCACTATTGCTAAATTTGAACAAAAACATACCATTTCACTGGCTTCCTTCGTGGCATTAGCAAAAGCATTAGGTTATACCAAAGACATGAAAGCACTGCTCTCCGAACCACTCTACAACACAATGGAGGAACTGGAGATGATTAACAAGAACAAAAACAGAAAAAAAGGGCGAAATGAGATTTACAAATAAAGTAACAGTCACGTATCACAATCGTACTGTTGGAACACTTAGTATGACTCCCGGACAACCGATTATGCGCATTTCAATATGATAAAGATTGGTCAGTAAACGGATTTTCCATTTCACCGCTTGACTTGCCCTTAAAGTCGGATCTGTTCATCGCCAAACCGGAACCATTTTGGGGTAACTTTGGTGTTTTCGAAGACAGTCTGCCCGACGGATACGGGCGCTATTTACTGAATCGTATGCTGAAAAAACAAGGAATCAACGATAGTAAGCTAACTCCTTTGCAGCGTTTGAGCATTGTCGGTACATCGGGAATGGGGGCTTTGTGCTATATTCCCGAAACATATATAGGCGAAGAAAAAACATTACCGGAGCTGGACGATCTCCAACAGATGGCACTGGACGTACTATCTGAAAGGTCTGATAAAGATGAAGATATCTTATATTTTAATAGCGGCAATTCGGGAGGATGTCGCCCTAAGTGCCTGTATCACGATGCAGAGGGGACATGGTTAGTAAAATTCAGACACACATACGACCCCAAAGATATGGGGGTAATGGAATACCAATATAATGAGATAGCACGTAAATGCGGTATCACTGTACCTGATTATAAGTTAATGAACGGAAAGTATTTTTCAACCAAACGTTTTGATATTGAGCATGGAGAAAGGTTGCATATCGCTACAGCCGGGGCAATCTTAAACGAATCGATTATGCAACCCAAACTGGAGTACAAAACCTTACTCCATCTGACGGGATACCTCACACAAGACCCGAAACAAGTTGCTGAAATGTTTCGACGCATGGTATTCAACGTTTTAACCGACAATAAAGACGACCATGCCAAAAATTTCAGCTTCATTTGTCGGGAAGGTACCTGGTCATTAGCTCCGGCTTACGACTTAACCCGATGTAGCAATGGCTATAATGGAGAACATGCCACCTCTGTCAATAATAACGACAATCCAACTATCGAAGATATGCTTGTTGTAGGTGAAAGTATTCGCATTCCCAGAAAAAAAGGAACAGACATTATTATGAGTATTGCCGAAGAATGCTCGGAAATTCTATCGACGGAATACAAACGAATAATATAAACTATACTTTGTATCCAATACTTCATCTATTCGTGATTCATCAACCGGTGTTCCGCCATTTGCTCATATTTCGTTCCCGGACGGCCATAGTTAGCATACGGATAGATGGAAATACCTCCACGCGGAGTAAAGATGCCGGTCACTTCGATATATTTCGGATCCATCAGGCGGATAAGATCTTTCATAATGATATTCACACAATCTTCATGGAATGCGCCATGGCTACGGAAGCTGAAGAGATAAAGTTTCAGGCTCTTGCTTTCCACCATCTTCACATCCGGAAGATAACTGATACGTATCTCAGCAAAATCCGGCTGTCCGGTAATGGGACAAAGGCTGGTAAACTCAGGACAGTTAAAACGTACCCAGTAATCATTTTCGGGATGCTTATTATCAAAAGCTTCCAATACTTCGGGAGCATAATCTTGTTTGTACTCTGTTTTTCTACCCAAAAGGGAGAGTTGATCTTTTAATTCAGTCATAAAATGAAAAGTTGTGCTTCCCGCACGGGGAGGTACGACAAGCGATGATTATATATAAAAGAAACAGTGGTAAAAGAGAGATAACAGCTCTTTTATCTGCGTTTTATTAAAGAAAATACTCTATGTTACTCTCTGGCGAGATACTCTTCCAATCCCTGCTGACGTAATTTACATGCCGGACAATGCCCACAGCCATCACCCTGTATACCGTTATAGCAAGTCAATGTATCATTACGGATGATGTCAAGCACCCCTAATTCGTCAGCTAATGCCCAGGTCTGTGCTTTATCAATCCACATCAACGGAGTATGCAAAACGAACTGTTCATCCATTGCCAGATTCAATGTTACATTGAGAGACTTAATAAAAGCATCCCGGCAATCGGGATAGCCACTGAAATCGGTTTGCGACACACCGGTCACAATATGGTTGATACCTCTTTCACGTGCATATACGGCAGCAATACTAAGAAAAAACAAGTTACGCCCCGGTACAAACGTATTCGGAAAACTATCGGCAGGCTTATCCTGATCCATCTCCATCGTTGTATCCGTCAATGAATTGTGCCCCAATTGTCCTATAAAGGAAACATCCATTGCTTCAAATTCCACACCGGCATTACGGGCTATCTCACGTGCCAGTTCTACCTCCTTCTTATGTTTCTGCCCATAAAGAAAACTCAGGGCAACCACTTTCTTAAATTCACGCTTTGCCCAAAACAGGCAGGTCGTTGAATCTTGCCCACCGCTGAACACGACTAAGGCAGTATTTTTATTAATCATAAATAATGACTTTTGAGTAGTGATAAGTGAGTAGTGATAAGTGATTAGTGCCATGCGGATCATAGCGCAGCTTACTAATCACTTATCACTACTCACTTATCACTTATTAAACGTCTTTTATTTTAAGTACATTATAGGAAATATCTTTATCGTAGACATCGCTGCCGTCTATCTTCTTGATAGCATTTACAACCCGAATCGTCACAGGAAGGATAATAACCTCGTACATAGATTTCAGCACGATTTGGATTCCCATCATTACCAACAGTTCCGGCCAGGCAATGATACCACCAAAAGCAACAGGAAAGAAGATAAAAGAGTCCGCCGTTTCTCCGACAACCGTAGAAATAATAGCACGTGCGGAGAAGTTCTTTCCACCGCTGGCAACTTTCATCTTACTCATCACATAAGCATTAAGGAATGAACCCACCAGAAATGCCATCAAACTGGCAAAGACAATACGTGGTGCCATACCAAACACAAAATCAAAATGCTCTTCCCCCTCCCAAAAAGGAGCAGCAGGAATAGCTACGGCAATCAAGCCCAATGCTACAACAAAGAAGTTCATGGCGAAACCACTCCAGATAATGAGACGGGCTTTTTTGAATCCCCATACTTCGGCAATACAGTCGTTGATTATATAGGAAATAGGAAATACAAGCAATCCGGCAGTAACGGTAATACTACCTACCTGAATCACTTTGGTTTCAAGAAGATTGGCTGCAATAAGGCATACATTAAACAATATGCCAAGCAACATGAAGGGAATGGATACTTTTTCTTTCATACTCCTGTTTTTTACGTGGTGTTCTAGAATACACGACCGCTATTCACGGCATCATACGTTTTTTTAATTCGGGCAGCAAAGATACGGCATCTTTAGAAAACCGACAAGCGATTAGGATGTTTTTTCAAGAAATCAAAAAAGGGTAACGGATACTATATCATTTTTCACAAAATAATTGAACATAATTATTCGCAACTATATACTTTATTGTACCAACGATTGTGTACAATGATTGGTTATACCAATAATAACGAGTTCACTCCAAGGTTAACTTTTGCTCACCGTACTTATTCTCTTGATTTAGCTGAGAAAAATACAAAATGTGCCACAATGTCTGTCTATTTGGCAGATATTGCGGCATTAAAGATTATTTGTATTAATTGGTACTGTTTTTGAAAGTTTTTATCAGTGTCATCGGCATTCCGTTTTGCTTAAAATTCATTTTTTGGATATAACGGCAGTTTACACCTATCTTTCTGAAATCAAGATGGCGGAGTTCCTTCCGTTGAAAAGGAAAATTCACATGTTTAACTAAGGAAAATGTTATTATGGGTATCAAAACAGGTCCAAAAAGAATTGCTATTTCCACAGGAAAGCCTGACCGTCGTCAAAGAGACAACAAGCAGACTCCAGGAAATACACCATCTTTGAAACCCCATATTCATAAGAAGGGGGATTAAACTCCAAGTAAAAACGGATGCCTTTGTCTGACATCCGTGGAGTAAAATGTTAATGTTCATCCTCATCGTGTAGCAGCACAATTTTGAGGTCTATCAAAGCTTCTGTCATTTTGACATTATGACGGTGGCTTTTTTATAATGGTGCAAATGTAACGCATCAAGATGAAATAGGTTGTGTTACTCTGAAAAAAATTAAGATTTATTGTCATTACAATTATATCATTCTACAACATTTGGTTTCAACCAATCTTCGAGTAAACTTAATCATTTTCTTCATTTGTTGTTCCTTCTTGTTTCTCTTCTGATTGACTATCTGCCATTTTTACAATTTCTATTTGCAACGTATTTTCCAACGTTTCATTCAGGGTTTCTGTAAGAGTTTTCATTTCGATACAATTTTGATTTGATAGAATATGTATTTACTCTCATAAAACAAATAAAAATCTACGTTTTAATGCAACCAATAACCTAATAATCAGTCGCTATTATTTTTTTTGCGAAAATTCTTAAGATTCTTCTCTAAAACTGAAATTATCCTCCCATTTCGTGTACAATTTCTCTATTAATCAATAATTGTACACATGAAACCATTCCACTCACTACTTCAAATGATAGATACTTTGCATACCGAAGAGGATTGCAGAGAGTATCTTGAAGATATGCGGTGGCATGGTGAGCCTGTTTGTTCGCATTGTGGCTCTATAACTAAGCACCACTATAAACTGACTCAAAACGGAGAGTTTAAAGGTTTGTACAAGTGTAAAGATTGTCGGGAACGGTTTACGGTTCGGATTGGTACAATGTTTGAGGATTCCAATCTTCCGTTAAAGAAGTGGTTCTATGCTATCTTTCTGTTCCTTTCGCACAAGAAAGGCATTAGTAGCTGCCAATTGGCGCGTGATATCCATGTAACCCAAAAGACAGCATGGTTTATGCTGCACCGCATTCGTCATAACATAAAGGATGATGATGCAACTTTTGATGATATGACTCAAATGGACGAAACCTATATGGGTGGTAAAAGTAGAAGTCATGGTAACGGTACACAAGGTCGTAGCCTCAAGGAAAAAACACCTATATTCGGCATGGTTTCAGACGGTCTTGTTTATGCACAAGTAGTGCCTAATGTTCAGAAAACAACTTTATACCCGATTATCAAGGAACGTGTGCGTAAAGGGTCTACAATCATTACAGATGAACTAAATGTATATAACACATTAAGTAAAGATTACGAGCATAAGACTATTCCACACAAGCAACATATTTACGCTTTGAACGGATTTCATACAAACTCAATAGAAGGATTTTGAAGTCATATTAAGCGTGGCATCAAAGGGATATATCACCTTGCGAGTAAAAAACATCTTTCTAAGTATTGCAAGGAGTTTGTATTCCGATACAACACACGTAAACAAACAGATGGCGAGCGTTTCAATGATTTCTTGCAAAGTTTCACGGAACGGTTGTACTATGGCGAATTGTTAATGAAACCTGAATGGGCATAGGAATCAAATTAAGAAACAATTATATAAGTAGTCTGTGATTTGTCTAAAGCATATTTGTCTGTTTCCACCTTTTTTGTTTACTTTGTACACTAACTAAAAAATGAGGTATAAGAACAGATATTATTTCTAAATAGACATATTGCATAACTTGCAGACAATTATTTGACTTGGTAAAATCTGGTAAATTTTAAATGAAGTTCAAAATAATGAGTCTAAGCATAGTTTGCACCCTCAATCGAGGGCGCAGACTGCTTTTTCTTATTTGAACTTCGGGCTTACCAGAGCCTTACCAATCAATGAGGAAGAGTATGTTTGTGCCCTTTTCTTGTATCTACTCATTTGATTATCCAAAAGGCAAAACTCTTCTCTAAAAGTCTATAATACATATATCAAATATTAATCATTAAAAAAAGGAGAAACCTATGGGTAAAATTGCAACAAGAGCGTTTTGTAACATACTAAAAGCTGGTGCGTTTAGTTCAGATTTGACTAAATGCCCGATTAGAAGTGAAATTGAAGCAATCTCTGGATTCTTTGTAAAGGGCACTTACGCCAATAATCAATTAGTAATGGAAGGAGATATTATTGGTCCTGTTACCGTTGTTATAGTTGGTGCAAGTGGTAATATTATAAAGACACAAGTATAAATTGTAAAACAGGAAAGTGCCGTTTCCGGAACAACCCGCTTTCTTGAAATTATCTCATCCCAGTGGTTGTGGGATAAAACAAATTTAAATAATGAAAACAAAAATCTTTTGTATGATGGTACTGTGTACCGGATTATTGATTGGGTGTGACAAAGAACCTATAATTCCCGAAATTCCGGTTAAGCCTCCTGTTGAAGAACCAGAGAAACCCGAAAAGCCAGACGAGCCTGGAGAACCCGAGGAACCAGAAGAACCTGAGAAACCAATAGAACCGGGAGAATTACCTTCAACAGAAAAGATTATTAACTTTAATAACGAATTTATGATAGTAGGAGCTGATAACAATGTATGGTGGAGTGGCATTACCTATGGAAATGGGAAATATGTTGCAGTAGGAAATGGAACATCAGACAGTGGTTATATCACTACATCCACCGATGGAGAAAATTGGTCACCAGTTAAAACATTAGGAATGAAAGGTTGGTATAATATTGCATACGGAAATGGGAAGTTTGTAGTAGTAAGTTCGGCATTTGATTCATATGCAGCTTCATCAATTGATGGTGAAAACTGGTCAGAACTGATTCATTTTGATAATGAAATTGGTTTTAGAAGAATTATATTTGGTAATGGGAAATTTGTAGCGGTGACTCGTAGCGGAATAAAAGAAGGCTCACCAATTATATCATCAACAGATGGAATGAATTGGACAGAACCAGTATATACAGGAAGAACCTATGCCACAATAAATGACATTGCCTATGGAAATGGGAAATTTGTAGCTATTGGCAAAGTTAACAATGCAAACTTCGCTATAACATCAACGGATGGAAGAAGTTGGTCTGCTCCTAATGTAATTGCAGGAAGCAACACCGTGAATACTATAGGTTTTGGTAATGGGAAATTTGTAGTAGGAACTATGAATGGTGAAATTACTGTATCAACAGATGGAATTAACTGGTCACCGATAAAAGTGATACAATCTGGTATGCAAATTATGGATATAACACTTGGAAAAGGGAAATTTATTATGACAGGTATTGTTTTCAATCCTGTCTATGGTGGATAGTTTCAACGTCTGTTGATGGAGAGAATTGGTCTGAGCCCCAACAGGTAAGTAATAAACCGTTAAGTGACATTTGCGCTATGCCATAGACAATCGAACTCTATATCAAATATTAGTAGGGTATGCTGGGAAACTGGCATGCCCTCTTGTTGCTTGAAGAAGTTTCTAACAACATCTCCCTATTCATTTATCCCAAGTTAAGATTATATCAATGTGAATCCTTTAGAATATAGCTGCTTAAATTGTAGCTCACGAGGGACTTTTACTTCAATATAATGAAACCCTTCAAATTTTTTAAAGATGAAATACTGATAGTTTGGTATTGGGTAACATATCGGATATGCTATCAGTGTTTTATTGAAAAAGCTATTGTTTAAAGCGTCGAATCCTTGATAGCATACAAACTTATCGTTGTTTTGTATGTTGGGTTTTAATTGCATTTTAGGATTTTGGTATGCCCCAATAGCAGTTGGTTCATATGCATTGTAGAATAAAGTACCTAATGGATAAGACATTATTGTATCAATTTGGTAATATAATGATTGGGATGTTAAGCTATAAAGAAAACCAAATCTTTTTCCGTTATGGTTTAGGCAATAGAATCCTGTATGTATTACCTCATTATCTAAATCTAAATTATGTTCTGAATGTATTGCTGTGTTTATAATATTCAATACATCTTGAACATTAGGCGAATACAGATAAAGTATAGCATTGTAAAAGTCCATTTTATGAGGTGGTTTGAATGTGTAGCAATGTACTGTACAGTTTTTATAAAGAGATTAATCATCAAAAAAATCAAGATAATCTTCATCCCTTTCACTTTAGTTTTCTATCCCAATCTGATGGCGAACTGTGCTTTTTATTATTTCTCCGTTGGCGTCGTAATGTTTCCATAATAATTGTTTGTAAGATTGATATCTATTCGTATTTATCTGCAAATATAATTAAAATTAACGGTAAAATGAAATTTGAAAATGATTTCAATAACGACTGATGTGGTTTTAATAATGCCAATCTGCTAAGTCGCAGATTGGCACATTAAAGTCCAACCAGTCATTATACACAATCGTTGGTACAATAAAGTATATAGTTGCGTAATTATTTATATAAATAGAGTAAAAAAGATAGAATATCTCTTGATTAATTCAGAATAATTTCTTAACATTGCGAATATTGGGTGTTAAAGCTTATTTATCTTCGGTTCTCCAGCATTCATTTATGAAGATACAAAATGATAAAGACGTATGGTATATCTGAAACTTACCTGCCGTGCTATTTTGAGTGATTACTACATAAATAGTAATACATTAAAAGTAAGCACGTTACAACAAACCTTACATGACTCCTATGAGTGCTGAAATGGGAAAAGCAATGAAATAATAATCTTAAATACAATACAGATATGAAGAATTTTATAGGGTTCATCGTTTTAATAGTTGCAGTTTGTTCTAAGTTACAAGCGCAACATTCCGAAGGAAATCCTTTTCTCCGCTTGGGCTATAAAGCTGATGTATATACTTTCGGAGAAAAGAAAGAATTTCACGATCAAGAGGAAATTGTAGAGATAGGTGATGTATTTTTTAATACGAAAACAAATGAAGTGGTCGGATTTGTAGAAAATAATACAGATTCATTGATAGAATTGCAGCCTGAATTACAGAGTATGTCAATAGATCCACATTGTGAGAAGTATTATTCAATTAGTCCTTATGTATATTGTATGAATAATCCAGTTAAACTTATTGACCCAGATGGAAAAGATGTATATGGGTTTGATATTAATACAGGACAACTATCAATAACTCAACATACGGATGATGACTATGATAGAATAATGATAGGAAACTTCAATAAAGAAAATGAATTTACCGTTACAGATAAAGATAATTATTTAGATATCTCAAAAGGAATTCTTTTAGGAGATTATTTTGATGATATTTCAAAATCAGGACTCGTATTTAGTGAAGCTCATTTAAATGAAGGTATTAGCACCATCAAATTTTTATCATTCAATTCCAATATTGAGATGTCGGCATGGGGATATAAAACAAGTGTAGGTGAAGGACTTGCAGTTTCTCCATGGGTTTTCAATAAAACAATTAAAGAAAATGGTGTTGAATATATGACATCTAAAGATTTTTATGGTAAAAAGGAAAGAGTTGGATATTTAGGAGAAAAAGATTTTAACATTCACACTCACCCTGGTTCAAAAGATGGACGAGGTGGTTTAGGAACTCCTTCGAAAAAAGATATTTCCAATATAAAAAATGATGACAAACACTCTTATTATATACTATCTAAAAGAGATGGAATAACTCAATATTATCCTAATGGAAAATGGAAAAAATCTGCTATAAAATTCTGAATATATTATTGTTTCTTTTCATCTGTATTAGTTGTACAACTAATACAGATGAAATTATTAAAGAAGTATGTACCAAACTTTCTTACCAAGAAAGGATGATACAGAAAGAAATTTCTGTAATATCTTACTTAATGGTAATTGAACAACCTTCTAAAGGTAATTATTGCATTTACACAATAGACTCTAATGTTTATCAAGAAGGAGACACATTGATAAAATACACAAAATATTTTAGATTAAACGATGTCTATGTTTTCATTGAACAAAAAAATAATCTCAAACAATCAATATCAAAGAATATACAAGAAGAAATATATAATTGGGGAGAAGGGCTGATAACATACGAAGCTCCTCAATATACACTTATTATTGATACTTCTAATAATAAATACAAATTATTCAATGATTATGAAGATTTTTGTTTTTCGTATGATTCTTTACTGTTGTGGGACGTAAAAAAAATAGAATCCATATTTCATAATTAACAATTATAGTTACCAATACTTATAAATGAATATATTCCCCTCATACGAATTAACTCCAACAAAAATTAGCTCAATAAATCCATACTACAACTCACCCAAAATAGTAACATCGTAGATACAAACAGGAAATATGTATATAAAAGCGTGGAACAAACGTGCAGAACAATATGACATAGAATTAATCCGTGCCGATTTTCCAACACAAAAAATCAGCAGTTATAAACACCGACAATGCATCTTTAATTATTATTTACCAAATTCTTTCAATTCCCTCTGCAACCTTTTACGCACAAAGAACAAACGACTTTTTATCGTACCAATCGGAAGCCCCATTTTCTCTGCGATCTCATTGTATTTGAATCCGGCAACGTACATGAGAAAAGGTTTTCGCATAGATTCCGGTACCGCATTAATCACTTTATGAAGTTCCTTCAGATCATAAGCATATTCAAAACGTTCTCCATCTTCTACCTCCAACAGATTCTGACGGCCAATGCTATAACTATCATCCATCATAGACATTTCACGCGTAACCCGACGATAATTATTAATAAAAAGATTACGCATGATTGTGTACATCCAGCCCTTAAAGTTTTGCGCATGAACAAACTTCTCCTTATTATCCAGAGCTTTCAACATACAATCCTGCACCAAATCATTAGCCGAATCCTGATCGGCAGTCAGCTTGAGAGCAAAGTGACGCAACTCTGATTCCATCCCTACTATTTTATTTGTCAGTTTATCCATTGTGGTTTTATTATTCAAATTATTACTGAATGCAAAGATGAGGTTTCTAAAAGAATTTACCTATGGCAATACTTCCGCAATATTTGTCTATTTTTCCCAAAGATAATGCAAACCGAGAGCAGAATAAAATGAACGAGTTCATTTTTTATGCCAAGGTGCAGCTTATCTTCGCTTTTTTGGCAAAGATGTCTCAACCTTTTCAAATTTTAGTTGTTCTTTGCACATTCACCTAAAACTTAACTTATAATGGAAACAACATTTAGAACAGTAGCGCTGCTACTTGGAATGGGACTACTCCCACTCTGCGCAAATGCCCAGAAAAAAGTAATCATTGAAGATAAAGAGCCAAACTCTATCATGTTTGTCTCAAGGGATAAAGCCGGAGATGAGATTATCCGAATCATGGAGGAGACACAACTTAGACGCTTTCACGAACCCAAAGCTCCCCGCTTCTTGCTGACAGATCAAAAAGGGAAGTTTGCCCTCGGTATTGGAGGATACGTACGTGCTACGGCAGAATATGACTTCGGAGGTATCGTTAAAGATGTAGATTTCTATCCGGCACTTATACCCAACAGAGGGACGGATTATGCAAGAAATCAGTTTCAGATGGATGCTACCACTTCTACCCTATTTTTAAAGCTGGTAGGGCATACCAAGAATCTGGGAGACTTTGTTGTCTACACTGCAGGAAACTTCCGGGGAAATGGAAAAACATTTGAACTCCAGAATGCATACGCTTCATTCTTAGGATTTACATTAGGATACAGCTATGGTTCATTTATGGATTTAGCAGCACTTCCCCCTACCATAGACTTTGCCGGGCCTAACGGTTCTGCATTCTATCGTACCACTCAGTTAAGTTATATGTATAGCGGATTGAAGAACTGGAAATTCGGTATTGCTGCCGAGATGCCTTCGGTAGACGGAACAACCACCGACAAACTGTCTATCAGCACACAACGTATGCCGGACTTTGCCACTTCTGCTCAATACAACTGGAATAAGAACAGCCACATCCGCCTGGCAGCTATTCTTCGCAGTATGACTTATTCAAGTGATGTTTATCAGAAAGCCTATTCCACCACCGGATTCGGATTGCAGGCATCCACCACATTTGCTGTTACTCCGAAATGGCAACTATTCGGACAGTTTAATTATGGAAAGGGAATCGGGCAGTTTCTCAACGATCTTAGCAATCTGAATGTAGACCTTGTTCCAAATCCGGAGAAAGAGGGCAAAATGCAAGCACTTCCTATGCTCGGATGGTATGCAGGAGTACAATACAATTTATGCAAGAATATGTTTGTATCAGGGACTTATAGTTTGTCAAGACTTTACTCCGAACATGGATATCCAAGTGAAAATCCGGAAGCATATCGTAAAGGACAGTATCTGGTAGCTAATTTATTCTGGAATGTAACCAGCAACCTACAGGTAGGTGCCGAGTATCTGAGAGGATGGCGCACGGATTTTAATGATGATACCCGCAATGCGAACCGTATGAATCTGTTGGTACAGTATTCTTTCTAAAAAAGAAAATATTTCATCTCTATAAAAACGAAAAAGGAGATTTCACCGCCTTCTCAATAGAAGTAGCAGAGAAATCTCCTTTTATTTATATATAAGAGAATTAGTTCGTGTTATTTAGAACTTATAGTCAAGACCGATACCGAATACTTTATTGGTACGTGAGAAAACATCTGTTCCCGGAATGGCTTGTCCTGCCAAAGCAGAAATCCCGTTATAGTCACTCCAATTCTTTGTATAATCTTCATAATCAGTCCAGAAGTAAGCTATATTCAACTTCAGGTTTTTAGCGATATTGAAACCGGCACCAAAACCAAAAGAGTAAGAACTTACAGCAAAGCTCATATCACTTTGATAACTATCTTCCACACCATATTTTGTGCGTTGCATACCGGCACTGATTTGTGCCCATTTGCATACATCCCATTCGATACCAGCCAGATATTCATTAGTACCTTTATCTATGAAATGCTGTTTCCCGGTTCTTTCTCCAGTAATTAGATTAGTAGCATCGGCCATCTTAGCATGAGTATCGAAGAAATGATGATAACCTACAGAAGCACGAAGCACAGGAAGAATTTCATAAGACACACCAACAGTTAATAAACTTGGAATATCATGTGGAGTGTTTACACCCGGAGCAAATAACTTAGTATCATCCACACGTGTTTTATTCTCTACATTCAGTTTGGTATTAAACTCATATTTCACACCAACATTCCATTTGTTCATCTTAAAGTCAGCACCAATAATAGGTGTTACTCCCCAACCGGTCTGGTCGCAATCCAAATATTTATCTTGAGTATTTTTCGCATACTTATTAGCCATTGCAGCAGCTGCTGCATACTTTTTTGCCGCTTCAGGTTGTCCGGCAACTTCCGCTGCTGCCGCCAGTTTATTAAACTGGTCTGCATAGGCAGTAAACGTCTGGTTCAAATTCACCATTTTATCGCCTATATTAGCCTGAATGTCACGAATATGTCCTTCATACCCATTACTTACATAATTCATACGTAGTCCACCAAAAACAGACAGATAATCTGTTATTTTATAGGTGGCTCCCAATTGAAGACCAAAAATCATCTGTTTTCCACGCATATAACTATCTACAGAATACTTATTCGTATTTGCAAACGGATTTTCAGGAAGCAATCCTCCACTTACTAAGCTCGCTCCAGCTGCTTTCATCGCCATTGGAATGACAGATACCTGAGACTCAAAAGAGCCAAGCCCTTCATTAAAGGTAGCCTTACCACCACCTCCTGTCACGGCAAAACTTCCTGAGAATGCCCAGTCACCTTTTTTATATACAGCAAAAAAACTGGGGACAAACGGAGCAGAAGCTTCGCCCTTATATTCTTTAGTAGCATTTCCACCGAAGCCGGCAAATGGAGCAAACGTAGAAGTTATTGTTCTCGTCTGAAACGCACTCTGACCATTAAAAGAGAGATGAAATCCATCTTCCATAAAAGCCAGACCGGCAGGATTGGAATATACAGCATCAATATCTGTTGAAGCATCACGAGCCAACATTCTTAAAAATAAAACATGCTGATTAGTATTTGTCAGGAGACCTCCCGCAAAAGTTGGAATTGAAACGATCAGCAACACAATGCTAATCAAAGATAATTTTCTCATTTAAATCTTTTTTAAGTTATTTCGGGCGCAAAGGTACAATAATATTGCACACAAGAAGCATCTTTGTGCATTTAATTTCACTAATAAGAAGTATTTGATGAAAAAACAAAATAGTTTCGTTTGTAACAAACGCATCAAAGCCCAATTAACAATATTAACATACGGACAAACTATCCATCTTTAGTGATGCAAAGTATAGTACTTTTGAAGTATAAACTATGCATTTTCACAGTGACTTAAATAGGTATTTAACACACTGTTAAAATAGAACTTTTAAAAGCAAGATAACAGATACGAACTTATTGAGGTTTTCCAGTGTTATTATAGATAATAAACATAGAAATTATGGCATATACAATCGCATTTTTTGGTACAAAGCCCTATGATGAGACTTCATTCAACGAAAAAAATAAAGAGTTCGGATATGAAATACGTTATTTCAAAGGACATCTGAACAAGAACAATGTGTTATTAACCCAAGGTGTGGATGCCGTCTGTATCTTCGTTAATGATACAGCTGACGCAGAAGTCATCCGCACACTGGCAGCCAATGGCGTAAAACTCCTGGCGCTAAGATGTGCCGGATATAACAATGTGGACCTCGATGCTGCGGCCGACAACGGAATAACCGTATTACGTGTTCCTGCCTACTCTCCCTATGCTGTAGCAGAATATACCGTAGCACTCATGTTATCACTCAACCGTAAAATACCACGTGCTTCCTGGCGTACCCGCGACGGAAACTTCTCCCTGCACGGGCTTATGGGCTTTGACATGCATGGAAAAACTGCCGGTATCATCGGTACGGGAAAAATAGCTAAAATACTGATTCATATCCTACGCGGATTCGGAATGAATATACTGGCATATGATCTCTATCCGGATTATAACTTCGCCCGTGAAAACCAGGTAGTATATACTTCATTGGACGAACTGTATCATAGCTCGGATATTATTTCACTGCATTGTCCGCTTACCGAACAAACCAAATATCTGATCAACGATTACTCTATCAGCAAGATGAAGGACGGAGTAATGATTATCAATACCGGACGTGGGCAACTCATCCACACCAATGCGCTTATAGAAGGTTTAAAAAATAAGAAGGTAGGTTCTGCCGGACTGGATGTTTATGAAGAAGAAGGTGAATATTTCTACGAAGATAAGTCCGACCGTATCATCGATGATGATGTGCTGGCACGCTTGCTATCATTCAATAATGTAATCGTGACCTCTCATCAGGCTTTCTTCACCAAAGAGGCATTAGGAAATATTGCAACGACCACTTTACAAAATATCCGTGATTTTATAAATCATAAACCCTTGCTAAATGAAGTGAAGAAATAGAACCTTTCGTTATCCGCAACTGTTGACTGTATATATAAACTTATAAACCAAGGAGAAATAATGAAAAAGGTAATACATAAAGCGGATACCCGCGGACGTTCACGCTACGATTGGCTGGATAGTCACCATACATTTAGTTTTGATGAATATTTTGACTCGGAACGTATCAATTTTGGTGCGTTACGGGTGTTGAATGATGATCGTGTTGCTCCGGGAGAAGGCTTCCAGACACATCCTCACAAGAATATGGAGATTGTATCTATCCCCCTGAAAGGAAAACTGGAACACGGAGACAGTAAGAAGAACAACCGGGTGATTACTGTGGGCGATATACAAGTAATGAGTGCCGGTACGGGTATCTTCCATAGTGAAATAAATGGTAGCAAAACGGAACCTGTGGAATTCCTGCAGATCTGGATCATGCCACGCGAACGGAATACACATCCTGCTTACAATGATTACAGTATCCGCGAACTGGAACGAAAAAATGAACTGTCACTGATTGTATCACCTGACGGTAGTACTCCCGCCTCACTACTACAGGATACATGGTTCTCCATCGGTAAAGTGGAAGCCGGTAAAAAGTTAGGTTATCATCTGCATCAGACTCACGGAGGAGTTTACATTTTCCTTATTGAAGGAGAGATAGTAGTGGATGGTACAGTGATGCAACGCCGGGACGGCATGGGTATCTATGACACCAACAGTTTTGAGCTTGAGACTCTGAAAGACTCACATATTCTGTTAATAGAAGTTCCAATGTAATAGCATTAAAATCATGGAAATAAATCTCGCCGGCATCCGGCAAGAATACACCAAAGGCGGATTGAAGGAAAGTGAACTTCCCGACAATCCGCTTTTGCTGTTTAACCGCTGGCTCCAGGAAGCCATTGATGCCAAAGTAGACGAACCTACTGCAGTGGTTGTAGGCACTGTGTCGCCCGAAGGACAACCCTCGACACGAACCGTTTTATTGAAAGACCTTCATAATGGCAAGTTCATATTCTACACGAATTATGAAAGCCGTAAAGGCAGGCATCTGGCAAATAATCCACGCGTGTCTTTGTCATTCATCTGGCATCAGCTGGAAAGGCAGGTGCATATAGAAGGCATTGCAGCCAAAGTTCCGGCTCATGAATCGGATGAATATTTTAAAAACCGTCCATATAAAAGCCGTATCGGGGCCCGTATCTCTCCACAAAGCCAGCCCATCAAAAGCCGGATGCAGTTAATACGAAGCTTCGTGAAAGAAGCAGCACAATGGATAGGCAAAGAAGTGGAACGCCCGCAGCAATGGGGAGGATATGCCGTCACTCCTACCCGGATAGAATTCTGGCAAGGCAGGCCCAACAGGCTACATGACCGTTTTCTGTATACGCTACAGAAAGACGGAACCTGGAAAGTAACACGTCTGGCTCCTTGATTTTCTTACTTTTTCTTGTTTGTAATGAGAAGAATATGTAATATTGCATTCCTAAACCATTAACCCATGAAACTGGATTATATCTACCACAGTGGTTTTGCCATCGAAGCCGAAGGTGTAACCCTTATTATTGATTATTATAAAGATTCGTCAGAAACAGAACGAAACCGGGGAATCGTACATGACTATCTATTGGAGAAACCCGGTAAGCTATATGTTCTTTCTACCCATTTCCATCCCGATCATTTTAATCGCGAGATACTGACGTGGAAAGAACAACGTCCGGACATCATCTATATTTTCTCAAAAGATATCCTGAAACATCGTCGCGCCAAGCAGGAAGATGCTATTTATATTAATAAAGGAGAAAGCTATGAGGATGATGCTTTGAGAATTGACGCATTCGGCTCGACAGACGTGGGAATTTCTTTCCTCATTCACCTGCAAGCTATGCATATATTCCATGCCGGCGATCTCAACAATTGGCATTGGAGTGAAGAATCTACCGAAGAGGAAATACGTAAAGCGAATGGCGATTTTCTGGCAGAAGTGAAATATCTGAAGCAACAAGCTCCTGCCATTGACCTCGTCTTATTTCCGGTAGACCGGCGAATGGGAAAAGATTACATGAAAGGAGCCAAACAATTCATTGAACAAATAAAAACTACTATATTTGTACCCATGCACTTCAGTGAAGATTATGAGGGAGGAAATGCTTTCCGAAACATAGCAGAGGCCAATGGATGCCATTTTATCAACATCACTCACCGAGGAGAAACTTTTGATATTACTAAATAAAACATAGAATTATGAACAGATTAACACACTTTTTTCTTGTATTATTTCTTCTCTGCCTGCCGGTAAGTATCATGGCACAGAAAGATAAAGATGACAACGACGACAGCAGATACCTTGTTGGTGCGGTTCCCGAAGTAGATGGAAAAGTTGTATTTTCCAAAGAATTCAGCATACCAGGTATGTCACAGGATCAGATATTCGACAGAATGATGAAATGGATGGAAAACAGGCTGAAAGAGAATAAAAACCAGGGAAGCCGTATTGCTTACTGGGACAAAGAAAAAGGAATGATAGCGGGAATTGGCGAAGAATGGATCGTATTCAGATCGAGTGCCTTGTCATTAGACCGCACACTGACAAACTATCAGATTACTGTAACCTGCAAACCCGGTCAGTGCCTGATGGAAATAGAAAAGATACGTTTCAGTTATCGTGAAACCGAAAGATATACCGCCGAAGAGTGGATTACTGATAAATATGCACTCAACAAATCAAAGACCAAGTTGATACGCGGTCTGGCCAAATGGCGTAAAAAGACAGTAGACTTTGCAGATGATCTATTTGCCAGTGCAGCCCGGGCATTAGGAGCAGCAGAAGCAGTAGAACCTGAAGTACAGACTACGAAAAAAGCAGTAACAGCTCCCGGACCGGTAGTTATCACTCCGGCAACACCCGTTACTGTTGCCACCCCGTCTGCAAGTGCCACTCCGTCTGCATCAGGTAGCATACCCGGTTATACGGAAGTAGCACCTTCACAGGTACCGGCCAGTGCCATTCAGATGGGTGCAGGCAAACTTGTAATTGCTATTGGTAAAGATGCATTCAACATGACGATGATGACTGCCAATGCAGGTGGTTCATTAGGAAAAATGGACGGTAAACCTGTTGTTTTCACCATATTCTCTCCCGATCAGTCCAACGAACAGATAGAGAAAGCAGAAACTTACTCTGTAAGATTCTATCCTTCTAACCAGACAGAGCCTTCGGTAATTCTTGAATGCAAGAAACTCCCGTCACAAGCTCCACTGGAAGGGCAACCACGTACATATGCAGGAGAAATTGTAAAAGCCTGGATTAAATAATTATTCAATGTGCCAATATGCCAATTGGCTGCGCTATTACCCTGCACAGCAATTGGCACATTGGCATATTAGCAAATTATCACATTATTAAATATGGAAATAAAAAGCAGATTTGATCACTTCAACATCAATGTAACCAATTTAGAGCGCAGTATCGCATTTTATGAAAAAGCGCTCGGCCTGAAAGAACATCATCGTAAAGAGGCTAAAGACGGCTCATTCATATTGGTTTATCTCACTGATAATACGACCGGATTCCTACTGGAACTTACCTGGTTGAAAGAACATACAGAGGCTTATGAATTAGGAGAAAACGAAAGCCATCTTTGCTTTCGCGTAGCTGGCGATTATGATGCCATCCGTCAGTATCACAAAGAGATGAACTGCGTATGCTTTGAAAATACAGCTATGGGATTGTATTTCATAAATGATCCGGACGATTACTGGATTGAAATATTACCACAGTGAACAATTGACAGTGGACAGTGGACAGTTACAATGTGGCATGATGCGCAGCTAACTGTCAACTGTCAATTGTCCACTGTCAACTAAATAACTATTTCTTATGTCTTCCCGCCCTTTTCCTTCTTATTTCCGCCTTCATTTTTGCAGCGCCAGAGCCATGGGTTCCTTTAATATAAGTTGTTTTCTTAGCTTTCGTCTTCACCTTATCTTCCTCTTTTTTAGGACCGTCTTTCTTCCCTTTAAAAACGATACCACCCATCATTGCATCTTCTAAGCTCATAATCTTACTTCTTTAATTCATATTTTCAATGTACAAAGATAATCCTTTTCTCCGAATTATCTATCTTTGCTTCCTTAACAACCAATAACGACGTAATGGAAACAACCTTACTCACAACAGACAAAGATCCTATGGGAGCTGCCATAGCCGACTATTTCAATCATCATAAGGCTAACCGCTTACAAGTATTCTCATCACAGTTCGATGAAGACGAAATCCCCGTAAGACAGCTTTTTCGTAATGCCAAAACAATGCCATTGCTTGAACGCACCGCTCTGCAACTGGCAAACGGAAGTATTCTCGATGTTGGTGCCGGAAGTGGTTGCCATGCCATCGCTCTTCAGGAAATGGGGAAAGAAGTATGTGCTATCGACATTTCCCCGTTGTCTGTAGAGGTAATGAAACAACGTGGTGTTACTAACGCCCGACTTATTAATTTGTTCGATGAACAGTTTGTTGACACATTCGATACAATCCTAATGTTGATGAATGGATCCGGTATCATCGGACGACTGGAAAATATGCCTGCTTTTTTCCGGAGAATGAAAATGTTACTTCGCCCGGGCGGCTGTATATTAATGGACTCAAGTGATTTACGCTATCTTTTTGAAGACGAAGATGGTAGTTTTGAAATAGACCTTGCCGGAGACTACTATGGTGAGATTGATTTTCAAATGCAATATAAAGATATTAAAGGAGACTCATTCGACTGGCTATATATCGATTTCCAGACTCTCAGCCTCTATGCTGCTGAATATGGTTTCAAAGCCGAGCTTGTCAAAGAAGGAAAGCATTACGATTATCTGGCTAAATTAATAATGTGTTAATGTGCCAATATGCCAATGTGCCAATTGCTGCGCAGTGTAATAGCACAGCCAATTGGCACATTGGCATATTATCATATTGGCACATTATCAAAACGGAAACAGTAGTGGCAATGCAAATACCATCACTACCCCCATTATTATTTGAAGTGGTAATCCTACTTTTATATAATCCATAAACGTATATTGCCCTGCCGGCATCACCAAAGCATTGGGAGGTGTTGAGAACGGAGATGCAAAACACATACTGGCAGCTACAGTGACAGCAAACAAGAAGGGCACGGGGCTAACCCCTACCTGCAAGGCACTTTGTAAGGCAATAGGTGCCATCAATACTGCCGTCACAGTATTACTGATAAACATTGTCATCAGTGAGGTAGTGAAATAAATACCTGCCATCAAAACAATCGGTCCATAGCTCCCCAATCCACTGACAAGGCTATTGGATATGTATTCTGACGCTCCCGTTTTTTCCAATGCCAACGACATGGGAAGCATACCTGCAAACAATACGATTGTTTCCCAGTTTATTGTTTTATAAGCCGCCTCTACATTTCGGAAACAACCTGTAAGCACCATTAATACTCCTGCAATCATCACCGCAGTAACAGGAGCCACTGGGATAAAATCGAATACCATCATCACTACCATCAGGAGCATGATAGCAGCCGCCACAGGAGCTTTATAATCCAATGTTACTTTAGCTGCCTCATCCAAAGGTTGACCCAACACTACCCAATCGGCATCTTCCTTACTCAATCGTGCTATATCCTGCCAGGTACCCTGCACCAAAAGTACATCTCCACTATGCATCTTCTCATTACCCAGTCCTTGCAGGATATACTCTTTTTTACGGCGGATACCCAACACGTTCAAATTAAACTTATCGCGGAAACCAGCCTCTTTCACGGTACGATTCGATAAATTGGAAGAAGGCATCAATACGATTTCAGCAATACCAATATCATAAAAATCAAGTGATTTATCAGCCTTTGCGGCTTCTTCTGTTGTATGCCCGTCGAGCATTTCCAACAGATAATCCTGAGCAAACCGATCCACATTCTCAACCTCACCTGTAATATAAAGCACATCTTCAGCCTGCATCACGGTATCAGGAGAGGCTAGTTTTTGTGTAATCGTTTTCAGAAAACGATTTTGAGAAGCATCTCCACGACGTACCTCCAGAATATTCAGTCCATATTTACGCCGTACATCCAGATCGATAA
The DNA here is from genome assembly GCF_034654355.2 of Bacteroides mucinivorans. Taxonomy (NCBI): domain Bacteria; kingdom Pseudomonadati; phylum Bacteroidota; class Bacteroidia; order Bacteroidales; family Bacteroidaceae; genus Bacteroides; species Bacteroides mucinivorans. The sequence goes on along the minus strand of NZ_CP178179.1, from coordinate 1,856,931 downwards.
TTGTTTTTCCTATCAATGCAGATGTAGAAACAGCACGCAAACGGAATAAATTACTGGATAACCCATACTCTTTCACCAACTGGTTCAATGACTTCCCGGAAGAGAGTCCATCCTGTTTCTTTCCTTTCTTTGAAAGAAACCACTTGGTAAGGGGCAACAACACGAGTGTACCTACTACTACACAAATGATACCCACAGGTAAAAAAGAGAAAAAAGACAAAGGTTCAAATCCGGCACTTGTCAATGTATTCTGAATCACAAGGTTGGGTGGTGTACCAATCAGAGTCATCATACCTCCCATGCTACTTGCAAAAGCCAATGGCATCAACAAGCGGCTGGGATTCATACCCGCACTGACAGCCAGGCTCACTACAATGGGGAGCATCAGCGCTACAGTACCTGTGTTACTAACAAAAGCTCCGATAGCAGAAGTAACCAACATCACCAATAAAAATAATCGTAATTCACTTTTACCTGCCAGCTTCAATATCTTACTACTAATCATTTTTGCCAGCCCTGTCTGAAAGATAGCCCCACCAACCACAAACAGTCCTACCATCATAATAACTACCGAATTGGAGAAGCCCGAAAGAGCCTCTTCAGGAGTCAGTATCTGGAAAATAAGTAAAGAAATCAATGCACAAAGAGCAACGAGGTCAGAACGCACCTTACCACTCATAAAAAAAGCTGCAGATAGTACTAAAATAATGAGAGTTATAACCATAAAATGAGTTTAGGGATTAATAAAGTTTAAGTATTCCGTTCGTTTTAAAAAGACAAAAGCCAGTCAACACCGGCTTTTGTCTTTTTAAAACTACTTCTTTAGCATTTCATCAATTTTTTGCACCAAAGAGGCAAATTCTTCTTCATTATACAAGCGTGTGAGCTTCACAATCTTCCCATCACGATCAATCAATACATTTCTTGTAATTCCCGAATCGCGAAGTGCATATTTAGCAAAGATATCCGCTCCCGGGTCAAGTCCCAACGGATAAGTAACTCCGGTAGCTTTTGCAAAAGCAAGTACTTTATCCAACGGTTCATCACGATCAATACCGATCAAAGCAAAATTGGGATTATTCTTATGCTTCAACCAGATATCTTTCTCAATAAAAGGCATCTCTTTACGACATACACCACACCAACTGGCGGTGAACTGCAACATTACCACCTTCCCACGAAGTGTGGAAAGATTCACCTGTTTTCCATCGGTCAACGTCACCGTAAAATCGGGAGCCATCTCTCCTACCTTAACAATGTATCCCGTACTATCAGCCTGTACGGCACTATTATTTCCTATAGCAACCGATACGCTATCCGTAGCAGCACTCTCTTTATCCTTTTTTCCCTGTCCGGAACAAGCTAAAACGCCTGTAACCAACAAGACCAGACAAGACACATTAAAAAAAATCTTCTTCATTTTCTTTTATACCTAATTAATTGATTTGCAAAAGTAAACAAATCATATGACTTATCAAATAGCATTTTCATCCTATTTTTTTCATTTCCTTATTTGGAATTTTGGAGTAAATGATTACCTTTGCACCCGCAAAACAGAAAACGCCTCTTTAGCTCAGTTGGCCAGAGCACGTGATTTGTAATCTCGGGGTCGTTGGTTCGAATCCGACAAGAGGCTCACTCATCTTTTAAACGTTTTCCGAATATCGGAAAACGTTTTTCATTTATCGAAACTTTTCCACTTTTCGTACCTATTTAGTTTCAAAGTTACAAAATCAGAACCGCTATTTCATTTATAGTGTTCATTCAGAAGCATTATACCCGACTTTTTCACCCCTCTGTTTTGTTATATAATCAGGGAAACAATAAATATATCTGCATTATGGAAAAAGCAAGAATTGGAGAAAATTCAGGCAAAGTATGGCGGGTACTTAACGAGATGAAGAAAATCTCCGTTCACGAACTATGTACAATAACCAATCTGGCTATTGAAGATGTAATGTTGGCTATCGGATGGCTGGCAAGAGAAAACTGTATCTTTATTGAAAAAAGAGAAGATACCCTCTACATCAGTAACGGTTCGGAATATTACTTCTGTTTCGGATAAGAACACGAAGAAATAATCCGCTACAAATTCAATAAAAGAAAGTGTATTCTGTTACATATTACCGTAACAGACCACTTTCTTTTTGAATAGCACCTTCCTTCTAACGACATATACCAATCACATTCAAAATGGCTGTCACATAGCAATGAAGTGGTATTTGCACAAAATTACAGGTAATTCACACAAAATTGATAGCTTAATAAACATTCCATTGAACAAAAAGGACATAAATATCAATCCAAACAGACAAAAAAGAGTAACTTAGCAATCAGGAAAATAATCCTCCCAAAGATGATTTATTTATCAAAACTAAATAACATGGTAAAACCTATTTCAATGAAGTATCTGGCATCACTCTCTTTGTTATGCCCCTCTGTGGCTTTTGCCGCCGAACACCCCAACATTATCTACATCTTCACTGACCAACAAACAGCCAATGCCATGAGTTGTGCCGGAAATCCGGATTTACATACTCCTAATCTTGACAGGTTGGCTGCTGCCGGTGTGATGTTCAACAATGCTTATTGTACCTCTCCCCTTAGTGGCCCTTCACGCGGTGCAATGTTTACGGGCCACTATCCCGGCGCAGTAGGATTATCCGTAAACGGCTCACCAATGCCCGATTCACTCAAGAACCAAACATTGGGTACATTGATAAAAAATGCCGGATACGATTGTGCTTATGGTGGCAAATGGCATATCCCTTTGCTTGATATACCCGATAAGGAATATGGCTTCGACAATATATATAAACATAGCGATGACGGATTGGCGGAAGCTTGTGCCGAATACCTTTCACGCGAGCACAAGAAGCCATTCTTTTTGGTCGCTTCGTACGATAACCCGCACAACATCTGTGAATATGCACGAAGTCAGAATTTACCTTATGGAAATATAGACACACCCGACATTCGGGATTGTCCGGGCCTACCCGCCAATTTTGCAAAAAGTCCTTATGATGCTGATATCATAGAAAACGAAAGAGCAAATAACTATAATGTATATCCTACAGCTAACTATACCCCCGAGGACTGGCGCATGTATCGGTATAACTACTACCGCCTGGTAGAAAAGGTAGACAAGGAAATCGGAAAAATTATTGATGCTATCGACAAGAACAACCTTTGGAAGAATACAGTCGTTATCTTCTCCAGCGATCATGGAGATGGTATAGGTGCTCACCACTGGAATCAGAAATCTGCCTTATATGAAGAAGTGGTTAATATTCCTCTCATCATCACATTACCAGGTAAGAAGCATGCAGGTAAAGTACTGCCTCAGCTCATCAGCAATGGTATAGATTTCTTTGCTTCTATCTGTGATTGGGCAGGTGCTGAAATGCCAAAGGGTGCAACCGGAAAATCATTTCGTAAAATTGTGGAAGAAGGAAACCCGCAAAGCCCGCATCAAGACTATATCATCACCGAAACACAGTTTGATGGCAGCAAAACCAGAGGTTGGATGGTACGTAGCAAACGTTATAAATATGTACTTTACGATAAAGGGAATCATCGTGAACAACTATTTGACATGCAAGAAGATAGAGGCGAAACAAGAAACCTGACAATGGAAAATACTTACAATAATGAGTTACAAAAGCATCGTGATATTCTTGAAAATTGGATGAATACCTATAATATCCGCCCAACTCGTCCGAAATTACACGATGTCCCCGGAAAGAAACTTAAAAAATAAAACCAATATCATATAATCTCTTACATTCAGGCTGAAAGCTGAGCACAATGTTTTTTTGTGTTCAGCTTTTAATCTTTAGTATTTGGCCACCGTTTCATAAACAAATGAAAAAAGCAAGCAATTAGATGTTGACCTCATCTTCCTATTTTATAGCTTTGGAACTCTACAATTCGAACCATTTTTTTTATTTATAACAAAGGATAAGCAACTATCTTCACTCAAAAAATTCTATATACAAGGCTCGTAAACTACTTAAAAACAGCACTTACCGAAGTTAGTGCTGTTAAAGATACTAATTTGAAAGCTAATCACAACTTCATGGCAACATTCCAGGCAAGGAGGTCGCTGTTAAAGATACTAATTTGAAAGCTAATCACAACAAAAGATAACAACCGACTCCCGGATTCTCAGCTGTTAAAGATACTAATTTGAAAGCTAATCACAACACAACACCAGCAACTCACACGATCAAGTAGCTGTTAAAGATACTAATTTGAAAGCTAATCACAACAACTTACCGGAAGTGAACACTTTACGTTACGCTGTTAAAGATACTAATTTGAAAGCTAATCACAACCGTTCCTGTTCCTGGTACTTCTGCTCTTTTGCTGTTAAAGATACTAATTTGAAAGCTAATCACAACGCGATCCGATGCTGAAAACTTATGGCTTATGCTGTTAAAGATACTAATTTGAAAGCTAATCACAACAAAAAAACTGAAGAGTATACATACACCTGTTCCGGAAGATTTTTTAATAATCATTACACACGTGCGTGATGAGGCTTACCGATACCTCAAAAGAGGTATGTTTTTTATGTTACCTCTTTAGTTACTTGAGGAAACTTAAATGGTAACTAAAACTATACCGGAAAATGAAACTTTTGGGACTGCTATAAAAAAAGGCATAGCCTAAATAATTTAAGTTATGTGGCATAAAACATCTAAATCAATAGCACACAGTTACTTTTTACGTATCTTTAAAAACATGGAAGTGTTTTACATAGACGCTCCATGTGTTTTAGTTCGTTTTCAACCCTAATACTTACATCGACACCATTCACTGAGAACCAACGCTTTTTGCCTTTTCTTATCTCTTTTTGTAAGTCCTCAGATATTAAATTCAGTTTAAGTAAATCCAAAGTTAATGCATCTTTTGCCATCCTTATTTGAGGATATTTTTTATAATATATATATTCATCCTTACATTTATAGTAAGTTTTAATTCCAAAATTTAAAATTGATTCAATACTTTCTATATCCTTTGATATAAATACAATTATTGCATCCATTCTTGCCTTATTCTTTAGAGATTTCATAATGTAAAGGGTTGTTTATCATATATGGAGTATCTTTGGTTACTCCTGCAGCTTTAATTTCCTGAGTAGTTTCACATTTAAGAAGTTCAAATTCTGGTAATTTCATACAATTTCTAACCTTGTTTACATCGTATCCATACCATTCACAGAAAGTCTTTGCTCTCCATGAAATTTTATTTACTTTTTTCATATTTCAACTATTCCATAATAGTTAAGTACCGTAACAAAGACTCTTTTTCAGCCTCAGCAACAAGTTTTCGAAAGTCTTCCGGTTTATTTTCTGTATGCGATTTCTCTAAAGCCCTGTAATAGCTTATTTTGGCTTCATTACTGCCTTTTAATGTGATAAGGGTATAACCATTACGTAAGAGATATAGATTCATCAATAGACGGGAAGTACGTCCGTTACCGTCAATAAACGGATGGATGCGTACAAGTTCATCATGGAGATAGGTAGCAATAAGAACCGGATGAATCTTTTCTTTTTCCATCTGCTGAAACTTGATAATAAAGTCTTCCATTTGCTTCTCTATCAAATAAGGTTGGGGTGGCATATGTGTACTACCTGAAATCATAACAGGGACAGTACGATACTTTCCGGCATTCTCACGATCTATGCCATGAAGAATAAGGGCGTGTATTTCTTTAATGGTATGTTCGCTTATCTCTATATCCTTTTTCGCAATGTCTTTAATGTAGTCTATTGCTTCCGCATGATTAATTGCTTCTAAGTGCTCACGCATGGATTTGCCTGATATGGTTACCCCTTCATTTACAACAAGGGCAGTCTCTTGCAAAGTAAGGGTGTTACCCTCTATACGGTTGCTTTCGTAAGTATATTCAATATCCAAAGCATCCTGAATCTTTTTCAGTGCTTCTTCAGGGAGCGGACGCAAAGCTGATAATTGTATTTTGAGTGTATCAACTTCATTCAATAGTTGTTTCATTTCTTCATTCATGGTCATTCAGCTTTGATATTGATACTCTTTCCACAGTGAGGACAGGACAAAGAGGCGGTTCCGGTCTTGGATTGCTCAAAGAGTTCAGTAACCGAAACTTCCAAAGCATCCGCTATTTTGTTTAATGTTTCGACCGTTGGGTTACCATTAACCATATTAGACAGATTTACTCTATTTATTCCCATCTTATCGGCAAGCTCTGTTATGGTCATGCCTTTTTCTTTTATAACTTCCTTTATTCTTAAATCCATATCGTAATGTTTTAGTTTACGGTACAAATATAAGAATTATTATTAAATATAATGTTTTTACGGTACATTTCTCAGTTAAAGTAATGTTAAATATTTCTTTCTATTTAGATTAATGTACCGCTATATATTACATTTGCATCATAAACAAAACATAAAACATTACGGATATGAAACGATACAACTTATCCCAAATAATGAAAAGAGTACACAACTTGTATAACAATGCACGTGCAAAGTACCCGACATTCTCCGATGCACTCCGCAAAAGCTGGAAAATGGCTAAATTCAACGTTCAAGTAACAGAGAGTATCAAGGCTATAGATACAGAGAAAGAAGCTCAGGAGGCAAAGGAACAGGAAGCACGGGAATAGGCTGCAATTCGCTCTATTCTTTTTACTGCAGAACAGGAAGCACAACGTATCAAACGTGAAGCAGAAGCCAAAGCACAACGCATGAGAGACGAGATCGCAGCACGCAAAGCGGACATCTCTTATGCTGAGTATCAAAATCGTATTAGTCGTTCGATGGGTTACGGCTGTGGCTCTTATTGTGGAGATTGAACCATGATAGAGATAATTATAATACTTGGTAACCTCGTTAGTGGGTACTACCTGTATAGAAAAGACGGAGAAAATTTATTTTATTGATATTATTAATTTGGTGGGATATCCATCACTAAGACTACAAAAACGAAATGGAAACAAGAAAAGAAATTGATGAAGTATCAGAATTTACTTTTGCCTTCCGAATGATAGGCGACAGCATGAATAACGGTTCAAAATGGAGCTTTGCTAATGGTGACTATTTGCGATGTGATGAGGTTAATATACAAGACGTGAAGATAGGAAATGATTATGTGATAAAGATTGGTAACGGATATACAGTAAGGCGTATTTCAAGTATTAACGATAGACATATTACAATATTCCCACTCAATCCACTTTATGAAGAATCACAGATTAGTATTGATGACATCCAACAAATGTTTATCGTGAATTCATGCCAAACAAAAGCTATTTAGGAGTTCAATGCTTATCAGTTCAAATTACAAGAGGTTGGCAAAAAGTCAGTCTCTTTTTGTTTGATAAAGCAAGGTGATAAAGAGCTTATATACCTTGCCAGGATAAACAAAAAAGTATAGAGCTAAATTATCCATTATTTGCAGAATATATTAATATGGATTGCTATTTTTATAGAGCTTTATTATAAATAATTACAATAGATCATGATAAATCAGTCCTTGAAGCACTTTATTTCTTATGACGAATCAGCCGAATTTAAGTTAGCGAATATTCTTATTGTTATGGATAGAGAGACTTTTGGACAACGAAAAGCTGCGAGCATGGTTGGTGGATTGGGCCGCCTTCTTAAGTTAATAGAAGAAGGTAAAATCCGGAGTGATAAACCAAGCAATAAGCAGAATGGAAAGTGGTTCTGTAATGCGGCTGATGTGCTTAGATATGTTGTGGTAAAATATAGAAAACCGAGGAAAAAGAAAAAGCAATGATCCATCACATACTAATTGAATATTTAGTGTATGGGTGTATAGGCACAATAAAGTGAATTAAATGAAGTGTCCACGTACGTATGCGCATATACGCACGAAAAAAATTGGTCATAATTGGACAGTCTATAGAAAGAATCACACACTTTCACACAGTCCTATGGTACAAAGGTGACGATCCATACGCACACGTGCGCAAAGAGACCTAAAGAATCTGAACCATTATACGTATGCGTGCGTACATGGGAAACCGGGAGAACAAGCGTTATCAAATACTGCTTTCGTCTGCTGAATCCCCCTCCGGCAGAAACCGGATAGTATAAATGTACTATTAGGAACAATTGAAAAAGGCGGGAACAAAGTGGGAACATTTTTACCCACTTTAAAAGAAAAGCCCCCTCAGAAATCATCTGAAAGGACTGCTTGAGGTTCCTGGCGGTCACTAAATACCGTTTTCTAATGATATGCTATAAAACCTATTACTCCTTCAACTCAGATTAATAAATTAGTTTTCATATCCCGTTAAATAACATGAAGTTTCATAGTGTATCACCAAAGTGGTCTCTATATTGGTCCCTACTTATAAAATGCACCAGAGCATCCTCTTAATGACTGTAACCATTCCAAATACATTTTATCCGGCATTTTACGATAACCTAGCTGGTGAATATATGTGTAAAGTTTCTCCACATCCCGATAGAGTTCCTCGTCTTTAGTTCTCGTAAAAATTTCAAGTAATGTTTCAGCTTTGAGTAACAGCGCATTGATATAGTTGGGAAACGCCTCCAATGTACAATTACAACATTTCAGTATAAATTCAGGATCATAATCCGATGAGAATTTGTGTTTATAACCTTCTGCCAAGTCTGTCATACAAATAGCAACCGTAGACTTTAAGGAAAGCGTATCCATATAAACGCCACTTCGGATAGCATCAGTATGGATATACCCAGAAGCTTTTATCCATACATCAGTAGGAAACTGACCGGAAGTCAATTCCACGTTATACCATCCATCAGCCTCATTATGTAGTTTTATATAAGCATGATTAGGGGCTAATGCCAACCATGATCTTTCCCCCAACTCTTCTGTCAACAATTTATAAAATAGAGGTAAAGAATGACAATTCCCCTCGTGAGTAGACATTAAAATAGAAACAAACATATTGCTCCATTCTTTACTTCCGGCATAGTCATCGAAATTATATTGAAATGGCAAATGATATAGCAATGTAGTATCTGAAACAGCTACAGGAATTGTATCCGTCATCATTCGATAGATAGCAGCATGGACATTTACAGAATGAAAATCGGCATGATTATAGCTGATCAGGTTATTTGCGGAAAGCAGTTGGGTAAAAGAAACAAATTGCTGCAATCTATACTCAAAATCTTCACGATTTAGCTCTCCATCAAAATATGCATTTTCAACTGCAAATATAGCTTCTTTTAGATTTAAGGTTTTCCTATTAACCAACATCGAGTCAATGCTATCATAACTCATCCGATAGAAATTGCCTACTTGTGCAAACAGGTGGTTTGCAATAAGTAAAAAGAATATTAGAATTCCTCTTTTCATTAATCATTATTGTTTCTTTCGATTCCGATAGATTTTCATCAAATTATCACAAACTTTTTGTAAGTTATCAAAGTGTTTTTCATTGTATGAATCATAATTTAGTCCCATATCATCTATCAGTATTTTCTCTAAATATTCCATTAATTCTTGACGATTTTGAAGAAAATGAACTATCACAGGAATATACCCTCCATATTCATCCAATGCTATATCTTCACAAACTCCAATAGGATTCCATTTTGCCAAAATGTTATTAATTTCTTCATAAATTTCATCCATATTTTTATCATCTAATATAAACTTACCCAATCTGCCTATTCTGATCTTCTAGAAGAACTCTTTTTAAAAAAGACTCCATATCAGATAGATTTTGATTAACATCTTCAACAGTTACACTATTTCCTTTTATAACACTCCAATTCTCCAAAGGGATCCAATAGTCAAATGCTCAATCATTCTTTCATTTTTAAATTCCCCAGCATCCCAAGCCCCCTAGACTATACACAAGATCACAATATGATAATTCCCCATTATGGAAAGCTCTTATAAAGTTGAGCATCCTGCACCAAAGCTTAGATTGATATTTGTTAAATAACATTTAATGTCCTAATTTAATTACAGATATAACACGAGTTCCTTCTCTATTGGCGATTATTCTAAAATTCTCAAAAGTCCTTACGACTTACGCTACTGTTCTTTCCATTGTCACTACTCCATATTTAAAAACATTTTTAACTACAGAATATGGTATGCTTCGACTAAATGAAGCCATTCCTTATAATATCAAGAAAATTACAAAAAACAGGAATAATTCATCTGAGAAAATTTTATCTAATTTTCATCAATATCTATATATAGTGAAATTGATTTATCTAATCTCTCTTTAAAATGATTTCTATGGCAAAACAATTGTTGAACTTCTTCACTATTTACGTTGCTCTGCACATTTATTACCATTGCTTTATGATAAGGTAATGACTTCCCACAAAAACAACAGATTACCTCCATTCCATCTTTATCATAAGTTCCATCCATAATTCTTAGCTATTCTATTTATTGATTTTTGTGACCAATTACTCATCGTTGTTATAACCTTACCATCAGCATTCAAAACAACCGCATTAAATCGTCCTGAACTAATTTCATGTAGATATACAGTTGCTCCATCTGATTGCGAAAATGCCTTACCCATCGTTTTTGTAGCTCGGATCCCATTTGCAGTAAGAACTCCCCCCCTTGTTGCAGCAGCCCCTGCTATTCTTTCAGCCCCATGAGCAGTTGTCTGAATAGCGTCAGCAGCAAATTTGTTAAACAATTTACTTAAAAAACGTCCTCCAACTCCACCAACAAATTCAGAAGCTGTTAATCCCCACAAAGCCTGTCCAACTTTTAGTCCTATTTCATTCGTCTCTTGATTAACCAATCCATTAAACAATTCAGACTTAGAGTTTTCCGATAAAGGACTATTTTTTCCTAAAAACTGATTCTGTAGCTTTGCGCTGGAAGATATCAAACCAAAAGCATTTACTGCTTGATTTGCCATTACACCTGCATTTTGGTAAGCATTAAAATACGAATCATCACCTAATTGAATGGAAACAGAAGAGCCAACATTCGTATAACCTTCCAATTCGTCATGTCCTTCTTGCCAGTAATAACTTCCATTTTCATTGTGCCGATACCAATCTCTTCCATCAGGATCAACATAATTCACCGGATTATTATTGCAATATGCATACGGACTTATTGAATAATACCTTTCAGCATGAGGATCAATGGAAATAAAGCGGCTGACCGTTTGAACATCCATAACAGAATCCAAAGTGTCCGCTCCAACCAGCCCTACTATTTTATTCGTTTCTGTATCAAACTTGATAGAACCAATCTCTACAATTCGATTCTTATCATGAAATTCATCAAAACGACCATTACTCAATGTAGCCATCGTAGGTTCATAGCCGTAAGCAGCAAAAGGATTCTGAGCATATCCCGTCAGTAAGATAAGCAGAAATAACAAGAAAGCGGTAATTCGTCTCATATACATTTATTTTTTGAATTGGATGATCGGTGAAGGTTGATTTTCCGGCAATGTCTTAGCCTTATCTACTTGCTTTAGCCAATTGTAATACATTTCAGTGGGCATTTCTTCATAACCAAGACTGTCTATTTTCTCATAAGATTGAAGCATTCGCTTAAATAGTTTATAGGCCTGTGGATATTCCGGTAACTGCTCTTTGGAAGGTCTGCCGCAAACATCAATGACATACATGGCCTGTGCCGTACAAACATTTGCATGCATTTGGTAGGTAGTCAAATCGGAAGGAGCATAATAAAATACCAAATTACTATTTTCTTCCACAAAACGATCATACCCGTAACGTGATATATAATAATATGACAAATCATTAAGCATGTGGGCAATCGTTTGTTTTGTAGTTTGAGGATTTAGGTAAATGCCCGTTTGAATAGCTTTAGATTTTATAAAGCCACTATTCATATAGAAATCATCTGTGACAACAGCACTTTGAGTGAGTTCTATGTTATACCAACGGTTTTGCTTGTCTTTGAATTTTATAAAAGAATGACTCGGAGAGAAACACCAGAAAGCTTCCGTATTCATCTCTTCCGCAAGAATAAGAAATAATAAAGGCATCGAATGACACTGTCCGGTATTTTGGTTTAAGAGTTTAGATACCATATAATTACTCGTATTGACTTCAGCCCTATAATCGTCAAAATCATATTTTATCGGATAGTGAACAATCATTTTCTCACTGCTGGGTTCTTTAACTTCTATGACCTCTGACAAAACACGAAAAACCATCATCAACTTTGCCAATTCATCGTTCTCGTCAAGTTTCTGCTCTTGCATCTTCAACTGGCAAATATGTTTTAGATTCTGAATAGCCGCATCAAACTCTTCATATTTCATTTTATTCTGAAAAAAAGCATTTTCTGTAACAAATACAGCACGTTTCAAACTCATTGCATTTTTACCTTCAAGCATTCCAAGAATTTCTTTGCGCGCACTATGAAAGCATTCCGTACCAGAAGTGGCTGAAAAGTCCGGTAAAGGAATTGAGTCAGATTTTAGATATTCCCGAACAATATGCTGGCGATTAGCTACAGCCCTTTTACGCTCATTTTCTTCAACTTCACGCACAAAGAGTTCATTTTGCTTTTGGATAAAAATATTTTGAAAAGACGATGGAGAATTTGGAATTGTCGGTTGAGGTGCTTGATAGAGATTATCATATCGATTCATTTGAAAATGAGGAAAATGAGGTACCACACTTGTTTGTCCGAGTACCGAACTCATTTGGAATATCGAAATTAATATAATACTCCAATATATTATTTCATGTGAAACAATCATAGGCATAGCATCATCTTAAAAGCATTTTCAAAGATAGCGTTTTTTGTTAATTCATCATAAGAATCAGCTGTTATTTCAAGCATGATAGACAAATATTTCTGCAAAGAGGTTATTTCAGCTTCAACAACTAACGTTTGGAAATCTTCTGTTAAGTGTCCGTATGCGACTTTTCCAATGCCTTGTAGTAGCTAATTTTGTCTTCATTACTTTTTTTAGAACAATAATCACATAACCATCATGTATCGAATATTTCGGAACACCCGAAAAATATATTTCTAAATCCACAAACTATCTAAATGGGAAAAAGAGCGGAGTGGAAAAGAATTATAATTTGGGAAGTAGTGGGCACTATCTCTTGGAAGAATGTATATATAAGGAAGATGAAATGATAGAGAAAACATCCTACTACACGGATGCCAAAAATAGAGGGCAAAAGAAAAGCCATGCAAAATTAGTAGATGACAAACAATATAACACAAACTGGTTTCAAAACGGACAAATAGAATACAAAGGAATACTTCAAGTGACACCGGGAAACTATGGAAATATAAAAACTCCAATTCAGTATACCAGATATAGCGAAACGGGCATATTAATTGAGAAACTAGATGATAATATCATTTCGTTTTATGCGGAAGATGGCAAAACTATCACACAAAAAGAGAACCTAAGCACAGATGTGATAGAATGTTATGATAATGGTGCTTTAACCAAATCTATAAAAGTTCTGAGAGAAGCAGGAAATGAATATTATGAGGTATCTTTATATAAAGATAACGAAGTATATTCTAAGAAGATAGTAGATCAAAATGGAAATGATGTGGAGCAATTAAGAAAAGAAAAGCTATTAGAACTTCAGTATGATTCCTTATATAACAAGCTGCAAGAAATTCTCCCTACAAAAGTTTCCATGAATATAAAAGAAATGGAGTTTGTTCGTCCTGACGTAGTATATTGTAGAAAAGGATTATATGAGAGTAGTGGAAAATCCTCGGCTTTAGAGACTGCGGTTAAAATGCATAAAAAAGAATTAGATGATGTTATTCGTCTACGCAATGAATATACGGAAAGAGGGATTAAAGAAAACGATGGGAAATATTATAAATCGATAAAATTGATAAGTGAATACATTGATAAAATCAGTCGAGACTTCATGCAGAAGTATGATACTTTATCTATGATGAAAAAAATAGTAGAACAGATTTCAGATGACTTACAATGCGTGGAATGTTCTTACACTTATTATAGAGGTCAACAAGGGTATAAAGATAATGTGCCCAAAATACACAAGAATGCTTACAATGCATATCTTGCAACAACTAAATACCTTACTTTAAGCTTGGAGGGTAAAAACTTGAGCGAGACGTTGGCTATACTCCAACAGTATGCAACTGTTAGTTCCAAAATGAGGAAATGGTATAGCAAGAAAATTACTCCTATTGAGAAATTATTTAAAAAAGCAGAGACTTCCGAAGCTAAATTGGATATTTTCTTGAATAATGATGTGGAATAAAAAACATTTGTTCTCATGTAATGAAATATAAATCAAAGTATTACATACTAACTACGAACAAGAACCGCTATAATGTCAAGTTGTAGCGGTTTCTTTTTTTCGAGAGTTACGTCGTAAAATGACGTATATGTCTTAGTTACTTTGCTCACACTAAGACTAAATAAGAAAAAGAATATGAAAAAATTGGGTATATTCAAATATGAGTATGTAGGTGAGAGAGCCATACAATCCGGTTTCACTGAATTGGATAAAATTACATTCGGATGGAAAAAAGGAGAATTAATTGTGATTGGTGGACGCCCAGCAATGGGAAAAACAGCATTGGCAATATCCTTGGTGAGAAATATCGCCATCCTTAATAGAACCCCTATTGCTTACTTTAGCCTCGAAATGTCCACTGTTCAATTCATGAATCGTTTTTTATCAAATGTAAGCAACGTGGAAATAAATCATGCAGAATTGTATAGTGAGAAAGAACAAGCCTTATTGGATGATGCAGAAAAAATTATAGAAGATGCACCTATCTTTCTGGATGATACACCAGCGTTATCTATACAAGAACTTCGCACTAAGGCATCTCGCCTTGTACGAGAACATAAAGTTAAGCTAATTATCATTGACTATCTCCAACTGATGAATGCAAGTGGCATGAGTTATAGCAATCGTGAAGAAGAGGTTAGCGTAATTACTCGTTCACTCAAAGCATTGGCTATGGAATTGAATATTCCTATTATAGCTTTCTCACAGTTAAATCGTGGTAAAGAATCACGTGAAGGCATTGAGGGAAAACGTCCTCAATTAAGTGATCTACGAGAATCCAGAACTATTGAGCAAGATGCAGATATGATTTGCTTTATCCATCGTCCCGAATATTACAAAATATACCAAGATGAAAAAGGAAATGATTTGCACGGTATGGCTGAAATCATAGTTGCTAAAAATCGTAATGGAAAGACGGGAAATACTCTATTAAAATTTTCCAGTCAATTTGCACGTTTTGATAACATAGCTGATAACATAATCCATTAGAAAGAAAGCTACAATGAGAGTAAAGTCTTTTAAGTTTAAGGTTATTAGAGATAGTGAAAGTATAATCTTGTCACTAAACTTCTCTGATTTGTCTATTGAGGTTATTCGCCAATTAATTAGTAACTCTATCAAACTGGAAGCAAACAAAGAGTGTACATTACTATTTATTGGGAATATAGACTGCAAATTAGAATTAGAGGATATATATAACCTTGCTAGCTTTATACAATCAATTGTAGGTAAAACATTAGTTTGGGATATTATAAATGAAGCACCCAAGAATGATGAACCGGAAGATTTGGCAGGTTACTTAATTATAGCACCAAATTAAACTACATTAGTTATGGTCTCTTAGCTGGTCTTCCATAGAAGAGGGGGTACACAATCCCCTCAATCTATATTTCTTCATATAAATCACATATAATAGAAAGAACACTTAAGGACTACGAGATTCTTGAATGGCAAATCACTTTAAATCATTTGTGCTTCCACTGTAAACTGAATCCTAAAAATAATCAAAAGAAATATTGGAGAATATTCTCAAATTTTCAAGTGGTCCCCGAAACGGTCTCCATAAAAAACAAGCCCTTGAAAGTACTTGACTTTCAAGGGCTTTAGAGTAATAGTTGAGGTTCCTGGCGGATTCGAACCGCCGTACACGGTTTTGCAGACCGCTGACTAAGCCACTCATCCAAGGAACCTTATTTCCTCGTTTGCGGTTGCAAAGGTAATACTAATTTTCAAATCTCCAAACTATCCGCAGCAATTTTTCTTTGGACGACTTTTGGTTTCTTTACATTCCTGTTGTTTCTTTTCAAGCTGACGCTTTAATTCACAGCCACTTGCACAGTTTGCACAAGGATTCTCATTATTTTTCGTGCGACGAAAAAAATTATAAATTCCATACACAATGCGAATCACACAAAGAACTAATAATACAGCAACAACGCATTCCTGCCAGTTCAAAGTCATAAAAATAATCCTCCTATCTGATAAACAGCAAAAGTTAATACCCATGCTAACACAGTCGTATATCCGGCTGTGAAAAATGCCCATTTCCAACTTCCAGACTCTTGCTTAATAGCTGCAAATGTAGCAATACATGGGAAATATATCAGTACAAACAACATATAGCAGAAAGCTACAAATGGCGTAATAGGGATTCGTTCGCCCAAAGTGGTATCATCCACATTAGCATCATTTGTATAAAGTACACCAAGCGTACTAACAACCAACTCCTTTGCACCAACTCCGGAAATCAGTCCAATACCTAATTTCCAATCAAAACCCATAGGTTCGATAACAGGTTCAATGGCTTTTCCAATCCGCCCGATATAAGAATTTTCCTGTTGTTCGGCTACGGTTTCATAGGCATCGTGATTGGGATAATATCCCAGGAACCAGATAACAACGGATGCAATCATAATAATTCCTCCCATTTTACGAAGATATTGTTCGCCTTTATCCCAGGTATGCCGGAAAATAGATTTCATAGTTGGCATACGATACGGCGGTAATTCCATCACAAACGGGGTATCATCTCCTTTAACCAGAAACTTACTGAACAGACGTGCCAATAACACTGCCAACAATATGCCAATACAATAGATAGAAAACAATACCAGCCCCGCATTGTTCGGAAAGAATGCACCCACCAACAGTAGATAAATAGGGAGACGAGCACTACACGACATCAATGGGTTAACAAGCATGGTAACAAGACGGCTCTTCCGGTTCTCAATGGTACGAGAGGCCATAATAGCAGGCACATTACACCCGAATCCCATAATCAGAGGAATAAACGATTTACCATGAAGTCCCATCTTATGCATTATCTTATCCATAATAAAAGCTGCACGAGCCATATATCCGGAATCTTCCATCAGAGAGATAAAGAAATAGAGAATAAGAATATTAGGCAGGAAAACAATAACTCCTCCTACTCCACCTACAATACCATCGACCAACATGTCTTTCAACGGACCTTCGGACATGTTATTATTTATAAGATTTCCTAATGCCTCTACCAACCACTCAATCCCCATCATCGGATACTCTCCAAGTACAAACGTACCCTCAAACATGATATACATGAAAAGGAAAAAGATTGGATACCCCCATATACGATGTGTCACAATAGAATCAAGCACTTTCGTCATCTGTGCCTTTTCCTGGTGGTTATCTGTGAAGGTTTCTTTCAGTGCACCACTGATAAAACCATACTTAGCATCGGTTATAGCAGATTCACTATCCTCATTCAATGCAGTCATCACACGTTTCGCCGCTTTTTCGCGTATACGGATAATCTCTTCTGCATTGGGCAAGGTTCGGATAATCCGTTCAACATCCGGATCATTCTCTAAAAGTTTGATTGCAAGAAAACGGGTAGAATATTTAGACCGGATGGCTTCATTTTTTGAAATCTCCTCTTTTACCGCATCAATGGCCTTTTCCAGATCGGGCCCATGATTGATATGTATATGGCGGAAAACACGTTCACCCGATTTATGAGGATGAATATAATCTTCAAGATGTTCCTCATGATGAGTTTCATCGACATGCGTACGATGCCAATCCTGCAATTCTTTAACTACCTCAGGATTAATATTACCATTTTTATCAAAGAAATCCCCCCCTTCATAAAGATTAATAATCACATGAAACAGATGATCAATACCTAAATTCCTCTTACAAACAGTGGGAACCATAGGTACGCCGAATAGTTTACTCAACAGACGATAATCGAGGGTATTGCCACTGGCTTCAAGCTCGTCATACATATTAAGAGCAATTACCATACGGACATTCATATCGATAAGCTGAGTCGTAAGATAAAGATTACGTTCCAGGTTGGAAGAATCTACAACGTTAATAATTACATCGGGAGTTTCGTCAATAATATGACGACGTACATATATTTCCTCCGGTGTATATGCCGAAAGTGAATAAGTACCGGGAAGGTCGACTATTTTAAAATGATAACCTTCAAAGTTGAAATAACCTTCTTTTGCATCGACAGTCACCCCACTATAGTTGCCAACATGCTCATGGGCACCGGATGCAAGATTAAACAAAGAGGTTTTTCCACAGTTCGGATTACCAACCAACGCAACATTGATTGTTCTTCGCTTACCAAGGGCCAGACGCTTCAATTCCTCTTCACCCGGATGAATATTCTCACTGATACTCTGGTGATAATTCTCTTGTCGCTGTGCCTGTTCTGCCGCTTCTTGTTCACTTATAATTTCGATCATCTCAGCTTCTTGCCGACGAAGCGAAATTTCATAACCTAATACTTTATATTTAATGGGATCTTTCAAAGGGGCATTGAGTAGCACTTCTACGGTCTTACCTTTAATAAAACCCATCTCGACAATACGTTTACGAAAACCTCCATGGCCGAGTACTTTAACGATAACACCCTTCTCTCCTGTTCTTAATTCGGACAAACG
Organism: Bacteroides mucinivorans; assembly: GCF_034654355.2. NCBI lineage: Bacteria > Pseudomonadati > Bacteroidota > Bacteroidia > Bacteroidales > Bacteroidaceae > Bacteroides > Bacteroides mucinivorans. Next base: position 1,838,192 of record NZ_CP178179.1, on the reverse strand, counting down.
CATACTTTGTTCTCTTAATTTTCGGCAAAGATAACAGATTAGTTCCGAGGAGACAAATTATTTAGAATGTTTTTAAATAGCGTCTCCCGTACAGGGAAGTACACCAGGCGATAGAAAAGAATGTTTAATTATTAATTCTTAATTTAACTACATTGTTTATCTTTGCGATATGATAGAAAAAAAGATTGCGCAATATATTGATAATGAGAGGTTGTTCCCCTTAAATGCCCGGATAATAGTAGCATTGAGCGGTGGCGCTGATTCGGTAGCACTATTACGTATACTTCACACATTAGGATATGACTGTGAAGCCGCCCACTGTAATTTTCATTTGCGGGGAGCAGAATCAGACAGGGACGAAATGTTTGTCCGAAAGTTATGCAAAACAATGAGAATTCCATTATATACCATTGATTTTGCAACAGAACAATATGCTATTGAAAAGAAAATATCGATAGAAATGGCAGCGCGCGAACTACGTTATCAATGGTTTGCGGAAATAAAAGAGAAAACCAAAGCGGATGTAATCGCTGTAGCCCACCATCAGGACGATAGTGTAGAAACTGTATTACTCAACCTCATACGAGGAACGGGTATCAACGGATTATTAGGAATACGCCCTAAAAACGGAGATATTGTACGTCCGCTCCTATGCATCAGTCGCAAAGAAATTACAGACTACCTGCAAAATGCCGGACAAGAATACGTGACGGACAGTACAAACCTACAGGACGAGTATACACGCAATAAGATACGTCTAAACCTACTGCCACTGATGCAGGAAATCAATCCTTTAGTCAAAGAGCATATTATTGATACAAGCAATTATCTGAATGATGTAAATCGGATATATAATAAAGGTATAGAAGAAGGAAAGCAACGGGTTATAGAGAAAGGAAATATCCGTATCGTCCCCCTTTTAAAAGAGCCTTCACCAGGAGCTTTATTATTCGAGATACTCTATCCACTTGGATTCAATGCAGCACAAACAAAAAATATTCTGGCTATGCTGGAAGGGCAAACCGGAAAACAGTTTATCAGTAAAGACGGCTGGAGAGTAGTCAAAGACAGAGAGTTATTATTAATCGACAAGAAAGAAAAGCAAGAAATCCCTCCTTTCTGCCTGATTAAAGAAGAGAAAAAATACACAAGAGATTTTATTATTCCCCATGAGAAACATATTGCCTGTTTCGACACCGACAAACTAATCGGAGAACTTAACTTAAGAAAATGGCAAACGGGAGATATATTTATTCCCTTCGGTATGAAAGGCAAAAAGAAAGTCAGTGATTATCTGACAGACAGGAAGTTTTCAATTATCCAGAAAGAAAACCAATGGGTATTATGTTGTGGAGACAAAATAATCTGGATCGTAGGAGAACGAACTGACAATCGCTTCCGGATAGACGAAAAAACCAAGAAAGTAACAGTATTCAAGATGAGTGAGAAAGCAACAGATAACCCGCTAATAATCAACACTTAAAAGAATGTACACTTTTGTATAACAAGAATGTACAACCTTGCACCACAAAGGTGTACACTCTTGTATGACAGAAGTGTACACTCTTGCAATATCTATTATTCGAGCCTTTTTGCAACCCTTATTACAAGATTGTTCTTGGCTCTTTCTGACGGGTAAAACATTGGGAAAGCAACACAGCAAACGGAGTATCATAAACCCTCGCCTGTTGTGTACATGATTTGACACAGGCACAGCACTTAATACATTTTTCAGCATCCGTATGCACTTCATCTCCTTTTACAATAGCGCCAACAGGACAATGACGTACGCATGTACCACAATGCGTACAAAGACTTTCATCATCCAGCCACGGAGTACGTGGCAAGGGTACCCCACTCTTACGTAGTTTTATTACTTTACGTAAAAAACGGAATAAAGGGAAAAAAGGTTGTTGCGGACGAGGAATAGAACGAAGATTAACCGGATACAGAGTCTCCAGGCAAGAGGCTGCCTCAACTTTTGCCCTCAACTTCTTACCAAAATCTCTGGCAAGCTCTAAATCATGAGTATCAGGACGGCCTGCTGCAATGGGACATTTAGTACTGCTATAAGAATGCTCTCCAATAAAAGTAGCTCCAGCTATTACTTTAAAGCCATTCAGTAAAACAAAAGCATCCAACTCCGTCAGCGCATTTTCGTAGGCACGATTCCCATAAACTACTACCAAAGCTACCGGAGTATCCGTACCACGGATATTCTCCAGGCGCTCCATAGCCAAAGGAGCTACATGTCCACCATATACCGGGACAACAACAATAGCCAATGCCGAAGTAGGAAGTTCCATTTCATCAACCGATTTTAAAGTCAAATCCGTCGTCAACACATTTGTTGCCCCCGTTCCATGAACAATTGCCTCTCCTACTTGTTTAGAAGTATGGGTAGGTGAAAAATAAATAAGATGAGCTTCAGTAATTATCATAATGTTATAATTTGAGTAACAAAGATACACTTTATAAATGAAAAAAATGATGATTTATTTATGAAACCAAAATTATTTATTATCTTTGCGCCGTTGAAATACTTTGCCTTCTCTCATAGGAGAGAAACAGGTAGATATCCAATTCAACAGAAACATCCCTGATTCATAATAATTAAAGCATATGTTCGCATAACCAATGACTGGTGAAGTTGTGTTGTGACGTCCGTATTCCAGCTGAACAAAAAATATTAATAACTTACTATACTGTATGTATAACATTATCCAATTAAACGACAAAGATTTGTCGGAACTACAAACTATTGCCCGCGAACTGGGTATAAAAAAGACAGACTCACTAAAGAAAGAAGAACTTGTTTACAAAATCCTTGACGAACAAGCTATCGCAGGCGCTACTAAGAAAGTTGCCGCAGATAAATTGAAAGAGGAGCGTAATGAAGACAAGAAAAAACGTTCACGGGTAGCAATGAAGAAAGAAAACAAAGTATTCTCCGCTACCAAAAATGGTGAGATAACCAAAACTGAAACAACTGCTCCCACTCCGACTCCGGCAGCCAAAGTACAACCTAAAGAAGCTGAGCCTGTAAAAGCAGAAGTTATAAAAACTGAAGTTACTACTCCTGCAACAGAAAAAACAGCAGTAACTCCCAAAAAGAAAGTAGGCCGTCCTCGTAAAAATGCTACAGAAAACAAGCCTAAAGAAGAGCAAGTAGCTCCAGTTGCAGCAGCCGAAACTGAAAAACCGGTTGAAGTAAAAAAGACAGAGGCAAAAAAGGTTGAGGTAAAGAAAATAGAGACAAAACCTATTTCAAAGCCCATTATTAAACCCAAAGCACCAGCAGTTATCGATGAAGAAAGCAATATCTTATCCGAAGGTGCTGATGACGATTTTATCCCAATAGAAGATCTCCCTTCTGAGAAAGTAGAATTACCAACAGAACTTTTCGGTAAATTCGAATCAACCAAAACAGAGCCTGTGGTTACTCCTGTTCCTGAACAGGCACAGAACCAACAGCGTCCCCGCGTTATCCGTCCCCGCGATAACAACAATAATCCTAACAACAATAACGCACCAAGAAATAATCCCCCCCGCCTGCCTATGCAGAGACCTGCCCAACAGCAGAATATGGGAGAGAATGCTCCGGCTCCGGAACGTAAAGTGATTGAGCGCGAAAAACCTTATGAGTTTGATGATATCCTCACCGGTACAGGAGTTCTGGAAATCATGCAGGATGGCTATGGTTTTCTTCGTTCTTCTGATTATAACTACCTTTCATCTCCGGACGATATCTACGTATCTCAATCACAAATCAAATTATTCGGTCTAAAAACCGGTGATGTAGTAGAGGGTATCATTCGTCCTCCTAAAGAAGGAGAAAAATACTTTCCGCTGGTAAAAGTATCTAAAATAGATGGTCGTGATGCCGCATTCGTACGTGACCGTGTACCTTTTGACCACCTGACTCCCCTCTTCCCGGATGAGAAGTTCAGACTCTGTAAAGGCGGATACTCCGATTCGATGTCCGCACGCGTAGTAGATCTATTTTCACCAATTGGTAAGGGGCAACGTGCTTTGATCGTGGCTCAGCCTAAAACAGGTAAGACCCTGTTGATGAAAGATATTGCTAACGCCATCGCAGCCAATCATCCGGAAGTATATATGATAATGCTATTGATCGACGAACGCCCGGAAGAAGTAACCGATATGGCACGTAGTGTAAACGCCGAAGTTATCGCCTCTACTTTTGATGAACCGGCAGAACGCCACGTGAAGATTGCAGGTATCGTACTTGAAAAAGCAAAGAGACTGGTAGAATGTGGACATGACGTAGTTATCTTCCTGGACTCTATCACACGCCTGGCACGTGCTTACAATACCGTTTCTCCGGCATCAGGTAAAGTATTGTCCGGTGGTGTGGATGCCAATGCATTGCACAAACCCAAACGCTTCTTTGGTGCTGCACGTAATATTGAGAATGGCGGTTCGCTAACCATCATCGCAACAGCATTAATCGATACCGGTTCCAAAATGGATGAGGTTATCTTCGAAGAATTCAAAGGTACAGGTAATATGGAGCTGCAGCTTGATCGCAATCTATCCAACAAGCGTATCTTCCCAGCTGTCAATATTGTGGCTTCAAGTACACGTCGTGACGACTTGTTACTTGACAAGACAACACTTGACCGCATGTGGATCCTACGCAAATACTTGGCAGATATGAATCCGATAGAAGCTATGGATTTCGTAAGAGATCGTCTTGAAAAGACAAAAGACAACGACGAGTTCCTGATGAGTATGAATAGCTAAACATATAATCTCTTAGTATTCAAATACCGGACCCAAAATGACTATTACAGCCTAAAAGTAGACACAGATAAACACTGGCGTAGTCACCTTCGGTTATCCCAATCATGAAGGTCCTGGAGTACAGAACCTGATAGACAGAAAATAAATAAGTAAAAAGAGTGAAGATATCGTGATATCTTCACTCTTTTTACTTATTTTTGCACCAAACATCGCGAACAGGACATCAAACAGTGAGAATTTATATCTATTACATATTAGGAATGCTGGCCGGTTTTCTATATTCTGTCCCAGTCTATTCTGTGAATAACACTTCGGAACACCTTGCCGACTTACAAATTCTCATAGACAACAACTTACCTTATGCAAAAAATATAACTGCCGACAGTATTATTTTATGGGAGAAAGAGCTTGATCCACAACTAGAAAAAAACAAACAATATAGTAGCCTTTTTCATCTGAGACAATTGGTATCCAGTGCATATGCTATTCGTGGTGATATTACAATAGCTGTAGATAAAGCACACACCATGTATGAGAAAGCCAAGGAAATGAACTATGATAAAGGCATTGCCCTTTCCCTTCGTGCTATCGGAGACGCCTATCTGGGTGCAAATATGAGACAACAAGCCATCGATTCTTACACAGAAGCATCAAATATTCTAAACACTTCGGAAGATGCAGATCATCTGAAAATACATATTTTCCCAAATCTGATTCTCACACTGTTAAAGATAAGAGATACAGATAAGGCACTTACATATTTAAAACAGTTCGAAGCTCTTTTCGACAAATACCCAACTACTTCCACTCTTTTTTACGTTTCGATATGCCGGGCCTACTATTATGTCGCAATCAATCAACCAGACAAAGCACTCATATATATCACACAGGCTACAAAAGCAAACTCTGAACATAACAATCTATATATGCGTTTTGTTTTGAATTACCTGTATGCCAGCTATTATAAGCAAAGTAGTCAATATGATCTGGCTCTAGAGAAATATAGCAATCTCACCAAAGAGATAAATCCAGCCTACTCTCCTAACCAGCACATACAGTTAAATCTTCAGCAAGCCCAACTTCTGTCCAAATTAGGACAAACTGACAAAGCATGCCTCATTTACCAAACGACCAATATATTGCAGGATTCTTTGGATAATCTCAGCTATGTGCGTCAGATTAACGAACTGCGAACCATTTATCAAATAGATCAAATGGAAATTCAGAACCAACAGGAACGTAACCAGACTATCCTATGGGGTATTCTGGTAGTACTTTCTCTATCAATTCTTATCACAGTACTCATTTTCCACATACGAACAGAAAACAAACGCTTGCGCCATTCAAAAGAAGAACAGGAAAAAGCACAGAGACATGCAAGAAATTCCATCAAAACCAAAAGTCTGTTCCTTTCAAATATGAGTCATGAGATTCGCACTCCATTGAATGCTCTATCGGGGTTCTCCGCCATTCTCACAGATGATTCTATTGACAATGAAACACGGCGGCAATGCAATGATATCATACAGCAAAACTCCGAATTACTATTAAACCTGATCAACGATGTAATAGACCTGTCCAATCTGGATATGACTAAATTGGTATTTAATTTTAAAAAGTGTGATGCAGTAGTCATATGCCGTAATGTTATCGACACCGTAAAGAAAGTAAAGCAAACGCAAGCCGATGTTCACTTTGTCACCACACTGGAATCATTGCCATTGTTAACCGATGATTCACGCCTGCAACAGCTACTTATCAACCTACTAATTAATGCTACAAAGTTCACTACGGAAGGTTCCATTACTCTTGAGATACAAAAAGAATCAGATGATACCGCCATCTTTTCGGTCACTGATACCGGTTGCGGTATTCCTCTGGAAAATCAAAACCGGATATTCAACCGCTTCGAAAAGCTGAATGAAGGCGCCCAGGGTACAGGTTTGGGACTTTCTATCTGCCAGCTTATTGTTGAACAGATCGGAGGAAAAATATGGATTGATCCGGAATATACAGCAGGTGCCCGTTTCATGTTCACCCATCCTATAAAACCAGATGCAGCAACCAAAAACAAAAAGCTACAATGAAACAACTGATCTTCATATTCGCTTTATGCTGCCATATCCTGATAAGTCTGGCAGTTCCGTCAACAACCAATGCTGATAGTCTGGAAAGACTGTTGCCCGACATGCCGCATGATTCTCTACGCCTGCACACTATACAAAGCATAACACGGATGGAACAGACAAGCCCCAAATGCATCTATTACTCAAATATGTTGTTAAAGGAGGCTATCACTCAAAACAATCCCAAGTATGCCGGAATCGCACTCTACTTTCAGGTTATTTATTACTATAATCAGAATGAGCTGGATAGCGTAGTCAAAAAGATATCGGACATGGAGCCTTACGCCCGGCAAGCTGGTTTGTGGGATTATTACTTCGATTCACAAAGATGCCAGATAGATCTATACTCCTACAGAGAGCAAATCGAGCTTGCTATCAACAAGTCGCTTGAAATGTATAAGAAAGCACAAGAGGCCAAGAACATACGTGGTCTGATAGGCGCCAAGCAATGTCTCGCCAATGCCTATATGGGTACAGGCCGATGGAAAGAAGGTAAACAAGCTTTGGAAGAAGCTCATAAACTTCTTCCTCAAATGAATAATGTGATTGTAAGAAACTCCGTACTTTGCCAACTTATCTCACTCAGCAAAGCCAACAAAGATCTCCAGGATCAGAAAAAGTATCTGGATGAACAAAAGAAAATTCTTTCTGATTATATCGCAGAAAATCCAACGATGAAAGAGGCTTTTCAGGATCCGATGATTTTCAATGATATCTACTATACATATTATTATGTAGAGATGAAACAACCTCTGCTGGCCCTCCAACATCTTGAAAAAAGCACCGAATACCTCACTCCCAATACTTATTTTATGTATCGGGTACTTTATCACGATGCATATTCCTCTTATTACCGTCTTTGCAAAGAATACAACCGTGCTATCAACCAATTGGATTCTACTGTTGTACTATTAAAAGACGCTTTCAGCAGCGATTACGTCAATCAACTGTCCGCCAAAGCTGATATTCTAACCGAAGCCGGACGTAGTCAGGAAGCAATACCAATCTACGAAAAAGTTATACAGATGAAAGATTCACTGATTACCGAACTGTCCGATAAGCAAATGAATCTGATACAAAGCAACTACCATATAGATAAAATGGAGCTTGAAGAAGAACAGTTGAAGAGTAAAATCCAACTTCTGGTATTCTGCATTATCGCTATTGCCCTGATCATATTAATCTTCTTCACGATACGTGCCTACCAGGTGCGAAAAGCTTTGAAGATAGCAGAAAGCGAAACCCGTAAAGCCACCCTGATGATTGAGAAAGCTAACGAGACTAAAAATCATTTTCTCTCTAATATGAGCTACAATATCCGTATCCCTCTCAACGGAGTTGTTGGTTTTTCACAACTTATAGCTTCGGAACCCAATATGGACGAAAATACGAGACAAGAGTATTCGGCCATCATCCAGAAGAATTCTGAAGAACTGATACAACTGGTAAATGATGTACTCGATCTATCCCGCCTCGAAGCCAATATGATGAAGTTTCAAATACAGACTTACGATGCAATTGCACTTTGTAATGATGCCATCTATATGGCACAGATGAGAAACGAGGGAGTCATAGAAATTCTGTTCAAGGCTAATATCAGCACACAGGACATCACAACAGATACCGGACGGATAACACAAGCCTTGCTCAGCACATTGATCTATCCGGACAAAAGCAAAGAAAGAAGAAAAATTACCTTTACAGTAAACCAGAGCGATACTTCAGGAATCATTCATTTCCAAATTATCAATAGCCCACTGGCTGATCCGAAATACCATTCACAACAAGCAAGCATCCGCCATGAAATAAATAAGCTGTTATTGAAACATTTCGGAGGTAGTTATACCGTCACTACCGATAAACACGGCAAACACACAATTGATTTAACTCTTCCCCCCGACAGTATATCCGGATAAAAGCGTTATCTTTGCAAATTGCAAACCTAAACGCTCATTTATGTACACTAACAAGCAAATTTGGAGTGTCAGTTACCCGATACTTCTTAGTTTACTGGCACAAAATGTTATTAACGTCACTGATACCGCCTTTCTCGGACGTGTAGGTGAAGTAGCACTCGGAGCTTCGGCTATGGGTGGACTTTTCTATATCTGCATCTTTACTATTGCTTTCGGCTTCAGTACCGGCTCGCAAATTGTTATTGCCCGCCGTAATGGCGAAGGTCGTTACTCTGACGTAGGACCGGTAATGATACAAGGTGTTATGTTCATGCTGCTGATGGCATTACTATTATTCAGCTTTACAAAGGCTTTCGGAGGCAATATTATGCGGATGTTGGTTTCCTCCGAATCCATATACGATGCCACAATGGAATTTCTGGACTGGCGTATCTACGGATTCTTCTTTTCGTTTATCAACGTAATGTTCCGGGCACTTTATATCGGCATTACGCGTACAAAGGTACTTACCATCAATGCCGTCGTCATGGCACTGACAAACGTAGTGCTGGACTATGCAATGATATTCGGGCATTTCGGCTTCCCGGAAATGGGTATCAAAGGAGCTGCCATTGCTTCTGTAATAGCAGAAGCCAGTTCCATTCTGTTCTTCCTCATTTATACGTATATCACCGTCGACCTGAAAAAGTATGGCCTGAATAAATTACGTTCTTTCGATCCTCAGTTACTGATGCGTATACTTAGTATCTCCTGCTTCACTATGTTGCAGTACTTCTTGTCAATGGCTACCTGGTTCATATTCTTCGTAGCTGTAGAAAGGTTGGGACAACGTGAACTTGCCATTGCCAATATTGTGCGAAGCATATACATCGTAATGCTCATTCCGGTAAACGCACTGGCCACCACTACTAATAGCTTGGTCAGTAACGCCATTGGCGCAGGAGGAATACAATACGTAATGACACTCATCAATAAGATAGCCCGTTTTTCATTCTTCGTTATGCTGGCATTGGTCGTCATCACCGCAACATTTCCGCAAGCTATGCTCTCCATCTATACAAATGAAGCTGCCCTGATAGCCGAGTCTGTTCCATCTGTCTATGTCATCTGCATTGCCATGCTCATAGCCTCCGTAGCCAATATCGTATTTAACGGAATATCCGGTACCGGTAACACACAAGCCGCCTTGTTACTTGAAGTAATAACCATCGTCATTTATGGTTCGTATATAATCTTCATCGGAATGTGGTTGAAAGCTCCCATCGAATGGTGCTTTACCATTGAGATTGTGTACTATACATTGTTACTTACCACAAGCTATATTTACTTCAAAAAAGCAAAATGGCAGAATAAAAAGATATAAATACAAGAGATTTTTGTACATTTGCATCCCGGTTTACCACAGAGGATACAGAGGGTACAGTTTTTTAGTGAGTAGTGATAAGTGATTAGTGATTAACTGGCTGCACTATCATGCTGCATGATACTAAATTACTTATCGCTATTCACTACTCACTAAAAATTTTGTATCCTCTGTGGTAAACCGGTCTATAAGTTTAGTAATCAGTAATTAGTATAAGATATGTTCGATAATTTAAGCGAGAGACTAGAGAGGTCGTTTAAGATTTTGAAAGGTGAGGGTCAAATCACCGAGATCAATGTAGCAGAAACACTGAAAGATGTGCGTAAAGCCCTGTTGGATGCCGATGTTAACTACAAAGTAGCAAAAACTTTTACCGATGCAGTAAAAGAGAAAGCACTGGGACAAAACGTACTTACTGCCGTGAAACCAAGCCAGTTGATGGTGAAAATCGTTCACGACGAACTTACTCAGTTAATGGGTGGAGAAACTGTTGAAATTAACACAGATGGCCATCCGGCTGTTATCCTGATGTCTGGTCTGCAAGGTTCAGGTAAGACTACCTTTTCCGGAAAGCTGGCCCGGATGCTCAAAACTAAAAAGAATCGCAAACCGTTGCTCGTAGCCTGTGACGTGTATCGTCCTGCTGCTATCGAACAGCTCCGTGTACTGGCTGAACAGATTGAAGTACCGATGTACTCTGAACCGGATAGTAAGAATCCGGTAGAAATTGCACAAAATGCAATTAAAGAAGCTAAAGCCAAAGGATACGATCTTGTAATCGTCGATACAGCCGGTCGTCTGGCTGTAGACGAAGAGATGATGAACGAAATTGCTGCTATTAAAAAAGCCATCAACCCGAATGAAATCCTTTTCGTGGTAGACTCCATGACCGGACAAGATGCTGTTAATACTGCAAAAGAATTTAATGATCGCCTCGACTTCAATGGTGTAGTATTGACAAAGCTTGACGGTGACACCCGTGGTGGTGCAGCACTCTCCATCCGTTCGGTTGTCAACAAGCCCATCAAGTTTGTAGGTACAGGCGAAAAGCTGGATGCTATTGATCAGTTCCACCCTGCACGTATGGCAGACCGTATCCTAGGTATGGGTGACATCGTTTCACTGGTAGAACGTGCACAAGAACAGTACGACGAAGAAGAAGCAAAACGTCTGCAAAAGAAAATTGCCAAGAATCAGTTCGACTTCAATGATTTCCTTAGCCAAATAGCTCAGATCAAGAAGATGGGTAACCTCAAAGAGCTTGCATCTATGATCCCTGGTGTAGGAAAGGCCATCAAAGATATTGATATTGACGATAACGCTTTCAAGAGCATTGAAGCCATCATTTATTCTATGACTCCTGCAGAACGTTCCAATCCGGAAATACTGAATGGTTCGCGCCGTACCCGTATCGCTAAAGGTAGTGGTACAACTATTCAGGAAGTAAACCGCCTGCTGAAACAATTTGATCAGACTCGTAAAATGATGAAGATGGTAACTGGCAGCAAGATGGGTAAAATGATGCCAAAAATGAAACGTTAGTCTTTTAAGACGAAGCACTTAACTTTGGTATTTTTATTTTGTACCTTTAATATCAGCAGATTGAGATAAAACCAGTATAAAAGGAGAGAGTTATGGCTTTCTCCTTTTTTTTGTACCATTCATTCACAAAAGAGCTCCCACAAAGCCGATTTCAAATAAAAAGTCAGTGAGTCTTGCATTAAGGCCATTGTTTTTCGATCAAAGTTACGGCATAATCTGGTTCAAGATACAATGTAACTCCGCTCCAATGTAACCGTTATTTTGATAAAATACCGGTTCCTCTTCTCCAAGCTTTTCGCTCCATTAATAATCTATAAATCGGCTATTGACAAAAAATGAATTCCTTTTGGCTGATTCAGTTATTTATTTTACTTTTGTCCTTCACCAAAATACTATTGAACATGACCCTTATAGATGGAAAAGCCATTTCCGAGCAAGTAAAGCAAGAGATTGCAGCTGAAGTGGCAGAAATTGTAGCCCACGGTGGCAAACGTCCTCATCTGGCTGCTATCCTTGTTGGCCACGATGGAGGTAGCGAAACGTATGTAGCTGCCAAAGTAAAAGCCTGTGAAGTTTGCGGCTTCAAATCTTCCCTCATCCGCTACGAAAGTGATGTGACAGAGGAGGAGCTGTTGGCCAAAGTACGCGAACTCAATGAAGATGCGGACGTAGACGGCTTTATCGTACAATTACCCCTACCCAAACACATCTCCGAACAAAAAGTAATCGAAACCATCGATTATCGGAAGGATGTAGATGGCTTTCATCCCATCAACGTGGGACGTATGTCCATCGGATTGCCTTGCTACGTGTCTGCCACCCCGAACGGTATTCTTGAACTGCTGAAACGCTATAAGATAGAAACCTCAGGGAAGAAGTGCGTAGTGCTGGGACGCAGTAACATTGTCGGTAAGCCCATGGCTGCCCTCATGATGCAAAAAGCCTATCCGGGCGATGCTACAGTGACTGTCTGCCACAGTCGATCCCGCGATCTGGTAAAAGAATGCCAGGAAGCTGATATCATCATTGCCGCTTTAGGACAACCGAACTTCGTAAAAGAAAATATGGTAAAAGAAGGTGCAGTAATCATCGACGTAGGTACCACACGTGTACCCGACGCTACCAAAAAATCCGGTTTTAAGCTGACAGGTGACGTTAAATTTGACGAAGTAGCACCCAAATGCTCATACATCACTCCTGTGCCGGGAGGTGTAGGTCCGATGACTATTGTTTCTTTAATGAAGAATACATTGTTGGCGGGTAAAAAAGCCATCTATAAATGAGAAATATCTCTTTGGTAATCCTCTTCTTTCTCTCCTACTCCTGCACATCCATGTCGCAGGAAAGGAGAGATTCTGTTATTAATACTTCGGATTCTATTTCCTGCCCAAAAGATAGTATTACCACCTCACGGATCACCCTCCTCTTTGCCGGAGACCTTATGCAACACCAGGCGCAGATTAATGCCGCCCGTACCTCTACAGGATACGATTACTCAGATTGTTTTAAATTCGTTAAGGAAGAAATAGACCGGGCAGACATTGCAATTGCAAACCTTGAAGTAACATTGGGGGGGAAACCCTATCGCGGCTACCCTGCCTTTAGTGCACCGGATGAATATCTTTTCGCCATTCGCGATGCAGGTTTCGATGTTTTGATAACAGCTAATAACCATTGTCTTGATAAAGGTAGAAAAGGATTAGAGAGGACCTTGCTAATGCTCGATTCATTACAAATTCCACATGCAGGAACTTATGTCAATACTGAATCACGTGACCAACAATACCCTTTATTACTGGAAAAGAATGGCTTTCGCATTGCCCTTTTAAATTATACTTATGGTACAAACGGTATCAAAGTAACCTCTCCCAATGTGGTAAACTATATCGATAAAGCAGTAATGGCACAAGATATTGAAGCTGCCAGGGCACAACATCCCGATGCCCTCATTGCCTGTATGCATTGGGGTGATGAATATCAGTCACTTCCCAATAAAGAACAAAAGAATCTCACAGACTGGTTATTACAGCAGGGAGTTACCCACATTATCGGTTCGCACCCACACGTAGTGCAACCCATGGAGCTCCTTACGGACAGCATAACCGGAAATCAGCATGTGATAGTCTATTCTCTCGGAAATTTCATCTCTAATATGTCTGCCCGGCGTACTGATGGTGGTTTACTATTTAAGTTAGAACTCGAAAAAGACAGTGTCACTCGTGTAGCCAATTGTGGTTATAGCTTAGTGTGGACATCACGTCCCGTTCTCTCCCGAAAAAAAAATCATATATTATATCCCATTAATTATCCGGCAGACTCACTTTCTGTTACAGAGCGTAACCACCTGAAAATCTTCATAAATGATGCTCAATCACTATTTAGGAAGCATAACAAAGGAATAAAAGAGTACACTTTTTATTAAAAAAATCTCATGGAATATTTGCAGATTAAAAGTTTATATCTATCTTTGCACCGCGTTAGAGAAACGCAAACATGGTGGATGTAGTTCAGTTGGTTAGAGCGTCAGATTGTGGTTCTGAATGTCGCCGGTTCGAGTCCGGTCTTCCACCCCCAAAGAAAGAGGAATTTCAGTAATGAGATTCCTCTTTCTTTTTGTTTATAAGACATTTGCGGATGTATTTCTACTTTTTCATACTTTCGTAGATTAGATTCAACAACAATTATTAGATATGATAAAGACCAAACTACTATTGAAGCTTCTATGTTGCCTTCTTTTCCTATCAATTCAGGCACAAAACACAAAAAGAACTCTTCTCCCGGCTCAATATACCTCCATAAAAACGGGTGATACTTTGACATTACGTCAGATGTTGAATGAGGGAGTCCCGATGGATGCTGCAGAGGAAGACGGAAAAACACTGTTGATGAAAGCTGCTGCCAAAGGCGATTTAGTACAAATAAAATTCTTACTCGAAGCCGGTGCCGATGTGGAGCAAAAAAGCAATAAGGGGTATACTCCATTATATTATGCAGCCAGTGAAAACCAGAAAGAAGCCATTGATATGCTACTGAAGGCTGGTGCCGACCTGAACAAAAAAGGACCATTAGGATTATCCATCACTGCAGAAATCAGTTTTTTCCACAACCTTACTATGACGCGTTATCTGTTGGAAAAAGGAGCCAAAGTGGATGAAAAGGAGATAAAAGAGTTATTGTGTTACCTGACCTACCAGCATAATGAAAAAAAACACATGAGAGCAGATGTTTACACGCCGGCATTAAAACTCTGGTTGCAACAGGGTGAAAAAATAACAGTCAGCCCACAGGACATTAAAAACAGTAAACTTCTGAGCATGTATGCTATTTCTTCCGAACAAGCTACGAAACTTAGCCTTAAGTTCAGATTGCTTCGACTGCAATTCATAGAAGAGGCCAAACAAGAACAACAAAAAGAGCAACAAAGAAAAGAACGAAAACTGGCAGAATTGCGCGAACAGGATAGCTTGCGCAATCTGATGGAAACCGGAAACTATGATCATAAAAAGTGGGAACTAAATACATCTATCCGCATTATCATAGAAGAAGACGGGACGAGCAGGACGGGAAGTTGGATCCATGCTTCTCCCCGGGTAGATTACCTGCACAATCATATTGGAGAAGGTGCTACGCCAACGCTCGTGCTACTTTCAATACTCGTTGCAGTCATCTTTGTCTGGGTGATGTCCAAAAAAGTATTCCCTTCTATCCGCAAAGAAGAAGGCATGTTTTTTCTCATGCTATACTTTGTCGTCATACAAAGTATCATACTTTATTTTATGTTTTCTTCCCTATATACTGATTTTGACGAACTAATCGTAAGGAATACAGGAAAGGAATATGCCGCCAAGTATGATTACACTGGTTTCCACTTTGTCACAGCAGACAGTATCGCTGTTGTAGTAAAAGGAGTATGCACATTCGATGGCGGAGTAGACTCAGAGACATGCATTCCCATTCGTTACGATGATACAGCAAGGAAGCTGGTTGTCGATATGCAGAAATACACGCTCCGAAATTGGAACCAGATACTCCTTACCGGTATTCTCCTGCTGCTGAACTTCCTGTTGTGCTATGGTAAGTTCAACTTCCTATTAAAGAAAGTATTTCGCACCCGGCATTCAAAACATGATACTCCCTATCAAGATTATATCTATTTC
Source organism: Bacteroides mucinivorans (assembly GCF_034654355.2). Taxonomy (NCBI): domain Bacteria; kingdom Pseudomonadati; phylum Bacteroidota; class Bacteroidia; order Bacteroidales; family Bacteroidaceae; genus Bacteroides; species Bacteroides mucinivorans. The sequence goes on along the minus strand of NZ_CP178179.1, from coordinate 1,822,321 downwards.
CCATGGCACTTCAAAAATAAGAAGTACGAAACATTCGACCAATTCAAGAGTGAACTGGAACATTGCCGTGCAGAATGGGACATGGAGGATTATTCTGATAAAACATATGAGACACCCTGTATTCTAATCCGATACAATAGAATGACTGAAAAGAACTCACCTCACTTTGAAATAGAAATCCTTCCCGATAACGGAAAATACATTTCTATGGACGAATGGATATATAAACTTCAGAATGAACTCGCTCCTTATATGGAAAGCCTGGGAGAACCTGACAGTGCGAATGTATGGATTCTCAAAGGATGGACAGCAGGAAAGGAAATGAAATGCGATTTATCACTCTTCTCGTCTTTGGAAGATAGTGATGTGATATTGGCAGATGTCATCTGGAAGTTTACAGAAACGGAATATACGGATTACCGCACCTTTATAAGAGAAGTAATCGTATTTCAATCGGAACACGGAAACCATTTCTGGAATCCGGATGTTGTCGTGATTAAACAACCATCCTTCACCCTTTGCTATTACAGCCCGCAAACAAGGCACATGGAGGTATATGATATGGAAGCAGATAACGGTGCAACCTTCACAGAAGGAGAAATTCTGTATAAAATACACAACCGGATGAAAGATATACTGCCCGGTCAGGAGTTTTGCTATCTCCAGTATCTTATCTTCAGATCGTTCGAAGCAGATACGCTGGAAGAATTAGAAAAAAAACAAAACGAAAAGGAACTTTATGACCTGTTTACGACAAATGAGATATAAGCATCTGATGAATTGAAAGGGACGTTTCTAAAAGTATGCAACTCTACAAAGCAGCATTAAATGTAATGCCCCGTTACATATATTATTATCCATGATAACATATATTGTAACGGGGCATTACATATATTGGCTTAATCTTTACAACTTACACTAATATAATTCCAACCCGAACTCCTCCTTCAAATGCAACAGCGCTTCGTTTTTCTTTGCCATCATCTGGAACTTCTCCACACGACTAAACGCCCGTACATTTTCTGCCGCCTCACTGACACGGACTGTCATTCTCACTTTCCGGTTCTTTAAACGGCTTCGAAGATAGTTCTGTACATCCGGAATCATAGAAGTGAAATCCTTTGCTACAATCTCATTATCTACCACAACCTCGAAAGTAATAGCATCACTAAGCAATGTCAAACGTATATTCTGCATACGCATAGCAAGTGCTTTATGCTCCACAGGAAGACGACCGGCATACTCCTGCCAGTAATAATTCAAATCCTTTTCATTGAATATATAATCCTCTTCAGGTTGCACCTGCGCATGAGCAGGTGCCTGGACAGCTGTTGTACTCTGTGCAGCAACTTCCCTTTGAGGACGTCTGATAGACATTCCAAGACTGGATTTACTCATTACAGGTATTTTCTTCTCTTCCTGTACAGCGGCTTTCACTACAGCATCGGGTACACCCGCAGGAGACGAAGTAGAAGATCCGACAGCAGAAACAGGTTGAACCGGAGCAGCCTGAGCCGGTTGAGCAGTTGCAGTTTGTTGCTGAGTTTGAGGTGCAACAGGAGCAGTCTGTGGTTGCTGAGCAGCTACAGATTGCGTAAATATGGGTTTTATAGCTTGTTTAGGGCCACGCCCACCACCCACATCATCCCCCTCGATGGTAAGCTGGGCAACCTGTATCAAGGTCAGTTCTACCAACAAACGCTTATTTTTGCTGGCCCGGTAATTCAGATCACAATCATTACAGAGCTTCATAGCCCGATACAAAAAAGGTAACGGACACTTCTGTGCCTGCTCCTGATAACGCTGACGAATACTTGCTCCCACTTCAAGCAATGCCAAAGTAGCGGGATCTTTACTCACAAGCAAATCACGAAAATGTGACGAAAGCCCTGTTATGAAGTGACTGCCATCAAAGCCTTTATTCAATACATCGTTGAACAACAGCAATGCATCACTTACTTTATTTTCGAGAAAACAATCGGTCAGCCTGAAATAATATTCATAATCCAGCACATTGAGATTCTCAATAACACTTTTATAGGTAATATGCCCACCGGTGAAACTAACTACCTGATCAAAGATAGAAAGAGCATCACGCATACCACCATCTGCTTTCAGTGCTATTACATTCAGCGCTTCGGGTTCGGCTGTTATATTCTCTTTGGAAGCAACATAAGTTAAGTGTTGTACCGTATCGTCCACACTGATACGATTGAAATCATAAATCTGGCAACGCGACAAGATAGTAGGAAGTATTTTATGCTTCTCCGTTGTAGCCAAAATAAAAATAGCATGACGGGGAGGCTCTTCCAGCGTTTTCAAGAACGCATTAAAAGCAGAAGCAGACAACATATGCACCTCATCAATGATATACACTTTATACTTACCTATCTGAGGCGGGATACGCACCTGCTCTACCAACTGACGGATATCATCCACCGAGTTATTGGAAGCTGCATCAAGTTCATGAATATTATACGAACGTTGCTCATTGAAAGCCACACAAGATTCACAAGCATTACACGCTTCTCCATCCGCAGTAAGCGACATACAGTTGATAGTCTTGGCAAAAATACGGGCGCAAGTTGTTTTTCCTACTCCACGGGGACCACAAAACAGATAGGCATGAGCCAGTTTCTGTGTGGCGATGGCATTTTTCAGTGTAGTAGTCAATGCCCGCTGACCTACCACCGACTCAAAGGTGGACGGACGATACTTACGGGCAGATACAATATAGTTTTCCATACGTCAGAATCTCTCTGTTTTTTTTGAGTTTATGCAAAAATAGCGCAATGAGAACAGAGGCAAGCCTGCCTGAGCTATGTCAAGTGAACCTATTTTTGCTTTCACTGCAAATGTACGCAAAAAAAGTAAGAAGTAATAAGTGACGAGTGAGAAGTTTTAGGCAAGAAGTGGCAACTTTTAAGTTATAAGTTTTATCTTTGCATTCAGAATTAAAGGAGAAATCATGGGCAATTTACTAACAATCTGGGAGTTCATCGGTAAGCATAAATACCTTATCACTATTCTGATTTTTGCAGCCATCATTGGTTTTCTGGATGAGAACAGTGCCATTCGCCGTATTGGATACACGCGTGAAATCAGCCGCTTGCAGAGTGAAATTGATAAATACCGTGCCGATTACGAAGAGAATACAAAGAAGCTCAACGAACTAAGCAGTAATCCGGATGCCATTGAGCAGATAGCGCGTGAAAAGTATCTGATGAAGAAACCGAACGAAGACATTTACGTATTTGAAGATAAATAATGAAGCAACTCATACCCGCACTTTTCGCCGTAGGCGCTCTCATGGCTCTTGTTGGAGCAGCAGTATTCATCACCGGATGGGTTTATGCACCTTATATATATACCATTGGTGCAGGCTTTGTAGCACTGGCACAAATCAATACCCCCGTTCGCGGTAAAAGTAAAACACTGAAGCGCCTCCGTATTCAACAAATATTCGGAGCAATTGCACTTGTACTAACCGGAGCTTTCATGTTTTTCACGCGTGGTAATGACTGGATCGCATGTCTCACTATCGCCGCTATTCTCGAACTCTACACAGCTTTCCGTATTCCACAGGAAGAAGCCAAACTACAACAATAATATTTCCGGCATCGGAAGGTACATCAGTAATGGTCATTATTGACGCAGATTAGTGCGATTTTGATCAATATTTCACCACAGAGAACGCAGAGAACACGGAGTTTTAAATCTTTATTAAAACGCAGATGAACGCAAATTCTCGCAAAGGGAAATAATGATAAAATAAAGAACTACAGTTTTTTAATCTGTGTTCATCCACGATCATCCGTGTTTCATCAGAGAAAATAATATCTCTGTGCCCTCCGTGTCCTCTGTGGTAAACTGATTCATTTCCGGTCAGCTTTGAACTCATTACTAATAAAGAAAAAAGGCAACCCCGTTTATCACGAAACTGCCTTTAGCTCTAAGTTTTTTATCTATTACTTCTTAGCAGCAGAAGTATATCTTGCATTCAAACCGTCGATAATCTCTTGTGTGATATTAAACGAACTATCGGCATAAAGCAGATTATCAAAACCTGTATTACTTAAAATCAGATTATAACCTTTAGTCTTGTTATACTCTTTCAAGAAAACGTTGATAGAGTCACGCAACTGCAAACTATTCTTCTGATTCTCTGTAGCCAGCTGATTGGACAGGTTATTTTGTAATACCTGCAAATCCTGTTGCATCTTCATCAAACGGTTATACTCCTGTTGAGCTCTTTCCGGAGAGATGAATGCATTGTTTTCATATTTCTTTTGGAATTCTTTCTGTTCCTTATCAAGAGCAGCAGCCTTCTGATTCAACGTCATACGGATGTTCTCTTCCTTTTTCATCATGGCCTCATTCAGGTCAATGCAAAAATTATATTTGGAAAGCAATGTATCTACTTCAACGTAAGCGATTTTTAAATCACCGGATACAGTAGCAGTTGCTGCTTCTCCGCCAGTTGTCGTAGTTTGTGTGTCAGCTTTACCTGCGCATTGTGAAAATAAAACGATGATCGCAAGAGCAGCAAAACCGTTAATGAGGCAATTTATTCTCTTCATAACTTGTAAAATATAGTTTTTAATTAATTAGTTCATACTATCATTTAAGGCTTTTTCAAGATCAGCAATAGAACGACGCTTTTGTTGCGCTTCACGGTCCTGAGACTGAGCACAGCCAATTCCCTTTTCTCTCAGTGATTTATTACCACTCACATGTCCATTAGGGAATTTTCCACCCTTTACAAAAAAGACTTTGAGACCTAATAATACGAGACAAATAGCAACTATTAACAGAGTAAACAGTATTGTATTAAGCATTTCTATTAATTTTGTGGGTGCAAATATAGACTTTTGTATGGACTCAACCGCCTTTTTTATTATAAAAAAAGAGAAACGTGCTCATAAACCTCAAGAGTTTTAACCATATTTAGCAGAATGACGTTAAATTTTAATCATTCACTTAAATAAAAAGAAAAAGAATGGAAAAACAAGAACTAAAGCCGGCAGGCGTATTCAAGTATTTCGCAGAAATATGCCAAGTGCCACGTCCTTCAAAGAAGGAAGAAAAAATTATTGCATATTTAAAAGAATTCGGAGAAAAACATAATCTGGAAACAAAAGTAGACGAAGCCGGAAACGTATTAATCAAGAAGCCTGCTACTCCAGGCAAAGAAAACCTGCAAACCGTAGTATTACAATCGCATGTAGACATGGTATGCGAAAAGAATAATAATGTGGAGCATGACTTCCTCACGGACCCTATTGAAACAGAAATAGACGGTGAATGGTTGAAAGCAAAAGGTACAACACTGGGAGCAGACAACGGCATCGGTGTAGCCACCGAACTTGCTATCCTTGCCGACGATACTATTGAGCACGGACCATTGGAGTGCTTGTTCACTGTAGACGAAGAAACCGGCCTCACCGGAGCATTTGCCCTGAAAGAAGGATTTATGAACGGAGATATCCTGTTGAACCTCGATTCAGAAGACGAAGGAGAATTGTTTATCGGGTGTGCAGGAGGAATTGATTCTGTTGCCGAATTCACATATAAAGAGGTAGAAGTTCCAGCCGGATATTTCTTCTTTAAAGTAGAAGTGAAAGGCCTGAAAGGTGGACACTCCGGTGGTGATATCCATTTGGGACGTGGCAATGCCAATAAAATACTAAATCGCTTCCTTAGTCAGATGAGTACGAAGTACGACTTATATCTATGCGAAATCAATGGAGGAAACCTACGCAATGCCATCCCTCGCGAAGCATATGCCATCTGTGCTGTTCCTGAAGATGCCAAACACGACGTACGGGCAGATCTCAACGTATTCACAGCTGAAGTAGAGAACGAACTTGCCGTAACAGAACCTGATTTAAAACTTGTATTAGAATCAGAAACTCCCCGTGCTAAAGCAATTGATCAGGATACTACTGCCCGTTTACTCAAAGCACTCTATGCAGTACCTCACGGAGTATATGCCATGAGTCAGGATATTCCGGGATTGGTAGAAACATCTACTAATCTGGCATCTGTCAAGATGAAACCGGGCAACGTTATCCGCATTGAAACCAGCCAACGCAGCTCTATCCTTTCTGCCCGCAACGACATGGCAAATACAGTTCGTGCAGCTTTCCAACTGGCAGGTGCAAAGGTCAGTTTCGGAGAAGGCTACCCAGGCTGGAAACCCAACCCACACTCAGCCATCCTTGAAGTGGCAGCCGCCTCTTACAAACGTTTGTTTGGTGTAGACGCTAAAGTGAAAGCTATCCATGCCGGTCTGGAATGCGGACTCTTTCTCGACAAATATCCCTCATTAGACATGATTTCCTTTGGTCCTACATTAACCGGAGTTCACTCACCGGATGAGCGTATGTACATTCCTTCGGTAGATAAATTCTGGCGTCATCTGCTGGACGTACTGGCAAATATCCCGGAAAAGAAATAATAAACCAACGCATTTGCCGTTAATATTAGGCACGGATTCCTCTATCCGTGCCTGATTTTTATATATAAGATTAAGGTATGAAAAGAAATCTGGTACATATTCTCCTCTTTCTGTTTACAGGTCTGGCATTGTTTTCGGCTTGTGACGATGAGAACTTTTCTACCGATTCTTCTCTCAAACTGGCTTTCTCTTATGACACCCTGCGTATGGATACTGTACTTGCAGGTATCGGTACCTCCACTTATCAGCTAAAAGTGTACAATCGCAATAAGGAGTCGCTGGTCATTTCATCCATCACCTTAGCAGATGCAGCCAACTCTGGTTTCCGCATCAATGTAGACGGAGCTAAAGGCAGCCACTTTTCAGACGTTGAATTACGGGGCAAAGATAGCTTGCTTATTTTTGTAGAAGCTACGTTAGCTCCCGGAGACCGTGATGTTCCTTTTTTCAAAAAAGACTCCATCGTGTTTATCACGAATGGTAACTGGCAGGATGTTAAATTACAAGCATACGGACAAGACTTTCTTTCTTTACGTAAAAAAGAAATCACCCAGGACACACTAATCAGCTCGTCCCGCCCTATCGTTATTTATGATAGTTTAAGCATAAAAGAAGGTGCCCGACTTACTCTTGCCGCCGGAACACGCCTTTATTTCCATGGTAAATCAAGTATACAGGTACATGGACAACTTGTGGCAGAAGGCACACTGAATGCTCCTGTTGTATTCCGGGGCGACCGTACTGATAAAATGTTCTCTAACCTCCCCTACGACCGTTTGCCGGGTCAATGGGATGGTATTCGCTTCCACACCTCCAGCTATGAGAATTCACTGAACTTTGTCGATATTCACGGAGGAATATATGGTATCCGCTGCGATTCGGCTGCTGTAGACCGAAAGAAACTCACACTTACTAATTCTGTTATCCGCCAGGTATCGGGCAACGGATTGGAAATGACTTCCTGCCAGGCAACCATAGGAAACAGTGAGATTAGTAATGCCGGCAACCACTGTGTCAGCCTGCTTGGAGGTGATTATGAATTCGTACACTGCACACTGGCCAATTATTACAGTTGGGATATCAAGCAAGGGGTCGCCCTTGCCCTCAGCAACGAGAAGAAAGAAATTGCTTACCCACTGACATTAGCTGCGTTCCGTAATTGTATCATAGTCGGTTCGTCCAGTGATGAGATTAGTGGCGGACGTTCCAAAGACTCTTCTATACCTTTCAATTATTATTTCTCCTATTGCCTTATAAACTCAATAGAGGAGAAAAATGATAAGATAGTGAATGTTATATGGAAAAAAGATGATAACTTCCAATTGATAGACAAACGCGGAGAACAATTGTACGATTTCCAATTAACTCCAAAATCGGCCGCCATCAATATAGGATTGGCTGAAGATGCCCGTAACTATCCGCAGGACTTAAAAGGAATACCCCGTCTTGAAGATGAAGCACCGGATGCCGGATGTTACGAATGGAAAGAAAAAACAGAAGAAAATGAATAAAGGGATAATTATCTTATTATTCCTTTTCTTATCCCCCTCCTTACTCACAGCGCAAAAAGAAAAGAAATTCCGTGTGATGTGCTGGAATGTGGAAAACCTGTTCGATACCCGTCATGACTCTCTAAAGAATGATTATGAATTTCTCCCCAATGCGCTTCGTCACTGGAATTACAGCCGCTACAAAAAGAAACTGGTAAGTATAGCACGTGTTATTACAGCGGTTGGAGAATGGACTCCTCCTGCATTAGTAGGACTTTGCGAAGTAGAGAATGACAGTGTCATGCGGGATCTTGTACATTACTCCCCTTTAAAAGAACATGGATATCGTTATGTTATGACTCACTCTCCCGACGAACGGGGTATCAATGTGGCCTTGCTTTATCAGCGTGACCGTTTTAAATTATTATTCCATCGATCTGTTCCAATAGATAACGTCCATTTACACAAGCGCCCTACAAGAGATATTCTCCACGTATGCGGACTTTTATCCACCGGAGACAGCCTGGATGTATTGGTAGTTCATCTTCCTTCCCGTTCAGGAGGAGCCAAAGAATCGGAACCTTATCGCCTGTCTGTTGCAAAGAAAATCCGATTGGAAGCAGACAGTATACTAACCTCCCGCCGTCGTCCACAACTGATCATCATGGGAGACTTCAATGACTATCCGGAAAATAAATCCATTGCGGAAGTCCTTGCAGCCATTGCACCTCCTCCCTATCCCGAAGCATTAAAACTCTATCATTTATTAGCCGGAAAAGCCAAAGCCGGAAAACATACATTCGGCTCTTATAAATATCAGGGAGAATGGGGGTTATTGGATCACATGATTGTTTCCGGCACTCTTCTGAATGTTTCTGCACCTTTTTTTACCAATGAAGAAAGGGCAAACGTAAGCCGCCTGCCCTTTCTGTTATCCGATGATGATAAATATGGTGGAAAACAACCTTTCCGCACTTATTATGGTATGAAATATTTAGGTGGATACAGTGACCATCTACCTATATATACCGATTTTGAACTGAAAGAGATACATTAAGAAACTGTTTTGATTTTATTTTAGCTTTCTTCTGAGAGTTATTTTTGAGGATTTCATCTGTTTTAATGAGGACCATAGCGGGCTATGTGACAAATGAAAACAGGTAAAAAGACCGAAAATAAACTCAGAAGGTGCTAATAAAAACTTTTAAAAAGAAAATCAAAACAGTTTCTAATATTCCATTATTCCACTCCTGCCCCATCCGGGTATTTCACAAAATCTCCGGTAGCTTTTACTACAGGCATAGTAGCATTTGTCTTCTTTAAATGGCGAGTCAAATCCTTTGCCAGTTTCAAAGCTATCTTCTGATATGCTTTTTCGCCGATAAGATTATGTTGTTCCGAGATATCTTCTTTCAGATTGAACAGAGCCGATGTCTGCGATTCATAGTAGTAAATCAACTTCCAGTCTCCTTCAATAACAGCACTTTGCGGAGCACCGGTCGTTTCGTGCCGTTCTCCCCAGTTATTAGGATAATGAAAATACAAAGGTCTCTTTTGATCTCCCTGTTTCCCTTTTAACTGTGCAACAAAACTTCTACCATCAATAGTCTGTGGAGTATGTATTTTCCCTTTCATTCCGGCTAACTCCAGTATACTGGGAAAGAAATCTTCTATTATCACAGGAGTTACATTCACTGTAGCAGGTTGTGTGACTCCCGGCCAACAAACAATCATTGGCTCACGAATCCCACCTTCTTTTAACGAACCCTTTCCCTCACTCAACGGATAATTTTTATTTGTACGTCCAATGGTATATCCCCCGTTATCGGACATAAAAATAATAATTGTGTTTTGAGCAATACCTTTTACTTCCAGATAGTCCATAAGATCTCCCAAACTCTTATCCATGCCTTCCACCAATCCGGCATACTGCGCTTCCTTATGCGAAAGCCCTTTGGCTATGTATCTATCATAAAATCTTTTGTCAGTAGCAAAAGGAGCATGAACAGCATAATGGCTCATGTACAAAAAGAATGGTTTTTCTTTGGCAAGTGCTTTGTCCATAAGCCCTTTGGCTTCCAAAGTCAAAGCCTCAGTCAGGAAAGTATCCGTACCATGATATTTTTCCAGATCCGGTACTGCCCATATCTTTGCCCATTCCGGATTTCCGCTTGCACCATACCCTTCTTCTCCCAGATAGCTTCCCATAGCCCCGGCAGCATGTCCGGCAATGTTATAATCGAAACCAATAGTCAACGGATCAGCAGCCGGAGTATCCAGAGAGCCAAAATGCGCCTTACCTACCATCATGGTTGTATATCCGTTTTCACGAAGCAATTCCGGCAGACATTTAGCATAAAAAGTGTAAGGTATACCTTCCTGCGGGCACAAGCCATTATAATTCCAATCACCGAATGCCAGCAAATCGTTCTTCCTGTCTGTCGAAACATCTTTCTTCAAGGTCCAGTTAGTCACCCGGTGCCTTGCTGCATTAGCTCCGGTGAAAAGGCTCACCCGTGATGGTGAACTGATCGAGTTGGCATAAGCATGAGTAAACTTAACCCCCATTTGAGAAAGTCGCTCCATATTGGGCGTATGATAAATCTGGTTTAGTTCCGTTGTCTCTGTCCAAAAAGGAACCGAAGTATCCTGCCACCCCATATCATCCACCAAAAAGAGAATGATATTAGGCTGTTGCTGGGCTGTTAGCGGTCCAGATAAAATCAAGACAGAAGCAGCAGTCCATAATTTACGCTTATCTACATTCATGGTATTTTCTTGTTTAATAGATTTTTTCTGTTACAACTTAGAGCCTGTTTAAATTTTCTTCAAATAGGATTTTTCAGCTTCTTTTGAGTTTATTTCCGGTCTATTTTTCCGTTTTTAGTCGTCACATAGCCCGCTATGCTCCTCGTAAAAACGAAAAAATATCCTCAAAAATAACTCTCAAAAGAATGCTGAACAAAATTTAAACAGGCTCTTAGAAACTGCTTTAATTTACTTTTCAGCAGTTACACCAATCTCATTTATTTCCACCTTTGCAGGAGTGTCGGTCGGCGTAGTAGCTTCCAACCTGATAAAACGTGCTTTCACTTTTTCCTTAAATGGTACTGTTTGCGGAAGAGGATTGTGCATAATATTACTAAATTCACCATTTACAGGTACTTCCTGCCAATTATTTCCGTCTGTACTTACAAAGAATTTATACCTGAATGCCATAGTCGGTTTTGCCTCTGCCTTAGCAGGAGCATATGTAAAAGCACTTAATATTACCGATTTACCTAAATCAATGGTAAGTGGAGAATCAGACACCTGTTTCCAGGTAGTACGCGGCAAATTATTCCAATCCACTTCTTCACTTTCTTCTTGCAAAGGAGCCACATAGAAAGCTGCTACCCGGCTGATATTAGCAGTCAGACGACAATTTTTAATTTTAATTCTTAACTGATTGGCCTTTACATCAGGAAAGCGCAACAAACGTTTATAACCAACCGTAGTCCCTTGAGCTATCTCTTTCCAACCATCAGCAGTCTGTGCCTCCACAGAAAAAGCTTCCACACGCTGTCCTCTTGCAATATCTTCCTGCAACATCACTACATTTATTTCCGAACCGGATTTCAGTTTATAGGTACGCTCTCCATTCGGAGTAGCCTCCCATAACTTCTGCCCCTCTTTCACCCTGTCATCTGCAAAAGCCAGTTTACGATACTCGGCAAACTCTTTCAAACGAGTCACATCCGCCTCATTAATCAATCCGAGACGATCCGGCGGAATATTCAATAACAAGACAGAATTGTAACCAACGGATTGGAAATAAATATCCGCCAGATGCTTCAGACTTTTCACCTTGCTATCCTCTTCTTTATGATAGAACCATCCCGGACGAATAGAAACATCCACCTCAGACGGGTACCAGAAGAGTTCGGTTGCATTCTTCAGTATATCACGACTCCCTAAATCTTCTGCCTTACTGAACACTCCCAACCGTTTATTATTTTCCTCCGAACGGGTATAGATTCCCGGAGTAAGTACCGTAGCATTCCATTCCGTTTCACGGCCAATTCCTTTTTCATTGCCAACCCAACGTACATCATCTCCCATTATAGCCATCACAGCCTTGGGCTGCAACTTCTGAATCGTTTTATAAAATGCATCCCAGTCATAGACCTGTTTTTTCCCGTTAGGACCTTCACCATTTGCACCGTCAAACCACACTTCGTGTACTTCTCCGTAGTTAGTAAGCAACTCCGTCAATTGTTGAATAAAAAACTGATTATATTTCGGAGAATCACCATAACATGAAGCGTTTCTGTCCCATGGAGAGAGATAAACACCGAACTTCATTCCATATTTATCACAAGCGTCACGAAGTTCTTTCACAACATCCCCTTTACCATTCTTCCAAGGAGAAGAGGCTACGGAATGGGTTGTAGTTTTGGTAGGCCACAAACAGAAACCATCATGATGTTTAGCCGTTAAAAGGACCATTTTAAAACCGGCATCTTTCAGTGTACGTACCCACTGCTCTGCATCCAACTGTGAAGGATTAAACAAAGCCGGATCTTCCGTCCCGTCTCCCCATTCACGCCCGGTAAAAGTATTAATACCGAAATGCAGGAATGCTGTCAGCTCCATCTGTTGCCAGGCCAATTGCTGTGGAGTCGGCACTAACCTCGCCGCCATATCTACTTTCTCCTGAAGCGTGGCATTCTGTGGAAATTCCAGATGCTTCACATAATACCCTTTCTCATTTTGTGCCTGTCCACTACAAATCGAAGCGAACAGAATGACTGATAATAAAAGCTTTTTCATTGGTTGAATATTTACGTTTACTTCACTATATTTACCACAGTGTCTCACAGAGTACCACAGAGTGTTATTGTTGAAACTAAATTAAATAAAACTCTGTGTGACTCTGTGAAACTCTGTGGTGAATATTATCTTTTTTCTCCGAAATCAGTTTGTTGCTGTTCCACTTCTTTCAATTTATATTGATTCAATTCCATCTGCAATTTCTTTACTTCACGGGCACAATCTTCATCTCTCACTTTATCTGCACTTTTCTCCCGAACCATTTTAACAGCTGCGTTTTCTTCCGCTACATCAAAAATTAAAGGATAAGTGACCGGTTGTGTCTCTATCTCAATCGTTTCACTGGCAGGCATCTGCTTACCTTCTATCAATACAGAAGCACGAATTTTAATTTTTCCCGGAGTGGTCGTGGACTTCACAAGCACAGGTGCCGTACCCCACTGTACAGGACGCGGATTGGCCATCACATCCTCTCCACCCAAAATTACACCTTCACCCTCTATTTCAAAACGAATAAAATAATTATTCAAACGCTTAATATTTCCATTATCATCGGCAACAGCAGCAATCACCGTCACAATGTCCGAACCGTTAGCCTCCATATTCATACCTTCATTATCAACCCATAACAAAAGCCTGGAAGGACGACGCGACGGTGACACCTTATGAGTAGCCACTACTTTTCCATCCACAAGTCCTTCTGCAAGCATATATACATCTGCTTGTTTTCTCTGACGGGACAAAGCCTTATCCTGCATAAAATCATATACATCTTTAAATGTTATCACAGGCGAAGGCATCCCTTTCTCTCTTTTTTCTTTTTTATAATTATACTGTTTACCATCCTTAAATACCGTCAGGCGAACTTCTTCACAATTGGAGTAAACCGTCACATCCTTTGGTGAGAAAGGAGTCATAGCATGCGCAATAAATACCATTGGCCCGGTTTCGGCAATCAAATCTGTCTTTTTCGGACTACGCTGTGACTTAAACATATAATATGAATATTTGGGCTGGCGGAAAGCATCCATAATCCCTCCATAAAACGGATCGGGATGATATCCCCGCTGATGATCGAATGAATGCCACAAACAGCCTCCGATATGTTGACGGGGTGTTTGGAACAACGTTTCATAGCAAGTATACGGATAAGAAGGATTAGCATATCCCTGTGCCTGGATCAACATAGGCGTTTCTCCCCAGGCACGGCTGGCGCGACTGGGAGAATTATGCGAACTCCAATCATCTACATTATCGCCCCATTCACGAGTGAAATACGTTATTTCCGGATGTTCTGCTTCCTCTTTATCTACTCCTCCCAAATGAGGATGTTTGAAAAGCACAGGGAAGTATTCATGCCCTTTAGCCTCAGAATCACAACCTGTATAGCAATAAGGGTATGGATATTCTTCCATCACAATATCTCTCACTTTCTGTGCAAAATCAGCCGGATACCAGGTTTCATTCAGAATTGGCTCCCACATCCATACAGAAGGATGATTACGATCTCGCCGTACCATATTCCGAATATCCGAATACACCCGCTGAGCAAACTCAGGAGCCTCATTCCAGAACTGCCATCCCGGAGTATTGACTATCACAAAAAGTCCAAGTTCATCACAAGCATCCATAAAAGCCGGATCTTGCGGATAATGGGCATTTCTGATCACTTTCATACCGGCATCTCTCAACTTCTTCGCATCCCGCCAGTGCATACTATTAGAAAGCGCATTGCCTACAACAGCAAAATCCTGATGGCGATTAGCTCCAATCAATGGAGCATCATAAGGTTTCCCATTCAGCCAGAAACCGTCTTTTCCTTTAAATTCGATACTGCGTACACCAATACGGCGCTTATATCCATCAATCGTATTTCCGTAGTTATCCTGTACATATACATGCAGTTGATACAAATAAGGAGAATCCGGCGACCAAAGGTGAGGGTCAGAAATTCTGATCTTATTGGCAACAACCGCAGCCTTTTGTTTTCCAACAGAAAGTTTGTGAGTAGCTTCACCTACCTTTTCAGCATCTGCATCCAACAGTTCATAAACGACTCTCCCGTTAAAAGACTGTTTACGGTCATTTCTAACTTGTATATTCAGTAAAATATCTGCTGTCTGCTCTGACACTTTATCAAAAGCCACAAACAAACCACCCCCTGCTATCTGATTCTCATAATTCGGATCAGTTATATAAACATCATTGTGGGCTATCAACCAGCAATCCCGGTAAATCCCCCCGCAATAGGTAAAGTCCAATACATCCTGTGCCTTACCGGGAGGATAAGAAGGATCATCGCTATTATCGGCACATACCGCTATTACATTTTCTTTTTCAAAAGTCACATAAGGAGTTATATCGGCAATTACGGGCAGAAACCCTCCGAAATGTTCATTAATCAACTGACCATTTATCCATACCTTTGACTTCCCCATAATAGCTTCGAAATGGAGAAACAGCTTTTTACCTTTAAGACTATTGTCAGGAGTGAAATGCTTACGATACCATACTTCCCCCTGATAATTTATACATCCACTTGCTTCAGTCGGTAAATATTCTATCCCGTCCGGCAATGAAACAACCGCCCAGTTATCATCATCAAAATCTACCCGATAAGCCTCCGGAGCACTTCCTTTATAAAAACGCCAGGCCGGATTCATCGAATACACTTCACGCCCTGTGTGCTCCAGCGGATAAAAGCCAGCCACAGAATATTGAGGCTGATAAGCTGATCTCACCGGAACTGTCCATAGTAGAAACAGAAATAATAAATAAAAAACTTTTCTCATAATCATATTATTCTTGGAATTAGTTATGCCATCTATACAATCAAACCTTCAAAAATAACCTACATTTATACATTGCCCTCAGAAGTACAAAGAGAATAAAATAATTGGCAAAAGTCAACCACACTGGATAATAATTTCCAAAATATTGCTCCAAACCATAACTAACCGAAGCTGCAATACAACGGAAATTCACTACCTCACCGAGCACGTAGGCAGTAATAGAATTCATGCCATACACTTTCAACCAATTCAATCCCCGTGTATGCCCTTTATAATCAATCCAATAATAAAACAATGCCATGAGCAAAAAGCAATATCCACCGGACAGTAACGTCATACTGGCTGTCCATAAACGCTTAATGACAGGCATTTGCAAACTCCACAACTCTGCCAGACCGATCAATAACAGACCGGTAAGCAGTAATATTTGTACCACCTTTTTCCGGTTCATCTTGCCTTCTTTCATTATCTTTCCGGCAAAAGCTCCAAGCATCACAGTAACCCCAAATGTCAGGCTACTCCATATCCATGTATAATTGTATTGGGATGAAAAGCTCCAGGTTCCGTCTTCATTCCAAAAAACTCCATCCCGGAAACGTCCCAGACCCCATCGATCTACCTGCTCTGCAAAATTTCCTGCCGGGGTAAAATCACCCAGAAATGTCATAGGAATCCAGTAGACAAGAAGCAATAACAGCGTTATTATTATCTGCCATCTGAATGAAAAATGTAATTGGATAACTGCTGCAATAAAATAACCAACAGCAATAGATTGTAATGTATTAGAATAGAAATAAATGTGCTTGCCATCAAATCCAAGCAAATTTCCCTGGACAATCATTCCGAAGATAAAAAGTAAAATAACCCGTTTAAGAATCCGTCGGTAAACAGGCCAATAATCTACAGAAGCAGTTTTGTATTTAGATAAGGAAAAAGGCATTGAAGCCCCTGTCATAAAGAGAAAAAGCGGCATTACAAGATCCCAGAAACGAAACCCTTCCCAAACCTCATGGTCGAACTGATAAAGAACCTCATCGAGAAATGGCAGATTCAACTGTCGTGCCAGTGCAACGAACACCGGCTGAAAAAAGACAAGAAGAAATAAGTCAAAACCTCTAAGTATATCCAATGAGGCTAATCGGGTAAAATCATTTTCCGGTATTTTGTTCATGGTATTTTATAGATTTAACCCCGGAAGAAAAACAGAAAAACCAATGAGGTACCTCCTTCCGGAGATATCCTCATTAGTATATATCACTCTCTCTCTTTTTACTTCACAGGATAAATAGTGAAATCAAAGGTTTGCTTTGTCAATGGAACCAGATATGGAGGCAAAACTCCCGGACCACAAGTAGCAGTACCTACTCCAGCTTGTTCAGCATCCAGATGTATTGTTATTTTGCCGTCCCGTTTCAATTCATTAATATGACGTGCCTTCTCTAATATTACATCTGAGAAAGGAACAGTGCTAAACTGGAATAAAGAATTTGCCTCTATCCAGCAACCTTTCCCATGTTCGTCAGTCAGTTGCATCCACCGGACATCCGTCCGGTTACCTGTAGACTGAGGAACAACGTAATAATGGAACATCCGTTCAGGAGTTGTTTTATAAACACCTATTTTTCCCGATTGATTCCGGTCAGTATAGGTTTCATGTTCCCCACGGCCCAGATAAGTTACATTTTCGTAGGTATCCTTCATTTCAAAAGTAATTCCCAATCGAGCCATCGATTTTACCAATGAAGTATCCGGCTCAAAAGTAGTCTGCACTTTCATAGAACCGTCACGGTTCAAAGCATATATAAACTCGGCATTTCCTATTTTCTTTCCTTCGGCATTCAGAATATCAGCTTTCACAGTCGTCTTATTCTTACCTTCTTTCAAAGAAACCACCTTTTGTGTCAAATGGTCCAAACCAGCCTGTCTCCAGAGTTTAGCTCCATTCTGATCGCGGTTATCATTATCCGTAGCCGGACGGAACAAGCTCAAAATTATCGGACTTGCCAATAATTCTTCTCCATCCAGACAAAGAGATTTCAAAGCACCGGTAGCCTCATCAACAACAAACGTTGTGTTCCCCGCTTTGGCAGGTTTGCCGGACCAACTGTTTTTAGATACAGGAAGTACAAACTGATCATAGGCAACTTCCCAATCGGATGTTACTAACGGAGTAGCCTTCACCCGCGTCCAACTCAGATTCAGATAAGCCTCACGAAGCGTTTTAGGAAGTTTCACAGCTCCCAAAGTGATATCCACTACGGCATGCGGAGCACAAGTCACCTCTTTACTTCCTTCAGCAACAATCGTTCCGTCATCTCCCGTCACACTCCAATGAAGAAGATATTCATTCAAATCCGAAAAATCGAACCAATTCTTCACACGGATAGTCAGGTTCTTCTTATCAACCAATGTACTCTTGATATTCTGATAGATCTTCTTCACCTCCAACAGATGCGGATGGGGCTCACGAACGGCATTCACCAAACCATTACAACAGAAGTTGCCAAAGCTCGGCACGTCTTTAGGGCCGTAATCGCCACCGTACGTCCAATACCAGTTGCCATCCTTGTCTACCTCACGGAAAGACTGGTCCACCCAATCCCAGATGCAACCACCCTGAGCCATCGGTTCATTTTCAAAAACATCCCAATATTCCTTCATGCCCCCGCAACTATTCCCCATTGCATGCAGATATTCGCAAAGAATAAAAGGACGGTAAATATCCTTACGGGCTACGTACTCTTTAATGACATCCACACTGCGGTACATACGGCAATAGATATCCGTATTGTAATTTTCTTCCGCACGTTCATATTGTACGGGACGATTCTTTTCTACCGACTTCAGCCAGTCATACGTACGCTCAAAATTAATTCCATTGCCGGATTCATTGCCTAATGACCAGATCACAATGGCAGGATGATTCTTCGAACGCTCATACATACGATGCGTACGATCCATATGAGCCGTAAGCCACGTACTGTCTTTTGCCAAAGAGGCAGGTCCGTAGCCCATACCGTGAGATTCGATGTTTGCTTCATCAATCATATAAAGGCCATACCGGTCACAAAGCTGATACCAGTAAGGATGAGCAGGATAATGGGAATTACGGACGGTATTGATATTATGCTGTTTCATCAGCTTGATATCCTCTTCCATCAGTTCCTTACTTACTGTCCGCCCCAACTGTGAATGCTCATGACGATTTACCCCTTTCACCAATACAGGCACACCATTGATACAGAAACGACCGTCCTTTATTTCAGAAGTACGGAAACCGACTTTCGTCCCGGTCACCTCAGTCACTTTTCCATTAGCATCTTTCAATTCCAATATCAATGTATACAGGTTCGGATGTTCTGCACTCCATTTTTCAACATCCGGAATACGTTTCTCATCAAAAGTAATCAAATTGCTCAAACCACGGGATTTAACCGGTTGACTACCATTCAATACCGTCTTTCCGGCCTCATTCTGCAATTCATAGGCAATGGTAGCTATTCCGGCTGCCGCTCCTTCTACAGTCACATCAAGTTCGAAAACTCCGTCTTTATAAGTATTCTTTTCAAGGATAGAAGTCACTTTATAATCGGCAATATATTGCTTGGGAGTACTGTAGAGATACACATCCCGCTCAATACCGCTTAACCGCCACATATCCTGACACTCAAGATAAGCACCCGCACTCCAGCGGTAGACTTCAAGGGCTATTGTATTTTCCCCATTTTTCAGTTTGTCGGTAATATCCCATTCGGCAGGGGTCTTAGAATCCTGATTGTATCCTAAAAACTCTCCATTTACCCATGCATAATAAAATGAAATGACCCCTTCACAGCAAAGTATCACGCGACGGCCTTCCCAACCGGCAGGAATCGTAAAAGTACGACGATAAGACCCCACCTCATTCTCTTCAGATGGAACCAACGGCGGATTCTTCCTGAAGTTGAACATCTTATCATCAAACTCATAAGTCTCGTTTACATAAATAGCCGTACCATACCCCTGACGCTCCCAGTTGCCCGGCACATTGATATCGGCCCATCCTCCGGTATAAAACGAAGGTTTATAAAAATCTTTCGGACGGGTATCGGGATTCTTCACCCAATGGAACTTCCATTTGCCATTCAGACTCATATAATAAGGAGATTCTTCATAAGCTCCTTTCTGTACATCAGCAGCAGTTGCATACGGCCAGACATAGGCATGGGGATTCAGCTTATTCAATCCTACCGCATACTGGCTCTGCCATTCGGGCTGTTGTTGTGCCGCAGCGGGAATGATAACCAGCACTGCCAGTATCATCAGATAAATTCGTTTTAATAAGTTATTCATGGTTTTATGTTTTTATAGTAGTTACTACTGGGCTACTTACTACTAAATTACTTCACTATCACTTCATCAAACATCACTCTGGATTCCTGTCCCGGACGTACATGATCTTCCGGGCAAGCCCCTGGTCCTTTGGCAGTCACACGGATATAGCGTGCCTGTTTCCCGTTGATATTCAAAGACAGATCTTCCACAAAATTCCACTCCCGGAAGATCTCCTGAGGAGTAAAGTTTAATGTCCCCACCTTCCTGAATTTACGGTTATCATCTGATATTTCTACTTCTATCGATGCCGGTTTATGTATTGCCATTCCATAATTTGTAATACAACCTACTGTAACCGTATGGAGTGTTTCCTTTTTCAATAAATCAATAGTAAAAGATACCGTATCACTTTTTTCCCAGGAAGCCCATTCATAGTCTGTTTGTTTCAGGCTTCCCCGTATCCCGTTGGTTACTACTTCCACATTTTTATTATCGGCAAGAACAGGCTTACCGGTAGCCTTATTCCAGATAACAGGTAAAATCAATGTTTTTCCCATTTTCTTATCCCCCACAAAGGTAGCACACTTTAAAGTTTGTACGCCCCGAATAGTCAATTCTTTGATATAGCGGGGGGATTTTGCAGAAGGCTCACTATCATCCAGCGTATAACGAATTTCCACATCCGGACGTATACATTCCAGATTAACTTTTAAAGCCCCGTTTTCAGGTGTTATTGTATGCTGAATATTATACATTGAACGGGAATACCCCACTCCTTTAGCTGCAATATGGCAGTTATATACATCCAATCCTTTTAAAAAACGATTCCAATCTTTCAATTCCGGTTTAGCCCAGCCCCCTTCGGCCACTGCTGCCAAACGCGGAAAGAGTAGATAATCCACATCCTCGGGTTTATTGCAAAACTCAGTCCACATGCAACCCTGTATCCCCATCAAAAGAGACTTATATTCAGGTTTCCAATCATCCTGTATCGGTTCATAATCAAATACATCCCTCAAAGTTATATTACCAAAATAAGTCACAGGTTCAAACCACTGAGGTCCCTGATAGCGTATCAGATACATAATACGCGCCGGAGTCATAATAAACCGGTGTCCCTGCTCTGCAGCTTTCAAGGCAGCAGTACCCAATCCCTGCCAACCTAAGATGATGGTTCCGTCCGGTATAGTCGTATTCGTCAATTCATCCCAGCCTATCACTTCACGGTCTTTACTCTGTACATATTCGCACATCCGTTTCATAAAGTACCCCTGCAAATCTTCTTCATTGGCCAGATGCTCTTTTTTCATTCGTGCCTGGCAAAGCGGACATTTTTCCCAGTTCGTCTTTCTGGCCTCATCACCTCCCAAATGAATATAACGGGAAGGAAACAATTCCAGCACTTCATCAATCACATCTTGTAAAAAAGTAAACACACTGTCATTCCCGGCACAATAGATAACCTCAGCATGTGCACCTCCCAACCCGGGTAATACACCTATGAAATTCTTTACTACCGGACAAGCCAATCCGGGATAAGAGGCCAAGGCAGCATTGCTATGTGCCGGCATCTCTATTTCAGGGATCACTTCTATCTGGCGATCGGTAGCATACGCTATTATCTCCTTCATATCTTCCTGAGTATAAAATCCACCAATTGGAGTAGATTCTCCTAACATCGGATTCCTTCGGGAATGAAAAGGAACGTCGGTACGATCTACCCGCCATGCACCTATATCTGTCAGACGAGGGTGTTTCTTTATTTCCAGGCGCCAACCGTTATCATCACACAAATGAAAATGCAGTTTATTTATTTTCAGCATTGCCATACAATCTATGATGCGCAATACATTCTTTTTGGGTATAAAAAAGCGGGCAGCATCCAATAATAACCCGCGATAGCCAAAGCGAGGTTCATCACTGATTTTTACCGAAGGAATGGCCCAGTCAACATCTCCGCCTACATTTCTTGCATTCTCTATAGAAGCCGGCAGCAACATACGGATCGTCTGCAAGGCATAGAAGAAGCCTTTTACATCCGAAGCATTAATCACAATCTTATCCGAAGTGACATCCAACCGATAGGCCTCACTCTTCAAGCTACGATCTGTTATAAAACAAACATCCCCGGTGTTACTTCCTTCTTTCAACAACGGAGTGAATCCGCCAGCACAAGTAAAAAGACCGATAAAATTACGAGCGATTTCTGCTTGCCCTGCATTCTCTACAGCAAATACCGTATTCTCCGAAAAACGATAGCTCCCCTCCCCTGGCACAACTTGCACAGGGGTGGGTACTATAGAGATCGTTTGTGTTAAATCTTCAGCCTGTACTGCTATCATAGGGGAAAACAGTAACGCTATTATAATTGATAAGGTGTATTTCATCATAAATCAATATATTCCTTTTTTTTACTCTTTATCTCTTTCCGGTGAAAAACGAACCGGATCGTTGTATTGCTCCTGCAACTTCAGCATTTCTTCTTTAAGTTCTCCCACTACAGGTTCATACTCTGCTTTTCCATATAAGTTATGCATCTCAGCAGGATCTTTCTGAAGATCATACAACTCCCACCAGTTTATATCATTATAAAAGTGAATCAACTTATATCGTTCCGTGCGAACACCGTAATGGCGTTTTACCATGTGTTCGGCAGGATATTCATAAAAGTGATAATACAACGCTTTTCTCCAATCTTTGGGATGCTCTCCTCTCAGCAAAGGCAATAGAGATACTCCCTGGATATCATCAGGAACAGGAGCACCTGCCAACTCAAGAAAAGTAGGTGCATAATCGATATTCTGTACCATTTCCGTTATATCACCTTTCCGGTCGAATCCTTTAGGTAAACGCATTATAAGCGGAGTACGCATAGATTCCTCATACATAAAGCGTTTGTCAAACCAGCCATGTTCGCCCATATAAAATCCCTGATCGGAAGTATAAACCACCAACGTATTGTCCAGCATTCCCTTTTCTTTCAGATAGTCGAGTACACGCCCTACATTATCATCCAGAGATTTCACTGTCTTCATGTAGTCGCGCATATACCGTTGAAACTTCCAGTTGGCCAGTTCTTTTCCTTTTAGGTTCTGCTTATAAAAATCATCAATCACCGGACCATAAAACTTATCCCAGGCAGCCCGCTGCTCCGTATTCATACGTCCGAGGAATTTCTCATACAAAGATTTCAAACGTGAATTCTTATTCGGGCGAAGCATTTTCAGGTCATAGATCATATCCATATCCTTCACAATACTCATTTCCTGTGCAGCAGCAGCCGGACGGCCTTCATAATCATCAAAGAAGTTTCCGGGAAGAGAAAATGTCTTATCTTCATACAGTGCCAGATTACAGGTATCTGCCATCCAATTACGATGAATAGCCTTATGGTGAATCAACAGACAGAAAGGTTTATCCTTATCCCGTTTGTTCTCCATCCAGTCAATAGCATCATCTGTGATAATATTTGTGACGTAACCTTGTTTCTGAATCGTATCATTATCCTGAGTAATAAAATCCGGATTATAATAATCGCCCTGGCCTGGCACTATCTCCCAGTAGTTGAACCCTGTAGGCAGACTCTCTAAATGCCACTTCCCTACCAAAGCAGTCTGATAACCAGCCTTCTGTAACAACTTCGGAAAAGTTTGTTGTGCACTATCAAAAACACAAGTCGTGTTATCATAGAATTTATTGGCACAACTATGCTTACCGGTAATCATACAGGCACGGCTTGGACCACTCAGCGAATTAGCAACAAAACTATTGGTAAAGCGTACACCATCATTGGCTATACGATCCAGATTAGGAGTTTCCATATAACGGGTATCATAACAACTCATCATTTGAGCCGTATGGTCGTCCGTCATAATATATACAATATTATATGGTTTTGCTTCTTCCTTTTTTTGTTGTTGACAAGAAGTTACGACAGCCAATGTTGCCAATCCGGCAAAGGGATAAACTATTTTTAAGTCTGGTCGGTTCATGGTAAAACAAGATTAATATAAATACAATAATTTCTCTACCCTTTATTATTTAGTAGTTCTATGTTTCTTTTAAATACAAATTTACGACAGCAGGTACTAATCCAATGTTCGAAAATAATTTTATATATTCCAAAAATGTCCCAAATATGTCTTTTTTTGAATTTTATTTGAAAGAAAGAACAAAAACAATAAACGATAGCTCTTAAATAGAGTAGTAGCAAACCATGCTACTACCCCTGTTGCAGAAAACAAAACTCTTTCGGATGTTTCTGCTGCTTCATTACAAATCAACAGAATAATAAAATTAGTATCCGTAATTTTGATCGCTGGCAGATATTGACTCGTTAGTATTCAATTCTTCCTGTGGTATAGGTAACCGCAAATTTTTCTTCAAGAAATTTTCCGTTAAATCTCCATTATTAAACAGACGTTCTTTAAATCGATGTTCACCTAATTCCTTGTTCTCAACAATAGCTCTTGTAATATGATGATTATTCTGAATTTCCAAAACCTTCTTCAAATATTCAGTTCCTCGTCTGCGTGCATCACAATACATCGTTTGTTCACCAGCCAATTCAACCAAACGTTCCCAGAATATTTTATCTCTCACCTGATCTTTAGTAAGATTAGTTTCCCAGTCCTTAGGGTAAACAGCATTCGGCGTACCTGACTGCCGCGCTCTCTGTAATACTTCTTTCACCAGACTAATAGCCTTTCCTGTTTCACCAGATTCATTCAGCACATCCGCCATCATCAATAAGAAATCAGCATAACGATATACAATAAGATTCATATGCGAATTTTGAGCAGTAGAATTCAAGTCCATCGCTTTCTTATAATAAGACCATCCGTAATGTTCTCCGGTAGGCTGTACAAAACGTTTCACCAACTTATCATCAACCGCCTCTAACTCTTCAACTGTAGGATTGGTAGGATCGTTACATATACTATAATTTATTTCTACATTATGAGTAACCCGACCCTCTTTGTAACTCAATTTCGGATAAGCAAACTGATTTTCACCATTACTCTTATTTACCCATGTTGAAAGAACAGTTGCACCATATCTCGGATCGTCCGGATAGGTACCTTTCAGATAGTCATGAAAAGCTTTTGAAATACGAATACGTCCCCATGATATACCGGCTGTAGAGTTTTGAGGAGCAAATATCCAACTTCCACGATTACCGGTAGTAGAAGATTCTGTTGAAAAATTGAGTTGGAATATAGATTCTTTCGAGTTTGAATGTTGTACAAACAAGTTTGAATAGTTTGGTTCCAATTGAAATTTTCCATATACAAATTCACATTGTTCCAAAGCTAACTCCCAATAAGTCTTGCTACCCGAAGCTTGTTTTCCCTGGCATGCCAAATACCAATATAGTTTAGCCAAATAAGCATGCGCTGCAAGTCCCGAAGCTTTTCCGGCATCTGCGGTTTCAGTCAATCCACCAATAGCATCTTTCCAATCACTTTCAATCTGTGCTGCAATCTCTTCTTCAGTAGCTCTCGGAATAGAAAGCGACTTGAGAGATGGAATTGTATTACGCAAAGGTACTCCACCAAAAGTAGTCAACAGATGGTAATATGAGAATCCCCTCAGAAATTTAGCTTGTGCTACTAATCCGTTTTTAAAGTCCTCGTCCAATGGGCTCTCTTTCATATTCTCTATAAAAAATGTTGTCTCTGAGACCGTTTTATATAAACTTCTCCAAAACATCTTGGTTATCACACAACCAGAAGATACGTTCAGAGATACGTAACGGTCCTGATCACTGGCATTTGTCTGTGCCCATCCCAAACCGGATGCTCCCACCAGTAATTCCTGAGCAGCCTGCCCAAAACCATCATAAGTAGTCAACTGTCCATAACAGGAAAGCAATGCCAACTGAGCTGTATTCTCATCCAAAAACACAGATTCACTATTCAAAGCATATTGCGGATCTTCATCCAGGCAGGAAGAAAAAGTACAAATAGCTAATAAGAAATATATTAATTTTAATTTTTTCATAATACCTGATTAGAATGTTACACTTAAACCAAAGATATAAGAACGTGACTGAGGAAATGAGTTCATATCAACGCCTCTTTTTAAACCATCGAATGCAAAAGTATTCACCTCCGGATCATATCCAGAATAATTGGTAATAATGAATGCATTTTTTACAGAAGCAAAAATATTTATATTCTCGAAACCTATTTTACTGACAATACTTTTCGGCATAGTATATCCCAATGTTATATCCGAACATCTCAGGAAGCTACCATCTTCAATATATCTGTCAAGTACAGCTGAAGACGGATTTGTACTATTTACTCCCGGATAAAGGTTTGTAGGATTATCAGCCCTCCATATATTAGCATAAACCTCTTTACGAATATTATTAGATGAATTCTTGGCAGGCATAGCTTCATAGCGCAGATTACTATTTAATAAATCATTTCCGTAAACTCCATTAAAGGAAGCTGATAAAGAAATGTCTTTATAAGTCAATCTGGTTTGGAAACCATATGTAAAATCCGGATTCGGATCTCCCAGAATTACTTTATCATCTTCAGTAATCATACCATCACCGTTACTATCGACAAATTTAATATTACCCGGGTCCGTACTACCTGCAATCGTATTCTTGTTTTCACTTTTCTGAGGAACATCATCTCCCTCCTGAATTATACCATCTGTTTTATATCCCCAAAACAAACCCGGAGCTTTTCCTTCAATAAAGATATTTGCAACACCAAAATGGTCACCTATTGAGTTCCCTAAATAAGCTGAATATTGATTATTGCCATAAAAAGCAAGAGGTAATCCTAATTTTCTGATCTTAGAACTGTTAAAACCGATATTACCCGATACATTCCAAGTGAAATCTTTAGAACGGATAACATCTGCATCCAAAGAAATTTCAAACCCCCTATTTGACAAAGAACCTTGATTCATCAGGATATTCGCAAAACCTGTAGTGAAAGAAACAGAACGATCGATGAGTAAGTCATCTGTACGTTTATAATACCAGTCTAATGTACCGGACAGGCGATTATTGAATATAGCAAAATCAAGACCAATATTATAGGAAGTTGTCGATTCCCATTTCAATTCAGGATTCTGCAAATTACTTACAGCCAAAGCCAACTCTTTATTACCGTTAGCATCTGCATAATCAATTGTCTTTTTATAATTATAAAAACTATTGTATGGATCTATAGACTGATTTCCTGTCTGTCCATATCCTAAACGAAATTTCAACTGATCAATCCAAGGAGTATTTTCTCTGATAAAGTCCTCTTGTTCCATACGCCATGCCAAAGCTGCGGAAGGGAAGTATGCCCAGCGGTTGGATTTCACAAACTTACTTGTACCATCCGCACGGAATGTAGCCGTCAGCAAATAACGTCCTTCAATAAAAGATAAATTTAAGCGTCCCAGATAAGAGAGCAACTGATAGTCTTTCTGAATGGGTTGCTCTTCATTAATGGTACCTGCCATATGTAACCCTTTGGTACGGAACGAATGATTTTCAAAATTACGAGCCGAAGTAACTTTGTTCAAATATCCATAGTCATCATAAGTGACACCTACAGTGGCTGCAATATCAACAATGTTTTTAATCTTCGTATTGTAATTTACAATATTCTCAACCGTATAATGGTTCTTTTCCAAATTTGTCAGACCAAGAGAACCATTATCATTTTCTCCTTTAAATAATTGGAGTCCAAACCAGCGTCCGCGATTTTGTGTAAAGATATCACCTCCTACACGTGCATTATATGAAAAACCTGCACCGATATTCCATGTCAGATCTGCCGAAGCTCTGAATGTTTTTTCTGTCGTAATATCATCATAATCATTAATCCAGCTCCATACAGTTGTTTTTTGTTCTGCCGACAGATTTTGCTCACCCGATGGAGCCACATAAGGTGCCGAGTCAAGAGCTGTACGAGTAACAGATCCGGTTGCTCCCCCTCTGGTATCTCCTCCCGACATCATATCATTCTGTTTGATAGAGCCATTCAGTGCCAAATTAAGTTTCACGCTCTTAGACAAATCCATCGAAAGATTTGTACGCAGGTCACCCTGTTTTAAACCTGTATTATAAACAATACCATTGATATCTTTAAAAGAAGCAGAAACATAATAAGTAGTTTTATCGTTACCACCATTAATAGTGGCTGAATAATTCTGAGAAAAAGCACTCTGATAGATCTCTTTTTGCCAATTATGATAAGTTAATACATTGTAAGATTCCGGATTTTCAGGATCATACTCTCCACCGGAATAAATATAACGCACTTCATTGTTTTCAAAAAAGAATTGTGCAGCCTTTTCTCCCAGTTGCTCGTTACGAAAACGTCCATACTCTTCCAGATTCAACATATCCTTCAGTTTCGTAGCATTCGCTATTGTAAAGTTGGCACTTAAACTTACTTTTGGTTTCCCGCTCTTTCCTTTCTTCGTCGTGATAAGGATAACTCCATTAGCACCGCGCGAACCATAAATAGCCGTAGCCGATGCATCTTTCAGAATCTGGATATCTTCAATATCCTGTGGATTCAAACTGGTCAATGGATTTTGAGCTGTCTGAAAATCACCATCACCAAATGCACTGGCGGCAAACTCACCGGTTGAAGCCTGCGGTATGTTGTCAATTACATACAAAGGCTGATTATCACCACGCAGAGAGTTGGCACCACGAATTGTCACCGAAGAAGCTGCACCTGGAGTAGCTACAGTGGCTCCTACATTTACACCAGCTATTTTACCTTGTAACAGATTATCGATAGAAACAACTTTTGCTGCTTCATTCTGATCAGGTTTCAAAGAAGAGATAGCACCGGTAACATCTCCCTTACGAACTGTTCCGTATCCTACAACTACTACTTCATCTAATACTTCTGAATCCTCAACCAATTTGATATTAATAGTTGTTTGATTACCAACTTTTATTTCCTGGGTTTTATATCCGATAAATGAAATTACCAAAACAGCATTACTGCCAGATACAGAGATTGAATAATTACCGTCAATATCTGTAATGACTCCATTTGTAGTCCCTTTTACCAAAACATTTGCACCAATAACTCCCTCATTTGACTCGTCTGTGATCTGTCCTTTCACTACCTTAGACTGCTGTACATCGTCAACAGCAGCATGTAACGATAGAAAAGGAATAATCATAAACAGAGCAAAAGCCAATAAACTAAATTGCCATTTGTTTTTCATACGTTATTATATTAAGTTTCACTGTTATTTTATCTGTACTTTCGCTGTAGCTCCACCCGTAGAAGAACTTACTTTCAGTACGTATAATCCCTCCCAAAGGGAATCTAATGAAAATCGAATTTGTTTTTCACCTACTGTACTATATACCTTATTACCGGATATAGAAAACAGATCACACACAACTTTACCTTCAAAAGGTACGTCTACCTGAAAATTACCATCAGAAGGATTGGGATATACATTGATCTGAGCTGATTGGGAATATTTTTCTTTTATTATGCCTACAGGGCCTTTATCCACCTTTGTTACTAATGTATCTACATTGGAATGAATAGCCATACTCAAAGCACGCACCAGACTCAACTCATTTTGTACACTTAAATCATTTCCCATATCAAAATACATACACCCACCAGTATTATTATCAACCAATAACTGCATTTTCTTTTGTACTTCCTTCACTCCATTAAATGTATAACTCACACCACTGATAGTGCCTGTATTCGATTCCGGTGTCACTGTAGAAAAATCCAAGTCTTTATATCCTTTTACATTTTTTGCAGAGTTATCACTCATAACAGCCGTTGTTGCCATAGAAAGACGAATCTTTTCTGCAGGATAACCATAATTCACAGCAGTAGTATAAAAAGAAGAATAAGCATCCCATACCAAACTGCTCTTTCGTGGTCCATAATTCTGGAAAGTAACAAAGTCAACTGCTTCAATAGCATCCAAAGGCATTGTGTATGAAACCGGATGCAAACTTACACTAAAAATTTTATTATCCGGCATTACTGCACGTATAGCTTTTACCATTGCTCCATAAGATGCCCATTTAGAATTATTCGGATTATTATCCAACCACTCCAAATCAATATCCACACCATCGCAATAAGGAAGTAACGCCTCAATTCCTTTAGCTATATTAGTACGCCAGAATTCATTACCTATATAGTTAGGCCAGTTTTTATTTCCACTCGCATCACTATCCGAACTGATCAGGCCTATTCTTATTTTAAATCCTCTGTAACCTTCATATAAATTCCGGGTCTGTTCGATCATCGCTTTCCAACCTCTGGAATTATATCCAATATTATTTTCCCGGTCAAATCTCCAATAACCATCAAAGTATATCGCATCACTTCCACCACCCGGAAATTTTGCAGCAGATAATGTTCCATCCATATCTGAAGCAAAAGAAGTACGCGCATTTCTACAAACCATCAAATCATCCATCTTCCCTATAAAACCGGAACCTACCATAGCATCAGCATCTATATCCTTAAGAGTATACATCGTACCATCAGAAGGCTTTGTTATGGTTCCTTTAGCACTTTGATTATTAACATAAAGACGAATCGGATTACGGGATGAATTGGGATCCATTGTCACAGCAATATGTTGCCATTGGCCTACATTGAAGACGTCATTACACTCCATCTGCCATCCATCTGCTTTAATAATCAACTGTTTGTTTTCCTCTTTTCCCAGATATATACCAAATAAATTAGTATCACTCTCTTTTTGCTCAAATAGAACAGCATTCTCTGCCCATTCTTTCACATTAAACCAGCCTTCAATAGTTGCCGCTGCACTTGCTGGTGCCCCTTCACGAAGCGCTTTACCTAAATTCACTTCGCCGGTGCCATCTAAAACTAAAACGCCCGAACGTTCTCCATCCATAGCCAGATAGGTAGCTCCTCCTGTCACAGTAGCATCGTCTAAAGCTGTCATCGTCACTTCACCGGTTTTTCCATTCACCGAAGCATTCAAAAAAATCAGATCATTTGTCAGTAAATGCATATCCTGATCGATCTGTAAACGGTCGGAATGACGATTAAAATCAGAATATCCACTCACAACACGATAACGGAAATAATCATTATCTGTCACTTTTTCACGTTGAGCAATCCCATTTAAAGTACCATGATGTGTAAATTTGTAGTCCACGATATCCGGACACTGCTCCTGGTCAAACTTGTAATACAAAACAAGATGTTCCCACTGCGGATGAAATTTATTAACCGTATTCTGAAACATCAAAAGCTCCTTACTATCACTCGGCATTGCAGTATTCCACAAACGAAATTCATCCAAACGCCCTTTAAAACCTTGACCTAATACCAGATTTTCATTAGATGAAGGCATTTGTAGTTTATTATTGGCATTCCACGTCTTCACTCCATTCACCCAAGTATCTGCTCCGTTTGCAAATACTCCGAACGAAACCTGTGTCCATCCATTAACAGAAATTCCTGTAACCGTAATTTCCTGATCTGCTACTTTGAAAATGATATTTCCCTGAACAGAGGATAATCTAACTGAAAATTCACTGGTCCCAGAACCCCGCTTAAAAATATAAGCACCCGTACTCCACTCCTGTGGAGACATCAGAAACTGAACGGCATATTCATTTTTTCCATCCACTTCAGATACTTGTCCACAAGTAACATAATCACTTCCAGAAAGTCTTAAAGCATAATTAACGACTTGTGCCTGTACCCAAGAGAAACAGAAGCAACAGCCCACAACCAATGAAAATATCTTCCCTACCTGTCCCATAGTTATATTAAATTTAAAGAAATAGAAATTAAAAGAGGCCGGAACTATACCGGCACCCTTTTTCTTTGTCACCTGAAATAATATTCAACTGATTACAATACTACTTTGGTTGATTTAGTACCTACTTTTACAATATAAGCTCCTGAAGCCATTGGAATTTCCATAAATCCGGGTGTTGCTTCAGCACTGTAAACTAACTGTCCAACCAAATTATAGATATGAACCTCTTCACCGTTGTTTGCATTATTTACATAGATTGAATGACGATCCCAGGCAACAAACGGAGCATTTGTATCTTCCATTGAGCCAATACCTACAGAACCACCACCTTCTGCCCCATTCGGTTTGTCCATACCATGCATAGAGTCATCTGAATTTGGAGTACCTTCTGTATTTACAAAGTCTCCTTCCGGATTTTTTATAAAAGTAATTTCATAAAGATACAAAGCGGACTCTCCCATCATTTGCCCATCAAAGCCAACACGAGCACGGAAAGGATCTGTAGTACCAGTGACTGCACCAACCTGGAATTGCCACCAACCGGTATCTCCAGTATACAATACTTCATTTTTTGATCCAAGCAGTTTATTATTACCACCACCGGAAACTAACTCTAAATTTATTTTTTTAGCACCTACCGCCAGACTGGAAGCTAATTTCATCTGAAAAGTAACACGATAATTGTTTCCTCCCTCAGCACTTGCCGGTCCAACAAACGCCAAGTTAAACCAACCCATAGATAAATTTCCCGTAGAAGCCGGGCCTGCTACAGACGCAGGGGCATCCTTCCCTTTTAATAATAAAAGATGTCCAAACTCACTATCAACAATGGAGAGACCAGAAGATATGGCTTCTTCAGTTGTAATGTTCGCAGGAGCCACACCTGCAACAATAGAACCTGCTACATTCAATTCTGCAACACTGGGATTAGCCCCGGTTCCCCAATACATCTGGACGGGTCCTACCGGAAGATCTTTAAACTTAAATGATGCAGGAGTTACATCTTCTTGTGCGAAAACATTAGCAGCCATCATCAGTGCGACTGCTGAAAGGAGTACATTTCTTCTCATAATAATAGAAAATTAAAAGTTAATAATTTGACTCCAATCGTTCTTTACTGATTTTCACTAATCAAATACATAACGACTTTTGTCTTTGCAAACATATGACTTGAATCACAAATCAATGTTCAAAAACAACTTTTTATACTTCCAAAAACATCTAAATTACCCATTAATAGCAAGTTTTAGATATTCCTGGAAGTGAAAATAAGAAATAGTGGAGATACCACAAATACGTATCCTTAAATCTCCTGCCCCTGATGTACTTATGTTGAATAATCAAAGCCTTCCGGAATGATTATATCATGACAGCAAACAGTATAATGAGGCAATCGAATACAACAGAAAGTAATGAAGAATGCTGGGCAGAAGGATTAATTTACCGAATAACCCTCTAATAGTTGTTTTTTCAACAACTATACTTTATTCTGTTTTTTCCCAATGAAAGCTATTTTATCTGGAAATCCTTTAAGAGAAGTAGCTTTACTGCTTATAATCAACACTATAAACAATACATAATTTAGAATGAAAAAGTACGTATTTAATAGTGTATTAATTACTATCTTTTAGGATACAAAGTAACGTTACTTTGTATCCTAAAAGATAGTAGTTTTACATTGCTAAGGTTGTATATTTAAATTTCCCATTAACAATGTTAACAGATTTTCTATTTCATTTTTCACAAAAACAGTACATACTACAAACTACTCATATTCTAAAATTATAAATTAATCATTATTTTATAGGCAAAACATAAATCATTATCGTACTCTGTTAATAAAATAAATATGACCAAGATTTACTCCTTTGTCCGAAAACAATAATCGATCAGGGATTGTTGGTTGGACAGAGAAAGCAAAAGTTTTCAATCAAAAAATAGTATTAACTAAACGCTTCAATTATGAAAAAATTATTTTTAGCATTTATGATAGCGATAGCAGCTACTGGATTAAATGCCCAAACATTAAAAGGTGAAGGTTCTCTTCTTGGGAATGTAGGTTATCAGACCAATTATGAAAGGTTTGGATTGGGAGTACAAGGACGTTATGTAATAGCAAAAAATCTTCGGATAGCCCCGGATCTTACATTTTTCTTTCCTAAAGATAAAGTTACGGGATTAGATGTAAATATCAATTTTCATTATGTCTTTAATTTCAGTAAAGACGGGCAGGGATTTTCTGTTTATCCCCTTGCCGGGTTTGGTATGCAAAACAATTTTTATGGGAAACAAGATACTGAAATTGATGGGCAGCATGTAAAAATAGGCAGAGACAATACAAGTAAATTTGCCTTCAATCTTGGTGGTGGTATAACGCTGCCATTGTCTGAACACAGTTACTTAAATGCGGAAGCGAAGTTCATGTTTGCCCACGATGACAATGTCGTTATCATGTTGGGATACGGATATAAATTCTAAATACTGATAACTAAAGCTACACCAATCGCTTTCTATACTTATAACTATGAGGCTATTTCCTTACGGGAGACAGCCTCTTTTTTGTGGTAAAGCTCCTACGGAAAAATGCATAAGGGAAAAGGGGGGCATCCTTTTAGCATTCTGTCAAAATGATATTCTTAATCCTGTAAAATAAGATATTTAAGGCATAAGTATGGGATAGTGTAAAAAATACCCGTATTTTCCCGGTTAGATAATTCAGATAGTTTGTATCATATTTCACTTCGTGTTAATATACTATGTATATCGTCTATTTTTATTACATTTTATTTGCAAACAATTTACATATCAACCATCTTGCTATTTTCCACTTATACACATACCGAGGGCAACCAGCAAAAAAGAGCCTCTTTTGAGGACAAATAAACTTTTCCCGTAGAGCATCGGGGTGATCTCCGTAGAGTTTCGAGTCGTTCCTCGTAGAGCTTCGGGTCGTTCCTCGTATACTCTATTAAAACCAAATGTTTCCGCAGAATATTGCTTTAATAAATGTTAACTACGAAAGATATGTCCTTTCTTCATTATGTTTTCTTTTTCATTACAATTAATGACTGACTCTACTTTCGTAACTATACCAATTGTTATATCTTATGGATGTTTCACTTATTTCTCGGTGATAAATGCCCCGTTTCTCGTAGAGAATCGAAGCGTTTGTCGTAGAGAAACGAGTCGATTCTCTACGACAAAATAATCTCTCATATAATGTATTAATTATCAATGTATTATAAAACCGTCTACTTGTTTTGAATATTTACTACCTAAACGGTCCATTTGTTCCTTTTTCAGCATTTATGTGTATCTGAAATCACAACACATCTCGGGTCTCTTTGTATATAATCCCTGTCATAGGTCTGTTGCTTGTGAATCAGACTGTAAATCAGCCGCAATAACTTATTGGCAATGTTATTCATCGCTACGAAAAAGTGCTTCTTTTCCACTTTATGCTTTTTTAGGAAGTATAATCTTATTTCTTTATTATGCTCCTTTGCCGAACGTGCACATAAGAAAAGCAGTGTTTTCAATTGTTTGTCACCCATTGGCGATATTTTATGTCCGCATTTCATCTTTCCCGATTCTTTTGGATAAGGAGCGATACCTGCGTAAGCAGCACATTTTTTAGCCGTGTCTAATTTTCTAAAATTCTCTGTCTTTATTATCAGCTCACAACTGGTCACAGGTCCTACACCGACAATGGAGGTAAGAATCTGATAATTCCTGCTGAATTCGGAAGAGTTTTGTATGAGGGCTTCTATCTCATGGTCAAGCCCGGATATTGGGGTATTTAACTCCGCAAGGACAGCTCTCCGTGCATGGACGGCCGCCAGGGAAACAGAAGATTTACAATTATCACCTATGTTTAAAGTGTCCAGGCGCTTACGAGATTCCACCAGCAGAGAGCGTGTACGATACAATTCCTGAAGTTCAGACATCTCTTCCCCAGCATAGAAACAAGGTCTGAGAAGGTCATAAAAACGTTCGGCATATTCACGGATACGACAGGCATCCAGAGGATCGGATTTACCACGCTGAAGCCCCAGACTATGCTTTATCTGATAACCCGGAACAAAACACAGGCATATCCGGTTTAAAGTACACAGACGAAGCAGTAGGTCGCCATAAACGCCTGTATGTTCCGCACAAAGAACGGCAGAGGAAGGCAAGGAGAGAAGAAACTTGCTGATCCCATGAACCGTGTTCTTTACACCGGATAAATGACGGACACTGCCCGATTCACTCAAAAAACTAACCTCAAAGCTTGACATTCCCAAATCAATTCCATAAATTTGTACCATAACATTTTTATTTAGTGAAGGGCTCCGATATTGAACGGCTACTACCATGATAATGGGATCCAACTCCCGAAATACTCTCTGGCTTAGGTTCAATAAATATGTCGTGCTTAATACGAGGAATAATCTAAAAGATTAATAGAGGAAGTAAGCTAACGCGACATATGGAGGCTTTCTTGTTTACGAGACAATATTAAGAAATTTATTCTTATTAACGTTCATAAAGAACTATGTTTTCCATGGCAAAGATAATGGTAGAGGAAAAAACTTATCCCGATATCATAAGAAAGATATGACACCGGGATAAGTAGAATATATATTCAAATGGAATCAAAATATACGAAACAAGATGTATTTTTTTGCAATCTTTTGCATGATTAATTTTCTTGTTGCATCTATTTTCGTTATTCACCTATCAGGAGAACAGATAGATTCCGAGCAAAATAATAGTATATCTAAAGTTTATACAACTTTATGTAATCTTCCTTTTCAAAGATTATTTCGATTCATCAATCGTACAGATACTTACGCGATTCCAGTCCGGTTCTGAGAACATATCACCAATCCCCTGACCTTCGGCCGTAATTCGTGCAGCATCAATCTTATACTTTTTCACCAGAATAGTCTTAATAGCTTCGGCACGTGCTTTTGCCAGTTTCTCATTGAATGCCAGATTTCCTTCAGGAGAAGCATATCCTTTGATAACGACAGTTGTATTCACATGCTTATTCATATAAGAAGCTACTCGTTCTACATTGGGTAACTGCGATGCATCAACGACTGATTTTCCCTGTCGGAAAGTAATGATAGATTCAGGAATCCGACTGGTCTTTACAACCGTTTCAACAGGAACAACCTTATTGCGGCATTCATTCAGCTCACTTTGTAACTCGTTGACCTGCTGGTTGGCATTAATTAACTGATTATTCTTGTTGCCTACCTGCGAACGAAGATCATTAATAGCAAAATTCAGATCGGCTATCTCAGCAGGATCATAAGGTTTGACTTTCGTAAAATGATGTGTCCCGTTACTTGTCATAAAATGGTAAGTGATTCCGGCCGTCAGTTCAAAAGCAGCGTTATTTACGTTGAAACGGCTCTTTGCTGCATTAAAATCGCCTTCCATATCATACACAATAGCAGGTCTTACTCCTAATGTCCATGCCTTAGCCTCTCCTAAATTGAAGTTTAAATTCATGCCGAAACGAGTAGACCAGGAATTCTGATCTCCAGGACCGTTCATATAATAATGTAGCCAGCCCATACCAGCCAAAGCTTCAATTTCAAATAAACGGGGACTTCCCTGGTATCCCCCAAACAGATTCATCAAATTGACTTTACCTAACAAGCTGACATCAGAAGCATCAAATGCCGTCTTACTTTGAGTGGTGTTCACATATCCCATACCCTGAATACCCAAACCAAAAACAGGGGTAAGTTGCTTAGTTATTCCGAATCCGAAAGCCGGACGGGCATCTTTAAAGAATGAACTATGAGTCAGAGGGGTCACAGCACCAGCATTAATTCCTATAGACCAGTTATCACCAAATTTAGTTCCCTGAAGAGCAGTCTCGCCTGTCTGAGCATTTGCAGTGAATGCTCCCAGTGCAAAAGCAGATACAATAATAAATTTTTTCATAATTAAAATGCGTTAAGTTGATTATAAAATAAACATATCATACATTTCATGTTGAAAGTTTATTTATGAAAGTAAAGTCCATATATTTATAATCCATGTATCCCAAACATTATCAAGCAGATACATTGTTTCAAATTAAGAGACTAAACTTTCTATTTAATTCAATATTTAAAACAATATTCAATATCGTTTTCATATTAAAGAACATAATATATTTAATTTTAGTTCGGGGTATTAAAATGAAATTAACAACTATTTTGTTTTAAGAAGATACAGAATCAACCTTCTGTACTGCAAGAATACTTATTTCTACTTGTATTTAATCATGGTTTGTGATGAATCAACTATCTATCAAACACTGGTTAAAGTTATAGTTCTTTAATAAATTATCGGTTAAAATAAAACACATTATTAACACTCGATATTAACAATTACTTTTGTTATGCAAGAATGTACACTTTTGCTACACAAACTTGTACACTTTCACATAGCAAAAATGTACAGTTAACACAATAAAAAGTGTACACTCTTGAATCCAATGAAACAGCGCCTTTATTTCAACTGATAATCAATAATTTAGACTAACCACAACATTCAAATATCACTTTATATCTTGTTTATATAAAAATCCATACTTACTTTTTTAGCAACTAAGTAACTTCTCTAATTATTTTCAACAATAATTTTATAACAATACATTGAAACAAAATTTTAGAAAAAATAAAAAGGCTCCCAACGTATGGAAGCCTTTTTATTAAAGGTGTGTTTTATTCAAATCAATAGCAATCTCAGTACAGCGGCAACCCATATCGCCCATCTACCACCTTTTCCAATTCAGTACTTAACTGTTGTACGCGTTTGGGCTGCTCTTTTGCCAGATTATTCTTTTCACCGACATCCTTTTTCAGATCATACAATTGTGGTTCCATACTGTTACCTAATTCGATATTCACAGTCTTATTATAAGCAGGGCCCTGACCGGGACGAACATATTTCCAACGCCCGTCTGTAATAGAGAGGTTGTTTTGTGCATTCTGCAACACCAGATAGTCACGTCCTTTTTTCTCTTTTCCCATCCAGGCAGCTTTCATTGGACGACTGTCCGGTGCTGCACCTTCGGGAAGAGACTGATTCAGCATCTGGGCAAAGGTAGCAAACCAGTCAATCTGGCAAAGTAATGCGTCGGAT
Organism: Bacteroides mucinivorans; assembly: GCF_034654355.2. Classification (NCBI taxonomy): domain Bacteria; kingdom Pseudomonadati; phylum Bacteroidota; class Bacteroidia; order Bacteroidales; family Bacteroidaceae; genus Bacteroides; species Bacteroides mucinivorans. Next base: position 1,783,544 of record NZ_CP178179.1, on the reverse strand, counting down.
ACTCCCGGCTTAATCTGTCCCGGCCATCTCCAAATGCAAGGAACACGTGTTCCGGCTTCATAAATACTGTATTTACCACCCCGATATTCACCTCCGGGTTTATGATCGCCCAATAGTTCTACGGCCTGATCTTTATAACCGTCATCAACCACAGGACCATTATCACTGGAAATAATGACCAATGTGTTCTTATCCAATCCCAACTCTTCAAGAGTATTCAGAATTTCACCCACACTCCAGTCAAATTCCAATAAACAATCGCCACGAGGCCCCATGCCACTCTTACCTACGAATTGTGCTCCGGGAACACGAGGTACATGAGCATCTTGTGTGGCAAAATAAAGAAAGAAGGGAGCATCTTTGTGCTTTTCAATAAAAGATACGGCTTTCCCGGTCAGTGTTTCGGCTATTTTATCATCTTTCCAAAGTGCCGACTTTCCACCTTTCATAAACCCGATACGGGAAATCCCGTTGACAATGCTCATATCATGCCCGTGCGAAGGGTGCATAACCAACAACTCCGGATTATTCTTACCGGTAGGTTCACCCGGGAAGTTCTTTTTGTAACTCACCTGGATAGGATCGGCAGGATCAATATTGATCACCTGATCGTTTTCTACAAATACACAAGGCACACGATCACCGGTGGCAGCCATAATAAACGAATAGTCAAAACCAATATCATTGGTACCCGGTTTCAAGGGTTTATTCCAATCCTGTTCGCCTCCCTTATCTCCCAGGCCAAGATGCCATTTACCTACCACTCCGGTTGCATAGCCGCTTTGCTTGAACATATCCGGCATAGTATAACGCTCCGGACGGATGATTGAAGCAGCGTCACCATCGGCAATACCTGTTCCGGCTTTACGCCAGGCATATTCGCCCGTAAGCATAGCATAACGGGAAGGTGTACTCGTAGCCGCCGCGCTATGTGCATTGGTGAAACGCACACCTTGGGCAGCAGCACGATCTACATTAGGAGTGTGGATCGTTTTTGCACCATTACAACTGAAATCACCGAAACCAATATCATCGGCATAAATAAAAACTACATTGGGACGCTGAGGTTCGTTATTTTGCGCAACAATCTGTTGAGCCAGACAAGGAGTTAAAACAAGAGGAAGTACAAAATATCTTTTTTCCATAATTAATTAATATTAGATTCCGAAACAAATATCGTCATTTACAAAGAGATTTACATCCTATATCAGTCAATACTTTTTCCGTACAATGAAAAAAAAGACGTTTATGGACATATTGATAGACAAATTTGGAAACAGAGAAAGGTTGTTTTTGATAATCTTGGAAATGGATAAACAAATACTTATCTTTGGACGTTAGATAGTTAACCACTAAAACTATATAAGTTATGAAATTTTTTATCGACACAGCCAATCTGGAGCAGATACGCGAGGCATATGCACTCGGAGTGCTCGACGGAGTTACTACCAATCCTTCGCTCATGGCAAAGGAAGGAATCAAAGGTACCGAAAATCAACGTAAACATTATGTTGAAATATGCAATATTGTAGGCGGTGATGTAAGTGCGGAAGTGATAGCCACCGATTACGAAGGAATGATTCGCGAAGGTGAAGAACTTGCAGCACTCAATCCGCATATTGTAGTAAAAGTGCCTTGTATTGCCGAAGGTATTAAGGCTATTAAATATTTTACAGAAAAGGGTATCCGTACCAACTGTACACTGGTCTTCTCTACCGGGCAGGCACTATTGGCAGCCAAAGCAGGAGCTACCTACGTATCTCCCTTTGTTGGTCGGCTGGATGATATTTGTGAAGATGGCGTAGGCTTAGTTGCCGAAATCGTACGAATGTACAGATTTTATAACTATAAAACTCAGGTACTGGCTGCTTCGATACGCAGTACAAAAAATATTATGGACTGTGTAGAGGCCGGTGCAGATGTAGCCACTTGTCCGCTAAGCGCCATCAAGGGGTTGCTTAACCATCCATTGACAGATTCCGGACTCAAAAAGTTTCTGGAGGACTATAAAAAGGTAAACGGATAAGAGCCTATTTAAAATTTTCCTCAAAAGTTTTTTCTTCAGCTTCTTTTGAGTTTATTTTCGGTCTGTTTTCCCGTTTTTATTAGCTTCGCACAAAACCTCTTTTGATCATTTCATTAAGGTATAGTCATCACATAGCCCGCTATGCTCCTCATAAAAACAGAAAAACATCCTCAAAAATAACTCTCAAAACAATGCTGAGCAAAATTTAAACAGGCTCTAAAAATCCGGGGTAAACAATTTCCTGAGTCTGCCGTTATACTTATAAAAACAAGATATAACTATGGACTTAGGAAATTGGATGAATAAGATTCTCATCGGATGGGGAGTAGACCCAAAGATAGCTAACACTTTCGATGAGGCTATTATCGCTGTTTTAATGATTTGTATTGCTGTGGGGCTTGATTATCTCTGCCAAAGTATTTTTGTTGGCGGGATGAAGAAGTACACCAAGCACTCTCCGCATGTATGGAATACATTATTGATGAAACGACGTGTATTTCATAACCTCATACATACCATTCCAGGCATATTGATATATGTAATGCTTCCGATGGCTTTCGTCAGAGGAAAAGAGTTACTGCTCATTTCGCAAAAGATATGTGCTATTTACATTATCATGTCTTTGTTGCTCGCTCTGAACGGGGTTCTGCTAATGATACTGGATGTATATACAGAGAAGGCGACAGCGAAAAACCGTCCGATGAAAGGCTTCATCCAAGTATTACAGGTTCTTCTCTTCTTCGTTGGTGGTATTATCATGATTGCTATCCTCGTTAATAAATCTCCTGCCAGCCTGTTTGCCGGATTAGGTGCTTCGGCAGCCATTCTGATGTTGGTATTTAAAGATACAATTCTTGGTTTTGTAGCGGGTATTCAGCTTTCTGCCAACGATATGGTACGTCTGGGCGACTGGATCACTCTCCCTTCAGGAAATGCCAATGGAGTGGTGCAGGAAATCACATTAAATACTGTAAAAATTCAGAATTTCGACAATACGATCTCTACAGTTCCTCCATACAGCTTGGTGAGTAACCCGTTCCAAAACTGGCGTGGAATGGTAGAATCGGGTGGACGGCGTGTTATGAAGAATATCACACTCGACCTCACCACTTTGAAGTTCTGTACCCCGGAAATGCTGGATAACTTTCGGAAAGAGATTCCTTTATTGGCCGACTACCAACCGGAAGAAGGGGTAATACCTACAAACTCACAAGTTTACCGCGTCTACATAGAACGTTATCTATGCAGCCTGCCTGTAGTCAATCAGGACCTGGACCTGATTATCAGCCAGAAAGAAGCAACCGAATATGGTGTACCCATCCAGGTATACTTCTTTTCCCGCAACAAGATATGGAAAGAATATGAACGAATCCAGTCTGATATCTTCGACCATCTGCTCGCAATGGTTCCGAAGTTTGAACTCAAAGTATATCAATATTCAGATTAAGAGGTCCGCTTATGGCTCTCTTTATACTGAGTAGGTGTCTCTCCTGTGTATTGCTTGAACGCTGTACTAAAATAACGTGAGGTAGAGAATCCTGTACGCTCTGCTATCTCTGTAAAGTTGAGGTCAGTAGTAGTAATAAGCTGTATCGCCCTTTCCAGTCTGAACTTATTGATGTAATCATTGGCTCCCATATCCGTCAAGGCTTTCAGCTTATTATACAATGTAGCGCGACTCATATACATCTCTTTACAGAGAAATGCAATATCCAGTACTGAACTATCCAGATTTTCTACAATAACTTTATTCAGCTTCAGAAGGAAAGTTTCATCTGCCTGGCTGAAAGTACTTTCCTCCGGTGCCGGCAATAACCCTGCATTGAGATAACGTACTTTAGTTTGCTCTCTGTTGCGCAAACGACTGCGAATCAGTTCCAACAACATTTCTTCCTCAAACGGTTTGGTCAGATAACCATCTGCACCAATCTTGTATCCGTGCAACTGACTTTGTTCGTCATCACGTGCAGTGAGCAAAATAACCGGTATATGGCTGATGTCAATATTCTCTTTTATCTGTTTACAGAGTTCATATCCGTTCATACGTGGCATCATCACATCACTGACTACAATGTCGGGCTGGTACTTCCGAACGATTTCCAAAGCCTCTACACCATCTGCAGCAGTATATACTTGCTTGAAGTGTGCTTTCATCGTATCTCTTAGGAAATCAATCAAATCCTGATTATCATCTACTACAAGCAATGAATAATCCTTTGTTTGGAAAGTATTTGTTTCTGTATTCTTTTCTTCGTTATCATCCGTTATCAATTCGTTCAGATAGGCTTTGGGCTGACAAATAATCTCTTCTGATACTACCTGAAGCGGAAGTTCAAAGAAAAAAGTGGCACCTGCTGTATCATTGTCTCTGGCACCAATACTACCTCCATGCAACTCTGCCAATATTTTAGAATAAGACAAACCAATGCCCGTACCATTCCTTTCACCACTTCCCTGGTAGAATCGGGTGAAGAGTTTACGTATATTTACCTGCTTCAATCCACAGCCCTGATCGGATACGGAAACGCGAACCGACTGCTCATCCGGCAGAAGTTCCGTTTGAATCAAAATTTCACCACCCTCCGGACTATGTTTTAAGGCATTAATCAATAAATTGGTAAGGATGATCTCACATTTCTCCCTGTCAAAACTAACCACTGTAATCTGTTCATCCAACTGATAGCGTATATGTACGTTCCGTGCTTCTCCTTCACTTATAAAATCGGCAGAAACCTCTAATACCCAATCATTCAACTGCTGTGGGTAGACCTGCAACTTACTGACTCCAACCTCCATTTTTCGTAAATCCAACACCATGTTAAGTAAGTCTCTCATACGCTGTGACTGCCTGTAAATTCCTTTAAGCGGAACATAATTGGAATCTGTAGGTGCCAAAGATTTCAAAATACGATTGAGTGGTGCATGTATCAATGTCAATGGTGTACGGAGCTCATGACTGATATTAATAAGAAAACGTACTTTTTCTTCATACATTTGCTTTTCATGCTCCTTCATCGCCCACTTTAGCTTGTTTTCTTTACGGCGCATAGTGACCAGAAAAACCTGAATAATAACGCCGGATACAAGTAATATACAACATAGGATAAACCACCACGTCTGATACCACGGTGGTAATATGGTCAAGCTCAAAACTTGTTGTAAAGGAGTCCAGTTTCCGTCTTTTGTACTACATGAAGCCATAATCCGATAATCTCCGGGAGGTAACGAACGAATGACTAACTCCGAACTATAGGAATCAATGTACTGGTTATTCAATCCGACAATCTGGTAACGATATATTTTCTGACGGAAAATATCTTTCTCACAAGACATTACACGAACCGCAATAGACTTACTGCTCCAGGATACGGAAATACCGGTGGGATTTGCACTTAACGCATCATTTACCGACTCTCCGTTAATCAGTACATCCGTCAACTGCATTTGTGGATACTCTGAACTTTCTACCGGCAAATTCTTGTCTATCCTCAACAGTCCTCTGATGCCACCCATATAAATATCTCCCCGGGTAGAAATCAATCTGGGTTTAGACAAATATTCGTTTATAAAAACTCCGTCCGACTCACCAAACAGAATAAACCTCTTTTCATTGACAAGCCATGCAAACAACATATTGTCCGCACCTATCCATATTTTACCTCTCTGATCACACATTATGGAGGTGATCTCACCAAAAAGCGAGGTAGGTAAATGATTGTACTGACGGGTTGCCGGGTTATAACTGCTCAACCCCTGGTTGCTGCCAATCCAGAAGACACCGCGTTCGTCCCGTGATACGGCATTGATAAGCGTATCTTTGCCACAGGTATACACCGTATGTAGCTTATTAGTAGAGTGATTTAATACATAAATCCGTCTCAAATCACAAAAATAACTTACATCTGCTTCATGAGCTACCGGAAGAATTGTCCCAACCAAATCACTTCCTTCCTCTTCGATAGCTGCTTCAACCTTTCCGGAAGCGATATCATACCGGTAAATATGAGAGCCAAGCAATAGCACAGAACCCGAAGATACCTGACAAACATTTACTGTCTTCCCACTATACCGGAGCAGATTGTTTATTTCTTCGTTGTCAATGACCAACGGTTTGAGAGTTCCCGTCGATTTGTTAAAGACAAATAATCCTTTGGAGAAAAGAGAAAGTAACAATTCATTAGACGTATAGCCGGTAACAGAGGCAACCTTAGCCTTCCAGGTAGTAGGATAATGCCGGAATTTCTCTGATTCAGGATTTAATCTGTTCAACCCACCTCCATCCGTACCAATCCATATATCATCGGATACAGAATCCTGGTATAAACTAAGAACAGCATTATCACTTAATCCGTCATCATTCCCTGGTACTACATCCGTATAGGTTTTCATCGATATTTCACGAATATTGATCAGACCACCCCGGATACTACCTGCCCACATATTATTATTGACATCATTGTGCAGATATAAAATAGAATTTACAGGCAGGGAATAGCTATTACCGGGAATATGCTCAAGAATAGACATTTCTTTTGATTCGGGATCTAATATATTAATTCCTCCCCCATCGGTCCCTATCCAGAGATGATCATCTCTTTCGGTCATACATAGAACAACATCGTTATTGAGCTGAGAATTCTGAGTTGTATAAGAGGCCAGTAAAGTACCGTCTTTTGAGAAACACCGGATTCCATTATTATAGGGAGCCACCCAAATACGCTGCCGGGAGTCTATCATTATTTCCATAATCTCCTTGCCACAATCAAAAGGAGGAGAAGTTACTTGCCCGGAACGGAGATTAAGCAGTAAGACACCTTGCCAGCGACTGGCACAAAGCAGTGTTTCTGCATCCCACATGCCAATAAACGAAATGGAGAATTGAGTATCGGAAGTAAAATCCTGAAGAAGAGTGAAGGAATCATCTTTATAGCTATAAAAGTAGATTTTATTTCGTGCACCAAACAAGATCCCCTGATTTATTCTACACGAAGCATTAACTATTATATTCTGATTGTTCCGGTTTTTAATAACATCAAAATCATCGCTTTTGCGTCGGTAACGGGCTATTCCTTTATCTGTCATAATCCAAATGTTATGCAGACTGTCCTCCATGATCTGATGAACATGATTATGAGGTAATGAATTGGGATTGTCAGACTGATGTATATAACGTTTTAACTCATGCCCGTCGAAACGCCCCAAACCAGCTTTTGTCCCGATCCATACAAATCCTTTCTTTTCGGCATAAATACACCGCACCGTAGAGGGTAAACCCTCATTTAAGGATATCTGTTTGAAATAATAATGACTGGCTTTCAGATTATTAGAATAAAGAAACAAGCCTATTATCAAACAAAAGAGACGAAAGTTATTAGATATTTTCATAAGTAAGATTCGTATGTGATCAGGGCAAAAATAAACGTTTCTTTCTCTTCTACCAAAAAAAGAGTATTAAAAGAGCGGCCAGTTCGGATCATCCGTATGAGCTTCCAACATGATAGCTTTCAATTCTTCTGCCTTTTCCGGATATTTATTCAGTAGATTATACTTCTCAGAAGGATCTGACGCCAGATTATAAAGTTCATAATATGGCTTTTCACCACGGATATTCATATGCACTAATTTCCACGACCCTTTACGTACCGCCTGACGCCCATTCAGTTCCTGAAACTCGAAATACAGGTATTCATGCTCTTTCTGCCCTTTTCTATTTTCAAGCAAAGGAAGCATGCTCACACCATCCATCTCTTTGATAGCAGCTTTTGGATTCAAAAGCTCTTCAAAAGTAGGCATAAGATCCCAAAAAGAACACATAAAATTTGTTTCCGTACCCGCCTGGATATGTCCCGGCCAGGAAATAATCATAGGAACACGAATTCCTCCCTCATACAAATCGCGCTTATAGCCACGCCAGATACCGTTACTATTAAAGAAATCCGGATCGGCTCCCCCTTCTCTATGAGGCCCGTTATCACTGGCGAAGATAATAATCGTATTATCGTATATTCCTTTATCCTTCAGCTTTTGTACCAATTGACCAACGTATACATCGAGCCGGTAAATCATTGCAGCAAATGTAGCACGGGGATTGAGTTGGGTACAATATCCTCCTTTACGAAATGCAGGACTTCCGGGTTCAAATCCTTTGTATGGAACCTCCGGAAATTTACCACGAAATTTATTTATAATACTATCTTCGGGTACAATCAGTTCGGCATGTGGAATGATAGTAGGATAAAATAAGAAGAAAGGTTCTTCCTGCTTCCTGTTATCTAAAAAAGAAAGTGCTTTAGAATGAATCAAATCCTGAGAATAGGTTCCTTTGCCATATTCCACTTCCAGTACATTATCTTTGAGTTCAATACGTTGATCGTTTTCCCATAAATGATCGGGGTAATAACTATGAGCCAGTAACTGACAGTTATAACCATAAAAATGATCGACACCTTGTTTATTGGGGTCACCTGTGGAACCTACGAATCCCAACCCCCACTTACCAAACGTACCGGTTTCATAACCTGCATCTTTGAATAAATGAAAAATAGTACGGGAGTCTGCCGGTAAAGGAAACTGCCCTTCGGGATTCAATTCCTTATTCCCCCGGATAGCCGTATGACCGCTATGAGTACCTGTCAACAGGCATGATCGTGAAGGAGCACTGACCGTTGTACCGGAATAACATTGCGTGAAACGCATTCCATTCTGAGCTAACAGATCGATATTGGGAGTATCAAATTTTTCTTGCCCGTAACAGCTCAGATCACCATAACCCAGGTCATCAGCCAGAATAAAAACAACATTAGGACGTTGGGAAGTTTTTGATTTCTTTTTCTGTGCAAAGCCCGGTTGAATTCCGGAAAAACCGATAAGTAATACGCTTCCGTATAAAATTTTGTTTCTCATTATGTACTAATATTTAAGATTTTCGTCACAAAGATAAGGTTTTCCATGAAAAGGCTTTTCCATTTTTGTCTTTTGATATGTTCGAATTTGTCTAAAGTCGTCCAATCCGGATTTTATTATCCGTTTTTCAAAGAAAACCTGATACTAAGAAAATAAATCACACGTTATTATTACAATTGAACAATCATCTTTGCTAAATTATTAATCATATTTATATGAAAAAGCTCTATTTATCTATTCTGGCTGCCCTATTCATTGTAGGTGCCCGCGCAGAGAAGCCGGATAACACTCCCTCTCTTTCCATCTGGTTTGATACTCCCAACAACCTTGACGGACGTGCTATCTGGCAAAGAGCCGATGGTAAAGGTGAAAACCCGGATAAAGCCTGGGAAACAAGTTCACTACCTTTGGGAAATGGTAGTCTTGGAGCCAACATTATGGGTTCTATTGCTGCCGAACGTATTACATTAAACGAAAAGACCCTATGGAAGGGTGGACCAAATACTTCCGGCGGAGCAGACTATTATTGGAATGTAAATAAACAATCGGCACCAATATTAAGAGAAATACGCCAGGCATTCACAGATGGTGACCAAAAACGGGCAGAGATACTGACCCGTAAAAATTTTAATGGTCTGGCAGCTTATGAAGAAAAGGACGAGACTCCCTTCCGTTTCGGCTCGTTCACTACCATGGGAGAGGTATATGTGGAAACCGGATTAAGTGAAATCGGCATGAGTGATTACAAACGTATTTTGTCATTGGATTCAGCCATGGCAACAGTCTGTTTCCTTAAAGACGGAATTCAATATCAAAGAAACTATTTTATCTCTTATCCGGACAGTGTGATGGTGATGAGATTTACCGCGGACAAACCGGGAATGCAAAATCTCACATTCAGCTACAGCCCCAATACTGAGGCACAAGGAAAAATAGAAGCAGATGGAACAAACGGTCTTTGTTACGCCGGAAAGTTAAATAATAATCAAATGAAGTTTGCACTTCGGTTCCGGGCCATAAATAAAGGAGGAACAGTAAGAGTTGAAAACGGAAAACTCGTGATAAAAGATGCAAACGAAGTTGTGTTTCTACTCACAGCCGATACGGATTATAAAATGAACTATAACCCGGACTTCAACACTCCGGAAACGTATGTGGGAAATAACCCGTCAGAAACTACCCGAAACATGATGAAGCAAGTGGAAGCAAAGACTTACGAAGCACTTTACCTTCGCCACCAAAATGACTATACTGCACTCTTCAACCGTGTAAAATTGAGCCTGAATCCTCAAGTGCCCATTGCAGACCTGCCTACTGATCAACGGCTGAAGCACTATCGCCAGGGAACCCCGGACTATTATTTAGAACAACTTTATTATCAATACGGACGTTATCTGCTAATAGCCAGTTCACGTCCCGGAAATATGCCGGCAAACCTGCAAGGCATATGGCACAATAACCTGGATGGCCCATGGAGAGTAGATTATCATAACAACATTAACATCCAGATGAACTACTGGCCTGCCTGCTCCACCAATCTGGACGAATGCATGTTACCTTTAATTGACTTTATACGTGGATTAGTGAAACCCGGAGAAAAAACAGCAAAAGCGTATTTTAATGCGCGTGGGTGGACGGCTTCTATTTCTGCAAATATCTTTGGATTCACCGCTCCCCTATCCAGTGAACAGATGGAATGGAATTTCAACCCAATGGCCGGCCCCTGGCTGGCTACACACATTTGGGAATATTATGATTATACGCGTGACAAAAAATTTCTTTCAGAAATAGGATATCCATTGATAAAAAGTAGTGCACAGTTCACCGCTGACTACTTGTGGCATAAACCGGATGGAACATATACAGCAGCCCCTTCTACTTCCCCTGAACATGGTCCGGTGGATCAGGGGGCTACCTTCGTACATGCGGTCGTACGGGAAATCCTTTTAGATGCCATTTCAGCAAGTAAGATATTAGGAGTAGATGCAAAAGAACGCAAACAATGGGAAAATATATTAAAGAACCTGGCTCCTTATCAGATTGGACGATACGGACAACTGATGGAGTGGTCAGTAGATATTGATGATCCTAACGACAAGCACCGCCACGTTAACCACTTATTCGGGTTACACCCGGGACATACTCTATCTCCCATTACAACTCCGGAATTGGCTCAGGCTGCCAAGGTGGTATTGCAACACCGGGGTGACGGTGCTACCGGTTGGAGTATGGGATGGAAGTTAAATCAATGGGCAAGGTTACAAGATGGAAATCACGCCTATATGTTATTCGGAAATTTATTAAAGAACGGAACCTTGGACAATTTGTGGGATACCCATGCTCCCTTCCAGATTGATGGAAACTTCGGAGGGACAGCAGGCATTACAGAGATGTTGTTACAAAGCCATATGGGATTTATTCAATTGTTGCCGGCACTTCCTGATGCCTGGAAAGAAGGTTCAATCAATGGCATTTGTGCCAAAGGTAATTTTGAAGTCTCTATCGCCTGGGAAAATAACCAACTAAAAGAAGCAACTGTCACATCAAAAGCCGGGGCACCTTGTACTATTAAATATGGTGACCAAACTCTCTCATTCAAAACTCAGAAAGGACAGAGCTACAAAATTGTAGGAGAAGGGGGGAAAATTAGGAGGGAGTGATGAGTGAAGTGATGAGTGATTAGTGATGAGTGATGAGTGGCTGCGCTATTATGCCGCATGGCACTAATCACTCATCACTAATCACTCATCACTATTTATCACGCTATCGTCACCGCCGGATCAAGATAAACATCCTGAATGGCATTCAATAATTCGACACCTTTATTCATCGGTTTCTGGAAAGCTTTACGTCCACTAATCAGCCCCATACCTCCGGCGCGTTTATTAACAACAGCTGTAACTACGGCATCTCTTAAATCGGAAGAGCCATGAGATTCTCCACCGGAATTTATTAATCCAACGCGTCCCATATAGCCATTGGCTACCTGATAACGGCAAAGATCAATAGGATGTTCCGAAGCTAACTGTGTATACATACGTTCGTCTGTTTTACCAAAACCAATAGCAGTAAAGCCACCATTGTTTACAGGAAGTTTCTGTTTTACAATATCAGCTTTGATAGTCACACCAAGACGGTCAGCCTGTCCGGTAAGGTCAGCAGCAGCATGATAATCCACACCATCTTTCTTGAAATCGCTATTACGCAAATAACACCACAAGATAGTTGCCATACCTAATTCATGGGCGTAATCAAACGCTTCAGCTATCTCCACCAATTGACGGCGGCTCTGCTCAGAACCAAAATAAATAGTAGCACCTACAGCTACAGCCCCCATTTCCCAGGCTTCTTTCACAGTGCCAAACAGTACCTGATCATACGTAGTAGGATAACTTAACAACTCGTTATGATTCAACTTCACCACAAAAGGAATCTTATGTGCATACTTACGTGCCACAGCACCCAATATACCAAAGGTAGAAGCTACGGCGTTACATCCTCCTTCAATAGCCAGTTTCACAATGTTCTCCGGATCGAAATAAATCGGATTCGGAGCAAAAGAAGCTCCCGCTGTATGTTCAATATCCTGATCAACAGGAAGAATAGAAACATAACCGGTATTGGCCAGACGACCATGTCCGAGAATCGTTTGTAAACTACGTAAAGTCTGTATATTACGGTCAGAATCTATCCAAATACGATCAATCGTTTCGGAAGAAGGGATATGAATCATCGATTTATCTATAGTCTTGCAAGTATGGTCAAGGTAATATGCAGCCTTGTCACCCAATAAATCTGTTATTTTACTCATAATGTTGTTTTTTTAAATTAATAAAACCAGTAGTTGAAAGTTAGTATCCCAACTACTTTTTCTTACCCTGATTAGCCACTGCTTCCATCAGTTTTTTTATTTCTTCAGGATCACCCAGAAAATAATCATTCACCAGATTGAGATCATCGTCGAACTCGAAAACATAAGGCACTGCTGTCGGAAGATTTAAATTCACAATATCTTCATCAGAGATATGTTTCAGATGTTTGATAATCCCCCGTAAACTGTTTCCATGAGCTACAACAAGTAACTGATCAGCAGTTTTCAGATTTGGAAAAATGATACACTTCCAGTAAGGCATAATACGCTCAATGGTTTCTTTAAGAGACTCCGTACGGGGTAATTCGGTATCAGGAACTTCCTTATAACGATTTTCAAAACGAGGATTGCGCGAATCATCTTCTGCCAAAGCATGAGGAGCCACATCATAGCTACGACGCCAGACCAATACTTGTTCATCACCATATTTAGCAGCTGTTTCGGCTTTGTTCAATCCTTGCAATGCACCATAATGTTTCTCATTCAAGCGCCAGGTTTTCTCCACCGGAATCCAGTCCTGATCCAACTTATCTAATGCGCAATTCAATGTTTTCACTGCCCGTTTAAGATAAGAAGTGTAGGCTTTATCAAAATTAAAACCATTTTCTTTCAACAACTCACCTGCTCTGTTGGCTTCAGTAATACCTTTCTCTGTAAGATCTACATCTGTCCATCCAGTGAAACGATTCTCTTTATTCCACGCACTTTCTCCGTGGCGAAGCAAAACTATTTTTTTCATCTGTCATTACTCCTTTCTATTTTAGTATACAACACTTTTAGCAAGAGCAAAGTTCACAATAAGAGATAAAGTTGTCAATACCCAAAAATACTGATTTATTATTCTCTTTCTCAATTCAAATGCGTATTTTTACAGCGTTAAAAAATACCGAATAAAAAGATACCACTTTGAATACAAACAAACAGTCAGACAGCGAATTTATCTTTAAACTGATGAACAAAGCAAATATGGGATGGTGGGAAGCCGATTTAAAAACAGAAAGTTATGTCTGCTCCGAATTCATTTCCAACTTACTAGGACTCGACAGTGACGGAATCATCAGTTTTGAAGATTTCAACAAACGCATTTTAAAAGAAGACCAAAATCATACCAGTCCACTTTCTTCCATTGAAATACAGCAAACGATTGAAGAAGTATATCTTCTTAATACCCCCAAAGGCAGTGTGTGGATACGTAGTAAAAAATGTTTTGAGGAGACTGATGAAGAGGGGAATACAAAAATATATGGTATCGCCGAGGCACAAGACGGGCCTAATATGACTACTGCCTATCAGGCACTAAAGTATAGCGAACGCATTCTGCATAATATTTATAAAAATCTTCCGGTAGGAATCGAACTATACAATAAAGAGGGTTATCTGATAGACCTCAATAAGAAGGAGTTAGATTTATTTCATATCCCCGATAAACAACATGTTCTGGGAGTTAATATTTTCGATAATCCCATCTTTCCGGAAGAGATAAAAGAAAAAGTAAGAAATCATGAAGACGCTGATGTTACATATCGCTACGACTTCTCCAAATTGAATGGATATTATAAATCTCTGCAAACTCAAGGTACAATAGATTTAATGACAAAGGTTACTACTTTGTATGATAATAACGGGAGTCCCACCAACTTCCTGTTAATCAATGCAGATAAGACCGAAGATACAATGGCATATAATAAAATCCAGGAGTTTAAAAGCTTTTTTGATCTTGTGGGCGATTATGCCAAAGTAGGTTATGCACATTTTGACGGACTAAGCCGGGACGGCTACGCACTCAAAAGCTGGTTTCGGAATGTAGGAGAAAAAGAAGGTACACCACTAACACAAATTATCGGTATCCATTCTCATTTTCATCCTGAAGACCGTGCCGTAATGATCAACTTCCTTGATGATGTAGTGAAAGGTACTGCTTCAAAACTATGCCGGGATGTCCGTATTCGCCGGGAAGACGGACATTACACATGGACACGCGTGAATGTTCTTGTCAGGAATTATCGTCCACAGGATAATATCATTGAAATGTTATGCATTAACTTTGATATTACCGAGCTCAAAGAAACTGAAATGAAACTTACTAAGGCCAAAGAAAAAGCAGAAGAGTCTGACCATCTGAAATCAGCCTTCCTTGCCAATATGAGCCACGAAATACGTACACCTCTAAATGCAATTATAGGTTTTTCAAGTTTACTGCAAGAAGCTACCAGTCCGGAAGAAAAAAAACAATATGTAGACATCATAGAAGAGAACAACCGACTACTATTACAGTTAATTTCAGATATTCTTGACCTCTCCAAAATAGAATCGGGTACTGTTGAAATGTGTCCGGGAAAAATGGAAATACGACAACTCTGTGCAGATCTGATAAGTACATTGCGAATCAGGGCTGAAGAGAATGTAGAATTACGTATCGCCCCAAACTTACCGAAACTACACATTATAAGTGACAAAAACAGGATACATCAGGTATTAATGAATTTCGTAACCAACGCTATGAAATTCACCTCTGAGGGAAGTATTACTTTAGGATATGAAATTCATGAGAAAGAAGTAAAGTTCTATGTAATAGATACAGGCATCGGAATTGAACCGGAAAAACAAGAAGAAGTATTCGAACGTTTCGTTAAACTCAACTATTTTATTCCGGGTACTGGTTTAGGACTTTCTATCTGTCAAAGCATTGCCACACAATTGGGTGGTAAAATTGGTCTTGAATCAGAACCGGGTAAAGGCTCCTGTTTTTGGTTCACTCACCCATTAAACTAAATAACGCTCGTCATATTTTAGTGGATAGAGGTTGCAAATGTCCATCATACCTGAAAGAAGGTAAACATTGCTCTTCTATCCACTAAAATTTCATTTATAACTTGAATAATTAAAAATAAAACCTTGCTCTTATCTATTTCTTTTCAAGAAAATACGATTTGAAATTACATCCGGTAACTCAGATTCATAATGTGTCACCATGATCATCGTTTTGTCCCGCCGACGGCAAAAAGCTTCAATCACCGTCTTCACTCGCCGGCGATTAAATGTATCAAGTCCATGAAGTGGCTCATCCAGAATCAGTAGCTCAGGATCCTTAACAAATGCACGTGCCAATAATGCCAAGCGTTGTTCACCACTCGATAACTGTAGGAAAGGTTTATCTTTTAACCGGACAATGCCGAAAATATCCATCCACCACTCACATATCGCTATCTGCTTCTGCTGCGGACGTTTATAAAGTCCGATACTATCATGCAATCCGCTTGCCACAATCTCAATAGTAGGCAGATTTTTCAAATAAGCCCGGTGCATTTCAGGACTCACATAACCAATGTGCTTTTTTATCTCCCAAATACTTTCTCCCGTACCGCGTTTACGCCCAAACAAGCTGATATCGCAAGCATACGATTGCGGATTGTCGGCACAAACAAGACTGAGCAAAGTAGACTTTCCTGCACCATTCTCTCCACTGAGCGCCCATTTTTCACCCCGACGTACAACCCAGTCAAGCTCCTTAAGAATGATACGGTCTCCATAACGAATACTGACTTTGTTTAATCTTACGACCTCTTCCGAATCATAATTCGTACTTTCGTAAGGTAAATCAATAATACGTTGCTGTAGTTCTGTGAACGGTTCTTCCATCACATGTTCGCGATATCTCTCCAAATAGTCTTCACGAGGTATTTTATCATACACAGTCAAATGATCTACAGGAATAACATGAGTTATAAATGAAGGCACATCGTCCAACATTGATAGTATGAGAACGATCTGTACAGACGACAACTTCGTAAGACGTTCAAGCAGACTGAAAAGCAGTTCACGCGTAGGTGCATCCAATCCTATAAAAGGATTATCCATAACAAGTACCCGTGGAGAAGTAAGCAACGCTTTTGTCAGCTGAAATTTTCTTAATTCCCCACTCGAAAGCAGAATTATCTTTTTATCCAGCATCGGTTCAATGCGAAACAGTTCAAACAGTTCCTGTTTCAGAGCCTCATCTTTTATCTCTCCCAACATTTCACGAACTTCGGGTGCATCATCCTGATCGTGCGCATTCCAACGCTGCTGATAGTAATAATTAGCATCCGCTGCCCCATAAGTATCACGAAAAGCAATATATTTTACATTGTCATATACCGTATTGGTAACAGACGGGGAGAAGTCGTACACTAAACTTCCTTCCTTTAGCGGATACTTTCCCAAAAGCGTATCCACCAACAAACTCTTTCCACCTCCATTAGGTCCCACCACAGCAACATGTTCTCCTGCTGACAGTGCCACCGTTACCGGTTGTGCCAAACGAATAAGCGGGTTGCGTGTTACGCCCCCCGCTATACTAATAGTATTCTGTATCATCTGTTTTATTTATACATTATCAATGCCGACTGTGCAGGAACAGTAATTTCTGGTCCGTACAACATTCCCATACCACGGCTATCAATTGCTCCATCACGGCAAACTACTGTATATTTACCTTCCGGTACCGTCAACTTCGCCGGAGTATTACGTGAATTATAGGCCACAACAATCTCTTCCCATTTATCTCCGTTAGCATAATCTTTCAAACGGAATGCCACCAGGTTACTACCTTCTACAGGAATAAATTCCAGATGCTTACGTACCAGATCAGCATCTCCCATACGAAAAGCAGGATGTGATTTGCGTAAGTCTATCAACCGTTTGTAGTACGTAAACACATCGTTATTTGTTGTTTTGCGTTTCCAGTCGATAGCATTAATAGAATCCGGACTCTCATAACTATTGTGTACTCCCTTTTTATCACGCATGACCTCTTCGCCTGCCTGAATAAAAGGCACACCTTGTGAAGTAAATACTACTGTCTGAGCCAGCTTGTCCAGACGTGCCAATAAATCCGGAGTGATTTCCGGGACGCTTGATTTCAAACGATCTACCAGACACATATCATCGTGACAAGATACATAGCTAATCATTTGAGTAGGCTGTAATGCCCACGGTGCCTTACTATAATTCACCGAATCATAATTAATTTGCGGATGTTGGATAGCTCCCACAATACCAAATTTCAGACTTTCTTCTCCTCCGGGTAGCCCAGCGAGGAATGCACCTTTATGGTTATCATTGAACGGCCCTCTCAACCCATCGCGTAATTCATCAGAGAATGCAGCAATGCCTGGCATCTCATGCACATTTGCCTTCATAGCCAACGAATCAGCCAGATATTTAGGAGCTTCTGCTGCCCATCCTTCTCCATATATATAAATAGAAGGATCTACCTTATCCACCGCTTTACGAATCTCGTTCATTGTCTCTATATCGTGGATTCCCATCAGGTCAAAACGAAAACCATCGATATGATATTCATTAATCCAGTACAATACCGATTCAATCATATACTTACGCATCATAGCACGGTCACTTGCAGTCTCATTCCCGCAACCGGAACCATTGGCCAATGTTCCGTCTTCCTTATGACGATAAAAATAGCCAGGCGCAGTACGTTCAAAGTTACTGTCGGCCGTGTTGAATGTATGATTGTACACCACATCAAGTACTACACGGATACCTGCTTTATGCAGAGCCTGCACCATCTGTTTGAATTCCTTAATACGTACAGCTGGATTGTATGGATCAGTAGAGTATGAACCGTCCGGTACATTATAGTTCTGAGGATCATATCCCCAGTTATATTTATTCTCGTTCAGCTTTGTTTCATCCACGGAAGCATAATCATAAGATGGCAACAGGTGTACATGTGTCACTCCCAACTCTATCAAATGATCTATTCCCGTCAACAATTTATCAGGATTCATTGTACCACGCTCTGTCAATGCAAGGAATTTTCCCTTGTTCTTTATACCCGAAGCAGAATCTACTGAAAAATCCCGGTGATGCATCTCATAAAGAATAATATCTGCCGGTGACTTTAATTCCGGACGGGTATCTGTATCCCATCCTTCAGGGTCGGTATCCCTCATATTGATAATTGCAGCACGTTTACCATTCACCCCTACTGCTTTGGCATTGATTCCAGGTGTATCACCCAACCACTTATCATTCACTTTCACATTGAAAGTATAAAATTTCCCCAGTAAGTCCTTATCCACTGTAACCGTCCAGGTACCTTCTTCGCCCGATACTAATGGCACTGTTTCATAAGCATGCCCACCTTCTCCGGCCTCAAACAACATCAACCGTACTTCATCTGCGGTTGGAGCCCAAAGAGAAAACTTTGTAGCAGCAGGTGTATATTCCATCTCCGTCAGATTTCCCGAACGTACGGGGTACAGTTCATAAGAAGTATATTCCTTTTTTGCAGGAGTACAACTCATTGCCACAACTGTTGTCACTCCAATTATTGCCAGATAATTAAACTTCATAGCATCCTTAATATATTTAAAATTCAAATTTCCTGTTTTTAAAACAATTCACCTCACCTTGTCCGGATTCTTAGCTATAAAATCTTTCCATCCGTGATAACCCTTCTCTATCGTAGGGCGTCCCATCTGAAGGAAATGACAATAAGCTGCTGCCAATCCGTCTGTAGCATCCATAAAAACAGGCATCTCTTCCTTTGCCAAATGGAGCATTCGTTGCAACATATCCGCCACCTGCTCTTTCGACGCCTGACCATTACCTGTAATTGCCATTTTTATTTTCAGCGGAGCATACTCCGTAATCGGAATATCTCTGCTCAATGCTGCTGCCATTGCCACTCCCTGTGCACGTCCAAGCTTCAGCATCGACTGTACATTTTTCCCAAAGAAAGGTGCCTCAATAGCCAGTTCATCCGGCAAATAACTCTCAATAATGCTTAATACACGTTCGTGTATATGTCTAAGCTTCAAATAGTGATCACCAAATTTACGCAAGTCGATAACTCCCATAGCAACCATTTCAGGCTTTGTGCCCGTTACCCGCAAAATCCCATACCCCATAATGGTAGTACCAGGATCGATGCCCAGAATTATCTTTTCTTTGACCGGTTGTATCACTCTATTACCTCCATCAGTGTAGGAAATCCAATTGCCTTATCTTTAAATGTTTTTGATAATTCTTCATTCAGTTTCACCCCTTGCTCCAAGTGCCAGCGATGCAACACTCCACTACTCTCCACTTCCCACTGTAAAGAATAAGATGTACCCTCATCCCGATGGCTTAGTATCCGACAAAGACGTGGTGACTTCAACGCTCCATATTTCTCTATTTCAGGGATATAACATTCTTTGATCCATATCAAAAAATTATCGTGAATCTCATCATCCACTTGAAAGGTTGTATTATAGATAAGCATATTTTCTTTTTTGATTATTATTTACCGCAAACATAGCAATTATTTCAGAATAATGCATTATATTTGCGCCACGAAAACGGAACAAAGCCTGCAATCGTTGACGTAACTTAATTGGGGGGTTAGCTCATCTGGCTAGAGCGCAACACTGGCAGTGTTGAGGTGATCGGTTCGAGTCCGATACTCTCCACCTCTTCTAAAGGTTATACAGCATAGTTTTTGCATCTTTCTAAATTAATCTCAAATATAAGTTATCATTATTATTGCTAAGCCCCCAAAGAACAATTTGGTATTAGAAGCACTATCAGATACTTTCATCAAGAGTTTTAAAGGAAGATATATCATCATAAAGAATACTTCATTCATCTATAGATTGATTATAACTCTAAATTTTACAGTTTCGGAACCTACAATTCAAACCACTTTTTTCATTTATAACAGAGAATAAGTAACTACCTTCACCCAAAAATTTCTATATATAAGACTCGTAAACCATTTAAAAACAGCACTTACCGAAGTTAGTGCTGTTAAAGATACTAATTTGAGAGCTAATCACAACTTAATTCCGTCGTCTCCATCAATCCATTCTGCTGTTAAAGATACTAATTTGAGAGCTAATCACAACGCTACATAGCCCGTATTCGTGTAATTGACGCTGTTAAAGATACTAATTTGAGAGCTAATCACAACAGTTTGAGGGGAAATGGCTCCGCCCGTCAGGCTGTTAAAGATACTAATTTGAGAGCTAATCACAACACAATCATCGCGAAGTAGAACAGGAAGAAGCTGTTAAAGATACTAATTTGAGAGCTAATCACAACAATGTGAAGGAAAAAACTTTTTTAGTACAGCTGTTAAAGATACTAATTTGAGAGCTAATCACAACCACATCCTTCATGATGTCTAACTAAATGAGGCTGTTAAAGATACTAATTTGAGAGCTAATCACAACTAATATACACACCTCCGTTAATTCCGAACTGCTGTTAAAGATACTAATTTGAGAGCTAATCACAACCAATAGCTCTAATATCCGCTTCCATTCCTTGCTGTTAAAGATACTAATTTGAGAGCTAATCACAACCAATCTTGTCAACGACAGGAGTCAAAGCCTGCTGTTAAAGATACTAATTTGAGAGCTAATCACAACTGATGTAGTTGCATGTCCTTTCGTTTACAGCTGTTAAAGATACTAATTTGAGAGCTAATCACAACTACTATCCCCATCCTTTGTCATGTGGCCTAGCTGTTAAAGATACTAATTTGAGAGCTAATCACAACCCCGGAGTACTCCCGGAATATTCGGGAGCAGCTGTTAAAGATACTAATTTGAGAGCTAATCACAACTTCCTCCGAATTGTAGGATATTGTTGTTTTGCTGTTAAAGATACTAATTTGAGAGCTAATCACAACCTATCTCTTCCCATGTAATCTTCATTACTGCTGTTAAAGATACTAATTTGAGAGCTAATCACAACACATTCCTCAAAGGGTTTCTTCCCCAAAGGGCTGTTAGAGATACTAATTTGAGAGCTAATCACAACATGATAGTAAAGCTTACCTTGAGATAAGGCGCTGTTAAAGATACTAATTTGAGAGCTAATCACAACTATGAGGTACCGAATAGATCCGCCTTCTTCGCTGTTAAAGATACTAATTTGAAAGCTAATCACAACTATGTACCCTGTCCAGTACTTCAAGTACTTGCTGTTAAAGACACTAATTTGAAAGTTAATTACAACATAATACAGACAAAAACAGGTAATAATCGTGCTGTTAAAGATACTAATTCAAAAGCTAATCGCAACCAACATGCCTAATACGTTGCTATGTAATATGCTGTTAAAGATACTAATTCAAAAGCTAATCACAACTTAACCGATAATGCATTATTCAACCCCATAGCTATTAAAACTACTAACCTAAAAAACAATCAATGGACAAAAATACAAATCAACCATATTTAAAAATAGCATTACAAACACCTCTCAATATCTTAAAAACAATATGATCAATTAAAAAGCTCCCACCATATATCCATCTATATTATCCAACTCTTACCTCAATCAAATTAAGAGCCGAAGTACAAACTTCGACTCTTTGTACCATGCCAATCAATAAAATTGAAAGTAAATTACAGAATCAGTAACATCATATTTTCACAGAACTACAAAACAACTAATCTGAAAGTAAGTCACAACTATGTTCACAGTTTATTTAATAGCAATAGAACCCATAAATATACTGAAAACATGCTGAATTGAAGTATAATTCACTTCTATTTTATTCCTATTCAATTAAAATGATACTGTTAGAATGATCCAAAGATATTAATTAAAAACAAGGCACAATTTATAATAGAATTAAAAAAGTCAAAGAACGCTATCAAAGATACTAATTCCAAAAACAGATCACAATCAAACTTACTAAAACGACATTCAACGTTGTTAAAAAACTAAATCAAAAGCTAATCAAAATCTTTAGACAACGTACCATTATTTTCTCACTATTGCCTTCACGGGTTCAAAGATATTAATTTGAAAACTAATCACAACCTAATAAAACGATGTCGTTAAAAATGACGTGCAGTCAAAGATACTAATTTGAAAGCATCACAACAAATATTTATTAATACATACAGAAAAACTCTCCAATCAACAAAACATTCATAAATTTCATTCGAAGCCCTTATTCAGAAAGTTTTTTCATAAAATAAATCCGGCCTTTATTGGTAACCTTCATAATGGTGAAAACTGCCTTTAAATCATCTTTAATCATTGTAGTATACTTTAATTCAAATAATCCCATGTTTTTTGCTTTTTGTGTAGGTTGATTATAAGTGCGTTCACTTTGGCAAAGATAACCGTTATTACGCATCCAAAGAAACAAACGATTTTTACAAATTTCTATGCCATTTCTCTGTAACATCTTAACTATGTGATCTATCGAATAAGAACACCGGGAAACTTGAATAGTATCAGCAAAACAATATTCCGTCATATCTTTTCTAAAATCATAAAAACCAAATAAGATAAGATCTCTTTCATACGTTTGCATCGCTCTACACGCTCCATATTTATAGGTTAGCGGCAATACTTCATCATAAATCCAATCCCGAAACACTCCAGCATCTGATAAATCAGACTTTATTATTAAACAATCTATTTTAGATATTTTACCAAACCGAAAAGACTTAACAATACCATTTCGGTTCGGTATTCCTAAAACAACCGTTTCCTTACAATAGTCTCTAACAGCCTTTACCGGATCAGAGTAACTAAGGGCTTTTGCCACATCGTCCAAACAGAATAATGGTTCAATATTTTCAATCATCATTACTCTCACTCCACCGAATTGTTCATTCCTAAGAATAATCAAATCATTTTTTGCCATTGCTTTTAAATTAAACTCTGCTAAAGAATTTTCTTAATTTCATCGATAACAGATTATTTTCTTATTAGCAGTTAGGATAACCGCCCTTCTATAATTCACAGCCTCTAATTAAATAAAAAATTAACCTAAAAGTTTCTTTACTTAATTAACAGTATGGCAACATTATGTTTTTCTAAAACTATGCCAATCAGAAATAATTACATACACATTATCCAATTCAATGTGACTACATTGAGCTAGATATAGATTTCTATATTTGTTTTTCATAATATAAATTTTATATGTTCACAATATAACAAACACAAACATACAACTTCGAATATAAAATTCAAACAAAAGAGATACCATTAACTATAAATTAACATTACAGAATATCAACGTACTACATTATCCATCATTACATCCATTTGTTAAAACAGTAATTACACGATCACAGAACAAAAAAGCCATTGGAACGTTCCAATTTAAATTAGCAGATAGGATTACAATACTTAATTATATAAAGTCATGAAAATAATAATAGCAATTATCATAGCAATAACTATATTCGCGTTGATAAAGTCAGCAATAAAAGCCAATAAGGCAAAGAAAGAAATAGATGTTGTTTCTCCGCCAGACAATGATGCGGAAAGCAATAAAGAACAAGTAAATAAAAAAGGATAAGAAAAATCAGTTAAAAATCATTACTGATCGTTCCGATAAAGGTTTTCCCTCGATCTGAAAAAGAAATTCCTTCTATTCAAACCGACGAGAACATGCGCATAAACAGAATACCTGTTCATCATCACAAGATACTCATATAACGGTATTTACAGTATAAATCTGATTATTTTTCTGCCCACTCAAGGATCACAGGACTCTTCACATCCACCCCAAACAAATGCGCCTTTGCCAGTATATTGCGTGCCAACTGCGCTTTATACCCTTCAGGAGCATACCTGAAATAAGCTTCTGCCGCTCTTACATGGGCGGCATCATGAATAGGAAACTCCCGTAATTCAGGTATTCCAAACTCTGAAGTATCCAACTCTTTTCGTTCATTCGTTGTCAGCTTATCAGATGACATTTTATGCATTTCACTCATAATGATTCACTTTTATTGTTATACATTACATAACGTAACAGAAAACAGATCCATAAAGATTGACGAATAAAGCAATATTAAGAAACAGGTGAGTATTTTCGAAAAAGAAAAGAAGCATTCTCTCAGAAGAAAAACAAAGAATTAAATAAATCAAAAGGCTAACAAAAAAAAAGGCTATCTATCCCAGACAGCCAATCTTTGTTAACCTTAAATCTAATACTATGAAAAACACAGTACAAAGATACGGACTTTCAGGACATTTGCAAATATTCTGCATATAATTGTAAGAATTATAACATCGTTTAATAGATACCAGAAACTCATTAACACTTCAATAAGATATTCACAAAAACAATAGCCTGTTTGGAAGCTGAATAAGATAAAAACCACTATCTTTGCAACGTTTTATACTGTAAAATAACAATAAACCAAAGATATGATAGCTAAGATTAACCAACTTCTCGAAGAAGTTGAAGCACTGAAAGCCACCAATGCAGAAGAACTTGAAGCACTCCGTATCAAGTATCTCAGTAAGAAAGGAGCCATCAACGACCTAATGGCTGACTTTCGTAATGTAGCGGCTGAGCAGAAAAAAGAAGTCGGCATGAGACTGAATGAACTAAAAACAAAAGCATTAGAGAAAATCAATGCACTGAAAGAACAGTTTGAGAGCCAGGATAATGGTGCATGCGAACTGGACTTGACCCGTTCAGCTTATCCCGTAGAGTTGGGAACACGCCACCCACTCTCTATCGTAAAGAACGAAATTATTGATATTTTCGCCCGCTTGGGATTTAGTATTGCCGAAGGTCCGGAAATAGAGGACGATTGGCATGTATTTTCAGCACTGAACTTTGCTGAAGATCATCCGGCACGTGACATGCAAGATACTTTCTTCATCGAATCACACCCGGATATTTTGCTACGCACACATACCTCTTCTGTACAAACACGGGTTATGGAAGTGTCGCAACCTCCTATCCGTATCATTTGCCCGGGACGTGTATACCGTAACGAAGCTATCAGCTATCGTGCGCACTGCTTCTTTCATCAGGTAGAAGCACTGTATGTGGATAAAGATGTATCGTTCACAGACTTAAAACAAGTATTATTGCTCTTCGCCAAAGAAATGTTTGGTGCAGATACAAGAATCCGTCTGCGTCCGTCATACTTCCCGTTCACTGAGCCAAGTGCAGAAATGGATATCAGTTGCAATATCTGTGGCGGTAAAGGATGTCCGTTCTGTAAACACACTGGCTGGGTAGAAATTCTTGGTTGTGGTATGGTAGATCCGAATGTACTCGAATCTAACGGAATAGATAGTAAAGTATATAGCGGATATGCTCTTGGTATGGGGGTTGAACGTATCACAAACTTAAAATACCAGGTAAAAGACTTACGTATGTTCTCAGAAAACGATACACGATTCCTGAAGGAATTCGAAGCAGCCTATTAAATTTACAATTGGACAATTTACAATTTACGATTAAAAAGACTTTGATTTATCAGTAAATCAGGTAGACATCGAAATTTGTAAATTGTCCAATTTGTTATAAAAGACACAGTCTTAGAAGCAGCATACTAAAAAAAGTTGAAAATTGAAAATTGAAAGTTGAAAATTACTATTCAGCATGATAGCGCAGCCAACTTTCAATTTTCAACTTTTAATTCTCAACTAAATAAGTTCTCAATTTTATGAAAGACAGGCTCGTTACTCCCGGATATTGCCTTATACTAATGGCAAACTTCCTTTTGTATTTTGCCTTCTATCTGATACTTCCCATCCTTCCTTTTTATCTGACTGAGATTTTCCATACCGGAAATGCGGCAATAGGAGTTATTTTGTCATGTTACACCATTGCGTCACTCTGTATCCGTCCGTTCTCCGGTTATTTACTGGATACATTATCCCGTAAACCTCTTTACCTGATTGCTTATTTCATTTTTATTTCCATATTTGCAGGATATATGCTGGCGGGGGTATTGACCTTATTCGTCATGCTGCGCATAGCACACGGATTAGCATTCGGTATGGTCACAGTGGCCGGAAACACGATCGTAATCGACATTACTCCCTCATCACGCCGGGGGGAAGCGGTAGGATACTATGGATTAATGAACAACACAGCAATGAGTTTCGGCCCCATGACAGGACTGTTCATGCACGATGCCTATTCATTTGAAACAATCTTTCTCTGCTCCTTCATTGCAGGAATATTAGGATTTATCGCTGCCTGCCTCGTAAAAACTCCTCCTAAACAACCCGTAAAACGAGAACCGTTATCATTAGACCGCTTTGTATTAATAAAAGGAATACCTGCCGGTATAGCCCTATTACTGCTCTCTATTCCTTACGGAATGACAAGTACCTACGTAGCAATGTATGCCAAAGAGATAGGTATTACACTGAGTTCAGGGCTATTTTTTACCTTTATGGCAATAGGTATGGCTGTTTCACGTATGTTCTCAGGCCGGCAAGTGGATAAAGGGCGCATCACACAGGTTATCACCTTAGGACTATATCTGGTGTCAATCTGCTTCTTCTTTCTTGCTGGTTGTGACAAGCTGATGAAAATAAGCCCCGAACTCACCGAAATGCTCTTCTTTATAATCGCATTGTTATTAGGAGTAGGCTTTGGCACAATGTTTCCGGCATTCAATACCTTATTTGTCAACCTGGCACCCAACAGCCAACGCGGTACAGCTACCTCTACCTACCTCACCTCCTGGGATGTAGGTATCGGTATCGGACTTACAGCCGGAGGCTATATTGCCCAGCTGACTTCCTTTGATATGGCATATCTCTTTGGTGCCTGCCTGACAGTGGTTTCTATTTTTTATTTCAAACTGAAAGTGGCTCCTCACTATCATAAAAACAAATTACGATGAGAAAAAAAGAACGTTATGAGAAAGTAATCGCCTGGTTTCAGGAAAATGTACCCGTGGCAGAAACGGAACTGCATTACAACAATCCGTTCGAACTGCTGATCTCCGTCATCTTGTCTGCTCAATGCACAGACAAGCGCGTGAATATGATTACTCCACCACTCTTTCACGACTTCCCTACCCCGGAAGCATTGGCTGCCAGCACGCCAGAAGTTATATTTGAATATATCCGCAGCGTTTCTTATCCCAATAATAAAGCCAAACACCTGGTAGGTATGGCAAAAATGCTGGTAAAAGACTTTAATAGTGAAGTTCCCGGCACACTGGAAGAACTTGTAAAATTACCCGGCGTAGGACGAAAAACCGCCAATGTCATCCAGTCTGTTGTATTCAACAAGGCAGCAATGGCAGTAGATACCCATGTCTTCCGCGTAAGCCACCGCATCGGATTAGTAGGTGCGAACCATACTACTCCTTTTAGTGTTGAAAAGGAGTTAATGAAAAATATTCCTGCAAAACTGGTACCAATTGCCCATCATTGGTTAATCCTTCACGGGAGATACGTCTGTCAGGCACGTACCCCCAAATGTGACACCTGTGGTTTGCAAATGATGTGTAAATATTTTCAAGAAGCCAAAATTAAGTAGCAAGTAGTCAGAATTAAAGCCAAATGCCTACTAAATTCTAACTACCGACTGGTATATTCTAAAAAATTAATAGTAACTTTGCGGGCACTGAAAAAAGAAAAACTAACACTTTTAAATAATAGAGTATTATGACAATAGACAAATTCAACTTTGCTGGTAAAAAGGCATTCGTTCGCGTTGACTTCAACGTACCCTTGGACGAAAACTTCAACATTACAGACGACACACGTATTCGTGCAGCTCTTCCTACTTTGAAGAAGATTTTAGCAGATGGTGGCAGTGTAATCATCGGTTCTCACCTGGGACGTCCGAAAGGCGTTGCTGATAAGTTCTCTCTGAAGCACATCGTTAAGCATGTATCAGACTTGCTGGGTGTAGAAGTTCAGTTTGCAAACGACTGCATGGGCGAAGAAGCTGCTGTCAAAGCTGCTGCTCTGCAACCGGGCGAAGTGTTATTGCTCGAAAACCTCCGCTTCTATGCTGAAGAAGAAGGCAAACCAAGAGGACTTGCTGACGATGCAACAGATGAAGAAAAAGCTGCAGCTAAGAAAGCTGTAAAAGAAAGCCAGAAAGAATTTACAAAGAAATTGGCTTCTTATGCTGACTGTTACGTAAACGATGCATTCGGTACAGCTCACCGTGCACATGCTTCTACGGCTCTGATTGCTAAATACTTCGACAAGGATAACAAAATGTTTGGTTACCTGATGGAAAAAGAAGTAAAAGCAGTAGATAAAATATTGAATGACATCCAACGTCCGTTCACTGCTATCATGGGTGGTTCTAAAGTTTCTTCAAAGATCGAAATCATTGAGAATCTACTGAACAAGGTTGATAACCTGATTATCACTGGTGGTATGACTTATACATTCACCAAAGCTCAGGGTGGTCAGATTGGTCTGTCTATCGTAGAAGATGATAAACTCGATCTTGCTTTGGAACTGATGAAGAAAGCCAAAGAAAAAGGAGTTAACCTGGTATTGGCTGTTGATGCTAAAATCGCAGACTCTTTCTCTAACGACGCTAATACTAAATTCTGTGCCGTAAATGAAATTCCTGACGGATGGGAAGGTCTTGACATCGGTCCGAAGTCAGAAGAAATCTTCGCTGAGGTTATCAAGAATTCTAAAACAATTCTGTGGAATGGCCCAACAGGTGTATTTGAATTCGAAAACTTCACCCACGGTTCCCGCACAGTAGGCGAAGCTATCGTTGAAGCTACTAAGAAAGGTGCTTTCTCACTCGTAGGTGGCGGTGACTCTGTAGCTTGTGTTAACAAGTTCGGATTGGCCGATGGTGTTTCTTATGTTTCTACAGGTGGTGGTGCACTGCTTGAAGCTATCGAAGGAAAAGTACTTCCGGGTATTGCTGCTATCGAAGAATAATAAAAAAACATCTTCATTATAACATAAAAGGCAGCTCTTTTTTCACACAAAAAGAGTTGCCTTTTTCCTTTTCAATAATGAAAAAACTGCTGTTACTCAGTATATCTGCCCTCTTTATCCTTGCATGTCATAGCGGACCCAAAGAGGCAACCACCACACAAGTCAAGCTTCAACCCGTCACTCTAGGATTGATGCCTACTATGGATGGTTTTCCGTTCATTGTTGCCCATCGGCAGGGCATCTATGATTCACTGGGACTGGAAGTAAATTTAGTACGTTTTAATTCAGCAAATGACCGGGATGCCGCTCTTCAGGCAGGACGTATTGACGGAATGATAACCGACTACCCCAGTACTATATTGCTGCAATCGCATCATCCGGGATTAGCCGTTATAATGGAAAATAACGGATATTTCTGTTTCATATCAAGCAAGAAGAGTGGAGTTAACCAACCAGAACAATTAAAAAAGAAAAATATAGCCACATCCCGCGGAACTGTAATAGAATATGCTACCGACCTGTTTTGTACAAAATACGGCATCAAAGCAGAAGAAATAAACAAGCCTGAGATAGCACAAATCCCATTGCGCCTCAATATGCTGGAATATGGACAAATAGAAGCTTCCTTCCTGCCCGACCCTTTTGCAACCATAGCTATGAACGATGGAAACAAATCCTTGATCAGCACCCGCGAACTGAATATCCATCTCACCGGAACGGCTTTTACAGAGGCTGCACTAAAAAAGAAAAGAGCAGAGATAGCATCACTCATCCAGGGTTATAACCTTGGAGTGAAGTACATACAAACACATTCACCCCAAGAAATAGCAACTCTATTGGCCGAAGAATTCAGAATATCAGAAAACCTCGCCAGGCTTATTCTGTTACCATCTTATACTCCTGCCAGTCGGCCCAACATTCAAGAGATCAGTAATGCCCTTAAATGGCTGAAAGAAAAGAACAGGATACCAGCTCATTACCAGGGAGAAAATCTGATAGATACCACCTTCACAGCTCCATATAAAATACCCTCTTACACCCCAAATACCAGCCAATAAATATTATAAATGCCAAATTTCGTTTATAATAAATAAGAAAGTAACTTCTTTTTGGCATCATTTTTGTTCTACTAACTAAGATAACAGTACAAATACCTTGAAATTATGAACGAAAAAGCCATCAACGAGCAACACATATACATTTGTAATTTAATCGAACAAAAACGGTTAAAAGAAGCTTTAGTGCAACTGGAGTCTTTCCTGTGGCAATGTTCGGATTGGGAGCTCCGCCACCAGCTGGAGCAATTACAAACCTCCTATAATTTCATGTTACAGTATATGAAACAGGGTATAGCCGATCCGGAACGAGAAAAATTATACACAAAACTTCGTGCCAATGCATTAGAAATTGCCGATAAGGGACGTCTGCTAATGCTTGATGACGTGTCAACGCATTTCTATCACATAGTACGCAGTAAGCGTACACAAGAGCTAGCGCCTTATACTACAAGTGTTCTGATGCATGTATTGGAATCTTTTAACGACGATTTGGCAGTCAGCGGATTATTGTCAGACAATAATTTGGATGAAGTTCTGAAAAGACACGAGGAAACACAGAAATTCCTGTTTCTGCAAACCTGGTCGAATAGTAGCTGGACTGTAGAAAATGAAGCCGAAGCACAGGCTATGCTGAAATCAGAACTACTTCCGGTCAATGATTTATGTCTGTTTACCAGTACTGTAATGTTAAGCCTGATGGAGTGCTTTGATCTGCGGAAGTTAATGTGGTTGTTGGATGCATACCAATGCAATAATATACATGTCAGCCAACGGGCATTGATCGGAATTATTTTTGCTTTACACATCTATAATACCCGTCTCGATCTATATCCGGAATTCAGTAAACGTCTGGAACTGGTCAATGAAGAATTCCCATTAGACGAAGATCTCGCACGTATATACCGTCAACTTCTCTTGTGTCAGGAAACGGAAAAAATAGATAAGAAGATGCGCGAAGAGATCATCCCGGAAATGCTGAAAAATGTCTCTTCGATGCGTAATATGAAATTTGGGTTCGAAGAATCTGATGAAGAAAAAGACGATCGGAATCCGGACTGGGGCAATGTGTTCGAGAACTCACCACTAGGCGATAAGTTGCGCGAAATGAACGAACTGCAAATAGAAGGGGCCGATGTATATATGAGTACATTTTCACAATTAAAGAATTTTCCCTTCTTCAAGGAATTACACAACTGGTTTTATCCTTTTGACAGACAACAGTCAAATGTTATCAAAATGATGAGAAAGGAAACCAGTAAAGAAAATAGGATGATAGACATACTCCTGCAATCGGGATTTTTCTGCAGCAGTGATAAGTATTCGCTCTTCTTCACTATGGAGCAATTTCCACAGTCACAACGCAATCTGATCTTCAGCCAACTCACCGAACAACAAGCGGAAGAGTTTGCCGAACAATCTAAAGCTGAAACATTAAAGAGATTTTCCGAACGCCCGGGTACAATCAGTAGTCAATATCTGCACGACTTGTATCGCTTCTTCAAACTAAACATACGCAAAAATGAGTTTAGAGATATATTCAAGGAAAAGATAGAGTTACACAAAATATCAGCATTGAAAAATATCCTGTACCAGGAGGGTATACTGGCCTCAATAGCAGATTTCCACTTAAAAAAAGAACATTGGGCAGAGACTGTTGAACTATATAAAGAAATAGAACAGATGAATGCTCCTCTGAGTACACAGTCGGAGTTTTATCAGAAGTTAGGTTATGCCCTGCAAAAGCAGAAAAAGCTAGAAGAAGCCATTGCTGCCTACCTGAAAGCAGATACCATCAAACCGGATAATGTATGGATAAACCGCCACCTGGCGAGTTGTTACCGTCTGTTACGTAACTTCACAAAGGCATTGGAATATTACCGGAAAGCCGAAGAAGCTTTACCAGAGAATCATAATATTGTATTTTATATCGGTAGTTGTCTGGCCGAATTACAACAGTATGAAGAAGCACTAAATTATTTCTTCAAACTTGATTTCATGGAAAATGATTGTATCAAGGCATGGAGAGGTATCGGCTGGTGTTCATTCATCAGTGGTAAACTGACGCAAGCTACCAATTATTATAATAAGGTAATAGAGAAAGCCCCACTTGCAGTAGATTATCTGAATGCCGGACATGTAGCATGGGTATCCGGAAATATAGAAAAGGCAGCAGAACTCTATGCCCGTTCCAAAGAGACGAGCGGAGATCAGGAAATATTCCTGGATATGTTCAACAAAGATAAAGCCTATCTCATCAAACAAGGAATAACGAAAGAGGATATCCCACTGATGCTGGATTTGTTATAATTCACCGAGAGGGTTCAATAATAAAATCAACTATTATTAAAACGCAGATTAACATTGATTTACGCAAAGAATAAATTATATTGGAGATAATTAGTGTTCATCTGCGTTTCTAAAGTTGCATATTGATAGTTTCCTTCGGCTTTTGACATACCTATAGCAAGTCAAACGTTAACTTATGGCCTTTATTCCCAAAAAAAGATATAATACAGCAAATAAACAGCCTTACATAGTGTGATATCCCAAAAGAATGCCGTTCTTTGCAGTACGAAACAATAAGAGGTTTATAATAATTTGCTTTCATATATGTATCTCCTCAGTTATCCACATTGAGTATTTCCATTCTGATTACTTTTTCTCAAAACTTTTTTATTGCATTATTAATTTTTTTATATTTACGTTTATGAACATGTATGTTGGAAACCTTAGCTACAATGTTAAGGAATCAGATTTGAGACAAGTAATGGAAGAGTATGGAACAGTAGAATCTGTAAAACTCATCACCGACCGCGACACAAGAAGATCAAAAGGTTTTGCCTTTAT
The DNA here is from genome assembly GCF_034654355.2 of Bacteroides mucinivorans. NCBI lineage: Bacteria > Pseudomonadati > Bacteroidota > Bacteroidia > Bacteroidales > Bacteroidaceae > Bacteroides > Bacteroides mucinivorans. The sequence goes on along the minus strand of NZ_CP178179.1, from coordinate 1,750,174 downwards.
CGAAATGCCGGAAGCATCGGAAGCAAAAAATGCAATCACAGAATTGAACGGAGCAGAATATGCAGGCCGTCCGATGGTAGTGAAAGAAGCATTGCCCAGAAATTAAGATTAAACTCTGAGATAATAAAAAAGGATATCGCCAAGCGGTATCCTTTTTTTGTTCATTTGGAATTATTCTTTAAGCCGGTTTGCACAACTACAGTCGTTTGAGTTCCTGATACAACCGCTGTATAGGCAATCCCATTACATTAAAATAGCTTCCTGAGATAGATTCCACACCAATAAAACCAATCCATTCCTGCACACCGTAGGCTCCGGCTTTATCCATCGGAATATATTTATCAACGTAATAAATGATTTCCTCTTCGGTCAATGTGGCAAATGTTACATCCGTAACGGCAGTAAAACTTTTCTGCCAATCGCTGGTAGTCAAACAAACCCCGGTAATAACCTGATGAGAAGTTCCGGAGAGATTACGCAGCATATTTATAGCCCCTTCCCTACCCTTAGGTTTCCCAAGCACCTCCCCATTCAACCACACAATGGTATCTGCTGTAATAAGCAATTCACCCGGCTGAATAAAAGCTTTGTAAGCATCCGCTTTCTCACGGGAGATATAAGCAGGAATTTCTGTTCCCTGCAAAGTATCGGGATAAGATTCGTCTACATCCGGAAGAGTTTTTACTACATAATCCACTCCCAAGCCAGACATCAGCTCTTTTCTACGAGGAGAATTAGAGGCTAACACAATATTGTATTTCTTTAAATTATCAAGCATAATAATAAGTTGTTAGTAGTCACCATCCAAAGGCATCATCCGACATCCATTTTCCATGCACCTTCAGCACCTGTTCTATCACATCACGACCACAACCGTAACCACCTGCAGCGTGAGAGATGTATTTTGCCACCTTCTTTACTTCAGGAGCAGCATCTTTCGGGCAGCACGGAAGACCGCATTCCTGCATCACTTCAATATCGGGCACATCATCTCCCATGTACATTATTTCCTCATCCGTAAGACCATATTTATCACGAAACTCACGATAATCATGTATCTTCACAGCCGAGCCCATATACAAATCAGTCACTCCCAAAGCTGAGAAACGAATACGCACAGCCTCCGTACGCCCGCCAGTAATAATGGCAATGCGCAACCCTTTTTTCACAGCCAACTGGATAGCATAGCCATCTTTAATATTCACAGTACGCATCGGCTCACCCGACGGATGCAATGGAATCATATCCGCACTCAACACCCCATCCACGTCGAAGGCAATGGCTTTTATCTTTTTGAGGTCGTAATTGATTGTACTCATAATGATATTTACGATTAAACGATTTACGATTTACGATTGAAAATACTGCGACTGATAAGCTCATAAAGTTGCTGCATTCCGGGATCATCAGAGAGCATGGCGAGATGATTGTTGATTACATTTTCATCATAGCGTATAGCAGGCCCGGTTTGGGCAACTTTAGGGCTCAGCTCATGTACTTTACGGGCTGTCTCGTCAATCAAAGGAAGCATTACATCGAACGGGAGATTATACTTCTCCAGCAATTCAGCTGCCAGCGCATACATATGGTTCGTGAAGTTGCAAGTGAACACAGCAGCAAGATGCAAACTCTTGCGTTGTTCGGAAGTAGCTTCGTAAACACGTTCGGACAAAGTGGCAGCGATAGCTTTGAGCAATTCCGTATCTTCAGGTGTGGACGCTTCAATAAAAAAAGGAATCTCACGGAAATCCACTTCACGTTGTTTACTGAATGTCTGCATGGGATAAAAAACGCCGTAATGCTCTACATGCCCCTCCCAGATACTCATTGGAATACTGCCAGCCGTATGTACCATCAAAGCTTCTTTTCGTTTCCCGGCCACAATCGCAGGAAGCAATTCCGCAACAGCCGAATCTTTCAGCGAAACGATATACAGCCGGGCAAATGGATTTATATCTTCCGGATGAGTAGTAAATTCTGCTTCTACTTCTTCTGCCAACCGACAGGCCGAATCTTCCGTACGGCTATACACCTGCACGATACGAAATCCTTTACGATACAAAGCCTTAGCCAGGTTTGTCGCCAGATTTCCGGCACCAATAAATACAATTGGCGTATCTTCTATACTTCTTTTCATCGCGTTGATATCAAATACAATATTCCTCCGATTATCAGCAATGCCAGAGGCAGCAGATAGGCGGACATACTTCCCAGCAGAGCTACAATCAGACCGATATTCATCACAAGCCAAAGCCCTATCAGCACCAGGCCAACAGATTTATCATGTTTGAGAAACAAGAAAATAACAGCTGTATACAGCAGGAAATTATCTTTATTCATCACCCACGGCAATCCAATGGCAGAAAAGTGTATCAGCTTGTCAATGAGGTAAAGCACGCCTATCACAATCAGAGTGACAGCAGTTGCCTTGTATGTATCTCTATTGTTGTTGGCTTTAGCAGCACTCACTGTTATTTTCCTCCGAATTTATTAATATGAATTTTCTCCCACTGCAGGTGGCTTTCATCAAAAGGTTTACGTTCCATGCCTTTGTGTCCGATGGCGATAACAGACAGAACCTGAAGTTGCAAAGGTATATCAAGTACGCTACGCACATATTCGTCCGACGGCATGCCGGTAGCAGCATAGCGTTCACGGATTTGCACCCAGCAACTACCTAATCCCAGATCTTCAGCCTGCAATTGAAGCATAATAGAAGCAATAGAGGCATCTTCAATCCATACGTCACTTGCCAATGGGTCAGCAGTAACAACGATGGCAAGTGCAGCATCGGCAATAAAAGCAGAAGCCTGTTCCTTACAGTGCGAAAGCTTCTCCAATGTCTCTTTATCATCTACGGCAATAAACTGCCAACCATTGCTACGTTTAGAGGTAGGCGCCATCAGTGCGGCTTTCAACAAAGTCACTACCTGCTCTTGTGAGAGTTCTTCACCGGTAAACTTCCGCATACTGCGGCGGTTCTTTATTAATTCACTGAAATTTTCCATGCTATTTTTACTTTCTTTATACTTGTAAAGACAAGTGCAAAGATAATGCAAACTGAGAGCAGAATAAAGTGAACTCGTTCATTTTTTATGCCAAGGTGCAGCTTATCTTCGCTTTTCGGCAAAGATAAGGATAAAAACCGAAAAACTAAATAGTTCAGCAGGCTTGCTATAAACTGGAAAGTCATATAACAAGACTGTACACTTTTGTATGACAAGAATGTACAGCTTTGTAGTGCAAGGTTGTACACTTTTGCATGGTAAGAATGTACAATCTGACAAATACTGATTATCAAGCACTTACAAACATCTTTATGAGATATTTTCCCGGCATCACTATCTTTGCCCACGAGGTCTGTGCCAGCACCTTCCACACCGGAGTACCGATCTCCCCATAATTCGACATTCGTAGAATGGCCTTTATATCTTCGGTGTCCGTCACCTTAATCCGATCCAATGCCAGTAGCAACCCGTCATAGTTGTGCGTCTTTTTATTGAGCGCATATTCCGGAGGTGGAGGCAAAACAGAATTCTCCTCCCTCTTCTTCTTTTCTTCTACTTTACTTTCTTTTACTTTACTTTGTCTGAAAATGTCTGCATTTTCCAGACTCAACTCCATCTGAACGGGAAAAATGTTCGCATTTTCTGAGTTCATACTCTCTTTCTGCTTACATTTTATCTCTTCCTCCTTACATTTCACCTCTTCCAGCAGATAGGGTAATTTTGCTAAATCCCTCTTTCTCCGGCTGGTAGCCTCCAACCATACCCGCTGAATATCCACCGAGGTCAGTATACGATGCTTTTCATAGCTTTCCTTATCAAAAAATCCTTTTTCAATCAGTATACCGATTATACTGTCTACTTCTTCTTTCGTATATTCCCTTCCCAATTTATAGGCAAATATCTCACATTGTTCCTCATCCCATTGTATGTAATACCCCTCTTTATATATCTTACAAAGTATTTTTATTACCGGATAAGGTCCTTTGATACCACAGCTCCTTCAAAAAAAGGCTGCTTTCGTAGGAAAATAAACGATTCCATTAAATTCTGTTGCCATAATTATTTAGTTGAGAGTTGAAAGTTGGCTGCACGGTGTTTAAAGCTTTTATGTATTAATTAATAATTTGAGAGATTTATGAAAAAGACAGTCTGGAGTACGATTCTGAAAATGATTATTGCAGTGGCCAGTGCTATTGCAGGAGCAATTGGCGGTCAGGCAATGACGCTCTGAAATAAAAGACGATAATTGAACAAAGAAAGCTCCCGGCGGTTCCATAAAAGAGAACTGACCGGGAGTTTTTTGTATTTGTATGCTATCAATTACTCTCGGGAGATACATCGGGCCAACGCTGGAAGAGATTATTAAATTTAAAATAAAATCCGTATCTTTGCACTGATAAACAAATTATCATTATGAAAAATCGAATAACCCAAGACGATTACATCAAAGCGAATCGTAAAGCCAGCCGTGAGGCTGAAATTGAGAAGTACGGTCACCCCATTTGCTATAAACGGGTGCACCAGTCAAAAAAAGTATATAACCGCAAAAAGATAAAGGCAGACGATAAGGCTCTGCCTTTTTTTATACAATCTGCGTAAGCTTTCCGGTGAGTGAATCAATGATAAAACCATGCACACGAACATCAGAAGGAATCAGCGGATGACGAATAATAGAATCAACAGTTTCGCATACAGATTTCTCCGTATCATCAAAGCCACCCAACCAGGAATGAAAATCAACACCACAAAAGTGAATCATATCAATCAGATCCTCACGAATACCCCGGGCTTTCATTCGTCCAAGGATCTCCTCACTATCCATATGATGTGCCCCGCAATCGGAATGAGCAATAACCATAATTTCCTCTACTCCAAGTTCATAAATAGCTACCAACAAACTACGGATAACACTACCGAAAGGATGGGAAATAACAGCCCCGGCATTCTTTATTATTTTTGCATCACCATTTCTCAGACCAAGAGCAGCAGGAAGTAATTCTGTCAAACGGGTGTCCATACAAGAGAGAATAGCAAGCTTCTTATCAGGGTATTTATTAGTTATATATTTTTCGTACCCCTTATTCTCTACAAACTGTTTGTTAAAAGCAATAATTTCTTCTACCATAATTTCAGTCAATTTCTAAATGTTATGACAAATGTAGTAAACATCTGCATTATATTACAACAAAACAATCGTCTTTCTTGTTGAAAAGATAAATAAAAAGATGTAAATTTGCCACAAGATGCCCTTAAAGCTTACTACATATTATCGCGGGAGTGAAATTCCCGATCTACCGGGAAAAAATACATTTCACTCTAAGGAGTTGTTTCTGATATATGAAGCAACACCAGGATATGCGCCGGTGTTTATCGTTGCAACTGACAACGGAAAACCGATAGCCAGACTGCTTGCGGGAATACGCACCAATAAAAGACTCTTTCCTCCTTCTATCGTTCGTCGTTGTGAAGTATACGGTACGGGAGAGTATCTACTGGAAGATACCACCGACAAAGAAGCCATATTTGGAGAAATGCTGGAACATCTCACCACGGAAGTACTCCGGGATTCTTTTATGATAGAATTTCGTAACCTGAATAATGCACTATTCGGATACAAACATTTCAGAGCAAACGGATATTTCCCTATCAACTGGCTGCGGGTGCGTAATTCATTGCATAGCCAAAAAACGGCAGAAGAGCGGATCAGCCCTTCACGAATCCGGCAAATTAAGAAAGGACTTAGAAACGGAGCTAAAGTGGAAGAAGCGCACTCAGTAGAAGAAATACAGGAATTCTCACACATGCTGTATAAAATATACTCATCACATATACGCAAGCATTTTCCTCACATCGAATTCTTTCGCCACATGGAAGAAAGATTAATGCATAGCGATCAGGGAAAGATTTTCATTGTACGATATAAAGAGAAAATCATTGGTGGGGCTGCGTGTATCTATTCGGGAGATAGTGCTTACTTGTGGTTCTCGGGAGGAATGCGAAAAACATATGCATTGCAATATCCTGGTATTTTGGCGGTATGGATGGTACTAAAAGATGCATACGAACGCGGATACCGACATTTGGAGTTCATGGATGTAGGGCTTCCTTTCAAAAAACACGGATATCGTGAATTCGTTCTTCGCTTCGGTGGAAAACAAAGCAGCACGCGCCGTTGGTTCCGTTTCCGGTGGGCGTGGCTGAATAATTTATTTACCAAGATATACGTTTAGAACGATTTTTCCGTTATTATCTCATTAGGCAACGATAGCGGATATGAATAAGCGTCTCTCAAATCTATTTCTATTTTTACTATTCACTTTCCCCGTCTTGGCTCAACAAGTCAAGATAGGAGGTGTCATTACTGATGAAAACGGAGAACCCGTAGAGCTGGCTACCGTACGCATAGAGGGAACAGCTATTGGCACTGTCAGTAATCTGAAAGGAAAATATTCACTTAAATTTACATCAAGAGATACAGTAACGGTGATATATTCAATGATAGGATATAACACCCGAAAACGCGTATTGGTAAATCCACAGGGAAATATCAGTATCAATATGACCCTGCCTGCTTTGGGATACGAACTGGGAGAGGTAACCATTACAGAAAGCCGCCGGCAAACCAACACAGTACAACAGATAGACATGAAAGCCAATAAACTGATGCCGGATGCGTCAGGAGGAAATATCGAGTCGATCATTGCAACGCAAGCCGGAGTAAGTTCAAACAATGAGCTGAGTTCTCAATATAATGTACGTGGAGGAAGCTTTGACGAAAATATGGTTTATGTGAACGGAATAGAAGTTTACCGCCCGTTGCTGGTACGTTCCGGACAACAGGAAGGATTAAGCTTTATCAATCCGGATATGGTGGAGAGCGTAGGTTTTTCATCGGGTGGATACGAAGCACGATACGGAGACAAAATGTCATCTGTACTGGATATCACCTATAAAAAGCCAGAGCATTTTGAAGCAACAGGAGCATTCAGTTTACTGGGAGTTTCTGCTTATGCAGGTTTTGGTAATAAGAAGTTTTCATGGACCAACAGTATCCGTTATAAAAGTAACCGCTACTTACTGGGAACGCTGGATACAAAAGGAGAATATGACCCACAGTTTATAGATTATCAAACATTTATAAGCTGGAGACCAAGTAAAAGATGGGAAGTAGGATTCATCGGGAATATATCTGAAAACAAGTATATCTTTCAACCCGAGGACCGTACCACACGATTCGGGACATTAGAATCTGCACGCGAATTCAAAGTATACTTTGACGGACAGGAACGAGATCTTTTCCGTACTTTCTTTGGTGCAGCCAATGCTACGTATAACTTTGACGAAAATAACAGCCTGACTTTCCAGGCTTCTGCTTTCCAAACCAAAGAACAGGAAACTTATGACATCAGCGGACAGTACTGGCTCAATGAGCTTGACTCCTCCGGAGAAGATTCTGATACTGAAACAGGCGAAACAATAGGGGTAGGTACATATATGGAACATGCCCGCAACTATCTTAATGCCAAAGTACAAAGTTACTCCTTTACAGGACGTCACCGCATCAAACGCCACGCCGTCCAATGGGGATTGGAGTTAAAGACCGAACGTATCAAAGACAAACTACGTGAGTGGGAAATGCGTGACTCTGCCGGATATTCATTGCCACAGGTTCCGGACGGACCGGAATTGATTTACAGTCTCTCCTCCAAAAATGATATCAATAGTAGCCGTTTCTCTCTTTATGCACAAGATAGCTATAAGTTTCAGACTGGAGCAGGGTTATTCACTCTTACAGCAGGAATCCGTGGCAGCTATTGGAGTTGGAACAAAGAATTTATCGTAAGCCCAAGAGCCTCGCTTGCACTTATCCCGAAATTCAACGAAAAGTTTACAATCCGGGTGGCAGCAGGTGTATATTATCAGGCTCCTTTTTATAAAGAATTCCGCGACACGACTATGGTAAACGGAATGGCAACCGTAACACTCAACAAGAATATCAAATCACAACGTTCCATACATTTTGTTGCCGGAAGCGATTACAGTTTCCGGGCTGTGGGACGCCCGTTCAAATTTACGGCAGAGGTGTACTATAAAGCGTTAAGCAATCTTATTCCTTATAACGTTGACAACGTCCGTGTCAGCTACTACGGACGCAATATGGCAAGCGGTTACGCAACAGGACTCGATATGAAACTGTTTGGAGAGTTCGTACCCGGAACTGATTCCTGGCTCACATTCTCAATAATGAAAACTGAAGAAAAGATAAACGGCAAATGGCTCCCCCGCCCTACCGACCAGCGATATAATCTTTCGCTCTACTTCACTGATTACTTTCCGGGAAGTACGAAATGGAAGATGAATCTTAAAGGTACTCTTGCTGGAGGACTTCCCTTCGGACCTCCTCACAGCGGACGTGAAGAAGCTGTATTCCGTACGCCTTCCTATCGCCGTGTAGACATTGGCATGTCTCGTGTTTTGATAGACAATACAGACAAGCATAAAACCGGATTCGGACGCAATATTCGCAGTATGTGGTTAGGGCTGGACGTTTTCAATTTGCTAAATATCAGTAACGTTAACTCCTATTATTGGGTGACCGACGTACACAATAATCAGTTTGCAGTGCCCAATTACCTTACATCTCGTCAAATCAACGTCAGACTGCTGATTGACTTTTGAAATTAAATGCTGAAATATTTCTTTATTAACGAAGAATTGATTTTCTTTGTGCTGGTTTAAAAGGAACCAAAAACTAATTTAAAGCCAATATAAAGAACACAGTTATGAAGATTTCACACATTGAACACTTGGGCATTGCTGTAAAAAGCATCGAAGAAGCCCTACCGTACTACGAGAATGTATTAGGTCTGAAATGCTACAATATTGAAACAGTAGAAGACCAGAAAGTGAGAACAGCTTTCCTTAAAGTAGGCGAAACAAAAATCGAACTGTTAGAACCAACCTGCCCCGAAAGTACTATTGCTAAATTTATTGAAAATAAGGGTGCTGGCGTTCACCACGTGGCATTTGCCGTTGAAGACGGCGTAGCTAATGCATTGGCAGAAGCTGAAAGTAAAGAAATCCGTCTCATCGATAAAGCTCCCCGTAAAGGTGCCGAAGGACTCAACATCGCTTTCCTTCACCCAAAATCAACACTGGGCGTATTGACTGAACTTTGTGAACACTAAAATCATTGACGATTAGACAATTTACGATTGAAATTACTATTAGTAATGTAGTAAAAGAAACTTCAATCGTAAATCGTCTAATCGTAATTTCTATAAATCCTTTAAAACAAGAAAGACTCATGAGTAACCAGCTTGAAAAAGTAAAAGAGCTTATTGAACTTCGCGCTCAGGCTCGTTTAGGTGGTGGCGAAAAGGCTATTGAAAAACAACACGCAAAAGGCAAATACACTGCCCGCGAGCGTATTGCACAACTGCTGGATGAAGGCAGTTTCGAAGAATTGGATATGTTTGTACAACACAGATGTACTAACTTTGGGCAGGAAAAAAAGCACTTCTTAGGTGATGGTGTTGTGACCGGTTACGGAACAATTGAAGGAAGATTAGTATATGTTTTCGCACAGGATTTCACTGTATTCGGTGGCTCACTATCGGAAACCATGGCACAGAAAATATGTAAAGTAATGGATATGGCCATGAAAATGGGTGCTCCTGTTATCGGTATCAACGACTCGGGTGGTGCACGTATTCAGGAAGGTATCAATGCACTTTCCGGTTATGCTGAGATTTTCCAGCGTAACATTATGGCATCAGGAGTGATCCCACAGATCTCTGGTATCTTTGGTCCTTGTGCCGGTGGTGCTGTTTACTCTCCTGCGCTGACAGACTTTACGTTGATGACTGAAGGAACTTCTTACATGTTCCTCACTGGCCCGAAAGTGGTAAAGACTGTGACAGGTGAAGACGTATCACAGGAAGACCTCGGTGGCGCAAGTGTTCATGCAACCAAATCGGGTGTAACTCACTTTACTGCCGAAACCGGTGAAGAAGGTCTGTCAATTATCCGCCACCTTCTTAGTTTCATCCCACAGAACAACCTTGAAGAAGCTCCGCTAATGGAGTGTACAGATCCTATCGACCGTATGGATGATCTTCTAAATGAGATTATTCCGGACAGCCCGAACAAGCCATACGATATGTATGAGGTGATTGGTGCTATCATCGATAATGGCGAATTCCTCGAAGTACAAAAAGATTATGCCAAGAATATTATCATCGGATTTGCCCGTATGAACGGACAATCTGTAGGTGTGGTTGCCAACCAGCCCAAATATCTGGCAGGTGTACTCGACAGCAATGCATCTCGTAAAGGTGCCCGCTTCGTTCGTTTCTGCGATGCATTCAACATTCCTTTGGTAACCTTGGTAGACGTTCCGGGATTCCTTCCGGGAACAGGACAAGAATACAATGGTGTTATTCTGCATGGTGCGAAGTTGCTTTACGCTTACGGTGAAGCTACTGTGCCTAAAGTAACTGTAACATTACGTAAATCATATGGTGGTTCACACATCGTAATGAGTTGTAAACAGCTCCGTGGCGATATGAACTATGCATGGCCAACAGCTGAAATTGCTGTAATGGGTGGTGCAGGTGCTGTAGAAGTACTGTATGCAAAAGAAGCCAAAGAACAGGAAAACCCGGCTCAGTTCCTCGCAGACAAAGAAGCAGAATATAGTAAGCTGTTTGCTAATCCATATAATGCAGCTAAATATGGCTACATTGACGATGTGATTGAACCGAGAAACACCCGTTTCCGCATCATTCGTGCATTGCAACAGTTGCAGACTAAAAAACTAACAAACCCTGCCAAGAAGCACGGTAATATTCCATTGTAACAAATAAAACCTGATTGTTATGAATAAAAAAAGAATTGGGATATTTATCGCGTTAGTAGCAATAGTTTGCTTAGGGCTGAACGCACAAAGAGCCACAAGTCTTAAAATCAACGAAGTTCTGGTAACCAATGAGCAGAATTATCAGGATGATTATGGCTTGCATAATGCATGGATAGAAATATTCAACACCTCTTTTGCTACGGTCAATATCGAAGGCTGTTTTCTGACGAACGATAAAGATAATCCGACCAAATATCCTATTCCCAAAGGGGATGTATTGACGCAGATTAAACCTCGTCAACACACTCTGTTTTGGGCAGACGGAATGCCAAATCGTGGAACGTTCCATGTGAACTTTACGCTTGACCCCAATAAGGAAAATTACATTGCTTTGTATGACTCGAACGGCAAAACATTGATTGACGAAGTTACTATTCCTGCCGGAATGCTTGCTGACCAGTCATATGCCCGCCAAGAGGACGGAAGTGCAAATTGGGTTATTAAAGGAGGAGGAGAACACAGTTATGTAACTCCGAGTACTAATAATATGACTCAGGATAAGAATGAAAAAATAGAAAACTTCAAGAAACACGATGAGGATGGTTTTGGTATGGCTATCATTGCAATGTCGGTTGTGTTTATCGGTTTGATATTATTGTATGTTTCATTCAAAATAGTAGGTAATATTGCAGTTAAACTAGGTAAGAAAAATGCAATGAAAGCAACTGGTATCACTGATAAGACAGAAGCCAAAGAAAAGAATCTGGGTAGTCATTCCGGAGAAGAAGCTGCCGCCATCGCTATGGCTCTGCACGAATTCATGAATGATGCACATGATGTTGAAGACATGATTTTGACTATCAACAAAGTAAAGCGTAGCTATTCACCGTGGAGTTCTAAAATCTACACTTTACGCCAGACTCCGAAAAGATAATTATTAACCCTAATAAATTGAAGCAATGAAACAATATAAATATAAAATCAACGGAAACCTCTACAACGTTACAGTAAACGATCCGGAGGAAAATATCGTGAGCGTTGAAGTCAACGGAACCCCTTACAAAGTGGAACTGGACAAACCGGTAAAACCTGCTGTCGCTCCGAAACCTGTAACTCGCCCCGCTGCTGCTCCAAAGACAGATAGTGGTGCACCTGTGGTACAACGCCCTGCAAACACTGGTTCCGGAAAGAAAGACGGTGTGAAATCTCCGCTACCGGGTGTTATTCTCGATATTAAAATAAAAGAGGGCGATACTGTAAAGAAAGGCCAGACCATAATCATCCTCGAAGCCATGAAGATGGAAAACAATATCAACGCACACAAGGATGGAAAGGTTGTAGAAATCAAAGTTAAACAAGGAGACTCCGTACTGGAAGGTACAGACCTCGTAATCATTGAATAATTATGGGAGATTTCTTATCATTTTTGGGGAATAACCTTGTTGACTTCTGGGGATATACGGGTTTTGCAAATGCAACGCCGGGACATCTTGTCATGTTGGTGGTTGGACTCTTTTTTATCTACCTTGCGGTAGCTAAAGAGTTTGAGCCGATGCTTCTTATCCCTATTGGTTTTGGTATCCTCATCGGTAATATTCCCTTCAACATGGAAGCCGGACTAAAAATAGGCATCTATGAAGAAGGTTCCGTACTGAATATACTCTATCAGGGAGTAACCTCCGGTTGGTATCCGCCACTCATTTTCTTGGGTATCGGAGCCATGACGGACTTCTCGGCACTGATCTCCAATCCAAAACTAATGCTGATCGGAGCTGCTGCACAATTTGGCATTTTCGGTGCTTACATCATTGCACTTCTTATGGGATTTGAGCCGAACCAGGCCGGTGCTATCGGTATTATCGGTGGTGCGGATGGTCCTACGGCTATCTTCCTTTCATCTAAGTTAGCTCCGAACCTGATGGGTGCCATTGCCGTGTCGGCTTATTCATACATGGCATTGGTTCCGGTGATACAACCGCCTATCATGCGTCTGTTGACTACTAAAAAAGAACGTGTTATCCGTATGAAACCGCCAAGAACCGTATCTCATACAGAAAAGGTTATCTTCCCGATTGTAGGTCTGTTGCTTACAACATTCCTTGTTCCTTCGGGTCTACCCTTGTTAGGTATGTTGTTCTTCGGTAATTTATTGAAAGAAAGTGGTGTAACCCGTCGTTTGGCAAATACGGCCAGTGGTCCGTTGATTGATACGATCACTATCTTATTGGGATTGACAGTAGGTGCTTCTACACAGGCTTCCGAGTTCTTAACCTGGAGTTCTGTACAGATCTTTATTCTGGGTGCTATCTCATTTATTATTGCTACAACAGCTGGTGTTCTATTTGTGAAATTCTTCAACATCTTCTTGAAGAAAGATAATAAGATCAATCCGCTGATTGGTAACGCAGGTGTATCTGCCGTTCCTGACTCTGCACGTATCTCACAGATTGTAGGTCTGGAATATGATCCGACCAACTACCTGTTAATGCATGCTATGGGTCCGAACGTGGCAGGTGTTATCGGTTCAGCAGTTGCGGCCGGTATCTTGCTGGGATTCCTTATGTAAACCATCATTTAATTATCAAAAGAGTAAAGGCGTTCTCTGCATGCAGAGGGCGCCTTTATTGCATGCAGTCAACTCCTAAACGCCCTCCCCGGCACAACAATGAAAACGTTTGCATAAATATATAAGAGGCAGCAGGAAAAGAAAATAACTCATTTCAGGAATTTGTCCTATATTAGCATCGGTAAAATCCATAACACACTACTATCATGAAAAAATTGTTATTTATCTTAGGTTCTTTTCTACTGTCTCTTAATACTTATGCAGCTATGAATGTGAACAAAATTGACCCACCTTTCTGGTATGCTGGCATGAAGAATCCGGAACTCCAGCTTATGGTTTACGGTGAAGGTATTGGTGATGCCTCCGTATCCGTCAACTACCCCGGAGTATCACTCAGCAGCACCGTAAAGCTGGAAAGTAATAACTATCTGTTCGTTTACCTGCACCTGGACAAAGAGGTGAAACCTGGTAAATTACCTCTCACTTTTACTATCGGAAAAAAGAAACTGGCAAAAGAATACGAACTGAAGGCACGCAGTAAAAAGGGATGCGACCACAAAGGTTTCGATGCATCCGACGCTCTCTACCTGTTGATGCCGGATCGTTTTGCAAATGGAAATCCAGACAATGATAATATTCCGGGTATGTCACCTTATAAAGTAGATCGTAATGACCCCAACGCCCGTCATGGCGGTGATCTGGCGGGTATCGAGCAACACCTGGATTATTTTGAAGATTTAGGTGTAACCGCTCTTTGGTTTACTCCGGTACTGGAAAACAATATGGAAGGTGGTTCCTATCATGGCTATGCTACTACTGATTATTACAAAGTTGATCCACGTTTCGGGACAAATGAGGAGTATCGCCAACTCATCGCCAAATCTCACGAACGAGGCATAAAGATTGTGATGGATATGATTTTCAACCATTGCGGTGTAGAACATCCCTGGATAAAAGACATGCCCTCAAAGGATTTCTTCAATAATCCTGATCATGAGAAAAACTTCGTGCAGACCTCTTTCAAACTGACTCCGCACGTTGACCCATATGCCTCTAAATATGACTTCGATCAGATGAACGATGGTTGGTTTGTGACAGTAATGCCCGACCTGAACCAGAAAAACCCACATGTTTATAAGTATCTGGTACAAAACAGTTTCTGGTGGATAGAATATGCCAATATTGACGGTATCCGTATGGATACATATCCGTATGCAGATTACAATGCCATGAGTAACTGGATGAAGGAACTGAATGAAGAATATCCCAACTACAACACAGTAGGAGAAACATGGGTGACAGAACCGGCTTATACAGCCTGGTGGCAGAAAGATTCAAAGCTGTCGGCTCCTCAAAACAGCAATCTGAAAACAGTTATGGATTTCAGTTTCTTTGATAAGATCAATACAGCAAAGAATGAACAAACAGAGACTTGGTTTAAAGGCCTGGACCGCGTATATAACAGTTTTGTTTACGATTTCCTCTACCCTAACCCGGCCTCCGTACTGGCATTCATCGAAAACCATGATACAGACCGCTTTCTGGGTGAAGGTGATAACTTGGCTATGCTGAAACAAGCCTCTACCCTATTATTGACTACACGCCGTATCCCGCAACTGTATTATGGAACAGAAATCATGATGAACGGAGTAAAGAGTAAAAGCGATGGTTATGTACGTAAAGACTTTCCCGGCGGATGGGCAGGTGATAAAGAGAATGCACTGACAACCGAAGGACGTACTAAATTGCAGAACGAATGTTACAACTTCTACAAAACATTGCTGAACTGGCGTAAAGGCAACGATGTGATTGGTAAAGGCAGTATGACACAATTCATGGTACAAAACGGTGTATATGCTTATGCCCGCCAATATGAAGGTAAAACCGTATTTGTAATGCTAAACGGTACAGATAAAGAAACAACTCTGCCACTGACTTTCTACAAAGAAATTCTAAAAGATAAGATACAGGGAAAAGACATCCTGACCGGAAAGATAATCAATCTAAACGGTGAACTGAAAATGGCACCGAGAGAGTCTCTGGTAATAGAGCTATAAAGTAACTAACCGGCAAAGCCTGAAACTTTCACTGAAACTATTCAAGAAAGAGAAGGAATATAATCCGGGAAAAGTTTGATATATCTCTTTTTTATCGTATCTTTACAAACATAATAATAAAGTAGTTTCAGTTAAACTGCAATAGACCGGAGAGGCGATGGCTTCTCCGGTCTTTTTTTGTATATACTCTCAGAAATCCTCTTACAAAGGGTACATATCGCCCATATACTATCGGGAAACATGAAATATGCCGGTAGCAAACCGAACATTTACCGTAATCAAAAATAGTTTTTCCTGGTATAAAAAAAAGGTTTCTCCTATTCTTATCAAAGAGCACACATTTTGCAAAAAAAAAGAGGATTAGAGTATTAACAATAAGTAAACTTACCCTTGATAATATAGTCAAATATTTGACTATTTCCTAAAAGAAAACACTACCTTTGCATCCGATTCTAAAATAGCAAAACAATGGCAAATAGTGAACCGGCAAGAGAGCTTATTTTGCAAATGCTCCACACCCGAATGGCATTCCGCCAAACCATCCAACGAGTATTGAAAGTGGGTAATATTGATATGACCTTCGAAATGCTACAAGTCATGCACTGCCTTTGGAAAAATCAAGGGATCAGCCAACAAAGCCTGGCGGAACAAACCGCCAAAGACAAAGCCTGCCTGACCAACCTGATAAATAACCTCGAAAAAAAAGGTTGGGTCATACGCCGGGAAGATCCGGAAGACAAACGTAGCCGGTTGGTATACCTCACCGAATCGGGCGAGAAACTGGCACAGAGAGTCAATCCTCTCACCAAAGGTGTCTATAAAGAGATAGAGCAACACATCTCTGAAAAACAGATACAATCCTGCCTTGCCGGGATGAATAAAATAACAGAGATACTCAATAAGATATAGTTTATGTCTACATTACACAAAAAACAAGCCAGACTAAAAAAGCTGAAAATCAGAAATATTACCCTTAATACTGTATGTATTTGTCTGGCAGTGACAGGTATTGTATGGACAGTAAATTACTTCTGGAGATATGCCAATTATGAAATTACAAATGATGCCATGGTAGACCAGTACATTGCTCCGCTCAACATACGTGCCAGCGGATATATCAAAGAGGTGCGCTTTACCGAGCATCAGCATGTAGAAAAGGGGGATACTCTCCTCATACTCGACGACCGGGAATACCGCATCCGTCTGAAAGATGCCGAAGCAGCCCTAATGGATGCACGCGGTTCAAAAGATGTACTCAGTTCGGGCATCGAAACATCGCACATGAATATTGCTGTACAGGATGCCAATATAGCCGAAACCCATGCCCGACTCTCACAACAGGAAACGGAACTTCACCGTTATGCCAGCCTTATAAAAAAGCAAGCCGTCAGTCAGCAGGAATACGAACAAGCAAAAGCAAACTACGAAGCCAGCAGAGCACGCTACGAAGCATTGATGAGGCAGAAAGACTCTGCCAGTTCACAATACTCGGAAACAAGTAAAAAGAGTATCGGCATCGAGGCCAACATCCTCCGTAAAGAGGCAGAAGTGGAAATGGCACAACTCAACTTATCTTACACCGTAGTCACTGCTCCTTATGAGGGGTATATGGGACGACGTACGCTGGAACCCGGACAATTCGTACAAGCCGGGCAAACACTTTCATATCTTGTACGCAGCAATGACAAATGGATTACAGCAAACTATAAAGAAACTCAAATTGACCACATCTTTATCGGGCAAAAAGTACTCATCAAAGTAGATGCTCTGAAAGGACAGATTTTTGAAGGAAAAGTAACAGCTATCTCCGAAGCTACCGGTTCCAAGTATGCACTGGTTCCTACAGACAATTCTGCAGGTAACTTTGTCAAGGTACAACAACGTATTCCTGTCCGCATAGAGTTTACTAACGCTTCATCACAGGAAATGAAACGTTTACGTGCCGGAATGATGGTAGAAGCAGAGGCACTAAAGCAATAATTCCATGGTAAAGCTCAATCTCCCCCTTCGTCCCTGGGTTCCCCAATGGTTGGGTATCGTCACCATGTTTGTCATTATGCTGCCCGTCATGATGCTGAACGGAGCTTATACGGGAAGTATCGTAGAGGTTAGCAATACACTGGGCGTACTTAGCGAAGACATTACAATGGGGTATTATGCTACCTCAATAGGTATGGCAGTAGCCTATCCCATCGTACCAAAATTCCGCGCCATAGCTACTCCTAAAACACTCTTACTGACTGACCTGTCCCTGCAAATTCTTATCAGTCTCTTTTGCGCACATGTCACCAACATGGATATCATCATCGTATGTAGTTTCTTCATTGGGTTTCTCAAAGCCTTCATCATGCTGGAATTCATCATACAAGTCCGTCCCTTTTTCAGCCCAAAGAACGTACGCAGTGAGTTCTATGCTTATTTCTACCCGCTTGTTTTTGCAGGTGGGCAAATTTCAATAGCCATCACAGCACAACTGGCCTATTACTATCAGTGGCAGTACATGTATTACTTCGTATCTATGCTGATGATGATTGCCATCCTATTTATACTCTGTTTTTTCCGTTATGCCCGCCGCCCCACATGTATCCCTCATAAAGAAATAGACGGAAAAAGTATTCTGATCATCTCCACTACCTTACTGATGACAATTTATATATTCACGTACGGCAAAACACTCGACTGGTTCGACTCTCCCCGGATATGTATCTACTCCCTGATTATCCCCCTCCTTGCAGGGCTCTTTATCTATAGGCAGCGAACACAAGAAAAGCCCTACGTCAGCCTGAAACCTCTCAGCAAACACAAATCTATTATCGGATACATTTTCATGGTACTGGTTATGTTCTTTTCGGCTACCAGTTCGCTCATCACCAACTACATGAACAGTATCATCCGTATAGACAGTGTACATGCCAATGCACTCAATCTATGGTTACTGCCCGGTTTTATCCTGGGAGCTATCATCTGCTTCTGGTGGTTCAGATGGCAACGCTGGCGGTTTCGTTTCCTCATTGGCGGAGGCATGTTTTGTTACGTCATATATCTGAGCATACTTTATTTCGGTATAACCTCCTACAGCACATACGAAATGCTTTTTATCCCGATGATTCTCCGTGGACTGGGCATGATGACGCTTTTCATCGCCTTTGGCGTATATGTGGTAGAAGATCTCGATCCCCAATTAATGCTCTCCAATGCTTTCTTTCTAATTACGTTCCGGTCGGTACTTGCACCGGTACTCTCGGCCTCATTTTTTAGCAATATGCTCTATCGCCTGCAAATACAGGACATGAACATTCTGGCTGAAAACATGACCTTGACTAATCCCACTGCAGCGAGCCGTTATACTCAGGCATTGAACAGCGCACTGACACAGGGGCATGATTTCAGCGAAGCAAGTCAGATAGCAACCAATGGATTCTATTCTATCCTTCAACAACAAAGTCTGTTACTCGGATTGAAAACAATTTTCGGCTATGTACTGATAGCAGCATTGGCAATCGCCATTATCTGTTGCTTTATTCCATTCCACAAAACGATAAAGGTGGCAGTAGTAAAAACGGGAGATGATATGGTATAAATAATAGAGACTGCTCCCTTACGCTAAGAGAACAGCCTCTATCTTCTTAATTCTTCACCAGAATCGGCTAACAGTAGTAACAATGCAGAAGGTATCGGATAATAACATCCACCGATTCATTTCTTTTTTCTTCTGAAAAAAGGTATGCTCACCAAGCAAAAAGTGATTTCTCAGAAGATTTCTCTATATATTTGTGTGTGATGCGCTCTACAGCGAACCAGAAACAATTCAGCCATCATTAAGCTATCAGAAAATAAACTGTTCACATAGGATAGCATGTTTCAATTAAAGTAGAATATGTTTGTC
This sequence comes from Bacteroides mucinivorans, assembly GCF_034654355.2. Taxonomy (NCBI): domain Bacteria; kingdom Pseudomonadati; phylum Bacteroidota; class Bacteroidia; order Bacteroidales; family Bacteroidaceae; genus Bacteroides; species Bacteroides mucinivorans. Next base: position 1,730,796 of record NZ_CP178179.1, on the reverse strand, counting down.
AATCAACTACTTATTATAACCACAAATATAAACAAAATCTGAATCAAAAAAATTTTATTGCAAGAAAAAACACAAAAAAAGCTGTACCATTTGCAGGCACAGCTTTCTACATATCAAAGTGGAAAATTATTTAGCCAATTTATTGTCTGAACCAAGTACATTAAGGATTTTGTGCTTGTACAATTTTTCCATATTATCACGAGCCGGGCCCAAGTATTTACGTGGGTCGAACTCAGCCGGTTTCTCAGCAAATACCTGACGGACAGCAGCAGTCATAGCCAGACGACTATCAGAGTCGATATTAATTTTGCAAACTGCTGACTTAGCAGCTTTACGCAATTCTTCTTCAGGAATACCGATAGCAGCTTTCAGTGCACCACCATATTTGTTGATAGTTTCAACTTCTTCTTCAGGAACTGAAGATGAACCGTGAAGCACGATTGGGAAGCCCGGAAGTTTCTCCATTACAGCATCCAATACTTCAAATGCCAAAGGAGGAGGAACCATACGGCCAGTCTTCGGATCAATGTGACACTGTTCCGGAGTGAACTTGTAAGCACCGTGAGAAGTACCAATAGAAATAGCCAATGAATCACAACCTGTACGGGTAGCGAAATCAATTACTTCTTCAGGGTCAGTATAAGTGTGGTGGTCTGAAGAAACTTCATCTTCAACACCTGCCAATACACCAAGTTCACCTTCCACAGTTACATCAAACTGATGAGCATAGTCTACTACCTTCTTAGTCAGAGCAACGTTTTCTTCGTAAGGAAGATGAGAACCGTCGATCATTACTGAAGAGAAACCTGAATCGATACAGCTCTTGCAAGTTTCAAAAGTATCTCCGTGGTCAAGGTGCAAAACGATTTCAGGATGAGCGCAACCCAATTCCTTTGCATATTCTACAGCACCCTGAGCCATGTAACGCAATAAAGTAGCATTAGCATACTGACGAGCACCTTTAGATACCTGAAGGATAACCGGAGATTTTGTTTCTACAGCAGCCTTGATAATAGCCTGCATCTGTTCCATATTGTTGAAGTTAAAAGCAGGAATAGCATACCCGCCTTTAATAGCCTTAGCAAACATCTCTCTTGTGTTTACCAGTCCTAAATCTTTGTAATTTACCATTTTGTTTAAAAGTTTATTGTTAGTGAATAAAAATTCTATGCAAAAGTACACATTATAGTTTTAATACAAAACCAAAGCGTAAGAAATATCCTCGATAATGAGTACAAATCAATCCTATTTCAGAGTCTTAAATATCATTTAATAGTTGATTGTAATCTCTACGTAGCAAAGAGAGAGCTTATTTCTTCAAATAAATAATAGTCGGCAAATGATCACTATAGCCATTCAACCACAGTTTTCCACCATGTGTACGCAAAGGCGAACCTTTGTATTTTCCATCCTGCTGAAAAAGATATTCACGGATGAAGACCTCATTGTGATCGTATTTCAATCCTCTTTTAGCATTGAGCAACGTAGGCGAAATAACAATCTGATCAAACAAGTTCCACTTGCCACGATAAAGCAACGTGCCTACTCCTTTATCTTCCAGTGTTTCCCACCAGGGATTGAACATATCATGTTTCTTCACCTCTTTCTTATATTTCTTTGCACCCAGGGTAGCCATACTCTGGTCCATCGGATCATCATTCATATCTCCCATAACAATCAGTTTCAATTTCTTATTATCTTGTTGCAAAGAATCGATCAATGCACGTACCTGACGGGCAGCATGTACACGCACAGGTTCGGCAGCTCCACGTGAAGGCCAATGGTTTACAATGAAACAAACGTTATCTCCCGCCATCTTACCATTTACAATCAGAAAACCCCGTGTTTTGTGTATCGTATCTCCTTCAAAAGGGGTAGAGAGTACCAATTTACTTGATGAAACCGTAAATTGCTTCGGATCATAAAGCAGTGCACAATCAATACCCCGTTTATCCGGTCCTTCATAATGTACAATCTCATAACCGGAAGAAGCCAAAGCAGGTTGCTTCACCAAGTCGTCAAGCACTCGCCTGTTTTCAGCTTCAGCCACACCGATAGCAGCAGGACCACCAGGAACTTTATCCCGGGAGATCTCACCCAGTACTTTCGCCAAGTTCGTTAACTTTGCCATATATTTTTCAGTATTCCACTGTTTGGGTCCGTCCGGCAGATATTCAAAATCATTCTTACCAGGATCATGGATAGTATCAAACAAGTTTTCAAGATTATAAAAAGCGATGCTATACAAGCGCTTTCCAGATTCCTGTGCCCGTCCGCCAATAGCAATCAGCAAAAAAAAGTTCAATGCAATAATCAGTTTTTTCATATTATAAATAATTTAATAATGTGCTAATATGCCAATGTGCCAATTACTATGCAGTATCATAGCGCAGCCAATTGGCGCATTGGCATATTAGCATATTGGCACATTATTCTCCACAAAAGTCTTAAAAAAAAGCGAGAATCATTGTTTTTTTCCCAATCTTTTTTCTATTTCACAGAAAAGCATTATCTTTGCGCACTGAAAATGACCATTACACTATTCTTACCAAATAGTAAACGATATAATAATTAAAAAACAAATACTGAAATGAAAAAAGGTATTCATCCAGAATCATACCGTCCGGTAGTATTCAAAGATATGTCAAATGGCGATATGTTTTTGTCTCAATCAACAGTAAACACTAAAGAAACCATCGAATTCGAAGGTGAAACTTATCCGTTGCTGAAAATTGAAATCTCAAGTACTTCTCACCCGTTCTATACTGGTAAATCTACATTGGTAGATACAGCAGGTCGTGTTGATAAGTTCATGAGCCGTTACGGTGACCGCAAGAAAAAATAATCCGGTAGTCGGTTGATTATAAAAAGAGGAAGTTTCAAATGAAACTTCCTCTTTTTTGTAGATATTCATTGATCAACCAAGTAAAAAACATATCTTTGTATACAGAAACATACGCTAAACAACAAAAAAACAATAACAAGCAATATATTCTCCTATGAAGACCTATATGCAAAGTACAGGCTTAGTACTCTTTTTATTATCACTCTCATGCCTTACACTCAAGGCCGGTAACTCTTTTGCATTTCATCCCGATTCTGTACCAGCTTCCATACAAGTACTCGAAAAGTATTATCAAAAACCTCAAGAATATATCAAACACTGGAATATACTAAAGGCAAGGGCAGATTCAATGGAGAGTATAAAGGATGAGTTCTTTCTGTATAAAGACAGAAATTATTTTCACTATATAGGTGGAGAGGTAGACAGCCTACGCAAATACACGCCCATCGTTAAGGATTTATGTCTGATATACAAAGACATACATGGATTTTATTACAACTGGCTTCTACTCTGTGAAGGCTATAATAACGTAGGAAACGGAAAGGCAGGAACTTTGGAAAATGAACAAATGTACAACTATGCCAGAGAAAACAAAAGTGAAATAGGCATGGCATACAATTTGTTTGTCATTGCCTCCAGCTACCTTGCAGCCAGAGAAAACGAAAAAGCAGAGCCGTACCTCATCCGGGCCATGCAGAAATTCTATCAGATGAAACGATGGGACCTCTATACCGTACTAGCCTCCAACGAGATAATTCTTCTGTCGGCAGAAAATCGTGAAACAGAGTCCCAAAGGGTTTTCCAACAATTAGACTCACTTGCCAACCAAGCCCTGGCAGGTAAATTACGTGGACTCTCACCCAGAAATATTGCAATGATAAAGTATCTGGCATTCAGTAAGTGTATCAATAACAGAGATATTAAGACATTCAAGAAATATCTGTCTGAGCTGGAAGAAGTATATAAAAAAGCACCTTCTATCCCCCGATTTTATCTATATGACGGAAAACAGACTTATGCATATCTAATGAAAGATTACATCAAGCAGGCTGCTTATATAGATTCATGCGCCAACTACTACAAATCGCGAAACAGCAAAGAGAATATGAGGCGCATGTATCTGAACGGGGCAAATGCACTTGCCATGGCAAACAAATATGATGAAGCCTATCACAAACTGATTTCAGTGATTGAGTTGGGAGATACGCTTTCATGGGAAAAGACTCAGAAACAACTGAATTATCTATCAACCAAATATGATGTCAATAAACTAAAACTGGAGAAGCAGGAACTCAGTCTGAAAGCACGTAATATGCAATTATTACTAACCATTGGCATTGGTATAATCTTACTCTTTATTCTGTTTTTCCGCATGACTGTTTATAGACGGCAATTAAAATTGAATGCGAAGTTACACCAACAGGACCTACAGCTGATTGCAGCAAACGAAAAGATACAAAAAGCCAATGAGATGAAAAATGTATTCATACAAAATATGAATCATGAAATCCGTACTCCATTAAACACAATAGTAGGTTTTGCTGATTGCCTCGCAACCCCTAACATCTTTTCTACCGATGAAATAAAAGAAATCAGTAACACTATAAAAACAAACAGCGATCATCTTTTAAGGCTTATCAGCGATATGCTATCCATTGCAAGTCTTGACAGTGACAGTGAAGAACCAATGAAGAGCTCTTTCTCTGTCAATGAATGTTGCAACAATGTCATCGATGAAGTAAAAGAGTTTGCAAATACCAAAGTTCATCTGCATGCCACTCTCAAAGAAGAAGACTTTACAATGATTTCTGACAAGAAAATGGTTCATCAGATACTGTTCAACTTATTACATAATGCTGTAAAATTCACTCTTGAAGGCGAAATTGAATTAAGTTATGAAGTTATTCCCGATAAAAAAGAGATCCGTTTCCTGGTACGTGATAGCGGAATAGGCATCCCTAAAGAAAATCAAAAGAAGGTTTTTGAACGATTCTACAAAGTAGATTCATTTACACAAGGTTCCGGGTTAGGATTATCCCTTTGCCAGATTCTGGTTCAAAGGCTTCAGGGCAGTCTCTACCTCGATGATAAATATCAGAAAGGAAGTCTGTTTGTGTTTATACATCCACTTTCATAAGAGGTGAACTTTTCTGCAACCCAATGATAAAACTTTCTGGTATAATGTATTGCTATACCAAAACTCCTTCGTACTTTTGCAGCCGTTTTGATTATATATATTTATATGATAACATTTGATTCCCATAGATGGGTATCACGCAGCAAAAGCGTCCTCCATTTTATTACTGACCGATGTAAAGCCTTTTGGGGCTGGTACGCAAACCTTTACCACGAAGCTCGCTGGTATAAAAAAACAATCCTTTTCTGCACTACTTTTCTTGTTCTGTTTCTACTTTATCTAGGTATGGTAGACATCAATTTTTTATGGATGTTTGGCAAATCTCCCAGCCTGTCAAGTATACACAATCCAAGTCAACCGATAGCCTCAGAAATCTATAGTGCAGACAGTGTGCTTATCGGTAAGTTCTTTCGTGAAAACCGTAGTCCGGTGAAGTACGAAGAAATATCTCCCAAACTGATCAAAACGCTGATATGTACAGAAGACGAGCGATTTTATAATCACTTCGGAATAGATATCCAGGGAGTTTTTTCGGCCATTAAAGATATGGCACGAGGACAAGCACGAGGGGCAAGTACCATTACCCAACAACTGGTAAAGAATATGTTTAAGGTACGCTCTCAATATTCAACAGGGTTATTAGGAAAAATTCCGGGAGTGAAATTGCTGATAATGAAATCTAAAGAGTGGATTACTGCTGTTAAGATAGAATGCTTTTATACAAAAGAGGAGATCCTGACCATGTATCTCAATACGGTAGACTTCGGTAGTAATGCTTATGGCATCAAAACGGCCAGCAGTACATATTTCCATACCAGCCCTCAAGATATAACTTACGAACAGGCAGCTACACTTGTGGGGTTACTGAAAGCAACGACCACTTACAACCCACGTCTCAATCCCAAAAACAGTCTGAAACGTCGCAATATAGTATTGGAGAATCTATTGACTCACCAGCTTATCAGCCGACAAGAGTTTGATTCACTCAAACAGATTCCTATCAAGCTGAACTATAACGTTGAAAGTAACTATGACGGGCAAGCTCTGTACTTTCGCGAAGCCATTGCCGAAAAGCTGGAAGAATGGTGCAAAGAGAATGAGATAGATCTCTATGCCGACGGATTGAAAATATACACAACCGTAGATGCCCGAATGCAAAAATATGCCGAAGCAGCTGTGAACAGACAAATGCGAGTGATACAACGCAATTTTGACAACCATTGGGGTAGCCAGAATCCATGGCGTGACCGTAATCATCAGGAAATTCCACATTTCATAGAGGACCTTGCCACCCACACCATTGCCCACAAACAACTGGCAGAAAAGTATCCCGATCAGCCGGACTCTATTCACTACTATCTGAACCTGCCACATCGCCTAAAGGTGTTTGATTATGAAACCGGAACACGAGATACGACTATCAGTACTATGGATTCCATACGCTATATGGAACGTTTTATGCACTGTAGCTTTGTAGCTATGGAACCACAAACCGGCTATGTAAAAGCATGGGTAGGTGATATCAACTTCAATTCCTGGAAATATGATAAAGTTCTATCCAAACGCCAGCCGGGATCTACCTTTAAACTTTTCGTTTATGCCGCCGGATTAAACAAAGGCCTTTCTCCTTGCGACGAGCGAATTGATGAAAGTGTAGTATGGGATGTTATCGAAGAAGGTAAACCTGCCCAGTGGATTCCCCACAATGCAAATGGAATGGCTACCGGGGATACCATGTCAATAAAATGTGCGTTTGCCCGTTCTGTAAACATGATTGCGGTACAGGTGGCCAAAGAAACTGGTATTCATGAAGTGGCCCGGACAGCCAGACTCATGGGCATAAAAACACCGCTTGAAGAGACACCGGCACTCAGCCTGGGAGCCTCTGACGTATCATTGCTTGAGCTTGTTAATGCTTATACAACAGCTATTAATGAAGGAAGAGCACATGACCCGATACTCATTACCCGTATTGAAAGTGCAGATGGCAAGGAACTTTTCAAGCACCAGCCTCAGCAGGAAATACAGGCTATTCCCTACGAAACTGCTTTCTTGCTTACAGACATGCTCAAAGGAGGACTGACCGAGCCGGGTGGTACATCCAAAGCATTATGGGCGTATGATCTCTTCCGCTATAACACTGAATTCGGAGGTAAAACAGGAACCTCCTCCAATCATTCTGATGCCTGGTTTGTTGGTGTTACCCCAAACCTGGTGGGAGGCTCCTGGGTAGGAGGCGAACATCGTAGCATCCACTTTCGTACCGGAGAGTTGGGACAAGGAAGCCGTACTGCACTACCGGTTTTTGCTTACTTCATGGAGGGTGTATTAAAAGATAAACATCTCACAAAGTATAGAGGAAAATTCCCTAAACCTAAAGAGGCAATCCATAAATCATACGGTTGTCAAGGGCTTTATCATTCCAAAGATACAGATTCTATAGCGGTAAACCTGCCCGATAGCCTGGCAGGGAGTGAAGAGGATATACTTACAAGTTTTTAAGAAAAGAATCAGTTCACTACAGAGCACTATTTATATGATACCCGATAAGTTAGCTTCTATGTCTTTGAGTGAAATATATCAATCAAAAATAAGAATGTATCAAAAGCTAAATCAGTTATCATTAAAACACAGACTAACGCTAATTATCGCAGACTTAATCTTTGCGATAATTAGCGTTAATCTGTGTTTCTAAAGCTGCCTGTTAACAGCTTTATCAGGCTTTTTATACATTCCTGTAAGTAATTCGTGCTCGTTTACTTCATTATCTTACAAGAACCAACTTTACCATCTTTTGTCTGAATACGGGCTACATAATATCCTGAGGGCAATACAGAGAGTCCCACAGAAGTAACATTTTCCTGCCTCTGTACCATCATGCCATTAACAGAATAGATTTCTACAAAAGCAGCCTCTTCGTTAATTACTAATTCGTCCAGACTATTATTATAATAACCCAGAACCTGGTCCGAATTGGCTACATTCTCCTCAATACCGATAAGTATCGGTTTGAAACTGGTATAAAGACGGAATTCATGAGCCGGAACTGAAATGCTCTGTGCTACAGTTGACGACGCGATATTCAGTGTAGAATTCTCATCCATAAAGTCGTACCATACACCTGTTTTAGGGAATATCACCGAATAGTCACCAGCAACAGCTGTAAAGTTGCCAGCAATAATAATGGCTTTATCCTCTGTAGTAATTGTTATGAAACGTCCCTTATTCCAATTCGTATTACCACTTACTTTCCAGCTGAAAGTAACATCAGAAGTAAAGAGTTCCGAATACGAAGTTCGCAGATCCATTAACTTGCTATACGTATCATACAATCCTTTACGCGTTGTATTCTCAAAATAGTCCCAGCGAAGTGGTTTAGGATCAGTGCGATATGCACCACCATCATCAACCACTGTTCCATCCGAATTACTGTTTATAGAATAGTCATATCCCAATTCTTCAAATTGCCATATCATCTTAGGTCCTGGCACTGTAAAGAAGAAGGCAGCATTTGTAGCAAGTTGCTTCACACGATTTTCCAGATTATTATCATTCACCGGATTGGCACTTGTACCTCCTCCTTTGATACTTTCAGTACCCCATTTCCAGGCTTTGAAAGAAGTACGTTCCTCATCGTGACTTTCCATATAGCCCATCAGGCTATTCACAGGCATATTGGATGTTCCTCCATACAACCCGGAAAAATTAGAATTATCGGGCCATCCCATAGCCGACTCACAATAAGCGTAATTCATATTTCTCCAAAGCATAATGCCAGCCTCGCCCAACTCTTTTTCTTCTGTAGTTCCATCCGTCAGATGCTCTATAATGACATAAGCATCCGAATTCCGTTTCCAGATTTCTGAAGAAATCCGTTTCAGGTTCGCAATACGTTCCGTATCATATTTATTAGCCCACGTATCCTGAGGTGTATTGGAAAATCCTTTGGTAAAGTCATAGCGAAAACCATCTACTTTATATTCTTTCATCCAGAAACCGGCCACACTATCCACCAACGCACGGGTATAGGTGCTTTGATGATTAAAATCATACCCCCACTGCAAATCCTTATTGGGGATATTGGATTCCTTATTATACCAGGGATTATCCGCCGAAGGAGTTCCATCAGCATCACGATAGAGTAAATAAAATGGAGATTGTCCGAAACTGTGGTTCAAAACAAGGTCTATAATCACTGCCATCCCTTGTTGGTGACATTCGTCAACAAAAGCACGCAACTCGTTCTTTGCTCCATAATACTTATCTACTGCAAAATAGAATGAAGGATTGTATCCCCAACTGCTATTACCTTCAAACTCATTCACAGGCATTAATTCAATAGCATTAATCCCCAACTGTTTTAGATAGGACAATTTATCTTTTGCCGCACTGAAAGAGTGCTCTGCAGTAAAATCACGGATATGCATTTCGTATACCATCAACTGGTTTCTATCAGGTTTCCTAAATTCAGTCACCTGCCATTGATAAGGGGTCTGCCCGGTCTGAAGTACAGAAACGATACCTTCTGCTTTGCCTGTGGGATACGGTTTCAAGTCGGGATACACAGCCGGAGAGATATATGGATCATTCCAGGGATCAAGTACTTTATCTGCGTACGGATCGGCTATATAAATCGTACCATCCACTACATACTGAAAAGCATATTCCTTTCCTTTTTCCAGATCGCTCAATGTAATCCAGAAAAACTCTCCATCCTGTTTCAGTTGATATTCTGGCAACAGTTTCCAATCATTAAAATCACCTACCACATAAACAGTCTTTTTTCCCGGTGCCTGAAGTACGAGAGTGGCTTCATTAACACCCGGATAGTTTATGCCGGGTCGTACATTGGCAGGAAGCGGTGCCTGTACAGTTTCACCTAATACATTTACTATCTGCGTAGCGCCCTCTGTCTGTCCGCCGAGAGTAGCTTCCACACGTATTTCAAAGTTTCCGGCTTGCGGAAAAGTATGCACAGCAGTGATCTCTTTCACATTACTCTGAGCTGCAATTTCTTCACTACCCACAAATAGTTTCATGTCCGCAGCCATAGAAGCCGATGCTTTCATTGTAAGTGTTTCGCCTCTGTTCAAAGTAGCCGTACCGGAAGGCTGATCAAAACGAACCGTCAGCCCTACTTCATGTACCTCCACAAAGATATCCTTACCACCGGTATCTTTTCCCTCTTTCTTACCATCTGAACTCCTGAAAACAAAAGCCATCTTCAAAATCTTCTCACCAGCCGGAACCCCATAATAATTGCGGATATCCGGAGTTATCTTCAGTTCCCACTTATCATTACCTAAAGAGGTCATTTTGTATTTTGCAAGGTTCACGTTCCAATCCGAAGCATACCTCCAATCAGAACCATCTTTACTCTGATCAGTAATAACTCCCGTATGCGCGTACACATCTCCCGTAAAACCTTTTAATCCGGCAGTACCCTGTGTGGCATCAAAAATAATCGTAACTGCCGCTCCATCTGTAGGAAAAGCAGGATCTGTAGTCACCACCTGTGCTTTTGCAGTGAACATCACTATCAAACAAAGTCCCAATAAAGCGTAAAATCGTTTCATAAATTTCTCCTTTTAAAATCCAAAAGGCTGCCTCCATACCAGAGACAGCCTTTCTCTATTCATTAGTTAACGAATAATTATTGTACTGTTCCCTTGCCAGTGGTGAAGTTCACATGCACCTTCTGACCTGCTGTTACAGGACATTTATAACCCAATTCTCCAAGATTATCACTTACCGGTTTGTTTTCACGATAAACAATGGATGCATCTCCACTCATATCCAGTGTAAATTCACTCTTCCACCAGTTTCCGGATCCGGCAGCTATACAACAAATACGTGCCACACCATCTGCTGTAGCAGCAGGAGAGACAAAGTCACCGGTCTTATCTGCCGGAACAGTAAACTGCGTTTCCGCATTACAGTTCCAACTGTTATTTACCAATCCACCTAAAAGATAAACTTCAGGTTTGAGGAACTCAACTTTCTTACCGCCAATATTATCAACAGTTACAACAACTACATACCAACCGGAGATACCAATTTGGATATTACCACCCTGATCTGTCAATCCTGCAAGTGCTATAGCATCAGGAGTCAATATATCCGTAGAGAAACCAAAATCTTGTCCGGCCCAATCTGCCACCGGAGAGAATTTAATCTGTTCATCAACATTGTAATACTGCATACTCCAGAACATACCCGGAGTCTGGGTCACAGGAACCATCTGACAAGCATCCCCCCAATTCCAATCAGAGCTATAAGCAGATCCGTTGATAAACATCGTTTCGGGTAAATCGCTCACTTCTTTGATCGTATAGGTGTAGTCTTTTACATTTATCGTAATTCTTACCTTTCCTTGCAATCCCAAAGCGATAGCTCCTGCCTGTTCTCCTTTCTTATCCGTAAAATCAAGTAAGCCGGATACAGAAGTATCACCATTAACAATGGCCCCTAACGCTTTATTCCAATCAACATCACCAACTACCCCCGACTTAGGGAAAATCTTTAAGTTAGGTTTTTCCTTTTCGTTAGTCAGTTCCAGTGTGAAGATTGCAGGATCACTTGCATCCTGTGTGAAAGCCAAGGCACCATCTGCTCCCCAGGAAGAAATATCCCCCAAAGCATAATACCCATCTTCCATGACAGGAGTAGTAACAGGAGTCACTTTCATTGCAATATCGCCAGCACTTATAGAAACAGCCTCATTATCGGAAGCCATAACCGCAACATCTACTTTTACTGCTATATCCCGTACCACAGACTGACGGCTATTGTACAGTTGATCTACCAACAGTTCCAATTCTGTAGCATCGACTTTCAATACCCCATCTTTTTCAGCAAACGGAATAGACAACGTTTTATCATTGCCAGCCAATTGTAGTTTATAGCCTACAACTTTATCGGCCCCAGACAAGGTTTCCAATTTCGCAACTTCTACAGAATCTTCCTCATACGTATCCATCACTACTTCCGGAGTAACCCCTATCACTTGGGCAGTTATACCGCTCTTAGAATCCTCCTGGGGATTGGACTGGGGATCAGCCCAGTCCGTATAGTCTTCATCACAAGCCGAGAATCCAGCCAGCATCAGAAGAGAAAACATATATAATGATATCTTTTTCATGTTTCTTTTTCGTTTTAAAGTTACAAAAGTTATTCAGCTGTTGCTTCGTAGAAATCCAAAGTATAAGCGAGTTTAGTACCGGCAATCTTAACGGTCACCACTATCTCGTAAGTACCGACCTTACCAATTCCAATATTCAATCCACCGTTATTATCATCTACCCCACTGACATCTGCCAGTTTCTTAGATTCATCCGGAACCAGTCCGTCAAAGTAAGCCACCTGATTTCCGTCCCAGCCGGGATTCATATTGAACTTCATAGCACTACCGGCAACAGTAGTCATCACTCTGGAGAATTTACCTGTACTTCCCTCTACCGGAGTCATTTCGAACCATGTATTCCAATCGTCGCCTTCAAACTTTCCTATCAAATACATTGTCTCGGGCAAGGTCACAGGAGCTTCTGCCTTATATCCCAATACTTTGGGTAGTTTAATCACATTAGAAGTACATACACCACTACCATTGGAAGTAAGAGCAGCCTGCATACGTATATATAAAGTAACAGGAGTATCAGGAAGCTCACCCGAACCGGAGAGATCCCACAACTCAACCAGCGCCAATGCAAACTCAACAGCATCTACATCCACCTTAGTAGAAGTATATTTGGTAGCAAGTGTCACATAATTAGCCTTCGTACCTGCTTCTTCATTCTCTTCTGTAAAGTTCTCGTTCAAAGACATCTGAACAGAATAAGTAGTAGCTATCGGAAAACCATAATCCGGTTGTGAACAAGTGAACTCAATGGCTTTTGAATTTTCCAGATCATACACATTATTCTCGGCATAGGGTGGAACATTCAATACAAACGTATCAGGTTCCAGCAGTGTCGGGTTACTGTCCCTGTCACTTTCACATGCCGAGAAAGCAAGTGCAGCAAGACCCACCATGAATATATTATATAGTTTTTTCATTATAGTAAACATTTTAAATGATGAATGGAACGATTAATAACCTGTGTTCTGATGCATATTCGGGTTAGCAATGATATCTGCTGCCGGAATCGGATACACATTATAAATAGAACTTACCGAAGTACCTTCAGCTTCGCCACCTTTCCAGTCCCACAAATAGCGGTTGGTTGTATAATAATTGTAACGGATCAGGTCTGTACGACGGAAGCCTTCGAAATATAACTCACGGGCTCTTTCGTCAAGAATATCATCCAATGTCACTGTATCGAATTCGGTTGCACCGGCACGGCGACGAAGTTCATTCAAGTCTCCCGTAATAGTACTCATCGGAACGGTTCCAAGACGAAGATTAGCTTCAGCGCGAATCAGATAAGCCTCAGCCAGACGGAAAAGTGGAATATCTGTATCGGGTACATCCGGGTCACTACTATTCTGACCACCAGAAGTAAGTCCGGTCCATTTTACTACCGAGAATCCATCTGTAAATTTTGTAACAGTTTCCAGCGTTACCTGACGTTTTCCACCACCTTCGCCCGAATAGAACAAAGCACGGTTGTCTTTGGCAGCTGCAATAAGTTCATCTGTACTCTCAGTCAAAGGAGCTCTTTCGGGATCTTTAAAGAATTTACCTACTAAAGATTTACGAGCGCGGATACATGACCAGGAGGCATTAGTTCCCCATGACGGCATACCGGCAATACGAGTAGCAGCAACCAGGAAGAAAGAACCACCATAAGATTTTGTACGGATACCATCCTGACGAAGTGGGAAAATGATTTCTTTACGTGCTTCTGTATTTTCACCGTTATCAGCCATGAACAGTTCTTTGTAATTGTCACACAAATCATATCCGGAATCAATGGTCTTACCAGCATACTTGGCAGCTTCCGCCCATTGTGCAGTACCAGTATAAACTTCTGCATTCAGGTTCATACGAGCACGCAGTAACCAGTTGGCAGCTTTATCGGCACGGCCATAAGGTGCCTTACCCGGATCGTACATATCATTTTCGATAGCATTCAATTCACTTTCTATATAAGCAAACAGATCGGCACGATTCTTTTCTACCGGCAACTCTTCGGAGAAATGTTCTTTAAACGGCGCTTTGCCGAACAAATCCATATAGTAATAGTAGTATAATGCACGGAGGAAACGTGCTTCGGCGCGTTGTTTCACTGTTACTTCGTCTGTCTGGCCTTCCACCTGATCCAGGAAGAAGTTACAAAGAGTGATATTATAAGCCAAACGGTTGTACAGCATCTCAATAGTTCCATGAGAAGAATTCCATCTCATAAAGATCAACTCGGGAATACCTGCGTCCATCCAGGTCCAGATCATTTCATCAGTAGCATATTCATTAACAGTGAACATCACACGATAAAAAGCTGTATTTCCTTCGTCATCAGAAGCGATATCCGGTTTATCGGAAGGACCTTGCTGACCTGTCAGCACAAGTGCAGCATATAGTTTAGTAAAGACCTCATCCTGAGAAAAAGTACCACTCACCTGCGGGTCAATCGGACTTATATCCAAATCACTTACACAAGACACCATACCAAATGTCAATGATAAGGAGAGTGCTGCAGGAATCAATGATTTTAAATATTTAAATTTCATAATATAATCAATTATTCGGGTTATTAATTAAAATTGAAGGCTCAGTCCGATCAGGAAAGTAGTAGGACGTGGGTAGATATTATTATCAAGCCCTATGTTCTTATTACTGTCAGTACCAATTTCCGGATCAAGTCCATCATATTTTGTAATCACGAACGGATTCTGAACAGTTGCATAAATACGTCCATTTATACCTTTATATGCCTGAGTTCTGAATAAGTGATCAAAAGAGTATCCCAAAGAGATATTGTCACAACGCAGGAAAGAAGCATTCTGTACAAAATAATCAGAATAATAATAATCACCATCACCGTTGAAACCTAATTCTACAGCAGCAGTCGGACGATTGCCAAAAGCACCGTTAGAGAAGATAGTACCCATACTGGCATTTGCAGCCAATACATCATTATATACATAGTTATTCAAACTTGCACGGAGTGCAAAACTGAAGTCCCACTGTTTCCAGGTCATCTTTGAAGTTAAGCCCATCAACACATCAGCAGCGGGTTTCTTATAGATGTATTTATCAGAAGCATTGATGATACCATCGCCATTGCGGTCAACAAATGTATTTTCAATAGGCTTACCGTCTTGATCATAAACTTGTTGGTATACATAGAATGAGTTAATCGCGTAACCTACCTTCTGTGCCTGGATATTGGCACCTGTACCTTTGGATATACCACCGGCTGCTACGAAATAGTCAGGATCATCACCACCGGTCAGTTTCGTAATTTCATTTTTGTTCCAGGTGATATTATAACCCAGATCCCAGGTAAAGTCTCTTGTTACAATCGGTTTCGTATTAATTGTGAACTCAAGACCGGAGTTTTTCAAAGAACCGATGTTACTTATCAAACGTGAGTTGAAGTTCGTTCCGGCAGCAATCTTTACAGTATTAATCAAGTCTTTAGTTTCACGATAGTAATAATCAATCGAACCCGAAATACGTCCGTTCAGGAAAGCATAATCCAAACCGGCATTGTAAGTGGTTGTTTCTTCCCATTTCAAATCCTTATTATATTCCTTAGGACGTGAAGTTGTATAATAAATATCGCCCAATGGATAATAAGCACCATTACCACTTGCTGTATAAAGCGGCATGAACGGGAAGTCCAGATTATCTCCCAAGTCTTGCTGACCCGTAATACCCCAACCTAAACGAAGTTTTAAGTCGGACAACACATCTACGTTCTTCAGGAAGTTCTCTTCCTTCATTTTCCATGCCAAAGCTACTGAAGGGAAATTGCTCCAGTGTTCGCGGAAACGGGAAGTACCATCGCGACGGAAAGTAGCAGTAAACAAGTAACGATCCAGCAATGTATAGTTCAAACGTCCGAAGAAAGAAACCAAGGTGCTGTGATAACCAAATGCACTGTTCTTACGAAGTGTGGGGTTGTAAGCCTCTCCATTGTCACGGCGTGTACCTTGTCCCACTGAATAACCTGTACGATGAAAATGTTGCTCTTCGGTACCTATCATTACATCAATGAAATGATTCTCCAATGTTTTGGAATACTGTAAATAGAGGTTACCGGACAGATTGTATTTATAACTATGCTCATTTCCGTCCCATCCGAAGTAATGGTTGGAATAAGAATACGGAGAAATAAGAGTTGTCTGAAGACCTTCTGAATAATCAGCTCCCACATTGGCATGAATGCGCATATCAGGAAAGAAGTGGAATTTATAATCAGCTTCCAGATTTCCTACGAAGCTCTTACTTTTGGAACGATCATCTTTCAGTTCAAGAAGTGCCAGCGGGTTCTGAGTGGCATTTGCATTCTTGGTATACAACCAATTAGGATCACCATAAGGCAGTTTGCCCTCTTCCATCTTCGGAATAGCTTGCCAGAAACCACCAAAAGTATCAAACATATCACCATCCCCATATACCGGGCGGGTAGGATCCATAGATACAGCAGCACCGATAGCCCCACCATCGGCATAACGGTTCTTAGCCACCATTGCTTTGGCATTTACATTAAACTTCAAATAATCATTGAAGAAAGAAGGAGCCACATTGACACTGGCAGTAAAACGCTCAAAATTAGAAGTTTTCACGATACCTTCCTGATTCGTATAACCTAATGATACACGATAAGGCATGTGTTTCAAACCACCGGAAACAGTAACATTATGATCATGACTGATAGCAGTACGGTAAATCTGATCCTGCCAGTCGGTGTTTGCTGTACCCAGACCCGGTTCAGGAATCTTGTCCACTCCACCATATACATCTGAAAGGTATGCACGGAACTCATCTCCGGTCATAACATCAAGCGTATTGCGTTTGATACCAAAAGAAACATTACCATCATAAGATACTTTAGGAGCAGAACCGGCAGCCCCTTTTTTAGTTGTAATGATAATCACACCATTGGATGCACGGGAACCATAAATAGCTGTAGCCGAAGCATCTTTCAAGACAGTAAAAGTCTCGATATCATTCGGATTCACCATTGACAAAGGATTGGAAAGTCCTTTTACACCATCATTATCCATCGCCAATCCATCGATAACAACCAGCGGGTCATTGCTGGCATTCAAAGAAGAGCCACCACGCACACGAATTGTGGCTCCACCACCCGGTGTACCACCATTAGAAATAACACTAACACCAGCAATCTTACCAGTCATCATGTCTTGTGCATTCGTAGTCATACCTTTGCTGATCTTATCCGGCTTGATAGCTGTTACCGAACCGGTAGCATCATTCTTTTTCACCGTACCATAGCCAATTACTACAACTGCGTCCAACACCTGCGAATCATCTTCAAGAGTAACAATTACTGAGGGGGCAGCTTTCACCTCTACCGTTTTATAACCGATAAAAGAGACTACAATAGTAGAATTTTGAGGAGCATTCAATACGAAGTTACCATCCAAATCGGTGATAGCACCAATAGTAGTTCCTTTTACTAACACATTTGCACCGATGACAGGTTCACCTGTTGCATCTTTTACATGCCCCCTTACAGAGACCTGCTGTGCATAAGCGCCTAATGACAAGAATAGCCCAAGTAACAAGGGCAGAATCATTTGATAGATTCTAAGATTAACTTGCTTCATGCATTTAATAAGTTAAAGTTAACAATATAAATTAATATGATATTCTCTTAATCGAAACAGGAACGTAACGCTAAGTTCCTTCTTGCGACGAAACAAAAATAGACTTATTGTTAATCAAAAGAATGAGAAAATATGAAAAACGCTGCTTGCAACTACGCAATCGTTTGCATTGCAAAGCCAGAAAGAGACATATAGTAAGGTACGCGTATAAAAGTGCTTTTTATCAGAAATCTTTGTGTCGTACTTATTCATAAGTATTCAATTTAAGGAAAACAAAGATATATTACATTATACATAATATACAAGTCTTTTTGCCTACATGCCACAAAGGCTATTTATCCCTTTATCATAGTCAGCAACATTTTAAACTTTTCTACAGCAGTTAAAGCATGCGGAGCATTAGCCGGAAACACAATGCTTTCTCCTGCTTTCAAGGTAAATGCTTTTCCATCTAATACAATATTTACCACACCTTCCAGCACCTGTACGATAGCATCGAACGGGGCACGGTGTTCACTGAGTCCTTCTCCTTTATCAAAAGAAAACAATGTAACATTTCCAGCCGGACTTTTTATTAGCTGCTTACTAATAACTCCTCCTTCAGAATATTCTACCAATGAAGCCAGATTGAGCACAACTCCTTTTTTAAATGATTGTTCCATATTCAATTTTATTTATTTATTAATGCCATGAATATAAAACGATTATGAAAACAGGATTGTTCTTAGAAAACATTAGTAAATCTACATTATTAAAATACGTATTTTATAAGGTCAAACTATGCATTTTAACGCACTGTTAATATGCATTTTAAGTAATAGCTAAATACGTACTTTTACAATTAAGAAAGTCCGGGGCACCTAAAACAACAAAAGCACATACTCTATTTCATATAAAGTTTATATCTTCAATCCGGCAGAGTATGCAAACGTTTGCACTTAATTCTGATACAGAAACGGAAGATTCTTTAAAATTCTTCCTTCCAATTCTCCTATTTTTGCATATAAAGACAAAGATAAGTACCTTTGGCTGAAACTAATAGAAATCTATGAGCAAACCGCAAATTACCATCAAAGACATAGCCCGTGAATTGGGAGTATCCCCTTCCACTGTCTCAAGGGCACTGAAGGATAATCCGGACATCAGCCAGGAAACCCGAAACGCTGTACATGCGTATGCACGCGAGCATAATTATAAACCAAATGCATTGGCACTGAACTTACGGACCAGCCGCTCCAATACCATTGGTGTAATTATTCCGCAACTGGTGCATCATTTCTTTTCATGTGTATTGAGTGGCATCGAGGAAACAGCATCTCAGGCAGGATACAACATACTTGTAGCACAAAGCAATGAGAAATATGAACAAGAGGTAAAGATTGTCCACTCCTTTCTGGCAGCCCGGGTTTGTGGTGTTATCGCATCACTCGCCAAAGATACTTCTCAATATGATCATTACCAGGAATTACTCGATAATAATATTCCAATCGTTTTTTATGACCGGATCTGTACGGGTATTAATACCGAACGGGTGGTAGTGGATGATTACGCAGGTTCGTTTTCTGCTGTGGAGTATATGATACAAACAGGCTGCAAACGCATCTTTTTTTATAGTGCTGCACCACACCTCGAAATTTCAAAAAACCGGAGAAACGGTTATCTGGATGCCATGAAAAAGTATAAGATACCTGTGGACGAAAGCATGATAAAACTTTGTGATACCCGCGAACAAGCCATTGCCATTACCCCCGATATACTGGAAAGAGAAGACCGCCCGGATGGTTTTTTCGCCATTAACGACGAAACAGCTTCGGGCATTCTATACTCCTGCAAACTGGTGGGACTGAAAGTACCGGATGAAGTATCCATCTGTGGATTTACCGACGGAGCAATTGCACAAAGTACCGATCCTAAACTAACAACGGTAGAACAGCACGGTGAGGAAGTAGGAAAAAGTGCCATACATATCCTGATCGATAAAATAGAAGAGAACCCTAACGCTAAAAGTGCAAACAAAATTGTAAGAACCAACCTGGTAGTAAGAGGAACAACGAAATAATATGCCAATTAAAGAATGTGCCAATATGCCAATTAAAGAATGCGGCAATTTAATAATGTGGCAATGCGCTAATAGAAAGAGAATGGAAAAAGAATGAAACTAAATAATTAACCAATTAAAAAAAGAGTGCCGCCCAATTGGTATATTACCACATTGGCATATTGGCACATTATTAATTACCATGAAAGTAAAACCTGATCTGAGTTTTTGGAAGCTGTGGAATATCAGCTTTGGCTTTTTCGGCGTACAAATAGCCTATGCACTGCAAAGTGCCAACATCAGCCGTATCTTTGCCACATTGGGTGCCGATCCGCATAGTTTGAGTTATTTCTGGATATTACCGCCATTGGCAGGAATTATTGTACAGCCCATCATTGGTTCGGCCAGTGACAAAACATGGACACGATTCGGACGACGTATTCCCTATCTGTTTGTTGGTTCACTGGTTGCTGTATTGGTTATGTGCCTATTGCCCAATGCCGGAAGTTTTGGGATGGTAGTCAGTACAGCTATGATATTCGGACTTGTGTCACTCATGTTTCTCGACACATCTATCAACATGGCTATGCAGCCTTTCAAGATGCTTGTGGGTGACATGGTGAACGAAAAACAAAAGGGGCTTGCCTACTCCATCCAAAGTTTCCTCTGCAATGCCGGAAGTCTGGTAGGTTACCTGTTCCCGTTTATTTTCACCTGGATAGGTATCAGTAACATTGCCGATAAAGGAACCGTCCCCGATTCTGTAATCTATTCTTTCTATATTGGAGCAGCCATTCTCATCCTTTGTGTGATTTACACTACTTTGAAGGTAAAAGAAATGCCGCCCAAAGAGTTTGAAGAGTTCCATGGCATCACCGCTGCCGAAAAGAAAGAAAAAACAAATTTCTTCTATCTGCTGAAACATGCCCCTAAAGTGTTTTGGACAGTTGGCCTGGTACAGTTTTTCTGCTGGGCAGCATTTATGTATATGTGGACTTATACCAACGGAGCCATCGCAGAAACCGTATGGAATACAACAGACGTGCAGGCTTCAGGATATCAGGAAGCAGGCAACTGGGTGGGTGTACTCTTTGCCGTACAAGCCATTGGCTCAGTTATATGGGCAGTTATCCTCCCTATGTTCAAAGCCCGGAAACTGGCTTACTCAATGAGCCTTGTGTTAGGTGGGATCGGCTTTATCTCTACTTTGTTCTTCGATAACCAGTATCTGTTATTCATCTCCTATCTATTGATAGGTTGCGCATGGGCAGCTATGCTGGCAATGCCTTTTACTATCCTGACCAACTCAATATCGGGCAAGAACATGGGTGCATACTTAGGATTATTCAATGGGACAATCTGTGTACCGCAGATTGTTGCTGCCATCATTGGCGGCGGATTGCTTCATCTGGTAGGTGGCCAGCAGGTCAACATGCTTGTATTGGCAGGTGTTCTATTAATTATAGGTGCTGTTTGTGTACACTTCATAACAGAGACATTTTCAACAAAAAGCTGAAAACATCTCTGTTGTAGTTGAAAGTTAAGAGTTGAAAGTTAAAAGTTGCTATACAGCGTGGTAGCGCAGCTAACTTTCAACTCTCAACTTTCAACTTTCAACTATTTTCACTATCTTTCTGCGCAATTAAACACATGATAAAGAAGACAGCTATGAAAAAATTCCTCAAGACAGACGAGTGGAACATTATAGAAGAAGGTTTTCATGCAGATAACCTGCGGGCATCAGAAAGTATATTCAGCCTGGGCAACGGACGGTTAGGGCAACGGGGCAATTTTGAAGAAACTTATAGCAGTGACAGTCTGCAAGGCTCCTATGTGGCAGGTATCAGTTTTCTGGACCGTACACGCGTCGGTTGGTGGAAAAACGGATATCCCCACTTCTTTTCACGTATACCGAATGCTCCCAACTGGAGTGGTATCCATCTGCGCCTCATTGATGAAGAAGTAGACCTGGCCCAATGGGATGTGGATAGCTTTGAACGACGGCTGGACATGAAAAAGGGCATATCTTATCGCGACTTTGAAGTCACTTCCCCCAAAGGGAACACGCTGAAAATACATGTGGAACATATCAACAGCATGGCCCATCAGAACCTGTGTCTCATTAAATACAGCGTAACCTCTGTCAATTACGAAGGTAAAATCTCCGTTGTCCCTTACATTAACGGAGATGTGAAACACGAAAACTCCAACTTCAACGAAAAGATGTGGAATATACTGCGTGCCGAAACCACCAATGAATATGCTTATCTATGGACACAAACCAAACGAGAGGACTCACAAGTGTGTTGCGCTATGACTTATCAGTTTTTCAAAAACAGTAAAGAGCTAAACATCAGTCCTATCAAAATAGAGAAAGAGAAACTCACCGGATTCAGTGCCGGTGCCGACGTCAAACCGGGTGAACGAATTACACTTATCAAATATACCACTATCCTCTCCTCACTCTACTATGACCGGCAGGAACTTGTAGAACATGCTGTGGCAGAGAGTAAAGAAGCCAAGGCACAGGGATGGGAAAAACTCCTGCAGGACCACCAGAATGTATGGCAGCATATCTGGGACGAGACCGATGTCACCATTGAAGGCGATCCGGAAGCACAGCAAGGCATCCGGTTCAATATTTTCCAGCTCAGCCAAAGCTATCGTGGAGACGATCCGCGTCTCAACATCGGTCCGAAAGGATTTACAGGGGAGAAATACGGAGGCAACACCCAATGGAACACAGAACTTTGCTGCGTACCGTTCTTCTTACTGTCCAGTCCGAAAGAGACTGCCAAGAATCTGCTGCTCTATCGCTATAATCAACTGCCGAAAGCTATTGACAATGCCCGGAAATTAGGCTTTAAAGACGGAGCAGCCCTCTATCCTATGGTGACATTCAATGGAGATGAGTGCCATAACGAATGGGAGATCACCTTTGAAGAGATACATCGCAATAATATCATCGTGCACGAAATAGTGCAATATGTAACGATGACGGGACATACTGATTTCATAGCCCGATATGGGTTGGAGATGATGATAGCCATCTCGCGCTTCTGGGGCCAGCGCGTCTCTTTCTCACAACCTAAACAGAAATATGTGATACTGGGAGTAACAGGGCCCAACGAATATGAAAATAATGTAGACAATAACTGGTATACCAATTACTCTTGTGTACAAACACTAAAAGCCACTATTGAAACCATAGAATTAGTAGCCCATCAATATCCGGAAGAATATGCACGCATCCGCAGAGTTACCGGTTTCCAATATCCGGAAACGACTCTCTGGCAAAAAATTATAGATAACATGTACCTCCCCGAAGACCGGGAACTGGGAATATTTGTGCAAAACGACGGTTATCTGGACAAGGAACTGAAAACAATAGACGACATCCCTACAGAAGAACTTCCCATTAATCAACATTGGTCGTGGGACCGTATTCTGCGTTCGTGCTACATCAAACAAAGCGATGTACTATTGGGGCTTTACCTTTATTATTCCAACTTCGATGATGAAACCGTGCGACGTAATTTTCGGTTCTACGAACCACGAACGGTACACGAGTCTTCACTCTCTCCTTATGTACATTCCATCCTCGCCTCCCGGATAGGCGATATAACGAAAGCATATAACCTTTTTCTCCATGCCACCCGGTTAGATCTGGACGATTATAACAATGAACTGGACCAGGGGTTACATATCACAAGTATGGCAGGTAGCTGGCTTGCCATCGTCCACGGATTCGCAGGAATGCAAATAAAAGACGACATGCTCTGCTTCAATCCTGTCATCCCTGAAAAATGGAATAAATACACCTTCAAAATCCACTTCCGCCAATGTACTCTACAGATAGAGATAGGAAAAGAGGAAATAAAAATCTCGATGATAGAAGGGGATGAACTGAACATCCTTATCCATAAAGTTGTTTATCATGTCACCAGAGGAGATGTGAAAGTGATTAGTGAGTAGTGGTTAACGATTAGTGATCAGTGATTAATAGCTGCGCTACATACCGCATGGTACTAATCACTCATCACTTACTCACTAATCACTACTCACGCTCCCCTGTTTAAACGACTTTAACCAACCAAGGGAGTATGAAAAAAAACTATGTAATCGCTTTGACTGCGGCCCTTCTTCTGGCTGCATGCGGACAGAAACAAGAAGACAACGGCACTACAATCCGGCCTGTAAAGACAGCAATAGTAGAATCACGATCGGAAATCAACAAAGATTTTTCGGGAATTGTAGAAGCAGTAGACTATGTAAAGCTTGCTTTCCGCGTGAGCGGACAGATTATCAACCTACCGGTCATCGAAGGAGAGAAAGTGAAAAAAGGACAGCTGATAGCTGCCATTGATCCCAGAGACATCGCCTTGCAATATGCTGCAGACAAATCTTCTTATGAAACAGCTGCCGCTCAGGTAGAACGTAACAAACGTTTGCTGGCACGTCAGGCTATCTCCGTACAGGAGTACGAAATCAGTTTATCAAACTACCAACGAGCCAAATCAGCTTTCGAATTATCCTCCAACAATATGCGCGATACCAAGTTGACCGCTCCTTTCGATGGATCTATCGAAACACGACTGGTAGAAAATTACCAGCGCGTCAATGCCGGTGAAGGTATCGTCCAACTGGTAAATACCAAAAAGCTACGTATCAAATTCACCATTCCGGATGCTTACCTCTATCTGTTGCGTTCCAGCGATCAGAAATTCCGCGTAGAATTCGATACATATAAAGGACAGAAATTCAATGCTAAATTAGAGGAATATCTGGATATATCAACTGACGGAACAGGTATTCCTGTGACAATCACGATTGACGATCCGGCATTTAACCGTGCACTGTACGACGTAAAACCGGGATTCACGTGTAGCATCCGCTTCTCTGCCAATGTAGGTCCGTTCCTGGAAGAAAGTATGACTGTAATCCCTCTGAGCGCCCTGTTTAGTGAAGGCAATGGAAAACAGATGTATGTATGGGTAGTAAACGACAACAAAGTAAACCGTCGCGAAGTAAGCGTCATGTCTCCTACCGGAGATGCACAGGCATTCATCACCAAAGGGCTGAAAGCCGGAGAAAAGATAATCACCGCAGGAGTTAACCAGCTCGTAGAGGGAGAGAAGATTAGAGTAGTGAGTAGTGAGTAGTGATTAGTGATTAGTGCCATGCGGCATTATAGTGTTACTAACCATCCAGCACTTATCACTCACTAATCGTTAATCACTAATCACTAATCACTAATCGTTAATCACTAATCACTAATCACTAATTTACTAAACACTACTTTCATGAATTTAGCCAAATATTCATTAGACAACACCAAAGTCATCTATTTTTTCCTTGCTGTATTGCTACTTGGAGGTATTTTCTCCTTTAGCAATTTGGGAAAGAAAGAAGATGCACCGTTTGTCATCAAATCAGCCGTCATCATGACGCGCTATCCGGGAGCTGAACCTGCAGAAGTGGAACGGCTCATCACAGAACCTATCTCACGCGAAATACAAAGTATGAGCGGAGTATATAAGATAAAGTCCGAATCTATGTATGGTCTTTCAAAGATCACTTTTGAACTGCAACCCTCCCTGTCCGCCTCTTCCATCCCACAAAAATGGGACGAACTGAGACGCAAAGTACTCAATATACAGCCTCAACTTCCCAGCGGATCATCCGTACCTACTGTATCGGATGACTTTGGAGACGTATTCGGCATTTACTACGGGCTGACCGCCGACGACGGATTCAGCTATGAAGAGATGCGCGACTGGGCCGAACGAATCAAAACGCAGGTAGTCACTGCTGATGGAGTAATGAAAGTTGCTCTGTTCGGTGTACAAACGGAAGTTGTCAATATCTTCATTTCCGTAAACAAACTGGTGGGAATGGGTATCGATCCCAAACAACTTGCATCCTTACTGCAATCACAAAACCAGATTATCAATACTGGAGAAATCAGTGCCGGTGAACAGCAACTACGGGTTGTAGCAAACGGAATGTACACCACCGTCGACGATATACGCAATCAGGTGATCACCACTAAAGCCGGACAAGTAAAACTGGGTGATATTGCCGTCATCGAAAGTGGATATATGGATCCGGCCTCTACCATTATGCGCGTCAATGGAAAACGCGCTATCGGTATCGGTGTATCTACCGACCCGCAGCGTGATGTGGTACAAACAGGCGAAATGGTAGATGCCAAGCTTGCCGAACTCCTGCCACTCATACCTGTAGGAATGCAACTGGAGCCACTCTATCTGGAAAATGTGATCGCCAAAGAGGCCAACAACGGATTTATTATCAACCTGGTAGAATCTATCCTTATCGTTATCGTCATCATCATGCTGGTAATGGGGCTTCGTGCCGGACTACTTATCGGTTCATCACTGATCTTTTCTATCGGCGGTACAATGCTTATCATGTCTTTCCTGGGAGTAGGACTAAACCGTACTTCATTAGCAGGATTTATCATAGCCATGGGTATGCTGGTAGACAATGCCATTGTAGTAACTGACAATGCCCAAATAGCTATTGCACGAGGTATGGACCGGCGCAAAGCACTGATTAACGGGGCTACCGGACCACAATGGGGGCTATTAGGCGCTACGTTCATCGCCGTCTGTTCTTTCTTACCTTTGTATCTGGCACCTTCCGCCGTTGCAGAAATCGTGAAACCGTTGTTTGTGGTTCTTGCCATATCACTCGGACTCAGTTGGGTATTGGCACTGACACAAACCACTACATTCGGTAATTTCATTTTAAAAGCAAAGCCTGCCAACGGAGCAAAAGATCCGTACGATAAGCCGTTCTATCACAAATTTGCTTCTATCCTGCATGTGCTGATACGAAAAAAAGCATTGACACTAAGTGCAGTAATTGCTCTTTTCGTAATCTCCTTAGTGATAATGGGAATGATGCCTCAAAACTTCTTCCCATCTCTTGATAAACCTTATTACCGGGCAGACGTCTTCTACCCCGATGGTTACAGTATCAATGAAGTAGCCCAAGAGATGAAAACGGTTGAAGCACACCTGTTGGCACAACCGGAAGTAGACAAAGTATCCATCACCTTCGGTAGTACCCCGCTGCGTTACTACCTGGCATCTACTTCTGTAGGACCCAAACCTAACTTCTGTAATATACTGGTAGAACTTAAAGACAGCAAATACACCAAAGAGCAGGAAGAGAATTTCGATGCATACATGAAGGCAAACTATCCGAATGCCATCACCCGCACCAGCCTCTTCAAACTATCACCGCCTGTGGATGCCGCCATTGAAATTGGTTTTATCGGCAACAATGTCGATACGTTGGTAATGCTCACCAATAAAGCGCTGGAAATAATGCACCGTAACCCCGATCTGATCAATATACGTAACTCCTGGGGGAATAAGATTCCGGTATGGAAACCGATATATAGCCAGGAACGTGCCCAACCACTCGGTGTATCCCGCCAGGGAATGGCACAAAGTATCCAGATCGGGACGAACGGCATGCCCTTAGGCGAATACCGCAAAGGTGATCAGGTACTCCCTATTTTACTAAAAGGAAATACCGTGGATTCATTCAAAATCAATGATCTCCGCACGTTACCCGTATTCGGTACAGGCACAGAAACCACCAGTCTCGAACAGGTAGTATCGGAGTTTGATTTCCAATATCGCTTCTCGAATGTAAAAGACTACAATCGCCAGATGGTGATGATGGCACAGTGTGATCCACGTCGCGGAGTGAATGCCATTACTGCCTTCAACCAGGTATGGTCTCAAGTGCAAAAGGAAATACAAGTACCGGAAGGATATACCATGAAGTATTTTGGTGAACAAGAGAGTCAGGTAGAATCCAACGAAGCACTGGCAGCAAACATGCCGTTGACATTTTTCTTAATGTTTACCGTATTACTGCTGCTGTTTAAAACCTATCGCAAACCGATTGTTATTCTGCTGATGTTGCCGCTCATCTTTATCGGCATTGTATTGGGTTTACTCGTATTGGGCAAATCGTTCGACTTCTTTGCCGTTCTTGGTCTGTTAGGGTTGATTGGTATGAATATCAAAAATGCAATTGTACTGGTAGATCAGATAGACATTGAAACCCGTTCGGGTAAAACCCCACTTGATGCTGTAGTTAGTGCAACTGTTAGCCGTATTGTTCCGGTAGCAATGGCCTCGGGAACCACTATTCTGGGTATGCTCCCACTATTGTTTGACGCTATGTTTGGCGGTATGGCAGCAACCATTATGGGTGGCTTACTGGTAGCATCGGCACTGACATTGTTTGTACTTCCGGTAGCTTATTGTACGATACTAAAAATTAAAGGATAAGATTGGTGAAATAGGATTAACTTTGTACTCGCAAAGTTACCGGACGCACATAGTGCATCATCATCGCTAAAACGATTAAAATAATGACAATGAAAACTCAGATAATACTATTCGCATGGTTGTGCTCCGGATTGAACCTCCTGGCACAACCGGCACAACTCACCCGCGAAGCCTATCGTAACCGGGTAGAGAACTACAGTCAGGTGTTAAAACAACAGAAACTGAAAAGTATGGCAAGTACCGAAGGACGCAAAATTGCCTTCACCGGATTCCTACCGCAGATAGATATTACTGGAGAAGGTACATTGAATCTCAAAGAAATGGATGCCTGGGATGGTCCTGCCGGACAATATCGTAATTATACCTATCAGGGGGCGTTTGTTGTTGCTCAGCCTCTCTATGCCGGTGGTTCCCTGCAAGCCCAAAACAAGGTGGCCCAGGCAGACGAGAAACTGGACCGGCTCAGTACGGAACTCACCCTCGATCAGATCCATTATCAAAGTGATGCAGTATACTGGAATGCTTCTGCCGCCCATGCCATGCTCCTGTCCGCCAAACAATATGAGGACATTGTGCAGCAACAATTCAATATTATTCAAGACCGTTTTGACGACGGAATGATAAGCCGTACAGATCTGCTGATGATTTCTACCCGCAAAAAAGAAGCGGAACTGCAATACATCAAAGCACGCCAGAACTATACGTTGGCTTTACAAAAACTGAATATACTGATGGGAGAAAGTCCCAATACTCCCGTAGACAGTCTGTATGAAATTGGGATACCGTGCGAAGCGGTTACACTCCTTAGCCTGGACGATGTACTGCAACGCCGTGCCGACTATGCCAGTACGGAAATCAACATAGAAAAAAGCGAAGCACAACGAAAGGCTGCCCTTAGTCAGTACAACCCGCAAGTAAACCTATTTCTATCCGGAGGATGGGCTACTGCATCTCCCAACATGGGCTATGATGTTGCTTTCACTCCGATCTTGGGATTAAACGTAAACATTCCTGTTTTCCGTTGGGGGGCACGCTTCAAAACGAACCGTCAGCAGAAAGCCTATATTGGTATCCAGAAGTTACAGCAAAGTTATGTGACAGATAATATCAGCGAAGAACTCTCAGCCGCTCTTACCAAACTAACGGAAACGGAACATCAAGTGACTACTGCACAAGAAACAATGGATTTGGCAGAAGAAAATCTCAGTCTGGCCACCTTCTCTTATAATGAAGGGAAAGCGAGTATGGTAGATGTACTTTCGGCCCAGCTTTCATGGACGCAGGCACACTCAAATCTTATTAATGCACACCTTGCCGCTAAAATGGCAGTAGCCGAATACCAGAAGGTGACAAGCTATTAAAATGCTTCCTGCACGGTGAGTACGCCGGGTGATGGCTAATTGTAACGCAGATAAAAAAATTCTGTGCAAGTTCGATTCATTTCTGTATGGTTTTGAATGTATTTCACCACAGAGTAACACGGAGTTCCACAGAGTTTAAATCTTTATTGAAACGCAGATTTTCGCAAAGGGAAACAAATATAAGATAAAGAAATACAGTCTTTTAATCTGTGTTTATATGTGTTAATCCGCGTTTCAATAAAGATTTAAACTCTGTGGAACTCTGTGTTACTCTGTGGTGGGTTTTACTCATTTCCGATCTGTTTTGAACTTAATGGTATTTGTCATTGTCATCAGTCTCTTTCTCCGGTATTGACAAAGCCCCCTCTCGTAGAGTAACGTATAAAGCCTCGGTGTGTAACGTTGTTTTAGATGTACATGTAAAGCGGTACGACATGTGCATGTGGGACAGCACGACATGTGCATCTCATGCTGCTTTACATGTACATGTAAAACAATACTGCTCACCGGGGAAAGGAACGTTCCTTTCCGAGAAAGACAAAGTACAATACCGGGCAAGGGTAACAATGCCGTCTATGGGCACTTCCGCCATCGAAAAGACAGGGCCATCATCTTCGTTACTGTACGGTTTTAAATATATCTCAAGTCCTGCCCTCAGAACAAACAAATATTTCCTCCCTTCCCTTTCATTTTTACCCAATTAATTTCTAACTTTGCCTCGCATTGGTTCATCTTCTCCATGCATTCGGAGAAGATGATTAAAAGGGAATCAGGTGAGAATCCTGAACAGTCCCGTTGCTGTATGTTTCATTCAAACGTAGTAAACACATACTTCATGCCACTGAAAGACTTCAAGTCGATTGGGAAGGCGTTTACTTACGGAAACGAGTCAGAAGACCTGCCATGCATATTTACTCAATAGCTTTCGAGGACAAGCTGTGAGGACGGAAACGTTGTAGCTCTTTGACAAAGAGTGGCTACAACTTCTCTATCATCATACATATTTGGACCTTTTTACAGCTATTTGATAATAACAATGAATAATAATTATCAAATTAGTTAACGCATGGGAAATAAGGCGAAGTGGATTACTGTCACTTTTCTGTTATTGACTACTTTAGTATATGCTCAACGCAACAAAGTAGATACATTGCATACTTATTGGATAGATGAGGTGACAGTCACCTCATCCAAAAAGTTGTCGAAAGAAATTATCCCCGTACAAATTATGGAAGGGGCGCAGCTGGAAAAGCTAAGCGTCCATTCCGTAGCAGATGCCATACGTTACTTTTCGGGCATACAAATTAAAGACTTCGGCGGTATCGGTGGATTGAAAACAGTTAATATACGCAGCATGGGAACTAACCATGTGGGAGTATTCTATGACGGTATCGAATTGGGCAATGCACAAAACGGACAGGTTGACCTCGGACGGTTCTCACTCGATAATATGGAAGCTGTTTCCATCTACAACGGACAGCGTAGTGCTATCTTCCAATCAGCTAAAGATTTTGGTTCATCAGGCTCCATTTACATGCAAAGCCGTACCCCTAAGTTTGAAGATTCCAAACGTTATAATATACGAGGCAGCTTCAAAACCGGGTCTTTTGGTGTTGTCAATCCGTCGATGCTTTGGGAACAGAATATCAACGACCGCCTTTCCAGTTCATTCAGTACCGAATACATGTTTACCACCGGACATTATAAATACCGCTACAAAACTACGGGAGGATATGATACCACGGCCGTACGCAAGAATGGAAATGTGAATTCTATCCGTATAGAAGGTGGGCTATATGGCAAAATAACCAATGGAGAGTGGAAAAGTAAAGCCTACTTTTATAAATCAGAACGAGGACTCCCCGGAGCAATGGTTCGTAACAAACTGTTTCACGAAGACCAGCAATGGGATACGAATTTGTTTGTGCAGTCGTCCGTCAGAAAACATTTTTCAGATAAATACAGTCTGTTGATAAACGGAAAGTATGCGTATGACTATCTGCACTACCTTGCCGACACGAAGAAAGACACTACAATGATGTATATTGAAAACCACTACCGGCAGCAAGAAGTTTACTTCTCAGCTGCCAACCTCTACTCATTCAATAAACACTGGAGTATATCTATGGCATTGGATTATCAGTGGAACAAACTGAATGCCGATTTATATAAATTCCCCTATCCCACCCGCCATACCACACTGGTATCGGTGGCAAGTGCACTCGACTTTGAACAATTCAAGCTGCAAGCCAGTGTACTGGGAACATTCGTCGTAGATCATGTACGCATAGATACGATGTCTATGGAGAACAAAAAGCAGATTACCCCTACTTTGGCGGCTTCTTACAAACCGTTTCGTAAAGTAAACTTCCACCTGCGCGGTTTCTACAAGAATATTTTCCGTATGCCTACTCTAAACGATTTATACTATACATTTATCGGCAATATCAAGTTGAAGCCGGAATTTACTACCCAGTATAACCTGGGATTCACCTATGCACCTGTCATCAAAGGGAAATGGCTAAAAAACATTGAGATACAAACAGATGCCTATTACAACGAAGTAGAAAATAAAATTGTAGCAATGCCCACCTCCAACCAGTTCCGCTGGACGATGACGAATCTTGGGATGGTAGAAATACGGGGAGTAGACGTAGCCATACAAAGCGACTGGAAACTACCAAAGGAAATATCCATTGATGCCCGGCTCACTTACACTTACCAGAAAGCACAAGACTTTACCGACATTAAAGACGATTATTACGGTGACCAGATACCCTACATCCCTTGGCACAGCGGTTCACTGATTATAAATGCTAACTGGCGGGAATGGGATCTCAACTACAGTTTCATATATACGGGAGAACGGTATGACATGCGTGCCAATATTCCGGAAAATTATGTACCGGAATGGTATACAAACGACCTGTCATTATCCCGTACTTTCAAGATAAAGAATCTGAACTACCGACTGACCGCAGAGGTTAATAACCTCTTCAATCAGCAGTTTGAAGTAGTAAAGAGCTACCCCATGCCGGGAACTAATTATAAATTTATTCTTACTATTCATATATAGACAAACAGATGAAAAAGCTATCGTTCATTACCCTCTTACTCACCGGTTGCCTTCTGATCTTTTCGTGCACAGGCGACGATGAAGTACTTGTACATTCTACCGGAACACAAGTACAGCCCCCTACTCATCCGGAATTTATTACAGGTTTCTATCTACTGAATGAAGGAAACATGGGAAGTAATAAATGTACCCTGGACTTCTTTGACTATACCACCGGATATTACCATAAAAACATCTATGCCGAGACCAATCCGTCTGTTGTGATGGAGTTGGGAGATGTAGGCAATGATATTCAGATTTACGGTGATAAACTGTATGCCGTTATCAACTGCTCGCACTTCATTGAAGTAATGGATAAAAACAATGCCCGCCATCTGGGCACTATTGATATCCCCAACTGCCGTTACATAACCTTTCATGAGGGATACGCCTATGTCAGCTCCTATGCCGGCCCCGTACAGATAGATCCCAATGCCCGCCTGGGATACGTAGCCAAAGTAGACACAGCCACTCTCCAAATAGTAAGCCAATGCCTTGTAGGATATCAGCCGGAAGAGATGGTGATTACAGGCAATAAACTCTATGTAGCCAATTCCGGTGGTTACCGCTTTCCTAATTATGACCGCACCGTTTCGGTCATCGACCTGAATACTTTCACCGAGCTTTACAAAATAGATGTTGCCATCAATCTGCACCGGCTCAAAGCAGACCGTTATGGCTACCTCTATGTAAGTTCACGGGGTGACTATTACACCATCCCGTCCGACCTCTATGTAATAGACAGCCGTACAGATAAAGTAGTAGAGAAGCTGGGTATTGCAGCATCCGAGCTATGTATTGATGATGATAATCTCTATCTCTACAGCACCGAATACAGCTATGTCAGCCAGCAGGAATGGGAGATTACCTATGCCCTGATCGATACCCGTACCCGAAAGGTTGTTACCCGGAACTTTATCACAGACGGAACAGAAAAATCAATAAAGAAACCTTATGGTATAGCCGTTAATCCGGAGACGAAAGAGTTTTTTGTAACAGATGCCAAAGACTATGTATCTCCGGGTACACTCTATTGCTTCACCCCGGAAGGAAAGAAGAAATGGTCAGTGACCACAGGTGATATTCCTGCACACTTTGTGTTTGTGCATAAATAATAAGCACAGCATCATCTATGATATAAAAGTTCAACAATTACTAAACATCTATTTATATGATCCACTTCAAATTACATTCTTATCTGGTGGCAAGCCTCTTTTCCGGTTGCTGCCTATGGTTTGCTGCGTGCTCAGAAACCCCCGACCCTCCTGTCGAAATAACCGATCCTATCGAAGTACCCTCCGATGATGGCAAGATCGTTATCGAAATTCCTGCCGGAGGACTTCAGATCCCCCGCTGTAAAATACTCTCCATCGCTCCTGTTCTGACAGGAGAAGAAACCTACGAAATGCAATGGAGCATAGGAGATTCCGTCATCTCTTCTCAAAAAGAACTGGAATTTATAGCACTCAATCCGGGACAGTATTCTATCACATTGCAAGCTACAAACAGCGAACAAAAAAAGAGTACACTGGACTTTACTGTCACCGTAAAGCAGGAAGAGAAAAACTACTCCCCCTATATCACTTCCATACCGGAATATAAGCCGGCACCGGGACAGTTCGTCAACGAGCTTCCCAAATACGAAGAAGGAGATACTCAAAGGGCTATCAACCAAAAAGTACTCGAAGCCATCGGATACAATACCCGTGGAATGATTACTTTGGGCGGTTATGGCGGTTATGTAATCTGTGGCTTCGATCACACCATTGTAAATGTACCGGGTCAGTATGATCTCAAAATTCTTGGTAATGCTTTTCATGCTAATGCTAACCCTAACCCGGAAGCACCGGAAGAAGGCGGAAGCTGTGAGCCGGGTATTGTCATGGTGGCATACGACCGCAATAAAAACGGCATTGCCGATGACGATGAATGGTATGAACTGGCAGGAAGTGAATATACCAAAGAAACCACTCTCAAAAATTATCAGATTACCTATTATCGTCCGGACGAATATCACGAACCGGTAGAAGCACCCGAAGACGAACAATCCTGGAATACAGATGCGGAATATATCGCATGGCAAGATAACCGGAATACGCAGGGCTTTATGCCTAAAAACATATACCACCGGCAGGATTATTATCCGAAATGGCTGGAAGAAGATGAACTCTCTTTCAAAGGTACACTGCTGCCCAATAATGCAAAAGACGAAAGCGGTGAAGGTAAGTACTGGGTGCTTTACGCTTATCCATGGGGATATGCCGATAACGGACTTAATGTAGATGAAACCTCCAACTTCAACATCGAATGGGCTGTAGATGCCGAAGGCAATCCGGTACATCTGCCAGGTATTGATTTTGTGAAGATTTATACCGGAGTCAACCAATACTGTGGCTGGCTGGGCGAAACATCTACCGAAGTAATGGGAATTAATGACTTACATCTATTAAATAACTAATCATTCAAAACAATTATGAGAAAACTATTATCGCTATTAGGATTAATGTGCTTTGTCTGCATTGGGTTGCAGGCACAACAAACTATGTTCGTGCAGGGAGTACCCCGGCAAGTTTCGACTCTCCCGAAAGCACTGAAAAGTACCGGTATCTCAATCGATGCTTCAAAAATCAAGTATTATGTAGGCGAAGGAAGCAAAACCTCCGTACTCGTGATACGATGGAACGACGGTAGAGGTGCCGAAAACCTTGTTTGGGGATACAAATGGGAAGATGCCGCAAAAGCTACCGGTGACGCTATGCTGAGAGCTATAGCCAAAGCCGACCCACGTTTCTATATGCTGGTTTACGGTGATACACAATACGGATCTGCCATAGGTGGATTTGGATTCGACCTGAATGGCAATAGAAACATTGGCTTGAAAAAAGGTGATGAAGAGAAAAAAACAGATGAAGAGGGGTTAGTACACACCTCAGCATATGACTTTGACGACTATACCGCCATAGATGCTACCGACCACTGGGCCTCAGGATGGTATAGTGGATATTGGAGCTACTATACAGCCGGTAATCTTACAGAAGAGCCGGATTATAGCAGTGTAGGAGCCTCCAGCCGTATATTGACCGATGGCTCTCTCGACTTATGGTCATTTTCTTCTTTCTCCGGTTCGGGTGAAGCAGCCGAAATAAACTATTACTTCTATGTTCCCACTCCGGAAACAGGTATCTATCTTCCGGATGAGATTACGCTTCCTATTTCAGACGGTGGTGTACTGCCTACTATTCTGGGCTGTAATGGTGAAACAGCCGGTACCATGCTGTGGACCATCCAGGATAAAGAGTCTCAAAAAGATAATACCCTTATCAAAACGATACGCAGTACTAAAGATGCTTTCAATGGTGCAGTCACTTTTGCCGGAAATAAAACCGGAGATGCCTATGTTTACTTTAGAACAAAGATAGGAAACAGTGCAAACTATTTTCAATCTAACACCTGCAAGATTACAGTAACAGCACCCGAAAAGCCTATCACAAAAATTGCATTCCAACAGGCAGAAATGGAGTCAGGAATCAAGCAAACGGTGGAAAACCCATTGACTCTTACTCCTTCCAATGCGACTTACACCGCTCTCACTTACACCAGCAGCAATAAAGAAGTGGCATCCGTCAGCACAGCCGGAAAAATCACGACTACTGCTACCGAAGGGGAGACAATCATCACTGCTACCAGTATATACGATGAAAATGTAACAGCTTCATTTAAGCTGACCGTAAAATGCCAGAAAGCAGTAGAGAAGATTGAACTTGGTGGTGAAAACAAAGTGATTGAAATAGAATTCAAAGACATCTATTGCCCGGTTCCTGTTATCACCCCTGCCGATGCTGACTATACCGATGTTACTTACCAGATTGCAGATCCTGACATCGCCAGTTTCTATCAGGCTAATATCATTGCGAAAAAGGTAGGAGAAACTACCATGACTGTAACCGCCAAAGACGGAA
Source organism: Bacteroides mucinivorans (assembly GCF_034654355.2). Taxonomy (NCBI): domain Bacteria; kingdom Pseudomonadati; phylum Bacteroidota; class Bacteroidia; order Bacteroidales; family Bacteroidaceae; genus Bacteroides; species Bacteroides mucinivorans. The sequence continues at coordinate 1,694,261 of NZ_CP178179.1, read as the reverse complement.
AAGGAGCAAGCACTACCGTAAAACTAATTGTGAAAGAACGTGACCACTCTCCTTATGCCGGATATCAGGATGGTACATTTATCCTGAATGAAGCCTGGTTCGGACACGAAAACGGTGATATGAATTTCCTTACCGAAGATAAGGAACTGATGTATCGTGTATACGACCGGGAGAATCCGGGAGAAGCCTTTGGTGCCACTTCTTGCTACGGTATGATTTATGCTGATAAGTTCTTTGTTATCTCTAAACAACCCAAAGACGGAGGAGACAGTACCCCCGGTGGTGGCCGATTGGTAGTGATGAATGCCAAGACATTAAAGAAAATTGCCGGATTCGATGTTATCGGAGGCGGTGACGGACGTGCCATAGTAGGCGTAAACCCTGATAAAGTCTATATCAGTACTACTGCCGGTGTAGTTGTATTTGATGTTAAAAACCTCAAAGTAGGTGATATCATTGAAGGAACACAAGGTGCAAGCTTATACAACGGACAGACCGGAGATATGGTAAAAGCCGGCAAATATGTATTTGCCATCCAGCAAAGTAAAGGTACAAACATTATTGATACAGAAACCGACAAGCTGGTAAAATGCATTGAAAACAGCAAGATACAAGGCATTACACAAGGTGCCGACGGTAGTGTATGGCTGGGATCAACCAATACATTGGAACGTCTGAATCCGGAAACTCTGACAATAGAAGAAACCCTGCAATTACCGACAGGCGCAGAAATCAGCTGCTCATGGGGAGCATGGAGACCTACTCCATTCTGTGCAAGCCGCACGAAAAATATACTTTATTGGTCAGGAGGCAGTAGCGTCATGTATGGAGGAGCCGGATATTATCGTTACGAGATAGGTACGGATATCAGTACTATCAAGCCGTTCTTCAGTGTAGCCGAACTACCGGGAGCAACAGAAGGAAAACTTCAGACCTCTTATGGAACACCCCGCTATGACGACCGTACGGATGAATTAATCGTAATGACAACACAAAAAGGAGCCGGAACGGATTACGAACACAACTGGATTCACATTGTGAACGGTACAACCGGAGAGTTGAAAAAGACTATCAAACTGAAACAATACTATTGGTTCCAGGCCATGCCTATCTTCCCGGACAAATATGCACCGGAAGTAAATGGCGTAGAAAGTACATTATCATTTACCACAAGTAGCGCACCTACTGTTATTGATCTGACGGACAAAGTGACCGATAAGGACAACCTAACGTACAATATCAGTAAAACATTAAAAAGTGTGAGCAATGAAAGTATTGCTACTGCAACATTAGAAGGTAATACACTGACTGTAATTCCAAAAGCTATCGGTGAGACAACCATTACACTCGCAATTGAGTCCAATGGCGTAGTTGTAGAAAAGAATATTCATGTAGTAGTATCCGGTGGTACCGGCATTAACGATGTGGAAACCGGAAAAACAATTTACTGCAAAGACAACATGCTCAGCATTTACGGATACGAAGGATACAGATTTATCATGTACAACAGTAACGGACAGGCAATCGGTAGTTACGAAGTAAACAGCGATCGCTACAACGCTCCGACAAATGTTGCCCGTGGAATCTATCTGCTGAACGGACATACAGGCAAACAAACTGTCTCCGCAAAAATCATTGTTGAATAAAAGTTCCGGAATAAAGTAGAAAGGAGGTTTCGCTTCCTTATCTACCCAATAGAATAAAGAGAAGCTGCTTCATTTGTTAGCAGCTTCTCTTTTTGTTATCCTGTTGAATCCATTTTTTCTGAGGCTTCAGGCATCGGATGAAAAAGGTATATAACTACATTCTGTGATAGATTTCATTGAACGGTACTCTCCCCCGTTCTCCCCAGATTCCTTTATTTCCATTTCGTATTCCACAAGGAATTACCATGTTTATTCCGGCACCATGAGGTAGTTTCAGTAACTTCTTGATTCGTTTGCTATCAAAGCCTTCCAAAGGACAAGTATCATATCCTTCATTTGCCATAGCAATCATAAATGTTTGTGCAGCAAGTGCACAGGATTTATGAACGACCACACGCATATCACTTTCAGAAACTTCCCGCATCATCGGGCGGAATAAGCTGATACTCTTAGCCAGTATTACCCTCAAAAAGCCTAAGATTCCAAAAAAACGGGCGTAAATGAAAGGCATTAGTTTCCCATAATATAATTCCCGGTCTTTGATACGTTTCTCCTGACGTTCTTTCGGACTATTTCGCATGATATTTCCTTTTTCAAATTCAAGAACGGACTTTGCACGCTTCTTATACAGATCCTGACGTGTAACGAAAACAACTATTTCTGAAGCCGTAGCAGTAGCTGACTGCCCAAGACAGGCTTTTGAAATCTCCGCCAACAATTCGGGGTTCGTTATTTGGTAGAACTCCCACAATTGCATATTCGAGCTATTGGGAGCTAAAGTTGCTAATTCCAGACAGTATTTCACCGTTTCCGGTTTTACTGGTTTTTCTTTATCAAACACTCGTACGGAACGACGGAAGTTCAAGACCTCTTCTAAATTCATTTTATACTCTATTTATTAAATTAGTTTCACTCAATTGTTACATAACAACTATTACTGACAGTATCAGATACATAATATCCCGTTTCATGTTGATAAGTAATCATTCTGAAACGATCACAAATAATGTACCAATTAGCTCATTATTTATCAAATATCCAACAACTGACCCACATTAATAACATAATTGCAAGCTAACTGTATTGCAGTCGGCCAGATTATTAACATAAATTCTATTACATTGAAACAGACATGAAAAGAGTAAAGCTCTCTGCTGATTTCAGAAATGCCTCCCTAAAGTCTTGTCTAAACTTTAGGGAGGCATTCTTAAACTAATTCATGAACCTCACACAGAGGTATGCCAATCAGGCAAGGAATGAAATCAATACTCCCGCAGCTACGGCTGAACCGATAACCCCGGAGATATTACTTGCCATGCAATACTGCAACACATGATTCTTTGAATCGTACTTCAAGGCAATTTCATTTGCTACGCGACTTGCCATAGGCACAGCACTCAATCCCGTGGCACCGATCAACGGGTTAATCTTTTTCTTAGAGAAGAGGTTGAATAGTTTCACGAGGAAGATACCTCCGGTAATACTCAGGGCAAAAGCAAGGAACCCGCCGACTACAATACCGATAGTAGTCCAGTTGAGGAAAGCCTCAGCAGTCATGGTAGCACCTACGGAAAGCCCCAGGAAAATAGTTGCAGCATTCATAATACTGTTGGAAGCGGCATCAAACAGACGGAAGGTGTTGCTGCCTATTTCCTTCACAAGGTTACCAAACATCAACATACCAATCAACGGCACAGCACTCGGCACAAAGAGAGCAACAACAGTAGTCACCGCAATCGGGAAGATAATTTTCAATACACGCAGATTTTTGATTTCCGTCTTTGAAGGATATTTCTTCTCCTGTTCTTTCATATTGATACTCAGCTCTTTTTTAGTACAGAGCAAACGGACTACCATCGGAATAATCACCGGAACCAGTGCCATATAAGAGTAAGCGGCAATAGCAATCGGTCCCAGCAAATGAGGAGCCAGTTTAATAGTGGTAAAGATAGCCGTAGGACCATCAGCTCCTCCAATGATACCCAATGAAGCTGCTTCCTGGGGAGTAAAACCGATCAGGATAGCTACCAGCAACACGGTAAAGATACCCAACTGGGCAGCTGCCCCGAATATAGAAAGATGCAGATTACGCAACATTGGTCCGAAGTCAGTCAACGCACCCACTCCCATAAATATAATAGGTGGCAGGAATCCCGTCTTTATCAACATATAATAGATGAAGTTCATGAGTCCTAACTCATGGGCAATGTCATGCAAAGGCATTTCCCAAATGCTCTTCATCACACCATTCACCATCACCATACCGTTCTCATCGGCCTGAATAACCCCCATATCACCTCCTGGGAAGTTGGCAAGCAGCACGCCAAAAGCAATAGGTATCAATAGCAACGGTTCGTATTGTTTCTTGATACCCAGATAGAGCAGAACGAAAGCGATAGCATACATTATCAGAAACTGCGGTTCGGCAATGATATTGCTGAAAGCAGTCATATCGTATAAGTTTTCAAATATCTCGTTCATTATCCTATCTTCATTAATATGTCATCTTCAGAAACTGTATCTCCCGGATTACTGCAAATAGCCGTCACTGTACCACCAAACTCGGCACGAATGGCATTATACGTCTTCATAGCTTCCACATAGCAGAGTACATCTCCTTCTTTTACGGTATCCCCAACTTTCAATGCTGTCTCCTGTGCATTCTTTACAAGGAAGAATTTACCTTCCAACGGAGAAAGTACATCTTTACCCTCACCTACCGGGGCAGCAGCAGGAGCAGCAGGAAGTTCGGCATCACCATAAGCCACAGTAACGCGATAAGCCTGTCCGTCTACCTGCACAGTAAGTGTTTTGGGTTTCGCATCTTCCTGAGGCGATTTATCTCGTTCTGCACGGCGTTTGGCCACATCAGCAAGGAAATCTTCTTTCGCTTTGCCACTCTTATAAGCCTCGTACTGTGCAGGGTGCATGGCGTATTCAAAGAGTTCTTCGTCATCTTCACCTGTTTCCCATTTATTCTCTTTCATCAACTTGCGATACTTATCAAGGTCGTCCGGATAATTATCCTGCGGATCACCTTCAAAGAATTTACGACCTTCACGCTCGGCTTTCTCTATAATCTCGGGAGCCAATTTACCAGGCAAACGTCCTGCCTTACCAAGTATCATATCCCAAATGTCATCAGCAATCATACCCCAGCGCTCTTTGCCTTTCTCCATAGCTATCACATTCATCATAGCTAAATTCTTAACATATTGGCTGAACGGGGTCACTAAAGGAGGATAACCGACACGCGGCCATACATAAGCCACTTCGTTGAAGAGCTTAATCAGTAACTGATCCTGCGTCATGAAAGGCAGATTGTGTTTAGCTTTATATTTATTGATGGATTCCAGATTGGTTTCGAGATCGGCCATAAGGCTCCCCATCATACCACCCGGAAGCCCCGGAGCAATAAGCAGGGAATTCATCAGACGATTCTTCGGACTGATGTAAAGTCCAAGAAAATCATCCATAAATTCCTGAATCATGCCACGTACTTTCATGTACGCCTCCATATTTATTTCAGGTACCTTGAAACCGGCATCCTTCAGCATAGCCTGCACACTAAGCAAATCGGCATGACCAGTACCCCAGGAGAGTGGTTCCATACCCACATCAATATAATCGCAACCCGCCTCGCAAACTTCAAGAATGCTTGCCATATTAAAACCAGGTCCTGCATGACTATGATACTGCACAGGAATATCAGGATGTGCAGCTTTTATATTGGCTACAATCTTTCCCAGGGAAACAGGGCGTCCGATACCTGCCATATCTTTGATACAGATCTCATCTGCCCCCAGTTTTATCAGTTCCAAAGCCATATTAGTATAGTACTCTACAGTATGGAGGGGCGAATGAGTTATACAAAGTGAACATTGCGAAATCATCCCCGCATCATGGGCATAGGTGATTGAAGGAGCAATATTACGAACATCATTCAATCCGCAGAAAGTACGGGTGATATCTGTTCCCTGAGCTTTCTTTACTTTATAGAAGAGTTTGCGCACATCGGCAGGAACAGGGCTCATACGGAGTCCGTTCAGGGCACGATCAAGCATATGGGTTTGAATACCGGCTTCATGGAAAGGTTTAGTCCATTCGCGGACAGCACGGTTGGGGTTCTCACCAAACAACAGATTCACTTGCTCAAAACCGCCACCATTGGTTTCAACACGGGCAAAACATCCCATTTCAATAATAGCAGGAGCTACTTTAACAAGCTGGTCTACACGAGGTACATATTTTCCGGCACTCTGCCACATATCTCTGAAAACCAGACTAAACTTGATTTCTCTTTTCATATTCTTTTAGTTGTGTCTTGATAATTTGTCAATTAAATAACGTGCCGGTATATTACAACCCTCATAAGCGCAGCCAATCGGTACATTGGCAAATTGGCACATTAATCTATTATTTATAATTTCTCTACCTTTGTCACTTTACCCTTCCCCTGAGTTACTACATTAACAGCCGCAGTAATTGCAGCCAGGATATTCCCAGGAACAGGTGCAGGACCTTGCGAAGAAGTCTGTTTGACAGGCACTACCTCTTCGGGAGCATATTTATTGACGAGTGAGATCAGTAATTTACCAAGATAAATAACGATAAGTAAAATGACGAACACGGTAGCCATACCAACTACCATCAGCAGAAACGCTGTCTCTAAGTTTTCCATATAATAAGTTATTAGTTGTTTGATCGGTCTTCAAAAAATCGCTCGAAATTACCAATAAAAGAAGAAAAAATAAAGGCAGGAAAGAATAAAAAAAGCTAAATCGGAAGATCAGAGGAGGAAAAACAAAGAATAATAAGGCTTGCAATAGTGGACTATGACAGTTTACGGTTCTGCTCACCACAGAGTGACACAGAGTTTCACGGAGTTTTATTATCCGGATAAAACGCAGATTAACGCGAATTAGCACAGATTAAAGTGCTGATGTTCTTTCTTTTGCACCTGTGTTTTTGCGTTAATCTGCGTTAATCCGCGTTTCAACTAGAAAAATAGTACTCTGTGAAACTCTATGTCACTCTGTGGTGAACTCTGAACTCAGAACTCGCTCGTAAAGTGGAACTTTATCTTCTTAAAGTCCATCTGTGCCATTTGCAATACATAGTTGGAGTCTGCCAGAAATACGTCCCTACCCTCACGGTCTTTTGCCATGAACTGATATTTACGTTTCTTGAATGCTTCCAGCTCTTCAGCATCATCACTTTCAATCCAGCACGCTTTGTAGAGGCTTATCGGTTCCCAACGACAAGAAGCATTATATTCATTCAGCAAACGATACTGGATCACCTCAAACTGAAGTTGACCTACCGTACCAATAATCTTCCGACCATTAAACTGGTTGACAAACAACTGTGCCACACCTTCGTCCATCAACTGATCAACTCCTTTAGCAAGCTGTTTCTGCTTCATAGGATCAGCATTCTCAATATACTTGAACATTTCGGGCGAGAAACTCGGCAAACCACGGAAATGCAATAACTCACCTTCTGTCAGCGTATCACCGATTTTAAAGGTACCATTATCCGGCAAACCAATGATGTCACCTGCATATGCCTCATCAATCGTAGTCTTGCGCTGGGCCATAAACTGTGTAGGCGACGAAAAACGCATCGTTTTTCCATGACGCACATGCAGATAAGGAGCATTACGCGTGAACTTACCCGAACAGATTTTACAGAAAGCAATACACGAACGATGGTTCGGGTCAATATTAGCAGTAATTTTAAAGACAAATCCGGTAAATTTCGGTTCATCAGGTTCCACCTCACGTTCTTCTGCCTGGACAGGACGAGGACTGGGAGCTATCTCTACAAAGCAGTTGAGTAGTTCCTGCACACCAAAGTTATTCAATGCCGAACCAAAGAATACAGGTGCACAATCTCCTGCCAGATAAGTCTCATTGTCAAATTCAGGATAAACACCTTCAATCAGTTCCAGATCACCACGCAGTTTGTCTGCCAGTGTAGCACCAATCTGGTTGTCCAGTTCTTCACTATTGATATCCACTGCAATTTTCTCTGTCACCACCTGCTTAGAGGGCTGATAGAGATCTAACTTATTCTCATATATATTATATACACCTTTGAAACGGGCCCCCTGTTCAATAGGCCATGACAACGGGCGAACCTGAATCATCAGTTCTTCTTCCAGTTCGTCCAGCAGGTCAAACGGATCTTTACCCTCGCGGTCCATCTTATTAACAAAGATGATAACAGGTGTCTTACGCATACGACACACCTCCATCAACTTACGGGTTTGTGTTTCCACCCCCTTCGCACCGTCTACTACAATGATAACGCTATCCACAGCGGTCAGTGTACGATATGTATCTTCGGCAAAGTCCTGATGGCCCGGAGTATCGAGAATGTTAATTTTATAATCGCGGTAATCGAACTCCATCACGGAGGTAGTTACTGAAATACCACGCTGTTTTTCAATCTCCATCCAGTCCGATGTAGCCGTTTTTTTTATTTTATTACTCTTTACGGCACCTGCCACCTGTATCTGTCCACCAAAAAGCAATAACTTTTCAGTCAATGAAGTTTTACCGGCATCCGGATGTGCAATAATGGCGAATGTACGCCTTCTCTGTATTTCTGAATTATCTGCCATACAATAAATTAATCATTCAATAATGCCATGCAACGCGCAAGGCTCTCTTCCCAATGAGGGATTTCAATATCAAAAGTGGTTTTAATCTTCGTTTTGTCAAGCACCGAATAGTGTGGGCGGGCCGCCTTCGTAGGATAGTCTGCCGTATGCAATGGATGTACCTTGCAAGTAGTGATACCTGCCAGACGATGAATTGTTTTTGTAAAATCATACCAGGAGCACACTCCTTCGTCACTAAAATGATAAACACCACGCACTATACCTTTATTAATAACAGCATAAATGGCCCGTGCCAGATCATTGGCATAGGTAGGTGTTCCCACTTGGTCAAAAATCACCCCCAATGCTTCACGCTCGCGTCCCAGACGTATCATTGTCTTCACAAAGTTATTACCATAAATGGAGTAGAGCCATGCCGTACGGATAATGACAGCCTTTTCACAACCTTCCATCACCGCCTGCTCACCTGCCAGTTTGGTAGAGCCATATACAGAAGCCGGACAAGTTGGTTCTTCTTCTGTATAAGGAATATGAGCTGTTCCGTCAAAAACGTAATCAGTAGACACCTGTATGATAGCCGCACCCCGGTGCTGGGCAGCACGGGCAAGATATCCCGGTGCGATATGGTTCAGCTTATCACATAGCTCACGATTGTCTTCCGCATTATCCACCGCAGTATAAGCAGCACAATTCACAATCAATTCGATTTCATTCTCTGCAACAAAAGCTTCAACTGCTTCTTCATTACAGATATCGAGTTCCTGTACATCCGTAAAGAAATAAGTGTGTTGTGCATTTTCTGCAGAAAGTACCTTCATCTCGTTACCTAACTGTCCGTTAGCTCCGGTTATCAGTATATTCATAATCAATAATTTTTCAATGTGCTAATACGCCAATTATCATACAGCGCATCGTTATAGCGCAACCAATTGGAACATTATTTATATTGGCGCATTATTTATTCTAATTCCAATTCTCCTTTTTTCTCTTTATCATAGTAGTTTGCCAACATCGAGAGGAAACTACTGATAGACTCTATCGCCTTTGTAGTACCTTCACTCACCTCTTTTTTCTGCAAACGTAATAACATTACACCATACAATGCCTCAAAACAAGTTTCCAATTCAGGTTCTTCCTTTTTACCGCTCTTACTACGCAATTCTACTATAAAAGGCAATGCTTTGAAGTAAGCAGCATTATAAAACGGAAATTTCGGAGAAGCAAGCAGTACGTTATGTAAATCCGTCAGGTTAATGATAACATTCTTATTAATTTGCAAGTGGCCTTTCTCGCGGACATTTTCCTCGCGCATCATGGTAATGAGATTACCATACCACTCACGCAATGCCGGACGGTCTTCTTCCGGATAACGGGCAATGATGTTTTGTTCTACCTGATCGAGATCACACCCATTGGCACGAATCAGATCCTCTACTTGCCACATATATATAAGGTATTCGGCAATATTCTTCTCTTTTAGTTGTTGTGCTATTTTCATCTCTTCAATGTCTCCCTTCTTAATTTCAATAAATTGACTCTCCAAGCAGGGTATAGATCAATCCCACTATGGATACCAGCATAACAATACTACCTATGACACGGTTCAGAATCCAAATACCGCGCAGGTTGAACTTTTTACGCACTTTATTGACGAAAAAAGTAATTCCAAACCACCAGGCTAATGCACCGACAGCGATAGCCAGATATCCGGTGATTGTTTCAAAGAGTAATACGCCCGGCTGCAGAAAAGCAAAACGGGCAAAAAGACCAATAAACAGGAATATAATGAGCGGATTAGAAAGTGTGACGGCAAAAGCCGTGACAAAATTATGAAAATAAGAACCTTTGTTGGTAGATGCCGGACGAATGGATTTTACCGGATTACTACGAAATGTATAAATACCAAAAAGAAGCAGCATAAGGCTTCCTAATAATTGCAGATAGAAAATATTTTTATCAATATAGTCGAAGATAAAACTCATTCCATAGCCTGTCAGCAGGGCATATGCAATATCGCTCAAAGAGGCTCCCAATCCGGTCACGAATCCATACCAACGCCCTTTATTTAAAGTGCGCTGAATGCAAAGGACTCCGACCGGCCCCAACGGAGCGGAGACAATAACGCCGATAGCAAAGCCCTTTATCAATATATCGAGAATTGTTTCTATCTGATTCATGTCGCAAATATCGCACTTTTTTATGAGACGGACATAGGTTATTAACGTTTTTTCGACTGAGTTTGTGCGAGAAAAGTTGTTACGGGCAACAGATTTATAGCTAAACCACCTAAAGAAACAAAAATACCATGAGCTGTACGGAACACAATCCGATAACACAAACCCCCTCTACAGTCACATTTGAGCTAAACGAATCCGTCCGGAAATGACCTGAACCGGGAAACACTTTTTTACGGCATTTACAACATCACCGTGAGAGGTCCATGAATAAGAGTCACTTTTAGCGTGCAATAATGCTGCTATAAACCTACTACTAAAGAAAGAAAAATGCCGGTTACATTTCATACGGTTACCGGTTACATCCGATCCAATTCCCGGTTACGCTCTATCCACTTCCCGGTTGTATGAAAAAACAGCTCATAACTTCGGGATACCGATGAATTTGTTTATCTTTGCACCGTAAAGAAAACGAGACTTATCTTCATATCCCGAAGAAGTTTCAATCGTTAAATCGTAAATCGTTAAATCGTAAATATAAAACATGATTCTTTTTTTCAGAACCCCTTCCAAGAGTGTGATTGCCGTAGAGAGCAACCAACCGCTCACCCCGGACGATAGTAAGAAACTCTGCTGGCTATTTGGAGAAGCCAAAGCGGAAAGTGAAGAAAACCTGAAAGGTTGTTTCGTAGGACCACGCCGCGAAATGATCACCCCCTGGAGTACAAATGCTGTAGAAATCACCCAGAACATGGGACTTGAAGGTATCAGCCGTATCGAAGAGTACTTCCCTGTGAAAGATGAAAACGCAGATCGTGACCCAATGCTGCAACGCATGTACAAGGGACTGGATCAGGATGTGTTTATTACCAACCGCCAGCCGGAACCAATTATTCACATTGAGGACCTGGAAACGTTCAACGAAAAAGAAGGCCTTGCCCTCTCCAAAGAAGAAATGGACTACCTGAAAAAGGTAGAAAATGATCTGGGACGTAAACTCACCGACTCAGAAGTTTTTGGTTTCGCACAGATCAACTCAGAACATTGCCGTCATAAAATATTCGGTGGAACATTCATCATTGACGGTATAGAGCAGGAATCATCGCTCTTCCAGATGATCAAGAAAACCACACAGGAAAATCCCAACAAAATTATTTCAGCCTACAAAGACAACGTAGCATTCGCAGAAGGACCGGTAGTAGAACAGTTTGCTCCGGCAGACCACTCCAAACCTGACTTCTTCCAAATAAAAGACATTAAAAGTGTGATCTCACTGAAAGCAGAAACACACAATTTCCCTACTACAGTAGAACCGTTCAATGGTGCATCTACCGGTACGGGTGGTGAAATACGCGACCGTATGGGTGGTGGTAAAGGTTCATTGCCGATTGCCGGAACAGCTGTTTACATGACTTCTTATCCCCGTACGGATGAAGAACGTAGCTGGGAAGATATACTGCCCGTACGCCAATGGCTGTATCAGACTCCGGAGCAGATTCTGATCAAAGCCTCCAATGGTGCAAGTGACTTTGGTAATAAGTTCGGCCAACCGCTGATTTGTGGTTCAGTACTGACTTTCGAGCATAAAGAGAACAACGAGGTATATGGCTATGACAAAGTAATCATGCTTGCCGGTGGTGTGGGTTATGGCACGCAACGCGACTGCCTGAAAGGAAAACCCGAAGCCGGTAATAAAGTAGTTGTCATCGGTGGTGACAACTACCGTATCGGACTCGGTGGCGGTTCCGTATCATCTGTTGATACAGGCCGTTATAGTAGCGGTATCGAGCTGAATGCCGTACAACGTGCCAATGCCGAAATGCAGAAACGTGCCAATAATGTAGTACGTGCCCTCTGTGAAGAAGATGAAAATCCGGTGGTTTCTATCCATGACCACGGTTCGGCCGGTCACGTCAATTGCCTCTCGGAACTTGTTGAGGAATGTGGCGGACTAATAGACATGAGTAAATTGCCAATTGGCGACAAAACCCTGTCAGCAAAAGAAATCATAGCCAATGAATCACAAGAGCGTATGGGCCTTCTCATCAAAGAAGAAGCCATAGAACATGTGCGCAAGATTGCCGAACGTGAACGTGCTCCGATGTATGTGGTAGGTGAAACAACCGGTGACCACCGTTTTGCTTTCCAACAGGCCGACGGCGTACGCCCGTTCGATCTGGCTGTAGAACAGATGTTCGGTTCGTCACCCAAAACATACATGATAGATAAGACTGTAGAGCGTCATTATGAAATGCCGCAATACGAACTCTCCAAACTACACGAATACCTCACAAACGTATTGCAACTGGAAGCAGTGGCTTGCAAAGACTGGTTGACGAACAAAGTGGACCGTTCGGTAACAGGTAAAGTAGCTCGCCAGCAATGCCAGGGAGAAATTCAGTTGCCATTGAGCGACTGCGGTGTCGTAGCACTGGACTACCGTGGCGAGAAAGGTATCGCTACCTCTATCGGACATGCCCCTCAGGCTGCACTCGCCGATCCAGCGGCAGGTTCTATCCTATCCGTCAGCGAAGCATTGACCAATCTGGTATGGGCACCTATGGCAGAAGGTATGGACAGTATCTCTCTGTCAGCCAACTGGATGTGGCCGTGTCGTTCTCAGGAAGGCGAAGATGCCCGTTTGTACACAGCCGTAAAAGCATTGAGCGATTTCTGCTGTGCGCTGCAAATCAATGTTCCTACCGGAAAAGATTCTCTGTCTATGACACAAAAATACCCCAATGGCGAGAAAGTAATTTCTCCGGGCACAGTGATTGTTTCTGCCGGTGGTGAAGTGTCTGACGTAAAGAAGGTGGTTTCTCCGGTACTGGTAAACAATGAAAAAACAACACTTTATCATATTGACTTCAGCTTTGACACACTAAAACTGGGCGGATCGGCCTTTGCACAGTCGCTTGGCAAAGTAGGTGACGAAGTACCTTGCGTACAAGATGCCGAATACTTCCGCGATGCATTCATGGCTGTACAGGAACTTGTGAACAAAGGTCTAATCCTTGCAGGACATGATATCTCTGCCGGTGGTCTTATCACTACCTTGCTCGAAATGTGCTTTGCCAACGTAGAAGGTGGTCTTGAAATTAACCTCGACAAGATAAAAGAGACCGATATAGTGAAAATTCTTTTTGCGGAAAATCCGGGTATCGTTATCCAAATTGCCGATAAGCACAAGGATGAAGTGAAAAAGATTCTCGAAGATGCAGGTGTAGGCTATATCAAATTAGGAAAACCAACTGACGAACGTCACATCCTGGTATCTAAAGGAGATGCCACTTACCAATTCGGTATCGACTATATGCGCGACGTATGGTATGCTTCTTCTTATCTGTTGGATCGTAAACAATCTATGAACGGTTGCGCCAAGAAACGTTTTGAAAATTACAAGATGCAGCCGTTGGAGTTCGCATTCATGCCGGGATTCAAAGGAAAATTGTCACAATACGGCATCACTCCGGACCGTCGTACACCAAGCGGTATCCGTGCTGCCATCATTCGTGAGAAAGGTACAAACGGTGAGCGTGAAATGGCTTATTCACTCTATCTGGCAGGCTTCGACGTGAAAGATGTTACAATGACCGACCTTATCAGCGGACGCGAGACACTGGAAGATGTAAACATGATTGTTTACTGTGGCGGCTTCTCGAACTCGGATGTATTGGGTTCTGCCAAAGGCTGGGCAGGAGGCTTCCTGTTTAACCCGAAAGCCAAAGAGGCGCTCGATAAATTCTATGCTCGCAAAGACACCCTGTCATTAGGTATCTGTAACGGTTGTCAGCTGATGATGGAATTGGGACTTATCAATCCGGAGCACAAAAAGCAAGGCAAGATGCTTCACAACGATTCTCATAAGTTCGAATCTACTTTCATAGGTTTGACTATCCCAACCAACCGCAGTGTTATGTTCGGTTCACTAAGTGGTAGCAAACTGGGTATCTGGGTAGCTCACGGAGAAGGAAAATTCTCTCTGCCATATGAAGAAGACAAATATAACGTAGTTGCAAAATATTCTTATGATGAATATCCGGGTAACCCGAATGGTTCAGATTACTCAATAGCCGGACTGGCAAGCGAAGACGGACGCCACTTGGCAATGATGCCTCATTTGGAACGTTCTATCTTCCCCTGGCAGAATGCCTATTACCCGGCAGATCGTGTAAACAGCGACCAGATAACACCATGGATCGAAGCATTTGTCAATGCACGCAAATGGATAGAAAAGAATATGAAATAAACTTTTATATTACATTTATATATCAAAGGCTGTTATCTTACAAAAGTGACAGCCTTTTTGTTTTCTTAATAACGGGAAAAATCAGTATTGTTTCTTTCTAATATCAGAACAGAGGTATCGATACATTCACATTATGCAACGTTTGAATACATTAAACAAGCAGACAACGCAAAGCGAATCGCTATCTTACGGAAATATTTTGTTATATCAGAAATACTTCTTAATTTTGTATCTGAATCCCCCTCCAGAAAGCTAAGTTCTGTAACTCTAAATGTCTTACTAACATGAAAAAATGGCTTTTTCTCATATTATTGTTTCCATTTACTTGCATAGCACAGACCTACAAATACATTGGAGTAGAAGATGGTCTGAGCAATAGACGGGTATACGCTATCCAGAAAGACCAAAAAGGATATATGTGGTTTCTTACACACGATGGGATAGACCGCTATAACGGTAAAGAATTTAAACACTATAAATTACAGGACGGAAAAGAAGAAACCGGTTCTTTGCTCAACCTGAACTGGCTATACCTTGATACGGATGGAACCCTTTGGGAAATTGGTAAAAAAGGACGTATTTTTCGTTACGACGCAATACACGATACCTTCATACTGGAATATAAACTTCCTGTTGTAGAGAACAAAGATCTCCCTGCACCGGTCAGTCATAGTTTTATTGACGATAATCACAACATATGGTTATGCTGTGACAAGACAATCTATTTGTATAATACAAAATCACAAGAAGTATCTCAGCTGAAAAACACCATAGAAGAGACCATCACAGATATTGCTCAAATAGACAAAACGCGCTTTTTTATCGCTACAGAAGAAGGAATACACTACGCTGAACTAAAAGACGAAACAATAACTCATATTCATTGTGATAAACTGGATAACATCGCCATTCAAATGAACAAGTTGTACTTTGCCCCCAAGGTGCGAAAACTATACATAGGAACTTTTCAACGTGGTGTTTTTGTATATGACATGAATACCAAACAAACGAGCCAACCCAAAGAAAGCCTCAGCGACATTAGTATAAATACCATTAAACCCTTAAATGACAAAGAGCTTCTCATTGCCACAGACGGTGCGGGGGTATTTAAAATGAATATGGATTCATATTACACGACTCCATACGTTGTTGCTGACTATAACAAAAATAATGCTATGAATGGGAATAGCATCAATGATATCTATGTAGATGACGAGGACCGCATATGGCTTGCAAATTATCCCATAGGTATAACCGTACGCAATAACCGTTATTCAAGCTACAACTGGATAAAACATTCTATCGGAAACAAACAGTCACTGGTCAACGATCAGGTGAATAGTATCATTGAAGATTCTGACGGTGATCTATGGTTTGCTACTAATAATGGTATCAGCCTCTACTATTCTAAAACCGGACAATGGCATTCTTTCCTGAGTTCTTTCGATACAGATCCTCAAAACAAAAACCATATATTTATCACTCTGTGCGAAGTGACTCCCGGGACAATCTGGGCCGGAGGATACAGTTCGGGAATCCACGAAATTAACAAAAGAAACTTGTCTGTAGAATACTTTTCCCCTTCTTCATTTGCCAATCTGAATATACGTTCGGACAAGTATATACGTACCATAATAAAAGACTCACAGGGAAGTATATGGTCGGGAGGATACTACAATCTTAAAAAGATTGATTTAAAAACAAAATCAATACAACCTTACCACGGCTTGAACTCCATTACGGCTATTGTAGAAAAAGACAGTACACAGATATGGATAGGAACAGCTACAGGACTATTTCTGTTGGATAAGAAATCAGGAAGTTTTGAACGTATCAAGCTGCCAGTTGAATCAACTTATATTTATTCATTATTACAGGCGTCTAACGGGAGTTTATACATCGGAACCAGCGGTTCGGGACTATTAATATATGATTCTAAGACAAAGCTATTCACCCATTATTATACAGATAACTGCGCTCTCATATCAAATAATATATATACCATACTTTCTGACAATGAACAAGAAATCTTTATCAGTACAGAAAATGGATTAGTCAGCTTCAATCCACAAATGAAAACATTCCATAACTGGACAAAAGAGCAGGGTTTAATGACTATTCATTTCAATGCAGAATCGGGTATATTACGTAGCAACAACAAATTCATATTCGGAAGTTCGGACGGTGCAGTAGAGTTTCATAAAAAGATGAAAATACCGAGAATATATTCGTCAAAGATGGTTTTCAGCGATTTCAGTCTCTTTTACCAAACTCTGTATCCGGGAGATGAAAACTCCCCACTAAAGAAAGATATAGACGAGACCCATACACTAAAATTAGAGTATGATCAAAACATATTCTCTATCAAGGTATCGTCTATCAACTATGATTATCCGTCCAACATTCTCTATTCCTACAAGATGGAAGGATTTTATGACGAATGGAGCCGTCCCGGAAAAGAAAACATTATTCGTTTTACCAACCTTAGTCCGGGAGAATATATGTTGCGCGTACGAGCTGTTTCCAATGAAGATAAACGGATTGTACTGGAAGAACGCGAAATGAAAGTCATCATAGCACAGCCTATCTGGCTCTCGTTGTGGGCACTATTATTTTATACAATTCTCATAGGACTTATCAGTGCTATTATAATCCGTGTTATCATTTTAAGAAAACAAAGAAAAGTGTCAGATGAAAAGATTCACTTCTTTATCAATACAGCACACGACATCCGCACACCGCTCACTCTGATCAAAGCACCCTTGGAAGAGTTGCGTGAGAAAGAGCAACTCAGTAAAGATGGTATAGCAAATACAAATACGGCATTGCGTAACGTCAATGCTTTGCTACGCCTGACCACTAATCTGATTAACTTTGAACGGGCTGACGTCTATTCTTCGGAACTATATATATCAGAATACGAGCTTAACACTTATATGGAGGAAACATTCAATGCATTCCGCCCATATGCCACAGTGAAGCATATCAACTTCACGTACGAAAGTAATTTTCGCTATCTGAATGTGTGGTTCGATAAGGAAAAGATGGACTCAATATTGAAAAATATCATATCCAATGCTTTAAAATACACACCCGAGAGTGGTAGTGTACATGTATTCGTCAGTGAAAACGAGGATACATGGAGTGTAGAAGTAAAAGATACAGGTATAGGTATCCCCGCCAATGAACAGAAAAAACTATTTAAGATTCATTTCAGGGGAAGTAATGCCATCAATTCTAAAGTGACAGGTAGTGGTATCGGACTAATGCTTGTGTGGAAGCTCGTACATCTGCATAAAGGAAAAATACATCTGAATAGTATCGAGCATCAGGGTTCAATAATTAAAGTATCATTCCCTAAAGACAACAAACAATTCAAGAAAGCACATCTGACAGTGAAAAGCCGGGAAAAGAAAGAAGATGAACAGACTATCTATAGTTCACCGGAAATTTATGAAAATGCCAAAAGCGAGCATAATGAAAACCGCCAGCGCTTACTGATTGTTGAGGATAATGACGAGTTACGCAATTATCTAGGACATACCCTCTCAGAGACATACACCATACAAATGTGCAGTAATGGTAAAGAAGCTCTTACTATTGTGAAAGAGTATAAACCGGAACTGATTATCTCGGACATTATGATGCCCGAAATGCGTGGAGATGAATTGTGCACAGCTATAAAGAATAACATCGACACTTCGCATATTCCCATCATTCTGCTTACTGCACTGAATGATGAAAAGAATATTCTTGAGGGATTAAAGATTGGTGCTGATGAGTATGTAGTGAAACCATTCAATATAGGCATATTAAAAGCTACAATCACGAACCTGTTGACCAATCGCGCTCTATTACGTAATAAATATGCTAACCTGGAATTAAGTGATAATGAGGAAGAGGAAGAATGCATCAATTGTTCCAAAGATATAGACTGGAAATTTATTGCTACCGTGAAGAAAAGCGTAGAAGACAATATGGACAACCAGGCCTTTAATGTAGATGTACTTTGTACATTACTGAATATGAGTCGTACAAGCTTCTACAACAAAATAAAAGCACTAACAGACCAGGCTCCTGCAGATTACATCCGCGTGATTCGATTGAAACGGGCTGCACAGCTATTAAAAACAGAAAAGTATACAATTACTGAAGTAGCAGAAATGACTGGTTTTAATGATGCTAAATACTTCCGTGAAGTGTTCAAGAGACATTTCAAAGTAAGTCCCAGTAAGTATATGAAGGGAGAAGATAACAAAAACAGCAAAGAAGAAGAGGAAGAAGATTAATGCGGCAGAATGACAGAATATACACATTCTGCTGCAATATTATACTTAAATTAAGATGAATATTTATTTTGAAGCATTCGGCATCTTTTTCAAAATAGGTGCTTTCACTATCGGTGGTGGCTATGCAATGGTTCCGCTTATAGAAAATGAAATCGTTACTAAACGAAAATGGATCACCCAGGATGATTTTATTAATCTGTTGGCTATTTCCCAATCAGCACCCGGCATCTTGGCTGTGAACATTTCTATATTTATAGGTTACAAACTAAAAGGAATTCCGGGAAGTATCATCACTGCACTGGGTACCATCCTACCTTCGTTTATCATCATTCTGGCTATTGCCCTGTTTTTCCACAACTTTCAGGACAATGTGATCGTAGAACGGATCTTCAAAGGAATCCGCCCGGCGGTAGTTGCCCTGATTGCCGCACCTACATTCAGCATGGCAAAGTCTGCACGTATCAGTCGTTATAACATATGGATTCCTGTGGTATCCGCATTACTTATCTGGTTGCTTGGTTTCTCTCCTATCTGGATTATTATCATAGCAGGAGTAGGTGGATTCCTGTGGGGGAAGCTTAAAAAGAGTGATTAGCGGGTTAGTGATTAGTGATTAGTGCCGTGCGGCATTACAGCGCAGCCCACTTATCACTAATTACTTATCGCTAATCACTTATCACTAATTACTAATCACTTATTTCATGATTTACTTACAGCTTTTCTATACTTTCTTTAAAATCGGGCTTTTTGGCTTTGGAGGTGGATATGCAATGCTATCCATGATACAGGGAGAAGTAGTAACCCGCTATAATTGGGTTAGTTCACAAGAGTTTACTGACATTGTGGCTATCAGCCAAATGACCCCAGGACCTATCGGAATCAATGCAGCAACCTATGTCGGATTCACCTCAACAGGAAGTATATGGGGCTCGGTTATTGCAACTTTTGCTGTAGTATTGCCCTCATTCATTTTAATGTTAACCATCAGTAAATTCTTTCTGAAGTATCAGAAACATCCTGCCGTTGAATCGGTATTCAGCGGACTGCGTCCAGCTGTAGTAGGATTATTAGCCTCAGCAGCACTCGTACTGATGAATACGGAAAACTTCGGCTCACCCACGAAAGACACTTATACATTTGTAATCAGCGTTATCATCTTCCTGGTAGCTTTTATAGGAACCAAAAAATATAAGGCGAACCCTATATTAATGATTATAGCTTGCGGAATAGCAGGGTTGATACTTTATTGAATTGAGAAGGGAGAATGGAGAGGGGAGAAGTACTATGCAGCATGATAGCGCAGCTTACTTCTCCCCTCTCCATTCTCCCTTCTCAATTCTCTTTATAGTTTAACTTTTTTATCTACCGATTTGGATTCATTATGCAAGCGGTCAAGAGCCGTCACAACATAGCGGTATTTGTTTTTCCCATTCTCATAGGGCAATTTATAAAAGTTATTGCGAGTAATAGCTACAATGTGTGAAGGATCATCAATGTTCACCTTTTCTTTATTATCAAAACGATAAACGACATATTGTACAGCTTTATCCATCTCATCTTTATATTTAGGAGCTGTCCAAAAGAGCATATAGCCATCAGCCGTCCATACTTTCTTCACTTTACGAACTTTGCCAGGCGCTTCATTATCCATAAAGTCAAAAACAGGAACCAGAGCCGGATATTTATGATATTCTTGTGTTAACGCATCCCGGTACTTACCGGCATTCTCCACCACAGCACTGGCAGGCCACTGGCAACTCCCACCAATCGTTTGATAAGCACGCTGTAGAGCCATCTTGCGAGGAAGCTGGTTGACAGAAGGGTTATTCGGATCGGCATGCTGAACCGTATTCATCACAGACTGACCAATGAATAACGGACGATTCTCTGTATTCTTAGCCCACCACTTCACCAGTGTTTCATAATCGGCACGCGGGTGTCCGATCTCCCAATATATTTGTGGAATATTATAATCTATCCAACCCTGACGCGCCCAAAGAAGAACATCAGCATACAAATCATCATAATTCTGCAAACCATTTGTCTTACTACCCAACGGATCAGTCTTTTCATTCCGATAAATACCAAAAGGACTGATACCAAACTTCACCCATGGTTTTATTTCCCGGATAGTTTCATGAATCTTTTTTATCAGAACATTGACATTACTACGACGCCAGTCGGCTTTATTAGTAAATCCGCCACCATAACGGGCAAAACTGGCATCATCAGGAAAATCCTTCCCAGCAATAGGATAGGGATAGAAATAATCATCCATATGAATGGCATCTACATCGTAACGGGAAACAATATCAGTAATAACCATGCAGATATGCTTACGACTTTCGGGTAAAGCAGGATCAAAGTATAACTGGTTTCCATAGGTAACAAACCATTCCGGATGAATATTGTACACATGATTAGTAGCCAGATCACTATTCAGATTTGTTTTTGTACGGTAAGGATTAATCCAGGCATGAAACTCCATACCTCGTTTATGACATTCATCAATCATAAATTGCATAGGATCCCAATAAGGAGAGGGAGCTTGTCCCTGTACACCCGTCAGAAAACGGCTCCAGGGTTCCAGTTGTGAAGCATACAATGCATCTGCCTCAGGGCGTACCTGAAAGATTATAGCATTAATACCAGCTTTCTGCAAAGAGTTCAACTGCTCTATAAGCGTTTGCTTCAGCTTTTCGGCAGGCATCCCCTTGAATTGCCCATTAACGGTTTGCATCCATGCAGCACGAAATTCACGTTTCGGATAAGCAGTACCCGACGTCTGTGCTCCTACTCCCAAAGACAAGAGAAGGACAAACAAAATAGTAAAGGTTCTCAGATTCATATGTTTATTCTCAATCTATTATATAGGGCGCAAAGATAATGCAAACCGAGAGTAGAATAAAATGAACTCATTCATTTTTTATGCCAAGGTGCAGCTTATCTTCGCTTTTCGAGCAAAGATAATACAATCTGCATTATCTACAACTATCCGACCGGCCATTCCACAACAAAACGTGCCCCATCCGTATAGGTTGTATCCAAGAAGATTTGCCCATCTACAATATCCATTATCTGCCGCGCAACAGCAAGTCCCAGACCTGTGCCCGGAGAGAAAGTATCTATTTTGACAAAGCGTTCAAAAATAGAGTTTTTATATTCCACATCAATACCCGGCCCGGAGTCTTCCACAATAAAACGCACCACTCGTTTCTGTTTATCTTCATCATACCGAAGACGAATCACTCCGGATTCAGTAAACTTGGCCGCATTGCCAAGAAGAGCAAGAAGTACACGCTTTACCCAAGGATAGACAGCCCGCATTGTCACAGGTACAGACAAAGGTTCATACTGTAACTCAACCCCTTTTCTCAAAGACGGAAGGACTTCGGAAATACACTCCTTACAGCAGGTATCTACATCCATAATCTGCTTAGGTACATTTTCCGTTTGAGAATCCATATCGGCGATATCAATAACATTGCTCACCAGATCAAGCAGATAAGTGTTACTCATTTCTATTTGTTCGGCATATTCCTTCTCTTCCTCTTCACTGATCCCTCCGGCAGCAATCAAAGAAGAGAAACCAACAATAGAGTTCAACGGGGTACGAATTTCGTGAGTGATGTGTTGAATAAAAGAACTCTTTATACGGCTTGCCTTAATTACAGCCTTGTTGGCTGCATCGAGTTTCTTATTCATAGCCAGCGTACGAACATAGTAATAAGTAAGGATAAGTAATAGAACGAAAATACAGCATCCACCCGTAAGCACAGCAATAAGTCTGTTCCGACTAACTTCAGCACTCAATTCAAGCTTTTCCATCTTCAGCTTATCCACATCAAACTGAATCGTATATTTACTCAGTTTATCGTCCAACTCCGCCGAACGCACTGAATCATTAACCTGAGAGTAAGAAGCATATACCTTACAAGCCTCTTTAAAACGCCCGACACTCTCCAGGCATTGCGCCTTATAAAACAAATTAGAAGGATAACAAGCACCAATAGACTTGTGATAATCCTGCAGAGAGTCCAGATAAGTCAGTACCTGATTTATATTATTAGCTGTACGGCTACACATTATCTTATATCCGAACCAGGCATCTTTAGCCATACTATCCGGATGTTTCAAATAAAGACTGTCAGCCTCACGAATATATTTTGCAGCTGCCCCCGTTCCCTTCTCGGCAAGAGTGGCAATCACCCGAAACTGTAAGAAACGCATATACAATGATTCGCGCAGTTTCTGTCCGGCAACTTTCATCTCAGTCGCCAGCTTTTCGATACGATCAAAGTATTGAAGAACATTGGAGTATTCCTGCCGGGAAAGATAAGTTTGCATTATATTCAGACAGACCACATAAGCGTCTTCATAATACTTGGCATCTTCGAATATTTTAAGAGCATTGTTATAATATTCAATACAGAGTTTCATGTTATTACTAAATACCCTGTGATTATAACCAATACACATTTCACTACAGGCCTGTCCATAGCGACTGCGACTTTTCTCTGCATCTTTATTCAACAATTCAGTTTCGGCAATAGCCTCTTCCTGCCTGCCACTCTCTGTCAATCGCTGAATATACTGACGCCATATCTGATAACGGGCATTATTCTTGTTGCGTCCGGCATGCCAGTTCATTAGTTCATATCCCACAACTTTCAGACTATCAACTTCTCCCAACTGATAATAATGGTCAAACAAGTCACCATAGGCATTCTCTATCTGAGTACTATCATCCAGTTCACGTGCCAATTTCATACACCTGTCATTGAGTGCCAGAAAACCCTCTTTAGCAATCATCTGCCGGGCACTATCAACCAAAATCTGCAAATTCTTTGTTTTGTTTGTACTCCGTAACGGGAGATTGCATAGCAAAAGAAGAATAATTAAACAAGAAATAATCCGGATGCCTTTCATGCGTTAATTCCTTATATTATCAAGATTCAATAAATCGTAACTAAATTACGACTTTAATTAACAGCGTGTTATAATATGTTTCAAAATATAACATATCTTAACCAGTTGAACAAGCAGGCTCCTGCTACGTCCTGACGATAAAATCATTAACTTTGCCAGCCATCTATAGAAAGGACCATTAAATATGTCAGAAAATAACTATATATCAATCAAAGGAGCCAGGGTTAACAACCTAAAGAATATTGATGTAAACATCCCCCGCAACAAACTTGTCGTTATAACCGGATTATCAGGTTCGGGTAAATCATCACTTGCTTTTGACACACTCTATGCCGAAGGGCAAAGGCGTTATGTTGAAAGCCTGAGTAGCTATGCCCGCCAGTTTTTGGGCCGAATGAGTAAACCTGAATGCGACTTCATCAAAGGTATCCCCCCTGCGATTGCTATCGAACAAAAAGTAAACAGTCGTAACCCCCGTTCTACTGTAGGAACTTCTACCGAAATTTATGAATACCTACGACTCCTGTATGCTCGTGTAGGACGAACATATAGTCCGATAAGTGGTCAGGAAGTAAAAAAGCACTCTCCTGAAGATATCGTGAATTGCATGCTTTCTTATCCGGAAGGTACACGTTATACTGTTCTCACACAAATACTTTTGCGTGAAGGCCGGACGATAGAACAGCAACTGGAGATAGACCTCAAGCAGGGCTTCAACCGCATTGAAGTGAATGGAGAAATGGTACGCATTGACGAATATAAACCAGCAAAGAATGACACTGTATATCTACTGGTAGACCGCATGTCTGCAGCAAGTACCAAAGATGCCATCAGCCGTTTGACAGACTCAGCAGAAACAGCAATGTACGAAGGAGATGGTATGTGTATGCTTCGCTTTTATCTGCCGGATGGAACAACGAAGCTACATACATTCAGTACTAAGTTTGAAGCTGACGGTATCACGTTTGAAGAACCGAATGACCAGATGTTTTCATTCAACTCTCCAATTGGAGCCTGCCCTGTATGCGAAGGATTCGGTAAAGTGATTGGAATTGACGAACATCTGGTAGTACCCAATCGTTCACTCTCGATTTACGACGGAGCAGTAGTATGCTGGCGAGGTGAGAAAATGGGTGAATGGAAAGATATGGTGATACGCGGTGCAGAGAAAGCAGGGCTACCTATATTTACTCCTTATTTTGAATTGACGGACGAGCAACGCCGCATGCTATGGGAAGGTACAAAGTATTTTGAAGGTATTAACGCTTTCTTCAGAATGCTTGAAGAAAATCAATACAAGATACAATACCGTGTAATGCTGGCACGCTATAGAGGAAAGACGCTTTGCCCTACCTGTCACGGTACACGATTGAAACCGGAAGCAGGATATGTACGGGTAGCAGGACGTAGCATATCAGAATTGGTTGATCTCCCTATCACAGAATTACAACAGTTTTTTGATACCCTGCAACTGGATAAACACGACACAGAAGTAGCGCGCCGCATCCTGTTGGAAATCAATAGCCGTATTCGTTTCCTTATTGATGTGGGGCTGGGATACTTGACCTTGAACCGGTTAAGTAACTCGCTTTCGGGTGGTGAGAGCCAACGCATCAACCTGGCAACTTCTCTGGGAAGCAGTCTGGTAGGTAGCCTTTATATTCTTGACGAGCCAAGTATAGGTTTGCACAGTCGCGATACAGACCGCTTGATCCGAGTCCTGCGTGAACTGCAGGCATTGGGCAATACGGTCATAGTAGTAGAGCACGACGAAGAAATCATCCGTGCTGCCGACTACATCATAGACATCGGTCCGAATGCTGGACGTCTGGGAGGAGAAGTAGTTTACGAGGGTGATATGAAAGATCTGAAAAAAGGAAGTAACAGCCACACGGTACGCTACCTGCTGGGAGAAGAAGAAATACCTATACCGACACACCGACGTCCGTGGAACAACTATATAGAAATAAAAGGAGCACGCGAGAATAACCTGAAAGGAGTAGATGTACGTTTCCCGCTAAATGTAATGACGGTAGTAACCGGCGTTTCCGGTTCGGGAAAGAGCACGCTGGTACGCGACATATTTTACCGGGCATTGAAACGTGAATTGGACGAGTGTAGTGATCGTCCGGGAGAATTCGTTTCTATCGGAGGAGATATCCAGAACTTACGTAACATCGAATTCGTTGACCAAAACCCGATTGGTAAATCTTCCCGTTCCAATCCGGTTACGTACATTAAAGCATACGACGAAATTCGTAAACTATGGGCAGAGCAGCCATTAGCAAAGCAGATGGGATATACTGCCGGATTCTTTAGCTTCAATAGTGAAGGAGGGCGCTGTGAAGAGTGTAAAGGGGACGGAACGATCACAGTAGAGATGCAGTTCATGGCAGACCTTGTACTGGAGTGTGAATCCTGTCACGGGAAACGCTTCAAAGCAGATACACTGGAAGTAAAGTTCCATGATAAGAATATATACGATGTACTGGAGATGACCGTAAATCAGGCTGTAGAATTCTTTACCGAGCATGGCCAAAAGAAGGTAGTGAAAAAGCTGATACCGCTACAAGATGTAGGTTTGGGATATATCAAATTGGGTCAGTCCTCCTCTACCCTGTCGGGAGGTGAAAACCAGCGTGTAAAACTGGCATACTACCTAAGTCAGGAGAAAGCAGACCCGACACTCTTCATCTTTGATGAGCCTACCACAGGCTTGCACTTCCACGATATACGAAAATTACTGGAAGCATTCGATGCATTGATCCGCCGTGGACATACCATTATCATTATCGAACACAATATGGATATGATAAAATGCGCCGACCACATAATAGATCTCGGGCCGGAAGGCGGTGATAAAGGTGGATATATCGTAGCTACAGGAACACCGGAAGAGGTAGCAGCCTGTGAAACAAGCTATACGGGACAATTTTTACAAGCAAAGCTTGCTTAAAGAGAAGGGAGAATGGAGAGGGGAGAAGTACTATGCAGCGTGATAGCGCAGCCCACTTCTCCCCTCTCCATTCTCCCTTCTCCATTCTCTTCTCAGAAGTAGAATCCGAAACCTATCTTAATACCGAACTTGGATAAGTCGCTATCATTAAAGCGCCATTTGTAGTATACAGCCGGTTCAATAGTTACTGTTTTTGAAAGGAAATATGCATATCCTGCTTCAATTCCCAGTCCCCATTCCGTCCCGCTATGTCCGCCTTTCATACGATAACGGTTCAGATCAATACCTGCTCCTAAATAAACACCTGTTTTATTAAAGTAAAAACGACCACCTGTTCCTATCGTATACACATCTATCGGTTTACTCCAATCGGCACTGGCTTCTACCATTAAAGCAATGCCTTCTGCAAGGAAAGTACCGGCTTTGGCACCAACACCAAACTGTGCTTTCTCACTGTTGCTATATGAGAAATTCAATCCGGTCAATGACGGATTAATAATCCACTTTCCTTGTTCAAACTGTGCCCGAGCGCCTAATGAGGCTACCAACAGGCAAATAACCAATGCAAATTTCTTCATACATTCATTTCTTTAAATTATTATAATGTTCTTCTTCACGACGCCGTTGCTGCATCTTCTCTTTTTTTCTCAGCACCAGCCAGAGGGCAAAGACGATGACATATGAAACGGCAAGAGTAACATACTTCTCTGTATCGCTTACTTCCGTATTGCGCGGCAACAAATAGGCAGCCGTCACAGAAACATAAATAAGCAGGGCAAGAGTAACCCCGGTTGATTTCTTTATTTTCTTCATTAGGTCTAAATTAATCATTCAATCTCTTTTGAGCCGAACGCCCTTTCCATACAAAAAACCAGATGGCAGCCACTAACGTGCATACTCCTCCAATACTATAGGATAGCGAATGCAAAAGTGCCAGTCCTTCTGGAGCGATGCAGATATAAGTAGAGCAAACAGCCGTCATAAACAAAGCAGGTATCAGTGTTATCCAATATGGTTTCTTTGAACGGGCCAGATAGACTGTAATAGCCCACAGGGTAAACACAGCAAGCGTCTGATTGGCCCAAGCAAAATACCGCCATATCATATTAAAACCGTCAGCATCACGCAGGCTGTAAAGCAACAAGCCGATAGCTATCACAAACATCGGAATACAAATGTATAAACGGCGACGCATACTTTTTTGTTCCATTCCCCAAAAATCGGCTACGATAAGGCGAGCCGAACGGAAAGCTGTATCACCCGAAGTTATAGGTGCAGCAATCACACCCAGAATAGCGAGTACACCACCTACAACACCTAACCAGCCTTTCGTTATCGAATCTACAATCACCGAAGCATTGTTCTCCTCCATCCCGTTTTCGTGGAAAAAATAAGTAGCAGCTGCCGCCCAAATCAAAGCCACAATGCCTTCAGTAATCATAGCGCCGTAAAAGACAGGGCGACCGTGACGTTCGGCGGTCATACAACGTGCCATCAAAGGGCTTTGTGTAGCGTGGAAGCCAGATATAGCCCCACAAGCAATACTAACAAACATGATTGGAAAGATTGGCAGTACGGCAGCATCAGGATTGGTATTCTGCAATCCGTCCCACAATTCCGGCAAAGCAGGATGATGTACATAAAGCATCACTACAATACCTACTGCCATAAACAACAGTGCAACAGCAAAAATAGGATAGATCTTGCCAATAATCTTATCGACCGGCAATAAAGTAGCAATGATATAATAAGCAAAAACCACTATAATCCAGAAAGTAGCGTCCAGCGATTCCGGCGTAAGTTTGGCAAGTAACCCGGCAGGACCAGCTACAAATACAGAACCTACCAAAATCATCAGAATTACGGTAAAACCGCGCATGACCTGCTTTGTCGTCAATCCCAGGTAACGGCCTACGATTTCGGGCAGACTTTCTCCCCCATTCCTCAGTGAAAGCATTCCGGCAAAGTAATCATGAACAGCACCGGCAAAAATACTACCGAACACAATCCACAAATAAGAGGAGATACCAAACTTTGCTCCCATTATCGCACCGAAGATAGGACCTAATCCAGCGATATTGAGAAACTGAATCATAAAAATCTTCCAGGTGGGTAGTGGAATATAATCCACTCCATCTGCCTTAGTAAGGGCGGGAGTTTTACGGTCATCGGGTCCGAAAACGCGTTCCATAAAGCGTCCGTAAGTGAAGTACCCGATAATAAGTGCCAATAAGCACAGTGTGAATGTAATCATGGCGTGTTATTCGTTTAACTGTGGCAAATGTAACATAATCTCACGAAACGTACAAGAATACCGACGCTTTTGCTAACTTTGCTGCCATTTATAACAATATTCAAACTGCAATGCGCCGGTATCTCACTATTTTACTCTTTCTACTGTTGCTAGCCCCTGTAGAGGCACAGCCCAAATATGAAGTTCGTGCAGCCTGGGTGACGGCTGTATATGGATTGGACTGGCCACGTACCAAAGCAACCACCCCTACTGCCATCCGACGCCAACAAGAAGAACTGACTGATATACTCGATAAACTGAAAGCTGCCAATTTCAATACTGTTCTTTTCCAAACACGTACGCGAGGAGATGTACTTTACCATTCTTCTATCGAGCCCTATAATTCTATCTTGACCGGAAAAGTAGATGGCGATCCGGGATACGACCCGCTTGCCTTTGCTGTGCGCGAATGCCACAAACGTGGAATGGAATGTCATGCCTGGATGGTAGCTATTCCTTTGGGAAACAAAAAGCACGTGGCCAGCTTAGGAAATAAATCCGTTACTAAACAAAGAAAGGAGATCTGCATCCCCTATAAGAATGAATATTTCCTCAATCCGGGGCATCCGTCTACCAAAGAATACCTAATGAAACTGGTGCGCGAAGTCGTAACCCGCTATGATATAGACGGTGTACACTTTGATTATCTGCGCTATCCGGAGAATGCTCCCCGCTTTCCGGACAACTACGATTTTCGCCGCTATGGAAAAGGCAGGACGCTGGACCAATGGCGCCGTGACAATATCACAGATATTGTGCGCTATATATATAAAGGTGTAAAAGAGATTAAACCGTGGGTTAAGGTAAGTACCTGCCCGGTAGGAAAGTACAAAGACACATCACGCTACTCTTCCAGAGGCTGGAATGCCTTCCATACTGTCTATCAGGACCCACAAGGCTGGTTGGGCGAAGGTATACAAGACCAGATTTACCCAATGATGTATTTCCGCCAAAATAATTTCTACCCCTTTGCTCTCGACTGGCAGGAACAATCTAACGGACGGCAGATCATACCGGGATTAGGTATTTACTTTCTGCACCCGAGCGAAGGAAACTGGGTACGGGAGGACGTAGACCGACAAATAAACTTCATTCGTGCACATAAGCTGGCAGGAGAAGGACATTATCGTGCCAAATTCTTAATGGACAACACACAGGGAGTCTACGATGAACTGGCAGAAAACTTTTATGCCTATCCGGCACTGCAACCGGCCATGCCCTGGCTGGACAATGTTCCCCCCACTGCCCCGGAGGAACTGTGTATTACAGAAACAGCAGACGGATACACCCAGTTGACCTGGAAAGCTGCCAAAGACAATGACCCGGTGAATGCCCCCCGTTATGTCATTTATGCTTCGGAAACTTATCCTGTAGATACTACAAAACCAGAAAATATCATCGCCCAAAGTGTGCGGGGTACAGAATATGTATATACTTCTCTCCTGCCATGGGACAGAAAGAAATACTTTGCAGTAACAGCTATAGACAGATATGGAAATGAAGGAAAAGCCATACAAGAAAGATAATCAAAGCGTCATCTCACACATTATCCAGGCCCGGTACACACTTTTATTCGTGACCGGAGTCAGTGCCATGTAACCATCAACCACTCTTCCGTCTTTTATCTGTAAAGGGAATTTAGTCTTCATCTCTTCGTGTATCTGCAAAGCTTCACCGGAGACCGGATGGTAAGTAATGGAAAAGCGTCCGGTGGTCCTGGAAGCAATATACCTTTTATGAATGAGGTGAGCTACCACCCCCATATTCATCCGCAAATTGACCTCTACACAAGGATGAATTCTATATTCTACCTCCGTTGAAGGAAACCGGCAAATCATCATATCTACCCCAAGATACCCCGAATAACCCAAACCAAAACAAGCCGATAACTCTTCTTCCAACTGATACCTTAACTTGCTGAAAGCTTCCTTGCAGACATAAACGGAAAGCCTGCGTTCAATCTCTGCATCCGATAGCAGTAAATTGCCTTCGTATGCTCCGCTGCCATTAGTGGAGAATACAGAATAACCGACAAAGTCCACCTTTCCTCTCCCGTCCGAATAGAATTCCATAGCAAAGTCCGCCACCTTATTATATATAGGTTCTGCCACTACTCCACCCTGTAAAGCTGCCACACGCTTACACCAGCCGGCGATAAAAGGAGTAAATACGCCTTTACACCAGTTCAAGCCCTTTCCACTACCCGAAAGCGGGGCTTTCAGCAAACAAGACGAATGCCGTTCTACAAACTGCTGCCACTCCTCCAGAGCGGTCAGATAAAAAGATTCTCCGCAGAAAAGCTCATCCAACTGCAAATGAGATAATAACTCCACCGCACGACTTCTGTGTGAAAGGACACGCAGTTTTTCCAATTGAGATAATGCTGGTAATTCCGACTCCAGTACTCCCAAAAGTTGTAACCTCTTTCTTAAAGCCGGGTTCCACCCCCAAGGCATCGGTTGCAAGTTCTCTTCCGAAGCTACTTCCGGCTCCGTCATCAATTCTACAGGTAACGACAAATGCTGCTGCATCTCGCGAAGAAAGTCAAGATTATAAGCCGAAGGTGCCAGTACCGCACTTCCGGGAGAAGCATACCATACCGGCAATAATGCCAGATCTGCCGCCATCTGCCGGGCAGAGGCAGGAGGCATATAATTCACATCCCCACTTGCCAATGCCAGATCATGGTCCGGATTAAAGATATAGAGAGAACGATTTATCATTTTATTTTCATTATTCACATATTACTTACACATATCCATCTTTTCCCACTCCTGACTAACAAGCATTCCCTGTCTAAAGGACAGACCAGCGAATAAGGCAGTTCACATTTCGCAAATATACACAAGAAATAGCACTTTCCAGTAGTAAAACCGGTACTTCCTTCCGAATTCCAATGCACTTTCGGTCAAGTTGAATCGCAATATCAACCGAAGAGAATCGCAATATCATACCGAGAAAAGCCTCTTTTCATCCGAAGAAAACTTTATTATCTTCCTATGAAAGCCTTTTTGCCTCCAAACCGCCCTTTTTTTCACCTGCATCCATTTATTAACAAAATTCCCATCGATCTATCCGGCAGGCAAAAAGAAAGAAGAAACAATATTTATTCTCACAAACAGCCCAAAATAAGCAAACTTTTACTACATTTGCAACCCAACACACAAAGAGAGTAGCAAAAGAACAAATCCCTAATTGAAATAACTGAGTTTTTTCGTTTCAATCGCCCCGGTGATCACCCAAAACCCTTCCCGAAACAACAGGAATATCACTTTGACAAAACGACAAAATCCAGTTCCGATCACCATCACCTGGTGAACTTTTCCCGCACGGGAAGCATACCTCCTTGTAGATGAAGTACAAACTTACTTAAATAAAAGTACAATTTTGCTATCTCTACTTTGCAATTACCAGAAAAAGAACTATATTTGCCACCCGTAAAACCTAAGAAAAGAAATGGAATCATTCTACCGCACACATGCTTACCTTGTTGAGCACACCAATGCTCCTGTCCGTCGTGACCTAATGGACGAAATAGACTGGAGCGACCGCTTGATTGGTATCAAAGGGACCCGTGGCGTAGGAAAAACCACTTTCCTCCTCCAATACGCTAAAGAGAAATTCGGAACAGACCGTTCATGTCTTTTTATCAACATGAACAACTTCTATTTCTCCGGCCATAGCCTTGTCGATTTCGTCAATGAGTTTCAACGCCGGGGTGGAAAGGTATTACTGATAGACCAGGTGTTCAAACATCCGGACTGGAGCAAAGAACTACGGATGTGTTACGACCGTTTCCCCAATGTGAAAATTGTTTTCACAGGTTCATCGGTGATGCGACTGAAAGAAGAAAACCTCGAACTTCGTGACATTGTGAAGAGTTATAACCTGCGGGGATTCTCCTTCCGTGAATACCTAAATCTTCAGACCGGAATGAAGTTCCGTGCCTACTCGCTTGAAGAACTGCTCAGTAACCACGAACAGATAGCCAAAGGGATACTTTCCAAAGTTCGCCCCTTGGACTTTTTTCAGGATTATCTGCACCATGGTTTCTATCCGTTCTTTCTTGAAAAACGTAATTTCTCGGAAAACCTACTCAAAACCATGAATATGATGGTAGAGGTAGATATTCTTCTTATTAAACAAATTGAACTGAAATATCTCTCAAAGATAAAAAAATTACTATATTTGTTGGCTGTAGACGGTCCAAAGGCCCCCAATGTGAGTCAACTAGCTACCGATATACAGACATCACGTGCTACGGTAATGAACTACATCAAGTATCTGGCAGATGCTCGCCTCATTAATCTGGTATATCCAAAGGGAGAAGAATTCCCCAAGAAACCGTCAAAGATTATGATGCACAACTCCAATCTGATGTATTCCATTTATCCGGTGAAAGTAGAAGAACAAGACGTACTCGACACTTTCTTTGTAAATTCATTGTGGAAAGACCACAAGGTATATAAGGGAGACAAGAATGCCTCGTTCCTGGTGGATGAAGTGATGCCGTTCAGGATATGTTGCGAAGGGGTGAAAATAAAGAACAATCCCGGTGTGACGTATGCTTTGCAAAAAGCGGAAATAGGCAGAAGTAACCAGATACCTCTTTGGATGTTCGGCTTTTTATACTAACACTTAATAAAATGCCATGGATTACAAGAAATTAGAAGAGTTAAACAATTTGCGTCTGTCAGGAGCACTGACTGAAGAAGAATTTGAAACAGAGAAAAAGAAACTGTATGATGAAGACTTTCCTCCCATAGCAGAGCCACTACCATTCGGGTTACAGGAAAGTTCATACTTAGGATTAATGAATTTTCTGATATTTGTCCCCTATGTAGGCTGGGTCGCACCGCTTGTACTATGGGTTATGGGCAAAGAGAAATCAGAAAAAGTGGACGAACAGGGAAAATATATCCTGAATTGGTATATTTCCTGGTTTATTTTCGGAATCATTCTTCTGGCTATATTCTTTGCATGTTTCATACCGGGACTAATCGGTGGAATAGGTTCTCCGTTAGGTGTAATCTTCACTTTCTGGCCGATCACATTGCTCATCGGTATCATGGCAGTTGCCTTCCCCATTATAGGAGGCATTAACGGGCTGAATGGAAAAACGTGGAAGTATCCACTCTCTATGCGAATTTTGAAATGATTTATTTACTTAAATATTAATTTTTAGTTATGACTAAACAGAAGAAATTCATCACTTGTGATGGTAACCAGGCTGCTGCACATATCTCGTATATGTTTTCTGAAGTAGCTGCCATCTACCCCATCACCCCCTCTTCTACAATGGCTGAATATGTAGACGAATGGGCTGCCGCAGGACGTAAGAACATCTTCGGCGAAACAGTATTGGTACAGGAAATGCAATCTGAAGGCGGTGCTGCCGGTGCCGTTCACGGTTCTCTTCAAGCAGGTGCGTTGACTACTACATACACTGCTTCTCAAGGTCTTTTGTTGATGATCCCTAACATGTACAAGATTGCCGGAGAATTCCTGCCTTGCGTATTCCACGTATCGGCTCGTACACTGGCTTCTCACGCATTGTGTATCTTCGGTGACCACCAGGACGTTATGTCTGCCCGTCAGACTGGCTTCGCTATGTTGGCCGAAGGTTCTGTACAGGAAGTTATGGACCTGGCTGGTGTAGCTCACCTGGCTACTATCAAGGCGCGCGTTCCTTTCATGAACTTCTTCGACGGTTTCCGCACTTCACACGAAATCCAGAAGATCGAAATGCTGGAAAATGAGGATCTCGCTCCGCTGGTTGATCAGGAAGCTTTGGCTGAATTCCGTGCCCGCGCACTGAACCCGATGACTCCGGTTGCTCGTGGTATGGCTGAAAATCCGGATCACTTCTTCCAGCATCGTGAATCATGTAACAACTACTATGAAGCAGTTCCTGCTATCGTAGAAGAGTACATGAACGAAATTTCTAAGCTTACTGGTCGTAAATACGGTTTGTTCGATTACTATGGAGCAGAAGATGCAGAACGCGTAATCATCGCAATGGGTTCTGTAACAGAAGCTGCCCGCGAAGCTATCGACTATCTGGTAGCTAACGGTGAGAAAGTAGGTATGGTTGCAGTTCACCTGTACCGTCCGTTCTCTGCAAAACACTTCCTGGCTGCTGTACCTAAGACTGCGAAGTCTATCGCAGTTCTTGACCGTACAAAAGAACCGGGTGCTAACGGCGAACCTCTGTATCTGGATGTAAAAGACTGCTTCTACGGCACAGAAAATGCTCCGGTTATCGTAGGCGGTCGCTACGGTTTGGGTTCTAAGGACACTACTCCTGCCCAGATCATCTCTGTATTCGAAAATCTGGCTATGCCAATGCCGAAGAACCACTTTACTATCGGTATCGTAGACGACGTAACATTTACTTCACTTCCTCAGAAAGAAGAAATTGCTTTGGGTGGCGAAGGCATGTTCGAAGCTAAATTCTACGGACTGGGTGCTGACGGTACGGTAGGTGCTAATAAAAACTCTGTTAAGATTATCGGTGACAACACCGACAAACACTGCCAGGCTTACTTCTCTTACGACTCTAAGAAGTCAGGAGGTTTCACTTGCTCTCACCTGCGTTTCGGTGATACTCCGATCCGTTCTACTTATCTGGTAAATACTCCGAACTTTGTGGCTTGCCACGTTCAGGCTTACCTGCATATGTACGACGTGACACGCGGTTTGCGCAAAAACGGTTCTTTCTTGCTGAACACAATCTGGGAAGGTGAAGAACTGGCTAAGAACCTGCCTAACAGAGTGAAGAAATACTTTGCACAGAATAACATCTCTGTATATTATATCAACGCTACTCAGATTGCACAGGAAATTGGTTTGGGCAACCGTACCAATACAATCCTTCAGTCTGCATTCTTCCGTATCACAAACGTTATCCCTGTAGAACAGGCGGTAGAACAAATGAAGAAATTCATCGTGAAGTCTTATGGTAAGAAGGGTGAAGATATCGTTAACAAGAACTATGCAGCCGTTGACCGTGGTGGCGAATACAAACAACTGACAGTTGATCCTTCATGGGCTAACTTGGCAGATGATGCTAAAGCTACTAACAACGATCCTGCATTCATCAATGAAGTAGTTCGTCCTATCAACGCACAAGACGGTGACTTGCTACCTGTATCTGCATTCAAGGGTATTGAAGACGGAACCTGGTATCAGGGAACTTCTAAATATGAAAAACGTGGTGTAGCTGCATTTGTACCGGAGTGGAACGCAGAAAACTGTATCCAGTGTAACAAGTGTGCTTACGTTTGTCCTCACGCTTCTATCCGTCCGTTCGTTCTCGATGCTGAAGAGCAGAAGGGTGCAAACTTCGAAATGCTGAAAACGGTAGGTAAAGCATTCGAAGGTACAACTTTCCGTATTCAAGTAGACGTTCTCGACTGTCTGGGTTGCGGTAACTGTGCTGACATCTGTCCGGGTAATCCGAAGAAGGGTGGCAAAGCATTGACCATGAAACACCTCGAAAGTCAATTGGCTCAGGCTGATAACTGGACTTACTGCATTGACAACGTGAAGAGCAAACAACACCTGGTTGACATCAAAGCTAACGTTAAGAACTCTCAGTTCGCAACTCCGTTGTTTGAGTTCTCCGGCGCTTGCTCAGGTTGTGGTGAAACTCCGTACGTAAAACTGATCACTCAGTTGTTCGGTGACCGTGAAATGGTTGCTAACGCTACCGGATGTTCTTCTATCTACTCAGGTTCAGTACCTTCAACTCCTTATACTACAAACGAAAAGGGTCACGGTCCGGCATGGGCTAATTCTCTGTTCGAAGACTTCTGTGAGTTCGGTCTTGGTATGGAACTGGCTAACGAAAAGATGCGTGACCGTATCGTGAAACTATTCAACCAGATTCTTGCAGGTGAAAATGCTCCGGCTGAAACAAAAGAAGTATTGAAAGCATGGATCGAAAACATGTACGATGCAGATAAGACTAAAGAACTTGCTCCACAAATCGAAGCAATCATCGAACAAGGTATTGCTGCAGGTTGCCCGGTTTGCAAAGAACTGAAAGGTCTGACTCACTTCCTCGTTAAACGCAGCCAGTGGATCATCGGTGGTGACGGTGCTTCTTACGATATCGGCTACGGTGGTCTTGACCATGTTATCGCTTCCGGTAAAGACGTTAACATCCTGGTACTCGATACTGAAGTTTACTCAAATACAGGTGGTCAGTCTTCTAAGGCTACTCCGGTAGGTGCTATCGCTAAGTTTGCCGCTTCCGGTAAACGTGTTCGTAAAAAAGACCTTGGTCTGATGGCTACTACTTACGGTTATGTTTATGTTGCACAGATCGCTATGGGCGCTGACCAAGCTCAGACTCTGAAAGCTATCCGCGAAGCTGAAGCATATCCAGGTCCTTCACTCATTATCGCTTACGCTCCATGTATCAACCACGGTTTGAAAGCTGGTATGGGTAAGAGTCAGGAAGAAGAAGAAAAAGCTGTTAAGTGCGGTTACTGGCACCTGTGGCGTTACAACCCGGCTTTGGAAGCTGAAGGTAAAAATCCGTTCTCACTGGACAGCAAAGAACCGAACTGGGATGAGTTCAAGGGCTTCTTGAAAGGTGAAGTTCGTTATGCATCTGTTATGAAGCAATATCCTGCAGAAGCAGAAGAACTGTTCCAAGCAGCTGAGGACAATGCTAAATGGCGTTACAACAACTACAAGCGTTTGGCTAACCAAGCTTGGGGTGTTGCCGAATAAGTAATTCAACTTATCAGATAAAAGAAAGGCGGGAATCCGAAAGGATTTCCGCCTTTTTGTCTGTTTACTGTTCTTTTGGAATCCAGCTATCCACCAATTCCCGGTGTTCATCTATCCATTTACGGGCAGCCTCCTTTTCTGTTTTCTCCGTATCTTCCATAGCCATCATCAAAGAATTGATCTGTTCATCTGTCAGACGAATATTCTTGAAAAACTGAGTAGCAAACGGATCTTTCTCCGGAAAACCTTTCCAGGTAATGATATGAATATTCTCTGCACTACCATAAATATTCTCGGGATCTTGCAATATCTTCAGTTTGAAACGATCGAACATCCAATGCGGTGTCCAGCCAGTGACAACTATCCATTCATTTCTGTCAATTGCTTTCTTCAATGAAGCAGTCATAGCAGGGCCACTTGAGGTCATCAGCTTATAATCCAGATTATAATCTTCAATAACGTCTTCTGTAGCCCGCATAATACCTGCCCCTGCATCGATACCAACAATCTTCGAACCAAAATGTTGCTTCTGAGAATTCAATTCATCAATAGAATTAATCGTTACATACTCCGGTACAACCAGCCCGATACGGGCTTCATCATATATATCACCTATTATTTCCAACTTATCACCATATTGCTCTATGTAATCACTCATTGTTACCGGTAGCCAAACATCCATAAAAACATCCGCTTTCTTTCTGGCAAGTGAAGTAAATATAGGAGCAAGATCGGCATTTAGTAATTTCACATCATATCCCTGCTCCTGAAGAATGGCTTTTGCCAGATGCGTCATTGCAATGCCTTCCGCCCAATTGGCGTAAGCAATACTTATCTTTTTATCAGAATCTCCTCCTCCGCATGAGTTGAAAAGGAATATAGCAAGTAAGATTGCTACTATAATTTTTATCTTAGTATTCATATCCTCTATTATTTCTTTTTGTTTTGCGCTATCCCCTGAGTAATACGGTCCAGAACGATCGCAAGTATAACTACAGCTATACCTCCTTCAAATCCCAGGCCTATTTTCATCTGAGTAATCCCTTTCAAGACAATCTCTCCCAGTCCACCGGCAGAGATCATCGCAGCAATAACAACCATTGAAAGAGACATCATAATAGTCTGGTTTACACCGGTCAATATGGTAGGTAGCGCTAATGGTAATTGCACTTTATAAAGCAATTGCCAGGGAGTAGCCCCAAACGAGCGCGTAGCTTCCACTACATTTTTAGGAACCTGACGTATCCCCAATCCTGTAAGACGAACCACCGGAGGCATCGCAAAAATGATAGTTGCAAAGGCTCCCGGCACTGTCCCTAACCCGAAGAATAATACTGCCGGAATCAGATAAACAAAAGCCGGCATCGTCTGCATAAAATCGAGAACAGGCCGCATTATCTTATTACATCGATTACTATTGGCGGTCCAAATACCCAACGGTACTCCCAACAACAGAGCAAGACAGGTGGAAGAAAGTACCAATGCAAGTGTCTGCATTGTCTCTTCCCAGAATCCCATACCGTAAATCAACAATAATCCCAACAATGTAAATACAGCCACTCCTTTACCTGCCTTAAACCAGGCAAGCACGGCAAGCGCCACAATAGTAATATAAAACGGTATCCCGAATAATACATGCTGAAAACTGTCGATGAATCCCCCAATACCCATGCTTAGTGCATCAAAGAAAGAAGCAAAATGTTCTGTAAGCCAGTTTATGGCCATCTCTATATATTTTCCGATATTTATCATAAGTCTATTGCATTTTGAATGATTTCATTAATTTCTTTTTTATCTTTTCCGGTCACCTCAATGATAAGAGACGACAGTGGAACCACTCCCTCGAACTCCCTGTCCTCATTTACCACCCAAATAGGTGAATTGGTCTTTGTCATTAACGGCAGGATATCTTCAAGAACCGTATCCCCCAATACAGAATGTACTTCATGACGCACCACAGAATCGATCGACCTCACCTCTTCCTTTCTCAGCCTCAATAAATCGTTCAATCGAACCTCTCCTACCAATACGTTACCAGTATCCACTACCGGAAGCACCGTCAGGTTACGTTCACGCATCTTACGAATCAATACCTCCGGACCTTCTTTTTTCAAACGCGCTACCAGCGGTTTATCAATCATCACCGAAGCTGCTGTAATAATCTTACTACGGTCCACGTTTTCTACAAAACGTTCTACATAAGCATTGGCAGGCTCTGTCAGTATCTCTTCCGAAGTACCGATCTGTACTATTTCTCCATCTTTCATAATAGCAATACGGTCTCCTAGTTTAATAGCTTCACTCAAGTCATGGGTAATAAATACAATTGTCTTCTTCATTTTGGCTTGTAAAGCCAATAGTTCATCCTGCATCTGTACGCGAATCAAAGGATCAAGGGCAGAGAAAGCTTCATCCATCAGTAGTACTTCCGGGTTATTAGCCAATGCACGTGCCAGTCCTACACGTTGCTGCATACCACCGGATAATTCACCAACCATTTGATTTTCATACCCTTTTAGCCCTACCAGTTGCATACTCTCCATCGCTTTTCGCTCTCTTTCTTCCTTTTTTACGCCCTGTAGTTCCAGTCCGAAAGCAATATTATGCAGTACTGTACGATGGGGCAACAAACCAAAATTCTGGAAAACCATAGCCAGTTCCTTTCGCCGTATCTGCAACAATTCCTTGTCGGATACCTTAGCGATATCGGTTCCATTGATTACCACTTCGCCCGAAGTTGGTTTTATCAACCGGTTGATACAACGCAACAGAGTAGATTTACCACTCCCTGACAATCCCATAATAACAAATATTTCTCCTTCGTCAATCGAGAGGTTTGCCTCTTTCACAGCAACCGTACATCCGGTTGCTTTTAGTATCTCGCTTTTGCTTCTCCCCTCTTTCAATAAGCGAAGTGCCTTCTGTTTCTCATTTCCAAAAATAAGGTACAAATCTTTGATGTTTATTTTGTTCATATACAATAATATTAAGATAATTAATAATAGCCATAGAAATCCTTCTTTATGTCTCATAAAGTTCCGATTAAACAACAGGCTTTCGCCTCCCGATATAGAGATTAATAAATACACATTTTGAGCAGTAAAATATACTGGTGAGAGTTCTGTATGAATGATAGTTTAAACGAAATATCACGTAGTGTGTATTGAACTCACGGTACAAATAGAACAATGCCTCTTTGGCTTTTGTTCAGACACATTTACTTATCAAAGAAGAAAAGTTATACAAAAGAACAATATTTTTTTGCAACATAACCATCAAATAAGCACCAATAGCCCCTGAATATATCCAAACAGGCATCATTCTCCAAAATAGCGTTTTATACTTTACATATAAATGCCTAACTTCGTGTCACATTTTAATTATAAAAACAAACATTATTATGAAAAAACTATTACTTGGAATGTTTACTGTACTTGCTCTGAATGTGCAAGGACAGAGTTTAACCGATACACCGGTAGTGATGAAAGAAAGAAGTGAAATCGCACATTTTTTTGTCGACAAACCATTTCTGTATACCATCACAGAAAGTAACAAAGATTACATTGTTGACATCTATAATGATGAATTACAGAAATCCAGAAAATTCACTGTAAAGAATGCGGTTTTTAATCGTGAAGATAACATGGCTTATGGCATTGTCGATTTAGACATGGATAATTTAACCGGATATGATGCCTATAGTGGTTCTTTATTGAGCCAGTATCTATTCAATGACGATGACAAAATAGAATATGTATTTTGTACTTTCGAAAAGCAGACGACAGGTGAGCGATATGAATATATACTTCAAAAAGCAGAAGTTATCAATGAAGACGGAGAAATATTAGGCACTCTCCCTGTAGAAGCTGTCGAGTTCTATGCAGGATATGATATGTTAGAGATATCGGTTGAATTAACCCAAATTGGCGACAACTATTACATAGTGAATGACGAAGAACTCAATGGGCCTGTTGATCCCGGAGAACCAGCTTACAACACCTCCTATTGGAAACTCAATAAAAGCAAAGGAGGATCGGGTGTAAGCTTCACCAAAACCGCCAGCTTTAAAAGTTATCCTAATCCGGTACGCCAAAACGAAACATTTACTATCGAAGTGGGAGAAGAAAATGTAGTTTCCGGCAATTTCATTGAATTATGTGATCAGAGCGGTCGCATGGTTTATCGCCAGGCTATCACAAACAGCGAAGTTAAAGTACCAACACGTCGTATGAAAGGGATGTATATCTATAATATAATATCTGGAGGTAAGGCTATCAGTACAGGTAAAGTGATAGTACAATAAGTTCTATCAATCTCATTTACACATCAATTTTCTACAACAATTATTTAAACAAACAGAACAAATGAAGAAACTATTATTTGGCATATTTACTGCAATAGCTTTAAATGTGCAAGGGCAAAGTTTTGGAGAACCCCAAGTATTCGAAAAGGCCTGTTACTTTATTCACAATTTCGTAAATGAAGATTACTTCTTTTCCATATTAGATAATGAAAACAAAACAGACCGCACAATCAGTATTTACAATGACGAAATACACAATGTGAAAAATATCATAGTAAAAGATGTAGAACATGATTACAATCAGTCTTTTGATATTGGAGCAACCGTATATTCACTAATTGAATACCAAATGGTAAATGCAGAACATGATGGTGGAGAAGGGAGCCCTGCCACTCAAACACTTTTCAATAATGATGAAAAATGGGAATATATTCGGGGTACCTATGTCTATACAGTTGAAAATAGTGAGTCTTACGAACGAAAAGAATGGAAACTGACCAAAGCTGAGATCCTCGATGAAAATGGAAAGGTCTTAACAGAAATTCCAACAGATGCAATTACTGATTATCCCGGTTCCGGCCAACCTTACTCATACTTAAATGTTGTAAAAATGGGAGATAACCATTATATACTCAGCGAGAAACGTGCCCACAATAGCAGTGACCTAACACTTACTACTTTCTATAAAATAATAAAAGGCAATAGCTCAGGCATTAAATTCACCAAAATGGCTGAATTTAAAGGATATCCTAATCCAGTACGCCAGAACGAAACATTTACTATCGAAGTGGGAGAAGAGAATGTAGCTTCCGGTAATTTCATTGAATTATGTGATCAGAGCGGTCACATGGTTTATCGCCAGGCTATCATAAGCAGTGAAGTAAAAGTACCGACACACCGTCTGAAAGGGATGTATATCTATAATGTAGTATCCGGGGGGAAGGCTATCAGTACAGGCAAAGTGATTGTACAATAAATATAAATCCACTCTCCTACTTTGAGAAGAAGAGATACCAAAGAGGGGAGAAGTAGTAGATAAAAGAGGAGATTACCTATTTAAATAATAGAAATTCTTTTAACTATAACTTCCTCCCCTTCTCTATTATTTTAGTTCTGAATATTAAGGTTTATGAAGACATAAAGAGCGTTTTAATGCCCTATTCATCGTAGAAAATCATCTTTTTATACTATAGAATATGACATTAATCATTCCCCACGCCCCTTTATAATAAAAAAAATAAGACGCTGAATAGAGGAAACAGCAAAACAACAAACAATTTATATTATGAAAAAAAGCCTACTACTATTGTGCTATTTACTATTGACAGTCAAAGGATGGACGTATGATTTTGAAAAAGATGGAATCTATTATAATTTACTCTCACCCGGTGTAGAAGTAACTTATGGAA
Organism: Bacteroides mucinivorans; assembly: GCF_034654355.2. Lineage (NCBI taxonomy): Bacteria > Pseudomonadati > Bacteroidota > Bacteroidia > Bacteroidales > Bacteroidaceae > Bacteroides > Bacteroides mucinivorans. Next base: position 1,650,643 of record NZ_CP178179.1, on the reverse strand, counting down.
GCCCCAATTTTAATTCATATTCGGGTGAAGTCACAATCCCACAAACAGTAGTACGTGGCGATATATACTACTCTGTTAACTCTATTAGTGATAACGCTTTCAGAGATTGTACCCAATTAATTTCTATTTCTATTGGGTCGAATGTATCATCTATAGGAAATCATGCCTTTTCCGGTTGCAAAGCTTTAAAGTATTTCAGTGTATCTTCTGGTAACAGCCAGTATTCCTCAAAGGAGGGTGTTCTGTTTGCATTTAACGAAACATGGCTATACGCCTATCCTCCCAACGCAAAATCGACTTCATATGTTATTCCTGATGGAGTGGAGACTATTAGTAGTTATGCCTTTGAAGGATGCACCTACTTAACTTCCATTACAACCCCTAATAGTTTAGAAAGAATAGATCAAATATATTTCGCAGGCTGTTTAGGGTTAAAAGAATTTATAATCTCAGATGATAATCCTTTATTCTCTACTATGGATGGCGTCTTGTTCAATAAAGATAAAACAGAGTTAGTGGCTTATCCCAATGCAAAATCAAAGACTTATTCTATCCCAAATAGCGTGACAAATATCAAATATAATACTTTTTATGGCTGTGATAACCTAACTTCGGTGACAATTCCTAATAGTGTGGTTAGTATAGGCAAATATGCATTTTATGGTTGCAACGGTTTACTCTCTATTGAAATACCAAGTAGTGTAACTACTATCGATCCTCAATCTTTTAAATATTGCACTCATTTGAAAGAATTCATTGTTTCAGATAATAATAAATCATTTTCTACCCTCGATGGTCTCTTATGTAATAAAGAGAAAACAAAACTATTGGCTTATCTCAATGCTAAATCATCAGTTTATACTGTTCCTGATCAGATCATCAGCATAGGGAATTATGCCTTCTCCGACTGTACCGAGTTAACATCTATCACTATCCCCAATAACGTTATTGAAATAGGAAATTCTATTTTTTCAGGTTGTCGCAATTTGCAGAAACTCTCTTTACCATTTATTGGTTCTTCTCTTAATCTACGGCATCATCTCGGCTCTCTGTTTGAATCAAAAAATAACTACAAAACAATAAACCCTGAACAAGGTTATATCATTGTTACATACGGGCGTGATGGATCTTGGATTTACAGTTATTATATTCCGTCGTCGCTAACGGAAATAAATGTGACGAAACAATCGGATTTTTCTTGTCGTTATGGTGGATATAATTATTGGTATTATGGCGTTTTTAATGGTTGTTCAAATCTAAAAGTTGCAAATCTTCCTATGGCCACCTCTATTGGAGATAATACATTTTTTGGTTGTACAAACCTTAAAAATATAAGTTTACCCATAGCTACATCAATTGATAAGAATGCGTTTTCCAATTGTACTAATCTTAAAAGTGTAGATTTGCCTGTAGCTACTTCCATTGGTGAAGAATCTTTCTATGGCTGTACTAATCTCAAAAATGTCAATCTTTCGCTGGTCGATTTTATAGGAAAGTATGCTTTTCAAAATTGCTCTAACCTTGAAGTTCTAAGCCTTCCCGTAGCTACTTCTACAGAGTCAGGTTTTTTAAATAACTGTGATAAATTACAAATACTACTTTTGCCGAAAGTAAAAAGTATGGAAACCTGGAGCTTTCCAAAATCTCTTATTTCTTTAAATATAGGTAGTCTTGAAGGCTTAAGTAGCGAGATGCTTTCTAATTTAAGTAAACTGGAAGAACTCACTATCCCTTTTGTTGGTACAGGAGTAAAAGAAACCGCTACAGGGGTACAAGGATTATTTGGCGATCTTTTTAGTGCCGACTCTAATTCCGGAATGAAAGCTGTTACTCAATATTATCAGGATAGCAAATCTAAAACGTATTATTTACCTGTCAATTTAAAGAAAGTAACAGTTACAGAAGAATGTGAAGAGCTTCAATATGGTGCTTTCTATGGTTGCTCTACCATTAAAGAAATCACACTTCCTTATACCTTATACATGGTTGGTGAAAAAGCACTTTACGGTTGTGCTGGTTTAACTGATATCTATTGCAAGGGAGCTGCTCCCGCTGCTGCCTACGACAATAGTTTTACCGGAATCAGAGTCACCACTTGTAAACTCCACATCCCCTATAACACTACAGACCTCTATAAGGCAAGTGATGGCTGGAAGAAATTTTTCTATATGCAGGAAGAAGCACCCCTGACTGTTAATGTGACTAAAAATATATTGAATGCAGGTATTATTTTAGGAATCACTGAATACCAGCAAGGAGCCATGGTAAACTTGTCAGCACGAGCAAACTCCGGCTATCGTTTCAAATGTTGGATGGATAACGGAGAAATAGTTAGCGAAGAAGATAATTACTCCTTTGCTATCAATGAAAACAAAAATTTATTAGCCGTATTTATACCTGTACAAAATGAAAATTCACTGATCATCAACACAGAAAGTAATGCAGTTAATTTTACATGGGAAACAATAGATGATACGAATGAATACATATTAAAAATATATTCGGACATAGATATGAAGAAAGAGATCGCTTCTTATCAATTTGATGCAGAAGGCGAATTAGTCACTCGTACAGCCTCCGAACTTTCTTTCCGTGTGACGGATTTAAAACCGGAAGTTACCTATTATTATAGCTTAATTGCAAATGATAAATCTAATAAAACCCTATCCGAACAAATAGGGACATTTTCTACAACGCCTACAAGTATTGAAGACATATCAACTTCCAGCAATATTTGCATAAGAGTAGAAGGCTCTTCTCTTTGGATAGAAAATGCACAAGAAAAAATGATCTCCATATATAACTTACAGGGCGTATGCCAAACAGTTATTCATAAAGCAAAAGATATGGAAATGATACAGATAGATCATTCGGGTATTTATTTGATAAAAGTGGATAAGCTTTTGCAGAAAGTCATTATTAAATAATCTATTTAAGAAGGGAGAGACATTTTAAAAGGGTTTCTCCCTTTTCTTTTTTAAATCATAGAACTATCTTTGCTGAGTAAAATTAAAAAAGGAGAATAAGCAATATGTACGAATGGGCTAAAGAAATGAATTGTGCTGTCACAGTATGTGACACCAAAGGAGTTATCCTTTTTATGAATGATAAAGCATGTAAAACATTTGCCAAACACGGTGATCTGATTGGCAAGAATCTTTTCGATTGCCACAATCTACAATCACAGGAGAAGATACGTGAGATGCTGGCAACAGGTGGCAGTAATGCCTACACGATAGAGAAAAATGGCATCAAGAAAATGATCTATCAAACACCCTGGTTTAACGAAGGGATAGTAGGTGGTCTGGTAGAAATATCAATGGAACTTCCGGAAGAGATGCCGCATCACATACGAAAATAAAATCATCACGAAAAGATTACTTTCACTTACATAACCATACAGGAATAAATAAATTTACGATTAGACGATTGACGATGTACGATTGAAGTTGCTCTCTTAAAAGCCTGTTTCAGCGCTATTAGAGATAGAGTAATCCCAATCGTACATCGTCAATCGTCTAATCGTAAATTTATTCATATTCGTACAATCATGAACTAACTTCTTGATACCTGTAACCCTTTGTCAGACAAAGTCATTTCTACAAATCGTGCACAAGGGTTAGGCGCATATTCTGTGAGTATCCGACGAATCTGAACGGCCGCCTGCGGATCTTTGGCAACCATATACAGATATCCGCCACCACCGGCTCCCGGCAACTTATGCCCTAAAGTATAATCTTCAATCAAACGGATAATCTTCTCCACTTCCGGTGGATTTGTACCGGCATCAAGTGCTTTATTCTGTATCCAGCTCTTTCCTACCAACTTACCGTAATTTGCGAAGTTACCACGTAAAATAGCCTCATTCATATCCAAAGCATGTATTTTCATCTCTGACAACAAAGCAAGATGATTCCCGGAATTAAGGAACATAGAACGAACAATCTCTCCTAAAATTCCTTTTGCCGTACGGGTTATACCAGTATAATAAAGCAAATGACAATCCCGATATTCAGGATTCGTAAATAACTGATCGGGTAACCAACGTACTAACGGAGTCTGGTCAAATCCGGATTCCGTTTGCAACAACTTAACTCCGGAGAAAACGCCACCATATTGATCTTGCCAGCCTCCTCCCGTGGTAAGCAACTGCTCCAATACCAATGTACAACGACAAATCTCATTCTTATCCCATGCCAAACCACAGAAATCATTGATTGCTCCCAACACAGTAGAAGCAAGAATAGAACTTGTTCCCAGTCCGGAACCTGCCGGTATAGCTGCAAGCAATGTAACTTCAATACCAGCACCAAAAGCTTCTAACTGTTCCCTCAAAGAATCATATTGCACCTCCGAGAACTGAGGAACAAAGCCAGCTAGCGCCAATGCAGCTTTAGGTATAGAGAAAGGAGAACCTATTTTTCGGTAATCCTGCAACTCTTCGTACGTATTCACCACTTCCATCGCTCCCATATCTATGGAACGAAGTACAACATGAGGTTCTTTACAAGTTTTGACGTATACCTGCAAAGGAGGTTGCCCGTTCAGTTCAATAGCCAGATTCACCACATTTCCCCCCGAATAAAGCGAATAAGGAGGAGTATCTGTCCAGCCACCGGCCACGTCGATACGTACAGGACTACGTCCCCATACAATCTGATCGGAATAAACATTCAGCTTCGGATTACATTTCTGCTTGCAAACCTGCCCTAGTAAGCCATTTCGCAAAAGATTGAATGCCTCTTTCTCTTCTTCCTTGCTGCCCGGATCATTTTTCAACTCCATCACGCGCGCCCTCAACATCCGGTTATGCATTTGCAATAACTGTGCAGTATCATCCGGCAGTGCCTGGGGCACTTCAAGTCCGAGATTTACAAATTCATGGGCAGCATCTTCCAAATCGAGCTGATAGAAAACACTCTTCTCATAATTGTCTGACAAGCCCTTCCAGTTTTCTCGACGAAAAGCAGTACGTTGAGCATAAAGCCGTTGCAGATTGGCACGGGCAGAAATTTCATCAGCAGAGAACTTCATACAGTTCAGCCACAACACACATCCTTCTGCCAGATTAGGTTCCGTTGTCATCCAACGCAACAATAAGCCAAGTTCATCAACCGACTCCGTCATTGGAAAGATGGAAGCTGCTTGCAAATCATCCGTACACCCCTGAATGTCATTCCAGGTAATGCCACGCTGTTCCATCCATTCAACAAAAGGAATACCAGTAAACAGAGTACCGGGTGAATCCAATGCGCCCTTAAACACGTCATCCAGTCCATATGGGCGTGCCACGAATCCAGCTTCTCCCATAGGAACTACATCCAAACAAATACCATCGGGTACCGTTATCTCCCAATCATTCTCCGGTACTCCGGTAATAATCTGACGAGATCCCAGTTTCCAGCCTTTCCCCACATAACTATTCTCAATCCATAAGTTGGCATTTTGAGAAGAGAAAGAGACACTGGTAGAAGCGTTTTGTACAAAGATGGCGGGATTGGGTTTTACCTTACGATGCATGATTAATCGCTGATCACGCACTTTATCCTGTACAGCCAATGTAGAAGAGATTAACTCACGGCTCGTGCCATAGTGGTAAAACTCTCCCCCGGGTAAAGGCAGTATAGCGACAGAAAGACTATTCAGTTCGGCATCTTCTATTTTGGGATGACTACCTAATGCAAGTCCATAATCTGAATAAAGATCATAATAGGTAATCTCTCCCGAATTAGTATCAAGAGAACGCTTCATCAGCAATTCCACAGCACGGTCGCTAAGCAACCATATCCCAATATCCATCAAAAACAGATGTGTTTTTGCCAGTCCTTCCAGTTCTGCAAGAGAGGGCTTTTGCAGCATAAAGTCGAGAATATCCGGTGTCTTACGATCAGAGACAAACACTCCGTGATGCGTAGCTAATGAGGGATTGACCCAAAGCCCATAACATACCACATCAGCTTGAGGAATCTCCTGTAACGGTTTCTCCGAACGGATATAAACATCTCCACTGGCTATCAGTGTATGTATATTTTCCGGAGCCATACTCATAATTCTCTCATAAAGCGGCAATTGCAAAGAGAGTAGATTCTGCCCTAACTTCTGTCCACGCTCCCAACTGAAAACAGGGATCGGCGTAAGAATTTTCCCGGAAGGGGCATATCCCGGAAGTCTCCGGCTCTGCCCTCCGGCGTGTAGTAAAATTCGTTTCTCAGTTCCCAACCAGTTTGAAAAAGACTCTTTAGAAGCATAATTCTCATGACATGCCTGCAACAACCAAGTTGTTCCACCACCCGAACCTAACTTTGCTCCAACAGGATCGGAAGTACAAAACCATTCTGAGGCATCTACTTCTTCCAGTTCATGAAAGCAGTGCACCAGATTCGGAGGAAGAGATAATAATTTCTTCATGATATATCTGATATCTTATTTGTATGTATTAACGTATTTCATCGTATTTCCATAGGCACCGGGCCATATCTACATTGCCACTCTTTTTGAAGCAGACACCTTCGAGTTGCAACAAGGTCCGTTGCTCTTCCCACCCGGGAACAAGCCTACCCTGCGCATTGACTACCCGGTGACAAGGAAGATTCAAGTCAGACGGTACCTGCTTCAAACTACGTCCCACCATGCGTGAACATTGTGGTTTTCCCAGCAAAGCGGCTATCTCTCCATAAGAGATTACTTTCCCGGCAGGAATATCCTGTACCACTGCATACACCTCCCGGCAGAAGGTATCGGACATGGTTTCTTTACCAACCTTATAATCTTTCATTCCGTTTCTTTATCTTTTACGTTTCAAAAACTCCGTCGGACTCTCCCCAAACTGTTCCTTATAACACTTTGTAAAATAAGAAGGAGAAGTAAATCCCACTTCATAAGCAATCTCCGCCACCGTCAGTTCTGAAGAAGCCAACAAGGAAGCCGCCCGCTTCAGACGTGCCATACGCAGCAATTCATTAGGAGCATAATTGGTCAACGATTTTATTTTACGATAGAGCTGTACACGGCTTAGTCCCATATCTTTTCCTAAGTCTTCTACATTCAACGCGGAATCACTCATCTTCTCTTCAATAATCGTCTTGAACTTTTCAACAAAGTCTTTATCCATATCACAGATATCCTCCTTTGCCAATGTCTGCCGATCACCAAAAAATTGCTTCAACCGTTGGTGCGAATCTATCAGATTACGGATACGTGCCAGCAGCAACTGTGAACTAAAAGGTTTGGAAATGTATGAATCTGCCCCACCGTCATAGCCCTGTATACGCTGTTCGTCCAGCGAACAGGCAGTCAGTAATATCACAGGAATGTGACACGTCTGCAGCTCGCTCTTCAACCGGCGGCAGCACTCGATACCATCCATACCCGGCATCATAACATCCGAGATAATCAAGTCAGGTACATACTTCATTGCCTTCCGGATACCTTCGGAACCATTGGCAGCCTCAATCACAGAATATTCTGCCTTAAGCAGTCCATGGACGTACGAACGTATATCCGCATTATCATCAATAATCAGCACAGACATCCGCGATGAATCATAGCCCGACTCCTGTTCCTCTTCATCTTCTGAAAACTCAACAGGCAATTCCTGGCCGGACACTTCCAAAGACAATGTATCGGCAACTGGCGTACAACTACATACCGGTAGTTCTACCGTAAAGATCGTCCCCTGACGTTCGTCACTTTCTACCTGTATCGTACCACCATGCATCTCTACAAAAGCTTTGACCAATGCAAGCCCGATACCCGACCCTGCATGATGCATATCTATCTTATAGAAACGGTCGAAAATGCTACAGATATGTTCTGCCGAGATAAGGCTGCCGGTATTGGCTACTGTAAAACGAAAGAAGTTCTGCCCTTCTTTTTCCTGTGCGGAAAGACGAACCGTAACCTTTCCATTCTCCGGTGTAAACTTAAACGCATTGGAAAGAAGATTAAAGTAAATCCGCTCTAATTTCTCTACATCGGCAAGTGTATGATAATCTGTATCAGGCATACTATCAAAAGAGAAGCGAATGTGCTTCTTACGTGCCGCTGCAAGGAAAGATTCGTTCCAGTTTTCAAAACACTGCAACATATCTATCGCGACAGGAGTATACTCCATTTTGCCATTCTCGTACTTACGGAAGTCCAGAATCTGATTGACCAGACGCAACAAAATATTCACATTGCGCTGAACAAGCAACAACAACCGATGCTGATCACCGGAAAGGTCTTTGTCTGCAAGTAATTGCTCTACCGGGTCGGCAACCAATGTCAACGGAGTACGGAAATCGTGAGAGATATTTGTGAAAAACACCAGTTTGGCATGAGTAGCTTCTTCCAGCTGATGCGAAAGCTGTATCAACTGATCACGTTGTTCGGAGAGAGTATCCCGCTGCTCTTCAAGCTGCTTCTTTTGTTTGGACAGTTCAATATTCAACCTATTTTTGACACGAAGCGCTTTATAAGCCACCAGCAACAATCCGGCTACCAGCAGTAATACAAGCAAACTACCATAAAGCACCACTTGCTGATTGGCATAGCGGGAGAGATAACCACTGATACGTCCGTTCAGCGTTTCAATCTTTTTATCCAACTCAGCGATATGAGCAGTCTGGAGCTTCATTACCGGAGCGTTAACCGGATCTACAATGGCAGTCTCCATCGTGGTTTCACGTGCAAAAGGCTTCTTTTCGAGAATGTTCATTGCCATTTCCAGTACCTTATCTCCATTGGTAGGATAAATAAAGGTTGCATCCAACACACTGTCCAACACCAACTCTACTCCATTCCCTTTGCCCGGCAAGGCATCAATACCCACAAAAACAATATCTTTAGCCCGCCCCAGCTTTTCAGCCGCTTCAAAAGCTCCCGGTGCGATGCGGTCATTATGGGAGTATACGGCATCTATCTTCGGATAAATCCGCAATAAAGAATCCATAATGATCCGTCCCGGTTCACGTTCCCATGCAGCATCGGCCCTGGCCAGCAGATGGATATCCGGATAACGACTAATGGCACTCATAAATCCCTGGTGCCTCTCCATAGCCGGAGTTGAACCGCTCAGGCCGGTAAGCTCTACTATGTTTCCTTTACCACCCAGTTTGGCAGCAAGGTATTTTCCTACTTCGCGCCCTATCTCATAATTATCTGCTCCCATAAAAGCAGTATATTTATCAGAAAGAATCTTTCTGTCCACCACAATCACGGGAATACCTTTGTCAAAAGCCTCTTCCACTATTGGTGTAATCGGTGCTGCCTCATTGGGCGTAACAATCAGCAGATCCACCTTCTTATCAATAAAATACTGAATATCTTCCTGTTGCCTCCGGTTATCGTCATGTGCCGAACGTATCTCTACAGACACCCCTTCATAAAACATAGCTTCGCGCAATATTTCATCATTCATCTTATGCCGCCAGCTGTCATCACTACACTGAGACATACCGATTACATAGCGCGGAGTATCCCTCTTGCAGGAGGTCAAGACAAGTATAAAAAGTACGACTGAAACAATATATCTCATAATTTATTCTGTTCTTCTTTCTGTGACTTGTATATTACGTATCTCATTATTTGCATTCACTACCGGAAAATACATCAACTCCACTTTCGCCGGATTAAGTGAATAGGTCCCTGTATAACGCGGGAGCAACGAAATGCGGAAAAGATGTTTTCCTACTGGTAACTTCTCACAAAAGATAACGGTTTTTTCTTTAAAATATTCGCGATGTACCTCCGAAATATTACTATTTATTTTAGAATTATAGCTACAGGATGCAGGAATCGGTACTTCCAGCATCACATATTCTGCTCCAGCTTGCTTTACATTGAGAGTGACCACCAGTGTAGCAGGTTCTCCTGCTTTCAACCGGTCACCACCCTCAAAAACAGACTGTACTTCAAATGCATCACCCCCATTAGCTTCCGTCACCCGCTTTACGATAGATGAACTAAGTATTAGAGGTATCCCCTCTTTACGGGTCAGCACCAGAGACTCGCCGGCAGCTAAACGGATGGTATAAGGAAACTCTGTTATTTGCCGATTTTCCTTTCCTGTGAGTTCTACAATTGCCGGAACACCTTGTTGAGATTGCCCATCCAGTAAATCATCCAACACAGTTGCCACTGCCAAAGAAGCCTGGTAAGTATTCCAACCCGTATTTCGCGTACGAAGAATATGCCATTGCATTGCTTCTTTTAAGTGACTCAAAGAAGGTTCACTCTTGATTATCCGATAAGCGATCAGCGTATTTTCCAATCCGGTGTAATCACAGTAGGATAATCTTCGGTCGTCCGTACAATATACTCCACCCAGCGCATCTTCTTTCAGGTACCTGCGAATACTGTCGGCCACACTAACCTGCGATTGTAACATCTCCCAAAGCAACAGTTTTTCTTTGAGACAGGATTGAGGTAAATACGATTTATCAGCTTCTTTTAAGGTATTTTCTTTTGCCTCACATTGCTCTACCAATGGATTCAGCAAGCGGAATATTGCCGCATAATCCTGTTCCGCCCCCCAATACCACAAAGCATGCAACAGGTATACATCCTCTAATCGTTTCCCTCTGAAAGGCTGTGCCAATTCATAACGTACTCTCAATTTATCTAAGTTAATCCGAACCTCATAACCATCTTCCATAGCCATCTTCAAGGCTTTCAGAATATGTCCCGACATCCATAAAGAAGATTCTGTCGTACGTCCCCACCATCCCCAAAGCTGTTCGTCATTCTGATTATTGACCAGACGGCGAATAATCTTTATTATCTCCTTCTCACCCGTAAACTTTTCAGCTTTATAATAAGCTATCTTTTTTTGTCCCAACAGCCCTATCAGTTTAGAAGCCAATTGTTCATTACACCAATAACGATATCTCCCTAAATAATTAACAGCATCCTGATAACTATCTAACTGGCTTCCGCTAAGTTCCACCCTGACTTCCTCCCCCGGCCCGGCTTTCACCTTCACCGTTTCATCCTTTTGCAAAACACAAAGAGATCCTTTTGACAACTCAGTCCCCTGTGCAACTACAGGAATCATATGCTCTTCTCCATCTCTGTAACCATCGTCACGAGTAAAAATATAACCGACCTTCATACTATCCGACGTGGTAACCTGCACAGGCAATCCTATACTATAAGTTCCTTTTAATCTTACCTCCTGTCTCATCAACGTGTCGGCCTCAACACAAAAAACGGTACTCCCTTTTACCTCTTCCTCTTTCGTATAATTACGTATTGTCCCAGTAAAATTAGTTGTATCGCCCACAGTCAGGAAACGCGGTGTTTTCAATTCCGCCATCAGCGGTTTGTAGGATTGTATCGACTGACGGTAAGTACCGGAATTCAGTTTACGATTCATAGCATAAACCACTGCATCCCATTTTGTTATATTATCAGGAAAAGTCACATTAAACTGCGCTTTGCCTTCTTTATCCGTATACAACTTCGGTTCCCAAAAACCTACATCAGAGAAATTACGACGAAGCCCGTTCAGTTGCATCAATTCATCATACAGCTTATGTTCAGCCTCTTCAGAAGTTTTCGCCTCTTCATCCGGAAGTTCTTCTTCGGGAGGGATAGCATCAGCACCACTTCTCGTAGTTGTAGTTAAAAGACCACTCACAGAACCGGCGAGAGCAGACCGGACTCTGGTTCCATACCCCGTTACTACTACTTCATCAAGCGCCAAATTATCCTCCTTCATCATAACAATCAACTCCGTATTAGGCCTTACTTCCACTTCCTTTGTTTGCATTCCGATAAAACTGAATTCCAGCGTACTATTACCTCCACGTTCGCACATCAACTCAAAATATCCGTCAATATCTGTAACAGCACCATTTCTGGTTCCCTTCTCTACGACCGAAACGCCAGTCAACGGTTCGTCATCTCCTTCAATATATACATAACCAGACACTTTATCTCTGCCTGCCCAACGCGTTTTCGTCAGCCTTAATTCACGATAAGCCGGTTTCAAAGAGAACGTACCAAGGTGTCTTTGCAATGCCAACCACTGTGAAGAGAGAGAATCCCGCTCGTGCCATACCGACATTTCCATATTGATATCCACATGATGACAAGGACGCAATTCAATACTATCCCGTTTCAGATATTTCCCGTTATTATAAAGAACAATAATATTATATACACCTGTAGGGATCTCAAGATTCCTGTTCCCATTTTTAACAATCATATCCGGATAAGAAACTTTCCGGGTAATCCGATCTTCAAATAATAAACCAGCCACTCCGGTAGAGTCTTTTTCTACGGGTAACCGAAGATTTAGCGCTTTATCCGATTGGGCAATGCAGATGTTTTGCGGATGCCAGGCATTTCTCTGCCTGCATTTCTCTACAAACTGCCGAAATACTTCCGGTGTGAAATAAAAATCATTCAGGTTGGTTATTACATCAGTAGATGAAAAACTAAGATATTCAGGACAAAGCTCTTCTGAATATTTATAAACCACATTGCCTTCAAATTCATAAGCAAAACCACCCTCGTGCCGATACTCTACCCCATTGGCATACTTCCAATATCCCGGCTCTACCGGACCAACCAATACACTTTTCATACGCGGAAGTGCGTAATTGAGATAAACCGGACACATCTTGCCAAATTCTCCCTCCAGACAAGTATATTCTACTCCATCCGGTACGGGAAGACGACAGAGATAAGACTGGTACCGTTCTTCCTCTTTACGGGAAAAAACAGTTCGCCCCTGCCTGTCCCGGATTGTTTTCAGCCAGACTGTTTTTGCTTCCTCCGGAACCTGCTCCATATCCAGGCTCAGGATGGTCTTCTTTCCTTTCTCAAATGAGATAGAATCCAACACAATAGCCCTGTCACACAAGCGTATAGTCACTTTTTGTTTGGATGATTCGGACGGTATCCGGAAAGAGTATCCTTGCGGTTGTTTAGTCCACGAAAAGTAACAAGGCTTATCATTCAATTCTATCACATAAATAGTTACGGACTTCCCTCCCATCATCACGTAAGGTGCAAACTGAGTACTGCCATCGGGTGTATCCATCACATGTCTGAACAATTGCCCGGAAGGATATATGAACCGATAATAAGGCAAGCGATCAAGATGCGCCAATCTATTCCAATGTTCAAAATCCAATGAGGCAGAATGCAAATAGTTTTTCTGCTTCATCGAGTAACTCGCCCGTTGCTCACGTGCCTGTGGTTCGGCTCCATAATAAGGCAAATCAGGTATATCATATCCCAACTGAGAGTTTACAGAAAAAGCGGTAAGATCTACATTCGGCACAGGCTCTCCGTATCTATCGCGTACGTGTAATGTAGCATCTACTCTCTGTCCCGGATAAATTCGCTTCGGCAGATTCGTTTCCACAGACAGGCTGTTGGGGTAAACACGATACACACGTTTCAGTGATCTCTCTTCATTTCCCATGAAATAGAACACTTCAATGTAATAAACCGCTCGAGTATCAATGTCACCAATATGCAAGTCCAGCTCCTTTCCCGCCCCCTTTTGCAAAAGCTGATTACCTTGATAGACATACCACGACACATCCAAATTCAAAGGATTCGTCAGGCAAGCTTTCAATGAGTCGCTATCTATCTCCCCTTTCAAATCCAACTGACTATTCATATCTGCTACTGCAATACGTGATTCGTAGTTAAAAGCCGGTACTCTTAAAAGATAACCCGTAGCAGCCTGGCTAAATTTCTGCTCATAAGGTAGATGAATCTTCAGGATCTTTTTATCATTCCCACATATTAACTCAGCTTCTACACTTCTCTCCACTCCCTTGTCTAAAAATGCAAAACGTAAAGAGTCCCCCCGGGTATGATACTGCAATTCGTAGTGTGAATGATAAAAAGTGGCACGGCATCGTTGTTCTCTCCGCTCATTGTCCGGCGTCAGTAAAAGTACATTCACCTCGTATGCGCAATCTGACGGACCAAATATATCGGCAGGAATCTCAAGATGCGTTTTCCCTGCTGCATCCAGACTGATACGGCGAAACATCAAGGTATCCGGCAATGACAGTACACTTATGTAAGAATGCAGTATTGTGCGAAGCCGAACGGTGATCTCCACCTCCATTTCTTGCAAAGGCAATCCATTGGCATCTGTCGCAACAACCTCCAACTTATTTACCTGCGAAGCGTACTGCACATCCGAATGAAGCTTAGCTTCCAATTTACTTCCTGTCAATTCATAGTCTTCATAACGAAAATTGGTAGTAGCCGCTACCCGTCCCCGTTTATCACGTAACTGGATAGAGTATAGACGGTCGAGTTCCAGCTTCAATGAATCGTCCAACTGGAATTCTCCGGCAAAACCTCCCGGATGATAGGGAAGCAAAGTTAATATTTTTTTAAACTGATATCCCTTTGTCCGCATCCACAAAGAAAGCTCCTGCTTCAATGGGTGTCTGTTGCCGGACAAGGCATATGATTTGAAACGAACCGTTTCACCCGGTTTGTATTTATTTTTATCTGTTATCATATAGCTATAAAAGCTGGGACGACTCTCCTCCCGATTCCAATAATCTGAATACCAGGAAGGAACGAGATGTTTTTTCAGGTCGAAAACAGCCCGAAACTTATCCAACTCAACAGTAAGAATATGATCTTCTTCTTCCGACCAGTCTTCATAACTATATGTTTGGCTGGAGTTATCATACGAGAGACGGTTATAATCCAGACGTACTTTGGCATCATTACGGATATCACCTTCGGCATCTACCACCTGCAAAGTAAGTGCGCCATATTCTTTGAAAAGAAATACCTGAAAAGGAATAACAGGATGATAGCTGTAATTAATTTTATTTCTCTCAATATTGGCAAAAATAAAATGTCCCTCAGCCGGTTGTTCTTCCCATTTCTCCGAGAAAGAAGTAAAAGGAGTAGTAAGCACTCTCTCCCAGTCCTTAGGGCGGAAACGTCCTTTAAGAAGTTTCAATACTTCCTTATCGCTGAGCTTGAAAACAAAAGTTTCATCCGGAACATCTTTCCAGACCAGAGGTTGTGCAAGAGTAGACAGGGAGACGAGTAGTAATCCCAATACACAGAAGTTTTTTATCATACTTCGGGAGACATTCATAGCATTCCTTTTCGTCATTTATGAAGGCATTACAGTGTTCAAAGATACAAAGTTTCTTTTAAATTATTGATAAGGAAAAGGCAAAGAACAAGAAAGTAAGTTCTAATAAGTGATTGTTCTATGATCGAGATACACAGTACATACCTACTTGCAATTTGACAAAGTGACATTCCTGATCCTCTGGAATCCTCTAATTCAGGGAAGGTTTCTCACAAGTGATAAAAATCTTCGGCATTTCCAGTTTTGACAATTCTCATTGTACGGTTTTCGGAAAATTACATAACAAAAACATCTTATTCTTTTGATATTCGTTACACAATTCAACTTTATAAATCTCTTTAACTATACTTTTAACAATTAATATTGGGGTGAATTTAGTCGTCAGTTAGCATCCGAAAACGTCTTTTAAGGCGGTTTTATTTTTTCTCGTAGAGTCTCGAGTCGTTTCTCTACGAGGTTCAAGTTGTTCCTCGTAGAGGAACCGAACTTATCATATAGGGAAAATTAAGATAACATGCCGGGTAAATATGCATAACTATCCAAATAAAGGAAGATTATGCAATAAAACAGGGGTAATAATTTACATTATTATGCAATTTATTCTCCAGTTATAGCAATGATTAGAATAAGTGTGTTATAAAAAGCGATCATATAAGAACAAAAAGACAGGATAACTGCATTTTCTTGAAACTTTTACTAATTCCATCATGGTATTGCATTCGATAACATAAGAAAACAAATGTGTATTGGTGAGGAAAGGGATTATTTCTCTACTTACTCTCACTTTTCCAGTATTTTCTTTGATTAGTCAATAATAAATCCTTATATTGCGAACATTATCATTAGCAACTGCTACAATGAAGAAATCGTTAACCATATTCTTCGTCATCTTATGTAGTTGGCACCTATATGCTCAATTACCCATTATTCCGGTCCCCCAGCCCGCCACTATGGACACTTATGGAATAAACATCAACCCACAAACTCATTCCAGTACCCCATCTCCCTTTATTAAAAGAGCACAGTCTAATGCATATGATCCTAATGAATTAGAGCGACGTAATCAAAGAACACAACAAGAGATAGATGCAGCAGTCAGTATGATGAAAGAGATTGAGGAGTGCCAAAACATAGCTTACTCTCTGGCACAACGCGGTTTTCCATCCCAGGCAGGCGTACCCGGTACGGAATTCTTTCGTTCTGCCTATCAGGAACTCAGCAGCATGTTATCCGATTCCATTCCTCTAAATATTGAAAGAGCCGTCTTTCTGATAGAAAATGCCTATTCGGGTAATCAATTGAACTTTGATAATTTCCAAAAGAGTATCAATGAAAGAGTGGACTATTGCAAATGGCGAATGAAAGAATTAAAACTTGACCCACATGACGGACTGGCCCAAAACATGGTAATCTTCAGTCTGCTTACCGATACGTTGAATATCAGGCAACCCGGAACGGAAAAGACAATCACCCACTATCCCTTGAAATACAATTTGGATGACTACGACAGCCAAAAGAATTTCACCAGCCATTTTGTTACAACTCTGCTGGCAACCAATGTAGGGCAGTGTCATTCCATGCCTCTTCTCTATCTGATTCTGGCAGAAAGATTGGGAGCAAAAGCTTATCTCTCTTTAGCACCCCGACATTCGTTTGTGAAGATACAGGATGATAAGGGTGCCTGGTATAATTTGGAGCTAACCTGTCGCTCCGTTTTAAGCGATTATCACTATATGAATAGTAGTTATATCAAAAGTGAAGCTATTCGTAACAAACTTTATATGACGCCACTAAGCAAAAAGGAAACAGTTGCTTCCCTGCTTACCATGTTAGGACAATATTACCTTATAAAATATGGTTATGATCCATTCATTTTGAATTGTATACACACAGCAGAGATTTATGCACCGCATGATATCTATAGTAAGATTATGGAAGCTAATTATGAAACCAGACTGACCTTAGAAATTGCCCGATTATTGAACGCTCCCAATCCGGAAACTTTAAAAAGAATCTCTCCGGAAGCTTACAAACATCATGAACGTATGCACCAACTTTACAAAGAAATTGACGATAGCGGTTATGAAGATATGCCCAAAGAGATTTACGCACGCTGGTTGCGTCATGTGGATAAACTCAAAAAAGAGGACGTTAAACACCCTCAGCCCGTTATGAGAAAAACAGTGAAATAATAATCTTAAATAAGATACGGATATGAAGAAATTTACAGGACTCGTCATTTTAGTAATTGCAACTTGTTTTGAGTTGCAAGCGCAGCATGCTGAAGGCAATCCGTTTACCCGTTTAGGTTATAAAGCAGATGTATATACTTTTGGCGAAAAGAAAGAATTTCACGATCAGGAGGAGATTGTGGAAATTGGTGAGGTATTATTCAATACAAAAACAAACGAAGTAGTTGGATTTGTGGACGATACAGACTCACTGATCGAATTAAAGCCGGAATTACAAAGTATGTCGATTGACCCACATTGTGAAAAGTATTATTCAATCAGTCCTTATGCATATTGTATGAATAACCCGGTGAAGTACATTGATCCGGACGGAAAAGATTGGATTGTTGCAAATGGCACAACTAATTATGAATGGAGAAATGATATTACATCAAAGTCAACAATGCCGGAAGGATATCAATATGTAGGATCTGCCAATTCCGATATACTTACGCATCTGGGGTTAAATTATTCGTTTCCAACATTAAATACTAATAAATTGGGATCAATAGCTTCAGATGCAGAGTTAGGTAGGTATGCTATCTCTCATATGGTAAATGTAAAAGAAAATAGTAATGCTACAATTGACACCAACATTTCTTACAATAATGGAGAAAGGGTATTTAACGGAGTTCAAATAAAAGTAATAGAAGTCAGTTCTAGTTCAAATGTAGATGGAAATTTGGAAAGTAATGGTATGGTCAATGTTCAATATGGCAGTAAAACTTATACTTCCACTTTAAAGACACCAAACGGAGCACAAGTGCTTCCAGAAGGTTCATCTGTAAAAACCTCAACGATAGATATTCCAAAAGCAGGCTTATCCACAAGTTCTAAACTATCTCAGATTCAAATAAGTGGAAACTGGTGGGTTAGTACTCCAGGCGGTCAAACTCCTGTTACAATTTATCCAGGAGGTAATGTGTTACCTATACCTATTTCATTTAAACATACGTGGACTGTTAAATAACAAATTTATGTATTATAGAATCACTTATATACTCATTTTATTATCACTATTTTCATCTTGTTCAAATGGAAATAGCGAAAGATGTAACTCTCTTTATGAAAAAGCTCTCAATCACTGGCTTCAATATTCACTAACAGATAGTACATTATGTCTGGAAGAAGCAAAACTATATTTAGATAGTATTGATTGCAAACCTGTAAAAAGAAAAGTTTTTGAACTGAATCTTTCAATTAGGTATTTATTAAAAGACTACGAAGGAGGAAAGAAATATGTTGAATCATTTAATTCATCAGATTTCTCAACTAATTATAAAAAGGATATGTATATAAAAGCATTTGAAGTTGCTATATTGGAATCTAAAGGTGACACAGTAAATAGAAATCAATTATTCAAAGAACTTATCAATGAGATTCAACTCTATTTAAATAAAAATCCAAACGAAGAATCATTGTATGACCTATTTTTAGTAAAAAGAATAATAGAAGACCAAAATAAGATTCTTAAAGAAATAGAACATATACGTTCATCAAAACAGTATGAAGATAAAGTCATTGATAATATCATTCTGATGTTGACGGCTAACAATAATAAAAATAAGACATTTACATTCAATTGAATAATTCATGAAAGATGGCAAAAGATAATGTATATGATACTTTATTTAGTCTGATCGTGAACAACATTCTACTATATTTTTGACTGTATACAACACTATATGAAATCTATACTGAAATAGAAGATGAAGAAAAATAGAAAGAGAATATTAATAATTATAGCCAGTATTTTCGCAGGGTGTGCACTTACTATTATTGTTATAATTGGTCATGAGTTGTATGAAATACAAGCTGCCGCGGAACAAGCTTTTACTAAACAGAAATCTTATTTTAGACAATCTAGTTTTTCTGGTAAAATCATAAAACGCTATCCATATCAACTCATGATAAAATATGATTCAACTGCAATTCTACCTCCAATGGGACATCAATTTTTTTATGATTATTACTTTTTCGAACCGGATGACAGCACTGTACTGATCAACGTACCCGAATCCATTTATAAGATTACAGAATTAAATGATTCTGTTATAAAAGAAAAAGGTTCTGATTCACTCAGAATAAATCAACATACATATAGATTATTAAGTGAAAAACGATTAGAGTGGTTACCTCGGGACAAATGATTTATACCGAAAATGTAAATGTACAATGGTATAGTTAGAATATCAGAATACAAATTCATGTAGTAACTCTTTAAAATATTGATAAAGAAAAACCATGTAAAAACGTCAAGAAATCCATTACTATATTCTGACGCAAAAAAAATTTATTTCATGAAAAACTAAGTATACAATGAAAACATTATTTTCTAAAAAGAATATCAAAACGTTGTCGATACTATTGATTATTGATATAATTATGGTTGGTTGTTGGACACTGTACACTCAACCTGATAGTAGCCTTAGTATTATTTTATTATTTATTATTCCTATAGTATTTTTAGCCAATTTAGTGATTGCTGGCATATTCTATTTTATCAAGATGTATTATACACCTTTTTTAGTGATTAATGCTTTCTTATCTTCTTTTTTAGTGTACCTTTTTTTTGTACAGTATATTGAAATTAACAGACGTATTAATATGGATAGTTGGGAGTTTTTTATTGACGGAGTCAAATATACCATATCGTGTGACGGCATTAATAGAGATGGTAGTTATTATAGTATCGAATATAGCCCTGAACTGGGTTTATCAATTGGTGGTGAGAATGAAAGAGGAATTGTTTTCGCTCGAAACGATACTGTATATTTTACTGCCGTAGATAGTACAATATATTTTATTTACAATAATTATTTATATGGATATAAAAATATCGACAAAATAAAAGTCAAAAAGAAGTATTAAATTAGAGCTTGCTAAATAATTGAGTAATAATTCTTGTTATAACATAATTTTCCCATATCTATACTCAGCAAAATCAATAATAGAAGATGAAGAAAAACAGAAAGAGAATATTAATAATTATAGCCAGTATTTTCACAGGATGTGCACTTACTATTATTGTTATAATTGGTCATACATTGTATGAAACACAGACAGATTTGGAACATATTTTTACCAGACAGAAATCTTATTTTAGACAATCTAGTTTTTCTGGTAAAATCATAAAACGCTATCCATATCAACTCATGATAAAATATGATTCAACTGCAATTCTACCTCCAATGGGACATCAATTTTTTTATGATTATTACTTTTTCGAACCGGATGACAGCACTGTACTGATCAACGTACCCGAATCCATTTATAAGATTACAGAATTAAATGATTCTGTTATAAAAGAAAAAGGTTCTGATTCACTCAGAATAAATCAACATACATATAGATTATTAAGTGCAAAACGATTGGAGTGGTTACCTCGGGTCAAATGATTTATACCGAAAATGTAAATGTACAATGGTATGGTTAGAACACTGGTCTAAAAAGCACAATCGATAATCTGTGGAAGACCCTACACTGGACAACTAAATCTATACCCAGTGGAATAAAATGGTATATAAAATAATCAATTACAATCATTTATGAATCCCATTAAAATAACATTGCTTACTTTAATAACAGTAATAATATTATTAGTCATATGTGGAACTATCTTTATTCAAAAAATCAAGGTAGATGCTCTTACTTTTTTGGTATATTCTTTTTATCTAACCCCTTTTATTTGTATGACATCTTTTGTTATAAGTTCATTTTTTTATCGTTCCTGGATAAAGAAACACAAAATAATTACTATTATAATCTTAACTATTTTAATCAGTTGGGTATCGATACTATTTTCTATATAAGTTCACTTTAAATACGGTAGCAGCAAGCAACTTACAGATATATAAAACATAGTGCCAGGTAGGTAATTTATTAAAATTAAAACAAAATCAATAATAGAAGATGAAGAAAAACAGAAAGAAGTAAAGATTATAGAATATGGAAACAAAAAAATCGCTAATACCAATTTATGAGTTAGAATTTTCGGATGGTATTTCTTTGAAAATTCATGTAAAGAAAGCAAAAACAGGTATACTAAGTATTATTTTATTTTTTGCACTTTCAATCTTTTTTATTCCGATTATATTCTTTATATATTTGGCTACAACCGGTGAAGGTATTCCTTTGGGGTTCATTATCACTTGCATCGTAGGCTTTCTTTCTTCTGGTTATCTATTGAAATTATATTTGTGGAATAAATATGGAACAGAGGTCATTATTATACAAAAGAAATGCTTAATTCTATATTATGATTACAAGCTATTCAAAGACAATTACCAAAAAATTCATTTTGAGTCGATTCAAGTTTATTTTGAGGACAATGGTATATTAATGAATGCCTCTCAAAGAGTCAGTGATCTCAAGGAAAATGCGAATATAAACAATGTGATTTGTTTTAATTTAGATGGTAAAGATGTAAAATCAGAAGGCGAAATACCTCTTGAAGAGATTATAAAAATCAGTAACTATTTACGTCAAACCAATTAACAAGCAGCACATATAAAATAAGAGTTCACATGTATCAAAATGAAATAGAAAAATTAAATAAAAAGTGTAGGATTTACCTTCTGTACATAATGACATGTATCATAGCATTACCTGTATATTCTCAAGCTACCTACATCAAAGAACAACTGACTCTCACCAATATGCTATCCGGCAAAGACTCCATGGATCTGCAAAAAGCAGTCTACGCCGTAGAAAATGCTTATTACAACGGCAACCTGAATGAAGAGATATTCAATCAGCAAATAGAATGGTATACTAATTTTTGCCGCGGTATTATGCAATCCGGCGATATCCGTTATGAAGGACAAGGAGACGAGCAAGCAGCCAAGGCACAATGCGCCGTTTTCGTTTTCATGACAGATTCCATTCCTATGCAAGTTGGAGACACAGTAGCATGGCATACTCCATTTGAATATAACTTTGATGATTACGCCGGACGGGAAAACTGGAACAACATGTTTGTATCACGTATGATGGAAACGAAAAAAGGAAATTGCCACTCCATGCCACTACTCTACAAATTAATTATGGATAAACTCGGTGAGAAGTGCTGGTTATCACTGGCCCCTAACCATATGTACATAAAAGCATGGAACAAACGGGCAGGCTGGTATAATATAGAACTAACCTGTGCCGATTTTCCCACAGATGCCTGGTTGACAGCATCCGGATACATCCATCTGGATGCGATCAGAAATGGCATATATATGGATACTCTCTCCGTTCGGCAATCAATAGCTCTGTGTCTGACTGATTTAGCTCAAGGATACATGCACAAGTATGGGAGCGGAGACGGGCATTTCATTGTACAATGTTGTGATACGGCTTTGAAGTATTATCCGGACTATATCAATGCATTATTGCTAAAAGCACAAATTGTAACACAACAATATAAACAAAGCCCTTCTGTCACCATAAAGAAACAGATGAATGAGCTATACAGCAGAATTCATCAACTTGGGTATCGAAAAATGCCGACTGATATGTATTTAAATTGGCTCTATTCATTAAACGAATATAGCAACGAATACCGGATAAAGAAAATAATCAGCTATAAACAAAAATGAGTAATTACAAGGTTGTACACTTTTGCATAACAAAAGTGTACAACCTGACTATGCAAGAATGTACATTCTTGTTATACCAAAGCGTACACTCTTATATCAACTCATTATCAGCGCTTTACAAACAGACATAAGTTACGATAATCTGTCTTTCAAAACCTGTGGTAACTCAGGCATAGCGCCACTCTGAGTACATACATATGCAGAAACTTCAACTGCCAGTTTATGGGCTTCGGGCACACTCTTACCCTTCAATAACGAAGCACAGAAAGCAGCCGTAAACGAATCACCTGCCCCCACCGTATCGGCTACCGGTACTCTGGGTGTCTCCTGGAAAGAGACTACGCCCGGAGTAAATACATAGCTCCCGTTGGTTCCACAGGTCAGTATTAACATCTTCAAATTGTATTTAGCGAGGAGGATCCAGCATTTGTCCTGAAGATCGATACCCGGATAACCGAACATACGGCTGATAGCAACCAATTCTTCATCATTAATCTTCAGTACATTGCAACGCTGGCAAGACTCACGAATGATTTCTTTGGTATAAAACCCCTGACGAAGATTGATATCGAATATCTTCAACTGCTCATCTCCATCGGGCATCGCGTCAAGAAAACGATTGATAGAAACACGACTCACTTCATTGCGTTGCGCCAGCGAACCAAAGCAGAAAGCACGAGTACTGAGCGCCAAGCGTTTCAGATCATCAGTAAATGGAATATTGTCCCAGGCTACCCCCTCTTTAATCTCATAAAGAGGTATACCAGCGCTATCGAGCGTTACCTGTACGGTTCCGGTAGGATAATTCACCACTTGCAACTGATGCTTCAACTGCTTTTCTTTGAATACCTCAAGGATTTCATCCCCTAACGCATCATTGCCAACAGCACTTACCACACGGCTGTCAAATCCAAACTGCGATACATGATAAGCGAAGTTTGCCGGAGCACCACCTATTTTTTTTCCTTCGGGCAGCACATCCCATAGTGCCTCACCCATTCCTACGATTATGTTATTCATACTAATTTACGATTAAACTATTTACAACTTAAATTACTTTTTAATGCGGAAAGTGTAGAATAAGAGATATGCTACTCCAACCGTCATTACGGCTACCGCACCGCTCTGTCCGATGGCGTCAGAAGCAACTCCCATTGCCAAAGGGAAAATTGTTCCTCCGAAAAGCCCCATGATCATCAAACCGGAAACTTCATTTTTCTTATTCGGCATAAACAATAATACCTGAGAGAAAATGATAGGAAATACATTTGAATTACCAAATCCTATAAAAGCAATACAAATGTAAATCATCATCAAGTCATGGAAAATAAACAATCCTGCCATTGCCATCAACATAAAAAACACACTGATAGCAAAGAAAGTTTTAGATGACATTTTACGCAGAATAAAGGATCCTAAAAGACAACCTATGGTACGGAAGATAAAATACAGACTGGTTGCGAAACCTGCATCTGCTAATGTCATGCCTAAACGCTCCATAAGAATCTTCGGAGCAGTAGTATTTGTACCCACATCAATCCCCACATGACACATAATCCCGACGAATGAAAGTAAAATAAAAGGTTTACCCAACAAAGCCAGGCACTGCATAAAAGTAGAAGGCTTTCCTTCTTCCGGTTCTTCTACTATCGATGTAGCATTCAGTAACAGAATGGCAACAATCGATATAACCATGTAAATGGGGAAAAGTACACGCCAGCCAAGGTCGAATGAAGGAATGGCTTGTGTAGCCCCCCACATAGCGATGTAAGGAGCAAGGAAAGAAGCAATGGCTTTTATAAACTGTCCGAAGGTAAGACTACTGGCAAGTTTGTCACCACTAACAATAGTAGAAAGTAATGGATTCAGTGAAGTCTGCATCAAGGCATTACCAATACCAAGCAAAGAAAACGAAACAAGCATCAATACATAACCATCTCCGAAAATAGGGAGAACCAAAGATGCAAAAGTGATTACAAGACTAAGAAGTACCGTTTTTTTACGTCCGATACGATTCATCAACATACCTGTAGGTACGGAAAAGATAAGAAACCAAAAGAATACCAGTGAAGGAAAGATATTTGCCTGAGCATCTGTCAGACCAAGATCTGCTTTTACATAATTAGAGGCGATACCTACAAGATCAACAAATCCCATAGCAAAGAAACAAAGCATCACCGGGACAAGCTTCGTTAGCGAAGCATTTTTAGTATTTTCCATTATTTTTGAGTTGTTAAGTTGGGAAGTTTTTAAGTTGAGAAGTAGTTAAGTAGAAATGTTTTGCTTAGATAAAGCAGAACTATCCACTACTTACTACTATCTACTTACTACTAACTACTAATTTATACACAGTAAATGAAGTCACATTATAGCTTCCGCCTTTGGCATAAAAACTAATGCGATTGTAAGGTTCCGATGGGAACACAAGGTTCGTCATCGCAAACCGGCCATCGTCGCCGAAAGCTTCAACACTCGATTTATCAATGAACAGACGAAGTTTCATTTCATTACTACCCCCGATAGGAGCCATTGTAACAGTTGGAAAATCTTTGCTGAATGATACATTTCCACTCTTTGTACGATCCATAGAGAATTTCTTCTCAATCAGATTGTAGCTCATCTCCACTTCTTCTCCTTTTGAATTGAATAGTTGAAATCCGATAACTTCGGCATTTTTATTTTTGATAGTCATCTCTATTTCGTAAGTATCCGTGTTGTCGGCAAAAAGCTTATCCATATTATAAGTACGGTCTACTTTGAAAGTACGCTTCTTTATTGCTTTATCACGTAACTTAAGTAACTCCTTGGAAGGAGTACACTTCACGTAAGTCTCCCCATTGAAAGTATAGAGTGAAAGATCACGAGGTACAGAGTTTGCACTACGGTATTGTTGAGTCGGAACATTGTTCGCATATTCCCAGTTACTCATCCATGCCAAAGCGATGTGACGGCCTTCGGGGGCATTACTCCAGGTTACTGTAGCATAATGATCTTTCCCCCAGTCCATCCATTTGGTTAAAGCCGGAGAGTCATTTACAAACTTCTGTCCATCGAATGAACCCACAAAATACTGCGTGGCCGAGCCACCGAACGGCCCCCCCGGATTAAGGTTACAGATAAGTACCCATTTCTTTAATTCAGTGCCTTCGACAGGTAGTTCTATAAGATCAGGACATTCCCATACACCACCGTGAGCCCCCTGTCCTTCACCGAATTTACTTTCCAAAGTCCAGTCTTTCAGGTTAGGAGAAGAATAAAGTTGCATCTCCTGTCCTACAGCAAGAATCATAATCCATTTCTTTGTATCTTCATGCCATATCACTTTCGGGTCACGAAAATCACGTTGGGTGGAAGTAAGAATGGGATTACGGGCATACTTTTTGAATGTCTTTCCGTTATCGAGGCTGTAAGCCATACTCTGTACCTGACGGTCACTTGCCGAGGTATAAAAAGCCACTATGGCTCCGGCACCAAATCCGGCAGTATTGTCTTTATCTACCACACATGAACCACTGAAGATCGTACCCAGTGCATCCGGAGAGATGGCATCGCCATGATGCTTCCAATTTACTAAATCCGTACTGGTAGCATGTCCCCAGTGCATATTACCCCACATAGAACCGTAAGGGTTGTGTTGATAAAACAGATGATAAACACCATCCTTATATACCATCCCATTCGGATCATTCATCCATCCATAAGCTGGTGTAAAGTGATATACCGGACGGAATTTTTCACAATTGGAAATATCATATTCATCAGAAAGTTTCATTTCTTTCCAACATATAGCCGAATCCGGAATAAGCTGAAAATTGAAAGAAAGATGTTTGTTGTCAAATCCGGTAAGGTCGACTGGTACAAAGTAATCTACTTTATTAACAGCCAAACGGACATTCATGTTACGCACTACATCGTTATCAGCTATCATATACAATTTTGCTTCGGGCGAAGCCTCTTCTACCGGAAGAAGCAAAAACTTTTTCTGCTCTTCTATCTGGACAATACTTTGTCCGTCACCTAAATGCTTAACCACGAAAGGAGGATTTATAGCCGGACAAGAACATACAGAAGCGGCAGTCCCTATTATAAACAAGGAAAGTGTTTTTCCGATTTTCCGCCAGGAATCTTTTAAATGAAACATGTTGTTATGGTATTAAGATTTTTAAATTCTACTGCTGCAAAGATAGGCGCCATAGCATAGAACGCCTATCACATTTATTGCAAACTATATTATATTTGTTACATGGGTTCTCATTTGCCCAAGTCTGAATATTCGGTATTTATAATATTTGATTCATTCTATACTAATAATGATACGTCTGTCTTTTATATATTTTACTCAATCATTTATTTCACAGCATTTAATATCAAACAATCTAATCCGAAAATACCACCCGTACCATGGGCCTTTTCATTCTTACCAACCAGCTCTATTTTTAGACGTATTTTTCCATTCTCCGGATCATAGCGTCCGATGCGAATAGCCCCGGAATTAACAACACCATATTCAGGCGCACTGCAACCATCAAACAAGGTTGGAGATTTATGTCCATTTACATAAAAGCCGATAATACCATAATCCGGTGCTTTTGTTCCATGAACAGTTATATCATATGGTTTATTCTCAGGCACCTCAAATTCATATTCAATAAAACTACCAGTTTTCCCATGTGTACAGATCAATTGCTTACTCCCACTCCACTTTCCTTTAGAGAAAGTAAGCATGCCCTGACCATCAGTAAATAGTTCTTCGGATTTTGCTGTGGGAGTTAATTTTTCAAACTCTATCGCATTCGTTGCAATCTTGTAAGCGGCCGGATCCGCTGGTTGAGGCAGTAAAGGACGTGTTACCTCCTCTATCAATGTGCTGTTTTCTGCTTTTGCGTTCAGATCACCATACCAATATACAGTAGCAGCATAATCAACCTCACCCGATATCCAACTCAACATTTCTATATCAAAACGAAGGTGTCTATTAAACGGGATCTGATCCAGACTACGGGTTCGGAAAAATGTATTATACCCGATTGACGTTTCAGCATCTGCACGGGTTGCCCCTCCAAACGGTGTATAGAAAGGAATGACAGGAGCCCAGGAACAATTGTAATAATCTTCTGTGCCTGTGCCAAAATGAGAAGGAAAGTCTTTATCATCATCCACCCATATCTTTTCATCTCCTTCTCCATACCATGCTAATGTATGATTAAAAAGCGATAATACATCTCCTTTATAAACTCCACGCCCATTTAATGTTGCAAAATTCCAATCGATACATGCCGCATCATTATCCGGATTTGCTTCTACATGAATGCCATTTTCCTGTCTCCATGAAGAATGAAAATAAAGGCTGCGTTCATCCCATTTCCAATCATCCACACGTATTTCGATATCAGCTTTTACTGTGGTAGAAGATAGGTTCACAAGTTTAAAAAACGCATTACTCTGATAAGGCATTACCCAACGGCTAAGTACATGCCCTTTGCCATCAGCAGAAACATACCAGCTATCTGATTTGTGTGCTCCCATACCTGCTCCCGAGAAATCACTCAAAGGCACGGTAACTGTCTCCACACCATCAAAACTCATTTTAATAACCTGTTCGCGCATCGCCTGTTCATAATGTACTGAATCCACCTGAATATTTATAGATAATAAACGGACAGCATTCGTTCCTTCGGGCAAAGCAACCGACAATGAATCTTTTGAAAACAACTCTTTGGATTCAGTTAACAATGTTCCCTTCTCATAAGAAGGATAATTCCGGAGTAATGAATCCACATATAATATCTTATCTTTATTCTGCTCTACGAGCTCAACAGAAAAAGTTTCAACTTTTGTTCCTACCGGATAACTACGATAATTTATTCCATAGTATTTAGGAGAAGGCTCAATTGAATCCGGTAATTCAAATGTTATCTTACATCCATTACTATAGGGTATGGGTAAAAACAATGTATTACCTCCTTTTCCATCCGGAGTATAATTCGGATGTTCCTGCACTAATTCTTTACCTATTGACAAACCGGAACGGAGCAAATCATAAGCCGGTATCTCCCATTGGGCATCCCCGGCATGATTAAAATAAAAACGCATTATACCACGTTTATCCATTGTTGTTAACCAGAAACGCGTAATAACGCCCGGACCATCCTGATCAAATAAAACATTTTCTTTTCTCCCATTGATTGTATCAACACGGATTATCCCAAAACCATCATTATTGGCAAACCAGCCTGCTGAGTCCGGATGAACAGAACGGCGGTCGTAACTACTTTCCTGACGGCAAGAAAATGGTATGGCGGGAAAACGGGCACTCTCTTCGTAATCAACCATTTCATCTAATAATGAGCTAAAGGTAATATCATATTTTTCTTGTTTACAAGAAAAAAACGACATCATGCTAAACAACAAAAGCAAACAGCGTGTATAATTCATATCGGCATTCTTTAAAGTTTTATAAAAGAAAGTGAAGAGTCATGTTCAATCCCTCCTCTTCACTTTCCATACATACTAAAATTATCTATTCATCATTTTCTCAACCGTCACATTTCCTTCTTTATCTGTTTGACGAACAACATAAACTCCTTTTTCCAGATTGTCTATAACGGCTTCTTCGTTTGCACCGAATGTTGTCATAAGCATTCCTCTGATATCATAAATCTCAGTCTTCACAATTTCTTTCTTATCCTTTGAATATAAAGGAATGGATACAGTTTCACTCGACAAATAAAGCTCATCTACATATATATCCACAGGTTCGGTAAAACTTGCATCTTCTTTCGTATCTACAACATGAGCCTGCAAAATAATAATTTGTAATGGAGCACCCTCCAACAAATTGTCAGGGAATACAAATTCTAATTTTTGCCATCTACCCACCTCTGTATAATCAGCTGTCAGAATTTGTTTCTTTTCCTCACCAGGAGACTGTAACTCCAGACTTACCGGTCCTGCTATACTCTTCTTTACCATCATCGTCATACATCTGAATTCATTTAAATTATTCACCTTAAAATTACGATTAATGGCACCGGAAAATACTTCATCATTCTTTTCTCTCTTAATCCACAAACACTTGTCAGTGGTATTGATACCTGTCTGATCCGGATTAGCAACAATTCTGGCTTTTCTGCTGAACTCATCTCCCGGGAAAGGAATCCATCCACCAGCTATTTTATCTTCTCCATTAAAACCAAATTCCGGCATAGCCTTATGTAAAGTAATCTCATCGGCATACATAATGCAATCTTCGAAATCATCATTGTTATTTTCATCTTCACGATGAATTTCAATCAATATTTTGGTAAGTCCGGTTGCTCCAAGCCCTGAAACATTTATGATCGGAAATGTCAACTTCTGCCAGGAATCATCGGTGGCAGTATATTCTGCATATATCATACCGCTTCCTCCTGTTGGACTCTGTAATTCAAGGCAAACTTTCCCAGGATAGGGCTTTTTTACTAACATCGAAATCGAATTATAGTCAGTAATATTAGGCACACTAAAACTCTCGGATAAAGCGCCTTCCCAAGGCCATCCTATCTCGTCAGAGCCACCCGTCTCTTTAGGACGATTCATTGAGATACATTTAGCTGTCGAATTAACCGCATCCGGAGTTGGATTATCCACTTCCTGTACATTTGTCGGACCGGCAAAGTTGTGCCATTCAACGCCCGAAGTTACATCACCATAAATAACTAAATCATCTTGAGCCAATAATGTAGAAGTGGCAGCAAGTGCAGCAACGAGTAAAAATGTCTTTTTCATGTTATCAATGTTTTAATTTATTAAATAAAGGATTATTCATATACTTTTATATCAGAGAAAGAAATCTCGGTTCCCTTATCTGTAAAAATTGCCCAAGGATTTTTAGGCATTTTGTCAATACGATTAGAGAATGCAATCTTATCATTTACATACATCACACAAACTGATTTTTCAGCCACAATCTTCACCTTAAATTGTTTATCGGCCGGAACTGCCAATGTAACATCGGTTTGTGCAGGAGTAGTCCCACGTGTCAAATCATCTTTTGACATTATCATTTTCTTGGATTTCAAATCAAAACGAATAGAATAAACTTCTGTTTTATCATCACATGCTCCAAAAGCAAACCCAAAAACATCTTCATCGCCGGTGGCTTTGACAGTTGCTTCTATTTTGCATGTCTTATCCAATCGCGGGAAGGACACTGAAGCCATATCCGAAAGAACATATGAATTCTCTTTCTTGACAGCTTTCCCGGATTTATCAATAAGTACTGTCTTTTTCAACGTAGTAAACTTCTTATCAATTCCGTCAGGAAGTTTAAGATCAATGGTTCCGTCAGCATTAAACAACATATGATGGCAAACCAAAGAACCTCCCCACTGATCGGGATCACCATCACCGATACGCGTCGGACACCATCCCGCCAAGTAACGTTCTTTTCCGTTTGACATCGTTTTTCCGGCATAGAAAGCAATGCCATCAAATATATCATTGGCAGGTTTTATCCATGGCCCTTTCAGTGACTTGGCATAACGATAATGTACTTTACGATCGGCTACATTCGAATAAGTCAAATACCAATACTCTCCTTCCTTAAAGACATCGGCACACTCCATGACCCAAATAGCCGGATCTGTATAAAGAGGTTCCTGTAATGTCCATGCCTTTGCATTCTGCAACTCTTTAGATGTAAATAAAGCCAGTGTTGCCCCTGCATTCGTATGGGTTGTCACCACCATTTTATACAATCCGTCTTCTTCATCATAAAATACATGTGGATCACGACAATCATTTTCCACATATCCACTTTGTCCCCTAAGAGAGAGATAGAAATTATGTTCACCCTTCTTTGTCCAGGTCTTCATATCCTTAGAGGTAGTTAATAAGATAGCCTGTGTAGGTACTCCCATCTCCTGCCACTTCCATTGATGACCTGTATAAAACGCACAGTATTCTCCGGTAGTACGATCTTTAATTACACCACCTGTTCCTAAAGCTACATCCTGCTCTTCTTCTTTCCCACAAGGGATGGTTTCACCACCAAAAGTAAAAGAAGAAAGATCGGTGGAAGAAACCATATGCCATGGATGTAAGAAAGGATACCCCGAACGCCAGTCCTGTAAATAGAAAATATAAAATTTACCGTCATCATAATAAGGTATCGGATCACCTACCCAGCCATTTGCAGGTTTATACCAAGTAGTATAAGCACCTTTCTCGCTGGCAGATTGACAATCAGTGGTTTTATCCACCACCTCTTCTCCTCCGCCATTTGAAGGTTCGCTATCACTACATGCCCATAAATTGAAAGTTGCGAACATAAACAAAACATAGATATACTTTTTCATAATTATGATCTCTATTTATTTTGACTACTAAAAAAATAAGTTTGTTGTTTATAGTAAAGGATAGGATACATCGTTGACAAGCAACGATGTATCATTTTACACCAATTATTTAGTGAGATAATTGAAAACATTCAACGTCATCTTTTCTATATTAGAATAGTATGAATTTGACGACACATTTTCTTTCTCATAATACCAGTCATAAGACGGGGCTCCGATACAAACAGCAGTTCCTTTTCCACCTTCGATACCATCAAATACCGAAACAGCAACTTTTTCATTACAATCATCATCCCAATTGAAAGAAGCCAATGGTGTACCACCCGTCTTTGATGCCCAATCTGCCCAGTCTTGTGTATAAGGGGCAACAAGATCCCACGGACATCCGATATTCCTTCTCCAGGATATCTCTTTCCCAACAAGCCAAACTACCGGCCACGATTGAGTGGTTTTATCAATTGTCACTCCTTTATAAATAGGATGCTCTTCACAACCGGTAATAGCAATACCCCAAAGTTCACCAGGAGCATTCACCTGCCCGGCATCACCAAAACTACCAAAAGCATTGTTTGGAGTATATGCAGCAGGGGTGATACCCAGACTTCCCGTATAGAGACAAGCTGTTCCGGAAAGGAAAATATTACCACCATTGCTGTAATATCCTTTAATTACATTTGTCACATTCTTATTAGCAGCAATAACCGGCAGTGTATTCGCTTGTTCATAATGGAACCATACCGCTGTAAACTGATTGAGCGAAGCAGCGCCATCTTTCAATGACTCCAATGATACATATTTACTGTTCGGAATATTTTCCATCATCCATTCTGCCGCAGTCTTTTCATCAGCATTAGTCAGTCCGTCAATGGTTTCGGCCGTACCCAGGAATGCATAGGTATGATCACTTTGTATTACAGAAACCTCATAAGTAAAGGTTTCATTCATATAAGTAAGTGTATAAACCACAGGGTTAGTGAAATCTTCTATTTTCGAATTTTCCGGAGAAATAGTAGCTCCCTCTGTATATTCGATTGTAGGAATCAGTTTTGTGATATCAATAGTAGTAGGAACTGTTACACTAATCGTGTTATTAACAGGATCGATCGTACCGACATATCTACCATTGAGTATAAACTTAGTAATTCTGGCATTCAATACTTCAACTGATACTTTATAAGTATTATATAAATTACCGTTTGTCACTTTATATTCCACATTTCCGGAAAAATTCTGTGATTCGCCACTACCCGGAGTTATAACAGCGTTATCTGCAACCTTAATATCAGGCACTAATGAAGTAACATCCGACTTAGGCGGAAGCATTACCTTGATCATCATGGTTTCATTATCGATAACTCCTTGCACCCCATTTATTGTAAACTCATGAATATTCACGTCTTGTGAGAAATCCAATGAATCACGTTTGTCGTCATCACAAGCTGTCAGAAACAGGCAAGATACAGACAACATTATCATTATTAAACTAAAATACTTTTTCATGAATTGTCTATTTAAGATTATTTCCATCCGTAATTCTGCTTGTATAAATCTTTACTATAACCTATCTGCTGCTGAGGTATAGGAACATATTCATTTTTATTTTTTGTAAATACGGCTTCCTTCAGATAGGAACGTCTTGCTTTTTCCGATTGAAAATACTTATTCATCGTTTCACTGCAAATCCCCCAACGAACCAGATCAAAAAAGCGCATATTTTCCATTGCAAATTCCAGACGTCGTTCCCATCTCAAAGCATAGCGTGCAAAGTCTTGATTCCAGGTGCAATTGTTTCCATCCTCATAAAGTGCAACTTCCATAACCGGTTTCAAATCCGGATCACTATAATTTACCATCCCATTCGCACTATCCTGTGCACGTTGACGAACCTGATTTATTAAAGGTAACGCTTCCGGTTCACGGTTTAATTCAATCAAAGCTTCAGCTCTTATCAATAAAACATCGGCAAAACGAATGAGAATTTTATTCATCGAATTGGCATAATACGGAGAAAGGTTAACAAAACAATCACAGGAAGGGTCTACATTCTCTTTCAATGAAGCATAATTACCGTATACTTCCGGGTTACGATTCCACGAATTCTGGAAAAGAAGATCCTCATTGTATTTATAAGGAAAACCATCCATTGCTACCGTACTGAATAAACGAGGATCAGCCGCTTTACTTTTCGAATAATTGGCTATATCATAATTCTCCGAATATACACCGTTGTTTACCTTGAACATCGGCAGTCCTTTGCTCGTCTTAAACGCATTTACGAGATTCTGGCTCGGCTTATGGAAATCACAACATCCCAATCCCTGCGGAACAGAAAGAAAATCTGCAAAATTCAGGTTACCAAACATTGTACCATCATCTTTAGAGAATTGAATGGCAAAAATACTCTCTTTCCCATTCTCAAATTCCGGCATAAAATTATAAGCGAAATCTGTTTCCAAACCGTAATTTGACTTCAAGACTTCTCCGGTATATTTTACTACTTCTTCCAAATCATCAACGTCAATTGAAGTTACTTCATATTTTTCATTCTGACGATAAGCTTTATATAAATAGGCCTTAGCCAGATAAGCAGCAGCGGCATATTTATTAGCTCTTCCTAAATCGGCCTGCTTCTCTGGCAGATTATCAAAAGCAAACTTAAAATCTGCAATAATTTTATCCCACATCTCAACATCAGTCAATTCTACATTAGATATGAACTGATATTGATGTTCGGGGACCGTCTCATCAACAAAAGGGATATTCTTGAAAAGTATTTTCAATAAGAAATAAAAGTGTCCTCTTAAAAAACGCATTTCTGCTTGTCGGGTCACCTTATTCGGAAATTCTTTTTCTGATACAATATTCAATGCATTAAGAGCCGAATTGACACGGGAAATACCACAATACTGTACAAACCAGTATCCATCCGGTTCACCAAAAGTAGTCACAATATGTGTACCTGTCTCATAACAATGCTCTGTATAACCATCGTTTGTTCCACCGCCACCTTTATATGCATCATCAGAACGGACATCACCCCAGGCCCATAATTTCACATCACGTTGATTCATTAATGAAGCATAAGCAGCATTACAAAATCTCTCTGCATCATTTGCCTGATCCGGATCCAAGCCATTTTGGGTAGCTACATCCAGAAAATCGGAACAAGCTGTAAACATTAATGCAGCTCCAATAAAACCCAATATATATTTTATCTTTTTCATGTTTCTGTTAGTTTATTTTCGCATAATATTTGAAACTCAAAAACCAATATTCACTCCTACGGTAAACGTGGTCGGTATCGGATAACCGAACCCTGCATTTTCCGGATCTACCCCGGAGAAGTTTTTACTTTTAATAGTAAACAGATTCTGTCCACTAACGTAAATACGGAATTTTTCAATAAATGCTTTCTCGCTGATTTTACGTGGTAATGTATATCCTAATTGTAAATTCCGTAATTTCAGGAAAGAACCATTCTCTATAAAATAGGTGGATAAACGCCCTTCATCATTCTCATTTAGAGCCGTGATAGCAGGAATATCCGAATTTGGATTACTTGGGCTCCAGGCATTTAATAAACGTGTACCTTTATTGGAACGAACATCATTGATACTCCAGAAATCAGTTTCACTTTTCACTGCATACGTATTCACATCAATGCCATTTACTCCATAAAAGAATGCACTTAAATCAAAGTTCTTGTAACTCAGCTCAATGTTCAAACCATACATAAAATCAGGATGAGGTGAGCCAATCCAGGTGCGATCATCATCATCGATTTTTCCATCATCATTCAAGTCACGATAGCGAATGCGTCCCAAATCTTCTCCGCCATTCTGTGTTGCATGGTCGGCAATATCTTCTTCTGTGCGAAATAATCCGTCAGCAATATAACCATAAAACGAATTGATGGGGCGTCCCAGAATATTATCTCCCTTACCGTTTCCGCCATAAGAGTTTTCTACATCGGACGGCAACTTGGTCACTTTATTACGATAACCGGATATATTACCGGAAATATCATAAGAGAGTCCGAAAGGTGTTTGATCGCGATAACCTAAGCTCACTTCAAAACCTTTATTTTCCATTGAAGCACCATTGTACCAACAATAACCTCCTTCACCTATGATGCCTAAATAAGGGGGTTGTACCAAAATGTCTTTTGTTTTCTTGATATAATATTCAGCAGTACCATATAACTTCTGATCAAAGAAGCCAAAATCGAGACCAATATTGGTTTGAGTCGTTGTCTCCCATTTCAAATCAGGATTACCTTGTTGCACTTTCTTATAACCGGAAGGAAGTGAAGTACCGCCTTTTCCTGTCAAGTCATAAGAAGTACCATTCAAAGAAGTCCAGGTAGGATCTCCCATACCATAGTCAGTAACATAAAGTGTATGTACAGCAGTATTGGCCGTTTCCTGATTACCTGTTTGTCCCCATCCGAAGCGTAATTTCAAATCAGACAACCACTCTCTTGTTTTCTCCATATATGCTTCCTCACTGATTCGATAACCCAAAGAGAATGCCGGGAAAGTACCGAAACGATTATTTTTTCCGAAACGTGAAGAGCCATCATAACGAAGTGTTACAGAAGCAAGATAACGATTATCATATGCGTAATTGGCTTTACCAAAATAAGATAATAAAGCATAACTGGTAGCGCCACCTGTCACTTTGGATGTTCCAATTCCCATATCAGGCCACATCTGTTCCGGAGTTTCTACCAGAAAACCATCTTTATATGCAGAGAAATTAATCTGCTCCTCTTTATACATCTCCAAACCTGCCAATACATCAAAATTATGTACACCTATTTGTTTTGCATAACTGGCTGTATTACTCCAGGTCCATTTAGTTGTATAAGTTCCCCCCAAAGTAACAGAACTCAAATCATTATTCAACGTACCAGTTTTATAACTATGCACCATGTTACGCTTATAATAATTTGTATAATCAAGTCCGAAACTACTCCGGAGATTCAATCCTTTCAGGGGTTGCAGATTAATATAAGCATTGCCGAACAAACGCCAGTATGCATATTTATTATCCTTATTATCATACAATAGACGAGCAGGATTATGACGGTCATTCATACCGGTTGTAGGGCCTCCCCAACCTTTGCCGTCTACTGTGTGTACAGGAATCAGAGGCAATGCTTTCAATGCCATGTCCAAAATATTATCATCCGGAATCTGTACTTCTGATGTACGATTTACAGAAAAGTTTTCGCCAATAGTCAACACATCTTTAATAATATGGTAAGATGCATTCATACGAGCTGAAAAACGATCAAAAGAAGTATACTTCAATGTACCATCATTGCTCAGATACCCCAGGGAGAAAAAGTAATCCCCTCTTTCACTTCCATTACTCACCGAAAGATTATATGATTGCAATAATCCTTTTTGAGACACTGCATCAAACCAATCCGTATCAGAAGTAAGCATTGTTTTATCCGTATCCAAATACTTTGGTAAATACATATCATATAAGGCAGCTTCTCCATTATCATCGTATCCCCATTTGTAAGTATATCCAATGTTATTTTTATTGGGATCTTCTGAGCTATTTACCGTAGCCTGCCACAATGCCTGTCCGTACTCTTTCGCATTCATTACTTCCAGCTTATTATTATAAAAAGTCTGGGTAACATAGGCATCGAAATTCAGTTTAATTTTACCCTCTTTCCCTTTCTTGGTCGTAACAATAATGACCCCGTTAGCTGCGCGGGAACCATAAATACTCGCTGCGGAAGCATCCTTCAATACCTGAATATTCTCAATATCATTTGAGTTCAATTCATGCATTCCACCACGGGTAGGCACACCATCAATAACAAAAAGAGGATCATTATTATTTAATGTACCAATACCTCTGATACGAACGGTAGCAGCTCCACTTGGGTTACCATTTGCAGTAATTTCCATACCCGGTACACGCCCTTGTAAACCCTTTAAAGGATTGTTCTCCGCAGATTTCATCATATCATCAACCGAAACAACTGTTACAGAACCTGTCAGATCTGATTTCTTCTGAGTAGAATAACCCGTCACTACAATCTGATCCAACTGATAATGATCTGGTTGTAATACTATATCTACTTTATCACCCGCATTAACCCGTTTCTCTTGTTTAATCATCCCGACCATTGAAAAAACCAATGTAGAATTCGGGCTCTTTAAATGAATAGAAAAGTTTCCATCAATATCAGTTATAGTACCATTTGTCGTTCCCTTTTCGAGAACGTTAACACCCGGCAAAGCTTCTTTATCCTCAAATAGTATTACCTTCCCTGTCACAACCTGTGCAATAGATAAAATAGGGAAAAGTAACAAAAGAAAGATTACCATGCTTCGCTTTGTTCTAAAGATAAGTCTCTTCATGTTTTTTGATAGATTTAAAATACACATTAATAAAAAATATCATTTTCTAAGAATAAAAATATAAGTTACCCATCAGAACGAAATACTCACTCTCTTATTTTCTCAGGAAGGAAAGAGAGGTTTCATCAATATCTGAAAATAGATACACTTTACTTCAAAACAGTTATCAGGCAGTCCTACTGCCTATTTTCAAAATTGTTTCGCTATTAATAAAATGCAAAAAAAGAAGTGCAAAGATTATGCAATTCTGAAATACATGTTTACCCTCATTCATAATATTAAAATTTAAGAAATAAAAAAATAAAGTTGTTCTTAATAGAAATCCTATGGCAAAGATATTGCGGAAAACATAAAATAACATGCCACATTTGTTTCATACTATATCAATATTGATACATGGAGCCGTAAACAAAGGACTTTTAAAGTTAAAAGGTAGAATTTATAATTCATGGGAAGTAACCAACCAATAAAATATATAAAATACAAACTAGTTCCGGCAACACTTTAGCAATCGTATGAACAGAATATATATACTAAAATAATTCCAATCAGTTATTATACAGAATATGCAATAGAGATTATCAGATTAAATAATAAATATGCTACATTTGAAGGATAAATAACAGATAGCATTAAATATAATAAAGATCAGATAATCATGAAAACAATATCCAACTCACAACTTTCCATTCAGGTATCCTCTCACGGAGCCGAATTATGCAGCATTATATCTAACGGAAAAGAATATCTATGGCAAGCTGACCCTACCTTTTGGAAACGGCATTCGCCCGTGTTATTTCCCATCGTAGGCAGTGTATGGGATAATGAATATCACCACGAAGGTGTAACTTATCATCTTACCCAACATGGATTTGCCCGCGACATGGATTTTGAACTTATACTTGAACAACCTGACGAAGTGCGTTACCGACTAATAGATAATGAAGATACGCGAAAGAAATACCCTTTTCCTTTCTGCCTCGAAATAGGATATCGTATACAAGGAAAACAAATTGACGTATTATGGACGGTGAAAAATACGGGAGATAAAGATATGTACTTCCAGATAGGCGCTCATCCGGCATTCTATTTTCCGGAATTTAACGAGTCCAATGCCGAACGCGGATTCTTTGAATTTGATAAAAAGGAAGGAATAAAATACATTCTTATCTCCGAAAAAGGTTGTGCAGACCCTAATAAAGAGTATTTGTTGGAGCTCCCGTCAGACGGACTACTGCCAATAGA
The DNA here is from genome assembly GCF_034654355.2 of Bacteroides mucinivorans. Classification (NCBI taxonomy): domain Bacteria; kingdom Pseudomonadati; phylum Bacteroidota; class Bacteroidia; order Bacteroidales; family Bacteroidaceae; genus Bacteroides; species Bacteroides mucinivorans. The sequence continues at coordinate 1,610,776 of NZ_CP178179.1, read as the reverse complement.
TACACATACCTTTGACAAAGATGCTCTGATAATAGAAAATAGCCAGATAAAAGAAGTAATTCTCTGTACCAAAGAAAAGAAACCTTATCTGAGTCTGCGCTTCACAGCTCCAGTAGTAGGTCTTTGGTCACCACCAACCAAGAATGCACCATTTGTTTGTATCGAACCATGGTATGGGCGCTGCGACCGTGCACACTACACCGGAGAATACAAAGACAAGGACTGGATGCAACACCTGGCAGCAGGCGAAAAATTTCAAGGAGGATATTCTATAATAATCGCCTAATCGTTCATTTTGAGTTACCGGTTAGTTTATTAAAGGGTAATATCCTCAAACATGTGTTTAGCACAGGCATAACCTTCTTCATAGAATTCGGTCAGTTTGTGAATGTCTTTTTCGATGCGGTCCACCATTACAGGTTTAACGGGACGGATAACAGTTATCCGTCCCTCATCCTCCATACGTTCCACCATTTCGAGCTGTGCATTATAAACAGCACAACGGCAACTCAGGGCTTCACGCATTTTGGGATATTTACGATAAACAAATGAAGGGATTTTAATATCTTTATTCTCTTTCCGATAACCACGATTACGAGTTAAAACCACTACATTATTAGGGTATCCATCCGTAATAGCACGTTGCAAAGGAATGCTATCAACAATACCACCATCTAACATCGGGACACTATCTACATAGGCTATCGGACAAACAAATGGCAAACTACTTGAAGCTCTTACAATATCAATCACCCGATTCTTATCGCTTTTCTCTTCAAAATAATTAGCTTCTCCGGTCAGGCAATTTGTAGTCACCATCACAAAACGTTCGGAAGAAGAAAAGTAAGCATCATAATCATAAGGCAGGATATGCTCGGGAAACTCAGTAAACAAAAGATCAAAATCCATAATATTTCGTTTCTTGAGTAAATGACGCAGACCAATGTAATGGTACTTCTCCAACAGATCGATGTTACTGTATTTTGCGCGTCCACGCTGACGAGACATATAAGAGAGCCCATTACATGCTCCGGCAGAAACACCGATTGTATATGGAAAACGAATATCACGGTCCATCAGATAATCAAGTACGCCACAAGTAAATACTCCCCGCATACCTCCACCTTCAAGCACCAGTCCGGTCTGATTGTCAAGAGTCATAGTTCTTTTCTTTTTGCAAAGATAATGCAAACCGGAAGCAGAATAAAATGAACTCATTCATTTTTTTATGCCAAAGTGCAATTTATATTTGCTTCTCGATCAAAAAAACAAATGAACAAGATTCGCCAATGAATCTAATAAAATTAATGTATCTCCCCAACAAGATCAGAACACCAATACCGGGCAAAACTGCAATAATTATTTCCTTTTTCAAAGTTATTCGTGTATCTTTGTCGCATAAATATAATAAAAACAACATAATAATGAAAAAGACAATTCTTATTGCGGCAGCACTCTGTATTTGCAGTATGAGCATGAAAGCTCAGGACACAAAAGAAGAAGGCTTCGTTTTCACTACAGTTAAGGAAAATCCGATTACATCTATCAAAAATCAGAACCGTTCGAGTACGTGCTGGAGCTTCTCTGCCCTTGGTTTTCTTGAATCAGAATTGCTCCGGATGGGCAAAGGAGAATATGATTTCTCTGAAATGTTCGTGGTTCATCATACAATGGTAGACCGTGCACGCAATTATGTTCGCTATCATGGTGACAGTTCCTTTTCACCAGGCGGAAGTTTCTATGATATCATGTACTGTCTGAAGAATTACGGCCTTGTACCACAAGAAGCTATGCCAGGAATTATGTATGGTGACTCACTGCCGGTACACAATGAGCTGGATGCCGTAGCAGGTGCTTATGTAGATGCTATCGCCAAGGGAAAACTAACCAAACTGACTCCGGTATGGCAAAAAGGTATCAGTGCCATCTATGATACATACCTGGGACAGTGTCCGGAAAAGTTTACTTATAAAGGAAAAGAATACACTCCGCAGACTTTTGCACAATCATTAGGTATAAATCCGGATGACTATGTATCTTTGACTTCATATACACACCATCCTTTCTATAGCCAGTTCTCTATCGAAATTCAGGACAATTGGCGCAATGGTTTATCATGGAACCTTCCGTTGGATGAATTTATGGCAGTAATGGATAATGCAGTAAAGAAAGGGTATACTTTTGCATGGGGAAGTGATGTGAGCGAACAAGGTTTTACCCGTGATGGTATCGCCGTTATGCCGGATGCAGCAAAAGGTGCTGAGCTGACAGGTTCTGATATGGCTCGCTGGACAGGACTTACTGCCGCCGATAAGCGTAAGGAACTGACTGCACGTCCTTTGCCGGAAATGAATGTAACTCAGGAGATGCGTCAACAAGCATTTGACAACTGGGAAACAACAGATGACCATGGTATGGTAATCTACGGTATTGCCAAAGATCAGAATGGCAAAGAATACTTTATGGTAAAGAACTCTTGGGGCCCGAGCGGAAAATACAAAGGAATATGGTATGCTTCCAAAGCATTCGTTGCTTACAAAACAATGAATATTCTGGTGCACAAAGATGCTCTTCCCAAAGAAATTGCGAAAAAGTTAGGTATCAAATAAGAACTACATTAGTTTTTCAATATACTCCGTAAAACGCTCTTTATAGCTTTCACCTACCGGTATGTAGGTATTCCTATCAAAGATGATACGCAAACGGGAAATTTCTGTAATCTTGCGGAGATTAACAATATAAGAACGGTGTACCCGCATAAACAATTGTGCGGGAAGCCGTTCTTCCAGTTTCTGGAGGCTCATAAGAGTTACCACCGATTTCTCACAAAATATGAATAATATAAAAATAAGCCCTTTATCTGCCTCCTGCAAAGAGAATAGACAAAGGGCCTGTTTTTATCGCTAATCAGATGTTTTCTTACCAACCCTAACCACCGTGTCCACCACCTCCATGATTGCCACCTCCGCCACCAGAAACAGAAGCACCCGAATAAATAGTATAATTTAGGAAACAGGAAGAAGCTTTAGAAAAAGAATCAATGAACAGGCGTTTTTTATCTGCGAATCTTTATAATACTCTGAAGTACTTGGCAATCAAGCAATAAAAAAGTACGTACTTTTACCATACAAAAGTACGTATTTAATACACTGTTAATATACATTTTAAGTAATAGTTAAAATACTAAGTTCAGAATCATGAAAAAGCATGTTTTTTATTCAGTCAATCTTTGATTGTCTTTCTCGAAAAGCGAAGCTAAGCTGCACCTTGGCATAAAAAATGAACAAGTTCTTTTTATTCTGCTCTCGGTTTGCATTATCTTTGCAACTTAAAAAAACAACCAACAGGATGAAAAAACGAATCATATTTTTATTATTATTCCTTTGCCCTTTCATAATGCAGGCACAAGAAGTTTTTGTCAACGCCGACTTCGTTAGCAATTATATATGGCGGGGTATGAAATGCGGCAATGCCTCCGTACAACCTACCTTAGGAATAAGCTTGGGAGATTTCACTCTTTCGGCATGGGGATCTACTGAATTTCGCAATGAAAATAACGAGATAGATCTTACATTAGAATACGAATTCAAAGGATTAACTCTGAATGTCACCAATTATTTCGAACAAAGCGAAGAAGAACCCTTTGACTATTTCAACTATTCGGCACACAACAGTGGCCATACATTTGAATTTGGGGCAGCATATACTATCAGTGAGAAGTTTCCTCTGACTGCTGCCTGGTACACAACTTTTGCCGGTAACGATTATCGTGAAAACGATAAACGTGCCTGGTCCAGTTATTGTGAACTCTCCTATCCTTTTAATGTAAAGGGAGTTGACCTTGCCATCGAAGCCGGATTCACTCCCTGGGAGGGTATGTACGCTGACAAGTTTAATGTGGTCAATATAGGTTTATCAGCTACCAAAGAACTAAAATTCACCAAGAGCTTCTCACTTCCTATCTCTGGCAAGTTCATAGTAAATCCACACGAAAACCAGGTATATTTTGTATTTGGAATAAGTTTATAATATCACTTTAACCTCCCCCAATAATATAATTATGAAAAAATGTAAGATTACCGTTATGCGAATAGCTTGTTATCAAGATTTGATGGAGAAGTATGAAAATCCGATGGAACATGCTTGTGATATGAAAGAGGGACAAATTTTTATAGCTAATGGTTGGGAGAAACCCAAAGGGATGTGTGATAGTGCCTGGGAGAGTATGTCACCTTTTGTGATGACTTTGGCACATGGCGGCAGCAATTTATACAATGGCTGGATGAAAAATGAAAAGTCTGCCATGATATCGTGCAATGACGGCTTTCGTCCGGTTAGTTTTTTGATTGAAACCATGGAAGAAGATGCAGACTGAAATACGCGCTAAAAATTCTTTCAATTCTTAAAACGATACGACGTCAATTTGTTACGTTACAGCGTTGCCCAAATCTACCACAATACATTACTTTAAAGGAAATAGCATCTCTTCCTGGGGTAACACCCGAAGCCATTAACCATCTACGAAGAAAATTACAGAAAGAACGAAAGTATTGAATTACTTCAAGACTTTTTCATTTGATATTCTTAACTTTGTACCGTTATATATACGAGCATATAATCATGAGAACAAAAAACAAACTAAACCTGTCATTAGGTAGTCTACTACTATCCCTATTTGTTGTTTTTAGTACAAGTTGTAGCAAAAATAGTGATGATAATAATCCTGAGTATCATTTGGAACTCTCTAAGAGTTCCTGCGAAGTGATGCAGGGACGCAGTGTTATCGTAGACCTGACTGCCCATGAAAACACTACGTTAGATGTTAAAAATTCAGACCTGATTGACGTCCTTTATACTTGGGAATTTGGCAGTTATAAAGCTAAAATAGAAATTAAAGGCAAACAGAAAGGCGAAACTGACATAGTAGTCATCGACCATGAAACGAGACAAACGGCTACAATAAAGGTGAAAGTGACAGAATATCCAATGCCTCTTCTTGCCGTCGAGCAACAGAAAGGAAACATTTTTGATATGATGAACTTTTATCTCTATAATAAAAATTCGCAGTCAATCAATTCCAGTGAACTTTCTGCTATATGCGATTCAATCGTTTGGACGGTAGATGGTCTGAATGGTAGTTTTCGAGTGTTTGAACACGAAGAAGGAGAAGATTGGATGAATAGTCATCTGACTTTGAAGTGGGGGCACTGCTTCAAGTATCCCAGTGAATATAAAACTTACCTGACTGCATGGAAAGACAATAAGACAATTTTCCGTCATCAGCTCGATATCTCCATCACCGATAACAAAGATTTTCTGGTTTATAATTGGAGTGACATCACTAAAGATTCTCAAGCCTGGTATTCTTATGCAGATGTACTGAATAGCAGTCCCGATTTGATGACCACATACGGCCTTAGCGGTACTGTCCCATTTGCTGAAGTAAGGCTTTTTCATAACGACATTACTCAAAGTTACCATGTTCTTTATGATTATTTCTGCAAGCTCTATTCAGCTCCAACGTATGAGGATAAAACTGATAAGATGTGGCAACTGTATGACAAATTGTTCTCTGAACAAAAGAAAGATGGTTATCCTGTTGCCATTTGGGTGACAGAACATGCCAATATTATTTTATTGTTGTTGGATGAAGCTATGGAATATCCCGGATATGTGGTTTATGCGGAACCCAACATATTGGATTCGCTATCTTAATCTTAACAAAGAATGAAGAGCGGAAATCTACATCCTCCCTCCTGATCTTTTGCTCAAAAACTTTAAACCTGTGCATTTTCTTAATGGTTTTCTTGTCAGAACCAACTGTTTCCGTAAATTTGCACGCTGATAGTTAACCGGATAGTTTGATAGCAAGATTCTTACTACTGACTACTGGCTACTAACTTGTAGAAATACTAATACTAAAATTAATAGCATGAGTTTGAAAATTGTTGTATTGGCAAAACAAGTTCCCGACACACGTAACGTTGGGAAAGATGCCATGAAAGCCGACGGAACTATTAACCGTGCGGCACTCCCTGCCATCTTCAACCCCGAAGATCTGAATGCTCTTGAGCAAGCTCTCCGATTGAAAGATGCCCATCCAGGCTCAACCGTTACCATCCTTACCATGGGACCGGGCCGTGCAGCCGATATTATTCGTGAAGGACTTTTCCGTGGTGCCGATAACGGTTATTTGTTGACTGACCGTGCTTTTGCCGGTGCCGATACATTGGCTACATCGTACGCTTTGGCTACAGCCATCAAGAAAATAGGTAAGTGTGACATCATCATCGGCGGTCGCCAGGCCATCGACGGGGATACTGCACAAGTAGGACCACAAGTAGCAGAGAAGTTAGGTCTGACCCAGATCACATATGCCGAAGAAATCCTGAAAGTAGCTGACGGACACATTACTGTGAAACGTCATATTGACGGAGGTATCGAAACTGTAGAAGGTCCGTTACCCATTGTGATCACTGTAAACGGAAGTGCAGCTCCCTGCCGTCCACGCAATGCGAAACTCGTACAGAAGTACAAACACGCTAAAACTGTTACTGAAAAGCAACAGGGTAATCTGGATTACACCGACCTGTATGACAACCGTGACTACCTGAATTTAGCTGAATGGAGTGTAGCCGATGTGAACGGAGATCTTGCACAGTGCGGTCTTAGCGGTTCACCTACAAAAGTAAAGTCCATCCAGAACATTGTGTTCCAGGCAAAAGAGAGTAAAACCATCAGTGGCAGTGACCATGATGTAGAGAATCTGATTGTTGAACTGTTAGCTAACCATACCATTGGCTAAGGAGTATGAATACAGTAATAGCATTCCTATGCTTACTACTATATTCTAACTACTAACTACTTAAAAGATATGAATAACTTATTTGTATATTGCGAAATAGAAGAAGGTATCGTCGCAGACGTAAGCCTCGAACTTCTGACCAAAGGCCGCTCGTTAGCTAACGAATTGAATTGCGCACTCGAAGCTGTAGTTGCCGGAACCGGTCTCAAAGATATTGAAAAACAAATCCTGCCATACGGAGTAGATAAACTCCACATATTTGATGGTAAAGGACTTTACCCTTATACTTCCCTCCCACATACCTCTATCCTGGTAAATCTGTTTAAAGAAGAGCAGCCGCAAATCTGCCTGATGGGTGCTACCGTTATCGGTCGCGACCTTGGTCCGCGTGTATCTTCTGCACTGACCAGCGGACTTACTGCTGATTGTACTTCACTTGAAATCGGTGACCATGAGGATAAGAAAGAAGGAAAGACTTACAAAAACCTGTTGTATCAGATTCGTCCGGCTTTTGGTGGTAACATTGTAGCTACAATTGTGAATCCGGAACACCGTCCGCAAATGGCTACCGTTCGCGAAGGTGTGATGAAAAAAGCAATTCTTTCTGCTGATTACAAAGGAGAAGTAATCCGTCATGACGTAAAAAAATACGTTGCCGATACGGATTATGTAGTAAAAGTGATTGAACGTCACGTAGAAAAAGCTAAAAACAATCTGAAAGGTTCGCCCATCATCATCGCCGGTGGCTATGGAGTAGGTTCTAAAGAGAACTTCAACTTATTGTTCGATCTTGCAAAAGTATTGAATGCTGAGGTAGGTGCCAGCCGTGCTGCAGTAGACGCAGGTTTTATCGATCACGACCGTCAAATTGGTCAGACCGGTGTGACAGTCCGTCCAAAACTTTACATCGCTTGCGGTATCTCCGGACAAATCCAACACATTGCCGGTATGCAGGAAAGCGGTATTATTATCTCTATCAATAACGATCCGGAAGCTCCGATCAATACGATTGCCGATTATGTAATCAACGGTTCTATCGAAGAGGTTGTGCCGAAGATGATAAAGTATTATAAACAAAATTCCAAATAACCAAAAACAGGGGTAATATGAAAGGTGTATTTCTGACTATCATAGCAGTACTACTATTTACAGGTAGCAGTACGCTTTCAGCCCAAAAAACAGTTTATGTGGATAAATACTTCCAATGGACTACCGATAAGGAGAAAGCTGTAGAATATGCAGTGATCTCCAAAGCTAAAAAGAAGCAAACAAAAGTAGAATTCTACACACTTGATGGCAGGCTTAAAGGAATAGGTCACTATTCTGCTTACACAAAAGAGCTGAAAAACAGAGTGAGAAACGGAGTCTGCACTTTTTTGTATGCCAATGGCAAAGACAGTCTGGTAAACATCTATAAGGAGAATCGTCTGGAAGGTCAAAGCATAGCTTATTATCCGGAAGGAAATACAAAACTGATTATTACTTACAAAGATGGAAAGATGGAAGGAAAATTGGTAGGATACTATCCGGATGGGAAGCTACGCAGAGAAGAATCATATCTGAACGACAAATGTACAGATGGAAAGCTTCTGGCTGCCGACGGCAGTGAATTACCGTTTGAGCCTTACTTTGTAGCACCGGAATTTCCCGGAGGTATAGATGCACTGGCCAAACTGTTAAAGGATAACTTAGCGTACCCGCTTGATGCTGTCAGAGCCAAAACAGAGGGAAGAGTTATTCTCCGGATTGTGATTGACGAAAAGGGGCATATGACGGCTCCCCGATTAATTTCGGGTGTCGATCCTTTGCTTGACAAAGAAGCAATGCGCATTGTCGAAGCTATCGGCCGTACTCATACATGGACTCCCGGCAAGATAGATGGAGAAGCAAAACGCATCAGCTATACATTACCGATTAATTTTCATTTACCTTCATAAATTGGAATTTAGAATCTGGTAGTTAGTAGCCAGAATCTTTTCGGCATAGCAATACTGGTAGCTGCATCGATTTAAACTACTAAATACTTACTACTAATTACTTATTATAAATTATTATTAAAATGGCCAATTTTTATTTAGATACTCCCGAATTAAAACATCATCTCAGCCATCCGCTGATGAAGAGAATTGTTGAGCTAAAAGAGCGTAATTACGCTGATAAAGATAATTTCGACTATGCTCCGATAGATTTTGAAGATGCAATGGACAGCTATGACAAAGTGCTGGAAATTGTAGGTGAAATCTGTGGCGACGTCATTGCTCCCAATGCCGAAAACGTTGATCACGAAGGCCCGGTATGTGCCAATAACCGTGTAACGTATGCCAGTGGTACAGCAGCCAATCTGGAAGCCTGCCGTAAAGCGGGATTGATGGGTATGGCTATGCCACGCCGTTTCGGTGGACTGAATTTCCCGATTACTCCGTACATCATGGCTGCCGATATCGTAAGCCGCAGTGATGCCGGTTTCGAGAACCTTTGGGGATTGCAGGATTGTGCTGAAACGATCTATGAATTTGCAAACGAAGATCAGAAGAAACGTTATATCACCCGTGTCTGCGAAGGTGAAACCATGTCTATGGACCTGACTGAACCGGATGCCGGTTCCGACCTGCAGGCTGTAATGTTAAAAGCAACCTACAGCGAAAAAGACCAATGCTGGTATCTGAACGGTGTAAAACGTTTTATCACTAATGGTGATTCCGATATCCACCTCGTATTGGCTCGCTCGGAAGAGGGAACACATGATGGTCGTGGTTTATCCATGTTCATCTATGACAAACGTAATGGTGGAGTGAATGTTCGTCGTATTGAAAACAAGATGGGTATCAAAGGATCTCCTACCTGCGAACTTGTATACAAAAATGCTAAGGCTGAACTTTGTGGTGACCGCAAATTAGGTCTTATCAAATATGTAATGGCACTGATGAACGGTGCACGTTTGGGTATCGCTGCTCAGTCTGTAGGAATCTCACAAGCTGCTTACAATGAAGCGCTGGCTTATGCACAGGACCGCAAACAATTTGGTAAAGCAATTATCGAATTCCCTGCCGTAGCCGAAATCCTTTCATTGATGAAAGCCAAACTGGACGCTTCACGTACACTATTATACGAGACTGCCCGCTTCGTTGACGTTTACAAGGCATTGGACGATATAGCCAAAGAACGTAAACTGACTCCGGAAGAACGTGCTGAGCAAAAGACTTTTGCTAAACTGGCAGACGCCTTCACACCACTGGGCAAAGGTATGGGTAGTGAATTTGCTAATCAGAATGCTTATGACTGTATCCAGATACATGGGGGATCGGGCTTTATGAAAGATTATGCCTGCGAACGTATTTATCGTGATGCACGTATCACTTCTATCTATGAAGGAACTACTCAATTGCAGGTAGTAGCCGCTATCCGTTACGTTACTACAGGTGCCTACCTCAATCGTATCAAAGAGTACGAGAACATGCCGGTAGCTCCCGAAATGGAAGGTTTGCACAACCGCCTGAAAACAATGGCAAGTAAATATGCCGCTTGTGTTGCTCAGATTACAGAGGCTAAAGATCAGGAGTTGCTCGACTTCTGTGCACGTCGTCTGGTAGAAATGGCTGCTCACATCATTATGGGACACTTGCTCGTACAGGATGCTTCAAAGAATGCCGAACTTTTCGGAACATCTGCACAAGTATATGTACGTTATGCTGAAAGTGAAGTAGAAAAGCATATTAACTTTATTCGTAAATTCGATAAAGACGATTTGGCTTACTACAGAAAATAAACAGCAATCAAATTAAGAATAAGGAAGGTGTGTCAAAAGTCTGAGAAAGCTATCAATATGTAACTTTAGAAACGCAGATTAACACAAATGACCGCGGATTTAATTTAATCTTTGCGTAAATTAGCGTTAATCTGCGTTTTAATGATGGTTAATTTTACTTTATTGACACACCCTCCTTTTTATACCCAACCTGCCCTACCATAAAAGTAATAAATATATCACTTCCATAATCTTTACTTTTCAGGTTTATTCCGTATTTTTGCGTAATAATAATTAACTCCACACATCACATAGCAATGAATTTTGACCAACAAGAAGAACAACTGATTCAATCCGACGACGTCAACGAAGAAAAGAAAGAACGAAATTCAATGTTTCTCCCACACAAAGGTTTTATAGCTACTCCCATTCTACTGGGTATTAATGTGCTTGTTTTTATTCTTATGACTCTCTCCGGTGTCAACCTGTTTGAACCTAAAACTCTTGAACTACTACAATGGGGAGCCGATTTCGGACCACTTACACTAACCGGCAGCTGGTGGCGTACACTTACTTGCAATTTTATACATATAGGCATCGTTCATATTCTGATGAATATGTATGCGTTGGTTTACATCGGTGTACTGCTCGAACCGATACTCGGAACACGACGTATGTTTGCCGCTTACTTATTAACAGGACTTTGCTCCGCAGTGTCCAGCCTCTTCTGGCATGCCGAAACAATAAGTGCCGGAGCCTCCGGAGCGATATTCGGTCTATATGGAATATTTCTGGCATTTCTTTGTTTCCATCATATAGAGAAAGCACAACGTAATGCATTACTTTCAAGTATATTGATTTTCGTTGGTTACAATCTGATATATGGATTAAAAGAAGGTATAGATAATGCCGCCCATATAGGAGGATTAATCAGTGGATTCATTTTAGGTTTCGTCTATGTAATGGCACTCAATGAAAAGAAACCAGAGTTACAAAAAGGCTATACGATGGGAGGAGAAGCCGGAATCTTATTGATATACCTTATAGGACTTCTGGCCCTCAGTAAAAATGTTCCCTCCGACTATCAGGATATGCGTCACGAATGGGATAGCGGACTCGTACAAGCCTATCTTGCCGGTGAACCCAATGAATCGGAGGAGTATGAAAATCAGAAAGAACAACCCATAAGCAAACCTATCACCACCAAAGATCAACTACCACCTTACACTCCTTTTACCGCTTCAGATACGTGGTTAAACTTCAGCAGTGAAAAGGCAGGCATACAGCTCCGTTATCCTTCCAACTGGCAGACGGCAGAAACTACCCGCCAGGGCGATAAAACAATATTACTTCAACAACGTTGGACCAATGCTGCCAATCACCTTATAATCACTGTTTCACAATACGATACAGACGAAATATACGAATACAATAAAAAATTATCTCTCAGTATTCCACGAAATGCCCAAAATGAGCCATCAGAAAATTATAAGCGTAGTACACTTACAATCAATGGTTTGAATTTCATAAAAACTGACAATATGCAGCATTTCGGTGCACCCGACGAAGAAGGTTATGAAATACTGCAAACTGTTCTTTATTATTTCTCTCCTGAAAAGAAAACAATATATGCGTTCGTTATGATGATTAATGATGAAGCTGCCCAACAGGATTTAGACGATATGCTTGAAAACGTTCAGTTTACACACCCATAAATATGAGTTCCGGTTATATAAAAACAAAAGCTCCGTTCAAATAAGACGGAGCTTTTGTTTTTATATAACCGGCAGAAATTTAGTCCATATTGAACTAATCGCCAATTTTCATTACCATTCTACTTCTTCCAGGCCATGCCTTCTATATACCAAAAGCTGGCTTTGAAGCGAATTGATTTCTTTACGCATACTCTCCATCCTTTCCAATAGATGATGAATGGCATCAATACCTTCCATATTGATAGACAGGTCATAATACATACGACTGTAACGTTCCACTTCCGGAAGCTGTGATGCAAGCAGATAGTGTTCACCACCTTCGATATATACCTCAATCAATCCTCCCTCCTGCAATAACTCTATAAAGGAGGGCTCAATATGGCATTTGTGACAGTATTCACTGACTATAATTAATTCGGTCTGCATAGTGCTGATTTTTTTTAGTTCATACTCTGTAATTCCCGGAACAATTCTTTCTGCCTATCTGTCAGATTGGTAGGCACTTTGACATTATAGGTCACTATCAAATCGCCAAATTGTCCTTCCTTTTTATAAACAGGAAAACCTTTCCCCTTCAACCGTACCTTCGTACCGTTCTGTGTTTCAGGTTTCACCTTTAGTTTCACTTTACTGTTCAGTGTATCAACCTCCTGTTCACCTCCCAATACAGCCGTATAAAGATTCAGCGGAACATCGATATAAAGATCATCGCCTAAACGTTTGAACACAGAATCTTCAGGAATCACAAACGTGATATACAAATCTCCGGCAGGCCCACCATTAACGCCTTCACCACCATATCCTTTCAGTTTGATAACCTGTCCATTGGCTACACCAGCAGGAATAGTGATACGTACATTCTTACCATTCACCGTCAATACTTGTTTATGAGTCTCTGCAGCGTCACGAAGAGAGAGATGAAGTTCTGCGTTAAAATCTTGCCCACGGAATCCCGCACTACTACGGCCCCCTCTACCACGCCCGCCAAACATGGACTCAAAGAAATCAGAGAACCCTTCACCTCCTGTTCCGGAAAATCCCTGACCATCCGATGAATACCAATACGCATTATCATCACCTCCTCCAAAGCCGGAGAATCCACCACTGCCACCAGCCTGTTGCCGAGCACGTTTCTGAGCTTCAAATTCATCAGCATGCTTCCAGTGTTCACCGTATTCATCGTATTTCTTACGCTTCTCCGGGTCACTCAACACCTCATTTGCCTCATTGATCTCCTGAAACTTATCCTTTGCACCTGGATTGTTTGGGTTCAAATCCGGATGATACTGGCGGGCTAACTTACGAAAAGCCTTCTTAATATCACTTTGAGAAGCACTTTTGTCTACTCCAAGAATTTTATAATAATCTATATAAGCCATGCTTTTATATATTTAAACGTTCTACTACTTTAAACGTTTACAAATAACACGCCAACACAGCATTTGGATTCATTTTTTAATAAATCTTCAGACTCTACTCTTTATGAAACAAAAATAACCGGAATACGAAACCAGAAACAGGCTCCCTCTCCTTCTTTAGAATCAACGCCAATAGCCCCTCCTAAACGTTCTACAATGACCCGACAAATTGCCAGTCCCAGTCCGGTTCCCTTTACAAAAGCATTTAGTTTCACAAAACGTTCAAAAACCTGCTCCAGTTTATCCGCAGCAATACCCATACCGGTATCCTTACAAAAGAAATATATTTCATCCTTTGCTTCACTTATACGGTATCCGATAGAGATGCTACCCCGTTCAGTGAACTTCATAGCATTACTCATTAAGTTAATCATCACCTGAGACAAACGTACCCTGTCTGTATTAATCACACAAGCAGGTGCTTTCTCTATAAAAGAGATCTGCACTTCCGGAGAGTGATCTTTCTGCTCCATCTGATGGCATATATTACCCATTAGTTCATTGACGTCAGTAACGGAATAGGAAAAATCCATTGTACCTGCTTCAATTTTCGATAGATCCAGAATATCATCAATAAGTTGCAGTAACAGTTCGTTGTTTGCAATAATAATCTTCATATACTCCTGTTTCTCTACCAGATCATCTACCTGGCAAATCATATCAGAGAACCCCACAATCGCATTAAGAGGAGTACGTATTTCATGACTCATATTAGCCAGAAAAGCGGATTTTAACCTATTAGATTCCTCTGCTTTATCTTTCGCCTCCCGCAAGTCTTGTTCTATCTTCAGCTTTTCTGTAATATCTTCAAAACGCAATAGTCCGCCTATCACCTCTTTTCCCCCCGTAGCATATACAGGAGTAGCCGTCACTTCAAAATCAACCTTATCGATGCGAATGGTATGACGAACAATTATCCCCTGTTCTATGGCCTCCTTAAATGCACAATGTTCACAAGGCTTATCTCTCAGGGCACTGGTTTGATAACAAATTAATCCCGGAGTATAATGTCTACCCGATACCAAACTCTTAATATGCGTTGTCTCCTCCCACTGCACTCTATAAGTTTTATCAATATAGATCAGTCCAAAATCAATACTCTTTAGTGCAAGGCTCTGCTTTTTAATCGCTTCTTCTAACTCTTCTTTAGCTGCAGTAATCTCCCTTTCATATTTTTTCAACTGACTGACGTCCCAACGAGCTACTAACAACCATTTACCTAATGTTTCCCAGGAAAGAATCGATTTCATTACAATTGTGTCATGTATTACACCATCTGTAGTTGAATACCGCTCTTCAGACCGATAAGGTTTTCCTATTCTGACTAACTCTTCATCAATGCTCCGATAATGTCGCCCTCTCTCCTCCCCATAAATATCATAATCATTGTGCCCTATCGCTTTCTCACGTTTTATCCCCGATTGTACCTCCGATTCTTTATTCCAATAAGCATAACAAAACTCATTCTGGATATCTTTTACCATGATAGGAAAAGGAAGGTTATCTAATATATCAGACAGAAAATGACGATAATCCCTGTTTCTTGTAACAATTTTCTTCAAATGATGAAGTCGGTACAATAAATAAAATATGATCATAAATAATATAACCAATAAAACGAAAAGCCATAAATAACTGTTTATAAGTCCATTGCCAGGGACTAATAGTAGATTGTTTGCCATAAGTTTGTACCTTGATATTTAAAAGGGTAAATATATAAATAAGTTTAGAAAAAACGCTAATATTTAATCTCTTCTTTTGTGGACATCTTAAAATTTACATCCTTTAAACCAACAATTAAACGAAGTACCAACCTCCTTATTATTACAATAATAATTGTTTTTTAGTATATCTCAATTTACACTTTTATCCTATTTATGTTCATAAATTACCTCAAAATCCAACGCGTACTTAATTCTAAAAATAAGCCAACGACACTAAACAGTTATTAATAAATTAAAGAATTTGTCTCTAAAATTAAATTAATATACTTTATTTGTATCATACAACTTAACGCATCTTTAACCTTAAGCAAATATTCCCCCAATATGCAGCGAAAACATTGGATATCTATTGTTGTATTCACTCTCTGCGCCATTACCGTACGGGCAGACGAATGGATTCGGATCAACCAGCTTGGCTATCTGCCTGAATCAAAAAAAGTAGCAGTACTCCTAAGTGAAGAAGATAGCAGTGTAAAAGAGTGTTCACTTATCGATCTCTTCACTGGAAAAACTGTATCTACATTTACATCCATCCAGCCAACAGGTGCACTTGGGAGTATGAAAAGTACATTTCGACTAGATTTCAGTGATTTTAATCATCCCGGTACCTATTATCTAAAAGCCGGTAATACCCGGTCTCCTTATTTCCCGATAAATAATCAGGTATACAATGGAACAGCCGATTTTTTACTTAACTATATGCGCCAGCAACGTTGTGGTTATAATCCATACCTAAAAGACAGTTGCCATATGGATGACGGATATATCATCTGCCATCCAACTAAAGACGGAACAAAAATTGATGTACACGGAGGTTGGCATGATGCAGCCGATTATCTTCAATATACTACTACTTCAGCCAATGCCATTTATCAAATGATGTTTGCTTATCAACAAAATCCGGAAGCATTTAGTGATTATTACGATGCGAACGGACACCGAGGAGCTAATGGAATTCCTGATATTGTAGACGAGATAAAATGGGGACTCGACTGGCTAAACAGAATGAATCCGACTACCGGAGAAATGTACAACCAAATTGCCGATGATCGTGACCATGCCAGTATGCGATTGCCCAATCATGACAAGGTGGACTATGGATATGGCCCCGGAAAAGGAAGACCGGTTTATTTCTGTAGTGGTGAAAAACAGGTGCGCGGTGAATTTATGAATGCAACAACAGGCATAGCCAGCACTGCCGGAAAATTTGCTTCTTGCTTTGCATTAGGTGCCCGAATTTTAAAAGACTTTTATCCGGAATTTGCTCAGGAGATTGAAAAGAAAGCCGATGCCGCCTATGAAGAAGGCATCAAAAAGCCAGGAGTCTGCCAGACTGCCTCTGTCCGTTCGCCCTATATCTACGAAGAAGATAACTGGACAGACGACATGGAGTTGGCAGCTATTGAATTATATAAATCAACCCAAAACAATAGATACCTGCAACAAGCTATAGAATATGGACGACGTGAACCGGTGACTCCCTGGATGGGAGCAGACAGCGCCAGACATTATCAATGGTATCCATTTATGAACATGGGGCATTACTGGCTGGCAAAAACTGAAAACAACACACGATTGAATGAAGAATTCATCCGTAATATGCGTACCGGACTTCAACGTACTTATGAAAAAGCCCGGCAAAATCCATTCCTATACGGTATCCCTGCTATCTGGTGTTCCAATAATCTTACTACAGCCATGTTAACTCAATGCAGATTGTATAGAGAAGTTACCGGAGATTCTACATACGAGGAGATGGAAGCCTCTCTGCGCGACTGGCTATTTGGCTGTAATCCCTGGGGAAGCAGCATGATTGTAGAACTCCCTTTATATGGGGATTATCCTTCAGAGCCTCACTCTTCTTACTTTACCAACAACACAGGAAACGCTACTGGCGGACTTGTTGACGGTCCTGTTTATACCAACATATTCAACAGTTTGAGAGGAGTAAACATTTCCACCGGAGAAGCTTATCAACGCTTCCAACCAGGCACAATGGTATATCATGACAGCACACACGACTATTCTACCAACGAACCGACAATGGATGGAACTGCCTGCCTGACCTATTATCTGTCTGCCCTTCAAAAAGAAGGAATGAGACAAGCCCAATCCGACAATGATAAAAACATCTATAGCGAAGGAGGTATTATACGTACTGACCCTTCTCAAAAGCAACTCACACTTATTTTTACAGCAGCCAATAAAGCAGATGGAGCTGATGCCATCATTCGTATATTGAATAAACAGAAAATACAAGGAGCTTTCTTTTTCACCGGTGAGTTTTTCGAACTTTACCCGCAAGTAGTACAAAAACTAAAAGCAGAAGGACATTACATCGGCAGTCATAGTTATGGACATTTACTATATAGCCCCTGGGAGAATCGGGATTCACTCCTCGTCACACGTGAGGAGTTTGAAAAAGATATGCTGAAAAGTTATGAAACACTCAGTGAAGCAGGAATTATGTACAAAGACGCCCCACTCTACATTCCTCCCTATGAATACTATAACAAAAAGATAGCAGCATGGGCAAAAGCCATGGGTATACAACTTATCAATTTCACTCCGGGAAGTGGCAGCAATGCAGATTATACTACCCCGGACATGAAAAATTACAAAAGCAGCAAAATGATTTATAAAAGAATCATGCAGTTAGAAAAAGAAGAAGGTCTAAATGGACATTTACTGCTAATACACCTTGGAACATCCGACTTGCGGACAGACAAATTCTACAATAATTACTTAGAAACAATGATAAAAGCTCTCAAGAAAAAAGGCTATAGATTTGTTCCCCTACGTACAGCAACAGGAATATAAACAAAGGTACAAAAGGTTAGTTTATTAGGTTATCATGAAAAAGGTTCGTACCTGTGAAGGCCCGAACCTTTGTTTTATGGTTCATCCGACCAATATGTAGTTATCAAAAAAGCGACTACCGGATTTTCTCAAGCAGAAATGTGAGAGAGAATATAAACGTTTATTCTGATGTAATCTATTGATTTATAACGAATATAAACCTCCTGTTTAAAGACAGACAAGAGTGTACACTTATCCGAGTGTTAATTGTACACTTTTGCCATACTATATTGTACATTCTTACCATGCTAAAGTGTACACTTATGCAAAGCAAGCCCAAAGGGTTAAAAAAACACATTAACAATATTAACAAACCGGCTATTTGTCAGACGAACCTGTTTTATTCTCTCCCCGCTCAAAAACAAGTTATTATCAGATATTTAGCAGATGAATAAATTGGTCAATATCCTCTTCTGTTGTATCAAATGAGGTGACAAGGCGAATTTCATTATTCCCTTCATTCCAGAAATAGAGGAAATAGGATTGAAGCATCCTGTCTATTACCGGACGAGGCATCGTCAAAAACAATTGATTGCTCTGCATCTTTTGAGTAAAACAAACGCCTGGAAAATCTTTCAAAGCTTCATAAAGTTTACGAGCCATGGCATTGGCATGAGAAGCATTCTTCAGCCAAAGTTCATTCGTCAGATAAGCGGTAAACTGACAAGAGAGATAACGCATTTTTGAAGCTAATTGTGCCGACTGTTTCCGTACAAATCTTGCTTCCGCTTTTAATGTATCATCAAAGATAACAACGCACTCTCCCATCATCAAACCGTTTTTGGTTCCACCGAAACTAAGAACATCAATGCCACAATCTACCGTCAATGCTTTCAGAGAGAGATTGAGGGCAGCACAAGCATTTGCAATACGTGCACCATCCATATGAACGCGCATTCCATACTGATGTGCCAGTGAGGTAATAGCTTTTAATTCTTCAGGTGTGTAAACAGTACCCAGTTCGGTACACTGAGAGAGATAAACGGCACCTGGCTGTGAGTGGTGCTGATCGCCAAAACCGTGAAGATAAGGAAGAATAAGTTCAGGGCTAAGTTTGCCATCCGGTGTAGCTACCGGGCGAATCTGACAACCGGTCATCTTTACCGGAGCACCACATTCATCTACATATATATGGGCTGTTTCAGCACAAAGAATTGAATGGTAAGGCTTTGTCATCAGTTGCAAAGCAACCACATTACTTCCCGTACCATTGAATACAAACAGAGGTTCACAATCGGCAGTAAAGGTTTCTTTAATTTTCCGGACCGCTTCTTCTGTCCATGGATCATCACCATAACCCAGTGCATGATTCCGGTTAGCCTGCATCAGTGCTTCCATTACAGCAGGATGCACACCGGAATTATTATCAGAGGCAAAACTTCTCATAGTCTTTTTGAATAAAATTTTCTGCAAAGGAATAAAATTATTCTCAGAAAAAGGATGCCTCTAAATAAAGATTTATAAAGAAAGAGCTACTTTTATCCCGATTGAAAAAAGTAGCTCTCTTTTATTATCCTAAAAACAACTCACACTCAATGTGTAAATGAAACCGGTAATTTCAACTCTTCACCTTTTTGTCCTATAATAAAACCTTTATTATTCCACACACGGGGATACCCTCCGATATTATTATTAATAAACAACAGACGGAATGCATGTTTTCCTTGCTGCAAAGCAAGGGAAGTACGGCTATGAGAATGACGTATCAGCTTGCCATCATTGCTCAATACAACTTTCCCGTCTACCTGAAGTTCATCCATTTCGGTTGACAGATAATAGACTCCATCACAGGGAACCTCAAAATATCCTGAATAACAAAATGCCCCTTTATCTTCCAAAACCGGCTTTAATTCGAAATCCGTCACTGTCTTAGACTCTTTCCATACAGCATTTTCTGTATCCTTTACATAATAAAAATCTCCATCGGCATGTGCCAACTGTATGCCGGTTTTCGTATCATCTTTGTATGCCGGAAGTAAATCTTCTTTCACTACTTCAATCACCCGGGTTCTGCTCATCTTACCCGAAGGCAAAAGAGTAGCAATACGTATCACCTGATTATCACTGACAATAATAGGGTCATTGTAAACTGTCGAGTGTATCGTTGGTTCACTTCCATCCAGTGTATAGACCATTGGCAGATTACGACTGTTCGAAAAGCTCAGTGTATCTGTTCCGACAATAGCAACACGATCTGCCATCGGACCTTCCGGCAGTGGAATATGATAATTGATATGATGTTCATCCAGACGTACCAACTGATTATTTAACCTGCGTTCAAAAGAGGCATAATCCTTCTTCTCCAAAGGAGTCCAGGTCAGTTCGGCTACTGCCAGTATTCTGGGATAAAGCAGGTATTCGGTATAATCCAGAGTAGTTGCATATTCCGTCCACATATTACCCTGGGCGCCCAGAACATGAGAACGCAAATCTGCCGGTATTTTCTCTGAAGTAGGATTATAGTTATATGTCTTGCTCAATAGTGTTGTAAAATTAATCGCAATAGGTTCTACCTCAATATTACCCTGTCCAAAATCAATATACAACCATTTGGCAGGAGTCATAATGACATCATGTCCCATGGAGGCGGCTTCTATTCCTCCCTCTTCTCCACGCCATGACATCACCGTGGCCGTAGGAGCCAAACCTCCTTCAAGAATCTCATCCCAGCCTATCATACTCTTTCCGTGTTCAAGAAGTACTTTCTCAATACGATGTACAAAATAACTTTGTAGTCCATGTGCATCTTTCAACTTCTCATCCCGTATGCGTTTCTGACATTTCGGACAAGCATTCCATTTCACTTTCGGGCATTCATCTCCTCCGATATGGAAGTATTTCCCCGGAAACAAAGGAATGACCTCTTCCAATACATCTTCAAGAAATTTAAAGGTCTGTTCATTACCCGCACAATACACATTTTCCTCTACTCCCCATTTGTTTCTAAGCTGAAAAGGACCTCCGGTACAGGACAACTCCGGATAAGCAGTCAAAGCAGCCAAGGCATGCCCCGGCAACTCTACTTCCGGGATAACAGTAATAAACCGCTCGGCAGCATAAGCCACTACCTCTTTTATTTGTTCCTGTGTATAGTAACCTTGATGAATGGTACCATCGGCATTGTGACGGACAGAACCTATTTCAGTAAGTTTTGGATATTTCTTTATTTCAATCGTCCACAAATGATCATTCGTAAGGTGCCAATGGAAACGATTTATCTTAAACATTGCCATCACGTCCAATTGCTTTTTCACAAAATCCACATCATGAAAGTGCCGGCTAACATCAAGCATCATTCCCCGATAAGGATAAGCCGGTTCATCTTCTATTACAACACAAGGAAGTGTCCATGCAACATCTTTCACCGGTTCTTCACTTTCAATCTCTGCAGGCAGAAGTTGCATTACAGTCTGCATACCATAGAAGATACCGTGCGCAGACTTTGCCTGAACAGAGATTTCACGGGGAGTAACAATGAGCTTATATCCCTCGTCCTTCATACTTAAAGCAGGATCCAGAGTCAACCGGATACAGTTATCTTTTGCTTCTTTCACAATATCAGGACGGTGTCCGGTAGAGTGCTGCATCTTTTCCGCAAAATAGCCGGCAACCGTTTTTAGAGTATCATTATCAGTAACAAAAGTAGTTTGAGATGTTAATGTAAATTCACCGGTTTGTTGCTCTATCATTTTAGGCTTGGGTACAATATGAAGCCCTTCATTGTAAGATTTCACTTCATTTTTGTTCTCACAGGAGAATAATGTCACCAAGACAAAGAGTATCAGATAAAAAGATTTAATTCGCATATATTCCAAGTTTTATTGATAATAACAATTCATTTAATTTTCTCCATAATTGATACGGACATTGATAATTCCTAAATTGTCTACAGGAACTTCCAAAGATTGGTATCCTTTTTTCCTAAAAACCAAAATCTCATGGTTTCCCGCATCAATCCGATACTGTCCTTTATCATCACTCTGTCCTAATAGTTTTCCCGAACTCCCGGCATAGATGTTCACACCACCAATCAGAGTAGCCTGTACATCACGTACCTCACCATGAATAGAAATATTCTTGCTACTTTTAGCTACTTTCATACCTTCAGCAGAAACCGAACGTTCAAAATCACCTACTATCACCGTTTTTCTTTGAAGGATGTTGTCAGAAGCAGTTCCTACCTGCAGTTCGAACTCGCCGGGTTCAACTATCCTCCTGTTTCCGGCATCAACAATATACAAATCTTTCACGGCAACTTTCAACCGGACAGTCCGGGTACTTCCAGCCTCAACCAATACCTTTTCAAAATCACGAAGCTGCTTAACAGGAGTGACCACCGTACTCACTTTATCACGTACATACAATTGAACCACTTCCTTTCCATCCCTCTTCCCTGTATTTTTTATATCTACTTTTACATATATCGTGTCAGTAGGATCATAGTGTTCCTTATCCGTTTCCATAGACTTGTATACAAAGGATGTATAAGTAAGCCCATGCCCAAAGGCCCACAAAGGATCGGGACTGGAGAAAACATAATCTCTCCCCGGAGTTTCATAACTTCCGGGATTTTTATAAAAACCTTTGTCAGAAGGAAGATAGTCATAATAAACAGGCAAATGTCCCGTACTCTGTGGGAAAGAAAAAGTAAGCCTGCCCGAAGGAGAAATTTTGCCAAAAAGGATATCAGCAATCGAATTTCCGGCTTGTTCTCCTGCATACCATTGAGTCAGAATGGCTGGTATATGTCTCTTTTCCCAGGAAATAGTAAAAGGTTTACCGGTTACTAAGACCAGCACTACAGGTGTTCCGGTTTCATAAACCTCTTTTATCAACTGGCTCTGTGCTCCGGTTAGGTTCAAGTCATTTAAGTCAAATCCCTCTCCGCAAGTGGAACTTTTATAATCACGAGCCAAAGCGGCACTGGCACTACCACAAAAAACAATGGCTACCTCACTTTGCCGGGCTACCTCAACCGCCTTCTTTATCCCACTGGTGTCCAGAGAGACCAGACTACACCCTTTTTCATAACGCACCGTTACTTTGTCCCCCAACAACTGCCTGATTCCAGCCAATGGAGTCACTCCGTCTTTATTATTACGGCTCCATGTATAATCACCGAATTGCACCTGGTCGGCATTAGGTCCGATTACTGCTACCGATTTCAACTTTTCGGCATTTAGTGGCAAAAGTCCGTTTTCATTTTTCAGTAATACTACAGATTCGTCTGCTATCTCTTTTGAAAGCTGCACTCCTTCCTGCGGATGCATTTTGCAATGAGCGTATTGTTCACCATAAGGATCTTCAAAAAGCCCCATTTTAAACTTCACATACAATACCCGGCGGACAGATTCATTCAGAATCTCTTCATCCAGTTTACCTTCTTTAATAAGATCAGCCAATAGCGGATAGCAGTTACTGGAAGCTTCTACGTCAAGTCCGGCAGTAAAAGCCTGCATGGCTGCTTCTTCCGAATTATGGGCTGTATAATGCAATGTTTTCAACATTTCAATCGCTCCCCAATCAGAATATACATATCCCTTAAATCCAAACTGATTACGAAGTACCTCAGTTAATAAATAATGAGAAGCAGAATTAGGAATACGGTTCCATGAATTATAGGTAGACATTACCGCCAGAACAGGCGTATGCTGAATCACCATTTCAAAAGGTTTAAGATATACCTCGTGTAAATCACGGAGCCCGCATTCTACAGAAGCCAGGTTCAAACCACTAAGTGGGTTACCGTGTGGTCCGTAATGTTTCAGCATTGGCGAAATGCCATTATCCATATATCCCTTTACCTCTGCAATTCCAAACAGACCACAAAGAATCGGGTCCTCTCCAAAAGATTCCTCCACACGCCCCCAGCGTAAATCGCGTACTACGTCAATGCAAGGAGCCAGTACCTGGTGCATCCCCTGGGCATGCAGATCTTTCGTTATCATTGCAGCTTTACGATAGGCCAGTTCCGGAGAGAACGTACTACCAAGGGACACATTCTGAGGATAGATAACAGAGCCTTCATGTACAGAACCATGCAACGACTCCGCAACTGTAAATACAGGTATACCAAGCCGGGTATTCTCTACCATAAACCTCTGTATTAATTGCATATTTTTCCGGCAATTTGTACCTGTAAGCGGAAAACCCTCTACAAATCCCCAACTCATTCCTTTAGAAAAGGCTTTCAGTTTCTCTGTATCCAATGTTTGTCCATTGAATATATTCCAGGAATGGATATGTCTGATCTGTGCAACCTTCTCTTCCAGAGTCATACGACTTAAAAGATCATTCACTCTCTCCTCTATGGGCAGGTTGGGTTGCTTATAAGGAAGTTCCTGAGCAAACACAGATATTCCCGACAGAAATAAACTACTGCAAAATAACAACCGGGATATACTCATTTTTATCATCATATACTTGTTTTTCAATTTTTCTGATAATTTTGTTCTATTTCGGTATGGTAACGTTTATATAAATCTTCAACAACGGCTATGGTTCCTTCAGGATTCACCCGCGAAAGATAAGTTGAATTGGTAAGTACCCATTCCTGTTCCATTTTGGAATAATCCGGATACGGCAGTTTCTTTCCATATAGCAAACTGGTTTTGTATGTCACATAAGCCTCCCAGCGAGGAAGGTAAAAATCGATCAATAACCCACTCCATTCTTTGTTAGCATAGTCGTGCAAATCCGAATCAGTATCCGTCCAGGTCGTAATCAGCCTCTTGGCATTGGTAACAAAGCGTCTCTTTTCTTCCGGTGTCCCCCCTGCCTTTTCTGCTTCTGCCAGCCACGTACCCAACATAAACTCCTTACGCGTAGATAGCAACCGGTCTTCATCCTTTATAATATTCAAGAACTTGCCACTATATTCCATAAAACGTTCTTTGTCTTTTTTCTGAAATGCCAGCACCATTCTCTCATGCAGATATTTGGCATAATCGGACAAAACCTGACGAGTGACATCCGTTAAATCGTATTCATACGTATCCGAATGATTAAATCTCTTACGCGATTGATAAAGAAGATCCCATGCTTTTACCACCTTCATCGGATCATAAAACATCACGGCATTTCCCCAGGTAGATACATGCTGAATGGTATCAGAAGGACGGGCACAGATATAAGACTCTACAGGACCTCCCAACTCATTATGACATTCGTAGATTGTTTCGGATAATAATTTCCAGGCCCTGTTACAATTGTTATCCTCTGTTCCATACCGATAATAAGTGTAATTGTCAAGCCATTGAGGAATATGAATGCTGTCCGTTCGCCAGGCCATATCATACACCATATCATAGACAACCGGGATGGTCCCTATTCCTTCGGGAGCCGTGCCAATACCACATATGTTTTTCCCCATCGGATGGTGTTTGGCAAAGACAGGTCCTGACGCATAACTACTCATCTTACCATGCAATCCTGTTTTTCCTCCGAAATTGGGCAGAGCACACCATATCCATTGATGATTCCAATGTCCTTCCGGCTTGTGAAACATGGAAGTTTTAACTCCCCCCCATTGGGGGCGTTCGCAAGCCATCAAATCCAGAATAATGGTTTCACCGGGCTTCAAGCCTTCCATTAACTCTTTTACCGGATTGTGTTGCCATCCCTGCAATACCCACACAGCCTGCGGATTTACTTTTCGCATAGCCTGCAATATCTTTTGCGCAGCAAGTTTCACATTAATTCCCTCAGAGGTTCCTCCCTCATGAAAAGGGTCTCCACCAAAAAACTGTGCTTCACCGAATAGATTCTTTTGCTCTTCATAATAGATAGCAGCAAGTTTATCAAAAAGCGGATCGGTAGGATCCAAAAATGCAGGCCGTTGGTAAGTACCCCATATCCCCTGATCTTTAATGCGGGCATCAGGAAATTTTTCTTTCAATGCATTCGGAACCATACCATAGAATCCCTGAAACACGGGCTTCATTCCCAACTCCCTCATTCGCTTCAACATCTTCTGCTGCAAATCGGTCTGTCGTGCTATAAATTCCGGAGTTACCGGACCACCAAAACCTTCAAGATTTCCCATTAACCACCAGGCTTCATAACCTGCTCCCGGCAAAAACTTACGTATATCATCTTCACTGAAGTTTAATCTCCGCAATGTATTCTGCCATACCGCATACTGACTATACACAGCCATCAGCGGCATATTGATACCTTGAAGTGCCATTCTGTCTATCTCTTTCTCCCATTGTTCCCAATCCCAAAAAGCCATGGAATAACTGTATGTACAGTAATTCAGATAATAACGATAGGGAAAAGAAGCCGTAACTCTCACTTTTTCTCTAACTGGTGGCAAGGGTACAGGTAACTCTGATAAGTTATTGCCACACCACGAAACCGATTTGTGGCAATAATTCCTCAAATAATGATTCAATCCCCGCGCTATAGATACACCATTATTCCCCCTGATGATAATTCTATCATCTGCAGCCTGCTCCAATTCAAAGAAGTCGGAATCCGAAGAAAGCTTCTCGAAGACGAAGGAAGAAGAATTATTGTCCGGTAATAACCGTTCAGCTAATTCACTAACAGATTGATCAGATTCAGTAGACATTGAACATCCATACATTACCATGGATGTAAAAAAGAGTAAGAGGATTCTTCGCATCAGCATATATTTTAATTAATTAAGATCATGCAAGTGTCTCTACGAGATATTTTTACTCGTAAGGGGGAGAGACACTGCTATCGGACAACTATTATTTTTAGAACTTCACATCTACAAAAACGGGATAATGATCGGACACAGTAGCTGTATCCACACTCTTGCCATCCACAGAAACAGTACGTAAAATGTGCGTCCGGAGAACTTTTACTTTTGAAGCCTTTCTGTTTTTCAGCAACAGGACATAATCAATTAGAGCTCCGGAGTCTGTTCGTCCCGGGATAGAATTTCCTGTAGTATCACTAATAATATCAAAGTACTTTATCCACACCGGGAATGAAACACCGCCATTGGGCCAGCGATGAGAATCATTCAAGTCACCGGCAAGAAATACCGGTTTACTTTTTTTCCCGATCCAATCGCAAACTATTTGAGCTCCTTCCCTACGCTTTTCGTCATTCAGGTCTGAGTGTGTACCTATAAATATAAAATTTTTCAATTCCACTACTACCGCTGCCCGGGTTTCATCACCTGGTAAATGAATGACCTGTATCCCCTTAACGGGCAGTGTATTCTTTACCAATACTCCACAACCTATACTACCTCCGTCAAACGGAGCCGCATTGCCATAATAAGGTACATATTCCATACCGGTAGCATCTGCTATTTCTTTCAACAGATAACGGTTGCCTCTATGTATCGAAGCACTGTCTAACTCTTGCAAAGCAACCACATCCGCATCCAAAGCCTTTATCACTTTACCAAGCTTCTCAATATTATCCTTGGTCAACTCACCCGGATCTGTAGCTCCTTTACAATAATGAGTATTGTAAGTCAGCAGACGTATGGCACCTTTTTCTTTATTATAATTCTGAGCACTCACACAGACAGATAACAGCAAAGCAGCTCCGACAAAAAATAGTTTTCGTAACATGACGATCATAGGTTATATTATAACTGGTTTATATATTAAGATTAATTTTTTACGATTTTTCGTATCACGCATTTCCTGGTAGAGGAAACTTTGACAATGTATACTCCTTCGGGCTGATTTGACAGATTCACAGAATTAATTATCTCACCATTTACGTCTATCACCTTTTGTCCGGTCAATGAATAGATTTCTACACGATTCACCTCTTCTTTTTCTCCTCTTACGTAAAGAGTGGCATCAGCAGAGTTAAAGCATATATAAAAATCTTCTCCCTTTTCTATATTCGTGATACTCGTATAACCGGGGAGTGTTATATCAATAAAGACAGGATAATGATCCGAAACGTTTTTCAGATCAACCGTAGCTCCATTTATTTCAATAGTACGTACAATATGAGTTTGTTGTACCTGTATTTCAGAATTACCATAATCGTGGAAAAGAACATAATCAATCAGTCCCTGATCGGCTCCTTCATTTCCATGCACTCCATTCCAGACTGTATTGCCTTCAGTATCACTTACTATCTCAAATTTCTGCATATAAATAGGAAATGCTATTCCTCCGTTTCCCCACCGGTGACAATCATTCAAATCGCCTGCCAGGAAAACCGGTTTACGAATATAATCCAATTCATTATTAATAATATTAGCTCCTTGTATGCGTTTGCTATCATTCAAATCTCCATGAGTACTTATAAAAACAAATTTATCAAGATCGGTCCTCACTGCTATCCGTGGTTCATCTCCCGGCAATGCAATCTTTTTTATCTTATTCACGGAAAAAGATTTCTTTATCAGGCTGCCACATCCCACACTGCCTCCATCCCATTTGGATGCAGCTCCATACACCGGAGTATAATCGAGCCCGGTTGCCTGGGCTATCTGCTCCAACAAATATCGTTTACCCCGGCTATTTGCTGCGCTATCAAGCTCCTGTAGAGCAACCACATCCGCATCCAGTGTCTTAATCACCGAAGCCAGTAACCGCGTATTGCCATCGTTAATATTACCGGGATCAGTTCCTCCCTTACAATAATGAGTGTTATATGTCAGGATTCTGATTACATTATTATCCTTGGGATAAGTCTGGGCTGACAATTGCAGACATATCCATAAAAAAGTTCCAAAGAATATATACTTTCTCATAGTGCTTTGCGGTTTTCAACAACCGGCAGAAGAATATATACCTTCTGCCAGCCGTTAAGAGTTACTTTAATAAAATTATTTCTTGATAATCTTCACCAATGTTTCATCCGCAGATGTAATTACCTTCACAAAATACAAACCAGAAGTAAGATCTGCTACATTCACCTGTTGTACCCCTTTCACACTTCTTACACATGCACCTGTAGTAGAATAGATATCAATGCGCTGAACATCCGGCGCTGATACATAAATCACTTCATCAACCGGGTTGGGTCCTACTGTTATCAATTCTCTTTGAGACGTGTTCACTCCTGTAGAATAATTCTTTACAACCTTTACCCACACTGTATTCAGAGCAAGCTCGGGATACGTTGCATTCTGCATTTCACAACGATATACTTTACCCACACATTCATCTCCGAAGCTAAACCATCCATTTGCATCTGCTGATGTCGGTGTGATAATATCACCATCTTCATTTTTCCAGGTAAATGTGGTTAGTTTCCCCATTACATCATATTCTCCGGACAAGTCAATATCTTCATCTACTTCTATCTCATATTCGCCTTTATCGTTTTTCACACCTACAGGAAAACCACCTGCTGTGTTCCACTGAGATTTATAACCACTTCCCAATACTTTACCTGTAGCAGGGTGTAAAGGCAGTGTAGAATAAGAGTAGCAATTGTCTTCCAGATTTAACAGCCAATCCAAAAATTCAGTCTTCCGACAATCCGTACAAACAAAAGCTGTTTCATCCGATAGAATATTTTTATACCCGGCAAGTTGACGGCATTTTCCGGTAGAACCACTCAGGTCAATCTGTTTCACAAAAGGATTACGTCTGATGTGTAAATAACAGTCATTTTCTCCATTATTCATAGCTATTTTTACCGTATCCATCTGAGTGTTTGAGATATGTACAACCGAAGCCTTGCAATCTCTCAATACAAATTTTCCTTTCAGGTTTTTCACAGCAGGCAAAACAGGATACCATTTGTTATCTCCTTCTGAATTAGTCCATGACAAACTACTCGTTCTTCCATTAAAAGGAGCAGCAGCATTTACGCAAATTCCGAATATAGTTTCCGCATAGGTAGCAGAATAAGATCTCCAGATATTCCCCTCTGTATTTTTCCAGGTATTCATATCACTCCAGGAAAAGCCTTCCCGATTAATATCAATCCCCATTGCTTCTGCGTTGCATTTTCCTTCAATAGCAGAAGGTTGTTTAAAGAATGCGGCATAATCAGCAACTTCTTCCGCATTGAAATTCCAGATTTGTTCCTGTGCAAATACAGTTGTAGCACACCAGGCAAATGTAGCAATAGCAAATACCCGCTTTCCAATCAAAGTAATACTTTTCATAAGTCAAATAATTAAGTGTTAAACAATTATTTCATATTTAGATGTGGGGGCTTTTTGAACGGCCCCCCTTTTTTATTTAAAAGCTGAGTCCGTCTTCCCAGTTCGGATTCTGTGTTATGTTTCCATTACTCAGTACTCTTTCCTGAGTGGGTATAGGATATAAATAATCCCTGTCCTCCCTCCATTTACGAGGTTCATCCTTTACATCGTGTACTATAATATTTCCTTTCAATCCGTCTGTAAAACGGAACTCATCACCCAGTTTATAGAACTTACGAATGTTTTTCACAGCTGCTCCCGAGGGTTTCTTTCCGGTATAAATACAGATATCCACTTTGTCTTTATCCAGCAGAGTACCGTCATTCATGTCGAATACATCGAAGCGGTTCTCCCCTTCTCCCTGGTTCAATCCGGGGAAATACATGCCCAGATAAGGTTGCTCAAAGATTTTACCTTCTTTCCACCTCATCACATCATAGTAGCGAAAGCCTTCAAGAATAAGTTCAACCGTACGTTCACGTCGTATTTCAAGGATTACTCCCTTATTCGCTCCGGTTACATTTGCATATCCTGTTTCCACATTACTGAGATAAGGATCCGGATTGGCATTAGCTGCCGCCATATCTATATTAGGCATTCCCACCCGGTCACGAATCTTTTTAACCGAAATATTCAGATCATTCTGAGTCAGTGTACCTCTTTCGGCTTTTGCTTCAGCAAAATTGAGATAAACTTCTGCTGCCCTGAACAGGATATAATCGTTTGAAGATTTCATGTATCCGTCTCCACTGGCATCGGTCACCCATTTTATAATCTGATAGCCGGTAGTAGAGGAGTTAAAGTTGGGTGACTCTACCGTAGTACTATTAATACGGGTATATCCGGGTCCTACCACGGTCTGTGTCAAACGTGGATCGCGGTTCTGCATTTCATCATAATACTGCATCGTTTCATATCCGGCTTTATCAGTAAAACGACTTCCATCAGTCATCAGATAGCTATTCACCACTTTCTTATTCATTCCGGGACGTCCGTAGGTAGATGCCATCGTATTATAATTAGCTTCATGGACAACAGCTTTACCCAAATCATAGTCTCTTGCCAGAATAACCTCCTGCGCAATGGCATTCATCGAAGAAAATAAATCGCGATATGGTTTTTCACCTCCTTTATAAATGGAATAAGGACTACTTGTGATAAACTCTTCCGATACAGCGATACATTGATCCAAAAGTGCCTCATAACCGGGTATACCATGATATTTGCGATAAGTACCTTCAAAGAGACAAATTCTCGACTTCAAAGCCATTGCTGTCCATTTGGTCACTCTATACAACTCAGCCTTATCGGATATATGTGCAATAGCATAATCAATATCCTCCAATATCTTTTCTACAACAAATACTCTGGAATCACGTGGTTTTGTCAGATCGGTATCATCCGAGGCCATTGCCTTCTCATGCCAGGGCACATCCCCGAAACGCTTTACTTTTTCAAAATAGAAATAAGCTCTGAAAAAGCGGGCAATGCCATCATATCTTTCCCGTATGGCCGTATCCGGACAACGATGGGAATGCGCCAGGTAGAAATTGATGTTACGCAGATATCCCCAATCCCATCCACCTCCGGAAGTAGGAATGGTACGCGACCCTACCACCGCTTCCGGAAGAGTGAATATGCACACTACATCTTCACTTTCACCATAACCGGAAGGAGCTCCCGGAAACAACCCATAAAAATTATTCGTTGCACTCCTCAGTTCCTGTTCATCATTATAATAGGTCTCTGGCGCTAAAGCATCGAGTGGAAAGCGGTCCAGCATATCTGCACAACTTGTTGCTCCGAACAACAGGAGAAAAGCATATATATATTTATTTTTTTTCATCTTCTTATCTTTTAGAGGTTAATTAAAAGGTTACATCCAAACCAAACGAGAATGTTTTGGCATAAGGATATACACGCGCATCAGCATCGGCAGAGAACTGTTCAGGATCTACATAATCAGTCTTTAGCTTCGTCCATGTCAACAGATTATCTCCGCTAAAATAAAATCTCACCCGGTCCATTCCTACTTTAGCAGTCCACGCACGTGGTATCGTATAACCGATTGTGAAGTTTTTCAGACGGCAATAAGCCAGATTCTGTAAGTAACGGTCATTCACCTTTGCCAGTGAACGGTCACCTTGTGCTGCATATCCGCGCATTCTCGGAAAATAAGCATCAGGATTCTCTTCCGACCAGATATTATCAGGCAGGTCAACCGGAGTGAATGAAGCATAAGGACGGGCAAATCCTCCCCAGAAAAGCATTGCATTCCCTCCCGGATAACGGTTCTGACGTCCTACTCCCTGGAAGAAGGCCGAACAGTCAATGCCGGACCAGGTAAACCCGAGGTTACCACTATAGGTATAGCGCGGTCTCGAATTACCGATAATACGCATATCTCCACGGTCATCTGCTGTTTTCTTTCCATCATCTATCCTTCCGCTGCCGTCAAGGTCTTCAAAAATCATATCACCTGCTTTCAGACCTTTATTCTCTCCAATAGCCGTTTCAAGGATATTTTTACAAACATAACTATGATCTATGGCTTCCTGATAGGCTTTCGCCTCTTCATCTGTTTTAAACAGGCCTGATACGTGATAACCCCATATCTCACCAATTTCCATCCCTACATAGTAACTGGATTTACTGAACTCTTTCAAAGGATTGTCATACTTCGTGATATGTGAACGGCTGTCTGCCAGACTCAGTGACAGATTATAACTAAACGGCTTATCCAGAAGAGTGAAACTATCATTCCAGGCCAGAGTCATTTCAAATCCCTTGGTACGTAAGTCCGCTGCATTTTCACGTGGTTGGGTTGCTCCATATACACCCGGCAACACTTTACCCGGTATGAGCATATCCCGTGTATCCCGAATAAAGACATCCGCACTGTAAGTCAACCGGTTATCAAAGAATCCCAAGTCAATACCCAAATTCTTGTGTATTATGGTCTCCCATGTAAGATTACCTGCGGTAGGTGGAGGGCTAACTTCTGCATAAGTCAGTTTCTCGCCATCGATAAGGTAACCATCAAACTGCACCATACTTAATTTTTGCAGATAAAGATAACAATCCTTAACCGCCTGATTTCCCAATGCACCGATCGAACCTCTCACTTTCAGATTAGAAACAACATTACGAACCGGTTCAAAAAATTTCTCCTCACTGATGCGCCATCCTGCCGAGAAAGAAGGGAAAATACCGGCACGCTGATCTTTCGGAAAACGGGAAGAGGCATCCCAACGAACGTTTACCTCAGCCAGGTATTTGCCTTTCCAGTCATAACCCAAACGTCCGAAATAGCCCAATAGAGCCCATTCATCCTGTCCTCCTTCCAAAGTGACATCCTTACCAATATCTCCCAGGTTAAAGTCGTTCAGGTTGTTCGACTGTATGTTCAGTTTGGTTCCGTAAATTCTTTTATAAGCGCTCTGTTCATAGTTGAAACCGGCTACTGCACGCAGATTGTGTCCGCCAAAAGACTGGTCATAGCTTAAATAAGCATCCACACTGTGATAATAAGTTCTTTCGTTCAGTTGCCGCAACTTATTCTTAAATAATGAACCACCGGCATCTTCCGATACTCCCGGATGTTGAGAATATTGCGACTTTGCCGTACGCTCCATATAATCAACCGTATTATATTTAAAGCTATAATTTGTATTGAGAGACAGCCCTTTATACAATTTAAATGTTGCACCCACCGTATAGGTTATCTGCTTCTTGTCCTCCACAGATTTAGAATTACCATCGGCAGTCATTATATGTACCCCGTCAGTGGGTTGCTCCGAAATGACCGGGTTGCTGAATACATGGGTTCCGTCCGGATTATACGGCATCAGGAACGGCATTGCATGGAAAGTATAGTTGGGCAGATTGTTCCCGTGTCCCAATCCCGGAGCCGAATATTTAGATGAGAAGAAACTTGTGGCAAAGTTAAGAGACAGCCACGGTTTTACCTCTGCATTGAGACGTGCCCTGAGATTACCGGTTTTATATTTATCCGGATTCTGTGCATAGATACCGGTCTGCGTATTGAAGTTCCCGCTTACCAGATAATTTATCTTATCAGTACCACCGGATATACTCACATTATTATCCCAGGTTGGCCGACTGGAATCTATCAGGTAATTATACCAGTCAAAATTGGCATAATACATATACGTATCTTCTCCCGTACGGTTTTGTACCACTGTCCACGGACGTTCGGGGTTCTCTGTTTTATCATACCGCCGGGCTTCAAGTTCTTTGTAATCATCTTCGGTATAACGGGTATAAGAACTTCCGTTGTACGAACGCATGAAGCCGTCCACCAATTTAGCCGCATCATATCCGGTCGTAATAAAGTCAGTATTTGTTGTCTCGGTCGAGAAACTGAAACGCCCGTTATAATTGATCTGCATCTTTCCGCTTTTCCCCTTCTTGGTAGTAACTAATATTACACCAAA
The DNA here is from genome assembly GCF_034654355.2 of Bacteroides mucinivorans. Lineage (NCBI taxonomy): Bacteria > Pseudomonadati > Bacteroidota > Bacteroidia > Bacteroidales > Bacteroidaceae > Bacteroides > Bacteroides mucinivorans. Next base: position 1,575,941 of record NZ_CP178179.1, on the reverse strand, counting down.
AGGCGCTCTGGCTCCGTATATGGCCGAAGAAGAGGCATCTTTCAATACAGAAATGGACTCCACATCGCGCGGGTTCAGATTATCGATGCTTCCCTCGATACCATCTATCAATATCAACGGCTTAGACTCTTCATTGATAGAAGCAAAACCACGAATATTCATATTGGTGGCTTCTCCCGGTTTTCCGGAACCAAAAGATATATTCAAGTTAGGGATTGTACCTTGAATAGCCTGTCCCAGAGTAGCCACCGGACGGTTTTCTATCGCTTTGGCATCCGTATATCCCACGGCTCCAGTCAGGTTTACCTTCTTCTGTGTACCGTAACCGATTACCACTACCTCGTCCAACGCGTTATTATCTTCCTCCATTCTTATATTAATGGTAGTCTTATCCTTCACTTTCACAGAGAGGGGTTTATAGCCAACATACGTAAAAGTAAGCGTACTCCCCACCGGTACTTTCATATAGTAATTACCATCAATATCGGTGATTCCTACCCCTACCCCATCTACGGCTACATTCACACCAATCAGTAACTCTCCGGCGGCATCTGTAACTTTTCCGTTTACGGCAAGCTCTTTGCCAACTTGCGCCTTTTCCTGTAGTTTGGAAAGAACAATATGATTGTCTCTTATTTCATAATTCAGTTGTTGCCCTTCGAGTATGAGGGTAAGAGCTTTATCCAGAGATTCGTCTTTGATATTCATCGTGATACGCTGATTCATATTGACGTCATTTACATTAAAGAAAAAAGACTTACCGGTCTGTTTTCTTACGGCTTCAAGCGCTTCCTTAACCGTCACATTCTTTAGGTTAAGCGATACATTCTGTGCCTGGATCAGGGTACACCAGCAAAACAGCAGCAATGTAAATAGTCCTAATTTTTTTTTCATCATAAGGATTAAATAAGATTAATACGGAAAAAACAATAAAGCAGGAATCTCAAAACATAGTATACATAGATCGAAGTATTCCGGTTTATATAAGAGACAGGTACGGGAAGAAATTGTGTAGTCTGAAAACCGACTTTTTTTAAAATATATTTCAATAGAATAAAACCCACCGGAAGTCCTAACGAAACCGATCGAAGGCCAGTGAGGAACGATGTAAAACATGTACATGTAAAGCAGTACGAGATGCACATGTCGTACTGCTCCACATGTACATCTCGTACTGTATGACATGTACATCTCGTACATCGTTCCTCACCGATAAGAAAAAGGAGGTTCAGGAATAAAAGAAAAGTATCTCTAAGAGAACAAATATTGAATTAAAGCTCATCTCTTACCCATCTCATGCCGGGCAAACAACTTTTACGGATGCGTTTTCCTGCCAGACTGGTTTCCACCTCTATCTTACGGAATGAATTAAGATGAATAGCGTTAATCAAATCTTCATCGGGAACAATACGAAGAACTCCGTTTTCATACCCCGCCGAACAATTCCAACTTTGTATCCTACCCGTTTCATCTATTACTACATAGGCAGAAGTCAGAGTACACTCCTCCATTACTTTAAAAATTTCCTGTACTGTATTATCTCCCGAACCACCCCGTTCGCCAAAAGCACAAACAGAGTTCTCGTCATCGGGGCGTAACCAGGGACTGATCATATCCAGATATTGCTCTCCAACAATAGAATCTACCGGATGCCAGTCATGCCGTTTGTCACTCCGTTCCACACAAACCATCCCTTTTATATAAGGATCGGGAACAAATCCCCAGCGTAAATGCCCATTCAATTCCATAATCTGAGCACATGCTCCTAACGTATCCATAAAATCAGTAAGATAATGTACTTTCCCTGTCAATAAATAAAGGTAATAAGAGGCATAAATTTTCCAGGCCGTCCAGCCATGGGGAGAATTCATAATCTGATTGGGAACGAAATAGACATCGAGCGCTTCCCAATAACGAAGCGTCCCACCCCGCATGCGGCAATCAGGAATGAGTAACTGCTCCAGACACTGGTGTTTGTCCATCAAATAAACTGCTGCCGACGTATACTGCTGACGTTTGACAGAATCCTCTTCAGATAAACCGCGCAAAGCCAATTGTAAAGCACTACAAGTTATCATCCCATCTTCAAAAGTCATATCTCCTTCTGTCTGAATATCGTCCAGACGCAACAACAGATCGTCGATTGCTCTGTAAGCCGACTTTTGATGCCTTTCGTAGCGTTCTTTCCATTGGGGAAGCCCCATAAAGTTCTTTTCGGCTGTAACCAACTCGAGCATGGATTTTGCAGGATAAATTACAGCTGTATAATGTGTTCCTTTAGAACGATAGGCACCATCCGCGGACTGAACCTTCTCCGAACAAAGATAATCACCAATATGAGCCGCTTTCTCCAGATAACTAATCTCTCCTGTCGCCTCCCATAAATCAACAAGCATACCAATCAGCGAAGAGAAGTTTTGCACCCGGTCCGGTGCTGCTTCTTTCTTCGGAATCCAGGTCAGAGTATCTATAAAAAACGGAAGTGTACGATTGAACCGTTCTTCAAGTCCCTTATCTTTAGAAGTATCCGGAAAATTCCGGGCGGCAAGAAAAGCAGTATAGTAGCCATAGAAAGCTTCGCAACCATTGGAGAACAAAGGCGGATTCTGCGCAACAAAGTCACGGGCATTTTTCATGTACCATGACCAGGGGTTGCGTACATAAATACTCGCTTCTGCAGTTTTCCTGTTTGTGGTTGTGGCCTTGATCTGATAAACTCCTTTTTGAGCAGAAGGTACGAAACTGGCTGTATATAAGTATTCAGAAACCTTATCAACGGATAATTCGGTTAATGCAGCATCCGGAGCTTTTACAATAAGACTTTTCAAAGGATACCGGCTGTGAATATACAGACGACTCTTCTCTTTTCCGCTGATCGTGTATTTGTCACACTCAATCATCGGGGCTTGTATCCATTGAGACAAGGTTTCTTTCACTTCGGACAGCTGACCGATACCTCCCAAATGGAGTATCCATTTTTTAGTCTCGCCAGGTTTCAGCAAGATTTTGTTCTGCGGATGTCGTTCCGGTAAAGGCAAACAATGCAGCAAGTCCAGACTTGCAGTTTTTATCTGATGTCCCCATTTCCACTCCAACAAACCTTCATATACATAATTCAATGCATAGGAAGCAACCGGCTCTTCTATACCAATTCCCATAATAACCTGCCTCGGAGACATGAAATATCCCCAGGTAAAATCTTTCTCACACCGTAGTAAAGTAGGAAAGAACTTAGTGTCCCACTCCGGAAATGTTTTCATCTCTGAGTCTATTCCAATAAAAAGACGGGAATATTCCGGTTCAAAGATTTCTTTTCCCCGATTGGAGAGTATACACTCTACAATCAAATGATCTGCTGCAGGACGATAGCGGAGTGCATAATGAATAGCTCCTGTTTCTGCTTCAAAAGTGCCGGGCTGACCAGAGGATGGAGACAGCCGTATGCCTTTCCAGGCCGGACCGGCCAATGTATCCTCTCTGAAAGGAATTATTTCCCATACATTCCCTATTTGCTGCTGATATTGATGAATAACTCCACTTTCGGGATGAATGAGTACTCTCCACCCTTGTTGTTCACTACCCAGCGTCAGATAATCTTTAGCAACAAGAGATAAAGGCTGAATTATGAATACAAAAACAATGCAGTAAAAAACGAAACATTTGCGCTGCTCTTTCATGTGAATTGTATTTTGTGCTTCCCGCACGGGGAGGTGCGACAGGCGATGGTTTATTGAAACGCAGGATGAACGCAGATTTTCGCAAAGAAAAACAAATAGATGATAAAGAACTACAGTCTTTTAATCTGCGTTCATCCGCGTTTCATCAGAGATTTAAAACTCTGTGTAACTCTGTGCGACTCTGTGGTGAACAGAATCAGAAAAAGAAAGAAATACTAATGATAAATACGAATCTCCTTTTTATCCATATCATAACGATAATTGAACTTATTCGTAGCTGCCATAATGTCCATAATCTGTACTATATTATCAGCTTCTATCGTGATGTCTCCATAGAATATCAAGTTCTTCAAATCATCATTTTCAAAATGAATAGTAACATCAAAAGCTCTCTCTAAAACTTTAGCAATAGTACCCAACTTCTCTTCATTAAAGAAAACATCATCATAAATCCATGAATTAGCATATTCTGCATTGATATCCTTCAAAGTCAGCACTCCGGTTCTTTTATTGCAAGTTATCAGCTGGTTGGGTTTCATCACAATAGACTTATCATATCTACTATCGGAAAAATCAATAGAACCCTCCAGAAGTGCCACGCGAATCTCATCATCATCCTGATAGTTCTGTACATTAAATTTAGTACCCAGCACTCGCACCTTTACATTGCCCGAAGTTACAATCAAAGGTAATTCAGGATTCTTACTGATTTCAAAATATCCCTCGCCTTGCAAAGTCAAATCACGGTTACTTACTCCAAACTCGTTGTTATAACACAAAGTAGATGCCGCATTCAACCATACCAAACTTCCGTCCGGCAAACTCATCTTCACCTTTGCTTTTCGGGGAGCTTCCAAAGAATAAGTCAGAAGCTCTTTATCCTGAAAGCGTTCAAATAAGTATTGCGTTCCAATTCCTGCCATGAAAATAAAGAGCACGCAGGCTGCATAGTAAAACACCTTACGAAGAGGAAAAGTCCTGTTCTTTATTTTCTTGTCAGTACTATTAATGCGGGCCACGAAGTTTTGGTAAGCCTGTTCTTTATGAAAACGGGATTTCTCTGCAGAACCGGCAGAAACTAACCATGACTCTTCAAACTGCCGGAAATAGGTTTCATTTTCGGCAGACTCCTTTACCCATTTCCTCAAAGCCTGTAATTCTTCGGAAGAAATGGTCCTCTCCAGAAAAGAGAGTATTAAGCTATCTATATTTGTTATATGTTTCTCCATAATCTATAACTAAGACAAGTATCTCGTGTTTTTGTGTAGTCTGATAATCCTATTTTGTTTCAAAATTATTAAATGATCGTTAATAACACAAGAATTGATATCACATAATCCTTTAATTCTGCCCTTAACTTCATCAACGCATTTTTCATATGATACTTTACTGTATTAACAGAGATATTCAACATACTTGCTATCTCCTCATACTTCATATTATCAAAACGGCTCATCCGGAATACCTGCCGACACTCGGGGGACAAGCTATTTATCACCTCATTTATTTTATTTTCCAGTTCCTGTTCAAGCAAACTCTCCAACGGATGTTTGCTTTCGATAAAAAACAGCTCTTCGATAGCCGCTTTATCTTCATATTGATTAATACTGACCTCACGTTGCACATATTCCTGCTGAAGATAGTTGATACAGCGGTTTTTCACGCTTCGCACCAGATACGACCGCAGTGAATATTTAATATCCACACTCTCTTTTATTTCCCACAAATTATAAATGATTTCTCCTACTATCGTTTCCGATATAAAACTATCCCTCAGATAACTATCCGCAATCAAGCACAGGTAATCATAATATTTATCGAAAATAAAACGGAAAGCACACTCATTTCCCTTTTTCAAATGCTCTATGACATTATTATCAGTGATAATAACGGCATCTTTTAGTGTAATAGCCATAGTTAATTCCCAGATCGGCTCATCATTTTAGCCAAATTAAGTAAAAGATTTGATTGTTGTACTTCAAAGATAAATAAAAACATTTGTACTATTCACAAAAACTCATAATTTACTTCTGCTTCTCAAATAGCCAATCCATAAAATCAGGAAAATTAAAAGCCGGATTCCAGGAAAGATGATCACATCCATAGAATTCAATATATTCGACTTTAGCACCGCATCTTTTTAATACTTCATAAGCTTGCCTGGAACACTCTACAGGCACAGCCGTATCCTTTTCTCCGTGAAATATCCGAAAACAGACTTCCTTTGCTTTTGGTAACCGCTGTACATTCACAGATCCGCAAATAGAAACAGCCGCTGCAAAAAGATCCGGAAAACGGCATACCATATCGTAGACACCCATTCCTCCCATCGACAAACCAATAATGTATATCCTGCTTTTATCAACTTCAGGCTTATTCATATAATCATCCAATAAGTTTTTCACCTGAATAATAAAAGGGCTCATCTCGAATGTTTCCGGAAAACTACTTCCATCAAAGTTAGAGGGTTCAGCAATAAAAGGACCAAAGTTTTTTTTAGGACATTGCGGAAATATTACAAAAGCCGGAAACTTTTCTCTATTTACCGGATTAAGAAATAATCCTGAACCATGTTTTAGTTGAGTTTCGTTGTCATTTCCACGTTCTCCCGCACCATGTAAAAACAAAACCAAAGGGTATTTCTTTCCGGAGCAAAGATTATCCGGTTGTAAACATCGGTAATAAAGCGTATCTTCTCCATTGGAAGTAACATTATACTTATAGGCATATTGCTCCTGTGCTTCAATATTAGTGTTCCACAAACCTATTATTACCAAGAAAAAACAGACAGAAAACACCTTTGATTTTCTGCTCACGTGATGGTTTTTCATAATTGACTATAGTTTATTCAAAGTTTTAACGCATTTATAATAAGACAGGAATATAAGAAAACAGGGTAGTAAACAGATCGATTTTTAACAATTAAAATATTCCGGAGAATCGTGCAATAACATAGGAGAGTGATAAAAGAAAAACGATGGCTTAACAAAGAATAGTTCAGCCTGTCAAGCCTGTATAATATGGTAAGCCAAAATACGTACTTAACTATGTATTAAATACGTATTTTTATATAAAAAGAGTACGTACTTTCTGATATGAAAAATACGTACTCTTATGCAGATAAAAAGTAATAGTTCAAAAACCCGTTAACAATGTTAAAGCAAGGCAGGTTAAGATATTAATTCATATTTTAAAGCCGGAAACCATTTCTCCAATATATTATCCACTTTGGACTCTATTTCAGGGGTAATGTGTCTTTTTACTTTCTTATATGCTATCATTATGGCTGCCATTTCATCTACCCACCCGATCACCGGCCACCGCCTTGTAGATATCAAATCAATAGGTAAAACTAAATAAGAAAGAGCAGAAGCAATCAAAAGTTTATCCGACAGTGGCGTTTCCGGACTCCTCAGCACATAGTAAAGAGACAATACCGGACGCATTGAAGTGCGGCCAAGACTTTTACCCATATCTTTGATATTCTCTAAAAGTTGATCCAAATCCCAGTTTGCAAAAAATTTATTCATAATCATTATTCTTTTATAAGTACTGATTCTAAATTAGTATACTCTATAAATACGAATTTATTGAAACGCAAATGAACGCAGATTTTCGCAAATTAGGTTGCTGCGTTATGCTTGAAAATAATATCCCTTACAGAAAATCTGCATTCATCCGCGTTAATCTGCGTTTCAATAATAACCCGCTAAATAATCATTTAATTGTGATGTATTACTTATACTTATTTATTATAGGCTGACTTCTTCTTTTTTCTAATCCAATAATCAGCTCCCAACAGTCCCAAAGATAGTAGAGCGATGTAGCTGTAAAATCCTAAAAGTGAGGAGGATGCTCCTGATGGCTTCCAACGAGGCATAAAATCAACCACACTAAAGTCTAAATAGAAAAACAAACAATACACTACCAATAGTATCAATACAGTAACGGCAATACTCAAAGAAAAAACAGTGATCCGTTTTCTTCGTCTTTCCATTTTCAGAGCCTCAGCCCGTACTTGTTCCATCATACGGAAGGAAAAATTGGAAGGAAGTCCAGTCGTTTGCCTCCGTTCCAAAGCTTTCTTAATAATATTATTTCCATTCACATCCATAATCAACCTTCATTCATTAGTAAATATAACTTCTTCCGAACACGGTGTAATCTCACTTTGACATTGGCAACGGTTAATTTTAATATTCCTCCAACCTCTTCTATCGATTTCTCTTCATAATAGAAAAGAGTTATTAACGCTTTGTCCTCTACACTCAACAAATCAACAGCATGTACCAAACGGGAAATACGCTCTTCATCATCTGTTGGTTCAAACAAAGTTGCCACTTTTTCATCCGGTACATTATTAATGGCATTCTCCTCTATATAAAGAAATTCATGCTTCTTTTTACGGACAGCCGATATAGCTGTATTGTAAGCTATCCGATACAGCCAGGTAGAGAAAATACAATCTCCTTTATATCCACTCAGATTCTTAAAAGCCTTTAGAAACACATCTTGCACCAGTTCTTCAGCATCTTCGGAACAACCTACAATCTGCACAATCAATGAATAAAGAGGACGACCGTAGCGATCGAGAAAGACAGAAAAGCATTCTGTTTCTCCATTCAGGATTCGTGCGATGTATTGTGCTTCTTCGTTCTGTACCATGATATCCATTAGACGCAGGGGGAAGGAAAAGGTTACAATCAGTAGTAAGTAGACAGTAGTAAGTAGATAGTAGTAAGAATCTATGCAGCATATTGGCCTTGCCATTCCAAAAGGATTCTAATTACCAACTACCAGCTACTGGCTACTTACTACTTACTACTTACTACTGTCTACTGACTACTGTCTACTGACTACTGATTGTAACCTTTTTCTTTCTTCTGCGTCAAACAGTACAAAGAACGAAATTATTCATTTAAAAACATACAATTATGATGGATTTTATTATGGTTCCGCTTATTATGGGAATTATCACACTGGGAATTTATAAATTGTTTGAACTCTTTGTTTGCAGACGCGAACGAATGGCGATTATTGAAAAGCTAAGTGACAAAATTACAACCACGGACTTAAATGGAAAATTTTCTTTGCCAGACTACAGTCACAACCGGTCTTTTAGTGCACTAAAAGGAGGATGCCTGATGCTCGGTATAGGATTAGGACTGTTAATAGGTTTCATTATCTGTGCAGTCTCTATTCCCCGCTATGTATTTATGGAAGATATCAGTTGGAATGTACGCCAAATGACCAGCATCATTTATGGTGCCAGCGTATTGCTATTCGGAGGAGCAGGACTTATCACTGCTTTCCTTATTGAAAACAAAATCAGTAAAAAAACTAAAGACCAATAAACAAGCTGATATAAGCTATGTCAAAAGCCTGATAAAAATATCAATGCGTGACTTTAGAAACACAGATTAACGCAAATTGGCGCAGATGCAATTTTATCCTTGCGCAAATTAGCGTTAATCTGCGTTTTATTGGTAGCTAATACTACTTTTGACATACCCTCTTATGTCCAACTATCCGATATACACATTCACACAAAGGTAAATGTAAAGTTCTTCTTCCTGCTGTTCAAACTCGATTTTATCTTCTCTGGCCAGCCAGCCAATAGCCGCTCCCAACTCTTTGTCTTTTAGCCCGGATTTCCTTTTAAGGCTACCATAGCTCCACTTTTCATTGTTGCAAAGCAACTGCCAAACTTTCCCGGCATTCAAGCCTATTTCCATTTTATCCATTTAATACAGTTATTTAGAGGTTAAAATACAATCGGTTACCATTTATGCTTTAAAGTTAACAAATCAGCACAAATATAGTTATTGCAAGAGTATTAAAAATCCATTACACAAGGCATTTTTAACACAAATATCATCTTATAGTACAATACATTACTGTCATTAGTATACGTTAAACGTACAACCTTTTTCCATTACAATATGTTATTTCATTATTACATTAACCTATAACTGAATAACAAATATGGCAAAGAAGGTAGCAAATCAACTTGTAGAGACATTGATTGAAGCAGGTGTTAAGCGTATTTACGCAGTCACAGGCGATAGCTTAAACGAAGTAAATGAAGCCGTAAGGCAAAACGAAGAAATGAAATGGATACATGTCCGCCACGAAGAAACAGGTGCTTATGCAGCCGGTGCAGAAGCACAACTAACCGGACTACCAGGATGTTGTGCTGGAAGTAGTGGTCCCGGACATGTTCATCTGATAAACGGACTTTATGATGCTCAACGCTCAGGTGCACCGGTTCTGGCTATTGCCTCCACTATTCCTACCGGAGAATTCGGAACAGAATATTTTCAGGAAACAAATACAATCAAATTGTTCAGCGATTGCAGTTATTACAATGAAGTGGCAACAACTCCTCAACAATTCCCCCGTATGTTGCAATCCGCTCTACAAACCGCAACTACCCGCAAAGGAGTTTCCGTGATAGGGCTCCCAGGTGACCTGGCAAAAAAATCGGCAGTTAATGTAGATTCTTCCGTTCATATTTATCCAAAAGATTCTTCGGTTTGTCCTGCAGAAGAAGACTTAATACAACTGGCAGCAATGCTGAATCACTACAAACGTATCACATTATTTTGCGGTATTGGTTGCAGAGGGGCTCACGACGAAGTTATCCAATTATCCGAAAGGCTCAATGCCCCGGTTGCCTATACCTTTAAAGGAAAAATGGAAGTACAATATGATAATCCTTATGAAGTGGGTATGACCGGACTTTTAGGAATGCCTTCGGGTTACTACAGCATGCATGAAGCAGAAGTACTAGTTATGTTAGGAACAGATTTCCCCTATTCTACTTTCTTGCCCGATGATATAAAAATAGCTCAGATAGATATAAAAGCTGAAAGGTTGGGACGCCGTGCCAAAGTAGACATCGGTTTATGCGGAGACGTAAAATCGACACTACAAGCACTTCTGCCGATGTTACAACAGAAAAAGGACGACTCATTCCTGTTAAAGCAACTGAAACGTTATGAAGGTGTGAAAAAAGACCTGATTGCTTACACCGAAGACAGAGGAAAAGAAAATCTGATTCACCCGGAGTACGTCATGTCCGAAATAGACAAGTTAGCTTCTGATGATGCCATCTTCACCGTCGATACGGGAATGACCTGCGTATGGGGTGCCCGCTATTTACAAGCAACAGAGAGACGCCATATGCTCGGTTCTTTCAATCACGGTTCAATGGCAAACGCATTGCCACAAGCCATCGGTGCAGCACTGGCTCGCCCCGACCAGCAAGTTATTGCACTCTGTGGTGACGGAGGATTGTCCATGACACTCGGCGACTTGGAAACCGTTGTACAATATAAGCTTCCGATAAAAATCATCGTATTCAATAATCGCTCCTTAGGCATGGTGAAGCTCGAAATGGAAGTAGACGGATTGCCGGACTGGCAAACCAACATGCTCAATCCGGATTTTGCACAAGTAGCAGAAGCAATGGGAATGACCGGATTTAATGTATCAGATCCTGACAAGGTGCTCACTACCCTATACAATGCCTTCGAAATAGACGGTCCTGTTCTGGTTAATATCATGACTGATCCGAATGCGCTGGCTATGCCTCCTAAAATTGAAATAGGACAAATGGTAGGTTTTGCACAATCCATGTACAAACTATTGATTAACGGACGCTCACAAGAAGTAATTGATACAATCAATTCAAATTACAAACACATAAGAGAAGTATTTTAGAGAATCTTCTTTCAGAAAAAAGATCAGTAACAATAATATGCAGGTTTACAATAAAAAAGCAAACCTAAAGTTATAATTGGAAGAGTGTGCACCTTTACATTACAAAGGTGTGCACTCTTATTATGTAGGGATGTACAGACTGTTAAAATACAATAAAGTCAATTATTCATATAAAGGGTTATCACATAGCAGTGTGTCCTTATAGCACATACAATAAAGAAACGGATAAAAAACAAATTACGGACAAATACAAAGGCTATATTAATGAAAACAATACTATCAAAACCCTCAGGACAGACTGTAACCAGAGAAGCAAGAGACTACCTTATGATAGCTTTAGGAATGATTCTCTACGGAATCGGCTGGACCCTTTTTTTACTTCCCAATGATATCACTACCGGAGGAGTACCCGGTATCGCCTCCATCGTCTACTTTGCTACCGGATTTCCGGTACAATATACATACTTTGCCATCAATGCAATTTTATTAATGCTGTCTCTCAAAGTATTGGGATTCAAATTTAGCCTGAAAACGATATTCGGTGTACTGACACTCACCCTTTTCCTTTCACTCATTCAAAAAGTAACAGCAGGAGTAACTCTGTTGCACGATCAACCCTTCATGGCTTGCGTGCTGGGCGCTTCCTTCTGTGGCAGTGGTATTGGCATTGCCTTTTCTGCTAACGGAAGTACCGGAGGAACCGATATTATTGCTGCCGTTATCAATAAATACCGGGACATCACATTGGGAAGAGTTATGCTCATCTGTGACCTCATCATTATCTCATCCAGCTACTTTATCCTGAAGGACTGGGAAAAAGTCGTTTATGGATATGTAACCCTCTATGTTTGCAGTTTTGTGCTGGATCAGGTGGTAAACAGTGCACGACAATCTGTTCAGTTCTTTATTATCTCCACCAAATACGAAGAGATAGGAAGACAAATCAACGAATATCCACATCGTGGGGTAACTATAATCAATGCTACCGGCTTTTATACAGGAAAAGAACAAAAGATGATGTTTATTCTGGCCAAAAAGAGAGAATCAACCATCATATTCCGAATCATCAAGGACATTGATCCAAACGCTTTTGTCTCACAAAGTGCCGTTATCGGAGTCTATGGAGAAGGATTCGATCATATAAAAGTAAAATAACTACTGATCCACTCCCCCCATAAATATCTGTCATTTCATCAAAAATTAGAATAAGAATCGTATCAAAACTCTTCCTGAACATACTAAGCAATGGTCGTAACCTGATTTTGTTGAATGGATACAAAATCAGATTATCACATTTATTATCTTCAGCTACATTGAAAATAATGGAAGTCTAACCTCCCCGTTTGCTTTATAAACGTTCTGAATAACAAACGAATGAATTACTGATACACAAAACATTAATAGCTACAATAAAATAGAACAATCTAAGAGCCTGTTTAAATTTTCCTCTTAAAAGACTATACCTTAGATTTAATAATAGAAGATGTTTTGAGCGAAGCTAATGCTGAGCAAAATTTAAACAGGCTCTAACTCTGTATTCAATAAATCTCAAATAACATCTTCCAACAATTCTGCTTTTATCTTAAATATCACAAACTAGCATAAAATCAAAGAAAAACAGCTTTTTCATTTCTTCATGCTCTGAAATACATTAATAAAACGCCAATAAATATACAAAAACAGAAGATATTCAGACTTCCTGCTAATAAAAACCTTCAGACTTTATTAATTATTATTATATATATTATATCTTTGCACCGCTTTCACTATAATTAATATTAATAATCTGTTTAGAAATAAATGATTTGCACACAGAGAAACAATATAACAGGAGAATCAACAATACTACAGGATAAAAATACTCCCTACCTCTGCGGTCAATAAAATAAATTTCAAACAGATACTAAACTTTATATTTCTTTTTTATTATTAATCCTAAAACAACATTACTAATTATGAGAATCTATTTACGCTTTCTGACAGCGTTCTTGCTCATTTGTTCAGTAGGAATACTCCATGCTGAAACACTGAGAGATTTACACGTAACAGGTATTGCAACAGCAGATGGAGAACCCATGCCAGGAGTTTCTGTCTTATTGAAAGGTACCACCACCGGAACTATTACCGATATTGACGGTAAGTACTCTATTCAGGTTCCTTCTAACGGAACATTGGTTTTTAGTTTTGTAGGAATGAAAACAATTGAAATCGCAGTCAACAACAAACAAGTAATCAATGTGGCATTAGAGAGTGATAGCAAAGAACTGGATGAGGTAATGGTTGTAGCCTATGCAACCGCCAAGAAATACAGTTTTACAGGTGCTGCAGCCACTGTAAAAGGAGAAGACATCGCTAAACTACAAACATCCAGTATATCAAAGGCATTAGAGGGTACAGTAGCCGGATTGCAGGCCAGTGCAACCAGTGGACAGCCCGGTACTGATGCCGATATCCGTATCCGTGGTATTGGTTCTATCAATGCATCAAGTTCTCCGCTATATGTAGTAGACGGAGTTCCTTACGACGGTAGTATTAATGCCATTAATCCTGAAGACATTGCATCTATGACCGTATTGAAAGATGCTGCATCTGCTGCTCTGTATGGTTCGCGTGGTGCCAATGGTGTCATCATTATTACTACCAAACAAGGTAAAACAGACTCAAAAACAAGCGTAAACCTTAAAGCTACGTTCGGAGGGTCCAACCGGGCTATCAGAGACTATGACAGGGTAGGTACAAATGATTATTTTGAGCTGTATTGGGAAGCAATGCGCAATCAATATGCCAAAGACAAAAAGAACTATCCAACACCTGAAGCAGCAGCTGCCGCAGCCTCTGCCAACTTAGTAAAAAGACTGATGAACAGTGGTCCTAACCCTTACGGAACCAACTATCCGCAGCCGGTAGGCACAGATGGAAAACTACTGGCAGGAGCAACTCCGTTATGGGATTTCGACTGGCAGGATGCTATGGAACAACAGGCTCTGCGCACAGAAATAGGTTTAAATGCTTCCGGCGGTAGCAAAACAAACCAGTATTATTTTTCAGCAGGCTACCTGAATGATAAGGGTATTGCTTTAGAGTCAGGTTATGAACGTTTTAACCTCCGCACCAATGTCACCAGTGAGATGACTAAATGGTTAAAAGGAGGTGCTAACATCAGTTTTGCCCACTCTAAACAAAACTACCCCACATCATCTGATACTAAAACAAGTAATGTTATCAATGCAGGACGTACAATGCCCAACTTCTACCCTATCTATAAAGTGAAAGCAGACGGTTCTTTTGATACAGAAGATGGCGAACTGGTTCCGGACTTCGGTTCATACCGTGCAAACAATGCGAACTGGAACTTACCGGCAACACTGCCTTTAGACAAATCAGAACGTATGAGAGATGAAGTTTCAGCCCGTACATTCTTAGAAGTGACATTCATTGAAGGACTAAAGTTTAAGACAAGTTTCAACTTTGACCTGATCAATTTCAATTCATTGGACTACACAAATCCTAAGATTGGTCCTGCAGTTAATACAGGAGGTGGCTCCAGTAGGGAAAATGACCGTACACTTTCATGGACCTGGAATAATATTATCTCATACGACAAGAAAATAGGCGATCATCACTTCAACATCCTCGCAGGACAAGAAGCATACTCCTATCGTTATGACGAATTAACAGCCTCACGTTCTAAAATGGCTATTCCTGATTATCCGGAGTTGGTTGTAGGCTCACAGGTGACAGGAGGTTCAGGATACCGTATTGACTATTCTTTAGTAGGATATCTGATGAATGCTCAGTATGATTATAAAGACAGGTATTATCTGAGTGGCTCTTACCGTCGCGATGGTTCTTCACGTTTTGCTCCGGAGACACGTTGGGGTAACTTCTGGTCGGTAGGTGGTTCCTGGAGAATAAACCGTGAAGCCTTTATGCAAGGTACTGAAAACTGGCTGTCTGCATTGACGTTGAAAGCAAGCTATGGTGCACAAGGAAACGACAATTTAGGTTCGTATTATGCAAGTAGCGGTCTATATACCATCATTTCGAACAACAACGAAAGCGGATTGGTAACCGACCGTCTGGCTACTCCTAATCTGAAATGGGAAACCAACTTAAATTTCAATGTCGGTATCGACTTCTCTTTGTGGAACAACCGTCTATCGGGTTCTTTCGACTTCTTCCAACGTAAATCCAAAGATTTGTTATACTCACGTCCTTTAGCTTCTTCACTCGGATACACCTCCGTTGACGAAAATGTGGGAGCACTGAAAAATACAGGTTTCGAAATTGATCTGAAAGGTACAATCATCGACGTGAAAGACTTTAAATGGAATTTGGGATTAAACTTAACCCATTACAAGAATAAAGTAACGGAATTGCCTTTGAAAGATATGCCTCAGGGCAGTTTTACAAAACTGCAGGAAGGACGTTCTGTCTATGATTTCTATCTCAAAGAATGGGCAGGAGTCAATCCTGACAATGGAGAACCATTGTGGTATATGAATCAGAAAGACGAAAACGGCCATACAATCAAAGTTACTACCAATGATTATAGCAAAGCTAATTATTACTTTGTCAACAAATCGTCTTTGCCCAAAGTATATGGTGGTTTCAATACTTCATTCTCCTATAAAGGAATTGAATTATCAGCCATGTTCTCTTATAGCATTGGCGGATATGTTTACGACCGTGATAAAATAATGATTCTTCACTCAGGTTCTGCCGCCGGACGCTCCTGGTCAACAGAAATGTTAGATCGCTGGACTCCTGAAAACAGATATACAGATGTTCCCGCCCTTAGCACAACAAGCAACCAGTGGACCAGTACATCTACGCGATTCCTGTACAACAACTCATATTTACGTCTAAAGAATGTGATGTTATCTTATTCGCTTCCTCAGTCATTAATAAGAAGAATAAGTTTGAGTAACCTTCAGATCTTTGTTCAGGGAGATAATTTATTAACCCTAAGCGGACATCAGGGATTAGACCCGGAACAAGGTATAACAGGAGTTACTTATTACAGATATCCTGCTATGAGATCGATAACAGGTGGTATTAATGTTTCATTCTAATCAGCATTCAACAATTTAATATGAAAAAATTAATAAAGAATACAGCTATACTTGCTACAGGTTTACTGATGGTAACCGGATGTAGCGGTGATTTCCTTGATCATACTCCAACAGATTCCGTTGATTCGGGTCTGGCTCCTACTCCCGAAAATGCCGAACGTATATTCATCGGTGCATGGTATAACTTAATGGAATACGGAACGACTTATGCAAACATTGGTTATCGTGCTTTATCTTTAGCAGATGATATGATGGGTAGTGATGTTGTTTTACGTACTGCCAACACATACGGATTTAGTGCGACTTACAAATTAAATGAGGTTTCTATTCCAACTGCAGGGAGAGCCAGTTTTGCATGGACTACATTCTATAAGACCATAGACAACTGCAATTCTGTAATCTCCATCAAAGGAGATACAGAAGATGAAGACTTCCGGTATGCACAAGGACAAGCACTTGCTTTGCGTGCTTTCTGTTATCTGCATCTTGTGCAGCATTATCAGTTCACATACCTGAAAGATAAAAGTGCGCCTTGTGTTCCGCTGTACACAGAACCTACTACATCAAAAACAGAACCTAAAGGCAGAGCTACCGTAGAAGAGATATACACACAAATCTTTAAGGATCTCGAACAGGCGAAAACTGATTTGGACGGTTTTACTCCATCTACAGCACAGGAAAAGTACAAACCCAATGTAAGTGTAGTCAACGGATTATTGGCACGTGCTTATTTACTGACAGGCCAATATGAAGAAGCGGCGAAAGCAGCAAAAGCGGCTCAGGAAGGATATCCATTAATGAAAGACGCTGCTACCTATAAAGGTTTCAATGATATAAGTAATTCAGAATGGATATGGGGACATCCTCAATCTACGACTCAGTCCGATCCCAGCTACAACTTCTACTATGTAGATGTAGAGGAACCCGACTCATATAATAGCTTTATGGCAGATCCTCATTTCTATAATCTGTTCTCCAAGAATGATATCCGTAGAGAACTATTCAAATGGATGAGAGAAGGATATATGGGATATTGTAAATTCCGTATCCGCGCCGACCAGACTGGTGACATTGTTGTCATGCGTTCTGCCGAAATGTATCTGATTGAAGCCGAAGCTATGGCCAGAGACAATGCAACATCCATTACAGATGCTGTGGCTCCGCTCAACACATTGCGAAACGCAAGAGGATTGACTGATTATGATGTAACAGGAAAAAACAAACAAGACCTCGTTGAGGAAATTTTAGTAGAACGCCGTCGCGAACTATGGGGAGAAGGATTCAGCATGACTGACATCTTAAGAACTCAAAAACCCCTGGAACGCGAAATGCTGACTAAAGAAGAAATGGCTCAGATAGAAGGTATCAAGATTATCACCGGTGACAAACCGGAAGATACTAAATACCTGATAGATTGCTGGCAAGAAGATGGTACGTATGAAGAGAACGAACCAATCGGACACTACGAAGTGGCATTCCCTGATGGAACAGAATTTACTCCCAACAGTTCATACTATCTATATGCGATTCCGGAAAGTGAAACCAACGCCAATCCCAATATCCCTTAAATTTATATTCTGTTTCTTCCGGAAGTCTGTAATGACTTTCCGGAAGAAACAGAGCTTACTTGATAAGACTAAAAAGCCGCTCCAGATTATCTGAAGCGGCTTCTCTTTTTAATCATGGGATGATATTACATCATTCCACCCATTCCTCCCATTCCGGGAGCGCCCATAGGCATTTCGGGTTTATCTTCTTTCTTTTCTACAATTACACATTCAGTAGTCAGGAACATACCAGCGATAGAAGCTGCGTTTTCCAAAGCTACACGAGCTACCTTAGCAGGATCTACTACACCGGCAGCATGCAGGTTTTCGAAAACATCCATACGGGCATTGTAACCAAAGTCACCTTTTCCTTCACGAACTTTCTGAACGACTACAGCACCTTCTTTACCAGCATTAGCTACAATCTGACGAAGCGGTTCTTCAATAGCACGCTTAATGATTTCAACACCGGTTGTTTCATCGGCATTGTCACCTTTCATACCTTCCAGCACATCAATAGCACGGATGTAAGCTACGCCACCACCCGGGATGATACCTTCTTCGATAGCAGCACGAGTTGCACGAAGTGCATCGTCTACACGGTCTTTCTTCTCTTTCATCTCTACTTCAGAAGCAGCACCAACATAAAGAACAGCCACACCACCTGACAATTTAGCCAGACGTTCCTGCAGTTTCTCGCGGTCGTAATCTGATTTAGTAGCAGCAATCTGTGCTTTAATCTGATCGCAACGTTCTTTGATATTTTCTTTTGCGCCAGCACCGTTTACGATGGTTGTATTATCTTTAGAAACAGTCACTTTGTCAGCAGTACCCAGCATTTCGAGAGTAGCCTGTTCCAGTTTCAAACCTTTCTCTTCGCTGATCACCACACCACCTGTCAGGATAGCAATGTCTTCCAGCATCTCTTTACGACGATCACCGAAGCCCGGAGCTTTCACAGCACAAATCTTCAACTGAGAACGCAGACGGTTCACAACCAAAGTAGTCAGTGCTTCGCTATCCACATCTTCTGCAATCACCAACAGAGGACGACCTGTCTGTACAGCCGGTTCAAGGATAGGCAAGAAATCTTTCAGGTTAGAGATCTTCTTGTCATATATAAGGATGTAAGGTTTCTCCATCTCACATTCCATTTTCTCTGTGTTAGTCACAAAGTAAGCTGACAGATAACCACGGTCGAATTGCATACCTTCTACTACACCAATAGTAGTATCGGTACCTTTAGCCTCTTCGATAGTGATCACACCATCTTTGGAAACTTTACGCATGGCATCAGCAATCAATTTACCGATAACCGGGTCATTGTTGGCAGAAACAGTAGCAACCTGTTCAATCTTGTCATAGTTGTCACCTACTTTTTCAGCCTGGTTCTTAATAGACTCAACCACTTTGGCAACAGCCTTATCCATACCACGTTTGATATCCATCGGGCTTGCACCGGCAGTTACATTCTTCAAGCCTTCGGCTACGATAGCCTGAGCAAGAACAGTTGCAGTTGTTGTACCGTCACCGGCATCATCACCTGTTTTAGAAGCAACTTCCTTAACCAGCTGTGCACCTGTATTCTGGTATGCATCTGCCAGTTCTATTTCTTTAGCCACTGTTACACCATCTTTAGTGATGTGAGGAGCACCAAACTTCTTTTCAATAATTACGTTACGTCCTTTCGGGCCAAGTGTTACTTTTACTGCATTTGCCAAAGCATCGACACCTTTTTTCAATTGGTCACGGGCATCGATATTGAATAATATTTCTTTTGCCATAAGTCTATATCAATTATAAATTATTAATTTTCAATTATGAATTATCCCAAAACAGCGAGAACATCACTCTGACGCATGATAAGGTATTTTGCACCTTCCACTTCAAGTTCTGTTCCGGCATACTTACCATAAAGAACGGTGTCACCTACCTTTAATACCATCTCTTCGTCCTTTGTACCGTGACCTACTGCCACAACTTCACCTTTCAAAGGTTTTTCTTTTGCTGTATCAGGAATAATGATACCGCCAATTGTTTTTTCTTCTGCAGGTGCAGGGAGTATAAGCACTCTGTCTGCTAATGGTTTAATGTTCATAGTTACTTTTTTGTTTTATATGTTATACATAATTATATTATTCGTCATCCTTTTGGAAGGACGAAAAACAAATTGCGAAAACTGTGCCAAAGCGAAAAGATATTGGAAAGATGTTGGTTTGGCAGACAAAGACTGACAAAATGACAAGAGAGGGCAAAATAAAATACATCCGTTATTATCTTTGTGTACCATAAATTTGCGATAATCTGCGTTTCTATGATACTATCATTTAATTAGAATACAATACTTATTACAGAATATACTGTATAGTTTCTAACTACTTACTACTAAATTCCAACTACTTTTTTCTACCTTTGCACGTCATTTTACGCAAACATTTTACTTATGAAAAAGAATCTACTACTTACAGTATGCCTTCTGGCAGCAATAAACGGATCGGCCCAGAAGAAAGATTTCAGTTATAAATTTTATGGTCAGATCCGTACAGACCTTTATTATAATAGCCGTGCCAATCAGGAAACAGTAGACGGGCTATTCTACATGTATCCACTCGACGAAAGACTGGATGCAAATGGTAAAGACCTGAATGCGACTGCTAATGGAAGTTTTTATACCTTATACACCCGGCTTGGAGTGGATGTGACCGGTCCGAAACTCGGAAAAGCCAAAACATCAGCCAAAGTAGAAGTAGACTTCAGAGGTTCAGGAACAAGCTATTCCACTGTTCGCCTGAGACACGCCTATCTGAATCTGGACTGGGGGAAATCTGCTCTATTATTGGGACAGACCTGGCATCCCCTGTTTGGTGATGTCTCTCCGCAAATATTAAACTTATCGGTAGGAGCCCCTTTTCAGCCCTTCAGCCGTGCTCCGCAGATACGCTATCAATTCAAGAACAAGAACATGCAACTGACGGCAGCAGCTATCTGGCAGTCACAATATCTGTCGGTAGGACCGAATAATGTAAAGAGCCAGAATTATATTAAAAACAGTTGCGTACCGGAGATTTATGCCGGTATAGACTATAAGGCAGGAAACTGGCTGGCAGGTGTGGGTCTTGAGTTACTGTCTCTCAAACCAAGAACGGAATCAACGGTAACGATAGTTGATCCGGTTACAAAGGCGGAAGTCAGCAAAACTTATAAAGTGGACGAACGCCTCACTACCCTCTCCTACGAAGCACATGTGAGATACACCAATAAAGACTGGTTCATTGCAGCCAAAAGTGTACTTGGCAGTAACCTGACACAAACTTCGATGTTGGGCGGTTACGGTGTTAAGTCCACCAATCAATGGACAGGTGAACAGGAGTATGCTTCTATTCTGAATTCCAGCTCATGGCTTAACGTAGTGTACGGTCAGAAGTGGAAACCGGGTATCTTCTTAGGATATACCAAAAATTTAGGAACAGGTGATGCCGTCACCAAACTTTACGGTACAGGAACCGATGTTGACCAGGTAGTAATGGCAGGAGCCGAACTTACTTACAATGTAGCCCACTGGAAATTCGGACTCGAATATACATTAAGTTCTGCCTGGTACGGTTCAATGGATGCCTCTAACGGAAAAATAAAAGATACCCATTCCGTCTGCAACAACCGTATTGTAGGAGTTGCCATGTTTATGTTTTAATACTAATTTATCCCGGCCATGAATAACAAAGTACTTGTTCTTATTTACACTTGTCTGTGCCTGTGCATAGGAAGTGCAACACACCTTAAAGCGCAAACGTTCAATTACAGTCAGCTGCAAGAGCATCCCCGCTTATTACTGAAACAAGGCGAAGAACAACGTATTCACAAAAGCCTCAGCGAAAGCGTCGAACTACAACGGGTGTATAATTACATGCTGTATGAATCCGACAAATTACTCATCCGACCTACACTGATCTATAAGAAAGAGGGACGCCGCCTTTTAGCTGTATCCCGCGAAGCGCTAAGACGTATTTTCTACCTTTCGTTCGTCTACCGAATGACGAATGATGAAAAATACCGGTTACGTGCCGAGCAGGAGATGATTGCCGTTTGCTCTTTCCAGGACTGGAATCCCTCTCACTTTCTGGATACGGGAGAGATGACGTTGGCTGTCTCTTTAGGTTATGACTGGCTTTATGATAAATTGCAGCCCGAAACAAAGAAACTGATTAAAGAATCGATTCTGAATAAAGGTTTTGCCCCATCCAAAGACCGCCAATACAACTCTTTCCTACGGACAGAGAATAACTGGAACCAGGTTTGCAACGCCGGTATGGTATACGGAGCACTCGCTATTATGGAGGATCATCGGGAAGAAGCAATCGAAATCATCGAACGGGCTATGTCTACCATCGGTATTTCGGTGAAAGGATATGCGCCGGACGGCAACTATCCGGAAGGATACAACTACTGGGGATACGGAACCACCTTTAATGTTTTCCTGATTGCTGCACTGGAATCTGCCTTAGGTTCCGATGGCGGATTGTGCAAGGTGGAAGGCTTCATGGAGTCCGCCCGCTATATGGAATATATGGCAGGAACTACCGGACTTGCCTTTAACTTCAGCGATGCACGCGAAACCATCCAGGCTTTACCGGCTACCTTCTGGTTCGCTGCCCGCCAGAAAGATCCTTCTTTGCTATGGAATGAGAAGATATTCTTATCACGTGCAGATACTCATTTCACAGCCGAAGAGACCCGTTTTCTGCCCATTATACTCATTTACGGTTCTCTTATTGACATGAAGGAAGTTACTCCCCCGACTGCAAAAATATGGGTAGGACATGGTAAAACTCCGGTAGCACTGGTACACACTTCCTGGAAAGAAGGTGAAGGATGTTATGTGGGTATCAAAGGCGGGACTGCCTCTACCAGCCATGCACATATGGATGCAGGCTCTTTTGTGTTCGAAGCTTTGGGAGTACGCTGGGCACAGGATTTGGGTATGCAGGAATATTATTCGCTGGAGAAAGAGAATGTACGTTTGTGGGATAGCAACCAGAACGGACAGCGCTGGGATATCTTCCGCTATAACAATTTTGTGCACAACACACTAACCGTAAACGGTAAGAAACACAATGTGAAAGGTTTTGCCCCTATCACGAAAACCTATACGAAAGATGACAAGTTGGGAGCTACGGTAGACTTAACTTCGCTGTTTGAAGGCGATTTGAAAAAGGCTACGAGAGAGGTGGTTCTTATCAAGGAGAGTTATCTACAAATAACAGACCGGGTACAGGCGGCTGCAAACCCTGCCTCTGTCCGTTGGACACTGGTCACTTCCGCCACTCCGAAAATTTTGGACCCGCATACGATAGAGTTGACCAAAGAAGGTAAAAAGTTACATCTGATTATCGATAGTCCGGCCTCCGCTTCCTTCTCCATAGCCGATAATACACCGGTACAGAGTTATGATTCACCCAATCCCGGTTCGGTTCGTATTTTCTTTGATGCAGGGCTGAAAGCAGGACAAAAGGAAACATTAAAAGTACGGTGTATCCCGCACGGGGAAGTTCGGTAGGCGGTGGTTTATTGAAACGCAGATTGTCGCAAAGGAAAACAAAAATAAGAGAAAGAATAACCGAATTTTAATCTGCGATAATCTGCGTCCATCCGCGGTTCATCAGAGATTTAAAACTCTGTATTCTGTGTGCCCTCTGTGGTGAAACATATTATCAGAACAGGCTCTGTGTTATCTCCTGAGCATGGTATTTCTTCGTAGTGCCCATAAGCGAACTACCTATGTAAAACAAAAACATCAGGCTTGCAATCGTCATCAATGTACCAATCATGGCAAAGCGGCTTCTTTGTATCCATTCATTCTTATTCATATCAGTTACCTCCTCATTATGGATTAATCCGGTAAAACATTCATGCTACAAAAGTAAAGTCCGGGTTTTACAATACGCTTACAAACCGGTAACATTTCCATTTTCAATGCCCCGCAGTACATATTACAATCATCTTTAACGAATATTAGTTTTTCAGCAAACAGTTCACTATCTTTGCAGCCCCTAACAACCCTAAAAAAACATTATGGCATTTACTAACAACGTTATGATCGTTCGCCACAAACTGCTGGCGGACCTCGTAAGACTCTGGAAGAAAGATGAATTAATTGACAAAATTGACCGGCTTCCCATTGAGCTTAGTCCCAAAAAATCGAAACCTCTGGGCCGTTGCTGCGTCCATAAGGAACGCGCTGTGTGGAAATACAAATGTCTCCCCTTGATGGGACTTGACATGACAGACGAGCATGACGAACTGACTAACCTTTCGGAATATGCCCGGCAAGCACTGGA
The DNA here is from genome assembly GCF_034654355.2 of Bacteroides mucinivorans. Classification (NCBI taxonomy): domain Bacteria; kingdom Pseudomonadati; phylum Bacteroidota; class Bacteroidia; order Bacteroidales; family Bacteroidaceae; genus Bacteroides; species Bacteroides mucinivorans. The sequence goes on along the minus strand of NZ_CP178179.1, from coordinate 1,551,582 downwards.
AAGAGAAGAATGTACCAAAGAAAACATCTTCTGCGTGATAGACGAAGCCTGTTCGTCTTGCGTACAGATCAACTATGAGATAACCAATCTGTGCCGTGGATGCGTGGCACGCAGTTGCTACATGAACTGTCCTAAAGATGCGATCCGCTTCAAGAAAAACGGACAGGCGATGATTGACCACGACACTTGCGTCAGTTGCGGTATCTGCCATAGAAGCTGCCCGTATCATGCCATCGTTTACATCCCTGTCCCCTGCGAAGAAGCCTGTCCGGTGAAAGCCATCAGCAAAGACGCAAACGGTATTGAACACATCAACGAAGACAAATGTATCTATTGCGGAAAGTGTATGAACGCATGTCCGTTCGGTGCAATCTTTGAAGTATCGCAGGCTTTTGATATCCTGCAACGCATCCGTAAAGGAGAGAAAATGGTAGCCATCGTAGCACCTTCCATCCTCGGACAGTTTAAGACAAGTATAGAACATGTATACGGTGCCTTCCGCGAAATAGGTTTCGCAGATGTGATAGAGGTGGCACAAGGTGCCATGGATACTACCAGCAACGAAGCCCACGAGTTACTGGAAAAACTGGAAGAAGGCCAGGCTTTTATGACCACTTCTTGCTGCCCGTCTTACATCGAACTGGTAGAGAAGCACATCCCGGAACTGAAACCGTATGTATCTACAACCGGATCGCCTATGTACTACGCTGCACGTATTGCGAAAGCAAAACATCCGGATGCCCGGATCGTATTCGTTGGCCCTTGTGTAGCCAAGCGCAAAGAGATACGCCGGGACGAAGCTGTGGACTTTATCCTTACATTTGAGGAGATAGGTTCCATTCTCGACGGAATGGACATTCAGCTGGAACAGACACAGCCGTTCTCTTTGGTATATACCTCTGTCCGCGAAGCACACGGTTTTGCCCAGGCAGGCGGTGTGATGGGAGCTGTCAAAGCCTATCTGAAAGAAGAAGCTGATAAAATAAACGCGCTTCAGGTATCGGACATCAATAAGAAAAACATAGCACTGCTGCGTGCTTGCGCCAAAACGGGCAAGGCAGCAGGACAGTTCATCGAAGTTATGGCCTGCGAAGGAGGATGTATCACCGGACCAAGCACACACAACGATATTGTTTCCGGCCGCCGACAGTTAGTACAGGATTTGCTCAAACGAAAAGAAACCTATGAAAATAGGAGTTGACAGACTCAGACAAGAACATAGCCTCCCACCGGAAGGCTACAAAGCGCTTCTGACGTGCCGGGATGCAGACGTCCTTTCGTATCTGCACGCCCAGGCCCGTGAAGTGACGCTGGCAAATTTCGGAAACAACATCTACATCCGGGGGCTGATTGAAATAAGCAACTGCTGCCGGAACAACTGCTACTACTGTGGCATACGAAAAGGAAACATACAGGTGGAACGCTACCGGCTTAGCCGGGAAACGATTCTCGACTGTTGCCGACAGGGATATAAACTCGGATTCCGTACCTTTGTGCTGCAAGGAGGTGAAGATGCGGCACAATCTTCCGACTGGATCGAGGGGACTGTGGCGGCCATCAGAGGGGAATTTCCGGATTGTGCCATCACGCTGTCTTTGGGGGAGAAATCACGCGAAGAGTATGAACGCTTCTTCCGTGCCGGGGCCAATCGTTATCTGTTACGTCACGAAACCTACAATGAAGAACATTACCGCCAATTGCATCCGGCAGAAATGCGGCAGGATACCCGCCTGCAATGCCTGCAATGGCTAAAGGAGATAGGCTATCAGACGGGAACGGGCATCATGGTGGGAAGCCCCGGACAGACAACAGAACATCTCATTGAAGATATTCGGTTCATAGAGCGTTTCAGTCCGCAGATGATCGGTATCGGTCCCTTTATTCCGCATCCCAATACCCCTTTTGCCGGGTCACCTTCGGGAAGTGTAGAACAAACGTTACGACTGCTGTCTATCTTCCGGCTGATGCATCCGCAAGCACTTATCCCCGCGACAACGGCACTCGCCACCCTCGCCGCCGACGGACGCGAACGGGGAATATTGGCAGGAGCCAATGTAGTGATGCCCAACCTTTCTCCACAGGAAGTAAGGGGAAAGTACGAACTATATAACAAGTACTTTCCGCACGGGGAAGATCCCTTCGGAACGCTTCCCACACTAAAAGGATACACGGCAATTCCCACACGCGGAGATGCAGTGCTTCCCACACGAGGAGGTTCGCCAGGCGATGAGTACTAAGAGATAATTAAAAAAAGAGAATGTATGTATAAGCTCAATTCACTGAAAGCAGAAGAGTTCATTGACCACCAGGAGGTTCTGGATACGCTGGAATATGCCCGTACCCACAAAAGCAACCGCGCCCTTATCGAGCAGCTCATCGAGAAAGCCGCCCAATGCAAAGGACTCACTCACCGCGAGGCAGCCTTGCTATTAGAGTGCGACCAGCCGGAACTGACAGACCGCATCTTCCACCTCGCCAAAGAAATCAAACAGAAGTTCTACGGCAACCGCATTGTTATGTTTGCACCGCTTTATCTCTCCAACTATTGCGTCAACGGTTGTACCTACTGCCCCTATCACCTGAAGAATAAAACCATTGCCCGCAAGAAGCTCACACAGGAAGAGATCCGCCGGGAAGTAATCGCCTTACAGGACATGGGGCACAAACGCCTTGCACTGGAAGCCGGAGAACATCCGCTTCTCAACCCGATTGAGTACATTCTTGAATCCATCGACACCATCTATAGCATCAAACACAGGAACGGGGCAATCCGCCGGGTAAACGTGAATATTGCAGCTACAACAGTAAAGAACTATACCCGACTGAGGGATGCAGGAATCGGCACTTATATCCTCTTTCAGGAAACCTATCACAAGGAAAATTACGAGCTCCTCCACCCCACCGGCCCCAAAAGTAACTATGCCTGGCATACCGAAGCAATGGACCGCGCCATGCAGGGAGGTATTGATGATGTAGGTATCGGAGTACTCTTCGGCCTGAATACATTCCGATATGACTTTGTCGGTCTGCTGATGCATGCAGAACACCTTGAAGCCACTTTCGGAGTAGGGCCACATACGATTAGCGTACCACGCATCTGTCCGGCGGACGATATTGATACAGCAGACTTTCCCAACTCCATATCGGATGAGATTTTCCGCCGCATCGTGGCAGTGATCCGCATTGCCGTGCCGTATACAGGGATGATCATTTCTACCCGCGAATCGCAGGAATCGCGCCGGCAAGTGCTTGATATCGGTATATCACAGATCAGCGGAGGTTCGCGAACCAGCGTAGGCGGTTATGCCGAACCGGAACCATTATCGGAAAACTCTGCTCAGTTTGACCTGAGCGATACACGTACGCTGGACGAAATTGTGGGCTGGCTACTCGATATGGGGTACATCCCCAGCTTCTGTACCGCCTGCTACCGGGCAGGCAGAACGGGCGACCGGTTCATGTCACTCGTCAAATCCGGGCAGATAGCTAATTGCTGCGCTCCGAATGCACTGGTTACCCTGAAAGAATATCTGGAAGATTACGCCTCACCCGCCACACGTGCCAAAGGAGAAGAACTGATCATACGGGAAGCCGGAAAAATCCCCAACCCGAAGATAAAAGAAATAGCCCTGAGAAACCTGAAAGAAATAGCTGGAGGGAAAAGGGACTTCCGTTTTTAATGGACAATTGACAGTGGACAATTGACAGTTAGCTGCGCGATATTACGCAGCAATGATAGCGCAGCTAACTGTCCACTGTCAATTGTCAACTGTCAATTGTCAACTAATTAATTATGATGACTCCCAATTCCAACCGCCTCCATATCGCCCTCTTCGGAAGGCGAAACAGTGGTAAATCTTCCCTTATCAATGCTTTGACGGGACAAGATGTAGCACTGGTTTCCGATACTCCGGGAACAACGACCGATCCTGTGCTCAAAGCAATGGAAATTCAGGACGTCGGCCCTTGCCTTTTTATCGACACTCCGGGATATGACGATGAAGGTGAGCTGGGCGAAATGCGGATGACCCGCACCCTGAAAGCAGCCGAAAAAACAGACATTGCCATCCTGCTCTGCCATCCGGATATGGACAAAGAGCTTCAATGGATACAACAGTTGAAAGAGAAGAATATCCCGGTAATCTTGCTGCTCAACAAGGCAGATATCCTGGAAGATGCAGCGTCCATAGCCTCAGTAATAGAAAGTAAGACCGGAGAATCTCCCCTCATCGTCAGTGCAAACACCCGGCAGGGTATGGAAGACATTCGCCGGGCTATCATCCGGCATCTACCCGAAGACTTCGATGCACAAAGCATCACAGGAAAGCTTGTTTCGGCAGGTGACCTCGTTTTACTTGTCATGCCGCAGGATATACAGGCACCGAAAGGGCGGCTCATTCTTCCACAGGCACAGACCCTGCGGGAACTGCTGGATAAGAAATGCATCGCCGTGAGTTGTACTACCGACCAGATGGAGGTTACTCTTCGGGCTCTCTCCCGCCCTCCAAAGTTGATAATTACCGACTCACAAGTCTTCAAAACCGTATATGAACGGAAACCGGCAGAAAGTAAACTGACTTCCTTCTCTGTGCTCTTTGCCGCTTATAAAGGAGATATCGGCTACTACACCGCCAGTGCAGCCACTATAGGTACGCTAAAAGAAACCTCCCGTGTACTGATAGCCGAAGCCTGTACGCACGCTCCCCTGTCGGAAGATATCGGCCGGGTGAAACTCCCTCGTATGCTCCGCCAGAAAATAGGCGAAGGATTGCAGATAGACATCGTATCGGGCAATGATTTCCCGGCCAATCTGGAGAAGTACGACCTTATCATCCAATGTGGCGCTTGTATGTTCAACCGGAAATATGTACTCAGCCGGATCGCACAGGCCAAAGAACAGAAAGTACCTATGACAAACTATGGAATAGCCATCGCCTGGCTAAGCGGAATACTTGACAAAATAGAATTCTGAAAAGCATAAAAAAACTCCCCGGTGCTGCGCCATTTACGCGGCACCGGGGAGGATATCTCTCGGCTCCGGGGAGGAGATGGTTCGGCTCCGGGGAGCAAGGTCCTCGGCTCCGGGGAGCGAAAAGCCTATTTCAAAAGGGTTTCAATCAGCTCTTCTGCCGAAACAAGGTGCTGTTCTCCCGTTTCCATATTTTTCAACATCGCTTTGCCTTCATTCATCTCATTCTCGCCTACAATAGCTACAAACGGGATGTTCTTCGCATTGGCATAGCTCATCTGTTTCTTCATCTTTGCAGCATCCGGAAAAATCTCTGCACGGATACCGGCCGCACGAGCCTTCGCCAGAATACCGATTGAAAAAGCTGCTTCTTTCTCTCCGAAATTAATAAAGAGCAATTGCGTACCATTTACAGCTTCTTTCGGATAAAGTTCCAGCTGATTGAGTACATCAAAAATACGGTCGGCACCGAAAGAGATACCTACCCCCGATACACCTGCCATACCGAATACACCTGTCAGATTATCGTAGCGTCCACCACCGGTAATGCTACCAATCTGTACATCCAGTGCTTTCACTTCAAAAATAGCTCCTGTATAATAATTCAAGCCGCGTGCCAGCGTAAGGTCTAATTCAATCTCATTCTTCAGCCCCATAGCTGTAAGCGTATTCAAGATAAACTCGCTCTCTTCTACTCCCTTGATTCCGATTTCGCTGTCGGCAAGTACGGTTTTCAAAGTAGCTAACTTCTCTGCATTCGTTCCGCTCAACAAGATAATAGGCTGTAACTTGGCAATCGCCTCTTCACTGATTCCTTTATCAGCTAACTCTCTGTTCACATTTTCCAGCCCGATCTTATCAAGCTTATCAATAGCCACCGTAATATCTACAATCTTGTCTGCTTCACCGATAATCTCGGCAATACCGGTCAGGATCTTACGGTTGTTGATCTTAATGCAGACACGGATACCAAAACGGGTGAACACCGTATCTACAATCTGCATCAGCTCTACTTCGTTCAGTAATGAATCACTACCTACCACATCGGCATCGCACTGATAAAACTCGCGGTAACGCCCCTTCTGAGGACGATCCGCACGCCACACGGGTTGAATCTGGTAACGCTTGAAAGGAAAAGTGATTTCATCACGGTGCATCACCACATAGCGGGCAAACGGAACTGTGAGGTCATAACGCAATCCTTTTTCACAAAACTTACTTGCCAGCTTTGCTGCATTACGGCTCAGTAATTCTTCATCAGTGATGCCGGAGAAGTAATCTCCCGAATTCTGTATCTTAAACAAAAGTTTATCGCCTTCATCGCCATACTTTCCCATCAGGGTAGAAAGCATTTCCATAGACGGAGTTTCTATCTGCTGGAATCCATAAAGATGATAAACATCGCGGATGGTATTGAATATGTAGTTACGCTTCGCCATCTCAACGGGCGAAAAATCACGTGTTCCTTTCGGTATACTTGGTTTTGCTGCCATAAATCTAACTGTTTTATTTATCGAACTGCAAAGTTATAGGAAATTATTGATTATTCATGGGAATCTGGGGTTAATCTCACTCGTATCTATATTTCACCACAGAGGACACAAAGGGCACGGAGTTTATTATCTATATAAAACGCAGATTAACGCAAAGGAAAACAAATATAAGACAAGGAATAACAATATCTTAATCTGCGATAACCTGTGTTAATCTGCGTTTCAATAAAATAAAACTCTGTGCTCTCTGTGTCCTCTGTGGTGAACAACAGAAGCAGCTTAATCTCTTCTGCCGAGGAATATCATAATATAATAAATCAACGTAGCCAAAGAACTGAGTGCAGCTACCACATACGTATAAGCAGCCGAACGAAGCGCATCCTCTGCCTGTGCATGATTACGCGAATTCGTGATACCCGAAGCGCTCAACCATACCAATGCACGCTTACTTGCATTGATCTCCACCGGAAGAGTGACAAAACTGAACAGAGTTGTCATAGCAAACAGGATAATACCTGCCAGCAACAACTGAGGGAACGAATTCAACAACAAGATACCTGCCAGCAACAACCAGGTCATCCATTGAGAAGCAAAGCTCACTACAGGAACCAGTTTGCTACGCATCGTCAGCGGAGCATAAGCCTGCGCATGCTGAAGAGCGTGTCCGCATTCATGAGCAGCTACGGCAGCAGCCATAATACTGTTACTTTCATATACACCTTCACTCAGGTTCACTGTCTTATTGGCAGGATTATAGTGGTCAGTCAATTGTCCGGGAGTATGAGTCACCTTGACGTCATAGATTCCATTATCATTCAACATCTTAATAGCCACGTCGCGTCCTGTCATTCCATTTCCGGTAGGTATCTTAGAATATTTCTTGAACTTGTTCTGCAAGTTCATCTGTACCAACCAGCTTACTACGGCAATTCCGATAAATAATACCCAATACGATATCATATACTTTCTTTAATTAAAATGAATACTACAAACATCTGTACAAATAGCTTGCCAAAAATAAAGGGAAACTTTGTATATCACAATAGTTTCCCTCCTGTTTTATGAAGAATTATCTAAAAATGCGTTTATTCTTCCGTATATCTTTCAATAGTCTGTTCTCTGTCCGGACCTACTGAAACAATCTTAATCTCTACATCCAACTGTTCTTCAAGGAAAGAGAGATAAGCATTGAATTCTTCGGGGAATTCATCTTCACTCTGCATCTTCGTCATGTCAACCTGCCATCCCGGAAGTTCGGCATATACAGGCTCTACATTTTCATTGATGTCATAAGGGAAATAATCTATCTCCTCACCATTCACTTTATAAGCAACGCAAGCCTTGATCGTCTCAAATGTATCAAGTACGTCACTCTTCATCATAATGAGCTTAGTAACTCCGTTGATCATCACAGAATATTTCAACGCTACCAGGTCAATCCATCCGCAACGGCGCTTACGACCAGTCACCGAACCAAACTCATGTCCCAGTGTACAGATCTTATCGCCTGTTTCATCAAACAACTCGGTAGGGAACGGACCTGAACCAACACGTGTACAATAAGCCTTGAAGATACCATATACCTCACCAATACGGTTAGGAGCTACTCCCAAACCTGTACAAGCACCCGCACAAACCGTATTTGAAGAAGTTACAAACGGATAAGAACCGAAGTCGATATCAAGCATTGTTCCCTGTGCACCTTCACAAAGAACGCTCTTACCCGATCTCAACAAGTTGTTTACTTCATGTTCACTGTCTACCAGATGGAACTGCTTCAGGTATTCAATACCTTCCATCCATGCTTTTTCAATCTCTGTCAGATCATATGTATAATTCAGTCCTTTCAGGATTTGTTCGTGGCGAGCTTTGGCAGCAGCATATTTCTGGTCGAAATTATCAAGGATATCACCTACACGAACACCGTTACGGCTCACCTTATCAGTATAAGTCGGGCCGATACCTTTTCCGGTAGTACCTACTTTAGCATCCCCCTTAGCAGCTTCATAAGCGGCATCGAGAATACGGTGTGTAGGCAAAATGAGATGCGCTTTCTTTGAAATGTGCAGCCTGTCTTTTAAGTTGTGTCCCGATGCTTCAAGTGATTCAGCCTCTGCTTTAAACAAAGCCGGATCCAACACAACACCATTGCCGATGATATTTACCTTATCTCCCTGAAAAATACCGGAAGGAATGGAACGGAGCACATATTTTTGTCCTTCGAACTCAAGTGTATGACCGGCATTCGGGCCACCCTGGAAACGTGCTACCACGTCGTATCTCGGAGTTAATACGTCGACTACTTTACCTTTACCTTCATCGCCCCATTGTAATCCTAATAGTACATCTACTTTCATCTTTCTTTTTTATTGTTGTTACTTACTTTTTTCCGTTTATTGGCACGGTCACACTTACTGCAAACCCCATAAATATACAAGGAGTAATGTGAAAGCTGAAACCGGCTTAACCTGGTATTCTCAATAGCATTTTGCAGCGCTTCATTCTGAAACTCTGTAACTTTGCCACATTGCGTGCAAATCTGGTGATGATGCGTCTCGCGATTGTATGATTTCTCGTATTGGGAAGAAGTTCCGAACTGATGCTTGATAATCAGCCGGGCATTAATAAGCAGAATGATGGTATTATAAAGTGTCGCACGACTTACACGAAAATTCTCCTGGTTCATCATCTGCGAATAGAGCATATCTATGTCAAAATGTCCATCTATGGAATATATAGTGTCAAGTATGGCATAACGTTCGGGGGTCTTACGATGCCCGTTCGCATTAAGATATTCTGTAAATATCTGTCTTACCGTATCTTTTACGTTCTGAGTTTCCATATCGGCACGAAATTAGCGCCAACAAAGTTAAGCCTTTTTTGCGGAAAGCAAAAATAATATGAGAAATAATGTACCAATTAATAATGTGTCAATGTGCTAATATGCCAATATGCCAATTAATAATGTGCCAATATGACAATATGCCAATATACCAATTAAAGAATGCGTCAATGTGTCAATGTACCAATTAAATAATGTGCCAATATGCCAATTAAATAATATGCCAATATACCCATATACTGTGCTATCATGCTGCACAGTAATTGGTACATTGGCACATTAGCATATTGGCACATTATTTAATTATTCTGCCTCTTCCGCCACCACATTGTATAATACTTGCTCAGCCTCTACAGTAGAGTCTTTCATACTTTCTACCATGCGACATACCTGGAAAGCATGCTCCTCGCTATGTTGCATATATTTGCGGATAGCAAGCAAAGCGGCATTGCGTACGTGATAAGTACCGGATAGCACTGCACAAATTGCCTGATCAAGAAACTCCCCTGCCGGACGTTCGGCCATATCTCCCTTCTTCATTAATAAACGGGCAATGGTAAGAAAGCCACAAACCTGTGCATACTCTTCTTCCGAAGCTATCCAATGGAAAGACTTGGCAGGAGCATAAGGCAGATTTTGAAAAAGGTTCATACAGGTAAGTTCTGCCACTTCGATATTCGGCATATTCTCTACCCAGATATCGGCTATCTCCGGAAAGAAAGTATCTACCGGCTGTAAGATGCCTGCCAGAATTTTACATTCACGAATGTCCTCTTTCCACAATGCCTGCGCCAGATCATGATTCTTTTCATAAGCAGCAGCAATACTTTTGATACGGGGCAACTCCACTCCGAAGTTAAGCTTATAATTCAGCCCCTTTTCACGCATACTTTGAGACACAACCCCGTTCATAGAGAGCCGGAGCTGTGTCTTTATATCTTTTAATTGTTCTTTTATATCCATTCAGATCAGTTATTTATAGAAGGCAACGGAGAGTAATCTTTACTATAACGTAACATTTGCTCTGCATAACCTTCATCATATGATACCTTCACATCAGTAATCGTTCCGTTTGCATCAGTAACTGCCTCATATTTAGGATTAACAAACCCTTTATATGGAGCCAGATTCAGTTTCTTATAGCGTTCAAGAACTTCGGCATGAAGCACAGGATCTACCTTCACTGCATAATCTTCAACCAATGCACGGGCAGCAGCAAAGTCACCGGTAGATTTAATACGCTGTATCTCAGCAAGCAATTCACCGAAAAGCTGGCGTACCTTCTCATAGTCGTTCACAACAACATATGTTTTCCCGTCCTTCTTCACCAGTTCTACTACCTTATCGGCAGCCCCTTTCTCAAACACCCATCGGGCAATGAGCTGTCTGTTACGCATATGTGCCTCTTCCACCGTATTACCCGGCTGAATACGCACGAGCTGGGTCATCAGACCATTCATCAGATAGGTATAGTATTGTGCTTTGTATGCCTCGTCACTGGAAAGTAAACCAAGTTCAACCAACTTCGGATCAGCCACATAATATAAACCGAACAAATCGGCACGTGCTTCTTCAATAGTGGAGCCATAAGCTTTTAATGCATCAGGATCTACTCCCGGAAGCAACTTACCCGAACCATGTCCCAAGCATTCATGCAGGTCGGTATGTAATTCGTCCGTCAGGTCAGAATATTGATCAATCAGTTCCCGTTCGGCATCACTATACACAAACTCCTCATTAAAACCATTGCCATGGGCAGCCTTATTATAAGCATCGGTAATATTGCCAATAGTCACAGACTTTGAACCATGATGAGCACGAATCCAGTTAGCATTCGGCAGGTTGATACCAATGGCTGTTGCAGGATAAAGATCCCCCGCCAAAATAGCAGCAGTAATAACCTTTGCTGATACCCCCTTCACTTCACTCTTTTTAAACTGTGCCTCCACCGGAGAGTGATCCTCAAACCATTGCGCATTACTACTGATAATTTCAGTACGCTGTGTAGCCACCAGATCTTTAAAGTTAACCAAAGACTCCCAGCTCGCCTTCATTCCAAGCGGATCACCATAACTTTCCGTGAACCCGTTTACCACATCGATACGGGAATTCAGATCCTTCACCCACAAAATGGCATATTCATCAAAGGTCTTTAAATCACCGGTCTCATAAAACTCAATCAGCTTGCTGATAGCAGCTTTCTGAGCATCATCTTCGGCTACCCCTTCAGCTTTCTTCAACCAATAGACAATCTTTTCAAGTGCCTGCGTATAAAGTCCGCCTACTTTCCACACTTTCTCCTGAATCTTACCATTCTCCTTTACCAAACGGCTATTCAAACCATAAGAAACCGGAGTCTCATCTTTCGGATCTTTCATCTTAGCGTAGAACGCTTCAGCTTCAGCCTGGGTCACTCCATCATAATAGTTGCAGGCAGAAGTCAACACAAGATCTTCCCCATCAGCCTGATTGACCCGTTTGGGCATAATAGTGGGATCAAAAATCACCGGAAAGATCTCTTCGCACAGCTGCTCTGCAGTTTGCCCTTCAGCCAACGGAAGCAGTGCCGGATCTACATCCAACACAGCCTGTTTGAGAAAATCCTGAGAGAATCCGGGTACGAACTTCTCAGACCCGTAATGATGATGAATACCGTTAGAGAACCACACCCGTTTAAGGTAAGTCTCCATATTCTTAAAATCGATACTATTTTTATCACCTTTATAATTAGTATATATAACTTCAAGCATCCGGCGGATACGAAGATTATATTTCCCATTCTGATCAAAAAGGATGTCTCGTCCTTCAAGAGCAGCCTCAGTAAGATAATAAACTAATTCTTTCTGTTTAAGCGACAGGTCCTCAAATCCCGGAACCCGGTAACGCAATATCTGTAAATCGGCAAATTGTTCCACTGTATAATCAAATTTATCTGCCTGGGCAGTTGTTTTTTTAGTCCCGCTACACCCTGTCAACAAAACAGCAGCAGTAGCAACTGAAATAATAAGATGATTTTTCATAAGTAGTATATAAGAGTTATAAGTTATAAAGTTATGAGTTATAGAGTTATGGAATATGAGTTATGCGAACTATCAATTCATAATTCATAAATCCCTCACCCCATCTTCTAAAAACATGAAAAGGAAGTATCCCGAAACTTTTCGTCCGGAATATTTCCTTTTTTATTCAACTAAAGAAATACGTGATTACTTTTTGCTATTCTCAACGTGTTCTTTACGGTAGCCATTAGGAGTCTTGCCTACATTCTTGTAGAAAGCAGCATAGAAAGATTGACGATTGGCAAAACCAACCATTGCACTGATTTCTTCTACATTCTTATCGGCATATCTCTTATCAGTCAAAAGATGAAGAGCATCCTTCACTCTATACTCATTCAAAAGGCAAGAATAATTCTGTCCGAAACGAGAATTAACGACTGCGGATAAATAACGCGTATTCGTCTTCAACTCTTTGGCCAGATCTTTTGCTGAATAATCCGGGTCTCTGTACTTCTTTTGAACGACAACGATATTCAAAATCTTGTCATACAACTCATCTGCTAGTTCCGGTCTTATTAAAGAACGGTAAGCAGCTTTTTTCTCCTTCTTCTCCCTCAGATTGTAAGGGCGCTTTTTAGGAGCCTCTTCCTGTTTTTTGTTTTCTAAATCACTCATTGAATTAACTGGTTAGGGTTTGTTTTTAATTATTGCTACAATGCAGTAACATTATTATGTTACAAATTTCATACATTATTTTCACATACACAAATTTTGCGTATATATTTTTTATAGCAAAGTAGTTAAAAACGTCAAAATAGGGGAGAAGAAACGCCATAATAAGAAACTTTAACTTTTTAGCATCCCGTTTTCGTCCACGGAGAGAGTTTATTTCCCCCATCTTGTAGATACGTATTATGATAGATAAAAGAAAATAGTACCTTTGCAAAAAGTCTCAATATACGAACCATGATCCAAACGCTGAAAACCTACTTTGGTTATGAAAGTTTCCGCCCTTTACAAGAAGAAATTATCCGGAATCTGCTGAACCGGAAAGACGGTCTGGTATTAATGCCCACCGGAGGTGGAAAATCCATCTGCTACCAACTCCCGGCTGTGCTTTGCGAAGGAACTGCTGTAGTTGTGTCACCACTCATATCACTAATGAAAGATCAGGTAGAAGCACTCCGCGCCAACGGAATAGCTGCCGGAGCCTTGAACAGTAGCAATAATGAAACTGAGAATGCCAATCTGCGCCGTGCCTGTATAGAAGGAAAGCTAAAACTCTTATATATATCTCCCGAAAAACTGATCACAGAAGCAGACTACCTGTTACGTGATATGAACCTTTCTCTCTTTGCCATTGACGAAGCACACTGCATTTCACAATGGGGACATGATTTCCGTCCGGAATACGCTCAAATGGGAATATTACACCAGATGTTTCCCCAGATACCCATCATCGCACTGACGGCAACAGCGGATAAAATTACCCGTGAAGATATCATCCGCCAACTACATCTGACCGACCCTAAAGTATTCATTTCTTCTTTCGACCGGCCTAATCTCAGCCTCACTGTAAAGCGTGGTTATCAGCAAAAAGAAAAGAGTAAAGCGATACTGGAATTTATTGACCGCCACGCTGGCGAAAGCGGTATTATCTACTGCATGAGTCGCAGTAAAACGGAAACTGTAGCACAGATGTTACAAAAACACGGAATACACTGTGGAGTCTATCACGCCGGGCTTTCAGCATATCAGCGAGACAATACACAAGACGATTTTATCAATGACCGCATCCAGGTAGTATGTGCCACAATCGCCTTCGGAATGGGTATTGACAAGTCAAATGTCCGTTGGGTGATTCATTATAATCTTCCCAAAAGCATCGAGAGCTTTTATCAGGAAATAGGTCGTGCAGGAAGAGACGGAATGCCAAGCGATACAGTCTTATTCTATTCGTTAGGGGATTTAATTCTACTGACAAAGTTTGCCACCGAAAGTAACCAGCAAACCATCAATCTTGAGAAGCTGCAACGTATGCAGCAATATGCCGAAGCAGACATTTGCCGCAGGCGTATCTTACTAAGTTATTTCGGAGAAAAATCGGAGAAAGATTGTGGTAATTGTGATGTTTGCAGAAACCCTCCGGAACGTTTTGACGGAACTATTATCGTACAAAAAGCATTAAGTGCAATTGCACGTACCGGGCAGCAAATAGGTACAAGCATGTTAATTGACATTTTACGCGGATCTTTCTCTGCTGAATTAACAGAAAAAGGATATGATAAACTAAAAACTTTTGGAGTCGGAAGAGATATTCCGGCACGCGACTGGCAGGATTATTTGTTACAAATGTTGCAAATAGGGTACTTTGAAATTGCATACAATGAAAATAATCACTTAAAAGTTACGGAAATCGGAAATGACGTACTATTTGGACGTCAAAAAGCGAAATTAGTGATTATAAAACGAGACGAAAACGAAAATCGGAAAGGAAAGAAAAAGAAGATAATTATCAATAAAGAACTACCTTTAGAAGCACCTTCTACAGAAAATGAAAACTTGTTTGAAGCCCTGCGAAGAGTTCGTAAACAATTGGCAGACCAGGAAGCAATACCTGCCTATATTGTATTATCAGACAAAGTTTTGCACTTGCTCAGTATTTCCCGCCCCATGACAATTGAAGAGTTTGGAAATATCAGCGGCATCGGTGAGTTCAAGAAGAAGAAATACGGTAAAGAATTTGTAGAAGTAATACGTCAGTTCGGGTAGAGAGCTCTTACTATTTACATTGTTTCAACCTCTCATAGAGATCGGATTGCGGTACTCCAAGTGAAATCGCCTTTTCAAAATCTGTTTTGGCAAGACCTTTTTTCTTTTGAAGCAGATAGATATCCCCCCGAAGTAAATAAGCATCAATCAACGATGGCGATAAGCGGATAGCTTGTTCAAGATCAACAAGAGCCAATTCTACATGTTCCATTTCACGTTCCACATCGGCACGCGCCACATAAAGAGTCGCGTCATCCGGATTCTCAACCAGCAATTTATTGATTACCTCAAGCGCCTCACGAAATTTTCCCTCTTTCTGTTCAAGAGTAGCCAACCCAAGGCGTCCACTATAGCTCTTCGGGGCAATTTCCAGCAAGCGGTCATAATCCGCACGAGCAGCTTTATAATCACGTCTGATCGTATAAATATAGGCACGCATCAACAAAGCTTCCTTATTCACTTTGTCGGCATCAAGAGCCTCACAATAATCCAGATAAGCACGATCCGTCATTCCCTTTTCCATATAAAGAGCGGCACGATCCAGCAAAATAGGCACAGCAGTAGGAGCAATGTTTAGTGCATAAGTATACGACTGAAGTGCATCATCATAACGCCCTAAACGTTTCTGCACTAATCCTAAATTGGAAAAGAGCAAAGCATTATGAGGATTAGAAGGTTCAAGTTTCATGGCCTGAACAAGCAACTCTTCCGCCCGAACAAGGCTATCTTTCTCTATACAATCAATTGCCTGTTCCGACAACTCACTATACGTTTGTGCCGAAAGCGATAAAGAGAAAAAGAGAAGAAAAAGGATAAATATAGATTTCATCTTAAATAGTGGTTAGTGAGTAGTGATAAGTGATTAGTGAATAGTGAGTAGCGATGAGATAGTGAACGGTGAGACCCGCATGGCACTTATCACTAATCACTACTCACTCATCACTATTTATTCAAGCGGATAAGCATCAAATGCAAACAGTTCCGTCGACAAATAGCGTTCACCGGTATCGGGTAACAATGCCACAATCATCTTTCCGGCAAATTCTGGGCGCTCTGCCAGCTTTCGTGCCGCATAAACAGCTGCTCCCGAAGATATTCCTGCTAGCAATCCTTCCGTAGCCGCCAATTCACGCCCGGTACGTATTGCTTCATCATCAGGTACTCCCATTACCTCATCTACAACGGAAGCATCATAAATCTTCGGAATAAAATTAGCGCCAATACCTTGTATCCGATGAGGAGCTGCTTCTCCACCTGCCAACACCGGAGAGGCGGCAGGCTCAACAGCCAGTACATAAACATCCGGATTGTGCTTCTTCAATGCACGGGCCACTCCACATACAGTTCCACCTGTACCTACACCGGCCACAAAAGCAGCTATCTGACCATCTGTATCTTCCCAAATTTCCTCACCTGTAGTACGCTGGTGCACTGCCGCATTAGACTGGTTCTCGAACTGTTGAAGTATCACCGAACCGGAAATAGTAGTTTTCAGCTCCTGTGCTTTTGCAATAGAACCTGCCATTCCTTTCAGACCGTCTGTCAGTACAATCTGTGCTCCCAGAGCTTTTAGCAGATTTCTACGTTCCAGACTCATCGTTTCGGGCATAGTCAATATTAAATGATATCCCTTAATAGTAGCTACCATCGCCAGACCTACACCGGTATTTCCGCTTGTAGGTTCTATTATCGTTGCTCCCGGTTTAAGGATTCCACGCTCTTCAGCATCTTCAATCATCGAAAGTGCTACACGGTCTTTCACACTTCCACCCGGATTGAATGCCTCCAGTTTTGCTACAATATTACCAGCCAAACCTTGTTTTGAACTATAGCCAGACAGTTCCATCAAGGGTGTATGTCCTATCAAACCGATCAGATTCTTTGCTATTTTTTTCATAATTACCACTGTTTTACGTCAGTTAATGCACAAAGATAAAGAAAAGTATAGTACCTTTGCCTGCGTTCAATCTTTTTAAGTATATAGTATGAAAAGAAGACTTATACAATTCGTTACTACCTATTTCCTTTTTGTATTTATATTTATCCTGCAAAAGCCTGTGTTTATGGCTTATTATCACACCTTATATAATAAGGTATCATGGACAGAATGGTTCAGCGTGATGTGGCATGGGCTTCCGCTCGACTTTTCGATGGCAGGATATCTGACTGTAATCCCTGGATTACTGCTGATTGCATCTGCCTGGACTAATTCCAAAAAACTACAACAGATACGCCGCATCTATATCATAATAGTATCCATATTACTCTCCTGCATATTTATAAGCGATCTTGGATTGTATGGTTATTGGGGATTCCGGCTTGACACCACACCGTTGTTCTATTTCTTCTCTTCGCCCAAAGACGCACTGGCCAGTGTCAGTATCTGGGTAGTATTGGGAGGTATATTGGGCATGGTAGTTTACGCAATGCTCCTCTATTTCTTATTATCTTTCATATTGAACAACGCCAAACGCCCCTTGAAGATACCTTTTCGCCGGGTAAGTGTATCCGGCGTTCTGTTATTGGCCACTGCCCTATTGTTTATACCCATACGCGGAGGATTCAGTGTTGCAACCATGAACCTCGGAAAAGTTTTTTTCAGCTCCAATCAAAAACTGAATCACGCAGCCATCAATCCTTGTTTTAGCTTGATGGACTCTTTCTCCCGGCAAATTGCTTTTGATAAACAATATCGTTTTCTGCCAGCCGAAGAAGCAGACCACCTGTTCGCAGAACTGACAGATAAACCTGTTACAGATTCGATCCCGCAATTATTTAACACCGAACATCCCAATATCATCATGATAGTGCTCGAGAGCTTCTCTTCTCACTTAATGGAAACTCTCGGTGGAGAGCCGGGTATAGCAGTCAACATGGACAAGTTTGCCAATGAAGGAGTTTTGTTCACCCATTTCTATGCCAATAGCTTCCGCACCGACCGGGGACTGGTATCCATTATCAGTGGCTATCCGGCGCAGCCTACCACCAGTATCATGAAGTATACACGCAAAACACAAAGTCTGCCCTCTATTCCTGCCAGTCTGAAAAAAGCAGGATACGACCTGCAATATTATTACGGGGGAGATGCCGACTTCACCAATATGCGTTCATTCCTTGTTTCTACTGGTATTGAAGATATTATCTCCGAAGATGATTTTCCTGTATCCGAACGTCTCAGTAAATGGGGTGCCCATGACCACATCGTATTCAACCGGATGATAACCGATCTGAAAACCAAACCACAAAAAGAGCCGTTCTTCAAAATATTGCAAACATCCAGTAGCCACGAACCATTTGAAGTGCCTTACAGCAAGCTATCCAATGCCAGACTGAACGCATTTGCCTATACGGATAGTTGTACCGGAGATTTCGTTCGTCAGCTCAAAGAAACTCCGCTTTGGAAGAATACCGTAGTAATTCTTGTACCAGATCATTTGGGAGTCTATCCGGAGGATATTAACAACCTCTCACCTGCCCGCTACACTATTCCGTTAATCCTCACCGGAGGTGCAGTCAAGGAACCCAGACAAATAACGACTTACGGTTCTCAGATAGATATCGCTGCTACTTTATTGGCACAATTAGGATTACCACACGACGAATTCACTTTCAGCAAGAACATGTTGAACCCAGGTTCTCCTCATTTTGCATTCTTCACATTCCCAAATGCATTCGGAATGGTAACGCCCGATAACGCAGTTGTATTTGATTGCGAATCAAACTCTGTTGTACTGGATGAAGGTACCCACAAAGGTGAAAATCTGGATAAGGGAAAAACATACTTACAAAAGCTATATGATGACATTGCAAAAAGATAAGTTGTTCTATTCTCCCCTACCGACTCTAAATTTGAATTAATATTAAACAATATGACATACGGACTATTACAATCACTTGTTGAAGCAGACCAGAATTTATTACTTTATCTTAATGAATTTCACAATACATTCGGAGATTATTTCATGCCCGTTTTCACCGGAAAGTGGATATGGGTACCCATGTACGCAAGTATACTATATGTATTACTTAAAAATTTCAACTGGAAAGTCGTTCTATTCTGCCTCATAGGCATCGCGCTGACTATCACTTTCGCCGATCAGGTTTGTGCAACCGTCATTCGTCCCATCGTAGAACGTCCCCGCCCTTCTAACCCTGCCAGTCCCATTGCAGACCTCGTACATATCGTCAACGGAAGACGTGGAGGTGGCTTCGGTTTTCCCTCTTGCCATGCTTCCAACTCTTTTGGTTTAGCGTTCTTTCTGGTGTTCCTGTTCCGCAAACGCTGGCTCAGCATTTTCATTTGTACATGGGCAGCCGTTAATTGCTACACGCGCATCTATCTGGGATTGCATTATCCGGGAGATTTAGTGGTAGGAATGTTAGTAGGATTAGGTGGAGCTATGTTGATGTACTATCTGCTCACAAGAGTTACCAAAGAAGATTTCAGAAAAGCACGTCAAACACAAGTTATCATTTATACAGGATTACTTACGGTGATAGGTATACTGATCTACTCGACTATACAAGTGATATAATAAGAGACAGAAAAAAGAGGTAGACAGAGTTTCTGTCAAGAGCAGATTTATTGATTCTTAACGAAACAAGCTCAGTTTTTCGTCTTGCCGTATGTTGCATCGCAACACAATGGCATTTGCATCGCAACATAGTATGTAATCTAACGCAACACGGCATGTGATTCACCGTAACATACCTTCTTATTTTGGCTAATATACCTTCTGACCGGTAATAAATACCCTATTCAGAAGCTTTATATAGGATATAGACACAAAAAAGGAGAAAGCGATAAACTTTCTCCTTCAAGTGTAATCTAACTGAATATATTTTATGATTACAGTGGTAAAGATACAATTTTCAAAGGCTAAAGTCAAGCTTTAGGCCCTTTTTATTTTTGTATCGAAGTTCTTTTACTGATCATCAGCTCTTCTTAATATAATCAACCACCCATTTACCAACTTCTTTGGTTCCATACTTTTCACCACCTTCTACCTGAATCTCCGGAGTACGTACCTTTTCGTCCAGTGATGCATCTACTGCTTTGCGAATCAACGCTCCTTCTTCTTTACAGTCAAAATACTCAAACAGCATAGCTACCGACAGAATTTGCGCCAGCGGATTAGCAATATTCAATCCCTTTGCCTGCGGCCACGAACCATGAATAGGCTCAAATACCGGAGTACTTTCGCCGGTTGAAGCAGAAGGGAGCAATCCCATAGAACCACTTATAACCGAACCTTCATCCGTGAGGATATCGCCAAAAGTATTTTCAGTCACCATCACATCAAAGAACTTCGGCTCCTGAATCATTTTCATTGCTGCATTATCCACAAACATATAGTCAGTGGTTACCTCAGGATAAGCAGGTGCCATCTCCTGTGCTATCTGACGCCATAAACGACTGGATGCAAGAACATTCGCCTTATCTACCACCGTAAGATGCTTGCGGCGTTTCATTGCATACTCAAAAGCAACCTTCAGTATACGCTCTATCTCCGGACGAGTATACATATTCGTATCATAGGCTTTGTCATTATCCTGATACTTCTCACCAAAATACATACCTCCTGTCAGCTCACGAATACAAAGGAAATCAGCTCCTTCTACCAGTTCTGCACGAAGAGGAGACTTATGAACCAGGCATTTAAAAGTCTGTACCGGACGGATATTGGCAAAAAGTCCCAGCTTCTTACGCATAGCCAACAGTCCCTGCTCCGGACGAACTTTAGCTGTAGGATCATTATCAAACTTCGGATCACCTACGGCTGAAAAAAGTACAGCGTCTGCTTCCTTACATACCCGATAAGTTTCTTCCGGAAAGGGATCCCCCACTTTATCGATTGCATCTGCGCCACAAATGGCGTATTCGTAATTTACTTTATGTCCGAACTTCTCGCAAACGGCACTCATTACCTCTACCCCTTGTACAGAGATTTCGGGCCCAATACCGTCACCTGCTAATACTGCAATTTTAAAATCCATGTTAATTAATGATTTAACGATTAGTGATTAGTGATTAGTGATCAATGATTAGTGATAAGTGATTAGTGATTAGTACCATTTGGTATGATAGCGCAGCCTGCTAATCACTTATCACTTCTCACTAATCACTAAAATTAATCACTATTATTAATATTCTTCTATTATATTCAACATCTTAATAGTCGCCTTGATAGCCGCTTCTGTCTGGTCGGCATCCAAACCACGGGTACGAAACACTTTCTCACCAAAACTCCAGGTGATAACAGTCTGTACAAAAGCGTCAGTACGCCCACCGGGAGGAATACTTACTGCATAATTGATCAGCATTGGGAATTTCCGTCCCAGCGTCACCTTATAGATTTTGCGTAAAGCACGCACAAAGGCATCATACTGACCATCACCCGACGAACTTTCCTCATGAATCTGCCCGTCTATCTCAACACTCAACGTAGCCATCGGTTTTAACCCATGCGCCAGCGTCACAAAATAGCTTTTCAGTTTTACTTTATTATTCATACCGTCGTGTTTCAAGACATCAGAGATGATATATGGAAGATCTTCCTGTGTGACAAGTTCTTTCTTGTCTCCTAATTCGATGATGCGCTCAGTCACTTTCCGCATAGACTCTTCATCCAACTCTAAGCCAAGACTTTCAAGATTTTTACGGATATTCGCTTTACCCGAAGTCTTTCCGAGAGCATACTCACGGATCCGGCCAAATCGTTCGGGCAAAAGATCATTACAATAAAGATTACTCTTATTATCTCCGTCAGCATGTACCCCGGCCACCTGCGTAAATACATTTTCACCTACAATCGGTTTATTGGCAGGTATCACAATACCCGAATAAGATTCTACTACCCGACTTACATCGTTTAAACGACTTTCATCGATATTGGTAATAGCATTAAAATGATCTTTCAAGATAGCCTGCACACTTGCCAAAGGTGCATTACCTGCACGTTCACCCAATCCATTAATTGTTGTATGAAGTCCTTTAACTCCACTTAGTACAGCTGCAAGTACATTGCTCACTGCCAGATCATAGTCGTTATGCGCATGAAAATCAAAGTGTGTATCAGGGTAGCGCTTCTTCATCTTCCGCATAAATTCAATGACTTGCAACGGATTCAATACCCCCAATGTATCAGGCAGCATAAAACGCTTAATACTTGTCTCTTTCAATGCATCGACAATCTGAAATACATATTCGGGTGAATCCTTCATACCATTGCTCCAATCTTCCAGATATACATTGACTTCAATATCCAGTTCATTGGCATAATTCACTACAGCAAGTATATCTTCGATATGTTCCTCCGGTGTCTTTTTCAACTGATACATACAGTGTTTCAAAGATCCCTTACACAACAAATTGATAACGCGGCATCCGGTAGCATGTATCCAATCCAGTGAAGTACGACCGTCAACGAAACCCAGCACCTCCACTTTCTGTAACAGATTTCTCCGCGCTGCCCAGTCGCAAATCATCTTTACCGCATCGAATTCTCCTTCAGACACACGTGCCGAAGCTATTTCTACACGGTCCACCTTCAGCTCTTCCAACAGCAGTCGGGCAATCATTAGTTTTTCATGAGGCACAAAAGATACTCCACTGGTTTGTTCACCATCGCGGAGAGTAGTGTCCATGATTTCTATTTTGGGATGATTATTTTTCATCGTTATTTAATATTGTTGTTATCATTTTTATGGCACACGGACAACGGAATTAATTCATTTTCTTTCCCACGCCTCTATCTTATCCTTATTCGTCAACAAAAAATCAATATCGTCCAATCCATTCATCAGACAATGTTTTTTATATGCATTAATCTCGAAGTGTTCACTCTTTCCGGTAGCTTTATTAGTAATAGTCTGTTCCGGCAAATTTACTTCCACCTCTGTTTTAGGATTTTTAAAGATAGAATCAAACAATTCCGCCAGAAACTCCTCTGTCACCACTACAGGCAATACAAAATTATTCAACTCATTATTCTTATGAATATCAGCAAAGAAGCTACTTACCACTACACGGAAGCCATATCCGGCTATTGCCCATGCAGCATGTTCGCGGCTAGAGCCCGAACCAAAGTTCTTTCCTGCTACCAATATCTGCCCTCCATAAATAGGATTGTTCAACACAAAGTCTTTATTTAATGAACCATCCGGATGGTAGCGCCAGTCACGGAAGAGATTATCGCCAAAAAACTTTTCTTCACGGGTAGTAGCTTTCAGAAAACGTGCCGGAATAATCTGGTCTGTATCCACATTTTCTAAAGGAAGAGGTACACATGTACTTGTTATGATATTGAATTTTGCTTTCATCTGTTTATTTACAATTTATTTCCTACGGTCATAAATATTATTTAATCTTTATCACATAGGTACGTTTACGATTTACAATTAAAGTTCTCTCGGATCTGTTATCACTCCTGTCACAGCTGCCGCAGCAGCTACGAGAGGACTTGCCAGCAACGTACGCGCTCCCGGTCCCTGACGTCCTTCAAAATTCCGGTTACTTGTAGAAACTGAATACTTACCAGCAGGAACCTTATCATCATTCATTGCCAGACAAGCTGAACATCCCGGCTGACGGATCGCAAATCCGGCTTCTTCCAATATTTTATCCAATCCTTCTTCCCGAATTTGTGCATCTACCATCCAAGACCCTGGTACCAGCCATGCTATTACATGTTCCGCCTTTTTCCTGCCCTTTACCAGAGAAGCAAATGCACGGAAGTCCTCAATACGTCCATTGGTACATGCACCTAAGAATACATAATCAATCTTCTTACCCAGTAACGGTTCACCCGGTTTAAATCCCATATAATCCAAAGATTTAATAAAAGAAGTTTTAGTCGTTTCATTCATTCCTTCCGTAGTCGGAATAGACTGTGTGATACCCATACCCATACCGGGATTTGTCCCATAAGTGATCATCGGCTCTATATCGGCTGCATCAAAACGTACTTCTTTATCAAAAACAGCATCAGCATCACTTTTCAGTGTTTTCCAGTACTCCATTGCTTTGTCCCATTCTTCTCCTTTCGGAGCATTTTCACGTCCTTTGATATATTCAAAGGTCACTTCATCCGGAGCTACCATACCGCCACGTGCTCCCATCTCAATAGAGAGATTACACAACGTCAGTCGGCCTTCCATACTCAAACTGCGAACGGCTTCACCTGCATATTCTACAAAATATCCGGTAGCACCACTGGTTGTCATTTTAGACATCATATAGAGTGCAATATCTTTCGCAGTCACTCCCTTGCCTAATTTTCCATCCACAGTAATACGCATCGTCTTGGGACGAGACTGCAATACACATTGCGAAGCAAGTACCATCTCTACCTCACTTGTTCCGATACCAAAAGCAATCGCTCCCATCGCACCATGGGTAGAAGTGTGTGAATCACCGCAAACAATAGTCATTCCAGGTAAAGTTAATCCACGTTCGGGACCCACTACGTGGATAATACCGTTCCTTTTATCCATCATACCGAAGTGAGTTAACCCGAAATCTTTCGCATTCTTCGTCAAAGTATCCACTTGTGTTTTTGATATCGGATCTTCAATGGGTTTGTCCTGATCATGCGTCGGTGTATTATGATCGGGCATGCAATATATTTTTTCCGGACGGAAACATTTTATTCCACGTTCACGCAGTCCGGCAAAAGCCTGCGGACTCGTTACTTCATGACAGTACAGTCTGTCGATATAGAGCTGAGTGGGACCATCTTCTACTGTGGTAACCACATGTGCATCCCAGATTTTATCAAATAATGTATTCATCTGTTTATTTACTATTTAGCGATTTACAATTTACGATTGAAATTACTTGGTGAATTTGTTAATACAGTCAATATAAGCTTCTACTGAAGCGGCAATAATATCCGTATTTGCTCCAAATCCGTAATACATCTGATTATCATATTCTACCTGCATATGCACTTTACCTACATCATCGCTACCTTTGCTAATGGCTTGAATAGTAAATTCTTTCAGTGTCATATGACGATCTATAATTCGTTTCAATGCTTTGATAGCTGCATCAACAGGACCATTACCACTAGCAGCTGCCTCAAATTTCTCTCCGGAAATGTTCAGACCCAGACTGGCAACCGATCGTACACCTACCCCACTTGTCACCTGAAGATATTCCAGTTTAATACGGTGATTCTCACTACGATCTGCCCCTGCCAATACTAGAATATCATCATCATGAATATCTTTCTTACGGTCAGCAAGTTTCAAAAATTCCTCATATACCTTATCCAATTTTTCCTGATCAAGCGTCACACCCAACATAGAAAGACGATTTTTCAAAGCAGCGCGTCCACTGCGTGCAGTCAATACGATGGAGTTATCATCAATACCCACATCCTTAGGATCAATAATTTCATAGGTTTGTACATTCTTCAGTACGCCATCCTGATGTATTCCCGACGAATGTGCAAAAGCATTACGTCCCACGATAGCCTTATTAGGTTGTACCGGCATATTCATCAAACTAGATACCATGCGGCTGGTGGGATATATTTTCTGTGTACTAATGTTGGTTTCTATCTCGATTTCATGATGGCTTTTGATAATCATTGCTATTTCTTCAAGTGCCGTATTACCTGCACGTTCGCCAATACCATTAATGGTCACCTCTACCTGGCGTGCACCATTCAGCACCCCAGCCATTGTATTAGCAGTAGCCATACCTAAATCATTATGACAGTGTGTAGAGATTATTGCATTTTCAATGCCAGAAACATGATCTACCAGATATTTAATTTTCGCTCCATATTCCGAAGGAAGGCAATATCCTGTTGTATCAGGAATATTCACTACAGTAGCACCAGCTTTAATAACCGCTTCTACCACCCGTGCCAGATATTCATTATCCGTACGTCCTGCATCTTCTGCATAGAACTCCACATCGTCTACAAAACGACGCGCATATTTAACAGCAGCTACTGCACGTTCGATTATTTCTTCACGGTTAGAATTGAATTTATATTTAATATGTGAATCAGATGTACCAATTCCCGTATGAATGCGTTTACGCTTAGCAAATTTCAATGCATCTACTGCTACATCAATATCTTTCTGAACCGCACGTGTCAACGCACAAATCGTAGGCCATGTCACGGCTTTAGATATTTCAATTACCGAATTAAAATCCCCTGGACTGGAAATAGGGAATCCGGCTTCAATCACATCTACTCCCAGTGTCTCCAGTGCTTTCGCTACCTGAATCTTTTCCACTGTATTCAATTGACATCCCGGAACCTGTTCACCATCACGGAGGGTGGTGTCGAAAATAAATAATCTGTCACTCATCTTTTATTGTTTTTAATCTGATTATACACTATTAAAAAAGCCTTTCGCACCAGGAAGTGAGAAAGGCTTTCGTATATTTTCATTATACACATTTACGCGCAACACTCACTTCCCCCGACCTTTGCCAGCAGAATAATAATACCACACAGTAGAATATGTATAAATGATTGATTCATCTTAGTTATCTCTTTTGTTATTTAACGGTGCAAAGGTAGAGATTATTTCTTTCCCACCAAATAAAACGTTACTTTTTTATTCAAAAAAATATCATTCTATAAGATATAGGCAGTTTTAACAACAAATATATAACAGAAAATCAGAAATAAAGCGTAAATCACACAAATCATTCTTTCACCACAGAGTTTCACAGAGGAACACAGAGTATTAATTATCCTGCATAAACAGAATAAATAAGAATACGACTTATTCCTCTGTGAAACTCTGTGTTCCTCTGTGAAACTCTGTGGTGAATACCAATAACGAAAAATCCCCCTTCCATCAATCATCTTGACGAAAGGGGGATTCAAAAAACGGCGACTACCTACTCTCCCACTGTTACGCAGTACCATCGGCGTGATCAGGCTTAACTTCTCTGTTCGGAATGGGAAGAGGTGGAACCCTGATGCTATAGTCACCTAAAGAAGGTAGACATGTGTACAAAAAGTAATTCAGTACTAAACGAACTAAACGTATATATAAACCATACAGACAGGCAAGAAAAAAAAAGTCAACGGGCAATTAGTAAGGCTCGGCTATGATATTACTACCTTTACACCTGCCTCCTATCAACGTCATCGTCTTTGACGACCCTAAGAAATCTAATCTTGTGGCTGGCTTCGTACTTAGATGCTTTCAGCACTTATCCAATCCCGACTTAGATACCCAGCAATGCACCTGGCGGCACAACTGGTAAACCAGCGGTCAGTCCAACACGGTCCTCTCGTACTAGTGTCAGAGCCACGCAAATTTCATACGCCCACGATAGATAGAGACCGAACTGTCTCACGACGTTCTGAACCCAGCTCGCGTGCCACTTTAATGGGCGAACAGCCCAACCCTTGGGACCTTCTCCAGCCCCAGGATGTGACGAGCCGACATCGAGGTGCCAAACCCCTCCGTCGATATGAGCTCTTGGGAGGGATCAGCCTGTTATCCCCGGAGTACCTTTTATCCTTTGAGCGATGTCCCTTCCATACGGAAACACCGGATCACTATGCTCTAGTTTCCTACCTGATCGACTTGTAAGTCTCCCAGTCAAGCGCCCTTATGCCATTACACTCTGCCGCCGGTTACCAATCGGCGTGAGGGCACCTTTAGAAGCCTCCGTTACACTTTTGGAGGCGACCACCCCAGTCAAACTACCCACCAAACAGTGTCCTCGCATTAGCGAGTTAGAACTCAAATAATCAAAGGGCCGTATTTCAACAGCGACTCCACAAACACTGGCGTGCCTGCTTCAAAGTCTCCGGCCTATCCTACACATCAATTACCCAAATTCAATGTTAAGCTATAGTAAAGGTTCACGGGGTCTTTTCGTCCCATCGCGGGTAATCGGCATCTTCACCGATACTACAATTTCACTGAGCTCACGGTTGAGACAGTGTCCAGATCATTACACCATTCGTGCAGGTCGGAACTTACCCGACAAGGAATTTCGCTACCTTAGGACCGTTATAGTTACGGCCGCCGTTTACTGGGGCTTCAATTCAATGCTTCTCTTGCGATGACATCTCCTCTTAACCTTCCAGCACCGGGCAGGTGTCAGGCTGTATACGTGATCTTTCAATTTTGCACAGCCCTGTGTTTTTGTTAAACAGTTGCCTGGACCTATTCTCTGCGCCCCGCCATCACTGACGGGGACCCTTTATCCCGAAGTTACAGGGTCAATTTGCCTAGTTCCTTAACCGTGATTCACTCAAGCGCCTTAGTATATTCAACCCGACTACGTGTGTCCGTTTACGGTACGGGTACCTTTAAGATTAAGTTTAGCGGATTTTCTTGGGAGTATGTTTACACGCACTATTGGATTGTTCAGAAGAACGCTCCATACTATCAGGTTCGACTCTTGCGGTGGATTTGCCTGCCACAATCAACATCTACACCCTTCAACGAACTATTCCGTCAGTTCGCGGCGCTGTCACGCCTCCGTCTCCACGTCACTCTTAAAGGTAGTACAGGAATATTAACCTGTTCTGCCATCGGCATCACCGTTCGGCTGAGCCTTAGGACCCGACTAACCCTGATCCGATTAGCGTTGATCAGGAAACCTTAGTCTTTCGGCGAGGGGGTTTCTCACCCCCTTTATCGTTACTTATACCTACATTTGCTTTTCCACACGCTCCAGCATACCTGACGGTACACCTTCAACGCAGAGTGGAATGCTCCCCTACCGATCATTACTGATCCCATAGCTTCGGTAAAACACTTAATGCCCGATTATTATCCACGCCAAACTCCTCGACTAGTGAGCTGTTACGCACTCTTTAAATGAATGGCTGCTTCCAAGCCAACATCCTAGCTGTCTTAGCAATCTGACTTCGTTAGTTCAACTTAGTGTTTATTTGGGGACCTTAGCTGATGGTCTGGATTCTTCTCCTCTCGGACATGGACCTTAGCACCCATGCCCTCACTCCTGTGATAGAACTAATGCGCATTCGGAGTTTATCAAGACTTGATAGGCGGTGAAGCCCTCGCATCTTATCAGTCGCTCTACCTCACATTAGTAACTCACAAGGCTGCACCTAAATGCATTTCGGGGAGTACGAGCTATCTCCAAGTTTGATTAGCCTTTCACCCCCACCCTCAGGTCATCCGGAAGCTTTTCAACGCTTATCGGTTCGGTCCTCCAGTTAGTGTTACCTAACCTTCAACCTGCCCAAGGGTAGATCACTTGGTTTCGCGTCTACTCCTTCCGACTATGGCGCCCTGTTCAGACTCGCTTTCGCTTCGGCTGCACGTCTTGAGACGCTTAACCTTGCCGGAAAAAGTAACTCGTAGGTTCATTATGCAAAAGGCACGCCGTCACAGCTAAAGCTGCTCCGACCGCTTGTAGGCGCACGGTTTCAGGGACTATTTCACTCTTCTATTCGAAGTGCTTTTCACCTTTCCTTCACAGTACTGGTTCGCTATCGGTCTCTCGGGAGTATTTAGCCTTACCGGATGGTCCCGGCAGATTCACGCAGAATTCCTCGTGCTCCGCGCTACTCAGGATACCACTAGGGTTCAGATGGCTTCGTGTACCGGGTTATCACCGTCTATGACTGAACTTTCCAGATCATTCCACTCACCAACTTTCGTCCCACAACGTGGTCCTACAACCCCAATTATGCCGTAACATAATTGGTTTGGGCTATTCCCCGTTCGCTCGCCACTACTAGGGGAATCATTTTTTATTTTCTTTTCCTGCAGGTACTAAGATGTTTCAGTTCCCTGCGTTAGCCTACTGCAGTGCAGTATAATCGGTCTTCAACCAATTGGGTTGTCCCATTCGGAAATCCACGGATCAAAGGTCATTTGCACCTACCCGTAGCTTATCGCAGCTTATCACGTCCTTCATCGCCTCCGAGAGCCAAGGCATCCGCCATGCGCCCTTTCTTACTTTCTTTCTCTTGCCTTATACTGTCAAAACAACAGCGTACGGTTCGATATATACTTTTAGCTCTTTACTAAATTTACTTTTTTTATGTACAACATGTCAAAGATCGTGTGATCATTTACGATTGGACGATTTACAATTTACAATTGAAATTACAAACCACTAATCAAGATCGGAGTGGAGAATAACGGATTCGAACCGTTGACCCTCTGCGTGCAAGGCAGATGCTCTAGCCAGCTGAGCTAATCCCCCTTCGAAGAATTGAGAAGAAAGAAGCGAGAAGAACTAAATCAAGACGATTTATCATTTTCAACTTTCAACTTTCCATTTTCAATTCGAGAAGTAGTCCCAGGCAGAGTTGAACTGCCGACCTCTACATTATCAGTGTAGCGCTCTAACCAACTGAGCTATAGGACTAGTTCAAACTGAGCCTATTATTAGACCCGGCTTCTGTTTTCTCTTGTTTATCTCTATCTATACTTCTATAGATGGTTGATCTATATTCTATAAATAAACAAGTACCAGTAGTACTATTAGAACCATAAAGTCATGATTACGGCATCACTCCAGAAAGGAGGTGTTCCAGCCGCACCTTCCGGTACGGCTACCTTGTTACGACTTAGCCCCAGTCACCAGTTTTACCCTAGGACGCTCCTTGCGGTTACGTACTTCAGGTACCCCCGGCTCCCATGGCTTGACGGGCGGTGTGTACAAGGCCCGGGAACGTATTCACCGCGCCGTGGCTGATGCGCGATTACTAGCGAATCCAGCTTCACGAAGTCGGGTTGCAGACTTCGATCCGAACTGAGAGAGGCTTTTGGGATTAGCATCACGTCGCCGTGTAGCTGCCTTCTGTACCCCCCATTGTAACACGTGTGTAGCCCCGGACGTAAGGGCCGTGCTGATTTGACGTCATCCCCACCTTCCTCACATCTTACGACGGCAGTCTCTCTAGAGTCCTCAGCATGACCTGTTAGTAACTAAAGATAAGGGTTGCGCTCGTTATGGCACTTAAGCCGACACCTCACGGCACGAGCTGACGACAACCATGCAGCACCTTCACATTTGCCTTGCGGCTAATCTGTTTCCAAATTATTCAAATGCAATTTAAGCCCGGGTAAGGTTCCTCGCGTATCATCGAATTAAACCACATGTTCCTCCGCTTGTGCGGGCCCCCGTCAATTCCTTTGAGTTTCACCGTTGCCGGCGTACTCCCCAGGTGGAATACTTAATGCTTTCGCTTGGCCGCTTGCTGTATATCGCAAACAGCGAGTATTCATCGTTTACTGTGTGGACTACCAGGGTATCTAATCCTGTTTGATACCCACACTTTCGAGCCTCAGTGTCAGTTAACAGTCCAGTGAGCTGCCTTCGCAATCGGAGTTCTTCGTGATATCTAAGCATTTCACCGCTACACCACGAATTCCGCCCACCTCTACTGTACTCAAGACACACAGTATCAACTGCAATTTTACGGTTGAGCCGCAAACTTTCACAACTGACTTACATGTCCACCTACGCTCCCTTTAAACCCAATAAATCCGGATAACGCTCGGATCCTCCGTATTACCGCGGCTGCTGGCACGGAGTTAGCCGATCCTTATTCATAAGGTACATACAAAAAGCCACACGTGGCTCACTTTATTCCCATATAAAAGAAGTTTACAACCCATAGGGCAGTCATCCTTCACGCTACTTGGCTGGTTCAGGCTCTCGCCCATTGACCAATATTCCTCACTGCTGCCTCCCGTAGGAGTTTGGACCGTGTCTCAGTTCCAATGTGGGGGACCTTCCTCTCAGAACCCCTATCCATCGAAGGTTTGGTGGGCCGTTACCCCGCCAACTGCCTAATGGAACGCATCCCCATCTTTTACCGAAATTCTTTAATAATAATCCCATGCGGAAATATTATGCCATCGGGTATTAATCTTTCTTTCGAAAGCCTATCCCCGAGTAAAAGGCAGGTTGGATACGTGTTACTCACCCGTGCGCCGGTCGCCAGCAATGTATTGCTACATCCTGATGCCCCTCGACTTGCATGTGTTAAGCCTGTAGCTAGCGTTCATCCTGAGCCAGGATCAAACTCTTCATTGTAAAAGTTATTTTGATTTACTATCAGACAATTGACAATTTACGATTGAAACTGTCAAAAGGCAATAGTAAAGTCGTTGCTCTGTTCAGGATACCGTTATTTATTGACCTTATTTCAAATACCTATATATAAGTATTGACGGTTCTAATTTCTCAAAACATTTTAGTGTTTTGGACTTGTACTACTTGTATTGTTTATCAATTTTTCAAAGAACGCTTCGTTTTTAAAATCGCTTCGTTTCAAAAGCGGGTGCAAAGGTAAAGGACTTTTTTATAACTACCAAATGTTTTGGAAAGTTTTTTTTTTAGTTTTTCCCCGAGGATTCTCTAACAGCTCTCTTGCGAAAGGAGAAAAAACCTACAAAGAAAAAACGCCTTTTCATTTGCGAATCGGACTGCAAAGATAAGAACTTTTAAACTTTAAAACCAAATCTTTTCAGAAGTTTTTTTTGTTTATTCGTTATCCGGTAATCCGCGCTTTCAATATGTCAATCTTAAAAGGCTTAGACTCTCTTGCTAAGCGGATGCAAAAGTAGACCTTTTTACAATATACACAAAACATATCAGGAATTATTTTGGAATAAAAATGAAAATTTATCGTAATACGCTGATAAGCAAAGGTGTTGTAAAACATAAAAAACGAAAGGAAGGAAAACAAAGACACATTATAATATATAAGCGCGCACGTATACACGTGCGAGAGGAAAAAAACAAAGAAGGAGAAAAAGGGAAGAGGAAAGAAAGAGAATCTGACATAAGAAGAAGGAAGAATTAGAAAGAAAAAAAAGAAATGTAAAATATTAGAAACAAGAAAAGAGAGACTCGTAGAGAAACAGGACGTTCATCGTAGAGAAACGGGACGTTTCTCGTAGAGGAAAAAACAAAAATAGCAACGCACTGAATAGCAATAGATTACAAAAAAATAATAAATGTACACTTTTTTTATTGAAAACAAGTAAGGATTGATGATAACAAAAAAATAGAAATGGGAAAATACGCACAGATACTAAGCGAAGATTTATAGTATGAACAATACATATATAACACGTTAAATACCAATATCATATTGATGATAATACAACTCTCTTATATTTATAACATCCAGATGTTCTTGTCAAAAACACCCGGATGTTTTAGCCCACAACACCCGGATGTTTCCTATAAGAACACCCGGGTGTTGTGGTTTCTTAATCCTTGAGTTATTCTCATTATTAAAGCTATTGCTTACATATATAAAAGCATACTGATAAAAATAGGAACATTGTACAAGTTGGATATTCTCTATAAAACAGAAAGAATACAAGATTTTTGTAGAATCTCATTCATAAGCAATGTGCTTCTCTCATAATACAAATTCTCAGAAGCTTTAATTAAAGTAATATAAGAATATAGCAATACCTTCGAGCGCTTTCTTTGGCTGATCTTTAATTTCAATAACGAATTTAATTTCAGCTTTTGCTACACCACGCAAATTGGTCAGAGAATGAAGACTTGCCACCATACGAACACTCTGCCCTGGCAATACAGCCTGGCCGAATTTCATCTTATCCATACCATAATTTATCATCATCTTCAGGTTGTTCACTTCAATAATCTGGTTCCACATATAAGGAAGCAACGATAAAGTAAGATAACCATGAACAATGGTACTATGATACGGGCTTTCTACTTTGGCACGCTCTGTATCGACATGAATCCACTGATGATCCAAAGTTGCATCGGCAAAAAGATTAATACGTTCCTGCGAAACTTCCAAATAATCCGAAACTCCGATTTGCTGACCTACTAACTTTTCAAATTCCTCATACGAATTGATAATAACCTTCTCCATATTTCTTATATTAAATTGATATTTTACAAAAAAACATTTTAGTACGTACTGTCACATACGTACTAAAATGCCACAAAGATATAATTTTTTTGGATTAAGCAGGAGTTTTTATATGACAGACGTTTCGTATGCACTGGTCAACATTTCATAATCGGCATCTGTATACTCTCCTTTTTCCCGTACTTTCTGTGCTTGCTTGATGAAAGTTTCAACTTGTGCCAAGAATGCCTGATAAGCTTTCATATCGTTTTCGTGTCCAGCTACGACAGGAAGTTTTCTGGCTGCCTCCAATTGCCTGGTAAGTTCGGCTATTTTCAGGTCAATGCGTGCAGTTTCCATCACAACATGCTTACGGGCATACAAATTAATAATACTCTGCATCGTGGATGCCATTTTACGAACAGACATAATTTGTTCTTTTAACGGACTGTCTGCCAGAAGCACCTGTTCAGCCTGTTCGGTAAAAGGACTCAGAATATCAAAAACATTCATTTTATACTCGGCCATCTCTATACTCAGCCGATAACTCGCTTCGAGAAGCTGGTTCGCCTTAGTATAATCCTTTGTTTTCAAATAAGACAAATAGGTATTGAAATTGGAATAGAACTGAGCTCTTGAACGAAACAGACCTGCATAATTCTGTTTCAGGTTCTGACGGGTCTCTTCGTTAAAGCAAGTACCCGGATTCATCAGCATCACAGTATCTTTCTCAGAAATGACAGGA
This sequence comes from Bacteroides mucinivorans, assembly GCF_034654355.2. Taxonomy (NCBI): domain Bacteria; kingdom Pseudomonadati; phylum Bacteroidota; class Bacteroidia; order Bacteroidales; family Bacteroidaceae; genus Bacteroides; species Bacteroides mucinivorans. The sequence continues at coordinate 1,516,935 of NZ_CP178179.1, read as the reverse complement.
GGTGTAATGGGCGTAAGAGCAGGAGCTTTACCTTTCTGTTCCATATATCCCAGAACGGCATTTACGTCTTTCTCATTCACTACATCTTTCAGTACACTAAGAGAAGTATTGTAATACTTAACTACTTCCATTGCATCTTCTACATTTGCCGTACTCACAGAAGTAGTTGATTGACTCTTATTTCCTCCCGAACAAGAGGTTAGCAAAAAGGCACCGATCAGTGCTCCAAATAATAATAAATTCTTTCTCATAATTCTTTTCTTTAATAATTTTATAAACAAGATAAGCCAAAAGACAGGCGACATTGCACTAATAACAATATAAATGACGTTTTGCTTTCGGATATTTTATAAATTTAAAAAAGAAGCAGATATTTATCATATAAACAAAAAAAGGCTACGCATCACGCGCAGCCAATCCTTGTTAACCTTAAATCTAATACTTATGAAAAAAACACTGTACAAAGATACCGATTCTCAGGAAATCAGCAAATTTCAGAGCCTTTAAAGGCCATATTATAACATGGTTTAATGGTAAAGAGATCGCGTTAACACTTTAGACTTATTACGTTAACAATTAACATATACATTCACAATCCGAGGAGGTCACATATGGACATAAAAAAAGGCTATCTATCCCAGACAGCCAATCTTTGTTAACCTTAAATCTAATACTATGAAAAACACAATGCAAAGGTACAGATTTTCAAGAAACCTCCAAATATCCGTGACATAACGGGGTGTATTATAACATGGTTTAATAGAATCGACCGGCCATTAACACATTCAGTGTATTCCGTTAACATTTAACAGATTTATAAACAAATGAACCGATAAAAGAATGGCAGATGCAAAAGTCACTAATGAAAACGGAAATCGTATTAAACCAAGATATAGAAAAATAACCTTTTCTTATAGCTGATTGTTTTAAAACAGAAGAACCCACATAAACCATTCTATCATGAACAGATTTGAAAATAAAGTAGCCATCATTACCGGTGCAGCCAGCGGTATTGGAGAGGCAACCACCCGTCGTATCGTATCCGAAGGAGGGAAAGTAATAATCGCTGATTATTCTAAAGAAAAGGCTGACAAACTGGCTACCGAACTAACTCAGTCCGGAGCAGATGTGCGTGCCACTTATTTCTCGGCAACCGTACTTCAAAGTAGTAAAGAACTGGCAGAATTTGCCATGAAAGAATATGGGCAGGTAGATGTACTGGTAAATAATGTGGGCGGAACCGACCCCAAACGAGATGGCAATATCGAAAAACTGGACATAGACTATTTTGACGAAGCATTTCATCTTAATCTATCCTGTACAATGTATCTTTCACAACTCATTATACCTATAATGAAGGTACACGGTGGAGGTAATATTGTTAATGTGGCTTCCATCAGCGGAATTACTGCTGATGCAAGTGGTACACTTTATGGTGCAAGTAAAGCCGGAGTAATTAACTTGACCAGATACATAGCCACACAAGTAGGCAAAAAGAATATCCGTTGCAACGCCGTAGCTCCCGGACTTGTACTCACTCCTGCTGCTTTAAACAACATGAATGAAGATGTACGCAATATTTTCTTAGGACAGTGCGCTACTCCTTATCTGGGAGAACCGCAGGACATCGCAGCTACTATTGCCTTTCTGGCCTCGGAAGATGCACGATACATCACCGGACAAACCATAGTAGCAGATGGAGGACTGACCATACATAACCCGACAGTAGAATTGGCATAACCTCTCAATCAGCTATACTATATTTTTCTTAAAACTAACCACTTAGCCTGTTTAAACTCTCCTCTTAAAAACTCTCTTCAGCTTATCCCAAGGAAATTTTAAACAGGCTCTTAAAATTTATTCCCTTTTTCTTTTTGATGTTACCGATAGGAAACATACTTTTGTGACCAAGTAGTAACAACAACAGAATAATGGAAAAAGAAGTAATTAAAAACAGGCAAACCACAGAAATGAATCTTATCAAAGCCGTTGACGAACTTATCGAAGAAAACGGATTCGAAGGATTGGGTATAAATGCTGTAGCGGCTAAAGCCGGAGTTTCCAAAATGCTAATTTATCGCTATTTCAATTCATTGGATGGATTAATAGCAGCTTACATCCAGCAACATGATTACTGGATAAACTTCGACGAACAACTGCCGGACGAAGAGCACATAGGCGAATTTATCAAAGAAATATTCAAGAGACAAATTGCTATGCTAAGACAAAGTTACACACTCCGAAGATTATACCGATGGGAATTGACATCCAACAATACTTTTATTAAAGAACTACGGGAAAAGAGGGAAGCAAAGGGAATATGGCTGGTAGATGCTGTCAGCAAACTATCTAAACATCCTCAGAAAGAAACCGCAGCAATGGCAAGTATTCTCACTGCTGCAATCAGCTATCTCAGCTTGCTGGAAGAAAACTGTCCGTTTTTTAACGGGATTAACATTCAGACCGAGGACGGCTGGAAAGAATTGGAAGAGGGCATTAATATACTGATAGATATTTGGTTAGAAAAACGATAAAAAAGAAAATGAACAAGATGACAATAATAGGAATCTGCATTTTTGCCCTGTTATCGGGTGGATGCAACAAAGATTTGGTGGAATATCACAGCAACGACATCAGGATATCAATTGAAAAGGGAGATGGATGGTTACATGATTTCCCTCTGTTTTTAGGAATCAATAAAAAGAACCCGCCACAAATTGCAATATGGACGGAAAATACAGAAGGACATTATCTCTCTACAATCTATGTAACACACAAAATAGCTACGCAAACCTGGCAAGCGGCAGGAGGAAACCGAAGAAAAGAAGCACTTCCGCATTGGTGTTATTCCAGAGGTGTAAAGTATGAAGACGGACTATACCTGCCAACCAAAAAATCACCCCTGACAGATGCTGTCACCGGAGCAACTCCTAAAGGAAGTTTTGATGTAAAACTAACTCCAACGGGAAAGATAAAGAAATTCATTGTAAAAGTGGAAATAAATCACTCAACCGACTGGAATGATGCCTATCCGAAATCGGCTCAGCAAGGAGATTCCAACTACTCAGGGGGAAAAGAAGGAAGTGGGCAACCGGCACTGGTCTACGCAGCGGAAGTGAATCTGACGTCAGGAGAAAAAGAGTTTCAGTTAAACCTCATTGGACATAGTAGTCCGGACGGAAGTGACGGAGGTATTACAACGGACATCTCCTCAATAACAACCGCACTGAACATTGTAAAAAGCATAACTATAAACCTGAAATAATGAAACGATTTATCCTCCCATTATTTGTATTATTTAGCTCAACGATAACTGTTCTGGGACAAACCGATACAAAAAAGATTTCCTATACTACCAATTTGGGAACAGGACTTCCGATGAGTTCTCCGGCCCATACACCATTCACATGGGAGGTTATGGGACATTATCACCTTAGTCAACGATTTGCAATAGGTGCCGGTACAGGGCTTTCAGTGTACGAAAGAGTACTTATACCCCTTTATGCAAACGTGCAATTCTTCGTCACCAACCCCAAAAAGCTGACTCCATATCTTGCATGTAATGCCGGCAGCGCATTTACTCCTGGCAAAGAAGCCAATGGAGGTCTATACCTCTCTCCCTCCGTCGGAATGCAACTGAAGATATCGCATAAACTGAAAGTAAATTTGGCTATAGGATACGAATTGCAGAAACTGAAACGGGTTAAAACAGACTCGAACGAATATTTCACAACGGAGTTTGAAGAACATTTATCCCACAATTCAATAACCTTCAAAATAGGATTGACGCTATGAAAGAAAAAAAAGCTGACTATCTATTCATGGTAGAACAAGCCACAAAAGCACCTTCGGGACATAATACACAGCCATGGTTGTTCCGTATCTGCGAAGATAGCATTGAAATACATCCGGACAACCGGAAAACATTGCATGTGGTAGACAGAAACCGAAGAGAAATGTTTGTTTCACTGGGGTGTGCCACGGAAAATCTATGTATAGCAGCCGAAAGTATAGGATATGCCAGCAAGGTACATGTTTCGGAAGAAGGAATCATCTCCATAGAACTTCATTCCGTGGACAATCAGAAAAAGCCATTACTCTCCGGACAAATAGCCGAAAGGCAGACCAACCGAAGTATATATAATGGAAAACAAATTCCGGAAGAGGTAATCAGAGAGTTACTTACCCTTGAAAAAGAAGAATACATCGGGATATACTGCTGGCAGAAACAGAGCATAGAGTTCAACAAAATACGGGATTACGTACTGGCAGGAAATAAAATACAAATGAGCGACAGTCGTTTCAAAAACGAACTGAAAAGTTGGATGCGGTTTAACAAGAGGGATGAGCAACAAACCCTGAACGGATTGAGTTATGCTGTATTCGGAGCTCCTAACCTCCCCAAATGGCTATCACGTCTCATAATGGGAGCATGTCTGACACCCGGGATGCAAAACAAAAGTGATGAAAAGAAAGTAAACTCCTCCTCTCATGTTGTACTTTTCACTGTTGAAAATGATTCTATCCCGGAGTGGATTCAACTTGGACGCACACTGGAACACTTCTTACTAAAAACGACGGAAGCAGGCATTGCCACCGCCTTCATTAATCAACCTTGCGAATTGAAAGTACTGGCGGAGCAAATGCAATGTGAAGTAATTCACCAAACAGGAAAAGAAAAAAGAATCCCGGTAGTATTGTTGCGTATAGGATATGCCAAACCAATGCCTTACTCTCCCAGAAAAGAGAGAAATGAAGTAATTATATCTGAGTAGAGTAGCGTTTCTTCTCAACAAATACTAACTTTATAGTGTTTTCTTAAAAAAAGACCTACAGATGATGATTCATACCATACTCGATACAGACCTCTACAAGTTTACCACTTCGTATGCTTATATAAAGTTGTTTCCCTATGCAATGGGGACTTTTAGTTTTAAAGACAGAGATGAAACAGCCTACACAGAAGTATTTCTGAGTAAACTGAAAACAGAAGTGGCCAACCTGGCTAAAGTGACATTGGCTGATAAAGAACTGGAATATATGACCCGTAACTGCAGATTCCTACCACCGGTATACTGGGAATGGCTCTCTTCTTTCCGGTTCCAACCGGAGAAAATAGACATCCATCTGGATAAAGAACATCACCTGAATATCGAAATAACGGATTACCTCTATAAATCGACACTTTACGAAGTACCATTGCTCGCCATTGTTTCAGAAATAAAAAACCAGATACAGGGAAACGTAGCCAACACGGAAGAGATAATCTGCAAACTATCCGAAAAGGTGGCACTCTCAAATGAACATCAGTTGTCATTCTCTGAATTTGGTACGCGAAGACGATTTTCTTTTGATGTGCAGGACAGAGTGATAGGGTATTTAAAGAAATCTGCACACTACTGCACAGGCACATCGAACTGCTACTTTGCTATGAAGTATAAGATGAAGATGATGGGAACGCATCCACACGAATGGTTCATGTTTCATGGAGCGCAGTTCGGTTACAAACATGCCAATTACATAGCACTGGAAAACTGGGTAAATGTGTATGACGGCGATCTGGGTATCGCACTGTCCGACACTTATACTTCTGACATCTTCCTGACTAATCTCAGCCGCAAACAAGCAAAACTATTTGACGGTGTACGATGCGATTCGGGAAATGAATTAGAATTCATCGATAAACTGACTGCACGCTATAAAGAACTTGGTATCGATTCAACAACTAAAACAATCGTGTTCAGCAATGCACTCGACTTTGGCAAAGCACTGGAAATACATGAATATTGCCGTGGAAAAATAAGATGTGCTTTCGGTATCGGTACCAATCTGACGAACGACACCGGATTTAAACCTTCTAACATTGTAATGAAGCTGACCCAATGTAAAATGAATGTCAATCAGGAATGGCGCGAATGCGTAAAACTGTCTGATGATATAGGCAAACATATCGGTAGCCCGGAAGAAGTGCGGGCATGTTTATACGATTTACGACTGGGATAACCGATACTCCTGTGGAGCCATTCCTGCATAACGCTTAAAATAACGGGCAAAAAAAGAAGAGTTAGGAAAATTAAACCGTTCTGAGATTTGGGTAACAGTAAGCGTAGTAGACTTCAGTAGCGTCTTTGCCTCACGTACGGTAAAGTCGGCTATCCAATATGACGGAGTATGCCCGGTGACTTGTTGTATCACCCGCGCCAAGTATTTGGAAGTAATGCAAAGCCGATCGGCATAGAAAGATGTCTCCCTATGCATAGGAAGATGTTCATGCAAAAGACTAAAGAATCCATCTGCCAATTCCTCCCGATGAGTGGCAGTAGTCTTTATCGGATAATTGGCATAAATAGCACTCACCTCAGCAGTAAAAATGAATGTTAGGGAACGAAGTATTTGCTTATAAGAAGGATGCGTTTTAAATGTATAATGAGTATTTATGGCTGCATGCCACTTCTCCAACCGCTCTTGCTCTATAGCCGTAAGAAAGAGAAACGGGGTATGCTCTATCTTTTCCGAAATAAGTGTAGGAAGCACATACGGAAAATCAGTCATCGAATCGAAACGAAAAGCAAACGTAAGACAACGGAAATCATCAGTACACATCACCGAACGCAACAAACGTGAAGGCAACAAAGTGAGCAATGCCCCAGCCGACAATGTATACGAATGATTGTCTATCTCTACCGTAGCCTGCCCGGCCGTAGTAAGTACAAACACAAGTCCAACCATCGCATTACGTTGTGATCCTCCAATCGGAAAAAAACGAAAAAAAGCACCTGCCTCATCAGATATAAAGAAAGAAGTTTCCATTTTTAATACTTTTCCAATGTGTCAATCCAGGAGTGTGCAAATGTTCTACCTTTACACACAAATGACTATCAATAAATCACACATTACATTAGTTCATATTTATCCTAATAAACTTGTTACAAATATACCTATTCTTGATGATACAATTTAGACACTTATATCCAACTTGACAGCAAATAACTTGTTATAACAAAAAATAATAACTCATAGAAATACAAACTTTTATTAATATTAAAAGCTTTATTATTATGGAAAAGAAAAAATAAACTTAAGTAATGAAAGATTGTTAACATTACGATTACACAAGTAATAAATAGATTCGATATTATAATAATAAATGAAGAAAAGTATCCCTCTGCCCTAACAAGTAGAACAGAAAAGATACTAAAATAGATGACTACTAATTAATCAAGATAAGAACATCTTTGGTATTATCCTGTATATTCTCTATTATATCTCCATTCGTCAGCATAATCATGGTAAATTTACTTCGGATATATTCTTAAAAAAATTACTAAAGAACAACAACTGATAATCTATAGAATTACTCCAATATTGAAAAGTATGTCCTCCCGGACGAACAATATAATCATGTGCAATTTTTTGTTTAAGAAGTTTTTGATGAAGATTATTATTTACCTGAAAAAAGAAATCATTATATCCGCAATCTATTATCAAACACAAACTCCCATTTTTTAATTTATCAATTTGGTTTATAACAGTATAATGTTCCCAGATCTGTTTACTAGATGACTGTTCACCTAAGTGTTTTTTTATTTCCCATTTATCAGGAAACAAAGTTATATCAACTCCTCCACTCATACTTCCGGCAGCACCAAATATGTCTTGATGCCGAATAGCCAACCATAAAGCTCCATGTCCGCCCATACTTGCACCTGTTATAGCCCGCCCTCTCCTGTCCGATACTGTGACATAATTTTCATCAATATATTCTACCAGCTCCTTAGTAATAAAAGTTTCAAACTGAGACTTTGGTTCTTCAAGACTATCCCAATACCAACTATTTTCGGCATTAGGGCAAACGATCATAATTCCATATTGATCAGCAAGTATAGGTAAATCCGATTTAATCTTATCAATCCACACTTTATGACTATCATGATATCCTTTATTACTGTAGCCATGTAACAAATATAAAACCGGGAAACGCGATTCAGCTTTTTTTGTGTCGGGCGCAATAACAATACAAGGTATATCCCGATTCATTTTTTCACTTTTCACTTTAATAGTATCAACAACAGAGGAGTTAATCGGAATACATATCCATAAGCAAATCAATAATAATAACGACTTCAATACCATAATAAAATATTTTATATGAACTTCCTTATCGATTAGTTTGATTTTATCTAATTACAAGAATCGCTATTAACTAGTCTGTTTAAATACTCGTCCATAAAAAGTAGTGTTTTCACAGATTTGTAAGTACAGTTCATCCAAAAACTTTTTCCAGGTCTCACCATCCATAATGTAGCCAGAAAACCAGAAGAAGCATCTTGCCAGATTGTTATTGTATTGGTCAGACTTATTGCTTTTGCCAACAATAACGGATCTTTAGTCCTATCATAAGCCGCCATAAGAGCATTAATCACATTACACGCACTATCATCTACCGGAGTTTGATAATGATATTGTTCGAAGACGCAAGGAGTTCCTATCGGATAAATACCATTTTTATCCGCTTCTACATTCCAAATGGTAAACTGATCTTCACAAAAACGTATCAAATCCAACGCATCCTTAATATCCTGAGCTGTAGATTCTTCATCTTTCAACAATAATTCCGCATACGGAGCTACCGTGCAGTTTGTCATATTCTCATAACGATGAATAAAAACCGTCATATCCTCAAACTGACCATGCCAGTCATAAGCCGGATATATATCTTTTTTTATATAATTATAAGCCCTTTCTCGAGCTGTCTCGAATTCAGTATAACCACATATTCTCAACCGGTCAAAAAGAGAAATCAAAGAAGTTGGTATCGCTTTAGCATCATTAACTGGAATCCCACTTTCATAATCAACTTTTACTGGCCACGAACCATCATCCGCTTGATTCTTCAAATACGTTCTAGCAATTCCAAGTGCGTGGTCAAGATATTTTTTATCATGAATCAAATCATATAAATCCAAAAAAGCATCAGCAACAAAAACCGCCTCCATCATCATTGCCTTACCAATATTTTCTTCCTTCCTTGCTGTCAGTTCCTTTCCATAATAAGTTGGAGGGAAAAAAGCCAACGGAGCATCTACTGGAAGACTGTTGTCAATTAAAAATTGCGCAGCATTCTTTGCTATTTCTATAGCACTTTCTTTGTAGTCAGAATTTAATTTAGCAATCATTACCGCTACAGAAACAGTAGCTCCAACAATTTTACAGGGATAGGCATTATGAATATAGCTCATATCCGGTTCCGATGACGTCAACCAATGTTTAAAATACGGCTGGTGACAGAAATAGAACAAACCTTTCATAGCAGCTTCTTTATAAGAACGTACACTCGGAACATAAGGACCGATAAACGGATACTTTTTTTCAAAGCTACGTCGTCCTGCCTCACCTATGTATCGATCTTTTTTATCAAAAGATGCCACAACTAATTCATTCTTTCCTACCGGAACTTTATCCCAAACAGTAGATAATGGAGATAATATCGAATTTGTCCTAAAACTTATAGTATCATTAATAGTAAAAATGTAATACGACGCTTTTTTCTGCGGAACAAACTCGAAAACTGGCGCATAAGTAAAGGCCTTTGCATATTTATTCCAAAACGGAATACTTATCCCATCTCCCGGCCTGATCGGAGTTAAATATTCCACAAGTGCCTGTTTGTTCAACTGTTCAAAATCCAATCCCAATAAACTCTCATATGATTCAAACTTCTGAGCATTCAGATTAGAAACCGTAATAATGGAAACAAATATTGCAACTATTTTTTTTATATTTATCTGTAACATAATTCACATATTTATACATATTAAAATTACTTTCGTAATCATAAATCTATTGATTATCTATAATATCGAAATAAAATATACCACTTCCGGCAGTTGCCGTGTGTATTCGCTGTTTTTTTGCATCGGCAACTACAGAGATCCAACGTAAGCAGCCAAGTGAAGAATCATAGATATCCGTCCACTCATTCCCCTCATCGGTACTGATAAGAAGCTGTACCGGAGTATCTCCCAACGGATGATTCGAACAGGCTAAAACCATCAAACTCCGTCCGTTCTCATCCCTGCTTATCGACATGGAACTTGCATTATATTTTTTCTTCCCAAAAGGTTTTATCTTAGACCATGAGAGCCCATAATCTTCACTTTTCCACAATCCCCCATTCCAAAAACCCGCATATATCACTCCACTTCGATACGGATCGGCATATACCAATGCCAAGACAGTGTTTCTCTTTTTATCGAATGGCAGTTTATCACTTATTTTAACCCAGCTTTTACCTGCATTATCACTTCTAAAAACACCTTCGGTCCATTCTCCCACATAGATCACATCCTTTTTAAAAGGATCGAGAGCTATCATCTGCCCGGTTCCACACCCATTCTTACGCTGATGATTCACAATAGGAGTCAGATCTTTATCAATCTGAAATTCTTCAGCCGGTAATGTATCTATATTTCCCCAACAAGGATTACAAACTTTTTTCCAATTTTCTCCGTAATCATTACTCATATAGATACCGGCAGAAGTTTCATCTTCAGTCTTTGCAATTATATTACCCTCCATATAAGCCCAAAAGCGACCTGGTACCAACGGATCTTCTTTTATATCCTGTATAAAATTATCCCCTTTCCTCTCCCAAACGACACGACCGGTCTTCCCCAAATCGTCACTTTTATATAATTTCATATATTGTCCTTTACGTTGGGAAGCAAATAACATAAGATCCGGCTCACGCATAGAAAAACTTACCGTTCTTCCAGGACCAACCGTTATGGGAGCCATCGTATACGATTCACTATCGTCAAACGATAATGCCGGAGCATGATCGCATACTCCACATGCCCAAACACCCTCACGAACAGGATGTTTTACTAATGTCTCACAACAGATTATTCCTATTCCTTTAAATTGATGACCATAATAATTTTTACCTCCGTCATAAGTCGTGGTTACTCCCCACCAATTAGCAATAAATAATTTATCCGGCTTTTCACAATCCGGCAAAATATGAGATATGGCACTTCCTATTTTACCAGGATTACGCCCATGCCATTCTTCTGGAAATTCAAACATATTTTCTGGTTTGCAATCGGGACTAAGAGGATACCACGAATTCCCTCTATCATCAGATTTATAAATTGTCACCGGATATTTTGTTGGAAATTCTTCAGCTGCATAAAAAACATCCGGATTTTGAACTGATTGTACTAATGTACGGTATTTTGATTCCTGCGGTAAATCTTCTATTTTCGCAAATGTCCTTCCTCCGTCACAACTACGATATACCCCTTGTTGGGAAGCAAACAACACTATATCCCCATTGCCTGCAATCACCAACTCGTATAAAGCTATATCATTCCCTTCAAAAAGTACTTGCCAATGTTTTCCTCCATCCTCTGACATATATAACCTACCAGGTTTATTTCGTGGAAAATCTTGAAGTTCACCAAGTTTATATTTTATTTGTGCTTTTACAAGTTCACCCTTAAACATCGCCTGATCAGAAATAGTTCCTACATAGATCCGGTTATTATAATACTTCACGCATGAAATACGATCGCCCGACAATCCCGAATATTTCCAAGATTCTCCGCTATCTCTACTAATCCAAATCCCTTTAGAATAGGTACCCGCTGTAACTTCCCCTTTTCTATCAGGATTATAACATATCAATTCTCCAAATTGGCGCGTAGGTCCGTTTCCATAATAATCCAATCCATCTTTTACTAAATACCAGCTTTTACCACCATCCGTAGAACGATGTATTCTTCCTACAAAACAAAAATCCCGAACATCTCCAGATGCACGTAATAAAGATTGATTATCAAAAGGATCCAAAGCCAAAGAATGACAATAATGGTCAGACATTTTATCAAGACCAGCATTATAAGGCATCCAGGATTTTCCACCATTCACACTCTTAAAAACACCGGCAACATCCGAACGAGCATAAAGTACTTCTGGGTTAATAATATCCTGTATAATACCAACGATGTATCCCCCTCCGCCCATATCAGTTTGATAAACCTGTACGGAATAATCCCCTTTAGCGGTAGACCGCATATCTATTTTTAAAGGTTGTCCCACGGCAGAGACATTCACACACAGAACAATAACTATTACAATAAAAAAAATATTTTTCATGTTGCTTTTTTATAATACTAAGTTTCACAATCTGATTTAATGATCAGAATATAAACTTTATAACTTTCATTTTACCATCACGCACTACTTGAATAATATTCACGCCTCTTAGAAGTGATGAATTTGGTATGAAATATTCCAAGTTTTCTCCGGAAAACAAAGAATCAAATAATACTCTACCATCCATTGATATCATTTTAACATTGGTCTGCGAACGTACCCGATTATTAAATATGAGCTGAACTCCACCAAGAACCTTTTTTACCCGAATATTATCTTCCCAACTGTCACATTCTTTCAATCCTGTATCATCTGGAGTTTTCAATTCGAAATAAATAGGTGCTCCGTCATTCATAATTACGCTGATCAGTGTTTCTGCCTGCGAATTACTACAAATCGTAACTCCATCGACTGGCTCAACCAACTCCCAATTTCCATTTACTGTCAATGTTGTAGAACTAGACGTAGAATGCCATCCATAACTTACATCGTCTTTTGGGCACAAATCAGGATTACAGACTGCAAATTTATAACGATTCTTAACGGCATCCTGATGTACCATCAACAAATGCCTGAAAGTCGTTGCCTTTACGATTCCAAAGTCCAAACCATCCACTGCATCAAAAAACGCATAGGCAGTAGTGTTGCCCGGTAAATACGTAAGAGCGTGTAAATTGGCAGATTGTGCCTCAACCCGAAATAGTTCTCCCCCATGATTCTGTAGCTGTTGAGAAAGGGCAATCATCTTCGGCACTGTAACCGACGGAATAACGACAAAGATATCTTTCGCCCCGGTTGGCTTCACGCCGTGATCAATATACGCTTTTGCTGCCATTGCTGTTCCTGTCGGACTAGCATAATCTGCACCTGTTTGGCTTGGAGTAGTCTGTTCTCCGTATGCTAAGACAATTGGATCATTCCCTTTAGGAACAAAATAACCAGTACCCGCAGGCGTAATAAACCAGTTATCATTATCACCCATGATCCGCGACTCTCCCTGGATTGCCATTTCTCCATTCACAACCAAATCTCCGACATAATCTGTCACAATATTCTGGAACAGATTGGTTGCTGTAATCATATCATCACTATACATACCTGAAGAAGTGATATCACTCCCCATACAAATAATCATATCTCCAAACGCAAACATACTCTTCTTAAATTCCAGATTAGTAGGAAGATAACACTCCGTATTTCCCCATTTATCTATCTGTGAAAAATCAGTGGCAAAGATTCCATTTGAATCCATAGCCAAAGCACCCGAAAAATTCTTTTCTTTACTGTATTGGTCAAAGCGCTGGGTCGTTGACTGAGCCGGCATCATATCCAACCATGAAGTATAATGTACCGTTGTCGTACCAGGCACTACATTCCAATCCCAACCGCCTACGGCATTATTTGTCGGATAACCATTAGCAGCTAAACTCCCATCATAAAGTACATCCAAACTACCATGACTTTGATAACGTCCGAAGCGATTTTGCCCACTATATATTTCTGCTCCCCAAAACTTAGAAGTAATTGAACGCATTGACACGACCCAATTTTTTTTTCTAAAGATAGCTGCCGGACTATAATTAAATGCATAAAAGCCCGCATAATCTACCGCATCTACGGTATAATCACTATTTTCAAAAAAATAATTATATGCAGCTTTCAATTCTTCGTCATTTCCCTTAATATCATCACCCGTTTCTATCAACTGCTTAAAATGTTCTCTACTGTACTCTAATGAGATTCCTCCTCCAAAACAATTACGCCCGGCAAACGTATTGGAAAAGAAATGATTCCCATCCAAAAAGCTTTTTGTAGCCATTATATACACAGAAAGTACAGCTTTTTTAAAACGTTCATAAGCGTCCTCCGCTATGCAGAAAGAAGTTCCTCTCAATCCCCACATACATTGAGTCCAAGGCATATAGGAGTACATATAATTATTATAATGAGTATTATGATGAAATCCCGTACCGTCAGACTTCAATATCCCTTTACTACCGGGAGTATATTCCGTATTACGTTCGATATAACGTTTCACAGCTTTCAACTCCCTTACGGCAACAGCGTCATCTGTCTGTAAAGCTGCTATAGCCAGAAAATGAGGCAGATATAAATACACATAATCTGATACAAGATTCACTTTATATGTTTCTTCCGGACGATACGCTTCATTATAATAGCAAAACCATTGCACAAAATCGAGAAGACGTTGTCTTAAATCACCCTCACAAGCATATGCAACATCTAATACAGCAGCAGGAATTTCTTTACCCGCAGTATAAAAATTCATCGTCGAGGACATCTCATAATTACATCCTTCTCCTATTCCTTGGTCAAGAATATAACGTACCGCCCTCAAGAACATTTCCTGATAAATACCGGCTTTTGACAAATTGGCCAAATGTACGAATATACTTTGTATATAAGAGTCATTCAACGCACCATAAGTGGTATCAATAATTTTTCCACACAATGTTCCATCCATATTCTCAACAATATTCAGAGCATTTACAAAATCCAACGCTCTCCTGACCTGCAATGTAGTAGGAGTTGTCAGTATTCTATGCTGCCTCTCTCGAATTAACGCCAAGTCGGCCAGTTCCTCAAACGAAGGTTGGGATATTGGAATATCCCGTTCAAATGCATAAAGCTCAAGATAAGAAGTTCTTCCTTTTAGATATTCCCTATCGAGAACCATGTGAGGACCATGTATTTTCATCTCAAGGTTCGTTAAGTTATTAAACTCCATGTTATCAAACAATATCCTCCGACTTCCCGCTACATTTTTATTCAACTTCAGCGCAATCTCCACTTGAGTTATATTCGTAGCTGTTTTGGTCTTATACTCCACATAAGTACGGTTAAACTCCCTCCAACCCACGAAATTACATAAGACATTAGCTCTTCGTTTAACCGTATTCCCGTTTATGAACGAGATGGTTATCGTATCATTTGTAACTCTTGGAGAATAGATGTAGAAAAACGTTCCATTCGTAGATAACGCTTTAAAAGCCAAAGGAAAGGAAATATTCGAGTTTGTATTAGCCATCCATTCCAATGAGCTTTTCCCTTCCTTGTATGTAACTGCTGTCAAAGCGAGTTGTCCTCCTGTCACCGTCCAATCTGACGGTATGACGTCTTCAAATGTAAAAAGAGTTTGAGACTTCATTGAAACGGTGACAAGTATACCAAACAAAATAACTATTATTTTTTTCATACCCAATAATCTCTTAATAAGGGTTTACATTCCAAAATATCAATATCCCGAATTTTGGGTAAACTTGCATAATTCTACCTGTTTTGGAGGGAGTGGCATAAGATAGTTTTCCTTATTCCTATTTATATTTCCTGCCGCAACAACACGTTCATTATACAAGTTACACTCTTCCACTTTTTCCCGGCGTACCAACTGAAACCATCTCTTATATTCCGCAAAGAACTCCCATCCCCGTTCATCAAAAACGTATTTATCGAAAAGCTCACAAGAGAGACCTTCCGGGACATTGTTGGCCGTTCCGCCAATAGCTCTTTTTCGTATCCGGTTTATGCAGTCATACGCCAAGTCATCCGGTCCGTTACTAGCCAAATTCTGAGCTTCAGCGTAAATAAGTAGTACATCCGCATATCGGTATATAGGAATAATTCCATCTGACTGTGCTGCAGTAATTCCATAATCGCGATACTTCTTTATAAAAGGAGATTTCATGGCCGACTGCAAGTACGAATTTGGTTGGGGCCTTCCCGGAACCGCATAAGTAGTCTGATAGTTCCACTCTTTTCGTTCATCATCCGGATATTTCAAATAAAACTCCGCATCTCCCAGATAATCGCTCCATCCTTTTTCTTCTTGAGCAAGAAAAGAGATTCCATACTGACTCGCCATATTCGTAGCCCGAGAGCAGTTCACAGCGAATATATGTTCCGTATTATCATTCTTCGTAACCTCTTTCCACAAATCGGCATAATGATCCACCAAGTCATGATGATTATATGGGGCCTCTATTATTTCCCTGGCTTTCTGTGCCGCCTTCGCATAATATTCAGTCCTGTGCAATGGCCATCCGGCCATTGTCAAATAAACCTCTGCAAGGCAGGTCTGCGCAGCAATTTTCCCAACAGAAGAATTATCTTTTGTACGAGGGGTTTCTGGCAGATAGGTTTCGGCCAGAATCAAATCGGGAACGATAATCTTATCATATATATCCGCCACTTTATTACGTCCGATATTCTCGTTACCCAATATATCCTGAGTCGATTTGGAATCGACTATACCCGGAACATCTCCGAATAACCGTACTAGGTTATAATAAGCAAAAGCCCGCATAAAATAAGCCTCACCCAAATAGGCTTGTTTTTCATTCTCTGACACTCCATCTTCATTACTACCACGAATACCTTCAATCATTAAGTTAGAATTTAATATCAGATCATACATATTCTTCCAAAACCAATGAACATCCAACTCGCTAATTGTAGCATCCGCACGTAACTCATCAATAACAATAGTACGTGATTTACTCAACATTCCGGAAATTACATCATCAGCCCCCAATGTTAAGGTAAACAATCGGCAGCAATAACCATAATTCCAATGCCAAAGAGTACGATACAGCCCATTCGCCGTATTAGTTAAATTTGCTTCATCATATATAATATTCTCCGGAGTCAGAAAACTGAGAGGCTCTTGCTTCAGATCCACACACCCCGATAAAAGCAAAACGCTGAAAACTATTCCAATAATTTTTTTCATTTTTTCCATCTTTTAAAATGAGAAATTCAATCCTAACATGTAATTACGTCCATTCGGATAATATCCCCAATCAATACCCGAAGCCAACGGAGTTTTCAAAGTTACTTCCGGGTCTATTCCTGAATATCCGGTAAACAAAAATGGATTCTGTACGGATACATAACACCTCAAAGACGACACCCGCAGCTTTTGCAAAACTTTCTGCGGCAAGGTGTATCCGACTGTTATACTTTTCACTTTTACAAAATCTCCCTTCTCTACGAATAAAGAAGATATCCGTCCCCCTGTCGGTGTCTTGATAAATCCTTCGAGATATCCGCTCTCATCATCCGGACGCCAACGTTTATACATTTCGGGATTAGGAGTCAAACCAATTGTCCGCACCTGACGGGTATAATTATAGATATCGAATCCATGATACCCGATCATAAACAAGTTAAAATCAAAATTCTTCCAATTGATAGTATTACTCCATCCCCAATTAAATTTCGGTTGCCCGTTTCCAATAACACATTGGTCATCTATTGTAATCAAAGGATTATCATCGAGATTTTTAAACTTATAGGAACCGGCTTCCGGACGGTTTTCCGATTCCGGCAATCCGGACACTTCGGCCATTTTCCAGATACCCTCGTATTGGTATCCCCATATCGTACCTATCCGTCCTCCCTTTATATAACGGAAATAGTCATTTTCATATCCTCCCGAAGGCATGATCATATCAATATCATCCGAAAACTTCTTAAAAGTTCCTTGGTTGTGCGATAAGGTGAGCACGCTGTTCCATGTAATGTTTTTTACAGCCACAGGCGTCATGTTAACAGTAACTTCAACACCCTTATTCAAAATATGGGCGACATTAGCCAACTTCGTTTCCTGTCCGGTATGAAGAGGTACATTGACATTAATCAGCACATCTTTACTCAACTTATGGTAAAGGTCAACATTAAACACCAACCTGTTATTAAAAAGACCGAAATCAAGACCAATGTTGTATTGCTCGGTACGTTCCCATCCCAAATTAGGGTTTCCGATCCGTTTCAAGGAAAGTACCAAGTCATTATTAGCATTCCGACTAGTTATATATTCGTTAAATGCCGAATACGCTGCTACCGCCTGATTTCCAGTTTGACCGTACCCTAAGCGCAATTTTAATTGGTCAAAAGGTACTCCATCCATAAATCTTTCCTGTTTGATATCCCAAGCCAAAGCAAGAGAGGGGAAATTATCCCAACGTTTACCATACGCCAATCGAGAAGAACCGTCCCAACGATATGACGCAGTCAGCATATATCGATTCATAAAAACATAATTCACACGTGCCAAAGCCGACATCATTGCCGTTTTTATTCGAGAAGACTCACCACCGATCACTTTTCCTAAAGATGTATTATTCGCTCCAATTTCAATAGAAGCAAGTCCAGATGCCGAAGAGGTATTGATAAAGTCATCACTATAGCTTTGTTCAAAAACAAACGTTGTATTCAACCGATGATTACTATTTATCTCTTTCACGTAGCTCAATATATTAGAATTTATCCAACTGTATGAATGGCTGCTCTGCGCCCTTGACGAGGTAAGAGAAGTTCCTGCCCAAGTTTCGTAACAATCCTCATTAAAAGTAGACCGATAAATACTCGATCCAAAATTGAAGCTTTGATTCATCCGTAAGGACAAACCTGGTAGTAATTTTAAGTCGACATATCCTTGTAAGCGTATTTTATGAGAATAATCGTCTTTATCCTGTTCCCAAATATGTCCCATTGGGTTATACTGTGCACTACCCAATAAATTAAGATTGTTATATTTCCCATTTTCATCTTTGGGAGATATTGTATTTGGGAAAATCAAGCTTTCTATTAATACCCCCCTGTACTGAGAGAATCTCGGACCTTGTGAGGTCGTATACTCTCCCCATAAGTTTACTCCCGTCTTTAACCATGATTTTATTTCGCTGTCAACTTTTACACGGTAGTTTACTTTCTCATTAGAAGATGTCTCTACAATACCTTCATTAGAAGAATAACGACCAGAAATAAGATATTGAGTCTTATTTTCACCACCAGAAATCGATATTTCATGGGCATGTTCCACCGCACATTTTCTGAATATATTATCGACATAATCATATCCGATACTACCATTATCAAAAGCAACTATCTCATCCGCAGTATAAAATTCTCTGACCTCAGTACCCGAAGCTGTATAAAATTCTTTACCATACTCGTTTGCCAACCGTGCAAACTCACCCGATGTCATCATGTCCGGTAAAGAATAAGGAGCTTTAAAATTGATATAGCCATTATATTGTACCGTAATCTTTCCTTTTTCAACATTTTTCGTAGTTACCAAAATAACACCATTTGCACCTTGCGAACCGTATATAGCCGTTGCTGAAGCGTCTTTAAGTACTTCGATCGATTCTATATCAGCAGGATTCAAAGAGGAAAGGCTTCCTCCAATAAAACCGTCAATCACTACCAGGGGGCCTGTATCAGCTTGTATTGAGTTAACACCACGTACTCGTATTGTAGCTTCTGAGCCCGGTTGTCCGGAAGCAGATATGATACTCACTCCCGAGAGCCTTCCCTGCAAAGCATCGGTAATATTCGATACCGGCATCTGTTTCAAAGCTTCATCAGCCTTCACCGAAGCGACTGATCCTGTCAGATCCGATTTACGCATAACGCCATATCCCACTACTACCACTTCATCCAGATCATAGTTATCTTCTTCTAAAACTATTTTTATCGTACTTCTCCCGTTCACAGATACCTGTCTGGTTTTATACCCAACATACGAAACCTGTAATACAGTTTTCGAATCGCATTGTAAGGTAAAATTCCCTTCTTCATCTGTTATCGTACCTTTTTGGGTATCTTTCGCGAAAATAGAGGCTCCGAGAATTTTTTCTCCAGACCTACTCTCCACACTCCCTCTTAACACTATATTCTGAGCCACCCCTTCCATTCCCAATAATAGAAGGGCTAAAAACAGTATTTGTCGTTTAATCATAATACTCTTCACATTAAATTTTAATTATTATCTACTGACGTTGTATATCATCAGCAACCTTAATACGCACAATATAAGTATCCGATTATCCAACAGTTACTATAATATACATGGGCACGTACATAAGGCTTTCGCCGACTATCCTGATTTCATCTCCTGTTACAGCACTTTTTTATTACAGCACTTAAATCAGAAGCCGGTTCATATCTACCTGTCCTCGATGTAAAACCACCTGAAATCAGATATATATCTTGTTATCAGTGGAATACCGCTGATAACAAGACAAGTACCTAATAACAATCTTTTTATCACTGAATACCTTTATAATATAATCATCTTTGTCATCGAGTGTCCACTCTTCTCTATCTTCACAATATAAGTTCCTTTCTCCAATACTGTCGATTTGGAAAAATCACCCGTATAGAAAGATTTCACACACTTTCCTGTAATATCAAACACCGTAACATTGCTATTTGCCACATTTACATATAAAACACCCGAACTAGCGTAGATTTCCTTTCCGTCAAAAATTGACTGTACAGAAACAATACCACCTGCGGGGTCCACTTCATATACTCCCAAGTCAACAGGATCTTCATCGGTCATGGCCCGCTTTTTTCCAACAATATCACAATCAAATTCAACTAACGCATCATAATAACTGTTACCCTTGTTAATCAGAAATGATGTTTCATTCATTTTCCAGTTAGCATTTCTAATCTCTGTAAGTGCGTCAATATCCGTAGAAGATACAGCTCCCACAAATGATGTCGGTTTAATAAATTTTGCGTAATTCACTTCCACATCCTCTCCCATATTATCATCTGATATTCGGTATAGAGGATAAAACGACCAGTCCGAATTTTCCGCTTTAGTTATTATATCTTCAGATCCCCTGTTAGAGGCTACGCAATCGAAATAACTAACCGTCGAACCGGCTTGCGTATACATGTAAGCCTTACTACCGGAAGTAGTCATATTGTTCCAGACCACACTATTTGCCAATGTACCACCACCATCAGCATCAAAAAAAACTGAATAACTGCCTTGATCACCGGTCAGGTTATTACACACAGTCATATTAATAAACATAGCCCCCCTGTCCGTATAAATTGGATAACCTGTATTATTATAAACCAAACAATTTAAAATCGTATTAGAGGACCAATTAGCTGCAATAGCCGAACCTTTACCATATCCATCAGCAGCACTCCCGGATATATTGTTATAAAAGATACAATTAGTTATCATACCTGCTGCAGCAGCACGCAAACCACCACCACATATACTCCCCCATTTCAATCCTCGGTTACTATCAAATACACAATGGTCAACATAGTTCACATCTTCAACTGATGTACTGGAAAGATACAATCCCGCACCACCGTTTTTATCATTCGCGGCAGACGAATTATTGAAAAAATAACAATATTGCACTTTACCGCCCATATACATTTGTACACCGCCGCCTCCCCAAGTCGACACATTCTCACGAAAAATACAGTTCTGCACAACTCCACCTTTTCTTACAGTAACCGCCGAACCTTTACTCTTCTCAAAAGTAATACCGTCAATAAACGTTTCATTCAGGAATTGAGTCTTCTGATTTGTAATATTAGAGGCTGTAGCCGCAGCGTCAATCGAAAGTATCGTCTGGTTAACAAAGTCCCACGGCTGCCCCCCTTCGACCTTTATCCGATCTTCCAACTTACTTTCAGTTCCGGCAAAGCCGCCGTACAAAGAAGTACCGGATTTCATGGTTAAATACACTTTAGAAGCATCTAGTTCCTCATTTTTAATCATATAAATACCCGCAGCTATCCATACCTGGTCTCCCGAAGCAGCAGCCTCATAAGCCATCTTTATATCCGTATAAACCAGTCCCGGATTTTTATCACTCCAAGCCGTAGATTCAACATTCGGCTTTACATAATACACTGTAGCGTTTGCCCAAATCGCCATACACATTAATGATAAAAAGAGATACAATTTTCTCATGGCATTTCAATTTAATAGTTTAACTTTTATTTTTAATACGCCACAAAAATAGGGTTAAAAACAAGGGAAGATTGGATAAAATTGTACGTAAAACAACCCAATATTTTCCGTCTCAGAATACAGGAATGCTCTATTTATCAAGAATATACATTGGAGAGTAAATATTTATTTCCCCTCCAAATCTCTATTAATCAACTTTTAAAATGAAGTACCCTTACGATAAGCGGTAGGAGATATTCCAAATTGTTCTTTAAAACATTTTCCGAAATATTTTGGAGATCCAAATCCTAATGTATATGCAATATCGGCAACCGACATTTCCATATTATCACGAAGAAAAACAGAAGCTTTTTTCAATTTCACATTCATAATAAAATCATTCGGTGTCTGACCGGTAACTCCTTTCAATTTAGCAAACAACTTCGTACGACACATATTGAGCTCGGCACATAATACCGGAATGTCAAAATCCGAATCATCAATATGCTTTTCTATAACCTCACAAACCTTTTCTATAAAAGTAAGATCTTGTTCATTAGTTGCCAAAACTTTAGCTGAAACATCCGGGCGGCAGCTAAATTTTTTCTGAAGTATCCTTCTGTTATTAACCAGATTATTACAACGAATTATAAGAGTTTCTATATTAAAAGGTTTAGTAATATAGTCATCCGCCCCATTTTTTAATCCTTCTATATTACTCTCTATCGTAGTACGAGCTGTCAATAATACAACTGGAATATGACAAAGCTCCAAACTTTCTTTTATTTTCCGGCATAACTCCGAACCAGATAAAAAAGGCATCATTATATCACTCAAAACAATATCCGGCTGCAACTCTATCGTTTTCCGGTAACCTTCCTCTCCGTCAGCTGCCAAAGCAACATTATATACCGGAGAAAAAACATCTTTCAACATAAGCCGAAGTTCCATATTATCTTCAACAATCAATATTTGCGGCTTATCGCCATCTTCATTTTCAGATTCACGAACAATTTCAGAAGCTATATCTGTTTCAGACTCCAATATTTTCTTTATGCAAATCTGATCTGCATTTTCTATCTCTGATATTTCAGACTGTTTGAAATGCGATTTCCCTTTCCGTATAGAAACAACAAAACAACTCTCCACACCCGGAACACTCGATACAGAAATATCTCCAGAATGAGACTCTACGATCAACTTTGACAAAGCTAGCCCAATTCCAGTTCCAGGTGTCATACTACTCACCTGTACATTATTATCCACCTGATAAAAACATTGAAATATTTTATCAATATATTCTTCTGAAATACCTATACCGTTATCCGTTACAGAAACTAAGACTCTATCTTTCATTTCCTTCATTCCAACCACAATACACCCCTGTTCAGGTGTAAACTTAAAAGCATTGGAAATAAGATTATAAAATACTTTCTGCATCTGTATAGGATCAATCCATACAAAAATATCATCTTCGCCCTTCTCCAACCGGAATGTTATATTTCTCAAACGAGCCAATTCTGTAAAAGATACATATATCTCATCCAGAAAATCTCCCATATTCACCTGCGAAACTTTCAATAGCAAATATCCCTGTTCATATTTTCGGAATTCGAGCAGTTCGGTTATAAGATTCTGCATATGGTAAGCATTTCTTTTAATTGCAAGAATCTTTTTATAAACCGCAGGAGAAACACGAGAAGTTTGTAGTAACATTTCAACTTGCCCCAAAATAAGAGTTAAAGGTGTTCTAAACTCATGCGATATATTTGTAAAAAAACATAATTTTGACTGATTAGTCTGTTCTATACGATCTTTTTCCTTTTTTTCATACTCAAGCGATGTCCTTAACAGCAACTTCGATTTGATCGAAGACAAATAAATGTAAATTAAAGAAATAACGATAAATACATATATCAGATATGCCCACCATGATCTGTAAAATGGAGGGGAAACATGAATCAATAACTGTTTTTCACAAGCTATTTGCTGGGTACCCTCCCATTTCCCCCGAATTTTAAGTACATAATCCCCTTCTGCAAGGTGCATAAAATTCAGACTATATACATGTGGAGGTATTTTAACCCATTGATTTGACAATCCGGACATCTGATATTCATAAACACAACGGTTAGATGGAATATAATTATCTGAAATAAATGAAATTGAAAGTATTGTTTGATCATACTTCAAATCGATTTTATTTGTAAATGCCAACGTCGACTTTAATATCCCCGTAGAATCACCGGGAATAACTCTATGATTATTAACTAAAAGTTCCTGAAATTCAATTTTAAAGGGAGTATATTCCTGTTTCAGATCTTTTTCCGTGAAGGAAATAATACCATCTATCCCCGAAAGGTAAATCTGTCCGTCAGAAGTGACACAAACATCCCCGCCATAAGCAGAAGAAAGCGGGAATCCATTTTCCACCCCATAATTATATACTCTCTTATTCCGAGGGTCAAGCAAAGAAATTCCTTCAGTATGTAAAAGAATTAAATACCCATTCTTGGATTCAGCAATATTACCGATATAATTATTCTTCAATCCACAACTACGTTGATCAAACCGATGGAAGCAATCATTTTTTGCGTCATATAAATTTAGACCTCCTCCACCCGTCGTTATCCATAATCTATTCTGCGAATCCAGAAAAAGTTTCTCCATATTATTACTGCTTAAAGAAGTTTCTTCTTTCGGATCATACAGATATTCTTTTAACTTTTGTTTTTTGGTATCAAAGCATAACAATCCTTTCCCTGCAACCCAAAGATTCTGTTCTTTATCAAATAATATGTCCACAACAAAGGGATTGTGCTTATGCAGGCATTCAGAAAAAAGAGAAAATTTATTCGTCCGCATATCAAACAGGTATAATCCGGAATGAGTCCCAACCAATAACGAGTCTTTCCCATACGGTTTGATAACTCGTATCGATACCGCATCTCCAACTGCATCTTGGGAATTGTGATATTCATCAAATATTATATATTCCCGCGTAGACATATTAAATTTACATAATCCTCCGAAATGTAGTCCTAACCACAATATATGGTTATTTTTATCATAATATGCAGTTTTTATATTCGATTTAAATATATATTTGCCGCGAGATCTTTCAATAGAATATTGTTTGCATTGTTTTTTTTCTACATCATAATAAATAACTCCTTCACCTTCTGTACACAAAAAAAGATTTTCATACTCATCCTTAATAATATTTCCGACAATAGGACCGGAAACATTTATTTTCCCAGGATATTGCAAATCAAGATAAGCATATGATTTAATTTCGGGATTAAAGTAATTTACTCCACCATAATATGTACCAATCCAGATAGTCCCTTGTACATCTTTATACAGCGACCAAACAGAACAATCAGACAATTTCCACGAATCACGTTCTCCTTCATCGAAAAACGCTAAATTCTGTTTATCTTCATCCAAGCGATTAATTCCGAGCGATGTACCGATCCAAATTCCCCCCTTATTATCTTCACAAATATCCCTCACAAAATCTGACGACAACCGGCACTCTTTCCTCGAAGCTACCGTACAATAGTGCTCTACCAAACGAGTATCCTGAAAACAATACAACCCCGTGGTATAAGAACCTATCCAAACATCATTTTTCGAATCTTCATATACAACAGAAACTCGTCCTATATCCGGTAATAATTGCGTAACTTGCTTGTTTTTATCCAAGTAGTATACTCCCGAAGAAAATGTTCCAACAATAAGATTTCCATTTTTCAGTTCTTTTACTGCTGATATATTTACCTGATATGGAAATTGAAGAAAACTTTCAATAGCCCCATCTTTATAGATATACAAATGGTTATATTCTGCAATCCAAAGGTGACCATAACCGTAGGAAACAGCTGTACATACATTCTCTTTTAAAGTCAAAAAATTGTTGGTCTTTAAATCGTATTCTGAAACGCCCCGATTTGTGAGAATAAATACTTTTCCATTCCGGTCCCCACATATTTGTCTAATTCGTTCACCACACAACGAATTTGAATTACCAGGTTCAGGAGTAAAAACCTGCATTCCACTCTGGTCATAACGGTTTAACCCCTCACGAGTTCCAAACCAAAAAGAGCCTAATTCATCCTGATAAATACTCATTACTGAAGGCTGAGACAATCCCTGCTTCATACCCAATTTGGAAAAATAAATACCATTTGCATAAAGTACATTACAACAGAGCACGAAACAAGTAACAATCAATCCTGCAACAAATTCTTTTTTCATAATATTAGTATATACACGATTACAAATACATTCTTTCGGCAAATTTATAAAAACAAAAACTCTATTTTCAACTTTTAAATATAAAAATATGCTTGTTATTATCCATACGATAGTCTACAGTAAGCATTCGGCTATCCTCGTATTCTATCCGTATCTTTGTATACCAAACAATGATGTATGTACAAGATTCTGTTCTTTTTATAATACCAATAACTTTATTAGCGACAATCAGGCCGAACAAGACACCGGACAGAACGAAAACATCCGGTACATTGTAGCGTACTTTGCCACCGAAAATCAAAAACAAGATCATTATGAAAGAGAAGACCGGCAATTCTGCCCTTTATATCCTTTTGTTAGTAGGAGCAATTTCAGCTTTCGGTCCATTCGTTACCGACTTTTATCTACCCGCACTTCCGGCATTGGGTATCTATTTTGACACTTCCGCCTCTATGGTAGCGCTTACCCTCACTGTCAGCATGGTAGGGTTGGCTATAGGACAACTCTTCATCGGTCCCCTCTCCGATCGCTATGGACGGAAATTCCCACTCTTGGCGTCGCTCATTCTGTTTGTCCTGTCTACCCTGGCTTGTCTGGCGTCCACTACTATTTATGAGTTCCTCATCTTCCGATTTATACAGGGGGTAGCAGGAGCAGGCGGAGTGGTCATTTCCAAATCCATCGCTACGGACCTGTATAAAGGAAAACGCTTGGCACACTTCTTCTCCATACTGAGTAGTGTACAAGGTCTGGCCCCTATCTGTGCTCCCGTTCTGGGAGGATTATTACTCATGGTAACAGACTGGCGAGGTATCTTCCTGACTTTACTGGGCATAGGAATCCTTCTGCTATTTTTCACCACTTACTTTCACGAATCCCTATCAATACGTAATCAAGGTAAAGTGAAAGACACCTTTAAAGCTTATCTACCCGTATTGCGTAATCATCACTTTATGCGATATGTACTGATACAAGCTATGGCAATGGGAGTTATGTTTGCCTATATCGCTGCGTCACCTTTCATCTTTCAGGAACACTACGGATTATCGCCACTCACATATAGCCTCTGTTTCGGTATCAATGCATTGGGTATTATGGGAGGAAGTCTGCTCGTCATCCGCTTCCGACAAGTAGAGACAGCACTACAAATCGGCGTACGGGGATTCCTGCTACTGAGTATTGTAGTAGCTATAACACTGACCTGTAACTTCTCTGTTTATTATGTAGAAACAGCTTTTTTCATTCTGTTAGTATTCCTGGGTATGATACTTCCCACCTCTACTACACTGGCCTTGGAACCCGTACGTGAGAGTTCCGGTAATGCATCGGCTATTCTTGGTTTCCTTACCTTTTTTGTAGGTGGTATTTGCTCTCCTTTGGCAGGGTTGGGCAATATGTTGATTTCGACCTCGATACTGATCGTGTTTTGTGCATTTTGTACACTCCTATTGACAAGAGGAAAAAACAGAAATATAAAATTTCAATATAGATAAGTAGAAATCTACCTGAACAAAGTGGAAAATCTATGTAGATACAGACTTTTCGGGCAACTCCTTAAAAGAGTTGTCTGATCTTCTCCCTCTCTCCGACAAACCATACCAAATCACCTAACAGAAAAGTAGTATCCTTATCCAGAGGAACCAGCTCACCATTCCGCTCAATAGCTACAACAATACTATCATACTTTTCACCCAAACGGGATTGAACAATGCTTTTATCCAGGAAATGAAAAGCCTCATTCACTGTGAAAGAGTGCAGAGTCATCTCTTGACGCACCTCCTCTGTATCCGGTGCTCCTTGCGGGCTTTCAATTTCGTCACGAAACTTTTGCAGTTGCCCGTCCGTACCAACCACTGCCAGTTTATCCTGTGGATAAATCCGTTCAGAACTCTTGGGGATATATATTTTAAGATCACCACGCACAATGGCTACTACATTCACACCAAAATCCCGCCGGAACGAGAGCTCTCCCAAAGATTTGCCTATATAACGGGAATAAGGAGATACAAGAATAGAGGTAAGTTCAAGATCTTTATTATTGAACTCACTGTTGAAACTCGTTCTCAACGGATGATGTTTTCTGGCAACCTCTTCCCGTAGATTAAGATTGGTCAGAAAATGAGTTTCCAGACGCGAATATTGAGTAAGATCTTCCCGAAGGATAAGAATCAGAACCACCACAGCTACAGCAATAACCACTCCTATCCCAAAATTCAGATGAAAATAGCTGATGACTACAGCCGAAATAAAAAAAATAGCAACAGACACCCGGAACAGCACTAAAGCAACCAGGCGACCGTGATTGTAGTTCTCATCTTCCCACAGTTTCAGAAATATTGCAGAAGAATTGTACTTATTGGAGATAAGCGCCCACAAAAAAGGAGTCATAAGTAAAAGAGTAGCCAGACACATCGCCAGATTAACCCAGATCGTCACAGGAGTAAACAGTTCACTGACAGCAGGATATAGTGTTTTCACAGACAGTAGCCAAATAGCAGTGAGCAGTACACTATAAATAATGACTCTGCCAACAATATTTTTTAATAGCTTCTTCCAGTCACTATCATGGTTCACCGTTTTTTTACCAGAAGCATAACGAGCCAGTATTTCCTGAACTTTGGGTGGTAATACTTTATAAAGCCATTCGGCAAAAGGATTTGCCAGACGAATAAAATAGGGAGTAGTGAAAGTTGTAATAACGGATACAGCCACAATAATCGGAGAGATAAACGGATCAAGTACCTTGAGCGAAACACCCAATCCGGCAATAATAAAAGCAAATTCTCCGATTTGTGCCAAACTAAACCCGGACTTGATGGAAATATTAAGTGACTCTCCGGACAGAAGAACACCCAATGAAGAGAATATGGCTTTTCCAATAATGGTAACCAGTGTAATAATAATAACCGGCCAAGCATATTCAACCAATACAGCCGGATTGACCAACATACCGACAGACACAAAGAAAATTGCTCCGAAAAGATCTTTCACCGGCTGTATAATATGCTCAATGTGTTCCGCCTCAACCGTTTCAGCAAGGATAGAACCCATAATAAATGCACCCAGAGCAGCCGAGAATCCGGTATAGGTAGCCAGTACTACCATTCCCAGACAAAGGCCGAGAGACACAATCAGAAGCGTTTCATTATTCATCAGCTTCTTTGCTTTTTTCAAGAAAGCCGGAAGGATAAAAATACCGATAAGAAACCACAGTATCAGGAAGAAAACAACTTTCAGTACACTTACCAGCAACTCTTCGCCCATAAAATCTTTGCTCACTGCCATCGTAGAAAGAAGAACCATCATCAAAATAGCAATCAGGTCCTCCACAACCAGTGTACCGAATACAATGCCTGTAAACCGCTGGCTACGCAACCCCAGATCATCAAAAGCCTTGATAATAATGGTAGTAGATGACATAGACAGCATTCCACCCAGAAAAATAGAATTCATGGTACCCCATCCCAGCAGATATCCTACCATATAACCAATCAATAACATACTGATAACTTCGGTAGTTGCCGTGATAAAAGCTGTTGAACCCACATTGATAAGTTTCTTGAAACTAAATTCCAGACCGAGAGCAAAAAGCAGAAATACAACTCCTATTTCGGCCCAGATATTAATATTTGCTATATCTCCTACAGTAGGGAAAATATGGACATAAGGACCAGCCAGTAATCCGGCAACAATATAACCTAAAACTAAAGGTTGTTTTAACCATTTGAACAATAAAGTTATAATACTTGCGGATATCAATATCAGTGCAAGGTCAGCAATTAAAGTTGGCAAATGCGACATGAAATGTATTTTTATAGGTTTTTATTTTGCATAAGGTTACATACCTCATTTAAAATAACAAAAAAGAGGGCATTGTGTTTCAACTGTCAGGCTTTTACACCTGCTTTTTTATTCAGACTGCACAAAAAGTAAACTTTCGTGCAAAAAAGATTCGTCCTATTCAATAATTCTCTATATTTGCGCCCGATTTGGTTCGGAATCCGTGGTCAACGGATGAAGATTAAAAGGGAATCGGGTGTAACTCCCGGACAGTCCCGCTGCTGTGAAGCTCTGTACAACATCTTATAAATTAACCAGATTCGCGCCACTGACGGAGGTAAAAAATCCATCGGGAAGGCCCATAAGATGAGAGTCAGTCAGAAGACCTGCCAGTCAAAATTTATACTTTCTCACCTCGTGGGTTAGGAAAGAAAGTATCGCCGTTTAGCCCCAAATCTTAGAAATACTGTGTTTTCACCGGGTGGAATGTGTCCGCAGGGTGGAAAAGCACTAATACGTATATGCATTTAATTGAGAAATGAATATGATAAAAAGAATCTTAGTTGCCAATCGCGGAGAAATAGCCGTGAGAGTAATGCGCTCCTGCCGGGAAATGGAAATAGCAAGTATCGCTGTTTTCTCAGAGGCAGACCGCACCGCAAAGCATGTGCTCTACGCCGATGAAGCTTACTGCATCGGTCCGGCCGCATCAAAAGAGAGTTATCTGAATATAGAAAAGATCCTTGAGGTGGCGAAGATGTGCCACGCAGATGCCATACATCCGGGATATGGCTTCTTATCGGAAAATGCCACATTCGCCCGTCGTTGTCAGGAAGAAGGAATCATCTTTATCGGTCCGAATCCGGAAACAATGGAGGCAATGGGAGACAAAATTGCTGCCCGTATCAAAATGATTGAAGCGGGGGTTCCGGTAGTTCCAGGTACGCAGGAAAATCTGAAAAGCGTGGAAGAAGCCGTAGAACTGTGCAACCAAATAGGCTACCCGGTAATGCTGAAAGCTTCTATGGGCGGTGGCGGAAAAGGAATGCGACTGATCCACAATGCCGGTGAAGTAGAAGAAGCCTATACTACAGCCAAAAGCGAATCGCTCTCCTCATTTGGAGACGACACCGTATATCTGGAAAAGTTCGTTGAGGAACCACATCATATTGAATTTCAGATTCTGGGTGATAAACACGGCAATGTAATTCATCTATGCGAACGTGAATGCTCCGTACAACGTCGTAACCAGAAAATCGTAGAAGAAAGTCCTTCGGTATTCGTAACACCCGAATTACGCAAAGACATGGGCGAAAAGGCAGTAGCTGCCGCCAAAGCCGTCAACTATATCGGTGCAGGAACAATTGAGTTCCTGGTAGACAAACACCGCAACTACTACTTCCTGGAAATGAATACCCGTTTACAAGTAGAACATCCTATTACAGAGGAAGTTGTGGGGGTAGACCTGGTAAAAGAGCAAATCAAAGTGGCAGATAACCAGGTGTTAAAGTTAAAACAAGAGGATATCAAGCAACGCGGACACGCTATTGAATGCCGTATCTGTGCAGAAGATACCGAAATGAACTTCATGCCCAGTCCGGGAGTGATCAAGCAAATTACTGAGCCAAACGGTATCGGTGTACGCATTGATAGCTACGTATACGAAGGATATGAAATCCCTATCTACTATGACCCGATGATCGGTAAACTGATTGTGTGGGCTACCACCCGTGAATACGCCATTGAGCGCATGCGCCGGGTACTCCACGAATACAAACTGACAGGGGTGAAAAACAACATCAGTTACCTGCGTTGTATTATGGATACCACCGACTTTGTAGAAGGGCATTATGATACAGGTTTTATTGCAAAGAACGGCGAAGCATTACAAAAGTGTATCACCCACACCAGTGAACGTTCTGAGAAAATAGCCTTGATTGCCGCCTATATGGACTATCTGATGAACCTTGAAGAAAATAGCGGATCGTCTACCGATAACCGCCCTATCAGCAAGTGGAAAGAATTCGGATTGCATAAAGGAGTGTTAAGAATATAATAATGTGCCAATATGCTAATGTGCCAATTGGCTACGCTGTATTGCCGAAAGACATTGGTACATTATTTAAATGATTAATTATGGAAATTCATATAGGAAACCGTGTGGCCGAGATAGAATTGGTCAGCAAGGAAGATAATAAAGTGGTACTTACCATAGACGGACAGACGTTTGAAGCAGATGTAGTGATGGCAGAAAACGGAACCTGTAACATCCTGATGGATGGACACAGCTCCAATGCACAGCTGATCCGTGGTGAGAACGGAAAGAGTTATAAGGTAAATACACACTATAACAGTTACAATGTAGAAATTGTAGACAGTCAGGCAAAATACCTGCGCATGCGCAAAAAGGGAGATGAAGAACAGAATGACCGCATCATCTCTCCAATGCCGGGCAAGGTTGTGAAAATTCCCGTTAGTGTGGGCCAGGAAGTAAAAGCCGGAGATACCGCCATTGTCATTGAAGCAATGAAAATGCAAAGTAACTACAAAGTAACTTCGGACTGTCGCATTAAAGAAATACTGGTGCAGGAAGGTGATAGTATCACTGGTGACCAGACATTAATAACCCTTGAAGCCATAGAGTAAAAATGGAAGAAATAAATAAAGCATATGCCGCGTTTGAAGAACGTGACCGCATCGCTTCCCTTGGTGGAGGTGTCGATAAGATAGAAAAGCAACACGAAAGTGGAAAAATGACTGCCCGCGAGCGTATTGACATGCTGTTGGACAAAGGTACTTTCGTAGAACTGGATAAGTTAATGGTGCACCGGTGTACCAACTACGGTATGGACAAAAACAAGATTCCCGGAGATGGCATTGTGTCCGGTTATGGGAAAATAGACGGCCGCCAGGTCTTTGTTTATGCTTATGACTTCACGGTATATGGTGGTTCACTTTCGGCATCCAATGCAAAGAAGATTGTGAAAGTACAACAGCTGGCATTAAAAAACGGAGCTCCTATCATCGCTTTGAACGATTCGGGTGGTGCCCGCATCCAGGAAGGTATCGAAAGCCTTTCGGGCTATGCTGATATCTTCTATCAGAACACAATGGCAAGCGGGGTAATTCCTCAGATTTCTGCCATTCTGGGTCCATGTGCCGGCGGTGCCTGTTACTCTCCCGCACTGACGGACTTTATCTTTATGGTAAAAGAAAAGAGCCACATGTTTGTGACAGGACCGGATGTAGTAAAAACGGTGATCCACGAAGAAGTGAGTAAAGAGGAATTGGGTGGTGCAATGACACATAGCAGCAAAAGCGGAGTGACTCATTTCATGGCCAACAGCGAAGAAGAGCTGCTGATGAGTATTCGCGAATTGCTCTCCTTCCTGCCACAAAACAATATGGACGAAGCTAAGAAGCAAAACAATACCGATGATATCAACCGTGAAGATGCATCACTGGATACAATTGTCCCGGCTGACCCGAACGTACCTTATGATATGAAAGATATCATTGAGCGCGTGGTAGACAATGGCTATTTCTTTGAAGTAATGCCCAACTTTGCCAAGAACATCCTTATCGGTTTTGCACGTTTGGGCGGACGCTCGGTAGGTATCGTAGCCAATCAGCCGGCTTATCTGGCAGGCGTGCTCGATATTGATGCCAGCGATAAG
The DNA here is from genome assembly GCF_034654355.2 of Bacteroides mucinivorans. Classification (NCBI taxonomy): domain Bacteria; kingdom Pseudomonadati; phylum Bacteroidota; class Bacteroidia; order Bacteroidales; family Bacteroidaceae; genus Bacteroides; species Bacteroides mucinivorans. The sequence goes on along the minus strand of NZ_CP178179.1, from coordinate 1,483,317 downwards.
GCGAGCCGTTTCATTCGTTTCTGCGACTGTTTCAATATTCCGTTGATCACCTTTGAAGATGTTCCGGGATTCCTGCCGGGATATACGCAAGAGAATAACGGTATCATACGCCACGGGGCAAAGATTGTATATGCATTTGCAGAGGCAACCGTACCTAAAATCACAGTTATCACCCGTAAAGCATACGGTGGTGCCTACATCGTAATGAACTCTAAGCAGACCGGGGCAGACGTAAACTTTGCTTATCCGAGTGCTGAAATTGCGGTAATGGGCGCTGATGGTGCGGTAAATATTCTGTTCCGTAAAGCAGATACAGAAACAAAAGCCAAAGAGCTGGAAGCCTATAAAGAAAAGTTTGCCAACCCTTATCAGGCTGCCGAATTGGGCTTTATTGACGAAATAATCCTACCGAAGCAGACCCGGAAGCGCTTGATCCAGGCCCTGGAAATGACAGAAAATAAGATGCAGACCAATCCGCCTAAGAAACACGGAAATATGCCATTGTAGAGCTTGTTTAGTTGAAAATTGAAAGTTGAAAATTGAAAATTGGCTGCGCTGTTACGCTGTATAGTACTTCTTTATTTAGTTGAAAGTTATGGAGTTGTAAAGTTATAGAGTTGGGAGCTCTTCATTGACCATTGTCAACTTTCAATTTTCAACTAAATAAGCTCTCTTTTCGGGAATAATAGCCAGCTAAACAGGTAATATAGCCATTTCCTCAAATACCGTAACACTCTATCTTTGCATCATGAGATCAAAAAACAAAAGGAAAACTGAATGCGTTATGAGAAAGAGTTTACTAATTATAATCATCATGCTGATTTCTAACACGATATTGGCACAAAACGGAGGAAGAGTTATGAATAAGTCTTATAAAAGCCAGTTCGGCGTATCCGAAACAATGATGCGTACAGAACAGATATTAAAAACCATGGATATCCCTGTATTTGCCAAATTCGATCATGAGAAGAATGCAGAAGAAGCAGGGCTGCAACTCCTCCCAAATCAGGTCATTGTTTTCGGTTCACCCAAAGTAGGTACTGTACTCATGCAAGAAAATCCGGCTATATCAATCGAATTACCACTAAAGATATCAGTATGGGAAGATAAGGATAGAAACGTATGGCTCAGCATTCCACTAATAAAGCAAATAGCAGCCAACTACGGAATGGAGGACCACCCTGTAATTGGTAAAATGCAGGAATTACTGGAGAAGATAGCATCCCAGTCAGTAAATGCCCGCTGACAAGAGATAAAGTATCTATCGCTATAAAAAAAGGTCAGCGTTGGGTCAGAATCTCTGCAAAGCTATTGAGATGCCGCTCGTCTGTGCCACAACAGCCTCCGCAAATTTTTAACGGGAAATCCCAAAGTAACGTCATCAATCTGTCGGCCAGCTCATCAGGAGAAGAAGATTCCAGATCGGTACGCCCTTCCAATTCTTCGGGAGTTAATGTAGAAGCATTAGCCTGAAGCCCCTGAAAGCGTTCGCGCACCAGAGGAGTATCATTATGCGAATGTGACAAAGCCTGGTGCAGCACATCGGGATGTACACAGTTTGCCATATAGCAAAGTGGACGGGTGGTTGCCTCTTTATCTATTGTATCAATAGCATCATGGATAAAACTTCCATCCAACAACCGTCCGTCACGACGAATCATAAAGCTGATGATATAGGGCAATCCGGTTGCTGCCATTGCATTGGCCATACCAATGGTCTCGGTGAGTTGAGGCATAATGCCTGCAAACAAATAGTCGGCACCTGCCTCAGCCAGGGCACGAACGGTGGGATAATGGAATTGTGTTGCTTCTTCTACCGAGAGATGGTAGCGTCCATCATAAGCGTCGCCCCGGCAACCGGCCAGGCCACCAATATAGACGGGAGTAGAAGCTGTATCGCGAAGTTCCGAAAGAAAGGCAACGTTGTCCCGCAATATATCCCGGTTTCGGTAAACCGAACCGGAGATTCTTTCTGCATTAGCTCTGCGGGTAGGTGTCATCAGCATCAAGGGCAACTGATACCGGGCGGCAATGTCAATATATTGCTTATAAATGCCTGCCAGGACTTCACGGTAAGAAGTATTATAGATCAAAGCTGCATGGATAAGATCTTCATCCAAAGGGATATGAAATTCACGACGCAAACGCTCTACAACGGCTCCTTCAGTAAGAATATAAGGAGAAGTCCGATAAGTGCCGACAAAAGACAACTGATTCATGTAAGGTAAGTTTTTAGGTTTTTACTTCGTATTCGCCAACAAATATAGGGTTTATTCTCACAGTCCGGTTGTCCGTTCTTGCTAAATTCACATCCCTTTATAATCTTTCAGAAAACCTTCCATTAACCATTTCGCCAATGCTTGCCGGTTGGAAGGAATAACCAATCGTCTTTGGTCAAGTGTGTTCTGGATATTACCCAGTTCTACAAATACAGATACAGGGGTTGTATGGGCCAATACATATAAATTCCGTCCGCTCACTGTTCCGGAGAAACCACGGTTTGGTTGGTGTTTTCCGTACTTCGACTCAAAAGTATCTTTCATATTATTCGCCAATCGTTTACTATCAGCTTTGCGGTTGGAGTGGTAGAAAAACACATCCGTCTGCGTTCCTTTACTACGGCTATCTACATGAATAAAAATGGCACGGCAATACTTATAGTTTTTACGGTCATTGCGATACAGGGCATTTATTTTGTCACATCGCTGTTGCAGACGTTGCACCTGATTCAAGGGAATGGGATCGCCCATACAAGTCTCCCGTTTACTGTTAGAGAGGTAAGCATCGTCACGGATTCCGTCTTTGGCATCCTGAATAATGATATGTACTTCTGCTCCTTCCTGCATCAGGTTACGTGCCAGACGCAGAGCAATATCATAGGCATATTCATCCTCGTGAAGTTCGTGCTTCCCCACCCTGCCAATGGCTCCGGGATCAGGTCCGCCATGCCCGCTGACCACATAAAAGCAGGCACCGGCCAAGCGATTGGAGGTAACTTTTGTGTTTGCCAGCAATTTTCCGAAGAGAGGTTCATTGATTTCTGTCCGCCGTGTAAGTTTGGGTTTATCCTGCTTCTCAACGGTTTTTCCGGCAGGAGCAGACTTAGCCGTAGCAGCAGATACAGAACTTTTTGCAGGAGGAATCAGATAGATAACTCCCATTTTAAGTGTTTTATCTTTTCCTAATTTAGCTTTGTTCAACTCAACAAAATCATCATAGTACTTCTTGGGAGCACGATTGTGGCGCAGTAGGAAAGACGAAATTCCCTCACCAGCTTTCGGAGTAGCTTTCTGCTGCGCCCACATATCCGGGGCAACAAACAGGAAAGAGATAAACAGAAAAAGACAGAGGAGACGATTCATATTTAATTGAAAATTATTTAATTGACAGTTATTCAGTTGACAATTGACAGTTGACAATTGACAGTTATTCAGTTGACAGTTGACTGTTGACAATTGACAGTGGGCTGCGCGGATACAGAGTTATGTGTTCAATGTCAATAGGTAACCGTTCGTTGAACAATTGCCAACTGGATAACTGTCAATTGTCAACTGTCAATTGAATAACTGTCAATTAAATAATTGTCAACTGTCAATTGAATAACTCCGCAAAGATAACCTTTTAAACCAATTATTTTCTCTACTTTTGCGTCGATATAACTTTTTTAAGGCAATAAATTCGAAAACCCAATAACAATTATGGCAAAACAATTCAAACCCGAAACCCTGTGTGTACAAGCAGGATGGACTCCTAAAAAGGGTGAGCCGCGCGTGCTGCCCATCTATCAGAGTACTACTTTCAAATATGAAACCAGTGAGCAGATGGCCCGTTTGTTTGATCTTGAGGATAGTGGTTATTTCTACACCCGCCTGCAAAATCCTACCAACGACGCCGTAGCTGCCAAAATTGCTGCACTCGAAGGAGGTGTAGCTGCTATGCTGACTTCCAGCGGGCAGGCAGCCAATTTTTATGCCATATTCAACATTTGCCAGGCAGGCGATCATTTTGTTTGTTCATCGGCCATCTACGGTGGTACATTCAACCTGTTCGGAGTGACGATGAAGAAGTTAGGTATTGATGTTACTTTTGTCAGCCCCGATGCCAGTGAGGAAGAAATCTCCGCGGCTTTCCGCCCTAACACCAAGGCACTGTTTGGCGAAACAATCTCCAATCCGTCTCTCGAAGTACTGGACATCGAAAAGTTTGCCCGCATCGCTCATAGCAATGGCGTTCCGTTGATTGTAGACAATACATTCCCTACTCCTATCAACTGCCGCCCGTTTGAGTGGGGAGCAGACATCGTGGTACACTCTACTACCAAATACATGGATGGACATGCCACCAGCGTAGGCGGCTGTATCGTAGACAGTGGTAATTTCGACTGGGATGCCCATGCTGATAAGTTCCCCGGACTTTGCACACCGGATGAGTCTTACCATGGACTGACTTACACAACCTCTTTCGGTAAAATGGCATATATAACCAAAGCCACTGCCCAACTGATGCGTGACTTAGGTAGTATCCAAAGCCCGCAGAATGCTTTCCTATTGAATTTAGGACTGGAAACGTTGCATCTCCGCATGCCTCAGCATTGTGGCAACGCACAGAAGGTGGCCGAATATCTTGCTAAGAATGACAAAGTAGCCTGGGTAAACTATTGCGGTCTTCCGGGAAACAAATACTACGAACTGGCCCAGAAATATATGCCGAACGGTTCCTGCGGCGTTATCTCTTTCGGACTGAAAGGCGGACGCGAAGTATCTATCAAATTCATGGATTCACTGCAACTGGCTGCTATCGTGACTCATGTGGCAGACGCCCGTACATGTGTACTGCATCCTGCCAGCCACACACACCGTCAGCTGACTGATGAGCAGCTCATGGAAGCAGGTGTACGCCCGGACTTGATCCGCTTCTCGGTGGGTATAGAAAGTGCCGAAGACATTATTGCAGATATTGAACAGGCGCTGAACGCATAAGCCCATACATTACAATCTTATATAAAGAAAGAGACACGAAGCCAATTTGCTTCGTGTCTCTTTCTTTATAAGAGTAACCATTCATCAAAGTGATATTTTTGTATGATGTAAAGCAATATTACCACACCCATAGAATAGAGAAGATAAAAAGCCTATCCTACAACAAATTGATAATCAAAGACTTTACAAGTACATTTTCTCCCCGGAGCCGAACAGCCTCTTCCCCGGAGCCGAGCAACGTCCTCCCCGGAGCCGAGGGACCTTCTCCCCGGAGCCGGGCAATGCGCATGGCTTGGGGAAGGAAGGACATGTAAAACAATCTAACTCTCCATTCCGAGTAGTTGGTTACTGAGTTCAAAGCCATACAAAAATGAGCAAAACTCACCACAGAGTAGCACAGAGTTCCACAGAGTATTATTTATCTGATAAAACGCGGATTAATACAGATTAAAAGACTGTAGTTCTTTACCTTATCATTATTTCCCTTTGCGAGAATCTGTGTTAATCCGCGTTTCAATAAAGATTTAAAACTCCGTGTCCTCTGCGTTCTCTGTGGTGAAATAAACACCTCATCCTTTCTGCGTTATCGGCAAGCACTTATCAATATAGAGGATATCATCCACTTTAAAGAATCCACGCAGCAACGAATAAGCAAGTAACCGTTGCGTGGCATAGGAAGCGCCACGCAAACAGTTCTCATAAAGGATAGTGAGTATTTCTATCGCCAAACGGTCGGGATTAACATCAGCTACCAACACCCCGCAAGCCTTGCAAAGATTCAGCGCATCGGCCAGTTGCTGCAACCAGAAAGTCTTTTCACGTTCCAACATAGGTTGATAGTCGGGATCTCCTGCCAGATCAGACAACAATGTACTACCCTGACAATGTATCAGCGATGTATAAGCATCCATCGTACGGAAAAGAATCTCAGTACAGGAATACTCTTCTTGTTTCTGCCCGGTAAGCAACCGGTTGTGTTTCTCGGCAGCAAACTCTGCCAGGCAAATACGTACCAGGCAGACTTTGCTGGGAAAAAGCTGATAAAGCGTCCGTTTGGACATGCCCATGCCCTGAGCAATAATATCCATAGTCAAACGACTGACGCCGTGCAGAATCATCTCCTGCTTGGTATAATCAATTATTCGGCGACGAACAGTTTCGGGTTTCATTCCATTCCTCCTCTTCTTACATTCTTCCGCCACCAAGGGCCTGATACAATGTAATAACTCCCTGAATTTCAGTAAAACGGTTGGCTACCTGAGACAGTTGTGCATTGAGCAATGTCTGCTGGGCAGTCAATACTTCCAGATACGTGGTATTGCCATGCTTCATCAACAAACGGGTGCTTCGGGCGGCATTTTCCAGTGAGGCAACCTGTTTAGTGAAATACTCCGATTTATCACGGGCTGTCTGATATTGTACCAGTGCATTGTTAACCTCGCTACCTGCATTGAGCAACGTCTGTTCAAAGCTGAGACGTGCCTCCTCCTGCTGTGCCTTCGCTATTTTGAGCTGGGCGATATTCTGTCCCCGGTTGAACAACGGCTGCGTCAACGACGCAACTGCCGTAGCAATGAACTTACCGGGATTGACAATCAGAGCACCTGCCGAGTTAGTCCATCCGGCACTACCACTCAACGTGATAGAGGGATAGAAAGCAGAACGCGCACTATTGGTTGTATAAAAAGCCTGTGCCAAAGCCTGTTCTGCACTGCGCACATCGGGACGGTTGGCAAGCATCTGAAGAGGTACACCAACGAAGAGGTCTTCGGGCAATTGCTGCCCTTCAAGCTTGCCGCGCCGAATGTTCTGAGGAACATCAAACAGCAACAGGGAAAGGGCATTCTCCACTTGATTGATCTGCTCTTTCAAATCGAGCAGCGATGTACGGATATTATAATAGGTAGCTTCGGTCTGCGCCAACCCTGCTTCGGTCACCATACCGGCTGCTTTCATAGCACGGGTGGCAGTCACACTCTCCGCCCAGGCAGCCTCGGTGGCTGTAGATATTTCAAGCTGGGCATCGAGCATCAGCAAGGTATAATAATTGTTGGCTACGGCCGACACCAGTTGGGTCTGCACAGCCTGTTCATACTCCCGGCTTTGAGCAAGAACCGCCTTTGCACGGCGCTTGGCGTTGGTGATACGTCCGAAGAGATCAATCTCCCAGCTTGCAGAAACAGGCAATGTGTACGTCTGCGTAGCTTTCGCACCATCAAAACTACTCACCGTGCCTTGCGGAGAAAGAGAGAAAGAAGGCAGATAGGATAAACGGGCAGAAAGCAATGTAGCCTCAGCCTCTTTCACACGCAAATGGGCGGTTTGCAAATCAGTATTGCGCACCAGGGCAGAGTCAATGAGCATCTGCAAGTGCGGGTCTGTAAATACCTTACGCCAGGAGAGATTTCCCAGATTGGCGGTATCGGTAGCGGACACAAGCGTATCAGTAGCCCCATAAAGCCCTTCGGGAACCTCCGTAGCAGGTTTGTATTTGGAATAAATGCCGCAACTACTCAGTATAAAAGTCGTTGCCACAGATAATAGAATTATCTTCTTCATATTTCTTTTCTTTTTAATAATTTGGTTAAGGTCATTCCTTACCGGCTTCTTGTTTTTCCCGGTCGCTCTTCACAATCTCTTCCTCAATCTGCCAATCGTGGGTAGGCTGAGGCTGTACCGGACGCAAACGTTCCTGTAACCACTGGAAGGCTATAAAGAGTGAAGGAACAATGAATAGCAACGCCAGTGTACCAACCACCATGCCACCTACCGTACCGGTTCCGAGTGAACGGTTACCATTGGCTCCTACTCCGGAAGCTACCATCAAAGGCAACAGACCGAAAACCATTGTAAGAACCGTCATCAGGATAGGACGGAAACGGGCTTTGGATGCACTCAGTGCCGAAGCAATCAGTCCCATACCTGCCTTACGGCGCTCGGTTGCATATTCCGTCAGCAAGATCGCTGTCTTTGCCAACAGACCAATCAGCATGATAAGCCCCGTTTGCAAATAGATATTGTTCTCGAGTCCGAACATACGGGCAAAAAGGAAACTTCCCATGAGTCCGCAGGGCACACTCAGAAGTACGGCAAAAGGTACAATGAAACTCTCATAAAGTGCACTCAGGATGAGGTAAATCATGAGGAAACAGATAGCAAATATGATAATTGTAGTGCCACTCGGCTGGTTCTCTTCACGAGTGATACCTCCATAATCATAACCATAGCCTTTGGGCAATGAAGTGGCGGCAGTTTCCTGCACGGCACGAATTGCGTCACCGGTACTGTAACCTTCAGCAGGCATCGCATTTACCGCAATAGAGTTGTACATATTGAAGCGGCTCAGTGATTCGGCACCATACACGCGTGTCAATGTTACAAACTGACTCAGCGGAGCCATTTCCCCATTCGCCATACGCACAAAAGTATTGTTCAGTGAAGTCTCATCCAGACGATATTCAGGATCGGCCTGTATCATTACCTTATATACTTTTGAGAACCGGTTGAAGTTGGACACATATTGCCCGCCATAATATCCCGACAAAGTGCTGAGTACCTGATCCGGCGTAATGCCTGCACGTTTACATCTGGAAGCATCTACTTCTACCGACCATTGCGGATAACGTACATCAAATGTAGAATATGCCATTGCTATCTCAGGACGCTGGTTCAAAGCACCCAGATATTGCTGTGTGGTCTGGAAGAAAGTGTTTATATCGCCTCCCTGTTTGTCCTGCATATGCAGTTCGAGTGCATTACCCATACCGTAACCCGGAATCATACCCGGAGAAATGGCAAATACTGTAGCATCCTTGATATCCGCCGTACAGCCATATACCCGACCGATAACAGCCTGTACATTATCTTCCTTGCCGGGGCGTTCGTCCCAGGGTTTCAACTTCAGAATCAGCATACCGAATGAACTTCCCTGCCCGGATAACAATCCGTAACCTGCCACCTTCTGCACATGTGCCACCTGCGGGATATCTTCCAGACGCTTCTCGATACGTTCAATGACCGTATTCGTAGTCTTGAGTGAGCTACCGGCAGCAGTACTGACATTCACAAACACCACTCCCTGGTCTTCATCCGGTACCAACCCTGTCTTCGTGGTATTCATGAAGAACAGAAGCAAAGCCATCGAACAAGCCAGCAAAGACCATGTAAGCCATCTGCGTTTGATGAAAAACAATACGATGCCTTTATATTTATCTACCACCACATCAAAAGCTGCATTAAATGCACGGCGGAAACGGGAAGCAAAATTATTCTTCTGTGTTCCGTCCTCATTAATATAAGGTTTCAGCAACAGTGCACAAAGCGCCGGACTCAGCGTGAGGGCGTTGATAGCGGAAATACCCACAGCAACCGCCATTGTCAATCCGAATTGCGTATAGAAGGTTCCGGAGGTACCTCCCATAAAAGATACCGGAATAAATACCGCCATAAATACCAGTGAGGAAGTAATTACCGCATTACTGATACCTTTCATTGCATCTATACTTGCCATATAAGAAGATTTATACCCCACATCAAACCGGGCTTGCACCGCCTCGACCACCACAATGGCATCATCTACCACCGTACCGATGACCAATACCAAAGCAAACAGCGTGATCAGGTTGATACTGAAACCCGCCAGTGCCATAAAGGCAAACGTACCGATCAAAGAAACAATAATACCTACCAACGGAATCAGCGTGGAACGAATGTCCTGCAAGAAGACATACACCACCAGGATTACCAGAATAATAGCTTCAATCAGCGTCTTGACTACCTCATAAATAGAAGCATACAAGAAGTCATTGGAACTCATCAGCTGTGTAAGCTCTACCCCTTTCGGCAAATCTTTCCGGGCTTCCTCCAAAAATTTATCAATGTTATTGTTCACTTCGGTAGCATTAGAACCGGCTGTCTGAAATATCATGCAGGAAATACCATTATGTCCATCGGTAGTACCTTTGTAGGCATAGCTTTCCTGTCCCAATTCAAGGTCGGCAATATCTTTTAGTTTCAGTACTTCGCCGTCGTCCGTGGAGCGGATTACAATTTCACCAAACTCTTCGGGAGTAATGAGACGGCCTTTATACTTCATGGTATACTGGTAGGTTTCGTCGGAGTTCTCACCGAATGATCCGGTAGCCGATTCAATGTTCTGTTCGGCAAGTACAGAGGTTACATCACCCGGAATGAGTTTGTACTGTGCCATCACATCCGGTTTCATCCATACACGCAAGCTATATTCGCCGCCCATAATCATCATATCTCCTACTCCGGAGATACGGAGAATTTCAGGTTTCAGATTGATACTGATATAGTTGGAAAGGAAAGTCTCATCGTAAGAATCGTCTGGGCTATACAAAGAGAACATCTGCAAGATACTGGTCTGCCGCTTGGAGGTAGTAACTCCTACCTGGGTCACTTCCGCCGGAAGCTGGCCTGTAGCCTTAGAAACACGGTTCTGCACGTTTACTGCCGCCATGTCAGGATCGGTACCCTGTTTGAAGTAAACAGTGATGGAAACCGTACCGGCATTGGTAGCCGAAGAGGTCATGTAAGTCATATCTTCCACACCATTAATTGCTTCTTCCAGCGGAGAAATCACACTCTTTTGCAAAGTCTCTGCGCTGGCACCAAAATAACTGGTACTCACCATAATGGTGGGAGGAGCAATATCAGGATATTGTTCGACGGGCAACGTGAACAGTCCGATGATCCCGACAACGACAATCGTTATAGAGATGACAGCCGATAGAACCGGCCGTTCAATGAAAGTTCTTAAGTTCATTATTTTGTCTTTATTTCATTAATTACTTTGATGTGCCATGCAATGCGTCTTTCGGTTGAATTGGGGTACCCTCACGAAGTAATCCTACTCCTTCTGCTACAATCACCTCACCAGACTCTAACCCACTATCTACGATATATTCTTTCCCACCGTTCACACGGGTCACCTGCACGGGAGCCGATTGCGCCTTGCCGTCTACTACCTTATATACAAATACCTTATCCTGAATTTCATATGTAGCTGCCTGAGGAATAACAATAGCTCCTGATTTCTGCACAGGTACAATCACATTACCGGCACCACCGCTATGAAGCAACCCTCCCTCATTCGGGAATACGGCACGCAGACTAACAGTTCCCGTACTACGATCAATCACCCCACTAATCGTCTCAATTCTTCCCTTTTCCGAATAAGCAGATTTGTCGTTCAACAATAAATCAATAGCCGGCATCTGTTTCAGTGCCTCCTCTTTCGAACCATACTGCCTGATCAATCCTAACAACTGATTTTCGGTCATAGAGAAGTAAACATACATATCCGAATTGTCAGAAACGGTAGTCAACGCTTCCGGCAGGCTGGCACTAACCAACGCTCCTACACGATAAGGCAAAGTTCCCACAACTCCATCGGCAGGACTTTTCACTACCGTATAAGAAAGGTTATTACGGGCATTCACCTCCTGGGCCTTCACCTGTGCCAATTGTGCTTTGGCTGCCAGCAATGAGTTCTTTGCCGTGCTAAGATCGAATTCGGAAACTACATTCTGTCTGTAGAGTTCCTGCTTGCTGTCATACGTCAATTGTGCCGTTGCCAGTGTAGCCTTTGCTGCTTCCACATTGGCCAAAGCCGTCTGTAAAGCCGCTTCATAAGGCACCTGGTCTATGATAAACAATGCCTGCCCATTCTTTACCCGCTGACCTTCTGTGACACATACTTTAGTCAACGTACCACTCACTTGCGGATAAATCTCAATATCCTGCCGACCGCGAATTGTCGCCGAATATGTACTGAACAATACCCGGTCGGACGGTGATGCCGTCATCACCTCATATCCGCTTTCCATTTGTACTTGTGGTGCCTGCTTGCATCCTGCAACAGCCAAACAACATGATAGCATCACAATGTGCTTCATTCTACATACCTTTTTGCTCATAATACCCATTTAATTAATGTTCTCTACTATACAGTTGATCCTTCAACTGGTTGACTTATCTATTTTGTCGCGGCAAAGGTAGAACGTTTTCCTTGCAGAAAACTTTTCATACCATCCACAGTTTTGTTCATTTTCGGAACAACATATCTCTATTTTCAGTTAAAACTCCTATATTTGCCAGTGAAATAAAGAACAAAGTATGGAATATAAAAACCCGCTCACCGTCTCTCTGGAAAGATCTTTCATAGCCGGGACAGGCGATCTTGCTGCTTTTCACAACCGTTTGAACAAACTCGATTGCGCTGTCATTTTATTCTGTCGCAGCGGTTGGGCACAAATTACTATCGACCTTCGGAAATATGAGATAGTAAAAAACACCCAGATTGTTTTATTACCCGGAACCGTAATCAGCCTGGACGGAAAAAGTGATGACTTCAACCTTTCTTTTTTCGCTTCCTATGGCGAAATGTTTCGGGAAGCCTGTCTGCGGCTCGACCCGCCCTTCTTTCATTTTCTGAAAGAAAACCCTTGCTATACGCTCCCCGAAGATGCAACCAGAAGTATAAATGGGCTTATGGATGCCACTTCCGCCATCTACATTGACTACGAAAACCGTTTTCGTAATCAGATAGCCCGTAATCATTTGCAAAGTTTTCTACTTGATATTTACGATAAAACATACCGTTACTTTACTAAAAGTGAGATTGAAGGCAGCAATCGCCAGGATGAGATATTTGGTAAATTCGTTGCCATGGTACACGAACATTGCAGCTCACAGCGTGATGTAACCTTCTATGCCAACAAGCTTTGCATCTCTACCAAATACCTGACAGGAATCTGCCGGAGTGTGACAGGCAACTCTGCTAAAAAAATAATTGATAACTTCGCCATACTGGAAATAAAAGTATTACTCCAATCTTCTAAATTGAACATCCAGGAAATAGCCGATAAATTGGGATTTCCGGATCAGTCTTATTTGGGCAGGTACTTCAAACGGCATGAGGGAATGTCTCCGGCGGAATACCGGAATGGGAAAGAAAAATAAAGAGTTAGATAAATAGCTTCCATTCTAAACGGATAGTAGTTTCCATTTAGAATGGAAACTATTTTGCATTTACAATGGAAACCTTTATATTTGCCTGTATCTAAATGCAATATGTTATGATACAAAAAGATTTTCTACAGGAGATAATCCGCCAACAAAAAGAGATGCTGCAAATTAAAGAGAAAGGAATGCTTCGGAATGAGTTAAAGACTTTACCGGATATTGACAACTATGCTCTCATTGTATCTGGTGTTCGAAGATGTGGAAAGAGTACCCTTCTACATCAATTATTAAAACAGAAACACACAGAAGCTTTATATATTAACTTTGACGATCCACGATTATATGATTTTGAAATATCTGATTTCCAGAAGTTGGATATGATCATAGCAGAAGCAGGAAATCAAGTCTTGATGTTTGATGAGATACAAGTAGTTACAGGTTGGGAACGTTATGTCCGCCAAAAGTTAGACGAAAGTTTTAAGGTTTTCGTTACTGGTTCCAATGCATCTTTATTAAGTAAAGAGCTGGGAACCAGTTTAACAGGAAGACACTTAACTATAGAACTATTCCCTTTCTCATATGACGAATTTTGTCGTTTTAAAGATTTTGATCATAACGAAGATTCTATTAAAGAGTATATGCGTTTAGGTGGATTTCCTGAATACTTAAAAGCTCCTTTTGAAGAAATATTGGCAAATCTACTTGATGATATACTCATACGGGACATTTCTGTGCGATATGGTATAAAAGATACACGCGGATTAAAACGTTTAATGGTTTATCTGCTTTCAAACATAGGTAATCTGACATCTGCAAACAAGCTGAAGGAACCTTCCGGCATTAGCTCTACTACTACAATCCTGGAATATATTTCTCATCTGGAACAAAGTTATTTAATAAATTTAGTCCCCATGTTTGATTATTCATTAAAGAAACAAACGGTCAATCCTAAAAAAATCTATGCAATCGACATGGGGTTAGTAGCAGCTAACGTCAATAAAATAAAAGGAGAAGAAGGACATAAGTTAGAAAACATGGTTTATAACGCTTTACGATTAAAATATAAAGAAATATATTATCATAAAGGAAAAGGTGAATGTGACTTTATCACCATAGAAAAAGGAGCCATTACACAAGCTATTCAGGTTTGCCTGAAACTTGACATAGATAATCAGACACGTGAATTCAATGGACTAATAGATGCCATGAAAACATATCACCTCAATGAGGGTTACATCGTAACATTAAATCAGGAAGACGTTTTTCAAATAGAAGACCTGACTATTAAAGTCGTTTCAAGTTATAACTTTTTATAAGAATAAAACGCAGATTAACCATCGCTTGGCGTATCTCCCCGTGCGGGAAGCACTCTTAGCTAAACAAAAAGCAGCACTGAGTGTTAGTAGCAAAAATATCCACCTAACTAAACACTTTAACTATGATTAAATTAAAACTTGGTGTATTGCTTGCTATGCTGATAGCTTCTACCACCGCCTTTGCCGGCTATGCTCCTGCCCAAGTACAGGCAGCTTTAAAAAAGATGTACCCCACTGCCAAAGATATTGCCTGGTCACAGGATGACGGTTATTATTGTGCCGACTTCATGATGAACGGCCTTGAAAAGAATGTATGGTTCAATGCCCAGGCACAATGGGCCATGACCCAGACAGAACTGGTAAGTGTAGACCGCCTCTCTCCTGCCGTATACAATGCTTTTGCCGCCAGCGACTATGCGGACGGAATTGTTGAAGATGTCACCTACGTTGAATTCCCCAAATGGGAACCCATTATTGTTATTAAAGTGGGAAAAGCCAATATAGATATGAAATACCAGCTGTTTTATACCCCCAACGGTCAATTGTTGCGTACCCGGGATGTGAGCAATATGTATGATATACTGGGTCCGGGAACTTTCCTGTAAATTAAAGAACGAAGAATAAAAAATAAAAGACAGAGTATGAAGGTCGGAAAATGAATTAGAATATATATACGTAAAAGGCACAAAAGGAGGTACTATTTCTCTCTTTTTGTGCCTTTTTGTTATTAATTTAATAGAATTTATAACAGATAGACTACAGTTTCTAACTTTTATTCCTACATTTGCAGACAAATGATAACCTTTATAAAAACGCAGTATCATGGCTAAAATAACAAAAGAGGCCGCTTTGCTCTATCATTCACAGGGCAAACCCGGTAAAATTGAGGTAGTTCCTACCAAACCCTATAGTACACAAACCGACTTATCGCTTGCTTACTCTCCCGGTGTGGCAGAACCATGCCTCGAAATCGAAAAGAACCCGCAGGATGCATATAAATATACAGCCAAAGGAAACCTGGTAGCTGTAATCTCCAACGGTACAGCCGTACTCGGTCTGGGCGATATAGGTGCACTAAGTGGCAAACCGGTAATGGAAGGTAAGGGACTATTATTTAAAATCTATGCAGGTATCGATGTGTTCGATATTGAAGTAGACGAAAAAGACCCGGACAAGTTCATCGAAGCTGTAAAAGCAATTGCACCGACTTTTGGCGGCATCAACCTGGAGGATATCAAAGCGCCGGAGTGTTTTGAAATAGAACGCCGGTTAAAAGAAGAACTCGACATTCCTGTCATGCACGACGACCAGCACGGAACGGCTATTATCTCCAGCGCCGGACTGATCAATGCCCTGCAAGTAGCCGGAAAGAAAATTGAGAATGTGAAAATCGTTGTAAACGGTGCAGGTGCTTCTGCCGTATCGTGTACAAAACTATACGTATCACTCGGTGCACGCCTCGAAAACATCGTAATGGTGGATAGCAAAGGCGTTATCAGCAAAGCCCGTACCGACCTGAACGAACAGAAGAGATACTTTGCCACAGACCGTACCGACATTCATACACTGGCAGAAGCCATCAAAGGAGCAGATGTATTCCTCGGCCTGTCAAAAGGAAATGTACTTTCACAAGATATGGTACGCAGCATGGCTGCCTCTCCTATTGTGTTTGCACTTGCCAACCCGACGCCGGAGATTTCTTATGAAGATGCTATGGCTGCCCGCCCCGATGTATTAATGGCAACCGGACGTTCGGACTATCCGAACCAGATCAACAATGTGATTGGTTTCCCTTATATCTTCCGTGGTGCACTGGATACACAGGCCAAAGCCATTAATGAAGAAATGAAAATCGCTGCCGTACATGCTATTGCCAACCTGGCAAAACAACCCGTGCCCGATGTAGTAAACGAAGCTTACCATGTAAACAACTTCACCTTCGGACCGGAATATTTCATTCCGAAACCGGTAGACCCTCGTCTGATTACAGAAGTATCCATCGCTGTGGCCCGTGCTGCCATGGAAAGTGGTGTAGCCCGCAAAAATATCGAGGATTGGGACGCTTACAGAACGCATCTTCGCGAACTCATGGGACAAGAGTCACAGCTCACCCGCCAGCTTTATGATACGGCCCGCCGTAATCCGCAACGCGTCGTATTTGCCGAAGGTGGCCACCCCAATATGTTGAAAGCTGCCGTTGAAGCAAAAGCAGAAGGTATCTGCCATCCTATTATATTAGGTAACGAAGAACGTATCGAGAAACTGGCACATGAACTTGACCTGAGCCTGGAAGGTATCGAAATTGTCAACCTGCGCCACGACCGCGAAACAGAACGCCGCGAACGCTATGCAAAGATACTGGCAGAAAAGCGTGCCCGCGAAGGTGCTACGTATGACGAAGCAACAGATAAAATGTTTGAGCGTAACTACTTTGGTATGATGATGGTGGAAACCGGAGATGCAGACGCCTTTATCACCGGATTGTATACCAAATATAGCAATACAATCAAAGTAGCCAAAGAAGTAATCGGAATCCGTCCCGAATACAACCACTTCGGAACGATGCACATCCTGAATTCCAAGAAGGGAACCTACTTCCTGGCCGACACTTTGATCAACCGTCATCCGGATGCCTCAACCCTGATAGATATTGCGAAACTGGCAGATCAGACAGTAAGGTTCTTTAATCACACTCCGGTTATCGCTATGCTGAGCTACTCTAACTTTGGTTCCGATCAGGCAGGTAGTCCGCTGAAAGTACACGAGGCTGTAACATATATGCAGAAAGAGTACCCGGAACTGGCTATTGATGGTGAAATGCAAGTAAACTTCGCCATGAATCGCGAACTTCGTGATGCTAAATACCCGTTCACCCGCCTCAATGGTAAGGATGTCAATACACTGGTATTCCCCAACCTCAGTTCTGCCAACTCCGGTTACAAACTGATCCAGGCAATGACTCCGGATACAGAACTGATTGGCCCTATCCAGATGGGATTGAACAAGCCTATCCACTTTACCGATATCGAAAGCTCCGTGCGCGATATTGTAAATATCACAGCCGTAGCGGTTATCGATGCGATTGTTGACAAGAAAAAAGCAGGGATATGAAACGCCCGTTATCCAAATCACAAATAGTTTGCATCATTCTGCTTTGGGTAGCGCTTTGTTACATAGTATTAGTATACGCCGAGCGTATTGACGGTCCAACAATACTTATGCTTATCATTTCGGCAGCATTAGTGTTCATTCCTGTCTACAAATCGCTCAAAAAGAATAAATAATATCTTTTTATTCCATATTTGCGGCATAAAATATCAAAATTGATATTTTATGCCGTTTTTCTTTATAAAATGTTTGCAAGTTCAATTTTTATATTTACTTTTGCAACATCAAAAAGAGAGAAACAAGACAAAAGATAGTAAGACAGGTGATTTCCCTGCCAACTTGTTCTCATCATTCATTTGTCAACTTATAAACTCAACTAATAAAAAGAAAAAGAATTATGAATGCAGCTAAGGTATTAGAAGATTTGAAGAGAAGGTTTCCCAATGAACCGGAGTATCATCAGGCAGTAGAAGAAGTTCTTGCTACTATTGAAGAAGAATACAACAAACATCCTGAATTCGACAAAGCCAACCTGATTGAGCGTCTTTGCATTCCCGACAGAGTGTATCAATTCCGTGTAACTTGGGTAGACGATAAAGGTAATGTGCAGACCAACATGGGTTACCGTGTTCAGCACAACAACGCTATCGGCCCGTACAAAGGCGGTATCCGTTTCCATGCTTCAGTAAACCTTAGTATTCTTAAATTCCTTGCCTTCGAGCAAACATTCAAAAACTCACTGACTACATTGCCGATGGGTGGTGGTAAAGGTGGTTCCGATTTCTCTCCACGCGGAAAGTCAAACGCCGAAGTAATGCGTTTCGTACAGGCTTTCATGCTGGAATTGTGGCGTCACATCGGTCCTGAGACCGACGTACCGGCAGGTGACATCGGTGTAGGTGGCCGCGAAGTAGGTTTCATGTTCGGCATGTACAAGAAACTGGCTCACGAATTCACAGGAACATTCACAGGTAAAGGCCGCGAATTTGGTGGTTCACTGATTCGCCCGGAAGCTACCGGTTATGGTAACATCTACTTCCTGATGGAAATGCTGAAAAGGCAGGGTACCGATCTGAAAGGCAAAGTTTGTCTTATCTCAGGTTCTGGTAACGTAGCTCAGTATACAGCAGAAAAAGTATTGGAACTGGGTGGTAAAGTAGTTACGATGTCCGACTCTGATGGTTACATTTACGATCCGGACGGTATCGACCGCGCAAAATTGGATTACATCATGGAACTGAAGAACCTCTACCGTGGCCGTATCCGCGAATATGCCGAAACTTACGGTTGCAAATATGTAGAAGGAGCTAAACCTTGGGGTGAAAAATGCGATATCGCTCTGCCTTCTGCAACACAGAATGAGTTGAATGGTGACCATGCCCGTCAGTTGGTTGCAAACGGATGTATCGCAGTCAGCGAAGGTGCAAACATGCCTTCTACTCCGGAAGCTATCAAAGTATTCCAGGATGCAAAAATCCTGTATGCTCCGGGTAAAGCTGCCAATGCCGGTGGTGTATCCGTATCCGGCCTGGAAATGACTCAGAACTCTATCAAACTGAGTTGGAGCTCTGAAGAAGTAGATGAAAAACTGAAGAGCATCATGAAGAATATCCACGAAGCTTGTGTACAATACGGTACTGAAGCCGATGGTTATGTAAACTATGTGAAAGGTGCCAACGTAGCCGGATTCATGAAGGTTGCCAAAGCAATGATGGCTCAGGGTATATTATAATCAGCAACCCTTTTTTAAAAAGCTATAGTTAATATGAAAAGCCGCTTCTTTACGAGGGAGCGGCTTTTTCATGTTATAAATTACATCTATTGTTATGTACCACTACATATATTGTTATGCAACGTCACAACTATTGTTATTCATCATTAGATGTAGAAGCCTCAGCCTTCCTCTTCATCCGGAAGGAGGAAATTAACTTCTTTATTTTTGGCTATCCACTCTATCCGCCTGCTTGTTTCATTTAACAGATCCGCAATATCCTCTTCATCAAAACTCTTCGGGAGTATTATAGGCACCCTTTTGACATCTTTATCTCCTTCAAAAACAATAATTTTAACTTCATCCGAAGTATCACAGGAGATGATAGCATCATACTCTTTCAATAAGTTAGCCAGTTTTCTTAATAACGTAGACTCTTTAGTTGTCAATAACTTAATCATTTCACCTCCTATTTTAATCATTCTTGAATTTACAAATTAAATGTAAAAAAACTACACCAGCAAATATAAATACATTCAATTTATTTCATTTTGAGCAAAGTGACATTCATTTTATTCATTCTATTCGTTTTTTTCGTATATTTGCTTCGGATGAAACTTTTTGCTGATAGTAATTGTTGAAAAACTAAAAAAACATGGAAACAGAAGAATTACAGAACCTGAATGTCCATCATGGACATAATATAAGACGCACCCGCATTGAAAAAGGGATCAAACAGGATGCCATGTCTGAGCTTGTACATCTGTCACAACCGGCTATTTCGAGATACGAAAGAACCAAAACGATTGATGATGAAATACTGCAAAGATTTGCCAGAGCACTGAATGTACCGGTAGAATATCTGAAAACGCTGGAAGAAGATGCGCCATCAGTGGTATTTGAAAGTATAACAAATGATGTACATGATAATAAAGAGGGAGTAACTGTTCCGACAGGTTATTCAAATAATCTAAAAAATGCTTTTAATCCTATCGACAAAATCACCGAACTTTATGAACGCTTACTAAAAGAGAAAGATGAAAAATACGCCGCGCTTGAGCAACGTATTCAAAATCTGGAAAAGCAGAAGTAAGTTATAGATGCACTACCCGTTAGCCGGATTAATTTTATACTGAATAATAACGAATCAAACTCACATAAAGATAATGGTGCAGTCTATATATTATCTGCAAGATGTGCTTATGTCTTCTAAAGAGTAAAAATATGAACTTTGAATCTTTAGTTAATCACATCAGTGCCATTCAGAATACCTTGCAAGCACAAGCTGCACATTCTGTAAATCTTGCACTAACTTCCCGCAATTGGTTAATGGGATGCTACATTGTTGAGTTTGAACAGCATGGCGAAGACCGTGCAACCTACGGTGAGCAACTTTTAAAGAATTTAGAAAAGCGATTAAACACCAAAGGGTTAAATGAGCGTAGATTCCGGGAATTCAGACGTTTGTATCTAATTTATCCGCAATTAAAAGAAGAAGTCTTAGGATATGTTATGTCAAACCCGGAAATCCGTTGGTCACTGACTACAGAATTCGCTACCCCAATTCGGCAGATGGCATCCGCCAAATATGAAAATGAGATTCGGCGGATGACATCCGCCGAATTGATGGATATACATAAATGGATGATTCCAGCTGATAAGCTATTCAATAAACTTACTTACTCTAACCTGTCTTTAATATCAGCTATTGACAATCCCGTCAAACGTGCTTTTTATGAAATGGAAACAATTCGTGGATGTTGGTCATATAAAGAATTAGGTCGACAAATCAACTCATTATATTACGAACGTAGTGGCTTATCCAAGAATAAAAAAGCACTTTCCGCATTAGTACAACAACAAACGACACAACTTCAACCTACGGATGTAATTAATACCCCAATAACCTTAGAATTCTTAGGATTAAACGAGCAAGTACTGGTTACAGAGAATGATTTAGAACGAGCTATCCTTGATAATTTACAAAAGTTTCTGTTGGAAATGGGACATGGTTTCTGTTTTGAAGCTCGCCAAAAACGTATATTAATAGATGAAGATTATTTCTTTGCCGATCTTGTATTCTATCACCGTATATTGAAATGCCATGTAATAGTGGAATTGAAAATTGACAAATTCCACCATGAATATGCATCCCAGCTGAATATGTATCTCAACTACTTCAAAGCAGAAATAATGCAACCTGATGATAACCCTCCAATTGGTATCTTATTGTGCACGGAAAAAGGAGACACTTTAGTCCGTTATGCAACAGCAGGTTTAGACCCCAATATTTTTGTGCAAAAATACAAAGTCCAGCTACCTAGTGAAGAAGAGATTAAAGATTTCATTTCCAAAGGTATCTAAAGTCATATATAACCTATATACCAATAACAACCAATAGAAATTGCCTGCATTCTTATAGATGCACTACCCGTTAGCCGGATTAATTTTATACTGAATAATAACGAATCAAACTACTATAGAATTCGTAATTCAGCAAGTTAGAATCACACCTATAACAATCTGATAATCAACACTTACAAGAATGTACACTTTTGTATAATAAGAATGTACATTCTTGTATAGCAAAACTGTACATTCTTAGGATACCAAAGTGTACATTCTTATTCAACAGAAAACAGGTTCTAATATTCTACCCATAAATTGAAGCATTTTTTATTACAACAAGAACAAGATAATTTCTCTTTATAAATATTACCTGTAAAATATTGCAAACATCCGACTTATAATTCTACGAGAATCGATTCATTTCTCGTAGAGTTTCACCCCATTCCTCGTAGAGTTTCGACCCATTCCTCGTAGAGAAAAAAGCCGCTTACATATAACACTAATAGTCAAGCATTTAAAAACCTTATTCCTTGTAATATTTTTCCAACTTGCAAGC
This sequence comes from Bacteroides mucinivorans, assembly GCF_034654355.2. Classification (NCBI taxonomy): domain Bacteria; kingdom Pseudomonadati; phylum Bacteroidota; class Bacteroidia; order Bacteroidales; family Bacteroidaceae; genus Bacteroides; species Bacteroides mucinivorans. The sequence continues at coordinate 1,461,309 of NZ_CP178179.1, read as the reverse complement.
TATCCTATCTTTCCATTTTCGCACCGTTTCTACATCTCTAAATAATTACAAAAAGATAAATATAATTATTTCAATATGAGAGTAATTCAAGGTGATTTCATTTCCAATTAATACAGATTAAGTTTGTTTTTTTCTGTAAAAATGTTATCTTTGTGGATAGGTAATGTGTATAACATTATTTTCATATGCTCACAATGATTAAATTATAGATAAATAAATTGTTTAATCTTCTAAAGTTTGCATTATGGAAAAGAATAAAATTGGCTTAAATGCAGGAAAAGTGTGGCGTATCTTAAATGAAAAAGGTGAACTTTCCATGTTCGATTTATGCCATGAGCTGGGTTTGACGTTTGAAGATGTAGCTCTTGCTATTGGTTGGTTGGCCAGAGAAAGCAAAGTCTTTTTAAGAAAAAAAGAAGGAATGCTTTTTGCAAGCATTGAGAATGTTGAATTTTCTTTTGGCTAAAGTGGAAACTAAATTACATTTAAGGTGGAAATCTACTTTATGATCTACACTACTAAAAATTTAATAAAGTGGATATGTGGGGATATTTGCGTTCAAAATATTGTAACTTTTGATTCAGCTCCATTACGCATTCAATAACAAACAGACTACATAACAGAGCTAAATCAAAACTGTCTCTCAGAGTTCTATAGTGAAAGTTGAAAGTAAAACGCCACCAAAAGAATCAATCTTGTGGCATCAATACCACTCCCAGCTTTTTCTTACCATCCATCTTCACTACTATTGGTTTCTCAAACCGCACATGCCGCAAGAATTTAGTTTCCTCAACAGCAGGCTGTGCGTTCAGGAAATCCTGATTGTAAACACCGTCATTCATAAAAGCATTAATAGTGAAGTAACCCACTCCAAACGAAGTAAGGTTCTGGAAGAAGTGTGTTCCCTGGCTGGGATCTACCCGATAGTTCGTCAGCCCGGCTTCCACAATGACACGGGCAGCAGAGATATGCGGCCACTTCACCGGAATACCGAGCCAGGTATCACTACTTCCCCATCGTCCGGGGCCAACCAGCACATAATTCTTCCCTTCGTTTAAGAACTGCTGATTCATCTTTTCTATCTCCCAGGCAATAGCCTGATTATTGGAAGCACTGTATCCGTCGGTCTTAACATAAATGATATCACACACCTCATTCATGATTCCGTGCCCTAATGAGTTGTTAGAACGCAGAATGACATCTTCATCCGGAATGGTGGTGAGATCTTCGTCAAGTATCTCTTTTGTATCGACAATGGGACGAATCTGCAACAGATAGAATGTACCCGTCTTATCCTGTTCGCGGCTCAAAGTAGCAGCAAACTCTATCTCTACAGGGCGACGCATTTCCTGTTCGCTATGCTTCAGAACCAATTGCAGGATACGAGCCAGAGGGAATACATCATGTTGCAGGATATTGGCAAACGTGATCACTTTGCGCCCTCCCGGATACAATCCATCCCGAATCACCTGATCGTAAGGATCATAAGTAGAAGCAATGTAACGCAACGCACCATCTTTTTCCGCCTCTTTCACATGAAGTTTCAGCAGATTGAATCCATCATCAATAGAAAAGTCTTCTCCGGCATTTTTAAGATCGAGCGCATAAAAACGGGTTTGCGTCTCCTTCAAGGCAATCTCCATTTCACTGGTCTGTAATACCTGGTTGGGGTGATAGGGAGAGAAACGAAGCGTCATTCCGCCATCTACGATATATTTTCCCAAACCAAGAGCCAGATTGACAGTACCTTCTTCTGCTTTCTCATCTCCTATCGGATAGTAATTGAGCGAACGAGCCACACCGGACATAGACGGATAATAACGGTCGCCATACTGGTTACCCACCACTTCTTGCAGAATAACAGCCATCTTTTCCTGATCAATCACATTGGAGGTAGCCTGCATATATGCTTTACTATCTTTAAAATAGACAGAAGCATACACCCCCTTGATAGCATCAGAAAGCATACGGAGCATCTCGTACTTATCATCCAGATAAGGAATCATATAAGTATTATAAATTCCGGCAAATGGCTGATAATGTGAGTCTTCGAGTAATGAAGAAGAACGAATGGCAATAGGCGACTTCACTACATCAAAGAAGGTAAAGAAATCTTCCACCAGTCTGTCCGGCAGCTTTGCCTTCAGGAAATATTTCAGAATTATATCATCATCGGCATCGGAAAGAGCTATCTGATATAAATTATTCGTATCCATAAACTCATCAAAGACATCCGTACAGAGTACTACCGTCTTCGGAATGGCAACACGGGCATTCTCAAATTCTTCAAATTCAGGATGGCGCTTCACCATATTATCAATGAAAGCCAGTCCACGTCCTTTTCCTCCCAAAGACCCATCGCCAATACGGGCAAAATTGGAATAACGGTCGAAGCGATCGCGCTTAAAAACAGCCACTACACCCTGATTTTTCATCTTACGATACTTCACAATGGCCTCGAAGATAATCCGCCGGTGAGCATCTACATCCTGCAAGCTATTCCAGGTGATAGGTTTAAGGAATTCGGCAACAGGAAACATAGCCCGCGAATATAACCAGCGCGACACGTGATTACGGGAAATATGATATAAAAATGATTCGGCCGGAACAGCAAAGAGAATATTTTGCAGTTCTTTCAGGTTCCGCACACGGGCAATCTCCTCTCCCGTTTCGGGGTTACGAAAGACAAAATCTCCGAAACCAAAGTTATCAGAAACAATACGGCGCAGATCCACATCCATTTTCTTGGAATTCTTATCAATAAAACTGGCACCATATTTGGCAGCATAAGCAGAATTCTCCGATTCGGACGACTGAATAATAAGGGGCACGAACGGATCTTCTTTTCGTATGGCAGCACAAAGTTTAATACCTGCCAACCCATCTTTTTCTCCACGCTCTACGCGAGGAAACCGTACATCGGTAATCACCCCAAGTATATTGTTTTTATATTTTTCGTACAGCGTAATAGCTTCCTCATACGTACGTGCCAGCACTATTTTAGGACGTCCACGCATACGCAAAGTACGCTGGTGGGCATTCAGGGCCTCAGTAGAGAACTCCTGGCTCTGTTTCAAGACAAACTTATACAGGTTTGGCAACACCGAAGAGTAGAAACGGATACCGTCTTCTACCAGCAAAATAAGCTGTACCCCTACTTCTGCCACATCGTGCTCCAGATTCATCTTATCTTCTATCAATTTAATGATAGATACCAGCAGATCGGTATTACCCAACCAGCAAAATACATAATCAAACGCACTCAGATCTTCATCGGCAATACGCGCTGTAATACCATGACTGAAAGGCGTAAGAATGACTATAGGAATGTGCTCATACAGACTCTTAATGTGACGCCCGATATCAAAACTGTCATTATCTCCCGTACCCGGCATACAAATAACAAGATCAAATGTCATACTTGCAAGCAGTGCCAGAGCCTCCTCTTCTGTAGAAACCTGCGAAAAACGGGGAGGATAGCGAAGCGACAAGGAAGTATATTCGTTAAAAATTTTTTCATCAATACGCCCGTCATCTTCAAGCATAAAAGCGTCATACGGATTGGCTATCAACAGGACATTGAAAATACGCCGCGTCATCAGATTGGCAAACTGCGTATCTTTGAAATAAAGCTGATTTAATTTGTATTTACTGAGCATGGATTTCCTGTAGTTAAAAATTGAAAGACAAAATTCGCCTTTTTTATCGGGAAATGCAAATGAATTTTATAGAATTAAAGGTGGTTATTTCACCGCTTCTGTATATATTTGTACTTTTCTCACTACAAACAACTATTTATAATGAAAAAAACAGTCTTATTATTAAGTGGAATTATGGTCATGTCATGTACATCCCAACAAAAAAAATTGGTCTATCCTAAAACAGCCAAAGTAGACAGTGTAGATGTATATTTCGGGACAAAAGTCTCCGATCCTTATCGCTGGTTGGAGAACGATACCAGTGCAGCTACTGCCGCCTGGGTAGAAGCAGAAAACAAAGTAACCAATGCATATCTTGCTCAAATACCCTTCCGTGAGCAACTGTTGAAACGCTTAACCGATCTGGCAAATTACGAGAAAATAGGTACTCCATTCAAGAAACATGGAAAATACTATTTTTATAAAAATGACGGATTGCAAAACCAGAGTGTATTATATGTACAAGACTCATTAGACGGAGAAGCCCGTGTTTTTCTGGATCCGAACCAATTGTCGGATGATGGTACGGTAGCACTCACCAGCCTCTCTTTTTCCAACGATGGTAAATATACGGCATATACCATTTCGCGGAGTGGTTCGGACTGGTCCGAGATCTATGTAATGGATACCGCCACAGGTAAACTGCTCGAAGATCATATTAACTGGGCCAAGTTCACAGGAGCAGCCTGGCAAGGAGATGGATTTTACTATAGTGCATATGATGCTCCGGCAAAAGGTAAAGAATTTTCCAACGTCAATGAAAATCATAAGATATATTATCATAAAATCGGTACTCCTCAAACCGAGGATAAACTGATATACGAGAATCCTGCATACCCAAAACGCTTCTACTCTGCCAGTACAAGCAAAGACGAACGTATTCTCTTTATATATGAATCGGGAGCCGGAAGAGGTAACAATCTATTTATAAAAGATTTAAAGAGCCCCAATGCAACACTCTTGCAATTAACCACCGACTTCGACTACCAATACTCTCCTATCGAAGTTATCGATAACAAAATATACATATTTACTAATTACGGAGCTCCGAAAAACCGGATCATGATAGCCGATATCAATAACCCGCTGCTGGAAAACTGGACAGAACTCGTACCCGAAAAAGCTTCGGTTCTTTCGGATGCAGAAATAATTGGTGGCAAACTCTTTCTGACTTACGACAAGGATGCATCCAACCATGCTTATGTTCATGATCTTAACGGGAAAAGACTACACGAAATCGAACTCCCTTCATTGGGTTCTGTAAGTTTCAGTGGTACCAAAGATGATAAGGAATGTTTCTTTGGCTTCACTTCATTTACTATTCCGGGAACTACCTATAAGTACGACATAGACACAAATACCTCAGAGTTATACCGTGCTCCGAAAGTAAAGTTCAATCCAGACGATTTTATAACCGAACAGATCTTCTTCCCAAGCAAAGACGGTGTTATGATTCCGATATTTCTTACGTATAAAAAAGACTTGAAGAGAGACGGCCAAAATCCGGTATTCCTTTACGGATACGGAGGATTTGGTATCAGCCTCAACCCGGGATTCAGTATCAACCGTATTCCATTTCTTGAAAACGGAGGTATCTATGCACAGGTAAACCTGCGGGGTGGTAATGAATATGGTGAAGAATGGCACGTTGCCGGTACTAAGATGCAAAAGCAAAATGTGTTCAATGATTTTATTTCTGCCGCAGAATTCCTTATCAACAATGAGTATACCAATCCGGATAAAATAGCTATTGTAGGTGGTTCAAACGGTGGTTTGCTGGTAGGTGCCTGTATGACACAGCGCCCCGATCTGTTCAAAGTAGCCATTCCGCAGGTAGGAGTTATGGATATGCTCCGCTATCATAAGTTTACCATCGGCTGGAACTGGGCCAGTGATTACGGAACAAGTGAAGACAGTAAAGAAATGTTCGAATACCTTAAGGGATACTCTCCGTTACACAATCTGAAACCAGACACGAAGTATCCGGCCACCATGGTTACTACTGCCGATCATGACGACCGCGTAGTTCCGGCCCACTCATTCAAATTTGCTGCTACATTGCAGGAGTGCAATGACGGTACTAATCCAACCCTTATCCGCATCGATAGCAAAGCCGGACACGGAGCGGGTAAACCAATGAAAAAAGTACTGGAAGAGCAAGCCGATATATACGGATTTATTATGTATAATTTAGGAATGGATCCAACAAAACTTTAAACTATTAAGGGGATTTACGATTAGACAATCCGAAGATTCGGAGATTTACGATTAGACGATTTACAATTTACGATTGAAGTTACTTATAATTTTATGTAATCCCAATCGTAAATCGTAAATCGTCTAATCGTAAATATTAAGATCGTCTAATCGTAAATCAAATTGTCATTTTATCATTATTTAATCAAAATATCACCATAAAAAAGAGGTTTATAGAAAAGTTTTCCTATATTTGCAGTGTCAGTAGTTGACATTTTATCAGAATGAACCTTTTAAAACATAGTATTATGAACATTCAGAAAATTATGTCCTCTCTTGAGGCGAAGCATCCCGGTGAATCTGAGTACCTCCAAGCAGTCAAAGAAGTACTTCTCTCTATTGAAGATATATACAATCTGCATCCAGAGTTCGAAAAAGCCAAAATAATAGAAAGACTTGTCGAACCAGATCGCATCTTTACGTTTCGTGTAACATGGGTAGATGATAAAGGTGAAGTACAAACCAATTTAGGCTACCGCGTACAGTTCAATAATGCTATCGGCCCGTATAAAGGCGGTATTCGTTTCCATGCATCTGTAACCCTTTCCATTTTGAAGTTCCTGGGCTTCGAACAAACATTCAAAAACGCATTGACTACCCTGCCGATGGGTGGTGGTAAAGGTGGTTCCGACTTCTCTCCCCGTGGAAAGAGCGATGCTGAAATCATGCGTTTCTGCCAGGCTTTCATGCTTGAATTATGGCGCCATATAGGTCCGGATATGGATGTACCTGCCGGTGACATAGGTGTAGGAGGTCGTGAAGTAGGCTATATGTTTGGTATGTATAAAAAGCTGACGCGCGAACATACCGGTACTTTCACCGGTAAAGGCATGGAGTTCGGCGGTTCCCGTATCCGTCCCGAAGCTACCGGTTTTGGCGCCTGCTATTTCGTTCAGCAAATGCTGAAAGATAAAGGGACCAGTTTTGAAGGTAAAACAGTGGCTATCTCCGGTTTCGGAAATGTGGCATGGGGTGCTGCTATTAAAGCTACAGAATTGGGTGCCAAAGTGGTTACCATTTCCGGTCCTGACGGCTACATCTATGACCCGGATGGTATTTCCGGTGAGAAAATAGACTATATGCTCGAACTTCGTGCCAGTGGTAATGACATTGTAGCTCCTTACGCCGAAGAATATCCGAATGCAACTTTCTACCCGGGTAAAAAGCCTTGGGAACAGAAAGTAGATATCGCTATGCCTTGCGCCACTCAAAATGAAGTAAACGAAGAAGATGCCAGACAACTGGTTGCTAACGGAGTGATGTGTGTAGGTGAAGTATCTAATATGGGATGCCGCCCCGAAGCCATTGATACATTCCTTGCTGCACGTATCATGTATGGTCCGGGTAAAGCAGTCAATGCAGGCGGTGTAGCAACTTCCGGTCTTGAAATGACTCAAAATGCAATGCATATTTCCTGGACTTCAGAAGAAGTAGATAAGAATCTGCATCAGATTATGAACGATATTCATGCCCAGTGCGTAAAATATGGTACTGAAAGTGATGGCTATATCAATTATATGAAAGGTGCCAACATTGCAGGATTCATGAAAGTGGCTCATGCGATGCTTGGACAAGGAATTATTTAAGATTTACGATTGGACGATTTACTATTTACGATTGGAATTACATCTATTTATTCACAAGTAACTTCAATCGTAAATGGTAAATCGTCTAATCGTAAATCTTTGGATTGTCTAATCGTAAATAGAAAAACTTTGTTTAGTTGTATTTGTATTTGTGGTTTGCGCTACTTTCCTCCTGTGACAGGACGTGGGTAGCGCACTTTTTTACCAGAAGGTTTCATTTTCAACCAAAATAGCCTAACTTTGCATCTCAAAATCAAAACATAATAACGAGATGTTACAACCGGAATTAAAACTGCGCCGCGATAAAATACGCTGGCTGATGGCTCAACAAGGTATTGATGCCGCCCTAATCACTTGTAATGTAAACTTGCTCTATACGTACGGCCGTGTTGTCAGCGGATACTTATACTTGCCTCTTAACGCTCCCGCCCGCTTATTTGTAAAACGTCCCAACAATATATCAGGCGAACATATCTTCTCTGTCCGTAAACCGGAACAAATCATAGATATCCTGAAAGAGGAGAAATTGCCCATGCCTACTAAACTGATGCTCGAAGGTGACGAATTGCCCTATACGGAATACGTACGACTGGCTGCCATATTTCCGGATATAGAAGTCGTTAATGGTACCCCGCTTATCCGCCAGGCACGAAGTATAAAGACAGCTATTGAAATAGAATTGTTCCGTCGCTCGGGAATTGCACATGCCAAAGCATACAACCAGATTCCTTCTGCTTATCGTCCGGGAATGACTGATCGCGAATTCTCTATTGAAATTGAACGTCTGATGCGCCTGGAAGGATCACTGGGTATTTTCCGCGTATTTGGTCAAAGTATGGAAATCTTTATGGGAAGCGTACTGACTGGCGATAACGCAGCTGTACCTTCTCCCTACGACTTTGCTTTGGGAGGTGAAGGACTCGATCCGGCACTGCCGGGAGGAGTAAATGGTTCTCCGCTGAAAGAAGGCCAAAGCGTAATGGTGGATTTAGGTGGTAACTTCAACGGATATATGGGCGATATGAGTCGCGTGTTCTCTATCGGCAAACTGAGTGAAAAAGCCTATGCCGCACATCAGGTTTGTCTGGATATACAAAACGAGGTTGCTTCAATGGCTAAGCCTGGAGCTGTATGTGAAGATTTGTATAACACTGCCATTGATATGGTTACCAAAGCCGGATTTGCAGAAAACTTCATGGGCATCAGCCAGCAGGCACGTTTCATTGGTCATGGCATCGGATTGGAAATTAACGAAATGCCTGTAATTGCACCACGTATGAAGCAAGAGCTGGAACCAGGTATGGTATTTGCTTTAGAACCCAAAATCGTTTTACCAGGTGTCGGTCCTGTTGGTATTGAAAACTCATGGGCTGTCACCAGCGAAGGAGTTGAAAAACTGACGATCTGTAATGAGGAGATTATCGAACTCTGAAATAGTGATTAGTGTTTAGTGATTAGTGATTAGTACCATGCGGCATGACGCGCAGCCTACTAATCACTTATCACTACTCACTACTCACTAATCACTACTCCTCCATCTGAGTTTCCAGCCTCAAACTCTCCCACTCCGTCCATGTAGGAGAAACCATGCACTGCGGTTCCTGTATTTTACCAATCATAGCAGTTGCTTTCTTCACGGCAGTACTGGTTTTCTCAAAGAGTTCTTTCATTGAAAGGTTTCCTTTTGCATCCTTAATCGTTTTAATCAGGAAGTAAGTATAATAGCCTTGCTTTTTATCGTGATAAACACTTGAGGTCTGATCACCACTACTTGAAGAGAAACTCAAAGTATTACCCTGAGGCAATCCTACTTTCGGCACTACGCGTACTCCTTTCTGTGCAAGCAGCGGGGTAGCACTCTTATAGCCACCACTGAAACAAGCATCGAGAAATACGTATGCACCTTTCACCGGATACGCAGCCAGTTCTTTATATGCTTCATTCAAAAAAGCAGAACGCGTAGATTCTATTACTGCCAGTATCACTGCCACAGAATCCTCATCGAAACGTTTATTCACGAGAATGAATACAGTTTTATTTGAAAATAAAACAGAAAAGAAAAAAGAATAACATCAGAAACAAATAAAAAGACAAGATCTGTCACGGTTTTCCGTCACAGCACAATATTTTATAAAAATGACACACATACAAAAAGTACCGGTTGCATTTCACTTAATTACAACCGGTACTTTCTCTGAATCCCTATTTTTACTTTATTGGTTTAAGTCCCATTTTTTCTGCTTTCTTGAGCATTAACTCACGGGCAGCCTCATATTCATTAGGGATAACACCATCTAAAATTGCATCCTTTATAGCACTTTTTAACGAACCAATCTCCTTACAGGGAGAAAGTCCGAATATTTCCATAATCTCCTCACCGCTTACCGGAGGCTGAAAATTACGAATACGATCTTTCTCTTCCAGATCTTTAAGTTTCTGACGTACTAAACTAAAATTATTCAGGAAACGTTGTTTACGCTCCATATTTTTAGAAGTGATATCAGCTTCACACAAAGTCATCAAATCATCAATGTCATTTCCCGCCTCAAAAAGCAGACGACGCACGGCAGAATCCGTCACAACGTCATCGGCAATCACAATAGGACGCATATGCAGACTTACCATTTTCTGCACATATTTCATCTTTTCGTTCATGGGCAATTTCATATTCCGAAAGATGGTAGGAATCATCTTTTCGCCAATGAAATTATGGTTATGGAAAGTCCATCCGATTTTGGGCTCCCACCGTTTGGTAGTAGGTTTGGCAATATCATGCAACAAAGCTGCCCAGCGAAGCCAGAGGTTGTCCGTTTTCTTACTGATATTGTCGAGTACTTCGAGCGTATGATAAAAATTATCTTTGTGTGCACGTCCATTCCGTGTTTCTACCCCTTGCAACGCTGCCAATTCAGGGAAAATAAGCGGCAATAATCCACTCCGCTCCAGATCGATAAAACCTTTGGAAGGTACAGGAGAAAGAATGATCTTGTTCAGCTCGTCTGCAATCCGTTCACGCGAAATAATCTCAATCCGTTCACAATTGCGACACAACGATTCAAAAGTATTATCATCAATGTAGAAGCCAAGTTGGGTAGCAAAACGGATACAACGCATCATTCGCAAAGGATCGTCACTAAATGTTATATCCGGATCAAGCGGAGTGCGTATAGTCTTTTCTTTCAGATCATTAATTCCTCCAAACGGATCGACTAACTCGCCAAACCGCGCTTTATTCAGACAAACGGCAAGCGCATTGATCGTAAAATCACGACGATTCTGATCATCTTCCAATGTACCGTCTTCCACAATGGGCTTTCGCGAATCACGCTGATAAGATTCTTTGCGGGCACCCACAAACTCCACTTCAATGCCGTGATACTTCACCTGCGCAGTACCAAAATTCTTGAAAAGTGCAACATGAGCGCCTTTACCCAAGCGTTTGCCCAATGCTTGCGCCATCTCAATGCCACTTCCCACCACTACTACATCTATATCTTTGGAAGGGCGTTCCAGAAAAATATCACGGACGTATCCGCCCACCACATAACACTCTAATCCGAGTGCATCGGCTGTTTCTGAAATCTGACCGAATATCTTATCGTTAAATTGCTGTTTCAGTTCTTCCTGAGTCAACTCTATCATAATTGGTATTTAGAAGTTAGAATTTTGTAGCCGGAATTGAATTCCAACTGCCAACTACTACTTTTGGAGTGCAAAGGTACAACTTTTCATCCTTCACGCTACGCTCTTCACACTAAATTTGTATTTTTGTCATTCATAACTAAAGAACAACAAAATGAAGAAACTGATTGTAGGACTATGTGCCACGCTTGTATTAGCCTCTTGCGGTAACGATGCAGAAAAAAAAGCCAATGAAAGGCTAATTACAGCCCGTATAGCCTTTGAGCAAGGAGATTATAACGAAGCCAAATTGCAGATAGACAGTATCAAAATACTCTATCCCAAAGCTTTCGATGCACGAAGAGAAGGCATAAGCCTGATGCAGCAGATAGAATTGAAAGAACAACAGCAAAGCCTGGTTTATCTGGACAGTATTTTGCAAACAAAGCAGAAAGAATTTGAATCGATTAAAAACAAATATGTGCTGGAGAAGGATGCAGAATACCAACAAACGGGTAACTACTTCTGGCCTACCCAAACAGTAGAGAAGAATCTACACCGCTCCTTCCTGCGATTTCAGGTGAATGAACAAGGAGTGATGACTATGACCTCTATTTATTGCGGCGGAAGTAACCTTCATCATTTTGCAGTGAAAGTAATAGCTCCTGATGGCAGCTTTGCCGAAACCCCTGCATCTAAAGATAGTTATGAAACAACTGATCTGGGGGAAAAGATAGAAAAAGCCGATTATAAAATGGGGGCAGACGGCAATGTAATGGGATTCCTCTACCTGAACCGGGACAAAAATATCAAAGTAGAATACATTGGAGACCGCAAATATACTACTACCATGACCCCTGCCGACAGACAAGCACTTGCCGGTATTTATGAATTATCACAACTATTGTCGTCCATCGGGCAAATAAAGAAAGAACAGGAAGAAGCTAACCTGAAAATACAATTTGTAACAAAGAAAATAGAACAGAAACAACAGAAGGAAGCGACTGAAAAAGAAACCAAATAAGTAACAAAGAAAGTACGTATTTAATACTGTGTTAAATACGTACTTTATATAGATAAAAGTACGTACTTTGGTATGTATGAAGTACGTACTTTTGCAAAGTAAAAACAGGATCATTTAATTTATCGTTAGCAATGTTAATTTCAATACCCTATACTAAAAGTACAATTGCGTCAGCCTTCATGAGATTGGCATTGTTAATTTCACTCCTGTTCATATTCGGAAGGTGTATTCAGGAAGATCCGGATGTATTTTCATTGAAACCGGGAGATGCCTTACCGGAGTTCTCGGTAGAGGATAATGATGGAAATATTGTATCAACAGCCACACTGCGTGGTAAGGTATGCCTGATTGCATTCGTCAATACCGGATGCCCCGATTGCCGGAAAGAGCTACCGGAGATAGAAAGTGCTTATCAGCAATTCAAAGATAATGAAGTTGTCCGTTTCGTAATTATAAGCAGATCTCAGGGATACGAAAGTCTGACAGAATACTGGACTAATAACCAGCTTACAATCCCCTACTCCGCCCAGGAGGATGATGCTGTTTTCAAGAAGTTCGCTTCACAGAATATACCTCGCATTTATATTGCCTCTCCCCAGGGGATTATTGTTTTCACTTCCGATGACTCTTCCAATGTTGTTGCAGAAACAATCAGTACACAAATAAATAACCTTATCAAAGTTCCGGAATAATCCGGAAATAACCTGGAACGCAAATGGCCACATTTTTTTATCGCTTGGCGTACCTCCCCGTGCGGGAAGCACCCTAATTCTTATTTTTGTTTAGCGACTAATACTTCTATATCATATCCTATAAAAAGCCCGCTTTCAATCACCCCTGTGATATTCTTTATCTCTTTTTCTAAGGACTCACCAATTTCCCCAAACCAGGTATCAAGAATAAAATTTCCATTCTCGGTCAGTATGGGGCCATCTTTTCCTTTAGCCATGCGCAAGGTAATCTTTGAAGCTCCAAGTTCTTTCAACTGATTTTCTACATACACCATCGCAGTAGGAAAGACTTCAACGGGAACAGGAAACTTACTACCCAGCCGGGAAACAAACTTACTATCGTCCACAACAATAAAAACCCGGTCACTGCTTTTTATCAATAGTTTTTCTTTAAATAACGCTCCTCCTCTTCCTTTAATAAGATTGCGGGAGGGATCTACCTCGTCGGCACCATCAAAAGCCCAGTCCGGATGTTTCTCCCAAAGAGTTGTCTGTGGAATCCCCAATTGTGTACAGGTCATTGAAATCTCTATCGAAGCAGGAATCACCTCAACATGAAGCTGTTCTTTCCGGATTCTTTCGGCTATGGCAAAAAGAGTAAGATAGACAGTGGAACCGGAACCTGCACCAATTACTTCACCGTCTTTCACCTGTGCAGCCAGCTGGTGTGCCACCTGCTCCTTACCTTCCCTGTTAATTATATCATCGGACCACTGCAAGCCGGTAATCAAGTTATTCCTCCATTCCATAAGCATGTATTTTGTTTATTATCATACAGTTTTGAATGTATTTCACCACAGAGTAACACGGAGTTCCACAGAGTTTAAATCTTTATTGAAACGCAGATGAACGCAGATTTTCACAAAGGGAAACAAATGTATGATAAAGAACTACAGTCTTTTAATCTGCGTTAATCTGTATTAATCCGCGTTTTATCAGATAAATACTACTCAGTGCTACTCTGTGGTGAGTTTCGCTCATTTCTTTTCAAATTTAAATAAAACTGAAACAAGTTTATCTATAAATAACAAATTAAATATCCCTTTTGTTATTATCGCCTGGCGTACTTCCCCGTGCGGAAAGCGCTTTCTTTAATTCTTCGGCAATACGCCATTGAAGAGCTGCTTCTGCTTCTTTGCCTGCTTTCAACAGAGCATCTCCAAAGAGTTCATGCGCTTTGGGGTGTTCAGGTTTCAATGAAGTTGCCTTATCAAGATCGGCAATGGCTCCTTCCGTATTCTCGGATTTCAGACGGAGCTTCCCACGGTTATAAAAAGCCTTGAAGCTGGCAGGACTGATGCGTATAGCCGTAGTAAAACATGTTTCGGCATCAAAATATTCCTTATTGTTAAATAAGGTGATGCCTTTACGAATCCAGGCATCTATGTAGTCAGGATAGAGTTCCAGTGCTTTGTCATAATTTGCAAGGGCAGCACGGGCATCGTGTGCCTGCGTGATGCATTCATTACCCATAAGTAAATATTCACGGGCATACTTCTTGAGATATTCCTGCTGTGCACGCATCTGCTCTTTCAGTTGCCGGTTCTGTTCGCGTAATGTATTTATTACTTCCAGTTTCCGACGGATCAGTCGGCGGGGAACCGGTTTTTCAATGTCATAGCGTGAATGAATGGCACGGAAGAATTGTTCCAGACACTCCTCCATATCTCCACGGTCGAAAGCACGGGCAGCAGCTACATATTGTACATCTGCCTGCGCTTGTTTCAACGCTTTGTCTATAGCCTGCCGGTTATTGAAACGCTGGGCAAAATTCACAATCTCTTGTCGTACAAAGACATCCGCCCGGTTAATCGGCTTTTTAAGTTGAATGCCCTCCAGCGATGTACAACGGCTTAATGCCACATATGCCTGTCCTCCGGCAAAGACTCCCCCGGTAAAATCGATAACCACACGGCTGAATGTCAGTCCCTGACTTTTGTGCACAGTGATAGCCCATGCCAGGCGAATGGGATATTGGGTGAAAGTTCCCAAAACTTCCTCTTCAATCTCCTTTTTTTCTTCATTATAGCGATAACGGATATTTCTCCAGGAATCCAGTTTTACATCACATTCCTTTCCATCATCTGTTATTACATAAATAGTTCCGTCGTCATCGTCAATACCTGCTATGGTACCGATAGTACCATTTACCCAACGGCGGTCATAGTCATTCTTGATAAATATAATCTGTGCACCCGGCTTCAGCACCAGGTCTTTAGAAGTGGGCAAACTACTTTCCGGAAAGTCCCCCTCTATTTCACCTTCAAAAGTTACCGGATCACCGGGAAGTTCGGCCAGCTTTTTATCATTGATATAGTCCACATTATCCCTTCGTGTGGCGAGAGTGATGTACATATCTTCTTCACTCTCTTCTATCTGTGTGCCATATCGGGTATTAAGTAGTTGTAAATCGGCTGCTCCGACAGTATTATTGCGTATATGGTCGAGTACACTGACAAAGACCGGATCACTCTGCCGATACACCTTCTGCAACTCAATTGAAACAAGGTCAATCTCACTAAACACACGTGCAGAGAAAAAATAGGGCGTGGGATAAAAACGATTCAGTATCTCCCGTTCATCGTTTTTCACCACAGGCTCCAACTGGAATACATCTCCTACAAGCAGTATTTGTTTCCCCCCGAAAGGTTCCCGTAAATTACGGGAATATACCCGCAGTATACGATCCACAGCATCAATAATATCTGCCCTCACCATCGAGATCTCATCAATGATCACCAGTTCTATCTGCTCAAGCAATTTCCGGTGTGGCTTTGTATATTTAAAGAATTCATGGATACGACCACGTTGAAGGCTCAGATTCGGATCGTCCGGCAGAATAGGATAAAAAGGAAGTTTGAAAAAACTGTGCATAGTACTTCCACCTGCATTAATGGCAGCAATACCGGTAGGAGCAAGCACTACATACTTCTTTTTTGTATTGGCACAGATATAGCGCAGAAACGTGGACTTACCCGTACCGGCCTTTCCTGTCAGAAAGACGGACTGGCGGGTATACTGGATAAGATTCAGGGCATCCTGAAACTCTTTATTGTTAGTATCTACTGTTGTTGCACCCACTCTAAATCACTCCGAAGTGTTTCAAAGCCTTTGCAATTCCATCTTCATCTACAGAAGCAGTTATATAATCAGCTGTCTGTTTTACATCATCTTTGGCATTTCCCATAGCGACACCAATAGCAGCATGGCGCAACATGCTGATATCATTGCCTCCATCACCGAATGACATAGTCTCTTCCAGTTTAAGACCAAAATGTGCAATCATCTCGTCGATGCCTTTTTGCTTTGTATTTCCTTTTGCCGTGATATCTGCAAAAGCCGGAAACCAACGTCCGGATTCGCTATTCGGAATCAACGATTGTATCTCCTTCTCTTCTTCTACGGTAATAAACGGAGTC
This sequence comes from Bacteroides mucinivorans, assembly GCF_034654355.2. Taxonomy (NCBI): domain Bacteria; kingdom Pseudomonadati; phylum Bacteroidota; class Bacteroidia; order Bacteroidales; family Bacteroidaceae; genus Bacteroides; species Bacteroides mucinivorans. The sequence goes on along the minus strand of NZ_CP178179.1, from coordinate 1,444,974 downwards.
ATCTGGAAAATGTCCTCTTGTATGGCTTCTTTAAAAGTCTTCACCGGCATCTTGTTCACATGCAGGAAATCGTAAAATATCTGATGAACCAGTTCATTGGGCTGACAAACAGACAAGTTGTGCTCACTGACAAAAATGCAAGGATATCCTTTCTTCTCACAGATTTGTGCCAATGCCTGTACTTCACCGGGAAGAATAGCACTCTTATAAATAACTTCATCGCCCACAAAGCAATAAGCTCCGTTCATAGTGATGTAACCGTCTATCAATCCAATATCCTGAATGGCAGACAAATTGTTGATAATCGCTTTCGGACGTCCTGTAGCAATAAAAATTTTAATTCCTTTCTTGTGAGCAGCAATCAACGCCTCGATAGTAGAGGCTGGGATAGCGTGCGTATCAAAACTCACTAATGTACCGTCGATATCAAAAAACAGGGCTTTCGTCATAGTGTTCCTTTTTATGCTACAAAAGTACAAAAAAGAAGTAGAACGACTGCGGTTTTATTTAATCTTTACGAACATTAATGCTTATCGGGTAACGGCAAAATGACGCTATCATTTCCATCAACCATATATACATGGCATTCATCAGCAGAAACAATAAAGGCTTCTTCTATAACAACTTGTTCGTTCTTATAACCAAGAAACTTGATTTTTAAGGGCTTATTTTCCAATTCCTTCCAGTAATCATCGTTCATAACCGGATATTGCCCGCTATCTTTATAATACGCATCCATAATATAATGCGTATCGCCGCCAAATTCCATTTTTTGTCCGGTCTCTAAATTAATCGTTTCAAACTTATCCAAAACAACCGGAGTTCCATCGGTATAAACAGCACGAATATTGATTTGGCGGAGCTCACACGTACAAACAACACTCTCTTCTTCTTTATCATTATGGCATCCTGCAATAACAACAAGTCCCAATAAAAGGAGAATAACAGATATTTTTTTCATAGGATGAGATGTTTTTAGTTAGCATTCTTTATTAGAAAATGCATAATTATAGTAAATACTGCATATCCCCTACCACATTTGTGGTATTTTTTTCTTTCCGGGTTAATTTTCTTACTTCTGTTTTCATTATGCAACAGATGAATTGTACATTTGCAAGCATATTAGTACTAAAACAGAATATTAAGATGAAATATAATTTTGATGAAATAATAGACCGTCGTGGAACGGAATCCGTAAAGTGGGATGCCGTGAGCGAACGTTGGGGACGTAATGATCTGCTCCCTATGTGGGTAGCGGATATGGATTTTCGTACTCCACCATTCGTAATGGAAGCTTTGAGAAAACGGTTGGAACACGAAGTGCTGGGTTATACTTTTGCCTGCGAAGAGTGGTATACTTCCATTATCAATTGGTTGCAGAATCGCCATGGCTGGAAAGTTAAGCGTGAAGAACTGACTTTTATGCCGGGTATTGTCCGTGGGTTGGCATTCGCCATACAATGTTTCACAGAGAAGGGTGACAAAGTAATGGTGATGCCGCCTGTATACCATCCTTTTTTTCTGGTAACAGAGAAAAATAAACGTGAAGTGGTGTATAGTCCGTTGGTACTTCGCGACGGACAGTATTATATTGACTTTGACCGTTTCCGTAAAGACATACAGGGATGCAAGCTATTGATTCTTAGCAATCCGCACAACCCCGGAGGTCGTGTATGGACACGGGAAGAACTGGAACAGATAGCTGAAATATGCTATGAAAGCAAGACACTCGTCATCTCTGACGAAATTCATGCCGATCTGACCCTACCACCGTATCAGCATATCACTTTTGCACTTGTGTCAGAGAAAGCACGTCAAAATTCACTCGTGTTTATGTCTCCCAGCAAAGCATTTAATATGCCGGGACTGGCAAGCTCGTACTGCATCATTGAGAACAAAGAGATATGTCGCTGTTTTCAGGAATACATGGAGGCAAGCGAGCTTAGCGAAGGACACTTGTTCGCTTATCTTAGTGTAGCTGCCGCCTATAGTAACGGTACCGAATGGCTCGATCAGGTTCTTGCCTATATTCAGTCGAATATCGATTTCACTGATGCCTTTCTTAGCGAATATATTCCGGATATTAAAATGATTCGTCCACAGGCTTCTTACCTCGTTTTTCTTGATTGCAGAACGTTGGGACTGAATCAAAAAGAGTTGGTAGACCTTTTTGTGGACGGTGCACATCTTGCACTAAACGACGGAACTATGTTTGGTAAAGAAGGTGAAGGTTTCATGCGACTCAATGTAGCCTGCCCGCGCAGTGTGCTCAAAAAGGCATTAAAACAATTGAAAGAAGCATGTGACAACCGATAAACGATAATAAACAGAGAATTAATTACTAAAGACAAAATGAATAAAAACAGCTTTGAAGCGGAACTTCTGCATACTCCTTTTGATAAAGAAGATGCTTATCATTCACTCTCCATGCCGGTATATAATACCGCTGCTTATGAATTTGATACGGCGGAAGCTATGGAGGAAGCTTTTTGCGGACGTACGGCAGATCATGCATATTCGCGAATAACCAATCCCACCGTTCAATATTTTGAGAAACGTATTCAAACAATCACAGGTGCGCTGAGCGTCACAGCATTGAATTCCGGTATGGCGGCTATCAGCAATATCTTTTTCACATTGGCACAAGCAGGAGCCAACATTGTTACTTCCGCCCACCTTTTCGGTAATACTTATTCATTTTTTAAAAGTACGCTCGCTGCATTCGGAGTCGAAGTGCGCTTTTGTGACCTTACAAACCCCGAAGCTGTTCGTGCTCAGGTTGATGAAAACACCTGCGCCATCTTTCTTGAAGTTATCACCAATCCCCAGCTTGAAGTAGCCGATTTAAAAGTACTCTCCGGCATAGCACATCAGATGGGTGCTCCCTTGATAGCAGATACTACTGTTGTGCCGTTTCACATCTTTCATGCCAATGAATTCGGGGTAGATATCGAGATTGTGTCCAGTACCAAATACATTTCTGGCGGAGCCACCAGTCTGGGTGGTCTTATTCTCGATTATGGTACCTTCGACTGGAGTAATTCAAAGAAGCTTCGTTCCATGGCAGATCAGTTTGGTGCTTCTACCTTTACTGCGAAGTTACGTAAGGAAATCCACCGTAATTTAGGTGCTTACATGACTCCCCAGGTTGCTTATATGCAGACGTTAGGTATCGAAACAATGGAAGTACGCTATGCACGGCAGGCTGCCACTTGCCTACAGTTAGCACAACGCCTGCAAACCCTGCCTCAAGTGGAAGCGGTTAACTATACCGGCCTCGAATCCAATCCGTTCTATCAATTAAGTACGAAACAGTTTGGTGCTTATCCCGGTGCTATGCTTACATTTGACCTTGCATCACGCGAAGCCTGTTTCCGTTTTATGAATCGCTTGCAGCTCATTCGGCGGGCAACCAATTTATTTGATAATAAAACACTTGCTATTCATCCGGCCAGTACCATCTACGGTTCTTTCACCGAAGAACAACGGCAAAGTATGGATGTCAGTCCCAAAACGATCCGCCTCTCGGTTGGGCTTGAAAGTGCAGAAGACTTACTAACCGATATCAGCCAGGCATTGGCATAACCCTGCCTGAGAGATTCTACGGATTATATCGCTTTCCACAAACTAATATTTTGTTTCACTTATTGTGAGAAAATATTAGTCTGTGGAATTTTTATATACTAAATATAGAAGTCTGTTTCAAGTTTTATTCAAAGCTGATCCGAAATGAATCAGTTCACCACAGAGGACACGGAGGGCACAGAGATATTATTTTCTCTGATGAAACGCGGATGATCGCAGAACGCAGATTAAAAAACTGTAGTTCTTTATTTTATCGTTATTTCCCTTTGCGAGAATTTGCGTTCATCTGCGTTTCATTAAAAATTTAAACTCTGTGCCCTCTGCGACCTCTGTGGTGAAATACATTCAAAACCGTACAAAAACGAGTCAACTACGTTATTATAACCTCTCTTCATAAAAAACATTAATACATATAAGAATATCTTCCTTTTCCATCGCTTATATCAAAAAATAAATGATATATTTGTGATATCAAAATGATATCACTAAAATCACAACTTATGGAAACAAAAGAAACTCTTTTCACTGGTTTTAAGATGAATGGTTTTGCCATGCTGTTTATTATTGCTTTATTACTGGGAGTAAGTATTGCTTCGTTCTTTCTCATTGCTCGCCCCAATGGTTTCACTGTCACTGCAGGACTTTTGGGAATTATCATTTCCATGCTTTTTATACCTGGATTCAATCGCCTGGAACCAAACGAAGCCCGTACTATGGTTTTCTTCGGCAAATACAAAGGTACATTCAAAGAAACCGGTTTCTTTTGGATGAATCCCTTCCTGGATGCAAAAAAACTTTCTCTCCGCGCTCGTAACCTCGACATAGAACCTATCAAAGTAAATGATAAAATCGGAAACCCGATTCTTATCGGACTGGTACTCGTATGGAAATTAAAAGATACCTATAAAGCCATGTTTGAGATAGATTCTCAGACCATGGCCAACGTGGCAACCGGTAGTAATGCTGTAGCCAGTCGTATGAATGCCTTTGAGAATTTCGTGATGATACAGAGTGATGCCGCCCTCCGACAGGTAGCCGGACAATACGCCTATGACGATAGTGAATCCAACGTCGAAGAACTTACTCTACGCTCTGGGGGTGAAGAAATCAACGAACAACTGGAACAAAAACTCAACGAACGGCTCGCCATGGCAGGAATGGAAGTTGTTGAAGCCCGTATCAACTACCTTGCCTATGCTCCCGAAATTGCCGCAGTCATGCTACGCCGCCAACAAGCGTCAGCCATTATCAGTGCAAGAGAAAAGATAGTAGAAGGAGCTGTTTCTATGGTAAAAATGGCACTTCATAAACTTTCGGAGGAGGAAATTGTTGAACTGGATGAAGACAAGAAAGCAGCAATGGTGAGCAACCTGCTTGTTGTACTCTGCGCTGATGAGGCTGCCCAACCAGTAGTAAATACCGGAACATTGAATCATTAATCAGAATGAGTTTCGTGGCGAATATCACTAATGCTGCAAACAGAGTGTTTGAATAATAAAATAATAAATCTCTCTGCGCCTCATTATCAGACATTGATGATGGGGCGTAGGGCATAAAAACTGGAATAAGTACCGTGGCTAAAAAAGAATCTTCAACTAAAAGTTTCGTTCTGCGCGTAGACGCCGAAACAATGGATGCTATTGAAAAATGGGCAGCCGATGAGTTTCGTAGTACGAACGGCCAGCTTCAGTGGATCATCGCCGAAGCGTTGAAGAAAAGTGGGCGAATTAAAAAATCTAAGAATCCAAAACCGGAACAAGAAGAGGAAAACACATAAAATGCAAGTCACTTAAATAGACTTCCCTATATAAATCATCTCTTTAGTTTTTATTAACTACAAAAATTAGTTTATCAACTAAAACTTTTCGTTCTTTGTCTTAAACATAGATAAAGTTATGAAAGGACTAACAGCAAAAGAAGAAGAGATCATGGGTTTTTTCTGGGAAAAAGGCCCTTTGTTTGTAAAAGAGATGCTGGCTTTCTATAATGAACCGAAGCCACATTTCAATACACTGTCCACCATTGTCCGCGGACTGGAGGATAAAGGTTTTCTTGCACACAATACTTATGGCAATACCTATCAATACTATGCTATCGTCAGTGAAGAAGCTTTCCGTAAGGGTACTTTAAAAAATGTCATTAGTAAATATTTCAATAACTCTTACCTCAGTGCAGTATCTTCTCTGGTCAAGGAAGAAGATATCTCTCTTGATGATCTCAAGCAGCTCATTGATGAAGTAGAACGAGCAAATAAATAAAAATCGAATACTATGGGACTCTTTTTTGCCTACATACTCAAATCGGCTATTTGCCTGGCATTGTTCTATCTATTCTACAGACTGTTGCTAAGCAAAGAAACCTTTCACCGCTTCAACAGGATTGCCCTGCTCGGGATTCTACCCCTGTCATTGCTCATCCCTCTGATTGAGGTCACTACTACGCAGCACACCGAAATGGCAAAAACGATGCTCACCCTCGAACAACTTCTGATAATGGCAAATTTCTATCAGGATACAGTCAGTGTTACTACTCCTGTAGAGGCTAATAGCAATACATTATCGGGCATACAGATAGGGCTGATTATTTACCTTGCAGGTATTCTGTTTTTTGCCTGTCGAAATCTCTGTTCACTCACCCGATTATTACTACTGCTCCGTTCGGGTAAAAAAGAGAAATATCACTCCGGAATACAGGTTATCACGCATAATAAGGAGATAGCCCCTTTTAGCTGGATGAAATATATCGTTATTTCACGTACTGATCTCGAGGAAAACGGGCGTGAAATACTCATCCACGAAACAGCACACATCCACAACCGTCATTCTATCGATTTACTGATAGCAGACGTCTGCATATTCTTCCAATGGTTTAATCCCGCAGCCTGGTTACTGAAACAGGAATTGCAAAACATTCATGAATATGAAGCAGATGAAACGGTTATTAAAGAAGGCGTCGATGCAAAACAATATCAACTATTATTAATTAAAAAAACTGTCGGCACAAGGCTCTACTCTATGGCCAACAGCTTTAATCACAGTACACTTAAAAAACGTATCACTATGATGTTAAAAGAAAAATCCAATCCATGGGCACGCTTAAAGTATCTGTATGTACTCCCGTTAGCAGCCATTACAGTAACAGCCTTTGCCCGCCCCGAGATCTCTGAAAAAGCTGCAGAGATTTCAGCCGTCAAAGTTAATGATTTGACAGCAATTGTAGAAACGAAAGTGGCAGAAAATATTCCTTCTGCTGAGAGTAGCGTAGTAAATCCAACAGTTATTCCAGCACCTTTGACCGTGAAGGATACCGTGAAAACAAAGCAAAAAGAGGCCGTTATCGTTACTATCTCTTCCAAAGAAGACGCTCTATCAGAGATGGAGGAAATGCCAGAGTTTCCTGGTGGTACAGAAGCCCTTAAGGAGTATCTGGATAAAAACATGAAATACCCGGCCGAAGCCAAAGAGAAAGGCACACAAGGGCGCGTTATCGTACAATTTGTAGTAGATGCAAAAGGGAAAGTGACTTCTCCTAAAATCGCACGTAGTGTAGATCCTTCCTTAGATGCAGAAGCCCTCCGGTTAATAGAGAATATGCCGCAATGGACCCCCGGCAAGAAAACAGACGAGAAAGGAAAAAGCAAAGCAGTAGCTACCCAGTACACCCTTCCTATAGCATTCCGCCTGGACGGGAGCACTTCATCTTCCATTAAAGAAAATTTTCCAATTGAAAAAACAGACTATCCGCTCATTATCGTAGATGGCAAAGAAATTAGTAATAATATGATGAATGCGATAAATCCGGACTGGATAGAATCTATTTCTGTACTGAAAGATGCTTCGGCAACTGCTATTTATGGTGCACGCGGAGCGAATGGTGTTATTCTGATAAATTTGAAAACCAAAGAAGAATATGCGGCCCAAAAAGAAAAACCAGCAAAAACTTTAGGTGAAAGATTAGATGCCCTCTATCAAGAAAATAATGTGAAAGCTAAAGACGTTTCCTATTTTCTGAATGACAAACCTGTTTCTGCTACAGAAATCCAGGCACTGCGCCCAGAAAAAGGTAACACATATGGAGTAAAAGTTATGGATGTATCCGGAAAAACGGAAGTAAGAATAATAACCAGATCAAATGATACAGGAATACGCATCCGTGGGGTTCGTGGAGAAGTTCAAAGCGTAAATATGCCCTCTGACGGAAAGATCAGAATAGCAGGTAAAGTACAAGACACAAGCGGTAGCCCTGTAGTAGGTGCCAGTGTACTTATTGAAGGAACCACCATCGGCACTGTTGCAGACCGTGATGGAACTTTCGTACTGGATGCCCCTAAAAATGCAACTCTTTCTATCAGCTATATTGATATGAAAACAGCGAAAGTAAAAGTAGAGAACACTACTCCACTTATTGTTACTCTAAAGGCTGATTAATAAACAAATACTCTCTCTCTTAATTGTTTCAACAAGGAGTGCCGGACATAGGAGCCGTCATTCCTTGTTTCATTTTACAAATGAAACTGTTTGATGCCAATGGCCCTTAATCTATTTTTAATCTCTTCAGACTCAGAAAGAGATTAATTAATTTTTGCCGGCAAGTCATCGAATGCTTCCGGATTTTCTATCTTTGTCCAAATTTCAATAAGATATGAAAGAGAATAAATACGATGACGAGAAATTCTTCAACCAATATAGCCAGATGTCACGTTCGGTAAATGGCTTGAAAGGTGCAGGAGAATGGCACATACTAAAAACAATGTTACCGGACTTCAAAGGAAAACGTGTATTGGATCTGGGCTGCGGTTTCGGCTGGCACTGCCAATATGCTATCGAACAGGGTGCTACATTTGCTTTGGGCATAGATATTTCTCAAAACATGATAGAGGGTGCCAAAGAAAGAAATGCTTCTCCCGCTATAGAATACCAATGTATGGCTATTGAGGATTATGATTTTCCTTCCGAATCTTATGATGTTGTTATCAGTTCACTGACATTCCATTATCTGGAATCATTTGGCGATATATGCAAAAAGGTATACAAATGCCTTAGACAGGGAGGTACATTTGTCTTTTCTGTGGAACACCCGGTCTTCACAGCTTACGGTACTCAAGACTGGTATTACGATAAAGACGGAAAACCTATACACTGGCCTGTAGATAACTATTTCACAGAAGGAAAACGCAAAGCTGTCTTTCTTGGAGAAGAAATTACTAAATTCCATAAAACACTAACCACCTATGTAAACGGATTACTCCAGGCTGGATTTCATATCACCGGATTAATAGAACCGGAACCGGACAGAGAGTTGTTCGGAGTCATTCCCGGTATGGAAGAAGAATTACGCAGACCAATGATGTTACTGGTTTCGGCTACAAAAGTGTACTAAAATAAAAGTACAGATGAACGCTAATTAGCGCAGATACAATTTTATCTTTGTGCAGATTAACGTTAATCTGTGTTTCTTAAGCTATACATGCCGGAGCTTTATCAGACTTTTGACACAACCCCTGATTTAGTACATTATTTCACCCGTCTATTCAGTTGATTGTTCGCCTTAGCGGGTTTTGACTTTCCAATTCGTTTCCCGGTAGGCTTTGCCTTTCCGCTACTTTTAGGACGGGAAACACCAGAACGGGTATTATTATTTCTTATCGTCATAACTATGTTCCTTCGTAATATTCACCCAGAAAGTAACGGGCAATAAAATCCCAGTTCTTTCCTAATATTTCTTTTCCATTCTCAAACGGCAACCGGATATCAGGGAACAAATTCTGTTCTACACCATATTTCAACAAATCAAACGGGCAATAACCCTTATCCGTAAACAACTTATAGCCCTCTTTTACTGCCATTTCCTTATCGTATGCCACTTCATTACGCTTATCACAAAAGAAGTATGCTACGCCAGGTGCTACGAGAATTCCTTTGGGATTGGCAAAAACAACCGTATTACCAAACTCCGCATCCAGCTTATTCGGTATATCTGTCCGACTCCAATGCAAATGTTCCACAAAGAAAGTCTCCATCTGTTCATAAAGCGGGAAATACATAAGTTGCTCCCCTCCCGTAGCAGCCAAAAACAATCTCACGCTTTCCGGTAAGACTGTATCCGTCTGTATAGAAGGTATTTCTGTTCTTTCCTTCAACAATTGCTCAGAAGGCAATACCCAGTCATCGGAAGAAATTTCACAAATTGGTGCTTGTTCAAAAACAATATCCATTGCCTCATACACATTATTTGCCAATTCCAATATCTTTTCATCAAAAGGATTGGCAATGACTGCTTCATCATCATCATTTGAATTAAGCTTCCACAGTACAAAGGCAATGTCCACTTCATTTATTTCATCAGAGACATAATCTACCGGAATTTCATAAAAAGGAAGATTACGACCATATAACTTATAACATAAATCACTAAAACGTCTCCAGCCACCATCATTCGCAATACTATCTTCCAGATATATAGTAAGCAGGAGAGCGGCATTTTGTATATTTTCCGGTGTTTTATCTGCATACAACCGGGAAGAAGCGATCAGTGAAAAAAGCTCATCAGCAAATCGCAGATACCACCCATCAGTAGAGGTAATCCTTGTACGGGAATGACTTCGTAGCCATGAGGACATTGGTATCTTTCTATTTTTTATCATACTATACGTTTATTTTTTACGTAGACAAAGGTAATGATTTTCAAGACATACTATCGCGTGAGTGAGAACTTCAGACGCATACCGAAGTCAGCACTGGTCACCGGATAAGAGGAAGCAGACACAAGCGGGGTATTCTTCTGACGGTCATAATAGAGACTCACACTAAGTAAGCGGCTGAGCGTATAATCCGCAGAGAAAGATATCTTGAGTGCTTTGTTACCACTGGTAGCCTGCGTAGTGACTTGCTGAATATCCCGGCAAAGTGCAAACTGATTACGGAAAGATACATCCGCACGCAAAGCAAGGTCATTACTTATTTTATTCTTAGAGTTCTTCGTATTACGTCCGGGGAAAAGTTCCAATCCCATAATCTTATAACCCATGCCTACCACAAAATCCTTCGTTCCACTCTCTACTACCTGATTGGCAGCAAGGCTAAGATTCAGAATACGCGTAGTCTTGTACTCCACTTTGGTAGTGATACCATTTTTAAAAGTAACATCCACTCCAAATAAAGGAGAGAATTGCTCATTGATAGAAACAGCTGAAACATCGTATATAGATGAAGGAACAGGGATACCAGTTTGTACATCATCCACAAATCCCAAATCGCCCATATAACTATGGAAACTCTGGAAAGTACTATAACTACCCACACTATAAGTACTACGATAGCCATGAGTCAGAGTCACACTCTTAAAGTACTTCTTAAAAAATTCAAGTTTACTCAGTCCGCTATAAGTTATACGCCAGTTAGGCATCATCGAGAGTATTCCCGGAAAAATATCCAGCGAACTTTTACCCGCATCCCTACCCGTATAAGCCGCCAGAAAGGCAGGTATCATTACACTCGAATTGTATTTACTAATGCTATTAAAGGTCTGTGGATAATGCTCCATTCCCGGAAGAGAAACACCTTGATACAATTGTTCTACTCTCTTTTGAATCACATCCAGATTTCCTAAGAAACGATTGAAAGAAGACGAGGAATATCCATTGGATGGATTATGACGTTCAAAAGAGCTACCAATCGTTATAACAGTCATATTAAAGTTACCACTCTGTACCTCAGGCATTCCATCGTACATAAATTGTATGGAGCGGGAATCATTACGTGTACGCCCTGCATTAAGGTCTATCTTCAAATCACGCAGAGGCTCCAGAGTCATGCGTATCTGTAGATCTTCCTGGGCATTAGTCGTAGCAGGCTCTATATTAGAATTATTCTGAATAAGCCAGTTATTCCGGATTGCCTTATCAATATAATCATCACCTGTCATACCAAAAGCAAAATCAAGACCGGGAGCGAAACCGGAACTCCCTCTCGTTTGCCCAAGCATATCCCCTATTTCGGGCTGGAAACCCGGTAAAGTCATAGCATATGTATTCTTATATGTAATGCTTACATTACGCACCATCATAGCAACACGTGCTGCCGATTGTGCAATTTTATACCAGGGGTTATCCTCTGGCTTCGGCCCTTGGATAGCCGTCAGCTTCACCCGGACACTGTCTCTGGTTTCAATACGAATCGTGTTAGCATCTATCACCTTATAGCGGATAGGATAGCGATCACCATCAACCGTCAGTGCTGAAACCTTAGGCTTTTTCGAACCTAAACTGTGGCGAACGGTTATAGTGGTATCTTTCTTCAACTGTATCTCTTTCTCATACCGTTTAGGCTTTGCTTTCTGACGACTATCGGGACGACGCGTCGAAGAGGTAGTAGCAAAACGGCGGTTAGTCTCTTTAAGAAAAGGTACCTTATTATACAGAGTCTCCAGATTGAGACGGCCATTCACATCAAAAGTCCGTTGGTTTGCAATTGTATTACCCATTTCTTTCCCATCAGCTAGAGAAACACCACGATCCCAGCTATAAGAAGAATTAAAACGCGTATCTGCTGTCATCCAGTCTGTAACAGGGAACTTATCAAACGGCAATTTATACGTAGCATTAAATGTCTGCTGATAATCAATCGGACGTCCGAAACTAAGCAGACTACGCCGTATTGTATCTTTCTTTGCTTCATATTCATCCGGTTCGAGTGTTCTGTTCACTACTCCGTAAGGTTCTTCTATCTCAGCATGGGTAGCTGATGTGAAGTTCATACGAAGATTTTTAGTCAGATCCCAACGCAAAGAGAAATCACGATTCCAAAGAAAATCCTTTGCCACACTAACAGGTATTTCCGCCGGATCACTCAAGTTCTCCATATCACGCAACTGAAGCTCATAGTAATGCCGGTTCATATCTGTATTGAAAGAAATATTCTGCGGCAGATAGCTTAAGTTGAGTTCTTTAACGAACTTCATCCATTTTGATTTACTCTTCAGTCCTTTGAACGGTTCCCAGGCTTTATACACAGGCGCATAATTGTAAGAAAGCGCTCCACGCCAGTCCGTTTCGTTCTCATAGACAGTAGTACTACCCTGATTATGTCTGTTCGTGCGACTATAGCTCATTGTGAAGTTCCCCGGATCATAAGGCATCGGATTCTTACTGGTAACTCCCACACGCATATTACTCAAACTAAAATTCTTATAGGTCGTTATCGTATTAGCGATATTACGTAATGAATCTCGTTCGGCATTTGTAGACAAAGCATCCAGCGCATCTTTCAACAGCATATCCTGATCCAAGGGATTATACTTGGGAGAAGTCTTCTCACGGGAATATGAAAAATAGACCGGAGCGGTAAGTTTCACAGCCTTCGGGAAAAAACGTCCCAACTCAAACGTAGTAGTAAACTGGTATTGATAATAATCATCCAGGCGACGTTCGCTTACACTCTGTTCCAGTCCACCAAAACCGGCAGTCTCTACATGTCCCGCCATACTGATACTTCCAAGATCCGACAACTGCACATTCATATTTCCCTGTGCTGCCCAGCCACCCTCTTCGTCAAAATCGGACAGACGCAATTCGTTTACCCAGATTTCGGCCGATTTCTTGGCGCGTGAATTATTACGCACACCAATCATCATCGTCTTCACCTCTGCAAGTGACGGATTACCTATGATACTTACCTTATTGGCTGGTTTGTCGGGGTCATATTCAGAATAAAGCTTTCCATAACTTACCCCCGAAAGCGAATTATTCTTTGTTTGGTTGCGCTTTTTCTTTATGTCAGTAAACACAGAAAGTGCAATATCCAACATATTGTCTTTAGGCCATACTATCAGTTTATCAACATCTGAGTCTCCATTATAATTGCCTGCCGGAGTTAGCTTCAACGGGATTTCGTATTCATAAAAGTTAGAGCTATAATCGGAACCCAGACGAATGAAAACAGATAATTCTCCGTCTTTAGGGTCAGTTACATCACCTGTTAAAGCCCCGGCATGAGTGAACATCTTCAACCGGCGGTACTGGCGCATATCCATTGTAGAATTTTTGTAAACAGCACGTGCATCACCCGGCGCAAGGTTTTCAACTTTCAAGCTCATAGCCTGTTCATTTTGCTGACGCAACTGTGGTTGTCCCGGATCAATAACACGACTAATACCCGGAGGCATTACATAGTTAATAGGTGTCTTATCTCCATTCTCTTCAATATTAACAGTTGAAACATCCAAAGTACCTGTCACTGTAGGTGCAGGATTTTGAAGGTTATATAACGGATCTGTATACGTACGCCAATCACCACGCACCAGTTCAAGAGTGGCAAAACGCAAAATTACAGGTTTAGAGAACCCGGTAAGGAACATACGCATAAACCGTATCGACTTGAAATCTCGGATACTTCCGACAGGTGTACCGCTGCGCACAGGCACTTTAAACTGATACCAGGTCACCTCTTCCGTTTGGCCGTTACGCAATTTCACTTTAGTGACACGCTTATCGGTAATATTGTTCGTACCCACTTTCAATTCAGAAGGAGTCAGATGAATACGATACTGGAAATATTTTTCTGTTTCCGAAAGTGTATTATCTTGATTAATATCTTCTATATCAGGAGAAGTCTTAGCAGCCGTCGGATATCCCTCAGGAGAATCTTCATTAGCAGCCGAGTTCCCTTCGGTATTATTGATATATTTATAACGTTCGAGAATACTCTTCTCCTCAGCATCGTAATCGGAACCCCGGAAATAATGATATTTATCACCTGCAGGCGACTCGTAGAACTTTTCAAAAACAGAAGCATTCAACTTTGGCCGGATTTCTTCCAAATACTTAACATAAGTAGGATAAGCACGTTCATCTTCTACCGAAAGTCCATTCAATCCGACATCCTGTTTTTTACGTGCTCCTGCCGTATTATCAAAAGCATATACAAGGCTACGATCTTTAGGAACACGCCCCCAGTTTGTATAGTCTACTTTTGATTCATCACCATCAATAGGCAAACCATTTTCAAAAAACTTCCTACCATCTTTCAGGATATCCTCAGATACATCTCCCAAATTAAGATACAGATATCCGCCCTCTGTTGTACTCCGGGCGTTTTTTCTACGTGTATTATCCGCTCCCGGTTCATCTCCATCTGCATAAATAAAAGGATCGAGCAACCAAAATTCAACATATTCAATATTGGCCTTCTCAAAATCGGTTGTTTCAATCTTACGCATCATACCTCCCCACCGCTTTTCCGGTTCCAGCAAGTTACCATTTTCGTCAAGGTCTCTGTCCAGATTGTAAGGGCCACGTTCCTGAGGGTAATAAGCCACATTCAATATAGACATAGTAGATGCTTCCATATTATTCAACTCCTTTTTAGGATACAGCTCAGATTCGTACACCTCACGGACATAGTGATTGGAGAGTTGATCGAGGTCATTCTTAATGTGTGTCGGAGTAAGTGAAGAGTTACGGCGCGTAAATAATCCGTCGATATGATACCATGCCAATAAAGCACGATTCTTTCCATAGGGAATACTATCAGACAATCTCGATTCGGGAAACAATTCGAGATTATCAGGTCCCGTTGCCTTAAAGGGCGTAGAAGAGAGTTGCCAATACAAAGGCTGATGCAAATCGATACCACTTTGTGCACTCTCAAAATCATCTATATAAGAAGAATTGTCCTGCAATCCTCCCCCATGTCCCGGAAGAAGCTGAGCAAATTCCAATCCGAGATTAATATTGGAAGGAGCAGTAGCCTCCACAAACGGTAACTTATCTACCATATTAGTTAACCATTGGCTCTCACGTTTCCAGGAGGTATTCAACCCCCACAAGGTGTTCGATATAGGTTCGTCTCCCATAGCCACTTTGGTAGTCAGCGGCTTCTCTTTCAGATACATCACAGTACCTCCGAACTGGAAATCAGGCGAAAAATCATACGTAAAGTTCAATCCCAACATTGTCTTACGCTGCATATTATAAGACGTATTGCTTTCGAGATTTACACTGATAGGAGTCCCGGCATCAATAATACTCTGATTGAGAATCGTAACTACTCCCATTGTATAATCAACCGAATAGTCGGAATTTTCAGTTAGTGTCCGTCCACCGGCCGTAACACGTACCGATCCCCGTGGCACATTCATCGAACCAAGACGTATTTCATTGGCAGACGAAGCACGATATTCACCTTGTAAACGGAATTTATTCTTCTCAGCCAACTGACGCGCTACGGTAAGAGTAGAGTCATATAATTCCTTGAAAACATATTTCTTAGCAATGTTCGGATTATCAAATTTTTTCTCCAGATACGATCCAAAAGGCTCTACTACCGGGAAAAAGATACGGCCATTCTGTGCATTAACCGTATATCCCTCTACAAAATCGAAAAATCCGTCACCTCCGAGCTGATTCTTACTATTCAAGCGATCCAGATTCATTACTTTAAGTAAAGGTATCTTATTGATCTTACCCTCCGGAATATAACGTAAATAAACTCCGGTGGTGTCACTCAGATAAGTGATATTTAATGTAAATTTTTCTTTCTGTACCTGATAGGCATTCAGTGAGTAAACGTTCTTCATCATCAAGTCCCAGCAAGCAGCATCCGGAGAGTTGGAAGTATTTTTTAACAGTTTAACGAAAAGACAGTCGGACGTCTCCTTGATATCGGATGAAAATTCACCAACCTGATAGGTCTTTCCATTAATAGTATAATCAAAAGCTACAGCAAGTACTTCATCTGATTGTAGAGTCTGCTTTAAAGAGATGTAACCTAAAGTAGTATTCACCGTATACTCCGAGGAGGTCAACAACCGGGCCGTCTCTATCTTTTCATAGTTCATGCCGCTTTCCATCCCAGGAATTGATCCTATCACAGAATTTACTGCACTTATATTACGTGCAGCACTATAGGTGCTTGTCATCTGCTGATAAAGATTATTATCACCATTAGCAGGTGGAAGGGTGTCCTTAGAGATTGCGATCCACGAAGCTCCCTTACTAATATAGGCTTGAGACTCTCCTAAATCCGTAAAAGCTACAATATTACGCGGGTTCTCATAATTACCTCGTTTATTCGTTACCCAAACCTCAACCCGGTTAATTTTCACTCCGGAAAGAATATTAGGTAATTGTGCCATATTACGGTCATACGTATCGCGAAAATAGTGTGCCAGAAAGAAGTGCCGGTTCTCATCATATTCATCTGCTGAGAAATCAAAAGGAATGGTCTGTGCCCCTCCTTTACTATTAACGGTTTTTGATTCACTCTCCTGCTGGCTGATCACTGTTTGCAACTTTAACTTTCCAAACTGTAAATCGGCACGCACACCAAACAAAGAAGTAGCACCGCGTATCAACGAGTTGCCGGTAGTCATACTCACGTTACCCGCTTCAAGCAGTTTTATTATCTCATCCTCTTTGCCCTCATATTTCAGTTTCAGTTTTTTACTATCGAAGTCAAAAGTAGCGTCCGTATTATAATTCATGTCAAGGTTTACCTTATCTCCTACCTTACCGTTGACATTAATATTAATTTTCTCATCGAAATCAAATCCCCAGGTTTTACGCATACTTTCAGGCAAAGTAGGGTTCTGAACATTGTTGTACTTTACTCCAAAACTGAGTTCAGCACTTCCCTGAGTACGAATCTGAACACCACCCGGACCAAATATTTTTTCAGCCGGACCAAGATTAAATTTCATATTCGTAAAGTCAAACTCCTCTTTTCCCTTAGAAAATACGGAGTCATTACGCTGACGGTAGTAATTCTGCATGGAGCGTTTCATACTCCAGTCTAAGTACTCAGCGGGAGTCATTATGATAGGAACGTCCATTTCCTGCCCACCGATAATAGTACGGATCAAATAGCGGTTAGTCAATGCATCATACTCTACCTTTTCCTCAACAATGGGCATAGGTTGCAGTATCTGCGCTGCAACAGGCAAACTACCTAAAAATAAGAATAATATGACAATGAAATAATATACCAATGTACTAATATGCCAATGCGCCAATGTGCCAATGAGTCTGCGATATAACAGCACAGCACATTGGCACATCGATACATTGGCATATTGGCACATCATTCTCATAATCTCTTCAAGGCCAGTTTTATCACTTGTTCTACAGCAGCATCGGGTTCTTCCTTCAAAATGGCAAGTACTACCTTTTGTGAGGGAGCCGCAGCAAACCCAAGCATCGTCAGTGCAGCAACAGCTTCTTCCTGTATTTCGGTATTCATGGCAGACAACAAAGTACTCTGCCCTCCCCCTGCTACAGGGGCAGCAGTCTTTATTTTGTCTTTTAAATCTACAATCACACGCTGTGCAGTTTTCAATCCGATCCCCTTCACCGTCTTCAGCAAATTAGCATTCTCCGTACTGATAACATTAACCAACTCCGACGGCGAAAGTGCCGAAAGAATCATTCGTGCCGTATTGCCACCAATACCAGATACAGAAATCAACAACAAAAAGAGTTCACGTTCCTGCTTGTCAGCAAAGCCATACAGCACATACGCATCTTCGCGAATGGCTTCATAAATATATAGTTTACAAGTGTTTTTCCCTTGAATCGCAGAGTATGTATTTAATGAAATATTCACGGCATACCCCAAACCGTTACAATCGATTATTGCTGTTGCCGGACTAAGTTCGGCAATCTCGCCTTTGACGTATTCTATCATAATACTTTATTAACGCACGCGCACGACAAATATTGTGCTTCACTAACCTTGAGTAACAAAAACTAACTTTAACAACCATTTCACCGGTAGAAACAGAAAAAATGATTATTTTTGCAGCATAAAGAAAGAAATATGTTAAACGAAACCCATAAAAGAATGAAAAAAGTAAGAGCAGCCATTGTTGGTTATGGTAATATTGGCCGTTATGTACTGGAAGCCCTCCAGGCAGCCCCGGACTTTGAAATAGCAGGTATAGTTCGCCGCGCAGGAGCTGAGAACAAGCCAACCGAGCTAAACGATTATGCCGTAGTAAAAGATATAAAAGAACTGCAGGGAGTAGATGTAGCTATCCTTTGTACCCCTACCCGCAGTGTAGAAACATACGCCAAAGAAATTCTGGCATTAGGAATCAATACAGTAGATAGTTTCGATATTCACACAGGTATTACTGCGCTCCGCCGTGAGCTCAGCGTTTCTGCAAAAGAGCACGGAGCTGTATCTGTCATCTCAGCAGGTTGGGATCCGGGTAGCGATTCCATTGTACGTACTATGCTGGAAGCTATTGCTCCCAAAGGTATCACTTATACAAACTTTGGTCCGGGTATGAGCATGGGACATACCGTAGCAGTAAAAGCTATTGACGGTGTAAAAGCTGCCCTTTCAATGACTATTCCTACTGGAACCGGAATCCATCGCCGTATGGTATACATCGAACTGAAAGATGGCTACAAGTTTGATGAAGTGGCTGCTGCAATCAAATCTGACGCTTATTTTGTAAACGACGAAACTCACGTACAGCAAGTGCCTAACGTCGACGCACTTCTTGACATGGGCCATGGCGTAAACCTAACCCGTAAAGGGGTATCCGGTAAAACACAAAATCAGTTATTTGAATTCAATATGCGCATCAACAACCCTGCTCTGACAGCACAGGTTCTGGTTTGTGTTGCCCGCGCTTCCATGCGTCAACAACCGGGATGCTACACGATGATTGAAATTCCCGTAATTGATCTTCTCCCGGGCGACCGCGAAGAATGGATCGGCCACTTGGTGTAAATAATAATAGCCAGACTCTGTATTTATACAAAGGGATTACTCTTTTTTCGAGTAATCCCTTTTCTTTTTACTTCTTTTTTACAAAAAAAATACTGAAAATAACCGTTATTATATCTTTTTACATATATTTGCAATATTAACAAAAACGCAAATAGCTATGAAATGCACACTAATTATACTATTTCTGCTATTCTTCTGCAGTCTGCACACCTCCGGACATACGATAGAGCCGACCCTGAAATTCGGAAAGCCATCGGATGAAGAACTAAAAATGACTGTTTACGAACCCGATACTACAGCAACAGCCATTGTATTATATGATATAGGGAAAAGCAATTACAGATATACTAATAATGAATTCGTACTTATCACACAACGTAGTGTGAAAATAAAAATACTAAAGTCGGAAGGCAAACAATATGCCGACATCAATATCCCCTATTACGCACCGGAACAAACATCAGAGAACAGAGATAATATCTATGATCTGGAGGCCTATGCCTACAATCTGGAAAATGGTAAACGAGTAAAGACAAACACTAAAAACGACTTTATCGTACGAGAGCGTATCAATGAACGGTATATGCAACTCAAGTTTTCCATACCTGCCGTAAAAGAAGGAACCGTTATTGAATATCGTTATAAACAGGCATCCGATTATTATCTTCAACTGGAAGACTGGGTGATGCAAACAGAAATTCCTACAATATACAGTGAATACAGTATCCTGATACCCAATATCTTTATCTTCAACATCGAAATGCAAGGCAGAGACCGGATAAAAGTAAAAGAGAAAGACGGTGGATACACAATAGAACATACTACTTTAGGAGGATTGGGACAAGTCAAGAAAACTCTCTCGGTACACGCACGCGAACTCACTTTTACCGCACACCATCTTCCGGCACTACCCGATGACGAAGAATATATATGGTGTAGCAATGACCACAAGGTAAGCGTTTCTTTTGATCTGCAAGGAGTGAAACAAGGCGAAAATTATAAGTCGTATACTCAAACCTGGGAAGATATTGATAACTTCTTACTGAAAGAAGATTTTGAAGATTTCGGCCAGCAGCTTTTCCTGTTTAATCCTTACCGTGATGAAATGGCGGCATTACAACTAACAGATATGCCATTTGAAAAGAGAGTAGAAGCCATCTTCAAATTACTAAAACAGAAAATGACATGGAACGGAGAGTACAAACTCTATAGCCCCGATCTTAAAAAAACGATAAAAAAAGGAACAGGAAGTAATGCCGACCTTAATTTTATCTTTATAAATATGTTACGTGATTGTGGCATTGAAGCATGGCCCGTAGTATTACGTATGCGCAATACGGGAAGGCTTCCCATTCATTACCCATCGCTACAAAAACTAAACACTTTCGTGGTTGCCATACATACTGACAAGCAAAAGAATATCTATCTTGACTGTTCTATGCCGGAAGCTTTCCCAAATGTATTGCCCGAAAAATTAACCGTAGAAAAAGCCCGTATCATTAACAGATTAAGTGACCAAGAAAAGTGGGTAGACCTCACCCGGATCCCTAATAATACAATTAACATGACGATTCGTGCGACATTGACACCCGAACATCTGCTCAAAGGAACACAAGAAATTAAACGTACAGGTCATTTTGCATTCGACCGTATCAATCAGTACAGACAAGCTAAAGATAGTATAGATTTCATCAGAAAACATGAAACCCAAAATGATTGCCACATAATAAATTATACACAAAAAGAGATTAATGCAACCAATTCCTCTGTTTACGAAACTATAGAGTTCACCCGAAAAGCAGACAATACCAACGGAGAATATTTGTATATCAATCCGATGTTATTTACGCACATCAGCAAAAATCCTTTTATACAGGCAGATAGAGTAATGCCCATAGATCTGCCTCAAACCTATATGTACACCATAACAAACACCCTCATATTACCTGAAGGATATCAAATAGAAGAGATTCCCAAAAGCCAGATATATATCACCGAGAAAAAAGGGGTCAGTTGTCATTATTATGTAGAGAAAGAGGAGAAAGTTATCCGACTGAAATATATGTTCATAGTGAAACAGCTTCACTTCGAACCGGCAGAATATCCTAACTTACAAGCATTGTGGGCCGCCACTGCCGAAAAAAACAATGCACTCATTGTACTCAAAAAACTTTAAAACATATAAGAAATGAAGCGCACACTATTCATTGTTATCGCCTGTTTCATAACAAGCGGTATTTGTGGACAAGAGACAACGGTCCCGGAGGTTAATACGAAATTCGGAAAACCATCGGATGAAGAACTCAAAATGACAGTTTATGAACCGGACACCACGGCCGCAGCTGTAGTACTCTGCAAGAAGACGAATGTTTTCTATGATGTTGTCAACAATGACTTCCGGATCAACTACATTTATGAAACTAAAATCAAAGTACTCAAACCAGAGGGAACCTCTTTTGCCGATGTTGTTATACCTTATTATGAAGATAAGAAAGGAAGTTCCATGAAAGAGATAGTAAGTCAGATAGATGCCTTCGCCTATAATATAGAGGAAGGTAAAACAGTACGTACGAAGATGAAACGGGAATTCATCTTCAAAGAACGGCTCAATGACAAATACATGCAAGTCAAATTCTCTGTTCCTAACGTAAAACCGGGAACCGTCATTGAATACAGATATAAGATATTATCTGACTTCTATTTCCATATAAATAACTGGAGTGCCCAACAGTCTATTCCTGTTCATTATACAGAATATGATATCACCGTGCCCGAATATTTCAAATTTAATTTGGACATGCACGGAACAGAGCGACTGCAAACCGAGGACGAAACAGTTGGCGTCAATCTCGTTATCGGAGGACAAGTATTTCAATGTAACGGCCGGCATTTGTGTTTCAAAGGTAACAAGCTACCGGGCCTGCATGACGATAATTACGTCTGGTGCGTAGAAGATTACGGTACACAGGTCAATCTTGAACTGGGTGGGCTTGATTTTCCGGGAGCACTCTATAAATCATTTACCCAAACCTGGGAGAACATAGATGAAGCATTACTGAATGACAGTGAATTTGGCGGACAACTTAAAATACAGAATCCATATCGGGAAGAAATGGCTGCCTTAAACTTAGATAACTTAAAAAGTAACGAAGATAAAATAGCTGCTATTTATACTTTATTGAAGAAGAAAATATCCTGGAATGAAGAATATGCACTTTATGGAGGTAAAAGTAAAAAAACAGTAAAAGAAGGTATAGGCAACAATGCCGAAATCAACTTCATCCTAATGAGCATGCTCAAGGATGCGGGTATTCCCTCTTTCCCGATAGTTATGAGCCGTCGCAGCATGGGAATACTTCCTTATGCACACCCTACCATACAGAAACTGAACACCTTCATTGTAGGTATAGCCAACACAGACAGTACACTTGTCTATCTGGATGGTTCAGTAACCAATGGCTACCTGAATGTACTCCCTCCCGTGCTAATGGTAAACCGGGCACGGGCAATAATAGGAGGCCGCCAAAGCAGATGGGTCGATTTGAGTCAAACCTGTAAAAATCAATTACGCTCCATGGTAAGTGCAGTAATCAGTCCGGATGGCAAAATATACGGTAGCCGTAACACAAGCTATATGGGACAATATGCCTCTGCCTTCAGAAAAAAATATCAGACAGCCAAAGACAGTACCGAATTTGTAAACGGACTGGCATCGAAAGAAGACGTGAAAATAAGTGTATTCAATGCACAAGGTATCAACAAATTCTCTCCGCAGGTCAAAGAGACTATCATATTTGAAAAACAGGCTACCGTTAACGATAACTTCATTTATTTGAATCCGCTTGTATTTCTGCACACAGAAAAGAATCCCTTCACTCAAACCGAACGAAAGCTTCCTGTGGAATATCCCCATGCAGAACAAATCACATTGTCCGTTAATCTGACCATACCCGAAGGATATGTAGTAGATGAACTGCCGGAGGCACTACAGGTAAAAACAGAAGACGGCCAAGGCATGTGTCGTTACAATATTGCCGTACAAGGCAATAAGCTAATAATCAATTACATCTTCAATTCCAACAAATTGCTTTATCTACCAACGGAGTATCCCGGGCTACATCACTTCTGGAAAGTAATAGCAGAAAAGAATAATGAAACAGTAGTACTAAAAAAATTGTAAAGCGATCATGACAAGAAACAAATTATACAGTAGTATTCTGTTACTCTTGCTTGTACCATTTGCCATGCGGGCGCAGGTAGACATTACTCGTGACGCCTACTCCGTTGTACAAAATGCCTCCACAGAGATCATCTGCGAATCGGCTACAAGTGCTCTGCAAAAAGAAAGTTATACTATCACCATTCTTAATGAAAAGGGACGGGATGCTGCACACTTCTTCTGCATGTGTGACAAGTTTCGTTCTCTGCGAAAATTCTCCGGAGAGATTACAGACCCGACCGGTAAGGTCATCCGTAAAATTAAGAAATCGGATTTACAAATGACCGAATACTCTTCGGGGCTAACCAGTGATGACTATACCTATTATTACGAGTGTAACCTCCCACGCTATCCGCTTACGATAAAATATGAATGGGAAGTGAAATGCAAAGATGGGCTAATAGCCTATCCGAATTTTGTTCCTCAAAAAATGTACAATCAATCGGTAGTGAAGGCTGTATATAGCCTCCGGACTCCTCAAAATATGATTACCCGTTACCGGACAATCAATACTCAGGCAAATGTTACACAAAAAACAATGCCGGATGGAAACACCCTCACAGAGGTATCTATGGGACCGATAGCCGCCCTCGAATATGAACCATTCGGTGCATCACTATCCGAGCGTATCCCCCGGATTTATTTTTCGCCAGGGCAATTTACCTTTGATGGCACACAAGGAGATATGAGTACCTGGCAATCATACGGTGCATGGCAAAACGGCTTACTTACGGGACGTGACCAACTGGCCGAACCTATAAAAACAAAACTGCACGAATTAACAGTCCATTGTACAACTCCCCGCGAAAAGGTACAAGCCATCTATAACTACCTGGCTACCACAACGCGCTATGTGAGTATCCAGTTAGGTATCGGAGGATTGCAGCCCATTGCAGCAGCTGATGTCTGCCGTGCAGGTTTCGGCGACTGCAAAGGATTATCCAACTACACCCGTGCTATGCTAAATGAGCTGGGAATCTCTTCTGTATATACTGCCATCAGCACGGATAATGAACGGTTACTGCCCGACTTTTCCAGTGCCAATCAGATGAACCATGTCATCCTGCAAGTTCCACTCCCCGGAGATACGCTTTGGCTGGAGTGTACCAATCCGCAATTACCTTTTGGATATATACACAGTGACATTGCCGGACACGATGCTCTCCTCGTTACACCGGACGGAGGTAAACTTTACCGGTTACCCTCCTATCCCGATTCACTTAATACACAAACAACAATTGCCCGAATCACGCTTACCCCCACCGGAGGGGCCAAAGTAAAGGCTTGTGAAACCTCCTGTCTTTTCCAATATGAAAGCATGATAGGCATTACCCGACTTGACCCCGCCCGACAAAAAGATCATTTGCGCTCTAATATCAATCTGGTACAGGCAAACATAAGTGATGTACAGATAACCGAGAAAAAAGATGCAATCCCCCAGATTGATCTGCAATACGTGGTGGATACCGAGCAATATGGAAATAAGACAGGCAACCGACTATTTATTCCTGCCAATATCTTTCGTAAGGGTTTCACCACGCCCGAACTCAAACAACGTATTCAGGACGTTCATATCAACTACGGTTATCTGGATACAGACAGTATTCTTTTGCAGATACCGGAAGGATATGCCATAGAATCTCTTCCCAAAAGCTATAAAGCGAAAAACAAATTCGGCACCTTTAGCTCTTCTTTACAGGTGAAGGGTAAGGTAATATATATTGTACACCGTTTATTAATGCACAAAGGCGTTTACCCTAAAGAATCTTATAAAGATTTTCTTGAATTTCGCAAGCAGATAGCAGGACAATACAATAGTAAGATTATCTTAAAAAAAGAGGTGCTTCCCGCACAGGGAGGTGCGCCAAGCGATGGTTAATTGAAACTCTGTGAAATTCTGTGATTCTATGGTGAGTTTAGTTCATTAGAATCTATTTTGTGCAAAATGGTGTTTGTCATTACCATCAGTTTCTTTTTCCGGTATCAATAAAGCTCTGTCTCATAGAGGAACGTATGATGCCTCGGTGGGCAACGTTGTTTTAGATGTACATGTAAAGCAGTACGACATGTACATGTGGGACAGTACGACATGTACATGTGGAGCAGTGAAACATGTACATGTAAAACAATACTGCTCACCGGGAAAAGGAACGTTCCTTTCTGAGAAAAACAAAGTACGACACCGGGCAACGGTGACGATGTCGTTTAGGGACACTTCCGCTACCGAAAAGATATACCCATAACCTTCGTTACTGTACGGTTTTGAGTGTATTTCACCACAGAGTAACACAGAGTTCCACAGAGTAGTATTTATCTGATGAAACGCGGATTAACACAGATGAACGCAAATTAAAAAACTGTAGTTCTTTATCATACATTTGTTCCCCTTTGCGAAAATCTGCGTTTCTGCGTTTCAAGAAAGATTTAAACTCTGTGGAACTCTGTGTTACTCTGTGGTGAGTTTCGCTCGTTTCTTTTCAGATATGAACAAGTGCTCTTATTATCCATTTTTAAACTGCCACAGGAAAATGTTTTAGAAAAATAGAGTACCTTTACGGCCGAAAGCTAAAAATGTACAGCATTGGATAATCATCGATATACTCATGGCGAAGAACTCGCTAATACACTCAGTCATGCTGCCGGAATTTTGCTGGGAGTTGTAGCAGGATACTTCCTGCTGGTAAAAGCAGCTACCGGTAGTGAGCCGAACTGGGCAGTTACCTGCATTACAGTCTATCTGGCAGGTATGTTATCGTCCTATATCAGTTCAACCTGGTATCATGCTTCCAGGCCGGGACCGAGAAAAGAATTGTTACGTAAATTTGATCACGGAGCTATCTACCTGCATATCGCAGGCACTTACACCCCATTCACACTATTAGTGATGCGGCATGCCGGCGGATGGGGATGGGGAATCTTCACCTTCGTATGGCTCTCTGCACTTGCAGGTTTTATTCTGAGTTTCAAGAAACTGAAAGAACACAGTAATCTCGAAACATGTTGTTACATTGGAATGGGTGCTTCCATCCTAATAGCCCTGAAACCATTAATGAACTGTCTTTCGGAGATAGGAGCCTCACCTGCTTTCTGGTGGTTGATAGGTGGAGGTGCTTCTTACATCATCGGCGCAGTATTCTATTCTCTTCGTAAACCTTATATGCATTCAGTATTTCATCTCTTCTGCCTGGGAGGTAGCGTAGGGCATATTATAGCAATCTGGACAATCTTATAAATCTTAAAAGTTTTCCGTTTTGGAAAACTTTCTGTATCAGGAAGAAAGAAAAGTTTCCCGAAATTTAATGTTAAAAGCCTTTATACCTATAAGTAAATCTCTTATCTTTGTCCCGGTTCCGGAACTAAAAAGAGGTTTAGTCACAAGGGAACGCTGTGCAAATCGGCGACAGTACCCGCTGCTGTAATTCTCTGAGAATCCGCACATTATGCCACTGTGCTTTATACATGGGAAGGCGTGCGAAGGAGGGATAAGTCAGAAGACCGGCCGGAACCAATGGACAATTAACAATGGACAGTTGACAATTGACAATTGACAGTTGGCAGTGAGCGATTACTGTTTATCCGATTTTAATTGCCGCCTATTTTTTTTATTAACCACTCAGTTGTCAAACATCAACTGCCTTTTGGTCAGCCAAAAACTGTCAATTGTCAATTGTCCACTGTCAACTGAACAAAGCTTTCGGGAATTAAAGTTATGAACTACGCTGAAATTTGTATCATCAAACGTGATGGTAAAAGAGAAGATTTCTCTATTAGTAAAATTAAGAACGCTATAACCAAAGCGTTCAATGCCTCCGGCATCACCGAAGAGCAGCAGCT
This sequence comes from Bacteroides mucinivorans, assembly GCF_034654355.2. NCBI lineage: Bacteria > Pseudomonadati > Bacteroidota > Bacteroidia > Bacteroidales > Bacteroidaceae > Bacteroides > Bacteroides mucinivorans. Next base: position 1,417,602 of record NZ_CP178179.1, on the reverse strand, counting down.
CGTGGCTGACATTACCATGAATGTCATCAGCCGTTTTTCCAATCCCACTATTACTGTAGAAGAGATTCAGGATCTGGTAGAAAAAGAATTGATGAAAGTACGGCCCGAAGTAGCCAAAAAGTACATTATCTACCGCGAATGGCGTAATACGGAACGTGATAAAAAAACTCAAATGAAACACGTAATGGATGGTATTGTAGCCATTGACAAGAACGATATAAATTTGAGTAATGCAAATATGAGTAGTCACACACCGGCTGGTCAGATGATGACTTTTGCATCTGAAGTGACCAAAGACTATACGTATAAATACCTGTTACCCAAACGTTTTGCAGAAGCACATCAGTTGGGCGACATTCACATCCACGATCTGGATTATTATCCGACAAAGACGACGACTTGTATTCAGTATGATATGGACGATCTCTTCGAACGTGGGTTCCGTACCAAGAACGGAAGTATCCGTACTCCACAAAGCATACAAAGCTATGCAACACTCGCCACTATCATCTTCCAGACCAACCAGAATGAGCAGCATGGCGGACAAGCAATCCCTGCATTCGACTTCTTCATGGCGAAGGGAGTAAGTAAGTCATTCCGCAAACATCTGAGTTCATTCATCAGTTTCTACGTTGCAATGGAAAGTAACACAGCTGTAGAAGAAAAAGCGATCCGCGCATTAATAGAAGAACACCTTCCTTCTATCAAAACCAGCGAACTGGAACGCGAAACACTACGTATGGCACTGACTGCCTTGCAGATCAATATAGACAAAGAACATCTGGCACGGATCATAGAGAAAGCCTACTTTCAGACTCGTAAAGATACGCACCAAGCTATGGAAGGCTTTATCCATAACCTCAACACAATGCATTCGCGTGGAGGCAACCAGGTGGTATTCAGTTCTATAAATTACGGAACAGATACTTCCGCCGAAGGACGTATGGTGATTGAAGAACTACTGACAGCCACTATCGAAGGGCTCGGTACCCGCGGAGAAGTACCTGTATTTCCCATTCAAATATTTAAGGTGAAAAACGGAGTATCTTACTCAGAAGAAGATTATCAAAAGGCAATGAGTGATTTTGAAGCAGCAGAGGAAGGGCGCATGACCTTCAGTGCTCCCAACTTCGATCTTTTTCTGAAAGCCTGTCGTACAACAGCCAAGGCACTGTTCCCCAATTTCATGTTCCTGGATGCACCGTTCAACCAAAACGAAAAATGGGATGCCAACGATCCGAAACGTTATCGCTATGAATTGGCAACAATGGGCTGCCGTACACGTGTATTTGAAAACGTTGCCGGAGAAAAGTCTTCATTAGGACGCGGAAATCTCTCATTCACCACTTTGAATATGCCCCGTCTGGCTATTGAGGCACGCATTAAAGCGGAAAGCATCATTGAAGACAAGCGCAATACGGATGCCATCGAGATGAAAGCCAAAGAGATTTTCCTGGAATCAGTACGTGAAATGGCCACTCTGGTGGCAGATCAGCTTTACGCCCGATATCAATATCAACGTACTGCACTGGCACGTCAGTTCCCATTTATGATGGGTAATAACGTATGGAAAGGAGGCGGTAGCCTGAATCCAAATGAAGAGGTAGGCGATGTATTGCGCAGCGGTACACTGGGTATTGGCTTCATCGGCGGACACAATGCCATGGTAGCACTCTATGGCAAAGGACATGGTCACAGCGATAAAGCATGGAATACTTTGTATGAGACTGTGATGGAAATGAATAAAGTAGTAGACGAATATAAAGCTAAATATAACCTTAACTATTCTGTGCTGGCAACTCCAGCCGAAGGCCTTTCCGGACGTTTCACCCGGATGGACCGCCGTAAATATGGTAAAATTGAAGGGGTAACTGATAATGATTACTACGTAAACTCTTTCCATGTAGATGTAAAAGAGCCTATCAGCATCGTAGAAAAAATTAAACGTGAGGCCCCCTTCCATGCCATTACACGCGGAGGACACATCACTTATGTAGAACTGGATGGTGAAGCACAGAAGAATATACGTGCTATCGCTAAAATCGTAAAGGTTATGTATGACGAAGGTATCGGCTATGGCTCCATTAATCATCCCGTAGATACCTGTCACAACTGTGGATACAAAGGAGTCATTTATGACAAATGCCCAGTATGCCGAAGTGAGAATATTTTGCGTATGCGCCGCATCACCGGCTATCTGACAGGTGATTTAAGTTCATGGAATTCAGCCAAGCGGGCGGAAGAAAAAGACAGAGTGAAACACTTGTAGAGTTGAAAATTGAAAGTTGAAAATGAAAAATTACTATTCAGCATGACAACGCACGCAACTAATTTTCCATTTTCAACTTTCAATTTTCCATTTTCAATTAAATCAAATGAAGACTCTCAACTTACTATACACTTATCCGGAAACGATAGTAGATGGTGAAGGCATCCGGTACTCCATTTATCTGGCAGGATGCCGCCATTGTTGTCCGGGATGTCACAACCCGGAGAGCTGGAACCCATGTGCCGGTGAAGAGCTGACAGAAGAACGAATCATGGATATGATCCGTGAAATAAAAGCGAATCCACTATTGGATGGAGTAACCTTCTCGGGAGGTGATCCGTTTTTCAATCCTGAAGCTTTTCTCTTATTAGTGAAACGGATAAAGGAAGAAACCCGGCAAAACATCTGGTGTTACACCGGATATACCTATGAAGAGATACAGGCACAGCCCCGGTTAGCAGCAGCCTTACCTTATATTGATGTGCTTGTAGAAGGGCGTTTCATACAAGCACTCTATTCGCCTCATCTGGAATTCAGAGGAAGTAGCAACCAACGGGTGATTCGCCTGCACCGCTAAAAAAACTTATATTCAACTGACCACAACAACTGAAAATGTTTTTGTTTTGTTTAATTGGCAAGACTAAAGCATTTTTCGTTTATGAACCAAACACTTACTCCAAAAGCTTCTGACAAAGAAGAAACAGACGGTCTGCCCCTTCCGCGACGGATATGGGCGGTAGTAGCCATATCTTTTGCGCTTTGTATGTCGGTACTTGATATTAATATTGTAAATATCGTGTTGCCCACTCTTTCACACGACTTCGATGTATCTCCTTCCGTTATCACATGGATTATGAACGGATACCAGCTGGCAATCGTAATTTCATTATTATCTTTTTCTTCGTTGGGAGAAATATACGGATACCGACGTGTTTATCTCTCGGGAATAGCGCTCTTTTGCATCACCTCATTAATCTGCGCACTGTCTACTTCATTCTGGACACTGACACTTGCACGTATCTTTCAGGGATTCAGTGCTTCTGCCATTACCAGCGTGAACACAGCCCAATTACGTACCATCTATCCACGCAACCAGATTGGACGCGGAATGGGAATCAATGCAATGGTAGTTGCCATATCCGCAGCTGCAGGACCTTCCATAGCAAGCGCCATACTTGCCGTCAGTTCATGGCACTGGCTATTTGCCATCAACATACCTTTAGGATTAACAGCCCTGATACTCGGACACAAATATCTACCCCGGAAAGAAGAACGTTCCAAACGTAAGTTTGATATAAAAAGTGCTATTACCAACGCAGTTACATTCGGGCTACTTATCTATACAATGGACGGATTTGCTCACCACGAGCGAATGGACTACATTGTCATTCAGATAGTTATATTGGTTATAGTAGGCATCTACTACGTTCGCCGGCAATTGGGACAATCCTCTCCGCTTTTGCCGTTGGATTTACTAAAAATACCCATTTTCACTTTATCCATCAGCACTTCCATCTGTTCGTTTACCGCACAGATGCTGGCGATGGTTTCCCTGCCTTTTTTCCTGCAAAACACGTTGGGACACAGTGAGGTCATGACTGGTTTACTACTGACCCCATGGCCTATTGCCACTCTGATTACCGCACCTACAGCTGGATACCTTGTTGAACGCATCCATCCGGGAATCCTGGGAAGTATCGGTATGATACTTTTCGCAACCGGACTCTTTTCACTGTCTACACTCACCGCAGAATCAACCGATCTCAGCATTATCTGGCGATTGGCACTATGTGGTGCAGGCTTCGGTCTGTTTCAAACACCCAATAACAGCACGATCATATCCTCCGCACCTACCGCACGGTCGGGAGGAGCCAGCGGAATGTTGGGAATGGCAAGGTTATTGGGACAAACATTCGGAACAACACTTGTTGCATTGCTATTCAGCTTCATAGCACATGAAAAGAGTACTTCCGTCTGCTTGCTCGTAGGAAGTGGATTTGCAGTGGTAGCAGCTATTATCAGCGGATTACGGATTTCTCAACCTTCAACAGTAAAGTAATATCATGTATTTCCTCCATATACCTCAACAAAAGCGATACACAGAGTATATATATTGCCTGCATGCAGGATACGCCCGGCGTACATACAGCCAAGGCGTACTCTGCATGCAGGCAAAGTAGTTCTCACATACCGGTACTTTACAGACCCGCTAACAGCTGTGACAATTCTTTCCGCCAGTCCATACCATTCTCCGGTTGATAAGTATGTAGCCCAAATTCTTTGCCGATATATATATTCGAAGCTCCATCGTCAACAAAAAGTGTTTCGGAAGGAAGCATACCACTATCTTTCAACATATAGTTAAATATTTCTGGTTCAGGCTTAGTGCAACCTATCTGATAAGACAGATACAATTTATCACAATAATCCGTCAAAGGCTTTCCCTGAGAAGAAAATCCGGGACTGCATGCCCACGACATTACATAGGGGTTCGTATTACTTAAAATATATACATGATAAGACTTTCTGAGTTCCAGCATATAATCAAGCTTGCGTATATCTACCCCCGTGAAGAATCCCAGCCATGCCTGTCTGGTCTCCTCCATTGTCAGCTCACGTCTGCACAACTCTCCCAGCTTATCCCGAAATCCTTCTGCTGTCAGTTTACCCTCTTCCAGCTCCTGGAAAATACCAGTCTGATGATACTTATCCAAACGTGTTTCTGCATCTTTCAGTCCTAACTTAATAAAGGCTTGAACCGCTTTATCACGATCTATGTCAGCAATGACACCCCCAAAGTCAAATACGATGTTCTTTACCATAATACTCGATGTTATATTTAGGGCAAAGATAAGTCTTATCCTCCTATGAGACAGTGTATAAGTGCTTGATCTTCATCAAAAAGAAGAACTCATTGTACAATCTGAGATTTGGCATCAATGCCGTAAAAACAAAATCCGACCTATGACAACGATCAAAGCAACTGCAAGAATAATAAACAAGGCCTTTTTTCGTATAAAGACAACTACAAAAGAAGAAGAATCATAACTCTATACAAACTAAACAATTATGGTTATCTACATAAAATTCTCTATAAATAGAATAATTATCAATAAAACATATATAATTACTATCTAAATTATACCAGAAAAAGTCGTTATTTGTAAAATCAAGTAAAACAACATCTATGACTCTACTTAACAAACTCAGTTACAAAGTAAAATGTACTTATAATAATTACTTCTGGAAACAAACCCTCAAGAATATGAAGCAGGAAATCTGCGTATATTATTCAACACATCCTTCTGAAGACGATGAAATAAACAAAGCACTTTCATACATGAAGCAACATACACTATGTACTTTCCTTTCTCCTTTTATTGAGAAATACGACAGTAAAAATATAGCAGTGTACAAAGATCCTAAAAACGGATTACTTTATGTTATGCACGAAAAGAAAAAACTCTATTTTAAACGATCTTATAATCCTACAACCGTAAGATTCTGCTACTGTGGACTTATCACGGAACAGGACCCCGATTCTCCTCACTGTTATACGGATAGCAAATTTAAGGTAGAAAATAAAGAAGTTCTATTCGATATCGGGAGTGCAGAAGGCATATTTGTACTTTCAAATATAGAGAAAGTCAGCCATGCAGTCTTATTTGAAAAAGACCGGGAATGGGTAGAAGCACTCGAAGCTACCTTCGCACCATGGGCAGAAAAGATAACCATATTTCCCCAATATGTATCAGATCATAATGATGAAGAAAATATAAGCATCGATACGTTTTGTACAACATATGCTCACCGACCCGATTTTATCAAGATAGATGTGGAAGGAGCAGAACAGACCGTTCTGAATGGAATGGAAAATCATCTGAACACCATCCCGCTAAAGATAGCTTTATGCACTTATCACAAAGCCGGAGACTATGATCAATTCTATGAATGGCTTTCCGAAAAAAAATTCAAAATCACTCCTTCAAAAGGGGTGATGATATTCCTGAATAATATCCGGTTACTCACTCCACCTTATTTTAGAAAGGGATTAATAAGAGCTTATAAATAAAAAGAAGGTACAGAGGTTTTATAATATAATCCTCTGTACCTCCTATATGTTCTGTACTGAAATTATCTTAAAAGAAGAATCTCAATATATCATTAAAGTTAGCCCATATCAACAATCCGAAAAGCAGGAACATACCTACCATCTGTGCATACTCCATAAACTTATCACTCGGTTTGCGACGCGCAATGATTTCGTAGAAAAGGAATAATACATGTCCGCCATCTAATGCAGGGATAGGCAAAATATTCATAAAGGCAAGAATAATAGAGAGAAATGCCGTCATATACCAGAACTGATGCCAGTCCCAGGTAGCGGGGAAAATACTTCCGATTGTTCCGAAACCACCCAACTGCTTAGCTCCTTCTTTTGAGAAGAGATATTTCATATTGCCAACATAGCCTTTCAATGTTTTCACTCCTAAGTGCACACCGGCAGGGAAAGATTCAAAGAAGCCATATTCCTTAGTAACCATCGGCATCACCCGATTCATAGGCTGTGCATAAACACCGATACGGAAAGCAGAATCTGTACCTAAAGTTACAGTATCCATCTCTCCGGCACGAACATAAGTCAACGTGATCTGATGCAGATCTACAGTATCGTTACTCAAAGTTGATGCCTTCTGTTTACGTGCCGCCATCTCTTCAAGATAATCAAAATAAGAAACAGGTTTGCCATCAAGTGCTATAATACTATCACCCGGCATAAGGCCAGCCTGAGCTGCATGTGAATTAGCTATTATACTATCTACCACATAAGGCACTCGGAAAGAAGCAAAACGCACACTATCAGCCATCAAACGCTGCATCATATCTTCGGGAATATAAACTGAAGCTTTCTGTCCTCCACGAAGTACAGTCACTTCACGTGCATCAGCAACCTGGCTCAACACATCAGCATCATAACGCAGAAACTCCACACCATCAGCTGATAACAGCACATCACCATCCTGAAAACCTACAGCCTTAGCAGTCTCATTGAACTGCATACCCAACGGTGCTTCCTGAATTTTAATATATTGATCACCCCAGGTGAAAAGAATCATAGAATAGATGAACAATGCCAACAGGAAATTGAACAATACGCCACCTACCATTATCAACAATCGTTGCCAAGCCGGTTTAGAGCGAAACTCCCATGGTTGTTCAGGCTGTTTCATCTGATCAGTATCCATTGACTCGTCTATCATCCCGGAGATCTTGACATAACCACCCAAAGGCAACCAGCCTACGGCATATTCTGTATCACTCTTCTTTGGCTTAAACTTGAAAAGAGTGAACCAGGGATCAAAGAATAAACAAAACTTTTCGACCCGCACTTTGAATAGACGGGCAAAGAGAAAATGTCCCCCTTCGTGTATAATAACAAGCAACGAAAGGCTCATTATCAACTGGAGGGCACGGATTAAGAATGTTTCCATCGGTTTATTTACAATTTTACTATTTACTATTTACTATTAGTTCAGTGGCTATGCGGCGGGCTTCGGCATCAGTTGCCACATAGTCATCATACGTAGGAACCTGTACGAACGAAGCACGTTCCATCGTCTGCTCTATTACATTACTCATTGCAAGGAAGCCTATCTCATCACGCAGAAAAGCAGCAACCACCACTTCATTGGCGGCATTAACGATACAAGGCATATTGCCTCCGCGATACATAGCTTCATAAGCCAGAGCCAGATTGCGGAAACGTTTGGTATCAGGCTGTTCAAAGGTGAGACTGGTACACTTGGCAAAATCCAAACGATCAAACGAAGAAGCAACGCGGTCGGGATAAGAAAATGCATACTGAATAGGCAAACGCATATCAGGCATACCTAATTGTGCCTTTACAGCACCATCTTCAAACTGCACCATCGAGTGAATAACTGATTGAGGATGCACCACCACTTCTATCTGACTTGGCTGCACACCGAACAACCATTTAGCTTCAATCACCTCAAAACCTTTATTCATCATAGAAGCAGAGTCGATTGTAATCTTAGCCCCCATCTCCCAGTTAGGATGCTTCAACGCCTGTACTTTGGTGACAGTTTGCAACTGTTCCAGAGTATAGGTACGAAACGGACCACCAGAAGCAGTCAGTATTACTTTTTCAATAGGGTTTCCCACCTCACCGGAAAGACATTGAAAGACTGCTGAATGTTCCGAGTCTACAGGTAAAATAGGAGTACGGTATTGCTGCGCCAATACATTAATTAATTCTCCGGCAACAACCAGCGTTTCCTTGTTTGCCAAAGCAATGGCCTTGCGGGCACGAATAGCATTAATCGTAGGTTTCAGACCAGCATATCCCACCATAGCGGTCAACACAATATCTATGGGTCCGGACTCTACAATCTGACACAAGGCTTCGACACCGGCATATACTTTAATAGGTAATTCGCTCAGTGCCTCTTTCAGTTGATCATATTTCTCTTCGTTAGCTATAACTACGGCCTCAGGCTGAAACTTTCGTGCCTGGGCTATAAGCATATCTACTTTATTATTGGCTGTCAGGGCATATACCTCATACAATTCGGGATGTTCTTCAATCACCTGTAGAGCTTGCGTACCAATAGAGCCTGTAGAGCCCAGTATAGCTATTTGTTTCTTTTTAATCTCTTTATTCATGATTTAGAATACAATGTACTTTTCGGGATTCACCGGACGTCCTTTATTCCACAATTCAAAATGCAAATGAGGACCTGTAGTAAGTGTTCCACTATTTCCAACCAAGGCAATGGCTTCTCCTGCCTGTACCTTATCACCTTCACGTTTCAATAATGAACCACAATGTTTATATATAGAGACGAAGTCCTGATTGTGCTGTACTTCTATCAAATAACCGGTTTCGGCTGTATAGGTACTCAGAATAACCGTACCATCCAACGTAGCGAGTACACTCTCGTTGGGATTGGCAGCTATATCCGTTCCGTAGTGCTTCTTCTCAGCATCGAAGTGAGCAGAAATCATACCACGCGTAGGACGATAAAAAATCAGTCCGTTCACATTAGGCTGCGAAGTGATAGAGGTAAGGTTGTACTTCTCTGCTTCCTCATACTGGCGGCGGAATTCCTCTTCACGTTTGGTACGTTCCATCAGAGAGTCCTTACGCAAAGTTGTCAGTGTATCCATACTTTGTACGGAGTCAACACGGACTTTTCCGCTAAAGATATCCTGAATATTCATAATATACAGATTCTGCCGTTCTACCAGTTGTTGCAGAGAATCCACACGTAAAGCGTTAGCCACTATCTGGTTACGAACCTCACTATTCATATATCCGGGAAGATAGTTGCGCAAAGGAGTGAAAGCAATAATAATGGCAGCAATCAAAAAAAGAATAGTCAACACAGAAAGCAAAACAGAAAGACCATTCAATTTTGATACACGAATCCCCACCACCTCTTCGAGTGTATTCTCGTTGATAATAGTGAGTTTATACTTGAACTTTATATTGTTCCAAAAGGCTTTACTGCGTTTCTTCTTTGGCATTATTTTATCGTATTGCGTACAAATGTAAGCATTTCGCTAATTCTTTCTACTACTGATTACACAGATTAACACTGATTCATTCTTCTTCAAGTTCATCAAGATTCAGTAACCCTTCGGGCAAATCAACCACAATGAGTTTCCGTTCCTGATCAATACCTTTAATAAACTCTTCCTGTGCAGGTACCAACAGTTCTTCACCATCCGGACGTTCTACCACAAAAAGCGTGTTAACAGTAGATGTGTCTACATCTGTCACTTCTCCCAAATCGCCGTGAGTGTCATCCTTCATACGGAAACCAACAAAGAAATCCCAGGAGAGTTCTCCCGGTTCCGCTTCGTTCACATGCTCTATAGGGAAATATACATCTACATTGGTAAACATACGGGCACGCTCGGCAGTATCTACTCCTTCAAGTTTCACCAAAGCTGTGGAGTCAGAACGAAAACGGTACTCTTCTATAAAAAAAGGAACAAAAATACCGTCGAGCAGACAAATAAAGTAGTCACAATCAACACGGTCGAAGATGTCATCTGTAAAAGTGAACGACAACTCACCATGTATACCATGAGGTTTATTAAAAAATCCTATTTTATATACTTCTTCTTTTCTTATCATATTCGTGTAATTCGCGCACCAATAGCATTCAACCGACCCTCAATATTCTGGTAACCACGATCTATCTGCTCTATATTATGAATACGACTAATCCCTTCGGCACTCATTGCAGCAATCAGCAAAGCAATACCGGCACGAATATCAGGTGAAGTCATATTACCACCACGCAATTTGAAACCGTGATTATGTCCGATTACAACAGCACGGTGCGGATCACAAAGTATTATCTGCGCTCCCATATCTATCAGTTTATCTACAAAGAACAGGCGGCTTTCAAACATCTTCTGATGTATCAGCACACTTCCCTTGGCTTGTGTGGCTACTACAAGCAGTACACTAAGCAAGTCGGGGGTAAGTCCGGGCCAGGGCGCATCGGCAATAGTCATAATAGAACCGTCAATAAATGATTCTATCTGGAAGTTTTCCTGTGCAGGAACATAAATATCATCTCCACGCTGTTCCAGTTTAATACCAAGACGACGAAAACTTTCAGGAATAATACCCAGGTTTTCGTAAGAGACGTTCTTTATAGTGATTTCACTCTTTGTCATAGCCGCCATACCGATAAAACTACCTACCTCAATCATATCAGGCAGTACTGTATGTTGTGTGCCATGCAACTCTTCCACCCCTTCAATAGTCAGAAGATTAGATGCAATACCACTGATCTTAGCCCCCATCCGGTTGAGCATCTTACAGAGCTGTTGTAAATAAGGTTCACAGGCAGCGTTGTAAATGGTAGTGGTTCCTTTCGCCAGAACAGCAGCCATCACAATGTTGGCAGTTCCGGTTACGGAAGCTTCATCCAACAACATGTAAGTACCATGCAGGTTATCTGCAGTAATTTCATAAACACCACGTTCGTCGTTGTATCTGAAATCAGCTCCCAGACTCTGAATACCGATAAAGTGGGTATCCAAACGGCGACGACCAATCTTATCACCACCGGGTTTGGAAATCATAGCTTTACCAAAACGAGCTACCATAGGCCCTATCAGCATCACAGATCCCCGCAGGCTGGAACATTTCTTCAGAAACTCATCACTTTCCAAATAGGCCATATCTACATTTTCAGCTTTGAAACTATACGTATCAACACCTTGCTTTGCAACTGTCACCCCCATATCTCTCATCAGCTGAATAAGATTATTAACGTCCAAAATGTCGGGAATGTTATTTACTATTACTTCCTCAGCAGTAAGCAATGTAGCGCAGATAATCTGCAACACTTCGTTTTTAGCACCCTGCGGATGAATCTCTCCACACAGTTTGTGCCCTCCTTCGATTACAAATGAAGCCATATGATTAGTAGTTAGAATTTAGTAGCTAGTAGCTGGAATTCAGTAGTAAGTAGTTAATAGTCAGATTTTAGTAGTCGGTAGCTCAAACAACACGCCACATGGATTCTAGCGACTTACTACTAGCTACTTACTACTTAATCAATATTTTCTTCTCTGATTATTATTCCGGTTATTGGTATAATTCGTTTTCGGACGATAGTTCTGTGCCAGACGCTCTGCCATCAAACGAACAATATCATCATCCATCTGTAGTTTTCCACCGGAAAGTTCAGACAGATCCTCAGCAATCTTACGATCATCTACCGTATCCTTATTCCAGGCCATATAATCTTTCTTCATATGGTTACAAATAAGAGCGATCAGATTTTTCTTTTCATCTCCTTCCGGAAATTCACATGCTTTATTAATAAGTATCTCAAGCGTACGTCCGTAATGGCGATAGCGAATTTTAGTACTTGGATAAGGGATAGGTTCCGGTTTTGTCCCTAAGTTCTCCTCGCGGATGATCTCGTATGGATATTTAATATCCAACTTGAAGTTGGCCATAATAGCCAAATGATCCCACAGTTTATGTTTAAAATCGGGTACATCTCTTAGATGAGGAAACATATTTCCCATAATATTGATGATAGTATTTGCACAACGTTGGCGTTCGGCCGGATCTTGGATAGTAAGTGCATGATCTACCATATTCTGGATACTTCGCCCATATTCGGGAAGGGGCATTCTCTTCTGTTGGGTGTTATACTGCATAAAATAATAATTAAAAATTAAAAGTTAAAAATAGGAACAAAGCACTTGTTACAATACCTTTTTAGGAAGGGAAGCAACAAACTCTTTCAAATAAAAAGGCTCAAAATAGGCTACATCTTTATAATCCTCTTTTGCTACAGCTTTCTCGGCAAGCGGAAACATCATCTTAGCCAAAGGATGTATATCGTCAATAAAATGTGCATTCGGATGTGTTATCTTCTCTCTACATTTGGCTGCACCATTACCAAAGAAATAAACCGGATGTTCATCCAAAATATCAAGATAGGAATTCTCATCGATAATATCCGCAGAAATAGGACGTATCACATTCAGGCTGCGATCATAAACAGCTGCATATACCTCCATACGGCGTGCATCAATCATCGGACAGAGAAGAGCGTTTTCCGGTAACTCATGATACAACAATACCGGTACACACAATACTTCAAGTGTAGGAATACCAATCAGCGGTATATTACGCCCATAACAAATCCCTTTAGCCATTGAAACCCCGATACGAAGCCCGGTATACGACCCTGGTCCACAACTTACAGCCACCGCATCCAAAGGAATTGCATGACTATCGATAAACGACAAAGCCTCATCAACAAAAACTCCTAACGACACGGCGTGTGAAGGACCTTTCATATCTTCCTGCACAAAAATCGTCTGTCCGTCTTCACTCACCGCTACCGAACACACTGCGGTAGAGGTTTCAATATGTAAGATACACGACATAATTTTCAGATTATTAAACTGACGCAAATTTAACTGATTATTTTCAGATTACCACACGGTAGCATGAATTAAAGCAGATTTCAGTTAAAATTCATTGTTAAAATGTTTTTTTTGCTTACTTTAGCAGACTATTTTATACAAGCAAAAGGCATAAATAAACAACAAACATGACATGAGCTATCTCCGCTGTATCCTATATACCCTTCTCTGCTGTCTGGGGACTAACATTTCTCTAGCACAATCTTTCCAAGAGAACAAACCCGGTATCCCTTTAATTTCTGTCCAGGTAATTCGCGGAGACAGCCTGAAATCATTGCTCAACCAAACTACAAATCCTCATAAACGTATCGATTTGCTTCTCAATCTAAAAGACATTAATGAAGGAAATGTGATTGAAACACAATATACAAGACAATTGTTCGAAGAAGGTAAAAAAGCGAAAGATTCCTATGCAACCTTTGTGGCAGTAACTCATATAGTCACCAAGTACGCCAATCAGCAAGAAAGGTCGGATTCTTTACACAACTATTATATCAAAACGCTGGAAGAAATAGAAAAAGGGACTCCTGCCGAAGGAGCAGCCACCTTCTTCAGAATGAATATCTACCACAGATTAATCGGTGCTACAACCGGCAAGCAGGAACGTACAAAAATCTTCCGGAAGATACGTAAAGAGCTAAAAGCCAGGCAAGTTACTGAAGATAAATATCAGAAAGTGGAGCGTTTGTTTCTTGAAGGATTGATGCAACTGTGGGAGCTCAACGACCAAGGAAAATCTAAAATCTATGTACCTGAAATTCCACTTTGGGAAGAAGCCTGGAAGACAGCACAGGATTTTCCGGGAGAATATGTCCGCAGATATTATTTGGGCTCCATCCACTCCCTTCTGAGTGGTGCTTACAATCAGAAGCAAGATTACGAGAACCAAAAAAGAATCACCTGGCAAGTAATTGATGAATGTAAAGCTTACTACAAACTTTCAGAGGAAGTGTATCCACGTCCTTTTCTCTATAAAGACAATACATACGTGAGATATTACACACAGTTGATACGTGGTGCTATGTATATCAGCGACGAAGAAGCCTACAAGATTTATAACCTTTTCCGCCAGCATATGCTGTCTGCCCAAGAAGATTTTTTGGACCGGAACAAAATATATCTTTTTGAAACTGCTTATCTCTTCCTGGGAAATATGCATCGGGTAGATGAAGCCCTTGCTAATTGTGACTCACTCATCCACATGATTGAAACCAACCATGCCCCCGGATTCACCCGGGTATTGGAAACCTATAAAAATAAAGCCTACCTTTTCCGCCGTGCCAATCGCCCGGAAGATGCTTGTATCGCTTATGAGCGTGCGATGCAGGTTTCTGATTCTTTAATTAAGAAAGAATATATTGAACGCGTTGAAACATTACGTCTCAAAAATGATATCGACAAACTCAAACTGGAAAAAACGGTACTGACTGCCCAAAACCGACTGATAGAATTTATCTTCACCAGCTGTATTTTGATCGTAGTGGTTTCTATCAGTATGTATTACTACAAAAGCCTTAAAAAGACGCGTAAACTTCAAAAGGAAATTTACCGGCAAAGCATCAAAGCACAAGAAAGCGAACAAATGAAGTCTGCTTTCATAAACTCTATTTGCCATGAGATACGTACTCCTCTAAACTCTATAAATGGTTTCTCTGAGATACTAGTTGACGAATCGACCCCTTTAGAAGATAAAAAAGAATATCAAGACATCATACAAGAAAATACGCGAATACTGACCTCACTACTCGATAGCCTGATAGAGGTAGCCAATCTGGACAGCCTTACCGAAGCACTCCCTCTGGAGGATATAGAAGTTACCTCAATTTGCCGTATGGAAATGGAATTTCTACAAGAGACAGAAGGTAAAGAAGGCATACAATATTTACTTGATCTTCCTGCGAAAGAGTGCATAGCCCATACCCACGCACAATACCTCTCATTGTTATTACGCTCCTTACTGAACAATGCAAATAAGTTCACCCAAAAAGGTAGCATTTGTTTATCTTGTAGTTGTGACAAAGAAAATAAAAAAATCATTATTAATGTAACAGATACCGGCTGTGGCATTTCGACAGACAAACACGAATATGTATTCCAGCGTTTCACCAAGCTGAATACGTTTACTCTTGGTAACGGATTGGGACTATACTTATGTCGTCTTATTGCAAGGCATATGAATGGAAACATAAAAATAGATCCGAACTGGTCTAAAGGAAGTAAATTCATCTTCACAATCCCTATGGGAAACAACCAAACAGAATGAACACTACAAAGTATTACATATTATTACTTTTTCTTTTCTGTACACCGTTCGCTTTATCTGCCGAAAACACGTTGAAAGATAGTTTACAGAACGTACTGAAACATACCGTTGATGCCCCTCAACGGGTCACACTATTAATTAATATATTAGACCTGTCCGACTCTGATCCTGATGAAATTTCTATTGCACGCGAATTATATAAAGAAGCACAACAGGTCAATGATAAGTTTGCTTTATCTGCATCATTGGGGCCAATCACAATCGGTATGATAAACAATCCGGAAAAACGAGACTCTCTGTCGATGATTCTCAACCAGGCAGAAAGCTTTATGAAAAATTCTACCGAAGATGGTATACCGGAATATTATAAGATGACACATAAAGCACGAATCCTGCAAATGGCTTCACGAGATGAGCGGGCAGAAATTTGCGACCGCATTCAAGAAGAGATCAATGCACAAAAGCCTTCTGAGAACAGATATCAGAAAGCTTCCCGACTCTTTCTCACAGGAGTAATACGCTACTTATTTATTTCGTTGACAGAGAGTTCTGACTTTAGCGAAGCATTACCATACTGGGAAGAAGCCTGGAGGCTGGTAGATGAATTTCCACTCCCTGCCCGTAAGAACTTCACAGCCAATATTTACGTCATGCTAAGTTTTTCGTACAAAAACACCGGAAACAGCGATAAACTAATCAGAATCTCAGAGGAATATCTGAAAAGAATGGATGAATACTTCACCCAGAAAGAAGTTATCAACCGCCGTCCTTATATCTACAAAGACAATGCTTATCTGATATGCTATCAACAATTAATGCTTAGCCATAAGCTTATAGGTAAGGTAAAAACAAATGAATATTACACTAAATATTGTAAATTTGCAAGAGACGGAAAAGGGGACGCTCTTTTACGTAACAAACTCTATTTCTACCTGGCCAGTCAACAATATTATGAGAGTCTGGAAAGCAAGGAACAAGCACTGGCTTTCTGTGATTCAGTAATAAACCTTATCGAAAGTGGAAAAGCAATCAACGTGAATTATACTACCCATTATCAGAAAAAGGCAAGATTACTGAGAGAGCTAAAACGGCAGGAAGAAGCCTGCCTGGTGTACGAACGAGCTCTCCACGTAACAGACTCATTGGTACGAAAAGAGTTGTTGCAACAGATCGGTGAAATGCAAGTGACCAACGAAGCATCCGAACTTAAACTGGAAAAAGCAGCAATCAGCAGTAATATCCACAGTATTGCATTTTATTGTACTACAGGATTAGTAATCATTTCTATCCTCTTCAGTATTTACTTTTATATTAATCTGCAACGTACTAAAAAGCTTCAGCAAGAATTAATCCGACATACCCGGAAAGCGCAGGAAAGTGAACGTATGAAATCAGTCTTTGTCAAATCCATTTGCCGGGAAGTACGTGCACCATTGGATAACATTAACACCTTCACCAAACAGATAACGGACGATTCGTTAAGTTCCGAAAAACGGGCTCGATACTCCAGTATCATTACTGACAATTGTAAAGAACTAACCTCCTCATTGGACAATATGCTGGAAACTGCTTATAAAGAAAGTTCTTCTCAATAGCACATATAACAACACATTCCCCTTCAATAAAAGGTATAACAGAGGGATATATCGCCATATTTTTTCGGTTTTGAAGCAATAATCTTAAAATATTCCTGTACTTTTGCAAAAAACAATTGATTATATGATACAATCTATGACGGGATATGGCAAAGCGACTGCTGAGCTGACCGAAAAGAAAATAAATGTAGAGATTAAATCGCTCAACAGTAAAGCAATGGATTTATCTGTTCGTATTGCTCCGGCATACCGTGAAAAAGAGATGGAAATCCGTAATGAAATCTCACGGACGCTGGAACGCGGTAAGGTAGATTTTAGCCTTTGGGTAGAGAAAAAGGAAAGTGCCGAAAGTGCTACGCCTATCAATCAAGTGCTGATAGAAGGATATTATAAACAGATAAAAGATATTGCAGACAATTTGAGCATTCCGGTTCCTGTAGATTGGTTTCAAACACTACTTCGTATGCCGGACGTAATGACAAAAACAGAAATACAAGAACTGACTGAAGAAGAATGGGAAACCGTGCACGTCGCTATTGAAGAGGCTATAAAACATCTGGTTGATTTCCGCAAACAAGAAGGTGCAGCACTGGAAAAGAAGTTTCGCGAAAAGATAGCAAATATCTCTCACCTGCTGGAATCTATTACTCCATACGAAAAAGAACGCGTTGAGAAGATCAAGGAACGTATTACAGACGCCCTCGAAAAAACTCTAAGCGTGGATTATGATAAAAACCGCCTGGAACAAGAGCTTATCTATTATATAGAAAAACTCGATGTCAATGAAGAAAAACAACGCCTCAGCAATCATCTGAAATACTTTATCAGTACCATGGAAAGTGGTAGCGGTCAAGGTAAGAAACTCGGATTTATTGCCCAGGAGATGGGACGTGAAATCAACACATTGGGTAGTAAATCCAATCATGCAGAGATGCAAAAGATTGTAGTCCAGATGAAAGATGAACTGGAACAGATAAAGGAACAGGTACTTAACATTATGTAGTGCTTCCCGCACGGGGAAGTGCGGCAAGCCTTGTTTTACTAACACAAATTGTGTATGAAAGGGAAACTTATTATTTTTTCCGCTCCTTCGGGTTCGGGTAAATCTACAATTATAAATTATCTGCTAACGCAAGATTTAAACCTTGCATTCTCCATTTCGGCTACAAGCCGTCCGCCACGTGGTGAAGAGAAGCACGGAGTAGAATACTTCTTCCTCTCTCCGGATGAATTCCGCCAGCGCATTGCGAACAATGAATTTCTGGAATATGAAGAAGTATACAAGGATCGTTACTACGGCACCTTGAAAGCACAGGTGGAACAACAATTGGAAGCCGGACAAAATGTAGTGTTCGATGTAGATGTCGTAGGTGGATGTAATATAAAGAAATTCTACGGAGAACGAGCCTTATCCTTGTTTATCCAACCACCCTGCGTGGACGAGCTTCGTCGTCGTCTTGTGGGTCGGGGCACAGATGCTCCCGAAGTCATAGAACATCGTATAGCTAAAGCCGAATATGAATTGGGCTTTGCCCCCAAATTTGATAAAGTGATTATCAACGATGATCTGGAAACAGCCAAAGCGGAAGCGTTGAAAGTAATCAGAGAGTTTCTGACATTATGAGTAAATTGAAAACCGGAATATTCAGCGGCTCTTTCAATCCGATACACATTGGACATCTTGCATTAGCTAATTATCTTTGTGAATTCTGCGGGTTAGATGAGGTCTGGTTTGTAGTAAGCCCACACAATCCATTGAAAGAGCAAGCTGATTTATGGCCCGACGAATTGCGCCTCCAATTGGTACAGCTTGCCATCGGAGACTATCCACATTTCCGTGCTTCTGATTTTGAATTTCATCTTCCCCGCCCCTCGTATACAGTCCACACATTGGACTGCCTGAAAAGCAGCTATCCCGAACGGGAATTCCATCTGATCATTGGTTCGGATAACTGGCTGACATTCAACCGTTGGCGCGAGCCAGAACGAATTATTGCAGAGAACCAAATACTCATCTATCCACGTCCCGGATATCCCGTAAACAAAGACGAATTACCCGGAACAGTCCGTATCGTCGACTCTCCTACCTTCGAAATAAGCTCCACATTTATCCGTCGTGCTCTGACCGAAGGAAAAGATGTACGCTACTTCCTCCATCCGGCTGTCTATCGCCTGTTGCGTGCTGAATTATAGGGATACTCCTTATCTCAATAAGGGTTGTTGTACGACATGTACATGTCGTACATCCCCAGATGTACATGTGGAACAGTACGAGATGTGCATCTCGTACTGCATGACATGCACATCTCGTACATCGTTAAACTACGCCCTCCCATGCATTCCAATACAATAAACGATACGAAAGGAAGTATGAGCCGTACTACTGCTTCTGTTGATGTAACGTAATAACCACCACTTCTGTCGGAGCACCAATACGTATATTCCTGTTAGAAGTACCCAGGCCATTGGTAACAATCATTGGTATATTAGCCGTATTATACTTTAATCCTGTAAGAAAGCGGCTTCCATAGTGAGAGGGGATAATAGGGGCATAACCAAAGATACGCACTTGCCCACCATGAGTATGCCCGGCAAGAGCAAGATCAGTATTTGCAACAGAAACATCTTCGACGTAATCAGGAGTATGAACAAGCAAAATGACAAAGTCCTCAGGAGAAAGATCAAGCGTAGGCGATTTAGCATTCTGTTTCAAATCAAAAGGGTTGCGCACACCGGCAATAAGTATCTGTTGTCCTTCGCGTTTTAGTGTGTCCACCCGATGTTCAAGAACACGCATACCATAGCGTTGCATTTCACGAACAATGTCATCATGGCAACGCTCGTAATCATTGTTACCCATCACGCCATACGTTCCCATCGGAGTTTTCACCTGAGACAAAGCAGCAAACAATTCGGGTACATATTCACAGCCTTCCTGATAGTCCCCTCCCATCAGCAGTACATCCGTCCGTTCAGCTATCAACAAGCGAACGAGACCAGCCAGTTCCTTTTCTTTAAAAAGACTCTTATAATGAAGATCGGAGATAAAAGCAATACGGAAACCATCAAAAGCTTCGGGCACATCCCGATGAGTAAAGTCATACTTCACCACTCGGTCCACTCCTTTATAAGCGGAGGACGTACTTACTGCAGAATGCGTAATTAATGTACCGGGAGCCGTTCCTGCCGGAACAGAAGGACGAGCCACAACAGATTTAGATTGCTTCTGATGCTTTTTGTTACGTTCCGGTTTCTTTAGTGTCGAATAATCCGGAGCAAAAAGCGTAGAAGACAGAGTGGAAGTATCAGAATAAAGAGAATCCACATTCAGTATAGGATAGGACGGAGATACTACCAGATTTTTCTTCGATTTACAAGAAGAAAAGAGAAAAGAAAGTAAAAACAGGAAGTATATTAACTTCTTCATATGTCAAAATAATAAGTGAATGAGCAATTTTCTAATTTGTTACCCAAAAGATACCACGAAGACGGGCTGCAAATTATTTTTCGAGAAGCAAAGATACGGATTTTTGAAGTATCTTTGCAGTATGGAAGAGATAAAACAAAATTCGTTGCGTGCATGGATACTTGCTGCACGCCCTAAAACACTGGCAGGGGCAGCTACACCTGTACTTGTAGGTACTGCTCTGGCTTATGCCGACGGACAGTTTCACTGGCTGCCTGCACTGGTATGTTTTCTTTTCGCCGGACTGATGCAGATTGCAGCTAATTTTATCAATGATTTATTCGACTTTCTGAAAGGTACAGACCGGGAAGATCGCTTGGGACCGGAACGGGCTTGCGCACAAGGCTGGATTTCTCCCAGTGCTATGAAACGGGGAATATTATTCACCATAGTCATAGCATGTCTTATCGGATGCATACTGCTGTTTTATGCAGGTTGGCAGTTGATACTCGTGGGGATATTATGCGTAATGTTCGCCTTCTTCTATACCACAGGACCTTATCCCCTT
The DNA here is from genome assembly GCF_034654355.2 of Bacteroides mucinivorans. Taxonomy (NCBI): domain Bacteria; kingdom Pseudomonadati; phylum Bacteroidota; class Bacteroidia; order Bacteroidales; family Bacteroidaceae; genus Bacteroides; species Bacteroides mucinivorans. Next base: position 1,396,503 of record NZ_CP178179.1, on the reverse strand, counting down.
TCGTACAACGGCTGGGGAGATGCACTGGTAATCCTGTTTTTCGGATTCGTTCCGGTAGGTGGTACCTACTACGTACAAGCACTCACATGGACTTCGAATGTAACAATAGCTTCATTCATTTGCGGATTGATCGTAGATACTCTATTAGTAGTAAACAACTACCGTGACAGGGAAGCGGATGCACAAAGCGGAAAGCGAACGGTAGTAGTCCGTTTCGGAGAACCCTTCGGCAGATATCTATATCTGATATTGGGAATTATTGCCGCAATATTGAGCCTGTGGCTATTGTCGGAAACACTCATTCCAGCCATCATAACAGCAGTTATTTATCTTACACTACACATCGCCACCTGGCGCAAAATGGTAAAGATACATAGTGGTAAAAAGCTAAACAGCATACTGGGCGAAACTTCGCGCAATATGCTGCTTATGGGGATACTTCTATCACTGTCATTAGTAATTAGTAATTAGTGATTAGTACCATGCGGCATAATAGCGCAGCCACTAATCACTTATCACTAATCATTAATCACTATTTATACATCCTTTCGTAGTATTTCTGATAATCGCCACTGGTTACTTCTTCCACCCATTCCTGATTATTCAGATACCACTCAATGGTTTTCACAATGCCCACTTCAAACTTTGTTTCAGGATACCAGCCTAACGCATCGGTAATCTTTGTTGGGTCAATAGCATAACGTTGGTCATGTCCCAAACGATCTTTCACGAAAGTAATCAAACTCTCGTTCATCCAATCGATAGTTATTTCACCATTAGCATTCTTTTCCTGCTTTTTCAGTACCTTACGATATTCCGGATGCTCAGTCATCAAACGATGTATAGTAGCAATGGTCAATTTAACAATTTCGAGGTTGGTCTTTTCGTTATGTCCACCCACATTGTACACTTCGCCTTCTACTCCCTGGCGCACTACCAGATCAATAGCTTTACAATGGTCTTCCACGTACAGCCAATCGCGTACATTACTACCGTCACCATATACAGGAAGTTTCTTTCCTTCAATAATATTCTTGATAATCAATGGAATCAGTTTTTCCGGGAAATGATACGGACCATAGTTATTAGAGCAACGAGTGATAGTAACCGGCATTTTATACGTATCATGGTAAGCCATTACCACCATATCCGCACTTGTTTTTGAAGCACTGTACGGACTATGCGGGCAGAGCGGAGTTGTTTCATGAAAATACCCTTCAGCCCCTAACGAGCCATACACCTCGTCAGTAGATACCTGGTGATAACGCACCCCCTTACGCCAGGTTGGATATCCGTTCTCATCTTTTCCTGTCACCCAGGCACGACGGGCAGCGTCAAGCAGGTTCTGTGTACCCAAAATATTAGTAATAAGGAATAACTGAGGGTTCTCAATACTACGGTCAACGTGACTTTCAGCCGCGAAGTTCACAACATAGTCGAACTTATATTCAGCAAAAAGCCGATCAGCCAAATCACGATCGCAGATATCTCCTTTCACAAAAAAGCAACGTTCATTGTCAATGTCTTTTGCAATGGTGCCAAGGTTTCCGGCATAAGTCAGTGCATCGAGCACCACTACACGAATATCATCATGTTTGGCCAGAATGTACTTCAGATAATTAGCGCCAATAAATCCGGCAGCACCGGTTACAAGATAAGTTTTCATATTATTTCTGTTATGTTGATTTTATTGTTCAGCCAGTTCCAAAAGATATTTACCATACTCTGTCTTTTGTAGTTTTTCGCCCAGTACACGAAGTTGCGCTGTTGTGATCCAACCGTTACGCCAAGCTATCTCTTCAATACAACTGACATAAAATCCCTGTCGGTTCTGAATAGTAGCTACAAAATTAGCGGCTTCAAGCAAACTATCACAGTTTCCTGTATCCAACCAGGCAAAACCACGACCAAAAAGCTCAACCTGCAACGTACCTTCATCGAGATAAAGCTTATTCAGATCAGTAATTTCATATTCACCCCGGGCAGAAGGTTGAAGCGATGCAGCCTTTTCAGTAACAGTAGCATCGTAAAAATAAAGACCGGGAACAGCATAATTACTTTTAGGGATAACCGGTTTCTCTTCAAGAGAAATGACCTTTCCTGACTCATCAAACTCAACTACTCCATACGCACGGGGATCTTTCACATAATAGCCAAAGACACAAGCCCCCTTCTCTATCATAGCCGCCCGACGAAGCATAGCCGAGAATCCTTGTCCATAGAACATGTTATCTCCAAGTATCAAACATCCCGGTTCTCCATTCAGAAAATCGGCGCCCAGTACAAATGCCTGTGCCAACCCATTAGGTTGTTCCTGTACCTTATACTGAAAAGACATACCCAGCTCTTCACCCGTTCCTAAAAGATCACGAAACATAGGTAGATCACGGGGAGTAGAAATTATCAATACTTCACGAATACCCGCCAGCATCAATGTAGAGAGTGGATAATAAATCATCGGTTTGTCATATACCGGCATGATTTGTTTCGATATGGCTTTAGACAATGGATAGAGGCGCGTAGCACTTCCACCGGCAAGAATAATCCCTTTCATAAGTAGTTCTTTGTAATTACGAGGACAAAGAACGGAAAGAATTTTGAAATGACAAAATAAAAAGACAATAGTATAAGCAGTATTCTGCTTTTTATTACATTTATAGAGTAGATTGAATCCTATTTGTAATCACCTTCAAGAAATAAAGACTTATGAAAAAACACTCCCTGCAACTACTGATACTTTGTGTATTCTTGGCCGTAACAGCCATGACCTGCGATGACTATGACATCGAATCTAAACAAATTCCCTGTGTTTTGACAGGAATAGAAGTATATTCCTGGGATAATGCAGGAGATACCCCGCAAGTCCCAACAGAACAAAAAATAAAGAAAGAGGCCTATATACTGGAGATACGATTGACTTCGGACGCAGGAACACAGCCTGATAAAGAAATATATGACAGCAATTATAAACTGGAAGACGGTATTGTGAAAATCAATATCTATACAGAAGAACCGTTCAACAATGATTTTCAAAAAGATGCAGACGTGACTTCCTGCTTTCAGGATTATCCGGCCCGACTCACTAAATATCAGATCAAAGATTATACCAACCAAGGAGATACCATTCAGTATGTAACTCCCGTCAATCAGATTTTCAAAGCACTATTGGTAACACCACAAGCAGGAACGCATAGCTTTCGCGTAGTTCTGACAACGGCAAACGGAGACAAGATAGAACGTAAGATCACCCCTGTTACATTGTACTAAAAAAAACACAACTTATGAATAGAATTTATCTACTACTATTGCTATCGGTGTTTTGTGTAACCACACAAGCACAAAGCAGCTTGAAAGAAATAAATAGAATAATTCAGATAGACTTATCCGGCGGAGCCAATTTCGATCTGAGTCACCGTACAGAAAGAAACATGATGACTACACTTACCGATCGTAGAAAAGTAGTTCCGGCATTAGATATGCGTATACTACATTTTCCTTCCCAAAGATGGGGATGGTATATCAACCTGGAACTAAAAATGATAGGAGAACAGATAAGAAACTGTTACCAGGAAATATGTCAGCCCCTTGAAGCGAATTATTATATTAAGAACAATATTCCCTATATAAATTCAGAACTCAATAAAACAACTTTCAATATGAGCACAGGGGTTGCTTATCGGATTGAAAACAAAAGATGGGCTTTCTACCCAAGATTGGGTATTGGCATAAACAACCATACCTGCCAGACAATAGATATTGAACTAAAAGGTAAAGGTAACAATGAATTATACAGCATAAACACATATCTCCCGGACAAATACGATAACTACGTAAATATATTTATGGCAACTTTAGGAATCAGTACTAATTACAAGCTTAGCAAAAGATGCTATTTATTCCTTGATATGGCTTATGTACAACCTTTGGAAAATGTCCACGTAACTTATACAAAAAGTAATCTTTATGACAAACTACCAGAAAAACAAACCTATAAAAGCAGCACTATCGGACGTGACTTTACTGTAAGTATCGGTTTAGGATTTCCTATTTATCTGAATAGAGCCCAAAAAACAGCCCAAAAGAAAACCACTCAAAAAGAACGAATGAAAAGGATTATGGAACATAAACGAAAAGCATTCGGACTATTCCCCGGTAACAAATAAGTCCCCATCCACTTTGTACTAATTGAAATTCTAACTTATCAAATATAAAAATGACCGCTGGATTTTATTATCTATAAATAAAATCCAGCGGTCATCTCATCTTCCTTCGTTTTCTATTTCAAAAACCATGCATTTATATCCATCAGTTTACTTTTCATAGCTTCCGGATTCCCATATTTTACAGCAACCTTTTCAGCCATAAATGCCGGATGATCTGCTCTATGATGCGATATACGTAGTAAGTCAAAGAAACGGTTACCTTCATAGGCCGTTTCCGCAGCCATCTCTTCAAGGATTTTTTGCTCAACCCAATCGACAGAATCCTGTAACGCTACAGCAGGAGGGTTCTGTGAGAAATCAGGAATTACAAAGTCAGACATATCTTTCGAAATACCCATCCCGCGCCCACGGCAAGCCGTACCTACATTATAAGACGTAAACGAGAAATCAAGATACGATTCTCCACCAGCCAATTCGGCAGGATTTACCCTTTCCGGATTGGCAATTGTTTCTTCCGTCAACCCATATTTCAACACTGCAAAGGCAAATGTAGGTTTTCCGGCACGGTTTACAGCTTCAGCAAAGCGTAAATAAAGATGAGGATGACGATAAAGAGGAATCGATCTCAGAATATATGCATTCTCCAGCAATCCATTGTTATCCTCAACAGGTATTGTAAATTCCTCTTGTGCACCATTCACAAACTTTTTAATAAGTATCTTCGGCCCCACACCTGCAATATTCGCCGATTCAAACGTATCTCCCAATTCTTCATTGGTAGACGGAATTTTTATGTTTCCACGCAAATCGCCTGTAAAGTAAGCCGTAATCGTTCCGTCCAAACGGGTAGCAAAGAAGTGTGTTTTCAATGACATTTCGTCAATAAAGTTTTGTGTGGGCAGCAGACTTGTTACATTATTGAAAGACATGTTAACCAAATCAGTGTGATAGTCTTTCGGTACAGAACTATACGCTATTTTAGTAATCACTTCATCAATATAAGAATTGATATGTTCACCGGTAGCACCGTCTCGAGCCTGAGAATTCCAATAACTAATATAGCCTGATGAGATAGAATAGTTTTTATCGACCATCAATTTATAATACATACCAGCCGCTTCATTATACTGATTCTGATAGAGATATAAATCTCCCAGCAACATCGGAATGGGAATAAAGAACAACGGCGAGTACAGACCGTCAATAGAGCCATAATTCAGACTACGTACATCAATATAAGGAAGCAAATCGGTAATCAACTTTGATGCCAGATCGTCCATCCCGATCACCGGATATTCTTTTAAAGCCGTATCATAATCTAAAATAGGCTCAGTAATGTAACTTACCTTTCCATAAATCTGAGCCAACTGAAAATAGGTCCATGCCCGTATCGCTTTTATCGCTGCAAACTCAGGTAACATCACTTTCTCATTACGAATGGTGATTGCAGTATCCATCCGGGCAATCGCATAGTTGCAATTATTGATGATCGTATAATAATTCCGCTTATTCAAATAGGTATTCTCTGAAGTAATATCGAAGTTATTAATCTCTTTCAAAGAAAAAGACGCATTATCAGACACAGTCATCAAATCACCACGCAACTCACCAAGTAACACATAGGGCTCTCCCACCTTTTGAAGCTGTGAGAGTATACCTATCACAGAATAAATTGAATCGTTGGGCGACTTGAGCTGATTATCATCTTCAAAGGCAACCCTTGAAGAATCCGTATTCAACATATCCTCACAACTCCCTAAAAAGAATAATACTGTGATCAAAGTGAGTAATGCTCCTGTATGTTTGATTTTAGTTTTCATATCTCTTATGTTTTTTTACAGACTAAAGGTTATTATAAATTAACTCTAACTCCTATCAGGAAAGAGCGGGATTGGGGTGTAAGACCTGCATCTATACCTTGATACAATACCGAATTACCATAAGAGAATTCAGGATCCGCACCTTTATATTTTGTGAGAGTAAACAGGTTGTTGACGGTTCCCCACACTGTAATTTCCTGAAGATAAGACAAATTCAGTGGTACTTTGTAAGATACAGACAAGGTCTTGAATTTCAAGAAAGAGGCATCCTCAATCCAACGATCCGAGAAACGTGAGTTCCCCATAGGGTCCTTGTATACAGCACGAGGGATATCGGTCTTCTGCCCATTGGCTACCCAACGGTTTTGCATACTTGTTGCCTGATTATAGATATTACTACCCGACTCCAAATTAGCCCGAAGTCCGTTATAAGCGTCATTGCCATAAGAGTAGGTAAACAGCGTTTCAAGAGTCAGATTCTTATACCGCAGATTGAAATTAAAGTTTCCGTATAAGTCCGGATTAGGATCACCAATCACCTGCAGATCTTTCTCATTGATGATATGATCTTCCACTACCTCCTCAAAACGCATATCACCGGCACTAAACGGAATAAGCTCTCCCGATTCGGAACGAAGACTTAATCCTGCTGCAGCTGCTTCTTCACTGGTACTGAAAACACCTTTAGTCTTGTATCCGTAGAATACTCCCGCAGGACTATTCTCGGCAGTAAGAATCCGGGCTCCCTGAAAATCTGTGGTGTATGAACCACCTGCCAGTGAAACTATTTTATTCTTATAATGTCCCAACATCGCACCGAAGTCAAGTTGCCAATTACGCAAATTAAGCAAACGCACATTCGTCATAATCTCAAATCCTTTATTCTTCAACTTACCATCGTTAGTCAATGAATACTCAAGGCTCGATGTTTCAGGAAGCTGCTTACGTATCAGCAAGTCTTTGGTAGTAGAGGTGAAAAAGTCTGCTCTAACTGACCAACGGTTATTGAACATGCTGAGATCCACACCGAATTTTGCTTTTCCCGTGGTTTCCCATTTCAGTTTGTCATTCTTGTAATTAGCAAGAATAAGGCCGTTGGCACTTCCCATAAAGTTTATAGAGTTGAAGTACGAACGAGTTGCATAATTCTGCAGGTCATCATTCCCGGAAAGTCCATAGCTAACATCCAGCTTCAAGAAATCCAGAAAACGGATGTCTTTCATAAACTCTTCGGACGAAACAATCCATCCGGCAGACACAGAAGGGAAAATCCCCCATGCAAGCCCACCCATTTTGAGGGCACCTTCGGCTTCTTTACCAAAACGTGAAGAAGCATCCATAGCAGCAACTACATTTAGCAAATAACGGTTCTGATATTTATAATCCGCATTAAAGTACCAAGACATAGATCGCCAATTCTCTGTTGTACCAGAAGTACTACGCAAGCTGGAAGTTGTATTCGACAAGCTGTTCATACGATCTGAACTGGTATTATGCCCTTCACCGTAGTTTGACTCCAAATTATCAGAGAAAAAGCGATACCCACCGGTCAAATCTAAATTATGAACACTGTTACGTATCGGAGACCAATCAACAAAGGCGTTCCAATGAATCGAAGTCTGCTTTGCCATGGAGTTTTTAACCATATTGCGCGAGTAGGCATATATTTCTCCGTTCTCATTCACCAATGGCTGCTCAGCCAAACCTTCCGACGGCTTGAAATACTCTTCGTTCAGTTTATCCCACGTATAACTGAACATCAATCCTACCTTCAGTTTATCCGTAAAAGAATAAGACGGAAGAGCGTTGATATTAAAACGATACTTCTTAGAAAGCCCTACACTCAAATCGACCAAAGAGATCGGGTTACCAACACCCAACTCATCTACATTACTCAATTTTGTGCTTTGTGAACCATCGCGGTTATATTGATAAGGACTATACACCGGCGACTTGATCAGTGACAGGTAAGACGGTGAAGCAATCTCATCAATACCATCGTTACGCATGTTATTTTCAGACTGTGCGAAAGCAATGTCAAAAAGGAACTTCAATTTATCAGTCAGATGAATATCCGAATTAAAACGTACGTTCAAACGGTTAAAATCTGTATTTTCAATATTCCCTTCACTCTTATTATATCCTACAGAGAAAGCATACAATGCAATTGCATCTCCACCTTTCACACTGATACCATAGTTCTGGCTCATTGCTCCCTTGTTTATCAGCTTCAGCCAATCCGTGTTATTATGGCTCGCTTTATAGTAAGACTTCGTTTGATCATCATCCAGAAAATGCAAATTATTAACCAGCGAACTGTTATCATACACATCGCTTAATACATCGGATGCATACAACCGGTAATCTGCCGCTCCCATCACGGGAATCGTCTTGTAAGGAGACTGATACCCCAAAGACATAAAGGCGGAGATATCAGTAGCCATACTCTTACTACGCTTTGTATTAATGATCACTACACCGTTACCACCTTTACTGCCATAGATAGACGTTCCGTCTTTCAACACTGTAATATCTTCCACATCGTTGGGATCAATCAATGCAAGCGGATTATTAAAGAATCCAGCATGAATGGAAGCCATTCCTTCCTGCATCTGCCATATCGCCCCATCAACGATATATAAAGGCTGAGCCTTCATATTCAGAGAATTCAATCCACGAATAAAAACAGCCGCCCCATTTCCCGTTGCTCCGGAATGTGATACAGAACGCAATTCTCCACTCAGACGAGTTGAAAAATCCTGATCAATACTTGCAATCGACGGTGTAACCTTTGTTACCACGCTCGCCTTATTGGCCGATAAAACCGTTTTATCATAAAAACTGCTTGCCTCTGTGTCTTCCAACAACTGTATATTAACGTTACTACGTCCTTTCACTGAAATGATCTGAGGCAGATAGCCGGGAGCATCAACAGCCAATGTCACATTCGTATGAGGCACTTTGAGTTCAAACATTCCGTCATCGGAGGTCATTGTCGTGATTCTCGTATCTACCACACTGATTCTGGCTCCGGCAAAATTCTGTTTCGTAGATGAACTTACCACCTGTCCTCTCACAATATGTTTATATTGTTCAACCTTTACCTGGGCAACCGCTGTGGAGTCAGTTTCCTGAGCCATCACAGCACCGCCACCTATTGTCATAAGCAAGCATAGACCTATCGGTTTAAGCATAAATCTCATATTTAAATATATCTTTTTCATTGATCACTGCTCCTATTTATTACGAATGGGTTCAAAAATAATCCTGTCAACACGGAATTTTCGAGTGAAAATATTAGCACTGAGTTCAGTTTTTGACACATTTGTATCTATTCTGAAATTCGTCGTCACATCTTTCGGAAGCAAACTGCTTTCTTCATCAAGCATCCACAAACGATCATAATAATTCGAGACTGGGAATTCAAATTCACTGGCTACCTTAATCCTTGTTTTTTGGGTTCCACTGGTCACAAATTCATCAGATTTAATCGTTTTGAATGTCGATTTACCCTGAGCATTCATATACGTAATGCGGAAAGAAAGCTTGGTACTGTCATTGGCAAAAGACTCTCCGTCAATAACAGCCGGTATAAAATCGGCATAGATATCATACTTACCGGAAAGTACGTCCGGAATATCAAATGTAACAGAAGGCTGTGCAGAAGTATTAGTCGGTTGTACCTCAATATAACGGTTACCGCTAATTTCTCCTATCCCACTATTCGTCCCTACCGTACGAGTATAGATACTGGTATAAATTCCCGTTACACGTCCTTCCTGTTCTTCACATTCCACCGATATGGGCTTATTCCATGTTTCAGTATTATCATACCTGATTTCATCTGCCAAATAAATCACACCGTTAGAAGCATTCACCCGGCTGGTTCCTTTGAAAAGATTGTTAACATCTGTAATGATACTTCCCGATGTTGATGTCAATGTCGTATACTCCGCCGGATCATTGATTCTTTCTCTGTAAATCAAATCATTGATAATGGCAAGTGAAGTTTGTACTCTCTTAATTGAATCTGCCAAATCAGCATCTGCGTTATAAACATTAAAATAAGGAGAGATCCGTTCATAAGCAGCATCCCAGGCAGCATCCGTCGGAATAATCATCGTAAAGACAGAATCTTCGGCAGAAATATTACCTAAACCATACAGTTTATCCTCCAGCAAAGGATTATACCAAGTCGTGATCGTATCATACCCCTGTTCTTCCTGTATCTCCTTGAGATATCTCGAAATAAACGAGGCTATTTTAGTCGTATTACTTTGAGCCGTAATGTATTCAGAGAGATTATGAGCATATACAATTTGCTTGTCTACTGTATGCAAGATACCATTTTTGGCAAGCCGGTCTTTCGATATCAAGCTACTTCCCCCAAAAGTCAAACCATCCTGATGAGAGTAATAATACACCTTACCGTTTATCATACGTATCACTTTAGAATCCGGTTCCGAAGTAGAGTGATTGAAACGTGCAATATGATTGCTAACCAACAGACGTACCTGTTCCAGATCCGATTCATCCACTGCTGCAATCGCCTCATCGCTGGGCGCCCAAACGGTAAACGTCTGAGTTGAAACGAGCAACGTATCATATCCTGCCACTTTGATGAGCTTGGCAAACTTCGATAATGAACTGCTTTCTTTTATTAATTCATAAAGGTTTTGATCCGGCAGCGTTTGATTCCGGTCATAATGTTCGTTCCATTCATCCTTGCACGAATACATCATGAAAGAGACAAAGAGCACAGCAAGTAGAAACGCTGTTTTTATGGTATTCTTCATAAAAGTATATTTTTTTATTTATTCCTCTTTTAGTATCAATCTTTCCCTTCTTTATCAATATAGCTCACCGGTACGTATTCCAGATAATCGAAATGGAATTCAAGATTGTCAGCTTCCACATTCTTCGCTCTGAAATAGTGCGGAGCATAATCCTGGAAAGTAAACGTACCGATAATAATACGAAGACTCATATTATCCTGACGCAATGTCTTGTGGCCATTCAAACTATAAATAGAATTCGGTGCTTTCATATAGCCGCGGTTTCGCATCATCTTATCATTTTCTACTCCTTCATCAGTTGTTTTGTCATCATCTACCCAACCTACACGAGGATCGGTACCAACAATTCTCAAGTCGACCGGAATACCCACAATTTCATCATCAATAAATAATTGTGCTACTCCGCGCCATGTCTCTGCACGATATCCCAATCTGATTTCGTAAGTTCCGGGAGGAACCGGATGCATCCTTAACGTGAAGTCGTACCACCCGGACATAACCATTTCGTCCGCCTGATAATTGGTCCAGTCTTCACTTGCCCAAAGTTTTAGTTTGGTATCATTGGTGAAATGAAAATAATCCCCGCAATAATCAGCCGTGAAGGTATGAGAATTATCTATCATCTTCCAACGTATGTTATTATTTGTCAACTGAGGAGGAATGGAATAACAGTCAAAACGAATACGTTTATTCAACACATCATTCTCCATAATGTCTTTATCGTACACCAGAATCTCATTCAACGCATGAACATATCCGTTCAATCCATTCAGATTGCTCTGAAAATCACTGATACTAACATGAGTGCCATCCTTTTGTGTGTTCAGCCTATTCCCCGATTTTATTTCAATCATCCGGTATTGAAGCATCGTCTCATAATATTCAAATCTCTCATTTTCAGCACCCGGAGCCGTTGCTGCCCCTGAATACAGAAAATCATTTGTAGACATCTGTCTTTCCAGCATATGATAGGATACAAATTTATTCAAAGCATTTTTTCTACTTGTATAATCATTGGCATCCTCATTCCCATAATAACGGGTAGCATACTCAGCCATTTCTTCTACAGTTTCTATGCCTGCCTTTTTGAAAGCCTCATTCGTTTCAGCGAATATGGTATACCCATATTTTTTCATTTCCGGATACTTAAATATAGTTCCGCCAAGCACCAAATCCGCCGCCGGCTTTTCATAAGTGAAATCGTATACTTTCATGATCGAATCACACATCCCAGTCTTTTCAAGAGCCTGAGAGAACAGACTGAAATAGTCCTTATCCTGCATAAGCCCAGTCAAATAGGCATTAGACGGATCCACAATATCTCCTATCACATGAATAATTCCATTGTGCACTTCGATATCTTTCCGCAAAATAGGCACTTCCTGATTAACCAGAATTGTCTGATTCCCCTCCGTAAATCCCGAAAACGATATATTGATAAAACGATCGCTCATACTGGGTTCCGGAAGTGAACCCTCCTGAAATGATTCCGTCGCATAATTGGTTAATTCACTCTTGATAACGTGATTATAAACAATCTGCAACTTATCTTCTTTCGTCAAATCATTATAGGTAATTTCTTTTGCCTTGAAATATTCCTGAAAAGCAGAATCCGTAGGCATGAAACAAGTGAAATGTCCGTAACTGGACAATAAAGAAGAGGTTCCGGAATCATTAATAAGCTGATTGAAAACGGTAAAATTAGTTCGGTTGCTACAATAGGAAGCAACAGTTTCTCCCGTAAACGTATAGAATGCATCCCCTTCTACATTGTCGTCCACACAAGAGGGCACCAATATAGTTGCAAATAGCAAGAGAATAAGAACCGATATTGAATATTTTATTTTCTTCATAACGCTTGATTTTTATTCGATATTTGATGATGTTACATAAAACGGATTTTGTTTTAATGCAGTGTTTGCTCTCAGCTCATCCACATTAATCGGCATATACAAAGCATCTAATTCACTCAGTTTACTCTTAGTAGTCGTATTATCCAGTTTACTATATTTCTTAAGCAGATAAGTATTCACCACATTGGCAGGCTTCCCACCTTCCCTACGGATTCTACGCAATAAATCAAAATAACGTTTACCCTCAAACAGGAATTCTCTTTGGCGCTCATCAAAAACCAAGTTTCTCATGGCACTCTGCGTGTAATTGTTAGAATTCGACAATGAACCACTTCCCAAATCCGGATTGGCACGATCGAATGTCTTAGAGACCAAATCGAGAGCTCCCTGCAGATCGGTTCCTATCTCTACCAAAGCTTCCGCTTTCATCAAATAAATATCCGCCAAACGATAAAATATCCAGTTAGGAGCCTCCGCATTGAAGACATAGTCACCTTCTCTGACTGTACTCGAAGAAGTTTCTACCCTCAAAGCCATATACTTGGCTATAAAAGAAGAGCCTGCGGTACTAAAAAAAGCATCTTTCCCTCTCAAGTCAGTGGGTTCAAAAAGCGAAGGACTCATTGATTCAAAGTTGTATGGCGACAATTTATGCATATCCTGTCCCGCACGCCCTCCAAACATTCCATACATTTCATTCATCGCATAATTTGGATAATTCTTCAGACTGAACTGTAACTCAAAAATGCTCTCTTTTGAATTTCCCAAATAGTAAACAGATTCATTATACACCCGTGAGCTTTCCAACTGAAGCTGTCCGAGATTGGCCAACACCTTATCACAATAAATAATGCAGTTATTATAATCGTTCTTCCAAAGATACATATCGGCTATAAGGGCACGTATGGCATTCTTTGTTATACGTCCTTTTGTATAAAGCAGATTACTCCACGTCTTCTCGTCCGCAGCCTGATTCTCTACACTCTTCAAATCATCGATCAGGAAATTCAATAAATTATCAGGATTCTCCTGTTCCACTTCAAAAGGTAAACTGTCATCCGCATACGGTTCAGTGATCAACGGAATATCTCTGAAAGTACGTAACAGCATAAAATAGCATAATGCCCGCACTCCTTTTGCTTCAGCAATATAAACATCCAGATTCTCACGTTTAAAGTTCGGATCTTTCGCCTGTACCTCCGGAGCAAACTTAATCACTGTGTTACAAAAATTAATTACACTATAATATTCTCCCCAATAAGTGTATGAATTGGAGGAATTCAAATTAATATTCAGAATATCCCTGATCGGATCAGATTTACCTGTTCCGGCTTTTACGTTGTCCGAACGCAATTCACCCCAAACGATGGCACGCTCTATAAATCCGGTTTCATTCATTCCACGATAACATGAACCCACCATGCTAAGCACATCGTTTTCATCTTTCCAGAAATCTTCAAAAACAGTCTCCGACTTGGGACGTATATCAAACCAGCTTTCACAGGATGCAAATGTTCCTCCCAATAAAGCCATCATAACTATACGCAATATATATTTCTTTGTTTTCATTTTTGTCTATAATTTGGTCAAATCATTAAATTGAACTCCTGTTATTAAAATCCGACAGTAACGCCAAAAGTGAAATATTGAGAACGAGGCGTTTTGCTCCTGTCCGCACAAAGACCAAAACTCTCAATACCTACCTCCGGATCTACACCCGTATATTTAGTAAATGTCACCAAATTGTTCAAAGTCAGATAGAAAGACAATTGGTTGAGGAATACGCGCCTTAATGATTTCGGACTGAAATTATACTTAAAGGTCAACGTTTTAAATCGAAGGAAAGAACCATCCTCTACAAAACGGTCACTTCCCAAGTAGTTATAACCGTAGTTATACAATGCACGAGGCATTTCTGTCACATCACCATCTTTACGCCAGCGCCAGTTTACAGCAATGGACTGGTTATTATTAGAATGCATATTTTCCGCATCCATACGTGCATAGTTCACGATTTTGTTTCCGTAACGGAAATTGAAAAATGCGCTGATAGAGAAATTCTTAAAGGTGATATTCGTACCGAAACCTCCGGTTAACTTCGGATTAGAGTTTCCTAAATAAACAATATCCAATTCATCAATGGTTCCATCATGATTTATATCTTCATAAATAGCATCGCCGCCACGGAACTGGTATCTCTTATTACCTAAGTTGAAATAGTCAAAATACATAGGAAGTGGTTTTCCATTCGCATCTTTTACCACATTTCCATTGGCATCTTTCACCACAGGAGCAGTTCCGCCACGTCCCTCTTCATACTTGTCATACTGATAAACTCCTTTATAGCGGAATCCATAGATGGAACCAAACGAGTTTCCTTCTTGTAAACGTGTCAAATAAGAACCATTATCGTAGTTGAAATCTTTATTGTATGCATTCAGCACAGCCGGTGACAATTCTACAATCTTATTTTTGTTATTAGAGAAGTTAACATTAAAATCCACCTTCCAATCTCTGGTTTTAATCAGATTATTGGTATAGATACTCAACTCCCAACCCGTGTTGTCCATCACACCGATATTGACATAAGACAGTGAACCGAATCCGGAAGAACTTGGTATACCCAGATCCTTAAATAACAGGTCTTCCGTCTTACGCTTATAAATGTTTCCATCGAATACCAACTTAGAATTAAACAGGTGCAAGTCAATTCCCAGATTATAAGAGGTTACCTTTTCCCATTTAAGGTCCGACAATTCAATAGATGACGGCTTCACTGTAGGTATATTTATATAGTTGTTGTTCCCACCTCCCCAGCTACTATTATAACGACTGAAGTGCAGGTACTCTTTATCCGGCTGATTACCGGTAATACCCCAACCACCACGAATACCTAATTCGTCAATAACAGCTCTCAGAGGTTTCATAAATGATTCGTCGGCCATGTTCCATTTCAACGATACGGCTGGAAAATCTCCCCAGCGATTATTAGAACCAAACTTTGTGCTACCATCCCGACGGAACGTTGCATCAATTGTATAACGGTTCATAAACGTATAGTGCGCTCTACCCATTATTGCTAACGAACGCCATTGTCCGGCTCCACTATTAAAAGCTTTGTCAAAACCTACGGAAGTTGCATCTGTTATAGAGTTAGAAGGTAATCCGTA
This sequence comes from Bacteroides mucinivorans, assembly GCF_034654355.2. NCBI lineage: Bacteria > Pseudomonadati > Bacteroidota > Bacteroidia > Bacteroidales > Bacteroidaceae > Bacteroides > Bacteroides mucinivorans. Next base: position 1,380,701 of record NZ_CP178179.1, on the reverse strand, counting down.
TTTCTCAAATTCCTGATACTGTGAGTTTCCGGAATTCATCTGCCACACAGCCGATACCAACAAAGAGTGATTATCTCCCCAACGAGGAATCCATGTTATTTTCTGCTCACTCTGAATAGACAATCCTTCAGACTCCTTCATATAAGCACGATTCACGGTCTCATCATTCCATGATTTGGACGTTACTTCTTTGGGGAGGAACTTTGACTCTTTCGTATTCTCAATATTGAAAGATACATATCCATTATAACGCAATTGAGCTTTTTCCGGATTGATAATGTCATACTGTAAACGCAGAGTAGGTACAATATAAAGATTCTTTTGATTATTGAATGCCAGATTTGCCAACGCCACCGGATTCATCAAATCCTTCTGAGAATTATCCAAAGAGGACGATTGTGGTATATTATAATAGATATCTGTATTATTTCCATTCGCATCTTGCTGGAAAATGGATACGTTAGGCATTTTACGATAAGCCATACTAAGCAAATTCTCCTTATTGTCTCCATCACCCACATCATTAGCATAATTCTTATGATTATCAGTGTATGTCATTGAAAAGTCTGAAATAAACTTTATACGATCCGAAACCTGATATTCCAGATACATTCTATTCGTGAAACGTTCCAGATTTTGCTTAATCACAGTTCCCGATTGGGAATAATATCCAAGAGATGCACGGAAAGTGGCTTTGTCTCCACCACCGGAAACGGTTGCATAATGGTCATGTGTGAATCCATATTGAGTAATAGCTTTCACCCAATCCGTATTATTATTAAAATTCTGGTATTCGGCAAAAGTTGGATCGTAGTTAAATTCGGGAATATTTGCTGCATACTCGTCCTGAAAAGGATTAAAATAGGCCTGTTTCATTAACATTGTATAGTCGTCTCCATTAAGCATTTTTAATCCCCGGGGTTGTTGGGCTCCGGAAAAACGATAAGAATACTGAACCCGGGTAGGACCTTTAACCCCCTTCTTCGTTTTAATCAGAATTACACCATTAGCTCCCTTTGACCCCCAGATAGCAGCAGAAGCACCGTCTTTCAAAACAGTAATCTCTTCGATGTCATCCGGATTGATATTCAACAAATTCGCAAATTGCTCCTGATCTGCCGATGTATAATCAAAAGAGTCATCCACATTATTTTCGAAAGGTATATCATTTAATACGATTAATGGTTCGGATTTTGAGTTGATTGAAGTAGTACCACGAATACGCATGGACGAACCGGAGCCCAAGTCACCGGAGTTTCCCAATATATCAAATCCCGCAATACGTCCCTGTAATGCGTCATCAATAGAAGCTACTGACATATCTTCAAGATCACGCATACTGATATGTTGCATCGCACCCGATACCTCCCGTTTAGGTATTGCCAGCGTTCCGTCCGAATGCATTGCTTTCGCTGTTACCACAACTTCATCAAGCACTGCGTTTTCCTTCATCTTTATATTAAACCTGCGCTTATCCTTAATAGAAACTTCGACAGGATCGTATCCCACAAAACTGACCTTAAGTTTGTTGTTCACACTCTTTATAGAAAGTGAAAAGTTTCCACTAAAGTCCGTTATCGTAGCATTTACAATACGTCCGTTGGCATCTACCTCCGTTACGTGTGCACCAATAATCTCCCCTTCCAGGTCGGAAGAGACATTTCCTGTTATCACCAGCTGTTGAGATTGTGATGCCACAGTCATTGACAAGCAAGAAAAGACAACCAGCAATATGCTTTTTATATTATCAATATTCATAATTTAGTAGTATTGTTTTTTTGACTATTCAAACCTTAATGCCGTATCAATTAAATGAATAACAGAACGTGAAGAAGCAAGGATTGAAGTTTCCTCACCAGACAGACTGGGAATATTGACAATATAATCACGAGCCATCAGATTGTATACTCCTTCAGTAGTTGTTATCACTTTAGCCTTCAACGGTTGTCCGTCTGAAGTGGTAGCCTGGCACTTAATCTCTAAACTGCCACCTTGGGTATTCAATGTCAACTTATGAAATTTACCACTCGGATTACGTGCAGCCGTTTCAAAGTTCATATTTACCATAGGGGCCTTATCATCTACAAAAGCCAGATTATCCATTAAGTGATATTTGAGAAAATTCAATAGGTAGATTGTTTTTTTCTTCTTTTCGTCATGATCTTCCTCAGCATAGATTTCATCCCAGTCAAATAAGTTAGGGTCTTCTCTGAATGCTTTCTCCAACGCTTCTTTGGTTGGGACAAAAACAGTATAACGGAAATTATTGAACGAATTCACTACATATCCCAAACCTATACTTCCGGAGGTCTTCTTCATATCGAAAATCGGAACAATGTCTTTATCGGACTTAAAATAATTGAATACACGGTCATCCCCTTGCAAAAGGTCAAAAAATGCTTTATATTCATTGTGCTCACCCAATACGTTATATACTGATTTAACAGGATCTTGCAAAACACGGTCTACAAAATAAGTACGTCCGTTATCAGAATCATAACGGCTGGGCATTCCGGTCACTTCATTGATAACAATCGAAGCAGGCTTTACATTCACTTCTATATCTCCGCCACCCTGTATCTGTAAGTTTTTCCCTTCTCCACTGATCTTCAGCATAGTGCCACCTTTGGTAAGTGCATAATTCGTCTTTCCGTCATCAATATAACCCGACATTACATTCTGATCCTTATTACCCACTACGATGTGCATATCAAGAATATCATTCAAACGATTGATGATACTATTTTGATTCTTTACTGTCCGCAAAATAGCTCCCGTTTTATTTCCAGCTGCATCTGCTTTATACACATCGGCAAACACCATGTTATCAGCAGGTACATATCTAAATGACCATATTTCACGATAGCTTACTCCCTTTGCCCAAGCAACCGGATCACGGTAGTTTTGTAAAGCCTCGTCCGTAGGTACAATCAGATTATACATATTTTCGATGGAACGCAGATATAAGAAGAAACGCATAGTTCCATCCTGTATCGCCCAATTCATGATCTGCGTGTGGTCACTTGTCAAAGTAGGTCCGTATACACATTGATAATCAATCGGTGGAAACACCTTATCGGATATGTAAATTACCCCGTTACAACCCAGATAAGTTTTTTTCACATTGTCAATAGAGATATCCATTTTAAAGCTCGATTCATCGGTTAGCTTCGGCCATGCGTGAGGCAACGAACTCATAAATGACTTCTTTTGATGATTCTTCAGAAACAGGGCAAGAATCGGAGTCGGAATATCCTCCCAACTTCCATAAGCCTCTTTCAAATAACGCCCTTTATCACTATTGATATACTCATTCATAGCCTTGTCCGTGGGTACAAACATAGCGCCCATATCCATTTCGCTACTATACACATTATTACTTGGATCATAGTACAACAAGCCATAACTTTCCATCCACTTTTCTGCTGGATCCAGTCGGTTTTCTACTGTAAAATAACGTTTTACAAAAATAGAATCTGCATTCGGAAGAACGGCATTGCTAAAACCGTCATAAAAATTATGCACCGCTTTATTAACATTTTCTTCATAATAAGGTGCACTAAATTTGTTTAGTAATTGGTTGAACAGATTCGTTTCACCGTTATCCCGAATCAACTGCGACATGTTTTTTGCCGGAAGTATCACATCTTCCATAACATGTATATACCCGTTCTTACAAATAATGTCCTTCTCTATTATTTTTACCCCATTTACATAGACATCTCCATCTTCATAGTTTCTACCATTATTCAATATAGAGAAATCTTCCTTGGTCACTCCCTGTACCATCATGTGCTCTGGTGTAAAATAAACTAAGGGTGACGAACTTTCGTCATCCACCAGATAAATCCCTCCTTTCTCTGAGAAACGATTCCAATAAGAGTTCTCAAATAATCCTTGATCTTTAATAAATGCGATACTGTCAAGATAGGTACTTGCATTGAATTTTCGGAAAGTCTGCCCTGTCGCAGGCCCTTCACCTGACACGGTCAGGTTGGAAAGCATACCCGATAGATATGCCATATTGATCATGCTCGAGTTCATGATCATTCTTTTCATCGGCATCGAAAGCATCTCGTAACCTCTAATGCCTTGCGTGTTTGTTTCAAAAAAGCGCTTGAATGCTTCATCCTTTGCCGGGAAAAGAGTTTTACTTCCGGTCTTTTGCAATACATCCTTATAATTAAGGTCATTGATCAGACGAACAAAATAAGTGAATTCGCCACTTTCATTCAAATAATCGTAGATATTGCCTCTTAAGAAATCGGGTTCTTTCTCATCATAATAATAGTCGTCTTTACACGACACAAGGCATAAATAACATAAGCTCACACAAAAAAGCGATAAAGCTATGAATCGCTTTCGATTAAATTTGTTATGCATTTCTTTTATAGTATTAAACGTTTATCAATTATAAACTAAGGATATCGAAATACTGAATCCATAAATGGACTTCACAGAAGTTGGCTTACTAAGTTGCATTTTTCATATAAACAAATTATTATTAGATTAATTTCACAGAACAAAAGTAGGAAGAAATAAAACTCCAATAGAACAAAAAGCCGCCATATACTATAAGAAATGTACACTCACCCACCTTTTTAGGGGTAAAATGGACATTTACACCTAAATTGTATACATTTGTAATATTGATTTATACATTTCATTATTGGGTTTACAAAAGTAAATAACTACCAACAAAGCAAATTCATAATTTTCACCGGAAAACAGATACAACCTGTCAAATAAATCACGATATTTGCAACATCCTTTAGGATTAGCCTCTACAAGGGAAGTTTACCAATCGTTATCTTCAAAAACACTAATGCCTGAGGCTTCGCGTCAGTATACGCCCAACTAATACACTAATAATCAATATATAATATATCTTAACACATCGAGTTAACTTAAATCATATATAATGAATAAAATACGTATTTCATTACTATTCATCTGCAACATTCTCTTTCTGAACGTATATTGTCAGACGCTGGCCAAAAATTACTACGTAACTTCGGCTCAAAATCTGTCTCAAAACAATGTTAAAACAATCATTCAGGATGATAAAGGTTTTATGTGGTTCGGAACGAAAAACGGCCTAAATCGTTTTGATGGAAAGAAAGTGAGAATATACAATTGCTATGATGAAAAGAGAGGTATCGGTAACAATAACATCTCCGCCCTGTTTGAAGATAAGAACAAGAATATATGGGTAGGTACAGACCGTGGTATATATATCTATAACCCCCTGTCCGAAAAGTTCAGACATTTCAACATCACTACAGAAAGCGGAATAGGTATATCCGATTGGGTAGCTCAGATAGCGGAAGACAAAGAACAAAGGATATGGATAATAATACCTAATCAGGGTGTGTTCAGATTTGACATTGATGCCAATAGCCTGTCACACTATCCTTTTATTATTGCAAGCAATCAGGCTTCTAAACACCCACAGTGTATTACAATCCTGAAATCCGGTGAAATATGGGTAGGCACCAATAAAGACGGATTGTATCATTACAATACTAAAACCGATAAATTCGAGCAACATATCGTAGACAGGAATGGTATATCCATCAAAAATGACATGATATACAGTACCTGCGAATACGGTGATTATATTATATTAGGTGTACATGAGGGAGAATTAAAAAAATACGATTACAACAATAACACTTTTTTTGTAGTTAATGCCGCCGACGTTCACCACAAAATTATCAGAGATGTCAAGGTATTCAACAATGAATTATGGGTAGGTACGGAACAGGGTATCTATATAATAGATGAAGATGCCGGCAAAATAGAATTAATCCGTAGTGATCCGATGATAGGTAATAGTCTGACCGACAACAAAATTTACGCTATGTATCAGGATAATGAGAATGGAATATGGATCGGGACTGTATTCGGAGGAGTAAATTACATTCCTTCTCAAACACTGACAATAGACAGGTATCTCCCCAGCCAACAAAAAAATTCTATCGACGGAAGAATTATACGCGATCTGAAAGAAGATCAGAATGGAAAGATATGGGTATGTACCGAAGACAACGGCATATCGGTCTTTGACCCTAAAAAGCAATCTTTTGAAAGAATCACTCCGACAGGAGGTACTCAGTTTATTCCTCAGGCTATTATAGAGAATCAGGACGAGATATGGGTAGGTCTATTCAAAAACGGAATAGATATTCACAATCTGAAAACTAAAACCCGAAAACATCTCAGCCCCGAACAATTGGGTATTGACGAATCAAGTATCTGGGCATTATATCAGGACAGAAAAGGAACAATCTGGTTAGGAAATGGATGGGGAGTTTACTCCAGTGATAAGAATAACCTGAAATTTGAACGCCACAATGAATTCGGATACAACTTCATTTTTGACATATATGAAGATTCAAGAGGCAATATATGGGTTTGTACGATGGGAAATGGAGTGTTTAAGTTAAGAGCAACAGATAAAATAGTTGAGCATTATATTTACAGGCAGGAAGATCCCAATACCATAAGTTCTAACTCAGTGAGTAGCGTTACCGAAGATAGAAAAGGAAATCTTTGGTTTTCAACAGACCGTGGAGGCATATGTAAATATATGAAAGAGACAAATAGTTTCAAGTCTTACTCCAAAAACGAAGGATTACCCGATGACGTTGCCTACAAAATAATAGAAGATAATGAAGGCCTACTATGGTTTGGTACCAATCATGGCATGGTGCGTTTTAATCCCGAGACGGAAGCAATCCAGGTATTTACCGAAAAAGATGGCATTAATAACAATCAATTCAATTATAAATCGGGAATCAGAACCCGGTCCGGAAAATTATATTTCGGATCCATCAACGGATTAATGGCCGTAAATCCAAACAATATTAAACGCCCTCACGTCACAGCTCCACTTTATATTACTAAGTTACTGATATTTAACGAAGAATTAAAAGTAAACGAAAAAGGCTCTCCCCTTACCAACAGTATCATTTACACAGACGAAGTCCATCTGAATCACGACCAGAACAGTATTGGTTTTGAATTTGCTTCACTCAGTTATTCCTCATCAAGTAATTATAAATATTCCTATAAACTGGAGAACTTCGATAAGGACTGGACTATCACAAATGATAACCGCAGTGTATCATATACCAATCTTAGCCCAGGCGATTATTCTTTCCGTGTCAGGGCTACCAATAGCCTGGGTGAATGGGGGGACAATGAAACATCTATCAAAATATTTATCAAAGCCCCCTGGTGGCAAAGTACAATAGCCACCTACTGTTATATCCTCTTCTTTCTAATAGGGGTTATTACCTTTATTTATCTGTATGACCGTACACAGAAAAAACGGTATGCCCAAAAACAGATTCTGGCAGACAACCAACGCGAAAAAGATATATATAATGCTAAAATAGAATTCTTTACTGATATCGCACATGAAATACGAACCCCTCTTATTCTAATCAATGGCCCGCTCGAGGCCATATTGGAAGAGGAGGAAATAGATCCGCCAGCTATCAGAAAAAATATGCGCATCATGGAACAGAATGTGAAACGTCTGCTCGATCTGATCAATCAGCTACTCGATTTCCGTAAAATAGATGAACGCAAATTTATATTAAATCCCACAAATACCAATCTCAACAATCTGGTAACTAAAACCATAAACCGGTTCCAACTCACATTTGAGCAAAAAGAGAAACAACTTACACTTCACATTACTGATAATGTATTGATAGCCAACATAGATCAGGAATCAGTCATTAAAATTATCAGCAATCTGATGAATAATGCACTAAAATACTCAAACAAAACAATTCAGGTAGACTTGTATGCTACAGATGATAATATCGCTCATATACGTGTTATCAATGACGGTACTCCTATTCCGGACAATCTGAGTAAAAAGATATTTGAACCATTTTACCGTACGACAAAGGTATCCAATATTCCCGGAAGTGGAATAGGATTGTCTCTTGCCAGTAATCTGGCAAAACTCAATAATGCCGAATTAATACTTGATACCACTGCCTCCCTGACCACGTTTATTTTATCTATTCCAATCAGCGTCAATGCAGACGGACAACATACAGAGGAAAAGGAGCAGGAAGAGGATAATGAATCTACAACTTTCATCGAACAGAATATTCCTCCAACTGTTATTTCCGACACTGAAGAAGACGAAGAATTGGGAGAAGAAGAACCGAAAATAAAAGAAAACAGCATACTGATAGTTGAAGATGAACCGGAGGTTCGAAGCTATCTATCAGAACGCTTGGAAAAATATTTCAATGTCTACATTGCAACAAATGGGGTTGAAGCACTGAAAGTCTTAAACGAGAAGTACATTAACATCATTCTGAGTGATTTGATGATGCCCGAAATGGATGGTCTGGAACTGTGTCAGAACGTAAAATCAAACGAAGACCTTGCTCAGATACCTTTTGTTCTGCTTACTGCCAAAACGGATATGGATAGTAAAATGAAAAGTCTTGAGATAGGTGCAGATGCATATATCGAAAAACCTACGGCTTTCAACTATCTGTATAAGCATATTAATATGTTGCTTAAAAACCGGGAAAAAGAAAAAAAAGCATTCCTGAACAAACCGTTCTTCCCGGTACAGAAGATGAAAGTGAGTAAAAATGATGAGAAGTTCCTAAACAAAATTATTGAGATAATCAATCATGATCTTGCTAATCCGGAACTAAATGTGAAATATCTTGCTGACAACCTGTATATGAGCCGTTCAGGGCTCCATCGAAAAGTAAAACAGATAACCTCACTCTCCCCTATTGAGTTTATCAAACTAATCAGACTGAAAAAGGCTGCGGAACTGATACAGGGAGGTGAATATCAAATAGCAGAAGTTTGCTTTATGGTAGGAATTAACTCTCCGTCTTATTTCGGTAAGATGTTCTTCCAACAATTTGGCATGACACCCAAAGAGTTTGCCAAAAGTAGCAAAGCAGGAAAAAGCTAAATAGAAAGGTATAGTTTGTTATAAAACGGTGAATGAGCCACAGTAAGATATAAATTATCTGTTGTGGCTCATTTACCGTTTTATATTAGCCTTTAAAAACAAAGTAAATTGTATTTAACGGATATCTATATCAGGCTTATTTTTGATAATAGAACAAGCTGCTTTATGTCTTTACCCCTATTTCCTTTTTTCCTTACAACAAACTCAAACTATTTTATTTATCTTTTACACCTATTGTCAATCTTACAGACTTTTATTTCATTTCTCTACGAAGATTGTCTCGATCCTCTACGAGAAACGCCTCGATTGTCGTAGAGAATCGCCCCGTTTCTCGTAGAGGAAAAAACAAACACTATAACACATTGATTTACAAAATATTACACAATTACAAATCTGTATCATATTTTCAGCACACCAACTTCTGCTTCACCTCTCCTTTTGCGTCATCTTATTTTCTGAAATAACTACAATTCTGAGATTATGCTGAATATAATTCCTATCATATAGCTATTGTCAGCAGTACGATTCAGCACTACAAAAAAAATCACCAATATAAAATTCCACATCAGCGACATGAAGCTAAGGCATACTCTGCATGCTGCCAAAGCGTGCCGTACAGAGATATCTATATTAGCTAATTTCATATTCCATACCCATTGAAACATTACTCTAAAATCATTTTATTGATATCCTACATGAAGATTTAACTTTTCAAATACAAGGCAGAATACAACAAAACTCTCACCTAATAACACAAATGTAGAAAACGGGCTACAATATATTCAAACGCCGAAAATTTCTACATTTATTATAGTTATCGATACATTTAGTGACAGTCTAAATGAACTATTACGCTACATTTGTGCATCAGTTTTTGAACTATTAACCAAAAATTAAAATTAAAGATTATGAAGAACATTTTCTCTTTAAAGAAAAGTGCGGTCGCTCTATCACTATTAATGACCTGCGGAGCATCAGCACAAGTAACATTCGATAAAATAATGTCCAGTAACGGAGATAATCCTATGTTACCTTTTACTCACCGTACCGTCCCTGCCGTAGGCGACTTTAACAATGATGATTTTATGGATATCATCATGGGTGGACAAAGTCATAAAGATTACGTTGAAGGCGGTAAGTTTGATGTCGGAGGATGGTTTTGTGCAGCCATTGTAATAAAGAATGACGGGAATGACAATTTTACTATTTCAGCAAAATCCAAACACGAAGCAGGAACAGAGGATAATCCTGACGCTCCGGGAACTCCGGTTGAAGACCTTATCAATCTGCCGATAAGTACAAAGTCCTTCTTCCGTTTCCTTGATTTCAATAATGACGGAAATCTGGACCTTATTATAAGAGGAAAAGGAGAACACAACTTCCTAACCAATGAATCCGAATATTTAATGCTTCTTGAGAATCAGGGACCGGAAAACGGCTACAAATTTAAATTAGTAGAAAATCACGGACTCAACCAAGCACATAATGAAGATTATCTTACAGGTATCTCTATAGGCGATTATGACAGAGACGGCTTTGTTGACGTTTTGCTCATGGGATGTGAAAACAAAGATCAGAGTAACGACCCGGAAAATCCAAACTACGATCCGGAACGCCTTAAAAGACGCTTCGTTGAACTTTACAAGAACAATGGTGGCGACGGAACTTTCACTATACAAAAAATAGCAGAAACCTTCGGAGAAGAGGGTTTGGATGGTAATTTTAAACCGATGAGTCATGGTGACGTTGCTTTTGTAGACATTGACAACGACGGTTGGCTGGATATCTTTTGTACCGGATATGCTGACAATGAAGATGGTAGCATTAGAGAGTCCGGAAAAGAAATCCGAATCTATCAGAATATAGAAGAAGGTACTGCATTCTTGGATGTGACACCGTTTGATAATGATACTTTTCAGGGAGGTTATGATATCACTCTTTTTGTAGAAGACTTGAATGGAGACGGCCTAATGGATCTTATTTTGTTGGGTGATGGTGCACCAACTCCCGGCGGAGGAACAATCTACATGAATGAAGGTGACCTTGTCTTTACCCCGGTAGATATGGAAACTTCAGGTTTCGTACAGGTAAGAGCAGTACCTACTGGTACTTTTGCAGATATGAATCATGACGGAAAACTTGATGCCGCACTTATGGGATATTCAAATAGTTTAGGGTATTTTAGTGGTATCATCTATCAAGGTGACAATAATACATACAACTATGGAGGCGTAAAAGAAGTATTTAACGCTGGCGAACGTCAGGGTGGACTTGTTATTGCCGATTTCTCTAATGACGGTAAATTAGATGCATTCGGAGTGGATGGTAATGCTTCAAATGAAGTTGCTATGTTCAAAAACACATCCGACTTCGTGAACCAAGCTCCTACTGCTCCTACCAATGTTGTCGCCAAAATCGAAAAGGGTATGTTGACTGTAACTTGGGACGACGCTACCGATGATGTAACTCCTGCAGAGGCGTTGTTCTACAATGTTTATGTAAAAAACAACAATACCGGAAAGATTTCAATGATTATCCCAGCCAATCCGGAGACAGGACGTTTGAAAGTGATTACTGACTATCAGACAGGTGTACGCAGCGTATTGAAATCATATTCTGTGAAAGTAGATGCTTCCGAAGGTTATAGCTACACCGTTGGTGTACAGGCCATCGATCAGGCACAAGGTGCAAGTACTTTCACAACTCAATTACTTGGTAAAGATACCGGTATTGCTCAGAGCGAAGTAGCCAACAACGTTCGCATCGAAACAGTTAAAGAAGGCTTTATCGTAAGAGCAGACAGTGACCTCGATGTTGAAGTAACCGATATGCTTGGAAGAGTAGTAGCAAAAGATAAAGCAAACAACGTGATTCCAGTTTCTTCAAACGGTATCTATCTGATCACAACCGGAGGACGCACCTATAAAGTAGGTAAATAAGGTAAAATAGATTTTTCAGGATATTATTATAAGAAAAGGAACTGTTTCATTTCAGCTATATTGGGGACAGTTCCTTTTTTCAGTTTCTAAAACCTATTATTATGAGAAAGACACACTATCTGATAGTCGGCATTTTATCTTTAATAAGCATCTCTACACATGCCATCGACTCACAGAAAATAGCTGCTAAGCATCCTATTATTGCAGACAAACCCGTTCCCGGTTTCTTTGAAGGAGCTTTGTTAGGAAACGGTGCCTTGGGAGTAGTAGTAACAACCCGTCCCGATGCCATTTGTCTGCACTTCGGTCATAATAACGTCTGGGACATACGCATTGCCGAAAACAACAAAGAGAAGATAGGTACTTTCGACGAAATTTTCACCAAAGCCCAAACAACTCTCACCGGCTTACCCTCTATTTATCACAGTAGCGAATTCTCGGAATATCTGAAACTGACAGCTGAGAACTACCAAAAGCCCTATCCACGCCCTTTCCCTTGTGGCACACTATTATTGGGATTTGACCGGCGTGAAGTGGAATTATTAGGACACACACTCGATATTGCCAACGGATTGTGTACCGTCCAGTTACTGAAAGACGACAAAAAGATAGCACTAAGGATATTCACCGACATGAATAAAGATCAGGTATGGTTGTCATTAACAGACGATCAAGGAAATCCCATACCCTCTTGTTTTAATCGCATCCGCCTCATAGCCGATCCGCCTACTCCCAATGACATCCCCCATTACCAAATTCGGGAACAAGAAAAGTCTCTCGGTTATTTCCAGCGTTTGCCCTATCTTGAACCACATTTGTATGATATACAGAAAGGGCACGCCAAAGACAAAGCTTTTGCTTTGGATCTAACCACTAACGTGTCCTTACTAAAAGGACAACGTACAACAACATTAGGCATAAAAGAAGATCTGGCGGACATGGAGCGTTATCTGGACACTTCTGAAACTCCTTTTTATGCAATGGTATCTTTAAAAGAAGGACTTGCAGAAGATACTTCACTATTCACATTGCCAAAAGAAAAGATTACTACCAACAGCTATATTGCTGCCGAAAAAGCCAGCATGCAGAAATGGAGTGAATACTGGAAGTGCTCCGGTGTATCGCTGGCAGATAACGATCTGGAAAAAATATGGTACAGAAACCTCTATTTCCTCAATTGCTCAGTCAAGGCCGGTGTCACATGTCCGGGCATCTTTGCCAATTGGAGCTATGGTAATATAGGGACTGCATGGCATGGCGATTATCACTTAAATTACAACACCCAACAACCGTTTTGGGTAACCTACTCCAGTAATCATCTGGACAAAAACATACCCTATGTAGACTTAGTGCATCATCTGCTACCCGTAAGTCGTGCATGGGCAAAAGAGTATTATAACATGCGCGGAGCTTTTTTCCCACACTCCGCCTACCCGGTAGATATGACTATGCACCCCTATCCCGTACCTGATTGGGGATGGGAAGTGTTTGAGACTCCATGGATGGTACAAGGCCTGTGGTGGCACTATCTTTACTCAGGCGATACTGATTTTCTAAAGGAAAAAGCATTCATCCCCATGAAAGATGCTGTCATGTTCCTGGTAGACTACATGAGCCGTCCGGATGCCAAAGGAGAACAATGGGGAGATCACAAATATCACATCTTTCCTTCGATCCCTCCTAAGTTGTACGGGTTACAACCGGATTTTAAATTCAACTATGACACACAAATAGACATCGCTCTTAGTAAATTCATATTCAAAGCCTATCTGGAAGCGATTCAGATATTAAAGATCGGGAAACAAGAAAAGAATTTAGCCGGACAAGTAAATAAAATCTTGTCCGGTATGCCTGCCTACCCCACTTATCAATCGCCCGAAGATGGAGAAATATATGTATCAGTCCCGGGAGAAACGGACCAGATCGTATATAATGTCCCAGCTAATATGACTCATGTATTCCCCGGCGAAGAATATGGCATGAATGCCCCGGAAGATATAAAACGCCGCTTAGAAAACACATACCGTGCCCACCAAAATGAGGGCGGCAATGACATTGTTTTCGTAAATCTACAAGCAGCCCGCATGGGATTGCTGGACTTAGAGAAATTCAAGCGCCAAGTAAACTATGCCACACTGCCGAATCAGACGGTAACAGATGCTGTATTGCAGATAGGAGGACGTTATAATGACCAGACCGATTACTTTTACATGGGAAACATGGGCATCTGGTTTGAAAATTTCGCCTTGCCGGTGGTAATCAATGAATGCCTGATGCAAAGTTATAACGGAGAGATTGTTTTATTCCCCAACTGGGACTGGAAAAAAGATGCTGCCTTCACTTCCTTACGTGCCAGAGGGGCTTTCCTGATCGACGCTACTTTGAAAAATAAAGAAGTAACCCAAATAAATATAACCAGCGAAAAAGGTAATATGTGCGTCATTTGTAACCCATGGGATGGAAAGAAAGTATCATTGTCACGAAAAGACAAAAAAGAGATATTGTCGGGCAGTAAACTGCGAATCAAAACAGATCCCGGTGAACAATTCGTACTGACAGCAATCGAATAACTCAATTATGAATATCTTCCTTTCAAGAGGAAGAGCTATCAATAGTCAATTTTCAATTAGTATAAACAAGAGGCTGATTACAACAGTCTCGCAATAAAACAATCTTCACAACATGAAAAGCTTTATTAAATATCTCTTTCTAAACTTTCTCGTGGTTGGTTGCCTGTCTTCTTGCAGCAACACGAAAATCAATCTGGATCAGTGGACTTTTGAATACAACAAGCAAAGTAATACCATTGATATTAAAGCTGGCGACAACTATTCCCTGAACGGCTTGTACGCCTCCTTCCTGTACGATGGCGATACAATTACGTCTAAAGATTACACCAAAGTCCGGATGACCACAGAGAAAGTGGAAAATGCTTTCGGGCAAATACCGGTAGTCAAGATCACTTACACCGGAAAAGATCTGCCACAACTGGAACAACAATTTTACCCCATCCCCGGTAAAAACTACTTCCTGACGGAGTTCACACTGAACGGCGAATCAGCCGAAGTGGAATCAAACCTTATGGCCCCAATTAACATAGATGAAATGCCGCAGCTATTGGATAAGGGAACCAATAGAGCTCTGTTCATTCCTTTCGATAACGACAAATGGGTACGCTACCAGTCGCATCCACTCACCTTTGATAAGCTAACCAGTTACGAAGTCACAGCTGTTTTCAATAATGAGAGTAGAAAAGGCTTCGTTGTAGGTTCTATAGAGCACGACAACTGGAAAACAGCCATCGAAATGCAATCCGGAGACGCCAACAATTTAAAATCATTGATCTGCTATGGAGGTGCTGCCGACGAATTGACACGCGACTCCAAGCCACACGGTGCCCTAAAGGGTAAAAGCATTAAATCACCGTTAGTTTTATTCGGACTTTTTGACGATTGGCGCACAGGACTGGAAGAGTATGCCGATGCCAATGCTCTGATAGCATCTCCCAAAGCATGGGACAAAGCAGTACCCTGCGGTTGGAACAGCTGGGGAGTATTGCAGTTCGGGCTTACTTACCCCAAAGCATTGGAAGTTTCGGACTTCTTTAAGAACAATCTTCAAAACAACCACTTCTGCAATGCAGACAATACCGTATATATCGGGCTGGATTCCGGTTGGAACAGTTTCTCAGAGCAAGAACTGACCGCTTTTGTTAACCGTTGCAAAGCAAACGGACAGATTGCCGGTGTATACTGGACTCCTTTCACTGACTGGGGCCGACAGGCTGAAAACGTACTGCATGATGCACCTGCATACAAATATAAAGATGTATACTTGTATGCAAACGGCAAGCCACAGGAACTGGACGGCGCTTATGCCGTAGACCCTACCCATCCGGCAATAGAAGCACAAATGAAGAAAACATCCGAACTCTTCCGCCGTTGTGGTTTTGAATATGTAAAGATGGACTTCATGACGCATGGAGCTATGGAAGCAGATCATTGGTATAACCCCGAAATACAGACAGGTATACAGGGCTATAACTACGGAATGGCTTTACTGAACAAGTACTTTGGTGATATGTATATCAACCTTTCCATCTCACCGATATTCCCAGCTCAGTATGCCCAGTCAAGACGTATTGCCTGCGATGCCTGGAACAAGATAAAAGATACGGAATATACCATGAATGCCGTTTCGTACGGATGGTGGATTGACCGTGTTTACCAATATAATGATGCCGACCACGTGGTGTTGAAGGATGCCACCGAGGGAGAAAATCGTGCAAGAATCACCTCAGCAGTCATCACCGGACTCTACATTGCAGGTGACGACTTTAGCGAAGGCGGCTCAAAAGAAGGTAAGGAACGTGCAACTAAATATCTGACGAACGAAGACGTCAATCTCATTGCCAACGGTGTATCCTTCCGTCCGATAGAGGGCATTGGAACTAATTCCGAGAATCAATTCATAAGACAGGATAATAACACACTTTACTATGTAGTGTTCAATTACGGAGAAGAAGAAATGAGCGTGAATGTACCGCTCGAAAGAATAGGTCTCAATCCTTCAGAGACTCTTAACGCCAAAGAACTTTGGAGTGGAGCAGAGATTGACTTGAGTAAAGCCATTACCATTCCGGGAAAAGATGTGAAACTAATCAGAATTCAATAAAACCCCAATAGCATGAGAACCAAATTCTTATTAACAGCTGTTTGCTGTCTGTCATTTCTCTGTTTCCCAACTCATCCGGTTTGCGCCGCAGATGTAACGGTAGGGAAATGGCGAATCGACATCAACGAAAACAATGCCAAAGTAAATGTATACCACAATAACACGCTCGTAGTCAATGAGAGTAGTTGTGCATTCAAAAACGGAGATAAAGAGTATTTCCAAGACCAACTGAGTGGATATGCGATTCAGACGGCAGAGATAGCCGACCCATTCGGCACAGGGAAAAGAGTAACCGTTACGGCCAACACAACCGATGGTATTACGGTCACTCAGGATTATTACTTATACAATGACTATATACTGACAGAGTTCAGTATCGCATCCGATCAGGAATTAGCATCCAATTATATGGCACCCGTACGAAGCACGACTGAAGTCAGCTTCCTGCCTGCCAATAAAAACAGAGCCTTGTTTGTTCCTTTTGACAACGATGGTTTTGTACGCTTCGGCTCCTATAACTTCAACTCCGAAGAGACAGCTGAGTCTTCTACGAGCTATGAAGTGGGCGGACTCTACAATGACGACACGCGGCAGGGACTGATTCTCGGCTCGGTAGAGCACACCGACTGGAAGACAGGGGTGGTGGCATATACAAGGAACAGCAACGAGGTTACCAATCTGGAAGTATACGGCGGAATAACCTCCGAATTTACCCGTGACACGTATTATAAAAACAGCGGAGACAAGTACACGGACAAAGGGTTCAATAATAACAAGACCAATACCCCTACCCCTCACGGAAAGCTGAGAGGTAAGATCATCAAATCGCCTAAAGTATTCATCGGTTACTTTGCCGATTGGCGCCAAGGTATGGAAACCTTTGGGGATGTAAACGCTATTGTTGCTCCCAAAGCCGTCTGGGACGGTAACAAACCTTTCGGCTGGAACAGCTGGGGAGTGCTGCAAGGAGATGTAAACTATCAGAATGCATCTGAGACGGCCGCTTTCATCAAGAATGAACTGAAAGAGTTCTCCAACGGAGCGAATGATGTGTATATCGGACTGGATGCCGGCGGCGGAAAGCTGGACGACGAAGGAAAGATGGAAGCTTTCATCAGCGAATGCAAAGCGAGAGGACAAAAGGTGGGAGGATACATGAATACGTTCGTTTCCTGGGGAGACGATCCATATGATGTTTGCCTGAAAGCCAATGGAGAATACATCCGCTTCGACGGTGCTTATGCACTCGACCCCACCCACCCTTCAGTACTTTCTGGCATAAAGAACGCCATTGAAAGCCATATAGCCAAAGGGTTTAGCTATGTAAAGATCGACTTTATGTCTCATGGTGCGGTAGAAGCAGACAGTTATTACGATAAGAGCGTACACACCGGTATACAGGCTTACAACAAAGGCATGCAGGAGATATACAAATATGCCGCCGGAAGAATCTACGTCAATCTGTCCATTGCACCCATTTTCCCTGCCCAGTATGCACAGAGCCGTCGCATCAGTTGTGACGCATGGGGCGATATTAACAACACTAAATACGTGTTGAACTGCTTGAGCTACGGCTGGTGGCTCGACCACGTTTATCAGTATAACGATGCTGACCATGTAGTGATCAAGGGTTATTCGGAAGCCGAAAACCGTTCGCGCATCACCTCCTCCATCCTTACGGGTATCTTTATATTGGGAGATGACTTCAGCGACAATTCCAATGCCGCTGTAATCACCGCCAAAGCACGTGCAAAGAAACTCCTCACTAACCCCGAGATCATAAGAATTGCAAGTCAGTGCAAAGCTTTCCGTCCGGTGGATTCTGCTCCGGCCGGAGGAAACCAGGATGCTGCCCGTAGCTTCTATGCCACTGTGGCAGACACCATGTATGTGGCTACATTTAATTATGGCACAATGATCAACCGGGCGATGGATTTCGATCGCCTGGGCTTAGAGCAGGGTACGGAATACGTCGTTCGCGAATTGTGGGGTAATAAGGAATCGATAAAGACCGGTAACTGGACTGAAAGTATACCCACAAGAGATGTGAAGCTATTCAAGATCTATCCCAAGAACCCCACTCCACAGGTTCTGAAAGAAGCTGTCTGGAAGTCAGGTGGCAGTTTTCCTGCCGATTGGGTGATCGACGGACGATTCATCTGGGGAGACTTCAACAATGACGGTTATAAAGATGCCTTCTACATCGCCGGACAAGGCGGTGGTAACATCGGGCTGTATATGAATGACGGTGGTGCTGGTTTTACCCTGCAAGCCACTACCCTGCCCGCCTTGAACTGGGCTTCTGCCGCTGCTATTGATTATGACAACGACGGCAATCTCGATCTGATCATCTCCGGAAGAACCAACGAGGTTTCCGGTAACCGGAAAATCGTAACGCATGTATACCGGAACAACGGTGCACCCGAATACACCTTCTCGGAAGATACGGAACGCAGTGCAGAGCTGATGGGCGTCACCTCCGGCAATGCTGGTGATAATGATCGCCCGGGACGCTTCCTGCAAGTATTCGACTACAATAACGACGGCTGGCAGGATCTGATCCTGACAGGAGTAACAACCGATGGGAGCAGCGTAACCGCTCTTTTCCGTAACAACCAGGGGAAATTTGAACGGATGCCCAATGTGGTGGACGGTAATGACTTCCGGGCAGTGAGTGGAGGATCGGTCCACGTGGGCGATGCAAATCATGACGGATATGCCGATGTCTTCGTTCAGGGATGGAACGGTGATTTCTACGCAGACCTGTATCTGAATCAGAAGAACGGTACTTTCTCCCGTTCGGAAGCACTTTCTCAGCTCTTTACTGCTTCACAGGCAGCAGAGACGGTCTTTGCTGACATCAACGGAGACGGATACGATGACTTTGTCGAAATAAACAGCAACGCTGCCAATCTGTTTATCAACAACCAGGACAATACGTTCACCAAATACGATGAAACGGTGACCGGTTTGACGAAAAGCGGAGCCACAAGCATTACCGCCGGCGATGTGAACAATGACGGACGGACAGACCTGGTGGTTTCCGGTTTCAACATCATGACCAAGATCTACTACAACAACGGCAACAACACGTTCAAAGGCGTGGATGTGCCCAAAGAGGTGACTGCCCGCTCAGGTAACTTAAACTTGGTAGACATCAACGGCGACCGGACCTTAGATCTCTCTAACTTTGGTTATGGTGACGGCTTTACAAGTGCTTATGTGCTGAATGACCTGTCTCAAAACACCCTCCCGGCAAACATTGCTCCCCGAGTTCCGGCTGGCCTGACCGTAACCTATACCGATGGAAAGTTTACACTGGCTTGGGAACCTGCGGCAGATGCCATCACTCCGAGCAATGCCATTCGTTATAACGTCTATGCCAAAGATGAGAACAGCGGCATTGTATACTTCTATTCTCCGGCAGATTTCACTACCGGCAAGCTGAAGACAGGAGGAGCCATCACAACCCTGATCAATCAGAACTCATTTGAATGGAACCTGCCGGATGGTAAATACACGTTCGGTGTACAGTCTGTTGACCAGGCAGACGTTGCCAGCGAATTCCTTACCGTTAAATACCCCGCGTTGAAGGTGGAAGAGGTAGTTTGGACAGTAGGTGGTACGTTCCCCCACTATTTAGAGTCGGGAGATGCCATTTGGGGTGACTTCAACAACGACGGACGAGTAGACATGCTCATCACAGGAGGTAGAGATTCCGGCACGCTGGCACTCTATGAGCAGACTCAAGACGGGAAGTTCAAAAGAGTTCAGAGCGACAATGCCGCCTTGGCAGCAATGTCCCGGTCGAAAGCTATCTTTATAGACTACGACAATGACAACGACCTGGACATCGTGGTGATGGGAAAAGGTTCGAGCGGAACCAGCCTGCCTCTCATTCTTGAAAATACGGGTGCGGAGAATCAGTATGCCTATGTAAAAAACACAACACTCGCTGCCGGATTCCTAAAACACTATTTCTTGAAAGACGAACACAGCGGACGCGGACTGATTGCTTTTGATTACGACAATGACGGTTGGACGGACCTTCTTGTTTCCAGCGATGTACCGTATAACAAAGCTACCGGAACTTCTGCCACTACCCTCTACAAAAACATGGAAGGAAAAGGATTTGTACGCCAGACGACGGTGGTTGACGGAGGAGAGTTCAGACACATCACACAGGGTTCCGTGCACGTAGGTGATGTCAACGGCGACGGTTATCTCGACATTTACAACCAGGGACGCGCGTTTCTGCCTTCAGCCGAAGATGTAGGTTACCTTTACATCAACAATCAAGACGGTACTTTCAAGCAGGTAGCCATGGACGGATTTGTTCCGAAGCCATTCTCTGATGCAGCGTTGGTAGACGTCAACGGCGACGGTTATTCAGATATTGTGGAAGTGAACGAAACAAGCGCCACTCTGTACCTGAACGATAAAAGCGGTAATTTTATCAAAGTCAAGGGTGCCGACCTTATCAACGGTAAATGTGTTCAGTCTACGGCAGGAGACATCAATAACGATGGTTTCATGGATTTGATTGTGACCGGAGAAGGCATTGTAACCCGTGTTTTCTATAATTACGGAGACAATACATTTGCCTTAGGCGGTGTTCCGTCGGAAATAACAGAAAGATGCGGAGCCATCAACCTGGTGGACATCAATGGAGACGGTACATTGGATGTAGCTTCTTTCGGCTGGCAGAATGACTGGAAAAACGCGTATGCTTTCAATGATCTGAGCAAGAGTCATATTCAGGCAAACGCAGCGCCTGCAGTTCCAACCAATCTGAAAGTGGAGTCGGTGGACGGCAAAGTGATCCTGACATGGAGCAAAGCAACAGACGACCATACGCCGCAAGAGGCACTTCGCTACAATGTGTACGTAAAAAACAATGCCGACAACACTGTATATGCCTATGCACCGACAGATGTTCAAACCGGAGTATTGAAAGTCCGGAACCTGATTCCATTGATCCAGACCAACCGTTTTGAACTGAACGGACTGGCAAGCGGAAAGTATACTTTCGGCGTGCAGGCAGTAGACCAGGCGGACCTGGGAAGTCAGTTTGCCAGCATCAGCGAAGATATTATCACAGGCATCCACTCAATTGCCTTTGACGGGGTAGAAGCCTATGCCAACGCTCAACGACAGATTACCATCAAGAACAACGGGCAAGAACCGGTAGAGTATACCATCTTGTCTGCCAACGGCTTGATGATGTCAGCCGGTGTATGCGCTACGGCTGCCCAACAATCTTCTGCTGTTTTGGAACAAGGCGTCTATATTGTTCGCCTATCCTATGGCAATAACGAAGCATCTACGGTGAAAGTAACGATTCATTAATTAAGAATTCGTTTTTTATATCGGGATCGGTATTTCACCACAGAGTAACACGGAGTTCCACAGAGTTTAAATCTTTATTGAAACGCAGATTTTCGCAAAGGGAAACAAATATAAGATAAAGAAATACAGTCTTTTAATCTGTGTTTATCTGTGTTAATCCGCATTTCATCGGATAAATAGTACTCTGTGGAACTCTGTGCTACTCTGTGGTGAGTTTTGCTCATTCTTTTTCAATAATATTATCTTTTATGAATAGAAAATTCATTCATTCAGCTTTTTCACTGGTATTGTTGGCAGGCATGAGCGCCTGCCAAAGCCGTACGGACGGTGCGGAAGACCTGTCATCCTACGTCAATCCTTTCATTGGCACCAGTGTCAAAGCCGATACGGAACAATCTTTCAACAGCATGGGGAAAACCTTTCCCGGAGCAGCGACTCCGTTTGGAATGACCCAGGTAAGTCCCAACACCATCACCGGAGGCGACTACGGATCGGGATATGGCTATCAGCATAAGACTATCGAGGGATTCGCTTTCACCCAAATGAGCGGCATTGGCTGGTATGGCGACTTAGGAAACTTCCTGGTGATGCCCACTACCGGCGAACTTCAGGTGGTTGCCGGCAAAGAGAGCGATCCGGAGAAGAAGGGATACCGCTCGGAGTACGACAAAGCATCGGAAGCCGCTTCTGCCGGATACTACACCGCACGCTTAACGAAGTATGACATCCTAACGGAGGCAACTGCCTCTCCGCACGGAGGTGCGCTGAAATTTACCTACCCTGCCAGCGACTTGTCGCGCATCCAGATCGATCTGGCAAGACGCGTTGGCGGAACCTCTACCACGCAGTACGTGGAAGTGGTCAATGACAACACGATCCGCGGTTGGATGAAGTGTACACCCGAAGGAGGTGGTTGGGGAGACGGATATGGCAACCCCGACTATACGGTATTTTTCTATGCAGAGTTCAGCAAACCTTTGGACAATTACGGTTTCTGGAGTGCCGACATTCCGGATGATTGGGAACGCAAACGCGAAAATGTGTTGAGCGACAATTATCAGGCTCGCATCGCCCAATCGAGTATTATCAGAGGCAAGAAGTCACTGGAAGGCAAACACGTAGGTTTCTTTGCAGAATTCCCCACCACCGATCAGGAAGAGGTCACCCTGAAAGCAGGTATCTCCTTCTCCGACTTGGAGGGCGCTGAAAAGAACTTCAAAGCAGAGTTGCAGGGACAAACGTTCGACGGGATGAAGAAACAGGCCAAAGAGTTGTGGAACAAGGAACTTTCGAAAATCTTAATGGAAGGAGGCACCCATGATGAGAAAGTCGCATTCTACACTGCCCTGTATCACACCATGATCGATCCGCGCAACATGACAGACGTAGACGGACGGTATCCGGGCGGCGACCATCAGATTCATCAGACGGCCGATTTCACGAAGCGAACCATCTTCAGCGGCTGGGACGTGTTCAGAAGCCAGTTCCCCCTGCAAACCATCATCAACCCCACGTTGGTGAATGACGAGATAAATTCGTTGGTGACGCTGGCCGAAGAGAGCGGAAAAGGATATTTGGAAAGATGGGAGTTCTTCAATGCCTATAGCGGATGTATGGTGGGCAACCCGGCCATCTCAGTTCTGGCAGATGCTTATGCCAAGAACATCCGGAAGTATGACATTGAGAAAGCCTACCGGGCAGCCGTACGTACTTCCGAGTTGATCGGGAACAAAGAAGAGTTAGGATACACACCCGTAGAGAAGGGATATTCTATCTCGGAGACACTGGAATATGCATACACAGACTGGTGTGTGGCACAGCTTGCCAAAGCATTGGGCAAAACGGACGACGCCGAGAAATATACCCGTAAGTCATTGTACTATAAGAACATCTTCGACTCGGAAGACAAAATGTGGTTTCGCCCCAAACGCGAATCCGGTGCCTGGGAAGAGTGGCCCGCCAACGGCCGATTGACGGAATGGCACGGCTCCATCGAATCGAACCCCTACCAACAGGGATGGTTTGTACCTCATGACATCGACGGAATGGTAGCACTCATGGGTGGCGAAGAGAAGGTGTTGAACGATCTGGAAGACTTCTTTGAGAAAACACCCAAGCACTTCCTGTGGAATGAGTATTACAACCACTCCAACGAACCGGTGCATCAGGTTCCCTTTATGTTCAACCGGCTGAATGCCCCATGGCTGACGCAGAAATGGACCCGGTGTATCTGTGAGAATGCCTATCGAAATGACATTGAAGGACTGGCAGGAAACGAAGACGTCGGTCAGATGTCTGCCTGGTATATACTTGCAGCAGCCGGCATCCACCCCATTTGTCCGGGAGAAACCCGATACGAACTGACAAGTCCGGCTTTTGACAAAGTAACTTTCCGGCTGGAGGATGGCAAAACATTCAGCATCGTTGCAAAGAACAACTCAAAGAAGAACATCTACATCCAGCGCGCATGGCTCAACGACAAAGAATATAACCAATGTTTCATTGATCATGCCGACATTGCAAAAGGGGGTACACTGACTATTGAGATGGGAGCGGAACCGATGAAGTCATGGGGTACAGTGACTAAATAGACCTAAATGCCCGGCTCCGGGGAGCCCTCTCCTCCCCGGAGCCGAGCACCTTCCTCCCCGGAGCCGAGCATTTCCCTCCCCGGAGCCGAGCATTTCCCTCCCCGGAGCCGGGGAATATTCCCGGTTTACCCTGCTAACTCTATTACTTCCAAATCCTTAAACGCCCCGTTCTCTATCACAAAACGTACCATGGTACGAACTTTATGAAAACCGGACATCCCTGCCGCACCGGGATTGATGTGAAGCATATCCAATGTTTTATCATACTTCACCTTCAGGATATGCGAATGCCCACTGATAAATAACTTAGGCGGACGCGCCATCAGGCTACCTATTATAGAGGGATCGTACTTCCCCGGATAACCTCCGATATGTTTTATCAAGACCTCAGCACCTTCTACCGTAAACCGATTGACCTGCGGAAACATCTTACGGATCTCCTGTCCGTCAATATTTCCATAAACAGCACGCAAAGGGCGGAAAGCCGCTAACTTTTCGGCTACCTCCACCGAACCGATATCTCCTGCATGCCATATTTCATCACAAGACTCAAAATATTCCAGGTATTTCTCATCCCACCATGCATGCGTATCCGATAATAATCCAACTTTCATCATAGTTTCTTTGTTTATATGCACAAAGGTACTTATATTTGGGAAAATCTTAACGCAATGGAAAGCAATTATCAGTATTTTAAAAGAGACATAAGCTGGCTGTCATTCAATTATCGCGTACTGCTGGAAGCTAATGACGACCGACTTCCACTGTATGAGCGCATCAACTTCATATCCATCTACTCTTCCAACCTGGAGGAGTTTTACAAAATACGTGTAGCCGATCATAAAGCAGTGGCATCGGGTGTCACCCAAAGCGATGAAGAGTCCGTACAATCGGCTGCCGAATTGCTGGAAAATATCAACCGGGAAGTAAACCGCCAACTGGAAGACCGTATCCGTATCTACGAACATAAGATATTGCCTGCCTTACGCAAGAACCACATTATTTTTTATCAAAGCCGGAATGTAGAACCGTTCCATCAGGAGTTCATCCGGAACTTCTTCCGTGAAGAGATATTCCCCTTCCTCCAACCGGTGCCGGTATGCAAAGATCGCGTCGTGTCATTCTTGCGGGACAACCGGCTTTATCTCGCGGTGCGTCTCTTCATGCACGGCACGGAGCAGACCGACCCGGATCATGTGCAATATTTCGTAATGAAGATGCCGTATAGCAAAGTACCCCGTTTCATCGAACTTCCCAAACAGGGGGACAACTATTACCTGATGTTTATCGAGGATATCATAAAGGCCAATATCGGCCTCATCTTCCCGGGATACGATGTGGACTCCAGTTATTGCATTAAAATCTCCCGGGATGCCGATATACTGATAGACGATACTACCAGCACCGCCGACCTTGTGGAACAGGTGAAGAAAAAAGTGAAGAAACGCAAAATAGGAGCTGTATGCCGTTTTGTATACGATCGCGGCATGCCATCGGACTTTCTGGACTTCCTCGTAGATGCCTTTCAAATAAACAGGGAGGAACTGGTTCCGGGCGACAAACATCTCAATCTTGAAGACCTGCGTCATCTGCCCAACCCGAACAAGGCATTGAAGTCACTGGAAAAGCCCAAACCTATGAAGCTGAATTGCCTGGATGAAAAAGAATCCATATTCAACTATGTGAAGCAGAAAGACCTGTTGCTTTATTATCCTTACCACTCGTTTGAACACTTTATACACTTCCTGTATGAAGCTGTACACGATCCGCAAACGAAAGAAATCATGGTAACGCAATATCGTGTAGCCGAAAACTCTGCGGTCATCAATACACTGATAGCAGCAGCGCAAAACGGAAAGAAAGTAACCGTATTCGTAGAACTCAAAGCCCGCTTTGATGAAGAGAATAACCTGGCTACAGCGGAGATGATGAAATCCACCGGAATAAAAATCATCTACAGCCTGCCGGGGCTCAAAGTGCATGCCAAAGTAGCCCTTATCCGCCGGAAGAGTAAAGGTGACGATCCCAAAACCTGCGACTTTGCTTACATAGGTACCGGCAATTTCAATGAAAAGACAGCCATGCTTTATGCCGATTGCGGACTATTCACCTGTAATCCTAAAATAACCAAAGACCTTTATACACTCTTTTGTACTTTGCAGGGGAAGGAGAATCCCAAATTCAGCACACTGCTTGTAGCACGTTTCAACCTGATACCAGAACTGAACCGCCTTATCGACCACGAAATAGAACTGGCCGAAAAAGGACAGGGTGGAAGAATCATATTAAAGATGAACGGATTGCAGGACCCTGCCATGATCGACCGCTTGTATGAAGCCTCACAACGAGGGGTACAAATTGACCTGATCGTCAGAGGTATCTGTTGCCTGATACCGGGACAGCCATACAGCCGCAACATTCGTGTCACCCGTATTGTAGATACATTCCTTGAACATGCCCGCGTGTGGTATTTCGGTAACGCCGGTCATCCGAAAATCTATTTCGGTTCACCGGACTGGATGCGCCGCAATCTCTATCGCCGGATCGAAGCTGTGACCCCTGTACTGTCCCCCGAACTACAGCAGGAAATGATCGACATGCTGAACATACAACTTTCTGACAATCGCAAAGCTTGTTTCGTAGACGACAAGTTGTGCAATGTGTTCAAGAGTAAGTCTAAAGGAGAGGGTATCCGGGCACAATATACTTTCTATAATTACTTGAAAAGGAAAAATGAAACATCTTTGTAATATGTATGACACTTCTCTGCAATACGAAAATCCGTCCTTTGCAGCCAGAAACAGAATACATTTATGGAGACAATCTATCTTTGCATCGTCATCTTCTTATTTGTGCTTGCAGTATTCGACCTCATGGTCGGAGTGAGCAACGATGCCGTTAACTTTTTAAATTCCGCCATCGGAGCGAAAGCAGCTTCCTTTAAAACAGTATTATTCATAGCAGGCATCGGTATATTTATCGGTGCTTCGTTGTCTAATGGTATGATGGACATCGCACGACACGGCATTTATCAACCCGAGCATTTTTACTTCGCCGAAATCATGTGCATACTGCTTGCCGTGATGCTGACGGATGTCGTACTGCTCGATGTGTTTAACTCAATGGGTATGCCTACCTCTACCACCGTTTCAATGGTGTTCGAGCTATTGGGAGGTACCTTTGCACTGGCACTTATCAAAGTCCACAACAATGATATGCTGGGGTTGGGCGACCTGATCAATACGGATAAAGCATTGTCCGTCATTATGGCTATCTTCGTTTCAGTGGCCATCGCTTTCTTCTTCGGTATGCTGGTACAATGGTTGGCACGTATCGTCTTTACTTTCAACTATAAAAAGAAGATGAAGTACAGCATTGCGCTGTTCGGTGGTATCGCAACTACAGCCATCATCTACTTCATGCTTATCAAAGGATTGAAAGACAGCTCATTTATGACATCAGAGGCCAAACAGTGGATACAGGATAACACAGCAATGCTGATCGGATGTTTCTTTGTCTTCTTCACTATATTGATGCAAATACTCCACTGGTTGAAAGTGAATGTATTTAAGGTAGTGGTATTGCTGGGTACATTTGCACTGGCACTGGCATTTGCGGGTAATGACCTTGTCAATTTTATAGGTGTCCCCCTGGCCGGCTACTCTTCTTTTATTGACTATACAACCAACGGTATGGCAGCAGGTCCGAATGATTTTCTCATGTCGTCTCTGCTGGGCCCTGCCAAAACTCCCTGGTACTTCCTGATAGGTGCAGGAGCGATCATGGTATATGCGCTTTGTACATCGAAGAAAGCCCATAATGTTATCAAAACTTCCGTAGACCTCTCCCGCCAGGACGAAGGAGAAGAGACTTTCGGTAGCACCCCGATCGCCCGTACGCTGGTACGCATCAGTATGACACTGGCAAATGGTGTTTCAGGAATTGTACCGGAAGGTGCAAAAAAATGGGTCAACACCCGCTTCCGTAAAGACGAAGCCATCATTGCCGACGGAGCTGCCTTCGACCTTGTTCGTGCATCGGTCAATCTGGTATTGGCAGGATTGCTTATCGCACTGGGCACTTCTTTGAAACTTCCGTTGTCTACCACCTATGTCACTTTCATGGTAGCCATGGGTACCTCACTGGCCGACCGTGCCTGGGGACGCGACTCTGCCGTTTACCGCATCACCGGTGTTCTAAGCGTTATTGGCGGTTGGTTTCTTACCGCCGGAGCGGCTTTCACCATCTGCTTCTTCGTAGCCATGATTATCTACTTCGGAGGTACAATTGCTATCATCGCTCTTATCGCTCTGGCAGTACTCTCGCTTATTCGCAGCCAAGTAATCTATAAAAAGAAAAAGGAGAAGGAAAAAGGCAACGAAACACTGAAACAACTGATGCAAACCAGCAACAGTGACGAAGCCTTGCAATTGATGCGCCAGCACACCCGCGAAGAGTTAGGCAAAGTACTCGAATATGCTGAAACCAACTTTGAATTGACGGTCACTTCCTTCCTTCACGAAAACCTGCGCGGATTGCGCCGCTCAATGGGTTCCACCAAGTTTGAGAAGCAGCTTATCAAGCAAATGAAGCGAACGGGAACCGTAGCGATGTGCAAACTGGATAATAACACCGTACTCGAAAAAGGTCTTTATTATTATCAGGGAAATGATTTTGCCAGCGAACTGGTATACAGTATCGCCCGCCTGTGCGAACCCTGTCTGGAACACACAGACAATAACTTCAATCCGCTGGATGCCATTCAGAAGGGAGAATTTGGAGACGTAGCCGAAGATATCACTTATCTGATACAGCAGTGCCGCAAGAAACTTGAATCCAACGATTATAATGATTTTGAGGAAGAAGTACGTCGTGCCAATGACCTTAATGCCCAACTTTCACATCTGAAACGTCAGGAGTTACAACGTATTCAGAATCAAACAGGCAGCGTCAGAGTAAGTATGATATATCTGACAATGGTGCAAGAAGCACAAAATGTGGTAACTTATACAATCAATCTGATGAAGGTAAGCCGTAAATTCCAGCTGGAAACGGACGCTTAACCGAAAGGGAAACAAGCTCATAACTAACTGATAATAAACACTTATAAGATTGTACACTTTTGTCATGCAAGAGTGTACAATCTTGTGTAATAAAAGTGTACAACCTTGCATAACCAAAGTGTACAATCTTGCACTCTACCCCTATTTTAACCAAAGAAGTCTATCCGGATACTTTTTTTTTCGATATAGATACCCCTGTCAACGGCTATTTGCATACTAACCTTATTCTTAATTTAGTAACTATCACCATTAAATTGTATTAATATAAACAATACTATTTAAAGAGCCCAAAGCAAGTAATGAATGTACATGCTCCAAGCAACTAATAATAGTTCTATTTTATAACTTTAATACAATACTTATGAATTTAAGAAAACTACTTGCTATGGCGGCGCTCACAGCGTTATTGCCATCAGTTCTGGCCAATAACCAGGCAACCAATGGTAATGACTCCGCTACTAATTCCAAATCAACGGTTGAAACCAAGAATTTAATAGGTGATACTCCTACATCATTCATTGAGTTCAACGGTTCCAATCAGTATATGGTGATTCCCCATCATGCCGATTTTAACGTTACGACTTCTGAGTCATTCACTGTTTCATGCTGGGTAAAACGAAATGTTCTGGTCAAAGACACTCGCTTCATCGTAAAACGTGTGAAAAACAATGCCACTGTTAAATCGGGGTATGAACTATGGGGAGATGACGTTAGTAATAAATATTTCGCGGTAAATAGTCCCAACAATACAGGAGACCATACCAACTCCGTATCGGTTTATTCAACGATAACGGGTAATGCCGGCGAATGGCATCATGTGGCTTTCGTTATTGACCGCACAGCAGGCGTTATGTACGAATATCATAACGGAACACAGGTGGCGAGCAGTGGAAGTAAAAACATTGCCCCCTGGGAATGCAGCAATACGTATGACGTACTTGTCGGAGCAGGATTCTCAGAAGAGAATACTCCTAATTACTTCCTCAATGGCTCTATTGCCGGTTTACACTTTTACAAACGGGCTCTCTCGGCAGAAGAGATCGCTGCGGATGCAACAGCCCAAGTAGGAGCTGAAACAGAAGGCTTGGTGGCTGCTTATGATTTTCAGAACATCACTGGTCTGAAAGTAACAGACATCAGCGGAAACGGACATACCGCCACACTGGTAGGATTTACAACCAATCTTCCGGAAATTGCATCCGTTACTCTTACCCAGAATACCAAGTTCACCGGTCGTGGAAACCTGCACGATCAAATTCTTAAAGCCACTGTAGTAATGGGTGGAACAGATGCAACACAGGTATTGCGTTCTGTGAAAATGAATTTAAACGGTACTACCAATTTAAACGATATTGCCAAGATCAAATTCTATAAGACATCCCAAAATACATTCGACGAACGTACAGCCAAGGATGCTGTTCTGTTGGGCGAATTTGTTCCGGCCGAAGGTGAGATGACATGCGAATTTACAGATGCAACCATTCAGTCCGGAACATGTTATCTGTGGCTTTGTGCCGAAGTTTCGGAAACAGCTGCCGAAGGTGCGAAAATAGATGCAGAATTACATGAAATAACTACTGAAAGCCAGACATTCGAAATTGAAAACCCCGCTCCAACCGGAAGCCGTGAAATATTGCTGAAACGTCGTTTGGTATTTGCTCCGGGCGACTATAATTCAACAAACTGGCGTATACCGGGATTGTTGCAACTTTCGGACGGAACCTTGCTGACTACTACTGATAAGCGTAAATATAACGAAACGGACCTCCCGGAAGACATTGATATCGTTTCACGTTACAGTACCGATGGTGGTTTTACCTGGAGCGAACCCGTAACCATTGCCGAAGGAAAAGGACGTAAAAAAGGATACGGCGATGCAGTCATTGTAGAGGCAACCAATGGTGACGTAGTATGTGGTTTTGTGGGTGGAAACGGACTTTGGAATTCTTCTGAATCCGATCCTCAATGGTCGTATATCGCTATCAGTCATGATAAAGGACGTACGTGGGGAGAACCTAAGAACATTACAGATTTACTGTGGGGAAGTAAGTGCGATAATACAGAACGCAGAGCCTTTGCTCATTCATTCTTCGGTTCCGGTAATGGTTTGCGCCTGATTCGTGGAGAACATGCAGGACGCATCCTGTTTGTAGCAGCAATGGGTTCCGGAAACCAGTTGCACAACTATGCCGTCTATTCGGATGATAACGGTGCTACCTGGTCGGTATCAGAGCGTGCATTCACCAATGGAGATGAAGCCAAAGTAGTAGAACTCAATGATGGCCGCGTGTTGATGAGTATTCGTCAGAACGGTTATCGTGGCTATAGTATCTCTGCAGATGGCGGAGAGACCTGGAGCGCCCAATCGAGCTGGAACGAAATCAACACCAATGCCTGCAATGGTGATATTATCCGCTATACGGCTACAGACAAGGGTTTCAACAAAGATCGCTTGCTACATTCCCTTCCCAATGCCTCTTCCCGCCAGAACGTAAGTATATTTATCAGCTATGACGAAGGAGAAACATGGCCGGTTGTAAAATCGATATGTCCTTATAACTCCGTATATTCATCTCTTACAATACTTCCCGACGGTACAATCGGAGCATATGTAGAAGAAAATCCGGAAGGTGCTTGCTCTCTCTATTTCATGAATTTCTCTTTGGAATGGCTGACTGGCGGCCAGGATATATACACCCCTGCAGGTGAAGTGCTTGAACGGGTGGAAACTCCCGTTTTTGACCCGGCCGATGGTCGCCTGGAAGAAGGAGAGACAGTTAAAGTAGCCATTACATGTGCTACTCCGGATGCTGTAATCCATTATACACTGGATGGAACGACCCCCACTGAGCAATCTGAAGTATATATGAACGCTATTTCGGTTTCGTCATCAACTACAATCAAGGCAATAGCAGTTAAAGAAGGCATGCTCAATAGTAAAGCAGCAACAGCCGAGTTTATTTATCCGGCTTATTGCACTCCCGATCTAAAAACAAATCATGCCCGCTATCTGACCTCTGTATCTGTGACCGACGATGATACAAATTCATTTACGAGCAGCCAAATCCAGACATCGGCAACACCTCGTGCCGTATATGTTGACAAAACAGATGAAATAATTAAAACCAAGGCCGGTGCTACCCTAAATGCAAGTACCGTATGGGGCTTCGAATGGATGCATGCTTATGTGTATATAGATTATAATAAGGATAAAGAATTTGATGTAACACTCAATGCCGATGGTAATAACAAAGGAGAACTGGTTTCATACACATTCTATGCAGAAGACGGAGGTGAGTATGGTACAAACAGTTTAGGCGAAAGGAAAAAAAATAATGTCGGTGCTAACGGTGCTCTTCCCCGCTTCATCATACCTCAAGACCTCGCTGCAGGAGACTATCGTATCCGTTTTAAAATCGACTGGAACGATATTAATCCCTGTGGAAGCGCTGCAGCAGGAAATGGAATTGCTAATAATGGCGGTACTATTGCCGACTTTACTCTGCGGATCGAATCATCGGGAGGCGTTGGTATCAAAGATGTAAACGATGCTCCGGAAACAGTATTTACCGGTGTAGCCGGAGGTATTGCGATTGAAGGGCAAGATTGTGTAGCCGAAGTATTCGACGGACAAGGCCGTTTAATAGTGAAAAAAGCAGTTACAAACGGTTCATTTATTTCACTTCCGGCTGGTTTCTACATTATCCGTAATGGAAAAGTCAATATGAAAGTGATTGTAAAAGCATAAAAACAGAATCCTCAAAACGAGGATAAGAAGTTAATCTGTTTTATATTAAAAGTTATATTTTCTCCTTATACTATCTGACAAATAATGAGGAGAATTCACCACAGAGTCACACAGAGTTTCACAGAGTTTTTTTATTAGTAATCAGATAATAGTACTCTGTGAAACTCTGTGTGACTCTGTGGTGAAATATATTTAATCGGGATAATACTTCCCGGGAACTGCATTAGCCGGAACATACGGTTCCATCCAGAATGCAGAACGACGTTTGAACTTCAGTTCAGTAGATGGATACCAGTTTGCCCATGAAGCAGGATCACTGTTCACCACCGGAGCCATTGCACTCTCTCCATTTCCATTTAAAGCGGTCACAGTATACTCGTATACAATAATTCCACTTCTATCGGCATCAGCATTATCCAGGCTACCAGGCAGACTAAAGGCAGGAACAACTCCCTGAAGCTGCTCATCCGCAAAAGAAGTATCTTTCCCTTCATAAACCTTCAGGAGCTCTTTCTCACCCAGCTTTCTTCTGTAAACCCTGTAAACTTCAGTACCTAATACTTGCCCCCAGGAGAGATCAATCCGACCGGAATCAAGTTTCAGTTTCAAACCTTCCGGATAATGAGAAGGAGACTTACTTATATAAACCGGATATTCACAGGCAGAAGCAGCCTCTTTCTTTCCGTTGACAGAGACAGCACGTACATGATACTTACCATCTGCCAGTTTGGGCAACATATATATAGTTTTTGTGGTTGTGCCTGATACTTCCCAACTTTTGCCTCCATCTTTCGAGAGTTCCATACGGACCTTTGACACCGATTGGGGCTTTGACAAATAAACCATGTTGCCGGCTTTTGCATAAACAACATCCTCAATCATTGTGGGCATAGGAACAGGTTCTTTGGCTGTATATTCAATGGAATGTTCTCCGCCGGGTAGTTTCACTCCGGCTATATCCCCTTTGTACATCACTCCGTCGATATAGAGTTTTCCCCCTTTCACACCTGTCAAAGTCAACGTCGTCTGACCGTCCGACTTCAATCTCCCCTTGCAATCTCCACTTACAAGGCGTGTCAATGCGATGGCTGTTTCTGTCTCACCCGTAAGATAAATACCCAAACCGTCAGCAGCAATCTCAGAGCCTTTGAACAGGGCCAGTTGCAGATCTCCGTTCTTCATCCGGCGAACCATCCCTGCTTCTCCTTTGAAAGTCACAGAATCCGAATGCCAGGTAATGGGATCGCTGTCCCTGAAAATAATATCCCGGCTCTTATCTGTAGCGACCTGCACTACCCCCTTCGGCCTCCCGTTTTTATCCGGAACGAATTCATAAACATCATTTCCTTCCAGTAATGCCGGAACAGTGAGTTTGCCATCCAAAACACGTACCGATTCTTTCTTGTGGGTAACCAGCGTCAGCAAAGAACCAACACCATCCCGGTAAAAGCCTTTCGACTTCGCAGTCCCTGCTGTTGTCCAATACTCCGGACGTACTTTATCCATAAATACAATCTTCGGAAATTCATCTTCTTTCCGGGTGAACCATGAGAAACGGTTGAAAGCTCTCCAATTAGTCCCGGTCTGATCGTAAATCAGAAAATAATCGGTCCCTACCAGAAGAATACTGCGGGATACATATTCGGGCCATGCAAAAGAATCTTTTCCCTCTGCCGAACGTACTTCAGCCATCTGAGCTATCTCCAGATCATATAAAGGGGCAACCAGCTCATTCATTCCGATATTACAGAAAGTACCGTTTTTCATGACTCCGAAATTGGTTACGCCATCCGTATTATTCTGGGTATGATCTCCTACCGCCTCATTTTCATGACCGGTATAAACTTTGTCTTGTGCATAGAAATAGATACCGCCTGCATTGCCTTGCCCCTGATGTCCCCAGCGGTAATTAGGCCCCTTGTCTACCTGATTCAAATGGATAGAAAGTTCTTCATCCGAATCAACTCCAGCACGAAGTACAATCCCATGCCCGGTATATTTGCAACTTTTCAGATGCGGATTCGTACCGATATCTTTCGTCTGATGCGTATTCTTATGCACCTCTACCCATTTCGTATCATTCGCCTTTTCTTCCACATCTTCTCCTATCGCTCCCAACCATCGTAAATTTTCGGCTACCAGCGGATCATAATACTGCAACCAGTTTCCTAATTCATAAACAGGCGCATAGCGCGGCACCAATCTGCCGCCACCGTGTGCACCATGAGGTGGATAAGCTCGTCCCGGCGTTACCATATCAACCATCCAGCGGGCTCTTTGCGCCATATGAGAATCTGCAAACCGATTTTTACCATCAAACAGTTCCAGGGCTATATTCGAATGTACGGTAGGACGCAGATAAGCCCAATTGTACACTCCCAGACTTTCTACCCAACGTCCTCCCTTAGACTCATAGGAGCTGACTTCCGGACGGGTATAAAACAAACCATAAACTTCAATCGACTTCTCAAAGAAATCGGCCCACTCCTTTGCCATCGGATGTTCCGGGAAAAGAAAAGCCGTTTGTCCGGTCACCGCCCATCCATCGGCAGCCATGTTGGCAGTGCCTGCCAATGAAGTACGAATGGCATTCATCGGTTCAAGCATATTCACATAACCGGCCAATAAGAAAAGAGCCTCAACAGTCTTACGTTGTTCGTCGGACAAATCTTTGTAGTAAGTCAGATAATCCTGTACCCACTGTGAATAAACCGGGCGGTGAGATATAGAATGAATGCCCGGAAAACTATTCATCCCGGTCATATAATACGCCATCGGAGAAGTGACCATCTGCTTATAAAACCGATCGGCAGAAGTTTCTTTGGGTCTTTTGACAAAAGGATTTTCGGGGCGTTTCGCTTCTCGTGGATATTCCAGTACCCAGTTCTTCACCTTATCCAGATTCAGTAACGCATATTGCCGGTGAAGCATCATCGTATACCGGAATACCATTTCGGCCGAATGGTCTTTTCCGCCATTAGCCGCAATATCATCAATACTCTTATTGAAAGCTTCCACTTTGGGGTGTGTATCACCGACCCGGGTAAATGCTATTGCTGTAGAACGCGTACCATTTTGTACCGGATACTTAAAATAGAGTTTCTGATCCGCATATCTGAAATAGACAGACAGATCGGGAGTAGGCTGCCAAATACCGTATTGCCGGTCATTCCAGCGATTGTGGTCATAAACAAATACGCCCAACTCACGGGCATCCTTCCCACTTTCCCAAAAGGTCATCACAGGAACTTGCTCCCGCGTAGAGTTTCCTCCGAAAGGCAACAGACGATATACCATTTCTTTGTCAACCTGTTCTATCCATCCTTCACCTGTCCAATGCGGATCTTCCTGGCAATAACTGGTATAAAGAGGTTGTTCAACAGGTACTCCGTCAGCAACGGTCACATCTTTCTGACGGTCCCAGTTAGCATATTTATGAGTCGGATGGAAGCCGGTCCACTCCATATCTACAAAAACTCCGTCTTGCTTTTCTATTCCGCTCATCTCTTCATCGAAGATTACGAACGGATAGCCTTGTACCACCTTAACAGAAGTCCGATACTCGGCTCCTCCCTCCAAACGATAAAGTACCAGACACTCGGCAAACAGCTCTCCACTCTCTTTTACGGAAGTCTCTACGGACACTATTTTCTTATGACCGGAGTACAACCTGTTACGACCGGAAGCTCCTTCTCCCTTTGAAACAGAAAGAATTGGAGCCGGAGCGATATTGTCATTCACGGTAGCAGTTACAGGAATGGCAACACTAAAATCCGTATTCCCAAGTATCCAACAGTCCGTTTTTCGTTCGATGTATACCGGATGATCAGCCTTCATCTTCCGGCTGCCCAACCGCAAAGTATACTTAAAACCTCCCCCGGCAGACATGGAGGCGAAAAAATGGATACGTGCAGAGCAAATACGATTGTTATCGTACTTCTTATCCGAAAGTTGAAAAGTAACCGGATTTCCGGTCCGGGTATCTATCAACTCCAAACGGTTCTCAACATTGCTATCCGGAGAAAAAGTAACCGGATAGCTGATCAGAGTCTCCGGCCAACTGTATATAGACAAAAAAAGCGGATTCTCTTTTTCAAAAGTAACAGCCGGATGGTCCGTAGAAATACGATATTGTTGTGCATGGGTATCAAATACCCAGCACAACAACACAATAAAACTAATAACAGTATATCTCATCAATTTTAAATTTTTTCAGCTATCAAAGCATAAGCACACCACAATGCCGGAGCTTGCCCGTGCAGATCGCCCGTCAGTGGCTTACGGTTACGGTAATGTTCACTCGTATTTCCCAGCATAGTACCCTCGCATACACCTTCCACATCGCCCATCTGGTTCACATAAGAAGTGAGTGCAATCCACGCCTTACGGGCGGCAGGACCATACTCGTCTTTATCAAGCCATCCTTTTTTCACACCTACGATCATTGCATACGCAAACATACCCGTACCGGATGTTTCTTCCCACATAGATGCATCATCTACAACTTGTTTCCACATACCTTTTTCGTCCTGCATCTCTTTCAGGCGTACCATCATTTTGAGGTAACCCTGCATGATAGCTTTCCTGTCCGGGTTATCTTCCGGAAGAATACGCAGTAACTCTGCCATACCTACAGCCATCCATCCATTGCCTCTTCCCCAACAGAAGCGAGCTGTCGGAGCATGATAAAACAAGCCTGAAGGTTGTTGTATGGAATCCAGGTAAAGCACCATTTCACGGGCGGCACGATCGATGTATCTCCGTTCGTTCGTTACCCTGTAAGCCTGTGCCTGTATAGCAGTAATCATAAACATATCATCCAGCCAGAAACGTGTCTGCCAGGAGTATCCTTTATCTGCCCACTCCTTTTGCTGGGGCAGACAGACATCTGCATCTACAAAATCACCATACATACTGCTCTTGCATGTATCCTGATGATCGAGCGTCCAGTCTGCCGGCAACTCCCATTGCGAATCGGCATACATCATCCCCATTTTCTTATACCGTTCATCACCGGTTTGCAAATAGAATTCTAAAGGCAACGCTCCGAATACATTGTTATCAACATGGTTCGGTTTCGGTTGAAGAAATGCTTCTGTAGTAAACAAAGGCTCGAAGCGTTCGGTCAACCGTTGTGTTAATTCCGCATTGCCACATTCCTTAGCAAACCACAATCCTCCCAACCAGGTGCAAACGTCCGGATAAGTAATCTGAGTACGTGGTTCGTTTATACGTAAAGGACTGCCATACTGCGAATGCCCCTGAGCCAAGAAGCGGTAAGTTATTTTAGTACCAATCTCAACGGGATCAGCCCCCTCCGGGAAATTATCAAAATAACTCACTTCTTGCCTTGAGCATGATGCCAGCCCCAGGATTACCAATGCAAAGAAAACAATATTCTTCTTCATAACTAATACTATATAATCAAATCTTTAAAAACTTCAGCATACATACTTTTTTGCCATTGTCAACACGAAGGAAATAAAGTCCTTCATACAAGCCCACAGCCGAAAGAGTAACTGTCTGCTCATATTCTTCCTGAATATTCCAATGCCTCACTACCTGTCCGGATAAGCTGACTATCGACACACGTTCCGGTTTATCTTCCTGCGGAAAAGAAAGATAGAACTCATCCTTTACCGGATTGGGAAAAAGGTGGTAACCTGCTTCTTCTCTGGCATTCTCAATCCCAACAGACGAATCATTCCAGCTGATAGTCTTTTCCAACACACCATTTTTATAGACGAAAAGTTCATCTGCGTCATTCTTCTGCTGTACATAGGGACTATTGAAGAGGTATTCTTCAGAAAGGGTCAACGGTACTCCGTTCACCTTGTAATTATCCTGATAAGCTTCGGTAGGCGGAAAGAATTGCAGCTGCAAAACATCACCACTCAGTGAAGTATACTTCACTGCCGGCTTACTTGTAGTATAATCCTGTTTTTCTATCTTTGTCTTGGTAAGAACCGCATTCTTGAATAACTCCAGTTCCTCACTACGGGTAGCCGCTTTATATTCCGGCTCTATTTCTGAGGTTTCCAGCACCCAGGCTCCTTTTCGGCAAGAGGTATCTTCCAAAGTAAGAACATCGTGATTGCTGACTACAAAATCTGTATTCGCCCACGTATAAGGTTCCAATGTTTTAAAGGCGAAAAGCATCGTTCCGGTATGACAAAAGATCCAGCCATCTGCCTCGATACGTTCTTTAATACCTCTTTTTGTGAAAGGCACATAGATACGGTAACGCTTTCCCTGAATATAAGTAGTCGGTACATTATACACCCCAACCGCTGCTTTTTCATATTGCATCACCCTGTGATAAGGGTTCTCTCCGTATCCTTCAATATTAGCATTTGTATTGTCGGTAGGACGGGCAGGATTGTCCTGACAAACAGAAAACACACTCTCTACAACATCACTTTGCCAGGCCAGATAAGTACGTTTGGTCTCTTTGTAGGCATAGCAGGAAGTAGCTTTTGACAAATCATAAGGAATTTCTGTTTGAGTAGCCAAACCGTAATTGTTGCTTTGATATGTATATTTAAAACGTTTCCAGTTCAACACATCTTTGTTTGAACCATTCACTCCTATATCATTAATGTAACTGGTATATACATAAGGATATTCCTTCGAGTCGTAAACCTGCAACAAAGCCGGGTCGGGAGCCACATTACGTTTATAAGCCAACCAGAAATTCATACTTGCCGTATTATTGGTTACGGTCAGTCCCGGAATAAAAAGGTACTTATTCTCCTGATTACCGAAGTACAACCAGGCAAGCGCCGTTATATTCGAATTGGAAGCACGGGCACCTGTATATAATTGGTCCCAACCCTTACAACGAGGTGGATTGGCCACATACAGTCCCTGATTCCAGGCCGAAAGTAAACTGGCAATCATTTGTTGGTAAACCACATTAGCCTTTTGATTGATTTCCTCATCCTGACAGAACTCAGCCAACATACGTACATACATTATATTCGTAGAGAAATAAATGAATGCATCTGCTTCACTACAATTATTGTGGAAGAATTTATTCAGCCAATTCAAAATACGGGGACGATTATAATCTCTGATCTGCTTCGTTGTACGTCCGTACCGATCTGTAAAATCACTCCATTGCTCAGTAGCCATAAAGCCGACCGTATAACGTATCATATCCAAATTAAGAGTAATTCCTCTTGAATTATAATCACCTAACTGAAGAAACGTCTTTATTTTGGCTTTCAAAGACTCCGGCATATTGTCCTTTGTCAGCAAATAACCATGTAGTGTGGCATGAGCATAAAATTCAACGCCCGAACCCGTAGAGTTGTAATACAAATCAGGATCGGCTATATATTTGTCATACATAGCCTCCAGGTTGTTTATCGCCCGTGACTTATCGTAATTAAGATATAAACGTGCAAAATAATACGGACCCGTATATTTAGGATCACCTCCGGAAGGTGATGTACCCTTTGCCATATACTGAATCATAGCATCACACCGCTTCTCGTAGGTAGCCCCCGAAATCATAGACTGCGCTCTACTTTCAGCACTTATCATAAATAATAAGACACACAGCCAGATAGAAAGTTTTTTCATTGGTTCACTCATAAAATTACCGGAAAAAGTTCCGGACTACTTAAACTCAAGACTAAGTAGTCCGGATGTGTTTTTTTAATTAAAACAGGATTTTGCCTGATTGTGAAGTCTCACCTTCGGAGACAGACAGGAAATACACTCCACGCTCAATAAGAGAGATGGTTTCTCCATTACCCAGTTGTACGGATTTAACCAATGCGCCTGAAGTATTGTACACATTTACCTTAGCAAGCCCTTCAATACCATATACGGTAACTCCATTGCTGTTAGCAACCAATGTGAAGCGACTCTGCTCTTTCTGATT
This sequence comes from Bacteroides mucinivorans, assembly GCF_034654355.2. Classification (NCBI taxonomy): domain Bacteria; kingdom Pseudomonadati; phylum Bacteroidota; class Bacteroidia; order Bacteroidales; family Bacteroidaceae; genus Bacteroides; species Bacteroides mucinivorans. Next base: position 1,339,475 of record NZ_CP178179.1, on the reverse strand, counting down.
AGTAGTAATACCAGTAGCACCACTACCTAATTCGTAAGCACCTAAATCATACTTCTGACCTACCGGACGGGCATTACCACAAATGTCGGTCGTCGCAATCGTATAATCAGGAATGGTATTAACACCTTTATCTACCAAGTCTGATGCATTCAAAAGTCCCCAGTTTGCTTTGGCTATTGCTTCCAGCGTTCCTTCCAGAAATTCGTAACCAATACCGGCGTCTACTGTCGGACGAATGAAACGAGGGGCAAGTCCTTCTGTTACCTCTTCAGTAAAGTCATTGCTTTCAATCAACTGGTAAGAAGTTGGGTTTGTATTCAGGTTCTTATTTTCCATCCAGATACCTGCACCCTGGATTCCGCAGTATGCAAATGTCTCTACATATCCGGCCTGATTCAGGTTGAGATTATTCGCATTCCCCTGTTCGTTCACATTGCCCCAAAATACAGAGTTGTAAATAGTGGAATTTCCATTAGAGAAAACACCGCCACCAGCTTTAGCACCCATATTTTTTACTACGGTTGTATTAATCAACTTTCCGCTACCACTATGGATATAAACACCACCACCGCGAAAAACAGAAGAGTTATTATATATCACACAGTTTTCTGCTACTGCACTGTTATTTAAAAAGATACCACCGCCAAATGCGTTTTTACCGGAAACAACCTGGTTATTCCGAATAACAGAATTGCTGATAACACTTTTATTACCTTGTATATTAATACCGCCGCCATAAGAAGAACCGTCGGAATCGTCATTCTGATTCGTACAATTCTCAATCAAACAACTCTTAACCAAACCGGCACCATCCACAAATACACCGGCTCCGTTTACAGCGCTATTCTTACTGGCTTCCGCTTTAATATTACGAACGATACAATTACTCAGAACAGCATTATTTTTCAGGTAAGCCCCCGCCCCATGATCATTTACATTTGTATTATCACAGATCGTTATACCATCTACCACGTCTCCTTCTGCATTCATAGTGAATATGCGATAGCTGGGATCAGTATCGGTATTTCCCTGGAATTGTGTTTCGTATTCAAACTCCCAAGGCTCTACAATGCCATTTTCATCCTGATCTTTCAATATACGCTGTTCCAATGCGGTTTCATTTCCTTTAAAACCACCATATATCTGTACTCCTGCACGGTCTTCATTCAGATTGATGGAACCTGTCACCTGATAAATACCTTTCGCAACCCACACTCTATCTTTGGCAGCAATATTGCTCAATATACCATTAAACTTTCCATCGGTAATCTCTACAACCACATTGTTTTCATCCTGAGTAATATGACTCCAGGCTTCTGTATCGCTACTTAATTTCACATACACGTTCTTTGCATCTAACTGGTTGGAACAAGCCATTGCAATCATCAAAGATGCTAATAAATGTTTTTTCATAATAACTATTTTTTTAATAATACATTAATAACCTTCATTCTGCCACATGATATTCACATCGTTATAAGCTGCCATTTCGGCGAAAGGAATCGGTAGCAGCAACTGATAATCCTGAACTGTATACTGTCCGGAACCTTCGTCACGATGCTTAAAGTGCTCATTCATTGTAGAAACTGCTATTCCCCAACGAATCAAATCACACCAACGCAGGCCTTCAAAAGCAAACTCAACTCTTCTCTCCTGGATAATTGCATTGCGGAAAGTGTCTTTATCATACAGTTCTACAGGAGTCAATGCATCCAGTCCGGCACGAGCCCGTACGGCATTCAGAATTTTAAAAGGTTCACTGTTAATATCAGCCACATAGCCCAACTCGTTAAGAGCCTCAGCATACATCATCTTCACATCTGTATACCGCAGGATAGGGAGATTGTTTGCCCAGTCATTTTTCTCTTTCGGTGTGTAAGTATCCCACTTGCAATATTTGTATACCAGCTTGGACTGTGTATCATAGGTTCCGTTAATCTTCACATTGGTAACTACGGACAGAGCTTTACGTTTATCCACTTTCGGAGAGGTTTCGTAAGCATCCCATAAATTCTCCGACGCTCTCATATTTCCGCTATATCCGGTGAAAGGAGCCACATAAGCAGTGTTAGGTAATGTCAGTTTTTCAGGAATAAAACCGGTAATAAATGAATTACCTTCACCAATCTGTCCCCCGATAAACTGAACTTCCCAAACACGTTCTTTTCCATTGTCTTTGGAGTCAATGAAGCAGTCTTCATATTTTTTCTCCATTTCATAGCGTACAGATTCCTGATCTACTACCATTTTCAGGTAAGTCCGGGCATCTTCAAAATTATTCTGGAACATGTATAACCGGCCGAGCATTCCGGCAGCAGCATAGCGGGTAGCACGTCCGATATCATTCGTCCCCCATTCTTCGGGAAGCAATCTGATAGCCTCCTTATAATCGGATATAGCCTGTCCGAGAGTTGCCTCCTGAGTAGAACGCGGTATTTTGCGGATCTCCGCCAAAGGAGTTGTCTTTGTGATCAAAGGAACGCCTCCCCACTGCCAACCCAAACTCCAATAAGCATAAGCACGCAGAATATAAGCTTCTCCTTTAATGTAATCACGTCTTTCCTCATTTGTGAATTCTGCATTATCAATCTTATCCAGAATCAGATTACAGCGGTCAATTATAGACCAGTAAGTTTTCCAGGAAGTAGTCCAGATACTCTCGTTAGGTGAATCAACAAACCGGCCCACGTTATTTGCATTTCGCGAATCATCACTACGGTGGTTGATATACATAAACCAACAGGAGTTCGTATCATACAGAAGTTGTTGTTTTCCGTAAACAGCCGAGATAGCCTGCTCAAAATCCGATTCTTTTTTATAGCCTTCTTCCACCGTATAATCGGACTGTGGAGTAATGTCCAGAAAAGCATCACAAGCTCCCAACACAAACGACAACGATAACAATAATATGAATGTTATTTGCTTCATTTTTTCATTGTTTTTATAGAGTTAGAATACAAGATTTACACCAAGGGTATATTTTCGGCTCATAGGATATGTACTATAATCCACCCCGGCTCTTGTTGTAGAATTACCATAACTATTCGTTTCAGGAGATACACCCGGATAATTGTCAAAGGTTGCCACATTATCCAATGAAACATATACTTTAGCTTTCTTCAGGAAAGACTTTTTCAATAAGTCATTGGGTAAGGTATATGACAAGGTGATATTCTTGATTCTCAAGTAAGTAGTATCGTAGATACGTAAGTCTGAATTATTCTCATAAGTAGAATTACGGTTATAGATGTTGGGGGTTGTACCATCCCATGACATATCTACACCTAAATAGTAAGGAGTAGGATCTCCGCGATCTCCGTAAACAGCCTGATAATCGGGTTTCCAGCAACGTACCCAATGCGAGAACTGGTTAACTCCCGGAGAACCATAGTCCAAAGAACGTTGTCCAAGGAACATAACATCACCACCAATCTGTCCCTGAATCAAGACACTCAACTCAAAGTTCTTATAAGAGAAACGGTTTGTTATACCATAAATGACATCAGGGATATTATTTCCGTAAGGCACCAGATCGTCTTCTGTGATTACTCCGTCACCTACCAGTTTTCCGTCAACCATTTTAGTAGGTTGGTCCACCATCTTCACATTACCAATACGCTGACCTTTGTACACAGGTACCAGAGGTTTGTTTTCATCCGGAGTGCCATCAGCTTTTTTTTCAAAATCATCTGCAGTCAAGATACCATTCGTGCGGTAACAGTAGAACTGTGATACCGGTCCGCCTACGCGGGTTATGAACTTGCCATCCCACATTGAATCGGTGAAACTATCGATACCTCCCATATCCAGCACTTTATTCTGGTTGCCGGAAAGGTTCAGAGAAGTAGACCATTTGAATGTTCCTGTCAGATTGTGACTTGTTATGTCCAACTCCCATCCTTTATTCTGAATGGATCCCAGGTTGGTACGGATTCTGTCATAACCGCTTGTCATTACAATAGGCAGATTAAACAACAGGTTATCGGTCTTGTTAATATAATAGTCAAAATTGAACTGCAAACGGTTATTGAAAGCTGAGAAATCCAATCCGAAATCAAGGCTGGCTGTACTCTCCCATTTCAAATCTTCATTCTTCAGATTTTTAGGAGCCATACCAGCCTGAAGTGTATTGCCATAAGCCGAGTTATCAGTAGTCAGCACTGACAGATAATCGTAATATCCAATGCGGTCGTTACCCGATTTTCCCCAGGATGCTCTAAGTTTTAATAAAGAGATCCATTTTACAGAACTCAAGAATGACTCTTCATTGAGTTTCCATCCTGCCGAGAATGACGGGAACCATCCCCAACGATTGTTTGCACCGAAACGTGAAGAACCGTCATTACGTACGGTTGCATTAAGCAAATACTTTTCTTTATAATTATAACTTACACGACCAAAGAAAGAAGCCGTACGCACCTGGTATTTTTCCGTAGAAGCCCTTTTTGCCAAAGTAGCCACATTCAATGTCGGAATGTTCTCCAACGGCCATCCGGTTGCTTCACCATCAATACGATACTTATCAGTTGCATCGGCACTCTGTCCCAACATAACATTCAGGGCATGTTTGTTACCATACAAAGCATCATAAGTCAGGGTGTTCTGAATAGACCAGCTATTATTGCTTTGAGAATTACTTTTTCCCAAAGTTACATTATTGTTATTGTAGGTAACATTGCCCGGAACATAGTACTCATATACCCTACCGTCATAACTATAATTATACTGTGACTTGAACACAAGGCCTTTCATAAAAGTAATCTCAGCCCAGGCGGATGCTGCTGCCTTATTCTGCACTGTTTGATCCAGTGTTTCTTTCAAACGCTCCAAAGGGTTAGGATATACGGTAATACCCAGATTCGGATATCCCCAGTCACGGGTAGCTTCATCCAGTTTTACAATCGGTGCCTGCATCAAAGCGTGCTGAATAACAGTCTCTTTGCCCTGTGCCTCTTTATTATCCTGCTTACTACGTGAAGCGGAAATATTAGCGCCTACTTTTAAATAATCCGAGAGATTCAATGTTCCGTTCAGGCGGAAGTTAATACGGTTATAGTAGGTCTCTTTAATGATACCCTTCTGATCATAATAACCTCCTGAAAAATAGATCGTTCCCATCTTATGTTTACCCGATGCAGACAACTGATAGCTCTGTACAGGCGCAACCTGAGTAATTGCTTTTTGCCAATCTGTAGTCACCAAGTCCGGGTCTAACCAGGAATCCGGAATCTTATTTGCATCGGCACGTGCGCTCATAGGGTCACTCATTGAACCTCCACTACGCAAATGGTCGTTGTTTCTCTTCCAGATATTGAAAGCCAGCCATTCTTTGGCATCCATCATACTTACATATTTCTCCGGATCTTGCAGACCATAGAAACCGTCAAACGTAACAGCCGGTTTGTCACTGCCTTGCTTCGTTTCGATCAGGATAACCCCGTTTGCACCGCGGGCACCATAAATAGAAGTAGCCGAAGCATCTTTTAAAACCTGTATGGATGCCACATCAGCAGGATTGATATCACTCATGCTTTCATAGGGTACACCATCAATAACATACAGCGGATCACTGCTACCATTGATCGTATTCACACCACGAATACGTATTTGCAGTTCTTCGCCGGGAACACCGCTTGTGCTTTGGGCACGAACACCTGCCAGATTACCAGCCAATGCTTCTCCCAGTGTAGCTACAGGACGCTCCTTGACAGCTTCGTCTGTCATTTTAGACACCGATGAAGTAAGATTCTGCTTTTTTACACTACCGTAACCAATAACGATTACTTCGTCCAACGCTTTACTATCTTCACTCAAAACCACTTTGATATTGTTCTTACCGGAAATCTTAATGGTTTTAGTTAAATAGCCGATGTAAGAAACAACCAGAGAACCGTTTTCCGGGGCATTTACCGTGAAATGTCCGTCTAAATCCGTAATGGCTCCCATGGATGTTTCTTTCACCAAAACATTTGCACCTATAACAGGCTCACCAGATGGGTCAGTTACTATTCCGGTAACCTTCATTTGTGCAAAAGCTACATTACAGATTAATAACAGTGCAGTTACCCAAATGAATCTGGAATTTGTTAGCAAAATGTGTTTTTGCATACTTAAGTTTGATTTTTGTTTTGATTAAACTTATTCTTGTTTTAATAATATAATAGATGCTATAATACATCTGATAGATAGAAGATATCTTTGAAGATATTCTGAAAGGTGGTCAGGTTAACTCGTTACTTTTTCCATACGCATTATATTTTAAGATTTCTATTAATTTCTGTTGCAAATGTATCCGCACGGCACCAATAACAGTAGGAGAATCGTATCAATCCTCTGTAGAATTGTGTCATACCTGAAAATATTTTGTAATCTGGTAAATTAGTATCACCACTGGTAGTTTTGTATAAAGGAGGTAGCAAGCCGCTTTATACAAAAAAGGAAACCGATCGTTCCATTTCGTTTCATATTCATGAGAGTTTTGTTTCATCAGGATGAAACACTTTGTTTCAACCTATTGAGAATTTTGTTTCAATGCTTTGAGAAAAGTTTCTCAATACGTTGAGAATTCTTTCTCAAAGCATTGAGAGTTTCTTCTCAAAGCATTGAAACACCCCTCCGCCCCAAGGCAGGAACAGCAAAAGTTATGCTATTTCATATTCTTCTGATATTCCTTAGGAGTGATCTGGAATACAGACTTAAATACTCTGGAAAAATAAGACGGATCAGAAAATCCGGTCTGGTAAGCAATCTCTGATATAGTATATTGATTCTCACGAAGCATATCAGCAGCCATTTTCATTCGTATATTCACGATCAATTTATTAGGTGAAATCCCGGAAACAGCTTTTATCTTTCTGAAAAATTGTATTCGCCCATATCCCATTGCTTCATACAAATCGCTTACTTGCAATTCAGAATCAGAAGCTTTTTCTTTTATCAGTTCTATCAGCTTATCCATAAAAGGATCCACTGCAGCAATCTCCGGCATCGGAACTTCAATAGCCGACATTTTTTCGCCAAAGAGCCGGCGGAGTTGTTCCCTGTTCTTAATAATACTTTCTACTTTAGCTTTCAAAACAGTTATATTGAATGGCTTCAATATATAGTCATCGGCCAGCACGCTATATCCCTCCTTTATATGTTCATCCAACACCTTTGCCGTGAGCATGACAAAAGGAATATAAGCAAGCTTAGGATTCGACTTTACTTGTTCACAAAATTCCAGTCCATTCATTTCCGGCATCATCACATCACTCAATATGATATCCGGGAACTTTTCGAGTGCCAGTTCTAATGCGACACGCCCATTGGCAGCTTCAATCACTTTATAAGAAGCCGACAATTGTAATACGAGATATTTTCTCAGGTCTTCATCATCCTCTGCCACCAGCACAACAGGCGCTTCGTCCGTTTCATTCGGATTCGTATCCTCCCACAAAGGTTCGCCGATTGGTTTCAGACTCTCTTTCTCTAATGCAAATGTCTTATCCACCGAATCTCCTTCGACATAAACCACGTCATCTTTTGTATACTGCTCTTTCCCCAATTGAAGCTCTATGAAAAAAGTGGTTCCCTGCCCGACAACACTTTCTGCCCAAATCTTACCATGATGCAGGCTTACTACATACTTTGCCAGGTTAAGCCCGATGCCACTACCGAACATATTGGACATGCTCCCCTGTTTTACCTGGAAAAATGGATCGAATATCTTATCTATATTCTCCTGTGATATACCTTCACCATAATCCTGAACGGACAGGAGCAGTTTGTCACCTTCTACGGAAGATACCACCTTTATAACACTGTCATCCTTTGAATGCTTTATGGCATTGGACAAAAGATTAAAAATCACTTTCTCCATCAAATCGGCATCAATCCACCAGTTACTTCCGTAGTAATCATTGGTATACCGGATCACAATACCCCGTTTCTGTAATAATTCCGAGAAACTGTCTATTCGCTCTGTCATAAAAGAGACCATATTCACATTAGACAGATTCAGCTGCATGGCTCCATGTTCCATCTTCCTGAAATCCATCAGTTGATTCACCAGCAAAAGCAACCTGTTCGAGTTCTTCAATATTTGTTTCACCGAATAAACAAACTTCCGGGGCAAGGCCTCATCATACAGTATATCTTCCGCAGGCCCTTTTATCAAAGTCAACGGAGTACGCAATTCATGAGAGAAGTTGGTGAACAACTCAATCTTCATCTTATAATCACGCTCAATATTCTCCTTTTTTATCTCTTCGATTTTCAACCGGTATTTAGCCGTCTTTTTCATATAATAATACCGCAAAATGAGATAGATCATGAATAAAACTAAAAGAGAATATAGCATTTTGGCCCATACCGACAACCATACAGGAGGATTAACAATCAAAGGCAGGCTCGTTATAGCGTCTCCCCATACTCCGTCACTACTACAAACTTTAACCTGGAACGTATAGATGCCGGCCGGCAGATTGGAATAGATCGCTTCATTTCTATTGACATAATTCCACTCCTTTTCAACCCCTTTCAAACGGTAGGCGTACTTCACACCATCCGGGAAAAGATAATCCATAGCCGAAAATTTGATCTGCACGGAAGAGTTTCCATAATTAAGTTCAATCTCTTTGAAAGCCTCGGCATTATCAAACAGAAGATGATTGGAGCCCGTAATAGAGTTCAGAGTCTCTACCTGAGAAATACGGGGTTGTAAGGCAATGCCGGAAGTATTGTACAACTCGTTCAGAAGTAATTCTACCACTCCTCCTCTACCACCCACAAAGATGTTTCCATTAGAGGCTTCCAAAAAGGAATGACCGGAAAGTTCATGAATAGGAAATCCGTTCTTATAAGTATAGTTCAAAACTTGTTGATCTCTGGTTATCCGGGAAATCCCCATTAAGGTGGCAACCCAGATCATACCGGTCTGTTTATCCTGAATAATATCATAGATGGTATTGTGTGCAATCTTATCCTGCCCGAAGAAATGAATCACCTCATTACTCTTCGAATCATACATATATAATCCGGAATCATACGTTCCAACCCATATATTCCGCTCACTATCTTCATAAAGCACACTCACATTCTTGTTTTCAAGTTCTTTTCCTCCCCAGGGTTCACCTTTAAAATATTTAAGCTCATCATCCAGGTTACGCTGGAAGCGCCACACACCTCTGGTACGTGTTCCTACCAACATATCTCTTCCAACAGGAAGAATGTCCTGAGTAAACATAAAACGGGTGGTACCATCGTAATTGGTTGATAAATCAACAGAACTTTTTCGCAGAGCAACATCAAATAATGATAATTCATCCTGCGCTATCCACAGCTTCCCATCCACATCTTTGGCAATAGACCGGATCTGGGAAGAAGCGGGTGAACCGATATCATAGCGTGATACCTTCCTGGTATCCAGATTCAGGACAAATGTTCCCTGATTCAGCAAATAGAATAATATTTGATTCTCTGACAGCCGATATACATAATAAATTTCAGAGTTGGTATCTATCTCCAATTGATTATCCAGATTTACACGATGCCACTGTCCGGAGATCAGATCAATCACAAAAATACCGATATTGCATCCCACCCATATCTGCTGTTTGTATTCAACCAACTTTCCTACTACACGGAGAGGCTCTTTACGAATTTCCGAATGGAACAAATAGGATTTAAATTTCGTATATTTGGAGTTGAAAAGCATGGCTCCTTCATTGAAGGTTCCGATCCATAAAGACTCCTGCCGGTCTTTAAACAAACACATTTGCCGGTTCACTTTAGCCAATTCGGTAGGAAAAATACCAGAGACCGGATGAACTTTCAAAGAATTACTCACGTCCAACGCATACAATCCGTTGTCGGTAGCCAACAGCAAAGTAGAATCATTATACTCTAACAAATCATGTATCTGTGCTTGCTTAAACCCTATTTTCAAATCACTGGTATCTACTCTTTTTAAGGTATAACCGTCAGAATCAGCAATGAAAATATTTCCCAGATCGGCAGCACACCATATCCTTTGCTTTGTATCACGCATTATTTTGGAAGAGACAGGACGCTCTTCTTTATCTTTGAAAGGAGTGATAACGTTGGTTTTTATATTAAACTCCATTAATCCCTGCTGTACAATATCGATCAGCAAAGTATGTTCACCCGAAGCCGCCATCGCATTAATATACTTCCCCCGGAAGGCTTCCACACAGGAACTTGTATTACCCCTAAGAAAATAAAGCCCCGATTTGGTTGCTACCCAGACAGTTGAATCATTCTCCATCCAGATATTTATAACAACTCCCCGTGGCAGTTCGCCCTGATAAGCCTGTGACAGATCTTTAAATTTACCAGTATACGGATTGAACAGCATTACTCCGTTAAAAGTCCCGATCCACATATTACCGGCCTTATCGGGAGTTATATTGATCACATCATTGGACTGGCCTACAAACTCTTCATTATGATTATAATAAGTTTTGGACTCATATCCGTCAAACCTGTTAAGTCCATTCTTAGTTCCCATCCAGATAAATCCGAGAGAGTCCTGATAAATAGCTTTCACCGAGTTATTGGAAAGCCCATCCATCACAGTCAATGTCCTAAAAGAATAGTCATTACCCAAAGCACTTATCGACAAAAAGCTCCACCACAAGCTAAAGCAAATGAGCCAGAACTTCCTGTTAATGACAATGTTTTTCATATTTCTTTCACACAATTGGTATAAATGTACGCAAATATAGGAATTAAATTAAATATCATGCGAACGCTACAAAGATAAACCTTAATAGATAAGAAACATGTGAAAATTATATCAAGTACTTGTACTTTCGTATAATAAACCTGTTTTTAGAAGCCGATAAAAGAGGGTAAAATACAAATTTACCAGAATATGGATCAGATTTCATACCTTTTTAAACAGAATATTACCACTTTTGTAACCAACATTAAATAAGTTCTGAAAACATGAAAACAAGTATGAAATTCTTATTCATTTTGGGAGTAGCTGCTGTGGTCTGCGAAAGCTGTGCGGAAAGAAATGCAGATATAATCACACTAACCAATCCAACAGATACTTCCCGGCAAGACGAAGCCTGTGTAATCAAGCGCAAAGACCTGTGTGCGGAAAATCAGAAATTGGTTCCCGTACTAAAGGATAAAGGAGGACAGTATATTCCTTCCCAGTTAGACGACCTGGACGGAGACGGACTATGGGATGAACTGGCATTCGTATACAACATAAACGAAAAAGAGAAACTGACTTTACAATTAGAATGGATAGATGAAGCGAACTACCCGGCTTTCTCTGTGCGAACCAATGTACATTATGGCAAAATGAAGCGCCCGGGAGTGATAGAAGAGCTGACAACCGACATGCATGGAAAAGAAAACCTGGCACGAAGTGGAGACGATAACAATCCTTATCCCTACCAGACAGACGGCCCATCATGGGAAAACGACAAAATGGGATTCCGCCATTACTTTGACGGGCGAAATTGTAGAGATGTGTTTGGAAAAAGAATACCCGATCTTGTGCTCGATACAGTAGGTATCCGTCCCGACGGAACTCCGGGTGATACCTATCACGTTCTCCGCCCCTGGGGAAGAGACATTATGAGTGCTGCCAACTCTTTCGGACTGGGAGGTATAGCTGTTCAATTGCCCGATACCCTTTTACGTATGGGAGTTACTATAGAAGAAACTGTAGATAATGTGGACTCAACACGTTACACACTTGTTTGTAAAGGCCCTGTGCGCTCTATCTTTAAATTAGACTTTTATGGATGGCAAGTGGGGAATACCAAAGTCGATGTACATGAAACAATGACTATTTGGGCAGGAAAGTATGGATATGAAAATGAGATAACAACTTCTCCTCTACCCGATAACGCAGTATTGGTAACAGGAATTGTAGGAAACTTCAACGATATGCCTCAAAGACTGGAGACTTATGATCGGAAAGTTGTTTCTATGAGTACGCATGACCGGCAAACTTACAATAAGGAGTGGTATATGGGGATGAGTCTCATTATGCCGGTGAGCAACTATTCCGATGTCTTTAATGCGCCCGACAAGGGTTCGGATATCCTGAAAACGTGGTGTGTAAAAATGAAACCCAATGAAGAAGGAAAATACCTGTTCAATGCCTATGCTGCCTGGGAACTGGCAGACGAACAATTTACGAACAGGGATTATTATATGAATATGATTGATAGCTATGCCCGGAATATGGTAAATCCGGTTGTAGTAGAAATATCCAAATAAGTTTTTTGTAATCAGATTGTTTCAGGGATGTATTAGTGAGAGGTGACAAAAGTAAAACTCGCTATCATTAAAACGCAGATGATCGCTAATTGACGCAAAGAATAAATGAATATTTGCGATAAGTTACGTGAATCTGCGTTTATGATATTGTACATGGAAGCTTTCTCCGACTTTTGGGCACACCCTCCTGTTTATAAAATACCAACTTGAAACAGCCCTGTCTCTTCTGTACCGAATAAAAAAACAGGAGCAGTGCCAATTGGCTCCTACCCCTGTTCTTATTTCTTAAAAGCCTTATTGGCTTATTCTTCGTCCAGCAAAATCTCCAGTATCTGGCAAGCCGCTTTCGCTACCGGTGAACCCGGACCGAAAATAGCAGCCACACCTGCTTTATACAAGAAATCATAGTCCTGAGCAGGAATTACACCACCGGCAATCACGATGATATCTTCGCGCCCTAACTTTTTCAATTCGTCAATGATCTGCGGAATCAGTGTCTTGTGTCCGGCAGCCAATGAAGAAACGCCCACTACGTGAACATCGTTTTCAACAGCTTCGCGGGCAGCTTCAGCCGGAGTCTGGAACAACGGTCCCATATCCACATCGAAACCACAGTCGGCATAGCCGGTTGCTACTACTTTGGCACCACGGTCGTGACCGTCCTGTCCCATTTTTGCAATCATGATACGAGGTTGACGTCCCTCTTTCTTCGCAAACTTCTCGGCCAGTTCACAAGCACGCTTGAAGTCGCTGTCGTTTTTACTTTCTGATGAATACACGCCTGATATAGTTCTGATTACTGCTTTATACCGTCCTACAATCTTCTCGCATGCGTAAGAGATTTCACCCAGTGTAGCACGAACCCGGGCAGCTTCTACAGCCAGCTCCAGTAAGTTACCTTCTTTGGTTTCCACGCACTTGGTAATAGCTTCGAGGGCTTTCTGCACTTCAGCTTCGTTACGTCCTTCTTTCAAACGTTTCAGGTTCTCAATCTGCTCCAGACGAACAGCCGTATTGTCAATTTCAAGAATATCAATCGGAGCTTCTTTCTCCAAACGATACTTGTTCACACCTACGATAGTCTGTGAACCGGAGTCGATACGAGCCTGTGTACGGGCAGCAGCCTCTTCAATACGCATCTTAGGGATACCGGTTTCGATTGCTTTCGCCATACCACCCAACTTCTCTACCTCTTCAATCAGTTCCCATGCCTTATGGGCAAGATCATTGGTCAAAGATTCTACATAATAAGAACCACCCCATGGGTCAACGTTCTTACAGATATATGTTTCTTCCTGAATATAAATCTGAGTATTACGGGCAATACGTGCGGAGAAGTCTGTTGGCAAAGCAATAGCCTCATCCAGTGCATTGGTATGTAATGACTGAGTATGTCCCAGCGCAGCAGCCATTGCCTCGATACAGGTACGTCCTACGTTGTTGAACGGGTCCTGCTCGGTCAGTGACCAACCGGAAGTCTGCGAGTGAGTACGCAATGCCAATGATTTGGGGTTCTTGGGATTGAACTGTTTTACAATCTTGGCCCACAACATACGGGCGGCACGCATCTTGGCTATTTCCATGAAGTGATTGGTTCCGATAGCCCAGAAGAAAGACAAACGAGGAGCAAATGCATCGATATCAATACCCGCAGCCGTACCAGCACGAAGGTATTCCAGACCATCGGCCAGTGTATAAGCCAACTCAATATCGGCTGTTGCACCTGCTTCCTGCATGTGATAACCGGAAATAGAGATAGAGTTGAACTTCGGCATCTTCTGCGAAGTATATTCAAAGATATCAGAGATAATCTTCATAGAGAATGCAGGCGGATAAATATAGGTATTACGCACCATGAATTCCTTCAGAATATCATTCTGAATGGTTCCCGCCATCTCTTCCAACTGTGCACCTTGTTCAAGACCGGCATTGATATAGAAAGCCAGAATCGGAAGAACCGCACCATTCATTGTCATAGATACAGACATCTTGTTCAAAGGAATACCATCAAACAGGACTTTCATATTCTCAAGCGAGCAAATAGATACACCGGCTTTACCGACGTCACCTACTACACGTTCGTGATCGGGGTCGTAGCCGCGGTGCGTAGCAAGGTCGAATGCTACCGACAAACCTTTCTGGCCGGAAGCCAGGTTACGACGGTAGAAAGCATTGGATTCTTCGGCAGTAGAGAATCCGGCATACTGACGGATTGTCCAGGGACGAAGGGTGTACATCACTGAATACGGGCCACGCAGATAAGGAGGGAGTCCGGCTGCATATTCCAGATGCTCCATACCTTCAAGGTCTTCTTTTGTATAAACAGGCTTCACACTGATGTGCTCCGGAGTCTTCCAGTTACTTTCGATTCCGTTAGCCTTTTGCCACTCTGCACCGTTAGCGGGCTGAAATGCAGCATATATATCTAAGTTCTTAAAATCTTTTCGCATGTTCTTATTTACAATTTACGATTGACAATTTACGATTGAATTTACTTCAAAAGCTGGGCGTTAAACTCTTTAAGTGTATCGAGTACGTTGACACGCACATGAATGAAGTTTTCAATACCTGCGGCTTTCAACTCGTCCATGCAAGCAGGAGCACCGGCAACAATGAACATCGCACGGCCATTCACTGCTTTGAAGGCAGGAATAGCATATTCTGCATATTCATCGTCACTGGAACAAAGTACTACAATATCAGCCTTAGCAGCCATTGCAGCCTCCACACCAGCTTCAACCGATTCAAATCCTAAGTTATCAATTACCTCATATCCGGCACAAGCCAGGAAGTTACATGAATATTGTGCACGTGCCTGACGCATAGCCAAGTTACCAATGGTCAACATGAATGCTTTAGGACGTTTTCCGGAAGTCTCCGTTTCAAGACGCAATGCCTCAAACTCACTGGCAGCACGGTCAAAGTTCAGTGTAGCCACCTCTTTTTCGCAGGTATCGTGTCCGCCACAGCAGCATTTTGCTTCTACCGGCTTCTTTTCACCTGCTTTTTCGTTGAAGTTCGGGAACTGATTGGTACCCAACAGGATCTCACGACGCTGTGCTACAGCTTTGTGACGGGCTTTATTACTTTCATTCACAGCAGCCTGTACCGTACCGGCCTTGAGAGCAGCATAGAATCCACCTTCTTCTTCTACAGCCAGGAAAAGCTCCCATGCTTGTCTGGCAATGGATACTGTCAGATTTTCGATATAATAAGAACCTGCAGCCGGGTCAACCACTTTATCAAAGTGAGACTCTTCTTTCAGCAACAATTGCTGATTACGGGCCATACGCTCAGAGAATTCATCCGGAGTTTCATAAGTTTTGTCAAACGGAACAACCGTCATTGAATCTACACCTGCCAAAGCAGCACTCATCGCCTCTGTCTGTGTACGCAGCAAGTTCACATGAGCATCAAACAAAGTGAGGTTGAAAGTAGAAGTTTCGGCATGTACTCGCATCTTAGCAGCGCAACGACATTCGCCGTTTGCCCCTTTATTATCGCAATCGCGCAGACATTCGGGATTATAGAAAGCTACAATATTGGCCCATAGCATACGGGCAGCGCGGAATTTAGCTATTTCAAGAAAGTAATTAGAGCTAATGCCGAAGTTAAATTTGATCTTCTTAGCTACTATGGCAGCAGGTACTCCGGCCTCAGTGAGCTGATTCATATATTCATTACCCCATGCGAGTGCGTAACCCAGCTCCTGAGAGATATAAGCACCTGCATTATTCAGCGAAAGCGCATTTACATTGAGTACGCGATAGAAAGGTAACGGCTGAATAGCTTCAATCAAGGCTTTCGCCGTCTGAACCATATCCCCTTTCTCCTTCCCCCTAGAGAGCATTTTGTTGAAATAGTCAAAGTTGATAGATCCCTGCAACTTCTTCACATCATAATCTTTCTTTTGGAAATAAGCAACCAGAAGATTAGCCAGTTCTACTACATGTCCCTGACAGGTAGAGAAGTTGAGTTCAACACATTCTGCGCAAATATCGTTCAGCAAAGTCTCAATATAAGCTGCATTAAGTTCTTTTGCTTTTACATGGAAAGAGAGAGAGTCGATACCCTTATTCAATATATCAAGTGCCTTGGTATTTGCTTCTTGGGGGGATTCTACTTTAATTTCCTGACGAACCAGCCATTCGTTACTGTCTTTTTTCGTTCCTCTCAGATAAGGAAATTCTCCGGGAAGTGCATCGGTTGTTTTCAATCCTTCAAGGTCTTCCATACGATAGAAAGGTTTTACCTTGAATCCTTCGTTTGTTTTCCAAACGAGTTTCTTCTCAAAATCAGCGCCTTTAAGGTCTGCTGTGACTTTCTCCATCCACTTCTCGGTGGAAACAGGAGAAAAGTCTGAGAAGAGCTTTTCTTTACTGTCTGCCATAGTTTATTGTAAGTTTAAAACAAGATTAATATTATCTTTATCTTAATGAATCTTTCTAAGTGCTGCCAATAGCCTTACAAAGATAGACAAATACTTCTAATGCAATACTTTTTTTAGGGAAAATTCGCACTGCCGGATAGCAAGGTGTCACCAATAAATAAAAGAGAGAATTTGTTTGATTACCTGCTTTGTTATGACTAATTTTGCGGCAATTTTAATAAAAAACTACTATGGATTGGATACAAAGTTTATTATGGGATCCCAGCTCCGTAGCACACATCGTCTTTCTTTATGCCTTTGTGATAGCTGCCGGAGTACTCTTAGGGAAGATTAAAATCTTCGGAGTTTCATTGGGAGTTACCTTTGTTTTGTTCACCGGTATCCTGATGGGACACTTCGGATTTACCGGCGACATACACATTCTGCATTTCATCCGCGAGTTCGGATTGATATTGTTCGTGTTCTGTATCGGCTTACAGGTGGGGCCCAGTTTCTTCTCTTCATTCAAAAAAGGAGGAATGACACTCAATCTGCTTGCTGTAGGTATTGTGGTATTGAATATTGCCGTGGCGTTGACTATCTATTTCATTGCTAACGGCCGTATTGAATTGCCAATGATGGTGGGTATCTTATATGGTGCCGTAACGAATACACCGGGACTTGGTGCTGCACAGGAAGCATTGACACAACTCAACTACAACGGGCCTCAGATAGCCCTGGGATATGCATGTGCTTATCCGTTGGGTGTAGTTGGTATCATTGGTTCCATCATTGCCATTCGTTACCTTTTCCGTATCAACCTTGCGAAAGAGGAAGAAGAACTCAAAAATCAGGATGCTGAACATATGAAACACAAGCCTCATCTGATGAGCCTTGAGGTACGTAATGAATCGATAGACGGCAAAAGACTGATTCAGGTTAAAGATTTCCTTGGACGTCCTTTTGTCTGTTCACGCATCCGGCACGAAGGGCATGTCAGTATTCCCAATCATGAAACCGAATTTCATATGGGTGACCAGGTCTTTATTGTTTGTTCAGAAGAAGATGCAGAGGCTATCATTGCTTTCATTGGAAAAGAGATACAGGTAGACTGGGAAAAACAAGACATGCCGATGGTATCACGCCGTATCCTGATTACCAAATCCGATATAAACGGTAAAGAGTTAGGGGATATGCATTTCCGGAGTATGTTCGGAGTGAACATTACCCGCGTCAACCGTTCGGGTATGGACTTGTTTGCCGACCCGCATCTTACTTTACAGGTAGGTGACCGCGTCATGGTAGTAGGCCAGCAGGATGCTGTAGATCGCGTGGCAAGTGTACTTGGTAACTCTCTGAAGCGTCTGGATCATCCGAATATCGTGACTATCTTCGTAGGTATTTTCCTGGGTATCTTCCTGGGTAGTCTGCCGATTGCTTTCCCGGGTATGCCAACGCCGGTAAAACTTGGTTTGGCAGGTGGTCCGCTGGTGGTAGCCATTCTGATCGGCCGTTTTGGATACAAACTTCATCTGGTTACTTATACAACGATGAGTGCCAACCTGATGCTGCGTGAGATAGGTATTGTATTATTCCTGGCCAGTGTAGGTATCGAAGCGGGAGCAAACTTCGTACATACGGTGGTAGAAGGAGACGGTTTATTGTATGTGGGCTATGGCTTCCTCATTACCGTTATTCCATTGCTGATTATCGGTGCAATTGCACGTCTATATTATAAGGTGAATTATTTCACACTAATGGGGCTTATTGCCGGTAGTAACACCGACCCTCCCGCATTGGCTTATTCCAATCAGGCTTCAAATAATGATGCACCTGCCGTGGGATACTCTACTGTCTATCCGCTAACTATGTTCCTGCGTATTCTGGCGGGGCAAATGATATTACTGCTGATGATGTAGGAAGAGAAGGGAGAGGGGAGAATGGAGAAGGAAGAAGTAGGCTGCGCTATCACGCTGCATAGTACTTCTCCCTTCTCCATTCTCCCCTCTCCCTTCTTTTATAGTTTCAGTTTCCTGGCAACGAACTCTTCTATAAACCTTACCGTTTCTTCAACGCCTAACACAGAAGAATCAATGCAAAGATGATAGGTTGCTGCTGCTCCCCAGGTTTTATAGCTATAATAGTTATAATATTCCGAACGCTTCTTATCCGCCTTCTCCATCATTCCTTCAGCATCTTCTTCACTGATGCCATGTATGCTTCGAAGCCGCGCGATACGGTCTTCTTTCGATGCAGATATAAAGATATTGACACAACGAGGATGTTCACGCAGGATATAATCGGCACAACGTCCGACGAATAGGCAGGATTTGGTTGCCGCCAGATTACGGATAACATCACTCTGAATTTTAAAGAGAGCATCATTGCTCAGACAATTGGTACAGGGCATAGCCCCGTCACTGATAAAAGGAAAGCGCATCCCAAACAATCCGCCTATAATGCCTTGCGAAGCCTTCTCATCGGCTTTCTCGAAGAACTCCCGGCAAAGTCCACTCTCTTCCGAAGCGAGATTAATCAACTCTTTATCATAAAAGTCGATTCCTAACCGGGCTGCCAGCCTCTCGCCTATATCTTTTCCGCCACTACCTAACTGACGACCGATATTAATAACATAATTACTACTCATAGTATATTTGTATATTGGTTCTGAAGCAAACATACGGAATATTTCTGAAAAGAAGAAAAATAATGTGCTAATTATTCAATGTGCCAATATGCCAATTGGCTGCGCTGTGGCGGAGCATTGCTTAGTGCATAAGTGATCCGAAATGAATCAGTTCACCACAGAGGACACGGAGGGCACAGAGATATTATTTTCTCTGATAAAACGCGGATAATCATAGAATTCTAAGACCTGCGCAAATATTTGTGCAGGTCTTAGAATTCTGTGTTTCAATAAAGATTTAAACTCTGTGCCCTCTGCGACCTCTGTGGTGAAATACCATACAGAAATGAACTATAATTTACCACATCTTGTTTTTCACTATCGATTCGGATTATTTATTACCAAATGGTAACTTTTCTCTCCATTTCTTGCCATACCTTTGCAGTATGAAAAAGAAAGAGAATATAGAAATGAAGGACAGTATCGACTTTGGGAGCATGGATATCTCCAGGTTGTTCCGTAAGTTATTAATACCAACAGTATTAGGGATGGTTTTCTCCGCTGTATTTGTAATAACAGATGGGATCTTTGTAGGCAAAGGTATAGGAAGCGACGCACTGGCAGCTGTAAATATTACTGCCCCTCTGTTTATGATTACTACCGGAGTAGGGTTAATGTTTGGGGTGGGAGCTTCTGTAGTTGCATCCATCCACTTATCGCACGGTAAACGTAAAGTAGCAGGTATTAATATCACACAGGCACTTGTGTTTTCATCTTTGCTGATACTTATCTTATCGGCACTTTGTTACTATTTCGTAGAACCGGTAGGCAGATTATTAGGAAGCTCGGAACGACTGTTGCCGCTGGTAGTAGAATACATGAACTGGTATGTCCCGTTCCTCACCTTCTATCTGTTGCTCAATGCAGGTATGTTCTTTGTGCGCCTGGATGGAGCGCCCAACTATGCCATGTGGTGTAATGCCATTGCGGCAGTTAGCAATATCGTACTCGATTACGTCTTTATTTTCATCTTCGGATGGGGATTGATGGGAGCGGCATTTGCCACAAGTTTGGGAACAATGATAGGAGGATTGATGATACTTATTTATCTGCTGCGTTTCTCGCGAACCTTCAGGCTTTATCCCATTAAGTTGAGCCGGAAAAGCAGGCAGTTGACTTTCCGCAACATCGGTTATATGGTAAAGTTAGGTTCCTCGGCATTCGTCAGTGAGGCCTCGATAGCCTGCATGATGTTTTTAGGCAATTATGTATTTATCCGTCATTTAGGCGAAGACGGGGTAGCAGCCTTCAGTATCGTTTGCTATTTCTTCCCCATTATATTTATGGTGTACAATGCCATTGCACAATCGGCACAACCCATTATAAGTTACAACTTCGGAGCAGGCAGCAGCAAGCGAGTAGAGCAAACCTTCCGACTCTCTATAAAGACCGCCCTTTTTTGCGGCATCTGCTTTTTTATAGTAACCGTTTTGTGCAACCGCAACATTGTGTCGTTATTTATCGACCGCAGCTATGGTGCTTATGACATCGCTGTAGCAGGAATACCATACTTCGCTATCGGATACATCTTTTTTGCCTTCAACATTGTGGGCATTGGTTATTACCAAAGCATCGAACGGGCACACAGGGCTACGATTATCACCCTGCTGCGTGGTGTGGTATTTATGTTCATCGGCTTTCTGGCATTGCCTCATTTCTTTGGAGTACCGGGCATTTGGCTGGCCGTTCCGTTGGCCGAGCTATTGACTTTTCTCTATATTGTAGCAATTTATCTGAAAGATCGTTTCTTGTCCCACCGGGGAAATGTATCTTTGCAGCATGGAAACGTTTGAAGAGAAATTCCGGAACAGATATCAACTGTCTGAAGCAGATATATCAGCATTGCTGAGCCACATGGAAGAGGTACGGTTTAAAAAGAAAGAGGTAATTGTTCAGGAAGGAACAAAGAATACAAATCTCTATCTTATAAAAGAAGGTATCTGGCGGGGGCATTATCTAAAGGATGGCGTAGATACCAGTATATGGTTTGCCTCGAAGGGAGAAGCAGCTTTCTCTGTATGGGGATACGCAGATAACTCTTATTCACAAATAAGCATAGAGGCGATGTCTGACAGCATCGCCTATTGCATTTCAAAAACTGCATTAAATGAGTTGTATTCTACTTCTATCGGCCTGGCCAACCTGGGCAGACGGCTCATGGAACACCAGTTGCTGACTACGGAAAACTGGCTGATCAGCGCCGACAGCCCAAGAGCCAAAGAACGGTACCTGACACTCATAAAAGAAACGCCGGAATTGTTGCTGCATGTACCGTTGAAGTACATTGCATCGTATCTATGGATCACACCACAATCATTAAGCCGGATAAGGGCGGGGATAGGAAAGGGGAAATAAGAACCTCTTTATTAAAGCTGTTCTATCTCTTCTCTTGTTAAGCCGGATATTTGGGTAATGGTTTCGACGGGTAAATTGAGCGCTTTCATATTACGCGCAATAGCTCTTTTCTCTTCCTGCCGTCCTTCCAACCGTCCTTCCAACCGTCCTTCCTGTAAGCCTTTCTCTCTTCCTTCCTGCAAGCCTTCTTCTCTTCCTTCCTGCAAACCCTCAAGTTTAGCGGTTCCCAACACATCATTTTGTATCATGATTGCGTCGATATGCCTGTCATAGGCTTGTCTGTCGGCTGGCTCCATATTATAATAGATCAGTTTCTTTCGTGCCTCTTCCAATCCCGGTGCTTTGGTGTCGGGACGGATACTGCCCGTTTTGAGATACTCTATCCACTCTTCCAGCGGAGTGACAGCTACTTTATTGAACTCATTGACACGGATAAGGAAATACTCCGGGAATATTTCGGCCGGTAGTTTACGCACAATGGCCCCTTTCTCTTTAGTGGTCACTTGCAGAAAGTCTCCGGTATGTACACCTACAAAAGCGTTCTGACCATGATAGAGGTAGTCATTACCCTGTCCTATGTCAAAATAGAGAATACTGATAGAGTATACTTTTTTGACGTCGGAGTAGATACTGCCCAGCTCAATGTGTTCGGTTATGGCTTTCGCCACTCCATATAGAATGCGTTCCAAGTAGTAGAGTTCACGAGTGTTTTGTATCTCAACAATGATAATCTCATCCTTACTGTTGCGGGCTTTGATGTCTACCCGGTTGAATTTATCTTCTTCACTTTGCTGGTTGCTTTCGCTTTCAAGTATCTCCAGAATATGAATATCCTCGCCCAATAGTACGGTAAGAAACCCTTCGAGCACGCCAAAATTGGCTTTGTTCCTGAGTAAGCGCTTCGCTGCCCAGTCAAATCGGATGTATCTGTCTTTCTGTCCCATAATGATCCTTCTTTTCACTTTCTACAAAGATACGCATTAATCGGAAAGAATGCAGAAGAAGAGAAGAAAAAAGAGACGAACGGAGTTTTTCAACGTTTCTATCCAAGGCTCATCTTTCTGAATTGACGGAACTGCCACCAAAGCATAATCCCCGAAACAAGGCTCGCTGCCAGATCGGATACCGGCATGCTTACCCATACGCCTGTCTGCCCATAGTATTGCGGGAGAATAAGCAAACAGGGAATGAGGAATAACATCTGCCGGGTGAGCGACAAGAAAATAGCTTTGCCTGCCATACCGATACTCTGAAAGAAATTGGATGCAACCATCTGGAACCCCACAATAGGGAAGAACATCACGACAATACGGTATCCTTCTGCCGCAAGCTGTATAAGCTCGGCGTCGGAAGTAAAGATGGAGGCAAGCAGATCGGGGATAAACATGCCAAGCAGAAAACCGGTAGTGGTAACAATAGTCGCTCCTATAATAGTCAGTTTCAGTACGCGGGTGACACGCGGATATTGCCGGGCACCAAAGTTATAACCGGCAATGGGCTGCATCCCCTGGTTCAATCCTAACACAATCATTACAAAGACAAAAACCAGCCGGTTGACTATACCAAAGGCTCCGATAGCAAGGTCGCCTCCATGACGTTTCAGCCCCTGATTGATAAGAATCACAATAAAGCAGGAAGCGAGATTCATCAGGAAGGGAGACATGCCGATGGCAAGAGAATCGAATACGATCTTACGCTTCAGACGGAAAATGCCCCGGTGGAAATGTAGCAATTCGTTCTTATTACTAAATAACCTGAACTGCCACAACAACGAAATAACTTGTGCTACAATCGTAGCAATGGCAGCTCCGCGAATCCCCCAATCAAAGACAAAGATAAATACCGGATCGAGTATGGTATTAATGACTACTGTAGCAATAGTGGCATACATCGCTTTCTGAGGATGCCCCGCAGAACGAAGCACCGCGTTCAAACCCAGATAAAGATGGGTAATGACGTTGCCCAGCAGAATCACCTCCATATAATCACGGGCATACCCGATAGTAGCCTCACTCCCTCCGAAGAAGTAAAGGATGGGATCGAGAAACAGTAACGTGAGAACGGTAAATGCCAGACCGATTATGATATTCAGCACCAGCACATTGCCAAGAACCCGTTGGGCTGTGTCATAATCTTTCTGCCCGAGTTTCACAGAAACCAGCGTAGCTGCTCCTACCCCTACCAACGAACCGAAAGCGGCCGCAAGATTCATCAACGGGAAAGTCAGCGCAAGGCCGGAAATAGCCATACGTCCCACTCCATGCCCGATGAAAATACTGTCTACCATGTTATAAAGAGAAGATGCAGTCATTGCGATAATAGCCGGAATGGCATACTGCATCAAAAGTTTTCCAATCTTTTCAGTACCCAACGCTGTGGGTGCCTTTTGTCCTGTTGTCATACCTGTTTCTTATATTCAGGGTGCAAAAGTAGTGTTTTTCAAAGAGGTGTACAAACGGAAGTTCACTTTTTGAAACTACGTAAAAGAGGTTATGTCTGTTTCAGTCTCACCCCGGGCAATTCGCCCATTTAACACTTGTCACAAGAAAGCACAAAACACTATCTTTATAACACAAATACCCCTTATTTACTAACAACACCCGAATACAAAATAGTATAACCAGAGAATCCGCATGAATAATACGCGCAAGAATATGCAAATTATCGCACAATAAAAGAATATACATGCAACATTCCTGCATATAAAGCCTCCTTTTGCTACCGGCAAAACTTCTGTTCCCCACCGGGGAAGGCTCCGCTCCTCACCGAGGAACACCTCGTTCCTCACCGGGGAACAACTTCTTCCTCACCGAGGAGCAATCGAAAGAGCAAAAAAAGAACTTTCTGACGCCTTTTTCGCCTATCTGACACAACAAAAAGGTACACTCACCTCTGTCATAATGAAAGAAATAGCAGAGAAATACCGCACAATAGCCCTACTTTTTCATTCATAAAGAGACAAACACACCATTATGCATCAGATAACAAGCAAAACGAATACTCCTAATCACCCTACAATCGAAAAAATAGTACCCACCCTCCGGCACACCACAACCAGCGTCTTCCTACCCCTACTTATATACATTTTGTCAATTTGACAATCTGTAATCACCGGTTTTACCCCCTTTCATTCCCCCCTCCTACCCCCCTTCGGGCAAATTAGCAGCCGGTTCATGCCGTAATATTAAAAATGTTTCGTATTTTTGCCACCAAATATTGAGTTAATACGTAACGAAATGAACCTATTAGAACTAAGTGAACAGGAAATCATCCGACGCAACAGTCTGAATGAGCTTCGTGCGATGGGCATTGAGCCTTATCCCGCAGCAGAGTATGTAACCAATGCTTTCTCTACCGATATAAAACAGGAATTCAAAGACGAAGACGAACCCCGCATGGTATCCATAGCCGGACGTATGATGAGTCGCCGCATTATGGGCAAAGCATCTTTCATTGAATTGCAGGATTCCAAAGGACGTATACAGGTGTACATCACCCGTGACGACCTCTGCCCGGGAGAAGATAAAGAGATGTATAATAGCGTATTCAAACGCCTGCTCGACTTAGGTGACTTTATCGGAATCGAAGGTTTTGTATTTCGTACACAGATGGGCGAAATCAGTATCCATGCCAAAAAGCTGACTGTACTGGCCAAGTCTATCAAACCGCTACCTATTGTAAAATACAAAGATGGTGTGGCGTACGACTCTTTTGAAGATCCCGAACTGCGCTATCGCCAACGCTATGTAGACTTGATTGTGAACGAGGGTGTAAAAGAAACATTCCTGAAACGTGCCACCATCATCAGAACCATGCGTGCCATACTGGATGAAGCCGGATATACCGAAGTAGAAACTCCGACTCTACAATCCATCCCCGGTGGAGCAAGTGCCCGTCCCTTCATCACTCACCACAACTCCTTAGACATGGACCTCTACCTGCGCATCGCTACCGAACTTTATCTGAAGCGACTGATTGTAGGCGGATTTGAAGGTGTGTATGAAATCGGGAAAAACTTCCGTAACGAAGGTATGGACAAAAACCATAATCCTGAGTTTACCTGCATAGAGTTGTACGTACAATACAAAGACTACAACTGGATGATGAGTTTTACCGAAAAATTACTGGAACGCATTTGTATTGCAGTAAACGGAAGCCCCGAAACCACCATCGACGGCAAAACAATCAGTTTCAAAGCTCCATATCGCCGTCTGCCCATTCTCGATGCTATCAAAGAAAAAACCGGATACGACCTCAACGAAAAGAGCGAAGACGAAATTCGCCAGATATGCAAGGAGCTGAACATGGAAATTGACGATACAATGGGTAAAGGCAAGCTGATAGACGAAATCTTTGGCGAATTCTGCGAAGGAACGTTTATCCAGCCCACTTTCATCACCGACTATCCGGTAGAGATGAGCCCATTAACCAAAATGCACCGCAGCAAGCCAGGGTTGACCGAACGCTTCGAACTCATGGTAAACGGCAAAGAACTGGCCAATGCATACAGTGAGCTGAATGACCCGATCGATCAGGAAGAACGCTTCAAAGACCAACTGCAACTAAGCGAAAAAGGCGACGACGAAGCTATGTTCATCGATCAGGACTTCCTCAAAGCTCTGCAATATGGCATGCCTCCGACATCAGGTATCGGTATCGGTATCGACCGCCTGACTATGCTGATGACCGGAAAGCCTTTCATTCAGGAAGTGCTGTTCTTCCCGCAGATGCGCCCGGAAAAGGTCATCAAAAAAGACCCGGATTCCAAATATACCGAATTAGGCATCCCTCAAGACTGGGTAGCAGTTATCCAAAAAGCCGGATACAACCTGGTAGAAGAGATGAAAGAAGTGAATCCGCAGAAGTTACATCAAGATATTTGCGGCATCAATAAGAAATATAAATTGGAATTGACCAATCCTTCCGTGAACGATGTCACCGAATGGATACAGAAACTTAATTAAAAATGAGAAATTAGAAATTAAACAGGGAGGGGCATCTCTCGCCTCCTCCCTTTAATTTTTAATCTTCAATCTTTAATTTCTACAATATGAAACTACCCGGTAAGATAGCGATAATGGGAGGCGGAAGCTGGGCCACAGCCATAGCCAAGATGTTCCTTGCACAAGAGGACTCTATCAATTGGTATATGCGCCGTGACGATCGTATAGCCGACTTTAAACGACTTGGACACAATCCGGCTTACCTCACTGGTGTGAAGTTTGACATGAAACGCATTAATTTCAGTTCAAACATCAATGACATCGTGAAGGAATCGGATACACTCGTCTTCGTCACCCCCTCCCCTTATTTGAAGACTCATCTCAAAAAGCTGAAAACACGCATAAGAGACAAGTTCATTATTACCGCTATCAAAGGAATTGTGCCCGACGACAATCTCATCGTATCGGAATACTTCACGAAAGAATACGGCGTTCCTCCCGAGAACATAGCAGTGTTGGCAGGTCCCTGCCACGCCGAAGAAGTAGCTTTGGAACGTCTTTCCTATCTGACCATTGCCTGTCCGGACACGGATAAAGCCCGCATCTTCGCCCGCAGGCTGGGAAGTAATTTTATAAAGACTTCCATTAGCGACGACGTATCAGGTATCGAATACAGTTCCGTACTAAAGAACGTATATGCCATTGCCGCCGGCATTTGCAGCGGATTAAAATACGGCGATAACTTCCAGGCTGTGCTTATCTCCAATGCCATACAGGAAATGAGACGATTTCTCGACACCGTACATCCATTGAACAGAAACGTAGACGAATCTGTTTATCTAGGGGATTTGTTGGTAACGGGATACTCTAATTTTAGCCGTAATCGTACGTTTGGTACCATGATCGGCAAAGGATATTCGGTGAAGAGCGCACAGATAGAGATGGAGATGATAGCAGAAGGATATTACGGTACGAAATGTATCAAAGAGATCAATAAACACCACCATGTGAATATGCCGATACTCGATGCAGTCTACAACATTCTGTACGAACGTATATCACCAATGATCGAGATCAAGTTGCTGACAGATTCATTTAGGTGAAAAGAAGTAGCTTAGTAGTAAGTAGTCAAGTAGTAAGTAGAAGATAGTACTTGCTACTTGTTGGCAAGTAAAACCATCTCCTACTTACTACTTAACTACTTACTACTAAATCACTACTAAAAGAATATTTAAAACATATACATTATGATTAGTTTGAACATTGAAAAGACTTTGGGATTTATCTCTAAAGAAAAGGTTTCTGCCTACGAAGCTCAGGTAAAAGCCGCACAAGAAACACTGGAAAACGGTACCGGTAAAGGAAATGATTTTCTGGGATGGCTGCACTTGCCTTCTTCTATCAGCCCGGAACATCTGGCCGATCTGAAAGCTACCGCACAGGTATTGCGTGACAATTGCGAAGTAGTGATCGTAGCCGGTATCGGTGGCAGCTATCTCGGAGCCCGCGCAGTTATCGAGGCATTGTCAAACAGCTTCACATGGTTACAGGACAAGAAAACCGCACCGGTTATCATCTACGCCGGACACAATATCGGCGAAGACTATCTGTATGAACTTACCGAATTCCTGAAAGACAAAAAATTCGGTGTTATCAATATCTCCAAATCAGGTACCACTACTGAAACCGCCCTTGCCTTCCGCCTTTTGAAAAAACAGTGCGAAGACCAGCGTGGCAAAGAGATGGCAAAGAAAGTGATTGTAGCCGTTACAGATGCTCAGAAAGGTGCAGCACGCATCACTGCCGACAAAGAAGGATACAAATCATTTATCATCCCCGACAATGTAGGCGGACGTTTCTCCGTACTGACTCCAGTAGGGTTGCTACCTATCGCAGTGGCCGGATTTGACATTGAAAAACTGGTAGCCGGTGCTGCCGATATGGAAAAGGCTTGCGCGCTGAACGTACCCTTTGCAGAGAATCCTGCTGCTCTCTACGCTGCCACCCGCAACGAACTGTATAAGAACGGTAAAAAGATCGAAATACTCGTAAACTTCAACCCCAAATTGCATTACATTGGCGAATGGTGGAAACAGCTTTACGGAGAATCAGAAGGAAAAGAAAACAAAGGTATCTTCCCGGCTGCCGTAGATTTTTCTACCGACCTTCACTCGATGGGACAATGGATCCAAGAAGGCGAACGTACCATCTTTGAAACCGTTATCTCTGTAGATAAAGTAAACCACAAACTGGAAGTACCTTCGGACGAAGCTAACCTGGATGGATTGAACTTCCTGGCAGGCAAACGCGTAGACGAAGTGAACAAAATGGCCGAACTTGGTACTCAATTGGCTCACGTAGACGGTGGTGTACCCAATATGCGCATTGTTCTTCCCGAATTGAGTGAATATAACATCGGCGGACTGTTCTACTTCTTTGAAAAAGCTTGTGGCATCAGCGGATATCTGCTGGGTGTGAACCCATTCAATCAACCGGGCGTAGAAGCATACAAAAAGAACATGTTTGCGTTGTTGAATAAACCCGGATACGAAGAAGAATCAAAAGCGATACGAGCAAAGTTATAAATAAAAGGCTATAAATCAGAAGGGCGGAACTTTAAAAGTTCCGCCCTTTCTATTTATATACAGTTCAAAGATTACTTTTTCGTTTCCGTTTTCAATTCTATCTTTTCCTGAGCACTTTCACATTCAGCTTTCGAAGACAGGTAGAAAGCCAATATGGCATCCGCATCGGCCACTGTCTTTACACATACCTCTACCTTTAGTTCGGTATACTGTATCCCATCTTTAAACGTAATAACACCATTCTCCGGCTTCGACAAATCCGATTCGGAAGAAACTCCACCCGGTAAATCAAACCCTTTTATACCAAGCTGTTCTGCTGCTTCCTTCACTATAAACGTATTCAGATCCTCTCCGTTTCCATCCAGTCTCAATGAAACAGTCATTTCATCGCCTACTTTCAAAGAAGGCATCGAAGCCATATCTTTACTATAATCCTTCGTATCATCTCCAATGAAAAACCCCGTTATTTCAATAACAGGGCTCTCTGCCGAGCCAGAACACGAAACTAACAGCGGTAATAATAATGATACAAGAAGTAGCTTTTTCATGTTATGTAGTTCTCTTGATTATGCCACAAAAATACATAATATATCCGAATATGCAAAAAAAGCGTAACTTTGTAGCACAAAAATTCAATAGGTATCAAAGATATGTCTCAGAAAGAAATACACTTAAAAGCCGTACTATTCGATATGGACGGCGTTCTGTTTAATTCCATGCCCTATCATGCAGAAGCCTGGCATAAAGTAATGCAAGCCCACGGGTTCAATCTCAGTCGCGAAGAAGCCTATCTGCACGAAGGTCGTACCGGAGCCGGAACAATCAACATTGTCAGCCAGCGTCAACTGGGTCGGGAAGCCACTCCGGACGAAATAGAAAACATTTATCACGAAAAGAGTGAAGAGTTCAACAAATTCCCCGAACCCGAACCGATGCCGGGAGCCTGGGAGTTATTGCAAAAAATAAAAGAAGCCGGATTAATTCCTATGGTAGTTACCGGTTCTGGACAGCGATCACTACTGGACCGCTTGGAACACAATTTCCCCAACACATTCCACCCGGAATTGATGGTGACAGCTTTCGACGTAAAACACGGCAAACCACATCCTGAGCCCTACCTGATGGCTCTCGAAAAAGGTGGTTTCAATGCCAACGAAGCAATAGTCATAGAAAATGCTCCACTCGGCGTACAGGCAGGGGTAGCAGCCGGTATCTTCACAATAGCAGTCAATACAGGCCCGCTGGATAACAAAGTATTACTGGATGCCGGTGCAAATGCTCTGTATCCTTCCATGCAAGCTCTTTGTGACGGATGGGCCACCTTTACCAACAGCTTACAAGGAAATAAAAAAGCAGATGAAAAGCGCAAATGAACCGTAGAACAATAGTAGAACATTTACTTCATACATAAAAATAAAAGGCTGTGCTTATTAAAAAGCACAGCCTTAAAGTAGCCCCGAAGGGAATCAAACCCTTATCTTAGGTACCGGAAACCTACATTCTATTCGTTGAACTACAGAGCCGGGTTGCATTTGCGACGACAAAAATAGATAAAAACTTCTTATCTTCCTAATCTTTCAGACATTTTTTCATTCTTCTTTCTATCCCCGCCTCCGAAAATGTGTTATTTTGAAACCGACATCAAGGAAATCTTTATCATATTGACATTCTTTTAGACGAAAAGCAATACATATTATAGATATTATTCCTATCTTTGTCGACAATTAACATATAATAAACCTATGAGTTATCTTATAAAACCTCAAAATTACAAACCTCTTCTTGACCTGAAGCAGACGGAACTTGGCATCAAACAGATAAAAGAGTTCTTCCAGATGAATCTATCGTCAGAACTGCGCTTGCGTCGTGTCACCGCTCCTCTCTTCGTACTCAAAGGGATGGGAATCAACGATGACCTGAACGGGGTGGAACGCCCGGTATCCTTCCCTATCAAGGATCTGGAAGATGCACAGGCCGAAGTTGTACACTCACTTGCCAAATGGAAAAGGTTAACACTTGCCGACTATCATATTGAACCCGGATATGGTATCTATACAGATATGAACGCCATACGTTCAGATGAAGAATTAGGCAACCTGCACTCATTATATGTAGATCAATGGGACTGGGAACGCGTCATGACAGCAGAAGAGCGTAACGTGGAATTTCTCAAGGAAATCGTAAATCGCATATACGCCGCAATGATCCGCACCGAATATATGGTATACGAAATGTATCCGCAAATAAAACCTTGCCTGCCGCAAAAGTTACACTTCATTCATGCAGAAGAACTCCGCCAGCTATATCCCACTCTGGAACCTAAATGCCGTGAGCATGCTATCTGCCAGAAGTACGGTGCTGTATTTATCATCGGTATCGGTTGCAAACTTGGTGACGGGAAGAAGCATGACGGACGCGCACCCGACTATGATGATTATACCACAAAAGGACTCAATGACTTACCGGGGTTAAACGGGGATCTTATGTTATGGGACGATGTTTTACAACGTTCTATAGAATTATCCTCTATGGGTATCCGCGTTGACAAAGAAGCTTTGCTACGTCAGGTAAAAGAAGAAAAACAAGAGCAACGCCTCGAACTCTATTTCCATAAACGCCTGCTGGACGACACTTTACCCCTGTCTATCGGTGGTGGTATCGGTCAATCACGCCTGTGCATGTTCTACCTCCGCAAAGCTCATATCGGAGAAATCCAAGCAAGTATCTGGCCCGAAGACATGAGAAAAGAATGTGAAGCATTTGACATACACCTTATATAAAAGCATCTCATACTATGAATGTACAAATAGAAGAGAGTTGGAAAGCTCACCTCCAACCCGAATTTGAAAAAGACTATTTCCGTACACTGACAGAATTCGTGAAAAGTGAATACAGTCAATACGCCATCTACCCTCCGGGAAAGTTGATTTTTAATGCTTTTAATCTCTGTCCGTTCGACAAAGTAAAAGTAGTTATTATCGGACAAGATCCTTATCACGGTCCCGGACAGGCACATGGCCTTTGTTTCTCTGTGAACGACGGAGTACCCTTCCCGCCATCATTGATCAATATCTTTAAAGAGATAAAAGCAGATATCGGTACCGACGCTCCTACTACCGGAAATCTAACACGATGGGCCGAACAAGGAGTGCTACTACTCAATGCCACCCTGACTGTACGTGCCCATCAAGCCGGTTCACATCAACGACGTGGCTGGGAAGAATTTACGGACGCTGCTATTCGTGCATTAGCCGAAGAGCGGGAACATCTTGTTTTTATTCTTTGGGGAGGTTATGCACAACGCAAAGGGGCGTTCATTGACCGTAATAAACACCTCGTGCTCAGTTCTGCACATCCCTCACCCCTATCTGCCTACAATGGTTTCTTCGGAAACAAGCATTTCAGTAGAGCTAATGAATACTTAAAGACATACGGAGAAACAGAAATCGTTTGGTGACGACTTTGTCTAAAATTATAAGTTGAGAGTTGAAAATTGCCATACAGCATAATAGCACAGCAATCTTCAACTCTCAATTTTTACTTTCCTGAGAACCATAACTTCCGTTCTCAATCCGTTAACTGATATAGCCTCTCTTTTTCTACCTCTCTCCTCTAATCAGGCCGTACAGAACAAGCAATAATGCATAAATATACACTCAAGAATTGACGTTTTAGACTATTTAACACTACACTATCACACAAAAGATAGCTTTACCGATGCTTTAGAACATATTATAAAGATGTTTTAATAACCATTTGTTATTATTACAATGTTTCTTTATAAACAAAATTGTTAGTTTCATATTTATTAATATATTTGCATTCAGAAATGGCATAATATACAAAATTAAACCTCAAGAAACTTATGATTAAAAAATTAATGTTATTATTAACATGTTTGCTGGTCGGCACAAACATAATAATAGCGCAAACCTCCAAAGTAACGGGCGTAGTAATCTCTGAAGAGGATAATTTACCGGTCGTTGGTGCCTCCGTTTCAATTATTGGTACTGATATGGGGACCATTACTGACATAGATGGCAACTTCACTTTATCAAACATTCCAAGCGCTGCACATAAAATACGAATATCATTCATCGGTCTGGCAACATACGAAGGTGAAATCAAACCCAACATGAAAGTTATCCTAAAATCGGATTCACAATTGGTTGATGAGGTTGTAGTAATCGGATATGGTACGGGCAAAAAATTAGGTTCGGTAGTAGGTTCAGTTTCTACGGTTAATAACAAAGTATTAGAAGCAAAACCAACTATGAATTTTGCAGATGCACTCCAGGGACAAGTTGCTGGTATGCAGGTATTCACTTCTTCGGGAGAACCTACAGCCACTTCTTCGATGCGAGTACGTGGATACACCTCCCTCAATGCAGGAACTTCACCTTTATATATATTAGACGGTGCACCGGTTTCAAATGACGTTTTCACTTCTCTCAATCCAAATGATATAGAAAATGTAACAGTATTGAAAGACGCCTCTTCAACCTCTATCTACGGTGCACGTGCAGCCAATGGAGTTGTCTATATTACAACCAAAAAAGGGAAAATGAGTGAAAAGGCAAATATTACGATTCGCGGACAATACGGAATCTCCCAATTACCAGATTTCAAAAAGGACATGATGAATGCACAGGAATTTATTCAGTTCAAATTAATGTGTGACCCTTCTCTGGCTAATAATGCACAGTTTCAGGCTGATAAAGCCAAGATAGAAAAATATGGTTTAAGTATGGATTGGGCCGACTATGTATTGAGAGATAACACTCCAACCTATTCTATAGATGCGAACATAAGCGGTGCTTCAGGTTCTACAAATTATTATGTAAGTGCAGGTCATTTTGATCAGGAAGGCACCTCATTCCAATCGGGCATGACTCGCGAGAACTTCAGGGTTAATCTCAATACTAAATTAAAAGACTGGTTAAAGTTTGGAGTAAACTCCGCCATTTCCTATCAGGATTACGCAACCACTCTGGGTATCAGAGACAACAATGAAGGCGCCTGGGTTAATTCACCACTTATATTGGCACGTACAGGCCGCCCTATCGATTTTCCTTATGAAATCATAGAGAACGAAAATGGAACATGGTCACGCGGAGAAGATTTACTATATTTACCGGGAACAGGATATACTAACCCAATGATGATTTTCCGGAATTCATCTATCAAGAATGAACGAATTTTAGGTAACCTAAACACATTCATTGAACTAACTCCACTAAAAGGACTGACCATAAAAGGAGCACAGGCTTTTGAAGGATATATATATAAATACAGAGGAGTAAACTACCCTTGGGAAGATAATGAATTCAACGGAAATGTCTCTGAGCAGTTTCAAAGAGCAAGCAACTGGACTTTCACCAACACAGTTGAATATAAACATACATTTGCAAAGAAACATTTCGTGACGTTACTAGCGGGACAAGAATCAATCATACACAATGCAGATGGTTTCTCTGCTTCAGGCAAAGGTATTGAGGACAAACGACTGACTCAATTATCCGCCATTTCGGCTTCATCGGCAAAAGTTGACGGTGCACGTTCCGAGTACGTATTCAATTCCTATTTTTTCCGTGGAGAATATAACTATGACGAAAGATACTATCTGGATGCTTCATTCCGTAGAGATGGCTCTTCACGTTTCAGCAAAGATCATCGTTGGGCTTCTTTCTTCTCTGTTGGAGCCATGTATAATATCAAAAACGAAGCTTTCCTTAAGGACACAAAATGGTTGAA
This sequence comes from Bacteroides mucinivorans, assembly GCF_034654355.2. Lineage (NCBI taxonomy): Bacteria > Pseudomonadati > Bacteroidota > Bacteroidia > Bacteroidales > Bacteroidaceae > Bacteroides > Bacteroides mucinivorans. Next base: position 1,304,534 of record NZ_CP178179.1, on the reverse strand, counting down.
TGATTTACGGCTAAAAGTCAGTTATGGAACCACTGGAAATTCAGAAATCGGAAACTATGCTTCCTTAGGTATGGTAGCTGGTAGTGGTAAATATAACTATAATAATCAAAGTGGCTGGGTAATTGGTACAGTTGGCAACTCCGATTTGACATGGGAAACTTTGAAAAACTTTTCAACAGGTATATCTACCCGGGTATTCGATCGTTTGGATTTCAGTATTGAATACTATCGAAAGAAAACTGTTGATATGCTAATGGACGTACCCTTCTCACTCACTACCGGACATTCCACCGGTATGGGAAATGTAGGTACTCTCTTGAATACCGGAGTTGACCTGAATATGAATCTTGACCTTTTGAACACCAACAACTTCAGATGGAGCGTATATGCCAATTTCAACTATAATAAAACCAAAATTGAATCTCTGTTCAATGGGCTGGACGAACTGGCATTTCCACAATATGGTTTGAAATATCAGGTAGGGCATGATCCCAATGAGTATTACTCGGTGTTATGTGCCGGAGTAGATCCCAGAGACGGTTCGCTCATGTACTACGACTTAAATGGTAATAAAACCAAGACATTCACCATGGACAACATGCAATTTACCGGAAAGAAAATGTTTGCTCCTTGCAGTGGTGGTTTCGGAACATCTTTGGGCTGGAAAGGAATAACCATGATGATAGATTTTTCATGGATAGGTGAAAGATACCTCATTAACAACGATCGCTTCTTTACAGAAAATCCAACCAATTCAAATATGGTTAACATGAATAAACGCATGCTCAGCATGTGGCAAAAACCTGGTGACATCACTGATGTACCGCGCTATGGCACTGCAAGCGAGAATTTACTTCGTACCAATTACTTTTTAGAGAATGCAGCGTTTGTCCGTTTAAAAAACCTGACTATAGCTTATGAATTACCCAAAAACATATTGAAGAAAACCAAAATCATAGAAGGAGTCAGAGTATTTGCTACCGGACGTAATCTACTCACATTCACCCAATTCTCTGGTATAGATCCGGAAATTGATTCGAACCTGGCATTAGGAGACTATCCCAACTCAAGGCAATACACAATAGGACTGGAAGTTAAATTTTAAAGAACTACAAATATATGAAAACATTAAAGTCAATTATATTAACCTCTATCTTAACACTAACACTGGTATCCTGTGATATGGACAAGTATCCTTATGACAAGATCCCTTTAGATAGTGCTGCCAAGTCATTTGCTGATTGCCAGAAATTGCGCACAGGGATGTACCGCGACTTGCGGATCATCGGAGTTTCAGTCAATGCACTGGCATCTGAAATACAAGCGGATGGCTTTATTCCGCTCTCTTACTTTGGCAATCAACTCGGAGCCATCTACCGTTGGGAAGCAAACGCCTCAGAAAGTGCTTTTTCTACTGTATGGAGTAATTGCTACGTCACTATTGCCCAATGTAATTTACTCATTAAAAGCATAGAAAAACTTCAGGAGGAAGATATATTTGAGGTAAGTGAGCAACCAATAATAAAAAACTATCTCGGAGAAGCATATCTGATCCGTGCTATTGCTTACTCTCAGTTAGCTGAAAAATTCTGTGCAGTTTATGACCCGACTACTGCAGGAAACCAATATGGTATCCCCTTGGTAGACGAATATGCTCCAACATCCGATAACACTAAATATCCTTCACGTGCTACTTTAGCTGCAACCTATGACTTTATCAAAGAAGATATCAGGTTGGCCAAAGAAAACCTAAGTGCTAAAGGAGCGCAATCATCGGAATACCTGACAGTAGATGCCCTAAGCGCATTCGAAGCACGAATAGCCTTACTAACCAAAGACTACGACACCGCCATTGAAAGCTCCGAAAGCTTACTTAAAAGTGCACGGTATCCACTCATCAATAATGAAGCGAAACTCAAAGAGATGTGGAAAAATGATATTACTACGGAAGTAATCTGCCAACTATTCTGTTCTAAACAAGAATTGGCTCCTACTATTGGAAACTACTTCCTGGACGATATCAACGACAAACCGGTATTCCTCCCTTCTAAAGATATCATCAACTCGTTCAGAGAGAAAGATATACGCATCAACTGTTATTTTGCTTTCAAAGAGATAGCTTTCTCAACAAATCAAAAACAGAGATTAATAGTCTTCACTAAATATCCCGGAAATCCGGAAATGTATGAAGGGGTTAATAACTATGTGAATAAACCCAAAATTTTCCGTATTGCTGAACAATATCTTATCACAGCCGAGGCCTATTACCTGAGAGGAGAAGCGGGTGACGAATCAATGGCATATGATATATTATTTGAGTTAATGTCAGCTCGTGATGCCTCCATCCAATATGCACCGGTGACAGGATTGACCCTCAGAAATCTAATCCGTGCCGAACGCGAACGTGAGTTATTCGGCGAAGGATTCCGTCTTGTTGATTTAAAACGATACGGTGAAGAGTTCAGACGTCAAACACCTCAATCAGTACAACTATCCTATGAACTGGCTTTAGATATAAATGTAAAAACTGATAACATACGTTGGGTATGGCCTATCCCTAAAGCGGAGATAGATGCTAATCCTCAAATTAAGAACCAACAAAACCCAGGTTACTAATCTCAACACATAAAATGAAACTGTTATGAATTATTTCAAATTACTAACCATATTCCTCTTATCATTTACTATGATTGCTTGTAGTAGTGATGAAGATTTTAATACCAAAGAAGCTACTGTTGAATTTCAATCGGCTGAAATTGAGGTAAAAGAGCTTACCTCCATCCTTAATCTGCCCATCGTAGTAAAAGGAGAGCGTAACGGACTCATAAAAGTACACGTTATCCTGAAAGAAAACAATAGTGGCTTTGAAAGTGAAAAAGCGATCCTCATAACGGAAGACCACCTATCCATTCCGATGCGAACAGAGTCAGTAAATGTTGAAACCCTTCTTTCAATAGCCAATGAGCAGATAGTGCAGAACCGTTCTTTTTCAATAGCAATTGCAGATGTAGAAGGGGCAACTGCCGGTTCAATAAATACGTGCAAAATTAATATAGTAGAAAACAGTCCTATAGAAGGAAAATACTCGATGGAAGGAAAAAGCCAGCTTCCGACTCCAACCGGAGTAACGGGCTATGCATGTACTCTTACTTCTGTAGACAATACCTTCCAACAGATATATTTAGACTTTGGACATGGTGGAGCTGCTATCGCAGATGTAGAAGAAACAGAAAATGAAGGAGAGTATAAATTGACTATTATAGCCAGCCAACCTGTAGGAATGTATAGTGATAACAGAGTCGAACTCACTCACAAACAGATATCAGGTGGTATGTGGGTTAAAACCTCCGACCCTATAACAGGTATTTACAAAGACAAGGTAATCAGCTTCGAAGTTGGTCATGCTCTCGGTTTAGAAATTCCGGCTTTAAACAGCTGGTTAGGTCTTGTAGGCAGTTACACTGATGACAATGGAAAATCGGTTCCATTAAAGTTCATTAAACAATAAATAGATTACTCACAATTAAAAAAACATGCGCTTATGAAAAGATTATTACTTTTGTTGGCATTGCAATCAACAGCACTGGTAGCAATGGCCGAAGAGCCGGCAAAGCACCTCTTCTATGAAGACTTTGCAGCTGAAGAGAATTTCACCAATAATTGGGTGGTACTTGATAATAATAATGACAAATCAACCTGGCTGAATGACAGAGACAGTAACCCCGACGCTGATGGCGGAATAGGAATAGCAAGGTATCAGTATAACAGCAAGAATGCAGCAGATGATTATCTCACTACAAAAAATCCTGTTACCCTGAAGGCCGGAGCTAATTGTATCTCTTTTTACTATCGCACATCATCGTCAACTAATTATCCGGAAAGATTTGAAGTACTCTATGGAAAATCAAGTGACGTTTCCACAATGACGGTCATAGCGTCTTTGATAGACAAAAAATCCAAAGAATGGGTTGCCAGTATCAACGACTTTGAAGTAGCAGAAGCCGGAGACTATTACTTCTCTTTTCACGCTATATCAGAAAAGAATAAAGGAAGTATCTATATAGATAATATAGCTATTGATGAAGGTAGTTTTAATGGAGTTCCGGACATTGCTTTGGAAAATCTGATACTTCCTCCTTCCGATTGTACATTGGGAAGTAGCCCTATCAAAGTAACTGTCAAAAACTTAGGAACAGGACCTATCAACGGTTTCAGCCTATATTATGAACTGGAAGATGAAGATATCAAAGTAACACAAGAATTTACCGACATAATAGCTGTAGATGCTTCATTGGATGTTACTTTTACCACACCTGTTGATTTTTCATCTGTAGATCAAGGATACAATATAAAAGTAGTAGCTCAGTGTGCAGGGCAAACGAATTTTACCAATGATACGGTGGCTGGTCGTGTTATCAATCTGTCACCTGCCCTATTACCGTTTGAATCTAACTTCGAGAAAGCCATTGATCTGCTAAACTGGAATCCTATAACCCCTAATGGTTGGATTTATAAGTCCGGAGCTTATAAAGCAGAAGTACCTTCTTCTTTATTATCCAGATGTATTCATATGGAACCGGGTAACTATCGTCTCAGCTTCAATTACAGTGCAGGAAGCGAACTGCTTATCGGAGGTATAAAATATGACCTGTTTAACATTACATTTGGAAAGAGTGGAAGTGATATGGCTAACTGGAGCGAATTAGGGAAATTCAAAGAATTTACTAATTATACTACAGTTAAGAAAGATATAACATTTACTGTAACCGAAGAAGGTAACTACGGTATCAGCTTCAACGCAACCGAATTATCTTATCTTGAGATATTCAGCATCAGCGTAAGTAAGATTTTGGAACATGATATTAAGGTAGAATCAATCACCAGCGAAGAGAAATACCCAAGAATGATTCCTCAATTCCACATCAAAAATACAGCACAGAAGTTTGAAGTAACTGTTGCAAACTATGGACAACAGGTTGAAAACAACATCAAACTGAACGTGAAAGCTTATGATGATGTTTTAGCAACTACCACCATCCCGACCCTGGCTGTAGGAGAAACGAAGAAGGAAACCTTCAATTTCAATCTGGATAATATAGTAAGCAGTAAAGAGCAAGTACCTGCTTTCTCTGTCGAAGCTAGCATTGCTCAGGATGATGACCTTGTAAACAATACAGCTCAGCTTACAACGATTGTAACCGATTCTATTTATGCCTGGGATAACCCAACCGATTTCAAATTTGGTGTAGGTAGTGGTAGCGGTCCCGTTGCATTTGGTGCAGCATTCACTATACTGAAAGAGGACGTATTAACCTCACTCAGCCTTGGTTTCATGCTTAAAGAAGAACAAGCCAACGATAAAATCACCCTGAACGTATATAAAATAAACACTAATAATAACTCAGAGATAGGAGCAACGATGGTTACTAAATCTGTACTCAGGGGTAAAGGTGGAGAAGAAATCGTTTACAAACTCCCTGAAACAAATCTTGCTCCCGGTAAATATATGTTTGAGGTAAAACAAGAAAGTGCAGTGAACATGGGATTAGTATGTGACCAATCAAAAGATGGATTAATTGCAGCATCCAAAAATGGATTCATGAGTGAACTACCTGGTTATGGTGCTCCTTATATCCGTCCAAACTTTGGCAAGAATGCTCCTACTGGTATTAAAAATGATACTACTGTGAAAGCAGAATTATCACTTTATCCAAACCCTGCAAGCGAGCTGGTCAACATCAAGACCAATGGAAACCAGATTAAAAATATTACGATCCATAATCTACTCGGACAAACTGTACTTACTGCTACAGGTAATGAAACATCTGAACAGAGTATGAATATCAGTACACTTAGTTCAGGAACTTATCTGGTTGTAATTGCTACCGATGCAAAAACAGAAACAGTAAAACTGATTGTAAAATAGAAATATTCTATAAATAAAAAGATCAAAGCCAACTAGTCATCGAACTAGTTGGCTTTTTTATTTCTTTAAAGTTCTATGGAATATATACTTAAAAGCAGAGGGAGTTTTTTAATACCACTGTATATTACTCTGCGTCTGACTTCTTTGCTCCCACTTTAAATCCTGCAAGATACTTGCATTAGCACTGATCTTAAAGTTATAGTATTTCCAACGTCCAAAAGGAGAGAGACTTGCTGACATATTGAAACAGTGTAAGTCACGGGAAATAGTCATTGACGTCTGAGTTACTTCTTTCGCCTGAAAATCGTAACCGGTATTAAAAGACACCTGCCAGTTATTTGAAAGCTTGATATTACCGGAAGCATTAATATTGTGCGTATAAGTAAACGGATAACGCATTGAATGCACATTAATAGGCTTACTCTGATCTTCACGAATATTAAATGAATAGTTCACACTCAAAGACCATGGCATCTTGAACACCTGATAACCATCAGCGTCCGCCTGTGCCTTCTCCACTTTTTTTGTGGTTCCGGTATCATTTCCGGCATCCATATCTTCGCTGTCTTCCCCATTCTGATCCTTGTCTTTATCCTTCTGATCCTTGTCGTCTTTAGGCCCAAACCATTTCTTCCAAGTTTCATTATTGAAGGTATAATTAAATGAAGATCCCCAACCGGAGAAACGTCCGAAACGTCCGTAAGACCATTCTGTACGATCACCAGTCACAACCCTGCCCTCTTTATCAAACGTATAGGCATATGTAGCAAACGTAGAATTCAGATTGAAAGTATAGTTCTTCGTCAGTTTTAAGCGTAGACGCAAAGTAAGGTCACTCCACGGTCTCTTCTCAGCAGCCATATTATAAGAAATATAACCTCCTAATTCATCAATCAGACTTATCTTTTTAATAGAGTCATTCCGGTCCTTAAACTTCATTTCTATATTGTTCGACAAATCAAAAGTCACTGTCCCCTGTTTCTCACGTGGCGCTGTACCGAACTGCTGACTGGTATAAGGAGAAAAATACGACATGTTTCCATTGGCATCTTCATGTTCCTGCCAATACTTCCCAAAACCCGGCGCACCGCTCACACTCACCTGCGGAGTAACAACATGACGAATCTGTATCTCTTTCTTCTTCATAAAAAGAGGCTTATACATACCATAAAGTTTCGTACTCAATCCCAAAGAGAAATTATAATTGGACACGCGATTAAATCCATAAATAGTATCGGTAGCCACCCATTGACGCTTTTCCTCATCATAATAATTATCAGTCTTATGGGTATACCAGCGTTCTGTGTAATTGAATGACGGGGTCAGATTGAAATATTTGAAAAGAGTAAATGTAGCACTTACTGGTATGGTGTGCTGCATAGCATTTTTCCAATCCTTTACCAGATTTGATTTAAACAACCGATCATCTTTAGTTGTAATAGAATTTGTCAAACGACCGGTATATTGAAATGAAATCTTTTCATACCAACGCTCTGCACCTGTTGCTTTTTTCCTCTTGAACGGAAAACGGCGGGTCAATGAAATGTTAAGGTCAGGTAATGTTACCGCAATAGAAGAATCCTTCATTGTTTGCGCTATATTGGCAGTACCCGAAAGTGTCAGACCGATATCCGGAAAAGTGCGTGAGTAACTGACGCTTGATGTTTTGGTATTCTGTGTCAATAACTGCGAATTATACAAGTTACCGATATTGGTACGTTCGTAACTACTGGTTGAGAAGTTTACACTTGCCGAAAAAGTAGCATTGGGGTTTGCTTTAGGATCCTGCCGATGACTCCATACAATCTTAAAGTCTTTTGATACCGAATAGTCCGGCATATTCTTATCTCCCGTCTTCGTCACTTGATAATCGGCCATCAAAGAACCGGAAAACTTATAACGCATGTTGTAATTCGTCTCCAGCCCCAGCCTCCACGAACCTTTCGTAAAGATATCACCTGTTACTTTCAAATCCATCAAATCACTGATAGCAAAGTAATATCCTCCATCCGATAGACCAAATCCACGGGCAGAATCATCAAGAACAGTAGGCATAATAAACCCGGAAGAATAACTGCTGGAAAAGGGAAAGAAGAAAAAGGGTACAGCCAATGGTAACGGTACATCTTCCACCACCAGATAAGCGGGCCCCGTTACCACATTCTTTTTCGGACGGACTTTAGCTTTTGTTAGTTGAAGATAAAAGTGAGGATGATCATGATGATCACAGGTAGTATACCTACCATTCTGCATAAACAGCTCATCATCAGCACCTTTTTTCGCATTATTACCGGTTACATATCCTTCACCTTGCTGACTGACAACGTTATTAATATATCCTTTTTTACTCTTAAAATTGTAGCGGATAGCCTCGGTGTCATAAGAAGTATCACCGTCTTTAAAAACAGGTTTTCCGGTTTCTACTCCCAGTGAATCTTTCACACCACGAGCATACACCGTACTACTATCCATATTCATAGTGATAATTTGTGCTCCCAGCTCTACCTTCTGATAGTTCACTTTTCCATCTCCGTAAAGGTGAGCATATCCTCCTTCTTCAAAAACAATGGAATCGTTTGCCGAATAGATCACCGGAGCATCCAGCGGTTGTTTCTTAATGGGTTTAGCAACAACAGAATCTGTTCTTACCGAGTCAGTCGTCAAAGAATCTGCATTCAGAGCTGCCGGAGGGTTAAATGTCTCTACACCTCCTTCTACTCCCCTGTTTCGGCGACGTTGAGACATGGCCTCATCAGGAAGCACCAGTAAGACAAACAGTAGTATAAATGATATTAATGTATTTGCTTTCAATGGCGTCATTAACTAATAGTTTACGCTTGAAGGGGCAAAAGTACACAATCTTCATCAATTATACATCGGAATCTCTCTTTTTAATTATTTTTTAGTGCTACAAGAATAGCTCACACCAGCGATTGAAACGGCACAGTCCCTCCTCTCCATACTTCGCAATACTTTTCCGGGCACCTTCTACCGTTTTTTCTCTGTCAAGATGAGTCTTTGAGTAGAATTTATCCGCAAAACATATTACCTGTTCTTCCATACTCACAGGAAGCATTTCGCGATGAGGAATCGGAAGCTGTTGACGAATAATTTCCTTCAATGAAAGCCCGGCACCCGTATGCCTTTCACATACCAAAGCATGTAACGGAAAACCTTCTTTACGCATTAAATCCGCTCCCAGATAACCATGGCAGATGTAAGGTTCTGTTCCAAAACAATAAATAGGAGCAGCATCCGTCAGAAAAATACCAAGATCATGAAGCATGCCTGCTTCATAAAGAAATGTTTCATCAAGATTTAACTCCGGATGCCGCGCAGCTATCCACAGTGCTTTGTCGGCCACCAACTGGCTGTGTACTAATAAAATATGTTTCAATTCATTATCCTGCGGATAGTATTTATCAATTATATCAATCGGATTCATAACTTCACCTATTATAACTTGTAATAATCAATACAAATAGATATTTTTGTGCAATATTACTAAAAAATACCGAGATGCACCGAAAAATAATCTTCATTCTCACCAGCCTGTTTATCGGCATTAGCACCCTCTTTGCAGAAGGCACTCTCGTTACCGGAGCAGAACGTACCGAAGAATACCTGCCACTGTTGAAAGGGAAACGGGTAGGAATGGTAGTTAACCACACCTCCATTGTTGGTGAAGAACAAACCTACCTGCTCGATACCCTTTTACAACTAAACATTAATGTAGTGAAAGTGTTCGCCCCGGAACACGGCTTCCGTGGCAATGCTGACGCAGGTGAAACGATAAAAGACGGAAAAGACAGTCGGACAGGAACTCCCCTCATCTCACTCTATGGGAATAATAAAAAGCCTACCATGCAACAATTGCAGGATATAGATATTATTATATTCGACATACAAGATGTAGGAGCACGATTCTATACCTATATCAGTACAATGTTTTATGTAATGGAGGCTTGCGCTGAGAATGGGAAAGAGATGATTGTACTTGATCGGCCCAATCCTTGCGACTATATAGATGGCCCCATTCTTCGTCCTGCTTTCCGTAGTTTTGTAGGTATATTGCCTATCCCTATACTCCACGGTTGTACCATTGGCGAACTGGCTCTCATGATAAATGGTGAAGGGTGGATAAATAAAACCCCGGACGCTTGCCGGTTGACAGTCATTCCCATGACGGGCTGGGAACACGGCCAACCTTATTCTCTTCCCATTAAGCCCTCGCCTAATCTGCCCAATGATCAGGCTATACGGTTATACGCTTCTCTCTGTCCGTTTGAAGCAACCCGTATCAGTGTGGGGCGGGGTACAACCTTCCCATTTCAGGTGCTCGGTGCACCGGATAAAAAGTATGGTGACTTTACATTCACTCCGCATTCACTACCCGGTTTTGACAAGAATCCCATGCACAAAGACCAACTGTGTTATGGAGAAGATTTAAGAAGAGTTGCCAATATAGATGGATTCACTCTACGTTACTTCCTGCGCTTTTACTGGAAATCAAATGCCGGGAGCGCATTCTTCGACCGGGCACGCTGGTTCGATCTTCTAATGGGTACAGATACTGTACGTAAAGAGATTTTAGCAGGAAAAAGTGAAACAGAAATACGGGCAGGATGGAAGACGGAACTGCAAAAGTACAAAGAAATGCGGGAAAAGTATCTACTATATTGATTCGGAACACGAATGTTTCATCTTGTTTCAATCCTTTGAGAAAATATTCTCAACGCATTGAAACTAAATTCTCACCGTATTGAGAAATCTTTCTCAATAGGTTGAAACAAAATTCTCAACTTAATGAAACAAAGCGAAACCTTAAAGGACAGCATATACTCCCTCCCATCAAACAATTAATAAACAACAATTATAGACACATAGCAATATGGAAACAATTCAAATACAATACTATCAATCCATATGCGGGAAGTTAATACTTGGATCTTTTGAAGAGAAGCTCTGCATGTGCGATTGGATGAATGAGGAACGTAGAGCAGTAATTGACAAACGACTACAGAACACACTACATGCTAAATATGAAATAGGAAATTCTGAAATAATAACGGAAGCAATGGCGCAATTAGATGAATATTTCTCTCGAAAAAGAACTGCATTTGATATTCCATTAGCCTTTATCGGAACAGACTTTCAAAAAGCCGTATGGAATGAATTACTTAATATTCCTTACGGAACAACCATATCTTACGCAAAACTATCGCAAAGATTAAACAATCCTAAGGCCATCCGTGCAGTAGCAGCAGCCAATGGTGCAAATCCCATTTCCATATTTGTCCCTTGCCACCGTGTTATTGGCAGCAATCACAAATTAACCGGATATGGTGGTGGGCTAGCAGCCAAAAAGATATTATTAGAATTAGAAGCAGACATAAAACACCTACTGTAAGAGAATAACAAAAAACTAAGAAAGCTTGGATAACGATTTATCAATCGTCCTTAATGCCCTTTTAATGATATATTTTGTTTCTATCGTGTCGCTTTCTTTCTCCCATCGTTTACAAAGTTCTCTCACAAATTCAGGTTGTGTCTTGCTTGCATCGTTCAACCAATTCCCAACGCTGTTCTGAACATACTTGGATTTATCGGATTTTAATGGTTCTAATATAGATAATCCTAATTTAGGATTTTGTTTCAAAACCTCAATATGTTCACACCAAACACCTCGTGGCCTGGTTGCTTCACTTGCAAACCGTCTTATGTTTTCATCACTATCCATTGCCCATGTAGACAATATCGCAATGCTTTCAGATAGATTTCGTATAATACTTTTCCTCACATCAGCCCAAGCACACTCTCTAACATTAAAATGTCTGTCTGTAGCAAATGGTCTTTATTTCCTGAAGCATTTGCCCAATACCCAATTCTGTGTTTTTTCCTATAATGTAAGTTGCCCAGCATCTAACTATATCCGATTGATGCGTTGAAATAATATATAAAAGTTCGCTGTCATTATGAACCTTTATCTGTTCAAAAATCCCTGTTGCAATTATTTCATAAACTGTTTTTGGAGTTCGTTTTTCCAGCTTATCTATCTGATTCAAAATCGGTTGTACATATTTCCCCCTGCAGCATTGGCCTAACAGGTTCTCGAGCAATTTCATCCGATCTACCCCAAGATACTCCACCAAGTTGGCCGATTCTATTTCGCCATGATTCAGTTGATTCAATACATCTTCAGGAATATCTTTGATAGATCTTGCTCCTTTCCTTTTAATTTCTGCCATTCTGATTTTTTTAGATTTTCATCGGTTTGAATTAACCGATTGATGAATAAACTTTTAAATACTGTTCCAAGATACACCTAAAATTGGTAAAGTCATTTATTAAATGATAAAACGTATATCTGTTTTTCCGAATTATCCTTAAATGCTTCTTCTTCAAAACCGCCAAACTTGTGAAGAACATTAAATCCAGCACATTCCAGATATGAATCTAATTCTTGAGGAAAAAACAATCTCATATCCATATTTTGGATTGAATGAAACTCACCATTTATAAAATAATGCCATTCGATACGATTTATTTGGGTTGCGCTTTCATAATGCATTATTTGTTTTATCAATACTTCTCTTCCATCGCTAGTTGTATATTCAGCAACTACTTTTTGTTCTTTTTCGCCTTCAACAATATATTGAATATTAGGGTTAAAGCAATCAAGCAAAAATAAGCTCCCTTCTTTGAGATGATTCTCAACCCTCTTTAACGTCTTAAATAAATCTTCATTTCTATATAAATGATGGATTGAATTGAATGGGATAAAAATAAAATCAAACTTTTCCTGCAAGTTTAATGTTCTAATATCTGCTTCAATGAAATTAATCTCTAATCCTGCTTCAGAAGCTTTTACCTTTGCCTGTTCAAGCATGGATGAAGTGTAATCAACCCCACAAATATTGTATCCTTCCTTTGCAATTGGAAGCGTAAGTCTGCCTGTACCACAGCAAAGTTCAAGTATCCTAGCATCCTTATTTTTCGGCAACCACTTTTTGTAAAATTGCAAATCAGACAGGAAGGTGTTTAATCCATCATAAATATTTGCGTCATAAATCAAATCACCTACCTTATAATCAGTATTCATCTTATCTCCCATATTATAAACTATTAATTATCATTACCTTACGATTATCACCCTATTTCTTTCTCTTTTTCCACAACTGATAACTATTGATAATATTTTGCCACAAAACATAACTTCCCGGAGCAACAGAGGAAAGAGGATTCAAATATGTATGGGCCATCCAAATAGCTAAAATGGTATTCTTTTGCCCTAATGCTTGACCACCACTAATGCGATCATTATACAAACTACCGAGTGTTTTTCCAAAAAAGAATTGCAGGCAGCAAACTACCAAAGCTGCAAGAGCAATCATGATTTCAGTTATCCCATCTGCCGGATCGTTAATTAAAGAAGAGAGGGTCTGTGCAGTAACAATAGCTAGAGATACAGCCCAAAGATAGAATGCCAGTTCGTGATAATTCAACAATGTACGGTGTACGCGAGGTACAAAACGTTGTAAAAACCATGCAACTAAAAAAGGACAAATCAATAAAGGGAAAACTTTACTCAATATCAACAAAAAAGAATCAAAGAAACTAATATCGGCATGTACCTCAATCAATGGAAACAAAATCGGAACAGCAATAGCAGCACCAATATTACCGATCAATGTATAAGTAGTCAAGCTGGCAGCACTCCCCCCTAATTTAGAAGTAATTACAGCAGCAGCAGTAGCTGTAGGGCAAATAATACAAACCATTGCTCCTTCTGCTACAATCTTATTAAAACGGAAAAGAAGTAAATAAACAGCAATAGCTCCAAATATCTGAATCAAAAGTAACCATAAATGCAGAGGCTTCGGCTTTAAATCACGAGGAGACACCTTACAAAAAGTGAGTAGCAACATGGTAAAAATAAGTACCGGAGTCAAGAAAGAAAGAGTGATAAATAATGGATAACCAACGGCCCCCACCAACATGGCAATGGGCAATGTCCAATTCTTCAGGAACTTAAGCATCGCTATATCATTTATAATTTTAAAACACAAAGTAACAACGAATCATGGAAATAAACCCATGAAATATGGAAAAAAATACAAAACTTAATAGTGAATAGCAAGTTTTCAGCAAAATTCTGCTACATTTGCATCGTCATTCCATATAAAATGAGACGTCATAGATACTACATATTATATACATTCATTTGCCTTTGGCTACTTAGCTCCCCGCTTTGTATCAGTAATTCATGGGCAAAAGACTTTGTTGTCGTGATTGACCCCGGGCACGGTGGGCATGATCCTGGAGCCGTAGGTAAGATTTCTAAAGAAAAGAATATCAACTTGAACGTTGCATTAAAGCTGGGAAACATGATCAAAAAAAACTGTGATGATGTGAAAGTAATCTTTACCCGCACTAAAGATGTATTTATCCCACTGAATCGTCGTGCAGAAATAGCCAATAATGCCAAAGCCGATCTGTTTATTTCCATACATACCAACGCATTAGCCAATAACCGCACTGCCAAAGGTGCATCCACCTGGACGCTCGGTCTTGCCAAATCGGACGCTAACCTCGCTGTTGCACAACGTGAGAATTCAGTAATCCTTTACGAAAGTGATTATAAAACCCGTTATGCCGGCTTTAATCCCAACTCGGCCGAGTCGTATATCATCTTTGAATTTATGCAGGATAAATATATGGAGCAAAGTGTGCATTTGGCGTCCCTGGTACAAAAACAATTCCGCCATACCTGCAAGCGAGTAGATCGTGGAGTGCACCAAGCCGGATTTCTTGTACTAAAAGCAAGCGCAATGCCAAGTATCCTGGTAGAACTGGGATTTATTTCAACTCCTGAAGAAGAACGTTATCTCAACTCCGAAGAAGGAACCGGTACATTGGCTAAAGGAGTCTATCGTGCTTTTCTTACTTATAAGAAAGAACATGAGATTCGACTGACAGGCGTCAGCCGTACCATCATTCCTGATGATGAAGAGATGTCGGAGAACGAACTGGCAGCCACACAGCCCAAAGAAGAAAAAACAGACAGTGCACCAGTCCAAACGGAGTTGGTAGCACAAGCTAAACCACAGCAACGTCCTATCACAGTAGAAAGTGCAACAAATAGTGGAGAAATAACGTTTAAAATACAGATACTAACTTCGTCAAGTCCACTGACCAAAAACGATAAACGTTTAAAGGGATTGAAAGACGTAGATTATTATAAAGAAAAAGGATTGTATAAGTACACTTATGGAGCCTCAACCGATTATAATAAAGTATTAAGAAGTAAACGTGCTATTACAGATAAATTTAAGGATGCTTTTATTATAGCTTTCCGGGATGGAGAAAAAATGAATATTAACGCAGCAATTGCAGAGTTTAAAAAGAAACGAAATAAATAAGAGAACAGAAATGAAATACATTACAAAAGAAGTCAGAATAGGAATAGCGGGAATCATTGCCCTGTGTATACTCGTTTATGGTATCAACTATCTGAAGGGAATCAATATGTTCAAACCTTCAAGTTATTTCTATGTAAAATTCCAGAATGTAAACGGATTGGCTAAATCAAGCCCCGTTTTCGCTGACGGAGTACGCGTCGGTATTGTACGTGACATTTATTATGACTACAATCAAGCTGAAAATGTAATAGTAGAAGTAGAATTGGATACAGAGCTCCGCATCCCTAAAGGAAGTTCTGCCGAATTGGTATCCGAATTGATGGGTGGTGTAAGAATGAATATCCTTCTGGCAAATAATCCCCGGGAAAAATATGCAATAGGAGACACAATCCCAGGTAAATTGAATAATGGAATGATGGAAAGTGTAGCTGCACTCATGCCACAGATAGAACAAATGTTACCGAAATTGGATTCTATTATGATCTCCCTAAATACCATCCTGAACAACCAAAGCATTCCCGCCACGCTGCACTCTGTAGAAAAGACTGCTGCTAATCTTGAAGTAGCAAGTGGACAACTAAAGGTATTAATGGGACGCGATATTCCACAGTTGACAGGTAAACTAAATACAATCGGAGATAACTTTATTACCATCAGTGGAAACCTAAAGGAAATTGATTATGCTACTACATTCAAGGAAATTGAACAAACACTAGCCAACGTAAAAATGGTTACAGAAAAGCTTAACAGCAAAGACAACACAGTAGGATTGTTACTAAACGATCCGCAACTTTACAACAATCTGAATGCAACAACTGCTAATGCTGCAAGCCTGCTTGAGGACTTAAAAGAACACCCCAAACGATATGTACACTTCTCTTTATTTGGAAAGAAAGATAAGTAAGAAATTAGCGTTATATAGATTTTATCTAAATAACATCACATCCAATTGCAAGTCTTAAAAGCTTTGAAAAGTGCATAGATAGACTGAAAGAAATAAAATATAGGAATACTTATTTAAATATCTTTTTCCTGCGATATCACCATAACATTCTATTAGACAGAATATTATAAAAAAGCAATAGCCCCAACAGTGGGGCTATTTTATCGGAGGATCATAAGTATCTGAAAGTAAAGACATTATTCTTTCAGCGAGAAACACAAGAAAAAATAGATTTGTTTTTCTCAAATAAGATTCCCAATTTTGCAAACGTAGAAGTTTTGCTTAATTAATAAATGTATTATAGCCGTTATGAGTGAATCCAATCATGTCGGGCTGTGGAACCGCTGTCTTGAAATAATTAGAGACAATGTTCCCGAATCGACATATAAAACTTGGTTTGTTCCCATCGTACCATTAAAATATGAGGACAAAACGTTAATCGTACAAGTACCCAGCCAGTTTTTCTATGAATTTCTGGAAGATAAATTCGTGGACTTGTTACGCAAGACTTTGTATAAAGTCATAGGCGAAGGAACCAAGTTAATGTATAATGTAATGGTAGACCGGACTTCAATACCGAATAAAACGGTAAATCTTGAAGCCAGTAACCGTTCTATAGCCGTGCCACAAACAAGTGTAATTCGTGGTAGTGGCAATAAAGCACCCAACCTATTACATGCTCCTGCACCGCAAGACCTGGACCCACATTTAAACCCCAATTATAATTTTGAAAACTTCATTGAAGGATACAGTAACAAGCTATCAAGAAGCGTTGCTGAGGCCGTAGCTCAAAATCCGGCTGGTACTGCCTTCAATCCCTTGTTTTTACATGGTGCATCAGGAGTAGGAAAAACTCACCTGGCCAATGCCATCGGAACAAGAATAAAAGAACTGTATCCCGGAAAAAGAGTATTGTATGTATCAGCACATCTTTTTCAGGTACAATATACCGACTCTGTTCGTAATAATACTACAAACGATTTCATCAACTTCTACCAGACAATCGATGTACTGATTATTGACGATATTCAAGAATTTGCAGGCGTTACCAAAACGCAGAATACTTTCTTCCATATTTTTAATCATCTGCACCAAAACGGCAAGCAATTGATTCTAACTTCTGACCGTGCACCTGTATTATTACAAGGAATGGAGGAGCGCCTTCTTACTCGTTTTAAATGGGGAATGGTAGCTGAATTAGAAAAACCAACGGTAGAATTACGCAAGAATATTCTGCGTAATAAAATTCATCGTGATGGATTACAGTTCCCTCCGGAAGTTATTGAATATATTGCAGAGAATGTAAATGAAAGTGTACGCGACCTTGAAGGTATCGTTATTGCTATCATGGCACGTTCTACTATTTTCAATAAAGAAATAGACCTCGATCTGGCGCAACACATTGTACGTGGTGTTGTTCGTAATGAAGCCAAAAGCATTGGTATTGATGATATCATCAATGTGGTATGCAAACATTTCGGACTAGATACTACTGCCATTCATACTAAATCACGAAAAAGAGAAGTGGTACAAGCTCGTCAGGTAGCAATGTATCTGGCCAAAACACATACAGATTTCTCTACTTCAAAGATTGGCAAGTTTATTGGTAATAAAGATCATGCAACTGTACTCCATGCCTGTAAAACTGTAAAAGGACAGTGCGAAGTAGACAAAAGCTTCCGTTCTGACCTGGAGAATATAGAATCATTACTAAAAAAGAAAGGAAAGGAAATTAAATAAAAAAAGAGAGGCAATATCGTAATATAAGTATTGCCTCTCTTTTTTTTATTGTTTATATAAACCCTTGCTGTTTCAACACCTTCAACAGATTCTCAGACATAAACTCATTATCCTTTTTCGTATAACGGACATCTGTAAACACCTGAGCCAACGTTTCCTTCCGGTTTTCTTCTACAAATTGTTTACTTTCAGGTAACGACTCCTTGTAAGCATACAGTTTATCAATATCCTTCTCCGTATAATCATGATAATGCTCCTCATGAATAGCAGCCTCTAAAGGCAATCGATCTACTTGGGCAGGAATACCATCGGGATAACCTAGCGTCACTGTAGTTATCGGGAAAACAAGTTCCGGAAGCTTCAAGATATCAATAATCATTTGTGGATTATAAGTAGTAGTACCCAAATAGCAAATACCCAATCCTGCTTCTTCTGCCAATGTGCAGAAAGTTTGTGCTACCAGCAATGTATCCATCGCCGCGTTCATAAATGACATCAAGTTATTATACCCCGGTATTGCTTTACGTTGCTCGCACCATTTTGTGAAACGGCGAAAGTCTGCGCAAAATGTAAGTACTACCGGTGCTCCTTTCACCATTGGTTGATTAAAGTGTGCAGGAGAAAGTTTTTCTTTCATTTCGCTGTCACGTGTGATAACAACGCTATATAACTGCATTCCTCCCATAGTAGAAGCACGGAAAGAAGCTTCAAGCAAATCATTTAACAAATCAGATGAAATATCTTTTTGTAAGTACTTTCTGATTGTTCTTCTATTCTTAACGGTCTCAATCATATCTTTTTTCCTGCAAAGATATAAAAAGAATTTTTATTTTGCCATTCATGCTAAATAGATTAATTTTCTTTTTGGAAAACTTTAAGCATTGAACAAAACAACCATTTTATTGTTTATCAATAGCTTATCATTTAGAAATGGGAAACTTGCAGCCATCCAGCAATTTGTCTCATTTTTATTTTGATATACCAAAAAACATTCATAGCTTTGCAGCACGTTTGTTAATGATAGGTAAGCTTCTACACATTTTCTTATTTATTAAAGTAATCTAAGACACATACCAACGTGGAAAAACAAATTTATTCTTACGAAGAATCCTTTGAAGAATCTTTACGTTATTTCAAAGGAGACGAACTTGCTGCCAGAGTTTGGGTAAACAAATACGCAGTTAAGGATTCTTTCGGAAATATTTACGAGAAATCTCCGGAAGACATGCATTGGAGAATTGCAAATGAAGTGGCACGTATCGAAGCCAAGTATACAAATGGCCTTAGTGCAGAAGAATTATTCAACCTGCTCGACCACTTTAAATACATTGTTCCCCAGGGTAGCCCAATGACAGGTATTGGTAATGACTATCAAGTAGCTTCATTATCCAACTGTTTCGTAATTGGAGTAGATGGTGCAGCTGACTCCTATGGTGCTATCATCAAAATTGACGAAGAGCAAGTACAATTAATGAAAAGACGTGGGGGTGTAGGTCATGATCTTTCACATATCCGCCCTAAAGGCTCTCCGGTAAAAAACTCGGCACTGACTTCCACTGGATTGGTTCCTTTCATGGAACGTTATTCTAACTCCACCCGCGAAGTGGCACAGGACGGACGTCGGGGTGCATTAATGTTGAGCGTATCTATCAAACATCCGGATTCAGAAGCATTTATTGACGCTAAGATGACGGAAGGAAAAGTAACCGGAGCCAATGTTTCCGTAAAATTGGACGATGCATTTATGCAGGCCGCAGTAGAAGAGAAACCTTACATACAGCAATATCCGATTGATTCGGCCAATCCAACTACCACTAAAGAAATTGATGCTTCTACCTTATGGAAAAAGATAGTGCACAATGCATGGAAATCAGCAGAACCGGGTGTATTGTTTTGGGATACAATTATCCGCGAGTCTGTACCCGATTGTTATGTAGACCTGGGATACAAAACCGTTTCGACTAATCCTTGCGGCGAAATCCCTTTATGCCCTTACGACTCTTGCCGTTTGCTGGCTATCAACCTTTACTCATACGTGGTTAATCCGTTCAAGCCAGATGCTTACTTCGATTTCGATCTGTTCAAGAAACATGTGGCACTTGCGCAGCGTATCATGGATGATATTATCGACCTTGAACTTGAAAAGATCGAGCGTATCATGAAGAAAATAGACGAGGACCCAGAAAACAGTGAGGTAAAACGTACCGAACGCGAACTATGGGAAAAGATCTATAAGAAGAGCGGTCAGGGAAGACGTACCGGTGTAGGTATTACCGCCGAAGGTGACATGCTTGCCGCGTTGGGTCTGCGATACGGTACAGAAGAAGCGACGGAATTCTCTGAAGAAGTTCATAAAACTGTAGCTCTTTGCGCTTATCGCTCGTCAGTGGAAATGGCCAAAGAACGCGGTGCCTTTGAAATATACGATACAGAACGCGAAAAGAATAACCCGTTCATCAATCGTTTGCGCGAAGCAGATCCGGAACTGTATGAAGATATGAAAAAGTACGGACGCCGTAACATAGCCTGTCTTACTATCGCTCCAACCGGAACAACAAGTCTGATGACGCAAACAACTTCGGGCATAGAGCCTGTGTTCCTGCCTGTATACAAACGTCGCAGAAAAGTAAATCCGAACGATACCAATGTCCATGTTGACTTTGTAGACGAAACGGGAGATGCCTTTGAAGAATATATCGTATTCCATCATAAGTTTGTGACCTGGATGGAAGCTAACGGATACGACCCTGCTAAACGTTATTCTCAGGAGGAGGTTGACGAACTGGTAAGCAAATCACCCTATAATAAAGCTACTTCTAACGACGTAGACTGGTTAATGAAGGTAAAGATGCAAGGACGTATCCAGAAATGGGTAGACCACTCCATCAGTGTAACTATTAATCTGCCAAACGATGTAGACGAGGATCTCGTAAACCGTTTGTATGTGGAAGCTTGGAAATCGGGCTGTAAAGGTTGTACAGTATACCGCGACGGTTCACGTTCAGGAGTATTGATCTCTGCCAAACCTGAAAAGAAAGAGGGCTTGCCTCCTTGCAAACCACCTACCGTAGTTGAAACCCGCCCATCTGTATTGGAAGCCGACGTAGTACGTTTCCAGAATAATAAAGAGAAATGGGTAGCATTGGTAGGTTTACTTGATGGACATCCTTATGAAATATTCACCGGTTTGCAGGATGATGACGAAGGTATCTTCATTCCGAAGAGTGTTGTTGCAGGCCGTATCATTAAGAATGTAGACGAAAACGGAAACAAACGCTACGACTTCCAGTTTGAGAACAAGCGCGGATACAAGATGACAATCGAAGGTCTGTCCGAGAAGTTTAACAAGGAATACTGGAACTATGCAAAACTGATTTCCGGAGTGCTTCGTTACAGAATGCCAATTGAACAGGTTATCAAACTGGTAGGTTCCCTGCAACTGGATAGTGAAAATATCAATACCTGGAAAAATGGTGTGGAACGTGCATTGAAGAAATATATCCAGGATGGTACGGAAGCCAAAGGTAAGAAATGCCCGAACTGCGGAAACGAAACACTGGTTTATCAGGAAGGATGCCTGATATGTACGACGTGTGGGGCTTCAAGGTGTGGGTAAATTGATATTCTTTCTTTTGCCTTGATGCAAAAGAAAGAACCAAAGAAAAAATCAAGGCTGCATTTACTTCGCTACAAAACTCCGGTAAAAAGCTAAAGGGGCTCGAACTCGCTTCGCTCAGACAATCGCCCCTTTGACGCTTTTTGCCGGAGTTTTGTTTAACGCTACGTAAATGAGGCCGAGGAACCATTCGGCAGGAATGCGCTGATATGGTATGAATGAGACTAAATCATGGAGCGATTTATTTGCTATCTGTTACAGAATAAAAGATAGATAGGTTCTAAGATTCTATCTGCAAATAGAATCTTAAAACATAACCAAAAGAATCAAACAATCCCCCTGCCCTATCATAACCGTTGCGGCCTCATTTTTTCTCCGTTAAGCGAACGCCCGTAGTGAAGCGTTAAAAAGGGGCGATTGTCTGAGCGAAGCGAGTTCGAGCCCCTTTAGCGGAACGAAGGAAGTGAGTAGGAGAAAAAATGCAGCCTTGATCTTTTCTTTTGGTATCTTTTCTTTTGGTATCTTTTCTTTTGCATCAAGGCAAAAGAAAAGTACATCCCAACACAAACGTTTGCATAACATTTTAAATTACTTCTAAGAATTCAGATACACAATATATAAAAAGAATGTCTTATACTTGCATAATCAATCGTTCATAATCAAAATCTAATATATATGATAGTATCATTTAATATTGAATATCGTACCAGCTGGGGAGAAGAAGTAAGAGTCACGGGCTCCATCCCCGAATTGGGAGAAGACAATCCCGAATGCTCCATTCCCCTTCACACTGTAGATGGAATTCACTGGACAGCAGAGACTGAAATACAAGTCCCCAATGAAGCATTTGTGAACTATAGTTATCTCATCTGGCAAGACGGGAAAGTGGTCCGCAATGAGTGGAATAGTTTTCCCCGCCGCCTATATCTAACAGGTGACAGTAAGAAAAGATACTGCATCAATGACTGCTGGAAGAATCTTCCGGAACAGCAGTACTTCTATAGTTCAGCTTTCACTGAATCATTGCTGGCACATCACAGTAAAGCCGGTGTACCTCAAAGTTACAAAAAAAGCCTGGTGATAAAAGCATATGCTCCACGCATCAACGAAGACTATTGTGTGGCTATCTGTGGCAATCAGAAAGTATTGGGTGATTGGAATCCTGACAAAGCATTGCTAATGAGTGATATCAATTTCCCAGAGTGGCAGGCCGAGATGGATGCAAGCAAACTTAAATTCCCATTGGAATACAAATTCGTTCTCTACAATAAAAAGGAGAAACGTGCCGAAACATGGGAAAATAATCCAAATCGCTATATGGCTAACCCGGAATTGAAAGCGAACGAAACGCTTGTCATCTCCGACCGGTACGTCTATTTTAATATCCCCGCATGGAAAGGTGCCGGCGTAGCTGTGCCCGTATTCTCGTTAAAATCAGAAAAAAGCTTTGGCGTAGGAGACTTCGGAGACCTGAAACGTATGGTTGACTGGGCTGTAAGTACGAACCAGAAAATAGTACAGATCCTGCCAATTAACGATACGACGATGACTCACACCTGGACGGATTCTTATCCGTACAACAGCATCTCTATCTATGCCTTTCACCCCATGTATGCCGATCTCAAAAAGATGGGTACACTGAAAGACAAAAAAGTAGCTGCCGCCTTTAATCAAAAGCAGAAAGAGCTAAATGTACTTTCTACAATAGACTATGAAGCAGTGAATCAGACAAAGTGGGAATACTTCCGTCTCATCTTCCGTCAGGAAGGTGAAAAGGTGTTAGCTTCCAAAGCATTCAAGAAATTCTTTGAAGCCAACAAAGAGTGGTTGCAGCCATACGCTGTATTCAGTTATCTGCGCGATGCTTTCAAAACGCCTGACTTCCGCGAATGGACCCGCCATAACGTATACAACGCAGAGGAGATAGAAAAGATGTGTCAACCGGGATCTGTCGATTATCCCTTTATCTCAATCTATTTCTATATCCAATTCAACCTACACCTGCAATTGCTTGAAGCAACTACATATGCCCGTGAAAACGGGGTAGTACTGAAAGGTGACATTCCTATCGGTATCAGCCGTAACAGTGTGGAAGCCTGGACGGAACCCTATTATTTCAACCTAAACGGACAAGCTGGTGCCCCACCCGATGATTTCTCTGTAAACGGACAAAACTGGGGATTCCCAACCTATAATTGGGATGTTATGGAGCAAGATGGTTACAGCTGGTGGATGAAACGTTTCCGGAAAATGGCGGAATACTTCGATGCCTACCGCATTGACCATATTCTGGGCTTCTTCCGCATTTGGGAGATACCGATGCATGCCGTTCACGGACTGTTAGGACAGTTTGTACCCGCCCTGCCAATGAGCCGGGAAGAAATAGAAAGTTATGGACTTCCTTTCCGTGAAGAATTCCTGCAACCTTATATACACGAATATTTCCTGGGACAGTTATTCGGGCCACACACCGATTATGTGAAACAGACATTTATCGAGCCAACCGATACCTGGGAGGTATACCGTATGCGTGATGAGTTTGATACACAACGTAAAGTAGAAGCCTTCTTTGCCGGAAAAACTGATGAGGGCAGTATATGGATTCGTGACGGACTGTACGCACTGATCAGTGATGTATTGTTTGTGCCCGACCGCCAGGAAGCAGATAAATACCACCCGCGTATCAGCGTACAGCACGACTTTATCTACCGTTCACTAAACGACTGGGAAAAGGCTGCCTTCAACCGCTTGTACGATCAGTATTACTATCATCGCCATAACCAGTTCTGGCAGCAGCAAGCAATGAACAAGTTGCCACAGTTGACACAATCTACCCGTATGTTGGTATGCGGTGAAGATCTCGGCATGATCCCCGACTGCGTCCCGTGGGTAATGAACGACCTGCGCATTCTCAGTCTTGAGATACAGCGCATGCCAAAGAATCCAACTTATGAATTCGGTCATTTGAATGAGTATCCATACCGTTCTGTCTGCACCATCTCAACGCACGACATGTCTACTTTACGTGGCTGGTGGGAAGAAGATTATCAACAGACACAGCGTTACTACAATACCATGCTTGGTCATTATGGTGCCGCCCCGGCAGTAGCTACTCCGGAATTGTGCGAGGAAGTAGTCCGCAACCACCTGTACAGTAATTCCATCCTCTGTATCCTCTCTTTGCAGGACTGGTTGGCAATAGATGGAAAATGGCGCAACCCAAACGTACAGGAAGAACGTATCAATATACCTGCCAACCCACGGCACTATTGGCGCTATCGCATGCATCTGACGCTGGAGCAGTTGATGAAAGCAGAAAGCCTGAACGAGAAAATAAAAGAGTTGATTAAACAGACAGGAAGAAAGCCGGAAAAATAAGCTCCTGTCATCTCCTGATTTTCATAAAAAGCGCCTCTCCCTATTAAATCAACCGGGAGAGGCGTTGTTATTATCAAGATATCCTGTATCTTTGCGACTATAAAATGAGACAAACACAACAATGGAAGATAACAAAAGCAAACGCATTGACTTTGTAGACCTCACCAAGGGCGTTTGCATCATTTTAGTGGTTATTGCTCACATTGGCGGAGCATTTACCAGGTTTGATGAAGACTCCATGGTATCTTGTTTCCGCATGCCGCTTTATTTCTTCATATCCGGTATCTTCTTTAAATCTTATGAAGGCTTCTTAGGGTTCTTCCTTCGTAAAATCAACAAGCTACTTATCCCATTCACTTTTTTTTATGTCGGAGCTTTTCTGCTAAAGTATGTCGTATGGAAAATAGCCCCCGGTGTATTTCATCTGCCGGTGCAATGGAGTGAATTACTTGTTGTGTTTCACGGGCACGATTTAATCAAGTTCAACCCTCCTATCTGGTTTCTTATTGCACTGTTCAATTGTAATATTCTATTCTATTTACTCCATTTCTTACGAGACAGACACTTGAAACTGGTATTCGTTCTCACTCTGCTCATCGGAGCAATCGGTTTCTTTATGGGGAAATACCGTTTTGAGCTGCCACTGTATATAGATGTGGCCATGACAGCTCTGCCATTCTACGTTGCAGGTTTCTGGATACGCCGTTACAATTTCTTTCTCTTTCCGCATCGGCTCGACAAGCTGATCCCTCTGTTTATCATTGCCGCACTTGCCATCATGTATTTCGTTGCTTTCACCCCGGGGATGCGTACCAATAGTTATCATGGCAATATCTTCCAGTTCTATATAGCCGCTTTTGCCGGTATCTTTATGATTATGTTGCTGTGCAAGAGGGTGAAACACATACCTGTAGTCTCTTACTTAGGACGTTATTCGGTAATCACGCTTGGTATTCATGCACCGATACTTCATTTTTCCGATCAACTCGTATCACGGTATATTCATAACGAATGGGCATTAGCCTTCACGCTACTATTCATAACATTGGGCATCTGTATTGCCGTAACGCCCTTCTTCCTGAAAGTAATGCCCCAGGTGGTGGCACAGAAAGATTTGATAAGAATCAAGTAAGAGTTCTATCCGGTTTGTTGTATCTTTGTGAAAGTATTCATTTTTTCAAGCCTAAATACAGTCATGAATATAAACGCCAGTTATATACATTTAGAGAATATACTCTTCTTTGCCCATCACGGAGTAGCTACACAAGAAACGATTGTGGGGAATGAGTTTTATATTAACCTGAGATTAAAAGTAGATTTCGCACACGCCATTACGACAGATGCAGTAGAGGATACTGTGAGTTATGCCGACGTATATACCCTACTGAAAGAAGAAATGGGAATCCCCTCCAAGCTGCTGGAACATGTATGCGGACGTATTGCAGAAAGATTATTCCGGGATTTTCCTGCCATTGAAGAAGTAGAAATAAAGTTGTCCAAACGGAATCCACCCATGGGAGCAGATATTGATGCGGCAGGTGTGGAGATGTTTTGCACCAGAAAATGAGCGATGAGGGGGAAGAATTTCACCCCATTATTGAGTACTTTTCCCCGGCTCCGGGGAGGAATGTCCTCGGCTCCGGGGAGGAATGTCCTCGGCTCCGGGGAGGAAGCTGTTCCCCGGAGCCGGGAATATCAGTCAAGAATCGATTGAATTCAGCATGGGGATAACGCAGAAGGGAACTCATTTTTGAGTCCCCCCATCGCCTGCCGAACCTCCCCGTGCGGGAAGCACTACTTCTTTTTCTTCCGTTTGTTTACCGATGCTACCGCTTCGGTCACTACCGGTTTATTTTCAAACCGCTTGGTATAGCCGGAATAATCGGGATGAGTCCGTTCATAATCGGGATCCATAAACAGAGGACTTGATATGATATGATCAGCTGTAGAGCGGTTGCAACAGAATACAATGTTCTCCACACCAGCCAAACGGGTCAATGCTTTCACATCCGTGTCGTGTGGTTGCAGCGTCATCGGATCAGTAAAGAAGAACAGATAATCGATCTCTCCGTCCACAATACGCGAACCCATCTGCTGATCACCTCCCAACGGACCGGATTTCAGAATCGTAATATCCCATTCAACATCGGGATGCTTCTCTTTCAATGCTTCAAGAATCAGTGTGCCAGTTGTACCCGTACAATAGAACTTATGTCCCATCAACAGTTCTGAATTCCAAAGCACCCATTCAATCAGATCTCTTTTCATGGCATCATGTGCCACCAGACCTATTTTTCTTACTAACTTCTTTTCCATTTGCGTTATCCTTTAAAGTCAGACAATTGGGAGAAACGTTTCCGTCCCTTCACATAAAACTGCCACAAGATACTGCTTTTTATTCGTTCGGGAATAGAATCGACATAAGTTTTTCTCAGATTTTCTTCACGGGCCTTCAGGAAATAA
Source organism: Bacteroides mucinivorans (assembly GCF_034654355.2). Taxonomy (NCBI): domain Bacteria; kingdom Pseudomonadati; phylum Bacteroidota; class Bacteroidia; order Bacteroidales; family Bacteroidaceae; genus Bacteroides; species Bacteroides mucinivorans. The sequence continues at coordinate 1,277,046 of NZ_CP178179.1, read as the reverse complement.
GAACGAAGCCGCTTATATTCACTCCGTGCATGAAACACTGCCTTTACATTACCCAACTGCCCTTTCAATAAGTATTGAAGGGCGGCTACATAGTCGAGAAAAGCCCGTACGCGCATCACCTTATTCAGCTCCTGTGGAGGAAGATTTTTATAAAGCATGACAAGATTATTACGAAAATTGAGATAAGTCTTCCGCGGACTCTCTTTTTTCAAAGTTGCCGCCCCCACATGATAGACAACACTTTGAGGGATACAAACAATACTCTTCCCGCGTGAGCGAAGCCGCCAGCAAAGATCTATCTCCTCCATATGGGCAAAAAAGCGGGCATCGAGTCCACCCGCATCCATATAATCCGTCCGGCGGATAAACAAAGCTGCTCCCGTAGCCCAAAATACCGGAGTAATCGTATCATACTGTCCCCGGTCCTCTTCCACTTCATTCATCACACGCCCCCGGCAAAAAGGATAGCCGTAACGGTCTATGTATCCACCAGCCGCACCAGCATATTCAAACATCTGCTTCTGTCGCCAACTACGTATTTTGGGCTGGCAGGCAGCTACTTCAGGATGAGCATCCATATAGCTGACAAGTGGTTCGAGCCAATTCTCCGTTACTTCTACATCCGAATTAAGCAGAACCACATATTCTGCATCCACCTTTTGCAAAGCAAGATTGTATCCTTCTGCAAAGCCGTGGTTCTCTTCCAACAAGATCAAACGAGCCATTGGGAAATCATCCCGAAGCATGGCAACAGAAGAATCCGTAGAACCATTATCGGCCACACAAACCTCTATATCATCACTATCGGAATGGCAAAGTACCGACGGAAGAAAAGAGCGAAGCATTTCACAACCGTTCCAGTTTAATATAACAACAGATATCTTTTTCATCGTCTTTATAGAATAGTGCCTTCCAATGCTGTACCATCTTCATTAAGCTCTCCCAGCAATACATTGACCATTTTGTTATCCAACGAAGGGTCATTTTCCACTTCTACCCGGATATAATTGGCTGTAAAACCATGCATCGGCATGCCCGCCTTGGTCTTTTCCATAAGTACAGGCATTGTCTGCCCGATGTGACGGACATAAAAAGCCTGCGTTTTTTCGTCCGAAAGAGCCAGTAACCTCTGACTACGCTTATGCTTTTCTTCGGGAGCTACCACATAATCTATCTTCAAAGCCTGAGTACCGGGACGTTCCGAATAACTGAATACATGCAGCTGGGTCACGTCCAATCCGGCAATAAAGCGGTAGGCATCTTCAAAATATTCCTCCGTTTCGCCACGTGTACCCACAATTACATCTACTCCAATAAAGGCATCGGGCATCACTTCCTTGATCTTCTTTATTTTGGAAGCAAACAAAGCCGTGTCATAACGACGCCGCATTAACTTCAGTACATCATCCGATCCGGATTGCAAGGGTATATGGAAATGTGGCATGAATCTGCGGGAATGGGATACGAATTCAATAATTTCATCCGTCAGCAAATTGGGTTCTATGGAAGAAATCCGATAACGCTCAATGCCTTCCACTTCATCCAGCGCTTTCACCAGATCAAAGAAAATCTCTCCGGTAGTTTTACCAAAATCACCAATATTCACACCTGTAAGTACAATCTCTTTTCCACCTTCGGCAGCTGCCTGACGAGCTTGCTCTACCATAGAAGCAATCGTTCCGTTCCGGCTCCGCCCGCGGGCAAAGGGAATCGTACAATAAGAGCAGAAATAATCACAGCCATCCTGTACCTTCAGGAAAAAACGGGTACGATCCCCGCGTGAACATGAAGGTGCAAACGAACGAATATCTTTTGTAGCCGTTGTATACGCTTCTCCGGCTTCATGCTTTTGCAAATCGCCCAAATACTGAAGCAGATCCTTCTTTTGCTCAGCGCCCAGCACAACATCAACTCCCTCAATCTTCGCCACATCGCCCGGCTTAAGCTGCGCATAACATCCCGTCACCACAACAAAAGCTCCCGGATGCTGTTTCACCAACCGATGAATAGCCTGCCGACATTTCTTATCTGCCATCTCCGTCACCGAACATGTATTAACCACACAAATATCCGCACGCTCACCTTTACGTGCCGTACGCACACCTGCTTCACGCAGGATTTTACCAATAGTCGAGGTCTCTGAGAAATTCAATTTGCAGCCTAAAGTATAGTAAACAGCTGTCTTATCCTGAAATACAGTGGTATCTATCATAATTTTAACAAACGCATATTGGATGCAAAGTTACACAATCTATGAGAATTAAGTATTAAAAATTAGGAATTAACAACTAAAGGATTTAACCTCTCCACAGACTTTAATTACTATTTTTTAATTCCTAATTAAATTATTATTCCTATTTTTGCACAATTCACTAAAAAACGTGCAATGATAAAAGAGAATTTTATTAAGCTATACGAAAATAGCTTTCAAGAAAACTGGGACCTGCCTTGTTATACCGACTATGACGAGGACTCTGGTTACACATACGGGCAAGTGGCTGAAGAGATAGCCCGCCTCCATCTATTATTCAGACATTGTAGCCTCCGACGTGGTGATAAAATAGCCGTTATCGGAAAAAATAATGCCCGATGGTGCATCGCTTATATGGCAACAATCACCTATGGCGCAATCATCGTGCCGATTCTTCAGGACTTCAATCCGAACGATGTACACCATATTGTGAATCATTCGGAATCTGTTTTTCTCTTTACCAGCGATACCATTTGGGACAATCTCGAAGAAGAAAAACTGACCGGACTCCGCGGTGTATTTTCGCTTACTGATTTCCGCTGCCTGTATCAGCGCGACGGCGAAACGATACAGAAATTCATCAAACATCTGGACAATGAAATGCACCGTGCATACCCCAAAGGATTCCACCGGGAAGATGTGCAATATACCACGCTTTCCAACGATAAAGTCATGTTGCTGAACTATACCTCCGGTACCACAGGCTTCAGTAAAGGCGTCATGCTGACAGGAAACAATCTTGCAGGAAATGTCACCTTCGGAATCCGCACCGAATTACTGAAAAAAGGAGATAAAGTACTCTCCTTCCTTCCGTTAGCACATGCTTATGGTTGTGCGTTCGATTTTCTGACGGCCACGGCTGTAGGTACGCACGTCACCCTGCTCGGCAAAACCCCTTCTCCGAAGATCATAATGAAAGCTTTCGAGGAAGTAAAACCCAATCTGATAATCACTGTTCCGCTCGTTATCGAAAAGATATACAAAAATACAATCCAGCCTCTTATCAATAAAAAAGGTATGAAATGGGCATTAAGTATACCCTTACTTGATAGCCAGATTTATGGTCAGATTCGTAAAAAGCTGATCGATGCATTAGGAGGACGTTTCAAAGAAATTATCATTGGCGGAGCCGCTATGAACCCGGAAGTAGAAGAATTCTTTCACAAGATCAAATTCCCATTTACTATTGGTTACGGAATGACAGAATGCGGTCCGCTCATCAGTTATGCCCCATGGAATGAATTTATCCCTACCTCTTCCGGTAAGATACTTGACATTATGGAAGCACGCATTTACAAAGAAAATCCCGAAGCCGAAACAGGAGAAATCCAGGTACGGGGTGAGAATGTTATGACCGGTTATTACAAAAATCCGGATGCTACCAAGGAAGTATTCACCGAAGACGGTTGGCTGCGTACAGGTGACTTGGGAACCATGGATGCCAATGGCAATATCTTCATTCGCGGACGATTGAAAACAATGATTTTAAGTTCGAGCGGACAAAATATATTCCCGGAAGAAATCGAAGCCAAACTAAATAACCTGCCTTTCATTCTCGAAAGTCTTGTTATTGAAAGAAATAAGAAGTTGGTAGCCCTTGTATATGCAGATTACGAGTCTTTAGATTCATTAGGCCTCAATCAACCGGACAATTTAAAGACCATCATGGATGAAAATCTGAAGAATCTGAATGCAACTGTAGCCAACTATGAGAAGATAAGTCAAATACAACTCTACCCAACAGAATTTGAAAAAACACCTAAGAGAAGTATTAAACGCTATCTATATAATAGTATAGCAGTGAATTAGGTATGTTTTAAAACATGTTGTGAGACAAATAGAAAGTGTACTTCAAAAAAAAATATAAAAAAAGTTGGCTTTTCGAGAACAACGTATTCTAAAAGTACATATCTTTGCAGCGTTTTAATAAGCAATTGATTGTATTACAGATTTTAAAAGCAAAGAAAATGAAAAAATTAGTTTTAGTATTCGCAGCTATCGCAGCAGTATCATTCGCATCTTGTGGAAACAAAGCAGCTGACGCAGCAAAAGCAGAAGCAGATTCTATCCGTATCGCTGACTCAATCGCAGCAGTAGAAGCAGCAGCAGCTGAAGCAGCAGCAGCAATGGATACAGTAACTGTTGATAGCGTAACAGTAACAGAAACTGTAGTAGCTGAATAATTTTAGCTCTGAGAGAATTGAAAGTCTGGCGTGTAAAACACGAACAGACTTTTTTTTGTGCCTTAACCTCCCCCTTTCCGCCCAACATAAAAAAAAATACACTTAGCAGGTACTCGATATATACCCCATATTGAATATTTCCAATTAACACTATTAACAGATATCTGAAATACAGAAATTCTTTATTATAAAAGTACGTACTTTACATACTCAAGAATACGTTTCTCTGGAACATAAAAGTACCTATTTAACACTCTATTAAATACTATTCTTTATATCGGATACATTAGATTATTTCCAAATTGAATATCAACCAATTACAGTTAAACAAGACTTTTCTTCCACCTCATCCTACAAATCTTCAAAAGAGATAGTTATCTTTTAAGCAAGCTCCCCTCCCCCTAACCTTGGCACATAAAAAAAGCCCAATCTCTTTCGAGATCAGGCTTCTTTATATTTAGTAAGTTCCAAATCTTATTCAGCAACCACTTCAAAAGGAATTTCTACAGAAACTTCCTTATGCAGTTTTACGATAGCCTTATAAGAACCAACTTCTTTTACTGCATCTTTTACTACGATTATCTTTCTGTCGATTTCGTGGCCTAACTTTGCCAGTGCTTCAGCAATCTGAATGTTACTTACAGAACCGAAAATAGTTCCCGTAGAGCTAACTTTAGTTGCAATAGTCAGAGAAACACCCTCCAATTTAGCAGCAATTGCTTCAGCATCTTTCTTGATTTTCTCAAGTTTATGAGCACGCTGTTTCAAGTCTTCAGCCAACATTTTCTTTGCAGAAGGAGAAGCGATGATAGCTTTTCCAGTCGGGATCAAATAGTTACGACCATAACCAGACTTAACAGTTACGATGTCATTCTTATAACCCAAGTTTACTACGTCTTCTTTCAATATAATTTCCATACTTTTCCTCCTTCTTATTTCATCATGTCAGTTACATAAGGCAATAATGCCAGGTGACGTGCTCTCTTCACAGCCTGCGCAATACGACGTTGGAACTTCAAAGAAGTACCTGTGATACGGCGCGGAAGGATTTTACCCTGTTCATTCAAGAATTTCTTCAAGAATTCAGGATCTTTGTAGTCGATATAACGAATACCACTCTTTTTGAAACGGCAGTATTTTTTCTTCTTAACGTCTACTGAAGGCGGAGTCAAATATCTGATTTCTGATTGAACTTGTTGTGCCATGATTAATCCTCCTTTTTGCTTGATTTAACACTTCTTCTTTTTGCAGCATATTCTGCAGCGTACTTATCCATCTTGAAAGTCAAGAAACGGATAACACGTTCGTCACGACGGAAATTCAACTCCAACTTGTCAATGACAGTCGGATCTGCGTTGAACTCGATTAGTTGATAGAAACCTGTAGACTTCTTCTGGATAGGATAAGCCAACTTCTTCAGTCCCCAGTTCTCTTCATTGATAATCTCAGCACCCTCAGCCTGGAGGATACCTTTGAATTTTTCTACCGCTTCCTTCATCTGAACATCAGATAAAACGGGAGTTAAAATGAAAACGGTTTCGTATTGATTCATACTCGTTTAATTAAATAAATAAATTATTTGATTTAAAAATGCGGGTGCAAAGTTAGGCATTTTATTGTGAACTACAAACTTTTAATCTTTTTTTGTATCACAAGATAGGAATTTACACAGAAGAGCTATACCTTTGCAAAGTTGTTGAAACAATAATTTCATGATAGAACAATTTAACTTTGACATCCGGCTTATTTTTGCCATTCTTAATGGCAAAGTTTCCGCGGCTATAAACCGGAAACTGTATCGTAACTTCCGTCAGGGCGGTTTGGAAATCAGTCCTGAACAATGGACCGTACTCATTTTTCTTTGGGAAAAAGACGGAGTTACACAACAAGAGTTGTGTAATGCAACTTTTAAAGATAAACCCAGTATGACCCGATTGATAGATAATATGGAACGTCAACATCTGGTTGTCCGCATTTCGGACAAAAAAGACCGCCGTACCAATCTCATCCACTTAACCAAAACCGGCAAGGAGCTGGAAGAAGAAGCACGCATTATAGCCAATCGTACCCTTATGGAAGCCCTAAAAGGCATCAGTGTGGAAGAATTAAGTGTGAGCCAGGAGGTCTTGAGAAAAATATTCTTCAATACAAAAGATTAAGCACCGGTAAGTATGTAAAAACAGACTATTTACGCTGATTAATAGTTTTTTTGCATAAATAATTTCGCCCGTTAAAGAATTATGCTTTAATTTGTGACCATGAATAAAATAATCTATTAAAATACACACACATGAAAGTCTTATTAAAGAATTTAGGATTAATATTAATTTTGGTCGGAGTAATCATTCTGATCGCCTGCTCCCTGACTGGTAATGTAAATAACAATACTATTTTGGGAACTTCTGTACTTTTAGTAGTACTGGGTCTTGTTTCTTATATTGTCATCAATAAGAAAATAGCAGATTAATATTTTAATGGAATTAAAAAAAGGTCCGGAAATGAATATTTCCGGACCTTTTTTAGTTTCGTTTCTCCTCTTCTTCTTAGTTTTCAACTTCGGGAGTAATTAATTTGTATCCTTTTCCATGAATGTTGATAATCTCAATAGAGTCATCTTCTTTCAGGTGTTTACGCAATTTAGTGATGTACACATCCATACTACGCGCATTGAAATAGTTGTCATCAATCCAGATAGTCTTTAAAGCGAAGTCACGTTGCAAAATTTCGTTAGCATGTGCACAAAGCAAACCAAGTAACTCAGATTCTTTGGTAGTCAGTTTCGTCTGCTTTCCTTCTGAAGCAAGAATCTGCTTCTGAGTATCAAAGGTAAACTTACCAATCTTATAGATGTTACTTTCCTTATTTTTCTTTCCGCGTACGCGTCTCAGAATAGCTTCGATTCTGAAAGTAAGTTCTTCCATACTAAACGGCTTGGTGATATAATCATCCGCACCAATTTTAAATCCTTCCAGAATATCTTCTTTCAGTGTTTTTGCAGTCAGGAAGATAATAGGAATTTCGGCATTAGCAGCACGAACATCCTGTGCCAAAGTAAATCCGTCTTTTTTAGGCATCATTACGTCAAACACGCACAAGTCATATTTATTCTTCAAGAAAGCCTTATAACCAGCTTCCCCATCGGGATACAACTCAGCAGAATAACCTTTTGCCTGTAAATATTCTCTTAAAAGCATGCCAAGATTTTCATCATCTTCGCACAATAAAATACGCAGTTTCTCGTCCATATCAATCATTTTTTAATAAAGGTAATGCAATTATAAATTTAGTTCCTACATTCAATTCGCTCTCTGCCCGAATGGTTCCTTTATGGTCCTGAATAATCTTCTTCACATAGGCCAATCCCAATCCGAAGCCCTTTACATCGTGCAGATTACCTGTATGCACGCGATAGAACTTATCGAACACCTTTTTAAGGTTTTCTTTCTTTATACCAATACCGTTGTCCTGTATAGAAATCATCAACTTACCCGGTTCATTCCAGGTTTTGACATTCAGTAACAGTTCCTCTTCCGGTTTCTTATATTTCACCGCATTGTCCATCAGATTGAAGATCACATTCGTGAGATGCATTTCATCTGCAAATATAACAGGATCGGTAGCCTCAAGGTTCGATGTAATCTTACCATTATATCGTTCTACTTTCAAAGTGAACGTATTAATCACCCCTGTTATCAGTTCGTTAGCATCAATCTCCTTCATCTTGAGTGTCGCCTTTTGCCGGTCGAACATTGACATCTGAAGCACCTTCTCTACCTGAAAGCGGAGTCGCTTCGTTTCATCATTGATCACTCCCGATATATGCTGGAACATCTGTGGCGACTTACCCACCGCAGGGTCCTTCAACATCTGTGCCGCCAGCGAAATGGTTGATATCGGTGTCTTGAACTCATGCGTCATATTATTGATAAAGTCATTCTTCATCTCTGTCAGCTTCTTCTGACGGAATACTATATATATAGTAAAGATAAACGTTATCAACAGTACTAAAGTGAATATCATTGACGGGATCATAAAACTCACCGAATCAAAGATATAATCCTTTTTCCCGGGGAAGTGTATCTTTACAATACTCATTTTGGCCGGCGGGTCATTCTGGAAAAGCGGCTGAGTATATGAATCTTCATTTCCTTTCCCTTCGTAGTCCGCACAGCGGTATACTTCCCGCCCGTCTTTATCGATCACCGTAAAGTGGTATGGCAACTCTATTCCATTATTAAGGAGTGCCGACTTCAGGTAGTCGTCCAGATCTTTAAATCTTACGCGTTCGCCTATCGACTTGTCACTGGCGCGGTAAACCATTTGCAGTGCAACTTCATCGAGCAGGACCCGCTGATACATATACCGATTCTTCACCGCATCGAGCAAAGATTTCGATGTTTTCGGAATCGTATTTCCACCATGTCTGCGCGAAATCATCATCTTGGGCAACTCTGACGGTTTGTTAGTCATTACTTTTAATTCAAAGTCCGTCATTATTCTTCCATCCGGTGATTTCACCGTAAATCGCTGTGTTTGCTGAACCAAATCATCCCCTTGCATAGAAGAGGAAGCGGTCAGCGCTTTCCGTTCCGCTTCAGTAATATCTTCCCTCAGCCAACGGTCGGTTTCTGCAAATTCCACATCTTTTGATACCTGATACAAGCTATTACGCACAGAGTTATCAAATTGTTCTTTGCGCATCTTCACCATTGCCTCTATATAACTTACCTGTAAGTAAAGTAATCCGAGGAAGGAAAGACCCATTACAATACCTAATATCCAGATTGTTGACTTTTTCATAGCAACAAAATTAACACTCCCTAATTAACATACCTAACACATTAACCTATTTTAATCGTCCATTCTCGTAAATTAACCGAAAGGCAGTATTTAGCTCATGTTCTGACGACTATAACAAAACAATATATCCTTTGGTTTGCAAATTTAATAAAAAATTAAATCTTTCTCTTAGGAATTTCTACTTTTCTTAATCATTGTTAAGCAAAAAAGCCGCCCCCCTTTCGAGCGAAAGAAGGACGGCTAAAGCATTATAAACGAATAATTACTCCTCCACCTGTTTGGCTTCGAAGTCTTTTATTAATTTATCCTGTACATCAGAAGGCACAAGTTCATAACTTGCGAATTTCATAATGAACGAAGCACGCCCTCCGGTGAGTGAGCTAAGCGCTGTTGAATAAGAAGACATTTCTTTAAGAGGTACTTTAGCAATTAGTTTTTCAAATCCTTTCTCGCTATTCATACCCATAATCATGGCACGACGTCCTTGAAGATCCCCCATCACATCGCCCATCTTATCCGACGGTACAAATACCTCTACGTCATAGATGGGTTCCAGAATCTTCGGACCGGCATTCTTGAAGGCTTCGCTGAAAGCATTACGCCCTGCCAGCATGAAGGAGATTTCATTGGAGTCTACCGGGTGCATTTTTCCGTCATAGACAATAACGCGTACATCACGGGCATAAGACCCCGTCAACGGACCTTGTTCCATCCGAGACATGATACCTTTCAGAATAGCAGGCAGGAAGCGTGTATCAATAGAACCACCTACGATACTGTTAACAAATACCAATTTTCCTCCCCATTCCAATGGAACTTCTTCTGTTCCTTTCACATTGATCTTGAACTCCTGTCCGTTAAACTTATAGGTATCGGGCACAGGCATGCCTTCTTTATAGGGTTCGACAATGAGGTGCACTTCACCGAACTGTCCAGCCCCACCCGATTGTTTCTTATGGCGATAGTCGGCACGGGAAGCTTTTGTGATTGTTTCACGGTACGGGATTTTCGGTTCCTCGTATTTCACCTGTAGCTTTTCATTGTTTTCCAGACGCCACTTCAAAGTACGGAGGTGGAATTCTCCCTGTCCATGCACCAGTGTCTGTTTCAATTCTTTAGACTGTTCAATAACCCACGTCGGATCTTCTTCACGCATACGGTTCAGGATGCTCATCATCTTTTCTACATCTGCTTCATTGACAGGTTTAATGGCACGCGAGTATTTTGAATTGGGATACTTAATAAAGTTAAATTTATTATCACAGTCTTTTCCATTCAGAGTATTGCCTGTTTTTACATCTTTCAGTTTTACAGTAGCGCCAATATCACCTGCGCAAAGTTCTTCCACTTTGACACGATTGGAGCCGGCCACTACGTAAAGTTGTGCCATACGCTCTTTTGAGCCACGGTCGGCATTAAGCAAATCGTCACCTTCGTGCACTTTTCCACTCATAACTTTAAAGTAGGATACTTCACCGATATGGGGTTCAACGCTTGTTTTGAAGAAATAAAGGGAAGTAGGGGCATTTACATCAGGAGCTATTTCTTTTCCGGCTGTATTGGTCACTTTTGGCATTTGAGAAACAAAGGGAACAACGTTGCCTAAGAACTCCATCAGGCGGCGTACTCCCATGTCTTTGCCTGCACATACACAAAATACGGGGAACATTCCACGGGCGGCAAGTCCTTTGCGGATACCATCGCGCATTTCGTCTTCTGTCAGCGAGTCTTGCTCAAAGAACTTTTCCATGAGTTCTTCGTCATTTTCAGCAGCAGCCTCTACAAGTGCCTTATGCCATTCCATAGCCTTATCCATTTCTTCGGCAGGAATATCTTCGATGATAGGGGCTCCTCCTTCAGGTTTCCAGGAGTACTTTTTCATCAACAGGACGTCGATCAGCGAATTAAACTCGGGACCTGTATTTATCGGATACTGGATAGGAACAACTTTTGAGCCATAAGCTTCTTTTAATTGTTCGAGGATATTATCATAATCGCATTTATCATTATCAAGCTGGTTGACAAGGAAAATGACGGGTTTATTCAGTTTTTCGGTGTAGCGGAAATGATTCTGTGTACCAACTTCAACGCCGTATTGGCCATTGAGAAGAATTATTGCGGTGTCGGTCACATTCAGTGCGGTAACTGTGCCTCCTACAAAGTCGTCCGAGCCCGGACAGTCTATCATATTCAGCTTTTTATTGTTCCATTCTACATGGAATACGGTGGAGAAAACGGAGTAGCCATACTCTTGTTCAACGGGGAAATAGTCACTAACTGTATTTTTGGCGGCAATAGTTCCGCGACGTTTTATAACACCACTCTCGAAAAGCATTGCTTCCACGAGAGTGGTTTTCCCAGATCCAGAACTTCCCAAGAGGGCTATGTTCTTAATTTCGTTCGTCTGATATACCTTCATAATCAATAAGATTTAAATGAATTACTCAGTATGTTCTCGCATACCATTTATTTAAGTGTCGCAAATTAGGAATTAATAAGGGGAAAAGCAACAAAGGACACAGTGTTACTAAACAATGTTATGCAACACATTGTGTAAATCATCTTCCTCGGCTCCGGGGAACAGCCTCCTTCCCGGAGCCGAGTGCTTCCCGCACGGGGAGGTGCGACAGGCGATGGGTAATTATTAAAATACAGATAATAATACCTGGGGAAAAGTTTGATTCCTTTCTGTATGGATTTGGGTGTATTTCACCACAGAGTAACACGGAGTTCCACAGAGTTTAAATCTTTATTGAAACGCAGATTAACGCAAATTTTCGCAAAGGGAAACAAATATAAGATAAAGAACTACAATCTTTTAATCTGTGTTTATTTGTGTTAATCCGCGTTTTATTAGATAAATAATGCTCTGTGAAACTCTGTAGTGAGTTTTCCTCATTGCTATTCAGTTTTGAACTTAATGGTGTTTGTCATTGCTATCAGTCTCTTTCTCCGGTATTGATAAAGTTCTATCTCGTAGAGTAACGTATGAAGCCCCGGTGTGTAACATTGTTTTAGATGTACATGTAAAGCAGTACGACATGTGCATGTGGGACAACACGACATGTGCATCTCATGCTGCTTTACATGTACATCTAAAACAATACTGCACACCGGGGAAAGGAACATTCCTTTCTGAGAAAGACAAAGTACAACACCGAACAAGGGGATCGATGCCGTCTACAGGTACTTCCGCCATCGAAAAGATAGGGTCATAATCTTCGTCACTATACGGTTTTGAATGTATTTCACCACAGAGGACACAGAGGGCACAGAGTTTTAAATCTTTATTGAAACGCAGATGAACGCAGATTTTCGCAAAGGGAAATAACGATAAAATAAAGAACTACAGTTTTTTAATCTGCGTTCATCTGCGATCATCCGCGTTTCATCAGAGAAAATAATATCTCTGAGCCCTCCGTGTCCTCTGTGGTGAACTGATTCATATCGGATCTGATTTGAATCAATTCCACTAACAGGTATAGTAAATAGTTAAATCCTCACACACAATAACCACTTTATGAACCTAAAATCTTACTTTTGCGGACTAAACAACATAACCAGACTATGGCAGGTATCTACATTCATATTCCTTTTTGTAAAACCCGTTGTATCTACTGTGATTTCTACTCCACCACACACAGTGAACTCAAAGAGAGATACATCCACGCCCTTTGCCGCGAATTGGAGATACGCCGGCAATACCTGCAAGGGGAACCCATAGAGACAATCTACTTTGGAGGCGGTACTCCATCGCAGCTTTCCGGAGAAGATTTTCAACAAGTTTTTGACACCATTGAAAAAACTTACGGAATAAAGCAGGTGCAAGAAATCACTTTAGAGGCCAATCCGGACGATCTCACTCCGCAATATGTGCAAACGCTTACCAAGTTGCCTTTCAACCGTATCAGTATGGGGTTACAGACTTTTGACGAAGCGACCCTGCGCTTGCTCAACCGCCGGCACACAGCGGCACAAGCAATCACTGCCATAGAGCGCTGCCGGGAAGCAGGATTCCGGAATATCAGCATCGACCTCATCTACGGACTGCCCGGAGAAACGGCAGAACGCTGGGAACACGATCTGACACAGGCTATCGCACTGAACCCGGAACATATCTCTGCCTACCACCTGATCTATGAAGAGGGTACACCTATATATAAGATGTTGCAACAACACCGCGTCAGCGAAGTAGATGAGGAAAGCAGCGTATACTTCTTCTCCAGCCTCATTGACCGGCTCACGGCAGCCGGGTATAAACATTATGAGATATCCAACTTCTGCCGCCCGGGATACCCTTCACGGCACAACACCTCGTATTGGCAGGGAATTCCTTATCTGGGTTGCGGCCCTTCGGCGCACTCATTCAACCGTCGTGAACGAGAATGGAACATAGCTTCCCTCAATAAATATCTCCAGGGAATTGAAAGCGGAGAACGGGCTTGCGAAACAGAGATTCTGGATACTACCACACGATACAATGAATGTATCATCACTTCCATACGTACCAGCCAGGGGCTTTCACTGACAAAGTTAAAAGAAGAGTTCGGTACAGAACTGTGGCAATATTGCCTCAGCATGGCCGCCCCTTCTATTAAAAACGGCATGCTGGAAGAAAGGGAAGGCAATCTACGCCTCACCCGCAAAGGGATATTTATATCCGACAGTATCATGAGCGACTTACTTAAAGTAGAAGAATAACACAAAGACTTTCACCATGACCGAATCAGAAGTACGAAAACTACTACGGCAGATGAAGGAATGGAGTTCTCAAACTGCCTTCCGCCGTTTTTATGACCTGACGTACGACCGCCTGTTCCGCATTGCCTATTATTATGTGAAACGGGAAGAGTGGGCACAGGAGATTGTGCTCGATGTGTTTCTAAAACTTTGGGAGCAACGTAGCACACTCCCTGAAGTGAGAAACATTGAAGACTATAGCTTTATACTTGTCAAAAATGCATCCCTCAATTATCTGGAGAAGGAGATGAGACGGGATACCCTCACAAGCCATGAACTACCCGATGAAACAGAGGACTCTTCCCGTTCGCCAGAAGAAGAATTGATCAGCGAAGAGCTTTTTGCCCGTTATGTGAAAGCACTGGACCGCCTGCCTCAACGTTGCCGGGAAGTGTTTATACGCATACGCGAAGAGAAACAAAGTTATGCTCAGGTGGCAGAAGAATTGGGCATCAGCACCAAAACTGTAGACGCCCAGCTACAGAAAGCAACCGGACGCCTGAAAGAGATGATCATACGTGCCGAGATAGATTAACATTTATTTACCAGAACGGCATAGGGAATCCGTCAAAGACGCCTGTCTTTATGAGTGAATAATGTTTTTAATCAAAAATAGACTGACGTATGAAAAGATTCTATTCTCAGGCAGCCATGACACTGTTGGCAAGCCTCTTGTTGCTGGCATGCGACAACAAGAAAAAAGACTATCCTACAAACTATGTAGGGTTTGAGCGCTCAACACAAACCTACTATTACGACCCGGCCAATCAGGAAGAAACGCTGGAAGTAAAAGTAATTGCCGTTGACAAAAAGAAAGAAGACAGAGAAGTTAAACTAAACATTCACCAGTCCAACATACCAGGGATAGGTACGATTTATAAGCTGACCAACGACCGGCTGACTATAAAAGCCGGGAAGAAAGAAGCAAAGACAACCATCGTACTCTCTCCGAAGAAGGCTATCAGAGGGCAAGTCATCCAGATAAGCTGTACACCGCTGTGGAAAGGTGGGCAAACATCCAAACTGGCTATTGAACTGATGCCCAAATAAAGGTGCTTCCCGCACGGGGAGGTGCGACAGGCGATGTTTAGGCATTGGCATATTATTCAAAAACAGAATGAAATATACAGAAACAGAAGCAGAGAAAATACTCGAAAAGCTCATAGCCTCTACCCGTTCTCCAAGAGGACGGTTTTCGGCAGAAGAGAGTTACAAATTGTTGGAAAGACGGCTGCCTGCCCTTAATAAACGCACCTTCGGGATGAGGGGCATGCGAATATTCTCAGCAGCGGCAGCAGTTATCTTACTTTGCGTGATGAGCTGGCTGGCATATGACTATATGGGTCCGGTGGACATGCAAACCGTCTCCACTTTTGCCGAATGCAGGAGCATACAGCTCCCGGACGGAACGAAGGTGACGCTCAACCACTTCTCTTCACTGACCTATCCGGAACGTTTTCGCGGAAAACGACGCGAGGTAACGCTAAATGGCGAAGGCTATTTTGAGGTAAGCAAGAATGCAAAACATCCGTTCATCGTACGGGCCGAAGCCATCAGAGTGCAGGTGTTGGGTACTCACTTCAACATAGAATCCTACCCCAATGATCCGGAAGTAAAAACAACTCTGTTTGAAGGGTCTGTAGCTGTAACCATTGCCAACAACCCGGAACGTATTATATTACACCCTAATGAAAGTGCTATATATAATAAGGAAAACGGAAGTCTGACCCTTGCAACACCCCAAAATGCTGCCGAAGAAATAGCCTGGCGAAGCGGATCATTCATTTTCAACCATCTGCCTCTACAACAAATCGTCCGGGAACTCAGTAATTCATTCGGAGTAGAAATAAAAATTGAAAATGAAGCATTGTACAACTACCACCTTACAGCACGATTCAGCAACGGAGAAAGCCTCGAAGAAATCCTGTATCTGCTACAGCAAGGAAGAGATTTTGAGTACAAACGAAACGATAAAGGTATAATTATCAATGCAAAGCAATAGCTGGAGTGCTTCCCGCACGGGGAGGTGCGACAAGCGATGATTTATTAAAACGCAGATGAACGCAGATTTTCGCAAAGGGAAACAAATAGATAATAAAGATCCACAGTCTTTTAATCTGCGTTTATGCGATCATCCGCGTTTCATCAAAGATTTAAACTCGGTGGAACTCTGTGTTACTCTGTGGTGAAATACATTCAAAACTGATCAATCATGAAACATATACATATATCTCTTATAAAAAGCCTGATGCTGATAGGCGGAGTGCTTCTTTTCGCATTACAGACACAGGCACAGAAAGCTGAAACAAAACTTTCGTTCAGCATTCGCAATGCCACACTGGAAGAGTTCGTCAAACGAATAGAAAACTCTACCGGTTTCTCTTTCATTTATGGAGAAGAAGTGAAGATTAACCACCGCATCACACTCGATGTCAAACAAAAAACAATACCGGAGATACTCGATCTGGCCTTTGCCAATGAACCCGTAAAATACCAGATAACCGGACGGCACATCCTTTTGCAAAAGAAAAAACAAAAACCGGTAAGCCGCAAGTTCACTATCAGCGGATATGTGACAGACGGAGCGTCCTCCGAGACGCTGATTGGTGCTAACATCCTTGAGAGTCGTCAACAACGAGGCACTACTACCAATCCTTACGGTTTTTATAGTATCACTTTACCCGCAGGAGAGACAGAACTAAGTTTTTCGTATCTGGGATACACCACCCGACAGTACAAACTCGAATTGAGTAAAGACACTCTGATCAACGTTCTCATGCAAGACAACAACCAGCTGGAAGAGGTGGTCATTGTATCCGACAAAGCAGAAGCAGGCATAACCGCCACGCAAATGGGAACCCAGGAAATACCTATTGCACAAATCAAGAATACTCCCAGTATTCTGGGAGAGGCCGATGTGATGAAAACCATTCAACTGATGCCTGGCGTACAGGCTGGCGTAGAAGGATCCGCCGGACTGTATGTACGTGGCGGCGGCCCGGACCAGAATCTTATCCTGCTGGACGGTGTACCGGTATACAATGTAGACCACCTGTTCGGTTTCTTCTCTGTTTTTACGCCGGAAGCAGTGAAAAAAGTAACACTTTTCAAGAGTTCCTTTCCCGCCCGCTTCGGTGGGCGGCTTTCGTCAGTGGTAGATGTGCGTAGCAATGACGGAGATATGAAGAAATATCACGGCACGCTCAGTGTAGGACTTCTTTCCAGCAAAATCCAGTTGGAAGGACCAATCATCCGGGACAAAACATCCTTTAATATTTCGGCACGCCGTTCTTATATAGATTTGATAGCGAAACCTTTCATGCCGAAAGATGATAAAATAAGCTATTACTTCTACGATATAAATGCTAAAATCAACCACCGGTTCTCAGACAGAAGCCGCCTGTTTCTGAACTTCTACAACGGAAAGGACAGTTATTATTTTAAAACAACGGATTCTTCTTCATCAATGTACAAAGACAAGATGTCACTCAACTGGGGAAACACTATCGCTACCGCCCGCTGGAACTATATATTCAACCAGAAACTATTCAGTAACACCACCGTAGCTTACAACAAGTACCGGATGGATGCTAACTCTACAGTATACACAAAAACAGATCTCATTGAAAGCACAAGTGAGAGTAATTACCACTCCAACTACCACTCGGGCATCTGCGACTGGAGTTATCTGATAGATTTCGACTATAACCCCACGCCTGCCCATCATATCAAATTTGGCGCAGGGTATCTCCATCACGATTTCCGCCCGGAAGTAGCTACCTCCAAAATACAGGAAAAGGAAGATGGAATAACCAAACAGGATACCCTCTACAACAGTATCTCCAACAGTACAATCCAGGCACACGAAGTATCCGCTTATATAGAAGATAATTTCGACATAGGTTCACGGCTACGTATGAATGTAGGGCTGCACTTATCGATGTTCCGGGTACAGAAGAGAAACTATTTCTCGGCTCAACCACGTGTTTCAGCCCGGTATCAGCTGACCAGACATACCGCCCTAAAAGCTTCTTATACAAAAATGAGCCAATACATACATCTGCTCTCCTCCACTCCCATCTCTATGCCCACAGATCTTTGGGTGCCTGTAACCAGCAAAATAAAACCGATGCAAGCCCACCAATATTCATTGGGAAGCTACTACACGGGACTTCCAGGCTGGGAATTTTCTGTAGAAGGATATTATAAACAGATGCGCAACGTACTGGAATACAAAGAAGGAGTCAGTTTCCTTGGCTCTTCTTCCGGATGGGAAAACAAAGTAGAGATGGGTAAAGGACGTTCCATGGGAATAGAGTTCATGGCACAGAAAACTACTGGAAAAACAACCGGCTGGATAGCCTACACACTGGCCAAAAGTGATCGGAAGTTTGCCGTAGGAGGTATCAACAACGGAGAACGGTTTCCCTATAAATACGACCGCCGCCACAACCTGAGCCTGGTGGTAAATCATAAGTTCAACAACCGGATTGATATAGGCGCTTCATGGATATTCTCTACAGGAGGCACAGCTACGATTGCCGAAGAAGTTACTGCCATCATCCGCCCGGGAGAGGATGCCATACAACAAAAAGATTACATAGAGAAACGCAATAACTACAGATTGCCTGCCAGCCACCGGTTGAACATAGGAGTAAACTTCAACAAAAAGACCAAACATGGAGTACGCACCTGGAATATAAGCCTTTACAACGCTTACAATGCCATGAATCCAACAATGATATACAGTAATAACTCCGGAGGATATACCTCTTATATCAAAAACCAGGAAGATGGAAAGGTATATCTTCAATACATACCAGCCAAACGAAAGATCACCAAATTAACGTTATTACCCTGTGTTCCTTCAGTAACTTACACCTATAAATTTTGAGCATTATGACAACAAGATACATACTTCCACTTTTTATGCTAATAATATTCATCTGCAGTTGCGAAAACGAAATAGACTTCAATAAAGCCGCCCGTCCACCCAAACTGATAATGAACGCATTGATCAATGCCGACAGCACAAACAACATACTCTACCTGAATAAAACAGGGCAATATGTTATAAGCGACGTCACCAATGCCAGTGTAGAAGTGCGGGTAAACGATGTATTGGTGGAAACACCCAAAGCAATACCTATCCCCACCGGAGATTTTGTATCCTTACAAAAACGTTTCCTCATCACCACCAAATTTCATCCGGGAGACAAAGTACGTATTGATGCCCGCACCGGAGACGGAGAATTTCATGCCTGGGCAGAAGTAGTAGTGCCGCAACCACCAATGCCTATAGAAAAAGTAGATACCGCTACTGCTCTTGTCTGTGAATATGGCAACTATTACAACCGGTTGCTTCGCTACCGTATCACCTTCTCAGACCGTCCGGACGAAAAGAACTACTATCGTCTCGTTCTGGAACGTCGTTACACACTGTATGCAACCATGTACAGACGGGGTACAATAAGTGGCAGCCTGGCACTAAAAGATACAGTACTTACACAACAAAATTTCCGAATGCTCCCTCGTGAAGATGTAGTATTGACAGACGGACATCCCACCACCTCTGAAGATGATGAAAACGGCATGTTTGAACAAGCCCAGAACATATATGGAGTATTCGATGACAGCCGCTTCTCCGGACAGTCGTACACAATGACGGTGTATCCATCCGGCTCAGATAGCTGGCCCTATCTCTTTGAATCCCACGATGTCACGCGGAGAACACTAGATACTTACGTCCGGATACTTAGTATCAGTGAAACGGATTTCCAGTATTTAAAAGCACTGAATCTTAGCGAATCGGACTTTGCAGATGACGTAACCATGGAACCTGTCACTTTTGCCAGCAATGTTCATGGAGGGCTTGGCATTGTAAGTATCAGTACAGAAACAAGTGTAAAAATCAACATATCCGACGAAGAATATGACCAATATAATCCTTATTAAAAGCCATGAAGACCATCTATCTATTACTCCTGACCAGCCTTCTCCTCTGTTCCTGCCGTAGTAGCCGGAGCATGCAGAAGGAGATAAACCCAATGAAGTCCGATCTGTTTTACGAACTTACCTCTCCCGCTTATCAGGGAGAAGCCAAACGAACCGTATATCTGGACTTTATTGACTACTCCAATCTGGACTACTATACCACAGTGAAAAAAAGAGGAGGATTTGCCGTTCCTCTACTCCTCTATATCTACGAAACCAACCGCTTCAACGTCCGCCTGGGTGAAGGCTCGCTGACACAAACTTATCGTGAATTTCTCACCGAAGCTTTGCTGACCGAATGTAATACTCCCGATTTCATCCTGAAACCATCTCCTGTGCGCCCCGTCAGGAAAAATGCACGCCGAATGCCCAGAGAGCTATTAGGAGACAGTATTCCAACTGCCCTACCCGACTCTGCATTAAGCCTGAAAGTGAAAATACTTCATAATGAAACCTACTCCGGAGTAAAACTGAAAGAAAGCAGTTACCTGTGGTTCGGTGGTGAATACATCACTTTCCCCAATCATCGTGCCAATGATGCCAATACCGACTTATCCATTGTTGTACGTTTATCAAGAGGAGACGATTGCCTGCTGGACAAAACCTATACCGTCCATTACCGGCAACAAGCCCCCGACCGTGGATACGAAAATTCCGTTCAGGCCAACGAAATTTGTCTGCGTACCATGACCGAATGTCTTTCAATAGCAACCAAAGAAATAGTAGAAAATATCTGTCAGGAATTAAACTTGATACTGGCTGCATCCTGAGAAAATAGTATCTTTGCAGCCTAATAATGTAAAAGATATGTTCACTATCATAGGAATAATGCTCACCGGGATGCTCACCGGCTATCTGCTACGCAGTAAAAAGCTTTCATGGATTCATAAAGTTATCACACTATTGATATGGTTACTGCTTTTTCTACTGGGCATTGATGTAGGAGGAAATGAAACCATCATCAAAGGATTGCATACCATCGGGCTGGAAGCCATCATTATCACACTGGGTGCTGTTGCAGGAAGTGTATTGGCGGCATGGGTATTGTGGTACTTTATATATATAAGGTATAGAAAGGAGATAAAACAATGAAAGGTAGTCTCATCATAGTCTCATTCTTCGTTGTGGGCACCCTTTGTGGCTTATACCACCTGATTCCATCTGATTTCATACATAGCAAACTAAGTTATTACGCCTTGTGCGCACTCATGTTTTGTGTAGGCGTCAGCATTGGCAATGATCCTAATACACTGAAAAGCTTCCGTTCGCTCAACCCACGACTGGTGTTTCTTCCCATCATGACCATATTAGGAACATTAGCTGGCTGTGCTGTAGTCAGTCTGTTCCTGAGCCATCGTTCACCGGCCGATTGTATGGCAGTAGGTGCAGGATTTGGTTATTACTCTCTTTCCAGTATCTTTATCACTGAATATAAAGGCCCGGAGTTAGGTACTATCGCACTCTTATCAAACATCATACGCGAAATTATCGCTCTGCTTTGTGCCCCATTATTAGTCAGATACTTTGGACGCCTCGCACCCATTTCTGCAGGTGGTGCCACGACAATGGATACTACCCTTCCGATCATAACCCGCTGCTGCGGAAAAGAATTTGTGATCGTTTCCATATTTCATGGTTTTATAGTAGACTTCAGCGTGCCCTTTCTCGTAACATTATTCTGTTCCGTGTAGGCAAACATATTACAATTAGATTACAAAATCTCCTCTATTCCACTCTTTTTATTAGTATATTCTTGATCTACATCAAGAAATGATGTTATATAGCACACTTTACTCCTCAACTTCTTTTATGTTCTAAAACATATCCTTATATTTGCATAGGTAAAAAGAAAGACTAAGCGCTTAAGTCGGTTTTCAATAGGTATTAGATTTAGTTTTAGGATTAGTTTTTAGGTATAACAATTAAAAAGTAGGTATTATGAAAAGATTAGGATTAACATTAGTGGCAGTACTCTGCCTGGCTGCGACTACTTTTGCAGCAGGAAACCAACCTACTACTGCAAAATGGGAAGGTAACATCAATGTAAATAAGTTAAGTCAATATTTGAATCTGAATTCAATGCAGAGCGAAGAGGTCTCTAATATCTGTGAATATTTCACAGAACAAATGAGCCGGGCTGCCTCAGCTAAAAAGAATAAGGAAGCAAAATTGCACAATGCAATTTACGGAAACTTGAAATTGATGAAAAGAACGCTCACAAATGAACAGTATAGCAAATATGCAGCATTACTGAACATTACCTTGAAAAATAAAGGTATCGAGCTGAACAAGTAAAATGATTATTATATAAATGTAAAAAGAGTGTCAACAGTTTTATCTGTCGGCACTCTTTTTTTTATCTATCTTCAGGTGCTGTTACCTTCATCACCGGATAGTCACCAATGTCGCCCCGAAACCATATTCCTGAAAGGAAGCATCCTGATAACGGCAGGTACTGTATTTACGTTTCAATTCGTCAAGCAAAGCTTTCCGGAGCACTCCATCACCCTTACCGTGAATGAAAACGATTTTCTGTTCGCGTTTACCCTTATACTTCTCCATTACCTCACGGAATTTATCCAGCTGATAATTCAAGATTTCACTGTTACTCATACCATGTGCATCATCCAACAATTCATTAATATGGAGATCTATTTCTATAATACCATTCGAGCTGCTACGTTTGACTATCGGTTGTGATCTGGGTTTCTCCACCTCTTTTTTCTGCAATAAAGCCACTTGAATATCTTCTGCAGAAACATAGACCTGTTTGACAGGCACATCATTCGTTACGATATCATACACCAGAGCCGGTTCTTCAAAGAAATCTGACTCGCGGAAAGTATGCAGTTTATAGAATTTCACCGTATCAATACGTAATTCCACACTAACGGCGGGTTTCATTGCAAAAGTCTTACCATCTTTAAAAGCAATGAATTGTACGGCAACACGTTCCATCTCATTCAACACATCTTTAGCAAAATCTTCCAGAAAGAGCTTTGTATTAGGATCTACTAACCCGTGTGAACGAACTTTCCATGCCTTTCCTTCGGCACTGAGGTATGTATAATAGAGATAGTAATTGCTATCATTCACCAGATAAGCCTCAAAAGAAGTACTGCTGATAGCTTTCACATCTTCGGGCACAAAAGCCAGCATCACATTAAGCATATCACCACCACGCGTTTCGGGTTGACGTTGCACCGCGGGCATCTCCGGTTTCATTGGCTTAGCCGGTTCTTCGGCTTTTGAGGGAGCAGGAGCTGCTTTTCTTTTCATATTATAATCGTCCGTATCAATCACCACACATTCACGCATCGGCATCGGGATATCAAACCCGTCTGCATCTTCTACCAAAACGATGTCTTTTCCCTGGAAACCTTTCACAATTCCTCCGCCTACTTCGCTGAGGAAACGTACTTTATCACCTATTTTCATCTTTATATTTACAATTTACCATTTACAATCTACAAATTAGGGCAAATATAGTTACTTTTGCGGTCGCAATGAAAGAAAAGATGAAAGAAAACCCAAAACATATCCGTATTAGCGAATACAACTATCCCTTGCCGGATGAACGTATTGCCAAATTCCCTCTCCCGGTGCGCGATCAATCCAAGCTACTTGTCTACCGTCGTGGCGAGGTTACAGAAGATGTCTTTACATCCCTTCCTGAATATCTGACAGAAGGTAGTCTGATGATATTCAATAATACGAAAGTCATCCAGGCCCGCCTGCATTTTCGTAAAGAAACAGGAGCACTGATAGAAGTATTTTGCCTTGAACCGATCCAGCCGAATGACTACGTATTAAACTTCCAGCAGACCCGGCATGCCGCATGGCTCTGCATGATTGGTAATCTGAAGAAATGGAAAGAGGGTGCATTACATCGGGAAATGACTGTAAAAGGACATACACTTATGCTTACCGCTACACGTGGCGAATGTCATGGTACAAGCCATTGGATAGACTTCTCATGGGACAATCCGGAAGTTACTTTTGCTGATATTCTGGAAGTGTTCGGAGAATTACCGATCCCCCCATATCTGAACAGAGAGACACAGGAGAGTGATAAAGAGACTTACCAAACGGTATATTCAAAGATTAAAGGTTCTGTGGCCGCCCCAACAGCCGGGCTCCACTTCACACCGCGGGTACTGGATGCCCTTTGCGAAAAGGGTATAGACCTTGAAGAACTGACATTGCATGTGGGTGCCGGGACTTTCAAGCCGGTGAAAAGTGAAGAAATCGAGGGGCACGAGATGCATACGGAATACATATCCGTGTCACGCTCAACCATCAAAAAACTTATCGATCATAACGGTTGTGCCATCGCTGTAGGAACCACTTCTGTGCGAACTTTAGAAAGTCTATACCACATCGGAGTGACATTGGCTGCCAACCCACGAGCTACGGAAGAAGAACTGCACGTGCGACAGTGGCAACCTTATGAAAAGTATGATGAGATTCCGTCAACAGTTGCCCTGCAAAAGATTTTAGGATATTTAGATCGCAACGGTATGGAAGCTCTGCACACCAGTACTCAAATCATTATTGCACCCGGATACAACTATAAGATAGTAAAAGCAATGGTCACCAACTTCCACCAACCACAAAGCACACTGTTGTTGTTGGTTTCGGCTTTTGTAAAAGGAAACTGGCGGACGATTTATGACTATGCCCTGGATCATGACTTCCGTTTCCTTAGTTACGGAGATTCATCGTTACTGATACCCTGAAAAAGTTAATTCATTTAATCATGCAAAACGATAATAATGAAGAGATGTTTCCCATCGTTGATGAGGAAGGAAATATCACCGGAGCCGCTACCCGCGGCGAGTGCCACAGTGGAAGTAAACTGCTTCATCCGGTAGTGCACCTGCACGTATTCAATAGTAAAGGAGATTTGTACTTACAGAAACGCCCCAAATGGAAGGATATCCAACCGGGCAAGTGGGATACGGCCGTAGGTGGCCATGTAGATTTGGGCGAAAGCGTAGAAATAGCACTGAAACGCGAGGTTCGGGAAGAGTTAGGTATTACAGATTTTATACCGGAACACCTGACCTGTTATGTTTTTGAATCCGCCCGCGAACGCGAACTGGTTTTTGTGTACAAAACGGTATACGACGGAGACATCCACCCCAGCGATGAGCTGGATGGCGGACGCTTTTGGACCTTAGAAGAGATAAAAGAGCATATAGGAAAAGGGATATTTACTCCTAACTTTGAAGGAGAATTCAAGCGCGTCTCTTTCGACAAGTTATGATCGTTATTTCTTTTCTATCCACTGAACGATAGTTTCTGAGAACGGACTTTTTTTAGGAGGCACCATTCCTACCCAATTTCCGTTCTCATCAATCATAAACTTCTGAAAATTCCATTGCACGGGGGCGTCTTGCACTCCGTTCAGTTTCTTTTCTGTCAACCATTGATAGAGGGGAGCTATGTTTTTACCTTTCACTGAGATCTTCGCCATCATCGGAAAGGTGACATCATAGTTCAGCGTACAGAATGTAGCAATCTCTTCATTAGTTCCCGGTTCCTGCCCCATAAAGTTATTGGCAGGAAAGCCGATGATAACAAAGCCATCGTCTTTATATTGATCGTATAACTCCTGTAGCTCTGCATATTGCGGGGTGAGTCCGCACTTTGAAGCAACATTTACGACCAGAACTTTTTTCCCTTTCAGTTGAGAGAGATTATAGGGTTTACCATCAATAGTGGTTACGGCGAAGTCATAGAAAGAGTTGCTCTGCGCAGCGGCAGCGATTGAAAGTACAAGAGCTACGATGAGGGAAGAAATGGTTTTCATACTTGTTTCTATTTGTGCTTTCCACACCGGAAGTTATGCTAAACGACAATAACGACTATCAGTGGAAAGCTAATGTTAGGACTTATAATTATAACAAATAAAAGAGATACAAAGTTGCAACAATTTGATATTTTAAATGCGTAGGATAGTCCCAGAGAAATATTTGTAATACTGTAATCATCCTCACCAACCAATGACTCCATATCAATTGTTTTATATTCATACCTTGCAATCACTCCATACAACTAACTTTTTTCCATAATCTTCTTATAATATTTATCTGCTTTTACAACATATGAGTAAGAGAATTGTAATATTTACCTCAATAAAAATCATCTCCTTCTTTCGTTCTTAAAATCCAATGAAAAATGGGGAAGAAGAAAGAGAGGCTGCTGCAAATATTACTTTGCAACAGCCTCCGCTTATTTACACTTCAAGTATAATCTTAGAAAAGAATTATCATTTAGCCAGTTCATTGATTACATCCATAATCTTTTGTCCGATTTCTTCGGCGGCTTCCATAGTTGAAGCCTCGCTATACACACGGATTATCGGCTCTGTATTGCTCTTACGCAAATGTACCCACTTATCGGCAAAATCAATCTTTACACCGTCGATGTCATTGATTTCTTCATTCTTATAGATCTCTTTCACTTTGGAAAGGATGGCATCTACATCAATTTCCGGGGTAAGATCCACACGGTTCTTTGCTATAAAATAAGGAGGATAAGTAGCACGCAACTCACTCACCTTCTTTCCTTCATGAGCCAGATGACTCAGGAAAAGGGCAATACCTACCAAAGCATCGCGCCCATAATGGCTGGCAGGATAAATCACTCCACCGTTACCTTCACCACCAATCACGGCATTGGTAGCTTTCATCTTAGTCACCACATTTACTTCGCCCACAGCCGAAGCACTGTATTCCATTCCATATTTGCGAGTCACGTCACGCAATGCACGGGTAGAACTCAAATTAGAAACTGTATTACCCGGAGTATGTTTCAATACATAATCGGCTACAGTCACCAGCGTATATTCTTCACCATACATCACACCGTTCTCACAAATCATAGCCAGGCGGTCAACATCAGGGTCTACTACAAAAGCCACGTCTGCCTTACCACCTTTCATAAGGTTCATTATATCACCCAGATTTTTCTCAAGCGGTTCGGGGTTATGGGCAAAATTACCAGTAGGTTCACAATAAAGCTTCTCTACATGCTTTACGCCAAGGCGTTCGAGCAATTCGGGAAGAATAATACCTCCGACAGAATTCACACAATCAATAGCCACGCGGAAATCAGCTTTCCTGATAGCTTCCACGTCCACCAGATCAAGTGCTAAAACACTGTCAATATGTTTTTGATTGTAAGTAAGATCTTTACGATAAGAACCAAGATGATCTACATCTGCAAAGTCAAACTCTTCAGCTTCGGCAATACGAAGCACTTCGTTGCCTTCGGCTGCATTCAGAAATTCACCATGTTCGTTAAGCAATTTCAGCGCATTCCATTGCTTGGGATTGTGCGAAGCTGTCAGAATGATACCACCACAAGCACCTTCCATCGTCACAGCCAGCTCTGTTGTAGGAGTAGAAGCAAGATCAATATCCACTACATCCCAGCCCATACCCATAAGGGTGCCGACTACCACGTTCTTCACCATTTCGCCAGAGATACGTGCATCACGGCCTACTACAATTTTATTACTTGTAGATTTGCATGTTCTACGAATCAGCGTAGCATACGCCGATGTGAATTTCACAATGTCAAGCGGGTTCAATCCCTCGCCTGCACCTCCGCCGATCGTTCCGCGGATTCCAGAGATAGATTTGATTAGAGTCATAAGGATTTAAATATCGGTAATTAAAGTTAGTTCTATCAGTGTAGTATCAATAGATAGAGAATCTATGTATATCATAGAAATAAGGAAATACTTTCTGCTGTGCATAAGAGTGTCCACTCTTCGACGGCACAATCAGTCTGACATGTGCTCCATCTTTAATATACTGTAAAGCCATCAACCAGCCGGCAGGAACTGAGGTTCCATACTGACCGCCAATCGTTACGTCCCAATAATATTCGGAATCAAGCCCCGGCTCCTGAATAAACTGCCCGTATATACTTGTTCCGCTTATCGTATAACGAAACCCTGTAGGATAATTATTCATAGGCGGATAATATTGATTATCCACATTAGAAACAGAAGTTGGTTCTCCGGTTAAAATATCGACTTCTTTAAAGCGGGTAAGGATCAGGTTACCGGTTTCAAACGGAAGAGCAGCTTCAAGACTGGGATAAGGTTCAGATGCAGCACGCGGAGTCCCGTAACGTTGTACAATCTGCATATAAATACCATTAGAGAAGGCAACATACTGATTCTTGCCCGGATACTGAACCGGATACCCGTCTTCACATTCTGTAATCGTATCCTTTTCGAATTCCTCTACGGTAATTACTTCAATATTATTCTTTTTAATAAAGTCATTGACACCGTCTCTCTCTTCTTCGAGCATCTCAGCATAGGTTTTCGTGTCATCACATGCCTGAAAAAAGGCTCCAAGAGCCAACAGGGAAATAAATAATAATATAAGTTTCTTCATTCGTCTGTATCTTAACTATATGTCCGTACAAATGTACCGTAATTTAGTTGAAAATTGAGAGTTAAAAGTTGAAAGTTCAAGTCTTTTAACTTATTTAGTTATTTAATTGACAGTTGACGGTTGACAATTGACAGTGGACAGTTGACAATTGACAATTGACAATTAGCTGCGCTATCACACTACATAGTAGCTATCAACTGTCAATTGTCCACTGTCAACTGTCAACTGTTAACTGTCAACTGCTCTGAGTATTTTTCCAAAGCCCGTTCAAATACTTCCTTTGCCTCATCTATCGTACCATAGAATTCACCACCCGAAGCATTCAGATGGCCACCGCCATTAAAGAATTCGGCAGCCACTTTGTTACAGGGAAACGTTCCTACAGAGCGTAAAGATATCTTAATCATCCTGGTTTCCGTATCTTCACGCAGAAAACAAGAAAAGCAGACATTCTTAATGGAAAGAGGTATATTGACAAAGCCTTCGCTATCGCCTTTAATATAATCAAACTGGCTTTGTTCATCTCTTGTCAAAGAAATCAATGCCGAATTATACTCACGATAAACTTTCATATTCGACAAAACATACCCCATCAGTCTCAGACGGCTCTCCGAGTAAGTGTTGTATACTTTTCTATAGATATCATCCTTATCAATCCCTTTCGACAGAAGCTCACTAATAATGAAGTATATTTCACGATTATTGGAATTATAAGTGAACCCTCCGGTATCTGTCATCATACCGGTATAAATACATTCGGCTCCTTCCAGAGAGATATCACTGAAGTATCCCATACGACAGATTAACCGGAATATAAGTTCGGAGGTAGAAGATATTTCCGGATGTGAGATAATAATCTGACAGAATTCTTCGGGGTACAGATGATGATCGATCATTATTTTACGGGCAGGTGAAGCGGCTACAGCATCTCCCATTTTCTCGATCCGTTTCAAAGCATTAAAGTCCAGACAGCAAATCACATCTGCCTCAGCTATCAGCTTATCAGCAAATTCCTTGTAACGGTCGTACAACAAGATATCCTTGCTACCCGGCATCCATCTCAGAAAATCGGGAAAGGCATTGGGTACAATCACGTTTACAGTCTTATCCTGTGAATCCAGAAAATGGGCAAGCCCCAAAGAAGATCCTATTGCATCGCCATCAGGAGATACATGGGATACAATCACTATTTTATCAGCACGTTCAAACCATTTTGTGAAATGATCTATCTTAGCTTGTTCTATTACTTTAGTCAGCATAATAATTATGTGTCAATACGCCAATGGGCAATGTGCCGATGACCAGACACGCTTGTTTATGGATTAATATTCTATTTGCTTATCATTCTTAAATTTGGCACATGGCATATCAGCACAATTGCCATATTACCGTCCGGCAAAATTACGATAATTCTTCGTACTTAAAGCAAAAACTCAGTAGAACCTTCATCTGAGAGTGATATAAAATGAACTCCTTGCTGCTGACACTCCATTTTATATGCCTGTAAACGACGGTAAGAAAGAGAGGCATCAAGAATCACATTATGAATGACAAACAAGTCGGTCAATTCACGCAAATGTCCGTCATAGCCTTTGCATACGTAAAGATAATCAATAGATAACGGCTGTAGGGTCGTTTTGTTTCGCCAGTAATTATCATTCAACACACAAACCCTGCAACCGGAAAAGGAAAGAAGGTGATGATCATAAACCAATGCAGGGCAGGTATAATCGGCAGTAACAGGTTGAGGAGGCTTCAATCCCTGGCGGCTCCATCGCTTTGAAACAGCCTTGTACAACCGGGACTCATCCGGCAAACTATCGGCATAAGCCAACCAGGAAGATCCGCTGGACGCAACACAATGAACCACCGGACAATTGCGGACATTATAAAACACAATGCTTTGCCGGGGACGGTCGATGACTCTCATCGACACATGATAAATACAAACAAGAAATATACAGGAAAGACAGATAACAAGACGCTTTCCCGTACGTGAAAACAGATACCATCCTCCCAAAATCAAAACCAGATAGAATCCGAAAACCTCCGGAATATATACCCATACCCCATCAACAGATGCCCACGGAAGCTGCTCTATCCAACGGACACAATGGTTCAACGCCCCAACCAGCCCTCTCAGTGCTGTCGCTGCAAATTCCTGTAGAAAAGGCAGAGGATTCAATAACAACATAATGACGGCTATATACATTATAAGTGACACCAACGGTATCACCAATAAGTTGGTCAGCAGAAAATGGGTAGAGAAGCGGGAAAAGTAGAGGAGCACCAGTGGAGCTGTGCCAATCTGCGCAGCAATAGAAACGCTCATCAATCCCCAAATGTACCGTCCGACGCGGAAATCCGACACAGGAATCAATCCGTATATACGAGGTTGCATCAATAGAATAGCGGCTACTGCACAAAACGAGAGTTGGAAACCCACATCAAATAGCCAGGATGGTCGACAAAGCAACATAAAGAAAGCCGCTATCAGAAGAGTATTCAGCGAAAAACTGGTTCGCCCGGACAACCCTGCCAAAGCAAACAAAGAAAACATAACTACCGACCGGACTACCGAAGCAGACAGCCCTGTAAAAAAGGCAAAGGCCCAAAGAAATAAAAGAATCAGTAAAGTACGTAGCAAAGCCACCATCCGCCATCGCTCAGGCAGCCACCGCAAACAGAAACAAAGCAGCAAATATAGAAAACCTATATGTAAACCGGATAAAGCAAGTACATGACTTGCACCGGATATGGAATAAGTTTCGCGGATATCTTCACTTAGCTCCTCTTTATAACCGATGGTGAGGGCTGAAAGCACAGCAAAATCATCTCCCCGAAATCCAAGGCGACGATAAACGGACAAAACAGACTCCCGGCAGTCCATCGCTTGCTGACGAAATGTGTGTATGGTACTCCGTGAAATCACCTTCCAGCTATCTGCGTAAGCAAATCCAATAGCAGCCACCTGCCTGCGGGACAAGAAACGGACATAATCAAACTCATCCGGATTGCCATTATTCACCGGAGGAGAAAGTTTGGTATAAACCAATAGTTCATCCCCACTACGCAAGTGTTCGCTCAAAGAATCTTTAGTGAAATAAAGGAGAGCTTTATGATCCAAAGCAAGCCGCCCGGAAACAGAATCAATCTGTTCTATCAACAGTACGCGGCAAAGCACACTTCTCTCTTTCGCCTGCGGTTGCTCCGTAACAATCAGCCTATAGGCCGTCTCTTTTTGTGGAAACACAGATCCAGCTTGGCGTAATTCCCGGTTCATCAATCCGACACCCAAAGTAAAACAAAAGAGAAGGAGGCAGCTCCCAAAGAGCCAACGCCTGGAGTAACGTTTCCGGTTAAAGAAGAAAATCAGCCCTCCGAAAGACAGAAGGAAAAGTAAAGAAACGCCAGAGGCAATCCCTTCGGACTGCCTCTGGAAAAAAAGTTCATCGCCACAATAAATGCCCACAACTAAAGGGCATAACAGGCGTAAAAAAGGATAGCGATGCAGCCAGGCAAAGAGCATTAATTATAGCTCTTTCAGCTGGTAGATCATCTCTTCAGGGTTTTCGGCGGCAAATACTGCGTTTCCTGCCACCAATACATCGGCACCGGCAGCCACCAGACGTGCACCGGTTTCAAGATTTACCCCACCATCTACTTCAATCAAAGCTTTTGAGCCCGTACGTTCTATCAATGCACGTAGCTCACGAACCTTCTCTACGGAATGTTCAATAAATTTCTGCCCCCCGAAACCAGGGTTAACACTCATAATGAGCACCATGTATACATCACGAATAATATCCTGAAGCATTGCGACGGGCGTGGCTGGATTTATGGTCACTGCCGGCTGCATACCTGCTTCCCGGATTTGCTGCACCACCCTGTGGAGGTGCGGACATGCTTCATAATGCACATTCATCACATGAGCTCCTAACGCTTTCACCTCCTGAATAAATTTCTCCGGTTGTACAATCATCAGATGTACATCAAGTGGTTTCTCACTTAGCTTAGCCACATACTTCAATACCGGAAATCCAAAAGAGATATTAGGCACAAATACGCCATCCATAATATCAATATGAACCCAGTCGGCTTCGCTACGGTTTAACATTTCAACATCTTTCGCCAAATAAGCAAAATCTGCAGAGAGAATAGAAGGAGATATCATTGGTTTCATGAGCTTGTTTTTATTACAAATTTAATACAATGATACAAAAGTAGAGGGAATAAACGGAAGTAACAAATTTATCCCAAAATAATCCCTTGTAACCCTTGTGGCAATTGTTGTTCCACATAATAGTTACCGGCAAAAGAACGTAGAAAAGCCAGCGTTTGTTCACTGACCCGGGGCCTCTTACTTTCCACCGAGTTCTTTTCTTTGGGACACTGTTGATGAGAGGGAGTAGTTTTTTTATTCATAGGCCTTATACACTAAAAGGTTTGTTTCCTTTAGAACGTAGGAAACAAACCTTTTAGTATATAACAAGTTAGTTAAATTTAATCAACGGTAAGAACGACTCCGTTCTTTTCGGCCATGCGACGAAGGTTAAGGATAGCATAACGCATACGCCCCAGTGAAGTATTGATACTTACACCTGTCTGCTCTGCTATCTCCTTGAAACTGAGATCCTGGTAGAAACGCATATATACCACTTCGCGTTGTTCATCTGGCAGGAATTCCATCAAACGGCGTACGTCAGATAATATCTGCCGATTTACAATCGTATTCTCTATCGTCCCTTCTGCCAGACCGATATTATTCAGAATGTTCACTTCCGGCTCATCACAAGACACCAGATTCTCCGATTTCTCCTGACGGAAAGAGTCTATAATCAAGTTATGGGCAATACGCCGCAACCAAGCAGAGAACTTACCATTTTCATTGTAACGTCCCTGACGGATAGTAATAATTGCCTTCATAAAAGTTTCTTGAAAGATGTCTTCTGTCATCTCGGAGTTGCGTACAATATAATAAATATAAGAGTACAACTTGTCCTTATACCTATTTAGAAGTACATTAAATGCCTGATTCTCTCCTTCGGCATAGAGAGAGACTAACGTTTCGTCAGCCTTGTTGTTCCATGTGTTCATTACGTATGCGATTAGATATAATTAGCGTAACGTGTTTCTATAGGCATTCACATTTAAAGAGTTAATAATGGGCAAAGAAAAGGAATCTTAGTGAAAGAGCCAAAAGAAAAGAGAAATATTTTTAATGGGAACCATATTATTAACTCATTGACGTGCAGTTTCTACTGCGGAATACTCATTAATGAGAGGATTTACGATTAGACGATTTACGATGTACGATTGAAGTTACCTTTTAATAGCCTGTTTCAGTAATGTAAAGCAGACTAATCCCAATCGTACATCGTAAATCGTCTAATCGTAAATCATCTAATCGTAAATCCCTTCATTATTGTTCTATTACAAGTCACTTCATCCTCATATCCCCGGTAATTTTGTAACCACGCAACAGTTCTTCTGTCCTAAGCCGTTTCTTGCCGGGGAACTGCAAAGCAAGAATGCCTATAAAACCATCCGTAACAGCTACTTTGAGAGATTTCTTTCCGTCTGTCACGATTGTACCCGGAAGCAATTGATGAGTTTCGGATCGCTTTTCACTCTCAAAAATCTTCACTACAACAGGTTCGCCCGAAGGATTTATGAGTTCAGTCCATGCTGCCGGATAAGGGGAAAGGCCACGAATGAAATCATAGATACGTTTTACAGGCTGATTCCAGTCAATCCTACAGGTTTCTTTAAAGATTTTAGGAGCTGGACGTAATTCTCCTACTACAGCCATTTCTTCCTGTGGAATAGGTTTCACAGTACCCGCTAAAATAGCATCTACTGTCTCTATAACAAGCCTGCCACCTAACATCATTAGTTTATCATGCACGACTTCTACATTATCCGTATCTGCAATCGGAACGCGAACTTGTTGGATGACTTCTCCCGTGTCGATTTCGTGCTTCAGGAAGAAAGTGGTAATACCTGTTTCCGTATCGCCGTTGATAACCGCCCAATTGATAGGAGCAGCACCACGATATTGGGGAAGCAGAGAAGCATGCAGGTTAAATGTTCCCAAACGAGGCATATTCCAGACAACTTCAGGCAGCATACGGAAAGCAACTACGATTTGCAGGTCGGCTTTCCATTCACGCAAAGCTTGCACAAAGCTTTCATCCTTCAGTTTCTCCGGCTGCAACAAAGGCAGATTATGGTCTAATGCAAACTGTTTGACAGGGGAGAACTGGATTTTATGACCACGACCTGCCGGTTTATCGGGCATGGTAATCACACCAACCACATTGTAACCACCTTCGACGAGGCAACGCAAACCCTCCACTGCAAAATCGGGAGTTCCCATATAAACGATTCTTAAATCTTCTTTCTTCATAAATAATAATGTGACAATACGACAATGTGACAATATGCCAATTGAGAGTATTAAATAATGTGACAATACAACAATGTGACAATAGCCCAGTTATATTACAACTCTATTATAACGCAGCCAATTGGCACACTGGCATATTGGCACATTGAATAATTATTCTAGTCTTCCGAGAAATGTACCAACACCTGCCGGTATGAATTAAATATCTTTGATTTCGAGACGAAGCCCAGATACTTGCCTTCTTCGTTCACCACAGGCAGATTCCAGGCCTTTGTATCATCAAAGGTCTGCATCACCTGTTCCATACCATCCGTATCAAATAGTTTGGCAGGGGCCGATGTCATCAGTTTATTCACCGTGAAACGATGATAAAGTTCTTGCCGGAACATGATGTTACGGATATCGTCCAGCAAGACAATGCCGAGCAATATGCCACTCTTATCTGTCACAGGAAAGATATTACGATGTGAAGCAGCAATGGCTTTAACCAGTTCACCCAAATCCATCTCCGGATGGACTGTTACGAAATCATTCTCCACCACATTCTCCATCTTCATCAGCGTCAGTACAGCCCTGTCCTTATGATGGGTCAACAACTGCCCCCTCTTTGCCAAACGCATGGAATAGATACTGTGCGGTTCGAAAACAATGATAGTCAGATAGGAACTGACGGAGACAATCATCAATGGCAGAAAGAGGTCATAACCACCCGTCAGCTCGGCGATGAGAAATACTCCCGTCAACGGGGCATGCATCACTCCACTCATCACGCCAGCCATCCCCATAAGTGCAAAGTTCTTCTCGGGCAGATAGGCTGAGAATGCAAAGTCATTGCTGAAGTGTGAAAAGACAAATCCTGCAATACAACCTAAGTAGAGCGAAGGTGCGAAGATACCACCGCACCCCCCTCCTCCGTTCGTTGCACTGGAGGCAAAGACTTTCAACAGGATAATCAGTATCAGGTAGACTTGCAGCAGATTGCCGTATCCATAGAACAGGGAGTTGTTCATCACCGTATCCCAGTCGGCATTACTCGTACCGTTCAGCAAGAGGTTGATCGTATCGTAACCTTCGCCATAAAGCGGTGGGAAAAGGAAGATGAGTACACTCAGCATCACCCCTCCCAGGACCAGTTTCTTATAAGGATTGTTGAGTTTGCCAAAGACGCCTTCCACCGAATTCATGGCACGGGTGAAATACAACGAGATTAACCCACAGAAGATGCCCAGCAGAATAACGAAAGGGATACGTTCCAGTTCAAACGCCTGATCGAGGTGGAATTTGAACATCGCTTCCGTGCCGGTGGTGATATAAGAGACCGTAGCAGCCGTCACTGCGGAGATGAGCAGGGGCAGTAGTGAGGACATCGTCAGATCGATCATGAGTACCTCCAGCGTGAATACCAACCCGGCAATAGGCGCTTTGAAGATACCGGCAATGGCACCGGCAGCACCACATCCCACAAGCAGCATCAGCGTGCGGTGTTCCATCTTAAACACGCTTCCCAGATTGGAACCGATGGCCGATCCCGTCAGCACAATAGGTGCCTCCGCTCCAACCGACCCACCAAAGCCGATGGTAATGGCGCTGGCAATGGTAGACGACCACACATTGTGCCGTTTGATGCGTCCCTGCCTCCGGGAGATGGCATACAGTATCTTGGTAACTCCATGGCTGATATCATCTTTCACAATGTTCCGCACAAACCATCCGGCCAGAAAGATACCTACTACCGGATATACCAGATAGAGGTAATTCACCCCCGTTGCACTAAAGTTGTCGGTAAGGAAATTCTGTATCGAGTGGATCAGGAACTTCAATATCAATGCAGCAATCGCTGTGAAAATACCCACCAGAAAACTAAGGATAAGAATGAATTGCTTTTCCTTAATATTGTTTTCACGCCAATGAATAAAATGCTGTAGCAGACTAATCTTTTCTTTTTCCATATTTCTGTCTAAATGCCTTTGCCGATCCACACTTCTCTGACGGTTGCCAATAGAATTTTCACGTCGAGCCAAAAGCTATAGTGTTCTAAATAATAAAGGTCGTAACGGGAACGTTCAATCATTTTCTCTATCGTGTTAGCATACCCGAATTTCACCATTCCTAAAGAGGTAATCCCTGGCTTCAGGTTAAATATCCGTTTATAGTCCGGGGTCTTCTCCAATATTTGTTGTACAAACCAAGCACGTTCGGGGCGTGGTCCGACAATGGACATATCTCCCTTCAAAACATTCCAGAACTGCGGCAATTCATCCAAATGATGTTTACGCAGTGTCCGGCCAAAAGCTGTCACCCGCTGATCATCAGAAACAGCAAGCAACGGTGTCCCATCTTCCGCACCTGTCACCATGGTACGAAATTTCACCATCCGAAAGGGGACACCTCCCTTTCCCAACCGCTCTTGCTGGTAAAAAACGCTACCCGCTCCCTGCATGCGAATGCGGATAGCAATATAGAGCAGTAATGGGCAACATAGCAACAGCACCAACGCTGCCACCATATAATCCACCAACTGCTTCATCTATTCACGGATAATCTTTATCACTCCGCCTTTATCAAGTTTAATAATGCTCGATGGTTTGGGACGACTGATGTCATCCTGGCGAAAGCCTACAATATAATCTACCTGTGATTTAACGTCATCACTTATTTCACTGAAATTGGCCGGCGAAGGCTGTCCGCTGATGTTGGCCGATGTCGACACAATTGCCTTGCGGAATTGCTGGCAAAGACGACGGGAAAAGTCCTCACTGGTCACACGGATACCTACGCTGCCATCTTCGGCAAGCAGGTTCGGAGCCAGATTGCGGGCCCCCGAATAAATTATAGTAAGTGGTTTGTCGGCCAGTTCTATTAGGTCCCATGCCACTTCGGGCACATCCTGCACATAAAAATCCACCTTTACGGATGAGTCAACCAAAACCAACATCGCTTTACTGTCTGCACGCTTCTTGATTTCGTACACACGGTGCACCGCATCAGGATTGGTCGCATCGCAACCCAATCCCCAAATCGTATCGGTAGGATAAAGGATAACCCCCCCCTCCTGCATCACCTGACAGGCTTTTTTAATATCTTCTATCATTTCTTGATTTATATCTGATAAGAGTAACGCGCAAAAATACTACTTTTGCATGGTAATAACAAAGTTTAAGAGAAAACAAATGGAAGAAATTAAGTTTCGCCACACCCTGCCTATACAACTACGATTCAATGACGTAGACAAATTCGGTCATGTCAACAACACGGTTTACTTCTCATTCTATGATCTTGGCAAAACAGAATATTTTGCCTCTGTCTGCCCCGGAGTGGACTGGGAAAAGGATGGAATTGTCGTTGTCCATATAGAGGCCGACTTCCTGGCTCAAATCTTTGCATCGGACCACATTGCCGTACAAACGGCTGTTTCGGAGATCGGGACAAAAAGTTTTCACCTCATTCAGCGGGTGATCGATGTAGAAACCGGAGAGGTAAAGTGCATCTGCACATCCGTGATGGTAGCATTCGATTTAGATAAGTACGAATCGAAAGCGCTCACCGAAGAGTGGATAGATGCGATTTGCAAATATGAGGGCAGAGATGTGAGGAAAAGGAGACAGGAAAACAAGGATTAAAGGGCAGCATTTGTCAGTATTTTAATACACTAATTTCTGATAAGCAAGAGATAGGCAGAGTAAAGACGTGGAAATAGAGGTGGAAAGCATCCTTTTCAACCCACTGTTTATCAATACATTGCAAAGTATATTCCTCGGCTCCGGGGAGGAGACTGCTCCCCGGAGCCGAAGGGTGCGCTCCCCGGAGCCGAGGACGTTGCTCCCCGGAGCCGGGACAACCAAAAATTTGCCGGGGGTTAGAAAAGCAGAGTTGGCAACGGAAGGCGTTTACTCTGATGTAATAAATATTCAACTAACGCACCTTTATCATAGGATGTCTATTCTTGTATGGTAATGAATATGTTTCACCACAGAGTAACACAGAATTCCACAGAGTAGTATTTATCTGATGAAACGCGGATGAACACAGATGAACCCAGATTAAAAAACTGTAGTTCTTTATCATACATTTATTTCCCTTTGCGAAAATCTGCGTTTATCTACGTTTCAATAAAGATTTAAACTCGGTGGAACTCAGTGTTACTCTATGGTGAATTTTGTTCATGTCTATTCAGATTTAAATACTTATCGGCATAGCGTAGCCAATTTGTCACATTATCCACCCTCCCAAGCGAGAAATACCCCGTTCCTTTTGTAAACATCCTTTTCATACCGAAGTAATCCCTCTGAAATATTTTCATCTGATTACAGCCATGCTTCATCTTTTTTTCGTACTTTTACAGCTTCTTGGGGGAAAATGTCATTCTCTCCCATCCTGAGATACGAAAAAGAAAAAACAATATATAAAATGAATCACAAATGGAATTATCAACCCATCACATCAGAACAGGCAGAGATAAGCCAGACATTGGTTCAGGAATTAGGCATTAGCCCTATCCTGGGACGGCTCCTGGTGCAGCGGGGAATCACACGGGTACATGATGCCCGGAAATTCTTCCGTCCGCAACTGCCCGACCTGCATGACCCATTCCTGATGAAGGACATGGACATAGCAGTGGAACGTCTGAACAAGGCGATGGGAAAGAAAGAGCGCATTCTGATTTATGGAGATTATGACGTAGACGGTACCACAGCTGTGGCACTGGTCTATAAGTTCATCCAGCAGTTTTATTCAAACCTGGACTATTACATTCCTGACCGTTACAACGAAGGTTACGGCATTTCACGAAAAGGAGTAGACTATGCTGCCGAAACTGGTGTAGGCCTGATTATCGTGCTCGACTGCGGCATAAAAGCCGTAGATGAAATAGCATATGCCCGCGAACGAGGAATTGATTTTATCATCTGTGACCACCATGTACCGGACGATATACTGCCACCCGCCGTAGCTATCCTCAATGCCAAACGTTTGGATAACACCTATCCTTATGAACACCTCTCAGGCTGCGGTGTCGGCTTCAAGTTTATGCAGGCATTTGCTATCAACAATGGCATTGAATTTCACCACCTTATTCCTCTGCTCGACCTTGTGGCCGTCAGCATAGCTTCGGACATTGTGCCCATTATGGGGGAAAACCGTATTCTGGCGCACCACGGTCTAAAACAACTGAACAGCAATCCCAGCATAGGAATGAAAGCCATCATTGATGTATGCGGATTAGCAGAAAAGGATATCACCGTGAGCGATATTGTGTTCAAAATAGGCCCTCGTATCAATGCTTCCGGACGTATTCAGAATGGAAAAGAAGCAGTGGATCTGTTGACAGAGAAAGATTTTTCCGTAGCTCTTGAAAAAGCCAATCAGATAAATCAGTACAACGAAACCCGTAAAGATCTGGATAAGAGTATGACCGAAGAGGCCAACCAGATTGTAGCCAATCTTGAAGGACTGGCAGACCGCCGTTCTATCGTCATCTACAATGAAGAATGGCACAAAGGCGTGATCGGAATTGTGGCTTCCCGGCTGACGGAAATATATTACCGCCCGGCCGTAGTATTGACACGTACAGATGATATGGCAACGGGGTCTGCCCGCTCAGTTTCTGGTTTTGACGTATATAAAGCCATAGAACATTGCCGTGACTTGCTCGAGAACTTCGGCGGACACACGTATGCTGCAGGATTGTCAATGAAAGTGGAAAATGTACCGGCGTTTACCGAGCGTTTTGAAACATTCGTATCACAACACATCCTGCCGGAACAAACCAGTGCCGTAATAGATATCGATGCTGAAATAGACTTCAGAGACATCACTCCGAAATTCTTTAGCGATCTGAAGAAATTCAATCCCTTCGGCCCGGATAATCAGAAACCCATATTCTGCACGCACCATGTCTACGACTACGGTACAAGTAAAGTGGTGGGACGCGACCAGGAACATATCAAACTCGAGTTGGTAGATAACAAATCGAACAACGTAATGAACGGTATCGCTTTTGGTCAAAGTTCACACGTACGCTATATCAAGACAAAGCGTTCATTCGACATCTGCTACACAATCGAAGAAAACACGCACAAGCGTGGCGAAGTACAGTTGCAGATTGAGGATATTAAACCCATTGAATGATTTACGATTAGACAATTTACGATTTACGATTGAAATTACTCTTAATTCGCTAAGATTACTCAATCGTAAATTGTAAATTGTCTAATCGTAAATCGTAAATCATTCAATCGTCTAATCGTAAATCAAAATGGCGTTTTACCGCGATATACTCAAACAATACTGGGGTTATGACTCCTTCCGTGGTGTACAGGAAGAGATTATCAATAGTATTGGCGAAGGGCGTGATACACTGGGATTAATGCCTACCGGTGGTGGGAAATCCATTACATTCCAGGTCCCGGCACTCGCCAAAGAGGGCTTGTGTATCGTTATCACTCCACTCATCGCCCTGATGAAGGACCAGGTGCAGAATCTCCGTCAAAGAGGTATCAAAGCTATAGCCATCTACTCGGGCATGACACGGCAGGAAATTCTTATTGCGCTGGAGAACTGTATCTTCGGCGATTATAAATTCCTCTATATATCACCGGAACGACTGGACACGGACATCTTCAAACAGAAACTCCGTGCCATGAAGATAAGTATGATTACAGTAGACGAAAGCCATTGTATCTCCCAATGGGGATATGACTTCCGGCCTGCCTATCTGAAAATAGCCGATATACGCGAACTGTTGCCCGGAGTAGCCGTACTGGCATTGACTGCCACAGCTACGCCGGAAGTGGTAAAAGACATCCAAAGCCGGTTGAAGTTTAAGGAAGAAAATGTTTTCCGGATGAGCTTCGAGCGAAAGAATCTTGCCTATATTGTACGCAAGGTAGATAATAAAACCGCCGAACTACTACACATTCTTCGCCGAATGCCGGGAAGTGCCATCATCTACGTTCGTAGCCGCCGCCGTACCAAAGAAACCACCGAATTACTTTTAAACGAAGGTATCACCGCCGATTTTTATCACGCCGGACTCGACAATGCTGTCAAAGATATCCGCCAGAAACGCTGGCAAAGCGGCGAATGTCGTGTGATGGTAGCAACCAATGCTTTCGGAATGGGTATTGACAAACCCGATGTCCGCCTGGTAATCCATCTCGATCTACCGGATTCTCCAGAAGCTTATTTTCAGGAAGCAGGACGTGCCGGGCGCGACGGAGAAAAGGCATACGCTGTTATTCTTTATGCCCCATCGGACAAAACGACCCTCCATAAACGAGTCCCCGATACCTTTCCTGATAAAGATTACATCATCAAAGTGTATGAACATCTGCAATACTATTATCAGATGGCAATGGGAGACGGACTCGATTGTACAAAGGAATTCAATCTGGAGGAATTCTGCCGCAAATTCAAGCATTTTCCGGTTCCGGCAGATAGTGCTTTGAAAATACTAACCCAGGCAGGATATATAGAATATACCGATGAGCAGGACAATGCTTCACGTATCCTCTTTACCATCCGTCGCGATGAGTTGTACAAACTTCGCGAAATGGGTAAAGAGGCAGAAGTTTTGATGCAAACCGTCCTTCGTTCTTATACCGGAATCTTCACGGATTACGCTTACATCAGCGAAACAGCACTTAGTCTGCGTACCGGATTGACACGTTCGCAGATATACAATCTACTAATGATGCTGTCCAAACGCCGTATTATAGACTACATTCCCCGCAAAAAAACACCTTATATAATATATACACGCGAACGGATAGAACTTAACCGCCTGCATATTCCGCCATCCGTGTACGAAGAACGCAAAAAACGATACGTAACCCGCATCGAGGCAATGGTAGAATATGTCACCTCTGAAACAGCCTGCCGCAGCCGTATGCTTCTCCGCTATTTTGGCGAGAAAAACGAACATAATTGCGGTCAATGCGACGTATGCCTCAGCGGGAAAGCCAGTAAAGGTTTGTCAGACAATGCCTTCGAGGAAGTAAAAGAGAAACTACTGGATTTA
Source organism: Bacteroides mucinivorans (assembly GCF_034654355.2). Taxonomy (NCBI): domain Bacteria; kingdom Pseudomonadati; phylum Bacteroidota; class Bacteroidia; order Bacteroidales; family Bacteroidaceae; genus Bacteroides; species Bacteroides mucinivorans. The sequence continues at coordinate 1,234,232 of NZ_CP178179.1, read as the reverse complement.
CTGAAAGAGGGTCCTCTGACTCCCGCAGAAGTCAGCAAACGAATAAAAGAAGATAAAGATCTACTGGCACAAGTCATTCAATATCTATCAGAAGAGGGAACAGTAAAAACAGAGGATGGAATATTAGATATCAGTTAAAGCTCGAGCGCGAAACTCCACACGCCTCAATGCCGGAAATCGGATAAGAATTACTACATTTGCACTTTGTAAGGCAATAATAAGGTTATAGGGTTATAAAGTTATAACTTATAATACTATAATCTGCAAGCTATAACCTTACAACTTTATAACTTTATAATAACTCTATAAATTATGCCGAACTTCTTTAAATCTTTCTTTTCGGGAAAGTCCGAAAGCCCGGAAAGCGAAAAGCAGAAAGCTGCACAAAAGAACTTTGAGATATTCAAATATGACGGATTGCGTGCTCAACGTATGGGCAGACCGGACTATGCCATAAAATGCTTCACCGAAGCCCTCGCCATCGAGGAAGACTTCGAAACATTGGGATACCTCAGCCAACTCTACATACAATCTGCCGAACTGGACAAAGCCCGTGAAATACTGAATCGTATGGTGGAACTTGAACCCGAGCTGACCAGTACTTATCTTACCATAGCCAACGTATGCTATATGCAAGAGGAGTATCAAGCTATGGAAACTGCCGCCAATAAGGCCATCCAGATAGAAGAAGGTAATGCCATGGCCCATTATCTGCTTGGCAAAGCCACCCAGGGAATGAACAATGACCTCATGACTATTGCCCACCTGACGAAGGCCATTGTATTAAAAGAGGACTTTACCGAAGCACGTCTGTTGCGCGCCGAAGCCTTGCTAAAGATGAATCAGCTCAAGGAATCTGCTGAGGATATAGCCGCAATTCTGTCCCAGAATCCGGATGAAGAGGCAGCTATCTTGCTGCATGGCAAACTAAAAGAAGCAGAAGGAGCTCCCGAAGAGGCAGAAACTGACTATTTGAAAGTCACCGAAATGAATCCGTTCAACGAACAGGCATATCTCTACCTGGGTCAACTCTTTATCACTCAGAAAAAACTAACCGAAGCTATCAGCCTCTTCGACGAAGCCATAGAACTGAACCCGAATTTCGGAGCAGCCTATCACGAACGCGGCCGTGCCAAATTGCTGAATGGCGACAAAAATGGTTCAATAGAAGATATGAAGAAAGCACTTGAAATCAATCCCAAAGAGGGAGAAAATCTGAACGGACAGTTTAATAACCAGCCAGCCCCATCAACCAATGTATTGGGATTATAGTGTGCTTTCCTGACCGGAAATGAATCAATTCACCACAGAGGACGCAGAGGACACAGAGCTTTATTTATCTGATGAAACGCAGATGAACGCAGATTTTCGCAAAAGGAAACAATTATAAAATAAAGATCTACAGTCTTTTAACCTGCGCTTATCTGTGTTAATCTGCGTTTCAATAAAGATTTAAAACTCTGTGTCCTCTGTGGTGAAACATCGGATTAACACTAACCAAAACACAGCGAATCATGGCAAACTCTTAATATTATCCTGTACAATGCAAAAAAAAGTCACTTTTTGCTTGCATTTAAAAGAAAAGTATTACATTTGTCCCCGAATTAAAACAAAAGCAACTGTTAGTATGAACGTATTTAACTTTACATATTACTTCTTTTTTTACTTTTACTTTAGCCAGAAAGTAGAGCGGGAGTTTGTATGTATCAAGTGACAGTGATGCTTAAGGACTGAAAGGAAAGAATCAATAATATGAATCCCGCTCCATTATGGATGCGGGATTTTTTTATATAATACACATTAAGAAGGAATGAAAAAGATAGCAATTCAAGGAACACTCGGCTCGTATCACGATATCGCCGCTCACAAGTACTTCGAAGGAGAAGATATAGAGTTAATCTGCTGCACTACTTTTGAAGACGTGTTTAAGGCCATCCGCAAAGACAGCCAGGTAATCGGTATGTTAGCTATTGAAAATACCATAGCAGGAAGCCTGCTACACAACAATGAATTATTGCGTCAAAGTGGTACACAGATTATCGGCGAACATAAACTGCGTATTTCACATTGCTTCGTCTGCCTGCCCGAGGAAGATTGGAGTGACATCACAGAGGTCAACTCCCACCCTATCGCACTCATGCAGTGCCGCGAATTCCTGCAACAACACCCCAACATCAAAGTGGTAGAAGGCGAAGATACTGCCCGTAGCGCCGAAATGATAAAAGAGGGAGACCTGAAAGGACATGCTGCCATCTGCTCCAAAGTAGCCGCCGAACGTTATGGAATGAAAATTCTACAGGAAAGCATCGAGACAAACAAACACAACTTCACCCGCTTCCTTATAGTAGCCGATCCCTGGCAAGTAGACGAACTCAGCCGTTACCACTCAGTAATTATTAATAAGGCAAGCATGGTATTCACTTTGCCACACACAGAAGGCAGTCTGTCACAAGTGCTCTCTATCCTGTCATTCTACAACATCAACCTGACTAAAATACAATCACTCCCTATCATCGGAAGAGAATGGGAATATCAGTTTTACGTAGATGTATCGTTCAATGACTATCTGAGATATAAACAATCAATCACCGCGATCACTCCACTAACCAAAGAACTTAAAATATTAGGCGAATATGCAGAAGGTAAATCAAACATATAACATTGCTCCCGCCAATCGGCTGGCCAGCGTAAGCGAATACTACTTCTCTAAAAAACTGAAGGAAGTAGCGCAGATGAATGCAGAAGGCAAAGATATAATCAGCCTGGGAATCGGAAGTCCTGATATGCCTCCCTCTGAAGAGACTATCCAAACACTGTGCAACGAAGCACAAAACCCGAACGGACACGGTTACCAACCTTACGTAGGCATCCCGGAATTGCGTAAAGGTTTTGCCGGCTGGTATAAAAAATGGTACAACGTTGAACTCGATCCCGCTACGGAAATACAGCCACTGATAGGTTCAAAAGAGGGTATCCTGCACGTAACCCTGGCTTTCGTTAATCCGGGTGAACAGGTGTTGGTGCCCAATCCGGGATATCCTACCTATACTTCACTCAGCAAAATCCTGGGTGCAGAAGTCATAAATTACAATCTGAAAGAAGATGCTGGCTGGATGCCCGACTTCGACGAACTGGAAAAGATGGATCTGAGTCGCGTAAAACTGATGTGGACCAACTATCCTAACATGCCGACAGGAGCCAATGCTACAATGGAACTGTATGAACGTTTGGTCGATTTCGCCCGCCGTAAAAGCATTGTTATAGTAAACGACAACCCTTACAGCTTCATTCTGAACGACCGTCCTTTGAGTATTCTCAGCGTACCGGGAGCTAAAGATTGTTGCATCGAATTCAACTCCATGAGTAAGAGCCACAATATGCCGGGCTGGCGTATCGGTATGCTGGCATCTAATGCACAATTTGTACAGTGGATACTGAAAGTGAAGAGCAATATAGACAGCGGAATGTTCCGTGCCATGCAACTGGCTGCTGCCAAAGCCCTGGAAGCCGATACCGAATGGTACGAAGGGAACAACCACAACTATCGTAACCGCCGCCACCTGGCAGGAAAAATCATGCAAACACTGGGATGTACTTATGACGACCAACAAGTGGGCATGTTCCTCTGGGGAAAAATACCCGATACATATGCCGATGTGGAAGAGCTGACAGAAAAAATACTTCACGAGGCGCGTGTATTTATCACTCCGGGATTCATCTTCGGAAGTAACGGAGCAAGATACATTCGTATCTCTCTTTGCTGCAAAGATACAAAACTGGCAGAAGCGCTGGAACGAATTAAAATGATATGCCAATAAGGCAATTATAATAGAGAATAATAGAAAAATAAATAATAACCCAATTAAAGCGCCAGCCAATTGGCACATCAGTACATTGGCATATTGGCACATTATTCAATTATGGAACTCGAATCAATTTTACTGCCAGGTGTCGAAGCAAAAAGACCCGTCGTCATTGCCGGCCCATGTAGTGCAGAGACAGAAGAACAAGTAATGACTACCGCCAAAGAATTGGCAGCCAAAGGAATGAAAATATTTCGTGCCGGAATCTGGAAACCCCGTACCAAACCGGGTGGTTTCGAAGGTGTAGGCGTTGACGGATTGGCATGGTTGAAAGAAGTAAAAAAAGAAACAGGCATGTATGTATCTACCGAAGTAGCTACAGCCAAACATGTATACGAATGTCTGAAAGCAGGTATTGACATATTGTGGATAGGTGCCCGTACTACTGCCAACCCGTTTGCCGTACAGGAAATAGCCGATGCACTGAAAGGTGTGGATATACCTGTATTGATAAAGAATCCGGTGAATCCTGATCTTGAACTCTGGATTGGTGCTTTGGAACGTATCAATAATGCAGGTCTGAAACGCCTGGGTGCTATTCACCGTGGCTTCAGCAGCTATGACAAAAAACTCTACCGCAACTTGCCGCAATGGCATATCCCCATTGAGCTGCGCCGCCGTCTACCGGAATTGCCTATCTTCTGCGACCCAAGTCACATTGGAGGTAAACGCGAACTGATAGCTCCGCTCTGCCAACAAGCAATGGACCTCAACTTCGACGGACTAATTGTAGAAAGCCACTGCAATCCGGATTGTGCCTGGAGTGATGCTTCACAACAAGTTACACCAGACGTATTGGATTATATCCTGAATTTGCTCGTAATCCGTAAAGAGACTCAGACTACAGAAAACCTGAGCCAGCTTCGTAAACAGATTGACGAATGTGACGATAACATCATTCAGGAACTGGCAAAGCGTATGCGCGTAGCCCGCGAAATTGGCACGTACAAAAAAGAGCACGATATCACGATACTTCAAAGAGGACGTTACAATGAAATTCTTGAGAAACGCGGTGCACAAGGTGAACAATGCGGTATGGACGGGGAATTCATGAAAAGAATATTCGAAGCGATACACGAAGAATCGGTTCGTCAACAAATGGAAATTATTAATAAATGATTAGTGAGTGATTAGCGGGATAGTGATTAATGATTAGCAGCTAATGATTAATCACTACTCCCCCCTTACTAATCACTAATCACTAATCGCTAATCACTAATCACATGCGAATTTTAATTCTCGGAGCCGGCAAGATGGGCTCTTTTTTCACTGATATACTGAGTTTTCAGCACGAGACGGCCGTGTTTGACGTCAACCCACATCAGTTGCGTTTTGTTTATAACACCTATCGTTTCACTACTCTGGAAGAGATTAAAGACTTTGAACCGGAACTGGTTATCAACGCAGCAACAGTGAAGTATACGCTGGATGCTTTTCGTAAAATCCTGCCTGCACTACCTAAAGACTGTATACTTAGTGATATCGCTTCCGTAAAAACCGGACTGAAAAAATTCTATGAAGAGAGCGGTTTCCGCTATGTATCTACCCACCCGATGTTTGGTCCTACCTTCGCCAGCCTCAGCAATCTGAGTAGCGAAAGTGCTATTATCATCAGCGAAAGCGACCATTTGGGAAAAGTATTCTTCAAGGATCTGTACAACAGTCTTCGACTGAATATTTTTGAATATACATTCGACGAACACGATGAGACAGTGGCTTATTCACTTTCCATACCATTTGTTTCAACATTTGTGTTCGCTGCTGTCATGAAGCATCAGGAAGCCCCGGGAACCACTTTCAAGAAACATATGGCTATTGCCAAAGGACTTTTGAGTGAAGACGATTACCTATTGCAAGAGATTCTTTTCAATCCCCGTACTCCGGCACAAGTAGCCAATATACGGACAGAACTGAAAAATCTTCTGGAGATAATAGAAAATAAAGATGCCGAAGGCATGAAAAAGTATCTGACTAAAATACGGGAAAAGATCAAATAAACCTGTAAAAGAGATCTTAGAGAAAAATTAATCAGCCCTTATCAAATAAGTTTTTGATAAGGGCTAATTTTATAGTAACTTTGTATCCGCTAAAAAAACAAAGGAGAATCCATGATAGATCAGGCAACCATAGACCGTATACTCGATGCTGCACAAATTGTTGATGTAGTATCCGAATTCGTCACACTACGTAAACGGGGTGTGAACTATGTAGGCTTGTGCCCGTTCCATAATGAAAAAACCCCCTCTTTCAGCGTTTCACCCTCAAAAGGACTGTGCAAATGCTTTAGCTGCGGAAAAGGTGGTAATTCAGTGCATTTCGTCATGGAACACGAACAAATGTCGTACTACGAAGCACTAAAATACCTGGCTAAGAAGTATAACATCGAAATAAAAGAACGGGAACTGACCAATGAAGAGAAGCAGGCGCAAAGTACACGTGAAAGTATGTTTATCGTTAATAACTTCGCCCGCGACTATTTCCAGAATATATTGAAGAACCATGTAGATGGGAGAAGCATTGGTATGGCTTACTTCCGCCAGCGTGGATTTCGGGATGATATCATTGAAAAGTTTCAGCTTGGTTTCAGTACCGAGAGTCATGATGCATTGGTACAGGAAGCTATACGCAAAGGATTTAAAAAGGAATACCTTGTCAAAACCGGGCTTTGTTACGAAACAGATGACGGGCGTCTGCGCGACCGCTTCTGGGGACGTGTAATGTTTCCCGTACATACACTTTCGGGAAAAGTCGTAGCTTTTGGAGGGCGCGTACTCAGTACAGAGAACAAAAAGCTCGCCAAGTATGTCAACTCTCCGGAGTCCGAAATCTATCATAAAAGTAATGAACTCTACGGTATCTATTTTGCAAAACAAGCCATTGTAAAACAAGACCGCTGTTTTCTTGTAGAGGGATATACAGACGTTATCTCCATGCACCAGTCAGGAGTGGAAAATGTTGTTGCTTCATCAGGAACTTCATTGACTCCCGGGCAAATCCGTCTGATCCATCGCTTTACCAACAACATCACCGTACTTTACGATGGTGACATGGCTGGCATCAAGGCTTCCATCCGTGGTATTGATATGTTGCTGGAAGAAGGAATGAATATTAAGGTCTGCCTTCTACCCGATGGTGACGACCCTGACTCCTTTGCGCGGAAACACAATGCTACAGAATTTCAGGCGTTCATCAAGGAACATGAAACCGACTTCATCCGTTTCAAGACCAATCTATTGCTGGAAGATGCCGGTAAAGATCCGATCAAACGGGCAGAACTCATCAATAACATCGTACAAAGTATCTCAGTGATTCCGGAAGCAATTGTGCGTGATGTGTATATCAAAGAGTGCGGACAATTGTTGCGGGTAGAAGATAAACTACTCGTTTCGGAAGTTGCCAAACGAAGAGAAATACAAGCCGAGAAAGAGAATAAACCGATACTCAACACTAACAATTCATCCGGCGCTCCGGCAGAAATGCAAAATGGAGATTTCCCTCCTCCCTTCCCACCTGACGAACTGGAAGATTCTTATCAGTCTTACATCCCCCAGGAAGGAAAAGAAGGCCAGGAGTTTTATCGGTACGAACGATTGATTCTTCAGGCAATAGTGCGCTATGGGGAAAAGATAATGTGCAACATGGAGGATGAAGAGGGACAGGAAACTCCGGTCAGTGTGATTGAATACATCGTTCATGACTTAAAAGAAGATGAACTCGCATTTCATAATCCTTTACATCGCCGTATCCTGACAGAGGCAGCATCCCATATCCATAATCCCGGATTTATAGCCGAACGCTATTTTATAGCCCACTCCGATCCGGAAATCAGTTCCATTGCTACCGAACTGGCAAGTGACCGGTATCAACTGAGTAAATTTCACTCCAAAACACAGAAAATAGTTACAGACGAGGAACGCCTCTTTGAACTGGTTCCTACATTGATGATAAACTTTAAGAATGCAATTGTAGCAGCAGAGTTAAAACACATCATGTATGCCCTGCAAGATCCTGCCAATGAAGACGATGATGAGAAATGCGCCGCCCTTATGCAACGCTACAAAGAAATGAAAGAAATTCAAAGTCTAATGGCAAAAAGACTTGGAGATAGAGTGGTGCTAAGATAGGGATTAGTGCAGTAATGATTAGTGATTAGTGATTAGTACCATGCGGTATAATAGCGCAGCCACTAATCACTAATCACTACCCCGCTAATCACTGCTTACCTGTTTATCAGATTCATAAATTCTTCCCGGGTTTTAGCCTGATTAAAAGCTCCGGTAAAATCAGATGTAGTTGTTATTGAATTTTGTTTCTCTACACCACGCATTTGCATACACATATGTTGGGCTTCTACCACAACCATCACTCCCAATGGGTTGAGAGTTTCCTGGATACATTCTTTAATTTGCAATGTCATACGCTCCTGCACCTGCAGGCGATGAGAGAAGATATCGACTACACGGGCAATCTTACTCAACCCCGTGATGTAGCCATTAGGGATATAAGCCACATGTGCCTTTCCATAAAACGGAAGCATATGGTGCTCGCAGAGAGAAAAGAAATCAATGTCTTTCACTATCACCATCTGACTATATTCTTCCTTGAACTTAGCAGAACGAAGAACTTCATGAGGATCCAGATGATACCCTTTAGTTAAACTGAGCATGGCTTTGGCTACACGCTCGGGAGTTTTCAAAAGCCCCTCCCTTTCGGCATCTTCACCCAATAAAGTAATAATACTGCGATAGTGACTTTTCAGATCCTCCAAAGCCGGAGAGACAATTTCTTCTTTTCCTAACATAATGAAATTATAAAGGGATATTTATTTGATCTTTAACAATAGAAACTTCCTTGAATACGCCGGTTGCTTTCAATTTACGCATCATGGCGTCTGCTTCTTCAATACTACGGAAATCTCCGACACGGCATAGCCAGCGGGGAGGATTAAAAGGGGTATAAACAGGCAATTCCGGAAAGAACTCTTTTATCTTCGCTGCCACATTATGGGCCTCCGTCTTTGCCTGACGGGTATTATTACCGGCATACGTCTGCACACGAAAACCAGAAGTTTTAATTACTTTCTGCTCTCCGGTAGCAGTATGCTCCATCCCCAGCAATGCCTCAATACGAGGATCCTGGTGGATAGTCACCTTACCCTGTCCGGGAACATTTCGCTCCAGGCTCTTCACTATATTCTGGGCTTGCATTGCACCGGCAAAAGCAAACAACAACAAAAGTAAACCAAGTTTTCTCATAAAAGCAAGTAATAAAGGAAGTTATGAGTTATAAAGCCATAGAGTTATAGGGTTATAAAGCTATAGAAGTTACAGGAATTATAAGGGGGTATAGAGTGGTAAGATTATTAAGTTATAGAAAACCATAATAAGTCATTATCAACTTAAAGTCCGAAGCATACACCACTCTATAACTTTATAACCTTATAACTCTACACCCCTCCCCATAGCTCTTTATTCTTATTTGAATGCGTCAATGATACCCTTGAAGTCAGCAACTTTCAAAGCAGCACCACCGATCAATCCACCGTCAACATCCGGATTAGAGAATAATTCTTTAGCATTAGAAGGCTTACAACTACCACCGTACAGAATGGAAGTATTATCAGCGATCTCTTTACCATATTTCTCAGCAACAACCGAACGGATAAATGCATGAATTTCCTGTGCCTGAGCAGGAGTAGCAGTTTTACCTGTACCGATAGCCCAAACCGGCTCATACGCCAGGACGATCTTAGCAAAATCTTCTGCAGACAGATCAAATACAGAAGCCAACTGAGCAGCAACTACTTCATTTTGTTTGTCCGCCTCACGTTCTTCCAACACTTCACCAATACAGAAGATCGGAGTCAGACCGTTAGCCAAAGCCAATTTCACTTTCTCTTTCAAGATTTCAACAGTTTCACCATAGTAAGCACGGCGTTCTGAGTGACCTAAGATTACATACTTTGCACCTGTAGAAGCAACCATAGCAGCTGAAACTTCACCTGTATAAGCACCTTCAACCTTGTCTGCACAGTTTTCTGCACCTACACCGATAATAGCAGCATCTACAATAGGAGTAACAGAAGCAAGGTGAATAAACGGAGTGCAAATTACTACATCACAATTAGGTTTATCAACTGTTAATGCTTCATTCAATTCTTTTGCAAGAGCAATACCCTCCTGGAGGGTTTTGTTCATTTTCCAGTTTCCTGCAACAATGTTCTTTCTCATTTTGTTTTTTTATTAAAAGGGTTAATATATTTACGATTAAACAATTTACAATTAGACGATTGAAGTTAGCCAGAGTGACCCGGTTTATCTGAATACCCCGTTTCATCAGTTTTATCAACCAGATTCTGATTTATCAAATTATTCTCCTCAGCATGATCAGCACCATCATCGCCTGTCGAACCTCCCCGTGCGGGAAGCACCTTTAACAATTCGGCATTTCTTTTTCTCAGCGCTTCTCCTTTCTTTTCTCTACGTTTTACAACCAGAATATCCAGTCCTAACACAAGTAGCAACGGTATAGCAAACCACAGAAATACATATCCGATAGTATGCACATCACTTACCTTCTTCAGCTTACCCACTTCCAGTTTTTCCAACTTATCGGTCAACGCATATTCATCCGGTAAATCGGCATCATTCCACTTATTCAGAATTGTACCATTCTTTATCAGTACCAGCCCCGGATTGGAACGAATGATTGTTTTCAGGGTGATATCATCCACCAGGCAGAACGGATACTCTGCACCGGTCTTATCACGCCAAAGTTCTATCTCTTCTTCCGGTGAAGAAGTCAGGCAATAAAAGCCGTAACCATTTTCAACCGAATAATCATATATCTCATTAATAAGGTCTATATTACTATCATCCGCCTCTTCTATCCGGTGCGCCACCAACAAAAAAGTATAACCGATATCAGTCAGCACCTTATCAGTGATATCCTCACCCGTACTCTGTTCCAATAATGAGAAATCGTGAATAGATGGTTCATATCCCTTCTCTTTCAGAACCGTACGTGTATCTACAAACGTCCAGGTACTATCCGGGTAATTCTCAAGTGCAAACTCCTTCTTCTCACCATTCTTTTCCAGAACAAAAGTAGTTTCATAAACATTTGGCTTTGCTCCGTCCGGTATTTCCATCCCTGCAGGAATATTATTTCCTATCCTATAGGGACGAAAGTCCAGAATAGGCAAATGTGCGAGACAATAAAATGAAAGAGCAAACACAAATAATACAGTATACAGCGACACCAGCCACTCTGTCTTTGCCGAAATGAAACGTATAATCTGTTTCTTCCACCGGAATGTAGAATAAGCTGCAATCAGCAACACAATATTCTTGCTGAAAGTTTCCCAGTTAGTCAATACCCATGCATCACCAAAACAGCCACAGTCCGAAACCGGATTTTTCAATGCCAGATAAAGAGTCAGCGGAGTCATGAACAGCATGATGAGCAAAGCAAGAATTGTGGTCGTTGTTTTCCGTATACCAAAAAACATGCAAACCCCTACCGAAAACTCTACAGCTGACAAGATAACTGCTGCCAACAAAGGGAAGAAAGAAGGAAACCACGATATCATGCCAAAAGCTTCCAGATAGTCTTGTATCTTATACTGTGATCCCAGCGGATCAACAGCTTTCACAAATCCGGAGAATATAAACGCTGCTGCCAACAAGAAGCGACAGGCATTCGTCCACGCCTTTTGAATGATATGTAAATTCTTAGTCTTCAAATTCTATTTTAATTAAACCAAAAACGGAATAATTAATCATATCCATATAGTTTGCATCAATCCCCTCAGACACCAATGTGTTACCTGACAAACTCTCAATCTGCTTGGTACGATAAATCTTCATTAGAATCAAATCGGTATAGGAGCTGACACGCATACTTCGCCACGCTTCATCGTAATCATGATTTTTAGCAAGCATTAGTTCCAAAGCTTCCTTTGCATATTTATCATAAAGAACCATTGCTTCCTCATTACTGATATCAGCAGAATCGGCATAACCAAGTTCTAACTGTATCAATCCGATAATACCATAATTGACAATCGCAATGAACTCTGAACGAATGCCTTCGTCAATTAACGACACGCCTTTTGTTTCAATACTACGAATCCGGTTGGCCTTAATGAAAATCTGGTCAGTAACAGAAGCCGGACGTAGAATGCGCCACGCAGGACCGTAATCGTGCAGCTTCTTGGAAAATAGGTCACGGCACAAAGCGGTGACATGCTCAAATTGTTGCTTGGTATCTTTCATTTCCTTACAAATAGAGCGCAAAGGTAACAATAATCGAAGAAAAAAGAAAAAAATAGCCGGGCAATCATACATTGTCCGGCTACTTGCACTATAAATAAATCTATTTCTCTTATGAACAGCGTAAAACTTGTCCTGGACGCAGAATCGTCTTAGTAGTAATACGATTTAACTTACAAAGTGTACTAATAGAAACGCCACGCAATTTTGCAATACGAGACAAAGTATCTCCACTCTTTACCTTATGATATCTGATGGCTCCGTCACTTGCCAGCTGAGCATCATGAGCACCAGTTTTGCTACTTGCACCACCTTTAGACCTTCTGAATGTATATGTATCTGCTACGATATCCTGTTTCGGGAAGTCAAACATATAAATCGGATTAATAGCAATACCCAGGAAACGGGTTTCAAAATGAAGATGTGAACCGGTAGAACGTCCGGTATTACCACCCAGCCCAATCACCTCGCCGGCTTTTACCAATTGATTCTCTTCAACCAATTGCTTGGACAAATGTCCATACACAGTCTCTAACCCATTATCATGACGAATAACTACATATTTACCATATCCACGACGTTCGTATTTAACAATACGTACTTTTCCGTCAAAAGCAGCTACGATTGTATCACCAATATTCACTTTAAGGTCAAGTCCATTATGCATTCTTCTCCAACGAGGACCGAAAGGTGAAGTAATACGTGTACTTGGAGTAGGCATATGGAAACCAGTCAGGTCAATGGTGTAAGTTTCGGGAATGATAACATCCTTTCCGTAAGCATGTACATACTGATTACTCCAGTTCGGATAAAGACTTAATGCGGGATATTCAGCTTGTTCGGCACGAATCTGCTTTTGCAATGCCAAAGAATCTACTGTTTTTAATTTCTTGTCAATTGGGGCCTGTCGGGCGATCAAGTCCTGAGAAAAAGAGTTCAGGCTGACCATAGCCACTGCGGCAATCATTACGGTTTTAATACAATTGAAATTCATTCGTTTTCGTCAATTCAATTAATATTCGTCATTTGCATACAGATAGTCAAACGTCACCTGTTTGTAATCGAATATCTCTTCTGGTTTAAAGAATCTGGTTAATTCGGCTGCCGCGGTCTCAGGTGAATCAGAAGCATGAACTATATTTTCTTGAAAGCTCATACTGTAATCTCCACGAATAGTTCCCGGTGCTGCCAGACGCCCGTTAGTAGGACCAGCCAACGTACGGACAGTTTGAATTGCGTCCACCCCCTCGAAGCAACAAACGACAACAGGAGCTGTCATCATAGAATCTTTCACACGCTGAAAGAAAGGCTTTGCACTCAGGTGGGCATAATGTTCACTTAATACTTCGTCTGTCAACTTCATCATCTTCATACCAGCCAAACGTAAACCTTTACGTTCAAAACGATGAAGTATTTCACCGATTAACGCCCGCTGAACGGTACATGGTTTCAAGATAACTAACGTTTTTTCAATCATAAGATGACTTCCTTCAAAGTGTTAAATGGCACATTTATTATAAAATTCTTCCAAAGATAGTATTTCCCGACGAAAAACAAGGTGCTTCCTTAACTTTTTTTCATAGTCAGAAAAGCAAATAGTAAGGAAAATAGGTTCTAAAGTCCTATAAATAGGAGATATAATAAGAAATATGTTTTGCAGCATATTTTGCAAATAAGCTGTATGTTTAACCGTTTTTTCAACTTATAGAAGCCCAGTTAACGTTCGTCTTACGAAGTGCTTTAAGCTGTTGCCACAATACCTCATTTTCCGGATTACGAGCTTCCGGATCAGTATCAACAATTTCTTGTGCAACATTACGGACATACTGTAGCAGCTGACCATCCCGGGCAATATCGGCTATCTTCAAATCAAAAGCAATACCACTTTGCTGGGTACCCTCCAAATCTCCCGGACCACGCAATTTCAAATCAGCCTCCGCTATTTCAAAACCGTCATTAGTACGTACCATGATTTCAAGTCGTTTGCGGGTTTCTTCAGTAAGTTTATAATTTGTCACCAGAATACAATAAGACTGTTCGGCCCCACGCCCCACACGACCACGAAGCTGATGGAGTTGTGATAATCCGAAACGCTCAGCATTCTCAATAATCATAACAGAAGCATTGGGTACATTTACTCCCACTTCAATAACAGTAGTGGCCACCATTATCTGTGCTTCTCCCGACACAAAAAGCTGCATCTGTCCGTCCTTCTCGACAGGTTTCATTTTCCCGTGAACTTTACAGACTTTACATTCAGGAAACTCTTCACAAATCTGCAGATAACCTTCTTCCAGATTCTTCAAATCAATCTTTTCACTCTCTTTTATAAGTGGATAAACAATATAAATCTGACGTCCTTCGGCAATCTGTTTATGAACAGACCGATAAAGGCTTTCCCGTCTGTTATCAAACTGATGAACAGTAGAAATAGGCTTCCTGCCAGGAGGCAGTTCATCAATAATGGAAACATCAAGATCTCCATACAAGGTCATTGCCAACGTACGGGGAATCGGGGTAGCCGTCATCACAAGTACATGAGGAGGCTGTACATTTTTACTCCACAAACGGGCACGTTGTGCTACACCGAAACGATGTTGCTCATCGATAACCACAAAACCAAGAGATGAGAAATTGACAGTATCCTCAATAACGGCGTGAGTACCGATTAGTATATTAACGTCTCCTGTGAGCAAACCGGAAAGAATAGCCTCCCGCTTTTTACCTTTCACCGAGCCAGTCAGTAACTCCACACGAATATCCATACCAAAAAGGAGCTCCTTTATCGTCTCATAATGCTGATTGGCAAGTATTTCCGTAGGAGCCATCATACATGCCTGATAACCATTATCAAGCGCCATCAACATACTCATCAACGCCACCAGTGTCTTTCCACTTCCCACATCACCCTGTAGCAGACGATTCATTTGCCGCCCGGACCCAACATCCTGACGAATTTCTTTCAACACACGTTTCTGTGCGCCGGTAAGTTCAAAAGGAAGGTTACGGGAATAAAACGTATTGAATACTTCGCCGACAACTTCAAAAACATATCCCCGGTATCTCCGCTGGCGATCTTTGGCATAACGTAGAATATTGAGTTGTACATAAAAAAGCTCTTCAAACTTCAAACGATACTGTGCCTTACGCAGAAGTTCCGGATTGACAGGAAAATGAATATTACGCAAAGCCTCTGTCAACGGCATCAAATGATGATCAGTAAGTATTTTAGGAGATAAAGTTTCAGGAAGCGGCTCCTGTATTTGCTGAAGCACAACCGCCATCATCTTGGCTATTGCATGAGAATTGAGGAAGCTACGCTTCATCTTCTCCGTTGTATTATAATAAGGCTGCAATCCGGTAGCAGTAAGCTTTAATTCGGATGGCTTATCCATATCGGGATGCGCTACATTGATGCGCCCGCCAAAAACTGTCGGCTTGCCAAATACAATATATTCTTCGTGAACTTTATATTTACCTATAATAAATTTGATTCCTTGAAACCACACCAGATCTACTACCCCTGTTCCATCAGAGAAATGCGCCACTAATCTGCGCTGACGCCCTTCACCAAAGGTTTCAAAGCCCAGTATCTGCCCTTTCAATTGAATATAGGGCATATTTCCATCTATCTCATGAATATAATAGATACGACTACGGTCAACATATTTATAAGGAAAATAGTAAATAAGATCGTGCACGGAATATATCTCCAACTCTTTGTTGAGTACACCCGCCTTCTGTGGCCCTACGCCGGATATATATTTTATGTCACGTGTAGCTAAATCAAACATTCACCAAAGCACTACTTATTTTCAAATCAAAGGGAGTGGTAATTTTTATATTTTCCCGATTCCCTTCTGCCAGACAAACAGGAACTCCCATTGCCTCCACAACGGAAGCATCATCGGTAAAAAAAGGAGTATACTCCTGTGCATAAGCTTGTTTCAAAAGTTCTGCATCAAATACCTGCGGAGTCTGAACTAATTTATAATCATTACGGTTTACCGTCTCACTACCTGTTTCTGTTATATGACGCACTGTCTCTACCACATCAATTACTGGTATTACTGCTTTTTTTATGGCAGCCAGTTCATAGCAACGTTTTATAACTTCCGGAGAAACGAACGGACGTACTCCATCATGTACTCCCACCAATCCGGAGTTGACACAGCCCAGACCATTCTTCACAGAATGAAAACGGGTCTCACCTCCGTCAGCAACAATATGTTCAATAACAAATGAATGTTTTGCACAGAGTTCCTGCCAGTAAGTTTGCTGCTCTTTGGGCAATACAAGAATGATTTTCATCGTTCCGTCAAAACGGTGAAAAGCTTCAATGGTATGCATTAACACAGGTTTTCCGCCAATAGGAAGAAATTGTTTGGGAAGATCACTCCCCATACGTAATCCCTTACCACCGGCAACAATCAAGACAGTATGAGTCATAGCATCAGCGTCTTACACACATTGCCTCTACCAACTCTTCTACTTTCTCTTTACCTTCGAGTTTTTCTACAATAGCCAATGCAAAGTCCATAGCAGCACCCGGTCCCATACCTGTAATAATGTTGCCATCTACTACAACCGGTTCATTAACACATTCAGCTCCGTCAAGATATTGCTCAAAGCTAGGATAGCAGGTCGCCTTGCGCCCTTTCAACAGGCCGAGTTTACCAAGTACCATAGGTGCTGCACAAATAGCTGCAATCGGTTTGTTCTTCTCTGCAAAGTTCAGAATCAGTTTGCGCAACCCCTCATGCTTGTCAAGAGTAGCCGCACCGGGCATACCGCCAGGTAACAATAACAGATCAGCATCAAAAAAGTCACAGTTCACGAAGTTAACATCGCAAAGTACCGAAATATCATGTGCACCAACAACGATCTCATCTGGAGTCACAGATACAATTTCTACATTCAATCCGGCACGTCTTAGCGTGTCAATAGCGGTGAAGGCTTCAATCTCTTCAAACCCGTCTGCGAAAAAAGCATATACAGTTCCCATACTCTAAATAATATGCCAACACCAATCAGTTATCCACCAATTGGCTGGCGCGTTAATTGGTTAATTATTTATCTCAAATTAAAGTAATACGTTATAGTACCTGTCTGGTTATTCACACCCTCCACAGCATTAAAGCGAGCTCTTCTTGCAGCGTCTTCCGCCGCTTTGCGTAATGCAGTGTTTACTGTGTTCGTCTGACGATTGATACTGGTAGCAATCACATGTCCTGCCGGATTCACAGTAATAGAAACTACTACACGACCTTCTTCCTGAACATTGTACACAGGACGAGGTAAACCTCCCTCTCCTATAGAACGTCCACCAAGATCAAATGTACCATAACCACCTGTACCGGTTTTAGCTCCGGACGGCGAATTACCATCTTTACTGCCTTCTACACCTGTACCGCTGCTGGCTGTCCCTTTACTTCCATCCATCTGAGCACCTTTACCAAAAGCTCCCGATACCCGTTTTGCTGCAGCTTCGGCAGCAGCTTTCCGTTCCCGTTCCGCTTTTTCTTCAGCAAGTTTTTTTGCTTCTGCTGCTTTCTCTGCAGCAGTCTTCTCAGGCTTCTTCACCACTTCAGGCTTTTCCTTTTTAGGCTCAGCTTTAGGCTTTATGACAACCGTCTCCTCTTCTGTTTGCGTTATCATCTCCTGCTCCACAGTTTCCTGTGGCTCTACCACTTCTGGTACGTCCTCCGGAGGAAGAATATCTACATCTACCATTGTGGAAGGATCATAATTCCCTAACGAAGCATCTACATCTCCCATCATTACGGGTACACCGCCTTCATCCTGATTATTGGGGAGAGTGAAACTCACCAGAATCAAAAGAGCAATAATAGCTACATGCACCAACAATGCACCCAACATTCCTATGTATTCACCCTTTTTCTTTCCGTCCATCATTTATTTGTTTCGGGCGGGCGTGTAGCCAGCACCATTTTAAAATGATTCTCATTCGCTATATTCAGTACTTTCACAATCTCACGGTAAGGCACTGTTTCGTCTGCATAAAGCGCTACATACATTTCCGGTTCTCTCTCAGCACAACTTTGCAGAAAAGGAGTCAGTTCGTCCAACGTTAAAGAATGTTCCTTCTCACTACCGAAAGCCGCATAAAAATTCAGATCCTTATCGATAATCACCCGTGTCAGAGGCTTCGCTGAAGTCTGCTGTTTTCCTTGCGGGAGCAACACTTTAATAGCGTTCGGAGATACTACAGTAGAAGTAATCATAAAAAAGATCAACAACAAAAATATAACATCTGTCATGGATGCCATACTAAAGTTAGGAGATATTTTAGCTCTTCGTTTTAATGCCATATTAATAATTATTTCTGAGCAGGTTCATTGAGTAAGTCCATGAAAGCCATAGTCTTTGATTCCATCTTGTTTACCACACGATCTACCAGCATCACAAGGTAATTGTAAGCAAACATAGCAATAATACCAACAATCAAACCACCCACTGTAGTTATCATTGCTTCATAAATTCCTCCAGAGAGCAATGTTATATCAATATTCCCGCTACCCGCATTAGCCATATTATAGAAAGCACGTACCATACCGGTTACCGTACCCAAAAAACCCAACATCGGAGCACCACCTGCAATTGTAGCCATTACAGGTAATCCTTTTTCCAGTTTAGCCACTTCGATATTTCCTACATTCTCTATAGCTGCCTGTACATCATTTACCGGCCGACCCAGACGACTTATACCTTTCTCAATCATACGGGCAGAAGGAGTATTTACAGTACGGCAATAATTTATGGCTGACTTAATTTCTCCGCTATGAATATAATCTTTTATTTTATCCATAAACATCGGATCTTCCTTGTTCGCTTTTCGAATAGCATACATACGTTCAAACAGGATATAGAAACATCCTACTGAAAGTACAGCCAGTACAATCATAATCCAGCCACCTTTCACAGCCATATCAAGCATATTCATCTCTGCCGGAGCATCTACAGGAGTAAGTACCGGATTGGCTGTTGCCAGAGAATCAGCCATACTTGCAGCCCCTTGGGCCAATAACAGAAGTGCATTCATTAGCGAAGACAATTTTTATATTCCTGGATAGTACGTTCGAGTCCCAGATAGAGCGCATCACTTATCAATGCATGTCCAATAGAAACTTCGTCCAGCCAGGGAATGTTTTTATAAAAGAAATTCAAATTCACCAAACTAAGATCATGTCCGGCATTTAGCCCAATTCCCAGTTTACGTGCCACCTTAGCAGCTTCAACAAAAGGAGCAACAGCAGCCTCCGGATCTTTAGAAAAAGCAGTAGCATAAGGTTCTGTATAGAGTTCTACCCTATCAGCACCAGCCTTGGCTGCATATTCAATCATCTCCGCATCAGCGGATACAAATACAGAAGTACGAATCCCGGCAGTATTAAACGCATCAAGCACCTCTGCCAGAAAATCAAAGTTAACCTTTGTATCCCAACCGGAATTGGAAGTAATCTGAGAAGGAGAGTCAGGAACCAAAGTTACCTGATGAGGCTTTACCTTCAACACAAGATCAATGAACTCAGGAGAAGGATAACCTTCAATATTAAACTCTGTTCGTAATAGCGGACGTAAATCATATACATCAGCCATACGGATATGTCGTTCATCAGGTCGGGGATGAACAGTTATTCCGTCCGCTCCAAAAGCCTCACAGTCCAGTGCTACCTTTACCACATTAGGTACATCTCCACCACGAGCATTCCTCAGGGTAGCCACCTTATTTATATTCACACTTAATCTAGTCATCATTACATGGATTGTTTGCTGCAAAAATACAAATATTAGTAACACCATAACAGCAATCCCGAAAAAAAATGCCAAATTTGCATCCTAACTAATGATGTTACATATGAAATTTGCTATCTTCGGAAATACGTATCAGGCTAAAAAATCATCACACGCAGAAACATTGTTCCGTATTCTGGAAGAACACGGAGCTGAAATATTCCTGTGTAGAGAATTCTATCATTTTCTGGTATCGGATATGAAATTAAACATCCATCCTGCCGGATTGTTTGATGGCAATAACTTTTCAGCCGATATGGTTATCAGCATTGGTGGTGACGGAACTTTTCTGAAAGCAGCCAGCAGAGTTGGTGACAAGAATATTCCGATTTTGGGAATCAATACCGGACGTTTGGGATTTCTTGCTGATATATCTCCGGCAGAAATAGAAAAAACCTTTAATGAAATATACACAGGGCAGTATAGCGTAGAAGAACGTAGTGTACTTCAACTGATATGCGATGATAAACACCTACAATGTTCTCCATTTGCACTTAATGAAATTGCAATATTAAAACGCGATAGCTCATCAATGATCAGCATACGAACAGCGATAAACGGAGCTTTCCTCACTACGTATCAGGCAGATGGATTAATAATTTCAACACCTACAGGTTCTACGGCCTACTCACTCAGCGTAGGGGGGCCTATCATTGTACCGCATTCCAAAACAATAGCCATTACTCCTGTAGCTCCACACAGTCTTAACGTACGTCCAATTGTTATTTGTGATGATTGGGAGTTAACCCTTGATGTGGAAAGTCGTAGCCACAATTTCCTCGTAGCCATAGACGGACGAAGCGAAACATGTAAAGAAACAACACGACTAACAATCCGAAAAGCTCCTTACGCTATCAAAGTAGTAAAACGCTACGACCATATCTTTTTCGACACCTTACGATCTAAACTGATGTGGGGAGCCGATAACAGAATATAGTGCTTCCCGCACGGGTAGTTTTCTCCAGGCGGTGTTTACTTTGGCTCCCCACAGAGTGGCACAGAGTTTCACAGGGGACACAGATGACACACAGCGATTTACATTCGTATTTTTGCGAAAATCTGCGCTAATACGCGTTCCAATAAAGATTAAAACTCTCTGGTAAAACAAAAAAAAATCCCCCTGCATCCACCACAACCACTCAATCGGTCGTAAGATACAAGGGGATTCAAAAAACGGCGACTACCTACTCTCCCACTGTTACGCAGTACCATCGGCGTGATCAGGCTTAACTTCTCTGTTCGGAATGGGAAGAGGTGGAACCCTGATGCTATAGTCACCTAAAGAAGGTAGACATGTGTACAAAAAGTAATTCAGTACTAAACGAACTAAACGTATATATAAACCATACAGACAGGCAAGAAAAAAAAAGACAACGGGCAATTAGTAAGGCTCGGCTATGATATTACTACCTTTACACCTGCCTCCTATCAACGTCATCGTCTTTGACGACCCTAAGAAATCTAATCTTGTGGCTGGCTTCGTACTTAGATGCTTTCAGCACTTATCCAATCCCGACTTAGATACCCAGCAATGCACCTGGCGGCACAACTGGTAAACCAGCGGTCAGTCCAACACGGTCCTCTCGTACTAGTGTCAGAGCCACGCAAATTTCATACGCCCACGATAGATAGAGACCGAACTGTCTCACGACGTTCTGAACCCAGCTCGCGTGCCACTTTAATGGGCGAACAGCCCAACCCTTGGGACCTTCTCCAGCCCCAGGATGTGACGAGCCGACATCGAGGTGCCAAACCCCTCCGTCGATATGAGCTCTTGGGAGGGATCAGCCTGTTATCCCCGGAGTACCTTTTATCCTTTGAGCGATGTCCCTTCCATACGGAAACACCGGATCACTATGCTCTAGTTTCCTACCTGATCGACTTGTAAGTCTCCCAGTCAAGCGCCCTTATGCCATTACACTCTGCCGCCGGTTACCAATCGGCGTGAGGGCACCTTTAGAAGCCTCCGTTACACTTTTGGAGGCGACCACCCCAGTCAAACTACCCACCAAACAGTGTCCTCGCATTAGCGAGTTAGAACTCAAATAATCAAAGGGCCGTATTTCAACAGCGACTCCACAAACACTGGCGTGCCTGCTTCAAAGTCTCCGGCCTATCCTACACATCAATTACCCAAATTCAATGTTAAGCTATAGTAAAGGTTCACGGGGTCTTTTCGTCCCATCGCGGGTAATCGGCATCTTCACCGATACTACAATTTCACTGAGCTCACGGTTGAGACAGTGTCCAGATCATTACACCATTCGTGCAGGTCGGAACTTACCCGACAAGGAATTTCGCTACCTTAGGACCGTTATAGTTACGGCCGCCGTTTACTGGGGCTTCAATTCAATGCTTCTCTTGCGATGACATCTCCTCTTAACCTTCCAGCACCGGGCAGGTGTCAGGCTGTATACGTGATCTTTCAATTTTGCACAGCCCTGTGTTTTTGTTAAACAGTTGCCTGGACCTATTCTCTGCGCCCCGCCATCACTGACGGGGACCCTTTATCCCGAAGTTACAGGGTCAATTTGCCTAGTTCCTTAACCGTGATTCACTCAAGCGCCTTAGTATATTCAACCCGACTACGTGTGTCCGTTTACGGTACGGGTACCTTTAAGATTAAGTTTAGCGGATTTTCTTGGGAGTATGTTTACACGCACTATTGGATTGTTCAGAAGAACGCTCCATACTATCAGGTTCGACTCTTGCGGTGGATTTGCCTGCCACAATCAACATCTACACCCTTCAACGAACTATTCCGTCAGTTCGCGGCGCTGTCACGCCTCCGTCTCCACGTCACTCTTAAAGGTAGTACAGGAATATTAACCTGTTCTGCCATCGGCATCACCGTTCGGCTGAGCCTTAGGACCCGACTAACCCTGATCCGATTAGCGTTGATCAGGAAACCTTAGTCTTTCGGCGAGGGGGTTTCTCACCCCCTTTATCGTTACTTATACCTACATTTGCTTTTCCACACGCTCCAGCATACCTGACGGTACACCTTCAACGCAGAGTGGAATGCTCCCCTACCGATCATTACTGATCCCATAGCTTCGGTAAAACACTTAATGCCCGATTATTATCCACGCCAAACTCCTCGACTAGTGAGCTGTTACGCACTCTTTAAATGAATGGCTGCTTCCAAGCCAACATCCTAGCTGTCTTAGCAATCTGACTTCGTTAGTTCAACTTAGTGTTTATTTGGGGACCTTAGCTGATGGTCTGGATTCTTCTCCTCTCGGACATGGACCTTAGCACCCATGCCCTCACTCCTGTGATAGAACTAATGCGCATTCGGAGTTTATCAAGACTTGATAGGCGGTGAAGCCCTCGCATCTTATCAGTCGCTCTACCTCACATTAGTAACTCACAAGGCTGCACCTAAATGCATTTCGGGGAGTACGAGCTATCTCCAAGTTTGATTAGCCTTTCACCCCCACCCTCAGGTCATCCGGAAGCTTTTCAACGCTTATCGGTTCGGTCCTCCAGTTAGTGTTACCTAACCTTCAACCTGCCCAAGGGTAGATCACTTGGTTTCGCGTCTACTCCTTCCGACTATGGCGCCCTATTCAGACTCGCTTTCGCTTCGGCTGCACGTCTTGAGACGCTTAACCTTGCCGGAAAAAGTAACTCGTAGGTTCATTATGCAAAAGGCACGCCGTCACAGCTAAAGCTGCTCCGACCGCTTGTAGGCGCACGGTTTCAGGGACTATTTCACTCTTCTATTCGAAGTGCTTTTCACCTTTCCTTCACAGTACTGGTTCGCTATCGGTCTCTCGGGAGTATTTAGCCTTACCGGATGGTCCCGGCAGATTCACGCAGAATTCCTCGTGCTCCGCGCTACTCAGGATACCACTAGGGTTCAGATGGCTTCGTGTACCGGGTTATCACCGTCTATGACTGAACTTTCCAGATCATTCCACTCACCAACTTTCGTCCCACAACGTGGTCCTACAACCCCAATTATGCCGTAACATAATTGGTTTGGGCTATTCCCCGTTCGCTCGCCACTACTAGGGGAATCATTTTTTATTTTCTTTTCCTGCAGGTACTAAGATGTTTCAGTTCCCTGCGTTAGCCTACTGCAGTGCAGTATAATCGGTCTTCAACCAATTGGGTTGTCCCATTCGGAAATCCACGGATCAAAGGTCATTTGCACCTACCCGTAGCTTATCGCAGCTTATCACGTCCTTCATCGCCTCCGAGAGCCAAGGCATCCGCCATGCGCCCTTTCTTACTTTCTTTCTCTTGCCTTATACTGTCAAAACAACAGCGTACGGTTCGATATATACTTTTAGCTCTTTACTAAATTTACTTTTTTTATGTACAACATGTCAAAGATCGTGTGATCATTTACGATTGGACGATTTACAATTTACAATTGAAATTACAAACCACTAATCAAGATCGGAGTGGAGAATAACGGATTCGAACCGTTGACCCTCTGCGTGCAAGGCAGATGCTCTAGCCAGCTGAGCTAATCCCCCTTCGAAGAATTGAGAAGAAAGAAGCGAGAAGAACTAAATCAAGACGATTTATCATTTTCAACTTTCAACTTTCCATTTTCAATTCGAGAAGTAGTCCCAGGCAGAGTTGAACTGCCGACCTCTACATTATCAGTGTAGCGCTCTAACCAACTGAGCTATAGGACTAGTTCAAACTGAGCCTATTATTAGACCCGGCTTCTGTTTTCTCTTGTTTATCTCTATCTATACTTCTATAGATGGTTGATCTATATTCTATAAATAAACAAGTACCAGTAGTACTATTAGAACCATAAAGTCATGATTACGGCATCACTCCAGAAAGGAGGTGTTCCAGCCGCACCTTCCGGTACGGCTACCTTGTTACGACTTAGCCCCAGTCACCAGTTTTACCCTAGGACGCTCCTTGCGGTTACGTACTTCAGGTACCCCCGGCTCCCATGGCTTGACGGGCGGTGTGTACAAGGCCCGGGAACGTATTCACCGCGCCGTGGCTGATGCGCGATTACTAGCGAATCCAGCTTCACGAAGTCGGGTTGCAGACTTCGATCCGAACTGAGAGAGGCTTTTGGGATTAGCATCACGTCGCCGTGTAGCTGCCTTCTGTACCCCCCATTGTAACACGTGTGTAGCCCCGGACGTAAGGGCCGTGCTGATTTGACGTCATCCCCACCTTCCTCACATCTTACGACGGCAGTCTCTCTAGAGTCCTCAGCATGACCTGTTAGTAACTAAAGATAAGGGTTGCGCTCGTTATGGCACTTAAGCCGACACCTCACGGCACGAGCTGACGACAACCATGCAGCACCTTCACATTTGCCTTGCGGCTAATCTGTTTCCAAATTATTCAAATGCAATTTAAGCCCGGGTAAGGTTCCTCGCGTATCATCGAATTAAACCACATGTTCCTCCGCTTGTGCGGGCCCCCGTCAATTCCTTTGAGTTTCACCGTTGCCGGCGTACTCCCCAGGTGGAATACTTAATGCTTTCGCTTGGCCGCTTGCTGTATATCGCAAACAGCGAGTATTCATCGTTTACTGTGTGGACTACCAGGGTATCTAATCCTGTTTGATACCCACACTTTCGAGCCTCAGTGTCAGTTAACAGTCCAGTGAGCTGCCTTCGCAATCGGAGTTCTTCGTGATATCTAAGCATTTCACCGCTACACCACGAATTCCGCCCACCTCTACTGTACTCAAGACACACAGTATCAACTGCAATTTTACGGTTGAGCCGCAAACTTTCACAACTGACTTACATGTCCACCTACGCTCCCTTTAAACCCAATAAATCCGGATAACGCTCGGATCCTCCGTATTACCGCGGCTGCTGGCACGGAGTTAGCCGATCCTTATTCATAAGGTACATACAAAAAGCCACACGTGGCTCACTTTATTCCCATATAAAAGAAGTTTACAACCCATAGGGCAGTCATCCTTCACGCTACTTGGCTGGTTCAGGCTCTCGCCCATTGACCAATATTCCTCACTGCTGCCTCCCGTAGGAGTTTGGACCGTGTCTCAGTTCCAATGTGGGGGACCTTCCTCTCAGAACCCCTATCCATCGAAGGTTTGGTGGGCCGTTACCCCGCCAACTGCCTAATGGAACGCATCCCCATCTTTTACCGAAATTCTTTAATAATAATCCCATGCGGAAATATTATGCCATCGGGTATTAATCTTTCTTTCGAAAGCCTATCCCCGAGTAAAAGGCAGGTTGGATACGTGTTACTCACCCGTGCGCCGGTCGCCAGCAATGTATTGCTACATCCTGATGCCCCTCGACTTGCATGTGTTAAGCCTGTAGCTAGCGTTCATCCTGAGCCAGGATCAAACTCTTCATTGTAAAAGTTATTTTGATTTACTATCAGACAATTGACAATTTACGATTGAAATAGCCAAAAGGCAATAGTAAAGTCGTTGCTCTGTTCAGGATACCGTTATTTATTGACCTTATTTCAAATACCTATATATAAGTATTGACGGTTCTAATTTATCAAAACATTTTAATGTTTTGGACTTGTACTACTTGTATTGTTTATCAATTTTTCAAAGAACGCTTCTTTTTAAAATCGCTTCGTTTCAAAAGCGGGTGCAAAGGTAAAGGACTTTTTTATAACTACCAAATGTTTTGGAAAGTTTTTTTTAGTTTTTTTTCCGAGGATTCTCTAACAGCTCTCTTGCGAAAGGAGAAAAAACCTACAAAGAAAAAAACGCCTTTTCATTTGCGAATCGGACTGCAAAGATAAGAACTTTTAAACTTTAAAACCAAATCTTTTCAGAAGTTTTTTTGTTTATTCGTTATCCGGTAATCCGCGCTTTCAATATGTCAATCTTAAAAGGCTTAGACTCTCTTGCTAAGCGGATGCAAAAGTAGATCTTTTTACAATATACACAAAACATATCAGGAATTATTTTGGAATAAATATGAAACTTTTTTGTAATACGCTGATTTGCAAAGGTGTTGTAAAACATAAAAATGAAAGGAAGGAAAACAAAGGAAAACAAAGACACATTATAATATATAAGCGCATGCGTATACGCGTGCGAGAGGAAAAAAACAAAGAAGGAGAAAAAGGGAAGAGGAAAGAAAGAGAATCTGACATAAGAAGAAGGAAGAATTAGAAAGAAAAAAAAGAAATGTAAAATATTAGAAACAAGAAAAGAGAGACTCGTAGAGAAACAGGACGTTCATCGTAGAGAAACAGGACGATCGTCGTAGAGAAACGGGACGTTTCTCGTAGAGGAAAAAACAAAAATAGCAACGCGCTGAATAGCAATAGATTACAAAAAAAATAATAAATGTACACTTATTTTATTAAAAACAAGTAAGGATTGATGATAACAAAAAAAATAGAAATGGGAAAATACGCACAAAAGCCAAAGCCCATATCCCCCCAATTAAATGTATACGAAAGACCTCAAACAAAGAAACAATTCAAAGAGATTTCTTCATAGTCAACTGATTCTCATCATCCAGACGTTGATAGGAAACTTCATTCATAATACGACGGATGAGAAAAATACCAAATCCACCAATAGGACGTTCTTCAATCGAAAGTGTCAAATCAGCATCAGCCACCACGGTAGGATCAAAAAAATATCCTCTATCCGTTAATAAAAAAATAAGCTGATTTTCATCAGAACTAACTTTTAATAAAATATCATGTGGTTCTTGAACCGGATAAGCATACATAATCACATTAACAACGGCTTCTTCCAAAGCCAGATTTATATTCATTTCCGTCTCTATAGGCAGAGCTAACTCTTCACATAAGTCTTTTACAAAATCAACCAAAACAGTGATTTCTTTTAAATCATTAGTTATTCTTAATTCTTTTTCCATGGTACTATTCTTTTGGGTCAAGTATTTCAGGTTTGTAACATATTAATAATATAGTCAGATCATCACTGGGTTCGGCTTCCTGCACATGTTGCGCAACCGAACCGACTACGGTATTTACCGTCGAACGCGCATCTGACCGAGGAGTATTCGCAGACAGAATTTTCAATAATCTTTCGTCACCATATAATTCTTTAAAGATATTCTCAGCCTCAGTCACACCGTCGGTATAAAGGAACAGTTTATCCCCTTTTTCTAAAATGATTTCATCGTCAGTATATATAAAATCATTAATAACACCTACAAAAAGATGAGTTTTCAAATCTAAAAACGAAACATTGCTACCAGATCGAATTAATATCGGTGGATTATGCCCCGCATTACAAAGTTTTAAACAACCCGTTCGTAAATCAAGAATTCCAACTATCAAAGTAACAAACATACTAGATTCATTACTGTCAGAGATCGAATTATTCATCTTTGTTACGATATCAGCCGGAGATAATACCTGTTGCGACAAAGTACGAAATAAGCTACGAGTTATAGCCATGAATAAAGAAGCTGGAACACCTTTACCCGACACATCTCCTATAACAAAAAAGAGTCGTTCGTTATCAATAAAAAAGTCATAAAGATCACCACCTACCTCACGTGCAGGACGCAAAATTGCATGAATATCTACATCATCACGATTAGGATAAGGAGGAAATACTTTCGGAATCATATTCATTTGTATCTCATGAGCAATAGATAGTTCACTTTCAATACGCTCTTTCATTGCAGTTGTTTGCTGTAATTCCGATACATACGTTGACAAAGAATGTTGCATATAAGCTAAAGAATCATGCAAATCTTTTATTTCATCATTCGAATTGACTTCGGGAAGCATTACATCAAAGCAACCTGTTGCAATGGCGCGTGCCGATTCCGAAAACTTCTCTAATGGCCGCACCAACCTACGGATTATACTATATATAAGTAAAAACAAAACCAGCATGATTGTCAAAGAGGCACATATAAAAAGGTACAAAGTAGAGTCTAACTCATGCAAAATGATAGATCCCGGACAAACTGTACAAACCGACCATCCTGTATTGGCAATAGTAGTATAAAATGCATATGAATCCTTCCCTTTATCATAAAATCTCACAGTTCCGGAGTGCCCGGCCAACATTTCATGACCGATATATTCCAACTGGGAATTCTGTGTATCAAAAGCCTCAGAAAAAATAGTCTCATTCATTATTTTCGTACGATCAACATGCGTCAGAAAGCCACCATTGCGACTAAGCAAAAAGGTATGACTAAATTCATAAGGCTTTAGCTTCCCTACCATATCAGTAAATTGCGACAAAGATATATTAGCAATAAATACGGCATATATTTCACCATTTACATCATAAAGCGGCATTGAGTAAGTACCTACAATAGTATTTCCTCCCCCGGCATCATAGTAAGGTTCACTCCAATAATTCTGTTTAAGTAGTTTGGGGATCAGATACCAATCCATACAAGGATAATCATAATCCTGACTACCCAGTACCTGATAGACAATTTCCCCATCTTTTCCGTTTCGAAAGGAAGCATAGGGCATAAAGTATTTCCCTTTTCTCTTATAATAATCAGGGACAAAAGCAATACCACTCCCCACAATAAGATCATTCTCCCTTACTACAGCAGTAACAATCCGGTACAACGAGTCGGGATTATTCAGATTCGCTTCCAGCATCCAGGTTGATTGTTTCATTGTTGTTTCCACTGTCAGCAACTGTGCACTGATTTGCGTAGACATATTATTCAGCACTCCATGAGTATAATCTACTGCATGCTCTATTATTTTATCACGACTGTAGGTATAGAACAAGAGTATTATAACAACAAAAACAGCCAACGTAAACGAAAGCACATAGATGCTTAATTGAGTCGCAAAAGATTTACAAAAGATATATTTCATAAAAACATGCTTATTTTACAAAATCTTCATAACTAATATGGTTACTCTTTTGCACATCCTCGGGCAACAGATGATTCACAGCACAGTTGAACCCTTCACGACTCAAATGATAAGTGCGCTTACCAGTCCGCCTATCAACTTGTAAACGGAGTACTTCTTCAAGCATCTTACGCTGATGATAAC
The DNA here is from genome assembly GCF_034654355.2 of Bacteroides mucinivorans. Taxonomy (NCBI): domain Bacteria; kingdom Pseudomonadati; phylum Bacteroidota; class Bacteroidia; order Bacteroidales; family Bacteroidaceae; genus Bacteroides; species Bacteroides mucinivorans. Next base: position 1,204,315 of record NZ_CP178179.1, on the reverse strand, counting down.
GGTTTGTACCTACATTACAACGATGAACTTGCTCCATAACGATATCAAGCGTTTCTTCCCGGTGTTCATTAGCCCATATCCACCCCCGAATACTTGCACGTACTAATTTACGAACAGCTTCCGGATGTTGGTATAAAAATTCTTCAGTAATATAGAGTCCATCTTCAGGCAAATTATATCCATAGTCAGCAAAGCGCAAAGTACAGGTAGAATCTATTTTCATTCCACATTCAATCAGTTGCGGATATTCATTAAAACTTCCTACCAAACAAATATCAACAGCTCCGGAAAGGAAAATATTAACGCCACTATTAAAACGAACCCATTCTACTTGCAAGTTGTAAAAACGAGCTATCTGATCAAGCAATTTCTGGCTCAAGTGATTCCAAACAGCTATTTTCTTATGTTGTAATGATGAAATACCCTTCAAAGGTGAACGACTTACCAACATTAAATTATTTTCCTGTGAAGTCTGCATTATATTCACGACGCGTGCGCCTCCCATAGCTCTTTCCGTAAGAGCATACGAAAGGTTCATTACTACCGCCTGCGCCAAACCTTTATCTAAAAAAGAAAAAGAGCTTTCCGAAATAAACGGATGGCGAATGTGCACCTCAAGCCCTTCTTCTTTATAAAAGCCCATCTTTTCTGCCACATAATACCCTGCAAACTGTGCTTGGGCAGTCCATTTGGGAGTAATAGTTATAGATTGGGCATTTACTTCAATAACAAAAAATGTCAATAATGACAATAGACCACTTGCTAAATGGATTTGTTTCATTTGTGTATGATAAATTCAACGGATGGTAAAAAGAGAAGAACACCCTGTCATATCAAATATCTTACGAATCTCGGGCTGAACAGCCTCGACCGCAAGACATCCATTATGCAGAGAAACGCTCTTTTGTAATATTATAAAGCTTCGAAGTCCGGAACTACTAATATATGTCATACCTTCACAGTTAATTATAATATTAGGAGTAGTATCTGCAAGCAAAGGCTGGATAACAACATTAAAATCATTGGCATTAATCGTATCCAGTCTGCCTTCTATAGCCAGCACGGTAACGTCTTCTATTTTACAAAGATTTGTTTTCATTGTTGCCTCTTGCCTCGGAAGCACATCAATCCTTTTCATCAATGTTAAATGATTCAATGTACCAATTGTACGATAGCTAACTTCATCCATCGTACGGCGAATAAGGCAAAATCGTAATCCTTCGGTGAGACGTTGCTCTAAAGACATAGTGACATCCGGACTTTCTGCCTGGATAGGATCAAACGAAATACCATCGTCTATAATTAAAAAGGTAAGAACTTGCGAGCTGACTTTAACCCGAAGCACTATTTCACCTTTTCTACTTGTCGGATAAGCATGATTTATAATATTGATGATCGCTTCCTCAATAGCAAGATTTATACTCATCGTCACACAAGAACTTAACTGTAATGATAACGATAATTCCTCGATAAACTGAGTGATCTTAGCAATTTCACTCGAACTATTACTGATGATAATTTCTCTTTCCATATTTTTTAGATAACGTATCATATACATTTTAATAATTGTCTTGATTGTGACTAGCCGTCAAAGGTATTCGTTGAAAGTCATATAGCGAAATCTGTCCCAATAAAAAGCTTCCCATATCAGCGTATCAGACAAAGTGGGACAACTTTCCAAGTTAAGCATAGTCCCATTTTAGCTAAAGTCCCCTAAATGGGACGCATTTTAAAGAAGGATCACTTTGCTATATTCCCGAATGACTTACTTTTGCCACAAAATTAAAAGGTAAAGATGGTCAGTGTAATCATGTTGTGTTTTGAGTTATTGCTTGATGCTATTGGCTTAGTAGCAGGAATCATTGTTTTTATACGCTCTTCCGGCAACAGCATTCAGCGATCATGGGGTATGTTGGCTATCTTCCTATCTCTTCTTCTTTTGTATGACAATACGGAATGGATATGGCTTTTTAATAAAGATGTCCAAAGAATGCCATTATTCACGGAAGTACCTTTAAACCACCTGTCGTTATGGCATATCGTACGCACTGTCGTCTTCTTTCAACTCTTTTCAATCTTCCCCATCGCTTCACTAAAACCGGGATGGATGAATCTGACGAGAATACTTAATTTATGTATTCCCATTTTACTCATTATATGCATTGCATGTTGCTACGAGTTATTTAACGGACAATATACAATCCTCAAATCATTCGCTGATATCAAACAAAACATAACCCGCCAGGATGTTGCCATGCGACTAATACTATTCATAGTAAGTGTTGTAGCGCCTTCTATTAATTTTCTCTTTCCTTATTTAAGGCAGTGGCTTCCAGTCCGGCGAAAACAAAGCAGGGGTATGACAACTTATATGGTTTGCTTTGGACTAATAATGTCCGGATACATCTGGCTAATGTTAGGAACCAGCGGACTTAGCTTTAACCTATTCGGGTATTTTGTTATCTTACCAACTATTTATCTGAATATATTGTATATATATAATGGAGACCCACTCTCGCTGCCTCCATTACCAGTAGAGAATCTACAATCGGAAGAGATAGAAGCTATTAAAGAAATAGAAGTATCCCCAATAGTACTTGAACTTAGTAATCATTTGCAAATGCTGATGAAACAAGACCGACCTTTTATTAATCCACAATATTCTTTACAGGATTTACTTAAAAGTCTAAATACCAATGAAAGCAGACTTAACAAAGCCCTGCACTATGATGGTTTTTCCGGATTCAGAGATTATATAAATTTTCACCGGTTACAATATTTCAAAGAACAAGCTATGGAAAAAAAAGAATTAACAGTCAAAGAGTTAATGTTTAAAAGTGGATTCACTTCACGTTCCAGTTTTTACCGTTATTTCTCCAATATCGAAAAAATGTCTCCAAGTGAATACATGGAAATGCTTCAAAAAGAGAATAAAGCAGTTTCCACTTAACAAATAAGTATTTTTGTTATTGTTAAATCAGATACATCTGAAAACAAAATTCTTTAGCCCCTGTTACTTAAGCAACTTAATATTTATAACCTAAACTTTAAAATTATGGCTAAAGAAAGTGTGAAAATCCTGCAAGGAAAGCTCGATGTAAAAAGTTTAATTGATCAACTGAACGCTGCATTATCCGAAGAATGGTTAGCATACTATCAATACTGGATAGGTGCATTAGTAGTTGAAGGTACTATGCGTACCGGCGTACAAAGTGAATTCGAAGAACATGCCGAAGAAGAGCGTCAGCACGCACAGTTACTAGCCAATCGTATCATTGAACTAGAAGGTGTTCCGGTACTTGATCCTAAAAAATGGTTTGAATTGGCCAGATGCAAGTATGACACACCAACCGAGTTTGATTCAGTCAGCTTACTAAATCAGAATGTAGCCTCTGAACGCTGCGCTATCCTCCGCTATCAGGAAATTGCAAACTTTACCAATGGTAAAGATTATACTACATGTGATATCGCCAAGCATATTCTGGCTGAAGAGGAAGATCATGAACAGGATTTGCAGGATTATCTGAACGACATTGCCAAAATGAAAGAATCTTTTCTGAAGAAATAAGTAGTAGTTTCTTTAAGAGTGGGAAGAGGGAGTTATTCTGTAAAAGGAATAGTCCCTCTTTTTTCTATAAGTAATACATCACAATATAAATGATTATTGGGCGGGGTATTATTGAAACGCGGATGAACGCAGATTTTCTGTAAAGAATATTGTTTTCAAATATCACACAACAATCTAATTCGTGAAAATCTACGATCATTTACGCTTTATTTGCGTTTTAATAAATTCGTATTTATAGAGTATACTCATTTTGAATCAGTACTTATCACTTACAGAATATAAAAAAAATAGAGAGAGAACTGAATTATATAGCACCAACATCACATTAATTAAAAGCGGAAGAATCACCCGAAAACAACATTAATTTCCTTTATATCTGTGACAAAACAAAAAACTATGCGACTTATGGGATAAATATCAACTCAATTATTTATCTTTGTTAGCTTTAAAAAGAGCTGGCATAAAAAACAATAAATACAATGAAAGATTTCTTTAAATTTACGCTTGCTACAGTAACAGGTATCATACTGTCAAGCATTGTTCTGTTTTTCATCGGTATTATGGTGATTTTCGGAATCGTTTCATCATCTGACACAGAAACAGTGGTGAAGAAAAACTCAGTAATGATGCTCGACCTAAATGGTACCTTGGTAGAACGTACTCAGGAAAGCCTGGAAGGTGTACTCTCCATGCTCACAGGAGACAATTCAAATGTCTATGGTCTCGATGATATCCTTACTTCCATTAAAAAAGCAAAGGAGAATGAAAACATCAAAGGAATCTACATCCAAGCTTCTGCATTAGGTTCTCCGTATGCTTCTCTACAAGCCATTCGCAATGCATTGACCGACTTCAAAGAAAGCGGAAAGTTTATCGTAGCTTATAGCGATGGATACACACAGGGACTTTACTACCTGTCCAGCGTAGCTGATAAAGTAATTCTGAACCCAAAAGGTATGATTGAATGGCGAGGAATTGCCTCCGCCCCAATATTCTACAAAGACTTATTGCAAAAGGTAGGTATCGAAATGCAAATATTTAAGGTAGGCACTTACAAATCAGCTGTCGAACCGTTTATCGCAACTGAAATGAGCCCGGCCAACCGTGAGCAAGTAACTGAATTTATCGGTTCTATCTGGGGACAGGTTGTAAGTGGCGTATCTGCCTCTCGTAATATATCACCAGACTCACTGAATGCTTATGCAGACCGCATGCTGATGTTTTATCCCGCCGAAGAAAGTGTAAAATGTGGGCTGGCAGATACACTTATTTATAAAAATAATGTACGCGACTATCTCAAACAACTTGCAAATGTTGATAAAGACGACCGTCTGCCTATATTAGGCCTTGATGATATGATTAACGTAAAGAAGAATGTTCCAAAAGATAAAAGCGGTGATATTGTAGCTGTCTACTATGCATCAGGAGAAATCACAGATCAGTCAGGCTCGGCTGCTTCCGAAGATGGTATCGTAGGCAACAAAGTAATTCGCGACTTACGCAAGCTTAAAGATGATAAAGATGTAAAAGCAGTTGTATTACGCGTAAATTCTCCGGGTGGTAGTGCTTTTGCTTCCGAACAAATATGGCATGCCGTAAAAGAGCTGAAGGCCGAAAAACCGGTTATCGTTTCAATGGGTGATTATGCTGCATCAGGTGGTTACTATATTTCTTGTGTAGCCGACACAATTGTTGCCGAACCCACCACCCTGACCGGTTCTATCGGAATCTTTGGTATGGTGCCCAATGTGAAGGAACTTGCTGATAAAGTAGGGATAACTTATGATGTAGTAAAAACCAATAAATTTGCCGACTTCGGAAACCTCATGCGTCCTTTCAATAATGACGAAAAAGCACTCATGCAAATGATGATAACCGAAGGGTATGATACATTCCTTACCCGCTGCGCCGAAGGCCGTCATATGACCAAAGAGGCAATTGGAAAGATTGCCGAAGGCCGTGTATGGACAGGTGAGACAGCAAAAAAGCTCGGCCTTGTTGACGAACTGGGTGGTATAGACAAAGCGCTCGACATCGCTGTAAAGAAAGCTAATCTCGATGGTTATACCGTTGTTTCTTATCCGGAAAAGAAAGATTTCCTTTCTACTCTGCTTGATACGAAACCGACCAATTACGTAGAATCACAATTGATGAAAAGCAAACTGGGTGATTATTATAAAGATTTCAGCTTACTGAAAAATTTAAGCGAACGCTCTATGATACAAGCCCGTGTTCCGTTTGAACTGAATATTAAGTAAACCATTCTGCATGGAAGAAAGCTTTATCAAGATACATAAATGGCTCTACCCTCTTTCGTTCCTTTATGGAACAGGAGTAGCCTTACGAAACAAACTCTTTGACTGGGGATACCTCCGGTCAAAGAGTTTTGACGTTCCTGTCATCTGCATCGGCAACATTGCCGTAGGAGGAACAGGTAAAACGCCACATACCGAATATCTGATAAAGTTACTTCACCGTGAATATCAGGTTGCCGTATTAAGCCGGGGCTATAAGCGTCGTACAAAGGGATATATATTATCTACCCCTGAAAGCAATGTACGCAGTATCGGAGATGAACCATTTCAGATAAAATCTAAATTTCCCGATATACGGGTAGCTGTGGATGAAGACCGTTGTCATGGCATTGAACAGCTTTGCACATTGGACAATCCTCCTGTCGAGGTTGTTTTGCTTGATGACGCTTTCCAACATCGTTATGTTAAGGCCGGATTCAACATTTTACTGACGGATTATCACCGTCTGTTTTGTGATGATGCATTATTACCAGCAGGCCGTCTACGCGAGTCTATTCAAGGAAAGAACCGGGCACAAATAGTTATTGTTACCAAATGTCCACCCGACATCAAACCCATTGACTTCAATATCATTGCTAAAAGGTTGAACCTATTCCCATACCAGATGTTGTTCTTCTCGTCATTTCGTTATGGAAATCTGCAACCGGTATTTCCAGAGGTAGCAGGAAAAACAGAACAGAAGTTATCTTCCCTGCAAACAGATACACAGGTATTGCTCCTTACCGGTATTGCCTCGCCAATTACTATCATCCAGGAGCTGGAAAGATATACATCGCATATAGATCTGCTGTCATTTGATGATCATCATAATTTTAATCAACATGATATGCAGCTCATTAAACAGCGGTTTGACAAGCTGAAAGGTGAACAACGGTTGATTATCACCACAGAAAAAGATGCTACCCGGTTGGTACATCATCCCATATTAGATGCGGAGTTAAAAAGACATATCTATGCGCTCCCCATTGAAGTAGAGATATTACAAAATCAACAAGATATTTTTAACCAACACATTATTGGCTATGTTAGAGAAAATACAAGAAACAGCAGCTTTTCTAAAAGGAAAGATGCATACAAGCCCTGAAACAGCAATCATCCTGGGTACCGGACTTGGTAGTTTGGCAAATGAAATCACTGAGAAGTATGAGATAAAGTACGAAGATATTCCTAACTTCCCTGTGTCTACTGTTGAAGGGCATAGCGGAAAGTTAATCTTCGGCAAATTGGGTAACAAAGATATCATGGCAATGCAAGGCCGCTTCCATTACTATGAAGGCTACTCCATGCAGGAAGTGACTTTCCCTGTACGTGTAATGCGTGAATTAGGAATAAAAACACTATTCGTATCCAATGCCAGTGGTGGTACTAATCTCGCTTTTGAAATCGGTGATCTGATGATTATCACAGATCATATCAACTATTTCCCCGAACATCCGCTTCGTGGCAAGAACATTCCATATGGTCCCCGTTTCCCGGATATGAGCGAAGCATATGACAAAGAGCTTATCCGTAAAGCCAATGAAATAGCTAAAGAAAAAGGTATAAAAGTGCAGCATGGCATATACATCGGTACACAAGGACCAACCTTTGAAACCCCTGCAGAGTACAAATTATTCCACATCCTCGGAGCTGATGCCGTAGGTATGTCCACCGTCCCTGAAGTAATTGTAGCTAACCATTGTGGTATCAAAGTATTTGGTATTTCGGTTGTAACTGACCTGGGTGTAGAAGGAAAAATTGTAGAAGTATCACATGAAGAAGTTCAGAAAGCAGCTGATGCAGCTCAACCGAAAATGACAACTATTATGCGCGAACTTATCAACCGCGCTTAATAAATTAAAGTCACTTCAATCTTAAATTACAAACAATCCCATGTGTTTATGACCAAATAGTGGTTATAAACACAGGAAATAAATCGTAAATTATAAATATATCGATGCGAACAGAAATAGCAACCCTGGGTGAATTTGGCCTAATCAAGCATCTCACTGAGGGTATTGAACTAAAAAATGAATCAAGCAAGTATGGAGTGGGCGATGATGCCGCCGTCCTCTCCTACCCTTCAGATAAGCAGGTATTGGTCACCACCGATCTGCTTATGGAAGGCGTACACTTTGACCTTACCTATGTACCTCTCAAACATCTCGGATACAAATCTGCTATCGTAAACTTCTCTGATATCTATGCGATGAACGGAACTCCGAAACAGATAACCGTGTCCCTCGCCCTCTCCAAGCGTTTCAGTGTAGAAGATATGGATGAGTTTTACGCTGGCCTTCGCCTGGCATGCCAACAATATCATGTAGACATTGTAGGTGGTGATACTACTTCTTCACTGACAGGGTTGGCTATCAGTATCACTTGTATCGGAGAAGTAGACAAAGATAAAATAGTCTATCGTAACGGTGCAAAAGAAACAGATCTCATCTGTGTCAGTGGCGATCTTGGTGGCGCCTATATGGGTTTACAATTGCTGGAGCGTGAAAAAACCGTTTTTAAAGGTGAACAAGATGCTCAACCGGACTTTTCCGGTAAAGAATATCTGCTTGAACGTCAGCTTAAACCCGAAGCCCGCAAAGACATCATCGAAAAGCTAGCTGCTGCTAACATTGTCCCTACCTCTATGATGGACATCTCTGATGGGTTATCTTCCGAATTGCTACACATCTGTACTCAAAGTAATACCGGATGCCGTGTATATGAAGAACATATCCCGATTGATTATCAAACGGCTGTTATGGCAGAAGAATTTAATATGAATCTCACGACTTGTGCCATGAATGGTGGCGAGGATTATGAACTACTCTTCACTGTTCCTATTGCAGACCATGAAAAGATTTCAGAAATGGAAGGTGTACGATTAATAGGACATATTACCAAGCCAGAGCTTGGCTGTGCACTAATAACCCGAGACGGACAAGAATTCGAGTTAAAAGCACAAGGCTGGAACCCATTGCAAGAAGAGAAATAGGATGTAACCCACCAGATATCTGTCTGAAGATTAGCATTACTAATTGAATCTCTGGACCAATAAAACATCTTTAACAATAAAATTTACCCCGCCATAAAGAACTATGGCGGGGTAAATTCTTTAAAAATGAGCTTCTTTGAAAGAGTTTTCTATAATAACTCACTTTTATTTCACGGAATTCTTTTATCCTCTAACTCCCATAAATTTGAAAGGTAACGCTATCTTAAACTCTTTGGCCGTATTCCCATGATACATTTCTCCATTAGCAATAGACAATTTAAGTACGGGAGCTCCTTCTGAGAAATCCAAATCCCGCAAATCCACCCAAAAAGTATTTGGAGTCAGACTTGACTCAAAAAAATATCTCAGACTTTTACTTTCCGAAACAGTCCTCCATTGTGTAGTAGAAATTTCGGGACTTTCAGGAGTTGATATACCGTAAGGCACAGAGGCATTACGGACAACACTAAATACACTGGCAACAGCTATCCTTTCATCATCAGTTTTCGGTAATGCATTAATATAGAAACTAGCTCTGGCAAAACGGTCGGCTGCGCGATTCGTTCCGGGTAAAAAGCTCAAACCTCCTATCGTTTTCCAGTATTCATTTAGTGCCAGCTGTTTGTCATAAGTAGGAGAATTAGTCATTACTTTATAATCTTTATTATGATATACAGTAAGTCTTCCACCTACATACTCAAAGATAGCACAATCACCCGTAACATCGGATATAGATAAATGCAATGTTGCTAAACGAGACCCATCCGGCATCATATCTGATACCACCTGAAAGGTATCTTCATCAATATAAGAAACGGCCTCTTCCACTGTTGCAAAATTATCCAGCATATATAGTACCCACGCTGTTATAGCAAGCCCCGGTTTATTTTTATCTCTTACCGGATATTGTGTTTCGGGTAACCAAAGTAAATTGGCAACTAGCCCTTTCTCATTCATCCCATCCGTACTGGCAATTTCAAAAGCAGAGGTTACTACGCTTCCATATCTCGACGTCCACTTCAACGAATTTGTTCCAGCTTCTCCGTTACGCATCATTCCTCTTGGAAATGCCCAAAGGTTACTATGCATTTCTGTTTTCCAGTCCATAGAGCGACCGGTTGCTACTATCCCATTTGTTCCTGAATAAACTACTCTTGTACACATAATTAAAGTTTTAGTTAATGGTTCATTTATTGGCTATTAATTCATGAAATTCAATCAAACCGAACTCCTACCATAAAATATAGCTATCATTCGTAATAAGAACAAAAAAGTCTATCAAAAAACGTTAGAATTAAGTTATTGAAATCTAATATTCTCCTTAATTAATAAGTAAATAAGAGAAAAGTAAAAAACAATATTTATATATTGAAGAAAATAAATTTAAAGAATCCGGATAAACTTTTTAATTCTGTTGTTATATAATAAAGTATCAAGAAAATAATGATTATGATATTAAGTAACCTTTTAATTATATTTACATTTTCTTTTATGGCTTTGTTTCCGGTAATAAATCCATTGGGAAATGGTTTTGTCGTTAATGATTTTCTGAACGAGCTGAATGATCATCAGCACAAAACAGCTATTCAGAAATTAATTATCAACTATATTCTGATCGGTATAGGTACTTTGGTAATAAGGCATTTATTTTTATTGATCTTTGGTTTGGCTATTCCTGTAATTCAGTTGGGAGGAGGGTTACTTATCTGTAAAACGGCAATGGAGTTATTATCCAATTCCGGTACTCCAAATAAATCTGATAAAAAATATATAATTAAAAAAAACGAACCATGAAAAGATTTTTTACATTCTTATTACTTTTATTTCTCATACTTATTCTCGTACTGATAGTAAGAACTTTCACCTATCAATTTAAGAAGATAGAAAAAACCGGAGATAATAAAGAAGTTGTGAATACTACTCCTTCTGAAAAAGCCATACGTCGTTTTGTCGGTGGAATACGTATTCCAACCATTAGTAATGAGTTCTATGAAGAAACCAATTTCAAACCTTTCGGAGAATTCATGAAATATCTGTCCGATTCTTATTCTGAGGTATATAAAGTAATGGACACAGATACCATTAATACATATGGCATGATCTTTCATTGGAAGGGAAAAAACGGTAATTTGAAACCGGTTTTATTCTTATCGCATTATGATGTTGTACCCGTAGCCGGCTATGATCCATCTACTATGATTCCTGCTGATACCATTTTTCAGTTGAATGACAAACCGTTACCTCCAATTCAGTCTTATGCTACCAAATGGGATTATCCACCATTTTCAGGAGCTGTAATAAATGGCCGTATCTACGGACGTGGAACGCTCGACATGAAATGTATGCTCTTTTCATTAATGGAAGGAGCTGATAATTTAATTGCTGAAGGTTTTCAGCCAGAAAGAGATATCTGGTTTGCTTTCGGACATGATGAAGAAGTAAGTGGACGTCAAGGAGCTGTAAAAATAGCAGAGTATTTCAAAAATAAAGAACTGAATTTTGACGCTATTTATGACGAAGGGGGTATTATTGCTGCTCCAAGTTCAGCTATAGAGTCTATTAAAGTTCCATTAGGCCTAGTTGGAACCGGAGAAAAAGGCTTCCTTACTTTACGTCTTACAGTAAAAGGAATGGGAGGACATTCTTCTATGCCTCCGAAAAAAAGTTCGTTAATCTATGCAGCAGAAATCATTGAGAAACTGAACAGTGACCAGTTCCCTGCACAAATTATTTCCCCAATTGCAACCTTCTTTGATAATGTCGGAAATGAGATGGGATTCTTTTCCCGTATGACAATAGCAAACCAATGGTTACTCAGACCGTTATTACTGAGAACAATGGAAAAATCTCCTGCATCCAATGCACTGGTTCGCACAACTACAGCTGTAACAATGGCTAAAGGTAGTGATGCTCCAAATGTTCTGGCTTCCGAAGCAGAAGTAACGGTAAATTTCCGCATCTTACCAGGTGATTCAGTTTCTGGTGTCATAGAACATGTGAAAAAACTATGTGAAGGTTACGATATCGCCATAGAGGTAATTTCTCAACGTGCCCCCTCAAATATTTCTCCGGAAAACGTAAGAGGCTTTGAAATTATAAAAGAAAAAGTAAATAAGATCTACCCTGACGCAATAGTTACTTCTTATATAACAATCGGTGGTACAGACTCTTATAAATATCAAACAGTAAGTAATGATATTTACCGCTTCATGCCTATATGTCTGAATCAGTACGAACAACGTACAATACACAATGAGAACGAATATATATCATTAGAGAATTTTGGAAAAATACAATGGTATTTTAAGGAGTTACTAAAAACTTATTAGACATTGATTCTTATAACCAGAAAGAATTTCTACACTAGTAAATAAAAGGCTATCTTAAAATTTAATTTTGGGATAGCCTTCCCCCCCTATGGATAATGTTATAAAAGACAATGGCTATTACTTTTCTTCTATAAATATAGTTACATTATAATATCTTATATATAAATGAATTATCCAATGATTTATCTCCCTTATACATATATCAGTAGCATTTCATTAGGAGACTATAGAAAAATATAGTTACCGTTCCGATAACCTACAACACAACAAGTAATATACTCAATGAATAAGCCATAAACCAAATATTCTTTTCAATAAAATGAAATATTTTCATCAAATAGATAATTGATAATAAACACTGTAGCTATTTATCAGTGTTTTTTATTTCTCCTCCTCTTGCAAGATAAAAAAACTTTCGCTACCTTTGCAATCGCAAATAAGAAAGGTGCCATAGCTCAGTTGGTAGAGCAAAGGACTGAAAATCCTTGTGTCCCCGGTTCGATTCCTGGTGGCACCACTTAAGACCGCTAATTCTCAATGAGTTAGCGGTCTTTTATTCATCTATACCCCTCCGGGTCACCACAAAAGTCACCACACCCGCGCTAACGCGCTGTGATATTGTAGATTATACGTGCCAGCATAGATACACATCTATTCTTGTAATGATTTAACACGCTGATAATCAGCATTCAAATCATATCTATTCAAAATCATTCAGCATCATTCAACCCCACATCACCGCCCCACAGTCCCAAACTTTAATAGACTTTAACTATAATTGGACGATAAAAATGTGGTGACCTCAGCCAAAATTTCGCCGAGTCACCACGCTTAACCGTTAAAATCTCATAATAATTTCGTAACTTTGCACTATGGAATCAGAATACAAAATTGGGATCTATTTAAAGAGTTATGCCGTCGATAAACCATACAATTGGGAACGACGTGAGTTGCGGTCAATTGATAGACTTTCAGCTTATCGTATAGAATATGTTGTATCCTTATTCCTTACGGTTGATGAAAATAAATATAAACTTGTCTATAATATTCAACCATATGAATTTCAACTAATCGATATTGTAAAAAGCTATATTAGAGGTCTTTACTTATTGAGAGTCAATAAAGATAATAATGTAGTTAATAAATTCGAACCCTTAGATGGACTAATTCTCGGAGGAAGCAATGAACTTGATTTTGATAACATAAAGTTGGTTAAAGTTGAAGCAGCGGATGATTACTTTAGTTTTAAGCGCTCACTATATCAAAGGAACATCGAATTATTTATCTTGAACGGTGGAAATAAAACACGCTTTTCTTTAAAAGAGCAATATTGGGTTGAGTATGTCTATGAAACGGCTATGTATGAAGTATTTGCTCAACATATCCGAGAAAAGTTTCATAATTATGTAAAAACGTATTTAGAGACATACTCAAACATAAAAGATTTAGATTTATCCCAAATCTTAGAGGGTCTTCAAGTAGAAGTGGATGAAATATTCAAAAATAAAGTAGGTGGTGACGATAGTTATTATGTTGATGAAACTCGAACAATATCTTATCCCATTGAAGAGCTTGATGATTATCTTAAAGATTATATAAAAATTGGACGCAGAAATATTTACAAGGATTCCGGGTATACATCTGCTTATAGTATGGCAATTAAAGGTCTAAAAACTGGGATGCTATCAAATGAAGAAGTTAAAGATATACGCGATAAGCTAATTTCTGAATACTCCCTTGAGAATCATATATTTGCTCTTATTGACAGTGCTTTAGGACAATATGAAGAACGCCTTGCTATACCGCGTTTGCATAGAAATGACTCTGGAATTGACTCTTATTTGATGTCAATATCTTTTATTACATCCTTAGAGAAGATTATAGGAGGTGGTGCATATGTCGTAGAATGGGATAATATTGAATCACTTATAGAACGAGCAAATTATCACATAAGAAAATTGACGTGGTGGGAAGACTAAGGCGTTATGCTTCGACGCATAATGACAGGACTGAGGGTGTTAGATTTGGCACAAGAGTTTCTGGCTAAGGAGCCTGCGTGAAATTTACAGTATTTTCATAAATTTGCAGTATGATAAACGACAGCTATAATATCGTTGAGTTGCCAATTGTCAATAGTAATGGACATAGTTCAATTCTCTTTGGGAAATGGACTTTGAATGGAGTAAACCTACGGTTTGAAGGGATAACGATAGAAAATGGTTTAGTAAAAAATGATATACGAGATGTTATCAATCATACATTATCTCCTAATTCTTTAGCTACTGGGAATACCCTTGAAATAAATAAGCGAACCTATGATGTGGTAGTACATTGGTTTCAGCAATTATTACAGGATATAAATAGATCTATCAACGAAATTCCGGAGATTGACGATAGAGAGCAAGCGTTAGTAATACGTACAGATAAGAATATAATAATAACACCATTCGGAAAAGAGCTAACTGATGATAACTTCATGAGAAGTATTGTTGATGACAATATTCCAGAAATTGAAATATTACTACCATCTACACATTCAGATTTTCCTAGCCTCACAAGGTATTACGGTTGCAGAAACCTTGACCATTATTGGGATGCAATGAAAATAGGAACAACAAGGTATATTTCTAATACAATGTGTGATATGTTGATTTGTACAATAACTCAAAAACTAAATTTTATAATTCAACAAATCAAGTATATACATGTTAACAAGGCGCTTTATAAATAGTTGGCAGAATAAGAGCCTTTCCTCTTGAAAAATCCCTTGTGTGGAGAGAGCCCCTGGGTTAGATACGATAGGACACATGGACATTTGCGTCCATATTGTAGTCTCAGTTAAACAGCTTGCGTACATAGGTTTCATACTTGAAATAGTTGGCGAGTCCTTCCACCATCTTTTTGATGTTATAATACTCCTCAATAATGTGGTGAGATAAGTATTCTTTGCTGTCAAACTCGCTGTAGCATAATTTACTGTAGATACTATTGGTGCCACCGAGTGAGGAGAAGTCTCTCTCGGTGGCGTTACTGGTTAGTGTAGTTTCGGACCTTTGCGGAGCAGTTTGGCTTTCTGCTCGTCACGGAAACGGCGTAATGCTTCCTCGATGCTCATGCCGGGATGCATTTCAAGGAAATGCTTGAAATCGTCCGGCAATCCACCACCGTGGGCAAAACTTTGTTCTTCTGATACGGTTCCACCGAGAGACGGAGATGACAACGTGATTCCGGCACCCGGTGATGACGATACCGTGGATTGCTTTGCCGCCAACTGTCGTTGGAATGCTTCGGGGATTTTGTGGTCGGAGGGATATGCCCGGCTTATGACAGGTTCTCGTTTGTTGAAATCGTACCATATCCAATGGGTAAGAGGCACAACACCACTCGGTTCACATATTCCGATACTGATGAACTTGCCCTCCTGATACGCCTGTTGTCTGAGTTGGTCAATCTTTACGCCACATACCACATCCGGCAATGGGGGTATGACAATCGGCTCAGGCTGCTTTGGTTTGGGCTGTGACTGTCGTTGCGGTTGAGGTTGTGGCGATGTCTGGGATTGTGCCGTTACCTCTTGCTGTTTTTCTCGACGAGCCTTGAATTTCAATTCAAGATTCTCGCGGCTGAGAAACGGATCCAGTTTCTTGTACCAGAATTCTTGCTTGCCAACCCCGTAATAAAGATTGACGCGCCCTGACTTTCCTATTTTCTCTCGCACTGTTATACCGTTCCTGCGCAACAGGTCAACGTATGATTTCCAATCGGTGACAAATGGGGTGAGATAGACTCTTGCAATATCGTGAACGAGCTGATAGCGGACTTTCTCTTTGCCTCGCAGTTTGGACACATCGGTGTTGAGCTTGCTCTTGCCCTGCATCAGACGGTATTTCAGGTTGAGAGCCTTGCATACTCGCTCATTCTTCTTGAAGTTGGTTGTCTGTGTCAGAATCTTGCCGTCATAATCAACACGGCTGAAAACGATGTGGCAGTGGGGATGAGCCTTGTCATAGTGGCGAACCACTATGTAAGGTGTATTGGTCAATCCCATCTGCCTCATATAGTCCTGCGCCACCTCCGTCATAAGTTCATCTGTCATTTTCTGAGCATCGCTTGGATGGAAGTCGAGAGAAATATGCCCGACAGGGTCTGTTATGGGCTTACGTTGCCGGGAAGGTCTGGCTATGTCCTCCGCCATTGCCCTGCGACCTTCATATATGCGGATGTCACCGGAAGAGGATATAAGCTTCCAGTCTTTGGAAAGATGGTCTATTATATCCTCACCTCTGTTGCTCTCATATTTTCGCTCGTCGGCTTTCTGTTGCTTTGACTGCTCCTTGCATAGTTTTTCTTCGAGCTTCCGACGGGTCACGTAATCGACACATCCGCTGAAACCGGAACCGCCTATTATATACGCTATCATAGGAATTTAAGAGTTTAATTTGGCGAACAGTTCGCGGAACTGATTGAGGTAAAACTGTACATCGCGGGTCATGGCATCGAGTCCGCGCTGATGACAGAGCCGCAAAAGCTGGTTGAAGTTGTTGCTCATGCCGGAGAGCCTTCGGGCGATTATCATTTCGTATTCTGACAGCCGTGGAACAATGTTGGGGTTTAGCGTCACGGAACGGATATATTCACTGACATTCTTCATCCCCGACCGCTTGACATTGGCAAGCAGCAGGGCGTTCTCAGCTTCGTTGTATCGGGTATGGCGGACGTATGTCTGCCGTTCTTCTTCGGGCAGAGCAGGACGACCGTTGCGGTGTCCTGCTCCAAGATTTGATTTGCGGTTTGGAGATTTGGGCTTCATTGGCAGGGGGGATTGAAGGTTGAGAAACGGAGGGGCATAACGGATTCGGTACACCGGTGTACCGCTCCACCCGGTGTAATGGAGGGTGGCGAGGGGAGCAACATGGTTACGACGATTTTTGTGTCACAAAAATCTAACCTCGCTTAGACCCTCCATTACCCCTGCGGGTAGATACGGATGCCCTGTGATTTACAGCACTATCAGATGCTTAATTTCACGCCTGACAGTTTGCGGTTTATAAGGTCGCGGTGTTCATCAAAGAATGCTTTGAGGACATTGATGACGATGTGCGATGGTGCGAGATTCGGTACACCACTCAACCGTGCGAGTGTTTCCAGAGCGTTGCGGAGTTCGAGCGGAAGGAATACGGGCTTCTTCTCACCAAGACTGGTGATGTGGAGATATTTGCGGGTGAGCTCATCGAAATCAGCATTGACCATCTTGGAACTTACGCGCGTGTTTTTGGATTGTTCCACGACTTCGACAGTTGCCTTGTCAGCAGATGGCTCAGACTTATTCGATGTCGTTTCTATCTCTGATGCGTCCGTTGTCGTATTCTCTGAAATGCCATCAGGTTTGCTCTTCGGCTTAACAGATTCCTTAGAGATGGATTGAACTTTAGGAGATACTTTTGTATCTATTACCGGTGCATCCGTTGTATCGGTACTCTGGTGTTCCGGTTGTACAGATACACTTGCTGAAGCGGATGATACTTCGCTTGGAGATGGCTCTGATTTTGCGGTACCTTGATTGTCTTCAAGATTATTCATGCCGGCATTTTTGAGTTTGTTGAAATCCTCGCCATGCTCCCGGATGAATTTCTCGATGTTCTCAGGTTCCCATCGGCAGAGCCATGCGTTCAGCCTCATGCCGGGAAGCGGCGGTTCTTCGTCTTTCATATTCCACCGAATCGAATACTCCTTAATAAGAACTTCTTTTTTCTGTTCGGCTTCTTTCTCCTTACGGGACTGTTCTTCCAGTTCCGCAAGAAATTTATCGGCATCAAAATCTGATGCCTTGGATGATTTGGTCGATTTTGCCATATCAATTGTTGTTGTGGTCGCTGAGAGAAAAAGTCCAGGCGACCGGTTGAGGTGTTGAATTTGATAAACTGATGAATCGTGAGAGAATTGATGTGAGATTCAATGTGTTATCCGTTCATCGGCATTTCATCATGTGGTTTGGCGGTGAGAAGAAAATAATCGGCGAGGGAAAAGTGAATTATTGTTTTCTCTCGGTGCCTTACTTTTTCTTTTTCATTGCCTTTCATCCTTTGATGAAATATTGATGAATAACCGATGAAAAGGAAAAGTACTGAGAAACAATCTCATATCTCTCTTTTCATCAGTTTATCAAAATTCAACGAGAAAAAAATTATAAACTCTCTAACATCTGCCGGGTAACAGTGTAGAAACGTCCGACTTTGCGGGTCTCGACGTATACCGGTTCGCTGACCGACACCCCAATCTGATAGGTGGTGTATGACAGCGAATTTGGTGCGGGTCTGAGTTTCCAACAGTCTTGCACGACTTTTCTCAGTGCCGTGCGGTCGGTCTTGACGCGCTGGTAGTCAAACAGATTGAGGATGTCATTGAAGCAGAAATTAACGGTATCCACGTGCATACTCGCCATGATGTCGAGCAACAGTTCGGCGAGTTCCAGCTCCACACGGTTGCGGTTGGCACGGATGATTTTCTGTAACGCATCGGTGTCAATCAATCTTGGGTCAAACCACATCCGGCTTTCCTCGGCGGTTGACAGTTGCCGATAAGTCAGAGCGTGGAGAAATGCCGGTATTTCGTAGCGGATTTTCTCCAGAAATGTGGTGTCGTCGGTGGTGAGCTTCGGAATCTTCCGCACCCAGTAGCGGGTCTCGCCGGGGTCGATGACTACGGGGAGATACTCGTTGTTGGAACACAGTACGAACTTGGCAAAGAAACTCACCTCTTCGCGGCCGCGTCCTTTGGCTTCCATCTTGTAGTTGCGGGTGGTACTGAGATTCTTTAACCTCTCTGAATCCTCGCGCTTGTTGAGCAGCACCTCATCAACAACGATTACGAGTTTGCCGTTCCAGTCGTCATTGAACTGGCTGCGGAAGTTCTCGTTGGTGTTGAACGTGACATTCGCCTCAAAGAGCAGTTTGAGGAAATTGAGGAATGTGGACTTACCGGTGTTGCGTTCCTCCGACACTAACAGTAGAATCGGTAGTTTCTGCAATGGCATAGTGTAGAGGATTTGCAGGTAGTCGAGGCCGAGATCGTATTGTTCGCCGAAGATATGGCGCACAAGCGATTCGATGCACTGCCATTCTCCCTCGGCGTGGATGTGGCTTAGCGGTGAATACTTGTTCTTGAAGTTGCCGACTACGGGCTGATAGTCCAGATGCGAGGGAACACAGCAGACCCCGTCGTACTTGGGTACGTTGGCAAGAAAGTCCTTGCCATAGTCTTGACGTATCGCCTCGATTGTCCACGGGATGCTTCGCTCTATGAGTTGCCCGGCGGCGTTGGGCTGTCGGACAATCTTGTAGTAGGTGGTGCCGATGCGCTCAAAGCGGTCTTCGGCTCCGAGAGAAGTGTCAATTTCTGTCATTGGCTCAGTCTTCATTACGGGCGTTTATAATCTCTCGTATCTCACGCTGGCTGTAACGTGTGCTGCCGTTCACCTTGAAGGGGTGCAGCTTTCCGTCTCGAACCATGTTCCATACGGTGGTCTCGCACACGCCGAGCTGTTCGGCCGCCTGTTTCTTGGTGAGCGGCTTGTCTTTCTCCGCCTCCATGAAGATGGGGAGAAGACGCTCTCGTGTGGCTTCGATTGTGTCCACCACCAACTGATGAAGGTCCGAGAGATGGACGGTGAGAAGGATATTTGGAGAATCAGGGTCGGACGAGGACACCTGAAGAAGGTCGTAAAGGCTTAGTTTCATCTATGGAATATGAAATTAAGTTATATCGCCAGGCAACTTGCATCTTCCGCTGCCCCGGCGACTATTAAGGCAGAGGAGATGTGTCCCCGAAAGGACATAAGAAGGGCTGCCGGCTATGTTTCGATAAAGCCGACGGTTGTTGCTGCCGACCTGTCAGGGTCAGCGCAAGGCGTAGCTCACCCTTTTCCATGCCGCGCGTATTGGCAACGGCATGAGTGGCATCCGTCCCGGATATGAGACGAACACAAAGGGTTGTGTCTGACTTACATAGAGTAAGGCATACGCATTCTTTCTTCTTTTTAGTTGATTGTTTTTTATCGTACAGATTCTGTACGGGCACAGTTATGGCTGTCCGCTCTCTGATTATTGGCTCGTTACGGCTCATTTATGGACACACATATCGTGCTACACCGCCTTATAGTCTGTGGTTCTCGGTGAGATACGGGTGTCGCAAATGTTGGCCTGTAACGGCTCTATGGCAGCTCTTGGCTGTGCCTCTCTTTCTTCCTCTGCCGTTTTGCCACGAATTTAATCCGTTGACCATCGCTTCCTTAAGGCGAGTTGTTGCCGGGTTAAACCGTTGCGGTACGTTCCGCTTTCAACAGCAGGTTCTTCATCGTGCTGCCGAAACCTGTGTTTCGGTCTTTCTTGTGGTACCTCTTTTTCTTTTCGTTGCGCAATATCGGGTTTTGCATCCGTCCGGGAGCATCGTTCCATTTCAGGGCTATAAAGTTGAACGTGTCGCTTTTCGGTGTGCGTTGCTCTCAATCGCTACATAAAGATACGAAATTTTTTTGAGGATTCCAAATCTACACAAATTCCTGTCAGTGGAGACCGTCTTGTCAGTTATCATAGGTATGATGTAGGTGTGTCAATAACTGCCACAAGCGTTACGCTTGAATACAATCACCGGTATCGGTGTAAGTGTCGGGTACATACCCGCACACCGATTGTGTTCGCATAGGTCGCTGAGCCGGTTGCGAAATCAAGCACACACTGTTGGAATTGTGCGATAGATATTCGATCCTTATGAATCGAATCTTAGACCAGTCCTCTCTTGGACCGGGAAGAGATAAAGGCGCAACCGTCACGGCAGAGCAATCTGATACTCCGCTATGGTCGCAAAATATGCCACCGCAATCTCTATAACTCAAAGAAAGTTGAAAAGGTTTACGCCAACCTCGATTTTTAACACTTTGTCTGGCTATTACCGGGATATGACTGAAGTCGGCCTCCTTTTCGATGGCAAAGATAAGCCTTGTCTCTCACTGCCACCAAATATTTTCGGCCGGATATACCTCAAGGTAGTACAAGTATATAAGGATATACAACAGGTATAGCATTACCATACCTCGTTTTGCCCGGCAAAGATAATATTACCTCGTTCTATTCTCCAAATTTTTACGGCCAATGTCCGTGAATGTCCGTTCTGGTTCCGTTCTTTTCCGTGAAATGTCCGCAAGAATAGTCAGTCGGGATCCACTAAATATGCTTATAATCCCCCAAATCTATGTCTTTTGACCCATTTTGGGGGGATTATAATAGAATTGCACGATAATTTAGTCTGTTATTCAGCTCTTTTGTTCTAATCGCACTGCCGTTTATAACATTTATCTGTTTTAATCGTCTGATGAGAGTATTCGTTCTTGTTCATCCAAACACTCACTGCACAAACCTTCTTCTCCAACAGAACCATGTCTACCACATTTGAAGCATATTTCTTCATCTTGTTCAAAGATAGGTTTAACCCTGTCTTGAAAATCAAAATCCGTTTCTAACGAACCTCCTTCAATATCAATGTCGCTATTATTATATGCGCCCACGGGGTACTCCCAAACATTAAATGTAATATGAACTTCATTTCCACACTCAGGGCAATCAATATAATGCTCAGCAATATACTGATTTTCTATTCCCATAGACCTTTCGTCACCACCTATACATTCCCATTCCCAGTCGATATCATCTCCGTCAACTTCAATAGAATGTCCACAATTATCACACGTAACAAGAAAGCTATCGACTGATAGTGTTTTCATTAAGTGCCTTTTCTCTCTATTTTCAAGAGATGCTTTAATGGCATCTAATCCCCGAAACAGTGGTAAAATTTCTTTATCCTTATGATACTTCTCAAGTTTTTCGATAAAAATTCTCAATGGATAAATCCAGCATTCTTGCCCCGTCATATCGTAGAACTCCTTTATAAGCTCATGTCTTGGAGTAAATGACTTTTTCTTTTCATCTGCAAGATACCAGTCTTCCTTTACATCATCACATATGAAAATAACGTCTTTTTTGTTGTCTTTAGCATATCGAAGCACCTCTTTCCAGATTATCAAATCTCCATAAATCTGCGTTCCTTTCTTCTCGTCGCGATCCTTATAGCCAGGAGGAATGGAGTTCCGATAGCGCAATTCTCCTTCCTTTATAATCTCAAGTATCTCTGAACTAATGAATGGATTACCATGAGGTAAATTATCAATTGCATCGAGAATTTTGTCGTCCTCTTTTATTTTGGATATTCTTTCTTTTTGTTTAGAGTGCTCTGCCTTTATTATTCTCTTTACTTCTTTAAGTGTATTGTTTAGTTCATCCCGAAAAGCCTTTAGCTTGTCTAATGCTTCAGGTGACATATTCGGGTGAAAATCCTCATTTTCAAAATCCTTAAGGTATATGTCAAAGTTATCTATTAAGCTGCTGTTTACAATAGCCTTAGGATTTTGATAATGTTCTTCACATGGATTCATTATCATCTTTTCCCGATTCTTCATGTATTCATATAATACTTGTGCAGGAATCCATGTTCTGTCAGCGAATTTATTTAGAATTTCCATCATTACCTCTTGTGATGATGGAATAAGACCATATAACGCACCAATAGCAGATGTGTCAAATACAAATACACTATTCTTCCATAATTTGGATTCTCTTTCTGAATCCATTATAAACCAATTATTTCTCATGAGAATAAACTTATACTATAAAATACCCTCCAGTCTTCTTTGCACCGCGATATTCTATCAAGCCAAGACCGATTAAATTCTTTAGGGTGCGAGATAATGTAGGAATACTGACTTCTATCATTGAAGATAACTCATTGGTTCTTAATCCAGGAGTTTCTTCCAAAATCTGAATCACTCTTTTTTCACGAGAATTTAATCTATCATTTAATCTATCATTTAATCTATCATCATTGGCACTATTCGGCTTGATTCGCTTCATAAAGGTGACGGTAAAGAAGCCCTTGGTACTGAAAATCGGTTCTGGCAGTCCTGCATCCTTCATCAATTCGCGCATACGAGGGACTCCGGAGCCGACTTTCTCGACAACGTGCATACGAGTAAATAAACCGAACACAAGTGGATTTCGGCTCATACTCTTGTGCCCGAACTCCGCCTCTACAACAGGCAACAGGCCACCGGGGTTGGATATTTCCACCCGGTCATCATAAACCTCCACCATGATGGTCGCCCCCTCTTCATATAGGTCGCGATGGCAGATGGCGTTCATAACAGCTTCTTTGAAAACATCAAGCGGAATCTCCCATATTTCCTGACGCGGGCCTGTCCCCTTGATGATATATTCGACCTCAAGCTTGCTCTCTATCCATGAAAGCGCATCCAGATATTGTTGGTATAATGGACCGCCAAAAGTCTTGTCATCTATAATATGCACTTTGTCAAGACCTTTAAAACGCAGACAACGTATTACGGCATGTGGGAATTTACGTTCCGGCTCTCTTCCAAAGAATAAAGCGGCTGCATTTTTCGGCACACCTGTATCAGTGTTGAGTTCAAGATTATCAAAGAGCTGTTTAATTGGCAGTGTATTGGACAAATGCGCCTTCTCCATAAACTCTTTGAAGTTGCGCGGGTCAATATCTTCGTTAATGTCAAACCATTTGCAGGGTATGGCATCATAGAAAATCTTGGCACACTCGGCAAAGAATGCGCGTATTTCTTCTGCTGAACGGAGTTTCTGACAATTGGCACCTTCTCTAACGTAAATGATTCCTCCGGTTATGTATGGCTTATCCTTGCCACTTGGAACATCAATTACCCAGACTTTCTTGCCATCGACATCGACAGGATAAAACTCACATTTCAATGAGGGAGAAATCTCTCCAATCGTATCTTGAATTGCAGAACGCTTATTGTTATCAATCTCGGCACCGATAATCTGATTATCATTATCGACGCCAATAAGGACATATCCACCGACTGCATTGGCAAAACCCGCAACTTCATCGGATATTTCCTTAACCTTTGATGGCACACTGCGCTTGAAGTCTACATTGTAGCCCTCGCCGCCTTTTACCATTTCCTGTATTTGTGATGCCGTTAACATAATACAAAGTTACAAATTTATTTTGGATTAGCCGCTATTGCTGAATAATTTAGGAGCAATCCGAATTAAGCTATTCCCCAAAAGTGACATTTATGCCGATTTTTTGGAGTGGATGAAATGAAGTGTAGAAATAAATAGTTGCAAACATAGACAGATTATGTCCACCTTTGCAACTTTTTTTCATTACCACATATCGCTCTCTTTCTTGGACATTGCCGCGATTTCATCGGCTATCTCCTCGGATGATAGCTTGATGTAGTCCATGAAGGTCTTTTGCGTCTTGTGGCCGCTGACGTGCATCATCTGGAGAATGGTGTACTTGTGACTTAGATACATATTGGTAATGCCGGTACGTCGGGCAGTGTGGCTTGTCACGCAGTCATGGCGTGGCACGATCACATTGCCGTTGAGGTCGGTCTCTGGTTCTTTCTTTTCCTTCTTCAACGCCTCCTTCTGTTTCATTGTGAGCTTGGTTGGCACTTTCTCTTTCAGTGATGGCAACTGCTCCGACAGGTCTTTCAGAATATACTTGATGTAACGGTTCAGCACCTGCTCGTTAGCTTTCGGTATGTTATAGTCGTATTTCTCGCAGATGGTGATAAGGTTCTCGTTGAGAATGGGGATTGTAACCTCTGTCTTTGTCTTCTGCTGGACAAGACGGATTATGCGCGTTCCCTTGCGGGTGGTCTCAAAGTTGTCGGCATTAAGGTTGTTGTAATCACTCACGCGCTGACAGGTATAGCAGCCAATGAGAAAAACATCGCGGATATGTTCTTTCTTCCCTGACAGCGGCATTTCATAGAGGGCTTGCAGTTCTTCCTCGGTGAGATAAATCTCGACAGCCTTGTCGCGGTCTTCAATCTTTTTCTTGATAATAAATGCCGCCGCACGTTGGTTGTCGTGTACGCCGTCAATGAAGGCGGCGTTGATAAGAGCCTTCAGGTTTGTCAGATGCTTGTTGACGACCTTTGCCATGTAACCATGTTTCTGCAAATAGTTGATGTAGCGCGACACAAATGCGCGGTCAATATCTGCCCACCCAAATTTGTGCAATGGGTCGAAACCTTCATAAACACCAATAAAACTTTTCCACGCCTTACAGGTGCCGGGTGCATAGTCGTCACTGCCAATCTTGCGCGCACCGCTCTTTATGTCGTCGACAAACTGAATGAGAAATGGCCAGATAAGACGGTTCTTCTCCTCCTCGATACGTTTCTTTTCTTCGGTTTTCTTGCGGGCTTTTTCTTTTGCCGCCTCCCGTTTGGCGATAGCCTTTCGCTCGGCTTCGGCGGCTTCCTCCATCGCCCGGCGTTCAGCGTCTACCTTCTCCGGCTCGGAAATGTAACGCACGTCCATGTCGAGAGCCTCACGGTCAAAGTTCACCTTTGCGAGATGAGCCTTGACGATGCCCTCAATCTGTGTCAGTTTGGCGTGCAATTGATAATTCTTCTTCTGATGCGCCAGCCATGCGCGGGGCGATGCAGTAGCCTTCTGCCAGTCGGCAACCTCGACTTGAAGCATCGTTGAAACCAGCACATCAATCTTATGGGTATGGATGCGGATAAAGAGGGTCGCGGTCTCTTTCCCCAAATCCTTGGTGCGGATGTGAAATGGGGTCAATTTCTTTGGAGAGGGTGATTTTGTCATATCTTCGTTGCTATAAATTTCTGAATAGTGGCGTTCACAGTTATTCACAGTCAGCCACTTCGGTTCTGCAAATATAACAACCCAAACCGCATTTTGTCAAGTCGGGTCACCACGTAGGTCACCACGTTTTTTGAATAAATCTGAAAATCGGCAAAATTCACCATAATTCATATTATACTATTATTCAGTGTTTTGCCTTAATAATACATTCAAATCTGTTCGTATTCATTCAGAAACTCAGGTTCTGGTGGCACCACTTGTAAAAAAGAGAGTTACTCAACATAGTAGCTCTCTTTTTTGTTTATATATCTACCTATTTACCTCATGATTTAAACTGAAAGTTAAACCAGTTTTCTTATGGACACGGACATTAACATTTTGTGTATACAAGTCTAAAACACTATTAAATGGCAAACATCCCGTAAGCGAATGTTACCGGAAATTTAATTGAATTATCAAAAAAGCCTAATGCCACTATCAAATATCAATTGTTTATACAAAGTATATCTCTGAGGTTACATCAACACCCCGCATAGTCATTTGTATTTTTTAACAAATGCATCAGATGGTTTGTTATAAAAATATAGTTAAATTCGCGCCCCGTAATAGCTTATGGAAAGAACTATATGTTTTATCAATAACATAAAATACTAATAATAAAGACTTTGCACATTCCAATCAGCTCGTATTTTAGCTGAATTCATATTAAACATTTATATTATTTATAACTTAATTAAAAGCTATTTATCTTATGCTGAAACAGTTTTTAAAAGTACTGCTTCTTCTAGTGTGTGCTGTTTACCCGTACAGCCTCCATGCCAAAATGTTGACTATAGAAGAAGCTGCTGAAGCCGCTGCTAATTTTTTTAATGCTGGTAACATTTCGAGACTAAGTAATCCCGATGCTTTTGAATTGGCGTATACATCACAAAAAAGTGACGGGACACCTGCTTATTATGTGTTTAATGCCAAGGATGGTCGTGGATTTATCATCATATCAGCCGATGACAAGGCAATCCCGGTTGTGGGATACTCTTATGAGTCTTTATATATACCGGATGAAATATCTGATGTCACTACGATGATGCTCAACAATGCCGTGAAACCGGTTGGAAATAATATCACCGAGCTTCGCAAGCGTGTAAGTATGCAAACTTCACTGACAAAGTCTATCAAAACTCCGGAATGGAGTCAGGAAGCTCCATTCAACGGTCAGATACCTAACCGCCGCCTCGTTGGTTGTGTCGGAACCGCTATGGCTACCGTTATGAAATATTATAATTATCCCTCAATGGGTAACGGTTCACTTGACGGTACGGATTTCAATGTCCAATATGATTGGGGCAATATGAGGATGGACAACTATCGTTTTGGATATTCTACAGCTGAAGCTGATGCTGTAGCTACACTGATGGCTCATTGTGCTATATCGATAAAAACAGATTTCGGAATGTATGGTTCGAGTGCTTTTGAAGTGCGTGTTCCTGCCGCCCTTATATCATTTTTCGGATATGACCCAGGGGTATCCTATAAAAAGCGTTCGGAAACCGACCGAACTGTATGGGATACCATAATTGTTGACGAGATCAATGCCGGACGACCAGTGATCTATAGTGGTCAAGATGTCTCAGTAGGTCATGCTTTTGTGTGCGACGGATATGAGATAAAAGGTTCAGTACCTTATTTCCACATCAATTGGGGCTGGGGTGGTTCGGCCAACGGTTATTTTTCTTCCGATGCTCTCAACCCCACTGTAAGTACATCACACAGTTTCAACGACCAGACCACTATCATCTATAATATCAAGCCCACCGAAACAGCTGTCAAGTGGTCACCTGTTCATATCACAGCTGACGAACGTCAGATCGGTATAACTTCCGACGCAGTAGATATCAGCCCCGGAATGAAGTTCAGCATAAGAGCAGGTGCCTTTAAAAACGTTTCATATGAAAATTTCTCAGGAAAAATTTCTGTGGCTCTTTTCTCTGCTAATGGGAAATTGAAAACATTACTGCATGATGGTAAAGGACTATCACTCCAAGCAATGCAGGTGATGACGCCAAGACTTTATTCTGATTTTGCATGTTCGGTACCTGCCGAAACCGTTGTCGCTAATGATGATATAATTCGTATGGTCACTATAGCCAACGGCTCTGACGAGTGGTTACCGGTTACCGGTGACCTTATCACAATAAATGAGATTAAAGCAAAAAACAATTCCATACCGTATTTTTCAATTGACATACCGATCAACGTAGACGGAGCTATCATATCGTATGCCGATGTAAAAGTAATCAAAGGCCGTGACTACACATTTAAGGTCCAATCCGCTTCCCCCGACAAGGTTATAACAGTCAAAGCAAACGGATTCATCCTGACTCCAAGTACCGATAATGTTTACAAAATTGAAAATGTCACCACTGACCAGCAAATCCGTATTATCGTACAGTCAATGGAGGATGTAGTGAATAAACGCAATCTATGGGTAACTGCCGGTAACCTTGAGAAGCTTATCAGTGAAGCCGATGCCGGAACGATTAAGGAACTGACACTTTATGGAACGATCGACGTCCGTGATTTCACATTTATACGCGAACGTATGAAGCTAACCATGCTTGATATTTCTGGTGTGAACATAGTAGCCAATGGCTCGAATCCTGCTAATGCCATTCCCACTAAAGCATTCAGCGGCTACTATTCGTTACAACATATTGAGTTGCCAAAGTCTCTCACCATTTTGAAAAATGGCTGTTTCAATGCCACTGGTCTGCAAAAAATCGAAATTCCGGCATCAGTGGGTACTTACGAATACAATATATTCTTAAATTGCAGTAATCTGAGAGAAGTCATTGTACGCCGTCAATCGCCGGCATGGATCAACTGGTGTGTGTTCACAGGAACACCTAAATCTAAACTTGTAGTACCGGTTAACGCAAAAACAGCATATTCGTCAAAGGAGAACTGGCAGGATTTCAAAGAGATTGTTGAGGAAAACTCTGCTCCGGCTTCTTCTTATATGATTGTTCTTGAAGAGACAGAAGGTGTAAAGATCACTCCTGATTCCGAAAGTCTTGAAGTGACACCCGGTTCATTGTTCTCATTCACCGTTGAAACTGACAATCGTTTTGGTGATGCCAGAATGGAAGTTTTCGCCAATACAACCAAATTGAATGCCGGAACTGATAACCGATATACCATCACCGTCAACGCCAACACTATGATTCACGCTAATTTTGTTCAGCCACAACCTACTACTCGCATATCTTCGTGGAAGTTAACTGATTCAAGGGGTGGTGTAGGACTGGTAACCGACGCAATCAATGTTATTTCCGGCAAGACATTTACCATACGTGCCAACGCATTGGCTATTCCTCAGGATGACGCCTTAATGTTCTATGCTGCCGTACTTACGGATGCTAATGGTGCTATTAAAGAATTCATTTCGCCTGTATTTACTAACTCAGGAACGAATTACGGCGACCTGCCATGTAACTTCAGTTGTCAGGTGAAAGAAGCTTCGGTACGTGAGGGCAATCTTGTACGTGTCGCAACTTCGTACAACAAGAAAGAATGGCATCTCGTCAAAGGAATAAATGAAAACGTGAAAGATTCAATCAAGGTTGTAGGTAATGAGGTGTTGTACCACAAGATCATTATGCCGTCTTCTGTTCAGGGAGCCACTATCCAGGGGGCTATTGATCAGATCGTCCATGGAATGGACTTTACATGTAAGATCATGCCGGTTTCTGTTGCTGACGCAGTAACGGTGTCGATCAATGGTAAGATTGTGGCTGATCGTCAGGGAGTAGCCCAAATAAAGGTTGAAAGTGTACGTGAAGATCTTGACATAACCATACAAGTAGTGGCTGCCGGAGACGAAACTTATACAGCTATGAACCTCCATGCAGGAGAGCTTGCATCAAAAACTTCCGAAGTTTTCCCTTCACGACTCAAACTAATGGGTGAGATGAATGCCTCCGATTTTGCGACATTGCAGAAGAATGCAGATAAACTTGTAGCTCTTGACTTGACCGATGTGACAATAAAAAGTCTGCCCACTCCAAACTCACTGCCTACAAATGCTTTTGCAGCATCAAATCCGATGGGAAAAACGGCTCTGTCAACAATCCTTCTGCCTAAGAATCTGGAGAGTATAGAAGAAAATGCATTCTATCGTTGTATCAATGTAAAAGAAATTACAATTCCGGAAAAAGTAGCTTATATTGGAAGTGGCGCTTTCGCAGCATGCATTAAACTTGAAAAGATAGTTGTTCTGTCAAAAACTCCGGTACCATTGAAAAGTAATCCATTCCCAACGAATACTCAAATAACCCTTGAAGTGCCCAAAGGTACTGAATCGGCATATACGAACAGTCAATTCTGGAAAGAACTCCAACATACAACTTCAAAAGTATTCTATAACATTCAGATTGACCCGGACAGAACTTTCCAATATTCGGAAAGAGAACCATTGACCAAAATTGAGGGACCTGTAGGAAGTGCAACTAAAACTGTAATGCTTGGCTTGCCCAATTTTAAGCCAACCTCTTATAAGCCCAATCCGACCTACCGTCCTGGAGTTGCATTTAAACTTTATGACAATAAACAAGATGTAACAAATCAGCTTGATCCACTCGATCCCACTGATTTCTTCAATCCCGGCGGTTATTATCTAGTGAAATTCTATGGTAATGTAACAGATCCAAAATATCTATCTTGTCCGCAAAACCATATCATTGACGTGGTGTTCCATTATGATATCAAGGTCAAAGATGTGTCCGGAAAATCTAAAGTCAACTTTGTAAACCTTAATGAGGTAAATGTATGGAATGGTGTCAATATGGCTCTGTTTGTTCAAGGTTCTAATGAACGTAAAACCCTCTACAAGGAAGGTTGCGATTACAAATTTACGGTCGTTTCCGAAACTCCGAATATGACTCCTAAAGTCAAAATAGCCGGTGAAGTTGCTCTTCCGGATGAAAACGGTATTTATGTGATCACTAACCTACAGTCGGATATGGAAGTTGAAATCACGATGGTTCCTGTTGAAGGTGCGGTTCTTAAACCGGAAGAAGTGATCCATATTGATAAAGAAGAAGCCGATGGGATTGTTGAACTCGGATTGTCGGGAGAAATGACCGATACGGCCTTTGAACACATACGTGAAAACTTCACGTCTTTGGAAACCATTGACATGTCTGCCATTGAAAACAGCGAAATACCTTCAAATGCATTTGCCGGAATGGAAAACCTCACAAATGTAGTGATTCCGGAAAACGTTACCTCTATAGGAAAAAATGCGTTCGCCGGCTGTTCGCAACTCGAATCGCTGACACTCAATTCGGTCGATGCGATAGACGCCGGAGCTTTTGACGGATGTTCTTCGTTGACGAGTATCACGCTTTTCGGAAACTCACAGTCTGACAAGGAGCAAGGCTCTACCCGTGTACGTAATACCGCAGGCATAAACGATCAATCGTTTGAGGGTATAAATCCCAACTGTATAATATATGTTGCAGAAGGTTTGGAAAAATCAATCTCTTCGAAGTCAAACATTGTGGTCAACAGTGGTGGTACGCGGGTGGCTTCAACCGACATCGTCCTCACTGACGGTTATGCTTTCAATGCTCCGGCAAGCTTTAATCTCGGTGAGAAGACCATCTCACTGTCAGTTGAACTGAACTACCCATCCGGAAATGAAAGCAAAGAATGGAAAGGTATAGTCCTACCGTTTGTACCCACGCGCATGTCCGATGGAAAAGGTTATGACTATACCATCGGTACTTCGGGTAACCATACAGTCAGTATATTGTCATTCAACGACAACGCTACAATACTCGAAAACCAACCTTCAATTGAAGCAAATAAACCGTATATGATACATCTCAACGGAGAAGTGGATGATTCAGTCAACTTTACATTCTATGCGAACGGCATACCCGCTACACAAACAGACGAATCGCTTACGTTTGACGTACCTATGACTCCGCTATCGGAATCTATCTCAAAAGCAGGTAGGAATTTCACTCTATTCGGTAATTATACTTCTACCAATGCTGCTTCTGACACATACGTACTTGATGATGAAGGTTACAGATTTAACCGTATCGGCGATGAAGAAACAAATCTTGTTATCGCACCTTTCTCGGTCTATGCAAAAGCTAATACTTCCGAAGTTGAGGATTCATTTGAAGTTGGTAAGGTAAACATCACAACCGGTGTTGACAACCAGGCACTCTTCCAAGGTGAAAAACTAAAACTTATCAAGGAAGGTTCAAATCTTGTGATAATCTCGGATGTGGAACAAGATATTGACATATTTACCGTCTCAGGAATACCTGTCATATCAATCTCCGTTAAACCCGGCTCTAACACAATTTTCCTTAATCCGGGTATTTACATAGTCGACGGTATCAAAGTGATTTTCTAATCATAACCTTTCCGACAAATACGGATTGAAAAATAATAAAAGTTGGTTATAAAGTTTTTTTCAAACCTTTATAACCAACTTTTATTATTTTCTTAATGTAATCGCCTATGCGTAATTCGATATTTACACAGATATGATATCCTCTTTTGCCATCGTATTGGCAAGACTTTGCCAACCTATTGGCAACACCTTGCCATCACATTGGCAGAGTCCTGCCAATGTGATGGCAAGAAGTACATTATACTATAGCCAGCTCTACCACTCATAACCCTCTATATAATCATCAAATACAATCGGCTCGGCCACCCCATACTTTTCAAAAATATTCACCACACTTTGTTGCTCGGCAGGTGAGAGTAAACGCTCTCCTTTACGAATACGATAATATGTCCTTTCACTGAATCGATTTATCAGTTGAGGAATTACTTCCCGTATTTGCTTTTGAGTCAGATTCTCTATGATATTCATAAAGCCTTTGGCAAAGCGAACTTTGGTACTTGAGCGATAATAAGGGCAATCTTTTTTCAAAGTGGCTTGATGCTTCGGATTGATAATCATTAAAAACTTTATACTATCAGCAGCTTCCTGTGCAACTAATTGCCTCAAACAAGTAGATGCCCGAGGGCATTGATAATTAATGCACAGAGGATAGTCTTGTGGAACTTCCGAAAAACGATCTATTTCTTTTGTCTTCATAATTTTATTATCACCCGGCATTATTGTGATATTCCGGTTACAAACAATCACTAATACAAAGATAAGTGTATTCTTTCTTTATTCTACCATTAAATGAGTCCAAAAGAAAACTTAGCTGAAGTAAAACTACACCATTCCCAGTAATAAAACAATGTCTAACCTCTATAATTATTTCCATCATTAAAGATTAATTTTACCTTTGTGGAACAAAAACAATAATTTATAGCTATACTATATGAGGTCAATGAATATAACCAGGGAAGAAATGTGGGCAAAGCAGCATCTATCGGCATCAGACATTGATTACAGTCTTTGGGAACGTGACAAAAGCATGCTTCACCGCATGTCCAAACTAAGTCACAACTGTACATTCGTTGTTGATGTTTATAAATGCAGGTATGCTTTCGCATCCTCCAACTTCGTAGATTTACTGGGATATGACAGCCACAAGATAGCTACATTGGAAAGACAAGGTGATTATTTAGAATCACGCATTCATCCAGATGATTTATCACAACTAAAACGGTTGCAGGTTGATCTTGGTAAGTTTATATTCGGTTTGCCTATCGAACAAAGGAATGATTATTGTAATATCTATAGTTTCCGGGTACGCAATGCCAGACAACAATATATACGAGTTATCAGCAAACAACAGGTTTTAGAACAGGCTCATAACGGAAAAGCCTGGCTCATAATAGGAAATATGGATATTGCACCCAATCAAAAGGAATCCAATCAGGTAGATTGTACTGTACTGAATCTTAAAAACGGAGAAATATTCTCTCCCTCTCTATTATCAACAACACAAATAAATCTGACGCAACGTGAAACTGAGATCTTACAGTATATTCAGAAAGGGCTTCTAAGTAAAGAGATAGCCGACAAACTTTGTATCAGTATCCATACGGTTCATATTCACCGGCAGAATCTATTACATAAATTAGGTGTACAAAATTCTATTGAAGCCATTAATACCGGATTGAAACTGGGGCTGTTGAGTTAAATCTCATATCAACACATCATGGCATCCATTCTACAATGCCTGTAACCGGATGCTCTTGCCGCCATACCTCAAATTCCGCATAACTTCTTACTCCATCCCGAATAACAGCCTGATAATATTCTATCCCTATAATCTTTTCCGTATCAGGAGTTTCATACTTCAAGTTCAAAATAGCCAGCCTTGTTTCGTCAGTTAAAACAGTTCTCAAACGTTCTGCCACTCTTTCAAAATAACCATCATATCGGGAGCCCTTCCGGATATGAATCATATCAATCTGCCAAAGTTCACTCTCAGAATCCTGATACCAGGCATGCCACTCCACACAGGCTTCAACTGTGTGCAGAAGATTTACACACTCAATCTTCTTTATAGCTATATTTTCTGAGAGTTTCGCCATTGCCCGGAAACTGTCAGTCAAAGTCAAAGGTGAGGTATAAATATGCAAATCAATATCCCGGTGTTTCATCAATAACCCTGTACTCAAGGAACCCACCAAATTCACTTTTGCACCAATACTTTCCCATATCGGGATAACACCGGTACTCTCTATTATCTCCCAGGCTTTTTGCTGGTTCCGGCCCGCCATATCAAGAATATCCATCTTTCCGCATTTGAAGTAAAGTGTGCAAAAGTAGAAAAAAGGCTGGATATATAGCTATAAATAACTATTTATCCCCCCAATGGAATGAACTAACTTTGCTGCCTTTTCAGACCGTTTTAATATAATAATGAAAGAGTTATGGTATTTAATAAAACAGAAGAGCAAGAGAAAGAATATTTGCAGGAGATAATCAACACCCTCAATGACGTGATTAATAATACGAGTGTATCAGTGAAAGAACACGTAGATACACTACAGGAGTACAAAGAGTATTTATGGTCAAATAAAGATATTGATCCACATGAAATTCGTTCTATGAGGGAAAGTATCTTAAATCATTTTGCATTGGGTGAAAGTGTAATTGACAAGCGCAAAAGACTGAGTAAAATAGTAGGCATTCCTTACTTCGGCCGGATAGATTTTAAAGAAGAAAGGGAGAAAAGCCAGACAATACCGGTTTATATAGGAATACACACATTTTATGACACCAACAAAAAGATAAACCGGATATATGACTGGAGAGCTCCCATCGCAGGTATGTTTTACGACAATGAACTGGGAAAAGCTACGTATTCATCCCCTTTGGGTGAAATAAGCGGAGAGATTTTGCTGAAACGTCAGTACCGTATCCGCAATGGCAAAATGGAATATATGCTTGAAAGCTCTCTGACTGTACATGACGATATTTTACAGAAAGAACTAAGTTCGAATGCTGACGACAAAATGAAAAACATTGTCACAACCATTCAGCGGGAACAGAACCGTATTATTCGTAATGAAGATGCACACGTACTTATCATACAAGGAG
The DNA here is from genome assembly GCF_034654355.2 of Bacteroides mucinivorans. Classification (NCBI taxonomy): domain Bacteria; kingdom Pseudomonadati; phylum Bacteroidota; class Bacteroidia; order Bacteroidales; family Bacteroidaceae; genus Bacteroides; species Bacteroides mucinivorans. The sequence goes on along the minus strand of NZ_CP178179.1, from coordinate 1,168,864 downwards.
TTGCCGGATCGGGTAAAACCTCCATCGCCTTACATCGCATCGCTTATCTTCTTTATACACTGAAAGGAGATATTTCCTCCAAAAACATATTGGTGGTTTCGCCCAACAAAGTTTTTGCCGATTACATCTCTAATGTACTCCCGGAACTTGGTGAGGAGACTGTTCCCGAAACCAGTATGGGATATATTCTTTCGGATGTACTCGGTAACAAATACAAATATCAGAACTTCTTTGAACAAGTAACAGAATTACTTGGAAAGCCTACGGGAGAATTTATCGAAAGAATACAGTATAAGGCTTCATTTGATTTCATCTCACTACTTGATAAGTTTATTCTATATATGGAAAATAACTATTTCAGAGCAACAGACGTAAAACTAACCAGACACATTACTATTCCGGCCGAATTTATTGATGAACAATTCAAGCGATTCAGCCGCTACCCAATGCGCCAACGTTTTGAGACAATGACCGATTATATTCTGGAAATGATGACAATCAAATACAATTTTACAGTTACTACCGCAGAGAAAAATCTGTTGAAAAAAGAAGTAAGAAAAATGTTTGCCGGTAATAACGACATTCAAGTTTATAAGAACTTTTTTGAATGGGCAGGAAAAAGCGAAATGTTCAGGATGCGCAAAAGTCATACGTTGGAATATTCTGATTTAGCTCCTTTAGCATACCTGCATATAGCATTGGAGGGAAAAAAAACTCACAGCCATGTCAAGCATATCCTGATAGACGAAATGCAGGATTATTCTCCTATACAGTATAAAGTCATTCAAAAACTTTATCCTTGCCGGAAGACGATTCTGGGTGATGCATCCCAATCAGTCAATCCCTATGGCTCATCCACTGCTGATATGATTCAAAGAGTATTTACAACGGGAGAAGTGATGAAACTATGCAAAAGTTATCGTTCTACTTTTGAAATTACCAGTTTTGCACAAAAAATTCTGCCCAATGAAGAGTTAGAACCTGTCATAAGACATGGTAAACAACCGGTGATTCTTCAATACAGAAATACAGAAGAAGAGATATCCGGTATTACAGATTTAATATTCACTTTTAAGAAATCAAATTATAAGTCACTTGGGATTGTATGTAAAACGGAAGTTCAGGCAAAATCCCTTGCAGAAAAACTTCAGGCACACATAGAAAATGTTTATTTCCTGTCGAACCAAAGTTCGACTTTTGTAAAAGGTATCCTCATCACTTCGTCGCACATGGCGAAAGGACTGGAGTTTGACGAAGTCATCATACCACAGGTGGATGACAAAAACTATTGTTCGGCAATTGATAAAAGTATGCTTTATGTAGCAGTAACAAGAGCTATGCATAAATTAACAATAACTTATTGCGGAAAGCTGAGTAAACTTGTTCCTTAAATTCTGGTAACTCTTCTCACAATCGAATTTACAGAGATATCAATCATTTACTTATCAGATTTTTATAGACAACTGTATTGAGCAATTCTTCACGCCTCTGTTTTGAGACAGGTAGCTCCTTCCCATTGATAAACAGGCGGCCTCCGGATATCAAATCGATATAGGATATGTTGACAAGAAAAGAACGGTGTATTCTGAAGAAAGACTCTTTAGGTAATATCCCTTCCAGAGAAACCATTGTCTGATGAATAGTTAGAACTTTGTCTTTGAAGTATAGTTTCACATAATTCTGCATTCCTTCTGCATAGAGAATATCTCCCCAGGCAATCCGTTGGAAAGCATCTCCCTGCCGGACATACATATTAGATTTAGCTTCTTCATGCTCATTCTGTAATACCAGCTGAGAAAGGAACATACTTTGAGCTTTTGACACAGCTTGAAAGAAACGCTGAAAGGCGATGGGTTTCATTAGATAATCGACAACATGCAGCCGAAAACCGTCAAGTGCATACTCTGAGTAGGCTGTAGTTATAATTGTCAGCGGCGGTTTCTCTAAAGATTCTAAAAATTCAAGCCCTGACAGGTGTGGCATATTGATATCCAGAAACATAAGATCTACTTCTTTCGTCTTAAGAATATCTGCCGCTTCTAATGCGGATGAACAAGAACCGGCAATTTCCAGAAAGTCCAGCCTGCCAATGTAATTGACAATTCCTTTTATTGCAATTGATTCATCATCAACAACCAGACACTTCATCTTATATACCCCTTTACGTTTCATTATAATCTCTGCCATTCTCAAATATTAATCATAAGTTTAGTCCGATAATCGGTATCAGTTTCTTCTATCAACAAATGATAATTCCCGAAATACAATATCTCGAGACGTTCTTTTATATTTTTAAGGCCCAATCCTCCTCCAATCTTTTTTTTCTTAGGTAATATTGACTTCGAGTTCCCAACATCCATGCAGATTCTATCTTTCTCCTGTTTAAAATAAATGTTGATATATCCTTTCTCAAAATCAGATTTCGAGACATGCTTAAATGCATTTTCAACGAATGTGATAAAAAGCAATGCAGGAATCTCTCTTTGTGGATCCTCCACTTCCCACGAGCAAGTTACCACTACTTTGTCACCCCAACGGACTTCTTCTACAGCGATAAAATCTTTTAAAAACCGTATATCCTGTTCCAAAGTTACGCTTTGTTTATCCCCATTGTATAGTTGATAGCGTAATATATCCGAATATTTTATCAGCAAATCGGATGCCAACTCCACATCCGTCTGCATCAGGATATGGATATGATTTAATACGTTAAACATAAAATGCGGAGTCACCTGGTGCTGTAAAGTGCGGAGTTGATATTCAACAAGTATCTTTTGTGATTTGATGTATTCAAGAAAGAAACGTAGTCCACATATCGTAATATTTATAATGACTCCCGCCGAAAGAGGAACAAAAAGAACATAAGGTTTCAGATCTGTTAAATCAAAATAATGGGAATATGGAAATACACCTGTTCTCTCGAGATGGAAAAAGAAATAAATACATGCGAGAAAAAGTATCCCAATAAGCATGGAAAAAGAAAAGAACTGGATGGTAAATGTCCTTGCTCTCTTTTGTTTCATTGCCTTTAACAAAAGAGGTCCACTTAAATAATTTGCAATAGGGCATATGATAAGTACAAATGAAGTTGAAAACAAAACGGATTCTACTACAGACTGCGTCTGCGGCATAACCTGAAGCAAAAAAATAAAGAATATCATTATCCAAAATGGGAAAATAATATATTTATCGTTCTTAATCCAATCAATTTTCATGCTGCAAAGTTAACGTATTAACCGATAGATACATTACCATTCGTCAAAGGTAAACTGATCATTCGTCAAAAAGATTTCGGCACAAGTGTTCAAAAGCCGAATTTTGGCAATAAATTATCAGATTCAGATTAAACTCTTCCGTATGAAAAAAGTTTTGTTCTTACTATTTATTGTTATTAATTGTTCAGGTGTGAATGCTCAGATCATGTTTAAAACCGAATACTTTGGTACCTCTGCTTATCGCATGATGGAAGGCGAAACAGATAAGAAAGTAGGAGACAGCAAAGGATCGGCAGTCGTCTATCAAGGAGGCATCAATATTCCTTTATCAATAAAACTGAATGAGAATAATCGCCCCACAATGTGGGCCGTCAGCTTGGGAGGAGCATATGCCAAACTCGAAAATAAGAACTTTACAGAGCCCCTGGTTATTGATGAAATTCTGAATATCGGATTAAGTCTTAGTCATTTAAGACCATTGAACGGTAAGTGGTCAATGCTGATGGCTATCGGTGGAGGTATCTACATGCCATGTACCAAACTCTCCCAAATCAGATATAAAAACATACTGGGAAATATAGGCGCCATTTTCATTTATCATTTGAGACCGAACCTTGAATTGGGAGGAGGTATCGCTATGAATAATTCTTTCGGGTATCCAATGGTTTTCCCCGCTATTTATTTTAATTGGACAACGCAAGGTCGCTTTACCGTTAAGATAGCCATGTTAGAAGGTATTGAAATGTCGGCAGGATATACTATCAACAATAACTTAAACTTAAATCTGGCAGTAGAGATGAACGGACAAATGGCTCTGCTGGAACAAGACGGAAAAGATAAAATATTCACTCACCAATATTTCGTGGCAGGGCTTCGTCCGGTAATAAAACTTGGGAAGCATGTATCAATCCCCATCACAGCAGGTATCCACGCCATGCGCCCGGCAGAAATGACCAACAGAAATCTAAAGAGTATGTTTCAAGACAAAGGGTATTATTTTCAAGTCTCTCCTTATGTTTCAGCAGGGTTACAGATAGGGTTTTGAGACGAAAAAAAAGGACGATTTCCCCTTACAGAGAATCGTCCCTTTTTTATTATTTCAGTATATAACTCCTTCTTTATTAAAGAGCACCTACTTCTTTCAAGGCTGCATTTGTTTTGCGAACAGCCTCAGCACTTGCTTTGAACTTAGCCATTTCTTCTTCGTTCAACGGAAGTTCTACGATTTTCTCGATACCATTCTTACCCAGGATTACAGGTACACCACAGCAAAGATCGTTTTCACCATATTCACCTTCCAAAGCTACAGAGCAAGGAATCATCTTCTTCTGATCGTGGATGATAGATTCAACTACAAATGCTCCTGCTGCACCCGGTGCATACCATGCAGAAGTACCCAACAGTTTAGTCAGTGTAGCACCACCTACCATTGTGTCAGCTGCAACTTTCTCCAACTGTTCTGCTGACAGGAAGTTAGAAACCGGCATACCTTTGTAAGTAGCAAAACGAGTCAAAGGAATCATAGTAGTATCACCATGACCACCGATAACCATACCTTCTACTTCGTTAGCATTGCAGCCCAAAACCTGAGACAAGAAATATTTGAAACGTGAGCTATCCAAAGCACCACCCATACCGATGATACGGTTCTTAGGTACACCCAAAGCTTTCAGTGACAAGTAAGTCATTGTATCCATCGGGTTAGAGATAACTACGATAATAGCGTTGGGAGAATATTTCAGAATGTTTTCAGCTACTGATTTCACGATACCAGCGTTAACACCGATCAGTTCTTCACGAGTCATACCCGGTTTACGAGGAATACCAGAAGTGATAACAACAACGTCAGAGTTTGCAGTCTGAGCATAATCATTGGTGCAACCAACAATGGTAGTGTCGAATCCCAACAGTTGAGCTGTCTGCATCATATCCATTGCCTTACCTTCTGAAACGCCTTCTTTTACGTCCAGCATTACTACTTCGTCTGCTACTTCATTGAAAGCAAGTACATTTGCACATGTAGCACCTACGTTACCTGCGCCTACTACGGTTACTTTTGACATAATACTTATATTTTAAAAAGTTGATAATTAGTTCCATCTTTTTGCGACGACAAAAGTACAACGATAATCGTTATTAAAGAAATATTTCCGTAATAATTTTAGTTAAAGAGACAACTCCTGCCAAGATGTAGTTGTACTAATACTTTTCTTCTATTAAATCGGTAGTTGCACTTCATCTGAATACCAAATGTACACTATCCGAATGACAGTTGTATTTCATACGATTATTAATTTGTATATTCAGGAAAAGAAAACTTAAACAAGCTCTTAAAAGAAAAAACTACGTGAAACGCTGTGTTACTATGTAGCGAAATGATTAAATTTGCGGCGAATTATCATCTAACTAAAGAAACATGAATAAAAAGACCCTGCTCATTATCGCCGTATCGGTATTGGTGATTGCTCTTGCCGGCATCACGTATCTACTGTTCACCGAAAAGCAGAATAATCGCGAACTGGTTGAAGAATTTGCTCTTGAGAAAGAAGATCTGGAAAACGAATATACCCGTTTCGCCCAGCAATATGACGAACTGAAACTTACAGTATCCAATGATTCACTATCCGTCTTACTGGAGCAAGAACAGATCAAGACCCAACGTCTTCTTGAAGAATTGCGTACAGTTAAAAGTAGTAATGCCACTGAAATTCGCCGTCTGAAAAAAGAATTGAGTTCATTGCGTAAAATCATGATCGGTTATATCAATCAGATTGACTCTCTCAATAAACTGACTAATCAGCAAAAGCAGGTGATCGCTGAAGTAACACAGAAATATAACGCTGCTTCACGCCAGATAAACAATCTGTCGGAAGAGAAGAAGAATCTGAATAAAAAAGTGACTCTGGCTGCTCAACTGGATGCTACCAATATTTGGATAGAGCCCAAGAACAAACGTGACAAAAAAGTGAAAAAAGTAAAAGATGTAGTGAAGTTTACTATCGGTTTTACCATTGTTAAGAACATTACTGCAGAAACCGGTGAACGTACGCTGTATATCAATATCTACAAACCCAATAATGAAGTGCTGACAAAGAACGCTGCCAATACGTTTGAATATGAAAACCGTTCACTCCCCTATTCTATCAAAAAGTATATTGAATACAACGGAGAAGAACAACCCATTACCGTTTTTTGGAATGTAGAAGAGTATCTCTCTGCTGGCACATACCGCGTAGATATTTTTGCAGATGGTACTATGATTGGTTCACAACGGTTTACCCTTGAATGATTCATGCCCACATCTCTATTCTTAAATTGGAGTTGAATAAAGTAGATTAATTTTTCAATAACTCTGTCTTGCGTTGAAATGAGAATTTGGAATACGATTCATTTATTTTTTATAGGAAAGATAGTGATATCCAATAATATTCCTTACTTTTCGAACAATTCTTAATACTCGTAAACAAACACCCCTTGTTATTGAAATAGTATTCTAAACTCATATGAAAATTCTTCATATAAGTTTAGTAAGATCTACTTATCAAGTGTATTAAACATAAACACTATTAACTCTATAAATTTATGCTTATGAAAACTACAAGATTTTTATTATTCTTATTTATCAGTTTTTACACATTCAATACATGGGCAAAATCTGAAATTCAAGAGCCTTTTAGTATTACTTCAGAGAATGCTGTTCCTGTAGACTTAACTATTTATGTGAATGGTGGTATGCCTGGAATTCTATTTTTATATATTAATAATCAGCCCTTATATCAAGGATATTGGGGAGACGGTTATATGTTATATGGTAATTCTCAAATTGAATTTAAGCCACAAATAGATGTATATCCTGGAGATATCATTGAAGTATATGCATATCTACATCTTGAAGGTGGTAATTCAGGTACTATTTACGTTCAAGTTCCCGATACCAAATCTCCCAGTTTATACGTAACACTTACTAAATTCGGAAATTACAAAATTTCAGCATCTTTTTAATATTAATGTTTGCGAGATAAAACACAGGAATCATGATAGTACTGTTTTAAGAACGAACAAAGTAAATCACCGGTAACAATGCAAAGTTTGTATCCGTTAGCAGAATAGTCTAAATTCAGACAAAAAATAATCATGTAAATCCTCGGTTAATATATCAAACATACAACAATAAAAAGACCGGCCCATCCTAAATATTCCGAGCCGGTCTTTTTTTAAAGTTATAATTACTATCTTTAAGCTTAAGATATATAACTATTTAACACATTTACTTCTTCAGTAATTTAACAGCACGTACTAACTTACCATCTTTTAGAACTTGTCCTACATAAGTTCCACCACCTACATTAACATTGATACGGATCATCTCACCTGCAGATACCTGCTGTGCTTTCTCACAAACAACCATACCGTTCATATCACAAATACGCACTGTGTATACACCTTCTACAGTAAACCGTACATTTACATGGTCAATAAATGGATTCGGATATGCTCTTAATTCTGCCGCTAAATCGACCTCTTCAACACCGTCTGGACCACCTACTGTAATAAAATCAAATGTCTTAGAATCAGTACCCCAACCGTTTTCAAGAGTTAAAGTAGCAGAGTAAGTACCATTTTTAGCAAACGTAACCTGAGCACTACCACCTGTGTCAGAACCTGTTGCATTTGTAATATTACCCTTATCAATAGTCCACTTCGGAGATGTAGTCACTGGATAAGAAGTACCAGCTACAAACGGACATCCAGGTGCGTAAGAAGCATGTTCCCATTGGAAATTACCTTCACCTTCAGCTGTCCCGGCTGTATAAGAATGAAGACCACCCAATACACCTTCTTTGCTTCCTTCATTCATAAACCCACCTTCTTCATTCGGGTCTTTTTCATACGTCCAGTAACCAACCATATTTTCTGGGACATTATTTACATCAACATCTCCCATCGTTGTCAAAACTTCTTCAGCAGTCAAAGCTTTGTTCCAGCATTGGAAATTATCTATAACACCGTCAAGACCGCCAACACCAGATGAAGCCGTACCTATAGCAACCACATGAGCTTCTCTCAAGCCATATTGTCCTCTTGGCCACCATTCGGGTTCTCCTGTATGTACTTTATACCCATCTTCTGCTCCATCATAAGAAGTAACTTCTTGTTTTTCACCATTGATATAGAACGTAAATTTGAAATTTTTAGCAGCATCGTAATCAAAAACATAAGTCAAATGTGTCCAAAGGCCTACTTCTAATCTTGACTTGTCATAATTATAATGCAATTCGTAACTATCTGAAGCAATCCCTTTTCCTCGGAATGCCATTCTATTGATACTACCATCATTTTTTATGTGAGCCCACATGAATCCCCAGTCTGTCATCGGCCAACCTTCCTTCTTGTCACGGATATGCAACATGCTATTTGTTTCAGCATTAAAGTTGTTAACTTTTACCCAAAAAGCAATAGTAAAAGGTTTGTGAGCCTCCAATGCCATTTCACCAACTTTAAATCCAAATCCCAATTCTCCTGTACTCAAGCCTCGAGAACTTGAACCGTCCGCTTCACGACCTGTATAAGTCATATTGACCGGTTCAGCTACTCCCACACTAATATCAGCGTCTTTATCATTGGCCTTTAAACTCAAAATTTGAGGTAACGCTCCCACGCTCTTGCTGGTAATCTGAATGTAACCCGGGAATCTTCTGGTAGTTTCTACACGGTCACCATTTTCATCTGCTTCCGGACCAGTCAACACTAACGTATAGTTGCCGATTTCAGTCAAACCTTCCGGAACAGAGAATAAGGCTACACCTTCTTTCTTCACAACAGAGTTTCCATTACTATCCAAAACTTCCCAAGTACCAACTTCATGTTTAGGATCTACATAGAAAACTTCAAAATCCTCACCCGGTTTGATTGTTGTCTTCGTTATCTGAATATCATCGTTTATTATATATTCACCAGTAGAGAGATAATCACCCCATGCTATTTCCGATTCAGATTTCATATCCAATGAAACTGCCGATACACCAAAGCGAACCTTCGCTTCAGATACTTCATAATCAATCGGAACAGCAAAATACATACCGGCCCATGAAGTAGTAGCACTCATCTGAACTGGCTCTTTTCCTTCCTGCTGTGCATAAAGCTTAAACATCGAAGTCTTTACATCCAAATTATAACAGATGTTATCACCCTTATCATTAGGCATCTCGAAAATAATCTTTCCGTCTACACCATTATGGTTAGAAACCAAAACTTTTGTAGTAGTTATAACAGGTTTTTCCGGAACAGTAGAAGTTGCAGTACCACGAACAATAGAAAACTCGCCTAAATATAGGTTGAGGTCTTTTGCATTTTTAAAGTGCAAAGCTACCATAGCTAAATCTTTACCATTGAGTACATTCAAGGCTCCGGAAATTCTAAATGTTTTTTCTATCCACTCACCAACCTCAATCGAAGCACTTTCGATTACTTTCAAATTATTCTCGCCTAATACTGTATTTTCGTTACCTCTGGCAGAGAGAGCTAATGTCATGTCGGCACTACCACCCATCACTTTATAACGGACTGTAATTATGTCACCCGCTGCTAAACCAAATTCCGTCTTAAACAAGTGTAAATATTCATTTTCATGTGTACCATATATGCGTAACAAAGAGCCACCCATCCAAGCATCGTCCCAGATAAACTCAGCATCCAAACCAGATGCAGGAACATCTTTAACATCACGCCCTATAAACTTACTAGAAAACCACCAACGCCAAGTAGGTAAATAGTCCTGAATACCAATATTATACCATTCGCTGTTTGATTGGCGTTCACCGGCCCAATTAAAGAACTTACCATTACCTAAATTAAAGTTAGTTATAAACGGCTCTTCAGACAGATCCCATTTTAAAGAACTTCTGGCAGTCATAAATTTAGACATACCAAAAAAATTGTAATTATAGGCATTGTAATTCATTGCACTGGTAATAGGCAAATCATTCACCGGATTACGTGAACCACTACTGAACCAACGCTCTACGCGTAACATGTAAGTACGCTGTTTTACTTCGGGCAAAGCACCTAACTCACCACGTGATTCAAAAGGCATATTTTCGCTATGCGCTCCCCAGAGACCAATAGAAAGATTTCTTCCTTCCAAAAGTGGCCAACGAGTTCCAGACTTTGGTTCTGCTCCCTGCATATTAAAACCACAATACAAATCCAACGGATCACGTCCCATCTTTTCTGCATTAGCTATAGAGGTTTCCATTCTGGATACATTGTTCCAATTGTAATTGAAAAACAAAGAAGTTCTGGGATTATCACTATCCCCGAAAGTTTGCTCATTATGGCTTCCTAAACCTTGGTCAAAAGTGATGCCTCCATTATCATTTGTTCCATCATACCAGAAATTTTCAAACAATGGATTCTTACCGGACGTTTTCTCCAATTTATAAAGTTCACTGTGAAATGTCCGTAGATTTTCAAGAAGAGCAGAATTTCTTGTAGAGAATTCCGAGTTGTATCCTAACCCGTCTACACCATAATATTCCATAAAATCGGCCATCTTTTCCGCACCGATCTCGGTAAGAGCTGTCAATTCATTTCCCCAACCGGTACTTAAGCCTCCATAAGGTACTCCGGCCACAACAGAAACACCAACACCATTCTTATGAGCTACATCGGCAAAATTACCCGGCATACGCACAAACGGAGCAGACCAATTACCATAGTGGGTGACATACGACCACATTGGAAACACTTCACTATCAAATACACCGTTAGGCAATGCATTGTTAGGCGGTGTATTAATGGGCACCCAATACACTAATTTTTTATCATTTTTTGCATCTAACTGCTGATTTACCTGCGTAGCCGCATTACGAAAGTGCTGTTTAGGCTTTACACGGGAAATGAAGAAGTTGTCGTCTTCCGTCACCTTACTCCCTTTTGACCAATTGGATAGAACGGTGCTGAAATTTTCACTCGTCTTTCCCCAGTCGATGTAACCTTCTTGCAATTCCTGAGCATTCACCGTTAATGCTAAGAAAGTCAATCCTGAAAAAATAAGATACTTTTTTTTCATTGTCTTAAAATTTAAAATTAATAAATATACAATCTACATAAAAAGGTTATCCGGAAAATCATCCTTTAAAGAAATACTTTCCGGATAACGTATTTTTTATGATCCTATAGATGCTTTCAAAGTAAATCTCTTATCGCCTACCTTAACTATCACATTTACATTGATAATAGATGTTCCATCGTTATCATAAGCTACAGAGACAGTTCCTGATACAATTTCAGCTTTAGCTCCACCAACATCCAATGTCATCGCAGAAGTAGTCGCATCATAAGTACCCGTTGGATCGGAACCTGATACAAAACCATGAATATAAATACGAAACACACCATATTCAGAATCCTGTGAGGTAAGTATTACCGACAATACAGATTCATTGTCGACGAAATCTTCATAGGCTGCATTGCCATCGCTAATTGTATTCTTATCTGTCAAAACAATATCCTCTTTCGGTATTGGAAGTACTTTGATAGGACTATTAGTTGTAATTTTACCACCAGCTTCCGCCTTGAAATATGCCTGACCTGCATTAGATGCAGTAATAGTAGCTATAGATGAATCGTCTTCATTAGGTACTGCCACTGCAATATCATTATTCAGTGAAGTCCAACTTACCGGATAAATGCGCCCGGATACAGTTTCAACTTTTACTTTCCATTTCACAGATGTTCCCACAAACATAGTCAGCGGATTACCCGATTCCCATATAATCTTATTCACTTTTTCAGTTATTTCTAAGGGTACTCTTATCGTTTTATCATTTGAGGTAATAATAAGATTTGTATTTCCTTCTTTCAATCCCCTTACACGCATTGCACCTCCGTCATATCCCAAAAGTTCAGCAAGTGTTTCGTCTTCAACCGTAAAATGTGGCTGGTGATAAGCATAAGAAGATAGAGGTTCAACCGATGGGATAACCAAAATTGTTGCTTCCATTGGCACAGAATAACTTTCTTTATCCGTATACAACTTGTCTACCGGATAACGACGTTTGTAATCCTGTACATCAATAGTGACTGTCGCTTCTGAGCCGTAACAAGTAAATTTAAACTGAGAGGTCCCTTCAAAAGCGGCAGAACGAAGTGCAATATAAGCATCATGTCCTCTAAACTCCACAATTTCTACATCACTCTTAACCAACTGCGCGGCATTTCCCATAGCAGACCATTTATAGAATTTCCGGGCATTTTCCAAATCAGTATTTTGAGCAGGAGTTACTCGTGTATATAACCAAACCGTATCTTCTACATTAAGATCCATCGTTGTATAGTATTCATAAGTAGGATAGCTAAAATCGGATGAAAACGAAGCCTCTACGACCGGACACAACACTACTTCCGTTGACGCTTTCTTCTCATTACCAGATGGACCGATAGACAAAGTAATAGTAGCTGCCCCGGCCTCTCGTGCAGAAGAGAAGGCATATCCCACCATACCAGCTTCTTTGTTTACTTTCAAAGCAGTAGCCTTCGGTACTACCAATTCTTTATTCGAATTCTCCACTATAGGTTCATAATCAAGCAACAAATTCTTCGGGTTGACTACAAACCATATAGTGTCAAAATCATTATTATAAGAATAATAAGTATCCACCAAAGCTCCTACACCATCTACAATATGATTGGTCACTGTCATTTTTGAAATAGCATATTTCCCATTCTGTAGGGTAGCACGTACATTGGTAGTTTTTCCCTGCGCCCCTTCTATTGCTGTTATATTACCATTTTCCAATTTCAACACCCGGTCATCATCCACGGACCATTTTACAGGCGTATCAATCACATCACCACTCACATTACTAACTACAGCTTTCAGAGAAACTGTATCTCCCAGCATGATATACCCATCCTTTGGGCTGATCTCAATATAAACTTCTTCAGCCCCATCTAAAGTATTATCTTCTTTGCATCCCACTATGAAGAGAAGTGAGAAAAAGAAAACACTTAAAAAGAATATATTTCTATATTTTTTCATCACTTATTTTTTTTAGAATTAGAAATTAACAGGAATCACTACTTGCCACTGACTACCATCTTCAATGATCTCTCCTCGAAGTTCTGTCTCCGTATCCCAGAATACACGTGTACCTCCGGTATTTGGACCTCCCAAAGCCGGAATCATACTTTCCTGAAACTCTTGTTTATTATTTTCATCTTCCACTAAAGGAATACGGCGAATCTGTAATTCGGAATCCACATCTTTCATATTATTCAATTTAACAGGGAAAAGACGCGGATATCCCGTACGTCTAAAGTTTGTCCACGCTTCAGCTCCCATCGGGAAATTAGCAATGTATTTCTGCGTAATAATTTTTTCCAACTTTAGTTCGTCTGTATCGCCTTCATTCCACTTTACGCTGGCCGTTACGCGTCCCTTTATACTGTTACCCGGAGAGTACGGATCTTGGTAATCCACCACTTTGACAGTTTCTTTATTCAAGTATTCGGTAATAAAAGCCTCATCATTATAATTATTTTCGGTAAAAGCCAAGCGAATACCTTTTTCATAGAATTCTTTTGCAGTACCACCCATGTTCCATCCTCTCAAAGCACCTTCCGCTCTCAGAAATAAAGCTTCTACGCGCTTAAAGTAGGCTTTGGGCAGTGTCCGAAGATAATTGGAAGAAGCAGAAAATGGGCCGTAACCAGTCTGTTCATTGCTCTTATTAATCATAGCCACTCCCTGACGTATACCTATATAATCCTGATTTTCTCCAATGCCTGAAAAATTTCCGGTATTCGTGTTAATTGGTGCAACATTCTTATCAAACCAAATACCTAATAATGGGTTTTCATAACGCTTCAGTATGTTCTCCAGAGAGGCTCCTAAACGAATATCCATCCAACTTTTGCTAATAGTATACAAAGGATGATCTTCAGCTGTATCCTCATAATAATAACCGATATCGTAGGCATCCTTTTCCGTCAAAACACCAATTTCATCATTAACAGCAGCTTCGGCATACAATTGCGCTTTAGCAGCATCGTACTTCACGATATTCATTGCCATACGTAACTTGATGGAATTAGCAAACTTCACCCAGCGTTTCCAATCACCTCTACTCAAAGTACTTTTTGAATCTTCAATTTTACTCCATTCCACTGCAGATGGTTGCCTATCTTTCAATATCTGAATAGCCTCATCCAAATCTGCAAAAATCTGTTTATAAATATCAGCTCCTTTTTCGTAAACCAAAGGAGGAGTACGTTTCACATTTCTCCAATCATTGAAAGGGATACATCCATAAAAATCAGTCACTTCATGACCTACATAAGCCTGAATAATCAATGCCACCGCACGCCATTCGGGTTTACCCAATTCCTCTGCATGGAAAATTGCGTTCTTTGCCTGTATAAACACAGCATTACTACGCGGACCACCCAAATAGTTATTCGGATAAGTATACAATGTAGGCAACGGACCACCGAATGTAAAGTTATTCTGACTGGTTGTCCAATATCCTGCATAATTATCAATGGAGTTAGAACGTTGGTACTGATACTCATGACCTTTGGATAAATAAATAATCATCTCAGGAATCGCACCTTTTAATTCCGCTTCCAAGACTGAAATATCCGTAGCTCCCAATCCATCTTCTCCTTCAGAATCATTCACTTCTTCTTGACTACCTACAATCCAAGGATATGGATCAAGGTATTTATCACCACAACCAGTCAGCCCAATAACTATAAAAAGCCCCAAAGAATAGTAGCCAAGCATTAATATTTTATATCTTCTTTTCATATCTTCTATTTTTAATTAATTCTTGCGTTATGAAAGTATTAAAAATCTAACTTCAAATTCAAGCCGTAAGAACGAACCGTAGGCAAAGAATAGGAATCAATTCCAGACATACCGTTAGCGGCAGAAACTGAAATATCAGGATCAACAGGTGCATTTTTGTACAAGAAACAAACATTCTTTACTGTAAAAGAAGCTGTCAAGTGACGTCCTTTTCCAAACACATTCTGGAAAGTATAGCCCAATGACAAATCACGCAACCGAAAATTAGTAGCATCATAGATATAATCTTCCATCGGATTAGAACCTACCGTACGATAATACTTCTCTACCGAAACTTTCTGCCCATCAGGTAATACTTTCAAAATATATTCTTTCCCATTCTGTACGACACGTTCTCCAAACAAGCGGTCGTTAGCCGTTCTCTCAGACAGACCATAATAATCTCTATCCGGCTCGGTTAAAGACATTACCTTACCTCCAATTTTGCCATCGATAAGAAAGTAAAAAGTCAGATTTTTCCAGGCAAATGTGTTATTCCAACCCAGATTAACCGGGGCAGTCGCATTCCCCACAAATGTTTCATATTTACCGGAAGCCATAGCAGGCACAGCATTTTCGTAGTCACCGGCATTATTCACCACGATACTTCCATCATCATTTCTCTCAAAACTATTTACATAAATATCACCAAATGAACCGCCTTCTACATATTTAATTTTGAAACCGGCAGGACCTATCTGAACTGTATAAGGAGCTCCTGACGCTGTTTTGTACGTTTCAAGTATTTTATTATTGTTATAGGCTATATTAAAGCCGGTTGTCCAACGGAAATCAGGAGTAATAGCCCAGCGATAATTAGCCGAAAACTCAACACCATAATTTCTGATTTTACCGGTATTCACAGGTTTCTCTTCCCCGGTACTTGTCGTAACCTTCATAAATTGGTTCTTAAGCGTAGCATTATAATAAGTAATATCAAAATTGAACTTATTATCAAACATCCAAACTTCTAATCCCGTTTCATAAGCAGTGGTTGTTTCGGGTTTAGGATCATCGAATGTAGGCGGACGGGCAGATATGCTACCATCACTGAAGTTGTATTGCTGACGAGCATAGAATTGATTCGGAATCGGGTTACCAACAACCGACCAACTTCCACGCAACTTCATCTGGTTTACAGCAGGCATATCCCAAGGAAGCACTTTATCCAATAAAATATTAAGACCAGCAGAATAATAATTAAATGAGGTATAACCGGAAGCAGGCTTTACAAACTGCTGAAAAGATTGTGCCCATTCCAAACGATAACTTCCGTCTACATATACTTTATCCCAAAAACCTATTGAAGCCGTAGCGAAAGTAGCAGCCGACCAATCGGAATAATCGTATGTATCTTCTGCTCGTGTAGCACTACCATTCGGATTACCCGGACGCTTGTAGGCCGAGTTCTGTGGAACAAATGCATTTGGGATACCTGCCGTATCTATTTCGGTTGTGATATTATGAGAACGACTGTATGAGCGCGAAAGGCTGGCACCCAAAGCTATATTCAAGTCTATTTTATCGTCAAAACGCTCACTCATAGTCACCATATGATCGTTATAGATATCTACAGACTTACCACTTGAAGTCCAATACTTACCACCTTTTCCCTGCGCTTCACGCATTGACGTAGCATATTCTGTATTCAACCCGGAACTCAATGTCATATCTACATTGACACGCGCCTGATAATCAATATTTTTCCATATTTTTACTCTAGCTGTCAAATTCCCAAGTATTCGATCTTTATAAGCCTCATCGTTCATCATATTAGCTAACCAATAAGGGTTATTCAGATGCTGATCATACCAATACCACGTCTGAATGGGTTGTCCCGCCAATTTAGGATTACCTCGCGCCGTATCATATACCATCTGATCAGCAGTAGTTCCTGTATGCTGATAGTGATTACGGAAATAACGCATATCTACATTAGACGGCATTCTATAAAGTGCATGTAATGGGCTTAATACACGTCCAATCACAGGTCGGTTAGTCGTTTTTTGATGAATATAATTCAAACTAGTACTAATATCCAATTTTTTATTAAAGAGAGAAAAAGATTCTTTGAACATAAAATTGTGACGACTGAATTTATTATTAGGCACCATGCCAAATTGCGTCGTATTATTATAAGAGAAATAAGTTCGGGCCAATTCTGTACCACCACTCAATGCCACGCCATTATTCAATGTTAATCCCACATCGAAAAAATCTTTCACCGGATCACGCGGATTAGCTGTATAATAAGGTTGTGAAGCGATATCATCCGCTGTCATATCATTGATCTTCGGTCCCCAAGCTTCTAATGTTGCATTCGGAGTTAGTCCATAAACCTGTTGGGTTTTAGGATACATGAACAATGTTTCTACAGAAGTAGAGCTTGAAACATTTACTTTTACCGAACCTTGCTCACCTGCCTTGGTATTAATTATTATCACACCGTTATTGGCAGAACTACCGTATAGAGCAGCCGCATTCGGACCTTTTAAAATTGTCATAGAAGCAATATCATCCGGATTAATGGTAGAAAGTAAATCACCACCATCTCTGGCAGCTCCCGACATTAATTCTGTAGCTTGTTCACTCATACCATTAGACATCGGCACACCATCCAAAACAATCAATGGCTGATTGGTACCCAAAATAGAAGTCTGACCACGTAATACAATCTTTGTAGATCCCCCACCAGCTCCTGAATTATTCGGGGTAATCAATAAACCAGCACTTTTACCTTGAAGAGAATTAATAAAATTCGGTTCTTTAATACGTGTCACTTCCTCAGCTTTTACTGTTTGAGTAGCATACGTCAATGACTTAGCCTCGCGTTCAATGCCCATAGCTGTTACAACTACCTCACCTAAAACCTGAGCATCTTCTTTCATAACGACATTAAATAAGGTAGTACCAGCCACTGATAATCGCGTTTTTTGATAACCTATATAACTAAATTCAAGTACGGCATTGTCACCTGGAATCTCTATAGAGTAATTTCCATCAACATCAGTGATCGTTCCCGTAGTAGTACCTTTCACTAATACACTCACGCCAATTAGCGGTTCTCCAAATTCATCAGAAACCAAACCTTTAATAATACGCTTATTCTGTTGAGCTACTTCCTTTACAGCATTAGCACCTTTAGAAGAATAAAGTACCAGATAATCATTCTTTACCGTAAATGTCGCATTAGTGTTTTCCAGTAAATTCGCCATAACAGAAGATAGTTTCTGATAATTCACTTTCACTGAAACGATTTGGTCAGGGTTCACATCTTTAGTATTGTATACAATACGTAGTGAAGTTTGACGACCGATCTCATTCAATACTTTACTTAAAGGAACATTCGTAAAATCCAAACTTATTGTTACATCATTTTGTGCTGTAGCATACGTAAAGAATGGAACAAAAAGAAATAGGGAAAACAACAAGAGTTCAATCTTGTACTTTAGATTTTTTTTCATTGGGCATTTTTTAACGTTAACAAAATACTTATTACCTTAATCGTAGATGTACATTTTGTACCAAATACAAATTTTCTTCCATTAACTTTTTTCATTCATGTTCTTCATTATTCAATATAAAACAATATATATTAATTTTAATTCTCATTTTAAGGTCATACATTAATATTACAATCCAAAAACAAATGATACTAAACAAGAAAAGTATTTTATTATATTTTTTTGTGTCTAAATCTGATAATTAAAAAATAAACGTAGTGAACTAAGTAGAATAAATCTCTTAGCAAGTAAGATCAATATACAAAAGATAGTATCAACCAAGAGAAAACGTAATATAGTACGCAAGGAGCGAATAATCGAACGAAACAAATTCAAGTATATTTAGCAGAATAAAAAAAGAGGTGAGTAGAAAAAGTACAACCGTCCGCGATAGCATCTTGAAACCTGTCTGTATAAGTTCTAATTTTGCCGTAAATTTTAAAGGTTCTTCTTCAATTTAGTTGAAAAAGACATGTTCCATCACCATCTTAATTCTTAGCAACTCTAATCCTGCCCTTCCATACATAGTTCGCTTCACTGCCTTTAGTTTGTTAACAAAGCCCTCGGTAATCCCATTGGTAATGTTATACTTGATTGTATTTTTGACGGCTTTATAATCTTTCCTTATTCCCAGTATAAATGTTTTAAGCGTTTGTATCTCTGTATTCCAATATTTTTTCATCCATCTTATTAGTTCATATGTTTCTGTGCCTGTAATAATACAATAAAAGGATTTGGCTGCTTCATGCATTTGTCTAAACCAATCGAATTGATACAATGTCTCAATCAGTTCTTCTTCCGACTTATTCATATTTCCTTGATAGATTGATTTGGCAGTGATAATAGATATCCGCTTGAGAGGTAATATCCTTGACCTTTCGTCGGTCTGTTTCACTCTTCGGTTGGGTTTGAAATATTTGGATCTAAATCCCCTGTGTCCATCACTCAAGTATCTGTAGTGGGCATAGAATGGGGCCAGACTTCCTTTGAAGCCCATGTTGCAAATCTGGGCATAAAGGGTACTCAGGGGTGTTCCATTTACAACCCCGTCTTCAATGTGCTTGTCATACAAATGGTAATCGGTCCTGGCTTTGCTGTTTCGCGGAGCAAGTTCTTGCATTCTGCAGAATTTGAGTGCAGTCGGGCGGGCTATTCCCAACTTTTTAGAAATGGCAAAGGGGTTGAATCCCTTGAGCTGCAGTTCTTTCACCTCTTTAAACTTTGTCATGCGGGAGTCTGCTTTCGCTTTCTTTGGAGGTATATGGATCATGGCAGTCTGTTTTGGCTGTAAAAGGCAATCGTCCATGGATTCTTTCTCCCTGATTTTATTGCAGTATGCTGCATAATGCCCGCTTAGGAGCTTGTCCATACATTCGTGTATGTTTTTAATAAGATGGAATTTGTCTGCAACCTCCACAACATGCCGTCCGGTAGACGCAATGGCCGAACTATAACCGGTAGCCCTGTCTCTGCTGACGACATTTACACATGGGTGTTCTTCCATCCATTCGAGGAAACTTTTCGCTTCACGGTCACCCAACAAATCAACCGGATACTTATTTAATAAATCGATAACGATGCTGCCATATGACACGCCTTTGCGCCAAGCCCAATCGTCAACTCCAACTTGTTCAATCTCTTTGTTATCAGGAGGGCAGAGCTGATGTAGGCAACGCAGTATTGTTGATGAACTTAGATCTACGCCACAATACGAAAGTAGTTTACTGATGGTTCGGGAAGACATCATAAGACCATTACGAATGACAGTTAACTCTAATCGGCGTGTACGCCTGCGGTAGCGGAAGACTTCATTGCCGGGTTGTTCGGCAAATGTCTTTTGGGGGCAATCTGCATTTTTGCAGAAGAACTTGCGCGATTCCAAGATCAAAACAACCTTCTTGCCAAGTATGGACAAATCATTTATTGTTCTAGTGTATCGACTATGAACATGATGACTTTCACCCCCACAATAAGGGCATACCGCACTCCGCTTTGAACCTTTGGCATATAGAACTATCGTATTACCTTCATACCCTACATCTTCAATGGAAAGGTCGGATGATTCGTAAATAAAAGAAAAACTATTGTTTTTATGGAATAGGGTTGAACACAAGCCATTGTTTAATGAGGTTTTTATCGTAACTTTGTTACCGTTAGGTTTATCGGGCATTCCTTGATTCTTTGTGTTTGGCGATATAAAGATAACAAAAATGCCGGAAAACCTAACTCTTTTAGGAGATCAGTTATTATCAGTGAACAGAGCATTAAACTGATAAAAGAATGAGCGTTGATGATTTTGAATCCCATAGAGCCTACTTTGCAAAAGTGACTTATCAAACACGGTTCAACTAAATTGAAGAAGAACCATTTTAAATATGGACAAAGTAGAACTATACAGGCAGGTTTTCATCTCATGCAAGGAGATGTGCGCCCAAGGGATGCAACCGTCTTCTTTTAGCTCATATTGTAGAAAGAATGGAGTTAAGGAAAGTCAGATGCGCCAGATTCTGAAGGATGAATTCCAACCCATCAAGACACTTCCTGGTTATTGCAACATAGGAATGCTGTGCTCACGTATATATTATGATTTTAAGTCTCTCTGTGCATCGGGCAGGCAACCGGGTAGCTTCACGGCATATTACCGGAAGCACGGTATTACCAGCAAACAGATGGTTGGCTTCCAGTGGCGTAACAAACTCAAGGTGGCAGGACTTCCGGGTTTTAAAGGCCCGCCAGGCACGAGTACACCTCACGGTCAGGAAATACCTTTCGAGGATGTGATTTTCGAGGAGTCGGGATTTCTTCCTGCAGGAGGTGCGAACGTGATCTCTGTGAAAGTTGACGGCCAAGTGGTAGTCAGTTTCCCCGCAGACACAGACCCAGCAGTTGTTGCAAAGTTTGTCCAAAGGATTGGAAAGGGGGGCAGTCATGTGGAGTCTTGATTAGGGGTTGCGACTGTGGGTATGCCAGTCGCCGGTGTCTATGCGGTATGGTATCCGCGGTCTGACACAGATGGTGTGGTCTTGGCAGGGACATTCTCCGGCTTCGGGCGATGTCTATGTGTTTTTCTCGAAGGATCGCAAGACGATGAAGGCTCTGAAGTGGGATGGCGACGTTTTTTTGATGTATACGAAGACGCTTTCGCAAGGGCGTTTCCAGGAGGTGCTAAAAAAGGGCGATGACAGTGTGCATCGGCTGCAATGGGATGATTTCTATATGCTCGTGAGGGGGCTCACGCCAGTTAAAGTCATGGTCGAGAATCGCTTCAGAATGGCCACAAAATAAAGAGCTAATATCTTAATATACAGATAGATAAATGGTGTAAAAATTGTACGAGCCAGATATTTTCCGTAACTTTACACCATGAAAAAGGACGAGTTGATAGAATTATTACAACGCCAAGTCGGCTTCCTGCAAGGGAAACCGGACGAGGCGTTGGCTTCTATCAGTTCACTGACTTTAGCTAATGAGAAGCTGACGGTGACAGTGGACGAGTTACGCCAGCAGATAGCATCGCTGGAGGATGTTATCAAAGGTAAGAATGCGGAAGTGAGCAAGAAAAAGGCTGCACGTCAGGCGATACAGCGTTTGCAAGGTTCGCCATCGGAAAAACAGGTCAAGCCGACGACCGAAGCGAAAGAGTCGGAAAAGAAACCGGAAAGAAAACGCACAAACAACGGCGCGAAAAAGAAAACACACCCCGAATGTGAGGTGGAAATTATCGAGGTCGAGCCCGACAATCCGGACTTCAACCCGGAGCTGGCCAAGTATATCGGAGCAGTGGATATGGTGCGTTACGAGATGAAACCGATGCGCTTCATCAAGAAAATCTACAAAGTGAAGAAATATGCGCAGGACGACAAAATCTTCAAGGGCGTCGCTCCACCACGCCATTACTCAACTCGCAATACACCGCCTCTTTTATCGCTGGACTAGCCGAACTTCGCTATCTTCATGGAATGCCTCTTGAAAACGCGGTCGCTTACTTCCGCTCTCATGGCTTTGACCTTGACAAGGGAACCGCACAAAAACTTGTCAGCAAGACAAAAGCTCAACTTGAAAACCTATACAAGGCACTTGCCAAGGCGATTGTAGAAGACAATTACATCTGCGGTGATGAGACCTATCAGAAAGTCCGTCTGCAGGTAACCACTCCTTCGGGAAAGAAAATCAAGAAGGCATACATCTGGGTTTTCGTCGGCATGACCACCGGGCTGGCCTACTTCTTCTACGACGATGGCTTTCGCAGCGCCGAGGTCTTCGAGAATCAGATAAAAGGCTTTGAAGGAGCGTTCCAATGCGACTATTACTCCGATTACCGCCACGTCGGCATAGGAGAAATGAACGGAATCAAGCGCCTCCCATGCTTGCAACACATAAAGCGCAAGTTCCTTGATATAAAGGACAATCCTCAGGCGCAGGAAATAGCGAAGTTCTTCGGACTCCTCTACCACTTCGAGCACAAACATAAAATCGGCAAAGACGGATGGATGGCCGAAGATCATCTTCAATGGAAACAATGCTACTCAAAAGTAATGCTTGAAAAAATCCACATGAGACTGATAGCCGTTAAAGACCGTCCCGGCATACCTCCCGATGATCCTTTGTTTGCCGCTTCCGAGCACGCCCTCAAACAGTGGAATGAAATCCCCCGGATCTTCACTTCTCCTACATATCGCCTTGACAACAATGAAGTCGAACGGGTAAACCGCTACATATCTCTTACTCGTCGTCGCCTGACAATCGGCTTCCATACCGGAGCCGAAGCCGCAACTTTGTATCATTCTCTAGCCATTACCTGCCATCGATGTGGGGTTAATGTCTTTGATTACTTCTGTGAGATTATCGATAAATGTCCCGCATGGCCACCAAACACCCCGATAGAACGATACCGGGACTTGCTTCCTGACAGATGGAAACTGACACAAAAATAGCCGCCCATAAATCTGGACGGCTATCTTTTTTAGGGGGTACCTGCTATCGCGGACGGTTGTACGTAGAAAAAACAAAACTTCATTATTTCTACTCATCTCTTTTATTTTGCATTATAGCAAAAAGTATGTATCATTAGTTCCGTAATTCCGTCTTATTATCCTATAAAAGAAGTATCCTTACTATTATACTCAAAAAAACTTAAATCATTTTGCCAATTCATAGAAAGCCTCTACTTTTGTTTCGTTGTTTATGCAATCATTATTCTGTCAGTTTTAAGAGAAAAACAGGAAATCTTCATAAACAAAGTAGTTGAATTTTATGTTGTAAAAAAAGAAGTATCACCTTTATAATACGCAAGATGCAATGAAAAAAATATTCATTCTGACAATTCTGCTAAGCATTTTCTTTTCAACAAAAGCACAAAGTATACTCAACTTAGATAGTTGCCGTGCATTGGCTTTGGCCAACAATAAAGAGTTGCTCATCAGTAATGAGAAAATAAATGCTGCACATTACCAGCGAAAGGCTGCTTTTACCAATTACCTTCCCAATATCTCGGCAACGGGAGCCTACATGAGAAATCAAAAAGAGTTTTCGCTATTAAATGATGCTCAAAAGGGTGCGTTATCAGGGTTAGGGAACAGTATAGGAGGTCCTCTACAGCAAGCCGGACAGGCTATTTTAGGGCAACTGCCCCCTGAATTGGCACAAAAACTCGCCCCGGTCATCACACAAATGGGAAACGAAATGATCCCTGCTCTCAACGGAGCAGGAGAATCTTTGGTAGATGCCTTTCGCACTGACACCCGAAATGTATATGCAGGTGCTATTACCTTGACACAACCCCTCTATATGGGAGGTAAAATCCGTGCTTACAACAAAATCACTAAATACGCTGAAGAGTTGGCGCGCCAGCAACACCATTCTGGCCTACAAGAAGTTATTCTAAGTACGGATCAGGCTTACTGGCAGGTGGTTTCACTAGTAAATAAGAAGAAATTGGCGGAAGGATATCTGGAGCTTCTTCAGAAATTAGATAGCGATGTAGAGAAGATGATTGCCGAAGGGGTAGCAACTAAAGCCGATGGATTATCTGTACGTGTGAAAGTAAACGAAGCCGAAATGACACTGACTAAAGTAGAGGATGGGCTCAGTCTTTCAAGAATGTTGCTTTGTCAACTATGCGGGCTTGATTTAACTACTCCCATCGCGCTCGCTGATGAAAACATAGAAGATTTGCCGCTGTTAAAATCAAATGCACAATTTGACATGACCACTGCTTATGCCAACCGTCCGGAGATACGTAGCCTGGAACTTGCAACCCAAATATATAAGCAGAAAATAAACGTAACCCGCGCCGAACATCTGCCTTCGGTAGCATTAATGGGAAACTACATGGTTACTAACCCTTCTGTCTTCAACGGCTTTGAAAATAAATTCAAAGGGATGTGGAACGTAGGTGTTATGGTGCAATTACCTATCTGGCACTGGGGAGAGGGAATGTATAAAGTAAAAGCTGCAAAAGCAGAATCCCGCATCGCACAATATCAGTTGGAGGATGCGAAAGAAAAAATAGAGTTACAGGTTAATCAAGCTGCCTTCAAAGTAAACGAGGCCACAAAGAAACTGGTAATGGCTGAAAAGAATCAGGAAAAAGCAAACGAAAACTTGCGTTATGCCCGCCTGGGATTTCAGGAAGGTGTAATAGCTACCAGCAATGTACTCGAAGCTCAGACCGCCTGGCTATCTGCCCAATCAGAGAAAATAGACGCTCAGATAGATGTAAAACTGACGGAGATATATCTACAGAAGTCATTGGGAACACTTAAATAGTGGACAGTTGACAATTGACAATTGACAGTTAGCTGCGCTGTCAACTATCAATTTGCGATTGTCAATTGTAAATTGTAAACTGTAAATTAAATAACTGTAAATTAAATAAGTAAATAACAATAGTTGAAAACGAGTTGCCTTGCACACCTGCATAGCAACTGTCAATAGTCAACTGTAAATTGTAAATTAAATAACTAAATAACAATGGCATCACAAAAATCACAGAACAGCAATATGCTGCTTGCATTTCTTACCCTGTTGGGAGTTATTGCATTGGTTGCAGTCGTTGGTTTCTTCATGCTCCGCAAAGGACCGGAGATTATCCAGGGGCAGGCAGAGGTAGATGAATATCGTGTATCAAGCAAAGTCCCGGGACGTATCCTTGAATTTCGTGTAAAGGAAGGGCAAACCGTACAAGCGAGAGATACCCTCGCTATTCTTGAAGCACCGGACATTGCTGCTAAAATGGAGCAGGCACGTGCCGCAGAAGCTGCTGCACAGGCACAAAATGAGAAAGCAATCAAAGGAGCACGCCAGGAACAGATACAGGCTGCTTACGAAATGTGGCAGAAGGCTCAGGCGGGTGTTGATATTGCCGAGAAATCATACAAACGGGTTAAGAATCTGTTTGAACAAGGAGTTATGCCAGCACAGAAATTAGATGAAGTGACCGCGCAACGTAATGCGGCTATTGCTACAGAGAAAGCAGCAAAAGCCCAATACACAATGGCGAAGAACGGTGCTGAACGCGAAGATAAAATGGCTGCTGCCGCTCTTGTAGAACGTGCTAAGGGAGCTGTGGCAGAAGTAGAGTCCTACGTTAAAGAGACTTTCCTCATTGCACAGGCGGCTGGAGAGGTTTCCGAAATATTCCCTAAAGTAGGTGAGTTGGTAGGTACCGGAGCACCTATCATGAACATTGCCATTCTGAAAGATATGTGGGTGACTTTCAACGTACGCGAAGACCTGTTGAAGAACCTCACTATGGGAGCAGAATTTGAGGCCATTGTTCCTGCACTGGACAACAAAGCCATCAAACTAAAGGTAGATTACATGAAAGACTTAGGTACTTATGCAGCCTGGAAAGCAACCAAGACAACCGGTCAGTTTGACTTGAAGACCTTTGAAGTACGTGCCCGCCCCATGGAAAGTGTGGAAGGGTTGCGCCCGGGCATGTCGGTGATTATTAAGAAATAATTGAATAATGTGCCAATTGGATAATGTACCAATATGCCAATTGGCTGCGCTATACTTGAGCGATGATATGCTTTGCGTGAATCTGTGAGTTTCTGCGTTTCAATAATAGTATCATATAATGATGAACGATTCTTATATTATTTAATTGGCCTATTGACATATTATTTAATTGACACATTATTAATTAGAACACTATTCATATGAAAGAAAGAGAAAAGAAATACATAGCCCTGTGGCTGGTCATGAAGCGCGAATGCCGTCGCCTCGTGTCACGTCCGCTTTATCTCTTTTGCATGGTTATTGCACCACTGTTCTGCTACATATTCTTTACTACACTTATGGATTCCGGTCTACCTACCAACCTGCCTGTAGGTGCGGTAGATATGGACCAGTCGGCCACCTCCCGAAATTTGATCCGTAATCTGGATGCTTTCGGACAGACAGCAGTAGTAGCACATTACGGAAGCGTGGCCGATGCCCGTATTGCCGTGCAGGAAGGAAAGATTTATGGCTTCTTCTATATCCCCAAAGGACTATCGGCAGATGCACAAAGCCAGCGTCAGCCCAAGATTTCATTCTATACCAACAATTCCTACCTCATAGCCGGTTCATTACTTTTCAAAGATATGAAGATGATGAGCGAACTGGCTGCCGGAGCTGCCGGTCGTTCGGTGCTTTATGCCAAAGGAGCTACCGAAGACCAGGCAATGGCTCTGTTGCAACCCATTGTGATCGATACACATCCGCTGAACAATCCCTGGCTGAACTATTCCGTTTATTTGTGCAACACACTGGTACCCGGCGTACTCATGCTGATGATATTCATGATCACCGTCTACTCCATCGGTACGGAAATAAAAGACCGCACCGCCCGTGAGTGGCTTCGTATGAGTAACAACTCCATATACATTGCATTGGCGGGTAAGTTGTTGCCTCACACGGTGGTATTCTTCATTATGGGTATCTTCTATAATGTGTACCTGTATGGTTTTCTGCATTTCCCATGCAACAGCGGTATCCTGCCCATGATACTGGCTACCCTTTGTCTGGTGCTTGCTTCCCAATGTTGTGGGGTCGTGATGATAGGTACACTGCCAACGCTGCGTCTCGGATTGAGTTTTGCTTCCTTATGGGGAGTTATCTCGTTCTCCATTTCCGGCTTCTCATTCCCGGTAATGGCAATGCACCCGATTCTTCAGGCATTGAGTAACCTGTTTCCGCTGCGCCACTATTTCCTGATCTATGTAGACCAGGCACTCAACGGTTACAGTATGATTTATTCGTGGCCCAACTATATGGCATTACTGATATTCATGATGCTCCCCTTCCTGGTGGTTCACCGCCTGAAAGAAGCATTGATATACTATAAATACGTACCCTAATGAAAGATATAACATTCAAAGAGAAAGTGAAACAAGGCATCAACGACCTGTTTTACATTTGGCTGCGAGAGTTCCGTACTACTTTCCGTGACCAGGGGGTACTTATCTTCTTTGTACTCGTGCCACTGGTATATCCGCTCATCTACGGATTCATTTATACGAACGAAGTGGTACGTGAAGTTCCCGCCGTTGTCGTGGATGCTTCGCGAAGCTCACTAAGCCGTGAGTATCTGCGGAAAGTAGATGCTACTCCGGATATTAATATTGTGGCCTACTGTGCCGATATGGAAGAAGCTCAACAGATGTTGAAAGACCGGTTGGCTTATGGTATCATCTATATCCCTTCGGAATTCAGCCAGGATATTGCACGGGGCAAGCAAACACAAGTCAGCATCTATTGTGACATGAGTGGATTGCTCTATTACAAGAGTATGTTACTTGCCAATACAGCCGTGTCTCTGGATATGAACCGGGATATAAAAATAGAACGTGCGGGTAACACCACTGCCCGGCAGGACGAAATCACCGGTTATCCGATAGAATACGAAGATGTTGCCTTGTTTAATCCCACCAATGGTTTTGCCGCTTTCCTGATCCCGGCCGTATTGATTCTGCTGATACAACAGACATTATTGCTTGGCATCGGCCTCTCGGCGGGAACTGCCCGGGAAAATAACCGCTTCAAAGACCTTGTACCTATCAACCGGCACTACAACGGAACATTGCGTATCGTTATGGGAAAGGGATTGAGTTACTACATGGTTTATTCGTTAGTATCGGTATACGTACTTTGTGTAGTTCCCCGCATATTCAGTCTGAACCAAATTGGGCAACCCGGTACCCTGGCACTGTTCATGCTGCCCTATCTGGCAGCCTGTATCTTCTTTGCCATGACTGCTTCCATAGCCATCCGCAACCGGGAGACGTGTATGTTGCTTTTCGTATTCACCTCCGTTCCCCTGTTGTTCATTTCGGGAATATCCTGGCCGGGAGCTGCCATCCCTCCGTTCTGGAAGTACTTCTCCTACATCTTCCCGTCGACGTTCGGCATTAATGGGTTTGTACGGATCAACAATATGGGAGGCACACTAAGTGAAGTGGCCTTTGAGTACAAAGCCTTGTGGTTACAAACAGGATTCTATTTCCTCACCACTTGCCTCGTATATCGCTGGCAGATTTTGATGAGCCGCAAACATGCGATCGAGCGGTATAAAGAGCTGAAAGAAAGGGAGAAGGGAGATAAGACAAGGGAGAAGGGAGAATTGAGAAGGGAGAAGTAAGGAAAGAGTTCGCCATCAATCGAGAGGGTGTCAAAAGTAAAACTCATTATCAATCAAACACAGATGATCGCTGATTGATGCAAAGATTAAATTAAATCTGCGTCAATCAGCGATCATCTGCGTTTCTAAAAGTTGCATATTGAAGCTTTATCCGGCTTTCAACACACCTTCTTCAAAAGCAATGGTACTACCGGATACATTTCTTAATCACCGGGCAGACCAACTCGGCATAACGCATCATCCCCAGGTCGGTAAAATGAACGCCGTCCACAGTGGCTTCTCCGTCATGTCCCAACATATCTTTTGACGAGATCATATAGATATTCTTCTCTCCCCGCTTTTTGAGAGACTGAAAAATAGCATTCACCGTTTCGTTCTTCTGTGCCACTTCTTCGGCAATACGCTGATCGAAACGGGTATGGGTAAAGATCGGATCTTCCAGAAAGATAACCGGAGTATCGGGATGCCGACTCCGGATGATTGTATAAAACTTATCGGCACGTTCCTTCATTTGTTGTACATTGGCATTGGGTACAAAGTCGAGCACATAAACGGAAGCATCCACACCAGCCACTACCTCGGCTATTTCCAGATCGAGCAAAGCATTTCCACTAAATCCTAAATTTACACATTCACGATTCAGCCAACGGGAGATAATATTGGTATGCGCCATTCCCGGACGACTTGCACAGCCTCCCTGCAAGATACTGGTGCCATAAAACACTACCGGTTTCTCACGTATCGGAAGATTAACTTCCGGTTGGGAGATCTCTGCCAGTGAATCGACCCCGATAGAAAGTGAAGTCACACCATCGTAAAGGGGGAGATACAGCATATATTCCCGTTCCACCGGTTTCATATGGGAGATGATCTTCGCCTCGTTTACCTTACCGGACGGACGTCCGCTGTTGACAAATACCCACTTGCCATCCTGAAGGCAATAAAGATCGAGCCCTTTGATACCCGTCGGTGTCATGTGGTTCATGCTCCTATTGAGAAGTACTTCCCACTTCGCGGCAATGGTGGTGGAATTGGAACGGAAGCGCAGTGCCAGCCCGGCACTGTTTTGCCCCAATGCCCATACAGGCTTGCGAGAGATGTTCCTTAGAGAATCGGGTAGCCTCTCATAGCGGGTTGCCGAATTTTGTGTTGCCTTACCCAACAATGGAAAGGCGGAAGCATCATGGTACACAAGCTGGCTTCTTAACGCCAACGTACAAAATAGCAAAGCTACTGCAAGGATGTAATTTTTCATATGTTACTGAAATTAAGACTCCCCAAAGGTAAGAAATAAAATTCATCAAGTAAAGAGAGAGATTAGGAAAAGGCAAAGCGTTTGATTATTATTTTACACAAAACATTTCCCCGAAGCCGCACGTCATGCCCGGCTCCGGGGAGAGGGTACCTCGGCTCCGAGGAGAAGACCCTTCGGCTCCGGGGAGGAAGCTGCTCGGCTCCGGGGAGGAAAACGAGCTATACAATTACTGATTATCAGCACATTACAAACACATCATTTAGCATTCCGAGACGCACATAGATGGTAATATTATACTACATTCACTCAATCATCGCCTGACGCACCTCCCCATGCGGGAAGCACATCATTGCTGAAAAGTGATAGGTTCCTGCCTCCAATGCGAAAGTAACCGTATCCTTTTTCTGAGACTCTAAACGTACTCCCTTTGCCTCTTTCCATCCAATACTTCCTTCTTTAACAGAATCAAGACGGACATTCGGCAGCTTCAAAAGAGCTGTGGTATTGGCAGGTATCACCACTTCG
Source organism: Bacteroides mucinivorans (assembly GCF_034654355.2). NCBI lineage: Bacteria > Pseudomonadati > Bacteroidota > Bacteroidia > Bacteroidales > Bacteroidaceae > Bacteroides > Bacteroides mucinivorans. The sequence goes on along the minus strand of NZ_CP178179.1, from coordinate 1,137,888 downwards.
ATATCCAGTTCATTCTCCCGTACTGTCCAGTTGGAAACGATGGTACCATACATAGAGTTGTAGTGTGAGCGTACCTGTTTCGGTCCTTTTTCATTAATCCAGGGGGCTATGACGAACTCCCTGAATCCTGCTTCCGGACGCTGAATACCACCCAATGCCTCAATAAACCAGGTGCCAATATACAGATAAGAACTATGCAAGGCAGACCCTCTGCATTCCCAATCTTCAAAGAAAGTGCCGTTCCCTTTTTTAAGCATATCTCCCCAACCCGGGAAATCTTCTTTGGTAACCATCTCGCAGATCAAATCGTTCCGATGATTGTCCAGTAAAGTATGGAACAGGAAAGAACCTGCCGTAATACCTCCCCAGAAATGTCCTTTACGGTTGATGCGTATCTCCTGCTCAAGACGTTTCCAAACCTTTGCTTTCAGATGCTCAGGAGGCAAATCCACCATCAGGGCGATAGCCAGATAAGAAGGATATCCATTCACATAGCTGTTATCACGAGAGTTGAAGAAAGTAGTGTGTACGGCTTTGCGCACTTCCGCCGCTCTTTTACGCCAGGCAGTAGCCGCCGTTTCATTTCCCAATACATCCGCGATGCGGGCAGCCGTCTCTAAGCTGTAAATCCAGTGGCAGTTGTTAAAGAACAATGTCTCCCGGGTATCCCCCAAGGCTTTTCCCTGTTTCTCCATAGCCGAGCGTTCTGTCCAGGCATCCGGCCAAAGCCAGTCTCCTAAGAAGCTCCACTTGCTTCCCCAGCGAACCAGCATGTTGTCTTTGGATTTTGTTTCCACAAAATCGAGCCAGCGCTGAATAGTAGAAAAGCTCTCTGACAAAACACGCACATCGCCATATTGCCGGTACATCTCCCAGGGAAGGGTTATACAGAATCCGCTCCATGAAGGGCCGCCGCCACCGATATAGGTTGGAGCCGTATGCGGAACACTACCGTCTTCTGCCTGCACATCCCGCCAGTCTTCCATCCACTTTGTATAGAAGGCGGGCAACTGATAATTGTCCATGCCGGCACGCGTGGTAGCCAATGCATCGCCACCATATCCGCGGCGCTCCCGATGCGGGCAGTCTACAACAAAATTACCTAAGCTCAGATTCTCAAAAGTCCACAGTGTGGTGCGATAAAGATCGTTCAACAGAGGCATATCACACTCAAAGCCGGATGCCTGCCGGTAATCGGGACGAATCATCCAGCCTTGGATCTGTTCTAACTTTGGTGCTGTACGCAGACCACTGATCTGAATCCAGCGGCCGGTCATATAATTAAAGTGATTGCAGAAAATGCCCTTTCCATCGGGACTGAGCTTATAAATACTACGTATGCCGTAGCTGCACACATCCTTCTCCCGCTCCGAAAACTGGAAAACAATGGAATCGCCCGGCTGTCCGGCAAGCTGCATTTCAAACCAGCCAGCATAATTAATGCCCATATCCACCCGGTACACTCCCGGTTTCACCTCCTTGACAGAAAGTGGTTTGATTTCGTCCACCAACCGATTAGGTTCGGTCTTATCAGCAGACACTACAACTTGCGGTTGATATATCTTAGCTCCCATCCAAGCTGAATCATCAAAACCCGTTTCATTCCATCCTTCTATCTCTAAAGAGGCATCCTGAAACTCACCTGCAAAGTGGTGTGCATCCCAGTATCCCATCAAGGTATTGGAGCTTGCGTGGGTCTTCCAACTGTCATCTGTCACCACCCGGAGTTTTTCACCAGAGGGTAAAGTAATTTCCGCCTGTGCCAATGCCATCGGGATAGCCGGGCGGCCCTCCTGCTGATAAGCGGGAAATATAGCCCAAGAAGTACCTAACCATAAAGCAAGTACATTCTCTCCGGTTTTCAGAAAGCGAGTGACGTCGTAGGTCATGAATCGGGCACGCGATTTATGATCCGTCACAGAAGGAGAAAGCACAGCATCGCCTATTCTCTCTCCGTTCACATACAGTTCATGATAGCCAATGGAAGCTACATATATCAGCGCCTCCTGCGGAGCTTCGGACAAGGTGAACGTTTTACGGAACCACGGGTCGGGCATTTTATTGTCTATCGGCCGGCCAGCTACACTCTGAGACTCCATTTCGGCACTACCTATCCACCGGGCTTTCCAGTCATCGGCAAACAAGCCCATCTGCCAGGTAGCGGGCTCACTCCACGATGTCCAATTGCCTTGTTCATCGACTAAACGAACTTTCCAGAAACACTTTTGACCGGTAGCGAGCGGTTTTCCGTCATACACAATGTTGACCGATTCGCCTGAATCCACCCGTCCGCTATCCCACAAGTCGCCTTGATTCTTATCGAGCAGTGCCCGGCTGCTTGCTACCAGAATCTGATAAGCAGTCTGTTTTTGTCCGCGTGTTGTAAGGGTAGTTCCCATTTTCCAGCTCAAACGCGGGCGGGGAACATCCAACCCTAACGGATTCTTCAGATATTCGCATTGTAAATCGGCAGGTTCCACCCAGGCAATATCTACTGTAGCAGTACTTCCTGTAGTTGCTCCGTCCGGAAAGGCTATCGTCACCTCTCTCCCATTAAGCATGATATGAACGTCCTTTTGGCTATGAAGCGGATCGGCCGCCCATATTTTAAATCCGTCCTCTACCTTCTCTATATAGACGATGGATTTCTTATCGGCACCTACCGTCAGTCCGTCACCCATATCTACGGTTCCCGGAGTATAGAATACAATGGCATACGCCTGTGCCTTTGCCAATTTCACAGCCTGGATATCAGCCGTGTTTTTAATGATTCGATAGGTGTGATCCGTAACAAATCTCTCAAAATCGGCAAGCGACTGATCGGGTACCACCATGTAGGCATACGTTGCATCCGTAGCCTTTCTGCCATGATTTATCCACAGGTTAAAAATATCGGCTGAGAGTACACGCTTGTCTCCGTCAATATTAATATCTCTCCATGAGCCCGTCTGCGTTTTACTACTGACACCAACATTCCCACCCATAGGGAAAAGATATCCTACCCTGTCATGGTATACCCATAGCGGATTCTCAACCCATGCATCTTTTTTGTAAGAAGCCGAACCTGCGGCAGTACCAGCGGTCAACTCTCCTGAAAAGTAACATTGGTTCACGGTAGTAACTGCCTCTTCCGGAGAATCGGAGGTAATACCTGCTCCTAAGCAAAGTAACACATCGTCCAGAAAAAAGTATGCCTTCCTGGCCTGCAATCCCCGATAGTCATGCTCATAAGCAATCAGTCCGTTCCTGCCGGAGCTAACCCCACCGGCAAAGACATTCGTACCGTAAAAATACCCTGCAAGCCGCGCCGAATCGGGGTGCTGGACTGCCGTAGTGCCGGGTATCCGGGTCCAGTTCCAAAGTGGAAATATATTCTTATACTCCTCTCCGGAGGTCAATATATTGGTAGCACCTAAGGGCAGGTTGTATCCTTTCATATTCTCATTATTGAGCATTTCCGTTCCGTTGGTACGGGTAGAAAGTACTTTTGCCGACAGATAATAATTGGCACCGTGCTGCGTCATGATATCCGACTTCCAGAAGTACTTGTTTCCGGGAACCGGAAACGGTGCACCTCCTAAGTGTTCTATCCATGCCTGGTATTCGGCTGCATGCTCCGGGTCGTTCTGTATCATACGGCTCAATGTTGTAGCAGAAACATTGTTAACCCCACCTTTACGAGTGATGTTGCGGCCGGTTGCCCCAAATTCAAACGTACTTCTATACCCAAAGAGACGCTGCCCGTTCAAAAGAACATCCGAAAGGATCTGTCTTTTTTCCGGAGTAAAATAAGCAGCAAAAGCAGTACCGTTCACCAGATGAATGTAATAAACCAGATCATCCATGAACGACAGTCCATACCCTCCCGAATAGAGTTGCGGACGATGCTGATGGAAACTACCGTCTATCTTAATACCTTCATCCCCTTGCCGGGGCACAATCTTAATAGTGGAAGCAATGGATTCAAATCCAATCCGCACCAGTTCCATATTGTTCTCAATGCATCCTTTGTGGATGGTTACATCCGAAACCCAGGTACGGTTCTTTCCTTTATGCCCCTGGTTACCTGTGCGATCTTCCAGATAAGCGGAGTATTGCAACAGCTTCTTCTCACTGATTTTATCTTTCAGCAGAATCAATGCCACCATATAGTCCTGGGGAGCCCCTATATCGATAAACCACCAGTTTTTAGACTTCGGCTGCATCCGGTTCCAGTACTCAAACCCCAATTGTATTTTGTTGAGCAGTTTCTTCGAGTTATAATATTTGTTCCCCGGCTTGCGGTAGGCATGGGCCATGGCTTTCAGACGCTTCAGATGCGTTCCTGCCGGGAAACCGGCAAATACAGTGACATAATCAATCTTCGGAAAACTACCATCCGATTGCATAGACTCCATTAAGCGGCCTATTGCCTCCTCATCGACCTCTCCTTCCAGATGCGAAGCAATCAGCCGCCGGGTCAGTTCGTCCAGTTCTTTTTGTGCATTGACATCTCCTCCCGCAAATGCGAAGGAGGAGAAGAGCAATCCTACGAAAGAAAATAGTACTAATAATCTTCTCATAGCAGCCTCTTTATTTACTCAGGTATTTACCATCCGCCACAATGTCACAACTCCGTACTGTCCTTATGAATTTAGAATCCGCCGGGGCTGCACCCTTGCACTGATTGAACTCAGCCCCTACTACATCGTCTAAGAAGAAGAGTGGACGTGCATCCGGCTGTTTGGCACAGAATCGTACATTATTAAACCGTACATTCCGGGCATGGCGTACATAGAATCCGGCTGCCGGAAGCGTATTCCCAAACATTCTGTTTTCCGGATAACTGCTAACCTCCTCGGGAACGGGAGCCATTAACATCTCCGTTGTTCCACCACCGGGATAACTTACCTGTACATTATTAATAGATACGTTTTCTACAAAAGAATTCTCAACACCGGTTATCGAACAAGCTATCAAGCTCTCGGCAGTAGCTACAATATCACTGATATTGATGTTCTTCAACACTCCGCCTTCTTTTCTGAAAGTACGGTGCCGGTCGCCTAAACGGATAAAAACAGGTGTCTGTACATCTCTCATAGAAATATTAGACACAGTGATGCCATCAATAATTCCTCCATCTACCATTTCAATGGCAACTCCTGAAATCACAGTAACCTCCGCAGAAATATGTTCCAATTGTTTGCTCCAATGACGTATGTTGTCTTCGGCAGCCCGGCGAACCACACAATTGGAGACAGCTATATTACGATATCCTCCGTGAGAAGCCGTACCAAACTTGATAGCATTACAATTACTTGCCGTCACACAATTAGTCACCGTTATATTTTCGCAAAACTCGGGATGATCACTTTTAAAGCAAATGGCATCGTCTTCCACATCAATGTAGCAATCGGATATTGTTGCATTCTTTGCATCAATATCGAGTCCGTCATTGTTATAATTGCAATGGCTGAAGACCTTCAGTCCACGGATAGTTACATCTTCACATCGCTCATAGTGCTGTACCCAATAAGCAGAATTGCGTAACGTAAGATCCGTCACAACAATCCCCTGGCACTCCACTAAATAAATAAGTTTGGGACGTTTTGGCCCCCCGTCTCCATCATTGCCGAACTGGAACGTTTCACTTCCTCCCTGTCCGTCTATGGTTCCGAAACCGGTAAGCGAGATATTCTTTTGCCCACGTGCAAACAGTAATCCTGAGGACTGATTCATAGAACCCTCTTTATAGGGGAAGGCATGATCGTAATCCGCCAGGCGTGTACTACCCAAAAACAATGCACCAAAGTCAAAATGCAGATTCACATTCGATTTGAGTTCAATAGGACGTATCAGATAAGTTCCGGAAGGGATAAGGACAGTACCGCCACCTTTTGCGGAACACTCATCCACCGCTTTTTGTATAACCATCGTATTATCCGTAACACCATCTCCTTTGGCACCACGTTTTGTTATATCAATCGTCACCGCAAAAAGGGTAGACGAAAACAGCAAAGAGGCTGTCAGTAGTATTGTCTTACATTTGTTTATCATGACAAGTATCTTATTTATTGGTTAATGACTTGTATCGGCACAGAGCTTCTACATAATAATAGTCAGCATAAGTCAAAGGTGCATCTACCTCCGTGCCTGCGGGCATATTGCCTACAGAATGCTTCAGGATAAATCCGCCATTCGTACCCACTTCTGCTGTATATTCGGGTGAAGATAACACCTGTAGTATCTTCTCGGCCGCTTTAAAATATTTATCTCCCTGTTTCTCCGGCAAATACTGAGACAGTTCGAGCAATCCCGCACAGTTGATGGCAGCTGCCGAAGCATCTCTCAATGCATCCGGTATACCGGGCGCATTATAATCCCAATAAGGAATCAGGTCTTTCGGCATATTAGGATGATTCAGTACAAATTCGGCTATCCTGACTGCCTGATCGAGGTATTTAGGGTCCTTCGTAAAGCGATACATCATTGTATATCCATACAATCCCCAAGCCTGTCCACGCGCCCATGCTGATTGTTCCGAAGCACCCTGCCCTCCCTGGTAATTCTGGATACCACCGGTTTTCGGATCGTAATTAATACCGTGGTAAAGACTATTATCGGCCCTGAAGTGATTCTTCAAAGTAGTATCGGCATGTTTCACCGCTATATCATGGAATGTATTGTCCCCCGTAGCTTCGGCAGCCCAGAACAGCAGTTCCAGGTTCATCATGTTATCAATAATAACCACATAATCGTTCGGCTTACGATTGTGAGATTTGATACATCCCACTACGGGACTAAACCGGGAAATTAACGAACGGGCACTATTGACCATAATGTCTTTATACCCTGATTTTGGTGCTATACGGTCGGCATTGCCATAACTGCAATACATCATAAAACCAATATCATGCGTGCTTACATTATATTGTTCGGGCTCCAATAACTTCAACATGCGTTCTCCTTCTGCACACAACTCTTTGTTGCCGGTTGCTTCATACAGATAAAACAGAGTGCCCGGATAGAAACCGCTGCACCACCATTTGGACGAACTGTTCTCCGGTTTCTGTTTCTTTGTATCGTATGTTTTCGGAAACAGATCCGTCCCTTTCAATTCATCTCTCATAAACAGGTATTGACGTCCTGCATTCTCCAAAGCTTTGTCCACATCCACTTTTCCTTTAGGAGTGGCAGCCCACAAATTCCCAACGGACAAAAAGCAGGCCATAACAGCTCCAAATACGATTATTGATATTCTCATGGTTTATTCTGTTAGTTCTTAGTAGTTTATAAAATACAAAAGTACAATTTATTACCGGCTGGCATGATAAGTCTGTATCAGTTGCAGGTTTCGAATATATTTATTCACATCGGTTATATTCATTTCTTCCAAGCTGTAAGCCGGAACGTTGCGATCATACATATAGATATTCTCCAATATAATATTCTTCAACGGATGCTTTGCATCGTACCCTTTAATGATAGAAGGGGTATTGCCTTTGTCACGTACCCGAACATTACGGATCACAATATCTTCCACCGTCTCAGGGGCTTGCAGATAAATTTCCAGCCAACGGCTATTGTTCTTATCTCTGGGCCAGAAGCCCTCGATATCAATATTATCAAATAGAACGTTACGGGCTATCCCTTTCCCCCACTTATGATTGACAGCGATGGCACGCATACTCTTATAAGAGGTGGAGTTCACAAAACGCAGGTTCGTCTGATCCTGCTCCACACCGAATCCAAGTTTAAACGTAGCACAGCGGCTCCATCCCAGGCAGTCATCAAAAGTTACATCATCAAGCGGTTCGGGATCACCATACCACTTATCAGCAATATCAGTAGTGTGGGTCCACGTCTTAGTAGAATAAGTATCATCTTCTGCAATGGCAATGGTATGTCTCACCAGCACATGCTGGCATTCCTGAATGTCGATTGAATCATCTTCATGATCCTTGTCGTTCTCATTATAATGCTTGGTATTTTGCAACAATACATGATCACAACGAGTAGGGATAACACCCCATAAACCACTGTCGATAAAGGTAATACCATCCACCGTAAAACCACTGCACTGCATAGGCATCAATAGGTTATTCAGGTACTTATGCTGGTTACGCATGTAAGAGCCATTACCATCAATCGTACCACGGCCGTATATCTTTATATTAGAGGTGTTCTCGTCCGTATAGATAAACCAGGTGCCGTCCATCTGCAACGATTCTTTCCGGTAATGGGTGATATAGTCCTTCGGGTTTCCCGTCCCCCGAATGACGGCTCCCCCTTCCATATAGATATGTACATTGCTACGCAAAATCAAATTACCGCAATAATACAAACCGGCCGGCACATATACAATTCCACCGCCGTTGCTGCATGCATCGTCAATGGCAGTCTGAATAGCAACCGTACTTGGTTTCTTTCCTTTCTTATCTGCCTTGTACGGTTTGGAAAGAATGTTATAAATCCCCTCCCCTTCGCTATCGGGTACCTCGGTTTCCAGATTGTCTCCTGCAATGGCCAGTTCCTTCAGATTATTGATCTTCACAATCAGATAACGGGAACCTTCTATATCAAACGACAGTTTATTACCATCCACCGTAGCTTTCAGCCCTAACGAAAGCGGAGTAATCGTATAATTCGTGATTTCCTCGTTCACCGTGATAGTAACCGTTTGTCTGCCCGAAAACGAAAAGTGAGTAAAATCATAAATAGGAGTAAACGCCTGTACCGGAACCTTCGTCTCCCCGACACGAAGCGTATGCTGCTCACCCTGCTGATAGCAGGAGGCCAACGGATAAGTAACTACCTGCGTGGCTTCTGCCGCACGGAGCATCGTACTACCTATCATTAGTACACATAATAAAATAATTCTAACCATAGTTCTTAATAATCTTTTTACCTTAATACATTTCAGAGAAAGAAACCACCTTCAAATTTGCAGCAAACGGAGAAGATGCTAAAGAGGTGTTTACCCTCACTTTCACCGCTTCACCCGGCAGCAAATCCATATAGTTATCCGATACAAAATTGTCTGTGTCTCCTTCTATTGATACAAAAACCCCACGGGCAAAGACGTCACTGCTTAAAATAACCTCATATCCTCCCTCAACCGGGATGATCTCTTTCTTTATCCGGGCTTCCGGGTAACGCATGTCTTTCTGTTTCGCCAGAAAACAGTTGTTGGTATATTCTCTTCCGCCCTTGTCTTTGTAATTCACATTCACAACAACGTCTGTTCTCGAAAGTCCCCCAAGCAGTTCATCTATATCTCCCGTCCATATAGGCGTACTCGTATTGGCAGGCACATTCACCTTCTTCACTACTTGTTTCACCGTACCTCCGGTCAGTTTTAAAACACGGACGGTCAATGTTCCGGAAGTTTGTTTCAGGCGGTCGGATACGGCATAAACTTCTAATAACCCTTTCGACTTTTCTATCGGAGACACCAATATATCGTCAAATGACTTTACTGTAAAGTAATGCTGTGCCTTCCAGCGTCCGTAATAGTCACGGCTCGACCATGAAGCCACCGGCCAGCAATCATTGTGTTGCCATACCAATGATCCCATGCAATAAGGCATATCCCGCCGGTGTGCTTCCATTGCCATCTTCATAGCATCCGCCTGAAGTAACTGGCTCATATAGGTGAATGCCCGGAAATCTTTCGGCTTACGGTATTCAGTCAGCAGAAAGTCGTTGATCCGCTTATTGGCAGCTGTTCCTCCGCGCTGGTGGGCCATCATCACTTCGGATGTAAGTTCCCAATCTCCGGCATGAGGTGCATAGCGTTTGATCGATTCAAACTCCGGGAACGACTGGAAACCGTATTCACTGAAAAAGCGACTCCGCTCTTTGTTAAACTCCGACAAGGGCTTAAACCCCTGCCACACTTCCCAATAATGCATATCACCCACCGTATGGTTACGAGTCCCCTTATCATCCGAATAGGGAGAAGACTTCCGGTAACATGCTCCCGGATGATATTCTTCGACTACCTGAGGAAGTGTCACAAAATACTGATCTTTAAACTGTTTCCATATAAGTTCCGAATAGGCAGGATTCTGCCGGTCATAAGTCGGCTTCCAGTTCCAGTTGAACCAGGCATCCAGGCATTCGTTATTTCCACACCACAAAGCAATACATGCATGATTGCGCAGGCGGCGTACATTGTCAATCGCTTCCCTGCGAATATTCTCCAGTAAGTCGCCTTCTGCCGGAAACATGCTGCAAGCAAACATGAAATCCTGCCATACGAGAATGCCCTGCTCATCACATAGTTCGTAAAAGAGGTCGTTCTCATAAATACCCCCACCCCATACGCGAAGCATATTCATATTGGCAGCCACCGCATCACGGATTGTCTTGTCATAAATAGAATCCGTAACCCGGGGCAGAAAGTTATCACAAGGAATATAATTGGAGCCTTTGGCAAAAAGAGGTTTCCCGTTGAGTTCGAAATAGAAACTCTCTCCGTATTGATCGGGGGCAGTAATTACTTTCAACGAACGAATTCCCAGTTTCTGCTCTTTTACATCGACCTCCGTCCCGTTCAGATCCAGGGTCACAGCCATATCATACAGGAAAGGTTCTCCAAGCCCGTTTGTCCACCATAGTTTAGGTTTCTTCATGGTAAACGATACAGGCACTTTATTCAAACCTTTGGTCAGATGCACAGACTTACGGTTTTCCGTGCGATGATCCGTGCAGTTCACCACTTTCAGTTCTGCCGTCACCTCTTTATCTGCCAGCAGTTCTACCACTACATCAATAGATGCTTCGCGCTCCGTGACCGCCTTCTGATTGTAAAACACATCATTGATACGGGCATCGTTCCAGGCTTCAAGAGTAACCGGACGCCAAATGCCCGAAGTAACCAGGCGCGGCCCCCAATCCCAACCAAAATGATAACCGGCTTTGCGTACAAACACCCCTACTTTACGATCAAACAGTCCTCCATTCTCCGATTGGTCATTAGAACTACGATACTGGAATGGAACCGCCTCCCATTTAGGCATCGCTATCTTAATGGGTGAATGCAGGTACACTTCCAGTTGGTTGTCTTTCAATTTCAAAAGAGACCTGACATCTGCCTGCCACTCCCTGAACATATTGTCGGCAGAAAGAATCTTCTTTCCATTCAAAGTAACATCCGCATAGGTATCCAATCCGTCGAAACGTAAGATAATATTCTCTTTCGAAAGAAGTTCCGGACTCACATCAAAAGTGGTACGATACATCCAGTCTTCTTTGTCCACCCATTGTACGCCCCGTTCGTTCAAACGATAAAACGGATCCTCAATCAGTCCGTTGTTCAACAAATCGGTATGAACAACTCCCGGGACAGTAGCCGGATACCAGTTTGTACCCCTTGCCTGACGGAAACTCCACCCCTCGTGTAAAAATTGTTGCAAGGGGCGGGCATCCATCACTGAAAACTGAATCGCAACCAATAGTAACGTTATGATTCTATTTATTTTCATCCGGTAATTTATCTCTTCAGGTTAAACTGCTTTCTATCTACATTCCACCCTTTAACAACCAATACCGGCGCATTCTGCAGATTCTTATCGGCAGTCTCTATCGTTACAGATTTACTTTCACCCGGCATGAGTGAAAAGAAATTGTCTGTATAGAATGACGGGCGAACCGGGCGGAGTTCCTGATCCAGAAATTGCAACTGATTGAAGAAAGCAATGGAATTGGAAGTATTCTTCAAAGTGATATCCACGAAATACTTATCCTCCGTCTTTCTTACTTTATAAGAGGTATTAAGCTTTGCCTGTTTCAGCTTAGCTAAATCTTCAAAACCGGAAGAAGTAGGACCGGTCAATGTTTCCTTACCTTCGTATTTGTCGTTGGAACGCCAGTAGAAGTTAGAAGAGACTTCTTTTCCCTTTTCATCTTTCAGCCTGAGCTTAATAAAATGCACTTGTGAGATATCCTCCGGGAAACGAATTGTCAATGCATCATTCACAACTCCGTCTGACGGTAAGTTCACCTTAGCAGACTCTTCAAATACTTTCTTACTGTTTATATCATACACCTGTGCCACTACTGTATAACCCTCAAAAGGCTTATAATAGTCATTGACTACAGATACCGTATTCTTGAGGTAATCAAACTGTGCATGCAACGGTTCAAGTGCATTTGCCGTATGATAAAGAGATGCAGTTGGCTCCAGAGACCAGTCCCACATACGGGCACTGACCTGACGTACGGGACAGTTGTGATACCAGAAAAGCAATCCGGAGCAGAAACGATCTCCATAATCCAGCTTGTTATAGTTCCAGACTTCCCAGATACTCTTTGAGTTCATAGCTCCCACAAACTGACCTTTCTGGGCAAATTCATCAATAGAAGAAGACTCACCGTAGTTATTTACCAAGTCTTTATACATGGTAGACATCAGATGGAAACCATTGCCATCCAGATAATCCCACACCTCTTTATTAATAGGCCACAGATCTTTTTCATCCATCATCTCCCTCAATATCTCTACCGTAGGAAGTGTAGGAGCACCATATTCAGGATTGAAACCATCTACACGGCTACCTCTGGGAGAGGCTGTATTTTCATAATGCTGCATCGGGTTCACCTGCTTATATGGACTTCCGTCATGTACCCCTTCACACTCCGATTGCATCTGATAGCCGCGTGTTCCGTCAAGTTCCATCAGTAATTCGCGTGTACCCGTCACTTCCGAGCTTTCATTGGAAGCCACGTAATAGGCCAGAGCCGGGTGATTGCGGATACGTTTCACAGTTGATTCCACATTACTTAAATAAACTCCTTTATCCTGCGGATGGCGTGTATCTCCCGTCATCCAGAATTCCTGCCAGACGAGTAACCCGAATTCATCACAAAGCTGAAAGAAATAATCAGATTCGGCAATACCGCCGCCCCAAAAACGAATCAGATTTATTCCGGACTGCTTCGTGTAACGCAATTCAGCATAAGTACGTTCATCCGAACCACGAAGCATTGCTTCCGGAATCCAGTTTGTACCACGAATGAAGATACGTTTTCCATTTACATAGAATACGCGTGATTTATCCGGTGTATTCGTATCAGAAGTAATTTCACGGATACCAAACCGCGTTTTAACAGAATCGCAAACCACTCCATCCACAGAAACAGTCATTTTCAGTTCATACAAATTCTGAGGTCCTTTATTGACCGGCCACCATAAACGGGGATTCTGTATACATAACTGAGAAAACTCCTCAGGAGTAAACGTAACCGTTTTGTCCTCACCACGCAGAATACGAAGCGGCTTCTCTACTATAATATTCTCACCGGCAATCTCTCCTCTCACCACACAATCAATCGTATCCGTAGAGTTCAAAGGATTATTCACTTCCACAGAAATCGTCTCGCGTGCTACATCATACCCCGGCTTTTTCAATTCCGATTTAATGAACGGATGACGTAAAGCCACTGTGCCCGTGGTATACAAAGAGATACTCTTCCAGATACCTGTATTCCGATCACGGATACCATCCATAAAGGTAAAGTCCCAACCTACAGTCATCAGCATCGTTGTGTTCAAACCAATGTTTCCGTTACCTCCATTATGGAATTCTCCGACAGCTCCCCAGGGCTTAGACATTGTAGTACCCGGTACATCCACCGGATAGACTTTGACGGCAAGTACATTCTTACCTCCTGTCTTCACAAAATCCGTCACATTTATATAATCGTTTATAAACATACCATTAATGGTACTCAGCAGATTGCCATTCACCCATATTTCTGCCCGGTAGTTGATACCATCCGGTTGTAACCATATGGTCTTCCCTTTGAAAGACTCGGGAACATCAAACTCCGTACGAAACCAATATGTATAAAATTCACGTCCTACCTTTGATATATCGGGGATTTTATCCGACTCCAGTTTGTTATTTACTCCATAATAAGGTTCGGGATACTTCTCATTGTAAACAAGAGAATTCAATACCGTTCCGGGAACTACAGCAGAAAGCCAGTCACTTGTATTATATCCAAATGACGAAACTTCTCCGGCAGAAGCCTTCACCTCATCCACTTTCTTCATTTTCCAAATATACTCCCCTTGATGGACCTCCTTAGAATCCAACCAAATCCTGTCAGTGTTTCTGGCATAATTTACATTACTCCCTTGTGTTGTGTTAGAGACAGACAGAAATAATAGCAAAAAACATAATAGCTTGTTCATCATACTTGTTACTTAATTTGTTGAAAGCAAATGTAGACAAAGAATAAGGGATACAACATGCCCATTTTAGCCATATATAGATATAAACCGGACATGTACACCAGAAATACACTTTTGGCACATATGCATACTCAAACACTTAGAGCCAGTATAGAAAAAATTGTTTTTTAACTCTTTCAAAAGGCCGCCTGCTATTTTAGTAAAAAATAATCAATTGTCTGTATTCATACTCGCCTAATGTGTATGTTTTTTAGCCCGACACAGTTTTTAAGTCCTCATTTAGCGAAAATTAACCTAAACACACCCATGTCTAATTTCTTATTTTGAAAAACAAGAATTACGATACATCATATATCAGAAAAACAAATTAAAGACAAGCCTCATTTACTGGAATCATCTATAATCAGATTGCAGAAAGCTCATAAACTGAAACGAAAAAAATCAGTTATACATACATTACCCTATTGAGTTCTTTCTAAGCTATCCACCATTTGATTAACATTGTTAACAGAAAAAGCATATACGATTCTTTTAATGAAAAGAGTACGTACTTTTATACCCTAAAAATACGTACTCTTATATACAAAAAGTACGTATTTAACACACCATTAAATACGTACTTTTACAGAATAGACTATTATATCAACTAAATCCTTGTTTTCATTCGCTGCCTGCTAAATAAGTATAGTCAGTCCAGAATTCGTCAATAGCCCCTTCCTGAGGTAGGAAACAACTTCTGTATTTAACCATTCCTCCTTCTGCATATCCTTCAAGAGTCAGGGTATAAGCTGTTCGTTCACTCCATGAAAGTGTTTTTTCATTGCCATTCTCATCCTTATAAACAACCTCCGTATTAACTAATGTTTTATCCCGGATAGCATTTAAAATCATCTCCCATTTTTGAGTATCCTTGTTGAAATAAACAGCTTTGCCACTTTTCTTTGTGTAACTACGTGGGTTCAGAAAACCTATATAGACCTCTCCGTACACCTCACCCGTAATTTCAGCAGGTAACGAATAATGCCCATACTTATCATAAATTACTACTTCAAATACATAAGATGCTTCCTGCAAATTTTCAAGTGTATACTCTAACTCCTTCTGTGAGCGGTCCAAATCAACTTCAACAGACTCAGTCCGGTCTTTCCAATAGATATGCGCCTTTACACCACGCGGGTCATTTTGCATCTGCCAAGTCAGTTTGATACGATTTTTCCCGGAGAAAGCTTTCAAAGAATCGGCCTTGCCAATATATACTATAGGCCCGTCCTTTATAAAATCCGCATATGTGGCATCCATACCGTCACAGCCTACCATACATACTATAATAGCTGTCAGCAATGTATATAATATACCTTTTTTCATATTTATAGTTTTACTAAATTCTAAAATAAAAATCTGTTTCTGCCGGATACTACGGTTCATCAACGCCTACTCCGTAGAAAGTCAACTCCTGTATATATATAAAGCTACTTGCTTCATATTCTCCCCATGAACCATAGATTCCCCAGGTTTCCAGAACACGGAAACGAATATACCGATAAGCCTCTGCTTCTGCCGGTACCTCAAATTCTTCTCCTGCAATAGCTGCTTTGCGATCATCTTCTGTTACAGGATCATTCGGACCGCCTCCTGAAACCTTCTTCGTTTCATAATCACCAATCTTGGTCCATGTTTCATCAAATTCCCCATTCGGATTCGGATTATTACTTCCATACAGTTCGAACAGATGAACATGTCCCTTCACATATGCTTCTACTCCAACAGAAGTATTATCATGGCGTGTATGATAGACAAAACGACTGAACTGATATTTCTTACCCAGATCAATAGTAATATGACGTGGCATGGTTATATTCTTCGAGTGATACATCGGCAAACCAATCGTCCTTCCATCCCAGACACATTCAATTGCATTTCTCTGCTCGGATGCCCATTTATGGCATTCCCACTCATCCGTAGGCAACTTGGCATTTTTAAATAACTTCTTATCGCATTCCACTTCAAGTATAGGAGTAGTAATAAACGAAACGGTATCAGATAAATTCCCCCAACGGTCACGTACATAGAAACCAAATTCAGTTTCTACCGCATCTTGTCCATGTACAGCAAAGTTTCCGGAAGATGCTTCAGTATAATGCATATAGAGTTGCGTCCACTTGCCATCCGGCTGCTTTTTCAAAACTCCGATACTTACTTTGGCTTTCGTCGTATTTTCAAAGTTCACTTTTACCCCTGAGAAGGTTTTATCATACTCCAATGTATGGCAGATTTCCTGAAAGGCCGGAGTTTTAGCATCAATGTCCACAATAACCGGAGCCGAAGCAACTTCGCCATACCCTACCGAATACAATTTAACTTGATGCACACCTCCACGCTGTAATCCTTCAACCACGAGTGAATCAACATAATATGAAGCTCTTGCATCTGCTTCGACACCCGGTTTCATTTCATAAACCGCTTTTACATATTTCAGATTAGGATCATCCGGAAGGGTGTAATAGATAATAGCGCCTCCGTTCTGATTTTTCACTTCTCTGACAGTTACCTGTTGCGGAGCTTCCTTACTTCCCGATGCATAATTCACATCCGCATCACCGTTACAGGCTGCAAATGAGATAATACCGGCAGCCAACACGAATAATTTACTATATTTCATAATCATAGGAATTCTTTTTAATTTGAAATTTCTTCTTATTACCATCCGTAATTCTGCTTCAAGTTCTTATTACGCCAGGTCTCAGCATCTACAATCGGCCAGAAATAATCACGTACAGTAAATGTCTGATTATAAATCAATGTTTCTTTATAATAATCATCCGCCGAATTGTATAATAAATTCCAACCGGTAACAGGTTTATTAAACTCTGTCAATGCTTTTTTCCAACGACGAATATCCCAATAGCGTTGTCCTTCCAGAGCCAATTCAATCAAACGTTCCTGATGAATAATCTCACGTAAACCGGTTTGATCTTTAAACTTCTCCAGATCCGTAGAATGATTGGTCCATGCAGTTTCTACGCCTTCCAGTCCGGCACGTTCACGAACCTTATCAATCCAGGGCAGTACCTCTGTATATGGAGCTTTGATTTCATTCAATGCTTCGGCATACAACAAATAGAGATTAGCCATACGCATAATCGGGAACGGATACTTCTGATAAGTAATATTAGTCTTTGTCAATACAGTTTCATCATGTACCAGTTTTTTAGGCCAGATACCGGACATACACCAAGAAGTTTCAAATGCATTGGCAGCAGGTTCACCGGCACGTGCCTTCAGATAGTTCGATTTAGAAACATCTTTAGTTCCTTGTCCCATCCAGATTCCTCTGTCAAATCCCAAAGAAGCATAATAACGAGGTTCGCGATTCAGGTTGAAGTTAGCCGTCCATTGATCTTTCGCCATATAAGCAGCATTATCGTTTCCTACTTTAGCCGCAGCAAACCGGTTTTCATAATTCCAATCCTTGTCTTCTTCCATCGGGATACCATTTTTGGTATAATACTGCTCGGCTATTTTTAGGGAAACACCCATGTTGCCCGTTGCACCACTTGTATTATTCACAGTCTCAGATGTCCATCCACGTGGCATGCAATGTCCTTGATACTGGAACCAGGAATTGGAATTCTCCCAAATCATTTCACAATTCCATCTCTCATACAATATCTGACGTAACTGCATCACCTGTTTCGCATCATCCGACATATTACTATAGTCGAAATACTCCATCTTAAACAAGTCATATCCCACACCTTTACAGAATTCGATAGCCTGACGGCAAGCCTCTGCCGCATCTTCCCACTTTTTCAGTTTCTCAACTTCTGATTTTTGGGGATTGAAAATCTCAACTCCCCGGTTATCCGTGAATCCGAGATAATCCGTATTTCCATTGAATAGCGGACTTGCAGCAGTCATCATTATCTCTGCTTTCATAGCATAGACAACCGCTTTGGACACACGTCCCAATTCTTCGGTCTCATTTTCTATCTTATCGAGCATATACGGATTATCAATGACTTCATCCAACAGACTAATGATATATTCAAAACATTCGTCCAACGTATTACGATATACTTTCGTCTCATCTGTAGGAGCATCTACCGAAATGTTTTCCTTCACCAAAGGAATCGGCCCATACATACGTACCAACCAATAATGATAGTATGCTTTCAAAAATTTCACTTCACAGATCCAACGTTCTTTTTCCGATACATCCATATCAGGCACCTTACCAATATTCTCCAGGAAAATATTACAATCCCTCAAACCACGATACAGATTCTTCCCTTCCTGTGCTCCGTTCCAATAATTAAAATAAGGGTCACTGGAACGTTGCATTCCATGTGAAAGATACCAGGCAGGTTTCACGTTGGAATTATCACGATGATAAGTTGTGAAAACAAATTCATCACCACCCAAAAATCCCGGATCACTTTTAGAGCCATGGGCCGGCATGTAGTTATAGCAAGTAAAGAGATATTTCTCCGCTTCGGTGCGCATTGTAAAAGCATTGTCTATTGTAGCAATATTATCGGGTACAATATCCAGATAATTATTACAAGATCCCAATGACAGCGATGCTGCTAATAATAATATATTTAGCTTTTTCATTGTATCATTCTTTTTATTAGAAGGTCAGATTCAGACCAATATTATATATTCTCTGTACCGGATATTTCAACCCGTCACCAGCTTGTTCGACATCCCATTCTTTAAATTTACTGAAGCAGAACAGATTGTTTCCGGTGAAATACACACGCAGGTTCTTCAATCCGGCCTTACGGATTAAGTTTTGTGGCAATGTGTAACCTATTTCCACTTGCTTAACGCGCAGGAAAGATCCGTCGCGCATAAACCAAGTACTTTTCTTCGCATTATTTTCAATAGAACTGTTAGCCAGACGGGGCCATACAGCATAAATATTACGATTGTTCTCCGACCAATGATCGTCTGCAATAAACTTTGCCAACTGATTATTTTCGCGAGCACCAGTTGACGGATCGTCAAAGAAAGGAGAAACTTTACCATAATCAATCCAGAATGATTCTCTTGCCAACCCCTGGAAGAAAACGGAAATATCAAAATTCTTAAATCCGTAAGAAGCTCCGAAACCATACACAATCTCCGGATCGGTAGGATATCCGATAGGTACCTCATCAAGTTCCGAAATGATACCATCTCCGTTTACATCCCGGTATTTGATGTCACCGGCACCGTATTCTCCAAACTGCACCGGAGAGTTCTTAACTTCTTCCTCATCTACAAATAATCCTTCAGCGATGTATCCCCATTGCTGACCGATAGAATTACCTACATGCTTTTTCCATGGGGCATTCGGATAATCCAGTTCTTCATATTCTACATACTCATTAGTAGCGTAAGTAAAGTTGGCTCGCAATTGTAACCAGGTTTTATTACTGAAGTATTTATTGTAATCCATCGAAAGGTCTACTCCATGAGATTTCGCCTTACCAAGATTGGCTTTTGGAGTTACCCAAAGTCCCATTGTTTTAGGTATATCTTTTCTCTCCTGGAATATATTAGAACGATTCTCCATATAATATTCTGCAGTAATATTCAGCGCATCCAGAACGGTCATTTCCAAGGCAAAGTTTGTTTTCTTGGCAATCTCCCAAGTGATATTAGGATCAGCATAACGACTTACCGAAATTCCATTTCGGCGATAAGCTCCCTCATTATAACCAAAACTTGCTCCGGAACCACTGTTATTCATATTAATTTCGGATAAATAAAGGAAACGGTCTGTATCCTTTGCAATATTATCATTACCAACTAGACCATAAGAGGCACGAAGTTTCAAGTTCTGAATATACGGAGTCACCGGCTTGAAGAATTTTTCATTAGAAATAACATATGCAATACCTGCAGACGGGAAGAATCCCCAGCGCTGACTTTTGTCAAAACGTTCGGAACCATTATAACCAAAGTTTCCTTCTATAAAATAACGATTATCATATGAGTAAGTGAGACGCCCGGAAAGACCGACATTACGTTTGGGCAATGTAGTCTGAAGAGTTTCAGCATTAGGTTGCTGATTATTACGCAACTGCATAACTAATAGCCCCCCCACTCCATGCTTTCCAAATTCGCGGTTATAAGTTAAAGCCGCTTCCATATACATATTAGCCTGAACTGTCTTTTCACCCTTGCCAAAGTCCAGATACTCAGTTCCTCCGTCCGGATTAATAATATCCACCATATAAGTCTGATCCATATAATTGTACTGTCCCAACTTATAGTAGAACGGTTTGTATTGACGACTGGTAGAATAGGTAGCCAAACGGGAAGTATTGAACAATCCGCGTAACTTCAATCCCTTTGTCACAAAATCCAGATCCTGATGTAATTCAAACTGTGCTTCCATCTTATCTCGTCCGGACTCTTTGTATCCCTTAACCAGTTCCGCATATGGGTTGATATACTTACCATCGCCATAGTTACCAAACATGATGTGTTTCAGATAGGCATGATCAGCATCTTTCGGATAAGTAGCGGGGAATAATACAGGATTGGTCTGCATTATTTTTCCATACAAATCAGAACCGCCATTCAACGGACCATTATAGTCTTCAAATGAACCGTTCATACGAACCATCAGCTTGGTTGTTTTAGTAAGTTTGATGTTTACATTAGAACGTAGCGAATAATTACGTATCTTAATGTTATTGTTGAAATTGTTGGCTTTATCTACTTTCAGTATACCATTGTCCTGACTGAACGAGCCGGCTACATAATAATTAACCACACTACCACCACCACTGATATTCAAGTTTACACGCTGGTTCATCGTATAATTTTTCAGCAGTTCCTTTCTCCAGTCCGTTACAGGATAAATGGCAGTTGGATGTCCCGGAACAGTATTATCAATCTTATCTTCCGAATATAACAATGCATGCAAAGGATCACGAGTCAGGATAGCCTCATTATGCAACTTCATATAAGTAATAGGATCTGCCAGTTCCAGCATTTTAGTAGGAGTTGAGATCGAATTCTCAACACGTAAATTTAGTTTCATGGTACCGGCCTGTCCTTCTTTCGTTTTTACCAGAATAACTCCATTGGCACCACGTGATCCATACAAAGCTGTTGCCGTAGCATCCTTCATGATAGAAAAGCTTTCAATGTCGTCCGGTTGTAAACGCGACAGATCTGCAGTACTTACCTCTATATTATCAATTAATATTAAGGGCGATTTGGCGTATCCGAACGAAGTAACTCCACGTACAAAGAAATTTGAGTCATCTACTCCAGGTTCACCCGTACGTTGATAAGAAATCACTCCGGCTACACGCCCTGCAAGCGCATTCGTCAAATTACTGGTCGGTACTTTTAGTTCAGAAACCTTCAGCGTACTGATTGCACCGATTACACTCTCTTTCTTCTGAGTACCAAAAGCAACCACTTCTACTTCATCCAATGTCCGGGAGTCCTCATATAAAATAATATTAATCGTTTTATCTTTAACGACTTTCTCTGCCGAAATATAACCAATGAATGAGAACTCCAAAACAGAGCCTTGTGCAATACCCGTTAATGAGTAGTTTCCGTCCAGGTCAGTTGCCGTTCCTTTTTGAGTACCTTTTACCCTTACAGTAGCTCCGGGAATTCCATTTCCTTCTGAATCACTAACCCTTCCCTTCACAGTAAATGTAGCTTGTGGTGTTGCATACGACTCCGGCGTTGATACGGAGTAAAAAGTTTCGTCCAATGCATAGGCTTCGACAGTCATTGCCAATCCGAACGACAAAACAGTAGCCATTAAAACTGACTTTTTAGAAAGTGGCATAATACCTTTAGGCCAACAATGCCTGCAAGTCACTTTTTTTTGAGCATCAAGTGTTTTTTGCATAATTGTGTGTTGATTAATAATGAAATAGTAATAGTTACAAATTAAAAAAGAGATAATAATAAGATTCTTTTCTACCTATCCGAATTTCAAATCAAGGAGGATGTTTTTTCATATACATAATATTAAAGATTTAATAAACAAAAATTCACCTGAACAAATATTTTCACCTTAAAAATAACTGAAAAAGAGAATTATTTTCTGTTACAAATATATGCCGTACCCCCTCAAACGAACATGCCTAATCTCGCCATAAATGTAACATACCAACATTTGCAGTATATTATACTATTTTTGCACTATTGATAACAAAAAAGAGAAGAGTAAATAAATCCACAAAAGATGTATACTTCCAAAATACACGATCCCAAAAGCATACACCATTTACCAAAAAATGTATCTGTTTTCGCCTAATATGTATTTTTTAGAACATTATTGTTCCTTTATACATTTAATTACCAATCCGTATAAATAAAAAATATCAATTCAAGACTATATGATAAACACCACTTCTTAATACCGGCAAAAATACCTTTCCGTCTTTTAATATCGTTTTTACCAACTGTCCGTTAACATTTACTTTATTTATATCTTTTTTTGCCGGAAGAATCACTTCCGCTTCGGTATTTCCGGGTACTCTTACCTTCATTAAAAAAGTTTCACCAGTCTGATTATACTCCACCGTTACTGCCCCTTTAATAGTAGGTACTTTAGCTTTCGCCCATTTCAACTCTCCCAATTGAGGTTTAATCTGAAACTTGTTCCAGCCTGGAGAAACCGGTTTTACTCCTATTAATTCCCGCATAATAATATTACCGGGAGCAGCTCCCCAAATATGGTTCCAGTCTTGATTACCTTTATATTTATTTCCCCATGCTTCCATCGATACTGTACTCCCCTCACGAATCATATTATACCAACTTCTGTCATCGGTAGAATTCATCAATGAAAGTCCATAATTTCCATCTTCCGCCCCATATACTGCTTCCAGCAGAAATTGTGCAACATACACACTGCAAGCCATTCCCTTACTGCGAATATATTTCATAACAGGCGCCTTATCCTTTTCATCTACTAATCCGAAAGCCAATGGGAAAATATTGGCATGTAAAGAAGCGTGTTCTGGATTATCACTGTCCCGATAACGTTTGTTTTTCCTGTCCCAGAACAGGTGTTGGAAACTCTTTTTCACACGTGCCGCTTTCTTTCTGTAAAAGAGTTCATCCTCTTCATTACCCAATGCCCTTGCCATTTTTGACATTAATACTAAATCACGATAATAATATGCGTTAATAACTGATTTGCAGGCATTATCTACAACAAATCCATCGCGTTCTGTCACCGGCCAGTCAATAATATCCTTAATACTTTTTTTATGATGTATCTTTGCCATTATTTGCGGATTCTTCTGTTTTTCTGTGCCCGATACAACAATCAAACCATTTTCCGTCTCAAAATCCATCAGGCATTTGGCTTTCAAATCATCATAATAATAACGGATAGAACGCAAATCACCGGTATAAAGATAATCCAACCATGCCGTCATTACAGAAATCTGAATCCATTCGGTAGGCCAGGTAGGATGGGTAATAGAGTACTCATGTGAATAACGTGGCAAATTATATTCATCGTCAACGCAATAAGCTGTCAGTTGCCCGATATAATTATCCCCTTCATAAGGCAATCGTTCGCGATCCCCATCGATAAATTGCCCTGTGAAAGAAGTTGCCTTTACACTGTATTTACATAATTCCCATACCTGATTCAAAATGCTATCCGAACATTCAAAATAGGAAGCCTCATCATTATAAGGATAGTACACAGCATTGCGTACCAACAAGGTTTTATCGGCACTACCCTGATAGTTTTCCAATTCCACATAACGGAAAGGAACCACTTCGCCTATATAATCAGGCATCTTAATGCCACCGCCACTGTGACGAAACTGAATCTGATAAGTATGAGTTCCGGAACGTAAGGCAATACGATATCTACCATATCGAATATTACCACCGGGTTTTCTGTTTACACACCCTTCCGATGTCATCGCTTCTCCGGTATGTACAAGTACTGTATCCTGACCGCTATCTGAAGTCAGAGTCAGATAAAGTTGCCCACAGAAGGCTGCCTTACCAAAATCCGCCACCAATACTTTGTTTTTCACATTTTGGATATAAACAGGTATTTCCTGTTGTTTTTGAAGAGGATACCGTGCAGTTGCATGTTTCTGTAATTCCTTATCTGTCAAGAAGACAGCTACATCAGAATAGGAGCTTTCCGTTTGCTTCTCATCCCATATCTTTACTTTCCAAAAATAAAGATGATTGCCGACAAGAGGCTTTCCATCATAGATTATACCGGATGATTGTGTGCTCTCCACCTTCCCGGAATCCCATACATCCCCTTTATTTTCCTTCAACTTTGCTTCTGTACTTGCCACTAAAATCTGATAAGCCGTCTGCATCGTCGCTCCCGACTCACAACAAGGGATATTCCAGCCAAAAGAAGGGGTCTGTGTAAGGATTCTCACGCACTCATACTTGCCTGACATAGCAGCTTTCCATTCCGTCGGAACAGCGAATCCATGCGCAGACTGATAATCAGTCTGTAACAGCAAATCACACCGCAATTGAATCGGTACATTCACCTCTTGAGAAAATCCGGATACACAGTAACACATTACGAAGAGAAAAAAAAAGTGACCTACACGAAGTAATATTCAATAAATATTTCATAAACATAACACTTTATTTATTTAGAGAATTACAAATCTTTCTTCATAATAGCAAACATTTGACTTTCTATACAGAATAAAGAATAATTCCAAAAACATTACGTATTATAGCGCTAGTTCGATATAAACATTATATTTTATTCAACAAGACACCCGCCATTGAACTAAATTTTAGTAATGACGGGCGGCTGACAATATTCTAATTATATAGAAGCCACGTTAAACTAAAAACGACACCTATCTCTTGATAATTTTAACTATCTCATTTTCGATTTTCACCAAATAAACTCCATTGGTGAAAGACGAAATATCTAAAATAAACATGTCAGATTGCAGCATGATACGACCTGTCAAATCATATATGGTTACCATTGAAGCCGAAGCCTTATTTGTAATGGTGATTTTCTCTTTTGTTACACGCGGATAAATCAATAAAGAAGATTCTTTCTCGGTTATTACATTCGTCATTCCTTCTATATATAAATGTTCTGGAGTCACTTTCGGTTGCTGATCTACAGAAATATTTTTCAATACCGGAAGTGAATATTTTCCGTTGCCCATCATCCATACACCATCAACCACATCAAAATTCCAACCGAGGGCCAGATAAGTAGATTCTTCATTTAGTTCCTTTTTTGTTTTCCCTAAACCATTATTGTTATTTTCCATACCATCAGTTACAACTTTACCATCTATCAACATTTCATCAAAAGCTAAATTTTCGGAGAATGAAGTTTTTGAACTGTTTTTTACCCAACCAATGATACGTCCCGCCGATTTTGCAGAAATAATATCAGGATTTAAAGCAACAGAATTTTTCACTGTATAATTCTTGCCAGCATCGTTTGTTCCTCCCACAAGCCCACCGGCAGATTTATCATTATTGGTAGATTTAACGACACTGGTGCAATAACAATTTTCCATCGTTACATCACGATAGGCCGTTCCAATCAAACCACCTGCACCATCAGCACCTATTATCATCTTATTTGCCACATAACAATTGCGTATAGTCACCACAGTAGTTGTAGAAGTATATCCCATAATACCACCGGCTGCCGAATTCTTTGCTTCAACCACACCCCCTTTCACAAAGCATTCTTCAATCACTATCCCTGTGGTTGAATAAGGAGTATGACCTACAAAAGTTCCTACATTTTTGAGTCCTGTAATCTTCTTATCCTCCGGAATAACTAAACCGATTCTTTTTATCGTACCTCCGGATAAACTCCCGAAAAGTCCGATATTTTCAGTTTCCGGTCTTTCGATCCAAAATCCTGAAATAACAAAACCGTTTCCATCCAGTGAGCCTTTAAATCCGTTTATCGGCTCCCAACCTTTAACTGGCGAATTTTGCGTAATCCAGTCTGTTAAATCAATATTATTCATCAATCTGTAATGGGCGGTAAGGTTATCCCGTACTTCGTCCAGTTCTACTGCCTTCGTTATCAGATAAGGACTTTCAGCATTTCCGCTGCCATTACCACTGAATGCACTTACTTGCATCGTAAAAACTCCTGCGTTTGCCCAAGCAAAAAACGCCAATAATAAATATTTCTTCATAATGTTTGAGTATATATTAACAAAAAGAATTATTATATCCTGATTTCATTTTTGGAATAAAACCATTATTTAATTAAACATTTAACTGTTTCACTACTTAGTTGCGGGCTTGATAAACTAACCAAATAAAATCCGTTGTCCAACCGACAAGTATAGCCATTTGAAATTTCTTCGGTAACAATCGTATGTCCAAGCAGACCCCTGATTTCTAAAGTGACAGGTTCTATAAAATCCGTCAGTCTAACTGTTAGTGTATTATTCTGACTGGTTATTTGAAAAGTCTTCCTATCTGTATTTTTAACAGAAGTCAAGTTGTTTGTAAACACACATTTGAATTTCGTTTTATTTCCCGAATAATCTGTTATGACAAGCTCATCATTCTCTTGTATGAAATATGACATACTATTCAAAACATACGACATGTTTCCTTCAAAAGATATGTTACTTAAGAATCTTTCAGTAGTAAGGTTTTGTACGTTTTCTTTCGTATTCAAAATCTTTATCTGATGATTTTCAAAATCAATGCCGTATTCTTCCGATTCAATCATCCATCCCGACACTTCTATTTCATACAAAGACGGATAAGCTGTTGGGGCATTACCTCCAAGAACTTCAACCTGTACAAACCGACTTTTACTTTGAAGATTATCAGATACAGCATTTGATTGAGTATTTCCTGAACGGTCTACCTCTATCTCAAATTCTTTCTCATTACCAGCAGTCTTTATATGATACTGATAAGTTCTACTTCCATTGGGATTAAACCAATGAATTATAATTTTATTTAAGACATACTCTTTTCCTAAATCTATCTCAAGCCAATGAGGGTTCTTGTCTTTTGACGCCCAGCGCGTATTATAATCTCCATCTACTGCATAACAGGCTAAATTATCCTCGTTCGTCTGTTCAGAATCTGTTGTGATATTTTTCTTTAGTGCAATATGTCCGGCAATAAATTCATAAGTTGCTTTATTTTGGCTATCTTCAGACGTTACAACTATTTTCATTCCAAGACTAACCATTCCTTTTGTAACAGGTGTTTTGCCATCAGCCTCTACGACAATAAACGTAGCTCCGTCAAGAGCTTGTAAATAGGAATAGATTTGCTCAACAGAAATATTTTCCTTAAAGATGATTCGCTTATTATCATTGTCCACAACAAGCTTATCAGATTGCAAAGTAGTTGTAGTACCGGCGATTTTAGTCCACACAACCTCGTCAGTATATTCTTTCTGCTCCTGTGTACCTACCACCTTAATCTTATTCTCAGTATTTGCCAAAAGTATTATACCATCCCACTTAAAGAATCCGCAACGAACATCTTTTGATACGATTTTCCCTTTAGACTCTCCGTTTACGAACAGTTCCACCGATTCACAGTTAGAATAAATGCTTATAGGAGTAACCTCTTCGTTCCTGTTTGTATATCTTCTGCTGGTGATATATACAAATGGTTCATTACTCCAATTTGCCTTATAGGCATAATAACTATCTTTTTTTACTTTCCGATCATAAGTGATCAAACCTTTGTCGTTCACTCCGTGTTGATCACCCTCTTTTCGAGCGTCTGAAGCAAAATCAAAAATATTCCATAAAAAGGTTCCCCATACGAAATCTCGGGTAGAGATATCAATGATAGCCTGTTCGTGAACTTTATTTTGATACTCCTCCGGATGAAAATCCCCCCCGTTTGTTACTGGTTTTACTGGATTTATCTCATGATGGTAAATACTTCCGCCAGCTCCATATTCTGAAAGTGCTGTAGCCCTTGATTCACTATCTTTAAAGCTATCTAATTTACCGCTGAATAGAGGATTTTGCACATACCATCCGGGATAATAATTCCAAGCGAAGACATCCGAATTCCAATTTTTGGCGGTATGGTGATTGGTAGCCTGGACAGTCAGGCGAGAAGGATCTTCCGCATGAGCCAATTCGTTCAACTCTTTCATCAAGATTCTCATGTGAGTATCATGCTGTTCTCTGATCTCATTTTGTAATCCCCAAAAGAAAACCGACGGACAATTATAGTGTTGACGAATCAACTCTCTTAATTGATCTTTGGTCACTTCATTGAAAGACTCAGCTGTTCCCGGACGGTCTACAAGAGGTATTTCGGTCCATACAGCCAAACCATAACGGTCGCACAGATCATAGATATAAGGATCGTGCGGATAATGGGCAAGACGAATAGCATTCGCCCCCATATCATATATCATTCCAAAATCTTCGTTTTGCTCTTTATCAGTAACGGCATATCCCATATTATACCTATCTTGATGCTTGCCAACTCCACGCAAAGGATATAACTTACCATTCAAAAAAAATCCCTCTTTTGTTACTGAATAATATCTAAACCCTACATATTCGGAAACCACATCAATGACATTTCCATTTTCTTCAATTTCTAAATCAACGAGGTAACGATAAGGATCTTTCTTACCATTCCAAAGGTGAGGTCGCTCAATGGTTATCTTTTTTTCAAACCGATATGACTTTCCCGGTTCTATTGTCACTAACTCATTCAATGTTTTTATCGCTTTTCCACCCGGACACATGGCAGTTACATCAAATGTCGGTTTAGGTACGTCCGCTATAGATTCAAAACTATCTGGATTTCTTAACTTCCCATTAATAATGACCGTCTTGGATTCTGACGAATGATTAAATATAAGGGCTTTTATCTCCAAATCCGCACTTGATTCACTGACATTGACAGGAGTTAGATAAAGTCCGGAAGAACCATTGTCCATCAAATCAACATGTACCGGATCAACTACGATTAGAGATACATTTCTATAGATACCTCCTAGTACTGAAAAATCTCCGCCTAACGGCATAATTTCTTCCGAATGACGGTTATCTACCTTTACTGCAATGATATTTTCTCCGGGTTTCATCAGCGGAGTAATATCAAAACGAAAAGCAGTATATCCGCCTTTATGAATTCCTGCCGATTTACCATTTACAAAGCATTCGGCTTGTAGACAAGCTCCCAAAAACTCGATATATAATTTCTTACCATTATAGGAATCGTTCCATGGTAATGATTTTCTATACCAACCTACAGTTCTCAAATAATTATTACCACCATCCTGTGCATCAGTGTTATTCCACGTATGTGGAATATTTACAACACTCCAAGATTTATCATCAAAATCGACAAATGCCGGATTATTCGACAATATTTTACTTTGAAACTTCCAACAGGCATTGATGTTAATTTTTTGCCTTCCGATCTCATTTCCCAAAGCAAACTGACAAGAAAGAATAATGCCTAATACTAAAATCAAATTTCTCATAAGTAATTGATTTAAAATCAAGAATATAGAAATACCATATTAGTTCTAAAAGCATATCTACATTATCAGATTATTTTATTCAGTTTTCCGATATAATTTACTTTCTAATCCATATGGTATTTAATCGTAAATTGAATTCCCATGAGAAACCGGTGTCATATAATGCCCTCATGGGAACTTATAAAGATATTTACTCTCTTATCTTCAGACAAATTACAGGTTAATAACCTTACGTACGAATCTTCCTTTATCTGTACGGATAGATACTAAAAAGATACCACGTTCCGGCAAACTAATTGTGATAATACCGTTTATAGCATTTTTACCATCTATTGCAGAACAAACCGTTTTTCCAGATATATCAATGACGTCAATATTTATAAAGCTCCCTGCTTTGGGTTGTATCTTTAAAGATCCTTCCTCAAGTGTGATCCGGAAATCTTTACCGTCGACAACAGGCGATAAACCGGTAATTTCTTCTCCCGTCACATCATCGAATATATAATCCGGACGGGCATCTGTTCCGTTCAATTTAAAGCTGACATTTTCAAATTTGACATTGTTGGCATGTCGTACATAAAATCCATAAGCCGGCAAGGGAGTACTGAACATATTCGACTCCGGATAACCGTTGATCATCTCAGGCACATTCGCATTGGCATCATTTATTGTGCCGCCACCGGGCAAAGTTATTTCTACATTTTTAATGAATACATTATCAATAATACCTCCTGGTACACCAACAATAGAGCTTGCTACCTTGCTCACACAAGTAGCTTTGATGTCTGAAATGACAACATTCTTTAGTTCGCTCATTCGTGGGGAGCCATCACGTTTTCCCAATCGGAGGAAAATAGCTGTATGCACATCTTTCATCTGTATATTTGAAATTCTTACATCATCTAATATACCCCCATTTACCGACTCCAAAGCTATGCCAGAGATGGTTGATGGTCCCTGTAGGGTAATACCGCACCAGGTAAGTTTCTCGTAATGTTTACGGAAATTGTCTTCACTAGCTTTTTCTATCACACAATCGGTATAACTAATGTTCTTAAATCCGGCTTTTCCGGCAGTACCCAATTTTATGGCATTGCAATTGGTGCGGATGGTACAGTTCTTTACAATTACATTTTCAACCGGAATTCCCCGGTCACTTTTCATGCATATGCCATCATCATCGCAATCAATATAGCAATCATCAATTTCCACATTTCTGGAGTCGATATCCAAACCATCATTATTCCAGTTTGAATGGCTGTAAACCTTTACTCCTCTGATCTTCACTCCGTCACACAATAAAAAATGCGCCGTCCAGAAAGCGGAATTTTGAAGGGTTACATTCTCTACCACAACGTCTCTGCAATTAACCAGATGAAGCACCTTAGGACGGTCTCCTTTTCCGTTTCCAAACTGAAAATCAGGTGCATTCCCACGTCCGTCAATTATTCCAGTACCAGTCACCTTCACGTTTTCAATATTCTTACCAAATACCAAAGCGCTGGTTTCAATGGCTCCAGCTTCGGGGAATGCATTACGATAATCCTGAATTGCACGACTTCCTAACAACTGTGCCCCTTCTTCAAGATGCAATGTCATATTGGAACGAAGAAAGATGGGACGAATCTGGTAGCGACCTTTGGGCACTACTACTGTTGCTTTTTTTATAGAACACGCATCGATAGCTTGTTGTAACAGATCGGTCACATCCTCGCGTCCGTTATTCGATATTCCACAGGACTCCACTACATTCAGCTCTCCTCCTTTAGGTACTAAATCAACAAAAGGATTGTCAGACTCTATTCCCAGATTATATTCATCGACGGGTTGCAAGGCCAGTGAAATTGACTTCAAGACCGGAAGCTGATAAGCCCCATTTCCCATTGTCCAGACAGATTCAAAGTCCCAACCATCATAGGTGTTCTGTATGGCAAGTTCATCAGCATCTTTGTCTTGTCCGTTTCTACCATTGGCATCGGTACTGGAGAAAGGAGCCCCGTTAATAGTACAACCCGAAAAGGCCAAATTGGCAATAAGCGTTATTTTATCTTGCTTAGCCCATGCAAAGATACGGCTGGGAGTTGCATCCCGTACGGTAATTGATTTGTTGATAGCGACACAGTTGGATATAGTAGCATTCATTTGTCCGATAGCCGCATCGGGTACACTAGCGGTACCCATTATTCCACCAGTAGATCCTCCTCCATCCACTTGGATGTTGTTTAGAGTATAACATTTGTCTATTAATGTAGTACATCCTCCATACGTACTTCCCATAATACCACCTACTCCATCAGCTGTAGCAAACACGTTGCCTTTAGCATAACAGTTAGTAATGATGATGTTCTGATTATTATTTCTTCCAATGATTCCTCCTACTAAAGTACCTTTGGATTCAACATTTCCGGCGACGTATACCTCCTTTATAAGGGTTTGCTTAATACCTCCCACATTTGTAGAGAGCCCCGCAAGGATTCCCACATTACTGTTTCCTGTAATTCTTTTACCGTCTGCAACCACTATTCCCAACCTTTTAATAGTTACATCGCCACCGATCACTCCGAAAAAGCCGACATTTTCGGCATTCATACTTATCCAGAGATTTTCAATAACATGTCCGTTTCCGTCTATATTTCCAGTAAAAGGGGCAGCTGACGTACCAATTGGCTGCCATCCGGTCTCCGGAGAGTTGTCCGTAATCCACGTAGCCAAGTCAATGTCTGCTCCCAGTTTATAATACGCATTCAGATGATCTCTCATTTGATTCAATTCCTCAGCCGTATTAATAATAAACGGATCTTCAGCCGTTCCCACACCAGAAGTAAAATTGCTGTTCGAAGCGTGAAGCGACAGACTTGTACAAAGGATGAAAATAAGACTCCAATACTTCAGAAGCCCCTTTGTTTCTATTGTTTTCATATTATTCAAACTTTTAAAGTTCAACCATTATTTCTTCTTTATTGTCACTTGAGCGTTGTTGAGCGTACAGTCCTTTTGAATGAAGTTTTTCACATCATCCAGATAAAACATAGAACGTTCATCCCGTTTCAAGGTAGACATTCTAACATTATTGAAAGTGATGCCATCAACATGGCGTAAGTAAAAACCTGAAGCCGGCAGAATCGTACCGAACATCCTGTTCTCAGGATACTTATCAATTGCTTCCGGAACTTCGGTATTTATCTCCGATTTGGTAACTTCAGCATCGGTAATAAGGATAACATCATTGATGATAACGTTTTTAACATCACCTCCGGGAACTCCCGTTATAGAACAAGCTACCTTTCCTTCACTACGGGCAACAATATGACTTATCATTACATCATTAATTCGGCTCATCTGTTTGCTGAAAGTTCTTTTCCGATCACCCAGGCGAATAAATAGGGGAGTCTGTACACCTCGTATGGCAATGTCTGAAATAGAAATGTTTTCAATAATTCCTCCATCCACCGACTCCAATGCAATACCTGCTACAGCAGTTTTCTGAGTGGTACCGATCCATGGATAGTTATTGTACCACTGACGGATGTGGTCTTCCGAAGCTCTATCTATCGTACAATTTAAAATTGTAATATTCTTGAATCCGCTGTACGAAGATGTACCAAACTTTATTGCATTACAATTTGATTTCAATACACAATTTGTAACTGTGACGTTCTCACATGGAGTATCAGTATCACTTTTCAAACATAATGCATCATCGTCACAATCGATATAACAATCCGATACAACCACGTTGCGACTATCGATATCAAGCCCGTCATTATTCCAGTTAACATGGCTGTATACCTTAACTCCGCGTATGACAACCCCATCACACTTCTCATAATCCTGTGCCCAATAAGCTGAATTTCTTAAAGTTACATCTTGCACTCGGACATTTTCACAACCAATAAAATAGATGATTTTAGGGCGTTTGGGACCTCCTTTGGAGTCATTGCCATGTTGAAAATTCGGATGTGCACCTTGACCGTTAATCGTACCAAATCCGGTTATGGCAATGTTACTGACTTCACGTGCAAAGATAATGGCGGGTGTCTCTTTTCCTTTCAGACCGGGAAACGCTTTATGATACGAACTCAAATCGGTGCTACCCAAGAGTTCCGCGCCAAAATTAAGATGCAGATTCACATTGGATTTCATAAAGAGTGTTCCGGTCAAGAACTGTCCGGGAGGAACGCTTACCGTTCCTCCTTTATGTGCCGAACAATCGTCTATGGCTTTCTGTATAAGAGCAGTATTATTAGTAGTTCCGTCGCCTTTAGCACCTAATGTGGTTATATCAACTGTATAGGAGAAAATACTTAACGTACAAAAAAAGGCAATAAGTGTCAATAAACTCCTTTTCATTATAGAATTTCTTTTTTAATTTATCTTTATATTACTATTTCACCTGAATGCTTTTCATCATCGTTTATCGATCATTCGCTCTGAACGACATCCACATCAATCGTCCAGTTTTTTTTAATCAGACCGTTTGGGGATGTAACAGTATACTCTTTGGGAACGCTCAAATCGATAAATCCATTCACAGTTGGAGTTACGGTAGCTCCGGTAGATATTGTCAGTACCAATCTTAGATGGGTCAGATCAGTTCCTTGGGGGACAAAAGCCTGTACTGATGTATTTTCCATATCAATTTCAAAAGACTCGACAACATTAACCGGTTTGTCACTTACCGCATAGAGAGTGATACCTGTTATTTCGGCTGTTTCATATGCCTCATTTATTTGGTAATCGATTTTTGAACAGGCTGTCGTTACGGTAAGCAAAGCAATAAATGCTATATAGATTATTTTTTTCATAACTTTTTCTTTATTTATTCGTTGACTATTACCATCCCGGATTCTGGTGTCCTACTAATTTAGGATTGCGGTTTATTGCATGTTGTGGTATGGGTAACAAATAATTCTTTTGTGAATCAAAAATTCTTTCGAAGTATACTGAACGAGGATTGTATATAGGTACAGAGATCGAAGTCGGTACTTTTTCAAGAGGCTCTTGGTAAACAATTTCCATTTTGTAAAAAGGGCCTGTCAGATACTTATCGCCTGCTCTCCATCGTAGAATATCGAAATATCTTTTGTTTTCGAAAGCCAATTCCACACGGCGTTCGTTACGGATACGTTCACGAAGTTCATTTTGTCCCAAACCGGAGATTTCCGGTTGTCCGGCACGACGTCGTACAGCATTGATGGCATCAAATACGGACTGATCCGGGCCGGATACTTCATTTTTCGCTTCGGCATAGGTTAATAAAATTTCGGCATAACGCAGTACAATCAGGTTTCCGCCTTCACCGTCCATATTCAAATATCGGTTTTTAGTACCACAACTAACCTCTTCATTTTGATGTTTACGAATAAAATAACCAGTCTTGGTAGACTCCACTTTCGAACAATACATTCCATTAGGAAGGTTGTCAGATACATTTTTCCATTTTCTGCGATTGTTTTCGTCCCATACATACCGATTAGTACTCAGTGAGAGTGTAGAATCTTTCCATACAACTCCGTCGTAGAGGATAGAAGCATAGAAACGGGCATCCCGGTTTTCATACGGATGTGCAGACTGTTCAGTATTATTCCAGTCGAAAGAGGTACCGTCCTGCATCTCAAAAGCATCAACCAACATTTGCGAAGGGTTAGAGCATCCCCAACCATAATCACTGCCTATACCCGGATATCCGGGAGCTGCAATGGTTTGATAACCTTGCTGATTACGATCGGGATTTTTATATTGGACGTCAAAAAGTACCTCTTCATTACCCTCATATGCTTCCAAAAAAAGATTGGCAAAATTCTCCGCTTTTTTACTTAGCTTTCGGGGAGTAGATTTCTCCGTAGGGTCTCCGTCATTTTCACGGAACAGACTATATTCACCTTTTAGTTCACCGCTTATCAATATATTAGCTGTATTTGCAGCATCTTCATAATATTTCGCGTCAATTACACCCGCAGCATGGAGATAGGCAATAGCCTGAAAGCCTACGGCTGCCCCTCTGGTTGCCCGACCGTATTCAGCAGTCGGAAGTTCCGAACGTTTAGGTAAACGTTTTGCAGCTTCCTTAAAATCCTCTATAATCAAATTCAAAGTTTCTTCTGATGAACTTCTCGGATAGTATATATCGTCTACATCTTTATTCAATGCTTTCTTTATCAGTGGTACACCTCCCCAAAAACGCCACAGCTCGAAGTAATTTAATGCACGTAGAAAATACATATCTCCCAAGAACCGCTCTTTTTCGATATCATTCAGTACTTCCGATATTTTTATCTTTTCCAATCCAAGATTGGTTCTGCGTATGTTTTCATATAAAGCATCCCATCTGCCTCTGATTGGCTGGGGAATTGTTGCAGCAGTAAAACTAAATTCAGACAATGAGATAAATCCGGAAATTCCCATATCATCAGTCCAAGCATGATCGAAGGAGTACCAGTCTCTAATACCTTTGGTCATACAATACAAAGGACCATCAAGAGTCCTGTGGTAGGTTTCATTGATATATAGTCCGGTAGCCGATTTGCTCGACCACACGGCTTCGTCAGTGATGGATGTCCTCGATTCGATATCCATGAAGTCTGTACATGAACTGAAGAATCCAAGGACTATTCCGACAGTAGCAAATATTATTATCTTTTTCATGATTCCTTTTTATTAAAATGTGATATTGATACCCAAAGAGGTTACAAACTGTTGTGGATAAGCATTATAATTTTGGTTTTCAACATCGAAGTCTTTTGGCATGGAAGAATAAATAGTCCATAAATTGTAAAAGTTTAAGTATATGCGCATGTTATCCACCCGAATTTTCTTAAGCAGACGCTGTTCGAGATTATATCCCAATTCGAGAGATTTCAGTTTCAAATAAGCTGTATTTACAACCCAGAAAGAAGAAGTCACATAGTTCATGCCTTCGATGGTAGATAAGCGTGGATATTTAGCATTGGGATCAGGGTTATCTACAGTCCATGAGTTGATATGATCCTTTCGGGGTTTATCATTTTTGAATGGGAAACGAACTCCCCGGTCAGAAGAACCTTTTGCATCTTGTCCCATATAGAAATCCGAATGTCCTGTACCTTGCAAAAACAGACTGACATCAAAGTTCTTGTATTTCGCACTAAAGGTATATCCGTACATAATTTCCGGTACACGGGTACGGCCAATGATCGTTTCATCTTCATTGTCTATTTTACCATCGCCATTGATATCGCGATACTTGATATCACCGGGACGAGTCGAAGCGCTCTGGTATGCCCAACTGTCAATTTCTGCCTGACTGCTGAATAATCCCTCAGCAATATAACCTCTTAATTGCGATGCTGATTTACCAGTCCGGCGAAAGCGTGGAATACTGTAAGTACCCATTGATTCTGCTATATCAACTTGTTTATCCCGGGAAAATCCGAATACAAAAGAATTGTCGATAGAGAAACTACGGTTGATTTCCGTGTGATTGGTTACGGTAAGGTCAACTCCATAACGCTCTTCTTTTCCGGCATTATATTGAGAAGGCTTGATTCCGTATTCTGTAGGGAAGTCGTCTGTAGGGATGATAATCTTATCCCGTCGTAAATCACGGTATACATCCATTTCCACTCCCAATAATCCATTCCACATTGAAAGATCAAAACCGATATTGGCTTTCAATACAGTTTCCCATGTCAGATAAGGATTCGCTTCTGCACTTTCATACAAACCTGAAACAGTGGATTGAGTACCGGTTCCCCATACATAGCCGCTACCCACTGTATAAGTAGGACTCCATTGGAAAGGGTTACCAACCGGATTTCCGGATTTACCATAAGAGGCACGGATTTTCAAATTATCGATGCTACGGACATCTTTCAGAAATACTTCTTCGGAAATGCGCCATCCCAGTGAGATGGAAGGAAAGAATGCAGCACGACGGTCAGGAGCATATTGATAGGTACGATCATAACGACCGGCCAATTCTACGAGATACTTCTGGGCGAAATCGTAATTGACCCGAAAAACAAAACCGTCTTGCGCTTCGGCCGAAGAGGTTCCGGAGTTATATTGATTATCTTTAGAACCCATATTCAGTTCGGGTATCAGCACATCAAACTGTGTACGGCGGGCACTATAATTTACCTTTGTTCCTCCCCACCGGCGTTCGTAAACAAACAAGCCGGAAAGATTGTGTTTGCCGAATGAATTGGCATAATTGAGATATGCCTGAACAGTATAATAAGCATTTATCCTTGTAGACTGTGACAATTCTTCGTCAGACTGTAATTCGGATTTGTTGTATTTGTCATTAGCGGCATCGTATACATAATACTCATAAGGATAAGTCCAGTTTTTACTGTTTGTGTCTTTGCGGTTCATATTAAACAACCCCTTTATCGACAGTCCCTTGATAAAAGAGAGTTCCTGATTGACAGATAAACTCAGATTCTGATAGTTGTTCTCATTGCGTTTATCTCCTCCGCCATAAATGGTTTGATACATACTACCACCAATGGACGATTGAAAGGCGGGTAATCCGTTGCCGTATACATCTGCTTCCGTAGCTTTCGCACGGTAGATATTTGTCATGGCCGCTTCTGCAGAGGATGCGTTGGTTCTTTTACGGTCATACACAAGCCCCAAGTCTGCAGAAACAGTGGTAGTCTTAGTGGGTTTTAAATCAAGGTTAGCACGTACATTATAACGACGGTAATACTGATCGTCACTGAGCATGCTACCCTGCTTCATGTATCCCAACGCAACATAAGCTTTTATGATATCATTACCTCCTTGAAGCACGATATTATGTTTTTGACTGGTAGAAGTATTCATGTAATTTTTCACCCAGTCAGTATTGGGATAAGCGTCTGTATCTGTTTCGTGTGCTGCCAGAATTTCATCGGTAATGGCATTGGCTTCGTCGTTCATACCATCCATCTCATATGCCAGTTTTTTAAGACGCAATCCGTCGGCAGCACTCATAAATTCGGGCGTGTTGGTGGGTTTTTGCCATCCGAACTCACCGTTATAGTTGAAGGTAATTTTTCCCTGTGAATTCCCCCCACGTTTGGTAGTAATCAATACCACGCCATTGGCTCCTTTTAAACCATAAGGAGCGACCGCCGATGCATCTTTCAACAATGTGACAGACTCTACTTCTTCCATGTTGATCATATTGTACTCGCTTTCGATACCATCGACCAGCACGAGCGGATTTTTGTTTCCACGAAGATACAAAGTTGAGGCATCATTCCCTGGTTCACCGGTAGCTTGTTGAGTAACTAATCCGGAAACCCGGCCTCCCAGTGCATTCGAGACATTAGCAACCGGCATGGTTGTCATCTTTTCGCTTTTTATTGAAGATACCGAACCGGTCATGTTCACTCGTTTTTGTACACCATAACCCACCACTACTACTTCATCAAGTAATTTGTCATCCTCTTTCATGACAACATTCAATGTGTTTTTTCCGGCAACAATAACTTCCTGTTTTAAATATCCAACATAAGTGAAAATCAAAGTAGCCTTTTTATTTTCACTGGGTATACTTAATGAGTATTTTCCATCAATATCGGTCACCGTACCGTTAGTAGTTCCTTTTATGACAATGCTTACTCCAATCAATGGTTCTCCTGATAAATCTGTTACGGTTCCAGTCAATGTTTTCATTGCTTGCCCAAATACAGATGATACAGACATTAATATGGAGATAAATATAATGAACCGCCTTCTGTTTTTCATGGTATCAAGGATTCCATTTTTTACATATTTGATCATGTCATTTTATTATTTTAGATTAAAAAAAGAGCTAATAATGGAATTTTGTTTACTAAATACAAGCGAATAAATAATATGGATTTATTATTGAAAGTTGATAGATGATATTTTCCACTATTAGTTCTTTAACTGATAATATACCAGTGATTATTCTTTAATGAATTTCACCACTTTACCTTGTATGTTCAACAAGTATAAGCCAGTATTTAATGTGGATACATTAATTTCCGAATCAGAACTTGTCAACACCAATTTACCTACCTGATCATAGATCGAAACTTCTGTTCCGGATTCTTTGTTAGCGATTGCAATTTTATCTTTCGCTACAGACGGATATACAGATAACTTTCCAGAATCTGCCATTATAAAACCGGTACCAGTGTTCTCTGGTAAATGAGCGACTTTGGTATTGGGCTGTTTTTCGGCTGTAAAAGCCTTTAATATAGGCAGCTGATAATTTCCGTTACCCATTGACCAAACAGCCGGATCCCAAAACAGAAAATCATTCATATTGTCACCAAAATAAAGTACTTCTTTAATTACATCATTAGAGGTCTGATTCAATCCATTCTTGTTCGTTTCCAACCCGTTAGTTACAATTGCATCATTCACAAGCATATCCGCCCAGGCATAAGCAACCTCATAATTATATTTACCCGTGTTATCCGGTTTTTCATATCCCACCAAGCGTCCAATATTATCCTCTACAGCATTAGGTGCTTTAACAGATGGATTCAATGCAATTGAATAAAGTATGTCATGACGAATAGCATTTCCGTTAGGAAAACCACATTCACCGATAAGGCCTCCGGCTTTTGACTGTGCTTTATTGGTACCGGCTTCTACAGCACAAGTAGAATATGATGATTCAATCTTTATTCCTCTATATCCCTGTCCTACCAATCCTCCTGCTTTTGCAAAACCATATACCTTACCAACAGCATAGCAGTTTAGTAACTCTACGCGTCCTAATGCAGAGGTCATGGCAATAAAAGGAGCTGCATTTCCTGTAGCTGATCCGGAAACGGCACCATTACCTACAGCTGTAATATTTCCAATGACAAAGCACTCGGTTATTTTAATTGTTTGACCAGTATAAGGAACTTGTCCGATGATTCCGGCCACATTGTCCAACCCTTTTACTTCTTTTCCTTCAGTTATAATAATCCCTAAGTTCTTCACACTGAACAATTTGCTTGACTTTACCGATCCAAATAACCCGACATTGGTAAGATCAGGACGATTGATGTAAAAACCAGATATGACATGTCCGTTACCATCAAATGCTCCTGAAATACCACTTTCCGGATCATTTCCGATAGGTAGCCAACCGTTTTCAGCAGAATTAGCAGCGAGATAATCAGTTAAATCTATATCGTTACTCAACTGAAAATTATTACCATCCAGATAATTACGAACTTCGTTCAATTGCTCTGCCGTTTGGATAATGTACGGATCTTCCTCTGTTCCGGTACCACCGGCAAACTGAGCGTTTGCATTTACAGACAACAGGGTTACCGACAATGCTAAAATCATACTTTTGTAAAATTCTCTTTTCATAATTTCAATTTTTTCAAGATTAAACATATTAGTTTATAATAAAATTATTTCTCATTAATATCTTTGTTCATCAAAATCAAAGGCATATCAACAAATTGCCTGAAATCATTTTCAGAAGGATGTCCTGGGTAAGGTAAATAGTAATGATCGGGTTTATCCGCTTCCCAAGCATTCCGCCAAAATAAAATCCAGCCTAATTTATAGTTGTTGATGATAGGATAAATTACATTCGTAAAATAGGTAGTATCCCATACAGACTCTTCGCCTGTTTCGCCCACTACAGGTAGTTTACCAGACTGAACTGCATATTCCGTCACAATCTTAATATTTCTCTCAAAATCTTTTTTATATTGTTCGACGTTTTCCTGTGTACGCCCTTTCAAGTAATGGTCAAATCCTAAAATATCCACATATTCATCTCCCGGATAGCGCTCCAGATAATGTTCTTTACTCTCGACATTGGATGATGAGTAAGCATAAAGCAAATGATGTACCTGCTTTGTTTTTCGTAAAAAGTCGATTGTCATTATCCACAACTGTTTATACTCTTCAGGGGTAGATTGTTGGCTGCTCCACCAAAACCAATCTCCGGTATGCTCATGATACATGCGTAATATGACAGGGATGTAAGTTCCCGTTTCATCTTTTAGGTCTAAAAAGAAATCAGCCAAACGTCCCAACCATACCAGATATTCCTTATGCAGATCACCTCCAGGCAAAACAGAACGTACAACTGTATCCTGTACACAATCCCAGGTTGAGTTTCCGGTTGCGATGTTATCTGCATGCCAACTAAAAGAAGAAATACCGCCTCGAGCATGATGTTTTATTACGTGCTCTTTTATCCGGCTAAAATATACTGAATCTAAATTATACTCGGAACCTAATTCAATGTGTCCTAATTCAAAGCCGAACATAGCAGGATAGTCTCCAACCATATTTTTAACGTCCGAACGCTCCTCATCACCATACCATCCATGCCCATACAATGGACTGTCCTGATGTCCCAGCATAATACCTTTTTCAGCCAAATCAAACAAACGATTGTATAGTGTTACAGTTTCAGGAGTAGCTTGTGGATCAGTCGGAGACTTATTCTCTACGGATGTTTTGCAGGAAAAAAGAGTAATGATGACGACTCCTATAAAAAAACAGTTTTTCATGGTTAAATAAATATTTATGTGATAATATATTGTTTAAATGCATCAAAAATTGACCGATACAATAAAGTATATAGTTGTGTGTGTGTGTGTAAATCAACAAAGAGAATCTTTCCTCATACTCATCTATAATAGGAGCAAACAATTCTTCCTTTTTGAGTAAAGAGCGGGAGAAAAAAACAACTATATTCTTGTGCTTCTTTACTCCCTCTCAATTACTTCCAGCCTCACATCAACAAACCTTTTTTACCAGAATTGAAATACCAATCAAAAACATCATTCTATGTTGTTTCCGGAAACAAATATAATTTACAGCAAGCAAAACCACTATGCCTAATCTCGCCATTAATATACCCAATCTGTACAATGATATTTAAAATACATTTTTGGCGTAATTGAATACAATATACCTCACAACTATACTCACAGGAAACTATATATGAACGATCACATTTTTTTATTCTTAAAACAAATTACTGTTATATAAACATTGAGGTCATTAGCGTCATAATATTTTCGCCAAATATGTATATCTTAACATAATAGTAGATCCACATACATATTGGGCTAGAACGAGCATATCCACTTCTTTCACAATAACTATCTTTGTAGAAATTATATTCATGAATAGTACAAAGAGAAACATTCCACAATATACCCGAACAAACTGTAGGAAGAATAAAATTACTGATACAATGATCTACAGTTAGTGCGTGTATAAGGACATAAAATCTGATATATAAAATTAAACACTAAAAAAGCATGAAATATATAAATATAGTAATCATCTTCTTTTTCATTTCCCATACAGTATCTGCACAAGATTCTAAAACTTCTATATATGAATATGGTCGTGAAATACAAACCTGTGAGGACAATTTTAATAATTTATTCAGAAATTGGACTCCAAATGTGGTAGAGACAGCAAATGATTTACAGCTACTATCCTACGAATTCGTGGAAGAATTGAATACCTCTCGAAAAATAAAGAGATATATAAAATGGTTCAGCAGCCCAAATACGATTGGAAATACAGATACCAGAATCAGCTACACTAAAAGTTCTTACTTTTTAGAAACAGGTAAAGCAACCTCTAATTATAAACAATGGATAACAATTGTAAGGTATGGAGATAAGCTATCCACAAAAGAACTAAAAAAGCTAAAAGACAATGTAAAGTCCAAAATAAAGATAGGAGACAAAGTATATGTCATCAAATATAAATATGAAGGAATCGAACATACTGCATTTGCAATTTGCTGCCCTCTAACAAATAAAGTTATCTGGGACAACATGTTCCAAACAATAATGGTATATTCCAAATCTGAATAAATTAAGAATGATACGAACAATCAATTATATAAAATCCTCTTACTATCCAAATTCACGAATCCCCCATCCAACCAACTACAATATATTCAATCC
This sequence comes from Bacteroides mucinivorans, assembly GCF_034654355.2. Classification (NCBI taxonomy): domain Bacteria; kingdom Pseudomonadati; phylum Bacteroidota; class Bacteroidia; order Bacteroidales; family Bacteroidaceae; genus Bacteroides; species Bacteroides mucinivorans. The sequence goes on along the minus strand of NZ_CP178179.1, from coordinate 1,094,339 downwards.
CGCCAATATTGTATGTTATTCGCCTTCTCCCTTTTCTACATCTAACTATGGCTAAAATGAGTACATTAGTACAGCCTTTTTGGGCTATATTTGCCATAGATACAGAAATAGTATTTTCCAATTAATTATATATCTAAAAATTAGTATGATAAGAAAAGAAAGACGATCCGATTTATTTAAAATAGTCATCATGGCTTTTTTAGTTCTATCTTCTATCAATGGTGCTTCGGCAAAAGAGAAAGACACAACATGGAAATCTCTCCAAAAGGAATTTTCAAATCCATCAAAAGAGTATCGTTCGGCTCCTCTGTGGGTCTGGAACAGTAAAGTAACTCATTCGGAAATAGACCGGATGTTACAGGAACTACACGAAGCAGGATTCGGAGGAGCATTTGTACACCCACGCCCGGGCTTAATTACCGAATATATGTCCGACGAATGGTATGAGCTGTTCAAATACAGTGTGGAAGTAGGTAAACGGCTCGATCTGGACATATGGATCTATGATGAAAACTCCTATCCGAGTGGCTATGCCGGAGGGCATGTACCGGCTACAATGCCCGAATCCTACAATCAGGGACAAGGACTAAGCATGACTGCTTGCGAAATATTACCAGAAAACGTTTCGGAATTCTTCATTTGCCAGAAAAAGGAAAAAAATGGCTATACAGACATAACACAACACATCAACGATTATAAAGGGAAAAAAGGAGAATACATTCTCTGGAAAAAGACTTATTATGGCCGCTCCGGATGGATGGCAGGTTATTCATATGTAGACCTGCTATACAAAGGGGTAACAGAAAAGTTTCTGGAGTTAACAATGAGCGGATACGAACGGATATTGGGAGCTGATTTAGGACCGATAGTAAAAGGGGTGTTTTCCGATGAACCTCAAATTAACAGTTCGGGAGGTGTCAGATGGACTCCGGATTTATTTGTAGAATTCCGGAAACGGTGGGGATACTCACTGGAAGAAAACCTACCCTTGCTGATCCGGGAGGAAAAGAACTGGAAAGAAGTGCGTCACCATTATTTCGAAACATTGCTTCAGATGTTCATAGACCGTTGGGCAAAACCAATGCACGACTATTGTGAACAAAAGGGATTGATCTGGACCGGGCATTATTGGGAACATAAATGGCCGGACCTGAGTAGCGGACCGGATAATATGGCGATGTATGCATGGCATCAGATGCCGGCTGTAGATATGTTATTCAATCAGTTTGACGAAGTCAGCCCGAAAGCACAGTTTGGTAACGTACGTGCCATCAAAGAGTTGCGTAGTGTAGCCAACCAGATGGGGAGGGAACGAACCTTGAGTGAAACCTATGGCGGTGGAGGCTGGGACGTAACATTTGAAGATCTGAAACGCCTGGGAGACTGGGAGTATGTATTAGGAGTCAATTTCATAAATCAGCACCTGTCACACATGACGCTGACGGGAGCACGGAAATATGATTATCCACCCGTATTTACTTATCATTCAACCTGGTGGCCATACTATAAGACACAAAATGATTACTTCGCCCGGTTGTCTTATATATTAAGTAAAGGAGAACAGTTGAATGACGTACTGGTATTAGAACCAACTACCTCCTTGTGGTGCTACTATTCGGCTCACAAATCAAATCCGCGATTGGATCAGATCGGAAAAGGATTTCAGGCCTTTGTAACTCAGTTAGAAAAACTACAGATAGAATATGACCTGGGATGCGAGAATATAATAAGAGACCGGGGAAGTGTGGAAGGCAAAGAGTTCATTGTCGGCCAAAGGAAATATCAGAAAGTAGTACTCCCTCCTTTCATGGATAATATCGAAAGTAAGACTTTTGAGCTACTACGTAATTTCGTAAAAGAAGGAGGAGAATTGATTGCCTATTCCACTCCTACTTTACTGGATGGTAGTGAGAATGAGAATTTAAATAAATTTTTCACCAACAATAGTCAGATCACATATGCTGAAGTAAAAAGCACAGATAACACCTATAAACTACTGTCAAGCGATGCTATCAGCTTCTCTAATATCTCAGGAGGAGGTTTATATCACCAACGCAGACAATTCAAAGAAGGTGAAATTCTGTTTTTAGTAAATTCTTCACTTGAACAGGAGGCGAAAGCTGATATTACCATCAACGGACGTAGTCTGGTAGAGATGGATGCATTCAGCGGTACGCACTATGCATATCCGGCCACATGCTCCGGCAAGAAAGTGACTACACAAGTAATTCTCCCTCCCGCAGGCAGTTTATTGCTATATGTATCCGGAGAGAAGCAGAAATTACTCCCACGCAAACAGATAACAGACATCCGGGAAGTAGTTCCTACGACTCCTGTGGAAGTAAAACGATTGAAAGAAAATGCTTTATTTATCGACTTTTGTGATTTGGATATAGCAGGAAAGTCTTATGCCAATATGCACACAGCAGAAGCCGAACAAAGATACTATAAAGCAATCGGTGAACCTTATAACCCTTGGCGGGCTTCGATACAGTTTAAGAATCAAACCGTAGAACGGGAAAAGAAAGACGGACATGCAACAGTTACCTATCACATCAACATAGCCAAAGGAGTGGATTGCAGCCTGTTTAAATTGGTAGTAGAGCAACCACAATTATGGAAAGTGATAGTGAACGGTATACCCGTAAATGCAACCCAGGGAGAATGGTGGCTGGATAAATCATTCGGTGTATATCACGCAGGAAAAGCTTTGCGGGAAGGAGAAAACAAAGTAGTACTGGATATCAGTCCAACAAGTATCTTTGCAGAGATACAACCTATTTATCTGACAGGAGATTTTCATCTTTCACCCGCTGCACAAGGCTGGCTGGTAGAACGTCCGGAACACTCCTTAACACTGGGGAGCTGGAAGCAGCAAGGCTTACCTTTCTATTCCTGGGACATAGCCTATTCACAACATTTCAACATTAGTGAGCCGAAAGCGACCTATGAGGTACAGTTGACCGACTGGGACGGTACTGTGTCTGAAGTATTCGTTAATGGAGAAAGTGCAGGAATTATCGCCTATCAGCCTTATAAGCTGGACGTTTCAAAATGGATACGCAAAGGGGACAATCAAATTGAAGTACGGGTAATGGGAAGTCACCGGAGCTTATTGGGCCCACATCATAATAAAACGGCACAAGGCATATCCGGTCCCTGGCATTGGCAAAAAGTATCAGGAGAAATGCCTGCCGGTGAACAATATATATTGCCGGACTATGGCATGAATCAACCTTTTGTGTTAAGAAGCGGAGAATGAAAGATCCATCCGATAAATGCGTAGTTATCAAAAAAGTAATTATAGTTTTTTTTAAGAGGAAATATAAGCATCCAATAAAAGATTCACTCTTATGTAATCAATTGATTTATAACGAATTCAAACCTCCTATTTTAAGTATAACAAGAGTGTACACTTTAGTATGTGTTAATTGTACATTCTTGTCATACTAAAATGTACAATCTTGATGTATTAAAGTGTACAATCTGATAAAGCGAAACCAGAGTGTTAAAAAATTGCATTAACATTATTAAGAAACTACGCCTTTGTAAGATGCCCTCCAAATAAAAACAGGTAGTGGAGTGAAATACGTGGTATAATTGTTTGAGAATTATACCACGTATTTTATTTACAGGTAACAGAGACGATTCACATCGTAATAGCAGCATTCGTTTTTTAGGACAAAAAGGAGGACGTGATTTTCCTTTTCTATGCATCTATTGTCAAGCCTTATAAACATTCTATTTGTTACTCTACGATGAACGCCTCGTTCCTCGTAGAGTTTCGACCCGATCTCCGTAGAGTTTCGATGCGTTTCTCGTAGAGGAAAAACAGGGGATATTAACACACTCATTACCAATGCATTACCAAGCTCAATGATTGTGTATTTTTTTCATCACAATCTATTTGTATTTCACAAAAGAGAGTATTTAGTTTACACTCTAAAATTATTACAAACAGAGCCTTCTACATTCTTATACTTATGAATTCTTAGATGATATCAATATCATATCTCTTTATTTCATCATTCATCATTACAGCATAGATCATACCTGTCCTTTCATCAAAGGATATACATTTTATATTATCCTCAATCTCTATTTTATGCAATAAACTACCTCTCCAATTAAAAATATGCACTTTATTCAAATTGTTTTAGATAATCATAGACACAAGATAATTCTTTAGCAGATTCTTCAACCATTTCCATCGCTGAACCAGATAGTAAATCCTTAAAATCAAGTGTATCACCCTGTATAGTCACCACAAAGACCTGTCGAAAATCTGCTTTTTGTTCCATCACTAAGTACCTGATAACATCTGCTCGATTGCTCGTTATTGCACTATATAAAGGAGGGCATCCTGGTTCTATCGCTAAATTAAGATCAGCTCCAGCCTTTATTAAAAGCTTTACCTTTTCCAGATCATTAGTAGCAGCATTAATTAAAGGAGTAGACATAGAACGCATGTCAGTCACTGAGTCCGAATCCAAAGTGTGATCATTGGGATCACCACCATATTCTAATAATAGCTTTAACATTTTAATATCCTCACCATAATAACCTGCTGCTAATGTTATAGGAGACTGCCCATCAAAATAGTCATGCAAATTAGGATTAGCACCTTTAGATAATAAAAATTGAACCATATCTGTTTTATTATGCCAAATGGCCCAAAACAGTAAACTTTGTCCATATTTAGGCTCCCTATAATCTATGTTAATCCTATCTTTTAATAGAATTTCATTAACTCGAGATGTGTTTCCTGCCCGAACAGCTTTTGCTAATTCCCAAGCTGGGGTATCCTGCCACAAACGGATATTTCTACCTGTCATTTTCTCTTTTGGAACTTGGCAAGATAAAAAGACGATTACCCAAAAAAGAAATCCAATATTTTTCATCGCTGTAACTTTTTTATTACCAGATTGTAAGTATTAAGCTCTTTTTGTAGTCCTTATATAGTTCATTATTATCAGGATTCGTTCTATCATAAACCACAGTTATGGTATCTCCAACTAAAAATGTATCACTTTTAGAATAATGTTTTCCGCTTCCATAATATTCCCTTCCATTAATAAAGAACTTATAGTCAACATAAAGTCTCATGTAAGGTCCAAAAGAAAATTCGACTATGATTGCATCGGTATATTCTATATTTTATAGAAAAAAACGATCTTTAATCGCTACAAATAGTCCATAACACATCCAGCCTATAATTATATAGCAAGTTGGATAAATCAGAATATTACTTTTAGATATTTTCATTTTTCTACCAACTTAACCAATATTACTACTTTTTCCTGCTACTCTTAAATTCTCCTCTTGTATACACTCCAACCCATTTATTTATATCTACACATTTGTATACCCAAAAAAGAAAAATAATTCCAAAAATGGTCATCCCACACACCAGAATTCTTATTATTAATTCCTTCTTTCCCACATAGCTCAAAAAAGACTTCACTCATTAATGATATGATCATATGAAGAGTCTATATTCAGCCTACAGGAGGGTTTACCATTTACACCATATATATAACATCTCCTGCATAATCATAAATGTGCTTTCTAATTTCATCAACAGTATAGTTTCGTTCCGCACAAAATGAATCCAACTCATAAAAATTCTTATCTCGCAGTTGCCCAGATTCTCTAAAGTATACTTCTACATAAAATACATTCTCTTTCTTTGTACCCTTAACAGACATCCAGAACCCATTAATTGTATCTCCATACCAATAAGTATCGTCAGGAATATCTTTATGCCGTTTGGGAGGAGGAGAATTCAGAGAATCCCGTCCAGTACCTATCATATACAATGCAGGGGTTCCAACTTCTTGATCATATATATTCTTACGCCCCTTCACATATATCTTATTATCGCCAAAATATCCCAATATGGTATTCTGCAATTCTCTTATAGAAATCGACTTATTCAAATACAAAGAATCTACATAAAATATCCCTTGCCATAAATCTCCTGTATAATCTCTATAAATTTCTACATAAAATGTACCGTCTACAGAAGTATCGGATAATTTCATCCAAACTCCCCCATCCGCTCCTCCATACCATCCAGCATCCATAGGAACTTTAGAAGGACGCACTGACACAGTCTGCCCTTCACTACTAATTACCATTCTCAATAACAAAACGAAAACGACGAAAAGTAGTACAATATAGATATATTTATTCTTCATCATCATACCATATTTTTTGCCATAATGTTTGATGTGTATTTGTTAAATTCGACCTTATATCATATTGAATTGTTTTATTTTTCAATTTTAAAGTAGTGCCCTTTTTAGGTTCATAAGATACTGAGGGAAACTTATTCTGATATTCTCCGATTAATCATTCCTTCGTTTTAGTATCACATTATTATATCTCAACTTATTTTTATTTAATATCTCTACTTTATAATCACGGCTATTCATATACCCATTAGTCAGTGTTTCCCAAACAGAAGCCTCATGACAATCTAAAATTATAAATTTGTTATTTTCAAATCTCCACTTTCCCTGACATTGTGGCATAGCATCCTGAACTATTATCTTAAAAAAGAACGATCCATCCTGATTAAGTTCTAAAATATATTGATATTTAAAGCCCATTGTTTCTCTCATGCCAAAGAAAGTCCCTTCAATTTCCATACTCTTATATTCTACCAATTTTTGAGTTTTACAAGAGTAAATGAATAGTGTTATTGCAATAAAGCAAATGATTTTTATTTTCATCGTTTATAATATATAAAAGGATAAGACTTCTATTACTGTTCAAAAACCTCCTGAAAATGCTCAGACACTTTTTACTTGTAATCTCTATATGTTTTATTATTATTTGGATTCATCCTGTCATAAACCACAACAACAGTATCTCCAATGGACAATGTATCGCTTATAGGATAATGCTTTCCACTTCCATAATAAACCTTTTCTTTGACAAAAAACTTATAATCAAGATAAGACCTCATTCGAGGGCCAGAAGAAAAATCGACTATGACTGCATCTACATATTCAACATTTTTATCTAAAGAGTTTCTTTCTACTACTTTTACAAATATCAAATAGCCAAAATAAATAACCAATATAAAGCTAAAAGAGTAAAGTAAAATATCTTTTTTTATTGTTTTCATCGTTGGATTATAAATGGATATAAAGGTTTATAAACATTTATAGTATCGGTTGGTTGAACAAATTGATTAACAGACTTATTCGTAAAAACAGGCCTTAAATTTCAGATCAAGATAAAAAGACAGGAGAAGTATCTAAAAACACCTCTCCTGTCCTCATTTTATCTCTTAATTAACTTCTCACAGTATGCAAGATTATATTCATCGACAATCCATTATTTCATTATTTTAGCCACAGCACCTTCAGCCTTTACAATATAAAGACCATTAGCCAGTGCATCTAAATTGATTACAGCTTGTGTACTCTGAATAACCTGGCGACCCATGTTATCATAGATATAAACTACTGAATCAGCGGCCTTATCGATGATTGTGACATCATTTGATTCACTATTAAACAGAATCTTAACATTCGATATTTTTTCAGGAGTAATACCAACTCCACCACCTTTTAGATGATCAGGCATCGTTGTAGGTTGATTGGTTAAAGTCATATCATCGGCAGCAAATGCCAGAATCGGAAGTTTATAATCATTATCGGCAGGCATTCTCCAATAGGTATAGTAAACATCTGTTTCATCATTTTCATCATAAGCAAACTTCCAATTAGCATATGTTTCTTGTTTGGTAAGATCAGCCAAAGTTTTTGCTAAGCCATCATTTCCTGTTTCGTCAGAAATTAACTCTTTATTCTCGCACTGCAGATCAATACCTTCGTATGCATAATTACCTTCAAGAATCATAGTGAGCAATTCACCTTCTACTATACGATTAAAACCTAAAATACGACCTGCACCTTTACCTGTTCCATCCGTATTATATGTAGGTGCCTGAATAAGCTTGTTTAAAGCAACACAGTTCTTAATATAAGATGTGCCATTAGGTTTCTGCTTAGAATTACTCCAACCACCATATCCTAAAATACTACCAGCGCTCCCATTAGAAGTCAATGTTCCCAGACTATAGCATCTATCTATTTTCAATACAAATGTATTTAACAGATAGCCCACAATCCCACCAACATTACCAGAACCAGAAATATCATTCGTTGAATAACAGTCTGAAATATTCACCTGCCCATTACTATTTGCACAAGTACCAATGATAGCCCCAACACTGGCTGCAGCTGCTTTAATCGGTCCGCCAGTAACAAAGCAACCGTTTACATTCAGTTTTTTCCCAATTACCTGACCAACCAGTCCACCAACATTATCTTTACCATTAATTCCTTTTTCTGCATCAAGAACCAGACCAAGATGTGTAATCTGTGCAAAGCTATCACCAGCTATGTTAGCAATAAATCCCTGGTTGTCTGCTCCAGGGCGGTTAATCCAAAGCCCTTTGATAGAATAATGAAATCCCTCTATGTTACCAGAAAAGGCAGTAATAGGCTCCCAGCCTTCTTCAGAGTCTTGTAGAAATTCAGTTAAATCAATGTCATTGTCCAACACAAAATAGGCATTAGCTGCAGTCCGGATATTATTCAGATGTTCTGCTGTCTTAATCACATATGGATCCATCTCCGAACCAACACCAGATGCAAACTTATCATCTTGCGCACTCAAACTTGAAAACATACTACCAACAGCAAATAAGCAAGCTGTCAACATAAAACGGTACTGAGTATTCTTTTTCATAATTCAAAAAATTAAAATTAATAAATTCATTTAAAAATAAAGTTCACTATAATATTGAATTAGTGTATTCTTTTACTTCTCAGAGATTTTGTTTCATAGGCATTCTTTTTTAAAGATTTATATTATTGCTTCAATATTTTCTTCACACAAACAGTGTTTTCACCAATCAAACGTATCAGATAACATCCTGGAACATAACCATACATAGATATAGTCTTGCCGCATTCAACAGATTCAATTGATATCTGCTGCAGAGTAACTCCCTGTAAAGACAGACATTCTATTTTATTGAACACCCCTGACTCAAAGTTTACATTCAATTCAGTATCCACCGGGTTCGGATAGACAGCCACTTGCTCATTCAACTCTGTTTTTCCTATGCTTGTTCCGCCCGTTGCCTGATATACATTCGTTACAGTGCTACCTGTATAGTCTCCTGAAGGCATTCTAAGTTCTATTTTTGTACCATCAGATAATTCAGTACCACCAATCAATTTTTTATTTAATGTCAATGATACCGGACGTCCGGCTCTATAGGTCGGATCGGATACAGACACCTGATATTCGCCATTTTCCACTACCACCAATACCATCAGAGGACCACCGGCTGAAAGTTTCAAATCCCCCATCGTTACCTCAGCTCCTTCATAGAAGACAACCGCATATTTATTACCATGCTGTACTGCTTGTACGGATTTGGTATTAGCTATTATCTCAAAATCATGATTTTTTGTAAATGCTTCAAAATTGTCTAAAGACATATCCGGCACTACAATGTATTGATAAGTTGCATTTTGCGGAGCCACTCCATGATCAAAATAAGCACTGAATACACGACCTTGATCACTTCCAGTCGAAGTATCTGTACCTATATTAGTCCAATTACCTTTTTGAAGGATGGCACCGGCAGTTATTTGCCCTTGTTCAGGGAAAATATACCCCACATTATCATGATGAATCCAGGATAAAGTGTTATCGTATGAAGTCCAACGAGTCAAAGGAGTTACCGCTGTCTGCGTATTAATTGTACCGTCTGTCAAGCCAAAGACTGCCGGAGCACCAAAGAAAGCCTGATTCACGGAGGTAGCAATCGACGACTTCCCATTGGTTGTTATTCCCGATCCCAGGCAAACCATACAATCATCAATGAAGAAATAGGCTTTCTGAGCTTTTAACCCACGATAATCGTGCTTATACGCCAATACTCCATCCTCACCGTTGCTTACACCACCACCAAAGCTATTAGTGCCATACAAATAGCCGCCCAAACGGGCAGAATCAACGCTTTGTGCAGCAGTCGTACCAGGAATTCGAGCCCAATCCCAAATACCGTAAATAGCTCCCGCATGGCCATAAGCCCCACCATTATATTCATTACCGCTTGTTAAAATATTGGTTGCTCCCATTGGCAAATTATAACCTAACTTGTTCTCACTGTTAATCATTTCCGTCCCTAATGTACGGTTAGAAATAATTTTGGCCGACATATAATAGTTAGCGCCATGTTGAGTCATCATATCCGACTTCCAGAAATGTTTGTTGATATTCAAAGGGAAGGGAGCGCCATTCTCAATATGATCTATCCAGGCTTCATAATCAGCCTTATACTCCGGATCAGCTTTTATCATCCGACGCAAGACAAGAGGATCTATATTGGTTCGATTACCTCCTGAGTCACGAGAGATATTACGTCCCATGGTACCAAAGTCAAACGCATTACGATATCCGAACAAACGATGTCCCTGTAACAACATATTACGGAATAACTCTATTCTATCTCCCGTATAGGCCTCATCAAACAATGTTCCGGCAGCAATCTCCATATAACCGGAAATATCATTGGTAATCGACATTCCATACCCTCCGGAATAAATTTGTTCATGATGCTGATGGAAGCTACCATCAATTTTTATCCCTTCATCTCCTTGTTTACTTACAATTGTAAGTGTAGAAGCTATTCCGTCAAAAGCTTCCTTCACACCAGCGAAGTCATTCTCTATACACCCCTTATGTATGGCTATCTCACAAATCCAGGTCAGATTTTTACCTCCGCCTAAAAAACGTTGAACCATATTCCGAAGGTATTTCTTAGAACAATATTCCAATTGCGTTTGGTTTGCATATCCTTTGACTAATAACAACGGAATCATATACTTTTGTGGTACTCCAATTTCATCGTACCACCAATTGTATCCCGGATCTCCTCGTTTTCCGGTTTCCTGAGGATGATTATCTGCGAAATAAGTACACCCGGCTACAATACGTTCCAGCAAGCGTTCATTCATATAATAACCACTCTTTGAATGACGATATGCTTTGGCCATTACTACCAAACGATTAGGAGCCGTATTACCTGCCGCATTCATTTGCCCATATTTCCCATCACTCCAGCTTCCATCCGAATTCATTGAATCCATCCACTTTTTAACTTCAGTATCAGCAGGCGGATCATCCACTAATTGCCTGGCCACTAAAACCTCAGAGACTTCATCAATAGATACTTGTTGCTCAGAAGTCAGGCTACGAGTCGTAATATCTGTATCGCTGGCTCCAACCGCCAATAATTCATTAGTTACAGCAAAAGCTCCTGAACTGGTAAACAAACAGAGCGAAAGAAGAACCGTTTTTATATTTTTCATATAGTTCTATTAGGAATAATTACAGGTAGAAACCGAACCGGAAGCCCGGCTCCCACCCATTATTATTGCGTTATTAAATTTATTCTACCGCCAGAAAAACAGCAATCTCAGCCAAAGCTGCTTTTTTGGAATCCTTACCATTGACAGCATAAATTCTGAAATAACGGGTTTCCCCAGCATTAGCAGGAATATTAAATGACTGTACCCCATCAACATCTTCCATTCTATAAGACTGTATATCCGTCCAAGTAGTACCATCCTGACTATATTGCAGTATAAAATCATAGATAGTAGAATTTACAGCGTCCTGAGGGCGAATCAATTCAAGACGTCCTAGCTTATAACTTTCTTTCATATCTATAGCCAGCCAATGAGGGTAAGCCGTAGGTAATGGACTGATTTTGGAATGCCAATAAGTTCTATAGTCATTATCAATAGCACTTTCCGCTACATAAGCACCTCCGGCAGTAGTACTCGCTGTAATGGTCCAATTAGTAACAGGAATCTTAGCTACTCCCGGATTACTCACCCAACTTGTATAAAAAGTATCAACCACTAAAGAGTCAGAAACAAACGCCGTTCTATATTTAAATTCAGAACCGATTTTATAATTTTCATACGTAATCGTATCAGCATTTGTTTTAATTGGGTCCCATACACAAACTTTCTCATTATCTGTGTTAATATACTCAATCTCAGTAGCAATGGCTCCATTATAAAGATCAGCTAATCCCCAAGCAATCACCAGATTTCCATCATCCAGAGAAGCATCATCAAAATCACGATTTGTCAGGATTGCCTGATAATTTTCACCACGTGCCCATCCAATAACTTCAGTCGGAACAGAGATATCACCCGCCTCATTGAATGAACGAATGATGAAAGAATATGAATTCTCGGCTAAATCAGGTATGATACATCTTATTGTATCACCTTCATAGTCAGAGTAATTGACTTTATATACATTGGTATAATTGTTCCAGTATACTTCAGCACGTACAGTCGTCGGATCTTTTCCCTTCAACCATTGCAACTGTACTCTGTTCTTTCCGGCATATACTACCGGATTTTTAGCTACTCCCGGATACACACGCCCATTGGGTACAATGTATTCTTCATAAGTACCGTCCATGTCTTTACAAGAAACAAAATTTAAAAGCACAGACAACAGTATAAAACTATAAAATATTTTTTTCATTTTATTTCAACTCTAAATTATTAGTACTTATCGTTCTATTTTATCTCTTGTCCATAAACATCCAACTCAGAAATCCAAATTGATCCGGAAGTGGTCTGGCCCATGTAAGTTTCCAGAACTTTAAAACGTAGATATCTTACCGGAATATAAGGATTAGGAGAAAACTCAGATTCTTCCAGATCATAATTAACACCCTGTACACAAGCATATTGATGATCTTCTTCTGTTACTGTCCCAGATTCACCGGAAGGTTTATCTGCAATGAATGTGCCCAATGGGGTCCAACTATCATCCCAACTTCCATCCGGATTTGGTGACAAACTCCCATACAACTCGAATTTCTTTACATTCGCTTCACTATATACCTGGATTTCCTGGCGAGAACCTTTACCACGTTGATGAAGTTTTACACGACTTATTGTTGCCTTACGCCCCAAGTCAACAGTAAACCATTGAGGTATCGGAGCCGACTTAGTAGTTGCAAACATACTATTTCTATCCGTTGCCACTCCATCCCATAAATGTTCTATAGAGTATGAATTATAATTACCTTCAACTGGTTCATAAGTATCTGTTGGTAAAGCAGCATTCTTAAATTTATCTTTGGGAATTACTTCTTCATACAATGGAGTTAAAACAGCTTCCTTAGTACCTGAATAATGTTCCCAACGATCTCTCAGATATACAGCAAATCGTCCTTCTTTGGCTTGCAGTCCCCGAAAAGGAAAACTTCCCATAGAGGCCTCTGTATAGAATGTCTCAAATTCTTTATATTCACCTGTATTTGCAGTATCTCCCAATAGTACAATAGCTAATGCTGCACGATCGGGATTTTTAAAACTAACAGATACTCCCCCAAAACCCGCTTTCAATTCCAGATGTTCAAAAGCGTTTAAATAAGCAGGAGTCAATGGAGTAACTTCACAAGTCACCGGAACCGACTCTTTTTCATTTCGTCCTACACTATAAATCTTAATCGGATAAGATTTTACTTCCCCAAACCCCTCCAACACCAATGAGTCTTCATAACATGAGGCTTTAGTAGTATGTACTGCACCCGTTTCAATTTGATAAACAGCCTTTACATATAGTAAATTTTCATCTTTTGGCATTTTATATTTTAAAACAGCACCACCAGCAGTAGCTCTCACTGTTATATCATATATCTGTTCCGGAGCAGGAGCCGACATATCAATATGGTCTAAACGACCCTCCTCTTTACAACCCATCCCTACAAATAATAGAGAGATAAGTGCTATATATAATGATCTTTTCATATTAACTTTCTAATTTTAGATTACCAACCAATATTCTGAACCAGATTATCATTCTTCAATATATTATCATTACTGATAGGCCAGAAATAATCTTTTACGCCAAATGATTGTTTATAAACGACCATAGAACGATAATAATAATTCGCTCTGGATTGGGTCATATCCCAACCCTGCATTGAAGTCTGGTACAAGCTCGGAGCCGTTTTCCAACGACGGATATCCCAAAAACGAATACCTTCAAATGCCAGTTCAATCATTCTTTCCTGTTGTATAATAGCTCTTAAACCTGTTTGAGTAGTATACTTAGTTGGATTGTTGGAATAATTACTCCAAGATTCTTTTACTCCTTTCAAACCGGCGCGTTCTCTGATGGCATCAATGTAGGTAAACGGATTCTCGGCAACGGCATTTTCCTCACCTACAAGTCCGCCCTCAGGACCATATGCCTCATTAATAGCTTCGGCATAAAGTAAATATAAGTCCGAAAGACGATAAATAGGCCATGGATATTCTGTATAACTATACTGAGTAATAGAGGTCAATACATTCTCATCATATACTAATTTTTTAGGCCAATAACCGGTTAACGGTCCCTTTCCCACAGTTTCTTGCCCGTCGGTATCTCCTCTTCTTGCATGAACATAAAAGGGCTGTTCTGTATCTTTCTTGCCCTGTCCGTGCCATGCTCCACGATCAAATCCTAAGAATGCATAAAAACGGGGTTCTCTGTCCATATTTAATCGCGCTGTCGTCTCTCCACCTTCCAGATAGAATCCATAATGATCTTCAGCACGTGGGATATCACGCAATTCATACTTAGTAGCATAATTCCAGTTTATATCTTCAGTAATAGGCACTCCATTATCAGAATAAAATGTTTCTGCCATCTTTAAAGCAGCTGCTACCAAAGAACGGATTTCAGGAGCATCTTTATAAGTTGAATTTAACTTGGGAGTGGTGATTTGTTGCAATCCTGTATTACCACCACCAACACGACTATTCGTATTAGCCCAGATCAACTCACTGTTCCAACGTTCATTAAACATACGGCGTAGCGTCATTTGCTGTCTGTAACGAGGATCCATTGTATTTGAACCCTCTGTATATTGATACAATTTAAGATCAGCTTCTTTACAAACATCCATTGCCGCCTTACAAGCATTTGCGGCTTTCACCCATTTTTGCTTATCTTCTGTTTGGTTGAACAGCTGTGTTCCATCATGGTTTCTTAAAGTCGCCTGGTCATTATTCCCATTAAATAACGGACTGGCTGCCGTTGTCATAGCTTTCGCTTTTATCATATGCGCAATTGGCAAAGTTATACGTCCCAACTCATCTGCCGGTGCGTATACCTGTAATGGTAATGAACGCATATTAATAGCCTCATCCAGTAGCTCTTCAATATATGCAAAGCACTCGTCTACTGTATTTCTGGGTACTTTTACTTCATCTACCCCTGCATCTACCGAAAGGTTTTCACGAATAATAGGTACAGGACCATACATCAAGACCAACTGATAATGATAATAAGCTTTCAAGACTTTCACTTCAGCGATCCATAAGTCTCTTTCCCAGGCAGGAAGATCCGGAACAGAAGCTACATTATCCAGAAAAATATTACAGTCTCTCAATGCTTTGTAATAATCAGACCAACGATCTAACAAAGGGTTCGCAGTAGATTGCGCTCCTCTTGAAAGATTCAGCGCATAGTCTTTGTCAATACGTCCACTTTCTGTAACTCCACACAATTCATCCCCACCCAATAGTGCGGGATCCCAGGTTGAGTTTCCATGAGAAGGCATATAAGAGTAACAAGTAGCTAAATATTTAATTGCTTCCGAACGCATATGAAATGCCATTTCGATAGTAGCTGTTCCTTCCGGAACCACATCCAGATAATCTGCGCATGAGTTGAAGAATGGCATTAAAGCCAACATTCCTATATATATAAATTTCTTTCTCATAATTGCTATTAATTAAAACTCAAATTAAAACCAATATTAAACACACGCTGCAATGGATATCCCAAACCATTACCACCCATTTCAACATCCCACAATTTGAATGAACTAAATTTCAACAGATTGTTTCCGCTCAAATAAAAACGAAGATTAGACAGGTGCATCTTATTCAGAGCTTTTCTTGGTAACGTATATCCAATTTCCATTTGCTTCAAACGCATAAATGCACCATCACGCATAAACCAAGTACTCTGTACTGTATTATTCACATTCTTAGTACGACTTAATCGCGGCCATACTGCATATACATCCTGATGATCTTCGGCCCAATGACTATCCGCATATGCTTTTAACAACTGTGTATTATCCTGGAAAGGAGCAGTGGCATTTGCATCAATCCAAAATGAGGTATTAGCCGATCCTTGGAAGAACACAGAGAAATCAAAATTCTTATAGCCGGCAGAAAAGCCAAAACCATACACAATTTCCGGAGTCGTAGGGTTACCGATAGGAACCATATCTTTTTCATCGATCACACCATCATTATTCACATCCAAATATTTAATATCACCACCACGTGCAGGTTCTGCTTTATCATCTTTATTAACGCCAATCTGACTCGGAGAATTAGCTGCTTCTTCATCACTTACAAACAGGCGCTCTGCAATATAGCCATACTGTTGCGCCAATGAGTTACCTACTCTATATCTCCAAGGTTCTTTATAAGCCGATTCTTCGTATACTTCGTACTTACTAGTAGCATATGTGAAATTAGCACGAGCTGATGCCCATAGATCCTTATTGAAAACCTGCTGATACTCCAGACTCAAATCAACTCCCTTGGCAGATGCTTCACCGACATTAGATCTTAATGCAGCTGCCAGCCCCATCGTAGAAGGTATATCTGCACGAGTCATCAGAATATTCTTACGATATTCCGTATAATATTCAGCTATTATATTCAACTTATCAAAAAGCCCTAATTCTAGTGCATAATTCTGTTTACGAGAAATTTCCCATGTAATATCAGGATTGGCATAACGTTTTATCGCTACTCCAGATATTTTATTCTTAAAATCACGACCGAATGTATAACCACCGGTATTCATTTCTACCTCAGATAAATAGAAGAAACGGTCTGTGCTACTACCAATCTGGTCATTACCAACCAGACCAAAAGAATAACGGAGTTTTAAATTAGAAAAGATGTTTTTCGCGGGTTCAAAGAATTTTTCGTTAGAAACTACCCATGCCACACCAACAGACGGGAAAAAGCCAAAACGATGTTTTTTATCAAAACGTTCAGAACCATTGTATCCAAAGTTAAACTCTCCAAAGTATCTTTGATCAAAAGAATAAGTTGCACGACCGGATAGACCTATATTCCTGGATGGTAATGATAGTTGCAAACTGTTAGCTTGTCCTTCACGTTCTTCACGTCCCTGAAATACCAATAATCCACTCACACCGTGTTTTCCAAACGTACGATTATAATCAACTGCCGCTTCTAAATAATTAGAACTTGTCATAACTTTGGCACCTTCGGAGAATCCCAGATATTCAGTACCACGTCCATTCCCTTCAGTATTTAAACAGTTAAGTACATATTGCCCGGTATTCTTATCAAAAGAAGTCATTGTATAATAAAAAGGAGTATAACTTCTATTTACGGCAAACTGAGACAAACGAGCTATATTCAGCATAACACGTGCCGATAAACCTTTTGTAATAAATTTCAAATCTTGCTTCAATTCCAATTGAGCCAAAATCTGAGAACGTGTTTTATCCTGATATCCACGCACTGTTTCTGCATAAGGATTGGTATAATAATTCCCCTTTTGTGCATCCATAATAGCACCACCAAACAAAATATGTGAAGCTACTATATTGGCATCCGAAGCCGAGTAATAAGCAGGGAACATAACAGGATTTGAATGCATAATCATCTTATACGTATCAGAACCACTTTTCAATGGACCGGTATAATCCTCGAAGTTACCATTCAAACGGACAATCATTTCAGTCGTTTTAGAAACATCGATATTGACGTTTGCACGCAGATTATAAATATTATCCTGAATGTTGTTATTAAAGTTATTCCGCTTGTCTACTTTCAACAAGCCATTATCTCTATTGAAAGAAGCAGCTACATAGTAACGCGCTACACCTCCACCACCACTTACACTCAAATTGACACGTTGATTCATCGTAAAATCTTTCATCAACATACTTTGCCAGTCATTAGCCGGATAAAGTATCGGATCATAACCAGCAGCAGTTCTTTCTATTTTACTTTGCGAATAAGGTAATTGGCCCAACGGATTACGCGTAAGAACAGCTTCGTTCTCCAGTTTCATATAAGTAATCGGATCAGCCAATTCAATATTCTGTGTAGGCATAGAAATTGAGTTTTCTACACGTAACTGAATTTTAGCCGGACCATTCTTACCCGTTTTAGTTGTAACCAAAATTACACCGTTAGCACCACGAGCTCCATAAAGAGCCGTTGCAGTAGCATCTTTCATAATAGAGAAACTTTCTATTTCATCCGGTTGTAGACGCGCCAGGTCAGTAGATGTCAACTCAACGCCATCAATCAAAATCAATGGATTTGTATTGGAACCAAATGTAGTGATACCACGAACAAAGAAGTCGGCATTATCGGCACCCGGCTCACCGCTTCGCTGGTAAGCAATCATACCTGCCACACTACCAGCCAAGGCTGTTGTCAGGTTACTCACCGGTACTTTCAATTCTGCGGGCTTCACCGTAGTAATGGAAGAGGTGAGACTCTCTTTCTTCTGTTTACCAAAAGCTACTACCGTTACTTCATCCAACGTCTGTGCATCTTCATACAACACTGCATTTATAATGCGTTTGGTACCTACTGCTATTTCTACGGGCTTATAACCAATAGTACGAAACTCTAAAACGGCTTTAGCGTTGGGTACATTAATACTATATTCTCCATTTAAGTCTGTTGTAGTACCGACTGTGGTACCCTTAATCATTACAGTGGCACCTGGAATAGTTTCTCCACGATCATCGGAGACAATACCACTAATTTTAATAGATTGCTGCTGTACCTCTTTCGGTTCCATAGCGTTGCCCGAGTCTTCCTTCACATTAGCAAACGCTTGACTCCCTATCATTATGGAACAAAGGACTATTCCAAGAGCATTACGTATTATACAATTCCTATAAAGCATATTTTTCTATAGTTTAAATATTTGATTAATTAAAAAAGGAACTATTCATAAGAAATTCCCGATTTCTTATAATTCAACAGAACACTTCACTCATACTACATAGGCTGATAGATTTAGAGTTTACACTTCATTTTTATAGATTATACACGATTGATATATCACTAAGGAGGATATTTCTTCATACTCATTATATAATAAGGTTAAACAATTCTTTTTTGGAGTAAAGAGTGGGAGAAGAAAACAATTCTATTCTTGTACTTCTTTACTCCCTCTCAATTACTTCCAGCTTCACATCAACAAATCTTTTTTTACCTGAATTGAAATACCAATTAAAAACATCATTCTATGTTGTTTCTGAAAGCAAATATAAGTCGTAACAGACAAGGTCACTATGCCTAATCTCGCCATTAATATGCCCAATCTGTACAGTGACATTTAAAATACATTTTTGGCGTAATTGAATACAATATACCCTACAATCAATACTCACAGGAAGTTATGGCCAGATGATCACATTCTTTTTTTTATTCTTAAAGTAGGTTATCGCTATATAAACAATGAGGTCATTAGCGTCATAACAGTCTCATTTTTATATCTCAAAAAATCTGGGAATCATTTTATTTTCGATAAAATACCCCCTTAACAAGTGTTTCGTATTAGACTGATTTTATAAAAACTGAGTGGCAATATATACATAAAGTATTTAATCTGCAAGTTCGAAAAACACAAGGAAAAATGAGATACAAAGTATTATATATACATTGTTTATTCTAATTTTCCTACAGAGAATTTTGATTATTACTACCACAAAAAATACAACCATGAAAAGAGTTCTTGCTTATTAATAGACGAGTAACAAAAAGAAATATATTTCAAGCAAGAATAATATAAAGGACACAGTTTAGTATAATAGGTATACTACAAAATAAGAAATTGAAATATACAAAAAAAACTCTGCCGCAATCATAAATGATGTTCAAAGCGACAGAGAGTTCTGTTTTGGGTTTCATACGGATGTATCCTACCAGAATATAGCTGCCCTGGTAAAATGTACTCTTTACACAAATAAAATCCGATTCACATATTATTTCTTTCCTACAATCCTGTAATCACCTCCATTGAATAGATAAGCCTGTTTTCCCTTTTTCTCAAAGCGAATATCTACCTTATATTTTTCAGACGGAGTCTTACCATTAATTGAAATATCAAATACTAGCTCAGCAGGTAAATATACAATGGCCTGAGTATTCCGGGGCACAGAGATCTCTAAGGAAAATACATCCGGCTCTATTATAAAAGCAGATTTAACCAGCCCGGCAATTGTGGGAACAGTAATAGATGCCTGTTTAAAAGAAGTAAGATCAGGTTCTATTTTAAATAATTCATATCCAGGTTTCAATGGTTCCACACCGCACAGATATTGGGCAATAACGGTTAAAGCACCTCCACTCCATGCATGATTAACGGTACCTCCTCCAAATCCTTTCTCACCAATATCCCATCCTTCAAACAGCGTAGAATACTCTTTATTGTCAACCATCGGAGCAAAACGAGATTGTACACGCTCCAATGCATAATTACTTTGTCCCATAATGAAAAGGGCCTCCATAACATACTTTTCCATATAAGGACTGGCATGTTTTTGTGATTTAAACAAGTTAAAAATCTCGTCGTATTGGGTTTGATCCGCAATACCTGTAATAACAGCCAATGCTTGTGCACGGTCATCCGTCTCTTTCTGATATTGCGGATGTCTGTAGGCATAACCATTCCAACATTTATTATAACCAACCTTCAGCTTTTTCATTATTTCCCGATACATTTCAGCATCGCCTTCATACCCTAAAACATCGGCCATTTTTGCTGCACCATCCAATGCCAGATAATGCCATCCGGCATAGATAAGACGAATATCACGATGGTCTCCCCAGTCTCCCCAAGTCCACCCGCCACTTCTAAAAGCAGTCAGGCCTGTATCATCCAGTTGCCAAAGTCCAAGATACTTCTTAACTTTAGGATAAGCATCAACAATCGTCTGTTTATCTCCCGTATTCAAATAATAATTCCAAAAACCATAACGCCCGATACTTGCCAATGATTGTCCGGGGAGTTCTGTATCCGAGCGTCCGGAAGGAATGGGAGCATAGAGTACACCGTTTTTCTTTTGCCAACCGACCAATTCATAAATTGCTTTCTTCATCAAAGCATGTGCTGTAGGAGAATACGTATAGAAACTTTCGCCCATAAGCAACACTACATCTCCCCACCATTGGGCCCGCTCTCTATCGGGACAATCAAAGTAGGTATCACGCATATTCACATACAATGTCCGAAGCGCTTTTTCCCAGAAACGCATATAAAACTCATTGTCGCAAGAGAAGCTACCGATAGGTTCCGTATCATAACCGGTTTCCCGATAAGACAGAGCATTAACAGTTACACTTTTCGGTAATACAAGAATCAGTTTATGCCCATTCATCCATCCTAAAGACTCATAAGTTTGCTTTCCTCGTTTTGTGACGTATTCAGCTCTTACATTTTCTGCCCCTCCTGCCACGGAGTGGTCTGTGGATATAGAGATTAAGCTTCCGCCCTGAGTATCTGTTACATCCAATACTGGAGTCATTTGCATATTATAGGGAAGCCGGGCAATAATCGTATCTTTATCGTTTCCCGGAATACGCTGTACTTCAAGTGGTTTTACACCAAAGTCTTTCCAAAACGGAATAGGTCGTTTCACCAACTTATTCCAAGGGCCTACTCCCCAGTCTCCCAATTCTCTCGCATTTTCGAAAGCGTATTTTCTACAATCCTCTGTTTGCCAACCGGTAATATCATATCGTGCATCAAAATGAACGTTAGATTCCGGTAAGCGGTAATTAGGATAAGGTTTGCCGGTGTTACCATAAGCCGGGTGGACTTTACAAAGCCATTCCGAATTACTTATAATATCCAACTTATCATCTTTCACTTTAAATATTAGTCCGGCTTTCCCGCTACTTTTGTGAGAAAAGCCATTTTTCCCAAAATACCAGACCAGAACGGCTATTTTATTTTCTCCTTTCTTCAGATAAGGAGCAATATTCACTTCGTCATAGTAAGTGTCTTCGGGATTAGGACCTCGTTTCAATCCACCTTCAAATACAGCAAGTTTACCATTTATCCAGAGCCAGTATTTACTATCTACACCAATCTGAGCTATTACTTCCGAAGGAACCTTTTTTATCAAAATATCCCGCCGAAAAGCAATCCAAGTATTAGGATTATCTACATCTTCCTCAATGGAAGTTATCCATTGAGCTCCCTTCCGACTTTCTGCATGAAGCATATATGTACAACTTAATATTAATAACAATGAGATAAAAATCTTTCTCATAAAACCACTTATTTAAAAAAGTTCCATTAGGTTATCAATCAATAATCTTCACACCTTTAGGAGCTTTTACTTTTGTTACTATCTTACCATTCTGTTTGCGATGAGAGATATGAACATCTCCCTTTGGAGTCGGGAAAGTACCTTCCACCCATTCCAAATCACCTAAATGAGACTCTATCTTTAGAGTACGACAACCCGGAGTCATCACTTTCACACCTAAAACATGCTCACTCAGCCAGGCAGTAGGTCCTGAAGCCCAACCATGACAAAGACTATGCCTCAACCTGCTATAACAGAAATTCCCGAAGTCTCCATGAATATCTTTTTTCCCTACAGGAACCAGTTCATCTATCGGAGCAGAACCAGACATCCATTCCAAATTGAAATCTTCCCAGAAAGTAGTAGCTCCCATATCCAGCATTCCGCCCCAATAGGTACGGATTACATCAATAGCTCCCTGATAATTACCGGCTTTAGCCTGTGCCTGCAACATATAATATCCATAGAAAGTTGAAAAATTCTTGGCTCCTCCTACTGATATTACATTATTATCGGCTTCAGCAGCATCTACCAAACCTGCCAAAGCAAGCAGTGCAGCAGCTTGTTTGGAACCGTTTGCATCGGGTACATGTTGTTTCATGCGAGTACTCACTTCAGCACAAGTAGTCGCCAAAACGTTATCACCCAACGCTTCACAAAGCATAGCACCTGCATCAAAAGTCATCGATAAAAGAGCTTGCAAACCAGCATTAATTCCTTGCCTATTCCTCTCGGAAGGCCAATCAAGAAAACGCTTCCCGTCCAAATGCTCTTTACCGGATTCGTCTACTTTGGTCAATAAATGAGTTAGTAAACCAGTCAGATAGTCCTTCTGCTGTTTCAGATACTCCAAATCACCCTGATACAGATACCATTCTTTATGAATCAGAATCCACCATAAAGAATAAGAACTGATATTATTCATCCAATCCGGAAGCGGAGTGGTATCACGGGATAAATCCAAACTTCGGGGAACAACCTCATTAAATCCGAAAACAGAGCTGATAGTCATTACTTCGGGATGCATATCGCCTACCCACACCAGGCGGTCTCTTTTAATGCCATCCCACAAATATTCCTGCATATTCAAATGAACGGTATAGGCTCCGGTCATCCATATTTCATTCAGCCGGTCATCATTACAACGGAAAGAACCACGATAAGGAATGTCCCGTATCACAGATACTGCATTGACCTCTTTCAATAACAATTCCGTATCGGCATCTAATAAGTCAATACGTGCAAAACGGAAACCACTATGTACAGTCTCTGCAGTCCCAAGCCATGGAAGTTCCATCGTAAAATCACGCATGGCATGATCATTCATAGCTCCCTTTGTCCCAACAGGAGTCATTGCTTCACTCACGGATTCACCCAGACGGATTCGAATCTTTACCGGCTCTTTGCTTTTTGAACGCCCGGTAACAAGACGTAGCCCTCCCTGTATCTCTTTTCCAAAATCGATCAGAAAAGAAGGATATTCACCGCCGGTACTTTTCAGCAGGCACAAATTGCGATTGGTTAATACCCCTTGTCCATCACCGGGTTTCAGTAATGCATTAATATTATGAATTAGCCCACCATTACCGTTATACTGCCAAACAATACGTGTCGGCGCGATATATGTACGCGTTCTCGGATCTGTATGCTGCCCCCAACCAACTACGGTAATCATCAAAAACAGCAAAACGCTACCCACTCTTCTTATTATTGTCATGTTAGTATGTATATTCTTATTTAATTCTAATTTCAAAATGATACGTTCCGGGAGTAAGTTTTATACTTCCTTCTTCTCTTTGTGCAGATAAAATCTGCGACTTGATTTCCTTACTTTTAACAGTATAAGCAGCGTCAAGATACAATGAAGCAGAAGTGTTTGAAGGAACCGTTACCATATACTGAACTTTATTCTTGTTTTTATTCCATGATGAAACTATTTCCCCATAAGGTGAAACATGACTGGCCTCAAAAGAATTCAATCCGGTTACAAAGTTAGGTTTTAAAATAATATGTTTAAAACCAGGGGCAGATGCATCCGGAAACAATCCCCCCAAAGCCTTGTAGTACCAGGCACTGATTTCACCAAACATGATATGGTTCAATGAAATATCCCGATAACCGTCTGTGCGCCAATTTTCAAAAAGAGTGGTAGCTCCATTCTTAATCCACCATCCCCAGGAAGGATAGGTATCTTTGGAAGCCAATTTATAGGCTAAATCAGCGTATCCATTCTCACTCAAGGCATTAAGAATCGCTTTGCTTCCCAATAAACCAACATCCATGCTTTGGTCTTTTTCTACCTTTTCGGCCAGATTCTTTGCTACTAATTCCTTCATATGCTCCGGAACAATATTCCAATATAGAGGTGTACTGAGTTCCGTTTGGTGTCCGCTGCAATAAATTCCTTTCTGCTCGTCCAGGAAGCGGGCATTGATACTATTCTTTATTTTTGTAGCCAAAGCGGAGTATTTCTCATAATCACGCTGTTTATTCAGCAATTTAGCTGCTTTAGCCAGAATATCGGTATCTACATAATAATAAATAGAAGAAGTCAGTTCTTTTGAAGAACGTGCCTTTATAGGAATCCAATCGCCCAAGCCCCAGTCTGTAATACCGGAAGGATAGGTATAATTCAAGTAATCTACGTACCGCTTTATATTATCGTATACAGATTCGAGCAAATGTTTATCGCCATAAAACAGATAAATATTCCATGGAATAATAGCTATCGTACTGGTCCAATCCACTCCATTTCCCCAATGATAGCCCCATCCTCCGGTAGGTATGATAGCCGGTAATACACCATTAGGAGCCTGTTCATCCTGATGATCGGCCAGCCACTTCTCATAAACAGTAATGCCATCATAGTTGTAAAGCGCAGTTTCTATAGCAATATGTGCATCGCCTGTCCAGCCGTTTTTCTCTCTTTGAGGACAATCAGTGGGATAACCAAACAGATTGGATAAATAAGAACGATTGGTTGCTTCCCATATTTTATTCAATAGTTCGCTCGATGAAGTCACTTTTCCAACAACAGGTACATCACTATGCATAAAATAAGCCTTCAGACTATTCGTTGTCAGTTCTATAGGCTCGTTACTCAATACTTCGACATATTGAAAACCTTTATAATTAAATCGTGCCCGGAAAGACTCTTCTCCCTTTCCACTTAATATGAAGATATCAGTCTGAAACGGATCAGAATCATCAGTAGGACGATAATGATAATCAATATTAGACATGTCTACTTTTCCATCCTCCCCAATTCTTTCGGCATGTTTCAATCTTATTTCGGTACCCGGTTTTCCGGTTACAATCAGTTCACTAACCCCGGACATATTCTGTCCGAAATCAAACAGATAATCTGTATCCGATAGTTTAGTCATCCTTACCGGGTTGAGTTGTTTCACATCACGAACCGGATGCATCTGCTGAGAAACAATTAAATTGGAAGGAGCCGATGTACAAGCAGCGTTTTTCCATTTCTCATCGTCAAAACCGGGAGTATTCCATCCGGCCTGTTCCTTTCTGGCATCATAGTGCTCAGCCGTGTAGATACTATTAAAGATTACCGGACTCAATGACGTTTTCCAATCTGATCCTGTAGAAACAAACTCCTCTTTCCCATCCTCATAGACTATACGAATATCCATACAGAATTTAGGTCTGCCACGCCAGGGAGCCTGATCAAAATTCCACACTGCTGTAGATTGATGATTATACCAGCCATTTCCCAATAATACTCCCACAGCATTATCTCCCTGTTGCAGTAATTGGGTTATATCATGTGTCAGGTACAAAGTACGACGATCAAAACGTGTATAAGTAGGATCAAGGCGATGGTCTCCCACACGCGTACCGTTAATAGATAGTTCATATAATCCAGCCACAGCAATGTACGCCCGTGCCTGCCTGATCTTGCGTCCGGTATCAAATGTTTTTCTGAAATAAGCAGCAGGTTTCAAACGGTAATCATGCGTATCCGAAATCCAACTGCCTTTCCAATTGTGCATCCCCATCAATCCTGTTTCAAAATAAGATACGGCACTTGTATAGTTATTATTAGTATCATCCCAGACAGAAACCTTCCAATAATAACGGGTATAAGGCTGCATCGCCTTTCCGGCATACATTGTAAGTACCTCCGAAGACAATATCTTTCCGGAATCCCACGCTTCTCCGATACCATTCGCTACTGCAACAGAGTCTGTGCCAACAATTACCTGATAAGCTTGCTGCTTATTCAGATTGACAGGTAATCTCCAGCTAAAACGAGGAGTCGGAACATCAACACCTAAAGGAGTGACCAGATATTCACACCGTAAAAAGTCTAACTTCCCTAAAGACTGAGTCGCAAACAAAACCAAATGAGACAAAAGTGTTAAAAAGAGTACTGACAAAAATCGTTTCATGATATATAGATGTGTTTATAATATATAATGCAAAAATAGCCAATAATAGGCGAATACGTATTCTCATATGTGCCAATAGTATGTTATCAGCAGGACAACATGTATTCATTCTCGCCAGTTTTGTATGTTAATCGTCCAAATGCCCTTTTAGCGCCTCTTTTACGGATTATAAAAAACATGGAGATTATATAATTCCGGCAAAAAATATATCTTTGTACGTGTAATTACTATCCAAGCAAATAATATACTAATGAAAAAGCACTTTCACATTCTATTATTGTTTCTTTTATGCTTAGTAGGAAATACCAATGCATACAACCTTAGACAAATCAGTAGCCGGGACGGACTTTCCAACAGTTCAGTGGCTTGTTTGTTTCAAGATGACGAACGCTTTTTGTGGATCGGAACTTATGATGGGCTCAATATGTATGATAGCCGGGATATTTATATCTATAAACCGGATATAAATAACCAGAACAGCCTGTCGAGCAATGTTATTAAGAATATTACAGAGACAGAAGGTGTCTATCTGTGGATCAGCACCAAATGGGGGCTCAATAAGTTATCACAGCGCAGTAATATTATTGAGGAGTATTACAACGAATTTGGCGAGAACTCATATGTGGCTAAAGACAACCATGACAATTTATATGTGTTTGGTAAACCCGGTATTCTCTCGCTGTATTCCAAAAAGCAAAAGAAGTTTATTGACCTTCCTATTCAGAAGGGCATGACACACGACAATGTGAGTAACTTTGTTATTGATGCACAAGATACCATCTGGATAAATCATCGTGGAACGATGGAAAAATATACTGTAAATCAGGTAGACAGTGCGGCTCCTCAGATAGTGCAACATCCCAGTTTCAGACATCCACATCCTATTAAGTATGTATTTTACAGTAACAAAAAGGTTATAATTGTTGATTCAGAGGGAAATATCTATGCAATCACACCTCAGGAGACACGTTTCATTAAAAATCTGAAAACACTTATCAATGAAAGTGGAGAGATTGGTTCCATTATATTCGATAATGAAGATCTCCTTATTGCTTTCAAGACCAATGGGTTAATACATCTTGATGCTGCAAAAAATTATGCACCGGAAAAGATTGAAATTAACTGCGGAGTATTCTCGTTATGGAAGGATGAACAGCAAGACATCGTCTGGATTGGAACAGACGGGCAGGGAGTATATGCATGGACAAAAGATGAATATACATTTAATAACGTATCACTCAACCAACTCCCCATAAATAAAAGAAGACCCATCCGCGCCATTTATGCCGATCCTCAAAACACGTTGTGGCTGGGAACTAAAGATAATGGCATTATCCGTATAGAAGACTATGACAAGGCGAAAGTATACTCAGCTGCAAACGTTACCCACTTCACTACACAGGAAGGACTAACTAATAATGCTGTATTCGCCTTTGTTCCCAGTAAAACCCATCCCGTATTATGGATCGGTTCTGATGGGCCCGGATTAGACTATTATTCCTACCGGGATCATAAAATACATCCATTGGTAAACCACACAAAGATTGGAATAGCCAAAGTGCATTCTATGGTTGAGATTTGTGATTCGCTATTATGGGTAGGCTCCGGCAGCACGTTATTAAGAATCAATGTACAACCCAAAGGGAATACTTTGGAAGCTAAAAGTATCCGGTCTGTCAACCTCAATATTTCCAACCGGCAGCAATATAACCAAATATATTCTATCTATCCTGAAAATGATTCTATTATGTGGATAGGTATGCGTGGTAATGGCGTCATACGGCTCAATATACAAACAGAGGCTTACCGGCTGATCACTTTTGATAAAAACGGTATAGCGCCGATGAACGACATATTATGTATTCATCAAGATCGTAATAAAAATATCTGGTTAGGAAGTAGCTATGGACTAACCAGACTTAATCTGCTCCCTGACGGAAGTTTTGATTACAAAAACTTCAACGAGAATGAAGGGCTTCCCAATAACACAATACACGGCATTGCAGAGGACAGGCAAGGAAATCTATGGTTAAGCAGCAATACTGGTATCATTCTGTTTGATCCTCAAAGAAATAGTTTTCGTAACCTCAATTATAAAACCGGACTAAAACTTATTGAGTTCAGCGATAACGCTTATTTCCAGGATAATACTCAGAACAGATATTTCTTCGGAGGAGTAGATGGTATTGTATGGATCAAAAATGAGGAAAGAAAGAAGAAGGAATTCGTGCCCGAGATCTTCTTTACAAAATTACGGATCTTCAACAAAGAATATAGCATATCTGAGTTTGAGAAAGCAAAAGGCAATGAGGAAGCAATTGTGCTCAATCATAATCAGAATTTTTTTGCAGTATCATTCGTTGCAATGGATTTCATCAACGGAGAAAACAGTAAATACTCGTACAAACTCGAAAATTTCAGCGATGTATGGATGGATACCCGCTCTAATGAGGCACAATTTACCAATATTACTCCGGGAAATTATATCCTGAAAGTGAGATATAATGACGGAATGAGTAATAATGAAGAATTAATAAAAAGTATACATATCATCATTCTCCCTCCCTGGTATCAAACCATGGTTGCATACATTATCTATGCACTGCTTATAATAGGTCTTATGATTGGTATATTCAGATATATCAAATGGAAATATGAACGGAGAAAAATATCTATTACCAGACGTTTAAATGAAAAATATAAGGAAGAAATGTATGAAGGTAAATTGCGTTTCTTCACCAACATCACACATGAATTCTGTACTCCGTTAACCCTTATTTACGGACCGTGCGAGCGTATATTACATCATGAAAGCAGTGATGTATTCATCAAAAAGTACGCTCAAATTATTAAATCAAATACAGAGCGGCTCAACAGTCTGATTCAGGAAGTAATAGACTTTCGCCGTATGGAAACAGGAAATCAGATATGCCATATACAAGAATTAAATATCAGCGAACTATCGCAGGAAATTATTGAATCATTCAGCGAACTGGCTGAGCAAAATAATATCCTTCTCCAAACCGACGTTAGCCCTGATATCATATGGAGAAGTGATAATAGTTGTTTTACAAAAATTCTGAACAATCTCATTTCCAATGCATTTAAATACACTCCGGAAAAAGGAACTATTTTAATATCTGTAAAAGTAATAAATACAAAACTGGAAGTTAAAGTATATAATACGGGTAAAGGTATCAGTAAAGAAAATATCCCTCTAATATTCAACCGTTACAGCGTATTGGATAATATCAAAGAAAACAGTATTAAGGGATTATCTTCCAGAAATGGATTGGGACTTGCTATCTGTCATAGTATGGTGGAATTGCTTCAAGGTATAATCAAAGTAGAAAGTGAGGTAAATCAGTATGCCCAGTTCACCGTAACGTTACCTCAGCTGGAAATTACAGAGAATTCTTCCCAAAAACAAGAAGAGGTTCCCAGATTGATACAGAAAAATAATATGAATAGACAAGAGCCTGAAAATGGGACTACCGAAGAAGAATGTCCGCAACCGGAAGCAACGATTCTGGTTATTGATGATAACAAAGAGTTGTTGTGGATGTTGAAAGATATATTATCTGATGAATATGCAATCCTTACGGCAGAGAACGGAGAGGAAGGGTTGGCACTGTTAAAGCAAGAAACCCCTGATTTGATCATTACAGACATTATGATGCCTAAAGTTGACGGAATTACTTTGACTAAACAAATAAAGAGTAATAAACACACGGTACATATTCCACTGGTTATTCTGTCGGCTAAGAACACAACCGATGAAAGAATAGAAGGCATTGAATCAGGGGCCGATGCTTATATACCAAAACCATTCAATACCCAATATCTGATAACAGTGATCAGGCAACTTATCAGAAAGCAGAAAGAGCTGAAACAATATTATAACTCTTCAGCCAGTGGATTCGATTTTGGAGGTGGACAGCTATTGCAAAAAGAAGATAAAGAATATCTGCAAACAGCAAGAGAACTAATAAATAAAAACATGGATAATACACTCTTCGGCCCTGAAGAGTTGGCAGCAGCCATGCAGACGAGTAGCCGCAACTTATATCGCAAATTCAAAAATCTGAACCAGCCATCTCCCAAAGACTTTATAAAAGAACAGAGAATGACTTATGCCGCCAAATTACTACTAACTACCAGCCTGACAATACAGGAGGTAATGTACAAGACTGCATTTACCAACCGTTCTCACTTCTATAAAGAATTTGCCAAACGGTACAATCAAACGCCAAGGGAATACAGGGAAACAAATAAACAGAAAGATACATCCCTGTCTGATTAAAGGAGTAATTTATGCGAATCTGTAGTTGGATAGTTGGTTCAAATCTGATCGGAAATGAACTCACCACAGAGTAGCACAGAGTTCCACAGAGTACTATTTATCTGATAAAACGCGGATTAACACAGAACGCAGATTAAAAGACTGTAGTTCTTTATCATACATTTGTTTCCCTTTGCGAAAATCTGTGTTAATCTGCGTTTCAATAAAGATTTAAGCTCTGTGGAACTCCGTGTTACTCTGTGGTGAAATACATTCAAAACCGTACAATAATGAACACCGCCCGGCATACCTCTCAATGACTTCTTTACTGAGTTTACATTATTTAACCCACTGACTATTGTTTAATTACGAATATTTCGTAGATTTGCAATATAATCGTAATTAAACATACTCCATGGAAAAGCTGACTATACAAGAAGAAGAAGTGATGATCTACATCTGGGAACTGGAAAACTGTTTTGTAAAAGAGATAGTAGCTAAATTCGAACCACCTGCTCCCCCTTATACGACCGTAGCATCCATAGTGAAAAATCTTGAACGGAAAGGATACGTCACACCTCGTCGGGTAGGTAATACTTATCAATACACTCCCTCCATACGGGAAAGTGAATATAAACGTAGTTTCATGAGCGGAGTAGTACGCAATTACTTTGAAAACTCTTACAAAGAAATGGTTTCTTTTTTTGCTAAAGATCAAAAAATATCAACTAATGATCTGAAAGAAATCATTGATATGATTGAAAAAGGAAAAGAAGAATAATCCATAAACAATGATATTATGACTCCGGAACTTGCCTATTTTCTAAAGATAAACGTAGGAATTATAGTATTCTATATATTCTACCGGTTATTCTTTTATAAAGATACATTTTTTCATTGGCGCCGGACAGCATTGCTTTGTTTCTTGGGAGTCTCACTGCTTTATCCTATGCTCAACCTTCAGGAATGGGTAAAGGCACATGAGCCAATGGTGGTAATAGCCGATTTTTATGCAACGACACTACTCCCCGAAGTGGTATTTGAAGAAACAGTAACCCCAACTGATGCAAACTGGCAGGAATTGATCCTCTATTCTCTGAGTATCATCTATTTATGCGGAGTGATATTACTATTTATCCGTTTTATAATGCAACTGACCAGTATTATCCGCTTACGAATTCAGTGCAAAGTAACAAAGATACAAGGTGTACGTGTACATATATTAAACAAAGCAAGTGGTCCCTTTTCCTTTTTCCATTGGATATTCGTCCATCCGGAATCTCATACTCAGGAAGAACTTGCCGAGATTCTTACTCATGAGCAGACTCATGCCCACCAATTACATTCGGCAGATATAATATTCAGTGAACTGGTGTGTATTGCCTGTTGGTTTAATCCTTTTATCTGGCTTATGAAGCGTGAAATACGAAATAATCTGGAATACATGGCCGATCAACGCGTCCTGCAAACCGGATATGACTATAAAGTATACCAGTACCATCTGTTGGGACTGGCTCATCACAAGGCTGCAGCAACTCTCTATAATAGTTTCAATGTTTTACCACTCAAAAACCGAATTAAAATGATGAACAAGAAAAGAACAAAAGAAATAGGAAGAACTAAATATTTGCTATTTCTTCCATTGGCTGCCTTGCTACTAATAATCAGTAATATCGAAGCAGTAGCCCGAACCACGA
The DNA here is from genome assembly GCF_034654355.2 of Bacteroides mucinivorans. Classification (NCBI taxonomy): domain Bacteria; kingdom Pseudomonadati; phylum Bacteroidota; class Bacteroidia; order Bacteroidales; family Bacteroidaceae; genus Bacteroides; species Bacteroides mucinivorans. The sequence continues at coordinate 1,061,480 of NZ_CP178179.1, read as the reverse complement.
AAAATTTTGCACGGGAAGTAATACAAACTGTTGAAAAGTCAACAGAACAAGTAACAAAGGCTACCGGACAAATACCAGAACAGACCACAGTAGAAGAAGTTACTATCCCGAAAGAAACTCCTGTCGATATAGACATAACCGATAAAGATCCTTCTGCCACCATGCAAAAAGTGAATACCGGAGATGATGATATTTTTGATGTTGTAGAAGAGATGCCCGTTTTTCCTGGCGGACAAACAGGTCTGATGGAGTTTATTGCTAAAAATTTGCGCTATCCTGTAAAGGCTCAAAAAGAAGGTATACAAGGACGTGTCATAGCACGTTTCATTGTAGAAAAAGACGGATCGGTTAGCAATCTGGCAGTAGCACGACGCTCTGTCAGTTCCGAACTGGACGCAGAAGCCATACGTGTATTGTCAACAATGCCTAAATGGACTCCGGGTAAACAAAGAGGAAAAGAGGTACGTGTAAAATATACAGTTCCCATCGCTTTCAGATTGAGCGGACCGGAAGTAGAAGAGATAAAAGACAGTAAGCTGGAGGAAGTGGTAGTTGTAGGATATGCTCCCAAAGATGACATCATAACCCCGGAAGTTGTTCTTGAAAGTGCAGAAATAATGCCCAAATATCCGGGTGGAACCAGTGGACTAATGAGTTATCTGGCAAGAAATATCAAATATCCATTTGATGCCCAACAGAGCAAAACGCAGGGACGTGTTGTTATCCAGATGATAGTCAACAAAGACGGTCATGTTATCAGTCCGAAAGTAATACAAAGTGTCTCTCCTTCACTGGATGCCGAAGCTATACGTGTAGTAATGGGTATGCCACGTTGGGAACCCGGTAAAAACGATGGCCAAACGGTAGCTGTGCAATATACACTTCCTATCACCTTCAAACTTCAACAATAACTCTCTCTTAATACATTAATTGAAAAGAAAGAAGTAATCGCCTTTTATCATAGTGATTACCTCTTTCTTTTTTACCAAAAAAGTAGTAAATAATAACTATATTATTCTTACTTTTGCAGATAACCATAAATAACAACACCATGAAACCATTCGTACTTATCACTTGTTTTCTGCTAAGTCTGACAGCATTTACACAAGCCCAGGAAAGAATCATAGAACAACCTCCCTTCACCGCCTGGAGTTCTACAAGCATTGAAATAGATAAAGTAGCATTGAGTGACACAGCAACCGTACTACATATCAAAGCTTTTTATCGTCCTAAAAACTGGATAAGAATTGCTTCCGGTAGCTTTCTGAAAGGAAGTGACGGTGAATTATATCCTCTACGCGACGGTATCGGCATCACTCCCGATCAAAAGTTTTGGATGCCGGAATCCGGACAAGCCGAATTTAAACTTGTCTTTCCACCCCTGCCAAAAGATATTACCTCTATCGATTTCTCCGAAGGAGATACAGAAGGCGCTTTCAAAATCTGGGGAATACAATTGGATGGTAAGTTGCCTAAGCTAAAACTACCGGCTGAAGCTACAGAACGAACCAAAAAGCTTACTACCCTACCTACACCCAAAATAGAAAAAGGCAAAGCTCTCTTAGAAGGGCAAATACTTGATTTTGAACCGGGAATGTCTTCAAACTTCACTATCTACCTTAGAGGCGCTGTTAACCTGGAACAAAAAGTAGACATAAAAGTAAATGATAATGGACAATTCTCCAGCGAAATACCAGTCATTACAACAACACCTGTTACATTTTACAACGGAACAGAAGCGATTAATTTTTTATTAGCCCCCGGAGAAAAGACCAATCTCTTCATCAACCAACGTGAGATCTGTCGCCGGCAATCCAAGCTACATAAAGACAAGAAATCCAATGAAGCAAGCGTCTATTACGGAGGATATCTTGCCGGACCATCCGAAGAAATTGCTAAACTGAATTTCAAAACCAATATAGATGATGACTATCCTCAGTTCATAAAAGACCTGAAAGACAAAAATGCAGAAGAAGTAAAAGCGTATATCCTGAATAAACATAAAGAGAAACTCCGGCAGATTGATGCTCTTAAAGCAACGAAAGCCTGCAAAGAGATGCTTTGTTGTGCTGTAGACGCATCGGCTGCATCACTTCTCACGTTCGTTCCCGGAATTATACAACGCGTACATATCATTAACTACAAGCTGAAGGACGAACAAGTGAATGAATATATAAAGAATAATCCTGTCAGTCTTCCGGATGATTTTCTGAATGTACTAAAGGATTTTTCCTCTCTTAATACCCCGCAAGCTATGTATGTTCCTCTCTATACGCGTCTCACCGGAAGCCCCATGTTCAGGACGGCATTCAGCAAAGCATTAGGAACAGACAAAGGGATTTATTTTGAACTTTCTACAGTAGCCAATGTACTAAACGGAATTAACGACTTTACACCTGTCACAGAAGAACAGTTGGCAAAAATATCCGCTTTATCAACTCCCGTCTATCTGGAAACAGTGAAAGAGAAAAACGATGAATTACTGGCAAAAATAGAAGAGAACAAAAAGAAAACCGGATTTACCATAAATGAGGCTGGTGAGGTAAGTAACGAAGATTTGTTCGCTTCTATTATTTCCAAATATCGCGGGCATACCTTATTAGTGGATTTCTGGGCAACCTGGTGCGGACCATGCCGCATGGCAAACAAAGCTATGATCCCCATGAAGGAAGAGTTAAAAGACAGGGATATCGTTTATATTTATCTGACCGGAGAAACTTCTCCAAAAGGTACATGGGAGAACATGATACCCGACATTCATGGAGAACACTTCCGGGTAACAGCTGATCAATGGAGTTATCTGATGAATTCATTCCAGATCAGAGGAGTGCCTACCTATCTGCTCGTTGACCGTGAAGGAAACATCACTTATAAAACAACCGGATTTCCCGGAGTAGATAAAATGAAGAGTGAACTGTTGAAAGTACTCAATAAATAAGAATAAATACAACTCACCACAGAGTTTCACAGAGTCTAATTATCTGATAAAACGCAGATTAACACAGATTAAAAGACTGTAGTTCTTTATCTTATAGGTTTCCTTTTACGAAAATCTGCGTTCATCTGCGTTTCAATAAAGATTTAAAACTCTGTGGTACTCTGTGGTAAAACTTATTTCAACTACTGATTCGCATTACTTATGCATTTCTACAATCCGTGTAGGTGCCTGTTCTACATTCCGCCGATCTACCTGGCGGACCACAGCAGCAGCCAATGATAAGAAAGCACGACCGGTAATTGTATTCTCATCCAATGCAGCAGGAGTTCCCTTATCACCGCTTTCACAAATACTTTGAACTATAGGAATCTGTCCCAGCAAAGGCACATTCATCTCTTCTGCCAGTTTCTTGGCACCTTCACGCCCAAAGATGTAATATTTGTTTTCGGGCAATTCGGCAGGAGTAAACCAAGCCATATTTTCGACCAACCCCAAGATAGGTACATTAACTTTCTCATTGGTGAACATATTGATACCCTTACGGGCATCTGCCAATGCCACAGCCTGTGGAGTACTCACAACAACTGCACCGGTCAAGGCCAATGTTTGTACCACAGTCAGATGGATGTCACTGGTTCCGGGGGGCAAGTCAATCAGGAAATAGTCCAGTTCGCCCCAGTCGGCATCACCAATAAGCTGTTTCAGTGCATTACTTGCCATACCACCACGCCATAAAGTGGCTTGATCGGGATCGACAAAGAAACCAATGGAAAGAAGTTTTACCCCATATTTCTCAACGGGAATAATCATATCACGCCCTCCAATTTTTTCGGCATAAGGCCGGGCATCTTCTACCTGAAACATTTTTGGCATAGAGGGTCCAAAGATATCAGCATCAAGCAATCCAACTTTATAGCCAAGTTTGGCAAGCGCCACAGCAAGATTTGCCGCTACGGTAGACTTACCAACTCCTCCCTTTCCGGAAGAAACTCCAATAATATTTTTCACTTGCGGCAATAATTTCCCTACTTCCGGACGTGCGGCCTGAATGGTTTTTACACTAATATTGCCTACAATTTCCACCTCTTTACTTACGTGAGTAAGAATAGCTGCTTCGGCAGCTTTAACCACCGACTTCATAAAGGGATCGGTAGGCTTTTCAAAAAGAAGGGAAAAAGAAACTTTCATCCCTTCAATGCGGATATCATCCTCCACCATACCGGCTTCAACAAGATTCTTACCGGTACCGGGATAACGCACTGTTGCCAGTGCATCGAGTATTAACTTTGGATAAAGTGTCATAATATTTACGATTTGACGATTTACAATTTGACGATTGAAATTACTTAGATTTACCATAAGACGATTGGGATTGCCTATGACTACAGGAAGAAAGATTCTTCAATCGTAAATCGTCAATCGTCTAATCGTAAATCTGATTATTTACTTGTTTGTAACCCGCTCCTCTTACTACGGTTATAGCTACGATACGAGTCGAGTTCTATTTCAACATCCGGCTCTTGCAATTCACCTTGCTGCGGAAGCCGAAATTTTATATACTTAATATTCAAACCACGGTCAAGCCATTGTTGTTCATAATAAGTCTTGATTCCCAGAATATCATCTACAAGACCAGAATGATAAAGATCTTCGGTGATAAACTCTACCGGGAATTTGTTCTCCTCGATCATATATCGGGTATAGGTGAACATGAAGTTACTATCCGTCTTCAAATGAATGATTCCATCTGGTTTGAGAAAGCGGCGATAACGCTCCATAAAATGAGTAGAAGTCAATCGCTTGGTAGCCTTCTTCATTTGCGGATCAGAAAAGGTAAGCCATATTTCACTCACTTCACCCGAGCCAAAAAAACGGTCTATTATTTCAATATTCGTACGTAGGAAAGCCACATTCTTCATACCTGTTTTCAAGGCTTCGGTAGCTCCGGTCCACATACGTGATCCTTTGATATCTACACCAATAAAATTCTTATCCGGAAACATCTGTCCCAGTCCTACGGTATACTCTCCCCTACCACAACCCAGTTCGAGCACTATCGGATGATCATTACCAAAAAATGTTTCATTCCACTTGCCCTTCATTTCAAAAGGCACATTGTCCACCACAGAGTAAGGATACTCAAACACATGCGGATAACTTGCCATATCGGCAAACTTCTCTAATTTTCCTTTTCCCATATAATCAATCTGGTTTGCCTGCAAAGTTACTTACTTTCGACGGAAACGGCAATCAGGTAGGAAGAATATTTCATAGATGTCAAATAGTCATTCGATACCTATTTGACATAGAATTATAAATGACTTTACTGTATCCGCGAGGAGAACTACGATAACTTGATTCAGTAACACATGGAAAGGTCTTTGAATTACAGAATGAATTGACAATTCATAAGACAGAGGTATGAATATGAAGTTTTTTTAATCATCTTCATGTTTTTATTCTCCTTGGATCAAAATTTCTCTAAAAAATTTTGATTAGTACTAAATAACATATATATTGTCAACACTTAACTATAATGCCTATGAAAAGAACCTTTTTGATTAGTTTACTATTATCGCAATAACCTGATGGCACAACAGTTGATACTATACCTATTCCGCAATCTCATAGAACACAACCTGAGATTAAAGTTATACATAAAAAGTCACTAATAATAAAGGACTTCGTTTTATAGTACCCAAAAGATAGATAAGTATGAAGGCAATATGGATAATTTTAATTATAATGCTTTGTACAGGATGTACTAACAATAGAAAAATCCAGCAAACTGGTTTAGAAAATAATCTAATATCTTATTCTGATACTATGAAACAGAATGACTATCATACTATTTTTAATGAATCAATGAAGCGAGCCATAAATGAATTCATAGTATACATAAAAGATAAAAAATATACGAGTCCTATTGAAGAAAAAGTTTTAAGTTTCTATTTTTATTCAGAAGCAGGTAAAGATTATTTTTTAATGATAGCCGAACCATATTATGAGAGAAAACTAATCAAGGGTTATACATATATTGGAAACTATGTATTTGTTTATTATGGTGAAGAAGGTATAGGAAATCAATATATTAATGCAAGTAAGTTAATATCCTATCATGATACTCTTCCTGGATTTCGTGCATACGATGAAGTTCCAATAGGAATTTATGAACCTTTCGGTACCCTTTTTCAAATAATAAATCCAGATAGCCTTATATTAATACAGAAAGGAATGTTATAACGTTAAATTAGAGCATATGATATTATTAATAAGGATAATTTTCGCTTTATGTTGTCTATACCAAATTCTATCAAGGTATCATACAACCAAGAAATGTCCGTTATGAAGGGAGACATAAAAAACGCAGATTATCGCAAAAATAAATGGAGTACAGATTTCTCTGCACTCCATTTATCCATATTATATAAAAGTTTTATTAAGCTTCAATAATAACCTCTTCTTCTATAACTGTCTGCGCTTTCAAATCTTCATAGAAAGCAGCATGAGCAGATTGTACATAAGGTTGTAGGAAAAGGAATCCGATACCCAAAGTAAAAAGACACAAAATAGCCCAACCGATAAAGCTAAGATCAAGCAAGAACAATTTCATCTTGTTACCATCCATCATAGCCATACTTTTTTCGATAGCAGCATTATTAGCCAACTCCGGTTGATCTTTCAGAATAAAGTCCGTCATTGCATACGAATAGTTCTTAATAATACCAGGAATAACGAGCAGCAGCGTCCATAAAAATGTATAGATAACCTGTAGTAACTTAGTACCAACAATACGTCCGAAATCATTGAATCCATCAAACAGACCTCCGATGTTCATTTCACCGCCTCTCATTACACTCAGCAGCACAATAGAGTATCCATACATCATAGGCAATGCAACCAATATAGTTCCAACAACCGGAATGTAAGAAGCAGCACCCGATACAGCACCAAATACAAGAGTAGTAACCGCTCCCATCACCCATTTGTCGGTAAGAGCAACACGTGCTTCTGCACGCAATTCTGAATTTTGTTTCAACATAAGATATTAAGATTTATTAAATAAATATTATTCTACAATAGTTACCCATCCGTGTGTATCCGGTTCGTCACCATATTGGATAGCACGTAGTTTATGGTACAATTTTGTACAGATCGGTCCTGGTTTACCATCCTTAGAAATAATATATGAATGATCATTTTCCGGATCATCAATACGCTGTATCGGGCTGATCACGGCAGCAGTACCACAAGCACCGGCCTCTTCAAGAGTTGCCAGTTCTTCTTCGGGCACCGGACGGCGTTCTACTTTCAATCCCATGTCTTCTGCCAGCTGCATAAGGCTCTTGTTGGTAATAGAAGGAAGAATAGATGTTGATAATGGGGTAATATAAGTATTATTTTTAATACCAAAGAAATTGGCTGCACCACACTCGTCCATATACTTCTTCTCTTTTGCATCGAGATAGAACTCAGCCGAATATCCAGCTTCATGAGCTTCCATACTTGCACGCAGACTGGCAGCATAATTACCACCTACTTTATAAATACCTGTTCCCAGCGGAGCTGCACGATCATATTTGCGTGTGATTACGTAAGGAGTAGTTGCAAACCCACCCTTGAAGTAAGGACCTACCGGCGTTACGAAGATTACAAAGAGATATTCGTTAGCAGGACGTACACCCACCTGTGCACCGGTACCGATGAGTAGCGGACGGATATAAAGAGAAGCTCCTGTTTCATAAGGCGGGATGAAACGTTCGTTCAGTTTTACAGCTTTCAGAACAGCCTCTTTAAAACGGTCGGTCGGAAGTTCCGGCATAAGGATTCCTCTACAAGTAGATTGCAAACGTGCCGCGTTCTCTTCAAGACGGAAAATACGAACTTTACCATCTTTACCACGGAAAGCTTTCAAGCCCTCAAATGCCTCCTGACCATAGTGCAGACAAGTGGCAGCCATGTGCAGGTTAAGGATCTCGCTACTGCTTATTTCCAATTCGCCCCATGCACCATCGCGATAATTAATTCTCACGTTGTAATCTGTCTTCATATAGCCGAATGACAGATTAGACCAATCTATTTCTTTCATATTAGTATGTATATTAGTTAAATTCTGCTATCAGACAACAAAAATAACTTTTATTCTTTAGATTGTAGCTTTTCATGCAACAATTTTTCGACTTCCCGATCAGCTTTCGTCAGTTTCTCCGTACAAAATGCAATTATTTCATTGGCCTCCTTTATTTTTTCTGCCAACACATCTATTTCAAGTTCATTATTGTCAATCTGACGAACAATCTTTTCCAGGCGCTCCATGGCCTGGGAATAGGTTTCTTTTTTTACAGACATAATTTTATTTACGATTAGACGATTTACAATTTAGATGATTGAAGTAACTCTGAATTTACGATTGAAGTTAGTTCTCCGTGATGCAAGCGAGTGATGATTTCATCACCGGGAGATACCTGGGAAGCATCGGTGACGGGCTTACCTTCTTTCAGGGTGATACTATAGCCACGGGCAAGGAGTTTATCAGGAGAGGCATCAGTGATACGTTGTTGAAACAGTTCCAGGCGATGGCGCTGACGAGCCAGTAAAGCGGCAGAGACTTGCATTAAATCTTTGCTTGCTGTCAACAGGCGAAAACGTGCATCCGACAACCGATGAACCACCAATGCGGGAATACGCGCCTGGCAAGACGAGAGTCTTCCGGATTCACGTTCAAGAAAAGCAGAAGCACCTTCGCGAAGACGGGTAGACAGATATTCCAGCTGATCCGCAGCTTCGTCCATACGGTTTATAAGTAATTCGGCAGCGGCAGTCGGTGTCTTCACCCGGGTATGTGCCACAGAATCAAGCACCGTGTCATCACGTTCGTGCCCAATGCCGGTAATTATGGGTAATGGAAATTGTGCACAGGCAGCTGCCAGCAGATAAGTATCAAAACCGGATAAATCGGATGTCGCTCCTCCGCCACGAATGATAACAACAACATCAAAGTCGCTTAGCCGGGCATTCACACGGTCGAGTGCAGACAGAACCGATTCTTCTACCTGATTGCCCTGCATCATAGCCGGAAACAATTCCGTATAAAAGAAAAAGCCACGGGAATTGTGCTGCAACTGATGGCAGAAATCTCCGTAACCGGCAGCAGTAGCCGAAGAGATAACAGCTATACGCTGCGGCAACAGAGGCATTTCAAGTTCTTTATTTAAGGTCAGTACGCCCTCTTCTTCCAGCTGCTGCAATATCTCGCGACGGCGGCGTGCCATATCGCCCAGCGTGTAAGTTGGGTCAATATCCAGCACAGTCAGGCTATAGCCATATAGCTCATGAAACTGTACAGTCACCTTCACCAATACTTTGATACCGGAACCGAACATCTGTCCGGTTGCTTCTTCAAAATAAGGTTTCAGCAACCGAAATACATTGCTCCAGATCATCCCCCGCGCTTTGGCGATAAGATTATTACTACGAGGATCTTTCTGTATAAACTCCAGATAACAATGTCCCGTACTGTTGGACCGCACATCACTCAGCTCCGCCTGTATCCAGTATTCATCGGGCAAGCATTGTTCCAGGCTCCGTCGCACCAACGCATTGAGATCAAAGAGAGTCAGCGCTTCTTGTTTCATTTTGCAGACTGATAAGCTTTCCACATATCAGGAATCCCGTATCCATAAATATTGTCGGGATATTTGGCACGATCTCCCGAACGGCGAACCAGTTCAATGATCTCCTTTGCCGTCAGATTGGGAAGTGCCTGCCACAAGCAAGTCACCATACCACACATGATAGGTGAAGAGAACGAAGTACCGTTGGCTCTTCTCAATACACCATCCGTCCCCATTACGTCCGAACCTAAGCCTACTGCCATTACATCAGGTTTTACACGGCCATCGGCTGTATTTCCGATAGAAGAGAAAGGGGCCAGTTCACCTTTTTTACTAATAGCACCTACCGTAAGTACATTGTCTGCATCTCCCGGAGGAGTCGTTTTTTTCCAAGGTCCCGAACCGGCATTCCCGGCACTGCACACTACAATCATACCCTTATCTGCTGCCTTTGCAGCCTGGCGGGACATCAAAGCGAAGTGGCCGTCCAGATCACGATAACGATAATCTTTTGATTTATCATCAAAAGCATAATATCCCAATGAAGTATTTACCACATCTACTCCCACACTATCGGCAAATTCAATGGCAGCCGCCCAGTAATCCTGCTCCACTAAATGTTCGGAATATTCATCCTCGCTACGTAAGAGCCAGAAAGAAGCTTCGGGGGCCGTACCAATCATCACATGAGGCTGATTCATACCAATGCATGAAAGTACACACATGCCATGACTGCTCTCGGCATAAATATCAGCTTGGGGGTTTACAAAATCTTTTGTACCCAGAATGTTGATATTCTTCATCGCATCTATACTGTCAGCATTATGAAAACCTGCATCAATCACGGCAATCGTCATCCCTTGTCCTTTAAATCCTGCTTTATGCAGCTTGTCGCCATTGCTTATCCGGATCTGGCGAAGTGCTGGTCCATAGGTTTCTTTTATCCACAGAGGGGTATTTATCAATGAATCGCGTTCGGTAGCCATCGTAGGATTCTCCGGATCGGGTGCAATCCATACCTTTTCGGTAGCACGGACAAAAGGAAGTCTGGCAATCTTATCTATCAATGTCGTATCGTTGCAGGACACAGTTACAAAGTTATCCCATTTTCCCATGGTGACAATATTCACACCTTTCTTACGAATAGCATCCACATACTTATGACACACCGGTAAGTCGGTAGAGTCTATTGCCAACCGCTGTTTCTGACGGCGTTCAATGGCTTTCTTTGAAAGAAACTCTTCCGGACGGTCCAATGAATAAGTGGTAGCAGCCTTATCTCTGAGACTGATGCGATACTTCAATGTGTCCTGTTGCGCCGATACTCCGGTAGTAGCAAGAAGCAGAGCGGCCAAAATTAATTTTCTCATACTTTATATTCGGTTTCTATTAAAAATCTTTGTTTTCTTCAATCACAAGGCCAATCCCCCGCTGTGAAGCTATAAATGCACCGCCTATCACCCGACGGCCATCATAAAATACTGCCGACTGCCCGGGAGTTATGGCCGAGGCCTCTGCAAGGAACTTCACGAACAGCCGTCCATCTTCCAATCGCTTCACCCGGCAGGGTATCGGGCGACTGCGATAACGAATACGTACCGCCAGCTCCTGGCACGATAATACTTCCTGCTCATCAATCAGGTGATCCTGATCGGCGAGCATATATCCGGCATGTAACTGTTCAACATCTCCCAGCATTACAGTGTTCTTCAGTGGATTGATTTTCAGCACGTATGCGGGTTTACCCAAAGCAATCTCAAGCCCTTTTCGCTGCCCGATTGTATAATAAGGAAACCCTTTATGCTGTCCCAACTTCACTCCTTCCGAATTGACAAACCATCCCGGACCAATCTCCGTATCCAGATCGGGATATTGCTCACGCAGGAAATCACGATAATCTCCTCTGATAAAACAGACTTCCATGCTCTCGCCTTCTTTTGATTTGGCTTCATACCCTTTTTCACGCAGATAATCCCGTACTTTCAGCTTGGTATAGTTTCCCAAAGGGAAAATGCAACGCCTCAATACCTCCTGCCCCAGACGCCAAAGGAAATAGGACTGGTCTTTTTTATCATCATCTCCCGCTACGATGTATATATTCCCATTACGTTCTTCCAACCGGGAGTAATGTCCGGTAGCAATCCAATTACAATTCAGGCGATCCGCCCACTCCGTCAATACACGAAACTTAAACAACGGATTGCACATCACGCAGGGATTAGGGGTTCGCCCCTGACGATATTCATCAATGAAATTCTTTACGATTGTATCTTTGAAGGGTATCCGTTCGTCGGCTACATAGTGTTCAATGCCCATTCGTGCAGCCAGTTCTCTGGCATCCTGCGGTTCCTCTCCCCATACGCGCATGGTTACACCTACTATTTCGTATCCTTGTTCTTGTAGCATCAGGCAGGTAGCAGTGCTGTCTATACCGCCACTCATACCTACTAATACCCGCTTATTTGGTTCTTTCATGCAAAGTCTGATTATTGTATGCATGCAAATGTACAGTATTCCGCTCAGATAGCCATACGGAGCAGAAAAAAAGTAAGTCCGGATGAAAGAGAATGAATCAATGGTAGCAATAAAGGGCTTATCTCATCTGTTTCATCTTGTTTCATTACTATGAGAAAAAAGTTTCAACGTTTTGAGATTTTTTTCTCAATACGTTGAGAATTTCTTCTCAACAGTTTGATACACTTTGTTTCATAGTATTGAAACAAAGTGTATCAAAGTATGAAACAACTGCTATATAAACCAGATATCCGGTGAATATCACGCAGAGGCATCAAGTATATAAAAGCAGGATGTTGTAAAGTAGTTCCTTACATAGGGTATGTTTGCAATAAAAGGAGAAAGTACACAAGGGCGTAACCGAAATTTCACTTCATAGTGTGGATTAATAAACCAGAACTTACGTTGGCGAATGGAATACCCTGTTTTACGAGCCAGACGCTCGAACATTTCAATGGTGGTACGACAGGATTTAATGTCAAGCAGTTCAGCAATGCAGACTTCACTCTCCCCACAGATTTTCAACACACTGCGATAAAGAGGACGCGGTAATAAATGCAGAAATGGCCAGTGAGAAGCTACTTTACTATGACAGATCTGTTGATGCCCTCCAAAGGGCATTTGCCAGGCAGGAAAACCAATAAATACAACTCCGCCGGGAGCCAGAAACTGCCGGATATGCTGCAACATTGATTTTTTATCACCAATATGCTCAATTACATCATGAATCAGGATAACGTCATACTTCTCTTTTTCAGGAGTCATATCAAAAACATTCACAGCCTTGAATTGTGCAGCACAGCCCGATTCAGCAAAAAACTCACGGGCTTGCAGAATACGCGTTTCAGCCAGGTCAATACCTGTTACAGAACACTGTCGCTCGGCAAAAGGCAAAAGATTCCCCCCGTCGCCACAACCTATCTCAAGAATACGGGTAGATGAAGTGATAGGAAAAAACTCTTCCAGGTAGGGAAGAAAATACTTTCGGCTACTAACAGCCAGTTCATCAAAGTAGCGTTTGCGATTGGTATGTCTGTCCTGCATCGTTATTTTGTATTCTATATTTTGACTACAAATCTATCCATTTCTCTGAAGTATTACAAAATAATCCCGGCATAATTTGATTATTCGGGAAAAAACACTATATTTGAAAATAAGAAATCTCATAAATATGGCTAATCCAAGACTGCCGGGAATACCCGAAACTGAAGAAACCCTCTTGTACGCCAAACTAAATGAGTACAATCGGGGAAGAACATCTTTCAAAGAAGCAGGTGCTTATCTCATAGTGCTGCCACGTCCGGGATATAATAGTTATTCGCTGTGGATTTACTCGCCGGAACCCCAAAAACAATCCATCTTATTCATACACGATCTTTCGACAGATATCTATGAAGCATTACGAATGGCCAGTACTATGTTTTACTTCTCAAGACGCTGCCTGCTCATTGTGGAATATAATAAGAAAAGAATGTTGAGTAATGGAGATGATATTGTCTCTTTCGGAAAATACCGTGGGCATTATTTACACGAAATACTTAAAATAGATCCCGTATATATGAGCTGGATAGCTTATAAATATACCCCAAGAATCCCTAAACAAGAACGCTTTGTGGAAATTGCCAAAGTGTACCACTCCATACACCTGGACCTCATGCTACGGAAAGCAAAACAAAATCAGGAAACAGGACGTTTTCTGGGTAACATAGGTGATAAGGTAGCAGATCTGACCTTAAAAGTCATAAAGGTAAAAGTAGAGGATGACCCATATAAAACCCGGATAAACGGTACAACTGTACAGTTTTATATACGGCAGATTGTAACACTGACCGATACTTCCGGAAATCTGGTAGTTATCCGGTTCACGGCTAAAAGCCCAAGCGGAGAATCCTGCCAGATACCCGCCACGGAACATGCATATCAAACAGACGAAATAATACACATAAGTTCAGCACGCGTGGCACGTATCTACAAAATACGTGGCTCGAAGTATACCCGCCTGAGCCACGTAAAATTACAGGAAGTTAGCGCTTACGCCAGTCGTCTTTAACAAAGCTGGCCGGATAGGATACTTTGTCTATAACCTCTCCTTTCAAACGAATCCAGGAGGTGAAAGTACGGGTACCTTCATTCAGTTCGATCACCCGCGCTCCGTTAGGCAAGTGATTGTATACGGTGTTTCCTCCGGTATAACGACCGTAGGCCAAAAGGATCCCTTTCCACATTACCGCATAATCATTGTCATGATCGTGTCCAACGAAAGTAGCCATAACATCACCCGATTCTTTCATCGCAGTAAACATACCCGAATTTATTTTCGGTGCGCAGGCCCTTTCCATACGTGTACCACGCAATATCGCATTTTCATCCTCGGCAGCTTCGTTGTATTCGGGCAAGGGGATGTGAAAGAAAGCAACGGCAGGCAACGGTTGACCATTATTGGCCGCTGTATAGGCAGCACTCTGATTGCGGTACCAGGCTATCTGATCAAACGTAAACCAATTGTAACCATCAACATCCTTCATCGGAGAATAAGAATGAGAATCCATGCAATAAAGCAAAGCAGCCTCCTTTGCATCAGAAGATGATTTTACGGTCAACACATAATCCGGTGATGAAACATTACCACGGTCGGGAAGAAGATTGTAGGGAATCTCACGAATTAAATCATAGAGTTGTTCACGGGTCATCTTTTGCTCATCATCGTGGTTACCAAAAGTCACCACAAAAGGAATCTTACGATTAGAAACCTGTTCCAACACCTTGTGCATACCACTGTCTGCTGGAGCAGCATAAATAACGTCGCCGGTAAATACTACCAGATCGGGATGCTCGGCATCCAACACTTCATTAATGCGTTCGAGAGCAACATCAGAAGCCGGATTACCATATTTAAAGTGTACATCGGTAAATTGTACTATCTTAAATTTACCATCCTTATTAAACTTAAGTTTTGTGTTTTGGGCAAAGCCAGATGTAATACCCAGAAGGGAGAAAAGCAGCACAAACAGTACTTTTAATTTAATCATGATACTAATAATTTAAAGGTTAGAATATGTGTTTGGGTAGTTTATTTACAATCTATTTTTTCAATCAATACAGTGGCATATGCCGATATACCTTCTTCGCGACCTGTAAAGCCCAATTTTTCTGTTGTTGTAGCTTTAATAGAAACTTCATCCACATCTATATCCATCACTTCTGCGAGTTTTGTCTGCATAACAGGAATATGTGCTTTCAGTTTCGGACGTTCTGCACAGATAGTAGCATCGATATTTCCTACTCTATACCCCTTGGTTGCAATCAGTTCAACAGTCCTCTTTAATAATATCTTACTGTCAACATGCTTAAACTCTCCGGCTGTATCTGGAAAGTGATAACCAATATCACGCATATTGGCAGCCCCCAGTAAAGCGTCACAGATTGCATGTATCAGGACGTCTGCATCAGAGTGCCCTAATAATCCTTTTTCATGTTCCAGGAGAATACCTCCCAACCATAATTCACGTCCTTCTATCAACTGATGAACGTCAAACCCAAAGCCTACACGTATCTTCATTTTTATATCTTTTTCTTTAAAGTCAGTAAGAAATTAATTTCAGCCCGAAGCTATCTATTTTTCTCCGGATTACATCGAAGTTGGATGACTTTTTTAGGTTTATTCACGTAGCAGAAGTAGGAAAAGCTACTAGAAAAAACAAGAGGATGTGTCAGTAGAATCTTTGACACATCCTCTTGTTCTATTGGTATTATTCCGAAGTTATCTCCGACGACCAAATAAATCTCTGATACCGTCAAGATCAAAACCCAATGTGAAACGCAATGTCTGGTCAAGCGGATTGCTTTGCGCAGTAGACACCAGGTAAGCAGCATCAAGAGAGAATACACTCATCTTAAATCCGGCACCAAAAGAGAAGTACTTACGATTACCCTTGTTTTCATGTTCATAGTGATAACCACCACGAACGGAGAATTGGTTATGATAAGTATATTCTACTCCTAAAGACCATTGAATCTCTTGCAACTCTTCCTTGAAACCGCCGGGAGCATCACTGAAGGATTTGAAAATACCTTTGATTGGAGAGATATCATTATAGCCCTCTGTTTGTAACCACTGGGTATACTCTGCCTGGGTCATATCTTCACCGAACTTTTCTTTATATTGCTCAAAAGTCGGACGCGTAGGTACCATCAGTTTATTTATATCAAGACTGAAAGCTATCGTATTATAATCGTCTATCGGAGCCAACAACGAACCACCTAAACGAAAATTAGTAGGCAGAAACTGGCTGGAATTACCTCCATCATAAGAGATTTTCGTACCAATATTAGAAAGGTTTAACCCGAAAGACAACATACACTCACGCTGCGCAAGCATGATATAATTTGTATAATAGAAAGCGATATCAGCAGCAAATGCAGAACCGGGAGAGACCTCCTCATCCTGTTTATAAGCCAAATCAGAGTAGATATAGCGCAAAGCAACAGCAGCAGAAAAACGCTCGGATAGCATACGCGAATAAGCCACATCTACTGCCATTTCATAAGGACTGATGCTATAGGTAGAACCTGTTGTAGCATCCCCTCCCATAGGCACTTCACCCAAAGAGAAATAGCGTAACGAACCACTGATCGCTTGGTAATCACCAATGCGATAATATCCGGCCAGATAAGCCAAGTCAATATCATTAACCAATTTACGCAACCAGGGAGTATAGGAGATAGATACACCTGCGCGCCCAATCGTAAACGGATACTTTGCCGGATTCCAGTATTGTGAGTTGTTATCCGGGTCGGTAGCAGCACCTACGTCTCCCATACCACCACCACGTGAGTCGGGAGCAATGCCGAGTGAATTGACACCTGTATTGATAGGATTGAACTGATCTTTCTGTGCCCACAAACTGACAGAGAAAGCAAAAAACAGTAGAAATGATATAAATATTTTCTTCATAACCAATCTTATGGATGTGTACATATAAACCGGATTTTCACTGATTTATTGTGCCAGAATGACTATTTTCTCGGTTTTCGTACTCTCCTTACTATCACCGGAAGTAATAGAAGCACGGTAAAGATAAATACCCGGTGACAGACGCTGACCGGCGTTACTACATAGATCCCAGTCTACATAATAATAACCACCGGAAGATATTCCCTGTTCATTGTGTACCCATAACTCCCGACCTGCAAAGTCACATACAGCTATACGTACATTCAGCTCTGAACCAGGGCGGTCATGCGAAAGAATAAATGTAGTACTTTCACGAGCCGGACTCTTGCTGCAAGTTATAGAGAACAATCCGGGGCGCAACCCTTTCACAACTTCAAATTCCAAAGATTTCACAGAAGAATTATTCATGATATCCCAGGCACGGAAAGTAAGAGTATGCTTACCCTCAGACAGGGCCGGAATTGAAAATGCAGCTGTCCCCTTGGTATAACTACCTGCAACCGGAGTATAATAATCATTCAAAGAATAGGTAAGCTTACCATCAATACAAAGAGAAAGATCATGTCCAATACCGTTTCCTACAGTATTGATTCCATCTTCATCCTCCAATTCCGCTACAAAATAAGGTGTTTCATTCACCAAGCCTCCCCATGGAAAATCAGGAGTATTCAGATATACCATTATATCAGGCCCTTCACCGGAGGTAGGAATATCATCGGCTGTTCCTCCTACGAGAAAACGATCAAAAACACCACCGGCCTCTCGCTTATCGGCATCACAAGCATAGAGATTCAACAACCCCTGCTCATTGGAATAATTAATATCTAACGGCACAGGGAAAGTCAGTTCAAAGCGGCCATTACGTACAGAATCCATTCCGGAAAAAAGAATCTTATTATGATCAGTATAAGTCACAGCTCCCTTATTTAACGTATTAAGGGTACTAATAGTCTCCTTGCTATCATAAACCAAGGGGTGAACCGTTCCTGTAAAATCATCAGCAGGCTTACCATCAGGAGTAAGAATATGTCCTTTCACCGTCACTTTAGCACCAGCTCTCATAAAAGGCAATTCATCAGACGGAGGACCATCGAACTCATCCACTACCACTTTATAATCAGGATAAGTAGGCATTATGGCAGGATCCCCCATCAGATTGAAATTCAATCTATTTCCCCCATCACTACTTGCTGCCAACTTTGCTAATCGAACTATATCTCCCAACCGCAATCGTTTACCATCCTGTAGAGTAAATAACTTATCCACAAAGTTATTATTCAAGATTTTGTTTGGATCATCATATACTACTCTTGCAGCCGAAACCATCGCAATAGCTCCCCCTTTCTTATTCAACAGAGCTAATTCACCAGCTGAAGTAGCCTCCGCATCAAAACGAGTAAACTCACATGATGCGGTAAACCATATAGATAAACGAGGAGATGATAGATTTACAACATCAGCAGAAGTCAATAAATTTTCTGATGACCAGGAAGTTGTACCACTATGCCCTGTATAATTAACGAGCAACAAGCCCTGATCTAACAATTGCAATAACCGCTTATTTGCCTGAGGATAACTATAGCCTGTAGCTGAAGATTCTCTCTTATAAGCATCTGCAAGGATACGTTCTCCGCGCATACCAGAAAGGGTATTATTTACTCTATCGGCAAGATCACTAGCCTGTTCCATAAAGCCTATATCATCATCATTCCCTGCCGCATCATCTCCAACAAAGCAAGTCATCCGCTTCCAAGGACCTGCATTCTTATTATATATATAATCAATTGTCTTATCAACCACAGCTTTGGCTTCATCAACCACACGAACAGGAAAACGACCTACACCAATATCAGGAATACCACTGGTCAGCGAACTCACTTCACCTTTTACAAAACCAAAATAATCGTCAGTCATATAAGACTGTGTCTCATCCACCGAGTTTGGAAACTGGAAAGAAAGCAGGAAATCAGAAGGTTTATAATTCCTCCAACTTGCTGTAATCATGCGATTATCATAACTACAATCTCCAAAAAGTAATAGATACTTAATTCGATCTTCGGCAGAAGTCGCTTTATCATACAGCATCTTCATAAAACGACGATAAGCCGTAGCATCCGGAGTTCCGGATGAAAATTCATTGTATACTTGTGAAGCTTTCACTACCTCTACAGTAAGCCCATCCTTGTCACGATGTGCCTCTGCCAAACGTTCGGCTTGCTGAACAAAAGCAGTTCTGTCCGGCACAATAATCACCATGTCAATACCCTTCAATGCATGAAGGTTCTGATTAGAAACATCTCCCATACTCTCTACTCCACCAAAAGAAGCCGAAGTATTAACTGCCACAAATTCACGCAGGATATTACTAGCTGGAATAGTAAAGGTATAAGTGTCTCCACTCAAAGTTCCTTTGATCTGTTTATATTCTGAAGGCGAAGTAACATCCCATACAACAGTAGAAGAATTTGCACCGGAAATAACAAATGTACTTGCTTGCCCCTGAGATTGTAAAGCACGAAACGCAAGAGCCCCTCCATTCATCTGTAGCCGTTGTTTATAATTCAAGATAATATAATTCAATCGTCCTGAAATACCGGAAGCACGATTATGAGTAAGCTTTACAGTAACAGATTCCGACTTATCACCTGTCCAGAGTTGATCTAATGTACCTTCACCCGCCTTTATATAATGAGCATTAACGCTATTCGAATTAATTCCAGGAATAACTTGTGTACCAATATTTTGTCCATCAATAGCAACTGTCATTGTAGTGTTACCGGAAGAGCCTGCTCCCAAAGACCTTGCCGTAAAAACAACCCGGATACGGCCACTTTCATCGGTGATATTGGGAAGAGTAAAAGAATAACTTTGTGAATTACCTACCACATAGTCATAAGAATCATATAACTCCCGCCCTGAAGCCGCCCATGAATAAGCATCTGTCTCATGCAAAGCATATGCATCGAAAGTCTCAATAATATTAGAACTGCTACCGGTACCATCTTCCACAGGAAACTCGGCCGGCTTTTCATCACTCTCCGTCAGGAAGTAATAAGCATTATCCGAATAGAAATTCTTTATACGGACAAAAGTATCACCGGTTTTCTTCCAATGAAGGGTACCACGGGCATAAAACAAGACTCCATCGCCTCCACGATATAAAGGCACCTCGGGAAGATCATCAGCGGGGTGCTCTGAGAATTTCTCCGAAAGCAGATACCCCCCATAACCATAGATCCGCACCTTATCCGGATTAAAGAATCCCATTTTCCTTAATTCAGCCTGCGTAATACGATAAACTCCGGTATCAGAGACACGTATTTTCACAAATCGTCCGGAAGAAAGAACAGAATTTTCAGTAGTTGCTAATGTGGCTGCTCTTGTTGCTGCAAGGGTAGTAGCAGAAATCGGTGTACTAATAACAGAAAGCTTAAAAGAATTAATGCGTTGATAAATTCCCTTCCGGTAAACTACCGGAACGAACCGTACATTTAAAGAAGCTTTATCAGCAGATGTAACTACAGAAACCTCAGCCTGAGGATAATCGGGCAAAGTTACCCCTTTCGCTATTAGCTCAACGACAGCTTCGGGAGTCAGATCTACAAACTCCGGAAACTCAATCTTTACATCATAGTTATTTAAATAGAAATCGTCAGACAAAGGAATGCTTTCAGAAATTTCCGGAAGAGTTTGGACAGCAGGTAACTTCTGCCAGTCCAGCGTAATAAAACGATCCTGAGCTGAAACCGGAAATACGATAAACAATATGAGAATGTAAAGTACCCTGTACATAATAAGCATAGATTAATTTGCTAATGTGCCGGTTACCATGCAAATGTTATCACGCAGCCAACATTCTATTGGCAAACAGGCATATTACCTTATATAAAAATCGAGTAGCTTATCTCCTTCAAGGTATCCTTGCAGGTGCTGACCTACACTAACGGGACCTACTCCTGCGGGAGTACCCGTAAATAACAGGTCGCCAATTTTCAATGTCACAAAACGGCTCACATACGCAATAATATCATCCACATGAAATAACATGTCTGCCGTACATCCACTCTGCACCTCTTGTCCGTCAATTGTCAGGTTAAAATGTAACTGCTGAATATCAGCAAAGCGTTCAACCGGGACAAATGTGCCAATAGCTGCCGAGCTATCGAATCCCTTACAGAGTTCCCAAGGTCCGCCGAATTCACGAAAACGGCGTTGCAGATCACGAGCAGTAAAATCAATTCCAACGGTCACTGCATCATAGTAACGATGCGCAAAACGTGGGGCGATATTCTTACCTAAGCGGTTAATGCGTACTACCAATTCTGTTTCATAATGCACCTCGTCCGAAAAGTCGGGGATAAAGAATGGCTTACCGTCTTTCAGTATCGCCGAATCGGGCTTCATGAAGATAACCGGCTCTTGATTTATTAACGTATGTCCCAGCTCTTTATTGTGCTGAGTATAGTTCATTCCTACAGCGATAATCTTCATTATTTGATTTCGTTAAAATTCAATCGGTTAAACATAACAGCCAAATGGGCATAAAGGGAAGTATTCTGTACTACGATATTTTCAGGAACACGGATACGGAACGGTGTAAAGTTCCAAACAGCTTTAATGCCTCCCGCCACCATTACATCAGTAATACATTGCGCTATCTCAATAGGAACAGTAAGCACACCAATATGTACGTCATATTCCTGCATCTTCTTTGCAAATTCATCCGAATGAAAAATAGGAATACCATTCAGACTGGTACCTACCAAAGCAGGATTCACATCGAAAGCAGCCACTATTTCCAGACCAAAGTGTTTCAAGCCTGAGTCCTGCAACAATGCTCCACCCAAACTACCAACACCAAAAAGAAAAGCTTTATGAATATCTGTAAAGCCAAGAAAGTGCTCCAGAACAGCAATTAAGGTATCTACCTCATAGCCCACACGCGTACGCCCGGAAATATTAACGTAAGACAAGTCTTTCGCAATCTGTGAAGCATCTACATTGATTTCCTTGGATATCTGTGTAGAAGAAACGTAACGTTCCCCTCTCTGCTTCAGCAACTTAACATTAGACAAGTACCACGGTAGTCTGCGCAAAGTAGGTTCCGGCACCCTCATATTATCTTTATGCTGTATCTGACGATCCATTGTCACTTCTTTCATGCTTTAAGATTAGAGATTGGCAAATTTACATTATTTTTTCTGAAATACAACAGAGATGTCATAGAAGCTTAACATTATTTCTACATAGCAACTTAATACTCCCTGAACATTGCCAAAGGAATACTTACAGATACTCCAACCGAATGAAACTTCAGGCAATCAAAACCTACAAAAACTCCCGCCCGTAGTATTTCAGAAAGTCCCACAGAATAACCTATTTCCGTATAAGATTTCCGGCCATATACAACTACCGAACGGAGATGCAACGCTTCATCAAACCTCTTCTTTCTCAGAAAAGGAAGTTGCTTCAACAACAGATAAGGAGTATACCAGGAAAGATTGGCCTGCGCCCAACGGGTGTTATTAGAATAAGCGTAGTTATCAAGCAAAGCGAAGCCCGTATCAAACGTTCGTTCCGTAAACGGCAGACTTGTTGTTGCAAAATGTTTAAAATCGGGAAATTGCATTTTGTCAACATCCCCAAAAGCACCTGCATTCACATACCAATTAAAATTATTAAACATGCCGAATTCAACCTTTTGCCGCGCCGAAAACTCAGTCAGATGATAAGAAGGGGATGGTTTCATTCCATCCAAAGGAAATGCACGGTCATAACGGAGTGTAAAGGTTGGAAAGCGAGACTCCTCATAAACTTTTCTTCCACGTATCATTCGGTAATAATGTGCCGGTGTATATTCCAACACAAACGAAGCTTTTAATAATTCATTCTCTGGCATCGGTACAAAAGAACTATTGGCGGGAATATTAGGTTCTGCTTTTCGCTTAAACCAGCTCCTCGATATATGATTCTCCAGCATTTTGCGTTGCTGCCAGGTAAGTGATGCAGAAAAAAGCAACCCATTGGTCAACTCTATTTCATGCCCAATAAACAAGAAACGCTTATCATACAACTTCACATCATTGCGCCCAAAGAAAGAGGAAGCAACAGAGTTTATTAACCTGGATTCTCCGCTTTCTCCATTATAATCGGAAGAAAGTACACCACCCGACAATAAAAATTGTCCATTACGCCGCGGAGCATAATTCAATGTTATTTTCCCTTCTCCTACCAGCGATTTACGGGCAGTAGTATAATAGATGGATGGAGATAGCCGAAGAGTTGCAGTCTCCGATAATTTAATTCCCCCTTCCAAACGCGCTCCTAACCAGAATCCATCCACAAAATTATATTCAGGAATGTATGAAGGCAATCCATATAAACTTAACCAAGCCTTTTTGTTCTTAGTCCGGTATGTATCTCCTACAAAAAAAGCCTGCAAAACCTTTCTTGTGATAGAACGTCCTTTTACACTATCTTTCCGAAGTGAATCTTTCGGAGCTATCAATTTTTCTTTATTAATATAACTTTGGATCTCTTCCGGTTTTAAAGGAACACTACGAACTGCCGCCCAGTAGAGAGAATCTTTTTTATCTGCCAATGAGTCAGTTGCTACATTCCAACGGTCGGCAAGTGATCTCCGCTCATACTTATGCTCAGATTTTAACGTATCGGACGTTACAATTGATTTCTCCATCAGCTTGGATAACTTATAAGCCTCGTTCATTGTCAAATCTTCTTTTGCAGAGAGTTCTTTTATCTGCTTCTGTACCTTTTCCTGTTTCTTCGTGATTTTTGGATCAGCTACCGTAGCCTTAGATGTCTTTTGTTCCTGTATCCCAGATCCGCCAACAGTTTCTACACGTTCATAATGTACCGAAGCTAAATAAGACGCTTCCGCCTTGAGCCCCATCATATCAATTGTGCATTCCATACTGGTAGAAGTAGCTAAAAAAGCAGAAGGCTGCACTTCTTTACAAGTCACTTTTACCATGGTTTTTAATCCGCTCATACGAACCGAAAGACTGGCTGCAGAAACACACCAGAGATCTTCAACAATATACAGATCGCCCGCCACTAATTGCGGATTATCTTTCTTAGGAATCACCTTGATTTTATTTATCATATGACCACCTTCGGCATAAAAGCCTTCCATTTTGAAACGGTAATAAGAAAAGGCACCTTTACTCAATGGAGATACCTTATCAAAAATGGTAGGATTATAAAGATTGACAGTTGCCAGCCCCATGCTTATCTTAATCTCTTCCGGAAAAGTATTACTATAAGCTTTCACCGTATCTTTCCAAGTATTGGGAGCTTTGAACGTAACTTTACGCTGTTCTTCCAGCAAGAAAAGTTTCCCCAACATTTTCTTCGACTCCGTTCTTACCTCCTTGGATAGTTTTAATACAGCAGGAATACTTTTCACTTTCCCTGTACCCTTCAAATAGGTTTCAGCAGTAAAACCAGTTACTTGAGTCCGATAATAGGGCGCATTGGCTATCGCTCTTCGCATAACGGCATACGCAGGATCTTCCGCTCCTTTCACCACACTTACCTCATTCAGAGAATAGATACGTTCAGCAAGTACAACATTCTTCTCTAATCCACCGGCAGGCATCTGTATAGAAAGACTCTGACCTGCATATCCCAGCGAAGAAATCTCACAAGTATAATGTCCAGGTTTAAGTTCTGTTTGAAAGCACCCATTATCATCTGTAGTAAATCCCCATCTCAATTCCTTCAAATAAAGAGATGCATAAGGCACCGGCTCTCCTTTCTCATTTGCAATTCTCCCTTTAAACACTTGTGCTATAGAAGGTAAAGTTAAGAAACAGAATATTATAAACCATAAATATCTTTTCATTCCAGTTTTGTTTTACTAAGTAATCGTTCTAAATTATATGATACTATTACTGAAACGCAGATTATCGCAGATTATCGCAGATTCACGCAAAGAATATCATCGCTCAAGTATAGCGCAGCCATTTAATCTGCGATCATTTGCGTTTCAATAAAAAGCTGTCATAGTTACTACTTATCATAATATATGTATTAGACGACAAAAAGCACAAAAGATTGCAAGGATCAATACAAAATATTACTTTTGCCCAAAAGTGAAGATAAGCTGCACCCCGACATAAAAAATGAATGAGTTCATTTTATTCTACTCCCGGTTTGCATTATCTTTGGCCTTTATAAAAGAATGAATGATATGAAGAATAATGACTGGAAAGAACGATTGAATGTGGTTTATTCTACAAACCCGGATTTCAATTATGAAATGGATGATGATGAGGAACAGGTAACACTTACCCCCGCCCAGCAAAACTTACGCGTACAACTGGACCGGAAAAACCGGGGCGGAAAGGTAGTAACACTGATCACCGGTTTTGTCGGAACCGACAATGACCTGAAAGAATTGGGAAAGCAACTAAAAACCAAATGCGGTGTAGGAGGAGCAGCAAAAGATGGAGAAATCATGATACAAGGCGATTTCAAACAAAAAATACTTGAACTCCTAAAAAAAGAAGGTTATACAAGAACCAAACCCATAGGTTAGTGGTGCTTCCCGCACGGGGAGGTGCGACAGGCGATGAATAATATATAATGCAAAACAAGAAAACGGCCGCTATGGAACTATTTCCGAGCGGCCGTTTTTATATTTTTTATTACTGAATTATTCAGCTCTTAAAGTAAAGCGTTTGAATGCAGTAACAGTCAGATCTTTATCTACTGACTTCAGGTATTCAGCAACAGTCATTTTACCATCCTGAATGTATTCTTGCTTCAACAAGCAAACCTCTTTGTAGAACTTGCTGATACGACCCATAGCGATCTTTTCAATCATGTTCTCAGGTTTACCTTCCTGACGAGCTTTGTCAGCTGCAATTTCTTTTTCTTTTTCCAATACATCAGCAGGTACACCAGCTTCGTCCACTGCAATCGGGTTCATTGCAGCAACCTGCATAGCAACCTCGTGACCAACCTTCGGATCTACTTCTTTGCTCAAAGCAACCATTGTACAAAGGAAGTTCTTACCCTGGTGGTTGTAAGTAGCAATAGCAGAACCTTCCAGAGTCATGTAACCATCCAGTTCCATTTTTTCCCCAGTGATACCACTTCTGTCTGTTACAGCCTGAGCAATAGTAACGTCACCCATTGGCAAAGCCTGTACTTCTTCCAGAGTCTTGCACTTGTTAGCTACAGCAGCATCCAGAATATCCTGAGTTAATTTAATAAAATCTTCATTTTTAGCAACGAAGTCAGTTTCGCATTTCAAAGCAATGATAGCCCCAAAACCATCAGCAACTTTCACGAGTACACAACCTTCTGAAGCTTCGCGGTCAGAACGTTTTGCAGCAACTGCCTGTCCTTTTTCACGGATAATTTTCATAGCGCCATCAAAGTCACCATTAGCTTCTGTCAACGCATTTTTGCAATCCATCATACCAGCTCCGGTCATTTTGCGCAGCTTGGTTATATCAGCCATTGTTACAGCCATAATATTTTCCTATTTTAAGTTCGTTTATAAAAAAAGTAGTCAAGTATTAAGTAGTTAAGTAGTCAAGTAGAATGTTGGCTACAAAAAGTAGAAGTATTGCTACTTACTACTTAACTACTTACTACTGACTACTTACAATATATTAAGCCTCTTCGTCTTCCTTAATGAAAGCAGCAGCTTTAGCTGCATTGATTGCTTCTTCGTCGGACTTATCGAGTCTAGCCTTAGTTGATTTTTTCTTGCCTTTGTTAGCAGGAGCTTCACCAGCTGCTTCCATATCAATTTTCTCAGCTTTTCTTTCTTCCAAACCTTCCTGCATAGCAGCGCAGCAAGCTTCAAGAATTACTTCGATTGATTTAGTAGCATCATCATTTGCCGGAATTACGAAATCTACATTTGAAGGATCTGAGTTAGTATCAACAATACCAAATACAGGAATACCCAAACGGTTAGCTTCGCGAACAGCGATGTTTTCTTTCATTACGTCAATAACGAACAGAGCAGAAGGCAAACGAGTCAGGTCAGCGATAGAACCCAATGTTTTGTCCAGCTTAGCACGCTGACGAGAGATCTGAAGGATTTCTCTTTTAGAAAGATTAGAGTAAGTACCATCGTTAGTCAACTTATCGATAGTAGCCATCTTTTTCACAGCCTTACGGATAGTAGGGAAGTTAGTCAACATACCACCCGGCCAGCGTTCGATAACATAAGGCATATTTACAGATGCAGCTTTATCAGCTACAACTTGTTTAGCTTGTTTTTTAGTAGCAACAAAAAGGACTTTCTTGCCTGATTTTGCAATTTGTTTCAAAGCTTCAGCAGCTTCGTCTACTTTTGCAACAGTTTTGTGGAGGTCAATGATGTGAATACCATTGCGTTCCATGAAAATATAAGGAGCCATTGCGGGGTTCCACTTTCTTTTAAGGTGTCCGAAGTGGCAACCGGCTTCCAGTAATGTATCAAAATTTGTTCTTGACATCTTGTTTTTTCTTTAAATCGTTTACTTTCTTTTTTGTTTTTCTAAACCAACCGCCGGGTAGCCTGATCAAAGAGTCCCGGTAGTTTAGATACTAAACATATTCCGTCAGGCAGCACATTAACGCTTACTGAACTGGAATCTTCTACGAGCTTTCGGCTGACCCGGTTTCTTACGTTCAACAGAACGGGGATCGCGTGTCATGAATCCTTCAGCACGAAGAGCAGCTTTATCTTCAGCATTCATCTTAACCAGTGCACGAGCAATAGCTAAACGCAATGCTTGAGACTGACCTGTGAAACCACCACCACACAAGTTTACTTTGATGTCATACTTCTCAGCAACACCTAACTTGTTCAACGGTTGTTTTACTACATACTGAAGAATAGTTGATGGAAAGTACTCTGCAAGGTCTCTCTTGTTAATAGTAATCTTTCCTGTACCTTCGCTTACGAATACGCGTGCAATAGCACGTTTACGTCTGCCTAATGCATTTACTACTTCCATTATATCTTATTTAAGTAAGTTTATATCAATTGATTTCGGGTTCTGTGCATCGTGTTTGTGTTCGCCACCAGCGTATACATACATATTGCTCAGCAATTTAGCTCCCAGTCTATTTTTAGGAAGCATACCCTTTACTACCTTTCTCAGTAATCTGTCTTCGCCGTTAGGTTTAGCGATCAAACGGGCAGGAGTCATTTCTCTCTGACCACCAGGATAACCTGTATATGACAAATAAACTCTGTCATTCCATTTGTTACCAGTTAATTTAACTTTGTCTGCATTAATGATAATAACGTTATCACCGCAGTCTACATGAGGAGTAAAGTTTGGTTTATACTTTCCTCTCAACAGTTTCGCAACTTTTGCGCCCAGACGACCTAAAGTTTGGTCTGTAGCATCAACAATAACCCATTCTTTGGTTACAGTTGCCTTGTTTGCAGAAATGGTCTTGTAACTTAAAGTATCCACTCTTAATTTGTTTTTTAAATGTTACTACTAAAAATTTGCTCACCACTTATTAATCTTCCCCGGACAAAGGAAGATTAACTTGCTATGAATTAATCTCTTATCCTTTTGTGATAATAATCGGCTTGCAAAAGTACGGCTTTTCTTTGAATTGGCAAAGTATTTCTATCTTTTTTTGGATTTATCAGATTGAAAGACAAGGGTAAGAAAAACATAAGACAAATCCGGAATATTCATAAAATCATAAGGACCATACTAGGTCCTATCCTGTTTCCCGGCAAATTGTTTATATCTATTTTATATTATAAGCAAAACGCAAACACCAAATCAACAATATTTACATGAAGAAACAGTTACCAGTAAAAGTAACTCTCTATATATCCCCCATTCAGACCACTCCGTTCTATATTCCCTATATCTGAAGTACTTTTTACATAGACTCCCCCTTACGTCGCCCTGCCACTCTGACAAACAGAACCTTGCAGAATTACGCAAGAGGGTAGTTGAAAAAGGATACTGTATCAGTATATTTAAATTTCCAGTTCCGGAACCTGGTCTTTCAAAGTCACAGTTCGCTCCTCTTCTGTTATCTTTGTACTTCCATCATATTCCAGAATAATGTTTTCTGCTTTATTCTCTATTGTAAAAGTAGCTTTCCCTTTGGGAGATATATTCATTTTTATTATCCATTCACCGACTTTTAAGGTATCTTCCGATATCTTTTCAGGAACAACGCCGACGCTCCCCTGTTCATGTGTACTCACAACAGTAGCAAAGCGGTATACCGGACTATACGGAGATATCGCTGTAAAATGCCAGTGATTTTTGTATGGAGCAAAATATCCTTTGTCATCTGCACGTAGCCAATTGACAGCCGGATAGAAAAACTGATCTGTCTGCTTCATCTCCAGTTTATCATTTGCAAAAAGATAAGCATCCGACACCCCTCCTGCATTCGTTGCAGTAATGTGCGTCATACCCTTATCATTTTTTATAATCATCGGATGTTCTATTGTGTGCAAAAGATAACTCCAGGTGACAGCTGTATCGGCCTCCAATTCATCATAAATAAAAACAAGTCCCGCATTTCCCAATTCAACAACATGCCGCCGAAAAGTCTTCAACCGATTCTTATCCCAGCCATTAGCAGGTGAATACTCAAGACCAGAGTCCCGTCCGCGAGCCAACCAAAGAGGAGAAACCACCTCACCATAAGCATTGGAAGCATCTCCTACAAAATAAGATATTCGTTTACCTGTATAATATCTTGGAATCCATCCATATCCTTCGGTACCTATTCTCTGTCCCATACCGTTGACAAGAATACTATTGTGTGCTCGTGTGCTTCTATGGCAATATACACTATGTTCATCCGTGAAACTTATGTGATGTCCACTACTGTAAAAGAGAGGTTTCCCGCCGAAGAATGTATTGAAAGCATTTTGATTGGCAATAGCATGCGAAGTCGATCCATACGGGCTACTACGAAAAGTAAGCATCGCATTCCAACTGAAATTCTCCCAATCAGACATCAGCGTCACCACCCCCGTTTGTGGAAACACATAAGCAAGAGGAAGATCTTTCATTTTCTTACCTTCCGGCAAAGGGGTATGATTCTGAAGACGAAACCAGGAAAGATCTCCCGTCTTAGCCATAAAGGCTTTACGCAACAACTCCGGTTCCTTTTGCAAAATACACCGTACATAATCGGCACTATAAGTATTGTTTATTAACCGGGCCAGCGCATCGGCATATCCCACACGAACTCCACTGGGCTGCAACACATTTTGATGAGAACTTCCATTACCCGCTGATTTCGAGAAAGGCGGCTGTTGATAGATGACGTACATAGCCGAACCCTCATACCATGGATCAGAGAAAAAATCATACCCGCTAATACGGCTATAAAAATAAGGTACTTCTATTAGTGTACGAATATTAACATGAAAATAAGAATCACCGTTATGCCATGCACCATCCTGGTTTAATCCAGGAAAACGAGCCACCCACAAATTATAGCAATAATCAGCCCACACTTCGGCTTCCGGCAGATCACCATACACACTGAAAGTCGCCATCGTAAAGATACGAAAAGCCATTTGCCAGACACGATTATCGGCAATATGATTCTCCAGATGATTATTGAAGCGATTAAAAAACTTTGTTCCATTCTTTTGCACCTCTTTCAATAATAATCTTCTTTGCAAGGCATCCAACTTATCATAAAAAGCATCATAAGCCATAGAACAAAGAGAAAGTAATGCCGATTCATTAAAATCACCTACAAAATTCGGACTCTCCTCCCACTTTATCATTTCTAGGATGCGCTTCATTGCTTCTTCATAATAACGATCGTCCTTAGTCAACAGATAGGCACGCACAAATACCTCAGCATTAACCTCTTCCTTATCTACAATACGCCGGCTTTCCCGGGTAAGAAGCGCATTACGTTTTACCTCATTATCCAAACCAGCCATTTTACTTGTATCCGTGTCATCAATATGTTTCATCGGAACTTTCAATGTCTTTTCTGCACGTGCAATATACCAGGCGCGTTCAGGCGCATCCTGACTTTGAGAAATAAAGGTATCCCACTCGTCCGAAGCAATCAATACACGTGGATGCTCCGATGGCAGTTTACTTATAAACGTTTTGAATGAGGGAGGAGAAAAACGATCCTGATTCGGTTCTTGTGTGAATTTCAAAACCTCCGACCAGGAAGTCTTTCCTCCTTCTACATATCCGTATTGCCAGTACCAGATACCATCTGCAAGAGGAAATTCGGGATTATAAAAAGGCCATGAACAAACCGCTTCTATTACATTACTTTTAAAATTACGGTCTTGTGAAAGACGAACCCGGTACATTTGAGATGATTTACTTACTTTAGTTGTCTCCATACCATCGAGTCCACTCCCATGTATCTGATTATCTCCAGCTAAAGGCCACATCAAAGAAACAGCCCGCTCACCAACCACCGCATTATTCAGTGGAGAGGGAGTTTCCCGCATTTCATGCATCAACATAGCGTCTGACAAACGGATAGTCACCGGATGATCTTTTGAAGTCAAGTAGTGAATATAAGAACTTTGATCCTGCCCTAAAAGGCTTCCCGAAAAGAACAAAGCCGTTAACAAAGAAAAGAAATGATGTTTCATATATAAAAATAATAGATGTATTCAGTTTTGCCGCCTGCTATAATAGCGCAACGGCAAAAGTAAGTAGTAATCGGATACTTGAATATTATTTTTATCCTAAGATATTTAGATTTTGTACAAATTCTCACCAAAATCAAAAACTCAGATCCCTTTTCTTCTTTCTATATCATCCATTCATTCTCTTACCTTACGATTTCTTCCGGAAATACAGCCGGCATCTCCACCCTCTTCCATGTTTCATGAAACCAGGAATTCAGCTCATTACCGTTCAGGTCTTTTGCTATAAAATACTTTAAATGGAGCAGATCATTATCTTCTATCTCAAATTCAAGAATATTATCCTTATTATCAAGCATAGGAAGATGAATATTCTTCTCTATACTTTCTTTATAAGAATGACCCGTCACTTGCTTATAAGTACCATATCCGGTAATGATAGCATCCTGTCCGGGAATTATGGTAAAATTCACAATCCGTCCGTCATCACTTAAAACCTTGAATGTATTACTGGGCTTTAACACCCCCGGAACATCCGGAAGCTCTGACACATAATGACACAGTTGCCAGATTCCTTTCAGATTAGCAGGTTGAAACTTCGCTTTTTTCTGAGCCATAACACCTGTTACCATCAACAGCATCGCCGTCAATATGGTAAAGAAATAGAGTTTTTTCATCGCCGTATTATTTTTAGTTAATACTTTCAAGGCCTGTCGCTTACAAATATAAAAAAATCTTTTGAGAATCAAACAAATGTAAAGCAATAAAAAAGGCTTGCATCTTAAAAAGATACAAGCCTTTTTATTGAGAATCTAAAAAGATTTATTAGAATTCAGCGTTACGCGGTGTACGCGGGAACGGAATAACGTCACGTATATTAGCCATACCCGTCACAAAAAGCAACAGGCGCTCAAAGCCAAGTCCGAAACCAGAATGAGGACAAGTACCAAATTTACGCGTATCCAGATACCACCACATATCTTTCATCGGAATATGAAGTTCTTCAATACGGGTAACCAACTTATCATAATCAGACTCACGTTCTGACCCTCCGATAATTTCACCAATCTTCGGGAACAATACATCCATAGCACGTACCGTCTTTCCATCTTCATTCTGCTTCATATAGAAAGCTTTGATTTCCTTCGGATAATCAGTCAGAATTACGGGACGTTTGAAATGTTCTTCCACCAAATAACGCTCGTGTTCAGAAGCCAAATCAACTCCCCAATAAACAGGGAATTCAAACTTATGCCCTTTAGCTACAGCATCTTCCAGAATTTTAATACCATCCGTATAAGGCAAACGTACAAAATCCTCTTTCAACACGCCTTGCAAACGCTCTATCAAGCCTTTATCAAACATGTCGTTCAAGAACTTCACATCATCGGCACAATTGTCCAAAGCCCATTGCACGCAGTATTTTATAAACTCTTCGGCCAGATCCATGTTATCCGTGATATCATTGAACGCCACTTCCGGTTCAATCATCCAGAACTCAGCGAGATGACGAGGCGTATTCGAGTTTTCTGCACGGAATGTTGGTCCAAATGTATAAATAGCCCCCAAAGCAGTTGCAGCCAACTCGCCTTCCAACTGTCCCGAGACAGTCAGGCTCGCTTGTTTTCCAAAGAAATCGTCATCATAAATGATAGAACCGGTCTCATCTTTCTTCAGATCATACAAGTTCTTGGTAGTAACCTGAAACATTTGACCTGCTCCTTCACAATCCGAAGCCGTAATAATCGGCGTATGGAAATAAAAAAATCCTCTCTCATGGAAAAACTGATGAATAGCTATCGCCATGTTATGACGAATGCGGAACACTGCACCAAACGTGTTAGTACGGGGGCGCAAATGTGCTATTTCACGAAGGAACTCCATTGAATGTCCCTTCTTCTGCAACGGATATGTATTATCACAAGTACCCAGCACCTCTATTTCACGAGCCTGCACCTCCACTTTCTGCCCCGAGCCTACCGACTCAACCATCACACCATTTACACTTACACAAGCGCCTGTAGTGATCAGCTTCAGCATTTCTTCATCAAAGTTAGCCAGGTCAACTACTACCTGTACATTATTTATTGTAGAACCGTCATTCAGTGCGATAAAGTTTACTTGTTTGCTACCTCTACGGGTACGAACCCATCCTTTCACATTGACCATAGCGCCAAAGTCTTCGCGCTTCATCAGGTCGACAATTTTTGTTCTACTAATCTTTTCCATAACTATTGTATATACATTATTATATAATAGTAGTTAAGTAGTGAGTAGTTAAGTAGCAAGTAGGAATCGAAATGTCCACAAATAGATCTATCCTTTACTTACTACTTAACTGCTTAGTTACTTAACTACTTTTTTTTATTCAAAAGATCCCATGCGCAGGAAATTCACTTCCTGCTCAGTCAAATAACGCCATTCACCACGACGCAGACCTTTCTTAGTAAGACCGGCAAAGAATACACGATCCAGTTTTACCACTTTATAACCCAGTGATTCAAAAATACGACGAACAATACGGTTCTTTCCTGAATGGATTTCAATCCCCACCTGGTCACGTTTAATATCGTCGGCATAACTGATTGCGTCTGCATGGATTTCACCATCTTCCAATTCAACACCGGCAGCAATCTGATCCATATCCGCTTTTGTCAGATTCTTATCCAGATAAACATGGTAGATTTTCTTCTTCAGGAACTTAGGATGCGTCAGCTTAGAAGCCAGATCGCCATCATTCGTCAACAACAATACACCTGTGGTATTGCGGTCCAGACGTCCCACCGGATAGATACGTTCACTACAAGCTCCTTTTACAAGGTCCATTACAGTAAGACGCGCCTGAGGATCATCAGAAGTAGTCACACAATCTTTCGGCTTATTCAGCAGAACATACACCTTACGTTCAATGCTTACCGTTTCATCATGGAACTTCACAACATCAGCGCGTTTGATCTTAGTACCCAATTCCGTTACCACTTCACCATTCACCGAAACAACGCCGGCTGTGATAAATTCATCAGCTTCACGACGCGAACAAACACCAGCATTAGCCAAGAACTTATTCAAACGAATCGGTTCATTCGGATCAACAAACTGTTCCTTGTACTCTATCTGTTTTTTCTTACTATATTTCGCGTTGGGATCATAATCGCCTGTACGGCGCTGCGGACGGGCAAATCCTTGCGGACGACCTTCGCCTCCATTATTAAAGCGTGGACGATACGGACGATCACCGCCTTCACGATTGTAAGAAGGACGTTGCGGGCGGTCACCATAAGAACGTTGCGGACGATCGCCACCTTCACCATTATTGAAACGCGGACGATACGGACGATCACCACCTTCACGATTATAAGAAGGACGCTGCGGACGGTCGCCATAAGCAGGACGGTCACCATAGGAGCGCTGTGGACGGTCGCCACCTTCACCATTATTGAAACGTGGACGATACGGACGATCACCACCTTCGCGATTGTTATTATATGAAGGACGTTGCGGACGGTCACCATAAGCAGGACGATCACCATAGGAACGCTGCGGACGGTCACCACCTTCGTTGTTATTGTTAAAACGCGGACGATACGGGCGATCACCGCCTTCACGATTATAAGAAGGACGTTGCGGACGGTCACCATAAGAACGTTGCGGGCGGTCGCTGCCTTCACCATTAGAATTGAATCTTGGACGATACGGACGATCGCCACCTTCACGATTGTTGTAAGAGGGGCGATTATATCCACCTTCTCTGTTGTAAGATCTGTTACCATCACGGCTGGCGCCAGTGTTCTCTTCATTAGAGCTGTCACGCCATTCTTCGTTTTCTGTACTCATTACTTTATTCGAATAAAAATTAAACATAGGCCTCACGGCCGGTATTTCAGAGTTTTTTTTTAGAGTCCCGTATATGTATGCGGAGTTATCACTCTTAATTCTTTCTTTATATCTTCACTAACATTCAGTCCTTCGATAAACTCTTTAATAGAGCTTTCTGTTATCGCCTGGTTAGTTCTTGTCAGCGCTTTCAGTGCCTCATACGGGTGCGGATAAGCTTCACGGCGCAATATCGTCTGGATAGCCTCAGCAACCACACTCCAGCAATTATCCAGATCGCGGTAAATAGCCGGCTCGTTCAGTAACAATTTACGTAATCCCTTCAGAGAGCTTTGAATAGCGATTATAATATGTCCGAACGGCACACCTACATTACGCAACACAGTAGAATCTGTCAGGTCACGCTGCAAACGGGATACCGGCAATTTCACTGCCAGATGCTCAAGAATAGCATTTGCTATCCCAAGGTTACCTTCAGCATTTTCAAAATCTATTGGATTCACTTTATGCGGCATCGCACTTGAACCTACTTCACCTGCTTTTATTTTCTGCTTAAAGTACTCCATAGAAATATACTGCCAGAAGTCGCGGTTCATATCAATCATTATCGTATTGATACGCTTCATTGCGTCAAAGATAGCCGACAAATTATCATAATTCGAAATCTGTGTAGTATACTCTTCACGCTCCAATCCCAATTTTTCCGCTACAAAACGATTACCGAACGCCTTCCAGTCATATTCCGGATAAGCTGCACGATGCGCGTTATAATTACCGGTTGCTCCACCAAATTTTGCAGTTACAGGAGACGCTTTCAATGTTGCCAACTGGCGTTCCAGACGATACACAAACACCATCACCTCTTTACCCAAACGAGTTGGAGATGCAGGTTGTCCATGTGTCTTGGCAAGCATCGGAATAGCTTCCCATTCTGTAGCATACGTTTTCAACTGAGCTATCAGTTCTTCAATCTGCGGGTAATACACCTGCTCCAATGCTTCCTTAATAGAAAGAGGGATAGAGGTATTATTAATATCTTGTGAAGTCAGGCCGAAGTGAATAAACTCCTTGTAGTCATCCAATCCGCCCAATTTATCAAATTCTTCTTTCAAAAAATATTCTACTGCTTTCACATCGTGATTAGTAACACTCTCTATATCTTTGATACGCTGAGCATCTGCTTCAGAGAAGTTACGATAGATAGCACGTAAGGCTTCAAATACACTTTTGTCGATTCCTTTAAGTTGTGGTAATGGTAGTTCGCATAGAGTAATGAAGTATTCCACCTCTACCTGCACGCGGTATTTTATCAGTGCAAATTCAGAAAAATAGGTTGCCAAAGCTTCGGCTTTGCCTCTGTATCGGCCGTCAATAGGAGAAATGGCCGTTAATAAATCAAGTTTCATATGTCGTTCGGATAATTATCAGGTTGCAAAATTAACTCTTTTTCCTGATTTATAATGCATAAAGGGGGTAGAAAGTTTATATAAAAGAGGTAAGAAAACAAAAAATGCTTCGCGAAAGACTTCACGAAGCATTTTACTTATCTATCGTGGGCGCTGAGGGATTCGAACCCCCGACCCTCTGGGTGTAAACCAGATGCTCTGAACCAGCTGAGCTAAGCGCCCTTTTGTCAAGCGGAAGTGTTTCGTTTTTAAATGTGGGCGCTGAGGGATTCGAACCCCCGACCCTCTGGGTGTAAACCAGATGCTCTGAACCAGCTGAGCTAAGCGCCCGTACACTTCCGTTTCAAAAGCGATGCAAAGGTACAGCTTATTTTGAGAATACCAAAACTTTCGATAATTATTTTTTCACTATTTTATTCCAAAAGAAACGAAGTTACTGATTATCAACAACAAAAAACTTTCTAAAAAATAAGATACATATCACCAGAAATCCGGCTATCGCTACAAATGCCCATACCCCTCCTATCTGTCTCCTCTGTTTTTTCTCCCGTTCATCCACTTTTATCAACGATTTACCAACCGCAAAAGAAGAATCGGCTTTTACAAAAGAGTGTTCCGCACATCCTTTCTGCAATTGCGTCCTTCCTCTATCAATCACCTTTTTAGTAACGGAAAAAGACTTCCTTTGTACTGCTTTTCCATTCTCATGACCTACTCCTATGGTATCCTCTTTCCAAGAGAAGACAGTTTCTTCTATATGTTCATCAGTCTGCCTGTTATTTTTCCATTCCGTTTTTCGTACGTTATCCACTCTTTCATAATGCCCTTTTGCAGTAACAGAGTCTATTTCCACGTTCCGTTCTATCCGGAAATGAGAACTGCCACATGCCGACAAAAAAGGCAAAATCACCCCTATCAACAACCATTTCTTAACATCAAAACAAGGGCATACCTTTATAAATTCACCCGGTTCTATCCTCCCATCTCCATTCAGGTCCGGCGAAGTATCCCGATGCCCCATCACCGTCACTATCCCATAGCGTTGTTTCAGTTCCTCGATAAGCCGTTTCAACGTTTCTTTCTGCGCCCTGGTTCGTGTATCAGCCGGATGTCCCCCGGCATCCAACCCACCAATGTAGCAGATACCAATACTCCGCTCATTCCATCCTATACAATGAGCCCCCATCCGCGTAATCTCTCTCCCGGATTCCACACTTCCATCCAACCGTACCACATAGTGATATCCTATTTCGTTCATCCCCTGGGCACGATGCCAACGATCTATATCTTTAGCGCTGAAATCCATTCCCGCCTGCGTAGCCGAACAATGAATTATAATCGAATCGATTCTCCTCATAATACTCATTTTTTAAGATTAATAATCCGACGGAGGAATACGTTTTCCACACCCTCTTATCTCACATTTCTTTATTTCCGACTCCTTCTGTGCCAGTTCTACTTCATGGCAACGGATCATCCACCCCATTTTATCTTCCTGCTCCTTCCGTAGTTCAGCATAAAGTCCGTCAATCTTCCCATCGCGCTGTTCCAGGCGCTCTTCAAGCCAATCCACCTTCTTTCTGCGATTCTCCTCCTCTATACAACTCACTGATGCCTCCTCCTTCCGGGCATCCATTTTTCGGTAAGTAACCAATCGCACGAGCCATTTAATGGCCTCCAGCCCGCCAATGGCAGTGATGAAGGCCATAATTGTTGTCAACGACACCTAACTTACGTTATACAGAAGGATCCTCTCCTTCCCCTTCTCCTCCGGAAGGAGTACCGGAGCCTTCATCATTGATTCTGTCCAGGTCTTTAAACGTCAATCCATCGGTACGGGTAGAGGATGCTCCCGCATTAATACGTATATCCTTATTCGCACGAAAACAGATACGCAATCCTGTAATGTCACTTGCCGAAAAATCTTCCGGTTTATCGGCTCCTTTACTTTGTGCCGACAGGTAAAAGTAACCTATCCCATCAATATTAACCGAACGTCCACCCAGAAGAGTTTTACGCAGCAGTGTCCGAAAATCTTTCAGTACACTGATTGTCTCACCTTCACTCACACCCGAATTTCCACTGATTTCCTGCGCCACCTCTTTTAGTGTTGCCGCGGTGTCATACTTATAAGAAATAATAGGATACGTTCTTTTAACTGAACTTTTGTCTGTCGGATCACTCAAACGTAAAATTCTTTTAAATCTAATTGCCATAATCTTCTTTTTTTTAAAATAAATACTCAATGTTATTACTTCGCTAACGTTAACATTGCAAAGATGCGACATTCACCTCAGAGACAAAAAGACAGGTTACAGCATCCTATTAATACGATTTAGTATATAAAAAGAGACAATTACAGGACAAGAAAGGGAGAGAGGGAAGGTAATAAAAGAGTTATTTCTATTTCCCGGCAAGTCAGTATAATCTAAAACTACATTAAAAACCAGAATACCCCCAAAAGCCGGAATTGCACATTTACAACTCCGGCCTTTCTTTATATTTAGTGTGAGTTTCAATATCACAAAATAAAGATAGCCAAACTTCTCCGTAAAACAGAGAAATCTGGCTATTGATAGCTACATTTGAGATGAAAAGAATGTAGCATCATATTTAAAAAGGACGCATTGAATTCTAAATAAAAGCCCTCCTTATAAATAAACCACGCCTGATTTAAAAAGGAGGGCTACACAAACAAACAATAATATTAAGCAGGATTATCATGATTCACATCAGAATAATCCGGCATTCCTTACACTCTTTTAATCTTTAGAGTAAGGAAGAAAGCATTGAACGAATCCAATGTTTGGGGTTATGCAGTCGTCTTCTGTTTCCAGACAAAATAGGGAATACAAAAGAACAAGAAAAGTCCCTTTAACAAGCTCAAAAAAGTCTTCATCAAAAGCTTATTTTTATACCTATCAGAGAATTAAAACTTTAAAAAGATCATATTTAGAAAGTTGTGTATATTGTTACTATTTGGTAACTTAATAACATTTGTCTTTTTAGTGAGAAACAAAAGCTCCATTTCTCCGAAGTGTATCTTTTAATTCTTCAGAACACTTTACGTAAGAGAAATTATAAGCTGACACATCAAAAGCGGTAATAATATTAAAGGAATAACGAAAATCCGTCCAATCGTCAGAACAGAAAAGTAAACGACCATTCGACAAAACAGCAACGAGCTGATCATTCTGTATATTGAATCCGATGTCTAAAATATCGCCATCAATTACACGATGGCTTCCATTATACGGATGCTTTTTCCACCACCCCCTTTTCTGCCCATTCTGTTCTATTTCAAAAAAATAGTGAGTCCTTAAAACTCTTCGACCATCTGACTCTGCAATGATTGTCTTTTGAGGATGAACCACCATCATCGAATTTGAAGCAGGCAAATCTAAATGCCGCAAAACAGCTCCATTCCCTGTATGATAAATATCTAATCTGCCATCCTCCAATGCTACCGCTATAAAAGGTTGTTCTTTAAAGGAACTTATGGAATTGATAGAAGCACCGTCTCCATTAAACATTAATATAGAACCATCTCTAAAGCTTCTCAATTTAGCCGTTCTGCCAGAGCCATTAACAGCAGCAACAGAACCATCTCGCAAGAAACAAATAAGACTTGGATTAGGAATAGGACTATCTAAATTAGATTCCTTACCGGTACGAAGATTATATAGACATACCCGTCTGGATTCTTTTTTCCTTATTACACAATCTTCTTTGCAGAGAATCTTACCCCGGTGACTTTGAAGAAAATGTTCATTAAAAATTCGCTCTGTATATGATTTCACGTCATATACCCATGTAGAGTGTAGCTGCCTTCCCAACATCCAATCTCCTCTCTCCGACAAATGTATGCTTTCCACCGAACTCGGGCAGGATAACTCAGCTACCTTCACTCCCTCATCCAAATTCCATAATTGTACACGTCTGCGACCATCAAATGCTTCATAGCTCATGGTTACGGCCCGACTTCCGTCTCCGGAAATAGCAGCATCCATTAGCTTCGGCTTTCCGCGTGAAAGAATACCCACCACAGACTTTTCATGTTCAAGCACCAATCGACCATCCGCATAGGATACAACATGCAGATTATCGTCTCCCGTTCTATCAATCTCACCAAAGCTGCCATCGCACTCATTCTTCTTAAATCTTGAAATAGATGTAATATCTATACCGTCCACCGGTTGTAAATAGATATCCTTCCCCTGATTGATAGCAATGCACTCTAAGGATACCAAATCGTAAACTACTTCACGGTTCGGATAATACAAATGCAGTCTACCTTCAGCAACAATAATCAACTTTAGCTTGCTACAGATACCTCCATCTTTGCCGATTGCTCCGGAATAGTGCCATCCATCTTTGTAAGAGAAGACGGAAAGATTACCCGAGAGGACAAAAAGACGATCATCTAAAAATAACATCTTGGCCACCTTCTTTTCGAAATCAAAGACAAATGGTTCAGAAGAATTTAAGAGGGAAAATATGTAAATCTTATAATCTGCCCATGTTGCCAAATAGTCCTTGCCAAGTGACAGACATAGATTCATATGACAGACCGGTGTACCCAAGCTTATACCCAAAGACACTTTGTCTATAGTGGAATCATTCAACGAAACAGGCGTTGGCATTGCGATGTTATTGGGCAAAGTAACTCCTCTCAAATCCATTTCGGAATAATCGGCAACATTATCCTCTTCTGTCGAAGGGAATGTATCTAATAGGTTCTGCGCCAAAACCTTCAACTCCAACTTTCCAATAGCTGCATGCCTTATCTTTTGGGCAATCCCCCTCCAATATAATCCACCCATCTGCCTTATGTAAGACATAATGGCAATTGGGAGTTCACGCGAATTCCATAACGAAAGAATATCCCGGTCATTGTTTGAGCGACAAATGATATACTTTGCTGAAAGATAATCACGATACATTTGGTGAGGAAACGCAGTCAACCCATTTTCCTTGTATAGAAATCTCATTTCATTGGCGAGGAAATCTGTCACCAAGAATGAGTCTAAAGTCAAAGCAGAAGAATCTCGATAAAATTCACGTATTGAATTAGCCTTATCCTCATCTATCACAACATCAGTCAACACATCTTTCAAGATTTGCCTAAACTTATTATCTTCCATATTTATCCTGAAAGACGATTCATAAGCATAAGCAATATTCGGAAGGACTTCATCCAAACAGACTTGTGACAAAAGTACCTTTTTACCATCTACCTGCTCTCGTCGCATCAATAATGCCTGCTGAGCCACATAGTAATTATGAAAAAGGTCGGCCTCACAAGTTATAGGGAATATCCAATCCAAGAAAGGAACATTCCTATAATCATTTACGACCGAACAGATTTCCTTATAGATGGTTACCATCATGGGGTTACAAAGCAAACGCATCAAAACTTGCGACTGCTCTATATTCCTCCATTCGTCATCCGAAAAGAGGCCTTTAATATTTTTCTCACTCAGTTCGCATAAAACCGCTTTTTGAAAAGATGGTAAATTATATCGTATAGTAAAATCAGATCTGGAAGATATTAGAATTTGAATTCCATTTAGAAAACTTAATTGCTGTATCTCCTTTACAAAAGCCTGTTCCAATGTACCATCCACCTCATTCAAACCATCCACAAATATTGTAAGAGTAGGTACGCGATGCTTCGCAGTTAAACACTTGTCCAACAATGCCATATCCCCTTCATACAGACACCTTGCACAATATTGAACAATTCCCATGCCCAAACTCGCTAATTGCTCAACCGAGATATACAGCACAGGATAATCTGCAGACTTACAGAAATCCAATAACATCGTCGTCTTTCCCATGCCACCATCAGCGAGGAGGACAATATGAGGAATATTTGTATTCCATGACGCATCAAGAAGCTCTCCTAAGGTATAATCGTTACAATTCAAATGAATCTTCGGAACAAGATCACGCTCTAAATTATCCGGCAAACGATGAGCAAACCGTTCATTTGCCTGTCTTGCTACTGCCAGTTCCCTTGATACACCACCATCTCCAACAGGTTTCATCTGAAACCTATAAGTATCAAGACGTTCACCATCTAAATCGATGATGGGATACTTGGCCCATCCTTCAGGAAACCATGTATAAGCATAAACGCGACAATCATAAGTTAAAGGGTCATACTCTCCAATTAATATCGTTGCGTTTGCATCATTCTCAACAAACAATTCTCCTGCCTGAAGAGAATCAAGATACTTTAGTCGTTGCAAATTATGATCGTGTTCATGCCCGGCCAACCAGAGTCTCACACCATTTTTCTGCAACACATCTGAGAGAAACTTCTTTTCATCCTGAAGCAAAGACGTAATAGAATAATGGGTAAGCAAGATAGTTGGTTTCTGCTTGTTCAGATTACGGATAACAGAATATAAAGATTCTAATCCAACCAATAAATCAGTCGCTTTCCCACTTTTGGAATAAGCAAGCGTAGAGTCAACATGTAGAATATTGAAATCCGGTGTCTCAATATTGAAATGAGGGACATCTGCATTTGTATAATTATTTAGCCTGTCATCGGAGTAAAGCTTAGACAAAAATTCAACAAATTTTTCTCTGCCACACATAATAGAAGCCAAGTCCTCAGTATCTATGTGTCCATACTTTGGTTTATAATAGCCACCATAGGGAAGCAGACGTTGAATTGCCTCCTCTCTTCCACCAACAAAAATATCCACATCATGATTGCCGGGAACAATATACAACCGATCCTTTGATACATCTACTGCATTACAGATATCATTCAGATAATCTGCCATCTCATCCGTAAAGTCGTTGGGCGTAACATTTGCCGACCTTATATCCCCGGTACAGAACACATAGTCACACTTCAAACCCTCTTGCCTTAGGAAAGACGGGAGTTCGTCACGAAGCCTACCAGAAGAAAAATTCCGGTTATTCAAATGTAAGTCTGATATATGTAACCAACGGATCATTATTCGTATTTATTATTTT
The DNA here is from genome assembly GCF_034654355.2 of Bacteroides mucinivorans. Classification (NCBI taxonomy): domain Bacteria; kingdom Pseudomonadati; phylum Bacteroidota; class Bacteroidia; order Bacteroidales; family Bacteroidaceae; genus Bacteroides; species Bacteroides mucinivorans. The sequence continues at coordinate 1,017,616 of NZ_CP178179.1, read as the reverse complement.
TATTAAGCATCGTGCTAAATTATAACATTTAAACGATTACCACTATGTCCGCAGAGGCTAAAGTTACGGAGATTTATTATATGACGAATGATTTTTGCAGAAAAATTACCTAACAGTAGGAAAGAAATAAGGCCCCTGCATATCATTGACCCATTTTAGATAAAAGTATGCAAGAAATGGCTTATTTTCCACTGGTACTACTGAATCCCATATTTCACTATCGCTCTCCTTCAAAGATTAAATTAATAGGTGTGAAAACCACATTGACTAATATTTTGAATACACATGTTTATACAGCAGATCATATTCTTCTGGATATTTGTATTTTAAAAAGCTGTTAAATAATTCTTCAAGAATTGTCTGAAGGACAGTGCGCCCATTTTGCAGGTGACACAAAAGTATGATAGACCGTCGAAGCCTCAGCCCCCTTATGGTTGCCAAAAGTCATTTTATTCTTGCATTCAATCGTCAAAGGACGAATGGAACGTTCAGCGATAGAATTATCAATGTTAGCAGTTCGCCTTTGGGCGAAGGGGCGGCAAGTAAACGGGTCAACTCCAACCAAATGAAACCTATAATTTCGGTAGTTACCGTTCCTTCGTCGCTTGATTTCATTAGGGGGAAGATAAACATTACTATAATCACGTTCTAAATCATACAGCTGACCGACCCATCCCATAAAAGACCGAGCCTTTTCATCCTTGCCCTGCAATAAGGCTTTTTGAAAGCGATCCCTCATATGAGCCATACAACACGTAATTAATTGGACGTCTACAAATCAATTCAGATAAACCTCCGCATTTTCTCTATCCAGTTTCTCATACACAGAATTATTCGACTTAAACTCAGGTACCACCTGTTTCATCAGTCTCACCGTATCTTCAATCTTCACCGAGAGTGCCAACTCCGCCAGTTTATCATAAGAGGCAAGTATCTCATCCCGTTTGTATTCCCTCACTTTGGCTATACGTATTTTATAATGATCCGTCGGAATCGTATTCTCCTCATTACTCAAGACCTCTTCATAAAGCTTTTCACCGGGACGCAAACCGGTAAACTTTATTTTAATATCTTCACCCGGAATGTATCCTGCAAGGCGGATCATTTTCTCGGCCAAGTCTACAATCTTCACAGGTTCACCCATATCGAAAACAAATATCTGATTACCGGTACTCATTGTGGCTGCCTCCATCACCAAACGGCAGGCCTCGGGAATAGTCATAAAGAAACGGGTAATCCCGGGATCGGTGACGGTCACGGGGCCGCCTTCCTGTATCTGTTTTCTGAAATATGGAATCACACTGCCATTACTGCCAAGTACATTGCCAAACCGGGTAGTCACAAACTTCGTTTTTCCTTTCACCTGCCCATGTTCCATAGCAAGACCCAGACTTTGTACATAAATCTCAGCCAAGCGTTTGGAAGCTCCCATCACATTCGTCGGATTAACGGCCTTATCGGTGGAAATCATCACCATCTTCTCAACGCAATATTGTACACAGAAGTCGGCAACTAGACGGGAACCAACCACATTGACCCGGACCGCCTCACATGGATTCTCTTCCATCAAAGGAACATGTTTGTAGGCGGCCGCATGAAATACGACCTGTGGATGAAACCTCTCAAAAGCCATCTGAAGGCGTTCTTTCTGGCGGACATCACCTATGAAAGGAACAAATGTAAGATCGGGGAAAAAGCGTTCTAATTCCATACGGAGTTCGTGCATGGGAGTTTCAGCATTATCAAAAAGAACCAATTGCTTAATCCCGAAGGTAGCCAACTGGCGGCATAATTCACTACCGATACTACCGGCAGCTCCTGTCACCAGAATTGTTTTACCCGTAAAATTCTTAATAATTTCCAGCATGTTGATCTCTATCTCATCACGCCCCAATAAATCCTCTATCCGGATTTCTCTGATGACAGTTTTCTTCAAACCATCCCCCAAAACATCGATAGGCGGAGAAACATAGTTTTTCACATTATTATTCTGACAGAATTTCACCAGATGCCCCTGTTCCTTCTGAGCCTCTTCATACGAAGGAAAAATAATGCCATTAATATTGTACTTTTCTACAAAGCATACAAAGTTGGATTCATCTGCAAAATAATAGACCGGTGACTCTGACAAAGAGTAGGATTTGAGATTTTTATCCGGATTCACAAAACCGACTACATGAAAATGCTTACTCGTGTACATCCGTTTCTTGAGCGCAACGCTTTTATCACCGGTACCATATACCAACACTCTTGCTTTTCTGGAAGTAAACTGCAACACAGCAATATCATAGATCAAGATAAGCACTACGCGGGCACCCACTAAGATCCCTGTAGTTGTCAACAAATCGATAAAACAGCATACATACAGATACTTCTCCGGTAACCATGAACCAGTCAGAATGGCAACAATCAACAACGATAATTCTTTCAGCAGGATGGCTGTCTCAATTTTACCAACACTCTTTATCGATGCATGACGTATAATGTTTCTGCTGACTCTCAGAAAATGAAAAATAAGAAAACTGATGATACCCGAACAAACCGAGATGGTTATAATAACGTCTTTTTCAATATTAGTGATAAAACTATTAACAAAAAGCAAAGTGATACATGTGCCTGCGACAGACAACACCGTATCGGTAAACAAAACAGCCCGATAATTTACAAATCTCTTCTTTACAGATAGATTGTCAAAAATCTTAAAAATAATACTTTTCACAATATTTTTTTTTAATGTTAGCGTCCAATTTTGACGTATCCCATAAGGAAAGCTGCCAGAAGTCAGTTGTCCATTAAATAAATTCAAAAAAGGAGTTGGTTTTTAAAGTTTATCATTACCCAATCCAATAGTCATTGGAAGAAGATTCTCATAATCTCTACGTCCGTGAACTATTACTTGGAAAAATATTTTAAAGTATTGCAATACAGAAACACCCTGCATCTTGCAAGTAGATATGATCGTATGGTAGGCTGCCGATACTCTCACCATCTTGCCGCTGCCAAAGAACAAGGAGTTCTTACGCCCACCCGACAGGGGGCGTATGAATCGTTCGGCAATGGAGTTGTCGATCGTATAACAACCATCTTTGATGTAAGCAAAGAGTTGGGTCCAGAAGGTATTCAGGTGATTCAGAGCCTTCTCCATCAAGTCACCTCTTGGTGGATGTACATCGGACAACATTGCATCCAACTTGCTTCGTATTTTTATAATTATCTCTTTGGTCTTAAGATTCTGACGGCAAGCCTTAATCTGTCCGGAACTTAACTTGCCTTTCCATATTCGGCTTATTTTTATACCCATCGGCAGGATTAAAACCTTAAAAAGATCATCTTTGAAAATTTGTATATATTGTTACCATTTGATAATTTAATGACATTTGTCTCTTTAGTGAGAAACAACAGCTCCATTTCTTCGAAGTGTATCTTTTTAATGATGGTGATGTTTTACATTAATCATCATCAATCGCCCATCACTATATTTATTATCGTACAATCGCCTCCTTGATGCTCTCCACGATGTACCTCACATCATCGTCCGTCACATACGGACCTGTTGGCAGACAGAAACCGACTTTAAAGAGTTCTTCCTCTATACCATTGGTATATACAGGAGCATCTGCATATACTGGCTGCTTGTGCATTGGTTTCCATACTGGACGACACTCAACCTTCTTGCTGAGCATGAATACACGCATAGCCTCGACGTTATCGTTTGGTTGACAATCGGTTGTTGGTGAATCTACAGCATGGATGACACCAGCAGCACCACCGACTGCGGTCTTGATAACCTCCTTATAAGCGTTCTCCTGACCAACAACCTTCACCTCCGGATCGAGTACCATCGTGCAGAGCCAGTAGTTAGAATCATACTTAGGATCATTTGGCTGCCTGTTGATCTTTACACCTGGGATATCCTTTATCAAGTCCTCATAGAGAGCTTGAACATGCTTGTGGTGAGCGATGTGCTGATCGAGAACTGTCATCTGACCACGTCCGATACCAGCGCATACATTACTCATACGGTAGTTGAAACCGATGGCTGTGTGCTGATAGTATGGATATGCATCACGAGCTTGGGTTGCATACCACATGATAGTGTTAGCATCTTCTGTATTGCGGCAAATCAAAGCACCACCACCAGAAGTGGTGATCATCTTATTACCGTTGAATGAGAGTACACCATACTTACCAAAAGTACCAAGCACCTGACCATTGAAACGTGAACCCATACCCTCAGCAGCATCCTCAATAACAGGAATATCATACTTATCTGCGATAGCCAAAATCTTGTCAATTTGGTAAGGCATACCATAGAGAGCAACAGGGATAATTGCCTTAGGGTACTTACCCGTCTTTTCTTTACGGTCAATGATAGCCTTCTCAAGAAGTTTTGGATCCATATTCCATGTATCCTTCTCAGAACCAATGAAAACTGGCCTTGCACCCAGATATGTGATAGGGTGTGAAGAAGCACAGAATGTGAAGCTTTGTACACAAACTTCGTCACCAGCCTGAACCCCTACTGCAATCAGTGCCAAGTGAACAGCACCTGTACCTGCGCTAAGACATACAACTGCTGTGTCTTTCAATTTCGGGTTTAAATGCCAAGAAGCAGGATTTGCTTCAGGCCAACGAGAGCCTCCATAAACAGCACTCTCTGCATTACTTGTAACGAACCTACACAAGTCTTTTTCAAACGCATTGACATTAGGACCCATTGGAACAACCCAATTGGTATCAAAAGCCTCCTTTACATACTTTTGTTCCCATCCCTCCTCACTCATGTGAGCAAGACAGAGATAAATTGTTTTTCTTTCTTCCATTGAAAACATCCTCATATTAAATATCTTTAACGATCTAACCTATATTAAATCTTCTCTCCAGCGTACATCATATTCTTGCCCAAAACTGTACAAAGAATCATCTGTATGTCTTTGATGAATGAATAGTGATGATAATAATAGCAATTCAAACGTACTTTGTCCTTATACAGAACATTATCATTGTACTCGATAGCTATCTCTTGAGCTTCACGTTTATCACCTTCTGCCTGTTTCTTCGCCACATATTCGGAAATCATCTCATCCTCAAGACGATACTTTAATGTAGCTGGACCAGTTATTCCAGGACGAAGTTTCAATACATCACAATCATCACCTTCAAGCTTATCTGCATAACCTGGAACATCAGGACGAGGACCTACAAAGGACATGTTACCTATAAGAACATCCCATAATCCTGGTAGCTCATCTAACTTATAGTGGCGTAGTGTAGCACCGAATGGAGTGATACGACTATCACCAGCGACTGACACAGAACTACCATTATGCTTCACTGTCATGGAGCGAAACTTATGGCAGTTAAATAACTTACCACCTTTTCCCACACGTTTCTGAACAAAGAATACAGGACCACCAGGCATCTTCACCTTAACCATGATGGCAACAATTAGTAATAGTGGCCAGAGGAAGAATAGACCAATAAAAGCGACCAGTCGGTCGAATAACCATTTTAATATCATAACAAACTATTATTCTGGCAATATTTCCAAATACAATTCATTGTGATCCATCTTTTTCACCACCTTCACATTGCTGGCAGAAAGAGCAGAACGATATGATGCAACATTATCTTTGGATACAGTCTCAAATAATCTCAAACCAATGCCAAAACCAATATCGTTCATCATCTTATTCATGAGGGTGCCAAGGCCACTTCCTCGATGGGCAATATCTACCATTCTACCACGGAATCCCTTTCCATGGAAGAAACTGCGGATGAAGCAATATGCTGCTACAGTCTCTCCGTCCAAGAAAATGTATGCCAAGAAGGATTTATTCTTCTGAAGTTTCTTGATACTCTTTGAATCAAAACTATGTGGTTTGAAAAATGTATATGCTTCCTTTGGTTGCTTTGCAAAGAACTGAACTAGATTCTCAGTCGGAATGTTTGCCATTGGTACTATCTTCATTCTACTCTCTTTCTCGTACGTAGAATGAACAACACTCTCCAACGCCTTCAAGTTACCTTTAAATCTTAACGAGAATAAAATTGAATTCAATATATCAACAAGATCCCACAACCATGGCATCTTATCACGTAAAAAATGTGCTATTCTGTATAACATATTATCTTCTATTATATTCTTCAAGTGCTTTCTCTAGTAAATGTAATACACGCTTAAGATCATGTTTGCATAAGATATAAGCTAATCTATCTAATTGAGGATTGGAATAGAAACCTACAGCCAGTGCCATCATAACGCTTTCACTAATGCAGTGTATTTCTGGATCCAATCCAGTTTTTGTAGAAACAGGAGTGCATTCGTCTTGATATACAAATTCCTTTAAGCATCAAACACAAAATTTCTCAGCGTCATCAAGGGGTAATTTTGCTACCGTATAAAATGCTCCCATTGAAATTGGGGTGTAGCCTCCAGGAATCCTGTTTATACCATCAATTAATGTCTTTCTTCTTTCAGTGTACTCATCATAAACCTCACGTGACCTCAATTGATTCCTCTGCAATAATTTGACCAATTAATGGTGAACTTAAACGAGCCTAACAGAACTTCATTACTGCATTCTTAACAGCTTCGTTTTTTATTATCAAAGCACCTATTCTTATTCCATATTCGGAGTGACGCTTCGATACCGAGTCAATTAGCAAAACATTCTACTCAATATCCTCTAAGTGAGTACACCTCCTACCAGTTAACATCCTGTGGAATCTCAATCTTAGTATCAGGATGTAATTCAGATTTTATTAGAACTATAAAAACTTTCTGACTAGTGTTCATCATTTACATTATCTCATCATAGAAATCAAGAAGGCAAGATTTCACAAAGCCCTGCTCAAATCTAGATTCTATCATCGGACGGGCATTAGCAGACATCCTTGCATGAGCCTCGTTATCGTCAAGCATATTTTTCATTGCTTCATATAGGGCATCAGAATTCTTTGAAGGTATGATTATTCCATTCTTACCATTCTCGATAATTTCACGACTTCCATTAATATCTGTTACTATCGATGGTAACCCCATTGCTCCAGCCTCCATTACTGTATTAGGGAATCCTTCACGATAGCTTGGAAATACGAAGCAATCACTAGCTGCATAATATAGCAACAAAGTATCATCAAAAATAGGACCGACTGCTTCTATCTGAGGAGTATTATTAATTCGTTCCTTTGTCAATGTCGATATAGGATCAAGGTTATCTTCATAAGGACCCACCAATATCAAACGAACATTAGGACTATCTTTTAATAAGTGAATAAAAGCTTCAACAAGTTCATTAATTCCCTTATCGCCTACTATACGCCCGACAAAAACAAATGTAAACACACCTTCTTTTTTTATATTTAGGGCAGCCTCGACTACTTCTGAGCGTCGTGAAAATCTTTCCATATCCACCCCCCTAACATTACCATAACCAAGAACCTTCATAGGTTTCTTGGTTATGTAAGTTTGCAAATCATCCATTACCCCTTTACCTTCAGGTATTACATGTGTCGCACATGCACATGTAAGCCAATCCGTACCCATAAGAATTCTTCTTTTCGGTCCCACACTGGTAGGCCATACCAAACCTGTAAATGTATGAATTCTTCTTGGGACACGTGCGATCCATGCTGCAACCATACAGAGCATACCTGCTTTGGGAGTCATAGAGTGCACTATAAATGGCTTCTCTTTACGAAATACTTTAATGAGTTGAAGCAGTGATTTAAAATCATTCCAGAGGGAAATGTACCTTTCCATTGGAACTTCGATGCACTTTACACCCATTTCCGCTAATTCCGTTAATTCTGGACCAGGTGAAGTTAAAGAAATCACTTCATATCCTTTTGTCTGCAAATCTTTAACAATAGGTTTGAAAAATATTGTAGACATCGATACAGTTGCAGCACGAATAATTTTCTTCTTATCTTGCATATCAATTAGTTCGAGACTCCTAATTTCTACTTGCTCTATGCTTGTTGTACAACTTCAAAAGTTTAATGGTAAGAGGTAAACCTATTAGATTCTTCATCAGCTTAACCCGATGAACTTTGGGATTCAAATCGTAGTTCAAAAGCCATTTCAAAGATTTTAGACGCTCCATGTCCTTGTCTTTGATATTACTGTTTGCAAAGAGTATGCTCAGTTCATAAGCTAAAAACGAATAGATACCATTCTTTGCTTCCTCTGTTAGCGATCTCTTGGTTAACTTTTCAGTTTCGGTCTCAACAATATTCAACAAACTTTGAAAACTTCTATTTCCTGCAGAATTAGTAATAGATCCTGCAACATTCTGGCGATAAGCATAAACATACTGATTAATAAACATACATTTATTTGACTTATCTAGTACATTGATAAACCAAGGAATATCTTCTGCTATTTGTCCTTTCACGAAGAAAAGTTGATTATCCATCAAGAACTGTCTCTTTAAGAATTTCAGACAAGCACTCATTGGAAAAGTTCCCGATTTCACAAGCTCGCATGTTGCAATGTTCTTATTTGTTGTTTTTGAGAGTACCTCTGCATATTCCACCCAAGGAGAAAAGCGATTGGTATCCGGATAATAGTAATCACAATTAAATCCAATAAAATCCACTTCTGGATTTCCTTTAGACATTTTTACTAATTTCTCAAGGTCATCTTTATGCTGCCAGAAGTCATCACCATCTATAAATACGACATAATCACCCTGAGCGCGCTTAAGACCATAGTTTCGAGCATCAGACAATCCACCATTAGGCTTATGAAGCGCTTTTACTCGAACATCTTTCTTCGCCCATTCATCACACAATACCGGACTACCATCTGGTGATCCATCATCCACCAATAATATTTCAAAGTCTGTATATGTTTGAGCCAATACACTTTCGACACATTGCGATAAATATTGTTCTACTTTATATACAGGCACTATATATGATACTTTCATTATCTAAACGAATTAATAGTTTGCTTCAAAAGCCTGAAATAATCACGTAAATGTGCTTGAATACCATACTTCGCACTCAATGCATCAACAGGCATATTTAAGGAATCCTTATAATAGGTATCTCTTCCAACAGGTCTTCCTGATACATGAGAGAGATTATGGTTTCCCTCTACAGCTTCCTCAAGCAGACGTTCTTCATACTCAAGATCGGGACAATTATTAAGCAGGTCCAAAGCTTTCTCGTTGTTGACTAAAAGGCAAGAAATACCTTTATAAGTTGGATGGGTGAATGGAAACTTGTCACCTAATCCCCAATAGTCTGCTAACGTAATATCACTAACTCTCTCTGGATGAGCGTAAGCACACGAATAACAGGTCTCGCTGAACATTAAGCCACTGGTAAAAGCACGTAGATAGTAGGCTTTTGAGGGTGAAATAAGTCTTTTGGGGGAATTCCCATTCTTTGGAGATTCCAACTGACTAGACAGTTGGAATCCCCATCCCTTAGTGAAGCGGAAGTTGAAATACTTGCATTTGCCAGTCAATCCTATCTTATCAATGTAGGCATCGAAAGCTTTCTGAGATGGGACTCCATGACAAACCACATCAATAGTATAGAGGTTGTCGTATGTTTTATGTAAGAAGTTGTACAAACCTGCTACTTGACATGGTGTACCTGAAAAGAGGACTTTTCGGCCATTTACCAATTCCTTTCGGATTTGCTTATACGAATCACCCAAATAAGACTGAACATACTTCGAACCTTGAAGTAGAACTATATCGGCAGCCTTTTCCACTCCAAGATGACGTACTTTAAGATCCTCGCACATACTTGCACCATAGATAACACCTCCGTCTGCAATAATCTTTCTGGCAATTACAGAAAAGGCACCGCCTGATGAACTTCGCTCTCGATCTGTTAAATTCTTTGTCCAACAAGCGTATGTCTTGATAGGTTTCTGGTACGTAAACCGTGGCGTGATCCTATGACATGCCTTCATACATGCACCACACTCGACACAGTTATTTCTATCGATTTCTGGAACTACAAAACCGTCCTTTGCGGAAACCATTGAAATGCATCCCTTAGGGCATGTCGTCTGACAAGCATAACATTGGGTACAAACGTCAAATTTACAAAGTTCTATCTTACTCATCTTTTAGCGCGTTAATAAGGTATTGCTTGGAATTCTGGCGAAGAGTCTCCAATCGTTTCTGCTCATCATTCACATTATAAGTAAAACGAGACTTATCAGGGAACTCGTCAACAATAGAAAGTACTTGGTCCTCTAATCCCAAATTCTGCATTAAACTCATCTGGCGACTATCACTGGCATTTCTATCCTTTACAACAGTAAACACGGGTTTGCCATAATTTACAGCAAAGGCTGTTCCATGGAACGAGGTAGTGAGTATCATTTCTGCATCACGAACCAGAGCAAGGAATTCTTCAGGAGAAGCACCAACTCTATAATGTGTGTGAGGCATGAACATATGATGAGGTGGACGTGCCACTCTCACTATCTCATATCCTGTCTGTTTCTGCATATAAGCTGCTAACTTATCCACGTAGGGAAAAGCATTGAATGTATAATTGAGGAAGTAGCAAAGTATGTATTTCTTCTTGAACTGTCGTTCTGGAGCAGCTATCTGATTCCATTCTTTATTATTAAGAAGTAAGGTTGGATCTAAGACTACAGTGACATCCTTACCTGTTAACTTGTTGATGAGAGCAGCACCTGAATTTTCACGAACAGATATATGTTTATACCTGTTTAAAAGTTCTTTATACAGAGACTGTAGTTCTGAAGGAATCTCATTAGAACCGATACTAGCAGCATATGATATTTTCAAGGAATTATCTGGAGCAAAATGAAGCATAAATGCAGGATCTCCATTACAGTGACGAGGACTCCAAAGTTGATCACTGCCTGTAATATATATATCATATAAAGGACTGTTTTGTTTTAATGACTCGGGGGAAGAAAAGACCATCGAAGACAAGTTTTGATGATTCTGTACAAATGATGTAATCCCCCTGTGCTGGCGCATTAATGCTTTAGCAAAAAACACTTTAATCCATTTGGGTTCGTTAGGCTGAGAATCACTTACTGAAGAATATGGATTATTTTGGTGATAAGCATTAGGGAAATCATAATCAATGATCTCCACATGATACCCCATCTCCTCGCACACATTCTGCAGTGCATATGCTTGAAGCACTGAACCATAATTATTTATTTTATGAATTGTTATAATTCCTATTGATTTCATGCAGTATGACTATAGTATCTGTAAAAACCAAAGGTGACTATTGTAGAAACAGCACCACAAATTGGTAATAACATGGAAAAACTTTTTGACTTGGCATCACCAGAACAATTGAAAAATTTCAACCCCTCGACAGCTCCATCGTTTTGAAACTTACCAACATGAGACTTCTCTACAATAATATCCTTAGTATGATGCACATTTAAAAATGAAATATTTGTTTTCTGAATAGTGATTCTGCTAGTATTAAAAATACGCATTCTACCAACAGCACTATTGGAAACAACTATATTATTAACCAGTTTATAATAATTATCCTTTTTAAGCCAATTGGGAAGACATACAATATCACTCCCTTTATTATCATGTATATTACATTTATCAATTACAACATTCCATATTTTATCTCTGTTATTACACCAGGGTTCAATAACTAATCCCGAACTTGGAGCGGTATATGAAATAGAACCAGTATATGCAAATTCACTATTTCGTATTTTTATATTAGAGCCGGCTTCAAGACTCAATCCTTGCCTTCTATTATAGAGACATTTCACATGATCAATTACTATCTTATCACAATTAATAGTGGCCTCGCCACTAGCATCTATTCCTTCAATTATATCAATACCGTCTCCCCAAAATTTTAAGCAAGTGATATTTTTTAATGTTACATTAGTAGCGCCACCAAGTTTGATACCATGTCCCCATTCGCCAATATCACTTTTATGTCCTTCAATATCACCAAGGAAAATGCCACCATCAATTTTGACATTATTAACTTTACTAACCAAGACTAGGCTGTATTTTGAAAAGTTACAAGGTAACAATTGGATAGTAGCATCATTATGCCAATACGTGTTGGAAGGAAGAACGATCGGCGCAGATCCATCAACCGCAGAAGTAGCAAACGTACCACTCCCAATGTAAAGATGTGTAAGTTTTGGGCCTTTGCATAATGCAGTAAGTGCTCTAAACTCTTGTAGATTATCAACGTTTTTTTCTTTGAGACCAACCCAATCACCATATACAAATTTATGACACCAAGAACCTTGGATTTTAATATTTTGAAAAATACATTTCCTTTGCGCAATTACAGCTGTGAGGTTACCTGAGATTGTACCATTTAATAGGCAACCCTTCCCTTTAAAAATCAAGCTCGAATTAACAGGAATATCAATTATTTGCCCATTTAGATTGATAGAATCAGAAATAACATACTTACTCTTGGTAAAGACAAATTGGTCTTCTAGTTTTGCATTATTACTAACAATGATCGTCTTAGCTTGTGCAGAACAAGAAAAAAGAAATACTAACAAGGGAATCAAGTCCCTGCAACTAATAATTGAATGTAAATATCGCATTCTTGTTGGATGCTTGAAGGTTCACAATTAATGAATCTTGCTAATTGTCTTTAATGCGACAAGCCTAACAAAATAATAAGAAATAAACTTTAGTTTACTTATGGGTGATTTGCTGAATTTTACTGCTCTTAACAAGCAATCGTGCATATTCTTTTTAAAAGGGAATTGATTGGAAATACCACCGTTAGTCATATTTGTCAATATGATATCAGGAAACACAACAGGAACATTATTTTCAAAAGTTCTTAAACAGAAATCTACGTCAGCAGAAATATAATATCTATCATCGTACAAGCCCAGAGTGTCATAAATCGCTTTAGGCACCACTGTCGCTGGGTGGCAAATGCCCATCTTTAATTTCTTACATGCTTTTTCGTATATCTCAAATGAACTACCAAGAGGACTACTTATTACAGAACCACTATTAGCATCAACTATATTCATTCTGGCAGAAATAATACACTTTTTAAATTCAATAGATTTGCAAAAGTTATACAAATCCTGCAATGCACTGCCCGTAATATAATCATCAGAATTTACCAACCAAACATAATCACCATTAGCTTTTTGAATTCCCCGATTCATCGCGTCATATATTCCTTTATCCTTTTCTGAATATATACGTAACTTTCCATTGAATTTTTTCTCATACGATTTTACAATACCTACTGTATTATCACTAGAGCAACCATCTTGTATTATATATTCGTAATCGTCAAACTGCTGGTTCAAAATAGACTGCAAAGTACGTTCAATCGTCTTTTCTCCATTAAACACAACAGTTACAATAGAAATAAACATACTAAATAATACTTCTAAATTTGTTTATTATTGAATTTTCAAAGAACTCAGATGCCACATTACTATCAACAGTAGGAAGATTATTATTTTTAAAGTCCAGCAACATCTGTTCTATACCTTCTTCTATTGAAACAATAGATGTGTTATCAGAATAATAACCTACATTATACAAAGATACCATATCCCGCAACGTACCACTAGATGGACTTACACAGAATACAGGTTTATGAGTTTGCATCGCATCTACAAATTTGGTGGGCAAATAAATACCTTCTTCACACTGGGCTTCAATAATTAAAGAGACATCACATTGTGATATGTAACTGAGACTATCAGAGTAACTCATAGGTGGAATCAAACTTACTACATCCTCAAGCCCAAAGTGATTAATAATTTGATCCAAATTCTCATCATATCGTCCTACAAAAGAGCAGTGAATCTGCCCTCTGTCAAATGTTCTTTTAATTAATACACGAGAAAGAGCCTCCAAGAAAAGGCGTGGATCTCTAGGTTTTCCAACACTGCCACAATGAACAAGTTGCAAGACGGATGAATCCAACTTAGGCTTCTGGATAATTGGCAACAACTCAGAATAGGCCATATGAGGTATTACCATGGTCTTATCAGTCTTCACCAATGGGAAACATTTTAGTTGATATTTACGCAACCTCTCACTTGGGAAAGTATGAATATCAACCATTTCCTGAACTGCCTTAAAGATCCTGTCCTCAAAAAATGGTAACTTTGTATTACAACCTCTACCGTATGGTTTTGGGAACTTTTTGTCAGGAAATGGATCGTTCCAATTAGCATTCCATATGATGTCGTACTTACGCTTTAATAAAATAGCTGCCAAATCACAATATGTTGCTCGTGTTATCATAAGGTCATAATAAAAGCCTCTTTCTTTACGAACATTATCTTCTATAGATTTATAAATACTATATGGAATAGATATACCATTGTACCAGAATCCAGTCTTTAGCAAAATCCCTAAATTAAATAGAAGATTCTTAAAATTACTTTTAAAGCTATTAGCTCTTGAGAGTAGTACCTTGGAATTTCTCACAGGAAAAATTCTTAAATTCTTATGACTTCTCAGATAAGCGTCAATTAAATTATCCTCTGGATAGGTATCACGATCGTCACATGTATAGACATCTACTTTGTAACCAGCAGAAGCAAGGACATGCGCCACCTTAGAATTACAAATAGACTCGGATGACATAACAGGGAATGACTCTGGAGCTATAAACAAAATTCGTTTCATTTACTATTAAATATTGTATCCATCATATCAAGATACCTATTATACATTATTGATGCATTTCTTTGACATTTTATCTTGTCAAAACCAGCAATACACTCTACAACATAGGCTGGCTTAGGTAACTCTTTATTGTCTTTTACACTATAATAATTATCTAACAATCCGAATCGCTTAACTATCTGGTATGTCTTGCTTGACTCTGTAATAAGTCTTCCATTCTTTCTAAATCCATACAAATCAAGAGCAAAAATAGGAACTGCGTTGTGCAAAGACACCAAAATTGGATGCATTAATTCTCCAATATATCCAACCGAATTCTTTATAAACAGATACCAGTCTAATGGATCAATAGGAAATGGCATATTATACTCAAGGACGTTTTTAAATTGCATGGTTGTTTGAGGTAACCCAATGAGAGTAATACCAATCTCAGAAAAATGTTTCTCCAAGCCTTTTATCCATGCTTCTTCCTTAACAGAACTTGTAACAGAAAGAATTGCATACTTATTAGTTATGCCTAGGTATTTTTGAACGATATTTCGATTATTTGGACTTACATTGTTCTCAAAAGCAAATACTGGGTCTGGTGTGATAGGTACATCAATGTCCTTACCTATTAAGTAAGAGACCATCTGTTTTGTCCAAATATCACGAACAGAAACATAAGAGAATTGCTCCAAAGCTTTTACAAAACGTTTCTTCTCAAAGCCCAAGATAATTTTCTTATAATTCGTATTTTGAGCGGATGCCGACATTGCAACAAGCTTCACCTTTCGTTTTAATAACGGATAGAAGTCCCCCCAAAAAGGATTAGGACAGTCGAAATCAGATATCGGTTTGAAGTACCAAAGCCCTCTTCTACATATGCGAATTCTTTCTAAAATTGGAGTATAAGAAAAAACAGCATCACTTCCAATGATAACAATATCTATCTGTTTCTCGTCAACAACTCGTGCAATATCATATTTATCTTTACATACATCTGTTATATTATGGTAGTTTGAAATAGCGAATTGCTGATGAATACATAATTGTTCTTTACTTACCTTTCTTTCATAAACCTTCATTAAATCATCTGGAATCCAGTTTATGATTATGGGAGTATGACCAGCATTTTCCACATATTTATAGGTCGACAAGGTCTGCAAATTTGCACCAAAATTTGCAACCCAATGGTATGTTAGAATTCCTATTTTCATACACATTAAGTATTTGATGATGAATAAACTACAAAAGAAATAAATGCCATAAACAGTAAAAGATAATATGGATATATTAATATATGAGACACCATCGTATTAAGCATAAAGATGGTGCAACTTGCTGCAAAAGGAGCTGCATACATACTATGGTTTGCAATTAATGATTTCAAATATCTATATGCCATAAATAGAACTCTTAATAGTAATATAAAACCAATAATGCCAAAGTCATACAAACATTCGACAAAATCGTTATGAGCAGAAATACCGAACTTTGAGGTTTGCTCAACCATATTCCATCCATGCCCAAACAGCATACTAACCACATCTGAATTTGTAAATCGTAACAATGCTTCACTAATAGCTTCAGATCGACCACTTCCATTATCATCTTTGATATTTATAAAACGCTCTGACAAATGTTCAATTATTAAATTATCCGTTGAATTAAGAAAAGATACCACTAAAAATACTACAAACAATAATAGTAGCAGATATAGCATCTTTGAAGAGCCACCAGTAAGTTTGATGTTATTTACATAATAATAGACTAAAAGAGAAGCAAATACTGTAATAGTCCCACCTCTTTTGAATGAAGAAAGTACTGCAACAACTACTATAGAGATAAGTATCCATTTCAAATATTTTTTTTCAATACATAACAAAAAAGGTAAGAGATACAACAAAAAATAGGATGAATTATTTGAACTAGTATCCGACGCTGCAGCATGGACAATGTTGTAATTAATTAGGTATTGATAACTTAGTAAGAAAAATAATAATACTATCCCATGCAAAATATTTATTGACCTATGAACTCTAAGAAACCTCTGAACTACCATGAATGAAAGTAGAGGTAACCCTATGGCAAAGTATAGAATTCTTGATTGAAATGGTACAAATAAAGAAACAGATACCGACAATATATATACATATACCAGAAATGCAACTAATGAATTCTTTAGTCTTCTTCCTTCTTCAGATACTACCATAATCCCTCTCATAAAAAAAGTGCTAATACTCATCAATACAAATAGTATAAAGATAATAGTGGACGAAATTACTTCTTCTTCACCATAGAATACTGATGTAATTGCAACATTGGCTAAAGTACTCTTTTCATAGAGATATAGAGCAATTAGAGTACAAATCGGCAATATATATTTGCACAGAGATTTCATATGATATATAAAGAAAATTATTTCAATACTTCTACAATTCTACCACAAGCCAAACCATCACCATATGGATTAACAGCCTTACTCATTTTCTCATAAGCAACTTCATCCTCAAGCAATGTGCTAACTTCTCTCATGATCTTGTCGTAATCGGTTCCTACAAGACGAACAGTACCAGATGTAAGAGCCTCTGGGCGTTCTGTTGTATCACGCATTACGAGCACCGGTTTGCCAAGGCCTGGAGCTTCTTCCTGAATACCGCCTGAGTCGGTGAGGACGATGGTGGCTTTGCTCATGAGGTGTACGAACTCGAGGTAC
Source organism: Bacteroides mucinivorans (assembly GCF_034654355.2). Taxonomy (NCBI): domain Bacteria; kingdom Pseudomonadati; phylum Bacteroidota; class Bacteroidia; order Bacteroidales; family Bacteroidaceae; genus Bacteroides; species Bacteroides mucinivorans. The sequence continues at coordinate 1,000,276 of NZ_CP178179.1, read as the reverse complement.
TGGAGGGGCTCTATGAAGAAGAAGTTAGGGCGGATGAGGTTTTCCCCAAACACCTCGTGGATCGGCTTGCGCACGTTAGGATTGAGATGCATTGGGTAAACGAAATCCACCTTAGAATACTTCTCTGAAAGATCCTTCATAGCGGTTACCATACGGATGAATCCATCGCCAAAGTTCTCACGACGGTGACCGGTAATGAGTACAAGCTTACGACCACCAGCAAGGCGAGTTACAGCATAACCTGCCTGAGCGAGTACGTTGTCCTGCTCCTGTGCAAGGATAGCATCGGTCTTGAGTTTATCGACCACCATATAAAGAGCATCGATGACAGTATTACCAGTAACGTAAATGTTGCCATGTACCTTCTCTTCGAGAAGATTCTTCTCTGAAAGTGGAGTTGGAGAGAAGTTGTAAGTAGCGATACGACTGGTGATCTGACGATTCACTTCCTCTGGCCATGGACTGTAGACGTTGTGGGTGCGGAGGCCTGCTTCTACGTGACCTACAGGAATCTGTGCGTAGAATGCAGCAAGAGCTCCTGCGGTAGAGGTGGTAGTGTCACCATGAACAAGCACTACATCAGGTCGGCACTCTTTGAACACGTCACGCAGACCGGTAAGGACTCCTGCAGTTACATCGGTGAGGTCCTGACCTTGCTTCATGATATTGAGGTCATAATCGGGCTTCACATCGAAGATTTGGAGTACTTGGTCGAGCATTTCGCGATGTTGCCCGGTTACACACACCACTGTCTTAAAATCCTTTGTATGCTTCTGGAATTCTTTTACAAGAGGACACATTTTGATAGCTTCGGGACGAGTACCAAAGACGAGCATGATAGTTTTCATATTATTTTTTTTTGATCACTTTCTTTATTTTCGATATTAAAAATTGTTTTTCGTTCATATCCAAACCAATAAGGAGAATTACAATACCAGTAACTACAACAGTTAGAATTAAAAGAAGAATTGTAGAGATAATAGAAACAGTATATCCTCTGAAAACATATGGTATTGGAAATGACAAAATAGTAACAATAACACATGGGAGTACCACTTTCTTAAGATAGTCACCCAAATGATACGGAACATATTTCTTAATATAAAGTAGCCTATATAAATAGGCAAAAACACTCACTATAAAATTAATTACAAATGCCGCTATAGGAGACATTCCTAATTTAAATGCCACATATGCAAGAGGTACATTTAAGAATATAATTAAACTAACTAATAGTTGATACTTCTGAACTTTTCCTGTTGCTCCAATAGCCGTCCATAAAGGTACTGATAATGCCTCTGTGAAAGATGTGATAATAACAAGTTGTGTAATGGCCACAGCATAATCAGGAACATTTACTAACCAAATAGAAAGGATCTCCTTACAGAACAATACTATAGGAAACGAGATAATAAATAGCAAATAATACGAAAACTTTGACGACCTGTATATTAATAATAATAGTTGATCTTTTTCTTTTAAAGCGTATAATTTTACTATCTGAGGATTGAATGCCATTTGAAAACTTGATACAAACCCAAAGACTGCACTTCGGACCTGATTTGCTACACCTACAGCTGCATTTACTATCACATTAAAGAAAATATTAATGAGTATATTTGTTCCCTGATTTGCACCTACCATAGCCATACCACCAAATAGGTACCATACAGAGAAAGACATCATTTCCTTGTATTGCTTCTTATCCCATACAAAATAAAACTTTGTAAAAGATAGTTTCATTCGACATTCAATGTGATAAATAAAGAACGTTAACAATGTGACAAGCATAAGAAGAATTGAGTACAAGACAAGGCTATCCTGTGCTAAGGACGACAGTATAAGTACAACACCTAGTCTCAATACGACTTCCAAAACTGACACGTAGGTAAAAATAGACATCTTCTCTGCAGCAATAATAGAGGCTCTATACGGAATCAACATGATATTTATCAAAGTTGTAATTACAGACATCTGATAAGCCCACATTGCGGCATTCTCTCTATCTACAGGAATATTAAGTTGAGTTTTAACAAACCATAATCCTATAGTTTCTGACAAAAAAAGTACTAATAGAAAAATAGTTAAGTGGGTTAGTATAGATATATTAAATATATGAGACACTTTCCCCTCGTCTTTCAAACCAAGATTATAATTGAGGAATCGCTGAGTAGAAGATGTCATTGCGTTCGTCAAGAACGAAAACAAAACAACAACACCCCCAACAACATTATAGATTCCAAAATCATCAGCTCCCAAAATCTGTAATATCACCCTCGATGTATAGAGTGATATTACCATTACGAAAAGCATTCGTATATACAACAGAATAGTATTTACTGCTATTCGTTTATTATTTGAAGTGTTATCTGACATTATTTATTTCTATATACTTTTATCTTATTTTTTCTGAATCACCAAACAAAGCCTTAAATGCCCTTTAGAGCATTTAAGGAACTTCATCATAGCAAAACCTGCAAAAAAGTTACAAGACAGGTATATAAGTTCCTACTTGTAAATAAAAAAAACATTGAAGTGCTGAAAGTAACTAAAAGAATACTGTTATAGGGCAGCACATCACCAAAACGAAAGACGTACCATAACCATCATATCCTGCCCGTTCTTATAGTACTCCCATCCTATGTAATCATAGAATGTACAAACACAACATCCTCAAATCACCAAACATAATGCAAACATCAATATTTCTTTTACATTATATACTAAATAGAGATTCACAAACAACGTATAATATTAATAATCCAAATATTACATTTAACTAACCAAATACAAGGTACATTTTGATAGAATCTCCGTCCTTTAAATATGGACACAAGTTTTTGTAGGTCAATCTTATAAAATGAACCGTATTTATAACTCATAAGAATCGTACCAGCCAAAATCTCCTTGTATCTACGATAAATAAAAGCCTTGATAAAAAGATGAAAGAGGTACAAGCAAACTAAATAGAGTAAGTACGAAAGGTGCAAACGTCCAGTTCTTACGAACGTTTCAAAAAATAGGAGAAAAGATTCTCAAAGCTTTTGCGTTTTTTTCCATGTTTGTGACTATGACCTTCGTTTCCATAACCGTAGCCATAACCGTAGCCATAACCGTAACCATAACCATACCCCTTATGGCCTGAAGGAACGCCATTCAATACTACAGCCATATTACGAAGCTGCTCCTGGCGGTACATGTTCTCCAATTCCGGTAGCTGACGACGATCCATCACACCTGAACGGACTACGAAAATGGTAAGATCGGCTACACGATTGACAATAGAAGCATCGGCCACCATACCCGCAGGAACATTATCCACAATGATATAATCATAACGTTTACGAAGTTCCGTTATCAGACGGTCAAAACGTTCACTCAACAACAATTCGGCTGGATTGGGAGGTACAGGACCAGAGAAAATGATATCCAATTTATCATACTCTTCACTCCTACCTACAATATCGTCCACCTTATCCGTACTTCCCGAAAGATAATGTGTCAGTCCCATACGGTTGGAGGTATTTGAGAAGATACCACTCAATGTACCTTTACGGATATCAACGTCAACCAAAACAACTCTCTTGTTCGTTTGGGCAATACTCATAGCAAGGTTACCTGACACAAACGTCTTCCCTGCACCCGGATTGGCAGAAGTAAACATAACAACCTGCAACTTATCAGACTTTACACGCATAAAATCCATATTCGTACGGATGATACGGAAAGCCTCAGATACAGAATCACGACTGTTTTCACGGACAACAATGCCATCAGAATCTCCTCCCTTTTTATTGCCATGCCGGGGAATATTACCCAAGAAAGGAATGGTAAGTACTCCATCCAACTCCTTACGGGTACGGACTTTAGTATCCATCACATTCAACAACCAAAATACACCCATGGGAATACCTAAACCTAAAACAATGGAAACCAAGAAAATAATCATTGTTTTAGGTGCTACCGGAGTACTGCTACCAGAAGCAGCATCTATAATACGGGCATTACTCTCCGTAATAGCTTGTGTCAAGGCATTCTCCTCACGCTTATTCAACAAGTAAAGATAAAGCTCCTCCTTGATCTTCTGCTGACGCTCTACCGTAAGTACATATTTCTGCTGGGCAGGAACGGCCTCAATTCGCTTCGTGGTCTGCTCTTCCTGTTCACGGATATTCTTCAACTGGATATTCAGACCGACAATCAGATTATCCACCGAACGGATAATCGTCTGCTTCATTGCACTCAGAGAGTTGTTCAGATCCATCACAATCGGATTCTTACTATTACTGCCTACCACCAGTTTGTCACGTTTCAAGAGAATATCATTATATTCCTTAATCTGAGCCTCAACACTGTTATCTGAAATTCCGGTATTGGCAGGAATCAAATCTGAATTCTTTTGAGGATCAGTCAAATACTCCTTAATATATCTGGCAATACTCAACTGATTCTCCAGACTGAGACCTTCCTGCTGGTAACGGCTCGTATTGGCAAGGTACATACCAGTTTCGGAAGTAATATCCGTCAGTTGATTTTCGCGCTTAAAGCTTTCAATATTGGCATCCACGCTACCCAATTCACGTTCGATGATAATCAGACGTTCATTAATGAATTTGGAGGTATTTACAGCTATCTGGTTCTTGTCATTGATCACATCCTCATTATAGACGGCAATAAGCATGTTCAGAATATCTTCTGCGCGGGCAGTGGATACATCATCCAAAACCAGGTTGATAATGGTAGCCGTCTTGCTGGCAAGAGAAACCTTCAATCTGGTACGATATCCTTCGATGACACTTTCCAAATTGGATTTGACTACATTTACGGGCTTACCATAAAAGACCTCCGTATAATATAATGTAGGAGTGATAACCATCGGACCGATCGGAGTAGAAACCGTATCATTCAGATGTACATCCAAAACCTCTTCCGAATGGACTCCCTCACCGCTTACAACCAAAGAAAAGTCGGAAAGACGTACCGTAACGGAATCGAGAGGGGTAACCACTACTTTTATAACCTGACGCTCCTCCACCTCAGGAAAAGAAACCGTTACCGGAGCATGGGTGTAAAGCTCATTATTACGCAGGCCATTCTTCACTTTATAACTCATATCCAAATGCAAACGGCGAGCAACCTCTTCCATCAAATGACGGGATTGGAAAACAAGCACTTCATTATCCACATTGCGTTTACCACCGAAAAGAGACAAATCGGAAAAAGCTGCTGATTCACTCATACCACCACCTTTGGAATCATCGCGGATAAGAACGGATGCTTTACGACTGTATACTTTGGAAGAAGACTTTAAATAAAAGAAAGCTATCCCGCCACAAACCAAAACAGACAGTGCAAACCAGTGCCAGTTAGCCAATACAAGATGGAAGATATCGCTGATATTAATTTCTGACTCCTGCCTGCGGACATCATTGTTTTTGTATTCAGTATTCATTATTCTTTTTATATCCGGATTATTTAAACATGGTTACCATTAAAGAAGCGATGGAAGCCAATACCGAAACGGCAGACAGCCAAACGCTCACAGAATTATTGGAGTTGATACGGCTCTGGCCGGTCTTGGCTTTATTGGGTTCTACATACACAATATCATTCTGCTGCAGATAGTAACAGGGAGACTGAAAAATATCGGAAGAACGAAGGTCGTGATACAAAATACGACGTTTACCGTCTTTTTCACGGATAACGGCTACACGGTCGCGACGACCATAAATGGTCAAATCACCCGCCATACTCAAAGCTTCCAATAAAGTAATACGGTCACCGGAGATATCAAATGTGCCCGGACGGGCAACCTCTCCCATCACAGAAACTTTAAAATTCAAAAACTGTACAGTGACGATAGGATCCTTTATCAGATCCTCCTCCATCAATTTCTGTTTTATCAATTCCGTCACCTGCATACGGGTTAGGCCCTCTACATGAAGTCTGCCTAAAATGGGAAAATCGATATCTCCATTCTGATCAACCAGATACCCTAATAACTTTTGCTGAGCCGTAGTCTGAGTTCCTATCTGATAAGTAACTACAGGCATATTAAACGGCAACGCCAATTCCATATCTTTACTGTTCACCAAAATAGCCAATAAATCATCCTTATGAATGATTACCTCATAGTTTTTATCGATAGTTTCTTCTTTCAAAGAAGTAATATCCTGTAAATAAAGCACCTCTTTGGGAGCAGAACAGGAGACAAAAAGCGCCAACAGACACAGCAAACAATTATTCAGAAATCTCATTCTCATAAAACAGCTATTAAAACAATTCCGTAAATTACAATATGACTCACTCTACAATCTCCCAATCAGGCCAGGGATTGGTTTCCAGACTATCCAAATAATCGGAAACTTCACATTCCGCTTTAGTCCATTCACGTCCAGTCCAACTATTCATAATTGCACGTGCTTCCTGAGCTAAATCCTCATCAAAAACTTCACTATAACAGGCCACTAAAAGCTGGCACTTCAGTAAGGAAGCAGGGAGCTGTTCGAACAATTGCCAACTACGATCAAGCAAGGACTGGATTTTTAAATTTTTATTACCATGATCATAAATAGTAGCATGATAAGCAGTCAATAAAACATAACAACGCTGTGCTTCCTCTTCAATATTAGAACCCCGCAATACAAAAAGAGCCTCAGCCTGACGGTAGACTTCTGTATTGAGTGCACAAAATTCATTGGAATAAAGAGGAGTCCCATCAAAACCCAGATTAAGAAGATCACGGGTTATACGGCACAAAGTATCAACTTGTGATTGAAAAGACAACATATAGATAGATTTACAGTTTAGCGATTTACAGTTGACTATTGATAAAAAAATACGGAACTAATCATTTTCTTTTATTCACAAATAGTATCGGGGATCAGTTCTATCAAAGAAGGATGAATATATGCAGTGGCCACAGCCATAATGCCTTTGATACAAACAGAGACACGGCGATCGCCTTTTACACGGATAACAACTCCTTCCACCCCTTCGAAAACACCACCGACAATACGTACACGATCTCCTTTCCGTAAAGAGGTAAGGGCTGGATCAAGGTAAACAATCTGTTCATCGTAATTACCTGAAACTGCAATAAAACTTCGCATCTGCGAATCCGGAACAATAAGTGGACGATTCGTCTCACGGTCAATGATATAGCGTACAGATAAAGAAGAACCAAGAGACCGTTTGACACGATCAATACAAACAAAGGAACTATGAACAAACACAAGGTTATGTACAACAGGAACCAATTTTCGTATCTTACGTTCTCCTTGCTTCACGTACTCATAATGCATCGGAATGAAATTCTCTATACGCTCGGCATCAAGCACCTCTTTCAACTGTAACTCACGGCTATAGGTGACACGAAGTGGATACCAACAGATGTCTGTGGATTTGTTCACAATTGGATATTCTTTGGGGACACCGGGGTAATAAAACTCCTTCCGGTCAAGCGTGTATAAAATGGATTATCAATTCTTAAAATACACTAGCCCTCAATAGTTTCCCTATCACAGGAGACAAAACATAAAGAGGGGAGATATGTATTATGCACTATTTTATATCTATTAGCACATAAAAAACTATAAACAAGACATTTAACACCAAATAGTGTTTCAATAGACGTTCGTTTATTGGCACACTATTTTAGAAAGACCTTTATTCCTATTCAGGTTAAATTAATAATAAACTAATTATTCTTATATATATACACTCAATTTACTATGAATCAATAAGATATATTCTAGTTAAGATATGATCTGATCATTTTTATTGAAAAATATTTTGTACATTAAAAAAAAGGACATATTTTTGTGCCAATAAACGAACGTTTATTGAAACACTATTCAAATAAAAGAATAATATCAAACTACTATTAATCAACAATTAAGAATCCCTATTTCACTCTTACTTTGTATTGATAATAATATTCCGAAAAACACTCCAAATACTCGCATTTTTCTGACAATAAGTATAAGTAGAAATTATACTTTCCCTGCAAAATGAGTTCACTCCCATTTCAAATCTTCTTATTTAAATTTAGTTAATAGATTAAACGAGGAAAACCATCTCATTTACCAACATTCGTTCATACATATGTACGATATAAACCAACACGCAACCACACACCCATATTTTATTACAAAACAACTAAACCAATCAAAAACAAGAAAATATATGAAATAGATTTTATTTTACTTTTGTAGTTTGGATTTTATGAAAGCACACATTTCTCTACGAGATTCGATCGATTCCTCGTAGAGAAAAGCTCCGTTCCTCGTAGAGAAAAACAATATTTCTCTACGAGGAAGAAATAGACCTTGTAACCATTTGATATACAACTTCTTACAGAAGTGCCAAGAAGCTCCAAAAAGTGTTGATTTTTTCTCAACACAATGGCACTGAATTCAACCGTCGAAGACGGCCATGAAGATAAAAGAATTGTTACATAAAAATCTAATCAGAATGGTCAAAACAACCATCTATGTAAAGCCCTATCTGGCGGCTTACATGTATGTACGCTATCAAAACAGCGTAGTCACGGAGCTCAATGCTATCAGGTTAAAAAGTATCGAAAACTTGTATCATGTTATCAAAAACCTCACAGTTAAACGTCCACGAGACGTATCATGGCGGGAAACCGGAAATCTGACTCTCATAATACCCGCCCCAAGATACGGGAAAGAACCCGAAACATACAATTACCTGGGGCACAACAGTGTCATCATCATCGAAGAGGAAATAGAAACAATGCTGAAAACTGAGTTACACAGTATCATGCTGAAAAATAAATTCCGGAACGGAATCATGTATAAAAAATCACTGCTATTATTTATGGATAAATATCACATTGAAGACAAACACGAAGATGCCCTCATGAAATCGTTCCAGAGATGGAAAAAGAGAGTAGAGGAAGAAAGAAAAAAGTAAGGTAAGACTCACCACAGAGTTTCACAGAGTTACACGGAGTTTTAATTGTTGAAACGCAGAAACTCGCAGATTCACGCAAAGAGTATCATAGCTTATGTATAGCGCAGCCATTTAATCTGCGAAAATCTGCGATCATTTGCGTTTCAATGATGGTATCATTTAATTAGGGTAGAAGGGTGATGCGAAGCAAGAAATAAACTATATTCCTCTTCTTTATTATAGGAGTCCTGCAAAATCGCTCCCTGTACCTTTAGATTCTCCCAACGCTTTTTGGGATTGGATAACTCTTCCTTTGCTTTTAGCAATGCAACTGAAAGCTTCTCATACAAACTGTCCGTCTCAGTCTTTGTTATAGTTGTATCCGCCCACTGTGCAACTTCTACAAGAAGCAACGGTTCAGACGACATTATTATCAGATATTTATAAGGATAACGTTTTCTTATTCCCTGTAATATTTGCGTTGCATTCTCTTTTTTACCGGGACCGGCACCTATCAAATCGGATATAATAATATCAAATCCCTCAGCAAACAAAGGGGTAGGAATAGCTTCTATCACTGTGAGGCATTCGCTCTGAAAACTTTCTTTCAAATACTGCCGCGTTTTATATTGGTCATCAATAGCAAGGATATTAAATGTTCTCTCTTTTAAGGAAGTCACAGAAGAACATTTCGTTACCTTAATATTACTTTCCTCCCGCTTTGCATTTGCCTTATTCTGCTTTGACAGATAAAAGCAGTACCAACTAAGAAACAGCAATAGAGCACATAAATAGATAACATAATGTCCTGATACATCATGAAATAATGCAATCAAAGATGACACACCACCTACACCTGTGACAACAGATGCAAAATAAGTGCTAAGCGTTGTTTTCAGAACCTCCTTTAAGAAATTTTTCATATCTATTTTATATACAAGATTACTGTTTTATTAATAACTGATGTAAATCCGCTTGTTGTGTTTTGCAAAATGGAATTATAAAAGCCCCATCTATGACAGTCCAGATGTTCCATTTCTGCCAGAGAAACGGGCTTTTCATTCCTTCCTAAATCATTAAAGCCACTTTTCGCCCGGAAAACAACAGAACTTGTTTCAATATCAATATTCATTTCCAACTTTTCTTCTTTCACCTTACGATGCTCCAGTAAATGATATATAATGCCATTCAAATAGATATATAAAAGAAGTTCTTTGGCCGGAAAAGAAAAAGAAGGCAAAAAGTCTTTATCATATTCTATCTCATCCCGATAGGCCACACATATATTATTCAGAATTGTATCCAGCGAAACCGTCTTTTCCAACGGATTGCCATACACACACATGTCTTGTGGCAGCAGAAGATAATCAATATAAAAAAACAATGCCTGCATATGTAAATAGGAGACCCGCATACAATTACATATAAAAAACATCTCTTCGGGCAATTCCAGACGGTTAGAAGTAGCCCAATTGCAGATATCCGATAATTTCCGATAACAGGTGCGTATCACACGATTCATTTCATGAAGATAGATACCTATCGCTGTATTATCTGAAATACCCTGTAAAAATACAGGAGCAGAAGCAGGGATATCACGATGAGGGAACACTAAGATAATCGAAAAAAGTTCATAAGGTACATTATCGTAACTGTTGCTGGCTTCTTCACCACTTTCCACTATGACCTGTACCTCTTGCGAATCGGCTATTTCTTTCACTATGCTCAACCCCAATCCATGTCCTTCAGTTGTCAAATACTGAGCATTAATCCCACGATATTCATGTTCTAAAACACGCTTTGCTTCGTCCTCTTCCAGCCGGGGGCCAAAATTAGAAAAAGTAATCTGTTTATATTCATCATGCACTTCCATCTGCATATCGATAGTAGTATTCGGCATACTATATTTAACAGCATTATCCAGTATTTGCGTAAATACCAACCTAAATAAAGGCGAATAATTATACAAAGTCCAGGCCTCTCGTTTTTGTTCGGGTGTCTCTATATCCGGAGCTATCAGAATCTGATTCAACCTTCGTGTTCTTACTTCGCGAGCGTCTTTTTTCCGATACATATTATGATATTTTTTGTGATTCTTATCACTATTATAATCATTAATGTATTTTCTGCATATCTCTCCGACATTCATAGGACCACACTCTTCGTTGGCAGCAAACATCCGGCGGTAAATATCCATTTCTTCCCGGGATGCAGACAAAGCACACAGTTTCTTTCCCAATGGAACTGCAAGAGATTCGTCCATAGTAGAAGAAAGTACTTCTATTTGTTCCTGCCATTTTATACATTCGTTCGCAAAATGAATGACTGCCTCATTGCACTGCGCTATCAGATTTTGGTTAGTCATAGTTCTATGATATGATAAAAATAGATTATAAGAGCCTGTTTATATTCAACTCACCAGAGAAGTCTACATGCAATATTAGCAAGATTTACAATCATATGCAAGGTTTTGCAGAAGATTTAATCATATAACATACGACTACTCTTATTCAAAAACAGTATAAATAACAAGAAGGTGTCAAAAACCGGAGAAAGCTATTAATATATAAATTTAGAAACGCAGATTAACGCTAAGTCACGCAAAAATTAAATTAAATCTGCGTAACTTAGTGTTAATCTGCGTTTTAATAATAGCGAATTCTACTTTTGGCTCTCTTATAACAACTTATTAATTAAGAAGTTAACGGGCAATCATCAGCCGTTCATTTTTAACAGAACCATCCTGTAACTCAATTGTCACAATATAGTTGCCCTCTGCCAGATCCATTGCCCGAACAGTAACTTCTGTTTGTCCGGTAAACAAAAGTTCACGCACAGCAAAACCGGTTAGTGAATAAATGAGAACACGCTTAATTTCCTGATCAGCACGCACATACAGGATATCATTTACCGGATTCGGATAGATTTGCACATCCTTTTCGGCGGACACGGCAGACAATCCCGTACCTCCTCCGAACAGACCGGACTGGCTCTTTAAAATTGTAAATGTCGTAGCCCCTGTAAACTGGCGTTGCGGACGCATTATCTCCTCAGCCATTTCACCATCCACCTTCAGGCAATGGTCTTCGGCGGTTACAATATAAGTTTGACTACCCACCTGCTCTACATGATCTATTTGAAACAATTCGTTCATATCTTCCTGTGTTTTCACAGCACCCGAAGGTGGGTTAATCACTTTATAAGATCCAAATTTAACCGACATCCAGCGCCCTTTTAACTCATCACCGGCAGGAATCATAACATCGGTAACAAAAGCATTGCAGGAAGCGCCGTCTTCCTTGCGTACAGTAGAGGTGATAGTTCCGGAATATTTGTAGTTCTCTATTTCTACCGATTCTTCTCCCACGGACAACCGGGAACCGTTAATCAAAATACTCTTCGCCTTCTCTGCGTCTTTACTCTTTGAGAAAACAGCTATCTTACCTTCCATTGCATAACGTCCATCGGCTGTCGATATTTTCTCTGCCGGATCAATACCTGTAATCAGCGTATTGTTCAGATTCACAAGAATCACGTCTTCACGGCCATCGGTAAAGGTGACAGACACTCCCACATATTCTTCACTATTCTGATTTAACGGAACTTGTTTTACCGAAACAATCTTAGAACCACCATTATACGCCTCCATCACATGGGTAAACAGACTACGCATGCCACTGTTTCCTGTGCGGCGTTCCACCAAAACCGGACGCCAATATTCATACATCGTTGTTCCGGTAGCACGACGATAGGAATTAGGCGACTTACCCAGATATACCGTAGACCGGGCATCATCCACAGCAAAAATCTTAACGCCTCTGGAAGCATCCTGCACATAAGTCACACTCCATTCTCCGGGAGATTGCGCTTTTGACATTTCACGAAAAGCACCATACCAGTTTGTTTTATCAGCTTCTACTACCGGATCTTTATAGGTTACTCCGGTTGGCAAAAGTGGGTATTGGCTATTAATTTTCGTCATAGACAGGCTGGTTTCAGTCGTTTGATCATACTGTGTAGAGCCATGTAACAGGTAATCGTGCTTCGTTCCTCCCTTAACCACAAATAAGTCGAGCAGGTAAGGACGAGACGGATCAATCGTATTCAAAACATGAATACGCTGATAACGTTCTACTTTTCCCGGACGGATCGTTTTACTATAAACCTCTGTTGCAGCAACCCCGTCAATCCCCGGTTCAAACAAGGTGAAGTAACCATTTGTAAATACATGTCCACTATTGCCAAGAACCTGGCGGGCTGAAGTGAAATATTGAGTTAGTTCTTCGTCAACAGCAACCAGATTATGAGCCGTCACACTATTTGTATAATCGCGTCCCGGAAGCCGGGAGTAACGGATGTCACCAATCTGCTCTTCTCCATTGGCATAAAGGGTCATAGACATCACACTATGGCCTACATGATTGGCCTTATCATTTGCTCCGATATTCGATTGAATCTGCTGATCGCCCGTACCTGCTCCCAACATGGCATGGTAGTAAGCCGGCAATAAATAAGATTTGGTAGAAGTTCGCTTATCACTGTATCCGGCAGTAGTATCATCAAACGGAGCCATATCTCCATTCGGAAATCCAACTTGTTTATGAACCAACGTAGTGCGTTGGGTAAACTCCTTACGGGTAACAGATTTTGCAGCAATACGGCGCATTGCGTCAGTTTCCGGTTCAAACATACTGAAATAATCTTCCAGTAGTTTTACGTTTGCATAGTTTTCATCGGCATATCCTCTGTGGTAAGAGAATGACTCAGGATACATACCGTCACGCTTGAAGTTGTTTGCAATACACAACGTATAATAACGATCGACAAAATCAATGATTTTTTCTTTCATTGCTTCGTCTTCAATAATAGCAGCCACCTGAATCAGTACACCAATATGTCCCACCAGATTGGTAGATTGATGAGTAGACATCGGCTGGTCAATCACCCATAACCCTATATTAAGGAAAAGATCATCAATAACATGCCGACGTACATCGTAGCCTCTCTCTGCCGAAAGATCCTTCAATGCCTGGCTTTCATAAATACGATCAAACGATAATAATTCTCCCTCATGAAATTCATGAGTCAACCCGTTATGATCCGAAGCACGTTGTACATTCGGATATTTCGAAAGGTCACTCTTATTCACAATCCGGTCTTTATTCCATCCTTCGGTCATAAAGAAATCAGGAACCGCATTTGCCCATTTGTCCAAAGCCAAAGCTACATAACGGGCATACTTTTCATCTTTTGTCAGTTGATAGGCTGCTCCCAGAATTGGTAAGTTCTTAGTCATAAAGGCTGTTTTTCCATAATCAATCTGAGCCTGTACATAGGTGTTGCCTTTGGACGTTTTATAATACGGGACTTTAACGATCTTTCCGGTCATAACCTCCGCATTGGCATATAAAACCGTATAATTACTGTTTGGAAACACAGTACCGGTAGCCTTACAGGTTATTTGGTCCGGCCGGGCGGGATCCCATGTCCAATCCGTACTATTAACAGAAGCCGGACTGTGCTGCAAGCTACGGGGGGCTTGTGTGGGAACTAATCCCAGCCATTCAGCTTCCGTATAAGTGTCTACCAGTTTTTTGGCATTCGACAAAGTAGATGAGTTATTTCCTAACGGATAATAAGGCCGGGTAAGCGGTTTGGTATAATTGTCATTCTCCAGATATTTCTGAACAATCAGGCCTCCCAAAATAGGGCCATACCCTTCTGCGGTTCTTGAGTTATATGAATAAGAACGAATCCGATACGTCACCGGAACCTGAGAAATAATAGCTTCTTTATTAATATAATGCAGATAGACCCAGCCGTCTGCAGAAGGATGTTTCACCTGTATCACCTCTGTCCAGGAACCATCTGCATTTTTTTTATCGAGTGCAATGCCATCTGATACGCCCGACTTATAAGGTTTCAACAGAAACAGGGCTATCTTACCGACACTGGGTAGTTCCGGTAAAGTTAAACTACTGGTTATATGAGATTCTTTAAATGCCTCCGATGCATCGGCTCTATATAAATTTTTCATATTCAGCATGCCGATAGAGTTATTATAATTTCCGGGACGCACTTGTTTCACTATATATTCAAGTTCAGTTCCGCCAATATTTGCCACCTCTGAACCCTTGTAGACCTTGCGGGTCCCTGTAATCCAACTTTTAGCCCAATAATCATTCGCAGTGCTTCCGTTGCCGGGCGCCATGGACTCATTCCCCCAAACTGCCGACAAAAATGAATCATAAATATAGCATTCGCCTACATTGATATTAGTTACATCAGATAAACTTTGTGCCTGAGCGGTCAGTGTGAACGCACACACGCTCATCAGGAAAGATTTAAAAAGAAGTAGTGTTTTTCTCATTGCATTCCATCTTTATATATTAATAATAGATTAACGGTTGCAAATTAACCTCTTTTTTTATAGAGAGAATTGAAGTATTTTCTCAAAAGATTGCACTAATATACACAAAAAGAGATGGAAAGATAATAAATCACCTTTTCACCTCTTTAATTTCTCACAACCCGATAGGTTGCCCCGTTATTTTACTTTCTTTAGAACCCGTGCCGGATTACCTACGGCAACACTGTCAGCCGGTATATCTTTAGTAACTACACTTCCTGCTCCAATGATACAACGATCTCCAATCGTCACTCCGGGACAGATAACAACGCCGCCACCAATCCAGCAGTCTTCACCGATCGTAACCGGATAAGCATATTCCTTCGGTTCACGCCGTTCTATATAATCCACCGGATGATGAGGGGTATAAATCTGCACACAAGGACCTACCAGTGTATGAGCTCCGATCGTTATATATCCACCATCCAGAAAAGTACAGTTAGCATTGACAAATACATGTTCGCCTAGCCGAATACCATCACCGTGATCACAGTGAAAAGGCGGGCAAATAACAGATGTAACAGGGATATCCGGTATCAGCTCCTCGAGCAAAGGACGATATTCCTCGTCATAAGTACTCAACCCACGCATACGGGCCAATAACTTTTTAGCTTTCTCAAAACGTACCTGCATTTCCGGCACAGACATATCAGCCAGTTGCCCATTACGCATTTTTTCTACTTCACTCATCTTATTCTGTTACTCCATTAGTGAATATTAATTTTTTTTCGTTTGATAATCGTTCATTAAACTCAAATCCCTCCCAGTGAAAAGCTTTCAAATCCTGCGGAGATTCTATCCGGTTTTTCAGAATAAAACGCGTCATCTCCCCACGAGACATTTTGGTATAAACAACAATGGTAGAAAGTTTGCCATTCTTCCATACATGAAATTCGGGAGTAACAATCGTCACTTCCTGTTCTATACGCTTCCAGTCAAACAAACCACGCATTTCATCACTTGCCAGATTACATAATACCCCTCCGGTGGCTTTGATCTCTTTAAGAAATGAATCGGTAAGCCGGGACTGCCAATAAGAAAACAGAGTTTTACCACCTTGCTCAGGGAGTCTTACATCTCCTTCAAGACGATACAAACGGATAAGATCTAACGGACGAAGTAAACCGTAGCAAAATGAAGTGAGCCGGAGATGTTCCTGTGCATAACGAAAATCATCTTCTGAAAAATCTTTCGGATTCAACCGCTTAAAAACAATACCTGTATAGGCAAGCAGGGCCGGAAGCGTACGGGTGTCCTCTGAATGAAAAGCCTGATAACGTTTGTAATTCTCGACAGCAATCCTGGGATTCACACGCAACAAATGCTCTAACTCTTCTACAGAAAACTGCGACATCTCTAAAGCAACTTCTGCCGCTTCTTTCTGAAAATTAGGTATAGTGGTAAAAGGGACTTTCACTTTCGAAACATCACTCATGGTTTTGGCACAGGATAAAAGTATAAGCATAAATGGAGGATTTACGATTTAATAATTTACGATTTACGATTGATAAATGACAATTGGCAAATCACAAATGAGGATTTACGATTGATATTAGTTTAGAGCAAAGTTAAACTTTTTAGTTGTACCTTTGTTGTTCATTTAATAAAAATAACAATCAGTATGGGAAAGAAGTTTTATTTTGCAGCAATACTCTGTGCTTTTATTATGACAGGGTGTACAAACAGTAAAAAAACAAATAATGCCGACAGTATGAGTGCAGATACTACACAGGTAGCAGATATGCACAATGCAGAAACCTCACTTGATTATTTTGGAGAATATAAAGGAACAATTCCCGCAGCTGATTGTCCGGGGATAGATGTTACTCTGGTATTCAATAAGGATCATACGTATACACAGAAATATATTTACCAGGAAAGAAAAGATGCGGAATTTGATGAAGCAGGTACTTTCGTAATAGAAGGCAATATATTGACTACGACTTCCAAAGAAGGAGATAAATCTTATTATAAGGTGGAAGAAGGCCGGATAGTAATGCTGGATGCAGACAAACAGCCCATCACAGGAGCACTTGCTGATTTGTATGTGTTGAAGCAGGAAAAAGTCTTTTAATTACGCTTTTGGGGTTCACCACAGAGGACACAGAGGACACAGAGTTTTTTAGACATAAGAACACAAAACTGAGATTAGAGCATAAAGACGGATTATGCAAATAATATGTTCTTTTGTTCTTATGTCTAAAAAACTCTGTGTCCTCTGTGGTGAAATATATTCTAATATCCGACAATTACTTTCCGGATTTCTTTTTGTCCTCCGGTAGTCAACGTTACCAGATAAGTTCCCGGCAACAAATCGATGCTTGCTGTTGCTCCGGTTTCTACCTTTCCCTTGGTTATACACTGCCCGGAGATGGAATAAAACTCATAATACCCTGTAACCGTGGCATGAGATTCTATTAACAAGTGGCTGTTACCTGTCCGAATCGTAAAGTCCGATACAATAGTATTTTCAATACCTACTCCATCCGACGCTTTAAACAACTGCCACTCAGCAAGCTGAAACAATCCGGTTTTCCCTGTCACATTGAGTTTAAAGCTTTTATATGCCTGTCCGGATAGTACCGGATATTCCAGCATTGTATAACGTCCCAAAAACAATTGGTTCTTTCTCGCATCCAGTTTGTCCCATTTTTTACCATCAGCAGAACCATACAGAGTCCATTCGGAAGGATCACGATCGGGAGAATCATTAGCCGAAATCAAAGAGTAACCTCCGATCTTCACTGCTTCGGGTAAATCATACTGCATCCAAATACTATTGCCTGTAGATATTTGTGTACAATACTTAGTATTTATGTTGCCATCACCCAGATTACCATATCCCTCGTGAGGAAGTGTATTAAACTGAGCACTCAGCGTACCTCCGTTTACCTTATCCATCAAAGAACTGCATAACGGTTTATCACAACCAAACAACTGGAGTTCTGCAATAGCCAAACTATTACTACCATTCACTGCTGTCACCGATAAACGGAAATAGTCATATGCAGAGAAACTAACCTTTTCGTCAAAAATCTTTGTTTCATTAGCACCAAATGTGATCCCTACCTGCTTGTCGACAGCTCTCCATATAGTTGATGTTTTCGTACGACCTTCCAGTTTCCAGGACATGGGAGCTTTAGAAGCATCTTTACCCGATGTAATAGCATATGCTTTCAAGCCAACCGGACGAGGCATTTCCACTGAGAACCAGCATTCCTGCTGATCCGGGAACGGAGTCTCAAGAACTGTTTTTGCATTATTGTCCCACAAAGGGGTTGTGTCTATTCCGCTAACAGAGGTTTCTGTTACTATCCCGGAATCACTTTTATCATATTCGGCAATCTGCAAAAACAGATCTTCCGGAAGAGCCGGTATATCTGCCTCCGGAGCGATACTGCGTGCAATAATATTAGCTAAAAGAACATAGCCTTTATCATTCGGATGGATTTTATCACCTGTCAGATAAGCCTTCCCTTCAAACGGAGAGTGACAATCTATAATCGTTACACCGGTTTCTTTGGCAACCTGATCAATCATAGGCATCATATCCTCAGTCATTACCTTATCATCATTAATCCAGTTATTCGGTCCAAACAAAGGAAGAGGATAACAGATATAGATTTTCGGTTGGCTGGAAAGGGCTTTAAATGAATTTACAAGCGCTATGTAATCGCCCACATATTCATTTTTAATATTATCCCAATTAATATGTTTCGCATCATTTGTTCCCAATTTGATAACAACGATATCCGGATTGTACTTTAAAGCATTCTGATAACGTTCGTGATCCCAATAAGAAGAAGCAGTGTTATCGAACTCTTTTCCATTCTTCATTAAAGTACGTCCGCCATTTCATTGTATTGTCACCACTTAGATTCACTTTCCAGCCTCTCAGCATTCTGAAAGGATTTTCATGAGCCCCTGTCATTCCGCTGTAACTGTCAATATTGACAATACGTTTGCCCTTACCGTCAGCAGAAGCTACACTCAGCAAGTTCGCCGTATTGTAGAGCATAACGGTATAGGTCTGTTTGTTTTTTCCGTCTTCCGAAACAACCTCTATATTCAGTTCGTTCAGACCATCAGATAAAGCAATCTCTCCGATACCATTGATTTTTGCATACTCGCTGGAAGATTTGGCAGAAATAAAGGCTTTTGCATTTTTCGTTTCCATCTGGTATAAATCCCCTTACTACCTCCGAAAAACCGTTGTATCTATCTCCCAATCCTACAAAAGGGTACTGCTGCATAGAAGGAACTGATTCTGAAAAAATCAGAGACGTAAAAATATTCAATTTGTCAGGAAAGATAGAACGAGAATTTTTTAGCAATAAATTCGATATAAGCAATATGGAAAAAGGGATTTATTTAGTACAAGTCAGTACAGAAAATACTCGTTGTTCTTTGAAGCTTGTTAAAGAGTAAAAATATCTTAAAATCAAGCAAGAGATAGGAAAATAAGTTAAATAAATAACTTATATTTCCTATCTTTGTATCAACAATAACAAAAAAAACAAATTTATTTAATAGATCTAACATGAAGAAAATAACAGCATTATCTCTTGTAGCAATGTCCTTCTGCTGGAGTATTAACGCCAAGCCTGTCTTACCGGCAGTATTCTCCGACAACATGGTATTACAACAACAAACACAAGTCCCGATATGGGGTCAGGCCGACAAAGGAAAGAAAATAAAAGTGATTCCTTCATGGGATGGAAAAACATATACAGTTTTCACCGATGCAGAAGGGAACTGGAAAGTTGAAATTCCAACCCCTAAGGCCGGAGGGCCATATAATATCAGTATCTCGGATGGAAAAGAAATAAAATTATCCAATGTGATGATTGGAGAGGTATGGATCTGCTCCGGACAATCCAATATGGAAATGCCCGTTAAAGGCTGGGGTAAAGTGCAAAACTTCCAACAGGAAATTGATAATGCCAACCATCCTGATATTCGCTTATATCAAGTGAAAAAGACCGTGAGTCCTATCCCACTCACAGCAGGAGAAAGTACTATGGGGGGATGGCAGAACTGCTCTCCGCAAACAGTAGAAGATTTTTCTGCAATCGCTTATTTCTTTGCCCGAGAACTAAATCAAAAGTTAAACGTTCCGGTGGGAGTCATTGATGTTACCTGGGGAGGAACACCAGCCGAAAGCTGGACCAGTACAGGTACCCTAAATTTAATGTCCGATTTTCATAACGAAGTAACGCTTCTTCGGAAAGCAGAAGAAAATATGCCCGAAGCGATGGCAACATACAATCAGATGATGGATGAATGGGAAACAGGAGTCAGAAAGAAAGATCCGGGATATGAGGGCAGACAAGCCAAATGGGCAGCAATTGATTACAACGACGATTCATGGGGAACAATACAATTACCGGGATTTATTGAAGAACAGGTAAATCCGAAATTCGAAGGTTTCATGTGGTTACGCCGCGAAATAGAACTATCGGATGAATGGCTGAAACGTGATTTAAAAATAGAGTTAAACCAAATTGACGATAATGATATTACCTTCTTCAATGGACAAGAAATAGGACGTACCTATGGCATAGGCACTGTACGTCATTACACAGTGCCACGTGATTTATTGAGAAAAGGAAAGAATGTACTAACAATCCACTTAGGTGATACGGGTGGAAACAGTGGAATCCCCGGAGATCCTTCTATGCTTTATGTTACCAATGGCAAGAAAAAAATATCTTTGGCAGGAGAGTGGAAGCAACGTATCAGCATTCTCAATAGAAATGAAGTGCCACGGCAACCTTTGTCATTCCAGACCTGCCAATACTACCCTGCTGTACTGTTTAACGGAATGTTGCGTCCATTAATTCCATTTGAAATGAAGGGAGTTATCTGGTACCAGGGAGAAGCTAACGCAAGCCGTGCTTATCAATATCGTGATCTGTTTCCTTTAATGATTCGGGATTGGCGCAGTCAATGGAACAAAGACTTCCCTTTCTACTTTGTACAATTAGCAAACTTCATGCAACGTGCAGATAAGCCGGAAGAATCAGCATGGGCTGAACTCCGTGAAGCTCAGGCTCAGACACTGGAATTAGAGAATACGGGAATGGCTGTTACCATCGATATAGGGGATGCGAATGACATTCATCCTAAGAATAAGCAAGAAGTAGGACGCCGACTTTCGCTAATTGCATTAAATCAGGCATACGACAAGAAAAACAGCTACTCCGGACCACAGTACAGTCATATGTGCTTAAAAAACAATGAAATCGAAGTCACTTTCAAACATACTGATGGGCAATTAATCGCTAAAGGAGAAGAATTAAAAGGATTCACCATTGCAGGTGTTGATCACAAATTCTATCCGGCTACGGCCCGAATTGTAGATAACAAAGTGATTGTTTCCTCGGAAAAAGTGCCCTATCCTGTAGCTGTACGTTATGCCTGGGCTAATAATCCGGAATGTAATCTGTATAATAAAACAGGACTGCCAGCTTCTCCTTTCCGCACTGACGACTGGCCGGGAGTCACCCTAAATAACAAATAAGCACTGCTCAAATTAAAAAAACACCTCTCATCGTACCTCTTTCTAAAACTCAGTTTAATGAATAAGAGGTGCGATGAGAGGATAATTGGTAACCTCGATACGTATATGCATCAAAGAATACGGATACTTCCCCACGAAACGATATCACGTGAAGAGAAACCAACCATCACATTATAGTTCCCTTTATCCTGTAAGAACCTTTTGGCAGCAACATCATAATACATGAAAGCATCTTTAGTAACCATCATCTTCACCGTTGCCGATTCGCCCGCTTTCAGAAACACCTTCTTAAATTGCTTCAATTCCTTCTCCGGACGTTCTACAATGCCTCCTTCTTTTCCAAGATATAGCTGTACCACCTGTGCTCCATCACGTTTTCCCGTATTGGAAAGTTTGCAGGTTACTTCTACCGATCCATCTGCCAAAGGTTCAGAAACAGACAAGTTGGAAAGACAGAAATCCGTATAAGACAGACCGTAACCAAAAGGATACTGTACTTCACGCTGCAACTTATCATAACCACGATACCCTACAAAAATACCTTCCGTATATGCAACATGTTTATCACCATCCGGGTCATAATAGCTATTATATACCGGATTGTCTTCCCAGCGTTTCTCAAAAGTCATAGGTAGTTTGCCAGAAGGATTTACATTACCAAACAGCACATCAGCTACCGCCGTACCGCCTTCCTGTCCGGCGTACCATCCCCATAGCAGACCTTTCAATCCGGGTTCCCATGCCTGTATCTCTACATTACCACCTGCATTGACTACTCCGACTACCGGTTTCTTACATTTCAATGTCCTTGCAATCATTTTAGCATCGGCATCAGGCAATGCAAAAGTACGGTCAGCACCTTCGCCTTCTGTGTCCGAACTATGCCCGAAGCAAGCAATCACCATATCTGCACGATTCAGCTGATCTACAAAAGCATCCTTCTTTTCACCTTTATGCCCCCAGATTAAAGCAACTGCGGCACCTCCACCTTCCTGAAAGTATTCAAAGCGAATGTCGTACTTCTTACCTGCTTCCAACGTTTTCGTTACAGAAGAGTTGCGGAAACTACCTACCCCCCATTGGTCAGCAACCAGTTCATTATCAAGATACAGGCGATAACCATCATCGCCGCCTACAGAAAATTCATACTCTCCTGTTATATCCGAGCGTACCACACCGGTCCATCTCACGGTCCGGCAGAGGTACGTGCTACCAGATAAGAATCCTCACCCATATACTCAACACATAGGAGCACGGTATATATTTACCGCCGGCCCCAACACAACATTTATACCTCTGGCATTGCAGTCGCGTCCCAAAGACTTTCCATATTCATAAGCAAGTTCTTCATTCCAGGTAGCAGCCAGTAATACCGTAGCCGGATAAGCAGTAGATTGCCCATGAGTGCCCAGCCCCTGTGGTCCGTCAGACATTTTCATACGATGTATACCCAAACGATCGATATTCCTTGTATACATCCAATCAACTCCTCCTATATAAGACAGCTTTTCTTCCACTGTCATTTTCTTTAGAATATCATCCACCTTGCCATCAATATCAGAAGTATACCACTTCTGTGCCGACACTCCCAAAGGAGCCAGGATGATTAAAAACAATGCTATAATTTTCTGAGATTTCATGTTCTTTCCTACTATTATTAGTTTATGCCTTTCAATAGATACAAAAAGCGAACAGCCAAAAGACATCGACTTTCAGCTGTTCACCTTTCTTCAATATCACTTATTGTATGCTGTTCAATAAATCAACTTTCCCCTCATTAACCAATTTCAATATCAATTCACCAAACAGTGTATTTTGCCATGCAAACCAGGCACGGGTAAAATTGGCCGGATCATCTTTATGGAAGGATTCATGCATAAACCCTGTACCTGCATCCGTATCCATAAGCATCTTCACACAAGTCTTTATCTCTTCGTCATTCTGGCTTGTGAAAGCTTTCATCATAATACTCATCGGCCAGATCATATCATAACCGATATGTGGCCCTCCGATACCTTCTCCGGCTTTTCCTTTGAAGAAATACGGATTGTCTTTGCTCCATACAAAACGACGCGTATTCTGATAGATCGGGTCATTCACATCCATATCGCCCAGATAAGGCATAGCTATCAGACTGGGTACATTCGCATCATCCATCAACAGCTGATTTCCAAAACCATCTACTTCAAAAGCATAAATTGTTCCGTATTTAGGATGATTATAGGTTGCGTATTTCTTCAGTGCACCTTCCACTTCCTGCGCAAGATCCGTACATTGCTGAGCCAAATCAGTTCTCTGATTTACTGCTGTCAATATCTCTGCAGCTTTTCTAAGTGAAGATACGGCAAAAAAGTTTGAAGGGACAAGAAATTGCAGTGTTGTAGCATCATCCGACGGACGGAAAGAAGAGACTATCAATCCTACCGGATTTACAGGAGCTCCCAAACCATTATTATTCAGCGTATCGAGCGCACGCTCCGTTTTACGCTGGAACTTGTAATAGTCCACTTTATCCTTACGCTGCTGTTCCTTAAATGTTCTCAGAATATTGGTAATGGCCTGTATCCATTCGTTATCAAAAATACTGGCATCTCCTGTCTCTTTCCAGTACTGATAAGCCAATCGAAGCGGATAACAAAGAGAATCAATTTCCCATTTACGCTCATGGAGTTCCGGTTTCATATCCGTCAGGTCGCTCATCCATTCACCCCCTTTCGCTCCATCATTAAAAGCATTTGCATACGGATCAATAATGATACACTTAAACTGCCGACGAATGACTCCTTCAAGCATTTTCTTCAGTTCCGGATCTTTGTTTACCAACTGTATATAAGGCCAAACCTGTGCCCCGGAATCACGCAACCACATAGCATGAATATCTCCCGTATATACAAAAGTGTCTGGTTTACCATCCGTCGTACGGTAATGTACAGTCGTTTCAAGTGTATTCGGGAAACAGTTTTCAAACATCCAGGACAATTTCTGATTAGTCAACAACTTCTTAACCCGCACAATTTCGGCCTCTACCGCTTTAGAGGTAAACAATCTCTTCTTCATCTCCGGCGGGTTACTCTTATAAGCGGCCGCCAGACAAGCCTGGTTGATTACAACTGTATTGTCTTTTGCTACAACAAAGTCGGCTGCATTTACATGGTTTCCGAAAAATAGAGCGGCTGTGATAGCACACAAACTGATGTTTTTCTTTTTCATTCGTCTTTATATTTTAGTTAATCAATTCTTTAATACCAGCGAGCCGACCATACATTTCTACCATAGCGGCCTGTGTCAGCAACCACTTTTTATCATCTTTGTCGTTTCCACTCAAATCTACGCTAAACAACCCCTTATCATCGCGGGCATTATTCCAAGCATATTCCAGACTTTTATTAAATGCATCCAGATACGTTCTATTTTGATCTTGTTGGTAGAGTTCGATAAAACCTCTCAGCATGACAGCACTGAACCAGATATCTCCTTTTTTCAGTAGCTTGAAAGATTCACCGGTAGCAGGTGTAAAGTCCATAAAGAAATAATTATAGCATTCTTTAGCAATATTCTGCGCATCAGCCAGATACTCCGGTTGTCCGGTCAACTGATAAAGCAAAGCGGCAGCCTGTATCATTTGTCCGCTGTTGTATGCATACTTCGCTCTTCCTATCTTGCCATCAAGACGAATGTTATCAAAATAGAGATAATCTGTAGAGTCCTGCAAATGGGCTTTCGTCCATTCATACAATTCTTTTCCCTGCGTATAGTAGATACTGTCTTTCGTTGCTTTAAAAAGTTTCAATGCCAGAACAGCTCCCGGTGCATTGGAGCACGTATGTTTAGCTTCTTTTTTCTGCTCGCACCAGTAGATACCTCCCCCCAGCTGATCATCCATTCCGCTCAGGATAAACCTCCATATCAACTGAGCTTTCTCAAGGTATGCAGCCTCTTGGGTCATTTGATAAATGTCCGTAAAGTCAATACCCAACCATACATTGTCATCATAAAACCGATCTGAAGGAGAAGAGGTACGGATATAAGACGAATAAGCGTGCGGCTCTCTTTTTATATCAAAATACTCTTCCAGCCCGGGCAAAACCCTTTCATCCAGTAATTCCTTATATTCTTTTTTACCACTTGCCTCATACATCGCATTTACCGCAGAGAACATGCCGGAGTAAGGCCAAAGATAAGAATACTGGTTAGGTAAATTTGCCTGCTCTTCTGATGCTAAATAGGTAACATTGCTTTGCTCATCAAAAGGGTAATTCTCCCGTAACAGGTTAACACCCGGCCGTGAATAACATTGATAGATAGAATCTAATGTTTCCTGTGCTTTGGCTAAATTAGGATTCATACTTACCTGTTCTTTGTGGACACAACCTACCAAAGAAGCAGCACATAACAAGCCTACTAAAAAATATCCTGCCTTCATATTTACTTTACAAATTAATTGTATTGATATTCATTTAATAATTCATTTCTTCTGTTTGTTATCCGTTATTTCGAATAAGCTGATGGCAAATCCGCTATCAATTGCAATCCGGTGATTTTAACTCTTGTGCCGAAAGTCGACAAGTTATCAACGAAATAAAACCGAAAAAGAAAAGAATGTTCTTCATGTCATTAAACCTGTACATTAATTTAAATTCAAAAACGAGTAATCATTATACCCGCCTTATTACAGAATTGTTATCCCAGCAACAATCTTTTTTACCCCTTTATACTATACCTATTGTTATTCTAATTAGACGTCACAAAACTATGACTCCAATTAGATTATCAGTATATATTTTTATGACATTAGTGTACTTAAAGACCCGAAAGACAGAGGAATAAACATATATGTCATAAAATCGTATACTTTTTAAATTCCCTTTCTACCATTATCACTCTTTTTTATTTAATTTTGCAGCAAGTACAGGAACTCTTTATATTAATCGTGACACACAACTATATTTTATGAGAACCTCCTATCTATACTATACCTTTTCACTTCTGCTATTTCTATTTAATATGACAAGTGAAATCAACGCATATAACCTACGGCAATATTCCAGCCAGAACGGTTTATCGAACAGTGCGATTCTATCTCTTTGCCAAGATAATAATGGCTTAATGTGGATAGGAACCTGTGACGGACTAAATATTTTCGATGGAACTACCCCACGACTGTACAAACCTGCAAATTCCCGTATTGGTTTCTCCGGCAATATCATAGGCAATATAATGGAGACCGAAGAAGATGTATTATGGATACAGACTAATTATGGTCTTGACCGCTTCGACTCTCACCAGCAGACGATTCAGAGCTTCAAGGAGTTCAAAGACATCAACAAAATGGCAAAGAGTGCAGCAGGAGACGTATATATCATCAAAGATGACGGTAACATCTATTATTTCAACCGACACGACAAAGAGTTCAGAAGATTAGATGCAGGAACGGTTGTTTTTGAGAATGTCCTGCAAATAGTTGTAGACAGTTCAGACATTCTTTGGATTTTCTCTTCAGACGGTAGCAACCAAAGTTATACAATAGAAAAAGAGAGGAACGAAATAAAACTCTCACCACGCAATCATTTTAATCACCCGGAGAAATTGCTTTGGGCTTCAACTGAAAATGACCTGCTCTATTTCATAGACAGTACTTACGCTTTCTATGAATATGACTTGAATAGCCAAAAGAAATATTATATCGTTGATCTCGAATCTGAGATACATCAACGCGGGGAAGTATCCTCCATTATAAAGAAACAAAATGATTACTATATCGGATTTAAGAGCAGCGGCCTGATCCAACTGAAGTATCAGCCCGACCAGAAAATAAAGTATATCATACAACCTACCGATATCCGCACCGGAATATTTTGTCTGCTGAAAGATAAATACCAGGACATCATTTGGATAGGTACAGACGGACAAGGAGTGTACATGTATTTTGCTGATACATTTTCTATAAAAAACACCCTCCTAAATACACCGGCCTATCAGATAAACAATCCGGTTCGCGCACTCTATCTTGATGATGAACAAACGCTATGGATCGGAACGAAAGGAAATGGGATATTACGCATGTTCAACTATCATCCGGAGGCAGAGACGGATATAAGCCTCAAAACAGAACAACTGCTGACCAATAACAGTACACTTACAGACAACTCTGTCTATTGTTTTGCTCCGAGTCATTGGAAAAGACTCTGGATAGGAACCGAGAACGGTATAAACTACTATTCGTATCCGGACCGGAAAATAAAACAGTTCCCCGTTCTGGCAGAAGGAAAAACAGTAAAGTATGTCCATTCTATCTGCGAACAAAACGATAGTACCCTCTGGATTGCCACAGTAGGAGAAGGTATCGTGAAAGTGTCTTTAAATGGTTCCGGTAGTTCTCCCACTGTAAAAAGTGCGGAAAGGATTATCCTGGACAAAGGCAAACGTGCATCCAACTACTTTTTTGTTTCTTTCCAGGAAAGTGATTCCGTCATGTGGTTTGGCAACCGCGGATACGGAGCCTATCGGATCAATACGCATACGGGGCAAATGAAAACCTATCTGTTTGATCAGGCGATAAAAAGCCAGACAGTAAACGACATCTTTGCTATTCTGAAAAATGATGCGGGATATTGGTTCGGTACAAGCTTCGGGCTGACGCGTATTTATAATGACGATTATTACATATATAACGAGACCAACGGTTTTCTCAATAATACGATTCATGGCATTCTTGAAGACCAGAAACAAAATCTGTGGATCAGTACCAATCAAGGTCTGGTAAGATTTAATATCCAAACCAATGCTGTGCAGACTTATCATCAGCGAAATGATCTGAAAGTGACAGAGTTCAGTGACGGAGCTTACTTTAAAGACAAACGCACGAATACTCTTTTCTTTGGTGGTACGAACGGTTTTATAACGATTAATGAGAACAACTCCACGGCCATAGAATATATGCCCGCCCTGCAATTCAATCGTTTGTCTATCTTTGGCAAGGAATATGATATATATGATTTCTTCAGGGAAGACAAAAAGCAAAAGGTACTGGAACTGGACTATAGCCAGAACTTCTTTAGCCTGTCATTCATAGCTATCGACTATGTCAATGGAAATAATTACACTTACTATTACAAGATTGACGGTTTGAGTGAAAATTGGATAGAGAACGGGCTTTCTACTACAGCTGTATTTTCTAACCTCTCCCCCGGACAGTATACACTATTGGTAAAATACCGGAGCAATATCACGGGAGAGGAAAGCACTCCCCAATCCCTGATTATCCGTATCATCCCTCCCTGGTACAGAACTACTATTGCTTACTCTATTTACTTTATGCTATTTCTCGGATTCGTATCCGGGTGTATTTACATGTTAATTAAGCGGTATCGGCACAAAAGGGATCGCATGATCGAGCAAATGAACCGCCAACAACGCAATGAATTGTATGAGTCTAAACTTCGTTTTTTTACCAATGTCACTCATGAGTTCTGCACTCCGTTAACCTTGATCTATGGTCCCTGCCAGAAGATATTATCACATACGGAAGCAGATAATTATGTTCACAAATATGCCACGATGATTCTACAGAACGCTCAGAAGCTGAATGCATTGATTCTGGAGTTAATAGAATTCCGTCGTTTGGAAACCGGAAATAAAACACTTGAAATAAAACAGCTCCCTATATCCGAACAGACGAAGGACATAGCCGAATCTTTCTGTGAACTGGCCGAGAGTCAAAAGATAAACTATCAATTGAAAATAGAAGAAGATGTTTACTGGAATTCGGATACCAGTTGCTTCAATAAGATAGTAAATAATCTATTGTCCAATGCCTTCAAATATACGCCGGAGAATGGAAGCATAATCGTAGAACAACGTATAGCAGAAGGACAGCTTTGCATTCGTATCTCAAATACGGGGAAGGGAATTGCTAAGGAGAATCTAACCAAGATATTCGACCGCTACAAGATACTGGACAATTTTGAAGTGCAAAACAAGAATGGTATTTCTCCCCGAAACGGATTGGGACTCGCCATTTGCCATAGCATGGTAAACCTTCTGAACGGGCAGATTCAGGTAACAAGTATCCCCGGTCAGATCACCACCTTTGAAGTTACTCTGCCGGCATTGGCTGTTACAACAGCTTCTGTTCCCGAAGAAAGTATACTCACAGAACCACCTGTACAGACAGATAATAAACCGGTTGAATTAGAAAATATACCAGCGACTTATGACCCTTCCAAACAAACGGTAGTCATTATCGATGACGATCCTTCTATGTTATGGTTTATTTCCGATTTGTTTGCAGGCAAATACAATGTGCTTTCATTCGATAATGCAACAAAAGCGATAGAACAACTGGAACTCAAATCTGCCGATCTGATTATCTCAGATGTAATGATGCCGGATATAGACGGAATATCATTCGCAAAAAGAGTGAAATCGAACAAGCTGCTTACACATATCCCATTAATCTTATTATCGGCGCTCAATAGTGTGAGCGATCAGATGAAGGGCATTGAGTCCGGAGCAGAAGCCTACGTCACCAAACCTTTCAATGCGGAGTATCTGATGAAACTGGCAGAACGGCTTATCCTGCGGGAAAAAGAATTGAAGGAGTATTATAATTCAATACTCAGTACTTTCAAGCTGGACGACGGGCAATTCTTAAACAAAGAGAATAAGGTGTTTTTTGAGAAAATGATGCAATTGATTGATAAGAATATTACCAACGATGAATTGTCTGTTGAATTTTTAAGCAGTTCCTTAGGGTATAGTACCCGGCATTTTTACCGAAAGCTGAAGGAGATTACAGAAAAGACTCCTGCCGATATCATCAAAGAATATCGATTAGCCATAGCGAAAAATCTATTGCTTACTACTAATTTGTCAATAGAAGAAATCATGGACAAATCGGGATTTATAAATCGCGGAACTTTCTATAAGATATTTTCACAGAAGTATAATATGCCTCCACGGCAATATAGAGAACAACAGAAGAAAAATTTCAAAGAGGTATCGGAACATAAATAATGTGTCAATATATTAATGTGCCAATATGCCAATTGGTTGCGTTATATCGGTACACCTCCCCCCTCCTTTTGAGTAAGGAAGGTGTACTGGTCTAATACTGTTATTTATCCTTCACCGACGAACGATCTCTACCAAGTAAAGGAACTCTATCTTTCCCGGTGAGGAGCGTTGTTTTACATGTACATGTAAAGCTGTTAAACATGTACATGTAAAGCAGCGTTAGATGTACATGTAAAGCAGTAATACATGTACATGTAAAACAACGTTCCATTACGACTCTCTGTGAGTTCGACTACGACTTTAGTAAGTCACCTTCCCTTCGATCGCCCAACACACCTCCGCATAAGAAAAAAAACAGGGTGATAATGCCACGCATTACCACCCTGAACTCTTTATAGTAAGAGAAGCTTATTTATATTCCTGCCAGCTCTTTATCTGGATATCTTCCAGTTTCAACTCGCAGAATGCTTCAATAAATGCACTTGCCAAACGGGCATTGGTGATCAACGGAATGTTGTGATCAATAGCACCGCGACGGATACGATATCCATTCGTCAACTCACGTTTGCTATGATTCTTCGGGATATTGACAATCAAGTCAAACTTATGGTCAGCAATCATCTTCATCACGTTGTTTTCTGCTCCCGGCTTTTCATCGGGCCAGTACACCGGAGTGGTATCTACACCGTGTGCATTGAGGAAAGCAGCCGTTCCGGCAGTAGCATAAATCTTATATCCCTGCGCAAACAGAGCACGGCTGGCATCCAGCAAATCAACTTTTGATTTCATGGCACCGGAAGAGAACATAACACCTTTCTCTTTTGAAGGTATCTTAAATCCGGTAGAAATCATCGCATTCAGCAAGGCTTCGGAGAAGTCATCACCGATACAACCCACCTCACCGGTAGAAGACATATCTACACCCAAAACAGGGTCGGCCTTATGCAGACGAGAGAATGAGAACTGAGAAGCCTTCACACCAATCCAGTCGATATCAAAGGCAGACTTGTCCGGACGGCTGTACGGAGCGTCAAGCATGATACGGGTAGCTGTTTCGATAAAGTTACGTTTCAGTACTTTAGACACGAATGGGAAACTACGTGAGGCACGCAGGTTACATTCAATTACTTTCACCTCGTTGTTGCGAGCCAGGAACTGGATGTTGAACGGACCGGAAATATTAAGTTCTTTTGCAATCTGGCGGCTGATTTTCTTAATGCGGCGAGCTGTTGCAAAGTAGATCTTTTGTGCAGGGAATACCAATGTAGCATCACCGGAGTGAACACCGGCAAACTCAACATGTTCAGAGATGGCATATTCCACCACTTCACCATTCTGAGCTACTGCATCAAATTCTATCTCTTTCGTGTTTTCGAGGAACTGAGAAACAACTACCGGATATTCTTTTGAAACCTCAGCAGCCATCTTCAGGAAGTTCTCCAACTCTTCATCGTCATAGCAAACATTCATTGCTGCACCCGAAAGTACGTAAGACGGACGAACCAACACCGGATAACCTACCTTTTCAACGAAGCCTTTCACTTCTTCAAGACTGGTGAGCTCCATCCATGCCGGTTGGTCAATGCCCAGCTGATCGAGCATAGCAGAGAATTTATTACGGTTCTCGGCACGATCGATAGAAACCGGAGAAGTACCCAGTACAGGAACCGACTGACGATAAAGTTTCATTGCTAAGTTGTTCGGAATCTGTCCGCCCACGGAAACAATGACACCACGAGGCTGTTCGAGATCGATAACATCGAGTACACGCTCAAAGGAAAGCTCGTCAAAGTACAGACGGTCGCACATATCATAGTCAGTAGATACCGTTTCGGGGTTATAGTTAATCATGATAGATTTGTAACCTAACTTACGAGCTGTCTGTACAGCATTTACCGAACACCAGTCAAACTCTACCGAGCTACCGATACGATATGCACCCGAACCGAGAACGACTACTGATTTCTCATTCTTATAATAGTTTACATCATACCCTTCTACAGCATACGTCATGTAGAGATAATTGGTCAGTTCCGGATGTTCAGAAGCAATTGTGTTGATACGTTTTACAGCCGGAAGAACACCCAACGATTTACGATGTGCACGAACTGCCAGATTTTCTTTTTCCATATTGCCGGTCGGATTCAATACGAAACGAGCTATCTGGAAGTCAGAGAAACCAAGAATCTTCGCTTCGCGCATCACATCGGCAGGGATATCCTCTACTTTACTATAAGTAGAAAGTTTCACTTTATAGTCAACAATATTTTTCAATTTGCCAAGGAACCACGGATCAATCTTAGTCAGATCGTGGATACGGTCAATCGTATATCCTTGTTCCAAAGCCTGTGCAATAGCAAATACGCGCAGGTCAGTAGGATTAGCCAGTTCTTTGTCAAGGTCATCAAAAGTCACGTCATCGTTGCCTACAAATCCGTGCATGCCTTGCCCGATCATACGTAGTCCTTTCTGGATGATCTCCTCGAAAGAACGACCGATAGACATAATTTCACCTACCGACTTCATACTTGAACCGATCTCACGGGATACACCGGCAAATTTAGTAAGGTCCCAACGGGGAATCTTACAAATATAGTAATCAAGTTGCGGAGCCAGATAAGCAGAATTCGGAGTTCCCATCTCACCAATCTGATCGAGTGTATAGCCTAAAGCAACTTTGGCAGCAACAAATGCCAACGGATAACCGGTAGCTTTGGAAGCCAAGGCAGAAGAACGGCTCAGACGGGCATTTACTTCGATGACACGATAGTCATCCGTTTCGGAATTGAAAGCATATTGAATGTTACATTCACCTACAATGCCCAAATGACGAATACATTTTGTAGAA
Organism: Bacteroides mucinivorans; assembly: GCF_034654355.2. NCBI lineage: Bacteria > Pseudomonadati > Bacteroidota > Bacteroidia > Bacteroidales > Bacteroidaceae > Bacteroides > Bacteroides mucinivorans. Next base: position 966,562 of record NZ_CP178179.1, on the reverse strand, counting down.
AGTTCTTTCAGTAATGTAAGTTCCTTATCATCCAGCGAGCAGGTAGGAGCTACCACGATAGACTCACCTGTATGGATACCCAGCGGGTCGAAATTTTCCATACTTGCCACTGTGAAACAGTGATCGTTGGCATCACGAATTACCTCAAACTCAATTTCTTTCCATCCCTTCAGAGACTCTTCTACAAGAATTTGTTTGGAGAATGCAAATGAGCTTTCAGCCAGTTTCAGGAATTCTTCTTCGTCGGCACAAATACCGCTTCCAAGACCTCCCAGCGCATAAGCCGAACGAACCATTACCGGATATCCGATGCGACGTGCAGCAGCAATGGCATCTTCCATATTCTCCACCGCCTGGCTGATAGGAGTCTTCATTTCAATTTCATTGAGCTTCTTCACGAACAAGTCGCGGTCTTCTGTATACATGATAGCTTCAACAGAAGTACCTAATACTTTCACGCCATATTTGTCGAGAATACCATTTGTGTAAAGTTCAGCACCACAATTCAGCGCCGTTTGACCACCAAATGCAAGGAGAATTCCATCAGGACGTTCCTTCTTTATAATCTCTTCTACAAAGTAGGTTGTCACGGGAAGGAAATACACTTTATCAGCAATTCCTTCAGAAGTCTGAATGGTTGCAATGTTCGGATTAACCAATACCGAACTGATACCTTCTTCTTTCAAGGCCTTCAGTGCCTGCGAACCAGAGTAGTCAAACTCTCCGGCTTGTCCGATTTTGAGTGCTCCTGAACCCAGAACCAGGACTTTCTTCATTTCCTTTTCCATTTCTCTTGTTGTTATAATGTTGTTGTTTCTTAAAGTTACCACATAAAAAAAATGCGTTACCCTAACAAAAGGACTAACGCATTACCAAAGAACTAAAATATCGTTTTTGGAGAAAATAGAAGAAGTATACAGATTCCGGATGGAAAACATCCGAACGAAGATATTGCTTACTTCTTATTTCCTGTTGATTCATTGCTATTTTTAAAATTTGTGCAAAGTAACGACTTATTTCTATAAATACAAAAGATTCGGGAAAGAATATTTCCTACAAAGTAGTATTCGACATCATTTTGTTTCCTATATTTGCACCTCGTAAACATCAATAAATTCAAAACATGAAAAGACTTACACTTATTCTGTTTGCCGCATTATGCATTGCAGCAAACCTATCTGCTCAAAACAAACCAGGTAAAGGATCATTTGGTACTGAAGTTCAATTTAATCCGTTTGATCAGAACGGAGAAACGTTCAAACTGGACGGACTAAAGTTCCGCTACTTCGTAACAGACAAAGACGCTATTCGCCTGAAACTGGGATTCAATCTGGACCATTCTAACTTTACAAATAAAGAAGAAGGTGAAACACAGGCAGATTACACCTCGACCGAATTTAAATATAATGTGGGAGACTTCCGTCTGGATGCAGGTTACGAACGTCATTTCGATATCAGCAAAAGAGTGAACATCTATGTTGGAGGTTCTTTTGGATTCACCCGTCATTTTGCCTCCACTAAGTTAGAAACTGTTTCTAATGAACTCTCAACCACATTCAAGGGCGAAATCACCAATGGAGCCATTACCCCTGACTCAAATGCAGACGAGCTGGATATTGAAAATATGTTGCCGGCCGTGAATGACAGAGCTTACTGGGGAATCAATGCAGCAATTTTCACCGGTCTGGATTTTTACGTATACAAAGGACTCTATGTAGGTACAGAGCTTGGGCTGAAACTGGAGAACCGTAAATCGAGCAAAATGACTTACAGAGCAGTGGCAGATAAAACCAATTACCTCGAAGAAACGACCGATAAGGCTATTACAACAAAGGTTAAGACTTATATAGAACCGGTTCTCCGATTGGGTTGGACTTTCTAAACGATGCGATAGCCGCCTTTTTATTTTATCCTTTTTTATTCGTATCTTTGCCAAAGCAAAAATAAGCTGCACCTAATATATAAAAGTATAAAGAAAATGGGAAAAGAAAAGATCATATTAACGGGCGACCGCCCGACAGGTAGACTTCACATCGGACACTACGTGGGCTCTTTGAAAAGAAGAGTAGACCTCCAAAACTCCGGCGACTTCAGTAAGATGTTTGTCTTCATTGCTGATGCACAGGCTTTGACGGATAATATTGATAATCCCGAGAAAGTACGTCAGAATGTTATTGAAGTAGCTCTCGACTATCTGGCTTGCGGACTCGATCCGGCCAAAGCTACTATTTTCATTCAGTCACAGATTCCGGAACTTTGTGAATTGTCTTTCTATTTCATGGATCTGGTGACTGTATCACGTTTGCAACGCAATCCGACGGTAAAGACAGAAATCCAAATGCGTAACTTTGAGACGAGTATCCCGGTAGGTTTCTTTACTTATCCCATCAGTCAGGCTGCTGATATCACTGCATTCCGTGCAACAACGGTTCCGGTAGGTGAAGATCAGGAACCTATGATTGAACAGGCAAGAGAAATTGTACGCCGCTTTAATTACATCTATGGTGAAACTTTGGTAGAGCCGGAAATCCTGTTGCCGGATAATGCTGCTTGTCTACGTCTGCCGGGTACCGATGGTAAGGCTAAAATGAGTAAATCATTGGGTAATTGTATTTATCTCTCCGAAGATGCTGACGAAATACAGAAAAAGGTAATGAGCATGTTCACCGATCCCGATCATCTGCGTGTACAGGATCCGGGTAAGATAGAAGGCAACACTGTATTCACATATCTTGATGCATTCTGCCATCCGGAACATTTCGAGCGTTATCTGCCGGATTATCCGAACTTGAATGAGTTGAAAGCCCACTATCAGCGTGGTGGACTGGGAGATGTGAAAGTAAAACGTTTCTTAAATGCCATCATGCAGGAGACATTGGAGCCGATCCGTAACCGCCGGAAAGAGTTCGAGAAAGATATTCCTGCCATCTATGAGATGTTGAAACAAGGATGCGAAGTGGCAAGAGCCGCTGCGGCCGATACACTGGCAGATGTTCGCAGATCTATGAAGATCAATTACTTTGACGACGCAGATCTGATAGCAGAACAAGTAAAGAAGTTCAGCACTCCTGAAAAGTAAGCAACGTTGAGAATCGTTTATGAAAATACCCCGCTACCGGTAAACCGATAGCGGGGCTTTCTTTTTTATATAATCCTATCTCTTAATTGTTAGATTTCACCAATACAACACGGTTCAGGATAGGTTGTCCGAATTTATCTACGCCACCATTACCATCAACGCTCAGACGGTTTGCTGAAATACCATATTGTTTAACCAATACATTCACAACAGCTTGTGCACGTTTCATACTCAATTCTTTATTGAAGCTTGGAGTACCTGTTGCAGAGTCTGCATATCCGTTTACAACATATTTAGTATCCGGGAATTTCTTCATCTGTTCAGCCAGATAAGACAAGTTCATTGCTTCACGAGGAGATATCTCGGCAGAACCAATATTAAAGAATACGGTACGAGGAGCGATATTAGCATCTACGATAACCTCTTGTTCCACAACTTCTGTTGTTGGCTGACTTTCTGCTTCCTGTAGTTGCTGTTGCAATGTAAGATTGGCAGCAGCCATTGCATTCATCTGTTCGCGCATATTTCTCAATTCCAATTCAGAGATAATCTGCGGGAACGGACGTTGGAATCCACGGTTCGGGAAACGATAAGTCAAACCTATAGAAGCTCCGAAAATACCATCGTAGTCGTGCTTGCCACCATGTTCACCATCAAATTTGCCTTCTACTCCCGTAGCACTTAACTCAAGATTGATATCAACTGCACTCGAAATACGGAAACGGTTTATCAAACCTGCATTTATTGTTAATGCATTTACGTGAGGTCTTGTGTAAGCATGAGTGAAACCAGCTCCCAAATAAGGAATCAACTCATATACACGATGTGAATTGTAACCACCAAAAAGGGCATTCAGATTGAACATAATATCACCATGCAGATTCATGTAGTCAAATTTCTGTTTGTAATATCCATCACCCAGTTCATTACCGGTTACATAAGGGGCAGTTTTATCGTATGTAAAACCTTTAGCTTCAAGTCCGCTATATTGCAAACGCAATCCCAATCCGGGAGTGAACCATTTACCAATTGCAACATTTAATACAGGACTGATACGGTCTTTGAACGCTCCGGCTTTATCACCATTTCCATAAAGCACCTGAGCACCTCCGCCAACAGAAAAGAACCAGTTACTCCAGAACGGGTTGGTTAACACTTGATATTTGTCTTGAACCTGAATTTCTTCAAACTCGGTTACAGTAACCTGCTGAGCAGAAGCTACAGCAGTAACGCCGGCAAACGCCAGCAACATTAGAATCTTTTTCATATACCTAAATAGTTAAAGTGGTTATTATTTTTCCTATTGAAACTGTTTAAATAACACCAAGGGAAATAAAAGGTTCTGAAAATAGATGATTTTATGTTTTTTCTTGTGAGAAAAGGAGAGTGAAGAGCCTGATGGAGCAGTCGGCATACTACTTTATGATTAGCTTTAATCTAATTGATGAATTGGCATATTGACAGATTATTAATCAGCTTTTTAAGTGAAACAGCGTTCTATTTCTATGGCACACGGATAAGCCAGATCAGGCAGATGACGACGGATTAAATTTTCTTTTCCCTGATTACCAATAAATGAAAGACCTGTTATCATCTGCCTGATCTGGCTCATCCGTGTGCCATATAGAAAACAAATCTATTAAGCTCATTTTTTTATCAATTAACCATCGCTTGGCGTACCTCCCCGTGCGGGAAGCACTATCTGAAGAGTTTCTCTATCTCTTCTTCCTTTATTGTGGAAAGTACCACTTTACCATCGGGAGTATAGTTAGGGGCCACACAGGCAAACAGATTATCTACAAGATTCACCATCTCTTCGTTTGACAAAACCTGACCGTAAACAATGGCAGCAGCCCGAGACAAAGTCAGTGCCAGAATACTTTGTACTTCTTCTTTCACATCGCTACCTTTTTCCATTGCTGTGTGTAACATACTACGCACCAGTTCTACCGGATTCAACCCTTCGATACCAGCAGGAATTCCATTAATAGCATAACTTCCTCCACCCAGATCACTAAGTTCAAAACCCACAGCAGCAAGATCGTCCATAATACTTTGCAACACAGCTGCCTCAGAAACGGGTAATTGCAATATTTCCGGAAAAAGAACTCCCTGGGACATTCCTTGCTTTTGCTTAATCTGCATCATATAACGATCAAATAATACCCGGATGTGAGCACGATGCTGGTCAATAAGCATTAGACCGGATTTTACAGAAGTAAGAATAAAACGCCCCTTAAACTGTAAATGCAAATTTCCCTTTTCCATAATAGGTTCATTAGCATATAAAGTCGGAGGAGTCACCGACTGAACCTCTGCATCAGTAGGAAAGAAATAATCCGGTTCTGCCTCTGGTTCATCGATAACAGGCCGATTCATTTTACTGGCCTTTTCCAATCCGCCATAAAGATCTTCCCAATCCACTTTTTGACGGGAATACCCCGCAGCGCTTCCTCCAGATCCGAAAGAAGAAGTTTTGAAAGGATTAAAGTCCGAATTATATTGTACACGTGGCGGCTCCGGTGGAAGATTTTGTTCAAAAGCCGGAATATCAGGCATATCTTCCGTATCAAAATCAATCGAAGGAACAGCATTAAACTTGCCTAATGACTCCTTAACAGCTGCTGAGATAATCTGCCAGATAGCCTGTTCATTCTCAAACTTGATTTCGGTCTTTGTAGGGTGAATATTCACATCAATATTAGCAGGGTCTACCTCAAAATAAAGAAAATAAGAAATCTGTTCACCTACCGGGATCAACTGTTCATAGGCATCCATCACAGCCTTATGGAAATAGGGATGCCGCATGTAACGCCCGTTTACAAAGAAATACTGATGGGCGCCTTTCTTACGAGCGGTTTCAGGTTTGGCTACATAACCCGAAATTTTTATCATCGTTGTATTCACATCCACACTCAGTAATTGCTGATTAAGCTTTTTACCAAAAACAGCGAGAATACGTTGCCGCAAAGAACTCACCGGAAGATTGAATAATTCCGAATCATTACTATAAAGCGAAAAAGCCACTTCGGGATGTACAAGAGCAATGCGTTCAAATTCAGTAAGTATATTACTAAGCTCTGTAGAATTGGCTTTCAGAAATTTTCGACGTGCCGGGATATTGAAGAAAAGATTCTTAATAGAAAAATTACTCCCTTTGGGACAGGATACTGCTTCCTGACTTTCGACTTTAGAACCTGCAATAACCAATTTCGTTCCGAGTTCTTCAGCCTCAAGGCGGGTTTTAAGTTCTACTTGTGCTACAGCCGCGATAGATGCCAGCGCTTCACCACGAAATCCCATTGTACGCAAAGCAAAAAGATCGGATGCTTCACGGATTTTAGAAGTTGCATGACGCTCGAAAGACAAGCGGGCATCTGTTTCAGACATTCCCTTTCCATCATCAATAACCTGTATACAGGTCTTACCCGCATCAGTCACTAATACATGTATATTGCAAGCTTCAGCATCAATCGCATTTTCTACCAACTCTTTAATGACAGATGCCGGACGTTGTATCACCTCACCAGCTGCAATCTGGTTAGCAACTGAATCTGGCAACAAATGAATGATATCACTCATAATATTTAGTAGTTAGAATTTAGTAGTTAGGAGTAAGCAGGAGTTAGGACATACCTCCCTCATAAATCATAGCGCCCAACTACCGGTTTGCAAATAATGCCAAAGGAAAAGCAACAGGGCAATAATCAAAAGGATCACTCCCAGATGTACAGGTTTTCGTCCACTTTCCTTACGGCGTTTCAGATGAGTAGTTCCCTCTACGAACTTCCCACGAATATCTTCCGGAGAGAACTCTTTTTCAGATAGCATACCCAATTCGCGCTTGGCCTGCTCTTCCATTTTATCAAGCTTCTCTTTCCGCTCGTTCACGTAAATGTACTGATGATTAAAGCGACGCGGCTTTCTCATACCACTATTAAACATTCCCATAGAGCTATTTCATATTAATTAATTCACGCTTGGGCGAATTTAATGGTTTTCGGGTAGATTTACGCAATGTTTCACCCTCTTTTTTACCTCTCCATTCAAATATATCCTCTTTATTTTGAGGACGTATATAATCGAACCACACAAATGTAGGCAACCTCATTTTGTCCGAAGGAATCTGATCCATCGGATAAAGCACTCCATCCGATTTCGGACTCATGACCATCCTTTTCATTTTGCGGTCTTTCAAATGCATTGTTAACAAACTGGTTTGCGAAGTATTCATACCAATCATAGTACTATCCTCCTCTTGCGGATAGAAAATCACAAGCACATTGGCTATAACATCGACTTTCCGCATTTCCCCTTCATCAAAATACGCTTTAATTTCTTTTCCGGACACCTGGTTATAGTGCAACGAATCTTTCATCTCTACCGTCAATGCCTGGTTGATAATATGTGCCCAGTCAATCGTACTGTCATTCAGGTAGATTTTAATTTCTTCTCCCAGTAACTGCTGTCCTTCATTCCAAAGAATAGGGTCACGGTACATTGTCACACAAGAGTCTTTTGAATTATAAACCAATGAATCACAAACGCCCTGAACATCAGTTCTATACATACGAACTTTATGATAAGCCCGCATCTCACGAAACATAGAATCAGTATTCAGATAAGATGTAACCATCATCAAAGTATCAGCATGCATGAAAAGACTATCTCCTTGTGAATAGTCAATAGCGACTGCACGTTTTGTAGCAAAAGCACTGTCAGTTAGTTCATTATAGAAACAATAATCACCAGTCAGCATATTTCTATTAATGCTGTCATTCATTATCACGTTGTCAAAGGCTTCTCCATAACCTAACTTACGGTCATAAAACAGACTGTCTCCAGTCATTCGTTTCCCCTCATTGGTCAACACAGAGCGATCAAGTAACTCAGCCTGTTCCGTCAATGTATTATAAATACCCCGTTCCGAATAAATATGATTCTTTTCATTTACTATCTCAGACGGACCGAGAATAGTGGCCACTTTAGACAAAGTATTATACTTTAAAGTATCTGAGGTAAGAATAAACTGGGGATTTACTAACTTGACATCATGATTGAAAACAGACTGCTTCGTAGCAGGACTGTACTCACCCCAGTCAGAAGTAAGTACATTTTCTTCATCCATCAATGTACCACCTTCGAAATAATATCCAAGATCATAAATACGATCATAATTCAGACTATCGGTCAACAAAGTCGTATTCCGATTAATCATCTTTACGTTTTCACGAAGCTGGGCTAATTGGGATATTCCATCATAATACAGGTAATCACCATAAATAAACAATGTATCCCCCTGCTCCATACGCACATTGTTGAATGCTTCAAACGAGTTCGTATTTTCATAGATCAACGCACTGTCACAATACATATACATACTATCATGACGCAACTTTACTGAACCGATAAGCACCTGCACATCCGGACGGGCCAATTTGTCTGCCCTCCCCTCATCAGCATGCAGAAGATCCACTTTCGTTTTTTTCTTCTGAGGCTTCTGTTGTGGCTTCTGCCCCTGTGCCCAAAGAAGGTATACACCAAACAAGCATAGCATCCCCGTGAGGATGCATTTAAAAAAGAAGTTGTTAGTTCTCATTAATCTTTAATCCAACCTGGATATTTGAAATCGCAATTCTTCCAGTTTTCATCGATACGAACATACGTATGTTTCTGTTTTTCCAGAATCCACTTATGTAACATCTCCTCCCGGCGTTTAGCAATAACAATCTCTTTCAGGTTCTGATAATCTTCTGTAATCGTTGCTTTATGACCATTGATACGAGTTTTCAACTTTACAATAGCACAAATTTCTTTTCCATCTTTCTCGTTAACCATTGTAAATGCCTTCGAAATCTCACCCACGTTCAATTTATCTACCACCTTAGCCACGTCCTGTGGCAATTCCTGCATTTCAAACTTAGAAGTAGCCATGGCATCATTGGAATTAGTATTCACCATTAATCCATGATTGTTTCTTGTATCCTTATCATGAGAAAGTGCGGCGGCTGCATCATCAAAAGAGAACTTCCCGACACGAATATCATCAGCAATGGAGTCCAACCGTGCACAAGCCTCTATTAACTCCTTCTCGGAAACTTTGGGACGCAACAATATATGACGAGTATTCACACGGTCACCACGTTTTTCAATCAACTGAATAATGTGATAACCATATTCAGACTCTACAATCTTGGAAACTTTCTTAGGATCCTGCAAACCGAAAGCAACCGCTGCATAAGCCGGGTCCATCATACCTTTACCCATAAAATCGGTTTCACCGCCCCGCATAGCAGAGCCACGGTCTTCCGAGTACATACGAGCCAAAGTAGAAAATTCAGTTTCTCCCTTATTCACACGATCCGTATACTCACGCAACCTACTTTTTACATCTTCTATTTCAGTAATAGGAATTTTGGGCTGCAAAGTAACTATCTGCACCTCCACCTGAGTTGGTACATAAGGAATACTATCTTGTGGCAGATCTTTAAAGTAACGGCGCACTTCAGAAGGAGTCACTTTGATATCACCTACGAGTTTTTGTTGCATCTTTTGCACAGTAAGTCCTTCACGCGCATTTTCACGCAAGGTTTCACGTATCTGTGACGGAGTTTTATTCTGCTGTTCGAAGAAATACTCCTCCATTTTCTCTCTTGAACCCAACATCTGTATCCAGTGATTTGTCATAGCATCCACACGCTGGATAACTTCACTTTCGGGAACATCAATACTATCAAGACGCGCCTGATGCAAAAACAACTTTTGCACAGCTAACTCCTCCGGAATTACACAATAAGGATCACCATCTATTTTACGTCCTTCATACAGGGCGCTCAAACGTGCCTCTTCTACTTCCGATTTCAAAATAGCCTCATCACCTACGACCCAGACCACTTCATCAATCACGTTGTCCTGTCCGTATGCTACCACATTAGCAAGCATTACTAAGGCAAATAAAACAACAAATCTAAAGTTTACAAACTTCTTCATTCTTTGTATTTAATAATTATATATAATCTTTTTCCGATCTATGGCCCGCTTATACAAGTCATCTTTTACCTGACGCATAAAGTCAACCCGCTTTATATTAACAAGCATATCTTTTGCTTCAGGCATTGCAAACTCATAAGGCTCCTGCTCTCCTATCGCCCGATAATCACTGACGTTAAGAAAATAATAAAAAGCGGTATCTTTCAACTCCACATGCCGATTCTTGTTGATATATTCTTCCGGTGAATCTGTCTTTAAAGGAATCAAATCGAGGATATCTGCCAATGAAACCCATTTATCATAAAAGTATTCATACTTCACCGCATTCTGAAAGCTGTACTTCTCTAAATGTTCTACGGCTTCTTGTGCTTCGGATTTATACCACTTACGCACATTGGTAAGTTGTGGTGCTGTCAACGGAACTTTTATAAACAATCCTTTCACCAAAGGACGATCCAGTTTAAAAAGTTCTTTGTTTTTCTCGTAATATTCAGCAATTTCCTGTTCAGGGATATCTTTGGTAAGTCTCTGGTCGATTAATTCTTCTTGATAAGTATGCATAATCAATGCTTTACGATAATTCTCCACCAGACGGTCTATTTCTTCATTGTCAGGAATGTTATTCTGAGCCTTCTCATACAACAAAATATCCTCAGCCCAAGTGCGTATGTAATGTTCTGCGAAAAGCAAACTATCATCTTTAGTCAACCCGGCAGGAAGTACAGATTGAAGATCCTCTTTGTATAAAAAAGTTCCATTAACCTCCACCAGAGGTGTTCTTCCCCTATGATCATGCTTTTCAGCACATGATATACAGAAAAAAAGAGAAACCAGCAAGAGGCCCGTTATTCGCATTGTCAACTGAAATTATACTTATATTCAAGGTACGAAGATAATGCAATAATCGGTTATATCAGTGGTTATTAACTGTTTTTAAAACCTCTTGGTTAATTTCAACCTTACTTTCTTCGCGTAGACGCTTTATCCAAAGCGAATCAAGGAAGTTCTGATAATCGGCTGCAAGCGGCCCTCGCACTTCTGTATAGCTATCAGGACCTTTCCGTTTTTCACCAAAAACAGTAGTAAAAGGATAAGACTCCAGAGAATCAAAGCTTCCGGTTTTAAAAACCAGTTTATCTACATATTTATTATCACCTTTAGCAAACACGCCCCCTTCTACTTTTACAACTTCTACAGAATCATTAAAAGTTTTTGCTATTGTATCTGTCCATACTTCTTCAGGAAGCTTCCGGATTAATTTCTTAATCTGCTTAGCTGTTTTTTTATCGGCACAATGGACTACAACGCCCTTATAACGCGGTTCTTTCCATTTATAATTTGACTTATGAGAAGCAAAATAAGCTATCTGTCCGGGTTCATCGGCCACTGCGCATTCCCAAACCTCACGATTGCTAATCTCAAACAGCAACATTCCTTCTTTATATTCCTGCATCAACAACCGGAAAGCGGGATATTTCTGTTCCAAACGCCCATTTTCGTAATCCAATACAGTTTTTAATACAAAAGCATCTACTTGTGTTTTAAGACCTCTCGGAAATGACGCAGCAAAACGTTTAAAATCCAAACCGGTATACGAGTGATTATCTAATGTAAAGAGCGCTTTTTCTGTTTCACCCTTAGACAACAGTTCTTTCATACCTTCACCGTCCACCTGGTAGTTATATTCTTTCTTTAATTTTTCTACCATTGACTCTGTTCCTTTGTCAACTCCGAATTTACGGGTAAGCCGACGGGCTATTTCTCCCTTTATTTCTTCAAACGGAGGCAACTCTTTGGTATCAAGAACTTTTGTTATATGCATACCCTGAGGAGTAAAAAAAGGTTTAGAAATTTCTCCTTTATTCAAAGAGAAAACAACATCTTCAAACTCTTCCGGTGTCTGAAGAAACCCTACCCAAAACGGTTTCTTATCATCTGAGAACTTTTCTACATAAGTTGCAAAGTCATCCGTATTCGGTGCAGCAGATAATACTTTATAAATTGAATCCATCCGAACCTCCGTTTCATTCAGATACGATTTTGATACAGTTTGAGGAAGATATTTAAAGATATGCATCACCTGTACATAACCAGCCCGGGATTTAGCACTCATTTCATCATAAAATTGACGCACATACGCTTCTTCGGCTTCTTCATCCGTCAAATAAGATTTCGCTAATTGCCTGCGATATCCTTCCAGCTCTTCCCGAAAAGTCCGGGTGGTATCAATGCCAGCAGCTTCAGCAGCTGCAACTTTCAACTTAAAGTTGACAAAAAGATCAACATACTCATCAAGTGTTTTTGACTCTTGTTCATTAAGAGAGTTATTCTTATTATAGATATACTCAAATTCAGAACGAGTTACATCTTTTCCGTTTATCCGCATCAATACAGGATCTTGCTGTGCAACAGCAGAAAGTCCCAACAGACAAGTTACTAATAAAACCAAGTTTCTTTTCATACAAAGCTTCGTTTATATACATACGTTCTATTAAACGCTGAAAGACTGGAAAAATTGTATTTAACGATAATAAAAAACAGGACTTCCTACAGAGTAAAACAGAGTCCCACAGAGTATTATTCTTTTTCTTACCATACGATAGTAGAAAAATAACTCTGTGAGACTCCGCATCAACTCGTGGTAAACTCAGTAGCTCCCACGTTATCGAGAATTATATTATTCCGGCCGACTATAGTTAGGCGACTCGCTTGTAATTGTTACATCATGAGGATGACTTTCCATCACACCTGCATTGGTAATACGTGTAAATTTAGCATCATGTAACTTTTCAATATTCTGCGCACCACAATACCCCATACCTGCACGCAGACCACCAGTCAACTGATAAATCACTTCAAACAGTGTTCCTTTATAAGGTACACGTGCAGCAATACCTTCCGGAACAAGTTTCTTCACATCTGCTTCTCCACTCTGGAAATAACGGTCTTTCGATCCGTTTTCCATCGCTTCTAAAGAGCCCATGCCACGATATGACTTAAATTTACGTCCATTAAAAATAATAGTTTCACCCGGACTTTCTTCTGTACCGGCAACCAGAGAACCGATCATTACAGAATACCCTCCGGCTGCAAGTGCTTTTACAACATCACCTGAGTAACGAAGCCCGCCATCTGCAATCAAAGGAACACCTGTACCTTTCAAAGCTTTTGCTACATCATAGACAGCAGATAATTGAGGTACACCCACACCGGCCACTACGCGTGTTGTACAAATAGAGCCTGGTCCGATACCAACCTTTACACCATCAGCACCAGCTTCGACCAATGCTTTAGCAGCTTCTCCGGTAGCAATATTACCTACTACAATATCAATATTAGGAAAACGACTCTTTGCCTCCTTCAATTTTTCAATTACAAATTTAGAATGTCCATGAGCTGTATCAATAACAATAGCATCCACTCCGGCATCCACCAAAGCCTGCATACGTTCCATCGTATCGGCAGTCACTCCTACACCGGCAGCTACACGCAAACGCCCCTTAGAATCTTTACAAGCCATCGGTTTATCTTTTGCCTTGGTGATATCTTTGTATGTTACCAATCCAATCAGTTTGTTATCCTTATCAACTACCGGTAGCTTTTCTATCTTATATTTTTGCAGGATTTGTGCAGCAGCTTCCAAATCAGTAGACTGATTAGTAGTTACCAGCCTGTCTTTTGTCATTACTTCATCGATATGTTTATCCATATCACGTTCAAAACGAAGGTCACGGTTGGTAACAATACCAACCAGATATCTGTTATCATCCACTACCGGAATACCACCAATCTTATATTCAGCCATCAAAGCAAGCGCATCACGCACGGTGGAGCCTTTTTTGATAGTTACCGGATCATAAATCATACCATTTTCAGCACGCTTCACAGTGGCCACCTGCTTAGCCTGATCTTTTATCGGCATATTTTTATGAATAACACCAATTCCTCCTTCACGAGCTATGGCAATAGCCATTTTAGCCTCAGTAACCGTATCCATGGCGGCAGTAACAAAAGGAATTTTTAACTCAATATTTCTTGAAAACTTTGTCGAGAGCTCGACAGTGCGCGGTAAAACTTCTGAATAGGCAGGGATTAACAAAACGTCATCATACGTTAATCCATCCATTACAATCTTATCAGCAATAAATGACATAGGGCTATGCGTTTAAAATTTATTGCGTGCAAATATACGGTTTTTATTCAATACAGACAAAAATAGAAATAAAAAAATCCCCCTGCCAGAAGGCAAGAGGATTCTTTATAATATAACCAGACAAACGATTAACGAACAATCAGCTTAGCAACTGCATTTTTACCATCAGCATATACCCTGACAAAGTAAACCCCTGCTGTAATACCTTTCAGATTTACAGAAAACATAGTTGACGTTGTATATTCTTTATAAATAACTACACCTGCCATATTAATAACTTCAACCAAAGCACCATTGGTAGCCAGTTCACCTAAAGTAACCCGGAAGTTTCCGTCATTCGGATTAGGACAAACAATAATCTTATCAGAAGATTCGGTTGATTCGATTCCTGTAATCAACGAAGTACCCAGATTGAAACCATCTACAGTGAACGGGAAGAGAACAGTATAAGTTTTACCCGCTTCAATAGCTGTATTAGTCAACGTATAGGTATAAGTATATGTACCATCCCCATTATCTGTTTTGACCTTGGCCGGAGTAAATCCAATTCTGTTTCCTTCATAATAAACGAAGAAGTTTCCACTAAAATATGCCTCTTTAGTAAGAATAGTAAATTCCAGTTTATCATCTGTGGTAGTGATAGAATAAACATATCCTTCCAGAGTAGCTGCAGTTGTTACATTTCCGGCACCCAATGCATAATATTCTCCAGCCTTAGCAACAAACGGAGTTTCCAAATCATCGCCCTGAGCTTTCTTTCTTACAATTAATGAATAATCATAATCCTGATCTTCCGGCTTATCCTTTGATATAATAGCGCATATTTTTACAACTTGGTCTTTTACCAGATTTAGTGTTGTATACGCTCTTCCATACATAAAGTCTTTCACTTCTGCGGCTGTAGCTTTTGTACTACAATCATTAATCTTATAAGATACACCAGCACCTTGTCCCAATGAACTTACCAGGTAGTATTCGCCAATTTCAGGAGCAACAAATTCATACCATGTCTCACTGGCAACATCTTTGCATATCACAGTTTTATCAAAATCGATACTGATGGCTTTGTCACAAGATTCGCCTTCACCTGCTGCAGTAAACTTAGTTTTGATTACAATATCTGCTCCTTCTTCATTCTTAAACTGATAAACAGTAAACCGATATGTTTCGCCTTTGATTACAGAATAACGGTAAGTAAGCCTTCCCATCAATTCTTCAAACGACAATTTATCCTGTGTAGTACCACATTCTTTTACTATGCCACATGACCAGTGATCTCTAACCCATATTTTATCTTCCACTTCAAATTCTACAGTACCATCATCAGGAGCGGTAAATAGATACCATTCTTCCCGAGCGTCCCGGTTCTTCATTACAATATCTTCATCCAGATTAAACGGTCTCGGATAATCGCAATAATCTCCTAATGGAATATTCTCATCTTCAACAACTGTGAATGTAGCCTTATCTGTACTTGATGCCACAAATCTCATTCTATACTCTTCGCCTGCATTTACTCTCACTATACAGCTTGTAGAACCATAATTAGCAATATTCGTTGTACCGGAATTCAAAGTTATCATAGTCAATGCATCTTCCGGATAAGTAAGTTTCAACATACAATCCTGAGTAGCAATATACTTAAACCAATAATTACGTTTTTCACCACCATATTCGTTATCACCTAATTTAGCATTTAACGGATTGACTTTCGCCTCACCTGGTTTAGGATCACGCTGTACTAATTTAATAGCATCTTCAACAGCCTTAGCACTGTTCACACAGATAAGATAATTAGTTCTGGTAACATCCATTTCAAAGTATGATTTAGCACTGGCTGCCACTTCATCTATCACAGGCTCGGCATCTGAACAATCCACATAATAACTGATCGTTCCTGTCCAACCTTTATTAGAAGCCAGTTCCAACAAATTAAATGCACTATCTTCGCTCTTTGTTATAGTATAGTTATACCAGGTAGATCCTGCTTTTACAGAAAGAGCCGAAGTCGTAGAAGTGATATTAATAGGTATAATACAATCATTGCCTTCTTCAACTTCCGTAAGCTTCAAAGTTGCTTTTGTTGGACGATTATTAGTAGTTACTACATAATAAGTAGTATTGGCTTTTACTGCAAATTTATGGCTATTATTATTTTCATCTTGTACAACCATCATCGGCTTATAATCCACAGCCCCTATTTTATCTTCTCCTTCATATACAAACAATACATACTGCTCAATATCTATATTGGCAAGCCCTGTTATCGGTGCTGTAAATTGCAACCATGACATTTCCGAATAACTTGCAAAATCAGGAAAATCGTCTACATTGGTATTCTCGTTTACAGGAATAATTGTCTCTACATCCGGTTGCAAGTTGACTGCATTCTCAAAAGTTGCCCCCGGAAGGAAAAAACCTGATACTGGTACAACCAAACTGCTAATTGAAAATTGACGAGGAAACTCTGCACCTTGTCCTTCTAAGAACTCAGTAGAAGTCACAGTAAATTTCAGCACATCGCCTTCCATCAGCTTTATAGCCGAATAACCACCTACCAGATTATCATAAGCCTCCCACTCTAATACGAGATCAGGTTCTCCAACTACTCCACCTGCAAATTTCACATCATAAGCCTCAGCTTTAGAAAAGAGATAGAACATTCCATTTTGAGTAGCTGTATAACTGAATGTTTTAGAAGTAGCCACATCGTTTAAAGTAATAGCCATAGTAGTTCCATCCCAAGGTTCAGCAGGAGTATCATCATCACCGTTACCATCACCCAGTTCAAGCGGGAAAGTTACAGGATATGACTCTTCCTCTGCTGCAGTTATTGTTAATGTAATAACCCGGTCTTTAACAGCATCTACTGTTAACGTTGCGCCAGCCCAATCGTAAAGTCCCTCAGACCATGCTGCAGAACTCTGTCCTTCCCAAGTAGCCTTTATTTTTACTGCATAACTTTTTGTATCACACTTAAAAGTACATTGCTTTGATTCAGTAGGAGTAAATGTTAAAGTCATTGCATCATCAGCTCCTGTAATAGTAATATCTTTCTTTGTACCATCCCAGGCAGTATCATCCCCACTGTCTTTAACCAATTCCATTGGCACTATTATAGGGAAAAATTCTTCTCCATCAGTTACAACTGTCAACTTAATAACTTCATTAGCTTTAGCCTCAATGCTGACTGTTGCACCAAACCAACCATGAAGTGCATCAGACCACTCGGTCACCTCTCCACATACAGCTTTAATTTTTATCCCAAACTCTTGGGTATCGCTCTTAAAAGTATAAGTTTTAGCTTCAGGAGCTGTAAACTCTAAATTTATTTCATCCTCCCCGGATTCAAATCTGATAGTTCTCCACGAACCATCCCACGCCTCCGCCTTTACGGTAGATGTAGCCACTGCCATAATGTTCATCATGACAAACATTAGCAAAAAGTAGTAGTTCTTTTTTCTCATGTTACACTAAATTTTAATTAATTACTAAGTTTATTTATAAGAAAATTCTTGTTTCAAAGTCATCGTACCCTCCGGCCAATAATCATTAAAGTAGCCTTTGATGACACGCTCGGCAAAAGTCCAGTTTCCTTGCACATCCAGCTCATAAGCGTTCAAATGGACAGATGCCATATTTTCCTCGTTATCGCTCTTAGTGGCAGAGAGTAGAAAACCCTCTTCTGTATATGCATACACAGTTCTTTCTTGCACCAATCCGGCTTCATAAGCAACTTCCTTTACCTGTAACCAGGGAGAAGCATAAATCAATGATTGCTTCTGAACCATATCGGGATCATCATTGGTACGGACGGAAATTGTCATTCCAAGCAATAACCCTTTCTCTCCGAAAGCATAGACCGTTTCTTCATGCTGAAGTACCTCGTCACCTCTGATCAGCTGTTTGGTACACATTGACGGGTAAGAGTTCCGAAACAAGTACTCTGTTCGGGTAATCCCCATCCAGCTGTCAGTCTCGCAAACAGCTTTCTCTCCATCAAATTCGTATTTGAAGCCATTATCACCTTCTACCGAGACCAATCCTTTCAGCAAGAAGAGAGGTAAACCAGCAAATGATAAAGGAAAAGGTACGTATACAGCATGAGTGCCGTATTTCAATTCATAAACGACGGAAGTGCCTCCCAACTCTGTTTCGGTAACTACCGCCAGCCTCCCGGCAGAATCATATCCATAAGAATACCTCATAGCATCACCGGCAGTAGTCCATCCTCTCGTTAAGCCGGATACTACATCAGTAAATTCATTGATTGGATTATAGATTAGCAAGTGCCCTCGTTTGTCGAACAGATATTTCTTGGTTACATTGAATACTGCCAAGTCGTCGTCCGTGCTCTCTTCTGACACCTGTACATAGAGTGGATTTCCCTTAAAATTGAACAAGCTCTGATGAGTAGCCTCCCACACAACAGTTGCTTCACCATATTGCTTTTCATATGGAGTAACCGGTTGCACAATAGGGTCGTCGTCCTTACAAGCAGTAAAGACCGCACATATACAGCCTAATAGTATGGTAATAGTACAGTTTAAAGTCTTCATTCTTATTCATATATTAAAATAACTCTCTATAAAGTTGTTTCGGAAGGCCTATGGTTTCACAACGGCAGCCTTCCTAACAACTTTCTTTAAGAGAGAGTTATTTATTATTAAGCAGATAGTCCGCGTTTACTTCATAACCTTTCATTACTGCATCATATTCTTCCTGTGTCATAAACAGGAATCTCAGATTAGGTAGATTACTCCGATCTATATCAGTAGCTTTCAATCCACAATTAATCAAGCTCAACATCAATAGATTATCACTTTTCATAGTAGGAAACAACGGCAATTTATTACCATCTAATATCAGCGAATGCAGATTAGGCATCTTCTCTAATTCTTCTTTCGTCACAGATTGGATTTGATTATCAGCCATAGACAATAGTTGCATATTCTCATGCTGTACCTCTTTAGGTATAGAAGTAAAAGAACATCCATCCAATAACATGCCACGCAGATATTTACGGGTTCGGTTGCCTTCTTCACCAATTACTGTATTGGCAATGGAAGGAGGCAACGATTTCAGGTTCTTGTTGTTGCGCATATCCAACGTTGATATTTTGTACAACTGATCAAATACATCGGGGAGTTCACTTATTTCAGTATTTATAAAACGCAAGCTGACCAATTCCGTCAGATTGACAATGCTTGCCGGTATTTTGCTAACCTTCTCATTAATCACATCAATGGTTCTCAGCGTCTTAATCTCACCTATCGATTCTGGAAGTTCCGTCACTTTATTGTTTATCAGTGTCAGGTCATTCAGCTTTTTCATATCCCGGAAAGACTTTGGAAAGGTGCTAAAATTAGTATTCTCAATATAAATAGAAGCAATCCTCGATTCACCCATATTATCGGGAAGTTCTTCCAGATCGCAATTACTGATATGCAGTCCCGTCATACTCGGGAAGTTGATGATCGCCCGGGACAGTTTTTTCATATGTTTGAATTCAGGCAAATTCCCGTCGCCGTCAATATCCAAATCGGTAATATAAAGCAGATTTCCATAATCATCCGTCTCAAACGAGAGTCCGGCCCAGGTATCCAGAGTTTCTTCCACATCCCAAGAAGGTGGCCACTTACTTCTATCATCCCCCAATACCTCTTTACAAATAGCAAAAAGCACGTTGGTATAGTTGTTAGTAGGATCAACAACTGTTTTTACCTTCACCGGTAAAATATATTCCTGCAGTTCTCCTACTTTCACATCAAACTCATTATCTTCTGTCAAAGTAATATCCAGATTTTCAATTAAATTAGCATCCTTACCAAAAGCCCGATAACTTAAAAGCTTATAATGTCCTTCCTCTAATCTTACTTTTTCAGTAGACAATAATTCAGTGTTTCCCGTAAGCGGGCAACTGGGTAGTTCTATTTTTACCCCGTCTTTCTCTAACACAATCTTTACGGTAGCAATATCATCCAGATCGGCCAATGTATAGGTTGTTATCTTGGTAAACTGGAAACAAATTTCTCCCTGATTGGGCAACAAAGCATCCTTATCATCCTCTTTACAAGCCGAAATTAAGACCAGTAAAAAACAAGCTGTCCAGACAATCGCCAGTATATTCTTAATCTTCCTCATAATCATTTTAGTTTTAATCATCTATTTCACCCCAGTTTCCATCCAATGAAAGCTTGGGATATTGTTTCTTACTTGCATCATAATAGTGAAACCATCTAAAGGTGCGATCAAACGAAGATGGAGTCAGAGCCGTGTTGTTCGTATTCTCTTCCCAATCAGGACACGGAGTTTCTATGAAATCCGGTTCATTATCGAAACCAACACGCCGGTTCTTACTATCCCTGCCATTGTAAGTCTGGTTAAAGACTAATGTATAGGGGTCCCAACATTTCAATCGTTTATGCTTCAATATCCACTCGGGAATCATACCCGACAGATAATTCAGATTCAATGACAAAGCCCTTAATTGCGGCATCACATCAGTTACGCCTTCCATAGCTGGAATAGAGCCTTCAAAATAGTTGTATGACAGGTGAATATAAGCCACCCGTTTCAACCGGAATAAACGATCCGGAAGTTCACCACCCAAGCCAATGCTGTCTTTTTTGTTCGTAAAAAGATTACTACCGGCTTCGTAATGACGACAATTACTCAAGTTCACATAAAGCAAACTATCCTTATCCAAAGCCTCAATAATATCCATCGGAAATTCCTGTAAAGGATTGCCGGTCATTTCCAGTTCCTTCAATTTCTTCAGATTAGTCATCCGGGCAGGAAGTGAATTAATTCCATAGCCTATAAAGGCAAGGTTCTCCAAACTATCCAGATAGGTCACGTCATCCTCCAGCTTAATAGACTTGCGATAACTATTTTCATTACCCGTAAAAACCAATGTTTTCAACTGATTTAAATAACGAATCTGGAAAGGAATACTATTATCCGTATTAAATATATAAAAGTTTACCCCAACGACACGCAGTTCGGTTGTATCCCGTACAAAATCACCATCCACATATTTATAGTCAACCTCTTCCGTCTTTACATTATTCCAGTAAATCATCGGTTGACTTACGTCCCATACAGTATAACACTTCATCATGCGGCTGATAGCCAATAAGGCAAGTGAATCTCCCCGACGTGACGGAACTATTCTTTCTGATTTCTTCTGACGGAAAGTGAATGTTTTTTCTATAGGTATTTCACCCTCTTTTGCATCTGTCTGGCGAAACGTAAATTTAGCCACCCGATCCGCATCCGACTGTGTGTAAATGTCGAAATCGAAACGTACCTTATCCGGACGAGGTACTGAAGCGACCTTTTTCTCCGGAACACTCACACGTACCCATTTCTGGGCAGCATCAACCGGTATTACTTCATACTTAACATTTGAAGTAACATTCAACTCAGTAAACATCTTTTCGTAATCTACAAAATCCTCTACTTCAACCTCCTCTTTATCCAACTTTATGATTTTCTCATAACCATACTGGAACACCTTTACCTGAGAGGCTTTGGAACCGGAACGGAATGTAATAACCGCTTCCCGTTCTTTATACAAATAGCTGGTATCTACACGCAATTCACAAATCGTGGAAGCATTGCCATTGGCAGGTGATACCATGCACCACTCTGCATTCGATTCTACATACCAATCCTGATCTGCGGACAGATTGACAGCATATGTATCACCACAATCAGGAACAACAAACTCTGATTCTTCTTCGCTTACTCCAAAAAAAGAAGACTGAATATCGTCATCGTCCTTGCAAGAGAAGAGAGCAACTATCCCCAGGCTGATTAACAGGAAAACCTGGATATTTCTATTTTTATATCTGATTGATTTCATCTTCTTTGTCATTAGTTGTTAACATTTGTAATATCCTGAGTCTCATCATAAACCAGTAGGAATGAGCCATCATTCATACGAGCAATAATCGCTGAGGGAACAGTCATCTTGATATTCGGATTATCCGAAACATCAAACTTATTAAGATTGTCCGGGAAAGTTTGTATCATACGCAGGTCATTACCGGAAACCTCCAACACCTTCAAAGCCATGTGCTGATCCAAACCTGTGGGCCACTCAACCAATGTACGTTTGAATTTCTTCTGAGCGGCATCGGTATAATATCCCTGAGAATTAAGAATCAACTGATTGAGGCTATTCACATATAAGATATTGACAGGGAATGCAACAAAACGATTCTGGCTCAAATCTATTCCGGAGAAGTGAGGCAGATATTCCGAATTGAATTCATTCGGCATAGATTTTATCTTATTACCTGCCAGTTCCAATGCCTCCAGTGCTTTCAGGTTCTTAAACGACTCAAATGAAACCTCCGTTATTTCATTATAAGACAGACGAAGGAAGTTAATCACCGACGAATGTTGGGAGAATTCAACTGGCAACTTGGCAAATCTGTTAGAACATAGATTAAGCTTCTCTGCACGTACCCCTTTAAAACCTGGTTCAAAACCATCAATCTGGTTGACAGACAGGTCTATCTCCTCAATGGAATATTTACCATCATTTTTCATGTTAGACAACAATACCGGAAACTTCTTCAACTTATTACAAGAAGCCGAGAATAGCTCTAAATCATTTGTAATACAGAAATTATTAGGAATTGGATTACTTCCGGCTCCCAGAGCTTCATTTCCCAGTTCATTGCAATCAACCATAAACTGAACAGGAGATATATTGCCAAGGGGAGGAAGTTCAACCAACTTGTTATAAGCCAAGTCGAGCATTCCCAGTTTTTTCATATTACGAATACTGAATGGCAATTTTGTTAACTTATTATCATTCAGATACAACAGTTGAACCGTCCCCTGTGATTTTCCATTCGTAAAGAAGTCATCCAGATTCTTATAAGTCGATTCTAAATCAAGATTCCCATTCATGGAAAAGTTTAAAGAAATCAGATTGGGCAATTGTTTCAACTGTTCCGGAAAGGTAGTCATCCGGCTGTTATAGATTTCAAGATCTGTAAGATTTTCCAGTTTGCCAAATGATTCCGGTAACTCTTCTATATAGCCATTTGCTATGTAAACCATAGTCAATGTACCTGCCAGCTCGCCGATACGTTCAGAAATACCTGTAATACGGTTTGACATGGAACCTTTATTCTTACCAGCATATTTGGTATATACGACAGGACGTACATTTCTGCTTTCATACTTTAATTTTGAAGCTACCTGAAGCTGCGCCCTTCTCAAAACAAACCTTTCACGTGCAATGTCCATACGATGTGCACGTACATCCACTCCTTCACGGGCAAGCAAGTAAGAGCTAAGAATACCTTCCATCCCTTCATCTCCAACAATAGCACCTGTCTCATCATGATTTCCAAGATACAACATTTCGAGCTGAGTTAAATCTCCGATAGCATCGGGTACAAAACCTTTAGGATTGAAACTTCCCAAATTCAAAGAAGTAACCCTGCCATTACTGCCAAGCCCTACCCCTGGCTGATCTCCCCACATGTCGATAGGACGCGGGGTACCGTCGGCAAACTTAAACACCCAGTTTGAACCTATATTATAACCTTCACCGTTCCATGACCACTCTTCACCACCCATTGCCTTCCATATGTTATACAAAGCAATGTAATCACGAATCGCTGCCGTCTCATATAGTTTCACATCTACCGTATCACGTAAAAGCTTAAAATGTTCAATCTTTACATTCTGCTCTTTGTCCATTGCATAGATCAGCTCCTTGTTTTTATTATACAATTTATAATGAGACAGAACATAATCTCCCTGTTTCATCTGAATCGTATCGGTAGAAAACAGCTGAGCTTTCTTTTCCTTTTTTGCCTTTACCGGATAGCTCTCAATATAACTAATGCCATTATTTGAATACTTGAATGTGAATACTGCCGAAGCAATGTCTTCATATTTCACCCTACTGTTATCAACAGTGGCGCGGGAAAGAGGAGACTCAATAGCCGACAAATCTTTTCCAAATACCGCTGCATATTTACCATACAAAACAGCTTCCAATGCAAAGTCAACCTCTGTCAGACGATCATTCTCTATCCGGAAACGAACCTCCTCGTCAGGCGTCCCCGACTGTAAGATTTCAGCTTGTCCGTCTACCACCTCATCTCCATAAACAACAAAATAAGTGATCTTATAGGTACCGGGCATCAACTGCACCGGTACAGTAGATAATCCAAATTCAGCACCTTCCTCACTGACAGACTTCGGCATCAATGCCATACTGAAAGATTGATTATCGGCAGACGTCAAGGTAACCTGAATCTTACGTACATCTTTCAGATAGCTGAGTTCCTTTCCGCTATCCAGCGCGCGGGAGTCCGCACCCTTCTTATGCAACTGAAGCTGCATATATCCGTAACCTTCCTGAGAAGCGGCTATTTCATCATCAGAACAACTTCCGACCAAAACAAGTCCCAGAAAAGCAACAAACACCCCTAATATTTGATATAATAACTTCATTATTAACAGTATATTTAATTATTGAAATGGTTGTTTAATATAAAAAGTAAACATCGTAAAGGTATTGTCACTACCATCTTCCGGATTAATACCTCTAAATGCCTTGAACTCAATCTTGATTACACGATCCCGTTTATCCTTGTTTTTTCCTACGGCAAGTACGAACTTCGTTAAATCGACCACTCCATCTTTCATTTTAAACTCAATATTTACATCATTAGGAACAAAAGTACGTGGGTTCTCAACTCCTGTTACGACTTCTGTCACATCTAACCGGGATGTAAAAATTTTCACTGCATCAGAAAGCATATCAAAAGATTTGGTTTCACCTGCTGCCGGAAAGGTGATTGTTGCTCCATTTTCAATACCGGTTACGCTCATCTTATACTCCAGAAAAGCATTTTTTTGCCGTATATATGACCCTATATACTGACTCTTCAAAGTAGTAGAAACCGGATCTTCAAACAAATCATCAAAACTTACCGAATTGGGAACAATAAACAGGTAAGCCTCTCTATCTTCTCCCATCGAAGTAATCTTATTCATATCATCTTCGTCACCACGCTGATTGGCTGCCAGATAAAGTTCTTTTGTGTATACCCCATTGGATGTCTTATCTTTGGAAGAATCGCCCACATGCAGAGTAGCCCAATGAACAGCTGTCCGTTCAAGTGCACCGTTCACACATTTACATAAAAGTAACTTGAATGGTGCATCGGTTACATCTGTATAATTTTTACCTGTTTCAATCATAAATGGCAATTCGAGTATCCGTGCCGTACCAGGTATCGGATCAAATGCAAAATCATTTCCATACGGGTCAAATGCCGGAAACTCAAAATTATGATTAATATAATCATCACTAATTCCGGCAAAGTGGATAGGAATAGTAATCAGTTGCTTGGAACGAATATCCGATAATATAATCACATCTTCTTTTTCTGACGCAGGAATCATACCGTCAGCTATGCGCACTTCTACATATAAAGGATTCGTAGCCAACGTTCCCGATACAGTAATATTAGTAGGCTGAGGAGTAGACAGCCATTCTGGCAATTCCAATTTCCACTGGATATTTGAAGAAACATACAGAGGGGCCATATAGACTCCAGGGGTAGCGGGGTCTATCAACAATTCCAACTTTTCAACTGCAGCGTCCATTTCTTCTGTCAGATAAGCTTTACATTCAGCTGTAGCTTTCACTGAAATATATTTTAGAGTAGTACCAGCCTTAATATTGAACCCACCCTCCAGAACCATTGATTCAAAATCGGTAAACAGTACTTTCACTTCTAACTTCTTAGTAGTAATCTGGTCAGACTGATGTTCGTCTATAAAAGAGAAAAGTATTCCACTGGTTGCATCAACCAGCTCCCAAGCTTGATCAGAACTTACAGTCAACGTATCTACAAAGTACTCTCCAACATTATCTGCCTCTAAAACCAAGCTTTCTGTGTCAACCACGAGACTGGCCCCTTTGCCCAATTGAGAGATCTTCACTACATATACCGTTTCATCTCCAACAACTGATATACGGAGTTCCGCTGTACGTACCTGTGCTTCCAGGTTTGTTCTCAAAGGTTGTATGGTAATTTCCGCTTTGCCTTTACTTCCTTTAGTTTGTGAAGCCGAGAAAAACACACTGCCACCTTCCGAAAAAGAAGCCGTCCATTCATTTCCTGCTTCGAAAGAGAAGGTTGTCTCCTGTTCTCCTTTTTCACTTACAAAAACTATATCTTCAACATCAAACGTTGTTTTTCCCTGCACCTCCGGTGATTCTTCCTTATCATCCGAGCAGGCTACAATGGCAAAGGTCATTACGAGTAACGCCCAATAGCCCAACCGATTTTTCAAATGGGTAATTGTATTCATATTTTCTTTCTTTTAATCGATTATTTCTTCAATGAATATCCCTTAGGCTGTACTTTAATGTCATAAGGAGGAGTAATACCGTTCTTTTCTGCTTCAGCCTCATAAGGGCTAATCCACTCAAATATATACAGGTACGTTCCAAATGAACCCACTTTAGGAAGGAATATATTCAAATAGAGAACTACTCCTCTATCTGCTGTTATGAAAAAGCTCGGATTACTTGCCACCGATTGTGCAAAAACTAACCCATATCCTGCGTCAAGAAACGCTTCCTGTTCCACAACAGTTACTCCATCATTCATCGGTTCCTCATCCGACGCATTAAATTTGACCTTTAAATCATAACTGTCGTCAAAGGGTGCCTTGATAAGTATAGTATGATCGTCTACTTTCTCGCTTTTCACTAAAAAACTCTTTGAGTCCTCACTGAATGGGAATGTACATGTCATACGCAGATCACCTATGTAATCATTTATATTAAACGGATAACATTTAAATAAAAAAATATTTGTCTTATTCCCATACAGGTTCATCGTTTCATTCTTATCACTGATTAGTTTCAAAGTCACTGCCAGGCTATCTGTACGATTCATATTATCAAAATACCCCTTTATCGTTACAGTTCCTGTCCGCTCACCCGATTTTATCAAAACATTCTTATTCAAAAGCTCAAAATGATATCCTTCAATGGCATTCGTATGATCTACATCTACACTAACTACATAATTCCGGTCATAATCCGTTGCCTGAGTGGCAGCAACCACAACATCAAAAGTTCTTTCCGAATTCACCGTCACAGGCATTACCATGGCAGAATCGGTAAACATGACATACGAAGCATCTGAATAAAGCACCTCTTTACTGTCACAACCTACCAGTAGAATTGCAAACAGTGTACATAAACTATATATACTTTTCTTCATAATCATCTCTCTTATTTATTGCTTTCATTTGGTTTAACCAATCCCATCGAAGCATCAAGTTCATGTTTCGGGATAGGCCATATAAAAGCCGGATTGTCTTTTCCTATTTTCAATGAATTATTTAAAGCTCCATCTATCGTTCCGGTTTGGGGCGTACGTTCAAAACCCAAATTCCAACGCTTCAAATCAGACAAACGGAAACCTTCCATAAATAATTCTTTTGCACGTTCATCCTGAATTGCTTTCATCAGTTTATCCTGAGTATAGGATGCACTGCCATAATCTGCAATACGCGCTCTTCTCAACTTAGTCAAATCATTATTGGCCTCTTTAGTCTTTCCCAATTGTGCATAAGCCTCAGCGCGGTTCAAAAAGACTTCAGCATAACGCAATACTTTAGGCATATTTGTATAATACTTACCAACACCGGCATCAATATCCGCATTACCCAAATATTTGATAACAATAGGCCAGGTTAATCCATGAGAATATCCGGTCTTAATGGAATAAAAGAAAGCAGAATAGCGCATATCATTTGCACTATATGAATCGAGTAACCATTTTGCCGGTACATAATCGGGCAGATAAGCCACATTATTATAATTCAGGAAAATTGTTCCCAAAGCTCCGCCTCTATCCGTCGTACTCATTTGTACACGCCAGATCACTTCATCACCTTCATCATATTTCCACATCCGTTGATAGTCGGTCATCGTATTACCAGTTTCTTCATCTACCCATTTTGCTTTCATTGCATCGGCCAAGGTATATACTTTAGAGTCAACTACCTTTGTAGCATACTCTATCACCTTTTCCCAATTCTTCATATGAAGAAAAACTCTTGTTTTCAAAGTCTGCACGGCTCCTATTGTAATCCACTGCGTATCTGCTCCCTTACGGGTTGCATATTTCTCCGCTTGTTCCAGATCGCTTAATACTTGCTTATAAGAATCGGCTAATGAAGAACGAGGTTCAATAGAACTGTCTTCACCCTCTTTGCGATAGCGCAAATACAAAGAAACTCCCAGCTGGTTTTCCGCATTATCCGGATCATAAGCCTCACAATACATACGTATCAAATCAGAATAAGCTAACGCACGGAAAAAATAAACATCCCCTTCATATTTCTTGAAAGTAGTTTTATCAGCCTCTGTTGTTAGTTTACTATATACTTCATCTTTATGATCCATAAAGAAATTACAACGGGCTATCACTTGATACAAACCCGAATACACCGACTCAATGCTGGTATCACTATCCCGGAAATCCCAACGATACATCGGGCCATATACATTTGTATACCCTTTAACAGCATATACCAGATCAGTCTGTACATCGGGGGCCAAGGTCAAAGTTCCGCTATACAGAGCCGAGTTCTTAAAACTACTGTAAATACCGATTACAATCTGTTCACTGGACACCAGATCGGTCATCGATTCTTCTTCGGGCACAGCTGTATCCGGGTATCTGTCCAGAAAATCACTGCAGGAGGACATTCCACACAATAGTGCCACTAATACATATATTCTTATCTTTTTCATACTCTTTCTTCTACTTATTAGAATGTAACTTCAATACCGAATGAGAACTGACGGGACAACGGGTAAGAAGCCCGGTACATATTCAAATTAGATTCCGGATCCAGCCCTGTGAACTTAGTGAAAGTCAACAAATTCTGTGCTTGACCAAATACTTTAGCACGTTCTATTACTTTTGTCTTTTTCAATAACGATTGCGGGAAAGTATAACTAAGCGACAAATTTTTCAAACGCATGAACGAAGCATCTTCTACCAAATGGCTATCAAGCTGCGTCTGGACTCCATCACGGGGATTTTCTGTTATATCACCAGGTTTCTGCCAGCGATTTAATAATTTAGCAGATTGGTTATAAACAGCATATGTACCATTACTTTCATCAAAGAAGCGATCATTATTCATCATCCAACGGTCTGCTACCCAACTAAACAGGGCAGATAGCTGAATACCTTTATAAGAAAAGGTTGTACCAAAACCACCTTGCCAAGGAGCTACATAAGATTTACCCAATAGCACACGGTCTTCATTGCTAAAACGATTTGTCAGTTCTCCCTCTTTAGTGTACCATAAAGCATCGCCATTGGCTGGATTAACTCCGGCATAACGTACTGCATGAAATTCACCATAAGAATGTCCTACTTTCAAAAGTAACCCAGTCGTACTTATTTCATATTCATCCAAACCGTTATACAATTCTGTTATTTCATTATGATTATAAGAAGCATTTGCTGAGATATTCCATGTAAAGTCTTTCGTACGAATAATATCTGCATCCACATCAAACTCCACTCCTCTGTTAATCATTGCTCCGATATTATCCCATTTAGTACTGAAACCATTACCAAAAGTTATGGGAACTTCCATCAACATGTCGGTTGTCTTTTTATTATAGAACTCAACGTTCAGGTTCAAACGGTCAAAAATCCCGATCTTCACACCAACATTGGTAGTCATTAACTTTTCCCAGGTTAAGTCCTCATTTCCACGTGAATAAGGTGCAATACCTGTTTTACCGGAATACTGCGGCCCAGCCGCAAACAAGGCTGTATGATCATAATTAGGAATGGAAGAGTTCCCCGATGTTCCGATACTTGCAATCAATTGAAGATTGGTCAGCCAATCTATATCCTTTAAAAAGTCTTCTGATTTCAGATTCCACATTGCACCTACCGACCAGAAGTTGGCCCAACGTGCATCCTTACCGAACTTGGAAGAACCGTCTCTACGAACTGAAAAATCAGCATAATACTTATTACTATAGTTATATTCCGCACGCCCGAAGAAGGACAAATAAGTAGCTTCTGATACAATGTCGTCCCATGAAGTGGCAGAGGTGGCAGTAGCCATGGTCAACAGTTTGTCATTGGATTGTCCTCTTGTGGTTACATTGAATCCTTCAGACTGGTTAATAACCGCCTCTTGTCCAAGCAGCAGGCTAATATTGTGATCGTCCTTTATCGTAAATGTATAATTGGCAGTATTTGTCCATGTCAGGTTACTATAACGCTCAAATGATTTGGCTACCGTACCGGAACCATAATTAGGGACGTACGAAGGATTAGAGGTAGCAGTCAGACGATTGTCCGATGCATCGAGACCTCCGACAGTACGTAGTACCAATCCTTCAATGGGTCTCAACTCAGCAAACAGACTGGTCAATACCTTCATACGATTCCGTTTTACCGGATTATTATCCAGCCACTCCAAAGGATTCTGATTCGTACCATTCCAGGAACCGTCTCCTATAGATGTATAAGAGCCGTCTTCCTTATAAGGATTCCAATAAGGTAACATAAACTTAGAAGCCGAAACCGGAGTTACTACATTATAATCACCTTCATCTGCTTCCTTTATTTTTTCATATGACAAAGAAGTATTCGTGCCGATTTTCAACCATTCCACCGGGCGGACTTCCAAATTGGCACGAACCGAATAGCGTTCAAAATCAGATCCTACCGCAATACCTTCCTGACCGAAATAAGCTGCTGAAACAAAATAGTTGAACTTGTTACTTCCACCCGATGTACTCAATTCATAAGAATACATGGGGGCATTATTATTGTATATTACATCGCGCCAGTTTATATCAATGCGCTCTAATGCTTCACGGTCATACGTACCCGGCACGCGTAACCCAATCTGTTCCTCATAGTTAAGGCGTTCCGTTGTATTCATCTGGTCCCACTTGCCATAGGCCAGATCAGAAAAACCATATTGAGCACGAAGAATGATTTTTCCTTTTTCAGCCGTACGCCCCCTCTTTGTTGTAATTACAATCACACCATTGGCAGCACGAGCTCCGTAAATTGAAGTAGACGATGCATCCTTCAGTACTGTAAAACTTTCTATATCATTGGGATTGATAGACGAAAAATCATCAGCAGAGATAGCAACTCCATCCATTATAAAAAGAGGTGCAGTACCTGCATTAATTGAATTCGTTCCGCGAATCTGAAAACTGGCAGCAGCACTCGGTTCTCCTGTATTCTGTAAAACGGTTAATCCGGCAGACTTACCTTGTAGTGCCTGATCGAAGCTGGCTGTGGGTGTATTTTCGATCTTATCCCCTTTAACTACGGAAACCGAACCGGCTATTGTCCCTTTTTTCTTTACCCCGTAAGCTACTACTACAACTTCGTCCACCATTTGAGTGGCATTTTCCATTGTAACATTAATTGTTGAAGTACCTGTCACCTGCTTTTCTACCATTGTCATTCCTATATAAGAGAATTGCAAGGTTGCCGGAGACTTTGTTACATTCAGTCTGTAATTACCATCTATATCGGTAATTACACCATTCGTTGTACCTTTTTCCAGGACAGAAACACCTATCAAAGGCTGATTATCTTCAACCGAAATGATATGTCCGCTCACAACATACCCCTGTGCATAGAGCATTGAGATATGCAAAACTGAAAAAAGTACAAACAAAAGGATACTTTTTCTCATCTTCTGCGTTCTTTTTAATTAAACTTTATTCTATATACTATTTAGACTATTCATATGCGTACAAAGGCAGGGGATGCAATCAGATATGATAAAACAAATCCAGCCCTCTTTAAAAGAGGGTAACTATTTTCGCATAAACTTTAATACGATTAAAAGAGAGTATTCAAACAGGCCACTTTTTTATCTTGACCCAAATATTTTTTAAAGCATGTACAGGAAAAACAGCAATTAAGT
Source organism: Bacteroides mucinivorans (assembly GCF_034654355.2). Taxonomy (NCBI): domain Bacteria; kingdom Pseudomonadati; phylum Bacteroidota; class Bacteroidia; order Bacteroidales; family Bacteroidaceae; genus Bacteroides; species Bacteroides mucinivorans. The sequence continues at coordinate 934,334 of NZ_CP178179.1, read as the reverse complement.
AATCTTCATCCATGATAAACTTGTTTTGTCAGGTGTGATAACATTGATTATAATAAAAAAAATCTTTTCGTTAGGATATTTATAGTATGAGCAATTTCAATGTATACAGAAAAGAGCAAAAGTGAGAAAATCACTTTTGAATACATTATTATAACAGCTCAAGAGAAGATATTCAGACAGGGCACTTTTTTATCTTGACCCAAATATTCAGAGCGTGTGCAGTTAATACATTTATTAAATAGTCTCCATTCATGATAAACTTGTTTTGTCAGGTGTGAAACTTATACTTGTATTTTTTTATTTTATGCTACAAAGTTAAATATAATTCCGTAAAAACTCCTACTTTATTGTTAAAATTTCCCATTTCCATCCAAATGAAAGGGAAAAGTCGTGTTTTTATAACAATTCAGTATTACAACATTGCAAAAAGAAACCTTCATTTTCCTTCATAAAAAAAGTCCGGCTACCTCAACAGGTAACCGGACTTTTACTATTCTCCGCAAAAAATATTTTGCTGTTTTTTAATTAGCCATTTCCGAGATAAACTTGATACGCACCAGACGCACTTCCTCTTCGGTAAACTCATCTCCCAATTCATCCAGGGCATCATCTATTTTGTCTGTTGTTGATTCTTTGAAATAATCATAAATATCAAGCATGTGATCTTCATCCATTATCTCATCAAGAAAATAATCAATATTCAGTTTTGTGCCCGAATAAACAATTGCCTCTACTTCATCCAATAGTTCACCGAATTCAATTCCTTTAGACAAAGCAATATCATCCAATGCAACTTTACGGTCAATAGCCTGAATGATAGCAACCTTTAACTTAGATTTATTGGCAACAGTACGCACCCGTAAGTCCTCAGGACGTTCTATCTCATTCTCTTCACAATGACGCTTAATCAGTTTGCAGAACTCCTCACCATAACGTTTTGCTTTTCCAGCACCAACTCCCGGAATATTCTGAAGTTCATCAAGCGTTACCGGATAGATCGTTGCCATTGCTTCCAAAGAAGGATCCTGGAAAATAACATAAGGGGGAACTTCCAGTTTCTTAGAAAGTTTTTTCCGTAAGTCTTTAAGCATAGAGTAAAGTGCCGGATCTACAGCACAAGATCCACCACCTCTGGCCGGAGTTTCTTCTTCTACCTCTTCAAAATCATTATCTTCTGTAATTTTAAACGATTTAGGTTTCTTCAGAAACTTATGTCCTTCCTCTGTCACTTTCAACAGACCATAATTCTCAACGTCTTTACTTAGGTAACCGGCAATTAATGCCTGACGAATAACAGCGTTCCAGGTTTTATCTTCTTCGCCCATACCCGATCCGAATACTTCCAGATCTTCATGTAAATGTGCTTGTATTTCAGAAGTTTCTCTTCCTTGTAAAATATCTATTATATAGTCTGCCTTAAAGTTTTCTTTTACCGCTATGACCGCTTCAATCACAGCACACAATAATTCTTGAGCCTCCACTTGTTTTTTAGGGTTTAAACAGTTGTCACAATTTCCACAATTATCTTCCGTATACTCTTCGCCGAAGTAATGTAGTAAGGTCTTACGGCGACAAACGGAAGATTCGGCATATGCAGCAGTTTCCAGCAGAAGCTGCTTGCCTATTTCCTGTTCTGCCACAGGTTTGCCTTGCATAAACTTCTCCAGTTTCTGCAAGTCTTTATTGGTATAAAAGGTAATACACTTACCCTCACCGCCATCTCTACCGGCACGTCCTGTCTCCTGATAGTATCCCTCCAAACTCTTTGGTATATCATAATGCATTACATACCTGACATCCGGTTTATCGATGCCCATACCAAAAGCAATGGTTGCCACAATCACATCAATTTTTTCCATCAGGAAGTCATCCTGGTTTTGAGTTCTTGTAGCCGAATCCATACCTGCATGATAAGCTCGCGCATTAATACCATTCGCCTGAAGAATTTCAGCAAGTTCCTCCACTTTTTTCCGGCTCAGACAGTAAATAATACCTGACTTTTCCGGATTATTTCGGATAAACTTAATGATATCTCTATCTATATTTGTAGTCTTCGGACGTACTTCATAATATAAGTTCGGCCGATTAAACGACGATTTAAAGACTTGTGCGTCTACCATTCCCAGATTCTTCTGGATGTCGTGTTGCACTTTGGGTGTTGCAGTTGCTGTAAGCGCAATAAGTGGCGCTTTGCCTATCTCATTAATAATAGGACGTATTCTTCGATATTCCGGACGGAAATCATGTCCCCATTCCGAAATACAGTGAGCCTCATCTACTGCGTAAAACGAGATTTTTACTGACCGCAAAAATTCCACATTCTCTTCCTTTGTCAATGACTCAGGAGCCACATACAGCAACTTTGTCTTTCCGGCAAGAATATCAGACTTCACCTGATCTATCGCACCTTTATTTAATGAAGAATTAATAAAATGGGCTATACCATCCTCCTCACTGAAGTTACGCATTGCATCCACTTGATTCTTCATCAATGCAATCAATGGAGAAATAACAATTCCCGTACCCTCCATCAAAAGAGAAGGCAACTGATAGCATAAAGATTTGCCGCCACCGGTAGGCATCAACACAAAAGTATCGCCACCATTAAGCAAGTTCTGAATGATCGCTTCCTGATTTCCTTTGAATTTATCAAATCCGAAATACTGTTTCAGTTGGTCTGTCAAATTAATCTTCCCTGCCATCTTAAATAGGTTGTTTTATTCAGTTCATGGTTTAACTTTAAAAACTCTTTCTGTAAAAGAGCTCTAACAAAGTTATAAACAACTTCTTAAATATCAAGCATAATTCGACTAATATTTTTCAATAAAAAACAGAAACGAACCATCCGATACTTCTTACCTTTTGATTTTAAGCAGTTTGCAATCTTGCTATATTTGCTTTTTCCAGCTGCTGTTTCGCATAGTCCAATGTTACTTCGTACTCTTTTTCATTTTCCGAAGGGATTTCAAACATGACATCCATCATGATTGTCTCTACAATGGAACGCAATCCGCGTGCTCCGAGCTTATATTCAACTGCTTTATCTACGATGTACTCAAACACCTCATCCTGAAACGTCAGTTTGACTCCATCCATCTCAAATAACTTCACATATTGACGGATAATAGAGTTTTTCGGTTCGGTCAGTATCGCACGAAGTGCATCACGATCCAACGGATTCAGATAAGTAAGCACCGGCAAACGACCAATAATTTCGGGTATCAACCCGAATGATTTCAGGTCTTGCGGTGCAATATACTGCATCATATTGCTTTTATCAATCGTAGCTGTCTTACGTGAAGCGCTATAGCCTACTACATGCGTATTCAAGCGTTGTGCTATCTTCTTTTCAATACCATCGAAAGCGCCACCACAAATAAACAGAATATTTTTGGTGTTCACAGGAATCATTTTCTGATCCGGATGTTTACGGCCACCCTGAGGCGGTACATTCACAACAGACCCTTCCAATAGTTTGAGTAGCCCTTGTTGTACGCCTTCACCACTAACATCACGGGTAATAGAAGGATTATCACCTTTACGGGCAATTTTATCTATTTCATCTATAAATACAATTCCCTGTTCTGCCTCGGGTACATTATAATCGGCTACCTGGAGCAGACGAGTGAGAATACTCTCGATGTCTTCTCCTACATAACCAGCCTCAGTAAGCACTGTAGCATCTACAATAGTAAACGGCACATGTAACAGCTTCGCAATTGTACGTGCCAATAAAGTTTTTCCGGTTCCGGTACTTCCCACCATAATAATGTTCGACTTTTCAATCTCCACATCATCTCCTGTATCTTTCTGTAAAAGACGTTTATAGTGGTTATACACTGACACAGACAGGAATCGTTTCGCATCATCCTGTCCGATAATATACTGATCCAGAAACTTTTTAATTTCTACCGGTTTAGGCAGTTCTTTCAGATTCAGTGTTGTAGTTCCTGCGCCCTTTTTGTCAGCCCCCAACGCTTCCTGAGTTATCTCATAAGCCTGGGTAGCACAACTATCGCAAATATAGCCGTTCATTCCCGTTATCAGGAAGCCGACTTCATTCTCCGTACGGCCGCAAAAACTACATCTCTTTTTATTATTTTTTGATTCAGCCATTTTTATTTTTTAATCAACACTTCGTCTACCATACCATACTCCTTGGCTTCTTCTGCTGTCATCCAGTAATCACGGTCAGAATCCGCCCATACCTTTTCAAAGTCTGTATGAGAATGGTCTGCAATAATAGTATAGAGTTCTTTCTTTAACTTCATTATTTCGCGGGCAGTGATTTCGATGTCCGAAGCCTGTCCTTGCGCCCCCCCCATCGGTTGGTGAATCATTACGCGTGAATGCTTTAAAGCGGAGCGTTTGCCCTCTGTGCCCGCTACCAGCAGAACAGCAGCCATAGAAGCAGCCATACCTGTACAGATAGTAGCCACATCACTGGAAATGAATTGCATTGTATCATAGATGCCCAATCCGGCATACACAGATCCTCCCGGAGAGTTAATATAGATAGAGATGTCTTTACCCGGATCCACTGAATCCAGATATAATAACTGAGCCTGTAAAGTATTGGCTGTATAATCATCTATCTGGGTACCAAGAAAGATAATGCGGTCCATCATCAGACGCGAGAACACATCAAGTTGTGTTACATTGAGTTGTCTTTCTTCAAGAATATAGGGATTCAAATACCCAGCCTGTGATTTAATCACATCATCCAGTGCCAAGCTGTTCATTCCTAAATGCTTGGTTGCGTATTTTCTAAAATCATCCATTTTTATGTTCCTTTCTTATTTTTAATATGTAACTGCAAAGAAACAAAAAAGAACACAGAGACACAAAAAAACACAGAGTTATAATTTTATAAAAACTCTGTGTTTCTGTGACTTTATGTTCTTTCCTGTAAAAGGATATTATTCGAACATCTTGTTAAATTCTTCCATCGGAACAGTCTTGTTGTTCAGTGTCACCTTAGCTTTCAGCGCTGTAGCCAATTTAGCTTCAACCACGCGACCTACAAGGCCATCAACATTTTCTTTTTTCTTAAGCATTTCCTGAGCGTAGTTTTCAAGAATATCCTCGGGCACTGTCATCATACCATACTGAGCAAACTGTCCTTTGGTAGCATCTTTAGCCATCTTGATTACATCTTCCTGCTCAACTTTAATTTCGTTGTCTTTCACCAATTGTTCTTTAATCAGGTGCCAAGTCAGTTCCTCAATGCTCTTGTCATAGTTTTCAGCTACGAATTCTTCGCCTTTCTCTTTGTTGTTCAGCAACATTACACGTTTCAGTAATGCATCCGGGAATTCAAGTTTACCCACCTTTTCCATCAACATCTTACGAGCGTCAATCAGGAATTTATAGTCACTGTCGGCTACAAGCTGCTCAGCAATGCTTTCCTTAATTTTAGCACGGAATTCTTCTTCAGTCTTCACAACACCTTCGCCAAATACCTGGTCAAAGATTTCCTGATTCAATTCACCTGACACAAAACGAGTAATTTCTTCCACCTGGAAACTGAAATCAGATTTCACTTCAGCAGCAGCCTCTTTTTCAATCTTCAGTAACGATGCGATTTCAGCAGCATGTCCGTCATATGCAGTATTCGGATTGAACACCAATACATCATTTACTTTTGCATTGGCAAAGATAGCTTTCTGCTCATCGTTCTTCATATAAGAAGGCATCAATACTGCACCTTCTACCTGGATGCCACCTTCTTTAGTATTACCGTTTTCATCCAGTTCTGCAATCAGACCTTTCAGCATATCGTTATCTTCGTAAGCAGCAACCTGTTCGTATTTACCATTACGCTGTGTATAAGCTTTCACCTGGTTGTCTACCATTGCATCAGTTACTTCGATTGTATAGTAGTCTACCTTATCACTGCTACTTACTTCTGCCTTAAATTCAGGTGCCAAAGCAATATCAAATACAAATTCAAAATCTTCCATTGTATCGAAATCAATCACCTGCTGCTTTTCTTCGTTAGGCATTGGTTCGCCCAGCATATTTATATTATTACTCTTAATATAATCATATACTTTTTCTGAAAGAAGTTTATTTACTTCCTCAGCAACCACTGATTTACCATACATTTTCTTCACCAGGCTCATCGGTACCATCCCTTTACGGAATCCCGGAATCTGAGCTTTTTGACGGAATGTCTTCAAAGATTTATCTACTTTTTCCTGATAATCAGCTTTTTCCAGCTTTACTGTAAGCAATGCGCTTACTTTGTCAATGTTTTGAAATGAAACGTTCATTCTGACAATTATTTATTTGATTTATACTTTATTCTATATTCAAATGAGGGTGCAAAATTAGTGCTAATCTTTCAATTATCAAAAAAACGCGGAAGAATTATTTATATAACTAACGCATTGAAGATTTTTTAATATGAATCAATAAATGAGTTAAACTCATCACAGAACCACACAAAGTTCTACTAAGTATTAGTATTCAATAAAACAGAGATTAAAAAACTGTTTTTCTTTATCTTACACATCTTTTTATTTTCGAGAGTCTGAGTTAACATGCATTTCAACCAAGCATCGCTTGCCATACTTCCCATAAATATTTCTACCAAAATTGATAAAAAACCACCGAAAGTATTACCATTCTTAAATATAAAAATAACATTCACCCCTAAACCCGCATCTGTAATTATTTATAAAATAAAAACACAAAGAAAAGAAGAAAAAAGCAAGATTGTATTATTAAGAAAATACAAGACATAGACAAGCGTTAATAAAGCACTGAATATCAATATATTAAATACACATATTTTTTCTCTACCATTATCTTTGCCATGGAAAACATAGTTCTTTATGAACGTTAATAAGAATAAATTTCTTAATATTGTCTCGTAAACAAGAAAGCCTCCATATGTCGCGTTAGCTTACTTCCTCTATTAATCTTTTAGATTATTCCTCGTATTAAGCACGACATATTTATTGAACCTAAGCCAGAGAGTATTTCGGGAGTTGGATCCCATTATCATGGTAGTAGCCGTTCAATATCGGAGCCCTTCACTAAATAAAAATGTTATGGTACAAATTTATGGAATTGATTTGGGAATGTCAAGCTTTGACGTTAGTTTTTTGAGTGAATCGGGCAGTGTCCGTCATTTATCCGGTGTAAAGAACACGGTTCATGGGATCAGCAAGTTTCTTCTCTCCTTGCCTTCCGCTGCCGTTCTTTGTGCGGAACATACAGGCGTTTATGGCGACCTACTGCTTCGTCTGTGTACTTTAAACCGGATATGCCTGTGTTTTGTTCCGGGTTATCAGATAAAGCATAGTCTGGGGCTTCAGCGTGGTAAATCCGATCCTCTGGATGCCTGTCGTATCCGTGAATATGCCGAACGTTTTTATGACCTTCTCAGACCTTGTTTCTATGCTGGGGAAGAGATGTCTGAACTTCAGGAATTGTATCGTACACGCTCTCTGCTGGTGGAATCTCGTAAGCGCCTGGACACTTTAAACATAGGTGATAATTGTAAATCTTCTGTTTCCCTGGCGGCCGTCCATGCACGGAGAGCTGTTCTTGCGGAGTTAAATACCCAAATATCCGGGCTTGACCATGAGATAGAAGCCCTCATACAAAACTCTTCCGAATTCAGCAGGAATTATCAGATTCTTACCTCCATTGTCGGTGTAGGACCTGTGACCAGTTGTGAGCTGATAATAAAGACAGAGAATTTTAGAAAATTAGACACGGCTAAAAAATGTGCTGCTTACGCAGGTATCGCTCCTTATCCAAAAGAATCGGGAAAGATGAAATGCGGACATAAAATATCGCCAATGGGTGACAAACAATTGAAAACACTGCTTTTCTTATGTGCACGTTCGGCAAAGGAGCATAATAAAGAAATAAGATTATACTTCCTAAAAAAGCATAAAGTGGAAAAGAAGCACTTTTTCGTAGCGATGAATAACATTGCCAATAAGTTATTGCGGCTGATTTACAGTCTGATTCACAAGCAACAGACCTATGACAGGGATTATATACAAAGAGACCCGAGATGTGTTGTGATTTCAGATACACATAAATGCTGAAAAAGGAACAAATGGACCGTTTAGGTAGTAAATATTCAAAACAAGTAGACGATTTTATAATGCATTGATAATTAATACATTATATGAGAGATTATTTTCTCGTAGAGAATCGACTCGTTTCTCTACGACAAACGCTTCGATTCTCTACGAGAAACGGGGCATTTATCACCGAGAAATAAGTGAAACATCCATAAGATATAACAATTGGTATAGTTACGAAAGTAGAGTCAGTCATTAATTGTAATGAAAAAGAAAACATAGTGAAGAAAGGACATATCTTTCGTAGTTAACATTTATTAAAGCAATATTCTGCGGAAACATTTGGTTTTAATAGAGTATACGAGAAACGCGTCGAAACTCTACGAAGATCGAACCGATTCTCTACGACAAACGAGGCGTTTCTCGGTGAGAAACCGACAAGTTATTCATAAAAGATGACAAGGAACATAAATCTCAAAAAATACTTTCATCACGACTTGTAATAAAAAACAACCAATATTGATAATGAAATTATATTCTTATTACTATAGTATGACAGGTTGTACACTATAGTACCACAAAAGTGTACAATCTTGTCATATAAGAATGTACACTTTTACACCAGAAGAATGTACATTCTTATATTGACTGATAATCAAGTACTTGCAAACATTCATAAATAAAAACGATGTCAGCAAAAGAGAAACAGAACAACTACAAACAGAATATCCTAAAAAAACAATCACTATTATTAGATTTTATAGGATATATCGACAAAATAACTACTTTTGCAAGAAAATAGTTACTCAACGGCATGGACGAACGTGAGCTGATATCGAAACTTCAGAACAGTAATCATAAAGCATACGAAATTATTTTCAAACAGCATTATGCATTTTTGTGTGCCGTTGCTTATGAATATGTCCATGATGAATACATATGTCAAAGCATCGTAGAAGATGTAATGCTCGCATTATGGGAAAAACGAAAACAAATAGCTGTAACAAAATCCATCAGGGGATATTTAATGAGAGCTGTTCATAATCAGGCTATCGATTTTATACGCGCTGACCATTCCTTTCGTTCAGTAGATATCACAGATAAAAAATATCAAAACTGCTTTGCTCCGGACGAAGATGTTTTTGATCAATTGGTATCTCAGGAATTAGAAAAACAAATACAGCAAATTATCAATGGCTTATCCGAAGAATGCCGGAAAGTTTTTATTCTCAGTCGCTATGAAGGTAAAAGCCATCAGGAAATTGCTAATGAATTGGGTATTTCTGTAAATACGGTCAAATATCATATAAAAAACGCTTTAAATACTCTTCGTGAAGATCTCACCGATTATATTTTATGTGTTCTGGCATTGCAACTCTTTCTTTTTTCCTAACTTTCAGTAAAAATTAAAAGTATCAACCTTGTTTTTCTATTAAAATAAATCTTTTTAATAGAAAAATATTTCATTTTCTCACTACCCCTTTTATTCTCTATTACGTCTTTATACAATCAATAAACAATTAATAGGGAATTTATGGATAATATTTTCAAATTAATTAAAAAGCAATTCAATGGAGACATCACTCCTAATGAAGAGCAGGAATTACAAGAGTGGTATAATAGCAATACAAACAACCAGCGCATTTATACCTGTTATTATGCTACACTAAAACTTTTCCGGATCAAGCAAAAAGAAAAGCATTTCACAGCCCGGGTAATCCCGGCTTACAACCGCATATATAAAATCACCGGACAAAAAGAATATACCACAAACCGAAAACGCTTTATAGCCTGGATAGGCTATGCAGCAATTGTATTGCTGGCATTCGGAGTGGGATATTTATTAAAATCAACCGGCGAAAATTCATGGGATAACTCTATGCAAAGTATAGAAATAGCCTATGGTTCAAAATCATTGGTCACCCTGCCGGATGGAACACAGGTATGGCTCAATTCGGGAAGTAAACTCGAATATCCCGGAAGTTTCGGACGAAGTAACAGAGATGTGACTTTAAAAGGAGAAGCCTACTTTGAGGTCAGCAAAAACAAGGAACTCCCTTTCAGAGTAAGTTCAGGGAAAATAGCTATTCATGTATTAGGAACCAAATTTAACATGAAGGCCTATCCGGAAGATGAGAAAGCCAAAATTACGCTGGTAGAAGGAAGTCTGGCTGTTGAAAACAACAAAAATTCAAAAGCCAATATTTTATTAAAACCTAACCAACAGGCAGTTATCAATCAAAAAAGCGAACGGATGCAAGTGCGCAATGTTATTGCATCTAACTATGTAATGTGGACCACCTCCCACTCCAAAAGTGCAGCATTATCACCCACCGACAATACAAAGGTTCCTGCAGCAACCTGCCTCCCCAAAGCAGCAGCCCGGAATATACTGTTTTTTGATGAAGAACCACTCAGTCAGATTGTAAAAGACCTGGAAAGAGCTTTCAATGTGCATATTGTGATAGAAGACAAAACTTTGAGGGAAAAACACTTCTACGGTGACTTCTGCAATGAAGAAACAATCACTGACATATTGAAAATCATAGCGGAAAAAAACAGCCTCTATTACACCATAAAAGGGGATACCATTCAGATAATGAAAAAAAATGAAATAAGAAATCGTGCTAATTAGTCCATAAACATTTTAAACGGATGATATGAGAAAACTATTATTAATCATGCTTTTATGTTGTAGCATCGGAACCTTTGCACAGGAACAAAGGGTCTCAATGAGTATGCACAATGTTACGGTAAAAGAAGCCCTTAAAAAGCTGAAAACGCTTACATCTTACTCCCTGTGGTGCAGTTCTTCTGAAATGGAGTTAGAAAAGAAAATCAGCGTGGAGGCGCAAGATAAAACGATCAATGAGATGCTGGACATTATTCTTACCGGCCAGCAACTACAGTATGAAGTTAAAAATAAAGTAATACAAATCTACAAGATGGCCCCGGTACAGGCTCCTGCACAGGAAAGTAATATTATAACCGGTATCGTTCTATTCGAAGAAGACAACGAACCTGTTGTAGGAGCATCCATTAAAGTAAAAGGTACCACAATGGGGACAATTGCCGACATAGACGGACGTTTTACGTTGAAAGATATCCCTCAAAACGCACAAACACTGATCGTTTCTTATGTCGGAATGAAAGATAAAGAAGTAGCCATCAAAAGAGGTACCCCATTAAAAGTGACATTGGCTTCAGACGTACAGACACTGAATGAAGTAGTCGTAACGGGTGTACAGAAAATGGACAAACGGCTGTTTACCGGAGCTACCGATCAACTCAGTGCTTCGAATGTTAAACTGGATGGTGTACCAGATATAAGTCGTTCGCTGGAAGGACGTTCCGCAGGTGTATCTGTGCAAAATGTATCAGGTACCTTTGGTACGGCGCCTAAAATTCGTGTTCGTGGTGCTACTTCTATTTATGGTAGTTCCAAGCCTTTATGGGTAGTAGACGGGGTCATCATGGAGGATGTAGTAGAAGTAGATGCCGACCAGTTATCCTCAGGAGATGCCACCACGTTGATCAGTTCGGCTATATCAGGCCTGAATGCTGATGACATCGAAAGCTTTCAGATATTAAAGGACGGTTCTGCCACCTCTATTTATGGGGCACGAGCCATGTCGGGAGTAATCGTGATCACTACCAAGAAAGGAAAAGCAGGCAGTAGCCGGGTTAGCTATACAGGTGAATACACGATGAGATTAAAACCGGACTACTCACAATTCAACATAATGAATTCACAAGATCAGATGTCTGTCTATCAGGAGATGCAGAAGAAAGGGTGGTTGAACTTCTCCGAATTATCTAATGCCAGTGAAAGCGGAGTCTATGGAAAGATGTACGAGCTACTACATACATACGACCCTGTTACCCAACAATTCGGTTTATTAAATACACCGCTGTCCCGTGCCAATTACCTGCGTGATGCAGAAATGAGAAATACCGACTGGTTCGATTTGTTATTCAATACCAATGTGATGCACAATCATTCCGTCAGTATCTCCTCCGGTAACGACAAGACTTCTTATTATGCATCATTGAGTGCTCTGGTAGATCCGGGATGGACTAAAGACAGTAAGGTAAACCGCTATACAGCCAACCTGAATGCCACTTACAACATTCTGACAAACCTGAGCCTGAATCTTATTTCAAGCGGTTCGTACCGAAAACAAAAAGCCCCAGGCACATTGTCACAAAGTACCGATCCCGTTTCAGGAGAAGTAAAACGTGATTTTGATATTAACCCTTACAGTTATGCCCTGAACAGTTCACGGGCCATCAGTGCCACCGAATACTATACCCGTAATTATGCTCCTTTCAATATTTTTCATGAACTGGAGAATAATTACATGGATATCAACGCATCCGACCTGAAGGTACAGGGAGAATTGAAATGGAAAATACTGCCCAACCTGGAAGTCACCGCATTAGGTGCCATGAAGTACTCATCAACATCGCAAGAACATATTATCACTGACTTTTCCAATCAGGCAATGGCCTACCGGGCCATGCCCACTTCCAGCATCAGAGACCAAAACCCTCATTTATACCGTGATCCGGACAATCCATACGCACTGCCTATCAGTATACTCCCGGAAGGTGGTATTTACGAGTGTTCGGACTTCCGCATGTTAGGATATGATTTTCGCGGTACAATCTCTTATAATAATGTATTCAAAGAGAAACATATCGTGAACTTGTTTGGCGGTATGGAATCAAACTATATTGACCGGCAAAGAAAGTGGATACGCGGATGGGGGCTTCAGTACTCAATGGGTGAAGTACCGTTCTATGCTTATCAGGTATTTAAAAAAGGTACCGAAGAAGGCACTGATTACTATTCAATCGTAAAGGGAAGGGTGCGTAACATTGCCTTCTTCGCCAATGCAACCTATTCTTATAAAGGAATATACACCCTCAATGGTACGATTCGTTACGAAGGTTCCAATACGCTGGGAAAGACACGCTCGTCCCGTTGGTTACCAACATGGAATATATCGGGGGCATGGAATATCCATGAGGAAGAATTTTTCAAAGACTGGGAACCGGCTCTATCTCATTTATCGCTTAAAGCATCTTATAGCTTGACGGCAGACCGTGGTCCCGAAAGTGTAACAAACTCTACAGCCATCTTATCCGCTTATAAGCCCTGGAGACCAACAGCCTCTACAGGTGAAATGGGATTGCAGGTAGTGGATCTTGGAAACTCTGATCTGACTTATGAAAAAAAACATGAGCTGAACATAGGAGTTGATGTAGGATTGCTGGACAATCGTATCAGTGTTGCAGTAGACTGGTATCAGCGTAACAACTATGACCTCATAGGACCGGTAAGTACTCAGGGAGCCGGAGGCGAGATTTTGAAAATGGGTAATATCGCCGAGATGAAATCCAATGGTGTAGAGTTCACTCTATCAACAAGAAACATCCAGACTAAAGATTTTAGCTGGACTACCGACTTCATCTATTCTCATACCCATAACGAGATTACCAAACTAAAATCAAACAAGACACTGATGGGGCTGGTATCCGGATATGGTTTTGCCAGAGAAGGTTATCCGGTACGTTCTATCTTCTCTATTCCATTTCAGGGATTAAACAAAGATGGTATACCTACTTTCCTCAATCAGGACGGACAGATTACAACAACAGATATCAACTTTCAGGAAAGTAAAAAACTTGATTTCCTGAAATATTCGGGAGCTGCTGACCCAACAGATCTGGGCAGTTTCGGGAATACATTCGGCTATAAAGGGGTTAAACTAAACTTATTCATCACCTATTCATTCGGCAACGTGGTGCGTCTGGACAATGTTTTCAGTTCCAGTTATTCCGACCTCACCGCTACTCCAAAAGAATTCAAAAACCGCTGGATGGTGCCGGGAGACGAAAAGTTTACTAATATACCCGTAATAGCCAGTACGCGCCAAAACAGACTGGATCCTTATTTAAGCCGGGCCTACAATGCTTACAACTATTCTGACATGCGCATTGCTGACGGTGGATTTATCCGAATGAAAGAAATAGGCTTGTCTTATGATTTCCCAAAAGCATTGATAGCCAACTGGAAACTGAACAGCCTGTCATTGAAACTACAATGTACGAACCTCTTTTTGATATATGCCGATAAGAAACTGAACGGGCAAGATCCGGAATTCTTTAATTCAGGTGGTGTAGCAACCCCAGTGCCACGGCAGTTCACTTTGACATTAAGACTTGGAATGTAACAATAACCACTAAATAAAATCAATATGACACATATATATAAATATATTCCGGTTATCATCTTACTATCAGGAAGCATCTTAGCTTCGTGCGATGACTTCCTGAGTGAGGTTCCGGACAACCGTACAGAGGTCAACACAGAAGCAAATGTAAAAGCGCTGATAACTTCAGCCTATCCCGAAGCCTCAGCTATGTTCTTAGGGGAATACTCTTCTGATAACGTAGACGACTATGGCCCCAGTAATCCCTATACCTATTTATTCATTGAGCAAATAGCATATTGGAAGGATGTTACAGAAACGAACGGACAAGAAGATCCGTATGCCTTGTGGAGCCGGTCATATAAATCAATCTCCGCAGCCAATCAGGCACTGGAAGCCATAGAAGAGATGGGAACTCCTGCCAGTCTGAAACCATTCAAGGCAGAAGCCCTGCTATGTCGGGCATATGCACACTTCATACTGGTCAATATTTTCTGTCAGCACTACACTGAAAAGTATGCAACCACAGACTTGGGTATACCTTATGTAAAGGTACCGGAAACCCAGCTGATAGTAGAATATGACCGTATCACAGTGGATAGTGTCTATAAAGAAATCAACAAGGATATAGAAGAAGCACTTCCCATGATCAAAGACGCGTACAGTGTACCCAAATATCACTTCAACACCAAGGCAGCCTATGCATTTGCCGCACGTTTCAACTTATATGCCGGGCGCTGGGACAAAGTGATAGAATATGCAGATAAAGTACTAACCTCCAATCCCGCAGTTATGATGAGGAATATGGAGGCACGCGCCAAAATGACAAGAGACGAAGATGTATATACCAAAGACTATATCAAACCGGAATATAACTGTAATCTGATGTTAATGACTTCACTATCACAGGCGGGAAGATACTTTGGCCCTTACTTTAATATGTCGCGTATTACACACGGAGCCCTCATTGCCGAATATGAAACATTAAAGGCCGACGGACCATGGGGAAGATATACCAATTACCATGTCCTCCCATTCATATACCAGGGAAGCAATCTTGATAAGACACTGACAATGAAGTTACCATTCTTGTTTGAATATCTCGATCCCGTTGCAATGATAGGCTATCCACACACCGTATACACAGCCTTCAGTGCAGAAGAGACTTTACTGGCAAGAGCGGAAGCATATATCATGAAAGAGAAATATCAGGAAGCTGTCAGAGACTTCAATATCTGGATCAAAGCCAATACAAAAAGTGCTTACGTATTAAAAGAAGAGGATGTAGAGAAATTCATTAATCCTATTTCTTATTATGAACCGAATGCACCAACGCTAAAGAAAAAATTGAATCCCGGCTTCACTGTCAAAAGTGGGAAGCAGGAAAGTTTCATCCAGTTTTTACTGTTCGTTCGCCGTATACAAACAATTCATGAAGGATTGCGCTGGTTCGACATCAAACGATATGGCATAGAGGTAGACCGGCGTGTAGTCAGTGCCAACGGGAAAGACGTCACCATAGCAGACCAATTGCTTCCCCGCGACCCACGCTGTGCCATACAACTTCCGCAGGAAGTCATCAATGCCGGGCTTCCGGCCAACCCGAGATAAACACATTCGTTACAACAAAAATAAAAACCTAAGAATATGAAAAGTAAATGGATATTCCTGATTCCTGTCATAGTAGGCTTTATAGCCTGCACTGATGACGAACCGGACAAGAACCATAGTATCATTACCGTAGAAACCGGTGAACAAAATGAATTTGACGGATGGTTGTTAAACAACTATATATATCCTTACAACATCGAGTTCAAATACCGGATGGAAGATATTGAATCGGATATGGACTATACATTGGTTCCAGCAGAAATGAAAAAGTCAGTACAATTGGCCAAGCTCATCAAACATCTTTGTATTGAAGCCTATGATGAACTGGCTGGTCCGGATTACATCCGAAACTATTTTCCCAAAGTAATTCATATCATAGGCAGTTTTGCTTTTCGCAACAACGGAACATTCGAACTGGGTACTGCCGAAGGAGGTATGAAAATCACTTTATACGGAGCTAACTACATTGATCCGACCAATATCAACCTACTCAACGAATGGTACTTTAAAACCATTCACCATGAATTTACGCATATCTTTACTCAGACCAAAGAGTACACAAGCGACTTTCAGTTAATATCCGGTATATCGTATGTGGGCGATGCCTGGAATGATTATTGGAGTAGTGATGCAGATGCACAAAAAGCCGGTTTTGTCAGCCAATATGCCAGTAAAGAGGCCAACGAGGATTTTGCCGAGAATGTATGTATCTATCTGACTCAATCTTCCAAACAATGGGATGCCATGTTGACCGGAGCCGGAACAGCCGGAGCCGAAATTATAAAACAGAAATTTGAGGTTGTATACAACTATATGAAAGAAAACTGGAACATCGACCTGAATCAGCTTAGAGACATCGTGCAACGCCGCTCTTCTGAGATAGACAAACTCGATCTGGAAAACTTTTAAACAGAACAAAAATGAAAAAAATAGTAATCATATTATTATTGCCGCTTCTATTAGGCTCCTGCTTTAAAGATAACGAAGATATCTTCGACAGTCCGGCCGCCGAAAGAATCGCACAGGCATTAAGGGAATATCAGGAAGTATTGGTGAGTTCTGAATACGGATGGTCTATGGAATACTATCCGCAAGGATCACAGGCTTACGGAGGATATATGTACACGCTCCAGTTTACCAGTTCAGAAGTAAAAGTCAGAATGGATTTATCTCCCGGAAAAGAAGAGAGCAGTCTGTGGCGTTTAATATCAGATAACGGTCCTGTACTTACTTTTGATACTTATAATTCATTGCTACACTATTTCTCTACTCCATATTCTGATCTCTATCAGGGGTTGGAAGGAGATTACGAATTTATATTAATGAGTAAAACCGATACCCAAATCATATTACAAGGCAAAAAGACCGGAAACAAAATCGTAATGAACAAACTGACTGTACCCGCCAAAGAGTACATGGACAAAGTTGAGTACACAAAAAAGAATGCGATAGCCCCTATTTATAAAATGAATGTCAATGGAGAGGAAGTTTCCATAGAAAAAGGTGCCAACCGCACTTTCACTCTAAATTATGAAGATGGGGGAAAAGCTATTTCTACAGAAGTACCCTATATCTACACAGACACAGGTATCCGCTTTTATCAACCGGTCACTATTTTAGGAAGCTCTATTGAAAGTATGCAATATTCGGTTGAACAAGATATATTAAGTACAGACAATGGAAACGCCCAAATTGGTTTTGAACTAATGAAAGTGAATGAGTTCTTTGCCCAATCAAAGGCTTCCTGGTATTTTTCTCCGGACGAAATGAGTGATTTCGTTCTGACTTATTGGAAATATACAGATCGCCAGCTTGCTACCAACTTCGCAGAAGCTACTACCGGATTATCTTTCATATATCTGGGATACTACAAAGATGAAAACACTTATGCTGTAGTAACCGGTGCCACCCGGGTAGACAATTCTTCTATCGCCTGGTGGAGCTATTATTCATTCGATTTCATTCCGGTAAAGAATACGGAAAATGAAATAGAACTCGACTTTACGAATAAAGGCTATATCAACGGAGGTGCATTTTGGACAGGTGGATATCAGGAGTTTGTCAGTATTATTACAAACTATAGTCCTTATATCATGGAAGCTGATAATCCCAAATATCCGACAAAAATTAAATTCACAAGTATTGATAAACCAGAAGAGATGTGGTTCACCGTCTCAGCTAAATAAAGAGTTATGAAAAAATATTTTTATCTGTGCTTATTTATGCTTTGCATACTAAACATGGGATGCAATGATAATGAAGAGGAGAATTCCTCCCCTACTTTCAAAGTGATCAGTGCCAGTACCAGCCTGCCTGCTATCGGAGGAACGGGTGAGATTGAATTATCAGTGGTAGGAGACTATGTGGTGACTTCTACAGAAGAGTGGTGTACACCTGCTCTATCGGGAAATAAAGTACTCCTGACAATCTCTGCCAATGAAGATATTACCGGAAGGAATGCTTTGATAAAAATCAGTATGGGAACAGAAAGTACTGTTGTCCCCGTCACACAGTTAGGAGCTATTTTCTCCACCAACTTTCCTGCTTTCTATAATTTCTCTACAACAGGAGAGCGAAAAGCATATTATCTGAAAAGTAACTTACCATACGAAATAAAATACGATTCTAAATGGTTATCACATAAAGTCGAAGGCGATTCCGTTATTTTCACTTCCATTCCGTACGAAGAAGGAACATTGACCGAAAAAGTCATCCCGGTCACTATCAAATGTGGAAAAACACAACAAACTTATTCTTTCTGCCAAACCATCTATAAGGATTTTCAGGGAAAATATGATATCAGCTATATAGATAAAACCAATAAAACCGTATCGCATACAGCTCAATTATTAAAATATCAACCTGATAAATATGTGATGATTGATGGTCCGATGTCTGGTGCGCAGTTCGTTGTAGACTATGATAACGGCAAACTAATCATCGCTGCCGGGCAGTATTTGGGAACTTCAACACCTTTGTTTGTATACAATTGTGTATTGGCCGACAATGACAATATCACATGGGATAAAAGCAGCCAGTGTATGGCTATCCCGGAAATACGTGACGGAAAGGTAAGACTGTCATTCAAAGACAATGACACATTCCCAGGCAACAAGGTCATAGGATTATATTTCGCAGGATTCTCCACCAAAGAGCCTTCGAGCGGTAGTTATGCCGGAGGACTGGATCGGGCTATAGACATAGTTATGACGAAGCAATAACGTGTAAGTAGTATTTCAAATTTAGTCCATACTATGACAGCGTTTTATTGAAACGCAAATAATCGCAGATTTTCGCAGATTAAATGGCTGCGCTATACTTGAGCGATGATATGCTTTGCGTGAATCTGTGAGTTTCTGCGTTTCAATAATAATATCATATAATGATGAACGATTACTTATTTCAATTTATATATAGTATTCATTAAAAAATTTGTATTATGGGAAAGTATTACTTTTTTGCGATTCTGCTATGCAGTCTGGCTTTTTCGTTAAAGTCTCAGGCAGCAGGATTCAGCGGTGGTAAAGGGACGGAAACCGAACCTTATCTGATCAAGACAGCTCAGGATCTGGAAGATATGGCAGATGCCATCACTAAGGACAACCAGTTTGCAGATACTTACTTCCAACTTGCTAACGATATCGAGTTGGAAGGTACTCAATTTTCAATTGGGAGTAAATCAATTCCATTCAAGGGGAGTTTCGACGGAAATAATAAGACGATTAGTAATCTGATTGTTTTCCCAAGTGGGCAAAACGGTGCAGGACTTTTCGGAGGTACAGATCTTAGTGCTGTCATTAAAAATCTGACATTAGCTTCTGCACGTATTGTATCCGTAGGAAGTGAAGAGGCTTATTATGTGGCAGGAATTTGCGGATACAATAAAGGAAAAATAAGTAATTGTATCGTTAAAAACTCAACGATTCAGGGAAGTAAATACGTTGGAGGCATTGCAGGCAACAATATAGGTGGGAATATCGAAGATTGTAATTTCTCCGGAAAAGTGTCCGGTGGCTGGTGGATTGGAGGTATCGTCGGAGGAATGGACAAGGAGTATTCCCTGAATACATGCGGAAACATCACGAACTGTTACAATACCGGAGAGATATTTGGCGTGAAACACGTGGGAGGAATTACAGGCGCCTTTAATAATGCAGGCTCTCTCAGTCAATGTTACAATATGGGGAGTATATCAATTTCCGGTGGTAGCGAAATGGGGTACGACTACGAGACAGAGGCTGGCGTAGGCGGTATCGCAGGATTTATTGCCAGTAATGCCGTTATAGAGAAAAGTGTCAACTTCGGAAAAGTAGAGAGCATACAGAGTGCCACTTCTTCTTATGTGGGTGGTGTTGTAGGACGTTGCTATTCGGCAATAGTGCAGAAATGCTATAATACAATGCCCTGCAAAGGAAACAACTATGCATATGTAGGAGGAATAGTAGGAAGCTATGCAGGAAGCAGCAAGTTAGAATCATGCTACACCATAGCTGGCGGACAAAGTGACTATAAAGCAGGTATGATTACCCCTGATCCGGGAAGTAGCCTGGTTGCCAGTATAAAATCTTGCTTTTATGATAAACAAATGCATCGTCCTACCGGAGGTCCGGGTGAAGGAACATTAACCCAAAATATGATCGGGAAAACCTTGAAAGAAGCACTTGGAACAGAAGACTGGATTTATGAAGAAGGTATGTATCCACGCTTGAAAGGGATGGAGACAATCCCTAATGCGATATTAACAGCTTCACCGGTTATTTGTTACTCTAATGCTGATGGCAGTGAATTCGATAGATTAGACTATTTGGCACACTCTATCAGCATACCTACAGGAAATTCGTTAAGCTGGAAAGTAGATAATACCGAATATCTGAAAATAGAGAATAATCAGGTAACTCTTTTAAAACGCCCGACAGACGAATTGGTATCTGGTACACTAACAGCTTCTTTGGGAGACATGAATTATAGTTATCCTCTGAGTATTACAGCCGATTTAGGAGGCGACGGTTCAGAAGGTAATCCGTATCAAATTAAAACAGCCAAACAATTCAGCTACTTTGCAACAATGGTTGCAGGAGGTGAAACTTATGAAGGCAAGTACTTCAAACTGATCAACGATTTGGATATACAGGGAAGTAAATCTACCCCTTCAACACCTGTAGGTGCTAAAGATAATCCATTTCAGGGAACATTCGACGGAAATAAAAAAGTAATCGACAATTTTTACTATTCTACTGAAACAACAAGTGCCGCCGGATTATTCAGCTATGTAGGTATAAACGGAACTATAAAAGATCTGGCACTCGGGGCAGGTTCCTATATCAACGGTTCAATGTCAATCGGAGGGATCGTTGGTCAGCTTGGAGGAGTTGTTTGTAATTGCAGTAACTACGCCGCGATTTTTGGTATAACAGGTGTTGGCGGCATTGCAGGAGGTTCCGAATACGGAGCTAATAATGGTAAAATATACAACTGCTATAATGCAGGTAATATCAACTCAACCCGCGGAAATGTAGGTGGTATCATGGGAAATAACTCAGCTTTGAGTATCAATAAGTGCTATAACTTCGGTTACGTGCTCGTTGATGGAACGGGCACCAATCCAACACAGGCCGGAGGTATCCTGGGGTATACCTCAAAACCAGTTTCCGATTGTATCAATTATGGGGTAGTAGCCCACTTATTTGTAGACCCTACCACAGGAAATACTAAATCGGTAGCCGGAGGTATCATAGGTAGAACCGGAGGAAGTAAAGCAGCACCTGCCATCATAAAAGACTGTATCAATATAGGTAGTGTTATTGTCACAGCACGGGGTGTAACCGGAGCCATCGCAGGTACAATGGCTGCAAGTGATATTCTGGAAAATTGTTATTATGACTCTCAAATGTGCACAAACGGTTTAGTTGCTGAAGGAGCAACCGCAATATCAACTCTTAACCTTACTAACGGGACAGCGCTTAAAGATATGAGTGCCGATACATGGACATTTGCCAATGAACAATATCCTACCTTGAAAGATTTTGCTGAGACCGATGCTGCCAAACTTGCTGCAACCCCGGTTTATCTGGCCACAGGCAATAATTTCAGTACAATAAGCAAAAGCTTTAAAGTAGGAGGAAACAATGAAACTGTCTGGACTTCAGACAATGCCACAGTAGCTGCAATCAATGGCAAAGAGGTTACAATTACACTTCCGGATGAAACTACCCAATGCAATCTGACAGCAACCTACCAAAACAATAGTAAAACCGTATGCCTTTTTGTACTCGACAAGGAAACAGGTACAGGTATTGAAAAGATGGCAGTACAAACAGTATTCACTGTTTATACCAACGGAGAAATAGTGACAGTAGAAAATGCCGCCAACACTTACATTTGTATCTTTGATGCCACCGGAAGGATTTGCCTGCAGAAAGAAATTACAAATAACATAGACAATATACAGATACCTTCTGCCGGATTATACATTGTAAAAATCACAAAAGACCAGGTATCCTATGCAACAAAAGTTGTAATCGAATAATATTCTCTCTCTCTTTATCTAACAAAAAAGAGAAACCACCTAAAGATATCTGTATAAAAACAGGTCTTTAGGTGGTTTTATAAACTATCCGGAACTAATTTTCAGCAAATCCTTGTTATCGGAAAAAGCCCCTCTAAAATACACCAATTTATACTACAAGACGAACAAAAGCACAGTATATCATCACATTAACAGCAAAAAAACACAAGAAAAATAATTGTATTTTCATTTTTTATGTTTTTCTTTGTTACGGAATGATGATGTATTAGTTTCTCGATTTCTATTACAAGGCTTTACTTCGTTTGAAAAACGCATTTGTAAACTCTCTGTCGTTTTAATCTTTTTATTATCAATCATCTTCCTGAGAGTTTTATTTCATTATTTATTTTTTATCATTTTCACTATGAACATTTATGTTGGAAACCTTAACTACCGCGTTAAGGAAGCAGATTTGCAACAAGTCATGGAAGACTACGGAACAGTATCTTCAGTAAAAGTTATTATGGATCGCGAAACCGGCAGATCAAAAGGTTTTGCTTTTATTGAAATGGAAGACGATGCTGCTGCTTCAAAAGCTATCGCCGAACTGAATGGCGCAGAATACCACGGTCGTACAATGGTGGTTAAAGAGGCAAGACCCAAATTCTAACAAAAGAAAAAAAGAAATGGCCTTCCGATATACTTAATTTTGTCGGAAGGTTCTTTTTTGTTATATTTGTCTGTATGAAATATCCACAAGACATGGTGATAGAGGAAATCACTGAGAATAAAGAAGCTTTCATCGAATTACTGCTAATAGCAGATCCTTCAGTAGACATGATAAATAAATATCTCAGCAAGGGGCATTTATTTACTATGCAGGTAAAAAAAGAGATTGTATGCGCAGCCGTAGTTGTATCAGATGGCTCCACTGCAGAAATTAAAAATCTGGTTACGCATCCCGATCATTTAAGAAAAGGATATGCCAGCCGTATGATTTCATTTATTTTCAATTATTTCAAAGAAATTCCTGAAATCATTGTTGGTACAGGAAGTACCGGTATCCCTGAACGGGAATTCTACCAATTGGCATTCTACCGGAAATGCGGTTTTGTTGATTCACACATTATCAGAAACTTCTTCGTTGACAACTATCCCGAACCTATATTCGAAGACAACGGCGAACAATGTATAGATATGATTTATTTGAAGTACCTCCCGAATGAGAAAGATTAATCTTTCTCTAACTGGAAGTCTTTACGACGAAGCACGAAACTGTTACTCAGATATTTTTCACGAACAATCTTATTCGCTGCAAGTTCCTCCGGAGTTCCCTGAAAAAGGATCTTTCCTTCAAACAGAAGATAGGCACGATCCGTAATACTTAACGTCTCCTGCACATTATGGTCAGTAATAAGAATACCGATGTTCTTGTCTTTTAGTTTCCATACAATTTGCTGAATGTCTTCTACTGCAATAGGGTCAACTCCGGCAAAAGGTTCATCAAGCATAATAAATTTGGGGTCAATAGCCAGACAACGAGCTATTTCCGTACGACGGCGCTCTCCTCCCGAAAGTTGGTTACCTTTATTCTTACGCACTTTCTGCAAACGAAACTCAGCAATCAGACTTTCCAGCTTTTCTTTCTGATATTCTTTCGGTTTGTTTGTCATTTCAAGCACAGAAGCAATGTTATCTTCCACACTCATCTGACGAAATACGGAAGCCTCCTGTGCCAAATAACCGATACCGGTTTGCGCACGCTTATACACCGGATATTTTGTTATTTCAAGATCATCGAGGAAGATACGGCCCTCATTAGGAGTAATCAGGCCCACGGTCATATAGAATGAGGTAGTCTTACCAGCACCGTTCGGTCCCAGCAAACCTACGATTTCACCTTGCTTCACATTAATGGAAACATGGCTAACCACAGTTCTCTTACCGTACTTTTTTACCAGGTCCTCCGTACGAAGCACCATCTTGCTTTCTTCCATATCTTTGTTATTTTGCGGCAAATGTAGCAAAAATAAGCCGAAAAAACGTACATTTGCAGACAAATATACGAAGTTATGATCAAAGCATTAAGAACGGTTGGAAGATATATGGTGCTGATGGGGCGCACTTTCTCACGGCCTGAACGTATGAGAATGTTCTTCCGTCAATATCTCAATGAAATAGAACAGCTGGGTGTGAACTCTATCGGAATCGTACTGCTGATTTCATTTTTCATAGGAGCGGTTATCACCATACAAATCAAGCTGAATATCGAAAGCCCCTGGATGCCTCGTTGGACGGTGGGCTACGTAACCCGCGAAATCATGTTACTGGAATTCTCCTCCTCCATCATGTGTTTGATACTGGCAGGTAAAGTGGGCTCTAATATTGCCTCAGAATTGGGAACAATGCGTGTAACACAACAAATAGATGCTCTCGAAATAATGGGAGTTAACTCTGCTAACTACCTGATACTTCCTAAAATAGCCGCAATGGTAACAACCATTCCGATTCTGGTAACGTTTAGTATTTTTGCTGGTATTATCGGTGCCTTTGCCACCTGTTGGTTTGGGGGCATTATGACGGCTACCAATTTAGAGTATGGTCTGCAATATATGTTCGTAGAATGGTTTGTGTGGTGCGGTATCATAAAATCACTATTCTTTGCATTTATCATTGCCAGTGTATCTTCTTTCTTCGGCTATACAGTAGAGGGTGGTTCGATAGCCGTAGGAAAAGCATCTACAGACTCTGTGGTTTCCAGTAGTGTACTAATCTTATTTGCCGACCTGATATTAACTAAACTTTTAATGGGATGATTGAAGTAAAAAAGCTCTATAAGTCATTCGAGGACAAAACGGTACTGAAAGATATCAATGCCACCTTCGAAAATGGAAAGACCAATCTGATTATTGGTCAGAGTGGTTCGGGAAAGACTGTATTGATGAAATGCATCGTTGGTTTGCTTGTCCCGGAAAAAGGAGAGTTACTATACGACCATCGTAACTTTCTAACCATGGGAAAGAAGGAAAAAAAGATGCTCCGACGGGAAATGGGAATGATATTCCAAAGTGCTGCCTTATTTGACTCCATGTCCGTGTTGGACAATGTGATGTTCCCGTTGAATATGTTTAGCAATGATACGGTACGGGACCGCGCCAAGCGTGCAATGTTTTGCCTGGACCGTGTAAATCTGACAGAAGCTAAAGATAAATATCCGGGAGAAATCAGTGGAGGTATGCAAAAACGTGTAGCTATTGCACGGGCTATTGCATTAAATCCCCAGTATCTATTTTGTGATGAACCCAATTCTGGTCTTGACCCCAAAACCTCATTGGTAATTGACGATCTTATACATGACATTACCCGCGAATATAACATGACTACTATTATCAATACACATGATATGAACTCCGTTATGGGTATTGGGGAAAAAATTATTTATATCTATGAAGGTACAAAAGAGTGGGAAGGTACAAAAGATGACATTTTTACATCGACCAATAAACGTTTGAACGACTTTATCTTTGCTTCCGACTTGCTTCGTAAAGTGAAAGATGTAGAAATACAAAACATAGAAGGTTAAATAGCACAATGCATAGTATAGAAAAAGGGCGCACTCACTTCAGAATGCGCCCTTCTTAATTGTAAAAACCAGTTAATAGAATTGACATATATCATCACGACATATTGACTGTCCCTTTTCTTTATAAAACTCTAAAAGAGAGTATTTCAATTACCGCTTCAAAGATAGTCGAAAATTCACACAGAAACATCACCGAAAACCGTGACAAAAGAAAAAATCTGTTTACAAAACATTAATCCATCCTTGTGCCATTGCCTTTACTACCATATCAATAGCATTCTTTGCATTAAACTTCTGAATCAGCCTCCTACGAAATGTTTCAACTGTATTCTCCGTAATCTGCAATCGCCCTGCAATCTCATGTGTACAGAGTCCCTCAGCCACCGCCTGTAATACTTCTATTTCACGTTTAGTAGGCACATCTTTAGGATGTATTTGTGAAGATGTATGTCCCAGTTTCTTACGTATCCCCTCAAACCGTGGACAAGTATAAGCTTCGCCTCGTAGTACACTCTTCACTGCATTTTCTATTTCAATTGAATCTGAAGCCTTTAGAATTACAGAATTTACCCCTTGCCGTACAAGCCTGTTAATATACCATATTTCTTCATGCATCGTATTTACAATAATACGCGCATCCTCATTGAGCTCACGAATCATATCTATCAATTCAAATCCAGATACATCGGGAAGCCCAACATCCAAAATATAAATATCATAATCACGCTCGGCTATTAATCCAACGGCTTCCTCACCAGTTGTTACAGCGTCTGCTACTACAACTTCCGGAAGCCGTTTAAGAATATGACATATCCCTTCCAGGATTAATGCATGATCATCAACCAGCAAAATCTCCGCTTTCTCTACCATACTATTTTATTGTCTGTTGCTATTTTTGACAAATATAAATATTATCATTAGAAAAATGAAGATCTTGCATTATTTATTTCATATTATTTCTGACGAATATAAATATTTACAGGAGTTCCAGTCAGATTCCACTTCTCACGCATTTTGTTCTCAAGGAATCGCTTATATGGTTCTTTAATATATTGCGGCAAATTAGCAAAAAACACAAAAGAGGGTACTTGTGTATTAGGCAATTGAGTAATATACTTAATCTTTATATATTTCCCTTTTATTGCGGGAGGCGGATAAGCTTCTATCAATGGAAGTAATTCTTCATTCAAACGCGCAGTAGGTATCTTTATAGTCCTGTTTTCATAAACAGCGCGTGCTTCTTCAAGTACTTTTAAAATACGCTGTTTGGTCAATGCAGAAGCAAATATAATAGGAAAATCCACAAAAGGTGCAAAACGAGTACGAATCGCTTCTTCAAAAGTTTTCATTACTTTCGCTGTTTTGTCCTCTACCAAATCCCACTTATTCACAACTACTACAAGTCCTTTCTGATTCTTCTGGATTAAAGAAAATATATTCAGATCCTGACTTTCTATACCACGGGTTGCATCAACCATAAGAATACATACATCCGCGTTTTCTATGGAACGGATAGAACGAACAACCGAGTAATATTCCAAATCTTCATTGACCTTATTTTTCTTACGAATACCCGCTGTATCAACAAGATAAAAGTCGAAACCGAACTTATTATAACGGGTATAGATTGAGTCACGAGTCGTACCGGCTATTTCAGTAACAATATTACGCTCTTCACCAATAAAAGCGTTAACAATAGATGACTTTCCTGCATTCGGACGGCCTACTACAGCAAAACGAGGAATATCGTCATCCAGAATCTCAGCTGACTCCTTCTTAAATTTACTAACAATAAGGTCCATCAGATCCCCTGTACCACTACCGGTCATAGCCGAAATACAGTAAGGATCACCTAGTCCCAGACGATAAAATTCAGGAGCATTATACTGTAATTCATGATTGTCCGTTTTATTGGCCACCATAATTACCGGACTTTTCGCACGACGTAAAATCGCTGCTACTTGCATATCCAGATCAGTAACACCATTCATCACATCCACCACAAACAGTATTACATCAGCTTCGTCAACTGCCATCAATACCTGTTTACGAATTTCTTCTTCAAATATATCATCCGAGTTGACAACCCAACCGCCGGTATCAACTACTGAGAACTCACGTCCCAGCCATTCCGACTTGCCATATTGTCTGT
Source organism: Bacteroides mucinivorans (assembly GCF_034654355.2). Lineage (NCBI taxonomy): Bacteria > Pseudomonadati > Bacteroidota > Bacteroidia > Bacteroidales > Bacteroidaceae > Bacteroides > Bacteroides mucinivorans. The sequence continues at coordinate 906,217 of NZ_CP178179.1, read as the reverse complement.
CACGGGTTGTACCCGCTTCATCATTCACGATTGCCTGACGAGTCTTTGTCAAGCGATTAAATAAAGTTGACTTTCCCACATTGGGACGTCCAACAATTGCAACTAAATTTCCCATAGTTCACGTGTTGTTTTTGCGACTATCACAGTCGTATGAATATTTTCTTAATCCAGCTGATAGCCAAAGTTACGCAATTCCTTGTCCGAACTACGCCAATCTTTATCCACCTTTACATACGTCTCCAGGAAGACAGTTTTCCCAAAGAAACGTTCCAGATCCCGTCGAGCTTCAGTAGCCACTTTCTTCAAAGCTTTTCCCTGCTTTCCGATAATAATCCCTTTTTGAGAGTCTCGCTCCACATAGATTATCGCACGGATATGTATCATCTTCGCCTCTTCCTTAAACTCTTCCACGACAACCTCTACTGCATAAGGTATCTCCTTGTCATAATACAGAAGAATCTTCTCACGAATAATCTCGTTTACAAAAAAGCGAGCCGGCTTATCAGTCCATTGATCTTTTTCAAAATAAGGCGGAGAATCCGGCAGCAATTCCTTTATTCGCTTCATCACATAATCCACATTGAATTTTGATGTTGCCGAAATAGGAATAATCTCTGCTTGCGGAAGTAAATTAGTCCAGTCTTCTACAAGTTTAACAAGCTTCTCCTGATCTGTTAAATCTATTTTATTAATAAGTAGCAACACCGGAACTGTCATCTGACGCACCTTCTCAACAAACTCATTATTTTTATCAGGAGTCTCTATCACGTCTGTCACATAAAGCAATATATCTGCATCCGTCAATGCTGAAGTAGAAAAATTCAGCATAGACTCCTGCAATTTATAGTTTGGTTTCAGAACTCCCGGAGTATCGGAAAAAACTATTTGCATATCATCCGTATTATAGATCCCCATAATACGATGACGAGTGGTTTGTGCCTTAAAGGTAGCAATAGAAACACGCTCGCCCACTAACACATTCATCAACGTCGACTTTCCGACATTCGGATTACCTACTATATTTACAAAACCTGCTTTATGCATCGCCTTTCATTTATTGATTTAGACAAAAAAACGCATCGAATCGAAATAAGATGCGTTTTATGTGTTATATTTTAGTAACATTTGTTACTATTCCTTCTTTCCATCATAACCCCACTTCACATAAACAGCTCCCCAGGTAAAACCTGCACCGAATGCAGTAAAGATTAAGTTGTCACCTTTCTTCAGTTTATCTTCATAATCCCAGATACAAAGAGGCAAAGTACCAGCACTGGTATTACCATATCTGTCTATATTGATTAAAACCTTTTCAATCGGAAGCTCCAAACGATGAGCCACTGCGTCAATGATACGCATATTAGCCTGATGAGGAATAACCCAATTAATATTGTCTTTGTTCAGACCATTCCGCTCAGCAATAGCAGCACAACTATCAGACATGTTTGAAACAGCATATTTAAATACAGTTCTACCTTCCTGATAGATATAATGCATATGGTTGTCTACAGTAAAATAAGAAGGGGGGCAAACAGAACCACCAGCCTTCATATGGAGAAACGGCAAACCTTTACCATCTGTTCTCAACAGAGAATCCATAACACCAAGCTCTTCAGTAGTTGGTTCCATCATAAAAGCAGCTGCACCGTCTCCAAAGATAGGACATGTAGCACGTTCCGTGTAGTCCACCATCGATGACATTTTATCAGCTCCCACAAGAATCACCTTCTTATATCTTCCCGAACGGATATAATTTGCTGCAGTTTCTATTGCAAACAAAAAACCACTACAAGCAGCTTGTAAATCAAAAGCAAATGCATTTTTTAATCCGAGTTTATCACAAAGAATAGAAGCAGTGGAAGGAAAGTGATAGTCAGCTGTAGTAGTAGCAACAATAACCAAATCAATGTCATCAGGATTAGCACCAGTCTTCTGCATTAACTGTCTGCAGGCTTTACGAGCCATATAAGAGGTACCTAATCCTTCTTCATTCAGGATTCGTCTTTCTCTTACCCCGATACGAGTCATAATCCACTCGTCGTTTGTATCTACCATCTTTGATATCTCGTCATTAGTCAAGACATAATCAGGTACATATCCGCCGACTCCTGTAATTACTGCGTTTATTTTTTCCATCAATTCAAATTTAATTTAGCAATACTTATAATACTTAAAGCAGCCCGAGAGCAAGCTCCCTGGCTGTTTATTTAAGTATAAGTCTATTCAGACTGTACCAGAATTTATACAGCTGCTTCTTTTTCGATAGCGAGTTTACCTCTGTAATAGCCGCAGGCGCCACATACAGTGTGATAAACGTGCCATTCTCCACAATTTGGGCAAATAGCCAATGTAGGAGCTACTGCCTTATCGTGAGTTCTTCTCTTTGCAGTTCTTGTTTTTGATTGTCTTCTCTTAGGATGTGCCATTTTTCTTTAAACTTTAATTATTATCTAATATTTTTTTTAATTCATTCCATCGAGGATCTATTTGCTCCTCTGTCTCTTCTTCCACAACAATATCATTTCCTCCGACAGATTCATATGAATCTTCGTTGTCATCATCAGCATTGGTTCTTAAATGTTTACTTAACTTACTTGTTACCGCTTTATTACATTTTCCGGGAGCATGTACATGCTTCATCGGAATAGATAAAGCTATAAATTCATACATAAACCATGCTACATTGATCTCTCCTTCTTCTTCAGGAATCACAATAAGGTTATCACCTTCTTCTGCATATTCATGACCAAATTTCACCATCAACTTATCAGAAGAACTAACAGGCTGTTCCATTTCATCCAGACAACGGTCACACGGCACCCATACCATACCATCGGTCTGAAAACTCAGTTCAAAAGCACGAGATGTTCTCTTTACAGTTAATTCCACATTAACCTTACCTTTCTGAACCTCAGGGCCATCAATGTGAGTGAAATAAAGATTATCCAGTACAAACTCATACTTAACAGAGTCTGACTGCATTCCTTTCAAATCAATTTTGTATTTATCAAACTTTCCCAAAGCTTTACTTTTTTAATCGTTGCAAAGGTACAAAAAAAGCCTAAATATTCTGTTCTTCACCAGTTATTTTCCGATTTAGGACAATTAGATGGACAGAATTCGGGCGACAAAGATACAAATAATAATCCTCATAACACACAAATCATCAGTAAATATTCACTTTTTAAGTTCTATTCTAAATACTGTACCTTTATTTAATTCCGATTGTTTCACAAAAATACGTCCGGAATGATACTCCTCGACGATTCTGCGAGCCAATGACAAGCCAAGCCCCCATCCTCTTTTTTTAGTTGTATAGCCCGGTGTAAAGACTGTTTGATGCTTACTTTTTATAATTCCTTTTCCCGTATCCTCCACATCAATGTACCAGCGATTTGAAGAGTTCGTGACTGAGATGGTAATTCTTCCTACACCATCCATAGCATCTATCGCATTTTTACACAAATTTTCTATTACCCAGCCAAATAAAGAAGCGTTCAAAGGAAGAGTTACTGAGGTTTCTGGCAAGTGAGTAACAATTTTCACTTTATCTGAGGTACGGCGTGCCATATATTCGGTCACCTCTTTTAATAGTATCCGCAAATCAACTTCCTCCATTTCTGGTGCGGAACCAATTTTAGAGAAGCGATTAGCAATCATCTGTAAACGGGCTACATCTTCGGCCATACAGGGAATAAGACCATCCGAAGGGTATTCACTCTTTAGTAACTCCGTCCAGGCCATAAGAGAAGAAATAGGAGTTCCCAGCTGGTGAGCCGTCTCCTTAGAAAGGCCAACCCAAACTTTATTCTGCTCAGCCTTTTTAGAACTAAGTAAAGCAAAAATAGCTACCAATACGAATATCAGAACAACTCCCAACTGCACATAAGGATAAACAGAAAGGCGAGTCAACATCAGGGAATCTTCATAGTAAACATCTATATAATCACTCCCTGGAGACAAATTAATACGGATCACACTTCCATATTGCTTCAAATGTTCCAACCGTTTATATAAGAAAGAAACAGAGTCATTGGAAGCAACGTCTATATTACGATAGGTTTGGATATCTCCTACCTCGCCTGCTACAATTACAGGAATTGTATTATTAGCATTTAATACCTTCAACACCAGATTAAGGTCTGTCTTTTCATCAGCTGTATTAAAAGCGCGCATGGCCTCCGCCCAAACCTCCATCCTAAGCCTTTCTTCCATTGAAAGATCTCTAACCAGCTGATGAGAAATGTACAAAGAAGCCACGGCTATAACTACAGCAGAAACAACCAATACAACCTTTATACGTCGAATATCAATAAATTGCATATAAATATAGATTTACTAATATATAACGTCCTATCGCTCTTTATATTGTGCTTCCCGCACGGGTAGTTTTCTCCAGGCGGTGTTTACTTTGGTTCACCACAGAGTGGCACAGAGTTTCACAGGGGACACAGATGACACACAGCGATTTACATTCGCATTTTTGCGAAAATCTGCGCTAATACGCGTTCCAATAAAGATTAAAACTCTCTGGTAAAACAAAAAAAAATCCCCCTGCATCCACCACAACCACTCAATCGGTCGTAAGATACAAGGGGATTCAAAAAACGGCGACTACCTACTCTCCCACTGTTACGCAGTACCATCGGCGTGATCAGGCTTAACTTCTCTGTTCGGAATGGGAAGAGGTGGAACCCTGATGCTATAGTCACCTAAAGAAGGTAGACATGTGTACAAAAAGTAATTCAGTACTAAACGAACTAAACGTATATATAAACCATACAGACAGGCAAGAAAAAAAAAGTCAACGGGCAATTAGTAAGGCTCGGCTATGATATTACTACCTTTACACCTGCCTCCTATCAACGTCATCGTCTTTGACGACCCTAAGAAATCTAATCTTGTGGCTGGCTTCGTACTTAGATGCTTTCAGCACTTATCCAATCCCGACTTAGATACCCAGCAATGCACCTGGCGGCACAACTGGTAAACCAGCGGTCAGTCCAACACGGTCCTCTCGTACTAGTGTCAGAGCCACGCAAATTTCATACGCCCACGATAGATAGAGACCGAACTGTCTCACGACGTTCTGAACCCAGCTCGCGTGCCACTTTAATGGGCGAACAGCCCAACCCTTGGGACCTTCTCCAGCCCCAGGATGTGACGAGCCGACATCGAGGTGCCAAACCCCTCCGTCGATATGAGCTCTTGGGAGGGATCAGCCTGTTATCCCCGGAGTACCTTTTATCCTTTGAGCGATGTCCCTTCCATACGGAAACACCGGATCACTATGCTCTAGTTTCCTACCTGATCGACTTGTAAGTCTCCCAGTCAAGCGCCCTTATGCCATTACACTCTGCCGCCGGTTACCAATCGGCGTGAGGGCACCTTTAGAAGCCTCCGTTACACTTTTGGAGGCGACCACCCCAGTCAAACTACCCACCAAACAGTGTCCTCGCATTAGCGAGTTAGAACTCAAATAATCAAAGGGCCGTATTTCAACAGCGACTCCACAAACACTGGCGTGCCTGCTTCAAAGTCTCCGGCCTATCCTACACATCAATTACCCAAATTCAATGTTAAGCTATAGTAAAGGTTCACGGGGTCTTTTCGTCCCATCGCGGGTAATCGGCATCTTCACCGATACTACAATTTCACTGAGCTCACGGTTGAGACAGTGTCCAGATCATTACACCATTCGTGCAGGTCGGAACTTACCCGACAAGGAATTTCGCTACCTTAGGACCGTTATAGTTACGGCCGCCGTTTACTGGGGCTTCAATTCAATGCTTCTCTTGCGATGACATCTCCTCTTAACCTTCCAGCACCGGGCAGGTGTCAGGCTGTATACGTGATCTTTCAATTTTGCACAGCCCTGTGTTTTTGTTAAACAGTTGCCTGGACCTATTCTCTGCGCCCCGCCATCACTGACGGGGACCCTTTATCCCGAAGTTACAGGGTCAATTTGCCTAGTTCCTTAACCGTGATTCACTCAAGCGCCTTAGTATATTCAACCCGACTACGTGTGTCCGTTTACGGTACGGGTACCTTTAAGATTAAGTTTAGCGGATTTTCTTGGGAGTATGTTTACACGCACTATTGGATTGTTCAGAAGAACGCTCCATACTATCAGGTTCGACTCTTGCGGTGGATTTGCCTGCCACAATCAACATCTACACCCTTCAACGAACTATTCCGTCAGTTCGCGGCGCTGTCACGCCTCCGTCTCCACGTCACTCTTAAAGGTAGTACAGGAATATTAACCTGTTCTGCCATCGGCATCACCGTTCGGCTGAGCCTTAGGACCCGACTAACCCTGATCCGATTAGCGTTGATCAGGAAACCTTAGTCTTTCGGCGAGGGGGTTTCTCACCCCCTTTATCGTTACTTATACCTACATTTGCTTTTCCACACGCTCCAGCATACCTGACGGTACACCTTCAACGCAGAGTGGAATGCTCCCCTACCGATCATTACTGATCCCATAGCTTCGGTAAAACACTTAATGCCCGATTATTATCCACGCCAAACTCCTCGACTAGTGAGCTGTTACGCACTCTTTAAATGAATGGCTGCTTCCAAGCCAACATCCTAGCTGTCTTAGCAATCTGACTTCGTTAGTTCAACTTAGTGTTTATTTGGGGACCTTAGCTGATGGTCTGGATTCTTCTCCTCTCGGACATGGACCTTAGCACCCATGCCCTCACTCCTGTGATAGAACTAATGCGCATTCGGAGTTTATCAAGACTTGATAGGCGGTGAAGCCCTCGCATCTTATCAGTCGCTCTACCTCACATTAGTAACTCACAAGGCTGCACCTAAATGCATTTCGGGGAGTACGAGCTATCTCCAAGTTTGATTAGCCTTTCACCCCCACCCTCAGGTCATCCGGAAGCTTTTCAACGCTTATCGGTTCGGTCCTCCAGTTAGTGTTACCTAACCTTCAACCTGCCCAAGGGTAGATCACTTGGTTTCGCGTCTACTCCTTCCGACTATGGCGCCCTATTCAGACTCGCTTTCGCTTCGGCTGCACGTCTTGAGACGCTTAACCTTGCCGGAAAAAGTAACTCGTAGGTTCATTATGCAAAAGGCACGCCGTCACAGCTAAAGCTGCTCCGACCGCTTGTAGGCGCACGGTTTCAGGGACTATTTCACTCTTCTATTCGAAGTGCTTTTCACCTTTCCTTCACAGTACTGGTTCGCTATCGGTCTCTCGGGAGTATTTAGCCTTACCGGATGGTCCCGGCAGATTCACGCAGAATTCCTCGTGCTCCGCGCTACTCAGGATACCACTAGGGTTCAGATGGCTTCGTGTACCGGGTTATCACCGTCTATGACTGAACTTTCCAGATCATTCCACTCACCAACTTTCGTCCCACAACGTGGTCCTACAACCCCAATTATGCCGTAACATAATTGGTTTGGGCTATTCCCCGTTCGCTCGCCACTACTAGGGGAATCATTTTTTATTTTCTTTTCCTGCAGGTACTAAGATGTTTCAGTTCCCTGCGTTAGCCTACTGCAGTGCAGTATAATCGGTCTTCAACCAATTGGGTTGTCCCATTCGGAAATCCACGGATCAAAGGTCATTTGCACCTACCCGTAGCTTATCGCAGCTTATCACGTCCTTCATCGCCTCCGAGAGCCAAGGCATCCGCCATGCGCCCTTTCTTACTTTCTTTCTCTTGCCTTATACTGTCAAAACAACAGCGTACGGTTCGATATATACTTTTAGCTCTTTACTAAATTTACTTTTTTTATGTACAACATGTCAAAGATCGTGTGATCATTTACGATTGGACGATTTACAATTTACAATTGAAATTACAAACCACTAATCAAGATCGGAGTGGAGAATAACGGATTCGAACCATTGACCCTCTGCGTGCAAGGCAGATGCTCTAGCCAGCTGAGCTAATCCCCCTTCGAAGAATTGAGAAGAAAGAAGCGAGAAGAACTAAATCAAGACGATTTATCATTTTCAACTTTCAACTTTCCATTTTCAATTCGAGAAGTAGTCCCAGGCAGAGTTGAACTGCCGACCTCTACATTATCAGTGTAGCGCTCTAACCAACTGAGCTATAGGACTAGTTCAAACTGAGCCTATTATTAGACCCGGCTTCTGTTTTCTCTTGTTTATCTCTATCTATACTTCTATAGATGGTTGATCTATATTCTATAAATAAACAAGTACCAGTAGTACTATTAGAACCATAAAGTCATGATTACGGCATCACTCCAGAAAGGAGGTGTTCCAGCCGCACCTTCCGGTACGGCTACCTTGTTACGACTTAGCCCCAGTCACCAGTTTTACCCTAGGACGCTCCTTGCGGTTACGTACTTCAGGTACCCCCGGCTCCCATGGCTTGACGGGCGGTGTGTACAAGGCCCGGGAACGTATTCACCGCGCCGTGGCTGATGCGCGATTACTAGCGAATCCAGCTTCACGAAGTCGGGTTGCAGACTTCGATCCGAACTGAGAGAGGCTTTTGGGATTAGCATCACGTCGCCGTGTAGCTGCCTTCTGTACCCCCCATTGTAACACGTGTGTAGCCCCGGACGTAAGGGCCGTGCTGATTTGACGTCATCCCCACCTTCCTCACATCTTACGACGGCAGTCTCTCTAGAGTCCTCAGCATGACCTGTTAGTAACTAAAGATAAGGGTTGCGCTCGTTATGGCACTTAAGCCGACACCTCACGGCACGAGCTGACGACAACCATGCAGCACCTTCACATTTGCCTTGCGGCTAATCTGTTTCCAAATTATTCAAATGCAATTTAAGCCCGGGTAAGGTTCCTCGCGTATCATCGAATTAAACCACATGTTCCTCCGCTTGTGCGGGCCCCCGTCAATTCCTTTGAGTTTCACCGTTGCCGGCGTACTCCCCAGGTGGAATACTTAATGCTTTCGCTTGGCCGCTTGCTGTATATCGCAAACAGCGAGTATTCATCGTTTACTGTGTGGACTACCAGGGTATCTAATCCTGTTTGATACCCACACTTTCGAGCCTCAGTGTCAGTTAACAGTCCAGTGAGCTGCCTTCGCAATCGGAGTTCTTCGTGATATCTAAGCATTTCACCGCTACACCACGAATTCCGCCCACCTCTACTGTACTCAAGACACACAGTATCAACTGCAATTTTACGGTTGAGCCGCAAACTTTCACAACTGACTTACATGTCCACCTACGCTCCCTTTAAACCCAATAAATCCGGATAACGCTCGGATCCTCCGTATTACCGCGGCTGCTGGCACGGAGTTAGCCGATCCTTATTCATAAGGTACATACAAAAAGCCACACGTGGCTCACTTTATTCCCATATAAAAGAAGTTTACAACCCATAGGGCAGTCATCCTTCACGCTACTTGGCTGGTTCAGGCTCTCGCCCATTGACCAATATTCCTCACTGCTGCCTCCCGTAGGAGTTTGGACCGTGTCTCAGTTCCAATGTGGGGGACCTTCCTCTCAGAACCCCTATCCATCGAAGGTTTGGTGGGCCGTTACCCCGCCAACTGCCTAATGGAACGCATCCCCATCTTTTACCGAAATTCTTTAATAATAATCCCATGCGGAAATATTATGCCATCGGGTATTAATCTTTCTTTCGAAAGCCTATCCCCGAGTAAAAGGCAGGTTGGATACGTGTTACTCACCCGTGCGCCGGTCGCCAGCAATGTATTGCTACATCCTGATGCCCCTCGACTTGCATGTGTTAAGCCTGTAGCTAGCGTTCATCCTGAGCCAGGATCAAACTCTTCATTGTAAAAGTTATTTTGATTTACTATCAGACAATTGACAATTTACGATTGAAATAGCCAAAAGGCAATAGTAAAGTCGTTGCTCTGTTCAGGATACCGTTATTTATTGACCTTATTTCAAATACCTATATATAAGTATTGACGGTTCTAATTTATCAAAACATTTTAATGTTTTGGACTTGTACTACTTGTATTGTTTATCAATTTTTCAAAGAACGCTTCTTTTTAAAATCGCTTCGTTTCAAAAGCGGGTGCAAAGGTAAAGGACTTTTTTATAACTACCAAATGTTTTGGAAAGTTTTTTTAGTTTTTTTTCCGAGGATTCTCTAACAGCTCTCTTGCGAAAGGAGAAAAAACCTACAAAGAAAAAAACGCCTTTTCATTTGCGAATCGGACTGCAAAGATAAGAACTTTTAAACTTTAAAACCAAATCTTTTCAGAAGTTTTTTTTGTTTATTCGTTATCCGGTAATCCGCGCTTTCAATATGTCAATCTTAAAAAGGCTTAGACTCTCTTGCTAAGCGGATGCAAAAGTAGACCTTTTTAGAATATACGCAAAACATATCAGGAATTATTTTTGAATAAAAATGAAATTTTATCGTAATACGCTGATAAGCAAAGGTGTTGTAAAACATAAAAATGAAAGGAAGGAAAACAAAGGAAAACAAAGACACATTATAATATATAAGCGCATGCGTATACGCGTGCGAGAGAAAAAAACAAAGAAGGAGAAAAAGGGAAGAGGAAAGAAGGAGAATCTGACATAAGAAGAAGGAAGAATTAGAAAGAAAAAAAAGAAATGTAAAATATTAGAAACAAGAAAAGAGAGACTCGTAGAGAAACAGGACGTTCATCGTAGAGAAACAGGACGATCGTCGTAGAGAAACGGGACGTTTCTCGTAAAGGAAAAAACAAAAATAGCAACGCGCTGAATAGCAATAGATTACAAAAAAATAATAAATGTACACTTATTTTATTGAAAACAAACATATATTTATAAGGACAATATTAAAATCGACTCAAAATATAAGGACAAAAACAAGCAGAATAAGCCTTATCAATGCCATCTATGTATAACATCTTTCTATTTTTCTTTTTTGAAACAATTACATTATATCATAATTCACAGTGAATCTCACAAAAGCACAACTATCTATTTTCTAAAAGTAACCCCAAACAAAAGAGCAAAATGGTTTCATATTCGACAGTCAAATTAAAAGGCATACACCTTCAAACTTTAAAAACAGTTATGAGAAAATACATAAAACAAAAAATAGATCCAAAAAAGAAATCAACAAAGACACTTATAAAGTGAAAATATCATTTTATATCTCTCCTTATCGAGAAATACGAAACTATTTCAGCTCAAACGAAAGAAAATCTTTCTTTTTTCGTATTTTTGTCCCAATATGCACGCTTCTTACACAGAAGCCAAGAAGAATAACTGAATAAATGAGAGTAATAGACCTTATACATAGCAACGAGAAAACAGCTTTTTCTTTTGAAATCCTCCCTCCTCTAAAGGGTACAGGGATTGAGAAATTATGCCGGGATATTGATACATTACGTGAATTCGACCCTAAATATATCAATATAACAACACACCGAAGTGAATATGTGTACAAAGATCTGGGTAACGGATTATTTCAACGTAACAGACTAAGAAGACGTCCGGGAACAGTAGCCGTAGCCGCTGCCATTCAGAATAAATACAATATCACAGTAGTCCCACATCTCTTATGTAGTGGCTTTACCCGTGAAGAGACAGAATATGTACTGCTCGATCTTCAATTTCTGGGCATAACTGACCTGTTGGTACTCCGTGGAGACAAAGCAAAACACGAATCGGTGTTCACTCCCGAAGGAGACGGTTATTATCATGCTATCGAATTGCAGGAACAAATCAATAATTTCAATAAAGGTATCTTCGTTGACGGATCGGAAATGAAAGTTACCAATACTCCATTTTCATATGGTGTGGCTTGCTATCCTGAGAAACATGAAGAAGCTCCTAACATGGATTCGGATATCTATTGGTTGAAGAAAAAAGTAGAGGCCGGAGCTGAATATGCCGTAACCCAGCTTTTCTATGACAATCAGAAATACTTCGACTTTGTAGAGAAAGCCAAACGGGAAGGCATCAATATTCCTATTATTCCGGGAATAAAACCTTTCAAAAAGGCTTCACAACTAAGTATGATACCCAAAACCTTCAAAGTGGATCTTCCGGATGATCTGGTGAAGGAGGCACTAAAATGTAAAAATGAAGCAGAAGTGCAACAAGTAGGTATAGAATGGTGCGTAAAGCAATGCCAGGAATTGATGGCATATGGAGTGTCAAGTATTCATTTCTACTCTATTGGTGCCGTGGACAGTATTAAAGAGGTAGCTAAAGAGATTTATTGAATCATGAGTTGTGATTCATAATTTGTGAACGACTAAATAATAAATAGAATTGTGTTTTTTAAAGACGTAATCGGACAAGAAGAAACAAAGCAACGACTTATTCAGGAAGTAAATGAAGGTCGTATTCCACATGCACAGCTTATTTGCGGGCCGGAAGGAGTAGGTAAATTACCTCTGGCCTTGGCATATGCACGCTATATCAGCTGTACCAATCGTGGTGCAACGGATGCCTGTGGAGTTTGTCCGTCATGCGTGAAGTTCAGTAAGCTGGTACACCCGGATGTACACTTTGTTTTTCCTGTTGTGAAGTCCGGGCGAAGTGACGACTATATAGTAGAATGGCGGCGGATGGTATTAAATAATTCGTATTTCAATCTTAATCATTGGTTGAATGAGATTAATGCAGAAAATGCACAAGCCGTCATCTATACCAAGGAAAGTGATGAAATAATGAAGAAGCTCAGCTTGAAATCAAGCGAAGGTGGATTTAAAATCACAATAATCTGGTTGCCGGAGAAGATGCAACTAGCTTGCTCCAACAAGCTACTGAAGCTTCTAGAAGAACCACCCGAGAAAACAGTTTTCCTCTTGGTTTCCGAGGCACCGGACTTGATTCTGCCAACCATATTAAGTCGAACACAACGTTTCAACATCCGCAAGATAGATGAAGCAAGCATAGCGCAAGTGCTTCAACAGAAATATGGTGTACAGCAGGCAACCAGCGCAACTATCGCCCATCTGGCAAACGGGAATTTTATCAAAGCCCTCGAAACAATTCATCTGAATGAAGAGAGCCAGTTATTCTTTGAGCTCTTTGTCAACCTGATGCGACTCTCCTATCAACGGAAAATACGGGAAATGAAACTATGGAGTGAACAAGTGGCTGCTCTGGGGCGCGAACGTCAGAAGAATTTCTTATCTTACTGTCAGCGAATGATAAGAGAAAACTTCATATACAACCTGCATCAGAAAGAATTAGTCTATATGACGCCCGATGAACAAAATTTTTCAACCCGCTTTGCACCGTTCGTCAATGAGCGAAATGTGATGGGCATCATGGATGAGTTGAGTGAAGCGCAACAACATATCGAACAGAATGTGAATGCCAAAATGGTATTCTTCGACTTCTCGTTGAAAATGATTGTACTGTTGAAGAGTTAGAAGGAAGAATTTTTAATTGTAAATCGTAAACGTACCTATACGATAAAGATCAACAATGATCATAAACATAGGGAATAAATTATAAATATACAGAGATGGATTTTAAGTTACATAATGGGAGCGGTAGCCTTTGCTGCAAAAGTTGCTCCCGACAAGATAATAAATTGAACACCTACGATTGGCTGGCAGATATACCAGGCAATGCTGAGGAGAGTGACATGGTGGAGGTTCAGTTCAAGAACACTCGTAAGGGATACTATCGAAACAGTAATAAAATTAAGTTAGAAAAGGGTGACGTAGTAGCCGTCGAAGCAACGCCTGGGCATGATATCGGTGTAGTAACACTGACGGGACGCCTCGTTCCATTGCAAATGCGAAAAGCAAACATTAAGCCAGATGCAGAAATTAAACGTATCTACCGCAAAGCCAAACCGGTGGACATGGAAAAGTTTGATGAAGCAAAAGCTAAAGAGCACGCTACAATGATTCGCTCACGTCAGATTGCATCCAGTCTGAATCTGGATATGAAAATAGGAGACGTTGAATATCAGGGAGATGGTAATAAAGCCATTTTCTATTATATTGCAGACGAACGGGTAGACTTTCGCCAACTGATCAAAGTGCTGGCAGAAGCATTTCGTGTCCGTATCGAAATGAAACAGATTGGTGCACGCCAGGAGGCCGGACGTATCGGTGGTATCGGTCCATGCGGACGTGAGTTATGTTGTGCTACCTGGATGACCAGTTTCGTATCTGTATCTACAAGTGCAGCCCGCTATCAGGATATCTCTCTTAATCCGCAAAAACTTGCCGGACAATGTGCTAAGCTGAAATGTTGTCTGAACTACGAAGTAGATTGCTATGTAGAAGCACAGAAGCGCCTGCCTTCCAAAGAAATTGAACTGGAAACCAAAGACGGAACGTTCTATTTCTTCAAAGCGGATATTTTAAGTAATCAAATTTCCTACTCTACCGACAAAAACTTCCCTGCTAATCTGGTAACTATTAGTGGTAAAAGGGCCTTTGAAGTCATCGGAATGAACAAAAGAGGTGCTAAACCGGAAAGTTTACTGGAAGAAGAGCACAAACAAGAACCTAAAAAGCCGGTTGATCTTGTAGAACAGGAAAGCCTGACTCGCTTTGATCGTGACCGCCGCCGAAAAGAAGGAAAAGAAGGGGCCGAAGGTGGGAACCGCAACAGAAAGAAGAAAAAGAACAATACTAATCGCCCACAGCAGGAAGCTGAAGGAAGAACAACAGGGCGTCCTCAACAGGATAATGGCAATCGTCCGGGGCGTTCACAACAGGAAAGCAACACTCGTTCAGAACGGCCAACACAACGTGAAAACGGGCCGCGTCCTAACCGCCCGCAACAGAATAATGCAGAAGGACAGCAACAAACCCCACAACCCAATAACGGTGGTGAGCAACAACGCTCACGTAACGATCGTCCGAAAAACAACAATCGTCCACGTAATAATAATGACAGACGTGGAGAAAGACCACAAAGTGGAGAAAGACCACAAAATAACGAGAAGCCAGCTAAAGAGAGAAATGAAAAACCTACTCAGGAATAGTATATGGCTTCTGTTGGCCACCTGCCTGACAGCCGCTTGCAACGAAAATACTGTGTATCACTCTTACCAATCCATACCCACGGAGGGATGGAAGAAGAGTGATACACTCTTTTTCAATGTCCCAGTCAAAGATTCGTTAACACCACTCCGGCTATCTGCAGAAATACGTAATGAAAGTAATTACGCTTACCGGAATATCTACTTAACAGTTAGTCACAATCTTGAGGATAGCACGATATGGAAAACAGACACGTTACTACTTATCCTTGCAGACAAAGAGGGTAAATGGAATGGCACCGGCTGGGGAAGTTTGTTTCAATCAACTTTACCTATCGGCTCTGCCGTTGCCCGGCATCCGGGAAATTATACCTTTAAAATAACACACGGAATGCAAGATGAACTGCTGAAAGGTATCAATGACGTAGGGGTCAAAATTGAAGGGAGAAGGGAGAATTGAGAAGGGAGAAGTACTATGCAACGTGATAGCGCAGCCACTTCTCCCTTCTCAATTCTCCCTTCTTTACAGTCTTCTTCCGCGCCCTGCATCAATCCGCAGGAAAATAAAAAGCAAAATTGTAAATCCCCATAGAGAAGAACCTCCATAACTAAAGAAAGGCAATGGGATGCCAATCACAGGCGTCAATCCAAGTACCATACCAATATTAATAAAGATATGGAAAAGGAATATACTGACTACCGAATACCCATATACACGCCCAAAAGCAGAAGGTTGCCGCTCGGACACTGCAATAAGCCGTAATATCAGTGCCAAAAACAGCAGTAGCACAATAGATGATCCAACAAAGCCCTGCTCTTCACCTACCGTACAAAAGATAAAATCAGTATCTTGTTCAGGTACATACTTCAACTTTGTCTGTGTACCATTCAGAAATCCCTTTCCTGTAAGACCACCAGAGCCAATAGCTATTTTAGACTGATTCACATTATACCCGGCACCGGTCAGGTCTTCTTCCATACCCAGCACAACTTTAATACGAATCTGCTGATGTGGTTCGAGAATATTATCAAACACATAATCACTGGAATAGAGGAAACCGACAGACCCAATAGCAAACAATCCAATAAGCATATAAGATTTCTGGCGTTCACTCAAAGAGAGAAACATCAGATATCCAACTACAGCAACACAAAGTACCCATTGTACCCATACCAGATTAAAGGGTATAATATATTCTGAGATGAGGAAAGCAAGAAGCATCACAATCAGACTACCTACAATAATATTCCGCATCGGCTTCCATTTCTTTCTATAAACCCACACCATACCACCGGCAAACAGCAATACCATAGATAGAACCGAAAACTCTCCGATGGGAGTAGGCGTATCGGCTATAAATACCTGATCAAAACGTATGCCAACAACAAAATAGACTACAGCACACACACCGGAAAAGAGTACTACTCCCGGCATACCTTCACGATAAAGCACCAGAAAAAAAGCCAGATATACCAGTGCAGATCCCGTTTCCTTTTGCAGAATAATCAGTATCATAGGAAGCATGATAAAGGCAAGCAGTGCCAGAAAACACTTCCCTTTCCTGATATTAAAGGAATAGGAGTTGATATATTTGGCTAATACCAGGGCAGTGGCAAACTTAGCAAACTCTGCCGGTTGAAGATTTACAGGCCCAAGTTTGATCCATGAATTGGAACCTTTAATATCACTGCCGATAAATATGGTAGCCACGAGCAGAAGCATCATCCCTATATATATAATGTAAGAAAACATATCGTACATCCTATCTTCGAGCATCAGTAAGATAAATCCCAGACCAAATGAACAGATAATCCACATAAACTGCTTGCCGGCACGGGTAGAAAAGTCAAGAAAGTCCCGGTCACCATAGTCATAACTGGCTCCGCAAACACTGAACCATCCGGCAATAATAAGGAGCAGGTAAATAGCAATTGTTACCCAATCCAGCGTTTTCCATAAACTATCGTTCCTCGTCACCATACATTATAATTCTATCGCTAAACTCTGCCGCCTTCGCTTCACTGGCCGGAGAGAGTTTTCCATTCAAATATTGTTCTATCATCAAAGTACCAATAGGTACACCATAGGTTGCACCAAATCCTCCATTCTCCACATAGACTGCAATGGCTATCTTGGGATTGTTCATCGGAGCAAATCCCATAAAGGCAGAGTGGTCGTGTCCACGATTCTGTGCCGTACCCGTTTTACCGCATATCTCACCTTCGGGAAACATATAACCGGCTATTCTACAGGTTCCTCCCGTTACAGCAGCACGCATTCCCTTCACTACCTCTTCATAATGTATGCGGTCAATGGTGGGCACGCGGGGAGTCCGGTAAATACTATCAAGCTGATTATCCTGAATCTCTTTCACAATATGTGGAGTGATAAAATGTCCTCGGTTGGCAATCGTAGCACTCAAATTAGCGATTTGCAAAGGAGTAGCGAGAATTTCACCCTGCCCGATAGCAATACTGATTACAGTCAACCCGTTCCATCGCCCTTTGTAAGGTTTATCATAAAATGCAGCATTAGGTATCAATCCTCGTCCTTCACTGGGTAAATCTACACCCAACTTATAGCCGAATCCTTGAGACACCATATGATCCTTCCAGACAGTTATAGCATTTTGCGGCGAACCGTACTTACGGTCACCAAACATACGAAACAATCCCCAACAGAAATAAGAGTTACAGGAAGTGGCCAACGCCGGTACCAGTGGTAATGGAGAGCCATGGGCATGGCATCCCACTTTCAAGCTCCCATATATAAATCCATGATAGCACGGGAATGCCGGAGTATTTTCCTGAATAATCCCTTCTTGTAAAAAAGTCAATGCCTGAGCAGCCTTAAAAGTTGATCCCGGAGGGTAAGCTCCCATTAAAGCACGATTCAACAAAGGCTTACGCTTGTCCCGCTGCAGCATCAGGTGATTCTTACCCCGCTGGCGCCCAATCATCAGATGGGGATCGAAATCAGGGGAGGAAACCAGACATAGAATTTCCCCTGTCTCGGGCTCAATGGCAACAATACTTCCGATTTTATTCTTCAACAAGCGTTCGCCCAGCATCTGCAGGTCAATATCCAGTCCTAAAGTGAGATTCTTACCCGGTATAGAAGGACGATCGAACTGACCATCCATATAATGCCCCTGAATACGTCCGTGAGCATCGCGAAGCAATACTTCAACCCCTTTCTCGCCACGAAGATATTTCTCATAGGACTTTTCTACTCCCTGCTTACCAATATAATCTCCACGAATGTAATAATCGTCATTTTCAATATCACGCATTGATACCTCGCCAATATCTCCCAAAGCATGAGCAGCAGAATTATAGGTATACTGCCGGATGGTACGCCGCTGTATATAAAATCCCTGAAACTTAAACAGCTTTTCTTGGAATACACCACATTCTTCGGCAGATAACTGGGACATGAATACTTGATTGGTATATCTTGAATAGCCCGGATTTCTCCGGCGGTCTTTCATGTCGGACATTATTTTCAGAAACTGCTCCCGCGTGATATTCAATGTCTGGCATAGATCAAGTGTATCCAGATTTTCAATTTCTTTGGGAACAATCGTTATGTCATATGCCGGCTGATTGAAAACAAGCAATTTACCGTTACGATCATACATTGCCCCACGCGAAGGATACTGTATCTTATTCAGAAAAGCATTACTGTCAGCATTCTTTTTATAATCATCGGTGGATATCTGCAAAAAGAAAAGCCGTACTATATAGATAAACACAATACAAATAGCAGTTCCTGCGATAACAAATTTTCGTTTCTCTAATACATAATCTTTTGCCATGCCTATCTCCTTATCCCTTCAACAGCCATAATACACGTAACAGTCAGCAGGGTACATGCGACTACCCTTAGCAACAACAGCGGTATGCTGGAAAATGAAAAGAACTCGATAGTGAGCAGGATCAGATGATGCACAAAAACACTTGTCACCGTAAATTTCAGAAAAGAAGCAATCCCCATCGTCCGTATAGAAGGTATGATGCTGTCTAATGTATCACGCGGAGTAAACAATCGCAGAAATGTAGGACGCACAAAAGCCAGAAATACAGTTGCCGCCGCATTCATCCCCGGAGTATTGGAGAATATATCTATGGTTAATCCCAAAAAGAAAGCCCATAACATCAATTCGTTCCGGGAAGTGCCGGAAGCAAATTTTAAGATGAAATAGACATATAAGAAAGGAGTGGCATAGCCTGCAATATGAACATTGTTCAGAATCAGTACCTGAAGTAGGACTAATCCCACAAACCATCCCATCCTATGTATATAGTGTATCATCATTGCTTCGTACTCATATTTTCAAGTTCCTGCTGTTCCATCTGGCCAGTCCGGGCAATCACCCTCACATCACTCAGTTTTCCAAAATCCGTAGCCAGTTTAATCTTTAGTAAATAAGAAAGTCCGTCATTGGAATCGGACATATCATCTACCGTACCAACCATAACACCTGCCGGAAAAACAGTGGAATACCCACTGGTCACTACCGTATCTCCCAGATTAAACTCGGCATGGCGGGGTAGATCTTTCAGATAGGCATAACGTGAGTCTCCATGCTCCCATTTCAGATAACCGAAATACTCACTACCTACAATTTTACAACTTATACTCGATTTACTGTTCAATACTGAAATAACAAGCGAATAGTTGGGAGATGTTTTATAAACGATACCCACAACCCCGTTTCCATCAACCACCCCCATCTCGGGGCGAATGCCGGAAGAAGAACCTTTATCCAATGTAATGTAATTATCGGCCTGATTCAAACTATTCCGAATAACATGTGCCTTGAATAGCTGATAGTCCTTATTATCAAGATTCCGGATACTGTTTACAACAAGAGAATCGACCTGATGCTCCCGCAATGCATTCTCCAGATTGGTTATCTGCTGTTCAAGCAACATATTGCGATCAAGCAAATCTTCGTTTACTGACTTCAGATGAAAATAAGAAGAGATACTTCCCGAAACCTCATAGACCTTACCGGTAACAACATTGGCAGAAGTGAAGTAAACACTCTGCTGGTAGTTATTAAAGCGAAATAATAGAACAAAACAGACCACCTCCAACAAAATGAAGAGGAACCAGTAATTATACTTAAGAAGGAAGTTCAGTAAATTCCGCATAATTATTAATAATGTGTCGATATGCTAATATGCCAATGTGCCAATTGGCCGCGCTATAATACCGCATGGTAATTGGCACATTGGCATATTGGCACATTATTACATTATTTATCTCATTAAGAACGAGAAGCGGTCAATGTTCTTTAATGCCACTCCTGTTCCTTTTGCCACTGCATGAAGAGGATCTTCGGCTATGTGGAAAGGAATATTGATTTTGTCCGTCAGACGTTTGTCAAGGCCACGGAGCAATGCGCCACCACCTGCCAGATAGATTCCATTGTGAACAATATCGGCATACAATTCGGGAGGTGTATTTTCCAATGCACTCAGCACGGCTGTTTCAATCTTAGAAATAGATTTTTCCAGACAGTGAGCTACTTCCTGATAGCATACAGGTACCTCCATCGGAAGTGCAGTAATACGATTCGGTCCGTGAACGATATAATCTTCGGGAGCATCATCACCCAATTCAGTAAGAGCAGCACCTACATTAATCTTAATACGCTCTGCCATACGCTCACTAACCTTCACGTTATGCTGGCGGCTCATGTATTCCTGAATATCAGCGGTAAGATCATCGCCGGCAATACGGATGGAATTATTAGAAACAATCCCCCCCAGTGAAATAACAGCAATTTCAGTAGAACCCCCACCTATATCAACAATCATATTTCCTTCGGGAGCTTCTACATCAATACCAATACCAATAGCTGCCGCCATAGGCTCAAATACCAAATAGACATCGCGTCCTCCGGCATGCTCTGCAGAGTCACGAACAGCACGAAGCTCAACCTCTGTGCTACCCGAAGGCACTCCGATAACCATGCGGAGAGAAGGAGAGAATAAATGGCTACGGGTATTCACCTGCTTGATAAGTCCGCGCATCATCTGTTCACAGGCATAGAAATCAGCAATTACACCGTCACGGAGCGGACGGATGGTACGTATATTTTCGTGAGTTTTCTCATGCATCATCTTTGCCTTCTCACCCACGGCAATCATCTTATCAGTACGACGGTCCAAAGCTACCACTGACGGTTCGTCCACCACAATCTTACCATTGGTAATGATGATGGTATTGGCAGTTCCCAGGTCCATCGCTATTTCTTGTGTAAAAGAGAATAATCCCATGTATATTTACGATTTAACTATTTACAATTTACGATTGATATTACTCTTTATTACAATTCTCAGATTTATGATTTACAAGAAACAAACTTCAATTGTAAATCGTAAATCGTCAAATCGTAAATCCTTTTAGTGTTTAAAGTGACGAATCCCCGTTGTCACCATTGCAATGCCATGTTCATTACAATACTCGAACGTTAATTCATCTTTTACAGAGCCACCCGGCTGGATAACTGCTGTTACTCCCTCATTACCCGCAATTTCAACACAATCGGGGAAAGGGAAGAATGCATCCGAAGCCATCACTGCCCCATTCAGATCAAATCCGAATGATTTAGCTTTCTCGATAGCTTGTTTGAGAGCGTCTACGCGTGAAGTCTGTCCTACACCACTTGCCAACAACTGTTTGTTTTTAGCCAGTACGATGGCATTGGATTTGCTGTTCTTCACTATTTTATTGGCAAACAGCATGTCCTCTACCTCTTCGGGAGCAGGTGCTTTATCAGTCACGGTCTTTAAGTCGGCCACGGTTTCAATGTTTAGATCTCTCTCCTGTACCAACACACCGTTCAGCAATGAGCGGAACTGCTTCTTGGGCAGCTTAGCTTCCTTGCGAACCAAAATAATACGATTTTTCTTCTGTCCCAGAATTTCAAGTGCATCTACATCATAATCCGGAGCAATCACTACTTCAAAGAATATTTTATTAATCTCCTCTGCAGTTGCTTTATCAATTACAGCATTCGTGATTAACACTCCACCAAAAGCAGAAACCGGGTCACCGGCCAACGCATCTTTCCATGCATCGAGCACAGTAGGACGTGAAGCCAGTCCACAAGCATTATTGTGCTTCAGAATAGCAAAAGTTACATCTTCAAATTCATCAATCAGTTCAACAGCTGCATTGATATCCAACAGATTGTTGTAAGAGATTTCTTTTCCATGAATCTGGTCGAACATAGCGTCCAGGTTTCCATAGAAATATCCCTTCTGATGTGGGTTCTCACCATAACGGAGCATCTTCTGATCATTGGCAGACTGACGGAAAGCCGAGCCCTCTTCTGCATCAAAATAATTGAAGATCGCCGAATCGTAATGTGAAGAAACAGCAAAAGCTTCTTTAGCCATCCAACGACGCTCTTCGAGTGAAGAGGTAGCCCCATGCTCCATCAACATATCGAGCAATGGCTTGTACTGGGCCTGAGAAGCAACGATCACTACATCATTGTAGTTTTTAGCAGCGGCACGAATCAGTGAGATTCCACCGATATCAATCTTCTCGATGATTGAAGCCTCATCAGCACCCGATGCTACGGTTGCTTCAAACGGATAGAGGTCTACAATCACAAGATCTATTTCCGGTATTTCATATTTCTCAATTTGCTGGATGTCTTGTTCCAGTCCGCGACGGCAAAGGATACCCCCGAAGATTTTCGGGTGAAGTGTCTTCACGCGACCTCCGAGGATGGAAGGATAAGAAGTAAGATCTTCTACAGCCTTACAAGGATATCCCAATGACTCGATAAACTGACGAGTTCCACCTGTTGACAGAAACTCTACTCCTTCTTCATGCAGTTTGGTGATAATTTCATCCAAACCTTCCTTATGATAAACCGATACCAATGCGGTTTTTATTCTTTTTGATTCAGACATGGTTTGCTTATTAAGTATTTGATGCGCAAAGTTACGAAATATTGTTTATCGTGCGTAATAAACAAGGTGTGAATTAATAATAAAAAAGCGCTGACTTAAAAGATTAAAAGTCAGCGCTTTGTTATATACGCTATTGTTTATACAAATCTATTACCAAATAGACACCCGTTTGTCAACCGGAAGGAACATCGGATTTTCCTCTGTTACACCGAATGCTTCGTACCATGCACCTATCTGAGGCAACGCTCCATTCACACGCCATTTGCCTAATGAGTGTACATCCAATTTAGTCAAACGAAGAATTTCTTCTGGACGGATATTACCTGCCCACACATTGGCATAGGCAAGGAAGAAACGTTGTTCGGGTGTAAAACCGTTTTCATCTTTCAGAGGAGTCTGGGCAGTTGCATTCCTAAATGCCTGGAAAGACACCTGCAATCCACCATGGTCGGCGATATTCTCACCCAATGTAAGTTGACCGTTGGCATGCACACCCGGAGCAACCTCTATACTGTCAAAGAAATTAACCATCACTTGTGCACGTTCTTCAAAATTTTTGGCATCTTCCTCAGTCCACCAGTCTTTCAGATTACCTTCTTTGTCATACTGCCGCCCCTGGTCGTCAAATCCATGTGTCATCTCATGGCCAATCACTACACCGATAGCACCATAATTGAAAGCATCATCGGCATTCATATCGAAGAAAGGATACTGAAGAATACCCGCCGGGAAACAAATCTCATTGGTAGTCGGATTATAATAGGCATTTACAGTTTGCGGAGTCATCAGCCACTCATCCTTATCCACCGGCTTACCGGCTTTGGCTATCATCTCTGCATGTTCCCACTGGTTGGCACGTTCTATGTTAGCCCAATAGGAATCGTCTTTGATTTCAAGAGAAGAGTAATCTTTCCATTTATCCGGATAACCGATCTTTACATGGAAGGTAGCCAGTTTTTCCAGTGCTTTTTCTTTGGTCACATCACTCATCCAGGTAAGTTCTTTGATACGTTCACCCAAAGAGGTTTGCAGGTTTTTCACCAGCCCTACCATACGTTCTTTGGCTGCAGCAGGGAAATATTTCTCTACATACATCTGTCCCACTGCCTCACCCAAAGAACCGTCAACCGTACTTACAGCAGATTTCCAACGCGGCTTCATTTCCTTTCTACCAGACATCGTCTTTCCGTAGAAATCAAAATTCTGCGCTATAAAGTCATCGCTCAGGTAACTGGCAGCGCTATTTATAAGGTTCCATTGCAAATAGGCTATCTGATCTTCCAACGCAACTGTATTAATGATATCATTTACTTCTTTAAGTGAACCTGGCTGACCGATGTTCACCTCTTCCAGATTATTCAATCCAAGAGTAGAAAAGAATACATCCCATGCAAAAGGAGCATATTCCTTCTTCACATCAGCCATCGCCTTCTTGTTATAGTTGGCATGCGGATCACGTAACTCTACCATAGAACGTGCTGATTTGGCCAGACGGGTTTCGATATTCATAACAGCTTTCATTGCTTTCTGCGCAGCAGCTTCATCATAACCAGCCAATTGGAACATCTTAACGATATGCTTCTGATAGGCATCGCGAATCTCTTTGGTCTTATCATCGTTTTCGAGATAATAGTCGCGTTCGCCCATCCCCAGACCGCCCTGATAGGTCTGTACCAGGTTCATTGAACTATTCATGTCATCGGCACTCACGAAAACAACAAAGTAGGGATATATACCGTTTTTCTGCATTTCTGCTATCATCGGATAAACCTCCGATTTGTCTTTCAAAGTAGCTATCTTTTCCAGTTCTGCCTTAATAGGAGTAGCACCTTCACGATTCAGTTTTACACTGTCCATAGCGATGTTGTAAAGGTCACCTACTTTCTGAGCGATACTACCCGCTTCATGCTGAGTAGACGCCAGCTCCTCAATAACTTCACGAAGTTGCTTACGGTTGTTCTCAGCAAGCATATCAAATGAGCCAAAACGTGAATACTCGTCTGTAAGCGGATGATTTTTCATCCAACCGCCGCAGGCATACTGATAAAAGTCGGTTCCCGGAAGAGCCATTGTGTCAAGGTTGGCAAGATCTATGCCGGACGTAAGGGCGGCCTGTTGCTTGCTGCTGTTGCATCCTGTAGTCATCATGCAGATTGCAAGAATTGGTAAATACTTTACTCTCATATTATATATAATGTTATAATGTTATAGGGTGGTTATAGAGTTATAAAGGTGGTAAGGGTCGGAATTGTAGGATGGGCAGTAATTATAATATCGTTTATATCATCATCTTATTATAATTCTACTACTTTATACCCCTTTAACTTACAACTTTATAGCTCTCCTCACTACCCGCCGGTAGTTCTCTCCAGTTCCATCGAAACTTTCTCCCACTCTTCCACCGTACGGTCAAGTTGTTGTTTAAGTTTCTGATGTTGTTCATAAAGAGCCATATTTGCAGCCCCTTCCGGTGTAGCCATCCTCTCTTCAAGAATGGCAATGGCAGATTCCGTCTGTTCTATCGCCTCTTCACAATCGGCCACTTGGCGTTCGAGCTTCTTTATCTTTTTATTCAGTTCCTTTTGGGCCTCATAAGAGAGTTTATTGTCCGAAGGTGATTCTTCTTCGGAAATGCTATCTCCTTTTACGCCGGTAGGCGATGTTGAAAGTGCCGGCCCCTTTTGCAGCTCATTCAGGCTTTCCATCTTTTTCTTCTGCAGGAAGTCGTAAATACCTCCGATATGCTCTTTTACAAGGCCACCTCCAAACTCATAGACTTTAGTTGCCAGTCCATCCAGAAAGTCGCGGTCATGGCTGACGAGTATCACTGTACCGTCAAACTCGCGAATCGCTTCTTTCAACACATCCTTTGAACGCATATCCAGGTGGTTCGTCGGCTCATCGAGGATCAGGAAGTTCACCGGTTCAAGCAGTAGCTTGATCATGGCAAGACGCGTACGTTCACCACCCGAAAGCACTTTCACCTTCTTGTCCGAAGCTTCGCCACCAAACATAAAGGCGCCGAGAATATCGCGGATTTTAAGACGAATATCTCCGGTTGCCACACGGTCTATCGTATCGAATACCGTCAGATTCTCATCCAGCATCTGTGCCTGGTTCTGAGCAAAATAACCGATCTGCACATTATGTCCGATGGTGAGTTTGCCTTCATAATCGGTAATTGCTCCCATAATACACTTTACCAGGGTAGATTTTCCTTCACCATTCTTTCCTACAAACGCAACCTTCTCCCCCCGATTGATGGTGAGGTTGACATCATGAAAAACAACATGAGCACCGTATGCTTTCCTGACATCCTCACAGATAACGGGATAATTACCACTACGGCTGGAGCAAACAAATTTGAGACGAAGGGCAGAATTATCTTCCTCATCTACCTCAATGCGCTCTATTTTCTCCAGTTGCTTGATGCGACTCTGTACCTGCACGGCTTTAGTCGCTTTATAACGGAAACGTTCGATAAAATCTTCAGTGTCCTGTATCTGTTTCTGTTGATTCTCATAGGCACGGAGCTGCTGTTCACGGCGTTCTTTACGCAATACGACAAACTCGTCGTATTTCACTTTATAATCGTAGATCTGTCCGCAGGTGATCTCAATGGTACGGGTAGTGACATTATTGAGGAAAGCCCGGTCATGGCTGACCAGCACTACGGCATTGGCACGCGTAGACAGGAAGTTTTCCAGCCATTGGATACTCTCGATATCAAGGTGGTTGGTTGGCTCATCCAATAGCAGTACATCCGGACGACGAAGCAGAAGTTTGGCCAGCTCGATACGCATACGCCAACCTCCGGAAAACTCGGATGTGGAACGGTCAAAATCCTCCCGACAGAAACCAAGTCCCAACAGTGTACGCTCTATCTCGGCACGAAAGTTCGTTCCGCCCATCATCAGAAAGCGGTCATTCTCATGCGTAAACCGGTCTATCAGCTTATGATATTCTTCTGATTCATAGTCTGTACGGTCTGCTAATTCCTGATTCATCCGTTCCAGGTCTGCCTGCAACTGAAAAATATGTTCAAAAGCCTGTTCGGCTTCTTCCATTACAGTATGCTTGTCAGAAAGTATCATCACCTGAGGCAGATAACCTATCGTGACTTCTTTAGGAATAGCAATCACACCCGATGTAGGGCTTTGTAAACCAGCCAGAATCTTAAGCATGGTTGATTTTCCGGCACCGTTCTTACCCACCAGGGCTATACGGTCCTTTTTATTTATAACATAGGACACGTCCGAAAACAAGGGCGTGGCATTAAATTCTACGGTAAGTCCTTCTACTGATATCACTTTGCTAATGAATAATTGATATTGGGCTACAAAGATAGAAAATTATCCCTTAACCAGTAAGGGTTTAGGCCGTAAATTGCTGACATATGTCAGTTGCGCCCAATAAAACGATTCTCTTCACTCTTTCGTTCCATTTGACATATTGTAATTTTTATACAGGCAGGAGCAGTTCTTTTCAGGTGACGGGACAGAGCGAAGGAATAAATCGCAAGGATTAAGCGTTAGCCACATTCCAAAAGACAGCGATGACGCACTTTAGCAAAACAAAGAATTTCAAATAGAAAAAAGGCAGATCGTTAAGAAAGGAATATTACTTATACACAACCAGATAGTCAAATAAAAAAGTATCGCATGGGAAAGCCAACCAGCGCTAAAAAGCCACCAAAAGAGAGAAAAAAGGATCATGCACCGGGGAGAATAAGACTCGGCTCCGGGGAGGATAGGGTTCGGCTCCGGGGAAGATGCATCTAAGCACCGGAAATAGTGCAATTTTATACCGGATAAAGTGTATATATCGAGAATATCCAGCACGTTTCATGCATACTTATGCAACCATAGCGACGAATAAATCGCTAACAGCTCCTGTTTAGCAGAAGTACGTGTTAGTAAATAACGCCATTTACTAACACTTTGTCGAGGTTTCAAAACATCTAACAAGAATTTGACATTAGGACGCATCATTTCCGGAATGGTTTTGGGATCACACTACCACTCCACATCTTCTGGTGTGAAGGGAACTTGCACTCCATTCATCGCCTTTCTATCCAAAGAACTATAACCGGGGATGGCATTGAACGATGCTGATGAGCGAGTATCTGTATTCTGTTCGATACCTCCTGTAAGTATCCATTGCAATGCAACATTTAGCAATGGCTCTTTATTTATATCTCCCAATTGAATTGGAGTTCTAATCACTAATAAGTCCAGTTGCTGTCCTTCAGTTTGAGGCCAGACAGGTGAAAATCCATTGCTATAGTCTATAGTTTTGTCTTTACTATATAACCGACAGACAATAGGGTGCAATTCATAATCGTACTTTGAGTTTTCAAGCGTTACGGAACCAACATTTTTACCCTCTGTTTGCCCACCTAACACTATTACTTCATAATAAGGCTTAAGCCCATTTATAACAGCTTCCGAAGCAGAAGCTGTCCGTGCACTGGTGAGAACAATCAGACGAGGTAAATCCAGATTCTCCCCATTAGCCCCCTGTTTCATATAACTTTTATCCAAAGTAAGTGTACGACTGTTAGACTGATGCTTATCATTGTACACTAAAGAACAAAACTCATCTCCCAAGGCAGAAGCAGGAGCTAACATAGTAGAAAGTAATTGAGAGGAAGTAACCAAACCACCTCCATTATATCGCAAATCCAAAATAAACTCCTGTACACCGGCAATCTTAAAATTCTCAAAAGATTTACGAAGCGTATTGTTATACTTTTCATCCTCATCACCATCGGGACCAGAGGTGAAATGATTGTATACCAGATAACCAATCTTCGTATTCTGTACCATATAAACCGTATCCAACAAAACGGGGTTGTCTTCAACCATCCGTGGAGACAAGTCAACAGTCCGTCTTACTACGCCTTGTATATCATCTGCCACTCCCAATCGTACACTTTCTCCACTCCTTAAAGCTGATAAGTTACTCTCACCAACAGCACTTCCATTGATAGTAAAAATCCAGTCACCACGTTTCAATCCCTTCTCCTCTGCCGGAGAACCGGGCAATACATAAAGTATATTCACTCCAGACTTACGCAAATCTGTAATTTTCCAGCTCTGAAACTCAAATCCCAAAGTCGGTTCATCTCCTAAACTTGCCCGTGTAGTGGTTTTCTTTTTCTTTATTGCAGAGTAATGCTGGCTTTTACCATCACTTTGAGAAAGAAGCGATGCAAAGAATGTTTCCGGCTCAGCATTAAAATTCAGCTGCTTTTTATCGGGGATATCACTATACCAAAGATACCAGCTACGCATAGTGGCATCGATCCATTGATTGATAGCTTTATCGCTTTTATCATCATCCTTTTCACAAGAAGAGAAAGCGCACAGGAGTCCCAGCAACAGACACACCTGGCAATATGCGGAAAACTTAATCATAACTACCTTTCTTTTAGTTTGGAATATACAAGGGGCAAAGGTACAAAAAAAGGGAAAAGCTACTGCTCTCCCCTTTCCTATTTCTGTTATTTTCTGTTGATTAGAATAGTTTTGCAGGATATTCGCCGGCATCTACCAAAGCCTGAATTTTGTCTACAACACCCTGACGATCGTCAGCATATGTCACACCAAACCATTTGCTAGTGGTATCCAATACTTTCACGCGTGCAGTTCCATCGTTAATCAGCTTATTCACCATTAATGGAATAAAGTATTCCGACTTCAGGTTACTCATATTCTCTTTGAGGAAATCTTTAAAGAACTCTTCAGAATATTCAAAATAATCGGGAGTGAAACCCCACATGTTCATAGAAACCGGAGTATTGTCAGCAATCGTTTGCATCACACCGTTTTCATCTTTGAAAGATACTTTGCCATCTATGCGCTCGATAGCAGTACGTTCAACTACCGTAGTCAGGTAACCGTCTGCATTTGTCTCGCATACACCACGAGCAACAGAACCACTTTCGCTCAACGTATTACCTACACGATAGCCTACCATGCAGTAGTCATCTTTCTTTCCGCCCATCTCGCTCAGCGCAGCACCCAGTACAGCAAAGCTGTCACGACCGTAGAAGTCGTCAGCATTGATAACAGCAAATGGCTCCTTGATCACATCTTTACCCATCAGTACGGCATGGTTTGTTCCCCACGGTTTCACACGATCGGCAGGGCAAGTAAAGCCCTCGGGCAGATTATCCAGTGCCTGGAATACCAGCTCTACCGGAATATGGTTCTCATATTTACTCAGAATTTTATCGCGGAAGTCTTTCTCGAAATCTTTGCGGATGACGAAAACAACCTTGCCAAATCCACCACGAATAGCATCGTAGATAGAATAATCCATAATAGTTTCGCCGTTAGGACCCAGTCCGTCAAGTTGTTTCAATCCCCCATAGCGGCTACCCATACCGGCAGCGAGTACAAATAAAGTTGGTTTCATAACTGTGTAATATTAAAGGTTAGTAATGTCAATGTTGTGATAACGGTGCAAATGTACAACTTTTTTAGTTGAAAGTTGAAAATTGAAAGCTTATTTAGTTGACAATTGACAGTTGACTGCGCTATCACGCTGCACAGTACTTCTCCCCTCTCCATTCTCCCCTCTCCGTTCTAAAACGGGTATCCGATAGCAAAGTGTAACCCCAACTGTTTCCAAAATGCACCTCTGACATTGTAATATCCGGATTTCCCTGTATCATACGGATCATGTAAAGGAACTCCGCAATCAAGGCGGAAGATCAGAAAATCAAGATCATAACGCAATCCGGCACCTGTGCCAAGAGCTACCTGCTTCGGAAATGTTTTGAGACGAAGCTGTGCATCGGGACGCTCAGGGTCATAACGCATCAGCCACACATTTCCGGCATCCAAAAATACAGCACCATGCAGGTCTTTATAAATACGAAAGCGGTATTCGATATTTGCTTCGAGACGTATATCGCCAGTCTGGTCAAGATAAGAGAACTCACTCTTCTCGGGATGATACCCACCGGGGCCAATGCTACGTACGGTAAAGGCACGAATACTATTGGCACCACCCACATAGAACTGTTCATTATAAGGAGCTACTGTCGAGTTACCATAAGTCCAAAGAACACCTCCGGCTATACGGGCAGCAATGGCATTATTACGATCTAACTTCCAGAGATAACGATAATCTGTATTCAGTTTAAGGAACTGGGCAAACGGTGCACCCAGCAATTTCTTATTCTTCTCACTAAACGGCTGCCCGAATATACGATAAATGCCAGAGGTTATATTACCAGCAGAAGTAAAAGTAGTCTGCCACCAGACAGGGTTGCGTACACTGCGAACCGAAGAGTTATCATATGTGTAGGTGTACTCCATAGCCGGAACAAACTGATCCTGCAAACTAAGTAATAACGCCTTGTTCTTTTCTGCAACTTCCTCAAAGGCTTCTGTACGATGTTGCAGCACGTTAAACGTCAGGCGGAAAGGAGTCAGCGAATGTCGGCTGGTAGGAGTCGGTTGAAAATCATACGTTGCGTTTCCACCAAAAGAAAGTAACTTATAATACTTTGCACGGTTCATCTGATCGGCATACAACTTAAAAGTAGTAGAAGCAGGGAAATCATACTCCCGTCCTCCAAAGCGAGGGAACACTACACGTGGAAACATAAGGGAAGTTGAAGCTCCTATCTCCCAACTGTTCAATAAAGAAGAGCCTTTTCCCCCTCCGGTTTGCCATTCATAAGCGCCTTTCAATTTCACATTCCAGGTTTCACCACCACCAAACACATTGTTACGGGTGACGGAAAAAGAAGCTCCCGGCCCTGTCTGATCATTACTTTTTGTAGTAACATTCAATTCCAGTTCCGCATCCAGTGGTTTGTCAAACGTAGCTTGCAGACTAACATCAAGTGTATCACAAGCCGCCGTTGTATCTCGAGGTACATATTGCATATCCATGTAGCGGAAAATTCCCAACTGTGCCAGTTTCTCTTGCACACGTTGTTGGCGATACTGACTGTAAAGACGGCTACGCTGCGAATTGCGCAAAGAGTCATTCTTCACATAAGCCTGATAATTCAGCCATCGGTAAAGCATATTGGGACGCACCTGCATCTTCTTATAATAATGTATCTTCATACCCCGGTAATCCATACTGTCATTCGGTTGCTCCCCGTTTTTACCTATCAGATAAACGGTTTTGTTTCCTACATAATACTGACGCTGTGCAGCTACAGGCAAACCCGGTACAGGGCTAAGCCGCAAACTAACATGTCCACCGGGTACAAGCGTAGTATCTGCCTGATAAGTCATATAGTCAGGACGAAAATAGAAATATCCCAGATTACGTAACAAAGTACTGATACGATTGCGCTCTTCATCCAAATCACTTACATTAAACTGCTCGCCCGGAGTAAGTAATGAACGGCGGCGCCCCCGCTCCATAATACGAAGGGTTTGCGGTGTAAAGCGACTATAATATACTGTATCAATAAAATAAGGATCACGCATCTCCACAGTATATTCCACTCTTGCTTTAAGGCTATCCTTCGGATTGACAATGGTTTGTTGCGTCACTTTCCCATTGAAATAGCCATAATCATGCAGTAAATTGGTAGCTACCTTGACGCGAATTTCCGGATTTACAGTAGAAATAAACACTGGTTTTGCAGCAAAACGATTGAATATCCATTTACCGAAACCTTTCTCGTACTTCACAAAGTCATTATATACCCACATACCGAAGGGGATAGGCAGAATACCAAATAACTTCGTTGACGGACTTTTATCCAATGCAGCCGTAACCTCACTGATAGCCGTCTCACCCACAGGAGTGGCAGAAGCATCCTTAAAAATATTTTTATTTCCCGTATACAACACTTCGCCTTCGGGCAAATGTTTTGTAGTGGAACAGCTGAATAATGTGCCAATAAGAAAATACGCCAATATGCCAATAAAAAATAGGGATATTCCTCGTTTGCGGGTTATTCTTACTATTTTCATTTCTTCTTCTTTTTAAAAATAAACAATTCACTCAGACGATCCATCTTCTTACGAAGTACAAGGCCAATACCGGTCTCAGTTATCTCACCTTCAAAAACACTTTCATAGTTCTTGTTGTGGAACAGGCGGATATAACGTGTCCCCGATTGATCCAGACGATACTCCAGAGAGATGTTGTCAATAAACGATTCTACATCATTGGTAGCATTGGCTCCGGTAGAAACTTTACCTCCCAACACAATCTGGAAACGGTCATTAAAGAGGCGCTGTGAGTAACGGAAACTATAATCCGTCCGCTTACCACCGGCATCCGAATCATCATGGTCTTCGACACCAAACGACAGACTGGCATTCTTCATATTTCCGGTAAGAGCATTAATCTGACTGGCAAGTACCGAGTTCAGGGCAGCTCCCATATTCAGGTTCATGCCACCGCCACTACCCGAATCGGCAAGAAATATACCTGTAGCCAACATTGCCACGGCCTGTTTGCTACGTTCGTCCGGTCCCATTCCCGCCAATTGATTTTGTACCGAAGCATCATCGGGTGCATCTATTTCAAAGGCTAATGAAAGATTGTCAAGGCGATTCTTTACAACAATAGAAATATCAAAGTTCACCATTCGCGATGTTCCATCCTCCTGCGACACAGAAGCCCGCATACGTTCCGTAGCCCGGAAATTCAGCAAAGGATCCATCGGATTACCCGTCCAGTCCACATAACTGCCGTTCTGTATCTGGAACTCTTTCAACGGAATAACCGGAAGAGCATATTTCATCATACCTCCGGAAAGGGTATAGCGCCCGGTAAGGGTAAGATCTCCCTGTGGCGTATATTGCAAAGACAAATCACCTCCACCTTCAAGCTCAACACGGCTGCTACGGTCTGCACTTAAATCGGCCTTCAAACGGACAGCCGGATCTATGTGTACAGTCATTATCATATCCAGCCCGCCCAGAGAAAGGGTCGGTACTTCTTCTTTATTTAAAGAAGTGGTATCTGCAAACGAAGTGAAAGTCACCAGATCACTCAGCCGGTCCTGTACTGTGAGTGGAGAGTCAGTAAGTACATAGGTAACATCCGTATTGCCCAGCAAATTCACATTACCACGCATCATAAGTGCCTCCAACGGACCACGTACCGTAGCATCAAAGTCAACAAACACCTTACCATAGACCATACTTTCCTTCATCCGTTTGGCATTGAGCAATGTATAGTTCTCAGCAAACAGTTTCAGGTTTGCCATCGGACGGCTCATATCGCGAAAGTCTACATAACCGTCAATACTGAACGGATTCTTGCTGGTAGTATAAATAGCGAATTTATCAAATACGATGCGATTATTCTGTACTTGTATCGGACGGTTATCAAATGTAAACCGGGCATCTGCCTGGCGTGCATAAACAGAAACACTATCCAGTGATAATCCACCATTTATCAATGGAGTATCAGTATATCCCGTAATATGCAAATCACCATCCATATCACCGGAAAGAGTTACCATCTGATCGGGTACAAACACATTGGCAATAGTAAGCGGAAAGTGCTCAAGTGTGGAGTTTACCACAATACTGTCTTTCCCGGAAATGGTAGGATACAATGCTCCGTCAGCAACCATAATCTCCGTACCTTCATGTGTCAGGTACGTATTAACATACTGCTTGCCAGCCTCACCCGGAAGCCAGGTAGCCCCCAAAGAAACATCGCCAATACGTTGGCGCTCGTAAGTCAGTTCATCAATACTGGCCTCAGCAGAGAGCTCCAGTGAGTGTTCCGTTTGTATATAGTGGGCCTCGGCAGAAAGTAACCCGGTAATTTCGGGCATATACGGCAAGATACTGAATAGTTCATCCAGCCGGATACGACGCAACTCGACATCCATATTCTGTAACGAAACAGTATCACTTGGCAGAGACTGCATCCGGATCCCCATTCCTTCACTATCCTGCATATCCACATTAGCATAAACACGCATATTATTATGTAGATAAATCCAGTTGTGACGCTCCTCAAAGCGAAACTTATGGAAAGCAATAATAGGCTCCTCCGGTATCAGGGTCAGGGCAATTCCGTTCCCTTTACCACGACCGCCATAAAGAGGCTTGGCATTGACTCCGAAAAGCAGTCCGGTTTTTCCTTTATCATTAATATATTGTGCGGTCAACTCGGCATCCTTGTCACGTATTTCTCCTGTAAGAATCGATTTAAAAGAGATTTGCGGATTCTTCGGTCCATTGATTACCCCGCCATACAAATTAATATGGCTTGTATCTTGCTTCAAAGTCAGAAATATAGTATCAAGTTGCAAGGTATCTATCTTGAGTGCATGAAGAGAAGCCTTACCATTAATTCCCCAATCGGGTGCACAGCCTATTTTGACAGAAGCATCCTGATACGATATTTTTTGTGTGGCAAGATACCATGCCATCGGATTGTTGCGTCCTGCCGAGAAAGAAAAGATTGCGGTAGGCAATGCTTTACGCAACTCTGCATGATCCAGTTCTTTATTATCCAGTTGCCTCATCAGTATATCTGCAAAATGAGTAGACTGGCGAATCAAAGGTTCTAATCCGGCACGAGCACTAAGGTTCAGTTTCAAGTCACCGGAAGTAAGATGAGTAAACACACGTTCCTTGCGAACTTCTCCGGTAAACTGAAAAGCCAACATTTTTTCCGGATCTTTCCCCAAACTGATACCTAATAGTTTTTCAGTATCGAGAGAAGTAACATCCAACTCTACTTTTCCATCCGGATAACGATGGGCTAAATGATATTCCGCATCGGCTTTCATCTTCAGCAGAGCATTGTCACTGGTCAGTTGCGCCGTAGCAACAGCGTTCTTAAGCGCTCCCGAAAGCTCAACACCTGAAATCTTATAATCGGCATAATGTAATTTATCTACAGATGCATTGACTGTAGCAACAGACCGATAAGAAGTAAAGTCCAGTCCACGTCCGCGGGCAGAGAGAGAGGTGGTCAGTTCATAGATAGAATCATGCGGAAGAAAATGATTCACCTGCAGATCTTCAATTTTCAAATCAGCACTGTATACTTCGGTATTTGTATTAAGATTGGCAGTAAGATTCAACCTACCTTCTTTTTCTTTCAGCTGCAAACGAGCATCGTACTTAGATCCCTCCATCCCCAGACGAGCATTGAGCAACATACTATCCGGAATAGCCAGAGGCGCTCCGGGTTTCATATCTGCCAACGCTGTCAGGAAGTTTAGGTTTCCGGTTCGCATCTTCAGATCAATAGCAGCAGAGCGAGTGACACTATCCATCAGGTTATATAGTTCTCCGCCACCATCCAGTGAAAAAGCACCGGGCAAATCAATCTTAAAGCGGGAAATCTGCATTGATTTCAGGTTTCCTTCTGTACCCGCCTGAACAACAAGCGGACGGAAGGGATAAGCCTCTTTAAACGCATCGGGTAATCCGCCGGCAAACAAAAGTACATCCTGTTTGCCTATAATAGCATTGAAACGAGCTGTCAAACGCCCTGTAGTAGGAATATTTACCAATTCCCAATACGTCTGAGCAGTTAGATTCATTTCTGAATGGGGAGTGAGCAAACGGAAATAAGGTACACGAATCAACGTACTATCAGCAAAGACACGTCCTGTGAGAGAAGTGACACTAAGTCCCGAACGCTCATTCATAGAGAATTCACGAATGACTGCGTTCATATTACGCCCCCGGTAGAGAACAGAATCGATGCCGATACGAATATCACGCAAAGCGATATGCGAAGGATCAAACCCATCGGCAGGCAAGGTACTCCCTGTATCATAATTGACCGAAGCTCCTGTCAGCAAAAAAGACCGCAAACCATAAAACTGCTGTTTAAGGTCAGCAGACACATCATTGACACTCGCCTCATCTACATGAGCAGCCATACGCATAGAATCAGCAGGAAGTTGCATACTGAAAGAGACATTTTTCAGATTAAGTGCATGAAGGTTTACTTTCCAGTTGACAGGTGCCGAAGCTGTGTCCGTTTTTTCCGTAGTAGTGGTATCTGTGAGAATAAGTCCAATATGAGTATCTGAAAGCTCTGCACGATTTATAACAGCTGCCTCGTTAGTAAGGTCTACACCATGGCTTTCGAGGAAGAAACGTCCCAGTACACCACGAATCTGCATACCTTCTATCAGGTTAGCCGAATTGACAGCTACACGCTGAATTGTAATATCATCCACCTCTATTTTCCCTTTAAACAAGGGCATAGCCTGTACATGTACATTGAGACTGGCCAATGTGAGTAAAGTGTCCGGAGTCTGTATGACTTCTACATCCCGTACCAACAGGTTTAACGGGAAACGAAGATCAATACGTCCGACATTAATTTGCATGCCGGTAGCCTGAGATGCATATGCAGTAGCCTGCTTCCGTAGAAAATTCTGTACGGGAGGCACATAAAGCAGTATCATTAGTACTACAAAAAGTAGTATAGGAGTGAGTAGAATCCAACTCACCCATTTTATCCATTTTCGTTTCATCAAGCGTGTTTCAATACTTTAAAGAGATACAAAGTAAACAAATAAATCCGTGAAAAAGATTTAGGAGTTTAATAAATACTTCCTTGCCTCCTCTACAACTAACCATAGCAAAGGCAATACAGCCTCTGTTTTTTGTTTCACTTCATCAGAAATGTCCTCATCGCGACGAGCTTCCAGCCAAGACAGTAACGGCACTATATTTCCTGCGCCTATCAAAGTCAGTAACGGAAGCAATTTGTGCGACATACCAGCAATACCAGCCATATCTTCATCCTCCAATGCCTTCTTCATCCGGCCAATATTTTTCTCGGTTTCTTCTATAAAGGAAGAAATAATAGAACGTGTAGCCTCCGGTTCGTATTCAGAAAAGGCGGCAAGAGCTTTGAAATTCAGAGAATTGACAGTTAGAGAATTGACAGTTGACAATTGACAATTGACAGTGGGCTGCGCTACTGTACTCCATACTAATGGCTTCTCCTTCACTGTCAATTGTCCACTGTCAACTCTCAACTGTCCACTCTCAACTGTCAACTGTCCACTCTCAACTGTCAATTGTCCACTGTCAATTGTCAATTGAATAAGCTCTTTCACCGTAAATGGTTTATGCAGACAACCGGCAAAGCCATGTTCCAGAAACTCGGCTTCATTCATATCGCTACGGGCTGTAACCGCTATAATCGGAATTGTTTTTGCCTGGGGGATATTGGAAGCACGAAGTAACTTCAACAGATCAAAACCATTAATTGCGGGCATCTGGACATCTGTAAGTAATACATCAAAATGATTCTCACGAAGTTGCTCTGTTAACTCGTCAAGTTGCTCACAACAAGTAGCATGAATACCCTGCTGCTCAAGCATGGCAGCAGTGAGTGTCAACTGTATTTTATCATCATCGATAAGCAGAATCTTTGTTGCAGGAACCAGAAGTTGTGGTCCTTCATCCTCTTCGGCAACAGGAACAGTATCAGTCTTATTTATTGCAGTTTGTTTTTTATCCTTATCGTCTGCTATGGCTTTACCTACGGGGAATAATGGCAGAATCACTGTAAATGTGCTCCCTTCACCTACTACACTCCGTACATCAATTGTGCCTTCAAGCAAAGTAACCAGTTTGTGCACAATAGAAAGCCCAAGTCCAAAACCTTCTTCACCTTGTGCACCGGGCAGTCGGGTAAACTCCTGAAAAATACGTTCCCGGTCTTTGGCTGCCATCCCCTTACCGGTATCCGTTACATCAATGTGCAAACGAGAGGAAGAATAGCTTACTGAGAGCGTAATCTCTCCTTTGGAAGTAAACTTCACAGCATTGGAAAGCAGGTTGTTCACAATCTGACGAATGCGAAGCGGATCACTGATAAAACGGTCATCAAGTTCCGAAGCGATATTAGAATGTAGCACAAGACCTTTGGCTACAGTAAGAGGTTCAAAGCTAATACGAATTTCTTCAAAAAGCTGTGAGGGATTGAAAGTAACACGATTGACTTCCGCTTTATTCAAGTCGAGACGATGGAAATCGAGCAAGTCACTGACCAGTTTCAACAGATGCTGTGAAGAACTCTTCATATTATCCAGATAGAAACGCTGACGTTCATCTTCCGTAAGACGAACCAGCAAATCGGTATAACCTATGATAGATCCAAGAGGTGCTTTAAAATCGTGAGTAATAGCAAGCATTAATTTTTCACGGGCCTCCAGCAGATCTTCAGCACGACGGTTCGCGTCTTCCAACTCCGCCCGATAACGATTACTACGAGTAATATCTCTCCAGATCAATATAAGAAAAAGGGCAGAAAGCAACACGGCACCTACAGCAATCCCTCCAATAGTACGGGCAGAACGTTGACGTATATCCTGTTCCTTCTGCGCATTGAGTTGTGCGCGTAACACAACATTCTGTTCATACTCTTTCACCAGACTATCAATACGGGCCGTCAGTTGTGTATCGAGGCGGCGGAATTGCACATTTCTCCGCCGGATAGTGGTTTTCTTCTTTGCCCGCTTCTGCTCGCTGGCGGTACGAATCTTCTGATGTAATGAATCAGCAGGATTGTAAGCTTCAAGAATCGTATCGGTAGCAAACTCTTGTGAGGTGTTTACCAATACGGCAGTATCTTGTTTGGAGGGAACGAAAGCCTCGGCCAGCCTCTTAAAAAAACCCTTCTTCTTAGGTTTGGTAATAAGAGAATCACGGGTGGTAATTACGCGATGTTGCACACGTTGTTGAGTGACAACCGAATCCTGTTCAGCTATAATTTCTTCAATCTCTCTGGCGGACAGAAGACTATCATTAGCCTCACTCAACACACGAAGCATCCGGATCGTATTCTGATCTTTTTCACGTAACAGCACCAACAGACTATCCGTCATTAGACTTTGTTGATCGTCTGAAGCCGAAAGGGTCTCCATCTCCCGGTGAACAAACACAAGAGAAAAGAGTAATATTGCCAGCAGAAGAGAGTATCCAATGGCAATCTTTACTTTGGTAAAACGCGAAGGAGTCATATTAAATAATTATTTAATGTGCCAATATCCCAATGTGCCAATTGGCTGCGCTATGATACCACATGGTAATTGGCACATTGGCGTATTGGCACATTATTTCGTTTTGTAGTAGAATCGCCACCACAGCATAATACCCGCACTGGTCAATCCAAAAGGAAAAGCCATCCACACCCCGGTAATACCCCAGTTAAGAACGAATCCACAGAAATAACCTACTGGCAAAGATATCATAAAATAGGCAATAAATGCTATGAGCATCATCGGTTTCACATCCGAAATACCACGCAAAGCATTGGCAAAGTTTATTTGCATGCCATCACCAAGCTGATAAACAAGCATCGGGATGATCAGCATTACAACCATAGCAGATACCTCCTCATTGTCTGTGAACCATCCTCCCAGATAATTGCGGCATAAAAACACAATGCCGCCCAGTACCACCGCCATTGCCATAATCAACTGAAAACCGGCATAAGCAGAACGGCGCACATTAACAATATCATCCTGTCCTTTAAAATTGCTGACACGTACCGCAACAGCAGCTCCCATGCCATAGAACATCATAAACGTAAACTGAGAAATAGCACACATTATCTGGTGTGAAGCCAGTGCAATGGTACCCAGCCAGCCTATCATCACAGCACTCAAACTAAAAGAAGCTGTTTCCATTCCCATTTGGAAAGCAACAGGCCACCCTAAGGCATTGAGACGGATAAACATTTGCCGTGACCATCCTAAACGGAAAAATCCTACTTTATAACGCAGGAAACGACGACTATTGAAAAATATCACAGCAAATACAATCACCATGACAATGCGGGAAAACAAAGTACTAATACCTGCACCCAGCAATCCTAATTCCGGAAAACCGATCTTACCGTTAATCAGGATATAGTTCCCGATAATATTCAGAACATTACCACCCAACAATATCCACATCGCAGTTTTAGTATCGGTAATACCATCTGTAAACTGCTTAAAGCCATTGAAAAGCAATACAAATACAAGGGAAATGAGCAATACTATGTAATAAGGCTTAATCAGTGGAAGCAATTCGTCAGGCTGTCCTAACCGTTCTATATTCAAAAACAAAATCCCCATTATCAGTGTCAGCAACAAACCAACAAGCAGATTTGCCAGCAGGCTACAGCGCAAAGCCTGACCAACAGGTGCAAATTTCTTATTTCCATATAAACTTCCCACAATGGGGGTCAATCCATAGGAAAAACCTGTACTGAAAATAATAGCCAGGTTAAATACATTATTTACAAAGGAGGCAGCTCCCAGTTCACTGGTGCTATGATGCCCGATCATCAGCGTGTCAGCAAATCCAAGGATAATGACTCCCACCTGTCCGATAACGATGGGTAATCCCAGGAGGAACAACGCTTTGTAATGCCCCTTGTAGGTTTCATAGAAGTTTCTTAATCTCATGAAAGTAGTGATTAGTGATCAACAATAAGTAATGAGTAGTTAGTGATGAGTGATAAGTGAGTAGAAAAAAGTATGGATATTAAAGGCTACAACCTATAGCGCAGCCCGCTAATCACCCATCACTACTCACTTATCACTAACTCACTAATCACTACTCACTCTTTTATAATACAATACCACTCCGTTAGTCTTGTCAAAAGCTGCTTGTGCTACAGTTTGCAATTGCCCGGCAGTTACAGCCCGATAACGTTCTACCTCTCTTTCCATATCTTCAGCCTCTCCATTCAGCTCGAACCAGGCAAGATTAGTAGCTACATTCAGATAATTGATATTACCAAATATCTGAGTAGACTCAAATTTATTTTTTACTTTTTCCAGCTCTTGTGCAGCGATTGCTTCATTCTGCAGTATCTTTAACTCTTCACGCACCGCAGCTTCCGCCTCTTCCAGTGACACACCCGCTGAAGGTTTACCGGATATATGAAACAATCCGGCATCTATCGAGCCCGAAATAGATGCGTCAATACTGGAAAACAGCTGCTTCTCCTGTACCAGATGTTGATTCAGACGACTGGAACGTCCATTGCTCAGAATATCTGACAAGATGTCAAATGCATAATAGTCAGGATGAGCACGTTCACACATATGAAATGCCATAAAGAGTGCATCAAGAGGAACATTGCGTTCTACCGTTAAACGCCGCTCTTCTGTTTGTACAGGTTCCTGCGGCAACCGGCGTATCGGAACATCCCTGCACGGAATAGTTCCAAACCACTTCTCGGTAAGGTCCACTGTCTCTTCAAAGGAGATATTTCCGGTTACAGCAAGTACTGCATTATTGGGCGCATAGAATCGGAAAAAGAAATCTTTCACCTCGCCCAACGTGGCATTAGCGATGTGTGACAATTCTTTACCGATAGTAGGCCATTGATAAGGATGCTCTTTATAAGCAAGCGGACGCAACAGATGCCCCACATCGCCATAAGGCTGATTGAGGCAACGTTGTTTAAATTCCTCCATTACCACTCCCCGCTGAACTTCCAGACTACGTTCATTAAAATCAAGACTCAACATGCGATCGGACTCCAACCAGAAACCTGTTTCTACATTCTGGCGGGGAACGGTAAGATAATAATTAGTGATGTCATTATTTGTCCAGGCATTATTTTCCCCGCCGGCAAGTTGAAGCGGAGCATCATAATCGGGGATATTCACTGAACCACCAAACATAAGATGCTCAAAAAGATGAGCAAACCCTGTATGTTCGGGATGTTCGTCTCTCGCTCCTACATTATATAATATATTAAGAGCTACCATCTGGGTACTATCATCCTGTGAGTGCACCAGCCTCAGCCCATTGGCTAAAATATGCCTGTTTATCTTTAACATCTTAATCTAATACAGATACTTTAATAATTTTCACATCATCTTCCGGACGGTCACTACGGTCAGTCTTCACATTCTGTATCTTGTCTACAATATCCATACCGTCAACGACCTCACCAAACACTGTGTATTCACCATCCAGATGAGGAGTGCCACCTACAGTAGTATAAGCTTCTATCTGTTCTTTAGTAAAATGAAATTCCGGCTGCTTAGCCGCTTCTTCCTGGGCCTGTGCAAACAATTTTTCCTGCAAATCGTACAATCCATCCTCATCATTGGCTTTACGCATCTTATAAATTTCCTTCATATGTTTCTGCGCCAACCCATTAAAAATATTAGTCAGTTTGTTTTCGTTCATCTGCTGCTCCATACCCAGTAAAGTAGAATCATTGTATACCTTTCCGGTTACAATATAGAACTGGCAACCGGACGACTCCTTATTCGGATTCACATTGTCTCCCTGACGAGCTGCCGATAAAGCACCTTTTTTATGGAAATATTTCGGATAAACAAACTCAGCAGGAATGGTATATCCAACATCACCGGCACCCAGCATTTTACCCTTCGGAGCATTCTTGGAATCCGGATCACCGGCCTGCACCATAAAATCTTTTATCACACGATGGAACAGTGTACCGTTGTACATACCTTCTTTAGCCAGTTTAATAAAATTATCTCTGTGCTTCGGAGTTTCATTGTAAAGTTTCACTTTAATATCTCCAAGCGAAGTTTCAATCTTCAACATTGTTTCTTTCTGATTTTCCATATCTACATTTTTCTTTTGACCTGGTTTACAAGAAGCTACAGCTCCACAAACCAATATTGTTAATAGTATCAATAAATTCCTTTTCATAACGCTTTCAATTAATTTAAGTTTGCAAATATACGATTTTCGTCTAAAACCTCTTACCTTTGTAACTCACAAAATGGCTAAAGATAATATCATGAAATCCATATTAATAGTTGAAGATGATATAACCTTCGGCATGATGCTGAAAACCTGGTTAGGGAAAAAAGGATTTGAGGTGAACTCGGCAAGTAACATTGCCCGGGCAAAGAAATGTATCGAAGCACAAATGCCCGACTTAATTCTCTCCGATCTCCGCCTGCCCGATCAGGACGGTATCCATTTATTAAAATGGATGAATGAACAGCATATGGATATCCCGTTGATTATCATGACCGGATATGCAGATATACAGTCGGCAGTCCAGGCCATCAAACTGGGTGCACGGGACTATATAGCCAAACCGGTGAATCCGGAAGAACTTCTCAAAAAAATGTCCGAAGCCTTACAAGGCAAAGAAAATGGGAAACCTTTATCCGCCAAAAGCCAACACTCAGTTACCCCTGACCCAAAACATGCTTATCTGGAAGGTGAAAGTGATGCCGCCAAGCAATTATATAATT
Source organism: Bacteroides mucinivorans (assembly GCF_034654355.2). NCBI lineage: Bacteria > Pseudomonadati > Bacteroidota > Bacteroidia > Bacteroidales > Bacteroidaceae > Bacteroides > Bacteroides mucinivorans. The sequence continues at coordinate 862,184 of NZ_CP178179.1, read as the reverse complement.
ATGTGGGGCTGGTAGCACCAACCAATATGTCTGTTCTTATTAATGGTGCCAGTGGAACAGGAAAAGAGTATATAGCCCATCGTATCCATCAACTCAGTAAACGAGCTGATAAACCTTTTATAGCCATCGACTGCGGTTCCATTCCCAAAGAACTGGCAGCTTCGGAGTTTTTTGGTCACATAAAAGGTTCTTTTACCGGTGCACTAACAGACAAGACCGGTGCTTTCGTAGCCGCCAATGGTGGTACTATTTTCCTTGATGAGATAGGCAACCTCAGCTACGAGGTACAGATACAGTTGCTCCGTGCCCTTCAGGAACGCAAAATACGCCCGCTGGGGTCTACACAAGAAATTACAGTAGACATTCGTCTCGTTTCTGCTACCAATGAGAATCTGGAACTAGCAATAGAAAAAGGAAGTTTCCGCCAGGATCTGTATCATCGTATCAATGAGTTTACGTTACGAATGCCAACTCTTAAAGAACGTGGAGAAGATATCTTATTATTCGCCAATTTCTTCCTCGATCAGGCCAACAGAGAGTTAGACAAACAACTGATCGGATTCGATGCCAAAGCCTCGCGAATGTTACTCGATTATCATTGGCCGGGTAATTTACGGCAAATGAAAAACATTATCAAACGGGCAACTTTACTAGCACAAGGAAGCTTCATTACTCCCGTTGAGTTAGGTACAGATCTGCTTGAAATATCTTCCACTCCGTCTAATATTTCTTTAAAGAATGAAGAAACGGAAAAAGAACATATCCTTGAAGCACTAAGACAGACAGGTAACAACAAAAGTAAAGCGGCACAACTGCTGGATATTGACAGAAAAACGCTCTATAATAAACTCAAACTCTACGGGATCGACTTATAATAAAAAGGTGTGGATTATTTCCACACCTTTCTTCTACACCCCACACACATTTCCACACTTTTCTACACGCTCCAAAAGCAGAATAAGCAAATAAGCATCTATATACAAGGCACTTACAGGAGTACATATTTTTTTTGGCACATCCTTTGAACTTATATAACCGTAAGCGTTCAGTAACAAAGCCCCAACGATACAAATAACTTAAAAATATATAGTCATGAAAAAATCAGTATTAATAGTAGCAATGTTTATGTTTGTTTGTGGTGGTTCAATCTTTGCAATGGCTCAGGATCCTGTTAAGACTCAGCCTGCAACTGAAAAAACAGAAAGCACAGAGGAAACAACAACTTCTGAGCCTGCAAAGGAAGAACCCAAAGCTGAAGAGCCTAAAACAGATGTACCTGCCGCAGAAGCTCCGGCACAGGACGCTCCGACAACAGAAACTCCTGCTGCTGAATAAGATATAAAACCTAACCAACCTTAACACGAGAGAATTGAAATCAATTAAAAGATTACTTCTTTAAAGCAAAGAAATTATGAAAAAGTTAGTATTAGTAGTAGCAATGTTTATGTTTGTTTGTGGTGGTTCAGCCTTTGCATTGGCTCAAGATCCTGTTAAAACTCAGCCTGCAACTGAAAAAACAGAAAGCACAGAGGAAACAACAACTTCTGAGCCTGCAAAGGAAGAACCTAAAGCTGAAGAGCCTAAAGCAGAAGAACCGGCCCAAAATGCTCCGGCTACTGACGCCCCCGCTTCAACAGAAACTCCTGCTCAGTCTGCCGAATAATAGTAAGCACACTACCATAAAAAGCCATCCCTGCTTCGTCTATTCCGGGGATGGCTTTTTTGTATACCCAAAGTATACACTCTTTATACACTAAAGTATACTTGCTTAGGATACTGTATATCATTATTATACACAGCATAAAGCCCTATATCTGCTACAAAAACACCCAGATGTTCTGACAGATAACACCCGGATGTTCTACATCAAAACATCCGGGTGTTTTCAGCAAGAACATGGGGATGTTTTTACTATTAAACCCTTGAATTATCTTTGGTTGAAAGCTATTACTTTACTACCCGAAAGTGTACTGTTAATAATAAGATAAAGGTAGCAATCTATTGAAGGGATTCATACAAACGATTATATCAGAACATCTCAAACCCATTCCACAAACTTCCTGCAGGGACAGGAGCATCCAACTCTATCAATTCCTTAGACACAGGATGTATAAATTGCACATGCCGTGCATGCAGACAAATACTGCCATCGGGATTGGAACGTGGCGAACCATATTTCAAATCCCCCTTTATGGGACACCCCATCTTAGCAAGTTGGCAACGAATCTGATGATGACGCCCGGTTTTGAGATCAACCTCCAGAAGAAAATAATTCTGTGACCGACCTATAAGCCGATAGTGAAGAATCGCCTTCTTACTATTAGGTACTTCTTTATCATAAGCATAACTCTTATTCTGCTTTTCATTGCGCACCAGATAATGAACTAATTCACCTTCCGGTTCCTTCGGAGCGTCTTTCACAATGGCCCAATAAGTTTTCTTCACTTCACTATTTTTGAACATTTCATTCAAACGGGGAAGTGCTTTACTGGTTTTGGCAAAAATAACAAGACCGCTTACGGGGCGGTCCAGCCGGTGAGTAACACCGATGAAGACATTGCCGGGCTTTGCATATTTCTCTTTTAAATACTGTTTTACAGTTTCGGAAAGAGGCGTATCACCCGTTTTATCTCCCTGAACGATCTCGGAAGCGGTCTTATTGACTACTATAATGTGATTGTCTTCGTATATGACGGTCATACCGAAGAATTACATATTCATACCACCATCTACCTGAATCACCTGACCAGATACATAAGCAGACATATCAGAAGCCAGGAATGTAGCAATGTTAGCCACATCTTCGGGTGTACCACCACGACGCAAAGGAATCTTCTTTGCCCATTCTGCCTTTACCTCCTCAGACAAAGCAGCAGTCATGTCTGTAATAATAAAGCCCGGAGCAATGGCATTGGCACGGATACCACGAGAGCCCAATTCCTGTGCAATAGATTTAGCCAAACCAATCATACCTGCTTTTGAAGCAGAATAGTTAGCCTGTCCTGCATTTCCGTGAACACCCACTACAGAAGCCATATTGATAATGCTACCAGCTTTCTGACGCATCATAATCGGTGTACAAGCATGGATAAAGTTGAATGCAGATTTCAAATTGACATTGATAACCATATCCCACTGCTGTTCGCTCATACGCATCATCAAGCCGTCACGTGTAATACCTGCATTATTTACCAGAATATCAATACGTCCAAAATCCTTATGAATATCTGCTACTACTTTTGCAGTATCTTCAAAATTAGCAGCATTTGAAGCATATCCTTTAGCTTTCACGCCCATTGCTTCTATTTCTTTGGCTGTATTTTCTGCATTTTCGTCAATCACAAGATCAGTGAATGCGATATTTGCTCCTTCTGAAGCGAATTTTAAAGCGATAGCCTTACCAATACCACGAGCAGCACCCGTTACAATGGCTGTCTTTCCATCTAATAATCCCATACTAAATTGATTTTAATTAAATTTCTGTTCTATGAAGTGCGCCAAACACAATGTTGGCTACATATTTTTTCCGGGTTTCCATATCCAGATTAGCTCCTATATGCCCACGGATATAAGGGACTTCTATCCCCTTCACACAATAATGCACCAACGAAGCAGTCATGTCAACATCATCGATATGAAAAACTCCTTTATCTTTACCTTCCTGCAATACCCCCTTGAAAAGTACCATCTCCTTTGCATCAAACTTCTTACGCACTTTTTCAACTCTCCATATATCCCGGAAAAAGTTAGCACGCAACGTCCCATTACGATACACCACCTCTTTCACCGCATCCAACCGTGTATAAATCATCTCAATGATTTTCTTGTCAGGTGAAATATTCTTCTCAGCCACACGTTTCATCATATCCGAGAGTATATCCAACTCAGACTCAACGACCGCCAAATAGATTTCGTCCTTACTCTTAAAATAGGTATAGAGGGTTCTCCTGCCTTTTTTTGAAGCGAGGGCAATATCATTCATTGTGGTATTCTCCACTCCCATCTTCGCAAAAAGCTGACGGGCGACGTCTACTAATCTGGCTTTCGTTTTTGATACGGTCATAGGTTATAATTGCACATTGCTGAATAATTTGAGCAAAAGTAATTCTTTTCTTTCTACCCTACAAGAAAAATACGAGATTATTAACATTTGTATATTAATATATGCCAAGAAAAAATCTCTCATATACCTTGTTCATTATCAATACAATAAACGGGTATTGTTTTTTTTTTAGAAAAATAATTCAGAAATAATTTGCTTATTCAATCAAAAGCCGTACCTTTGCACTCAGAAAACATCGCGGAGTGGAGCAGTTGGTAGCTCGTTGGGCTCATAACCCAAAGGTCATTCGTTCGAGTCGGATCTCCGCAACTTACAGAAAGAGAAGCAATTGCTTCTCTTTTTTTATATCCGAGAATCACTATCCAGTTCTATCCCGGAAGCGATATAAAGATGAGGCTGGTCCGGAAAAACGGATCAGCCTCATCTTTTCAGAAAATAAATACAATGTTATCCTAATTACTCCTGAAGCAAGACACGGGCTTCAGTTTTTAAAGTGACTCTCAATTCTGCATCTTTATTCCGGGGAATCCAAAACATCTGACGACACTCTCCCCGGGGAAGTTCACACCGATGTTTATAGTCGCCGCTCAAGTATTCCGTATCAATATCACTCTTCTCTACTCTCCAATTTTTCATCCCATTCAGATTAATGTGCAGATCCCGGATTGTACTCCGGTATACATCGAAGGATCCTGAAAAGACCTCCGTATTCAATGCACGAAATCTACAGGAATCAACTAAAAATGACTGAAACATGGTCCGGACAGAAAGGCTGTCCAATGTTAAATTGGAGAGGGCAACACCCAATCCGCCCACATGATTGTAAATGAGGTTCAAGGTTGAATCTGCTTCCAGATTAAATTTCAATCCACGGGTGGGCAATTCATATTCGCCCTTTTTATCTGAGAACAGTTTTTCATCGTAACGGAAAGAGACGAACAAGGTGTCCTTTTCACGTTCAACCGTAAAGTATTTGGAAGCTCCTTTGGGATAAGAGAACGTCTTAGTCTCCCCCTGTCCAGGTTTTACCCACAATCTGCCCAACAATGGGATGTACACATTCTCCTTATCGAGTCTAAACTTTACGGTGTGAATGCCTGTCGCATCCATCGACACGGATTCCGGGAAGAGTTCTTTGTCCTCCTTTGGCTTGTTGCCGGCTACTGAGGCATAAAAGACAAAGGCTAATAATACCAGCAGTCCCAATACTAATATTCCTATAAGTATATAAGTTGTACGTTTCATAAATCAGATTTTGTTTTTAGTGTTGTTGTTTACTGTACTCCCGGTACATTTCTGCTATCTCATCTGCCGAAATGCCAAGTGTATAAAGTTGTTTGAAGAAATAATCCAGCTCCTCTTTCAAAAATGTCTTTCGCCGAAGAGAGAGAATCTTCTTCTTTGCACCTACAGAGACAAAATAGCCAATACCACGTTTATTGTAAATCACCTCCTGTGACTGGAGATAATCAAATGAACGCATGGCCGTATTGGCATTTACCTCCACAATAGCCGCATATTCTCTGACGGAAGGAATACGTTCCTCCTCTTTGTACTGTCCGAGAAGTATCTCGTCACAGATTCTATCTGCTATCTGTAGATAAATTGCTTTAGCTTCTTTAAAATTCATAAGTCAGGAGTTTGTTACATTCTATTAATAATTTCAGCCTCTTTAAAACGGAAATAGGCAAGTATCCAGTTCATCAGTGTAAAGAAGACTATTATAGCTGATAATATAAAATACTCTGTACGTTCCGTTTTATAAATACCAGAGTAATCGCCATTCTTTTCAAGAACCAGATTAGCCACTCCCATAGTGACTGATACATAGAAAATCGTTATTATCACTCCGGCTACAAAGGTTTTTAAGAAAGCATTCTTGGGCCAGATAGAACTACCCAGCACAAAACAAGACTGGAAAAAGAAATATCCTCCAATAATCAACATAAAATCTTTCAACGTACGGGTCAATGTATAATAGGGAACGTTTCCTCCGACACAATGTGACAACGGAACCGGTGCAATAGTATCTATATCCGGATATTTCAGTGTATAAACCAATACTCTGGTATAATCGGCCAATTTATAAGCTATAAGAAAAACAATTAAAAAAACAACAGTAGAAACCAGCCAACGTGAAATATACTTTTCAAAAGGAGTGGCAGGAGTCATTAATACAGAAAGGCGGCTTGTCTTTGTTTTCATCTTTTCCATGGTAAAGGAAGCGCTCAGGCAGCCAAACGTCCAAAGTCCCCACATCAGAAGAGGCAAAAGAAATCTCCAGGCAGGATCAGTGTCTCCATAGCCTCCACCCCGATACTGAAAGTAACCGTTCCAAATCATAATAAGCGCCATCACTCCGTACATCAACACAATACGAAGCACATTTGATCTCCAATTCTCTACCATATCTTTACGGCAAAGATTCATAAAGCGGGGCATACTGAAAAAAGTATCTTTTATCATAACTCATTTGTTTTTGTATGAAACAATTTTGCAATTTCCTGTGGCACAGATAAAGTAGCATTAAAAAGTAACTCGAGATTTATATCAGACTCTTCTCCCTCTGTGTTAGGCAATATCATCACATTGCCCTGTATGGAGGGTGAAGCAAATAGGGCCATTTCTGCCAACTCGCGATTATCGCTCTCCAGAAATAACAATTTCTCGCAGATGTTTGCCGTAGACTCATCAAGCAATACACGGCTATTATCCATAATCAAAACATGATCGAGAATTTTATCAATGTCGCGTACCTGATGTGTGGAAATAATAATTGTTTTATCATCCGTCATACCTGAAGCTATAAATTTACGGAACTGGCTCTTCCCCGGAATATCGAGTCCATTGGTCGGTTCATCCATCAGCAATAAAGAGGTATTTGTAGCAAGAGCAAAGCTCATGAACACTTTCTTTTTCTGCCCCATAGAAAGAGCCCCCAGATTGATATCCATGTCCATGTCAAAGTAATGAAGGTATTTCACCATGTCCTCCTTACTGAAACGAGGGTAAAACGGACTGTTCAGTTCAACATAACTAACCAAAGAGACTGCCGGCAATTCAAACTCTTCGGGAACAAGAAACATATCTTGTAAAGTCACCGGCAGACGGCGGCGAACGTCTGTATCATGATATAAAACCCGTCCGCTTTTAGGAGTAAGCAGACCAGTCATCAAATAGAGAAGTGTGGATTTACCCGCACCATTTTTACCAAGCAATCCGTAAACTCTCCCCTGCTTCAGCGAAAGGGAGAAGTCGTGCAACACGGCACGCTTTGACTTACGGTAAATGAATGAAAGATGTTCTACTGCAATCATACCTTTTGTCTTTTAATATAATGTATAAGTGTATTAGTATAATAGTACACTGCAAAAATAGGTATTCTTTTTAATATTGCAATAGATAGAGAGAAAAAAATTAAAATATAATACCCGATTAAACATAAGCAAAACTCACCACAAAGTAACGAAGATTATGGCCCTATCTTTTCGATGGAGGAAGTATCCATAGACGGCATCGTTACCGTTGCCCGGTGTTGTACTTTGTCTTTCTCAGAAAGGAACATTCCTTTCCCCGGTGAGCAGCCTTGTTTTACATGTACATGTAAAGCAGCATGAGATGCACATGTCGTGCTGTCCCACATGCACATGTCGTACCGCTTTACATGTACATCTAAAACAAAGTTACACGCCGAGGCTTTATACGTTACTCTACGAGAGGGGGCTTTATCAATACCGGAGAAAGAGACGGATGGCAATGACAAACATCATTAAGCTCAAAAACAGAATCTATTTACGATTAGACGATGTACGATGTACGATTGAAGTTACTCTTTTAAAAGCTTGTTTCAGCGCTGTCAGAAACGGAGTAATCCCAATCGTACATCGTAAATCGTCTAATCGTAAATAGATCCATATCTGTATGGAAAGGAATAAAACTTAAACAGGTTCTTACTGGTGGATACAAGTAATGGCTATTCCCGAATCATCTTGTTTTTTACCTACTATTTTTATAAAGCAGAAAAGAACAGGCAGCTGCTGTAAATACACTATAATCCAATGGAGCTTTCAGACTTGAGAAGAGCACCATTGAGAAAGCAAAAATCAATAACAGAATCCCACTGCAAAGGGCTACATAACGTTTTTGAAAACCGATTATTAACAATACTCCAAGAATCACTTCTATTACCGTCACCAGCCAAGCTAATGATGGCAAAAATAACTTCGGAATCCATGGAACTAAAACTCCTGTGTAAGCGATAAAGCTTTCCATATTACCCCAGGTCACATTTTCGCTTCCTAATAAAGGAGTCCACAAACCAATACGATCTGCAACAGCGGACAGGAAACTCATAGCAATAGCTATGCGTGCGAATAAAGAGAAATAGTCTATTTTATTAACCATATCAAATTGAGTTATAACGATATGAATTTATTGATAATTTACTCTTTATTCAACAAAGTGAGTCAACAAAATGTTTTCTACAATTTTAATATCGGGACCGGAAGTAAAGCAGCCTATATGACAACAAACAGCTGAGAAGTACTTCCTTTATCAGAGGTGATAGTACAAATATAGGTACCTTTAAGAAGCCACAAATCATTTATCACAAGATGATCTGCTATGTTGGTAAAAACCCGGTTATAAATACAACTTCCCCCTATATCTACAACGGATAAGCCCAAATATCGATACCTTTCACCACCTGTTAGAACCGTTAACTGCCCATATTGCAATAGATCTGTGACAACACTAAATTGCGGTTTATTTTCAATAGAAATTCCAGAAGCAGTATCAACCGTTTTTATCCTAACCTCCAGTATACTATTCCATTTGCTTTTACTGTTTCCATTAAATTCCAGCCGCACATAACGTGCCTTCTTCACACTAAAATCATAGTTTTCCAATTGGTCTGACTTACCACTTGACTCTCCTTGGTAAACCGTTTCAAAATTTATATTGTCAAGAGACAATTCTATATTAAAATAATTTTTCCGCGTATTACCTTCATAGAAGGCAATACGAACAGAATGAAGCATTCTTTCTTCTCCCAGATCGAGTAAGAGCCACTTCCCGGTCCCTTCCGAAGACCATCGGGTAGACATATCAGCGTCGATTACTTTATCCGGTGTATTGGTGGTCCCACTCTGAAAATCACTGGCCTTAACTGAGCAGATACCTGTATACTCAAAAAAAGCCCATGCTCCCACATCCAATGTTTCACCATCTTTACTCTCAATATTACATGTCTTCAATTGATAATCCCCGGGGAGCATACCGCTGGTTACTAACAGTACCGATTTTGCGTCTTTCTTTTCCACCCGCTCTAATCTCACATTATTATCTATCGTATAGTTAAAACATGAAAGAGCCGATAAGTCATTCATCTCTTTATTAAATTCAAGAAGAAGGCTATTTTTATCAGTTGCCTTTAAACTCACAATATCGAAGTTCGATACAGCCGGCATATCTCCGGATGCTAATTTCGCAGTCTCTGCACAAGCCAACAAGAAAGCCCCCACTCCAAAGTCTGCCGTAGAAGTAGAAGTGGCCGGATTCGATGAAGGCTTAAAACCGACACCTTGTACATAGGTAAGTACTCCTTGGGGACTGACGGCCAAAGTAGTCAATCCCTCCCATGCTTTAGTAATAACAGAATAATAGGTGTCCCGATCCAGTACTCCCTGATTAATGCCCCAGGCCATCCCAAAAAGAAATAAAGACGTTCCGCTTGTCTCCGGTCCGCCATAATCTTCCGGATCAATCAGACTCGGATTCCAGAAGCCATCTTCCCGCTGACAAGCTTTCAACGAGGCAGCCATTTCTTTGAATATTTTTAAATATTCGGCTCTGTATTCACTATTCACCGGCAACTTATCCAATACGAGAGCCAGAGCAGCAAAGACCCAGCCATTTCCTCTTGACCAATAGGATGCTTTCCCATTGGGAGTTACATGGCTGACCGTCTCATCCCGATACCACAAATGATCTTTGGCATTGTATAAATTTGCTTTCGTGAAAGAGTATAATTGGTGCATCTTATCGAAATATCTATCATCATCATATAAAACACCTAACCGGGCAAAAACAGGCATCGACATAAACAAAGCATCCACCCACCACCAATCGTCTACATCCGGCCTTGCCAACATCTTATCAATCCCCTCTTTTATGGCGGCGATCTTAGCTATCTGTTTCTCTTCATCCATCTGATACAGGTCTAAATAAACCTGTCCACAGACCTGGGCATCAGCATGATCAGGCCCTGAACTTCTCAACTTCCATTTATGACTCTCAGCCCATGCCGTTGAATAATCTAAATATTTATTTTTCGGAAACATTTTATAGAAATAAGTATTCCCTACATAGTAAACAGCTCTTGCCCAGTCATTATTTCCCCACTGCGAATGATTTTTTATCCAACAATCATTAACCAGTTTTCCTGTTTTTACGATTTCAGCTTTCTCAGGCAAGGAAGACTGTGAAACAGCCATTTGACTAAGAAATAACAGAGTAACTATTGCTATTAATGTGCATTTTTTAAACATCTTTTTTTCTCTCTCTTTTTATCATTAATACTCCATTACCACTTAACTTTCTTTTGAGTCCCATCGTTCAACCAAACCGTGACACTCTTTTTATCTTTTGAGACAAGAATATCCTTCACAGGGAAAAGTTGTTTATCTGCCAGTTTGTTCCCCGTTTTATTCCATAATAGAAGCGTAATAAAGATCTTTTCACCGGTAAAGTGGTCTTCTGCATTAAGTACGGCACTTTGTTTCGTTTCGGGATGCAATCCACTGGTATTTTCTACTCTTACATCTTCCCATCCATTCAAAGGTACCATTGTCAATTGAAACTTCCCATTATCTATCGCATAAGCTGTATGCCCCTGCTTTTTAATTGTTCTCTCTTTTATTTTAGAATCAAGACAAGGAAGCGAGTAATGTCCCAAGTGTACTTCGACCGGAGTCGCTGATATAGCTTTATCAACACGTAAAACACCATTGGGCAGTATAATATCGGCCAGTTGAAATTTCACATCAACATCATCCCTCAGCGTCGCATTCCGATAATAGATATCCTGGTCGAAATGATCGAAAGTATACATAGACAACGCTTTCCAAACTCCGTCTCCTTTCTTGATTGTATAATTCATAGCAACTTCCCCCTGTTTACCATCTGCCATCCAGGGAAATGCGCTGTTATAGGCTAAGCGGTTATAGTTTTCTGAGAAACGCCAATCTTCCCTTGCATTGGCAGGCATTCTGGTTGAAGTACGAATCTCAGTAATTCCACTTTCAAAATAGTTAGTTATAAGAATCTTAGATCCATTCTGGAACGTATTTTTAACAGCTCCTTTCTTATATTCCATTTTCCAGATACCTTCATCTTCTTTTGCTGACCAAAAGATATTAGACTCCGGCAGTAACAAACTCAGAAAAGCTTTACCCATCCAATATACACTGCCCCGGCAACTATACCCTTGAACAGCCGGTTCAAAAGCACCATAGAAACCCAATGTGGGCACTCTATCTTTCAATAGATCAAGATTTTGAAGGAATTGCAATAAAGTTCCGGATGCAATTCTCCGCAAGAATCCATAATTAACGGAAGTATCATTCAAATAACCCGCCAATGGAAACGGGGAAATAGCTGCAAAGCGATAAGTAATACTGCGTCCCCACATTATCATCTGCCCGTCACGACCAAACATTAACGGATAATTGTTTAGCATCTCCTTAAAATTGGCTTTAAAACGTTCTGCGTACTCCGGATAATACTTTTTCCCAAAGTATTCACTCCAAAGAATGCCATACATTTGATAAGCCCACATACTATAATAATCATAAGATGAATTGTCAATATACCATCCCTCGCCTCTATAATCGGCAAAAGAGAGGTCCAGAAACTTCTTCATCAGCGGTTCATTCACTTCATATCCCACGCTTTTAAAGAAACTAAATACAAACAAATTGAAAAAGCGCCAGTTGGAAGGAACTGTAGGACCATCAGCGTAGCTCAGCATAGTATGTGCCAATGCATCTTTTTGCTGTTTAGTTAAAGGATCCCATAAAATTTCGGGAATCGAGAACAAAGAAATAGACAAAGCTCCGAACTCTACAAGATTTTGAGAGATACCGTTCTTTGTACGGGGAGAAATAAAACCCGGATGTCCCGGAGTTATAATGTTAATAAGTTGTTGCCTGTAATAGTCAGCCACCTTTATATTGTTCAAGGCTAAATCCGGGTTCTCTTTCAACAAAGGAGCAGCAATGTACAATGTACGGCAAAGCCCTTCCAGCTTTTCTGTCGGTATCTGTTCTTCTCTATTGGGATAACTCTTACCTTCCTGTTTTGGAAACTTCATGGCATCATCCATGCTATGAATATAGCTGAAAGCTCCTTCAAGCATATATTTTGCAGCATCTATCCAATGCTTCCGCGTCATTCCGGTGTAAGGGCTATGCGTATAATCGGGCGAATCTACTGTAAAAACGTTAACCGGGTGATCGGAATTCCGGCATAATGCCGTATGAGTTATTATGATAAAAGAAAGGAACCAGCATATTCTTGTTTTTATCAGGAGTGAAGAAATGCTACTATTGTTGTTACCTTTTGAGAAGAAAGACTGCATAAATAATCAATTTTAGATAATTTCTGAATAGGACTAATTTCAAGAATCAAGTTTAATACTTAATCACACGCCGGGTCTCCGTTATGTTATCCCGGGTTGAAAGCTTCAAAATATAAACACCATCGGGTATGTTCAGATTCTCTAATTTACAAACAGGAGCATCGGTCTTCGTCTGAAGCACTTTACTGCCATCTATGGCATACATTTCAACCAGCATACCACGCTCAGTCCCCTCAATCATAATATATTGATTGAAAAATGTAGGATAAATGCCGATTCCCCCTTTCTGGTTTTCGGTAATTCCCACAGGAGGCTCTACATAATCACTTATAACATGATAATAACTTCCGATAGAATTAAAAATCACTTTCATATCAAAGGGTGCCAGATCAAAACCCTCTCCTCTTCTTTTGAAAGATAGTTTGAATTCATTTCCTGTGTATCTTGTTCCATCAATCGTTTCGTGCCAGTCATCAATATTGGTCGTTGGATAAAGTTCAAAATACCCCGACGCATTACTGTCATCATTCGGAGCCGATATACTGCCTTTCAGATATCCGTAAGTAACCACAGAGCCATCTTCCAGACAGAGCCTTATCCGATACCTCGGATCTCCCCATGAAGATGCATCATATTGAATATTCCTCACTTCAAAAACAGAGTTTCCGATATAGTCCAGATTGGCTATCACTTTCTTTTTGAAGGGGGCAAAGACTATAGCCCCCGTAATTTTTTCCACTGTAACCTGCGGAATATCATTATCGAAATTTACCCGGATACGATAAGGTACCGGATTTTTTTCCGCATTCTCCACTGTAATGTCCTGCGATTGAATCAAACCTTCTCCACTCTCAGAAACAGAGAACGAATAACTTCCGGTTTTCAGAGCAGTTATCAGCTCATAAGTATTACCGGTAACCAGATTTCCGTTATAACTTTCTGGAAAACCTTCTACAATTCTCTTCATTTTCAATGGAGAAACAGATTCTGCCAATGCAGTTCCTTTCATGTACAACTCATCCGGAACACTCTTAAATGCTTCATTATCACTACCCGGATACCAGGTCATATCATCCAGATAGAGATAGTTATCATGTGTAGGATAGATACCACCTCCACCGGGGAATGACTCAAAACAGATACCTGTTATCAAACGATGATCGTCTTTACGAACAAGAGAAAGTCCGGTCACATCTATCTTCTTTTCATCATTGCACCACACCTCGATACGAGCATCTTTAGCTTCATAAGAGGTTTCCATCGTAACAGTCAGTTTTATTTTATTCCATACTCCCCGTTTCATCGTATACTTCTGATCTCCGGGGTTACAACCGTATTCTGTTGTCATATCAGAATAATAAACATACAATTGATTGGATATACAATCATCGAGTGCATCAAATTGGAGACGGACACTTCCACCATCACCATTTTGTACTGCTTTATCAGAAGCTCCTCCTGAATATCCTACTCCTAAATTAAAACCAAATTGTTTGCCATGAAGACCGGATTCAAAATTTTCATCATATTTAATAAGGTACTCCATAGTATATTGCGTCAACTTTGGAGTACTGACAATAACAGCTGCACCTGTACCACCGACTTTACATCCTTTCTTAAACTTAATCTGATAAGTTCCGTCTACAATTGCGGCATGGTCACGATCCGTATAGTAACTTCCGTTTCCAAAATCCTCGACAAGCAATGCATTGGTATACGCTCCATTGGGCCTATTAAAAGTCACTTTCTGCTGTTTGTAGTATCTCTTTGAATATGTACCGTTTTGTGAAAATGCCACCTGAAATATCCCTATAAGAGCATATAGAAATATTAAATTTGTTTTAACAGATTGTTTCATATGAATTATAGTTGAGTATATTACTAACAAAGCGAAAAAACAAAAAGGGGAAAGCCTATGAATAGACATACCTCCCCCCTTTTCTTCCTTTACAATTTAATTACACGTTTCACTGATAAAACATTGTTATCCTGAACAATCTTCACCAGATAAACACCTTTAGGCAGACTGATATTATTAAGTGTCAAAGTGTTGTCAGCAGATTTAGCCTGCAACACTGTTATGCCTGTTGCTGAAATGAAATCAACAGCAAAAGCTCTTTTTTCTACAGCTATAGTAACCTGATCATTGATAGCAGTCGGATATACCTCCCCTTTGGACACAGCATTTGCACTAACAATACCTGTCGGATCATAATCACTGATAACGTGTGTATAGTTATTTACCGGATCAAAAACTACCTTCACGTCAAATGGAGCCAATGTGAATCCTTCTCCTCTGCGTTTCTTTGATAATTTGAATTCGGCACCCTGATACTTTACTCCATCTATTGTTTCATCCCACTGACCTTCAGCCGTTGTTTGATACAAATCAAAATATCCTGTTTCATTACTATCATCATCCGGCCCGGTTAAGTTTCCTTTTTTATACGCATAAGTTTTTATATCACCATCAGCGGTATAAACTCTGAAACGATATCTTGGATCTCCCCAGGTATCCTTGCTATATTCAAGACCTCTGATTATAAATGAAGAATTACCCATGTAATCAAGATTAGCTACAACAAATTTTTTGGAAGGTGCCCATATAATCATCTCTTCCACCTCGGAAACAGTTACTTCCGGAGTACTTTCATCAAAATTCACCCGAATTCTATAAGGTACCAACCCTTCTTTATCAACCGTTATTGTTGTAGAAGAAATAATAGCTGCTCCACTTTCCGATGCAGCAAATTCATAATTACCGCTTTTTAATGCTGTAAACAGTTCAAAAGTATTGCTGATCTCACCCGCACCATTATAGAAATCAGGAAAATCCTTATTAATTCTTTTCATAATTAAAGGTGTTGACGACTCTGCCAATGCTGTGCCACGCATAAATAACTGGGCGGGAACATCCGCTGCCAATGCACTCATACAAAGACTAATTGCTAGAAGAAAAAAAGATAATTTTGTTTTCATAACTTTTAATTTTTAATGTTCATAATATGTAAGATTAACTCAACTAATATTTCAAAACTTTTACCGATTGACTCTGACCTTGTGAACTTATCACTACCAGATACATCCCTTGAGAAAATGGGGTCATATTCAACACATACTGTTCGTCCGATACATTGGTCCGAAAAATGGTGTTCCCATTCATATCCAGAACTTTAATACACGTATCTTCCGAAAGATTCTCTATACAGACAAAATCTGAAGTTTGTTGCGGATGTACCTTTAATGACGAAGACGAATTATTAGAATGAATGCCTGTATCATTGACACGAGCAACCACTAAAGACTTCACATTGCTCCAACCTTGTAAATCAGGTGAAGACTTATACAGCAATCGAGAGTCGCCCGTAAAATCTCCTTCTTTATAGATAGTCACTTTATAGCCATCAGCTATCTCAATGGAAGAGATCCGAGCTTTAAAATTCATCTTATTATCGGTCAACCCTAAACGCCATAAATCATCTTGCGTATATTCCCCAACCTCCAATCCTACACTGTACTGGTTATTGAGTTTTCCCTGATTATAATTCACATTCTGGAATATAGCAACAGGCGTAGTAACTGGTTCTGCCTCAAAAGATACAGATGCTAATTTGAGGAAGGTAGATGCTGCCGAAGACTGATATAATAGCTGTTGCCTGCTTTCCTGCGAAGGAGTCAGATCATTCCAGTATTCCGGATAAAACCCGAGTTCGTCTTTACAATTATCATGCAAATAGATTGCATAACCTGCAACAAGGTTAAGCCATCTTGGATTATGATCTATCTTATAAAGTTCTACATAAGCATCTGCCATATCGTGAGCTCCCCATTGTCCGGTTTCATTCAAACGATGTGTGGCCCAGTCAATGTAGTGAGATTCCATACCGTAAGCCAACCGATAAGCATCTTCCAGATATTGTTCCTCTTTTGTTATGGTATACAAAAGCATGGAAGCCTGCATAACAACGGCATTTTCATATCCCCGGTATCCGGCTCCAATGCCCCAACCCGCATCATTTTTCAAAAATTGATACAGCCGCAGAGCATCATTCAAGTATTTCTGTAGATTTGTAATCTGATAAAGCCGCAGACAGCAAACAATAGTCGGAGCCGTTGCACAAACCGACCATTTTCCTGCTTTTTCATGATTCGGATTTTCATTGAACAGAATGCCTCCTGTAGGTAATTCACCACTCATACAGAATTTTAAAACCGTTTTAGCTCTTGTCAGATAATCTTCATTCTTTGTAACAGCATACATATCCAACAAGTCCTTAACCATCCATGCGTTGTCATCATAATAGCGGCTTCCACCTTTACCATTATAACTGGCATCATAAGCATAATAACCATTATAGGCTACGTAATAATACTTATTCACATTATCAAGCAATTTTTTAGCATCATCCATCCGGTCGGCATAAATCAACGCCTTAAGCTGAATACCAGTAGGCCATACAAATGCAGCTGCCGGACTCGTTGATTTTTCAGCGTACAGGAAGGTCCCTCTATTCGACTTCAAATAAAGATCGATCACCTTCAGAGACTCTTCACCCCACTGCCGGAATGTTTTTTCATTTTGGGCATAGGAAGGAAATCCGATTGCAAAAAGTAAGATTACAATTAAAAATTTTCTCATGCTTTTATTCATTATTAATTTCTGTTACTTTAAAATGATCTTGAAACGTTTTTAGTATCCTGCCATCTGCTTTTATATATCTATATATCCGATATACAAACCTGTAATAGCAAAAATCTCAATAGTAGCTCTTTGCTGGAGGAATGATCATATTTTATTATCCCCCTCCGTTCATTTTCCAGGAAACCATTGATTTATCTAAAATATCCCAGGTTTCCGATGCAAAAAGCCGGTTTGAGAATAATAAAACAGTAAATCTGATAAGAGTTATTTGTTTTTTCATAATATTCTAAGTATTAAAGGGTTGCCCCAAACAGACAATGCCCATTTCAAAGCAACCCTAATAACCGATAAATTACTTAGCCATTTTGTATAATTCAGTTCCCGCCATCAGGAAAGCACCAACGCCATATACTTCAGTCATATCTTTTGTTACTTTCTTCGGGTCGGCCCCAATCGGCTGTACATATCCCAGTTTACCTTCATTATCAATTGTCCCCAATGTAGCTTTCCAGGCTTTCAACAATGCAGGCAAATAAGTAGCCTTGTCTAACAACCCTTCATTGATACCATATGCCAACGCATATATAATGAAACTGGAACAACTGGTTTCAGGTACAGCATAAGTCTCCGGATCCAACAAACTGGCATGCCATAATCCGTCCGGCTGCTGAATTTCTACCATACGGTTGCACATCTCAACAAAGAGATCTTCATAAAATGTACGATAACTATTCTTTTTAGGCAGATCTTGTAACATTTCGGTCAGTCCTCCAAGTACCCAACCGTTTCCTCGTCCCCAAAAAACTTTCTTGCCATTTGCTTCACGCTGATAGAAATAACGACTGTCACGGAAGAACATTCTCTCTTCCAAATCATACAAGAAAATAGTAGAAGCTTTATATTCCTTATCTACAAATTCCAGGTATTTCTTATTACCCGTCTCTTTATATAACCGGGTGAAGATAGGAGGAGCCATAAACAAAGCATCACACCAACTCCAACGTTCCAAAGTAGTCTGATTGGAATAGTCTATTATCAAAGAGCCTTTAGAAGGACGTTCAAGTATCCAATCAATACGTTCAATGGTAGGCTGCAACATCGACTTGTCCTTGTATCTTTTATAGACATCTATGAACATCTGGCAAACAGCCAAATCGTCCGCATGATACATCCGTTTATTGGCTTTCCATGAATACCTGTTACCAATATCTACCAGCCATTTGTAGTATGTTTCATCTTTATCAACCTTATCAGCCAGTTCTGCCCATTTCACCATCCCGATATATAAAGTAGCGTTTGTCCAGTCCATAGGATGATGTTTCACCTCTTTCTGATGAGCCAACTGCCAGTCTGCCACTTTTTTCATCAATGATTTAATCTCAGCTTTAGTATAAGGCACATCACCGGCTGCAAAAACAGAAACATTCAAAAAGCTCAGTAACGATAGGATAACAACTATATATTTCTTCATTTTATAATATCATTTTTTAGTTCCACAATGGGTTTTGTACAAGCAATTTACTCTTTTGTATTTCATTATAAGGTACCGGATACAACAGCATCTCCTTATTCCACACACGTTTTTCCACAACAACTCTATTGTAGTAGGATCCTTCACCTATTGCATCATAGAATGTAGTTGGTATTTTACTGGAATTAAATTTGGCAGCAGGTGAGTTCAGATCCATTCCTGTACGAATATGTGGCTGATCTTCTCCATTATCATCCAGGCAACTCATCCAACGATGCGTATCAAAGTAGTGATTCCCTTCGGCAAAAAGTTCTACCATACGTTCGCGACGGATAGCAAGTTTCTGAGCCTCATAATCTCCAACAATATCTTTAATTCCATTTTCTTTGAGTTCCTGATATCCGGGTATACCAGCTCTATCTCTGATTTTATCCAGATATTCTATTACCTTAGGATCGGAAGGATTGATCTCATTACAAACTTCTGCATAATAAAGATAGAAATCGGCCAGGCGGAATAAGATCCAGGGACGGGCCCATGTCTTTACATTATCGCCGGTATCCAACAACAAACGATTTTTAAACTTATAGAGTAAGTATCCCGCTTTCGGATGATCCTGTGAACTGTTATCCGAATCACCTCCCTTACTGAAATATGAACCATATTCAGCTTTTCCGGAAATAGGCAAATGCCAGCTTCTTCCTTCATAAGTGACCGTATTATAGAAACGAGGTTCACGGTTGTGATACATCTTGAAGATATGCTTATCTTTATGCGAAGTTGAACTACATCTATTTACCAAATCAGCAAAACCATCTTCTTTATATTCAGGATCTTCATTGATAGTCAAACCATTTTTAGTAAAAAACGCATCCACTCCTTCCTGATACAGACCGATATTACAAAAACCATTTGCTCCACGCGGGCAAGTACGCCGTTCCATATCGTTTCCTACAATTCGATAGCTATTATTACCGTTAGCCCAAAGAATTTCATCATTATAATATTGGAACAGTTCATATACTGACAGATTAGGATCGGGCAGACCATTGCTTCCGGGTTTAGCATAATACAATTTGTGTCCTTTACCTTCAGCAAATGTGAACAAATCCTCCAAACGTGACTTTGCAGTATTCCATTTTGACCGATCTTCATCCGGGAACAGACGTTTACCGTCTTTATTAGTCACCTGCAATGCTTCCTTGTATCCTCCATTAAAAAGAGGAGAAGCTGCATAAACCCATAATTTAGCACGTAATGCCAATGCGGTAACTTTGGTCGGACGGATTATTTCCTTCAAATTATATCTATCGTTATTATGGTCATAGTCGAAGCCCGCGGAAGGATCTCCTTTAAATAATGTTTCGGGCAATGCATTAGAGTCAATTACCTCTTTCAGCAGATTATCAATGTAATTTACAATTTCATCCACAGAAGCTCTCGGATAATCTATTGATTTATTTTCAGGATCTTCTGTTTCCGAAATCAAAGGAACAGGACCATAGAGTTCAAAAAGAGAGAAATAGCTGTATGCGATCAGGAATTTAGTTTCCGCTTTCAAGCGATTCATATCCTTTTCACTGATATATGATGCATCCTGCTCCGATCCCATATGGTCTTTGGCATTATCCAGAAAGATAAATCCTTGCCGTATATATCTATATAGCGTCGCCCAACGGTGGAACGAAGCATTTGATGAGTTAAAACCCGTAATCATCTGAGTTCCGACAGCTGTTGTATTCGCTACAACCTGCCCCGACATCAAACTCCAGATACCTGTAAAACCAGTAGTAGCTCCCTTTCCCATTTCTGAATAATCAGGGATACAGTTATAGATATTAGCCTGCCAACGTTTTGTATAACCAGGATTATCGAAAACCTGATCCAATGTCAGATTCTCAGCCAATTCTTTGGATACATCCAAATAATCACATGACACAAAGTTTCCCAGCATTCCACTGGCAATAAGTGCAGTATATACGAATTTCTTAACTTTTTTCATAATATTCAATTTTTAAAATGTAACTTCAAGTCCCATTGTCCATGTTCCGCATATCGGATATTTTGATCCGGAATTAGAACCACCCAGTTCAGGATCCCAGTATTTTATATTGTCCCAAACTGCCAGATTAGTTCCCTGAACATAAATTCTCAGATTCTGCATACTGATTTTACGCAACATCTGCTTATTGAACTGATAGCCAAACTCTACATTTTTCAATCGCAAAAAGCTACCGTTACGATACCACCATGTACTCCCGTAAGTATTATTATCAAATTTAGTAGCATGTACGCGTGGGAATAAAACATTCTGATTGTAAGGATCATCATTCTGCCAACGGTTCAAAGCCTCCATACGGGCAGAAGAAGCATCTACTCCATTATGGAACGGCATAAAGTTACCGGCCGAAGCCAAAAGGTTAACAGAAGTTTGCCCTACCCCCTGGAAGAACACTCCGGCGAAGAAGCCTTTCCACTCCAGATTCAATCCGAATCCATAAACCAATCTGGGATCTTCAGGATACAAACCATTTTCATACGTCTTATCCAAAGAATCGATTTTCTTATCTCCATTCAAATCTTTATATTTGATATCACCCGGAGCAACCTGAGTACCCGGATTGGGCATACCATCTTTTAATGTATAAGTCTTACTTCCATTTGCATTTTCTACAATATCAAAATCATCGGGAGTATATAAACCTTCGGCTACGTATACCAACGGCTGTCCGATAGACTGCCCTGTATAAGCCTGATACTGATAAACCTGAGGCACTTCATCATACTCTTCTACTTTGTTTTTAGCATAAGTAAGATTTCCTCTCACTGACATAAAGACCTTCCCAATCTGCTGTTTAAAGACTAAACTTGCATCAATACCTTTATTGGTGGTAACTCCAAAATTCTGCCAGGGACTATTACGAAATCCGGCAACCGAAGGAATTGTTTTACGACGTAGCAGAATATTATTACGACGATTGGCAAACCAGTCCACAATCAAGTCAACACTACCTTTGAAAAATCCCAGATCGGCACCAATATTTATTTTGCGTTCACGTTCCCAAGTCAGATTAGGAGTCGCAAAATCCTGTTCAATGATTCCGGCACCGCTACCTCCGGTTACACCACCATTCACACCCGGTGTAAGTCCCATATTGTATCCGGTACCTCCTGTTGAAAGTGATTCTCTATAAGGAAAACGAGAACTCGAACCAATCTCATCATTACCGGTAATACCGAAGGAAGCTCTCAGCTTTAGTTTGCTTAAGATATTTTCCAAAGGTTCCATAAACTTTTCATGGCTAACATACCATGCCGCACCAACTGCCGGAAAAATTCCCCAACGGTGTCCTGATGCAAAGTTTTCACTACCGGTTGCACCGAAGCTACCTTCCAGCATATAACGATTGTCATAACCATAAGCAGCTCTGGCTACCACACTCTGCTTTCTGTACGGAAGTAACTGTATACCCGAAACATTTTGATTCTGACTTTCTTTCTGCATATACAGCAAAATACCTGAAACATCATGTTTTTCTTTAAAAAGTCTTTTATAATTCAAAGAAGTTTCAATATAGATTTTCTTCTCACCACCTGAACTTGAATAGGCCGGATTGCCCAATGCACTACCTTGCTTAATCTCTGTCTTTATCAGATTCCCTTCTTCGTCGCGTCCGGTTGCATAATATGAATTCGGAGATTTCTCACGCTTAATAATAGAATAAGCCGATGCATCAAAACTGACACTTCCTTTCCAGGACAGTCCTTTTGTTATTATATCCAGCTTTTGATCTAAAGTGACTTTAGACTGGACATTCATACTCCAACTCTTGGTATATCCGTAATGGTTCAGCATGTTATACGGATTAGAACGGGTACTCGGGTCAAATGTATAGTGTTCTGAAATACTACCGTCAGAATAATACATCGGAATGTAATGCGTCGGGAACTGAGTAATCATATCAAAAATAGCATCCGAAGTGTTTCCCGGATTATTTTTTGTCTTATACTGCCCGCTAAGATCTACCGATATTTTGGTAGTCGATGTAATATCCATATCCACATTGGTACGCAAATTATAGCGATCAAGGCCAATATTGGCATCATATTTTTCAATCGGATTGGATTTGAATATACCGGTTTCATTGTAGTAAGCTCCTGATATAAAAAACTTAGCTTTTTCAGATCCACCTCTGAAATTCAATGTATAGCGTTGATTGTGTGTGTTGTTAGACAGCAGATCCATCCAATTCACATTGGGATACAAGTCAGGATCTGCTCCTGTGCGATATTTCTCTAATATCTCATCCGAGTAAGTCCTGTTGAATTTATCCCAATCCGGATTACCGGCCTCATTCCATTGCCCTTCATTATAGAGTGACAGGTAGTCATACGAAGGCAATAATTCAGGCATTCTTGTAGGTGTAACCACACTGTATTGTGCCCTGAAACTAATATTTGTTTTTTGTGCTTTTCCTCGTTTAGATGTTATCAATACGACACCATTGGCTCCTTCCGAACCGTACACGGCCGTAGCAGCCGCATCCTTTAATACTGAAAATGTTTCTATTTCATCCACATCGATATCATCCATCGAACGGGGAACTCCATCTACCAGAACCAATGGAGAAGTACCTCCTGCATACGAACTTTGACCGCGGATCCAGAATTCGGCACTATCATTACCGGGTTCTCCACTCCGCTGGATAGCTATAATACCAGCTACCTGACCCGCAATATTATTTCTAAGATTGCGTTGTGGCATAGAAAGTTCAGCCGGACCTATGGAATTAATAGAGGCAACCACACTCTCTTTTTTTTGCTGACCATAGCCTATCACAACCACATCATCCAGATTTACACTGGACTCCCGCATGCGTAGATTACCATTCATACCAGCCTTCACGACTTTCTCTTCCGTATCAAATCCGATAAACCGATATTCCAATGTCTGTCCGTTTTCTACTTCAATAGCATAATAACCATTTACATCAGATAAAACTCCGGTCGAAGTACCCTTCAGCATTACAGAAGCTCCTACAATCGGATTACCATCGGCATCAGTCAGCAATCCTTTTAATGTCCACTTTTTACTCTGTTGAGCTGTAGATGTTTTATTGGCAACTTTAGAGATTACAATTTGCCTTCCCACAATAGAATAAGAAACATCTGTCCCTTTAAACATCTGATCCAGAATCTTATTAACCGTTTGCTTCTTTGCTGAGAGACTAACCTTTCTATCAACATCTATGTTTTGATCTAAGAAGAAAACAATAAATTCACTCTGTTTTTCTATGTCGTTAAAGATTTCTTTGACAGCTTTACTTTTTGCTTCGATAGTAATAAGCGTCTGAGCCGGGAAAGTAGAAGCGAAAACCGGGTTCCAACTAAGTATTAAAAAGAGTATTGAAACCTTCAATATTTGTAAAAATCGTACCTGTTCGACCTTAGAAAGGTCAAACGTATCTATATTTTTCATACATTTGAATGATTTTAAGTTAACACATTTGTGTGTGTGTAAATTTAGTTAAAAAAACAGGGCCGGATAATTCGCCATATTATCTGGCTTTTTTTTGTGATCATGTTTTACGAGTCGTCTTTCATTCTATCCATTTGTTTTTTAGGGTTTAACATTAATATATATCTTCTCATCTGTTTCGTACACCTCAATCGGTGCCGCCCTTTTTAAGACATCAAGCACGTCAGAAAGCTCATTTTTCAGATCCAGTTTTCCGGAGCAAGTAAGAGCGGCTACTCCTTCTCCGCATATTATCTCTCTACCATAGTATCTGGATAAATTCTTGAAAACCTTATTTAGATATTCATGATAATACTGATAGAGTCCATCTTTCCACGACGTATACCGTGTAGCATCAACATTTTTCACCTTTATTTGATCATTATTGTAAGAAAGCAATTGATTCGGTTTAAGTAGTACTCCCTCTTTTTTATCAGTCAGAACTTCCACTTTACCACTCACAAGCGCCACTTCTTTTACAACGTCGTCAGCATAAGCATTTACATTAAATTTAGTTCCTAAAACTCTGACTTGCATACCACCCGTTTTAACTATAAAAGGTCTTGTTTTATCCGGTTCAACTTCCAAATAGGCTTCTCCCTCTACATAAATCTCACGCTGTCGCTGTGCAAAAACAGCAGGGTATACAACCCTCGTTCCGGCATTGACCCAAATTTTAGTTCCGTCAGTGAAAGTAATAGACGAACTTTTTCCAAGTGGAACTACCAGCTGATTATAACTCACATCATCATTATCCTCCATTACCTCTGTCGATTTTTCTGTCTCGACACGTATCTGCCCATCTTTATCATACAAAATATGAGATTTTTTCGTATCGATAACAATCTCTTTATCTTCTGACAATATCAGCTGTACATCAGTAGCAGTCTTATCCGGTTGCGGTAAAGCGGCAACAACGGACATAAATTTATCCGATTCTGTATGATGCTTAACCACCAGCCATCCTCCTGCTATTACAATAGCAAAACAAGCTGCTACAGACCATCTGGCAATCATAGAGAACGTCTTTCTCTTATCCTGTTGTCTGTTTACTTTCTGTATGCGGTTCCAAAGTATATCTACATCCTCTTCCGAAAGAACTTCAGTAGTTTCTTTTTTGAAAGCACTCATTACTTTTCGTGCCAATTCTATCTCATGAGTCAATTCCGGGAAACGTTTTTGTTGCGCTTTCCAAAATTTCCTGGTTTCTGGCGTAGGATGTTGTTCTGACATTAAAAAGTAGTCATCATCCAAAAGTTGGTCAGCCTTATATGTATTGTAATTTTTATCCATTTTGACTTATTTATACTATAGGGACAAACGTAAACTCATTAATTACTCACTTTTTAGAAAAAAAATATGAAAAAATTTGTTCGCACTTAAAAATACAGCTTCACAATAACATAAAAAAAGAGGGAAGGGATGAGTATGAGGTATGATTATATTCAATTTTATACGGATATGAATCTATTTACGATTAGACGATTTACGATGTACGATTGAAGTTACCCTTTAAAAGCCTGTTTCAGTGCTATTAGAGACAGAGTAATCCCAATCGTACATCGTAAATCGTCTAATCGTAAATAGATTGTTTTAAATAAGGAAGTAGAGACCATAAGCAAGGAATAACACTATATACCTTTTATTTAGCCAACCAGCTCAAGTCAAGAAATAAATAAATCAGAGCCCTGGATTCTTGGAGAAATAACTTAAGATGAATAGATAGAATAATATAGAATCATAATTATCTCTTACCTTTTTCAATGCGCGTTGAATCAGATTGTGCGCAGAATTATAATTTAAATCCATGATCTTACAAATCTGATCAAAATCCATCTCCTCAACAAAACGATAATACATAATTTCTCTCTGTCTCGGAGTTAAAATAGAAAGAATGTTTTCTACTTCTTCTTTTTGTAATTTACTGGCTTCAGTAGATAAAAATTCATCTTCTACCGTTTCACTCAAGATAAAAGGAATAGATTCCAGATCAGTATATCTGTATTGTTTATTTAACGCATTTAACAAACAATTTTTTAATGCAATAAGTAAATAAAGCCTTACATTATCGGGCAGTAAAAGTGTTTTTCTGTTTTTATATATCTTTGTAAAAACCTCTTGGATACAATCTTTAATGAGTTCACCATCCATTGTAAAATGCAGGCCATAACTATATAATAATTGTATATACGTTTTATAAAGCCATGAGTACGCATTCTCATCTCCCTGCAAGAATTCTTGCCATTTTACCGCACTACTCTCATCAGTTATTTGCATATTATATTACAGTTCAAATATAATGTTTCCAAAGTTCAATCACACAAAACTATAAAAACTAAATGGAAAATCAAGCAACTATACAAGTGTTTTTATTTATCCATAATTCTTTTGTGTCTTTTTACCAGAATTTTATAGTAGAATATACTATAAAACAATTCTTCATTACATCTCTGTATAGTAACCAATTATCTTCTTAGCCCGAGAGGTTAAGTCAGAAATTATATATACATTTACAAAAAATATATACCAGATTTATAAGTTCATCAAAGTTAAAACAAAAAAAGAGAGGAGCTAAGATCACTCTCCACTCCTCCCACACGACAAACAACTAAAATTATTACTATTTGATGCCATCCAATGCCCTTTTTGCGGTAGCATTAGCGGGGTCTATAGCCAAAATTTTGTTCCAGTAATCTTTGGATTCAGGCAGCTTATTAGCTACCAAATAATAGTATCCCAGATAACTGTAACACTCGATAAGCGCGGAATTGTAATGCGGGTCATTTTTGCTTTCCAGCAATGTAGCCACCTCTTCATAATAAGGTTTAGCCAGACCTTGCGTTGTTTCCGGGTCCAACGCAGAATTAGCACGTGCACGCCAAAAGTTACCCAAATAACTATCCGGAGCAGCCTGAGCTATCACTGCAAAAACAGAATCAGCTGAAACAAGGGCAGCCTTGCGTTCATCAAGACTAACGGTCAAGGTATCACTTTGCGTACCTTTTCCGTAATAAAGTTTTCCTATCTGGAACTGTAAGTCAGAAGTCTGTTTATCAGCAGATAGTGACTTATAGTACTTTTGATAGGCATCAATAGCCTTCGTATAATCGTTCTTCTGCTCATAAGCGTTAGAAATTTCACGCCATAAATCAGTTTTCGTTGCATCCAGTTCGATAGCTTTCTGATATTGTATGACAGCTTCATCATACATTTTTATAGCATTGAGCAAATGTCCGTAATACATATAGTCCAAATAAGAATAATCAGCATTATCAGAAGCACCAAAGAAGGCATCGGCTGCTTTCTTAGCTTCGTCATAACGTTTCATATCCGTATAGTTATACATCGCCAAGCGATTAAAAGCAGCATGACGGGCATTCCGCTGCAATCCCTTATTGGCTATCTCCAAAGACTTATCAAATTTATGATTCAGGAAAAGAGCAAATGCATACTTCACTAAATCATTCTCCGTAGCTTCAGGAGTATCTATAAAACGGGCATATGCTTCTGCAGCCTTATCAAAGCGATTGTTCATATAGTATACTTCAGCCAGCTTTTTGTCAGCCTGTACACTTGAAGGATCAACCGCTTTCAGCTGTTCCAGTTTCTCAATAGCCTGTTGTGGATTAGCTCCTTTGTATATATCGGCCAGTTTTAAATAGGCCTGTTCACTCTTCGGATTAAAATAGATAGCTTGTTCATACATCTGGCAAGCGGTACCGGCATCTTTCCGGGCAAAAGCAATGTCTCCCTCCAGAACAGAAACATCAGCAGATTTTCTATCTATTTTCTTTGCCAAAGTCAGATATTCTTCTGCTTCAGGTAGTTTTCCGGCATCCAGAAATGCATGTGCTACAGTTATCACTAATTCCGGATTCTTTTTATTTTTTCCTTTCAATAATTGATCAGCCTGTTCCGAAGCCTGGTTCAGATCGGTCTGAATAAGAGTTTTCATTTTGGCAAATCCAGCTTGCCATTCGGCATCTCCCGATTGCGCAAAAAGAGAACCGGTTGCTATAAATGCCCCTGCTAAAAATAATTGAAATCGTTTCATTGTAATCAATTTTAGTTATTATTCGTCTTTTACACTCACTATACGTACTGGTTGAGTGGCCGGAACTAATCCGGACTTTAATATAATCCGCTGCCCCCTGTCAGAAGTCAAAAATGAAGCAAATCCCCAGGGCAAAGTACTACGAGGATCGTTCAATAAAATATAAATCGGCCGTGCCAATGGATAGTCTCCATAATATAAATAGGCCTGATAAGGCTTGTAACTATTTTCCGGGGTAGCTATATCCTCAGCACTGACAGACATCACCCTAACTTCATCACGGAAAGAAAGATTAGTTGTATCGCTTCGGTTACCCAGCCAGTTCACACCAATTACTCCAATAGCATCCGGTGTTTGAGCCACATAATTGATAACTTGCTGATTGGTTCGCAAAGCTTTGACATTCGTTGTAGAAAGCGATTTTCCACCACAAATAGAATCAGTTGCGAAACGCACTGTACTTGAATTAGGATTATCAAATACCACACTGATATCTTTCAAACGTGAATCCGGATAAATATCCTTCCAACTTGTTACCTCACCGGTTAGTATCCGACGAATATCCCGTACACTAATCAGCGAATCCCGATTTTGACGATTTACAATCAGAGCCAGTCCATCCGTAGCCAGTTTAATCTCCCGAGGGAAAAACTTACGGCTATGAAATGAGTTCATCTCTTCTTTGGTCAATGTACGGGTGGTTATCGCCAGACGCACACTGTCTTTCAGAAGAAGATTGACAGCATCAACCTCAGTAGTATAACGAGGGACAATTCCGGCCAAAGGATATATTCCCTCAAACACATCTATCTCTTCTTGCACAATAGGCTGAAAACTTTCATCTGCAGCAATAGAGATAACACCTGACGTATATGTATCTGTAAATCCGTCTTTAGGTTTTCGGTTACATGAAGTCAATGCAGCCAGAACACAAAAACTAATTAACCAGAATTGTCTCTTCATCATCACATTATTGTAATTTAAACATAACCGGAACAGTGTATTTCACCCTCACCGGTTTACCATTTTGCTTTCCGGGAATCCAATGAGGCATGGATTTTATCACACGAAGTGCTTCTTTGTCCAGATAAGGGTCTACTCCACGTGCCACGCGTGCATCTGCAATAGAACCATCTTTCTCCACAACAAACTGTACAATTACACGTCCTTGTGTTCCATTCTCCTGTGCAATGGTAGGATATTTAATATTCTTTGCAAGGAAAGACATCAACTCCGCATTTCCTCCGGGGAATGTAGGCATCTGTTCTACCATATCAAAGATTTTTTCGGGTTCTGGCTCAGCCTGTGTTACCACCTGCTTCAAGTCAGCAATATCT
Organism: Bacteroides mucinivorans; assembly: GCF_034654355.2. NCBI lineage: Bacteria > Pseudomonadati > Bacteroidota > Bacteroidia > Bacteroidales > Bacteroidaceae > Bacteroides > Bacteroides mucinivorans. The sequence continues at coordinate 832,461 of NZ_CP178179.1, read as the reverse complement.
TTACCATTTGCTTCATCGTTGCCCTTTACATCGGCAATGGAGATAGCAACTTTCGTTTCCGTCAATTCCTGTTGACTCTTGATTTCATCATCTTCGTGTACCTCTTCATCTTTCTTGATAACGGGTGCTGTAAATTTGATAGAGCTTTTTAAGGCAGGAGGCGGAGGAGCTACCGGTTCCACTCTCTTCATTTCATCCTGTTTCACTTCCGGTTCTTCCAGTTGTGACAGGGTAGTAACTTCAGTCATTACCTCTTTTTGTTTAGGCGTAGCAAGTTTGATAAGTGCCGGGATACTAAATCCGATCAATGCAACTACTACTACAAACAACATCGCTATATTGTGTCTTTTGGGTGAATCTTCACGCATCTTATAGGCACCATATGCCTTGTTCTTGCCATTGAATATCAGATCACACCATGCTGAAGAGGTCAAATCTATTTTTGCCATTGTTCTTTTTCTTTTTAGGTGTTACTTAATTATTCGGCAATATTTTGTGAGAGCTCACCTTTAGAGTCGTAATTCTTAATCAGGAATTCGTCTGCTTCGGCAATGTTCGTTATCACATACTTACCAATATTGCAAATTTGCATTTCATCGAGAGCGTCAATCAGATTCATATACGAAGCATCATCCGTAGCTTTAATAATCACTGTCGGAGTATCCTTTCCACCTTTTATCTCAGAAAGTTGCTTTGTAAATTCGTCCTCTGATATCTTTAGTTCAAGCTTCTGTTGTTTCAGTTCATTCACTTTACGCACAGCAGCCGCATTCTTTTTCAGAAGTATGGCCCTCAATCCATCCGGCTTATAACTCGTCTCTTTCAACGATGTATAGTCCTTATAGTTAGGCTCACCTTCATAATAGTATAATTTATTATCACTTCCCAACAACAATGTAATAGCTTGTGAAGCCTTCACTTTGCTCTGTTGTTCTTCTGTGATATTTTTATCATTGCTCGGCATGCTTATCTCCATCGTCTGAGGTTTGCTCAGAGAGGTACAAAGCATAAAGAACGTAATCAGCAACATGTTCATATCTACCATCGGCGTAAAGTCTACGCGTACGGTCATCTTTTTCTGTTTGCTGCCTTTTTTCTTTTTACCGCTTTCTTGTACTTCAGCACTCATAGTTTTATTCGTTTTTAGTTTTCAGAAGTAGTTTTCAGAGAGGTTATCAGATTGTATCTGTTTTCTCTGAGATCCTGAAGCGAGTTCATAACATTCTTAATCACAGCATATGGAGTATTCTGGTCTGCCTTAATAGCAATACGCAAATCTGAATTCACAGCACGTGCATTACGCACCCATGCCTTAAACTGATTATCGATACTATCACAAGGAATTCCTTCATTCTTCAATACAGCATCTTGTTGATCCGTTGGTAAATCCAGGAAAGTTTTCATGCTTTTCATTGGTACACCAAAGGTAGAAGAGATAGCAAACTTCTGTTCCTGCTCCGGTGTGAATGTAACTCCATATTCCTTTCCCATATTTTCCAGGACTTCTCTCATATCCGATTGTTTGTCCAGACTCATAAATATCTTTCCGTCCGGATCGACCAATATCGAAAGGATATTGCTTTCCGGAATTTTAATTTCGGAAACTGAGGCTGGAGTTGTTACTTGTACCGGTTCCTTTTTTACGAATGTAGATGTCAACATAAAAAAGGTAAGCAGCAACACAGTAACGTCACTCATCGCCGTCATATCGATGAACGTACTTTTCTTTTTAATTTTTGCTCTACCCATGATTTTTATTTTTTAAAGGGTTCGCACGCTTATTTATGAGTTGCAGCAAATGTCTGCACAATAGAGAATCCGACTTCGTCAAGGCTATAAGTCAGTTTATCAATCTTATTAGTGTAGTAGTTGTAAGAAATAACAGCCAATGCACCAGTAAGAATACCAAAAGCTGTATTGATCAAAGCCTCAGAAATACCTTGTGACAAAGCCATAGAGTCAGCACTACCACCGGCAGCCAAAGCAGCAAATGAACGGATCATACCGATAACTGTACCAAGTAGTCCCATCAAAGTACCTAAGGTAGTAATAGTACCGATAATCGGAAGGTTTTGTTCCATCATAGGCAATTCGAGAGCAGTAGCTTCTTCCAATTCTTTCTGAATAGCCAACAACTTCTGGTCTTTAGACAATGTATTGTCTTTTTCCATTTCATCATACTTTTTCAGAGTAGCAGTAACTACGTTAGCTACAGAGCCACGTTGTTTGTCACAGATTTCCTGTGCCTTTTGCAAATCACCAGCAGAAAGTGCTCCTTTAATGTTTTCTACAAATTTCACCAAAGTTCCTTTACCGAAAGCCGAACGAAGTGCAAAATAACGTTCTACACTAAGAGCAAGAACAGTCAGCAATAAAGTCTGAATAACCGGTACGATAATACCACCTTTGTAAATTGTTCCTAAGAAGTTTCCAGGCAATGGATGATTGTTGGGGTCGTTGTTCACAAAGTTTCCAGGGTTTCCGAGCAAGAATTCATAGATGCAGATAGCCAGTATAAAACAGCATACAATAACCCATCCGGCAGATTTGATACCTTTAAACGAGGATTTTTTTTGAGTAGTTTCCATAATCAGTTTTTTGTTTTAAAGAATTTATTAATTTGATTGAATTTAAAATTCAGAGGTACAATTGAGCGCAACGCACCCGGGCCCTACGGCAAAGAATAGCATTCTAAGCCGCATAGCAAACGTGCAGAATAAATAAAAAGGAATTAAATAAGGATACGTCTTAGCGCGAAGATGTAGTATTCGCTGCTAGATTGAGCGTAATAAGGATCCTTATCAGAATGGTAGGATTTACTTTTGTCAAGTACTAATAAATTCTCTCTTAGACACAGCTTATGCATAATATCCTTCAAAGAATCGAAGATTTCCATGCTGCGACGCATACGCTGATTATGGGAGGGAGTGTGTGACTCGGAGATTGGTTTAAAACCCAACTCTACATCCGAAACTGATAATGCATGTAACCTGTTATAAAAAGCAACATCTTCACTATCTAAAGAAGCGGCATTTTTAGCAGATTCCGAAACCTGGCAGGTAGTAGCAGAAGAATCGTCTATATTCAATGCATTCCCCCGCATACTAAATGATAGCAGCAGCAGAATAAACATTAGTAGATATTTAACAGACGTTTTCATCGTACACTTTATAAAAAGGTTTCAAATCATGAATTGAAATATGCCGCAAAAATAATAACTAATCAGATATAAAGCCTATAATTTACATCTTTTAATTATCAAGAATTTCAACTCTACAATAATAACATACTTCAGTTCCATTTTGTTTTAACTAAAAGAATCTTTCTTTTAAATGAATATATGCCCTACACAAAAAAGAGATTGATTATACATCAAGTTTCCTTCTAAAAATAGTTCATTTAGGAAGGATACAATATAATAGTTAATAGCGTTTCACTATAGAGTTTTATATAATATTACTTATTGATTTTCAGAAATTTTGTAGATTGTTTTCAGTGCTTTCCTTTATAATATAACAAGTAGAACGTAAATGCCAGAAACCGCCTTAATCCGATTTAACTGATAATTAAATTATATTGGATGTCATTATTCAATAAAATGCAGATAGACACCAATTAATACATATTAAAAGACAATTATTCCCTTTTATCTATCAACCACTTTTTCCTGTGCTTCCCGCACGGGTAGTTTTCTCCAGGCGGTGTTTACTTTGGTTCACCACAGAGTGGCACAGAGTTTCACAGGGGACACAGATGACACACAGCGATTTACATTCGCATTTTTGCGAAAATCTGCGCTAATACGCGTTCCAATAAAGATTAAAACTCTCTGGTAAAACAAAAAAAAATCCCCCTGCATCCACCACAACCACTCAATCGGTCGTAAGATACAAGGGGATTCAAAAAACGGCGACTACCTACTCTCCCACTGTTACGCAGTACCATCGGCGTGATCAGGCTTAACTTCTCTGTTCGGAATGGGAAGAGGTGGAACCCTGATGCTATAGTCACCTAAAGAAGGTAGACATGTGTACAAAAAGTAATTCAGTACTAAACGAACTAAACGTATATATAAACCATACAGACAGGCAAGAAAAAAAAAGTCAACGGGCAATTAGTAAGGCTCGGCTATGATATTACTACCTTTACACCTGCCTCCTATCAACGTCATCGTCTTTGACGACCCTAAGAAATCTAATCTTGTGGCTGGCTTCGTACTTAGATGCTTTCAGCACTTATCCAATCCCGACTTAGATACCCAGCAATGCACCTGGCGGCACAACTGGTAAACCAGCGGTCAGTCCAACACGGTCCTCTCGTACTAGTGTCAGAGCCACGCAAATTTCATACGCCCACGATAGATAGAGACCGAACTGTCTCACGACGTTCTGAACCCAGCTCGCGTGCCACTTTAATGGGCGAACAGCCCAACCCTTGGGACCTTCTCCAGCCCCAGGATGTGACGAGCCGACATCGAGGTGCCAAACCCCTCCGTCGATATGAGCTCTTGGGAGGGATCAGCCTGTTATCCCCGGAGTACCTTTTATCCTTTGAGCGATGTCCCTTCCATACGGAAACACCGGATCACTATGCTCTAGTTTCCTACCTGATCGACTTGTAAGTCTCCCAGTCAAGCGCCCTTATGCCATTACACTCTGCCGCCGGTTACCAATCGGCGTGAGGGCACCTTTAGAAGCCTCCGTTACACTTTTGGAGGCGACCACCCCAGTCAAACTACCCACCAAACAGTGTCCTCGCATTAGCGAGTTAGAACTCAAATAATCAAAGGGCCGTATTTCAACAGCGACTCCACAAACACTGGCGTGCCTGCTTCAAAGTCTCCGGCCTATCCTACACATCAATTACCCAAATTCAATGTTAAGCTATAGTAAAGGTTCACGGGGTCTTTTCGTCCCATCGCGGGTAATCGGCATCTTCACCGATACTACAATTTCACTGAGCTCACGGTTGAGACAGTGTCCAGATCATTACACCATTCGTGCAGGTCGGAACTTACCCGACAAGGAATTTCGCTACCTTAGGACCGTTATAGTTACGGCCGCCGTTTACTGGGGCTTCAATTCAATGCTTCTCTTGCGATGACATCTCCTCTTAACCTTCCAGCACCGGGCAGGTGTCAGGCTGTATACGTGATCTTTCAATTTTGCACAGCCCTGTGTTTTTGTTAAACAGTTGCCTGGACCTATTCTCTGCGCCCCGCCATCACTGACGGGGACCCTTTATCCCGAAGTTACAGGGTCAATTTGCCTAGTTCCTTAACCGTGATTCACTCAAGCGCCTTAGTATATTCAACCCGACTACGTGTGTCCGTTTACGGTACGGGTACCTTTAAGATTAAGTTTAGCGGATTTTCTTGGGAGTATGTTTACACGCACTATTGGATTGTTCAGAAGAACGCTCCATACTATCAGGTTCGACTCTTGCGGTGGATTTGCCTGCCACAATCAACATCTACACCCTTCAACGAACTATTCCGTCAGTTCGCGGCGCTGTCACGCCTCCGTCTCCACGTCACTCTTAAAGGTAGTACAGGAATATTAACCTGTTCTGCCATCGGCATCACCGTTCGGCTGAGCCTTAGGACCCGACTAACCCTGATCCGATTAGCGTTGATCAGGAAACCTTAGTCTTTCGGCGAGGGGGTTTCTCACCCCCTTTATCGTTACTTATACCTACATTTGCTTTTCCACACGCTCCAGCATACCTGACGGTACACCTTCAACGCAGAGTGGAATGCTCCCCTACCGATCATTACTGATCCCATAGCTTCGGTAAAACACTTAATGCCCGATTATTATCCACGCCAAACTCCTCGACTAGTGAGCTGTTACGCACTCTTTAAATGAATGGCTGCTTCCAAGCCAACATCCTAGCTGTCTTAGCAATCTGACTTCGTTAGTTCAACTTAGTGTTTATTTGGGGACCTTAGCTGATGGTCTGGATTCTTCTCCTCTCGGACATGGACCTTAGCACCCATGCCCTCACTCCTGTGATAGAACTAATGCGCATTCGGAGTTTATCAAGACTTGATAGGCGGTGAAGCCCTCGCATCTTATCAGTCGCTCTACCTCACATTAGTAACTCACAAGGCTGCACCTAAATGCATTTCGGGGAGTACGAGCTATCTCCAAGTTTGATTAGCCTTTCACCCCCACCCTCAGGTCATCCGGAAGCTTTTCAACGCTTATCGGTTCGGTCCTCCAGTTAGTGTTACCTAACCTTCAACCTGCCCAAGGGTAGATCACTTGGTTTCGCGTCTACTCCTTCCGACTATGGCGCCCTATTCAGACTCGCTTTCGCTTCGGCTGCACGTCTTGAGACGCTTAACCTTGCCGGAAAAAGTAACTCGTAGGTTCATTATGCAAAAGGCACGCCGTCACAGCTAAAGCTGCTCCGACCGCTTGTAGGCGCACGGTTTCAGGGACTATTTCACTCTTCTATTCGAAGTGCTTTTCACCTTTCCTTCACAGTACTGGTTCGCTATCGGTCTCTCGGGAGTATTTAGCCTTACCGGATGGTCCCGGCAGATTCACGCAGAATTCCTCGTGCTCCGCGCTACTCAGGATACCACTAGGGTTCAGATGGCTTCGTGTACCGGGTTATCACCGTCTATGACTGAACTTTCCAGATCATTCCACTCACCAACTTTCGTCCCACAACGTGGTCCTACAACCCCAATTATGCCGTAACATAATTGGTTTGGGCTATTCCCCGTTCGCTCGCCACTACTAGGGGAATCATTTTTTATTTTCTTTTCCTGCAGGTACTAAGATGTTTCAGTTCCCTGCGTTAGCCTACTGCAGTGCAGTATAATCGGTCTTCAACCAATTGGGTTGTCCCATTCGGAAATCCACGGATCAAAGGTCATTTGCACCTACCCGTAGCTTATCGCAGCTTATCACGTCCTTCATCGCCTCCGAGAGCCAAGGCATCCGCCATGCGCCCTTTCTTACTTTCTTTCTCTTGCCTTATACTGTCAAAACAACAGCGTACGGTTCGATATATACTTTTAGCTCTTTACTAAATTTACTTTTTTTATGTACAACATGTCAAAGATCGTGTGATCATTTACGATTGGACGATTTACAATTTACAATTGAAATTACAAACCACTAATCAAGATCGGAGTGGAGAATAACGGATTCGAACCGTTGACCCTCTGCGTGCAAGGCAGATGCTCTAGCCAGCTGAGCTAATCCCCCTTCGAAGAATTGAGAAGAAAGAAGCGAGAAGAACTAAATCAAGACGATTTATCATTTTCAACTTTCAACTTTCCATTTTCAATTCGAGAAGTAGTCCCAGGCAGAGTTGAACTGCCGACCTCTACATTATCAGTGTAGCGCTCTAACCAACTGAGCTATAGGACTAGTTCAAACTGAGCCTATTATTAGACCCGGCTTCTGTTTTCTCTTGTTTATCTCTATCTATACTTCTATAGATGGTTGATCTATATTCTATAAATAAACAAGTACCAGTAGTACTATTAGAACCATAAAGTCATGATTACGGCATCACTCCAGAAAGGAGGTGTTCCAGCCGCACCTTCCGGTACGGCTACCTTGTTACGACTTAGCCCCAGTCACCAGTTTTACCCTAGGACGCTCCTTGCGGTTACGTACTTCAGGTACCCCCGGCTCCCATGGCTTGACGGGCGGTGTGTACAAGGCCCGGGAACGTATTCACCGCGCCGTGGCTGATGCGCGATTACTAGCGAATCCAGCTTCACGAAGTCGGGTTGCAGACTTCGATCCGAACTGAGAGAGGCTTTTGGGATTAGCATCACGTCGCCGTGTAGCTGCCTTCTGTACCCCCCATTGTAACACGTGTGTAGCCCCGGACGTAAGGGCCGTGCTGATTTGACGTCATCCCCACCTTCCTCACATCTTACGACGGCAGTCTCTCTAGAGTCCTCAGCATGACCTGTTAGTAACTAAAGATAAGGGTTGCGCTCGTTATGGCACTTAAGCCGACACCTCACGGCACGAGCTGACGACAACCATGCAGCACCTTCACATTTGCCTTGCGGCTAATCTGTTTCCAAATTATTCAAATGCAATTTAAGCCCGGGTAAGGTTCCTCGCGTATCATCGAATTAAACCACATGTTCCTCCGCTTGTGCGGGCCCCCGTCAATTCCTTTGAGTTTCACCGTTGCCGGCGTACTCCCCAGGTGGAATACTTAATGCTTTCGCTTGGCCGCTTGCTGTATATCGCAAACAGCGAGTATTCATCGTTTACTGTGTGGACTACCAGGGTATCTAATCCTGTTTGATACCCACACTTTCGAGCCTCAGTGTCAGTTAACAGTCCAGTGAGCTGCCTTCGCAATCGGAGTTCTTCGTGATATCTAAGCATTTCACCGCTACACCACGAATTCCGCCCACCTCTACTGTACTCAAGACACACAGTATCAACTGCAATTTTACGGTTGAGCCGCAAACTTTCACAACTGACTTACATGTCCACCTACGCTCCCTTTAAACCCAATAAATCCGGATAACGCTCGGATCCTCCGTATTACCGCGGCTGCTGGCACGGAGTTAGCCGATCCTTATTCATAAGGTACATACAAAAAGCCACACGTGGCTCACTTTATTCCCATATAAAAGAAGTTTACAACCCATAGGGCAGTCATCCTTCACGCTACTTGGCTGGTTCAGGCTCTCGCCCATTGACCAATATTCCTCACTGCTGCCTCCCGTAGGAGTTTGGACCGTGTCTCAGTTCCAATGTGGGGGACCTTCCTCTCAGAACCCCTATCCATCGAAGGTTTGGTGGGCCGTTACCCCGCCAACTGCCTAATGGAACGCATCCCCATCTTTTACCGAAATTCTTTAATAATAATCCCATGCGGAAATATTATGCCATCGGGTATTAATCTTTCTTTCGAAAGCCTATCCCCGAGTAAAAGGCAGGTTGGATACGTGTTACTCACCCGTGCGCCGGTCGCCAGCAATGTATTGCTACATCCTGATGCCCCTCGACTTGCATGTGTTAAGCCTGTAGCTAGCGTTCATCCTGAGCCAGGATCAAACTCTTCATTGTAAAAGTTATTTTGATTTACTATCAGACAATTGACAATTTACGATTGAAATAGCCAAAAGGCAATAGTAAAGTCGTTGCTCTGTTCAGGATACCGTTATTTATTGACCTTATTTCAAATACCTATATATAAGTATTGACGGTTCTAATTTATCAAAACATTTTAATGTTTTGGACTTGTACTACTTGTATTGTTTATCAATTTTTCAAAGAACGCTTCTTTTTAAAATCGCTTCGTTTCAAAAGCGGGTGCAAAGGTAAAGGACTTTTTTATAACTACCAAATGTTTTGGAAAGTTTTTTTAGTTTTTTTTCCGAGGATTCTCTAACAGCTCTCTTGCGAAAGGAGAAAAAACCTACAAAGAAAAAAACGCCTTTTCATTTGCGAATCGGACTGCAAAGATAAGAACTTTTAAACTTTAAAACCAAATCTTTTCAGAAGTTTTTTTTGTTTATTCGTTATCCGGTAATCCGCGCTTTCAATATGTCAATCTTAAAAAGGCTTAGACTCTCTTGCTAAGCGGATGCAAAAGTAGACCTTTTTAGAATATACGCAAAACATATCAGGAATTATTTTTGAATAAAAATGAAATTTTATCGTAATACGCTGATAAGCAAAGGTGTTGTAAAACATAAAAATGAAAGGAAGGAAAACAAAGGAAAACAAAGACACATTATAATATATAAGCGCGCACGTATACCAGGGGCAATAAATTAGCAAATACATATTCACGCATGGCAAATCCCAATGAGAACAGGCATCACCCTTTCAATAATAATGCATACTCTTTTTGCATTATTCTCTAACAATCTATTTTAAATGGCATCGTATAACCTCCCGTCTCCGATAATTCAGAAGTTCAAAGTAGCTAAGCCCCGGTTTCATATGTACAAAACTTAACTTAGAAATACACTCTGTAAATTACAGCAGATAAGTAGTATATTATACTATCTATGAATATACATATATAACACGTTAAATGCCAAGATCATACAAGTGATAATACACCTTTCTTATATTCATAACATCCGGATGTTGTTACCAAAAACACCCGGATGTTTTAATGCACAACACCCGGATGTTTTCTATAACAACATCCGGGTGTTGTGGTTTCTTTATCTTTGAGTTATTCTCATATTAAAGCTATTGCTTACATATATAAAAGCATACTGATAAGGATAAGAGCATTGTACAAGTTGGATATTCTTTATAAAGACAGAAAGAATACGGGATTTTTCTTTGAAAATCTCATTCACAAGCAATGTGAATCTCTTATAACAATGGCTTAAGTTGAACCGGTAAGATATATTTGACAGAATCGGATTGAAGAATATGAACGGAGGACGAGAAAAAAGAAAAAAACTTTCCTCTACGGTAAAACGATACAAAAGATAGAATAATACCGATGGAAAGGTTTCAATTAAAGGAACTTACCTAATTAAAAAGTCTGTTTAAATTTTCCTCTTAAAAGTTTTTAGGGGATCATTTTGAAGTGAACGAAAGAGGACAGCTGCGAGTGAATTTTCCAGTATACATATAAACTCAAAAAGTAAATTCATGCACTGAAACAAAGTTGCTGTATAATAAAAAAACTCCTTGCCACATGTTTTCCCAAACGGTGGCAAGGATATTAAAAAACAAACATAAATTTACCAGTTAATTTCTTATAATGACTTTTTTGCCTTCAAGGAAATAGATACCAGCAGGAAGGTTGTTGACTGCGTTTTTACCTTCCTGAGCACTAACCAAACGAACTCGGATTCCATCCGCTCCATAGATTGAGATTAGGCGAGGTTTGTCGGTTTCAATATATAAGGTATTACCTTGCGCATAAATATGAAGGGTATTAGCTTCTTTCAGAAGTATTTTCTCCAAAGCGGTGATATCTCCTCTGGCGCCCCCAATGCTATACATTGCCGGCGCAGTCTTTAAAGCCTCCTTACTAACAACATATGCCTCAAAAGGAGTAACATCGCGCAAAGATCTGACAAAAACACTACCTGCAGGTTTTTTACTATACATAGATGTGTTAAGTGCATAAACCATGTCACTCGCTTTTATCAGCTCATAAGTAGGCACTAACGAATAATCAACAAACTCGCCTTTGTACATGGCTTTCGGGGTAGCAGGAATGGTAATTCCATCCTCATTTTCTGCACTAAAAGAGACCGTACCTACAATGTTATAATTACTATCATAGTCATTATTGTTAGGCATAGAGATTATATAAGGTTTATTCGCCTCTAATACACTTGCATCTTCAAATCCTTGATCAGTCAAAGCTCGCAACCAGAAAGGTTTAGTACCTACTCCCCCACTACTAAATGGTGCAAGCGCTCCTTTCTCCTCATTGTAATAAGACTCCACATTGAAAGGTAAAACTATAGTTTCCCAACCAGCCGCTTCTGCTATTCCAGAAGTTAACGAGAAGTCCTTTTCATAAGAAATTTTCTTCGTTTTAAAAGCGATCGGGCAATGAAATGGCTTGCCAGATACCAATGTTATATTATCAGCCACTCCATTCCGAATTACATTTTTAATCTTGGTAATACCTGTCGATACACTTGCATCCGAATTCAAATATAGCAGACAATTAGAATCAGACAGATCAATAAATTGTTGTACTGCTTCAGATGTATTCCAAATAATGGATGTAAGTGATAGTGACTTCTCTAAAGCATTTGGGTTAATGTAAGTAACAGATGCCGGAATTGTTATTGAAGCCAGAGATCCACAGCTACCAAAAGACAGTTTACCTATAGTAGCCACTCCTTCAGGAATATTGGCTTCCTGAATTCCGCTTTCATAAAATGCCCTTGTTCCTATTGCCTTTATTCCAGCCGGAAGTGTAACCGCTTTCAGACTTGCACAACTCCAAAAAACATTATCATCAATACTTGTCAGGTGAGGAGGAAGCTCTACATCAGATAGCGAATAACATGTATAAAAAGCAGCAGCACCAATCCTTGTCACCGTTTCAGGTATCTTCACAGTTGTCAGATTACTACAACCAGTAAACGCACTTGCTTCAATGGAAGTCAGGTTACTGGGTAACACAATACTTCTGATCTGTTCCAACCCCCTAAACATAAATACCCCAACAACATTATCCTCTGTATTATAAGAGATATCATTATACACAAGATAACTATCTCCCCCACTCACAATGGTAGCCCGTTCTATGTTTAATCCAAACAATTTGTTATCAGTAAACATAGATCGGATGAAACGAAAATCAGTTCCGTTTAATGGTCCGGAGATGACGAGTTCTTCTATATTATCCATATTCCCAGCTATTATTTCTTCTAAAGTTCCGGCATCAATCACTCCCACTGTGCCCTTGTTTCCATCTATCACTAAAGTTGGTTTTTCACTATAAAAATCTTTCCATTGATCTGCAGCGGCATAAAGTGCTTCCGAGTCATCCGGAACAGTCAAATTACGCGTTGCAAGAGGGAGTCCTAAAAAAACCTCCACTCCTAAACTCGGAGGAGTAGGATTCAGGCAAATTACCTCACTTAAAGAGCTACATTCCTTAAAACTTCCTCCCATTATAGTATTCACAGTAGCCGGAATTTTTGCAGACTGTAGTTTTTTACATTTTCCAAACATGTTTTCGCCTATCCGGGTGACCCCAGTTGGTATATCGATGCTGACGAGATTCGGACACTCGTAAAAGCAAGCCTCTACCAAATCGGTTAATCCGGCAGGAAGAGCAATTGTTTCGATACCTGCTTCGCAAAAGGCCCCATAGTCAATCCGGGTAATAGTCGACGCCAAAGAAACTTTACTTAGCTGTTTACACCTCAAAAACATATGGCTGCCTACAAAAGTATTCCCTTCTTCAAAAATCACTTCCTCTAAGTAAGAACAAGCATAAAAAGCATATTCTCCTATCGTACGAACGCTTCCGGGAATAGTAACAGAAACTAAATAAGAATATTGAAAAGCAGAACGGTCTATTGATTTTAAACTATTTCCAAAAGGATAAGAAGTCAGGTGACTATTAGCAAAAGCATACTCCCCTATGCTCGAAACGTTTTTACACCCAGTTATAGTGGACATCTCAGTACAACTCGAAAAACAGCTATACGGAATTACCGTTATGCCATCCGGAATATTTATGGATGTAAGCGAACTGCAATAAGCGAAGGCACTTGAACCAATAGTCGTACATGCCGAGGGTATGATTACATTCTGAAGTTTCTTATCACCTTCAAAACAACTGCCACCGATCATTGTCACCGTCTCTGCCAAAACAATAGACTCCAGGTTTTCACATTGGGCAAATGCAAAAGAATCAATACATTTTATTCCATTGGGCAATATTACAGATGTCCAGGTTTTCATGTTAGAAAACATTCCAACGCCAATAGTATCATTTTTCGTATAATACGTACCATCATACGATTCTCCACCTGATACAATTTTAGCTTCCTTCATATTTATAGAGACAAGAGCAGCCATCTCACGAATAAACTTCACATCAGTCCCATTTAGGGAACCAGAGAGTTGTAGCTCTGTCATCGTATCTTTTTTCTCACCTATCAATGCGGATAAACTACCTGCATTTTCAACATAAATACTTTCTCCCTGTATATGCAAAGTTACCAGTAGGAATAAAAGAACTAAATTTATTTTAATCGGTTTCATATCTATTATTTTTTATCAGGTGATTGATTATCAGAGTTGTCCGGGATATCACTTCTGGTAGTAAACGAATTAGTTTCTCCATAGCTTATCCCATTCATATTTACGGCATAGGCACGGATATAGTATTGAGTACCCATAGCTAAAGCCGCCAGACTTCCTGTAAAATCTTTCTTTGAGATATCCGAATTTATTTTATTATCACTGATAGTAGGCACCGTGTTAGTAATACTATAACAAAATCCATTTTCTGTTATAGTTGCTCCTCCATCATTACTTATACTCGATGAAACTTCAGCCGTTGTTTTGGTCACGGTGTTAATAACAGTAGCTCCAACTGTCGGTATAGAAGATACTTTTTGTGTAGAGAAGGTGTATACCACTCCATATGCAGTCCCTTCCCCATTAGTAGCATAAGCTCGAATATAGTATTTTGCATCAGGTTCCAGATTCTTCAAAACTCCGGTTATTGAATTTCCGGTTGACGTATCCGCAAGAATACTACTACCACCTTCTATGGTAGGCGAACTATTTGTCAAACTATAGCAGAAACCTTTTCCGGAAACAGAAGCTCCCCCATCACTCACTACTGTAGCAGTTGCTTTAGCAGAAGTCTCACCTATTTCACTGACAGTAGTACCACTAAGTGTTGGAACAACAGCAGAGGTACCAGTTGTAAATTCTTGTGTTTCACCATAACTTACCCCCTTCTCGTTCTCAGCATAGGCACGGACATAGTACTTTGTTTTACCGGATAATCCTGTTAACTCATAAAAATAAGTACTTCCCTCTGTTGAAACCTCACTACTGCCCTCTCGTTGCTCAAGAGAAGGAACCGTATGTGTGCTGCTCCAACAAAAGCCTTTACGCTGTAATGTACCATTGCCTAAAGAAGTAATAGTACCAGATAGGCTCGCAGAAGCAGAGGTCACATTGGCAACAGCACCTGTTTTTACAACAGGCAGAGTGACAGATTTCGTCTGGAAGTTACTTACTACTCCATATGATAGCCCTGCCTGATTTATCGCATAAGCACGAATGTAATAAGTTTGACCCTCTTCCAACCCCACAAGGTTGGCAGTAATATTGTTTCCTGTAGTCAATGAAGATACATGAAGGTCCCGTTCATCAGGTAAAGCATGAGTTGTACTATAATAAAAGCCGCTTTCTGTAATCTCACTTCCACCATTACTGGTCACTACAGCAATGGCAGAAGCTGTGTGAACAGTAATATCACGCACAGTCGTTTGGGCTACCGTAGCAGGCTGTAGCGTTTGTGCCAACGTAAATTCAATCCAATCTCCCTGACCTCGCAATTCTTGCCCATTTACTTCTCTTATAGCCCAAGCATATGCCTGAATAGCCTCTTCCGTAGGTAACCCTTCCAGTTTTAATGTGAATATGCCTGTTAACTGGCTTATATTTCCACTTGGATAATTTTCTATAACAACATTCCCTATAGAAGAAGATTTTGATTGCCAGGTAAATCCAAATGAAGTAATCCCTTCTAAATGATCAGTAGCAATACTTCCCGTTAGTACGGCTGCACTATTTCCCAAATCTTCGGCACTTAGTGTCGTTACTACTGGAGGAACTGCCTGGTGTCCGTCATCAGGGATAGTATAGGTTATCACATCCCCATATCCTACTCCTTGCTGCCCAACTGCATATGCACGGATATAATATGTATTTCCCGGCTTCAATCTGCTTATTGTAGCATAAATCGTTGTATCAGGTGTATAAGCAATTTCTTTAAGTCCGGTAATAGTTGGTTCCTCCATCTCTGTACTATAACAGAAACCTTTTTCAGTTACGGTAGTTCCGTTTGCCAATATTCTTGCCAGCAAAGTAATCGAAGTTTCTGTAGAGTCTTGTGGCACGGAAGAAGAGACAACCGGAAGGTCCGTCGTTTTTGTAATAATGTAGGCAGTCTCTCCATATCCTATTCCCTTAGTACTTGCGGAATAAGCACGAACGGCATATTGTCTTCCTGGTTTGAGGTCCTTGATACGCAATCGATAGTCGGACAGATTGTCTATAACTTTCATTTCGTCTTTTTCTGTCGGAAGATAGCCGGAGACACTTGTCTCTTTCCAGCAGAAACCGGAAAAAAGTATCTCTCCTCCCCCTTCATCAAGTATAGAAGTAGAAACCGTAAAGCTTTTCTCATCCGTACCGGAAACTTCCAACGCGCTAAATACCGGCGTATTACTTGCTCCGGTGGTAAAACTCCGGATTTCCCCTTTAGCTATACTATAACCGCTATGGGCATATGCACAATAATAGTAAGTTTTACCGGATTCAAGCCCTTGGAGTTGGACGACAAAATCGTTACCACTTTTTTCATCTACTTTCATTTCAGTATATTCGGCCATACTCTGCAGAGTAGAATAAAGGATACCGTATTCTTTTACAACCACTCCTTCTGCTTTTTCCATGCTTCCTGACAGGGTAGCTCCGGTTCGATAAATATTGGTCGCTTCACCAGTCGCCAACTTCGGAGCAAAATTTGCAGGCTCCGTATCCTTTTCACAGGCTGCCATCACTAACAACAGACTGCATATAATAAGATGTGTTATCTTTTTCATTTTTTACTTCCACTAATTAAAACATAATACCCACTCCAACAGCAACTTCATGATGCTTAAAATTCACAGTGTGAAATCCTACAGAAAGAGCAAACTTACCCAACCGTCCGATAACACCCAGTTCGGCAGCAACACCTGCTGCCGAATGGTCGGTATTCTTTACCAATTCACCTTCTACAGTTTCCCAAGCCAGTGTACGGCTACCATATCCGGCACCTGCATAGAGATAAACGGGCTTCCATAATTGCCGCAGATAACCGGCAGTGACCGACAAACGGGCTTTCTGAGTGACTCCTTCTTTGTAATAGGGAGTACCCTCACCTCCGGAAGTCAACGCGCCGCTATCATCACACTCCAAATCAGCGGAAGCAGAACCGAAATCACTACGAAACTTTACATAAGCTCCGTTCTTGCGAACAAAACCAATCATACCGCCATAAGACAATTGTGAAGGATGATAACCTACTTCAGCCATCACCAGCATACGACGTGGCTCTTTAGGTTTAATCGTGGAGATCATTGTGAAGGTTTGCCCATTTGTTTCTCCGGCAGAGATATTCACAACCGTATCTATAGGAAAGAAAAGATCTTTCTCTATACGAAGTTTATAGGAACGTATTGGCATACGGTCACTTTTATAAGGTGTTTGCCCTGCCAAAGTACCATCAATGTAAACATTGGCATCCTGCTCCGGTAAAGAAAAGACTTCGAGGTATCCGAATTTTGGTTTTAAAGTGACACTCATAATCTTCTGTTCACTCCCCAGATCGACGACTCCGGCTTCCGAAGCATACATAGGAGCTTCCACACGATAGGTATGACTACCTTTCTTCATGGTAGCCGTGAAGAGCCCTTTTTCCGTAGGCACCTTTTCATCATCTATATAGATAGTAGCATCAGCCGGGTCGGGGCGCATCACTAAAAGTTGTGTATTTGTATCTACAGGTTCGTGGGAAGTACCGTCATTGACTCGTACTTCCATTTCATAGACGGTAGATTTATCAATAATATCGGGGTAAAAGTAATTGCGTAGCACCCCATATTTGTCATGCATAATAGAAATACGGCGAGCACCGCGAGGTACATAAAGCCAGATTTCGCCCGGTTTGTTTTCACGGGCAGTGATTCCTAAAGCGTCCGGTTCGAACATCAGATCTTTTACAGTAGTTACAATCCGGATCAGTGCACATACTTCTCCGTTCTGATCTCTCTTAGGAGCCGTGACGCGAGCTGTAATATCAGTTTCCATCCGGTTAAAAGAAGCAACTTCTATTTTTCCTTGGGCACAGACCTGCTGAAATAAGAAGTTAGCCAAAAAGAAGACTGCTAAAAAGAAGCCACGCCTTGCTTGGTTTGTCATTGTGTATAGTTTTTATTCCGCTTGTCCTCTTCAACGGAGGTTAACTGCATAAAGAAGGCGCGAGGACTGTTAATTCTATTCTAAATCCGAGGCTCTGGAAAATGCCCATGTCATGAATAGACAACAATCCTCACGCCTAACTATAACGTTGGCGTGAGAAGACTGTTGCTATTATCCCATGACATTTTGAATTTTCCAGATTCCGAATTAGGGGATAATAACTTTACGCTTCTTGCGTTTTTCTAATATTTAAAAGTTCTGCTTATCATAACTCGTCACCACGAATAGCAAAACTGTATTGCAAATGTATAACAATTTTCTATCACAGCCACAGCAAAAAGAAAGAAAAAGAGCAAATATATTAAAGATTTATTCTCACGTACCGGAAAACCAGTACAAAAGATTCTTCTACAATAAAGAAAATAACATATTACAAAAAGAATATTCTGAAGATAAATAAAACGATAATTCATAGCTATACAGAAAAAAAACGTATAGATCCCCCCAAAAAAGCTCCTGCAAAAAAACGGATAATCAAACATCTAGAAAGTGTATCTTTTTACTATACAAGAATGTACACTGCCGGTTATTCAAAGAAAAATAACAGGCTACCCATTGTTTTATTTTCACACACACAAAACATTACAACAAGACATCTGTCAATGTCATTCAAATATCTCCATAAATTAAGATGTCACAATATATCTATCAATAAAAAAATGTATTTCATAATTAATTCACGCATTATATTGAGTTGAAACAAAAAAAGCAACTCCCCGTTACGTAATCTCTTTCTATTGTGGGTTCTTTAAGTAGAACCACCCATATCAGATTCGATTATGATAAAAAAGTTAGCACCAAATACAATGAGAAACCCAATTCCCTTATCCAACCTAAAACGATGGAATGATGACTCGTAGAGAACTAAATCTAATAACATAGATAGAATAAAGTACTCCATGAAATACTATAAATATCCCTGCTACAATAAATGGAAACAACATCAATGAATCAATTCTGATCAATCAATTATAATAAATCTTATAACATGTACAACAGCTATCATTTTAATCAATCAATACTAAGAAACACCTTTATAGTGTTTGCGTTGGTTATCAGCGCATTGCTTCCCGGTAAAGCACTTGCAACAGGTATTGATTTTCAAGTAAAGAATGTGACTGTACGCGAAGCTGTATTGAAACTGCAACAGCAATATGGATTTTCCGTAACAGTAGAATCGAATGACGTGGACATGAATCGTAAAGTTTCAGTCTCAGCTAAAAATGAATCTATTAGTACAATACTTAGCCGTATATTTACGGGACAAAATGTCACTTATACAGTGACCAACAAAAGTATTATCATCCAAAACCGGAAACAACCAACCGAGAATACCCCTGCGACACCAAAGCCACGCCCGATTTCCGGAAAAGTGATAAACGGTACTGACAAAGAACCACTTATCGGTGTTACCGTCCTTAATCCCGAATCGGGTAAAGGTGTAATCACCAACGTAAACGGCGATTATTCCATCGAAGCGATTTCAGGACAAACACTGAAGTTTTCTTATGTAGGCTTCTCCGATGTTTCGATAAAAGTAGGCAGTTCAAACGTCTTGAATATTACCATGACCGAGAATTCGACTATACTTAATGAAGTAGTAGTAGTCGGATTCGGCAGCCAGAAAAAAGTAAACCTGACGGGAGCTGTCGGGGTGATTGGAAATGAAGAGATCAACGGCCGTCCTGTCGCTTCGGCTGCACAAGCCCTGCAAGGGCTGGACCCATCGCTAAACATTGGCATTAATACCGGTAGAGCCGATTCAGGCTATGAAATAGATATTCGTGGTGCCGCATCTCTAAATGGAGGTACCCCGCTTATTCTCGTCGACGGTGTGGAGATGGAACTTAACCGCCTTAATCCTAACGACATAGAGTCAGTATCCATATTAAAAGATGCAGCAGCGGCTTCGGTATACGGTGCAAAAGCCTCAGCCGGTGTAGTATTAGTTACCACCAAAACCGGTAGTGACTCCAGTGTAAAAGTTACATATAACGGCCGTTTCGGTCTATTAAAGAACACCACAAGTACCGACTACATAACCAGTGGTTACGACTGGGCCAAAGTAGTTGACCGCTTTTTCTATTATTCGAATAAGGGGATAAACTATCTTAAATATGATGAGGACGATTGGAATGAACTCGAGATACGTCGCGGCGATAAGACCGAAAACCCCGAACGCCCGTGGGTAGTAGCCGAAGAAGACGGAACATACAAGTATTACGGAAATTTCGATTGGTACGATTACATTTACAAACGTACTCGCATGCAACATGAGCACAATGTATCGATAAGAGGAGGAAATGACAGGGTAAAATACTACGTCAGCGGCCGTTATTACAATACCGAAGGGATTATGAACCTGCAAAATGACCCTTATGACAATTACAGTATTCGCGGAAAGTTAGACATTAACATTACGAAGTGGGCCCGCTTTAGTACCAATCTGAATTATTTTTATGGTAAAATGTGGTGGCCAGGAATGAAAAACCAACAAACTACATTTCGTAATGTAACCATGGGTGGTTCTCCATTATTTGTCCCTAAAAATCCCGATGGAACGATCGTACATAGTACCGAAATAGTAAATCAAGGAGCCGGCGTACTTGGTGATATGAACCTGATGCTTACTTACGGCAAAACTTCCAACGAAGAGGTAGTGAATGAAGCGACGATTAAAAACAACCTTGAATTAGATATCGTGAAAGGATTAACATTGCATTTGAGTCACGCATATCGTTTTTCTCATGAGTTCGGACAATATCGCTATAATAATGCACCGTATTCTTCACATGAAGGCGTGATTTCATGGGAAACCACCAGCAAATTTCGTAACGAACTTCAAGAAACCAACCAATCGCTCTATAAACAGACATTTGAAGCATTTACCGATTATTCGCACACTTGGAATCGGGTACACAATTTCAAGATTGTAGCCGGTATACAATATGACACCCGTTATTACCGCAAGAATGCAGTATCGGTCGATGGAAATCTTTCGGAAGATCTGAATGATTTCAACCTCTCTGCCGGATCGACTTATTCTGTCAGCGGAGGACAATCAAAGTACAAGACACTCGGTGTCTTTGGACGTGTTAATTATGACTATGATGGCAAGTATCTGTTTGAAGCATCCGGACGTGCCGACGGATCGTCACGTTTCTGGAGTCGTAACCGCTGGGGATACTTTCCTTCAGGTTCCGTCGGATGGCGTATCAGTCAGGAGAATTTCTGGGAACCTTTACGCCAGTGGTGGAATAATGCCAAGATACGTTTTTCTATCGGTAGTCTTGGCAACCAACAGGTATCGGACTACCTGTTTGTTCAAAAGATCAACACCAATCTCACCAGTGGAGATTTTACGTTCAATGGTACGGATAAGCTAACATATGCCCGTGAAGACGCCCCTGTAGCCAATGATTTGACATGGGAAAAGATAACGACGTATGACTGGGGAGTCGACCTTGCTTTTTTAAACAACAGACTAACATTCAGTGGTGACTATTACATACGCAACACCACCGATATGATGATGCCGGGAGCATCGCTCCCCGGAGTTTACGGTGCAAGCGAACCGCGTACCAATGCTGCGGATATGCGCACTAAAGGTTGGGAACTCAGTTTCGTCTGGCGCGACAGAGCGACTCTGTTTAGCCGGCCGTTCTCTTATTCGCTACGCGCCAGTCTCGGCGATTACCAGACCAAAGTAACCCGGTTCGACAATGATACCCGACTGATCTCGGAACACTATGTAGGTGAAAAGCTCGGAGATATCTGGGGATATAAAATCGACGGCCTTTTCCGTACCGATGAAGAGGCGGCAGAATATGCCCAAAAAGTTGACTGCTCCTACTTTACCAAACGTATTGACGCCACTGCCACCCGCAAGGGACTTCATGCCGGCGATCCGAAATTCCTGGATCTCAATGGAGATAATAAAATTTCCATCGGTAAAAACACGGTCGAAGATCCGGGAGATCGGGTAGTCATCGGTAATTCACTTCCAAGGTATTCTTATACATTCGGTGGTGATTTTTCATGGAACGGCATTGATTTTTCTATTCTGTTTCAAGGTGTGGGCAAACGCAACTGGTATCCCAGTTCCGGTCAAGCCAATCTTTTCTGGGGACCGTATTGCCGTCCGCACAATACATTCTTAAGCCAGCAATTGGTTGATCAGGTATGGAGCGAAGATAATACGGATGCATACTTTCCATTCCCTCGCGGTTACGAAGCATACTCTGACAATACCAATTCTCACTATACTCTGACATCACCCAATGACCGGTATATCCAGAACGTAGCCTATCTACGGCTTAAGAATCTGACAGTAGGCTACACTCTTCCGGTGTTCAAAAAGTACCTCCAGCAAATACGTATTTATTTCACCGGAGAGAATCTTGCTTACTGGTCGCCAATGAAGAAATACTGTAAATACATTGATCCCGAAGCAGCTGTTTCATCTTCGTCTTACGTTGAGAATTCCGGTGAAGTATACAATTTCAGCAAGGTATTCTCATTTGGCATCGATATTACATTCTAAAAAACAAACCAGCTATGCGTACTATAAAATACATATTCATATCCGCCGCCTTATTAACAGGCTTTGTATCGTGTGACCTTAATGAGTTTCCTAAGGATTCCATCAGTCCCGATACCTTTTTTCATACAGAGTCAGAGTTGGAACTTTATACCAACCAGTTTTATCTCATGGAACCTACCGCAGTCAATCTGTATGACGAACCATCCAACCTGATTGTTGACGGTCTGTCTCAGAGCGATGTCGTAGTAGGACTGACACGTACCGTTCCTTCCTCCGGCGGGGGATGGTCATGGTCTTATCTGAGATATATCAACTATTATCTGCAAAATTCCCATCGCTGTGAAGATGCATCCGCCCGCAAACGCTATGACGGTGTTGCTTATTTCTGGCGTGCCTACTTTTACTTTGAAAAGCTGAAACGTTTTGGCGAAGTACCATGGTATGATCAGGTATTGGCTTCCGACCAAGACGAACTTTTGGCCAAAGCACGCGACAGCCGCGACGTCATCATAAATCATATCATAGAAGACTGCAACAAAGCGGCAGAAAGCCTTCCGGCATCATCCTCTATTTATAAAGTTTCACGTTATGCAGCCCTTGCATTAAAATCACGTGCGTGCCTTTTTGAAGGAACTTTCCGTAAATACCATGCCGGTCACACATTTAATAAAAGCAATTTACCTTATGAAGCTATCTTGCAGGAATGTGTTAATGCATCGCTTGATATTATGAATGATAAAAAGTATTCCATCTACTCGACAGGGAAAAACCCTTATTATTCACTCTTTACTTCAGAAAGCGCCATTGCACAGGAAGTAATTCTTGCACGTTGCTATGGAGGAAATTTCGCACATGCAGTCGACGCCTATGCATTAATGCCCTCCAAAGGCATGGCCGGTTACACCAAGGCACTCGTTTTCTCTTACTTAATGCAAGACGGCAGTCGCTTTACCGATAAAGCAGGATGGGCAACGATGCCATTTACTGAAGAGACCAAAGAACGCGATCCGCGTCTTGCACAAACAGTATTGACACAAAATACCCAATACATCGATGGTACAGAAGGAACCTTCAATTTTGCCAATACCGTGACAGGATATCCGATGCTAAAGTACATTTCAGGACCCAATTTTGTCAATGCTTCGACAATAGATATACCTATTTACCGTATGGCCGAAGTATACCTCAATTACGCCGAAGCCAAAGCCGAACTGGGAACATTGACGCAAGATGACCTCGATCACTCCATCAATTTAATCCGTGATCGCGTAGGAATGCCCCACCTGGACAAATCAGCAGTAAATGCCGATCCTGATCCGTTCCTCACATCTGAACTTTATGGATATAAGAATGTGGATAACGGTCCCAACAAAGGAGTCATTCTTGAGATCCGTCGGGAGCGTTCGATAGAAATGGTAAGCGAAGGCATCCGTTTTGCCGATTTATGCCGCTGGCGTGAAGGCCAACTTCTGGCCCAGCCATTTTATGGGCCCTATGTACCCGGTGAAGGCCGTTATGACATGGATGGCAATGGAAAAATCGATTTTGTGGTTTATCTGGACCGCCGTATTCCCGCTCCGGGAGTAACTCCATTAAAAATAAACCAAGACATATTCCTGTCAGAAGGAGAGACCGGTTATATTCTGGCTCACGGACAATTAATGAGGGCATTCAACGAGGACCGAGATTATCTCTATCCAATCCCAAGTAATGAACGTACACTTACCAAAGGTATGATTACACAGAACCCCGGATGGGATGACGGACTAAATTTTTAACCACATCTTATTCGCAAGTCAGTTATTATTAAGTTTTAAATTACAAGTAAACAGTATGTTAAAAAGAAAAATAATCTATGTATGGATATCTGTCTTAATGGTTTCCGTAAGTGGCTTTTGCATGGATACCATGAACGAAGACAAAGTACATACTCCGCAGAAATTGCGAATAGGTACAACTATAAGCGTTTTCGGCGGTTTGAAAGGGTTAACCTATGAAAACCTGAAAGAAGCACGGTCTGCGGGTATCTCTGACATAGAAATTTCTCTCACCGGCTTAGTAAATGGAGATCATCCTATTCCAAATGCCGAATTAAAAGAGAAATTCCGCCAGGTAAAACACAATGCCGACAGTGCCGGGATCAACATCTGGTCGATACATATGCCTTATGGGGCCGACTGTGACCCGTCACACATTGACGAAACCATTCGTTCACACTCCGAAAATGCCTACCGCAGCTACATCGATGTCGTCAGCGTATTGGAGCCGGAAGTAATCCTGTTCCATCCAAGCTGGCGGTTAGGCCTCAACGAACGCAAGGAACGCATGAGCCAACTGGTAAAAACCATCACTTCCCTGAATAAAGATGTAAAGGAGATAGGGGCCATCATTGTATTGGAAAATCTTCTCGGATACAAATTACTTCGCAGTCCCGGGGTAGAACGCCCGTTGGGCCGTACTGTCGAAGAGATGGTTGAAATTATGGATTTAATGCCGGCTGATGTTTATGTAGCAATCGACATGAATCACATCAAAAATCCCGAACTGCTGATCGCTGCACTCGGCTCTCGCATAAAGAGTGTCCACATTGCCGACGGTGACGGAGAGAAGGAGTGTCATCAGCTCCCGGGACGCGGGAAAAACAATTGGGTTCTTATTCTTCAGGCACTTGATCATGCCGGTTACACTGGTCCGTTCCTCTATGAAATAAGAGCAAAAGAAGTAGATGGATTTACAGATCTTGTCACCGCCTATAATCTGCTTTATAAAAATTATATAAAGTCTTTACAACCGTAAGGAGGCTGTTGTCAATACCTCCTCAAACGTATAAAAACTCCAAGTGATTTTACCAATACATTATTAACAAATCTATGAGAATTATGAAACTAAAACATTTCTTACTCTGTGTGATGGGAATTTTGATTCCTACAACCGTTTTTTCGGCTGAATACTATGTCGTACCGGGGTTACGTGCTACAGGCAACGACGGTTCATCCTGGGAAAAAGCGATTACCATGTATGACATTTTCGAAAATGATGCCACTGCTGCAAAAAACGATGAGGTATCCAAGTATAAAACCGGAGACGTATTCTTTCTTGCAGGAGGAACCTATTACAATGCTACCAGTCCCGGTTCCGATGCCGGGCGCATTTATCGTGGCTATATTTTCGTTGGAGGATGTGACCAAAGTAAAGGTGTGGTTACTGAGTGGCCTGCCTATCCATCGGCAACACCTACAATTTTCTCCGGTGACCTCGACGAAAACGGAGGACCGAGTGCAGGCGACCTCCGTAATTTAATTCATGTGCGTCAGGCTCGGAATGATGATGCCGAGAACCTGGCCCACATCTGCAAACTGATAGGTATCGATTTTACCTGTTCATATTCTCCCGAAGGTTCAACTAACGCAAGTGGAGCAGTTTATTGCACGCAGGGAGCCATCGAACTTCAATATTGCAATATATATAATAATATAAGCAAAGGCGAAGGTACGGGAGACGGAATCGGTGCCGGTATCCACATCTATGGCGGACTTTATCATATAAAAGACTGCAATGTATACAACAACAAAGCGCATAAGACCGGAGCCGGATTCCGGTGTACTTCCCGCAGTTCTAAGAAAGCGAATGGCGTAATCGAACGTTGTTACTTCGGTAATAATGAAGTGGAATCCCGTTACGGTGGTGCCATCGCCCAATCTTCAGGAGAAAATATGTGGATCATAAATTCCACTATTGTTGACAACAAGGCCTTTTACGAAGGTGCCGGAATCTGCGCCAATGGCAGCTCCTTTGATGATGATGTACGTGCAGTACATATCATAAACTGTACAATTGCCGGCAATACATGCGCTGCCGATCCTTCGGAACTATATGCTGAAGATACGGAAACCGGTACTGTCACTAATCCTGGTTCATGGTTGGGATCGCAAATACGTATTGCCTGTGATCCGGCAGTGAGTATCTGTAATTCCATTATTATCGGACACGAAGATGACGGTACAGTTGCCAAAGCCGCTATCGTTCTTACCGGTACGGAAAAGACACCCTCCAGCGCCTATTTAAATTCGTATGGTGGCAGTATATTAGGCACGTTCGGCTCGGTCATGAATTCTCCAACCATTGCTATCAACTGGAACAATGATCACATGGATGGCAGTAACCCGAATACTTATTCCAAGATATTCGGCACAACCACAGCCGGCGAAAACGGCGGATTCACCAAGACGCTGAAACCTGTAGATAATGGCATTCTCGACCAACTCGGAGTTTACGCCCTTTATGGTTTCGAACTTGGAGAGTACATCAAGACTCTAAAAGATGAAGGCAAATATCTCCCGTTCGAGATCGACGTTACTGTAGACCAGACCGGTTCGAAACGTAGCCAGGAAGAGATTAACGGTGAAACGGCTCCGGGAGCCTATGATTTCTTGACCAATCATGGGACCGGTATTGCCGTTACGAATTCTCCGATGTCCCCTCTCAAATTACAAGTATCAGGTGATGGTACCTACCAGATTGTAGGACTTACCGACAATGCTACGATACATATTTATAATTTACAAGGTATACGTATCCGATCTATTACCCAAGGTAACACGATTGACCTGCGTGATCTCACAAAAGGCATTTACATGGCTAACGTGAACGGACAAACGTTCAAAGTTGCCAGATAATATTGTAACTAATCTATTGAACAGGTCCGTCTGCTTTCCGCATCTGGAAAGCAGTCGACTTGTTTGTTTTATAAATCATTATTATATGGCTTTCTATCATATCAAATACAGACTATTCGCCATTCTATGGTTATTTTTATCGACCCTGTCGACGGTCGGTATAGCCAATACCACGACTTTAAATGTCGGATGTTTCAATATCCGTTTCAAAACGAGCGCCGATCAGGGAGAGCTAAGCTGGAACAACCGTAAGAGTTATGTTGCACGGACAATTATCGATTTCAAATACGATATTGTCGGAGTCAACGAAATGAATGCCGGTTCACAACAAGAGGACATGAAAAGTTTACTTCCGGAGTATTCATTCGTAGAATGGGGAGGAAACTCATCGACAGTGCCCAATCAGGGAACAATCAATGCGGTATTGTTTCGTACCGATAAGTTCGATCTGCTTGAAGAAGGACATTACTTTTTGTGTACAGACCCCTCGAAATCACTACTTTCGTGGGATAACAGCAGCGGGAACAAACGTTTCACCGTATGGGCCAAGCTGAAAATCAAGGAAACAGGCGATATCTTTTATTATTTCATCACCCATCTCGATCATCAGGGAAGTGATGCCCGCAATGAAGGAACGCGCGTTAACATGGAAAAAGTACGTTCCATTTCCGGTCATTACCCCGCCATCATATGCGGTGATCATAATTCGTCGGCCATACGTTATCCGTTCTATGACCTTTGCAGTGCCTATATGTCAGACAGTCGCAAAGTATCGGAAACCCCATTCCCATGGCCTAAGGACGGAACCTTGTGCAAATGGGATCCCGAGAAAAAAGATGGGAGCAGACTGGATTATGTATGGGTAAAAGGGATGAAAGTACATACATACAATCATATCAATGAGACTTTCGGACGCAGTGTCACTCCTTCCGACCATTTTCCCGTGATAGTGAACGTCTCATTAGAGCCTTTCGTGGCCTCCCATACCCGTTATGTCGATATAAATGCTGCTGATGGTGGCGATGGAAGCAAGTCAGCGCCGTTCCGTAATATCCAGGAAGCTGTCGATGCCACTTGCAACGGCGATACCATTTACGTTGCCCAGGGATATTATACCGTAACCGAATCGGAGCAATTTAAAGGTCGGGACGCTACACTCAATATTCCTCATTCTCTGGATATATTCGGCGGCTACGACTCTGCATTTAAAGAAGTGACGGGGCGTACAGTTCTATCAGGAGATATAAACGGCGATGATGAAATCGCAGATGGAGTATGGACCGGTAATGAAGAAAATGCTTATCATGTAGTGACAGTTCAGAAATACTGCGCACTGATGCTTTGCAATTTCGAAATTGTCGGAGGAAACGCCAACGGAAATACTACCACAGGGGCAGGTATCGCCAGTCTGGGTTCCCGACTGATACTCGATAATGTGATTATCCGCAATAATCAGGCCACGGGTCAAGGTGCCGGAATCTATGCAGCCGGCCAATTATTATGTACCGATTGCCGGTTTATCCGTAACATCTCCTCAGCCAACGGCGGCGCTTATTTCACTGCCTATGCCGGTGTGGAATTATGGTGGCGCCATGCAATGACTGATTGTTACTTCTCGGAAAATGAAGCAGTACAAGGTTCTGCCGGATACCATTCAGGATACTCGTGGGCTTACCTGGGGCACAACACTTATGTCGATAACAAGGCTACTTACGGAGGTACCGTCTCCCTCAACGGAACAGCCTATGCTTCTAAAACGACTTTAGTCAACAACACCTTTGTCAATAACCGGGTAGAAGCTATCGGCGGTGTCATTAACGAAATGAAAGGAGGATCGGCCATCTATGCCAATTTGAACGTAGCATCTACAATTTCGATCGTCAATAATACGATTGTCGGAAACCATGCATCATGCTACAAAAACGGTACACCTACCATCGACTTTTATGGTGCAGCCGTGCATATTTACAACGGAACACCATTCATTTTCAACAACGTGATTGCCGGAAATCGCTCCACTTCAGCGCATACTGGTGATGTTTATAATGCAGGACAGCTGGCAACTACCGGTTATAACATCTTTTCGAGTGCCGATAATATAAATATAACACCGGCAGAAACCGATATTTTAGGAACCTCAGTCGATTCATCCATCCTATTGCTCGGTAATATGCTTGAGAGTAACATAGTAGAAGGAGATATTATCCCTGTTCTGGCACTAAACGGTGGTCCGGTTGAGACAGTCAAAGTAAAAAAACGTTTTTTCGGATCGAATGCAATCAATGTGCTGCCGGCATCTCAATTGGAAGAAAAATTATTAAAAGG
Organism: Bacteroides mucinivorans; assembly: GCF_034654355.2. Lineage (NCBI taxonomy): Bacteria > Pseudomonadati > Bacteroidota > Bacteroidia > Bacteroidales > Bacteroidaceae > Bacteroides > Bacteroides mucinivorans. Next base: position 803,197 of record NZ_CP178179.1, on the reverse strand, counting down.
AGATGTAGACAACACGATTGAACTGCGAAACAAACTGATATTCGACCAACGGGGAGTGGAACGTTTGACCGATGGAACCTCATCGATCGGTGCGTATGAATATGGAAGGGAAGGTACGGGTATTACCGAAACAGCAAGTGTCGCCAATCCGGTCAAAACATACCAGAACGGTTCTATTTTATATCTGTCTACTTCTATGCCATTACAGGATGTGAAAATATTCTCTATGACCGGATCAACGGTTATTCTTCTGGGCGAAGTTACCACAGGAGAGACTCCAGTCAATGTTTCCCAGCTTTATCCCGGAGTATATATATTATCCTGGAAAGGAGGAACTTCACGGTTTATAAAAAGATAAATAAGATTATCTGCCAGTAAATTAAAAATCACCCACGCTGCAACTATTGAAGCGTGGGTGATTTCATTGAAAGGAAAGTTATAGCACACTCTCCATCTTTCTTTTTACTCCGGTGATGAAATACAAGCTGCCCATCCCCCACCCGGTGCAAGTCGGACAACAAGCTCATTCTGTTCCAATACTTCGGACGTTCTCCGGTAGTCCTGAGCTGCCCGATGGGCATTTACTCCATCACTGAATATCTCGATCCGCTTCCCGATGCAATCATCCGGTAATCTCACCCTCAGTTCACGGGTATCCCAATTCCCCAATGCTCCGATATACCAATTATCACCTCTACGCCGAGCCACGACAATATACTCGCCAACTTTACCATCGAGCACGAAAGTGTCATCCCAAACTGTGGGAATCTGGGATATAAACCGGATACACTCCTGTTCACGCATATAATTGGATGGAGAATCACAAAGCATGTTAAGCGGAGAATCGAATACGACATATTCTGCAAGCTGATGGCAACGGGTGCCCTGACTCATCGGATTACTCCTGTTCGGAAAATATCCACCTTTGACACTATTGCGCATCGCTCCCTGCGTATAATCCATCGGACCAGCCACCATGCGAATGTATGGCAATAAAACATCGTAAGAAACCATATCGACATCGGGCTTGGACCATTTCAACTGTTCAAGCCCGAATACCGCTTCATAATTGATCACATTGGGATACGTGCGTTGCATACCCGTTGGTTTGGGACAGCCGTGAAAATCGACAAGCATCTTATGGGCCGCGCATACCTCAGCCGTACGGTACATAAAATCAATCATCTCCTGATCATCACGATTAAGGAAATCTATTTTAAAACCTTTGATACCCATATCGGCATAATGCGATACGACCTTTTCCAAATTAAGTTCCATCGCCAGATAACCGGCCCACAAAATAATATCAACTCCTTTTCTCCTCCCATGATCTACTATTGCCTGAAGATCGATTTCCGGGACGACATCAAGAAGATCACACTTTCCCTTAGTAGCCCATCCTTCATCGAGAATAACATACTCGATGCTGTTTTCGGAAGCAAAATCAATGTAGTATTTATAAGTTTCCGTATTAATGCCAGCCTTAAAATCGACTCCATAAAGGCCCCAGTCATTCCACCACTCCCAGGCAACCTTTCCCGGTTTGATCCATGACCGATCGGTTACGCGTGACGGAGCTGCCAACCGATATACCATATCGTTTTCCATCAACTCTCCGTCGCGACGTGTAACAATGAAAGTCCGCCACGGAAAAGTCCGCGGTGCATTGATCTTCGCAATATAGGGATACCGCGAAGTAACCAAATGTTCAAGATCATTATGTCCGCCCTGTACCACACTTTTCGGATAAGGCGCAAAGGCTCCTCTCAACTGCGGTCTGCAACTATCTGTCGCTAAATACATTCCGGGATAATCTTCAACATCGGCTTCGGCAATACACAATTTTTCGCCATACTCCAGATTGACAAGTATCGGTGTAAACAACAGATTTTTTTCATCGAAATCCTTCAACGGAAGATACGTATACAGATTTTGCATATCATTCCAAAACTGCTGTTCACGGGTGGCGTCCTTTCGTTTCTTACGATCACGTACATACGGAGCCCATGTCTCAAAATTCTGAGATAACCGATACACTGCCTTTTCATTCTTCACTGTGTACTCCTCCGAAAGTGAAGATACAAAACGGTAAGCCATTCCGTCATCATACATCCGGAATTCGATACTGAAACCGGCAGTCGTGGTCAATACCAACCGGTTATATTTATCTCGCACCTGTGATTTCTTATACAGTGGAGAAAGAATCACTTCATCAACAGACGAGCGTTGTACTTTTTTCACTTTCATATCGGCCCCCCAAACTGTGCCATTCATCCATTCCATAGCAATGGTCGATGGAGACAATATTGATTGGTGTTCATTGGAAAGAGTGAACGTAAGACTATCACCGACATTAATTTCACTCGTAAGCCTCCCATCAGGAGAGCCCAGTTTATATTCGGCAGCAGCAGCTATTGTAACAGTGAAAGCCACCGTAAACATTAAAAAAACTTTCTTATATTTCATCTTTACAAATCAATAAGTAAATGTACAAATGATAGGATAATGGTCAGATATCCACCTCACACCATAAACTGGCTTATCAATGGTCTCAAACACCAACGGGCAAGCATTACGATAGAAAATATGATCCAGATTCTTGTTTCTTACCAAAGGAGAAACGCGCCCGAAACCATTAAAGCTGGAATGATCATCCGTTTTGGAAGCATCTTCTCTGGCAGAAGCAAACCAACGGTAAAATGGAGCCAAGCTCTCACGCCGCGGGTCATAGGGATTGTAAGAAGCATTCATATCACCGGTTACGAAAACAGTTGCCTCCTCCCCGGCGATGGTCTTCATTCTATTGTTTATCAATGCAGCACACCGGGCACGCACCTCAGTGTCCACCGGTTCTTTCTTATAGGGCAAATGAGTGGTGACAATATAAAATTCTTTCCGGCTTTTTTTATCCTTGAGTTGCAACCACAAAGCGGCCCGATAATGTCTGTCAGTCGAGTTCCACGGTTGGGATGGCACTTCGGGAGTAGCACTCAGCCAAAAATGTCCCGAACGTATCACTGAATATTTCTCACGAAGATACAACAGTAATACTCCTCCGGTGCGGGAATCAGGTAGTGTGTCGTTCATCTCTATACGATAATAGCCATAATCAGGTAGCATGGCAAAGATTTGCTGCCACATCTCGTTACGTGGTTCCTGCATGCCTATCACGTCGGGACGGTACTGGGCGATCATACGGGCACACGGTTCCCGACGCCGATCCCATGCCGTATCAAGAGAATCATTCGGATTATTGAAACGGATGTTGAACGACATCACCTTTACAGAATCCAACACGACAACATCGTCATGATAATCTTGAGCGATAGCACAAGAAAAACTCAGCAGTAAAATACCAGACAAAAGAATGTTTTTTTTCATATATGTATCTTTAAAATTATACTATGAAGACTTATCAAAAAGTACTGAATACGTAACCAACAACACAAAACTGACACTGATTTAAAAAACATTAACATGCTTTCTTACAATAGCAAAGCCGTCAAAAGCCACAATATTCAAAACAAATAAAAATACCGACTACGTAGATGTATGATATGATGTGTTCCTTGAATGAGTGTTCCTTTAAATTAAAATATTGACAAAATGAAAAAAAGAAAGTTAGGATTGTTCCCTAAGGTATTGATTGCGATAACTATCGGTTCGTTATTGGGACTTATAGCGCCGGATGTTATGATCAGAATATTTAAAACCTTCAATGTATTCTTTGCACAAATTCTCAAATTTATCGTACCCTTACTCGTATTGGGCCTTGTGACTCCATCTGTAGCTAATCTGGGACGTGGAGCTGGAAAGATGCTATTGAGTGTTATCGTTATCTCATATCTGTCAACGATAGGTGCAGGATTTTTTGCATATGGTTTTGCTTCAAGTCTGCTTCCTCATTATCTAAGTATTGGTGAAATTTCCACCTCTGCGCTGGAAGGAAAAGTATTCGAGCCCTATTTCAATATCAAATTCCCTCCGATTTGTGACATACTGACAGCTCTCCTCTTGTCATTCATGCTCGGCATCGGCATTATTTTCACCAAAGCCCCGGGACTGAAGAAAGCCTTCGATGAATTCGGAGAAATTGTAAAACTCACGATTGAACATGCCATCATCCCTCTCTTACCATTCTACATCTTTACAATGATATGTGAGATGAGTGCTTCCGGTCATCTGTCAACCGTCATGGGAACAGGTGTTAAAGTCATTGCAACCGGTGTTATCCTGTCTATCTGTTACCTCATTATCCAATATATCATAGCCGGACTGGTGGCTAAAAAAAATCCTTTTAAATGTATATGGAATATTATGCCAGCGTACCTGACAGGCTTTTCAATCTGTTCCAGTTCGGCCGTTATTCCAGTCACTCTCGAGTGTGCCATGAAGAATGGTGCGACTAAAGAGATCGCCAACTTTACTGTCCCTCTTTGTTCAACAGTCCACATGTGCGGATCGACTATCAAGCTTATCACTACATCAATCGCAGTGATGTATCTGAGCGGAATGAACATTAGTTTCGCCCTCTTTGCCAATTTCATCCTTTTACAAGGGATTTCAGCCGTAGCTGCCCCCGGAGTAATGGGAGGAGTTTTAATGGCATCAATCGGATTATTGGAATCGATTCTCGGTTTTTCGCCTGAACAGAGTGCCCTGATGATGGCCATTTATCTGGCTCTCGACGGATATGGTCCAGCATGTAACGTAAGCGGAGACGGCGCTATCACCCTCATTATCGACCGCTTTTTCGGAAAGAAATATGCATCCGCACAATAATAAAATGTCTATTTTCAAAATCGGATTACGTAGTCATATCATGTAATGTGTTCTTTTTATATAAGGAAAGATTAATAAAAAATATATGAAAAAAGAAAGCATAAAGATGTTTTTTGAGAGTCAGTCCACACCCTCTGATTCCGAGAAAATAGAGCAATGGTATATAAACAATATCAATAATGCCGAATTGGACACTATTCTTCTGGAGCTGTTGAAAGAATGTACTCATCAGGATGAACAGAAAGCCAGAAACGCATTCAACCGTACATGCCATCGTATAGGTATCGGGACACCCCAAGTCATGAAAAAGAGGAAAACAATATACCGTTGGATATCGGGAATAGCCGCCACCGTCCTGATATGCGGTTTCCTATTGGGTATACATTTATGGAGTCCCCGGTTCGGCGATATCGATTTGGAAAAAGTATATGCATCGGCAGGTGATTCAAAAATGGTGATACTTCCCGACTCTACAAAAATCTATCTCAACCCCACAAGTACTCTCTTTTACGCAGCAAATGATTTTGCCCGTAACAGGAAAGTGCATTTGTTTGGCGAAGCATACGTAGAGGTAACCAAAGATATGAAACATCCATTCTTCGTTGTGTGTAACAATGCCACAATCAAAGTATTGGGAACTAAATTCAACGTACAATCGCATGAATCCGATTCAGAATTTGAAGTGATGCTATACGAAGGATGCGTGGACGTAGAATCAGATTTCAACAATAAACAGGTAGAAGTACTCATGGCTCCCGGTGATATTATAAAGATTGATAAGAATACCGGCGAAATGTCACAAATGAATATTTCGACTATAGCCAACCCTGGGCAATCCCGTAAATTTTACTTTATCGATAAAAAGCTGGAAGATATAACCAATCAACTCGAACGTCACTTCCAAAAGAAGATTGTAATTACCAATCCAAAATTAAAATCGATAAAATACGATGCAATATTTGCCAATGACGAGACAATTGAACAGATTTTAAATTGCCTGAATGCATCACAACAGATGAAAATTATATATCATGATAACACCATTATAGAGATACGGTAACACAATTTCAGTTTTCAATAGGTAAATCATAGAACCCACAAAAAATAATCAGATGAAACGAATCATTTTCTTTTTTAGCTTTATGGCCCTTGCAAGTAACCTCTTTGCCATCCGAAACTACCCCAAATGGCTGGAAAGTGCAGCCATATATCACATCTATCCTTCTTCTTACATGGATAGCAACGGAGACGGATACGGCGATCTGGAGGGTATACGTTCTCGCTTGGACTACGTAAAGGATCTGGGATTTAATACCATCTGGATCAGTCCGGTCTTTTGCAGTAAATTTGAAGATGGCGGTTATGATATCACCGATTTCTATAAAATCGACCCACGCTTCGGCACAAATACCGATTTGGTAAATCTGGTAAACGATGCACATGAAAAGGGTATTAAAGTATGCCTCGACCTCGTAGCCGGTCACACTTCAGACAAGCATCCCTGGTTTCTGGAATCTGCAAATGGAGACCCGAATGGTCATTATGCCGATTATTACATCTGGACGAAAGGTAAAAAAACAACTCCACCGAAACCGGAAAGAGGAGGCTGGGTAAAAAATGAATATCCGCGCGACGGATACTATCTGATGAATTACTACGATATTCAACCGGCACTTAATTATGGATATTATCAGCCGAACCCGGAGAATTCGTGGGAACAAGCCTATAATGCCCCCGGTCCAAAAGCAGTCCGCCAAGAGATAAAGAATATCATCTCTTTCTGGTTTGATAAGGGAGTTGACGGTTTTCGTTGTGACCTGGCCTGGTCATTGGTAAAGGGAGATGACGCAGAGTTTCATGGGGTAAGAAAACTTTGGAATGAAATATTTTCCTGGCAAGCGGAAAACTATCCCGAAACGATCTTCCTGTCTGAATGGTCAAGTCCGATAGAAGCTATTTCCTGCGGCTTCGATATCGATATTATCCGCCACAACGGATGTGGAAAAACCATGTATCGCGATCTGGTACACAATACACATCGGAATACAGATCCGGAAACCGGTATATACCAACCGAAAGATTGTTGGTTTGACAGGGCGGGAAAAGGGCAGTTCAGTTCTTTTGTAGAACCTTTTATAAAAATCTATGAAGTAACCAAGGGGCATGGTTTCCCATGTATGCCCACATCCAGCCATGATACGTGGAGGCTAAATCGTAACCAACGTTCTACCCCGGAGGAACTAAAAGTAGCCATGACGTTCTTCCTGACAATGCCATGGGTACCAATTGTCTACTATGGAGAAGAGATCGGGATGCGTTCGATGGACGGATGGCCGTTTATTGAAGGCAGTCGTGACCGGTCGGCACAAAGAACACCCATGCAATGGGAAGCAGGCGCAACAGCCGGTTTCTCTACCTGCGACCCTTCAAAGTTGTACTTACCTATAGACCCGGATCCGAAGCGTCCGACAGTAGCCGGTCAAATCGATGACCCACATTCAATACTTAACTGGACGAAGGGACTTCTTGCCCTCCGTTCTTCAATCTCCGCATTGGGAAATACAGGAGGATGGAAGTTTGTCAGCGATCCGCAACAAGCATATCCTGCCGTATACGAACGCTCCGACGATCACTCAAAGTATCTGATAATTATTAATCCGAGAGAAAAAAGTGCTACGGCATCCATTGAAGGATATGATCGATTAGAAGTTATTTGGGGAAATCCCCAAAACTTGTCAGTAAAGAAATCGAAAGATAAACTATCACTGAGAATCCAAGGAGTAAGTTCTGTCATCTGTAAGGTTCTGTAATTCATATTAGTCATCAACAAAATAATAAATCAATGAAAAAGGTTTTCAAACTTTATTTAATGCTGTTCTTAAGTATTACAGGAACAGTTTTTACAACGAATGCAGAAACGAAAAAGATTCTCGTTGTTGGAAACAGTTTCTCGTTTGATGCGGCTTTACAGGAGTTTCTTCCGATAGTACAAGCTGCTGGAGATGATATTGTGCTGGGGTTTCCATATAAAGGAGGAACCACACTGGAACTTCACACGAATTATATTACCACAAATCAGCAGATATACAATTACTACAAAATTAAAGATGGAAAAATGACATCGACAGGAGGCAATAGCCGCAAATTCGATGCAAATATCATTACGGATGAAGATTGGGATATTGTCATTATACAAACTGACCATAATTATTCGGGTGCATATAGTCACTATTTTCCATACCTGACCAATCTGATCACCTACTTTAAAACTCATCTCACGAATAAAAATGCCCAGTTTTATCTTTACATGACCTGGGCCTATCAAAATGGTTCGGCAAAATTAGAGGAGTTAATCAATAAAGGTCTTTACACCGACCAAATGGATCAATATACAAAAATCGTTGATTGTGCAGGCCGCGCCGCCATACAATCGGGAATTGGCGAAGAAAACATAATTCCAGGTGGAACAGCTGTCCAAAATGGGCGTACCAGTTATATTGGTGATGATTATAATCGTGATGGCTATCACATGAATCTCAGTCACGGCCGTTATACCGTAGCACTAACATGGTACGAAAAAATCTTCGGAAAGAGTGTCATTGGGTTAAGTTATCACCCTGCTTCCATCAGTGATTTCTGTGCAGAGATGTGCCAACATGCCGTACGTGAAGCCATTATCCACCCCAAAAGTATCAGTAGCCTTGCAGATACTTATGGGGTAAACCCTGATGCAAAGCCCAAGGTCATCGACAGACCGCTAATGATTAATTTCGGCATCGGTGTTGGTTCATCTGCAATCTCTCAATATTCATGGAATAGTTTAACAACCACATTAACCGGAGCAAATGTGGGAAATCTATATAACAGCAAAGGTTATGGAACCGAAGTGAAAGTTTCAATAGAAAAACCATTCGACGGTGTTTCCTCTATCGGAACCACTTCATCGACTACAGCTTTAGATATGCCTTCGAATGTGTCTAAATCAGCCTTTTATGGTACTACAGAGAGTTCGGTTATTATTTCCGGATTATATCCGGGTCAGGCGTATGATATGAACGTATTTGCCTCAATTATGAATAATACATCGACCAATTCTGAAACCGTCTACTCATTCAAAGGAAAAAATGATGGAAACGCCTCTCTGAATCCTACAAAAAACACGGCAAATATTGCAACGGCCCAAGGAATAATTGCCGATGAAAAAGGACGCATCTATTTAACTGTAAAAGCCGGCGCAAACAATAACGAAGAAAAGAAAACTTATTATCTGGGAGCATTGATGGTAACTCCACATCTTGAGGTTCCGGGGAAAATTCCTATCTATATCAACTTTACCACCAATGGAAAAACAACTCAAGAAGATTACTGGAATAATGTGACATCCCATCTTGCCGGAACTAAAATTGAAAGCTTGACAGATTCGGAGAATAAGGCTTCAGGCATATCTCTAAACATCACAAAAGGTTTTGCCGGTGTCACAGAAAACGGTGCATCCGAAACAAATACGTTGCTTAACATGCCCGCAAATACATCTTCAACAGGTTATTGGGTAAACGGTATCGAAAAAGACGGCGTTCTTATTGACAATGCCGAAATCGTATTCAGTAATCTGAATCCTAAGGAATCCTATGATTTTTATATGTTTGGTTCCTATATGAATGCTACAGAAGTTCATGAAGCTGAATATTCAACCTTTGGAACTGTAGAAAATTACATTGGATTAAATGGAAACAACAACGATCATTCAATCGCTGAACTCTCTTCAATATATCCGGATGCAAACGGACATATCCGATTTACGGTAACCCCGGGAGCTACAAGTGCAGATACCTACAAAACTGGTTACATCAATGCTATGGCTATTATGGTTCCGGGTATTGTGAAAGTCGTACCCTTCGAACCCGTAGCAGAAGGTCCGTGGGATGGTATTTCCATGATTGAACCGGCTCGTGACGTTTCCGGTAATTGTGTTATTTACACAGGAGCAGAATTAGCATGGGTAGCCAATCAAATCAATCAAGGCCATGCCATAACAGGTATAAAAATTGCAAAAGATATAGATTTAGGCAATCAACCATGGACTCCAATAGGATACGGAACTTATTTTACCGGAAAAATTGACGGACAAGGTTATCACATTTATAATATGTATATAAATAAAAGTGACCTTACAGAAAAATCAAATTTTGCAGGCTTAATAGGTGGTACAAATAGCGAAAGCTGTGATATTCTCAACATCAATCTCTCAGGAAAAATCGATATTCCTGCATCCATAACTCAGAAAACTCAAGTCGGATCATTCATTGGTAAAGCCAATGCCTTAGGAAATATGGTTAATTGCCATAGCGATGTTGAAATCAATATCATGGGAGCGCCGGGATATGTGGGTGGTGTATTGGCATTTATGAAAAATGCGAATGTAAAAAACTGCTCTTATTCAGGCAATATAATAATCACAACATCCGGAAAAGTGACCAATGGTGTCGGCGGCATTTTGGGATGTACAAATTCAAGTACAACCGGCATCGAAGCTATTATTAACGGATGTTACTTTGACGGTAGCATTAAAAATAACGGTTCTGGAATCCCTAAATATGTAGCCGGAATCAATTCGTATTCTAATTTGTCAAAAGCTGCCGAAACCATTACGAACAATTATGTTATCGGCACCATTGACTGCACGGCCACGGATCAAGGAGCTATTTACGGAAAAAACAACACTGTAAATTTCGACTGTGAAAACAACTATTATTATGCGGGCTATACCTTAACAGGCAAAGGTGGAATTCCCATGGATATGAAAAAGTTTCATTCCGGAGAAGCTACTTATTTATTAAACGGTGATCAAATGGAATTTCTTTTCGGTCAGGAACTTGATTCTGATAATAACATGCCAGTCGTCTATAGTGGTACCAACAGAGTCTACAAAACAGTCTTTATGTATAATGGCAACGAATATGCAGTACTTTACAACAATACAGAAATGAAATTTCCCCAAAATCCTGTTCCTGACGACGGAACAACTTTTGGAGGATGGTATGATGAGAAAGGAAATCGCTATGATGAGAATTCAACTGCCCAAACCGACCTCATACTCTATGCCAAAACCATAGCAACAGGAACCGATAATCTGAAAACTAAAGATGAAATAACAATCAGTAATAATAAAATTGATATAACTTCAGAAAATCCGATTGGCAATATTGCTATTGTGGATGTAAACGGAATGGAGGTTATTAATAAAACAATAAAAGAGACTATCGCAGAATTAGATATAAATTCATTACAACATGGTATATATCTTTTTAAGAGCAAACATGATTGCATTAAATTCATAAAAAAATAAGATGGAAGACATCGTTATCCAAATTACAATGTAATATGTCCATAGACTAATATCCAAAATAAGAAAGGAGTTAATTTCGTACGTAATTCACGAAGGGCAAGCTCAATATGTTTTTCTACCGTACGTGCCGAAATATGCATTATTTCGGCTATTTCTTTTGCAGATTTATGCTCGAACCGACTCATATTGAAAATGGCACGTCGTTTCTCCGGCATTGTTTCAATGATAGCTACAATTGCTTTCTGCATTTCGTTCCAAAACAACTCGTTTTCTGCACTTGGAGTGACTACGGTATCGTGTACACCATCCAGGAAACGATCTACAATTTGATTCTGCTTAGAACGAAAGTGGTTGTATATCTCATATTTAGCAATTACATACAAATAAGAGTGAATCGATAAGTCGCTTTGTAATTTCTCTCTGTTAACCCACACTTTGATAAATGTGTTTTGCGTAATATCTTCAGAGATCCATTCGTCCTTCACCAATCCGAATATAAATTGGTTGAAATGTGAATAGTATTTCATAAAAAGTTCTTCAAAACACTGTACATCCCCATTCTTTATGCCAGTTATCAAATCAGGTTCATTCATTACTATTATATTTAAGACTATACAAACATAACATTTTAATATAAGAAAGAACAATTGTGCTGAACTTTTTCGTTCTATGGTATATTTGTAACTCTCCTATATATTACAGAAGTGTTAAGAAAGATATAATACGTAATTCAAGGTGCAATATCTTCTCTGTTTTTCTCACTAATTGCAGATTTACTTTAACATATCTAATGCGAATCAGTAGTTGAAATCAAATTAAGATTTAGTTTTGCTCATCTCTTTTCTGTTTTGAACTTAATGGTGTTTGTCATTGTCATCAGTCTCTTTCTCCGGTATTGATAAAGCCCCCTCTTGTAGAGTAACGTATAAAGCCTCGGTGTGTAACATTGTTTTAGATGTACATGTAAAACAATACTGCTCACCGGGGAAAGGAACGTTCCTTTCTGAGAAAGACAAAGTACAATACCGGGCAAGGGTAACAATGCCGTCTATGGGCACTTCCGCTATCGAAAAGATAGGGTCATAATCTTCGTTACTATACGGATATGAATCTATTTACGATCAGCTTTGAACTCAATAGTCAACTACTGATTCGCACATCTATTTGATTTTTACTGAAAAAGTATCCCTATACTTAATATCCTATTTAAACAAATCATAACTATAATTTTTACTATATTTGCCCAAACTAATACTAATCAATTTTATTATGAGAAAACTTAACCAAGCACTTCTTGCGGTCGCTACATTGGCTTTCGCTTCATGCAACACGCAAAAGGAAGAAATCAATTATCAGGTAATCCCTCTCCCCCAAGAGGTCGTTGTCAGTCAGGAACCTCTTTTCACACTACAGGAAACCACAAAAATTCTTTATCCGGAAGGAAACGAGCTGCTGAAACGAAACGCAGAGTTTTTATCCGGATATATCCAAGATGCGACAGGAAAAGAACTCGACATTGCAACAATCACATCGGAAAGTACACCGCAAAATGCTATTATCTTAGGGTTGGACAAGAGTATAACGGAAAAAGAAGGATACGAGCTTACAGTATCTTCCGAACAAGTCACCATTAACGGACAAACGCCTAATGGAGTGTTCTACGGCATACAAACTTTGCGGAAATCAATTCCGGCAACTACTGCCAGCACCAAGATTGCACTTCCGGCAGCAGCCATCAAAGATTATCCACGCTTCAGCTACCGGGGCATGCATCTCGACGTAAGCCGCCACTTCTTCCCGATAGAATTCGTAAAGAAATACATCGACTTGCTGGCATTACATAACATGAATACTTTCCACTGGCATCTGACAGACGACCAGGGATGGAGAATCGAAATAAAAAAATATCCGAAGTTAACGGAAATAGGCTCACAACGCTCAGAAACAGTAATAGGACACAACTCCGGTGAATATGACGGCACACCTTATGGAGGTTTCTACACACAAGAACAAATTAAAGAAGTTATAGACTATGCAAAGGAGCGCTATATCAACATCATCCCTGAAATAGACCTGCCCGGACATATGGTTGCTGCTTTGGCTGCTTATCCGGAACTGGGTTGTACAGGAGGTCCGTATGAAGTAGAAAAAACCTGGGGAATATTTGAAGATGTACTTTGCATTGGTAACGATAAAACAATGCAATTTATAGAAGATGTATTGGGCGAAGTAGCCGACCTGTTTCCTTATAAGTATATCCACATCGGAGGTGACGAAGCTCCACGCAATCGTTGGGCCAAATGTCCGAAGTGCCAGGCACGTATCAAAGCAGAGGGCTTGAAAGCTGACGCTAAACATACGGCGGAAGACCGTTTGCAGAGTTACTGCATGCAACGCGCAGAGAAATTCCTCAATAGCAAAGGGCGCCAAATAATTGGTTGGGACGAGATTCTGGAAGGAGACGTAGCACCCAATGCGACTGTAATGTCATGGCGCGGAATGGCTGGTGGAATAGAAGCTGCCAAGTTGGGACATGATGTGATTATGACCCCAAACACCTATGTATATTTTGACTATTACCAAACGGCAGACACAAAAGATGAACCAGATGCCATTGGTGGTTGTGTGACATTGGAACGCGTATATAGTTTGGAGCCTGTTCCGGAAACTTTAAACGCAGAAGAGAAAAAGCACATTATTGGTGCTCAAGCCAATCTTTGGTGTGAATATATCCCTACGACAAAACAGGTAGAATACATGGTACTCCCGCGTATGGCTGCTTTGGCAGAGGTTCAATGGACACTTCCCGAAAAGAAAGATTATAGTGACTTCACCAAGCGCTTGCCCCGACTTTTAGCTTTTTATGATCGTGACAGCCTCAACTACGGCAAACATGTGTTTGATATTAAATCAAATATCACATCCGACCCAGAAAAAAAAGCAGTAATGATAGAGCTTAGCACAGTGGATAATGCACCTGTTTACTATACATTGGATGGAACAGAACCGACTCCTACGAACGGAACGAAATATGAAGCTCCCATAACCATTACACAGGCTGCAGATTTCAAGGCCGTTGCTGTTCGTCCTACCGGTAACAGTAAGATTATATCCGAACAGGTTAATTTCAACAAAGCCACCTGTTGCCCGATTGAACTGAAAGCTCAACCTTCGGCCAAATACTCCTATAAAGGTGCTACGACTTTAGTAGACGGATTAAAGGGAGGAAACAGCTATGCCGGTGGACGCTGGTTGGGCTTTTTGGGAACAGATGTTGAAGCAACCATTAATTTAGGAGTACCAACAGAAATAAGTAAAGTTTCAACAGAAGCTATTGTTGACATGGGAGCCTGGATCATGGGAGCTACCGGACTGACTGTTTCCATATCAGAAAATGGGAAAGACTTCCAAGAAGTAGCTTCAGAAACCTACCCTTCTGAAACAGACTTAGGCAAAAAAGGAATAGAAGATTACAATGTGGAATTCTCACCAGTAAAGGCTACTTTTGTAAAGATAACAATCAAGTGTAGCCCCGCCTTGCCGAAAGGACACGCCGGAGAAGGAAAAACTCCTTACTTATTTGTGGATGAAATAAGTGTGGATTAGTATTGCTATCTGATGAAATACGGATGATCGTAATACGGTCTTGAATCCATTTCACCACAAAGTAGCACAGAGTTCCACAAAGTACTATTTATTTAATGAAACGCAGATAAATGCAGATTAAAAGACTGTAGATATTTATCATCTATTTATTTCCCTTTGCGAAAATCTGTGTTCATCTGCGTTTCAATTAATCATCGCCTGACGTACCTCCCCGTGCGGAAAACACTCAAAACTGGAAGTAAATGAATGGTTGGATCTCACTACTCTTCATCTGAATAACCAGATAAATCATAGCCACCATTAATAATGCTTTGCCTAAAAACGGGAGACGAATTACCCCACGACAAACCGCATTTTCCCAACTATCAGGAGCAAAATGAAGCAGGAAGCCCAGTATCATCAAAGCAAAAACACGCCAGTACCCCTCTAATAGTTGCGGGAACAGTTGTGGGCGGAAAGTCGTAAATATCTGGCCCAGCATATCCATTGAGTTATGGATATCGGCATTACGAAAGAAAATCCAACAGAAACAAACAAAGTTAAATGTAATAATGACACCAAAGAAACGACGGATACCGTGACTTTCTTCCCCCTTCTTACGCCCTATGATAGTCATCCAGGCTTTATGAAGCGCCAACGCTATGCCATGAAACATACCCCATAAAACAAAATTCCAAGATGCTCCATGCCATAATCCACCCAGAAACATAGTAATGATAAGATTAAGATACTGACGGAATTTACCGTGCCGATTCCCTCCCAACGAGATATACAGATAATCACGCAACCAGCTTGACAGAGAAATATGCCAACGTCGCCAAAACTCTGTAATAGAAGCCGATTTATAGGGAGAATTAAAATTCAGATTAAAATGGAAGCCCAATAAGAGAGCAATACCAATAGCCATATCACTATATCCGGAAAAATCGCAATAAATTTGCAGTGCATACCCATAAAGTCCCATCAAGTTTTCTACACCTGAATAAAGCGTAGGGTTATCAAAAATACGTTCTACAAAATTGATACTGATATAGTCTGAGATAACAGCTTTCTTAAACAAACCGGCTACAATCAAAAAGATACCCCGGCCAAACATTTCCTGCGAAACATAAAGCGGCTTACGAATCTGAGGTATAAAATCACGTGCCCGTACAATAGGTCCTGCCACCAGTTGAGGAAAAAAGGACACATAAAAAGCATAATCCAGTAAATTTGTGAGTGGCTTTATATCCCTTCGGTAAACATCGATTGTATAACTCAGCGACTGAAAAGTAAAGAAAGAGATACCTACAGGAAGGAATATATCAAGCGCTGTAAATTGTCCGCCCATCAATGAAGCAATAACTCCACCCAGAAAATTTGTATACTTAAAATAACAAAGTAATCCTAAATTGAGAGAAAGACTTAGCATCACCCACGCTTTCCGCCCATACTTATTGTCAGTGCGATCCATCAGACGGGCAAACACAAAATCGCCAACTGTTACAATAGCCAATAAAAAGAAATAGGTACCGCTACTCTTATAATAAAAATAATAAGAAAACAAGGTAACAAACAAGATACGCGCAGTATACTTATGACGCAGAAGTACATACACCACCATAAAGGCGGCAAACAGCCAGAGAAATATTCCGCTACTAAATATCATCGGAGCCTCCGGATTATATGTGAAAACCTCACGGAGGCGGCTAAAATCTATATCAATGGGAAACATAATCGTTATAAGCTTTAATAATGGCTTCGTATAATAAATTACCCTGGAGAATATATCCTTCAGGCAAATAATGTACATGATCGGGGCGCATCAACCTGGCTTCCTGCCAGTTTTTACAGGCACGAAGGCTTCCTCCCACTACATTATACATATCCCAAACAACCAGATGATGATCACGAGCGTACTTCTGAATAGTATTGGCAGCCGTCACTGTGCGCGGATTGATAGTATATGTCCGGCGCCTGCCTCGCCGTCGGAAACTTTCATAAGAACCGGGAGGAGTCGTTAACAGGATCGGAACATCCGGCAAACTGTCACGAATCAGCGAAATAAGTTCATCCATCTGCTGATAATGCAAATTAATATTATAACGTTTATTATGGCTCTCATTTGTTCCGAAAGAGAGTATAAGAAGTTCTGGTTTAAGCGCAGCAATGGCAGCGATACGGTCGGGATGTGTAAAAGTGAGACAGGTTGCTCCGTTTACTCCCATATCAGTATAGGAAACATTCCCAAAAGTCTCGGCCAATCGTTGTCCGGTAGTCTGGGGGTAAATATGTCCTCGAACATGGCTATCGCCAATATGCAAAATACGTACAGTATCTTCCAGTATTCCTCCTTTTACAAGACGTAAATGCTCAAGCACAGGAGAGAGTATCCCCAGACTATCAACAATCTCATTTATTCCTATTCCCTTAAAAGCAGCCGGCAAATCAATCTGTACGGATAGGGTGTCGTAAAGCAGTTTCATCTCACGCATCGGTTTAGCACTTTTCATCGGTGTCTCCCGTACCGGACATACAGGCAAAGCATCCTGTGCAAAAAGCTTTAACGAAGCTGACAGGAAGAGGATTACAATAAATAACAGAAACTTATTTATTCTCATAAGCACGTCTCCTGTCATATTGTTCTTTTCCGTAGAGTAATGTTTCATAAAGCAAACCTGCCAGATGTTTTCCACCCCGGAAATTAATATGTGTATAATCATAATTTGCCATGGAAGGTTTTGCATGTACCAGTTTTGCCATACTACCTTCTCCTCCCATCGCTTCAAACATATTCCAGAAAGCGATGCCACTCTCAGCGGCTATATTCTGTTGATAGCGAATCAGATTCTTAACTCCCGGCATCGTACGAAGTTCTCCGGTATCGGTTTTATAGTCACGATCGCCTACACTAAGCAACAGAAAACCTGCCTGGGGAAAACACTCCTTCAAATGTTCAATAGCAGTAAGTAATCCCTTCTGATAATTATCATAATTGTAACCACGTTGAGTAGCAACATTCAGTCCGTACTGCAAAATGATAAGATCGTAGGGACGCTGATCATTGAACTCTTTCATTATACCGGTAGGGATCGTTCGCAGAGAAAGTCCGGAACTACCACGCAAAGAGAAGTTATCAACAATAATCCCTTGCGTACCATCCATCGCCATACCATAAAACAGCGTAGAATCTGCCTGATTTACTGTCCAACGCACAGAGCCGATAAGCCCCTCCACTTGCATTGCCTGCAAATGCCCATCAGGCTCAAATTGACGGTTTTCTGTTTCTCCCCGATTTATGCGAACAGAAAGATCAACCGCACCTTTATTATAAAAAAAGATAGACGCCTGCTGACAAGTATCTAATAAAGAAGCATACTTATTCTGTCCACGAAGCTCAACATAAGCATTATTGTTCGGAATAAAATAATGCCCGGAAAGGCCTTGCTTTTTTCGATCGAAATAAACACTATCCGTTACGGCATGACTGGACCATCCTCCGAACGAATGACGTACAGTAGGACGGTATCCGCTGGTCATAGAGGTTATGGTGACAAAACCCACTCCACACCCTCCAAAACGTTTCTGTAACATTTCACGCAGGTCGGCAGTGAATATATCGGCCTCTATAAAGGAATCACCGAAGACAGCGATACGCACCAGACGCTTCTTCACCGGAATCTCGTCCAGTGCACGGTAGAAAGGAGTCATCCCACGCAGAGTAGAATCACTATAATCTTCTATACAGGTCATCCCCGTACGACAGGTATCTACAAAAGCAGGCTTCACTTCAGGTACAGGAGGAAGACTGTCTGCTTCTATCTCTGCTTCTTCCGGTTCAGGTGTACGGACATCACTCAACAAGTCCACCCGTCTCATTGTATGTCCATCAATCGTTATGACCGGTAACCAATGCATGGCAATCAAAGCAGCCAGAATAAATAAGGTCAGTCCTAACGAATATTTCAGATAATTCTTCATGTACTCTCTTACTTTAATAAGGAGCTGCAAAGATAGATAAAACGGATAAAAAGAAAGGAGAATCTACATGATTTATGAGATTCTCCTTTCTTTATGTTAATTTACGTTAGTATCAGATACTCCGTTCAATATTCCAGACAAATGCACGTAATCCAAGCTGTTCAGTCTGCAAATCCATTTTATGTAACGTATCCAGCAGCGGATCTACCTTCTCATCCTCAACCACAGACAGAATGGCCGAACACATACTGGGCCACGCATGACTTCCGAAATGTGGATCACCAGTCTTTGACCCACGTCCTTGAACGCGTTCCAGATAAGTAAAGCCACGACAGTTGAGACGATCCAATAAAGCAATGATACGTTCATAATAGGCCTGGTCGAATGTTATTAATACTGATTTCATATTTTTAATTATGAGTTATGAATTATGGGTCATACTACTATTTTTTCTTATAGTGCATAACCCGTAACTTGTTATTTCTTTATGATCTCATCTTTGTGCTCCTGAAAATAGATGTCCAGTGCGCGTTGACGCTTCATAGCTTTACGCTTACGTTTGATACCTGTACCGGCAAATACGCAGTACAATGTCGGAATCAAAATCAACGTAAGGATAGTAGATATTGTCAAACCACCAATAACGGCAATTGCCATCGGACTCCACATTTCCGACCCCTGACCACCACCGATAGCCATCGGGATCATACCAAGAACGGTGGTAGCCGTTGTCATCAATACCGGACGGAGACGGCTCTTACCGGCAGTCACTACAGAATGCAATACCGACTGTCCGCGTTCGCGACACAAAGTGATATAGTCAATAAGCACAATACCGTTCTTCACTACAATACCAATCAACATGATAGCTCCCAATAAACTCATTACACTCAATGTACTATTTGTGAAGTATAATGCCATCAACACCCCACTAAATGCAAACGGGAGTGAGAACATGATAATGAATGGATAAGTAAGTGACTCAAACTGTGCAGCCATTACGATAAATACGAGGATTACAATCAGGATAGCCAGTGTCCCCAGATCCCTGAACGAATCTTGCTGGTCTTCAAACGAACCGGCAACCTGAATCGTCACTTCAGACGGTACATCCATTTTATCAATAATAGCATTACCAGCACTTACCACATCCCCTAGCGGAGCACCAGATATAACAGCAGATACCGTCACAATACGTTCGCGGTCTTTACGTTCAATAGTAGGAGGCGCAAAACGTTCGACCACCGTACCGAGATCTTTGATACGAACAGCCTCTCCTTTAGCATTATATACCAGAACGTTTTCTAAACTTTCAAGACTGGTACGATGCTCAGGGGCATAACGCACTTTAATGTCATACTCATCACCATCTTCACGATATTTAGAAGCAATGGCCCCATTGACACGATTACGCAGATAAGTACCGGCAGTAGCCAGATTCAGGCCATGCAAAGCCAGTTTCTCACGGTCAAAATCTACCTGATATTCGGGCTGATAGTCGCTACGGCTGATGTTTACCTCAGATACACCTTTCACATCCAGCAACCGACGCTTCAACTGAGCTGCTACACTATCGGTAGTTGCCATATCATAGCCATAGATTTCAAAGTCGGCACTTGCCTGAGCAGACATACCGGTATTACTACCTCCAAGAATCACCTGTGCTTTACTAAATTCAGGATACTTCTTCAGGTCTTCACGCATCTCGTCACAGACCTGCTCCAGAGAAATTTTACGATCTCCCGGGTCTACCAGACTGATATTGAAAGAAATAATATGAGAACCGTTGTCCTGCATAGAAGCCCATGTATTATCAGAGTCGGCTTGTCCCACAGTATAGTTACATACCTTCATTATTCCTTTGTACTTTGTCATCCACTGATTGGTCAACTTCTCCGATACCTCCTGGGCCAGCTCTTTACGGGTACCAATCGGCAATTCAAGCTGTACGGCAATACGAGCATTATCCTGCGCCGGGAAAAATTCAGTACCAATACCTTTGGCACAGAATAAACTGACAATAAAGAATATGACACAGCCGATAACAACAATCGAGCGATGACGAACAGCCCAGTTCAGCATACGTGCATACCACGTATCCAACCCATCCAATGATTTCTCAATAGGTCTATAGAAAGTCGTGAATGCTTTTGACTGTTTCTTCTGAAGTTTCAATAACTGGGCACAGAGCATCGGAGTCAATGACAAAGCAGCAACAGTAGAGATAAACATAATAGCACACATCATCCATCCCAGCTGCTTGAACATCACACCAGACATACCACTCACCATAGTCAACGGGAAGAACACAGCAATCATGGTCAATGTAGATGCAATAACTGAGATAGCCACCTCATTTGTTCCATGTACAGCGGCCTGTTTCGGATCAGACCCACGCTCAATATGTGTTGTAACATTCTCCAATACCACAATGGCATCATCTACCACCATACCAATAGCAATGGAGAGAGAAGACAGAGAAATGATATTAATCGTATTCCCGGTGACGGCCAGATAAATAAACGAAGCAATCAACGAAAGCGGAATCGTTATACAGATAATCAATGTTGCCCTCCAACGTCCCAGGAAAAGGAATACTACGATTACAACAAACAGCAAAGCATAAAGTACTGTTTCGGCCAAACTATCAATTGTATTCAGGATATTTTCGGATGTATCAACAATAACCCCCAGTTTCACGTCACTGGGCAGATTCTTTTGCAAACGGGGTAATGCTTCCTCTACCTTCTTCGAGATTTCCACAGAGTTGGCACCCGATTGCTTCTGTACAATAATCATAGCACCCTTTACACCATTATTATATGTTTCCTGTGCACGTTCTTCCACAGTATCAACTACACGGGCCACATCACGAAGATAGACACTTGCACCATTGTAAGTACCAACTACTATATCTTCCAACTGTCGTGAATCGTTAAACTCCCCTTCTACACGCAACGAATAAGTTTCATTACCAATATCAAAGGTACCACCAGGAATATTCTTATTCTCTGCACCAATAATAGAACTGATTGTCTCAATAGACAGATGATAAGCCTCTAACTTATTCGGATCACAATATACCTGTATTTCACGCTGCGGAGCACCACTGATAGATACTGTACCTACACCTGGAATACGGGCCAAAGGATTCACTACGCGGTCATCCAGAATTTTATAAAGTGCCGACTGGCTCTCATTGGCCTGTACAGACAATAGTACGATAGGAATCATATCCGTACTAAACTTGAAGATGATAGGATTCTCCACATCATCCGGGAGCTGTGAACTCACCATGTCAAGTTTGTCCCGGACATCATTCGTCAGTACATCGATGTCGTTACCAAATTCAAACTCCAACGTAATCAAGGACATATTTTCTGATGACCGGGAAGTAATATGCTTCAGGTTACTTACGGCATTCAACGTATTTTCCAACGGTCGGGTCACATTATTTTCTATATCCGAAGCACTGGCTCCGGGATAGGCGGTCATTACCATAATCGTATTTGTATCAATATCCGGATACAAGTCGATTGGTAGTTTTGATAAAGAGAAAAGACCAAAGATCACCACTGCAAGAAAGCAGAGAGAGGTCATAATCGGTTTTTTTACCGCTCCTTCGTATAAACTCATGTTATTTAGTGATTAGTTATTGAGTGACGAGTGACGAGTGAAAGCACACTGAGCGCTAATCACCTATCACTAATCATTAATCGTTAATTTTATTTCTCTACGTCTACTTCTGTACCATCAATCAAGCGTGCCTGTCCTGCAACAACCACTTGTGAGTTATTGGGTACACCCGACTTCAGCTCATATTCCGCGCCCATACGACGTCCCAGCTCCACTTTATTGTAAGACACTTTTCCGTCTTTGTATACAAAGACGTAACGATCGCCGGCACCAGCCTGTTTCACAATAGCCAGATCGGGAACAACTACGTTATCCTGAGTACCAAAGTTCAGAGTAGCACGGGCAAACATTCCCGGACGTACCCGCTGGTCTTTGTTTTCCAGTTTGATTTCAACAGGGAAAGTACGCGTAGTTGCATCAATGGTAGGATAAACAAGACTAACCTTTCCGGTAAACTCTTCATCACCATATACATCCAGCTTTACCGCAACAGGAGAACCTTTCTTTACCTGAGAGAAATAAGTTTCAGAAACATTGATCATCAGTTTTACCGGAGTAATCTGTTCTACAACCAACACAGGTTCTCCACCGCTATACATATCTCCGTTATCATAATTACGTGCAGTTATGATTCCGTTGATCGGACTAACCAACGTCGTATTTTCCATTAAATTCTTATAAGCAGTTTCCTGTACTTCGAGTGCCATCTTCAAGGCATCCCATTCCGATTTGGAAGTACCACCTACTTTATAAAGTTCGTCGGCACGATTAAATTCAAGACGTTTGTTTTCCAGTTGTAACTTCATCTGTTTCAAACTGGCTTCATCCATAAGCACCAGTTTTTGTCCTTTTGAAACGCGGTCACCCACTTCTACAAATATCTTATCTATTCTCACAGGAGATGACGGAGCTATATTATTCTTAACTTCCGCTTCTACCGTTGCCGTATATTCCTGTATCTGATCGACAGGCCTTGCTGTTACATCCGCCAATTTTACTCTTGGCTTATCTTCTACTTTTTCAACAGCTTTTTGTTCTTTTCCGCCAGTACATGAGCCTAGCAGCATAATAGCAAACAGGGCTACTAATTGGAAACTCTTTTTCATGTGGTTTTCTATATTTTTATTTTTCCTGGTTTATTTTATTACTTCGTCTCTACCCAATACCTGATCAAGATCAGCCTTAGATACCAAATAATCGTAGATTGATTGATTGTAAGTAAGCTCCGCTTGTGTCAGCGACACCTGCGAGCTATTCAGTTCGAGTACAGTACCCTTACCTACTTCATAACGTTTACCAGCAATCAATACTGCTTTCTCGGCTTGCAATACATTTTCTTTGTTACTTACAACCTGCTCCGAGCTGGCCGCCATATTGCTACGATAACTTTCTATCTGCATATTCAACTTACGTTCCGTATCCAGACGATTCCATTCCAATTGTTTCACCTGTATGCGGGCCGTTTTCATCTTTGTAAAATTACTGGCCTTGTACAAGGGAATACTCAGATTAAACATTAATGAAGAACTATTGCTCCAGGTATAATCAAAGAAATTCAAATTCGGATTATAAAGAGACTGGTACTGATACGAAAGAGACATAGAAAGTGTCGGAAGGAAATTCGTCCGTTGCGCCTTAATGTTCTTAAGAAGTAATTTATGATTCAAATCAAATTGCTTCATGGTCGTATTGTTTATCAGATTCTCATTTCCGGCATTCAACTCTCCGGCAAACAGAGCCGTTTCGTAATTAGCCAGGTTATCATCAGCCTTTAGGTCTACATCAACTGTAATACCCATCAATACCTTCAATTGTAACTTTGCCAATGTCACCGCATTGGAAGCTGACACAACACTAGGTTTTACACTGCGCATCTGCACCTCAGCACTAATTTTATCAAATTCGCTTACAGTTCCTTGCTGATATTTAGCATTAGCCACATTAAAGTTATCTTCTGCCAGTTTATAACTTTTCTGCATTACCTCATAGGTATCTTGCGTCAGCATCAGCTGATAATACGCCTTTGTCACCTGATTAACCAGATCTTGTTTAGAAGCCCTTGACTTCTCAACAGCCAGTTCAATATCGGTCTTAGTCATCGACATAGCTTTATAAACGGAAGGAGCAAACAAAGGCAAGCTGACTGCTAAACCTGCATTCGCCGTATTTGAATTGTCCTGTCCCATTTTAAAAGATTGCCCTCCAAGATTCATCTGAGCCGCCTTAATCGTATGATCCAGCGCCCCTGAGATACTAACCTGAGGTAATAAATTCTGCCAGGTTTCCTTTTTGGCTACCTCCTTTAAGGCGATTTCTTCATCTGCCACTTTAATAGTGGGATTCTCACTCAGAGCAATTTCCAGCGCTTTATCCAAAGTCAGGGTCAAAGTATCTTTTACCTCCTGTGCCCGTACAAAGCCCCCGGCAAGAAAAACTGCTATACCCAGAAGCAGCTTCTTGCCTGCTAATTTTCTCATCTTGTTCATAAATAAGTCTTCTTCTTTTTGTAAACTTTAGTTGTTTGTAAAATCAGGAAAAGTTATTCTCCCGTCCGCTCTATTCTGTTTTTCCGATATTCCTGTATAAATTCTTCCAACACTCTCGCTCCTTTTTCGGTGGCTATTCCACGGAGGAAGGTGAACATGATTGACTCATAAACTTCCAAAAAAGGATACTCTTTGCAGATATCTGTATTCATCAGCAAATCAAATTGTTCACGAACGAGTAAATTGACAATCGCAAAATTTACGTCGTCCCGGAAAATACCTTGTTCCACCCCCGATTTGAAAAAAGCAATCGTACTTTCCGAATCTTTATCGCGATTCTTTTTCACCATATTAAAAACATGGGGATATTTCTTCAGATCCTCAAAAAAGCGTTTGTTAGTCTGATGAAACATCTCAATGCTCTTCTGAAAACACACCAAAATAACCTCCAATACATTTGTTGACTCAGCTAAAAGGTTTTCCAAAAACTCATTTTTATCTTCCTGGTTTTTCAAGATAACCTCTCTCAACAGTGTCTCTTTGTCTTCAAAAACTTCATAGAGCGTACGCTTCGATATACCTAACGAGGTAGCTATATCATCCATCGTTATGCTTTTAATACCATGTAAAGTAAAGGCTTCAGTGGCTTTCACTATAATTCTGTCTCGCAATTCTACTCTGTTCGAAATTTCTTTTGCACTAGTACTCATCATCCATTTCTTTATAATTAGCCGTTTTTACTATCTGTACTTTCACACTAATAGCTTGTGAAAACGGAACAAAGATAGACAGAAAACTCAGATTACAAATTTAGTTTCCACATTAATCGCTTACATTTGATAATTATTATAGGTTAATGAAGTAATGTGAAAACAAGTGTTAATAATAAGTACACCACAAAAGTAGATAATCAGTAAGATACAGAAAAAGTTTTCTCGTCAATATAGGGGTAATAATCGACAAACAACGGATATATTCCGGTAAGTTCCCGGGATATATCCGCTATAGTTTTTCATTTTCAGGTAGTTTTTACCTATAAAGAAGAAAAGAAACTGTTAATAATCAAACTTTGTCCGGTTAAGGAAAGCTACTGTTTTATGAATCTCCTTATACATCACAATGTCATCTTTAACAAAAGGAACTTCTTTCCGATATTCGGCCAAAAAACGTTCCAGTTTCGCAGAGGTTTTCTCCGGCCGACGGAATTCAATCCCCTGAGCGGCATTCATCAATTCGATAGCAAGAATGTGTTCAAGGTTATCCATTACCTTATATAACTTTGTAGCCGCATTGGCTCCCATACTGACATGGTCTTCTTGTCCGTTGGATGAAACGATGGAATCACTGGAAGCAGCATAGCAGTACATTTTATTCTGACTTACCATAGAAGCGGCAGCATACTGTGGTATCATAAAGCCAGAATTCAATCCGGGATTAGCAACCAGAAATTCAGGTAAACCACGAAGCCCCATTATAAGTTGTGCGACGCGACGCTCGGAAATATTTCCGAGCTCGGCAAGAGCAATGGCAAGGAAATCATAAGAGATAGCAAGGGGCTGCCCGTGAAAGTTCCCCCCGGAGATAATACGGTCTTCATCGGGAAAGATAGTAGGATTATCGGTAACGGAGTTGATTTCGGTCAGCAATACGGAAGCAACATAACGGATAGCGTCTTTCGTGGCGCCATGTACTTGCGGAATACAACGGAACGAGTATGGATCTTGTACATGTGCTTTGGGACGTGTAATGAGTTCGCTACCTTCGAGCAAATTTCTGAAAGCCTCACCCGTTTCAATTTGCCCTTTATGCGGACGGATTTGCTGAATACAGTCCATAAAAGGTTCGATACGTCCATCAAAAGCCTCAAGCGAAATAGCAGCAATAAGGTCCGCTCTTTTAGAAAGCCGGAAAGCTTTGAGAATGGCAAAAACCCCATTGGCACTCATAAACTGAGTACCATTGAGCAGGGCAAGCCCTTCTTTACTCATCAGTTTCACGGGTTCCCATCCAAATTCGTCAAGTACATTGATAGCTTCGCGTTTCTTCCCTTTGTAGTTAACATCGCCGACTCCAATCAGTGGTAAGAAAAGATTGGCCAACGGAGCCAGATCACCCGAAGCTCCCAAAGAGCCACGGTCATATACGATGGGCATCACATCATTGTTAAAGAAATCAAGGATACGTTGCACAGTGATCACCTGCACACCACTATGCCCCAGTGACAAAGCATGGGCTTTGAAAAGCATCATCAGCTTGATGATAACCGGGCGAATTTCCTCCCCCACGCTACAAGCGTGACTTTTGATAAGATTCTCCTGCAAAGTGCCGAGTTCATCAAGAGAAATATTCTTGCTACACAAGGAACCAAAACCGGTAGTAATACCATAAAGGGGGGTATCAGAAGCAGCTATTTTTTGGTCTAGATAATCACGGCATCTTTGAATGCGAAGCTTTGCTTCAGGAGCCAGTTCCAGTTTCAAATTCTCGTTGATGATGCGCTCGATGATATCGAAAGTAAGCTCACCTGAGCCTACATAATAAACGTTGTTCATATTCTTAAATCTTGGTTGATAGCATCCAGTAACTCTTTCTCTTTGACACAGGTTTTATGCTCCAGTTCATCCGCCTCAGATTGTAACTGTTCTACAAAGGTTTTATCTTTGAGCGAGCCAAGATTGATACGGACGTTCATCAAAGCACCCAACACAGCCGAACGAGCAGACATCATGGCTACACAAGCGTCGGTCACCGCATTACGGTTCCCTAGTTTAGCCACATCAGCAATAATACCCATCAGTTCGTAAGCATTACGGGCCACCTGCATAGGAACAAGGGCAGCAAACTTTGTAGCTTCCTGAATGGCAGCAGTACGGATAGCTTTCTCTTCATCTGTATTTTTGGGTAATCTAAAACAATCAAATACTTTATTATATGCTTCAGAATCACGATCAATATCGGCCACAAATCCCGTCTTCTGTGTAAGAGCAAGAGACTGAATATGTTTCATGATTTCTCCGGTATCTTCATAGCCTTTCTTACCAATAGTCAAGCCTGCTACCATAGCTGCCAAAGCAGATGCAATAGCCCCATTAAGAGCTGCTACACTACCACCACCGGGTACAGGATCGCTTCCGGCTACTTTATTCAGAAAATCTGTTACTGTCAAATCTACTAACATAATGATCTTATTTTTTAGTTTTATCATTAAACTACAGGATAAAGAACACCTCTCTTTATCGTTGTATTCACACAATTCATACCTATATAATAAGGTAGAATATTATAGTCTGTTGAGTCCAGAACTACGAAGTCACCTTGTTTACCAACTTCAATACTACCAATACGGTCGGCCCGATTCAATGCAGCAGCTCCGTTCAAAGTTAATGCAGTAATAGCTTCCTCAATAGTAAAGCCCATGTAAATACAAGCAAGTGCAAAGGTTAGTGGGATAGAGCCGGAAAAACAACTACCCGGATTCAAATCTGTAGCTAAAGCCACGGCACAACCGGCATTCATCATATCACGGGCACGAGCATAGGGTTCTTTCAGCGCAAAAGCAGTCAGAGGTAGCAAGGTAGTTACCACTCCGGCTTCAGCCATTGCACGAATACCGGTATCAGAAGCATGTAGCAGATGATCGGCAGACAAGGCATTTAGTTCAGCAGCTAATTCGGCACCTCCGAGCGAAACGATTTCATCCGCATGAAGTTTCAGCAGGAAACCTTGATCACGTGCGGCTGTAAGTAAACGGCGGGACTGTTCTATCGAAAACACCCCTTGTTCACAAAAAACGTCACAACATTCGGCGAGTTCGTTTTGCCGGATAATGGGAAACATTTCATGAATCAGGAAATCAATATATTCATCATCCCGTCCTGCATATTCCGGTGGAATGGCATGCGCCCCCAAGAAAGTGGATACAATATCCACCCGCTTATGCTCATCGTTGTTCAAGCTACGCATTACTTTCAGTTGTAGCAACTCGGTGTCGCGATTAAGTCCGTAACCACTCTTTCCTTCTACAGTAGTAACTCCCATCATGCTCATCTTTTTCAAAAAACCTTCGGCTTTGGAACGCATCCTGACAAAGTTTTGCTCACGGGTAGCCTTCACCGTACTGGCAATCCCCCCTCCACGTTGCATAATGGACATATAGCTTTCTCCTTTCAAACGCCAGGAGAATTCTTCTGCACGTTCGCCTGCAAAAACAAAATGAGTATGCGAATCAACAAAACCAGGTAGCAAACACTTGCCACGGGCATTATAGTGCCAATAGTGATGATAATAACCATCACGCTCCTCACCACGATTCTGCCCAACGTAAGTAATAATACCATCAGTAACTTCTACCGTACCGTTTTCAATAATCTGCAACTGTGACATCTCTTCACCTTTCCGGGCGGAAAAGCCAAGAGGAGTCACAATCTTTGCATTAAATATAATCAGGTTTTCGCTCATACTTATATATTATTTCAAATCGTAAATTACCCTTAATCTACGTTTCATATATCATTCCATAATTCGTGCTTCAAGTACTTGTTGCATAGAGAAATTCTCCAAACCAAGATAATAGGAGGCGGTATCAATCAATGCCTCCATCGGAACAAGGCCGATAATTTCACTCCCAACAATACTCACACCATAGCGCCGGGCCTCGATACGTACCAGTTCAAAAGCACGATAAAGAGCTGTTTTCGTATAATCGGTCATATTGATAGATACCTGTGTGATTCCCCGGTCCTTCAATTCGACTCCCATTGCCTTACAATAACGAAGTCCACCACCTATAAAACGAATCTTTTTAGCAATATCATGAGCTATCTCCAGATTAGGGGTGCTAAGATTAATATTATAAGCTACCAATGGCATACGTGCACCGATAGCAACAGTTCCTGCTGTTGAATGCCGCTCGGCCGGACCAAAATCAGGTGTCCATTCAGGAAGTTTTATCTTCTCTGCCATACCTTCAAATTCACCTTTGCGAACAGCAGCCAGATTCTCACGATGAGGGGCCGAAGCTGATTTCTCATATAAGAAGACGGGAAGCCCGTAAAGTTCTGCCACCTTTGCCCCCACTTCTTTGGAAAGTGCGACAGCCTCATCCATCGTTGTATTCTTTATCGGAATAAAAGGAATGACATCTACTGCTCCCATACGAGGATGTTGCCCAGTATGATGGTTAAGATCGATTAATGCAACGGCAACTCCAACTGCTTCTATGATAGCATCCCGCAAAGCCTCCGGTTCTCCTACAAGAGTCACCACCAGGCGGTTATGATCTTCGTCATTACTATAATCAAGTAGCTTTACTCCGGCACGTGCACGGAAAGGGGATATTATTTTTTCTATTTTCTCCAAATCACGGCCCTCGCTAAAGTTTGGGACGCACTCAATAATTTTATTCCAGCTCATAGTTCGGTTATTAATTTATTAATTAGTTCTTCATCTGCAACATAAGGCATCGTAATATGATAGTTTTCCCCATGCGTTTTGTTGAAAACTTCACTTGTTTCCATAGCATGCTCATTACGTGCCCATGAACGACGAGCCACACCGCCCATCACATCCCAAAGCATTGCCGAACGTAATATTTCATCCACCCGCTCACTACCATCGCATACCATACCAAAGCCTCCGTTTATCGCTTTTCCAATGCCTACACCTCCTCCATTATGCAACGCTACAAGGCTCATACCCCGTGCACAATTACCTGCAAAACACTGTACAGCCATGTCTGCCATTACATTACTACCATCTTTTATATTGGAGGTTTCACGGAAAGGTGAATCGGTTCCGCTGACATCATGATGATCACGCCCCAACATGATAGGCCCTACTTCACCACAACGTACCATTTCATTGAAACGGAGCGCTATCTTCATTCTCCCCAGCGCATCCTGATACAGGATACGTGCCTGTGTACCCACTACCAAACGATTCTTTTCGGCATCACGTATCCAGTTATAATTATCCAGGTCCTGACTGCGACGATTCACATCGATACATTCCATTGCAGCATGATCGGTCTTTATCAAGTCTTCATGTTTACCACTCAGGCACACCCAACGGAAGGGGCCATAACCATAATCGAATAACTCCGGTCCCATAATATCTTCTACATAACTGGGCCAGATAAAGCCGTCTTTCTCATCCACCCCATTACGCGAAATCTCCCGAACTCCTGCATCATAAATAGCTTTCATGAAGGAGTTTCCATAATCAAAAAAGTAGGTGCCACGGGCTACCAACTTCCTTATCACTTCAAAATGGCGGCGAAGCGAAATATCTACCAGAGAACGGAACTCTTCGGGAGATTCATGCAAGAGACGGGTTCGCTCCTCGAATGTTAGTCCGGCAGGACAATAACCACCATCATAAACAGCATGACAAGAAGTCTGATCAGAAAGTAGTTCAATAGGTATATTTTCTCTTTCGGCATATTCCAAAAGGTCGACTACATTACCATGATAGGCCACAGAACAAGGTTCACCATGCCGCATTGCTTCCTGTACCATGCGGTAAGCCTCACCCATATTATTTGTCACATGTCCTACCCACCCTTGTTCATACCGGGTTTCAATACGGGAAGCATCTACCTCGGCCACGATACAAGCTGCACCAGCAATCTCTGCCGCTTTGGGCTGGGCGCCACTCATACCTCCTAAACCGGAAGAGACAAACAAATGTCCCCGCAAATCTTTATCCTGGGGAATACCAAGTTTCATACGACCGGCATTCAGCAAAGTGTTAAAGGTACCATGTACAATCCCTTGTGGTCCGATATACATCCAGCCACCGGCAGTCATCTGACCATAATTGGCCACTCCCATTTGCATAGCCACATGCCAGTCATGCTGATTATCGAACTGCCCCACCATCATCGCATTGGTAATTATTACCCGGGGAGCATCAGGCCGTGAACGGAAAAGCCCCAGTGGATGCCCGGATTCTACTACAAGCGTTTGATCTTGAGTCAATTCTTCAAGATACTGCTTAATAAGGCGGTATTGCATCCAGTTTTGACACACTTGTCCGGTCTCACCATAAGTAACAAGTTCATAAGGATAGAGGGCAATATCAAAACAAAGATTATTATCAATCATTACCTGGAAAGCTTTACCTTCAATGCATTTGCCCCGGTATTCATCAATAGGCCTGGCTTTTAAGTCGCCTTCGGGACGGAAACGATAACCGTAAATTCTTCCATGTGTACGAAGCTCCTCCATAAATTCAGGAGCCAGTTGTTCATGTAATTCTGTAGGAATGTAGCGCAAAGCATTCTTCAAAGCAGTAGCTGTCTGCGCCGGGGTAAGCGTATAACCACGATCCGGTGCCCGCCGTATACCTTCTACAAAATTTGGATAAGCAGGCAAAGTGTTGCAGAGAGTCATTTTCATAATAATAAGGATTAAGGATTACAAACTGTCATCTTTTACAGCTTGATAACTCTCCGCAATATAGGAAAAAGGAAGGAAATCACAAAGATTTCAAGACATTTATTATCAAAAAGATTATTCCTTTACAGTTTTAAGTAATCTAAGATACTTCCCGGTAGTTTCGGCAGACTCGCTATTTTCATGGAGATAAGCTTCCTTCCATTCCGGATAGGAATCCAATAAAGCACACATCCGGTCTTTTCCCACGAAGTCAATTTTACCGGTAATAGCATCAATCTCATAATATACACGTTTCGAAACCAGGCTGGAAGCGGCTATGGCATCACCAACCACCCCTCCCAACGTAACATCCATTGTAACCGAAGAACTTGCCGCAACTACTCCAATAGGTATGGCACTAAAAAAGATATTCTCATTTACGCACATAGCAGGAGCATACCACCCACCAAAACGGAGGCGTTTATAGCGTAGCTTCTTGCAGTTAATATAAAGAGATGTATCTTCCTGTACGGCAAAACAACGGTTTTTCAGATATTTGCACAATGATTTGTTATCATCGGCACTGATCTTGTAATCAGCCCCTCCGGACAATGAAATATTATTTTTAGTTCGCTTTTCTATTTTCAATGCCGTCACCGTATCGCCATCATGAGCCAGTAAATCTTTCAGGTTGGAATAAACAATGTTCTGTGCAACCAGAGGCAGTCCCACAATACTCATTAAACAAATAATCCACAGTTTTTTCATAAGTACCTCCTATCTACAGCATTAATCGTTTGGAAAGTTACATCATTTGACGAATTGAAGCAAGTTTTTCAGTCGAAAATTTCTAAAAAAAGAAAGAAAAGCTTGACTGGGGTGTTAATTGTTAATGCAAACCAGTCGTTGGCCATTTTGAATAGACATGAGCAAAACTCACCACAGAGTTCCACAGAGTTTAAATCTTTATTGAAACGCAGAATTAACGCAAATTAGCGCAAAGGGAAACAAATGTATGATAAAGAACTACAGTCTTTTAATCTGCGTTCTGTGTTAATTCGCGTTTTATCAGATAAATAGTACTCTGTGCTACTGTGGTGAAATACACTCAAAGCCGTTCAGTTTTGTGCTAAATGGCGCCTGTTATTACCATCTATCTCTTTCTCCGATATCGATAAAGCCGTAACTCGTAGAGTAATGTATGGTGCCTCGGCGTGTAGCGTTGTTTTACATGTACATGTAAAGCAGTACGACATGTGCATGTGAAGCAGTACGACATGTGCATCTCATGCAGCTTTACATGTACATGTAAAACAACGCTGTGCACCGAAAAAAAGAACGTTCCTTTCTGAGAAAGACAGAAAACAATACCGGACAAGGGTAACAACGGCGTTTAGGGACACTTCCGGCACCGAAAAGATATGCCCATAATCTTCGTTACTGATCGATAACTCTGTCTGTGGTAAATTTCACAGAGTTTTATTATCCGGATAAAACGCAGATTAACGCGAATTATCGCAGATCAAAATCCTGTTCTTCTTTATCTTATACTTATTTTTCTTTGCGAAAATCTGCGTTCATCTACGCTTCAATGAACCATCGCTCGTCGTATCTCCCCGTGTGGGAAGCACTCATTACTGGTCAATATTGGTACTTTCTCCTGAAACAGCCTACTTTAGTTAATAAAAAGTAAATCTGCTATTGACAAAAACAAGCCCCACACACGCTACCTGTTAATTATACTACTTTTGTAAAAAACAAATAAAATAATATGGAACAGCTAAAGAATATTATCAATACTTATCAGGATATCATTAAGAGTGCAGAGCAGAAACTCGGAAAAGCAAAGCAACAGATCTACCGTATTGGCACTTTAAGACTAATATTATTCGTAGCCGGCATTGCAGGAGTTATTCATTTTTGGGACAATGGATGGATTGTTATCACAGGTGTGGTT
Organism: Bacteroides mucinivorans; assembly: GCF_034654355.2. NCBI lineage: Bacteria > Pseudomonadati > Bacteroidota > Bacteroidia > Bacteroidales > Bacteroidaceae > Bacteroides > Bacteroides mucinivorans. Next base: position 769,048 of record NZ_CP178179.1, on the reverse strand, counting down.
GCCCTTACTTTCGTCCCTTTCCTTTTTCTGGTAAAGTTACACAATCGTTTGTTTTATCAAAAAGAGTATCTCGAAAAGAAAATAGAAATAAACCAGCAAGAACTTCAGGCTATAGAATACGACAGTTCTTCTTTTGACAATGGAGAAGAATTTATCAATCCGGCACATCTCTATTCATATGACCTCGATGTGTTTGGTGAACGTTCACTTTTCCAGTATATCAACCGTACTTCAACTGATTTAGGCAAAAAACGGCTGGCTGCCTGGCTCAATACCCATCTGGAAAGTAAAACTGAAATAGAAAAACGTCAGGAAGCTGTAAGGGAACTTGCCCCGGAACTAAAGATGCACCAGCGTTTCCGTATACTCGGTTTGCTATACAAAGGAAAATCTGCCGATGAAGAGGAAATAAAAGCATGGGCCGACAGTCCCAGTTATTATAGGAATCATGCTATCCTCCGGGCACTTCCTTTCATCGTTCCTGCTATTAATATTATATTTATAGCACTGGCCATAGCAGGTATAGTATCAGGTACAGTACCAGGTATTATCTTCGTTGGCTTCTTCCTTCTCAGCTTTGCCTTTTCAAGAGGAATAACAAAGATGCAGGCACTCTATGGAAAGAGGCTTCAGATACTTGCTACTTATGCCAGCCTCATTCATATCATTGAAGAAAAAGAGTATCACAGTGCTGCACTACAGGAGATAAAGGAACTTGTAGGTGGTGACAAACAAACCGCCTCACAGGCTGTTAAAAAACTTACTGCTTTGATGAATGCACTTGACCAGCGTAATAATATGCTGATGTCTTTTGTTCTGAACGGTGCTCTTTTCTGGGAATTACGACAGATTATGCGGATAGAAGCCTGGAAAGAAAAGCATGCTTCCGAACTCCCATCTTGGCTCAAAGCTATCGGAGAGATGGATGCTTATTGTTCATTAGCTACTTTCGCTTACAACCATCCGGAGTATATCTACCCACAAATTACTTCTACTCCCTTCTCTATGGAAGCGGAGGCATTGGGACATCCACTCATGAACCGTGATAAGTGTGTATGCAATGATATAGATATCGCCAAACGTCCTTTCTTCATCATCATCACAGGGGCTAACATGGCAGGGAAAAGTACGTACCTGCGTACAGTAGGAATCAACTACCTATTAGCCTGCATAGGTGCACCTGTATGGGCCAAACGAATGAAACTGTATCCGTCCCGACTAATCACCAGTCTGCGCACCAGCGATTCACTTACGGATAATGAATCTTATTTCTTTGCTGAACTAAAACGCCTGAAACTTATCATCGATAAGCTCGATGCAGGTGAAGAATTATTCATCATCCTTGATGAAATATTGAAAGGAACAAATTCCACCGATAAGCAAAAAGGTTCTTTTGCCCTTATCAAGCAATTTATGGCACTGCAGGCTAATGGCATCATAGCCACACACGACCTTATGTTGGGGACACTTATTAATCTCTTCCCCGAAGATATCCGCAACTATTGTTTTGAAGCAGAAATCACCAACAATGAGCTTACTTTCTCTTATCAAATGAAGAACGGAGTAGCACAGAATATGAATGCTTGCTTCTTAATGAAAAAAATGGGGATTGCCGTCATAGACGACTAATCTCCATTTCCTGCGATTCTTCAACTAACTCTTTTCATTTCAACTGAAGACTCAGCTTATTTTCCGGCAAAGTATTCGAACTGTTACCATACATAATTTCATAATCTCCCGGTACAATACGCATGGTATTAGTTTCGGGATCAAAAAATTCAAAGGCATCCGGTGAAAGTGTTATATTGACTGTGACAGACTTACCCGCTTTCAAGGTTACCGGACGAAAAGCCCGAAGGCTTTTCACCGGTCCCTCTTCATCGTCCGCTTTACGAATATAAATCTGTACTACTTCAGTCCCGTCGCATTTGCCTGTATTCTTTACATTTACTTTAAACTGCACCGGCTGATTGATAGTAGCCACCCGCTTATTTAATCCGGCTTTTGAAAGTTGAAATGTTGTATAACTCAATCCATAACCAAAGGGAAATAAGGGAGCCTCTGTCATATACCGATAGGTGCGTCCTTTCATACTGTAATCTTCAAAGTCAGGCAACTGCTCTGTGTTTTTGTAGAAAGTGACAGGTAATTTACCACTCGGATTGTAATCACCGAATATGATATCAGCGACTGCTGTTCCGCCAGCCTGACCGGGATACCATGCCTGTAATATGGCATCACATGATTGAGTTTCGGGAACCAATGCCATTGCCGAACCGGAACAATTGACAAAGATCACTTTCTTACCAGCTTTCTTCAATGCTTTCAGAATGTTACGTTGTACTTCCGGCAGTTCGATAGAAGTCCGATCACCACCAGCGAAGCCGGGACAATTCACAAAGTTCTTCTCTTCACCTTCGAGATTAGGAGAAATACCACCAACAAAAATCACAACATCCGCATCCTTCACTCTTTCGGCTACTGCTTCGGGAGCAATCTGTTGATAGATACCTAAGTCGAAGCGCAACAGAGCCTCAGCGCCAGCCTGCATGTACTCTATTTTGATCTTATACTCTTTCCCGGCTATGGCCTTTAGCGTATATTCTCTTTTGGCACTGGCATGTGTCCCCCAATAGTTGATAACCTCTTTATCGTTCACATAAACACGATAGCCATCATCACCTTCAATAACCAATGTATAATCGGCACTGTTCCGCGGGCGAAAAGTCCCCTCATACGAAGCAGTAAAATTGTAAAGGTTCACTCCCGGAGCATACACTGTGTTACCTCCATTATTGAAGTTGAAAGGAGTGCTGACTTGTTGGATAGCTGCCACTTCACCTTTCAAATCCAGATTATTCCAATAAGTACCGGTAAAGCCAGGTTTACCGTTGTTAGATATTTCACTGAAATAAGAATCGAATACTTGGTTCGTGAGTAACTCACATCCTTTCTCGTAAGTAACATTGCCTATTTTATTACGAATTCCTTCAAGAACAGTCACCGTGTGAGATGGAGTCCCTTCATAATTTCCCCATTGCATGACTGAATCGTTGGCATTAGGTCCCATTACGGCTATACGAGCACCGGTTTTACCCAATGGCAATACCCCATTGTTGTATAGCAACACCATCGATTTGCGGGTAATATCCAAAGCCATTTGCTTGTGCATCTGACAATCTACCGTATCGATACTAATCTTACTCCAAGGAACCAAAGCATCATCGTCCATCTCTCCTAATTCAAAACGGGCTTTCAACAGACGAAACAAGCTGGTGTTGATTCTCTCTTCAGAGATAAGCCCCTCTTTTACCGCCTTGTCCAGGTGAGCATATTCAATACCACACTCCAAATCCGTTCCACTGAGCACAGCTGCCGCACTGGCATCGGCCGCGTTCTTGTGGGTAGCATGGCGATCACTATAGAAAAAGTCACTGATAGCTCCGCAATCACTCACCACCACATGCTTATATCCCCAATCGTCACGTAAAATCTGAGTCAGCAGTCGATTACTTCCACAACAAGGATCGCCCTCAAACCGGTTGTAAGCACACATTACCTCTTTCACATCGGCTTCTTGTACCAATGTTTTAAAAGCCGGTAAATAGGTTTCCCACAAATCGCGGGGAGAAATATTCTCAGCATTGAAGGAGTGTCGTTTAGCTTCCGGCCCGCTATGCACTGCATAATGCTTGGCACAAGCGTGAAGTTTATCATACTTGGCGTCGGCCGGCCCTTGCAAACCTTTTACTACTGCCACTCCCATACGACTTGTCAAATAGGGATCTTCTCCATAGGTCTCCTGACCACGTCCCCAGCGCGGATCACGGAAGATATTTACATTGGGAGTCCAAAAAGTCAAGCCTTCGCAACGCACGCCTCTCCGACCTTGCCGATGTGCATCGTGATACTTGGCACGAGCCTCATCGCTGATTGCTGTGAATATACCCTCTATGGCTTTGTCATCAAACGATGATGCCATCCCCATCGTAATTGGGAAAACAGTAGCGATTCCGGCACGAGCCACACCGTGTAGCGCTTCATTCCACCAATCGTAGTGAGCTATACCCAAACGCTCTATCGGGAAAGATTCATTTTGCATCAAAGTTACCTTTTCTTTTAAGGTTAGTCGCCCTAACAAATCTTCGGCACGCTCTTCCGGAGAGAGATTGGGATTCTTGTAAGGCTCATTTTGTGCCATACAAGTCAAAGTGACTGTACTCAGGCATAAAGTAATAATAAATTGTTTCATTCTATTCTTTTAAGTTTTTAAATGAGTATTTTTAAATGAGAGTCTATTAATGAGAGGTATCCAATATTCTCAACCAGTACAGTAATGAAGTATCTACATCCTCAGCAAATGGAAAGTCTTTATTCGCTCCCCACCCATGCCAAGTAGAAGGGTAGGCATGAATAGAGCCCGAGACTCTCTTCTAAGTAGAGCCGAATAATATTGAATCGAATTCGAAGATGAAACAATATTATCATTACTACTCAAAAACAGAATTGTAGGAGGAGTGTCCTCATTTACTTGCTTCTCACAGCTATATACCTCTACCATTTCTACGGATGGGTTAGGGCCTAAGAATCGATTCCGTGAGCCGATATATCGGTGTAAGATTTATCCATCGTTATTACCGGGTAAAACAGCACTTGAAATTCGGGGCAAACACCATACTCTTGATGAGTAGAGATTGTTGCAGCCAGATGCCCTCCAGCAGAGAACCTCATAACGCCTATTTTAGAAGAATCAATGCCCCACTCCACTATTTTTTTTGAATGATATCAAAAGTCCTCTTCACATCAGTAATAGGAGTCTTTAGATTCCCCTCAGGCATCCGATAGTGAAGTACAATCAGAGCAATTCCTTGTTCATCGAAGAATGGAGCCCAATCATACCCTTCGTGTTTAAACATCAAATCCTGATATCCTCCTTCGGGGAGTACAACAATCGCTCGCCCGGTTGCCTTTACGGAGTTCGGTAAGAAGCAACGAGCAAAAGGTCTCGATGTTTCTGCCAAGTAGTTGACCTCAAATATGTTCTCGTCTGATAGACGGACATCAAACACTTTTTGTGCTATAATCTCGACATTCGCTATATGAGCAAATGCGACAAACAACATAACTACTAAATATCGATCCATATACGTTTACTCTACATGTATAACAAGTTCTGAAGTCTTCAATCGCTCTCCAGAAACCACTACTTTTATATCTTCGGGGGTATCCGCTCCTTGTACTATTGCAACCATTTTCCCACTAAAAGTTCGCATATAATTAGAGGCGAAAGAGGTTAAATCTGTCGCATCTCCATTACACAAGGCTTTCAAAGATCCATTCCCTACTACTTTGACAAAAAGCATAGAAGCATCACGAGGGCACACATTACCATTCTCATCAATTACTTCAAGTGTCACAAACGATAAATCCTTGCCATCGGCTTTTATCCGATTTTTATCTGCAGTCAAACGCACCTGATAAGGTCGGCCTGCCGTTCTAACAACCTTCTCTTCGCATGCTTTGTTGAATGAATCGTAAGCTACCAGTTTGATTTCTCCCGGTTCGTACTTCACCGAATCCCACATCATCCTATAGCGTGTGAATTTAGAAGTCGGATCTTTTTCCTTACCCCCCATACTCACACCATTCACAAACAATTCCACTTTGGGATAATTAGTATAGCACTGTATCGGAACGATTTGTCCCACACGGTCGGGCCATGTCCAATGAGGCATGATATGCAGAACGGGCTTATCGCTCCATTGGCTTTGATAAAGATAAAATCGGTCCTTCTTCAATCCGGCCAAATCTACTATTCCGAAATAAGAGCTCCTCGAGGAGGCTCCGTCGCCATAGGGAGAGGGTTCACCCAAATAATCAAAACCAGTCCAAACAAATTCTCCTAATAAGAATTCGTTATCGTCTTGCTGAGAGAACTCCGTATCTGGCGTACTTCCCCACGGTACGTAATCCATATCATAGCTCGACACTTGGTAGTCGTTATACCAAGGTTCCCAATTTTCTTTTACTGGGAATTTATAAATTCCCCTCGAACTAACGGCAGAACTTGTCTCACTACCATATAGAATATAGTCCGGATGTTCTTTACGTTGGTGTACGTAATCAAAATGTTTATAATTGAAACCTACCAAATCTACCACATCAGCAAGTCCATTCGCAATGGCCGCCCAATGATTATTAAAACCAGCGGTAGATGGGCGAGTAGGGTCTTCGCGATGCACAATATCGGACAAGAAACGAGCTATTTTTCCACCGTTAGCATCATTCTGCTCACGCAATTCATTTCCGATGCTCCACATAATCACGCAAGGATGATTTCTGTCACGATGAATCAAATCAGTTAAATCAGTTTCGGCCCACTGATCAAAAAAGAGGTTATAACCATTTACACATTTGCCCAATTTCCATTCGTCAAAAGCCTCTACTTGAACCAGCATGCCCATCTTATCACATAAATCCAACAATTCAACAGACGATGGATTGTGACTTGTCCGGATAGCATTACAGCCCATATCTTTTAATATCTCGATTTGCCGTTCTGTGGCTCTCCAATTGACCGCGGCTCCCAAAGGGCCTAAATCGTGATGCATGCATACCCCCTTTATTTTAAGTCTTTCTCCATTCAAAAAGAAACCTTTATCCTTATCGAACTTCAATGTCCGAAAACCAAAGCTTGTGTGGTAGGTATCACAAAGCTCATTATTTACATATACTTTAGAGACAACCGTATAAAGTGTAGGTGTCTCTACGTTCCATAACATAGGATTGTTTATCATACAGTTTTGTTCAAACTGTATATCTTGCCGGCTCGTTTGCGTATTGGAAACGGAAGCTACCCGCTTCCCATGACTGTCGTATACTTCTGTTAACAACCAAATCTTTTCTTCTTTATGACTCGTGTTCTTAACCAAGGTTTTTACATTAGCAACTCCCTTTTTAGAAGTGATCTGCGGAGTAGTTACGTTTGTTCCCCAATGAGCTACGTGAACGGGGGAAGTGCAGAGTAACCTTACCGGTCGATAAATTCCGGCACCGGTATAGAATCGAGACATTTCAGGCTTATTTTCTACTCGTACCGCAAGAACATTGTTTGTTCCGAAAGAGAAATGATCCGTCAAGTCAAAAGAAAAGGAAGAGTAACCATATGGCCTTTGACCTATTAATTTGCCATTGAGATAAACTTGCGCATTACTCATTACTCCATCAAATTCGATATAGACTCGCTGGTCCGAATAGTCGGCAGGCAGATGTAAAAGACGCCAATACCAACCTATACCAGTAGCGGGTAGAGCCCCTGTACGCCCGGTTCTAAGTCGAGCGTCTTTATCTCCATCTTCAATCACTTTCACGAATTGCATATCCTGATTGAGATTAAAAGGACCTTCAATGGCCCAATCGTGAGGTATATGAACATTACTCCATGATCCATTATCCAAGTTCATCTCCTGCTCTAATGATATCTCCTTTTTTATAAACTTCCAATCTTTATCCAACTGTAGCACGACTCTGTCTTTACCCTGTAAGGGTGTGCAAAAGAAAGATAAGACTAACAACCAACTTCTTACACTTATAGCATTCATATCGTTTCAAATTAAAAGCGGCTTAATCTATTGCCTAATTTCAAAAATCCCTCTTATCTTATATCTGTATGCGATTAAAACAAGGAGGCTTTAAAGAAACAAACTACCAGTTTACATTAACTATTCCTAAATCCCTACAAACTAATAGTTTCCTCAATTCTAATATTCTCAGAAGAACCACCCACCTGAAATACATACTCACCTGCGGGAGTCACAAACTGACGTGTCTTCTCATCCCAATAACGTAACTCCTTTTTAGGTACAGAAATAGTAATATCTGCAGATTTTCCTTTCTTTAAATGTACTCTGGAGAAACCTTTCAGTTGCTTTAACGGCATGTATGTTCCCGTTTCCGGATAACGGACATATACCTGAGCTACCTCATCACCATCGTACTTTCCTACATTGGAGAGATTGAATGTAATATCAACCGTATCATTTGACTGCGTAATACTCTTTTTCTTATATTTGAACTTCGTATAACTCAATCCGTAGCCAAACTCATACAGAGGTTTCCCTTCGAAATACTGATAAGTTCTATTTTTCACAGAATAATCATCAAACGCAGGGAGCTCGTCCAACGAATTGTAATAGGTCAATGGAAGACGTCCACCCGGATTATAATCACCAAACAGAACTTCGGCCACTGCATTACCTCCCTGTTCACCGGGATACCATGCGTTCAGTATAGCCGGAATATTTTCGTCCATCCAATTGATGGCCATAGAACTTCCGGCAACCAATACTACAACCGTATTTGGATTTACTTTATAAAGCTCTTTAATAAACTCTTGCTGATCAATAGGTAATTCAAGCGAATAACGATCCTGACCTTCTCTTTCAATAGATTTATTAATACCCAGTACCGCTACTGTCACGTCACATTCTTTTGCTACTTTTCCGGCATCTCCAAACAATGCTAAACGGTTGGTCTGATCGGTAACCGGTGCTTTCCAGTAAAGGCGTGCGAAACAGTCACCACCACCATCAAAATATTCCACTCTTAAATCATACGCTTTACCGGCTTCCAGTTTCACTATGACTTGATCCATCTGGGCACTTCTCTCTGTCCAGGAATCTATTAATTTCTTACCATCTAAAAACAAGCGGCAACCATCGTCTGTCTTCAACCCTAAGGTATAATCACCCGATACAACCGGCTTTAGAGTCCCTGTCCAACGAATAGACATGGGAGCTTCAGGTTGAAACCGGTCAGGACGGTGAACAGGATCATAAAGTAACTCTTCCTCCGTACGTACAGAAGGTGTACCTTGCAGATCGCTGTTACTGAAATATTCTGCTTTCAGACCATTTGGGAAAAAGCCCTTGGAGATAGGGTCAAAATCAGTACCACTGGATACCCAAGGGGCATGTACAACTTTTATATTTGCATTCTCGGCGTATTTCTTAATGCCATCAAGTACAGAAACCGGAGTATTTTTAGGATTACCACTATAATCCCCGAATTCACAATGGGCAGCACTGATACCTACTACAGCAATGGATCTTATCTTTTTCCGGTTTAAAGGCAGGAAGTTCTTTTGATTCTTTAGAAGAACCATACTTTGGCGAGCTGTTTCTAAAGCTAACTCCTGATGTTCTTTACAACCGATGACAGAGGGTTCTATTTTATTATAAGGATTCTGCGACGGATCATCAAAAAGCCCTAAAAGCATCCTGCCACGTAAAATACGGTAAGCAGCAGAGTCAATTTCCGCTTCGCTGACCATGTATTCGTTGTATGCCTTCAGCAATGGAGCAGTATACACGCGATCTCCACACTCCAGATCAAGTCCGGCTTTGAGAGCCAATGTAGCAGCCGCTTCCAGATTCTTCACATATTTATGTTTTGTCACCATCCATTCGGGGGCACTACAATCCGAAACAATATAACCGTTAAAGTTCCAGTCACCACGCAATACTTTCTTGATCAGATAGGTGTTGACAGTACAAGGAACATCGTTTACAGCATTATAAGCCATCATGATGGATTGTGCCTTACCATCAACGATACAACGCTCAAAAGCAGGCAAGTAGTATTCACGTAAATCACGTTCGGACATCCTGGCATTACAACTTGAACGATTATGCTCTTCATTATTAGCAGCAAAGTGCTTCGGAGTAGAGACTGTTTTCAAGTAACGGGGATTGTCTCCTTGCAAACCTTTGACAAACTCACAACCAATCCTTCCGGAAAGGAAGGGATCTTCCCCATAAGTTTCAGGAGTTCTGCCCCAACGAGGGTCACGGGCCATATTTACTGTAGGTGACCAGAACGTGAGCAGATCACTGGCACCAGCAATCTGTTTCTTTCCATAGTCCAACTCTTTCCAGCGTCCTCGTGCTTCATCCGAAATAGCAGTGGATACCCGAAAAATCAGATTAGGATTCCAGGTAGCAGCCAAGCCTATAGCCTGAGGAAACACAGTAAACTCACCCGGACGAACTACTCCGTGCAAGGCTTCATTGCCATGATTATATTTGTCTATGTTAAGACGGGGAATTTCTCTTGCGTCATTCACCAACAGAGAGACCTTTTCTTCTACCGTCAATCTATTAAGCAAATCTAAAATACGCTCATGCTGAGGAGCGGTCATGTCACGAAACAACTCAGTCTTGTTCTGTGCCTGTCCGGACAGAGAGAACACTAACAATGGAATCGAGCATCTTATTAATTTCAGAATCTTCATTATGCAAATTTATTGTTTAATAATTAAAGGGTTATCGTATTAAATGTTTTGGGAGCCAGTGTAGTATTTATCACATAGCCTTTACAAGCTATCCGTACTTCCCGTTCTTTCTTATCCTTATTAGCACAAAGAATGACAATCTGATTATCAGTGTTTTTGAAAGCCAGTATATCATCACCATTCAATACTTTCAGCTTACAGGCTCCTTCTTTTATAAAATGGCTTAAATGCTTCATCAGATAAAACTCCGGGGTATAAACCACCTCTTTTGTCTGCGAATCAATACGAATCATCGTATTTTGTTTCCAGCCCCAGGAACTGGTTCCATCATCCACCAACACCATATTCCAGTACATATAAGAATTGACGCCACCATTTAAATAGGTTTTCAGCAAATCAAAAGTATGTTCCGCAGCCGCCCAATCGAAAGTACCACTGCCACATTCGTTTTCTGTTTGCATCAATTTCATAGCAGGATATTTCCGGTGAATATCGGCTACAACCTCTTTTCCCTCCCATTGCAAACCAATCCCACGGATATACTCAGAGGCATCGACATTCTCCATTACACACTTCAGATCTTCCATTTTATTACAGTTGAACGTACCGAACCACAAATCGACATCCGGATGTCTTTCGCTAAATACAGGACCCAAATATTTGCCAATAAAGTTTGCCATAGCTTGGGGTGTCCAACTACAATTCGGCCACTGATGCTTTGTATACGGTTCATTCTGAAACTGTAGCAGAGAAATATCAATACCATTCTCCTTATAAGCATCTATAAACTTAGATAGATAGAGAGTGTAGGCTTTGAGATATTCCGTTTTTTGAATAAAATGATCTCCTGCCACTTCATTTTCCTTTGTAAAATCATTATGATCGCCGGGAGCCGTCGCATAGTGCCGGGTAGTTTTCATCCAAACCGGAGGGCTCCACGGTGAAGCCCATAACTTTAAATCCGGTTGAATAGCCAATGCCGCCTTTATATATGGAATCAATCCTGTTTTATCGCGTGCTATACTAAAGTTCTTCATTTCAAAGTCACCCGGACATTCATTAAAGCTATACCAATCACGGGCATAGTCATTCGCACCGATTGGTAAACGGCAAAAAGTATATCGCACTCCATCCGGCCCAAATAATTCTTCCAGAATAGTTTTACGTTGTTTTTCAGATAACAGAGTCAAAGCGTCCCATCCCAACTCATTGAAACATCCTCCGAAGCCATCTATAACCTGTTCCTGAAACTCAGAAACGATAATATCTGCATTCGATTCAGCATACTTCTGAACTTTAATACGAGTCTTTTGCCATGGTAATTGTTCAGAAGTGGTATAAATCTCAGCCCTTTGCGCATTCAATGACAAACAACTGTGCACTAAAAAGAATAATAAAAATAAGATCCTAATCTTCATATAGTTAAGTTAATCATTAATACATGTAACCTCAAGTGAAGGAGGAGCATCATTTACACTTGATCCCCATTCCGGATTACACAGATTTCCCATTATAAATTCCAGTTTGCCTCCATTCATTATATCTTCGTGACTAAACCAAGGCTTAAACCATACTTTGCCATTAAGCTTGGCAGACTGAATATATTTATTGTCAACCGAACAATTACGGGCAACGATCTCCAATACTTTTCCACTACTTAGCTTTAATTTAACGGAAGAGAAGAACGGACTTCCAATATTATATACCGGTAGTCCCGGAGTGACCGGATAAAAACCCATCATTGAGAAAACAACAAAAGAAGACAGTCCGCCACCGTCCTCATCTCCGGGAACTCCCATCAGGTCATTTCTAAACCACTGATGAATCAGCGAACGTATCCGCTTTTGCGTCTTCCAGGGAGCTTGTGCATAGTTATATAAATAAGGAATATGCAAAGAAGGCTCATTAGCCATCGAAAACTGCCCCACATTCCCGGTGTGATCGGGTAATTGAGAATAAAATTCGTACTTAGGTTTGCCCAGCCATTCATTAAAGGTCGCATCTAAGTTATTAACAAAAGCATCAGCTCCTCCCATCATCTGCACTAAATCGGCAAAGTTGTGTTGAACATCCCAACGATAAGTCCAACCGTTGTTCTCACCATAATACTCACGTGCGCCCATTCCTCCGGAAAAACGATAATCAAATGGTTCTATAAAATAGCCATCTTTATCTTTAGGATGAAAAAATAAAGTTTTCGAATTAAACAGATTCCGATAGTTATAAGAAGATGACAAATAAGAATCCGCTTCCGTCTTTACTCCAAGGGCAGCAGCAATACGTGACAAACACCATTGATCATACGACGTTCCTAATGTCACAGCCACCGACTGACGTTTTTCAAAAGAATTAACCTCAAGTACTGTCTCTTTTTCTCCGGGCATCAAAGAGGGTATATAGCCTTTCTCTTTATAAAATTGATCTATCCAACCAGATTTGGCACTCGACCATGGAGCCAATGTCTTCTCTTCTATTCCTGCTTTAGTATAAATATATGCCTCTTGTAGATCAAAATCACGTACCCCTTTATACCAGGCATCTGCTATAATAGCAACTCCATGGTTACAATTCATTCGCCGGGAATCACCTGTCACTTCGGGGAAGTTGGGAAACCAATGGTCTGAACTCAATTCCGACATTCTCAAATAAGAACGTATTATATTCGTCTGTTTCTTTTGATCCATCAATATCCGTAAAGGATGAGCGGCCCGATAGCTATCCCATATCCAATCGTCTGTATAATAATCGTATCCGGCATCCTCATGGACTTCATTATCATATACACTGAAATAATGTCCATCTTCACTAATATTCACCGGACGTTCCAGGCAACGGTATAAAGAGGTGTAAAAAACAAACTTATCATTCTTCGTACCACCAGCGACTTGTATTTTACCTAACTCATCGTTCCATATCTTGCGTCCGGCGGTTGCAACATCTTTCAACTTATAGTTTTTAATTTCTCTTCTCAAATTCTTCTTTGCTTGCTCTACACTAATATAGGAAACACCGTAACGAACATTCAAAGACATCGGAGCAGCTTCCCACGCAACCACCACACAAGTATTGTCTCCTTTAGCTTTCTGTTTACCTACCTCCCATTTATCGGACTGAAGTGTGCCTATCCTTGTCGGTTTCACATCCATTTCCATATAAACATATACCCGCAAGTTATTCCACATATTCTGATAGCCGGAAATAATATTTCCAGCAACCTCCAATTCACCATTTCCTGCATTCAGGATAAGATAAGGAGTTTTATTTTTCTTATAATTAAAATGATATATTGCGGATTGATGAGACGGAGCAAATTCAACATGCAATTGTTGGTTACACAAATCCACCTGATAATGATAAGGTTTTGTGGCTTCATTGTCGTAATTAAAATTAATCACCCGGGATAGTTCAGACTCATTTCCCTGAAAGGGCGATAGGTTAAAAGCGAAAGATCCCCGATGACTGATCTGTATCAGAGGAAGTCCATGAATTTTATCGGAAGTATAATCACTTCTTTGCGGATAAACCCGTAACATGCTGTTGGGCAGATGTACAATCGGATATGTTGGTACCAACAAATGACTGATATTCCCCATGTATGGATTTACATAGTCAACCGGTTTTTGAACAGAAGAGGCTTTCAATTCTACAACGGAATTCATTCCCATTAAAAAGGATACAATAAGTATTTTACGTACAATATTTACCATAAATAAATAGTTACATGTGTTTTAAAAAGTGTTACTATAGAAAAACAGATCCCATGGAACGATTTGTTGTTATGCATCTCTACCCCCATGAGACCTGAATAAAAAATCACTGAAAACAATCCTTATTTATCTTAAAATACAATGCCTGTTACCTTATCATTGTTTCTTCCATGGTATACCAAATATCATAATCGGCATCGCCATTGCTTCCGTCTTTCCCATCTTTCAACAAACGATAGCGATAATTCAAATAAAACGCCTGATATTTAATATTATTCTTTTCATAAGTCGTATAATAATTACTTTCTCCTGCCTTATCCAACATTTCAATTTGAGCAGTCCCCATCGGAGTAATGGTTAAAGTAGCATCTTCATTTATTGTAATGCACATTGCATACTTCCTGATGTCCGCTTTCGTTAATTTAGAAGCATCATAACTATTCAGCCCAACAAAACAACGAATAGAGTTCTTCGTCAAAGGTAACACATAACGGGTTAACGAGAAGGATTTACGAATATCTTTATCCTTTTCGGCATCAAAATGTTCTTCCAGACCTCTTGTTTGATAAGTTGTTACAGGCGATTGAAAAGCATAATCATTTTTCAACAACACACGATATAAGACGGTACGCTTATCCGGATTTATCTCATATGCCGATACACTCTTTATACGCAATGGTATCAAATAAATAGAATCGGGTGACAATCCTTCCGGACGTACATGTACCGGTATAGTACTATAGTTATCTTCACTATCCGCTTTTAACACTGTACTCATAAGCGGTATATCATAACGGGCGGGATCAAGCAGATGTGCAAATTTCGATTCATCAATATCAAAATTCAGCTTATTATACTTTGCCAATGCCTCGTTATCAGGTTCCAGCTCTACAGTTACATCCTGATCGATATGCTTCGTTCCCCCGCACCCAATACTGATATATCCGGTAGACACTTCCTGATTCAAATCGTGATTCACCGAAAAAGTCAGATTTTCAACGCTTAGGACATTTATCACTTTCTTGTACAATTCTTTGTCAAATTGTGCATCTTCGTCACATGCTGTCATTCCAAAAGTCACAGCAGCTATCAATAATATACGACTTGCTTTCATATTAATATTCTTCTATTCATATCGTTTACATTAATCATCCCATCCCGGATTCTGGTCCAATTGAGAGGCCTTTCTCATTTCATCCCGGGGAATAGGTAAAAATACGGTCTTCCTATCAACCACACGGTTACGGTAGTCGGCATGAGTGACAACAGAACGCTGATAGAAATCATATTGATCCCCTGTTATATTCATTCCTTCAATCGGTTTATTTTCTTCCTCCTCATAAATTCCCCAACGACGAATATCATAAAAACGGCGTCCTTCAGCTAAGAATTCCACCAATCGTTCTATCACAATCTGTTTATCCATACTTTCTTCTGTAGCATAATCTTGTGGACGTAATCCCGGTAAACCAGCTCTATAACGGATCTGATTAAAAGCACTAATCATATCCTGAAGATTGCCGGCTCTTGACAGTTGATAGGTTTCACCACTTTCCATCGTTATTGAGTGTGTACTATTCAAATGATTAACAGCTTCTGCATAAGACAAAAGAATTTCAGCATAACGAATAATAGGAAACGCTTTACTCACCCGGGTTCCCCCGTCAGCCCAACTGTCAAATGGATTAATATATTTTTTCAACACATATCCGGTCACAGCATAGTTTATTTTTGCATCTTCTCCGGAAGCAGCATCCATTCCGGCAGAACCTCCTTTATAATAAGTAACCGTTACATTCTTCTTATCTGTGGAGTTGGATGAAGTAGCCGGCCAGAAACAACCACTAAATCCAACGCAGGCATAGAATCGCATTTCACGATTAGCATACATATTATATGTATCTCTATTCAGACGATAAGCAGAGAATGTCTCTACCTTTTTGGTTTGACCTTCTTCTGAATATTCATCGGGACCCGCTTCCTGAATTGTTTTTCCACCACGCGTTTTATATGCATCAATAAGCTTCTGCGTTAAACACATACCATTATAACCACCCATATTGATCGGAAAAGACTGACGTGTGAATTCTGCCACATCTCCGGAATTCCGGGCCCAGATAAATTCTTTGTTCTGAGTTGGATAAGTTTCTCCATTGAACATATCCGTATAAGATTTCAAAGGGTCAATTCCACCAGCTCCATTCGGAAAAGGATCAGAAGGCACACCCGCCGGCAATGGAGGAGTTATATATGCACCATTAGACAAAGCAACTACCGTATGCAATGTATAACGTTGTCCACCATCCATTTCCATCACTCGTCTGGCAGCAGCAGCCGCTACAGCCCACTTTCTTTCATCATAAGTCTGAGAAATATACTGTACACCATCTGTACCACGCTTCCAATCTCCAAAATAACGATAGGCCGCTGTACCTCCATTAAATGCCGGACTGGCAGCCTGCAAACGTATACGGGCAATAATTGCATAAGCAGCCCCTTTAGACGGACGACCAAAATTCAAAATGGGCACATCAGATGATATATATTTGGCTGCCATTTCCAATTCAGAACAAATATACTCCACTGATTCATCATAAGTTACACGCGCACGATCGTAATATTCAGCATCCGCATTCGTATCCAAAGGCTCATCTCCTATTATTATAACCGGTCCATAGTTCATCAGGATATGATAATAAGCATAACCACGCAGAAAATGAGCATACCCCAATAATTCCTGTTTTTCTAACGGAGTAATATCCTTACATTCATTCATCCTACTCATAATCAGATTGGCTTTACGAATCACTTTATAGCACGTCCCCCAAACACCAAGACCTTTAGTATCAGCAGCAGAAACCTGCCCCAGTGTCAGAGCTTTCCCATGAAACAATCCAGGATCCATCAATGTAAAAATATCATCGGCAGCCGTAATACCAGGAGTAGCGTCGTTCCCGAAAATCTTACTCTCGTCCGGTAATTCTCCTGCTGCTCCCCACAAATATTTTTCCAGGTTCCTCTTATTAGAGAATACCGAGTCATATTTTAATGTATCGTCAAAATACTTATCAACACTCAAAAAATCACATGAGCTCATTAATCCCAGTGCTAAACACGAAATTAATAATACACTCTTATCTATGAATTTCATACTCATTCAAATTAAATCAGAAAAACATTACTTAAAAATTCACATACATCTGGAAAGCAAAGCGCTGCGGAATAGGATATGCACCACCATTATGATCGGCCTGCTCAGCATCCCACAGTT
The DNA here is from genome assembly GCF_034654355.2 of Bacteroides mucinivorans. Taxonomy (NCBI): domain Bacteria; kingdom Pseudomonadati; phylum Bacteroidota; class Bacteroidia; order Bacteroidales; family Bacteroidaceae; genus Bacteroides; species Bacteroides mucinivorans. The sequence continues at coordinate 751,779 of NZ_CP178179.1, read as the reverse complement.
TCATCGGACTCCAAATACATAAATCAGACGCAACAAATTGTAAATCAAGAGAACGTACTCCCAAATATTTCAACAATTTACCTGCACCCAAGTTATAGTTCACACTCACTTCCTGTAGTCTCAAATAACGTGAATTAGCATGCCAAAATGTGGAGAACTGGGTATTGTTCTTATTACTACCATAGCTAAGGCGAGGGAATTTTGCATTCGGATTCTCAGTTGAAGGATCACCGGAATAAGAAGCCGGCGTCCAACGATTATTCTGATCGGCAACGATTTTCAGTACATTACCGGTCTTGCCACCATAGAAAGGAATGTAACCTTCACCATTTTTCCCTTTATCCCAATATCCATTATCGTCTACAAAATAATAATCAGTATTACCGGTACCTTTGAATAAGACACCTAAGGTTAAATTTTTATAGACAAATTCCCCACCAAATCCGTACATCAAACGCGGATAGTTCGGATAGGATAAAGGCACCTGGTCATCATCCGTAATCTGACCGTCACCATTCACATCTTTATATTTGATATCACCCGGTAAATAATCGCCAAAAGTTTGCTTGGGGCTGGCAGCAATATCTGCTTCATCCCGAAAAAGTCCTAAAGCAATATATCCGCGATATGCATTATTCACATAGCCCGCTTTATCCTTATAGCCATATTTCTGTACAGCCTGTTCCCAGTTTTGTACTTCATTGGCAGAATAAGTAAAGTTTCCACGCAACGTAAATGACATGTCTTTATTGATTCGCTGTGTAAATGAGATATTACCATCTGATCCATAGCTTACCATTTTCCCGACATTACCATACGGCATTTTCTGCAAACCGGCATATTCCGGGATCAGTTGACGTTCCTGATAGATACCATCACGTTTATCGCGGAAAATATCTACCACAAAGTTCAAACGTTCGCCAAACAATTTAGCTTCAACACCGATATCCACTTTCTTAGCAACCTCCCATTTCAGATTATCAGCTCCGATTACTTCCTCTGTAATAAATCCGCTGGAACTTCCCCAACCTCCACCACTACCTGACTTCATAAGTGTCAAATAAGGAAAACGAGTATTCGTCAAACGGTCATTACCTACCATACCGTAAGATCCGCGAATCTTTAAGAAATCCAGCCACGGCATCTTCTCACGTACCCATTCATATCCGGTAGGAACCCATCCAGCAGCCATAGCAGGAAAGAACCCAAATCGATTTTCCTTGGCAAAATTAGCAGAACCCGTATAGCCGAAATTCAAATCCAAGAAATAAGTATCACGAAGTCCATAAGTAATACGCCCTGAAAGGCCTTGATAACGAATTGGAATAGCATACATACTTTGCAAGCTCGGATCTTTATCATTAAGGTCCTTATCTATCTTCTGTTCACTACTCATGTAATAGTACAGCAGTCCGGTCAGACGATGATATTCTGCAAAAGTTCTTTCGTAATTCAGCATTGATTCGAAATGCACTTTATAAAATTGCATATCTTCAGGATGTTTATATGTGACAGGTTTACTCTCTACACTTGAAAATAGACCGAGCTTACCTGTATAATGACGTCCCGCTGCATAAAACATCTCAGGAAGTACTTCACGCTGTTCTTTCAGATTCACCTCTGTATCATAAGCAACCTGTACCCTGCCACTCAACCCTTTCGTTATCATTGAAAAGTCTTGCTTCAATTCCACGGTAGATTTTCCGCGAAAATGCCGTATATTACTCATTCCTGTATAATTCAACATCACATAGGGAGAGTACGCATTATCTGCTCCATAAGCAGGCAATTGTCCGGTAGAATAGACTTTTGGAATAGTCAGCGGAGTTAAGTTCCGCTGTGTAGCCCACAAATTATCTGTATTTGCATTACCCGGCTCGGACTTTTCAGAAAGAAATCCGTCTGAACCAAAATAAACAGTGGTTGTCTTGGTAAGATTGATATCCAAATTGACACGATAGTTGTACGTACGATACCCTACTGCCGTTGAATATTTCGATGACTTCTCCTGCTTATAAGCTGAAGACTCATTGGACATGCCTAAGCTTAAATAGTACCGTGCCAAACTACCTCCACCTTTCGCATTTACATAATACGTCTGTTGCAAGGCATTACGATTCAGAACTTCATCTTGCCAATTCACATCCGGATATAAATCCGGATCAAGCTGGTATTTGATCAGATCCAATGCCATATCTGAATATGCAATCGGATTTCCCCGAACAGCAAGCGCCTCATTTGCCAATTTTGCATACTCATAAGCTCCCAAATACTCCGGCATGTTTACCATGTGAGAAATAGTCAGGTTAGCACGTCCTGTGATTTGTAATTTATCAGCCGTACCTCTTTTGGTAGTCACCAATACAACTCCATTTGCCCCACGAACTCCATATACAGCTGTTGCGGAGGCATCTTTCAATATAGAAAAGCTTTCAACATCCGACGGATCAATTTCGCTCAAGTTACCTTCCAAACCGTCTATCAATACGAGGGCACTGCTATTAGCACCAAACGTACCAATACCCCGAATCCAAAACTCTGAGATATTTTTTCCTGGTTCACCACTGCGCTGTAATGAAATAATTCCCGGAATACGTCCTCCCAACATATTGTTGATATTAGTTGCCGGAGTCTGTATATCTGCTATATCTACATTCGTAATAGCACCTACTACACTGGCTTTACGTTGTGTCCCCATCCCCACAATAACCGTCTCTTCCAGTACTTGTGAGTCTTGTTTTAATTTAATTACAACATTACTTTCCTGCCTGGTTACCAAATACTCTTCCTGTTTATAACCTAAGAACGAAATGGCTATAACATCATTCTTTTGAGCTTTCAAAGAGAACTTACCATCAATGTCTGTGATAGCGCCCACTCCCGGAGAATTTTTAACGTAAACATTGGCTCCCGGAACCGGCATATCCAAATCATCGTATACTACTCCGGACACTGAAAACGTACTTTTTTGTTGTGCAAATGCAGTTATATAGCTACACAACAAGAACAATAAAAATATATATTTCTTCATACTATTATCTTATAAAATCTCAATTCCTATTCTATAGCAAGACGACGTATACTCTGATTTTTAGAATCACCAATATAGATTGTTCCATCAGTATCTACCGCTACACCAAAGGGCTCATTAAATAAGGCAACCTCCGGAGTACCATCTTGATTCCCAGTCATGCCTGCCTGTCCGATTACTGTACTCACCACTCCATCTTGTGTTATTTTTCTTATCACATGATTATTCGAATCGGCCAGAAATAAATCATTCTCTGCTGTTAATATGATTTGGCGAGGTGTATCAAACAGAGCATACTCACAGGGACCATCGGCATATCCTGGCGTATTGATCATTCCGGCAAATAATTTATGTGCACCTGTTTTAAGATTATAGGTATAAATGCAATGTGCATTCGTATAAGCCAAATATAGAATATGTTCTTCCCCCTTTTGAGGACTAAACAAAATATAAGAATCACTACCATTCATCAATCCTGTAGCTGCCACTTGAGCATAACCGGTTTTCGGATCAAACTTCAATAGGGTTCCGTTTTTAGCACGTGTATACATAAATCCATCATACTTACACATGGAAAAAGAGTGTTTATAGTCAATAGAGAAGTCTTCCGTTGACTTACGCAAAGTCAATTTACGCGGAATCCACATATTATCCGATGAAAGTTCCCAATAATCATTTCCATTATCTGTTGGAATAAATGCGGTTTTACCATCTTCGGATATACAAGGCTGATTGAGGGGAGCCCCTGTATTCGGAATCAAAATTTGGCTTTTGTCTTCCCGTTCATTCACTAACACCACTTTATTTTGATCATAATAGTTGTTTATTTCGCGGCAACAAACAAATAAGTTATGATCCACATCAATCGCCAGATAAGTTACATACGGGAATTGAGTCTCAGCCATATTACCTGTTTGTACACCAGGAGCCCCTTTTACCCCACAAAGGGTAGTTACAGTTGTTTGGATGTGGTAAGTAAAATGTTCTTCAAATACCGCTTTATCACCGCCAATAGAAACTGTAATCACGCAATCTTCCCCCGGTTTACGCGGAGTGATTACATACAACTTATCACCTGTACTTTGAATTACAGCCGCTTTTGCTTCATTAAAATACACTTTGATTTTGCTTACATCAGTGCCAAAATTCTCACCACTAATGATCATTTGAGTCGCAATCCCTCCCTCTTTCGGGTAATAATCCGTTAATATGATCGGCTGATTTGGATCATATTCCTTCTTTTTGTTCTCATCATCTTTACATGAAGAGAACCCTGCCAGGAAGAGACACATTAACAGGGAAGTGAAAAAATTAATTTTACTACTCTTTTTCATATTATTATTTTTTAGTACTTAGAACTATTCATTTTTTATACAAATGATATATTTCAGCCTGGTGTTTGGGTAGGTTATAAGACAGTTTTCCCTCTTGTACTTTTACTCTGTTTCCTGACCAACATTCAATACCTCCGGATATTTTTTCCGGGTCAATCCCAAGATCATTTAAAGTTAACTCACCCTCTTTTACTCCTTCATCATAATTGAAATAAGCAATATAATAGGCGTCTTCAGTTTCCAAAGTAAACAGATCGACCGAACGGTTGGAGCCTGACACTTTATGTCCATATGCCGGTCTAAAAGATCTCCCCAGGCGGACCACTGCGTTCACTCGTTCATTCACAGCATAAGTTTTCACCTTTTCTTGTGACATTTCCGTTCCTACATAACTTCCTTTAGTAGTCAGATTATCTCCGATCATAAAATAGCCGGTTACAGCTCCCGTAGTAATACGAGACATATTTTCTGCCTCACTACGATCGCCCATTACCAGATGATCCGGATCATTATAAGCATATACCCGATCCAGCCACCAGCCAAAAGACAAACTGTTCATCATATAATTGGTATGCCACATTTCACCCCAGGCATCACAACTCACACGCCGGGCATTGGCATATTGATACGGGAAAAGAGGAGCAATAGACTCTACGATAAACATATCATCACCGCAGCGCTCGCGCAGATGCTTCATTCCGTAATTGAAAGCTTGTGTACCGGTGGTAATATCCTTATTGTAATACTTATCGGCTTCCACCATACCAGCAGTCAAAAAATCAAGTTTGAGATACTTAAAACCGGCAGCCTTGAACTTATCAATGAAAAAGTTAATCCTCGACAGCGTAGCCGGAGCTGTAGGATCCATACAACCGGCACCATACAGTTTCCGTTTCTGCCCATTCACTTTCAGATGAGACTGACTATACTTGTAGCCATTATTACCTTCAATATCCCGTTCATTGTCGGGAAACCAGTCATTGAATGGCGTCCAATAGATCCCCGGTATCTGCCCATTAGCAACACAATGCCGGGCAAAGTCTTCGAGTTGCTCCCAGTTCAGATTGTCCCAGTAAGAGTCCAAGCCTACAAACACAACTCCATCCGCACCAAAACCACCTTTACCCTGTAAATGCTCTTTCACAAAATCGGATGCGGAAAGGACACCCTCATAATTAACATGCGTACTCATTCCTCCCCAACTGTTCCATCCAAAAGGAGTACCTTTGGTCCACTCACGTTTCGGAACGATAGCCGCATTCGTTTCTCCGAACTTCTCCATTCCCAAACGCCAGTCATCAAAAAAGCCAACGAACATTTTAGCTGATTTCACCGTTGTTTTCTTCAGATATCCATGCGGTTTTTCATCCCGTGTAGCAGAGTGACTTGCTCCACTATAACATTCTAATTTAGTAATGCTTCGATTATTACGTGATCCGGTCATTCGGATAGCCGACTTCCACGTATCATGTTCTACTGAACCAAGAACCAGACCAGCCTGAGTATCTCCATTAAATATAGAAGTAACTTCAAAAGAGATCGTATCGCGGGCTAATGGCCCGGGAGAATGCACTGCATCTATTGATTTAGACTGAGACAGCGGCAAAGAGCCATATGTTATAAAGCCATCATTATCAAAAGGGACAAACAGCAAACGGTTATTAGCACTTTGAGGTAAGAATTGATTATCGGAAGTGGTATAAAGCGGTGCAATATAATTGGTGGAAAGCATTTTTCCAGTAACAGAAGTAAGATAAACTTCGGTCATGAAGAAGTCTTCTTCAGGATATACATAAAAAATCTGATCTATTGTAGGGGCACCCTCTTTCTTATATTGTATAGCGAATTTACGAGCTGCGCCTATTACATCTACCACATTTTCTTCTGCAACAGTCACATTTGTATATTCAGAACTATTATAATAAACAGAAGAATTATTGAACCTGACAGACACATCATTCAGAATAGGTACGCCATTCTTCAACAAGTTCACCTGTCTGGTGTCTTTGTCTAAATTAATACTCCATTTTCCAATAGTAGTTTTTTCTTTAATACCTGCATAAGCGTTCCCCCAAAAGGCCATCTGAATAAATAAGATAGAAAGCGAATACTTAAATAGACATTTTAAATTATTCATAGATATAAGTTGAATTTAAAATTAACAATCGTTCCATTTCGTTAAGTCAAAGATAGGCGGTTCATGTTTCTCAAAATTGCAAAATACACGCAAAAAATATAAACTTCGTCCCAAACACACGCTCAAAGAAACCCTCTACAACATCTATATTACTTTATGAAACGAATACATCAATAATAGTTCCCGTTAATAATTTAAATCCACATTTCTAACAATCCATTTTAACAGTGAGTTAAAATACTATTTAAGCCACTGTTAAAAAGCATATTAACAATGACTTAAATAGTATTATTTATAATGCCATATATAGATCAATTAGCATCATTAACTAAAAGCTTTATAAGGCGAGTTTAAAAGTTCTTGATAATTTCCCTATAATACCAGATACCAGATATACCCCTTTCTCTAAACCACTATATACCCCGTTGCCATTTACTATCGTCCGCAAAATTTGTACACCAGATGTATTTATAATTTCGAGAAGAGTTTTATCTCCTACGTTATAATAAATATTACCATTAGCTGTATACACACATAAATCAAGAAGTGTATTCTCGCACACGCTACTTGCCAACGGATTAAAAGAAGAAAAAGCAAACCTTCCTCCTCTTTTTCCATTGTCAATAGCTTGTACTCCCCATTCATATTCTGCATCTTCATCTGCGATATACATTGAATAAGAGGTAGCCGTAATCTGCCCCGAGATTTCACCTACTTTGATAAATCCCGTTTGTAAATCGGCAGGAACTGTCATAAAGAACTCTTTCGATCCGGTTTTCTTTACATAAAGGTTATATTGCAATGTTTTCGAAGGAGTTACGTCATCCACAGAAGCATCCCAGGAGAAAGTAACCATACCCGTTTCTTTATTATAAGAACTCTTGAGGTTAGATGGAGCAGAAGGGGCCTCGTTGGGTGTGATACCCGCTGTCGAAGAGGTGTTCTGCCAAAGTTGGGTAGCACAACCTCGACTACAAACGTTATCCTGTGCCCATCCCATATTCCATGCATCAAGATAACCATCATTATTATAATCTACCAGATGGTTGTTACCGTGGCTGATACGATCGAAAGTCCAAGCCTGCCCTGTATTATAATAGGCCCCGCAAACTTTGAAATCGAAGTCTCCTTTATTCACATAAAGCCAGGTAGTAATGGCATGTTGTTCTCCATGTCCGCCTACCAGAATATCGGGCAAACCATCGTGATTAACGTCTCCAAAGGAAGGAGTCGCACCGTCTACACCTTCAAATCCACAGAAAAGATCGTTCAGCATTTCAAAATTACGGTTTCCACAATTTCGGTATACATAAAAAGACTTTGCCCCCGAACCTTTATTACGGGAATATCCCGTCACTACAATATCCATATATCCATCGGCATCTAAATCGCACAACGAACAAGAAGAATCATTGGCCCCATACAGATATTGTTCATTCTCAGAGAAAGTACCATCCCCATTATTCCAATAAACATGTAAGTTACCCTCACCTGGCCCATAACCGGAAGATACGATATCCAACCAACCATCATTATCCATATCTCCAAAATGTACAGATCCTCTTGACAAACCCGGAAAAGGTTGTATCCCATCCAATGGAGCTTCTTGTCTGATAAATCCCTTCCCTTTGTTGTTTTTATAAAGATAAACAACACGCCGGTCATGATGCACAATGGGAACCCCATTCTCATCTACCTTGCCATCGGGATCCATGTAGTCATCCAGACCTGTTACAACCAGATCCTGATAACCGTCCTTATCGTAATCGCCCACTGAAACCCACTGACGCGATCGTCCGCCATCCATTGTGTTATAGATCGGAGTAATACCCATCTTATTTTCTGTCAGCCTAGCTGCATTTACCTCTTCAAACAGATATTTTCCGTCTTGCCCCTTTCCTTTATTCTCATATAAGAATGCAGCTATATCTTCGAGATTACTTGTATAATTCATTGACTTCGAACCGGGAACAAATAAATCCATCAGACCATCGTTATTATAGTCGAACCAAACCGGACAAGCATAATAACAAACATCAAAAGGACTCTCCAGACGGGCAAAACCTTCTTTACCATCATAATCGTATAATACAGAAACCTGTTGAGCTGAAGCTTTTTTAATGTGTACATTTTGTCCGGAATAAGCAATCTCCAGATAACCGTCATTGTCATAATCGCCCCACGCTACATTCGAACGGTCCGCTGTATGATAAAACTGCCCTTTGATTATGGAATTGCCTATAGGTTCTGCAGGAACAGGTTTACTCACTTTGGTAAAAATGGGCTCAACCGGATTACCGGGTATAGTGACTTCTGAATATTCCGGATCGGACAAATCATCATATATTTCCTTATAGTTAAAATCTTCCGTAGAGAAAACAGAAATACCCAAATCCATTATCTGCTCTCCACTTCCCTGTCTGCCTTCCACAGCAATTAAGTTCCAGCTGTTCGGTTTCAACGTCTGCCGGGCTTCATAAGAAATATCAAAAGGAATATAATTGGAGACAGAACCTTTCTTCGATGCTGCCCACACGCCGTTGATATAGATATGGATATCGTCATCATGATAAAGCTTGAAACGCATTTTTTCTACCATTTCCGGAGTAATTGCACCCAGATAGAACCAACGGCGCATATAAATCTGAGAAGTATTCCAGGGAGTTGAGATCAAATCTTTCGTGTTCCATAAAGCACTTCTTCCAAAAGCAGCTTCTCCCTGTGCCCATGCACGGTCGTCAAACTCTTTGGCAAACCATCTGCGGGGTACATCATCAGACGTTATATATCTCCATTTATATTTATGCTCTTGAGACGTGGAAATGATAGTTTGTACTTTCACTTCACTTCGAGGCATGTTAATACACTCTTCGATTTTTGCTTTCAACTCCCCGGTAGCAGAATAAGGTTTCAGAACACGACGATCATAAGTCAATATTCCGTTTCTCTCAATTTCAACATCGGATAATTGCGTATATACAGCCGCATTCAAGCCATAATAATAATAGTCCTTTATTTTATCAGCTAAACGATTGAATAAAACAGTAAAATCACCTCCGGTTTCTACAGTTGTGTACTGGAAATCACCTCCCGGCCAAACATGTCCTTGTACTTTCAAGGTAATGCCACCATACTCACCGCAAACTGCTGCACGGTTTCGGTCAAGCGGACAAGAAGGGTCCGGATAACTATGAGAGTCTTTGATATCTCCTATGTTAGCATCATTCCAACCACTGGCACAACAAACAAGAGTTTGGCCAACCACACCTTGTACAATTTGAGTCATTCTTTCTGTATCAAATTGCCCCCATCCTTCATTAAATACAATCCATTGGATAATACTGGGGTGATTTCTAAAGGCCTCAATAATCCTTACCGACTCCTCTTGAAATGTCTTCTTAGCAAAATCTTCGTATCCGGAAGGCAGATTAGGACTGGGCAGATCCTGCCACACCAGAATCCCTTCCCGGTCACAATGCATATACCAACGGGCGGGTTCCACCTTTATATGCTTTCTAATCATGTTAAAGCCTAAAGACTTCATGGCTTTTATATCAAACAAGAGTGCTTCGTCACTCGGAGCGGTATATAAACCATCGGGCCACCAGCCTTGATCAAGTGGTCCCATCTGAAAAATCTGTTCTCCATTAAGGAAGATACGAGGAGTTTCGCCTACCTTTTTGACTTCTATTTTACGCATACCACAATAACTGCTTACCGCATCGGTCTGAACACCATCTTTTATAATAGTTATGTCAAGATCATAAAGATAAGGGTCATCCACTGACCATAAATGAGGATTCTCAATAGGTAATGTCAAGATCCGGCCCACTTTACCACCTGCCATAGTAGCTACCTTATTGCCTGCTTTATCCAACAGGTTGATATTTACAGATACGCCGGTAGTCAGAGAGGCACTCACGCTAACCTTCAAACAGGAGTTATCCACATCAGGACGTATCGTAAGAGATTCTATGTGAATTGAATTCACAGGTTCCAACCATACCGTCTGCCAGATACCACTCACCGGAGTATACCAGCACCCCCATTTATTCAATGCTTGCTTACCTTTAGGCTGTCCTTCACCACCTGTATTATCGTATGTATAAACAACCAGTTCATGTTCTTCCTGCTCATTAAGAGCCGAAGTTATATCAAAATAAAAAGGATCATATCCCCCTGTATGGCTCCCAACTTTAATACCATCTATGTAAACAATAGTTTCCCAGTCTACCGCGTCGAAATGAAGCAGTATATTTCTTCCTTTCATGGCTTCAGGAATCTTCAAAATACGTTTGTACCAATAACATTGACTATTACTCTCTTCCATAATTCCGGAAAGAGCTGATTCTATTGGGAAAGGAACTAATATTTTTTGATTAAAAGTAAAATTCGGATCGTAGTTTTCTCCTTTTACACCTTTTCGTAAATCCCAGATGCCATTCAGGTTCATCCACTCTTTTCTTACCATCTGAGGCCTCGGATATTCGGGCAGTACGTTATTGACATCCATTGTTTCACTCCATGGAGTCATCATGGGAGCTTTCTTTATTTGCCACTCCTGAGCATTTATAACCAAAGCATTAATGAGACAAAACATTCCAATAATGAAGTGTTTTTGCATTACTTTTATTTTCATGTTATTAGATAAAAAATGAGGATGCCCATATCCGTATACGCGACACCCTCATGTTAGTTAAATTATTATTTATCTTACTTCACCAACAACTTAGTACTTTTCACAGCACCCTGTTTGTCGACAGCTTTCAATAGATACAAGCCAGAAGCAAAGTTACTGATTGTAGTAGTACCAGCTGGTAAACTCTTATTAGCTATTTGTACACCATTTACTGTATAGATAGCTATATTTACCTCTTCTGCAGAATTCACAATAACCTCATCGTTTACAGAGTATATATCCAACCCTTTAATGGATGTTAATGATTTAATACCTGTCGTTTCACCTACATTCGGATCCAGATACAGACCATAAATGTTGGCTCCGGCACTTTGAGGTAAGTTGTAAACAATATATAGGTTTTGTACTCCTTTAACCTCTTTCAGAAGTCCGGCAGTACCCTCTTTTATACTCCACGCTCCCGTTCCCTGGGCTCTGACTTTGGCAATTGGTTCATGATCGGCAAGTGCCGCGTTCAACTCTTCCGTATTTGTTATGTACCCCCATTTTATATCATCCAAATCTGTATAGAGGGAGAAGTTAGCCTCATCAATCGTGCCTAACCAATTCTTATCGCAAGAGTGATTAATGACTACTCTTTTGTATTCACCATCTTTGAAATCAACATCATAATAACAAACCACAACACCATTGGAAGTAAAACCAATATTGTTACCTTCACCACGGGCAGTAGCACTACCTGCAACTACAACTTTCCATTCCATCTCACCTGCAGCTGAGTCGCCACCTGATTCACCGGTTCCTTTAGTTACATATACCACAGCCTCCTCAGAGGGCAATACGTTTTCAAAAACAATACCGCATTGTGGATTCTCAAACCAAACCGGCTCTTTCACCAAATCTATTCTATGAAGATTAGTAGCATCTCCCCATTTTACAAACAGATAATGAGAACCTGTCACTTTTTTCAGTTGAGTAGCGATTGGAGTAAAATCATTCCACTTTTGCAGGTTAATACCCGACCAGGTTCTTGCAATCATATTTTCAGGTTTCACCTCATCAATATAGAACTCCATATATTCTCTGTATCTTTCACCATCATGACCGACAAAAGCAACTAATTGTTGAAATTCTCCATTCCCAAAATCAACTTTTTCAGTAGACTTAGCGATAAAGCCTTCTCTTACACCACCCCAACAATCACTATTCCCATCATATTTAGTATCTTTATAAGGATCTACTACATCCGGATCTTCCGGTATAGCTACAGCTCTCACAAATTCAGAAGCGCCAATAATGGTAGCATTTTCTTTATACTCAGGCAATTCACTTGGCCATGGCTGAACACCTTCGTCTGCTTCCGCAAAGGCCTCCTGATAAAACTTCACAGAACGTAAATTTCCATTCCCCAAACGGAAAGTCAACCAAACCTTCTGCTTACCGATTGGGCGTTCAAAATCTTCACTTTCTTTCATGTTGTATGCAAACATTTCAAAACAATGGTAACCATAGGTTCTATCAACTAACATTTCTGTAAACGGGACAGCCGTTTCCGATGTTTCTCCAGCACTGAGAACTACATATCTCTCAACTCCAAAATCGCCCCATCCCTGTGCAAATTCTACTCCAGTAGCTTTATAGGCATCTCCATCTGCCCCAAAATCAACCTCTCCCAAACCAACAATGGTCATGTTGCTTGTCTGCCCAACATTGCCATAAACAATATCAAAGATGGCATCTTGAACCAGCTCAATGTTCTCATTCCCTTTCATTGTTTCAATCACTAAATCCTGAGCCAGTACAGGACCTGTTGCTAAAAGAGCTAAAGCCCCAATAAGTAATGTGTTTTTTCTCATTGTAAAATAATTTAAATTAAACATTTATTTGTGACCCAAGATTACAACTACTTCGGCTCTTAATTTTCCGGAAGCCTTCATAGTTACATACTTGGTTTTTTGCTAAAAACAGACTCCATTTTAATTGTTTACTAAAAACAGAGATATTGCCCGGAATCCCCTGTTCAGAGCCAATCATCTTTAACAATTTCACTGTTGACAAAAGTATGGCTTCCTTTTCTTTTTACATCGCACGATTATTTCAAAAAATAACAATTTGGTCACAAGGCTTTTTTTCTATACAACACATTCGAAACCCCAAAACATATTCTGGTAAAAAAATAGAAGTATATCCCAAACAGGAACAAAAAAAAATAATACGTTGGTTTCATTTTATAACGCATCCGTGTATAAGAAACCCGTACGAACCATTACTCAATCGCAGATACGACTAACTTGCTATTTTTTGAACCAGGCATTATTTTATTTATGGCTACGTTTGCACCAATAATTTAATTAATAAAAAGGTATGAAACAGCCGGTATTCAACACTTTCATCCTTCTCTCGATGTTATTGTTCAACATGTCTGGATATGCTTTGAATAACTACTATTTTAATATTATCAGTAGAGATAAAGGATTATCACAGACCAACGTTAAAGCAATCATTCAAGATAGTAATGGATTTATGTGGTTTGGAACTCGCAATAAGCTCAACCGATACGATGGAAATACATTTAAAGTGTTTGATTGTTATGATCATGTAGCACAAAAACAAAATAACAACATCTCTTCCTTATTTGAAGATAAAGAAAAACAGCTTTGGGTAGGAACTGATAATGGTGTTTTCAGACTAAATCCTCAAACCGGGAAATTCACTTATATGAATATACAAACGTCAGAAGGGATTACCATGACCGACTGGATATCTGATATAAAAGAGGACAAAGATGGGAATATCTGGATTGTAGTTCCTAATCAGGGATTATTCCGTTATCTTCAAAACAGTAAAGAATTAATGTTCTATGCATTTGGGAAAAAATCAGTTCCGGATCATGGCAATCCTCAAAGTATATGTATAGATCAAAGTAACAGAGTCTGGATAGGGACAAATGGAAAAGGAGTATATCTATACAATAAAAACACCAATCAATTCAATCAATATCTTGGAGATACACAAGGCAACACACTTGCCGGAGAAAATATTTATACAATGGCAGATGATGGTGAGTTTCTGATTCTTGGTATACACGAAGGTAAACTACGCAAGATTCATAAAAGGAAAAATACAGTTACTGATGTAAATGCACCGGAGATACACTATAAAATTATTCGTTGCATCACCAAATTAGGAAATCAATTATGGGTAGGTACCCAGTCTGGTATATATATATTAAATGAAGAAGGCGAAGTATTCAAGATATACAATGATCCGATGTCTAATTATTCACTTTCGGACAATCAGGTGGGAAAAATCTATCAAGATCGGGAAGGGGGTGTATGGGTTGGAACAAATGCGGGAGGAATCAACTATTTATCAAAGTCAGTTCTCAAATTTACCCGTTACATCCCACTGAATAGGAAAGAAACAATCAGCAGTAAACGTGTACGAGAAATCATTGAAGATAATGACCAGAATATATGGATAGGGACAGAAGATGCCGGAGTTAACATTTTTTCTCCGGAAAAGAAAACATTCAAAAAGATAGGGAGAGAAATGAGTAAAGATTTAACATCTGATCAGACTCTGAGCTTATTGAATACTAATGGAAATATTTGGGTTGGTTTATTCAAAAACGGATTGGATGTTATTTCTTCGAAGACCTACAATATACAACATTATTCAGGAAATCAGTTAAGATTGAATGAATCCAGTATTTATGCCTTGTGTGAAGACAAATATGGTAATATTTGGTTAGGGAACGGCTGGGGAGTTTATAAAGGCAATAAAGAGACAATGGAGTTTGTCAATGTAAAAGAATTCGGTCTGTGCTATACTTATGATATTATTGAAGATTCTAATGGTAATATTTGGGTAGCAACTATGGGTAATGGCGTATATAAATACAATCAAGAATCGCAGAAAACAGAGCATTATACCAATCAAATTAATGTCAAATCCTCTTTGAGTTCCAATTCGGTGAGTAACATTACGGAAACAAGTAACGGAGATATATGGTTCGCTACAGACAGAGGAGGTATTTGCAAATATAACAGCAAAGAAAACAATTTTCATAAAATTTCTTTAGCTGAAGGGCTACCGGATGATAGTGCATATAAAATAGTAGAAGATAAAAATGGTTATTTATGGTTCGGAACTAACAATGGATTGATACAGCTAAACCCACAGGATTATAGTATCAAAATGTTTTCAACAAACAATGGCCTACCTAGTAACCAGTTTAGCTATAAATCGGCCTTAGCCAGCAGCACAGGAGAATTATTCTTCGGGACAGCAGAAGGACTCATCTCTTTCTTTCCGGAAAAGATGGAACAAAACCACTTCATCCCACCTGTATACATCACATATATCAATTATAAGAACAACAAATCAAAAGACAAGGAAACGAACAGCGAATTCCTGAAATCAGGACCAATCACATTACAACATGATCAAAATAGTATTGAGTTAGGCTTTGTTGCCTTAAGCTATGCATGTCCAACCGCTAACCAATATGCATACAAAATGGTAAACCTTGACAAAGAATGGATATATACCAAAGATAGCCAAAGTGCAAACTATACTAATCTTTCGCCGGGAAAATATAAATTTATTGTAAAAGCCTGCAACAATGATAACGAGTGGAACAAAGAGGGTGCATCCATTGAAATCATCATTCTCTCTCCGTGGTGGAGAACCTGGACTGCCTATTTTTGCTATGCTATTATAATTATTATCTGTATTTATCTGGCAAGCAAATACTACACTTATGTACATAGGAAAAAGTCATTAGAAAAACAACGTTTATTTGAAAGCGAAAAAGAGAAAGAACTATATAGTTCTAAAATTGATTTCTTTACCAATATCGCTCATGAAATACGAACTCCACTGACGTTAATCAACGGTCCTTTAGAATCATTAGTAGAAATGGATATTAAAGAGCCCAACATTAAAAAGAATGTTCAGCTTATGCAGAAAAATATATCTGAACTGCTTACTTTAATCAATCAGATTCTGGACTTTAGAAAAATCGATGCCAATAAAGTCACCATGAATCTTGTTGATAGTAATATATCAGTCATTGTCAATGAAGTCTATCAGGAATTCCTGCCTATGGCATTATCTATAAATAGAATAATCGGGATTGATATGCCCGAACAAGACATCTATGCGCAGATCGACCGGGGTTCTTTCATCAAAATCTTGAATAATCTATTTTCAAATGCAATCCGATATTCAGATAGAAATATCAGCATAAAACTTGAGGATACAAGTAAACATTTCCATCTGACAATAAAAAATGATGGTGAAATAGTACCCTCTGAGATGGAAGATAAAATATTCGATCCGTTCTATCAATTGAAAAAAAATGCAAATATAAATGCCAGTTCCGGCATAGGCTTATCTTTAGCCCGATCACTTGCAGAATTGCATCATGGTACTTTAAAATACAAAAGTGCAAATAATCTAAATATATTTACGTTAGTTATACCAAAAGGTGAAGTATTGAAACAAGATAAAGAAATCGATTTGTTTAACGATGATTTTATTGAGCCGCCATCTAAACAGGAGACCATTTTAATTGTAGAAGATAATATTGAATTATTGTCATTTATGACAGAAAAGCTGAACTCCAGCTTCTCCATAGAGAAAGCGACAAATGGTGCCGAAGCATTTGATATTATTGAAAGAAAAAATATCGATATTGTAATTACAGATATTATGATGCCTATAATGGATGGTTTCGAACTCTGTAAGAAAATAAAAACAGATATTGAATATTGTCATATACCAGTTGTTCTATTAACAGCCAAGAATGATTTGAGCAGTAAAATCAGAGGACTTGAAACCGGAGCAGATGCTTACATTGAAAAACCTTTCTCATTCAAATATCTGATAACCCAACTGAGTTCACTGCTGGAAAACAGAAAAAGAGAAAAAGAGGCATTCATCAAAAAGCCTTACGTTACATCTCATTCAATAGGATTGTGCAAAGCTGATGAAGAATTAATAAATAAGATCATTGGCATTATTGAGGAGAATATAACAGACTCAAACTTTGGTGTCGAACGCCTGTCTGAAATTACTAATATGAGCCGGTCAAGCCTACACCGAAAGATCAAAGCCCTTTCCGGAACATCGCCTACCGACTTTATCCGACTCATCCGGCTTAAAAAAGCTTCTGAACTGATAGCCGAAGGACACTATCGTACAGGAGAGGTATGCTACATTGTCGGAATAAATTCCCCCTCCTATTTCATCAAATTATTTCAGAAACAATTTAATATGACCCCCAAAGAATTTGAGAAGCAGCAAAGGATGACAAACACAAATGATTATAACATAAATTTAACAAGATGAAAGGAACAAGTTTTTTTCTATTAAGCCTGATTTTAATTGTATTTTACTCATGTGGTTCATCAAAAACGATTCGTTCAGGAGAAATATGGACAGATACAGACCAAAACATGATTAATGCACACGGAGGAGGAATCTTATATCACAATGGAACCTATTATTGGTATGGTGAATACAAAAATGACTCGACTTACCATGCACCCGGTGTAGAGTGGGATTGTTACAGGACAGAGGCGGGAGGAGTAGCCTGCTACTCTTCCAAAAATCTGCAATCGTGGAAGTTTGAAGGTATCGTATTAAAACCTGACATGACAGATCCGACATCCGACATCCATCCATCTATGGTCATAGAACGTCCCAAGGTAATCTACAACGATAAAACAAAGAAGTTTGTGATGTGGATTCATATTGACAACTATAATTATTCGAAGGCCGCAGCCGGAGTGGCTATATCAGACAGCCCGACAGGAAACTTCCAATATTTACACTCTCTCCGTCCCGGTGGAGAAGAAAGTAGAGATATGACCCTGTTTAAAGATGAAGATGGAAAAGCATACCATATCTATTCAACCAAAGGTAACTCCACATTATTCTTCCATTTACTTTCAGACGATTATCTGACACACACAGAGATATATAAAGCTGCTTTTTCCGGAAAATACAGAGAAGCCCCAGCCATCTTTAAAAGGCAAAACAAATATTATCTGATTACTTCCGGATGTAGTGGATGGGACCCTAATGAAGCAGAATATGCAATCGCAGACTCCATATTGGGCGAATGGAAAACAATGGGTAATCCCTGTATCGGAGAGAATGCAAATAAGTCATTTGGAGGACAAAGTACATTTGCCATATCAGTAGATCCAAAGAAAGATAAATATATCATAATGTTTGACAGGTGGAATAAACTGGACTTAATAGATTCCAGATATATTTGGTTACCAATTAATTTCCATCCGGAGGGAATAAGCATAGAATGGAAACCTGAATGGTCCTTCAAGAAATAGCAATACATAAAATCATCTCTTAAATTTTATATTATGAAACTGAAACTATTATTAATCGCATGTAGTAGTTGTCTCAGCATAGTATTACATGCTCAGACTCCAGGAGACATTGAAAATGTCAGATTTGAATACATGGAAAAACCTGTACTATTGAGTATCGGTGGAGATCCATTGGACTTTGCCCATGCCACATATACCAACATGGCATGGGGTGACTATAATAACGACGGGAGTCTTGACCTGTTCTACAGTGATAAAAATAATCATGGCAGTGCAACGAAAACTCAGGAAAGCTTCTATCAGAATAACGGAGATGGTACCTTCACCAAACTAACCTCTCCATTTGCCTCCACCGCTTTTTCGTGTCCGGTATGGTTTGACATGAACAATGATGGACTTCTGGATCTATTTATTCCCGGGCTAAGTGATTGGAATTACCAATGGAATGATTTGAGTACTCGCCTCTCAACAATACAAGCACGTTTATATATCAACCAGGGAGTACAGACTAACGGCACATACAAGTTTCAAGAGATACCAGTATCAGAATCAGGATTAATACCCATATTCAATGGAAAAACCGGAGGGAAAGGGCACAATTGGGCAGTGGCAGGTGACTATGACAATGATGGATATACCGATTTGCTCGTCACAGGTTTCGATGAAAAAGAAAGATCGAATCGAGATAATTATGAAGACGCAGTAAGAGTGGTATATTTATTCAGGAACATAAAAGGAGAATCTTTCGAACTTCAGAAAACACCTCTAAACGGTAACAAACCTTTTCATGGAATGACGGACGGAAGTGTATGTTTCGTCGATCTGGATAATGACGGCTGGCTGGATATTGTTTCTACTGGATATGGTTATTCAAGAGAATCTGAAATGCATGTTTATTGGAACTTGCAAGATGGTACATTTACAGAATCGGATTTTAACTTTGATACAACCACGAACTCCTCATGTGATGTATACGATTTAAACAATGACGGTTGGGCAGATATTATCATGACAGGTGTATATTTCAATAACAGTCAAAAAAAATTCTACATATATAAAAATAAAGGAAACCGCGACTTTGAAAAGATAGAGAGGGAACAACTGCTTCCCATAGACGGAGGGCAGCTTTCATTCGGCGACATCAACCATGATGGGTGGGCCGATATGCTGGCAGGTGGTCATAACGGAACTTACGAACATACCACCTGGCTCTATATAAACAAAGGGAATTTCAATTTCGAGCCTATAGCATGGTACAATAAAGAGAATTATGGCTGGGCATTTCCGAGAGTTACCCATGGAAGTGAACAACTGATCGATATTGACAATGACGGCCGGCTGGATGCATGGATTTCAGGATGGTCAAAAGACGCCTGCAATTTGGGTTGTAATACTGAACTCTGGAAAAACACCTCTAATGTAAGCAAGAATGAAGCTCCGGGAACACCTCAGAATTTAAGAGCCAGTTTGATAGAAGGTACTAACCTGCTTTCCTTATCGTGGGCTCCCGCCACTGACGACATCACCCCTCAAAGTGTATTACAGTACAACATTTATCTAAAAAAGAAAGACTTCGGGACATGCCACATGACGGTACCGGCAGATATATCTTCCGGCTTTATCAAAGTTGGTCGCATTTCGGGCCAACTCACTCAATGTTCATATAAAATAAAAATAGAGTCCAATGGTGTATATGAATGGGGAGTACAGGCCATAGATAATGGAAAGCGAGGCAGCCTCTTTGCTAAATCCACGCTAACGATTGATCAGGTTAGTGGAATCACAAATCAGGAAGAAGAAGCTATCTTTATCCATAGCAAGGGAGAATCAGTATACTATTCAATCAAAGGAACGGGAGATATAACCCTATTCAAAACTGACGGTAGCATTGTGTATCAGAATCAAATCCAGGAGGCCGGGAGCATCACTTTACAGGAAAAAGGTAGCTATATCGTCATGATCAAAACAAATTCAACTATAAAAAGGCAGAAGTGCGTTATTCTATAACCCAATTCAGATTCTCACTATATGGAAAAAAAATATTTATTACTCGCATGCGTTGCCCTGTTCAGCCAATTACATATATATTCAAAAGAGCAACAATCCATTAATTTAGGAGACACTCCATGGAAATTTTCTAAAGTAATCCGGCAAGAAACAAACTTAGCCAAGGACGCAAGCATTCTTTATGGATTGCAAAAAGTGTCAGAGATAAATGACGATGATATTCATACGGAATGGAGAGCAGATTATTCATCAGAAAAACATCTATTCATCGATCTGCATGAAAAGAAACAGCTTAAAAACGTCAAACTAATATTCAAGGGAGATCAGACACGGTTTGCCACTGTGAAAATGGAAGCCAGCCTTAATAACGAAGATTGGTATCCGATAGCAGAAGGTACAGTAAAAAGAGCATGTGACCTTCACAAAGAAGGTGACATATCCAATGTGAACAATACAGTAGGTTATTTTGAAAAGGTAACATATACCTACCTCTCCATCCCTGTTTCGGCATCCTGTCGATACATCAGGCTGACAATTCTAAGTTGTCAGTCTGAAAAGAATGAAGAGTTACCGAAGTGTATCAGCGAACTTGCCATTTATCCGGTCGAAAACAATTATTCAGACCAGGAAATAGCAGGTTTGGCATTTAAAGACGATCAATGGGAATCGGTCGGCATTCCTCACTGTTTTAATGAACGCGATACCTACTTGAATGCCAGTACAGGTGAGCGTTGCTGGAGAGGAGAAGCCTGGTACAGAAAAAAAATAGGCTTCAGCAAAAAAGACCGGGATAAAGAAATCTTCCTTGAATTTCAGGGAATAAACTTCGCGGCTATTGTTTTTATTAACGGACAGGCCATCCCTGGTAGCACACAAGTAGAGCATCCGGGTATAGTCACTCATGTAGGTAGTGCCCTCCCCTTTGTTGTGAATATCACAAAATATATAAAATGGGATACGGAAAATCAGATAGCCATTAAAGTCTCTAATGCTAAAAACACATTTTTCACCTGGCCGGAGTTTGGTACAAATGAAGGATTCGGACAGGCTATGGGTGGCATCGTTTGTCCGATATACATGCACAAAAAACATAAAATACATATTCCATTCAACCGCTATTCTCCATTAAGGAAATGGGGTACTTATTTGGGAACAGTATCGGCTACACCTCAAAAAGCAATGATACGTTTCCAGGTGAATGTTGACAACACTACGGATCAAGAGCAGGATATTGAGTTACGCACTTATTTGCAGGATCAACAAGGACACACCGTATTGTCCTTCTCCGACAAGCAAAAGGTATCAGCCCGGAAAACCAAGTTGTTTGATCGTACAGAATCTATTCAGAACCCTCATTTATGGTACCCCGTTGGTTGCTCCGGTACTCCGTACTTATATACGGTATTGAATAAAGTATATGTAAACGGCAAATTAGCAGATAGCAAAAGCGAACCATTTGGAATAAGAGAAATTACTTGGGATGAAGACTACTGCTACGTGAACGGAGAGAAATGTATTTTACGAGGTTTCGGAAGCAGAAACATATATCCGGGATTAGGAGCTGCTGTCCCCGCTGCTTTGCAATGGCAAGATATTGCCCTTATTGCCCAGTGTGGAGGTAATACATTGCGTGTAGGACATCAGCCACCTTTCACCGAAGCACTTAAAGCTTGTGATGCCTATGGGGTTTTACTAATTGTAAACAGTGGAGACGGAGAATGGTCACTAAAGAATGAGCCGGCCAAAACATACAAACGGGAGTATGACCGGGAAATGATTGTGGCCTTCCGTAATCATCCGTCTGTCGTTATTTGGGAATCGAATAACGGCTTGGCATACGATGGAGATAAATACCTACCATCACATACTCTCAGCGAAGTGAAAGCATGGGATTATATACAACCCCGGCTGGTTCTTAATCGTGACGGTTATCCTCCTGAATGGGATGAGAAAGAGCCCATTGTGATTGGTTATACCAATCGTTATGAAAAAGTAAAAGGACGTCCGTCACTAAACACAGAGGTTTATGGTGCCAACTGGAGTGGACTTCCGAGTTGGTGTATCGCACGGTTTGATTATAATAACGAGAAGGAATTTTCAATGGATTACGTACGAAACTATTTCGATAATCTGGACAATCAGGCTTGCGGTTGGATTGACTGGATGCTGGTAGAAACTTACGGCGAAGGTTATACAATCTATCTGAATGGAATGAAAAATCAGAAGAGCCTGGGTTCATGCGCAATGGATGGAAACCGTTTTCCTAAACTGAAGTACCGAATTTACCAAAAAGCACTTTGGGTACCCTATTCTCAGCAACCGGGAGTTGCACTCCAAAGCCACTGGAATTATTCAGGTATTCAAAATATTGATGCCTGGAGCAATTGTCCCTACGTCGAACTATTTATCAATAAAAAGTCGTACGGTATTGTTGAGCCAGATCAAAGAACCCGCCAATGTACATGGAGAGATATCCAATGGGAACCAGGTACCGTAGAAGCCGTAGGTCTTGATACGAACAAATACCCTGTTTGTTCAGAGAAAATAGAATCTTCCGATAAGCCCTATGCCATAGAAGTTACAATCGAGAAGCCTGTGGCCAAACCCTCCGGAGAAGAATTTATCTTGAAAGCAAATGCTTCCGACGCTTTCATTGTTACAGCCAAAGTAGTCGATAAGTCAGGACACTGGTGTCCATGGGCCGATAATCTATTGAAATTTGAGGTTGAAGGCGAAGGTATATACAAAGGTTCCTATAATTTCTATGTCACCGAAGGTAAAGACTTATCCTATCACGCCCCCGGAGATACAGAATTACAGGCAGAAGGAGGACTTATGAGAGCAGCTGTACGTACTACTTTTAAACCGGGAAAGATAAAAGTAAAAGTGAGTTCGGATGGGTTAATCTCAGGAGAAAGCATAATTAAATCAAAAAAAATCAGACATTAATTCCCTGACAATACTATGATGAAAAAATATTTTTATGTTGCATGTACTTTATTATTAGTGGGGTGTATGACTTCTCACCATTCGTCTGGAAATAAAACGAACAGAATAAGGAAAGAAACGATTGACAGTATGGCCTCCAATCCCTTTATTCGACATATGTACACAGCCGATCCATCTGCCCATGTCTGGGCAGACGGCCGCTTGTATGTTTATGCCTCGCATGACATAGATCCACCTCAGGGTTGTGACCTGATGGACAGATATCATGTTTTTTCGACCGACGATATGGTGCACTGGAAAGATCATGGAGAAATACTGAATGCTTCTCAAGTGCCATGGGGACGTAAAGAAGGCGGATTCATGTGGGCACCGGATTGTGCTTATAAAGACGGTACCTATTATTTCTATTTCCCACATCCCAGCGATACGTATACAAACAATAGTTGGAAAATAGGAGTAGCCACCAGTAAAGAACCTGCTGCCAACTTTACCGTTCAGGGATATATCGAAGGAATGGACCCAATGATAGATCCCTGCGTGTTCACGGATGATGACGGCCAGACTTACATATATAATGGCGGAGGTGGAACTTGCAAAGGGGGTAAACTGAAGGACAATATGATGGAGTTGGATGGTGAAATGAAAATTATGGAAGGTTTAGATGATTTCCACGAAGCTACGTGGATACATAAATACAAAGGAAAATATTATCTTTCCTATGCTGATAATCACGAGCCCAATGGCAATGATGGCATGAATGGTTATAATTGCATGCGCTATGCCATAAGTGACAACCCTTTAGGACCGTGGAAGTACATGGGTGTCTATATGGAACCTTCCGATTGCTTTACCAATCAAGGTTCTATCGTGGAGTACAAAGGGGAGTGGTTTGCTTTCTATCACACGATATCCTTATCCAACAATCCTGCGTTACGTTCTATTTGTATAGATAAGTTGTATCATAACGAAGACGGTACTATCCGTATGGTAAAACAACGCAAATAATGTATGTGACAATAACTATTATTTCTATTCTATTAAACAAAAAAATATCGACACCCATATTTATGAAAAAGTATTTTTATATTATATGCACTTTATTATTCGCGGGATGCATAACCTCTCATCATTCTTCCGAGAAGAAAAATGCAGGAAAAGCAACAATCGATAGTTTGGCTCCCAACCCCTTTATCACACACATGTACACGGCCGATCCTTCTGCACACGTCTGGGCCGACGGACGTTTATATGTTTATGCTTCGCACGACATAGCCCCACCACGTGGATGCGACTTGATGGACAGATACCATGTCTTCTCTACCGATGATATGGTACACTGGAAAGATCATGGTGAAATACTGAATTCTTCCCAGGTACCATGGGGACGTAAAGAAGGCGGATTCATGTGGGCACCGGATTGTGCTTATAAAAATAGTACATATTACTTTTATTTCCCACATCCCAGCGATACGGACTGGAACAATAGTTGGAAAATAGGGGTAGCTACGAGCAAAGAGCCTGCTGCCAACTTTACTGTACAGGGATATATTAAAGGAATGGATTCATTGATAGATCCTTGTGTTTTCATAGATGATGACGGCCAGGCTTACATCTACAATGGCGGAGGTGGAGTTTGCAAAGGCGGCAAGTTAAAAGACAACATGATGGATCTGGACGGTGAAATGAAAGTCATGGAAGGTTTGGTAGACTTCCACGAAGCTACATGGATACATAAGTATAAAGGGAAATATTACCTCTCTTATTCTGACAATCATGACGACAACTGGAATGATGGCGTCAAAGGAGATAACCGTATGCGCTATGCCATTAGTGACAATCCTTTAGGCCCCTGGAAACACATGGGCATCTATATGGAACCAACAGATAGTGGTACTAATCATGGCTCTATTGTGAAATATAAAGGGCAATGGTTTGCCTTTTATCACAACAGCGCTTTGTCACAACACGATTGGCTACGTTCCATTTGTGTAGATAAGTTATATCACAATGAAGACGGCACTATCCGCATGGTGAAACAACACAAATAAGAGACTTGCGACACGCGTTTTGACAAGGGATATGCAAGAATGTACATTATTACCATGCAAAAGTGTACATTATTATACAACAAAAGTGTACACTTATGTCATACAAGAGTGTACACTTTTGTAACCATCTAATTTTCAACAATCTAACATTTCACATAACCTTATTTCTATTGACCTTCTGATCTCTATCTCCGGCTAATAGATTTTCTTCCTTTTTTATATGATTATGAATATAAAATTAATAATTCCCACATGAAAAAGATTTTATTTATGTGTTTGTTCTGCCTTTACTTATTCGGTTCACATGCACAAACCCTCTTTCACAAATCGACCACCCTCCCCCGGGTAGGTGACAAAATCTATAAACAGGAAATTCGCTTTCTTCCTCCGGGAGAAAGCGGTACAGGAAAAGTATGGCAATTCGACCACCTGACTCCTGTAGACGAACAGTATGAGCTGATCTATACCGGCAATGATTCTCTATTGACAGGCACTGAACATCGAACCCGATACACTTATCGTGTGACAGGAGATTCTCTATTGAAAACCGAAGTCGAAAATATATCCACTTACCAGAAAGCAATTCATCCTGAACTTCTGGCCGTATATCCCATGCAATTGGGTAGCCACTTCGAAAGTTACTTTGGCTATACCGGTGAATACCAACATGCCTATGGCATGGAACTATTGGGCAAAACCACCGTTTCCGTTGATGCGGCAGGAACCCTGATCATAGCCGGAGATACCATTCCTGATGTATTGCGGATACATACTAAACGACGATTTGTACAAGATCTGAACCTGAGTAACGAATCCGTAATGGCAGAAGACTCCGCTTTGTGGTTACGCCAGTTCACTCCGGACAGTATCTCATATCGGATCAGCAGAGATACACTCGTTACACAGACCGATACTTATAGTTGGTACGCTTCAGGCTATCGTTATCCGATAGTAGAGACAGTGGAAAACACACTAATCCGCCACGGTGTTTTCATTCCTCATTTTCAGACTGCTTTCTACTATCCTCCGGTTGACCAATATTATACATTGAATGAAGATGCGGAGAATCGGCAGAAGCGTGAAGAGACACTTACACAACGGCAGTTGGGAAAGAATGCATCCCACAATGGCTCATTCTCATTAGAGGATGCGATGGGAAAATGTAAATTCTATCAGGAAAGCAATAACCTGGTTGTAGAATATATGCTGAATACTTCCTGCGAGGTTGAAATAGCTCTATATACCGTTCAGGGTGAACTGTTGGCTATTTATCCGAAGAAAGCATTGCGTCCGGGACAATATCGTGAGTCCATCGCTATTGATTCTTTGCTATCAGAGCGCTATGTATTACGTCTGATCGTCAATGGCAAAGTCTATGGCGAGAAAATCTGAGTACTGACTACTATATTCAAATACTATTATGAAAAATTTATCAAGCCTTTATCAAACCGCCACCTTTCTCTTGCTCCTCTGTATGGGATGCAGCGAAACGGTCTCTGCCGATAATCCCATCAAAATCTCCCAACCTCAAATCTCGCCTGTCTCTCCGGAAGCGGCGGCTGTACAAAAATATATTTGCTATCCGGTTAATCATAGTACAGGATTGGCCGATATCACCATTCCGTTGTATACCATTAAAGCCGGCGATTTAGAGCTTCCTATCACTTTGACCTATCATTCTGCCGGAATTAAACTCCATCAGTTAAGCGGCTGGGTGGGTACAAACTGGACATTAAATGCCGAGCCTTCCGTCATGCGGGAAATCAAAGGTATTCCGGATGACGCAAAACGCGGAGGATACAGAACCTTAGAATACCTTAAAAACAAAGATAACAGTAACTCCGATGAACTAACTCGCTTCTTCAGACGAATTGAAGATAAGGATTGTGACAGCGAACCCGATCATTTCTATTATAAATTACCTAACCGAAGTGGTACTTTTTATTTAGGAGTAAAATATACAGGATACAACTATATTCCTTACAATGCAGGTTTTGGTATCTATCCGTATACGCCTTTAAAAATTTCCGGTTGGGAACTTATTGGCGAAAATGGTGTCGATATAGAGGACGAAAATGGTGTCTGGTATGAGTTTGGTGGAGAAATGGATGGATATACGGAGAAGACCGGAAATTATAATACCCGCTGGCTATGCAAGAGTATTAATTCCCGTCAAACAAGAGCGTGTATATCATTTAGATACAGCGGTTTACAGCGAAAGCGAATTAATCCCAGCTATTCTTCTGATTATGTTGTATTGGAAGATAAAATGGAATATAATGTTGGCAGTGGCAGAAGCTCTGTATCTGATTCTACTTGGTTTCCAATAAAAGAGAACACTTTCTTACGTCGTTCAGACAGTGTGAATGTCCCCATGTCTCGTTCTAATTATTATGGAGGCTATAGACTACTAATCAAGCAAAGAGGTCGGGTTTATTATGGAAATATCACAGATGGAAAAGTCGAGATACTCAGTTCATCTTATCCCAGCGAACAGGAATATGCGATTTTCAATCCTTACGATTCCGACTTTGTGGACGAACGCAAGCTAACGCGTATTGACTTTGGCGGAGGTATCGTTTTATTTGAGCAGGACCCGGAAGACAACCTAAGTACCATTACAGTCAAGTCAAAAGACGGAAGTATTATCCGGAAATTTCAATTCTATATCTCCAGGTACAATGCATACACGGAACTCACAAAATTAGATTCAATCGCTGTTACTGCCGGTAGAGATCCCGAGCGTCGTTTGTATTCTTTTTTATATGATAAGCCTGATTATGTTCAGCCTGTATCCAGCTCGGCAATGGATCATTGGGGATATTATAATGGACAACATGAATTAAACAACGGCACTCGACTCTTTATTCCCTACGGTCGTTATTATGTAAACGACAATTATTACTTCCATTATGGAGATAGTGCCCGCGAATGCAATGAATACTATATGAAAACAGGCGTCCTAACCGACATCTTCTCACCGGAGGGAGTACGTACAAACTTCAGTTATGAAGCCAATCGGTACGGAAAGGTATTCAGTGGTGCTGCGAATTATCAAAAGAAAGTCTATTTGGCAGGAGGACTGCGGGTAAGCATGATTAGAGAGAGCGATATGCATGGTGGCTTTTCCAGATATCGTTATTTTCAGTATGGTCTTTCTGCTCCGGAAGGAAAATATGGCAATGACGGTACCGGACTTGGTGTAGCTAAGGTAGCAGTAACTCAACGAGATTATTGTACGGAACAAGAGCGACTGACTATTGACCATCTCGGCGAAAGAAATCTTTGTCGCACACATACATGGGGCGCGACTCCTGTTTCCAATATCTCGTTCGGCAATGGTAATTCAGTGATTTATCCTTATGTGAGGGAACAAGTGATCGCCGATGGAGCAGAAATTCGTACAGACTATCATTTCAGTGCTCCTGAGTGGGATTTATATGGTGGCATTCCGCAGGATCCTTTCTCTCCGAGACAAGTTCGCCAGGATATTTCAAAACCCTTTGATCCCGACAAAGGCGAAGATGCTTTACGCTATGGGCACCTTATCAAGAAAGAGATATACAGCGGAGATACGTTGGTAGAAAAGCACGAATACGAATATTCCATTTACCAAAAGCCATTCAAAGAGGATAATGATTATACTTTCGCAGTTGTTTTTGGACGGCCTTATAAGACTCGTGTTTGTAACGTTCAGGAGTATGATAGTCGTCCTCAAGAATTATATAAAGATTATACGTGGATGAAAGAACGAGGCGCTTCCCGTTTGAAGCGTGAACGCACCACCCGTTTTTCGGATACAGGCGAGACAAGCATCCTAACTCGCGAGCATGTTTATCATCCCGACAGTAGTAATGTATACGATGGATTTGATGCAGAGTTAAATGGAGGAGGTACACTTTATGCAACCAACCACTTAAATCCACTATGGACCCGAACCCGAACAGGCAACAGTGAGATTATGGAACAGTTTATATATCCTGAAGAGGCAAAGAAGAATATAACAATAAATTTGGGGCAAGACTTTCTACTGTCATGCAATGCGATCAATAAATTACTGGTTTATAAACGCGTTTGCGGAAAAGATACGACCTCTTTAAGGAATGTATATGCGGGGCTCAATATTTACGCCGTTCAAGCTTGGAACCCAACATTATCCCAATACGAAGATCGCCTCAAATACACCTATAATGATTTTGGAAATATCAGTTCGGTCACTTCCGATGGCAAGATTTACACCAGCTATCTTTGGTCGTATTACAATCAGTATCCTGTCTTTAAAGTAGAAAATGCCAATATTGCCAAGGTACTTTCCGCACTCAATAAAGATCAGGCATGGCTTACACAGTTGGAAGCACAAGGGCAGCCCGATGTCTTCGCCTTATCCGGCACCAGCCTCCCGCATACCACCTTATATACCTATCGGCCCTTGATAGGAGTTTCCTCCATCAGAGGTGCCGATGGAGTTAATACCTATTTTGAGTATGATTACTGGGGACGTCTTATTCGTTCGTATATCCTTGAAGATGGAGTTGAAAAGACTATTTCCACATTCACATACAATACTCCCGGTTATCATCTATAGTATAAAAGTATAATCAATAAAAGTAAATCAACATGAATCGAACCATTCATTTTACACTTCTACTTTTGTACATATCCCTGTCTCTGCCTTCTCTGCTAAAGGCTCAGAACAAAAACAAACATTATGTGCAAACTCATCTGATGACAGAGGAGGACGGTAGCCGTTCACGCGAAACAGTAACATACTACGACTCTTTCGGCCTGGAATACGAAACACTGGAAGTAGGTGCCACCCCACAAGGAAAAGACCTACAGACTCCCATTGGCTATGATGGCTTTTTCCGGAAAACGATGGAGTTCCTTCCCCGTCCCGCCGGGAATACTGATTTTTATGCGGATACCAATCCCTATCATTACACGGTATACGAAAACTCCGAGTTGAACCGGGTCCGTGAAGCATATGGCCCCGGACAGACCTGGCAAGAGAACGGAAAGGCGGTGAAATATGCCTACCTGGTCAACAAAGCGTCGGGGGTTCTGTCCTGCTCCTATTACCAGGTGGAAGAGCTGGATCGCGATATAAAGCTTACCCGTTCCGGCAATTATACACCCGGCGAGCTAACCATCACCCAAGTCACGGATGAGGATGGACATATCACTTACAATTTTTCTGATTCTTCCGGACGTTTAGTTTTAACCCGCCAAATGAATGGAACCGTTGCCCATGACACCTATATCGTTTATGACGACAGAGGGCGCAAACGAGTCGTCCTCCCCCCTTCCGCCGCCGATGCGCTTACCGCCGTAGGAAACTGGCTTTGCAGTCAGAGCGAACCTATCCAATTGTATGGATACATATACCGGTATGACGGAAGGGACCGTTGTATCGAAAAGAAACTTCCGGGCTGCGCACCGATCTACTACGTCTATGACAAGTCCGACCGCATGGTGCTTAAGCAAGACGGCAACGACAGAGAGGTGAAACGGTGGCAGTCTTATCAATATGATCACTTGGGGCGACAGGTTATCTGGGGATTCTTAAAATCACCCAGTAGTCACCAATACTGGATAACATTCTGTCAGAATAAGGTACTATCTGTTGGATATACAGGGGCTCAAACACCTATGGAAAATTACGGGTATTCTTCGGTATCACAAATCAGCCTCCGATGCACCCCACTGATTATTAACTATTATGACGACTATGACTATACCAACATCTTTAGTGAGTTTATCGGTTCTCAAAACCGCCCGGGTTATTATTCCTCTTTCGCGTCCTCGCCAAAGTCCTCGTACGGGAAACTTACCGGGCAGGTTGTCGCACTATTGAATGATCCCTCTAAAAAGGACTACATCGCCTACTATTACGACCGGCGGGGTCGTGAAGTACAGCGTACGGCAAATTCCGCTTTTGGTTTCAAGAACTATACCTTCACTAATTACAATTTTACCGATCAGCCTGTTTCTGTTCGTAAGGAACATACAAGTATTTATCCGGACGCTGCTTCCGGCTCGACAGGAGTTGCCAGCCATGTAACCACGTATGAGTATGAGTATGACCCTGCCGGGCGTGTATCAAAATTGTATCATACATTCGACAGTGATCCCCGTGTATTGATGGCAGATTATCGGTATGACGAGGTAGGACGTTTAGAAACGAAGTTGATCCACAATCACGCTGATACGGCAAGTTATAAATACAATGTCAGGGGGTGGCCTACGGAGATCAACGAACCGGGCATGAGAGAGAAGATTTACTACAATGAAGATCTTCCGCAGGGGGTACCCCCTTTGTATAACGGGAATATTCCCTGTCTGTCAAATTCGGTAAATACAATTCCGGTCGCTCGTTTTACTTACGACGGACTCAATCGTTTGCTGAGTACCCGCAGATATAAGATGGACGGTAGGCCGACGGAACACGGGGAGAATTTTACATACGATAAAATGGGGAATCTACTTACCTACCAGCGTGTCTTTGAGGACTTTTACCCTGATTACACAACCAAATTGGCTATTAAGTATCATGGTAATCAAATTCAGTCTGCAACCGATGAAAGGCGCTCTGTTGGTTATTACAATCTTCGTTATCTTGATGACCAAAATGCTGATGTTGAATATTTCTACGACAGCAATGGTAATTTAGTGAAGAACCTTGATAATCGGATTGGAAAGATCAAGAATAATATCCTGAATCTCCCGGAGGTAGTTGCTTTCACTGATGGAAACCTCCTCACGTTCTCCTATATGGCGGATGGCCGCAAGGTGCGTGATTCTTATGGTTCTTACCCTATTAAACCGACGACCCCTTTAGATACAGTGGTAAACAACACTGACCCCTATATTACCGGAATTAATGACTGGAGTGAAGACTATTATTATCAGTCGAAAAAGCTCCGGCGGGTCACCACATCGGATGGTCATTTGAATTTTTATGATTCCCCGGATCATACCACGTATTACACTACTAAAGATCACATTGGCTGTACATGGCAACGCAAAGTAGGTAGTAGGAACGCTTTGATGTATCCGAACTATTACCCATCCGGTATAATGGATTTAAAACCTTACCCGACTTATCCGTTTGGTTTGGGTGGCAAAGAATTCATGAATACGAATTGTCTGGATGAATATTACTTTGACGCGCGTACAATGTATGCCATCATGAACCGTTTTAATCAGGTAGACCCGTTGTGCGAGGAGTACTATTCGGTGAGTCCGTATGCGTATGCATTGAATAATCCGGTGAGGTATAAAGACCCCACGGGGAAATATGTAGAATCGGCATGGGATATATTTAGCCTTCTCACCGGTGTTGAAAGTTTTGTTAGCAATGTTAGTGCGGGGAATGTTGGTGCTGCAATTGTAGATGGTTTAGGCGTAGTGGTAGATGCTGCAGCCGTTGTATTGCCGGGAATACCGGGAGGAGTAGGTGCGGCGGCTAAGGGAATCAGGGCGCTGGATAAGGCGACGGATGCGGTTAAGGCAGTAGATAAAACCACCACAGCCAAAAAAACATATCAAACATACACAAAAATAAATCGCCAGACAGGAGAGGTATATACAGGACGAACAAGTGGAACAAATACCCCCCAAAAGAATATTGAAAATCGAGATAGAAATCACCATAAGAATAAAGAGGGATTTGGTACTGCAAAGATAGATAAAACATCCTCGAATCCGGATGCTATCAGAGGGAGGGAACAGCAGATGATTGAAAAGAACGGAGGAGCAAAATCGCAAGGAGGCACATCCGGGAATACAATCAATGGAGTAAGCCCCACCAATCCCAAAATAGATCAATATTTGGAAGAAGCAACAAAACAGTTTGGATTACCATAATTTAAATTTGAAATTAAGATGAAAAGACAAAGAAGAACCCCCGGATCAATAGTGAAGATTGACCTGAAAAACGGGTATTATAACTATGCACAACTATTGGAAAACGGTATCGCTTTTTTTGATATTTACACCAAAGATCCTGAATTAGAAGATCTGAGTATTTTGTTAGAAAAACCGGTATTATTTATAGTATCGGTGTATAGGGATGTAATATCAACCGGACTTTGGTTGAAAGTAGGAAAACTACCTATCCGAGAAGATCTTAAAATTCTTCCAATGCAATGTATACAAGATGCACTGAATGAAACACAGTTCGAATTATATAATCCCAATACAGGAGAAGTGACAAAAGCTACCAGAGAGGAATGTGAGGGATTGGAAATATGTGCTGTATGGGAGGCCCATGCTGTAGAAGAGAGAATTATAGATCATTACAATGGAGTGCCGAATTTTTGGGTTGAATCAATGAAAATAAAATGAAAAAACTTGTTTACAAAAGCAGAGAAATAGATCATCTCATTTCAGATGAAAGTTTTATTAACGGATTTAAGTGGATTGATTGATAATGATGGTCACCCTACTAACCTGGAGATTGACATAAACTGGAATGGACAAGAAAATATGTGTAACGACTTTGATTTCATGGCGATTAAAACGCACATTTGTTTTTCTTTAGATTTTGCTTTGAATTTAAAGCTCCTTATACCATAGGAGGGTTGGAAATAACATCTTTTTCTTATAACTATGATGATAAGAGACACCTTTATACTATAGAGTTTAAATTTGATTTTTCTCCGGTTGGTTATATAAAATTTAATTGTCTTGATTTTTATTTTGAGATTATTGAATAGCCATACATTATATCAATGATTCGTTAAAATTCAAAAGGTACAGAAATTGGAGTTCAATTAACCAATCCAGACCCGAGCAAAGATGCTAATGAAGTAAGACAAGAACAAACTAAAGGAAATCAAAATAAGCAAGATGGTAATATTTTGTATCATTTTTTCAACTGAATATTAAATTAATTAAGATTATGAAAAAATCTTTTCTCTATTTTATAAATAGAATCACATTACCAATGTGTTTTATTATGATTTGTATTTCTGTTTTCAGAGATTATGTGGATTCAATTCCATATATATTTATTGTAAGAATTGTTATGTTAGTGGGTGCCATTGGGATGGTTATTGCAGGCATAATTGACCGCATTGATAGTAAATCTGCAATTTGGCATAAAGGAACGGGTATTAAATATATTCTTTATCTCAATTCGGGCATCATAATAAAGCAAGTTTTTGTTTGGTATTTTTGTTTATATATAATTCTAAGGCTAGATAAAATTTCAATAGTATTCAGTTTTGTTATGCTATTAATATTTGGAGTTTTCAGTGGATATAAAATTACAAATATAACAGAACGTTATAAAAAACAAAAAGAAAAAGAAAAACAAACATAATCCTTAACAATGCTTAGAGCCTGTTTAAATTTTCCTGAAATAATTTTTATATAGGCTTTATCGACCTGTTTTGATTTTCTTTTCGGTCTATTTTTCAGTTTTTATTCGTCACATAGTCCGCTATGCTCCTTATAAAAGCTGAAAAATATCCTCGAAAACAAATCTCAAAACAGTGGCGAGCAAAATTTAAACAAGCTCTTATAATAAAAAAAATACAACATGTTATCATCACAAATTAATTTTTATGTATTACCGGAAGATTTACTTGGTATACAGCAATGGTTAGAAGAGCGTGATATTGTATGCGTAAAAACATATAGTTTTGATGCAAATCCTATCATAGCGAAGCTTAATGCCGAATTATTAAATTATGGTCAAGTTTATTTAACTTTACCAAAGTGGATTGAACTATTCGAATATAAAAGCTGCTTACTACCATCAGGAGAACTTACATATTATGTAGACTTTGATAAAGAACTTATAATTCAATTTGACTTTGAAAAAATCACAAAAGACCAATTACTCCCTCCATCTCGCTTTTATTTTACCAAACAATATTTTGATAGACCTGCTTGGGATTTTATTAAGAAAGACGAAGAGTATGTAAAGTGGGCTATGAAAATCTATCGGGATTTCAAAAAACGTTTCTTAGTAAAATATGACTTTGGACCGGATAATTTTGGTATCAATTATACAACGCCTACTGTGATTGAACATTTTGAGCGCGGAGAATTTAAACTTAGAGGACATTAACTGGCCGCAAGGTGCGTGATTCTTATGGTTCTTACCCCACTAAACCGACTCCCCTTTAGATACAGTGGTAAGCAACACCGATCCCTATATCACCGGAATCAATGATTGGAGTGAAGATTACTATTACGCTGCCGGGAAATTGAGACGAGTCACCACTTTGGATGGCTATTTGAATTTGTATAATCGCACCGGTTATAGAAATTATTATGCCGTCAAAGCCCATATCGGTTGTACTTGGGAATACGAGAAAGGGAGTAAAAAAGCTTTCGGATATCCCAGTTATTATCCATCCGGCATAATGGATAGAAAGCCTTATACCACTTATCCGTTTGGGTTGGGTGGCAAAGAATTCATGGGTACGAATTATCTGGATGAATATAACTTTGGTGCACGTGCAATGTATGCCATCATGAACCGTTTTAATCAGGTAGACCCGCTGTGCGAGGAGTACTATACGGTGAGTCCGTATGCATATGCATTGAATAATCCGGTGAGGTATAAAGATCCGACGGGGAAATATGTAGAATCGGCATGGGATATATTTAGCTTAACAACCTATACTAAGAGTTTTGTTAGCAAATTGATATTACAAAATTTATTTGGAGGTGAAAGAAATGAAAAAGTATTTATTGATAATATTATTTCCCTTATCGAGCTTATTTAGTTGCAAAAGCTCTTTACCTGATTCCGCGCAGGCTAATTATACTTCTCATGATGCAATATATGACATGTCGCGGTATATTAAAATGTATTACTGTAACTATTTAGACTATCCTAATATAGAGAACCTTTATACCTATTGTTGGAGAATAACTAATAGTGCCAATGATTTTCACTTTCAATCCTTTACCGACTATGAAAAGGCTGGGAAAAGAAATACAAATGGAACAGGTGTAGAATCTCTTCTTGGGTTTCTTTTAAAAAATAATCAGCATCTGTTTTTCGAAAGAAAGAATGGAACATTACAAATTCTATGGAAAGGTAAAAAGGCTTTTTTATTAGACTATGATTATTGTAAAATGAAAGACGATTATCGTGAGCAAAAAAACTTTTATTGTTTATTTGACTCGCTTGGTGTCTCTATGTCAATGGATTTTGATGATGAAGAAGTTTTTTATGAGCTAAGAAATAAAACTCATCAAAAATATTATCCCAATAAACAATCACAACCTATAAAAACTACCATTTTGAGATATAACATAAATACTGGGTATCAATCATATTGCCTTACAGATATTAGTATTTACAAAAACAAATACTTAAAAGAGTTAGCATATGCTTTAGATACATTTTTGTTAAACAGGGATATGCAAACGATACAATTTATAGCATCAGTGGAAAACGCTTTTTAGGAATATTCCAGTAAATGTCCTTGAGACTATACACGATATTGTATGAATAAAATTACAGAGTTCAATCCTACCGGGAGTCAGATTATATCCCGGTAAGATATCCTCTGTTTCTCGGTGAGAAGCAAAATACAGGTGAGTAATAATAATATAAGAAATCGTTTTATTACTGGTGTTACAGAATTATCTGATACATACATAGAGTTCAAAAATAAGTTAGCAAGTCTTGTCACCACAGTAAACTATGGAGAAAATGGTGTTATTCAAAGTAGTACAGAACTTGTGATTAATGATCCTGAGTTAGCAATACAGCAGCTCAATTATGAGGTACAAGCAGCGGATATGAATGAGAGTTTGGGTAAACTTGATTTTACAGGTAAATCGTTAGTAGAAATTTTAAAGATATCTGTAGAGAGAAAGACCACAATACAGAAAAAGTTAGGATTATCACCCAAAGATCTAATAATGACTGAACTTTTTACGAATCCGAACGCTTTTCAATCTATACAACAGGAAAGAAGAATTTTACCGGAATTTAATCAACGATAATAAATTATGGATAAGAAAAAAAAGAAAAAATGGACAACTAAAAATACTCATATAAAAAGATTAAATAAGAGTAGTAATATAGAACTGATAAAATGGTATGATAAAGTAGCGGCATGGATTATTATAGCATGTGCTATTTTACTTATAATATTAATAGCTTCAAATAATCATATTGTAGGTTATGATAATTATATCGGTATTCCAAAGGTATGGGTACAGTCACTGTTTGAGTAGTTAGTTTAAGCAGTTTCGTTAGTCTGAAAATGAGTAATAGAATTACCCGAACGGTTATGGTTGCAATAATGCTTCTTATTTTCAATGATTCTTTTAAAAAATAATCAGCAGCTGGTTTTCGAAAGAAAAGGTGGAACATTACAAATTCTATGAAAAAGCAAAAAGTTTTTTTTATTAGACTATGATTATTGTAAAATGAAAGACGATTATCGTGAGCAAAAAAACTTTTATTGTTTATTTGACTCACTTGGTGTCTCTATGCCAATGGATTTTGATGATGAAGAAATTTTTTATGAGCTAAGAAATAAAACTCATCAAAAATATTATCCTAATAAACAATCACAACCTATAAAAACTACCATTTTGAGATATAACAGAAATACTGGGTATAAATCATATTGCCTTACAGATATTAGTATTTACAAAAACAATTACTTAAAAGAGTTAGCACATACTTTAGATACATTTTTATTGAACAGGGATATGCAAACGATACAATTTATAGAATCAGTGGAAAACGTTTTTTAGGAATATTCCAGTAAATATCCTGATACTATACAAAATATTGTGTAAACTACAGAATTCAATCCTACCGGGAATCGGATTATATCCCGGTAAGATATCCTCTGTTTCATGCCTCGAAACAAAGTATTTCCCGATATGAAACAAAATTTTCTTCAGTATGAAACAAAGTATGCCCCGATACTTTATTTATCAGCTGCTTATCAATACCCACCAGGACGATCGTTCATAACAAAGCGAATCTCCTTAGCATCTATCAGATCAAAATAATTAATAAATGGGTTCAGAATTTTCTTTCCGTCCAAAAACACGGATTGAACATATTTATTCTCCTCCGAAAGATTATCTGCTTTTATTAACAGATCATGATCTTTCAACCGAATTTTAATTTCTGAAAATTGAGGAGCACCTATGGCAAACTCATTACTCCCGGGAGTTACAGGATAAAATCCCATAACAGAAAAAAGATACCAGGCAGACATTTGCCCACAATCATCATTTCCGTTTACACCATCAGGAGTATCTTTATAGTTCAGCTTTACATGCTTCCGCACTAACTCCTGGGTCTTCCAAGGCTCATTACAGTAATTATATAAATAGATATAATGATGGCCTGGCTCATTATCATGCTTATAATGATCTTCTTCAAAATTCCGATCCAACTTATCAGAAAAAGCCTGTGGTCCTCCCATCAAATCAATCATTCCGGGAATATCCTGAAGGACACAAAACAAATAAGTCCACTTCGAACCTTCCGTCAATCCATGCCGTGAATTATCATCCAAATCAATCCAGGTTCCATCATAGTTACGAGGCAAGAAAAAACCTTTCTCAGGATTGTATAAGTTTTTATAATTTCCACTAAATCGCATCAAATGGACATAATCTTCCATCTTCCCTAACGATTTCGCCATTTGTGCTACACACCAGTCATCATATGCATATTCCAGTGTCCTTGAAACCGATTCGGCTGTTTTATCATCTGGCACATATCCTATCGAATGGTAATAACTTGCCCCCGCACGTCCCTCATAAGAAGTCCAATAATCACGGTCACCGTATTTTCTGTTTGTATCGCAATCAGGAGGAATCATTGCATCTTTTCGTATAGCTTCATAGGCCAGATTGACATCAAAGTTACGAATCCCTTTCATATAGGCATCTGCAATAACTGCATCCGCATGAGTGGCTATCATAATATTGGTATAGGTTGGATTAGGCCACATAGGAAGCCAGCCGCCTTCTTTATACATTTGCAATAATGAAGTGATCCAGTCACCGGTTAACTGTGGTTCCAGCAACGTCATCAGGGGATGAAAAGCTCTGAATGTATCCCATAAAGAATAATCATTATACGAAATACCCTCATGAATCCGGTCGTCAAATGCACTGTAATATCTTCCATATTCAGAAAACTCGCGAGGGAAAAGATAAGAATGATACAGTGCCGTATAAAAAATACGGGCCTCTCTTTCGCTTCCTCCTTTGATAGTTAACCGGGATAATTTATCATTCCATTCTTTTTTAGTATTCTCATATACCTGTTTTAAACTCCATCCGGGTATTTCATGCTGTAAATTCAAGCGGGCTTGCTCCAGACTTATAAAAGAGGTAGCTATCTGAGCCTTTATTTCCTTATCCTTTTGAGAGAAATTAATATATGCTCCCATGCGTGTACCATATAGCTCCTCGACTCCCGGGTAAAGAATAGAATCATTCCAACAACCAAAATCCTTTATATCACAATTGAAACGAATGACAAAATAACCTTTAAAGTTGGGTAGGTCTGGTCCTAACTGAGCCGACTGCCTGTCTGGATTATACCCCACAATTTCATTATTCAGTGTATCAATCTTCATCCAGCCTTTGATTTTCTGGAGACGCTGATTATAATGATTACACCAATCATTCAACTGCGGATTCAAATTTATACCCTGAATAATCAACCGGGGAGTTTTATTTTTAGGAAAACGAAAATTCAAAATGCCACAACGTCCGGAAGCAGTCATCTCCGTAAAAATCCGGTTATTCTGTTTATCGGTTAAAGTAACAGAGTAATAATAGGGAGAGGCCTTCTCATCCTTATGACTAAAATTCATTTTTCGATCTTCCGGGAGTACTCTTATCTCCTCTCCGATTTGTGGCATAACTGATACATATCCATAATCTCCCATCCATATAGTTGGTTGATGAGAGCCCAAAAAGCCCATTATAGACTCATCATCGTAAACATACGCCATACTTCCCATTTTATTCTCCCTGGTTTGAGGTAAAAAATTGGTCATTGCAAAAGGAGGACCCACAAAAGGTACCGTACCTCCCTCACCCTTAATAGCCGTTCCAATAAGCGGGTTTACCAGATCTACTACATTCTGGCTATATGAATAAATCGGATTTATACAAAATATTAGAATTAAAAACAGATATTTTCCCATGATGCTGATTATTACATTATAAAAGAATCCAATTACATTTTTCAGATAAAACATGACGATCTCTATCGCCACAAACTTCAATCTGGTTTTCGCCTTTCCTTAGACCAACGCCTTGCCAAATATAGATATTTTGCCTCTTTATAGGATCTCCACACTCTTGTCCATTCACTTTCAAACGAATATTTTCGCAATTGGAATATACCTTTACGTCTGTAATCGAATCTCTTCTTGCCACATCTCTTCTACTTGTAATATGTAGAACAGGTGATTTCGCCCAAGCTGACTTGTAGAAATAAAAAGCATCTTTCTTGATCTTTCTGTCGTAGGTTACTAAACCTTTATCGTTTCGTCCTGGTAAATTTCCTTCATTCCTGGAAGCACTTGCAAAATCAAACATATTCCAGACGAAAGAT
The DNA here is from genome assembly GCF_034654355.2 of Bacteroides mucinivorans. Lineage (NCBI taxonomy): Bacteria > Pseudomonadati > Bacteroidota > Bacteroidia > Bacteroidales > Bacteroidaceae > Bacteroides > Bacteroides mucinivorans. The sequence goes on along the minus strand of NZ_CP178179.1, from coordinate 710,693 downwards.
CCCCAGACAAAGTTACAATCGCTTATTGCCTGATAATTTTGTTCATGTACAATAGACTGCCACTCTTCCGGATGAAAAATTCCATCAGTCCTTGGGGCCGATTTAACATCCTGCTGGTGATGCCAGACGTTAGCCCCAGCTCCATATTCACTGACACCAATACCTTTGTTTCCAACCAAACGGTTCCAATGTGCTACCGAAGATTTCATCATGGAGGGCTGAGCCCAGTACCATCCCGGATAAGTATTGTAGGCCATAATATCTGTGACTTTATTCTCCGGCCTGTTCTCTATGTTAGCAGCAGCTACTGTCAAACGTCCCGGATCTTCCTGATGAGCCAGATCATTTAACTCTCCAATCAAATTCTTGACCTCGCCTTCAGACAATTCGTTGAACAGACTCCAACAAAAAATAGATGGATGGTTAAAATTCTGCCGAATCAATTCCGTGAGTTGTAACTTTATATTCTCCGTAAAAGCAGAACTGGTATTTACCTTACCGATAAGGGGAATTTCCGCCCATACCAACATACCTTCCCGATCACATAAAGAATAGAAATAATCGGCATGTGGATAGTGTGCCAACCTGATTCCAGTAGCTCCTATTTCTTTAATCAGATCCATGTCCTCGCTATGATCTTCATTCGATATAGCCCATCCTTTACCTTCCCGGTCCTGATGTCTGTTTACACCTTTTATTTTATAAGGTTTACCATTCAGGAAAAAGCCTTTTTCCGCGTCAACTGTATAATATCTTAAACCAGTATATTGGGATAGTGTATCCACAACCGCATCACCTTTCAACACTTCTACAAAGACACGATACAGATAGGGTGATTTACATCCATCCCATAAGATAGGACGATCTATATTCAGCTTATTAATAAACTTAGCCGTTTTTCCTTTTACATATAACTTATTGGTAGTTGTGGTGCTACCTATTGCTTCCCCTTGGGCATCAAACACACTGGTTCTAACAGATAATGCTTTCCCGGCCTGACTACTATTAACTTTTGTCACAATGGATAACTCAGCCTGTTTTGAATCGACCTGATCCTGATGAATGTAAATCCCAGAAGAAGCATAATCTAATGGAGTTATACACGTCTTAGGCAATAAGAGTAGTGATACAGGACGATAAATCCCACCAAAAACAGTAAAATCTCCAGCCAGAGGAGCAATATCATTATCCGGACTATTCGAAACTTTGACCTCTAAAAGATTATCTCCTTTCTTCAACAAAGAGGTTATTTCAAAACAGAAAGCATTGAAGGCTCCTTTATGTGCACCAGCTTTTATTCCATTAACAAAAATATCCGCAACCTGACTAACTGCCTCGAAACGCAAAAAAACACGTTTCCTCAGCATTTCCGGCAATATATCTAAGTGATAACGATATTGAGCTGTTCCACGATAATAATCGGCAGTTATACCATCTTTCGCATTCCAGCAATGAGGAACTGTTACTTTTTCCCAAATAGCATCAGCAGTCGGTTGATCAGATCGGAACTCCCAATTATTTTTCAATATATACTGTTGCCGCAATTGGGCAGAAGATTGTAAAAAAGGAAAAACACATAAAAGTCCAATTAACATTCGCTTCATTTGTATATACATAAGTACATATAGCTTTAAGATAACAATTATAAAATAGATACTCTGACAAATATAATGCGAATATCACCAACATCTAATTACAAACTATTCAATTTATAACACAGATGTATTAGAGCAAGAAGAAATCTACTTAGAGAACAGAGAGTGAAACTAACATTCTATATTTTAAGACAGTTATAACCTTTTATTTTTACCCTATAGATTGAAAGAAAAGTATTACTATTCAATAACGCATGGATTACTATACAAAATTTATAGATATCATGCGCTCGCCCTAAAAGATAAACACAATAAAAACCTCATCAATAAATGACAGAAAATTAATAATAAACATCCGAAATAGATTACTAAAAAGCAATCTTATGTAACTATAATAGTGGTTACATAAGATTGCCAAAGCTAAGTATAATTTAGATCCTTATATTTGTAATAGGAGAAAACATCCTAACAAACTTGTATCAAATTATATCAAGACACAAAAAAGTGTTTGATTTTTAGATTTCAAAAAGGAAATCATTATCCTATCCGTGAAAAAGAGATAGCAGGCGAAACATATCATCTTTATTTATAAAAGAAATATAATAAAGCTTTGCCTATATCTTCTTATAAAATTAAATCACTAATAACATAAAATTTAGTGTAATCTACATTTTGAAAGAAAGTCAGCAACGGCTGATGCTTCTCCATTAGTAAAATACTGCACTGAAGTTATCGGATTATAAGTATAAGGTACAAACTGAAACAGCTGTACTGCCGCAAACTTTTTATCTTCAGAAAGAATTATGTCCATACGAAGATTACCACTTGCCCCACCTCTTAAATTTGTATCAGCAGAGAAAGTTCCCGACTTTACAATTTCTTTCAATTGATCCATATATTTCAAATCAAAGAAAATACTCTGTTCTTTTGCTATACTTCCCGTAGGCAAATAAACCACTTCTTTTGATTTCCAGAAAAGGCGAAAAATACCAATTAAAAATAGTCCAGAACCTAACACCATTAATCCCATACTCAAAGTTGAAGAACGATCTTCCATCTCAAAAGTAGAAATAAATGCCAATACACCAATTAGTAACATCAAACCGGAAAAAATAAGTCCGGAAACACTTGTACGCTTTGCAATATCAGGATGAGAAGATGCAAAAATAGTTGCATCAATAGCTGGAGTTGTCATATTATTATAAGTTTAAATTATTAGTAAAACAGTAATAAAATAGCTGGCAATACAATTTATTGTACTACCGATAAAACAGAACTAATAAAATAAATTACTAAATAATAATACGTCGAAGAGCGAATACATAGTATTCACTTGCCGGATGGCAGCTAAAAGAAGTTGTAGTATCATATATTCGTCCCCAATGTTGCGCCAAAGCTGCCTCTCGCTGTTGTAACTGCTGAGCCAATGCTCTTAAGGATATCGAATATTCTAATAAATTAATACGCTGGATACGAGATGTAGCAATCTGATGAGATTGTGCTGCATTTGAAAGCTCCCCTTCTGGTAAATACGGCAGTTGGGCAGTACTGACTTGCTGAGAATCAACTTTATACATAGGTGCATGCGTCTGAGCTTCCACTGGTTTTTCAGCGAAAAAATTGTTAGCCACACCATGAAGTGCTACAGCAAACAACAAAAGCAATATCACCTTTATAAATTTAGCCATATCTCCCTGCAAATATAACAGATTATTTTATTTAAATGTTTAAAGAAAGACAAAATTAAAGTATCTTTAGACTTGACAACAAAAAAGGCCACCATCTTTCGAGGTGACCTTTCTTATATCTATAAGAATAATTGTTGAATTACTCTGCCGATTCAGCTTTCGGTTCTTCAACAGCAGGAGCTTCAGCAGCTGGAGCAGCTTCAGTTGTAGCAGCTTTCTTTGAACGACGAGTACGAGTAGCCTTCTTAGCAACTTTCTCTTTAGCCATATTTTCGTTGTAGTCAACGAGCTCAATAAAGCACATTTCTGCATTATCACCCAAACGATTACCAGTCTTAATGATACGAGTATAACCACCCGGACGATCAGCAATTTTCACAGAGATTTCTTTGAACAATTCTGTTACAGCAATCTTATCCTGCAAATTGCTAAATACGACACGACGAGAATTCGTTGTGTCTTCCTTAGACTTTGTAATCAAAGGCTCAACAAATTTTTTCAATGCTTTAGCCTTTGCTACAGTCGTAGTGATTCTTTTGTGCTTGATCAAAGAACAAGCCATGTTAGATAACATAGCACTTCTATGAGAAGCAGTACGACCTAAATGATTGAATTTTTTATTATGTCTCATTTTTTATTCTTTATCTAATTTATATTTAGAAATGTCGGTTCCAAACGATAGATTCAGACTTTCCAGCAAATCATCAAGCTCGGTAAGCGATTTCTTTCCGAAATTCCTGAATTTCAGCAAATCAGTTTTATTGAACTGCACTAAATCGCCAAGGGTTTCTACATCAGCAGCCTTCAAGCAATTGAGGGCACGAACTGATAAGTCCATATCAACAAGTTTAGTCTTCAACAACTGACGCATATGCAATACCTCTTCATCAAATTCTTCGTTACCATCAACGTCATTACTCTCAAGAGTAATCTTTTCGTCAGAAAATAACATAAAGTGATAAATCAGAATCTTTGCAGCTTCTTTCAGTGCTTCTTTCGGATGAATGGAACCATCCGTAGCAATCTCAAGTATAAGTTTCTCGTAGTCAGTCTTCTGTTCCACACGGAAGTTTTCTACAGTATACTTAACATTACGTATCGGGGTGTAAATAGAATCAATTGGAATTACATTCACATCGGTACAATATTCGCGGTTTTCGTCAGCGGGGACATAACCACGGCCCTTATTGATTGTAATATCAACCTGCATAGTTGACTTAGAATCTAAATGACAAATAACTAATTCCGGATTTAACACTTCAAATCCAGTCAAATACTTACCTATGTCACCTGCTCTAAATTCACTTGAATTCTCGACCGTGATACTTACTTTCTCACTCTCGAATTCTTCAACTACTTGCTTGAATCTCACTTGTTTCAGATTCAAGATAATGTTGGTAACATCCTCTTTTACTCCAGGAACACTAGAAAATTCATGCTCAACACCATCTATACGAATAGTGGTGATGGCAAAACCCTCTAATGAAGAAAGGAGGATACGGCGTAATGCATTACCTACAGTAATACCAAAACCGGGTTCCAACGGACGGAATTCGAACTTACCGAATCTTGAATCCGCTTCCAACATTAATACTTTATCAGGTTTTTGAAATGCTAATATCGCCATGAAATTAATTATTATTTAGAATACAATTCAACGATCAAATGCTCTTTAATGTTCTCAGGAATGTCTGCTCTTTCAGGAATATGCAACAATTTGCCAACCTTTGTAGATTCATCCCACTCCAACCAAGCATATTTACTGTGGTTAAAACCAGCAAGAGAATTAGCAATAACTTCCAAAGATTTAGATCTTTCACGAACACCAATCAGCTGTCCTGGCTTTACTGCATATGAAGGAATGTTCACTACCTGTCCATCAACAGTAATATGTCTGTGACTTACCAACTGACGAGCAGCAGCACGAGTTGGAGCAATTCCCAAACGGAATACTACATTGTCCAGACGACCTTCCAATAACTGAAGAAGAATCTCACCAGTAATACCCTTAGCGGCTTCTGCTTTCTCAAACAAGTTACGGAATTGTTTTTCTAATACTCCATAAGTGTATTTAGCTTTCTGTTTCTCACGCAGCTGAACACCATATTCTGAAGTTTTTCTTTTTCTTGAATTTCCGTGCTGTCCGGGAGGATAGTTTTTCTTAGATAAAACTTTATCAGCTCCAAAGATACCTTCACCGAATTTACGGGCTATTCTTGATTTTGGTCCAGTATATCTAGCCATTTTCTTTTTAAATATTTAATTGTTTATTCATGAACTTAATTTGTTGCAGCCGCGATTACAGAGAAGAAATTGATGCAATCCAAAAACAAAATCAAGTGTCATTTTAATTAAAGGTAAATCTTAAACTCTACGTCTTTTTGGAGGACGACAACCATTATGTGGAAGCGGAGTTACATCAATAATTTCTGTAACTTCAATACCTGCACCGTGGATAGTTCTGATGGCAGACTCACGTCCGTTACCCGGTCCTTTTACGTATGCTTTTACCTTTCTCAGGCCAAGATCATATGCGATTTTTGCACAATCCTGGGCAGCCATCTGAGCTGCATAAGGAGTATTCTTTTTAGAACCTCTAAATCCCATTTTTCCGGCAGAAGACCAAGAAATAATCTGCCCTTCACTATTTGCAAGAGAAACAATAATATTGTTGAAAGATGAATGAACATGCAATTGTCCATTAGCATCCACCTTTACATTTCTCTTCTTAGCTGCGACTGTTTTTTTTGCCATATCAACAATTATTATTTAGTAGCTTTTTTCTTATTAGCAACGGTTTTCTTTCTACCCTTACGAGTACGTGCATTGTTTTTAGTGCTTTGACCTCTAACAGGCAAACCGATACGATGACGTACACCACGGTAACAACCAATATCCATTAATCGCTTAATGTTCAATTGAACTTCAGAACGAAGATCACCTTCTACTTTATACTCTGCACCAATGATCTCACGAATCTTTGCAGCCTGATCATCTGTCCAGTCTTTTACCTTCAGATCTTTGTCTACACCAGCCTTATCTAAAATTTTTGCTGAACTACTACGACCTATTCCATATACATAGGTCAACGCAATCTCACCTCTCTTATTCTGAGGTAAATCTACACCAACTATTCTTATAGCCATATACTAAATTATTTTTTTTGCAAAAATAATAAATTATCCTTGACGTTGTTTATACTTAGGATTTTTCTTGTTAATAACATACAAACGGCCATTACGTCTAACGATCTTACATTCTGGCGTACGTTTCTTTAATGATGCTCTTACTTTCATATCTTATTTTATTTATATCTAAATACAATTCTTCCTTTCGATAAGTCGTAAGGAGACATTTCAACTCTTACTTTATCTCCTGGTAAGATTTTTATGTAATGCATTCGCATCTTACCTGAGATATGAGCAGTAATCTCATGTCCGTTTTCTAATTCAACACGAAACATTGCATTAGACAATGCTTCAACTATAACTCCATCTTGTTCTATTGCAGATTGCTTTGCCATATACTATATTGCTTTATCTCCTAAAACTTCTTCAATGAATTTAAATGATGAAAGAATATCGGCTTCTCCCGCACCTACTGCAATAGTATGCTCAAAGTGTGCGGCACATTTCCGATCTCTTGTTCTCACAGTCCATCCGTCACGCTCCATTATAACTTGCCGGTCACCTTGGGTAATCATAGGCTCAATCGCAATACAAAGTCCTTTCTTTAAAAGCGTGCCATATCCTCTTTTACCATAATTAGGTACTTGCGGATCCTCATGCATTTCTTTACCAATCCCATGGCCAACAAATTCACGCACTACTCCATAAGAATGTGATTCACAATATTGCTGGATAGCATATCCGATATCACCAATTCTTTTACCTTGTACAGCATTCTGAATGCCTATATATAATGCCTCTTTAGTAACTTTCAACAACTTACGAACTTCCTCGTCTACTTCACCGACACAAAACGTATAAGCTGAGTCACCACAAAAACCATTCATATATGTCCCGCAATCCACAGAAATAATATCACCTTCTCTCAAGACAATATCTCCTGGAATACCATGTACAACCTGCTCATTCACAGACGTACATAAAGAACCCGGAAATGGATCGCCATACTGATTCGGAAATCCTTTAAAAGTTGGAATAGCCCCATTATCTCTAATAAACTCTTCTGCAACTTTGTCCAGTTCTCGGGTAGTAACTCCCGGTTTTATTAATTTGGCAACCTCAGCCAATGTTTTTCCTACAAGCAAGTTACTCTGACGGAGTAGCTCTATTTCATCCTCTGTTTTAAGAAATATCATTTCTATTGAAAGAATTAATATGCAGCTACACCAGCACGTCCCTTAATACGACCAGACTTCAACAAGCCATCATAATGTCTCATCAACAAATGACTTTCAACCTGCTGCAGTGTATCAAGAACCACACCTACAAGAATTAACAAAGATGTACCACCGAAGAATTGAGCGAACTCAGCTTTCACACCAAATACACCGGCAAAAGCAGGCATAATAGCAACCAATGCCAAAAAGAAAGACCCAGGCAATGTAATACGTGACATAATATCATCAATATATTCAGCCGTTTTCTTTCCAGGCTTGATACCCGGGATGAAACCGTTATTTCTCTTCATATCTTCAGCCATCTGATTCGGATTTATTGTAATTGCAGTATAAAAATACGTAAACAGTATAATCATTACAGCAAAAACAAAATTATACCAGAAGCTCGTATGATCAGTAAATGCACGCACAAAACCACTTACATTATTAGCATTAGAGAAGCCAATAAAAGTGATAGGAATAAACATAATCGCCTGAGCAAAAATGATAGGCATTACACCAGCAGCATTCACTTTCAAAGGAATATACTGTCTAGCACCACCATATTGTTTATTACCAACAATTCTTTTCGCGTATTGTACAGGAATCTTTCTCGTACCTTGCACCAAGAGGATTGCAGCTGCAATTACCAACAGCAGGAATACCATTTCAAATAAGAACATGATCATACCACCACCTTTTTCACTCACGCGTGAAATAACTTCCTGGAAAAGAGATTGAGGAAGACGGGCAATAATACCAATCAAGATGATAAATGAAATACCGTTACCAATACCTTTATCTGTAATTCTTTCACCAAGCCACAAGATAAACATACTTCCAGCTGCCAAAATAATGGTAGAAGTAACCATGAACAGAGTCCAATCTAATGAAGCATTTAAAGAAGGTCCAGCCTGCATTTTAAGATTGAGCAAATAAGAAGGAGCCTGAACCAATAGGATAAGAATCGTCAAATAACGAGTATATTGGTTCATCTTTCTTCTGCCACTCTCACCTTCGCGTTGCAATTTCTGAAAATACGGAACCGCAATTCCTAACAACTGGATAACGATAGACGCAGAAATATAAGGCATAATTCCTAATGCAAAAATTGATGCATTAGAAAAAGCTCCTCCTGAGAACATGTTTAACAAGGCTAATAGGCCTTCGCTTGTTTGTTGATGCAATTGTGCCAGCATACCAGGATTAATACCAGGTAGCACAACATACGAACCGAAACGGTAAATCGCCACAAACAATATGGTGATGAGGATCCGTTGTCTCAGATCCTCAATTTTCCATATATTCTTTAATGTTTCAATAGCTTTTCTCATTGAATCAGAGTTTTACTACAGTTCCACCTACAGCTTCGATAGCAGCAATAGCACTCTTAGAGAATGCATGAGCTTCTACGTCCAGCTTAGTAGTCAAAGTTCCGTTACCTAATACTTTTACCAACTGATTTGAAGAAATAAATCCAGCTTCAATAAAGTCATTAACGCCTACCTTTTCCAGCTTCTTAGCTTCAGCTAAATTCTGAATTGTATCGAGGTTAATAGCTTTATATTCAATGCGGTTAATATTCTTGAAACCAAATTTAGGTACACGACGTTGAAGAGGCATCTGACCACCTTCAAAACCGACCTTTTTAGAGTATCCGGATCTTGATTTAGCTCCTTTATGACCTCTTGTAGAAGTACCTCCTAAACCAGATCCCGGACCACGTCCGATTCTTTTTCTTGTTTTAGTAGAACCTTCTGCAGGTTTTAAATTACTTAAGTTCATATTGTAATTCGTTTTATTATTCAACAAATAATTACTTAACAATGGTAACCAAGTGTTTTACTTTATCTACCATCCCAAGAATTGAAGGAGTACTTTCGTGTTCAACCACACGGTTCAGTTTACGAAGTCCCAGTGCATCAAGAGTCCTCTTCTGATCAGCCGGAGCACCAATTCTACTTTTAACTTGTTTAATCTTTATAGTTGACATATCTCCTCCTTATCCTCTAAATACTTTTTCAACACTAATACCTCTGTTTTGAGCAACCATTCTTGCATCACGCATTTCGCTCAAAGCCAAAATTGTAGCTTTAACCAAATTATGCGGATTTGAAGAACCTTTAGATTTTGCTAAAACATCAGTAACACCAACACTTTCCAATACAGCACGCATAGCACCACCAGCTACCACACCAGTACCGTGAGATGCAGGTTTGATGAATACTTCAGCACCACCAAACTTTGCTACTTGTTCATGAGGAACCGTACCCTTCAAAATCGGAACTCTAGTCAGATTTTTCTTTGCAGATTCAACTCCTTTTGCGATAGCTGCTGTTACCTCTCCTGCTTTACCAAGTCCCCAACCAATGATTCCTTCTTCGTTACCTACAACAACAATTGCAGAGAAACTAAAAGTTCTACCACCTTTGGTAACTTTAGTAACACGATTGATAGCAACAAGTCTATCTTTTAGTTCTATATCGTTAGATATCTTAACTCTATTATTAACTCCTGCCATAATGATTAAAATTTAAGTCCACCGTTACGAGCAGCATCAGCTACTTCTTTTACTCTCCCATGATACAAGTAACCATTACGGTCGAAAACAACAGTTGTAATACCTGCTTCCTGAGCTTTTTTAGCAATCATTTCTCCAACCTTAGCAGCCTGCTCTTTTTTAGGTAGTTTTTCAGTCATACCCAAAGATGAAGCAGCAGCCAATGTTCTGCCAGACAAATCGTCGATAATCTGGACATAGATTTGCTTGTTACTTCTAAATACACTCATACGCGGACGTTCAGTAGTACCTGACACTTTATTGCGTACTCTATATTTGATCTTAATTCGTCTTTCTATTTTTGTTGTCATGATGATATAAATTTATTTAATTTACTTAGCGCCGGCTGATTTACCAGACTTTCTGCGAATCTCTTCGCCAACAAACTTAATACCTTTACCTTTATACGGTTCAGGTTTACGGAAAGAACGTATTTTAGAGCAAACTTGACCAAGCAATTGTTTATCACAAGATTCTAAGATAATAAGAGGGTTCTTATTTCTTTCAGATTTTGTTTCAACTTTAATTTCAGTAGGCAATTGTATAAAGATATTATGAGTATAACCTAAGGCTAATTCAATAATATTTCCTTGGTTAGAAGCACGATATCCAACACCAACAAGCTCCAATTCTTTTTTATAACCTTCAGATACGCCCACAACCATATTATGAACCAATGAACGATATAAACCATGGAAAGCATGTTTTTGCTTTGGATTATCAAGCATTGCGCTTTCGTTTTCACTTAAAGTTACGTGTCCATCTTCAATAGAAATATTGATAGCAGGATTCACATATTGGCTAAGTTCGCCTTTCGGTCCCTTTACGGTAACCACATCATCCTTCAGAGTAACTGTTACTCCCGCAGGGATACTAATGGGTAATTTTCCTATTCTTGACATTGCTTTTTCCTCCTATTAATATACATAACACAATACCTCACCACCGATTTTCAATTCAGCAGCTTCTTTGTTCGTCATTACACCTTTGGAAGTAGATATTATAGCAATACCCAAACCATTAATAACACGCGGCATATCTTTATAACCAGTATACTGACGCATACCTGGAGAAGATATTCTTTCAAGTTTCTTGATTGCGTTAACCTTGTTAACTGAATCATACTTTAAGGCAACTTTTATAGTTCCCTGAGGACCATCTTCTACAAACTTATAATTAAGAATGTAGCCTTTTTCAAAAAGAATCTTAGTGATTTCTTTTTTCAAATTTGAAGCAGGAACTTCTACTACTCTGTGCTTTGCTTGAATAGCGTTCCGCAACCTCGTCAAATAATCTGCTATTGGATCAGTCATATAAAAAATAATTAAATTAATCAGGCCTTCCCTGACAATATTTAAACAATAAAATTACCAGCTTGCTTTTTTAACACCTGGAATAAGCCCATTAGATGCCATTTCGCGAAACTGGATTCTTGAAATACCAAACTGACGGATATATCCTTTAGGACGACCAGTCAATTTACAGCGATTGTGCAGACGCACAGGTGAAGCATTCTTAGGCAGTGCCTGTAAAGCTTCATAATCACCTTCTTTCTTCAGTTGAGCTCTTCTCTCGGCATATTTGGCTACTAATTTAGCACGCTTTACTTCGCGTGCTTTCATTGATTCCTTTGCCATAATTTATCAGTCTTTTTTAGCGTTTTTAAACGGTAAACCGAATTCTTTCAATAAGGCATAACCTTCCTCATCTGTCTGTGCAGAAGTTACAAAGGTAATATTCATTCCGAGAATTCTTGTAATACTATCGATATTAATTTCAGGGAAAATTATTTGTTCCTGAATACCAAGGGTATAATTACCCTTACCATCGAATTTACTCTCAATACCTTTGAAGTCACGAATACGTGGCAAAGCTACACGAACTAATTTCTCAAGGAATTCGTACATTCTTTCACGACGCAATGTTACCATTACTCCAATTGGCATTTTTTTACGCAATTTGAAGTTAGCAATATCTTTACGAGAGATAGTTGCTACGGCTTTCTGACCAGTAATAGCAGTTAACTCATTAATTGCTACTTCAATAATCTTCTTATCAGCAACAGCCATACCTAAACCCTGATTGATAACAATCTTCTTAAGTACGGGCACCTGCATTGTTGAAGAATACTGGAATTGCGACTTCAGTGCAGGCGAAATACGCTCTGCATATTCTTTTTTAAGGCTTGCAGTATTACTCATTACTTAATCTCCTCTCCTGATTTTTTAGAATAACGCACTAAAGTTCTTTTACCTTCCAAAGAACTCTCTTTTCTACCAACACGCGTTGCTTTACCAGTTTTTGGATCAACCGGATTCAAGTTTGAAATGTGAATAGAAGCTTCCTGCTTAACTATACCACCTTGTGGGTTCTTTGCATTAGGTTTTGTGCTTTTAGATACCATGTTAATACCTTCAACTATTGCACGTCCTTCTTTAACAAGAACCTTCAATACACGACCAGTTTTACCTTTGTCTTCACCAGCATTTACGTAAACTGTATCGCCTTTTTTAATATGTAATTTACTCATTACTTAAATCTTTTACAAAATTAAAGTACCTCAGGCGCAAGTGACACAACTTTCATGTTCGTAGCACGAAGTTCACGAGCTACCGGACCGAAAATACGACTACCTCTAATTTCACCTGCATTATTTAATAAAATGCAAGCATTATCATCAAAACGTATATAAGAACCATCGGGACGACGGATTTCTTTCTTAGTACGTACGATCAAAGCTTTAGACACTGCACCTTTTTTAATATCACCCGAGGGAATGACGCTCTTTACAGAAACGACAATAACGTCCCCTACTGAAGCATAGCGACGTCTTGTACCGCCTAAAACACGGATACAAAGAGCTTCTTTAGCTCCACTATTGTCACATACTGTAAGTCTGGATTCTACTTGTATCATAATTACTTAGCTCTTTCAATTATTTCTACTAATCTCCATCTCTTAGTCTTGCTCAAAGGACGAGTTTCCATGATGCTTACTGTATCACCTACATTGCATTCATTCTTTTCATCGTGAGCATGGTATTTCTTCGTTTTGCTAACGAACTTACCATATATAGGGTGTTTCTCCTTAAATTTGGCAGCAACAGTAATGGTCTTATCCATTTTATTGCTCAACACAATCCCTGTTCTTTCTTTTCTTAAATTTCTTGCTTCCATCGAGCTGATCATTTATTGTTAAGTTCTCTTTCGCGCAACTCAGTTTTCATACGCGCAATTGTCCTGCGTAACTGTTTAATTAGCGCAGGATTTTCCAAAGGAGAAATAGAGTGGTTGATAACCATCTGGTTATAATTAACTACTTCTGCTTCTATTCTTTCTACTAAATCATTAGTAGACATTTCTTTAATTTCTGCAATTTTCATAAACGTTACGCATTTTGATTTTGAATATCATAATCACGTCTCACTACAAATTTAGTAGTGATAGGAAGTTTTTGAGCAGCTAAGCGAAGAGCTTCTTTAGCGATTTCATAAGAAACACCTTCGGCTTCAATAATAATTCTACCCGGAGTAACAGGAGCTACGAATCCTTCGGGAGCACCTTTACCTTTACCCATACGTACATCTGCTGGTTTTCTGGTAATAGGTTTATCCGGGAAGATACGAATCCAAATTTGTCCCTGACGTTGCATATATCTTGTTACTGCAATACGAGCAGCTTCAATCTGGCGGCCTGTGATCCATTTTGTTTCCAAAGCCTTAATTCCAAAAGAACCAAAAGCGAGCTGGTTACCTCTCTGAGCATTACCTTTTGCCCGGCCCTTCTGTTGTCTTCTGAATTTTGTCTTTTTCGGTTGTAACATAGTTTCCTAAAATTCAAATTCGTTTAGCGATTATTTTTCTTTCTTTTGAAGTTCTTTCCGCCGCCGTTGTTTCCACTATTGTTTCCACGACCACTATCTTTGCTTTGTGTAAAGTTCGGAGCCAATTCTCTCTTACCAAATACTTCACCTCTACAAATCCAAACTTTAATACCAAGAAGACCTACTTTTGTCAATGCTTCAGCATGGCAATAGTCTATGTCTGCTCTAAAAGTGTGCAACGGAGTTCTTCCTTCCTTATACATTTCAGAACGAGCCATTTCAGCTCCATTCAAACGTCCTGAAATCTGAATTTTGATACCTTCAGCACCCATACGCATAGTATTTGCGATAGCCATTTTAATGGCACGGCGATAGGCAATTTTACCTTCTACCTGACGAGCGATGTTGTTTGCAACAATCACAGCATCCAGTTCCGGTCTTTTTACTTCAAAGATATTAATTTGAATATCCTTGTCGGTGACCTTCTTCAACTCTTCTTTCAACTTATCAACTTCCTGGCCACCTTTACCAATGATAATACCTGGACGAGCAGTGCAAACAGTAATAGTAACAAGCTTCAACGTACGTTCAATTACGATTCTTGAAACACTTGCCTTTGCAAGTCTTGCATTAAGATATTTACGGATCTTGCTATCTTCCAGCAAAGAATCACCGTAATCATTTCCACCATACCAGTTAGAATCCCATCCTCTGATAATTCCTAAACGGTTGCTTATTGGATTAACTTTTTGTCCCATCTACCTTAATTTTGATCTTCGTTATTACTCTTAGAATCAACGAACAATGTTACGTGATTTGAACGTTTACGAATTCTGTAACCTCTACCCTGTGGAGCTGGTCTCATTCTTTTGAGCGTAGCACCCCCATCAACAAAAATCTTAGTTACAAATAATTCACCGCTTTCAGCTTTACGTTCGTTTTTCTGCTCCCAGTTAGCTATTGCAGAGCGTAGCAACTTCTCCACTCTTGCAGCAGCTTCTTTTGAAGAAAACTTCAAAACGCCAAGTGCTCTGTTCACTTCCATCCCGCGAATCATGTCAGCCACGAGACGCATTTTGCGAGGAGAAGTAGGAACATTTTGCAATTTAGCAAAATACATGGTCTTAAGGGCTTCTTTTCTTTTATCAGCCGATATTTTTTTTCTTGCTCCCATTATATTTATTACTTTATTATTTCAGATAAATCCTGTTATTTTTTCTTGTTACCAGCGTGTCCTCTGAAAGTACGAGTTGGAGCGAATTCACCCAACTTGTGACCTACCATATTTTCGGTAACGTATACAGGAATAAATTTATTTCCGTTATGAACTGCAACTGTATGGCCTACGAAATCAGGCGAAATCATTGAAGCTCTGGCCCAAGTCTTAACAACAACTTTCTTGCCCGATTCATTCATAGCAAGAACTTTCTTCTCAAGCTTTACGTTAATATACGGACCTTTTTTTAATGAACGACTCATAGTTTACTCAATTAATCAGATTACTTCTTTCTTCTCTCAATAATATACTTAGATGATTGTTTCTTAGGAGCTCTAGTCTTAAGTCCCTTAGCATACAATCCCTTACGAGATCTCGGGTGTCCTCCGGAAGCACGTCCTTCACCACCACCCATTGGGTGATCAACCGGGTTCATTACAACACCACGGTTACGAGGACGACGACCCTGCCAACGAGAGCGTCCTGCCTTACCTGAGCTTTCCAATCCATGATCTGAATTACCTACACTACCGACAGTAGCTTTACAAGTGCTAAGTATTTGTCTAACTTCACCTGAAGGTAACTTAATAACACAATATTTACCTTCTCTTGAAGTCAACTGAGCAAAATTACCAGCCGAACGAACGAGAGCAGCACCCTGTCCCGGACGTAATTCAATATTATGAATTACAGTACCGACCGGAATATTCTGAAGAGGAAGTGCATTACCAATCTCTGGCGCTGCATTTTCACCTGACATCAAAGTCGCACCAACTTGCAATCCATTGGGAGCAATAATATATCTTTTTTCACCATCAGCATAATATAACAAAGCAATACGAGCCGAACGATTCGGATCGTACTCAATAGTCTTTACAACTGCTGGAACACCATCTTTATTTCTCTTGAAATCGACAATTCTGATCACTTTTCTGTGGCCACCACCAATGTAGCGCATTGTCATCTTACCTTCGCTGTTACGACCGCCAGATGATTTCTTACCATATACAAGCGACTTTTCTGGTACTGATGCAGTAATTTCCTCGAAAGTACCAATAATCTTATGTCTTTGCCCCGGTGTTGTGGGCTTAAATTTACGTACTGCCATTTTTATTAAATATTGCTATAAAAATCAATAGTATCTCCATCTTTCAGTGTTACGATAGCTTTTTTATAAGCATTCGTACGACCATTGATGATACCTGCTTTTGTATAACGGCTTTTATTTTTGCCTGCATACTTCACAGTATTCACATCAACCACTGTAACATTATAAAGGGCTTCAACTTCGCTCTTAATTTCCAGTTTATTAGCTTCAGGACGTACAATAAAGCCGAAACGATTCAGCTTATCAGTTATTGCAGTCATTTTTTCTGTCACCAACGGTTTAATAATAATTCCCATTATTTAAGCCTCCTTTTTAAATTAAGATATTGTCAATAGCCTTCAAAGAGTTTTCAGTAAGTACAACAACCCCAGCATTCAATACTCTGTAAGTATTTAATCCTGAGATAGTCTGCACGTTAGCTTTCTCCACGTTACGAGCTGACAAATATACGTTTTTATTTGCTTCTGGTAAAATCATAAGCAGCTTTTTATCAGAAACTTTAAGATTTTTTGTCAAAGCAATGAATTCCTTTGTCCTAGGAGCTTCAAAAACGAAGTCTTCAACAACAACAATTGCATTGTTCTGAGCTTTATAAGACAAAGCTGACTTACGAGCCAATGTCTTAACTTTTTTATTCAACTTGAAATAGTAGTCTCTCGGTTTTGGACCAAATACACGTCCACCACCAACAAGTACCGGAGAGTTCATGTCACCACGACGCGCACCACCGCCACCTTTTTGGCGGCCAATCTTACGAGTAGAACCGCTGATCTCACTTCTTTCTTTTGACTTATGAGTACCCTGACGCTGGTTAGCCATAAATTGCTTTACGTCCAAATAGATAGCGTGGTCGTTGGGCTCAATTCCGAAGATAGATTCGTTTAACGTAACCTTTCTCCCAGTGTCTTCACCTTTAATGTTATATACGTTAACTTCCATTATTTCTCAATTATTACGATTGAACCTTTGCAACCAGGGACAGAACCTTTAATCAAAAGAAGGTTGTGTTCCGCGATTACTTTTAATACCTGCAAGTTTTGAACGGTAACTCTGTCACCACCCATTTGTCCACCCATACGCATTCCTTTGAATACTTTTGCCGGGTAAGAACAAGCACCAATAGATCCCGGTTTACGGGCACGATTGTGCTGACCATGAGTAGCCTGACCTACACCACCAAAGCCATGTCTTTTAACAACGCCTTGGAAACCTTTACCTTTGGAAGTTCCGACAACATCAACAAATTCTGTGCCTTCGAACATTTCTACAGTAACTGCATCACCCAGATTTAACTCATTCTCAAATTCTTTGAACTCGGCCAAGTGTCTCTTTGGTGCTACTCCAGCCTTTTTAAAGTGACCCATCAACGGTTTAGTTGTATGCTTTTCCTTTTTATCCTGGAAACCCAACTGAACAGCTTTATAGCCATCTTTTTCTACGGTCTTAACCTGAGTAACAACACAAGGACCTGCTTCGATAACAGTGCATGGTACATTTTTACCATCAGCACTGAAAACGGATGTCATTCCGATTTTTTTTCCTAATAATCCTGGCATTTCACTAAATTTTAATTATCAAACTTTAATTTCTACTTCTACACCACTCGGTAACTCTAACTTCATCAGAGCATCTACAGTCTTAGCTGTTGAGCTATAGATATCGATCAATCTCTTGTAAGAAGAGAGTTCGAACTGTTCGCGAGACTTCTTATTAACGAAAGTCGAACGGTTCACAGTAAAAATACGCTTGTGCGTAGGAAGGGGTATAGGACCGCTAACAATAGCACCTGTAGCCTTCACTGTTCTCACGATCTTCTCAGCTGATTTGTCAACCAAGTTGTGGTCATAAGATTTTAGTTTAATTCTAATTTTCTGACTCATTGTTTTTTTTGTAATTAATAAATATATAAATAAGATAAAGCGGCAGGCTAAGAGTCATTCGCTAGCCTGCTGCTTCAGATATTTTATTAGAGTAGATCAGCACGTCCTTTCACTTCTTCCAATACTGCCTTAGCAATAGAGTTAGAAACCTGAGAGTGATGAGAGTATACCATTGACGAGGTTGCACGACCAGAAGTAATAGTACGCAACGCTGTTACGTAACCAAACATCTCTGCCAACGGCACCATCGCCTTAACGATGCGAGCACCTGAACGGCTTGACTCCATACCTTCAACTTGACCACGGCGCTTATTCAAGTCACCAATAACATCACCCATATTTTCTTCTGGAGTTACAACCTCCAACTTCATTATAGGTTCCATCAAAACAGGACCTGCTTTAGCACATGCATTTTTATATGCCTGAATAGCACAGATTTCAAAAGACAACTGGTCTGAGTCAACCGGGTGGAACGAACCATCAACCAAAGTTACCTTCAGTGAATCAAGCGGATAACCTGCCAATACACCATTCTTCATTGCAGTAGCAAAACCTTTCTGTACTGAAGGAATAAATTCCTTAGGAATATTACCTCCCTTAACTTCGTCAACAAACTGCAAACCACCTTCTACAAAACTTTCATCTACCGGACCGATGTTAACAATGATATCTGCAAACTTACCACGACCACCAGACTGTTTCTTGTAAACTTCACGCAAGTTAACCGTCTTAGTAATTGCCTCTTTGTAGTTCACTTGAGGTTTACCCTGATTACATTCTACCTTAAACTCACGTTTCAAACGGTCAATAATAATATCCAAGTGAAGTTCACCCATACCAGAAATAACCGTCTGTCCTGTCTGCTCGTCAGTTTTCACTGTAAATGTAGGATCCTCTTCAGCCAACTTAGCCAACCCATTAGACAGTTTATCCATGTCTTTCTGAGTCTTAGGCTCAACAGCAATACCAATTACAGGTTCCGGGAAATCCATAGACTCAAGTACAATAGGAGCTGTTTCGTCACATAATGTATCACCAGTGTGGATATCTTTAAAACCGACACCAGCACCAATATCACCAGCACCAACTACTTCCACCGGATTCTGTTTGTTAGAATGCATCTGAAACAAACGAGAAACACGCTCTTTCTTACCAGAACGAGAATTGTAGATATAAGAACCTGCCTCAATCTTACCTGAATACACACGGAAGAAAGTTAAACGACCTACATACGGGTCTGTTGCAATCTTAAACGCCAAAGCTGAAGTTTTTTCATCTTCGCTTGGCTTACGATCCTCTTCAGCACCAGTATCAGGATTTGTACCAATTACATTCTCTGCATCCAGAGGAGAAGGCAAGAAAGCACAAACATAATCCAACAATGTCTGTACACCTTTATTCTTAAATGAAGAACCACAAAGCATTGGAACAACAGCCATCTGAACAGTTGCATTGCGAAGAGCTCTCAATATTTCTTCTTCTGTAATAGTAGAAGGATCATCGAAATATTTCTCCATCAAAGCATCATCAAATTCTGCTACCTTTTCCAACATCTTATCTCTCCACTCCTGAGCTTCATCCACAAGGTTAGCCGGTATTTCTTCTACCGTATAATCAGCCCCCATTGTCTCATCGTGCCAATAGATAGCTTTCATCTTAATAAGATCTACCAATCCTTTGAAAGACTCTTCTGCACCGATAGGAATAACAACTGGGCACGGATTAGCTCCCAAAACAGATTTCATCTGGCTCACCACATCAAAGAAGTTAGCACCAGAACGGTCCATTTTATTCACGTACGCAATACGCGGTACATTATACTTATCAGCCTGACGCCATACAGTTTCCGACTGAGGCTCCACACCACCTACTGCACAGTAAGCAGCTACAGCACCATCAAGCACACGCAATGAACGCTCTACTTCAGCAGTAAAGTCAACGTGTCCCGGAGTATCAATCAAGTTGATTTTATACGTATTACCAGCATATTTCCATCTTGTAGTTGTAGCAGCAGATGTAATAGTGATACCACGTTCCTGCTCCTGAGCCATCCAGTCCATTGTAGCAGCACCATCATGTACCTCACCAATTTTGTGAGTCAATCCGGTATAAAACAGGATACGTTCAGAAGTAGTAGTTTTTCCGGCATCGATGTGAGCCATGATACCGATATTACGAGTTAAATGTAAATCATTCTTAGCCATTTTCTTCTTCCTTTACTTTTTAGTTTTAAATCTCATTTGACATCCTTAACACAAGAGTGCATTAGAATCTGAAATGAGCGAACGCACGGTTAGCTTCCGCCATTCTGTGCATATCTTCTTTACGTTTGTAAGCACCACCTTGCTCATTGAATGCATCCATGATTTCGGCAGCCAATTTATCAGCCATTGATTTACCACCTCTTTTACGAGCAAAAAGAATCAGATTCTTCATCGAGATAGACTCTTTACGATCCGGACGGATTTCTGTAGGAACCTGGAAAGTAGCACCACCTACACGGCGAGACTTAACTTCCACTTGTGGAGTCACGTTATCCAACGCTTTTTTCCAAATTTCAAGAGCAGATTTTTCCTCGTTAGGAAGTTTTGTTTTAACTGTTTCTAAAGCAGCGTAGAAAATTTCGTAAGATGTATTCTTCTTGCCATCATACATCAAGTGATTTACGAATTTTGAAACCTTTTGGTCATTGAACACGGGATCCGGAAGGATAACGCGTTTTTTTGGTTTAGCTTTTCTCATTTGTTTGAAAAATAATGTTTTTTGTTTTTGGCTGTCTATTCTTGACGTCTTCAATTCTCCCACCGGAAAATTTACTCAACCTTTATAGCTTATTCCAACAAACTAAAACGAAAGTTATTACTTTAAATAGTTGATCTTAGATCGGTTATTTTTTCTTTCCTTTTACAGGAGCAGCAGCTTGTCCTGGTTTCGGGCGTTTAGCACCATACTTAGAACGTCTTTGAGTACGTCCAGCTACACCTGCCGTATCAAGAGTTCCACGAACGATGTGATAGCGCACACCCGGAAGGTCTTTCACACGTCCGCCGCGTACCAATACGATTGAGTGCTCTTGCAAATTGTGTCCTTCTCCCGGAATGTATGAGTTAACCTCTTTTTGGTTAGTCAAACGTACACGGGCAACTTTACGCATTGCAGAGTTAGGTTTTTTCGGAGTGGTTGTATACACTCTCACGCAAACGCCACGTCTTTGAGGACATGAATCGAGGGCCGGAGATTTACTTTTCTCCACCAGCACTTCGCGTCCTTTTCTTACTAATTGCTGAATTGTAGGCATTTCAAATTGTTTTTAATTTATATTATTGTTATATTAATTTCGTAACTATACATTTTGGGCTGCAAAAATACGAATAATATTTGAATAATCAATGCACTACCTCTTTTTTTTCATTTTTAACCCTTTATATTATACTCAAGCTTCACCTTTTACAGCCATTGGAGGTAAAGATTGTTCATCGGCCAATTGCACTGGTCCAAACACACGTTCATATTTTGCAATATTTTCTTCCAATGCACGAAGCAAACGTTTAGCATGTTCAGGTGCTAAAATAATCCGTGACTGAACACCTGCTTTAGGTACTCCCGGCATAACCCGTATGAAATCGAGTATGAATTCTGAACTCGAATGAGTGATGATAGCCAGGTTAGCATAAATTCCCTGCGCAACATCTTCTTTTAGTTCAATCTGTAATTGATTGTTAGGATTCTGTTCTTCCATATTTCTAAATGTTATAAATTAAACGTATATTCCAAATTCACCAGCGGAAATAATTTCACATTCCCTTTCATAAGACTAAAAAGGGGCTTTCATTCCAGAAGATGGATATTTATCCCCTTAAAAGGCTTTATTTCTCTTTACAAATTTACAACAATCCGAATAGGAAGCAAAGATTTTATGCAGTTATTTCCAGATTAAAGATTTATCTATAACAAATTAAAGAGAGTCTTGAAAGAATCCAGATCAAACCATAATCACTACCCGAAAAGACCAAAGTACCCAAAAACAAATCGCACTGAAATAATCAAAGCCAAAACACAAAAAAGGAGCAATTACCATCATGGCAATTACTCCTTCTTACTATAGTCAATTGAATTGTATTATTCTACTTCATTATAATCAAGTACCGTTTTCTTATTAGCTAAGATACGATCATACTCTTCCTTTGAACCAACAATAACTTTATCAAACTCACGTTGACCTGTACCAGCAGGAATTAAGTGACCACAGATCACATTTTCCTTCATACCTTCAAGCTTATCAATCTTACCGTTGATAGCAGCTTCGTTCAATACTTTTGTTGTTTCCTGGAAGGATGCAGCTGACATAAAGCTGGAAGTTTGCAAAGCGGCACGTGTAATACCTTGAAGAATCTGAGTAGAGGTAGCAGCAATAGCATCACGCACTTCCACCGGTTTCAAGTCACGGCGCTTCAACATACTGTTTTCATCACGCAACTTACGCGCAGTTACAATCTGTCCTGGCTGCATTGTCTGAGAATCACCTGCATCTACAACTACTTTCTTACCCCAGATACGATCATTCTCTTCCATAAACTCAAGTTTATCAACGACCTGTTGTTCAAGGAAACGAGTATCTCCGGGTTCGTCAATTTCAACTTTACGCATCATTTGACGAACAATAATTTCAAAATGCTTATCGTTAATTTTCACACCCTGCAAACGGTATACGTCCTGAACCTCATTCACGATATACTCTTGCACCGCTGTCGGACCTTTAATAGCCAAAATATCAGCTGGTGTAATGGCACCGTCTGACAACGGAGTACCAGCACGAACATAGTCATTCTCCTGTACCAGAATCTGCTTAGATAAGTTAACAAGGTACTTCTTAACCTCACCGGTTTTAGAGGTAACTACAATTTCACGATTACCACGTTTAATTTTACCCATAGTAACCTCACCATCAATTTCCGATACAACAGCCGGATTTGACGGGTTACGTGCTTCGAACAGTTCGGTAACACGTGGAAGACCACCAGTGATATCACCAGCTTTACCTACTGCACGCGGTATCTTCACAATAACCTCACCAGCTTTCACCTTCTGACCATTCTCAATGATAACGTGTCCACCCACAGGCAAGTTGTAAGTACGAATCAAATCACCATCTTCAGTAAGAATATGAGCTGAAGGCACCTTAGTCTTATCTTTAGACTCTATGATGATAATTTCACGAAGTCCGGTTGCTTCATCCGATTCAACCTTATAAGTAACGTTCTCAACAACACTCTCAAATTCAATCTTACCAGTAGCCTCAGTAATAATAACAGCGTTGAACGGATCCCACTTAGCAATAAGTTTACCCTTCTCAACCACTTCGCCATCAGCCACATACAATGTAGAGCCATAAGGTACATTGTGAGTAGACAGAACTATATTCGTATTTACATCTACGAAACGTACTTCAGCCAAACGACCTACTACAACCTTCGCAGCTTCACCAGTTTCATCAACAACGTCTACGGTACGGAGCTCTTCAAATTCCAGACGAGCTGCATTCTTAGCCACAATACTTGCATTAGCTGCAATATTAGCAGCAGTACCACCGGCGTGGAACGTACGCAAAGTCAACTGTGTACCCGGTTCACCAATTGATTGGGCAGCGATTACACCGACAGCCTCACCTTTCTGAACCATACGGCTCGTAGCAAGATTACGTCCATAACACTTAGCACATACACCCTTCTTTGATTCACAAGTCAATACTGAACGGATTTCAACGCTCTCAATCGGAGATTCCTGAATCTTCTTAGCGATGTCTTCTGTTATTTCTTCTCCACCTGAAACAAGCAATTCACCTGTTGTAGGATGAATAATATCATGTACAGATACACGACCAAGAATACGTTCATATAGAGTTGCAATAACTTCATCGTTATTCTTCAAGTCTGTACAAACCAATCCGCGAAGTGTACCACAGTCCTCCTCATTAATAATCACATCATGCGAAACGTCCACCAGACGGCGAGTCAGATATCCTGCATCGGCAGTCTTTAGTGCAGTATCGGCCAAACCTTTACGAGCACCATGGGTAGAGATAAAGTACTCCAACACCGAAAGTCCTTCTTTAAAGTTCGATAAGATCGGATTTTCAATAATCTGTCCACCTTCTGCACCAGCCTTCTGCGGTTTAGCCATCAAACCACGCATACCTGACAACTGACGGATCTGTTCCTTAGAACCACGCGCACCAGAATCAAGCATCATATATACAGAGTTAAAGCCTTGATCATCTGAAGAAATAGTTTTCATCAAGATATTAGACAACTCAGAGTTTACATGTGTCCAGATATCGATCACCTGATTATAACGTTCATTATTGGTGATGAAACCCATATTATAGTTATTGATCACCTGTTCTACTTCGTCATAACCCTTTTGAACCAATACTTCTTTCTCCTTCGGGATAATAATATCACCCAAGTTAAATGACAAGCCACCCTTAAAGGCCATCTGGTAACCAAGATTTTTAATTCCATCAAGGAAATCAGCAGCTTTCGCTACACCGCATACCTTAATTACATCACTAATGATGTCACGAAGTGATTTTTTAGAGATAATGGTATTAATATAACCAGCTTCAGGCGGAACAATCTCGTTAACAATAACACGTCCAACCGAAGTCTCACGCATTACATCTATAATATTACCGTTTTCGTCAACATCCTTCACGATAACTTTCACCGGAGCATGAATATCAACCTTACCTTCATTGTAAGCGATCAATGCTTCTTCCGGACCGTAGAAAGTTAAACCTTCTCCTTTAGCCCCCGTACGCAACTTGGTTATATAATACAAGCCAAGCACCATATCCTGTGCAGGTACTGTAATAGGAGCGCCATTAGCCGGATTCAAAATATTATGTGACTGAAGCATCAACATTTGTGCTTCAAGAATAGCTTCATTACTCAAAGGCAAGTGAACAGCCATCTGGTCGCCATCAAAGTCGGCATTGAACGCTGTACAAGCAAGTGGATGCAACTGAATAGCTTTACCTTCGATCATCTTCGGTTGAAAAGCCTGAATACCCAAGCGGTGAAGAGTCGGAGCACGGTTCAGTAACACAGGATGTCCTTTCATTACATGCTCAAGAATATCCCAAATTACTGGTTCTTTACGGTCTACAATCTTCTTTGCCGACTTCACAGTTTTTACAATACCGCGTTCAATCAACTTACGAATGATAAATGGTTTATAAAGTTCGGCAGCCATCAATTTAGGAATACCGCATTCACCCATTTTCAACTCAGGACCTACAACGATAACCGAACGAGCTGAATAGTCAACACGCTTACCAAGCAAATTCTGACGGAAACGTCCTTGTTTACCCTTCAAACTATCTGATAATGACTTCAGCGGACGATTAGCGTCCGTCTTAACAGCACTTGATTTGCGCGAGTTATCAAACAATGAGTCAACCGATTCCTGAAGCATACGTTTTTCATTACGCAAAATAACTTCCGGAGCCTTGATTTCAATCAAACGTTTCAAACGATTGTTACGGATAATCACACGACGGTAAAGGTCATTCAAATCCGATGTAGCAAAACGACCACCATCCAACGGCACCAGCGGGCGAAGTTCAGGAGGAATAACCGGTACAATACGTACGATCATCCATTCCGGCTTATTACGTCCACGAGATGCACGGAACGACTCCACCACCTGTAAACGTTTCAGAGCCTCATTTTTGCGTTGCTGTGAAGCATCATTTCCAGCGCGGTGACGCAGCTCGTATGACAATGCATCCAAATCAAGACGTGCCAGAAGATCATAAATAGCCTCTGCCCCCATCTTAGCAATGAACTTATTCGGATCTGTATCTTCGAGATACTGATTTTCTTTCGGAAGCGTATCCAGAATATCCAGATATTCTTCTTCTGAAAGCAAATCATATTCAGCTACGCCATCCTCAGCTTTAACACCCGGCTGAATCACAACGTAACGCTCGTAATAAATGATAGAATCCAGTTTCTTGGTAGGCAAGCCCAACAAATAACCGATCTTATTAGGAAGTGAGCGGAAATACCAGATGTGAGCCACCGGCACTACAAGCTGAATATGTCCCATACGTTCACGACGTACTTTCTTTTCAGTAACTTCTACACCGCAACGGTCGCAGACGATACCTTTATAACGGATACGTTTATACTTACCGCAATGGCATTCATAATCCTTAATAGGACCAAAGATACGCTCACAGAACAAACCGTCACGTTCTGGTTTGTAAGTACGGTAATTAATGGTTTCAGGCTTTAATACTTCACCACTCGAATTCTCTAGGATTTCTTCCGGAGAAGCCAAACCAATAGAGATTTTCGAGAAATTGCTCTTCGTCTTATTTTCTTTTCTAAAAGCCATACTCTTATATTAGTTGAAAATTGAAAGTTAAAAGTCGAAAGTTGAAGTTTGATAATTGAAAGCAGAGAGTAATAAAACTTTCAACTTTCAATTATCAACTTTCAACTAAATAATTATTCCAGATTAATGCTTAGTCCCAAGCCTCTCAACTCGTGTAACAACACATTTAAAGATTCCGGGATACCAGGTTGCGGCATAGGTTCCCCCTTAACGATTGCTTCGTAAGCTTTAGAACGTCCCACAACATCATCTGATTTAATTGTCAATATTTCCTGGAGAATGTGTGCAGCACCGAAACCTTCGAGTGCCCAAACCTCCATTTCTCCGAAACGCTGACCACCAAACTGAGCTTTACCACCAAGTGGCTGCTGAGTAATAAGTGAGTACGGACCGATAGAACGAGCATGCATCTTATCTTCAACCATGTGACCAAGTTTAAGCATATAAGTTACACCTACAGTTGCTGCCTGGTCAAATTTCTCACCTGTACCACCGTCGCAAAGATAAGTCTTGCAATAACGCGGCAATCCTGCTTTATCTGTCCACTGATCCAAGTCCTCCATGGTAGCACCATCGAAAATAGGAGTAGCAAACTTAACGCCAAGTGTCTTTCCTGCACGACCAAGAACAGCTTCAAAAATCTGTCCGATATTCATACGCGAAGGCACACCCAACGGATTCAAGACAATGTCAACCGGAGTACCATCTTCCAGGAATGGCATATCTTCCTGACGTACAACACGGGAAACAATACCCTTGTTACCATGACGACCTGCCATTTTATCACCGACACCAATCTTGCGTTTTTTAGCAATATATACTTTTGCCATCTGAATAATACCTGCAGGGAGTTCGTCACCAATAGTGATAGCAAACTTCTTACGTTTCAATTCAGCATCAAGCTCTTTATACTTCTTGATATAGTTCATCACCAAATCACGAATCATACTATTAATATGTTCATCATTCGTCCAATTACTTAACTGAATAGAAGTAAAGTCAAGTGAGTCAAAATCTGACACATTAAATTTGGAACCCTTCGCAATTACTTCAGCTCCCAAATAATCCTTTACTCCCAGTGAAACCTTACCTTCAGTCAATGTCATTAGCTTCTTCACAAGAATACGTTTCAAGTCTGAAGCTTTTCCTTCAAACTCATCATCTATCTTCGGAAGCAAGGCTTTATCAGCCAACTTAGAACTGCGGTTCTTTATTACACGTGAGAAGAGTTTCTTATCAATAACCACACCCTTCAATGAAGGAGAAGCTTTCAAAGAAGCATCTTTCACATCACCAGCTTTATCACCAAAGATAGCACGAAGCAATTTCTCTTCAGGAGAAGGATCAGACTCACCCTTCGGAGTGATTTTACCAATCATGATATCCCCCGGCTGAATACGTGCACCAATACGCACAATACCGTTCTCATCAAGATCTTTAGTGGCCTCTTCACTTACATTAGGAATATCGGAAGTAAGTTCCTCCATTCCGCGTTTTGTTTCGCGAACCTCTAATGAGTATTCTTCAACATGTACAGAAGTGAGCAAGTCTTCACGAACAACACGTTCGTTCAATACGATAGCATCCTCATAGTTATATCCCTTCCATGGCATATATGCAACGAGCAAATTCTTACCCAATGCCAATTCACCATTTTCAGTAGAATAACCTTCTGTCAGGATTTGCCCCTTCGTTACCCGATCACCTCTATTACAGATCGGACGAAGGTCAATTGTCATATTTTGGTTGGTCTTACGGAATTTAGGAATTCTATATTCTTTCAGAGCCGATTCAAAACTTACAAATTCTTCGTCTTCGGTACGATCATACAAAATACGAATGGTAGTAGCATCAACATAATCAATTACGCCATCACCTTCTGCAGTAATCTGCGTACGTGAATCTCTAACCAACTGACGTTCGATACCAGTACCTACAATAGGAGCTTCACTTCTCAATAAAGGAACTGCCTGGCGCATCATGTTAGATCCCATCAATGCGCGGTTAGCATCATCATGTTCCAAGAACGGAATCAAAGAAGCTGCAATAGAAGCAATCTGCTGAGGAGAAACATCCATCAACTCTACTTCAGCAGGTTCCACAACTGGGAAATCAGCATCCTGACGAGATTTTACTTTGTTACGAATAAATGTTCCATCATCATTCAACGGAGCATTACCCTGTGCAATGACCTTACCTTCTTCTTCTTCTGCAGTCAGATAAATCAAACCGTTATCAGAAAGATCTACCTTAGCATTCTCTACTTTACGATATGGAGTTTCAATGAATCCAAGGTCATTAATTTTTGCAAATACACACAATGACGAAATCAAACCGATATTCGGACCTTCCGGTGTTTCAATCGGGCAAAGACGACCATAATGTGTGTAATGAACGTCACGAACCTCAAATCCGGCACGTTCACGGGAAAGACCACCAGGACCCAGTGCAGACATACGACGCTTGTGAGTAATCTCAGCCAGCGGGTTTGTCTGATCCATAAACTGTGACAAAGCATTGGTTCCGAAGAATGAATTAATAACAGAAGAAATTGTCTTCGCATTGATCAAGTCAATCGGAGTAAACACTTCGTTATCACGAACATTCATACGTTCACGAATAGTACGTGACATACGAGCCAGACCAACAGCAAACTGATTAGACAGCTGTTCACCTACTGTACGTACACGACGATTGCTCAAGTGGTCAATATCATCCACATCTGCTTTTGAGTTAATCAACTCAATCAGATATTTAATGATTTCAATAATATCTTCCTTGGTAAGAACACGTACATCCATGTCAGTCGTCAGATTCAACTTTTTGTTGATTCTATAACGGCCTACATCCCCAAGGTCATATCTCTTTTCCGAGAAGAACAGGTTGTTTATTACCTCACGTGCACTTGCATCATCGGCAGGATCTGCATTACGCAACTGACGATAAATATAAAGCACCGCTTCTTTTTCCGAGTTACTCGGGTCCTTCTGCAAAGTATTATATATAATGGAGTAATCAGACTGATTCGGCTCATCCTTATGGATCAGGATGTTCTGAACGCCCGATTCAATAATTTCATTGATATGTTCTTCCTCAATGACAGTTTCACGGTCGATAATAACTTCATTACGCTCGATAGAAACTACTTCACCAGTATCTTCATCAACAAAATCTTCAATCCAGGTTTTCAAAACACGGGCAGCCAGCTTACGACCCACGATTCTCTTAAGATTTGTCTTGTTTACCTTTACATCTTCTGCCAGGTTAAAAATCTCAAGAATATCTTTATCATTTTCAAAGCCAATCGCTCTCAACAGCGTTGTTACAGGCAGTTTTTTCTTTCGGTCGATGTATGCGTACATCACATTATTGATGTCGGTAGCAAACTCAATCCATGAACCCTTGAATGGAATAATACGTGCCGAGTATAATTTCGTACCGTTAGCATGAACACTCTGACCGAAGAATACACCCGGAGAACGATGAAGCTGGGACACAACTACACGTTCGGCACCATTGATGACAAAAGTCGCCTTTTCAGTCATATAGGGAATCGGGCCAAGAAATACATCCTGAATCACCGTATCAAAATCCTCATGGTCAGGATCAGTACAGTAAAGCTTGAGTTTCGCTTTCAAAGGGACACTATAAGTAAGCCCACGCTCTATACAATCATCAATGGTATAACGCGGCGGATCAATATAATAGTCCAAAAACTCAAGAACAAAATTGTTTCTTGTATCGGCAATAGGGAAGTTTTCAGCAAATACTTTATACAATCCCTCATTCTTACGCTTTTCGGGCGGGGTGTCTAGTTGTAGAAAGTCTTGGAATGACTTCAATTGTACTTCCAGGAAATCCGGATATTCAAGCGGATTCTTAGTCGAAGCAAAATTAACTCTTTGATTTACAGTATTTGAAGACATCTGTCAATGAATTTGAAGAACTTAATTTTAAATATATACACAAAAAGGTTAAGAATCCTCTTGCGAAGGATTCTTAACCGAATTACCTGATTTCCAGGCTAATGTTATTTAAGTTCAACTTCAGCTCCAGCTTCTTCCAATGTTTTCTTCAATGATTCTGCTTCGTCTTTAGCCAAACCTTCTTTTACTACGCTAGGAGCACCGTCTACCATGTCCTTAGCTTCTTTCAAACCAAGACCACAAGCTTCCTTAACGGCCTTTACAACCTGAAGTTTAGCTGCACCAGCGCTTTTCAATACTACGTCGAAAGAAGTTTTTTCTTCTGCAGCAGCAGCACCAGCTGCAGGACCAGCAGCAACAGCAACAGCTGCAGCAGCAGGTTCAATACCGTATTCTTCTTTAAGGATAGTTGCAAGTTCATTAACTTCTTTTACTGTCAAGTTAACTAATTGTTCTGCAAAAGCTTTCAAATCTGCCATTTTTTGTATGATTTTAATTGTTTAATTACTTTGTTGATTATAAAAATTATTCGGGTCTTTACTTCCTTCACAGTCAGTGACCCTTTTTTGAAACTTACGCTTCGGTACGTTCACCAAGAGTTTTGAGAACTCCGTGAAGGGTGTTACCACCTGATTGAAGAGCAGAAATAACATTCTTGGCCGGAGATTGCAACAGGGCAATAACGTCAGCAATAACTTCATTTTTACTCTTAATAGCTACGAGAGCATCCAACTGGTCAGCACCAACATAGAAGCTTTCTTCTGCATAAGCAGCTTTCAGTCCGGGAATTCCATCTTTAGCTTTATCTTTGATCAATTTAGCCGGTGCATTAGCAACGTTACTAAACATAACAGCAGTAGTGCCAGTCAAAGAATTGTAAAGAGGAGAAAAATCTTCTTCTAAAGATTCAAGCGCTTTGTGAAGCAGTGTATTCTTAACCACCATCAATTTGATGTCAGCTTTGAAACAAGCTCTTCTCAAGGCACTTGTAGCAGCAGCGTTCATAGCTGTTACATCTACCAGGTAGAAGTGACCATATTCCTTTACTGTATCAGCGATATGCGCAATAATCGTATTTTTATCTTCCTTTCTCATTATTCCTCCGTTTTATTAGATTTCCTCTACCGACTTCGGGTCGATTTTGATACCCGCACTCATCGTGCTAGAAAGATAAATACTCTTAATATATGTACCCTTGGCTGCTGTCGGTTTCAATTTATTCAATGTAGCAATAAATTCTTTTGCGTTATCGCGAATTTTTTCTGCATCGAAGGAAACTTTACCAATTGAAGTATGAACAATACCGCTCTTATCAACTTTGAAGTCAATCTTACCTTGTTTTACTTCTTTTACAGCTTTAGCAACATCCATAGTTACAGTACCACTCTTCGGGTTAGGCATCAATCCGCGAGGACCGAGCACACGACCGAGTGCACCAATTTTACCCATGATAGATGGCATAGTGATAATTACATCAATATCAGTCCACCCACCTTTGATCTTTTCGATATATTCATCCAGACCAACATAGTCAGCACCCGCTTCTTTTGCAGCAGCTTCAGCATCCGGTGTACACAGTACCAACACACGAACTTCTTTACCAGTACCATGAGGAAGTGAAACGACACCTCTCACCATCTGGTTAGCCTTACGTGGATCAACACCTAAACGTACATCAATATCTAATGAAGCATCAAACTTAGTAAAAGTAATTTCCTTTACCAAAGATGCAGCCTCTTTCAGTGAGTATGCTTTCCCTGCTTCAATTTTTCCTGCAGCTAACTTTTGATTTTTTGTCAGTTTACCCATTACAATTGAAGTTTATTAATTATTAACCGGGAACTCCCCTTTTACAGCGATACCCATACTTCTAGCTGTACCTGCAACCATTTTCATGGCAGCTTCCACAGTAAAACAGTTCAAGTCAACCATTTTGTCCTGAGCAATCGTACGAACCTGTTCCCAAGTCAACTCGGCAACTTTCTTACGGTTAGGCTCAGCAGAACCACTCTTTACCTTAGCTACTTCAAGCAATTGAATAGCAACGGGAGGAGTCTTGATTACAAAATCGAAAGACTTATCTGCGTAGTAAGTAATAATAACAGGCAGAATTTTACCTGCTTTGTCCTGGGTTCTGGCATTGAATTGCTTGCAAAACTCCATGATATTGATTCCCTTAGAACCCAATGCAGGTCCAACGGGAGGTGATGGATTTGCAGCGCCTCCTTTAATCTGTAATTTGATTAGTCCAGCAACTTCTTTAGCCATTTTTTAATTGATTTATATATAAACATTAATGAAGAATACTACAGCGTAACACCTGCACTATTCCTTTTCCACTTGCATAAAGCCCAATTCAAGCGGCGTTTTGCGCCCGAATATCTTTACCATGACCTTTAGTTTCTTTTTTTCACTATTCACCTCTTCAATGATACCACTGAATCCGCTGAAAGGGCCAAAAGTAACCTTTACAGTTTCACCTACAACATATGGGATATTTAACTCTTCTCCCGTCTCCTGCAGTTCATCCACTGTACCAAGTATACGATTCACTTCCGATTGTCTAAGGGGTACCGGCTTTTCAGAGCCGCCCAAAAAACCTATCACATTAGGAGTATTTCTCAAGTGATGAGACACCTCACCTACCAGAGCAGCCTCCACCAAAACGTAACCAGGAAGATAACTTCTTTCCTTCACAATTTTTTTACCATTGCGAACCTGATATACTTTTTCGGTAGGAATCAATACCTGAGACACATATTCGCCTAGGTCGCTGTTTTTAATATCAGCTTCAAGATACTCTTTAACCTTAGCTTCTTTTCCACTAATGGCACGCAAAACATACCATTTCTTTTCAATCTCAGACATCGCCATTCCTTTTGTTTAATGTGGATAAATTATTTTCTCCATGAAATTTTGGAAACAAAGATCCATCAAGAATACCAGCACTGCAATTATCAGGGAAGCATATAAAACAGCAACTGCATTACTGGACAGTTCAGAATACGTAGGCCACGATACTTTATGTACAAGTTCGTCGTAAGATTCTTTAATATAAGCTACTACTTTTTTCATCTTATAAAAATTAGCACGGGAGGAGAGGCTCGAACTCCCGACACCCGGTTTTGGAGACCGGTGCTCTACCAACTGAGCTACTCCCGTTTGTACATAATCAGTTCCCGATTTACACCGAGAACTGATCAAGTTTATTTAATATTAGTCAAGAATTTCAGTAATCTGACCAGCACCTACCGTACGTCCACCTTCGCGGATAGCGAAACGAAGACCCGGATTCAATGCTACCGGATAGATCAATTCTACAGTGATAGTTACGTTATCACCCGGCATTACCATTTCAGTTCCTTCCGGAAGAGTGATCTCACCTGTACAGTCCATAGTACGCAGATAGAACTGAGGACGATATTTGTTGTGGAATGGAGTGTGACGTCCACCTTCTTCTTTCTTCAGGATATAAACCTCTGCTTTGAATCTTGAGTGAGGTTTGATCTGACCTGGTTTACAAAGAACCATACCACGTTTGATTTCGTTCTTATCAATACCACGAAGCAACAAACCTACGTTATCACCAGCTTCACCCTGATCCAGCAATTTACGGAACATTTCAACACCAGTTACAACAGATTTCTTATCTTCACCCAAACCAAGGATTTCAACTTCGTCACCTACATGGATAACACCAGTTTCGATACGACCAGTTGCTACAGTACCACGACCTGTAATAGAGAACACATCTTCTACCGGCATCAAGAAAGGTTTATCAACATCACGCGGAGGCAATGGAATCCAGTTATCAACAGCATCCATCAGTTCCATAACTTTATCTTCCCATTTTTCAACACCGTTCAATGCGCCAAGAGCAGAACCACGGATGATAGGAGTATTGTCACCATCGAAATCGTAGAATGAAAGAAGCTCTCTCATTTCCATTTCAACAAGTTCCAACATTTCTTCATCGTCTACCATATCGCACTTGTTCAAGAACACAACCAAACGAGGTACGTTTACCTGACGAGCCAACAGGATGTGTTCGCGAGTCTGAGGCATCGGACCATCAGTTGCAGCACAAACGATAATAGCACCATCCATCTGAGCAGCACCAGTTACCATGTTCTTTACGTAGTCAGCGTGACCCGGACAGTCTACGTGTGCATAGTGACGGTTAGCTGTTTGATATTCAACGTGAGAAGTATTGATAGTAATACCTCTTTCTTTTTCTTCAGGTGCGTTATCGATAGAATCGAAAGAACGCAATTCTGAAAGACCTTTCTTAGCCAACACAGTAGTGATAGCAGCTGTCAACGTTGTCTTACCGTGGTCTACGTGACCGATTGTACCAATGTTTACGTGCGGTTTGGTACGTTCAAATTTCTCTTTAGCCATAGCTTTACTTGTTATTTATTTGATTAATAATCAGCATTTACATCCTTTTATGAGCTGTTACCGGGATTTGAACCCGGGACCTCTTCCTTACCAAGGAAGTGCTCTACCACTGAGCTATAACAGCAAGAAAAAAGAGAGCGGAAGACGGGGCTCAAACCCGCGACCCTCAGCTTGGAAGGCTAATGCTCTATCAACTGAGCTACTTCCGCATCTGCCAAAGTTTACACTCTGTCTTCTTGTTTGTGGGCAAAGATGGATTCGAACCACCGAAGTCGTAAGACAGCAGATTTACAGTCTGCCCCATTTGGCCACTCTGGTATTTGCCCTTAATTAGTTGAAAGTTGAGAGTTAAAAACTACGATATAACTTATTTTAAATCCAACATCAACATTTTTCTATAATTGAACAAAGTCTCCAATTTCATCGTTTATCAATAAAAGCTATTCAAAACTTTCAATTTTAAACTCTCAACCTTCAACTTTTTCGAGCCTCTTGTCGGATTCGAACCAACGACCCCGAGATTACAAATCACGTGCTCTGGCCAACTGAGCTAAAGAGGCAACTACTCAAAAAATGCAACCGTCACGTTCTAACGCGAGCGAAACGGCTGCAAATTTAGTTATTTATTTCTTTCCCGCAAAACTTTTGCGAACTTTTTATTTACTACGTTGTTTTTCCTTGTATTTAACCAGTTGTTTTCCGAGAGCTTCCACACTCACATCAATAGCCTCTTCAAATGTGTCGCAAATTTTACTCGCATAAAACTCCCCATTTGGAACAAGCACTTTTACTCCGGCTTCCTTATTTTCTGCCGTTTCTGGTTTTACTACCTTTAATGACACCTCTACTTTCTTTATATCTTCGTAATATTTCTCCAACTTAGACACTTTCTTCTGAATGAAAGCCTGCAATTGTTCTGTTGCATCAAAGTGAATCGATTGAATTCTAATTTCCATACTTACCTCCTTTTTTAAGCCCGTGGATGGGCTTGTTTATACACTTTTTTAAGTTCTTCAAAAGTAGTGTGCGTATAAATTTCAGTAGTAGCCAAACTACTATGACCAAGAAGTTCTTTAACTGCACCCAACTCCGCTTCATTATTCAGCATCGTTGTTGCAAAAGTATGCCTTAACACATGAGGACTTCTCTTTTTAAGCGTCACCACCTTTGACAGGTTCCGTTTCACTAAATTATAGACCAGATTTTTATAAAGTCGTTCGCCATTCTCTTTTACAAAAAAAGCATCTGACATTTTTTGAATCTGCCCGTTTCGCATATCAACATATTTACGCATTTCTTCCTTCAGTTCTTCACCAAAAGGAATCAAGCGTTGTTTATTTCTCTTTCCCGTCACTTTCAAAAGAGAAGCTGAAAAATCCACATCCACATCATCAAGACCAATCAATTCTGAAAGCCTCATACCAGTAGCATAAAACATTTCAATAATCAAATGATCCCGACATCCTTTAAATCCTTCGCCAAAATCCGTTTCATCCAACAACTTGTTCATTTCATTCTCTTTCAAAAAAGAAGGAAGAGGCTTTTTATTTTTTGGACCTGTTATTTTTCGTAATGGATCCACCGTTACCTCACCTCGCTTTAAAAGAAACTTATAGAACGACCGGAGCGAACTTAGTTTACGATTTACAGAAGTCGAAGTATACCCCTTATCCATCAACGAAACAATCCATTCACGAATAAGTTCAGGTTTTACTTCTACTGGATTAAACTCTCCAATCTCATCCTGAGCGAACTCCTTTAGTTGAGAAATATCTTCACCGTAAGCTAAAACGGTTTTTTCAGAATAATTCCGCTCATACCGGAGATAATCAAGAAAAGAGTCTGTCAACATACCATCGCTACATCTATAATTTTGCAACGAATGTATGAAAAGAAATCAATAATTCAAAGGAAATTACGAATTATTAATCTTCTACTTGCTGAAGTTGCTGAACGTAAACGGCACGCTCTTTCTTAAGTCTTTTAGTTACAGATGGTTTATCAAACTGCTGTCTGCTTCTTAATTCTTTAACGATACCGGTTTTTTCAAATTTTCTCTTAAACTTCTTCAGCGCTTTTTCAATGTTTTCGCCTTCTTTTACAGGTACTACAATCATTTTATTACTATTAAATATGTTATGGTTTAAAATTTCCGCAGTTAAATTGCGCCGCAAAATTACACATACTTTCTTTATTCACAAAACTTTCGGCAATTATTTCTCAAAATCAGTGCATATGCATCTCCTTACAAGCTATTTCCGAAGAAAAATACTACCTTTGGAGGAAACTTATAATACCTATATTTATATGAAGCAAACGATTAACGAACGCATACAAGCACTGCGGTTGATACTCAAAAGTAAATCAATCAGTGCCTTCATTATTCCAAGTACCGATCCGCATCTCAGTGAATATGTAGCTCCACACTGGAAAATACGGGAATGGATTTCCGGTTTCACCGGCTCAGCCGGAACAGTAGTTATACTGGAAGATAAAGCCGGACTGTGGACAGACTCCCGATATTTTTTGCAGGCTACACAGCAATTGGAGGGTACAGACATCACTTTATACAAAGAGATGTTGCCGGAAACACCCACAATTACAGACTTTTTATGCCAGAATATTAAACCCGGAGAAACTATAGGTATCGATGGCAAAATGTTCTCAGTGGAACAGGTAGAACAAATGAGAAGAAAATTTGAGGTAGAGAATATCCATTTAGAAACTTGTGGTGATTTACCAGGAGAAATATGGAAAGAACGCCCGGACATGCCCAGTACACCAGCTTTCATATACAGACTCAAATATGCAGGAAAAAGTTGTCAGGAAAAAATTGAAGCAATCCGGACTAATTTAAAAAAACAAGGAACAGATGGACTATTTCTTTCAAGTCTAGACGAAATAGCCTGGACACTAAACCTCAGAGGAAGCGATGTACATTGTAACCCGGTAATCATAAGTTATTTATTGATTACACAAAACAATATTACTTATTTCATCTCACCGGAGAAAATAACCAAAGAGGTAGAAAATTACCTGAAAGAACAACAGGTAAGTATACAACCTTACAATGAAGTCGAGAATTATCTGAGAAAACTTAATATAAAAAACCTGCTACTTAATCCGTCCAAAACAAACTATGCCATCTATTCGGCAGTAAATCCGGCTTGTAATATCGTTTATGCCGAGTCACCCGTAACATTACTGAAAGCAGTCCGCAACGAACAGGAAATTGCCGGGGTTCATGCTGCAATGCAACGAGATGGAGTAGCATTGGTACGTTTTCTTAAATGGCTGGAAGAAGTAGTGCCTTCAGGACTGGAAACAGAACTCAGCATAGACAAAAAGTTACATGAATGCCGTGCTGCTCAAGCACTTTATATGGGTGAAAGTTTTGATACTATCGCCGGATACAAAGAACACGGAGCAATCGTACATTATTCGGCAACACCGGAGACAGATGCGACCTTACTTCCGAAAGGCTTTTTACTTTTGGATTCGGGCGCGCAGTATCTGGACGGCACAACGGATATTACCCGTACCATTGCTTTAGGTGAGTTAACTGAGGAAGAAAAGACTGACTATACATTGATACTCAAAGGTCATATAGCACTTGCTATGGCTAAGTTTCCTACAGGAACGCGCGGAGCCCAACTGGATGTTTTGGCACGAATGCCGATATGGCAACATAAAATGAACTTTCTGCACGGTACCGGCCATGGTGTAGGCCACTTCCTCAGCGTACACGAAGGTCCGCAAAGTATTCGCATGAATGAAAACCCTGTCATTCTCCAGCCTGGCATGGTGACATCCAACGAACCAGGAGTATACAAAGCCGGAAGTCATGGTATCCGCACAGAAAATCTGACACTGGTACGCAAGGCAGGCGAAGGAATGTTTGGCGATTATCTGGAATTTGAAACAATCACCCTCTGCCCTATTTGCAAGAAGGGAATCATCAAAGAGATGCTAACCGCCGAGGAGGTGTCATGGTTGAATGCATATCATCAAAAGGTGTACGAAAAACTATCACCCGATTTAAACGAAGAAGAAAAGAAATGGTTGCAGGAAGCAACAGCAGCAATTTAATAATTATAGAGAAATATGGCTTTAATAAAATCAGTTAGAGGATTTACCCCTGAAATAGGCGAGAACTGCTTTCTCGCTGATAATGCTGTGATCATCGGCGACGTAAAAATGGGATGTGACTGTAGTATATGGTTCAGCACCGTGTTGCGCGGTGATGTAAATTCTATCCGTATAGGTAATGGAGTGAACATACAGGATGGAAGTGTATTACATACCTTATATGAAAAATCGACCATCGAAATAGGCGATCACGTTTCAGTAGGCCATAATGTAACTATTCACGGAGCTACTGTAAAGGACTATGCCTTGATAGGAATGGGCTCTACCCTACTCGATCACGCTGTAATTGGTGAAGGTGCCATTGTAGCAGCAGGTTCATTAGTACTAAGCAATACCATTATTGAACCTGGGAGTATATGGGGAGGTGTACCTGCTAAGTTTATAAAAAAGGTAGATCCGGAGCAAGCAAAAGAGCTGAATCAAAAAATAGCTCACAACTATCTGATGTACTCTTCCTGGTATAAGGAAAAAGAATAAAAAAAGTGAGAGATAACCCGGAAAAAGTTATCTCTCATTTTTTATATATACTAACTTAGAACCTGTTTAAATTTTCCTCATAAAAGTTTTTATCCAGTTTGTTTTGAGCAAAATCTAAGCAGACTCTTACCTAAAAGTTAATCATATGTAGTATCCGATCGGTTGCCCCGGCATTACTTGTAACGTAATATCCGGCATTGGCTCCGGTTTCGCGTAGGAAAACCTCGTCGGAAAGCATCTTGTCCAACAGACTTTGCAACTCTTCATAATTCTTGATAGAGTAAGCACCCTTTGCTTCCAATAATTGCACAGCCTCCATAAATTTCTGATATTTAGGGCCAAACACTACAGGAATACCATAAACAGCTGCTTCCAGTGTATTATGGATACCTACTCCAAAACCACCTCCAATATAGGCAATCTCTCCATAACGATAAATAGACGACAACAATCCATAGCAGTCGATTAACAGGCAGTCCGCTTTCAACACATTCTTTTCGTCGGCACGAGTATAACGTACATACGGACGTTTCAACTTACTGATAATTTCTACCAAATGATTTTCATCAATAACGTGTGGAGCAATAATAAGCTTCATTTCCGGATGGCTATTGAAATATTCCAAAAACAGATCCTCGTCAGGCCCCCAAGAACTTCCGGCGACAAAAGTCAAAGACTGCCCCTTAAACATCTTGACCAATGGCAGATCTTTAGCCTCTTCACGTATTTGCAACACACGGTCAAAACGAGTATCACCTACTACTGTCACACGTGTAATACCTATCTTTGACAAATAACGTTTCGAAGTTTCATTCTGCACAAACAGATGATCGAAGTCTTTCAGCACATTACGATACGTTCCACCATACCATTTGAAAAAGATCTGATCCCGGCGAAAAATAGAAGAAACACTATATACCGGAATACGGCGTTTATGCATTTCATCCAGATAGTTCTTCCAGAATTCATATTTTATAAAAAATGCCATACAGGGATTCACGATATCCAAAAACTTCTTCACATTACGAGGTTTATCGAATGGTAAGTAGCAAACGATATCCGCTCCCCGGTAGTTCTTACGAACTTCATATCCTGAAGGAGAAAAGAAGGTAAGAAGTATCTTATAATCCGGATATTTTTCCCTGATTTTTTCAATAAGAGGCCGTCCCTGTTCAAACTCACCCAAAGATGCAGCATGAAACCAGATATAACGGGCATCCTTCTCCACCTGCTGACGGAGAAGTTCATACACCACCCAATGGCCTTTCATCATTTTTCGGGGTTTCCGACTAAATGGGGCGGCCAGATGGACTACAATGTCGTAAATGACTATTGCCAGATCGTAGAGCATATCGCGTATGTATTGTATTACTTCAGAACCTCTACAGCGCGTTTCATACGAGCCACAGTTTCTTCCTTACCCAATACCCAGGAAATATCGAACATATGCGGACCTTTGCCTTCTCCAACCAATGTCAGACGGAATGCATTCATAATATTACCGGTATGATACTCCTTTTCCGCAATCCAGTCCATCACAATTTTCTCTTGTCCTTCGATGCTGAAATCATCAATACCAGCCAACACTTCTGCCAACTCGGTCATACACTTAGCAGAATCTTCCTTCCAGCGCTTTTTCACCGTCTTTTCGTCATATTCTGCAGGTGCAACAAAGAAAAAGCTGCAAACATCCCATAACTCACGCACAAAACTTACACGGTCTTTCATCATACCTACCACAGTCACCACCTTTTCAAAGGGAGCTTCCACACCATGCTCTTTCAAGATAGGAATAAAGAGCTCAGCTATTTCCTCATTGGATTTCTGTTGAATATACTGATGATTGAACCAGATGCCTTTTTTATAGTCAAATTTAGCACCCGACTTACTGCAACGATGCAAATCAAAAAGCCGGATTAGTTCATCCATTGACATCACTTCCTGATCATTACCAGGATTCCATCCCAGCAAAGCAAGGAAATTAATCACTGCTTCGGGCAAATAACCGGCTTCACGATAACCAGATGACACCTCGCCTGTCTTTGGGTCGTGCCATTCGAGCGGGAATACCGGAAAGCCAAGACGATCACCGTCACGTTTACTCAATTTACCATTACCTTCAGGTTTAAGCAACAAAGGCAGGTGAGCAAATGCAGGCATTGTATCTTCCCAGCCGAAAGCACGGTAAAGTAATACGTGCAAAGGCGCAGAAGGCAACCATTCTTCACCACGGATCACATGAGAAACTTCCATCAAATGGTCGTCCACGATGTTTGCCAGATGATAAGTGGGGAGTTCATCGGCCGATTTATAAAGTACTTTATCATCCAGAATAGATGAATTAATAATCACTTCACCCCGGATGAGATCATTAACATGCACATCCTCATTGGGTTCTATTTTAAAACGGACCACGTATTGTTTGCCTTCAGCAATCAACGCATCCACTTCATCTTTTGAAAGAGTCAATGAGTTACGCATCATCCCCCGTGTAAAGGCGTCATATTGAAAATTTGCTATTTCAGCACGCTTAGCATCCAATTCTTCGGGAGTATCAAAAGCAATATAGGCCTTGCCAGTGTCTAGCAGTACTTTTACATACTTCTTGTATATTTCGCGGCGTTCAGATTGGCGGTATGGACCATGCTCTCCTCCAAAACTCACTCCTTCATCAAAATGAATTCCAAGCCATTTGAAAGATTCAAGGATATA
Organism: Bacteroides mucinivorans; assembly: GCF_034654355.2. NCBI lineage: Bacteria > Pseudomonadati > Bacteroidota > Bacteroidia > Bacteroidales > Bacteroidaceae > Bacteroides > Bacteroides mucinivorans. The sequence goes on along the minus strand of NZ_CP178179.1, from coordinate 668,411 downwards.
TTCTTCTGCACCGGGTACAAAACGGTTTGAATCAGTATCTTCAATGCGGAAAATCATATCCCCTCCATGCTGACGAGCAAAGAGATAATTATACAAAGCTGTACGCACACCACCGATGTGCAATGCTCCCGTAGGACTCGGAGCAAAGCGAACTCTTACTTTTCTTTCTGCCATAATTTGCGTTAGTATAGGTAAATCGTGGCAAAATTAAACTTTTTTTTCCACACGATTGTTTTTTTTTGTACTTTTCGCAAAAAATTCAAAGGATATGAATCATCTCAAGAAAAAAAACAGCTTCTCCTACAGAGATTTATTATACAAAGCACTGATATTTGTAGCTACGGTAACAGTTATTGTATACTTCCTACCCCGTGATAACAAATTCAACTATCAGTTTGACACTAACAAACCTTGGAGATATGGGCAGTTGATAGCTACATTCGGCTTTCCCATTTACAAAGATGATGCAGTAGTAAAACGAGAACAAGACAGTCTGCTTGCCTCCTTTCAACCTTATTATCAATTAAATAAGGATGTAGAAAAAGATGCACTCATCAAATTAAAAGAGAATTATCAGAATCATCTTAAAGGAATTCTACCTTCCTATGATTATATCCGTTATATTGAACGAACGTTGAAAGATATTTATACTGCCGGCATTGTTTCGACAGAAGATGCTCAGAAACTGGATAAAGACAGCACAACAGCCATAATGAAAATAGATGATAAAATGGCTGAATCACAACTTACTGCCAATCTCTATACCTTAAAGGAAGCATATGAACATCTGCTTTCTGCCGATACAGCCCATTACAGCCGGGACATCCTACGCCAATGCGCTCTCAACGAATATATATCTCCCAACCTGACTTATGACCAGAAACGTACACAAACGGTAAAAGAAGACATTCTGGACAACTACTCATGGACCAGTGGAGTGGTAGTGAGCGGACAGAAAATCATTGACCGTGGTGAAATTGTCAGTCCGAAAACATACAGCATATTAGAGTCTCTCCGGAAAGAGTCGATTAAACGGAGTGAATCGCTGGGGCAGAAGCAACTTATACTGGTAGGTCAAATACTCTTTGTCAGTATTCTCACTCTTTGCTTTATGCTTTATCTGGAGCTCTTCCGGAAAGACTACTATCAACGAAAAGGCAGTTTATCACTACTATTCATATTAATTGTATTCTACAGCGTAATCACTGCACTAATGGTGACGCATAGTATATTTAATGTGTATATCCTGCCATATGCCATGCTCCCCATTATCATACGGGTATTTCTCGATTCCCGAACCGCTTTTCTGACGCATGTCATTACGATACTGATTTGTTCGATAGCATTGCGGTTTCCTCATGAATTTATATTAACACAGCTGGCAGCAGGCCTGGTGGCTATCTTCAGTTTGCGGGAACTTTCACAGAGGTCTCAACTGTTTCGCACTGCTCTCCTGGTAATACTCACTTATGCAGCCGTTTACTTTGCATTTGAACTGATAACAGAAAATGACCTCGCAAAGTTAAACGTAAGAATGTATACCTATTTTATTATTAATGGCATTTTATTATTATTTGCCTATCCATTATTGTTCCTCCTGGAAAAAACATTCGGATTCACCTCTAATGTAACTCTGGTGGAACTATCAAATATCAACAATGACCTGCTCCGCCAAATGTCCGAAACAGTACCCGGTACATTCCAGCACTCTATGCAAGTAGCCAATCTTGCCGCAGAGGCAGCCATCCGCATTGGAGCTAAAAGCCAGTTGGTACGTACCGGTGCCTTATATCACGACATCGGCAAAATGGAAAATCCGGCATTCTTCACCGAAAATCAATCCGGAGGAATCAACCCACACAAAAATCTGAATTACGAACAGAGTGCACAAGTCGTCATCAATCATGTAACGGATGGCCTTAAACTGGCAGAGAAATACAACCTTCCAAAAGTTATAAAAGATTTTATCAGCACTCATCACGGACGAGGTAAAACAAGATTCTTCTACATATCCTGGAAAAACGAACATCCCGGTGAAGAACCTGATGACGAAAAGTTCACCTATCCGGGCCCTAATCCTTTCTCCAAAGAAACTGCCATACTGATGATGGCGGATGCTGTAGAAGCAGCCTCACGTAGTTTGCCCGAATACACAGAAGAAAGTATCAGTAACCTGGTAGAAAAGATAATCGATTCTCAGATTGAGGAGGGATATTTCAAAGAATGCCCCATCACTTTCAAGGATATTGCAACTGTAAAAGCTGTATTCAAAGAAAAATTGAAAACGATTTACCACACACGTATCAGTTATCCGGAATTAAAAAAATGAAAATGACATCAAAGGAACAAAAACAGGCCGAAAGACTGTTGCAACGCAACGGTGTAGGACTTCATGATATCGGGAGTTTTAGTTTTATGAAACGATATTATCAGATGCCACGTAAAAGTAACCTGATATCAAAAGACAAATATGGTGCCGGAGTACTCACTTTACACTTGAATAAAGGTACAACGAAAGTAATCTATCTTCCTTTATATCGCCATCCAACAGCCATTATCCACTATTTGTTATCCCGGGGGATACCCTTCGATAACTATAAACCGGGAAAAAGAGAAGCAGGAATAACCATTCCTGAAAAGAAATACTGCCGTTCGTCTTTGTATCTCCTTTATTTTACCTCTTTATTTATTGTATTTGCTATATTAGGATGTAAGATGATTGTATCGGGCATATTATGGGGAATTATTCCGGGAATACTCTCCCTTACTCTCAGTGCTTTTCTGCTGTATGCACTACTCACCCGCTTTGGATATCTGACGCTCAATAATGATAACCTCACAGTACATAGCATCGGACGAACCGTGACTTTTCCTTATAATAGCCTGCGGAAAGTAAATTTTGATTATGCCCGTGAACGAACTTTCACATACAATATGGAGGTATTGGACCAAGGCTATAACTATTATCTATATTATATAGGAAGGGTTCCGCGTAGAAAACTGAAAGAAATTACAGAACATTTGCTTCAGGCTGGTATTGATGCTACCTGCTACATAGAGACAGATAAACGTTACTACCAGGATGACTATAGCAAACATTAGTTCTCGGAATGAGTATTCATATAAATAGCACATTGAAATTTGTAAATATTAAGAAACAGCGAATAAACTGAGAAATCTAAATGTAATTCTTAAAACCAAGAAAAAACGCTACAATCAGACTCACTCACAAAACACTGTACATCAATATGTTATATAAATATTTTTTTTTCTCGCAGACAAATGAAGCGTTCCTCTACGAGTTTCGACTCGTTTGTCGTAGAGAAACGCCCCTTTCCTCTACGAGCAACGGATTGAATAATCATAAGAATTTACATAGACTTACAAAGAGCCACTAGGTTTTCACAGAATATTGTAATAGAAAATCAACCAATATTATAAGTTTGATATTCAATGCGGCTTCCTGCATGATAAGAATGTACACTTTTACATAACAAGAGTGTACATTCTTGCTATGCAAAGGTGTACATTCTTGTATAACCAAAACGTACACTTTCATAAGCACTGATTATCAATGAATTAAAAAACAATTCATCATAAAGTGATAAGAAGTTTAGCTTTAAAATAAACCATGAACGACAAGTTGACCATACTGCAAAAATAACACAATAATTGTATACAAAAGAAAAACACACGCAGAATAGTTTTCAAAAATAAAATAGAGCATTACTTTTGCAACATCTAATTTTCTATATTTTCTTATTCTGTATTTTAGTAGAAAACAATAAAATACAGAAACTTAATTTAATACACAAAACGATCATGAAAAAAACGTTTCGAGGTATGAGACAGAGTAGAGTAGTCCTTCTGGCTCTAACGATTTCATTAAGTCATGCACCAATCACAATGCATGCTCTATGTGAAAAAACAAACTTTCCCCAAGTAGTATCCCACCCTCAGCCAGCCATCATGGGTGCACGAATGATCAATCCTACTACCGTAGAGGTCTTGTATTCTGACACAACACTGCTGAGTTTTGATTTTTATGGAGCCAACATTTTCCGTATGTTTCAGGATAATTCCGGAGGTATCATCCGCGATCCTCAGGCAAGCCCGGAAGCACAGATCTTAGTTAACACTCCCCGAAAGCAAGCAGGACAAATAACATTGAACGATAAAAACGGGATCATTGACATTGCTACCAATCGCGTCCGGATATCCATAGACAAGCAGACGGGATTATTCAAAATAATAAACCTTATAGAGAACAAAGTAATAACAGAAACCACAACACCGATAGAGTTTTCCGGAAAGCATACCAAACTTTCATTGAAAGAGAATCCTGAAGAATATTTTTATGGCGGCGGGGTACAAAACGGACGATTTTCACATAAAGGAAAGGTTATTGCCATCGAAAATACGAATAACTGGACAGATGGTGGAGTGGCTTCACCAACCCCCTACTACTGGTCGACAAACGGATACGGAGTAATGTGGCATACATTCAAAAAAGGTAAATACGATTTTGGTGCCACACAAAAGGGCATCGTACAACTATCTCATGATACGGACTATCTGGATTTATTTTTCATGATAAATAGTACTCCGGTAGCTTTATTGAACGATTTTTACCAGTTGACCGGCAACCCGGTTCTGTTACCCAAATTCGGATTTTATGAAGGTCATCTGAATGCCTACAATCGCGACTATTGGAAAGAAGACGAAAAGGGGATTCTTTTTGAGGATGGCAAAAAATATAAAGAAAGCCAAAAAGACAATGGAGGTATTAAAGAATCATTGAATGGTGAGAAAAACAATTATCAATTCTCGGCCCGTGCTGTCATCGACCGTTATAATGCATATGATATGCCACTGGGATGGGTTCTCCCCAATGATGGCTATGGTGCAGGATACGGACAAACCGGAACATTGGATGGAAACATCCGGAATTTAAAAGAGTTCGGTGATTATGCACGCAAACATGGAGTGGAAATTGGCTTGTGGACACAATCTGATTTACACCCCAAAGCAGGTATCGAGGCCCTCCTGCAACGTGATATTGTAAAAGAGGTGCGCGATGCCGGTGTACGTGTACTGAAAACCGATGTCGCATGGGTAGGTGCAGGTTACTCATTCGGACTAAATGGTGTAGCAGATGTAGGTACCATCATGCCTTATTATGGCAACAATGCCCGCCCCTTCATTATTTCACTGGACGGCTGGGCAGGTACCCAGCGCTATGCCGGTATATGGTCAGGTGACCAGACCGGCGGTGAATGGGAGTATATCCGTTTTCACATCCCGACTTATATAGGTTCCGGTCTTTCGGGACAACCTAACATTTGTTCGGATATGGATGGTATATTCGGAGGGAAAAATGTACCGGTCAATATACGCGATTTCCAATGGAAAACTTTCACTCCAATGCAATTGAACATGGATGGATGGGGAGCTAATCCCAAATATCCACATATCTTGGGCGAACCGGCAGCTTCTATCAACCGCTGGTATCTGAAAATGAAATCCGAATTTATGCCTTATGCCTATAGTATCGCCAAAGAAGCGGTAGATGGCAAACCAATGATTCGGGCTATGTTTCTTGAATATCCCAACAAATATACTTTGGGAACAGCTACCCGTTATCAATTTATGTATGGCCCATCCGTACTGGTAGCCCCCGTTTATCAAAATACAAAAGCAGATGAAGAAGGTAACGATGTACGAAATGGTATTTATCTTCCGGAAGGAAACTGGATCGATTATTTTACAGGAGAACAATATGCAGGAGATTGCATTATTAACAATTTCGACACTCCGCTTTGGAAGCTTCCGGTTTTCATCAAACAAGGAGCAATTCTGCCAATGACACCCCCCCACAACAATGTGAACCAAACAGATAAACACTTACGAATATACGATTTGTATCCTTACGGAAACAGTTCGTTCACCGAATACGACGATGACGGTACTACCGAAGCTTATCGCAACGGAGCAGCAACTGCAACACTGATAACTTCAAATGTAGACAAGGACAAAGTTAAAGTTACCATTGCCCCCACTACTGGTAGTTTTCCGGAAATGGAAAAAGAGAAAGTAACCGTATTGAGAATAAACGTAACCGCGAAACCTCAAAAAATAACAGCCAGACAAGGAAACAAAAAGGTGAAGTTAGTCGAGGTTACCTCCTCAAATAGTTTCGATAAAGGAGAGAATGTATATTACTACGAAACTGAACCAAATATGAACTCGTTTGCAACTCCCGGAACAAGTTTTGCCAATAAAACCATCATCAAAAATCCGGTTTTGCACATCAAACTGGCTTCTACCGATATTACACTAAATCCCATAGAAGTAGAAGTTAAGGGATTTGTATACCAGCCAGCGAATCGCTATCTGCAATCCACAGGTACACTCACAGCCCCCAAAATACAAATAACAGAACCGCATACAGGACCTTATTCACTTACTCCTTCATGGGATAGAGTAGAAAATGCCGATTATTACGAGATAGCATATAACGGCATGAACTACACTACCATCCGGGATACGGAACTGTTGTTTGAGGATCTGACTCCCGAAACAACGTACGAATTCAAGCTACGTGCTGTAAACAAGGACGGAAAATCAGACTGGAGTACAGTTACAGCTACCACAAAATCCAACCCACTGGAATTTGCCATTACAGGTATCCAGGCCGAAACGACTTGTGAGAACCAAAGAAGACAAGGAATTGACAGAATGTTCAATTTTGATGAATCTGACCTCTGGCATACCAAATGGCAAAGTAGTGCCGTTCCATTCGAACTCATCATGGATTTAAGAAGCATCAACGTATTAGATAAATTCGAATACCTGCCTCGCCAGAATGGAGGTAACGGAACCCTACAGAAAGGTATTGTATATTACAGCAGGGATAAAGTCGACTGGCAGGAGGCCGGAGCATTTGAATGGCAAGGTAATGATGTAAAAGCATTTATCTTCAAAGACCAGCCTGTAGCCCGATATATAAAAATTGCAGTCAGCGAAGCCGTGGGTAATTTCGGTTCCGGACGCGAATTGTATGTATTCAAAGTTCCCGGTTCCGAAAGCTACATCCCAGGTGATATAAACCTGGATGGAAAACTGGATGAAAATGATCTGACATCCTATATGAACTATACCGGCCTGCGTAAAGGAGATGCCGACTTCGACTATGTCAGTAAAGGAGACCTGAACAACAACGGATTAATCGATGCATACGATATCTCCGCAGTAGCCATTGAGTTGGAAGACGGAGTAAGCAGACAGGCTACTCCTCCGGTTGCAGGCAATCTGAGTATCCGGACTACCAAACAAACCTATCGTGCAGATGAAATTATGGAGGTCATCGTGAAAGGAATCAATTTACAATCTGTAAATGCTCTTAGTTTTGCATTGCCTTACGATACAAAAGATTGGGAATTTGTTGCAGTAGAAACTCCCAATATGAAAGAAATGAAAAACCTTACTTACGACCGGTTACACACCAACGGGACAAAAGCACTTTATCCCACTTTTGTCAACTTGGGAGAGAAGCCTTACCTGGAAGGAAATGAAGAGTTAATCATTTTAAAGTTCAGAGCCAAACGACCTGTAAAGTTCAATCTGAAAGCTGAGGATGGAATATTAGTAGACAAGAATATGAATGTTATAAAGGTTGATTTTTAAAATAGAAACTATCCCCTTTTAAAAAACGGTTGCATTTGAATAAAGTGCAACCGTTTTTTGAGGTCTAAATATCAATAGTACTTTGGTCCGAATGCCAGCGGCACTAAAACAGGTAATAATATTGTTCTCCCAAAAACTCGCGGATACGCTTAAGAGCCTTGGTTATCTGAGCTTCTACTGTCTTCACGGATATATTCATTTCATCGGCTATTTCCTGATTAGTCAACTTCTCTTCACGGCTCTTCACAAAGATCTCATGACATCTGCCAGGTAAAGATAAAACAGCCTCTTCTATCAATTTACTTAATTCCTCCATCTCCAATGAATTGTTCATATCCGCCTGGGGAATCTCGCTTCCACTTATATCATCTATCGCCAGCGTACTCTTACGATCTCGCAGGGCGTTCAAACAACGATTTCGGGCAGCCTGAAACAAATATCCTTTAAAAGTCAGCTTAATTTCAATCTTCTCCCTATTTTCCCAGAGATACATAAAAATATCAATTGCTATCTCTTCTGCATCCTGTTTATTATCCAGATAGATATACATGAAACGACACAATGCTTCAAAATAAGTGTCAAACAGCAGTTTAAACGCCTGTCTGTCACCAGATTTCAGTAATCGTAACAGAAATATATCGTTCATAATAAAGGAGAGTTGGATTTGGTTTACAAACATACAAAAAAATAATTTTAAAAAAAAAGTATTTGTGAGTAAGGGTATGTTCGGATTCTTGTGTCATTATATTGTAAACAGCTAAAAACGGTATATGAAAAGGAACATCCCATGGGATTTAATTATCTCTAAATTAAAAGGCGAATTAACTGCCAGTGACGAACAACTCTTTGAAAAATGGTTGTCTGTTGCAGAACATAAAGGACTTTTTGAAGAACTTCAGGAAGTCTGGAAGCAGGTACGCGCCAAAGCTGTTGGTTATACGGTCGATACAGATTCATGCTGGAATGAATTAATGCGCCGTATGAATGAAAAAGAACAAACAGAGTCCTTGAACAAACCCAAAGATGAAGGTAATAAAACTACTGATAACAAGCATAAAGCTATAATTTTCATGCGTAAGTATGTAGCCGCAGCTTGTATTCTGGCCGTTTTATTTGCATCTGCCTCTTTTTATTTCGGCATAAAAGTAGGACGCCCGGAAGTAGCTCAACAAACTTATACCAATTGGGGAGGGAAATCAAAAATCGTGTTGCCTGACGGAACAACTGCCTGGGCCCATTCCAAAACATCATTAAGCTATAATACCAACTTTAAGGTAAAAGAAAGAGTGGTAAATGTAACCGGGGAAGCCTATTTTGATGTAACTCACGATAAAAACAATCCCTTTATCGTACAAATGGACGGTGTTAGAGTTGTGGTGCATGGAACTAAATTTAATGTGGAGGCTTTTCCCGAGTCAGATAACATCTATGTCAGTTTACAAAAAGGGTCTGTTTCTTTAGAAACGGCAAAAGAGCAACGAATGTTACGTCCCGGTGAAATAGCAACTTATAATAAGCGCAATCAAGGAATACAAATTGAAAAAGGGAATGTAAATCTAGCGGTTTCCTGGGCTAATGATCAGATCATATTCCGGAATAAAAATTTAGAAGAGATTTCCCTATTTCTTTCAAAATGGTATAATGTGAAAATCAACCTTTCGCCTAAAATAAAAGATCAGTTCAGATACACATTTACGTTACGTCATGAACCTTTGGAAGAGATCTTGCGAATAATGTCACGTATACATCCGATAGAGTATTCGTTTGACGAAGAAAATGTAGTAACTATCGACAAGAAAAAATAATTCATTAATAAATTAACCGATTGCCGAAAAGGCCTAACTCGAGTAAAGCCTTAAACGACAAGCCATTAATTAACCTTTTTAATCTTTTAAAAAACGATGACTGACATTTATAAGAAAAAATGTAGGCTTTGTTCATTAGGTATATGGAACATAGCTTTGGTATTGTTTGTACTCTTATTCACATCTTGTAAGGATGATGACACAGATCCGGGACGTGAAGGTTGGATAAGAGTCTTACCTCTCGAATTAAATATCCCGGCCAGTGGAGGAAATCAGGATGTTTATCTTGTAGTTACGGACGATGTAGTTTTAACTGACATACAATATTCTGTTGTAGGTGAAGGTAAAGATTGGTGCTATCCGGAAATAAAAGATAATCTACTGAAAGTTACCATTGAACCTAACTACTATGAAGAACCACGCGCTACAGTTATCGCCCTTACTTACGGAGATCTAAGAAGAGAAATCCCTGTAAGTCAGGCAGCTTCTACCGGTTCAGAAGACATTAAAATCAAGGTAAGTGCAGCAGAGGCTACCACCGAAGAAGTCGTTGAAGAGCCACGTGGCATTATAAATACATTCGACGGTGACTATAGCAGTTACTTCAATTCTAAATTCGGTGCATATACCAATTGGCCATTCCTCATCACCTATACATTGGAAGATTGTACGGTATTGAATTACATTATTTATCATCCCCGTACCGATAACGGTACTAAATACGGAGCATTCAACGACTTTGAAATTTGGGTATCTACAGAAGAAAATCCTGAATTTGTGAAAGTAAAAGAATGCACAATGGAGACAAATTACACGACTGCTACCATACTAAATCTGGATGAGCCAGTAAAGAATGTGAAACAAGTACGATTTGTCATCAATGCCGCTCATAATAACCGCATCAGTTGTGCTGAAATGGAATTCTTCCGCGTAAGTGCAAACAAATATGATTATACCAAGGTATTTACTGATAATACTTGTTCGGAATTGCGTGAAGGTATTACCGAGACTGATATCAGAAAAATGCCGGGCGAAACATATAAAAAACTGGCAACTGCTTTGTTGAATGGTTCATACAACCCGGAATACAGAGTCGCCGAATATCGCCCGTATCAGAATCCATCTGTAATGGCAGCTGTAAATAAAACATCTACTTATAGTTTGCGTGATAATCCTACTGGTATCTATGTAGAACAAGGTGAAGAACTAACAGTACTTGTTGGTGATACAAAAGGTCAGAATATCTCTATGGTGGTACAAGATTTGACATTAGGTTATAATAGTAGCAAATCTTATGCATTAAAAGAAGGACAAAATACAGTAAAAGTATTATCCGGCGGTTTGATTTATATCCAGAATCTGACAGACGAAAAAATCCCATTGGTATTGGAAACAGAAGCAGACAAACAGGCTGCTGCTGCCAAAACAGTGAAGATTCACTTTCCATTCGCTAAAGTAAACGGTTATTTTAATGCACAGACCGGAACACAAGCCGAATTTGAAGAAGTATTGCGCAATGCCAAATATCAGGATATCGATGTCTTGGGCAAATATGTACACATTACCTGGACAGTGAACGATTACAAAGAAGCCAATACACCGATCCTGGAAGTAATGGATCTGATGGATGAAGTCGTTCGTCTGGAATGGGATTTCATGGGACTGTTCAAATACAATAAACTATTTGGTAACCGCATGTACCTGCATGTGGAATACAACAGCAAGAATCCATATTCAGCAGCCAACCATACAGCCTACCTGCCAAGCTACAAAGGAGTATTCTGTACCACTACAGAATTGAAAAGCCGTGTTTGGGTATTAGGTCATGAGATTGGCCATAGTAACCAGACTCGTCCGGGATTGAAATGGACAGGTACTACTGAAGTCACCAATAATATCTATGCCAATTACGTCAGAGGTGCATTCGGAAAAGGCTCCAGATTAATGGATCAAGATAAGCCGGGTATGACCGTTTACGAAGAAGCCATTCAACGTATTATTGAAGCTGAACAGCCCCACTGCCTGGACAATGCATCTGATGAATATTACGTAAAACTGGTACCTTTCTGGCAATTGAAGCTTTACATCATGGATGTATTGGGACAAGAAGACTTCTATCGCGATTTGTATGAACATTATCGCACAACCCCGGATCTGGATACTTCAGTTGATACACAAGGTATCTTGCAATTAGACTTTGTTCGTCAGGTATGCAACAGAGCCAAAGTAGACTTCCTGGATTTCTTTGAAAAATGGGGTTTCCTCCGTCCCGTGGATAAAACGTTCAATGATTACGGTAACAAGAACTTCACAGTAACCCAGAAACAAATCGACGACCTGAAAGCGGAAATCCGGGCAAAGGGTTACAATAAAGCACCGGAAAATTTATACCTGATTACTGATGAGAACTTTGAATCGTATAAAAAATAAAATCTGAATCAAATTTTTTATAATAATGAAAACATTGAGATATATAACTAATAAATTGGCATTGGTGCTGACAGGAGTCTTACTCCTGTCAGGCATGGCAGCCTGCGATGACAAAGATGACAACACAGGTATAAAAGTGAACCGCATGATGGTAACGGATGTACCGGATGAAGTAATTTCTTTGATAGAAGGCGACACTTGGAATACGAAAGTCACTACATTGCCCGAAGGCGCGATAGATGCTGATGAATATACATACCGATACACTACCGGAAACGACAAGGTATTCACCGTTGATGAAAATGGCGTGATTACTGCTACCGGAATAGGTGAATCCGTGCTAACCGTATGGTCTGTTAACAATACAGATATGTGGACTACTTGCCTTGTAAAAGTGGAAAAACGTATTTATCCGGTTACCTCCATCACCATTCCCGAGAAGTATCAAAAGTACTATATGGGCGTGGAATCTACTTTCAATCTAGGTGGTATAGTGACTGTAAACCCAGACAATGCAACTACTCCTGATGTAGTTTATTCATCTTCCGACGCCATGATTGCAGAAGTAAATGAGTATGGTGAAGTGTATACCAAAGCTTTAGGAGATGTTACAATCACTGTAAAAGCCGTAGATGGAAGCAATGTAAGTGCAACTTGTGAGATTTATGTACGTGATATTGATCACTCAAACTTACTGGATCGCGCCAACTGGACTGTGACTACCTCTCATGACTATTTTGCTGACGGAGTAATAAATGGCGCTCCCGAATGTTTGATCGATGACGACGAAAAGAGTTGTCTGGCATTGGTTAAACCAGGAAAGCTTACAATAGGTAAAGATGAATCGGTTTTCTTTGTAATCGACATGCAGACTCCGCAAAACTTCGACTTCTTTGTATTACGTCACCGTACTTATCAAAATACAACCGCTAACCTCCGTGTTACAAAAGTATCTGTTTATGGAAGTAATGACGGAGAAAACTATACGGAAGTTATAAAAGAAGCTCCGATAGCCACTGCAGCTACAATTAGTAGTGTAACTGTCGATCTACCGGAAAATGTAAGTTACCGTTACTTCAAATTAACTTACGATGGATGGAGTAATAGCGGTAATACAATCCAAATCTCAGATTTCAATATTGGTAATAAGAAATTTATGGACTATACTCCCGAAGACCATTCACCTGAAAAATAACCTCGGAAGGAAAATCCCCCTCCAGTGAACTTCAAGGGTGGTGTCAACCCATTGCCCACCCTTGAATATTCAATCAATGATTAAGGGAATGAGTAGGCTTAAATCTTTTAGGCCAAGGCTCTTATTGCACTTCATAGTTAACTTATAATTTCAAAAAATATGAATTTAAAGCACTTTGCATTTTTATTATTACTGTTCGTTTGTATTAATTTAGGAGCACAAACGAAGGAGAAGCAGATTAGTATCAGTTTCTCAAACATACCACTATCCGAAGCTATGGCTCGTATAGAGAAAGCAAGCGGATATACCTTCTTTTATGATGCAAAACAGACTAATCTTCAACAGAAAGTTAGTTTACATGCTGATAAGGAACCCATTTCTATTGCCTTGAAAAAAATGTTTTCCAAGACTGATTTAAATTTCGAAGTAACAAGTACACAGATTGCTTTGTTTCCTAAGAAAGAGATCAAAAAACCGGGGCAAGCAGTCACCATTCAAGGTAAAGTGGTGGACGAAACAGGTGAACCTATCATTGGTGCCAATGTGGTAGTAGACGGAACGACTAATGGGGTAATTACCGACTTAGACGGTAATTATACCCTATCGGCTCCATACAACGCAGATTTGAAAGTCTCTTATATTGGATATACTACACAAGTAGTAAAAGCCGGTCGTACATCGGTGGTGAAACTGAAAGAAGACTCAAAAGTATTGGATGAGGTAGTTGTAGTAGGTTATGGAACAATGAAGAAACAAGACCTGACAGGTGCCGTAAATTCATTGAAAGGTGCCGATTTAGAAAAGGAACAACACCAGACAATTCAAGATATGCTTCGTACCGGAGTGTCCGGTTTATCTGTAGGAGTGGAAACTGATACTAAAGGTAATAGTGCCATGATGATCCGTGGAAAAGGAACTATCGGTGCTTCTACAAATCCTTTGCTGGTTTTAGACGGAGTAATCTACAGTGGAGAAATGACTGATATTAATCCGAACGATATTGAACGTATCGATGTATTAAAGGATGCCAGTTCAGCTGCTGTATATGGTGCACAAGCGGCCAATGGCGTTGTATTGATTACTACTAAAAAAGGTGGTGGCAAAAAACCAACTATCAATTTTAACGCAACATGGGGAGCTTCTTTCCTTACGTCTGTACCAGAAGTATATACAGGACAGGATTTTGTAAATTTCCGTCAAGACGGGATAAAGAGTATCTACTCTCAATCAGGTAAACCTTCAAATTACTATGATAACCCTTCCAATCTGACAAATACCGAATTAGCCCAATGGATGGACGGAGCATCAGGAAATCCAACAGAAGTATGGCTGAACCGCTTGGAGATGACCGGCACAGAAATTGAGAATTACATGGCTGGAAAGACAGTAGACTGGAGAGACCAGATTTATCAGAAAGCTGCTTTACGACAAGACTATACTGTTAGTATTTCCGGTAAGAAAGAAGATATGTCTTACTATTCTTCTTTAAATTATCTGAAAAACGAAAGTAATACACGTGGATCCGGATATAGTGCAATTCGTGCTCGTGTAAATCTGGAAAATAAAGTACAGTCATTCCTTACTTACGGTATAAATACACAATTTACCGCACGTGATGAAGGATATATCGGAACTACCTCCGGTTACTATAATGCATTGTCGCCCTACGGAAGCCTGTATGAAGACGACGGAACAACTTTGAAATATTATCCAAATGATAATAATAATGGTATCAACCCTCTGCTGGAACAGGCATATAAAAGCAAAATTAATAATATATATAATCTTAACTCTTCAATATATCTGAAAGTTAATCTGCCTTTGGGTTTCTCATTGCAAACTACTTATTCACCACGATTTGAATGGACAAATAAGTTGGAACATACCTCTGCCGATTATCCAAGTTCTACAGATAATGGAAAATCATCCCGTCAGAATATCACAGATTTCTACTGGCAATGGGATAATATGTTGAAATGGAATAAGGAATTTGGTAAACACTCATTTGACTTTACGGGATTAGTAAACTGGGAAAAATTCCAACGTTGGAATAATACAATGGAAAATTCACATTATCAACCCAGCGATAATCTGGGATTCCATGGTATTGGTTATGGCACAGACCCTGTAACAAAAGCGGATGATATCTATCGTACAGGCGCAGCTCTAATGGGACGTTTGCATTATGCATATGCCCAACGTTATATGGTCACAGCTACAATTCGTCGCGACGGTTATTCAGCTTTTGGTATGAGTAATCCTTATGCAGTATTCCCCTCTGTCGCTTTAGGTTGGGTATTCTCTGAAGAGAAATTCCTTAATAAACCGAGTTGGTTTGAGTATGGAAAACTTCGTTTCTCATGGGGTAAGAATGGTAATCGCAGCGTTGGAACTTATGATGCACTAATGAACCTGGATCCTCGTAAATATTTCTATATTGACCCCGTTACCGGTTCAGTGGTCGACATTAATACGTTCTATTGCTATCGCATGGCAAACAGTGACCTGAAATGGGAAACAACCGTATCCTGGAATGGTGGATTAGACTTCTCTTTCTTAGGCGGCCGTCTCTCAGGAAGCGTGGATGTGTATAAGAAAAAAACAACCGATTTGCTGAACGATCGTCAATTGCCAAGTCTGATTGGTTACAGTAGTGTGAAAGCCAATATCGGAGAAATACAAAATACGGGTATAGAATTATCCTTGAGTTCTACTAATATCCGTACAGCCAATTTAACGTGGCGTACTACTTTCAACTTAGCTTACAACAAAAATAAAATCAATCATCTGTATGGTATCATGGAAGATATCAAAGATGAAAATGGCAACGTAATCGGACAGAAAGAGGCAGATGATATCCAGAACAAGTATTTCATCGGACATGCATTGGATGAAATCTGGGGATATAAGTTTATAGGAGTATGGCAACAAGACGAAGCTGAAGAAGCAGCTAAATATAAACAAATCCCCGGAGACCCCAAAATACTGGATGTTGACGGAAACTATAAATATGATAATGATGACAAAGTGTTCCAGGGAAATGAAACACCGAAAGTACGTTGGAACATGCGCAATGAATTCACTATCTTCAAAAACTGGAATGTATCATTCAGTATGTACTCTTATCTGGGACATAAAAAGTCTCTTGACTATTTTACCAACAACAATGCACTTTTGACTGTGACAAACTCTATTAAACGTCAATATTGGACACCTGACAATCCTATTAATGACTATCCGCGTCTGAGAGCAACTTCTCCGGGTGGAATCTCCTACTCGATCTATAAAAATAGTTCATTCCTTCGTCTGGATAACATTACGGTAGGTTATACCTTCCCAAAAGAGATGTTGAAACGTGCTAAAATCGAGGCTCTGAATTTGAATCTGACAATGAAAAACGTAGGATACATCACAGGTTTCCCAGTATATGACCCGGAATATCAATCGAAAGTACCTACAGGTACTCCTAACCAAACGATAACCGGTAACCCCAATATACCGAGAACTATTTACTTTGGTATCAACTTAACCTTATAAAAACTTGTACATTTATGAAACTAATAAATAAGAATACAATCATTTCGGGTATGTTTGGATTTACCCTGTTGGTCAGCAGTTGTTCGGACTGGTTGGATCCAAAACCTTTATCATTCTTTACACCGGAAAATTCATTTAATTCATATGAAGGAATAAAAACCGGTGCTGACATGTTGAATCGTGACGTTCGTTACTTCGATTTTTATCCTACTTCAGGTTCAGCAGACCCATGTATCTTATCTGAATATTTCTTCTCGGATATGGGAGTCAATGCGCGTACCGATGCTTCAAATGCACCAATGGATCTGATAACTCAAATTACCCCAAGCGCTACTCTAACAGGAAATGGCAGCCAGATTAATAACTATTGGACTTACCTGTATAAAGGAATTAAAGATGCCAATACGTTGATAACACGTGCCGAAGATGTGGAATTTGAATCGGAAGCACAAAAAAAGGAAATTTTGGGTACGTTGTATTTCCATAGAGCTTTCCGTTATTACCGCTTGGTACATCAGTACGGCGATATTCCGTTTATAACCGAAGAAATCACAGTGCCTCGATACGACTTCTACACTACCAAACGTGAAGCGATCTTGCGTCAACTAAAAAACGATCTGGACGGAACAGTGGAATACATGTCTAACAATGTTTATATCGGACAAGTGAGCCAAGCAGCTGCTTATCATTTACTGACCAAAATAAACCTGGCTTTAGGTGAATTTGATGATGCAGTAAAAAGCGCTTCTGCAGTAATAAATGACGGGGTGCATTCTTTGATGAAAGAAAGATTTGGAGTAGATAAGAATGATGCTACTAAAGATGTGGTATGGGATTTACATCAATCGGCCAACAAACGCCTGCCGGAAAACAAAGAGGTACTCTATATCGTATTGGATGATTATGATATGAAAGAAGCACGTTCTGCTGCCGGTTTGGAAATCAAACGCCAGTTACTTCCGTGGTATTCAGCAGCAGGTATGATTATGACACCTGACGGTGAACAGGGATTTGTGGATAATGACGAAAAGAAGAATCCTTATTTGCTGCAATATGGACGTGGTGTATGTACCTTGCGTTCTACCTGGTATCATCAAAGTATGATTTGGACACTGGACGACACAGACTACCGCCATAAAGAAGGTAATTGGATAAAAATGACCGATTTGAAGTATAACAATCCGGCTTTGGTTGGCAAGAAATGGTATGATCAGCCTTTGCGCATGTACGACGATAACGGTAAATCATTAGTATCCGATACAATTCGTTGCTGGGCAGGATGGCCTCACTACAAAAGTAATATAGCAGACCAAAAAGAATCATGGTGGCGTGGCGGATGGGCCGACTGGTATGTATTCCGTTTGGCAGAAACTTATTTATTGCGTGCAGAAGCTTATACCTGGTTAAATAAAAAGGATCTGGCAGTTGCCGACCTGAATGAGGTCCGCCAAAGAGCCGGTGCAAGAGCTTTAGACCAAAGTGAAGTAAGTATCCGTCAGATCCTGGACGAACGTGCCCGTGAGCTCTTTTATGAAGAGCCACGTAAATGCGAGCTTACACGTATCGCCTATATCTATGCACAGACAGGTATTCAGGCAGATAATGGTAAAACTTACTCAGTGAAGAACTTTACGACAGACAATTTCTTCTATGATCACATTATGTCCGTTACGGATTTCTATAACAAAGGGGTAACAGCTAAAAATGGTCGTACATATACTATAGCACCCTATCATGTACGCTGGCCTATCGCTTTGACAGCTACCTCCACCAATGTAGAAGGACACATCAATCAAACCCCTGGATATGCCGGTTCAGAAAACAATATAGAACCGCTGGATATCTCGTTTGATGAATAAACTATAAAAATCTATCTCTCTATGAATATTTAACCAGAATATCCTCGCGTCTCTTTTGTCGGCCGGCATCAGGTCGTAGAGGATATTCTCTTTACACAAGTTTGTTAACGACATTCTAAATTCTCTTATAAATTTAACTTATTATGAAACACTTACTTACTACTCTTTCATTAGGGGCCTTGCTGCTTATGGGTGGGCCTACTACTGTACAAGCAGAGAAAGTCACCGTGCCATTAACAGAAGATGGTGCATGGTCTTTTAACTCTCAGCCCAGTGCCGTTTATTACAACGGAAAAACTTATTTTACCTGGATTAGTTCCAGTAAGGCATTAGTTGTTGCGTCTTACGATCACACAACAGGAGAAACCAAAGAAAAGGTTGTATCTACCGGTTATTCGGATGATTTCTCGTCTCCTGCTATTACAGTAAGAGGAAATGGGCAGTTACTACTTTTCAGTTCAGACAATAAGAAAGAAAATGGCTTCTATAGTTGGTATTCCACCAATGCGGAAGACATTACAGAGTGGTCCAGTTCTCAAAAACAGACTGGATATGGAATCAGCTCCACTACTCCTCACATGATGGGAAATGATCTGGTCGTATTCTGGCGTTCAAAAAACAATATAGGTTACTCTCTATTTGCAAATGTAGCCGATAAAACCGGAAATTTACCTACAGTTAAAACAAGAGCAGGATTTATCGGCTCTGATATCGGAAATGTATACGCAAACCGCGACGAAGTTCCGCAAATGCGTACTTGCCAAGCTGCAGATGGCACTATACACATGGTTGTTACACACTTAGGCACCGGTCTGACTTATAAAAACAGCACAGTTCATTATCTGAAGATTAATAAAAATGCCGCAGGAGACAAATTAGAATTCAAAAAGGCGGATGGCACTGCGATCTCCGGTATGAATGTCACCGAGTCTAAAAGTAGTGAACTGGATGTTATTGCCAAAGGAGAGGATACCAACAAGGTATGGGCATATGATATTGCACTCGATGCCAACGGTAATCCGGTAGTATTGTACGATGCTTTCACAGCCGCAGCAGATGGTACTACAACAGGACACACCTACTATTATGCCCGCTGGAATGGAACTGCATGGGAAAGTACAGCAATTACCACCGGAGACGGAGTTCCTATGAGCGAATACAAAGCGGTTGAGGGAAATACTTTTAAAGCCAAATCTTACCAAGCCGGAGGTATCTGCTTCGGAGCAAATGATTTGAATACTGTTTACCTGTCAAAGAAGGCAGCGGAAGGTGCTTTTGAAATCTACCGTTACGAAACCACAGATAATGGTGCTACCTGGACAGAGAAGGAGGTCATTACTTCGGGAACTCCTGCAGGTGAACTGAATATCCGCCCGATAGCCATTAAAGATGCTCCTGCTGATGTATTCTGGATGCAGGGTATGTATGACAATCCTACTAACTATAAAACTTCCATCTCCTGTGCCGGAGAAGGAGTAGCAACTACTGGAATCTTCTTTGGACAGGACTCTTATGAATTCGTAGCCAACGAAACGACGAACCTTGACGTAAGATTTGCTCCGCTATTCGCTACAGACAAAGAGTATACGCTCGAATCAAGCAATACGGGAGTGGTAGAAATTACCGCAGATGGTAAAGTGCTTTGTAAAGCTACCGGTGAGGCAACAATCACAGCCAAATTGAAGAACAATGCTTCTGTAAGTACCACTTGCAAGGTTACAGTATTGGGAGAATCTGTCTATAAGACTTTCATCAATCGTATTATTACAGATGTTGTTGCAAGTAAAATCTCCACTATTGACCAACTCGATAAAAACGTAGCTTCTTATCTGACACAATTGCAAGACGACGGTTCATTCCCTGATATAGACTATGCATCTGACGCTCGCACGGACTGGCCGCCAATGCAACATCTTGACAGATTGCTCGCCATGGGATTGGCTTATACCCAAACCGAAAGCAAGTATTATGGCAACGATGAGCTGAAAGCTAAGATGGATTTAATGCTTACCTACTGGCATAGCAAACAACCAAGTTCCAACAACTGGTATCAGAATCAAATCGGTGAACCGCAACGTATGGGACAATACCTGATTATTATGCAGAACTTAGGCAAAGAGAAAATCTCTGAAGATCTGTTCAATAAATCTATCGCCCGTTTGAAAAATAAAGGCGGAAGCCCCAGCTCTCAGACAGGAGCAAACCGTGTAGACGTAGCTTTGCACTGGATGTATCGCGCTTGCTTGACAGAAGATGACAACCTGATGCGTGAAGCAATGGATCAGATCTACTCTACCATTGAATATACTACTGGTGCAGAAGGTATCCAGTATGATAACTCATTTGCTCAACACGGACACCAATTACATATCGGCGCATACGGCGATGTATTCCTGGATGGTATCACCAAAGCTTGCAGCTATGCAGCCGGCACTCGTTTTACAGTAACCGGACAACAGCTGGACATCCTGAGCAGTCTGGTAAATACGTACATAGGTACCATTCGTGGTGGATATATGTCATATAACGTAATCGGCCGTTCTTCTACCCGCCCCGGTGCAACCAAGAAGGGAACAGGTATCATCGAACGCATGATCGCATTAGATCCTGCCAATACCGATAAATATGAGAAAACCATCGCACGTATCAATGGAACTCAACAACCGTCTTATGGTTTGGAACCCCGAAGCACACATTTCTTCCGCGGTGACTACACACTTCACCAGCGTCCGGAGTATACAGTAGACTTGCGCCTGGTTTCTACCCGTACGGCACGCAATGAATATCTGAAGGACAACGGCGAAGGTATCAAGCAATACTTCATGTCGGATGGATCTACCGCAATCATGGTAAAAGGAAACGAATACTATAACATCTTCCCGGTATGGAATTATGCAAAAGTACCTGGTGTAACTTGTCCGGAATTCACAGAGATACCGCAAGCCAGCACCTATATCAAGATGGGACAGTCGGCATTTGCAGGTGGTGTTACAGACAGCCTGTGCAGTGTATCTGCTTACAAGTACATAGACAATGAATTTAATATAAATTCATCGGCTAATAAGGCATGGTTCTTCTTCGACAAAGAGATTGTTTGTCTGGGCAACAGCATCAAGTCTGCTTCTGAATTCCAGATGAACACAACTGTCAACCAGTGTTTGCTGGATGGCGATGTAGTGATTTCTTCCAATGGTAACGAATCTACCTTGCAGGCAGGAGATTACAATTACGAAGATAATCTGGACTGGGCATTCCACGGAAACGTAGGTTACTATTTCCCACAGAAGGGCAAATTGCAACTGAACGCAGGTGAAAGAACCGGTAACTGGTATGACATCAACACCAACTATGCCGATGAAACAGTGAAGAACAATGTCTTTACTTTATCTTTCAACCATGGCACTCAACCAACTGACGGATCATATGCTTATATCATCGTTCCGGGCATCAGCAAGGATGATGCAAAGGCTTATAAGAGCGATAACATCGAGATTATCATCAACACTGACTCTGTACAGGCTGTTTACCACAAAGAGCTGAAAATGTACGGATTAGTATTCTACAAATCAGCAGGTTTCAGCAAGCATGGTTTGACAGTAGAAGCTGACGCGGGTTGCGTAGTATTGGTGAAGGATGCCGATAAAGCAGAAACAGTAGTATATATCTCCGATCCGACAAATGGTAGCAGCCCGATCAACTTAGGCATCGAAACTCCGGCAGTGAAAGGCAGACGTCTTGTTACTTATCAGAGTGAAGCTCCTTATCAAGGCCGTTCTATGAAGTTCGTGGTAAATGAAAACACACCTGCCTCAACCGGTAGAGATGTTTTGGCAGACCGTTCTGCATGGACCATTACTACTTCTTTGGCAGGCCCGGCAGATGCAACTGTAGGAGGAGACGATCCTAAGAATATGATTGACGACAGCACCGTAACATCCTTCTTGTTTGTGAAACCGGGAAAGACTTTCTCTGGTATCGTAGCACCGGCAGATTATATTCCTTCGTTCACGATTGATATGCAGACTCCGCAGGAAATGGAATATTTCGTTTATCGCCACCGTGATTATAGCAATACTACAACAGGTCTGAGAGCCAATCGCATATCTTTCTATGGCAAAAACAATGAAGCGGATGAATTCACTCCCGTTCTGGAGAATATAACCCTGGATACTTCTGTAGCCGAAAACAAGATATTGCTGCCCAATAAAGTATCTTTCCGTTATATTAAAGTAGCGATTACAGATTACGACAAAACGAACAGCAGCACCATCCAGGTTTCTGACTTTAACATCGGTAAGAAAACACTGATGGATATCCCGGAAAGCGGTGACCCGACTGGCATTACAGAAGTAAAAGCCGGCAACAGCGACTTTGCCGTATCAGTTTATCCGAATCCGGTGAAACAAGGAGAACAGGTACAGATCATCGCAGGTAATACTCAGGGCATCGAATTCAAACTGTATGATACAACAGGTAGCGTTCGGGCACAAGGTAATACCACAACTATTGATACCAACAGTCTGTCACAAGGTATTTATATCCTGCATGTGACAGATAAAGCTGCCGGTCAGAAAGCCACAGCTAAGTTTATAGTACATTAATTCCTTCTTTTCAGATGTCCGCAACAGCCTCCTTCCCCCAAAGGAGGTGTTGCGGATTTTTTTTATACTCTAACACCCTCTATTTATGAAGAAAAGCATATATGTATCAGGACTGCTCCTCCTACTCTCCTTAGGATGTAATGTAACAGTCGCCAACGGTAACCATACTCCTCCCAGCTACACAGACGTTGAAAGCCAAGTGAAACGGGTGGCAAGCTGGCAGATAGATAACTTCCGCTATTCGGCTTCAGGAAACCTGCACGACAATGGCATAGCCTCCTGGGCACATTCAGTATTATACATCGGCCTGTCCGAGTGGGCGACACTGAGAGAAGAAGAGAGCGGGGCCTATTGGGAGTGGTTGTCCGGTATCGGCACCCAAAGTAACTGGAAGATGAACGGTATTTATCCTTATCATGCGGATGAGTTCTGCATCGGTCAGTTCTTCGCTGCCATGTATGGCAAACACAAACAAGATAAGATGATTGCCGGAACCCTGGAACGTATGGAACGGGTGATGTCCGATACCCGTAATACTTCTATGAGTTACCGGAACAAGGAGGCATGGACGTGGTGTGATGCCCTGTTTATGGCACCTCCCTTGTATGCCCGGATGAGTGTTTTAAAGAATGATACCCGCTATTTTGAATTCATGGACAAAGAGTTCAGAAAAACCTACGACTACTTATTCGATAAAACCGAAAAACTATTTTATAGAGACGACAGCTATTTCAACAAGACGGAAGCCAACGGCAAAAAGGTATTTTGGGGCAGAGGTAACGGCTGGGCAATAGCCGGAATCACCAATATTCTGAAAACACTGCCTGCGGATTCCGAATATAGAAGTTATTACGAAAGTATCTTCCGTTCATTGGCACAAAGTCTCATCAAATTGCAGGATGAAAAAGGAGCATGGCATGCCAGCTTACTGGACCCGGATAGCTATCCGGCACCCGAAACAAGTTGTACGGCTCTCATTACGTATGCCCTGATTTACGGACTGAACAACGGGCTGTTGACACAACAGGAAGCGTATGAACCTGCAATAAAAGCATGGAATGTATTGTGTGAAGCGATACACGAAAATGGAAAATTAGGCTGGGTACAACCTATCGGGCAGGACCCGAAGAATGTAACCAAAGATATGACAGCTACTTTCGGCGTAGGAGCTTTTTTACTGGCAGCTACCGAAATGTATAAGCTGACAAAAGGAGGCGGTACGGGGATAGAGGAAGAAGAAACGGACGAAGATCTCCTTTCTTACCCGGAAACAAGAGTTACCATCTATAATGAACAGGGAGTCAAAGTGGCTAACGAGTTATCGAGAAATCGCACTTGTAAAGCAATCATACAAAATAATAATCTACCCAAAGGACTGTATGTGATAGTTCTACGGAATGGTGGTAAAAAGAAAGTCATCAAATACTTATACTGATCAATAATGAATCGAATCTATTTACGATTAGACGATTGACGATGTACGATTGAAGTTACCCTTTTAAAAGCCTGTTTTTCAGCAATGCTAGAAACAGAGTAATTCCAATCGTACATCGTAAATCGTCTAATCGTAAATAGATCCAGTTTTGAGCTTAATGGCGTTTGTCATTGCTATCAGTCTCTTTCTCCGGTATTGATAAAGCTCTATCTCGTAGAGTAACGTATGAAGCCTCGGTGTGTAGTCTTGTTTTAGATGTACATGTAAAGCAGCATGAGATGCACATGTCGTGCTGTCCCACATGCACATGTCGTACTGTTTTACATGTACATCTAAAACAAGACTACACACCGGGGAAAGGAGCGTTCCTTTCTGAGAAAGACAAAGTACAACACCGGGCAACGGTAACAATGCCGTCTACGGATACTTCCTCCATCGAAAAGATAGGATCATAATCTTCGTCACTGTACGGTTTTGAGTGTATTTCACCACAGAGTAACACGGAGTTCCACAGAGTTTAAATCTTTTTTGAAACGCATAAACGCAGATTTTCACAAAAGGGAACAAATGTATGATAAATAACTACAGTCTTTTAAGCTGTGTTAATCCGCGTTTCATCAGATAAATAATACTCTGTGAAACTCTGTGCTACTCTGTGGTGAGTTCAGTTCATGTCCGATCAGTAATGAATCAATGAAAATTGAAGATACCAACATAGGGTAAACGCCATTTTTAGTGTCTAAAAAGAAAGTGGGTAGTAATACTAAATGATAATCCCACAGTTAAAGTAGAATCATTAATTAAATCAATTTCATGAAAAAAGGTTTTATGGTCCTTGTTGCCTATCTGATCGGAACTGTAGCATCGGCACAGGTACCTTTCACAAAGGCAACCACCAAAGAAGTGATGAAAAGAGTAGCTGATTGGCAGATAGCCAATCCCAACAACGGAGCTGAGCACGACGACCTGGACTGGACGCACGCGGCCCTCTACATGGGCATGATAGACTGGGCAGAAATAGCTGAACAGGAAGACGGTAACGATACCTACTACAAATGGTTATTGAAGATAGGGCGGAAGAATCATTTCCAGGTAGGGAAATGGATGTACCACGCCGATTTCATTGCGGTGGGACAACCCTTTATCGACTTATACAAGAAGTACAAACAGGAAAAAATGATCATGCCGGTAATGGCCCGCGCCAACTGGGTGGTAGAACATCCTGCAAAAACGACCCTGGAACTGGATTACAGAAAGTTAGAGACACTGGACCGTTGGGCATGGTGCGATGCCCTTTTCATGGCACCTCCCGTATATGCAAAACTCTACGCCCTCACAGGAGAGAAAAAATACATAAAGTTCATGAATAAAGAATACAAGGCTACTTACGACTATCTTTTCGATAAAGAGGAAAACTTATTTTACCGTGACCGCCGCTACTTCGGAAAAAAGGAAGCCAACGGAAAGAAGGTTTTCTGGGGACGTGGCAACGGTTGGGTACTTGGAGGTCTTGCCGAAATACTTCAGGCACTCCCTAAAAAAGACAAGAATCGTGACTTTTATGCAAAATTATTTGTTACTTTGTGCACGCGTGTAGCAGAGTTACAGAGTCCGGACGGATATTGGCATGCCAGCCTGCTCGACCCCGCTTCTTACCCTTCGCCCGAAACCAGTGCCACCGGCTTTATTGTCTATGCCTTGGCATATGGAGTGAACGAGGGATTGCTGGATAAAGAAACCTTCGCGCCTGTTATCACAAAAGGTTGGCAGGCCATGTTGGATGCCGTAGCACCGGATGGCAAATTAGGTTATGTACAACCCATCGGAGCAGATCCGCGTAAAGTGACCCGCGATATGACCGAGGTGTACGGAGTCGGTGCATTTTTATTGGCCGGCAGTCAAATTTACAAGATGGCAAACTAATAATCATACTATACAGTGAAGAAACATATTTATACCTATTTATTGCTCATCGCTTGCTTATGTAGCTACCCGTCTCTCTTGCACGCCCGTGAGACAATAAGTTTCAATCAAGGCTGGTTATTCAAAAAAGGCCCTTTTTCAAGTGAACCGGCAAAGGTTGTCTCCCAATGGAATTCTAAATGGGAGGAAGTAGAAATTCCTCATACCTGGAATGCTAAAGATATGCAGGTGAAAGTGAACTCCTTTTACGAAGGAACAGGATACTATAAAAAGAACTATTATGCGGACAAGAGTTTGCAGGGCAAACGAATATTCTTACGATTTGAAGGAGTGGGCACTTGTACCGAAGTTTATGTAAACGGGAAACTGGTGGGTACGCACAAAGGTGCATATTCCGCTTTCGCCACAGAGATAGGAACAGCTCTAAAATATGGTGAAGATAACGAGATACTGGTGAAAGCAGACAACACAGCCCGCCCGGATGTTATCCCGGTCAATCACAGTCTTTTTGGAGTATATGGAGGTATGTATCGCCCCGTGTGGCTGATCGTTACGGAACAAAGTAACATAACAGTTATGGATTGTGCTTCGCCCGGTGTCTATATCACACAAAAAAATGTGTCGCATCAATCGGCAGATATTACCGTAAAAGTGAAACTGGACAATGGCAGTCTGAAACCGGAATCTTTGGTACTCCAAAATACAATTTACACACAGGAGGGAAAGAAAGTAGCTTCTGACGATCAAGCCATTGAGCTTACTCCGCAAGGAACTCAAAGTTATTACACTACTTTTAAACTCAAGAAACCTCATTTATGGCAAGGCCGCAAAGACCCTTATTTATACAAAGTTGTTTCCCGTCTGTTGGCCGATGGTAAAGTGATTGATGAAGTGACCCAGCCATTGGGAGTACGCAAATACGAGATCATAGCCGGCAAAGGCTTCTATCTGAACGGAGAGAAATATCCGATGTATGGAGTGACAAGACATCAGGACTGGTGGGGCCTGGGAAGTGCTCTTAAAAATGAGCAACACGATTTTGACCTGGCTACTATCATGGATGTAGGAGCTACTACCGTTCGTTTTGCCCATTACCAACAATCCGATTATCTCTATTCCCGTTGTGATAGTCTTGGATTGATTATCTGGGCAGAAATACCTTTCGTTAACCGTGTAACCGGCTATGAAGCAGAAAACGCACAGACGCAATTGCGCGAACTGATCAGGCAGAGTTTCAACCATCCTTCCATTTACGTATGGGGACTCCATAATGAAGTATACCAACCACATGAATATACGGCTTCATTAACACAAGCCTTACATGATTTGGCTAAAACGGAAGATCCCGACAGGTACACAGTCTCAGTCAACGGATATGGGCATGCAGAACATCCTGTAAACCAAAACGCCGACATACAGGGGATGAACCGTTATTTCGGTTGGTACGAAAAGAAGGTTCAGGATATTAAGCCCTGGATAGAAAATATGGAAAAAGAGTATCCCTGGCAAAAGCTAATGCTTACGGAATACGGAGCAGATGCCAATATCGAACATCAAACCGAATATCTGGGAGACGCCCTGAACTGGACCAAACCTTTCTATCCGGAAACCTTTCAGACAAAAACACACGAATACCAGTGGAGTGTGATAGCTGAGCATCCATCTATCATTGCATCTTACCTTTGGAATACGTTTGATTTCGCTGTCCCGATGTGGGGACGCGGCGGAGTACCTGCACGTAATTTAAAAGGACTGGTTACTTTTGACCGGAAAATAAAAAAAGATTCTTACTTTTGGTACAAAGCTAATTGGAGTAAAGATCCGGTGTTGTATCTTACACAACGCAGAAACACCGAACGCGAGAAGAAAGTAACTTCAGTTACTATATATTCCAATATAGGTACTCCGAAAGTATATCTTAACGGCCAAGAGTTGAATGGTATACGAAAAGGATATACAGACGTACATTACGTCTTTGATGAAGTAACCCTGAATAATGGCAAGAATACATTAACAGCTATTGTCCAGTATAAAGGTAAAGAATATAAAGACGAAATTGAATGGAACTATACCGGTGAGAAAAAACGGGAAGCAGACTCCTATGTTAATAAAAGTGTACACGCCGGTTGGTAATACACAAAGTATCAAACTTGTTTTGCCACATTTTTAAACTATAAATTATATATCATGAAAGGATTAAAGTTTTTATTATTGGGTGTTTGTGTAGCTTTTGCCGCATGCTCTGCCCAGTCACCATCCGTACAAGTATCGGATAAAGGAACCCACTGGAGCTGGGATAAAGGAACCATCGTAGTGGAAACCCCGGAACGTCCCGCAGGACAGACCAGTGTAGTCGGGCTGACTACTCCGAAAATGGATGTCGTTCGCGTTGGTTTTGTAGGATTGGGCATGCGTGGCCCTGGTGCAGTAGAGCGTTTCACCCACATTCCGGGTACACAGATTGTAGCCCTTTGTGATTACGAACAGGAACGTGCTGAAAAATGCCAGCAGTATCTGAAAAAAGCTTCTATGCCTAAAGCGGCTGTTTACTCGGGTGAAAAAGGATACGAAGAGTTGTGTAAACGTGACGATATAGACCTGGTTTATATTGCTACCGATTGGTTACATCACTTCCCGGTTGCTATCTGTGCTATGGAAAATGGTAAGAATGTAGCCATTGAAGTTCCTTCGGCTATGAACCTGGAAGAGTGCTGGGCATTGATCGACATGTCAGAAAAGACACGCAAACACTGCATGATTCTGGAAAACTGCTGTTATGACTGGTTTGAAATGAATACATTGAATATGGCTCAACAAGGAGTATTCGGAGAAGTACTTCGTGCCCAAGGTGCTTATATTCATAATCTGGAGCCATTCTGGGATCATTATTGGAAGAACGGAGAAGCTGACAAGTTAGGCTGGCGCCTGGACTACAATATGAAACACCGGGGCGATGTATACGCTACTCATGGCCTTGGCCCTGTAGCTCAGGCACTGGATATACACCGTGGAGACCGTATGAAGACATTGGTTGCCATGGATACCAAATCGGCAGTAGGCAAAGCACTGGTAGAAGAAAGAACCGGTGAGGCCTGCAACAACTTCCGCAATGGTGACCACACTACAACACTCATTCGTACAGAGAATGGAAAAGTGATCGAAATACAGCACAATGTAATGACTCCGCAACCTTACAACCGTTTATATCAGCTTACAGGAACCAAAGGCTTTGCTAACAAATACCCGGTACAGGGTTATGCACTGGATGCTAAGCAAATGAGTGCTTCGGGAGTAGAACCCAAAGTGGACGACCTTAGCTCTCATAGCTTCCTGCCCAAAGATGAGATGAACGCTTTAGTAGAGAAATACCAGCACCCTATTCTGAAAAAATATGGTGAAATGGCTAAAGAAGTAGGCGGACATGGCGGTATGGACTTCATCATGGACAGCCGTCTGGTATACTGTCTGCAAAATGGCTTGCCACTGGATATGGATGTATATGATATGGCAGAATGGTGTTGCCTGGCAGAACTGGGAGAATTGTCTATGGATAACAATTGTGCTGCAGTTGCTTTCCCTGACTTTACCCGTGGCGAATGGAATAAAGTACAAGGTTATAAACACGCTTATGCCAGCCCTGAAGACGAAGCTGCCACTATGGAAAAGGCCAAAGCTTTCACAGAAAAACTGAAAGAACAGGGAGCCAAAGAGTGGGCTGAAGAGAAATAAAAGAAGTTTATAGCTTCTAATCATAAAGAGAGCCATCTTCAATCTGTCGGACAGGTTGAAGATGGCTCTTCTTTTAACCGATAAGCACTACAAATGCAAAAGTACACTAAGTATATTCTACCGTAGATTATTCAGTAACCCGCTACAGGCATCTTCAAGAACATCAATCACATACTCAAAACCTTCAGCACCTCCATAATACGGATCAGGGACGTGATCGGCAGGAATACGGGTACAATATTCCGTCATGCGATGAATTTTCTTCTGCTCTTCCGGGCCCGGGGCACGCTCGTTCAAATCATCAATGTTCCGGTCGTCCATTCCGATTATAAGATCGAAATTATAAAAATCTTCAGTACGTACCGGACGGGAACGGTGAACCAGATTGTAACCACGACGGGCGGCATGAGCACGCATCCGGCTATCCGGCAACTCTCCCTGATGATAAGATAAAATACCGGCAGAGTCTATCACAAACTCCTCTTCCAGCCCAGCTTCTTTCAGAAGATGCAACATCACTCCTTCGGCTGTAGAGGAACGGCATATATTACCGAGGCAAACAAACAATATCTTCTTCATTAATTCAATCCAATTTATAATAAGGGGTTCTTTCTCACACTACAATGAGTTCAAAATCTCATTCGCCCTATTTACAGTTACAGCAGCTGGTGTCTCCGGAAAATCAGCCAGACGGAAAGCAGACAACATCTTCTCTATCTTTTTCCAGCCTGCTTTGTTACCTTTCTCCAGAAATTCTTTACGGAGCAGAGTTATCTTTTCATGCGCCTGAATCCCTTCAATCAACTTTTCGAACCGGATGGAACTACGCGCACCGGGATATACCAGATACGTATCACCACCTGCCCAGGTA
Organism: Bacteroides mucinivorans; assembly: GCF_034654355.2. Lineage (NCBI taxonomy): Bacteria > Pseudomonadati > Bacteroidota > Bacteroidia > Bacteroidales > Bacteroidaceae > Bacteroides > Bacteroides mucinivorans. The sequence goes on along the minus strand of NZ_CP178179.1, from coordinate 637,340 downwards.
CGGAAACGGGAATCGAGCAAAGGTTCGAGCGGCCAGCTATTGTATGCCCAACGCAGATAACCATTCAAATGTTTCTGTGCTGAATAGAAGCTCATCCAGGCAGCCTCAGCCGGATCAGAAAAGGTAAATGTATTGGGATAAGCCTCAGCACAAGAGGTATAATAAGTGGTCGGTTTATTCTCCGAAGCGCGACGCATACGCACATCCACCGGAAACTCCTGTCCGATACTGATGCAGTAATCATAAAGAGCCGGTTCAATCTCTGCATGATAATTACCTGCCAAAGACACTTTGAACTCCGGATCGGCTTTGCGAATCACTGCCAATGTCTTTTGCATCACGTCCATCGGACGTTCATCCATAGCAATCGTGCAAATATCAAACCATCCTTTTTCCCGTAAATGCTTCGAAAAGGAGGATAACATAGCCACCCACATCTCTTCGTACTCTTTATCTCCGGGAACCGTCTTCACCGCTTGCAGCGTATTGGAAGCCTGGTCAAAATATTGAAATGAGAGTTCCCAAGGCACCATTGAATAACAATTTATCTGCCGGTTGATCCCCGTACTCATCATAAACTCTACCCAGCGGTCGAACACTGTATAATCAAAGCTCCAGGTACCATCTGCCTTTTTCATCCAGGTCACCATCGTTTCAAAAAAATCTTCTGTCTGTCCGTTCCAGGGTTTGTGCATTATACTGGCGGTAATAATCTTCTGCCCGGCATCTGCCAACATTTTCATCAACGGCCGCATGACATCCAGATGTTCCTGACTCCAAAGCGGTACCTGATAATAACGGGCCACAGCAAACGGATTTTGCCAAAGATCGAGATGGTAAGCCCACTGGGAAGGAACAGGCAATACCCGGTTGGACACCTGAATTTCTAACCGAAGCTTACCCAACAATTGCTCACCATCTTTAATCAGTAAATCTCCTTTATAAACTCCGGGAGCTACCGATTGCGGTACCTGACATTTTACCCAAACAGGTTGTGTAGTCATTGGCAGAAGTTGCATATCCTGTATGGTATGATCTATTGGATCTGCCACCAACAAAGAATCAAATAAAGAATGATCGGGACGATATCCGCAACCACCTTTCTTATCCTTATTCAGTTCATCCGTCATTACATAACGGACAAAGCCAAGGTTACAGGCATCAGCAGGAATCAGGTCACCTTTGTTATTTTTCAAATCAGTGAGGCTGCAATTCAACTCTTTTACCTCGCTACCCGTCCATACAACGGCCTGCGCATTTACTCTTTCGCCACGCCAGGCACGTAACCGAAGGGTGTTTTGCTGTTTTAACCCCGGCACAACATGTTTTGCATAACGTACATCTGTGGTTCCCCAGGAAGTATGCGGAGATTTAACCGCAGCCCATTCCTGCGCCGAGGGCTGCACCGGGTCCGGCAACTCTATATAAGAGTTCACCGGGTAAGGAGCTTGTCCGGTTGGCACCCCACACTGGGTTGTTCCTTGCTGAGCAAAGGAGATTCCCGTGCCCAACATACAAGAAAATAAAAATACCGTAATTCGCTTCATAGTTTCTATTCTAAGGGTAAATAAATATATAAATCTACATAGGATCGACATCGTAGTACACTATCAATGATTTGAAACGCTCATCTTCAATCATTTCACGCTGTACTTGCAGGAGTAACTCCCGCGCACGGCTCATAGGAGCATTATACTCTATCTTCACAACGATCTTCTTTATAAAAAAAGTCTGAATACGTCCTACCGGAGGTTTATCCGGACCTAACACCCGTGCCCCGAATACCGAACGCAGTTTTCCTGCCATTACATCAGCCGTTTGTTCCAGCATTGCTTCATTCCGGTTTTTCAGGTATACATAGACCAACCGGTAATAAGGAGGATAATGGAACATCTGTCTTTCGGCAAGCTGCCCGTTTACCATTTGTTCATAATCATTCGCCATCACCTGTGAGATAATAGGATGATCTATACTTTTGGTCTGCAATACAACACGGCCTTGCTTATTTCTTCTTCCGGCACGTCCGGATACTTGCGCCATCAACTGAAAGGCCCGTTCATAGGAACGAAAATCCGGATAATTCAACATGGTATCCGCATTCAGAATTCCCACCACACTGACATGATCAAAATCCAATCCCTTGGACACCATCTGTGTACCGATAAGAATATCCGTTTTTCCCTGTTCAAAGTCGGCAATAATCTTTTCATAAGCAGAGCGGGTACGAGTGGTATCCAAATCCATACGCGCCACAGCCGCCTGAGGAAAAGCTATTTTTATATCATCTTCTATTTTCTCTGTACCAAATCCTCTATTAACCAGCTCTGTTCCGTCACAGGCAGGACAGGAACGGGGCAACTGATAAGTATACCCACAATAATGGCAAGTCAACTGGTTGATACCCTTATGATAAGTCAGACTGACATCACAATTCTTGCATTTAGGTACCCACCCACAAGTGCGGCATTCAATCATCGGAGCAAACCCACGACGGTTCTGAAAGAGAATAACCTGCTCTTTTTGCTCCAGTGCCTCACGTATGTATTGAAGAAGCAACGGAGAGAATTGCCCTACCATCCGCTTCTTACGATGCAGCTCCTTTATATCAACGGGAATAATCTCCGGCAACCTGATTTCTTTGTATCGCTCTTTCAACTCAACCAAACCGTATTTGCCGGTAGTAGCATTATACCAGGTTTCCACTGAAGGAGTAGCAGTACCCAATAAAACTTTCGCACCATACAAAGAAGACAAGACAATTGCCGCATTACGGGCATGGTAACGAGGTGCAGGGTCTTGTTGCTTATAGGTATTCTCATGTTCCTCATCCACTATCACCAAGCCAAGGTTCCGAAACGGAAGAAAAACCGAAGAACGTACTCCCAATATAATATCGTATCCTTCATTACCCAATTGCTTTTGCCAGATTTCCACACGTTCCGCATCCGGAAACTTTGAATGGTAAATCCCCAAACGAGCACCAAATACCCGTTTCAAGCGTTCGGTAATCTGAGTAGTAAGTGCTATTTCCGGCAACAGATAAAGAACCTGTTTTCCCTGCCGGATCATTTCATTAATCAAATGAATATATACTTCTGTCTTTCCACTGGAAGTAACACCATGCAGCAAACAGACATTCTTATCACGAAACTGCTCTGTTATCTCATCATGTGCACGCTGTTGGTGTTCATTCAACGGATTGAGAGATACCACATTGTTGACCTGAACATTTAAACGCCCGATTTCACAAGAATACACCTCAAAAATCTTCTTCTCCACCAATCCATTCAACACAGCGGGAGAAACACCGGCACGTTCCAGCAATTCTTTCTTAGACACCTCCCTCACAGGGGTATTGCCTAACACCCCCGAAAGTTCTACATATTTCATCAACAAAGCCAACTGCTTGGGCGCCCGGGAGAGAATGTCAAACAGAATATGCAGGCGTCTTTCATCGGGAACACCTGCCAGACGAACACGAACCTCGATTTTGGGTTTATAGGTTCGCCGAAGTTCCTCCTTCACAAAAAGAGCCTCTTTATCAAGCAAGGATTTAATAACAGTAAGAATGTTTTTAATACCACTCTCCTTCTCCAGCTTGGTGACGCATTGCTCTGGTTCTTTAGACAATAAATCAAGGATGAGTTGTTCTTTCTCAGACAAACGTCCTTCTGCCTCAAAATCCGGATTATACTCTACAATCGTCTCACTCTCGAGTTTAAGCCCTGAGGGCAGAGCAGCTTTGTACACATCTCCCTGTGTACAGAGATAGTAATCCGCCAACCATTCCCAAAATTTAAACTGTACCGGCAGTAAAACAGGATCAGTATCAAGTATAGCAGATATTTCTTTTACTTCATACTCAACGGGGGCATAAAAATGTACATTACAAACAATAGCTGTATAAAACTTCTTCCGTCCGAAAGGAACCACAACCCGACACCCCGGCTGAATATTTTCCGCACCCTCATCGGGGAGAGAATACGTAAAGCTCCGGGGAAGCGGCAGTGGCAATATGACATCAACATATTTTTTCATTACGAGGACAAAGATAATGCAAACCGGGAGCAGAATAAAATGAACCCGTTCCTTTTTTATGCCAAGATGCAGTTTATCTCCGCTTTGGAGCAGAGATACAAAGCAGAGAAACGTATGAAAAGTGAGTTAAAGGGCTCAATTGACTACTTTAAACAAAAACGCGGATTAACGCAAATTTACACAGATTAAACATACTATCTGCGTAAATTTGCGTTAATCCGCGTTATATAATAATAGCTATTTTAGAAAAGATAAGCAGCAGAAATCTGCCAAGTCTTGGTTTTATAACTATCTGCTTTAAAGACACTATCAAAACCATCTTTCCATGTTACATCACCTGATTTTCCTAAAGGAATGTTATAGTTAAAACCTATCTGCAAATGCTTAATTAACTTCAAGCCGGCACCTACATTGACACCTACCATTGCACGTCTCTTGTCATAACCATTTTCATTGCCTTTGAAATCAAAATAAAAATCAGGACCTGCAGCGAGATAAATTCCCAGCAAACTTCCCAAACCTATATTATACTTCAGATTCACAGGAATATCCAATCCATATTGCTTTACAGCGTCGTTATCAGCCTTAATACCTTTCTGAGAGAACAACAGCGAACCGTCGATTCCCAGTCCTACAACAGGAATTGTAAATTCAGCCATGGGACCGATAAAGAAACCTGCCATATTATCTGATTTCAGAAGTTTATCATCAAAAGTCACTTTTGCAACATTCACACCACCTTTAACACCCCACTTAAGTTGTGCCTGGGCAGGCATAGCCATACCTATACATACAGCTACCAATAATACACTTATAATTCTTTTCATAATCAAATTGTGTTTAAAATTCGGGACAAAGATATGTATTTAAAATTAAAAAACACAAATTAGGACTATTTTGTTCATCGTCTTTGTCTGCGAACCGAAGCTTTAGGAGCAGCCGCCTCACGTTTAGAGCCTTGACGAGCGCTGGAAGTGCTTGTCGTTTTTTCACGCCCTTTCTTTTTTGAATTCGTTTTTACAGTTTCCTCAGGTTGAGCAGTAGCTTCCTGCTCCACTGCTGCCTCTTCGGCAGCCGCTTTTGCAGTTTTCTTCGCAGAAACTTTTTCTTTGATAGCTGGTTTGGCAACTGTAGAAAGTGTATCCGATCCATACAAATGTTTTTCAAAACTGGCCAGTTCTGTTTCTATCCTCTTCTGCTCCTTCATCATTGCACTATCGGTCTTACAATATTCGGCCAAAGGACGATTCTGTAAATTGGTAGTTTTATAGATCTCCCCGTTATATTGACGGGTAACAAAGAAATCATCCATACTACGGTTGGCCACATTATTAAAGTTGCTGGCCATCACCATAGCTCCATTCAAATAAGGAGCAATATCTTTATAGTTCACCCAGAACATAGGTAATTTTACCCGTTCCGAACTAAAATCTTCTGAGCGATGATATACCGGACAAAGAGCTGTTATCACCGAACCGTAAGTAGAAGAACGCTGGTCAAAATACCACACTTCCTTCACAAAATAACTCAATATATCACCAGAAGGTATATCACTGTTTTCTATAACCAATACGCTATCCCGACGATCTTTCAGTTTTCTCTGTTCGTAATAGATGCTGAAACGGTCAAGCACATCCTTGAACTTGATCTCATTATCAGCTGTCAATCGCTCTGTGCCATCCAACGTATATTCATACGCCGGAATCTTCTTTTGCCCCAACAATTTAAAGATCAACGAGAAAAGATTCATTCTGTCTCCCATTGGTTCTACCGGATAATAAAGTGCTCCGTTCTCTTCTTTCGTCATATCCAATGTACGATAAATCTCACGTGTCCATACCACATCTTGCGGAAGTGATTTGGAACCAGGATATCTGGTCTGAGCACGGACAGAGAGTTCGTTGGCACTCTTATTCTCTTCCTGAGCAGCGCGGGCCTTCGGTTGTGCCCATGTGGGAAGTATCCCTAACAACATGGTAACTCCAACAGCTATAATAATTTTACGTTTCATCATTCGTAACTCGTAATTTGTAATTCGTTATTAATTCACTATCACTTCCAGTGTCGTTGGCAATGAACGTTCTACACCGTCCGGCCCTTTAGCACGTACCCGTGAGATATAAAAGCGTTTTCCACGTGACAAGCGACGGAACATATCTTTCTGCCGGGACGAGAAACTGGCACCGGATGAAACTTCCGGTACAGCATTACCCATATTATCAAAGAAAGTAGTTTCGAAGCCTAATACCTGGAAATTAATATTCAGCAATCCATCATCAATGGCAGCAATAATACCGTCCGTATTCATCAGCACAGCTTTTGGCAAACCACTTCCGCCGCGATAACGTTTCATATTACCATTGGCATCCTTATACTCTATAAACGGAGAAGGATCGGGCAATTGGCGCACCCGGTACGAATAATCGCCCATAACCTGTGTACGTCCATCTACTGTTGCCGTAACACGTATCACGGCCTCTTTTCCGATAGCTGTAGGGCGTGCCACATAGCCACCGCCTACCCGTTGCAGTGTTCCATTGCCGTTTGCAATACTCGCCTGTACCTGTCCGCTGGGAACCCCCGGTACAGAAATACTGATCGGGTTGTCATATCCGGCATACAACACATTCATCAAAGTAGCAGAAACAGTAGCAGAAGGTTCTACCACATTATATTTCTGAGAGAAATCACGACGCAATATATCGCCATTCCCCCGGTTCAATTCCATATATCCCTGAAGAGTAAACTCACCGGTAGTATTACAAACCGTCTCATAAAATCCATGAGCATCTTCGGGCAATTGTTTGTCACCAATGTAGATAGCAGGACGTTGGGTAGAGTCTACTGCTGCCAGAATAATCTGTGCACTCAATTTGCCACCACGCACCACATTCTGCGAACTGGGAATCACGTAAGCATTAATCTGATTCACACGCACATCATGTACATCAATGTCTTTTGTCAGCGTATGTAATACTTCACCTTCAGCATAACGTATATCGCTCTGCAATTTTGTAAGCAGAGTAGCTGCAGCAGCCACCGGAGTACCTTCAAAAAGACGGGGAATGTTCAGCGTAAGGTTATCGCTGATGATTTTCTTCTGTACCGGATCTTCTATCTGTGCCAGAATTTCGGTTTTATATTTACTGATCCACGAAGCCAATTCTTTTCCTTTACCCGTACGGGGGGAAAACATCACATAAGAAGCTGCTTCCAGGTCTTCCTGACTTGATTCATTAATCTTCGCTTTCAGGTCTCCCACGAAAACATAGAGTGAGTCGGACATCCGCTTTACATGCATTGCTTTATCATACCACGGCCCCACCTTTTCAGGGTTTTTCTCCATAGACTCCGCCAATGCATTGTACAGTGAACGGTTCTGTTCGGAGGAATTGGATGTAGTACGCGTCAGACTTTCATCCACAAGGGTAAAGCCACGCAACACATCCGAGGAGACGTTGAGTGCCAGCAATGCCATAAGAACGATATACATAAGGTTTATCATCTTCTGGCGCGGTGTCTGTGATCCAAAGCTCATAATTATTCTTTTTTATTTTGAAGTCATAGCCTGCAACATACGGGCATACACTTCGTTGAGTTCTTCAATCTGACGGGCCATTCTGCGAGTTTGTTCATGTACCTGGTCAATGGTTCCTATCTGTGTACTTACACTACGCAACTGCATTTCGTAAATAGCATTGATACCTGCAAGGTTTTTACTCAACAGATTCATTTGTTCCGTATCCTGAGAAATAGTCTGTGCCTGTTCCGTACAACGGGAAAGCATTTCAGTCATCGCCTTCAACTGCTCCAGATAAGCAGTAGTAGCTTCTTCCATCTCCGGAGTAACAGGTGCATTATTCACCGGATCAGCAACAGACTGAACAGGTGACACCGGAGCACCTGCCTGTACAGGCGCACCACCTTGTACCACTACTATCGAAGGACTTCCTCCGGCTGCAGCTACATTCCCTCCGGCCATAGCACCGGCATTCATCGGCATTACTCCCTGTTGGGGTAAAGTATCACCGGTAACCACTGCACCAGCAGGCATAGCACCCACTACCATGGGTTCTCCGGCATCCTCTTCTTTCCGCTTCACACCCGAAAGATCGAAAGCAGAAAGGAAGAATATCAATACCTCAGTACCCATCCCGGCAAACAACATAAAGTTGGCCCCCGGCAAGTGAGTTAATTTAAAGAGCGTACCCATGATTACTACCGATGCTCCCCAGTTGTAAGCGTAGTTCATGATTGTCTGTCCCTTGGGAGTAGACATAAAATCCTGTATTTTCTGCCGCAGACTTCTCTTATTATCTCTATTTGCCATAATTATCTTCCTTTCTTATTATAACCAACCTGTGTACGTACGCATCGGAAACCGATATAGGAACGCTGTTCGTTTTGATATTCTGAAGTTCGGGCATCCGAACGGATAAATGCATTGACATCTTTCCATGAACCACCACGAACCACTTTCTTCTTCATCCTGTAGGGATCTTCTATAGCAGCATTGTACCGCAAATCCGGATTGACATCGCTCATTGACATCACGCCCGACTCTGTATATACTGTCGATGTCCATTCAGAGACATTACCTGCCATATCATAAAGTCCGTTCACATTGGGTGAATATGCCCCTACCCGGGTAGTAATCAGGTTACCGTCTTTCGTATAGTCTCCCTTACCGGGTTTATAGTTAGCTTTGTAGCATCCCTTCTCATCTTTCGTCTCTTCGTCAGACCACGGGTATTTATTGCCATCACGTCCGCGTGCTGCAAATTCCCATTCGGCCTCTGTCGGGAGGCGATAACGCTGTATGAACCGGGCTTGTCCCTTGAGTCCGGCAAGCAAATAATTGGTACGCCACACACAGAAAGCATTTGCCTGTTCCCAGCTGATACCCACAATCGGATTGTCATTATAACTTGGATGATTGAAATACAAACGCATATATGACTCATGGTTCGCATTCGGGAAGTCATTTACCCAGCACGTTGTATCGGGATAGATATTAATGATGTAACTGTTCAGAAAATCCCATTCGCTGGAGAGCGGACGCGTAATCGTACGATTCACAATACGACCGTCATCATCAATGTAAGCCGTATCCTTAGAAATCATAATCACCTCATCCGGATTGGCAGGAATATCTGTATTCTTATTGCGTTCCGTAGGATTCAGACGGTTACGGCGCTTAGCAGCCTCCACATAGTCATAAACTTCATAGTAATAGTTCATTTGTGAAGCGTCCAGCATCATCGTCCCATCCACCGGATGTTTCCTATAGACACTCTGGATAGCCATCTGCTCATCTTCTGTGGCTTTTCTCCATGGAATAGGTTTCGACCAGTTAAGATAAGGTTTGATAGGATTGCCTTCCCGGTCTTCTTCTATTTTATAAAGTTCATTGCCTCCGTATGCCGGATCAGCAAGACGTTCACGAATAATAGAATCGCGCACCCAGTATACAAACTGTTTGTATTTGGCCACGGAAACCTCCGTCTCATCCATCCAGAAAGACTCCACCGATATTTCTTTTGTCGGTACGGGAGCACCCCAAAGCGAATCCTGTTCTTCGGGACCCATCTTCAGAGAACCTCGTTTTATCAGCACCATGCCATAAGGGGCGGGTTCGTTCCATGCCGTAGTACTGACACCTGTCACCTCTCCGCCAGGTGCGCCGGAGCCTCCTCCTACCATGCGTCCCATACACGAAGAAAGCAAAGCGACCAGCAACGTCACTGCTATACAGTTTTTACTTCTCATTCTTTTCTTCACAATTATAAGATTCGTATACTCTTATGTTTATTCTTACTTTTCTTAAATAAATTGATATCCATCGCATAACTTACTACCAGATCATGGCTCCCGTTTCCGATCCCAATCTTCGAGGTATAAGCTTCGTAAGCATATCCTACTGTTACTCCACGAATCGTAGCTCCCAGACTGATTGTAACAGAAACTCCCGGCGAATAGGTGAGCCCACCAACAAATACTCTTTCGTTAAAAGTGTATAATACACGACCTGTCATATCGAGTCTTACCGAAGTTAAATTACTCTGTAATAAGAGCGATGGTTGTATGGAAACTAACGGATTACGAGTCTGAATATTGTATCCTCCCGTGAAATAAAGCATTGGATCAACCTTAAATTCATTGGTCGTACCGCTCTCTTGTGTCCCGAATTCTACGGTTGGTGAGGTTAAATGTTGCCCAGAGAAACCGACATAAAATTTCGGATGCGAATAAAATCCACCTATCCCCAAATCAAGCCCCATACCACTTTGTTGCTGGGTAGGAAAAGCCGGATCATCCTGTTGGTCTTCTCCGAGATAAATATTTGCAGGATCAAAGGAGACATTGATAAAGCCCACCTGTAAACCAATGCCCAACCTTCCTTTCCGTATTTGGTGCTTATAAGAATACTGCAGCCAGACACGTTGATTTCTAAAGAGTCCGATACCCTCATTGAAAAAACCCGCTCCTACTCCATGCTTTTTATTGAACAGCGAAAAAGGCATGTCAGCACCAAAATACATACTACGCGGAGCATGGGTGAAGTTCATCATTTGCATAGAGTATGTACCGGAAATATTGAGTTTATCAGTCTGTCCTGCCCACGCAGGGTTATAAAAGCCCTTCAAATCCCAGTATTGAGTGAAGTGCACATCAAACTGCGCCTTGACTTTCAAAGAAGAGAACAAAGCCAGGGTAGTGAGGATACATATAAAAAGAAACCGGTTCATCAGTATAAAGAACTATAAAACCGAAAAAAAATTGTGTGAAAGGAGTAAATCATTTGATAATGTGATGTGATGGCAATGTCTTGAAAATTAACAGTTGACTCTTCTTTTAGATGTATACATATAGACTATATACTTTTTCTGTTCAAATATATACCGATATAATGTACTGTATATCTTATTCCTGCACCAATAAACAGTACTACCCTATTACAAAAACGCCCGGATGTTCTTCATCAAAACATCCGGATGTTTTATACAACAACATGGGGATGTTTTATAGAAGAACATCCCCATGTTTTGCTTATTCAAATCAGTTACTCCACCTCCTTAAAAGCTATTACATATTTGCAGAAAAGCTTATTGCTTATACATGGAATAACCTACACTCTCGTTTACTGTATAAAGCCTTATTTATTCGGCTTTATATCCAGCTTTACCGGTTTAATCATATTTTCCGGTTTCAAAATAGTATCGAGGTCTTTCTTAGAGAGAATATCATGCTCCAACACCAGTTCATAAACACCTTTTCCGGTTTCAAGAGCCTCTTTGGCAATCTTCGTAGAATTCTTGTAACCAATCACCGGATTAAGTGCAGTAACCACACCAATACTATCGTGTACATGACGACGGCAGGTTTCTTCATTGGCCGTGATACCATTAACGCACAAAGTACGCAAAGTATCAAATCCATTCATCAACAGATCGGCTGATTCAAAGCAACACTGTGCCATGACTGGCTCCATAGCATTGAGCTCCATTTGTGCAGCTTCACCACTCATGGCTACACAAAGATCATTACCTATTACTTTATAAGCTACCTGATTCATTACTTCAGGAATCACCGGATTTACCTTACCCGGCATAATAGACGAACCGGGTTGCATGGCGGGAAGGTTAATCTCACCCAATCCGCAACGCGGACCGGAAGCCAATAAACGCAGGTCATTACAAATCTTATTCATTTTGACGGCAACACGTCGCATTGCTGACGAATACCCTACCATAGAGGAAGTATCCGAAGTAGCCCCTACCAGATCATCGGCCAGTTTTATATCCAGTCCGGTTATTTTCCGCAAGGCTTCAATGCATTTTTCTGCATATCCAGGCTCAGCCGTTATGCCGGTTCCGATAGCAGTAGCTCCCATATTTACCGTCAGGAAATCCTGAGCCGCAAAATCCAGATTTTTAATTTCATCCCGAAGAATACTTGCAAAACCATTGAAGGTCTGCCCTAAAGTCATCGGTACGGCATCTTCCAGCTGGGTACGTCCCATTTTAATGATATGTGCAAACTCTCCGGCTTTCTTTTGGAAAGCTTCAATAAGTTCATTAAAATGTTTCATTAGTTTGAGATGAGTATAATACAGACCAATATGAATAGCTGTAGGATAAGCATCATTGGTAGATTGCGAACGGTTGACATGATCATTGGGCGAGCAATACTGATACTCTCCCCGCTTATGCCCCATCAACTCAAGGGCACGGTTGGCAATCACCTCATTGGCATTCATATTGGTAGTAGTTCCGGCACCTCCCTGAATCATATCTACCGGAAACTGCTCGTGATGCTTACCTTCAAGAATTTCTTTACATGCTTTCAGGATAACATCTGTTTGTTCTTTGGTCAGCAGATGAAGTTCATAGTTGGCAACCGCTGCTCCCATTTTAGTTATAGCAAGCGCATTTATGAACAAAGGATATTCATTGAGATGAAATTTGCTGATCTGAAAATTCTCAATGCCTCTTAATGTCTGTACACCATACAAAGCACTCTCCGGTACTTCACGACTTCCTATCAAATCACTTTCAGTACGGGTTTCTTTTGATAAATTCTGTTCCATAATATCTCTTTTTTAACAATGACGTTTTATTAGTTTCTGCTATAATAACCAAACCCGGCTCTTATTGTTTTAATAAATATGCGAAAACTATTCAACTTATTTTTTGTTGTTTTATCATATTAGCAGATTTCTGTTATCTTTACCCGACCTTAAAAAAGAAAGATATGATTTTACAATTAGCATTTGTACTAACAGCTATTATTATCGGAGCTCGCCTGGGCGGCATCGGATTAGGAGTAATGGGAGGTGTCGGATTAGCGATACTTACTTTCGTATTCGGTCTGCAACCGACTGCGCCTCCTATTGATGTGATGTTGATGATTGCTGCTGTTATTTCGGCAGCCTCCTGTATGCAAGCAGCCGGAGGACTCGACTACATGGTAAAATTAGCCGAAAAGTTGCTACGCAAAAACCCTTCGCATGTCACGATCCTCAGCCCGATTGTGACGTATCTGTTCACTTTCGTTGCAGGAACAGGACACGTAGCCTATTCGGTCCTGCCGGTTATTGCAGAGGTTGCCACTGAAACCAAGATACGCCCGGAAAGACCACTCGGTATAGCTGTCATTGCATCGCAACAGGCTATTACGGCAAGTCCTATTTCTGCTGCTACAGTTGCTCTGTTGGGACTATTGGCCGGATTTGATATCACTCTGTTTGATATTCTGAAAATAACAATCCCGGCTACAATCATAGGTGTACTGGTAGGCGCTTTTTTCTCCATGCGGGTAGGTAAAGAACTGATAGACGATCCGGACTACCAAAAGCGTGTTGCAGAAGGACTGATAAAAGAGCACAAAGTGGAAATCAAAGATGTACAGAACAAACGCCATGCGCTGGTTTCGGTACTCATTTTCATATTAGCCACCGTGTTTATTGTATTCTTCGGCTCATTTGAAGGAATGCGCCCTTCATTCCTTATCGACGGAGAAATCGTCACATTAGGTATGTCTTCCATCATAGAGATTGTCATGCTCTCGGCAGCTGCCCTTATTCTTTTGTTTACCAAGACTGACGGCCTCAAAGCTACACAAGGTTCTGTTTTCCCGGCAGGAATGCAAGCGGTAATCGCTATCTTCGGAATAGCATGGATGGGTGATACATTCCTCCAGGGGAATATGGGCGAACTAACCCAATCCATCGAAGGAGTTGTGCGCGAAATGCCCTGGTTATTTGGTATCGCACTATTCGTCATGTCTATTCTGCTTTACAGCCAGGCTGCCACTGTACGTGCACTGATGCCACTGGGTATTGCACTGGGTATCTCGCCCTATATGCTGATAGCCATGTTCCCGGCGGTGAATGGATATTTCTTCATTCCGAATTACCCTACTGTGGTAGCAGCTATCAATTTTGACCGCACGGGCACAACAAAAATAGGTAAATATGTGTTGAATCATTCCTTTATGATGCCCGGCATTGTATCTACAGTGGTAGCAATCGTATTGGGACTCTTGTTCATACAAATTTATTAAACCGATATATTATTAACCTAAACAACCATTTAGTCATGAAAGAATTAAAAAAACTGAGTCTGGTAGTAGTCTCGTTACTATTCTCCGTCACCCTGGCTTTTGCTGCGGGAAAACCTAATATCCATATTCTTGCCACAGGCGGAACCATTGCCGGAACAGGGACATCGGCTACTTCAACCAACTACACCGCCGGGCAAGTAGCAATCAGTACTCTGCTGGATGCAGTACCCGGGTTGAACGACATAGCCAATGTTACCGGCGAACAGATCGTAAAAATCGGTTCGCAGGATATGAATGATGCTGTGTGGTTAACACTTGCAAAAAAAATAAACGAATTGCTGAGACGTCCGGATATAGACGGTATCGTCATCACTCACGGAACGGACACAATGGAAGAAACTGCCTATTTCCTTAACCTGACGGTGAAAAGCTTTAAACCTGTTGTACTGGTAGGCGCCATGCGTCCTTCCACTGCATTGAGTGCTGATGGTCCGTTGAATATATACAATGCCGTAGTTACTGCCGGTGCCAAAGAATCAAGTGGCAAGGGAGTATTGGTTGCAATGAATGGCCTTATCCTCGGAGCAGAAAGTGTACAAAAGATGAACACCATTGATGTACAGACTTTCCAGGCTCCTAACTCCGGTGCGCTGGGATACATCTTCAATGGAAAAGTATTCTACAACCAGTCACCTCTGAAAAAACATACGATGCAGTCCGTTTTTGATGTGACTTACCTGGAGTCACTTCCCAAAGTAGGGATCGTTTATAGTTATTCGAATATAGAAGCTGATATGGTGACTCCTTTACTGAACAACGGATACAAAGGTATTATTCATGCCGGTGTAGGTAACGGAAATATCCACAAAAATATCTTTCCGATACTGACGGAAGCCCGCAAAAAGGGAATTCTGGTAGTCCGCTCTTCCAGAGTACCTACCGGCCCGACTACTCTGGACGCAGAGGTAGATGATGCTCAATATCAATTTGTTGCTTCTCAGGAGCTGAATCCACAAAAGGCACGTGTATTGTTGATGCTTGCATTGACAAAAACGAACGACTGGAAACAGATTCAGAAATACTTTAATGAATACTAAAAAATGAGTGATTAATGATTAGTGATAAGTGATAAGCAGCTGCGCTTTTACGCCGCATGGCACTAATCACTTATCACTAATCACTAACCGCTAATTCACCGATCCGATTATGAAAAAAATAATGTTTATACTGCTCATCATGGGCAGTATCCAGGGGATATATGCCCAAAAGACAGAGAAGAGTAAGAAATTTATGGTTGATAAAACACTATTCGAAGAACTGACGGATGTCAAAAAGAAATCGGATAAGTTCAACCTTTACCTCAATATGCAGGGAAGCTTCGATGCGAACTTCCGGGACGGATTTGAAGAAGGTGCTTTCAAAATGCGCCAGCTCCGTATCGAGATGAAAGGAAATATCAATGACTGGCTCTCGTATCGCTATCGCCAGCGACTGAACCGCTCCAACGAAGGAGGTGGTATGATTGACAATATACCTACCTCTATAGACTACGCCGGAATAGGTATCAAGCTGAATGATCAGTTCAATCTCTTTGCCGGTAAACAGTGTGCTGCTTATGGGGGTATTGAATTCGACTTGAATCCGATAGACATCTACGAGTACAGTGACATGATTGAAAATATGAGTAATTTCATGACGGGATTGAACATCGGTTATAATCTTACTTCGACCCAACAACTCAATCTGCAGATATTGAACAGCCGCAACGGTTCATTCGACAGTACCTATGGTATCACAGAAAATGAAGAGGGGCAACGGCCTGATCTACGCTCCGGTAAATTGCCACTGGTGTACACATTGAACTGGAATGGTAATTTCAATGATGTATTCAAGACCCGCTGGTCGGCCTCCGTCCTGAGTGAAGCTAAAAGTAAGAATATGTATTATTATGCACTGGGTAATGAGCTAAACCTGGATAAGTTTAATATGTTCCTCGACTTTATGTATTCTCACGAAGATATAGACCGGAATGGTACAATCACCGGAATAGTAGGACGTCCGGACGGTCATAATGCTTTTGATGCCGGATACCTCTCTATTGTAACCAAACTGAACTATCGATTCTGCCCCAAATGGAATGCGTTTGTAAAAGGTATGTATGAAACAGCCTCTGTCACCAAAAGTACGGAAGGAATAGCCAGAGGTAATTATCGCACTTCCTGGGGGTACCTCACCGGTATAGAGTATTATCCGATGAAAACCAATCTGCACTTCTTCCTCACCTATGTGGGACGAACTTATAATTTCACTTCCCGTGCCAAAGTACTGGGACAAGAAGATTACAGCACCAACCGTGTATCCGTAGGATTTATCTGGCAGATGCCGGTATTTTAAAAAACTATTTTCAATTTATTCATAAGTTATGAACAGGTAAAACACAAATTACACAAATTAGAATTTAAAATTTGTGTAATTTGTGTTTCATTTTATTCCACCTTTCCATTTATTCCCACTGTGATATATCATGATTAAACAGGCGCCAAATATATCGAAAACATTACTTAGTCACCTAATAATTGCTGCATACACCGTGCTCATTAAAATTGAGAAATATATAATTCCTTTCAAGTTCCACTTTCGGTTTTTACTAAGAGTGAAATTCTCAAATTATGGTTAAATGAAAAGTGATTTGGGAGCCAGTGTAATTGTGATAAGTTTAGCTCATTGTTGTACGATTTTGAATACACCACACCACAAAGTAACAAAGCACAAAGTTTTAATTTTTAAAATCAACTCCTACAATAACTCTGTACATTTGTGTATTCTGTTATGAACTAATTTGTTTCAAATAGTTGAAATTCGTATTAAATATAAGTCAGGATACATACACAAACAAGTAAATTATACAACTGGATGATCTTAGTTTTTTTTTAAGAAAGAAGCGTTTTGCACAAAAAAGAAAAATATTGAACCATAATATTGGAATAGCATTAAATAATATGTAATTTTGCAGACATTCCTAAACCAACTACTTAACTATTCAATATACCAACTTATAATTAAATACAATCACTATGAAAAAAACACTACTGCTATTATTATCAGGTTCTTTTTGTTTATCAATCTCCGGACAGATAACCCGTGAAAATAATTCCGTCCGTAATGGAGACGAAATCATAAAACAACAGATGCAATATAAAGATCCGGGAAGAGCTGGTGAAAATGTAATATGGGATTTCAGTATGCTGAAAGCTGTCAACCCTAAATACAAATTGACTTTTCGTGCTCCGGAACTTATCAATGACAGTATTTATATCATGGGACGAGATACACTACTCAAAAAAGACTCCGATATAAATCATTTGATCATTGGTGAGGAACACTCCACGATGTATTATTATCAGATAAAAGGAGACACGATGTTTTGTTTGGGCCATGAAAATCCTGTAACGCTTATGCATCATAAGATGCCACTTCCATTGATGGTTTTTCCCTTTAATTACAAACGAAAAATAGAACAAAAATTTGAATCAGAAGGATTGCATACTTCATTAAAAAGAACCAATACTTATGGAAATATAAGCGTTGAATCAGATGCTTATGGGAAAATGATATTACCTTCGGGTGATACACTAAATAATATTCTCCGAATTAAAACTGTACAAATTATAAATGATACTTCTAACATAAAAAAAAACAAACCCAGCCCTGGTGACATAGCTAAAATATTACTTAGCAGGCAGCAAAAACAGAATCCAGTCAAATGCCACAAGCAGATAGAAGCAAACACATATAGTTGGTATGCCAAAGGTTATCGTTACCCTATCTTTGAAACTGTTCAAGCATTCGAAGTGGTAGATAGCCTCAAAAACGAAACTTTTACAACCGCCTATTTTTATCCACCGATAGACCATTATTACCTTAACGATGATCCTGAAAATCTGGCAGTTTTGGATAGTTTAAATAACAATAAAACAAATACAAGTTGGATTAGCAAAAACTTTTCTTATAACCATTGGCCCAATCCTGTATCTACCACACTTAACATAGAATACAAATTGGAAGATGAAGCCATAGTAGCCATTACCTTATATAGTTCAGTATATGGAGTTGTGAAAGCAATCACTTCAAAACATAGAGAGAAAGGGTTGTTTAAGGAAACAATAGACTGTTCCGTTCTCTTCCCCGGTGCATACATTATTAAGTTCGATGTCAGAAATGAATCCGTGTCTAATATTGTCTTGAAAAAATAACTCCCATGAAACACTCTATATTATTTATAGCTTATATAGTATACTGCGTCTGTGCCATGTCTCAAAGTCAGGATCAAAATTATATAAGAACCAAAACGATGACAGATGAGACAGATCCAACTAAATTTATAGAAAGCATACAATATTTCGATGGATTAGGACGTCCTGTACAAACAGTTCAAGTCGGTATCACCCCCGAGCACAATAGTTTGGTGACCCTACAAGAATATGATGCATGCGGAAGAAATGTTGCGACTTGGCTTCCTGCGGTAATTTCAGGAAAAGATGGTGCTTTCACAGGAAGTCCTGAAGTGAAATCAGCAGCAATAGCTTCTAACATAAATGACTCCAAACCCTATTCAAAAACAATCTACGAAGCTTCTCCATTAAACAGAATTTTGGAACAATATGGTCCGGGTTCCAAGTGGCATAGCTGGAACTATTCAATTAAAACAAACTATTTAACAAATGAAGCTAATGGTAAGCTATCTTGTATGTGTTTTACTATAACGGGCAGTAACTTGAATACTTCTCTTGTAAAACCAGTACCATTTGCCTCAGGGGAACTCTATGTGACTGAAGTAAAAAATGAAGAAGGTTATAGTTCTTATGAATTCAAGAATAAAAAAGGACAAGTAATCCTTACGCGTCAGTTGAATAGTGGTACAGCACATGATACATACTATGTATATGACGATTTTGATAATTTATCTTATGTCATTCCTCCCATGCTTGCAGATAAGCTTATCAAAGAGAATAAACAAATAACGGATAATAGCCTAGAAGTAAAACAATATGCTTATCTTTATAAATATGATGAGCGCAATCGATGTATCAGAAAACGTCTGCCCGGATGTGATTGGATTTATTATGTATACGATAGGGGAGACCGATTGATTTTTACCCAGAATGCAGAACAACGTAAAACAGGTGAATGGTTATACTCTGTTCCTGATGCATTCGGACGTATTGTACAAACCGGTATCTGTTATAACGCCAACATATCAAATGATAATTATAAGGACAAACTGGTTGTCGGGACTTATGAAGGTAGATCCGGTTATTCCTTTTCAAATTTTAGCCCTGAATATGTAAGAGTACTTACCATAAACTATTACGATAATTATGACTTTCTTCTGGACATAAAGCAGGAAAGGCGTACCATGCTTGAATACGAGGAACGTCAAGGATATGGCAAACGATATAATGTTAATAGTTATTCTGCGAAAGGGCTATTGACAGGCACTTATGTAAACACGGCAATCTCAGGTTATGAAGATATATTCGACGAATATTCCGCTTTATATTACGATGACCGTGGTCGTCTTATCCAAACAAAGAAGTGTTGGTTACAGGAGCTTGGGGTTGACAATGAATACATTGCTTATAATTTTCAAGGAAAACCCATAAAAAAGCTGCACGAACATTCTATACTAACCTTAAATCAAACTAATGAAATATACAGCCATGACTACGACCATGCGGGGCGTTTAATAGCAACAAAACATAAGCTGAATGGAGGAAGTGAAATTGTTATAGTTCAAAATACATATAATGAGTTGGGACAACTGTCATCAACGCAAACGAACAATCAAGATGCTTTAAAAACGAATTATAAATATAATATCCGATCCTGGTTGGCCGATTCAAATAATAGTATATACAAGGAAAAACTTGAATATGACAAGATTGGAAATATAACTTCTATAAATGATTACAGAGAATCAAGAAGTGGCTCAAGCAAATGGAATATATCCATGATGTATGATGGGCTTTCAAGAATGATCGAATATATGAATAAAGATGGTGGATTTGGAACACCAAATGCCCGATTTATATATGATAAAAATGGAAATGTAAAAAATATATACAGAAGTATGAATACAAGTACCGGCACTATATTTCCTGATTTCATGACAATATCCTATTTAGGCAATCAAATTCAGACGGTAGAAGATTCTGCTGAAGATTCACAGGAATACAACTCATATGATTTCAGAGATATGGCAGGAGTCGGTAAACTTCAATCTTATGAATATGATCTAAATGGTGCAGTTACCAAAGACCCTTATAGGTGCGCGACCATTGAAAATAATTATCTCAATCTGCCTCAGCGAATAGTGGTTGACAACCCTTTGGTATCCGGGTCAATCGAATACCTATATTTAGCAACAGGAAAGAAATTAGCATCCACAAGTTCTGTATCTTTAAGACATTCACTGAATCCATCCGAAATAGCCGGAGGCGCATCAATGGATGAGTCTACGGATAGATTAGAATCGACATATTATTGCGGGAACATCATATATAAGATTATTGATGGAGCAATATGTCTTGATAGAATACTCATTGACAATGGATATATCAAAGATGGGAATTACTATTTTTATATCAAAGACCATATAGGAAATAACCGCGCTACTACTAATTCAACCGGTCAGGTGAAAGCGATGGACGACTATTTTCCTTTTGGAATGCCCATAAAAGATAGCAAATGGGAGGAACCCCCGCAGAGATACAGATTTGGAGGGAAAGAATTTGAGACATTGATGAGATTGAATCTGTATGATTCTCATGCCCGCTTTTATGACCCGGCTTTGGATCGCTTCATGTCTGTAGACCCGTTATGTGAGAAATATTATTCAATCAGTCCATATGCATATTGTTTGAATAATCCGTTGGGACATATCGATCCAGATGGCAAGTTCCCTTGGCCAGCCATTCCTATTTTTCTTAGCTTGCTATTTGAATCGCAACCAGTGAATGCTCCCACCTTAAATAGGGTAAGTAATGCCCGTAATATGGAGGTAGCCTGGAATAGTTATAATGAAGGTGTGCTTTCTAATTTTATCCCCGGAGCAAAAATGGAAGCAGTTTCTACCCGTGTTTTTATACAAGAGCCAGTAGAAAAGATTGTTCGTAAAACCGTTACCTCAGAAGTCAGAGAAGAAATCGGTAAATTTGTTCCAAATCCATTTGGAAAAAGAGGAGGCCAGGCGCATCAAGATAAAGTTGCAGAAGCAATGGAACAGTTGAAAAGTAATGGTTTTGAAGATATAAGAACAGAGCGAACTATTTATACCCCAAATGGTGAAAAAACTAGACGTGCTGTGGATGTAAGAGGTATAAATCCGACTACTGGTGAGGTTAAGTATGTACAAGTAGGGCGTCAAAACAAGAACGAGACTCCAGTTGCGCGAGAAAGGAGAGCACTTGATGATATTGAAAAGGCAACGGGACAACGGCCTATATTTATTCCTTATAATTAGAATAATATTCATAATAAAATATAATATGTTATCATCACAAATTAATTTTTATGTATTGCCAGAAGAATTATCTGGTATACAGCAATGGTTAGAAGAGCGCGATATTATGTGTGTAAAAACATATAGCTCTGATTTGAATCATATCATAGTGAAGCTTAATGCTGAATATACATCAAATCATGGTCAAGTCTATTTAACCTTGCCAAAATGGGTTGAACTATTTGAATATAAAAGCTACTTACCACCGTCAGGTAAACTTACATATTATGCAAATTGTGATAAAGAACTTATAATTCAATTTGATTTTGAAAAAATCACAAAAGACCAATTACTTCCTCCATCTAGTTTTTATTTTACCAAACAATATTTTGACAGACCCACACAAGAGTTTATTAAGAAAGACGAAGAGTATGTAAAGTGGGCTATGAAAATCTATCGGGATTTCAAAAAACGTTTCTTAGTAAAATACGACTTTGGACCGGATAATTTTGGTATCAATTATACAACGCCTACTGTGATTGAACATTTTGAGCGCGGAGAATTTAAGCTTAGAGGATATTAAACTATGAGGAATCTATCCAAAACAGATTTTACTATTAATAATAAAAATGGATTTGCAATTAAAACCATATTGTAACAATAAAACGGCCCGTTACCCATTTAAACAATTGATTTGTAACAAACATTTCCTCGGTATACCTAAAATAATTATAAAAGGGTAGACTTTGCTCATTGTAAGAATGAAGTAACTTTTTATAAAAAGAGAGCACACTTCAAGTAAGTTTAAAAGTAGAGTGTCATTAACATAATCTAATGTAAAATGAATATAAAAAATCATCATATAATCCGTTATGTAATCGTTTTATCATGGCTAATTATTGTCAGTAATAGCTTTAATTTATTATTTGCACAAGATTTTATTCCAAATAATTTTATTAATTATTACTTTTCACCTAAAAACTTGGGATTTTCAACACCCCAGACAGCTGAATTTACCAAATATAATAATGCGAATATTAATTATTACAATGGACTACTTGATCTAAAGATTCCACTTTTAGATTTTAAAGATAACACTTTTAATATCACTATTGACTTAGAATATCTATCAGATGGATTTAAGCCAGGTAGAAGTCCAACTTTAGTCGGTAATAACTGGGGCTTGAAAGTTGGAGGAGTAATAACAAGAAATATTTGTGGTAGTCCAGATGATGTAAAAGGATTTAAAGAGAGTTCGACAACAGGTAAATACATGTTGGATGGCCTTCTGGTCGCAATAAGAGATAATAGATGTAGACATTATAGCAAAGCAGATTTATATAACCTAAATATAGCAACAACAACACAAGGAACCCCATACGTTTCCGGAGATCTTGAATACGATTACGCACCCGATATTTTTAATTTTTCATTTGGAGAACATAGAGGTTATTTCTTTATTAATAATAATGGTAAGGTCATATCATCGTTAGGAGATGGTTACAAAATAGATATAAGCAGTTTGTCAATCCAAGAATATTCTACATCAGTTCCTCCAACTAACTCTACTATTAAAATCACTACTCCTGATGGATATATTTATGAATTTGGTGGAGATGTATCTTATTTGGAGTATAATATACCCAATAATCCTAAAGGAACTAAAATTTCTCCAGTCCACATTATATCTTGGCATCTAAAAACAATTTGTAATGTCAATAGCCAAAGAAAGGTACAGTTTAAATATAAGCAATATGAGCAAAAAAACAAATATAACCTATTTCTTCTAAATGCATATAATCAAGTAACTCAACGTATTTGGCTAGGAGGCGCTTCCGGATATTACCCACCTTTTGTAAGTGATATAAATAAAAAATGTATTTTAATTGAAGATAAATTAATTACTCCAATAATCAAAGAAATAACCATTGATAAAACACATATCACATTTAGAACAGGAAGACCACCTATCTCATTTTGGGGAGAAAACAATGTTGAGGATTTAATATATTTGGAAGAGATACAATTAGGATATAACATTACATTGATAAAGTCTATAACTTTCGATTATCTAAGAAGTGGAAAATACTTCTTTATGAAAGAATTAAAAATAAACAGTCAAAACACACTTCCTGACGTTTA
The DNA here is from genome assembly GCF_034654355.2 of Bacteroides mucinivorans. Classification (NCBI taxonomy): domain Bacteria; kingdom Pseudomonadati; phylum Bacteroidota; class Bacteroidia; order Bacteroidales; family Bacteroidaceae; genus Bacteroides; species Bacteroides mucinivorans. Next base: position 613,594 of record NZ_CP178179.1, on the reverse strand, counting down.
TTCTTTTGATTATAATCTTAACACGAATTTACCTGACCCATTAACGATAGGTATTGATCATTGGGGATTTTGGAATGGTAGTTATGCGACCAATGAAGATGCCAGAGAATACTTAAATAACATAAATGACAGGAAACATGTAAACACTAAAATTTGCGACATTGCAATGTTAAACAAAATCACACATCCAACTAAAGGAGAGACTAAAATAACATATGAATACAACCGATATAATTATTGGAAAGTTAAATGTGACGACAACATTTCATGGAAAGTAAACTTTAGCCAAAGTAGTATTCCTTGCGGTGGTGTACGAGTAAAAAGTATAACCAATTATGATCCATGGAGCAAAAAAGAAATAATTCGCACATTTAGCTATATCACTCCAGACAAAGGTGCAGGTAGTGGTATTATTGGGGATTTACCCAAATATAACATTCCGGTAGAAACTTTAGTATACCAAAGAATGGGACCTAATTATATCGATAAAATAACTGAAGATGTGTGGTCTATTAGTAGTAATACTATAGGAAAGGTACATAATGTCGCTGAATTCCATATTGGATACAGTGATGTCTCAGAATCTTTTAATGATAACAGTAAAATTTATTATCACTTTTCATCAATGATAGATATGCCAGATGATGAAAGTATAAATGGTAAGATTGTTCAAAGTGAATCAATTAGTAGATCCTTCAATAAATTCCAATTATTAGATAAATTTGGTCTATATAACTCTAATGACTTATCTGGATATAGAGGTAAGTTAATAACCAAAACAACCTATTCTGGCTCCAGAAAAAAACTATCCACAGAATCATATATATACAACACTAACGAAGCTGTGGACAACTATGAAGTTTCCATATTATCTACGTCTATAGGCCTTGCTGCAAATCGAATATATACTACCCCATGCCGCCTTGTGGAAGAATCACAATTAGATGAAAATCAAGTGCTAATCACAAAAAATTATTTATATAACGAAAAGAATTTAATTGCAGAAAAAAAGACCGTAAAAAGTAATTTGGACACATTGGTTTTATCATATTTCTATCCCTTTGATAGCTCAAGTATAATAGATGGGGTTGATAATGTAAGCGACTTAATTCAACTTAACATTATTAATGAACCTGCTCTCCTTATTAAATCTATACGAAAAAATAGCAGTAAAGGTACACAGGTATTATCAGGTATTAAATATAACTACGGAAAATTCAATAATCAAATATTAAAAAAAAGCCTGTCAGAGTTGACTCTTAAAGAATCTATAAGTTTTGACTATTCTTTGATAAACAGTAATTTTAAAAAGAAAGAAGAATATCTTAAATATGATAATTATGGAAATATAATTAGCTTTGTAAAAAATAGTCTTGAAAAATCCGTATACCTCTGGTCATATAATGGTCAATATCCTGTAGCAGAAATCAAAGGAGCGACTTATGATCAGGTAAAAGCAGCTCTCTGTATGGATCCTGAGGTATTATCAAAAGAAAGTATTCCTAATATGGAGTTAATAAATTCATTGCGCATTAAACTACCTAATGCATCAGTAAGTACTTATACTTTTCAGCCTTTAGTTGGAATGTTGACTTCCACTAATCCTCAAGGCATAATCACGTATTATAATTACGATTCATCAGGAAGATTGGCTCAGGTTTATCTAATGGAAAATAATGTTAAGAAAATTATTGAAGTTCATGAATATAATGTTTCCAAAAGTACTCCGAATACTAAATATTATTGTAATGTAACTTTAGATAATACTGCGTTAGGTGGTGATGGAACAAAAGTAACAAATCCTCTTGAAGTTGGAACGGCACTTCCCCCTCCTGCAACTGTATACGAATATAATTTTGAGGGCTGGTTTGACGGACAGACAAAAGTCACAATTGTACCCAATGACCCCAGCCTTACTCTCAAAGCAAGATTTTCAAAAATACATGTTGTCGATATCCATTTACGATCCTATTTGCGTAAAAATGGAACGGGATTCATTATGTTAGAAGCCGATGAAGAAATTATTGATTCTTTCACTTGTCCGGTCAAGCTCTTGAAATATTCAATTTCAGATATTGAACAGGTTACAACTTTGTTAGGCACTGTAACAATAGAATTAATAGACGGTTCTTCTTCGAATGAAGAAGAGTATGGAGCAATCCCAAACGAAAAAAGGGAGGTCGTTTATGATTTAAAAGAAACTCCAACTTGGAACGCTAAGAAATCAACTTATTATAATTCAGACAAGAGTGAATGGGATATCTGTATTTTGAGATTTGAGAATGAATATGCTTATCCTTTACCTCTTAAATGATACAATTTTAGGCTGGTTAAAATCATCAATATTGCGAAGAAAGAATATGGCATTGGTCTGTAAAAATAATACCTGATAGTAAGCCAACTTCGGCTCACACATCTGAGAGTTCCTTTTAGATGTCTGAATATACTATTGGGCTAGATCATAAAAGATTATTATGCTATCAATAAATAGAAATTTGATATAGTTATTGTATCTATAGTTCCCAAAAGCACACAAAAAAACCTTAGGATTGGTATTTACAAAGAACCAACCCTTGTCATATGCAGCACAAAAAATGAGTAATTTTTCAATTACCCATTCCATGTATCCATTTCGACCTGATCACAGGACCTGAATATTTAATGTCATTCTATATCAATATTCCTCTTCGTTGAAAAAGAAATCTTCTTTACTTGGATAATCCGGCCAAATATCTTCTATACTCTCATAGATTTCGCCCTCATCTTCCATTTCTTGCAAATTTTCTATCACTTCAAGAGGAGCTCCCGAACGCATGGCATAATCAATTAGTTCATCCTTAGTTGCCGGCCAAGGAGCATCTTCCAGTTTTGATGCTAATTCCAATGTCCAATACATAAGCTATAAGTATTTAAATTGTGAATATTAATCTTAGATTCTCATTTTTCGGCAAAAGTATAACAAAATATTTCACTTGCAACTATTATTCCAAAATATTTCTTCTTTTCCTTCGTTAAAATTGATTTTTCGTGATAAAACGAAGAAATAATCTGATAATCTGTTTACATAAGCTAACAAATCAGAAGAAATTGTACAGGTTTCGGATAAAGCAAGTATCCGACGCTCTGCACGACGGCAAACCGTACGGCAAATATGAGCAACAGCAGCACCAGTAGCACCTCCTGGCAACACAAAAGAGTGCAGAGGGGGAAGAATTTCGTCTGCAGCATCTATCTCATGCTCAATCTGCTCTACATCATCAGGAGTGATGACACTAACTCTATTTAGTTGAACTTTTTCCTGATCGGTAGCCAAATGAGAACCGACAGCAAACAATTTATTTTGAACTTTCTGTAGAAACGTCCTGTCACGTTCAGCATTCAGGTACGTTATCAACAATCCAATATTTGAATTCAATTCGTCTATTGTGCCATAAGCTTCCAGACGGATATGAGTCTTCGGAACACGTGTGCCACCAATCAATCCGGTAGTACCCAGATCACCGGTCTTTGTATATACAAGGCTCTTTTTCATAATCTTTATTTTATGAGTGATTCTTTTCTATGGTTAACACACAAAGATAATCAGAAGTTGACTACATAGTGCTGTTTTATCTTTGTTTTATCAAAGAAAAGAATTCCCACATCATAAAGGTCAAATGTAATGCCTACTTTATCATCAGCTTTCAAGCGTTTCCAAAGTTGTTTCATCGTTCCGGAATAATGTATGCCACCGATGACAAAAACACTTTGCTGCGTAGAACGGGCCGCACAAATGCGAAATACCTCTTCTACAAAAGATGGCTCCTTCACCTTATGGATATAGAGGAAATCAACCGGTACTCCTGCCTCCAGAAATAACTCGGAAAGTTCCGAAGCAAATGTATAATCGGCCGTTGTTTTTCCGGATTGCAGATAGAGCGAGGAGGAAGAAGGCACACCTGCGTCTACAATTGTATCAGGCTGTACCCTGTTGACCAGGCGGAACAACAGCCGCTTCACTTTCCGGGGTTCACTTTTCCAACCCTTATCGTGATTCCGTTTCTGCTTCTTTTCTTCTGCTTCCAGTTCTTTATAAGCATAGTAAGGAGCTTTCTCATAAATAAGGCAAGTAATCAGCTCAAAAGCAAAGGGGGAATGTACTCCGTATCCACAGCGGTGGCGAATGCGGGAAAGCCAGATAAAAGGACGTTTCAAAGTCAGTATAAGATTCATCGTTTGCTATATTGGAATTTTCATGCAAAGATATAGTTTTTTCGTTTATCAACCAGCCTGCCCCCCAATAGACTCTAAGCAAAAAAATGAGCCGGCTCGTTTGCAACCGGGCCGACTCATTTATTAAATCAATTGGAAAATCCTACTGTAATCTGAATGTCACAGGCACTGTGTATTTCACTCTGACCGCTTGGTTTCTCTGCATTCCGGGAGTCCATTTCGGCATAGCTTTAATAACACGAAGCGCTTCTTTATCCAGATAAGGATCTACACTGCGTACTACTACAGGGTCGGTAATTGTTCCATCTCTGTCAACAACAAACTGGATAATTACTTTTCCCTGAATCCCTTGTTCCTGAGGGACCACAGGATACTTAATGTTTTTGTTCAGGTATTGGAACAATGCTCCGTCTCCACCCGGAAACGCCGGCATCTTTTCAACAAGAACAAAAATTTCATTCTCGACTGGCTCGTTTTCTGGTTCTACCACAACCGGGTTGTATTTTATCACAACCGGGTCCCTTAGATCCTCAGAGCCTATAATCACTGCATCTGCTTCCAAATCGGTATCATCAACTATTTCGAGCAATTCTGCCACTTTCATAGCGGGTGGTGGAGGCGGTTCCAGCTTCTCTTCAGGATACGTAATAGGGAGAAGTGTCTCAACGAAAACGGGGTCATCGGCGAGCGAGCCGGTAGCAACTTTGATGTCATGTTGTGTCCATTCGAACGTAACGAACATGAAAGCAAGCACTACAACAAAACCCACAAGCAACCAAGTGCCGCGTTGGCTCTCAATCGCTGCTCTTTTGGATTTCTTTACTTCCATAAAAAATGAATTTAAGTAATTAATAATAGAAAATATATATAGTATATACTATCTCTTGCTCAGATTACTTAACGCGCTTTTTTATTTGTTGTGAATATAGCATTTTTACCGATAGGGTGTTCATTGTCAAATGATTATTTAAGAAATAAGTGCGTTATTTTCTTAAAATTAAGCTAAAAACAGTATCTTTGCCTCAGAGAATATAAACTTTTGATTTTATGGAGACAAAAAACAAAGCCTGGAAAACCCTCAGCAGTGAATATATCTTCCGTCGTCCCTGGCTTACCGTACGCCAGGATGAGTTTCTGTTACCCACTGGTAATCGTATTCCGGAGTATTATATTCTGGAATATCCGGATTGGGTAAATATGATTGCGATCACCCGCGACGGGCGCTTTGTTTTTGTACGACAATACAGACCCGGAATTGCGCGAACATGTTATGAACTCTGCGCAGGAGTATGTGAGAAAGAAGATGCCTCTCCACTCATTTCGGCACAACGTGAACTGCTGGAAGAGACAGGATACGGTAATGGAAACTGGCAGGAATATATGGTAATTTCTCCGAATCCCAGTACACATACCAATGTCACATATTGCTTTCTGGCCACAGACGTGGAGCTCATTTCATCGCAGCATCTCGAAGATACCGAAGATCTGACAGTGCATCTGTTCACACTGGAAGAGGTGAAACAATTGTTACTGGACAACGAAATAATTCAATCATTGCATGCAGCACCGCTTTGGAAGTACATAGCAGAACAACGACTTACCTGAAAACGCCTCAACGAATAGCAGATATGAAAAAAACAATCACGACACTCTTGCTCCTGTTACTCTCACTCCGTATGACGGGACAAATTGACTACCTGGAACCGATCAAAGACTACTCTAAGTATAAGAGTGAATTAAGCGGATATTATAGCAATGTACTCTCACTGCTGAGTACAGGACTGAGTAAAAAGCCCTATGCCTGTTATGCAGTAATCCCCTCCTTTTCGCCGGAATATGCAGTATCAGCAGAAACCCAAAATGGTAAGTATTATCTGATTTCAAATACATTGTCTCAAAATAGCTGGCAGGCTGAAAAAAGTACAATAAAAGTAAATACAAAATCTACGGAAATAAGCAAAACACTCTATCAGGCATTAGGCGAACTCCTGCAGATGACTACCCATCAAATTCAGGACATGGACGGTTCAACAACAGGACTGGATGGAACGACTTATTATTTTAGTACTACCAATAACAAGGGAGAGGTACTGACCGGGAAAAAATGGTCGCCGGACAGAGCCACATTAATGGGGCGCCTGGTACAGATCTATGAATCAGTCTATGCACTGTCGACAGGGAAAGCTATCCCGGAAAGCCTTATTATAAGCGATGCCTGGATCTTACTAAAAGATTTACAGGAGAGAAATAAAGCCTTTCCTGACGAATATAAGCAACCCAAATATGCCGGTATCTTTCCAACCGGCCTGTGGCAAAGCATAGAATCGGGCAGAGAGCTGGAATCTGTTCCTGAGTTTCCTGATTATACACCCGAGAGTTATACAGCAAAACATCTGATATATCCCCCTGCCCTATTGGCTAAAGCGGCAAAAGGATACGCCTTATGTCAATTTACAATCAGCAGAGAAGGAGAGGTCATTAATGCACACATATTGAAATACTCCCATTCTGAGTTTGCAAACGAAGCACTGAGAATTGTCAAGAGTATGCCTAAAGCGGTTCCAGCTATGTCTGAAGGCAGTCCGGTGGCATGTAACTATGTACTTTATATCCCTTTTCGTCCCACACTTGCCCGCCATTAACAAAAAGATAACGTAACGATAACAATGCGATAACATACTAATAAGTTTGAGCGCCCTACCTTTGCAACATCAAAAGGAACAAAAACTTAAAAAAATAAATAGTATGAACGCAACAGTTATTCTTTCAGCAGTAATGGCAATGGCCACATCAGTAGCTTCAGTATCAAACTTCGCCTACAACAGTGAAATTAATAATGGCAAAGTAGAATCGCAAACTGTATACGAAGTACAAAACCAGAAGTATCTGCAACCTCATCTAAAGTATAACTATACGTATGACGAGCAGAATCGCCTCATACAAAAAGAAGTGCTGAAATGGAATAAGCAAGCGCAAAAATATGATAAAGACCGCTGCCTGACCATAACATACGGCACTGATGAGACAGCCGTTGAATATGCCTCCTGGAATGCCGGAACAAAAACCTATTCAAATATTAAAGAAAAAGCCGTATATCGTGGAAATGGAATGGGAATGGCCGAAAACTATCAGAGTTATGCATGGAATGAGCGGCAGAACGAATGGGATCTGGTAGTAGAACATGCTACACTCAGTTGGGAGGAGGCACTACTAACGATGAAATAAAAAGATCCGGGAAAAAGACAATTTGTCCTGATTTAAGAATAGGAAATTACAGATCGTCTCGTTCCTCGTAGAAGAACAGGTCGTTTCTCTACGAGAAACGAGGCGATCTCCGTAGAGAAACGACCTGTTTCTCTACGGAGAAAAATAAGAGCTAATAATACGCTATATATCAACCTGTTACAAAACCGCTCATTTTATTACAATTTGTCACAATACATTACCTCCACATTCCACTCGTTCTCAGCTCATGTTTTATGAATCTACGGATAACCCGATAGCGCGGATGCAACACATGAAGCGGACGAACAGAATTCTCACTGATCCAGAAAAGAAAGAGGCAAAGCAAGCTTATCATCGTAAGCCATCCATATAGTTCTTTCATTGAAACCATTAACGCCTGTTGCTGTAATGCTCCATAAAGTTCACCTGCCGGTAACTGATTGGCTAAAGGGTTGACACGGTCTAAGGTAGTCCCCAGTAACATTGCATTTTTTTTCAATACCACATTCAAAGCGTGCCCAAGGATAGCCGTACCCAACACTCCGCCAAACCCCGCACTGACAAAACTCTGTATCGTAATTGCCTGAAAGAAGTTCTGAAAAGGTACGCGAGACAAGGCAGTAAGAAAACATATGGCTATAATAACGTAGCCGAAACTACGCAAAAACAAAGGCATTATCAGAGCCTCTTTAGGCAGATTATAATCAATCGTAAAATATAAAATCATCAAATAACCGGTAATAGCCATAAAGGCAATGACCGTCATCGTCCTATAACACCATTTGTTACGCGAAAAGGTGTAAAAAGTAAATACACTGCCTGCAACAGTTCCCAAAAGAAGCACCCAGTTGAGTGAAATAACATTTAACGAGTCATAACCAAGTACCGCTTCCATATAAATATGCTCAAATAGATGAGAGGGTGCCAGCAATACATCAACAATGATATAAAACAGAAAAGTCATATACACAACTTTATATCGCCAGGTTGCCAGAGCAATGAACGGATGACGTATGAAAGAAGCACGAAACAGATTTAACAGCAAAAGCACAACACCTGCCCCTGTAGCTGCCCGTATATAAACGGATTCATACCAATCATAATACTCACCATACACACATACAAAAATGATACACAGCACAATGCTCCCCCACATAATAGCACCCAGCCAGTCGATGCCATAAAGAGGAAGTTTAGGCATGGAACGAAAATTGCGAAAGATAACCATGGTTATTAACATTATCAACAAAAGTAGTGCGATCACCACCCAATGCATATACTCCCACTTAGCCCAGAATGCTGTATAAACAGTTAACAACCCCGAGAGTTGCATGCATCCTTGTACCAACAGATAGATAAAACAGAAAAAGACAGAAAGATCACGCTTAGGGGTAAGCCAAAGCTGGATGGTAGAGTTACACTCAAACGTTGCCCACATTCTGAATATACCCGCAATGAAACAGACAAAAACAAGCAATGGAACACTATGTGTATGCATACATATCAAATTGCAGATAATGATAACAATGCAACAGGTAAGAAAAGCCGTTTTAGAAGGAAAACGAAATTTCAGCCGGAACATGATGTTGAATGTCAATCCCATCCCCACCAAAGAAGCATATCCTGCCATCATTATATCTTGTTGCATCAAAGCCGTAGAACCGACCATCTCGCTAACAGCTGCCAGATAAACTCCACCGGAAAACTGGAAGATGATAACGAAAACAATAATAATCCACGGTTTCAGCTTCTCCGGAACGAAGTCACGAATAGCCGGAATAGAAAAAGGACCTGTTTCGTGCATAGATTAATAGTTAACAATACATTCTACATTCATACCAGCGCGTAGACGCTTCATATCCTCCGGCCTGTTGTCTTTGGAAAATTCGATACGAACCGGAATCCGTTGTTCTACTTTTACAAAATTACCGGCTGAGTTGTCTTGCGGAATAAGAGAAAAACTGGCTCCAGTAGCCTGTGAAACAGATTTCACCAAACCTTTGAATACAATGCCCGGTATGGCATCTACTTCAATATCGACTTTGTATCCTTCGTTAATATGTGCTGTCTGTGTTTCTTTATAATTTGCTACCACCCATTTGTCCTTTTCATCTACCAGATCTACCAGCGTTTGTCCCGGCTGTACCAATTGTCCTTCCTGTATCTCCTTCCGCCCGGTTGTCCCGTCACAAGGTGCCAGAATCACAGTATATGAAAGATTCAGCCGGGCCAGATTCAAGGCAGCTTCTGCTACTTTAATACCGGCATCGGTCTGCTCCAAACGACGGGTTTGTTCCTGATTAACAAGTGCAGTAGATTGTTTCTGACGGAGCAAAAGTTCATAACGCGCCTTTGAGGCTGCATATTCTGTCTGAATGGCATCATACTGCTGACGGGTTACAGCATCCTGCGCCAGCAAATTCTTATAACGATTGTATTCCCGCCCGGCGTTGTCCAACCGTATTTTAGCTTCCTGAACACTGGCGTCGGATACAGCAATATTATTCTGAGTAGTATGTATAGTCGAAGTCACTACCGTCTTTCCGGATAAAGCATTCTGGTAATCGGCTTCTGCCTGTGCCAGTCTGAAACGGAATTCAGAATCTTCAATCACAACCAATGTATCACCTTTGTGCACGGTCTGGTATTCTGTGAAATAGATTTTCTTAATAAACCCCTGCACCCGGCTATTGACCGGTACAATGTGTTGACGCACTTGGGCATTATCGGTAAATTCTACATTACCCAGATGTACAAAACGGGCACAAACCCATACAAGCCCGATTATTAACAGAACGATAACAACAACATTAAAAGTCAGCTTTTTAGTTTTCTTATTCATAATCACATTTTTTAGAGAGTTCCGGAAATATAAAGAAGTTTGTAATAGTTGAAAACGATATTAATCTGAGCATTCACCAGCTGTAATTCAGCCGCCAGTTTTGCATTACTGGCATCCAGCATATCGGTAATGAGTGCCATATCATTTTTGTATCGGTTACTGACTACCGCATAATTCTGGAGGGCCAGTTCTACGCTCTTTTGCTGAGTATTCAGCTCTACATAAGACTCCAGATACTTGACATGATCAGCCTTTACCGCCAACTCGGTTTGTTCTTTGGCATCTTCGTATTGCTCACGAACGCGCTGAACAGAATATTTACTACGGGATACCGATTTATTCGTTTTATATAGAGAAGCAAAGTTATACTTCACTCCTACCCCCACGTACCAATAATTGAAGTTCTTATTGATAGGTGGTACTTCAATGATGATAGGTCCATCAAAACGATTGCCGGCAAACAAAGCGATTTTGGGAATTCGCTCAGATCTTATTATTTTATCCTGACGTTGGGTTATCTGCATGGCAAGTGACATTTGTTTCAACGTGGGAGAATTAACACAGGCAGTAGCAGTCCAGCTCTCTGTACTCTCCACCGGAAGTACACGCGATAAAATAGTAGTATCCGGACTTACTCTGATAGCAGAGGGTAAGCCCAAAGTCGTAGTCAGGTTATTATTCAAAATTGTTATTATATTCTGAATTTGTGTATGGGTAAGTTGCAGATTGGACAATAACAATTCATACCGCGTTATATCATTTTTCAGGACAATTCCCTCACTCTCTTTCACATGGAGATCTTTAAGTACCTGCTTGGTCTGTTCTATATTCTTTTCATATACCTGCAACATATTTTGTTGCTTAAACAAGTCCAGATAATATCCCACCAACAAAAAGTGAACGTTATTACGATTGGATTCCAGACTCAAATTAGCATTTTCTTCCTGCAAACGTGCAATAGCTATCCCATTGGAGATGGCACCACCCGTATAAATAGCTTGGGAAGCTTCGATTGCAAAGTTATTACCATAATGTGGCATTGGTGCATTAAAACCGTTAGAGAAATCACGGTCCATCATACGCCCATCACCCAGATAACTAAAAGATAAAGAGGCGTCAATCTCCGGTAGACGGGCATTTTTTGCGACTCGAACCCCTTCACGTGCCTCATTTATTCCGGTGGCATACGGACGCAACGATTTACTATTCTGGTCGGCCAGTGAAAACATTTCATCAATGGATATCACCTGCCTGACCTCTTCCTGGGCATACGTACCCATAGAACATAACGGCGTACATAACGCCATTATGAACAAAGAAAATTTGCTCATACGTGTATTACTTATGAATTTAAAATATGAAAAATAAAAAAAAAGGGAAATTAAGTAAAGGGATTACTTAATCGGAATTTTCTCTTCCCCACTTGTGGAAAAGTGCAAGCTTGATTAATACATCATTAAGAAAAGATGAATGCGGCGTTTTAAATTGCTGTTTCATTTATTACGTGGAACTTTATATCCCATCCGGGTGCAAAGGTACAAAAAAAGACGAAACTTAAAAAATGACATTAAAAAGAAAATAGCAGTTCAACAATGACAAAACAAAAAAATAGTAACTTTGCAGATAATGTAAGCATTGGCAATAATAAATGAATGTATCTATGAAATTCCTACACATCAGTAGTTTATCACTCTTCTTGCTAAGTACCATAACGATGGGGGCTATGGCCCAGATCAACCAATTGGATCCACCAGTTATGGGTTGGAGTTCATGGAACACCTATCGTATTCATATCAACGAAGCGTTGATCAAGAAACAGGCCGATGCAATGGTCAGCCAAGGCCTGAAAGAAGCCGGCTATCTGTATGTAAATGTAGACGATGGTTTCTTTGGCTGGCGTGATGAAAACGGAAAGTTACAAACACATCCCGAACGTTTCCCCAATGGCTTAAAGTGTGTAGCCGACTATATTCACGCCAAAGGTTTAAAGGCGGGCATTTATTCCGATGCCGGAAGCAATACCTGTGGTTCTATTTGGGACAAAGACCCCAATGGTGTTGGTGTAGGATTGTATGGACACGAAAAACAGGATGCTGACCTGTTCTTCAACGAATGGGGTTTCGATTTTATTAAAATAGACTACTGTGGTGCAGGACAGTCGTTGGCACTGGAAGAACAGAAGCGCTATACCGAAATTCGGCAGGCTATTGATGCGGTTTGCAACCGGAATATTTCATTAAACATCTGTCGCTGGGCATTTCCCGGTACATGGGCCAAAGACCTTGCCCGCTCGTGGCGTATCAGTGCAGATATCAATCCCAAATGGGAATCCATCAAATATATTATCGGCAAAAACCTGTATTTATCTGCGTATGCCGGAGGCGGACATTACAACGATATGGATATGCTGGAAATTGGTCGCGGACTGAAACCGGAAGAGGAGGAGGTACACTTCGGTATGTGGTGTATCATGAGTTCACCGCTACTTATCGGTTGTGACCTAACAACAATCCCCGAATCTTCTCTGGAATTATTGAAAAACAGAGAACTCATTGCACTCAATCAGGATCCGTTAGGTTTGCAAGCCTATGTAGTGCAGCATCAGAATGGGGGGTATATACTGACGAAAGATATTGAACAAAAGCGGGGCAAGGTACGTGCAGTAGCATTCTATAATCCTTCTGACACAATTTGCTCTTTCTCGATACCGACGGCATTGCTCGAATTGGGCGGAAAAATAAAAGTACGTGATTTAATAAAATGTCAATCAGCCGGTACCATTACCAATAAGTTGATATACGAGCTGCCTCCTCATAGTGTGAAAATACTTCGTCTGGAAGCCGAACAACGCCTGGAACCCACCCGTTATGAGGCGGAATGGGCATATCTGCCATGCTATAACGATCTGGCAACGCATCCAAGGAACATCCTATATGCACCATTCAAAGAAGCATCAGGAGGTATGATTGTACGTTATCTGGGCGGACAGGCAGAGAATTATGCCGAATGGAACGAAGTATACAGTGAAAAAGGTGGCCGGTATAAATTACATATTTCTTATGTCCCGGGTACAGACCGCAAACTGGAAGTCGAAGTAAATGGCAAAAAAACGATGCTAAAGGATCTACAAACCGATGAGTCAAAAGGTATGGCAATCATCACATTACCTGTAGAATTAAAAGCCGGAAATAATGTAATACGTATGTGCAGTCCCTACTGCTGGGCACCGGATATAGATTGTTTCACGCTAGAGAAAGACATCTAAACAGGATTAAACCGTAAAATAGCATCAAGGATTATTCCATAATTTAAAGGAAAAAATCCTTGTGCTTCTTTTAAACTACCCTGAACCACTCACATACCAATTCGGTTTCTCCCGTAAACTTTTCACCAAGCTTCTCAGATTGTGTAGAATAATATTCGGTGTGAATAGTCAACCAATTGCACAAACTACTGTCCCCCTCTTCAATAGCAAATGCTTCCGTTATATTTTGAAATTGTACTATTTCCATTCTCTCTATCCTCACAACACATTCTTCATTCCCAGATGAATCTAATATGGAAACATAGTCACCCACTTTGCTCATTTCCTTTAAATTCATACGGTAATAAGCATATAAAGACGAGGTAGCAATTTTTTCTCCTGACAATACCTTTCCTGCTAATTCATCTGTATTACCACCAAATTGTATCTTATGTTTTATTTCCACTTCTAAAAGCACTAAATATTACGAAGGGGTAGAAAAGAAAAGCGGAGAAAGTTTTTCAACTTTCTCCGCTTCAGTACCCAGACCCGGTACAAAGCACCGAAATCATCGACAAACAAGAGAAAACAATCATTTGATTATCAAACGATTTACATTTTCCTTTATTCTCTATTTTTGCCATTTTATACCCTTATTTTGTTACTTAGTACACTTTTAGTACACTTTGAATTCTCATTTTCTTTCGTACCTTTGCAATATCAGAAAACAAAAGAAAATCAATCACTTAACAGATTTTACCGATTATGTACCCGAATCGGGATAAAACCAGTAAAGTATGGCAAAGATAGAAAACAAAACGAAAGAAAACCCGAAATTGGAGCAAAATAAGCTCTCGGACGGAAGAATAAGCCTCTATTTAGAGTACTATTTAGGTAGAGAGGAAAAGCCTGTATTGGATGAAAACGGCAAGCAGGTATATTACGAAGATGGCAAGATGCAAGGCAAACCCAAGTTCTCAGTGAAGCATAACAGGCGAAAAGAGAATCTGAACCTATACCTTATAGATAAGCCCCGTACTCCTGCCGAACGGCAACAAAATAAGGAGACATTGGAGCTTGCCATCAAGATACGCACCGAACGTGAACAGGAGTTCAAGGAAAGTATGTTAGGTTATCGCCTAAAGAAAGACCGTAGCATCAACTTTCTTGATTACTTCCAATCTTATATTGACAGCTACACTAAGAAAGACCTGCGCATGGTACAAATTGCTTTCAGCCGTTTTAAGGACTTTTTGAAAGAACAGTACCCTCTTTATGAGTGTAACATCAAGCCCGAACTCATTACTAAGGATATGATGGTTCTGTTTGTAGACTACCTGCAATCCCGTAGTGTTGGCGAAGGAGCGAAAAGTATCTATCAGCGTTTCAAGAAAGTGATACGCTATGCCATCGAGCACGATGTTATACTGAAAGACCCTTGCAAAGAAGTAATTTGCAAGGTAGACGACCAAATGTTACGGAAAGATGTGCTTTCACTGGAAGAAATTCAGGCTCTTATCAACTGTCACTATGAGAATGAAAACCCAATAGTAAAACATGCCTTTATCTTCTGCCTATATTGCGGTTTACGCTTCTGCGATGTGAAAGACCTTACTTATAAGAATGTAGACTACTCAAACAAACTATTAAAGTTTGAACAGAATAAGACCAAAGGTCATTCTTCTGCCAGTGGGGTAGTCATTCCTTTGAATGACGGTTTGTTCTCTATCATTGGCGAACCTCCTGCGGATGGTATCAAAGATGTGCTTATTTTTAATCTGCCATCCTATGAAAGCTGCTGTAAATCAGTGAAGCGTTGGGTGAAAAGAGCCGGAATAGACAAGCACATAAGTTGGCATTGTGCCCGTCATTCATTTGCAGTGAATATCCTTAACAATGGTGCTAATATTAAAACGGTAGCCAGCTTACTCGGACATAGCGGGCTGAAACATACTGAGAAATACACCCGTGCAGTAGACAAGCTAAAAGAAGAAGCAATTAATAGTCTACCCGAATTAAAACTTTGATAATAAAAATAGTAACTTTGCACAAAGTATCAAAATATGAACTTTGAATCGTTAGTAAATCATATCAGTGCCATTCAGGACACGCTGCAAGCACAGGCAGCACATTCTGTAAACCTTGCACTAACTTCCCGTAACTGGCTTATGGGCTGCTATATCGTGGAATTTGAGCAAAACGGAGAAGACCGTGCTGCCTATGGTGAGCAACTCTTGAAGAAGTTGGAAAAACGACTGAATACCAAAGGACTGAATGAACGTCGATTCCGGGAGTTCAGACGCTTGTATCTTGTTTATCCACAAATAAAAGAAGAGGTTTTAAGCTATGTTATGTCAGGTTCAGGAATTCGGCGGTTGCCGACCGCCGAATTTGAAACAGAGATTCGGCGGTCAGTAACCGCCGAATTGCAAATGATTTCAGAAATAGCAAATAATGACTGGAAATTGGCTGCTGAAAAGCTATTTAACAGATTATCTTCTACGCATTTGAATGCAATATCTGCTATTGACAATCCTATTAAACGTGCCTTTTATGAAATGGAAACGATTAGGGGATGCTGGTCAGTAAAAGAACTGGAACGTCAGATAAGTTCCTTATATTTTGAACGTAGCGGCTTATCCAAAAACAAAAAAGCTCTTTCTGCATTAGTACAACAACAGGCAGTTCAGCTACAGCCTACAGATGTAATAAATACCCCTGTAACATTAGAGTTCTTAGGACTAAACGAGCGTGCTTTAGTTACAGAAGACGACTTAGAGCAATCTATTCTTGACAATCTGCAAAACTTCCTTATTGAAATGGGACACGGTTTTTGCTTCGAAGCACGTCAAAAGCGGATACTAATAGATGAAGATTACTTTTTTGCTGACCTTGTATTCTACCATCGTATATTGAAATGCCATGTCATCGTGGAGTTAAAAATAGACAAGTTCCACCATGAATATGTATCCCAACTAAATATGTATCTGAACTATTTCAAAGCAGAAGTAATGCAGCCCGATGATAATCCACCAATCGGAATTTTACTTTGTTCTGAAAAAGGAGATACTTTAGTCAAATACGCTACAGCAGGATTAGACCCTAATATTTTTGTACAGAAATATATGGTTCAGTTACCTAGCGAAGAAGAAATCAAAAGATTCATTTCAAAAGAGATTATGTAGAACTTCCATTAATGGCAAACAAGTTCAATTCATATATAAACAACATAGATACAGAGTTTATAAAAGAAATATGTATCAGAAAAGGTAAAGTAGTTCAACTTTGCAGGAATGATTTCTTCGTAAAAGAGAAAGAAATATTTCCCTATATTGGTTTTGTTGATACAGGAGTTCTTAAATACACTTGTACAAACATAGCCGAGAACAAGAATTACAATACAGGGTTTGCATTTCCAAATGAATTTGTGGCAGACTATCCGGTTTGTCTATATAATAGTCCCTCAACAACAAACATTCAGGCAATAACTATATGCAAAGTGTATATTTGTCATTCCAATGAAATATGTGCACAATATGAGCATGATATTGAGGGGCAAAGAAAAGCCCGAATAAATGCAGAACAACTGTTTCAACAAACCTACTCACGTTATTTGGATATATACCGACTTAGTCCTGAAGAACGATACAAGGAACTATTGAAAAGATGTCCGGACATTTTGCAAATGATTTCGCTCAAGGATATTGCTTCCTACTTGAGAATTACCCCTATACACATGAGCCGAATCAGACGAAATATAACATTTTCGGAGTAATTTATAAACCTATGTTTAGACTTTCAAACAGAATTGCTGCATATCCAATTTAATTTAGTTTCTTTGTGATAGACTAAATATGGAATAAAATGAAAATCATCTATTTATCGCTAGTAGGATTATCGCTCTCTTTAATATCATACAGCCAAGTATATACACCCAAAAAAGAAAACGGATGGTATCATATTATAGATGGACAGCAAGATAGCATTTCTTGTGAACCAATCGTTACAGTAGCAGATTTCGCTGATTTAAGTTTGATTTATGACTCTTTTGATAAATCAGTTATTTCCGGAAAGGTCAGCAGATCCAAACTAAGCAAATGGGCTGATGCCACTGAAAAGAGCATAGGAAAACGCATCGGGTTTGTTTTTAATGATACAGTTATAACTGCCCCACAAGTCAATGCAAGAATAGACAGCGGCTATTTTCAAATATCCACTCCACATGGTCATGATCTGAAAAGAATTTATCTACAGCTATTGAAAGAAAAAGAAAATTTTATCGAGAGTTTATCGGCACATTGCTTCCATGAGCAAAGATTAGACACAGCAGAATATAAAATAATGGAAGAAAACCTTAAAGAAGAACTACAAAAGCCCAATTTCAGCAGTCGTGCCATAGACTATATGAGATCGGATGCCTATAAAAAGTATAAATCATATATTTGTAAACACCCAGAGTATATCAATTTAATGTTCCAAAGTTTTTTATTCCAAGAATCGGTCAAGGGCTTATATGGACACTTGATTGACGATATTGTAAAATACCGCTATCCCGAAGCTCCCAGCATTTGGATAATGGCAACAAAAGCGAACCATAAAGACAGTGAAACAACTGCCGTATTGAAATATCAGAAGTTCATCAGGCTATTAATAAACGAGGAAAAAAATAAAAAAGAGAACTCTACAGATAGTATATCTGTTAGCCTTAATCAACCGGATAGTAAATTATTAAGAGAAGAAGCCTATCAATACCGAGCTACAATCACAGACAGCACATTCTTAAAAACCAAAGGAATTATGTCCGACAAAGCTATTGACCTATTGGTATCAGGAGGATGGAATAAGGACTATGCTTACAACCAAGTGGTGTATTTGAAAGCATTGGAAAGAGCCAAACGGCATCTTTCAGTGAAAGACAATAAATTCATCTATCTACTTAAATCAGGAAATGAAATCAACATTTCAGAGGATATTCATCAATATATTTGTCGTTTATTTGAAGACTGGAACCGTTGGGTAGCTGATGGACGATGTAAAATTGCAAAAGACGAAAATGGATTTTATGAGATAATACCTAATAAATAAGAATCATGAAACATAGAAGCTATAAATTGAGGGAGGCTACTCTTAAAGACATTCCCGAACTAAAGGAAATGTACAAAGCAACTTTGCGCACAATTAACATAGCAGATTACACATTAGAAGAAATAGAGGATTGGGCTTCTTGTGGGGACGATACAGCACATTTAGCAGATTTAATCACCAATCTATATTTTATAGTTGCATTGAATGAGGCCAATCAGATTATTGGATTTACATCTATACAGAAAGACGGCTATTTGCACTCTATGTTTGTACACAAAGACTATCAACGCAAAGGAGTTGCCAGTTTTCTGTTATCAAAAGCAGAAGAATATGCAATAGAAAGTCAAATGAAAACAATAACATCGGAAGTCTGCATCACAGCAAAGCCTTTTTTTGAGCGAAAAGGCTACACTGTAGTAAAAGAACAAAAGCGGAAGGCAAATAAGCTATGTTTGACAAACTATTGGATGATTAAAAGAATAGTAAGCATATAGCCATTGAAAAAGAGAAATACCAAGAAGCTGCTTCTCTTTCACTATATGTGTTTACCACTTGCAATGGAGTTGACTATAATGAAGAAGACTTGGGAGTATTTAAGAAATTCATATACAACAAAGAACGAATCAAAAACATGTAACATGAAATATTTCGAACTAATCAAGAAAACAATTATAGTAACTATTACTGTCTTCATCACAGTAATTCTACTATGGATAATTATAGGATTTATTACTAAGAATTCAATACGAATCGTGTCGGATGAAGAACGATTGATTAAATCTGAATTTAGAAAATAAAGGATCGACAAAACATATCCACCTGGCAATCACCCTATTATCGATCCTCATTCACTAATATAATCTATATATGAGAAATCCATTTGTCACTAATTCCGATTTTGTTTGAGCTTCTTTTCAGCACCCTATCATTCGGTAGTCAGCATATGCCGAATCTTTAGGAGCAGATGCAACATCTTTAAGAGTTTTCTGCCATTCATAGTATCACACTTTGTGCAAAGTTACTATTATTATCGGAATTTTAATTGAGGCAAACTATTTTATTAAAATTCGGCTCTTATACCTAAGTATTAAGCTATTCCCAACATTTTTATAACATTAAGCTAATAGTTCATTCACATTTATTTTTATTTGCACCTTATTGATCATATTATAAAAACTCTTGGTAAGATATATACTAGTGTTACTGTGAAGCAATATAAGCGACTTATTCTTACCCATACTAAATTCCCCGAAAATGCGATACTTGAATTTAACTGTTATGCTATATTGAAAACTGATGTTTTGTTGTATCAATACTCGTGAATTGGAATCCATTAGAAGAGAATATACCATTCCTAAACAATCAGTCAATGTACAACCAAATCAGACAGCTTGCTATACCCTTTCCAATGCTGTGTACAGCATTTTTCAGGAAAGGGGGTATTAGGCTCCCCTTGTATTAAGGAAAGATTGGGCAAGCCCAACAAAAGACAATAGGGAAAGAAAATACACAAAAGAAGTGTACAACAGAATTTTCATAAAGTACTTTATGAAAATTAGGCTACTAAACATGCTAAATAAATTATTATTTCACACTCAGATAGTGCGTAAAATAAAAAATATCCAATCTCGTGATATCTATATTCTCATTCACATTGAATTAACTATCAAATTCTTTACGATTGAAAAGACACGAAACTTCAATAGCTACACTTTAATAACAATTTCATTTTGACGTATTCTTTTCTATCATTAAATCTGAAACCTTTTCAAATCTTGTACTCATTTTGTTTTCATATCCAAGCTTCCATGCTTGCCTCATTATGTATATATTAAAAGGAAAAAGTTTGTTTTGTCCTGACTTTCCACACTCTAAAATATAGTTATCTATAAGAATATCTAACTGCAATCTGCCATCACTAAATTAATCTATTAAAGAAATCATCACTTCAAAAGGTATCATTACACATTGCTTAACTAAATATAGCTCTTCATCCTACTTATTATGTATCTCATTTAATCTTTCCAGACTTATCTTTGCATCCTGAAACGATTTAAAAAGTTATTATTTGTCTAATTGGTGCTGTTTATTGACCTATGATATAACTACATCATCATGCCCAAGGTAATCTGCCCGTCAATGACTGCTTTTGCCGAAAGGTAAGAAATAAACAGAGTTGTTGTCTGGCTAAAAAACAGATCCTATTTATTGATATTATTCCAACGTAGTACCTTTTATACTTATCTTAAATAGACGCACCTTAATGGCCTCCCATTTCCAACGTTACTGCTTTTCACTATTATTGAATTTTATTTCTTGCATTCCCGTAATTAATTGCACGATACTTCCTTGGTTGGCTGCCGATTGGGTAAACCTGCTATTATCCAGTTTACGCCGGTAACGTAGAAATAGCAAAATCCAAGTAATATACAATACATTGGCAAACACAAATACACACAATATCTGTAGATTGTAGTGAGCTAGAATAAAAGTAAAGTCTATAAAATTGAATAAAGAAAAAACAGTGGTAAGGCTGGTACTTGTCATAAATGACTGAATACGCTATAATCATCAATCCTTTGCATTATATCTCCAATATTTTTAGAATCAAAAAACACAATGGAAGTTTCATTAATTTAGCTAAAAAATCCAAGATTAACGTTATACTTATACGAGTATTCATATGCAATGCTATCCAGTTTTGTATAAATGTTATTCCCATTTGAGTGATAGACAGGATTAACTGAGCAACAAGGACCAAAGTAATAAAACTTAAATTGCTATCACAACCCTTTGGTCAAGAATTGCTTGTGTCAAGAATGGTAATATCATGGAAAATATGCTTCCTAAAAACAATCCAATAGCCAATTAAATCAACTGTGATTTATATGGGAATAAATAATTCAGGAAGAATTTCATATTTGACGTTTGCTTCTGCATTTCATTCGCCTGTTCGTAAAAAGCAGGGGTAGGACTTATAATTAAAGCCACTCCCATATTTTCTTCATTTTGCTTTGTACTTGTCCAGCACTTTAAAAAGCCACTTTGGTCAATTGTATACTTCCCCCTGTCCGGATCAGAGATTTTAAATCTGTAGCTATGATTCGTAGACATGTAGGACCGCAATCTATAGAATCCATTTGTATGTAATGAGGAAAGATACTTAGCCTTTTATTCATATTAAATATATTTTCATTACAAGGATTTATTGACGATAGCGTTTAAAAGCAGGCGTTCCCTAGGGCATTATTAAGTCAATCGACCTTGTGCAGTGGCATTATTTAATTCAATAATATATATTAGTCTTCATATCGTAAATTGCGATATCTTATAATAATAATCATTGGCAATATTTTCAAATATTGCCAATAACACAAATTTATTGTAACGCATTTCTTCGTGTAAGAGAATAGCCTTATGATTCAACATAATATTCAATTTAGCTGTTCAAAATAATCATATATCATATTGACATCCTTGGATTCTGTCAATTGAAGTTTTTTCACCTTATCTTCTTTATCTACAAACAGAACTTGTGGAATAGTGGAAATACCATACGCATGTTTTACATCTTTTATCTTTTCTTTTGACGATAAGGCTCTCCAAGGTATATCCTCTTTCTTCAGAAAATCAATCCAAGCCTGTTCTGTTTTATCTTCATCAATCGATATGTATACCATATCTATCTTAGCAGAAGTCTTTCGATATATATTTTTCAATATCGGAATCAGCTTATGACATGGTTTACACCAGGAAGCAGAAAAGATAATGATTGTTGGCTTATTGGGTTTTAATATTACAGGTTCTTGCATGTTTGTAATACTATTGTACAAAAACATATTTTCGAAATCAGAATTAAATAAACGTATATAATCGCCAACTTCCTTTCCGTAATAAGATTGCCTATTAAATTCTGAAAAACAATTAAAGACTTTTTCCAAATCCGCAATATTTTTATAAAATCGTATTCCAGAATAGATTCCATACATCAAGCTCTTTGAGTCTGGATATTTCTTTATTTCAGTAATGTAATTTTGGAGGTACTGGCTATAGCTATAGTCAATATCACTTCTACTACTAAATCGGCCAAAATAATTACAAGCAACATTTATTGACAAGGCTACTTCCGGATCATCTGAAGATATGATATACTTGTATGTTTTTATTTTTCTATTCATCAATGTAGGATAAGTATATAGCACTTCTTCTATAAATTTTCCTGACAATTCTATTGTATCAGTATTGTTCCAATACAGTGTGCCAGATACATATAAAGTCGTATCGTTTTCGCTAACAGCTGCAAACCCTAAATCAATAGAGACAGAATCTTTGATCTGGCTAGGATGAAAAGTAATCCCATAATACTGTTGGATAATGCTATCTGGAATAGAAAATAGCCATTTTTTGTCCGATTTATCTCCAATGAATTTATAACTATTGTCACTTGTATTTAACTGAACTGATAAAGAGTCAAAAATATTACCGTTATCCAAGGTCAAAGAAATCACTCTATTTGTAGAATAAAGAGGAAGCAAAACAATATTTGCAAACAACAATATTATAATACTATTTTTCATATTAGAATTTATAAAAATCCGATAGTCATTAAGGCTATTGGAAAAATTAGACCTAAAAACTACTCTAACTAATTGTACAAAAGCAGTCAGAACCAAGAGGATGAGGGAATGTATTCCATTCACATTTCCCTTATTTTATCGTCCCTGAAACTTCCACTGAATAAGTGCCAAAGCAAGCATCCTTGTCCTTACCATTACAATCATCTTTTCTAGCACTTCCGCCCATGATTTGCTTCAGTTCTTCTTCATTATTTTGGAAAGAAATTTGAATAGATTCTTTCATATCATTACATTTTTTAGTTGATGTAGATTATTACAATAATAGATCACACTATAGCCTATCGCGACACATTTTAACGATAGCGTATATATCTGTTTTTTGATTATTAATTTTTCCATTATCGCCAATTTTCTAGCGAAGATACAAAAAATGATAGACTATAAATCATCTAATTATTAATAATTTGATTGCATTTATATCTAGTACTTTTCATTCACCGTTATTTCATATAATATTTTATATTATACTTTATCCAAGTAGTCTTAACAAGATACTATACACTAAATTAAAATCTCTTGCATAGTATACCATAAAAATTTATAGCACACTAATTTTCCAAATCAGATGTACACCTATACATCAATATCAAAACTCTCTAAAACATATGACTACAAGAAGATTCACTGTACATCATAGCCAAGACCATGCAAGAAAAAACTAGTACTTTATAGTACACTAAAGTATTTAATTTGTTGTACATCGTGGTATACATTTCAATTGTACAATCTAATAAGAGCAGTATTCCATAGATATGAAAAGCTTCCAAGATGATGAAATGATGAAGCAAAAGTCATATTACACTAGAAATAAACAACTTACATTTTCATCTGTATTCATCAAACATCCTCATCAAATATATTCATCTATTATTTCATCAATAATATTCTACCGATGAACTTTGATGAGGATAAATTGAGCTAATAATCAATAACATAGTATATTATTTCATCATTTCATCAGAACGAGTTAATATATCTCTTGTTACTGTATAAAAACGACCTGTAGCTTTTTGGGTAGAATATCGTTTGGGAGATTTACAATCACACTTATACATTGTATATGTTAAAGTATTACAAACTGGCTCTAGTCCCCATTCTTCCTGTAGAATTTTCCGAATTAAACTATTATTCGCCTTTATTCTCGCATGCTCCAACCAAGCCAAAACATCCTTGCAACAGAAAGATATCTTATCTATTCTGAAAGTATCCATAATCTCCAAAAATAATTCTGATAGTTCTTGTTCCAATTGATTCCTACCATTACGAATAATTTTCTGTAATGCTACTGTATGAATGAGCTTAGAAGTAAACCACATCCTACTATCTCGTTGAGTAGATAATTCACGATTCTGAATAAAATATAAGAAAGAAGGTATTTCCGCTTTTAGTTTTTCAAGAAAGCCAGTATCATCATGCTCAAGTACTGAAATCTTACGCACCCAATAACGTATTTCTCCTACATCAATAAGCACTGGCAAACTTTCATTATTAGAACACAAAATAAATTTAGCAAAAAAAGGAATCTCATATCGATCTTTCCCCTTAGCCTCTATTTTATAAGTTAGTGCAGTACTTAAGTTCTTCAATCGTTCAGAATCATCCCTGCGATCTAATAAAACCTCATCAACTGCAATAATCAATTTCCCTGCCCAATCCGAATTAAATTGGCTACGGAAAGCCTCATTCGTATTAAAAGTCATATTCCCTTGAAATATTACTTTTAGAAAATTCAAAAATGTACTCTTACCTGTATTCCTTTCTTTAGAAACAAGCAATAAAATTGGAAGCTTTTGAATTGGATACATATATAACAATTGAATATAATCTAATCCTAATTCATACTGTTCTCCAAATATATGTTGGATGAGAGATAAGGAAAGCGGACACTCTCCTTGCTTTGGCCTATAAAGGATTGGATCATACAAATTTAAGAAATTACCAACCACCGGTTGATAATGTAGGTGTTCAGGAATACAACAAAAACCATCATACTTAGGTATTTCGGCTAAAGCACCACTACCATTGTCCTGTTTAAACGTTTCATAAGTCCAAACCATACGTCTTTCCATAAATCCACCATTAACATCTGGTTGCTGAACTATTTTATATAAAGTGGTAGCAACTCTAATATATTTTTCATCCCCTCCTACTTTTTTCTTCACTCTTGCCATACAACTTATTTCTTCAAAAGTTTATTCATTTGAATATACCGTTGTGCTTCAAACTCTATCTGCTCTCGTGTCTTCACCGGATTCTGCCGTAACCAAATTTCCAATTCAGTACGTTCAAAATAAACTAGTTTCCCTTGAGGACGATAAAAAGGGATACGCCCAGCAGATGTTAGTTTATAAAGATAACTCTTTGAAAGATTAAGGAATTTACTTGCTTCGTCAAAAGTCAGTATATTCTTACACATAAAAACCTGCTTTTCTAAAGCGGCAATTCTTTCTTCTAATTGATTTTCCATTTGTTCCTCTATTTATTGATTTGACAAATGAGGTGCGCACCCCAATATTTCATGTTAACGGGAACAAAAGTAGGGATAGAAGACAAAGGAATAAAGAGAAAAGATTGACAGCAAATTGAGATTCTCAACCTATTCTCAAGAATTCTTCAGATTCTTAACGCAATTATCAATAATCTGATATTCTTTCCCTAGTTGAGAATGCTTTTTCCGATTAACATTCCGCAATGCGCTTGATAAATCACTGGCCGTTACATATTCATTACGACCTGAAGAATAAAAGATTTGTTTCTGTTCTATCACAGCTTGCCACTGTCTGAATATATACTCATTCAACGAAAGCTGATTAAAGAGATAACATAGCATTTCATTATTAGTTAATTTCAAAGTAGAAACTGATGTACAGTCAAACAAAGATGTTAGTTCTGCTATTGACACTTTTGATTCAAATAAACTTATCTCATTGATGCATGCAACTAGCAATTCTATTTGAGGAGAAGTGAACTTATGCCTAAACGATTTCTGCTTTTTAGGAGAAGAGGTGGAAGTCACGGATAATACTGTTGCTTTTTCATTTATCGAAGCTAGTAATTTCTCCTGAGGTCTAGAAATATCAGAAGTACCTTCCATAACATTAATAGATTCCACAGAAATGCCGACATTAAATTCCATAGTAAGTTGACGATAGTTCTCCATAGCAAGATATTTTTCTCTAAAGTATTTTTCAACTAAATCTTGACGGGTCTGTAACAATTCACAAACAAACTGAATATCCCGATTCTGTCTATTCACTTCTTTTATGGATACATTCCTGCTAATATCTATGAACCTGCACTCATAACAAAAGTCCCTCACAAAACGTATATAAGATTTTTCTCCACTCACAACTTCTTCATTATACCTAAAGTTAATTTTCAACAATAACTTATATAGAGGGTCCGTATGAACAGTTTGCATAACATATAGTCCAATTAACGTCAGCAATGTAGCTATTGAAACAAAAATCAAATCCATATACTCTGTTTTAGAACAAAGATAGCCGGATGGATGAAGAAGAAAGTTTTTAAGAAAAGAAAAGTAGAAAAAGAGTAATCTAATTAACTAAAGGTTTAACAAATTATAAAAATGAGACTTATGATACAATAAAAGTACACTCTTTCTTTGTTTTCGTCAATCAGTACACATTTAGTACACTTCATAGAAAGAAAAAGCCCTGATAATCAGATGATTATCAGGGCTTTTAAGTACCCAGACCCGGGGTCGAACCGGGATGGAAGTGAATCCACTGGTGTTTGAGACCAGCGCGTCTACCGATTCCGCCATCTGGGCATTTGGTTTCAATTGCGGTGCAAAGATACGTCTTTTTTCTAAACCTACAAGCTTTTTGATAAAAAAAGGAGGAAAAAATTATAAAACATCCCTTAAACACTTCTCTGTTCAAAGAATAAACCGTAAATTAGCAGAAACTTTTAAAAACAGTCAATATCATGACAGGTAAAGATAATTATTGTGTAATTATGGGAGGTGGCATTGGCAGCCGCTTCTGGCCATTTAGTCGCAAAACTCTGCCTAAACAATTTTTGGATTTCTTTGGTACCGGACGCTCTTTGTTACAACAAACTTTTGACCGCTTTAACAAAGTAATCCCCACGGAAAATATACTCATCGTAACCAATGCAATGTATGCGGACCTGGTGAAAGAACAGCTTCCTGAATTGAATCCGGATCAAATTTTACTTGAACCGGCAAGAAGAAATACCGCTCCCTGTATCGCGTGGGCTTCCTATCATATTCGTGCATTAAACCCAAATGCTAACATAGTAGTAGCTCCTTCAGACCATTTGATACTAAAAGAAGGTGAGTTTCTGGAAGCAATTGAAAAAGGACTCGACTTTGTAGCACATTCAGACAAACTACTCACATTAGGCATTAAACCGAACCGACCGGAAACAGGTTACGGATATATTCAGATAGCCGAACAGGATGGAGAGAATTTCTACAAAGTAAAAACTTTTACAGAAAAACCAGAACTCGAACTGGCTAAAGTTTTTGTAGAAAGTGGTGAGTTTTATTGGAACTCCGGATTATTCATGTGGAACGTTAATACCATTATCAAAGCCAGCGAAATATTATTACCCGAATTAGCATCAAAGCTGGGAGCAGGAAAAGATTTCTACGGAACTCCCGAAGAAACTTCTTTTATTGAAGAGAACTTCCCTGCTTGTCCCAATGTATCTATTGACTTTGGGGTAATGGAAAAAGCAGATAATGTTTATGTGTCACTTGGGGACTTTGGTTGGTCGGATTTAGGAACATGGGGATCATTGTATGACCTCTCTCCGAAAGACGAGAACAACAATGTCACTTTGAAAAGCGAATCATTAATATATAACAGCAAAAACAATATAGTTGTCTTGCCTGAAGGAAAACTGGCAGTCATTGAAGGACTTGAAGGTTTCCTGGTTGCTGAATCAGAAAACGTATTGCTCATCTGCAAAAAAGACGAAGAACATGCTATACGAAAATATGTCAATGACGCCCAGATAAAAATGGGAGATGACTATATCTAAATAAAGGAAGGGGCTAAAAAGCCCCTTTTTTTTATCAAGTATATACTCTATCTCAGTTTTGGCAAAAGATATATAGATATTAACAACTATTCCTTTATCTTTGTCGAAAAATCTCTTACCATTCCGGATATGTCCGGTTTATAGAATAACACCAACTGAGAAATGGACAAAACTCTTCAAAACTCTCACAGACTCAATGTAGTAGATGCACTACGTGGTTTTGCCTTATTGGCTATTGTATTATTGCACAACTTAGAGCATTACAATATTTATTTTATTCCCGAAGTTCAACCCGACTGGCTACAAACGCTGGACAAAGGGATATGGAATACTCTGTTCTTCATATTTGCAGGAAAAGCCTATGCAACATTCTCACTCCTTTTTGGATTTAGTTTCTACATTCAATACCACAATGCCGAAAAGCGGGGAATAGATTTCCGTGGACGTTTTGCCTGGCGCATGATCTTGCTATTCTTGTTTTCACAATTGCATGCACTATTTTATAATGGCGACATCTTATTGCTTTACTCCATCGTTGGACTCACATTGATTCCCGTTTGCAGACTAAAAGATAAAACGGTCTTCTGGATTGCACTGATTCTGCTACTCCAACCTTTTGAATGGGGACGAATGATCTATGCACTATTAAACCCCGATTACATAATAAGCGCAGATAAGTTCATGCCTTATGCCCTACTTGCCAAAGAGGCTACCAGTCACGGAACTTTTCTTGAGGTTTTAAACAATAATATATGGAACGGACAATTATACAGTAATATCTGGCAGGTAGAAAATGGACGTCTATTCCAAACAGCCGCTTTATTTATGTTCGGGATGTTACTGGGACGCAGGAAATACTTTATCAAAAGTACATCTACAATCCGTACCTGGAAGCATATACTCAAACTATCTATCATCACTTTTATTCCACTACATATCCTTCGTGTTTTTGCTCCGGCATACATCCATAATCAGTCTGTACTAACGCCCTTCAACATAGCCATTCCATCGCTGGCAAATTTTACTTTCATGCTTATTTTAATCTCTGCATTTACATTGTTATGGTTTAAGAAAGGCGACGGATATAAATGGCAGCAGATAGTTATTCCCTATGGACGAATGAGCCTGACTAACTATATCTCACAGTCCATCATAGGCGTTTGTATTTATTATGGTTTTGGATTAGGACTTTATGCATCTACCGGAGCAACCGCAACGCTATTCATCGGATTATTCATATTTACGATCCAGCTGATGTTCAGTCGCTACTGGCTGGAACACCATAAACAAGGACCACTTGAGTTTTTATGGCGCAAAGGTACATGGATAAAGATATAAAAACAACAAAGCGCACTATCCACCCGGACAATGCGCTTTTCCATTATTTAGAAGAAGAAGGTATTTATTTCACCCATGCCTGATGAATGCTTCCGGCTATTTCCTTAAACTCTTCATCAGATAATTTTAGTTTCGGATTGGAGATTATCATATCCGATTCCTTATTGATAGGAATAAGATGAATATGAGCATGAGGAACCTCCAAACCCATAACAGCTACCCCCACACGTTTACAAGGAACAGCTTTCTCTATAGCACGAGCTACCGATTTGGCAAAGACATGCATGGCTGCCAGGTCATCATCACTCAAATCGAAAATATAATCAATCTCTTGCTTGGGGATAACCAACGTATGCCCTTTCACCAGCGGATTGATATCAAGGAAAGCAAAAAAACGTTCATCTTCTGCCACCTTATAACAGGGAATTTCACCTGCGATAATTCTACTGAATATTGTTGCCATAACCTAAATATATAAAATAAGGCAAGCCCTTATAACGGACCTGCCTTAGTGTTAAAATGAAATGTTTACTACCTCCAGACTGATTTTACCTTGTGGCACCTGAATCTCAGCAACATCCCCCACTTTCTTGCCAAGTAGTCCCTGAGCAATTGGGGTACTTACGGAAATCTTTCCTTCTTTCAGGTTAGCTTCACTTTCGGATACAATGGTATAAGTCATCTTCATACCATTCTTTGTATTCTTCAGTTCTACTTTATTCAAAATCTGTACTGAATCTGTTTTCAGTTTTGACTCATCAATAATCTTCGCGTCTGCAATAATTGCCTTCAGCTTATTGATTTTCATCTCAAGCATACCTTGCGCCTCTTTTGCAGCATCATACTCTGCATTTTCTGACAAGTCACCTTTATCACGTGCTTCGGCTATTGCCGCAGAAATCTTAGGGCGCTCTACTGTTTCCAGCTCTTTTAGTTCTGCCATTAATTTCTTGTAACCTTCTTCTGACATATAAGCCATGATGTTTTTCCTCCTTTAATTTAAACGGTCATATAAAACAAAAAAGAATTCCAACATGAGCCATGCTGGAACCCTCTTTTCATTATTTCTTTTGCAAAGATAGGCTTTTAAATGATACGCGTCAAGCAAAAACCAATGCTATGTAACATATTTAAATGAAATCTTCTAATTTATAACAACTTAAAGCAATGATTTGATCGCACTATCCAGGTCTTTTACATCTTCACCACGTGCACTCAGTTCATTATTCCGGTTCACAAGAAAGAGAGCAGGCACCTGACGAACATTGTATAACGCAGCAACACTGGAATATATTCCATTACCGTCACGCACACAAACCCAAGGCAGATTGTCGGCTGATGTTTTCCAGAAATGCTCATCTGCATCCAAAGACACCTGATAAATTTCAAATCCCTGATTTGCATATTTATTATAAAGCTCACGCAACATCAGATTGTGGGGAGCACCTGCCTGAGTCTGATAAACAGAAAAATCCAGCAAGACAACCTTCCCCTTTAGTTCGCTGAGTTTACGAACATTTCCTTTTATATCCCGCAAACTAATATCAATTACGCCGGTTTCGGCTATCTTATCCTCAGGTATTTCAATCGTTTTCTGCTTAGGAGCACGCGTATTCTTCATGCCCTTTATAACAATGTTATACAGATTCTTGGAACGGATAGCATGAGGATAGGAATTATTCAAACTGGTAGCCACCGCCGCAAAACACTTAATATCGTCTTTACTATTCAATGGATCGAAAATAAGATAGTCATTCAACTTCTGAAACAATGCAAAATAAGCAGCAGCTGTATTGGGAGCAGCAAAAATATAGTTTACTTTCACGTCGTCCTTATAATTCTTGAGCAACACAGACAAACTATCTTCAAAAACATCATGCCCCAATTTATTGGAACGGGCAGCTGCCAGTAACACATTCACTTGATTCTGCAAATGAGCCTGCTTCAAACTTAACTCTTTAATTTTCTGACTGTTTTCAGAGCCTTCTACCGTATAGGAAGCAGCAAAATCAACATAAGGCGCCTTTATCTCAATGGTCTCTGTTGAATCAACTGAAAAATTAATAACTTTGTCGTCTACACGCAACCGGTAAAACTCAGGAGATTCCGGACGAGCTTGCCGAAAACTGAACGAACCATTCCCCTTCAACTTCACTGAATCCAAAGGTATAATACCCTCAAGAGCTGATGATTCCAGATAAAGCATTTTACCATTGGCATCCGAAACCACCCCATTCACTTTAAACTGGGGGCCGGAATTACAAGAGCTCAAAGCTAAGGCAGCAAGTGCTACAAAAGTTATTTTTTTCATATCTATGCATGTTATTTTTCGAACTGCAAATATAGTTCTTTTCGAGACTCGTCAAAGCATTTTGTTCTGTTCTTCACCCTTTTTTTGAAAAAAAACCAAATAAGCAATAACTTTTTATCTCATTCCCACGATATTAGAACGATAAATATATATCTTTGCAGGAATTTTGAAAGAAAATATAGATAAAACAATTTTTATGATCAACCCAATTGTTAAGACGATCGAGCTGGGAGATGGCAGAACCATCACGCTCGAAACGGGAAAGCTGGCAAAACAGGCAGACGGTTCTGTAATGCTTCGCATGGGTAACACCATGTTACTTGCTACTGTTTGTGCCGCTAAAGATGCAGTTCCCGGAACAGATTTTATGCCGCTTCAGGTAGAGTACAAAGAAAAATTTGCAGCATTTGGCCGCTTTCCTGGTGGTTTTACAAAAAGAGAAGGAAGAGCTTCCGATTATGAGATTCTTACTTGCCGCTTAGTAGACCGTGCTCTCCGCCCCCTATTCCCCGATAATTATCACGCAGAAGTTTATGTAAATATTATCCTGTTCTCAGCAGATGGTGTTGACATGCCCGATGCATTGGCAGGACTTGCCGCTTCAGCAGCACTTGCTGTATCAGATATTCCATTCAACGGACCGATTTCAGAAGTACGTGTAGCACGTATTGATGGTAAGTTCGTTATCAATCCTACTTTCGACCAGCTTGAACAAGCAGATATGGACCTCATGGTTGCCGCTACTTATGAAAACATCATGATGGTAGAAGGCGAAATGCACGAAGTATCAGAAGCTGAACTGCTGGAAGCAATGAAAGTAGCTCACGAAGCTATTAAGATTCATTGTAAAGCACAGATGGAACTAACTCAGGAAGTTGGTAAAACTGTAAAACGTGAATACTCACACGAAGAAAACGATGAAGAACTTCGTAAGGCTGTTCGCGAGGCTTGCTATGACAAATCATATGCTATTGCAGCTTCCGGAAACAGAAACAAGCACGAACGTCAGGAAGCTTTCGATGCTATCCGTGACGAATTCAAAGCTCAGTTTACTGAAGAAGAACTGGCTGAGAAAAGTGCATTGATCGACCGTTACTACCATGATGTAGAAAAAGAAGCTATGCGTCGTTGCATTCTGGACGAAGGTAAACGTCTGGACGGACGTAAGACAAACGAGATTCGCCCTATCTGGAGCGAAGTCAATCCATTGCCGGGACCTCACGGATCAGCTATCTTTACTCGTGGAGAAACTCAGTCACTGACATCTGTTACACTTGGAACCAAACTCGATGAAAAAACTATAGACGATGTACTGGTTCACGGAAAAGAGCGTTTCTTATTGCATTATAATTTCCCTCCTTTCTCTACAGGAGAAGCAAAAGCACAGCGTGGTGTAGGACGTCGTGAAATTGGTCACGGACACTTGGCATGGCGTGCATTAAAAGGTATGATCCCTACAGATTATCCTTACGTAGTTCGTGTCGTTTCTGATATCCTCGAATCCAACGGTTCTTCTTCCATGGCTACTGTTTGTGCCGGAACATTGGCACTGATGGACGCTGGTGTAAAGATCAAAAAACCGGTATCTGGTATCGCTATGGGATTAATCAAGAATGCAGGTGAAGACAAATATGCAGTACTTTCGGATATCCTTGGTGATGAAGACCACTTGGGAGATATGGACTTCAAAGTAACCGGAACTGAAAACGGTATCACTGCTACGCAGATGGATATTAAAGTAGACGGTTTGTCATTTGATATCCTTGAACGTGCATTGAATCAGGCAAAAGAAGGACGTATGCATATCCTCGGCAAAATGCTTGAGACTATTAACGAACCTCGCACTGAGCTGAAAGACCATGCTCCACGTATTGAAACAATGACTATTCCGAAAGAATTCATCGGAGCTATCATTGGCCCGGGCGGAAAGATCATTCAGGGTATGCAGGAAGATACAGGTGCTACTATCACCATCGAAGAAACAGACGGAGTAGGCCGTATCGAAATAGCCGGAACAAACAAGAAAAGCATTGACGACGCTATGCGTATCATCAAAGGCATCGTTGCTGTACCCGAAGTTGGTGAAGTATACAAAGGTAAAGTTCGTTCTATTATGCCTTATGGTGCATTCGTTGAATTCCTACCGGGTAAAGACGGATTGCTCCACATCTCTGAAATCGACTGGAAACGTCTGGAAACAGTAGAAGAAGCCGGAATCAAAGAAGGTGACGAGATTGAAGTGAAACTAATGGATGTTGATCCTAAAACTGGCAAATTTAAGCTGTCCAGAAAAGTATTACTTCCAAAACCGGAAAAGAAATAACAAAGCATTGCTTTTTATAAGATAAAAAATGGCTGAACTTATTGTAGTTCAGCCATTTTTTTTATTAATAAGTTTGTTTTTCTCTAAAAACACTTCCCAAAGAATAATAACCGAAAATTCCGGCATTTCCATTAATAAATCATTCAGAAAAACTACTGGCTTACTTATCAAATCAACAATCAGAGCGTACATGAAATATTATAGAAAGTCCGATTCTCTCTGAAAAAGAGAATCGGAAAGTACCCCCATACTTTCCGATTCGAAACAGTCAAAAATCGACCTTAATCAATTTATTAACTTAACACATTACAAAGATATGAGAAAAATTTCTTTGAAAGGATATTTATGCCTAAAAAGTTTAGCATTCAAGCAAATATTACCTACTATAAAGATTACTCTTTTCCTTCTTTTGTTCATTATATTTCAAGTTTACAGCGAAAATAACTAATCACAACGTACAATGTTAGTATTCCTTGTTATAATCTGATAATGAGCCTATTATTCTCAGAAGTAGAATCACAGGCCGAATTCCTGTTTATTTATAATAAGAATACGTAAGTCTCAGACACACCATAACGGTTGATGCTAATAATAAAACAATATCGAAGCCTCCCAAAGCTATACTAATTAGCTTAAATTGAAAAAAGAAGATTACAGAGAGTAAAGCTGGGAATACTTTGCTCCTTATTCTATAATAAGTTAGAGTACTTCTCATAGGCTTAGCCTACAAGTTATACTACGGATCAATAGAACAAACCACGGTAATACTTCTAATCATTACCGTACTTTCTTATTGTAGATAAAAGTACACTTTTACAACAAAAACATCCCCATGTTCTTATATAAAACATCCGGATGTTGTGATGCACAACATCCGGATGTTTTCATAGCAAACTTCACATCTTAAGCAAAGTATTCTATACTATTATTACAATAAAATATCGCTGTTCTCTATACGCCCAACCTGTATCATTTATATTCAGCAATAGGCAATTCTCCTCGCAAAGCTCCTAATGCATTCTGCGCCAGAGCTTCCAGTTCATCTTCACCCGGATAGACATACACTGGAGCAAGAAAAGAGATACGTTCTTTCAAACGGGAAACGACATAATCGGAATGGGCAATCCCTCCCGTCAATAGTATTGCATCTACTTTACCATAAAGAGCTACGGCAGCCGCACCAATACTCTTGGCCACCTGATAAATCATTGCATTCAATATCAACTCCGCCTTCTTATCTCCATTCTCTATAGAAGCTACAATAGCAGGAACATCCGTCGTACCCAAATGTGCTGTCAGACCGGCACGACCGGAGATACGTTTTTTTAATTCATCTTTCGTAAAACGTCCACTATAACATAAGTCTATCAATTGCCCGGCCGGAAGAGTTCCTGCACGCTCAGGCGAAAACGGTCCTTCACCATCAAGCGCATTATTTACGTCTATAGCACGCCCATGATCGTGGGCACCAATAGAAATACCTCCGCCCAGATGACAAATAACAAGATTCAGATTTTCGTATCTCGTATCGTGTTCGCGGGCATAGCGACGGGCAATAGCACGCTGGTTCAATGCATGCCAGATCGTAACACGAGGCATAAGAGGCGATCCTGTGATATGAGGTATTTCATCCATTTCGTCCACCACACCGGGATCAGCAATGAAAGCACGACAACCGGGAAGCATAGAAGCCAACTCTGCCGCAATAAGACATCCCAGGTTGCAGGCATGCGTACGCATAGCATGAAGAGTATCAAGCCGCATAGCCTCATTAACTTCGTATACACCTCCGGGAATTGGTTTTACCAGTCCTCCACGGCCGATAATGGCATCAAACTGGAAAGGAATTCCTTCCTTCTCCAGTTCCGTAAGTACAAGAGATTTACGAAAATCAAACTGATCGGTCACCTGTGGAAAGGTAGCCAACTCGTCTACCGTATGACGAATGTTACGAACCAACAACGGAGTTTCATCCTCAAAAACGGCAATTTTCGTCGAAGTAGAACCGGGATTAATGGCGAGTATCTTCATAATACATCTTATTTACAAGTAAGGCATGCCATAGCCATGCTATAATATTTTGACAAACCGGAATCACTGCGTGAAGGCAATACCACCGGACAAACAGGACCTTGCAGCAAACCTGCCATATCTGCATTGGCAAAAAGAGACACTGACTTATAAAAAGTATTACCAGACTCAATATTAGGGAATATCAAAACATCTGCCTGCCCGTTGATAGGTGAAACAATCCCCTTTATATTACCACTTGCCTGTTCACAGGAAGTACGGACATCCAACGGACCATCAATAATAACATTACCGAACTCACCGGCCTCTGCCAACTCCACAATATTCACATAATCTAACGAATGGGGAAACTTGGCACTGACTTTCTCCGTACAATGGATAAGAGAGATACGTGGCTGTTCAATCCCAAAAGAATGACAAGTATGAATGGCATACCAGATCATTTCAATACGTTGTTGCAAAGTAGGACGGGGAATAACGGCCGCATCAGAAAAAAACAGTAATTTATTATAGGTCGGAATCTGCATCACAGCAAGATGAGTCAATACTTTCCCTTTAGGCAACAGTCCTTTTTCCTTGTCGAGAATGGCATGAAGTAGGTTATCCGTATTAATAATCCCTTTCATCAGAATATCTGCTCCACCTTCACGAACAATACGTACAGCCTCACGGGCAGCCTCATCCGAATTTTCAACATGGATGGTTTTTACCAATTCGGGATATTTCTTTAAAGTAGGATACTTCTCAAGTATCGCCGAATCTCCGATCATCAGAAATTCAGCAATTCCTTCTTCAAGAGCACGGGCTATAGCATATTCTGTATTGGCATCATTGGCACAAACTACTGCAATCCTCTTCCGTCTATTCAACGTTTTCAAATGAGATGTCAGCTGATCGAAATTTCTAATAGGTTCCATAACGTTAGATTTTTAGCAAATATCAGAAAAATGATTGAAAAATACAGCATAGTAAAGTATAAAAATAACGTATACGCGTAACATTTTGTCACGCAGGGAATAAAATTCGTTAAACTTTATGCTACAATGTGTTGAATATGTACATTTGCAAAAAACAACAAATGCGTATGAATAGCCTGATTCTACCTCCTTATTTAAGTGAAGGTGACAAAGTCGCCATCGTATCTCCATCAAGTAAAATAGATAAGTCGTTCCTTAAAGGAGCCAAAAAACGGTTGGAATCCTGGGGATTAAAAGTTGTAACAGGTAAATATGCAGGGGCTTCGTCGGGTAGATACGCAGGAACCATCAAACAACGATTAAAAGATTTTCAGGAATCGATAGACAATCCGGAAATAAAAGCTATTTTTTGCAGTCGGGGTGGATACGGGGCTATACATCTCATTGAGAAACTCGACTTTACTCTTTTTCGTGAACATCCCAAATGGGTAATAGGGTTCAGTGACATTACTGCACTCCACAATCTTATACAATTCAATGGTTTTGCTTCTTTGCACGCGCCGATGGCACGTCATCTTACTGTAGAACCGGAGGATGATCCCTGCACATTACATCTGAAAAATATTCTTAGCGGCAAACTACCTGAATATTGCAACAGAAGGCATATACTGAATAAGTTAGGAACAGCACGCGGTGTTCTCCGTGGGGGCAATATGGCTGTTTTTCATGGTTTACGGGGTACACCTTATGATATACCGGCAGAAGGAACAATTCTTTTTATTGAAGATGTCAGCGAACGTCCTCATGCCATAGAGCGTATGATGTACAATCTGAAGTTGGGCGGAGTGCTCGAAAAACTTTCCGGACTTATTATCGGACAATTCACCGAATATGAAGAAGACCGTTCACTGGGAAAAGTACTATATGCCGCGCTGGCCGATCTCGTACAGGAATATGACTACCCGGTCTGTTTCAATTTCCCGGTGGGGCATGTTACCAATAACCTGCCACTGATCAATGGGGCAGAAGTAGAGTTTACAGTAGGTAAAAAATCAGTTGAATTGAAGTTCATTTGTTAATAAACCATGGCTTCCGGAGCAAGCTATAGTGAAAATCATTACTTTTGCCTGTACAATAAAAACAGTTATCTAAAATGAAAAGGAATTATACCATGTTACTGGCCGGTCTATTACTCTTTTCCACTCTTTCTCTTTCTTCTTGCGGAAACAAGAATAAGGCAAGTGAAACGGTTGAGGAAGTTGCAGCAGTCCAGACGCCTCAGTTTGATGCAGACAGCGCCTATCAATACGTAAAATCACAGGTTGACTTCGGACCACGTGTGCCCAACAGTAAAGAACACGTTGCCTGCGGTAACTACCTTGCATCACAACTGGAAAAATTCGGAGCCAAAGTAACCAGCCAATATGCCGATCTTATCGCCTATGACGGTACATTGCTAAAAGCCCGTAATATCATTGGGGCCTACAAACCGGAAAGTAAAAAACGTATAGCTCTCTTTGCACATTGGGACAGCCGTCCCTGGGCTGACAATGACCCGGACCCCAAGAATCATCACACCCCCATTCTGGGAGCAAACGATGGTGCCAGCGGTGTAGGAGTATTACTCGAAATAGCCCGTCAGATGCAGAAACAACAGCCGGAACTGGGAGTCGACATTATCTTCCTTGATGCTGAAGACTACGGTACACATCAATCTTATACGGGCGCCCACAAAGAAGATGCCTGGTGCCTGGGTGCACAATATTGGGCACACAATCCTCACGTACAGGGTTACAACGCCCGTTTCGGAATTCTACTTGACATGGTAGGCGGACAACAACCCACTTTCTACCGCGAAGCTTATTCTGAAAAATACGCCAAAGACATTAATCAGAAAGTATGGAAAAAAGCCAATGCACTGGGATATGGAAAGTTTTTTATCAATGAAGTTAACGGTGGAGCAACGGACGATCATCTGTTTATCAATAAAATAGCAGGAATCAAAACAATTGACATCGTTCCCTGTGACCCGGAAGGAGAATACTCTTTTGACCCGACGTGGCACACATTGAAAGATGACATGGACAACATCAACCGTAACACTCTCAAAGCCGTAGGGCAAACAGTGATGGAAGTAATTTATAACGAAAAATAATATGTGCACAACGTGCCATGTAAATAGATATACTCATGTCAATTAATGAATTACAAGACGAAGTGATAGCTGAATTCAGCGACTTCGATGACTGGATGGATCGTTACCAGTTGCTTATCGATTTAGGAAATGAACAAGAACCGCTTGAAGAGAAATACAAAACGGAACAGAATCTGATTGAAGGTTGCCAAAGCCGCGTATGGCTACAAGCTGATGAAGTAAATGGTAAAATGATATTCAAAGCGGAAAGTGACGCGCTGATTGTAAAAGGTATCATTGCTCTGCTTATAAAAGTTCTTTCGGGACATACACCGGATGAAATTTTAAATGCAGACCTTTATTTTATCGATAAAATAGGCTTAAAAGAACATCTATCGCCCACTCGTAGCAACGGTTTACTCTCAATGGTAAAGCAAATGCGGCTTTATGCATTGGCATTTAAAGCCAAAGACGAGAGTAAAAAATAAGAATCAAAATGAAAATCTGCGGATTTAAATGCTTTCTACTTGCAAGCAGCTTGTGCCTTATGGCACAAACTTTGCTTGCAGGAAATCTTGATATCAAGAACGGAAAGTGGAGAATTACATTCAATAAACACACACAAACAGTAGATTATCTCTACCAGGAAACAACACTGCTAAAGGAGGCCTTCGTACAGGCAATCAATGCCAGTGGAGAGGTCTTGAAAAGTTCCGATTATCCCATTGCTACTTTGAAACGGGAGAATATCTCGGACACATTCGGTAAAGGCAAAAAATATACATATGTCTATTCCGGCCGGCCTGGTAAAGAAAACCTGGAACAAGTGTTCTACTTTTATCCCACACGCAATTATCTGTTGACAGAAGCCTATCTCACATCAGATCAACGAACAAGCTGTAACTGGATAGCTCCGATTATGAGTAATACCAGTAGCACATTCCTGCCTGCCGATGGTGACAATCGGCTGTTGGATGTCCCCTTCGACAATGATAGTTTCCGTGGTTACTCCGCCAATCCCTGGAACACCAGTTCTGTTTCTTGTGAAGTAACAGCCCTCTATGATGCCACCAGCCGCCAGGGACTCTGCCTGGGTTCGATAGAGCATGACAACTGGAAAACCGGCATAACCTACAGTAGTTCGGACAATAACCGCCTGCAAAGTCTCTCCGTATTTGGCGGACTGGC
Organism: Bacteroides mucinivorans; assembly: GCF_034654355.2. Lineage (NCBI taxonomy): Bacteria > Pseudomonadati > Bacteroidota > Bacteroidia > Bacteroidales > Bacteroidaceae > Bacteroides > Bacteroides mucinivorans. The sequence goes on along the minus strand of NZ_CP178179.1, from coordinate 573,073 downwards.
AGATGCCCGCACTAATGACATTCGCCCGGAAAAAGGGCCTGCTATCCATAAACATGGAAAATTGTATGGTACACGCATCAAATCACCCAAAATCCTCATTGGCTTTTTCAAAGACTGGCGTACCGGTATGGAGAGCATCGGTGAAGCTACAGCTCTTATCACTCCACCACTACCCTGGCAGGAAGGGACAATTTTTGCCTGGCAAAGTTGGGGAGGCATGGCCGATAAAGTGAATTATACCGGTGCTATTGATATCTCAGATTATTTCAGAAATAAATTGCAACCTGCCGGATTTCATAATGAAAACGGAGAGGTATATATGATACTCGACTCCTTTTGGGATAACTTTAATGAACAACAGCTCAAAGACTTCGTATCTCATTGCAAAGCCAACGGGCAGATTCCGGGTATTTACTGGACACCCTTCTCCTTTTGGGGAGGTGAGAAAGACAACTGGGATGTGGAAGGCACAAACGGTAAATACAAATATGGCGATATCATCATTACTGCCAGCGGCAAACGTCGCAAAATAGAATCTTATGCACTTGACCCCACGCATCCCGGTACGCTGGCCCGTATAGACTGGCAAATAAAACGTTTCAAAGACTGGGGCTACAAGTACGTAAAAATAGACTTTATCAACAACGCAGCATTGGAAGCCGATAAGTTTTATAATCCGGACATTACCACCGGCATACAAGCCTACAACTATGGCATGAATTACTTCGCCAAAGCTTGTGGTAATGATCTCTTTATTGATCTCTCTATTGCTCCCGTATTTCCGTCGCAATATGGTCACGCCCGCCGCATTTCATGCGATGCCTGGGGAAGTATAGACAACAGCCAGTATATGCTCAATAGCCTTTCGTTTGGTTGGTGGCTGGATCGTGTATATCCATACAATGACCCCGATCATTTGGTACTGAATGGTAATTCTGAAGGAGCCAGCCGTATTCGCGTCACTACAGGAGCTATGACAGGAACCATGTTATTAGGTGACAATTTTAGTTTGAAAGGCTCCTATCCAGGCAATCAGACGGTTCGTGACCAGGCGGAAAAGGTAGTGCTTAATGCCGGCATCAATGCATTAGCACAATTAGGACGTTCATTTCGTCCGGTAGAAGGTAATATGCCTGTTAACTTTAGTACGGGAAGCGGCACTTATGGTGTAGAGAAGTTCTTTATGCTTGACACAGAAAATGCGCTTTACCTTGCTGTATTCAATTATAATGCATCGAAAGAAGCCACAGAGACAATCAGCCTAACCAGACTGGGAGTCAATGTGGCCAACGTAAAACGCATCAAGGAATTATGGACCAACACTTCTGTAAGCCCCACAGGAAATGAATTGAAATGTGAGATTCCCGCCGGTGACGTAAGGGTATATTGCCTTGAGAAAAAGAAGAAATAAAAGATATTTCTATTTTTCACAGATAGCTACAACTTGTGTTTCCGGTTTTACCTCTAACGTAACGTATGAGTATACATTTCCTAATACATCTGTTTCCATAGTTGCCGGCCGCCTTTTTCCATTACAGGAAATGCTGGTATAAGATCCTGGGAAAACCGCCTTCCAAGTGACAGGTTGAGCAATATGGCTCTTAAATGTCGTTTTATTCGTATGATCATGCCGTACCGAGATGCTTCCTCCCAAAACAGGTAAATATTGCAGATGCATCCATTCTGTTTCAGTTGTCAACCGGGGCAATGTACGTATCTGCTGTTTACTTGCATCAGCCTGTATTCCTGCCATACCGGAAACGATACCCTCCATTACACCATAAGATACTTCCGGATAATCACTTCGTTCCATAGTCGGTAACGCAGTAATCTGGCTGTATGCTTCCTTGTTATAAGCATAAGAATAGAGTATTTTAGAAAAATAAGATAAATTCTCAACATTCCACTCTTTCGACAATAAATGTGTCAATGTAGCCCGAATACGTGCTGCATCTTTAGCAATATCAAACCATAAAATAAACGTCTCACCTTCACCTTTATGAAATTCTTTCAGCCCGGTAAAGAAGGTATTGTATAAATTGCAGGAATCGTCCCACCACTTATTTTCAAGCAATGTAACATAATCCTCAGCCATTATAGCATATCGTTTACTGGCTTTCACATCGCCTTTCAGTTTTAATAACTTCGAATACGAAACACATCCGCGATAAATTGCAGCCAGTAAATCAGCACTCACAGTCAACCCCTCAAAATTCTCCACATAAGATGCCAATCCTCTACATTTATGATAGTTATCTTCGGCATTAAACGGCACCGGAGAATTCATGAACCGGGGACGGTCCATAATTTTATCTGCCTGTAACTGCCATCTTTCCATGTAAGCAGTCATAGTTTTCTCATAAAATGTCAGGAATGCCTTATCATTAATATAGCGCGAATCACCCGTCCATAAATAGGTACGATAACAAGCGTCCAGTACATCAAAATTAGCATTCAGGTTATACCAGAATTCTTCATCATTACGATAATCTATCGGGGCCGGTTTGTCATAACGATTAATTTCCCAATAGGTACACCAATCTTTTGATTCTGATATGTTTTGCGCAAATTTGGCCAGCATATTGAAGTTTTCTTTGGTTAATCCTAACACCTCAGCTCCACCACACTGATGTGATACATCACGCATACAAAATGCCTCACGCTGAGGTAATGATGCTTCATACCAGGGGCCCACAGGGTCGGTCGACGCTCCCACATAACCAAGAGCCATCTTTTTTGCCCAGTCAAATGTCTGTTGTAAACGGGAGTCAGAAGTCATAAAAGAGAGTTCTTGTTTCTGAGGCTGCCGGAAAGCACTAGCCGACAGAAGGATTATCGCCAGCATACCATACTTTGTCATTAATCGAATCATAATAAAAACATTTTAAGTTATCAAAGTTTCCGGCAAATATAGCATACCTCTAAGAAAAGACCAGTCGTAAATAAACCATTTACTAGTTCTAATGTCCATAGTTCCTAAAAAGTAGATAATATAACGCTTACACTCTTTTAATAAATCAGTTTTAAAAAGAATCTTTTATTCGGATTCATATAATCTCTGCCCATTTGAAATGAAAATCAGATCAAAAATAATTCAACAATTAAAGTAGTTATACATTACCTCATTCCAAAGCGACTCCCTACCACGCCTATTTTCTGAGTAATTTTATTGAGAGTCATGGTTTTATTAACAGGTATAGTTTATGAAAAATAAATATTCAAATGCATGATACCAAACAAATTTGTTGTATATTTGCAGTAACTCAACTGAAAAAGAATGATTCCAGAGTTTAATGAAGACGGTTATTTGCCACCAGGTATATATGAGGCCTCTTTTGAGGAGGTAAAGAACAGGTTTGGATTTAGTAGGAAGCGACAGAAATTGTTGCAGGGAATGTCTTTCTTACTGGAGCAATGTAGAATACTACATTGTGATATTCTGTATTTAGATGGAAGTTTTGTTACTAAAAAGTTAAATCCAAGCGATTACGATGCCTGCTGGGATACAACAGCAGAGAACCGGGAACAGGTTCTGAACAATGTCTTGGAGTCTTTGTTAGAAAGTAATTCGGAGGTACAGAAAGAGTATTTCGGCGGAGAAATATATTCAGCTTTCTCAAAAGCTATTTTATTGCCCGAATTAACTATTCTAGAATACTTCCAGAAAACAAAGCAATATGAAGATAAGGGTATTGTAATGATTAAATTGTAAGCATTATGATTAAAAACAAGAAGCAATACACAATGATGAAGAAGCAACTGGAAGAGTTGCTCACAAACATATGGGACATAAAAGAGATATTGCAAAAAGAGAATAACATACCACTTCGTCTGCAATTAGGCACTTTTGAAAGAGGATTAGTTAAATTACAAAAAGAACTGGAGGAGTATGAAAAGCTAACTTCTAAATCTTTGTCATGGCTGGAATTTGACTCTTTTAAGGATGACATGAACAAAGCTATCATAAGTTTTCGTATCGCCTCAGATATCAGTCAGAAAAAGTTAGCGTCAGAAATGTTTATCCAGGAGCAGCAAATACAGCGTTATGAACAATCAGACTACTTAAGCGCCAGTTTTGAGCGTATTCTACAGCTGCTGGAAGCACTGGAGATACGTATGATACTGCGAAAAGATTTTAAAAAGGACGCTTTTAAGACAACTCCTGCGAATGTGTGGGAACTAAGTGATGAGATACGGAAAAGAGGAAGTATATTGCAAATAGCAGGAGAAGAATAATTATGAAAACAATCGCGTTTTACTCGTATAAAGGAGGGGTTGGCAGAACATTAGCTCTTTCGAATATAGCAAGGAGGCTCGCCGATTTTGGAAAAAAAGTGATCATGCTTGACCTCGATCTTGAAGCTCCGGGGCTACATACCAAGTTCTCTAATTTTCAATGGGACAGAAAGGTTGAGAGTGGCATTGTAGATTATATCTACGAATATGCAGTTAATCACAAAATTCCGGCAAAAATAACACCGTATGCATATCACTTGGAAGATTTGTCTTCCTCGTTAGATTTAATTCCGGCTGGCAATCCCAAATCTTCGGAGTACTGGCGAAAACTATCTGCCATTAACTGGTATGAATTGCTTTATGGCGAGCATGCAACAGGTATCGCTTTCTTCCTGGATCTAAAGGTAAAAATAGAGAAAAAATATAGGCCAGACTACTTTTTGATTGATACACGTACAGGAATAACTGATATATCCAGCCTCACGATCTCTTTACTTGCTGACCGGTTAGTTATTCTATCTGCCAATAATCAAGAAAATCTCGAAGGTTGCCAACGAATTGTACGCAGCGTATTGAATCAAAAAAATAATATGTTGAAAAAGGAAAAAGAGATTATTTTGACTCTTACGAGAATACCTTATCCTTCTACTCCTACAGAATGCCTGCGGGAAGAGAGTTTAATCGCCAACTTTAAAAAACACTTTGAGGGATTGACTTACGCTTCCGGCAAGGAACTGAACAGTACTCCGGTAGTGATTCATTCAGACAGAGATCTGGAGTGTAGCGAAACTTTTAAAATTGGTTTTGAAAAAGAAACAAAAGGCCCATCAGAAATCATTGCAAACGAATATCTGGATTTATTTGCCCGAATTACAGCAGGTGATTTAACAAAAGAGGAAATAGAGAAGTTTGATAATGAGAAAGAAATAGCCCGACTTTATAATAAAATAAGTCAGACAGAAAATGCCATAGAAGGCGTACAACTGGCAGAAGAAGCAATAAAAAAATATCCGAAAGCAGATCAGTTTTATTATTTACTTGCTCTTAAATGCTTGAAAGCCGAGATGGAAGAGAAAGGGATTAGAGCTATAAATCAAGCTATCAAACTACTTCCTTTACCCTATTATCTGATACTAAAAGCAGGGTTACTCTACAATAAAGGAGAGCAAGAAGAGGCTTATAAAGTAATATTGCCAATAAGACATATTTCACCTCAAGCTTTTTATCAATATTGTTTAGCGAAAGTTACTATAGGCGGTTTTTCAGAAAATGAAGTTTTACAGGATTTGAATGAATTGAAAGAGATGAACTATTTATCTCCGGAAGTGGATAACCTGATTGCTTGTTATCAAAACGAAATTGGAAATTATAAAGAAGCTGAAAAAGCAATATACAGTGCCATCGAACAAGACAAAAACAGGCCTGTGTTTTATACTACTTTAGCTGAAATAAAAGCAAATCAGAACGATATTCCTCTATTTTATATGAATATAGATATGGCATTAAGTAAAGGGGCTGATATAAAGAATGCAATATCGACTGTACCTCGTGTTTATTCAAAATTCAAGAATGACGAGAAGTTTATCTCTCTTTTGAAACGCTATGGAAAAGAGGAAGAAATTGAATTATTGAAAACATTGTAGAAACAGGAACATCTGTTTTTTCCCTTAAATATTTCGGTAAAAAGAGATAGAACAAACATCCGGATAATCCCCAAAGGCCTCTAAAACTATCACAAATGAAGCCAAAAACAGTAGAAATGTATACGAAACCACTCAAAAAGTACTCTATGCCGTAAATGTTTCATTTTTTGGTTTGTTTGTCTACTATTAATAGTCTGCCTTTGCCTACTTTTGAGCAAACGATTAAAACTCAAAGTAGAGATGAACAAATATAAACTGATTTTATTGGCCTTGAGCATGACTGGTTTTGCACAAGCAAAAGTTACATTACCAGCATTCTTCACCGACAATATGGTGGTACAGCAAAACAGCACATTAACGCTTCCAGGTAAAGCCAAAGCGGGCAAGAATGTTACAGTAAAAGCCAGCTGGAATGACAATAAGTTCACGACAAAAGCAACTACTGACGGTTCTTTCAGAATAGAAATACCCACTCCTGCTGCAGGAGGACCTTATACCATAACAATCTCTGACGGAGAAACCCTGACATTAAAAAATGTACTGGCGGGAGAAGTGTGGTTCTGTTCAGGACAATCTAACATGGAAATGCCTGTAGCCGGATGGGGAAAGGTGATGAACTATGAACAGGAAGTAGCAGAAGCAAAATACCCTTCTATCCGTTTACTGCAAGTTAAAAAAACAACTTCAGTGACTCCTGCAGAAAATGTAGAGATGAACATGGGAGGTTGGCAGGAATGCAATTCTTCTACCATTCCGGAATTCTCGGCCATAGCATATTTCTATGCACGCGAACTATGGAAAGAACTGAATGTACCCATTGGTGTGATTGATTGTACCTGGGGGGGAACTCCCGCCGAAGCATGGACAAGTATCGGTTCCCTAAAACAAGTGCCAGGTTTCGAGATACAAGCAAGTAAAATAGAAAACTCAGAGGCCATCGCAGCTTATCAGCAAGAGATAAAAGAGTGGCAGAAGCTATTAGTAACCAAGGATGCCGGCCTCAATAAAGGAATTCCAATGTGGATCTCCTCTCTTCAGACCGATCCGGCATGGAAGACTATGGAACTTCCGGGATATTGGGAACAGAAAGGACTAGACGGAGTAGACGGCATAGTATGGTTCCAACGGGAAATAGAGATTCCTTCAAGCTGGGAAGGCAAGGAAATAACATTAAATCTCGGCATGATAGACGACGAAGACGTCACTTATTATAATGGAAAAGAAATAGCCAAAGGATATGGATACTCAACTCCTCGCCACTATACCGTCCCGGCAGAACTGGTTAAAGCAGGAAAAGGAGTCATCACTATACGAGTGTCCGACTCTGGCGGAGAAGGCGGTATACACGGAGAAGGAAAAGATATGTTTGCAGAAGCCAACGGGCAGAAAATCAAGCTGGAAGGAATATGGAATTACCGGATAGGTATAGCTCTGGGAGATCTCCCTCCGGCACCGATGTCATTAGAAAGTTCAAGTTATCCTTCTGTCTTGTACAATGCTATGGTACACCCGTTTACTATATTCCCAATCAAAGGAGTTATCTGGTATCAGGGAGAAGCTAATGTAGGAAGAGATAAACAATATACTCCCCTATTCCAGTCACTGATTGCCGATTGGAGAAAACAATGGAATACGGACTTTCCATTCTATTTTGTTCAACTGGCAAACTTTCTGAAACCACAAGAAGTTCAGCCAGACTCTCAATGGGCCGCTCTCCGGGAAGCACAGGCAGAAGCCCTGCATGTAGATAATACGGGAATGGTAGTAGCCATAGATCTGGGAGTATCCTACGACATTCACCCTAAAAACAAACAAGAAGTGGCTAAACGCTTTGCTACTTTAGCACTGGCAAATACTTACCATCAGGGAGAATACAAAATGCCAGCCTGCCAGTCTTATAACATCTCCGGAAAGAAATTAACACTAACATTCAACACAGAAATACAAGCACAAGAAAAAATAATAAAAGGATTTATCCTGGCCGGACCGGATGGAGTGTTCCATCCGGCAACGGCAACCTTAACAGGAAAAACAAACATCGTACTTGAATCTCCGGATGTGGCAATCCCTATAGCTGCCCGCTATAACTGGGCCGATTGTCCGGATGGTAATCTTTACAGTGCCAACTCCAACCTCCCGGTTCCACCCTTCCGAACGGACAAAGGAACATGCGAAAAGGCACAAAAGTAAGATTATCCATATTCTAAGTAATTTTATCTATTCCTTAACAGGATAAATCCGGGTTACTTTGCAGACGAGACTAATTCGTAATTCATTCATAAATTTAAAGACTACTTAGTACCATGAATTTAAAAACGACCCTATTGGCAGGTTTATTATGTCTTGCAGGCATAGCCCACGCCATCGAAAAACCGGTAATAAAAATTGAGACCGGAAACACCAGCCTCATCTACCGTGTAGGTGACAATGGACGTCTTTACCAGTCATATTTGGGTAAACGGCTCAACCATGAAGCAGACATTAACCATCTGCCGCAAGGAACCGAAGCCTATCTCACCCACGGTATGGAAGACTACTTTGAACCAGCACTACACATTGTACACAATGACGGCAATCCTTCTACCTTATTAAAATATGTATCACACGACAGTCGGAACCTCTCAGATGGTGTAAACGAAACTGTCATTACATTAGCTGACGACCAATATCCGGTAACTGTGAAGTTACACTACGTGGCTTATGCTAATGAAGACATTATCAAAACATTTACCGAAATCAGTCACCGTGAAAAGAAGCCGGTAATGCTTCATAAGTATGCTTCTTCACTGTTGCACCTCAATCATGACAAATACTTCCTCACAGAGTTTGCCGGAGATTGGTCACACGAAGCTAACGTCATGGAACGAGAACTGGCTTTCGGAAAAAAAGTCATTGATACCAAATTGGGAGCACGTGCCAATATGTTTGTTTCTCCTTTCTTCCAGTTGGCCATAGACCAACCCTCCGAAGAGAATGCAGGCGAAGTATTAGTAGGTACATTGGGATGGACAGGCAATTTCAACTTCACCTTTGAAGTAGACAACAAGAACCAGTTGCGCATCATCAGCGGTATCAATCCTTACGCATCAGAGTATAGCCTTCCTTCCGGCGAGATATTCCGTACACCGGATTTCTACTTCACATATAGTATGAACGGAAAAGGACAAGCCAGCCGCAATTTCCATGATTGGGCACGTCGCTATCAGGTAAAAGACGGTGACCAAACCCGCATGACCCTACTAAACAACTGGGAAGCTACTTATTTTGATTTCGACGAAGAGAAACTGATCGGTTTGATGGATGAAGCCAAGAAATTAGGTGTGGACATGTTCCTGCTGGACGACGGCTGGTTTGCTAACAAGTACCCCCGCAGCAGTGACCATCAAGGACTGGGTGACTGGATAGAAACAGCTGATAAATTGCCTAATGGCATAGGACGTCTGACAGCAGAAGCAAAAAAACACGGTATTAAGTTTGGTATCTGGATCGAACCTGAAATGGTAAATCCCAAAAGTGAACTTTACGAGAAACACAAAGATTGGGTAATTCATCTGCCTAACCGTGAAGAATATTATTTCCGTAACCAAATGGTATTAGATCTTAGTAATCCGGCCGTACAGGATCATGTATTCGGTGTTGTGGATCAGTTAATGACTAAATACCCGGATCTTGCTTTCTTCAAATGGGATTGTAACAGCCCTATCACTAATATCTATTCGCCATACTTGAAAGGAAAACAAACACATCTATATATTGACTACGTAAAAGGCTTATACAAAGTGCTCGACCGCATAAAAGCCAAATACCCGAATCTGCCTATGATGTTATGCGCCGGTGGCAGCGGACGCTCTGATTATGAAGCATTGAAATACTTCACTGAATTCTGGCCCAGCGATAACACAGATCCTATCGAACGTCTGTTTATCCAATGGGGATTCTCACAAGTATTCCCCAGTAAGACTTTGTGTGCCCACGTTACTACCTGGAACAAAGATGCCAGCATCAAGTTCCGTACGGATGTAGCAATGATGTGCAAACTGGGATTTGATATCAAGATGAGTGATCTTACCCCAAACGAACAAGTGTATTGTCGTCAGGCTGTAACAGAATACAACCGCTTGAAACCGGTTATACTGGAAGGTGATCTCTATCGTCTTGTTTCGCCTTACGGAAGTAACCATACTTCAAGTATGTATGTGAACAAGGATAAGAATCAAGCCATCGTATTCGCATTTGATGTTTACCCACGCTACGGCGAACATATCCTGCCTGTACGTTTACAAGGATTGGAAGCCAACAAAATGTATCAGGTGAAAGAAATTAATCTGATGCCAGGTGCTTCTTCTTCAGTAAACGGAAACGGACAGACTTTCTCGGGTGAATATCTGATGAATGTAGGCCTTGACCTCTTCACTGGTTATAAATTAAACAGCCGCATTATTGAAATCATAGCACAGTAAGAACAGAATCACGAGGAGATGGAAAGAGATTCCATCTCCTCTTTATACCATAACACAATGAATCGAATACTATTAAGCAGCATCTTTACATTTATGCTGATTACCGGTACTATAAAAGCCGGTGAACACACACAATACGTAAACCCTTTTATCGGAACAGGAGCCGTGCACGGCAGCTTGTCCGGTAACAACTACCCGGGTGCCACCGTTCCTTTCGGAATGATACAGTTAAGCCCCGATACCCGCGAAGCTCCCGACTGGGCACAAGCATCGGGATATGATTACAATGACCAGACCATCTATGGATTCAGTCACACCCGCCTCAGCGGAACAGGAGCGTCAGACTTGATAGACCTCTTACTTTTACCGACAAGCGAGGGGCGTACTTCTTCGAATTTCTCCCACACAGCAGAAAAGGCTCAGCCCGGATACTACCAGGTGATGTTGGCAGACGAAGGAATCAATGCTGAATTGACGGCAACCACACGAACAGGAATCCACCGGTATAGCTACCCTAACGGAAAAGAAGCACAACTCATCATTGACTTAGATCATTCAGCCAATAAAGGAAGCTGGAACCGCCGTATTATAAATTCTCAGATCCGTATCGTTAATGATCATGCTATCGAAGGATACCGCATCATTACAGGTTGGGCCAAACTACGAAAAGTATATTTCTACATAGAGTTTTCCAACCCTATTCTCTCCTCGTCGTTGAGAGACGGTGACCGCCGATATGAAAACACACCCGTCATCAATGGCAGTAATCTGCATGCCATGTTGCGTTTTGGAAAACTTAATGAAAAACCGTTGATTTGCAAAGTAGCTTTATCTCCGGTATCTACGGATAATGCCCGGTTAAATCTAAAGCAGGAAGCCTCACACTGGGACTTTAACCAGTACACCACTGATGCCGACCGATTATGGGAGAAAGAACTGGAAAAAATCAATATCCAAGGTACCGATTTGCAAAAAACAATATTCTATACGGCCTTATACCACACCCTGATACAACCCAATACAATAAGTGATGTAAACGGAGAATATATGGCAGCCGATTACACCACCCGGCAGCTGTCTGCAAACGAAACACACTACACTACGTTCTCTCTTTGGGATACATTCAGAGGTGCTCATCCGCTTTATACATTACTCAACGCGGATCGTGTCACAGATTTCGTAAAAAGCATGATACGGCAATATGAGTATTATGGCTATCTGCCTGTCTGGCAATTATGGGGACAAGACAATTACTGTATGATAGGTAACCACTCTATTCCCGTCATTGTAGATGCTATCCTGAAAGGAATACCCGGAATCGATATAGAAAAAGCTTATGAAGCCGTATACAACAGTTCGGTAATTTCTCATCCCAACTCACCTTTTGAGGTATGGGAAAAATATGGATATATGCCCGAAAATATACAGACTCAATCAGTTTCCATTACTCTGGAGCAAGCTTTTGATGACTGGTGTGTAGCACAGTTAGCAAAAAAATTAGGAAAGAACGATGACTACGAACGTTTTATGAAACGCTCGGCTTTCTATCGTAATTTATTCAATCCGGAGACCGGATTCTTTCAATCGAAAAATGATAAGGGCGAATGGATAGAACCATTTGATCCTTATAAATACGGAGCCAATGGTGGTTATCCTTTCACAGAAGGAAATGCCTGGCAATACTTTTGGTATGTACCGCAAAACATACCCGACCTCATTACATTGACAGGAGGAAATAAAGCTTTCACAGCAAAACTGGATACTTTCTTCACCGTCAATCATCAAAGCGGTGAACTAAACGATAATGCCTCCGGCTTTGTTGGCCAATATGCCCATGGAAATGAACCCAGCCATCACGTAGCTTACCTGTATACCTGTGCAGGAGAACCCTGGAAAACACAGAAGTATGTAGCGCACATCATGAATAACCTGTACAATGATACTTCTTCGGGATATGCCGGAAACGATGATTGTGGTGAGATGTCTGCCTGGTACATTTTCGGAGCACTTGGTTTCTACCCGGTCAACCCGGCGAGTGGTGAATATATAATCGGTACTCCGATGCTGGAAGAAGCTACTATACATCTGCCCGACGGAAAGACTTTTGCAATAAAAGCTCCCCGCAAAAAAGGAAATGAGATTTATATCCGCTCCATAAAGCTAAATAGTAAGAAGCATACAAAAAATTATATCACACATCAGGATATATTAAATGGTGGTACCCTGGAATTTGTGATGAGTACTACACCACAAAAGAAATAATCCGGATGTTCATGAAAAGACTGTTATTCATATTTCTGCTATTTCTGAGTCCAAATGTTATAAACACTTTGGCTCAGAAAGCAGTAACAATTGATAAGACCGGTAAATCCGGGCATAAACAGGGAAAGGTTATTCTTGTAACCCCACCGGACAAAGGATATTGTAATGCTGTTATTCTCAAGGCATTTGAAGAGGCAGCCAAAGCGAAAGGACACCCTACTACGATTCAACTACAATTGGGGCGCTATGTTTTCGGACGTGACGAATCCATTCACCAAAGATACTTAATCTCCAATACCGCTTCTGAAAACGAAGATCCGGATCAGGTAAAACATATCGCCTTGCAACTGAAAGGCTTGAAAAATATTACCATAGATGGTGATGGATCAACTCTACTGATGGATGGAGAAATGACCTCTTTCATTATAGACTCCTGTCGTAATATTACGTTAAAAAATTTCCATCTCGATTTTGTAGCTCCTACCCAGACTGAAATTGAAATAATAGAACAAGGGAAGAATCATCTTCTGGCAAAAGTACATCCGACCTCTCATTACAAAATAGAAAATGAAAAGCTGATATGGCAAGGTAATGGATGGTCCTTTTCTGAGGGAATAGCACAGACTTATGACCGTAAAGAGGATGTCACCTGGAGAAGCTGGTGTCCACTGGACGGATTAAAGAGTACTGTAGAGTTACAACCCGGTTTGCTTTGGATGAATTATCAGGAAAAGCCGGATACACCTCCGGGAATGGTATTTCAAATGAGGGATGCCATCCGTGATGAGGTATGCGGACTAATACAATATAGCCGCGATATTCGTTTGGAGAATATTCGTATTTATTATGCCGGTAACTTTGGTATTGTAAGCCAGTATAGTGAAAACCTGGCATTTGAACAATTGTATTTTGAACCCGAACCGGGTAGCGGTAGAACCAATACCGGCTTTGCCGATTTTCTACAAGTTTCGGGATGTAAAGGAAAAGTACAGATTCAGAATTGCCGTTTTACCGGTGCACATGATGATCCGATCAACGTGCACGGTACTCACCTGCAAGTCATAGAGTATCTTTCTGACAGAAAAGTCAAACTGGGCTTTATGCATCCTCAGACTTTCGGTTTCCACGCTTTCTTTCCCGGTGATGAAGTAGCTTTTATTAATTCAAATACACTTTTACCGGTTGTTGAAGCAAAAGTAAAAAAGGTGACACGCGTAGATGACCGCCATGTTATTATAGAAATTGACCGTCAACTCCCTGAAACAGTCAGAAGTACAGAACTGGTAGCAGTAGAAAATTTAACCTGGACCCCTGAAGTCGTTATTCGTAATAATTATTTCTCCAGAATACCAACACGAGGAATATTAGTCACTACGCGAAAAAAGGTCGTCATCGAAGACAATACCTTCTACCGTATGCAAATGAGTGCAATACTGATAGCTGATGATGCCCGCAGCTGGTTCGAATCCGGTCCGGTGACTGATGTAACTATCCGTAGAAACAAATTTATAGAATGCGGAGAACCCGTAATCAATGTAGCACCCGAGAACAATGTATATGCAGGTGCAGTACATCACAATATATCTGTTACCGAGAATCATTTCCAATTAAAAGGAGAAACAGCCGTCAAAGCACGTTGTACTGATGGGGTAACAATTGCCGGCAACCTGATTGGACTGCCGGACGAAAACAAGAAGAAATCTGTTGTTATCATTGAGCAATGCGAAAAGGTAAACGTTCGGGATAATCAATTTTACCAACGTTCCTCAGGATTTTAATTAAGTAGTACTATTAATCATGAAAAATATGACACATTTAAAAACTTATTTAGCAGTAGTAACCTTGGCGCTTACAGGATGTCAAAGTGCAAATAATGCTGGTGAAACCGCAGAGTTGTGGTATGCCCAACCAGCAAAAGAATGGATGGAATCCCTACCTATCGGTAATGGGCGGTTGGGTGCCATGACTTATGGTGGAATCGAAGAAGAAACACTGGCCTTGAATGAATCTTCCATGTGGTCGGGGCAGTTCAATGAGAATCAGAATAAGCCTTTTGGTCGTGCTAAGCTCGATAATTTAAGAAAGTTATTTTTCGAAGGAAAATTGTGGGAAGGAAATCATATAGCCGGTGATAACCTGAATGGTGTGCAAACGTCTTTTGGCACCCATCTTCCTATAGGCGATCTGAAAATGAAGTTTACTTATCCCGAAGGAGATATTACAAATTATCGCCGTTCACTAAGTTTAAACGAAGCGATCAGCAGTGTTTCTTTTAGTGCAGGTGGGGTAAATTATAAACGTGAATATTTTGCTACGAATCCCGATAATGTACTTGTCCTTCGCTTATCAGCAGATAAGCCAAAGTCTGTTACCATGGATATGGCTCTGGATCTAATGCGTCAGTCAGAATTTACCGTCGAAGATAATCAGTTGATCTTTACTGGTAAAGTAGACTTTCCGTTACACGGTCCGGGTGGTGTGAATTTTGAAGGAAGAATAGCCGTATTGGCCGATAATGGCGAAGTAAAAATGGATAAAGCGGGTATCAGTGTAAGCAATGCTGATGCGGTGACAATGATCGTAGACGTACGTACCGATTATAAAAATCCGGATTATAAAGCTTTGTGCGCAACAACAGTTGAGGAGGCCGGTATGAAACCCTACGAAGCACTGAAACTGACGCATATAAAAGATTATTCAGATTTATTCAACCGGGTAGAACTGAGCTTAGGTAAAGATTCCAACGACACCATACCTACAGATATCCGCTGGAAACAAATACGATCAGGAAAAACAGATACAAGTTTCGATGCTTTGTACTTTCAGTACGGACGCTACCTGACAATTGCCAGCTCACGTGAGAATTCCCCGTTGCCAATTGCTTTACAAGGTTTCTTTAATGATAATCAGGCTTGTAACATGGGATGGACAAACGACTATCATCTTGATATAAACACGCAACAAAACTACTGGGTATCCAATGTCGGAAATTTGGCAGAGTGTAATACTCCGCTCTTCAATTACATCAAAGATTTATCCGTACATGGAGCCAAAACTGCTGAAGTTGTATATGGCTGCAAAGGTTGGACAGCCAATACAACTGCCAATATCTGGGGGTATACCCCGGCATCCGGAAGTGTCATCTGGGGACTATTTCCCCTTGCCGGTTCATGGATAGCTACGCATTTATGGACGCAGTATGAATATACACAGGATAAAAAGTATCTGGCAGAAGTAGCTTATCCTTTGCTGAAAGGTAATGCCGAATTCATACTTGACTACATGGCAGAAAATCCTGCTAATGGTTATTTGATGACAGGTCCAAGTATCTCACCGGAAAACTGGTTCAAAACAGCAGACGGACAGGAAATGGTAGCTTCTATGATGCCTACCTGCGACCGTGAACTGGTTTGCGAGATCTTTACTTCTTGTATCCAGGCTGCTGATATTTTAGGCATTGACAAAGCATTCAGTGATAATCTGCAAACGGCTTTAAGCAAACTTCCTCCTATACAACTGCGTGTGAACGGAGCCATCCGCGAGTGGTTTGAAGATTATGAAGAAGCACACCCGAACCATCGTCATACCTCGCACTTATTGGCTTTATATCCTTTCTCACAAATCACTTTAGAGAAAACACCCGAACTCGCAGCAGCAGCCCGTAAAACGATAGAAGCACGTCTTGCTGCAGAAAACTGGGAAGATACCGAATGGAGTCGTGCCAACATGATCTGCTTTTATGCCCGCCTGAAGGATGCGGAAGAAGCTTATAAAAGCGTAAAGACCCTCCAGGGAATGTTATCACGCGAAAACCTGTTAACCGTTTCACCAGGCGGCATAGCCGGAGCCCCGAATGACATTTATTCATTCGACGGAAATCCCGCAGGAGCTGCCGGAATGGCGGAGATGTTAATACAAAACCACGAAGGGTATGTTGAATTCTTGCCTTGCTTACCAGCAGCATGGAAGGATGGTCAATTCAAAGGTTTATGTATTCGTGGAGGAGCTGAGGTTTCGGCACAATGGGAAAATGCTGTGATCCAACATGCATCGCTAAAAGCTACGGCCGACAACACATTTACTGTAAAACTTCCTACCGAAAAGAAGTATACGGTAACCTTGAACGGAAAAGAAGTCTCGGCCAAAACCGATAGCAAGGGATTAATCACTGTTGAAATGAAAGCTCAGGATTTGCTGGAAATCAAATAAGATTCATACCATATGAAAAGAGAGGGTGTGTCAAAAGCAGATAAAGCTATCAATATGTAACTTTAGAAACGCAGATTAACGCAAATTAGCGCAAATACAATTTAATATTTGCGCTAATTTGCGTTAATCTGCGTTTTAATAATGGCTGATTTTACTTTTACCCCCCTTTTTTTATAAAGCCGGGACATCTGCATCTAAGTCATCCCCCTTTAACTGTGACGGTGCCATATGATACTTCTCCTTAAACTTCCGGGAGAAGTGTGCCAGAGTTTCAAACCCCAACTCCCAGTAAATATCCGAAGGCCTCTGACGCTCTTCTGCTATCTTATGATAAGCAACCTCCAGACGTTTGTCAATCAACCACTTATTAGGCGTCGTGCCAAATAGTCGGATAAACTCCCGGCGAAACGTAGAAAGGCTCCTGCCCGAAAACTCTGCAAAATGCTCCAAAGGGGCATTAAACATATAGTTGGCATTCATAAACTCAACCAGATCCTTCTGAACCAATGGGTTACTAAACAAAGAAGCAACAATTTCCTTATCTGTTAAAGTCAGCAAATGAAGGCATTCTTCCAATTTAAGTTCAATCAATCTTCTATCCGGATAAGCTCCCTCATCCGAATAAACAGCAAGCGAAGCAAACAAAGCTTTCAAAAATGTATTCTCGTTTATCTTCTTAAAATAGAATGAAGTATAGCTCGTACACACCGGTACCAGATTATTCTGTGCATAAGACTTTAAAAACTTCTCCGTAAGGTTCAGACAAAGTAAACGGCAATATCCATTCTTACCAGGTGTTATCTTTATCTTCGAGAACCCACCACGGTTGACAAAGAAGTAATCACCTGATCTCGCTGTAATATGTTCTCCGGAACTAGACAACGCAATCATTCCCTCCGCCACTTTTATCAGTTTATAATTACGCTCATACAATTCCTTCTGTGCCGGTTTATCATAGCACACAAAATAAAAAGGCTCTTCGGATTTCCGAAACTCACGTTGATGATTCATAGCGGCAAAGATAATCAACATGACTCTTACAGACAACTAATTTTGCAACTTAGCGACAAGTCCGATAAGATTAAACCGCTTAATTTTGCAACCTGAAATAAAACAAAGAAGTATGTCAAAAAAAGAAACGACAAGAAGATACATTTTATTTATCACCGGTTTATTTATCAACGCAATAGGAATCAGTCTGATTATCAAGGCAGGACTTGGTTCATCCCCTATATCCAGCCTTCCTTACACTATCAGTCTCGGATTTCCTGTCACTTTGGGGACACTGACTTTTATTTTGAACCTTCTTCTCATAGCAGGACAGATTGTGTTACTAAAAAAGGATTTTAAGAAGATCCAATGGTTACAACTCCCCGTCTCCATCCTTTTCGGTTTTTTCATAGACCTCTCCATGTTGATGCTGGCTTGGGTAATGCCGGAATTCTACCCCTGGAAAATTGTTACTTTACTCCTGGGTTGCATGATTCTCGGGCTGGGAGTCAGCCTGGAAGTAATAGCCAATGTAGTTATGCTATCGGGAGAAGCATTCGTACATGCCATCTCACAAAAGAAGAAAAAAGAGTTTGGCTGGGTGAAAATAGGCTTTGATTGTACATTGATGATTTTGGCCTGTACCTTATCTCTGATACTATTCGGAGAGATTGCAGGCGTACGCGAAGGAACTATTATTGCGGCATTACTTGTCGGGGTATTCGCACGCTTTTTCAATCATCGGTTGATTTTCCTGAATACAATGCTCAGTGACCGGACAGTTCCTGTCACTGTCGAAGTTCCTCGTAGAACACAATTCGTCATCACCATAGCACGTGAGTTTGGTAGTGGTGGACGAGAAATAGGACGAAAAATAGCCAGTGACTTAGGTATTGCATTTTATGATGAGGAACTGATTAATATGGTAGCAACCGAAAATAATCTCGCACCAGGATATGTAGAACAACATGAGCAGAATATTTCAAGCCAACTACTCTACGAATTCATCATGCAGGATTTCACTGTACCCATTGAGAAAAGTCTCTCTTCTGACGATGCTCTGTTTGTTGCCCAAAGCAAAGTAATCCGCAAGGTAGCAAGCCAGCATTCTTGTGTAATAGTAGGCCGATGCGCTAATTACGTCTTACAGGATTATGAACGATGCTTTAATATATTTCTACATGCAGATTGGGACAGCAAACTCAAAAGAATTATTAATGAATACGGAGAGCCTGCAGACAAGGCAGAAAGTAAACTGAGACGCATAAACAAAGCAAGAGCCAACCACTACAAAGCCTACACCGGCCGTACGTGGAATGACTCTAAAAATTACGATTTGTGTCTCAACACCAGCATTTTGGGTATAGACGAGGCATGCAAAATCATTGAGAAGACTGCAAAAATATACCTAAAAAGAAAGGATAAAGCTCCCATAACAATCTCATAGCAACTACTCCTCTCCTTCTCTATATTCCAGAATATCTCCCGGCTGACAATCCAGCTCTTTACAAATCGCTTCAAGTGTTGAGAACCGGATTGCTTTTGCCTTTCCGGTTTTCAATATAGACAGATTGGCCGGCGTAATATCTATTTTTTCTGCCAATTCTCCCAAAGATATTTTCCTCCGGGCCATCATTATATCAAGGTTTACTATTATAGCCATAATTTCTCTTTTTTCAGTTTAGGTCAAATGGTAAGTTCCTGTTCTTCTTTTAATTTCACTCCTACTGCAAAAATCTCAATAAACAAAGCAAGAATAGAGAACATCATCCATGGATATTTTATAGAGTAACTTTCCACTTCATACCCTTCCAGAAGTATTTGCGAAGTCCAGTCACTATACAAGAAGTAATTTCCGCCCTCCATACAAACTCCCAACAGAATGACAGAGTAAATAAAGTAACGCATACGCTTCACATTTTTCCGTGTAAATACATCACCACGAATAGCAGAAAAGACAACCCGGACCAGACAATAAATACCGTATATACATAAAATAATAAATGGTACAGTACAACACTGATACATCGTATACCAGGAAGGAGTTTTCACAACGGTGCGTATACGAGCAACGGAGTAAGGCACCTTTTTATCAAAAGTTTTGTTCAACAACGAGTCTTCAGCAACCGGCTTTGCCTTCACAGAGAAATCGGTAATATATGTACCTTTCTCACCAATATACTCTCTCGAATCACCTGCTTCATTCCAGCCATCTATAAAACCTGGCACAGCATCTTTCAATGCAGTTACCATAAACATAACAAAAACCAATATCCCCAATATTTTTACAGCTTTCATCTTTCCCATAAATATCCTTTCAGACACAAATTATTAAATAGTGAGTTCCTGCTCCTCTTTCATACGGACACCAATCTTGAATACACATCCGATAAATAAAATAAATACTCCAAGCAAAATATAAATCAGATAAGTCTGCCGGAGATTGCTCACAGAGACAAAAGTTCCGAAAAAGCCTTGCAGTAACCCATTCAGTTCGACAATTCCTCCAATAGCCACAATCAGAGTAGAGTTCTCCTTCGTAAATACCTCTTTACGTTTCACATTACGAAGCAGGCAGAAGATAAGAATACTACATACAGCCATTGCCAATAGAGTAACACTTTGAGGAAGCATAATCCACAAGAAATCGTCGGTGTCATCTTTCCCTAAATCAAAACACAACATCGCATTTTGAATAAAGCTAATCAGCAAGCAGCAGAAACAGATAAACATCAAGCATGTCATCACCACTTCCAACTCTTGTTTCGGATCTTTGCTAAACAAACTTTTCATACTTGTTTCCTTTCTTAAATAGTTAAATCCTGCTCTTCTTTCATTCTTAATCCGATGGCAAAAATCTCACCTACAATCAAGGCTACCAACCCTAAGGTTAAAGTCAACTTGGATACAAGACCAGATAAATTCAAAGAATATCCCGGTATTGAGAATGCATCCGATAGTTCATAAGCCGAAATATAAGCAGGAAGAGCATCGCAAATAAAATTAAGAATGAGAATAGCTCCCAACCAGCGAAGGCGGCGGACATTCTTCCAACTGAAAATATTCGATTTATTAATAGCTACTATCAATTTAAAGAAGAAGACCACAGAGAAGATCATGGTGAAAATGCCAATAAAATTGCACAACATTGAGGTAAACTTAAACCACAGATTAATCGGTGTATTCACACTCACTATCAATTTGCCATAAATAGCCGGAACAAATTTTCCCGATTTCTCATTATACACTGAATCTTTCAGATCAACAAAATCATCCGGAAACAAAGAGATGGATTTCATATCGTGTGTTCGCTTCAATTGTTCTTTATCATGCTCTGCATTCATTCCCACCCGGAAACCGGCCATAAATGCATTACTAAAATAGTAAGCAGACTCAAACACCGAGTAACAAAATACCAGCATTACCAATAAACAAAGTATATTCAATCTCCTTTTCATGACAATCAATTGTTTTCAGTCAATATTTCTATGTTATTATCTTTTTTCCAGGGATAAGCTACTGTCGTTCGTTTCATCAACCAATAACACCCTACCAGCAATACAGCTGCCACACAAGTGATTATCAGATTGGCCGTACCACCAACAAGAGCATCCATATCCTCCACACCAGGATATTTTATATTAATATAAACCGATATGCTATTATTTAATATGTGCATCAGAATACAAGGTATCAGACTCGCTGTTTTGTAATAAACCCATGCTAAAAGAAGGCCGATAAGAAATGCGGGCACCACCTGCACCGGATTAATATGGAATATCCCAAATATCAAAGCCGAAATAAAAATAGCTTTTGCAGGATTATATTGTTTCAACAAAGCCTTGGTGATAGCGCCACGGAATAACAACTCTTCAAGGATAGGCCCCACAACAGCTATGGCAACAATTCCTCCCCAACCGGATTGCAAAATATCGAAAGCCTGTTCCATTATATTGGGTAACCACTTCATGTGAGATATCAATGTAGAAGCCAGCCACGAACAAGAGAGAAGACTAACCACACTCAGCACCAGATAAGAAGGGGATAGTGTAGACCAGGTTACTTTTTCATTACTGATATAACCTGCTTTCCAAAGGTAGAAAAGCATTAACAGGATACCGGTCATCTGTGCCGGAATCATTATCATCTGCATCAGCGCCTCTTTGTCTATCCCACCGGTAGTGGCAAACAAATAAATAGCACAGGGAACTGTTATCAGAATAGGTGACAGAATCTGTAAAATTGCAAAGTAAATAAGAACCAGTTTTATCGCAGTTTTCATTTCATTTTTATATTAAAGGGATGCAAAGATAATTGTTTTAATTCAGACTATCGGCCTCCATTGCGAGATAATCCCCGCACAGTAAATACTGGTTTGCTTCCCAACTTTCTTCGTTCTGATTCCATTTATAAAGCACGTATGACAGAATTTCATTTTCAAGTCCTTTGCTATAAACAGCCTTTTGCGGATTCAGTGAGAAGTCTTGCGTTTTGCTATCCCATGCAGCATACTCTACTATTGAATTATTTCCGGATTCGGACATGCTGATCAAATAATAAGGTACCCATTTCTGTTCTCCCTCGCTCCAACGATAGGCTTTCTTTACTCCGCCCTTCCCCTGAGCGTCTTTGCTATATTCATATTTCAGTTTCGGAGTAAGATACTTTCCGCTTTTATCAAGAGAGTATACCGTTTCAGCATTCTCGCTCTTATTATAAACGAATTTAGAAGAAGTCTGTGCACTAACTGCAGAACTACACAAAAATAAGGCTAACATTGAGATAGATACAACCAGCATCGAGATACTCATAAATGACTTTTTCATAAGACTATGTATTTTTAATTGTTATTCAATGATTATTTATCGTTTTTCGATATGCAAAGGAAAACATTATTTTTCATCCACCAAAGAAAAACGATAAAAATTTATCGATAAACAATAAAAAAGTTTTTTTACGGCTTATTTGCTCAATTACTGAGCATGATCTATTTCTTCTTTTCTACCTCTATATAATTCCAATCAACATTTAATGCTCCCAATAGTATCAACACAAAAAACTACACACTATCATTTTTAGAAACACGAACTAAAGCTCATAGATAAACAGAATAGGATTATTTTCATCATCCATGGCATTCAATTTATTTATAAATTCCATTTTGAGCTTATTTTGGGAGGAATGCTCTAAAGATACATCTATCATATTTTTTAAACGAGCAACCGGCCAGGCAACAACTATCTTATTCGTATTCCCAATTACCTGTACATTGCTACTTCCCACATCCACTGTTGAGTCTAAAAGAAAAAGATGCCGTGTCATCTCCCCACTTTGTTTATCGCATACTTATGACAGGGATTATATACAAAAAGACCCGATACGTGTTGTGATTTCAGATACATACAAATGCTAAATAAACAGATAAAGAGATCATTTGGCTATTAAAAATACACAACATTTCAAGAATTTACAATTCACTGTAAATCAAGATATTATATAAGCTATTTTTTCCTCTACGAGAATCGCCTTATTTCTCTACGAGGATCGGGTCGAAACTCTACGAGAAACGGGTCGTTTCTCACCGAGGAACAAACTGAATATTCATAAGATACAACAACTTGCATAAACATGAAAACGAAAATAATTATCAATTGTCATGAAAACAGAAAATAGAGTAAAGAGATGGAATTTTTATTGATTAACTTTTATTAAAGATGTATTCTTTATAAATAGTTGGTTTTAATAAAGTATACGAAGAACGCTTCGATTCTCTATGACCAACAAGCAGAAAATTTATAAGACATTACAAAAAATAAAAGAAGAAGAAATAATCAGTTTCCATATTGTAATAAAATAATCATCATCAATCATATGATCATTTAATTGATAACCGTACCGGAAAATATTAATTTTACTGGCAGAAATACAATATACATACCGTAAATAAATATTTCCATTTACAACCTTTGCTATCCGGAATATTTTCTATAAATTGCGACCGTTTACCAGTCAAACTGATAAGACAGACAAAATGATCTATTCTCCCGCTATAATCCCGATGAATAATAAAATAGTTGTTTACCTATGATTTGTATCCGGCAGTTCTTTATTTGTTAGTGGAATAAGCTTAATCTATTACATTATGTGGAAAAAAGTAGTTTTATATTCTTGTTTTTTGGTGTTTTCATCCTATGCCCAGGCAGATGGCCTGATCACTGTTGATTATAACATCCAGCCTGTTTACGGATACAGGGCAGATGGAACGCCCGGACGTATTGTAGAAATCAAATTGAAAGGCGAGAAGTTGCAAGGTGACTGCCTGATTGACGTAGTAGCAAAAGGCTGCAAAGAAAAAAACAGTTTTGCACTGAACGCGAAAGACTCCACGCATATAGAACTTCTGTTACCTTCAACACTTCCTGTCGGGAAAAAATCAGAAGTAACTGTAACTCTTACTTATGCAGGAGAAAAGTATAAGAAAAAGCTAAGTATAAGCCCCATGCGACACTGGAATGTTTATTTATACAACCACTCCCATGTAGATGTAGGTTATACGAATACCCATAAAAACGTAGAGCAGCTTCATAAGAACAACATAATAGAGGGTATCAAGTTGGCGGAAGAGACAAAAGATTTCCGGCAAGGAGCACAATATGTATGGAACCCGGAGGTTAGCTGGCCATTGGAACGCCTGTGGCAATCTAATCCGGAAAAAAGAGAAGACCTTATCAATGCCATAAAAAAAGGACAGCTAAGTGTAGACGCCAGTTACCTGAATCTGAATACAAGTATTTGTTCTGATGAAGAATTATTTCATGTGTTCAAATTCACACGAAACATACAAAAACTGAGCGGACAACCGTCTGATGTTTTTCAGCAATTCGATATACCGGGCATTTCCTGGGGGCTTATTCCAGTCATGGCACAAGAAGGCATTAAGTATGTAATGTCATGGCCCAATACAGACCGTGCCGGAAACGCACATACACATGGTATGGACGGTAAACCTTTCTGGTGGATTGGTCCGGATGGAAAGTCCAAAGTATTATTCCTGCAGCCAGGAAAATATGCCAATAGTGGGAGTATGCAGAAGGGAGCCACTACGGGACGTCCCTGGTTTGGACAACGTGATCCGAAAAAAGTTCCTTTGGAAATCAGAACCGGAAGTGCAAATGTAGATTTTACAAATAAACTGATTGAACTGGAAAACAATAATTATCCCTATGACTTTACCGTTCTTTCCTGGACTTTGTGGGATAATAGCCCGTTAGATGCCGACATACCCTTCGCTGTGAAAGCCTGGAATGAGAAGTATGCTTATCCTAAAATCATTATCAGCGGAGGACATGAGATCATGTCAATGATTGAAGAGAAATACGGTAAACAACTGCCTGTAGTAACCGGAGATTATACGGAATACTGGACAGATGGTATAGGAACAGCAGCAGGATTAACATCGAAAAACCGAAATGCCAAAGAGAGATTAGTGCAGGCGGAAACCATCTGGTCACTGTTAGGAGAAGGAAAGAAAGCTCCCCGGGCAGATTTCGACGAAGGATGGAGATATATTCTTTTAGGCTCGGAACACACCTGGTGCTTTGAGAATCCTACTGAGCCTTATTTTCAAGATGCCATATGGAAAGTCAAACAATCTTATTTTCATGAAGCCGAGAACCGGTCAATAGACATGTTGGCTGAGTCTCTGGCTCCGATTACAGATAAATCCAATGGAGCGTTAGGCCCCAAAGAAGGTCCCTCTAATGGTGGCATTGCTGTTATTAATACACACACATGGCCCCATACCGGCATCATCACTTTGTCAGAAGCAGAAAGCCTGAAAGGAAATAAAGTTATAGGTCCCGATGGAAAAGAGGTTCTTTCCCAACGGCTATCTACCGGTGAGTTATTATTTGTTGCGGCAGAGGTTCCGGCTCTAAGTTCCTGCCACTATCGGGTGGTTGAAGGTAATTGCACCTTGGACGGAGGATGCAAGACGGACGGAACAAACCTGGAGAATGACTTTTTAAAGCTTCGGATAGATTCTGCAACCGGTAATATAGTCCGTTTTATCAATAAGAAATCCGGCTATGATTATGTAAAAAATGAGGGAGCCAATACTTTCGCCTGGCTTCCTGCAAATGAAAATCGCCCTTTGGCAGATACGGTGACTTCTATTACTGTCACAGAAAAAGGACCATTGGCTGTCGAGATATGCATAACATCCCAAGCAAAAGGATGCCGCAGCATATCCCGCTCCATCCGTTTATTGGCCGACCAGCCCTGGGCAGAAATAACGAATGTGGTCGATAAATTACCATTAACGGAGAAAGACGGTATACATTTTGGTTTCGATTTCAATATCCCCGATTCTAAAACCCGTGTCGATATTCCTTGGGGGATTATGGAAGTAGAAAAAGACCAATGGCCACAGGGAAACCGGAATTGGCTTGCATTGCAAAGATGGCTGGATGTTTCCAACGAGACACATGGTATCACCTGGTGTTCTTTGGATGCTCCTCTGTTTGAATATGGTGACAGATATGCCAACATTTCAATGGGATGGGGAGGAAGAGGCAATTGGGTCGCTAAGCTGGAACCCAGTTCTACAATCTATTCGTGGGTGATGAATAATCATTGGCATACAAATTTCCCATTAACACAGGATGGATCTGTTACATTCCGGTACCGCATTCTGCCCCACGGCAAATATGATGTAGTCGAAGCAAACCGATTTGGATTGGAACAGTCTCAGCCATTGGTTTATGTAACGGCAGATAAAGATCCGGAAGTGAAACCACTGATTGCAATTGACAATCCAAAAATCTATCCGACAATCCTCAAGTCTTTGGATAAAGATCAGATGATGGTTGTCCGCCTTCGTTCTTTATCGGATAAAGAAGAGAGTGTGAAATTATCATTCCCTCAGAAAAGTCCTAAACGAGTTTCTCTTTGCGATCTGGAAGAGATAGCCAGTGAAGAGGTTAGCGGAGATCTGGTTATGAAACCTTATGGGCAGGTTACATTGAAATTAGAGTTATAAATGAACATCAATTGTTTTATACAATTACAGTAACAGATATGCTTAATATATCTGTTGCCGTAAAAGGTTTATTTATACGTAGTTACAGATAGGTCTCACAACAACACAGAGTTTATTGTCAAGAATAAAAAACGCAATACTCTGTGTTATGTTGCGATGAATTTTATTCTTTTCTGTTCAAGTGTAAATAAAAAATCAATAGCTGTTTTATCAGAAGGAAACTTCAAATAAAATCATGTCTATCATTACAATATGATCGAGAAAAAACAATCATTTTTATTAGAGGACCAAAAAATTCATTGATATTTTCATAGATATCTCAAACATTTAAAGCTTATATAAAAACATATTAAATGTATAAATAGGTAAATTATACAGATTGAATGATTCTAAAACACTTTTTAAGAAAGTATTTTTCACAAAAAAGAAATATTGAACCATTATCTTTGGAATAGTACTAAATAATATATAAATTTGCTGATACACCTAAAAACACAGTCAACTAAACATATCAACTTATAGTCAAATACAATCACTATGAAAAAAACACTACTGCTATTATTATCAGGTTCTTTTTGTTTATCAATCTCCGGACAGATAACCCGTGAAAATAATTCCGTCCGTAATGGAGACGAAATCATAAAACAACAGATGCAATATAAAGATCCGGGAAGAGCCGGTGAAAATGTAATATGGGATTTCAGTATGCTGAAAGCTGTCAACCCCAAATACAAATTGACTTTTCGTGCTCCGGAACTTATCAATGACAGCATTTATATCATGGGACGAGATACACTACTCAAAAAAGACTCCGATATAAATCATTTGATCATTGGTGAGGAACACTCCACGATGTATTATTATCAGATAAAAGGAGACACGATGTTTTGTTTGGGGCATGAAAATCCTGTAACGCTTATGCATCATAAGATTCCACTTCCATTGATGGTTTTTCCCTTTAATTACAAACGAAAAATAGAACAAAAATTTGAATCAGAAGGATTGCATACTTCATTAAAAAGAACCAATACTTATGGAAATATAAGCGTTGAATCAGACGCTTATGGGAAAATGATATTACCTTCGGGTGATACACTAAATAATATTCTCCGAATTAAAACTGTACAAATTATAAATGATACTTCTAACATCAAAAAAAACAAACCCAGCCCTGGTGACATAGCTAAAATATTACTTAGCAGGCAACAAAAGCAAAATCCAGTCAAATGCCACAAGCAGATAGAAGCAAACACATATAGTTGGTATGCCAAAGGTTATCGTTACCCTATCTTTGAAACTGTTCAAGCATTCGAAGTGGTAGATAGCCTCAAAAACGAAACTTTTACAACCGCCTATTTTTATCCACCGATAGACCATTATTACCTTAACGATGATCCTGAAAATCTGGCAGTTTTGGATAGTTTAAATAACAATAAAACAGATACAAATACAAGTTGGATTAGCAGAAACTTTTCTTATAACCATTGGCCCAATCCTGTATCTACCACACTTAACATAGAATACAAATTGGAAGATGAAGCCATAGTAGCCATTACCTTATATAGTTCTGTATATGGAGTTGTGAAAGTAATCGCTCCAAAACATAGAGAGAAAGGGTTGTATAAGGAAGCAATAGACTGTTCCGTTCTCTTCCCCGGTGCATACATTATTAAGTTCGATGTCAGAAATGAATCCGTGTCTAATATTGTCTTGAAAAAATAACTCCCATGAAACACTCTATATTATTTATAGCTTATATAGTATACTGCGTCTGTGTAATGTCTCAAAGTCAGGATCAAAATTATATAAGAACCAAAACGATGACAGATGAGACAGATCCAACTAAATTTATAGAAAGTATACAATATTTCGATGGATTGGGACGTCCTGTACAAACAGTCCAAGTCGGTATCACCCCCGAGCACAATAGTTTGGTGACCCTACAAGAATATGATGCGTGCGGAAGAAATGTTGCGACTTGGCTTCCTGCGGTAATTTCAGGAAAAGATGGTGCTTTCATAGGAAGTCCTGAAGTGAAATCAGCAGCAATCGCTTCTAACATAAATGACTCCAAACCCTATTCAAAAACAATCTACGAAGCTTCTCCATTAAACAGAATTTTGGAACAATATGGTCCGGGAGCCAATTGGCACAACAGCAACTCTTCAATTAAAACAGGTTATCTAACCAATGAAAGTACTGGTAATTTGGCTTGCATGTATTTTAAAATTAACGGTAGTGGTTTGAATACCTCGCTTGCAAAATCAGAAGTATTTAAACCAGGGGTATTATACGTGACTCAAACACAAAATGAAGCAGGCAGTATTTCTTATGAATTCAAGAACCAACAAGGGCAAGTAATTCTTACCCGGCAAATGGATTTCAACGAAGCATACGATACTTATTATGTATATGATGACTTTGGCAATTTATCCTATGTCATTCCTCCCATATTGGCGGATAAAATTCTTAAAGAAAATAAGTCAACAACAGACAACAGCCTGGAAATAAGACAATACGCATATATTTATAAGTATGACGAGCGAAACCGATGTGTAAAAAAACGTCTACCCGGATGTGAATGGATTTACTATGTGTATGATAAAGCCGACCGATTAATCTTCACCCAGAATGGAGAACAACGTAAAAACAGTGAATGGCTATACTCTGTTCCTGATGAATTCGGACGTATTGTACAAACCGGTATCTGCCATAACACAAACATATCAAATGATAATTATAAGGACAAGCTGGTTGTCGGAACTTATGAAGGTAACTCCGGTTACTCCTTTTCAAACTTTAGCCCTGAAGATGCAAGAGTACTTACCATAAATTATTACGATAATTATGACTTTCTTCTGGACATGAAGCAGGAAAGGCGTACTATGCTTGAATACGAGGAACGCCAAGGATATGGTAAACAATATAATATTGATAGTTATTCCGCGAAAGGACTATTGACAGGTACCTATGTAAACACGTCAATCTCAGGTTATGAAGATATATTCGACGAATATTCCGCTTTATATTACGATGACCGTGGTCGTCTTATCCAAACAAAGAAGTGTTGGTTACAGGAGCTTGGGTTTGATAATGAATACATTGCTTATAATTTTCAAGGAAAACCCATAAAAAAACTGCACGAGCATTCTATACTTACCTTAAATCAAACTAATGAAATATACAGCCATGACTACGACCATGCGGGGCGTTTAATAGCAACAAAACATAAGCTGAATGGAGGAAGTGAAATTGTTATAGTCCAAAATACATATAATGAGTTGGGACAATTAATATCAACACAAGTAAATAATCAGGGTGCTTTAAATACCAATTATTCATACAACATCCGGTCTTGGAAAACGGATATAAGTAATAGCATATACAAAGAACAGCTTGGATATGACAAGATTGGAAATATTACATCCATTAGTGATTATAATACCTCAAGGAGTGGTTCAAGTAAGTGGGATGCATCGATACGGTATGATGCCCTTTCACGAATAACCGAGTATGCAAATAAGGGTGGGGAATCTGGAGCACCGGATACTCGATTTATGTATGATAAGCATGGAAATATTAAAACCTTACTCAGAAAAAGCCCAACTGAAACTTATGATATGCTGTCGATAGCCCATTTGGGTAATCAAGTACAGACAGTGATAGATAATAACTCATATGAATCAAATAAATACAATTCATATGATTTCAGAGATATGGCAGGAGTCGGTAAACTTCAATCTTATGAATATGATCTAAATGGGGCAGTTACCAAAGACCCTTATAGATGCGCGACCATTGAAAATAATTACCTCAATCTGCCTCAGCGAATAGTGGTTGACAACCCTTTGGTATCCGGGTCAATCGAATACCTATATTTAGCAACAGGGAAGAAATTAGCATCCACAAGTTCTGTATCTTTAAGACATTCACTGAATCCATCCGAAATAGCCGGAGGCACATCAACGGATGAGTCTACGGATAGATTAGAATCGACATATTATTGCGGGAACATCATATATAAGATTATTGATGGAGCAATATGTCTTGATAGAATACTCATTGACAATGGATATATCAAAGATGGGAATTACTATTTTTATATCAAAGACCATATAGGAAATAACCGCGCTACTACTAATTCAACCGGTCAGGTGAAAGCGATGGACGACTATTTTCCTTTTGGAATGCCCATAAAAGATAGCAAATGGGAGGAAACCCCGCAGAGATACAGATTTGGAGGGAAAGAATTTGAGACATTGATGAGATTGAATCTGTATGATTCTCATGCCCGCTTTTATGACCCGGCTTTGGATCGCTTCATGTCTGTAGACCCGTTATGTGAGAAATATTATTCAATCAGTCCATACGCATATTGTTTGAATAATCCGTTGGGACATATCGATCCAGATGGTAAGTTCCCTTGGCCAGCCATTCCTATTTTTCTTAGCTTGCTATTTGAATCGCAACCAGTGAATGCTCCCACCTTAAATAGGGTAAGTAATGCCCGTAATATGGAGGCAGCCTGGAATAGTTATAATGAAGGTGTGCTTTCTAATTTTATCCCCGGAGCAAAAATAGAAGCAGTTTCTACCCGTGTTTTTATACAAGAGCCAGTAGAAAAGATTGTTCGTAAAACCGTTACCTCAGAAGTCAGAGAAAAAGTCGGTAAATTTGTTCCGAATCCATTTGGAAGAAAAGGAGGTCAGGCACATCAAGATAAAGTTGCAGAAGCAATAAAACAATTGAGTAGTGATGGTTTTAAAGAGATTTTAACCGAACAGACTATTAAAACTCCGGGTGGAGAGAAAAGTAGACGTGCTGTGGATGTAAGAGGTATAAATCCTACTACTGGTGAGGTTAAAGATATACAAGTAGGGCGCCAGAACAAAAACGGTACTCCGGTTGCGCGAGAAAAGAGAGCCCTTGATGATATTGAAAAGGCAACGGAGCAACGGCCTATATTTATTCCTTATAATTAAAATAATATTCATAATAAAAAATATAACATGTTATCATCACAAATTAATTTTTATGTATTACCAGAAGAATTATCTGGTATACAGCAATGGTTAGAAGAACGTGATATTGTATGTGTAAAAGCATATAGTTCTGATTTAGATCATATCATAGTGAAGCTTAATGCTGAATATATATCAAACCATGGCCAAGTCTTTTTAACCTTACCTAAATGGGTTGGACTATTTGAATATAATGGCCATTTAGATTCTGCAGGTGAACTTACATACTATGCAAACTGTGATAAAGAACTTATAATTCAATTTGATTTTAGGAAAATCACAAAAGACCAATTACTCCCTCCATCTCGCTTTTATTTTACCAAACAATATTTTGATAGACCTGCTTGGAATTTTATCAAGAAAGATGAAGAGTATGTAAAGTGGGCTATGAAAATCTATCGGGATTTCAAAAAACATTTCTTAGTAAAATATGACTTTGGACCGGATAATTTTGGTATCAGTTATACAACGCCTACTGTGATTGAACATTTTGAGCGCGGAGAATTTAAACTTAGAGGACATTAACTACAGGAATCTATCCAAAATAGAGATCCAAACCTACGCTGTACCTCAAAAGTTATAACTCATGCAGATCAAAGAAGAAATATTAATAAATCAATATGGGCAATCTTTGGTGGATGAAAACGTAATTTCTATTTATTTTGGAAATTTGACAGATATTCAACAAAAAGAATACTTATCAAATCTCATCGAACTAATATTACAGTCCAAACCAGAGGAGAGTGATATTGAAATTGCTATAAAATATAGCCTATTACGTTCAAAATATACTCCATGTGTATTATTACTACGTAATGGTCTTAAATATAATAACTTAAAAAAAATCGCAGATTTGCCTTATTCTGAACGATCAAAATCATTAGTTCTTTTCCTAAATCTATTTAAAGTCGCCTACCAAAGGAGACTTGAAAAAGAGAAAAATCAATATAGTAAATGGTGGTATTCAGATTTGTCAAATGAAAAAAATATAGAATTAATTCTGAAGCAGTATGAAATATAATTCTAACAGGAAAAACTTGTATAAATTGTTTTGCTGATTTAACCAGTTTAAAAAAGTTACAAAATAAATAATAACACCCTTGGTTTTTTCGTACTTTTATAAAATATATCAAATATTAGTACCTTAAATAGGGATATTCCTAAAACAACAAAATTTAAGGCAACTAACTCATTGCGAGCTAGTTGTTTTTTTGTATCTTTAAGCATACCCCCCAAAAACGGTTTGACGGCCAAAACGGGGGTAATTAAAAATAAAAACGCATGGTAAAGATACAAAAAATCTCCGAAATCGAACCTTGTTTAGGTTTTACTGAGTTCGATATACTTAAAAAAATATCGTCAAAGTTTTGCAACGAGTGAATTAGGTCGTCTCTATTCCCTTTCTCGGAACTGGCCCGACAAATGCATTTGAAGTCCTCTCCCTTGGGTCGTAAAAGTTATTTTTCTCCCGAAGGTAAAATAGCTTTGATGGTCCTGAAGTCCTATACCAACTTTTCCGATTCACAGTTGATCGAACATTTGAGCGGTAATGAAGAAGAGTATGGGATAATCCCTAATGGAAATAGAGAGGTAGACTATGCATTAAAGGAAGCTCCTATTTGGGATGGCCGAAAATCACAGTACTATAATTCAGAAGGAATGCAGCAGATTTGTATCTTAAGATTAAAAAATGAGATTGAAGATCCAATACCTTATAATTAAAAAGTGCCTAAATTTACCCAATAAGTAGAGTTTGGAATTATTAATAAAGGTGTTATTTTATCTTCTTATGTACAGTTCCGTATTTTGATTATAATTCCCGATATGATATATTTTAATTCAGGAAACGAATTAAGAAACAAGAAACACAAAAGCGTAAAGATAGAGATATTGAATAATTTAGTTTTTAACTCATTAGTATTCAGCCCTGAATAATTAAGCAGACAATTATTTTTATCAAGGAAAACTACCGGATTGTCAAATTATTCCTATCTTTGCAATGCAACCAAGAAATGGGTGCACCGTTTTTTTGTTAAACGACGGAGAAATCTTATTGTTATCTGCTATTGAAATCTGGTAAATTTTATTCTCGCAGATAATAGGTGAGGTTCTCCACGTCCAAGGTACATATAACTTTGTTATATATCATCTGGGCGTGGAGCTATTGCTTATTATTCGGGAACGGCCTTACCAGAGCCTCAATAGGATAATTATAGTATATAGCTTCCACGCCTTTTTATACATGCACGGAAGCCTTTCAATCGGTTAAAACACACAAATATATGAACGATTATTCCTGCCCTTGTCTTATGAAAACCGATCTGGAGCAATCGGTTGATAAGATCTCCTTTCTTAAAGAGTATTACCCCGGTATTGAATCTCCCGGATACATTGAAGCGCTGCCCAAACAAGAATTACTATGCTGCCTGTGTCTACTCGACAGTATTCTATTTTCTATCGAACAAGAGCATTATATATGTACCGTTACAGAACTGATCCGCCTATATCGATGCAGAGAAAGAGTAGTGAAACGTTTCCTTTAAGAGAATATTTATTCAAGAAAATGAATACGATAATAAAGAATTGCAAGAGGTACACTTCTCTATAACAAGAATGTACATTCTTATGTATCAAAAATGTACACTCTTACAATGCAAAAGTGTACATTCTTTTAAGCACTGATTATCAATAAGTTTACAGCAACAGAGTTTCTACTGCTACTGCATCTTTATGAAGTTGTGCAATAAGTCCCTCTATCCCGTCAAACTTCATCTCAGGACGGATGTATTGCACAAAAGAGATACGAATAAATTTATCATAGATATCTGAATGGAAATGAAGGATATGCACTTCAATACTTCGATTCACCCCATTATTAAGTGTAGGGCGATGACCTATATTCAACATACCGGCATAGGTACATCCATCAAAACTGACTAGCACAGCATATACTCCATCCGCAGGGACAAGCTTATCAGGATCGTCTACACTGAGATTAGCTGTTGGAAAGCCTATTTTGCGTCCAACCTGATAACCACTAACTACCGTCCCATCCAGAAAATAATCATACCCAAGGCAATGTGCAGCCATCTTAACATCTCCCTGATGAAGATAGTCACGAATCACGGAAGAACTGATATGGATCTCCTTATATATATACGCGCGCGCAAGAACTATCTGCATACCGATTTCTTCACCATAACGGCAATAATCTTCAAAGCTCTCACTACGATTATGACCAAAGCGGTGATCGTAACCAATTACAAGCGATTGTACCTGGTAACGTTCCTGCAAAATGGTAGTCATAAAATCCCGGGCAGTAAACCAGGATATCTCCGGAGTAAAATCGAGCATAATGCAATAATCTACTCCGGTTTCAGCCAGTAATGCAATCTTTTCGTCCTGCGTAGTGAGTAACTCCGGATGATAATCGGCTTTCATCACCTTACGGGGATGAACAGGAAAAGTAATCAAAGCCGAACGTAACCCACGGGTAGCAGCTACCTCCTTCACTTGTTCAATGAGGAAACGGTGACCAGTATGTACCCCATCGAAAAAACCAATGGTAGCCACACATGGCTCGAGTAATGTACCCGGTATATTACGAATAATCTGCATCAGTCAGTAAAATCGGTTTAGTTAAAAATATGACTCCAGTCTTCCTTTGCCTGCGGTGTATAAGTAGAAATACCCAATACCTGCGCTGCCAGACAGTTCGCCTCCGAATCATCAATAAAAAAAGTCTCTTTCGGGTCGATATTGGCATCTGCAAGTACTGTTTCAAATATCTCGGCATCGGGCTTCACCATCTTCATCTCAAACGAAAGATATATCTTTTCAAAATAATCTTCCACCTGGAAACCACGATAAGGAAAAACATTCTCACAGGACCACTTCCAATGAATATCGTTGGTATTACTCAACAGATAAACCACATACTTTTCGCGAAGTTTCAGCAATAAATCAAGTTTGTAAGTAGGGATATCCACCAGGAAAGAATTCCAGGCATCATCTATCTGCTGATCCGTTAATGGCTTCCCTACCATTTCACGGATACCATCACGGAATTCAGCAGGAGTTATCAACCCCTTCTCCTGCTGCATAAAGATACCTTGCTGATGATAAACATTCAACAGTTCATCTACATTTTGCAATCCTAACTTTTTAAAATTCTCAATACAACGCGGGCGGTCGAGGTTTATCAGAACGCCCCCAAAATCAATAAGAAGGTTTTTTATTCCTTTTCTTTTCATCTTTTATTTATGTATTAAACGCTGAACGAAGCGGATTAGTTCTCCCACCCACAGAACGAGCGATGAGGTACCTATTAGTATCAGCCACGTCTGCCAGTCAAGCGGTTCAGTACGAAATACAGCCCCACCGAACTGTACAATCAGAATCTGTCCGCCAAGAATAGCAATCACAATCAACTCCATGCCATAAGATTTGGAAAGCCCCTTAAATGCCGAATCGTTTGTTCCAAACACACGGGCATTGAACAGGTTCCAGAATTGTAGCATAACAAAGAAAGTGAAGAAGATTGTAAGACGGTGCACGGTCATTCCACCTTCAGCATTCGTATAATAGTAAATCATACCCAGCAACACTATCAGGAAAACGGCACCGACACCGAATATATTGTATTGCATTGCTTTACTGATAATAAAATCAGTGCTGCGACGGGGCTTTTCATTCATCACAGTTTCACTTGGCGGAATAGAGGCCAATGCTAAGGCAGCAAATGTATCCATAATCAAGTTTACCCACAACATCTGAGTCACGGTCAGAGGCAAATCTGTGCCCATAAATGAACCAAGCAATACGATAAGCAGTGCTACAAAGTTGATTGTAAGCTGGAATACGATAAATCGCTGGATATTTTTATAAAGCGAACGTCCCCACATCACAGCCGTACCGATACTGTTGAACGAATCGTCAAGCAAAGTAATATCACTGGCTTCCTTGGCTACGGAAGTTCCCGTACCCATTGAAAGTCCTACTTGTGCATGGTTCAATGCGGGAGCATCATTGGTTCCGTCACCGGTTACAGCAACTACAGCCCCTTTCTGTTGCAACAACTGCACCAGACGTTGTTTATCAGTAGGACGGGCGCGAGACATTATCTTCAAATCCATTACCCTGTCCAAAGCCTCCTCATCGGTCAACTCGGCAAAGGCAGTACCAGTAATCCGGTTACGTTCCGTATCTTCGGAATTCCAAAGTCCTATCTGACGGGCTATTTCAGTAGCCGTACCCGGAGTATCGCCCGTTACAATTTTAATGCCAATACCTGCTGACTGGCATTTTTCCACAGCAGCCGGAACATCAGGACGAATCGGATCGGAGATAGCAACAACGCCTAAGAAGTTAAGATCATTGGCAGCAACCAACTCTACACAATCATCAGGTGCATTATCATCTACTATTTTAAAGGCAAATCCTAACGTACGCATTGCCATATTCTGATAACCTAACAACTGCTCTTCTACCGTAGAACGATATTCAACCGTATCCACCCGCTTGCCGTCGAGGATTACCTCCTTACATTTTCCAAGTACAATTTCGGGAGCACCTTTTATATATAGCACTTTTTTACCGATAAGGGGAGACTGTACCAAAGTAGCCATAAACTTACGCTCGGTAGAAAAAGTCAGCTGATCCAGTACATTAGCCTGTTCACGAAACTCCAGATAGTTCTGATGTTGAGCGTTGAGCCACAAAAGCAATGCTACTTCCGTAGGATTTCCCACACCTTTTGGTTTTTCACCTTCACCGGTTTCTTCAAGAAAAGCGGTAGAATTAGCACTGATACCTTCTATCACCAATTTGCTGATATCATCACCGGCAAGTACACCTCCATCTTTTAATCCATAGAAATTCGGTTCGTGTACCTGCATCAGGTTCTGAGTCAGCGTACCAGTCTTATCCGTACAGATAACGGTAATAGCTCCCATCGTTTCACAAGCATGCATTTTACGCACAAGGTTGTTGGTAGAAAGCATGCGACGCATATTCAGAGCCAGACTGAGCGTCACACTCATCGGCAAGCCTTCGGGTACCGCAACTACAATCAATGTAACAGCCATCATGAAGTACTTCAGCACTATCTGGGCAATGGCCATATAGTTATGCCAGCCTACGATTTCATTGGCCGAAATATAGTGATATAAGTCTTTTGAAACAAAGATGATAAAAGTAGCTCCTGCTACAGTAAAGCCAATCTTACCTATCAGTTTGGCCAGTTTGGTAAGTTGTATGTTCAGCGGAGTAGGTTCACCACTCTGTTCCGTACTTTGGCGGGCTACCTTTCCGATTTCCGTAGCATCACCAACACGAAGCACCTTCATCATACCGTGACCATCAACTACCGTCGTACCCCGCATCACCATATTGGAGGCATAAGTCGCTTCGTCGTCAAAGTCAGCTTCGACAATCGTCTTATTGATAACCGGCTCACCCGTCAGATTGGATTCATTGACCTGAAGAGAGATAGCTTCGACCAACTCACCATCGGCAGGAATCTCCTCACCGGTCTCAAGCACTACAATATCTCCTACTACAATGTCTTTTCGGGGGATTTCCTGAATTCGTCCGTTACGAATCACTTTTACAAGTGTTTCTTCGTTGACAGCATTTAGCAAATCAAATTTTTTGCTTGCATCATACTCAAAAAAGAAACCGATACCAGTAGCCAGCAAAATAGCAACTATGATACCGATAGTCTCAGCATACTCATTCTCTATAATCGAAATAATCAGAGAGAAAACAGCAGCAACGAGCAGTACGCGTACAACAGGGTCTTCAAACTTTTCCAGATAAAGTTTCCAAAGAGAAGGACGTTTAGGAGGTGTTAATAGATTTACACCATTTTTTTCCCGACTTTCCAAGACCTCACTATCTGTAAGGCCTAAATGATAATAGTCATTGTTTTTTGCAGTCATTCAGATACATGCGTTAAATTTAGGTTGCAAAAATACAACATTAAATCGGCATAGAATGTTTATTAATTTTTTTTAAGGAGTAACATTTCCGTGCATTTTAGTCTCTGCTAATGCACGCTCTGCTTGCTTTTGTCGAGTGATATCATGAACTGTGATCACCATCCGGTCTTCACCGTTTAATAAAAGATAGGTTCCGGAAATAACAGCATCGCATTCTACGGACTCATAACCAGAGGTACACACATTCAGAGTAGCTTCCAAATCCGTAAAACTCTTCTTTTCATCAAAAGCCTCCTGTATAGCACGACGTACCGGACAAGAGCCACAAAGCTCGTGTGTGCCACACCCACCCGATGCAGACATAGCATTACGGCACTGCAACAGATCTCCGACTTTCTTTTCTGCTGCTCCCTTTTTAATGCCTGTACGTCTGTAATAATTCGTTTTCAACACAATGAAACCTGAATCTATCAGTAAAACAAAAGCATGTACACTCTGTAATATCGCCCCTGCAATATAACTTGTCTTTCTCAGTTCATCCGCCTCTTTTTTTAATGCCCGGCGCACCTGTATTACTTTTCTTCTTTCCCAAAGAAAGGTAACTAAAAGAACTGAACATAAAATAATTAGACCTATTTCCATTCTCATATTTCTTTTATTAACCGGTTACTTATTATCCAAATAGATACCACAAAGATACCTCTTTTCTATGGTAAAAAAAGAAAGAACAATGAACAATCCGTATATTTTTTATGTTATATTTGTAGTAAACTTTAAAAAAGGAATATGAAGAAGTATATTTGCACAGTATGTGATTACATTTACGACCCGGAAATGGGTGACCCGGAGAGTGGTATTGAACCAGGTACAGCTTTTGAAGACATCCCGGATGATTGGGTATGTCCTCTTTGCGGAGTGGGGAAAGAAGACTTTGAAGAGTACAATGAATAGTGATGAACGGGTTAGTGATTAGTGATTAGTGCCATGCGGTTACAACGCAGTGAACTAATCACTAATCACTAACCCGTTCATCACTAATCACTAATCCGCTTATCACTCCTATGTCAGTTTCTTCTCTTTTACATCACTACTCGCTTCCACTACATTGACTACATAATCGCCCAACTTCTCACATTCGGCAATAATATCCATATAGTAAACTCCCATCTGATAATCATATTCTTTATTGTTCACGTCCAGAATATTCTGATTTTTCAGTTGGTTACGGTAGTTATTAATCTCGTTCTCAATATTAAATGACTTGTTTACATCAATACTATGATGTTCGGGTTTCTCCACCACTACAATCATTTGCTCCAAAGCATCATTGGTGAGCTTCATCATAAAGTGGATGTGCTCATACTGTTTCTCCGTGAAGTCCTGATTGGTCTGACGTTTACGGTTAATGGTCCGTGCCAGATTATAACAGCTATCTCCGATACTCTCAATCTCTGTCACTTCGCGTAGCATAGCACGTATCTGTAACTTACTTTCCGAACTTAAACGACCTTCGGAAACCTGATTCAGATAGTTAGCGATTTCCAGTTCCATGTTATCACTAATGTTCTCATATTTTTCTACGCGGCTGAATACTTTATTAAAATCATCGTCTTTGTCTGTATGCAATAAGTCTTGCACCATACCAAACATACGGTGCGTACGCTCAGCAAACAAATGGATTTCTTTACGAGCCTGAAGAATAGAAAGTTCTGCCGTAGACAACATACCGCCAGTAATAAATCTCAAACGAGGCTCTTCGTCTTCTTCTTTCGGATGAATGATTGCACAAACAGTACGCTCTATCAGTTTCACACCCCATATCAATAAACACACATTACATATATTAAAGATAGAGTGGAAAGCGGATAATTTATAAGAAACAGCAACTGCGGCATCTCCCGGATGGAAATAGTTATCCACAATCCAGGATACAAATGTAGTAAACGGATGGAAAATAATTAATACCCAGATAACGCCAAACACATTGAATACAAAGTGTGCCAATGCCGCCCGCTTTGCCTGTGTATTGGCCGTAAGTGCAGCCAGGTTGGCGGTAATAGTAGTTCCGATATTTTCACCTAACACCAATGCTGCTCCCAACTCAAAACCAATCCAGCCATTAGCACACATAATAAGTGTAATGGCCATTGTAGCAGCGGAAGCCTGCACAATCATAGTCAGAATAGTACCAATCAAGAGAAACAACAGGACGGAAAAGAATCCCATATCCGTATAGTTCTGTACAAAAGCCAGCATATCGGGGTTCCTACCCAGGTCGGGCGCGTTTTGTTGCAGAAAAGCCAACCCCATAAATAAAAAAGAAAAGCCAAAAATAAATTCACCGACAGACTTACGGTTGCTTTTACCAGAGAAGATAAACGGTAAAGCGACGGCCAGCAAAGGAAGAGCATACGCTGACATATCGACCTTAAACCCGAAAATAGATATAATCCATGCAGTGACCGTTGTACCAATATTAGCCCCCATGATAACACTAATAGATTCTGTCAATGTCAGCAATCCGGCATTAACGAAACTAACCACCATCACTGTTGTTGCCGAAGAGGACTGAATAAGGGCAGTTATCAACACTCCTGTTAAAACCCCTGTTACCCGATTGGTGGTCATTGCTGTCAGAATGCTTCGCAATCTGTCACCTGCGACTTTTTGTAAGCCCTCGCTCATTATCTTCATCCCATACAGGAAAAGTCCTAATGAACCGATGAGCTTTAAAAAATCATAAAAAGAATATTCCATCTATAATTATTTTAATAGTTGTTTGTTCTCTAATTGATTATATCATATATTTATCCGATTCTATTTACTTCTTTAAAAGCCAAAATGAAACAGATGTTACAAATATGTTGCAAAAATAATAATATTTATAAAGAATTCCCTATTGGTAGTTCACTTTTGGATATTTATTACGGTTTTAATCTTAATTTTCCCTATCAAGTAGTTAGCGCCAAGGTAAATAATCGTTCCGAAGGTCTTAATTTCAGAGTATATAATAATAAAGATGTAGAATTTCTGGACGTAAGAGATTCCTCCGGAATGCGTACGTATGTGCGTTCACTTTGCTTTGTGCTATATAAAGCTGTCAGCGAATTATTCCCGGAAGGAAAACTTTTCGTAGAACACCCCGTATCAAAAGGTTATTTCTGTAATCTGCGCATCGGACGTCCTATTACATTAGAAGATGTATCACTCATCAAAAAAAGAATGCAGGAGATTATAGCTGAAAACGTTCCTTATCACAGAATTGAATGTCATACAACGGAAGCTGTACGTATTTTCAATGAACACGGAATGAACGATAAAGTAAAGCTACTGGAAACCTCCGGCTCACTTTATACCTATTATTATACGCTGGGAGATACCATTGACTATTATTATGGTAATCTGTTACCCAGCACCGGATTCATCAAACTATTTGATCTGGTGAAGTACTACGACGGATTATTGTTGCGTATCCCCAATAAAGAAAATCCGGATGTACTTGAAGAAGTGGTGAAACAAGAGAAAATGCTCGATGTATTCAAAGAATACCTGAACTGGAGCAATATCATGGGAATAACTAATGCAGGCGATTTTAACCTGGCCTGTGAAGAGGGACATGCCACCGATCTGATTAATGTAGCCGAAGCATTGCAGGAAAAGAAAATAGCCCAGATAGCCGACACGATCTTTCATCGCGGAGAAAATGGAAACCGCGTAAAACTGGTATTAATATCCGGTCCGTCTTCATCGGGAAAAACGACCTTCAGTAAACGCCTTTCTATTCAGTTGATGACAAACGGATTAAAGCCCTATCCCATCTCATTGGATAACTACTTCGTGGACCGTGAAGAAACTCCTCTTGATGAGAATGGTAACTATGATTATGAATCATTATATGCTTTGGATCTGGACTTGTTTAATCAACAGCTTCAAGCCTTGCTTCGCGGAGAGGAAGTAGAACTTCCCCGCTTTAATTTTAGTATCGGTAAGAAAGAATATAAAGGAGACAAACTAAAAATAGATAAACACACCATCTTAATATTGGAAGGTATTCATGCTCTGAATCCTGAGTTGACTCCACATATCCCGGAAGAGAACAAGTTCAAAATCTACGTTTCGGCACTAACTACCATCTCACTGGACGATCATAACTGGATTCCTACCACAGACAACCGTTTGCTTCGCCGCATTATTCGTGACTTTAACTACCGCGGATATTCGGCACAAGAAACCATTTCAAGATGGCCCAGCGTACGTGCCGGAGAGGATAAATGGATATTCCCTTATCAGGAAAATGCAGATGTGATGTTTAACTCCGCCCTGCTCTTTGAATTTGCAGTATTGCGCCTTCACGCCGAACCGATTCTAACGGGAGTGCCCCGCAATTGCCCGGAATATTGTGAAGCATACCGCCTGTTGAAGTTTATCAAATACTTTATCCCTGTTCAGGACAAAGAAATTCCACCGACCTCACTGTTAAGAGAGTTTCTGGGAGGAAGTAGTTTTAAGTATTAACCATATCACAGGATTATCTGCCATTGCAGATAATCCTGCCTTTTTATACCTATTTTTTGTTTTAAGTCCCGAATTTATTTTAAATTTGTGTCAATTAAACAAGCAATAAAGATGAAAACACCCGTAGCTATCATTGTGATCATGCTCTGTTTTAGTACATTAAGTCATGCACAGAATACAAAAAACAGAGCACAGGAATTAAAGGAACAAGCTCAAAACAGTCTGAGCCAAAAAGATTATATCAAGGCACGTTATCTTTTTAAGAAAGCGTACGAAGCATTCGCTACCCGCGAAGACTATCCGCAGGCTGTTGAATGCGGCATTCAGGCCAATGGGCTTTATGTACGTGAAAACTTTTATAAAGAAGGTTTCGAACTTTGCCGTGACATGGATCAACTGGTGTGGGCAGGTGAACAGAAAACCAAGAAAACTCTTCACGATCTACGGTTTCTAATTACCAAAGAACGCCTGCAAATGTATATTGCACTAAAAAATGCAGCACAAGCTAAATTACAATTGGACAAACTGGAAGAAACAGCTAATCTTGCTAAAAACGACTCAATAAGTGAGAATTTACTCTATACCAAGGCCAATTATTATTACACCTTCGGCCTCAATGCACAAGGAGATGCTTGCTTCCGCAAACTCATCAATCAATACAAAGAAAAAAAGAATTACGAGAAAGTAGAAGAGTGCTACAAAAATCTGATATCCATTGCCCGCAAAGCGAATAATGCCGCACTGATGGGACGTACTTATGAAAATTATATCGTATGGACCGACTCTGTAAAAGCACTCACCGCACAGG
Source organism: Bacteroides mucinivorans (assembly GCF_034654355.2). Classification (NCBI taxonomy): domain Bacteria; kingdom Pseudomonadati; phylum Bacteroidota; class Bacteroidia; order Bacteroidales; family Bacteroidaceae; genus Bacteroides; species Bacteroides mucinivorans. The sequence continues at coordinate 528,948 of NZ_CP178179.1, read as the reverse complement.
ATGAATTGAATGTATTGAAAAGGAAATATGACGAAAGTCAGTTGACGATACAAGAAAAAGACGACACACTTTCCGCCAAACAGTATATTATCATCGGACTTTGCACACTGGTTGTTATTCTTATTGCAGCATTGGTGCTTCTTGCAGTCGTATTATTACGTTTTATGGCAGGAAACCGTAAGCTCAAGAAAAGCATACAAATAGCCAACGAACACAATGAATTGAAAACCAAATTCATTCAAAATATATCTTCACAGATGGAACCGACTCTGGACACATTGGCGGCCTCAGCAAGTGAACTCTCAGACAAAGCGCCGCAACAATCACAACAGATGCAGACGCAAGTAGGTGCATTGAAAAAGTTTAGCGATGATATACAGGAACTCTCTTCGCTGGAAAATTCGTTGACCACTCCCTACGAAATGAGCGATATCAACGCCAGTATTTTTTGCGAAGAAGTAATGGAGAAAGTGAAAAGTAATATAAAAGCCGAAGTTACTACTTCTGTAAATGCTCCCAAACTACAAGTGAAAACCAATAAAGAACAATTGGAGCGTATACTTCTTCATTTACTGCAAAATGCTGCTTATTACACACAAGAAGGACGCATCAGCCTTGACTTCAAAAAACGTGGAGCGCATACTCATCAGTTTATTGTAACTGATACCGGTACTGGTATTCCCACTGAACAACAGGAAACGATCTTTAAACCTTTTACCGAAGTGAAAGACCTCACACAAGGAGATGGCCTGGGATTGCCTATATGTTCACTTATTGCCACAAAAATGAATGGGAGCCTGACTTTGGATACAAGCTATACGAAGGGGAGCCGGTTTATATTAGAGCTACACGCTTAATAGAATGGAGAGGGGAGAATGGAGAAGGGAGAAGTAAGCTGCGCTATCATGCTGCATAGTACTTCTCCCTTCTCCATTCTCCCCTCTCCATTCTATCTAATCTCTTCCACCTCTTCAGGAGTCAACGGAATTTTCTTACCTAAACGACGGGCACCGGTCTCAGTTATCAGATAATCCTCTTCATTACGAATCCCTCCAAAGTTCTTATAAGTCTCTACTTTATCATAATTGATAAAATCAGTAAACTTTTTATCGGCTTTCCACATATCGATAAGCTCGGGGATAAAGTAAATACCCGGCTCTACAGTATGTACAAAGCCCGGTTCCAAAGGAATAGCCAAACGTTGCGATTTACGACCGAACTGAGTACTCTTCGGTTCACCATTATATCCTACCCAAAGTTCACCCAGATTCTCCATATCGTGTACATCCAGTCCCATCATATGTCCTAACCCATGTGGATAAAACAAAGCATGTGCTCCCTCACGTACAGCATCTTCGGCATTACCTTTCATCAAACCAAGTCCTTTCAGCCCCTCTACCATCACACGGGCTGACAAGTCGTACACATCCATATAAGGAATACCCGGACGAAGCGCTTTTACTGATTCCAGATGCATTGCATTTTGAATCTCATAGACTTCGCGCTGGCGGGTAGTAAATTTCTTATCAGCAGGTATAGTAGACGACATATCTCCGGCATATCCCATTTCTGTTTCAGCTCCTGCATCAATCAGAAACAAGTCTCCGGACTTTACGGTATTACCATGATAATGGTTGTGTAAAGTCTGCCCATTGATGGTGGCAATGGTTGCAAAAGAAAGTTCACAGCCTGCAGCGGCAGCAACTGCCTCCATAGCAGCTACTACTTCAAACTCTTTCATACCCGGCCGAAGTACCTTCATTGCAGTAATATGCATATCTGCGGTCACATCGCAAGCCTTCTCTATTTCTACAATTTCTTCAGCTGATTTATGGTTACGTTGTTCAACTACCGCACGAATAAAAGGCACCGAACCTTCCTGACGCACAGGAGGGATACCCAGCCAATCCATCAGTTTCAGTTTATGTTCGGCACGATAAGGGGGAAGATAATGAATTGATTTTCCCTTCTGTACACACTGATGCAGATAGTTTACAATTTCAGCGGATGGTAAAGTACGTGTCACCCCTACACGTTCGCTTTTTTCTTTCAAGGTAGGCTGGATCCCCATCCATACAATATCATCAATCGTCAGTTCATCACCGAATATAATTTCTTTTTCATCGTCAATATCAATAATGGCAGAAAGTCCTGCAAACGGAAGACCGAAATAATAAAGAAAAGTAGAATCCTGACGATAACGGAAGGTATTACTCTCATAATTCAGTCCACACTCGTCGTTCCCCAAAAACAACAACACTCCGGAGCCTAATTTCTTTTTCAGCAGGGCCCGGCGCTGCACATACGTTTCTTTACCAAACATAATGTTCTATTTTTTAAGTTAGTGCAACAAAGATAGAGAATTTAGCGTTATAGAAAGAAAAATAATCCCTCTAATCTGTGTAATCTGTGGTGAAAAAGTTACTTTTGTAGCGAGATATAACCGAATGTAGAAAATAAAATATTTATGGCACAAGGTTCCCGTCAAATACAATCCCAGGCGCAGCAGCAGATACAAACGCTCTCTCCGCAGCAGATTCTGGTAGTAAAGCTATTGGAGCTTCCCGCCGTAGAACTGGAAGACCGAGTACATGCCGAATTATTGGAAAACCCAGCTCTTGAAGAAGGTAGAGAAGAAGCGGCTACTGATGATCCGGATGAAAGCAATAGTAACGATCCGGAAGCAGAAAGTGATGCCAATGAATATGACTCCCTGGGCGACTATCTAAACGAAGATGACATCCCTGATTATAAATTACAGGAAAACAACCGTTCCAAAAGCGAACAGGTAGAGGAAATTCCTTTTTCTGACGCTACTTCCTTCTATGAAATATTGAGAGAACAGTTGAGTGAGCGTAACCTCACAGAACATCAGCGTGAATTGGCAGAATACCTTATCGGGTCACTGGATGATGACGGCCTGCTCCGTAAATCACTTGAAAGTATCAGCGATGAGCTGGCTATCTATGCAGGCATTAACGCCACCGAAGAGGAATTGGAAGAGGCTTTATGCATCATACAGGACTTCGACCCGGCCGGACTTGGTGCACGTAACCTCCAGGAATGCCTGCTTATACAACTCCAACGAAAGCTGGAAAAAGGTAAGCCGGATAAGGCCCTTATGCTGGAACAGAGAATTATCAACGAATGTTACGAAGAGTTTACACGTAAACACTGGGATAAGATAATAAAGAAATTGGGCTGCGAAGAAGAGCTTTTCAACACTGCTATTTCTGAAATCACAAAGTTAAATCCTCGTCCGGGAGCTTCATTAGGAGAAGCCATCGGGCGTAACATGCAGCAAATTGTTCCCGACTTCATTGTAGACACCTATGATGATGGCTCTATCAGTGTCAACCTTAACAACCGGAATATACCGGAACTTCGTATGAGTCGCGACTTCACCGAAATGGTAGAAGAACATACGAAGAACAGAGCCAATCAATCCAAAGAATCCAAAGAAGCAATGATGTTCCTGAAACAGAAAATGGATGCAGCTCAGGGATTTATCGATGCAGTAAAGCAGCGTCAGAATACATTAATGACTACCATGCAGGCTATTATCGATCTGCAACGTCCTTTCTTTCTTGAAGGAGACGAATCATTGCTTCGCCCTATGATCCTGAAAGACGTAGCCGAACGTACGGGCCTGGATATTTCGACCATATCACGTGTTAGCAATAGTAAGTATGTGCAAACAAACTTTGGAATCTATCCGCTGAAGTTCTTCTTCAGTGACGGATATACCACCGAAGACGGTGAAGAAATGTCAGTACGTGAAATACGTAAAATACTAAAAGAATGTATTGACAACGAAGATAAAAAGAAACCACTGACTGACGATGAACTGGCTGAGATCCTAAAAGAAAAAGGATATCCTATTGCACGGCGCACCGTAGCCAAATATCGTCAGCAACTGAATATACCAGTGGCCAGATTAAGAAAGTAATTAAAGTGATTAATAATAAATAACAAAAGGGCTCCATTATGGGAGAAGCAAACGTAGAGCAACATATCATTGCAGATAAAACGCTTATCAGAACGGCACAGATTACATCGTGGATACTAACTCCGTTTTCTATCCCTTTTCTGGCTTTTCTGGTATTGTTCTTATTCTCTTACCTTCGTATCATGCCCTTGCAGTACAAACTCATTGTATTGGGAATCGTATATTGTTTCACTATACTGATGCCAACCATCACCATTTTCCTGTTTCGCAAAATCAATGGTTTTGCCCTACAGGAATTGAGTGAACGAAAAAAACGATATATTCCTTTTACACTTACCATTATCTCTTATGTATTTTGTCTGCTCATGATGCACAAGCTGAATATTCCCTGGTATATGACCGGTATTATACTGTCTGCACTGGTGGTTCAGATCATCTGTATCATTGTAAATCTGAAATGGAAACTCAGTGAACACATGGCTGGCATAGGAGGTATTATCGGCGGATTGATTTCATTCAGTGAATTGTTTGGCTATAATCCTGTCTGGTGGCTATGCCTGTTTATTCTGGTAGCCGGTGTATTAGGTTCGGCACGAATTATTCTGAGACATCATTCTCTGGGTGAAGTGCTTTCCGGTTTTGGTGTAGGTTTCATCTGTGCACTATTGGTACTACATCCATTAAGTAATGTATTATTCCGTATATTTTTATTTTAACATGAATATAAACCCCTAAAAACTAATTATTATGAACTTCCCACAAAATTTGAAGTACACCAATGAGCACGAATGGATTCGTGTAGAAGGAGATATGGCTTATGTAGGTATCACTGATTATGCTCAGGAACAATTGGGTGATATTGTATTTGTCGATATCCCCACAGTAGGTGAATCACTGGAAGCAAATGAAACTTTCGGAACGATTGAAGTGGTGAAAACCATCTCTGACCTCTTTCTGCCGGTAGCAGGTGAAGTAATAGAACAGAATGAGAGCCTTGAAGAAAATCCTGAACTGGTCAATAAAGATCCATATGGTGAAGGATGGCTTATCAAGATGAAACCTGCCAATCTAAAAGATATTGAAAACCTGCTCGATGCTGAAGCATATAAAGCAGTGATTAACGATTAGTGAATAGTGATTAGTGATCATCGTACCACTAAATAGTAAATAGTAAATTGTAAATAAAATCATGACCCCAATTGTAAGTATCATCATGGGTAGCACTTCTGACCTTCCTGTAATGGAAAAGGCAGCACAGTTACTCAATGATTTGCACGTACCATTCGAAATAAACGCTCTTTCTGCTCACCGCACTCCGGAAGCAGTAGAGGAGTTTGCTAAAAATGCCCGTTCACGCGGTATTAAAGTTATTATTGCTGCTGCCGGTATGGCTGCTGCCCTACCAGGTGTAATCGCTGCCAACACTACCCTACCTGTAATCGGAGTACCCATTAAAGGTTCTGTTCTGGACGGTGTTGATGCCTTGTATTCTATCATCCAGATGCCTCCCGGGATACCTGTAGCTACAGTAGCTATCAACGGAGCAATGAATGCCGCTATCCTGGCAATACAAATGCTGGCATTGAGCAATACTGAACTGGCTGATACATTTGCAGCTTACAAAGAAGGTTTGAAGAAAAAAATTGTAAAAGCTAACGAGGAGCTTAAAGAGGTTAAGTTTGAATATAAAACCAATTAGATTTACGATTGGACGATTTACGATTGAAGATGCTAACAAGATGATTAACGCTTCGTCTAATCAGCAGAAGTATCTTCAATCGTAAATTGTAAATCGTCTAATCGTAAATCGTCTAATCGTAAATAAAATCGTGGATTTATTCAATTACTCCCGGAGAGAAACATCAGAAGTAAATATTGGGGCTGTTCCATTGGGCGGCCTTAACCCTATCCGTATCCAGTCGATGACTAATACATCAACTCAGGATACAGAAGCTTGTGTAGAACAGGCGAAACGTATTGTAGATGCAGGTGGCGAGTATGTACGCCTTACAACACAGGGTATCAAGGAGGCTGAGAACCTGATGAATATCAACATCGGCCTACGTAGCCAGGGATATATGGTACCACTTGTTGCCGATGTACACTTCAATCCCAAAGTGGCTGATGTGGCAGCACAATATGCCGAAAAAGTACGTATTAATCCGGGAAACTATGTAGATCCGGGACGTACCTTCAAGCAATTGGAATATACGGATGAGGAATACGCGCAAGAATTACAAAAAATTCGTGACCGCTTCATTCCTTTTCTGAATATCTGCAAAGAGAACCACACTGCAATCCGTATCGGAGTAAATCACGGTTCATTATCCGACCGTATCATGTCTCGCTACGGTGACACTCCCGAAGGGATGGTGGAATCATGTATGGAGTTCCTGCGTATCTGCATAGACGAAAAATTTAAGGATGTAGTAATTTCAATCAAAGCCTCCAACACGGTTGTAATGGTAAAAACAGTTCGTCTGTTGGTAGCCGTAATGGAAAAGGAAGGGATGGAATTTCCTCTGCATCTGGGAGTTACGGAAGCCGGAGACGGAGAAGACGGACGTATCAAATCGGCATTGGGAATAGGAGCATTGCTGGCAGATGGATTGGGAGATACCATCCGTGTCTCTTTAAGTGAAGAACCAGAAGCAGAAATTCCTGTAGCACGTAAGTTAGTAGATTACATCCTTACCCGCCAAGACCATCCTTATATCCCCGGAATAGAAACACCTGAATTCAATTACCTCTCTCCTACCCGCCGGAAAACGAATGCCATCCGAAATATTGGTGGAAACAATCTTCCTGTTGTCCTTGCCGACCGCATGGACGGAAAGACAGAGGTCAATCCGCAATTTATACCCGATTATATTTATGCAGGAAGAGAACTTCCCGCCATACGGGAAGCCAATGTTGAATATATCCTTGATGCCGATGTATGGGCAGGAGAAAAAGGCACATGGCCGGCATTCAATTACTCTCAGCTTCCACTGATGGGCATGTGCCAGGCAGAACTAAAATTCTTATTCATGCCGTATATAGCACAGACAGATGAGGTGATTGCCTGTCTCAAAACACACCCGGAAGTGGTTATTATTTCTCAAAGCAATCATCCGAATCGTATTGGAGAGCACCGTGCTTTGGTACACCAGTTGATGTCTGAAGGATTGAAGAACCCGGTTATCTTCTTTCAGCATTACCAGGAAGAGGATGCGGAAGATTTGCAAATCAAAGCTGCTGCTGATATGGGGGCATTGATATTTGATGGCTTGTGTGATGGTATCTTTCTGTTCAATCAGGGATTACTTTCTCATGCCATCGTAGATGCTACCGCTTTCGGCATTCTGCAAGCCGGACGTATCCGTACCTCCAAAACCGAATATATTTCTTGTCCGGGTTGTGGACGAACGTTGTTCAACCTACAAAGCACTATTGCCCGTATCAAAGAAGCGACTTCTCACTTGAAAGGATTGAAAATAGGTATTATGGGATGCATTGTGAATGGCCCCGGAGAAATGGCAGATGCTGACTATGGATATGTAGGTGCCGGACGTGGCAAAGTCAGCCTCTACAAACAGAAGGAATGTATAGAAAAAAATATTCCGGAAGAAGAAGCTGTAGAGAAGTTGATTGAACTAATTAAGGCGAACGGAGATTATACTGAGCAAAAATAAATCTATTTACGATTAGACGATTTACGATGTATGATTGGGACCACTCTGTCTCTAACATTGCTGAAACAGGCTTTTAAAGAGTAACTTCAATCGTAAATCGTCTAATCGTAAATAGATTCATTATTCATTCCATCGATATATTATCTTTTTTTCTTCTGCCTAAATAACCAGTCCATAAATTCCGGATAATTGAATGCCGGATTCCAACTACCGTGATCACAGCCGGGAAACTCAATGTATTCTACATCAACCCCTGCCGCTTTCAATGCCCTATAGGCCACACGTGATCCTTCTACCGTCACTACATTATCCGCATCTCCATGAAAAATACGAAACTTTACTCCCTTAACATCTGCTAACCGGGATGGATTCACTGTTCCACAAATAGGAATTGCTGCTGCAAAAAGTTCCGGAAAACGGATAATCATATCATAGGTACCCATTCCCCCCATTGAAAGGCCAATAATATAAACACGATTCGTATCTATCTGCGGCATACCAAGATAGACATCCAACAGTTCCTTTAACGAGCTAAAAACAGGAGATATCTCTTGTCCGACAGGCATATCCGACGGAACGAACGAGACAGGACGAGAAGTATATGCCCAGTAAGCATCTATCGGACACTGAGGGATTAACACAAAAGCCGGATACTTCTCACGATTTACCGGATTAAGAAACATCTGGCCTCCATGAACCAATTGCTTTTCATTATCACCGCCCCGTTCTCCTGCACCATGTAAAAAAAGAACAAGTGGATACTTCTTTCCTGTTTTCTCTTTTTCCGGACGAAGTAAACGGTATTTTAATGAATCACCCCGGGAAGAGATAAACACTTCTTTCTGATAAACCTCCTGCGCAGAAACAGAAATAGTCAATAGAAACAATAAACAAAAACTAATAATCTTTTTCATATCCTATTTACACCATTATTCTTTAAAATATAAAGATACATTCTATTTATCAAACAATCTCATTTATAAGCACCACTCTCTACAAAAAAGGGAACACATGACCTGCGTTCCCCTCTCAATATGATAAAATATAAATCTACTTATTCTCAGTCGTTGTCACACTCAATATCTGTTGATAACGCTCCGGATTCGTTAAAATCTTCACAGCCTCATCCAATTCATTATCGCCTTTCAACTGCTGGATAATCGCACCACGCTGATAATAATAACGCTTAATAATTTCCTCAGCAATCATTGCCTTAATGTCTTTAGAGAAATAATCAAGATCACGATCCAGGTTATGAGTCAACTTATTTTCCAATGCTTTAAATTCATCGGAAGCCTCTTTCATGTATCCTTCAAACTCGGCAGCCTCTTTCAGAGTCTTTAATATCTTCTCACTCTGTTGGTCATACTTGAAATCTGCACCCTTCACTTTATTCTTGAAATCTGTATAGTCAGCATCTGTCAATTCAAACTTTTCTGCCGAAGCAACAACAGGGTGTTTCAAACAGTAGTCTGTTGCATAATCAAATATCAAATTATCACGAACCAAATAGTATAGAATATTGGGCAACCGTTCCTGCTTTACTTCGATATCGGGAGAAACACCACCCCCATCACGAACTTCACGTCCGGCGGCGGTATGGAAAACAGTTGTCAAACTATCAGGAATACGTGCCACACTACCATCTTCATTACGATGCGCATAATCAATAGCCTGTACACAACGTCCACTTGGAATGTAGTATTTAGAGGTAGTAATCTTCAAATTACCTCCATAAGGTAAAGAACGGGGTACTTGCACCAAGCCTTTTCCATAAGTACGGTTACCTACAATCACAGCCCGATCAAGATCTTGCAATGACCCGGAAAGAATCTCCGACGAAGAAGCCGTACCACTATTTACCAACACAGCAATCGGAATATCCGTATCCAATGGTTCACGCAGGGTTTTGTAAGTATTACTGGCCTGCTTTATCTTACCTTTCGTTGTTACAATCGTCTTGCCCCGTGGCACAAAGAAGTTCACTATTTCCACAGCTTGGTCAAGTAGTCCACCACCATTATTGCGCAAGTCTATTACCAGCGACGTAGCACCTTGTTTTTTCAAATCCAGGAAAGCCTTTTTAAAATCTTTGGAAGGACTTCCCGAAAAGCTACTAAGGTTTATATAACCAACCTGGCCCTCCATTATTCCATAATAAGGAATGGTAGGCATCTGAATAGAACGGCGTACAATTGTAAATTCCAACGGCTCTTTCACACCGGGGCGTTGTATCTTCAGTTTGAAACTGGTACCCACCTGCCCCCGAAGTAATGTACTCACATCCGAATTGTTCTTCAAATCTTTTCCATCAATTTCCAACAATATATCACCGGCTTTCAAACCGCTTTCTGCTGCCGGCATTCCTTCGTAAGGTTCAGCAATGACAGTATACTGAAGTTTCGGATTATATCTGATCAAAGAACCAATACCTCCATAAGAGCCCTTGACCATCATCTCCAGTTCGTCCTGATCGTTTTCCGGATAATATACTGTATAAGGATCAAGTGAATACAGCATATTGTCAATCCCCTCACGAATCGTTTTATTCGGATCAATGGTATCCACATAAAACATATCCAGCTCTTTTACAATCGCATTGAATATGTCGAGATTCTTAGCGATCTGGAAATTGCGGTCGTCTCCTTTTTTGAAACCAAAGAATGCTACAGCAATCAGCACAATCACTGCAATGATACCATTCTGCCTATTTAGAAACTTTTTCATACACTTTTAGTTAAAATGAGTCGTAAATGTAACTCATTACCTGCTTATTCAGACAGAACTTCGTTAATATTTAACTTTATTTCATCCCAACGTTCTTTTGAGATAGTGGTTCCGATAACCTGTATAACATTTCCAGAAAGAATGGAACCTATCTTAGCACACTTTTCCAATGAATAACCGCAAGTAAGCCCATATAAGAATCCTGCTGCAAAATAATCACCGGCGCCTGTGGTGTCTATCACTTTATTTACCGGAATAGCCGATACTCTGACTTCTTCCGTACCTTTACGAATTAGCGAACCTTTACATCCTATTTTCACAATAGCAATACTGCATAGCTTACCGATGATTTCCAAAGCCTCTTCAGGTTCTTTACCTGTAAATGCCTTGGCCTCTTCCTCATTAGCAAATACAATGTCTACATATTTACTTATCAATAAAGAAAAGAATTCCTTATCACCCTCCACGATATTATAACTGGCCATATCGAGACAAATTTGTAATCCGGCTTCCTTTGCCAATTTAATGGCACGGAGAATCATATCATGGTCTTGCACCAGGTATCCTTCAATATATAGATAAGCATATCCCTTAAACATATCCAATGATAAATCTTCGGCTCTCAACGTAGAAGCAGCTCCCAAATATGTCCCGAAAGTACGTTCGCCATCCGAAGAAATAAAAGTAGATGCTACTCCCGAAGGTAATTCAGAAAGGAGCAAATTGTCTTCAATATTGTTTTTCTGGAGATTTTCACGGAAAAAGTTTCCATAATTATCATTTCCCACTTTTCCTATAAAACCGGTAGCAGCTCCAAGGCAAGAGAGTCCAAGAATAGTATTTCCAGCCGATCCTCCGGTTGCAAGAAGGGTCTTCATGTTACTAAATTTCTCGTTAATCTGTTGTAACTTAGCGTCATCGATGAGTTGCATGCTCCCCTTTGGTAAACCCATTTCATCAAGAATAGTGTCATCTTTCAGAGTTGCAAGTACGTCTACAAGGGCGTTGCCCAAACCAATTATTTTGTCCATTTTGATATTTTTTTTGCAAAGATATTGCATATTTCAAAATATCCTATTACTTTTGCATCGCAATTGAGAAAAACATTCTTCCTTAGCTCAGTCGGTTAGAGCATCTGACTGTTAATCAGAGGGTCCTTGGTTCAAGTCCAAGAGGAAGAGCAAAGTTTAAAATCTTGACTGCAAATTATTCTTCCTTAGCTCAGTCGGTTAGAGCATCTGACTGTTAATCAGAGGGTCCTTGGTTCAAGTCCAAGAGGAAGAGCAAGAAAGTCCGTCACTATGGCGGACTTTTTTGTATTTATTCCCCTCAACAAAACGACAATGTCACCTTTATCATAGCCGCAAAACTACGCTATATGCTTATAGCAACCGTCTACCCTGTCCCATCCGTATAACTATAGCCACCATTCCCGAACACGCCGAATATCACAACTCATTAAAAAAAATGCTTCCCTTTAAAATATTCCTTTTTCACATTCGTCTACCAGAATAGATGGTATACCTCGACAACAAATTTAATAACCCTAAACTTTTCACAAGTATGTTTGGATTAAAAAGAAGAAAGATAATATCTTTACTCATAATAGACGCAAAGTGCACTGGTTGCGGTACGTGTATAGACAGATGCCATCAGGCTGATGACAAAAAAGATAGTGGAATAATGTACTTTAATAACAAAATCCCAGTTAATACACTGTTGTCGAGAAAACGTTACGCAGTGCTTCATCTGAGAAAACGGTTAACCCGGTTATATGAAGAACTTCTGGACAGTGAATAATTCTTTGACATAAGCCAAGCCATTTTCCAATTCTATTAGTTACTTTTGTGCAATACCAATAACAGTAAGGTAATATGGAAAAGAAAACAATTGTAGCACGCGTCGAGGTGCTTCCTGGCAAAGAACAGGAGTTTATCAGTAAAGCAGAACCTCTGATACAAGAAACAAGAGCTGAAGAAGGCAATATCAGTTACAATCTTTATCAGAATCCAACGAACCCGGTAGCATTCATCTTTTACGAAGAGTACAAAGATCAGCATGCAATAGATATACATGCTACATCCACACATTTCCGAACGTTCGGGAAGGCTATTAAAGGGTTATTGGCGTCAGAGCTAATCATCGAATCGTTCTAAACAAGTTATTCGGCTATAGCCAATGCAAGTATGCTAAAACGCACTTCACCAGCTTTTTCAAGGGCAGAAGCACAGGCCACGGTAGTAGCTCCGGTGGTAAGCACATCATCAATAATAAGTACATGCTTTCCCACGAAACACTCCGGAGTAACAAGATGAAAGGTACCATCCACGTTTTCCCAACGTTCAAACACAGATTTACGAGTTTGCGTTTCGGTATTCTTTTCACGTACCACACCGGAAGTTTCTACTGGTATGGAAGTAATAGCAGAAACTCCGCGAGCTATCCATTCGCTCTGATTATAGCCGCGTAGTTTCTGTTTTTTCTTATGAAGCGGTACAGGAACAATTACATCCACCCCTTCAAAAAAGCCGGAAGAAAGTAATTCTGCTGCCACACAACGTCCCATTACTTCTCCAATTTCCTTTTGACCACCATACTTCAATTGATGAAGGATATGACGAAAATCACTTCCCCGTCGATAAAAGAAATAAGCCGTAGCTCTTTCCAGAGGTATTTTCCCCCAGAATAATTGCTCCGCCAAATTATCTTTAATCTGATGGTATCCCGTACGAGGCAACTCCATATTACAACGGGCACACAAACACTTTTCTCCTTTTGCCAATGGACCACCACATATCAGACAACAGCGCGGAAAAAAGAGAGAAAAGAAAGAGCTAAACCAGTCTTTCATAATACTTAATGATTAAGCAATCCTTCTGGCAGGAGTTCGTTTACCAAATTCTGCAAAAGCGAATGAATCCCCCCATTCGTAGCAATAATATGATGCCCTTCTATAAAATGTTTATTCCCACAAAAATCGGTCACCTCTCCACCGGCTTCCAATACAATCAATGCAGCCGCAGCATAGTCCCATTTACCAATAAATGCTTCCAACCAACCTTCAAAGCGTCCGGCAGCTACATAGCAGATAGCAGCAGCGGCAGAGCCATTCATACGAATACCACCCACTCTGCCATAAAGGTTATCTAACAGGTGCAGTGCTGTCTGTTTATATGCCCCGTCATTGTAAGGCAGTTCTACTATAAGAAAAGAATTAGTTATATCCCGAACTTCCGAAACTTGCAACTGTACACCATTCAACCAAGCCTTCCCTCCTTTCCAGGCATAAAAACACTCGTCACGGCAAACCTCATAAACAACACCAAGTAATAATTCATCGCGGTTACGCAGCGCAATACTAACACAATAGGGGGCATTATCATGGATATAGTTAGTAGTTCCGTCCAGCGGATCAATTACCCAACAATAGGGTTCGTCATTATAAGTAGCCGACCCTTCTTCGGCAATAAATCCCGCCTCGGGAAGTAATGCAGAAAGTGCTGCTACTAACTTTTTCTCTGATTCCTTATCTACATAAGAAACATAATCGTGCGCACACTTCTCGACAACATATTCAGAGCGAAAATTCTTCCGCTCTTCTCTCAGAAAACCACCGATAGCATTTGCTATACAGCATACATCGGCAGTCAATTGTTTTAAATCTAACATCTCATTTTAATTTAATCCTTCGATTTTCCCAAAGAATACACCTTCGACATTCCCGCATAAATGCCGGTATCAGAAAAATCACATACGATTGCCTTTACATGCTTATCTACAGAAGGAATACAAATATCCACATTAATAACAGATTGTGTCTGTGCTGGATCTGCAATATGAAAATATAAAGCGGAATTCTCCAGATTTTTAAAAAGTAGCGCACAACCTTTATCCACCTTTACCGTAATCTTACCATGATTGAACGTTGCAGCCCGATAAAACACCATCTCCCAAACATCCAGTTTCTTATTTCTGACTACCTGAATCGAATCGCTATTAGCAAGAATCTCTATATTGTCTACCGGATAAGCAGTCATGTCTTTCACCGTCTTTTTATTGGGAACCACAATATAAGCATAGGTTGCATCCCGGGGTGACAGCCCATGATCAAAACCCAGCGTAAATACATCTGTATCCTGCTCCATCCTTGGGGCAGCCGTATTGATATCATACCAGTTGCCGGACTGTGTTTTATTACTTAGAAAAACATTACCACCCATAGGGAATACATAGCCAACCTCATTGTGTAGTACCCAACTCAGTTTATCTTTATAGAAGTAATTTCCAGCTCCTACTGTGGAAATCCGGTTATTATCGGCTATGGTAACCGGTAACTCGTTATTGAGCAGACATTGATTCACCGTTGTACTGATACTCTCCATGGCAGTAGATGTAATCCCTGCGCCCAGACATACAACCTCATCATCAAAAAAGAACCATGCCTTTTTTGCAGTAGTATTTATTCCGGCATAATCATCCTGATAGGCATAAGCAGTTACCCCATAGATACTGTCTGACACACCACCGGCAAAGGTGGATGTTCCTCTCGTTTGCCAATCACTGGCAGCTTTAGGAATAGTTGTCATTTGCGGTGCTGTCACTCCGGGTATTTTTGCCCAGTCCCACACCGGGAAGATATTATAATACTCATCTCCCTTTATTACTATATTAGTACAACCATCCGAAAGGAAATAAGTTTTCAGATTCTCGCCATTCCCATACTCACACCGCATAGTACGAGAAGAAGCCATACGAACATCAAATGCATACCCCGGACGTACATGCAACGTATAATCTCCGATAAAATAGTGTGTATGGCACGGTTTCACAGCATAATCCGCTGGTTTCTTTCCGGCAAGGCGATCAACAATCGCCTCATATTCATCTGCATATTCCGGATCCAGAATGATCATTCGTTTAGCAAACTCAGCCATTGCGCTTTTATCCAGAATACCGGGACGGCTTACTCCACGCCCCAACACATCATATGACATATATTTACCACGAATCGTCTGGTAATAAGTACCCCGCATGAACTTACTCAGAAGTGCCAGTTTATCTGCTGGCAAAGCATACTGGGTACCTCTTGTATACATAGCCACCTGGGTCACTCCTTTCAGTATTTCGTCACCATAGCCACCTATATACAACTGTACTCCATGCTGAAAATAACAGTTATCATATTGAAATCCCTCCTTAGTAGTATACACAACAGTACTATATGAATAAGCAATGGCCTTTTTCAACATCTCTTCATCAGCTGTCAGGCAAGCCCGGTAAATCCAATGCAAGGCAATATCAGTCATATTGGCTCCGGTCCATTTGGCCGGATCACCACCTTCAGCTTTCATCCGTTCCAAAGTTTTATGCTCAAGATCGGCAGGAGTATGCTTTTTTCCCGTGCGCATCTGAATTAAAAGAACACCCATCCGTTGTGGTTCGGCTATCTGATTATACCACCAATTACTACAATTCGGATTACGCTGATACCAATATTCAAGTGCAGCCACAATCTTATTATACAATGCTTCCTGCCGGTAGTATTTATTCTCCGGATTTGTATAGGCAAAAACAAAATCATAGACACGGTCAACGTGAATCAACGGTTCCCAGTTTGTACGGTCTGTACGACTATAATCTATATCTGTAAATGAACCATCGGCAGCATTGTATTTTGCCAGATATTCATCAATAGAAGGATTGCCGGCAAAATCCATCCGTATCTTATCCATCAACATTTCAAACTCATTTACTTCTCCCGGTGAAGGAGATAAAAGGCGGGTATTTGCCATGCTCGGTAGAAAAGGCACTGCAAGTACAACCAATACTACCATACAACGAAACACTGTTCTCATAGTCTGTTTTTTATAAATTACTTCTATAAATTGTCAGTAAAGTTGGCAATTTTCTATGAGATACAAGCTATTATACAGTATATTTTTCCTCTTTTTAAGATCCGGAAGAACCTAATATGATTCTGCTTCAATGATAATTAAATACTATATTTTACAAAAAGTATAAAAATCGGAACATTCCCTGCCTGTGGCTGTTTTATTCCTATAAACAATTAAAATAGAACGATTATGAGTGGTATTATTAACAGAAACAATCCTATTGCCGAAGAGAACATTGATCCTGACGGACGTCCGGCAATTGATAAGTTTGAAGATTGGAGTAATGAAGTATCAGAAACCGAAAATGCGTTTCATGATACCAAAGAAAACATTACTAAAAGTAAGAAAGAACGGATCAAGGAAATGGATAAAGTCATCAAAGAAGATTTGAAATGAAACAGTGCTTCTTCTCTCAGAGAATGCTGATTATCAAGCATTAAAAAAGTACGTACTTTTTTACTACAAACTAACGTATTTAACACAGCGTTAAATACGTATTTAAGTAGTAGTGAAATACGTACTTTCTTTATATAAAGAATCTATTTATTGGTGTACACATCCACCTTGAACTCTTCGGAAGGAAGAGTGGTAAGTTCTCCATAAGGAGTAAGAACTGACTGAATCCCTCCCTGTCCGACCCCCGAAGTACCACTATTCGTACGAATATACTTTCCGCAAACAGCCATATCCCAATCCGTACGGAGGCGCCAGTGAGCATCATCTTCTGCAGAATTCAGCGGCGAAGTACCTACTACCTCACCGGTAGACAAAGAGATATAAGTCCACTGCATATCATTCAGTCCGGATAAGGTAACCAAACGGTCTTCCTCTTGTATAACAGATTTCTCCGAAGCACAAGAAGTGAACAGACCTATACATATTAAAATAAAAATAATCGGTTTCATAACTAATTTTTCATTTACAGTTATCAAGGTAGAGGAGCATAACGAATGGTCAGTTTTCCATTCTTCCGGTCGTATCCCTGGAACTGTAATTTAACGGTTTGTCCGTTTGCTTTACGAACCACAAACGGGTGAGACTGAGGAGTATTAGTATCAGGAACCAGCCACTCCACAGGACTGGCTGAAAGTCCGCTTTCTATAGTAGAAGAGGTAGAAAGCTTTAACTCTCCTTTGATAGGCAGATCTTTCTCTGTACACGCATATTCTGTTCCAGTGCGATAGTCATTCACAGAAAAACTGTTTATTTTCCCTTCCCCTAATTTCCCATTGCCAATTTGCCTGACAATCAGAAAATATTTGGGAGAGCGGGAAGACTGAAAATCAGCCAATTTATCTGTAAAGTTAAGCCCTACTTCAATAGTCTTGAAAGATTCAAGTGTACCGTTTCCCTGCATATAATAGTCACCACCCTGTGTCAACATTAACGGATAATCTAATATGACGGAAGGAGAAGCGGCATCTCCTTCGGCTACACCCAAACGAAAATAGAGATCATTACGAGATGTATAAGTCAACTTCACCCGAAAAACAACAAGCGGAGTATGAATCTCCGGTTCTACCATAAGTGCCTCTGCATCCAAATCGGCAAGACCACCCTCAGCGGCAGGGAGTAGAAAATATTTATAAGGATAATAGCACTTACCTTCACTTCCCCACCAGGTTCCCCAGGAATTTACTACAATGAAAGCTCCACGCTCGTCTTCAGTAATCTCTCCATCACCATTTAAATCATAGGCTACCGTATCATCATACCCGGCAATGGTAAGAGCATGTGCTCCGTCCGTACCGGGACGGGTGATCATATGTGTCAATCCAGTGACAGATGTCCCCTTATAGGTAACCTCTTTCCAGTCAGAGCTCTTGCACGAAAAAGTAACCACACCACCCGGTTCTCCCTCTTCGCCACGATTATAAAGATACTGGCGAAGACGATCTATACCTTCCCGCGTCTTTAGAGTAAACTTTGAGTAACTCTTCACCCGATAATTCATAGCGCGAAGATATTTATCATAACCAGTCATCCAGGTAGTAGAAGAGGTGGCAGTACTCTCATCATTCATATCACTCAATGTTACAGCACCAGCTACCTTCATCATGTTATAACCCAGTTCAGGATGAGAGCCCTGGTCATTTCCTTCATTCAGATAATTCCAGGTAAAATGATAATTGAATATGTGTTCAGGACTATCAGCAGCACGATCAAGCAAACGGTTCAACTCATAAGTATAAACATAGCGCACACCAGAGGCTTGTGAGCAGGAATTACCCAACTGAGAAAATACAGGAGGGAAATATTTCAAGGTTGAATTATCTACACCCTCCGGGAGTACAGCAGAGGAGGCAGAACGTGTATTCGTCCCCCACTCCGGTATTCTTTGCCTGCGGGAGATATCCTCCTGCGTCAAAGGTTTCACCGGATAAACAGGGCGTACCTGCTGTGCTACCGATGACAGACCGATAGCAAGCAGGCAAGCTATTAAAATTATATACTTTCGTGAATTATTCATTTACGATGATTCATTATCCGATTATAAGTTTTAAGTGCCTCATCACGCACAGCTTGTGAATAACGGCTATCCTGACTCATAGCCTGTGCCACCTGGCTTATTTCATTGTGGCGACATGACATCCTGAACCATCCCAGCGCTTCAAGCAATGAAACCTGAACCGGTTCATTATCCGTTTTCTGGAGATACTCCAATAACTGAGGAATCTGGCTGTGCACATTATAATTGCGTAAATAGCGGATACGCCCCAACCGTTGATTCACCGTCAGACTATCATCTGCATAAATAGAACTAATATCTTTCAGCCAACGGTTAGAATTTACTTCAATAGCACGTTTAATGCCTTGCTCTGCCTTTTCGCTCTCTACATACAATGACGGATTAAACTGTTTCTGAAACTCAGCCGTCAATGCTTTTTCCGGGAGAAGTGCAAGTGCCTGTTTTACATTAAATTCAATACGCTCCGCTGTATTATTACGAATGGCAGCACGAATCAACGCAGGAACCAGACGATCATCTCCATTACGAGCAATCATATTGATAGCAAAACGCTGGATCATTTCATAACTATCGGATACAGCTAAATCAAGACAACGGATAAAGTTATCATCGTCATATTCAGAAAGTAATACCAGACATTCCATACGCACGATATCAGACGGGCTACTCATAAACTTATCCAACAGTTGTTTGGAGTTCATCTGTCCGCCATCCGAAAGCTGCCTCAATGCCATAGCCTGCAAAGCAGGATAAGAACTATTCAGTTGTTTCTTCCACCAGGCAGCATTTTTAGTTGAAAGCACCTCATTGATATCAAATCCCAGAGAAACGGGAACAGCAAAATGAAAAGTAGGATCACCAATCAAATGCCCTTCCAGATAAGGATTTTCCATCGCCATACGCCCAACTCTCATACCCAGACCAACAAGTCCCAAATAACGATCTGTCCACTTCTCCTGCAGCACGTTTACACTGTTTGCAAGTACAGCCATTGTATTGCCTTTACCCGAAATATAGGCACCGGCTATATATTTATCTTTATGGAAAGAACCGTTGAAACAAGCATCCAGCACGATAAAACGGGCATTGGGAGTATAGTTGTCAAAGTCTTCAATATACAAATCGAGACTACGCAGGAAAAGAGAATCTTTTTGGGTGATTTCCGGATCAAAACTACCTTCAAACCAGGAAGCCGGCAGATCATCGAAACGCTTACTTAATACCAACTGTATCGAATCAGTATTCTTTCCCTTCTCACGGGCATGACGCATTGTTTCACGCAAATAAAGCTTGATGCCCTCCACCTGATCTTTAGTAGTCTGCGGTTCGGGCAGATCATTCATATATTCTATTTCCACATCTCCGTGATGATGGAGAATAGCGATATCAAGATCATTGCGCTGAAGTTCGGACATCAGGCGATACTTCACAGCAGCATCCCGTTTGTGATCAATATACTCAATGCCATTTTGCTGTATCCGTGTCCAGGGAAAGTTTTCAACTAAGGCTAACTTCTCATCAATCCGGGCCATCATAGATTCGGATACATACCCCTGCCCACTGAAGTAAAGTAACTGATCGGCAGGGTTAGTATTTTGCTTTAAAGCCACTACCTTTTGCAGATAAGCACGTAACTTATCATATTTAGAAGCATCATCAGCCGACATTTTTATACGTCCCGAATAGATTTCAGGAGACAGAAATTGCGGAGAATCCGGAGACAGAGAGTAGTAGTAATACAATGGATACTGTTCATCTTTATCCAGAAAATTGAACTTCAGATCGAAGTCGTCATAGAAGCGATCAGAAGGCACCGATGATTCGGTACGGGGAAAGGTTTCCTGATTCATTTTAAAAGCAGAAGTCAGGTGTTGTGCATCACGTATCATAGGTACCGGAATATCCCCTACAAAAACAGCTCCTTCAATAGGGCATTCCTTTTCAAGATACAACTGTTGAAGCTGAAAGCGAATCGAATCAGGGACTCCCCAACGGTCTACAATGATGTAGGTCTTTAGTCCGTCATTCTCTACAGCCTTAGCATAATTATCTATATCCGTACGAGCTTCCTTATAGCTCACCGGATCAACTACAATAGCGAAACCCCGTTGAAGTTTTGCAGCCAATGCAACAGAGGTTATTGTTCCGGCAAGAATCAGTAAGCTAACTATTCTTTTTATCATTTTTCGTCTATTACTTTAATTCATTAAAAAGTCAAATTCACACCCACATTTAATTGATTACGGTTTGTACCGTCCAGAGGTACATAATCTCCCGTGTAATGTTTCAATGTATACTCCGCATATACTCCCAGCCACGAGTGAAAACCGGAAATAGCAAGAGGAACCTGTGCCTTTGCACCTATATTCCCTTGACAGTAGGCAGCTGCAGAGGTTTCAAAAGCAGGAAGGCTATAAACAGTTTTCAGCTTCAGTCCATCAGCTGAAAAGCTGGAAGAAAGCCTGTGATTATACATCCCGTTAAGATAGATGCTAAGCAGACTTTTCTTAATAGGAAGGTTCTTACAGGCATTCAGTACAGCATAAGCAGCCGTATATTTCTGCAAATAAACCTCCGGATAATTTTTTATATCAGACTGACGGACTCCGGCCTTCACCTCCCAGGTGAAATGTGGTAGCATTTGCCGCATCCGGTCCATACGGTAGGAAAGTGAAGCATCCGTCCGTTTCTCGATATGGCATACGGAAGCATCTTTTACTTCCCATACGGTATTGCCATCTGCATCACTGGACTGTGTCTGGATATACCACGTTCCTTCTACTTTATTATGCGAAGCCTCAAGAGTGACATTATGCATTGTTCTTTCTCCGGAAATCCGAAAACGGTTCGTTAAAGAGAATCTTGTACGTGCATACTTTCCTCCTTTATATTTATTACTGCTGCTACCATCTATTGCTTCTTCTGTAGATTTCTCGTAACCTAACTCAAGAAAATCAGCCAGATGAGCCGCATTATTCCAACCCAACTGCAAATTACCCTGATAAGCAGTTCCGGTGTATCTCCGTTGGAAGCCAATCGCCTGCTGACTTTCATAATTTCCCATACCCCGGAACAAAAATAATTGATAGGTCTCGTAAGTTTTTACCAAAGTATAATTCACCGATTCACCCAGCCAGCGTACACCGGCAGAAGCACCAATTCTGAAGTTACCCCATTGATAATCCACACCCGGATTGAGCAAAAAGCGCATTCCTTTGATATCGGGGCGAGGATCTGTCTGATCCGCACTGCTTCCAACCTCATATATCGCTCTCAGCCCGGCTCTCCAATGTGCATTAATCTCATAAGAGAAACCTCCATTAAGTCTGAACTTCTCCACATTGTAATCACCCGTAAGTGAGTCGGCTACAATAAACGGGTTATCATCAGCTATAAACAGCGTACTGTTCCATTTCCGGTCCGTCTGTTTACCATTCTCATAGCTGACATCTCCTTCAAAAGTTATTTTGCCAATCCGCTGTATACCAAACAAGCTTCCGCTCCACCAGTGTTCACGCGAGGACTGATCTACCAACCGGAAGTCACCCGAAGAACGAAGGAAGTTAATGTTGATATCCGTCACACTACGCAGAGGTGAATCGGAAATTATCGTCGGATTATTACTGCCGTATTGTATATTACCCAGATAGAGCACATCCTGATACAAGCGTAGCGAATCTTTCCCGCCTTGCGCATGGCAAAGGCAGGAAAGAAACAAACCTATTATTAAAGAGAATTTCAGCTTTACAAACATGACTCGTTTTTTCTTTATTTATCTACTCCTGTCGGATGTGTTCCCGGAGTAGGAGTTTGTCCACCCAGGATGAAATCTTCGCTGGAGTTGTTTGTGTCTTTATACACCACCCGACCGTTATTAATAGCAATTACTTTACGACGGAGGCTCTTACCGGAGTATCCGCCATTCTTCAGAGAACCGTCAGAAGAACCGTCTACCCATGCCATACCCACATCCTCTGTAGATTTCAGGTGTTTGTATCGTTCGCTTGTTACAGCTGGTACAATATCGATACCATCAATTACATATTCACGTGGAATCATCAGCTGTGCCTTATCACTCTTACCGGGAGCCACCATCATATTCTCCGGATCAGCTACAAATGTTACATTCGTCATTCCTTCCGGGAGTTTAGCAAGAATCAGTGCCTGCCCATCTACAGAAGGCATGAAATCCATACCAAAGGAAGCATTCAGATAGAGGCAATCCATATTAGGAATTCCATTAATATCGGTGTCGGTACTTGAGAACGGACCACAATAAATATCCCAGTCAGCTGTGCTCAAATCTACCGGAGAAGCTACATCATCACCTGTCAATTGACGTTCATTGTGTTTGATAGGATTCGTTGCAACCACCACACTTTCACCGGGTTGAAGAGGATGTTCCTTACCTGTTCCCGGGAAAGCAACGGTAAAGCTTGCCATCGGATAACGATCTAATAATTCTCCGTTTTCATCTACCCAGATAGAAGGAGAAGGAACATATACATTTACCGGAAGACCGTTGTCTACAATACCTAAGATAACTCCATCAAGATACTGCACTTCATCCGAATTATTATAGATTTCATAGAAGGCATCTTTGAAATACCAGTCTTTCACTCCTGTAAAATAGACTTCTTTAAAAATCAATCCACTACCAGAGGCAATTGCCAAAGGTAAACTTACAGATTGATCGCTATAAACAGAAACTTTGCTTACCAACCCGTTCAGATTGTAATCTTTAGCACTACCTGATGCGCGGAAATCATATTCACCGGCATTCAAGGTAAACGAAGCTTTACCATCTACCGGATTAGCTACCGATTCTTCAGATGTTTGAGTATTAACGGCTGTTATTACCAATTCTGTTACATCCGCCATACTGATATCCGTGGGAAGAGTCACAGTTACATCCACTGTGTATTTCTTTGCGATGTTATCATTCTCATCATCTGAACACGATACCAAAAACAACATTGCCAACAAAGGCAATAAACAAAACAACTTTTTCATCTTTAGTTTTCTTTTTTAGTTATTACATCTTAGATTTTGATTTTTACTTCTGCTCCAAAGTAGATCGGAATAGTCAGGTCTTTGTAACCTGCAACGGTCCGGTACTTATAGCTCTTTGATATTTTGAGGAAATTATTTGCTGTAAACGAGAGTTCCAGCATCTTTCCCAATTCTTTTGTCAAACGAAAATTCAGTAATATAGTAGTCGGGTAATTCTCTACCCCAAAGTAATTACTGTGTCCATACTGAGTCATCATCAGGCGATATTTGTATATATCCTGATATTCGGCTTTCCACTCATTGAAGTTTCCCTGCTTGTCGATGAAGCCTATAGGGTTGACAAAGTATTTCTCTTCATTGTTACCACTCAACGGATCAACAGCCTTGTAGAACAGATTATTTCCACTTTCATCTTCGTAAATACGCTGATAGCTCTCTTTCCATACAATCTGTGCCGTAGTGGAGAAAATCATTTTCAATTTAGGAATATGCGTGATAAAGCGGACGTTCGTATTGAAACGTTGTTCTATAGAACCACCTCCTTCGGGCATCACAGCCATATAAGGATAAAGTTTTCCCTCATACGAGGATCCTATCTTCGAATAGGTAGGCAATGTAGAATGACGCTTTACATAGAGCCACGCACCGTCTACCACTACAGATGTTTTCAGAAGAGGAATCTGTCCGAAGTTGATGCTATACTCTACTCCCCGCTTGATGGTACGGGTATTGTTCACTGGCATATTGTAAGAATACAAGGTAGTATCATTTACAATTGTAGCCGGGTTTCTTATTCCGTCTTTTTCATAATAAAGCATACCATTGGTATAATTCACATTATCCACATATCCCGGAACCGAATAACGCCGAAAAGGCATCGTCACAGGTACTCCTTTGAAAGAATACTCATTGGTATGTTTTTCATAGAAGAAAGTAACATTTCCAGTTACCTTTCTGATACGTCCTGCCAAACCTATTTCCATCTTCTGGCTATAAGCTGGTTTCAGATCAGGGTTAGAGGTATTATCTATGACTTTGGTAGTCATAATAGAAGTGGACTTGCTCATATCATCGGCAAACATTAGATTGAAACTTGATTCGTCAAAATAAGCCTTATCAGGATACAGGTAGAGAAGAGTAGGTGCTTTGGCAGCAATACCAAACCCACCTACAATACTCAAGTCATCAAACACTTTATTATTGTCACCGTTCAGGATATTATATTCCATATTAATACGAGGTTCTACCATAAACATATCCTTTCTTCCGGCACTCTTATCTATAAACAGATTACTGAGGCGTACACCTCCCTGTAAGGTCAATGTTGTTTTCCGAATGGGTAACTGGGCTTTGTCTTCTATGAAGAAAGAAAGTGTATTGATAGCCGGAACTGATTTGAACGACCGGGGACGAATAGACTGAATATCGTTTACCACCGGAGGAAGCTTAGGATCAAACATCATCCCATCACCCCGGTTCACATTATATTTCCATTCGATGCCTGCTTTCAGGGTCATAAAACAATCGGATGAGAACTGGAAAAGTTTATTGGCTTTCAACTGTCCGAACACATCCAAAGGTTTACCGTCCACCGTATAGTCGGAATAATAAGATGAGTTAAGGAAATAGGTTTGGTATTCGCCACTCACATACGAATTAGCCACCGGAGTAATACCCGATTGCAAGATGATCTGTTCACGACGATAATCCTGCTGATGGCTATAATTTACCATGAAACTATATCCTAAAGAAGAAATCCAGGAAGTATTCAGGCGCCAGTTACCTTCAAGGTTGAAGCGCACTCCCATATTTTCATTTTTTATCTTCTCATCCTGCTTCAGTTGAGGATCTGATTTTTCACTATTTATGTTCTGATAATAGGCCAGCCTCATGTTGAAAGTCAGAGGCCGGGAACTTTTCATAAAAGTATTGGAATATCCCAGATTGGCCGTAATCCGGTCAAATCCGTTATAGCGTTTACGTATATCTGCATACGACTGTGAGTAATCGGCGGAAATATTCATTGCTCCCATTTTCTCACTGATAAGGAAACCTTTTCCGGCATAGGCCATTTTAGAGAAAGGATCTGCTTTCAGTTTTACTTCGAGCGGAGTAACCCCCGAACGAGTTTTGATAATGACCGCACCTGACGTAAGATTTCCATACTCTACAGAGGGAATGCCCCGGATTACTTCCATAGATTCAATGTTATCCGGAGAAATGGTACGCAGGTCAAGTCCTTTTCCACTCACCGACTGAGCATTCAGACTCGTACCGGACTTACTGGTGGAAAGCACCTGCATATTTGCATCATTCGAAAGTGGAGCACCATCCACCATCACCGATGTACCCAAAGCATTATTATCATTGGAAGATACTTCACGAATATAAGCCTGCCCCACGTTATTCAGATCCGGATTCTTAGTCAGATTGCCAGGAAGGAGTTGCAACATATCTTCCACACTCTTGGGTTGGATATGCTGAATGGCACTCTGATCTATTCTGGAAGCCGATCCCATCCGCTGCTCCTGAGCGGTAACGACTACTTCATTTAAAGCCAGAGTCATGGGAGAGAGTTTAATAACAGTTAGCTTCATCTCCGGCTTTATCTCTATTTTCTTAATTGTCTTTTGATAACCCAACACGGATATCTCACACGTATAAACTCCCGGCTTCATTCCCGGAATTTTAAATTTACCATCCATATCGCTAATTGCCCAAAGCGCATGATCCGGTATCTGTATAGTAGCAAATTCAATGGGAGCTCCTGTTTCCGCATCAATGAGGGTTCCATTAAAATCAATACGTTTGACTGGAGTATTCTGCGAAAATATACAAAGGGAGGATATCAAAAATAGTATTAGAAAAGATGCTCTTGTTACAGCATATTGTTGTCTCATATTCGTTCTTATCTTTACGCCTGATGTTGAGCTGCAAAGATACTTCAGTAAAGAAGGCAAAAAAATACCTATCAATAGGGATATTCACATCGGAATACCCTATCAATAGGTATTGTTTAAAATGAGGTAACACAAGAAAAAAGAATGTCTCAAATGATTCCTCTTACCCTGTCTTCGAAAGCAGACAAAGCAGCCTTGGCACCTTCACCCATGGCGATAATAATTTGTTTATAAGGTACAGTCGATACATCTCCGGCAGCATAGATGCCCGGAACGTTTGTACGGCAGTGTGAATCAATACCAATCTCACCGGGACGGTTCATCTCCACAACTCCACGGAAAGCAGCACTGTTGGCAGCCAGACCAATCTGAACAAAAACACCATCCAGTTCCATTATACGCTCTTCGTCTGTTTTACGGTCTTTGATACGGAGAGAAGTTAATTTATCACCATTACCTATTACCTCCGTCGTCTGTGAACTAACAAATATTTCCACATTAGGCAAGCTTTTTGCTTTCTCCTGCAGAACAAGATCGGCTTTGAGCTCGTCCATAAATTCAAAGACTGTAACCGTCGAACAGATACCGGCCAAATCAATAGCCGCTTCTATTCCTGAATTTCCACCACCGACAACAGCTACGTGCTTACCTTTATAAAACGGACCGTCACAATGAGGGCAGAAAGCTACGCCTCTTCCGATATAGTCTGTTTCACCGGGCACATTCAGCTTCCGCCAACTAGCACCAGTAGCAATAATCAAGGCAGGAGCTACAAATTTCTCACCAACAGAAGTCGTCACAAGTTTCTCTTTTCCGTTGACTTCTACAGTTTCAATGCGACGATGTTCCAATAAATCTACCGGATATTGTAACAGATGCGTTTTCAAATTATCTGCCAGTTCACTTCCAGTCGTATGTGAAACAGATATCAGGTTTTCAATTCCTACCGTCTCCTTTACTTGTCCGCCAATACGTTCGGCGATAATTGCCACCCGCAATCCTTTACGTGCCGAATAGATAGCAGCAGAAACTCCGGCAGGACCTCCACCGGCAACAATAACATCGTAGTTCTTTACGGTAGTGTCTATTTCGCTTTCATTGATACCATATTGAACCTCCAGTTTGGTAAGTAACTCACCAAAATCACCACGCCCTACATGCAGTAGTTTTCCATCGGCAAATACAGAAGGTACCCCCTGAATCTTAAGAGCTTCTACTTCGTCCTGATAAAGACCACCGTCCACCATCTCATGTGAGATAGAATTGTTCAGCGTAGTCATAGCATTGAGAGCCTGCACCACATCGGGACAGTTGGTACAAGTAAGCGAAACGTAAGTAGTAAGGTGTATCGGGCCTTTCAAGGCTTTCACACGGTTACAAACCTGTTCATCGGGAAAATTCTTTCCCTTACCGTCAAGATTAAGAATGGCAAGTAGCAGAGAAGTAAACTCATGCCCGTTAGGAATACCCCGGAAGGTAATACCGGTCTCATTTCCATTCTTCAACAGAGTAAACTCCAACCTTTCTCCCTCATTCACCCGACAAGAGATATGGGGAGAGCAATCGGCTACATCAGCCAGCAGATCGAGTAACTCGCCACGGCTTTCGTGTCCGGACGATACGTATATATCAAAAGTAAAATCAACCTCTAATCCGGCAAATATACTTTTCAGTTGTTCTTTTAATGTAGGGTCTAACATAATTAGGAGATAGAATAATAGGAGTTAGAATATAGAATTGGAAGTCAGAAGTCAGGAGTCGGAATTATAGAATATGAGAGTCAGGAGCTGGAATACATGAATCAGAAAACACCTGAACAGATTCTAACTCCTGACTCCTAACTTCTAAATTCCAATTTAGATTTTTCCTACCAGGTCGATACTTGGTTTCAGCGTAGCTTCTCCTTTCTTCCATTTTGCCGGACAAACCTCTCCGTCGTGAGTAGCTACAAACTGAGCAGCCTCTACCTTGCGAAGTAGTTCACTTGCATCACGACCGATGTTATTGTCATGCAATTCGGCTACTTTAATCAAACCTTCCGGATTTACCAGGAAAGTACCACGATAAGCCATACCTTCTGATTCAATATATACGCCGAAAGCACGGGCCAAAGCACCTGTCGGATCTGCCAACATCGGATACTTGATTTTACGGATACTGTCTGAAGCATCATGCCATGCTTTATGAACGAAATGTGAGTCACAACTTACAGAATATACCTCTACACCCATTGACTGAAGCTGGTCGTATTTTTCGGCTACGTCTACGAGTTCTGTAGGACATACAAAAGTAAAGTCGGCAGGATAAAAGAAGAAAATCGCCCATTTACCTTTAACGTCATTATTGGTCACTGTTTTGAAACTACCGTTATGAAAAGCCTGAACACTGAATTCAGGAAGCTGAGAATTAAGAATTGATTCCATACTAAACTTATTATTTATTGATTAAACTTGTTTTTGTTTCTGATGCAAAGATAGGGGGATACCTACCGGAGATACAAAAAAAGTCCAATCGAATAATTCTATACTCTGATAGACAAAATCCATTATACTATCTGTCTTTTTTGTACTTTTGCAGGAAACTATAAAGAAGAAGAAACATGGAACATCCTCTGTCTCAGTTCAAATACTGTCCGAAGTGCGGTTCGGAGCATTTCAACATACACAATGAGAAATCTAAACAATGCACCAATTGCGGGTTCGTATACTACTTTAATCCATCAGCGGCAACAGTTGCCCTGATTCTGAATAAGGAGAATGAATTGCTGGTATGCCGCCGCGCCAAAGACCCGGCAAAAGGTACGCTCGACCTGCCGGGAGGATTCATTGATATGAACGAAACAGCAGAAGAAGGTGTAGCACGTGAGGTGTTAGAAGAAACCGGATTAAAAGTGAAAGAGGCAACCTATCGGTTTACTCTTCCCAATATTTATGTATATTCAGGATTCCCGGTACATACACTGGATATGTTTTTCCTCTGTAAAGTAGAAGACACCAGTCACATTGCCGCAATGGACGATGCTGCTGATGCCTTCTTTATTCCTGTTGCAGAGATCCGTCCCGAAGACTTCGGACTCAGCTCTATCCGCAAAGGTCTTGGAATTTTCCTATCTACTCTGTAACACCTGCCAACAGGTCATCAAGCATTTTCTTTAGCTGGGGTTTTCCAACTGTCCCCAGCTTCATCCAGGGTTTCCCTTCCATCGGGCAAAATAATAAATTCGGGATAGTACGGATGGAAAAAGCAGACTCTAAAAGAGGCTCGTTATCAACATCTATCTTATAGAAGTCAATCTTACCGGCATATTCAACAGCCAATTCATCAAGAACCGGCGATAACCTCTTGCAATAAATACACCAAGGAGCATGGAAATCAACGATACAAGGCTTATCTCCTTTGAACTCCCAGCCATCAGGATATTGCCGGAAATCAGATATTCTCTCATTAAAACTCTCTTTTGTCAAATCAATTACTTTCATATTCTTTAGGGTTTAATTTTCATTGTTTTCTATGATGCAAAATTACGGTATTCCATCCAGGCAGGAAATAGCAATTTAACTGATTCATATAGCAATTTTTCCCGCTATCACACAAAGATCAAATCTACATATCAGGCAGAAGTTCATCCTATTATCAGAACATTTTTCCTTCGATGGACGTTAAAACCTGTAAAACTAAAGAGCTGTTTGCTGTAAAGTCCCCAAAAACAAGTACTTTTGCCAAAACACTAAATTATGAAAAGAAGAATTTCACGATTTATATGTGCCCTGATATGCTGTACGCCTATCATCACGTCGGCACAAACAAGCGAAAAAATCACCTCGCCTGTCAATCTATATAAGGAAGGAAGAAACCTGTTTCTGCAAAAAAATTATGCAGCAGCTACTCCGCCATTAAAAGCTTTTATCAGACAGGAACCTAATGCCTCATTGCGTGAAGAAGCAGAATATATGCTGGTATGTTCAGCATATGAACTGAAAGATAAGAACAGTATCACCCTGTTGCGCAATTATCTGGAAAAATATCCCGACACTCCTTATGCCAACCGTATTTACGCTTTACTTGCTGCCGGCTATTTTTATGAAGAAAAATATGACGAAGCACTGGCACTGTTCAACTCCGCCCAACTGGATTTGCTGGGTAATGAAGAGCGGGATGACATGACCTATTTGCTGGCTACCTGTTATCTGAAAACGGGGAATGTAAAAGAAGCTGCCATCTGGTTTGAAACCCTGAAAGCCAGCAGTAAGAAATACGACAATGACTGCGCTTACTATATCTCTTATATACGCTACACACAGAAGCGCTATGACGAAGCATTGAAAGGTTTCCTCCCTCTGCAGGACAATCCCAAATATAAAGCATTGGTGCCCTATTACATTGCAGAGATTTATGCAATCAGAAAAAACTATGATAAAGCTGAGATTGTAGCACAAAACTACTTATCGGCATATCCGCAGAATGAACATGCTGCCGAAATGTACCGTATCCTGGGAGATGCATCTTATCATTTCCGCAAATACCACGAAGCAATCAACGCATTTGAGAGTTATCTTGAAAGAGATGCTTCGCCCCGCCGGGATGCCCTCTACATGTTAGGACTCTCTTATTTCCAGACAGGAGTATATTCAAAAGCTGCCGAGACGTTGGGAGAAGTAACAGGTACCAACGACGCATTGACACAAAATGCGTATCTGCATATGGGACTTTCCTACCTGCAACTGGCCGAAAAGAACAAAGCCCGTATGGCTTTTGAACAGGCTGCCGCCTCCAATGCCGATATGAAAATAAAAGAACAGGCTGCCTATAACTATGCCTTGTGCATTCACGAAACGTCCTACTCTGCATTCGGAGAGTCGGTAACCGTTTTCGAGAAATTCCTGAACGAATTCCCCAATTCCCAATATACCGAAATGGTAAGCAATTATCTTGTTGAGGTATATTTGAACACCCGCAGCTACGAAGCGGCACTGAAATCCATTGAACGCATTGCCCATCCCGGTACCCGCATCATGGAAGCGAAACAAAAAATACTGTTCCAACTCGGTACACAAGCATTTGCCAATGCTTCTTTTGAGCAGGCAATCGGCTACTTTAACCAGTCTGTTGCCATTGGCCAATACAACCGCCAGACCAAGGCCGATGCCCTCTACTGGCGTGGAGAATCTTACTACCGCCTGAACCGCATGGCGGAGGCTGCCCGTAATTTCAGAGAATACCTGCAACTGACGGAACAGACTAATAACGAAATGTATGCACTGGCAAACTATAATTTGGGATATACCGCTTTCCACCAGAAAGATTATACACAGGCACGCAACTGGTTCCTCAAATACATACAACTGGAAAAGGGTGAAAACAGAACAGCACTGGCCGATGCTTACAATCGTATCGGTGACTGCTTCCTCAACGAACGTAATTTCGACGAAGCCAAACATTATTATGCACAAGCCGAAAGTATGAATGCCTCTTCCGGAGACTATTCATTCTACCAACTTGCCTTAGTATCAGGATTGCAAAAAGATTATTCCGGCAAAATCACTCTGCTGAACCGTCTGGCAGGCAAATACCCCACATCACCTTATGTTATAAATGCCCTTTATGAAAAAGGACGTTCATACGTACTGATGAATAACAACAACCAGGCCATTGCCTCTTTTAAAGAATTGTTGAGCAGATACCCCGAAAGTCCTATCAGCCGTAAAGCTGCTGCCGAAATCGGTCTGCTGTATTATCAGGACGGAAACTACGATCAGGCAATCGATGCTTACAAACTGGTAATCAACAAATATCCGGGAAGTGACGAAGCTCGTTTGGCAATGCTCGATCTAAAGTCTCTTTACGTTGATATGAACCGCATTGATGAGTTTGCCGCACTGGCAGCTTCCATGCCGGGCAATATACGTTTTGACGCCAGCGAACAGGATTCTTTAACTTACATCGCTGCTGAGAAAATTTATGGACGCGGACGTATAGAAGAAGCGAAAAGCAGTTTCAACAAATACCTGCAAACTTTCCCCGAAGGTTCCTTTAGCCTGAATGCTCATTATTACCTTTGCCTCATCGGAAAAGAGCAAAAGAACTATGATATGATTCTGCTTCACTCAGGCAAATTACTGGAATATCCGGATAATCCATTCTCTGAAGAAGCATTAATAATGCGTGCGGAAGTTCAGTTCAACCTGCAACAGTTTGCAGATGCATTAGCATCCTACAAAATGCTGAAAGAGAAAGCAACCACAGCGGACCGCCGTCTGTTGGCAGAGACAGGAATGTTACGTTGTGCACATCTCATCAAAGACGATGCAGAAACTATTCATGCCGCAACAGCCTTGCTGGCAGAAGCCAAATTGACTCCCGAATTGGCGAATGAAGCACTTTATTATCGTGCTAAATCTTATATGAACCAAAAAGCTGACAAGAAAGCATTGGCCGATCTTCAGACACTTGCCAAAGATACCCGTAACCTTTACGGAGCAGAAGCGAAGTATCTGGTGGCTCAACAATATTACACTGCCGGAGAGTATGCCGCAGCCGAGAAAGAGTTACTCGACTACATCGAACGGAGTACCCCCCACGCTTATTGGTTGGCGCGTAGCTTCGTCCTCCTGTCGGATGTATACATGGCTATGGACAAAAAGCTGGATGCACGGCAATATCTGTTGAGCTTGCAACAGAACTATCACGCCAACGATGACATTGAAGGCATGATTGAAAGCAGACTTGAAAAACTTAATAAGTAACGAAGTATGAAACGTAATCATTATATCTTCCTGGGAATGGCGCTCGTCGCACTCCCTTCACTGGCTCAGGTGCAAACCCAATCCAAAGATACGACCATGAACCGTACTGTTGTGGTTGAGCAGGAATACAATCCTATTATTCTGGATGCCTCTAAAGTAAATGTTTTGCCCAAAGTAGAAGAGCCTGTAGTAAACAAGAAAGAGGTTGAATATGCTATAAGTTCTACTCCTGCCTCCAATATCCCTGCGGGAACAATGCAGGCTTATACCGGAAAAGAGGTACAACCGACAAGTAAACCAGGATATGTACGCGCCGGATATGGTAACTATGGTAACCTGGACTTATTAGGTAATTATCTTTTTCACCTTTCCAGTCGGGATAAGCTGAATGTAAACTTCAGTATGGACGGCATGAACGGTACGTTGGACATGCCCTACGGTGATGCCCGGAAATGGGATGCACATTACTACCGTACGCGTGCTGCCATAGATTATCTGCATCAATTTGGCAAGATAGACCTGAATGTGGCGGGGCACTTCGGACTAAGTAATTTCAATTACGAGCCTTATGGCTTTTCTTTCAAAAAACAGAAGTTCACTTCGGGCGATCTGCATTTCGGAGTGAAATCTACAGACGAAACAATGCCGTTACAGTTTAATGCAGAAACCAACCTGATGCTTTATGACCGGCAACACAACCAATTCTTCGGTGGTGTAAATGAGATGCAAATACGTACCAAAGCCATTGTCAGTGGAAACATCAGCGATGAGCAACAAATAAGTATTGCTTTCAAAATGAACAACCTCATCTACAATAATAAAAGAGACTTTTATAATGAGGAGATAAAGAGCATTTTTAAAAGCCGTACCGTCGTAGACTTAAACCCGTACTACGAACTCAACAACGATGATTGGCGACTGCATCTGGGAGCCAATGTTGATTTCTCTTTCGGCAATGGCAAATCATTTCGTGTCTCTCCGGATGTAACCATACAATATGTATTCTCAGACAGTTATGTGGTCTACGCCAATGCTACAGGTGGCAGACAACTCAATGACCTGCGCCGATTGGAGACTTATAACCCATACAGCGACCCTTCTAACGAGGTGAGAGATACCTATGAGCAGCTCAATGCCACTTTAGGGTTCAAAGCAAGCCCCGTAACAGGTTTATGGTTTAACCTCTTTGCCGGATATCAGAATCTCAAAGATGATCTGTATCAGATAGAAAATAGCTGGATAGGCGGAACAGCCGGCGATTTCATTGACCTGAGACAAACTTCAACGAATAATATTTATGCCGGGCTCAGTGCCAGTTATGCCTATAAGGACTTGTTTACACTCTCAGGTAAAGGTATCTACCGCCATTGGCAAGCCAGCGATGCCTATACAGATAATGTATCCTCCCCAAATTACAATCCCGCTCTATGGATGAAACCGGAGACGGAACTTGATTTTAAAGTAGAAGTACATCCCATTCCGGCTCTGTGGTTAAATGTAGGTTATCAATACATCTGGCGGGCTGAAAGATATTACGGATTTAGCAAAACATTCTTCCCTGCCGTCAGCGATCTTAGTATAGGAGCCACTTACCACTTGTTTAAAGGAGTCTCTGTCTATGCAAAGGCGGATAACCTGTTAAACAAGAAATTCCAGCGTTATCTGCTCTATCCCACTGAAGGCATTAATTTCCTGGGTGGTCTGAGTTTCCGATTCTGAATGCCAATGGCATTGTCTATAAATGCAACCGACACTTTACCCAAATACAACAGGTATTTCAGACTAACATAATAAGTAAAAAAGATGCCCTCTGTCTCGATCAGGAGAAGAGGGCATTCTATATGGGGGATATATAAATTTTATCAACTGTTTCTTATTGCGCAAACCGCACACCGCTCAACTTATTCCAGGCCCCGCGAGTAAAATCCGGTACTTCAACCGGAGCAGAATTATTATCCAGCGAGATTTCTGTCAAAGGAATCAGAGAGCACCATTCTGCCAGATCGTAAACATCCATATCAAGAGGAAGCCCTCTTTGCAGACAGTAAATCAAGCGGTAATCCATGATAAAATCCATACCGCCATGCCCACCAACTTCTTTAGCAAGTGCCTCAATATCTTTTATAATAGGATGTTTATACTCTTCCATTAAAGCCGTTTTTTCCTCTTCCGACATACAAACATGTTCTTCCAGATTTTCATAGTCGCTACCGTCTCCGGTATTCTTATCGTGGGCAATGAGATAACCCTCGACAGGATATTTATTAGCAAACCCTTTTGTTCCGGTCAGTTGGAACATACGATTGTAAGGTCGGGGAGAAGTAACATTATGCTCTATCAGAATAGAGTGTCCCTTCTCAGTACGAATCATTGTACAAGTATGTTCACCATTCCGGAAATCTTTCACTTCTTCACCGGTAGATTCTTTGATAAAAGCAGGATTACCCACCGCTTTGGTATCTACAGAAACCAGGTAGTTCATCTTATCACCACGATGAATATTCATAGCCAGACAGACAGGTCCTAAACCATGAGTAGGATATACATCTCCCCGGTGTTGCCGGTTAAAATCCATACGCCAGTTATTCCAGTACTGATTCCAGTAAGGTTGAAGCCCATGTATATAAGCACCTTCACCATGAAGTACCTCACCCAGTAATCCATGTTGTACCATATTCAATGTTGTCAGTTCAAAGAAGTCATAGACACAGTTTTCCAGTTGCATACAATGCTTCCGGGTCTGTTCGGAAGTATTAACCAAAGCCCAGATTTCATCCATTGACATAGCCGCAGGTACTTCAATCGCAACATGCTTGCCATCTTTCATGGCTTGTACCCCCATCATAGCATGAGTTCGCCAGTCAGTGGCCACATATACTAAATCGACATCCGGCAATGCAGTGACTTTACGCCAAACAGCAGTATCTCCGTAAAACTCCCGTGCCTTGGGCAGACCACGTTCCGTAAGAATCTCATTCGCAGCTTTGGTACGACTTTCTTCTACATCACAAAGAGCCACAATCTTCACACCGGGAATGTAAGTCATCCGGCGGACTGCTCCCGGCCCACGCATTCCTAAACCGATAAAAGCAACGCGAACTTCAGGAACCGGTTCACACGCCAGATTTAATACATCTGTCTGCCCGGCCGGACGCTCCGGCACAGAAGCAGAAATGGGCAACTGTTGTCGGGGAATTTCCTGACAACCTAACAGGCAAAAACCTATCAGCATAAACAAAACAAAGTTTCTTTTCATAACTATAATCTATTTAAGTTTCTAATACAAAGGTCTACCTGTTACTTCTCCTATCAAAATATACACTTGCTGACAGGTAATAGTAACATTATAGTCCGACGTGTTCTCCTTCTTTCTCCTGGGGATGCACAGGAGCATCCGGCGAAAGGATACCTGAATAATGCCAGTAGATAGTATCTTCTATCGCTTTCTCTCCTTCACCTGCCCGAACATTCAGTTGATTATCACCCTCCTTTAGTTCAACATCCGGAAAGATGTAATGAACAGAGGTAGTACCCTTGATAACTCCCGTTACTTCCTGTTCGTTGACAAATAAGCGGGGAATACCCACATTGGAATAAACCGTCACAGGTGTATGTTTTTGCCTCCGTTCCACTACGCGTCGCTGAGTGATATAAAGTACGGGATCTTTACTCCAATTGGCTTTGTACCAATAAAAAGGGTCTTTCCGGCATTGCCGGTCAAAAGTCACCAGTCCCTTCATATTCCGGGCTTCAACTCCACCCTGTGAAGAAGCAGGCGTAGCAAAATCAAACGTATTCCACACATAAGAGGCCAATAAGTAAGGATGGCGTGAGATAATTCCCCACTGAATTTCATGAAAACGGGTAGCGAAAGCTTCCGTATAGCGACGGTCAAAACCACAACAATCACCGACATCACCGGCCAATTCTTCCTGGTGTTTCGGATTAGCCTCAGCACCATACTCGGTGAGCATGATACGATAACCGGGATAATCCCGTTCCATCGACTCTAACCAAGGTTCCAGATCCTGAATACGGCGTTCATACCAGCCGAAGTAACGATTGATTCCTTGAATATCGGTATTCATATTGACTCCGTGTCCGGGAGCAGCATGACCGTTTACGGAGACTGTCAGACGGACAGGATCTTCTGTCTTTGCCAAATCATGCAAATCGGAAGTCAAAGCAACCACCGGAGAGAAACGAGTGCTGTCTGTATAAAGTCCATCATCTTCACCATAACCGTAGACTTCGTTGTGTACTCCCCAGACATAAATGGAGGGATGATTGTAATTCTGCCGGATCAGTTCGCGTAATTGCTCTTTTGCATTCTCCGCCTCGTGCGTACTGACACGGTTCACAAAAGGTATTTCTGCCCAAACCAGAAAACCAATGCTATCACAACGCGAATAAACATATTCCGATTGCTGATAGTGTGCCAGGCGAATAGTGGTAGCTCCCAATTCACGGATAATAGAGAGGTCTGTATCATGTTGCTGAGGAGTGAGGGCACTTCCCGATTGCCACCAGTCCTGATGCCGGCAAACCCCATACATTGGAATACGCCGACCATTGAGATACATGCCGCCTCCTGCCCGTAGTTCGAAATGACGCAAACCAAGAGGTTGAGTTATTTCATCAACAATATGCCCACCGGACTTAACCCGGACAACCATACGATACAGGTACGGATCATCTAATCCTTGCCAGAGATGGGGCCGACGAATGGTAAATGGCTGTATATCGGTCTGTCTCCCTTGAGGGGAAAGAGTGATTTCATGTGATTTCTTTTCTTTCAGAGTACCGTCTGCCTCAAACAACAAATAATCCATCACCACGGAACGGGGTTCTTTGTAGCGATTCTCTAATTTTGTGCGGACCGTAATCTCTGCAACATGGGAAGTTACCTTGTGCTGATCTATATAAACACCCGGAGAGGCATAATCAGTAACGGCAATATTTACACGATCCGTCACAATCAACTGCACAGGACGATAGATACCACCATAAACCCCGAACAGATTATTATTGACCGGAATAATATCAGGCCGGGGAGTGTTATCAGCAAAAACAGTAATCGTATTCTCCCGTCCGAAATCAAGTAAAGAGGTAATCTCTACCGCAAAAGCAGAATAAGCTCCCCGATGCTCAATAGCAAGTCCCTGATTGACGTAGACACGAGCCACCGCCCCTACCCCCTCGAAACGAAGGAAAAGACGCTTTCCACGTAAACTATGATCCGGAACAAACGTTTTCTGATAACAGGCCGGCCCCGCATAGTAATCATTCCGTTGGGTCTGCATATCGACATTATTCCATGTGTGAGGTATTTTAACGGGTTCCCATTCCGTAACAAATGGAGTACCAACCAGTACTGATTCTGCCATAGAAGGCCCCTTACAGAAACTCCATCCGTCATTGAAAGAGTGAATCTGTCTCGATGATTGAGTTATCAGTAAACGATAGAGTTCACTTCCGGCAAGAAGAAATGCACCTACTCCATAAGTAGCAGTCATTTCACGTGTCACCTTCTTTGGATCGGCACCAATAGGCTGCGTCCACCCCAACTTCCCGTCAGCATCAATAGCTGCGCAAAGAGAATGCCAGGCACGAGTCAGTGCAAGAGCATAATCTGTTCCGGAAAATAATCCGGTACGCAAACCATAAGCCAACGCATAAGTTATCAAGGCAGTTGCACTGGTTTCGGGTGCAGGATAACTATCGGGATCGAGTAAACTGGCGTGCCAGCTGCCATCCGCCCCTTGCAGACTGATAAGCCGGGCAACAAGTTGATTAAAAAGCTGCTCATAAAAAGAGCGATAAGGAGAATCGGAAGGTAATTCCTCCAGCAGACCAACCAATCCGGCAGCTACCCAACCATTACCACGCCCCCAGAATATTTTTCGTCCATTAGCTTCTGTACGTCCCAGATAACTATCATCCCGATAAAATAAATGTTCGTCAGTATCATAGAGATGGGCATATGTTCGCCGGAAATTACGATCCATCTGCCAGAGATACTCAGTATTACCGGTAATTTGAGCCAAGCGGGCATACACAGGCGGTGCCATAAAAAGAGCATCACTCCACGTCCATGTCTGTTTATTACGATAATCCATCATCGTGTCAGCGGGATGAGCCAGAATCCAATCAATACGTTCACTGACAGAAGCCATTAAATGAGAAGCCCGCGATAGCTCATATTGATCAAGATAGAAACGAGCCATACAAAGTTCATCGGCATGATAAAGAGAATACTGAGAGTGACCTGCAAAATTGGCCGGTAGCCGTCCATGTGTATCAGCTATAATCCGGCAAAGCCAATCATTATATCGACTGGTATCTGACAGACGCACCAACTGAGAAAGCCCCAGATAAAACGTAGCATTTGTCCAGGCATCGATGCCAGCATCATGCAAATGTCCGGGAGTTCCTGTCCGGGAGTAAGTGAAATGTTCCAATTGCCAGTCGGCAACGTTTTGTAAAGTACACAATACATCACTATGGTCAAAAGGAAGGTCCACATACCCCCTTTTTAGATTGTTTTTATTTTCAGACAGCACCTCTGCAGACAGGCCTACAGAGAGGAATAACAAGAATCCGATAATTTTGTAGTTCATACTTTTTTGCTTTCGTTATCTGACGCAAAAGTAGAACCAACCCATTTATTCGGATTGCCTTATTCGTTATACCTTTTGTTCGTTTTGCTTTATTGCACTTACAAAAGGAATTATTTCAATTTTACTCCTCTTTATTTCCGATACTTTGCCACAAACGCCGTCGGTGTATCACCAAATTCTTTCTTAAATGCACGGGTAAAGTATGACTGGCTTTCGATACCAATCTGATCCATGGCCTCCCGGATTGTCAAATTCTCCTTTACCAGCAATCGTGCTGCCTTGCGAAGCTTATATCCCAGAATAAATTCTACAATAGACTTGCCACTTATACTTTTAATCTTGGCGTATAGCTTGCTACGACT
The DNA here is from genome assembly GCF_034654355.2 of Bacteroides mucinivorans. Lineage (NCBI taxonomy): Bacteria > Pseudomonadati > Bacteroidota > Bacteroidia > Bacteroidales > Bacteroidaceae > Bacteroides > Bacteroides mucinivorans. The sequence continues at coordinate 488,596 of NZ_CP178179.1, read as the reverse complement.
CATTGACAACTCGGCAGCAATGGAATTCACATCCATATCTGCCTGCTCCAGATTACGTTCCAGAATATCGACAAACTCTTTCATAAAACGACTATCCTCCTGATTGGTGGATAACTCCGAAGCATCAGCAAAATAGTTGCGTGCATAATACTCTTTAAGCTGTTCCTGACGCTTAAAGATATTCTGAATGGAGAGTAACAGCAAATTGAAATCTACCGGTTTTTCAAAATAGAGATCTGCTTCCGCTGAAGCTCCCTCGAGTTTACTCTCAAGACTGGTCTTTGCCGTCAGCAAGACAAACGGGATATGTGATGTAGCCACATCCGTTTTCACTTCCTGACAGAGGGTAATACCATCTTTCTCAGGCATCATGATATCCGAAATAATAAGGTCTACACTGTGTGTTGCCAGATAATCGGAAGCCAGTTTTCCATTCTCCACCTCTATGGTCTCAAATTTCACAGAGAGAAAATCGGCAATCATACGCCGTAAGTCATCATTATCTTCCACCAGTAACAACCGTTTCCTCTCCTCCGTTACAGGAACCTCCGGCTCTTCCAACAATAGCTCGTTTTCAAATGTTACCTTAGGCTCTTCAGAAACAGTAATTTCATCCGATATAACTGTTTCCGTTACATTAAGCCGTTCATCCACCGTGTAAACCCCTCCGTCCAATGGCAGGCAAACCACCATGTCAGTACCTTGTTCCGGTTCACTGTGAATACTCACTGTACCTCGATGCAATAATACGAGGCTACGTACCAATGCCAGGCCAATGCCTGTACCCAGGTGCTTGTCAAAGTTAACCGTATTCACCTTATAAAACCGTTCGAAGACACTACTGATGGACTCCTGTGAAATACCAATACCCGTATCACGCACGGCAATAGCAAAACAGTTTTTAGCCCCTCCTTCTCCATTCACCGTAAATGAATGGGAACGTGCCGGTACGAAAGCCTCTGCACGCGCATAAGTCTCAACAGAAATACGCCCTCCATCCTTTGTATATTTAAAAGCGTTATGAAGCAAGTTCATCAATATCTTTTCGAATATACTCCGATCAATACAAAGTTCTTTTGGTAAATCTGCATCTAAACGGATATCAAACTGAATATTGTGTTGCTGCGCATGGTTACGGAAGTCAGCAGTAATACGCCGTACCTGATCGTTTACATCCGTCGGTTCCACCTGCAGCGGTAATTTCCCGTTTTCAATTGTCCGAAAATCCATTAATTCATTTACCAGATTCAACAAACGCTTGGCATTGCTGCTAAGTATGCCATAGTAATATTCCGGTAACCCCTCTTCACGCAGACGATCCACAGCTCCGATAATAAGAGACAACGGAGTTCGGAAATCATGGGAGATATTAGTAAAGAAGCGCAACTGCGACTGATGAATCTCCTCTTTCTTTTCTTTATCCATATTCTCCAGATAGAGTTGTAGTTTCAGATTCTTACGTTCGGTATAATAACGTAGAATAAAGAATGTAACCACTGCTAACAGTATAACATATAGCAGATAAGCCCATACACTCAGCCAGGGAGCAGGCAGGCGAAGAACATGCACACGTGTAGGCGATTCACTCCACACCCCGTCATTATTGGAAGCCAATACCTCAAAAACATAATTTCCGGCAGGAACTTTGGAATAAGATGCTTTACGGGCATCTGCATCCACTTCTATCCATTTATCATCGTAACCCACCAAACGATAGCGATAGCGGTTCTTACGCGGAATATAATAATTGTCCGATGAAAAAGCAAAACCAAAGTTCGCCTGGTCATACTCCAGTACAATCTCCTCAGGTAGTCCTGAATACTTATCCAAACGATCATTGCGAGCAGGAGGGGTAGCCAAAGCATTATCAAGATAGAATCCGGAGATAATGGCCTGCGGTTTTATATCATTATGATTCGTTTCTTTCGGATTGACAAGACTGAAACCATTAGTCCCGCCAAAACATAATTCTCCCGTCTTACTCCGGAAAGAAGAGAGAGGATAATAAACATTTCCCTGCATCCCGTCTTTCTGATCGAAACGGGCAAAGTGTAGCTCTGCAGTATTAAAACGGAACAGACCGTTATCTGTCCCCATCCAAAGATTATTCTCATCATCGGTACAGATACTGAAAATAGAGAAAGCGCCCAATGTAAGGATTTCATTAAAGCGCTCTGTCTGTCCGGAGCGAGGATTGTAACGTATCAATCCGTACCCAATAGTCCCGATCCAAAGATTATCACTCCCATCTACACAAATGGATTGAGCATTAAGATGGGCAATACCATCAAGTGCAACAGGAACAACGGTGTAATCTTTTGTATTCAGTGCATACAGTTTACTATGCGAAATAATCCAAAGCCGATGACCACTACCTCGACACATATCGAAAATGAATGTATCGCTATCACTCTTATCCGTAAAATGGCAATGCGTGAAGCGTTCATTGGCATATGAATAAAATGAAACGACTAATTTGTCCAGTTGGTAAGCTACCCAAAGGCCGGAATCCGCTTCTGCAACAATCTTTCTAAGGTTATTCGAACGAAGTGTATTTACATCCGTACGATCATAATGAAAATGCCGGAATCTATTTGTGACAGAATTGAAACAATCCAGTCCTCCACGGAAAGTGGCTATCCAAAGATTATGATGCGAATCCATCACAAGCGACTTCACATTATCCGAAGACAAGCCGTTTCCGGTAGTACTCTGGCTGTAATAAGTAAAAGCCCCGGTACGTTTGTTCAGACAATTTAGGCCCGCCCCTTCAGTGGCAATCCACAAGCGATCACCCTCTTCAGCAAAACCACTTACCAGATTATGATTGAGAGACTCTTCCCGTGGCGTATAAGTTTTCACCCATTCTGATTCATTCAGATTCGTATGGCAAATATAACCCGAATAAGTTCCAATCCAGATATTCCGTTGCCTGTCTTCGGAAATAGAACAAACGGAATTGTTGGGCAGGCTGAATGGGTTTAATGCCGAATGCAAGTAGCGGGTATATCTCCGGGTATCAGGATTCAATATATACAATCCCCTTTGAGTAGCAATCCACAGCTCACCATATTTGTCCATACAGAGCATCTTCGTCAATACATTCCCCCCATTCTCAACGTGAAAGAAATCGAACGTTTCATCTATCGTTGCTGTAGGAATATCAACTTTAAAGAGCCCTTCATTCTCAATCAGTACCCACAGTTTGTTCTGGTACTTACAAAGGCTCTGAATGTAACTTCCAGCCGCAAAGCTAAAAAAGAGTGAGAATTTATTCGTATCAGCATCATAGCGAAAGACTTTACCATCGGCAGCCACAAAAAAACTGTTTTCGTCTCTGGCATAAGCAGTCGTTCCTCCAATTCCCTGTCCTTCATACAAGGCCCGTACAGTTGTGTGATGTTCTTCATCGAGCAGGGCAAATTCATCGTTTAAACCAACCCATACCCTATCCCGGTTATCGAGTGCCAGAAAACGGACAAACGTATCCAATAAATTATCAAATGAATCGGATACTTTAACGTAACCGTACAACCCCTTATTCGTTGCAATGAGTAAACGTCCTTCTCCATCCAGCCCGATAGCATTGAACTGCCAGCCCACCGAGGAATCTATCTTCAGAAAGTCCGAATAATAATGCTTATACTCGTATCCGTCAAAACGATAAAGCCCATTATCCATCAGTATCCAGATGAAACCATATCGGTCCTGCAATATCTGCCGCACACCATCATAATAGAAACCGCCTTCGGGAGAAACATTTCTGAATAGATACCCTTCCTTTCCGGCTCCCGGAACAGAAAGCAGGGAAAGCAGAAAAAGACATACCCAAAAAAGTTTTTTATAGTATCGCATAAGTAACCCGTTTTTTAACTGTTCTGTAACAACTTCACCGACAAAAATACAACTATTGCCAGAAATCGAGCACAGAACAGGATTTTATTTCTTGTTCATTTGCCACAGGAATCAGACAGAATTCCGACCGATATTCCTCATTCGCATAAATCGTGGCTGCCTGTGTCGGTCTTGCCCCCCAACTGTCATATCCACCCACTCCTTGGTGACAAACATCCAAACAAACTTCTACATAATCGCGGGGGAAAATATCCGCACTGTGACCCTGCCGAAGCTGATAGGGGGTATCTGCTATTCCTGCATCAAAATCCTCTATACAATTTCTCAAGGCATTAAATTCCAGCAGGTCATGGGCAACTACCATCAGCCCTTTCCGGTTCTTGCCTGTCAAAGAAATCCAACGGGTATCCGTTCGGTGCCCATTCTCCTGAGGACGAACATAAGGAACATACATATCATCTACAGTACTTTTATATAACCCGACCGGAGTTCCCATCTTACGATCTATGTAATTCTCTTCGGGGCCACGTCCCAGATAATTAACCATATTATATTGTACCGGTATACGGAAACGCACTCCGATACGAGGTACTTCAAGCACATTTTTCCGTATCTTGTCCAACTTTGCCTGCGGTGTATAAGTAGCCATCAGTTCTGCCTCTGATTTAACAATAACTCCTTCTTCCACTTCCACAGGAGTAAACCGAACAGAGACTTTCACAATTCCCGTCGGACATACTTCGTAACAAAGAATAAAATGATTACCAACAGGTAGCAAGTAATCTGCTGTCAGAAGGATATTTCCGTTCTCTTTTTCCTCTGTCGTGCAGTTCACCATATTAAATTCCCGGCTGGCCTGTTTCCATACTTGTAGACGTTCCGGAGCTCCGTTTCCATAATCATTGTCATTGGGTGCTCTCCAGAAGTTAGGCTGTAATCCAAAGTTATCTTTGAAATATTCCCGTCCGTTTACGCGATAAGAAGTCACCCTCCCTTCTTTCGTATTCAAAGTGAAATTCACTTTACCGGATACCACAGACACTTCATCTCCCTGTCTTACAATATCCAGTTTCGGAGCCGCCACCGGACAGTATGGTAATTTATCAACTTTCAACGGAAGTTCGAACTGATCATAAGCCACCAGATGACCGGCAGCAACCAAAGGAGTATCCTTCAAAGAAGTAACTTCCAGACAAGCAAAATAGGTATGTCCCGGTTTTAACACCAATTCTTTCACTGGCAAAGTAACAATGGCAGACTCCTGTGGTTGAAGAGATAGTGGCAGTGTTCCTCTTTTTACAACCCCTTCACCATCGAAAATACGATATGCTATCCGATAACCGGATAAATCTGTAAAATAAAAGCGGTTGGTTATCTCAATCTCTCCCTTCGCAAGATCAATCGCTTTAAAGCCCACATCCTGATGGGTATATTTTACCTCTGCCATACATGGATGCGGTTGTTGATCAGGTCCTACCAAACCATTAATTACAAAATTTCCATCCGAAGGCCGATTAACCCCAAAATCACCCCCATAAGCATAAAAAGTTTTCCCGTCTTTACCTGTAGCCAACAGCGCCTGATCTATCCAATCCCAGATATACCCGCCTTGTAAATGGGGGTATTTATAAATAGCCTGCCACTGTCCGTACAAATCACCGGTAGAGTTTCCCATTGCATGAGCATATTCGGAGGGAATCACCGGACGGTCAGCACCAGACTCTCCTATCTCTTCCAACCAGGCTGCAGAAGGATATTGAGGAACATACATATCGGTATTCCACTCCCACAAAGCACGTTCGTAACACACCGGACGATTCATTAACCTTTGTTCCCTCTCTTTCACCCACAGATAAGTCTGATAAAAATTATATCCGTTTCCGGCTTCATTACCCAAAGAGATAATAGTGACAGAAGGATAATTCTTATTACGCTCATACATGTTTTTTGTACGGTACAGATGATTCTCCAGCCACGCAGGATTATTTCCCAGACTGGCCCCTTTTTTTAAATCATAACGCATCCCATGTGACTCGATGTTCGCCTCATCATATACATAAAGCCCATACTCATCGCACATTTCATAAAAACGCCGGTCCTGAGGGTAGTGACTAAGGCGAACGGAATTAATATTATTCTCTTTCATTAACCGGAAATTATTCCGCATCTTTTCAGGAGTCACGTAATGTCCATATACAGGATCTGTTTCGTGGATGTTCACTCCCTTGAGTTTAATCGGTTGCCCGTTTACAAAAAATAATGGTTGCCGTTTACCCCCGATTACATAATCGCTCTCCTTTATTTCAAAACGGCGAAAGCCAACCCGGAAAGGAATGATTTCTTCTAATTTCCCATTCTTTTCCACTGTAATCAGCAATTTGTACAAATGGGGGGCTTCAGATGTCCATGTCAACACATGAGATAGTTCCCGTTCAAAAGCCACGGTTTCCTGCCCGGCTGCTCCTACCTTTAAAACACTTGCTCCGGTCGCCACTTTTCTACCATCAGCGGCAAGTAACTCAAAGCCAACTCGAGTATCAACAGCTATCAGTCCGGTATTCTTCACATCTACCGACAAACGAAAAATACCGTTTTTATACGTATCGTCCAGCGTCGATATTACCCGGAAATCCTGAACCGCTGTTTGTGGCTGCGACCACAGGAATATGTCCCGTTCGATGCCACTGATCCGGAAAAAATCCTGGCACTCCAGATAAGAACCGGTACTCCAACGGTACATCTTCAGAGTCAACAGGTTCTTTCCTGGTTTCAGGTAAGAATTAATCAGAAACTCCGCAGGATTTTTAGAATCTTCATTATAGCCTACCTCTTTTCCATTCAGATAAACATATACACCGGACTTTGCTCCGGCTATGTGTAGATAGATGTTTCTTCCCTGCCAGGCATCAGGAACAGTAATTTCACGGCAATATACTCCTACCGGTACCCGTTCGGGCAATTGTGGTGGATGGGGATTTTGAGGTGCAAACTCGTAGCATTGATTGACATAAATAGCAGTACCAAACCCTTGCGCTTCCCAGTTTCCGGGTACATGTATATCATCCCATCCGCTTAAATCAACAAACTGGCTGGTGGCATCGGCAGGAAGTTCTGTTTCATCATCAGCATAGCGGAACTTCCAGGTTCCATTCAGCAAATAATAATAAGGACTACATTCATATACTCCGGTCAATGCATCTGTACGATTGCCATAAGACATAAAAGTCGTTCTCGGTTCTTCCCTGTTGACCGCCATCACATTCATATCCCTCCAATAAGGAAGTGATTCACCAACTACTTCTACAGAAACAGCAAAAGCCAGCAAGACAGTTACGGATAAGATTTTCTTTATCATAAAAAGCTTTGATTCTATTTGCAAAAAAGCCATAGCCCCCGATGTTACGAGGTTACTATGGCTTCTTTCCTGATTTACCTTATTTTACTATTACCTTTGTACTATTGATTTGTTTGCCATTGGCGTTTACGCGCAGGATATACATACCGGCCTGTTCAAAAGCAATAGTTGCTTCAGTACCGGTCAATGCCACAGACTTCACACATTTGCCTACTACATCATAAGCCTCTACAGTTACATTACCAGTATTTTCTTCCGGCAAAGCAGTCTGTAAAGTAATAACTTCATTTACACCTGCCAAAGAGGGAATGGCAGTGATCTTTCCGGCTTTTCCGCCATCGATATTCTGAATACCTGTTGCATTAGAAGTATACTCTATTGTAAGTGTCGGGCACCTTTCTTCATTTTGAGTGCCAGCTTCACGGGTCGAAATTTCCATCAGGTTCTTCCAGGTAGCAGACACAATATCCTGATACAAATGAAGTGAAATAACAGAACGTCCGGCAGTATGCTGTTTCTTAATATAATCAGTCATATCCAGATATAAACATCTCGTTTCGTCAAAATTATCATTTCCGTTCCACTTCATATATTCGCCCGGACATTCGGCTATATAATCCCCTTCATAAGGACGGTTAGAGTAACACAAAGTCCCTTCCTCCCAGTTATTATCGGGCACATCGGAGAGTATCAGGTTTACTTCGCTTGCCGCTTCCTGAGCATCATGAATATACAAACGCAATTGTGCTTTGCTGATAACAGCATCTGCCGGCAGATTTATAATATCTGTAATATCAAACTTCATATAGACCATACGGTCGGCATTATCACCTTCACCTCCACCGTTCATCACGTGCATGGAAATGGACTGGTTCGATTGCACTACATCCATGTAATCTTTACCACGGACAAAGCCGTCAGCGATAGGAATCAGTTTCTTAATCTGGGTCCCCCCCTCTTCGGCATAAGCTGTTCCTGTCAACGACATCATTCCCAAACCGAGGATACATACTACCTTACTTAAAGAAGACTTCACTGTGATTTTTTTTGTACTCATAAGATTCATAATCGAATAAAATTTAAAGCGTTAATAAAAAGGTTTATTTGAACGTTCACAGTGCAAAAGTAGGTCCTACACCCCTCTGAAGCTTGTCTGATTCGTCTTTTATTTTGCCTGATTCGCTTTTTAACTACTTCACGAGCACCTTAATACTATTGACCGGATTTTTCCCTTGTGCCCGACCAATATACAATCCTGATTTATCGAACGAAACGGAGGCTTTTCCACCATTCATTTCACAACTTGTAACGCAGGTTCCTGCCAATGTATAAAAGTCAATCCTGCCAATATCTTCTGATGACAATTTACCCTCTTCCCAAACAACAGATACCGGTTCGTTTACTGCTGCCGGGTTGGGGTATACCGAAAGTCCGACGGCAGAAACCGTACCTACCGGTTGTAATCCGGTAGGAGAGTTTGTATCTACAGTATATACTTTCGACTGCCCGGCATAGATACCCGTACCGGTAAAATCACATTCTATACTCTTTGTCTGCAGAGACACGGAGGGAATATGTACCTCTACATTTATCTTTGATTGTGTCTGTGCCGGATCGGCAATATGAAACTGCACGGAAGGTTTTTCAATGTCTTTAAATAACAGGGCGCATCCCTTATTTACTTTGACACTAAGTTCACCGTGAGTGAAAGTTGCACCTTGATAGAATATAAACTCCCAAACACCTAACTTCTTATTTCTAACTACTTGCATTGAATCGGTGTTTGCCAGAATCTCGATATTATCCATCGGATAAGCGGCCATTTCTGCAGCAGATGACTTGTTCGGAACAACAATATAAGCATACGTATCATCTTTCGGCGACTGCCCGTGATTGAACCCAAGTGTAAACACGTTTTTCTTCATCACCGTCTTCGAAGCAGTTGTATTGATATCATACCAGCTACCAGAACGGTTCTGATTCAACAAGAAAACATTTCCTCCATCAGGGAAGACATAGCCTATATTGTTATGCCATACCCAATTCAAATTATTGTCGTAGGCATATTCTCCCATGGCAACTTCGGCCACCTGTCCGTTGGCAGAGACAGTTGCCTTACCTCCTACCAAAGTACATTGGTTGATAGTCGTATTCACGGGAACCGTTGCTGTAGAAGTTATTCCTGCACCAAGACAAACCACTTCGTCATCAAAAAAGAACCATGCCTTACGGGCAGCAGTATTAATGTTTTTGTATTTATCCTCATAAGAATAGGCCGTTGCGCCATAGATACTATCCGACACTCCTCCGGCAAACTTGGAGGTCCCTCTTGTTTGCCAGTCACTGACTGCTTGAGGGATGGTCTTCATCTGAGGAGCAGTAACTCCGGGAATCCGTGCCCAATCCCACATAGCAAAAATACCGGCATACTCATTACCTTTAATCACCATATTCGTACAGCCATCGGACATGAAATAAGTCTTTAAGTTTTCACCGTTACCATATTCGCAACGCATGGTACGGGTAGAAACCGTACGGACATCAAATGTATATCCGGGACGAACGTGTAAAGTATAATCTCCACGAAAATAATGGGTATGCAACGGTTTCACTCCATAATCCGCTGATTTACGGCCTCCAAGACGTTCGATAATCGCAGCATATTCTTCGGCATGTTCCGAGTCAAGTATCATCATACGTTCAGCATAAAGAGAAGTACTTCCTTTACTTGTTCCGCTGGGACGACTTACACCACGACCTAAAACATCAAACAGCATATAAGCACCACGAATTGTCTGATAATACGTTTCGCGCATGAATTTGCTCAATAGCTGCAACCGGGCTTCGGACAAGGCATACTGTGTACCTCGCGTATACATAGCTACCTGAGTAACCCCTTTCAATATTTCATCGCCGTATCCACCGATATAAAGTTGAGCCCCATGCTGGAAGTAGCAGTTATCATGCTGGAAACCTTCACCCGTGGTATACTGTACAGGATTATAGACATAATTAATAGCATTACGGAGTAATGTTACATCTGCCGTGAGGCAGGCCCTGTAAATCCAATGCAAAGCAATATCTGTCCGGTTGGCCCCTGTCCAGTCTGCCGGATTACCACCATCGGTTTTCATACGCTGTAAAGTACGATTCTCCAAATCAGCGGGAATCTGTTGTTTACCGATACGCATCTGGATAAGTAGCACACCGATACGCTGCGGTTCGGCAATCTGGTTATACCACCAATTATCACAATACGGATTACGCTGATACCAATAGTTTAGCGCAGCCACAATCTTCTCATACAAAGCCTCACTCTCGTAATATTTATTACCTGGATTAGTATAGGCAAAGACAAAGTCGTACACACGGTCAATATGGGTCAGTGGTTCCCAGTCGGTACGGTCTTCTTTGCTATAATCAATATCGGTAAACGAACCATTGGTTGCGTTGTACTTACTCAATGCGTCGTCAATGGAAGGACTCTTGGCAAACTCTGCCCGGACCTTCTCCATCATAGTTTCAAACTCATTAGCCTCTACAGAGAGGGGCAAAATAAAACGCGTATTTGCAACGCCCGGCAGGAAGCCGGACATTGCAAATACGAATACAGTTAATAAACGAAAGGCTGTTTTCATACAATTATATATTTCATTCTGGTACTATATATTCGGGGAAATCACCCACTACATGTATCACTCCATTAGTTGGCCGAAGATTGGAGGTAACCACATTGGTCACTTTACCCGACCCGGTGACATTATTAATAATCACCTGATATTGGTCGGACACATCACTGGCTTGCGGACGCAAGCTGAGAAACATCCGCGTTTTTGGATTCAAAATCTCTACTTCCAACGGAGTAGTAGAAAGATCGAGAGCGTGGTAACATCCCTTGATTATGTATGTATCAAGCATCTCACGAATCTGTGTTACCGACATCGCATCCAGTCCGGTAAAACGTTTGCTGGAAAGATAAGCGCTCAATGCATCGTCGTTCAGTACGATATACGTACGGTCGTTTGTTTCAAAAGCCTCCCGATAGCCGGCTTTTTCGATCGCTTTATAAAGCAGAAACATATCCATATTTCGCCGGGTTTCAATAAACTCGTAAGCAGTGATGTCCATCGTCAGCTGTACAGGGCTGTAATTGTATTCGGCATCTCTTTGCAGTTCAAGTCCGAACAGGTTACAGGAGGACAATAGAACAACCAGTATCCCCATCATTAGTATAGAATATAGCTTTTTCATTTTGATTCATCTTTAATATTTTCCGAATTGCGTAAGGTTCTCGTTTTCCATCAGGTTATTATGGTAGACCGGCCAGTAAAGTTGCCACTCTTCTGCGAATGTCTGGCAGTTGAAATTGGAATACTGCCGGATATAATTTTCGAAGAAATCATTCATCACTGTCATTGCCCGTCCCGTACGAATGAGGTCGAACCAGCGTTTGCCTTCACCCAATAATTCCAGTTGACGTTCCTGAAGTATGGCATCTTCAATAGCCGTCTTCTTATCGGCAGTAATATCAAATTCACTCATCTCTTTTTCTGTAATGCCGGCACGTTTACGAATCTGATTCAACAGAGCGACAGCACCTTCATAATCGTTCAACTGATTCAGTGCTTCGGCACGAAGCAATAGTACATCAGCATAGCGATAGAGCGGGAAGTATTTCACATCCGACTGTTTCATCCGTTCGCCCGGACACCATTTCCAGATGGCAGCACGACCATTGAAACGTTCAACATGATTGCTTGAATAAACTACCGTAGAGTCAATAGTCTGATACCGGCGGTAGTCTTTCCGGTATTCCGGCGTTTCCCATAACTCTTTCACACGCAATGAAGGAATCATCTGTGTGCCGGAAACAACATGCATCTGATAGATAAACTGCACGTAAGAGTTGTTTTCATAACTCCACTTCATAGTCCAGATATTCTCCGTAGTTTCTGCATTGGAGCATACAGTAGCAAAGTTCACCCCTTCCACCAACTTATACTTTTTCAATTCCATTAGCAGACGCGAATATAATTCGGCAGCCTCATAATCATGCATCCACATAGCGTAATCCGTATAAAGCATATACAAAGCTCCTGCGTTGAAACGAAAGACATCTCCTGCACCCGTATCTACCAGGCGGACTGCTTCTTTCAAGTCTTCGCCCACCAGCTTCAAGACGTCAGCCTGGGAAGCCTGTTTTGGTTTATCCACATCGTAAAGAGAGAGTACCGGTTTTGTCACCAGAGGAACATTACACCAGATACGTGCCAGATTAAAATAAGAGAAAGCACGCAGGAAATAAGCTTCTGCCAGATAATTATTACGCACTTTATCAGTCACATCCTGTACCCCAGGTATAAAGTGCAGGCCATAATTGGCAATAGAAATCACTTTATACCACTCATTCCAATCGGAAGAAAGATACGATGAATTCAGATTGTTTGTATTAATCGGTGCATTGGGCTGATTGTTGCTCGATGCAGTAGAGCCGATAAAGTTGTCCGAACGTACCTCAAACCAAGTCATATAATTGGCCCCGGTATTTTTGTTATAGGTCTGTTGTAACGCAGCATACGCAGAGTTCAGTCCGGCACGGACATCGTTGTCCGTCTTCCAAAACTTATTGGTGGAGATATCGCTTACAGGCTGTACATCCAGAAAGTCGTTCAGGCAGGAGGTCAGCATCAAGACCAGAAGAGAAATGAATCCTATCTTTTTCATATCTGTATCATCTAAAAGTTAACGTTTATACCAAATAATATATCTTTTGCACGCGGATAAGACACATCGTCATATCCAACGGTGAAGGCACTCTTACCGGGAAGTTCCGGATCAAAACCGGAATAATTGGACCAGGTAAAGAAGTTCTGCATCATCAGTGAGAAGCTGACGGATTCCAGGTTGATTTTTTTTGCTATCTGCTTCGGCAGGTCGTAGGACAGACGAATGTTTTTCAAACGGATATAAGAAGCATCTTCTATCCACAAACTACTCTCGATACGCGTATTATTCACTGCCGATGGGGCCGGTTTCGGGTATCTGGCTATATCACCGGGAGCTTTCCAGGAGTTAGCAAGGTTAATAGGATTGGCACGTGTTATCGGCGAATAACGGTGTTCGGAACGTTGCTGATCGAAGAAGTTAAACGCATCGCCTCCCAAGGCAAACGAGAAGAAGAAAGAAAGACCGAAACCTTTGTACTTGAAGTCATTGCCAAATCCACCGATCACAACCGGTTGACCCTTACCAATGACCTGGCGGTCTTTAGCATCAATCACGCCATCTTTGTTCACGTCTTCCCACATCACATCTCCTCCTTTGAACACTTGTCCGCTCTCAGTACTGAAACGGAGTTGCTGAATATCTCCGTTGTAAGGAGCACCGTCCAGCTGATAGCCTGTAAAGCGGTCTTTTTCATCGAATACGGGAGTCAGCTGCCGCCAGTCCGGAGTAAAGGCATTGGACTCATCATAGGGGAAAATGGCCTGTGCTTTCCAGCCATACATCGTTCCTACGGGATATCCCTTGTCGAGCAGGTATACCCAGTCAAGAATCTGCTGTCCGCCTTCGGGAACGGAGATTATCTTATTCTTATTGAATGAAAGATTAAGGTTTGTGTTCCATTCAAAATCGCGGGTACGAATATTGGTTGTATTGATTGTGAACTCCCAACCGTGATTACGTACATCGCCTACATTACGAAAAACGCTGTTAAACCCGGTTGTCTGCGGAATCTTCACACGATAAAGAATGTCCGAAGTAGTCTTAATATAATAATCAGCAATCAGATTAATACGTCCGTCGAGGAAGTTAAGGTCCAGACCAAAGTTATATTGCGTTGTCTCCTCCCAACCCAAGTTTTTATTTTCCAACTGTGAAGGATAAATGCCGGACATATCAGCATAATAATTAATCGAATAAAGACCATATGAGGCAAAATTACCTGCCACCTGATTACCGGTCACACCATAACTTACACGCAGCTTAGCATCATTTACAAAGGGTTTCATCCAATTCATGAACTCTTCGTCAGAGAAACGCCACCCCAAAGATACGGAAGGAAAAACACCCCAGCGCTTGTCTACACCGAAACGGGAAGAGCCATCGTAACGAACGTTGGCGTTCACCAGATAACGCCCCTTATAATTGTATGACAAACGGCCAAAGAAAGAAGCCATCCGGTTGGAAGTACTGATAGCATAGGTTTTAGACATATCGACTCCACCATACGCATACGATATTTCGATGGCATCGCTGATATTGTCGAGTACGGCCAGTCGGGTAGTCTCGGCTGTATAACTCTGAATACTAAATCCCGCAAGAGCACTTAATGCGTGATCATTGAATGATTTATTATAGGTCAATACATCTTCGTGTGTCCAGTTGGTAGTGAGATAGTCTTCGTTAGCAGAAGTGCGTCTGCCATTTACGTCAAGAATGGCAGGACGGAAGCTCTGATACTTTTGCAGGTAAAAGTTTCCGGCAATACTTGCTTTGAACTTCAGATCTTTGAGAATCTCATACTCCGCGAAGTCATATAGATTCAGCTCATAGATCTTATAATTATTCTTTCCTACCATCGTCTCGGCAAGCGGATTACTTCTGCTTGCAAGAATAGGCGTATAGCTACCGTCCGGCTCTATCACATTATAGTTGGCAGGGCGTTGCAGAATACGATAACGCGATTCGGAAGTGGCACGCCGCTGATCGGAGATGGAAAGAGCAAGACGATTGCCGATGTTCAGACGGGAAGAAGCCTTGAAGTCAACATTCATACGGGTAGTAAGGCGTTTGTTGTAGGTATTCAGCTGAATTCCCTGTTCGTCCAGGTATCCGGCGCTCATAAAGTACTTGATTTTCTCAGTGGCTCCCGAAACACTGGCGTCCAACTGATGAGTATATGCCTTGCGGAAAAGCAATTCCTGGTAGTAATTGTCGGCTGTATACGAAGGATTCAATGAGTCGCGGTTGGCGATATTATTGTAAAGCCCATCGTAATAGTTACGCAGTTTTTCATATTCGATACCATCTTCACGGCTCATCTGTGGAAGTGTCTTTGCAATTTGTGATTGTTTGAGGGAGTAGTTAAGCGATACTTTCGCTTTTCCTTCTGTCCCCTGTTTAGTAGTAATCAAAATAACACCATTAGCCGAACGCGAACCATAGATAGCTGCCGATGCCGCATCTTTCAGCACCTCCACCGAAGCGATATCTCTCGGGTTGATGGATTCGATGCTCGCCACCTCCATACCATCTACAATAAACAGCGGATTGGAACCTCCCTCTCCTAAAGAAGAAGCACCACGGATACGGAAAGTAGAGGCAGTCCCCGGTTCGGAAGTTCCCATAATGTCCAGGCCCGAAATCTTACCTTGCAAAGCCGAGCCTAAGTTTATCGGTTCGTTGGATTGGAGATCTTTCTCATTTATAGAAGAGATAGAACCGGTAATATCACGTTTTTTCACCGTACCGTAGCCTACTACTACCACTTCATCCAATGTCTCCGACGATTCTTTCAGAGTTATGTTGATTACATTGCGTTTGTTTATCTTCACTACCTGAGTTTCATATCCCATGAAGGAGAATTCTAACGTCCCGTTGGCGGGTGCCTGGAGCGAATACTTTCCGTCCATATCGGTCACTGTCCCGGTTCCGGTTCCCTGAAGCCGGACAGTCACACTTACCATAGGCCCCATATAGTCGGAAACAGTTCCTGACACCTGTATATTCTGGGCCATCAATGTCCCTCCCGTCAGCAGACTGAAGAAGAGACAAAACAACATCACGTGTGTTTTCATATATCTATTCGTATTTTAATAAATTAATCTTCTTGTCTTTCTACCACAGTTACTGTATATGTAACAGTCTTACTCTTATCCTCAGAGGTGAGAGTATAGGATACAGGATTAGTAAAATCCTGCGGGGTATCCCAGGGTTGAGTAAACACTGCATTATACGAATCGGGTGAAAGTTCCAGTACAGGAGTCAGATGAGTTACATTGGTGCCTTTCGGAACCTCCACACGAATTGTTTTGGCCGATTCCACCGCAAGCGCCCGTACAGGTTCTCCGGTTTCCGGATCAATTATTTCCGGGAATGAAAGAGCATAAATCTGGGCTTTTGAATATAGATAACTCATATCTTTAATAACCGTATAAACTGCTTGCTTTCCACTCTGTGCAGTCACGGTATATTCAAATCCATCCGCTGTTAGATCTACCGCCTCCAGGTTCTGAGGATACACAGTAGCCCAGGGACCGACAATAATAGAAGGGCGAATGGCCGTCAGATCCAGATGCTGCGGCAATTTAATTGTAATGGTTTTATTAGCCTCATCAATGATACCCTGATGTTGTATCTGTACATTTCCTGCATTCGGAGCAGGTTTGATAATAAAAGATACAATACTACGGATATTAGACTTCGGTTCATCGTCCATGCTGTTCTCTCCACAACCGGAAAAGACTAAAGTCGTCACAAAGAGTAAAATGCTCAGATGAAAAACATGTTTTTTCATACTACTATTCATTAAAAAGTTAAACTTAGCTCATTATTCTGTGTCATCGGGATGAATATTGAAAACTAAAACATATCCCCTGCAACTCAGATTATCTGCTGCAAAAGTAGTGGAGAGCCTTATTCCCGCTTTGCTTTATTTGCTTTTTGTTTTGTCTGAATAAGTTTTCTGTAAAAACAGAAGGAGAACACTCCGAAAAGTATTCTCCTTCTGTCGAATAGAACAAGCAATCAGCTAATCCTCCAATCTCTCTCCCGGCAAATCGCCCTGTGCTTTCTCTTCCTTTATCACCTCTTTGCTCAACATCGATTTCGGGAAATAGCTCGACAACGGTATACGAATAAACTTCATTTTCCTGATTTGCCTCGTTAACCAACGATCCGCTATAAAATAAACACGCGACACTTCCACTGTCGCCGGAGTTACATCTTCCGGGCGTTCTGCTCCCGGACTGGTAAGAGCTACCTGAAATGTACCGATTCCTTTCAGACTCACCGAATATCCTTCTGCCAGAAGTTCTCCCAGTACCAAAGAGACATCCGTCAGGATGCCTTGTACTTCACCTTCCCGGAATCCGCCCCGCTCTGCTACGATACGGGCCACATCTTCCTCCGTTTTACCACCGCGCTCCTGCAGCTTTTTCTGTACAGCATACCACCGCACTTTCTTATTACCGCCTATGACGCTCACTTTCTTTCTTACTAAATAGGGTATTGACATTTTCTTATAAGTGTTTATTGATTAGGGTTTAAACATCCGATACTTTTCCCGTAGTCCTTTATTGTTTTACATGTACATCTAAAGCAGTACGACATGTACATCTCAGGCAATACGACATGTGCATGTGGAGCAGCTTTACATGTACATGTAAAACAACGAGCGATTACGACAAAGATAACCTTTCTTTACGGGGAAAGCAAACAATCCTGGTAAGAAAAGCAGATTTGGTTAAAACATATCTTCACACACCCCACCTCTTCCGAGTCCTAAAAAAAGTCTTTTTTTGCAAAAAAGAAACAGATTCTCTCTATATTATAAGGTAAGGAAAATGTTTTTTTCTACTTTTGCCTCCGAATTTTATGATGTAAAGAGGTTGTAACTTAGAAAGACATCCCCCCGGCATCCTTATTAAAGTAAAAACTATGCAGAAAAACCTTGTAATTGTCGAGTCTCCAGCCAAAGCAAAAACGATTGAAAAGTTTCTTGGGAAAGATTTTAAAGTACTTTCCAGTTACGGACATATCCGGGACTTGAAGAAGAAAGAATTTAGTATTGATATCCAAAAAGATTTCAAGCCGAATTATGAAATACCTGCAGATAAAAAAGAGCTGGTAGCGAAGCTGCAAGCAGAAGCCCAAAAGGCAGATGTCGTATGGCTCGCATCCGATGAGGACCGCGAGGGAGAAGCTATCGCCTGGCATCTTTATGAAGTGCTAAAGCTAAAGCCGGAACAAACAAAACGAATTGTCTTTCATGAAATCACCAAGACTGCCATATTAAAAGCAATCGAGAATCCGCGTGAAATCGATATTAACCTGGTAAATGCACAACAGGCCCGACGCATCCTTGACCGAATCGTAGGTTTTGAACTTTCTCCCGTATTGTGGAAAAAAGTTAAACCTGCTCTTTCTGCCGGACGTGTACAGTCGGTAGCTGTCCGCCTGATCGTAGAACGCGAACGTGAAATACAAGCATTCAAAAGCGAAGCTTCTTATCGGGTTACAGCCATATTCCTTGTGCCGGACATTGACGGCAAACTGGTAGAAATGAAAGCCGAATTGGCCCATCGTCTCAAAACCAAAGAAGAAGCGAAGGCATTTCTTGAAACCTGTAAAGAAGCTACTTTCACCATTGAAGACATTACCAAACGCCCGATAAAGAAGAGTCCGGCGGCACCATTTACCACCTCTACCCTGCAACAGGAAGCAGCACGTAAATTAGGCTATACAGTAGCACAAACCATGATGCTGGCACAAAAGCTATACGAAGCCGGATTTATTACTTATATGCGTACCGACTCGGTAAACCTTTCGGAATATGCAACTGAAGGAAGCAAACAAGCCATCATCAACATGATGGGCGAAAGATATGTGCACCCGCGCCACTTCACTACAAAAACCAAAGGAGCACAGGAAGCACACGAAGCGATCCGTCCTACCTATATGGAAAATGCTACTGTGGAAGCTTCTTCACAAGAGAAAAGGCTGTATGACCTGATCTGGAAGCGTACGATTGCCTCGCAGATGGCCGAAGCCGAACTGGAAAAAACAACAGCGACTATTGGCATCAGTACTAACAATGATACTTTCACAGCAATCGGAGAAGTAATAACCTTTGATGGTTTCCTGCGTGTATATAAAGAGTCTTATGATGATGATACCGAGCAGGAAGATGAAAGCCATCTGCTTCCTCCATTGAAGAAAGGACAGATACTTAACCGTAAAGACATTGTAGCAACAGAACGTTTCACTCAACGTCCGTCACGTTACACCGAAGCCAGCCTGGTGCGCAAACTGGAAGAGCTTGGAATCGGTCGTCCTTCAACGTATGCACCTACTATCTCCACCATCCAGCAACGTGAATATGTGGAAAAAGGCGACAAACCGGGAGAAGAACGGTCATTTAATACACTGACACTCAAAGACAAAAAGATAACTGATGCCATACATACTGAAATCGTAGGAGCAGAAAAATCGAAACTGATCCCTACCGATATCGGAACTGTAGTAAACGACTTTTTGACCGAATACTTCTCCAATATTCTGGATTATAACTTCACAGCCAATATCGAGAAAGAGTTTGATGAAGTGGCAGACGGAGAAAAGAAGTGGACTGCTATCATGAAACACTTCTACAAGGGATTCCATCCATCTGTTGAATCAACTTTAGCTACGAAAAGTGAACATAAAGTAGGCGAACGTATCCTGGGTGAAGAACCGGGAACAGGTAAAGTTGTATCCGTAAAGATAGGACGATTCGGACCGGTTATACAGATTGGAAGTACAGACTCTGAAGAAAAACCGCGTTTTGCCCGTTTGGAGAAAGGGTTGTCAATGGAAACGATTACTCTGAAAGAAGCGCTGGAATTATTCAAACTTCCACGGGTAGTAGGAGAATATGAAGACAAAGAGGTAAGTATAGGTACAGGTCGTTTCGGTCCTTATGTTCGTCATGACAATAAGTATATATCTCTGCCGAAAACACTTGATCCGATGGCTATAACGCTTGAAGAAGCAATCGAACTGATCCAGGAGAAACGTGCAACAGAAGCCAAAAAGCATATCAAAGAATTTGCAGAAGAACCGGAATTACAAATTCTGAACGGAAGATATGGTCCTTACATTGCTTACAAGGGCAGTAATTATAAGATCCCGAAAGATGTAGTCCCACAGGATTTGAATCTTCAAACTTGTCTTGATATTATAAAACTACAGAGTGAGAAGGCCGCCACTACTCCGAAAAAAGGACGGGCGACAAAGAAAAAATAAAAAGTACATATAAGCCAAAAAGGCATTCCGGGATTCTGGAATGCCTTTTTGGCTTATATATACTTTTTTCCTAATATCCAGTTGTTTATATTCTTTTTGTTCGTATATTTGCAACGCAAACATACGAACATTTTAGTATATGAAAAAAAGTCTCACACAAACATTACAGATTGCCAGTATATCACTGCTAATCAGTTTATCTTCCTGCGTAAAAGATGTTGATTTATCACAGCCTGTTCCTAACCCGGTAAAAAGTGATTATTTCGACTTTCAAACGACTCTCGATTGTCCGATAAATATAGATTTAGGATTGGAAGACTATCCGGTTCTGGTAGAAGTCTATGGTGAAAATCCTTTTGAAGATAACGATGGAGTCATTACTAAAAAAGACATTGAACCCCTTTATCGCGGTATCACAGATGAACAAGGAAAGCTGAAAGGACAAACCGTACTCCCGTCTTACCTGAAGAAAGCATATGTCTACTCTCCTTATGTAGGTGTTCCTTTTATTGAAACAGAGATTACAGCAAATGGCATCTTTGCTAACGTCCATACAGCAAAGTCGCAAACAAGAGCCGCCGTAACCAGAAGTATGCCGTATACTTACCCTGCGGACATGAAAGTAATAGGCGATTGGGACGTATTCGGCTATCCGGCTTACCTGACACCCAGCCGCTTTAATTTCCCCGAGAATGAGCTATACTACATCACCGAAGCTACAAAAATCAAAGACTATCCAAAAGGTATGCGAGGCGCTCACCCCGAATACTTCGATCCGGGTAATGAAAGAGGAATACCTATCATCAAAAAAACAAAAGTGGATTTAGTAATGATAGGTAAGTATGCACCGGCAGTAAGTAATACAATTATTTATTATACTTATCCTACAGGACAAGAACCTGCTTCTGTTAACGATATTCAAAAAATAATAGCCTATCCGGTATCAGCCGGGATCTCCTGTGGCAGTACAGTACAATTGCGGTATTGGAATGAAAAAGACGGAAAGTTTGAAGATGAATTCCCGGAAGGGGTTACTATCGGTTGGGGAGTTTCTTCCAGTTCATTTAAAGACGGTAATGTAGGAAGCTCCGGCGGAAATCATAATTACTATTCAACCGACAAGCTGAACACAAGAAGTGGGGATGAAAATGCACAGCATACTATCGCTATTTTCAATAAAGATTATAGTTCGGTGATTATTGGTATGGAAGACAGACCCATAGCAAATATCTCTAACTATACGGATGTTGTATTGTATCTTCATACAGACGTATCGGGAGCTATTGGCGGGAATAATATACCGGATCTGGAAAAACCGGAAAATCCCGGTCCTTCAGAAGCGGATAACTACACAACATATTTTGGAATGCTTTCCTTTGAAGACCTATGGCCCAAAGAAGGAGATTATGACATGAACGACGTAGTGATTTACTATGAATCAAAAGTATACAAAAACGATAAGAATCAAATCATTGCAACAGAAGATCAGATACTTCCTTATTGGGATGGTGCAGGATATGATAAGTTTAATGGATTCGGATACCAACTATCCGTTACGCCTGACAAAGTAAGCTCGGTACAGATAACATCTGAGAACTACGAATTTACTTCGAGCCCTTTGTTCCAGTTTGACAGTAAAGGACTTGAGGAAAGAGTTGACAACGACAATGCAATAATTATAGTTGCTGATGACATGAAAAAGGCAACCAAACAGCATAGTAAGTTTATTGTAAAAACTACATTTGCAAGTCCGCAGTCCGAATCAACCTTCTTACTGCCTCCTTATAATCCATTCATTATTATCGATGCACACGAAGAAAGAGGTAAAGAATTACATCTGCCCAATTATGCACCCACCAAACGAATGGATACAAGCTATTTTGGCACTAAGAACGACATCTCCGATCCGACACAACAGATGTATTACATAGGAAAAGAGAACATGCCATATGCCATAAATATCCCCAATATTAAAAACTTTGACTATAAGAAAGAGGAAGAGGGAACACGTATAGACATGCTCTATCCGGAATTTTCACATTGGGTTCAAAGCAAGGGAACAGAAAATGCAGACTGGTATTTACATAAGAAAAAGTAAGATCAGCGGACAGAGATTTTATATCCTTTTATCCGGATAGAATAAATCAGACCGAACAGCAATTCAGAATAAGCAACGAATGCAATCTCTGCAACTCTTTTCCGGAATAACGGGTGGAGCAGACAAAACAGAGCGTGCGGGAGTTCTTTAGTATATGATTCAACTAAAGAACTCCCGCACGCTCTGTTTTGTTCACTGAAATCCTTACATTCTTGCAGGAACCTCAATTCCCAGCAATCCCATGCCAAGACGAACAACCTTAGCCACATTGGCAGATAAAGCGACACGGAATACTTTTACCGCCTCGTTCTCTTCACGCAAGATACTAAAGTCGTGATAGAACTGGTTATATTCTTTCACCAAATCATATGTATAGTTGGCAATAACAGATGGGCTATAATCCGTTCCGGCCTGTGCTACAACAGCAGCAAAGTCGGCTACCATCTGAATAAGTCCTTCTTCTTTTTCACTTAATTCGATGCCTGAAGGAAGTTGCGCAGGTATAACAATACCACTCTCGGCAGCCTTGCGGAGTACCGACTGAATACGTGCATATGTATACTGAATGAACGGACCTGTATTCCCATTAAAGTCAATAGACTCTTTCGGGTTGAAAGTCATATTTTTACGTGCATCTACTTTAAGAATAAAGTACTTCAATGCACCTAAACCTACAATACGGGCGATATCATCTGCTTCTTCTTTTGTCAGTCCGTCCAGTTTCCCAAGTTCCTGCGAGGTCTCTTTTGCTGTAGCAATCATCTCCTCCATCAGATCATCCGCATCGACAACGGTTCCTTCACGGGATTTCATTTTACCCTCAGGTAGTTCAACCATACCATAAGAGAAATGCACAAGGCTCTTACCCCATTCAAATCCCAACTTATCAAGTAGAATAGAAAGTACCTGGAAATGATAATTCTGTTCGTTACCTACCACATAAATCATCTTATCAATAGGATAGTCGGCAAAACGAAGCTTGGCTGTACCGATATCCTGAGTCATATAAACAGAAGTACCATCCGCACGAAGCAAGAGTTTATGGTCAAGTCCTTCACCCGTCAGGTCGGCCCACACCGAACCGTCTTCCTTCTTGTAGAAAAAGCCTTTCTCCAGTCCTTCCATGACTTTTTCTTTTCCCTCGAGATATGTATTAGACTCATAGTATATCTTGTCAAAGCTAACTCCCATCTTACGATAAGTTTCATCAAACCCGGCATATACCCAGTTATTCATCATTGTCCACAAGGCGCGTACCTCCGGATCACCGGCTTCCCACTTCACCAGCATTTCACGGGCTTCATTCATCAACGGAGAAGCAGCTTCGGCCTCTTCCTTTGTCATACCACCTTTCATGAGCTCAGCCACTTCAGCCTTATAATGCTTATCAAAAGAGACGTAATAGTCACCTACCAGATGGTCTCCTTTCTTCCCGGACGACTCAGGAGTCTCACCGTTGCCATAAAGTTTCCATGCCAGCATAGACTTACAGATATGAATACCGCGATCATTCACAATATTGGTTTTTACCACCTTGTTGCCGTTCGCCATCACAATATTGGCAAGTGCATTACCCAACAGGTTATTACGTACATGACCCAAGTGAAGCGGTTTATTGGTGTTAGGAGAAGAGTACTCAATCATTACTAACGGAGAATTATCATCTGCGGCAGTGATTCCGTATTGTTCATCGGCATGAATCACATTCAACAGTTCAATCCATGCAGAAGAGGCAATAGTCAAGTTCAGGAAACCTTTAATCACATTAAAAGCAGCTACTGCCGGCTCATTGGCCTGCAAATACTCACCGATTTCCTGTGCAGTCTGCTCCGGTCCTTTCTTCGACATACGCAGAAAAGGGAACACAACCAGGGTCAGATGTCCTTCAAATTCTTTTTTAGTTTTCTGCAACTGCACCTGTGCGGCAGATATCTCCTGACCGTAAAGGGCTTTCAGTCCGTTTATTACGGAATCCACAAGTTTATTCTCTATATTCATAGGTTACATTTTTTTTCTGCGCGCAAAGATACAAAAAAGGAGGCGTTAGCACGCCTCCTTTTTTGTAAATCTTTCAACTATATAGCTTATTCAACAGCTTCAGACAATTCTGCACCTGCTTTAAACTTAGCAACTTTCTTTGCCGGGATAGTGATAGCCTGTTTCGTAGATGGATTAATACCGGTTCTTTCAGCTCTTTCAGTCACTGCAAAAGTTCCAAAACCAACCAAAGAAACTTTGTCACCACCCTTCAGAGCATTCGTTACTGAAGACACAAAAGCCTCAAGTGCTTTTTTAGAATCTGCTTTGCTCAAGCCCGACTCTGCTGCGATAGCATTAATAAGTTCAGCCTTATTCATAATTCGTAAATGATTAATTAATATATATGTTACACAAAAGATAGACGTAAATTCCTCACAAATATAGAGTAACAAAACAATATATCAAATAAAAACATCCAAAAAACACAGCAATTTGCTGAAAAAGAACTAATAGCGACCACTTTTTCTGTTTTAAAACAGAATTTATTCGTACTTTTGCGACCATTACTTAATTATTTAGCATAAAAAGAAATTCAAACATATGATGCCTACAATTACTAAAAACCTGATAATTATCAATGTACTGCTTTATTTAGGAACCATCGTAGCTCAAAGTTATGGTATAGATCTCGCGGATTATCTGGGTTTGCATTTCTTCATGGCCGACAGTTTTAACCCTGCACAGTTAATCACCTATATGTTCATGCACGGAGGATTCACACATCTCTTTTTTAACATGTTTGCCGTGTGGATGTTCGGTCGTATCCTCGAACAAGTGTGGGGTCCCAAACGTTTTCTCTTTTACTATATTGCTTGTGGTATCGGGGCAGGACTTATACAGGAGATTATACAATTTGTTGAATATAAAACCGTATTATCCGGATATACTATGGTTCAAACCATTAGCGGGACCATACCGATGAGTGAGTATCTGAACATGATGAATACCGTAGGAGCTTCGGGAGCCGTATATGCAATTCTGCTTGCATTCGGAATGCTATTTCCAAATCAGCAATTGTTTATCTTCCCACTTCCGTTCCCCATCAAAGCCAAATACTTTGTCATCGGATATGCTCTAATTGAGCTGTACTCGGGATTCGCCAATAACCCCAATGATAACGTAGCACATTTTGCCCATTTGGGAGGAATGATATTCGGATTTATTCTGATTATGTACTGGAGAAAAAAGAATAACGATCATGGCACATATTATAGCTGATTTAAAAGAAGCTTTCCGAAGAGGAAACGTCTTTATCCAACTGATATACATCAACGTAGGAGTTTTTGTAGCAACTACATTGATTAATATCTTTCTGTTACTTTTTAATAGGAGTGCAGACGGTATATTTGAACTGCTGGCACTTCCGGCTTCCTTCACCCGGTTTATCTTCCAGCCCTGGTCCTTGTTTACGTATATGTTTATGCATGCAGGTTTCATGCATATCCTGTTCAATATGCTTTGGCTCTACTGGTTCGGACAATTGTTCCTCTACTTTTTCTCGGGAAAGCATTTGCGCGGACTGTATATTCTGGGAGGAATCTGCGGTGGATTGTTATACATGATTTCCTACAATATTTTCCCCTACTTCTACCCAATGGTAGAAATATCAACTTTAGTGGGAGCTTCTGCCTCCGTACTTGCGATCGTAGTGGCAACTGCTTATCGGGAACCTAACTACCCGGTACGCCTTTTTCTCTTCGGTACTATCCGCTTAAAATATTTAGCTCTGATCGTAGTACTCACAGACTTGCTGTTTATCACTTCCAGTAATGCAGGCGGACATATCGCTCACCTGGGCGGAGCATTGGCCGGACTTTGGTTTGCTGCCAGCCTTAGCAAAGGTACAGATATTACAGCCTGGATTAATAAAATATTGGATGGCATTTCTTCTTTGTTCGATAAAAAGACCTGGAAGCGTAAGCCCAAGATGAAGGTTCACTATGGCAATTACAGCCGTGAACAAGACTACGACTACAATGCCCGCAAAAAAGCTCAGTCGGACGAAGTAGACCGTATACTCGATAAATTAAAGAAATCAGGATACGAGAGTCTCACTACCGCAGAGAAAAAAAGTCTTTTTGATGCAAGCAAAAAATAAAGCATGAAACACATCGGAAAAGTCTTCACTTATCTGATTTTAGCTGTCAACGCATTCTTTGTCGGGATTCTTTTATTAACAGCTTATAGTCCGTATATTCACCCTGTGGTGCATCCGGTTGAGTCGTGTATGGGACTCACTTTTCCCATATTTCTGGTCATCAACCTCTGTTTTCTCATCTTTTGGCTGATGGTGCGTTACAAGTTTGCACTTCTGCCCATTCTCGGCTTTGCCTTCTGCTATCCTCAGATCCGGACGTATTTCCCTATTAATATCCATACATCAGATATTCCCGAAGGGAGTATTAAAATACTTTCCTACAATATCATGTCTTTTGGAAACATGGAAAAAGAGAATGGCAAAAACCCTGTACTCGAATATATCCGCGCCAATAATGCCGATATCGTTTGCCTGCAAGAGCACAATGTTTCTTCAACAGCCAAGATACACCTGAATGCAAAAGAAGTAGAAAAGGGTATGAAAGCTTATCCTTACCGGCATATTCAACGTGTAGGTAAAGAAATCAGCAATAACCGGATAGCCATCTATTCAAAATATCCTATCCTTTCAGCACGAGAACTGCAATATGAAAGTAGTTATAATGGTTCTGCAATTTATGAATTGAAAGTTAACGGAGATACAATCACCCTCATTAACAACCATCTGGAATCGAACAAACTGACCAAGGAAGACAAAGTTGTATATGAAGAAATGCTGAAAGACCCAAACGCCCATAAAGTGAAAAGCGGCACCCGCCATCTGGTTGGTAAACTGGCAGAAGCATCTGCTATCCGTTCTAAACAGGCGGACGTCATTGCAGCCGAAATAGCCAAATCTCGCCATCCGTATATCATCGTATGTGGCGACTTTAATGACACTGCTATCTCTTATACTCACCGGGTTATCGCAGAAAATCTGGACGATGCCTTCACCGAATCCGGACAAGGATTGGGCATCTCTTATAATCAGAATAAATTCTATTTCAGGATAGACAATATTCTTATCAGTAAGAATCTAAAAGCCTATAACTGCACAGTAGACCGTTCTATCAAAGATTCTGATCATTATCCCATCTGGTGTTACATCACCAAACGATAAATCCATAACCAATGAAACGAATGACAATACCCAATAGCAATACCTATGGAAATAAAGAAAACAGTAATCATTTTAGCTGCAAGTTGTATGATGTACTCCTGTGCTACAAAAACGGATAATAATCCGTTCTTTACCGAGTTTCAAACCGAGTATGGTGTTCCGGCTTTCGATAAAATCAAACTGGAACATTACGAACCCGCTTTTCTGAAAGGAATAGAAGAGCAAAATCAAAATATCAAAGCCATTATCGAAAATCCGGAAGCGCCTACATTTGAAAACACAATTGTAGCGCTGGATAACAGTTCGCCTATTCTGGATCGTGTCAGTGCTATCTTTTTCAATATGACCGATGCAGAAACAACAGATGAACTGACCGAATTATCTATAAAAATGGCTCCGGTACTCTCTGAACATAGTGATAACATTTCCCTCAACCAAGAGCTATTCGCAAAAGTAAATAACGTATATCAACAAAAGAACGACCTGCATCTCACTACAGAGCAAGAACGCCTGCTGGACAAAACCTATAAAAGCTTTGTACGGTCAGGAGCTAATCTTTCTGCTGAGAAACAAGCGCGCTTACGCGAAGTCAATAAGGAACTTTCTACTCTTGGCATCACATTCAGCAACAATATCCTGAATGAGAATAATACCTTCCAGTTATTCGTAGATAAGGAAGAAGATCTTGCCGGCTTACCCGAATGGTTCCGCCAAAGTGCAGCCGAAGAGGCAAAAACTGCCGGACAAGAAGGAAAATGGTTGTTTACATTACACAATGCCAGCCGCCTGCCTTTTCTCCAATATTCAGAAAATCGCCCACTTCGTGAGAAAATATACCAAGCCTATATAAACCGTGGCAATAACAATGACAAAAACGACAACAAAGAGATAATTACCAAAATAGTTAGCCTCCGTCTTGAAAAAGCCAATTTACTCGGTTTTGACTGTTATTCAAACTTCGTTCTGGATAATACAATGGCTAAAAATTCAGCCACTGTTATGGACTTCCTCAATAACTTATGGAGCTATTCGCTCCCTAAAGCTAAAGCAGAAGCTGCTGAATTGCAAAAGCTAATGGATAAAGAAGGTAAAGGTGAAAAGTTAGCGCCTTGGGACTGGTGGTATTATACCGAAAAACTCCGCAAAGAAAAATACAACCTGGATGAAGAAGAAACCAAACCTTATTTCAAACTGGAAAATGTACGTGAAGGTGCTTTCGCAGTAGCTAATAAGCTATATGGCATCACTCTGACCAAATTATCAAATATTCCTGTATATCATCCCGATGTGGAAGTATTTGAAGTAAAAGACGCAGATGGCTCCCAACTGGGTATCTTCTATGTAGACTATTATCCCCGTCCCGGAAAGAGCGGTGGTGCATGGATGAGTAATTATCGCGAACAAAAAGGGGACATCCGTCCACTGGTTTGTAATGTTGCCAGCTTCACTAAACCTGTAGGTAATACCCCATCATTGCTTACCATGGACGAAGTAGAAACACTCTTTCATGAATTCGGACACGGGCTTCATGGCCTACTGACCAAATGTAATTACCAAGGTATCTCAGGAACCAATGTTGTACGCGATTTTGTAGAACTTCCTTCACAAATCAATGAACACTGGGCTACCGAACCAGAAGTACTGAAGATGTATGCAAAACATTACCAAACCGGCGAAATCATTCCTGATTCAATCATCGACAAGATTCTGAAACAAAAGACCTTCAACCAGGGATTCATGACAACAGAATTACTCGCAGCTGCTATCTTAGACATGAATCTTCACAACCTTACTGATGTAAAGAATCTGGATGTAATTTCCTATGAAAAAGAAGCAATGGATAAGCTCGGACTTATTCCTGAAATAGCACCACGTTATCGCACAACGTATTTCAACCACATCATTGGCGGATATGCCGCTGGTTACTATAGTTACCTCTGGGCCAACGTTTTGGACAATGATGCCTTTGAAGCCTTCAAAGAGAATGGTATCTTTGATAAAACAACAGCTAATTTGTTCCGCCACAACGTACTTGAAAAAGGAAACAGTGAAGATCCGATGGTACTCTATAAAAACTTCCGCGGAACAGAGCCACAACTGGAACCGATGTTGAAAAACAGAGGTATGAAGTAATGAAAAATAATCTAAGGTTAAAAATAACAAGCTGAATACTGAGCTTTTTTAACTTCAAGTAAACTTTAATATCCCCTGAGGTAATTCAGAATCCTCCGGGGATATTTTGTTTCTCCCGGATAAATTTCTACATTAGGAGCAAAATGTGCCCTAAACCTCAAATATTTGACTCCTAATTACCACTGAATGTGAAAAAAAAACTATATTTGCAGCCTTATATGCGACAGAATTAAATTAAAAAGTAATCATAATAAATTAAAAGTAAAATGCAAAACAAAGGATTTGTAAAAGTTTTTGCGGTACTTCTCACGCTGGTATGCGTGTTCTACCTCTCTTTTTCCTTCGTTACCCGCCACTATACTAATAAGGCAAAAGAAGTAGCGAATGGCAATGCTAAAGTAGAACAAGAATACCTGGACTCTCTCGCTAATGAGCCAGTCTGGAAAATATGGAAGTGGAATTACACGCTGAAACAATGTCGTGAAATGGAGATTAGTTTAGGTCTGGACCTTAAAGGTGGTATGAACGTCATCCTTGAAGTATCGGTACCTGATGTTATTAAAGCACTGGCTGACAACAAACCTGATGAAAACTTCAATCAGGCATTGGCAACTGCTGCCAAACAAGCTGTCAACAGCCAGGACGATGTGATCACCCTATTCGTTAAGGAATATCGCAGAATAGCACCGGACGCCAAACTTTCTGAACTTTTCGCGACACAACAGTTGAAAGACAAAGTTAACCAGAAATCATCTGATGCTGAAGTAGAGAAAGTATTACGTTCTGAGGTAAAAGCAGCCGTAGAGAACTCTTATAACGTACTCCGTACCCGTATCGACCGTTTTGGTGTGGTTCAACCCAATATCCAAAGCCTCGAAGATAAAATGGGACGCATCATGGTAGAACTTCCGGGTATCAAAGAGCCGGAACGTGTGAGAAAACTTCTTCAAGGTTCTGCCAACCTGGAATTTTGGGAAACATATACAGCCAAAGAAGTATTGCCTGTTATGGAAGCTGTAGACAGCAGAATACGTAATGTTTTGGCAAGCTCTGTAGTAACCGATACTACCACAACCGTTACAGAAGAAGTTGTAGCAGAAGCAGCTCCTGCAAAAGCCATTAGCGTTACTGACAGTATTAAGGCCACACTGAAAGGTGACAAGCAAGAAGCTTCCAGCAACATGGAGCAAATCAAGAAAGAGCATCCATTGTTGGCTATTTTGCAGTTGAATACAAGCGGTCAGGGTCCTATCATTGGTTACGCCAATCATAAAGACACTGCTGAGATAAACAGATACCTCTCCATGAAAGAAGTAATGGCTGAACTTCCCAAAGACTTGCGCTTAAAATGGGGTGTTGCTGCAGCTGACTTCGCTCCGAAAGGACAAATTTTCGAATTGTATGCTATCAAATCTACAGAACGTAATGGCAAAGCTCCACTTGAAGGTGATGTAGTAACAGATGCAAAAGACGATTACGATCAACACGGTAAACCGTCTGTAAGCATGTCTATGAACTCTGACGGTGCACGCCGTTGGGCACAATTGACCAAGCAAAATATTGGACGTTCCATTGCTATCGTACTTGATAATTATGTATACTCTGCTCCGAACGTAAGTACAGAAATCACAGGTGGTAACTCAATCATCACAGGTAACTTTACTCCGGAACAATCAAAAGACTTAGCAAACGTTTTGAAGTCAGGTAAGATGCCTGCTCCTGCACACATTGTACAGGAAGATATCGTAGGTCCGTCATTAGGTCAGGAATCTATCAACGCAGGTGTATTCTCATTCGTTGTGGCACTTATCCTGCTAATGATTTACATGTGTGCTATGTACGGATTTATCCCGGGCATGATTGCTAATGGTGCATTGTTCCTCAATTTCTTCTTCACGCTGGGTATTCTTTCATCCTTCCAGGCAGCACTGACAATGTCGGGTATTGCCGGTATGGTGCTTTCACTCGGTATGGCAGTAGATGCAAACGTACTTATCTATGAACGTACGAAAGAAGAGTTGCGTAGTGGTAAAGGTGTAAAGAAAGCATTAGCCGATGGTTACTCAAATGCATTCTCTGCAATTTTCGACTCCAACTTAACTTCAATCATCACCGGTATTATCCTGTTTAACTTTGGTACAGGTCCTATCCGTGGTTTTGCCACTACCTTGATTATCGGTATCCTCTGCTCATTCTTTACAGCAGTATTCATGACTCGTATCGTTTACGAACACTTCATGAATAAAGACAAGTTGTTGAATCTGACATTTACCTCTGCAATCTCTAAGAATCTGCTGGTAAATACTCATTTCGACTTCATGAAGAACAATAAACGTTACTTCATAATCACAGGTGTTATCATTCTGGTATGTATTGCTTCATTCGCAATCCGTGGTTTGAGTCAGAGTATCGACTTCACCGGTGGACGTAACTTCAAGGTGCAGTTTGAACAACAAGTAGAACCGGAACAGGTACGTGAATTGATTGCAAGTAAATTCGGTGATGCCAATGTAAGTGTAATCTCTATCGGTACTGACAAGAAAACCGTTCGTATCAGTACTAACTACCGCATCGAAGAAGAAGGTAATAATGTAGATTCTGAGATTGAGGCATATCTGTACGAAACACTGAAACCATTGTTAACTCAAAACATTTCATTAGCAACTTTCATTGACCGTGACAACCATACAGGTGGTAGTATTGTCAGTTCACAAAAGGTAGGTCCGAGTATTGCAGACGATATCAAAACATCTGCTATCTGGTCTGTTGTTCTGGCTCTGATTGCTATCGGTCTGTATATCCTGCTTCGCTTCCGCAATATTGCTTATAGTGTGGGTTCTGTGGTAGCATTGACATGCGATACTGTGATGATTATCGGTGCTTATTCGCTGTTGTGGGGATTGGTTCCGTTCTCACTGGAAATTGACCAGACATTTATTGGTGCTATCCTGACAGCTATCGGTTACTCTATCAATGATAAGGTGGTAATCTTTGACCGTGTGCGTGAGTTCTTCAATTTGTATCCGAAACGTAACAAACGTTTGCTGTTCAATGACTCACTGAATACAACATTGGCCCGTACTATTAATACTTCATTGAGTACATTGATCGTGTTGCTGTGTATCTTCATCCTGGGCGGTGACTCTATCCGCAGCTTCGCATTCGCAATGATTCTGGGTGTTGTTATCGGTACACTGTCTTCTCTGTTCATTGCTTCTCCTATTGCCTATACAATGATGAGTAAAAAGAAAGAAACGGCAGAAACTGCGACTGTTGCTGTAGAATAATAACAGACAACTTATATAAAAAAGAAGAGGAGAAAGTTATGATAGCTTTCTCCTCTTCTTTTTTATAATAAGGCTGAGACTTTATAATACTGGAATAGAAACTTACAGAAAATAGCTATCCAATAAAAGACTTCTTATGCGCTGAAAGGGTGATAACCTTAAAAAGATAACAACTCCGGTTGTAGCCAAAAGCTATAAGCATGATATCTCAACAGAACCAAATATTCGGAATGTACAGGCTTTCCCCAAGAATTATCACCGCCTACTCCTTTTTGTGCATAATCAATATTCAGATAATAATCTTTCTCTTCTACCATATCTACTGACGAACGCATCCGTGTACCTTCTTTAGTAAAATATCCGTTCTGTCCCGTAAACTGAATATTAAAACAGAATATTGGTTCACCTGTTACTTTCAAAACATGTCCATTGGGACTCTTTAATTGCAACCAACGAACATCTGTACGATACCCATTCTCTTGCGGACGGATATAGTTATAAGGAAGTTCATAAACCGGTATCTCATATCTTCCTACTAATGCAGCAGTTTTACGATCCGAATAGTTCTCCCAAGGACCACGTCCATACCATTGTGCCAATGAAAGTTCTGAATTTATATTGGCAACCTGTCCTATCCGGGGAATGGACATATTGGATTCTCCATTATAATAATTCGGTGTAAAATAGTTATCTACTCGTATCGTACCATCAGCATACACTGTGTAATCCGTATCAAAGAAAATAGTGTGCTGGGGTTTATCCGAAACAGTAAATTGAGTTTTAATATGTACCTTTATCTGACCATATTGCTTTATTCTCTTAGACACAGCAGCAACAGGTTCTGCTGTAACCTGTAATACTTTCATTTTAGAAGCTGCATCTTTCCAGACATTGTTCTCACTATCCCAGTCATCATTATCTGTATTAACACGCCAAAAATCGGGTAGAAGGGAAGATTTCAGATAGTCAAAATTCTCATATTGCAAAGATTTCAATCCACCTTTTTGTTTATCAAAAAGCAAATTCAGCCCACGTTCTCCTTTTATACCGATCACAGTATCATTCTCCCAATAAGTCAATGTTTGGCTTAGCGTATCAACGGTCATTTTTTTAGCCGAACGGTTCAATGGAATCTGATCATAAGCGACTGTCCAACCCTTAGGCAACAAACCGTCTGCTTCCTTTTGCTTGAATTCGACATTCAAAAAGTATTCATATTGATCAGAAAGAATCGTTTGATAGGGTATAGTCAACAAGCCAGTTGCGCGAGGCGTTAATGCAAACGGTATACTACCACTTTCTACTACGTTCCCATCCTGCAAAACATTCCACACCAACTGATATTTATCAGCATTGGTAAATGAAAACGTATTTGTCACTTCAAACATCTTCTCTCCCAATTTACTACGCCGTACGCGCAAGCTTTGTAAAACTTTCCTAGCCTCATACGCATGGGGATTAGGTTTTCTATCCGGAGAAAACAATCCATTAATACAAAATGCCCCATCATTACGAATCTTTTCCTGACCAAATCCACCTCCGTACTCATAGTAATGTACCCCATTACGATACGCATCCATTCCCTGATCTACAAAATCCCATACAAAACCACCTTGTAACACCGGATAAGTCTCTATCAGATCCCAGTAATCCTGAAAATTCCCAAGACTATTACCCATAGAATGTGCATACTCACATTGAATGAGAGGCATACGAGTATCGGGCGACAAGGCATAGTTCTTCATAATCTCTCCTTTCATATACATGGGACAATAAATATCCGTATGCGGTAAAGTCCCTGCCTGCTCAAACTGTACCAACCGACTCTTATCAAGTGTTTTCAGCATTTTATAACCTTCGATAAAATTGAGGCCGTCACCACATTCATTACCCATAGACCAGATAATAACTGAAGGATGGTTTTTATCTCTCTGAAACATACGATTCATACGATCCAAATGAATATCTGTCCATTCGGGATCACAGGCTATGTGTTTTTGAGGATCTATTACATTCTGTAAAGCCGCTCCCAAGCCATGCGATTCAATATTAGCCTCATCAACTACATATATCCCATATTTATCACACAGCTCATAGAAATAGGGATCGCACGGATAATGACAGGTACGAATCGCATTGATATTAAATTGTTTCATCAACTCAATATCCTTCTCCATTGTTTCACGAGGAATATAATGTCCATATTTAGGATGATGTTCATGTCGGTTAGCTCCTTTTATATAGATAGGAACCCCATTTACCAAAAGCTGTGCATTCTTTATTTCGACTTTACGAAATCCTACTTTACATGAGCTATACGTGGTTTTACCATCTATCTCCTCTATCCCAATTAATAATGTATATAAATACGGTGTTTCAGCAGTCCAGTGTGTACAGTTCTCAATTACCTTTTCCAAATTCATATTTTGTTCTTTCAATCCGGACAAGGTAATGGTTTGTTTTTCTCCCCAGACTTCTTTATTCTCTTTATTAACTAAAGAGAAAGAGACATTAACCGAGGTTTTCCGTGCCTGAGTATTTTTTAGCGTATAGTTCAATTCCAACAGACCGTTCTTGTATTGTTTATCCAAATCTCCTATAACAAAGAAATCTTTTAGAAACACCGGAGATGTAGCATATAACCATACATCTCTTTTTATACCCGCCAATCGCCAAAAGTCCTGGCATTCCAAATAAGAACCAATGGAAAAGCGATAGACTTCAAGAGCTATCACATTCTCTTTCCCATATTGTATGTAAGAAGTTACATCAAACTCCGCCTGCATCTTAGAATCCTGAGAATACCCAACCTTTTGCCCATTCACCCAAATATAAAAAGCAGACTTGACAGCTCCCAAATGAAGTACCACACGTTTGTTCTTCCATGCCAAAGGTACATGAATTGTACGCCGGAATGCTCCTACAGGATTCCATTCCGTAGGAACACGATACGGATAAGGATTCACATAATTAAATTCGTAAGGATGATTCATATACAAAGGTTTATCATACCCTTGTAAAGGCCAACTACCTGGTACATCAATATCATCCCACTGAGACACATCAAAGTCCATCTGATAAAAGTCAGCCAAACGTTCGGTAGGTTTGTCGCAAAAATGGAATTTCCATTTACCATTCAGCAATATATTATCCGGAGCATTCTCATATCCCCCTCTCAATGCTTCATTTCTATCCGAATAATACCAAAACGTAGCACGTCCGTCTTCTCTGTTTATCCCGGTTATACGAGGATTTTCATACTCTTTCTGCTGTGCAGATGCAGATATACCAAGCATACATAATACAATATATATAATCTTCATTCTCTCCTATATTTTAAAACAAACAATAACTCCCCGATACATAAATATTTCCACATTAATGCATCAGGGAGTATAATACCTATTGATTAACCTATATTATTCATTTACAATCTTTCGTGTCACTACATCACCATTTACAGTCTGTGCTTTCACTACATACATGCCACGGGGCAATATAACAGAAGCTTCATTTATATCTCCGATTTTCTCACCAACCGCTATTCCATCCACCGAATATACATTTACCTTGTTTAAACCGTTACCTTTTGCATAAATAGTTCCATCTACCGAATAAATCCTTACCGCTGTTTCAGTATCATTCACATTCTGCAAGCCGGTTGAGACCTCTTCACGTCCATCAAATTCATCATTCAACACGATTTCATCGATATAGAACTTACCGGCAGGATTATCCCAATTATCTTCGCCATTGAATCCGAATAGAAATTCGATAGCAGCAATCGATTCACCTTTCAGTTCGGATATATCCATAACAAAATCTTCCCAAGCATTTGCATCATAAGGCATATATTCAGATCTAGCCTGATTACCCATATGATCCTTAACAATAACTCTGACTGTTTGTCCACCCGTATACATCATAATGTGAAGATTTGTATTCGGATAAGATGCCTTAACATAACCATTAATCGGCAATTGCAAAGCATGCCACCATGTAGCAGAAGCAGGTTTATTATAGCACAACGCTTTCTTAGTCAGATTTACAGATTCTGAAGCCGGATTATCTACTATCGAACAAGAAGCATTCGGATCAAACAGAGTCCAATCCAACAAATTCGTAGCTGTCATATCAGGGTCATCGAAGTTCACAATGTCAGTAATTTCAAGTTTATTTGCTCCATCCGGATAGAAGGTATCCAACAATTGGAAATCATCAAATAAATACTTTGTTTCGGGTACAGCTCCCGGACCACCCCATTGTAACTCCGGCTGTATCATTATCTTCCCAATACCTTTAGCATTCTTCAAATACTCCGACAAATCAATTACAATATCCTCCCAGGAGTTTGCCTTTGTATTGTTGAACATCAATTGATGTAACTGATTAACACCGCTTTCGTCATATATATGTATTTCACTTGCCCCCCCGATTCTTGTGCGATACATTTTAAAATGAAGATAAACGTGCTTATCCGACGCAGGTTTGAAATACACGCCTTCGGCCGGTAACATATTTACTTTATGCCACCAATCATGCTGGTTGGTAGCAGTAATCGCATAACACTTTTCCGATTTATTAATACTGTTCTTCTGAGGATTATCTTCAACACCTATCCTCTCTTCTCCCGTTCCTTCATAAGAAATATTCTCTAATACTAAAGAACTACCTTCAAAGTCCTCCCACAGAGGAGTAGAAATTTGTGCATTAACCCCCAATGCAAACACTGCCGTACATAAAGTAATAATTTTCCTTTTCATGATAAAGTTATTTAAAGTTATACAATCTGTTTTGAAAACGACCGCAAGTTAGCGAGGAGTCTAAAAAGCGGGATTCACGCTAGTAACATTCACTCGCTAATTGGTAACAACCGGCTTATTTTATATATTTTATACCTGTCACCGAGTTTGGCGCCAGTATTATGAGGCTTTTTTTATTAGAAAAAGCGGTTTCTGCACCATTCATTCCTCTTTCCGTATAAGTCACCGTATATTTTTCAATCTTTGAATAGTCCGCTTCCGAAAAAAGAGCAATCTTAACAGGATACTGATATTTATTGACTATAACCGTACAGGCCTCACCATTATTATTAATTAATGAAACCACATTCAAGTACTCCTCAGCTTCTGTATAATCAGTCTCCACAACCCGATTTTCACCTATACCGAGTCCAAGTGTTTTCGACAATAATCTGAATACATACGCTTTAGGCAGTAATCTTCCTTTTTTATTGCGTACATCCCATGCATAAAGCCCGTGTGCATCTGCTGAAATGCCTTGTTCAGTCGTTCCGTTTTCTGCAATTGCCTGTAAATAGTTCCAATGCATAGCTCCCGCCAGACCGTCGCGCATCCAGTTTACCAAACAATTCCCGACAAACAGATGTGATTTTGTTCCGATATAAGTTACCGAATCCGCAGCATTGCTAATAGATGTACTCCATTCTGTGAAATAAACCGGTAAATCACCATAGCCGAATTTTGCCAACTGTCCCTTTACCCTTGTTACAGTCTCTTGCTCTGTAGGAATGCCATAATCGCCATATACATGATGAGAATAGAAATTGAAGTTATCCTTATTAATACGTATGTCGGCAAAAAAATCACGATTCGTACTGCCACCGACTCCACCATCCGAATGAGTCACAACAGAAGTTCCTCCCATCGGCATATCGGGAGTAATCTCCCTTACTACTTTTACACAAGTCATATAAATATCCGCCAAAGCTGCTCCTGCCGATGCATACGGGCTCTTATCAATCGTCATGAAATAACCCGGCTCATTATAGACCTCTACCCAGTCTATATATTTGTAGTAACGGCTATATACTTTACGAACAATATCTGCATAAACATCCAAATCCATCGGTACCCCTTTACTGGTTCCGTTGTATGCTAACCATCCCGGACAATAAGCAATAATCATCATTACTTTCATCCCGCTCTTCTTGGCACGAACAGCCAGTTCCAGGTCCGAGAAGTCCCAGGTATCCGGATTCTGCACATCATTTACATTATTAATATAGTCTTGATAAGTTATATTGGAAGGCAAAATTTTCTCAAGCCACATATCACAACGAATACAATTGAACCCGGCCTCTGTCAACTGAGGCAATATCTTACGCGAATGGGGTAAAGAAGGGTTCTGGCATCCACCAAATAACATATTACCGCAAGTATTATTTATTTTCCCGAAATCGACTGTAACATTCAAAGCATCACTGACCTCCTCATCAGTTGTAAACAAAACCTCACTCAATCCGAAAGCATTACCTCCCCAATTACCATTACCAATAGTTTTAGCAATCTGAAGACGTACATAACGAGCCTGAATACCCGATAGACGGATCGGAGTATTCTTTCCATCATTCAGATTGGTAGCATTCAGTCCGTCAATTCCGGAGGCCTGTGCTAACTGGAACGGATAGTTTGCATCAACCACGTAACCGGGATTTTCGGGAGCAGCCAATTCTGTCCAATTGGTATAGTCATCGGAATATTCTATTCGCATATTCTTCACCCCCTTGTTCAAATTGCCGGGTCGGTTGAAATTCCAGATATACAATCCCTGCAAACGATAGGATTTCTTTAAATCGAATGTCAGCTTCACATCTCCCAACACTCCCGACCGACTACACCACATGGTAGAGCCATCGGCAGCATCGTCATGCGTAGCATCCAAAGATTTCTCCGACATACCCGAAAAGTTCACCAAATTGCCAGACAGCATGATACCATCCGAGTTACTAGCAGACACGCTGACAAATGGAATAATATTTTCAGTTCCAGCCGCACTTAACGACAACGAACAGAAAAAAGCAAGCAGCATATAAATCAATTTCTTCATCATTTATTTATTAATTGATAGATTCATTAAAATTTAACTCATTATTAGAAGGCCAAATAATAATCTACAAGCGGATAATCATATCATTTATTTTTTACAGGGTTCAATTACTCCCCAGGAAGTATTTGGTTTGTCTCCCATTTCCAGAATTAACTCTCCCCCCTTGAGTAGTTCTGAGGCCGGAAAATAAAATTGTTCCAATTCTTTTCCGTTCAAAGTAGCACTTTGAATATATTTATTACTCCTGGATACATTACGGGCTTCAATTGTAAAAGTTTTGCCACGATTATAGCGCTCGCCCAAGTCGATTACTACTTTTTCATAAAGAGGACTGGTTATCTCGTAAATGGGATCAACACGGCATCCTCCATCAGTTTGGAAGAGCCCTAATGTAGCCATCACAAACCATGAACTCATTTGCCCCTGGTCTTCATCGCCCAAATATGCATTGGCAATACCGGAACCATAATAGTTATCGATGATAGAACGAGACCATTTCTGAGTTAACCAAGGTTTATTTGCCCAATTAAACAAGAAAGCAAAGTGCATAGATTGCTGGTTACCTTGCACTACCGGATAATCCCAATACTGATCATTCGGAGCATTGTATCTCCAAGGTTCACTTGCTTCAAATCCCCAGTTCAGACGATCAACAAATTTTTTCTCACCTAACATATTAATCAGAGCTGGAACATCTTGAGGAACAAAGAAACTCAACTGCCAAGAATTACCTTCCACATAATGATGATCACGCCCCGATTGAAACGGATCAAAGTCAGATATAAAGTTACCGGCAGTATCACGCATATGCGCAAACCCATTCTCGGGATTAATGGCATTTTTCCACCAGTAACCACGTTCGTTAAAAGTATCATACTCCGTATATTTACCCAATGCTTTAGCCATTTGTCCAACCGTCCAATCATCATATGAGTATTCTAAGGTATTTGAGAAACGTCCTTTTTCAATAGGTACATATTTATACTGGAGATAAGGAATCAAATCACGATTCCCGGCAAACCCACCTGCAACATGCGTGGCAGGAGTGGTCTGCATCTTCTTCATAGCCTCGAAAGCTTTCTCCGAATCAAAATCACGGATTCCCATCTGATATGCCGCTACAATCAGAGGAATCTCATGTTCAGCCACCATCACCGGGATATACTCCATTCCGGCAGGACCTTTGGCCAGCCAACCGTTTGAATCATACATCGCCAGTTGCGAGTTCACCCACTTAGAACTCCATTCCGGAGTTACAAGATTCCAGAATGGATTCAAGTTCCAAAACGAATTCCAAAAAGCATCACATCCTAAAGCAGCATGTTCCGGATTAGTAAACTTACGCACTTTTTCATCAGGAGACATCCATTCACCGTTTATATCACTAAAAAGATTACGACAAAGTGCCCTGTACATATTTGTATAGAAACGTACTTTTTCAATACGATCATTCGTTGTTATAGTTAAACGGTCCAGAATGTCATTCCATACTTTCTTCTGATTCTGCACAACAGCATTAAAATCCCAATCAAAGCGGTCGGTAATCTCTTTTTGCAGATTTTCTGACGCATTAGCTATACTGACAAACGAAATACCAGTACGAAGCTGAACTACCGGATGTGTCCGTGTATCAAACTCTACATATAAACCGGCATCTTTCAAATCTTTTCCAGAAATACAATTCGAATCTACGAGTTGTGTATTTTTCCATCCGCCTATTTTCTTGATAGGAGCGTCGAACTCTATCACAAAATTCACCACATAATCCTGATCAGCATCATTACTCCATACACCAGGAGAATATTGATGGCAATATCCTTCAATTCTGTAATCGCTTACTTGTTCTACTTCAACGTCCGAAAGTTTATAATCATATTCCGCCTGAATATGCAAATCTATCATAACACGTCCATCCCGGTCTTTCGGAAAAGTATACTTCTGAAAACTAGCTCTTTCCGTAGCGGTTACTTCTGCTAGAATTTCCGTATCAGTAAGAAATACTTTATAATAGCCCAAAGGAGCTTCTTCACTTTTTTTATCAATACGCGAACGATATCCCTCATCCGGCCGGAACTGATCACCTACTTGCGTAAACAGTTTACCATTCGTAGGCATTATTCCAAGCCCGCCCATTGTCCATTCATGAATATGACTGAAACAACCTAATGTTTCGAATGTAGGCTGATAACCAGCTTGCCAACCTCCATTTTGATTATCAGGACTCAATTTTACCATACTAAACGGCATCCAAGGACCGGGAGCAATCATCCAACGCGAATGTGCCGTACCTATTTTCGTATCTACATAGTCAGCAAAAGTTTGTAAAGTTTGAGGAGAGCGAATTACAGAACCTTTCTCCAGCAACTGATTATTCGCAAAAACCTGATACTCACTCTTTTTATTCTTTTTGACAGCAGGCATCGGAACTTCAAAAATATAACGTGCAGTATCCAACAAGGCTGTAAAGATTTCTACTCCATCAAGTTTTACCATTAATTCCGGTTGCCCTTTCAGATGTTCTACATCTACTAACAAAGGCTGAAATTTTACTCCATTCTGTTCTATTTCATAAGTAGCAGATGATACATTACGCAGGAAAGCAAATTCATTATTTTCACCCAATATATCACTGTTCCCTTCCAGGCGAATCTGATCGAATACAATCCAGCCGCCCTCAAGTATCGAAATCTTAACAGTATTCCCTCCTTCCTTCAAGTCGGTGGCTTTAACGGGAAACTCCAATATTTGTTCTTTCGCTTCTTTCATATCGCCTTCAAGTACTTCTTTAGAGTGGCCTTTTATCTCAAATTTTCTCTCTACTGAATTTACTGTTACTTTCACTAGTGAACGGGTCGGATTAGCATCTACCAAGTCGACAATCAATTTAAATTCACCTTTCTTCGGCAATTTTGCAACATTAAATAAAATATTCGTTTCATGCGTTCTCCAACCGGAAGTATGCCATGTTCCTCCCCACGTATCGTCGGGGCCGGGTAATACATAAGGAAAATCCTTTTTAGCCACTGAAGTACCGATGATATAATAACGATCTTCATACCCGAAATCATTTGCCAGGAATTTTTTATATTCAGAGGGTCCCATCGCCAAATCGGCTCCGGAATTATCTCCACGACCAATCGTCCATACCACTTTGGCAGAAGCCAAAGAAGCGACAAAGCAGATCAACAAACAAAAGGAAATTACCTTTCTCATAATAACTCTTTATTTTTTCAATTTGGATATTATCAATTTAATATGAATTCGTATGCACTGTTAAAAAAATACTTCAGAAGCATAAAGCATACATTTTTTATAATTTACTGATTGAATATAGCTTATAAATTCAAAGCAGTATCTTTCGAGTTTCAGAATGGCCGTCCTTGCTAACAACCACCAAATAAAACCCTTTTGGTAAACCGCATAAACTAACAGAATGGCAGTCACCGCCCAATGGTATTTGTTCAGATATTAATTCCACCCCTGATAATCCTTTTACACAGACATTTTCCCAATCACCAACCACGGACAACAATTTGGTATCACGATTATAATAGAGCTTGAATTGGGCCGAAGAATTCACTTCCTCTATTGAACTGGGCAAATCCCCTGTAGTAAAAGTCAGAGTTTCTCCCTCTACCTTAATATTTGAGATCACAATTTCGGCCAATTCACCGTTACTGATGAATGGATACGGATTAGAAGTTGTATCAAACAAATTTCGACCATTTACATCCGAGAACAAGGCAGCATTCAAATCCCCTGTCTCATTAAGTCCGCCATCTTTGCGAAATACATAAAATTCCGGAATCCGATCAACAGAACCGCTTTGTGTAGTATTTACCCGGTAAATCAATAATCCGGATTCCGGTAAATTGCGTTCATAAACATTCTGATTATTGCGGTATTCCAGAACAAAGAATTCATTCGGATCGTCAGTAAGAATTTTATAGGCATTATTTGTCGGTTTATTGGCAGAATTTAATGTATAAGTAACGTTACTTCTGACTGCCGGAATCTCTTCCGCCCACATACCACCCGAATATTTCCAACGATTGTATACCAAAGGGAGAGTTAATCCAGGCCCATCCATTACATCCCACATGCCAACCGGACGGGGATACTCTGAACGGGAACGGTATAAATAAGGGAATCCCAGCTTATTCAACAGATAGCGGCAATGGGTAGCCAGAGAATTCCGCTCATAAAGAATCGTATAGTCTCTGATTTTCTTTCCACCCAGTTCAATATCTCCGTTTGCCTGAATGTAACGGTCGGAAAGCTCTCCAGTCTGAGGAGAATGCACTCCTTTATCCATTCCCCGGCCACCTCCCCGGAAAACGATTACAAAATCATCGATATATCCGTCACCGTCTTTATCATAAACATCTCCATCAATCTTCGCCGCTATTTTTTCAGCCAGTTCTTTTATAATAAAACCGATAGAAACATCTGCAAGCCCTGCGCTGATATCCTTTCCCCTGCATTCAGGGAAACTCTTTGCCCAAGTACTGTCGTAACAGTAAAAACAGTATTTCAATTCATAAGAACGTTCCGAAGTATCTTGACCGGGTACAGGAAAAACAGATGTGTTCACCTTCAATTTACCATTCGATACAGTAC
This sequence comes from Bacteroides mucinivorans, assembly GCF_034654355.2. Classification (NCBI taxonomy): domain Bacteria; kingdom Pseudomonadati; phylum Bacteroidota; class Bacteroidia; order Bacteroidales; family Bacteroidaceae; genus Bacteroides; species Bacteroides mucinivorans. The sequence goes on along the minus strand of NZ_CP178179.1, from coordinate 444,155 downwards.
GTATATAAGACTGGACCGACATCTCTCCGGCACCATTGAAAAACTCTTCATAATAACTACCGGATTCATCAAAATCCGGATCATCAAGAAAACGAGCCAACACAACAATCCGGTTTCTTTCGCCCATCCATCTGTTATCGGCCTCAGCAGATAACCCACCGGTAATCGTGGCAAACAGTAAACAACAAACAATAAATCTCCAATCTTTCATAAATCAATTCTCCCAATTATAAAGGTTTGTTTCCCATTTCAAGAACCAACTTTCCACCATTCGCAATCGCACTGAATGGAATACGAAAGTTCTTCAGCAGTTTACCATTCAACCGGGCACTACGGATGTAACGGTTTTCAGGTGAATTATTCAAAGCCTCAATAACAAACTCTTTGCCCGTATAATATCGGGGATCAAGAGTAATTGTAATCTTATTGAACAAAGGAGAAGTAATATCAAGTTCTGAAGCAGAAGTTACTCCCCCATCCATCTCGAACAGCCCCATAGCGGACATTACAAACCATCCCCCCATCTGTCCTTCATCTTCATCACCTTCCCAACCTTTATAAAGAGAATCACCGTAAAAGCTATCAAGTATCTCTCTCGTATATTGCTGGCATAAAGCCGGTTTACCCAAATAATTGAATATAAAGGCGGAGTTCATATTCACTTCATTTCCCTGATTGATGTAAAATTCGGCAGATTGTCCCATCGTACGGTCAAATACATGCGCTGCAAAGTTGTGCTTCCGTGACTTTTCAAATCCTTCGGACAACCGTTCCAACGCTTTATCCTTACCGATTAACTCAATCAATCCTTCAATGTCATGAGGTACATACCAGGAATATTGCCAGGAATTACCTTCAATAAATCCCACATTCGAAAATACATCAAACTGATTGTCCCAATTACCGGACGAATCTTTGCAACATACATATTTATACTCCGGATGATAGACATTTTTATAATTCATGGAGCGGGTCTCCAAGAAAGCAGCTTCCTTCTTTTTCCCAAGTGCTTTTGCCAGTTGGGCTACACAAAAATCATCATAAGCATAATCCAGTGTTTTAGACACAACATTGATCTCACTCGGCATATAACCATACTTAATGTAAGCATCCAGATCAATCTGTCCGTATGTTCCTCCACAAGGATGTTCTCCACCGGGGTTGGTAACCATTTTATAAATAGCCTTATAAATATCTTCACCGTCCTTACGTATTTTTTTCTGATATGCAGCTACCATCAAAGCTACTTCATGCGAACCTTCCATAATACCGGAATACTCGATACCTGCCGGCCCTTTACCGGTCCAACCCGTATGCTTATACATCTCTAGCTGGGTCGTAACCCAATTATCTATAATCTCAGGAGAAAGAATAGACCATAATCCGTTCAGATTCCAATATGAATTCCAGAATGCATCACCGCCATAGACAGCCTCTCCCGGTTTTAGCTGCCGTATATTTTCACAAGCATCCCTATACTTTCCGTCTATGTCATTCCAGGTTTGCTTACCTGCATACGCACGATACAGATTTGTATAAAACTTGCATTTGTCCTGTTCAGTACCGCCCTCTACTTTGACCTTTCCCAACAGGTTATTCCAGGTTTGACGTGCATTATTTACACAGGCATCAAAATCCCATCCGAAGGGTTCCGCCACCTCCTCTTGTAAATTCAACCGGGCTCCTTCCATGCTAACCAACGATAAACCGGTCTGTACCAAAATCTCTTCTTTATCCGCTGTTTTATAAGTAACGTAAGCACCCATCTCACCTGAACCGGAAATCTCGCCTACATTCTCTATTATTTCCGTATCTTTCCAACCATTAAAAGAGTCGAACGGCTTACTGAAACGGATAGAGAAATAGAGTGTCCAATCATTCCAGCTACTCCAAGTTCCAGATACGCATTTCGCATATCCTTCAATCCGGGTATTACTGATCTTCTCGATAACTGCATCTTTCACAGAGAATCCGTAATCCCATTCGGTAGGAAACAAAAGATCTATTAAGACTCGGGAATCTTCACAATCCGGAAAAATGTATTTTTGGAAACTACAACGAGTAGTTGCCGTCATTGCAGCCTTTACCTGATGATCGTACAACTCCACTTCGTAATATCCCGGAGATGCTTTTTCCGTATCTTTCAGAATACGGGAATGATATCCCGCATTAGCTCCCTTGTAAGGAGAATCAGGTCCGGGATTCTCAATTGTGAAATCAGCAGTAGCGGGCATCATAGAAAGTCCGCCCATGGTCCAGGCGTGTATATGACTGAATGCCGACACGCTGTTTATTGCATATTCATATCCTCCCATCCATCGGTTTCCCTGATTATCCGGACCTATTTGTACCATACCGAAAGGCATCTGTGCATACGGCCCCAACATCCATCGGGAGTTGGATGTTCCGATAAAACAATTTACGTAATCCACCGGTTCTTTTTCATCGGCATTTACCTGAAACGCCGCAAACAAATAACACAACAGTATTGTCAATCTATACTTTATTCGCATATTACTTCACTTTTACATAGAAATAAAAAATATTCTTATTCTTAACTCCGTCATAACAAGTCAAAGAGAGTTTATGATAACGTTGCTTAATGGTAAATTGGGTACCATCGTGCTTTGTGTATATTTCTTCCCATTCGTATAAAGCATCCAAAGGAACTTTTACATTATATGCATATCCATATTCGGATGCCCTGTTGCCTTCATCGAAAGATTGTTCATCTTTCAGATTCCAGTTCGCATATTCCAATGCCAGATAAGCAATGCCGCTATCGTCCCTCACCAATGCTTTTATCTCTATAGTTTCTCCCCTGTCCACCTCAAAAGTATCTACAGCGATATCTGCCTGCGGAGAGTAATAATCGACACCCTTATTCAAATCCCGTTCACAGGAAGACATAAACACTGCGGCTATCGACATGCTTATAATCCATATTCTTTTTTGCAGATTCATATTTTATTTATTAAATTTCATTCAACATACATTATTACCATCCCGGATTCTGAACCAACCCTCCATTTTTCTGTAGTTCTGACTGAGGAATAGGATAGTAATTCATTTTTGTTTCAAACATCCGCTCTTCGACCACAAACTGTTCATATTCTATTTCTTCACCATTCACCGTGATTCGCATGCCATGAATCGGCCGGTTAAAATAAGTATTCCCTTCATTCCAACGCCGGACATCCCAAAAACGATGCTCTTCAAAAGCCAGTTCCACCCTCCGTTCATTCCGGATACGTTCGCGCATCTCTTCTTTGGACAATTCCATACGTATATTCAACTGAGGAATTTTAGCCCTTTTTCTTATCTGATTTACTGCATCGTATACCGATTGGTCAGGAGCTTCCAAATATTCATTCATTGCTTCGGCATAATTCAGTAAAATTTCTGCATACCGAAATAATATCCATGGACGACGACGCTTTTGGTCTTTCGAGAGATCAAGGTTCTGATCGATAAACTTGCGCATATAATATCCCGTTCTTGTAGCTGTAGGAGTTTTGTTCAATCCGTCTTTACCACCAACGAAAGTTTCAATCGGAGTACCACTAAACTTCAATCCGTTATAAGATATAGTATACTCCATACGTGGGTCACGGCTCTTATAGGGATTTTCTGGATTGTATCCGGAACGGGGGTCATCAATAGGATATCCCTTTGTCGTTTCATAAGCATCTACTAATTCCTGCGTAGGATTAGTATATCCTTTACCACCGTAACTGATCGGATTATTATACAATTCTATTTCATTCGAACTTTCCGAACTGGTAGCAAATAATATCTCATTATTATAAGGCGTAGTGAATACAGAATAGTAAGCACTTAGCAAGCCAACCCGAGAAGGATTTTTTACTTGGATATCCATAATTTCTTTAGCGGCATCAGCTGCATCTTTCCACAATTGTTTATCTCCAGCAGGATTATTCAATTTACTGGCAAGATAAAGTAAGGCTCTGGATTTCAATGCTAAAGCAGACAGACAAGTAGCCCGTCCGTATTCAGCTGCATCCTTATTAAAGTTATCTAAATAAGTTGCAGCATTCACACAGTCCTTAACTATAAATTCAATTGCTTCCGCAAATGTAGATTGTTTCACAAACATTGCTTCCTCTTCAGTTAATACTTTGTCAATTAACTGAATATTTGAAAAACGTTTAGCCAATTCAAAATGATAAAAAGCTCTCAGAAATAAAGCTTCCCCCCTCATACGTGTATAAGTAGCTTTCGATTGCTCGTTTTTATCAATCAGGCCGGCATCTTTAATAGTTGTATCCAACTCCCGCAAAAACACATTTGCCTTACGGATACCTGCGTACATTGTTTTCCAAACTTCTTCTTCCGGATTATAGAAAGGAGTGATAGCCCCATTGTTGTATCCATGAACAGCCGATCCCGAATAAGAACATATTGCTTCGTCCGAAGCACACGCGAACATAGCATTGTCAAGTCTGTTAAAACCATTCATCAATTCCCGATAAGTACTGTTCAGAAAACCCTGGGCAAAACGCTCGTCTGTAAAAATATCATCTTTGTCCAGATTTGTATCTATGTCTTTATCCAATATGCTGCACGAGCTCAAAAACAAAGTCAGCAACAAAAATAATTTAGATATGTATTTCATATAGTCCAAGATTTAAAATTTCAGATTTACACCAATATTAAATGAACGCATCACCGGGTATCCTGTTACACCGGCATCAACCACCTCCGGATCGACATCATACTTGCCTAGTTTATCCACAGTAAGTAAATTCTGTCCGTTCACATAGAGACGAAGTTGTTTGATATTTACCTTTTTCAAAAGTGATTTAGGTAATTGATATCCGATTTCTACATTACTCAACCTTAAGAAATTACCATTCTTAATCCAGAAAGAAGAAGAACGATAGTTATTCAGGTTGTTCTCGGTAGTCAGACGCGGAAAGGTTGCATCGGCCTCACGTACTCCTTTTTCCCAGGCTCCATAGGCCAAAGCCGTTACCTTATTATTATTCTGTAAAGCCCAAACAGCAGCATTATTCAGGTATACCGAACGATTGGCAACTCCGGACAACATAGCCGAAAAATCGAATCCGGCATAATCAATACCTAATGATAAACCCATAGTTATCTCCGGAACAGTCGGTTTGCCAATGGGCACTTCATCATACAAGTTTATATGATTATCTTCACCGGAATTCTGATTCTTGTATTTCAAGTCTCCGGGACGAATTTTATAAAATGTAGAAATAGGACTGTTCCTGATATCTTCTTCGTTCATGTAAAATCCGAGTGCTTCTAATCCCCAAAGTTGAGAAACAGACTTTCCTGTTCTTTTCTGATATTCTTTCAATCCTTCCACTTCGTCCATAGCCAGAATTTTATTCTTTGCCAACGAAATGTTCGCCTGAACGAAATATCCGAACTTATTAATCCGGTTATTATGCGTCAATGAGACTTCCATACCCCGATTGACTACCGTACCTATATTTACATATGGAAACGGAGCACCGATAATCCAGGAAGAAGTATTTTGTTTCTCTGAAACAATATCCGTACGTTTATGCCAGAAAGCGTCTACCGATACGGACAACTTAGAGAACAGTTCGAAATCGATACCTACATTCACATTACGTGTCGTTTCCCAGGTCAAATCCGGATTTGCCAACCGTCCTTCCCACGCACCATCGCTCCATGCAAAACCACTACCGAAAATATATCCCCCGTAGGATTGATCGAATCCCGACCAATGCGATTGATAAGCATAGCGCTCAAAACCGGTTTTACAGTTTCCGGCTTCTCCATAAGAAGCTCTCAACTTAAGATAGTTGACAACATTCTTATTAAAGAATGATTCATTAGAAATAATCCACGCTCCGGATACGCTGGGAAAGAAACCAAACCGATGTCCCGGTGCATACTCATCGCTACCGTCGTAAGCAAAACTGAACTCCCCGATGTATCTTTTATCAAAACAGTAAGTCGCCTTCCCACTCATTCCCTGACGGGCATAAGCCGGATTATCACCCTGCACAAACAGTTGAGACTGATAATAACGCATATCTGCAAGCACTTCATGCTTTCCGAACGTACGTCCGTACGAAAAACCTGCATCGAAAGCGAGTTGATACTGATAATAATCATATAATTTTTCCTGAGCTAACGACAATTGCTTGTCTTCTCCGTATACAGAATAAGTGTTATCTCTCTGCAATTCATAAGTAGCATAGTTGCTTGTCTTACCCGTACCATAACCGGAAACTCCATCAAAAGCAACCATTGCCCGGACATCCAATCCTTTCGTTACAATATCCAATCTCTGCCGTGCCTGAGCCTTTACCTGCAAAACTTTATTCCGGTCTTTACGATATCCTGTATGGGATATCATACCGTAAGGATTCTGCCTGTACTGTGAGGTTCCCGCAATTTTTCCGTCTTCATACACAATCGGCATTGCATTAGGTGCAATGGTTGACAAAACATTGAATATATCAGAAGAGCTGCTGTTAGGCATGTTCTTATCCTCTATCCTACCGGCGAGGTCTAAAGAGATATCAAGTGATTTCGTCACGGCCGCATCAATATTAGAGCGAATGTTATAACGGTTATAGTTCACATTCGTATTAAATCCGGAATTTACATCCGAATATTTATAGAGTCCGTTTTTCCATAAAAAACTAAATAATACAAAGTATTTGACCTGTTCCGTACCACCACGGACAGATACTTTATATTGTTGTTGCGGAGTATTATCTTTCAGAAAGGAAGAATACCAGTCTACATCCGGAAACAAATAAGGATTCTGGGTTCCGTTGTACATTTCCGGATTGTATCTATCATCGGAAGGAACAGACATCCCATCATTCTGCAACGCCTTATTGTATAAGGAAACGTACTCGCGGGAAGACAAAAAATCCGGTAAACGTGCAGGCTGCTGAAATCCATACTGAGCCGTTAAGGAAATTTCCGGTTTGCCTACGATTCCTCTCTTGGTGGTGACAAAGACGGTTCCGTTAGCTCCTCTTTGACCATACCGGGCATTGGCTGCTCCGTCTTTCAATATAGAAACAGATTCGATTTCTTCAATATCCATTTGGCTAATATCCCGTTCGACATCATCAACCAGAAATAGAGGAGAGCGGAATTGTCCGTAAGTTCCGATACCACGTATATAAATATCCGAAAGACTATTCCCCGGTTCATCTCCCGATTTTCGCAGCACAGTCAATCCGGAAGCTTTTCCAGTCAATGCATTTTCCAGATTAGAAACGGATGCTTTATCCAAATCCGAATAATTAATGGTCGACACAGCCGAGGTTTGCAGATACTTTCTATCATCCGATTTACTTCTGACCGTATCCTGTCGAGCTGCATTCTTGCTCTCTTGTGAAAAAGCCGGAAAAGAATAACAAGCCATTGTCATAAAAAGCAGACTTAAAAGCTTGAAAGATAAATGCCCGATATTATATTTCATATTCTTACTCATTTTCAATTAATACTATTTACATATCTTATATGTATAATCAATAATTATTCCATCCGGGATTTTGTTGATATAGAGCATTCTTATCCATTTCACTCTTCGGAATAGGATATAGATTCATTTTATCCGTAAAAATCCGTTCTTCGAAAACCACTTTATTATAGGTATAGCTATTGTCACTATTCTTCGTTATCTCCATTTCGTACATGGAGCCGTTGAAACATTCTTCTCCGTCTTTCCACCGACGTACATCCCACCAACGATGCTCTTCGAAGGCAAGTTCCACTGCTCTTTCATTTTTAATCCGTTGCCGCATTTCTGCTTGAGATAAATTACGAGGTAAAAGTGGCATACCGCTTCGTGTACGCACTGCTTCCACAGCATCATATACATCTGAAGACGGTTTTTGCATACTTTCGTTCAAAGCCTCCGCATAGTTCAGATAGATCTCCGCCAAACGGAAATAGATCCAGTTATGATAAGCCTTATTCGATGATTTTTCAGTTAAGCTCTCCGGCAAATATTTTCGTACATAATAACCCGTACGGCATTTCTCTTTAGAGAGGCGGTGTTTACCACCCATATACAACTCCGCTGTAACTCCCTGCCACACACAGCCATTATAAATAATTGTCTTATAAAAACGAGGGTCTCTATTCTTATAAGGGTCCTGGGAATCATAACCGGAAGTACCATCGGTTATCGGTTTGCCATTACTCATTTCATACAAATCGACAAAATTCTGTGTCGGAGCAACAGCACCTACTCCGCCAAATCCTTCACCGGAAGGTGCCCATACCTTTATTTCACTACTACTGAATCCGACCGGAACATTGTTGTACCAAAATATCACCTCCGTATTTCCCTCATCCGGACGTAGCAAAAAGACTTTCTCATAGTCAGAAGCCCCATTGCCCCGGTTAAACAACTGATATGCCGGAACTCCATTTTCATCTTTCAGGTTTATTACGTCTCCTGCCGCTTCGTAAGCCAATTTCCACTTGTCAGGATTTGTATTCTCTTTATCCCACAACGGGCTGGCCGCATATAATAATACCCGTGACTTAAGTGCCATTGCTACCCCTCGGGTTACCCGACCTTGTTCATTTTCATTTACTGTCACAGGCAATAGTCCGATAGCATTCTTCAAATCGTTCAATATGGCATTTACACATTCCATATAACTATTTCTGGGGAGTTCAAGCTTATCGTTCGGATATAATATCTTATCGTTCAAAATAGGCATTCCACCATATCTTTTTATGATTTCATGGAAAAAGAAAGCTCGCAGGAACAAAGTTTCTCCAATCAACCTATTTTTCATTTCCTGATTTGGGAAAGGGATGATATCTTGTTTGGACAAGAAAATATTGGCTTTACGTATTCCCTCATAATTGCGGGAAATGCAATTATCCACGTCATCGTAGGAACCGACATTAAACGAATTACTGGTATTCCAACCAAAACGAGATTCGGCTTCATCCGTAGCGCAGGCTATGGGAGCGGGATCGAAGCTTCCAAGTACATTAAATCCTTTCTGAAGGTTGGTATAAATATCAGCTTGGAACTTATAGGCAGTTTCGTAATTACTAAATATTTTGTTTTCATCCAGATTAAGGTCTGGTGCTCTGTCCAAATAATCATCACATCCGTAAAAGAAAATGGCCAGCAGACAGAAGAATATTTTATATGTTCTCATAATACCCTAGAAATTAATATTTAAACCAAAATTGTAAGCTTTCATCGGTGGCATATTACCAGCTCTGTTATTTCGATTATCCGGATCGAGATAAGGTTCTTTAGCCCAAGTAACCAGGTTAAGTGCGGAAAAATAAATCCGGACATTCTTAATAAAAATTTTCTCGGTCAGCTTCTTGGGAATAGTATAACCGACATCCAGATTTTTCAAACGAATGTAACTTCCGTCGGATAATGTATAATCGGCTCCGGCTTCATTATTCTGGTATTTACCGTACAACTGAGTATACTTGGCATTACCATCTCCCATTTCGGGCGTCCAATAGGACCAATGTTTGTCATACACATTATCTCCGTTAGAGAATGCCCACATAGCTTCCCAATTTTTATCAAAAGAGACATGGGTAGAACCCTGAAACAGAACTCCGACATCGAACCCTTTGTAAGACAATGAAAGATTGATACCATATTGAATTTCGGGAACCAAAGGATAACCGGTTCTTACGAAATCAGCACGATCAATCACACCGTCTCCATTGATATCCTTATACTTCAAATCGCCCGGATGTACCTCCGTATTTCCTTCCAGAGCTAACTGGGAAGGACTTCTTTCAATATCGTTGTAATCCTGAAAATAACCCAGAGTAATCAGCTTAAGAGGTGTATCAATGGGATATCCTTCTGCCCGTTGATAAGGTAAAACTCCAAGAGGAGTCCCCATATTGATGACTTTATTCCGTGCAAAACTCATGTTTCCCTTGATAGAATACGAGAAATCCTCACCAATAAACTTACTGTGATTTACCTCCAACTCTACGCCCTGATTCTGCACAATACCGAGATTAGCCGGAGAGAAAGTAGTTCCTACAAATGCCGGCATAGTCTGTACCTGAGTCAGAATATCCGATCTTCTTTCATGAAAATAATCGATATTAAACGTCAATGCGTTGTTGAACAGTCCGGCTTCCAAACCGATATTAAGTTTTCTGGATTTTTCCCAGGAAACATCTTTGTTGGCAACACGCCCTTGACGTACGCCTTCTATACGGTTATCACCGATACCAAAAATATATGTATTGTCTGTGTTGCTAACGTTTACATACTCATACTGCTGAAGATAAATGAAACGTGCTTCCGCACTGGAATTGGCTACCGGGTCGTACGCCCAAACCCGATCATTGCCAACCCATCCGAGAGAGCCTCTGATTTTTAAACTATTGACAATCTTGCTCATGCCCGACTCTTTATAGAAAGGCTCGTTTGAGATAACCCAACCCAGGGCAAACGAAGGGAACAAACCATATCTTTTTCCTTTGGCAAAATTTTCAGACCCATTATAGCCAAAGTTAACCTCGGCAAGATAGCGTGTATCGTACCCATATACAAACCGTCCGACCATACCTTGACTGGCATAAGGTAAATCGACATTATTTCCATGAGAAAGCCTGTTGAAAAGAAACAATGCACTTACATTATGTTTTCCAAATTCACGATCGTAGGTCAACCCTCCCTCCAGATAAATCTTCCGAAAGTTATCCACATACTGCCAGTCCCAGCGTAACGGCCGATTTTCTCCATGCATAATGTAGCTGTCCGTAGCATAAAGATATTGATAAAGAGCTACATTCTTCCGATAGATTTTACCATGTTTACTGTCGTCATCATAAGCCACTTGTCCTCTGACGGCAAGTCCCGGGAGAAGCCAGTTCAATTTATAAGTGACGTTCAGACCGGCTTCCAGCACATTCCGATTTTCTTTAAATTCTCCGGAATCACGGATCAAAGCGTGTATATTTGAGTAATCTTTATCGCCTCCGTAAGAACCATCCATATTGAAAGCAGGATATTTACGCCCGGAATTAGCAATAGCGGCATGATAGATATCCCAGCTACTATATTGCATGGAAGTGGGGTAATGCCTGTCTTCGATACGAGCACCAATATTAATGGATGCACTTAAATCCTTTGTAATATCAAAGTCCAGATTCGAACGAAAATTATAACGATTGTAATTGGTTATATCATCTCCCTTAAACGGAGAGTTCTGATTAAAGAATCCACCAGAAACGAAATAACGCATTGATTTTGTTCCGCCACGTACATTCACATTGTACTGCTGCTGAACAGAACCGGACTTCATAATCTCATCCATCCAATCTACATCGGGATGAGTATATGGAGATACCTTTGTCCGGTACTTCATAAGATCGGTTGAGCTGTATTCAGCCTGCTGCCCACCATTATTCAGCATCTCATTACGCAATAATACCGAACGGTAAGCATCCAAAGGCTTATACAAACGTATAGGAACATTCACAGCAACCTGCGATGTAATCGAAACTTCCGGTTTACCGGCTACTCCTCTTTTAGTAGTAACAATAATAACACCATTCGCTCCTTTCACACCGTAAACGGCAGTAGCCGAGGCATCCTTCAGGATATTTATACTTTCAATTTCGTTTGGGTCAATCTGTGCAAAACTTTCACGTATAATACCGTCCACTACGATAAGCGGCTTTGTATTTTCATTGGCAAATGTCGCTTTTCCACGTATATATATATCCGCTTCATCACGACCAATCTCGCCGGAACTCTGTACAATCGTCACACCGGAAGCTTTACCGGCAAGCGATTGTGTTAGGTTGGAAGCAGGAACTGTGGTAAGCGTTTTACTTTTTACCGTAGAAATGGAACCTACCATCGATTCTTTCTTCTGAGTACCAAAAGCCACCACCACTACTTCATCTAAAGCCACAGCCGAATCCCCTCCCATTTCAATTTTAATCTTCTTTCCGAATTGTGGGGTAATAGTTTGAGCCTCATAACCTATATAACTAATTACTAATTGTACATTTTTTTTAGGTAACTTCAAAGTGAAGTTACCATCCAGATCAGTAACAACACCAATAGAAGTATCTTTCACCAAAATGGTAGCACCGATCAGTGGTTCTCCAGTATTCTTATCTAATACTATTCCTTTCACTACCAGGTCCTGTGCCGATATTGCACACGAAAAAAAGAATAATAAAAGCGTTATAGCATATCCTTTCATAATATTATATTTTAATGAATTCTTCTAAACTGATAAGTATAGGTATGCAGTTCTTTATTTTTGGTATCCAGTTCCAAGGCTTCTTCGGGGGTAGCCGGTTGAGAATCCTGTTCCATTTGTGAGAACATAACTGTCTTCTTTCGTTCTCCCAGGAAAGTCTTTATACGAAGTTCCATTTCATCTCCGTCCAATCGGATAATTGTAAAACGGACCGTGACCAGAGTATAACGGTACGAACCATCAGACGTATTTTTACCTGCAATTTTATCCATGGACATTGTTAACCAATCCTCATCGGTCACAAGCCATGTCCCGGCATGTTCTTTTTCAGCACAAGGATCAAACATTCGATACACTCCATTTGCCTCAAACAGGATAGAAAGGTTATTTTCTTTATCAGTACTGCATAGTTCTCCGTCGTCATAAGCCGCAACTTGTTTCCAATATCCCGGCAGTTCATTTGCAAAATCCTCATCTTTCGAACAAGAAGAAAAGATGAACAGTAGAAATACTAAACCTAACAGATATTTATTCATAGTATCTTAATATTTTATTAATATGATTCTTTCAGCCTCAGTTTACCATCTTCCAATACAGTTTCGACTGCTTTATAAGTCTCTATATAAGTATCCAGTTGTCCGGTTGCAGAATAGGTGTAATGTTTTAAAACTAATCTGTTATCAGACCGTTCTTCTACATAAAAAGTTATCGGTAATAAGTCCGAAATATTCAGAATTCGATTGTCACCGTCATAATTCCAGGCGGTTCTTAAATCCTTCTGTTCACAGGGTAGATAGAGATAGCAAACATTTTTTTCTGCAAAATACAATAATTTGCCTTTCGCACATTCATCAAGTTCCTGCTCTTCGCCGTTCCAGGTTTGCGAAATCAATTGCCAGGAGCCGGATAAATCAATGTTATCATCCTTATCACAGGCAATTCCCAAAAAAGAAATGAATAAGACACACAACAGTGGGATTTTTTTTATTTTCATAATAATAAGATTTTTACATGTCACAAAAGTATGCAGAATGTGTTTTTCTATAAATCACTCTGGTAACAACTCTTCTATTCGTTGTAACATTTGTCTGAAAATCAGTCAATACTTCTATTTTCGGTTCTCAGTACAAAAGAACAGTAAAGCAAATAAGCAATACAAAGTCCGATTATCGCCAATGAACCGTTAAAACTACCAGTCCATTGAGAAAAGACCGCCATCAATGGTGGTACAACCGCCCCACCCGATATTCCCATAATCATCAATCCGGAAAGTTCATTGGCACTACCGGGATAGAGTTGTAACGCCTTTGAGAAAATGATACTAAACACATTTGCACAAAAGAAGCCAACAATAGCTATAATGGCCAGAAGCATCTGACTTTCGGACACAAAAAGCATAAAAACAAATACGCATAGCGTGATAATCATACTAAGCCGAAGAAACTTTATAGCGGAAAAGCGTGCCAATATAAATGTTCCAAGAAAGGCACCAATGGTACGAAATACGAAATATAGGCTAATACCATAACCGGCTTCACTTAACTCCATACCACAGCGCTCCATTAAGAAACCAGGTATCATTACATTCAGGCCGACATCTACTCCCACAATGAAAACGATTCCAAGAAACAACAAAAGGATCGTTTTATCTTTCAATAAGGTCAGATAGGGTTTTAATGACCAAATCGTATTCTTCGTGACCTCTTTAGGGACAGGTGTACATAGCAACCAACAACCAACAATAAGTGTTATCAGAGCAAAAACGGAAAACATATAAATCCAGTTTCCCCAAAAGCCAGCCGCCCAAACGGCAACAATAGGTCCGGCAAAAGAGGATATGGCTTTAATAAATTGACCTGCAGTTAAACTGCTGGCCAATTTATTTTCATCCACAATATTCATTAATAACGGATTCAATGAAACTTGCAAAATTGTATTCCCAATACCCAGCAATGCAAACGCAGTCAGGCAAGATACATACGAATAATCCAACAATGGCAATAGCATGGCTAAAGCTGTAAAACCCAGACTAATCAGAACTGTGTTTTTTCTACCCACCCGATTCATAAAGGCACCAAACGGAACCGAAAACACAAAAAACCAGATAAAAACCATTGAAGGTAAAAAGTTCTTTTGGGTTTCAGACAAAGAAAAATCAGATTGCATATAGTTGGATGCTATCCCCACAAGATCACAAAACCCCATCACAAAAAAACTGGTCAAAACTGGTAGTAATGCTATTACCTGCGTACGTTTCATACTATTTCCCCCTGCCCTATTACTTCATAAATGCTTTTACCACCATTGCCTCACGCTGAGAACCGCAGCTCAGTTTATAATCTCCGGCAGCAGCAGAAATCACATATGTTTCAGCATAGTTCAACCGTACTCTCTTTTGTCCGGAGATCTCAATATAGATAAAGTCGCCTTCCACCAGATTTAATACATGGCACTTACCCGCTGTATTCAATGTTACTTCCGATTTGAAATGTACACGATGTACATCATAAGAGTGATTTGGATGTGTAGGAAGATGATATAATTCCCAGTCTTTTCCTTTCTCCAATAAGGCAGGCTTAGAAACGTATTCATTCCGTACTTTCTCTCCACAACGGTCGAAATATAAATTCTCCATCCCCCTTTTTATATTTAAAGGACGAGGAGTACCATCTAAGTCAAGCGCCAGCCAATCATACATTTTAAATGTAAAAATATAGGGAGTAGTACTTATTTCAAGAACTAGATTGTTGCGGCCGGAACTATGTAAAGTGCCGGGAGGTATCAAAAACAGTTCGTGTTTCTTTGCAGGTAATGATTGCACATAACGATCAACTTCCAATGGAGTATTTTCAACAAAGCTTTTTGTAAGTGCCTTCTCAAACTCGGCCGGCTCAATATTATCCTGAAAACCCAGATAAACCACGGCATTATCTTTACAGTCTGTAATATAATAAGTTTCTTCCTGAGTTAGTACCTCCCCGAAGTTTTTTTGTATGTACTCTTTTCTGGGATGACATTGTATAGAGAGATTCCCACCATCAAAATTATCCAGATAGTCCATCCGTATCGGAAACTCATCGCCATATTCATTGTAGCAGTCTGTACCAACCACATTCTCTCCGGCTACATACATTAAAGAATCAAACGATACCTCCAACATATTCCCGGAACTCTCAAACAACAAACCATTCTCCGGCACAATCAGCTCAAAAGACCAGGCATAATTAGGTACTTCCTTTTCCAGCCCTTCTATATGTTCCTTTATCCACTGCCCTCCCCAGGCACCCGGTTCAAACCAGGGACGAACACGAAAACCAGCCTGTCCCATCACTTTCAATCCTTCTCTTAAAGTATTTCCTTGCATCCAGGTGATAGTATCCAAATGTTGTCCGTCAACCATCACATCAATATCCGGGAAAATATTTTTTTTATGTTTATTAAGAAGTACCCAGTCTACGAAATAGAAACGTTTATACATTACTTTGGGAGCCACGACCTTTGTTACCCCTAAATTTGTCACTTTCCCGGCACGTGCCCTAAATTGAATTTCATTCTTAGGTATATCAATATAAATCAATTTCCCTTTCCAACCGGCTAAAGCTGCCCCACAACCTATAAGTATATTCAGGGAAGCAGATGAATCGGGGTGAATTTTAGACAATTTTCCAATACAGAAAAGATCTTTTAGCTCCAGGTCACAACGTTTTCCGAAAATAGGATCGTCACCTCCCAAATAGGGTGTAACCAAATCATTAATCTCTTCTTCCGTTTTTAGGGCGGCATCTATATTCCACCAGGTTACTTCTACATCCAACTCAGCTAAAACCTCATTCAGACGAGTTTTTATTTCATCAAAAAAGATTCCTGCGTATCCGTCTATAATCACATTCCGTTCGTTACGAATTGCTTCGGCAAGTTTCCGGTAACCTACAAAAATTTGATTTTCTGCTATTGAATGAACAGGATATATATCATAACTACCCGCCGTCAGGTTTTTCTCTTTCTGCATAGGAAGCAGAATCTGAGATGTTTTTCTCAATGATTTCATATTTGTCATATTTTAAAAGTTATTTTTCAAATAAAAAGAAGACCAGCACCAAGCATTGCCGCATTATCTTGTAACGAAGAGACTGATATGGGCATATCCAGCCCTTCTTCCCGAATTCTTTGCAATAAAGATTCTTTGAAAAGAGGATAAGCTTTTGAGATATTACCTCCCAAAACAATGATATCCCCTTTAAATCTAGTGTAAACAGGAATAATAAAACTCCCCAAACGATAGCCATACTCCTCAAACACCTGCTTACTGTAAATATCAGTACCAATCTTTTCTGCAATTTCACGTACTCCTTCAATCCGCATCCCTGTCAATGCTTCATATCGGTTACAAAACCAACGTGTAGAAAAAGAATTATCAGCTATAGTATCTTCAAACGTTAGATTATAGACCCATCCATTGGGCGGAACAGACTCTCCCGTCGTTATTAATTGTCCGTTTACCACAAACCCGGAACCCAGTCCGGTACCCAATGTGAGAGCCATCACTCGCTTATGATTCTTCACCACTCCGGCAAAAGCTTCACCTATAGCAAATGCTCCGGCATCATTCACATACCTGAAATTGCTTATTTTCATCCTCCGGAACCGGGAGATAAGTGAAGAGGTTAAGTCCAATCCAAACAGTTTATCAAACTTATTGACTCCTTCAACCAACGACACTCCTTTTTCATAGTCAAAAGGTCCTGGGAAAGAAAATCCAATTCCTACAGGAGTTTCATTTATTGAAGAGATGGTGGACTTCAGACAGCATACCCATTGTTCCAGAATCCTTTGAGCAGAATCCTGACTATTGATTTTTTGAGATTTTATAGACTCTTCCAAGATCGATTTATCCTGCAAGTTAACTAGGCAAGAGGAGATATGACTCCCTCCAATATCTACTCCAATAGTGTAATTTCCCATGTTTTCAGATTTATTTTCTGCAAACATAGAACATATCCAACTATAAAAGATTAGCTACTGTAACATACTGTATATATGCTGTAACATCCCGCTCAGAATAGCCTGCAACAGGATGTTGAAGATCTTACTCTTATACCGGAGATTCATGCTGCCCCCTAAATTCAGTAGGAGATACACCAAATTTCTTCACAAAACAAATATAAAAATAAGAAGGGGAAGAAAAACCCAGATCATAAGTAATCTCCGTAATTGTTTTATTTGTATTCAGTAACTCCTTCTTCGCATTCTCCAACCGAACCGTTCTGATAAAATCTCCGGAAGAAAGCCCAACTAACGCTTTCAGTTTCCGGTGAAGATTCATCCGGCTCATCCCCACATGATTGGCAATACTCTCTCCTTTTATATCAGGATCAGAAATATTTTCATTGATATAATTTATAATCTTTTGTATCAGAATATCATCATTGGATGCCGCAGGTGCTGTTCCTGCATCCGGCTCCTCACCGGATACAAGAGACACTTTTTTCATAAATTTCTCTTTAACAACCTCCTGATATTTGATCAGTTGTTCGATGCGAATCCGAAGATGCCGGATATCAAACGGCTTGGGTATATAAGAATTCGCTCCCACTTCCAACCCAACCAGCCTATCCTCATGGGTTTCTTTAGCCGTCAACAGAATAATTGGAATATGAGACGTGTTTATATTTGATTTTATTTTCCCACAAAGTTCTATACCATCCATATTCGGCATGATAATGTCACTGATAATCAAATCCGGAATAAAACTCAATGCACTTTCACATCCTTCCACCCCATCTGCTGCTGTATATACTTCGTATTCTTCACGCAATTCCAGAGCAAGAAAATCACGAATCTCAGCCTCATCATCTACAACAAGAATCTTATATTTTTTAACATTCTTCTCTTCTGTTTTTTCCTCAATTATCTCTGTATTTTCCTGCAATGGTTCTTTAACGAACGTAACATAAGACTCGTCTTTCTTATCAGTATCAGCTATCTCCTCTTTGGAATAACTTGCTTTATCAAATGGAATAACAATTGCAAACCTGGAACCAACATTCAATTCACTCTCAACAGAAATATGCCCTTTATGTAAATCTACCAAAGATTTTACCAGATACAGTCCAATACCCGAACCCGGATACACAATATTTTTATCATTCAATTCCACCTGATAGAAGCAATCGAATATCTTTTTCAAGTCCTTTTTATCAATGCCAATACCTGTATCCGATATTTCAATATGCAACAAATTACCTATATCAGTCCGTTCTACAAAGACATTCATCACAATCTCATCATAATCTTTCACATATTTAAAAGCGTTAGACAGAATGTTATACACAATCTTGTCCATAAATTTAGGAGAAACCCAGCCAATCAACCGATCTGCACTTGTATTAAAAACAAAATTGATGTTTTTGTCTTCCACTACTCCTTCAAATGTATCAGTTATTTCTTTAAAAAAAGAGACTACATCTATCTCCTTTACCTTAAGTTTTAGTTGCCCATAATCTATCTTACGGATATCAATTACTTCATTCACGTTCTTGATCACCCGCATCGTGTTTCTTTTTATAAGAGACAGTAAATACCTCTTCTTACTATCTGTCTCTCCTAATAATAATTTCTCCAGTGGTGCCAGAATCAAAGTGAGTGGATTCTTCAACTCATGCGAAGCATTTGTAAAGAACTGTAATTTGGCCTGATATAACTCTTTTTGTTTCTGTTTCTCCAATCGTTCATAATTTATCTTATCTCGGACTCTGATTTTCATCATAGCAATATTCCAGCACAGATATAAAAGACCCAATAATAAAACAAAATAAATGATATAAGCCCACCATGTTTGCCAGAAAGGTGGTTTTACCAGAATATACAAAGTACGTACATTATCTTCATTAAAATTTCCAGAAGGCGAAGATGCCATTACCATAAAACAGTAATTACCAGGCTTCAAATTCCGATAGGTAACAGAACGCATAGTACCAACTTTATTCCACTCCGTATCTGCACCTTTCAAAAAATAGGCATACTGAATACGTTCCGGAGAGGAATAATTAATCCCCAAATACTCTATAGTAAAAACTGACTCATCATAGTTCAGCTCTATTCTATCAGTAGAATTTATATTTTTGACCAAAGGTGAATCCGGATTCTGTTCACTCCTGATTGCAACATGCTGATTGAATAACAAAAAATCAGTAAAAACAACCGAAACCGGAGTTTTATCTTTCATAATAACAGAAGGATCAAAAATATTCATCCCTTCCGTACCACCCAAAGCAATCATTCCCGATTTCATCATTAATCCCGAATTCTTTAAAAAACTTCCTGGCTGAACTCCATCAGATGCACTATAAGAATCGATCTCTTTTGTTTCCGTAGATATCTTCACAATGTCTTTATTTGTTCCCATCCACAGTTCATCACCCACCAAGATTAACTCCCGCACAATAGAACTGTTCAGCCCATTTGCTTGTCCGTATATCGTCAGAGAATCGGTCTTTACGGTATACTCCCATAAGCCCTGTCCTTCTGTACCAATCCACATGTTTCCATGTTTATCAAACAGAAAAGAATTAACCTGTACATTCTTTAATTTAGAACTAAACGGTTCGACATTTCCAGTCTCATAATCATACTTATACAAACCGCCAAAAGTTCCGACGATCAATTCATTTTTATATTCCTGAAGTGCAGTTACAGGACTCCATCTCAATGGTTCTACGATATGGAAAGAGCTATTTTTCTTATCAAAATAAGACAGTCCGGCACGCTGTCCTACCCAGATATTCTTTTTGGAATCTTCGTACAAACAACTCAAGTCACTATGTAAAAGTGAACTAGAATTATCTTTCTGATATGTATAATGAATGAACCTCTTTGTTCCATCTTTCATCCTATTCAAAACACAATTATAAGTTCCGACCCAAAGATCATTGTCCGAATCAATCAATGAACATAGAGTTGCATCATCACTTAAATTATATCCGTCCGTCTTAGCAGTGATCTCCTTGAATGTATTATTTCCGATATCCCAATAATTAATGCCCCCACCATCAGTAGTGATCCAAAGGTTACCATACCTGTCTTCACTAAAAGAAGAAACATGTTTATAGGACAGGCTGTTTGTCAGAAGAATATCACTTGTGATATAATTGAACTTCTGTTTATGCTGATTCACAAAATTCACTCCACCACCATAGGTACCAATCCATAAATTATCATTCTTATCACTCAACACACACCTGATTGTTTTATAAGACAACCCTGTTTCCGTCTCCGATTCATAATAGAATTTGATATCTGTTTTCTTTATTTCCTCTCCACCCGTTTTCAATTTAATGGAGCATAGAAAATATTCTGTGCCAATCCATAGCTGCCCTAATCTATTCTCTTCTATACAATTTACTTTCGCATCTTTCAATTCATCCAATTCTATCAATTCCGGCTCTTTCTTCCCTTTTACAAAGCGTAGCAGTCCTTTCCAGGTTCCAATCCAGATATTTCCATAAGAATCCTGAGAAATAGCTTCCACCTGGCTATCCGGAAAATTATGATTTTGTACGCTATAATTGGTTACTGAACGTGTATTCAAATGAATAACATCCAGCCCACCGAAATGTGTACCTACATATAGTAGTCCATCATTCGATTCATATAAACTCAAGACACGGTCATCCGAAGCTTGATAATAAAAACGATTGAAAGAACCGGTTTCAGGATCAAAGGAGTAGACTCCGTCTCCATAGGTACCTATCCACAAACCTCCTTCTTTTCTCTTTATTATCGAACGGACAGAATATAGATCCCTCCCCGGCTGAAGCGTATTATTTTTTAGAATTTTATAGGTGTCTGTCTCTACATCATACATTAACAGACCAAAGTTTGTGCCGACATAGATACAGCTTTTATCACAGCATATTTTAAGAGACTGCTGATTGGTAAAATCTAAAGAATTACCCAATGACCATTTGTAACTTTTAAAGTCAATCCCGTCAAAACGGCAAAATCCTTCATCCGTAGCACACCAGATATACCCATCCTTATCTTGTTTTATATCAAAGACCTTACTACTGGAAAGTCCATCCTGTATCCCGAATTTTTCAAAACGCTCATGAGCAAAATAAGTGGAATTTGCATTCACAGCTAATGAACTGCACAAAAAGAACAAATAAAATATAAGTCGGTACATCATGTTCCTGGTTTTCTTAAAGTATAGATATAAAACACATTTCATGGCAGGCACAAAAATAATACAAAAAAACAAAACGCAATCAATTGTCAAACAATCAATCACGTTTCATACAAATTACTGCATATTATCTAAAATTTGTTCATTCTATCATAATACTCTATTCACACTGTATTTAAAAATAAAAAAGCAATTATCCATTGTAAGATAATTGCTTCTCTGAAAGTAGTCCCGAGGGGAATCGAACCCCTATCTAAAGTTTAGGAAACTTCTATTCTATCCGTTGAACTACAGGACCTCCTTTTAGATTTCGGTTGCAAAGATAACGTATTCTCTTGATTTAACAAGACAGAACATACAGATTTATAGAGTATCCGAACAATAATAAGGCAGTCATAAAATATACAATAAAATAGAGTCAATAAAGAAGAAGAATATTCTTATCATTGCAAGATAATACACCCTAAAAACTAACAGATAGATTGTATTTTGCATAAAAACTGCAACATTTCGTCATTTTCAGCATAAAAGAGCAATAACAATATGCAATCATTTAAAACACAAACAAGACACAGAACAGTGCATTTTGCTTACTCTAAATACCAAAATAGCCCCATAACATAATTCTTTTGACAGGAGGCTACAGATAAACAGAAAAAGATTTTGCTAAGTCGTTTAACTTTACGACCTTTGCGAAACCTTCTGCACAATAAATGAATATACACAAACCACTTAAAAAGGGGTTATATTTATGCAAAACGAAGAAAGTCGATCCTAAAATTAAATATAGTAAGTAAAATTATGGCAGACGAAATGATGGTTAAAGAATTGGAGCAAGTGGTAGTGCGCTTCTCCGGCGATTCCGGCGACGGTATGCAATTGGCCGGCAACATCTTCTCGAACGTGTCGGCAACAGTAGGAAATGACATCTGTACATTCCCTGACTATCCGGCAGATATCCGTGCCCCGCAAGGGTCATTAACGGGTGTATCCGGCTTCCAGGTACATATTGGAGCAAGTAAGATATTTACTCCGGGCGACCGCTGCAACGTATTGGTTGCAATGAACCCCGCAGCACTGAAAACACAGATTAAGTTCTGTAAACCGCAAGGATTGATCATCACTGATTCCGATTCTTTTGGAGCAAAAGATCTGGAAAAAGCAAAATTCACAACAGATAACCCGTTTGAAGAATTAGGTGTTAAGCAAGAAGTACTTGAAGTACCTATTTCATCTATGTGCAAAGAGAGTCTGAAAGATTCCGGACTGGATAACAAAGCTATACTCCGTTGCAAAAACATGTTTGCACTGGGACTGGTTTGCTGGCTCTTCAACCGTAACCTCGAAGCTGCAGAAAACATGCTTCGCCAGAAGTTTGCTAAAAAGCCCGAGATTGCCACAGCAAATATAAAAGTATTGAACGACGGTTATAATTACGGCGCCAATACCCATGCTTCTACCTCTACTTATAAAATAGAAAGTAAAAGTCCGAAAGCAAAAGGACTCTATACCGATATTAATGGTAACAAAGCCACTTCATATGGTCTGATTGCCGCTGCTGAGAAAGCAGGACTGGAACTCTACCTGGGTTCTTATCCTATTACTCCGGCTACAGACATTCTACACGAGCTTTCAAAACATAAATCACTGGGTGTAAAAACAGTACAGTGTGAAGACGAAATTGCCGGATGTGCTTCAGCCGTAGGAGCTGCTTTTGCAGGCGACCTCGCTGTTACTACTACTTCCGGACCGGGTGTATGCTTAAAAAGCGAAGCGATGAACCTCGCTGTCATTGCCGAACTTCCGTTGGTAATAGTCAATGTACAACGTGGCGGCCCTTCGACTGGGCTTCCTACTAAATCGGAACAAACCGACCTGTTACAAGCGCTTTACGGCCGTAATGGCGAAAGCCCGATGCCTGTTATTGCCGCTATTTCACCTACCAATTGCTTTGATGCTGCTTATATGGCAGCCAAGATAGCCCTGGAACACATGACTCCGGTAGTATTGCTGACTGATGCTTTCATCGCCAATGGTTCTGCTGCCTGGAAGTTACCTAATCTGGAAGAATACCCGGCTATTAATCCTCCATACGTCACTCCGGACATGGCGGAAACATGGACTCCGTTCCAACGCAACGAGAAGACCGGTACACGTTACTGGGCTGTTCCGGGAACAGAAGGATTTATGCACCGTATCGGCGGACTGGAAAAAAGCAACGAAACAGGAGTGATCTCTACTGAACCTGAGAATCACCATAAGATGACGTTGTTACGCCAAGCCAAAGTAGATAAGATTGCCGATAGTATTCCTGAACTCGAAGTACAAGGTGATGCAGATGCTGACCTACTGGTAGTAGGATGGGGTGGAACATACGGACATCTCTATTCGGCTGTAGAACATATGCGTAAGAACGGTAAGAAAGTAGCCCTTGCTCATTTCCAGTACATCAATCCGTTACCCAAGAACACAGCCGACGTACTGAAGAAATACAAAAAGATTATAGTAGCCGAACAGAACCTGGGGCAATTTGCCGGATACCTGCGAATGAAAGTGCCCGGACTGAATGTCAGCCAATTCAACCAGGTGAAGGGGCAACCTTTCGTTACGAGAGAACTTGTAGATGCATTCACTAAATTATTGGAGGAATAAGAGATGAGCGAAACAGTATATACAGCAAAAGATTATAAATCAGGTCAGCCCCGTTGGTGCCCGGGATGTGGTGACCATGCTTTCCTGAACTCTCTGCATAAAGCAATGGCCGACCTGGGAGTTGCTCCGCACAATATCGCAGTAATCTCCGGTATCGGCTGCTCCTCCCGTCTGCCTTATTACGTAAACACCTACGGCTTCCACACCATCCATGGACGTGCTGCTGCCGTAGCTACAGGTGCCAAAGTTGCTAATCCCGACTTGACTATCTGGCAGATATCCGGTGATGGTGACGGACTGGCTATCGGTGGTAATCATTTTATCCACGCCGTTCGTCGTAATATAGACCTGAATATGATTCTGCTAAACAATCGTATTTATGGACTGACTAAAGGGCAATATTCTCCGACTTCGGAACGTGGATTTGTCAGTAAATCATCTCCTTACGGAACAGTAGAAGATCCTTTCCACCCTGCAGAGCTTTGTTTTGGAGCACGTGGACGCTTCTTTGCCCGTTGTATAGCTGTTGATGGTGCCGCTTCTGTAGAGGTACTGAAAGCAGCAGCCAACCATAAAGGCGCTTCTGTCGTAGAAGTACTGCAAAACTGCGTTATCTTCAACGACGGTACCCACGAGAGCGTTGCTACCAAAGAAGGACGCGCTAAAAATGCAATCTATCTGGAGCACGGCAAACCGATGATCTTTGGTGAAAACAAAGAGTTTGGGTTAATGCAGCAAGGTTTCGGATTGAAAGTAGTAAAGCTGGGAGAAAATGGTATCACAGAGAAAGATATTCTGATACACGATGCCCACTGCGCAGACAACACACTGCAACTGAAACTTGCACTGATGGAAGGTCCCGAGTTCCCGATTGCTTTAGGTGTAATTCGCGATGTGGAAGCTCCTACTTACAATGATGCCGTAGTAGAGCAGATCGAGGAAGTAAAAGGTAAGAAGAAATATCACAATTTCAACGAACTACTTATGACCAACGATACCTGGGAAGTAAAATAATTACTATATACAAACAGAAAAGAGGTTGCACTTACCTAAGACGGTTACAGTGCGACCTCTTTTTTCTTATCACCCCTTCAGCATTCTATATAAACATCCTCTGCTTTATATACTTCTTATTGGCTTTAGAGGGTCTATCTGTTTCAACCCTTTGAGAGTCTTTTCTCAAAGCTTTGAGAAAAAATTCTCAATACATTGAGAACACTGTTTCATATGCATTGAGAAAGTTGTTTCATATATATTGAGAAGAATAATGATTCACAGCTCTCCTATTCTTTTTCTCCGTAAGCCAGATCACCGGCATCACCTAATCCCGGAACAATATACGAATGCTCGTTAATCTCCGGATCAATAGCTGCACACCAAATAGTCGTTTTATCTTCCGGAAATATCGAAGCAATATGTTCCACCGCCTGCCTGCTGGCAATAATAGAAGCTACATGAATTTCTGCCGGATGCCCTTTAGTAAGCATAGCCTGATAACTAAGCTCCATACTGCTTCCCGTCGCAAGCATCGGATCAGTAATTATCAAAGTTTTTCCATCGATACGTGGTGAAGCAATATACTCAATATGTATATCAAATTTCAATGTATCCTTATACTTACGATATGCCGAAACGAAGGCATTTTCTGCATAGTCAAAATAGCTCAGAAAGCCCTGGTGAAATGGCAACCCGGCACGAAGAATAGTACTGATTACCAACTGACTATCCGGTGTACTGACCGGTGAAATCCCCAAAGGAGTCTGAATCTCCTTTACAGAATAAGCAAACGTCTTACTCATTTCATAAGCCATAATCTCACCTATCCGCTCAATGTTACGACGAAAACGCAGACGGTCATTTTGAACTTCTATATTCCTTATTTCTGATACATACTGATTCAGAATAGAATTTGTTTCACTAAAATCAATTATCTTCATTTTATTAGCCTTTATTTATTCAGAATTTATACGATGCAAAGTAAATGATAATCTTTCAAATTGCAACATTCAGTTAGCAGATATTGTTAGTAATATATAAAAGAGATTCGATTAGGGAAAAATTTCTCTAATACGTTATTTCTTTCCAAAGAAAATACTACTTTTGTAGCCGATTTACAAGGAGATGTTTAAAAACATCCTTTCCCTTAAATGCCAGAATGAGATAATAAAACAAAATACCAATTTAAATTAATTCAAAAGAAAATGGCAAATTTAGATTTAAGCAAGTACGGTATTACAGGTGTAACAGAGATTTTACACAACCCGTCTTACGATGTATTGTTCGCTGAAGAAACCAAACCGGGTTTGGAAGGTTTTGAAAAAGGCCAGAAAACAGAACTGGGTGCTGTAAACGTAATGACAGGTGTATACACAGGTCGTTCTCCTAAAGATAAATTCTTCGTTAAAGATGCTACCAGCGAAAACACAGTATGGTGGACTTCTGACGAATACAAAAACGATAACAAACCAGTAGATGAAAAATGCTGGAAAGCCGTTAAAGAATTGGCAACTAAAGAACTTTCTAACAAAAGATTGTTTGTTGTTGATGCATTCTGCGGTGCTAACCCTAACTCTCGTCTGAAACTGCGTTTCATCATGGAAGTTGCTTGGCAGGCTCATTTCGTAACAAACATGTTCATCCGTCCGACAGCTGAAGAACTGGCTAACTTCGGTGAACCTGATTTCGTTATCATGAACGCTTCTAAGGCTAAAGTTGAAAACTACAAAGAACTGGGTCTGAACTCAGAAACTGCAGTTGTATTCAACCTTACAGAAAAGATTCAGGTTATCCTGAACACCTGGTACGGTGGTGAAATGAAGAAAGGTATGTTCTCTTACATGAACTACTTGCTCCCATTGAACGGTATGGCTTCTATGCACTGCTCTGCTAACACAGACAAAGAAGGCAAAAGCACAGCTATTTTCTTCGGTCTGTCCGGTACAGGTAAAACAACTTTGTCTACTGACCCGAAACGTCTGTTGATTGGTGACGACGAACACGGATGGGACGACGAAGGTGTATTCAACTTCGAAGGTGGTTGCTACGCTAAGGTTATCAACTTGGATAAAGACAGCGAACCGGATATCTACAATGCCATCAAACGTGATGCTCTTCTTGAAAACGTTACTGTTGATGCTAACGGTAAAATCGATTTCGCTGATAAGTCAGTTACAGAAAACACTCGTGTTTCTTACCCGATCTATCACATCGAAAACATCGTTAAACCGGTATCTAAAGGCCCGGCTGCAAAACAAGTTATCTTCTTGTCAGCTGACGCATTCGGTGTATTGCCTCCGGTATCTATCCTGAACGCTGAGCAAACTAAATATTACTTCTTGTCTGGATTTACAGCTAAATTGGCAGGTACAGAACGTGGTATCACTGAACCGACTCCTACATTCTCTGCTTGTTTCGGTGCTGCTTTCTTGTCATTGCACCCAACAAAATATGCTGAAGAACTGGTGAAGAAGATGGAAAAATCTGGCGCTAAGGCTTACTTGGTTAACACAGGTTGGAACGGTTCTGGCAAACGTATTTCTATCAAAGATACTCGTGGTATCATCGATGCTATCCTTGACGGTTCTATCGACAAAGCTCCTACTAAGGTTATTCCTTTCTTCGACTTTGTTGTTCCTACAGAACTTCCGGGAGTTGATCCTAAAATTCTTGACCCACGCGACACTTACGAATGTGCTTGCAAATGGGAAGAAAAAGCAAAAGACCTGTCTGCTCGCTTCATCAAGAACTTCGCTAAATTCGAAGGTAACGAAGCTGGTAAAGCATTGGTTGCTGCTGGTCCGAAATTGTAAGATAAAGCAAATCGTTTCGAACGAAAGTTCAAAAACTGATTATAATTATAAAAGCGATCCCCTTTTGGGAATCGCTTTTTTTGTTTCTTACTCTTAACGCATATACGAATAATAAATTAGAACTATACCGACGTTACTTTGCTACAAAATTCGTAGCAAATGGTCTATGCAAGAACTACAAACTGAAAGTTCAACTGGATGATTCTCCTAAATGGGTATTGACACCGACCTAAGTATAAAAATGGCTGATGAAGGTGAACTGAAAAATTATCCGATAACCGACCTTCCCTGGCAGGCAGGAAATTAATAGCACAAAGTATTTACTGATAAAACTAAAAAGGAAAGTGTATACCGACTCATTGTCGTACATACACTTTCCTTTTTTCATATCTTAATAATCAAAGTTACTTAATGATCACCTTAGTTACAGCATTATTTACTTTAACAAGATAAAGACCAGCAGGTACCTCAACTGTATTAGCACCAGCAGCAATTATTTTGCTTGCCACCACCTGACCGACAGTATTAACAACAAGAACCTGAGCACTTTCGGCTGCATCAATCTTGATAGCTTTATCACCGGCAAAGACGGTTGCAACAGTGTTATCACCTTCTGTATCGGCAATACCTACGTTTTGGGATTCAGTAATTTCCGTCGGGAAAAGCTGGACAGTTCCATTATATATGTTTACAATAGCAGTAACATCATATTTCTTTTCATCTTTTGGTATTACAACACCGGTAAAACGATCATAAACTGCTGCAGTACCTTTAGCATCAGTAATAGTATAATTCTTTGTCTTACCATCATCAAGAGTAATGGTCACACCTCCTACTTTTACCAACTTGTTAACCAAAGCTTCAACAACTCCGTCAGTTGCAATAATATCCAGGGTTATAGCTGCACCAGAAGTACCTGCAACAAAAGTATCTGCCATAGGAGCTAATTGTTTAAGACCACCATATTCACCAACTGTACCCATAAATCCTGCCGGAATCACATCACCACTCTTATATGTTTGGCCAACATTACCATAAACCTGCATTGCTCCAGTAGCATCCTGAACGAACAGATACAAACCATTCTGATAGATAACATTCACCGGATTCGTAAACTTAACAACAGCATCCTTAGATTGCCCGGCAAACTCCCCTATATTAGCAACAGCAATGGGTTCCGAAATTGTATAAACAGCCGAAACAATATCGCTCTTGTCACCACCCTTAATCGCTATTGCTTTAATTGTTGTAGTAGTTTCAACTTTAATAGGATCAGCATGAGTCGCAGAAGCCATTGTTGGTTCATCACCGTTAGTAGTGTAATGAATAATAGCACCATCGGTTCCACAAGAAAGAGTTACTTCTTGAGTTGTGTAATAAGTTCCACCAGCCGGAGAGAACTTAGGGGCCTGAACTGCCGATGCAGAAGCTGTCGTAACAGTAATTGAGTTAATTTTAGCAGTACCTCCAAAAGTCAATACTACTTCATTAGCAGAACCTGTCCATAATGGACTATCATAAGTACCTGTATCAAAAGTCAACATAGTAGCAGAGATAGCACCACCTGCAAATTTAATCTCGGTAATCACTTCACCATTTGTAGTAGAAAAAGTCAAAGTAGATGTTGCATATCCGCGAATTCCTTCAACTCCTGCAGCAACTCCCCAAAAACGAGTATCACTATTAGCCACTTTTTTTGAGGCAATTACAATATTACCTGCAGCCAAATTACCATCTGCAAGATTAGTACCTTGGCCTGATGCAGGTACTGCATAACCAAATAATTCCGGTTTGGTTAAATCAAATACAGTCTCCGTTGCAAAACTTGTAGCCACAGCTGCAACCACCATAAATAACGAAAGTAATAGTTTTTTCATATCATAATGTTTTTAAGTTATTATTCCACAAAGTTATACAATATTTAAAATTAAGCAAGCGCTCAATATTTAAAATTTCACAATGTTACCGCATTGTAATACCAAGAGCAATTACAAGCAAAATAAAGCCCGGCAAGATGACTCCAGCCGGGCTTTTCCTTACTATATTACAAAAGCGTTAATTTTTATTCGCACGTTTACGTTCGTTTTCATCTAAAATGACTTTACGCATACGCATTGCTTTCGGAGTAACTTCAACATATTCATCTTCCTTGATATACTCCAAAGCTTCCTCAAGTGAGAATTGTACAGGAGGGATCAGCCTCGCTTTATCATCCGTACCGGAAGCACGGGTATTAGTCAGTTTTTTCGATTTAGTTACATTCACCACCAGATCTTTTTCGTGAGAATGTTCACCTACCACCTGTCCGGCATACACCTCTTCCTGTGGGAAAATAAAGAACTTTCCACGATCTTGTAACTTGTCAATTGCATAAGCAAATGCCGTTCCGGCCTCCATGGCTATAATAGAACCATTGGTACGACGTTCAATCTCACCCTTGAACGGTTGATATTCTTTGAAGCGATGAGCCATAATAGCTTCACCAGCAGAAGCAGTCAACACATTGGTACGAAGACCGATGATACCACGTGACGGCATATCAAAT
Organism: Bacteroides mucinivorans; assembly: GCF_034654355.2. Classification (NCBI taxonomy): domain Bacteria; kingdom Pseudomonadati; phylum Bacteroidota; class Bacteroidia; order Bacteroidales; family Bacteroidaceae; genus Bacteroides; species Bacteroides mucinivorans. The sequence goes on along the minus strand of NZ_CP178179.1, from coordinate 413,738 downwards.
TCAAGATTTACACGTTCACCGTTGCTTTCCATCATCGTCATCTCCCCCTTACGGCGGGTTACCATGTCGATAATCTTACTTGAATATTCTTCGGGGACATTTACGGTCAACTCCTCTATCGGTTCGCACTTTACACCATCTATCTCTTTATAGATAACCTGCGGCTGTCCTACCTGTAACTCGTATCCTTCACGACGCATCGTTTCGATAAGTACAGACAAGTGAAGAACACCACGACCGGAAACAACCCACTTACCATCCTCTTCACTCTTACGAATGCGAAGGGCAAGGTTTTTATCGAGTTCCTTCATCAACCGATCATGTATATGACGTGAAGTTACAAACTTACCGTCTTTACCATAGAAGGGAGAATCGTTGATAGTAAACAACATACTCATAGTAGGTTCGTCAATAGCGATTGGCGGCAATGCTTCCGGATTTTCATAATCACAGATCGTATCACCGATCTCAAAACCATCAATACCTACCAAAGCACAAATATCTCCGGACTCTACTTCCGTCGTTTTCACACGACCCAGTCCTTCAAATACGTGTACCTCTTTAATCTTCGATTTCACAAAGCTGCCATCTCTTTTTGCCAATGACACATTCATGCCTTCCTTCAACACGCCACGATGTACACGTCCTACGGCGATACGACCTGTATAAGAAGAATAGTCCAATGAAGTAATCAACATCTGAGGTGTACCGTCCAATTGCGTAGGAGCCGGAATATTCTCAATAATACAATCCAACAACGGAAGAATAGTATCTGTAGGCTTCTGCCAATCGGTACTCATCCATCCATTCTTTGCCGAACCATAGATAGTTGGAAAATCAAGCTGTTCTTCTGTAGCATCAAGACTGAACATCAGGTCAAATACCATTTCATGTACCTCGTCCGGACGACAGTTGGGTTTGTCTACTTTATTAATAACCACAATAGGCTTCAAACCGATCTCCAATGCTTTTTGCAATACGAAGCGAGTTTGAGGCATCGGGCCTTCAAAAGCATCTACCAACAGAATACATCCGTCGGCCATATTGAGCACACGTTCTACTTCGCCACCGAAGTCACTGTGCCCCGGAGTATCAATAATGTTAATCTTAGTTCCGTTATAAGTGATAGAAACGTTTTTAGAGAGAATCGTTATACCTCGTTCACGTTCCAGGTCATTGTTATCCAGAATTAGTTCACCGTTTGTCTGATTGTCGCGGAACAAATTTCCGGCCAGAAGCATCTTATCGACTAACGTCGTTTTCCCATGGTCAACATGGGCAATAATTGCAATGTTCCTAATGTTTTGCATATAATACCTAATATTTGCCGGCAAAGGTACGAAAATTGGATTAGAAAAAAGACCTATAGAGATTTTTTTTCCTGCAAAACGTTGTGGGATATAAAGATAATGGCTATCTTTGCACGCTCAAAAGTAAAGTTTATATATTACAAAAAACTAAGAATTATGTATTTAGATGCTGCTAAAAAGCAAGAAATCTTCGGAAAATACGGAAAGTCTAACTCTGATACTGGCTCAGCTGAGGCTCAGATAGCTTTGTTTTCATACCGTATCTCCCATCTGACTGAGCATATGAAGCTCAACAGAAAAGATTATAGTACTGAAAGAGCTTTGACAATGTTGGTAGGTAAGCGTCGTCGCTTACTCGACTATTTGAAAGCAAAAGATATCGAAAGATATCGTGCCATTATCAAAACTCTTGGATTGCGTAAGTAATCCGCTTGTTACAAACAAGATTAAAAGAAGTCGTTTCTCTGAGAAGAAGAAGCGACTTCTTTTTTTTAGCCCTCCCTCAGTTATTGTCCTACCCGAACTTTCATTAAACCCTTCGTACGCTATACCGTAGACAGCCTTTAAAGAAGTCGTAACAGAACATTGTACGACATGTACATCTCGTACAGTACGACATGTGCATCTGGGACTGTACGACATGTACATCTGGGACTGCACGAGATGTACATGTCGTACAATACCCTTCACCGAGGCAGAAAGTATATGCCAGTAACCAAACGATTGATTGAAGTTTGTCCCCGCAAGAGGAAACAGTAAATTGACATTTTCTACACTTATAATTGCGATGCTATAAAGAATTTGCTATTTTTGCAACTTAATAGCTCTAAATTATAACCTTATAGACAATAAATACTATCAATATGGATACAAGTAAGATTGTCGGAGAAAAAATAAAAGCCCTCCGCGAAAACAAATCGATTACAATAGAAGAATTAGCACAGCGCTCCGGCCTGGCAGTAGAACAAGTAGAACGCATCGAGGGGAATATCGACCTTCCGTCACTTGCACCACTGATCAAGATAGCACGTGTATTGGGAGTACGCTTGGGAACATTCCTTGACGATCAGGACGAAACAGGTCCTGTGGTATGCCGTAAGGAAGAAGCCAAAGATTCCATCAGCTTCTCCAACAATGCCATTCATTCGCGCAAGCACATGGAGTATCACTCTTTATCTAAGTCTAAAGCCGACCGCCACATGGAGCCGTTCATTATTGATGTAGCTCCTACCGCTGATAATGACTTTGTACTCTCTTCTCACGAAGGCGAAGAATTTATCATGGTTATGGAAGGCATCATGGAAATCAGTTATGGTAAAGCCAGTTATTTGCTTGAAGAAGGTGACAGCATTTACTATGACTCCATTGTCCCGCACCACGTACATGCTTATGAAGGAAAGGCAGCAAAAATTCTGGCCGTAATCTATACACCTATTTAGTGATTAGCGATTAGTGAGAAGTGATAAGTATCGCATATCCATCGTACTTATCTCTTCTCACTAATCACTAATCGCTTATCACTCAACACTTATCACCATTTATCATGCAATTATACAACCGAACTCTCGGCCAATGGCTTGAACATTGGGCTGAGGAAACTCCCGACAAAGAATACATTGTATACTCCGACCGTAATCTGCGTTTCACATGGAAACAACTCGACCGTCGCGTAGACGATATGGCTAAAGGTCTTATCGCCATCGGAGTAGAAAGAGGTACACACGTAGGAATCTGGGCTGCCAATGTACCCGACTGGCTTACGCTACTATACGCTTGCGCCAAGATAGGTGCCGTCTACGTAACTGTAAATACCAATTATAAGCAGGCTGAATTGGAATATCTCTGCCAGAATTCCGATATGCACACACTGTGTATTGTCAACGGAGAGAAAGACAGCGATTTTGTACAGATGACTTATACCATGCTTCCTGAATTAAAAACCTGTGAACGGGGACATCTGAAGAGCGAACGTTTCCCCTACATGAAAAATGTGATATATGTAGGCCAGGAAAAACACAGGGGCATGTATAACACTGCCGAAATTCTGTTACTGGGAAATAATGTGGAAGACGAAAAGCTGAATCAGTTGAAAAGCCAGGTAGACTGCCATGATGTAGTAAACATGCAGTATACATCAGGAACCACCGGATTTCCTAAAGGAGTAATGCTTACCCATTATAATATTGCCAACAATGGTTACCTCACCGGTGAGCATATGAAATTCACAGCAGATGACAAATTATGTTGCTGTGTGCCGTTATTCCACTGTTTCGGTGTGGTGCTGGCCACAATGAACTGCCTCACCCATGGCTGTACACAAGTAATGGTAGAACGTTTCGACCCACTGGTAGTATTAGCATCTATTCATAAAGAACGCTGTACGGCACTTTACGGAGTTCCCACTATGTTCATTGCCGAACTGAACCACCCGATGTTCGACATGTTCGATATGTCCAGCCTCCGTACCGGAATTATGGCAGGTTCTCTCTGTCCGGTAGAATTAATGAAACAGGTGGAAGAGAAAATGTACATGAAAGTAACCAGTGTATACGGACTTACAGAAGCAGCCCCCGGCATGACGGCTACACGAATTGATGACTCGTTTGACGTTCGTTGTAACACAGTGGGACATGATTTTGAATTCACCGAAGTAAAAGTAATCGATCCGGAAACAGGAGAAGAATGTCCGGTAGGAGTACAAGGTGAAATGTGTAACCGGGGTTATAACACAATGAAAGGATATTATAAAAATCCTCAGGCCACGGCCGAAGTGATTGATAAGAATAACTTCCTGCACTCGGGTGATCTTGGTATCAAAGACGAAGACGGTAATTACCGTATTACCGGCCGTATTAAAGATATGATTATTCGTGGAGGAGAGAACATCTATCCACGCGAAATAGAAGAATTCCTCTATAAGTTAGACGGTATAAAAGATGTACAGGTGGCAGGAATTCCCTCTAAGAAATACGGAGAAGCTGTAGGAGCCTTTATCATTCTCCGCGAAGGAGTAAAGATGCACGAATCAGATGTAAGAGACTTCTGCAAAAACAAGATATCCCGTTATAAGATACCCAAATACATCTTCTTTATCGACGAATTTCCAATGACAGGTAGCGGAAAGATACAGAAGTTCAAATTAAAAGATCTGGGACTGCAACTCTGTAAAGAACAGGGAATCGAGATAATATAACTCTTGCAGCAATATACTTCAAAATAAAAAAAAGCCAGCTGATTAATTATCGGCTGGCCTTTTCTTTATCTTTCTTTTCTATTTTACCATAATCTTTTGTACCACATTCACTCCGTCCTTAGACAAATGAACAAAGTAGAAACCTTTTTCCCAATACGACACTGAGACATCTGTTTGTCCGGTAGTCATTACGCCACTCCATACTTTTGTTCCATTAATACCATAAACAGATATGTGAGTACGCTCCGGAGCAGTTATATGTAACAGATCACTTACAGGATTGGGAGACAAAGAGACAGCCTGAAGACCCGGATTATGAATAGCACTTCCTCCACCTGTATCAATCTTACCGGCAAAAATAGGTTCACCCGGCTTTTCATTGTAAGCAAACCGGTTGACTACGTAATAGCCTCCATCAGCACTTACTGTTATTTCAAACCAGCCATACAACATATTACCTAAATACTCAAAAGCAAAACCAGCATATGCAGTACGGCCATACCAGCTGGTAAACTGGCTGGTGGCAATATCCAGCTGATTGGGATAATCTCCGGGAGTAACCCAGTTGGATTTAACCCCAATCTCTGTTCCTTCGGCCAAAGGTGCAATATTCCTCGTATTTTCCAGGCAAACCATTGGTTTAAGGTAGGTTTCCAGTTTCAAATGTTTTACACCAAATTCCCAGGCACCATAGCCGTTATCCAAATCTTCGGGAGCATAAAAATAAGTCCAGTTTCCATATTCTTCTCCGGCACCTATCCCGAGATCTCCAACTATAATCTGATATGGATTCAGAAAATCAAAGCTCAATTGCGCTGATAAATTTTCAATATCCGAATGGTTGAATACAGTTGGCTTCAATGTTAATTCGGTTACATCCATATCCTTTGCTTCATGGCTTTCGGACTTTCCTTTGAAAGATAAAACAGCTTGCTTCTCTGATACAACCTCCAATTGAGAAATCAGGCCCTGGGGTACATTCAATGTATAATCCGTTCCCTCGGTCAAGATACCTGTCCGGTTGAATGCATTATCTCCCATAACAACCAGATTTATAGTTTGCGTAATTGTCCCGTCATTCAACTCTGCATTTTCCATCACAGAAGTAGTACCGAATATCAATTCCGATTTACCCATGTCCCCACTCTTTTGTCCCGCTATGATAGCACTTCCCGGAGCTTCATTAAAGGCATAATCCAATAAGGTGAACGAATTACCATCATCGGCTACAGATATTCTCAGCCAGCCATATAATATCTCACCAGCCAGAGTTCCTTCAAACTGAATACCCACAAATGCAATTTTTCCTTTCCAGTTTGCATAGCCTTTAGAGACTAAAGTTCCCAGATTCGGATAAGCTCCAATACCTGTTGTCCAATCAGAAGAATCACCAATCTTTTCTCCATAATTAACTACAGTCAGATTGGTTCTGGCTCCCATCATCTTCTTCTCATACGATTCGATATACAGGTTACCGTAATAACTACCCTGGTTAGAGTTCCACATTAACCCAAATTCAGAATTCTCATATTTTGTATCTAACTTAATAATCTCCCAACCATGAGCAGATGAAATATTGATATCCTCACAATCTACATACTTAATACCATAATCGGGACGACATTCCAACGTCAACGGCAATTTACAATCATATAACTCACCACTCTCTAACATTCCATTCTTGAAAATTACAGCTAATTCTATGTTCCGGTCGTTTACTACTGCCTTACCCTGGAAAGATAAAATAAGTACCGTGTTACTTTTCTTCTGCAACTTAGGAGTCAATCCTTCCGGCAATCCATCAATAACAAAATCAGTACCGTACACAAAGTCTTTATCAGCCAGTACTCCATTGATTAATGTGAACTCAAATGTACCCTCAAAAGTTCCATCATTGGCAGGTGCCTCCAGGATGTCTCCACGACTGGTCAAAGCGATGCGTTTGGTAGCTTCCTCTATAAAAAAGACTTGGTCGGCAGTTTCTTTTTGCCACAATTCTATACGAGCCGGATGATCCAGCGCATCGAGCATCCGGTCTATCTGACCCTTTGTGAACATAGACGTACGCACATAGGAATAATTCATATAATTCGTCCAGTTGGTCAATTCATTCTCACAATTCCGGTCAGCTGCTCCCATCAGAGCCACATCTGCTTTAGGCGTGTCATCTACCCAGTCACCCGGATTAGGTTGTCCTGCCTTATTTGCTTTACAACCGTCGGGCCAACGTCCGCCATTGTCATCGAAAGTATGAGCCAAGTTCAGGAAATGCCCGAATTCATGGGTTAATACCCGACGGAAATTTTCATCCGTATTCATTCCGATATAAGCACCATTATATACTACACGGGCCAGATTTTCTTCCATCATTTCTACATCCGGATACCAGGATACGCCCGAATTATTGGTCACTCCATCACCATAAAGATCATTCATCACATACACATTCATATATTTATGGTTGTCCCAGGCATACAGTGCCATTCGGGGTGCATAATAGTTCCCGAACCCACTTTCAAGACGATGATACAGAATACCGGTAGTCGCTTCTCCGTCGGGTCCCTTTTCGGCCAATTTGAAAGTAATATTCATATTAGCCTGAAGTTTGTTAAAGTCAGGATTATCATCACCGGAATTTGCTGTTATACCCTGAAAATCTTCATTCGTTTTTCTCAGAGCATCCTTTATTATCTCATCATTGAGCTTTGCCCCATTAAAAGTCTCTCCAAAGACGTGAAACACTACCGGGATCACATAAGAGTCGGGACGCTCTGTTGATACTCTTGTTTGCGGTAGTTGATTGTGTCTCTTTAAAGCAGTCGGGTTTTCCTCAAAATAACGCTGAATCTGTTCATGGGCACGACATGGCAAAGGCGCTCCCGGTACATAACCCGGCACGTTTTGCGCAGTACCTCCCAAAGCTACTAATAGACACAGTAATGTAGTCCAATAACTTGTTCTGTTTTTCATTGCAAAAAAATTTAAATGGTTTATATACAATAATAAATTGTAGTAACTTATAATCCGGTAACAGAAGCTTGCCTGTTGTACTCCTCATACAACATCAGAAGATGTGCAGCCGACCAACTAAAGTGGGGAGCTTTCAACTGTTTACCTGTATACGTTTCGTAGTTTTCATGTATTGCACCATCTCCCTTCAGTCCATGAAGCCTGTCGAATACCTGACGGGTATATGCATCTGCCTCCTCCACATAGCCATATCTTCGTAATCCGGAAATAGCAAAATAAGTCTGATCCAACCATATAGGCCCTCTCCAGTATCCGCGGGGCATAAACTTCGGATTATCGGCCGCAACAGTAGGAAAAGGGATATAAGTAGAGAACTTTGTAGAATCCGTAAATAGCTTCATAGCCTCCTTCATCTGCTCCTTAGTTGCGATACCTGCCCAAAAAGGTATATAAGCCTCACTGCCTGGTTCTTTCACAAATGTTCCATCCAGCCTTTTATCAAAAAAGAATCCGGACTCTTTATCATAAAAATAAGTACTAATAATATCTGCATATTCCTTTTCACTGAATGGCTGTTTCGCCACTACCGCAAGTTTTTTCAGCAGAGAATATTCATAAGCCAGAAAAGCATTCAGATCAACCGATTCCTGATCAAAACTCCAGGCTGTATCGCTATTCTTTACCATTTTTGCATGATCAAATCTAATAGCATTGTCCATTCCACTCTCCCAGGCTGCCGCCTCAAGCGTTCCATCTACCGAACCGAACTCACAGATACCATTTGAATCATGATCACGATCCAGATACCACCAATGATAATAGTTAAGTAACTGAGGGTACATCTCTTCCACAAAAGCAGTATCGGCTGTTGCTTCAAATATCTTACTCACGGCCCATACAGCCAAAGGTGGTTTACTATCTCTTGCATTGTTTTCACGGATATCCGTATAAATACAATCTATTATCATTCCGTTATCCAGTTGATAATCGAACATGGCACGTACTTGATTTTTTGCCAGTTCCGGAGCAAAGTCGGCCAATGCTGCAGCATGCTTCCATGAATCCCAAGCCCAGAATCCCATAAAATAGCCTACAGCATGTGATGGGACTACTCCATCATGTAATAATCCGGCACGGCTACTACGCCAGTTGGCAATGAGGGTAACCACTGCTTTGACTGCAATCCGATCGTACTCCTCCGGCATATCAGGTCGCAACACTTTCTCTAAATAACCGTTCCAACACTGATAATGCTTATTGATGAAACCGGAAGGATTCGATTGTATCTTGGCAATAGCACCAAAATCAAACATCTGCCCCTTGATATTCTCCAGGGAAGAGATTACCACATAAATTGGAGATGCAGACGAAACATTCGCCTCATATCTATTACCGGAGAAATGGATCTTTACATTTTCCGGAAAGGTAATCAGATATTGATCTCCGGAGGGTGAAGAAAGCATGCATGAATTATTTACTACACTATAAGAAGAATTATCATCTAATGCCTGACCATAAAAACACAACGGTTTATTACTATCCGAAACACATTCCAGCAGTACGTTGGATTTATCAATAAAGAAAAGACGCTGACTTATAGTCCCATGCCCGGAGGAAGAACGCATATATAGCTCTCCCGGAAAATAGACAACAGAATCCGGAGAGAAAACTTCATCAGGAGCTTCAGCAAATCCTACCGTTACCAATGATTGAGAAATCCATCGGCGTGTTTCCAGATCGAAGGGACCGCAAAAGCCATTAATCCATCGTTCCTTTTGTGGTACAGTAAACCCCATCCACGCTCCTTGATCAGAAAACCACCCGCTACAATAAAGAGAGTCATTAGGAGTATAAGATATATCCAGAATATTGTCATACTTATGTACTAACAAAGGATGAAACTCTTTTTTTTGCTCAGAACAATTACTAAAAAGTATACTCACGCCAATCAGTACACAAAATCTTATAATATATTTTCTCATAATCTTTACGAATTTAATTAAAACCATATCTGACGAGCCTGCTCAGCTATTTTCTCTAAAGTCCGGATGGGTTGTATGACAAAACTATATTTCCTCATTGACGGAGTAATAGTGTATTCCGGATGTACCTGAGCCCCCCAGCTATTATCTCCACCTACTCCCATTTGCATCTGGTCTACATTAATCCACACCAAATCTTTCTTCTCTACACTTCCACCATGCCTGCGTTCTACACTGAAAGGGACGTAGTCAATATCATCCTGTATAAAATTCCACGCACTTACAGACAAAGGTTCTGTGCCTGTAATCAATAATCCCTTTTGCTCTTTATCACAAAGGGCAAGCCAGCGGGTATCACACTTATTACCGGTCTCCTGTGCACGCACATAAGGATGAAATTGTTCCCATACGCTTGCCTGGTAAAATCCTATGGCAGCAGACGTTTTACGATCAGCATAATTTTCGTGGGGCCCTCTTCCAAACCAGGTCATCCGGTCATACTCTTTTGGAATAATCATACGCATTCCAAAACGAGGCATTTCCGGTAATGTTTTTTGTCCCGGTATAAACGACATTTCCACTTTAATTATTCCGTTTCCAAGAATCTGATAGGCTATTTGCACAAAAGAGTCCTGCTCTTCCAAACGATATTTGGTAAGTACTTTAATGCATGTACTATCGGGGTTAGTTTCCATGTCCAACTTAAGAAGCCGGGCAACTTCCATTGTTCTCTTCCATTCCACACTACGTGAGAGCAAACCACTGGGCACATCATTATCTGTAGAGGGTCTCCAAAAATTAGGTCTTAACCCCGCCAGAAGCATTTCTTTACTGCCATATTTCAGAGAAGTCATTTCTCCTGAAACAGTTGAAAACTCTGTTCTGAACGATTTACTTTCGAGTATCAATTCTTTTTCTGTACGCAATACCTTAATGGGTTCATTGGTTTTATTTACATGTTGCCCACTCTTCTCAACCGGTAGCTGCCATTGATCCATCGCTACAATAAAATCCTTCGGAGCATAAGATTCTTCCCGCCTGGTCAGCGTTTCAACCTTCAGGAAATATTCTTTTGATGCAGGAAGAAGTTCACGGTAAGGAATTGTTATTTTCCGGGAGGAACTCGCCGGAATAACAGGAAAATCTAAAACACCCGATTGAATTTCTTCGCCGTCTGCTTCAACAACCCATCTCAGATAATAACCTGACAGATCTATAAAATCATGGCGATTGGTAACAAGTATCTTGTTTTTTGTGAAAGCAACCGGTTCACAATGTACATATTGATAAACCTTCTTTACCTCCCAGATGTGTGGATGAAGTGAACGGTCTGCTGCTACCAGACCATTCGCACAAAAGTTAGAATCATTAGGTACACCAACATATCCCATATCACCGCCATATGCCCAGATATCATGACCCTTCTCATCCTTTTTAGCAAATGTCTGATCAACCCAATCCCAAATAAATCCACCCTGCAAATTATCATACTTATAAATCAAATCCCAATAGTCTTGCAGGTTACCTGTACTGTTCCCCATAGAGTGCGCATATTCACACATAATCATCGGACGCAACTTCCGTTCATTGACAAATTCACGCAACCACCAAATCCGGGCATACATGGGACAGTAGATATCCGACAAACCTTCACGACGAGCTGCTTCATACTGAACCGGCCGAGTCGTATCAAAGCTTTTTGTCCAATTATACAGTGTTTCAAAATTCTTTCCATAGCCTGATTCATTACCTAATGACCATGTAATAATAGCTGTAAAATTACGGTCACGCATTACCATACGTTTCATACGTTCCATAAAAGGACGTTCCCAGTCAGGATAATTGGCTAAAGTACCATCCTCATGATATTCCATTCCGTGTGATTCAATATTGGCCTCATCAATCATATAAAGTCCGTATTCGTCACACAACTCATACCACTCCGGCCTGTTGGGATAATGACTGCAGCGGACAGCATTGATATTGAACTGCTTCATCATCTTAATATCTGTGAGCATAGTTTCCAAAGAAAGTGTACGTCCCCGATGTGGATCATGCTCCTGCCTGTTTACCCCTCTAATTAAAATAGGAACATTATTTATCAAAAGCTGTCCGTTACGCATCTCAACCGTACGGAAGCCCACACGATGCCGAAATGCCTCTAAAGCGTTCCCTTCCTTATCCTTCACACTTACTACCATAGTATAAAGATTAGGCGTTTCCGCATTCCATGCTTTCACATTTTTAATAAAATGATTGAGGCCTAAAAGAGTGTCGGACAAAGAAGTAATAATCTTTTCATCAGAAAATAGAGTATCCTTACCATCCATTAACTTCAGCTGTACGCGGTTTCCCACTGCATCAGCAGGTAAAGTCATCGCCAAATCCAATTGCAGATCTCCATCTTTATAGTCATTCACCAACTGAGCTGACGTCTTAAAGTCCTTTACCCGGCACTTTGGTCTGGCGATCAGGTAGACACTTCGTTCAATGCCACTGTATTTCCAGTAATCTTGCCCTTCTAAATAAGAGCCGTCACTATATCTGAAAACCTGAACCACTATTTTATTGTTGCCCTTTTTCAGCAAAGAGGTCACATTAAAGTGTGAAGGAAGACGACTGTCTTCGGCATACCCTACAAACTGTCCGTTTACCCAGCAATAATAAGCAGATTCAACTCCTTCAAAGTCCAAAAATACATCCATTCCACTGAAGGATTTCGGTACAATGAAATCTCTGGCATAAATACCTACCGGATTATAATCTGAAGGTACAAAAGGGGGATTAGCGGGAAAAGGATATTTGACATCTGTATAGATAGGACAGTCGAAGCCCTGGAGTTCCCAACTTCCAGGTACCTCAATATCACTCCATTTCTTTGTATTAAAATCCGGTTTAAAGAAATTCTTTGGACATGCATCCACATTCCGGGAGTAAAGAAATTTCCACATCCCGTCTAAAGAGACTTTCCGTTCATTAGCCTGTACATCGTTGGACAACGCTTTTGCTTCGGAAGGAAAGGAAACAAAATAGGCACACGCCGGCTCTCTGTTAATACCGCTGATTTGTGGATCCTGCCAGGGAACTTGCTCCCCTGCCAACAAAGATGCAGAACAAAACAAACCATTAATGATCAAGTATAAAATATGCTTTTTCATATTCTCAATGTATTATAGTTAAATGGTACACAATAACGTTACAATGAATGGTACGGAAAAATCCAGTAAACACCCATGGACAATAGACACAACTATATATTTTTCTCCGGAATAGCGAGTTATAATGGGAAGAGTAGTATCCATCGTCGTAGCCCCTCCTACTGAGATAGGTGCCAATTTTCCAAAGAAACGAACCAGAAAAGGTGCTGCCAGCAAAGCTATAATCTCTCTCATTATATTGGATAGCAGGGCTATAGTTCCCAATTCGGCTCCTTTATATTCAGTAATAATAATGCTTGATAACGAATAATATCCAAAACCCGCTCCCACAGCCATACAATCAACCGGAGAATGCTTGTTGAAAAAAACACTACTCATACAACAGCCAACAAGAGTACCTAGAATAGTCAATACAGGAAGTAAAAAGAATCTTGGATTTACTGTCTTAAAATTCAATAGTATTTGAGGATTATTGCCAACAGTAATACCAACACAAAACATCAAGGCACATAATGCATAAAAACTCAAATCCAGTTGTTCTAAGTACGAAGGATACAAACCGTACAAATTAAGTAAGATACCCAATATAAAGAACAGTACAATAACAATGCTACTTTTCATCCCCTTCCTCCTTTCACGTCCCGGTATGATATAAAAAGCCACAATCCCCAGGCCCCCAAAATACTGCCTACAACAGCTGTCAATGTAATTACCAGTGCTTCAAGCCCGATCGTATGCAATCCTTCTATAATCATTTTATTACCACCAACCTCCGTTCCAAGAAGAAATAGAAGAATCCATATTAGCCACGTAATAATCCGATGTACAATATTCAGGTTTCGTTTTCTTAATAGATAACCAAATAATACACCACTGCCCATCAATCCAATAATAGTAAATATAAACATACAAATTATATAAATCCTATTGAACAACTATTTTAAAAACCTCTGTCCGCTCTTTCCCTTTCTCTTCATATTTAACTTGAAGAATATAATTGCCTGAAGCAAAAGATCTCATATCTATTTTATCTATATCTCCGGAGTATTTGAATAATTCGGTACCTTCTAAACCTAAAATTGAATATTGTCTGATTGGAGAATCTACCTGTATATATAGATAATCTGTTACCGGATTCGGAAAAACTTTTGCTTTCAGAGTATTAGTCTTCTGCTGAACAGAAGATCCACCCGACTTTACAACGAAGCCATAGTCGTGTGCAATGCCGCTATCCACCCAGCCACAAGGGGTTACTCCGTCCGATTCGTCCGTAACAAAATGTAAGAATAGCCTAAATTTGAGTTTCTCGTTTTTTACTGCATTTTCCGGAATAGTAATCTGGAATTGACAATCATGCTCTTTATGCCGCTGCCCAATCGGACTAATAAGTTTTGTATCAACCAGTTCATTCTCTTCTAACTCATAATTACCATTCCAATCCATCCAGAGTCTCAGTTTATAGATATCCGAAGAACCCGAATCCCAATTTTCTATTTTTACATTCATCACATATATCTTCCCACATTCCAACTCGGCTACATTTTCTTTGAAATAATCCATCCATCCTGTCTCCGAGTAAGAAACATTATTATTAATCCCGGCAAATTCAACCTCTTTTATATAAGCATAGTTACGGTAATCTGATTGAAACAGACATAAATCAGTCTGTTTACTATCCAATACCCCCGATTCACGATAAAGCATCAGTAAATGAGCAGCAGACCAGCTGAAATGTGGAGATTTCAGCCTTTTCCCGGTACTTGTTTCATAGTTTTCATGAATTGGAGCATCTGCACGCAAACCATTAAGGCGATCGAACACTTGTTTTGTATAACCATCGGCCAATTCAGTATAACCATAGTTTCTTAATCCATGAATTGCAAAATACACCTGATCCAGCCATATCGGACCTCTCCAATAACCATTCGGCGAAAAATCCGGATGATCAGCCGTAACAGTAGGAAAAGGAATATACGTTGCAAACTTCAAAGGATCAGTCAAGTATTTCAAAACAGACTCAGCCTGATCAAGTGTGGCAACTCCTGCCCAAAGTGGAATATAAGCCTCACAACCTTCTACCTGTACAAAACTGTGATTACTCAGCCTTTTATCATAAAAAAATCCTTTTTCTCTATCAAAGAAATAATCGGATGTCGTTGCTGTCCGATCCGGTTCATTAAACTCACAATTGGCTATTATACTCAATTCCTTTAACAATAGATATTCATGGGCCAGATAAGCATTCAAATCAACAGATTCCTGATTTAAACTCCAGGCTCTGTTGTCATTCTTCAGCATAGAAGAATGATCAAAACGAATTGCATTATCCATGCCACTTTCCCAGGCAGAAGCCTCAAGTGTACCATCCACTGAGCCAAATTCACAAAAACCATTTTTATCGTGATCTCTATATTCGTACCACCAACGGTGATATTTCAGTAATTTAGGATATATCTCTTTCACAAAATCAGCATCTAAAGTAGCTTTATAGATTTCGTTCACTGCCCATGCTGCCAATGGGGGTTTACTGTTTCGTTCATTATTTTCTTTTTTATCGGTATAGATGCAATCGATGATCATCCCTTCTGAGGTCTGATAATCGAACATTGCACGAACCTGATCTTTAGCAAGATCGGGTTCAAACAGACTCAATGCTACCGCATGCTTCCATGAATCCCATCCCCAAAAACCGACGAAGTAAGACATTGCATGAGAAGGAATAACTCCATCATGAAGTAAATCTCCTCTGGATGTACGCCAGTTTGTCAACAATGTCACCATAGCTTTTACTGCGATACGATGATATTCTACTGGCATTTCCGGACGTAAAACAGATTTCAGATATTTTATCCAACGATTCATATGTTCGGTAGTATAATTATCAGGATGTAATAATATACTCTGTATCAGCTGAGCATAGTTATCCGGTCGTTTCGATTCGTAGAAATAAGATATAGTGGCATATCCTTTATGTCCTTCAGGAAGTTTGGCCAAGAGCTTGGAATTCTCATAGGAAAGCTGAATATCCGACGAGAATGTAACTACACACATCTCCCCGGTTGATAGTTTCAAAGATAGAATATTATTCTCCAATCCGGATGATTGTATTCCTTGTAACGAACCATTTGTAATGTAAAGTTCCCGCTTCTCACTGGTTTCACAACTCCATAAAGCCGTATACTTATCTACAAAAAATAAGCGTTGTTGTATCCTCCCCTGTTTAGAAGAAGAGTTCATGTATAGTTCTCCCGGAACGTATGTCACACTATCAGGAATAAAGGTTTCAGCTGTGATGTCTGCAGTAAATCCGACTTGGAGAATAGCATCCGATATCCATTGCCGGTGATCGAGTTCAAAAGGACCGCAGAAACCATTTATCCAGTTATTCTCCGAAGGTAATGTAAAGCACATCCATGAACCTAAATCAGAAAAGCCTCCTGCAAAATAATCATTACTGTATGGAGTACACTGGATATCTAAAATATCACTATAAGAATCTACATTATAAATAGTTGTTTGTTTGGTTGCAGAAACTGATATGGAGAAGCAAATGATATACACCACCACAAACAGTAATCGCCACATTTGTACTTTAAATTTCTCTCTAAACATATCAGTATTAGATTTTATCAGTTAATATTGAAAAATAAAAGCTGGTTCGGCCCCCTCTACAAGAATCCTGTATTAAGGTTCATAGACCATATACAATTGTATTCAGTCACGATCAGTCGAACCAGCTTCTAAATACTCTATGAATGTGAAAAATATTATTTAATGATAATATTGGCCCGTTTTACTAATCCATCGTCTGTCTTCACCTGCAGAATATACATGCCGGAAGCATTACCTGAAATATTGATAGAGCTTCCTGTTATCATTCCCTTTTGTACCAATTTGCCATCAATGCTATAAAGCATATATTCTTTGGCATTCTCTAATTTTAGAAAGACTTCTCCGTCTGTTGGATTCGGATACACAGCAAATGCATCAAGTGACGTATTCTCAATAGAGGTTCCACCACCAAGCTGAACGGTATAGTCCTGCAATACACCGCCATCTTGTGTGCTGCAAGGATCTGTATAAGGAACATCTGGAGTTTTATAATGCAGATAAGTACGCATTGTAAAAGTCTTGCTGGCATCGGCAGGAACAGTTACCTTTCCGGAAACTACTTTAAAAGAACTCTGCCCCGGTTTTCCTACAGCAATCGATTTTTGAAAAACCGTCTCGGCAGCAGTCAGTCTACTATCACCATTCCAGTCAAAAAAGGCAGTTACATAATACTCATCTCCGGCGCCGGAAGAGAAGTTGCAAACAGTAATTTTCAGCTCGTACTCTTTACCTGCCTCCAATGTAACAACACGCTCTTTATCCATCGTGAAATCAGCAAAAAGAACACCTTCATCATAAGTATTAGAGCCTATCTTCCCATCCCATCCTTCAGGAGCTGTAGATGATTCACTCACCATACCATTAATCTCAACTTTAGAGATACAAGCATAAGCACCCCATGTTAATTCAGGTCTACACAATTGAGATTGCGACATCGCTTGCCCAGCTACCATACTAAATAGCATAAAGCAACAAAGTAATTTTTTCTTCATAATTTTAATTTGTTTTGATAATTAATAAATAGACATACAACCGGTAGGAAACCAGTGATCGCCTACCGGTCCAATTATTTACTTTAGAATTACAACTTGCTGTAATACAGATTCTTTTGTCTCGATTTTTAAAAGATAAGCACCTTTCGGTTGCTTGCTGATATCTATTTGAGAGGTAGTAATATTGTTTTGTTGTACCAGACGCCCATCAATACTGTATAAGCTATATTTTGCCATATCCATATTTTCACCACCAATATGTAAAATACCATCTGTAGGATTAGGGTAAACATTAATAGCTCCAATCGTATGATCAATTATCATACTGGGATCAGAAGAAACAATCACATAATACTCTTCTAACTGTCCATTTTCCACAGTTCCACAAGGCTGTTCTCCTACCATACTATCAGCATCACCATAATGCATAAAAACACGCATATGTAATTTTTCATTCAGTACTGCATTATCCGGTGCAGTCCATCTGAATTCAACAGTTCCCGGATTATCAGCTGAACCAATGGCAGGAATTGCTATCTTCTGAGATTCCTCTTTTTCAAGTATATTATCATGATTCCAATCAATATAGGCACGTATCACATAAGCATCCTTCGAGTTAGAATTCAGATTCGAATAGGTCACTTTCATAACATATTCTTTTCCTTTCTCTATATGCGCATTCAACTCCTGATTGTCTCTGAAATCCTCAATAATCTCCGTGTTATTCACCTCACCGGTAGTTTCATTAGATATATTTGCAAATTCCACTTTTTTAATATAAGCATAAGGACGATAAGAGAATTCCGGGACACATACCTCATCAACCGGCTCGTCAGGACCATCGGGAGGGAGTACATGAGCATTCTCTTCACCATATATGATACCATAATCTTCAACATCTCCACTATCAATTTCTCCACAGGGATCTTCACCGTCTTTGCCTAATGTATAGTGTAACATTACACGGAAACCAAATTCTTTATCCACTACCATATCATCTGGCACAGTAATATCAAAAATAAGTACATGCTCTGTACCTGCTTTACCAATCTTATTTATTTTCTGGGGAGCAATCATTTCATCTTGTTGGAATACATAATCACCATTCCAGTCAAACCAGGCGCGAACTGTGTAAGGGTCATTTTCACCGGATTTCCAGTTTTGCACAGTAACCTCCAATTTATATGTTTTACCTTTCTCCAGTCCGGCTACATAGTCAGCCCGGAAATCTTTATACTGTTGTCCATCAAAGTCCGTATTTCTTTCTATCTGAGCAAACTTGACTTTAGAGATGTGCGCATAAGGAGCAAAACGAGGATTAAATAAACAGTAAGAAGTATACGGATCATTAAACAATACTCCAAAATTAATTTTCTGTGCAGTTGGCGTTCCATTTTCCACCTTTAAAACAGAAGTATTCAAAGTTATAGAGACATCCTTACGGCTATCGGAAGCCTGGTGACTGAGGGCTTTTCCACTCATCGTAATCATAGCAGTAACATCACTTGAAAGAGTTACTGTTGCCTGCAAACCTGCCGGCAAATTCGAAATTGTATAATCAGTACCTTCTACCAGTACACCTAGTTTGGCAAATGTCATCCCGGCACTTGCTTCTAACTGTAGAGAACCACTTACATTTCCTTGATTATCTAAAGTTTCGGAAAAATTCCTCCCCTTTACAATCAGGACCGCAGGGGCAGCTACATAGCCATCATTTACTCCGGTTGCAACCAGGTTTTCTTCTTGCCACAATTCACTCCGAGATAAAGACTCATTTAAATAATATTCCATTCGAGCCACCTGTCCTACAGTAAAATGTCGGTAAGCATCTGTGTAATTCATAAAGTTTTCCCAATCTGTATAATTTCCTTCACAGTTTACCTGATCAGCCGGCCATTTGGAAGTAGCTACAGGAGGGGTATCTTCAATCCCATCATTCGGATAAGTACATCCACCTTCAAAGGTGTGATGCAACCCCATAAAATGCCCAAATTCATGAGTCAAAACCCGACGAAAATTTTCGTTTGTATTATTGCCAATATAACTACCGTTGTAAACTACACGAGCCAAATTCTCCATTGTCATTGAATTGTCCGGTAACCAGGAAACACCGGAATTATAGTAATCCCCATCTGCATAAAGATCTTTCATTATATATATATTCATATATCGGCTATTATCCCATGCATATTTCTGGATCGCTTCATCATATCCTCCTCCATTACCAAAACCTTTCTCGGCTTCGTCATAGAATACAACACCTTTCGTCGGATTTCCGTCCGGATCTATCTTAGCCAAGCGAAAAGCGATATTCAACGGCTTTTTTATCTCCTCAAAACGGTTACTCGCCCCTGCCTGGTTATAATCGGCAGTCAATCCTTGAAAATCTTCATTGGTTTGTTTTAAGGCCTTTTCTATTAAGCTATAAGTCACTTTCAGACGAGAATCATTCGTAGCGTCTCCAAATACATGGAAAACAACCGGAATCACATACTGTCCCTGATGATAAGAGGCATTAGATCTCGTCGCTACCAGAACACCTACATTTTCAGCTATTGCAGCAGGATGCGATTTCCTATACATTTCTTGCTGATGTTCGAACCCACACACATTTTGCTGTGCCGATACCCCGTTTATACTTCCCATTCCAAGAAGTACACCCAGTAAAAACAGTGTATTTTTTTTCATTTTTCAGATATTAAGTGGGCTTGAAAGGTCTTCACAGACCCCTCAAATCCCTGTTAAACAATTAATAAAAGTTATTTCTAATCGATTTTGTTATTGCTCTGAATCTCCATCAAAGGAACCGGAAGGAAGGCATGCTTCTCGGTACTAAAGTTTTTGCGCCCTGCCAAATGTAAAGCTTCATCCAGCTTACCCCAGCGACGAAGATCATAGAAACGGAAGTTTTCTACAGCAAATTCCATCAAACGCTCATGCTCTATTTGAGCCTTTACAGCCTCGTAAGACTCCCCTGACATACCCGGCATATCTCCATGCACCCTTCTTACTTCGTTAATCAGTGGTACGGCCTTTTCTGGATGTCCTTGTTCATTGTAAATCTCAGCCTGCATCAGCAGAACATTGGCATAACGCATAATAGGTACATTCGTCGAAGTTGTGGATTGTTTTAGTTTTTGCATATCATCGGGCATGTATTTGCGGAAACAACGATTAATCTCATCACTCGCATCAAATAAATCTGTATACTCAAATCCATATATTCTCTCATTGCCATCATTAAAATAAGGATCGTCAAAGAACATACTTGCATATGCCCGAGAATCCAGATTACCTGTAGTAGCAATACGTCCTTCTTTTCTATATTCATTCAGAATCATTTCGCTCGGACGAATCTCATCCCATCCCCTCAATACAGGAGCCGCTACCCAATAGTGCATCACATGCTGATGATAAGCACCATCAGAGGTATTTCCTGTAAACTGAATTTCAAAGATAGATTCTTTACAATTCTTATTTGTCCCATTAAACATACTCAGAAAATCTTTCTCCAAAGCATAACCTTTCACTTGCTCTAACGCTTCTTCTGCTTTAGTGAGATACTCCGTTTTCTTCTCCGGTTGTTCGTAAGCCCGCGTCAAGTAGGCCCAACCGAGATAGGCATAAGCAGCACCACTTGTCACGCGGCCGGCTTGTAGAGAAGGACGGGTTAAGGGTAATATTTTACCAGCCGCTGATAATTCCGAACAAACGAACTCCCAGCCTGCTTCCCTGGTAGAAAGAGCCTTATGCGTTTGTTCTTCACTTGTCAAATATTCATCACGAATAATAATCTTCTCCCAGTTCAACAGTAACTTCATGTGATAGTAGGCACGTAAGAACACTGCTTCACCTTCCACACTATTATACTTTTCCTGATCCATCGGATGATCACCTGTCTGAACTTTATTAATACCCAATAAGACATTGTTTGTGTAATTAATGCCATTATAGCAATTCATCCAATACTCTTTGATTCGGGAATTCTCATTATTATATGTAAAATCATAAATTTGCCCCCATTCCGGATAGTTATTTACATCCGAACCCTTCTCCATGATATCTTCACGAAAAGTTTCTATCACAAATTTAATTTCAGAGAAATTATAAGTACCACAT
Organism: Bacteroides mucinivorans; assembly: GCF_034654355.2. Taxonomy (NCBI): domain Bacteria; kingdom Pseudomonadati; phylum Bacteroidota; class Bacteroidia; order Bacteroidales; family Bacteroidaceae; genus Bacteroides; species Bacteroides mucinivorans. The sequence goes on along the minus strand of NZ_CP178179.1, from coordinate 392,402 downwards.
CTGTTATCCAACTGGGCATATGCAGCAGATAGTCCGGATTCCACATCGATAGAATCCCTCCAAAATTTATCAGTAGAAAAATCCGGAGATTCTACCGTTAGAAAGTTATCGCATCCACCCAAAAATGTTGCACAAAAAAGAGATGTTATATAAATATATTTTTTCATGGCTGATAGTATTAGAATTGATTAAAATGTCACCTGCAAACCAACAACATAAGAGCGAGTAAAAGGATAAATAAAGACATCTACTCCTGTATCCAGAATACTGGAAGAAAACTCTGGATCAATACCCGAGTAATTGGTCCATGTCAACAGATTTTCACCGCTAACATAAAAACGACACTTGTCTATATAAACCTTCTTAGTCAGATTTTTAGGTAAGGTATATCCCACTTGCAACTGACGTAAACGAATGAAATTACCTTTTTCCAGAAAACGGTCAGATTCGCGAGAATTCATATTAGGATCTTTTAGTACGGCACGTGGCATTACATTACTCCTGTTATCTTCAGTCCATGCTCCCAACGTCGACTTAAACAGATTGATTCCTGCGTCCATTGATTCATAATACAGGCGATTAGCATTATACAATTTATGTCCCCAGGCACTTCCTAATAAGAAAGAAAGATCAACGCCCTTATAAGAACCACTAAACGATAAGTTAGCCTCTAACTTTGGTATACCTGAACCACAATACTCTTTATCATTTTCATCAATAATGCCATCATTATTCAAGTCTTTAAATCGGATATCACCAGCTTTCGCATCGGGTTGAAGAACCGTATTTTTTATAGAACCATCAGGTTGCACAACCTCCGTATAGTGATTTGCTACGTCTTCCGGAGATTGAAAAATTCCATCCATTTTGTATAAAAAGAAACTTGCTACGGGATACCCCTCTAAAGTTTGAGTAACAAAATGACCGGCACCCTTTAAAGCTGATCCATACAGAATCTGATTAGGATCGGCTTTTAACATCTCGTTTTTAGTAGTAAAGAGATTGAATCCGATATTATATTCAAAACCATTACTATTATCCGCATAATTTAGCTCTAGCTCAAATCCCTTATTTCTCATCTTTCCTACATTCACTGTCGGATTATAAATACCAGCGGATGGAGACATAACCTTTTCAATCAATAAATCTTCCGTTGTATTATAATAATAATTCAAAGAGCCCGAAAGTTTATTATCAAAGAAGCCAAAATCAACCCCAATATTCTTCGTATCAGTAGTCTCCCAACGCAAAGCATCATTTACAAGATACAAGTTAACCATACCCGGCCAAGGATTAGCACCTTGCACATAGCTCATCCACTGGGTATTGTCACTGGTCATCGTTGGAGCATAATAATATCCTAATGCATTTTCATTACCCAACCGTCCCCAGCTCACTCTCAATTTCAAGTTGCTCACAACATCCCCTGAGAAAAATTCTTCCTCGCTAATACGCCATCCTAAAGCCATAGAAGGGAATACGCCCCACCGATTATTCTTTCCAAATTTAGAGGAACCGTCGGATCGAATCGTTGCCTGAAATAAATATTTACCTGAATATGAATAATTAATACGACCAAAAAATGAAGCACGGTTATAATTCCAGAAAGATCCGCTTCCAGTAAATGTTCCGCCTGTACCAGCATCTATCGTAGGCGATGTAGGATCAAAGAATCCCGCTGGAACTTCTGTTATTACTAACTTTCCATTTACCACATCATAGTTCATCTTTTTTCCTTCAACATTGATTTGACTCCAGTCTTTACGAGCTGCAGATAAAGAGCTACCAGCCATCACACTCAGAGAGTGTTTACCAAACGTTTTATCAAAAGTCAGTACATTATCGAATGTCTGCTCATACCAGTAAGAATTACTATCATAATTATATGGATATAAGCTCTGTCCCTGAATGTCTGCAGTATACTTCTCCGAATGGTATTTAGTATTCGCATAATATCCTCTATAAGCATACGCTGTCTTAAACTTTAGCCATGGAGTAATATCTACGGTCAAACCTATATTTGCAATAATATCATACCCATTCGTTTTTTTATGTTTAAAATGATCATCTGCCATCACATTACGATTATTAGGCATTTCCAAACGAACTCCATCGACAGTCATATCATTTAAACCATAACCAGAAGGCTGATTTTCATCATAAACAGGTACCATTGGGGCCATTGCATACATCTCCTTCAAGGAATATTGTGGTTGTTGGCTTTGTGTTACTTTAAAAGCCAAAGAAGCATCAAAATTAAAAATCCTTTTTTGCAGATTCAACTTGACACGAGCATTATCCTGAGTGTATTTATTACCCCTGAAAATCCCCTTATCATCCGAATGATTATAAGATATTGAATATTTTGCAATATCAGAACCTCCCCTGATATTAACATTATAATTCTGAGATAAACCATTACGAAGCATCTCATCTTGCCAATTCGTATCAAATCCAGTCGGATTCTTCAACTTCCCATCTGGATCTTTAAATGATAAATATCCCGGTTTCTTGGCAACAGCATTTTCGTACATCATATTATGTACATATAGATACTCATCAGAATTCAGCATTTCAAACTTATTAGAAGCACTTGTAAATTGACAGAATGCATTGAAGTCAATCTTAGTCTCACCCTTCTTACCGTTTTTGGTAGTAACTATCACTACGCCATTTGCAGCAACAGAACCATATATAGCAGCTGCTGCACCGTCTTTTAATATCTCCATCGACTCAATATCCTGCGGATTAACAGTGGTTATATCCCCCGGAAAACCATCTACAATATAAAGTGGTTCATTACTTCCCATCGTTTTAATACCACGGATTTTAACAGAAACGCCTGCCCCTGCATTACCTCCTGACTTCAGAATATTAACACCAGCTACTTTCCCCTGTAAAGCCTCTGCCGGATTTGTTGTTGCACGACTAGCCAGTGCTTCAACATCCACAGAAGAGATAGCTCCGGTCATATCACTTTTCTTCATTGTACCATAACCAATGACAATCGTTTCATCTAACATCTGACTATCTTCTTTCAAAATAACTTTAAGCGTTTTCTTTCCATTTAAAGAAATAGTCTGCTTGATATACCCCATATAAGAGACATCAATCTGATCATTTGGAGAAACTACTAATACAAAACCTCCATTCAAATCGGTAATCATACCATTAGTTGTCCCAGTAACAACGACATTTGCACCTATCAATGGCTCGCCATTACTATCCAACACATACCCTTTTAATTGATAATTTTGTGCATAAGCAGAGAGTGGAATAAGAAAGAGTAATGACATTATTGCATATAATAATGTGTCCCCTAAGTAATTACTTTGCTTCATAGCAATTAAATTTTAAAGTTAATAAATGCGCTTTTCAAACATGCGACAAATAAACTTCAAAATCTAACTACCACCTAAAAATATTGATCTACATAACCCCTACAAAACAGTAAAACAAAAGACTTTACACCCTACAAAACATTTCTTAAAACGTTGATAATAGATAATTTATATCTATATAAGAGCCTACAAAATAAAAAAAAATCAAATATCACGTAAATAAGCGGAAATATCATCCTGGGAATGCAAACAGAGTGTTTTTCTCAAACGATACCTTGCCATACTAATGGCTTTAATAGATATTCCGGTTAACAGAGATATTTCTTTTGTAGACAAATTAATCCGTAAGAAAGTCGCTAACTTCTTTTCACCATGAGTCAATCCCGGATGTTTTTGTTCCAAACGGTTTAAAAATTCATGGTTTTGTTCATCAACTTCTCTGGTCAAAGAATTATTATCATCTTCCAACTTTTTAAATTGGAGAATATAGGTATTGATTTTTTTTAAGTGAGTTAAGATTTCATTGTTATTCATTTTATAAGCACTTTTAATCATCTCTCTAATTTTCTCCAAAAGTTCATTTCGACTATTTAAGAAAAGAACAAAATTCGTTAATTCACTTTGTGTATTCTCCAATTTTTCCGATTTTGCACTTAATTCCACAGCTTGCTGTTGTAACTTTAGTTCTGTTATTATCTTATCTTTTAATAATAACTCAGTTTGTCCTTTTGCTATCTGTAAATCCTTTTTTCGCTTATATTGTTTTATCAGAAAGAAAGCAAGAAGAGTAATGCACAAAAACAGCACAACCGCAAGGCTTATATTTCTTTTCAATAGTTCAATTTGATGCATATGTTTCTGAAGCTCGGATTCTTTTTTCTGATCCTGTAATTTTTGTTTTATGAGATTTCTTTCAATATTTACCAATTCTCTTTTTTGAAGTAGCTGTTCCCGTTTCTTTTCGAAATTTAATAAATTATCATAGGCCTCTTTATAACACTTTTGTGCTGCATAGACTTTGGAGAGATACTCATAATTATCACAAATTAATTCATGTGCATTAACATCAAATGCATATACAGCTGCTTTTTTTAAAGCACTCAAAGCTTCATTATTCTTTTTAGCATAAAGCAACTGCATTCCCAGATTATTATAATTCTCTGCTAATGACCATAAAGCATTCAAATTTTTATTAATGACAATGGCTTCTTGTATTAATTTTATTTTTTCTTCCGTGTCACCTTCATAAAGACAAAGGTTATTTATATTCGCTGCTATGTTTTTCTTATCACCCAATGTTTTATTTATACGTAAAGCATCCTTAAAGAATTTATCAGCAATTTCATATTCTTTCATATAAACATGAATCAGACCGCGTGCATTGTAGGCGTTTGCCATTCCCGAAGAATCTTTTAGTACTTTATAGGTTGAAGTGGCATTATCTATCAGATTTATTGCTTTTGAGAAATCTTTCAACGAACCATATAAAGCTCCCAGATTTACATTTATCTTAGCTTTAGTTTTGAGATCTTTTGCCGGACAATAAGATAAAGCCTTATAATATGTATTTACACTCATATCGAAATTACCATAAAGCATGTAAGCATGCCCAGATACAATTAATGTAGAAACAATCAGATTTGAATCGGTAGTTTGTTTTAGTATATCAAACGCTTGTAATGTGTAGTCAACAGCCTGCTTTGGATCAGTCAGAAGCGATTTATAAGATTTATCCAAAAATTTCCAAACATCTCTTTGATAAGAGTTAGCATTAGTTGTATTAAAAAAGAAAATAAACAACAGAAATGGTAACAAATTTTTCATAATAATAAAGTTAGTCTAACATTAGGTATACAAATAAATATCTTTAATTCTCTAATAGTATAGAGAATCAAAGATATAATTAATTCTTCACATGTATAAATTAATATAGATAAGAATGTGAAAATATTATTTCACCTCAAGGCTATTCCAAACAAAACATCATCAATAAAACTCTAATAAACAAAATACTATCAGAACAATAGAGCTTCAAAACAAGAATAAAAACAAACACAAGCCATCACTATAGTATGACATTTCTCACTCATATTTCTTTAAACTCTACCGGTAAAGTAAAATAAAACGTGGTTCCTACTCCTACTTTGGAACGCACCCATATACGGCCCCCCATCTTTTCGGTCAGCATTCTGCATATAGTCAATCCAAGCCCGGTACCCTGTACAAAATCATTTACTTTACCAAAACGGCTGAAAATAGTAGTTACACGCTCTGCCGGTATGCCAATACCTGTGTCAGAGACATATCCCTGTACAATCTGATCTTTCTGTTCAAAGCCGAAATGAATCTCTCCACTTGAAGTGAATTTAATAGCATTACTAAGCAGATTCAGCCATATCTGAGAAATACGATCCCAGTCACCTCGAATGAACAATTCGGAATCAACATCATCCAGAATAAGTTTCACATCCGGTTGAACAGAATTACGATGCAGGTAATGCAATTGAGCACACACATCCATCAACCTTACCGGACGTATTGAGAGTTTCAATGAACCGGCCTCAAGAGCGGATAAATCGAGTATATCATTAAATAAATTCAAAAGTAAACCTGAATTCTTCTCTACAAGTTCGGCATACTGAAGTTGTTCTTCTTTGTTAGCCGATTCTATAATAAGTTTAGAGAAACCAACAATTGCATTCAACGGTGTACGAATCTCATGGCTCATATTAGCAAGGAAAGAAGATTTTAACTTATCAGCTTCTTCTGCCTTTATACGTGCTATGATCAATTCTTTTTCTACTTTCTTTACATCAGTCACATCCCAACCTACACCAATGATATACGGATGTTCATTACCTGAAGGGACCAACGTTTTTATCATTGTCACCACACGCACATCTCCTGAAAGCGTAGTATATTCTTCCAGATATTCCATTCTTCCGGATTGCATCACAGCCAAATCACCTGTACGGAATCGTCTGGCTTCTTCACTATTTGGGAAAATCTCAATATCAGTCTTCCCAACAGCTGATTCTACAGCAATGCCTGTTTGCTCTGCAAAAGCTCTGTTCCAATAAAGATAACGAAAATCATCTCCCGTATCTTTTACGAATAAATATACGGGAACATTATTCAAAATTGCATGCATCAACGAATTCAGGCGAATTATCTCGTTTCGCTGAGAAGCATTCAACGTTTCCGCTTTAACCTTTTCAGAAACATCCCTACACATACAAAGCAGATATTTTTCGTCCAAAGGAAAAATACGATTCTCATAATGATGCAAAATGCCATCAAGCACAAGTGAATGTTTCGCTATAGATCCCCTACCTGTAGCAATCACTTTATCCATATTTTTCCGAACGCTATCATACGCTTCTTCCGGAACAATTTCTCTTACATTTGAACCAACAATACTATTTGAGTCAGTACCTTCTACATGATTAGTTGCCGGAGAAGATGCAAGTTCTACAATGTTTGCATCATGATCAAAAACAGTGAGCATATCAGGCAATGCATCTAAAATACGGGTACTATATTTATCTCGAAATCGCCCAGTTTTCAGTGAGGAAAGTTCTGAAGAAAGCCTTTCTACTTTTTTCTCTAAATTCTCTACAATTATCAGTAGTTCTTCTTTCGTTTTTTGTCCATATAGTCCCATAAAAAAGCATCTTCCTCAAAGGTATATTGTTGTATATGTTGATCATTTACATGCAAATATATGTTTTTTTACATAAAAATAGAGGCATATCTCCAAATTATTATTGATAAAAAAAGTCATAGCTTTTGTCCTACTACTCAGAAAGTTCTATCTTTGCATCACTTTTATTTATAAACAAATTACATATGTCTACAGAATTATTCTCTACCCTGCCTTATAAAGTGGCAGACATCACACTTGCAGACTTCGGTCGCAAGGAAATCGATCTGGCAGAAAAAGAAATGCCCGGCCTTATGGCTCTTCGCGAAAAGTATGGAGAATCCAAACCGTTGAAAGGTGCCCGCATCATGGGTTCATTGCACATGACTATTCAGACTGCCGTACTGATTGAAACACTTGTTGCTTTGGGTGCCGAAGTGCGCTGGTGCTCTTGCAACATATATTCAACTCAGGATCATGCCGCAGCTGCCATTGCTGCTTCAGGTGTTGCCGTATATGCATGGAAAGGTGAAACACTGGAAGATTACTGGTGGTGTACGCTTCAGGCATTGAACTTCCCCGGTGGCAAAGGACCTACGGTTATCGTAGATGACGGTGGTGATGCCACTATGATGATTCACGTAGGATACGACGCCGAAAATAATGCAGCCGTACTTGACAAAGAAGTACATGCAGAAGATGAAATAGAACTGAACGCTATCTTGAAAAAAGTGCTGGCAGAAGATAAAGATCGCTGGCATCGCGTAGCAGCTGAAATACGTGGTGTATCGGAAGAAACAACCACTGGTGTACATCGTCTGTATCAAATGCAGGAAGAAGGAAAACTACTTTTCCCGGCATTTAACGTAAACGATTCAGTAACCAAATCAAAGTTTGACAACCTCTATGGTTGCCGCGAATCACTGGCCGACGGTATCAAACGTGCCACAGATGTAATGATCGCCGGTAAAGTAGTAGTAGTGTGTGGTTATGGTGATGTAGGCAAAGGTTGTTCCCATTCAATGCGTTCTTACGGAGCCCGCGTACTGGTAACGGAGGTAGACCCGATCTGCGCATTACAAGCTGCAATGGAAGGCTTCGAAGTAGTAACCATGGAAGATGCATGCAAAGAGGGTAATATATTCGTAACTACCACCGGTAATATCGATATTATCCGCATTGACCACATGGAACAGATGAAAGATCAGGCTATTGTTTGCAATATCGGTCACTTTGACAACGAAATTCAGGTAGAAGCTCTGAAACATTATCCGGGTATCAAATGTGTAAACATCAAACCGCAGGTAGACCGTTATTATTTCCCTGACGGGCACAGTATCATCCTGTTGGCTGACGGTCGTCTGGTAAATCTGGGATGTGCTACCGGACATCCATCTTTCGTAATGAGTAACTCTTTCACAAATCAGACGCTGGCACAAATTGAGCTATTCAGCAAGAAATATGATATCAATGTATATCGCCTGCCTAAGCATCTTGATGAAGAAGTAGCTCGTCTGCATCTAGAGAAGATCGGGGTAAAACTAACTAAGCTAACTCCCGAGCAAGCTGCATATATTGGTGTATCAGTAGACGGACCGTACAAAGCAGAGCACTATCGCTATTAATTTTTCAATTTGACGATTTACGATTTACGATTGAAAACCCCTTTGGTTATCAACATCCGAACCCGTAAATCGTCAAATCAGAAATGATACAAAACTCAATTGTAAATCATAAATCGTCAAATTGTAAATGAAAAAGTTTCTCCCCGACCTCATTGCCATTCTGGCATTTATTATTCTCTCCTTCGCTTATTTCTTTCCGGCAGTCATTGAAGACCGGGCACTTTTTCAACATGACAGTGTTGCCGGAGTGGGAGCAGGACAAGAGGCTAAAGAATTTCACGAACGTACCGGCGAAACAACCCGTTGGACAAACAGTCTCTTTGGTGGTATGCCCACCTATCAGATTTCTCCCAGTTACGATTCTGTCAAGCCACTGAAATGGATAGAAAATATCTACCGCCTCTATCTTCCACCCTATGTATGGCTTACATTCATTATGATGTTAGGATTTTATATCCTGCTGCGAGCTTTCGGATTACCAGTATGGCTGGCTGGGTTAGGAGGTGCCATCTGGGCCTTCTCTTCCTATTTTTTCATACTGATAGCTGCCGGACACATCTGGAAGTTTATCACTTTAGCTTACATACCACCCACGATAGCCGGCATTGTGCTCGCATATCGAAAGAAATATTTATTAGGAGCCATTGTCACCGCTCTGTTCATAGCTTTACAAATACAATCCAACCATGTACAGATGTCATATTACTTCTTATTTGTCATCTTATTTATGGTAGGTGCTTTTTTTGAAGAAGCATGGCGTAAAAAAGAGCTGCCTCATTTTTTTAAAGCCAGCGCCATATTGGTAGTAGCCGCCCTTATCGGAGTATCCACCAATCTGTCAAACCTCTATCATACTTACGAATACAGTAAAGAAACGATGCGTGGAAAGAGCGAATTGGTGCACGAAGGCCCTAAAGCCGAACAAACCAGTAGCGGACTCGACCGTGACTATATTACCCAATGGAGTTATGGCATTGGCGAAACGCTCAGCCTTTTCGTTCCCAATGTAAGAGGTGGAGCTTCTGTTCCGCTATCGGAAAACAAGGCTGCTATGGAAAAAGCCAACCCAATGTACAACGGGTTGTATTCACAGATCACCCAATACTTTGGTGACCAGCCAATGACCTCCGGTCCGGTCTATGTAGGCGCTTTTGTCATGGCACTCTTTATATTGGGATGCTTTATCGTAAAAGGTCCTATGAAGTGGGCACTGCTTGGAGCCACTCTTTTCTCCATTCTACTGTCGTGGGGCAAGAATTTCATGCCACTCACTGATTTCTTCATCGATTACATACCGATGTACAATAAATTCCGCGCAGTATCTTCCATACTGGTTATTGCAGAGTTTACAATACCATTGTTAGCCATATTTGCTTTAAAAGCAATCATTGATAAGCCCGAGGTATTAAAACAAAACCGTCGCGGAGTAATTATCAGCTTTGCATTAACTGCAGGTGTGGCATTGATTCTGGCAGTAGCTCCAGGCATACTTGTACCCAGTTTTATTCCTGCACGTGAACTGGCAGCCCTGCAACAAGCTATCCCCGGAGATCAGCTCTTGCCAATTCTTGACAATCTGAAAGAGATGCGCATGAATATGGTAACCTCAGATGCGTGGGCAAGTTTCCTGTTTATCTGTGGTGGTTTCGTTCTTCTTTTCCTCTATCAGCGAGGTAAGTTGAGTACTGTATGGACAGTAAGCGCCATTGCCGTACTTTGTATAGGAGAAATGTGGCACATCAATAAGCGTTACCTGTATGACGATATGTTTGTCCCACAATCCGCACGTATAGAAACCTTCCAAAAGACTCCTACCGATGAACAAATCCTGCAAGATAAATCATTGGATTATCGCGTGCTGAACTTTGCATCTAATACATTCAACGAAAATAATACTTCGTACTGGCACAAGAGCGTAGGAGGTTATCATGCTGCCAAGTTACGCCGTTATCAGGAAATGATAGATCACCATATTGCCCCGGAAATGCAAGCCACGTTCAAAGAGATAGCAGCAGCCGGTGGAGAAATGGACAGTGTAGATGCCAATAAGTTCCGTATTCTGAATATGCTGAATACGAAATACTTTATATTCCCTGTCAGCCAACAGGGCCAGACAGCTCCTATCCTCAACCCCTATGCATATGGCAATGCATGGTTTGTAAACAATGTGAAGTATGTCAATAACGCCAACGAAGAAATTGCTGCTGTTGGTGAAGTGGATCTGAAGAATACAGCTGTTGTAGATGTTAAATTCAAAGAGGCTTTGAAAGGAAAAACTGAAGATCTCAAAGTAGATTCCCTAAGCACAGTCAAGTTGACCAATTATGAACCCAATCACCTGATTTATGAAACGTCCTCTCCGAAAGAGGGAGTTGTAGTATTCTCAGAGATATTCTATCCGGGATGGCAAGCTACCATTGACGGTCAGCCGGTAGATATTGCCCGGGCCAACTATATTCTGCGTGCTGTAAACGTTCCTGCAGGCAAACACACCATCGAAATGCGTTTCGATCCGAAGAGTCTGCATGTTACAGAGGGCATTGCTTACAGTGGATTGGCATTACTAATTATCGGAGCAATAGCAGGATTATGGATCTATTGCAGAAAGAAGCAATAAAGTAAAAGTTTTCCATAAAAGCCCAAGCGCTAACGCACTGATAATCAACGAATATAAAAGTGTACATTCTTGTATGTCAAGAGTGTACATTTATGTATCATAAGAATGTACATTCTTATGATACATAAATGTACACTCTGTAATCCCTTTTATTTCACCACAATAGTCTTATTGAAATGGATACGATCGGAAGAGCTACCAATCTGTATCTCAAATTCACCAGGTTCTACTATATGCTTCATACGGGCATCATAAAGAGCTAATTCCGAAATCGGCAGCTCCAACGTTACCGTTTCCTTTTTACCCGCTTTGACCGATACCTTTTTGAAAGCTTTCAGTTGTTTGATAGGGGTAGCAACCGAACTAATCTTATCTCGAACATACAACTGAACAACCTCTTTCCCATCCCGTTTTCCGGTATTCTCAATCTCAATAGTAGCAGTCAACTTACCTCTGTCTGAGAAAATTGAATCACTTAAATTACAATCGGTATACTTAAATTCAGTATAACTCAAACCATAACCAAATTCCCATAGCGCATAAGGATGCTCAAAAATATAATGCCCTGCCGGTTCTTCGTAAGTACCCGGACGGTCAAATCGCTGTACACGGTCCGTAGGAAAATAATTATAAAAGCAAGGTGTATTTCCCGTACTGCGCGGAAACGATACATTTACACGTCCTGAAGGATTAACATTGCCAACCAGAATATCGGCCATAGAACGCCCTTGCTGCTCACCAGCATACCACTGTGTCAATACAGCATCCGCATTTTCTTTCGCCCAGGTCATCACCAGTGGTTTACCCGATATAAAAACAACCACCATCGGTTTGCCTGTTGCTTTTACTGCTTTCAATAGTTCCATTTGCTTACCAGGTAATTCTAAAGAAGACAAATCGAATCCTTCACCTGCCGTAGAATAACGTGGGCCACGTCCCAGGAAAGTACTACGGGTACCTACCGCCACAATAGCCAAATCACTTTGTTCTACAACTCTTACTGCATCCGCAATATTCTCCTCCTTCTGGCTCCACCAGTCACAGCCATCTGCCTGTTGCAGTTTTACCTTATTCTTCATTACCTCTTTTAAACCCTGGTATAAAGTTACTCCCTCTTTCGTATCCGGAGTAGTCCATGCATAATCTCCGAAGATAGTCTGATTACTATTAGGCCCTATTACAGCAATCGATTTATATTTCGATAAATCAAGTGGTAAGATGTTATTCTTGTTTTCAAGCAAGATAGCACTCTCATCCGCGATCTCTTTTGCCAAAGCGATGTGTTCGGCAGAACGAACGACCTTTTTCACCTGTTTCGGATCACCGAAATAAGGACGGTCAAATAAACCTAAAGCAAACTTCACATACAAAACACGCCGTACAGCCTTATCGATATAGCTTTCATCTATAATGTTCTCTTTCACCTGTTGTTCCAGTGTTTCATAATCAGAATCCACGTCCAGATCAACACCTGCTATCAACGATAGACGGGCAGCTTCTTCACGGGTAGAGGCAGCATAATGAAAAGTCATCACCCGATCAACGGATCCCCAGTCAGAATATACATATCCTTTAAATCCGAGTTCATCGCGCAAGACATCAGTCATATAATAAGGAGATGCTGAAACAGGAATACCATCATAGGCACTATAGCAGCTCATAATACAAAGCGGATCGGCTTCTTTAATAACGCGTGCAAAAGGATAAAGATGCATACTTCGGAATTCACGTTCACCTCCGCTCACAAAGGCACAATTCAGCCCTCCTGTTGGTGTACCATGTGCTACAAAATGTTTCGGAGTACATGTAATACGATGTTTCTGATATCCCTTCACAAAACCAATCCCCATTTCAGCAATCAGATAAGGATCCTCGCCATAAGTCTCCTCCACCCTGCCCCAGCGCAGTTCTCGGGCAATATCAAACACAGGAGATAAAACCTGATGAATACCCATCGTTGCCGCTTCGGCACCTGCCGCCTCCGTCATGCGCTCTATCAATCCGGGGTTAAACGTGCTCCCTTGTGCAATAGCATGCGGAAACAAGGTAGAATTATTTTGTAAAATGCCCTGGATTCCTTCTACAGCTGTTAAAATTGGGATCCCCAACCGGGTTTTAGTCAGCATATAATTCTGTAACTCGTTATAGATTCGAGCACATTCTTCTGCTGTCTGCCCCATTTCATGAGTACATCCATAACTCTGTCCGCCAAAAACACGTTCTATCTCATCAATCCTGCCAACGGGTTTGTTCTGTAGTTGTAATACCTTCTCCTGCAAAGTCATACGCTGCAGTAGGTCTTCCACACGGTTTTCAATGGGGGCATCCGGATTCTTATACAATGGTTTATCATTGGTTCCCCATACAAAACCGGTAGTCCCGATACATACCCCTAAAACTATCAAAAAGCTCTTTTTCTTCATATTATTACTAATGTTCATTTAGATAAGCAAATAGCATCATTCAATGCCTCTTTCTATCGTATTTATTTTATGTATCTTATTCAGAGCAACACTATTTATACGAATATCGGCACTCTTTTCACCCATACTTGCAACCCATCCCAATTGAACGGTTGTCTCTTCATCCAATGTAAAACTCAATGTTTTTACTCCCGTGGTACGCCCCCAATTAAGGTAAGCCAAAGACAGTGCTTCAACCTGATCTACGTCTGGTATTTCACTGCCGGCAACCACTACCCCATATGGATTCAGATTATTGCCTTTCGAAGTATTCACATTGAATGAGAACTCGTATGTCCCGGCAGGCAGAGTTACTTCCTGCCATATTTTACCATTTTCGATGGCAGCGGCATAATTCATCGTAGATATATTTATAAATGTCTTACCGGCAGAAGCCTCATAAAAAGTACCGGTAGTACCATTATTCTGTGTCAACAGATTAGAGGTATACTTCCAGTCTTTCAGAATTCCACTTTTCTCTGTACTATCGTCACTCCGCATCACAGGGTCAGTGGCATTTTTCAATACGCTGGCCGTCAACGTTTCATCCGCTTCTACATTTGCCTCAATCTCAAAGATATCCACGGCTGTAACATCCGGCAGATAGTAAGTTTTCATCTTAAAACCACTCATCGACTTGTAGTCTTCCAGAATCGTTTCCTGCTCAGCTTGTTCTACTTCTACCATACGTTCCTGAGCATTAACATCCGTATACCAGATACGGACATAAGGTGAATGAGTATCAGCGGTAGCCCATTTTATCGTAGTAGCATTATTTTCACATTTCACAGACGAAATACCTCTGCTATATAATGTACTTTCATAAATAGTACCATAAGAAGAGCCAATGAGTGATTCCGGCACAGAAGCATGTCCGTTGTCATCAAAAGTCTGAACAACAAAATTATAAATCCCCTCCTTCAATGGGATATCGTAAGTAAATACCTCCGCTCCTTCTCCGCGCTGAACAGGCAGGTCAATTACTTCTTTTCCCATATTATAGGTAATACGTAACCGGGTAATTTTAGGGTCAATAAGAATACCGTAGAATTGTACACGCCCTTTTCCCGAACGCATTTGCATCCCCTCCGGCTTACCAATATACAGTATCTCCTTTCCATCCGTATACTTCAGATACTCATCCATCTGTGTACAAGAAGAAAAATTGCCAAGAAATAAGAACAAAGCCGCTATTGCCACTATATATTTAAACATCAATTTCATAATTCAAGCATTTATCAATTATTCGTTTCTGATTTATCATCTCCCCAGAAAGTAACCTCAGTAAATACCATATTAGAGTTACCGGTCCAGTTATCAATACATTTGATACGGATATAACGCACACGTGGCGCATCCAACGGAAAATCAGCATTATCACCTTCCCGTGCAGCCAGACGGTCATCCTCAGTCAGTTCACTTCCCGGCAAACCGGAAGGCTTCTCATTTTCAATATGAAGTAATTTTATCCAACTATCCCAGCTACCGGATTTATCCAGTTCTGCACATCCCCAGACCTCATACACTTTCGGAGAAACGTCGTTATAAAAGTGCTTGTCATCCTGTACAAACTTCAAGTTAAAACGACTCAACTTCGCCAGGACTCCAAGATCAAAGGTAAACCAGGTAGGGCCGTTATGCTCTTCAATACCTGTATGGGCTCCTGTCTGTCCGTCACCATCGGCAGCCGCCCGTCCATCCCAAATATACTCCATCTTACTTTCATAGAAAGTACATGGAAAATCACCTGGCAGAATCACCTCTTTGAATTTTTTCTTATCAAGTTCCGCCTCGTATATAGGAGTAAGGGTTTCTTTCTTTACCTGTGACTTATTGCCCCATTTATCCTGGAAATAAATTTCAAAATCACGGGATATATCCAGATAACCACGCACGGAGAATGTAGCTTTGGGCAGCCCTGTATAGAAAGTTTCTGCATTGACCATTTCATTATCCTCATTCGGAGTAGAAACATAAACTGTTAAGTCTGCTCTTGATGTATTCGCAAACGAAAAGGTCATACCCCCAAAGTCGGGTTGTACTTCCAGCGTTTCATAAGCCGCCTGTACAGGAGGGGTATCTGCAGAAACCTGTATATTCACCGGTACAGAATAATTCTCACTACGGTCCACGGCATATACATCCAATGAATAGGTATCCATATCTCCAAAACCTTCGACCAGCAATGTATTCGTGAAGTAAGAAGCCTTAAATTCATATTTCTTGCCTTCTTTATTTGTATAACTGGCCGCTACATAAAGTAAATCGGGATCTGAAGGCAATGTATATGTAAGAAGTACAGAACCCGGCATCTTGATATAAGTTACATCACGCACCGGTGCTGGTGCTTCGCTATCATTTTCCAAAGGCTTCACAAAGTCGGTCTGACAGCCGGCAAGGGCCATCAACATCCCCAACATAAGTATATATATTCTTATTGATTTCATATCTCTTTCTGTTTTTAATCAAATAAACGATTTATTGCCATCCCGGATTTTGTACCAGATTGGGATTGATCACCAATGACTTTTCTTTAATGGGCCAGAAGTAATCACGTGGTGCCACAAATTGCTGAGTATACATGGCGGTCAACTGATAATAAGTATCCACCGTTTTGCCACGAGGATTCCATGCCATCAGTGTTTTATTATATTCCTTATCAGCTATTTTCCAGCGGCGCACATCCCAAAAGCGTTGTCCTTCAAACATCAGCTCAATGGCACGTTCACGCTGAATAATCTCACGCAATCCCAACTGAGTTCTGAACTTATTCGACTTACGTGAATGTTGTTCCCAGGACTCTTTGACTCCGGAAAGACCTGCACGTGCTCTGATTTTATCCACATAGCTAATTGCCAATGTACGGGCAGCTTCAGAATCCGAAGCTTCATTAACAGCTTCTGCATAAAGCAGATAAAGATCGGCCAGGCGGAACTCCGGCCACGGATATTGTTCTGTATTCCATCCGCTTTCGGTATTCACGAATCCCAAGCTCACTAATTTCTTAGCCCAATACCCTGTTTTAGAATAGCCGTAAGCTCCCAAAATACCTTGTGCTTGTCCGGCACGTCCCTTCAGTTGCCAGATATCAGATGAATTCCCGGAAACACAGTTGTTTTGATACCACAAGCATCCGTCAAAACCAACATTTGCATAGTAACGGGGTTCCCGGTCAAAATTGGCACTTACTGTTTCATAATCCGGAATCAAATAAAACTCATTCGCTGTATTATTGGTATTCTTCTTTACCTTCAGACGGTTAGCATATTCCCATTCTTTATCTTCATCAATAGGTACACCATTTTTTGTATAGTACAATTCGGTAATGTACATTGTCGGATTTATTTTTTCAGATGCACCGTGCATATTCGACGGATACTTACCCACACGTGACATACAAGACTGCTGTAAACCACCTGTCAGGCGACCGGACAGTCCCCAGATTAACTCATCATTCCACTTTTCTGTCACACACTCACGTAAACTTAACTCACGTTTCAGTTTAGCACTGAATACCAGATTCGTATGTGTTTCATGCAATACAATGTCCGGACTTATTCCACCTTCACCCTGCTCACACATTTCAATGGCCTGTTCGCAAGCTTCCTGGGCATCGACCCATTTCTGTACACTATAGTCGCTATTAAATAAATGCTCACCGTCTTTATCCACAAAATCAGCATAATCCGGGTTACCATTAAACAACGGGCTGGCAGCCATTACCAGCAATTTAGCTTTCAGCATCAAGGCTGCCGGGCGAGTTATGCGTCCCAGTTCTGTTGCCTGATCATCTATCTTCACAGGTAAATCTATCTTTGCCTCATCAAGCAAATCAGAAATATAAGAGACTACTTTATCAACTGGGGCACGTTTCAACCGTACTTCTTCCGGAGTAGCAGAGATTGGCAGATTTTCATCTGCTATCACAATCGGACCATACATACGCAACAGTAAATAATGGTAATAGGCTTTCAGGAACTTCACTTCTGCCAACCACCTCTTCCTCATCGAAGGAGCAAGATCGCCTACATAATCCGTATCAGACACATAAGTCAGAAATGTATTACAATCACGAAGCCCTTCATACAGACTATGAGCCGCACCATTACCTCCGTCCCAATAATTAAGATAAGGATCATTCACATTCTGATATCCCAACCCGATACGCCAGGTAGCGTAATCATCGCCACTCTGAATAGGATAGAAAGTAGCCAGCTCATCACCACCCATCAAACCAACATTTGCCCGTTCACTATGATACTCCGGAATATAAGAGTAACAAGTAAACAGATACTTCTCGGCTTCATTACGGTTACTGAAAGAGTGTTCAATAGTACCTACATTATCGGGCACAACATCCAGATAATCACCACAAGCACTCAACATCCACATTCCACTGGCACACAAAGAGATACAAGCCAGGTTTCTTAGTTTATTTTTCAAATTATATTTCATAGCTTTTCGTCTCCTCTATTTAAAAAGTTAATTGGACACCCAGGTTAATAACCCGCTGAATAGGATAACCTAATCCGTTACCTCCCATCTCAATATCCCACATATGGAATCCACTGAGCACAAACAGGTTATTACCACTACAATAAATACGCGCAGAATTTATATAAGCCTTCTTTGTCAATGTTTCCGGGAAGGTATATCCAACTTCCAGTGTCTTCATACGCAGAAAAGCTCCGTTACGCATAAACCAGGTACTCTTTTGAATATTATTCTCCATACGAGTACTGCTCAGACGTGGCCACAAAGCGTAGATATTACGATTGGTTTCTGTCCAGTGATTATCAGCATAGGCCTTTAACAAAGGAATGTCTTTCCACATTGATACATTATCCCAGTTAGTGTCTTCATATACATGTACAAACGGAGAAGTGTTTTTAGCATCCAACCAGAAAGTAGAACGGGCAGATCCCTGGAAGAAAGCCGAAACATCAAAACGTGCACTGCCAAAAGAGAAGCCAAAGCCATAAATAATTTCCGGAACTGTCGGGAAGCCAATAGGTACCTGGTCAAGTTCAGTAATCTGTCCATCACCATTTACATCACGATATTTAATATCACCGGCTCCATATTCGCCAAATGTCTGCTTCGGAGAGTTAGCCACATCGGCCTCATCGATAAACAGGCGTTCTGCAATATAACCATATTCCTGTTTCAGAGACTGTCCTACGTGGAGTTTATACTTTTCGTTGTATTCCGGTTCTTCATATTTCAGGAACTCACTATGAGCATACGTAAAGTTACCATGTAATTGCAACCACATCCCCTTTCGGAACACCTTGTTATAATCCACAGACAAATCTAATCCTTTCGCTTTCGCCTCACCCACATTGGCACGTACCTTTGCCGAAAGTCCCATAGTAGAAGGAATAGATTCGCGGTCCATCAGGATATTGGTACGATGTTCGGTAAAATAATCCACCTGCACATTCAGACCGTCAAACAACGACAGTTCAAGACCATAGTTAGACTTATAAGCCTTTTCCCAGGTAATATCCCGGTTATCATAACGCCTTACTGTTACTCCGTTCTTAGTATAATTAAAGTCCGTACCAAAACCATAACTCTTACCACTATCATTTGCATCTACCTCAGACAGATAGAAGAAACGGTCATTTTCGTCACCAATAGCATCATTTCCTACCAGACCGTAGGTGTATTTCAATTTAAACTTCGGAAGCACCTTCTTCAACGGTTCCCAAAACTTCTCATTGGAAATATCATAACCTATACCGATGGCAGGAAAGAAGCCATAGCGTTCAGAACGATAAAAACGTTCGGAACCATTATAACCGAAGTTAAATTCAGCCATATACCGATTATTAAAAGCATAGGTAAAACGACCGGACAATCCCTGATTACGATAGGGCAAAGATTTTTGCAGATTATCTTTTTGTGAGTCATCTTTAATATTCGATACTCTTTTTTCACGACGCTGATATACCAGCAAACCGCTTACATCATGTTCCCCAAAAGAACGGTTATAAGACATCGCAGCCTCCATATATACAGTAGACTGTACATCCGTCCAGGAACCGGTAGACTCCAGGTATTCCGTCGGATTTGAATCCTCATTCAATTGCATGATAGAATACGAGCCCCCTTTGTCATAAGAGCTTACATTATAAAAGTAAGGACTCGATGCACGACCTACTTCAAAATAAGCATAACGGGACGTATTGAATAAGCCACGTACATTCAGTCCCTTGGTGATAAATGACAAATCCTGCTTCAGTTCAAATTGTGCATCCATTGTCGATTTAGAATAATCCTTATATCCTCTGGTCAATTCCGCATAAGGATTCGTATATTCCACATTATTATTATACAATGCGTTACCATACAGCACATGTTTAGCAGAAGGAAGATCGGAAGCAGGGTAATAAGCCGGGAACAATACCGGATTGGAAACCATAATCTTCTTATACATCGTATCTCCTCCATCAAGCGGTCCGGTATAATCATCAAATGTACCTGCCAACCGGACAATTGCTTCGGTCGTTTTCGTCAGATTAATATTTACATTCGATCTCAGCTGGTAAGTGCTCAGATCAATGTTATTTTTATAACCGGCATACTTATCATTTTTCAGATTACCATTATCTTTCGAAAAAGTGGCAGCAATATAATAACGAGCCACTTTACCACCACCGCTCACACTCAGGTTAGCGCGCTGGTTTGCTACCAACGGATTGGTCATCAGCTTACGCCAGTCATTAGCCGGATACAGATACGGATTCTTACCGGCAATTGTATTGGCTATTTTCTCACGTGAATAGGCCAAAGGAGCCAACGGATTGCGTGTTGTTACCGCCTCATTCGCCATTTGCATATAAGTAATAGGATCTGCCAGCTCTATATTCGATGTATTGGAAGAGAAGGAATTCTCTACACGCAGACTGACCTTAGCCGGACCTTCCTTACCTTCTTTTGTCTGTACCTGAATAACGCCATTGGCACCACGTGCACCATATAAAGCCGTAGCAGTAGCATCTTTCAGGATAGAAAAGGCAGCTATATCATCCGGCTGCAAACGTGCCAGTTCAGTAGAGGTCGTTTCAATACCATCAATCAAAATCAACGGATCTTTCTTATAGCCGAAAGTTGTCACACCACGGATAAAAAAGTCAGCATTGTCCTGCCCCGGTTCACCACTGCGCTGATAAGCAATCAAACCGGACATACGCCCCGCCAGTGCAGTAGTAAGGTTACTGGAAGGTACCTTTAAAGCCGCAGGTTTTACCGTCTGGATAGAGCTAACCATACTCTCTTTTTTCTGCGTACCAAATGCTACCACTACTACTTCATCAATACTGACAGCATCTTCTTTCATTTCCACATCAATACGTTTCTGATTTCTTACTACAATTTCCTGTGTCTGCATTCCTAAGAAAGAAAACACCAATGTAGATCCGGCAGGCACATTAGACAGTGTATATTCACCATCCAGGTCAGTAGTTACCCCGTTGGTCGTACCTTTTACTACTACGGTTACAGCAGGTAGCGGTTCACCCAATTCATCTTTAACTACTCCCTTCACCACTCTGTTATCGAGTACTTCAGCATAGCCCGATACACTACAGGAAAACAGCAACAAGGCCAAAATGAACTTAAATACTTTCCGGAAAGAAAGCTTCTCAAACATGTGTTTTTCCATACATAATTATTTTAAATCATCACTTAATTTCATTACAAGATTATACACTCATAAGAATAATGTTTATCATATGCAAAGGAAGCTTAAAAAAGGACAGTAATCAATAGACAAAAACATCATGGATATGGAGAATCTTACCCAAAGGAAAAGCCAGTCAGCCTCTCCCCCTTGCAGCATGAATTTATCCTCCGGAGATTTTGTACAAAAGTCATTAAAACAAGGAATAAACAAACATTTTACACGAATATCGTTTGTTTTAATAACAAGAACTTTTAGAATTCTGCTACAACCAGAAGAAAAACTGCATAAAAAGCCACAATAACATGCAACAGAAACTGCATATTATCGCTTTATCCGGATATAAATGCATTTATTCCGGCACGTTAATTACAATTTCATTACTTCAAACACTCCGAGACTCTACGAGGAACGATGCGAATGTCGTAGAGAAACGATAAGAGTGTCGTAGAGAAACATCTGAATCTCTACCGGAAGACCTGTTTTTTCGCTAGTTGCTCCCCGAAACAGAGCTATCCAAAAAAAGAATAAAGAGCAAAATAGATAATGTTTGGGAACAAACTGCATAGTAAATACAAAACAAGGGTACAAAATAAATCCAATCAGCATCAAACCCTAGCAATCTGAAAAATCCAACTCCCAAATAAAGACAATTCCGGACACCTTTGCCACCGCTCTCCACAAACAAGCGAATTCTCGAAGCTCAGGAATATCACTTTGACAGTCTGACTTTTTGATACATACACCACACTTATATTACGTTAATTCATTGGCACATCTGTGATGAATCAAATCCATGTCGGCTAACTAAAATCTTAGAAGGAGTCAGTCACTATTATAACTATTTTTCTGTAAGTTTGCATCTCAGCAATTTATATGTTATGAACACAGGAGAAATCATATTATATACAACCTCGGACGGGACAACTGCTCTGGATGTTAGACTTGAACAAGAAACTATTTGGTTAACTCAAAAGCAGATAGCGGAGCTATTTGGTACAAAGCGTCCAGCAATAACCAAACACCTCAAAAACATATTCTCGTCAGGCGAGCTTGACGAAAATAGCACATGTTCCATTTTGGAACATATGGGTAATGACGGGAAACAACACTATCGAACAACTTATTATAACCTCGACGCTATTTTATCAATAGGTTATCGTGTAAACTCTAAAAATGCAACCCGGTTCCGTATCTGGGCAAATAAGGTACTCAAAGAGTATTTAATAAAAGGATATGCCGTCAAAGAGAATATTAAGTTGGATCAGTACGAAGATTTAAAGCAAACCATCAAAGTGCTTGCAAATGTACTCGACCACAAAACATTGGAATATTCCGAAGCAACGGGCTTATTGAGAGTGGTTACGGATTATGCATACGCACTTGATACGCTTGATAGATACGATTATCAACAGCTGGAAATTGAAAAGACTACTAACACGGAACAATTCAGAGCCACCTACGATAACGCGATGGCTGCGATTGATGAATTGCGAGAAAAATTTGGCGGAAGTTCACTCTTTGGCAACGAAAAGGATCAATCGTTCAAAGGTTCCATTGGTGCGATATATCAAACTTTTGGCCAGCAGGATCTCTATCCAAGCATCGAAGAGAAGGCAGCCATATTGCTCTATCTGGTTACCAAGAACCACTCATTCAGTGATGGCAACAAACGGATTGCCGCATTTCTATTTCTTTGGTTTATGGAACGAAATGGTATTCTGTACAATACCGACGGAAGTAAACGAATTGGAAACAACACCCTTGTTGCTCTTACACTGATGATTGCCGAAAGCCGTACAGAAGAGATGGAAACGATGGTAAAAGTAATTGTAAATCTGATTAATAAAAACAATTAATAAATTAGAGTATCCAGTTCGATGTTACAATTTTCAGCTTGCTTTTCTCTGCATTCTCTGAATTTCCGACTCTTAGTAAAGAACTTTGCTACCCAACGATATAAGCAATCTGCCCGTTGGTCATTCAATGCCATTTTCCCCTTTTTATTCGTTTATTCCAGAGATTTTTTTGTAACTTTGGGTGCTGAGAGCATAAGCCGCTTCATTCAGATTTATAAAATCCAATACCTGACAAAACATGCCACGAATTAAAGAAGGATTCAAAGGAGAACGTGCTATTGTATTGCCGGATTTCCTGATCGAAGAGCTAAAACGGGACCCTTTGGGCCGGGAACTCCATATCACTGATATTGGTTATTATCCGCATGCCAGTTTTCATTATCGTGAGCGAAGTGCCGAAGAAGTGAATGAGTTTGTTCTTATTTACTGTGTAGAAGGAGAAGGCTGGTTTGAGTTGGACCATCAACGATACAAAATTATCTCTAATCAATTTTTTATTCTTCCCAAACACCAGGCTCATGCTTATGGCAGTAATGCTACTAATCCATGGACAATCTATTGGATACATTTTGACGGGGATAAAGCAGCATTTTTTAGTGCAGGCTTTGACCGTCCACGTAATATTACTCCCGAAGCACACTCCCGGATCAAAGAACGACTGACACTTTTTGAAGAAATTTATTCTTCCATCAGTTCCGGATACAACAAGAATTATATGCTGTACGCCACCACCAGCCTGTTTCATTTTCTGGGTTCCATGAAATTTATCGGAGAATATCGCGACTGCGGTTCTATGAACAACTCACGTAAAGACGTAGTACAGCTTGCCATCCATTATATGAAAGAAAACCTGAATAAGAAAATCCGTCTTACGGATATTGCCCGCGAAGTGAAGCTGTCTGCCTCTTACTTTTCGAACCTGTTTGAAGAAAAAACCGGATCTTCACCTCTGCGATACCTGAATTACCTTAGAATACAGGAGGCATGCCATTATCTGGACTTCACTGATATGAAAATCAGTCAGATAAGTCCGTTAGTAGGTTACGAAGATTCTCTTTATTTTTCCCGGTTGTTTACCAAAACAATGGGGATTCCACCTTCGGAGTATAAAGCTAAGAAAAAGGGATAGTTATGAATACACTTCCCGGTCATCTATATCAAATTTATATATAGTTCGCTGATTATACGCTCGTCCCGAGGGCAACAAACAAGAGGGAAAATGAGAGTGTGAAGGTGTATCGGGAAAAAACTGAGTTTCCAGGCATACCGCTGTATCGGGAAGTTTATAATAACCTGCCGTGTAGAGCAGTACTCCGGGTAAATCAGTTGTTACAGTCAAACGCCGTTTAGATACGGGTTCGCAGAGACAGGCAGCTTGCAGCATATCGCAAGAAGGATGTTCCTTTAATACATAACAATGATTATATCCTCTATTATTGTGTAATTGCCGGTTATCGGCATAAAGTTCCTGCCCTATCTGTTTACAATGTGTAAAATCAAAAGGAGTATTTGTCACTGGTATTATTTTACCTGTAGGAATAAACGCGGGTGTTGTATCCAGTATTCTCCCGGCAGGAATAGTCAAAAGATGCGAAGTAACCTTCTCCCTTGTACCACTAAGATTAAAATAAGCATGATTTGTCATATTCAGATAAGTAGTCTTATCTGATTTCCCGAAATAGCTAACTGTCAGTTCATTGCACTCATTCCAGCAATAATCTACCACCACATCAAGGTTTCCGGGATAACCGCCTTCACCATCGGGTGACGTGAGCATAAAACGAACTCCATTGGGTAATTCCTCCCACTGCCACAGTTTCTGATCGAATCCGGTGGTCCCTCCGTGATTGGTATTACACCCATCATTTGTTTCCAGCTGATAAGTAATATCATCTATAACAAATGAAGCATTTGCTATCCGGTTGGCAAAACGTCCTATCGTAGCCCCCATATAATAAGTATCAGACAAATACTCTTCCAGAGTATCATAACCTACTATCACATTGGTCAGATGTCCGTTAATATCAGGTACTGCTGCTGTTATCCATCTGGCCCCCCAATTCGTAAACTCAACATAAGCTCCGGCCCCATTGACCACTTTAAATAAAAAAACAGGTTCACCTGTCGCCGTATAAGCTGCTATTTCATGCGTTACTTTCATAAACAAAATATTAAAAAAGAATGGAGAGAAGAGAAGTATTATGCAGCGTGATAGCGCAGCCCACTTCTCCCTTCTCAATTCTCCCTTCTCCCTTCTAAATAAGGCCTCTATGACTCTGCCCTCCCTGGTGGTTAATATCCAGTTCTATGACTTTATCCAGAAATTTAATTGCTTTGGATGTTTCATTCAATCCTAAATAACCCAATCCCATCACATAATTACAATGAATACGATTGCGCTTGTTCAAATCATCTTCCCAGATAGCCAGATCCGGCAACGAAACAGCAAAGTAATCTATGCGACACGTATCAAAGAGGTGTTTTTCACCATGCTTAATCAACTTATTAAAACAACTACGTGCTTTATCTTCATCACCTAATGCTCTCCATGCCAATCCCTGATAGAATATTTTATCCGGTTGCTGGTCATTATAATAAAATGCCTGTTGTGGTTCCGGGGAACCAATCGTTGCTTTCTCAAAACAAGCTTTGGCGTTCTCCTCATCACCCAGTCCCCGATAGGCTTCACCTTTATAATACCAGATATCATTTTCTTCAGCATTTGCCAGCTTACCTTCTCCCAGATTATAAGGATAGTTTTCAGTCTCTTTCAGCAGAGCCAATGCATCTGCATAACGCTGTTCACGCAAAGCTATTCTGGCAAGTTCTACCCGGCAAAGTACATATTGTCCCGTAATTTTTCCTTCTCCCCCTTCCCAAGGATGGAATTTACGACTTTCTATCAATGCTTTAGCCTCAGCATAACGTCCCAGTTGATTGTAAAGAGTGATGCGTTCAATAGATAAATCATCCCTTTCTTCTGTTTCAGGCAAATGAGCCTCCAGAAATGCAAGACGCTGTTCGTGCGAGTATCCCAAACGTTTATATAACTGGTCCAGTTCCATCAGAATGCGCGAATCGTGTTCATCCAACTGAAATGCTTTTTCCAAAGCGTCCAGTGCTTTTGCTTTATCATTCTGTTTATTATAATAGGCCAATGACAGATTACGCCACACTGTAGGAAAGTCCGGAGCAATAGCGACAGAAGTCTCCCAGCAACTAATGGCGTTCTCATACTGCCGGGCAGCATACCAGAAGTTTCCTAAGCTATAGGCTGCCTTAGCTCCCTGAGTATTCAAAGCCAATGCATTTTGCAAAATCACCACTTCCTCGATACGGTTCGGGAAGCAATAAGAATGATCAGCTTGTTCTGCTTTCCGATAGCAATCCAATGCTTTGTTGTTATCTCCCTGACAAGCATAGAAATAGCCAAGAGCATAGTGAATCATAGGATATACCTTGCCGGATCCAGCAACATAACTTTGCAAAAACAAGATGGCTTCTTCATACAAGCCTGCCCCTGCAAAATCAAGCGCATATTCAATATAAGCATGCTCCCACTGTCGCATCAGTTCCTTCATTTCCACCAGTGAGTTCTCGTCTTTAGTCAACAGATAATACTCAAAACGGCATCCCATATTGAAACGGTCTATCTTCAAAGACTCCTCTATCAGGCTTAAAGCCTCCTCCTTACGGTTCAGCTTACGCAGAATCGAAGCTTTCAGCTGACGTGCTTTATGATTATGCCAGTTACGGATAAGAGAACGGTCTACTTTATCCAAAGCACTCTCATATTTACCCTTTGCCGTATCTATTTGTGCAAGTCCATAATAGGCAGCATCCTGCCAGGCGGCATTCCATGCCGATTTGAAGAATGCATCATAAGCTTCGTCTGCTTTACCCTGCATCTTACAACTCCAGCCCAGGTTATAGGATGGTTCTCCATCATACGGATTCGGATTACGTTCTGTCAAAGTAGCTACAGCCGTACGGAAATACGCTTCAGCTGCGGCAAACTGCCCTTTACGCATTAACAGCAAACCAATAGCGTTATTGCAACGCACATTACCCGGTTCACGACGCAGAGCTTCCTGATAGTAATCCATTGGATTATAAGTGGCATGGCGATATTGTTCCAAATGAAGTCCGGTCAGGAACAACTGTTCGATAGAAGCAATATCTTTAGGATCTTTCGCTGCTTTGGCAGGGTCGGGTACCGGTTTTATTTCCGGTTTATCAGCCTGATAAGTAAGCATTACTTTTCCCTCGCAGTCTCTGATTTCTATCCGGATATCTTCTTCCTTTAATCCTATTGCCGGGAAAGTAACAGTAAACGGATCTGCCGGAGAAATCTGAATTATCTTATCCAATAATATCTTACCTTGAATATCCTTTGCCAACAGATGTACATCTTTATTCACTCCTGTGGTATAAAGTACCAGATGAGCATTATCCTCTTTTAGCTCTACATTCAACAGAACATCTTTGGTAGCATTCTTCACATAGCCCACTTCACTGTAAGGCATGAAATACTGTACCCACGATTTTTCTTCATAAGGTTGCAACCATGAGAAGTCCGGCTGATTATCCGTATACATTCCTGTCATCAGTTCAATATAAGGGCCGTCCTCATCAGTCAGGTTCCTGTCCCAAGCCTTGCCAAAATCCCCATTTCCCCAGGTCCATTGTTTCTTACCCGGAGACACATGATGATCGGCTACATGCAACAAACCACCCTGAACATCGGCCTCATAACCACCCACAAAATCATATTTCGACTGAATGGCCATATAAGAAGTAGGAACGGGAATATTCTTGTATTTTGAAATATCCACTCCCGCTGAGTAGTCTTGCTTATAATAAACTCCGGTAGCTATAGGAAAGGACGACACATCGCGCTTGCCATGATCAAACACCGCATTTACATCGGGTGGGAATACCGAATGATAGTGATCATTCACCACCACAGCCGGGTTAGCCCACCACAAAAATGTCTGAGGGAAAGCTGTACGATTGTAAATCTTCACATTGATTTCAATATACGCCTTACCCGGATAGAGGGTAAAGCCCTGCATCCCTTTGGTACGGAACATGCGTTCCACTTCGTTACACCAGATTGTCTTACTACCGTCCGCATTCTCTTCTATAGAAAAATCAGTAGGAAGAAAAGTGGAGGGACGATGGTGCTGAGGCCAGTTAAATTCAATCCCACCCGAAATCCATGGACCGGTAAGCCCTACCAAAGCAGGCTTCACCACCTGATTGTAATACACAAAATGGCGTTGTTTCACTTTATCATAAGCCATGTGTATACGTCCACCCAGTTCCGGCAATATCATAACCTTGATATACTCATTCTCTATAAAAAGAGCATGATACTTCTTATCAACTTTATTATCGGATATTTTTTCTACTACAGGATAAGGGTATACAGAGCCACTACTACCTTGATATACTCGCTTCTCCAAGAAAATGGGATTCTTCTCTTCCTTTCCTATTTCATAGGTAGGGAGCAAAATATCTTCTTCCCAGGCACGTACCTCACTGGTATGTACCGTACTTTGAATTAAATATTGGGTTATTTTTTCCATATTATATAACAACTATTTTATTAATTCTTTTTCTAATTCTTCCAGACTCTTACCTTTGGTTTCGGGCAGACAGAACACCACAAAAATCCCCCCGGCAAGACAGATGATGCCATAAAGCCAGAAAGTTCCGGCAGCTCCCAATCCGCTATTCAGTACCGGGAAAGTATATGTAAGAATGAAACAAGCCCCCCACAGAGCAAATGTGCAGACTGACATAGCTACCCCCCGAACCCGGTTGGGGAAAATTTCAGAAATAATCACCCACATCGTTGTTGCCAGTGTCATCGCATAACATGCAATAGCCATCACTACAATAATAAGCAGTACAATACCGGTAATATGAAAATAATAGGCCGCCCCCATAAAAGCATAAATCACAGTCAACCCGAATGAGCCTATCAGGGTAAGCGCCTTACGCCCCCAACGATCCACCACAAACATAGCCAGAATTGTAAATATCACATTAGTGATTCCGGTCACCACAATATTCATCAACACATCCGAGACGCCATATCCGGCAGCCATGAATATCTCCTGTGCATAGTTGAATATCACATTAATGCCGCACCACTGCTGCAAAACAGCCATCACAATACCAATAATCAGCACTTTGCGCATTGCAGGACGCAACAATTGTTTAAAGCCTCCTTGTTGTTCGCCATTCGAAGAAGCCATAGCAATTGCATCCAGTTCCTGACGAGCGTAATCACGCCCACCCATACGGCTGAAAACTTTAAAAGCAGCCTCTTTGTGGCCGGAAGATGCGAGCCAACGGGGACTCTCAGGAAGTATAAAACTAAAAATAAAAAACAATGCCGCAGGAACTGTCATGGCCCAGAACATCCAACGCCAACCCATTTGTCCGTTCCATGACTCACGTATCATCTCGTAAGTCGCTCCTACAGCCACCGGCTCTGCAATCTGCCAATTCACAATCTGGGAAGCAAGAATACCTAATACAACCGTCAACTGATTAATAGAGACAAAACGTCCACGCAAATGAGCCGGAGCAATTTCAGCAATATACATAGGAGATAGACTGGAAGCTATACCAATAGCAAATCCACCTATCAATCTGAAAATATTGAAAAAAGTAAAGGAGTGAGCGGCACCTGTACCAATAGCCGTACAGATAAAAAGCCCTGCCGCCAATGTGAGAATAGGCTTCCGCCCGAAACGGTCACTCATCTTTCCGGCACTCAGTGCACCCACCAGACAGCCTATCAGTGCACTACTCATTGCCCAGCCCTGTAAGACCGGGCTATCCGCAATTTGAAAATATTGTTCGTAGAAAGGTTTGGCTCCCCCTATCACTACCCAGTCATAGCCGAAAAGGAAACCTCCCATAGCCGATATTAAAGCTATCAGGAACAGATAAAGATTTGATTGTGTTTTCATTAGGATCATACAAATATTAATCATTAATTTGATGACCGCAAAGTAACCGGGATTTAGCCTATAAAGAAATAGAGAGAATTACTTAAAGTATGGACAATTTTACTTTTCCGGTTCAATCCCCTTCCGCTTACATTCTTTTCGGAATTCATTGGGAGTTTTACCAAACTGCTTCTGAAACTGCTGAATAAAATTGCTTGTAGAGTTTATACCTACCAGTACACTCACCTCATTCACCTGGCAATCCTCCTGTGAAAGAATAGTTGCCGCACGATTCAAACGAACAAAGCGGATAAATTCTACAGGACTCATATTCACAATTCCCTTCAGTTTTTTGCTGAAGTTAGAATGGCTCATACACATCTTATTAGTCAGCACTTCTACATTAAAAGCAGGATCGGATATATTCGCATTCACGATATCTACTACCTGATTCACAAAATTCTCATCAGCCTTATTAATCTCTACCTGGCCGATAGGTACCAATGGTTTAGAGTTCTGCAAGCTGATATCGCGGTTTTTATTTATTATCAGGCTCTTTAGTAAAGCCGACAAATAATTCAGATTAAATGGTTTTTCAATGTATGCATCCGCCCCGGCTTCCAGTCCTTGAATCTTTGTACTGACATCATTCTTCGATGTTAACAACACCACCAATATATGGCTGGTGTTTACCTCCGACTTCAGTTTACGGCACAAAGACAAACCATCCAGATTAGGCATGATAATATCACTCAATACAATATCCACTTTATTATGCTCTATTATATTGAGGGCCTGTACTCCGTCCGAAGCTGTCAGGATGGTATACTCCTCATATAGCTGCTCTGATAAGAAATCCACCACATCCGGATGATCGTCCACGATCAGTAAAGTCACTCTTATACTGTTTCGGTTCAGCTGAATCTGCCCGTTGCTCATTTCAACAGCCTGTACGTTCTCCGTTATTTTCTGACGAACGGGAAGTTTCAGTACAAAACAATTCAAACCTTCCATTTCCTGATAAGTTAAAGTACCCCGATGTTGTTCCACCAGGCTCCGGCAAAGCGATAATCCAATGCCTACCCCTATATTTTCCTTACTGTTTTCTGCCCTGACAAAAGGTTCAAAGATTGCCTCGTGCATATCTTTTGATACCAGCAAACCATCATTTATGATCTCAAGTATCAAAAACTCATCATCACGACTCACCCGCACGGTAATACACGTATCACTATATTTGATCGCATTAAAGATGAGGTTATTCATTATCTTATCAACCGCATCCTTATCTGCAATGACACAAATATCCGGGTCTACGCGGTCCGCTATAACTTCAAAGGTTTTATTCCGTTCCAAAAGTAACACAGAGAATCGTTCTTTCAGAGATTCAATCAGATGCAAAGCCTTAATTTCTGAGAAAATCAACGGTTTATTCATATTTTCGGCAGCCTTAAAATCCAGTAACTGACTGACCAGATTCAACAGTTGTTCCACATTCTGCTTTATCAATCCCAGATAACGTTGTACATTCTTCGGGAAAAGTGCAGATTCCTGTATTACCAGATCCAACGGGCCGTTAATCAGTGTCAACGGAGTACGTATCTCATGCGTAATATTCGTAAAGAACGCTACTTTCGACTCGTAAAGCTCCTTCTCTTTTTCGATTGTATAGATGAGATTCTTTTCCTCATTTCTACGGGCTATCCTTTTCAGATATGTACGAATCCAATAAAAAAGTAATGAAAGTACTACCAGCACATAGATTACATAAGCCATAGGAGATGCCCACCACGGTGGCAATACATCAATGACCAACACCTTTTCAGTTTCATCCCATACTCCCATGTTATTGGCTCCCTTCACATGAAGCACATATTTTCCGGTAGTAAGTCCGGCATAAGAAATCACATTCTTATCCGTATAAATCCAATCATTGTCTACATTGCTCATACGATAAGCATAGCGATTTGCCCCAGGCGAAGCAAAACTCAATGCAACAAAACGGATACTGATATTTCGTTCATCATAATTAAGCGTGATCTTATAGTCCTTTTCATACTGGTTAATAACATTGGGAAGAAGATTCTTACCATTTACCAGAAAATCGGTGAAATAGACAGAAGGGATTAAATCATTTCTCACAAATTGCCCCGGATTAAACGAAACCAATCCATGCATCGTCCCCATAAAAATGGTGCCTTTATCTGTCATCGCCACTGAGTTATAGTTGAATCTGGAGACACTCAAACCGTCTTTCTTATCAAAGACCTGTACCTCTTTAGTATCCGGTTCCAACCGCACAAGTCCGTGATTTGTTCCAAACCAGATATTTCCATGGGCATCTTCCACTGCTCTGTAAACAATATCATCCGGAAGTCCCTCAGCAAGCGAATAGGCTTGAAAAGCCCCGTTCTGAAAACAGCAAATGCCACCACGATCCGTACTGACCCAGATGCGTCCCTTACTATCTTCTAAAATACTACTGACCGAATTCGAACTGATAGACCCAGGTTTACCGTCAGCAAGATATTGCCTCGATTTACGGGAATGAATATTGTATTTGTATAATCCACTACCCATCGCCGCAATCCAGATATTCCCTTGGCTATCCTCCATAATATCCTGTATGTATCCGTTTCCGAATTCTGTTACTCTCTCAAAACGCATCGTCCCTTTCTGCGCCCTGTATACTCCTCCACCATCACTGATCCAAATGGTACCCGTGTGATCTTCACAAAAGGCATAGATACTTTCTTCTCTCAAGCCCAGTTCAAAACTTGAATAGTGTGTTATCTTCATGGAAGGAGATATAATA
This sequence comes from Bacteroides mucinivorans, assembly GCF_034654355.2. NCBI lineage: Bacteria > Pseudomonadati > Bacteroidota > Bacteroidia > Bacteroidales > Bacteroidaceae > Bacteroides > Bacteroides mucinivorans. The sequence goes on along the minus strand of NZ_CP178179.1, from coordinate 359,385 downwards.
TCCAACCCATTCTTAAAATAACCAATCCAGATATTCCCGTTGATTTTCCGTATATAAGTGATGGGAGCTGTATGACGTGCACTAATCCTGCTAAACTCCGATGTCTTCTTATCAAAAACCGAACAGCCTTCATCTTCTGTTCCCACCCAAAGCTTCTGCATATCGGCATCCCAATACAAGCCATGAATCCACTGGCTTTGTACGCTCCGCGGATGATCATTCGGTATATAAACCGTAAAGTTCCCGGCACTACGACTCTGATAATTCAGCCCTCCGTAGAGAGTACCAACCCAGATGCCTTTCTCTTTATCAATATACATATCAGTAACTGTATTACAGCTAAGCGAGTGTGAATCAAAAGAATCGTTCCTGAATACAGTACAATTTTTAGTCAACAAATTATAGATATACACCCCATTATTTGTACCGACCCATAGTTCTTCATCCTTTGGCATCATCAAACAGCGGATCATCACATTGTCTACTTCCGGAAAGTCATGCAGAGCCAGCGTTCCTGTCTCCTTATTATACCTCAGTAATCGCCCCTCGTGTAAAGCAACAAATAAAGATTCTTTGCAGGACAGCATTGCATACACTCCTTTCCCCCGGAATACCCCGGTTTCTTCCAGTACTTGTACAAAATCATCTTTCGCTTTGTCATACCGGCAAATTCCCTGGTCAATACATCCAACCCAGACAGCACCCTGTCCGTCCACTGTCAATGACAATGGTCCTCCTTTTTCAAACACAGTGTGCCCAAAATTTGAATAAAGTTTGTATGCTTTTGTCTGTACATTCACTTTCAGTATGCCACAAGAAGGTAGAACAATCCACATATTCCCCTCCTTGTCAGCTACGATATTTGAAACCCAGTTATATAGAAAACCTGCGTCCCGAAGATTCAGCCAACGTTCCAGATAAGTAAAAGTCTCCACTACCGGATCATAGATAAAAACACCTTCATCCGTGCCTACCCACAATAGCCGGTTCATATCCTCACACAGAGCAGCCGTATTGTTATTGCGCTTATTCGCTATCGGGTCATAACAATCCAATACCTTAAACTCACACCCGTCATAGCGGTTCAGTTTATTACGCGTACTGATCCACATATATCCGTAGCTATCCTGCAATATAGCCTTTACTTCACTATGTGACAATCCGTCTTCATTATTCAAACGGGTAAAATGAACCTGTCCCAATAATGGCCAAACTGATAGATTAAGAAAAAGGATCAGACACAAAGTTGCTTTCATAGTAATACAATATATGGATACAAAAATAACTATTAAGTATTATAAAATATCTTTTTCCCGATACAAACACCGAAAAATATAAAATTTCGATACTAAAATATAATATATTCACTAAAAAAAGTACTTACACCCCACAAAATCAAAATCTGATACTTTTTCATTTTTATCGAATATCCATTGCAAAACCGCTCCTTTATATTTGCACCATGAGCAATAACCTTTAATTATTTTAATACTATGCTGAAGATCAAAGAAGGATTCAAAGGTGAACGACTGATAAGTCTTCCCTCATTCGCAATTGAAAAATTCAAAAACGACGAATTAGGCAAAGAGTTGTATTTCTCCAATATGGGTTATTTTCCAAATGCCGAATATCATTACTGCCGTAGAAAGTCGGAAAGCTCCACCAATTACATTCTTATATATTGTGTAAAAGGCGAAGGATGGCTCGAATACAATGGTAAGAAGTCAAAAGTAACAGAAGATCAATTCTTTATTATCCCTCAGGGAACCCCGCACGCCTATGGAAGCAGTAAAGGGAAACCATGGTCCATTTACTGGATTCACTTCAACGGTAAAAAAGCAGGATATTTCAGCAAAGGATTCGATATACCTCAGGACATGCCTTATAATTCACAGTCGAGATTTAAAAATAAGATAGACATGTTCGAAGAGATATTCGATACATTACAACAAGAAAGCAGCACCGAACAGATGTCATATGCAGCCAGTGTGTTTTTCCATTTTCTGGGCATCATCAGATGTTCCAATCAGAATAAAAAGGAATCAGAAACCATTAGAGAAAGTAATATCATTGATACTTCCTTAAAATTTATGCGGGAAAATCTGCACAAGCATCTCTCCCTAAAAAATATGGCAGAACATGTAAATCTCTCCGTATCCTATTTCTCCAGAATATTTATAGCCCAGACCGGAACTTCTCCTTCCAAGTATCTGGCACAGCTCCGTATGGAGAAAGCCTGCCATTACCTGGAAGAGACAGAAATGAAAGTAAATCAAATCAGCCCATTGGTAGGATTTGATGACCCGCTTTATTTTTCAAGACTATTTACTAATTATCTGAAATTATCTCCCACGCAGTATAGAGAAAATAAGAATAGAACCATATATTTCAGAACTACAGTACAAACATCCCATCATATTATGGCGGTATAAACACTTTAAGCATTGGGTTACACAAATCCTTACAGGATACGTAACCCAATGTATATAACCATTCAATCTCACTGGTATCTGCCGGAATAAATGAAGAGTTAATATAACTAATATATTAGTTACTTTACTTGTTACTGTTCATACATTCATATACATTTGTAATTCAGACAATATAATAGTCCTCATCCCGGACTATATTAATAAATCAGTAACCTTATGAAAGCAGCAGATTGGATAGAACATCTAAATTTACGTCGTCACCCGGAGGGAGGGTATTACAGAGAAATTTTCCGAACCGGAAAAATGGTAGATGGTAACAAACCCGCTATGACTTCCATATATTATTTATTAGAGAATAATGAAATATCAGCATTTCATAGACTTTCTTCGCCGGAAGTATGGTACTATCATGCCGGTTACCCATTAATGTTATATGTAATCCATCCTGACGGAAGATTAGTCACTCATTTGATGAATACCGATATTTCAGGTGAACAGCAAGTAGCCATCGAGCCCGGATGTTGGTTTGCTGCCGAGCTGCCTTCACACTTCGGATATGCGCTGGTTAGTTGTGCGGTTGCTCCTGCCTTTACTTTCGATAATTTCGAGTTAGGTACATTTGATGAATTATCTAAGCTTTTTCCGGAGCACGAAGAGGTACTAAGGCGATTGTGTCAATAGTAATACAACACTTTCATAAATAGCTCAACAACCAGATCCCATCGCTTTACGCAGGATATTCCCCATGTTACAAAGGATGGGAGTTTTTTCCTATCAAGATGACTATTGAGCTAAAAATGTCACTTTTTCAAGTGGCTTCAATTATTCAGTGGCATATTTATATGTATAACTTTCAATGACTTCTTTGATGTTATTGTTCATCCGGTAAACCTCGCATAAGCGATTAAAACCATCATAACTGTAATAGGTGGTAGAACCTTTGGGGTCTGTTTTTGCCACCATACCCACCAACGGTTTATAAGAATAAGTGGTGATTAATACTGTTTTATTAGCAAGCAAAGTACGCAACATAGTATCAAGGTGTTTGATATCAGGATTCGAACTATCAGTCAACGATTTTATATAGTTTGCTGTCAATGCATTTTCTACTTCCTGATAGGTTGCATTATTGATCATTGCAACTATCTCTTTATTATTATACGACCACAAAAAGGTAACTTTCTCTGTTGTAGATTGCTGGTATTGCGCATTACCATTCTTATTGTAGGCTCCCATTTTTAGCTTCTCCGTATAAAATTGAGTATAGTTTTCCAACGTTCCTGGTACAGGCAAATTTAAAACATCTACAGCATCGGGAAGATACATGCCTAAAGTATCTTTGTATATTGTTCTTTGTCCGGCAATAATCTTTCCGTCTTTTGTAACAAGTTGCTCTAATGGCAGTCCAATCATGGAACGGCCACACATACCTATACTAACAGCATTATTAAAATCGTTCGGATATTTAATGAATTTCTCCATAATCTGATCATGCATTGATGATTTCGTATAATTACACAACCAATTGTTTGCGTTATACTGATATTCTGTAACAGTCACTTTAGGGGTAGCTAAATTTCCAAAATATTCTTTATCAATTTCCTGTTTCAAGTGCCACCTTTCCGAATACACATCATAAAACCGTATATACGCCATTGAGTTAGGTAGGTTTTGTACTTTCAGTCCCTTTACACTCCTTTGATTTGTACGTACATATTGAAATATTTTTTCCTTTTTCAGATTACCTTCCCGGTCATAATAAACAATCTGTGACGGACTTCCATTATTAAGATACGGTATAGTTGGATAATTTAGGATAAACAAGTCCGGATATTCTGTTGTTTCGTCCATCATATTATTAAAGTAATACTCAGTAGTTCCATTATTTTCATTGTTGGTACCTACTATTTTCTCTTCTACAAACGAATAGCCGACATATCCACTCAACGAACAACTTTTTAAGGGTGATGCCGGAGAGCTGCTTCCGTAATAATAATGAGAAATACTTCCATTACCTAAAAATAAATCATCAGATGAAGTATATAATGCTAATTTCTTGTGATACTCGGGAAGAAGTATTAAACTACCACTTTCATCATAATTGAATATTCGTCTGTTTATCAAGTTTCCATCTGACCAATCGGCTATTTGCTTGATTCTTAACCCACCTCCTTTATTCAATTTTTTATTGTAAAGACCAATTAATGCAAGATAAACATTTTCAGGAAAATGATCCTGAGGTATAGTAATATCCATACGATAAGTTCCTTTGGGGAAATAAAAGCGAATACTACCACTATCATTTTTTTTATCAAACGAAAATGCATTTGTTTCGAATGGAGTAAATTGATCTCCGGATTGCTTTTCAATTATAACAACCATCGGATTCATATATTCTGCTTCATCGTCATTCTTTTTTGAATATTGATAACGAAGCGTAGCCCAACCATTTTCTTGCATTGTAAATGTATCGGTAGGTAACTCACCACACATAATCTCCCCTTCAGGATTTCCATCATATAGCGTAGCATAACTCCATGCGGTTAAATCAATTGCTTGCGCTACACAAAGAGGTAATTCAACTCCAGAGAAGAAAAAGGTATGCGGTTCGTATTCAAAGACCGTTTTTCCTCCTGTTGGATAAGTAATGCCGGTCAACGTGCCCCGAAGCATCAGTTTTTCATCAGGAGTCTTATCAAATCCGGGGATATAATATCCGGTATCTGAAAGATAAGGAGGAGCCACACTCCAATAGAAACCATGTGTATTTAAGTTGCTAATATCTGAATATGATGGACCTCTACCTCCGTTATAATATCCCCAATAATCCTGAGATAGTGAGTTCTTTGCAGGAAGCTCTTCTCGATTGTATGCAAATGAATATTTAATCGATTGGTTGCTATTACCCACAAAAAGTAGCGAATCCAACATCAGGCGACACTTTGAATAATCATTCACATTCCCCAAATAGGAGTGTTTAAGAATAATATTTTTTATTGATTCATCTTTATCTTTTATATTTATTCCCTGTAGTTTCTTTGCCTTTACTCCAGCTTGTGATGATTCAATATCCAGCCTGTCCGAATAGGTAAACGTCAAATTCTCATTATCCAGTTGTATATTCTTCAATAAAGCTTGCTGTTGAACTTGCGAAGAACAACTATAATACTTATAGTAGAAATCCAAATCTGGTAGTTTGTGATTCATGTTACAGAAATATACACTTTCCGAAGAAACTGGAATTGAATATACAGATTCCATTGTATAATTGAAACGAATAACATTTTTTTGAGGAGAGACAATAGAATCAAGAAGCCAAGCCGTAATCGTTTCCGGCTGAATATCCCTACGAAATTGCGGACGATACGGAGGGATATATTGAGTAAAGTTTTCTCTTGTTTGATATGTCACAGTATTTTCTTTTGTATTGAAGTAATATGTAAATCCTAAAGCATCGGTTATCACCCAAGCTTTGCTATTGATATGATAACGAGCATCTAAGTATTCTTTTTCATTCATTATCATAGCTTTAGCTACATAATATGTATTTTCTCCTCTTCCACATAGGTCGAAAAACATTGTTCCTGAAAACCCTGCAAAATTGAAATGAAACAGATCCGGTTCCCTCTCCCATAGATTTTGTGTATGTTTTTCATAGGTATCCGATTCTCTCGCAAAGATATCAGGGGTAATATTTCTAAAGTTATCAGTTGATGGAAGAGGATTATTGAAATTATAATAATATCCTGTGGGAGAACTACCAAAATCATCCCATCCCTTAACTTCTCTTGTTATGCATCCTCCTGCATTTAAAGCCCAACCTAACCCCACTACACTGGCTTCCAGAGCAACGGTGATACCCGAAGCATGATAACTAATATTTACGGGAATTCTTTTACCATTTAAGTTCAACTCGTAAATAGGTATTGATATTTCCGGAACTCCGGTATAATGTCCCACCGGAACCGATCCGAATCGTCCTAAAGCAGCGGCATTCGGTGAAGGAAGTGCCGGTTGATACATTTTAGGTGTTTCATTTGTAGCTATTTCAAATGGATTGAGCTGACTTCCTGTTGCTCTAAGCATTGGAACACTATCTTGTGATGAAAGCAACAAACGCCCTTTTGGAAAGGCATCTGCGCCTAACGGAGCATTATTTTCACTTTGAGCCTTTAACAAACACAGGTTAACTGTTCCTGCTACTAATAAAACTGTAGCTATAAAACGTTTTAAAAACTTATTCATAACATTATTTTTTACAAGCATACACTATTAGACATATAAATTATTCAAGCAGCACACATACCGAATAAAACAAAATAGTTTCAGTATGATTAGTTTAAATATAATAAATACAATTCCTTTTTTTTATCCATAATAAAAAAACGACTTTTAAAATCTTCCGTCTTTACAATATCATCACTAAGTACCGCCCAACAAAATGGATCAAATGAAAACTGGCCAGGAACTGTACAAAAATAATAGAAAAATTGGAACACTCCATCATTATAATAAGCTATATTGCTATCTTTTACTCTCATTTCTCGCAAGACAAGTAATTGTGTTTTCAAATCCTTCCATTCATCCAATGTCAATCCCGGAAACGTACGACACGTATCAGCCATCTCTTGTAGATTATTATAACCTTCCCACGTACCAGTATCAATCGGATTATAATTATATGTGGAACCCACTATACTAAAATGGTTATCCTCTGTAAAAGTAAAAGTTACATATTCACCTGTTCTTCCTGAAATAGCAGGTATTTTCTTTATATACATTTCCGCCTGTTTTATCGAAGAGATCAACTCATCTACATTTTTATACTCAATTTTTGGACCTCTACATGAGATGCAAAACACACAAAGCAATAAATAAATTATAATCTGACGCATAGCAAAATCATTTTTTAAAATAAGTATTATAATAAAGAAAACCTTGCCGTATCATATAAAGATCTTTAGGATCATCTCCATACGGTAGACCATGAGTTGATGGTTTGGTTAATTGGTTCATACCTGCACCGACCTCTGATATTATCCCTAAAAAGCCAAAAGCTTTACCGGATTACTCGCACAGTACACATATGGATTTATCGAATTAGTGGTTCAAGTATTTCTTTTTACATCTACAAACATTGATATTGAAATAATAAGATTCACAATAGTTATCATAAAAAACATTGTTTTAAAAAAAATCTCATGTATAAAAACGGAACTAATAATAGCAATAAATGCAAAAAATACAGAATACACAATAAACAGTAACGATAAAATCATACAATTCCGACTATTGGAGCAAAAGAAAACATATATACATAATAATATGATTGCAATGGCTGTTATGACTGGAAGTAAACCGTAACCTTTTGTTCCAAAAAGTAATATAGCCTGTACTATCCAATAGCCCAATTTTAAATTCCAAAATATTCCATGTTTTAGCTGCATCTTACTTTCTTCTATTTATTAATTGACCATTAGGATTGTATCTTATTATTGACTTAAAAGTGCGACTAAGCAAATAAGGCTTCATGTCAACCACATATTCATTTTGTCTAAACTGCCGCTACACAATACGTATATTATTTCTTGCAGTTTTGATTCCCGCTGCATTCAATGCTCTTTGAGTAACTGTAGCACATTGATTAGGATTTAAAGGATTAAAGCTATATTCCTCATTTTCACTTATAGCAACAAATGTCTCTTTCACCATATTATCCTGCTCTGCTGTGCTTAGAAATACGCATCTCTTGGAATATCCATAAAAATTAATGTCCTTATCACTAACTTAATTATATTCACTGTCTATCATTTTTGGGTAGTACTAATAACTCCAATGCCAGAAGGATAATACTCCAAAAACTGATCCTAATGTTTCTTTATCTTATCTAAATGTTCTTCCAACTGCTCCGGACTCAATTCCCAATAATAAGGTATAGACCGGACTGCATCCGGAATATCTTTCATAAACGTACCATTCAAATCGACACCATGATATTCGCCAAAACAGAGTGTTTCCTTTTTCTCCACATGTTTATAGGTTACAATCGCCATAATTCTTGGATCAATATGAGATACTGAAGTATCAGGTCTCAGTTCATTAAGATAAGAAGTGAATTCCTTAATAAAAACAGAATCTTTTGTAATCTTGAAATCAAGATTATGAAACCAATCAAATTCCTGAGGAGTACAACCTACAGCAACTGCCATTTCTACACCTTCATTTGTGAATACAAACTTTATACCTTTTATATTCTCCTGTCCTAAGCCATTAAATACATTCAGTACAGTTATTATAAACATCATTATGGTTCTGAAGTCCATCCCCTATTCCTCCTTTCTAATGCATCATTTTTCACTCTTATTCTATATTCTTTGCTTACTCACTTTTTCTATTGAAGTACTATTTTCACTATAATCCTTATTGAACTGCTATATTTTTTCACCCTTTACGATTTTGAGAAGCTTCTCCATTCACTCATACTGCCACAAATAGATCATTCATGCAACATACATATGAATAATCCACTGCACTCCAAGAAATTCAATACAATAGATTTCTAATCTCCCCATATATTTTCCTTCTTTATCACCTTCCCGCCCACATTTATTCCATATACATCTGTAGATAGGTTCATAAGAATATATCCTTTCTTAGCGAGATGATTATCAAAATATTGTTTTGAAAAGATATTACTCTCCACAAGATTGATATTATAGTTAACTTTATGAATTTTCGGCTTTTTGTCTCCATAATAATCTTCGATAAATACATTCCTATTATCCAATGAATCAAGAATAATATTGGCATAAGCACCTATTCTTAATTCAATATAATCGACGCTATCAGAAAGTGATGTCTCATATCTTGTCGGACTTATAAGAACATAGAATTTACCAGGACGTTTGAAAGTAGTCACATACATATTTACTTCAGAAATATAGAACTTAAACTCTCTTTTTGTCTCTGTAAAACAAGACGACATAATACAAAGCGTTAATATCAACCATATTATAGAAATATTCTGTTTCATACTACTTCAATTTTTTTATTATGTATCTTAACCCTGGTAAAATTGAACTCGAATTCCTCTTCATTGTTTTTATCGGATGATTTATTGCATCTATTCTTCCATATACCCATCCACAATACTCTGCATTTTTTGTAGAAATACCTTCTGTTGATAAGTGTCCATCTTGTTTTGTCTGCAACGCATCAAAAGCAGCTCTTGATGCTTTCCAAGACATATTGTTACGCCCTGCAATAAAGCCGGCTCCAATATTACCTACATCTCTTGCAGAAGCATAAATAGTGTTACCTTTTGAATCTTTACCCAAAGATGTACCACGATAATAATATATAGAGTTACCATATTTGTCATCATCTTTATTGCTTCCTTGCCTTTTAAAATCATATTTCTCTCCTCCTACAGCGTTTTCCATATAATCAGTTAATTCAGGATCACTTTCCACCAAATCAGATAAAAAATCCATACCACTGTGATCATTAGTATCGATAGTACCCATCCATTTTTCCTCATCGCTATTATAAAATGAAGTCATAGTTGATGATACCCCGATTGTACCATCTATTCCAACCCCTCCATCAGGTTGCCTACCCCACAAATAAATATTACGATCATCATCATCCAAATTTCCCCCAACAACACGATAATTGCCATTATTATCCTGTATGACCCAAGTACTTGTACCGTCAGGATCTACATATTTAATTGGATTATTCGCACAATACACATACGGACTTATCGAATAGTACTTTTCACACAACGGATCTATCGAAGTAAACCGCGATATAAGCGGATCCTGCCAACGTCCTGTGAAGTCATATTCATTCAGCCCATGCATGCTCACCAGTTCTTTCCCACCAAACATATAAGGTTGACGACTCTGCTCAGAACTACGGTCAAACAGAACACCGGAGGGATAATATTCCAAAGACTGATCCTGGTAATAGCCCTGAGAATTACGGGTGATACGAACATTACCCAAATGATCATGGACATAGTAATAATAAGCATAGTTACGACGAGAGTCAATGCCTACATGATCTGCACCGATATAACCTTCGGGAGTTTGAACCATAAACATCTCAGGGGTACTGTTTTGCCAAGTACGATACATATAATGACCGTTCCATTCATCCGTAGCTTTGCTATAAGAAGCATTACCATGATAGACAGAATCCTGGGGAACAACTATTCCCGTACTATATGTTTTATAAACTGTTTTCACCTTTCTACCGTCGGCCAAATAACTATTTATAATCTGATTCCCATTCTGGAATTGAACGGTATCCGGCAAATTTAAGAAATTATACCGCGTTGAAACTACTCCCTTATCTAAATTCTTAATTAAATTGCCATTAGCGTCATAATAGTATTCAATAGCTGCATCTGACAAATCAGGATAAGACATACTGCCAAAATCATAACTATAACCGGATATAGGATTTCTTAAAGATACATTTTTTATCTGGTTGCGTGTGTACCGGATTTCCAACGCATCTATCTTACTACTATTCAGTCTGCGTTCCAGATAAGTTATATTACCCATCTTGTCATACATATAAAACTCATGATGCGGCACCCTGATTCCCTGACTGTCATAAGCATTGGCAGCCGACAGACGACTTAATCCATCATAGAGAAACTGATAAGTATATTTATTCCCGTTTTGATTATATTTTATAGCGGATATATTGCCATTATAACAAGGGTCCGCATCGGTAAATGAACCGGTATTGTAAAACAGCTCCTCTTCAAATCCCCGACTTTTTATGGATAAGGTCCAGTTTCTTATATTATATGTATACCGCACGGTATCTTGCCCGTCATGGCGTTTCTTCTCCTGTAGCCTGCCATAATTATCGTAGATCAACTCGGAAAGCAAGACTCTCTGTCCGCCATTATGAGTGTGATAGGTTTTTATTAATTTCGAGGCATTATCATAGTCATATTCGTAAAGTTCCTGCTGACTATTATTACCCCTGGGATCACCGGGAGGATAGGGATAAATATAATAGGAGGAAGAATGCAGATATTTCGTGAGCAATGGCTGACCGGTGAAATTATATTTGGTCCAGCCAAGATTATAATGCCCGTACGGAGTCAGTTTACTCACTGTCTGTATTTCCCGCCCTCTCACATCATAATAATGCGCAACAAACTCTCCTTTACTCAAATCATCCAATTGACGGACATACGTTCCCGTCAATAACCCCTGAGCACTTTCATGCCTGATACCAAACGAAGCATCTTCCACATAATCCATCACATAGATATTGAAACAATCCAAAGAAAGGAAATCATACCGGTCGTAATAGTTGGCAAGCAGCACCCTGACTTTATAACCCGACAAAACAGGGGCTTCGTATCCCAACAAGTTATCTGCTTTGCTGAGATCGGAAGAACAATTCGTGCTGAGTGTTCCTTTAAATAAGACATCCTTATAGTCATTTGCCAGTTGCTCCCTCGAACGTTGTGTTTGAATAGTTCCCGTTACAACAACCCGATTGAGAGCGTCATATAGCATAAAACTCCACTCCTGTTTTGCACGTTGAACGCCACTTTGAGAAAGAATCGGATGATCTGCCTTGTCGTACACATACCATATAGGCTCACAACCCGGTAGAGTCTTCTCAACACACCGGTTGCGGGAATCATATTTATATTGATAACCATATAGAGAAAGATCGGGAGTATCCTGATAGGCAGGAGGAAGTACAAAACGTCGATTCCCAAAGTCATCATATACATAATAGGTATCATAAGGCTCACCACTAACCAATTGCCTGGTTAAAACGACTTGTCCAAGCATATCCGTGAAGGAGTAGGATAGACGCCCGTCCTCGTCTGCCGCTTGATTAACGTATAATGAACCGGCGGCATAATTGCCATTCTGCACCAATGAACCGGAAGTGTCCACTTTGTATAATTTGCAGCAAAGTGTATCGGTAGCAGTATTTGTCAGATAGGCTGTTGATACAGGATGATCAGTCCAGGCAGCGCCGGGGCCGTATTGCTTGACAATACGATTCAAAGGAGAAGCTTCATAAACAGATTCACTAAAAGGGCGGGAATCACCACCATAGGTAGCAGAAATATCATTCTTTATGTCTTGAGGCGATAAATAATCTGAAGAGGTTACATATGGCAACCAGGATATGGATTCACGCCCCACTCCGTCATATTCCTGAAGGGTGGCAAGATTGGTACCCGAAGGGGTCACATTTTTTTGTACATTCAGGAACGGACGCCCCAGACCATCATAATACTGTATCGTTTCAAGACATTTGGAAGGGTCACTTTCGTGTAGCATGACGCGGGTACGGATATAGTTTTGATTAATATCCTGAGAAAAGCCACAGGCAAAAACAAATACAAACAGAATTGCCAATATACCGGTACGTTTCATAAGTGTGTTGTTTTTAAGGAAAGAATAATGATTATCGTTTCAGAATCTTCTCGCCGTATGCTTTATCACCTACAACGATACGCAACAGGTATTCTCCGCCCGGTAGACCATCCAACGGAAACTGTTTTTGATAACTGCCTTCAGCCTGACAGGCTTTCTGTATGGAGGATTGTTGACGGCCCTGAATGTCATACAAACCGAGAGTCACATCCGAACCAACTTTCAGGGTATAATTCAAGGATACCACATGATCACTTAAAGTGAAGGTGTAATGAATAAATTCATCCTCATATCCGTGACCGTTATTCTCATTTTCAGGAGCTCCCTGGATAAAAGATTCCGGCTGTTTATCCGCCTCTATCCGATCCCGTTTCTCCTGATTATCAGAATCTTCGTTTAAGCCATAGTATTGTTCCTCAGGAGGATAATAAAAGGAGGTTGAGAAATGAGTCGATTTCTGGCCGGATGTACAAATGGCACTGTTTATGCTTTCAAAAACAGGATAGCGATAACCTTCCGCATACCAGCGCCAGGTGTCAATTTGGAAATAAGAAGAATCATTAGCCAGATGCAAATTAACACTGTCGCGATAACAAACCGCAGAAGGTAAAGTATCCAAACCGGCAGTAATACTTACGAATCCCGGACTCATCTGCTCAAAGATTAACTTGCGGGTATGGATTCTCAGGACATGCTGCAAAGTATCCCCGCCAGGAAGGACCATCATACCGGTAGCATCTGCCGTAACCGTAGAATTACCACAAATATCAATCTTCATACGATTGCAATAATTGCCCTTTCCACCGAAAGAATTGGTAAAGGTACGCCCATAAGGAAAGGGAAATACAAGTAAAGCTTCGGGCTCACGATACATGATGCGGGTAGTAGGGTTCTCATACCCGGGAGTAAAAAGAGTATCACCGCACAATTGGTAATAATACATCGTACGGTGCTCGATACCGATAATGGTATCCGAATCAGAATGGAGAGAGGTATATCTGAGCTTATAGTTCGCATTTTTATTCTCTAACTCACTGAAATCCCAAACGATTCCAGGGCCTTTTGATCCGGGAGATTTATAGGACACTTCCTGTTTCTGAAGATGATCACCGGAACGGGGAAGATTTGTTGCAATCCCGAGAGAATGCTGTGAAAACAGCTGAATTGGAATAATAACAGACAATAAAAAGAACAGTAGTGATTTCATAATTATGTATGTTTAGCTATTAACATACACAAAAAAGAAAATAGAACTTCATATAAATAAAATTACGTCTTTTCGTTTTTTTGCATGTGTTTACAAATATACACATATAAACCATACACTACATCATAATCAAACATGTTTTACAACAGACACATAAGCATACATTCAGCCTTCTCTATTAAAATACGAATATATTTAAAATAACCATTCTTTTCTCCTCCTGCATTTCAATAATTTATTTACAGATACTAGGTCTCATCACATTATGACATGGAATAAATGCATAAAATCACCGGATTACACCATAATAATAAAAGGTATAATCCGGTTTAACAATCACATAATCTAAATCTTCATTCAAAAATATAGCACAGACATTCGATCTCACTAATATCTGGCAGATATAAATACAGAGTTAATATACTCTTCACCTTCCATACATATTAGAATAATATTGTAATTCAACTATATTATAACTCTTGATCCGAATGCCTGAATTCATAAATAAACCAGTTACTTTATGAAATTACACCCTAAAAACAAAGCTTTATTCTGCTTTTATTTAACTGAAAGCATTCTAAAAATTTCATTTGCAATCAATTTTGCTCCCGCAGCATCCGGATGTACACCATCTTTTTGGAAACACTCATCATGTCCCGAAACAGCAGTATAAATATCAATCAACACTAACTCCCTATCTTTCACTACCTCTTTTAGTATAGGAATTACCCCATTAAATACCACATCATCAGTAATACCATAATTACTTTTATAAACTTTACAGGGAGTACATACATAAATAGCAGAAACAGAAGGGAGTTCATTAAATTTATCAATCAAATAATTAGCATCACTTTTAAATTCGCTTTTATAAGTCCAGTTCATAGGTTTCGTATCATTAGTACCCAACTTTATTATAACAATATCCGGAGCAAATTCTATAGCTTTTGTATATTCTGCTTGATTCACATAAGGCCTATCCCCCTTCCTTAACAACGTCGCACCACTTTTTCCAAAATTACCTACATTATATCCATTCCCCAATAAGTGAGATAGCTGTGTAGGATAGCAATCATTTACCCGATCCGTCAACATAGAGCCAAAAGTAATACTATTACCAACACAAGCAACTTTTATAACATCTTTAATGGTGATGGTAAAATTCAGTTTTGCAACGGCATTATTATTAGTTGCTGAGATTTCTATATTTTCTATATGCGCAGAAGCCACTTTAGGAGCAGTTCCTGATAAAACAGCCGTTCCATTTCCATTGTCTTTTAAAGTTAACCAATCCGGCACATCATCAGCAATAATTTTAGTATCTCCATCGGGGTCAATAACCGAAGTCTTTATTGTATAACTAAAATCATATCCACCGGGCAATAATACGGGAGTAGTTATAGGTACAATATTTATAAGTGTTTCTTTAGGAATATAAGAGACAGTCAACTTAAACGATTGAGTAACTTCTTTCCCATTATTTATTGCATGGATAATAATATCTGAAGAAGAAGCCTCTTCCGGAGCAACTCCTTTAATCTCTGCCGTGCCATCACCTGCATCACTAAAAACAGCCCATGAAGGCACTCCTGTAGCCGTGATAACAGTAGCTCCGTTAGGATTGACTACTTCCGTAGTAATTATATAATGATAAAGTTGTTTCCCCTCTACAACAGTTATAGGTGTAGAACTAATTGAAAGTGTAGTTTCCGGTAACAGTTCGTCTTCTGTATCTTTACATGCTGTAAATGTGAGTAACAAAAGTGCCATACAGGCTAAAAAAAATCTTCTGAATATTTCCATAATATACAATTTTAAAATCAACATTAAACTTCAGAAAATCACACAAAAATAGTTTAATAGATTTTCTAAATTAATTGTTTCATAACAGTTTTACGAGCTCGATTATATCACAAAGATAGACTGCCCATACAATGTCGCATAAAAATAATATATCAAATACTAACAGAATCATATCAAAAAACAACATGAGACAGTCCAAAAAAGAAATGGAACAAAAGTATTATATTAATAAAAGAATTACTTCCCACTCTAAGTATCCCAATATATATCGTAGTTTAACATATACGCATCAGATACACTAAATAAATCTCGGATATACTTCAATGTAATAACCGTATTGAAGAGTTCCTTACCCACTGCAATAGACTCTATCATATTTGCTGGAAACAGACATTATAACTAAGCAATAAACATATACTGTCTTGTACTTAACATAGTACACTTTCTTCTTACAAATAATATGCTTTCTCTATCCATCATCTCCAAAGGTAAGAATCAAGAACATCCCCATGTTCTACAATAAAACATGGGGATGTTCTTGAGTAAAACACCCGGATGTTTTCAACAATAACACCCGGATGTTTTATAATAAGAAATCATATAACAAGCGCACAACACACTATGTAATAAACATTTGAATACTATACACTTAATCATTGCTAATATATACACTTTAGCGGAGCTATTTCTCCACTTACAGGAACAAGATATACTCCCCTCTTCAACAAATTATCTTATCTGAATTACCTTAACTAGAGGTCTTTCAGAATTTGCTGAAGCTGTATAGCATCGGAGGCACTACCAACCATAAACAGATAATCACCCGAAGGAGTAAAGAATTCTCCTTTTGCTTCATCCCAGAATCTCAATTCAGATTTCGGAACAGTCAAAATCACCTGTCTGCTTTCTCCTTTCTTCAAATGTACCCGCTCAAAACCTTTCAACTGTTTTAAAGGCATCTTTACAGACGAATCTGTTCCCTGGTATTTTACGTATAACTGAGCAACTTCATCGCCTTCATACTTTCCGGTATTTTTCAGTGTGAAGCTTACTTTCACAGTATCACCGGAAGAATCAATATTCAGTTTTTTATAAGAAAAAGTGGTATAACTTAGTCCGTAACCAAACGCATACAACGGCTTGCCTTCAAAGAACTGATAAGTACGCCCTTTACGAATATCATAATCATTGAATGCAGGCAGTTCGTCCAAACTGTTGTAATAGGTTAATGGTAATCTTCCGCCAGGATTATAATCTCCAAACAGAACCTCGGTTATAGCAGTACCTCCCGCCTCTCCGGGATACCAGGCATTGACAATAGCAGGAATATGTTCATCCATCCAGTTTATGGCCAATGAACTACCAGCAACCAAAACGACCACCGTATTCGGATTTATTTTATAAGCCTCTTCGATAAATGCTTGTTGCTCTTTCGGAAGTTCTATTGAAGAACGGTCTTGTCCTTCCCGTTCAATGGATTGATTTATTCCCAATACGGCAACCGTCAAATCACATTTTCTCATAATATTTCCGGCTTCTCCGTACAAGTCAATCACCGCTCTTTGATCGGTATCGGGTGCACGCCAATACAATTTTGCAGATGCACTGCCTCCACCATCAAAATATTCAGCAACGAGTTTATACTTTTTCCCCTTCTCTAAAGACAAAGATATACTATCCGTCCCTACACTTCGGTTATGCCATGAATCTATAATTTTCTTTCCGTCAATATACAACCGGCAACCATCGTCTGAAGTAAAAGCCAATGTATACTTCCCCGAAGCAGTAGGCACGAGGTCGCCGCTCCAACGGATAGACAATGGAGATTTCGGTAAAAAAGGATCCGGAGCTTGATTGATCGGTTCAAAGTTGATATTATCGTCTATACGTACTTTAGGAGTACCTGTCAAATCCTTATTATCATAGTATTCTGCCTTCAGACCATTCGGAAAATACGATTTCGTTATCATATCATATCCTGAAACTGAAGAGACCCAAGGAGTATACACAACCTCAACCTGATCGCCCAATCTGTTTCTAAGACCTTCAAGCACCGATACAGGATGATTAACCGGAGTTCCGCTATAATCACCAAATTCGCAATTTCCTGCATTTATCCCCACTACGGCTATCGATTTTATCTTTTTAGGATTTAAAGGAAGAAAATTCTTTTCATTCTTCAACAGAACAATGCTCTGACGAGCTGCCTCAAGAGCCAATTTACTGTGTTTCTCGCAACCGATTACCGAAGGCGATATCTTATTGTAAGGATTCAAATCCGGATCATCGAACAATCCCAGGCGCATACGTCCTCTTAATACACGATAAGCTGCAGAATCTATTTCTGCTTCAGTAACCATATACTGTTTATAAGCGTTGAGTAAAGGTCCTATATAGACATTATCCCCGCATTCAAGATCCAGCCCGGCTTGTATGGACAAAGTAGCGGCAGTCTCCAACGTTTTTACATATTTATGATCTGTGAACAAGAGACTCGGGCCTCCGCAGTCAGAAACCACATATCCATCGAATCCCCAATCATGACGAAGCACCTTCTTCAACAACCAATTATTCAGTGTACAGGGAACATCATTAATAGCATTATAAGCAGTCATTATAGAAGCGGCTTTCCCCTCCGTAATACACTTTTCAAATGCGGGCAAATAATATTCCCGCAGATTCTTTTCACTGATAATGGCATTACACTCAAAACGATTATGTTCCTCATTATTGGCTACAAAATGTTTAGGAGTCGACACCGTTTTCAGATAACGGGGATCATCTCCCTGCAATCCTCTGACGAATGAAACGCCCAACCTGCCCGACAGAAAAGGGTCTTCACCATAAGTCTCCGGAGTACGTCCCCAACGTGGATCTCTTGCCATATTTACGGTAGGAGACCAGAATGTAAGCAAATCACTAAATTGTGCCGATTGTTTCTTGCCACGTTCCAACTCATTCCACCTTGCACGAGCCTCATCAGAGATTACCGTTGATATTTCATGCAATAATTGTGGATTCCACATAGCAGCCAATCCGATGGCTTGCGGAAATACAGTAAAGTTTCCCGGACGCAGAACTCCATGAAGGGCCTCATTCCCATGATAATATTTATCTATGTTAAGCCGGGGGATACCCGGTGAAGTGGCACGCAATAATGAAATTTTTTCTTCAACGGTCAGTTTTGACAATAAATCAAGGATACGTTCATGCTGAGAGACATCCATATTCAGATAAATGTCTCTGTTATTTTGTGCCTGAGTTGAAAAAACACAAATCACACTTACTACAATCAGTAATAATCTTCTATTCATTTTTATTATTCTTTTGGTTTTACGATAGCACAAATACACCTAATCATTACTAATACATACACTTCAGCGGTGTTCTTTCTCCACTCACAGAAACAAGATATACCCCTCTTTCCGACAAAGGAATAACCGTATTAGAAAAGCCGGTATTCACGGTTCTGCCGTCCATAGTATACACAACTACTTTGTGATTATCCATACCACGAACCATTACTCCGGTATCTACCGGAACAACCCTGAAATGATCGGATGATGCGATTGACTGAATGCCGGTTGCAACAGATAAACCGGTGGTTGCAAACTTACTACCGGCGTACGACTGATCCAACGACTGAACACCTACGGTATATCTACCATTGCCGAACACACGCATCCGATAGGAGTTGAGGGCGGAAGAGAGAGAAGTTTGTAAGTCGGTACCTACTTTCAGCCTACCGGTTTCAATATCTACCGGGATCATTGTATATAATTCTCCGGTCGTTTCGTTACGGACATAAATATTGTAACGCAAAGCAGCTTCCGACGTTTCCTTATCAGAACCGGGTAACCAGGAGATAACAAGTTCATCACCTTCCATCACAGCCGTAACTTTGGATGGCGGTTCGGGAAAAGTATTTCCGGAAAGTCCTACCTTTTGCGGATTATTCTCATAAACGCGTAACGGAGCCGTATAATAGGAGGCAGGAGCCTTCTCGTAAGTACCCACATAGCCGCCAACAATCAAGTCCATATTACCATCTCCATTGACGTCACCCATGTTAATACCACCATCCTGATTGACAGGAACCACCGGATAGGATTTATCCATAACAAACTTACCCTCCCGCGTCTGATAATAAATACGGTTTCTAAAACCGGAGCCATCACTGGGCTCTCCATTGATCACCATATCCATCAGCCCATCGCCATTAAAATCGGCAACCAACGGATTGGCACGGCTCACTCCCAGAATATTACTTTCTTTTTCGGATACATACCGATAGATGCATTTACCATCTTTATCTACAGTGTTGTAATACAAAGAAGAGAGACAGACCCAACCGTCTCCGTTTCCGGTACTGATGATATCCAATGTACCGTCGCCATTAATATCTGCAAGTGTAGACTGTCCCTGAAAAGCTCCGCGAATATTTGAAGGCGTTTCATCCACAAACGAACCGTCACGTTTATTAATATACGTTTTAAGCGCAGTAGAAGTTTTGTCACTATATCCGGTGAACTCAATATCGAGCCAACCGTCATTATTCAGGTCACCAAACAGGACCGATCCATTGGTAGCTGCCTCAAACACCTGTTGTTCCTGACGAATAAAGGCACCACTTCCACGATCATTGAGATACAGATCAATGCGGCGTCCGTTGTGATAACTCATCACAACTACATCCGTATATCCGTCATGGTTATAATCGCCTACGGATACAGGATTGAAAAATCCTTCATCCTTGTATGGCAGAAAACCCGGAGCAGCAACTTTCTCAAAACGATATCCATTCTCTTCTCCCAGATTCCGGTACAAAGCAACTATTTTAATATCACTACTGACATTCCAGTCTCCTCCCTGCCCCATGATCAGCAAATCAAGATTTCCGTCATTGTTATAATCAAAAAAGACAGCATTCGTATAGGTACTTACAGCCAGATAAGAGTCTTTCTCAAGGGTAAAAGTACCATCACTATTACGCCGGGCGAGGATAGCTAATTCATCCCAGACATGAGCAACAGCTCCGATGCACGGTAACGTTGCAAGCAAACAAGCAATTAATCTCTTTTTCATAAACCACTCCTTTTATTCTTCTGTTACCAGACCGCCAGGGCCGTCAAATTTATATTCGAACGAGTCGAACCAGGCGCTTCCACCCTCTTCCTTTGTATTATATGAATAAAGCCCTACACGAGAACCTTTCCAGTCACGAGAGCCTTCCTGAAAGGAATCACCACACTCCAGATAGTTTTGACCATCCAGACTATAAGAGAATTGATGCTTATTATTCAAGGCATCGATCACTAATTTTACATAAATCACCGGATCACCGGCTTTTTCTATTGTTTTAATCAGCTTTATCTGTCCTTCGTTCTCGTAATAAACAACCGGGGTTAATGTTCCGTCATCCTTCTGCATCAGAACACCTGCTCCACAAAATTTATTACCAATGCACTCTAAACCCGCACGTTGTCCTTCGGTCATAGCAGAATAATCCATCCGGATAACGACTTCGCCCTTATACCCCATCGTCTTTTGAGTAAACTGATTGCGGGAATCACGCACACTTTCTGCTTTCAATGCTTTGATCTCCAACCATCCCGGACGGGAAGTAAGCGACCAGTTTTCATTTGCCGGATTATGATTGAATTGCCATTGTACAGCCAGCTTATCAGAAGAAAAATCATCACTGGCCTGCGGTGCATGCGGAGTTACATCACATTTAACAGCAGGCTTTTTGCAGACTTTCATCGGTTCACCAATTCCATTCTTGTCATAGTCCGTGCCGATAACCGGGAAACCGTCTTCCCATACCACCGGTTGCAAATGTACAACACGCCCTTGCGGATCGGCCGACTGGAAATGATAAAACCACCATTCTCCCTCGGGTGTATCTACCAAAGCTCCCTGATGAGGACCATTGACCTTCGTCACTCCCATTTCCAATACACGTTTTGAGTCATAAGGTCCATAAATATTTTTAGAACGCATCACCGTTTGCCAACCCGAACCTACACCGCCTTCGGGAATACTTATGTAATAATAGCCATCCTTCTTAAAGAGTTTCGTCCCTTCGGCAACAGGACCTTCGTATACTTTCTTTCCATCGTCAAGAAGCCGACTACCGTCTGCACTCATCTTATGAATATAAATCGGGCCACCACCCAATTGGCTGCGCCCCACATAAGCCTGTCCGTCATCATCCCAAAGCGGACAAGGATCTTCCCAACCACCGGCACTCTTCACACAATGTAAAGGTGTCCAGGGGCCGGCAGCGTTTGTAGCTGTAGACATAAACAATCCATCGTTTGGCATACATACAAACATCCAGAACTTTCCGTCATGATAGCGTAGAGCAGGTGCCCAACTGCCATCGCCATAACGCTTCATTTCCGAAAAACCAGGAAGATCGATATGATTGTATATCTGACCAACAATGGTCCAGTTTACCATATCATCCGATTCCAGAACCGGTATACCCATAAAGTGGAACTCGGAACAAATCATATAGTATTTACTCCCTACCCGGATAACGTCCGGATCGGAATAGTCACCATTCAGAATAGGATTGGCAAACGTTCCGTCTCCCAAATCTCCCCAACGCGGATCTATATACCAGCCACTGGAGCCTCCCAGATCCTGCCCGCCACAAAACAATCCCATATAACCGCTATTGGTATATGCCCCTAATACCGGGCGAGCCCGGTGTTCACCCGGAAAAAACTCCTGAATAGATTCATCATCTGTTCCTACTCTTTCAAATGCCGTCATTTGCTGCGCAGTAATAGTGATAAAAGGTAAGCAGCAAAGAACAAGTGACAGAGCAGACCTGCTTTTCTTTAAAGAGAAAATGTTCTTCATAATTTTTATTTTAATTTGGTTAATAACTCGAAGGTTTGTGTGCAAATGTAGTGTTATTGGTTATCGCATATAGTGATAAATGTATCAATAAATATAACCAATGTAGATATTTTTGATATTTGAAGAATAGAATGCAGGCTACTTTCTACATTTCTGTTAGTAAACCACGAAAATTTACTATAACCGACTCTTCCCAAATACTTACCATATATCCTCTCTTACATTAGCCCTGGAGGTGATGAGGAAAACCCTAACGTAATATTCTCAATATCTCCTTCTCCCCAACATTCAATAGTAATCCATTTTATAGGAAAAACAAAAAAGCCCTCCGTTTCAACAAAATGAAAATCTACAACAACTTTAAGATGATGATAACCCATAGATACATTCATATTATCAATAAACAAATAAAGCTCAGAGAATCTATTATTCCTGAAATACAGCTTGTTATCAATATAAACCTCAATAGATATCTCTGTATTCTCTCCATTCCAACATGTAATATGATTTGATAAAACAAAAGACAAATTGGTACAATCCTTTCTAACATACCAATAAATGTTTTTAGAAACAAATATCAAAAAATACGACATTGCTAATAATAATAGAATTTTTCTCTTTTTCATATGATGTAAATTATGGTCTAACATAAATTGATGCCTTCCCTCTATTGGGCCTTTTCCTCCCTAAGGGGTTAATTTCATAATTATATCTTTTATTTAGCTCTTTATTCTTCCATTTTGAATAAACTGTTTTAAATTGTGTACTATTTAAATTGTAAAAGGAACCATTTGACCTCATTAAGTTAAAAGGATTACGCTTATTATGTTCAAGGCCACTTAAATGCCCAAATTCATGAGTCGCTGTAAAAGTATCATAGTTTCGGTTTGTAATCATTCTATCATAAGGTATCGTGAATAAATTCACTTCAAGAAATACAACTTTCCTTCCAAAACTATTACTTCATCGTATTAACCCAACAATAAGTATACAGATTCTTATCATAATACTTCTCACGCAAAGAATCCATCGTCGTAAAACGACATAAGATCGAATCGTACCAACACTTACCATTACAAATCAATAAGGATAGAAAAGATTTCATACGAAAGCGCCTGTTCATTAAATCTAATCTCATCCAAATAATAAGCATCCATCGAAGTCAATAAGTCAACATTCTTATAGATGGCAAATTCAACTATTATTTGATCACATTCTTTTTTTAATATATCATCAAACTTTATTCTTTTATCAAAAATAGAGAAACTTTTAAGGGAGATATCTTTAACGTATTTCTTTGAATAAAAAAACGTTCCAGGAATTGAAATATAAAGTTTTCCTTTTGGAGGAATAGGACTAAAATGATATATTATCTGTCCTTTCCTTACGAACCTTTTTTCTCCTATTACGGTAAGATCAACATACTCTACTGATAAGTATGGCAAAAGCGGTAAAAAAGAAATTTTACACTGTTTTGTTTTTTCATCATATCTATGCAAATATTTAGTATCATACAAATTTTCTTTCGACAAAATTGAAATTTCGTTCAGATAACTATCAAAGAGATACAAACTATCATCAGATTTATTAATGAATTCAAAGATCATACAATCATTTGATTTATTAACTAAACGTAAGCACAAACGATCCGTGGATACAGACTCATAATTATTGGGTTTTAGTTCTTTCATTTGTGCACTCAAATGAACCCCAAAAACAAACAAAAATAGTGCAGCAATACAAATCTTATTCATATTAATATACCCCCTGTTTTACATTTCTATTGTGAGTTTCATCATATGGTCGTGGAGCTAAATTCAGTATCCTCCTAACCCTATTGTGATAATTTATCACATTGTTTTGAGCTTTACCTTGGTAAATAACATGACCTATCTCATGAAATGTGACATCATTTACACCTTGAGATATTGTTTCTTTTATAAATCGTGGTCCATTATCAGGGATTATAGGTGTTACATAATACGCTGGAGTAACAGCATATACAGTAGCCTGTGTTTTAATAGAGGGGTTGATAAGAATTGTATTCTGTTTCAATGTAGAGTTTTCGCTTGCCAATACAGCAATTGCTCCACCACCTTTAGAAGCATCTAATGTTATCGTATTCTCTGCAATATCCATGATTTGAGCATTTCCTCCATATACAATATTTGTTACTACACTTTCATTCACAAATTTGTCATTTTTTTTAATTCATTTCTACGAAAGAAAGACATTTACTGAATATCCCTACTTCATTTTATATCTTGCATTTAAAGCCAGTGGTACACTATAATTCAATAATCTACCGGACGCTTTATCAATAACTTGTCATTATCATAACAACGCTTATTCTCAAAAATAAGGCTGTCCGACTTTACAAATACAAGCTGACCTAAAATACGGCGTTCATTTTTCAGTTCTCGACTTTTTTTATAAACCTCCCATCGCTTATCTTCGGGGAGAGTTCGACGGGTAGACTTTTCTACATAGAGATAAGGATTCCCATAAACCGAAAAATAAATAGTATCGGGCAAGGGCGTTCCCAGTCGTTTCCCATAATATGAAATACCTCGTTCTGCATCATCCCAGCCACATGGACCGGCAAAAATATTATCTACATCCTCTCTACCCAAATCATAGTAAATCCCAGTAATTCTATCATACTTGTTACGTAAAGCCATATAATCAAACCAAACTCCGAATATCTTTATATTATCAGTTTCATAAAAGCGAATCCAAGGCAGATAATAACGAAAATAGATTTGATCTACACCGCGAAGTTCATATGCACAAGCCTGACGTACATGGAAACGGATATCACGCAAGCTATCTTTCAAAATCAAAGTATCACACAAAGGCTTGTAATACCAGATATCTCTTTCAGTATTGATTATTTGAGGAATTGAATCACAATGGATATCATACGGTGGTAAAAGAAGTACAGGAAGCGTGCATTTATACAATCCAAGTAGTATCAATATCGTAACAAACAGCCATTTGAAAAATCTTTTTTTAGTGAACTTCTTCATAAACTATATTATTTGCGTTTATACACTAAATATCCCTACTTCATCTTATATCTTGCATTTAAAGCCAGTGGTACACTATAATTCAATAATCTACCGGACGTTTTATTAATAACTTGTCATTATCATAACAACGCTTATTCTCAAAGATAAGGCTATCTGACTTTACAAATATAAGCTGACCTAAAATACGGCGTTCACCTTCCAAATCTACCCCCCTATCGATAACCTCCCATTGTTTATCACGGGAAAGAGTATGATAAGTAGACTTATCTACATAAATATAAGGATTCCCATAAACTGAAAAATAGATAGTATCGGGTAAAGGAGTTCCCAATCGTCTTCCATAATACGAAACACCTCGCTCTGAATCATCCCAACCACATGGCCCGGCAAAAATATTATCTACATTCTCTTTACCCAAATCATAGTAAATACCCATATATTTATCATACTTGTCACGCAAAGCCATGTAGTCAAACCAAACTCCGAATATCTTTATATTATCAGTTTCATAAAAGCGAATCCAAGGCAAATAATAACGAAAATATATTTGATCTACACCGCGAAGTTCATATGCGCAAGCCTGA
Source organism: Bacteroides mucinivorans (assembly GCF_034654355.2). Classification (NCBI taxonomy): domain Bacteria; kingdom Pseudomonadati; phylum Bacteroidota; class Bacteroidia; order Bacteroidales; family Bacteroidaceae; genus Bacteroides; species Bacteroides mucinivorans. The sequence continues at coordinate 333,021 of NZ_CP178179.1, read as the reverse complement.
CGTACATGGAAACGGATATCACGCAAGCTGTCTTTCAATATTAAGGTATCACACAAAGGCTTGTAATACCAAATATCTCTTTCGGTACTAATTATCTGAGAGATTGAATCACAATGGATATCGTACGGCCGTAAAAGAAACACAGGTATCGTACATTTATACAATCCAAGTAGTATCAATATCGTAACAAACAGCCATTTGAAAAATCTTTTTTTAGTAAACTTCTTCATAGACTATATTATTTGCGTTTATACACTGAATATCCTTGCGGATTATTTGATTTGATAACAGAATAAGCATTACTGGGTAAATATGGAAGAGTTCTTGTCACACTACTCGCATACGGATAATGGGTAACTGTAGATTCATATACACTTATACCTGCTTTTGACAAAGCCCTCTGAACAACTTTTGCACATTGATTATCACTTAAAGTATAACCTTCATTAACTGCATCAATATATGTTTTTTTAATTGTTTCATCCTGATCCTGAGTTGCAGGTATTACATATCCTTCCGGATATCCGTATGAATTAATCGAGGGATCTGCCTTCTCTTCTATCTTTTCATATTTTTTATTGTAAGGACTATTCATAAATTTTTCAGGCGAATCAAAAGAGCCAACCTCTATATCATCAAAAGGTCTTCCTCCCAAAACGCCCAATGTTTTATTATACGCAGGAACACCATTGAATGAAAAATAATTCCATTTACCAGATTTATCCTGAATCAGAAGCCCCATGTGTTGATCGGTTCCACTACCCAGATTAAGCACAGTAATACTATCCCCTCTTACATCCCCATACCTCATTGGATTATCCCCACAATAAGCATACGGATTCTTATCATAATACTTCTCACACAAAGGATCCATCGTAGTAAAACGGGCAAGGATCGGATCGTACCAACGCTTGCCGTTATCATACCAATAAAGCCCGTGCATCTTTTCAAGTTCTTTACCTGCATGGAGGAAATTATCTTCTTCCATAGGTATCTCTGAAAAAGGAATGCCATAAGGATAATAATCGGCATACTGAATCACACCGCGGGTCTCACTTAATATAACGCGATTACTACCGATTTGATCTGTGATGTAATAACAGTATTCACCATTATTTGTAGAGGGATTATAGTTGATATAGCCACCATCAACTCGGATCTTTTTCAATACATTGTCTTCATAGATTAGGTTGTCGCAATAATCGATATGGTGCTCGACCGTTAAAGTACCGGAACTTGTTTGCACGGGTAAGCCGATGGGAGTATACAGCTCATTAAAAACGGTTTTATAATCAGCCCGGAGCTTAGTACCGTCGGCATCGTAACGGTAACGGATATTACTGCTATTTTCAAAAGTTATCTTTTCGGGCAGGTTCAGCAAGTTGTAATCAATACCTGTAATACCACGGTTTAAATCTTTATATAAGTTTCCGTTAGCATCATAGAAAAAGGTAGGAGTAGCATCAGGGTATTTCGACATAAATTGTATAGGAAGAGATGCAACATTGTTTGCACCATATTCACAAATATTATCAATTCCGTATCCCTGCGAACTTAGTAACATTAAATCTTCAGATTGTCCTTTGTAAAAACGAAGGATAGCGTCATAAATAGAAGGACAGCTCTCCCCCATATCACTATCATATTCGAACTGGCCATCTTCTATACTTCCGGACGACATCATTTTCAATATTTCACCATCATATTCATATTCAACCAACAGTTCGCCGGTTTGTGCCAATGCCCCTGTAACCGGATCACGATAAGTAGTAGAATAGGACGCACCGGCTGGATTGCCATTATAACAACTTTTCGATTTATTCTGCCAAAAACCGTAATAAATAGCCTGCCTGTAATGAGTAGAATTGATTTGATCTATCCATCCACGGACGTTATAACCATACGTAGCGGAATCAAGATTTCCCGGATAACTCTTCTTCCGAAGATGTCCCAGTTCATCATATTCATTTTGTGCAAGAATTCGCTCTGCCCCACTATTCAAAGAGTGGGTAGTTTGCGTCAATCGACCGCCATGATCATACGTATAATGATAGCGTTCATTCAAAGAGGAAATCGTACTACTGGAATGGATATGCAGCACATCAACCGGAGAACCGGAGAAATTATAAGAGGTGAAATAAGTATCAAAACCTGCCAAGGAATTATTATTGCAGCTTTGAATAACACGCCCCTTAGTATCGTAATAAAAAACCGAATAAAACTTGTTCGCCACAGTAGAATCAAAGACTTTGACTATACTACCGGTATGTATCCCCTTAGGAGTAGTAAGATAAGAGGTGGAAAAACCACTTTGCATCTGATAATTAAACGGAGAAGGCAATCCAAGGTTGCCTATAAACGTATAGTTATCATAAAAGTCCACTTTTAGAATAGTCAGATTCCGGATAGGTAAGCTCACATTACTGTAGCCATAACAATCAGATACGATACTACCTGTAAAGGTCTCTTTCGAGAGTTGATTGCGATATTCTTCACATAGCTGTCCATGACTTTTCCCACTTATTTTTGTTGTACCGGACAAAATAGGACGGGACAAAGCATCGTATTTTGTAAAACTCCATTCATCATGAGCACGTTGGTTGGGAGATTGGGAAAGAACCGGTCGATCAGCTTTATCATAAACGTAATAAATAGGTTCTATGCCAGGCAGTTTCTTGCTGATACAATTACCCCTGTCATCGTAATTATAGACATAACACATTTTATACAAGCCCGTTTCCTGAGTGACATCATAGAAGCCATCAGCCGATACAGAAGATCCATAAGTATTAAAAAAGAAAGGAGGTAAAACATAACGAAGTTGCCCCAGATTATCGTACACATAAATAACACCCTTATACTTAATGCGCTTACCTTCCAAGTCAACAAAATCATAGCAGGCAACATCATCTTCGTCTTTTGTCAATGTGATGATCAAGCTCGAAGCCGGATAAAAGCCACTTCGCTTCAGGCGATTGTTTTCAACAACGAAACAAGGAACGGATAACTCTCCGGTTGCCGTATTCACCTGATACTCGGTCCGTTGGGCTTTATCATTGACATGCCAATCCGCTCCGGGACCAATTTGCTTCACGACACGGTTCAAAGGAGAAGAGTCATAATAAGTACTCGTATAGGCATATTCATCTCCATAAAGAGAAGAAGACCGTGCTTTCACATCCGATGTAGGACGGTATTCACCCGAAGTACCACCCATTGCAACAGGTTGCCATTCGTGTGACATACGCCCAAAAGTATCGTATTCCACCATTGAAACAAGATCATTCATTTGTGGAGTAATACCCTTCATCACAGTCTCTGCAGGACGTCCAAGCCCATCATAATACTGAATACGAGTGATACACTGAGAAGGTACCAATGAAGAAGCATCCGAAGTAGTAATGCTGGGAGTAATAATGCGAATATAGTTTTGATCAGCAGATTGTCCGTTCAGCAGAGAAAAACATAAGCCACTTATAAACATGGATAGTAATGTACGTCTCATCATTCTATTCCTTTATTAGTTTTTCAACAAATGTTTTATCAGCCACCGTTAACCGTAATACGTAGCTTCCTCTTGGACAACCATCCATTGAGATGGTTTCATTATAGGTTCCTCCAGGCTTCCTCCCACTGTCTGTTTGCTTCAGTAACCGTCCGCTAAGATCAAAAAGACTGATACATACCTGTGCGTCATCCGATAAGTAATACTCCAAAGTAACATCTGTTTTTACCGGATTGGGGTAAATATTGTAAAAGACCAACAATTCTGATTGCAACGGAGGGAGAGATTCATCTTCTCCTGGCCTGGAAGTATGCTGGCCAGCTAAGAGACTATTCTCCTTCAGTAACTCTTGTAATTGCTTGTTGAGCGAATCATTTTCAAGATAGATATGCTCTTCCGGAGGATAATAAAACGCAGTCGCATAATATGCCATCGGGCTACCGGACTTAAAAGTTTCACAACGGATGGTTTCAAATACCGGATAACGGTATCCTTCGGCATACCAACGATAATTTGTCTGACGCAGTAATACAGTATCGCTTCTCAGATGCTCTTCAATACGGACTTTACGAAGGACAGTAGAATCACCGTGTACTCTAAGTAAGATGGAGTCCGTCCAAGAGATATGTTCACAAATATCTTTTTGCAGACACATCCGAACCACATTCTTCAAGGTATCGTTGCCCGGAAGCAACATGGTTCCCCAGGCATCTACCTTCACTTTTTCACGACCTTGTGAAATGAATGCCAACTTATCACTATATTTCCCCTCTCCATAAAAATTACTTTCCAGAGAGTCCATATAATGAAACGGATATCGAAATTCAAGGCCGGGTACAAGAGCATTGAAATAGGTGGTACGATTACGGTATCCCTCCAACATCAAAGAATCACCACAGTTCAACCGGTATTTATACTCTGTCAGGTGCTCTTTCACAAAAACCACCGTATCGTTGCCACCATAGCAAACGCAATAAGGGAACTTCACCGGTTGGAGATTACTGTAATTCCAGAAAACATTAGTTCCACTACGCCCCGGATCCTTATAATTCACTTCTTGCTTCACTACTGTGTCGTTAGCACGTATATGGATATAATCCTTTTGTAAGGTATATTGTGAGTAACATAAGCTCGTACTTACAAGAAGTAGAAGTAGCAGAGCGACTCTCTTTTTATTGTCCGTAATCATAAGTTCAAAGTATTATTTTTTATTGATTCCTATAATGGTAATCGTACTCTTCAACAGTACTGTGATTCATATCCATTACATGTATCAGACGACCTAATGAATCATATTCATAATAGGCCGTCACACCTGAGGGATCAGTTATTTGAGTTACACCAATCAATGGCTTATATTGAAAGGTCGTAATATGAACGTCACTTAAGGCAGATAAGGTTCTTAACTTATCCAGTTTCGATTTATCAGGATTGACATTTGTTGACAAAGAATCAATAGATATCAGACCAACAGATACCAAAGCAGTATTTACAGTGGAGGAAGTAGCATTTTTTATCTCAGCAACCAGATATTGCCCATTATACGACCAAAGATATACAACACGAATACCATCCTTTTTTTCTATCTCAACAGGATTACCGTAATTATCATAACTAACAACCGTATAATCGGCTTCATAGTATCGCGAATAATTATCTGTCAGAGACAGAGAAGGTACTTTTTTCAATGAGTAAGAACTTTTCTTTAATACAGCATCCAAACTTGCATCAAAAATATATTGAGATTTATTTCCGGATATGATTTTACCATCTTTGAGTGTAACAGTTTCAAGAGGAACTCCAATCATACTTTTATCTTTCATTTTTAGAGCTATTTGGTCTGAAAAATCTTTTGCATACTTTGTTAAGGTTACAAAGTCATTTTCCCCTAAAGACTCCATTTGCTCTGAAACGAGCCGGTTGCCCATATCATATTTATACCTTGTCTGCTTATGAACAGCTTTCTTGCCAAAGTCAAAATAATCACTCTCCGAAATAGAATCCAAACTCCAATATTCAGGTTTGACTTCATAGAACTGTATTCCTATCCTACTGGCATCAAAAGGTTCATAAAATTTAGGTATATATTGTGTAAAAGCTCCCGGTATCTGTTTAAAAGAATAATTAAATATCTTTTTCTTCTGTAGAATTCCATCACTGTCATAATGAGCCTCCTCCAGCAATGAACCATTACCTATATGATACTCTTTAGGTATTGGAAATGGGACCTTTGTTTTGAAGGGTTCTGCCATGTATCTGTAGGTAGTTTTTCCTGTCGTTTGGTTGTTCGCATCCACACAGCTCTCTTCAACGTATTTACAAACAACCTGAGCAGCAGCACCATTGTTGGGAATAAAAGGGGTGCCAAAGTTGGGACTAAATTGTTTATTGTAAGCCATAAATTTCAGCATCCTCATTCGTATACTTTCATAATAAGTGCTGTTCGTTATTGTCCGGTCTAAAATCTGCAAAAAAGCATAGTCGGGTATTGATAATAAGCAACCCGATGATTGTCCATTTTCCGAATAGGAATATCGCTTTGTACTTACTATGCCACCCTTATCTATATTCTGTATTTCTTTAATTCTAAGTCCACCTCCTTTACTCTCATTCTGCCAGGAAAGAGCCATGGTACTTGCTGATAGATGATAATTGAAAGATTTATTTTGTCCATTTTGATCCTTTGCCTCTCTCCATAAATAAATTCTATATGTTCCTTTTTTGAGATAAACGGCATCCGCATCTAAATTAATTGTTTCAGCTTCTTTTTCCAGATTAATCAATTTACTATAAACATCTATATAGCCGTTACCATGCTTTTCCTGAAGGAAGATACGACTTGCTCTTGACAAAGCCGGTTTGTATGAATCGTGTACGTGATAGTGAAAAGACAATCTTAGATACGAATCATCTTCTAAAACAAAATCTTTTCCATAAGTGTATTCACTGCCTTGTTGGAAACTGGCATCCGGGCTGTATGAAACACCTGAACTTAAGGGAAACCTTCTAATAAATCCACCATTACTCCCATTTCGGAAATCATGTGATTCATATATAAATCGTGTTTTACCTCCGGTAGGATATTCAATCATATCCAAAGTTCCATACTGCATATACTTTTCATTCGTAAGTTTATCAGCACCTATTTTTATGTAAGATTCAGGATAGTTACAAGTATTCTCTATATTTCCCTGAGTTTTTAATTCTGTATAAGTAGGAAGCTGGACTTGATTCACAGCCCCGTTGTAATATCCCCACAAATCTGAATTATAAGAGTTTTTGGCAGGTAATACTCCCTCTTTGTACGTAAATTTGTATTGCTGATGTATCTGTTCCTGTGCATCAGTTATTTCAAACGAATTGAGCATTAAACGACTCAACTTAACATCCGTCGTATCACTCATATAACTATAGGAAAATTTTATGTTTTTGACATGATTATCTGATCGATTTTTAATTATAACCTTATCCAGTTTCTGAGGAGGCAAAGATGAAATCCCCGGCCGGACACGATATAAATCAGCGTAACGCTCCATATCTTTCCTTGCCGAAGTTATAAAAGAGATACTACCTCCATCAAAGCTGATAGTAGAGGGTAGTAACTGCTCTATGCCGGAGTAGGTATAGCTATAATACTTATTTGCTCCGCCTCCAATAATTATATCGCCAAAACTCTTATCAAATATCGGGATATCAGATTGATAAGAAGTACTTATAGGTGTACTCGAATTCTCATGATTATATGTAAAATTAACCTTTCGGCCTTTGGGGGATTCGATAGATTCCAACTGACAGTTCGTATCCGTACAGGAACCTTTTTTTCTGAGATACAATCTACTCTTATCTGTACTGAGAGCTGGAGTTTCGTGCTCCGTTTGTTCAGCATAGACATGGGTATATTCATTCTCTTTAAAAATAAACTTAAAACCTTGTTGATCAACAACAAGCCATTTATTCTCCCTCGTATTGTATGTAATGTTCAGGTATTGATTTGAAGATTTAATTACAGGTTTTATATAATCAGAGATAGGATCGCCATTCTTCCACGGTTCAAAATAAAAGGTGCCGGAATAACCACAGAAATTAAAATGATATAAATCCGGTTCGTTGTCCTGACCTGTCAAGTAGGATGCTTCAGTAGTCAATAATTCATTTCCCGCTATTTGCTCAATCACTTCAGTCAACGGATTATAATTAATTTTATAGAGATATTGTTCATAGTTAGACTGCCATGTATAATAATACCCGAAAGACACTCCTCCAGAAGTAGTAGAATCGTCATAACTAAAATCATTAAAGCCTCTCACTTCTTTAGTTATACACCCTCCCGTTTCTAAAGACCAACCTAACCCTACCCATCCGGATTCCTGATCAACCCGAATACCGGATGAATTGTATTTCAATTTTATGGGTATGATTAAACCATCCAAATCTATTTCATAGAAAGGAAATTCGATTACAGGAGTCCCGGTATGATATCCTATAGGAAAGTTACCAAATTCGCCCATGGAGGCAACATTGGGAGAAACCGGGATATTTATATCTTGACTATATAAAGCAGTCGATAAGGTGAGTAATAAGATAAAAATTTTGTATTTCATTGTTTTTTATACAATTTGAAAAATAAGTTAACTACTATTATCCTCATTATACAACTCATGATATCACAGATAATATGCAAAAGGACTTATTTGTATCGGTAATTTAAATGTATAATTACTACTACTCAAACAGTGACTGCATCCACTCCGTTGGCATACCAATAAAACGATCATAGCCTACAATATGGTTATTTAAAGCACGTAATATTATAATTAAAATGGCCAATGCTATAATAATCCATGTTCCCCATTTAAAATACCATTTCTCAGGTTTTATATCACTACTTTTATTTTCTCTTTTTACATGAGTATTTTTAGTAGTCCACGTTTTATTTTTTCTCTTTTTCATAACTCATTATCGTTAATTAGACTCCGATAAAATGATTTGCGGAGAAATGTCGTATTATTGATGACTGAACAGGACCCTAAATATATCAATAATTATAACTAATGTAGATATTTTCAGTGTTTAAATATAATATAGAATTCGTTGATAGAGAATAAATTTCACCACAGAGTACACTTAGGGCACAGAGTTATTATATAATTGATTTCAAATAATTAGAACTCTGTGCCCTGTGTATACTCTGTGGTGAATTACCTTATCCTTATTTATTATAAGGAGTTACCGCCAATTTATAAGAACCACCTTGCAATAGTTTCTCATCAAATGAGATTGTTACATTCTTTTTCTCACCTGCCATTAATGTAAAATAGTTATCATTCATAATAGCGGGCAAAATACGTTCACCATCCGAAGTGCGATATGCCTGTACATGTACGGCAAAAGCCACACCCTTGGCTGAAGCCGGATTTGTAATTGTAGCCTGTATCTCGGCAACTCCGTCTTTTTTCACCATTTTGGAAGAAACTTTCAGGTCGGCTTTGGGCAAAGAATTCACAGCGGTGAAATCTAAACGGTCATTGCCACGCCAATAATTATTTTCGGAGAGTACATTCCCGGATTTATCTTTCAAGGTCAAGCGGATAAAATGAACATCACTCAGACCTTCACTTGGCTGTGTACCACTCAATACATCAAAGCTCCATAACGAATAACCGAACCACCAGCCCAATTCGATACCAAACATACGTACATAGCGGGCATCTACCTCAGGGAATGTAATTTCATCTACACCACCACGGCCTTCATCCGTTTTATACACTTCTTTCCAATTTTGCGCGTCACTGGAAACCTGTATCTTATAAGCTTTTCCAAAGGAAGCTTCCCAATCCAGACGTACACCGCCTACGGGTTGTATACTGCCCAGATCCACATAAATCCATTCATTATCGGCTTTAGCTGCTGCCCAACGGGTATCTTTCTTACCATCCGTAGCATCCGAAGGCTGTCCGTGAGTCACGCTTGATGCATAGGTCGGTTTACCTAAAGAAAGATTCTTCCGTTCTTTATTGAAATCAATCGTAAAGCACTGTACAGTGGTATTGCTTGGCGAATTCACCGTAGCCGACTTTGTATATGCTGCCACAGGTTTACCGTCCAGATTGTATACTTTCACTTCGGCAGTCAGTCCTTCCAGATCACGGGCCGTAGTATTGGCAACCTTTACACCATCCGTTACAGGATTCCAAAGAATATGTATCGGTTCGCAAGCAGATTTTGTACCCCAATAAACACCTGTCGGATCATAATAGTAATCATACGTCTGCCACACCATCGAAGGATAAGCCGACTGTCCCATCCAGGTCATGATACCTGATGCATCTTCCCACATACGATCCAGCCAGCCCTCATACATAGCTTTATTGGATTCAAGATTTATAAGCTGTGCTTTACGGCAGTAATCCTCAATGCCATCGGGTTTACCAAAACCTTTCTCGATAGAAGCATCATAACGTTCGGGAGCTGCATTGAAAGCATTCTGACCAAAATAGTGCTTGTTCCACATCTCATCACGTGGCCACCAGTTTTCTTCCGGCATAAACTTCTTAAAGCTCTCAAAAGTAGTCATGGCAGCAGTACCGATCTCTGTACGGAATCCCCAGCCACGTGCCGGATCACCTTCCAGACCATCGGGATACTTGGTAAAGTAGAAACGTGGTTCAAAAGCTCCCCACGGACCACTACCCGTCAAGCCCTGTGCATGAGAATTTGCCTGGAAATAACGGTCACCACCATCGAAAGTCTTAATATTCTCGGCCATCCAACCTTCTAACGGCGGTTGCGGATTAGATTCGTTGTCACCACACCATACGGCAATGCTCGGGTGATTGCGTACACGCTTAATCTTCTCCATCATATTATTATTGAACACATTGAGATCATAAGGCAGGTTCGGATTCGAATTAATCCAAAAATCATCCCACAACATAATTCCATATTTGTCACAGGCTTCATAGAATTCATCATCGGTTACAGAACCGAGCCAGTTGCGAATCATATTAAAGTTCATCTCTTTGTGCAAACGAATCTTTGTATCATACTCTGCACCACGACAGCGAAGCATATACTCCGACATACCCCAGTTGGCCCCTTTTACAAATACAGGAACGTCATTTATATAAACATGAAAAGTGTTATTCTCCTTATCATATGTATATTTTTTAATACCGAAAGTGACATCTTTTACTTCAGATACTTCTCCGTCTACTTTCACTTCAAAAGTACAAGTATACAAATTAGGCTCTCCGTATCCGTTAGGCCACCACAATTTCGGACTATTAATCATCAACTGCGGATAATAACGCTTATCGAAGCTAACAGTAGAAGTAGTATTTGCAGACAGATCTACCTCTTTCGTAAAGGTAACGTTACCCGGATTGATGGTTCCTGTAACAACAGCTTTAACCGGTTTGCTTTCATTGTTTTTCACTTCCAGCTGAACAGATAAATCTGCACGGGCACGAGTTGGAAGATCTGTACGTATCCACGGATCAATCAGGGTTACGCCGCCGGTATTACTCAGAAAGACTTTATCGGTAATACCCATATTCAATCCCGGAACATATGGCATCCAGTCCCAACCTCCACTCGACAGATAAGTAGGACTACCACAGTTGGCCAACGGAGTTTGAGGCATGTGTACCAGTACAGCCAGTACATTCTCACCGGTTTTATTTACAATGTCGGTTACATTAAAACGTCCCCGATGCATAAAACCATCCAAAATGCCCAAGTTGTGTCCATTCAGATAAACTTCGGCTTTACGGTTCACGCCATTAAAGTTAAGCCAGATCAGTTCCTTGTCAAAATCAGCAGGGACTTTAAATTCGGTACGATACCAAAAGCTACGATCATACTTAACCCGGTCCACCTTATGAATATTATCACCAAAATTAGGGTCTTTTTCCAGCCCTGCATTTACATAAGCCGTAAAAGCCGTACCGGGAACTACTGCATCTACCCATGAAGATACATTATAGCCTGCATTGCACAAAGTGTTTGCATCCCCTTTTACTTCAGCCTGCGGCTTCAGTTTCCAGTCAACAACGGGCTCGCCACTATGCAGAAAAACCTGTTGTGCCTGAACAGAAAAACTAAAAGCGGATGCCAGCAGCAAAAGTCCGGCTCCCAATGTGTTACTCATCTTTCTTTTCATTTCCATTTTATCGTATTTATAAATAATATCCTCCAAAAAATCCTGAAAACAAAATTACCTTCATATATAAAAGCTATCCCTTTTTGCATTCTATTAGCTGAGTGCAAAATAAGCAGATAGATAGCAAAAAAGAAATAGATAATCTTACCATCGATATGGATAATCTTACTTTCCAATATCGTTATTTCTGCAAAGGTAAAATTATCCATATCCAGAATAGAATTCTCCATTTCAAATGTGCCAAATGTGCCGTTTCTTTGTAGCAGCCAATAAAAGAGGCTAATAGAATTTGTAATAACAATACTGAATATGAAAAAACACCTTATTTTAACCATCGCTTTATGCCTCACCGCGACCTTGCCAATAAAAGCGCAAGAAGAATATACAGTCAGTTCCCCAAACAGAAGTCTGGAACTCAAAATCAGCATGCGGGACACCCTCTCTTATCAGATATTCGCTGACGGCGAAGCCCTTTCGGAAATCTCTCCGATAGCAATGGTAGTAGAGAGAAACGGACGTCGGATCACACTGGGAGAGAATCCGGCAGTAGAAAAGTGTTCCCGGAATTCCATCAGTCAGAAAATTCCCATGCATTTAGGCGAAAATGACCAGATTGATGATACCTATAATGAAATGATCCTTGATCTGGGTTCTCTCTATTCCTTGCACTGCCGTGCCTATGATGAAGGGGTGGCATACCGGATAGAAAGTAAAATAAACGGAAGTATCACCATCCGGAATGAAATAGCAGAATTCAACTTTAAGGATAACCCGCAAGTATGGATTGCTTACGATGAAGACAAGCGTACGATGAGTCAATGGGAACTTCCTTACAAACGTGAGTTGAGTGTCAAATCTGTTAAAACAGGAGATTATGGCATCAACCCCTGTTTCTTCCGAAATAATAAGAAAAATATAGGCATCACCGTTATTGAGTCCGATTTAGAAAATTACCCGGGCATGTATCTGCTCAAAAAAGAAGCCGGTAATAAATTGGTAGGCAAATGGGCCGAATATCCTAAAAAAATAAAGAACGACAGTAAATATGATTCACAGGCAGTATTGGAGCGTTATGATTACATTGCCCTGACACCGGGCGTACGCACTTATCCCTGGCGTGGATTCATTATCAGCCGCGATGATTCGGAATTAATGAACAATGACCTGGTTTACAAACTGGCAAAGCCTCAGGCAGAAGGGGATTTCTCCTGGATATCGGCCGGCCGGACAGCTTTTGAATGGTTGCACGACGGAGAACTTGAAGGAGATCTTGGCTTTATCTACGGTCCTTTTGGAGACGGACGTCCGCATACACTTGAATTTTATAAGTATTATGTAGACTTTGCTGCGGAAATGGGATTTGAATGGATGACTTGTGACGCCGGCTGGGGAGAAGAATACATCAAAGAGCTGTGTGTATATGCCAAATCAAAGAGTATCAAAATCATGGTATGGAGCTATTTTAACTTCCTGCTGGTTGATGAACCGATGCTTGCCCGTTTCAAAGAATGGGGTATATCGGGGGTGAAAGCCGATTTTATGTCAAGAGATGACCAGGTGGCGTCAGGCTGGATACCTACAATGGCGGAACGCTGCGCCAAATACCAGTTGATGTTATTACTTCACGGTTGCCCGAAACCGGTAGCCTGGCACCGTACTTATCCGAATATCATCAGTTACGAAGCTGTGACAGGCGAAGAAAGTAACAAATGGAACGACAACTGTAATCCATTGTATCACACCGTCGTTCCTTTCTTACGCATGCTTGGAGGAGCAATGGATATGACTCCGGGATCTTTGCGTAACAAGACCCGGAAAGGATGGACCTGGAAAGGAACAGGTGCTCCCTGGAGTCTGGGTACACGTGCACATCAAATGGCCCAGTATGTAGTATATCATCAGACATTAGGATTCGTAAGCGATGCGCCAACAGAATACCGTAAGTTCCCCGAAATAATGGAATTTCTAAAACATGTGCCTACTATCTGGAACGAAACCAAACCGCTGCAAGGTAAAATAGGTGAGTTTGCTGTCATGGCCCGCAGATCAGATAAGGAATGGTATGTAGGCGGACTAAGCAACTGGACAGAACGGACACTGGATGTCGATTTTTCATTTCTTACTCGCGGAATGCCTTATAAGGCTTACATTATAGAAGACGTACCGGAAAAAAATAATGATACATCAAGTACAACAGGAGATGCAACAGCTTGCAAATGCCATACGATTGATGTTACCAGCCAAACCCGGATGAGCTTCAAACTGGCAGAAGGAGGTGGTTTTGTTATGCGCATTTATCCCGATCCCAATTATACAAGCGTCAAAAACACAGCACTCCGGGAAAAGGTGCAGATATGGTACGAACAAAATAATGAAAGTATCTATGTACAACTCCCGGAACGCGAACTTACAGCCGACATTCATCTCTACGATATTGCAGGACGTCCGTTCTATCCGGATTATACAAAGAAAGATAATCCGCTTTGCATATCAATAGCGCAACTGTCGAGCGGCTATTACTGTGTGAAGTGTACTACTCCAGGCCTCAGTCAGAGCAAACTCATTTACAAAAACTAAATTATTGAGAGAATGAATTTCAGCTCCGATAAACGACTTTAGTATTAACCATTAAATAGTTACATTATGAAAATTAGAAAATTACTTTCAACAATGGCATTAAGTGCTTTAGTAGCTTCGAATGCATTCGCTACCGAACCTGTAAAAGTAGAATGGGGAGATGTGATCAGACAACCGTGGGGAGATCCCAGCGATCCTGAAGGTGCCAATGTCTGTTCCTGGTTTCAATGGGGACAGGACTTATGGTTCGACTACAACAACGATGGTTATCCGGACCGTTTCCTTATTGGTGGTAAACACCAGGATCTGGGTCATGCATATCTGTTCAGAAATGAAGAAGGAAGCGAATTTACCAACATACCCGTTAATATTCCTAAGCTCGAGATTGCCGGTGCAGTTGTATTGGATTTCGACAACGACGGTATCATGGATCTTTATGTACAGGGGAAAAAAGTGATTGACAACGGAGAAGGCGGACAAAACAGAGAAAATTATACTGCTATCTGGAGAGGGACAGGAGATCCCGATAACCCTTTTGAGCATGCTGTTCAGCAAGAGATAGACGAACTGGGCATCGGAGAATCCGAAGGACAACACCGGGGTTACTTCTGTGCAGCCGGCGATTATGATAATGACGGATGGACCGATCTGTTTATGACAGGCTGGGCACGTAAAGATGAGAGTTGGCACGTGATTCTATACAGAAATAACCAAGGTGTTTTCGAAGAAGTACAAAATCCCGTGGGAGAAGACGGAGAAGGAATTGACCCCTTCAAAACAATCACAACCGGTTCCGTTTATCTGAGTGATTTAAATAAAGACGGATATCTGGATCTCATCGTATCCGGTAATGACCAGACTAACGGCTGGGTTGCCACTACCACTATTTACTTTAACAATGGTGACGGCACTTTCCGCGAAACAACCCAGCAGGGCTTTTTCGAAGGTCAAAAGAGCGGTACGACCTTTACTGCAGATGTGAACAATGACGGTTATCCCGATATTCTGGAGTTTGGAGACTTTAAGAATAGTGACACAGAAACCAATAATACCGTAGGAAACTTATACATCAATAATGGCGACGGAACTTTTGCCGATCCTTTGAAAACAGAAGTAACCAATCTACTTACAGCCAGAGCAATGCCCGCCATAGGTGACATCAACAATGATGGTAAGATTGATATTATGATTCAATGTGGATGGTCATCAACAGACGGGCAGACGGAAACTGACTACTCCCTCACTAACTTATATTACAACAATGGAGACAACAGCTTCACCCGTGAATTCCTGAATGATAACACCAACTCTCACGAGTCTGATGTGAACTTTATTGATTTCAACCATGACGGTGCGCTCGACTATTCTATCAGTGGATGGGGACCTAAGGAGCCTAACTGGTTCAACCGGGCAGTACCCAATAATTTAACCAGTGATCTTGCTATGAATGAAGCTCCCGAATTTGTAAGCAATTCAGATGTACAGGTTAAACAAGACGGTTCAGATGTAATTATTTTTTGGGGAAACGCAACAGACGATACAACTCCGGCAGAAGCCATCCGTTACAATATATACATTAAAGCTAAAAAAGCAGATGACTTCGGAGTAACTTACACCTATACCTATGCCCCGGCAAGCCTCCAGGCGAATAAAATATTCGGGACTACAACTTATGATTCTAAAGTTGCAGCTCGTCTGATTAATAGCCATCAGATTCGTATGAAAGGGTTCAATACGACTGATTATGAATTCGCCGTACAACCTGTGGATAATGGTAACCTCGGTGGTAAATTTATCGTAGCGAATGTAGCGGGTGGCAGTGGTATCGGAAATACTCAAGTCGTTACTGCCAACGTATATGTAAACAATGGTACTATTATTATTGAAAGCGACAGCAGTACGGCTTATGTCATTAACACGATTGATGGCAAACAGATCGTTAACGGTATATGTGACAATAAAGCAACCGAAAAAGTAAACCAGGGTATCTATCTGGTAAAAGTAGCCAATACCACTCACAAAGTTTGTGTACTACAATAAAAATTAGCCATGTATGGAAATAGCCCGAAAAAGAAATCATATTTTATTACATTGATAAAAAGTGGTCTTTTCTTTTCCAGTTGTTTCTGTCAAATCTTATAAATATTCAATTCGTTGGTCGTAGAGAAAAGCCCTGTTTCTCTACGACTAACGAGTCGTTTCTCGTAGAGTTTCGATGCGTTCCTCGTAGAGAAAAAAGAAGACTATATAACACATTGGTAAACAGCAGTTTGCAAAAACCCAAAATTGTTATATCAATTTACTTTCAAAATTCATCTTTTATTTGCCAACGTTGACTATATATAGTTTATAATTATATACAAAGCAGATCTTATACATTTGTTTTTATCTTCAGTTACCTTACAATCTTCTCAAAGTAATACTTCCATAGCAGCTAATAACTACCTAAAAACCGATAAGCCGCACAACGCTTCTCCCAAAATGTACTATCTTTACGACAAAATTGTAAGAGATGCGTACGCGTAAAGTAACGATTATCACCCTTATAGGACTTACATTAACTCTGATACTCCAAGTCGGAGGGCTATTTTATGCCTATCGCAGTAATATGGAAATGATGAAACTCACAGTAAAAAAAAGTTTTTCCATTGCCTTTTACGAAACCATCGACAATCTGGTCAACCAGCTTCCCTATCCTGACGGAACAACCGTCACCTATATACCTATTGAACCATATGCAGACCTCCCGACAGACGAGCAAAATCTGCGAGGTAATGAGTATCTGGCCCGGATATTAAAAACTGAATACGGTGTAGAATTTCCTATTGATGAATTGGCAGCCGTACTGAAAAAGAAGCTGAAACAAGATCATATTGACAGCGAAGTTGTAATCAACAAAATAGATACGAAAACTCACCGGACATTGGCCAGCACAAACCCGGCATTCAACCGAAGCGTAGGTGTATTAGCCTCCGAACCTTTCTTTATAGACCGTGAAAACGATATAGCCGTACAAGCCGTTATTGTTTCTCCCTACGTCTTGATTTTAAAGAAAGTATCATTACTCTATCTGTTCACTTTCGGCCTGATGACCGTAGTAATATGCAGTATCATTTCACAGATAAAACTCATCATTCGCCAACAGCAAACCATAAAGGTACAGGAAAACTCTTTTTATGTATTAGCCGGAAACATGGCTGCTCCGGTTTCTGATATTCCTGCTAAAATAGCACAAGAACAATGGCAGGAAATTGAGAATGAAAGCAATACACTGCTTACGATGACCGAAGAAACTCTGACAGCCGCCCGGGAGGCAACACAACAGAATCAGGGAAAAAAACAACGTTCTTCCAAAGCACTTTCTATACTCAGTCTGGCAGGTACATTTCTATTACTAATAATCTGGATTGTTTTTTTATACAATACCGGACAAGAAGCATTTGCACACAAAATAAATACATACTTTGAAGAAGCATTCTTCAATGAAGTAAGTTATCATCAGTTTCCTCATTATCTGGCCAGTAAAGAAAAAAAAGTAATACTCAACTTCCCGGAAACCGGCCTTACCCCTTTTGCACAAAAGCAAAAAGAGGAGGCCATACGAACGAAAACGCCTGTAACAAGAGTATATGTTTATCACGTCTACAACTCAATTGATGCAAATTATACGCTACGCTCGGCTCTTAAAATGCTTGAAGCAATAAACTCCTGTTCCACCCCTGCTCCATTTTCTTTGCACCACATGGATTCTGTATTTATCACCTATCTACAGGAAGCAGGAATCACAAACCCGGTCTGTATCAATATACTGAAATATCCCACCTTAGAAACAGAAGAAAGCACACGCTCCGGATATACAACCGGGGCACCGGATCTCATAACCCGGTTCATCCCTCTGAACAATGATAGCAGCAAAGTAGTACAGGCAGCAATATCTTCTCCACAACTATTAATACTAAAACCGTTGTGGCCATTACTGCTTTCACTGGGATTAATGTTTATCCTTATTGTTGGTTGCGTATTCTACCAGGTGAAAATTACCTTCCTGCAACGCCGCCTTGCACAGTTCCAGAAAGATCTTACTTATGCTATGATTCATGATATGAAATCACCTCTGAACTCTATTCTTATGGGAGCACATATATTAGGGACAGGGAGAATTAATGACAATCCGGTAAAAAAAGAAAGATATCTTCGTACTATGTCCGACGAATGCGAGCATCTGCTTACCTTGTCAAACCGGGTAATACTACTCACACAAATAGAAAAAGACAAGTTACAGTTACATAAAGAGAATGTGAATTTAGAACCTTTGATAGATGATCTTATAGAAAAATTCCGTTTAAAAGCTCATAAGCCGGTAGAATTTTCGAAAGTATTCCACCGTTGTCATTCTGTTTATGCCGATGCATTCTGTCTGCGTGAGATTCTCAGCAACCTGATAGACAATGCTATCAAATACTCTCACGAAGAAGTAAAAATCAGTATTGTGTGTGAAGAAGAAAATGGCTTCATTAAAATTAAAGTACACGACAACGGGTTGGGCATCCCACTGAAAGAACAAAGTAAAATATTCAATAAGTTCGAGCGTGTTTCAGCCAACAGACGAAGCGAAGCCAATGGCTTCGGACTTGGACTAAATTATGTTCAGCAGGTAATGGTTGCCCATAATGGCAGGGTCAGGGTAGAAAGTGTAGAAAATAAGTTCAGCGAGTTCACATTATCTTTTCCGGTTTAATGTATCCTCCTCTCCTTTCGTTCTAAATAATTAATTACCAGATTATTCTCCTCGAAATATCTGAGTAGCCAAATTGTTTTATAATCATTGATACCCATCAGCAGAAACGGAATGCTGATTAAAAGAAAAACGAACCGTCCGGAAAACAGAGTGTAACACAGAGGAAGAACTCCCAAAAGAAGAGTAGGCATCAAAGATACTATGACAAATTGCCATACATATAAAGGTTCACTACACGAACAATTGGCAAACAATAACCTCCCCTTCATTGTCAAGGAAACAGACCGGAACCCCCGCTTCACAAAAAACAGAAAGAAAAATGCACGAATAAGTTCGTATGCAATAAACGAATAAGCACACGGAACCGTCCTCAAGATAATCTGCGTCCCACCTGCTCCACAGCTAATGGCCAACAGAGGCTTTTTATTTTCTGTATCAGTCGTCATCTCATTCCATATAAATAAAGGAAGAAGGATTTCTATTTTTCTCTACTCCCGGCATTGCAAAGATAAAACGGAGTAAATTAAAAGTATGTTATTACAATGTTATCATTACGTTAACGCTACGTTAAGCACTTCCTGTGCGGGGAGATTTCCATACGTACAAAACATTCGACGTTACCAAATACTTAAAAAAGTGAATAATCACAAACTATTTTTCTATCTTTGCCAACGAATTAAAAGAAAAAAGCATGAATAAACCGCTATTTCGATATATTACTGTCATTGCTATCCTGGCGGTAGTAGCACTGCAAGGAATGTGGTTTTCCAACTCCTATCATTTGTTGGAGAATGAATTGTACGAAAAAATCAATAATGCTTTTCTGGAAGCACAATTACAGGAGTCCTCAAAATCAAGTAAGCAATTTAAAGGGAATATTCCCAATGGTACCGTACTCCAACTGGATTCTACCAAAATACGTGCGAAAAATGATATGGCCGACAGATTGATTTTGATAACTGCCCTGCACAGCATTCATCACGAATATAACATCCCTCTCAACTATCAATCTCTTGACTCTTGTTACAGGGAAGAGCTGGACAAAGTAAATCTCGGAAAACTCCATTTCCGTATAGATTCCGTTGACATTGATTCTACACGCTATAAATATGTAGAGGACTTTGCAGAAGACAGTAGTATTGTCCGGCTTCACAATGAAATGCAAACACAGATATTCCCCATTCGGGAAGATTTCTCCAAAGGTATACAGGCCACCATCGACAATCCTTATAAATTGATTATCCTCCAGATGCGAATGTTCCTCATCGGAACGGTATTACTTCTGTTCATCGTTATCTATTGCCTTGTACAACAAATCAAAGTGATTGTGAAACAAAATAAAATAGCCAAAATACGCGAAGACTTTTCTTATGCCATGATACATGATATGAAAACCCCACTCAGTTCTATCCTCATGGGTACACGTATCCTGCGTAGCGGAAAACTGGATGATAAACCGGAACGGAAGGAAAAGTATTTTGATATCATGGAGGACGAAGAAGAACATTTGCTGGCATTGGTCAATAAAGTACTGACTTTGTCAAAACTGGAAGAGGGCAAACTGCTGCTTGAGAAAAAGGAGGTAAGCCTGCGTCCCATTATAGAAGATCTCACCGAAAAGTTTACTGCCAAAGCAGAAAAACCTGTTGAATTCATTCTTGATCTACAGGAAGAAAAAGTATATGCAGATGAAGAGTTTCTGAAAGAAGCTATCAGCAATCTGATTGATAATGCCATCAAATACTCGGAAGAGAGTGTACAAATAAAAATATCCTCTTCGGCCTCATCCAATGGATATACACACATCAGTGTGAAAGATAACGGTATGGGAATCCCACTGAAAGAGCAAGGAAAGATATTCGAGAAATTTGAACGTGCCTCAGCCGTACAACGAAATCGAAAAGGAGGAGCTCCGGGTTTTGGACTTGGATTAAACTATGTATTCCATGTTGTACGGGCACATCACGGAAGCGTAAAGCTTGAAAGTATAGAAGGAGAATATAGCGAATTTACTATAAATATTCCACAACAAAATAAAGAGATAGTATGATAAGGTTATTGTTAGTTGAAGATGATGCCAACTTAAGGTATATTATTCAGGGCGGGCTTGAAGACATGATTGGCGGATATGAAATAAAAGATGCCGCGAACGGTGTGGAAGGATTAAAAATATGGCAGGAATGGAAACCGGACGTGATCGTTTCGGACATTGAAATGCCTGTAATGGATGGATATGAAATGGTGAAGCGCATTCGTGAAACGGATACAGACACCCCTATTCTATTCAGTTCGGGACGGGTATCGCCCAAAGACGTAGTAAAAGGCTATGAGTTGGGAGTAAACAACTATCTGAAAAAACCATTTCTCCCGGAAGAACTGAATGCACATGTACAGGCATTGATGAAGATGAGCCAAAAAGCACCGGAAAAGCCTATAGCACCCACAAATACAGCAACAGTAGATGAAGCTATCTACCGGATAGGTAAGAATTATACACTGGATGCGGAACATGCTACGCTAAAGTACGCATCAGGAAGTAGCAGAACGCTGACAGTACGCGAAGCTGCACTCTTACAGATGCTTTGTGAAAAGAAAGGTGAAGTGGTAAAACGGGAAACTATTCTTGAAAAACTATGGGGTACAGAAGGTGATTACTTTGCTTCACGCAGCCTGGACGTATTTGTCACTAAATTAAGAAAACTATTCGCAGAGGATGAAACAGTGAGTATCAAAACAGTAAAGGGAGTGGGTTTGACCCTGTTGGAAGAGTAGGAACAATACATTTGTCATTATTTTCATTCTTTATTTCTTGTATTAACTACTCATACTTATTGATTTGCTATAATAAATACTTTAAAAAAAACAAAAATTAGAATACACAACTGACATAGCATCAGTAAAGTAATCGTACATTTCATAGAATAACACGAATATCGGATCGGATGAATAATAAAAAAGACATTTTCATGCACGATGCACAGCTCATTAATGGAATCAGAAAAGGAGATCATGATACATTCAGATTCATCTTTGACCATTACTATGCCTTGATGTGTTCTATTGCATATGAATATGTGGAAGATTATCACCTAAGCCAAAATATAGCGGAAGATGTCATGCTCTCTATTTGGGAAAAAAGAGAACTACTGAACATTTCAACATCTGTAAAGTCATATCTGCTAACTTCTGTACACAATAAGAGTATTGACTATTTACGCAGTTACTCCCGGGAAGCAGAAGTAGTCAGCTTTGAAAGCGAAATTGGTTCATCGAGTTGCTATATTCCGGATCAAGAGATGTTTGAACAAATTATTTTATCAGAGCTGGAAGATAAAATAGAAGACATTATCCGGGAAATGCCGGAAGAATGTAGAAAAGTGTTTTTACTCAGCCGGTACGGTGACAAAAGTTATGCTGAGATTGCCGACGAACTAAATATTTCTGTCAATACCGTAAAATACCACATAAAAAAAGCACTCAGCTTGCTTAGAGAAGAATTGAAAGATTACATTCTTGCTATTACAGCTCTATATTTCTATCTCTTTAATCAATAAAATCCGATTCGGGCAGACTTCGTGATATCTTTTTCGATAAAAAATAAACTTTTTATCGAAAATATATAGTTTCTCACTACCCTATTGAATTCTTCGGTCGTCCTACTTATAAAAGACGACAAGTATGAATAGTAATATTGATGTTTTTAATCTTATAGACAAACAGTTCTCCAAACGGATTTCAAAAGAAGAAGAAGCAGTTTTGAGAGCATGGTACGAAAGTAGTGCCGAAAACAGGCAGCTATACAAAGAATACTATTTCTTAATAAAAAGCATGCGTATATCCAGAAACAGATTTTTCTTCAAATCGGATATAGAATCTGCATATACGCATTTTGTAAAGAAGACCGGATTGAAAAAGCCCCGGAAAAGCAAACTACACTCTATCACTCTTCATCCATGGATGAAATATGCCGCTGTATTTGTTATCGCATTCGGATTAGGAGTCGGCTCTTATTATGCACTTTCTACATCACCCTCTTCTTCCCATCTGGCACAAACCATCGAAATACCTTATGGTTCCAAGTCTAAAGTAACTTTGCCGGACGGGACTTCTGTCTGGTTAAATTCGGGTAGCCGCCTCTCATATCAGGAGAGCTTTGGACAATCTGATAGAAATGTTTCTTTGGATGGCGAAGCCTATTTTGAAGTTACTAAAAATAAACTTCTCCCATTCAGTGTTCTTTCCGGGAAAGTGAAAATAAAAGTACTTGGCACCAAATTCAACTTCAAATCATATGCCGAAGATGAAAGTGCCCGGGTTACTTTGGTTGAAGGAAGCTTGAATGTAGGCAGTATAGAAGGACAAGCAAAAAACATATTACTTATCCCCAACCAACAGGCTGTTATTAATAAAAAAGAAAATCGTGTAACTGTAAAAAGCGTAGATGCTCAAAGTTACGCAATGTGGACACAGCCCAAACAGGAAATACTGGATGCCATTTCGAGCAATGTAACCGGACAACCTACTGCGGCAATCCGGGTTCCCAGTGTGACATTAAGAAACACACTATTCTTTAATGAAGAACCTTTAAGCCAGATTGTACGCGACCTTGAACGTGCATTCAATGTCAAAATAGAAATAAAAGACAAACAACTATGTACGGAGCGCTTCTATGGTGATTTCCGGAACGATGAAACAATAACGAAGATACTCGATATTATGGCAGCTAACAATAACCTGCACTACACAATCAATGGAGATGAAATAATCATATCAAGAAATAATTAATTACAACTTTAACAATAGCGCCGATGTATGTAAAAGAATGGAAAGCCCTCATGAAGATGGCTTTAATCACCTGTTTTCTGGTCTGTGCACAAATCGTTTCTGCTCAAGAGAAAAATATATCTCTTGAATTGAAAAATGTAACAGTCAAAGAAGCTTTAGAACAGCTAAAAGCAAAAACTACTTATTCGTTATGGTTTAATGTGAGTGAAGTGGATCTGGGACGAAAAATAACGATCAACTTCCAAGACAAGTCCATTAACGAAGCGTTAGACATTATCCTGAAAG
Source organism: Bacteroides mucinivorans (assembly GCF_034654355.2). Lineage (NCBI taxonomy): Bacteria > Pseudomonadati > Bacteroidota > Bacteroidia > Bacteroidales > Bacteroidaceae > Bacteroides > Bacteroides mucinivorans. The sequence continues at coordinate 308,970 of NZ_CP178179.1, read as the reverse complement.
GGCAAGCTTTGAATTATGAAATAAAAGATAAATACATTCAGATATTCAAGCCCCGCCAAAATTCAGAAAAGGGAAAAAACAAACAAATATCAGGTACAGTAGTAGATGATATGGGAGAGAGTCTGCCGGGGGTAAGTGTCAGGTTCAAAGAAGATGCGACAGTAGGTACGGTAACCGACCTCGACGGACATTTTCAGATAAGTATTCCCGAAAAAGCAAAGACTCTGATTGTTTCTTACATTGGAATGGAAACCAAAGAGTTACCTATAAAAGAGGGCAACATAAAAATTACGCTTAGTTCAGATTCCCAAATGCTGGAAGAGGTTGTTGTAACAGGTATGACTAAGGTGGATAAACGTTTGTTTACCGGTGCAACCGACAGACTTAAGGCAGAAGATGCACGTTTGGATGGTATACCGGACGTAAGCCGTGCTTTGGAAGGACGTTCCGCCGGAGTATCTGTACAAAATGTATCCGGAACATTTGGTACAGCCCCGAAAATACGTGTCCGTGGTGCCACTTCTATTTATGGTAGTTCGAAACCTTTATGGGTCGTTGACGGAGTGGTTATGGAAGATGCGGTAGAAATTGATGCCGACGACTTATCTTCCGGTGATGCTGTAACCCTTATAAGTTCGGCAATAGCCGGACTAAGTGCCGATGATATTGAAAGCTTTCAAATTTTGAAAGACGGATCGGCTACTTCAATATATGGTGCCAGAGCGATGGCTGGTGTTGTGGTTATTACTACCAAAAGAGGGCAAGCCGGTGTCAGCCGCATTAATTATACGGGAGAATTTACCTCCCGATTAAAGCCCAATTATGACAATTTCAACATAATGGGGTCCCAAGAACAAATGGGTGTTTATAATGAAATGGCAGAAAAAGGCTGGTTGATTTTTTCTGATACCTACAGAGCTTCCAACAGTGGAGTATACGGAAAAATGTACCAGCTCATTAATTCCTACAACCCAAAGGATCAGTCATGGGGATTAGTGAATACTCCGGAAGCACAGGCCGCCTACCTTCAAATGGCCGAAATGAGAAATACAAACTGGTTTGATGAATTGTTCAACAATAACATTACCATGAACCACTCAATAAGTATCAGCTCTGGTACGGAGAAAGCTAAATACTATGGTTCAATCAGTATCTACAATGACCCGGGATGGACAAAAGCCAGCTCGGTCAAGAGATATACAGCCAACGCAAATGCTTCTTTCAATCTTTCTAATAACTTGACACTAACATTATTATCCAATGGTTCATACAGAAAACAGAAAGCTCCCGGAACTTTAAGCCAGGAGATAGACGTGGTAAGCGGAGAAGTCAGACGGGATTTTGACATCAACCCGTATAGCTACGCATTGAACACTTCAAGAACATTGGCATTGAAAGATGCCGAAGGACTTGTATATTATACAAGAAATTATGCCCCTTTCAACATCCTGAATGAATTAGATAAAAACTATATTGACCTGGATGTAGTAGACCTTAAATTTCAGGGTGAACTAAACTGGAAAATCATCAAAGGACTCGAGGCCAATGTAGTAGGAGCCGTAAAATATCAGATGACTTCACAAGACCATCTGATAAAAGAGAATTCAAACCAACCGGAAGCATACCGAGCAGCAGGGGACGCTACTATACGCGACAGGAATCCCCTATTATATAAAAATCCGGATGTCCCCAATTCTTTGCCAGTTGTCGTTTTGCCGGAAGGAGGTATATTTGATAAAAACGAATATAAATTATTGGGCTATGATTTCAGAGCCAGTTTAAGCTACAACACAAGTTTCAAAGACAAACATATCATGAATCTGTTTGCCGGAACAGAGGCCAATTCAGCCGACCGGACCCAATACTGGTCAAGAGGATGGGGATATCAATACGAAAAGGGAGGTATACCCTTTTATGATTATCTTATATTTAAACAAGGAATAGAACAGAATAACCAGTATTACTACAACGATTTGACCTATTCACGTAACCTCGCTTTTTTCGGGATGGGTACCTATTCATATATGGGAAAATATACAGCTACCGGAACAATCCGCTATGAGGGTTCCAACAGACTGGGTAAAGCCCGTTCAGCCCGCTGGCTACCCACATGGAATGTAGCTGCTGCGTGGAATATGCACGAAGAAGAATTCTTTGAGAAGCTAACTCCGGCTCTGTCTCATTTTACATTGAAAGCATCCTATAGTCTTACAGCCGACAGAGGACCCGCTTTTGTCACCAATTCCCGTGTTGTATATCGTAACTACTCCCCCTTTCGTCCTTTTGCAGGTGTGAAAGAATCAGGTTTGCAAATAGAAGATCTGGAAAACAGTGAATTGACTTACGAGAAGAAACATGAGTTTAATGTGGGTGCCGACTTTGGCTTCATTGACAACAGAATTAATCTGAGCCTGGATTATTATACCCGTAATAACTACGACTTAATAGGGCTTATCAACACTCAAGGCGGTGGCGGACAGGGTACTAAGTATGCCAATGTAGCTTCCATGAAATCAAGCGGAGTGGAATTTACCTTATCAACAAAAAATATACGTACTAAAGATTTTCAGTGGACCACGGATTTCATCTTCTCAAAATCAAAGAATGAAATAACCGAACTGGATTCAAAAGCACGTGTAATGAGCCTTATCTCCGGTATGGGATTTGCAGAAAAAGGGTATCCTGTACGTGCATTATTTTCCATTCCTTTCCAGGGTCTGAATGAAGATGGACTCCCTACTTTTATCAACGAAGACGGAGAGGTCACAATTACAGATATCAACTTCCAGGAAGCCCTAAAGAAAGATTTTCTGAAATATGAAGGTCCCACCGACCCGACTATTACAGGAAGTTTCGGCAATATCTTTTCGTATAAGAGTTTTAAATTGAATGTTTTCATGACTTATTCTTTTGGAAATGTAGTTCGTCTTGACCCTGTATTCAAAAGCGAGTACTCCGATCTGGACGCCATGCCCAAAGAATTCAGGAACAGATGGACCGTACCGGGAGATGAAGCCTATACCAACATACCGGTTATAGCTCATACCCGCCAGGTGAAAGATATTCCAAACCTGAAATATGCCTATAATGCATACAACTATTCGGATGTTCGTGTAGCAAAAGGTGATTTTATCCGAATGAAAGAAATCTCTTTGTCATATGACTTCAATCCAGCCTGGATCAAACAGTTCAAGCTGAACAATCTACAACTTAAATTACAAGCTACAAACCTATTTCTGATTTATTCGGATTCCAAATTAAACGGACAGGATCCGGAATTCTTCCGCTCGGGAGGAGTTGCTTCTCCTGTACCCAAACAGTTCACTTTAACTTTAAGACTTGGATTATAAAAAGACTGCAATGAATATGAAACATAGAAATAAATACTCAACCTGGTTTGGAGTCACAGCAATGCTCCTGATGATATCCTCTTGTGACGGTTTTCTGGACAAAATGCCGGATAACAGAACCGAGCTCGACAATAACGAGAAAGTACTGCAACTACTCGTCTCGGCCTATCCTACCGGAACTTACGTACAAGTTACAGAATTAATGTCTGACAATGTTGCAGACAACGGACCACTCTATATCTCTTTTAATAAAAGTGTGGAAGAAAGCTACAAATGGCAGGATTTTACAGATAACCAGCAGGATACTCCACAATTTATCTGGAATGAGTACTATAAGGCAATAGCCGCCGCCAATCATGCAATGGAATACCTCAGCACCTCCGAAGGAGACGATGAAACAGAAGTGGCTGCCAAAGGAGAAGCTCTCATCTGTCGCGCTTACTCGCACTTCATTCTGGCCAATGTCTTTTGTAAAGCATATAATCCACAAACAAGCAGTGCAGACCTGGGAATACCTTATGTAGAAAAACCGGAAAAAATAGTATCCGGAAAATATGAAAGAGGTACTGTTGCGGAAGTATATGAAAAGATAAATCGTGATATAGAAGAAGGTCTGCCACTTATTGACGACACAAAGTACAAAAGTACTGTTATCAAATACCATTTTAATCAGAAAGCAGCTTATGCTTTTGCCGCACGATTCAACCTATATTACGGTAATTATGATAAAGCTGCTAAATACGCCACAAAGGCCATTGGAGACAATCCGGCAAAAGTGCTCCGTAACCTTACGCAATACCAGAGCATTGCCGCTGCAAAAGATTGTGGTATTGCCTATGTAAAAGCTGAATTACCATGTAATCTCCTGTTAATGCCCGCTACATCTATGTGGAACTACAACCACTGGAGCTCTAAATATTGCAGATATGCAATGAATACAGCCAAACTGCAGGAAACCTACTGGAGCTTAGGACCCTGGGTAACTCCGGAATATCTTTATCATGCAAATAAAATATATGGAGGTGATCAGGCATCCTACTATCCTAAACTCTATGGATTTATTGAGTATACGGATGTCATATCAGGTATAGGGTATCTGAATATCGTAAATACGGTTTTCACTACTGATGAAACACTACTTTGCCGCGCAGAAGCATATATTCATATGAAAGATTATTCCAATGCAGCAAAGGATTTGATTTCCTGGTATGATTCACACACGATGAAAGGGGTAAAACCGCTGACTGAAGATTACATCAATGCTTATTATAAAACAGCAGATAAAGCATTGCGTCCGGAATTAAACCCAATGTTTGAGATTGACGGTGACAAGCAACTAAACTTTATGTACTGTCTTTTGCACTTCCGACGTATAGAAACTGTACACGAAGGTCTTAGGTGGTTTGATATTAAACGGTTCGGTATCGAAATCAAACACAATATATCCGGACAAGCCGATGATATCCTGACTAAAAACGACCCCAGAAGAGTGTTACAATTACCTGCAGATGCAATCGGAGCCGGTATGCAACCTAATCCCAGATAATAATAAATAAATGTACAGAAACATATGAAGAAGGTTTTATTATACACATTAGTAATCTTTTTAACCGGAGTGATGATATCTTCCTGCTCTGATGATAAGTTCGGAGAAAGTATTTTTGATACAACTCCTCGTGAGCGCACAGAATTTGACAATTGGTTGCTTCAAAACTATGTGAAAGAATATAATATTGATTTCAAATACCGGATGGAAGACATAGAAGCAGACATGTCATACAATCTTATTCCGGCCGAAGTGGAGAAGTCAAAAAAGCTGGCAAAAATTATCAAGTATCTGTGGCTTGAATCTTATGATGAAATATTCGACAAAACCGGAAAAAATAAAGACTTCATGAGAACCTATGCGCCCAAAGTCATTCTGCTGGTTGGTTCATCAGCCATCAATGCCTCTTCTTCTACAGAAGTATTAGGTTCGGCAGAAGCTGGTATCAAAGTCATATTATATAAGGTGAATGCCATAGATCCTACAGATGTAGAGATGCTGAATGAATACTATTTTGAAACAATGCATCATGAATTTGCTCATATCCTGCATCAGAAAAAGAACTATCCTACCGAATATAATCAGATATCCGCAGCCGATTATTCGTCTACCGGCTGGCAAAACAGAACCGAGCAACAAGCCTGGAAACTTGGTTTCGTTACTCCTTATGCAGGTATGGAACCACAAGAAGACTTTGTAGAAATAATAGCCAACTATCTTGTTAAACCGGATGGTTTCTGGGAAAACATGCTGGCAAATGCAGGAACGGAGGGAGCTGCCAAAATACAGACCAAGTTCGATATGGCAAAAGAATGGCTAATGACTGCATGGAATATTGACATTGATGAGTTAAGAACCATTATCATCAGACGTTCCGGAGATATTGATTCAATTTTAAATGAAAAAACAACATACAATGAATAAATTAGCTTATACTATCATTGCTTTGTTTACATTGTGCATTACTTCATGCTCAGATGAAAAAAACATATTCGACAGTTCTTCTGCCAACAGGATGAATGCAATGTTGCAACAGTGTAAGGAAATACTGACTGATTCGGAAAACGGATGGATTTTTGAATACTATCCCGAAGATAACAAATACGGAGGCTTCCGTTTCTACATGGTCTTCTCCGAACAGGGAGAAGTAAGTATTACCGCAGAATCGCCCATACTGGAATCACCGGGCGACCAGGTTACAAGTATGTATCAGATAAAGGGAGATATGGGCCCTATATTAAGTTTTGATACATACAATCACATACTGCACCAATTCTCCGATCCCAATCCGGATGGACTTGGTTACGAGGGCGACTATGAATTCATCATTCTTAATGTAGCCAAAGACAAAATCGAATTAAAGGGGAAAAAGAATGGGACTAAAATGCAAATGATCCCTCTGCCCAATGACATGACATGGGAAAGTTACAGCAATAAGTTGGATAAGATGATAGAAGCTTTTCCGGGATTCACCATGCGTTTGAATGTAAATGGTACTACTATAGAAATGGAAGAATCCGAGGAAATAGGACGTTACCAGACTTTCAATCTGCCGGAAGGAGTCAGTTCATCAGCCGAAGGAATGGCCTATATCTATACTACAGATGGCATCAAATTCAAAGAGCCCGTAACCATTGCAGGAAAAACAATACAGAATTTCACTGCTTCGGAAGATAGAACTCACCTGACTTGTACAGATGAAGGGGCAGAGAATGTACAAATCACACAAATGCCTTTAGGAGAAGCATTTGTAACAAAAAAAGGTAACTGGTTCTTTGACACGAAACAGATGGGTCCCCGATTTACTACCATGTGGAATACTGCTGCCGAAAACATGAAAAAAGACCTTTATGGACAAGGTCCGGAAGAGTTACAACAGGCCTCTTTACAAAGTCCTTATCAAGTATTTACTATATACAGTTATTCGATTAATGACAGAAAATTGTATAGTGCTAATTTTTATATGGACTTCGTTCCGATAAAAGATGCCGACCAGGTGAAAATAATTTTCGCCGGAGGAGGAGATGATTTTGCCAGATACTTCTATATGGAATATTTCAAAATGATTCTGGGATACATGAGTGATGACGAACCATACAACATGACTTATAACAACCTGAAAAGTCCGAGTGAAATCACATTCAGAAGAAACGATAACCCGGACGTCGTTTGGTTCAAAACAATCAGATACATTAAATAACCACATAAAAATTACGAATATGAAAAGAAAGAGTTTTTACATTTTTATTCAGATGGTTTTATTCGTCTTTTTAGCTTGTTCACAGGTGAATGCCCAACAAATCAAGCCACAAAGAAATAAAACGGAGAAAGTAGGTACACCGGAAGTAACAAACTCCCGGACAGTAACAACGCGGGCCACTACATTAGGTACTTTACCCTATTCTAATGATTTTGATAGTTATGAGATTCGGACTGTTCCCGAAGGATGGGTTTGTACAGGTGACAAAGATGCTTTTGCCATCACTACATTCAATGGTTGGAAAAATATATATTCCGAACCTAATTGCCTCGGTACCTATTCTTCTGCAACAGAAAATAACTGGGCATATACTCCCGGATTTGAGATGAAAGCCGGAAAAATTTACCATGCCAGTTTCTGGTTATTGGCTCCGGGACTCTCCGAGTCTGCCAATAAGAGCGAAAGCTTACGTTTTACTGTTGGTAAAGGACAATCAAAGGAAGCTGATTGTATCACATTGGTAGATTTAAAAAATATCAAGTACAAGGAATGGAAGAAAGTAGAAGCTGATTTCATACCTGAAACCGATGGCATCTATTACTTCGGAATTGGTTTCACCACGACTGCTGCAAACGGTGTAGGAATAGACAATTTTGAAGTCTATGATAATGAAAATCCTTTTCCGGCTGTAGCTAAATACGTTGCGTACGGTGGTCTTTGGTCAACTCATGCCAATCATATAAAAGAACGCTTGCGTTATGTATATCCGGAACAATCTATCTCATTTATTAATCAGTCTAAATATGCAACTGATTACCAATGGAACACATTCGGGAATCCGGCTACTACTACCGAAGAAAGTCCGGTTGTAACCTATTCGGAGAGTGGAGATTACAAACCTCTGTTGACTGTAACAAACTCTAAATCCACTGATTCATTCTCAGACATTGTAAATGTAGGTATTTTAGGAAAAGAGGATGTTACAGACATTGTTGCTAACAGTTCTGATATGTACGATGGACTGTTCATGCCGGAAACAGATGTTCCTGGTTCAAATGACTACGTTAGTGGTATAAATAGATATTATACCACCTTTGCTGAAAGATTTGAACTGCCTGCTGACGCTGAAGCAACCGTCAGTGCCGTTCATTTCAGATTGTATGTATACAAAGCAGCTACCACTAACAAAGGTAAACCTGTAAAAGTCAGATTATATGGAGAGAAATGGGGAGCACCGGATCCGGATAATGTATTTGGAGAATATGTTACAACAATGAGCGGTGCTTTCGGTACCACTTCTGTAGACTACGAAGATGTCATCAGAAAAATTAAATTTGCAACTCCTATAAAAGTCAAAGGAACATTCTATTTATCTATAGAACTGGACGAATCTATCGTACCGGATGCAACTACCAAATTAGCTTTGGTTTGTGATGTGTACAGAGCAGATAAAGTTGCTTCTGCTTATGTCCGGATTCATGCAGCAGGAGCCGCAGAGTTAAATCTTAACGGAGGATGGTATTGTGTACCTGATCTTCCCTGGCCGTTTAACGAGATTGATAAAACCGGATTCTCTTTCTATTTATCACCGGAAATGACTTTCCATCAGGTAAAAGGAACTTCTATCAACAAGGTAGAAGACAATAAGATCAGCGTTTATCCAACGGTATTCCACTCTGACTTCAACATAAAAACCGGAGATAATACATCGAAATTAATTCGTGTATTCAATGCTAACGGACAAACCGTTTATGAGAAGACTACAAATGAAGCTAATATAACTGTTACAGGGTCAAACTGGGCCGAAGGCATTTACCTGATAAGAGTTGGAGGCGGCTCTATCAATGCTTCTATAAAAGTCATCAAAAAATAAAACTCTCTCTCTTTACTTTATTCTTAACAATTGTCCGGGCGTAAAATCCCGTATTTGACGTTCCGGACAATATTTATTCACTAATACACATCGGAAGATATGAAAAAACGACTACTTATTACCTGTCTTATGTCACTGATAGTCATTGGCGTATGGGCAGAGAAAAATGAAGATGAACCTATTATCAACATGACTTGTACTGCCGGTAAAATCAGTTTTAAATTGTATGCAACCGAAGAAACTGTTTTCCAGGTAGACTTTGGTGAGGGAGCAATAGAACAAACGGTTAAAACAACCGGAACAGCAGTCAATGGTTCCGCTTCGGGTACTTCAGTCAACGTATACGGAGATGCCAATAAGCTGAAAAAGATTGAAATCTCTTCCAATAAACTTCTAAAAGTACTTGATTTCAGTAAATGTCTGGCATTAACAGAACTGTCCTGTTCAAGTTGCCAAGGTGTAACTGAAATTATTCTCCCTTCCTCTACAGAGAATCAATTGACAAAGATCAACTGTAGATATCTCAATCTGGCTTCTTTTGACGCAAGTAAATGTACAAAGCTTAAGACACTTGCCTTATCCAATGCAGATGCAACATTAGAAACATTGATACTTCCGGAAAATACAGATATTCTGAATGACTTAACGTTACAACAATGTGGTCTGACGACATTGGATATCAGTAAATATACCAATCTGACAAATCTGGATTGTACTTATAACTTTCTTACCTCTATCCAAACTCCCAGTTCGGATAAAAATCTGTCTGTAGACTGTTCATACAATTACATGATCATGCCTCATTTTCCCGAAGGTGAAAACATCACTTTATACTATATGGACCAGCGGGAAAAAGTCTCACAATACACTTTGAATGAAAGTTATACAACAAATGACATCATTGACCTGTCTGAATTTTACGTTTCTAAAAAAGGAATTAGAGGTTCCTACTTTACAGATGGAGTTTATCCTACCTTCAACTGGTATACAAACGGAAACAGCGATCCCTTGGAAGAAGGAAAGGACTACATAACAACTGAGCCTGGAAAATTCAAATTCAATATAGTTCCCGAAAACAGTGTTTATTGTGTCATTGCCTCCAAAGCCTATCCAGCTTATCAGGATTACAATTCTCCGTACCGGACTACCGATACTACTATTGAAAAAGCAGCTGAGCCGACTATCATTTTAACTACATCCAATGAAAGAGTTATTGGTTTCTCCTTAGGAGCTACTGAAAATAATACTTCTATACAGATAGACTGGGGAGATGGAAACCTCGTTGATAAAGTTATAAACTCCGCAAAGACTTCTATACAGGGTACTCCTGCAGGAACAAAAAATATTAAAATTTATGCAGATGCAGCTAAGATAAAGGAAGTTTCTTTAGCTTATTGTGATTACCTCACAGGCGTCGATTTAAGTAAATGTACAGCTTTGCAAACCTTATCAATAAAGGAAAGCTCTAAAATTACTTCCATTGTCTATCCGGAAGATATAACCACACTGGAGAATCTCACCATTGACAATAGCAGTATAAAAAATATAGACTTACATAATTGGTCTGGCCTCAAAAACCTAAAATATAGTCCTTACGGTATCAGTACTATTGTATTACCCGACGAAGCCGGAAACCTGGAAAGTATCGTTCTCAGTAAATTATCATTAAAAGCTATAGATTTAAACAAATATGTCAATCTGGCTTCTCTTGAAGTAACCTCTCACTCTGCATTGGAAACACTGGATGTGAGTAAATGCAGCAAGTTAACAAAACTAATTTGTAAAAGAGATACCAAACTAACGACTCTTACTCTACCGGAAATCAAAACAACTTTAACAGAACTGGATTGTGAATATACTGCACTAACAGCCATAGACTTAAAAGAATATAGCAAATTGCAGGTATTAAATTGTAGCGGGATCAAAGAGACAATCCTCCCCGAAGATCCGTCTACTTTGACTTCATTGACTTGCAAAGAAAATGGCCTGAAAGTACTGGATATAAGTTCATGTACCAACCTGACGTATCTGGATTGTTCATATAACGAACTGACAGAGATAAAAATTCCCGGGAATCCGAACCAGGATATCAATATCGACTGTTCTTACAACTATCTGTTTTTACCCAATTTCCCGGAAGGTGAGAAGATCGATTTGACCTATATGGACCAAAGAGAGAAAGTCTCACAATACACTCTAAGTGAAAGATATACCACAAATGATATAATAGACCTGTCCGAACTTTATATTCTTAAAAAAGGTATCAAAGGTTCTTATTTCCCGGAAGGAGTTTATCCTACCTTCACTTGGTATGTAGATGGAAGCAAAGAGCCACTGGAAGAAGGAAAAGATTACTCTGTGACAGAATCTGCAAAATTCCGGTTCAATGCAGTCCCTGACGGTAGTATCTATTGTGTCATTGCCTCCAAAGCATATCCTGATTATCAGGATTATAACTCTCCTTATCGTACTACGGATGTAATTATCGAAAAAGCAGCCGATCCGGTTATCAGCCTCACTACATCCAATGAAAGGAGTATTGGCTTCTCTATTGGGGCAACAGAAGATAATACAACCATTCAAATAGACTGGGGAGATGGAAATCTGGTTGATAAAGTTATAAATTCAACAAAAACATCTATACAAGGTACACCTACAGATACAAAGGTTATTAAAATTTATACAGATGCAGCCAAAATAAAGGAAATTTCTTTAGCTTACTGCGATTATCTCACAGGAGTTGATTTAAGTAAATGTGCAGCACTGGAAATACTTTCCATTAAAGAAAGCTCTAAAATCACAACAATTACATACCCCGAAAATGTAACGACTATAACCAGTCTGACTATTGAAAACAGTAATATAAGAAATCTGGATATACATGATTGGTCAGGACTGAAAAATCTGAATTATGCCCCATCCGGTGCCGCCACAATTGTTCTGCCGGACGAAACAGAGAATTTAGAAACTGTCATCCTGAAAAAACTATCCTCAAAGACAATAGATTTGAGTAAGTATACCAATTTAACTTCATTAGAAGCCACCAGTAATTCTTCATTAGAAGGATTGGATGTTAATACATGCAGTAAACTGAGTAAATTAATCTGCAAGAGCAATACTAAACTTGCAACTCTTGCTCTTCCGACTGTAAAAACAGCTTTAACAGAATTAAATTGTGAATACACAGCATTGACCAGCATTAATCTGAAAGAATATACCAATTTGCATATTTTGAACTGTAGTGGAATAAAAGAAGTGACTCTTCCGGAAAATGCAGCTGCCATGACTTCTCTGACATGTAAAGAGAATGGTTTAAAGACACTGGATATAAGTTCTTATATCAACCTGACGTATCTGGATTGTTCATATAACGAGTTGACAAAGATACTGGTTCCCGAAAGTCTGAATCAGATTCTGGAAATCGACTGCTCATACAATTATATGATCATGCCAAACTTTCCCGAAGGTGAGAAGATAAAAATGTCATACATATATCAGAAAGATAAAGTGATGAAATATGAACTGGCAAGCAGTTATAAGACTGATGAGACAATTGATTTTTCGGACTGGTATGTGAAAAAGAAAGGATTGGCCGGTTCATACTTCCCTAATGGTGTCTATCCTACTTTTGAATGGTATCTTGCCAGTACGGGTGAAAAACTTAGTGCAGGAAAAGACTACACGGTAACAGAAGGATGTAAATTCCGTTTCAATACCATACCAGATGGTGCAATCTACTGTGTTATCTCTTCCAAAGCATATCCTGATTATACAGATTACAATGAGCCCTATCAGACAACTTCCTGTGTAATAACACAAGGAACAGGACTGGAAAAAACAAATGAGAATATAGCCCGAATTTATGCTACCGGTACCAATATTACAATTATCCCTACAGAAGATTGTACTTACTCCGTACTCACTTCTACGGGACAAATAATAGCGAATGGTGAAGCCAGTCAGAGCATTGAAGTACCTGTAGGCTCAACAGGTATATACATTGTATGTATCCGAACTAAAGACAACACAACTAGTACTTATAAGATAGCTATTCAGTAACAGAAAAAAGAGTTCTTTTTGGGCACCCCATATAATTTAGTACTAAATTATATGGGGTGTTGTTTTTTTAATATAGAAGTCGTTTGACAGACATCATTATTTATTATTTCCCTCCTGAAGAGAGCAACCGTTTGCTAAGATAACGCACCGGGTACCACACCGAAAGAAAACCAACGGCAAGTACCGTTACAAACACCAACACTACATCCCCAAAATGTACGCTGACCGGATAGGCATCCACCAGAAAGTTTCCACCTCCTCCACCTAAAGAGATAATACCAAATTTTTGTTGTATCAAACAGAGAATCAATCCCAATACAATACCGGATATAGCACCAAAGAGAGAAATCAAACGCCCTTCAAAAAGAAATATTCTGGAAATCAAACGATCATCCGCTCCCAAATTGCGTAAAGTCACAACATCCTCTTTCTTATCAAGAATCAACATAGAAAGAGAACCTATTACATTAAAACAGGCAATCATCAAAATAAACGTGAGAAAAAGATATGAAATCAATTTCTCTATCTCCATAATCCGAAATACGTCTTCTTGTTGCTCATAGCGATCCTGCACAACAAAGTCATCACCCAATATCGATGCAATCTTTGATTTAGCGGAAGAGGTGCTCACACCAGGATTTAATTTCAATTCAATAGCAGAAACTTCGGTTGTATAATCAAGCATCCGACGCACAAAATCAAGGGAAGTAAGAATATAACGGCTATCATACTTTTGCTGATTGACCACAAAGACAGTACCCGGAGAAAAAAGATACTCCATATTAAAAGAAGCAGAAGGATTTGCCATATTCACCTTAGCATTCCGCTTAGGGGTATAAATCTGCAACGGATCAACAAACTGTATACCTGTACCCAGTGTCGAAACCAGTTCGATACCCATCACAGCATAATCTACTATGGAATCATGAAGTAGAAAATCCCCTGCCCCATAAAGAATGCTGTCAATAGACGTAAGATCCTCAAAGTTATCTTCCACTCCTTTTATTACAGCCATTGTCTGACGGTCTTTGTACTGTACCATCGCATTTTCTTCCAGCGTTTCGGTGAATACAGCGACTTCCGGCAAGGCACGAATCGCTTGTATGCGTTCGTCTTGTCCATCGAAAACCTTACCTTCCCGAATACTGATCTTCAGTTCGGGATCGAACGCTGTAAAAAAGCTGGCCACCATATCCTGGAAACCGTTAAATACAGAAAGTGTACAGACCAACGCCAGTGTAGCAAGTGCTACCCCACATACTGATATGCCGGAAATAATATTGATGGCATTGTGCTTCTTCTTTGAAAAGAGATAGCGCCGGGCTATATAAAAGGGCAGGTTCACTTCAAAAGAGAATCTATCTTTTCTATATAATCCAATGAATCATCCACAAAGAATTTCAGTTCGGGAATGATACGCAACTGGTGACGAACCCGCGTTCCGAGCTCATACCGGATAGATTTCATGTTGTTATTGATATTTTTCACCATCTCTTCTCCCTTTTCAGAAGGAAAAATACTAAGGTATACACGCGCTATACTCATATCAGGACTGATACGAACTGCACTTACCGACACCAGTATACCGGGCATCGCCTTAGTTTGTAACAAGAAGATTTCACTCAATTCTTTTTGCAACAAACGGGATATCTTATTCTGTCTGGTTGTTTCCATAAAGTTATTTATCAGGTTTATTAAATGTAATTATTCATATTGAGCAGGCGACCTTCACCTACTCATATAAAACACAAAGTTACAGAAATATATCGCTTGACAGGCTATTTATATGATATTTTTAGTTTTCATTATCGAAATAGCATACCCACTAAGTTAGCACTATTTCTTGCGGATAATCGTCAGCCCATCCCGCAAAGGAAGTATCACCTTCTCTACCCTTGTATCTTTTGCCACAAGATCATTGAATGCTTTAATACCAATTGTTTGATAATCGTTACTATGCGGATGTTCTTCCAGGACATGACCGTCCCACAAAGTATTATCGGCTATAATATAACCTCCGGTAGAAAGATGCGCAAGCGTCATTTCGTAATATTCGATATATTTACGCTTATCCCCATCTATAAAGGCAAGATCAAACACAATACCCAATCCGGGAACAAGTTCAAGGGCATCACCGATATAGAACTTTATTTTATCAGCATAAGCCGATCCTTCCAGCCAGGGACGTGTAAAATCCTCTTGTTCATCATTTATCTCAAATGTATGAAGCATTCCTCCTTCCGGAAGTCCCTCGGCCAGGCAAAGAGCAGAATATCCGCTATACGTACCTATTTCAAGTATCTGCCGGGGGCGAATCATCTCGACAAACATCTTCAACATTCTTCCCTGCAAATGACCCGAAGCCATACGAGGACGGAGCAATTTAACATGTGTGTCACGATACAAGGCTTTCAGATAATCGCCTTCATCATCTATATGGCTCAGGATGTAATCGTCTATAGTATCCATGGAAAGAGAAAAAGGATTTACGATTGGACGATTTACAATTTACGATTGAAATCACTCTTGTTTATCAGAAGTAATTTCAATCGTAAATTGTAAATCGTCCAATTATAAATTATAAATATCTGTTCTTATTAGGCAATACGGTCTCTTCAGCGTGTTTCAACGCATCTTCCACAACGTTGATTTCAAGGAAAGAAGTTTGGGTTCCCGCTTTACCACTACTCAAATAACCTACCATATCCGAAGGACACAAACGTCCTTCTTTCAACAGACGGCGTAGTGCAGCAAAGTAATACTCCTGTCCGTTTGCCAATTCGGGCATATAGATCGCTTCCACCCCATAAGAAAGAGCTAAATGACGCATGGTTTTCTCCTTGTAACAAATGGCCAGCACAGGATATTTACCACGGAAAGCAGCAAGGTTACGGGCAGTACGTCCACTATAACTATCAGTAATAATAGCACGCATCTTTAACTTGGCTGTAGCTTTCACAGCTTGCTTGGCAAGGAATGCAGTCACATCATTGCTATTTTCATCCAACGGAATGCGGATATCGTTCTCTTCCAGTTTATCTTTTTCAGCTTGTGCGGCAATAGCGGTCATCGTTTTCACAGCTTCTACCGGATATTTACCATAAGCCGTTTCACCGCTCAGCATCAAAGCATCAGTACGATAATAGATAGCATTAGCAATATCAGTTACCTCCGCACGAGTTGGACGCGGGTTATTAATCATAGTGTGAAGCATCTGTGTAGCTACAATAACCGGCTTCTTTGCCAACACACATTTACGAATCAGTGTACGCTGGATACCCGGAATGCGTTCTTGCGGTACTTCAATACCCAGATCACCACGCGCTACCATCACCCCATCAGCCACCTCAAGGATTTCATCGATATTATCAACACCTTCCTGATTCTCAATCTTGGCTATAATTTTAATATCACTATTATGCTCATCAAGAATGGTACGAATATCAAGCACATCTTGTCTGTTGCGTACGAACGAATGTGCTATAAAATCGATATCCTTCTCAATAGCATACAATATATTATTGCGGTCTTTTTCTGTCAACGAAGGCAAATTGATTCGTACCCCCGGAACATTCACACTTTTACGACTACCCAAGACAGCTTCATTCTGCACTTCACAAAGCAAATAGTCACTTGTTTTATCAATCACACGAAGTTCAAGATCACCATCATCAATAAGAATCGTTCCACCGATATTCAGATCATGTACAAAATTGGGATATGAAACAGCAATACATTCGCGGGTTGTTTCCAAATCAGGGTTACCAACAATCTTCACTTTCTCCCCAATCTGAAAAGGAATGGGTTCGGCATTAGCAGTAGTTCGTACTTCCGGTCCTTTGGTATCCATCAAGATGGCAATACGATTGGAAACGGCACGTACATTAGCTATCAAAGCTTCAAAACCTTCACGGCTGGCATGCGCGGTATTCATACGAACAACGTTCATCCCGGCATCAAACAACTGTTTTATAAAGTCTACGTCGCAGCGTCTGTCTGAGATGGAAGCTACGATTTTAGTCTGTTTCAGCAACATCTTAAATAATTATTTAATTTTGATAATGTGCCCATATGCCAATTATCCTCCGGCTTATTTACACATTAATTATATGAATCTATTTTATTCTCACATTATTATTTTAAAGCTTCAAGAGCCAGACGGTATGAATTGAGGCCAAAACCACAAATAACTCCTTTACAGGCACAAGCAATCATAGACACATGACGAAAATCTTCACGACTGTGCACATTAGAGATATGTACTTCAATTACCGGGGCAGTCACCGCACGAATAGCATCTTGTAAAGCAATAGACGTATGTGTATAAGCCCCTGCATTCAAAATAATACCATCTGCTTCAAAACCCACCTGCTGAATGCAGTCAATCAGTTCTCCCTCAATATTCGATTGAAAATAGTTAATTTCTATATCCTTATACACTTTGCGGAGTTCAGCCAGATAGTCTTCAAATGTAACGCTTCCATATATGGAAGGTTCACGCTTGCCCAAC
The DNA here is from genome assembly GCF_034654355.2 of Bacteroides mucinivorans. Lineage (NCBI taxonomy): Bacteria > Pseudomonadati > Bacteroidota > Bacteroidia > Bacteroidales > Bacteroidaceae > Bacteroides > Bacteroides mucinivorans. Next base: position 291,432 of record NZ_CP178179.1, on the reverse strand, counting down.
AGATTAATATTGGGGCCATTAATAATTTGTATCCTCATAACACAATCCTACTAATTTTAATACCTTTGTCTCGGGAACATTATTTCAGGGTGCAAAGATAGCGCAAACCGAATGTAGAAGCAAATTTATTTGTATTTTGCTGAGGTGCAGCCTGTCTTCGCGGAGCAAAGGTAGAAAAAAGAAATGAAAGTAAACGAAAAAACCGAGAAGAAGGATACACAAGAGCAGATAATCAAAAAGTATCAACAATATCTGAAGTTAGAGAAGTCTCTGTCTAAAAATACGCAGGATGCTTACATGACCGATCTGAGTAAGTTACTCAACTTCCTGCAAGCAGAAAATACCGGAGTTCTGGATGTTTGCCTGAATGATCTGGAACGCTTCTCTGCCGGACTGCATGATATTGGTATTCACCCACGTTCGCAGGCACGAATTATTTCAGGTATCAAATCTTTCTTCCACTTTCTCATTATGGCCGACTATATAGAAGCCGATCCCAGCGAACTGCTTGAAGGCCCCAAAATAGGCTTTAAAATACCAGAGGTACTGACAGTTGAAGAAATTGATACCATCATCTCAGCCATAGACCTTAGCAAAAACGAAGGTCAGCGCAATCGTGCCATGCTGGAAACCTTGTATAGCTGCGGTTTACGCGTATCCGAGCTGACCAATTTAAAGCTTTCCGATCTTTATTTTGATGAAGGTTTTATCAAAGTAGAAGGTAAAGGCAGCAAACAACGTCTGGTACCGATTTCTCCACGAGCTATTAAAGAGATACAACTATACTTTATTGACCGGAACCGGGGAAAAATAAAAAAAGAGTATGAAGATTTTGTTTTTCTGGCCCGATGGGGTAAAAACATATCCCGTATTATGGTCTTCCACCTCATCAAGGAACTGGCACAGATAAGCGGTATCACCAAGAACATCAGTCCGCATACATTTCGTCATTCATTTGCCACTCATTTGTTGGAAGGAGGAGCCAATTTACGAGCAATTCAATGTATGCTTGGCCATGAATCCATTGCCACTACGGAGATATATACCCACATCGATCGGAACATGTTACGGAGTGAAATAATAGAGCATCACCCGCGTAATATTAAATATCGTCAAGAAAAAAAAGGCTGATTTCATTAAATTATAATAAAAACAACACTTTAGCTATATATATATCTTAATATTTAATATCTTTGCGTTACTTTTTCCGGGTTAATATGGAAAAGGCATGAATGGACGAATATTTCAATTACAAACATTTAATTTATACCTAAAATGATTAAGAAGCTTTATTTGCCTTTCCTTATGGCATTGATTGTTGCATTTTCGTCTTGCAGCAAAATGGGTGAATTATCATCTGACTACTTTACTACAACTCCGCAGGTGTTGGAAGCAGTGGGTGGTAAAGTTCCTGTAACTATCAACGGAAAGTTTCCTGAAAAGTATTTCAAAAAGAAAGCCGTTGTAGAAGTAACTCCGGTTTTAAGATGGAATGGTGGCGAAGTTAAAGGCCAACCTGCAGTATTCCAAGGTGAAAAAGTTGAAGGTAACGACCAGACTATCTCTTACAAGATGGGTGGTAACTACACGATGAAAACTTCATTTGACTATGTTCCTGCAATGGCTAAGTCTGAATTGTACCTTGAATTCAATGCTAAAATCGGCAACAAGACAGTAGCTATTCCTGCTGTGAAAATTGCTGATGGTGTGATCTCTACTTCAGAATTGATTGAAAACACGCTGCAAAGTGCTAACCCTGCTAACGGTGACGACGCTTTCCAACGTATCATCAAAGAGAAACACAATGCTAACATTATGTTCCTTATCCAACAGGCTAACATTCGTGCAAGCGAATTGAAGACTGCTAAAGAATTCAACAAGGAAGTAGCTAACGTAAACGATGCTGCTAACAAAAAAATCAGCAACATTGAAGTTTCTGCTTATGCATCTCCTGATGGTGGTGTAGGTTTGAACACTAAGCTGGCCGAAAATCGTGAAGACAACACGACTAAGATGTTGAGCAAAGACCTTAAGAAAGCTAAGATCGATGCAGCTATCGATGCTAAATACACAGCTCAGGACTGGGAAGGTTTCCAGGAACTGGTTTCTAAATCAAACATCCAGGACAAAGAATTGATCCTTCGCGTACTCTCTATGTATCAGGATCCTGAACAAAGAGAACAAGAAATCAAAAACATCTCTTCTGTTTACAAAACTTTGGCTGACGAAATCCTGCCGCAATTGCGTCGTTCTCGTTTGACTTTGAACTATGAAATCATTGGTAAGTCTGACGACGAAATCGCTTCTTTGGCTGCTTCTAATCCTAAAGAACTGACTTTGGAAGAATTGCTGTATGCTGCAACGCTGACTAATGACAACGGTAAGAAAGAAGTAATCTATACAAAAGCTACTGAGTTGTTCCCGAATGACTACCGTGCATTCAACAACCTTGGTAAATTGGCTTATCAGGCTGGTAACATTGACAAAGCTGAATCATACCTGAAGAAAGCTGCTAACATTCAGGCTGCTCCTGAAGTTAACATGAACTTAGGTCTTGTAGCTTTGGCTAAAGGTGATAAGAGCGCTGCTGAATCTTACTTAGGTAAGGCTTCTGGTGCTAAAGAACTGGGCGAAACAATGGGTAACCTGTATATTGCACAGGGTCAGTATGAAAGAGCTGTAAACTCATTCGGTGACGCTAAAACAAATAGTGCTGCTCTTGCTCAGATCCTGGCTAAGGACTACAACAAAGCTAAAAACACATTGGCTGGTGTAGAAAAACCGGATGCTTACACAGACTATCTGATGGCTGTATTAGGTGCAAGAACTAACAATCTTTCTATGTTAACAAGCAGTCTGAAAAGCGCAGTTGCAAAAGACTCTTCATTAGCTAAGAAAGCTGCAACTGATCTTGAGTTCGCAAAATACTTCGTTAACTCAGACTTTATGAATATTATCAAATAAACGAATCCTTCGTATTTTATTTGAAAAAAAGGAGTTGCTCACCATAAATGGTGAGCAATTCTTTTTTTTTATCCATAAAACCCGTACTTTCGCAGAAAAGATGTAAAAATGAAGAAAATAAATATCCTGCTCATCCTGATAATCTGCCTGACAGGCTGCAAGAAAAGTGCAGATACAACAAGCATAACCGGAGAAATTAAAGGACTGGGAGACGATACAATCTATTTATACGGCATCGACGGACTCTACCAGCATATAGATACTATATATGTGAAGGGAGACAAGTTCTCTCATTCATTAAAAGTAGACACCATCACCACAGCCATGCTACTCTTGAAAGGAGAAACAGAGTATCCGATTTTTCTTGATAAAAAAGAGAAAATCAAGGTACAAGGGAATGCAAACAACCTGGACCACCTGAATATTGAGGGAAATATTTATAATGAAGAGTTCTCTGCCTTCCAGGCAACGCTGCAAGGCCCAGCCATACCCTCCGAAAAAATGCTCGAAGCAAAAGCAGAAGAATTTATCCGCCAGCACAACAATTCTTTCGTCAGCATTTATCTGCTGGACAAGTATTTTGTACAAAAGGAAACTCCTGACTTTAAAAAGATAAAAGAGCTGATTGATGTGATGGCAGGAGTACTTCAAGATAAACCTTCCATTGGGCAGTTGACCGAAAATATCACCCAAATAGAAAAGGCGAATGAAGGTAAGACAGCTCCTTTCTTCAGCCTTCCCAATCAAAAAGGAGAAAAAGTAACACGCTTAGATAAGTTCAAAGACAAATATATGCTCATCAATTTCTGGGCATCCTGGTGCGAAGAGTGTGATTCTACAAATGTGGAACTTCGTAAGATAAACAACAAGTATAAAAAGAACAAAGAATTTGGTATATTAGGTATTTCGCTCGACCTAAATAAAGAAGACTGGAAAAATAAGATAAAGCAGGATACACTAACCTGGGAACAGGTATGTACCTTTGCTGGATGGAATCTGGAGGCTGCCAAACAATATGCCATATTGAAATTACCAACCAATATACTCGTATCTCCGGGCGGCAGGATACTTGCAAGAGATATCCCAACTGACAGCCTAAGCCATGAAATAGAGAAGGTACTAAAGAAGGAAAAGAAATAACGTTTTCCAAGGGATAGTGCCATATTATGGAAAGTCCCTATTCATCCATCCTAAAAAAAACATAGGGATAAAGGACAGCTGTATGCGCTGCCTTTTTTGCTAACAAAGCCTCTTGTTCTGTCAATGCAAAAGGTTTATAAGAGTTCGTTTCGGGATTCTGTCCGGTTATTATCTCAAGCCAAGTGCATGCCGCAGTATAACGTCCTAACCCAAACTCAAATGATAACCATCACGACAAAGAGTATCTCCGACAGAAGTGTTACGCAAATTCTGAAATAGTAGTTCCTGAAGGTACCACAAACGCTATCTCATTAGCATGGCGTTGAGCTATTATGGAAACAGCCGTTACAATAGCTTGGTACATGTCTATTTGACTGTTACCATGTACAGAGAATCCTGAATGAATCGAGTTCTGAGCGTAAGCCCAAGTTTGATGTAACCCTATTTTTACAGTAGAATTAGTAACATATCTCTTCACATATTCCAACAAATTAGATAACCAAGGTTCATAAGACTCCAGTAATCCTGAATCATAACTGGCTTGCTGGAATGTAATATAATTCCAGTTTTCATCTGTAATACACTCATGTATTTTCTTATGAACATTTGTTTTCTTTCCATTCACAATTTTTCTATACTCGAAAACTTCTTCTGCAATAGCCATTTTCCAATGTGACTGTAGACTTTGTCCAGGACGATAAACATTTCCAATAATCAATGTATCCCCACCACCAACAGCCAATTCATACAGATTCTGCTCAACAGCATCCTCAGAAAAGTTATTCCCAATAGCCAAGACCTTTATTATTCTACCTTGTACAGATAGAAAGGGCAACAGAGAAACCCAAAATAGCAGTTTCAAGATTCTCATCAGATTCACTTTTTTTAATTCAACATCAAATTAGTAACATCAACAACTTATAAAAAAGGGGAACACTACACCTATACATATAGCAATAAAAATCCCCTTCTTTTTACATCGCTAACATAGATTCTAGCAGACACAATACTATTAACAATAACTACGACTGCCTCCCTTTCCTCCCGAATTCATCCCCTCTTCTCCAAACATCCATTTTCTTTCTCATGCTTATTCGTTTTATAAATACTACATTATTACCTCAACTTTATAAGTATTACCGGCTAACATCGCTGGAATGAAAGAACCTTCAAGTTTTTCACCGTCCACAATAATTTGCTTAACTCCTTTCATTTTTCCTTCCGGATTATTTATTACGATATCATAAATAGCTCCCCTAAATCTGCGCTTCACCCTAAATTTACGCCATGAAGAAGGTATGCACGGATCAATCAACAGACCGTCATACTCTGGCCGGATACCTAAAATATATTGCGTTATGGCAAAATAATTCCAAGAAGCTGTTCCTGTTAACCATGAGTTTTTCGCCTCACCAGGTTTATAAGCATCTTTTCCAGCTATCATTTGAGAGTAAACATAAGGTTCCATTTTATGAAGTTCACTGATACCCTCAAGATAAGCTGGACATATTTTTTTATAATATTCCCAAGCGTTATCTCCGCGTCCACGAATGGTTTCACCTATCATAATCCATGGATTGTTATGGCAAAATATTCCAGCATTTTCCTTGTATCCTTCAGGATAAGTCGATATCTCCCCATACTCTTTATAGTACTTTGAAAAAGCCGGGTTGTTCAATACTATACCATACTGGCAATCCAATCTTTCTTTCACCGCATCCAAAGCCTTTTCCACCATTCCCTCTTCTAATCCGATCTGAGCCATTGTACACCAACCATTCGATTCTATAAAGATTTTCCCTTCTTCATTCTCCTCCGAACCGATTTTCCGCCCCCAATAATCATAGGCCCGTAAGAACCAATTGCCATCCCATCCATATTTCATCACCGCCTCAACCATCTCATCCACATGCTTGTATGCCTTTTCTGCCTCAATATTCTTATTTAATATCTTACACAGTCTTGCATATTCTCGTCCATACATTACAAACAATCCAGCTATCATTAAACTCTCAGCTTTTGTACCCTCCGATTTATTTTCCGTAGTTTGAAAACTCTCATCCGGATTACTTGAGAAACAATTTAAATTTAAACAATCATTCCAGTCTGCCCGCCCTATTAAAGGCAAACCATGAGGCCCTAAATTATTCACAATATGCTCAAAAGAAACTTGAAGATGGAAGAAGAGTGAAGCTTCCGATCCTTTCTGATTATCAAAAGGAACCTGTTCATGTAAGATGGAAAAATCGCCCGTTTCCTTTAAGTAATGTACAGTGCCAAAAATCAGCCACATAGAATCATCATTAAACCCTTGTCCTATCTCATTATTTCCTTTTTTCGTCAGAGGTTGATACTGGTGATAACAACCACCATCAGAAAATTGTGTTGATGCAATATCAATAATACGCTGACGAGCTCGTTCTGGGATCTGATGAACAAAGCCAATTAAGTCTTGGTTAGAATCTCTAAACCCCATGCCACGCCCTATACCACTCTCAAAGTACGAGGCAGAACGAGAAAAGCAGAAAGTTATCATGCACTGGTACTGATTCCAGATATTCACCATTCGGTTGAGTTTCGGATCCGGTGATTCCAGTACATATGCACTCAGTAAATAGTCCCAATACTCTTTTAATTCATTAAGAGCCCGGTCTACAGAATCAACAGTATTAAATCTATCAATTATTTCATATGCACACTTTTTATTTAGTTTTTGTTCCTCATCCCACTTCTCACTTTCACCATTCTCAACGTAACCTAAAACAAAGATCAAATCTTTTAACTCTCCCGGATTCAATTCAATTTCAATATAATGAGACGCTATTGGCGACCAACCATGTGCTATGCTGTTACTTGCCCTTCCTTGAGTTACCGCCTGAGGCTGATCAAAACCATTGTACATTCCTAAAAATGATTCACGATCCGTTTCAAAACCATTTATGGGTACATTCACCGAATAATAAGAATAATGATTCCGTCGTTCCCTATACTCTGTTTTATGAAATAGAATTGAGTTTTCTACCTCCACCTCACCTAAGGAAAGATTACGCTGGAAATTTTCCATATCACTTTGAGCATTCCACAGACACCATTCAACAAACGAAAATACTTTAAATCGTTTTATTTGATTTGTTGTATTCTTCAACGTAACCTTCTGAACTTCTGCCCATGTATGCAATGGTACCATATACAAGACCTCTACCTCGAGACCATTTTTAGCCCCAGTAATAACCGTATAGTTCAATCCATGCCTGCAAATATATTTATCCAGCTCTGTTTTACAAGGTTTCCAGCCCGGACTCCATATATTTTCCCCATCATTGATATAAAAATATTTCCCTCCGTCGTCTATTGGTACATTATTATAACGATATCGTGTAATACGCCTATATCTTGCATCCTTACAAAACGTATATCCGCCTCCTGTATTAGAAATCAAGCTAAAGAAATCTTCTGTTCCTAAATAGTTAATCCATGGCCATGGAGTTCGTGGGGTTGTAATCACATATTCACGCTTATCGTCATCAAAAAATCCAAATTTCATAATCTATAATATTATTTATTAAATTCAATTTTCCAGTTTATTAAACCAATTCCTTTTTAATATTACTGAAGTAATTATAACAATAATAACTGCTACAATAAAATAAATGAATTGCTGTAAAACGAGATAAATCGACGACGCCACCAGAGCTGTCTGCCAGATAATCCCAACTCCAACATTAATAAGATCTCTACAGCAATCAGAATTTTCCTTAAAATCAGGAGTTTCAGCTTTAACAAGTACATCAATAGGCTTCCAAATCCCCCATGGACGAGTTGTTTTATAAAACTCTTTCAAAACCTCTAAATCGGTAGGAGGTACTGAATAAGTTCCCCATACACATCCAACAATGGAGCAAATAAAAATAATCGGAAAATAGTATAAAGGTAACACTCCATCAAAGTAAGGAACTACCGGAAGAATCAATGCCGGAATCATGCCTGCAGCCATACCTAAGGCAAAACCACGTCCATTAAATCTCCACCAATGCCATTTTAAGATATTCGCCGCAATATAGCTACCATACAATGCACTAGTAATCCATTGCAACACACTATTCACATCTTGTGCTAATACTCCAAAACAAATACTGACAACGACAACAATTAAACCCACAACAATATTTGCACGATTGGCTTGTACGGGTGTCGCATCTTTCTTAAAATACTTTATATAAATATCATTAACAATATATGCCTGAACTGCATTTAGAGTTCCTGCAAAAGTAGACATAAATGCAGCCAGTAATCCAGCAAGAATCAACCCAGTTATTCCAGCTGGAATCCAAGGGTGATTAATTACTGCCGGAAGAACTAACTCAAAATCAATCACACCGGCAGGAGTAGTAATTTGCCCCTGTATTTGATTAAACAAAATAAGCCCTAATATGGCAAAGCCTGTAATCATTATATAACGAACCGGCATCAATACCAATGTGACCGAGCCACTCATCAAAGCTGCTTCACGAGGAGAACGAGTTGACAGTATTTTTTGCATATCATAAGTAGGAGCCGGGCCAGCAACGCTAGCTAATACACCTTTCAAAAGAACTAATCCAAAGAAAAGGCTGAAAAGCTGGTAACCATCACTACCTATTTTATTGTTAAACTCAACAAACTTACCTGTCCAAGTCATATTTAACTCTTGCCCAAACCACGGAGAAAACCAACTATTTGGTAACCACGAAGAAAACTCAATGATATCTAAATGTAATATCGCAATAATAGCTACAGCCACGGAAGCTAAACCCATAATGATGTATTGTGCCACATCTGCCCAAACAATACTCATCATTCCACCCATCAAAGCATAGAATACTGCAAACAGAGTAAAAATAACACCCCAGACATGAGGAATATATGCATCAGGAAGAAAAGACAAAAAAGGGAAGACGCTTTTTAATGGCATAAATATCTCCACAAATTTACCCATACCAATAAAACCGTAAGCCAACATGCCCAGTCCAACCAAAATAGCAAACACAACAATAATCCAATGAGAGGTCACAGCACCATTATCCGTTCCGAAACGAAAGCGAATCCACTCTGCTCCTGTCGTACAATTGGAACGACGTAACCAAGCCGATAAATAAACCATCAGAAATATTTGGTTAAAAACAGGCCAAAGCCAAGGTATATAGATACTCTTAAGTCCATATACAATAGTTATACCAACCAGCCATACAGTACCAGAAATATCAAACATACCAGAGGCATTAGATAATCCCAACAAATACCATGGGATATGTTTACCTCCCAACAAATATGATTCCAGATTCTGAGATGCGCGACGCTTCAAATGAAATCCTATAAAGACCAATACTCCCAAGTAAACGGCAACAATAGTAAAATCAATACAAGAAAGAAAAGAATGATAATCCATCAAATTTATTTTTACTTTCAATATTTATAATAGTTGTACAAAACCCTCTATCATTTATTTCAAAGCATTGTCCAGTCTCAACACCCAGGCATTTAAACACGGAAGCTCATTTATATTCAGCGACGGTAATTCAAGACGTACAGACGAATCATTACACTGACAACTAATTTCCTTATTATCAGAACCTAACAATACATTTTTCATACTATCAAAATTTAAAACAGCACCATACTTTATTTCCAATGATCTGTCCTAAACGGTGAGGCTGGTAAATCAGCTCCGTTATACAAATTACATTCTGGATTAGCAGCCCAAGCATACCTCACTGCAAGTGGATAAGGAACATTAGGAGAACTAACCACTACTTCTTCTCCATCTATTTCAGCCTCTGCCCAATAAAACTTGTGATCCGGACCAGCTATTGAGAAACCTTTTATCGAATCCCCTCCTTTAATCTTTAGCCCGCCATCAACGTGATCAAACTTAATCCTCACCTGATTATTTTCAATGATATATGAATTATACAGAGGCCCGGAATAAACAATATCCTCTCCATAAGTCTTAGCCCTTGCTATTAATGCCAACCTGTCACCAACCTCTTTCTTTCTTTTGGGATGTACGTTCTTGGCTTCTCCCAATTCTATAGTTACTGCCATCCCAGTATTAGCCATACACAACGTTTCAAATTGAGCTTCTCTTAATTCAGCCCATTGTGCACCAGTCGGCTCCTCATTTCTTTCTCCAAAATTAGGTAACTGTACAAAATAAAAGGGCAACGTTTGTTTCCATTGTTTACGCCAATCAGTAATCAAGAGCGGAAATATATCTTTATACTGCTCTGCACGGGCACAATTATATTCACCTTGATACCAAATGATTCCCTTTACAGCATAAGGAATGATAGGATGAATCATTGCATTAAAAAGTACAGAATGGATATTAGGACCATCTCTATCAACGGAATATTCTTTGAGAGTATCCTTTTCACAACTATCTAAATCAGTTATCCGGGTTATTGCTTCTTTACTAATCCACGATTCTGCAATAGTCCCTCCCCACGAAGCCGTAATTACTCCAATAGGAACATTTAAATGGCGATGAAGATTCTTAGCGAAAAAATACGCAACGGCAGAAAAGTTTGCTGCAAACTCTGGCAAACAAACCTGCCAAGTACCCTTACGTACCTTCTTCAAATCACTGAGTGGTGACAAACTAGCAGCACGTTCAACATGCAAAACACGTATTTCGGGACATTGAGCCAAACGAATTTCTGCTTCATAATTATTTATTTTCCCCCAACTTCCGATAGGCATCTCCATATTAGACTGTCCGGCACAAAGCCAAACTTCACCAATTAATACATTATCCAAACGAATGCTCGTTTCATCTGAGACAATAATATAATATGGACCACCTGCCTGAGGAGTAGATATTCTTGTCCGCCACTCACCTTTATCTGATGAATTAACCAAATACTCTTTATTGTTCCAAGAAGTTTTAATTGTTACAGTACACCTCGGAGTAGCCGTTCCCCAAAAAGCTACTTCAGTTTGTCGTTGTAATACCATATTGTCCGTAAACATAGCGGGTAATACAATTTTTGCATGCAGGCGCCAAGAATAGCCAGCGGATAGAAAACATATTAACAAGAAAAAAAATCGTATTTTCATATTATTCTATGATATTTTTTAAACCTATACTAATTAACCAATTGTTCCGGGCATAGAACTGTTTCAAAGGCCACTTCCTCCTCAGCCGGAATAATAGCTTCAAATCCTATCAAAACAACATTAGGGTTTGGAGCGTCATAACTATTACCAGATTGTGCAGACCATTTTTTTATTTGAACCTGATTCTGACTTTTAATTTTCACATTCATCCTTTCCCATCTTGCTCCAGTATAAAGCCATCCTTCTGTATCTCTCTTACCTGAGTTCTTGTCAACATTGTCCAACGTAAAAGAGCTTGCTTTGTAGCATCTGTTTCCACACTATCTCTCACCACTACATAAGCGCCGTTTACCATCGCAATTTCTCTTTGACAAAAGAGCAGTTCATCCTTAAAAATAGTAGTCAAGTCAATCGTTGCAGACTTCAAACCCTCACTATCAACAAACGATTTCCAATGCGCATACCCTTTTACATCATGTAGTTTATTATTAATGGTAAGGGTATTATGAGCATAATTATTATAACGGAAAACCTTCCAACGCTCCGAATGTTGTTCATTACTCCAGATTTGCATTTTTTTCGATTCCAAAGATTCATAGTCTTGCATTCCCAAATCCATAGCCCATCGTATCCCCATAGCATCCATCACAAAGGATCCAACATCCATATGTGAATGATTACGATTACTACTGGAAGTTCCTCCTTTAATGCCCACATACAAAGTATTTTTATCAGTCCAAGAAGTACGCATCAATGCAACTGGTGTAATGCCCTCTCCTATCCACATCATCTTTTCAGGAGGAACAATTTTGTCTATTTCTATATTTCTACCCCATAAAAATATTAGCGGAAACAGTCTATTTGCCCAATAGCCAGAACATTTATCTTTTTGTATGAAGCTTTTTTCTGTCCATAATAAAGAAAGATCCCCAGTTTTCTTTGCAAACCAAAACATAACAGGTGCTAACCCATGCTCATCACCACAATCTGCATAATTAAAACTATACCCGGTTGGACCAACCATCTGCTCATAATAATAAGGGGTATTCATAAAACCTGACGACAAAGCTGGCAGCAAATCCCAATCACCAACTTTCTCCAGGGTTCCCAATAAAAGAACATTAAAAATTGTTCCATACCTCCAATATGAATACCCTTCAGGATATGCCCCGTCAGGTGCATATTCAGCCATAGGTAGCTTTACAGATTCTACTGCCTGCCGAATAAGAGATCTACACATTTCCGGATTTTGTTCATAAACCGCCAAAGCAGCAATTGCTATACCTGCATTACATACTTGATTCCAATTATGATTTGCTTTCAAATACCAATTATATCTCTCATCCTGTGCAGGTAAGAGTCCTTTCGTCATGATAGCTTCACTAATGATTCTGCGTGAATCAGCCGATAATCTGGTATACAACCAATCAAAACCAATGGCAACTCCTAAGACCATTTCAGCTACATCCAGAAAATGAGATGGATTCCAATCAGAAAAACGACAAACAGTAAGTAATTCTTCCTCTGCACGTTGAAAATATGTTTCATTTCCAGTAATACGATACGCATAAGACAAAAATAATATTCTTCGAAGAGCTTCCCGAGAAGTAGCTAATAACCGCATACCTACCTTTTTCCTTTCCAACAATGGTCGATTAAGCAGATTATTACATTCTTTGAGGAAATTTCGATGTAAACCAGTCCAAAGAGTATCCTTAAATAAAGCTTCTTTTATCTCTATCTCCTCCTCACCAGACATTAATATACGGGGATGTGAAGGTAATACTTGTGCATACATATTTAATTCCCCCTGAAAAAGTAAAAAGAATATCAAAAGAAAAACAGTTCTCATATGTTCTCTGTTTTTAATAATTTCGATACCGCAAAAGAGCCTCTATGAAATAATAATCACCATAACTCAAAGGAGCATCCAATTCTGAATTCTGAGGAATATTTCCTACTCCATGTTTTAATATAAAAAAACCATTTGTTCCTACTTCAGCCATATACTCATCCGAAGCAAGCATACGAAGTTGCTGTTCCGCTACTGTGTAGTACCTTTCACGGCGATGACCCTCCGAATATTTACTCAATTCCAACAAAGCGGAAGCGATAATAGCAGCAGACGAAGAATCTCTATAATCATCAGGTATACCAGGAGAATCAAAATCCCAATATGGAATTTTATCTTTCGGCAGATGTGGGTGATTCAGTATAAAATCTGCGATATGCCATGCTAAATTCAAATAATCTTCATTTCCTGTCTCACGATACATCATCGTATACCCATAAAGTGCCCATGCTTGTCCACGTGCCCAAGAACTATCGTCACCATATCCCTGATCAGTCCCTCGCTGCAACACTTTACCACTTTTCAAATCATAAGCAACCACATGATAGGAGCTATAATCCTCTCGAAAATGATGCAATTTCGTCGTATTCGCATGAGAAATGGCTATATTCTTAAAAGTATCGTCTCCCGTTCTCTTATAAGCCCACATTAACATCTCCAGATTCATCATATTATCTATAATTACAGGATAAGAATAATCACGCCATTTATTCCAGGAACGGATACACTTCACAACCGGATTATACCTTGCAGATAAAGCGTGTGCACCGTTAATAAGAACTCCCTCTGATTCAGATGTCGGATTCAATCTAAATCCATTCCCATAACTACAATACAGCATAAACCCCAAATCATGGGTACTCGTGTTAAACTGTTCCTTTTCAATACGTTTAGTATATAAATTAGCATAATCAAACAGTTCTTCACTACCCTTATTATTTTCATACAAATACCACAATACACCAGGGAAAAAGCCACTACACCACCAATCAGAAGAAGAGGTCACTAGCTCTCCATTAGAGTTCAAAGAGCGCGGTAATTTACCTTCTTTATCTTTCAGATGTCTGGCCATCAATAAAGCCTGTTTTTCGGCTTTAGCAAGTGCTCCATCTACCCAATGCCGATAACTGGTAGTAAGATATTTTTCTACTATCTTCATTTGCGGAGCATCTTTCCCACCTTTTGGTGTAAGGCTAAGAGGATATTTACCCCACCATGGACCTGCTGCCCAATAGGTAGCATTCACACCTTCGCTCTGTAGATAATTTAAAAAGTTATCCATAGTGACCAACCAACGCTCATCGTCATCCGGAACACCATATTCACCAACAAGCCCTTTTAACTGATTATTTTTAAGCCAATTAACAAACGGCCGAACCCTTTCTATCCCTCGTGTAGGAGATCCTTTCTCCGCATCATATGATCCTTTATAACTTCCCGAAGCATCCGCATCAAAATAAACATGCGCCTCATAAATCAAATTATTCACAGGATCCTTTAAATATTTCAATGTATCACTCTTCTCTACCCATCTCTCCGCAGAACTCCAATCGTCCCCCCCAATAATTATTGGTCGTTCTTGATCACTTTTTCTTATTGCCTCAATACCTTTCTGTGCCATTTGAAACCAGGAAACCGAACTCCCTAAATCATGAGGCTCATTCATTAATCCGTAGCCATAGATATTGGAGAATGAACTCATTTCCATGGCAAAACGCCGCCAAAAATCTGCAAAGTGATCTAAGGTTACCCCATTAGTACCAATAATACATTTCACTCCTTGGTGATAACGTCGTGCATAATTATGTAAATCAAGAATCACGCTTATACTTCTTTTCTCTGCCTCACCTACAAAATCTTTAATCCGTTTCAGCTCTACAGAATTAAGTTCACCATTCAACTCATGCTGTATCCTTTCCCACTTAAAAGGAAAACGAATCAGTTTCAACCCTTTATCTTTAAAATAATCCAATTCTTCTACTTTCGGATAAGTATAATGCTTATCATATTTACCTGGTAAATTTGCTTCATCAAATTCTGCACATGCCAAATTCACACCAAATGGTTGATACGAATTCTGATTATATACTGCAATTGGTTTTTCATAATCAGTTTTCATCCGATAGGGCATTTCGTATACCTGACTCCCATTTTTGTCTGTAAAATAAAGTTTTGACACAGACATACTATCAGCATTCCCGTCTGCCCAAAATGCATAAAAATCATTATGAGCATATAAAGGACGACGAACATACGAATGGTTTCGTGGGCTATTCTTAGTAACATTTGCTACTTTAGTCCAGTGTTGGCCTTCATCCCAACTTTTCCACAAAGCAATTTCTCCTCCGGTACCAAATTTTTGCGGTCCATCCTCTGTCGGTCCAATCACTGTCCAGACATCATTATCTACATAAATAGACCCCATATCATAATTATGAGAAGAAGAGCATAACACATGTGAGTACCACTGTCCGTTTTTTCTGTGAAGTACAACCCATTCTCGGGGATCTCCTTTGGGGCCCGGTTGATAATGTTTACTTATAACTGCCAGAATAATAGGATTACCATCTTTATCAAAATTCAAATCATTCAAGTACACTAATTTATTCTCTTTTTGATAATCATATACCAAAGCTGCACTTTGCGGAGAAGTCAATGGAGTAGTTAATGTCACACCATCCACTGTTTGCCAGGTTTGTCCCATATCTTCTGTCTGAACCAAATAAACATTAGTCCGAGAATCTGCTCCTCCGTCAGGATGATAATTAAAAACAGTAACAACTTTGTTCTTCCATACATTACTAAGCTGATAATGTCCTCCCATACCAGCTAATTTCTTATCCGGAGCCCAGTTTATTCCATCAGGACTCGTCGACCAATAAAGTTCTCTACCAAACGTACGTTCAGCAGTATACTTCGTAAAAAGATGAATAAATCCCTTACCTTCTATATACCAAGGCTGAGGATAAGTTATTACCGATTGATACTTTTTCTCAAAATGATCAATACAATATGGCATTGTACTTTTGTATACTTGTCCCAGACGACTAACATTCCTCCCACTTACAAATACCCAAATAAATCCATCGCTATCTATAGTAAGAGAAGCATTATCATGAGGATCATCCACTCCCATCTTATCACACACAACAACTGGGCGGGCCAATGTTCCACTTTTATGATCATAACAAGAAATCATAATCAGTAAATGCTTATCTTTTTCACTGGTGGTCCCTCCATAAACAAAAAAGGTTTTATCAACTTTTGAGGCATAGATAGCCACAGGAGTATGATTAGCTGTATAAGTAGCCAATCCACCAGAATATTTGTCTCCATACTCCGACTTTTGGCCAATTGTATACCAAATCCCCTTATATCCATCGATCCGGAGATTCTGAGCTTTAGAGTATAAAGTAATACCCAATAGAATAAACAGAGAGAATAAACGAACACTTTTCAATGCCATATTATTTATATTAAATTACAAACCTATTAAAAATGAGAATAGAAAAAGGGGTTACATGAGACAACTAAGGTTCCATAACAAGTATACTTCACCTTAGTGTCTCACATATAAATTTTGAAAAAACGATTATTTCACTCGCAATCGTTTAACGCTAATTGTCATTGTTTTTTTTGCATTATCCACTTTATTGACATAAATAAAAGCACGATATATTCCATCAGCAGTTTCAACCCATGTTCCTGCATCTTTCTTTATGTTAACAATAAAATTGGAAGCATTACTAAAATTCATCTGATAGAAATCCAAATCATCAATAAATGTTCCATATTGATCACGAGCAAGTTGTTGGTCAATAGCTCCAAAAGTTCTTTGTAATGATGTCATCCGATTCACTCCTTCCGGCAAAACAATCTCTGGTAAATAATCCGAGCCGACTCCTGGTGAAACTAATGCATGCAAAAAATCAATCCCGGAAATCCTACGATATAGATATACCAAATCAATCTTGTCCGCTTTAGTTGGCATATTCTCATTGGTATACACTGCCATATCCGAGATAGAAAGATAACTATCCGTAGGAATTATCATATCAAGTTTTATATCCATATTAGATATAAAATATGTCCCCATGTCGTATGAGACACTTCTACCATTACTGTCTGTCGCATAAAAACTAAAAGAGATATTCTTACCACGAGCTTCTTCAGGAATCACATAATAGTAACGTAACGTTGCTGCACATGTATCTTTCGTAAATGTAACTTCCGTCATCATTCCTTCTGTTACTGACGGGCTACCAATCTCAACTCCTTTATCATCTCCTCCCTGATCCGTATAAAACGATCTGTGTTCCAGATAAGTACCGTCTGCTCCGGCAATAGAAGCCTTGACCTTTGCAGAAATCAGCTTTCCTTGAGAAGGAGGAAGTGCCATAGCATAAGCAAATTCTATTTTCGCCCCCACCAGATTAGGTCCCAATGAACGCTTTATACAATCATTTTGTAAAGTTGTTCCAGCCGCAGGTACCTCGTATTCATTCTCACAAGATGTAAAAACGAAACATAAACCAACGATAACCATTAAAAAATAATATTCAATAGACTTCATCGTATTCATTTTATTTCTGTTGTACACTAACATAAACTGTATATATTTTCCGAACTTTTCTATTACCCGAAATAACCGTATATTGCTTAGGATTTGCCAAATCCGAAAAGTCAACTTTCCCTTCTATCTTAGGTTCCAATTTAGCATCTGTTACCAAAGAAAACTGAGGATAAAGATTCTTCAGATCAGTACCATACAGTACTTCCACATGAATGGTTTGCTTCATCGTATCAATAACGGCTGCTCCATGTCTCACAGTCTGATAATCAACGCCCAAAAGTTCGAAACTACTTACATAACATTCTGAACGTTCGGTAATTAACAATCCATCTTCATCAATCGGAAAATTTGTACATCCGATCCAGGTTAATACTATAAAAAAAATAACTATATATTTTTTCATTACTTTCAATATTAATTTGAATTCAACATTCTTTATAGGCCTTCTGGCTATTATAGCCAAGGAGTATTTTGAGTTAAGTTCGGATTACGATCACGTTCTTTAGGTGGAATCTGAAAAATATAAGCTTGTTGATACAATCTCTCATTCAAATTCTTATACCAGCTATATACTTTATCACTGTGTGTATCACCCATCCAAACCTCTTCTGATCCCGGTTCCCCCCACACTCTTTCAATAGCTCTCCATCTACGCAAGTCAAAAGCGCGATGTCCTTCAGCTATCAGTTCTATAATACGTTCCTGCTCGATAGCGTCGAAGAAGGCTTTTTTGTCAGAAATCTTGTCAGAGGCCAAAGGAGGTAAATTCCCCCTATGCCGGATTCTGTTAACCAAAGCAATAGCATCCTGCTGTGGTCCGTACAATTCATTTGTCGCTTCCGCATACATCAGATAGACATCAGCCAAACGAACTACCGGCCAGTTATAGTCACCTTCACCACGATCTGCACCTTCGTAGTTACGAACAAATTTACGGAAAACGTATCCAGAGTTTGTACCATCGGTATTATACGATGTATACTGTTTCCTGTCAATTGTAACTTTTGCATTCCATGATTTATATATAAATGGTACCCAATCTGTTTTCTTTAAAGATGCTAATCCTTGGATCATTTCATAATCCCACAACATTGATGCTTTCATACGATAATCACGATTCAAATAACTTTCCGGATTCACTGCTGAATTTTTAGTAGTTCTTGCATTTGGCGCATTCGGGTTCATTGGAATCAACGGATCTGTGAAATCACCTGTTACAGTAGATTGATAACGATCTGCTAAACGAAATGTAGGTGTCACCCAACACTGAGAATTCTGAATGTTACGCCCTGCGAAATCACGCATCAATGATTCCCCTTGTCCAGTTCCTGGTCCTCCATGAGTGAATGCAAAAATAATTTCACCATCAGTATTGACGTTACCTGTAGTAGGAAGAAACAAATAGAAGTAATTAGGTAGTACATTTGCATCACCCAGTTCTCCCCATTCACCAGGTTCACCATTCCTAAACAAATTTAATCCATAGTCATTAATTACTGCATGGAAATCATCAGCAGCAGCCTTATACGCCTTTCTCGCCTCCTCTTCGCTTGGAGTAAAAGTATCAAGTTCCGGCCATCCGAAATGATTCCAACAAGCCCAATAAAGTTCGAGTTTACCTTTAAACGCTAAAGCTGCAGGCTTAGATGCCCGCCCTATCTGCTCTGATTTTACTGGAAGTTTCTCAAAAGCATAATTAAAATCTTCAATAATATAATCTTTGATTTTCGCAATGGAAGTACGTACTATTTTATCCATCTCCATTTGATTGTACACCACATGATCTATATACGGTACATCACCCCACATAGAAATCAATCGAAAATAAATCATTCCTCTTAACAACCTGGCTTCACCAATAACGGTTTCAAGCTTCTTCTTCGATTCTTCTGTTTTGGCATTCGGAATCATTTTCAGTGTATTCTCTATCACATAATTGACCCGATGTATGCCACCATAACAGAACTTATAATACGTATCGAACTTTGCTCCAAAACGGTAAGACGGATCAGGAAAATAACATCCTCCTTTATAAGCAGCCCCCTGTGTTATATTGGTAGTAGTATTACTCAAACTACCGCTACCATCTCTGACGCGGACATACTCACCTTGCCCATCAAAATAATAATCTCTACTAAAAAGACCACGTACATCAGCATACGCCCCCATTAAGCCATTCGTTGCATCCTCTTCTGTTTGCCAAAATTCCGTATTACCTAATTCAGTTGTAGGAATTTGGTCCAAAAGACTATTTACACACCCCATTAAAAGTATTGATGCTCCACCCAGTAATATACCCAATATATAATTTCTTCTATTTTTCATGATATTAAATTTAAATACCTACATTAATACCAAAAGTGAACGATTTCACCAGAGGATAACCATCATTTATATTACCTTCTTTTTCAGGATCTAATCCACGAAATTTAGTAATTGTAGCCAGATTATCTGCAGATACATACATTCTGATAGAACTAAGTCCGATTTTTTTTAACCGGTTTTGAGGAATAGTATATCCTAATTGCAGATTTTTCAGACGCAAATAAGCCAGATTATCCAACCAAAAGGTAGATTCTTTTCGATTATTTGCTCCCCCTAAACGAGTCCATTCCCCTCCTCTGTTCTCCAACGACCAAGGTTTAGTCCAATGATCCCAAGTAGTAGCTTGCCGCGCTTCTTGCAAATCGGGATTATTATTGGCAGTTAACCAAAATGTTTTACGGCCAGCAGCTCCCTGGAACATTATAGAAAGATCAAATCCCTTCCACTCAAAATTACCACTTAATGCAAAGTTTGTAGTGGGACGATCACGTTGAATGCGTGGAAAAGCCTTCATATCATTATCATCAATCTTCCCATCACCATTCAAGTCTTTATATAATAAATCTCCCGGTTGAGCACCTTGTGGAGTAGCATTATACACATCATTCCAACTTTGTGCAATACCAATAGCTTCATAGGCATATACATAGTTATATGGCATGTTGATAAATACATAATCATTGCTGTTTTTCTGATTACGCCCTAAATACTCATTCCACTTTTCCAGTACTGTAGCATTATAAGAAGCATTAGCATTCACAGTATAATTAAACTCATTAACCCTTCCACGCCAGACAATGTTGGCCTCTACTCCTTTATTTCGCAGCTCACCAATATTTTTACGAGGAGCAGAATACGCACCTGTCAGATGAACAGACATATCTGAAGGCCGAATCATACCACTAGTTAGCCGGTCATAGTAATCAAGTTCAACCGATAAACGATTATTAAAAAACTTCATATCCAACCCGATATTGGTAACTGATGTTTCTTCCCAACTCAAATCACGATTTACCATTTTCTTATTGACATACCCTTTCAATATCTTGCCATCAATCATATAATTATTGGTAGTCAAAGTCTCCTGTTGTTCGTAGCGTCCCACACCACTATTATTTCCTAACACACCATAAGATACACGCAACTTAGCATGATTTAGCCATCCTTTCACATATTTATTAATGAATGGCTCTTCTGAAAAAATCCATCCCACTGAAGCTGATGGGAAATATCCATATTTAGAACCGTCAAGAAATTTAGATGAACCGTCACAACGCAAGTTGAATTCAAATAAATAGCGTTGATACGCCGCATAATTGATACGCCCGATATAAGAAACCAATCCTTCAGCACTTGAATTCCCTCCCGTGTACTGTTTCTCTGTAAGAGCTGCATCAATTTCATGAAGAGATGAATGCAAACGATCATTGCGTCCTGACATCTGATAACGAGTATGCCAATACTCTTCACTAAAAGCAAACATAGCATTCAGCGTATGATGTTTACAAAAGGTAATATCATAATTTAACCGTGCACTAAACTGAGTTTTATAGCTATTATTGGTATAATTATAAATCGGAGCATTATCTTCTACGAAATAGCGAGCACCAAAATCATTCGTTTGAAAGTTATAAGCACGATTAGGAGTATCTGCCTGATACCTAAAATCATTACCATAATTCAAAGAATAGTCCAAACGTGCAGTCAATCCTTTTACCGGACTCCAATCCCAATAGACATTACCATTCAATTCCTGTCTCTCTTTCTGTGTAAGCTGCGTATTATAAGCACTATAAGGATTAAAAATCTGAGGGTCTTCACCATAAGCCATCACTCCTCCGTAATATCCTGTAATAGGATCATAAGGTGTTACTCCCGCAATAGCATATCTCATTTCATTGGCATCGATAGTACCATCAAAATTACTGGTTAATGCATACTGCAGATCCGACCAATTACCTGCAATTTTTACTCCTACATGCATATTCGAACGAATTTTAGCATCATAATTCACACGCAAATTATAACGAGTATAATCATTATTAATAAGAAGACCTTTCTCGTCAATAACTCCGAGAGAAATATAAAAGTTAGAAACTTTATTTCCCCCTGACGCAGAAAGATTATATTTCTGAACTTGTGAATTTCTTAAAATAACATCATACCAATCAGTATTCGGATAACGAACTGGATCGATCATTCCTAATGCCATCCACTGATCGATAGTACCATCCTTGAACCTTATATTACCAGGTAAAGTAGAAACAGCAGCATCACGTTGCAACAAAGTCAGTGACCGTGGATAATCTGCCATAAACTCCCATGCATGGGTAGGAGTACCTATAGTATAAGAAGCCGAAGCATTTATTTTGGGGGCTGATTCATGCCCGGATTTAGTAGTAATCAAAATAACACCATTGGCCGCACGCGAACC
This sequence comes from Bacteroides mucinivorans, assembly GCF_034654355.2. Taxonomy (NCBI): domain Bacteria; kingdom Pseudomonadati; phylum Bacteroidota; class Bacteroidia; order Bacteroidales; family Bacteroidaceae; genus Bacteroides; species Bacteroides mucinivorans. The sequence continues at coordinate 269,049 of NZ_CP178179.1, read as the reverse complement.
ATAAATAGCAGAGGATGAAGCATCTTTCAGTACAGAAACACTTTCAATATCATCTATATTAATACGATCGATATCAACATCAGGCATACCGTCAACGACAACTAACGGATCAGCATTATTCACCGTTCCCATTCCTCGAACAAGCATTTTAACATCATTACGACCAGCCATACCAGAATTCTGCGTTATTGATAATCCTGGCACTTTCCCTTGCAAAGCCAATGATGTACTTGTTAATGAACGACTTGCCAATTGTTCATCCACTTTTACAGCTGACACAGCGCCTGTTAGATTTACCTTCTTTTGCGTACCATATCCTACAACAACTACTTCATCTATACCAATGGAGGCATCTTCCAATGTCACATTTATCAGATCTTTTCCTTTAATATGCACCTCCTGAGTATTCATGCCAATATAGCTTATAATCAATACTGCATTTGAAGCAACATTACTTAATGTATAATATCCATCTAAGTTAGTTGTAGTACCTGCCGTTGTGCCCTTTACTAATATTGAAGCACCAATAATCGGTTCACCGTTTACATCCCTTACATTACCTGTAATTGTCCCGCCTTTATCCTTCTCCTCACTTACATTTTTTTGCGCATACACATATGTACTATTCAATTGAATTAACCCACCCAATAATATCAACAATGTAATTTTACAATAAAAAAATGTTTTACGAGAAGCACTATAACAAACTTTCTGTATTAAACTACTTTCTCTCATAAACTTTAGTATTAGATTATTTAACGATCTTAACCACTTTCAGCAAATGGTCACCATAATATAATTTAAGAAGGTACAAACCAGATTGTAAATCAGTCACATCTATTTCCGAAATATTTGTTTCAGCAGTTTTCACTTCTGAACCAGAGGCAGCGATAAATACAACTCTACTACAATCACCTTTAACAGCAACTGTTTCCGCTCGTTTATCATAGTGAACATAAACAGAGGATGTATCTGTTTGAGATAACCCGGAAGGAGTAGCTGTACTAAAAGTTATTACACCGCAGGCATCCATATTATTATAAGGTTCAGTAGGTCCGATATTCTTCCAAACAGCTCTTTTACGTCCTTTGCCATCATTGTCATTATCAACAATTATTACATCGAAGCCCATACCTTGAGGTAAAGAAGTAAGTTTATCTACATCCAGCTCTTCGCCTTTATCATTAACAAATGCATAAATAGGGATCTGGCACTCTACAACATATCCTTTTCCGTCGGGCTTCATATCATAACAAACTGTAGCCATATCACTCATAGTCCCATATAATACTCCCTCTGTTACAAATGGTTCTCCATAACCTTCTTCTGTCAATGCAGGTGCTATTTGGTAATGTCCAGGTGCCATTACACCATCAATGTAAGCAGGCCCTTGCCCATCTTTCAGATTATCGTTAATATCAAAATAAATTTCTACTTTATCATATTTCCATTGATTTTTTACATCGTTGGCCAACCAAGCCGGATAATGAACATCATCAGTGACATCAACCAAGACATAAATATATTCATCGGTGTAAAACATCTTAAAGAAAGAGGTTACCGTAGGCTCCTCATAATTAAAAACGTTGGTTATATCAACCGGTGTAATATCCTTCCAAATATTATCATCCGCCTTTCCATTCGGATCAATATCTGTTCCTTTATAAATCACGACATCTGAAGCCACTTGCGCCGTAAGATTAGTGGTAGCAACCCATACGGCCAACAACACGAATAAAAACTTTTTCATAATAATAAATTTTAATGTAAGTAAAAACAACTATTTCATTTGTAACTTTCTTTTAAAGAATTCTCCTTGTCGTGTGAGATTGAAGTCAAAATCGTCCAAAAGCGCAGGTGCCCAAGAAGGATCAAAACACCACACTGTGTATGAAATTCCCTTTTTATCAAGATAATTAATAATAGCTTCACCATATTTTTCATCACCTATACATGGAATGTGTTCACCACGTTGTCCTTTCACCACATATCCCATTTCGGTAGCCACCACCGGATAATGGTCAGCGACATGCCCCCAGTTTCTTTCCCATTTATCCTCCCAAGGTGCATCTACCTTTTGAGGATAAGGATGTGTCACATAAGCAACATTATTACGATCTACCGGTTTTTGCACGACTTCATCAAGTAAATAAGCCCAATTCATTCCAGCCACCAAATATACTTTCTGATCATCAATCATATTGATACTATCTATCAACTGTTCCATCAGGGGCTGCCACGCATCCCAACTCAATGGTTTTCCTTGATCACATGGTTCATTAAACAACTCATAAAAAGCCACAGTAGAATTACCCTTATAATGTTCAGCTATAATTTTCCAAAAGTTTATAGTTTCTGCCCAATTGGTAGCATAATTAAAATGAGGATAAACATTTTCCGGCAGATTACCGATAGCATGCCAATCAATAATAACATACATATTGGTTTGCCTGGCCCATTCCACTCCCTGATCCAGTATTTTTAGATAATCTTCTACTCCGCGATAGCGCCATGTGTAAGGATGTATTGGTAAACGTATCACATTACATCCCCAACGCCGCGCTTCTTCAAAATAACGTAAATTCCATTGATTCTCTTTTTTCAACTTATCCGGATCTGAGAAACTCACGCCACACAATCTAACAATCTTTCCTGAATCATTAATAAAAACATTCTTTTTTACTTTTAAGGCAGATGGTTCTTTAAAGGATTGCTTAACTGTTTCCTTACAAGAAACCATTCCTGCCATAAAAAAAAATAAAACAATACCTATTATATGAGAAACTTTCATCTTTTAATATTTTACAAATTTAAAATTCCTAACACTTCCGTTTTCTATAAGAATCCGGATCAGATATACACCCGGAACTAATCCGTCAGTTACAATTCTTGCTTCAGATGAGCCAATACTTTCCTTCTTTATACACTGCCCGGACATAGTAAACAGGGCAATACTTTTCATAGCCTTATCCGCTTTAACGTACACATGATCAGCTGTTACATCAGAATAAATTTCCAAATCTCCAGATTCATTATGTAAAATGCATCCTGTTCCTGACGAAGTGTTATCATAATCTTTTGTGTATTTCTCAAAAATTCTCATTTGAGCTCTTTCCACAGTATAGTTTTTCAGCGGATGAATACTTACCTTATCATTAGATGACCATCCACCTGCTACCCAATATGTAGCAGCAACACGATTTTCTTTGAGATAAGCAATAACTTCATCCAGCAAATTCAACCAGCGAACATCATTTCCTGGTACCCCAAATTCACCTAAAATTCCACGTTGATTATGTTCTTTCAGCCATTCTACAAATGGTTGCAAACGTTTAATATGTTGTTGTGGATCAGAAACTTCCTTATCAAAATCTCCCAAATTATAATGCCCACTTTTATCTTTATCAAAATAACAATGTGCCTGAAAAATCAAATTATTAGCCGGATCATTCAATCCAATTAATCCTCCACCGGTTGAAGGCCACGTAGATGAAGACGCATAACTTTCACCCTCTATTACTATAGGCGTTTGCATATCTACAGTTCTAATAGCATCAATAACAGCTTGTGCTGTCGAATACCATACGCCCTTATCTAAACCATAAGGTTCATTCATTATATCATATCCCCAAATATTCTTGTACATCTGACACTCAACAGCTATTTTCTTCCACACATCAGCTAAATGTTCTTTTGTCAATTTTCCAGAATCACTGATCTTACAAGTTACACCATCAACATTCCTACGACAATAATCATGCATATCAAGCATCACATACATACCGATACGTTCGGCCTCAGCAATTACCTCCTTGATCTTTTTCATATCAAGTTCCATATCCAACGGTCCATTTACTTCATGTTGTACACGTTCCCAACGAAAAGGAAAACGAATAAGCCGTACACCTTTTGATTTAAAATAGTGAAGATCCTTAAATGTTGGATAAGAATAGTTTGTATTAAATACACCATGAACTGTTCCCCCTGAACCTTGCGCCAGATTTACACCTAAATAAGCCTTCTCCTTATCAGGAAGAACATCATCTGCCGATGCCAAATTCCAGTCAACAGAAATAGTCCCTTCTTCTCCTAATCCCATAGCATAGTCACCTTTAAAAGCAAAAATATTATCAATATAGATATTACCCGAGCCACGGAAAAGTATTTTATCTATCTTAGAACAATCCAGTCCGGCTTCTTTCAACTCGTGAACCGGGATATTCACATAATTCCATTCGTCTGTTTTGAGAACAGGAAATAACGAGGAATAATAAGCCGTTTCCGATCCTTGGGCCTGGAATCCAATTTCAAGTGTACCACTCCCTCCTTCGCCATCACAATACATACTGAAATGTATATTCTCCATATCACTAAAGTCAAGTGTAGCAGTTGTATGGAGTGTCATCTCTTCAAGAGAGCATATTCTCAAGACTTTATCAGCCTCCGTAAGACGGTATACAAGATCAAAATCCGTGAGGCCAACAGTACCACCTTCTTCAAGATTGGCTATATTGTTGTATTTGTCCGTAAAAACAGACTTAACAGTTTTAGGGGCTAATATCGGCTCCGGCGCAGGTTCTATATATATTATGGGTGTCCCAACCGGATCACCTTTATACGTATATATATTATCAAAATACAACCTTGTAATAGCAAAGCCATTGCCGCTGAATATTTTAGAAACAATAATGTTAGTTAAGTCAGCACTCTTAAACACACTCATCGGTATGTCAAAACTTGTCCATCCGGCATTTAAGGTTAGAGCATCTGTGTTTGCTTGTGACGACCAATTACCAAGACCGAGTTTAATAGTACGTGTACTTTCTGCCCAAACATCAAAATGGAGATAATCCATGCCATCAAGATTTAGAGTCGGGTCAAATTTAACCAAGGCCCAGTTTAATGAATTGAACCTAAGCATATTATCGCCTTCAAAAGGTGTTACTACTGCCATTTCCGCTGCCGGGCTGCCGGGATTGTTTAAAATTAAATTAGTAATGTTGTCATAGGCATCACTAAAAATCGATTTTACATCCGTATCTTTATGCTTAGGTGTAGGAGCAGCCACCGTAGGTGCATTCGGATCCACTGAGGGATTATCGCCGCCTAAATCCCCATAAGCGTAAATGTTATCAATATAGACAGTCCTATCATATCCACCGCCATTTATAAAACCTATTTTACTTATCTGGGTAAGATCAGGTATTTTTCCAGCAGGCAAATTTCGGTAATCATCCAGTTTAATCTCGATTTTATTCCATCCTTCTACTAAAGGTGTTGGTATTGTGACAGAAGCACCCTGTCCAAAATAAACTTTTAAAGTAAATCCGGTTTTAACTACATAAATGTCAAAGCAAAGTGCTTCGCAATCATCAAGATTTATCGTAGTGCCTAATTCGACAAAAGACCATCCGCCAAGACCCTGATCAAAATAAATCATATCATTCCCCATCACAGACTTTACAGTTGCAGTAGCGCTTCCTCGCCCACTAAAGCCTTTAATAGATGTAATATCAGTATATTCATCACAAAAAATCGATTTGACAGAAGCTGCTTCCTGAGTTGGGGGAACAGGGATTGTTTGGGGTGGATTACTAACATCTGCGAAAATATCTTGCGTAGCTAGCAATAAGATAGCTACCAAATAAAGAATTTTAGTAAATATTCCTTTTTTCATAATATTACTTTTTAATGATTAATACCGGCAACAAATATATTAGGCTTTTTATTCATCAGAGGACAATATCCGACAGAAAAAAAACAATTGATAACAAACTCACGATTTATATTCCCCAAGATATACTGCATAAGTACAATATCAATATAATAATCTATATATCAATGAGATAGCATCCACAAAAGGAATTAAAGAGTAACCAAAAAGAACAAAATATAACAAGAAAAGACAAATATATTACAACTAATAAAGTAATGTAACAAAGAAATAAATCAATCTTATCATTTTCTCTACCCAATAGAAGGTAGCCCCATAAAAAAATAGATTCTACACCAGTGAAAGAAATATGCGCCTTTCACATTCCATTTTTTTAATAAAATATGGTATTCCATTTCATACGTAAATCATATTTTTGTTTTCTTCTTGCAAATTCAGGATTTTCTTAATAACTTGCCACTGTGTTTTTTTAATCCATTGAATAAATGCTATTTCAAATCGGTAACTAAATTCAAGGTAAAAAGAAACACTATTTTTATCTCAAACTTTTAAAATTAAACAGGTTCTAAATAAAATGTTTAATTTTGCTTACGTTTTTCAATCAAAATAAAACTATGAAACATACGCTTGTCCTGGCAATACTTTGTTGTCTAATACAATTCGACGTGCAAGGTTCCTGCTTTCGAAACTATCAAAAAGAAAACGGCTTATCTAACAACTGTGTGTGGGCAATCATGCAAGATAGCCAAGGGTTTATCTGGGTTGGAACGAATGACGGGCTTAATCGTTTTGACGGGAAAAATTTCAAAGTATACAAAAATCGTCTTCAAGACTCCTTATCAATTGGGCACAATTTTATACATTGTATAAAAGAAGACTCAAAGCATCGAATGTTAATAGGAACACGCAGAGGACTATATTATTATGACCGGGAATACGATCACTTTCATCATATTGCTTTAAAGAAAGAAAAACAAAATGATATCACTGTGAATGACATAATGGAAGATTCCCATGGCAACATTTTGATCGCAACTCATGGTGAAGGATTATTCCAATTAGACAATAATCTTCGTGTTCAAAAACACTTTGTAGCCTCAAAAACGCCCCAAAGTATTCCATCAAATTTTATTTGGACAATAGTAAACGATCAACAAAATAATATTTGGCTAGGAACAGCAGGGTATGGTCTTGTGCTTTTCAGTTCATCAAATGACACATTTACTCCAATAAAACATCCTAAACTCGACGTAAACAAACAATCAATATATTCCATCTATTGTGATGAAGATAATAATTTGTGGATAGGTACTTTCACAAACGGTCTTTTTAAATATAATCCTACAAAAAATGAATGTAGCCATTATCTTTCCAATATTGGTAATATAAAATCGATAACCCCCTACTCAGACAAGGAACTCATCATGGGATCAGATAAAGGCCTCATACTCCTGAATAAATCGACAGAAAGCTTTCAAATAGTAAAAGAAGAATATTCCGATAGGAGCATAGTCGATAACTCTACATTCTGTATTTCTCGTGACAAAGAAGGGGCATTCTGGGTTGGAACCTATTTCAACGGAGTCACTTATTTCGCTCCAAACGTCAATAAATTTATATCCTTCTACGATATAGAAGAAGCAACTGCTCAAAAACATTCCATCACCAGCAGTATGGTGGAAGATAACAAACAGAATATATTGTTATCTACCCATAATAATAACATTGTATACCGTTACAATCCCCAAACTAAACAATTAGGTAATACCTTTATGTTGGATTATCACAATATACAAAACCTTTATTTATCCAATGACACATTGTACGTAAGTATTTACGGAAGAGGAGTGAGAATCATTTCTGCTACAAATGGTAAGGTAATTGCAACAATCCCACTCAATACGATTGAAGGAAAATCAATATTTAAAACCCAAAACGGTACTCTAATATTTGCCCTGGAAGAAGGCGGATGTGCCATCATGTGCCCCAGACAAAAATTAAAAAGGCCAGAAGCTTTATCTGGTCGTCCTATTGCAGATATGACAGAAAGTGCATCAGGAACAATTTGGTTTGCTACACATGCTTATGGGCTTTACTGCTTATATCCCAATGGAGAATGGCAACATTTCTCCGACATTTCCAATAAAATTGATATAAATAACCTCAGCTGTTTATTATATAACAGAGAAAAAAATGATTTATGGATAGGAACTAAAGAAAAAGGAGTAATTGTTTTTAATATAGCTCAGAAGAAAATCAAAAACATATTCAATCTTGAGAATGGAATGCCTTCAGACATCATTTACTCAATCATAGATGACAAATATGGGAATATATGGATTAGTACTCCAAAAGGATTAGCACAGATTGTTCAAAACAGTACAACTGAGTATATCAAAACATTTGGCTATATTGGACAAGAGATACAATACAACTTTAGATGCGCCCTACGTGGATCTGCCGGCCTGCTCTATTTCGGAGGCACGAATGGATTTATTTCAATTAACCCATCAGAATTTACAGAAAATAACATCACTCCTCCTATACATATCACCAGTTTCAAAGTTTTCAATGAAGAATTACCTATAGGTCAAAGTTCCCCTTTAAAAAAATCGATAAGCAATACAAAAGAAATTGTGCTCTCTTCCAAACAATCAACCTTCAGTTTTGATTTTATTGCATTAAGTTATATTTTTCCGGAAACTAACAAATATGCATACATGCTAAAAGGATTTGATAAAAACTGGAATTACACATCAAATAATACAGCATATTACATGAATATACCTCCAGGAAAATATACATTTACTGTAAAAGGAAGTAATAATAATGGAATCTGGAATAATAATGGTTATAGTATAGCGCTCCGAATCAGACCTCCTTTTTGGCAAGAGTATTACATGATTATACTCTATATCATCCTATGTACCATCATCGTAAGCTATGTTATCAATCGATACAAAAAGCATTTAATAATTGAAAACGAAAAGAAACAATACAGATATCAGGTAGCTAAAGAGAAAGAGACATATGAAGCAAAAATTAATTTCTTTACTAATATAGCTCACGAAATAAAAACCCCACTCTCGCTTATTACCGGACCACTAGAAATGATTATTGCCACCAAAGATGGTAATATGCAAACACAAAAATATTTGTCAGTTATTAAACGAAATACGGACCGTCTACTAATACTTATTAATCAATTACTTGACTTCAGAAAAATAGAAAACGATATGTTTATTCTGAACATCAGTCAACAAAATATAACCCAAATCGTACAACAAGTTTACAATCAGTATAAGCAAAGTTCTTACCAGCAACAAATAAAAATATCATTCGAAGCAGAAAATGAACCAATTATTGAAGATGTAGACCCTGAGGCTCTCTATAAAATAGTGAGTAACCTTGTTTCTAATGCTGTAAAATTCACTAAAACACAAATCAACATAAAACTACAAAAAGAGAATGATTCTAAAATTCTTATTTCCATCATTGATGACGGAAATGGTATCAGAAGTAGCGAACAACAGAAAATATTTCTTCCTTTTTATCAAATACAAGAAACAAAACAGCATTTTCAAAATCTTGGAGGGACAGGAATTGGTCTTTCTTTCTCAAAAGCACTGGCACGTAAGTTAGGAGGAGATATTCAAGTTCAGTCCGAATATGGTAAAGGAAGTATCTTCACATTAGTACTGCCGGCCAACCCGTTAAAAGAAAAACTAATAATGAAACATGAGATTATCGAAACAGAGATACCTCCTACAGAATCCCCCAAATCAGTCCACCAGAAATCAAAACAGGTCATTTTGATTGTAGAAGACAATGCAGAACTTCGGACCTTTATAAACGACTGTTTATCCGATAACTATACTGTTTTAGAAGCAAAAAACGGAGTAGAAGCAATGAGTATTCTGAATAGTGGCAATATGATCGATATCATAGTTTCGGACATACTAATGCCTGAAATGGATGGATTGGAATTATGCAATCAAATAAAAAGTAATATTTCATTCTCCCATCTTCCTCTTATTTTGCTGTCGGCAAAGACTGATACAGGAACCAAAATTAACGGCTTAAAAAAAGGCGCAGATGTATATATGGAGAAACCATTTTCTATAGAACAATTAAAGGCACAAATCAATAGTGTTCTTGAAAACAGACATAATATACATAAGAAGTTCATCGAATCACCTTTAGAGTATTATAAACTAAACAATGAAACAGATAGCGAGAATGCACTATTTATCAAGAAGTTAAATGAGCTCATCCTGGAAAATATGTCATCAGAGGAATTTTCTATAGATAATATAGCTTCTGATTTTGCCATTAGTCGTACTAGCTTACATAACAAAATTAAAAGTATTACTGGAGTAACTCCTAATAATTATATTAAACTTATTCGTTTAAATAAAAGTGCAGAGTTGTTGGCCACAGGCAAATATAGAATAAATGAAGTTCGCTTTTTGGTTGGATTTAATTCAGCATCTTATTTCGCTAAATGCTTTTATGAACAATTTGGTAAATTTCCAAAAGATTTCACACAAGATATCACACAATAAAGTGTTATTTTTCAAACAAAAGAAATTATTCAACAACATATCATTATTATTTCCGGTTTATTTAATTACCTTTACCGGAATATTATCAAATTCGTACAACAAACATAAACAAAGAATATGTTAATAAAGGTTTGTGGCGCTGCCATACAAGGTATTGACGCAACGATCATTACCATCGAAGTAAACAGCTCAAGAGGCTGTATGTTCTACCTGGTTGGTTTGCCCGACTCTGCTGTGAAAGAAAGTCATCAACGCATCATTTCTGCCTTACAAGTGACCGGATACAAGATGCCTACCAGCAATATTGTTATCAATATGGCTCCGGCAGACATTCGCAAGGAAGGATCAGCCTACGACCTTCCCCTCGCAATAGGTATTCTTGCTGCCAATGAAACCATTTCCTGCGAGAAACTCCCTCACTATCTGATGATGGGTGAGCTAAGCCTTGATGGAAGTATACAACCCATCACCGGTGCATTGCCCATCGCTATTAAAGCACGTGAAGAAGGATTTGAAGGGCTGATCGTACCGCAGCAAAATGCACGCGAAGCAGCAGTTGTTAATAACCTGAACGTGTATGGTGTAACCAATATCCGGGAAGTAATTGAATTCTTCAATGCGAAGCAGGAACTACAACCTACCATAGTCAATACCCGGGAAGAATTCTATGCCCAACAGGAAAACTTTGAATGCGACTTCTCTGATGTAAAAGGGCAGGAAAATGTAAAACGCGCTCTTGAAGTAGCAGCAGCCGGCGGACACAATCTGATTCTCGTCGGCGCTCCTGGTTGCGGTAAATCAATGATGGCTAAGCGCTTACCTTCTATACTTCCCCCTCTTTCCCTGGGCGAAAGTCTGGAAACCACCAAGATACACTCTGTTGCCGGAAAATTGGGGCGTAATGCCTCACTCATATCCAAACGCCCCTTCCGCGATCCACATCATACCATCTCACAAGTAGCAATGGTAGGAGGAGGTAGTTTCCCTCAGCCGGGCGAAATTAGCCTGGCACACAATGGTGTACTCTTTCTGGATGAGTTACCTGAGTTTCAAAGAGGGGTATTAGAAGTACTACGCCAACCATTGGAAGATCGCCGCATCACCATTTCGCGGGTAAAATGCAGCATTGATTATCCTGCCAGCTTTACCCTGATCGCCTCTATGAATCCCTGTCCCTGCGGATATTACAATCACCCTACAAAAACTTGTGTTTGTTCTCCCGGACAGGTACAGAAGTACCTGAATAAAATATCCGGTCCCCTACTTGACCGAATTGACATACAGATAGAGATAGTCCCCGTTCCTTTTGAAGAAATGGCTAGTAAACGACCGGCAGAACCAAGTAGCGAAATTCGCAAACGTGTAATAAAAGCCCGACAGATACAGGAACAACGCTTTTCCAATCATCCCGGTATCTACTGTAATGCTCAAATGACAAGCAAACTAATCTCTACCTATGCACAACCCGACAACAAAGGACTTACTTTACTAAAAAACGCCATGGAACGCTTCAACTTGTCCGCCCGTGCCTATGACCGTATATTGAAAGTATCACGAACCATTGCCGACCTGGAAGGAAGCGAACAAATACTCCCAGCCCATCTGGCGGAAGCTATCAGCTACCGCAATCTGGATAGGGAGAATTGGGCGGGGTAAAAGAAGGGAACTTATCTTTTAATTCTAAATTTTCTTGGTTTAACTTTTTAATAGTTCAGCATAATCTGAGAATTAAAATCAAACCTGGAAATATGAAAATTAATTTATTTAAACTCTAACATATCTACTTATCTATATTTCAAACTATTAAATTGATGTTTCAATTCATCTATTTCATTTTTCATATTTTCAATTATATCTTGCTGTTTAATAGTATATAAAGTTAGTTCCTCAATCTTCTGAAGCAATAAAACATTCACTTCGCCCAAATTAACTCCATTAACCTTAACATCAGATTCACTGGGAACACCTGGTAAAGTGCCCTTTTCTTCAATATGCTTTTTTACCTCCTCTAATGCTGGGAGCTTATAGTCCTTTCTAAATACAAAGTCTGCCCAATTGGACTCTACCTTGATTTCTTTGGCTCTAATAATACCATTAACATCCAGTTTGTTCTGAGGATCAAGAGTACCTATACCAACATTTCCACTATCCTTAAATATAATTGCAGGATAACCATTGTTCTTATTTCCATTAACAAAAAAAAGATGCTGAGAATAATTGATATAAGAATCACCTCTTTGATCATCTCCAATATATGAGATTCGTAAACCTCTATCGGCATCTGTTTCATGCCCAAATGTTATAGCTTTCCCTCTAGAAATATATAAATTTTCTTGAAAATTTTGTTGTCCTGTGAATGTGTTCATCCAACGAGTTGCAAACTCATACCATTCATTATTATAAATCGTATCAGTATTTAAATGACATAATTTTCTAAAGAAAACACGATCATTATGTTCAAAAGTACTTGATATTTGAAATTGATAATTAAGTCCTAAATTGTTATGTCGCATTACAAATAAATATTTCCAAGGCCAATGAGGCACTTCATAAGGATAATTAATCTGGACTTTATCTGAATCATAAATACCCGTATTCAATATACTATTAAAACTATTAATCGTTTGTGCATAACCATTTCCTATTTGTTGAGCAGACACCAATCCTACACTAAATAGGGATACGAAAAACAGTAGAATCTTTTTCATAAATCATAATTTTAGAAGTTAGTAACAAATTAACAACTTAAAAACGACCGAATGTAGTTTATCATATTGCTAATTATCCCTGAATTAAGGAATACTATGTGTATTATTCGGCTCAATCATTCTAGCACTATTTTTACCTTCACTGACTAAAAATTCGACTGCCACCTGACCCATGATAGAAGGAATTGAAACAAGATGAATGGGAGATGGAATACTAAGCAACCGAAATTCTTTCCAATTTTCATCTGCAAAGTCCCAGTACGAAAGACCATCAAGCAACATGTTTCGAATGTCCAAACAACCGAAAACAGGACAATCGTTCTCTTTCACTTTGAGAAAAATATAAGCCACACGAAGCTCTTCAGTTACATCTGTTGAGTTCGTGATTGGCTCTATCCAAGACTCATCCTGACCTTCTTCATAATCTTCTTCATGGTCTATCGCAAATACCCATATTGGATATTTCTCTAAATCGGACAGGCAAACATCTTCAAAAGATGCAGCCTTTCCTGTTATGTATTCCATCTTTTCTTCATGTTGGAATAGCTTAGAAAAGAAATTACTTAAAAACATATTTTTTCTCCTATATTTTACATGGGGATAGTATTTCACATTTGTTTGCTTTTTTAATGCTATAAAAAGACTTTATCATAATAAATGCCCATTAAACCATAGGATTTCATTGCTGTCGCTGTATCCAACCCGACGATTATTAATGGAGATTTGCATCCGTATGATCCAAAGTTATACTCAGAACGACAAATAAAATCATTTGTAGACATTGAAAAATTCATTTTTTTATAGCTAGGTGACATCCCAATAACTTCATCATAACAACCACAACAAGCTCGTTTATCAATAAATTGTACATTCCGACGAATATAATCTAACTTATAAATATCTTGTGGCATGAAAAAATAATATCCTACAGATTTAGTTAACGCAACAAAGGTTAAATGCGGGTATGCTCTTTCGTCACAAAACCTTTTAAATTTCTCAGAAACAATACAAAAGTGATCATAAGTATAGAACAGATCTCCTTTCTTTTTAGGGACTTTATACAAAGGATCTGGTATCTGCTCTATTATGTTATGACAAATCGGGCATGTACCGGGTCTGTTTTCGTTATTGTACATGTATGCAATATCATATCCAATTACGATTTTCGCTACTAATTTTTCCATACTATATTGATTTAATAAATTTCAAGCCGAAAGACTATTTAAAGGAATATCCCTACAAAGTTCCTTTATTAAATGACCGACTACATACCAATTCATAACTGTTTCAAAATACATACCCATATATAGTAAAAAAAGATGAGAACACGTTCCTATTCAGCAATATTTCCTAATTTTACTCTTCCAATCTTTTAACTATTTTTTCTATCGGTACTAAAAATTTACTCCAATACACAATTGCAGCATCATAGCCCCCGCTTCCCTCTTTTTGCATAGTATTGAAGATGTATAAAGTACCATTATCACAAGCATGATTTTTATCAATAATATGCCTTTTCTACATATTAAAATAATGAACTTTACTGTTTCCCCCATTTCTGATAAATCCTATTTTCTTTCCATGAAAATCAAAACCATTTAAACTGTCCTTGAAAATTGCATTTAAGTATGTACTTTCATAATTGTTCAGCAATAGTGAATTATCAACTCCCGTTTTCTCTCTCAAATTATACTTTATCAATAAATCATTAATCCATTTTTGATATTTAGTATTTTCAATTTTATATTGTTTTCGGTTACTCAAATTAATAATATAATTTTTACTAAGCAAAATATTATTTTTCAAGCCGTCTTTAATGTAGGTTGAAAAAAAACATCCGTTTAGTTTCGTTTGGTAATGCCGTTTTGCCTCAATTCTACTTAATATAACTTCAAACTGTACTACCTCATTCTGAGATAATTCAATCTTTTTTACATTAGATTTCTCCAAGTCAAGAAACTGACCAACAGCTCCCATAGTCGTATATCCTCGATTTGGAAAAAACTCATAAAGATACATTTTTTGAGTATGAATAGTTTGACTATCTAAAGAGATGATAGGCAAACACGTCAATAATACTAATAACATTGTTTTCATAATTAATTAAAGTATTCAAAATAATACGAATTGATGAATGGTCTAAATCCTATGGAACGCATATACATTTGAGCATGTAACAAATAGGGATGAATACCAATGTTAAAAGCGCCACTCCTATTTAAAGCTCGGGAAACCTTAGAAACACAACTATTAAAAAACAAATTATATCTCCCTCCTTTATTCAAATGCTCTGAAATCTTAGTCAGCCTACCTATATTTACATTTTTAACACTTAACGGTTTCCATTTCATTTTTTCTGTGGAAATAGGGATTCCGCCCTCATAAAAATTTGTAGCTTTTACCCATTTGAACTTCGTAGTTTCTACAGGCCCCCAATCTATTAAAATTTTATTATCATTATCAGATAATTGAGTATGTCCAATTAAATCCATTTTCAGTTCTGGATCATTTTCTGTCCTAAGAACAGCGCTTCCAGGTTTCATTCCTGCCAAAATATCTTGCAAATTTCCTAATCCTCCTAATCCATACATCCAATTATCTATTTTTTTATTTCCTTTTTTTCCAAGATAGCCAAATATATTATTAGTCATATCATAAGATACTCCTCCTAAATTTAAAGAAACAGGAACTTTACCTCCTGTCATCATATGCATTCCAATAGAATTAACATATGAACCGGTTAACATGGATGCAGTATTAGCCATAGGCATTCCCGAAGCAGCTACATAAGAGCCCAAAACTCCAGATGCCGCACCAATAATGGCACCACCAACCATATACCCCCATGTCCTACCAGAACTATAATCCCATTTACCTGGATTATAACTATGATTTGCAATACTTCCTCCAATATAAGTGCCGATAATAGCACCTGCTATTAACTCTAAAAGGAGTTCCCCACTCGGATCCGTATACAGCAACGGATTTCCATAGCAATACCCATACCGATTGTAATTCAACCAATTACCCGGTGCCTGCACATAAGGATCAGGACTTAAAAACATACCCAGCAAAGGATCGTATACACGACCATTCATGTTTATCAGCCCAAAACCATCCAAATGTTCATGCAGGGTATACCCTCTATCAACAATAAACTTAGTACGCACGTCCGGGTCTTTCCATAAAACGGGGTTACGACGATTCCCCCACGGGTCATAGGCGTACCTCTCTTTTACTACGCCATTCATATCTGTTAAAGCCAACAGAGAACCTTGATAATCACAATAAGTAGAATAGAAACTATTATTGCCGTCATCGTTTATGTAAATTCCGGCCAAACCATCTCCACCACTAATATAATGAATCTTTTTAACTTTACCCGATGAATCGACCTCTTCTTCATAATTACCGGAATAATAACGGGTGAAAGTGGCACTACCATCTTTAAAAACACCCTTGCGCCGCTGCTCATCTACCCCGTAATCCAAAGCCAAAGATTTACTTCCCAAACTGATATTCTTTACTTTCTTGAAATCAGTATAGGTGACAGTCTGAGCTGAATTAGGTATTTTATCGGGCTTACCACTTAATGAGGTCAAGGCATGAGGCTTACCATTTTCCTCTCCATAGCCGAAAGTAAAACCGACATCACTTTTAGTAGTGATTGTTCCGGTGGTAGGATTATAATCTATACTGTTACTCGCTTGTGAAACATTATCTTTACTTATATTCCAGGCTGTCAGACGGTTCATGCCATCATACGTAAAGTCTTCCTTGTGACCGGTGAGTAAATCGCTTCGGGAGATTAGATTGCCCTTATTATTAAAAGTATAAGCCATATTCATTATGGCGGCGGCCGAAATGGATGAGGGCAGTCCACGACTGTCATAAAACTGAGTTTTCTCTACATTTCCCTGCTTAGTCTTAGTAAGCTGTCCACGGGCATTAGCCGACAAGCCTTGCCAGATCCTATTGTCATAAGAATCGGTTACGGATATCAGATTGCCATAAGAATCATACGAATTGTTGATGACATATCCGTCCGGATAAGTCTCCTTCTTTATTCTGCCAAAGACATCGTAAGAAGTTTCAGCAGTATATGACTTTTCATTTTTTATGTTTTCGACGGTCTTCACAATCCTATCCAGATGATCATAGGTAAACTGCTGGGTATGCTTACCGTCAATACGGATTTCGCTTAGCCTGTTATTACTGTCATAATCATAGTTCGTAACCTCACCCTGACAATTCACTTTCGATAATAAACCTTTTGAATAAGGCTCAAACTCTACTATCTTCTTGTGGCTCATAATTGTTCGTTTCAAAAGGATTGTAATTATTAAATTTCTGCAAACCTAAAACAGGGAGACACCTCTTCGTATCTTTTGGCAAAAGGAAAGCAGTCATGTTCATTTCATATGATAGATTATTCCACCTTTCTAAAAGTTACATTCTTATAAATCCCAAGTAAACATATACTTTTCAATGAATTACCATCCAACCAGACCGAAAAAGTCGAACTTAACGACATATCAACTAATATAATTTCATTTATCCCTCCTTTCGCCAACTTACCTTTAGATAAAAGTAACCCTTTATAAAATAACACATAATTATTTTCTTTTATATACATCGAGTAGTCGTCATCTGTCATTTTATAATATCCATCAAGAAACAACTTATCCAATGGATAAGAAAAGTTTATCCGTCTTCCTTCTGCCGAAGATAAGTTCCACGTCGTTTCAATATGATAATCAAAATCGTCTTCAAAATATACAGACATAAAAAACTTATTTTTCAAAAAAGGGAAACAATGTATAAAAGACAGCCCCTTCTTTTCTAATCGAGCACTCATCTGTATATCGTGAACATGATCATACATTGTTAATATACTGTCTTTTATAGAACATTTACCATATGATATCAATTTAATAAAGTGCGAATCTGAATCGGGATACAATCCTATGGAAAGGAGATACCTCTGTTTTTTCAAATCAACATCAATACCATAATAAAAAATCTCATCAACATTAAAAGTTGTTTCTTTATCCACATCTTTATCTGAAGGAATGTAACAGTACGACTCTTGTTTCTGCGAATGGATAGATACAGCCCATATAATAAAACTAAAAAAGATTATCTTCTTATTTACTTCTAATTTCATAATGTCTAACATTAAGCATTAATACAGTATTTACATAATAACGTTTTATTCAAATTTAATACAATACAGATTTCATAAATGGAGGTAACTGATACCGTAAAGGGGCTACTCCCCAATAACCGGACGCTAAACCTTCTCCTACACTACATAAAAACGCGCAAGACTTAAATATCCGCCTGTACAAAAAACATATAATATAAAACTTTTCCATTCCAACTATCAATTAAAATATCACTCAAACCAACTTTTTTTGTTCTCTTTCAAAGATTCCTTTTGAACACCTTCAAAAAGTATTTTCTTCTTTCCCTTTTCCCATGAATAGAGACTAACAAATATAGAATCAGTATCTATATTCAATCGACTTTTCTTAATCCTTATAAGGAACTCTGGATTTGTAGTTATTAAATCAGAAAAATGAATCTTCTTCTCATTATTCGGACATCTATAACTATCAGCCTTATAATCATTCCAGTATATCGCTTTAATAATATCATTATGCAATTTTCTAATAAAAATGATTTTTTTGTCTGTTTTCGAATCCAAACAAATAATTGTATCGTTTTTATATGCCACACTTCCTTCAGCCCAACAGATCGTTTGACTATCATAATCTACCGGATAATCAAAATACATCTTAAGGTCAAATTCGTTGTCAGAGTTGAGTGTCAAACACAGTTGACTATTCGTGAACATATCTGAATAGAACATTATTTGGGCATAACCAGACAATGGGAATAGTAAATAAAATACAAAAATAAATTGTTTCATAATCGTTTAGTAGTGGTGAATTATCAACTCCTATTTTATACAACTCCGTTTTCTTTTCCAAATTATACTTTATAAATAATTAAAGCATTTAAAAAGCATTCCCAAAGTAGCAGCATAAGAATCTTATATTTTTATTGCACACATTTCATCTAATAAATTTATCTTTTTATCGTTAGTCATATCCAAAAAATCATCCGCAAAATATTTATAGTATTTCTCTCTCCAACTTTTTTTCTGCTTTTTATTAAATTCATCAGCTGTTTTAAATCGAAAACTATTCAAATACTTTTTCCGTTCTGAACTACTGTACACTTTTTCTCCTAATCTTGAACAAGTAACTTTTCTATTCAAAGTATCTATCGAATAGCTATATGTTATTTCTTTTGTTTCATTACCAATAGGTATCAAGAAAATAATATATCCATTCTCGATTTCTTTATAGACAGACGCTATTAAAACCCCATTATCTGATATTCTAAGAACTGACATCACAGTATTATTCATGATAATAACGTGAAATAAAAAGAATAATAAAAATCTCATACTATTTGATAAATTCAATATTCATAATTATGCATCATTAATCTCACCATTATATTATAAAGATCTGTATCAGTATGGTAGCTACATACTTGCATGTAGCAAAAAAGATGAATACCAATATTAAAAATTGCAGACATATTAAGAGCCATTGATGTACGAGTAACACAACTACTTAACTATGAATATTCTATAACCAAATCTATATTATCTTTACTTATATTCCGAGCTGTCAGACGGTTCATAGTACCATACATAAAGTCCTCCTTGTACCTCGTAAGCAAGTCACTTCGGGAAATCAAGTTGGCCTTATATTAAAAGTATAAGCCATATTTAGACAACACTCGCCGTAATGAATAAAAGCAATCTACAGCTATTATAAAACTGAGTTTTCTCTACACGACTTCTCATACTAATAAGATAATCCACTTTCTAAACGATTCCGGACACTAACAATTTCAAATCTAAAAAATCTCACAGCATATTTATACTTAGCAACTCAACGGCAATCGAATGCAATTTATCACATCGCTAATTATTCCGAAATTAAGGAATAGTATGTTTATATATTCTGGCACTTTCCTTATTTTCATTGACTACAAACTCAACTGCTGCCTGCCCCAGAATAGAGGGAACCGAAATAAGATAAATGGGTGATGGAATGTCAAGCGATTGAAATTCTTTCCAACTTTCATCTGCAAAATCCCAGTACGAAAGATCATCAAGCAACATATCGTCAAAATGAGCGAGAACCGGACAATCGTTCTCTTTCACTCTGAGAAGGATATAAGCATCGCAAAGCTCTTCGCCGACATCTGTTGAGTTCGTGATTGGCGCTATCCAAGACTCATCCTGACCTTCTTCATAATCTTCTTCATGGTCTATCGCAAATACCCATATTGGATATTTCTCTAAATCGGATAGGTAAACATCTTCAAAAGGTGCAGCCTTTCCTGTTATATACTCCACCTTTTCTTCATGTTGGAATAGTTTCGAAAAGAAATTACTTAAAAACATATTTTTTTTCTCCTATATTTCATAATTTGAGTAAATAGTATTTTACATCTGTTTATTTCGTTCTTTAAGATGCTATAAAAGGACTTTATTATAATATATCCCCTTTAAGCCATAGTCTCTCATTGCCACCGCTGTATCCAAACCGACGATTATAAGTGGGGATTTACACCCATATGATGCAAAATAATACTCCGAACGACATATAAAGTCATCTGAAGACATTAAAAAATCCATTTTTTTATAACTGGGTGATGCCCCAATAACTTCATCATAACAACCACAACAGTTTCGTTTATCAATAAATTGTACATTCCGACGAATATAATCTAACTTATAAATATCTTGTGGCATGAAAAAATAATATCCAATAGAATTTATTAATGTAACAAAAATCAAATTAGGATATCCTCTTTCATCACAAAATCTTTTAAAATTTTCAGAAACAATACAAAAGCCATCATAAGTATAAAACAAATCTCCTTTTTTTTTAGGAACTCGATACAAAGGATCAGGTACTTTCTCTATTGTATTGTGACAGATAGGGCATGTACCGGGTCTATTTTCGTTACTGTACATGTATGCAATATCATGTCCCATTACAATTCTTGCTACTATTTTCTCCATATTATCTATAATTTAATAAATTTATTGCTTACTTCTTATTACTAAGGTCTCCACTGCCTCATGATACGACTATTACGATAAAAGTCAAGCCTTGCATCCCAATATTTATGTGGATAACTATCATAAAATCCTTTTAGCGCATTAAACCTTTGTGAACTATTAAAATTTCGTCGAATATCATAACCCGAGTTATTCGATTGGGGTCGCATATGATTTCCATTTGCATCTGTATGTTGTCTCAAATAGTCATACATATCTTGATGTAAATCTTTATGACGGGATTTTGACATTGGGGTCAACCTTTGATTGGGATCTCCGCCCATAAACTTCGGATCGGAATGATGTCGTTGAATTGGTTCTCCAGTCCAAGGGCTTACACGTGCCTCTTTTGCCCTTTGCCAGCCCGAAAGGGAACCGGTAGCTCCTCCAACAGCAAAACCAACTTTTGCTGAATTCCAACCCGCTTGCATAGATTCCTCAAAACTTCCTCCATCAAGTGCTGCCCATCCGGCACCTACAGCAAATCCGGTAGCTCCGCTGACCACACTATTAGTAGCCATGTCTTGCAACATAGGACCATCGAACATATTAGAAATGTACTTACTCACATAAGGAGTTAACTTATCAGCCAGTTTCCCCCCGACATAGCCTGTAATGGCTCCTGAAGCTCCACTTATTCCTACTTGTCCCCAATTAATATTACTGCCATTCCAAGTATTTCCATTCCCACCTACAAAACCTTGTGAGATAAGACTATTTCCTGCTCCCGTAATTCCTCCTGTCAAAGTAGGTGCGACGGATGCCCCTACACCTGTTAGTGTCAGCAAAGTTGAAGCACCAGCCAAAGCACCTACAAAATACAATATTTATTATATGTGAGCTAATTGTGAATATCTACTTTAGATATCAATTACACCATATGGTAATAAATTTATATCTACATCTATTTCAAATTTTTCTTCATCATCAAATTCGTATCCTTTATTATAGAACATGAAATTATGATTATGCTCAAAAACGAATAATAATCCCCTTTTTATACCAAGTGAATCCACTAAATATTTTATGGAAACGATTTTATATTGAGATAGCCACTTAATATCCTGATGTATAATTTTATAAGTAAATTCACTAGAATTTATAGTCATCGGAGTTTCCTTTTGTTCTCTAATAGAAATATTTTCTTCACAACAGGTTATGCCAAAGTACAAATCTACTTTAATATACAATCTGATTATAGAGTATGGTTGATCATTAAAATAATACCATTCTAAAAACACTCTCTCAACACTTTTTCCAATACATTTTTTTAAATTTACATACATGACTATTTTCTTTTATAAGGATACAAACTTCTAAATTTACCATTGGGAGCAATACGCAATAAATTACCATTATTTTGATAATGTGTTTCTCCAGGATACATTGGAGCATTAGTAGGATATGTAGTCTTTGTTGATAGTGGGTTTGAATATATTTCTTTAGCCATATTCAAATAATCATCATGGCTCATATCAGGATAATCCTTCATGTGTTCTCCATATTTCCGTCCAAGCTGTTTAGTATCATATTGTAATTCTTGCCTTACATTGAATTTTCCAGTCCAAGGGCTTACACGTGCTTTGCCAACCCGAAAAGGAACCGATAGCTCCTCCAACAGCAAAACCAACTTTTGCTGAATTCCAACCCGCTTGCATGGATTCCTCAAAACTTCCTCCATTTAGCGCTGTCCATCCTGCACCAACAGTAAATCCGGTAACTCCGCTGACCACACTATTAGTAATCATGTCTTGCAACATAGGACCATGAACATATTAGAAATGTACTTACTCACATAAGGAGTAAACTTATCCGCTAATTTACCCCCAACATAGCCCGTAATGGCTCCTGAAACTCCACTTATTCCTACTTGTCCCCAATTAATATTACTACTATTCCAAGTATTTCCATTCCCACCTACAAAACCTTGTGAGATAAGATTATTTCCTGCTCCCGTAATTCCTCCTATTAAAGTAGGTGCGACGGATGCCCCTACACCTGTTAGTGTCAGCAAAGTTGAAGCACCAGCCAAAGCGCCAGTACCCAAATAACCAAGTCCCTCCCAAGTGAAGTCAGCTCCATTTGTTATTACTCTATTCGAAAATCTTTTGCTATAATTTTTATTTTCCCACCAGATGTTAAGTTAATAACATAAGCATTTAACTTTATATTATCTCTATAACCTTTCCATTTAGAATAAAAATCGACAAGGTCCTTATCGTTACTATCCAACATATCGACATTACATACATTATCTCCAAAATGGCCAAAATTAAGATATAGATTTGCCCAAAAAACACTTTCAAAAACAACCCGTTGAATTATTCCTTTTTCATTTTCGTTTTCTGCTGGGAATACGACATCAATCCATATTTCGTCTACTACTCCGGGATCGTTTCTGTCAATAATTACGCTCTTTATTACAGCGTCATGCCAATAAAAATCTCTACTAAAATTCATATGTTTTAATTTTAGAAACTATTTTAGTTTAATAAAGCGTTCATCAGTTGGTGTGTTTTCCTTTTTCCTATCTTTAAATACTATGACCAAATTACCCCAAAAGTCATAATATGCAATATATCACCAACCTAACTAATAAACAGTGGCAAGTTATAGAAAAAATATTAGACAACAAAAATTGTAAGCACAAATATTCTTTACGTTTTATTTTTAATGGGATTTTTTTATCTGGTAGAAACAGATTGTCAGTGCCATATATTACCTAAAATTTTACTCCTTAGAATACTGTTTACCATTATTATCGTAGATGGTGTAACAATGATTCAATAGAAAAAAATAATGAAATCGGACATAGTACATTCCGTTCTTAGTGAAGAAAAGACAAAATCTTAATAGATAGTCAAAGTATGAAATCCTCTTGTAGTGGAGGTGAATCTCGCGGCATTGACAGTGGAAAAACAAAAGGACAGAAACAACATATCATTACTGATACACTTAGACTAATTGCAGTAGTCCATACTGTCGACATTCATAGCTGCAAAGATACAATGGAGATAAGTAATCTTAATTTTGTAGGAATGTTATATGAGATAAAAAAAGAGTTTACCTCATGATAAAATATCCACAATTAATTTAACGTGAGTTCGATATAATTTTAGAATAATCTTAATTGCCCGTCATTGATAAAATAGAGCTCAATGGCGGGTTTCTTCTCAAAGAAACAATATGCTGCAATAGCAGACAATGCATTTGCAATAAAATTATTGAATGATCTATGCCTTGAATGTTCTATCTGCGCAATATTTTTGAGTTCATCATTTACGGTTTCAATTAATGCTCTTTTCCTTAATAGAATCTTATCTGCTATGCTCATTAGCATATTCTTCATATTGTTCTTTACCTTGGTAACTAGCTGTACCCCATTGACGAATAGGGCCTCAAAGAGTGTTTTCCCTATATACCTTATCCGCATATAGTTTTCCTTT
Organism: Bacteroides mucinivorans; assembly: GCF_034654355.2. Lineage (NCBI taxonomy): Bacteria > Pseudomonadati > Bacteroidota > Bacteroidia > Bacteroidales > Bacteroidaceae > Bacteroides > Bacteroides mucinivorans. The sequence goes on along the minus strand of NZ_CP178179.1, from coordinate 244,501 downwards.
GATATTCTTAAAGAAAGCCTCCTGCTTAAGTGGTTCCCTGTCATCTACTCCACCGGGAGTAAACACGAAGTTTAGTATTTCTCCCTTATCATTGATAATCAAGTGCAGCTTGAAACCGAAGAACCACCCCATTGAACATTTTCCACGTGCAGCCAGTCCTTCAAATGTTTTGTGGATATGGATACGTTGGTTGCGGCAAACCCGTAAGGGAGTGGAATCTGCAAAACTAATTCCTGTGCATTGTCCTAAGAGCACCTGTTTGATGAATATTGTCAATGGGAGAAGAATCTCTTTTTCTAATTCAACAAAACGGTTATAAGAGACGTGAACCGGGAACAAGTGGGATAAATGCTTGCATACATATTCCAGATAATAGTGTTTGAAGCAGCGGAAACCACCCGAATGAAAAAGAATCAGAATAACCATGAGCTCTGAATCGCTCATACGATTAGGCTTATTTCGGTGCTTATGACCTTCAACTTTGTCTTCCAACATATATTTCTCTTGTTGCTTGGTAAATTCTTTGCAGAAATCATCTGCCAAACAATAAATTTCTGTAATTTTGCTTTCGGTGAACATAGCGGTAAAAGTTTGGTAAATATTGTATTTGAACACTATGAATTTACTACTTTTATCGCTAATCACCAAATTAGCAATAAATTAAATATTGTCTTATATCGAAATCACGTTATTTACACAATCGAATGGATAGTCCCCGTTTCTTACTTTTTCCACCAAGGCCATCTTTTTGCATCAAAAATATGTTTGCCTCCATTCAAATGAAAATGGCTTTCATTTGGTCCTTTAAAGCCAGGAAGTGTTCCTTGATCAATTCTCACTCTTTCTTGAAAAATTCCATTTTGATTAAGTATTCCATATGAACCTTTTCCCGGAAAGTTTGGATTATCTATTAGATTATTTGGTATTTCTGCCCCTTTCGGTAAAACGACCCCACTAGGTGTAACAACATATGATGGTTCATTTGGTTTCCCTGTCCAAGGACTTACATCTTCTACTCTTGCCCTTTGCCATCCTGCAAAAGAGCCGGTAGCTCCTCCAACAGCAAAACCTACTTTAGCAGAATTCCAACCTCCTTGCATGGATTCTTCAAAACTGCCTCCATTTAGCGCTGTCCATCCCGCACCAACAGTAAATCCGGTAGCTCCACTAACAACACCATTAGTAACCATGTCTTGCAATACAGGACCATCGAACATATTAGAAATGTACTTACTCACATAAGGAGTTAACTTATCAGCCAGTTTCCCCCCGACATAGCCTGTAATGGCTCCTGAAGCTCCACTTATTCCTACTTGTCCCCAATTAATATTACTGCCATTCCAAGTATTTCCATTCCCACCTGCAAAACCTTGTGAGATAAGATTATTTCCTGCTCCTGTAATTCCTCCTGTTAAAGCAGGTACGACGGACGCCCCTACACCTGTTAGTGTCAGTAAAGTTGAAGCACCAGCCAAAGCGCCAGTACCAAAATAACCAAGTCCCTCCCAAGTGAAGTCAGCTCCATTTGTTATCCAGTTTATAATAGCACCGGCAGCAATAGGAATCAACCAGAACCATTCTCCATCGGGATCTGTATACAACAACGGGTTTCCATAGCAATACCCATACCGATTGTAATTCAACCAATTACCCGGTGCCTGCACATAAGGATCAGGACTTAAAAACATACCCAGCAAAGGATCGTATACACGACCATTCATGTTTATCAACCCAAAACCATCCAAATGTTCATGCAGGGTATACCCTCTATCAACAATAAACTTAGTGCGTGTTTCAGTATCTTTCCATAAAGCAGGGTTACGACGATTCCCCCACGGGTCATAGGCGTACCTCTCTTTTACTACGCCATTCATATCTGTTAAAGCCAACAGTGAACCTTGATAATCACAATAAGTAGAATAGAAACGATTATTGCCGTCATCGTTTATGTAAATTCCGGCCAAACCATCTCCACCACTAATATAATGAATCTTTTTAACTTTACCCGATGAATCGACCTCTTCTTCATAATTACCGGAATAATAACGGGTAAAAGTGGCACTACCATCTTTAAAGATACCTTTACGCCGCTGCTCATCTACCCCGTAATCCAAAACCAGAGATTTACTTCCCAAACTGATATTCTTTACTTTCTTGAAATCAGTATAGGTGACAGTCTGAGTCGAATTAGGTATTCTATCGGGCTTACCACTTAATGAAGTCAAGGCATGAGGCTTACCATTTTCTTCTCCATAGCCGAAAGTAAAACCGACATCACTTTTAGTAGTGATTGTTCCGGTGGTCGGGTTATAATCTATACTGTTACTCGCTTGTGAAATATTATCTTTACTTATATTCCAGGCTGTCAGACGGTTCATGCCATCATACGTAAAGTCTTCCTTGTGACCGGTGAGTAAATCGCTTCGGGAGATTAGATTGCCCTTATTATTAAAAGTATAAGCCATATTCATTATGGCGGCGGCCGAAATGGATGAGGGCAGTCCACGACTGTCATAAAACTGAGTTTTCTCTACATTTCCCTGCTTAGTCTTAGTAAGCTGTCCACGGGCATTAGCCGACAAGCCTTGCCAGATCCTATTGTCATAAGAATCGGTTACGGATATCAGATTGCCATAAGAATCATACGAATTGTTGATGACATATCCGTCCGGATAAGTCTCCTTCTTTATTCTGCCAAAGACATCGTAAGAAGTTTCAGCAGTATATGACTTTTCATTTTTTATGTTTTCGACGAGCTTCACAATCCTGTCCAGATGATCATAGGTAAACTGCTGGGTATGCTTACCGTCAATACGGATTTCGCTTAGCCTGTTATTACTGTCATAATCATAATTCGTAACCTCACCCTGACGATTCACTTTCGATAATAAACCTTTTGAATAAGTATAACTTGTGACCACAGGAGATTTTCCTATATGTATGCTTTGTGTCTCACTTTTCAGTTGTCCCCAAGCATCATAAACAGTCGTAATGACACCAGCATCCGGATCTGTCAGTTTTGTACGGTTTCCTACCAAGTCATATTCCATGCTAATAGGTGTCCCGCCTTCGGGAGTAGCAGTCTTCACTGCTCCCGAAGCATAATAAGAGTAAGAAACCGTTTTGCCATTAGTCGTTTGTGAAACGGTTTCACCCAAAGCATTCTTCACAGTGGTAGTAGTGGTGTTAGGCGAGGTCACTTGAGTAGTCAGTCCGCTATAGGAATAAGAAGTAGTGCCCAAAGGCGTAACAGAACTCTGCAAACGTCCATAGCTATCATAATAATTAGTGGAAGCCCAAGTGGCAGATTCTCCTGAAAAGTAAGGTTCGGAAATACGATACAACTGTCCTTTGGAGTTATATTCCTTACTTGAAATAATTTCCTTTCCGCCCAGGCCATAGTACTTCTGACCAAGTTCACGCTCCATATTATCATACCAGACGGTAACAGGAGACTGACCGGAAGTTTCTGTATATTCGTAAAATCTGCTTCCAGCCATACTACCGGTACTGGCCCATTTCAGGAGTTTTACGGATTCCACCTTATCCGGTGAAACTGTTTTAATCTGACGACCGAATCCATCATATTCATAAATTGTAGTACCCAGCCTGGATGTCTCGCTCAAAAGCAGACTCCGGCCTTCGTCATAGTTATAAGTGACGGTTTCATTCAACAGGTTATTCGTTTTCCTGGTAATGAAACGTCCGGTAGACGAATAAGCCAAAGAAGTAGAACGCGATTCATTACCGGCCTTGAGGGTTATTAATCCCGGATTCCCATATTTATCATAATTGCTATAAACTGTAGAGACAGCAAAAGAGGTATTCGGGTCCTCTGTTTTAGTCAGCAGATTACCTTTGCCATCATAAGTGTATTCTTGTGTACGAATATCATCGGGAACACCTGCCCTGGATTTTGTAGTTGTTATTTTTTCTATCTTATTGGCACACCAGGAACCTTTCTTTATATATTTTAATTCCTGAGTCTCAGTAAAGGAAGTGCCATATTTCGTTACAATACTTTGAGGATTATTACTGTCATCATAGCGACTATATTCTTTAGTCACAGTAACATTGCTCAAATAATCTTTCTGTGTTTGAGATTGAAGCTGAAGATGAAAAGCTTTCTGCTGTTTCACAAAACTGTACACATTCTTACTCTCACTAATGAGACTCCCAGTTGTAGTCTTCGTCAGTGTACTTTTAGGGTAAGTAACATAATACTCAGTATTCATATCATTCTCATTAACGGTTATCCGGCCATTAATATTGTCACGAATTTGTATATTCTTAAATCCAAAGAACCCTTTACCTTGCTTGTGAATCAACGGAGTACCGAAGGTATATTGCTGATTAAACAATTTTCCGGTGATCTGGCTGGCAACTTCAAACTCAGGAGGTAAAGATGTCAGGATATTGGCATCAACAGTAATATTTGTACCACCGTTAAAAGGACTTTTTACGCTCTTATAGTTGATAACATATTCATCCTCATAAGCGTTCTTTATTTTGAGTATCTTATTAAACTTTACTCCCCGGCAGAAGGTGTAATAATGAGGTTTTATCGTAGAATTTACAAGATAAGTATTTTCAACAAAAACATTTTTATTCAGTCCGGAATCAAACTTACCATAAACAGAAAAGTCAAAATCCTGTGAATTCTTATTGTTTAATCCCATAACATTAACAAATGTATTCCCGACATTCAATAATAACTTCATGCTGTAATCTTTTATCTGAGGAAAATACCCGCTATGATCATAATTAGGGTATTTTACTAATATATCCGTCTTCCCATCTTGATTTATATCCAACAACATTATTTTCACAGTATTATCCGCTGGAATTACTTTTTTATCTAAACCAGTATCGAATAATGATTTACCAGTTGAGTTCCAAATACTCCAATATCTATAGTCTGAACGTACATATTCCTGTCTTAATATATCAGTATTACCATCCCCATTAAAATCACCAATATGTATCTTATCTTTATGATGAAACTTATCCGTTGAATAGATATTAACAAAAGAATTAGACAATTTACTATATTCATAAAAATTGGTAGTATTGTCCGTCATACACATCAATTCCTGCTTCCCATTTCCATTTATATCGGTAAGATATATCCTTTTACAATAGCCTATATCAGAAGAAACGCCATCAACAGAAAATTTACATATATAATTATTACCCACTATCACCATAAATTGAGTACTACCGTCTCCCAAAAAGTCACCAGGAATAGCATACAACTCATCCTTTCTACCAAAATCATATTCAGACAACCTTATATTCACATCGCCACTGGAATAAGCACCAAATACACCATTCTGATATTTAAAGCAATATAAAGAATAATAAGGACTGGTAGCCGCTTCTCCTATATAAAGTTCATCTTTACCATCATTATCATTGTCAGCAAAAGCAAATGTGCGATGAGTATTCCAATCAAACTCATCAGCTTCCATTACATAATAAAACCAACCATTGCCACCGTTGCGATACATTACCCAAAGGTATTTCATATTACCGGCAGCATTTTTCATTTGGAATTTCACCACTGGGTCCGAAATTCCATCTCCATTAATATCTCCCCAAAATTTTATCGTAGATGAGATTTCATACCCTTCAGAATTCAACGCTTTAAGTCGGGGAGTTTGTTGGAGTGTCATCTCAGAGGAATATTCTTGACTATAACTATGGGCTCCCCATGTAAATTCTATCGGTAAAAATGATTCACCACTGGCATTTGTCTTTTTTATACTTACTAAATGATAAATATCTCTCTCTGGCTCATATTTCAAATCATACGTTTCAAGTGTTTGAGAATTGAGTCCTTTGACAACTATTTTTTTTAAACAATTACGGTTTCTTGTCTCCATTCCGTCAATGTACATAGGCCCCATATTAGCTATAACATCATATTCAAAGTAGATAGTTGCTACAATTTGTTTGCTGCCATTTTCTTCGTGTCCGTATATTATTGACGACAGACGGGTATCACTAAAGCTATAAGAGCCGGACAAAGAATTATTTGTAGCATAAACATATTCTACAAAATTGTGGTTCGGATCGGTTATTTTATGAAGAGCCCAACCCAAATTGTAAAATTCTGTATCCGGTAAATTCAATGAAGATGATTTAACAGGAAAATAAGAAGCTAAAGAAGATCGGTTTCCATATTCCAAAACATTTCCATCTTTCTGGAATATTTTGAAATATTTAGGTCCCCAGGCAGTGATATTGTAACCGACTATTTTATTAGATTCGTCATTCTCTGTCCGGTATTCAATCGTATCAGAAGAAGATACTAACGGACCATTTACAACCAGACGCTGTCCATCCAATGCCAAAGGCGAATATTTGTCCCAAATGATTCCACTCTTTTCATTATCATAATAATAATTCTTAGGAACACGGGAAATCATGGACAATCCACCTAAGTTCCATCCCCAACCCGCAATACCATTACCGGACTGACTATTATACACCAAAGATATGTTGGGCTGCACGCCATTAACTCCCGGAGGACAAGATATAGGAATTGTATATGCTGCATTCCCACTGGCACCGACATTTAATTCTCCTGGTATTTTCCCAACAACAGCTCCCTGGGTGGCATCTCCCACTATCGTTCCGTCGGGCCTGGCATAAGTATTGTCTGTTGAAGGGAATAAAAGGCAAGGATTTGTATAAGCATGAAAACTCTCTCCCTGAGCGGAGGTATAGGAAAAACCTGGTTTTAACAGTATATAATCACGAGCTACATAAGAATTATTACCCGATTGAGGCGTCTGAAGTTCCCAATTAGGCTGTGTATTTTGCGCCTTACTATTGGTGATAAAACATATCATTAAAATAAAAACAAAATATATCTTTTTCATAGTAGTAGAGTTTTATTGTTTGACTATCTTATATTGCACAACTTCCTCTCCATATTTCAAAATAAGAATATAAATACCGGTACTGTATGTGGATAAATCTAAAGAGACATTCCCATTTCCAATCTGCTTTTTATTTAATAGTTTTTGCCCGGAAGAAGAGTAAAGTGTAAAATCATAACAACAATTTTCTTCACCTGAAGAGATTTCCATATTTAAAAAACCTTTTGTTGGATTCGGAAATACCCTTATTTTACATTGCATCAATTCTTGTTCCAAAGGAGAGATTTCATCATCAACAGATTTAGCACGTGTATTTATAGAAATTACAACTCTGCTTACGCGGTTACCTGCATGATCATATTCATAAACAACTTTATAAGTTTGGGCAGAAAGTTGAAATATGGCAAACAACAATACTAAGAAAGATAAATATACTCGTTTCATATCATTTTACATTTTATAGTTCATAATAGCCTTCTCATATTATCATTTTTTTATTTGTGATTTCAAGTCCTCTATTTCCTGCTTCAAATCTATTATGTATAAAGTCAGTTCTTCTATCTTCTGAAGTAACAAAACATCCGTCTCTGCCAAATTGACTCCATTAGCTTTGACTTCTTTTTCCGAAGGAACACCAGGCAAGGTTCCATTCTCATCAATATGTCGTTTTACTTCTTTTAGAGAAGGAAGATTATATCCTTTTTTAAATACAAAATCAGCCCAGTCAGAAACGACTTTAATCTCTTTGGCGCGTATCGTACCATTAACATCCAGCTCATTAGATGGGTTAACTGTACCAATACCTATTTTCCCATATTGATCAATATGCATTCTCACTCTTGCAGTTCCTGTAACATCTCCTGGCTGGCTAGTCATTAATTGTAAAAACGTCCCCCATTCATCCCCTCTAAATGCTCTTATACCACTTTGACCTGCATACTTAAAATTAAAAATAATATCTCGCTTCCCTGCTTCACCGGTAGGAGAATTAGGTCCTTGAATTATAAATGTAGAATATGTATTATCCAGTTCGTTGCCAAATTCAGATGAACCATTGACTTTTAAATTCTCCAAATTCACATTCCCAGATAAATCACTCATTAATATCTTATTCCACCCATTCCAAGAAGAGGAGAAATAATCACCATTTCTATAAAAAACACCATTATTGTTAAAACTCAACTGACTTATATAACCTGCGGTTCCATTAAACCCAGGAGAAATCGTAAGATTCGTAGTAAATCCATATGCAGTACTAATACCTGAAGTCGTTAAAAATTTCAAATCAGCCTTAACTTCTCTCTCTCCATAATCACGAGGTGGCTCACTTATGTTCCTTGTATCATTAACGCCTAATGACATTGCTGTTTGTGCATGGGTACTCATAGATAATAAAGGAATGGCAAATACAACTAATGAATAAATAATCTTTTTCATACTAAAAATTTAAATGTTAACACCTGGAAGAATTATCTCAGTAAAACATGGCCAGCCTATGTCTCGAACAAAAAATGTTTTGTACAAAAATAAAGAAATATGTCATAAAAACCTAAAAAAGCACCCGGACAAATCAGACACTAAACAAGCAGAATAAACACCTAATTTTCAGAACAATACAATATAAAAGCAAAAAAAGACCCGGACAATTGAAAAAATATTTTCATCTGTAATATTTAAATCCACACCATATAGCTATAAATAGAAGGGAGAGGGGAGAATTGAGAAGGGAGAAGTAAGCTACGCTATCACGCTGCATAGTACTTCTCCCTTCTCAATTCTCCCCTCTCCCTTCTATATCATTCTCCCTTCTCAATTCTTATACGTGCATCCACTGCTATCACCTCTTTTTCTGTGGCCAATAGTGGATTGATATCCATCTCCTTTATCTCAGTCGCAAACCGTAACAAAGTAGAGAGACGAACTATTATTTCGGCAAATTTATCTTCATTCACTCCTTTTTGTCCACGGGTACCCTGAATTATTTTATAAGCCCGGAGCGAGTGAATCATAGAATAGGCTTCCTCATAAGACAACGGGGCAAGACCGGAAGAAACATCTTTCAATACCTCCACAAAAATTCCTCCTAATCCGCACAACACCACATGCCCGAATTTCTCTTCGTATTTGGCACCAATGAACAACTCTGTACCTTTCAGCATAGGCTGTACCATGATAGCATGCGCTTCCGGTATCTGCATCATCCTATCGAATTCTAACGCCAGATGCTGCTCTCCTTTTATATTCAGCACTACACCACCTACGTCCGATTTATGCACAGGTCCTACGACCTTCGCCACCACAGGAAATCCACAACGACGGGCAAAAGCAATCACCTCTTCTTTATTTCCCGAAACAAACTCGTCAACAATCGGAATACCTGCCGAGTGGAGCAATGCCTGCACATAATGCGGCTCAATATATCCATTTGCCGGAATAGAGTCAATGATGCGACGAATACGGGGAACATCCACACCAAAAAGTTCGATCTCATTCGTTGCCGGCCGCGGTGCATTTACAATGCGCGACAAAGCCGTACCAAGCGTCACTTCATCTGCAAAGTTCACATGCCCTTTGGCAAGAAAAGCTGCTACTTCTGCCCCTGCCGTATTGATGGACGGAAGAATAGGGAAAATAGGCTTACGGCAAGTCTGCATCTTTTCGTGCAATACATCGTACATTTCAAACATGGTCACTAATCCCGGTGTACCGAAAATGGCCATCATGGCATCTATATTTTCAAACTTCTCTTCACAATAATCAATGCAGAGACGGAGGTGCTCCGGTGTACCGGTAGCAAGGATATCAATCGGATTTCCTACAGCAGCACCGGGAAATAATCTGGCTTTCAGCTCATCTGCCGCCTCACCTTCCAGGCGGGGGACGTTCAACCCGCCTTTGCTTAGTGCATCGGTCAGCATCACTCCCGGACCACCGGCATGGGTGATAATAGCAAAGTTCTTACCTCTCAACTCCGGCAAAGTAAAGACACAACCAACCGTAGTAAGCTCCTCGCGTGAATAGCAACGCACGATACCTGCCTTACGGAACAATGCCTCTACGGCAGAATCGGGACTTGCAATAGCCCCTGTATGTGAGGAAGCTGCACGACTGCCACTTTCGGAACTTCCAGCCTTGATCGCTGCAATTTTACATCCCTTTTTTATCAGCGATGAAGCATGGAACAACAGTCGGTCGGGATCACTGATACTCTCTATATAGAGCAGTTTAATTCCGGAATCTTTCTCCGGATCAAATGTTTCGTCCATATATCCCAGCACATCTTCCACGCCAATCTGTTTGGCATTTCCTACAGACCATACGGAATTGAACTGCAACCCTTTCGTCACCGCACTCTCGAGAATAAATACCGCCGTAGCACCGGAGCTGGAAATCAAATCCACTCCCTTCGGACTGAGTTGTGGTATAGGCTGACTGAACACACTGTGATGCCAGGTATTCATCACTCCGATACAGTTGGGACCGATAAGCGATGCGCCATATTTATTTACCGTTTCAAGAATTCGCTCCTCAAGCAAGGCACCTTCATGCGTTTCTTCGCCAAAACCTGCAGAAAGAATAACAAATGCACGGGTCTGTTTTTCACGTGCCAAAGTCTCTACCATATCCGGACACAGGGCGGCCGGAATGGCAAGAATGGCAAGATCGGTATCGGGTATATCTTTTGCATCGGCAAAAGAAGGAATTCCCTGCACTTCTGCTTCTTTGGGATTTATAGCACGAAGTTCACCACGGTATCCTCCGCTGATAAGATTTTTCAGAATAGCGCCTCCGGGCTTATGTACATTATTTGATGCGCCCACTACGACAATACTCTCTGGGCGGAGCAACTGAGTTGTAATCATACGGCTGTATATTATTCGGTTATTAATGCACAAATATAATGTTTCTTCAGAACAAAAGGTACATAAAAGAGATTCTTTTCATTATACCTTTTAAGACAGGTAAGATATATACTTATAGGAATACAGTATATCAATATATTAGTGATAGCAAACACGGAGTAAGGACAAACAACACCCGGATGTTGTTGATCAAAACATCCGGATGTTATCTATAACAACATGGGGATGTTTTAGAGCAAAACACCCGGATGTTTTCTATTCTTTAAACATGGATAATGTTTGCTTTAAACGTATCTGGTTATTTACTTAAAAGGTACATTGAGTAACGCTTAAAGCATATACTTAAATAGATATAAGTTCAGGCAGGAAATCTATTTCACTCCCCTACAGTGTTATGAAATAAAGTTGAAAGAGGATTTTATGCAGATTGAGCAGAAAAGTCACTATCTTTGCACACTCACTGAACCGATTATAACAAAAAGACACTATAACAATATGGAAAAGAACTTCAAAAGAACCACAGTGACCTCGGCTTTGCCTTATGCCAACGGCCCTGTTCACATCGGGCATCTGGCCGGCGTATACGTACCGGCAGACATCTACGTCCGCTACCTGAGACTGAAAAAAGAAGATGTACTCTTTATCGGCGGGTCAGACGAACACGGTGTGCCCATCACGATTCGTGCCAAGAAAGAAGGAATCACTCCGCAGGATGTGGTAGACCGTTATCATTTCCTTATTAAGAAATCCTTCGAGGAGTTCGGTATCTCATTTGATGTATATAGCCGCACGTCATCGAAAACACATCATGAGTTGGCCTCAGACTTCTTCAAGGAGTTATATAACAAAGGTGAGTTCATTGAAAAAACATCCGAACAATACTACGACGAGGAGGCACATCAGTTTCTTGCCGACCGTTATATCACAGGCGAATGTCCTCACTGTCACTCCGAAGGTGCTTATGGCGACCAGTGCGAGAAGTGTGGTACTTCTCTTTCTCCAACAGATCTTATCAACCCCAAGAGTGCTATCAGCGGAAGCAAACCGGTGATGAAAGAAACCAAACACTGGTATCTCCCACTGGACAAACACGAAGCATGGCTGCGTCAATGGATTCTGGAAGATCACAAAGAATGGCGCCCCAATGTATACGGCCAATGTAAAAGCTGGCTCGACATGGGCTTGCAGCCTCGTGCAGTGAGCCGTGACCTTGACTGGGGAATTCCCGTTCCGGTAGAAGGAGCCGAAGGAAAGGTGCTCTATGTGTGGTTCGATGCCCCCATCGGCTATATTTCCAATACTAAAGAGCTGCTTCCGGACTCTTGGGAAACCTGGTGGAAAGATCCAGAAACACGCCTGATCCACTTTATCGGAAAAGATAATATCGTATTCCATTGTATCGTATTCCCGGCCATGCTGAAAGCCGAAGGTAGCTATATCCTGCCGGATAATGTACCGAGCAATGAGTTCCTGAACCTGGAAGGTGATAAAATTTCAACTTCACGCAACTGGGCAGTATGGTTGCACGAATATCTGGAAGACTTCCCGGGCAAGCAAGACGTACTGCGCTATGTGCTGACCGCCAATGCACCGGAAACCAAAGATAATGACTTCACCTGGAAAGATTTTCAGGCACGCAATAACAATGAGTTGGTAGCTGTTTATGGTAATTTCGTAAACCGCGCAATGGTGCTCACTCAGAAATACTTTGATGGATGCGTTCCCGCACAGGGCAATTTGACCGATTATGATAAAGAGACGCTGAAAGAATTCGCCGACGTAAAGGCTGAAGTAGAAAAGCTGCTCAACGTATTCAAATTCCGTGATGCGCAGAAAGAGGCTATGAACCTGGCACGTATCGGAAACAAATATCTGGCAGACACCGAACCGTGGAAGCTGGCTAAAACAGACATGGAACGTGTAGCCACTATCCTCAACATCTCATTGCAACTGGTAGCCAACCTGGCTATTGCTTTTGAGCCGTTCCTGCCTTTCAGTTCCGAACGTCTTCGCCAGATGCTGAACATGAACAGTTTCGACTGGTCAGAACTGGGACGTGACGACCTCCTCGCCGCCGGACACCAACTCAACAAACCGGAATTGTTGTTTGAGAAGATTGAAGACAGCGTCATTGAAGCTCAGGTACAGAGACTGCTCGACACCAAGAAAGCCAACGAAGAAGCCAACTATAAAGCCAAACCGATCCGCGAAAACATCGAGTTCGACGATTTTATGAAACTGGATATTCGCGTAGGTACTGTTCTTGAATGCCAGAAGGTGCCCAAGGCAGACAAGTTACTGCAATTCAAAATAGACGACGGACTGGAAACACGTACCATTGTCAGTGGCATTGCCCAACACTACAAACCGGAAGAACTCGTAGGCAAACAGGTTTGCTTCATTGCCAACCTCGCTCCACGCAAGCTGAAAGGTATCGTTAGCGAAGGTATGATTCTCTCTGCCGAAAATAATGACGGCAGTCTGGCTGTAGTAATGCCGGGCCGCGAAGTGAAGCCGGGCAGTGAGGTGAAATAGCTCTCATAATTCCAAATAATTCATGAGCGAATCACTTAAAGAAAAGACAGCTAAAGGATTATTCTGGGGCGGATTCAGCAATGGCATACAGCAATTGTTGAATCTGTTCTTTGGGATATTTCTGGCCCGGTTGCTCAATGCCGATGACTATGGTATGGTAGGAATGCTTACCATTTTTATAGCCGTAGCCGGTACCTTGCAGGAAAGTGGTTTCACCAATGCGCTGACCAACAAACGGGAAGTAACCCATAAGGATTACAACGCAGTATTTTGGTTTAGTACCCTGACAGGGATAACCATGTACATTTTACTTTTCTTAAGTGCTCCGCTGATTGCCGATTTCTACGAAAAGCCGGAACTTGTTCCACTGGCACGGTATCTGTTCATCGGATTTCTGATCTCGAGTTCTGCTACCGCACACAATGCCGTCTTATTCAAGAATCTGATGGTAAAGCAAAAGGCTATGTCACAAATTATAGCTTTAACCCTCTCCGGGATCATAGGCGTAATTATGGCGTTCAACGGAATGACATACTGGGGAATAGCTACACAAAGTATAGTTTATATTCTGGTGGTAACCATCTGCTTCTGGCATTTTTCTCCCTGGCGTCCCACACTCAATATAGATTTCAGTCCATTGAAGGGTATGTTCGGATTCAGCAGCAAGATACTGGTTACGAATATCTTCACGCAAATCAATAATAATATATTCTCAGTTCTGTTAGGTAAATTCTTCTCAGAAGCAGAAGTGGGCTATTACACGCAAGCCAACAAATGGAACACAATGGGACACTCGCTCATCACAGGCATGGTTAGCGGAGTAGCACAGCCTGTGCTTACTGAAGTAGCCAATGACGCGGGACGCCAACGAAATGTATTCCGGAAAATGTTGCGTTTCACTGCCTTTATCTCTTTCCCGGCTATGTTCGGACTGGCACTTATCGCTCATGAACTTATTGTCATTTCGGTAACGGATAAATGGCTGGACAGTGTGCCTATCCTGCAATTATTGTGCATCTGGGGAGCCTTCCTGCCGATATTGTCTCTTTACTCCAATCTTATCATCAGCAAAGGAAAGTCCAACATTTATATGTGGAATACAATCGCCCTGGGGATTCTTCAGGTTATAGTTATGTTACTGGCTTATCCTTACGGCATACACACCATGATCGTTGCCTTTGTGACTGTCAATATTGTCTGGATGCTGGTATGGCACTATTTTGTATGGCAACAAATCCGCCTCAGTCTCTGGAATGCACTGAAAGACGTTATCCCCTTTGCCACCCTGGCAGGAATCACAATGGTTGTCACTTATTACGCTACGCGCAGTATCGGCAATATATATCTGCTGTTCACCGCTAAGGTAGTGGTAGCCGCTATACTGTATACCTTACTGATGTGGGGAAGCAATTCTGTTGTTTTCAAAGAAAGCATACAGTTTTTGAAAAAGAAGAAGTAGGGAGAAGGAAAGATGATAAGCGTAGTGATACCTTTATATAATAAAGAACGATACATAGAAAGAGCGGTCTATTCGGTTCTCTCCCAAACGTTTCAGCAGTTTGAGATAGTTATTGTCAACGATGGTTCTACCGACGGGAGTGTTTCTGTCATCGAACGAATGAACAATCCACTCATCCGCCTTATCCACCAAAAGAACGGAGGTGTATCTGCTGCAAGAAACCGGGGGATTGAAGAAGCACGTTTTGAGTATATTGCATTTCTGGATGCCGATGATGAATGGAAAGAAAATCATCTGGAAGTAATAGCAGGACTGATAAGAAAATTTCCGGAATGCGGTGTATTCGGCACTTCCTATTATTATACCCGGGAAAACACCTCTCCCGCCACTCCGATTCTACCCGTACCATTTACCTTCAGCGGAGAAGAAGGAATCATAGACAACTACTACGAAATGGCTTCGGGGACCGACTTCCCTATCCATATGAGTTCATATGCAGTCCGTAAAAGAGAAATACAAAAAATAGGCGGATTCCCTGTGGGCATTCCATCGGGCGAAGATGTTATCACGCTTGCCAGACTCCATGCCGTTTGTGACATTGCCTATTCCAAACTACCGACTTCAATCTACTATCTGATATACGAAGGCAAAAACGTCCGTCCGGTACTCATGAATAATCCGTTGGACGAAGCGTTCGACAGACTGTTTAAAGAGGCATCACACCGCAAAGGTGTACGCCGTTTCGTTTCATCATGGCACAAGCGAAGAATGGTAAGTGCTATCTATGCAGGTAATTACCTGTTGATGTGCAGAGAATTCTTCATCGCTTTTCACCTTTACCCTTTGCAAAAGAAATTATACACCTCTCTGCTACTCAGTTTCTTCTCCCGGTGTACGGGAAAAGATTTATACTCCATCAACCGGATTTTAAACAAAAAGAAAAGAACATGACAGCCTCTCCTACCAGTCCCTCTTTCCCTCTTGTGTCCGTTGTAATGTGTACTTATAACGGAGAGAAATTCCTGCGCGAACAACTGGACTCTATTGTACAACAGTCCTATCCTATCCACGAGTTGCTGATTCAGGATGACCAGAGCACAGACCGGACAACAGAAATCATAAAGGAGTATCAAGCCCGCTATCCTTTCATCCGACTGCATATTAATGAGAAGAACCTGGGATTCAATGCTAATTTCCATACTGCACTCTGTAGCGCAACGGGTGATTTCATCTCTATCTCCGATCAGGACGATGTGTGGCATCCCGACAAACTTAAAGAGATGATGGCATGTATCGGAAACAAAGCCATGTGTTTTTCTTTTTCCGCTACACCCCAAGATCACTCTATAGATGATATAGAACGCCGCCTCAACAATAACGAAAGCCTGGAACGACTGCTGTTTTCCAACTGCGTACCGGGACATAGCATGCTGCTACGCCGCAGTATGATAGAACAGATTCCTTTCTGGGACAACAATGTACTCTATGACTGGTGGCTGGCTGTCAATGCCCAGCTCTATGGAGGAGTAGTCCGGTGTAATAAGATACTGACAAACCACCGAGTACATCAAGAATCAGCCATGAGCCTTTTTTACCAGAAGAACTATAAAAAAGCGAAACCTTACCTTCCCTATCTGAAAGGTTATCAATCGTACCGGGCATTAAGAAAAAAAGAGAGTTGGCAGAAATTCTACCGCCATATCCATAGAGAGAGCAATGGGCAGAAAGAACTAAATACTGCACACCGCATTGTGGACGCCATGTTGGGGAGGAGTTTCTTTTCTTTCCTGAAACTATGCCTGTTCTGCACGATACATAAAGACAAAATTGCAGCGAGAAAAAAGATCAATCACCTGAGAGCATTCTTCTATCCCTGCTTCTATGCATACAAGAATAAATGCTTTAATGACAGAGCGTTTCATGATTAACTCTGAGTATGAACTATTAAAGAAAAAGCCATGAGAATACTTGTTATCATTGTGAGTTACAACTTTGAGCACTGGATAGATCGCTGTCTTGGCAGCCTGCGCAAATCGGTACATCCGGTTGACACAGTAGTGATAGATAACTGCTCGTCTGATTCTACTACCCAACTCATTGAACAGCGTTATCCCGAAGTACGCCTCATCAAAAATAAAGAGAATCTCGGCTTTGGGCGTGCCAACAATATTGGAATGGAAATAGCCATCAGCGAAGGATATGACGCTGTATTTCTACTCAATCAGGATGCATGGATAGACCCACAAACCATTGGTACACTTGCAAACCTTTGCCAGGAATATCCGGCTTATGGCATCCTCTCTCCGGTACATCTGACCGGTAACGGAGATAAGCCCGAACAAGGATTCAGTGCTTACACCGGCATCCGGCAACTGAGTGATCTGAACAAGGAAGTTCCCATAGTGCAAACAAGTTTCATCAACGCCGCTTTCTGGATGATCCCTGTTGCCGTACTCCATACAGTGGGAGGATTCTCACCTCTTTTTTATCACTACGGAGAAGACAAAGATTACGTCAACCGCCTCAAACACCACGGATATCTCGTAGGATACTCTCCCATAGTATTCGGTTGTCATGACCGGGAAAACCGGAAAGTCAGCCACGGAGTATGGATGCGTTCGGAACAAATATACCTGCTTACTGAATATGCCAACATCAACTACTCGTCTGTACAAGCCTTCGGATACGGCATATTGGCAGGCATTCAAAAAGCATTGCAAATGCTCGTACAAGGAAAACCCAAAGATGCACTGTCCTACCTGGCTATCTCCTGCCGGTTGTTGAAACAGAGTTCCAAAGTGAACCGGTTCCGAAAACAAAGTTGTCAAAGAAAAGCTAATTATTTACATTTATGAAAGTACTCTATACCTTTGGCGGAATGCCTCATTATCTGAATGCCATGCTCAATAAGCTACAGGCGAAAGGTGTTGATATCATAGTTGTTACTCCACAAAAAGGAAATGCCAACATCGGCAAAGGAGTAAAAATGGTAGAAAGTGGCTCTTATAAGCATCTCACCAGCCCGGAAAAAAAGATGTTTTACGGGAAAACAGCTTATCCGCAACTGCCGGAAATTATCCGGAAGGAACAACCGGATATTCTTGTAATGGGATGGCCTTACTTCCTGCAACTGTTCTTTCAGCCGGAACTAAGAAAAGCGGTAAAGAGCTGTGGAACAAAAATCGTCATCCGTGAGATACCATTCCAGACTCCACCCTATGGAAAGATAAGAGCGTTTTTCAAGGCTCAGCCTATGTATGACGAAAACATGCGGTTGCAGAGTACCGGAATGTCATTTTACATCAAACAATGGCTTACAGCACGTATCCGCAAATATTGTTATTCAAAAGTAGCAGGAACACTCAATTATTCAACGGCTGCATACGACATCCTCCCTTCCTATGGAGTAGAAAAAGAGAAAATACATGTTACTTATAATTCTACCGACACGGAAGCGTTGCTTCGTGAAAAGGAAAACGTACAGACAGCCCCTTCTATCCTTCCTCCCAATCCAAGGCGTATTCTCCACATCGGACGACTGGTGAAATGGAAACGGGTGGACCTGCTGATAGAGGCTTTACCCAAAGTAATAGCACGGTTCCCGGACACAGAATTGGTGGTAGTAGGTGATGGCCCCGAACTGGAGAACCTAAAGCAACAGGCAGAGCAACTGAACCTGAGCGGCTACATCCGTTTTGCTGGTAGTGTTTATAAGCCAGAAGTACTGGGAGCTTATATGAATGAATCTGCTGTATATGTACTTGCCGGTATGGGAGGGCTTTCTATCAATGATGCTATGACTTATGGTATGCCGGTCATCTGCTCTGTATGTGACAGTACCGAACGGGATCTGGTAACCGATGGGAAGAACGGTTTTTTCTTTAAAGCAGGGGATGCCAACAGCCTGGCCGAAAAAATTACAACTCTTTTCTCATCTCCCGAACTTTGTGAGAAGATGCGAAAAGAGTCGCAAAGAATTATTCTTGAAGAGATCAATATCGATACAGTCAGTCAACGATATCTGGACGCTTTCAAAGCATTCATGAGGTAGACTTCCGAGATTTATACTCTATCGCAAAGCTGCTATGATACGTTCACAGGCATGTCCGTCTCCATAAGGATTGTGTGTCTCTGACATCTTCTGATAAAGTGCTTTATCACGCAATAATGTGTTTACATTGCTGACAATCGCATTGTAATCCGTACCAACAAGCTTTACCGTCCCGGCAGCTACAGCTTCCGGACGTTCCGTTGTATCGCGCATCACAAGAACAGGTTTCCCTAATGACGGAGCCTCTTCCTGCACACCGCCACTATCCGTCAGCAACAAAAGACTGTGCTGCATGGCATAAATAAATGGCAGATAATCCAACGGATCAATCAGATAGACATTACTCAAACCCGAAAGCAATTCGTAAACAGGTTTCTGCACATTCGGATTCAAATGCACCGGATAGACAATATCTATATCAGGATGTTCTGCTGCTATCTCTTTAATGGCTTTGCAAATATGCAAAAAGCCTTCGCCAAAGTTTTCACGGCGATGTCCGGTGACAAGAATATATTCACGGTCTGTTAATATATAACCTTTGGCTTTCAGAATCTCATGTAGCTCCTGTTGTTTCTCCTGACTGTCAGATATAATATCCACCGCCATCAACAGGGCATCAATCACGGTATTTCCCGTTACAAAAATACGATTACCATCAATATTCTCACGAAGCAGATTCTCTTCAGACTGATGGGTAGGAGCAAAATAGTAATGACAAAGACGATCTGTTACCTGGCGATTCATCTCTTCGGGCCAGGGAGAAAGCATATCATAGGTGCGTAAACCGGCTTCTACATGCCCTACCTTGATCTGCTGATAAAAAGCAGCCAGACCGGCAGCCATTGAGGTGGTTGTATCACCGTGTACAAGTACCACATCGGGAGCAAACTCTTTAAATACATCACGCAAACCCAGCAATACCCTAGAGGTTATATCATATAAATCCTGCCCGGGGGCCATGATATTCAGATCATACTCAGGTACGATACCAAATACTTCCAATACCTGATCCAGCATCTGGCGATGCTGTGCCGTGACACAAACCTTCGTTTCAAAGTGTTCTGTATCCCGTTGCAAAGCCTTTACCAAAGGAGCCATCTTGATGGCTTCCGGTCGTGTTCCGAATACCAGTAATATCTTCTTCATTACTTTCTAACTCCGCAAAAATCCAGTTCCAGTTTGCCTTCCTCACGCACCATCTCTACAAAAGGGGTATGACGCACCAGCCACACTACGATATCTGCCTTCGCATAAGCCTCTTTATAATCCGTCAAATGGAAACTGGGATGTGAACTTATATTCGGTTCCACAATCAATACATCCGCTCTTGACTCGGAAATAATACGGGAAGCAATATATTTGGCAGGAGACTCCCGCAAATCATCAATATTGGGTTTGAAGGCCAATCCCATACAGGCAACAACCGGCTCCCGGTCATTCTTCTCTACAAACCGCTGGCAAGTTTCCATCACTTTGTTAGCACACCAGTCGGCTTTATAATCATTCGTCTCACGGGCACGCTTGATAAGCTGTGCCTGTTCCGGATAATCAGAGACAATAAACCAGGGATCTACAGCAATACAATGTCCTCCTACACCACATCCCGGTTGGAGAATGTTAACACGCGGATGTTTATTGGCCAACTCTATCAACTCCCATACATTTACTCCTGCCTTATCACAAATCATCGAAAGTTCATTGGCAAAAGCAATTTGAGAATCACGTGACGAATTTTCAGTAAGTTTACACATTTCAGCCGTACGGGCATTGGTACGGTGCAAAGTACCTTTCACAAAAGCAGAATAAAATTCAATCGCTTTCTCCGTAGATTCCGGATTGATACCACCAATCACACGGTCATTATGAACCAGTTCATAAAGTGTATTTCCCGGTAATACACGTTCCGGACAGTAAGCAATGTACAATTTATCTTTCAGCTCCGGTCGTTCTTTATATATAATCTCTGACATCCGCTCGGTTGTAAAAACAGGAGATGTAGATTCAATAACAAATAAATCTCCCGCCTTCAGATAAGGAATTACCGAACGTGTAGCAGATTCTACATACATAATGTCTGCCCTATGGTTCTGTTTGAACGGGGTAGGTACCACTACAAAGAAAGCATCCGCAGTTTCGGGTTTCGACACAGCCCGAAGATTTCCTTTTTGAACAGCTTCCTTTACTATCTTATCCAGATCCGGCTCTACAATATGTATTTTCCCTTGATTGATAGTGTCCACTACCACTGGGTTCACATCTACTCCAATCACCTGATAACCATGAGTTGCAGCAACTGCCGCCGTAGGAAGGCCAATATATCCCAAGCCCAAAAACAGAACCTTTTTCATATGTTAAACCTATTTATATATAGTGCTGCAAAAGTACAAATAATCCATGACTTTGTACGGATTCTCACAGAAAACCGCTATTTTTGCCAAAACATTCTGGCACATGAGAGTACTGATCATAAATACATCCGAACGAATAGGTGGTGCAGCCGTAGCTGCCAGCCGTCTGATGGAAGCACTGAAAAACAATGGAATCAAAGCCAAAATGCTGGTACGTGACAAACAAACCGACCAGATAAGTGTTGTCGGACTCGACCGTAGCTGGCTGACTTTATGGAAATTCGTTTGGGAACGCATTGTCATTTGGAAAGCAAATCATTTTAAGAAAAACAATCTTTTTGCAGTGGACATAGCCAATACAGGCACAGACGTTACCTCCCTCCCGGAATTCCGGCAAGCAGACATTATCCACCTGCACTGGATCAATCAGGGAATGCTATCACTCAAAAACCTCAGCAAAATACTGGAATCGGGAAAACCTATTGTATGGACTATGCATGATATGTGGCCTTCTACCGGTATTTGTCACCATGCACGCGAATGTACCAATTACCAGCATGAGTGCCACCATTGCCCTTTCCTTTATGGCGGAGGTAATAAAAAAGACTTGTCCGCCCGCATATTCAGAAAGAAAAAAGAACTTTATAAAGCTGCTCCTATCACATTTGTAACCTGTAGCCATTGGCTTGAAGAAAAAGCCAAAAGCAGTGCATTGCTCACCGGACACACCGTAACAAGCATTCCAAATCCTATCAATACAAATCTGTTCAGACCCCGTAATAAGCAAGAGGCCCGTGCACATTTCCGATTACCCCAGGAAGGAAAATTGTTACTGTTTGGCTCTGTCAAAATCACAGACAAACGTAAAGGAATCGACTATCTGATAGAATCATGTAAGTTATTGGCAGAGAAACATCCTGAGCTGAAATCCTCACTCGGAGTTGTGGTATTTGGCAACCAGTCACAACAACTGACTAATTTGTTGCCTTTCCCGGTCTACGCACTCGATTACGTCAGCAATGAGCATGAATTAGTGAATATATACAATGCTGTCAATCTGTTTGTAACTCCCTCACTGGAAGAAAACCTCCCTAATACTATCATGGAGGCAATGGCATGCGGAGTACCTTGTGTAGGATTTAATGTCGGAGGTATCCCGGAGATGATAGACCACCTACATAATGGCTATGTGGCACAATACAAATCGTCTGAGGACTTTGCCAACGGAATTTACTGGGCATTGACAGAATCGGAAAGCCCTATATTGGCGGAACAGGCCTCACGAAAGGCCATAGCTAACTATTCGGAAAGTATCATTGCCAAGAAATACATCGAAGTTTATAACAAAATCACGGGAAAGCATGCATAACCATCCTACCCCTAAATTCTCAATTATCACCGTAACTTACAATGCCGGACAGGTACTGGAAGACACGATACAAAGCGTCATTTCACAAACCTACCGACATGTAGAGTACATTATTGTAGATGGAGCCTCAAAAGATAATACACAAACGATTATAAACAAATACCGCGAAAGGATTCATAAAGTGGTCAGCGAACCGGATAAAGGTTTGTATGATGCTATGAATAAGGGAATATCATTAGCGACAGGTGATTATCTCTGCTTTCTCAATGCCGGCGACAGTTTTCATGAAGATGATACGCTGCAACAAATGGTACACTCGATCAGTGGAAACGAACTTCCCGATGTGCTGTACGGTGAGACAGCAATTGTAGATAAAAACGGACACTTTTTACGTATGCGCCGCCTTTCGGCTCCTAACGTATTAACCTGGAAAAGCTTCAAACAAGGAATGCTGGTATGTCATCAGGCTTTTTTTGCCAAACATACCCTAATAGAACCATATGATCTGAATTATCGTTTTTCTGCTGATTTTGACTGGTGTATCCGGATTATGAAAAAGGCACGTACCCTACACAATACCCATCTCACCGTCATTGATTATCTGGACGAAGGAATGACTACCCGGAATCAGAAAGCATCTCTCAAAGAGCGTTTTCGTATTATGTGCCGGTATTATGGAGTGATGAGCACCGTAGCACATCACGCCTGGTTTATCATACGGGCCATCTCCAAAAAATAAAAAGCTACCCGGAGGAAGGAAGCATTTTCCTTATCAGTTCAGTCGGACTCTGAATAAAATACCCGCAATCTGTCTTCTGCCTGTTCTATCATTTTTCTATGAATACAGGGACAGCCTTCGAAAAAAGAAGTTACTATTTCAATTTTCTTGTTTTTACCAACAGTTTTTTTCCAGTTACCCACTACCTTACCATTATATAGGATTACCGGATAAAATATCCCGTACGTATTGAACGCTTTAGGATGATGTTCCTCGGCAAGCACAGCTTTACGTTCTTTATAACTAATAAGATATTCATCATAAGATGGCAGAAAGTGAAGTATATCAGCAGAGTTAATCTCTCCCTGATAAGATTCGTGCACGAACAATTCATAAGAGTCAAAACGTTCCTTCACCAATTGTGAATCAATCAGCCCCATAGCAGTTCTTGCTTCGGTAACTGGTAAGCCCGACCACCACACAAAATCTGCCAGACTTGCCGGAGAGTGACTACGAAAATAGCGCAATGCCAATGTAGCCAAAGCTTCATCTTTTGTCAGCTCTTTTGCGGGAGGAATACGTTCCTCAAGCAAAGCATACGTTGCTTTCTTCCCTTTATCAACACCGCTGCAAACAATACCTTCCACCTCAGCACGTGCCATAAACCGTGTCATCAATCGATTATCAACAGTCATCCCTTCATTTGCCAGTCCGGCTTCTATCTCTTGCTTAGTCAGACTTTTATTTCCTTCCAGCAGTTTCTCTATTAAGCGGTTACAACGAGAAAAAAGTGCTTCTGAGATATCCACTCCATGTCCCTTCGCGAAGGAGTCATTGGCCGACTTTATACGCTGTGCAGACAGTTTCAGCATCCAGCGTATATCTTCTGCCGCCACCAAATGCCAGGTAGGACGCATTACATGTGTACGTACTATCTCTCCCCGTGCAAGGGCGTCTTCCACAACTCTAAGAGTGGGTGATTTTAAGCGAATACCTACAGCCCACTTAGCCATAGCATAATCCTGTCCTTGAATAGCTCCCATCCATGATACAACCTCTTTGGGAGTATCAAAACACGGATTCAACAATTGCTGACTTATCTGACGAATATTTGCAATCATAGGCCAAGAAGGTGTTTAAATTCGGCAACGCCTTCCGAAGCTCCTTTTTGAATAATATGTATGGGACGGGAAGTATGAGTATCCACCGGTTTAGGGTCGATCAGATAAACTTCTGCTGTACGTGGCACGTAATTCAGCAATCCGGCAGCCGGATAGACATTCATGGAAGTCCCGATAATAACAAATATATCCGCCTTCTCCACAATATCAATGGCTGTCTCTATTGCCGGCACAGCTTCACCAAACCAAACAATAAAAGGGCGCAGCTGAGAACCGTCTCCGGCACAATCCCCCATACGTACTTCATATTCTTCCGGTTTCAATTCCTTTATATAATGAGGATTATTCGGATCACGGCTGGAACATACTTTTGTCAATTCGCCGTGTAGATGAATCACACGTGTACTCCCCGCCCGTTCGTGCAGATTATCAACATTCTGTGTAATTACGGTCACATTAAAATGTTTCTCCAACTCTGCCAACAATTCATGTCCGCGATTAGGCCTCACATCCAACAGTTGTTTGCGGCGCTCATTATAAAAATGAATCACCAGTTCCGGATCACGTGCATACCCCTCCGGAGTTGCTACCTGCTCCACCGGATACTTATCCCATAACCCACCAGCATCACGAAATGTACTGATCCCACTCTCCGCACTCATCCCCGCACCTGACAAAATGACTAAATTCTTCATACTTCCTTCTTTACATTGATTCAGATATATAGCAAAAGTAAACAGAATATTTGAATAATAAAGCGAATAAAAACAGATAACTTATACAGCGATAAGAAATTTTAAATCCAAAAAGCCCGATCATTCAAATAAAACATGTATTTTTGCCAATTGTTAATTTGCAATTGATTGAGAGTGAAAGATTCAACCTTCTTTCTCCAATCTTCAACAAAAATATATATGGATAAATTTAGTTATGCAATCGGCCTCGGAATCGGCCAGAACTTGTTAGGTATGGGTGCCAGAAGCATCTCGGTAGAAGACTTTGCTCAGGCAATCAAAGATGTGCTGGAAGGTAATCAGACAGCTATCAGCCATCAGGAAGCCCGCGAAATAGTAAATAAATATTTCGAGGAACTGGAGCAGAAGATGAGTGCTGCCAGCATTGAACAAGGAAAAGCATTCCTGGAAGAAAACAAGAAAAAAGCTGGTGTTGTCACTCTTCCGAGCGGACTGCAGTACGAAATAATCACTGAAGGTAAAGGCAAACTGGCCAAAGCTACCGATCAGGTAAAATGCCACTATGAAGGTACACTTCTTGACGGAACGCTATTTGACAGCTCTATCAAGCGAGGACAACCTGCTGTATTCGGTGTAAACCAGGTGATCCCGGGTTGGGTAGAAGCATTGCAATTGATGCCGGAAGGTTCTAAATGGAAACTATACATTCCGTCAGATCTCGCTTATGGCGCACAAGGTGCCGGAGAGATGATTCCACCGCACAGCACACTGGTATTCGAAGTAGAATTACTTGAAGTTTTAAACAAATAATTTTTTAAAAGCAAAATGAAAAAGATTACAATCCTGGCAGCAATCGCTGCCGTAACTGGCCTTGCATCATGTACAGCCCAGGCTCCTAAAGCAAATCTGAAAACAGAACTCGACTCATTGTCTTATTCAATCGGTATGGCTCAGACTCAAGGTCTGAAAGGCTATTTAGTAGGACGTATGGACGTTGATACAGCTTATATGGCTGAGTTCATTAAAGGTGTAACCGAAGGTGCCAACAAAACCGGAAAGAAAGAAGCTGCTTACATGGCAGGTCTTCAGATTGGCCAGCAGATCAGCAACCAGATGATGAAGGGTATTAACCACGAACTGTTTGGTGAAGATTCAGTAAAAACTATCAGCAAAGAAAACTTCCTTGCAGGTTTCATCGCAGGTACACTGGAAAAAGGCGGCTTGATGACTATGGAGAAAGCTCAGTCATATACTCAGACAGCTATGGAAGCTATCAAAGCAAAAGCAATGGAAGAAAAATACGCTGACAACAAAGCTGCCGGTGAAAAATTCCTTGCTGAAAATAAGACTAAAGAAGGTGTAAAAACAACTCCGAGCGGATTGCAGTACAAAGTAATCACTGAAGGTAAGGGTGAGATTCCTGCTGATACTTGTAAGGTGAAAGTAAACTATAAAGGTACTTTGATTGACGGTACTGAATTCGATAGCTCATACAAACGTAACGAACCGACTACTTTCCGCGCTAACCAAGTTATCAAAGGTTGGACAGAAGCATTGACTATGATGCCTGTTGGTTCTAAATGGGAACTTTACATCCCACAAGACTTGGCTTACGGTTCAAGAGATCAGGGTCAGATCAAACCGTTCTCAACTTTGGTATTCGAAGTTGAATTGCTTAGCATCGAAAAGTAAGCAGATTATCCCTATAAATAAAAAGAGGTGCAAAGAAATTTGCGCCTCTTTTTTGCTATTTCCTATTTTTTATCCATTTTATAGAGAGAAATTAAAATAAATCTCTATATTTGCTTACTATTTGATAACAATTGGAAATTATACTCATTAATTATGGAAAAAATAGACAACCTCGACAGGCAGATTCTAGAGATTATTTCTCAGAACGCCCGCATACCTTTTAAAGATGTAGCAGCAGAATGTGGAGTCTCACGTGCAGCCATCCATCAACGCGTGCAACGACTTATAGATCTGGGAGTTATTGTAGGATCAGGTTATCATGTCAACCCCAAGTCACTTGGGTACAGAACTTGTACATACGTTGGTATCAAGCTTGAAAAAGGTTCTATGTACAAATCAGTGGTAGCCGAGTTACAGAAAATACCGGAAATTGTAGAATGCCACTTCACTACCGGCCCGTACACCATGCTGACTAAACTCTATGCATGCGACAACGAACACCTGATGGATTTGCTGAATAATAAGATGCAGGAAATACCAGGCGTTGTAGCCACTGAGACTCTTATCTCATTGGAACAAAGTATCAAGAAAGAAATTCCCATTCGCGTAGACAAGTAATCCAATGGAGTTCTTGAACGAATATCATCTGGCAGGACTTTTAATAGGCATCTGTACCTTTTTAATTATCGGGCTCTTTCACCCTGTCGTGGTAAAAGCCGAATATTACTGGGGTACTAAATGTTGGTGGATTTTTCTGGTACTGGGAATAGCTGGTGTAATAGCCTCATTAAGTGTAGACAATATTCTTGTCTCTTCTTTGTTAGGCGTTTTTGCTTTTTCTTCGTTCTGGACAATCAAAGAAGTCTTTGAGCAAGAAGACCGGGTTAAAAAAGGGTGGTTCCCGAAAAACCCCAAGCGTACTTACAAGTTCTGAAACATTGAAAGAATATTAGTTTTTTGCTCTCAAAAGTTTGCATATTTCGGGAGAAAGTACTAATTTTGTCCCCGCATCCAGGATAAAGGATACACGGGCTTTTAGCTCAGTTGGTTAGAGCAACAGACTCATAATCTGGAGGTCCTTGGTTCAAGCCCAAGATGGCCCACCTAAAAAAGACTATAGATCTATGATTTATAGTCTTTTTTTTATAAGGACAGATACAAAAACTTCTCAGAAACAGACTATTATGAAAAAACTCTTCAAATTCGCAGGTAGCCTGATTATTGGTATGTGTATGGGTGCTGCCGGTGTAATACTGGGAATCACCTGGTTTACCGGAACTACACTGACTGCATTTCTCGAACATCTGAAAATCGAGACACTACTAAGTAGTATGTTCATATCGCTCATAAGTCTTTTTATTGCCGGTTACCTACAAATTATCCTTCATGAAGCAGGACATTTGCTTTCTGGATTAGCCACCGGTTACAAGTTTATCTCTTTCCGTATCGGGAAACTAACATTAATCAAAGAAAAAGGAAGATTCAGGATAAAGTACTTTAAGATACCCGGAACAGCTGGCCAATGCTTGCTTCTCCCACCGGATGTAAGTCCGCAACAACTCCCGTTCATTCTCTACAATCTGGGAGGCGTACTAATGAACCTGTTCTCGGCAATAATAGCAATCTTGCTATTAACCACAATTCCCTATATTTTTACTCCTCTCAAACTATTCCTTCTATTTACTGCCCTTATCGGAATTCTATTCGCACTACTCAACGGAATTCCAATGAAAAGAAGCGGTATTGTCAATGACGGTTATAACCTCAGACTAATGCAAAAGTCATTGGCCAGCCGCCAGGCCCTAATACTTCAGCTTAAGGTAAATGCTTTGTTTCAGGAAGGTATCCGGTTGAGGGATATGCCTGCCAAATGGTTTACAGGAGAAAACACAGAGTATAGTAATCCGTTGCTGACCGGTGTTAAGGGGTTCTGTATATCCCGGTTTATAGATCAAAAAGAGTTTGCACAAGCTGAAAAACTATCACAAGAGATACTTGCACACCGGGAAGAGGTTATTCCTATCTTCGTATTGGAAGCCGAGTGTGAACTACTTTTCCTGGAATTGATTGGGCAATGTCGTTCAGAAGTAATAGAGGAATTATACAGTACTTCCTTGCAACAATATATCAGCCGGTTCGGAGAAACGTCAACCGGCAAACAAAGATTACAATGTGCACTCGCACTCTTTTGGGAGAAGGACCGGAAAGCAGCGGAGGAAATATACAAGAAGGTATGCCGAAGACGGAATCATTATCTCATGAAAGCAGAAACAGAAATGGATATTGAACTGATGAAATGGATGCTTCAACGATGAAATATATATTCCTGGTATTCTGTCTGTTATCCACAGCATGTCATACCGGAAGAAAACCGACAGGAGAAAATACAACAGTAATTTCTCCTGCAGAGCCTGTTGATACAGTAAAGGTCCAATCGCCTGTTATAGAGAAGAGCCGTACAGCACTCTATCTTGACTCGCTCGGACTTATAAATATCCAAAGCGCGGACAGCAGTATTGCTGTAAAGTTACTGTATGCAACCCCGGAGAACTTCACAGGAGAATTACTCTACGAAGATTTAAAGGAAGCCTATCTGCATCCGGATGCTTTAAAATCACTGCTTCGCGCCCAACAGTTATTGAAAGAGAAACACCCCGAATACAGCTTGATTGTTTACGATGCTGCCCGCCCTATGTCCGTACAAAAAAAAATGTGGAATGTAGTGAAAGGTACTTCAAAAAGTATCTATGTATCCAATCCTTCCCGCGGCGGGGGACTCCATAATTACGGACTGGCAGTAGACATCAGTATTCTTGATAATAACGGAATTCCTCTTCCTATGGGAACGGAAGTAGACCATTTGGGTGTCGAAGCTCATATCACCCGCGAAACTGAATTAGTAAAAAGCGGAAAAATCAGCGAAGAAGCTGTAAGAAACCGGCAACTACTCCGACTCATTATGAGAGAAGCAGGTTTTCGTGCACTCAACAGTGAGTGGTGGCACTTCAACCTGTGTAGCAGAGAAGTGGCAAAACAAAAATATAAACGAATCGAATAATACAACCTATTATGTTTAAAAGAAAACAAAGCCTGTTGTTGTTATTTCTAACAATGTGGTGTATTGCCTTACCGGCACAAGAAACCACAAAGCAGAGGCACACATTCTCCTTCCATGCCGGATACGGGAATATGCTGAGAGGAACTGCCGGACTAACCAACAGTTCAAAAAGCTACGAGCGTAGCCTTTCGGAAGGGGTTAGCTGGGATGCGCAATATTATTACCGCCCGGCAAATATAGTCGGAGTAGGATTCCTGTATTCAGGATTCTCTTCTCAGGGAAGCCACGAAGAAGGAAGCGATCATCTATACACACACTATTTTGCTCCCCAGGCAGGGATTTATTGCCTTCGGACAAAACGCTTTTTCATTCGTTTGGATGCAGGTATAGGTATATTGTCATATAGGAACTACAGTAAAGTATTTGATAAAAGCAGACGCGTAACTGCAACTTCCTTTGCCACTAATGCAGGGCTCAACGCCACCTTGAAAATAACCCAGCAGTGGAATATAGAAGCCGATATACAATATGTGGCTTCCAGCATTCACACGATATACCCGCGTTATCATAATGAAACGACTACCGTTAAATTCCGCAACGACCCGTTATCGGTAAGCCGGCTTAATCTTTCAGCAGGAGTCTCTTTCAATTTTTAACCTGAAATATATACAATATGATGAAGAAATATATCCTCATTCTTCTTTCCGTTCTTTGCTGTATCGGTTGTGACAGAGAAGATGAAACAGTAGACATTACAGTAATGCCTCCTGCCACTACTATTGGTGCAGAGACATTTGGCTGTCTGATAGACGGCTGGTTATATGTTGGAGGCAGATACCGGGATTACGGTTATTGGTTCGGACCTTCCGTAAATAGCCCGTCAATCAATTTCTTATACAATGAGAAACTGGCGGAAGTAGACGTATCTGTCATGGTAAAGCAAGACAGATACATCCGGTTTACCATAATATCTCCTCAGGAAGGACAGGAATCGGAGTTTACTAACGCACGCTTTGGAGAAGAGAAATTAAAAAACGGAACAGTTAGCATCACCCGTTTTGATACGGAACGAAATATCATCAGCGGAACATTCAGTGGAGGCCGGATCACAAACGGTCGCTTTGATGTTCATTATAAAGATCAGGAAGAAGATCCCATGTAATTTATGGAACAACTATCACAATCTACTATAGAGTTTATTCGTGCCCATAGTCAGGATGATGTCCGGCTACTGGCATTACAGGCTCCCAGATATCCGGACGTGGATATGCCTGCCGCTATTGTACAAATAGCCGGAAGACAGGCTGCTGCAAATAAAATACCTTCGTGGCAATCTATTGAGGAGCTATGGTATCCCCGTCATCTATCATTGGAACAATGCTCCTCGGAAATAACAGCACAATACAAATCGACGCTGGCAGACGGAGAGACATTAGCCGACCTGACCGGAGGTTTCGGAATAGACTGTGCTTTTATGGCAAGCAGGTTTCGTAAAGTATCCTATGTGGAACGGCAAGAAGAGCTCTGCGAAATCGCAAAGCATAACTTCCCTCTACTCGGGCTGAAACATATTACGGTATATAATGAAGACGGAGTAGTTCATTTACAAAAGATGGAACCGGTAGATTGTATTTTTATTGATCCGGCACGCCGGAATGAACATGGAGGAAAAACAATCGCCATATCAGATTGCGAACCTGATGTAGCAGAGTTGGAAGAGTTATTGTTAAGCAAAGGCAAACAGATAATAATCAAGTTATCGCCCATGCTGGACCTTACCCTTGCACTAAAAAGTATGAAACGTACCAGAGAGGTACATATCATCTCTGTAAACAATGAATGCAAAGAGCTATTGCTGATAATAGGAAACGAACCCTCCCAGTTGATCCCTATCCATTGCATCAACCTCACTTCCAAGGAGAAACAAACTTTCACCTTCACCCGGGAAGAGGAACTTGAAGCCGAATGCCTTTATACCAAAGAACCTGGTAAGTATCTGTATGAGCCTAATGCTTCCATCCTTAAAGCGGGTGCATTTCGCAGTATTGCCTCCCGGTATAAAGTAAAGAAACTGCACCCAAACAGCCATCTCTACACTTCGGATCTGTGGATAGAGAACTTTCCGGGAAGATCTTTCCAGATAACAGGACAATGTTCTTTTAATAAGAAAGAAATAAAAGAAACCATCGGAGAGCTAAAAAAAGCCAATATCACCGTTCGTAATTTCCCGGCTACAGTAGCAGAAATACGGAAACGAACCAAATTATCGGATGGAGGGGAGGTTTATCTTTTTGCAACAACTCTATTCAATGAGCAGAAGGTGTTTATAAAATGCAGTAAAGCATAAAATGAATAAGAGATCCGATACAGGACTGACTGATTCCTGATCAACGATGAATTATCGTCAAACAAGATTATATTATTTTACATAGAATGTTTCGCCGAAACTGCATGTCCCACTCGGCTCCGGGGAGGAAGTTCCCCGGCTCCGGGGAAGAGGTCGTTCGGCTCCGGGGAGGAGGGTACTCGGCTCCGGGGAGAAAAAGGGATCAAACAGTCATTGACAATCAATATGTTACGAAAGGGCATTTTATCATTTCGAAATATGCATGAATGACAATATTATCTTACACAGCTTCAACCATTGCCTGATGAAGCCTACATACAGGAAGCTGTCAACTTTCTAAAAGAGAAACGATATGAGCTCGATTTTACCCTTCTTTAGTCTCCTCCGGTTTCAATCCGCTTTTGGGAATAGTCGTCTCATTTCCATCACGTACTGCCATATAATGCGGAGACATAATCTCAATATCCGCCTCAGCAAATACATCCTGAATACTCTGATACAGATTAGAATAAATCTGTGCTAACTGGTCTGCCTCTGTTATATACGCATTAATCTGATATACCGGATACCAGTCCTGCAATTCCGTTTCAAGTACAAACGGTTCGGGATCAGCCGCGACTCCCTGCGTTGCCTGTGCTGCTTTCAGGAGCAGCGAATGAACTTTACGCCAGGGTACATCATACCCGATGCTCACTTCTACATGAATAATCAATCCGTAGGTTCGTGCCGATGCACTATAATTCACCGTATGAGAAGACATGATGAAGGAGTTGGGAATAGTTACCAGCTCATTCTTTGGCGTACGGATACGTGTCACAAGCGGGGTTTTCTCTATGACATTCCCCGTTGTATCATTCAGCTTGATGCGATCTCCCAACTTAAACGGACGCATATAGGTAATAACCAGCCCGGCAATAATGTTCCCGATCACCGTACTTGACCCCAATGAAACAATCAATCCGACAAAGACTGAAATTCCCTGAAAGACTCCCGAATCGGAACCCGGCAGATAAGGGTAGATCATCGCAATCATGAAAGCGTATAACAGGAAACGTATAATATGGAAAGTAGGCATCGCCCAGTCCGGATAAAAACCATTCAGTTTCAACCTATCGGACTGTACTTCTGTAGCCAGGTAATGAACCAGCCGTACCAGGTATTTCACAGCAAGGCATATCACAAAGATAGTGAACAGGTTCGGAATATAATCTATCACCCCACCAAATATACTTTTCACCGGATTCCAGATATACGAAAATATCTGATAGGCCAGCTTCTCGGTTTGCGGAAAAATAGAAAATAACAGCGGGACAGTGAGAAGCAACTGAAGTAACATAAAGGCATAGCGCAACATATTGGCTAGGAATACAAGCAGATTAACCTGCTTCTGAGTATCCAGCAATTCATAGTCCTGAATCGAAATCGGCTTCAGCTTTGTATCTTTCAATCGCTGGATACGTATCTTTAGTTTCTTAAATAACCAGGTAGTAGCCCAAAACAGTAAATACTGCCCGACCAATACCAATACAAAAAATAAAATCCTTTTGCCCAGCTGCCACAAGCTGTGCTCTTTTTTCATATCCTTCAGCTTGTCTACCACTATGTGGCGTTTATCGGCAGCAAGCTGATCACGGGTGCGACCTTCCCATAACCCGTCCTGATCGGTAAATGAGGCCAATACTTTATCGCCATACATTAAATCGGTCACAATGTCGCTACTCTCCAAATACAGGGAATCCGGCTGAAGATTGAATCGCTTACCCAACTCTGTGATAGCAGTAGCATTCATCACCGCCCGTTGTTGGGGGGTATGTCCACCCCGTTTGGCATATATATAGAAAAGTGTATCCCCTTCTACAACCACAGGAACACCTTTAGTAAACTTACGCAATGAGTCTATACGTAACCTTTGCTGAGCCAATTTTACAGAATCAGCAGCATATGCCTGCAATTTCAGTTGTTCCATCTCCATGCGCATATTGGCTTCGTTCAGCCTGGCAGCTTCAAGCTCTCTTTTCATATCGGCAATGTTTGCCGAATCAGAATCACTCCTTATGACAGAATGAGTTTTCAACGTATCATCACCAAGAAATTCACGAACTTTCTCGACCAGCTGAGCAGATGCTCCGATGGTAAAGACCAAAGAGATGAAAAGACAAAAAAAACGATTCTTTCTCATACAAAAAACACTTATTAACCCTGCTATAGACAAATAAACGTGCCAAACATACGGAATGTTTTTGATATTTCAGTGGGAATGAAAGTATTATTTGAAAAGATACATCCGATAATCCTTATCACAATTCAAGTTTTAATTAATTCCGTTATCTTTGTACCCAAAATCAGGAGCCATATGGACATACTACTTCTCATCGGAGGACTTCTCCTCATTCTGATAGGCGCTAATGCTCTGACAGACGGAGCTGCATCTGTTGCCAAACGATTTCGCATCCCATCCATTGTCATCGGATTAACAATCGTTGCATTCGGTACTTCAGCCCCGGAACTGACAGTCAGTGTATCTTCCGCATTAAAAGGAAGTGCAGATATCGCTATCGGCAATGTAGTGGGAAGCAATATTTTCAATACATTGATGATAGTAGGCTGTACTGCATTGTTTGCTCCTATTGTCATCACTCAGAACACATTAAAGAAAGAGATCCCTCTCTGTATTCTCTCTTCCATCGTATTACTGATATGCGCCAATGATGTTCTATTGGACCATACTACCCAAAACGTACTCAGCATCACCGACGGGTTACTGCTTTTGTGTTTCTTCGCTATTTTTTTAGGATATACCTTTGCCATCGCATCCAACGGTAAGAGTGAAGGAGTAGATGAGGAGATACGCCAGTTACCGATGTGGCGTTCGGTACTCTACATTATAGGTGGACTTGCGGGACTCATTTTCGGAGGACAATGGTTTGTAGAAGGAGCCGGTAATATTGCCCGTAACATGGGGGTTAGTGAATCAGTTATCGGACTGACATTGGTGGCAGGAGGTACTTCGCTACCCGAACTGGCCACTTCGGTAGTTGCCGCATTAAAAAAGAATCCGGAAATAGCCATTGGAAATGTTATCGGCAGCAACCTATTCAATATTTTCTTTGTGCTTGGGTGCAGCGCATCCATCACTCCGCTCAATCTAAGCGGTATTACAAATTTCGATTTGCTGGTACTGGTAGGTTCAGGAGTACTGCTATGGTTATTCGGGCTCTTTTTTGCCAAACGTACTATTACACGGATAGAAGGAAGTATCCTGATACTTTGCTACATAGCATATACTACAATTCTTATCTATAATATTTAAACAAAGCAAACTCACCACAGAATTCCACAAGAGTTTCGCAGAGTTTCGTTACCTGACGAAACGCAAATGATCGCGAATTAGCACAGATGAAAAGACGGACATTCTTTCTCATCTATCTATTTGTCTGCACAAACCTGTATTCGCCTGCATTTTAATGATAATCCATCGTCTACCGTACTTCCCTGTACGGAAAACCCTTATTTGTGCCTATATGAATACAAATATGGCATAAATGCGTACAGTTGCCCCCATATCGCCTTTGTCTCCATTTCTGCTAAAGTTGTTCCCTATACACTATTGTCAAAACTGTGAATATTTACTGAGAAACAACTGCCTATATTTGTGAAGTGATTTTAGAGAACGAATATAGTTTTTTTAAAGTAAAAAGAAGGTAGGATTTAGTTCAGGAAAAAAGGAGGGAGCCACAGACTCTCTTCTTTTCTAAAAACCAAATCTCCCTCCAGGTAAATTTCAATAGAATAGCAGACGTATGAAATCATTCTTACCCAAAGCAATCAGTGCACTTTTTCTGGCAATCTCTTTGCTGGCATGCCAAACGTCCATACCCCAGGAAAACAACACTTCCATTGCCCGCTCTGAAATGTTGCTCGACAGTATCTTCAAATACTATCAGGCAGAAGGGAGCAATTTATTTAATGAGAATTATCCTAAAAGTTCCAATGATAAAGTGACTTACCTGGCTTCTACAGATACGGTTACCAAAGACAAAGTAGCCTATTTATGGCCTACCTCCGGGTTGTTTTCAGGAGTAAATGCATTACTCAAAACAACCAGAGACAACAAATATCAGGCACTTCTACAGGAGAAAATCATTCCCGGATTAGAATGTTATTATGACACAACCCGTACTCCTGCCTGTTTTCAATCCTACATCAGTGAAGCCGGGCATGCCGACCGCTTCTATGATGATAACATCTGGTTAGGCATTGACTTCCTCGAAACTTACCGTCTGACAGGAAATAAGAAATACCTGAAACAATCGGAAGAAATCTGGAAATTCCTTTTAAGCGGCAATGACGATGTACTAAACGGAGGTATCTATTGGTGTGAGCAAAAAAAGGAATCAAAGAATACCTGTTCCAATGCACCCGCATCCGTACTGGCACTTCAGCTTTTTGAGACCACACGGGACAGTGCCTATTATCAGAAAGGACTGGAGCTATATACCTGGACTAAAGTAAACCTGCAGGATTCGGATTACATTTACTTCGACAACCTCAAAACAGACGGACGCACCGGCACAGAGAAATATGCATATAATACGGGACAAATGCTGCAAGCAGCCAGTCTGCTATACAAACTAACCGGCAACCGTCAATTTCTGACAGAAGCACAAAACGTGGCCCGTGCAGGAATAAACTACTTCACAGTACCATTCAAGACACAGGACGGTACAGATATCAGGTTCTTCCGCAACCGGGGAACATGGTTCGTGGCTATCATGATGAGAGGATATATAGAACTCTATCTGCAAGATAACAATCCGGAATATCTGCAAATCTTTGCCGACAATCTGGAACTGGCATGGGAAAGTGCCCGCTATGACAATGGACTCATCAACAGTGACTGGAGCGGAGAAAAGAAAGAAAAACAGCAATGGCTGCTTAATCAGGCGGCAATGGTGGAAATGTACGCAAATCTGGGAAACATGAATCTGAAATAAAACAAATATAGAACATGGAAACACGTAAAAAATTCGTTAAGGCAGGGATGCTCGCGCTAATGGTTGCCTGTCTGCCTTCACTACTGATGGCACAAAAAGAGTTTAGGAAATGGCCCAAGGGTTGTTCGCCGCAAGAAGTAGGTGAGTTAGTAAGCCAACGGTTTGTAGCCGTCCCACATCCCAATTTCAACGGTAATCCGGCACCTCCTAATGAAATCACCTATCCGGAAACATGTGCATGGTTTGGTGCTTTGCGTTACGCGCATATCACCAAAAACAAGAAACTCCTCCGCCAACTGGAAGAACGTTTCCTGCCGATCTTTGGTCCGGAACGCAGACTACAACCCCTACCGGATCATGTAGATCATACCGTATTCGGTACTATCCCGCTCCAGCTATATGCACAAACCGGTAAGGAGATTTACTACCACATGGGAATGTGGTATGCAGACGAACAATGGAAAATGCCGCGTAACACCAAACACCGTGAAGCGTACCAGGCTTTGCTGGATCAGGGGTTGTCCTGGCAAACCCGCTACTGGATTGACGATATGTTTATGATTTCGGCCATTCAGTCGCAAGCCTATTTCGTTACCAAAGACCGTAAATACATAGACCGTGCTGCTGCCGAAATGGTGAAGTACCTCGACAAGATACAACGTCCGAATGGTTTATTCTACCACGCTGAAGATGTTCCCTTCTTCTGGGGACGTGGCAATGGCTGGATGGCTGCCGGAATGACGGAACTTTTAGGCATGCTTCCGGAAGACAATCCGAACCGGGAAAGAATACTGGAATCTTATCGGAGGATGATGAACAGCCTGCGCGATTATCAGAAGGAGGATGGCTTATGGGGACAATTGGTAGACGACAAAACTACCTGGACGGAAACCTCCGGTTCGGCCATGTTCGTATATGCTATGGTAAAAGGCGTAAAGAAGGGCTGGCTGGACGAAGCAACCTATGCTCCACTGGTACGCAAAGCATGGATTGCTCTGATCGGGCACATTGATGAAAACGGAGACATCGATGGCGTATGTGAAGGTACCAATAAAACCAACGACCGCCAATTCTACCTGAACCGGAAAACCCTTCCGGGCAATATGCACGGACAAGCACCTGTACTGTGGTGCGTAAATGCCTTCCTTGAAAAATAAAACAAAAACTCAATAGCCATGAAAGTATACAAACTCTTTGCACTGCTGCTAACCTTCGCCACTGCGTGGGGCAGCCACCTCTCTGCCAAGGTGATAGACGTAAAATCGCCCAATGGAGAACTGAACATCTCTGTCGATGTAAAAGACAAAATCTACTATTCCGTATCTTACGGGAATGATCTTTTATTGAAAGACTGTTATCTCAACCTCCAACTGGAGAATGAAACACTCGGTAATAATCCCAAGCTCCGCAGTACCAAAAAAGGAGTCATTGACGAAAGTGTAAAACGTGAAATTCCACTCAAGAACGCTGTTGTAAAGAACCATTGCAACACACTACGAATGAACTTTGCCGGCAACTACGCTGTAGAGTTCCGCGTATTCGATAATGGAGTGGCCTACCGTTTCATCACCGATAAGAAAGGTGACAACATTGTCATGGGAGAAGATTTCGTACTAAACTTTCCGGCTAACTATAAGGCCCATTTGTCACAACCCAACGGATTCAAAACTTCCTACGAATATCCTTATACGCACGTAAATTCGGAAGAATACAAAGCTACCGACCGTATGAGCTACCTGCCGATATTGTTAGAAACGGACAAGCCTTACAAGATTCTGATTTCTGAAGCAGACCTGCACGACTATCCTT
The DNA here is from genome assembly GCF_034654355.2 of Bacteroides mucinivorans. NCBI lineage: Bacteria > Pseudomonadati > Bacteroidota > Bacteroidia > Bacteroidales > Bacteroidaceae > Bacteroides > Bacteroides mucinivorans. The sequence goes on along the minus strand of NZ_CP178179.1, from coordinate 205,555 downwards.
GTATGTTTCTGAAGAGCACCGGACGGAATGGAATGCAATCTCTTTTCCCAAAAGTACCATTGGAATTCGGAGAAGATGGTGACCGCAGTCTCAAGATTCTGAAAGAAGCGGATTATATAGCCAAAACAGCCGGTAAACGTAGTTTCCCCTGGAGATTCATGGTGATTACCAAAGAAGACAAACAACTGTTGGAGAACGAAATGGTTTACAACTTGTCTACTCCTTGTGTACTCGAAGATTACAGCTGGATCAAGCCCGGACAGGTAAGTTGGGAATGGTGGCACGATGCCCGCCTGTATGGAGTAGATTTCCGTTCGGGGTATAACATGGACTCTTACAAATATTACATTGACTTCGCCTCTAAATTCGGCATACCTTATATCATTATGGATGAAGGATGGGCCAAAAGTACCCGTGATCCGTATACTCCCAACCCGACCATCAACTTAGCCGAACTCATTCAATACGGCAAAGAACGCAATGTGAAAATCGTGCTTTGGCTGACATGGCTGGCCGTAGAGAACAACTTCGACCTCTTCAAGACATTTGCCGACTGGGGAGTAGCCGGAGTAAAGATTGACTTCATGGATCGTAGTGACCAGTGGATGGTAAATTACTACGAACGCGTAGCCAAAGAAGCAGCCAAGCATAAATTATTCGTTGACTTTCACGGCTCGTTCAAACCTGCCGGACTGGAACGTAAATATCCAAATGTACTTTCATACGAAGGGGTATTGGGCATGGAACAAGGAGGCAACTGCCGCCCGGCCAACAGTATCTATCTGCCATTCATGCGCAATGCAGTAGGCCCGATGGACTTTACGCCCGGTTCAATGCTTTCCGCTCAACCGGAAGACAATCGTTCCACACGTGCCAACGCCATGGGTTCGGGTACACGTGCCTACCAGATGGCATTGTTCGTAGTCTTCGAAAGCGGTTTGCAGATGTTGGCAGACAATCCGGTTTACTACTACCGTGAACGCCCGTGTACAGAGTTCATATCCAGCGTTCCCGTCACCTGGGACGAAACAAAAGTACTTTATGCCAAAGTAGGTGAAGCCGTAGTGGTAGCCAGACGAAAAGGTGACAAATGGTTCATTGGTGGTATTACCAACAACGAAGGGCGTACAATCAATCTCGACTTGAGTTTCCTGCCTGCCGGTCAATCATTCACCCTCACCTCGTTTGAAGATGGTATCAATGCCGACCGCCAGGCCATGGACTATAAGCAAAGGGAGAGTAAAGTAAACAATGCGACACAGCTTACCATCAAAATGGTACGCAACGGCGGATGGGCCGGTGTCATCAAATAACATCCCGGAATATGAAACTAAAACTCGTCTATATAGCCGCCCTGATTCTCTGTATGCCAATGTTGCATGCAGAGAATGGCTACGACTTGTGGCTCCGTTATCAGAAAGTAGACAACAGCCAACTATTGAACAGTTATTCAAAAACGTTAGCTAAACTGAACTTCCCTGTAAACTCCGCCACACTGACAGAAGCAAAAAAGGAACTGCAACAAGGACTGGATGGCCTGTTGGATACTAATTTGCCGGAAACAGACGGTATCTCCAAAGGTACACTGCTGGTAGGTACTCCGGCTTCCTCAAAAGTACTATCCGGTATCCATGCGATAACCAACGAAATATCCGGCTTGGGCGATGAAGGATTCCTCATCAAAACCCTGAAGGTAAACGGAACGCCCTGTACCGTTATTGCAGCCCGGAAGGACATGGGCGTAATGTATGGTGTTTTTCATTTCCTCCGGCTTTTGCAGACCCAATCGGATATCAAAGAGTTAAACATCACGCAGATGCCCAAACTGCAAAGGCGTATGCTGAACCACTGGGACAACCTGAATGGAACGATCGAACGCGGTTATGCAGGCTACACACTTTGGGACTGGCAGCGCTTACCGGGATACATCGATCCGCGTTATCGCGATTATGCCCGTGCCAACGCTTCTATCGGTATCAATGGCACCGTTCTGAACAATGTAAATGCCAACGCACGCAGCCTGACCACCGAATATCTGATAAAGGCAGCCGCCCTTGCAGATGTTTTTCGTCCTTACGGCATCCGGGTATATCTGACAGCCCGTTTCAGTGCCCCGAAAGAACTGCGAGCTTTGAATACAGCCGATCCGCTGGACCCGGAAGTACGCCAATGGTGGAAAGATAAAGTGAAAGAGATCTATAAGTATATCCCTGATTTCGGAGGATTCCTCGTAAAAGCCAATTCCGAAGGGCAACCGGGTCCTCAGGACTATAAACGCACGCATGCCGACGGAGCAAACATGATGGCGGAAGCACTGGAACCCTATGGCGGTATCGTGATGTGGCGTGCCTTCGTATACGAAAACTCCCGGAACGTAGACCGTGCGGGCAATGGCTATGAAGAGTTCAAGCCATTGGACGGAAAATTCAATAAGAACGTATTCGTACAACCCAAAAACGGTCCGATTGACTTCCAGCCACGCGAACCTTTCCATCCGCTCTTCGGAGCAATGCCTCAGACACCACTGATGCTCGAATTCCAAATAACGCAAGAGTACCTTGGGTATGCTACCAACCTCGCCTATCTGGGTCCGTTATTCGAAGAGTGTCTGGATGCCGATACATACACCAAAGGAAAAGGGACAACCGTTGCCAATGTATTGGAAGATTACAACCGTTCACACGGCATCTCCGGCATTGCGGGAGTTGCCAATATCGGTACGGATATCAACTGGTGCGGACATCTGTTCGGACAGTCCAACTGGTATGCTTTCGGGCGCATGGCGTGGAATCCGGAACTTTCGTCAGAAAAAGTGGCAGATGAATGGCTGCGTATGACGTTCAATAACAATACAAGCTTTGTGAATCCGATCAAAGAAATGATGCAGCAATCACGCGAAACGGTAGTAAACTATCGCAATCCGCTGGGATTGAATCATATCATGAATTTTGCAACTCACTATGGTCCCGGCCCCTGGTACAAAGACCCTCACTGGGATGCTAAAGATTATCATAAAGCGGACGAAACCGGTATTGGCGTAGATCGTACTTCCAAAGGCAGCAATGTTGTCAATCAATATGCCAAACCTTTGGCAGAGATACTTGAAAACCTGAATACCTGCCCGCAAAAAGATCTGTTATGGTTCCATCACCTGCCCTGGGATTACAAGATGCCGTCCGGAAAAATCTTATGGGACGAATTGGTAGCATACTATTATAAAGGAGTAGATGAGGTACGCGGGATGCGTAAACTCTGGGACTCTATGGAAGGTAAAATCGATGCCGAACGATTTAATCACGTCAAACAACTACTAAAAGTACAGGAGGACGAAGCTATCTGGTGGAGAGACGGCTGCGTTCTTTATTTCCAGACATTTTCTAAAAGACCGATACCGTCACAATACGAACACCCACAACACACACTTGAATATTACAAAAGAATCCCTTTCCCCTACAACTGGGAAGGAAAGTATGAATAAATAATCAGACAGAATCATGAAACACATAATCACAGTAAGTATCCTTTTTATACTCTCCCTTTTACAAACCATACAAGCCAAGGGAAAAGATGAATACTGGTATACACCTAAAGCAAGTCCGGAAGAACGGAAAGAAAGCTTCCTGAAATATTATGCCGAACACGGGCGAAAAGATTTCCTAACGGGCATCTTCAACCAGATAGCCCGTGTTGCCATTGGCCAGCCAATGGAAGATGAACCAACCTATAAAGCAGTTGCTTTGGTACGTTCTAACCGCGACTGTAATGACTTCTCAATCAACGGTATGCTACGGCTCCTCTATATGGACCGGGAAAAAACAGTGATTCCTGCACATCTTAAAAAAGAGATAGAGGCTTGCGTACTCGACTTTAAATACTGGTGGGACGACGGACGCCGTGATACGACCTACCGGTGTTATCATACGGAAAACCATCAGGCACTCTACCACACAGCCGAACTGCTTGCCGGACAGCTCTACAAAGACAGGATATTTACCAATGGCATGAATGGTGTACAGCACGTGCAACATGCCAAAGAACGCCTGGAACGCTGGCTGGACTTCCGGTTCCGATTCGGATTCAGCGAATGGCTGTCTACCTATTACGAGGTAGAAGCAATGCTACTCGCTAATCTGTATGATTATGCCGAAGACGAAGCTATACGCAAAAAAGCAGGTATGGTGCTGGATCTGTTGATGTTCGACATGGCTCTGAATAATTTCGAAGGCATGATGGGGTCTACCAGCGGACGTATGTATGCTCATTCTCTTATCAATGGCTCACACAATACCTCTCCGCTGACAAAGCTGATGTTCGGAGTCGGCACTTTCGACCGTGATGAAGTAATGGCTCCCATTGCCCTGTCCACCAGTAAATATCAATGTCCCAAAGTCATACAGGAGATCGCTATCGATTATCAGCGCCCCATGCTCAACCGTCAGCGTATAAGTATCAATGTGGAAGATGCACCCTCTTACGGACTCTCTTATGACAATGAACTGGACTGTCACCTCTTTTGGGGTATGCAGGAATTTATTCACCCATTGGCAATCAAAATGTCCAAACAGATCTCAGAAAAGTACGACACCTGGCCCTATCGTAACTACGACCAATATATCCGTAAGTACGAAGAACAGATTAAAACCTACGGCAAACTGGTAAATTCACACCTCGACCGTTTTGCTTTATCCGAAGCCAACGTGGAAACTTATCGTACCCCGGAATATATGCTCAGTAGTGTACAGGATTACCGTCCGGGAGCTCCGGGTTATCAACAACACATCTGGCAGGCCACTTTGGGCAACCGTGCTATCGTCTACACCAATCACCCCGGAGGCAAAAACCTGAAATATTCGCCAAACTACTGGGCAGGTAATGAAATCCTACCACGGGCGGCACAGCACAAAAATGTAGTAGTATGTATCTACAACATCCCCGAAAACCAGAAAAACGATTATACACATGCTTACTTCCCCAAAAATGATTTTGATGAAGTGCTGACAAAAGGTAACTGGACTTTCGGACGCAAAAAAGACGGCTATGTAGCGCTCTATTCACAAAATGCCACTACATATCAGGCGGGTGAAAGAGGAGATATATGCGATTTACTTGCATCGGGCCGACAAAACATCTGGATCTGCGAGACCGGAACAAAAACAGAATGGGGTGACTTTACTAAATTTGTAAATGCGATCTCATCGGCTAAAGTGTCTTGCCAAGAACTAAATGTTAATTATACTTCTCCGTCTATCGGAAATGTAACATTTGGCTGGCAATCTCCGTTTACTATAAAAGGAAAAGAACAGGAACTCAGATGGAAATACCGTTACGACAATCCTTACTGCAAAGCCTTGTTCAATTCACGTAAAATTGAAATTAAAAAAGGATCGGAGAAACTGATTCTCGATTCAACCAAACTCTAATTCTGACACAATATGAAACACCTTATTATTTACATTTTATCTTCCTTCCTATTATTGACCGGTTGGACTGCCAACGCACAAAATAATTCGATACCACGTCCGGAATATCCACGTCCACAGTTTGAACGTGCCGAATGGAGAAACCTGAACGGCCAATGGAGCTATACATTCGACTTTGGCAAATCGGGCAGAGACCGTAAGTTATACAACAGTACAGGATTTAACGAGTTTATCATCGTCCCATTCTGTCCGGAAAGTAAATTATCAGGAGTAGAATACAAGGACTTCATCCCTGCCATGTGGTATCACCGTAAGTTACAAGTTCCGGCAGACTGGCAAGATAAAAAGGTTATCCTTCACTTTGGCGGAGTAGACTATTACTCAGTAATCTATATCAACGGGCAAGTGGCAGGCAGACATTGGGGAGGTAGTTCCTCATTCGGAATAGACATTACACGGTTTGTTAAATACGGAGAAGAACAGCAACTTGTGGTATACGTAGAAGACGACCAGCGTAGTGGAAGCCAGGGAAGAGGAAAACAATCGGGCAACTTCTATTCACAGGGATGCGACTATACCCGTACTACCGGCATCTGGCAGACCGTATGGATGGAAGCAGTAGACGCCTGTGGACTAAAATCTGTTCGTATCACACCGGAACTGGATCAGAAATGTTTCACCGTTCAACCGGAATTCTATGGATTACAAGCCGGACAAAAGCTCCGCGTCAGTGTAAAGGATGGTGATCGTGTAGTCAGCAAACAGACACAAACTGCTGCCACTCCTCTGACACTGATGTTACCATTGAAAACTGTAAAAACCTGGTCACCCGGTTCGCCCTTCTTATACGACATCGAACTGGAAGTATTGGATGCCAAAGGAAAAGTGATTGATCATGTCAATTCTTATGCCGGTATGCGCAAGGTACATATCGAAGGAAATAAATTCTTTCTCAATAATGAGCCCTGTTATCTGCGCTTTGTACTCGATCAGGGATTCTATCCCACAGGTGTATGGACTGCTCCCACAGATGCAGATCTGAAACGTGATATCGAACTTAGTCTGGCCGCAGGTTTTAACGGAGCACGCCTCCACCAGAAAGTATTTGAAGAGCGTTTCCATTACTGGGCCGATAAGTTGGGATACCTTACCTGGGGAGAGTCGGCAAGCTGGGGTCTTAATACCAGTAGCCCGGAAGCCGCCCGGAACTTCCTCACCGAATGGGAGGAAGTAGTAGTTCGCGACCGCAATCACCCTTCAATCATTGTATGGACCCCATTCAATGAAACCTGGGACCGCCCGAATGACAACGAACAGGCACGCCAACACGACCGTTTCATTTCAGACGTTTATAAACTCTCACACAATCTGGATTATCGTCCGGTAAATGATGCCAGTGGAAATTACCATGTGATGACAGACATCTGGAGTGTACATCATTATGCACAGAGCGGTGAAGAGATGAAAAAACGGTTGGAAATAAAGGACGGTAAGCTCCCCCAGAAAGATGTGAAGAAAGAAGTTCCCTATGAAGGACAGCCTTACTTCGTTGACGAATATGGTGGTATCAAATGGGTACACGGTAAGCAATTTGCCGAAAATACCTGGGGCTACGGACAAGGCCCCAAAACACTTGACGAGTTTTATGCCCGACTGAAGGACATTACATTCACTGTTCTCGAATTTGATTTTGTGGCCGGATATTGCTATACCCAGCTAACGGATGTAGAACAGGAACAGAACGGTATTTATAATTACGACCGTACCCCGAAGTTTGATATGGAGATTATCAAATCCATATTCAACAAACTACCGGAGAAGAAATAAGAACAAAAACATATATCATGAAACGAAACGGCCTACTCATTCTATTGTTGTTTCTAAGCAGTAACCTAACCGCACAGAATTCCTTCGACCTCGTCATTGTCGGAGGAAATCCGGGAGGTATCATGGCAGCCATCGCTGCAGCACGGCAAGGCAAAACTTCCGTCATACTGGAACGAACCAACCACATTGGCGGACTTCCGGCCAATGGACTTGGAGCTACCGACATTGCAACCCGCGAAGCTACTACGGGACTATTCTCTGAATTCACCTCTCGTATCAGACAGTATTACATCAGTCATTACAGAGCCGATTCACCCCAAGTGAAAACTTGCAGTAACGGTTTTCACTTCGAACCATCCGTAGCCGCCCGTATTTTTGAAGAGATGCTGAATGAGCAGAAAGAGAAGATCACCGTGCGCCTGATGCGTCAGTTTGATGCAGAGAACAAAAACATCTGCATCAGAAACGACCGTATCGAGAGTATCTGTATCCTGAACAGGGAAAACGGACAAAAAGAAACCTATCAGGGGAAAATCTTTATAGATGCCACTTATGAGGGCGATTTAGGAGCCGCAGCAGGTGTGCCGTTCCGTGTCGGTCGTGAAAGCCGGGAAGAATTTAATGAACCGGGAGCCGGAAGGACCTATGAATACTGGAAAAGCCTCCCTGCCGATGGAAGTACCGGGCAGGCAGATAACGCTGTGCAAGCTTATAACTATCGTTTGTGTCTCACAAACGATCCAAAGAACATGGTTCCTTTCACCCGACCGGATAACTACAACCGAGACGAATACGTCTCTCTCATAGAGGATGTATGGACCGGACGTAACACACAACGGGCCATGCTGAAAGTGACAAATGAGATGTTGGAAGAAAATCGCCGGCATATCGCAAAAGGCAACAGAACCAAACTTCCCGGAGACAGCTGGGGGATCTGGAAACTAAGTAGTCTCGTCAACCTGCCGAACCAAAAGACTGACGGTAACAATCAGCACGCTGCTTTCCTTTCTACCGATCTGCCCGAAGAAAACTGGCCATGGCCCACCTCCTCGTGGGAATGGCGGGATAAATTTGCCAAACGCTTAAAAGACTATACTTTAGGGCTTTTCTGGTTTGCCCAGCATGATAAAGAACTCCCGTCCCACTTCCGCAAGGAAATGCTGAAATGGGGACTGGCAAAAGACGAATATCCCGATAATGAATCCTTTCCCCGGCAAGTATACGTACGCGAAGGCCGTCGTTTTGAGGGAGTTTACTTCTTCACAGCAGCCGATGCACTTCCGGTCAGTCCGGGTAAACGTCCTCCTTTACATTCAAGCAGTGTGACCGCCAGTCATTATGCCCTCGACTCTCATGCTGCCCGCAAAAGAGAAACAGGAAGAGTACATCTGGATGGATTCATCAGTTATCCCACAGCCGTTTACACCGTACCTTTAGGAGTAATTCTACCTAAAGACGTAGACAACCTGCTATTGCCGGTACCTGTATCCGGTTCTCACATCGGTTTCTCCACCTTACGCATGGAACCTTGTTGGATGGCTCTGGGACAAGCTGCCGGTATCACAGCAGCACTTGCCATAGACAAAGGAGTGAAAGTACGAAATGTGGATATACCTTCACTACAGGATATTCTGATAAAACAAAAAGCCACTCTCATCTATTTTCGAGATGTAAAACCAACGGATGATGCTTTCCCACTGGTACAATATCTGGGCCTGCGCGGATATCTTCCGGACTGGAATGCTTCATTACAACAGCCGATAGATGAAAGTACCTTACGCAACTGGAGTAACTTGTGCGGTACACAGCTAAAAGCTACTCCCGGGCAAACAACCCGACTGAAAGTACTGACAGACATATACAAGTTACAATCGGGAAGAGCCGGATTATTCTGACTCCTCCGGAAATAAATAAAATACGCAAAATAAGATATGCCTCCAGTAATCAGTTCTGGAGGCAAAATCATATCACAAATATAATTCAATGTATCGATAAACAAATGCATAAGTAACTGTTCAAAATTATAGGATACTATTATTAAAACGCAGAAACTCGCAGATTCACGCAAAGCATATCATCACTCAAGTATAGCGCAGCTATTTAATCTACAATCATTTGCATTTCAATAAAACGCTGTCATAGTATGAACTAAATTTGAAAAACTACTTATTAAATTATACCGTTTCTCCTAAATCCGAAATAAATTCCTGTTTACCATCTTTCATATAAAAAATGTGTTCTTCTTCGCCTCGTGTCCTGTTGCGTAGATGCAACAAAGCATTCGCAGGTACATTATCATATTCAAGGTACGTATCAGTAGCCATTTTCTGCCCTAATGAAATCCACCCTTTACTCCCTCCATGATAAAATAATTCATATACATCACCTATACGAATAAAATTATCATCATTGCGGGGCATGAACAAAAAACGGTTTATCTGCACCTGTTTACCGAAGTCAATGATAACAGGTATATCAATACTATCCGTTTTATAATACGTTAGCGGATCACCATCAAACGCGTAATCTAATACACGCATGACGTACGATTCCGGTGCAGCATCAATCTTAACAGGTATTATCAGACTATCCCGGTCACTATAAAATTGTAACTCCGCCAATTCAATAAATCTACCCATAGCAGGTTTCATACACATATAGCGACAGGTAACCGGTGCCGGAGGTAAAATCATATTATAATTTGATTTCAATGTATCAGTCACCACATAATGATAAGTATAGCTTTGAAAATCCTTCGTATTCGAAAAATAGAATCCACTTCCAACCATATCTCCCATCCTCACCTTACTCCATTTATATAATACCGCTTTGCGCAGTAACTCTACCTTCCCGCATTTATCCATGTCAGGCACAAATTCCTTTTTTTCTTTACCATCAAACAGAAAAGGATAATTCACCGACCGATACCTATTCCCTTCATAAACCAAAGGCACATATACACATTCCGGTTCCATACAGCGAAAAGTAGCTTTTCCCTTTTCTATTTTAGACATGGCTATCCCTACCCATCTATCCGGATGAAATGTTCCCAAATATCCATATTGGCCGGACAAAGAATTGCCAAAATCAACATCCAGCGCATTCTCAAAGTAATTGCACGACACATCTTTCCGATACCTGTCTTTAAAAAAAGCAGGGATATGTGTATCTTTATAAACACCGCTATATATTTCAGGCTGTTGGGCGTACATCCTTCTAAATACTTTCCCCATTTTACGATGATCTGTTTCAAAAGTATCCCGCTTAATCCTCCCATCGGCAAACAAACAGGGTACATACTTACCGGTAGTATCCCTCACAACATTCCAGGTATGCGATTTTCTTGATTCCGGAGAATAAGCATAATAATCTACCGTAACAGGAATGCCCAACGCCCTCATTGTATATACAAAAAAGTCACATGCATCTCTGCAATTCCCCATCGGATGTTCCAGTAAAGTAGCCCCTCCCTGATGAGGAATACTAAAATCCCAACTATACCGGAAGTGTTCTTTCATCCGGAGTCCCACTATATCTGCCGCTTCAATTATATCTCTCGTATTGATTGAATCAAGTATGTACGCATATTTCTGACAATAAGCATTTCTCCATTCTCCCAACGGTTCATTGTCTATCCGATAAGGCAATAGAAGTTCACAAAAATCTTGAAATGACAATTCTTTGTTCCATGATCGTGAACGCCAGGCCTCAAAAGCAGTATCAATATTCTTCTGTAAATATTCAGCTGTTATCACATGAGCATCATACACTTTATGCAATTTACGATAACCCACATTACCCCATTTCTTTATCAAATCCGGTTGTATAAGTCCAATACTGTCAATCGTTGCCATAGCCTTTTTTACGCTATCCAACTGCCACCCGTCATAACTAAAATAGTGTGGCATATTCTCAATTAAAAAACAGGCCGCACTATACTTCAACCCACTATCTTCATAATGCTTTAGCACTTTTTCCAACTCTATCCGATTATCACCGGCAAACTGAAGTGCGTACTCTAAACGGTCATTCTGCGAACAAGACGAAACGCCCCATATAAACACCCAATAAATAAGAAATTTTCTCATAGCAAGATATCTTGTTATAACTTTGTAAAAATCCTCTCCCAACGCACCGTGTCGGCTTTCCTATCTTTCGAGAACCAGATAAACTGTCCGACTCCCAAAATAAAATCATCGGGCAGTATTCCCCAGAAACGGGAATCATACGAATCTCCCGTATGATCTCCTTGCATAAAATAGTAATCGTGTTGAAAAGAGTAACTTGTTAATAATGAATCAGAAAGATACACCTTCCCTTTCTCCAACTTCATTTGTCGGGTCGTTTCATATTCGATACACTTATAATATTGATGATAATTTGTAGAATCAATTTTTATACAATCGCCTTTTCCGGGTATATATACACTATTTTCTTTCTTATCCCATTGCCAACGATAAGTCTCTCCGGGTATACCCACACAACGCTTACAATAAAAAAGCTTCATACTTAGTATCATTTTCTTCTTATCTTCAGAATAAGGAAAGTTGAAAACAACGACATCTCCCTTTGCCACCGCCCGAACCCCTTCCTTACGACAGACTGTTAAATTGCCGTTGGCATTTTCTTTCAAAACTCTACGCCCGGGAATCTGAAGATTAGCAACAATGTAATCTCCCTCAATCAGTGTTGGAGACATAGAATAAGTAGGAATGACACAGGAGGCGAACCAATAGAGCCGTACCCATACATATCCCTGAAAAAGCAAAAAAAGTATTCCGGATACATACATACATTTTTTTAGCATTAGTTTCATATTCTTTAATCACTCCTATACTTTCTCTATTACATATTAAAATAGCAAACGGTAAATTTATTTAGATAGCCTCTCCTTTTATCCCTAGTTTTACGGTGTATCTTTTACATTATAATGTAGCAGTATGGACTTATTAATACACTTAAAATGTTTAGAAGAAAAATCATTCAGAATATTTAAAGAATCATTTTCATCAATGCAAACTGGATAATGAAATTCGTTACACCCTAATATAGGGTTAATATTAGCTACATTACAATATAAAACATACCCCATCGACTTGTTTGTTTCTTTTTCTATCTGTTTCATAAATTTATCCCACTGCAATAAGTTCAATTTACAGCTGATGTAAGATAATAAGTCTATATAATTATCATACCTCAAAGAATATTCCCGATATTACAACACAAAAAAATAGTTCAACACAAATGCTGTTCTACAATTTCAAAATACCTCTCTATCTGATCCAACATTTCTTTATGTGGAATAAATACATAATTCAAACTCATTTTTTCATCTAAAACAAAGAAATAAGGACTATTCAAATCTTCCACAGGAACATACAACGAATTGACCTGAAAGAATCTCCAATCCTCCTGATCTATTTCTTTTTTAAATTCCTTCAAGAATTTTTTGTTCGTATAGGTGACTAAAAAAACAACTTGTTTAATATTTACTTTTTTTAGTAAAGGTTTTATAGCCTCAATGCAAGCTTGACAATTCAATTGAGAAAATCTTATAACCAATGTCTTCTCTTTCACAATATCGCTCAAAATATACTCTTTACTTTCATTCTCAACAAGTAAAATCTCAGAATCTAAAATAAGCCCTTCATTTTGAAAGCACAATTTCATATCCTCTTTCAGAACAGAAAGAGCAAAATCCTTAGCACTTTTTTCTGAATCATAATACTGCTGAAGTTCCTTGATCATTTTTTGAAGTTCACATTGCTTTCGCATTTGTCTATAATATTGATATGTCCCCAAAAGACATATCAATATTAATAAACCTATTATTTTTTCTCTCATTGTTTCAAATTTTGAATAAAGATAATTGGATTCATTTCTTCTGTTTTCCAATTACACCAATTTTTAAAACGTTGTCGAAGATCTTCCGAATAAAAACTAACATCATTAAATTGCTCCTCCTTAAAATATGAAGCATAGTCAGCCGAATAACACTGAATAATTTTTTCGTCTTGAATGATGTAGCCATTTCTTGACGACTGTAAAAGAAGATTTCCCATTTTTTTATTAACGACCTTCTTAGCAGTTCGTATATTACCTAATTTTTTATCGTAAATAGTAGTATAATCATTTTCTGAATCTGCATATAATAAAAAGAGATAAGCTTTTGACTGATATACTCTTTCAATTCCCGTTACATAATTCTCTCGAATAGCCGCTTGCAAAGCTTTTCTTCCATCTCTACCAATCAATCCTTCAGGAAGATTTTTTTTACCAAAATCAATCCAATATGAAGGATATGCATCTTCATTTTTTACAGTATAAAGAGTATTATAAGGCCAATAGTAAATAAGAGCCTCATCTTCCAGTTGAGTATAGTAGGCATCAACAGCCCATCCTTGATTATCTTGTACTTTTTCAAAAGGAAGATACATATCATATTCATCTGAGTTTGCCAGGTCAATTGAAAATAAATGAAAATAACCACTTTCAGAAGAACTGTCGTTATTTACCAAATAAAGTTTATTTCCCATTTCAAACATATCTACTCCCCAAATAGGTGATATGTCTTTATCACGTACAAACTCTCCCGAAGTAGCATTGTAGAAGAAAAGACGATTCATCATGTGATCAAATATCACAATATCTTGATCATGTACAGCAAAACTAGTTATATTTACATACTCTCCAGGACCATTACCTGGAGAGTTAATTTTTGTCGCCAACTTACCAGTTATGTCAAAAACAAAAACACTTTTACTCAGATTATCAGCAATATAAATTATGCTATCTTGATAAATTAATTTAGTTACTTCACCAATCAAACAATTCGCATGAGTTTCCAAAGGTATCATCAGAACACTATCTTCCACCATTGAGGAATAATCAAATTCATCAATTACCTTATCCCAATCTACCTTAATTGCCGTTAAGCTGTTTTCATCATATTTATTACGACTTTCCGTACAACCCATAAGAAAAAGCACAAAAAAAAGAAATATATGTTTCATACTAATTCGTTTGTTGACAACTATACGCAGTACATCCACCACCTTTATTAGGACAAATTTCAACTAAACCAGTAATTCGAGTTGACTCCCAGCCTGCAACGCCCCCAAGTGAATTCTCTGAAATCGTTACAGTTCCATTTACATGTTCATTACGATACAAGGTACATTTTTTAGGTTGCCCCAATAGATGCTTATAAAAGAATCTTCCTGAACCTTCATTATTACTTTCTGGATTATTATCTTCCGGATTACTATTCTCCGGGTTATTATCTCCAGCATTACCATCCCCGCCTTCATCATTACTAAGAGTTCTAATAGAAGCCATTGACAAATCATAAGAATGATTTGTATCCAATACTATTTTCACATTCACAATTGCTACAGTAAATAGTGTAGCCAATAAAATACAACTTTTCACTTTCCGTTTCATAAAATTTAATATTTAGTTAATAATAAGTGTATCCAATAATGCTTTCATTTCTAAACGCATCTCATCTATTGATTTAGAATATACTTTAGGAGTCTTTGTCAATACTATAGAAGCCATATTGCCAGCTTTTTCTTTATCAAGAAAATCCAACTTCATATAGAGCTTAGCCAACAAATAATAAGGATAAATACGTCCAGGTAACACATTAACAGACAAATTAAAACTATTCTCTGCCTCTAAAAAATCGCCCATATCTTGAAAGTTACAACCTCGAATATTATGTAACATTGGATCATTACAAATCAATAATGCCCGATCCAATATCTTATTAGCATCGCTCTTTTTCTGTTGAGAAGTAAGACATTTAGCATAATCCAAAAGAAACTTTGAATTATGATTCAATTCTCCATAAAGTCTACTATATCCTATTCTTGCTGCATCTAAGGTCCCGTTTGCACGTAAAATACCAGTATAATACCATCGTTCATTCAAATTCTTCAAATCACGTAGCGAATAGGATATACTAACACTACCTAACAAAATACTAAACGAAAGAAAAAATAACTTAGGCCAAGCCATCTCATATGGTACTCGCTTCGTCATATAAACGGAAGTACAAATAGCATAAAAAAAAATGTCAACTACGCCAAAAGATAAGATCTGAAAAGGATAAGATGATAGCGAAAACACAAATAAAGATAATAAAGCGCCACAAATGCCACACTCTTTTACACATATCCCTTTCCTCAAAATCAAAATAAAAAATATAAGAAAAAGTATCAACAATAGTACTCCCCCTTCTATACCCATTTGCAAACACTCATTAAAAGCATACTCAGGAGAGCCCGCTACATACTCTTCTAATTCTGTATAATTACCGGAAGCAAAGTAAGTGGATTGTGCCCGACCATATACGGAAGGAAAACTACCAGGTCCATACCCTAATATCGGCCGTTCCAGAATAGCAGTAATAGTAGTCTTCCAAATAAAGATACGCCCTGAAGCCGAAGCTGATTTTATCTGAAATAACAGAAAAAAGCTAAATAATAGAATTCCCAAAGCTAACAAAGAATATAATGCCAGCATATAAGGATGCTTTCTTGCATATTGCTTTAGCGCATTGATCCAATTTAAACGTACCGCCAATAGCCACAAACAACTTACAAATACTGCCAACCATGCCGAGCGACTCATTCCAGCCGGAATAATACTCAACATCAAAAAGAGAGCTAAATAGCAAAAATAACGAGGAAAACCTTTAGACAGCAATAAACGATCAAGGCATAAAGGAATAATCATAGCAATATAACCGGAATAAGGTCCCGGGTTATAAAAAGGACCTGTTATAGAAAACAGAGCGTGATTAGATTTCTGACAACCATAAAGTTGGAGTAATCCCCAAATAGCAAACAAAGCTCCTACTCCAATAAGGCTAAAAATAAAGCAAGACTTTAGATTTAAAGAACTCGAGAATATGATTCGTGTAGCAAACCATAATAGTAATAATAAGAAAGCATAAATTATCTTCCAGTTAGCCAGTTGAAGTTGATAATCATAACGGGCAGCATAATAAGCAACTATTATAACAAGTAGAGCATCAATTTTAGAAAACCGAAAATAACTTTTACCTATAATAGATAAAAATAGCGAAATGGCAGAAACTAAACCAATACTTAGCGACAAAGGTAAGAGCTGAAAATAGTTGTCATTCATTTTAAATGGGAAGAATGTACTACACAATGTAGCACAAAAAACCAAGACAATCAAAAACATGAATGCAACATATTTTAAATGTAAATTATTATGAGAAAGCACTTCACTAACCTTATAATCAAAAATAGTTTTCATAGCTTCGATTTTTTAATAAAACTATACTCACAAAGGAGTTCTAACGTTACAAAGAAAGATGAAAAGTATTGAAAACATGTATACAACAGTGCCAAAACTGTCTGAATATACAAGAAAACATAGACGGAGACAGTTTTGTCCAAATCAATTTCAGTAAATATTGCTTTTCGTGATATTATTCAACATTTTGTCTAAAAATGTGATATAGAAAGGAAACACTTTTTTGTTATAAGTACTGATTCTAAATTAGTATACTATATAAATACGAATTTATTGAAACACAAATGAATGCAGATTTTCGCGAATTAGAAATCCTTTTCTAAATATACGTTTCAATAACATTTTCATTTATTTCCTATTATCGTTTTTATGTCTGTGCGCATTTCCTCAACAGCCTTAGAGGGTACTTTAGGAGATTTATTCAAAACGATATCAACCATTTTCATAGCCTCTTCCTTTTTAAAGAAAGACGGAGACAAATAAAGTTTCGCTAACAAATAATAGGGATATATACGTCCCGGTAACAAATTAATAGAACGCATAAAATATTTCTCAGCATTTTCGTAATCTCTCATTTGCCGGTAGTTCTTTCCTATTACATTCAAAATGGCAGGATCACAACTATACAAAGAAGCCTCCTGCAATATTTCATTTGAGTATTTATATTCTTCCAATTTATGTAAACAAAGTCCATACTCAAACAAGAAGAGAGCTTTCTTTCTCAAAACCGGATATAACTTCTCATAATCCTCTTTTGCTGCAGAGTATGCTCCAACATCATATCGAGCTTTAGCATCTTCCCACCTTATAGATTCTTTATATGTATTTGTGTTCAACCAATATCCTCCTAAAAGTCCTATAAACACAGCAAAAAGACTCCAACCTTTCCAAGAATTATCTAAAACGCAGGAGACCAATAAGATAATTAAAGTTATTACAAAAACAGGAAATTGCATCGGATATGAGGAAAAAGCGAAAACCATTAATGAAATAAGACTTCCACAAATACCTATTCTTTTTTTCGTCCAACCACTATAAAAACAATAAGCCAATAGCGACAATATACCTATCAAAAAAGGTATACCACCTTCCAACGCAACCTGTATATATTCATTAAAAGCATATTTAGGATTTCCAGCCACTAATTCTTCCCAATCAGCATACATTCCTTGGGCAAAATATTTTTCTTGCGTAATACCATAAGTTCTGGCAAAACTATTATACCCATAGCCCGTTAAGGGTTGCTCTAAAATAGCAAGGCTGCTTATTTTCCACATGAAAAACCTCCCATTTGCAGAATTTTTCTTCAAGAGAAAACAAGCAACTATAATAATACAAAAGCAGATTGCTGCAAGAAATGCCATTTTATAAAACTTTCTTTTATTCAACAACCATACTTGCTTACATCTATCCACCCATAAATAATGAATAGACAATATCCACCCTCCGGCAACAATCACTGCCATCCATGCAGAACGGCTCATTCCTGCAGGAAGAACACAAAGGATCAGCAACAAAACAACCAATGAGAAATAGAAGCAAGCATTATCTACCCATTTTTTTTCTTTTACTGATCTGAAGTATAAATATTCGTTCAAACAAACAGGAAATACCATGGCTAAATAACCAGAATAGGGACCCGGATTATAAAAAGTACCTGTAATAGAGTATAAATAATGATTTGAAAAAGTGACCCCCAATATTTGACATATTCCCCAAACAGCTTCGATTCCTCCCAACAGAATGAGTTCCCATTTTATTATACAATAGAAAACCATTCCCAAATTATTTCCACTAAAAAATAATTTCGCAAACAATGCACCTATCATAAATAGAATCCCCGCTCCTCCCAACCACATCCACTGACCAGACATCTCACCCACAGGGATTCCTGAAAATGACAAACATCCGACCATTAATAAAGAAAACGTCGAAATTGACAGTAAGGCAACACTAACTAAATTATTCCATTGCATAAATTTATCTTTGTAGACCATGTTTACTATTAGGAAAAATAGATTATGATCACTTAAACACCCATTTATTGACAATCATAACTTGCTCATTAAAGTCCATATTTTTGTATTGCATTGGACAATCATCAAATTGATATTCATCTGTGAGTATTGTTACCAATGTGTTAGGTAGATTGGAAGACATTGGAGTTCCTAAAGAAATATAACCGGGAAAATCTATCAGAGGTTTCTTAAATACACTTATTTCCTTTGTCTTTTTTAGATACAAAGAAAAAACTCCAGTATGATTAGAGAGCGCCCACAATGAAAATATATAATTACTTGCATTAAGTGTTACTATAGAATAATCATACTCTTCTTTTACATTAAAAATCTGATCAATACCTTTAAAATCACCCAACATCTTCATTGTAGATCTTTGCTGAAATACTTTATCAAGCGTATGCTTATGTACATCAAAAGAATAATAAGAACCAGTAGGTGGCTCATAAATTCCAATTGAACCATCTTCCATCACAGACAAAGTGTTCCAATCAGAATTACAATATGGATATATCTCCTCATTTGCATATAGCACCTCGGCCTTTTCCCCTTTCTCATTCATAATCCATATTCCCCGATTATTTTTTGAAGTCTCTATTCGGTGACACAAAAAGCCACCGCTTGGCAAGTACGCAATATTATCGTATACTAAACTAAATGAAAAGGGAATGACATTTATAAAGTTTCCTTCCGAAGTATAACTCAAAATTCTACGTGTACCAAGATCGCTAACAAAAATAGTATCACCTCCTAAAAAGCAAGATTTAATAGAAATAAATTCCCCTGGGCCGTTTCCCATATTTCCCACTATATTTAAAAATCGTCCGCTATTATTAAAACGAAAAATTTTCTCTTGTTTTCTATCAACAACATAAATGTTTGTATCGGCAAATAATACCTGAGAAGTAACACCGAAGAAGAATGTTTTTGGCAACTCTAATCTAATAGAAATTACTGTATCAATAAATGATGACATAGGAACATCTTCTTTAGGATTAGAAAAATCTATTTCAATAATAGATACATCTTTTTCATACTTACATTTTTTATCACATGAAAAAAAAATTAAGATAGAAAACATTATAAAAAGTCCAATCAAACGCATCATATTCTTTTATGTTTTTACAATAGTTAGGAGAATATAACTAAAATATTCTCCTAACGTCAATAAATGATATTAACAATCAGATAACCCTTTAGCGCATCCACTATATTTACTTTCATCATCTATACAACAAGGAACTTCCGTTGGATACATGTAACCGCCTATATACACTTTTTTAGAACTCAATCTACGATATGGAACTAAAGTTTCATCCATATGATCATGCCCCATTTCCGGATTAGTAGGTTTATCTACATTCTCCGGATCAGTAGGTCCATCCGTATGTTCCGGATCAGAGAACGCTTCTATATTTTCCAACAACAACTCTGACATCTTTTGATCTTTCTGATATGTATATCCAGCAATAAATAATACTATTAAGGAATAAAATGCAATTTTCATTTTTTTACTTTTTTACAATTAATAATCCTCCTATATATATCACGCACTTTTCTATTAGAAATCGGATCGCCAACACATATAATTTTATTCTTTTTATCAAGTAAAAACACATGGGATGTTTTTGGAGGAACATCATTCAAACTCCTTATTTCTAAACTATTATCGATACACACAGGAGTCACGAAATTAGAACTTCTAAGGACCGTATATACTTCTCTAACAGATATTGGACTCATAATAAACAATAAAGATATGGTTTCGCAAGTAGAAGAATCAACATCCGCTATAAAACGTTGCCAATCATCAATTCTAAGTTGACAACCAATACATGCTGAAGAATCAACAAGAGCTAATATTTTATATTGAGAATTCTGAAATTTATAATTCACAATATCTTTTCCATATTTACGAAAAATCATACTATCCGGAAAAACAAATGTTTTTCCATACCATCGTTTCACATATTTATCAGCTTTAGTCTCTCCACCAAGACTAAAAAACAAAAAGCAGACCAATAATCCGAGTGTAAAAACGATCACACCCAATCTTTTCTTTAAACTAATTATATTCATATTGTCCCATAAAAAACAGAAAAACGCCATATATAAGAACTTTCATTTCTCTCATTTAACACATCGTTTAAGTTTGCATAATTGAAGCCCCTCCCCTGACTAAAGAAAAATTAATACTCATTCATTTCACACTCATACAGTTAAATATAACTATATCAACTCTACGTACAGCCAAATTCACAATACCAATATATTCTCTCATATCCTTTACTTAGCAGACAAACTTTAGTTACATTTTTTTTCGACAAATCAAAACAATAGATTTTATGAAATTCCATTTTTATGATTAAAAACAGTAATAAACCTATAATAAAAAGCATCCCTCATAACTTAGATATTTAATTAGAATTGTACGCACAAAGGAATTTTTACGTTACAAACGTAGGTGAAAAGTATTTAAAATATGTACGCAATAGCGCCAAAACTGTCTGTTTATACAAGAAAACATAAATGAATACAGTTTTGTCTGAATAAATTTCAATAAATATCACTTTCCATGATGTTATCTAATATTTTATCGAAAAAATACGAGATACAAAAGCTACATTTTTTGTAGTACTAAATAATATCGCTAACAAACCATTGTATGCTATTTACAGTTCGGTAGCTCAGCAATAACGATATGATAGGGATTGCATTTAGCAGAATCCAGAAATTGTAGTTATTTCAGAAATACAAATAGGGCGAAAGGAGAGGTAAAGGAGAGTCTTATAGATTGAAAATATGCTACATACGCGCCCTTAACCAGCACGCTAATAATCAATGTATTACAAAATCTATTTTTTCTCTACGAAGATCGAGTCGTTTCTCTACGGAGATCGGGTCGTTTCTCGTAGAGCATCGAGGCGATCTTCGTAGAGAAACGAAATGAAAGTTTGCATATTTAACAACAGGTATAAAGGGTGAAGAAAACAGCCTCGCCTTGTTGTAACGAAAAAGGAAACCGGATAGAGATATAAACACCCTTAAAATAATCTTTCAATAAATATAGTTTAGATCATCAGTAATGGATAATTGAATAAAGCCTAAATCAGGCTCTACTTTTTGAATGTATATCGAATGATAATCGGATTACTATCCTGATTTACAGAATCATATCTTTTCTTGTTGTCTTCATCTAATAAATCCGGATTTATAAATCGATCTAAAGCCTCCGAAGAAACAATAGAATATGCAAACGACTCATCTAATATTTTGGGAGCTGCAATATCAACTTCTTTAAATCGGTTACAAACGACAGGATATTGATAAAAAAGTTTATATATCTTATTTTTTAAGCAAAACTGGGTAACATAATATCGCGAATTTTCACAATAAGTGATAAAAATAGAATAGAATTACTTAAACACCCATTTGTTGACAATCATAACCCGCTCATTAAACTCCAGATTCTTGTATTGCTTCGGACAATCATCAAATTGATATTCATCCGTCAATATGGTTACTAATGTATTAGGTAGATTAGAAGACTTCATCGTTCCTAAAGAAAAATAACCGGGAAAATCCACTAAAGGTTTCTTAAAGATTGTCATCTTTTTTGCCTCTTTAGAATATAGAGAAAATACTCCGGAAGTGTAACCGGGCAAAACCCACAACGAGAAAATATAATTGTCAGTATTAAGTATTATAGAACAGTTTGAATACTCTTCTTTGAGACCAATCGTACTATCAATACCTTTAAAATCACCCAGCATTTTCGCATTTGCTCTCAACTGTATCACTTTTTTTAATGAATGATCTTTCGTATTAAAAGAGTAATAGTTTCCGGTAGGAGGTTCGT
This sequence comes from Bacteroides mucinivorans, assembly GCF_034654355.2. NCBI lineage: Bacteria > Pseudomonadati > Bacteroidota > Bacteroidia > Bacteroidales > Bacteroidaceae > Bacteroides > Bacteroides mucinivorans. The sequence continues at coordinate 183,140 of NZ_CP178179.1, read as the reverse complement.
AGATACCAATTAGTCCGCCTCCAAGTATAGATAAGGTGTTCCAACTACTATGAATATAAGGATAAACATCTTCATTTGCATACACTACCTCTGACTTTTCACCTTTTTTATTCATAATCCAAATTCCACGGTTATTTTTTGCAGGCGCTAACCGATGACATAAAAACTCCCCATTCGGCAAATATACAATATCCTCATATACAAAGCTAAACGGAAATGAAATCACATTTATAAAATTTCCCTCCTGAGTATAACTAAATATCCTCCGAGTATCAAGATCACTTACAAACACAGTATCTCCATTCAAGAAACAAGAACTACACGAAGAAAATTCTCCCGGCCCATTTCCAAGTTTTCCTATCATATTTAGAAAATTTCCTTGACTATTAAAACGGAATATTATTTCTTGTTTACTATCATGAACATAGATATTTGTATCGGCAAACAAAACATCTGCAGTAACACCAAAAAACAAAGGTTTTGGCAACTCTAATCTAACCGAAATTAAAGTGTCAATAAATGACGATACCGGCACTTCTTCAACTGGATTAAATAAATCCACCTCAACAACAGGAAAAATATCTTTCTCATTATTTCTATCCTTACAGGATACAGATACCATCACACCCAGTATTACTATAACAACCTTGATCAGAATTCTCATATTTTATTTATTTTTTAATGATTAAGAAAATACTTTTTAAAGCACCCTCTTAATCACAATATAGAGCAAAATAATTCGCACAACCAATATTAATAAGTCTACTCTCTCCCAAAAGAGTTGATGCTACAAAGAAACATAAAGTATATTCAAAAGATGTATACAACAGTGCCAAAACTGTCTGTTTCTGTAAGAAAGCATAAACTACAACAGTTTTATCCGAATTAATTCAAACAGTTCACACCTTCTATTAAATTATCCAATATTTTTCTCACAATAAAATGATAACTCCAACCTCTTAATCTGATTTAATGATTATCTAATTGAAATGCTGTCTTGTTATAATATATATACTGATATAGCTTTTAAACGATCTACACCGTAATCCGTGAAAGAGATCGACTAACGCTTTTCAAAAGATTCTCATCTAAAACTTCTATAATAAAAATGAAGGATTCTTGTCCTTTGTAAATAGAAAAAGAACACTGTTGAAATGTATATATTTGCAACAATAAAGTATATTAGAATTAAATAATTGAAACATAATATATTGTGTGATTACCACTTGATTTCTGATTATAAAACATCCGGATGTTATCAATAAAAACATCCGGGTGTTCCACTCAAGAACATCCCCATGTTTCAGAGCACAACATGGGGATGTTTTCAACTCTCATCTTTGTAGATAATAGATGAAGAAAGCAAACGATCTATAGAGAGAAAGTACGTTATGATTACGTATAAGAAAGTATATGTTTAGAAGAAATAGATATTCTATCAAAACACTTGCATTTTCAATGTTTATAGCAATACGAATACCTAAAATTAATACCTATCGCAAAAACTTCGGAATTCATTTTGCAGGTATGGTTAAACAGTTTTTTATTTATAAAACAAAAAGAAACTAAGCAGCATAAACAATCCAATAAAAAATATTACCTTTGAGAAATCCTTTTAAAAAGATACTATGATTAGGGTACCTTTCTATAAAATCATTCGCTGGAGTATTGTGTTAATTATGGTATTTCAGGTAAATTTAGTATCCGGTCAAATTCCTGTGATACCAGTTCCTCAGCATGTTGAGATGAATCGATATGATAATTTATACCAAAACCCTCATTCGAATATCCTTAATATAATATCGTCTTCCCATTCTACTTTCATTCAAAAGCAAAAAGAATCTATAATACGTGAAGTGGAAGAGAATGAACGCAAACGAGTTGCAATAAATAAACAATATATCCTTCGGGAATATCTGAAATCAAATTCAATTCCCCTACCTAATTTTTCGGAAACGCCTGGTACGGAATACTTTCACAGTGCCCGTAAAGAAATTCTCGAAATGCTGGAAGGGAAAAAGGCAATGAGCTTAAAGCGCGCCGTATTCATCACAGAAAATGCCTTCTTCCAGAATAAAATGAAATATGAAGAATTTGATACAGCTATTCAAAATTTGAAACATATCTGTTTATTAAAAATGCAAGAGGAAAAACTTGATATGAATGACGAACTAGCAAAGCTGATGATGGTATTTCGCATCCTGTCAGAGGTTGTTGAAATAAAAGAGCCTGGTACTGAGAAGACAATTGTCCATCATCCGATAAAATATGATTTTGATGATTACAATGCTAAAAATAATGCAGGTAACTATATGATATCGAAATTACTGAGTCAAAATACCGGTCAATGTCACTCGATGCCTTTGTTGTTTCTGATCCTTGCAGAAGAGATGGGTACGGAAGCTTTCTGGTGTTTTTCACCGAGTCACTCTTTTATTAAATTCAAAGATAAACAAGGCCGATGGTATAACATAGAACTCACGCAAGGCGCCGTAGTTACGGATGATTTCTACATGAACAGTGGTTTTATCAAATCCAAAGCTATTCAAACCGGTATTTATCTGAAGCCTTTGACATCCAAACAAACGATTGCTCATATGCTCAATGATTTGTCTTTCTATTATATTTCACGTTATGACTATGATCATTTTGTAGATGAAAATAGTGATTTAGTATTACACTATGCTCCTTCCGACTTAACAGCTTATCAATTACAGGCAAATATCTGTACTGCACAGGCAATCTACGTAATCAATGCTTGTGGCAGACCACCTAAGGAACGGCTACCAGAATATCCACAAGCATATCGTTTATTTAAACGTATGCTCCAGTCTTATGAAAAAATAGACAGTTTGGGCTATGAGGATATGCCGGCCGAAATGTATCATAATTGGTTAAAACAATTGGATAAAGCTAAGACATTACCTGAAAATCAAGCTTCACCAGTCATTCAAATCAAAAAATAGATGCGTATGAGACGAATTACCACTTTATTGTTACTTCTGTTTATATCTCTGACAGGATATGCGCAAAATCCTTTTGCTACTTACGGCTACGAACCTAAGATGGCTACCTTAAGTAATGGGCGTTTTGACGAATTTCATGACAAGGATCAAATTGTAGAAATTGGTTCTGTCAGATTCAATACAAAGACGAATAAAATAGTTGGAATGATTGAACCGGACGCTTTAAATTCCACAATGGAAGTTCAAACGGTTAGTCGGTTTATTTCAATAGATCCTCATGCAGAAAGGTACTATTCAATAAGTCCATATGCATACTGTAATAATAATCCTATACGAATAATTGATCCTAATGGACAAGATGGTTGGGATGTTGTTGTAGGCTATGGAATCGGTCTCGTTACAAACATTATACCTGGTAGTGGTGGATTAAGAGATCGTTATACCCCTAATGATCCTTCTGATTATAATAATGCATTACAAGGAGTAGATAATGCATCTATATTAGTAGGAGAAGGAATGATAAAGACAGGAGGCGGCGGGATGGTTTTAGGAGGAGCGGCTGTAACAGTTGGTGTTGCAGTCAGTGCTGGTAGCGGTGGTACTCTAGCTATTGGTGGACTACCGGTAGCAGGAGTAGGAGCAACTTTGATTCAAGCTGGTGCGACAACGGTAACTACTGGTGTTATTCTAATGTCCAATGGAACGCAAAATCAGGATGCTGGATATAATAGGGGACGAGGAAGTAACCATTTGAAACCTAGTTCAGAAGCTACAGGAGATCATTCTAGCTTTAGACGTGGTTCTGATGGAAAAATATCCAATACTGCCACTTATAAAGTGAATGATAAGAATCCAACAGGTTTTGATGAGGTTAAAAGAGTGGATGTAGAGGGAGGTAGTCATCGAACTAGAACAGGAGTAGAAGTACCAACTCCCCATGTTCATGAAGGAAAAAATGTACGTCCTGCGACACCTGAAGAATTACCTAGAAAATAAATATTATGCACAAAAAAATAGATTTTAGAGAATTGGATCTACATGATTGTAAAGTTTATGCCTGGGGAATTCTTCCCGAAAGCAATAAATTATTAATGGATGTAGATTGGATAATTTCAACAGAATTACAATATGAAAACTTTCATTTTCATATCTCTCCATCTACTTTTGTCTTTTCCAATGTTTGGGATATAGACATAGATATTGTAATGAATATGGATCTGATTATTGATAGCATGGAAATAATTTCGGAACAGAAACCCCGAAATATATCAGTTCTGTCAAAAGATACTAAAGAGTATACTTATAGGATTAACTTTATGGAAGGTAGTTTTACTTTCAAAAGTATTGATTTTACTATTGTTCAACGAAAAAAAGAATTAAAAACTACGATTACTAATCTTACTAATGATGAAAGAGCTGGGATTTCTCTATCAATGGAGGGGTGTATATACCAAGTGAGCTTATAATAAAGATTTAAATATATTTTAATGCTAAAAATGAAGTTATTTATATGCTTTTTGCTTATAACAAGTAATCTGTTTACACAAGTAGATCGTTTTTATTATACCAGTTATAATAACATCGACTCAATCTTGTCTGGTAAAAAAGAATATAGTTTGAAAGAAGCCATTTTCGCTGTTGAAAATGCTTATTTCGAAGGGAGATTAAATCGTGAAGATTTCGAACATGAATTACAACAGTTTGTCTCTTTCGCTAAGTCACTTTCCACTAATAATTTAATCAGTTATAATCATACAGATTTTCCTTCAGTCAACATCCATGCTGCTATCTTTCGGATGATGACAGATACAATTCCTATATATATTTCTGACACCACAGTATTATATCATTTACCTTTTCAATATAATTTTGATGATTATGCAGGGAAAAGAGAATGGAGTAATATGTTTGTTTCTACGTTAATGACTACCCATAAAGGCAATTGCCACTCATTACCTCTGTTTTATAAACTACTAACTGAAGAAATAGGTGAAAAATCCTGGTTAGCATTAGCTCCTAATCATGCTTATATTAAATTACAGAACCAAGCTAACGGATGGTATAATGTAGAACTGACTTCCGGCCAGTTTCCTACAGATGTATGGATAAAAGCCTCCGGATATATCCATACTGACGCTATCCGAAATGGTATTTATATGGATACACTCTCTTTAAAATCGACAATCGCTGTTTGTATGACCGACTTAGCAGAAGGCTATAAACACAAGTTCGCCCCTGACTACGATCCAGAATTTATACTGAAATGTTGTAATCGCACACTGGAGGTATTTCCCAATTACATGAATGCATTACTGCTTAAAGCTGAAACATTGTTTGATATCTATACGAGAACTAAAAGGGAAGAATACTATCAAGATGCAGAGGTGCTCTACTCATATATCCATCAGTTAGGTTACCGTAAAATGCCGGAAAAGATGTATCTGGAATGGCTGCAATCATTAAAGAAATATAAATAATAAGAAAACTATATTTGTGTTATACTTCACCGATTTCGTCCTAATATAAAGCACCAATCATCACATAATAAAAAGAATAGACTTCCGGTAGATAAAAAAATCTACCCAAAGCCTATTCTCTATAAAGCCAGATCTCAGATTTTACTCCTGCGGTTCTATTCTGAATGCATATGAATAAGTCTTGTTCTTTTCAATCAGGAATTCAGGACGGGGTTGCGGACCGCAACTTGCATTACCTAATCCACGCTGGATACAATCAAGTGAAAGTATTGTCTCTGCCCGGCGAATCAAATCAAAATCATGTGTATGTGAAATGGTATTGCAAAGATCTTTTTCCGTAGCATGAAGAGCAGAAAAAGCTAAAGGTCCTTCGGATACAATGCGAATACCCCGATTGGCTTTATCGGTCAGAGTAACCCAACGAATATCGCCCCGATTGCCCATGGATTCCGAACGTACATAATCCTCTTTCATACCCGTCACTGTATTCCGGTAGATACCAAAGAAAGCGGAAGTCTGACGGTCGGTATAATTCTCGTGAGGACCTCTACCGTACCATTCTACCTGCTCTAATGACGGATTCAGAAAAGCCCGGAGTCCCAAACGAGGCAAAGCAAAATCTTTTCCGGTATGGAAACTGGCTTTCACATCAACTACTCCGTAAGCAAATACAGTATAGGTAAGTTCATAAGGAACCACTACTTCCGACTTCTGAAGAACAGTAGCAACAAGTGAAGTGGTAACCGTAGCGGTCTGTTTATCCTCCGATAACTCCCAGGAGAAATCTTTCAACTCAATCTTCTCTTCATTGTACGGGAAAGAACGTTTATCATTACTAACCGTACGATACCAATTGAATGCGAATCCCTCTCTCTGATAGATCATCTCAGTACCCGCATATATCAGAGAATTCAATTCGCCGCTATGCTTATCGAAAGCAACAGAGAAACCATAGGAACAGAAACGCAAAGAATGTTTCGTGTCTTCTACCTGCAATGTAGCAGCCTTTGTATCTACAGGGCTTGCCACAGTAGCAGGACGTTCCGTCACACGAAGCTGTTCGTTTGCAACCACATAACCTGCTTTGGCCCAGGTGGCAGGTGCTTTCAGGCAAGCTTCAAGATTGAGGAAATATTCGGCAGAAGTATCTACCCCATCTTTCAAAGCGGGTATAGTTAATACTACTTTCTTATTAGGAGCCACATTCCCCGGATCAAGCACACCGGATTGCACCTCCCTACCGTCCTTCAACAAAGTCCAGCGAATAGAGAAAACATTCAGATTCAGAAAATCATAGCAGTTGTCAATTTCTACTTTACCTTGTGACAAATCATACGGACGGAATTTGATATATTGATATACCTTCTTTACTTCCAACAGTTTGGGAGTCACTGCCCGGTCAGGAGTAACAATACCGTTACAACAGAAACTATTGTCATTGGGCTGATCTCCAAAATCACCTCCATAGTAATAGCGATTGGGAAGTTCATCCGATTTATTAATTCCCTGGTCTACCCAATCCCAGATACACCCGCCAATCATGCGTTGTGAGTGGTTCTCTATGAAATCCCAATACTGATCCAGGTTGCCGATAGCGTTTCCCATAGCATGAGCATATTCGCACATGAAATAAGGCTTATCAGTTGTACGGGCATCCATGGACTTGATGCCTTCTATGGAAGGATACATATTGGAGTCAATATCGGTAATGTCATTCTTTCCTTCGTAATGTATCGGACGATTATCCAGTTTGCGGGCAGCTTCAAGTACACTGACAAAGTTATCACCATCTCCCGATTCATTTCCCATTGACCAGAAAATAACCGATGGGTGATTCTTATCCCGCTGTATCATACGTTCCATACGATCTACATAAGCCGGAATCCAGGAAGCTCTTCTGCTGATACCCATGTTACCATGGCATTCAATGTCAGCCTCATCCATTACATAGACACCGTAATAATCACACAATGCATACATACGTGCATCGTTGGGATAATGGCTGGTACGAAGCATGTTGATATTATAACGCTTGAACATCAGCACATCCTGTAACATTGACTCCAACGGAACGGATTTTCCGAATTGAGGATGAATATCATGACGGTTGGTCCCTTTAAAGAACACAGGTTCATTGTTGACATACACCCGTTTGTTTTTAATCTCAATCTTGCGGAAACCATATTGGGTATGTGTTATTTCAACGGTCTGATGGTTTTTATCTTTTAACTCCATTACTACGGTATAAAGATTTGGAATCTCGGCAGACCACAACCGGGGATTACGAACTTCAAAAGCGAGCGTAATACGCTCCTCCTTCCCGGCAGGTAGAACAGAAAGGGAACGGCTTACTCTGTTCAGTTCTGTCCCATCCGCATCAAGTAAAGACATCTCCAGTTGCATACCTGCTGCTTTCTTCTTGTCCAGGTTGCGAACAACAGCTTTAGCATTCAATGTCACTTTACTGAAATCATCTTCCTCCCACCCGGTGGTGAGATGATAATCCCGTAAGTTCACCCTGGGCTTAGCCACCAGATAGACATCTCTGAAAATACCACTCAGCCGAAACATATCCTGATCTTCCAGATAACTGCCGTCACTCCAACGATAAACCTCCACTGCAAGTGTATTATTACCTGTCTTTACATAAGAAGTAATATTGAACTCAGCATCTTCGGTAGCTCCCTGGCTATATCCTACCTTCTTGCCATTGACCCACAAATACATGGCACTATAAACACCATCAAAGTGAATAAAAACAGGCGTATCTTTCCATTCTTCGGGCAGAACAAAGTCTCTGCGGTAAGAGCCTACAGCATTGGGTTCTTTCTCCGTTGTGTAGCCATGCTGCGGCTGAATAAACGGGGCATTATTGCGGAACGTATAATTGATATTCGTATAAATCGGCGTACCATATCCGTGCATTTCCCAACAGGAAGGAACCGGAATTTCCTTCCAGGCAGATACATCATAAGAAGGCTTATAGAAATGAACCGGACGCTCGGAAGGCTGCTTCACCCAATGGAACTTCCAGCCACCATTAAGTAATTGATACCAGGGAGAAGATGGACGCAACCAGGGTTTACGATAGGCAGAATCTGCCACCATCTGCTGATGCGAAGGATAGGATATAAAAGTGTTATGTCCCGGCTCCTTATTAATGGCAAAAATCTTCTCATTCTCCCAATCCTCGGTACTGGATGTTTTCCAACGTTCTTCATCAATATCGACCTGTGTTCTCCGGAGGGTCCACGTCTGGCTTTTCAACGAAACATCCGCGGGCATCTGATAGGCAGGTTCGCCCACCAGTCCGGCATCACGGTAACCGATATTCATACCGCTGGTTTTACTGGTGAAAGTATAAGTGTCTTTTCCTACTTTTGTAAGCTTCCATACCTGGTTGGTATTTCCGGGATTGGCTGGCCATTGCGCCAACGTACTTCCACTACCGGAACGGGTTCCGCCATTATCAATACCTTTATTAACAGCAGGACTGACAATAATATACCAATCATCTTCTACAGGGATAAAACACCATGCCTGAGACTTTTCGTTCTTACCCGGAGAGGCAAGAAAAATATTCGTCCCGTTCTCCCGGCTATTCTGATTGTCGAGTACCAGACCGTGGTCACTGATGATCTCATAATATAAATTAGGATCTATTTCCTGTGCATGGGCCGTAAAACCACCAATTACTCCCCAAATAAGGGATAAAACAACAATAAAAGACTTCATAGGTTATCATTTATATAAATAATCATTCTCGCAACCGCTCTATCACCTTGAGTAGAATGAATATCCATTGTATCCAAAGTGCCTGACCTTACAAAGATATGTGCCGAAACACGAATCGAACTTCTTTTTTGTGACAAAAATGTCTTCAATAATGTCTTTACACTATTGAAGTCACTTTTGTCACGAAAATAGACACTTATAGATGCGATTCCTACGATAGAGTCTCATCTTTATGATTATGAGCCTCGCGGAACTCTCTTGGAGTGGTATTGAATCTTTTATCAAACTCTTTATAAAAATGAGAACGATTATTAAATCCCGACTTATAGATAATCTCCTGAATCGTGAGCTTTGTAGTCTTCAATAATTTGGCCGCATGATGAACCCTGTAATCTTTGATAAAGTCTTTTGGTGGTAGCTGATCAAGTTCTTTAAACTTGCGATACAAATTACGAATACTGAGCTGCAGATAACTCGCCATATCTTCGGGAGAAAGTTCGGCATTATCCATATTCTCATTAATAAAGGCAATCACATTTTGCATGAAGTCTTTATCCTCTTTCTGCATAAGTTGCCCGTTTGTAAACTCATATGCACTGGCAGAAGAGTTATAGTACTCCTTCAGTTTATTACGATTATCGAGTAACCGGTCTACCACTGCACACAGATAGCTTGCATTGAACGGTTTCGGTATATAAGCATCTGCTCCCGCTTCGATACCCTCTATTTTTTCTTCATTCGTATTCTTTGCCGAAAGAATGATCAATGGAATGTACATCGTATGCTTATTCTCTTTGATCTGGCGAGTGAGTTCAAAGCCATCCGTTCCCGGCATCATGACATCGGTAATAACCAGATCGGGCACCTCAGCTTTCAGGATAGCCATTCCCTTCTCGCCGTCATCAGCTGTTACTATCCGATATTTGTCAGAAAGAATCTCCTGAACTAATCCCAATATCTCTTTATTGTCATCAATAACCAATATCTTCGCTTTCATGTCATTTGGAAGTTGCTCTGACGAAACAAGCGGTACAGGTATCGTTTCATTCTCAGTTGTTTCAGACATTTCTGCCTTATCCGGCTGATGGGAAGAAACAGAGGAAATCTGTTTTCCATCTGTCAACGGAGTTAACTCCAGTTCGGGCAGACTCACAATGAATTCTGCATATTTATCAACCTCACTTTCGATATGAATTTCCCCTTTTAATAACTCAACCATACTGTGGCAAATAGCCATTCCCAAACCGTTACGGGAAGAAAGCCCTTTGACTGCATTCTCTTCTATATTATCCAATATGCTATACCGGTTGAAAATAAGTTCCCTGTTTTCTTCGCGAATACCTTTCCCGGTATTGTACACCCGCAACAAGAGGTGGTTATTTTCAGTCAATACTCTGATACGAATAATACCTCCCTCCGGGGTATATTTAAAAGCATTGGAAATCAAGTTATTCAGTATCTTAGACAAACATCTGAAATCCGTATTCCAGTAAATGGATTTATCGACTTCCACCTCAAACGTCACTTTGTTTTGCTCCGCCAATTCGGAGAAGGAAACTGAAAGATCATTCAGCACTTCGTTAATATTCACCTGCTGGATATTACATGTTTTATGCCCGGTCTCCATCCTTCGGAATTCGATAACTTCCTGTATCAGTGCATTCAAACGTTCTGTATTCGATTTGATTAGCTGGACATATTTCCGGGTAAATGAATCTGTATTCGGATGTGTCAGAATTCGTTCACACGGTCCGTAAATCAAAGTCAATGGTGTACAGAACTCATGCGTAATGTTGGTGAAGAACCGCAATTTTTCTTCATATACTTCTTCTTTATGACGTTCTTCAAGCTTTTCGGCAATGGCTTTTCTTTTCCGCTCATTTCGTTGCCCTATCCAGCGGAAAACATAGAAACCAATACCAATAATCAGCAACAAATAACAGATTTTGGCATAGATACTAAAATACCAGGGAGGGAGAATAACAATAGTAATACTTTCATCTTGATCTTTAGAACCATCGATACCACTGTTATAACGTACTTTTAACACATATTTCCCCGGAGGAATGCTTGTGAAATGTGCCTCGTTTGTCTGTTCAGTATTCATCCAGACATTACTGAAGTTTTCCAACAAGTATGAGTAACTGCTATTTGCCCCATTGATAAAGTCCATAGCAACAAAAGATATGGAGAAGAAATTTTGGTTGTGTTTCAATTCCAGATATCGATTCTCGCCTTCTCCTTTCATCAAATCGTTGATATTGTAGTCTTCATTGAAAATACGTAAACGGGTAAAATAAATCTCGGGCACCATCTTATTTTCTGTTATGGAATCCTCTTGAAGCCATACCACTCCATTGATCCCACCAAAAAAGATAGAACCGGTGAACGGACTCTGATAATAGGCATTATCACTAAACTCAAAAACATCCAAACCTGTTTTGTAATTGTATTGACGAAAGACTTCACTATCGGGGTTGAACTGAATAATACCGGTATTGCTACTGAGCCACAAATTACCACGGCTATCTTCTTTCATCCCATGTATCGTATTATTAGGCAAACCTTTATTTTCACTGTAACTGGTAAAAGACACACTGTCTTCCTGATAGCTGTCCAAACGGGTCAGACCATAGCTGGAGCCGAACCACAAACGTTGTTTACTATCCTTCAGAATACAAAGAATATCATCAATAGGCGGAATACCCACTTTGTTAAACCGGATATTCTGATAACTACCTGTATACATATTGAAACGAAACGCTCCAGAACCACGTGTACCGAGCCAAAGAATAGAATCATTCTCGGCATACATCGAATAAATCTGTATATCAAAACGCTTACCTCTCACCTCTGAGAGAAAAGCCTTGCTCTCCTTGACAATAGGTTTATTGCCCTTCCACTCCACCGACAGTTTTAACAATCCTTTGTCTGCTCCTACCCATAAAACAGAATCACTGGCTTCATGAATGGTATGTACATACCGGGCATCGGAAATACGATGTATCTTCTGATCATCATAAGAATAATAACTGATTCCAGGTCCATCGGAACAAATCCAAAGAATATTTTTCCGGCTCAGTGAAAAAGCGAAAACAGAATTATTGGCCAATCCATCCCGCATCGTATATTGAATGACATTGGAAGAAGAATATTCCTTTGCCGTGCGATAGTTCTTGATGCAGATTACACCATTATCTTTTGTTCCAAGCCAGAGGTTTTCGTTTTTATCTGTCTGAATAGCACGAACCGGGCGTTTTTTCTTGATAGGAAGCTGATTCAAAGTTATGTTACAGAAAGTATAAGCATCTTTTGTATAAGCAAACACACCTTGCCCATCAGTACCAATCCAGATTATATTCTGTAATTCGTCTTTCCACAACGAAAAAACGCCACAATTTATATCAATCTTTTCACTTCTATAGCCTTCCTTTGCAATAAGCCGGAACAAGCCATTGGTCTTAAAACCAATCAGAATATCGTCATCATCAAAAATGACGGTAGAGATAATACCGTTCTGGTTGACAAGTTCAGAGATATTCGTGATATACTCCGCCCTCCCCTTATTTACTGTATATAAATCACGCTTGAGATCAACAAAAGCGAAACGCCCCCTATTATAACAGAAGTTTGTTATTTCTACCGAATGGGTGAGACCGGGATGCCTCACTATTCGGGGTATCTTTTCATTTTTGAAGTCGACAGTGAACTTCCGGACTTTACCTTGCAGTGTAATCCAGATAGTATCATTATCATCAATGGTAAAATTATGTGCATATAAGTTCGTTATATCCTCACCAACAGAGATATCTATGAACCTTTTATTCACCTCATCGTAAAACGAAATGAATCCCTGTTTACCTAATACAAAAAGATGATCTTTGCTGTCCTTTGCTATAAAATAATTATCACGAAACTCATCATAGGATTCTTCTATACTGTTTTTTTTACGGGAGAGTTTATTCAGTCCCCACTTTGTATTTACCCATAAGCTCTGGTCTTTTGTTTCAACTATTTCTCTTATTACATTGCTCGAAAGACTCTTTTGGCTATTGACATGTGGTTTATAGACATAAATATCCCGGCCATCATACATATTCAGTCCGTCATAAGTACCCACCCACAGAAAGCGTTCGCTATCTTGAAACAGACAGATAACTGAACTATTTGAAAGACCATCCCGATTGGTTATCTGCTTAAGGTTATGAGAATAGGCAAAGAGTGTAACTAAAGAAAATATTCCTATCAAAAAGCTCTTGATTCTTGTTTTCATATTATTCTACATAAGGTTAAATTCAATTCATGGTAAAACACGATTTTCTTCAAGCAGTAATCATCTAATATACATTAATACTTTATCACCTGTACAAAAGGCTCTTTTACATTACAAAGAAAACAAAAAAGCAGGGATTGACAAAAAGAAAAGAGTATGAAATGATATCTTTAGAGAGCTATTACTCATGCGAATCAGTAGCTGATCAGATAAATAGTACTCTGTGAAACTTTGTGTTACTCTGTGGTGAGTTTCGCTCATATCTGTACGGTTTTGAGCTTAATGGTGTTTGTCATTGCCATCAGTCTCTTTCTCCGGTATTGATAAAGCTCTATCCCGTAGAGTAACGTAGGAAGCCTCGGTGGGTAACATTGTTTTAGATGTACATGTAAAGCAGTACGACATGTGCATGTGGGACAGCACGACATGTGCATCTCATGCTGCTTTACATGTACATCTAAAACAAGACTACTCACCGGGGAAAGGGACGTTCCTTTCTAAGAAAGACAAAGTACAACACCGAACAAGGGGATCGATACCGTCTATGGATACTTCCGCTACCGAAAAGATTGGGCCATAAGCTTCGTCACTGATCGGTTTTGAGTGTATTTCACCACAGAGTAACACGGAGTTCCACAGAGTTTAAATCTTTATTGAAACGCAGATGATCGCAGATTTTCGCAAAGAGAAACAAATAGATGATAAAGAACTACAGTCTTTTAATCTGCGTTCTGTGTTAATTCGCGTTTTATCAGATAAATAGTACTCTGTGGAACTCTGTGCTACTCTGTGGTGAGTTTTGCTCATGTCCGATCAAAAAAGCAATTTCGCTGAATAAAAATTAGTATCTGTCTGTATATGTATCACATGCAATCCCGACAAAGAAAGTTGTTTCTCATAAACTCCATTAAAGTATTGATCTTTCCATACTGATCTTCCTACGGAATCATAGATACAAATACTCCCGCCACTCCCATTTTTCACTACAACTTTTAATCTTTTATCTTCTATGGTTACAGAATATGGCTTCAGATCGGAAAGCACATTTCCCAGGCCAACCGAAGTATCCGAAAGTAACTGGAATTTAGATAGCTCCAGATTATAATTATCCCGGCGTCCCAATTCTTCCAAACGGAAGTATTTGTAGGATTTCATCCGGTTTGCGACATACTTATCAAAAAGCTTTGCCAGCTTCCCGCTACGTTCCAGATTGCTTATCATTTCATAAAGCATAATGCCACTAAGATGGATAGATGAGTCGGTTACAGTATTTTCCGGAAATTCGGCCCAATTATGTCCGAAAGTTAAATTATCTCCTTTCAGCATGGCAGTATGGTAACAAGACAGACCATTTTCAAGAAAGAAGCTGGTAAACTCTTCTTCTGTCTCTTCATCCAGTACATTGTCTGTGATCATCTGAGCCAGATAACGCATAAAGATACCTTTGAATAGCCCTCCGTCACCAGAGTTTTCTCCTTTCAAAATGCCAAAAGGAGAGAAACGCTTCCGGTCGTTTACTACATATTTAGCGGTAGTCAGTGCAGAATAATAGTACTTTTTATCCTGAGTAATGTTATACAATTCCAAACAGCCTCCCAACCAGGTGCCTTGATTGTAAGTCAGGAGCATTCCTTCGTTATAGTTACCATAACCATCCCAGACACCACCATATTCGTTGACCAGCGACACTGACATCCAATCATAAATCTTTGTAGCGAAGTCCAGATATTCCTGTTTACCGGTTTCTCTGTAAAGACGAGCAGCCAGAATCATAGCAGGGCCATTGGAACAGGCATTCTTAGAATTCGGACTATTTTTCTCCCACATCACACCTCCACCATGCACATCGGTCCATCCCCCTTTTATGTAGTCATAAAGTTCGGTTGCCACATCCATCCACTTCTGTTCCTTCGTAGTCTGATAAGCTCTTAATGCAGCAATGGCCATCCATTCCATATCATCGTAGAAACTGTTCCACCAGGCATCTTTTTTTGAAGTATTGTTTCGAGGAACACCCATATAGAGTTGATTCATCTTCAGCTGATAAGCTTGTAATTCACCACGTGAACCGCCAACTTCCACCCTACGTTGATAACCATCTACCAAGGCATCCAGGGCATGTGCCATCCACCAGTAATTAAATCCGGTATGAGGAGGAATACTATTCTTTTGCAAATAGTATTGTTTGGTATTATCCCAGTAACGAATATTCAAAGCCTCATGAGATAATTTAGCAAGTTCATACCAGTCAAGTACTTTTCGATTAAGATCGGTCAAGGAAAATTCCATTGAGGCATGCGAAATATTAAAGAAGTTCCGGTTAGTCTGCCTGTCTAAAACATCCCACTGCTCACCATCATTAGAGGCTTTCAAGACCCAGCTACGCGGAGCATTCCCATTGGTTCCCGTACAGATGCGATAACTCTTTAGCTGGATAGCAGAAGGCAATTCGTACTGAATATACCCACCATTGACAGAACGAAAAACAACTCCCTGATTCATATCATCCGAGACCAGATTTTCCAGTTTTCCTTCTGACAGCGAATATGAAGAACGAATAGTAGCTTCGCTAAGATCTACCAACCGATCATTACTAACCTGATAACCCAAAAGCTGTAGTTCCGATAGTGCTAAAGACTCTCCACCATTCACCTCAGTTATACTGATACGCCACCACTGGCGGGCAAGTTCTCTTCCAACAGAAAAGTATTTAGCGGTATAAGCATCTGCAAAAGTCTCAGCATTCACTCCTTGTATCGCCCTCCCCCAATTTTGTCCGTCCTCCGAACATTTTAAGTTCCAGGACTTCGGGTCATTTTCTCTCCCTGTATTACCATTTACAAGATTAACTCCCGTAACAACCAAAGGAACCGGAGAATAAAAATCAATAGACCAGGCTCCGTCAAACTTATCAAGTGTATAAACCGTAGTCAGTGAATTATCAATCAGATTGTTTATCAGATTCTGATCTCCATAATTGACCGTTATAGTCAGATTCAAATCTGTCAGGTCATTATAGGCAACTACTTCCTGTGCCTGTAAATTCAAGCAAGGAAACACACAGCAGGCAAGACCGCATACCGTTTTAAGATGTGTAATAATCGATTTTATATACATATAGATATTGTTATAAATAGATTTAAAAAGTAAAGTATCGTTCCACAACCAAAGAATGGTTTCTGCGGTTCTAATCACAGAAAAGTCCTCACTTAATGGCTGTGGAACGGTACTTTACTTTTTAGAGTCTGAGAAAATAAGAGCTTGTTTAAATTTTCCTCTCAAAAGAATGCTAAGTAAAATTTAGACAAGCTCTAAGCTTTCCGCATTATTTTCTGATCAAGACTTTATTTGTTTGACTTCCACTGGCATTAGTCGTTACAACAACATATAGGCCTGCTTGTACAGGAACATTGGCAGAAGTGGCAACAGTGCCCTGAGCTACCATTGTACCGGTAGTTGTATAGACTTTATACACCGTAGTTTCCTGAGCAGAGATAGCAATAACTCCATCCTGAGCAGACACTACTGTATTATTTTCATTGGCAACAGGAGTTGTGATTCCGACGCCAGGACCAGAATTCGGGAATTTCTTAGGAGTTTGTTCTGAATTCAAGAACTGTAACTGTACAAACTGGATATCATTTCCACCGTTAATAGCGGTAATATCTAATTTAAAATCCCAATATTGCTTGCCTTCAGGAATATCAACATAAAAACGATAACAAGTATAGCGGGCATTTAGTAGCGGAGTAAATGAATATTTATTGATTGATTCCCAAGCCAGCGGATTACCATTGTCATCATATTGACGTCCATATAATGTAAACTCTGTCGGGATACGTTCAAAGTTTCCATAACCGGTAGTCATTGTAAATGACTTAATATCCAAAGGTTCGGAATATGATTCTGCAGTAGTAAACTCCAAAGACATCGTTTTCGTACCTGTCTGGCAAAACTTGGTTCCCCAATTATTATCAAACAAATTCTTAACTTCCTCATTTTTAATACCACTTACCGAACTTGTCCACATCAATGCACCGTCTTCCGGAACAACTGCCGTATAATCTTGGGGATATCCCGAGCTTTTTGCCGTATCAGTATCTTTACCGGTAGGTACACCAAAAAGTTGGAACTCCTTAATGTCAATAACCCCTTCTCCACTGGCTACTAATTTAAAAAGATTAGTTCCGGTAGCAGCTAAGGCATTTAAAGTTGCACGATAAACACTTCCACCCTCTGCAGCGACAAAACCAATACCTGTAGACTCCCAGGTAGCTCCGTCATCATAAGAAGCCTGTACACTCCAGCTTGTCACATCACCTGTATTTTCATCACCGGGAGTCACTAAAGCACCCGTTACAGCAATATTGGGAGAAGCAGTATCAACAATCTTTATAATCATCTCCAAATCATCAGCATTTACCTTTAATGAAGTATTTTCATTATTGTCAATTGCTTTATAAACTTCTTCTTTAGAAACACCATCGATTGTTACTGCAGCCTCATCGGTATAGTCCCACTCCAAACAGAACGTTTCATCTTTAGGTTCGGGAATAGACAACTCAGACTCAGTTACTGTAAAATAATCCAAATTAGCTGTATAACCACCATAAGCTCCGACTTCGATACGGTTGGTACCTGCCTTCAGATAAACCTGGGTAATAATAGTTGCCGGATTCCCTTTGGTTCCGTTCCAACTTGTATCTTCTGATTTCTCAGAGAACTGAGCAATACTCTTTTTCTGTTTGTTTACTTTAATATAGCATTTTCTATTTGTATCCGTACCAAAATAAATAATTGACAGGTCATAAGTACCATCAGCCGGTACGTCTGTCAATTCAAAAGCAATAGCGTTATTACTTGCCATATTAGCCACAACAGAGCCACCTGAAGCCGTTGTCTCTTCCGTAGGAGTATCAACTTTAACAGCCGTTCCCGAATGATAAAAATCAAATGCATCTTCTGCCTCTACTTTCACTTCGTAAGCAAATGCACTGAAAGCTGTAAACATCAGCATACCGCCTAATGTTAATCCTTTTTTCCAAAAATCAAGATAGTTTTTCTTCATAATAGTAAATTTTATAAGTCAATATATGAAGAGCCTCCTCCTCACAGGAAAGAGGCTCCGTTACTTCTTTATTTATTCAGTTACACTCAATTTTACAGAGTGGAAATAAGACTCTGGTTCCGGCTGAAGCATTACCCGGATATCAACCAACTGAGCCTCATAAGAGAGATTGAACTTAAAGGTATATTCTCCGATAGTAGCTGTTGGATCTACCATGTCCATCGTCCAGTAATCCAAAGCCGTAGTTTCCGTAGGGTTTTCTGCAGGCGGAGTTTTATTATAACTACCGAATGGTACGACTATCTCGTTTCCGTCTTTATCTGTTTCTATCATCCGGAATTTGTACATCTGGCTTTTCCCTCTACCGAATTTTACCCATTGTAGTTCGTAGTTTGTCAATTCCCAGGTAGAATTACCAATAAATGTAAGTGGTACCAAAGTATTGTCTACCCACCAAAGATTGAAAGACTTAACCTCGTTTATAGTACAGGTTGCTTTTGTGAAATTCAGTACAATATGGTAAATCTTATTGTTACCTTCGATCATTCCATTACTCTCTTCTACCAAATTAGTGCCATCAGCCCTGAAACTACGTATATCTCCCTCTTTGGCATTTACAAAAGAATACGTACCATTGCCCAGTTTCATAAAACCTTCGTACTCACTATCTGTAGTCTGTTTCAGAGGAATTGCATTGGCAATATCTCTCTGTCCTGTAGCTTCACCATATACAAATATCGCTTTGGGAGTTTCGGCAAATCCCCCCTGACGGGTTACTTTTATTGTACGTACTGTAGAATTAACATGTTCCACTAATCCGGTGACGGCACGTATACGCCAATAGATCTCGCCTGTTTGTAAAGGACGTATCCCTGTCCGCTCTGCGATTACATTCATTTGTTGTTGCGACAGCTGAACAACATTAGCATAGCCCAGTTTGTCCGGTGTTATAGTCATTGAAGGAGTATCAAAGTTCTTATCCTTACCGGCAAATTGTACTTCATAAAAGACCGTTGTACCATCCGAAGCCTTTGCGCGATCCCAAGACAAATCTACATACTCTCCCGGATCAGTATCCGTGTAAGAAATAGTAACTTCCAAATCAGGAGTTAATACCTGAAAATTGCCAATAGTAACAGGTGTTGTTTCATCCTCCGAACAACTCACAGCCAGACAGCTGCACAAGAACAATCCTAAATTTTTAAAACTAAATATATTTTTCATAACTGTACTCTTTGGTATTTATTAGTCAATAGCCTGCCATCCCGGATTTTGTACCAGACGCTTATTCTTATAAATCTCGCTCTGTGGAATAGGCCATAAATAGTATTTGAAATCATGAGGACGATCTTCTGTCTTTATCACCTGATAGAACAAAGGACGGGTGGCGGAAATATTCAGCCCATAAATACATTTATCCGTTTCTTCCATTATCTTCCAACGACGTACATCATAGAAGCGATGATTTTCAAAAGCCAGTTCGATGCGGCGTTCCCGGCGAATCAACTCTCTGATAGCTTCTTTCTCTTTTGATTTCAGCATGATAAATTCAGGACCATCACCATACCCCGGAAGGCCCGCACGTTCACGAACTTTATTCACATACTTCAAAACCTCATCCACATCTCTCGCTTCACATTCATTGAGAGCTTCGGCATAATTCAGATAAATCTCTGCCAAACGGAAAAGAGCCTGTTGCCGATTGGACACATTCTGACTATTTTTCCAGTCTACCGAAGGATTACTGTATTTTCGAAGAATATATCCGGTTGTAGAATAGTTACGAGTTTTACCTGTATGTCCTGTATTTCCTCCAAAATAAAGTTCGCAGGTTGCTGCATTCTTTGTAGCTACCCATTTACTGTTGTCAAAACAGATAGATACATAAAAGCGCGATTCACGATTCACATACATATTGGAAGTTCCTTTAGGAGCATAACCTATTGTTGTGGCACAAGTTCCTTCAGTAGTGTAGTCAGGATCCTTGTCTGCATAAGGTTCATCTGCGATAGGTAAGCCTTTAGACGTAAAATAGTCATCCACAATATTCTGGGTAGGATCCCAGCCAGACCATCCGTTACAGAACCGGGGAGCATTTGCCTCAAAAGACCAAAAAGAACAGTTGTTACGTGCCCAGATTATCTCATTATTCCATCCTGTCAGGAAAAGCTGTTGATACGAGGCATATGGGTCAATACTACCGTCTTCTTTATTTTCCGTATACAGCGCAAAACGATCTGTATAACGGTCAATAAAGGCTTTCGACGCTTTAGCTGCATCTTGCCATTTTTTATCACTATACGTCTGATTTACCAACTGGTTGCCATCCTGATCTTTAAAATTAGCATAATCAGTGTTACCATTATACAGGGGGCTGGCAGCATAAAGCAACAAACGGGATTGAATAGCTCGTGCCGCAGTTATAGTAGCACGACCATAGTCCGTAGATTCTTCATACCAATCAGGCAAACCTTCATTACATGCTTTCTCCAGTTCATTATAAATATACTGTACACACTCATCCACACTACTACGCGGAATACTCATTTCATCAATAGAACCATCTACGTCTACCTCTACTTCAGGCATAATTACAAACGGGCCATACCAACGGAAAATGCAAAAGTAATAGTAAGCACGCAAGAAACGGGCTTCTGCCTTATATTGTGCTTTCAGTTTGTCGGTAATGTTAACATCCTGACACATATCTATATGAGAGATAAAAGTGGCAGCCGTACGAATGGCCTTATAATAACCACCCCATTTCTGTCTCCATCCTTTTGAAGGACTCATACCTCCCTCATTGATAGAGTTCTCCTCATATTCAGCCCAGGGAAAATCCATCTCATCACAAATAGCAGCACAACCGTCGGTTGGGTCCCACTCCCGTGGAAGAGTGGCATAGGCTGTATTTAGAAACTCTTCTGCTCCTTTACGTGTTTTGAATATTTCTTCCAGAGATATCACATTATCGGGCACAATATCCAGGTAATCGCCACAAGAAGTCATCAATGCCCCTGAACCTGCTAATAAGCAAGCTATAATATATCTTTTCATCTTCATATCTTTTGTTTTATTTAAAATTGGAATGACAGACCTAAACTATAGGTACTGATATTAGGATATTTAGTACCGGTACCGTTACCAAGTTCCGGATCCCACATATCAAAGCCAGAGATAGTGAAAACATTGGTAGCGAGTACATAAAAACGTAAATTAGAAATATGCCACTTACTGGTTATTGTTTTAGGAATCGTATAACCGAAGTCTAATGTTTTCAAACGAAGGAATGCACCATTTTTAATCCAGTGATCACTTGTTGCGTAGTTCTGATTTGTTCCGCTTATCGCCAAACGGGGATAAAGAGCATCTTGTCTTGGATTATTTTCCGTCCAACGGTCAGTGATGTTAGAGAAAAGGTTACCTCTGGCGGTAGCATTCTCAAAAGGAACAAAGTCTGTCCCATTCATAAAAATATCACAGCTACCTACACCCTGGAAGAACGCACCTAAAGAGAACCCTTTCCACTCGGCAGTAGTACCAAAACCATATACGATATTCGGAACGGTACCTTTGCCAATATAAGTTTTGTCATAGTCATCAATAACATTATCGCCATTCAGGTCACGATATTTCAAGTCACCAGCCATTACAGGTTCTACCGTTTTCGCTACATCCGGATTATTGATATCATCGTCTGTATAGAAGCCGTCACAGATATATCCTAAACGCTGGCCAACAGAAGTTCCACGACTCTCCATCCATGGATAAGGTTTGGAGGGGGTATCATCTTCAATGATCTTATTCTTGTTATAACTCAGATTTCCTTTCACGCCCCAGATAAAGTCGCCGAATCTCTTATTAAAATCGGCATTCACCTCAAAACCTTTATTCTCTACAATACCCAGGTTACCGGTAACAACCACATTAATTCCGGCTGTTGCAGGTATAGACTGACGCTGTATAAAGATATCTTCACGTCTTTCTTTAAATACATCAAAGTTTAAAGTAAGATCACCCCGGAACAACTCCAGGTCCAATCCGAGATTGGCTTTTGTAGAAACTTCCCATCCCACATTTACGGCATACTTGGAAACATCTTTTCCACCCGTCACACCATACGTATTATTAGGAAGTCCAAACTGATATACATTACTGGAAGAACTCATTTCGGACAAAAAGCCAAAACGATAAGTGGTATCACCTATTTTAATCTGGTCACTACCTACCTGACCATAAGAAGCACGTACTTTCAACAAACTGATAACATCTGAAACCGGTTCAAACCAAGGTTCATTGGAAGCAACCCAACCGGCACCAAATGAAGGAAAGAAACCATAACGTTTACCAGGAGTAAAGTTCTCAGAACCATTATAACCAAAGTTCACTTCTGCCATATAGCGATCTTTGAACGAATAAGTAGCACGCCCTGCCAAACCCTGTGAACGATAAGGCAGTGAGTAAGTCAAAGAATTCGAATTCAAATCCGAACGGTCACTTCTATTGAAAAGAAGCATACCGGTAACAGTGTGGGCATCAGCAAAAGTTCTATTATAATTCAGAGCCGCTTCCATATAATATTTACGCTGGTTTTTATCCGTACCCCGTTCCAGCTTTAAATACTCATCAACAGAGTTACCTTGCTGTACAATAATTAATTCCCCATTCTCATCACGAGAATCAGCCCAATATGTATTATAACTACGCGTTCTGTTCAGGTATGTTTTATTCTCAATATCATAAGCAAACATACCCTTGAAAGATAATCCTTTTGTGATGAAATCCAGTTTTTGTTCCAGACTCAAATCAGCCATTACTTTACTGTGAGTTGTACTTCTATATCCTTTCTTAGTCAATTCAGCAAGTGGATTCATCAAACCACCACCGGTAGAAAGAAACGGAACTTTATCACCCGGATAAATCACAGGCATCTGAATAGCCGGAATCCGGAATACAGCAGAAAAGATATCGTCAGACTTCACATAAGGTGAGTTCTTATCGGCCATATTTCCTTTGATGTTCAGTTTGAGGTTTGTAGTAGGGGTCACCTTCATATTCAAACTGGAGTTAAAGTTATAACGGGAGTATTTTATCTCCGACTTATAATCCTGCATATTATCTACTTTAAACAAACCTGCTTCGTCATAATAAGACAGAGATACATAGTACTGAACATTTTCAGAACCACCATTTACATTAACAGAAACACGTTGGTTATGCCCCCAATCATTAAAAATCTGGTCATACCAATCTACATTCGGATATAAATAAGGATCCAGGCCAGAAGCAGTCATTCCGATCTTTTCTGCAGAAAACAGAGGATCTTTACCACGGGTTGTAGCAGCTTCATTGGCACATTGCATATAAGTAATACCATCAGCCAGCTCCGGTAACTTAGTAAAACGGGTGAAGCCATAAGTATATTCCGCACGAATACGAGGTTTACCGATTTCACCATTTTTTGTAGTAATAATAATAACACCGTTTGCACCACGTACCCCATATACAGCTGTAGCAGAAGCATCTTTCAGAATAGAGAAAGATTCGATATCTTCGGGATTCAAGTCGTCCATAGAACGTTCCACACCATCTACCAGAATCAGAGGAGACGTACCTCCTAAAGTGGCAATACCACGTACCCAGATATTAGCAGCGTCATTTCCCGGTTCACCGGTTTGTTGCAATCCTACAATACCCGAAACACGGCCAGCCAAAACGGTAGAAAGGTTGGCTACGGGTTGCTTCAATTCGGACACTACTTTAATACCCGATTGTGCCCCGATTGTAGAGATCTTTTTCTGTGTACCATAACCTACCACAACAACTTCATTCAACTCCTGGGCATTCTCTTTCAGAGTGATAACCATAGGTTGTTGTGCAGTGACAGTGATCTCTTGCGGAACATATCCCAGATAAGTTACATTTAATACGGAACCGATATTGGCATCCAGTGTGAAATTACCATTAAAGTCAGTAATAGTACCAATAGTAGTACCTTTAATAAGAACATTTGCACCAATAATCGCCTCTTGATTATTGTCGACAATCTGGCCTGTCACCTTGATTTTCTGCTGTGCATTCAATATTCCTATGTTCAGTAGAAACAACATAAGAAGCAGATGCTTCAATTTTAATTTGATATCCATAAATTTAAAGTTATATTGTAAGGTATTAATATTATTCACACGAGTTGTCTTATACAAAGAGCTCAAAATAATAATATGATAGTATCCGGAAGTTAACTGGAATTGTCTTTCATAGCACATTTTTTTAGTTTTAACTGTCGCAAATATAAAGCAAGTTGCAGACACCAAAGCTCCATCCTATGCCAAAAATGTCCTCTGATAACAGACGCATTATTGGAGACATTTTTTGCACTATTGGAGACAAGTCACAAACCAGAACACCATGTCTACAAATCAATACAATACCACTAAATACAACGTCAGTTCGATATACCCTATCACCCGGTGTACCTCCCCGTGGGAGAAGTACTCGAAAAAGTAATACTGACAGAGAAAGAGTTTACAGCTCACACGTTGTAATTTAAAGATTATCACGTATCTTTGCAACTCAAATAAATACAAATTATGGCTATTACAATTAAAAGAGTATCCGGAAAGAAAGAGCTAAAAAAGTTTATTCGTTTCAATTATGAAATGTACAAGGGTAATCCTTACTCTGTTCCCGATCTTTTCGACGATATGCTCAACACATTCAATAAAAAGAAAAATGCGGCATTTGAATTTTGTGAAGCTGAATATTTTCTGGCCTACAAGGATAATAAACTGGTAGGACGTGTTGCTGCTATTATCAACCACAAAGCCAATGAGAAATGGAATAAGAAAGACGTACGTTTTGGCTGGATTGACTTTATTGATGATCTCGAGGTATCTTCTGCTTTATTGAAAACGGTAGAAGAGTGGGGAAAAGCCAAAGGTATGACGCATATCCAGGGACCTTTAGGATTTACAGACTTCGACGCAGAAGGGATGCTCATAGAAGGATATGACCAGCTCAGCACAATGGCAACGATCTACAACTATCCCTATTATCCGCAACACATGGAAAAACTGGGATATGAAAAAGATGCCGATTGGGTAGAATATAAAATCTATATTCCGGATGCCATACCGGATAAACACAAACGTATCTCTGAACTTATCCAAAGAAAATATAATCTTAAAATAAAGAAATACAGTTCATCCAAAAAGATTGCTGCCGAGTATGGACAAGCTATCTTTGAATTAATGAACGAAGCCTATAGCCCATTATATGGTTACTCACCTCTGTCACAACGTCAGATAGATCAATATGTGAAGATGTATCTCCCGATTGTTGACTTACGTATGGTAACGCTTATCACAGATGCTGACGATAAGTTAATTGCAGTAGGCATTTCAATGCCCTCACTTTCAGAGGCTTTACAAAAATCCCATGGGCGTTTGTTACCCTTCGGCTGGTACTATTTATTAAAGGCTTTGTTTATGAAACGCCGGGCTAAAATGCTCGATTTATTGCTTGTAGCTGTGAAACCGGAGTATCAAAATAAAGGTGTTAACGCATTGTTATTTTCTGATTTAATCCCGGTTTATCAAAAATTAGGTTTTATCTTTGCAGAAAGCAACCCTGAGCTGGAACTGAATGGAAAGGTTCAGGCTCAATGGGAATACTTCAAAACGGAACAACATAAACGTCGCCGGGCGTTTACAAAAAAGATAGAATAATGTGTCAATGTACTACTATGTCAATGGTACATTGATATAATAGCATATTAAAAAATTATTATTTATGGAAGAGAACGAGCTGATACCTGTAGACAACAATCCAGTAGAATACACAGACGACAACATCCGTCATCTGAGCGACATGGAGCATGTCCGTACGCGTCCCGGTATGTACATCGGGAAGTTGGGTGACGGTGCACATGCCGAGGACGGAATCTATGTCCTTTTGAAAGAAGTGTTAGACAACAGTATCGACGAGTTCAAGATGCAAGCCGGCAAAAAGATAGAAATTATTGTCGAAGAGAATCTCCGCGTTAGTGTACGTGACTATGGACGGGGTATTCCACAAGGAAAACTGATTGAAGCAGTCAGCATGCTGAATACCGGTGGAAAATACGACAGTAAGGCTTTCAAAAAGAGTGTCGGACTGAACGGTGTCGGTGTAAAAGCTGTTAATGCACTAAGCTCACGTTTCGAAGTACGCAGTTACCGTGACGGAAAAGTACGTATTGCCACTTTCTCCAAAGGTGATCTGTTAACAGACGAAACACGGGATACGGAAGAAGAAAACGGAACTTATATTTTCTTCGAACCGGATGCTACCCTATTCCTGGGTTATAGCTTCCGTCCCGAATTCATCGAAACGATGTTGCGTAACTATACCTACCTTAACACCGGACTTGCAATTATCTATAACGGACAGCGCATTTTATCACGAAATGGCCTTGTAGATCTTCTGAACGATAATATGACTGCCACCGGGCTTTATCCTATTATACATCTCAAAGGAGAAGACATTGAAATAGCCTTTACACATACAGGCCAGTACGGCGAAGAGTATTATTCATTCGTCAACGGCCAGCATACCACACAAGGCGGTACGCACCAAAGTGCCTTTAAGGAACATATCGCACGTACCATTAAGGAATTCTACAATAAGAACCAGGATTATACGGATATCCGCAACGGATTGGTAGCTGCTATCGCAGTCAACGTTGAAGAACCGATGTTCGAGAGTCAGACTAAAATCAAACTGGGTTCTACCAATATGTCACCTGGTGGCATAACAGTAAATAAGTTTGTTGGTGACTTCGTTAAACAAGAAGTAGACAACTTTCTGCATAAGCACGGAGATGTAGCAGAGATCATGCTACAAAAAATACAGGATTCTGAAAAAGAACGTAAAGCCATAGCCGGTGTAACCAAATTGGCCCGCGAGCGCGCCAAAAAAGCAAACCTTCATAATCGTAAATTACGTGACTGTCGTATCCACCTAAATGATCCGAAAGGTAAAGGTCTGGAAGAAGACTCCTGCATCTTTATTACCGAGGGAGATTCGGCAAGTGGTTCCATCACTAAAAGTCGTGATGTGAATACGCAAGCCGTGTTTAGCCTCCGTGGTAAACCCCTCAACTCATTTGGGTTAACCAAAAAAGTAGTATACGAAAACGAAGAATTCAATCTTTTGCAAGCTGCCCTTAACATTGAGGATGGCATAGAGGGATTACGCTACAACAAAGTAATTGTAGCTACAGATGCCGATGTAGACGGGATGCACATCCGCTTATTGCTTATCACTTTCTTTCTTCAGTTTTTCCCGGATCTGATAAAGAAAGGACATGTTTACATCCTACAAACACCTCTGTTCCGTGTACGCAACAAGAAAAAAACGTTGTATTGTTACAGTGATGAGGAACGCCAAAGAGCAATCAAAGAGTTGAGTCCTAATCCGGAAATCACCCGATTCAAAGGTTTGGGAGAAATCTCTCCGGATGAGTTCAAACACTTCATTGGCAAAGACATGCGCCTGGAACAGGTTTCACTGCGTAAGACTGACCTGGTAAAAGAACTGCTTGAGTTCTACATGGGTAAAAATACAATGGAACGACAAAACTTTATTATAGATAATCTGGTTATAGAAGAAGATATAGCATAAAACAACACATGAGAAGAGCTATTTTTCCGGGCACGTTCGACCCGTTTACTATCGGACATTATTCGATAGTTACACGTGCATTGACTTTTATGGACGAAGTAACTATAGGAATAGGTATCAATGAAAATAAAAACACTTATTTCCCGATAGAGAAACGTGTAGAGATGATTCAGAAGCTTTATAAGAACGAGCCGCGAATTAAAGTGATGTCTTATGATTGCCTGACCATTGATTTTGCAAAACAAGTAGGCGCTCAGTTTATAGTTCGTGGTATACGTACGGTAAAAGACTTTGAATACGAAGAGACCATCGCGGACATCAACCGAAAGTTAGCAGGCATAGAAACAATTCTGCTTTTTACTGAGCCGGAACTTACCTGTATCAGCTCTACGATTGTACGTGAACTTCTTAGCTATAATAAGGACATCAGCATGTTCATTCCCGAAGGAATGGAAATTGATTAATGATGCGTGATTAAGTAAATTAAGATGATGAAGAAGATATATACCCTTTTGGTCTGCCTGTGGGCTATTACAGCACAGGCACAGAACTTCGGTACGCCTGCCATGCGCAAGCTTCAAATGGCCGAATTTGCTATCGCCAACCTTTATGTAGACAAAGTAGACGAAAATAAACTCGTAGAAGAAGCCATCGTTAAGATGCTGGCACAACTCGATCCTCACTCCACCTACTCGGATGCCGAAGAAGTGAAGAAGATGAACGAACCTCTACAAGGCAATTTTGAAGGTATCGGTGTTCAATTCCAGATGATTGAAGACACATTGCTGGTAGTACAACCTGTCAGTAATGGCCCTTCTGAGAAAGTAGGCATTCTTGCCGGTGACCGCATTGTAGCTGTGAACGACACAGCCATCGCAGGTGTAAAAATGAGTACAGAAGATATCATGGCCCGTCTCCGTGGACCGAAAGACTCAGAAGTAAACCTGACCATCATCCGCCGGGGTGTGAAAGACCCATTACTTTTTACCGTAAAGCGGGATAAGATCCCCATTCTCAGCCTGGATGCTGCTTATATGATTGAACCCAAAACAGGTTACATCCGCATCAACCGTTTTGGAGCTACCACAGCTGAGGAGTTCCTTACGGCAATGAAGGAACTGCAAAAGAAAGGAATGAAAGACCTTATCCTTGACCTGCAAGGCAACGGAGGTGGTTATCTGAATGCAGCCATTGACCTGGCAAATGAATTCCTGGGAGAGAAAGAATTAATCGTATATACAGAGGGACGTACTGCACAACGTAGTGAATTCTTTGCTAAAGGTACAGGAAATTTCCGCAAAGGGCGTCTGGTGGTATTAGTAGATGAATATTCTGCATCAGCCAGTGAAATTGTAACCGGGGCTATTCAGGACTGGGA
Source organism: Bacteroides mucinivorans (assembly GCF_034654355.2). Lineage (NCBI taxonomy): Bacteria > Pseudomonadati > Bacteroidota > Bacteroidia > Bacteroidales > Bacteroidaceae > Bacteroides > Bacteroides mucinivorans. Next base: position 153,580 of record NZ_CP178179.1, on the reverse strand, counting down.
CAGAGGAGTAGTTGTAGGCCGTCGTTCTTTCGGTAAAGGACTGGTGCAACGCCCGATCGATCTGCCGGACGGTTCTATGATTCGTCTGACCATCGCCCGATATTATACTCCCGCAGGTCGTTGCATTCAAAAGCCCTATGAGAGTACAGCAGATACTAAACTCGCAGGTAGAAATAACAGCGATGAAAGTAATCAGAAGAGATATAATCAGGATTTGATAGATCGCTTCAACCGCGGTGAATTGATGAATGCAGACAGCATCCACTTCCCCGATTCACTAAAATGCCAGACCAAGAAACTGGGACGTACCGTTTACGGCGGTGGTGGCATTATGCCCGATTACTTTGTTCCGATTGATACCACTCTTTATACAGATTACCATCGTAACCTTGTAGCCAAAGGAGTTATCATTAAATTAACCATGAAGTATATCGAGAAGTATCGCAAAGAGCTCGCAAACCAATACAAGAAATTTGAAACCTTCAATGAAAAGTTTGAGGTAGATGATGAATTATTGAAAATGATGCGTGACATGGCAGATCAGGAGAAGATTGAGTTCAATGAAGAACAATATAACAAAGCTCTGCCATTAATCAAAACACAATTAAAAGCATTGATAGCCCGTGATCTATGGGATATGAATGAATATTTCCAAGTGATGAATAAAACAAACAAAAGTGTAGAACGGGCACTGGAAATATTGAAATCGAAGGAATACGAGCAAATGCTGAAATAAATAAGAACGTGAAGAGACGTTTGCAAGAATGTACACTTTTATAGGACAAAAATGTACATTCTTATTATACAAAGGCGTACACTCTTGCACATCAAAAGTGTACACCTTTATAAACACTGATTATCAATAAATTAGCAATACTTTTTTTTAATATACCAATCCGGGAGTTTTCTTCTTCTCACCAAACAACCAGGTGTTCAGCCAACGATTTACATATACATTGACCACCGCACAACCAGTACCGATCACCGCACCTGCTATTACATCCGAAGGATAATGCACACCCTCATTCATTCGTGAAAATCCCACCGAACAAGCCCAAAGGGCCGATGGAGCAATCACATACCATTTAGGATACTTAATACTCAACGATGTAGCCAATGAAAAAGCAGCCGACGTGTGACTGGACGGAAAAGAAGGGCTACTCTCCGTACTGTACGGATGCACCCGCCCCGGATAGCGGTCATAAGGGCGTTCACGTCCCACCAGATGTTTTATACCATAGGTTAATACTACTGCTTCAGCAACACTTGTCCCAATATATACAGCATCTTTCAATAGTTCTTTATCCTTTCCTATACCCGCATAAATAGCCATGGCCACAGGTACACCTACCGAAATATAAGGTGCCGAACGAGAAAATACTTTGCTATAATTCCGCACAAACTTCCCATCCATACTGTTTATTTTATGCAACGTGTTTATATCCCAATTTTGTGCCTGAGCGCCTATTATACAGAACATCGAAACACAGATAACCACAAATTTTCTCATCGTATTCTTACTTATTAGATTGGACAAAGATATAGCAAAAACATTGAGTATTCATAAAAAAAATAATATCTTTGTTCCCTTAACCATTAACATGTCCTTATTTAATCCATGATAAAAAACAGTTCTTGTAAAAGATTCACTAACTGTGCACAGTGCTCCAAAACAGCTGAAAGTACACTGATCTACAGGAGTTTTCCCAGAGGACAACACTTCCCTGCTGATAAATGCACACAGAACTGTATGATATTCATAATAAAAGGCGAACTACTTGTAAATAGCCAGGAATATCCTGGTACCAGTTTGCATTCCGGACAATTTATCCTTCAGGCCATTGGTTCTAAAATTGAAATACTGGCATTGACAGAGGTGGAATATATTGTATATTGGTTCAACCAACTTCCACAAATATGCGAAGATCGCTATCGCGAAATTCTGAACGGTGCCGAAGCTCCATTGACTTATACCCCCTTGATGATGAATTCCCGCCTTAACAATCTCATAGTTGGCCTCAGCGAATATCTGGCGGAAGGTATTTCCTGCGGCCCTTTTATTGAATTAAAATGTCAGGAACTCGTATTCCTCCTCATTTGTTATTATCCTCAGCCACAACTCGCCAGTTTCTTCTATCCTATCAGTACCTATACTGAAAGTTTCCAATATTTCGTTATGCAAAATTATGGAAAAGTCAAAAATGTAGAAGAATTTGCCCACTTGGGTGGATATACTGTCACAACATTTCGCCGCCTTTTCAGAAACCTGTATGGTGTACCGGTATATGAATGGATACTCGATAAAAAACGCGAAGGAATTCTTGACGATCTGCAACACACCAAAGAACGAATTACTGATATCAGCGCCCGCTATGGCTTCGATTCTTTATCACATTTTGCCCACTTCTGTAAAGCCTCTTTTGGTGATTCTCCCCGTGCCCTGCGATCACGTGCTGCCCAAGGCGAAAAGATAAGTAAGAAATAATAGTTGACATATCTGTCAATTCCACCATAACAACACAAGCTAACCAGTACATTGACACACGGATACATTAAAGAATTATTTCTTTAATTCTTTGGTTAATCAATGTATTTCCTGTACTTTTGCACGAAGAGACGTATGCACGTAAAATAAAATTCATAGTTCTAACAATTAAATAATTTAAAATCAATCATTTATGTGGTTAAGTAATTCATCTGTAGGAAGGAAAGTGGTGATGAGCGTTACAGGTATCGCCCTTGTCCTGTTTCTAACGTTTCACATGGCGATGAACCTTGTTGCGATCATCTCGGCTGAGGGTTACAACATGGTTTGTGAGTTCCTGGGAGCAAACTGGTACGCGTTAGTGGCGACTTTAGGACTGGCTGCCCTCTTCGTGATTCACATTATCTATGCTTTCTGGCTGACAATGCAGAATCGTGCAGCACGCGGTAACGAACGTTATGCCGTAGTAGACAAACCCAAAACTGTAGAATGGGCTTCACAAAACATGCTTGTGCTGGGCCTTATCGTAATCCTTGGATTGGGTCTTCATTTGTTTAACTTCTGGGCTAAGATGCAGCTCCCCGAATTGATGCACAACATGGGGTCAGTAGTAGACACTACTTACGCTGCCGACGGTGTTTATCACATTATCAACACCTTCTCTAATCCTGTATACGTAGTGCTTTACCTCATTTGGCTTGCCGCTCTCTGGTTCCACCTTACTCACGGATTCTGGAGCTCTATGCAGTCACTGGGCTGGAACAACAAAGTATGGATCAACCGTTGGAAATGTATCTCCAATATCTATTCAACTATCGTTGTCATCTGCTTCGCCCTGGTAGTAGTCGTATTCTTCGTTAAATCGTTGGCATGCGGCGCTTGCTAAATTTTATAATTGTAACTGATTAAATCGTAAATAGCATTATGACTCAAATAGATTCTAAAATTCCTGAAGGCCAGTTAGCCGAAAAATGGAGTAACTATAAAGCTCACCAAAAACTTGTAAATCCTGCCAATAAACGTCGTCTCGACATTATCGTTGTAGGTACCGGACTTGCCGGCGCATCTGCTGCCGCTTCTCTGGGTGAAATGGGATTCAGAGTATTCAACTTCTGTATCCAGGATTCTCCCCGTCGTGCTCACTCTATTGCAGCACAGGGTGGTATCAATGCAGCTAAGAACTATCAAAATGACGGTGACTCCGTATACCGTCTTTTCTACGATACAATCAAAGGTGGTGACTACCGTGCACGTGAAGCCAACGTTTATCGTCTGGCAGAAGTATCCAACGCCATCATCGACCAGTGTGTAGCCCAGGGTGTTCCTTTCGCCCGCGATTACGGTGGCACACTTGACAACCGCTCATTCGGTGGTGCACAGGTATCACGTACATTCTATGCCCGCGGTCAGACCGGACAGCAGCTGTTGCTGGGTGCTTATTCAGCATTGAGCCGCCAGGTACAGAAAGGTACTGTCAAGTTGTTTACTCGCTATGAAATGCTTGACCTCGTTATCATCGATGGACGTGCACGTGGTATCATTGCCCGCAACCTCGTAACCGGTGAAATCGAACGTTTCGCAGCTCATGCTGTAGTAATCGGTACTGGTGGTTATGGAAACGCTTTCTTCCTTTCTACCAACGCTATGGGTTCCAACGGCTCTGTAGCTATCCAGTGTTACAAGAAAGGTGCTTATTTTGCTAACCCATGTTTCGCACAGATTCACCCGACTTGTATCCCTGTACACGGTGACAAGCAGTCTAAACTGACGCTGATGTCTGAGTCTCTCCGTAACGACGGACGTATCTGGGTTCCGAAGAAAATCGAAGATGCCAAAGCACTGCAAGCCGGAACAAAGAAACCAACTGATATTCCTGACGAAGACCGTGACTTCTACCTGGAACGCCGTTACCCTGCATTTGGTAACCTCGTACCTCGTGACGTAGCATCACGTGCTGCCAAAGAACGTTGCGATGCCGGCTTCGGTGTAAACAATACCGGTCTGGCTGTATTCCTTGATTTCAAATATGCAATCGACCGTTTGGGTGAAGATGTGGTTCGCGCCCGTTATGGTAACCTCTTCGACATGTACGAAGAAATCACCGACGAGAATCCATACAAAACTCCGATGATGATATTCCCCGCTATTCACTACACAATGGGTGGTATCTGGGTTGACTATGAATTGATGACCTCCATCCCGGGTCTGTTCGCTATCGGCGAAGCTAACTTCTCTGATCACGGAGCCAACCGTCTGGGAGCATCCGCTTTGATGCAGGGTCTGGCCGACGGATACTTCGTACTGCCTTACACAATCCAGAATTACCTGGCCGATCAGATTCAGGTTCCACGTTTCTCTACAGATCTGCCTGAGTTTGCAGCAGCAGAGAAAGCTATCAAGGAGAAGATCCAGAAGATCAAAGCCGTTAACGGTAAACACTCCGTTGATTCTATCCATAAAAAGCTGGGTCACATTATGTGGGATTTTGTAGGTATGGCTCGTACCAAAGAGTCACTGCAAAAAGCATTGAATGGTATTCAGGAAGTGAAGAAAGACTTTTGGACAAATGTACGTATTCCGGGTGATGTAAACGAACTGAACGTAGAACTTGAAAAAGCACTCCGTCTGATTGACTTTATCGAAGTAGGTATGCTAATGGCCCGTGACGCTTTGAACCGTGAAGAATCTTGTGGTGGCCACTTCCGTACAGAATACCAGACTCCGGAAGGTGAAGCGCTGCGTGACGACAAGAACTTCTCTTACGTATCCTGCTGGAAATACACCGGTGAAGATTCAGAACCGGAATTGATCAAAGAAGATTTGAACTATCAGTTTGTGAAAGTTCAGACTCGTAATTACAAGTCATAATTCGGTTAATCAATTAAAGGAAAACAAAAAATGGATAAAAATATATCATTCACGCTGAAAGTATGGCGTCAGAAAAGCCCTAAAGCTAAAGGTGCTTTTGAAACATACCAAATGAAAGATATCCCGGGTGACACATCGTTCCTCGAAATGCTGGATATTCTGAACGAACAAATTATTAATGACGGTGGCGAACCAATCGTATTCGACCATGATTGCCGCGAAGGTATCTGTGGAATGTGCTCTCTGTACATCAACGGACACCCACACGGACCTGCAACAGGTGCTACTACCTGCCAGATGTACATGCGTCGTTTCAAAGACGGTGACACAATCACTGTTGAACCATGGCGTTCTGCCGGTTTCCCGGTAATCCGCGACTTAATGGTAGACCGTTCTGCTTATGACAAGATCATGCAGGCTGGTGGTTACGTAAGCATAAATACAGGCGCTCCTCAGGATGCCAACGCTATCCTTATCTCTAAGGACATCGCTGACGAAGCTATGGACGCTGCTGCATGTATCGGTTGCGGTGCTTGTGTAGCTGCTTGTAAAAATGGTTCGGCTATGTTGTTCGTTTCAGCAAAGGTTAGTCAGTTAAATCTGCTTCCACAAGGAAAAGTAGAAGCTGCACGCCGCGCGAAGGCTATGTTGTCTAAGATGGACGAACTCGGATTCGGTAACTGTACAAACACTCGTGCTTGTGAAGCTGAATGTCCGAAAAATATTTCTATCAGCAATATTGCTCGTCTGAACCGTGACTTCATCCTTGCAAAACTGAAAGACTAAATATAATTTAGTATTTGATTAATAGCAGAAGAATCCCTCACCCAATATAGGTGGGGGATTTTTTTCTCTTAATCCGAACTGGGTGAACAGAGGATAGAAGTAATGTACTTTCATTTATCACATAATAGAAGATTTTCTGCAATATACAACCATAAATTAGAGCTTTTTCTACAAAGAAATAGAAAACAAAGAAACGTCTCATCCTGCGTATTAAAGGCGATTTCAGACAAAAGCTTAACCAATTTTCTTAGGAATTAAGAAAATAAATAGATTATCACAAGCTTAATAATTATTAATACATTATATTTGCAAAAAGAAAAGAAGATGTATCACGTATTCAATGTATAAATAGCATAACTTACAGTGCATCTTTTTAGTTGCGTGAACAAATATTTGTGCCAGACTGAAACCGACCAATTTTCATCTCAAACTTCGGCACAGAGAAAGTCCCGCAACCTTTATTGCATATATATGTTATATTTGTGCTTTTTATGTACAAATAGATTATTTCGTATATATACAAATAAAGGGAGCGTGGGCTGACTCATTATTCGAAGGGAGGTTCTTGGTCGGACCACAGTCTAGAATAATGTTTCGGTCACACGCTCTCGTTTTACAAAACAAGCGCCTCCGAAACATTTGCATCTATTTTTATTATAAAGAGTATTAAAAAGAATTTATGTACACAAGAAAAGAGAAAAAACAGTGAACAGTTACAAGAAAACAAAATACAGGCATGGAGGTTATTAATATATTAGTCCATTGCCACGAAAAATAACTCTGATTTAATAGTTAATAGAATTTTATCATCCCTTATGTAAGAGAGGATGCCGGCAGCTGATAAATCTTTATGAAAAGCACACGAGCGTGTGTGCGAACTGTCAGGCATCTATTTAGGCAGGGCGTCGCTGTGAAGCGATGCCCTTTTTTCAACACATTATGAAGGAAATACTGCTATGCTTTCCCGGAACGTATGTTACGGGGAGATGCACCAAAATTCTTCTTGCAAAAATTAGAGAAATGAGGCAAAGATTCGAAGCCATATTGATAACAAATTTCAGATATAGTAGCCTGCGTATAGCGAAGATCATAGATGATTCCCTCTTTACGTCGCTTCATCATCCATTCATAGACGGGTTCATGAAATACAGAGTTAAAAATACGACGAAAAGTGGTTACAGTATATCCTCCTAACTGAGCAAAGTCTTCTACTGTTTTCACTTTAGCATGATTTTCGAGAACGAAATATTGAAAGCTGGTAGTATATTTAGAAAGCGGATGTATCAACGTAGATAACTCGTAATCGGAATAATAAGAACTAAGAATAAAAGCCAGTTCTTTTCGCTTCAATGACAGCAATTCACGACAAATTTTTTCCTTAGACAAATAAATTGCAGATCCTTCGAGAAAATGCAATAACTCAGGTACTATTTTTAGTGGAGAAAAAATCAGAGGCGGAGTTACATCGTGCATGATGTAATTGTAACGCTCTTCACAAAAAAGTTCAGGTTTGTTAAAGCTATAACACACACATTCAGCATCTGCCATGACAAGTATTTCCAGTTTTGAACCAATGGCCTGAAGAATAAATTCACCAGCATGCATCATCGTACCGGCATACTCCTGGCTATTGATAAGTATTTCACCTTTGAGTAGAAAAATGATAAGATTTTCCTCACACTTCTGAGCAGGTTTATGGAACCCTCTCGGATGAGAAGCGTGGATGATGGCATTGTTCACTGCCTTAGGACATTCCGGACAGTTCATCGTTACTCCGCAAGTGGGGGTACCGGGCATAGTAGTATATATTATTTGTTTATGTTTCCAGCAAATGTACAAGAATATTTTAATAGACAAAGCATCCTACTAAAAAAATCCTCAAGAAAAGCTATAATAACTCTCCTTGAGGAATCAATTAATCATTTATATGCCATCGGGGTAGGCTGGTTTATCTGTTTTGAACACCTTTCTGCTATCCTTTCACATGCTTATGACCGGAATAATTGCTAATGTGCTTCTCGTTTTGTTGAAATAATAAACCAATGGTTGGGATTAGACACCTTCGTAAATTTTATTTCCTGAGGATATATATTATTATCAGCCTCAATAATGAACTCATTTTCACCCTCTTTCGTTAAGAAACTAATTATCGGTTCATATGATTTATAATAATACTGCGCACTCATGCCATAACCTTTCCAAAGAATACGAATTTGATCATCAGTCCCTTCTACTACTTCATATTGAGTAGTATATACGCTTCCTATGTTCTCCTTACAAATAGCCAAAATCGCCTGAAGGCTTGTTTCCGGCTCAAATGGATTGGTATATAAACCGAGATAAAAGTCATTAAAGGTAGTTCCGAAATCATTGTTCATGATATAAACCATACTATTCCACAACTGACGGAAGCGGGTACTACTACGCTTATTTGCAAAATACCACGTATCCGTTGTCTGATTAAAAATGCGATTGATAGGCAAGGTTCCTATCTCAATTGTATTTTTATCATCCTTGAAAACAAGTTTTTTTCTGCATCATCCCATTTGAGACTTTCTATTGTTGCACCTCCAATAGTTACGGGATTGGCACATTTCGCTCCTTCCGCTGTGAGAATAAATGACATCAACTTTGTTTCAACCTTGTCATTTACCGTATGACACTAAGAACAAAGAGTTTATCGCACAACTAACCGATCGCCTGAAACAACTGCTATTGGACATGAATCCTAAAGAAATACAAGTAAAAAAACAGATACGTGAGATTATTTCGCAACTGAACCAGATTGACAGTAACAATATATTGCAAGATTTCCGGGATTCATTTGAAAGTATTCATCATCATTTCTATGAGAACTTGAATGAAGAATATCCTACTATTACAATGAAAGAAATGCGCTTGTGTGCCTTGTTACGATTAGGATTGTCTACCAAGGAGATTGCTGATATTACTTTCAAAGAGGTACGGAGTGTGGAGTCTGCACGCAACCGCCTACGTAAAAAACTGCAAATCTCCCAAACGGAAGACTTGCAGAAGTTTTTGATGAGTTTTTAAGCTATACACTTATTGGAATCTGACTATTCTACGGTAGCACCACCTTCACCTTTTATCCAATTGGTGACTGTGGCACTGGAAGAAATTTCTTTCCGCATGAAAGTTAATGTAATATCATAAGATATGCCTGCCCGAAATTCATTACCGGTAGTTGAAGTTACTTTAGATACATTCAACTCTCCATGATTAGTGACAACTGTGAGGTTTAATTCTGCATCACCCGTAATAGGAGCAATCATTACAGCCCCTCCTGCCCTTACTGCTTTGTCTTTAGGGATGGGTACTCCATTCCCGGCAGTTACATTTAAAGCATAAAGATTCTGAGTTTCGCTTACTGTTAATGTTTTACTCGTCAAATCGAATCCTACAGGTAGCTGAATACCGTTCAATTGAATCATACGGACATCGTCCATATCATCTTCGGGTATGCTTTCGCCTTTTTGTATGTAAAAAGTAAGCTGCGTAAGTGCATGGCTGAATGCCAGCGAAGGAGCAGCACTACTTTTGGTACCGAAAATTTCGTTAGAAACCAGTACGTCTGTACTTCCGTCTGCCTCAATCTTACCAAAGGTATAAAGCTGTCCGGTTACTTTTCCAATGGGAGAGAATGCCTTCATAAAGGTTTTACCACCATCGGTAAGGTAATACTGTTCGTTTTTGAAAACAACAGCGGAACCTTTTGTGGGGGAAGCAATGATGGATTCCTTGGTATCGGTAGACCAGGAAGGAGAGGCATCGTTATAGGTGGTAGCATCTGAAGTAGTTTCCCAACCTAAAATAGTTGCATAAAAAGGTTCGTTCTCGCCGATTGCTGCACGTGACTGGGCTATCGTTCTTTGCACTTCTGCACTGAGACGAATTTCCTTCGGGCCAGAGGGAGACATAGCACTATCAGTCTCTGTATCTATGATTGTACAGCTTGCTAATAGTGCTATGATGGATATTAAGAAGGGGGTCTTAATCATTCGATAATTATTTATTCTACAGTACCAGAACCTGTACCCTCTTTCCAAGGAGTAACAGAAGCTTCTGTTTCTACAGCCTTTTTCCGGAAAGTTAGACTAATTTTGTAGGATGTTCCTGCTTCAAAGTTAGTGGCTTCAGCTGCAGGTTTAACAGCTACATCTGTGAAATTTCCAGCTGTCGTTTCAATATCCAATTTTAATGCTGTAGCAATAATAGGAGCAACCATTATTGAAGATTTAATTTCAGCTCCACCTGCCGTGATCACAGTTCCATTTTCTGCATCAACGTCCAAAGCATCAATCGGATTCGCTCCAGCTAATACTAATGAATTATCACTCAAATTAACTGCAGTAGGTAACTGTACACCTTTCATTGTTATCTTTGTTACCTTTACATTATCCTCTAAACCATCCCCTTTTACAAGTATAAAATTAAATTGTGCCAAAGCATGTGCAAATATTAAAGAGACAGAAGGATTTGCTTTATCCCCAGATACAGTTTTAGAAACCAATACATCAGTATCTCCCACTGTATTCAATACACTGGAAAATGTATATGTAGAACCACTAACCGTTCCTACCGGTGAAATAGCTTTCATCCAAGTTTTATTACCATTGGATTGATAATATTGGGGCGTTTTTAAAGAAAAGCTAACCGCTGTAGAAGATGCTGTTATTTCCTCTGTATTGATATTCCAATCAATTGTTCCAAATGTCGGTTGAGTTTCATCTGTAGCCTCACAACCTAAAACTGTAGCAGTAAACTTACTTCCATTCTCTATAAGTGCTCGACTAACCGTTGCTGCAGTCTGTACCCCTGCACTCAATTGAATCGCTACCGGTTCCCCATTATCAACTGCATCTATACCCTCTACTTCTGTGTTTGAACAACTTGCCATCATTCCCAATGCCAATGCTGAAAAGATAAATGTCTTCATACTTCTTGTCTTTAAAAGTTTATATTATTGTTTTATTTGTTTCTTATATCACACTACTATTCCCTGTTTCTATCACCCAACTAACTACTGTAGCAGTCGTACCTATTTTCAATAAATTGAATGTCACCTCTACAGGTGCTTCGGCTTGTACCTCTTTTATAACCTGAGTGATATCTGTCGTTATTGTTTCTTTTGCTTCATCCTCATATGTAAAACTCATTTCCAAGATAGTCTTTCCCTCTACATCTGCTCTTGTAGTACTGATTTCATGCAGGAGAGGCAATAACATTTTTCCTTCAAAACAGACTCTGTCTTCCTTATATACCGATATCAAATCAAGATAACACTCGGAAGTAGAGTAAGCAGCAATTTCCATAGTGAACAATTTCAGCGAATTGATCATCCCGATAAGATGCGCCTCAGCCTGTTTCACTTTCTTACTTGTTGGCATCTCAAAACAAGCTTTCAATACCAAAGGGTGAGGTGAGAGTACTACTAACGGCCCGTTCGTCTCGGTGACATTGAATTCTGCCACAGAAGAAAACATCATTTCCGGATGCATTACATCACCGCTCACTCCCGGCTCTAATAACTCTATCGCTGCATCCTCCGCCACATCCATATTACTGAACTTCACATTGGTCTCTGCTTTGTTCATACTAAGCAACAGCAGCTTATATTTACCAGGCAACAAATCATTGATATAAACATCATCGCCAACTTCTCTTGAAAAAGGTTTCAAAGAACGACTTTCCGGATAAAACACCAACCATTCTCCTTCCGGCTTACTATATTTCCCCCAATTGACTTTAACATGAACCGTACCATCGGGTACACTCTCAACGTCATCCTCAATAGGACGAAAAGAACAAGATGAAAGCAACAGGATTATTCCTTCACACAGTACAAGACACAGCACTTTCCATGAAGAAGATTTTCTTACTTTTTCCATCTTCTGTTTCTTTTGATACAACAAATATAGAAGATGAAAATAAACTAAAACAATACTTAGATAACTATTTTAGGGCACTGGAAGGGTTCGTGAAACGATTGGAAGTTTTTTGCAAGTTTGGGACTTTTCTATTCGCGAAACTTCTATCGTTTTACACTAATAAGCCACACTAAAGAGCATTTAACTTTTGTAGGTCCGATGTAAACAATACGGCGTGTGTCTTTCCAGGTTAGTTCTCCCTGGTCCGAAAGGTAGGTGTGAAAGTCAGTAGTCAGACAGCCTACCCCCAAGCTGAACTCCAACGAAAAATGGCGGCCTATGCGCCGGGTATATCCATAACTAAGACCGCCGGCAGCATAATACTTTCCCCGATAACCTGTTATTTCGCCAAACTGAAAGTCATAATTACCGCCTTCGGCATATAATCCGAAGAAATGGCCGATCAAGGGATCACGCGTGCGGCGATTGCCCAACCAGCAACGTCCTTCAATGCCACCGGATACTAACTGATAGCAGAAATTACGCTCATTATTCAACCACCAGGGGCATTTGTATTCGGCATTCACTGACCAACGACGTCCCAAGGGTATCTCCAACTCAAGATTCGGAGCTAAAGCAATGTCATAAAGCAGATTGTTTTTTAATGCGAGAATCGTCTTTCGCCGTTTCGGAGTAATCAAAACCGATCCGGCGTCCTCCGGTTCTATAGATTCTGTCAGAAGAGCCGGAGACTGTTGTCCGACAGTCGATGCAAAGCCGGATACAGGTTCTACCCCGTTCAACGGAGCTACCAAATCGGCATAATTCCAGCTCACCTGTATCTCCGTCCGGTGTAAGCGAGGTAAAAGCGATTCCTGAATATACGTATAGGGTTTCTTGCCGTTAAGATATTGCAAAAGTTTTTCACACTTTGCCGGATCATAATGATGATAATCTATCACACGCAACACATCTTCCTGATCAGGAACTCCCGGATCGGACGCTATCAAAGTACGCCAATCCATCCAATCTGTCTCTTTACGACAGAGCACAAACTTAGCATGCAGGCGGGGATAACGTTCGTTTATATAATCTCTCACTGCCTCGGCACGCCGTGCAGCCAACCAGGCATTGAATTTCAGACTGCCTTCCGGCACTATCAATGAAGTTATTATCAAAGAATCGGGATGTGCCGTTTCCAAAGAATCGGCAAAAAGAGCATCAAGGGCAGCAATCGTTTCACTATTATCCAGATAATCCGGATCTATCTCATCCTGATTGAAAGGGAAATAAATATAACGACTTCTTACCGTATCCTTCTTTACAATAGGACGAGTGCCCTGAGCATAGTTTGCCCCGGGTATCATAAGAAGTAATCCTAAAATAGATATGATGCAGATACGGCTTTTCATAACAACACATTAAACAGGTAGCAAATATAGAAAAGAGATTCCAGAATAAAGCAGAATCAATACTAAATCTGAGAAAGAATGTCTCATACAGTGAAATGATTGACAGATATTTGCAACTCCGGAGTACTTCCCACACGGGGAGATATGACAGGCGATGCTGATTATTGCAATGCAGGTTAGCACTAATTTTCACAGCAGGCAGAGGGATGACAGCAACAATCGTCATCCATTCTGCGAAAATCCGCATAAGCCCGTGTTTCATCTGATGATAACAGCATTTGTCATTACTGCCTCTGCCTTCCCCCGTATGGATAAAACCTTATCTCGTAGAGTAACGTATGGTTCTCCGGTATGCAACGTTGTTTTACATGTACATGTTTCACTGCTCGACATGTACATGTCGTACTGCTCCACATGTGCATGTCGTACTGCTTTACATATACATGTAAAACACAGTTGCATACTGACCAACGGCTTGTTGCTTCCTGACTCAAACAACGAGCCATACCGGGGAATAGTAACGAGGCTACTCCTAAGTACTTCCAGCGCGAAAAAGCATACCGGATCTTATATCAGAATCGTGCAGTTTTATATACCGGACGATCTCTGACACCCCCTTTTAAATAGGGTTGTGTACGATAACAGTGAAAAACCGTGAAAGAATTTAAAAGAGAACCAATATTGAAAGAAATATTTGGAGGAATAGAGTGGAAGCCTTACATTTGTACTGTGATTTTTTTCATAGTATTAGATTTAAGGTTAACAAAGGTTGGAGCAAGGCGTTGCTCCTTTTTTTATGCCTATCATTGAAGTAACTGATACATTCCGCCTGCCAGTACCCGTATCACCCCCTTCATTTCAAGTTCAAACAAAATAGCATTCATTTTATGTACAGCAATATCGGCTTCAACTACCAATGTATTGATCTGTAAAGCCCCCTGTGCTTGCAAAAGAGAGATAATCCGCTGTTCTTCTTCTGATAATTCCGGGAAGAGATTCCGCTGAACATTCTCCACTTTCCGAGACTGTGAAGAAGCATCCCAGCACATGGCTTTCACAAAATCTTCGGCAGACAAAAGAAGAGCTGCTTTATTGTCACGAATGAGTTGATTACAACCGATAGAAGAGGCATCCATCGTACGTCCGGGAAAAGCAAAACAGTCGCGATGATAACTTTCGGCAATATCGGCCGTGATCAGTGAACCGCCTTTAGCAGCAGACTCCACGACAATCGTAGCATCTGCCATACCTGCTACAATACGGTTACGGCTTATAAAGTTATGTTTATCGGGATTGGTCCCGGTGAGAAACTCGGTCAGTAAACCACCTTGCTGCAACATGTCAATAGCAGTTTTCCGATGGACGGAAGGATAAATACGATCAAGCCCATGCGCCAATACGCCAATGGTAGGAAGGCTGTTGGCAAGGGCCGCACGGTGTGCATGAATATCAATGCCATAAGCCAGACCACTTACAACAAGTACATCCGGACAGAGGATTTTCAAATCGCGAAGAAAAGAAGCACAAAGCTGCTTGCCATAATCAGTAGCGTTACGGGTACCTACCATATTAATAACGCGAAGCGCATTCAAATCGGCATTTCCTTTGAAAAAAAGAGCAATAGGGGCATCATCACATTCGCGAAGACGGGACGGATAATGTTCATCGGCCAAAGTAAGACATTGAATATGGTTCTTCTCTGCAAATTCATACTCTTCGCCGGCACGTACCAATACCTGTGAACAATCCAATGCTTCCACCACGCGGTTGTTTACTCCCGGCAAACGTTCAGGAAGTTCCTGCCGGAAACGAAAAACGTCAGCAGCACTTCCAATACCATCCACCAGCTTCTTTGCCCAAATATGCCCAATGCCCGGAACCTGTGTCAAGGCAATGCTACAAATACACTCTTCGCGGCTACTCATTGCAAGTAGGGCGCAAATACGCTGTCGAACAGTTCACTATCACTCAAACGCCCATTAACGACACATACAGTTTCAACGGTTGCCTTTACTACTACTTTGCTATCACTCTTCCGGAAGATATCCTGATAGAACACGTACTTGATACCTTCTTTTTTCATATAGAGTTTGGAGACAAATTCGTCTCCACTCTTCAATGGAGTTTTAAAGGCCATATTGATACGGGCAACAACCGGATCAACTCCCTGCTCATGCAATGCAGCAAAGCTGACACCCACAGAAGAAAGGAATTCATGACGCGTATGTTCCAGATAGTGTTGATAATTGGCATTGTTGACAATGCCTTGCAGGTCGCATTCATAATCGCGTACCTTCATCTCCAGCTCGTAAATATAATTCATGGTTGTAATGTTATAAAGTTATAGGGTAGTAAAGTTATAACTCTCCTTACAACCCGCCTTTAAACTTTTTCAGCTCATCCACAGAAACCAGTTTGTAGAGCTTATCACTCGGACGTATCTTATCGAGTTTCATGGAAAAACGTTCTCCCTTCTTTACGTTTTGTACCGGTTCAAGATCAACACGTGCCTCTTCGAGGGTAGCAAACAAAGCTCCGGTAGTCGGTCCGGTTACCAATAGCTTATCGCCTACATTCAATTCGGCTGCTTCTACAAGAAACTCGGCAACACCGATATTACTAAAATAACGGATTCCTTTACCCACGTAGATCTTACGTTCTGTAGCTGCCGAACCATAGTTCTTAGTCCACTCTCCCAAACGCTGTCCCAAATAGTATCCGTCCCAGAAGCCACGATTGAATACACACTTCAGGCGTTCATCCCAGGCAGCCACTTTCTCGTCAGTGAAAGTATCGTCCAGATAAGCCTTGATAGCCTCTTTATAACACTCCACCACGGTACGCACATACTCAGGACCGCGGGCACGGCCTTCTATCTTGAACACCCGTACACCGGCATCCATCATCTTATTCATAAAATGAATCGTCTTCAGGTCTTTGGGTGACATTATATACTGATTGTCAACGTCCAGCTCCACATCCGTCTCTTTATCCCGCACTGTATAAGAACGGCGGCACACCTGCATACAGGCACCACGATTGGCAGAACTGTTCATCTCATGCAACGAAAGATAACACTTACCGGAGACAGCCATACACAAAGCACCGTGACAGAACATTTCAATACGAATCTGTTCGCCCGAAGGGCCACATATATTTTCTTCTACGATATGACGATAAATCTCCGCTACCTGCTCTAAGTTCAATTCGCGGGCAAGCACTACCACATCGGCAAACTGAGCATAGAATCTCAAAGCCTCTATGTTGGATATATTCAGTTGGGTAGAAAGATGCACCTCCTGCCCGATCCGGCGGGCGTAACTCATCACCGCCACATCGGCAGCAATCACAGCCGAAATACCGGCTTCTTTCGCCGCGTCAACGATAGTGCGCATCAGTTCCAGATCATTATCATATATGATTGTATTCACCGTCAGATAACTCTTCATCCCATGTTCATCACAGGTCCGGGCTATTTCGCGCAGATCGTCAATGGTAAACGTATTGGCCGAACGGGCACGCATATTCAAATTTGCAATGCCAAAATAAATAGAGTCGGCACCTCCCTGAATGGCTGCTGCAAGTGATTCACGGGAACCAACAGGAGCCATTATTTCAAAATCATTCAAACTAAAACTCATATACTTTATTAATAGAAAGCTTATTATCCCCCCGGTCTTCCGGGAGGTTTTTCTCATAATTCAATCAGTTAAATAAATCAAGAAGTACAAAGGTAGGCTTTTTTCCGTATTTTTGTAGCGATAACGAAAGTTACTTCAACCGTAAATCGTAAAATTAAGTAAACCGAAAATGAAAATAGGTCCTATAGATTTGGGCGAACGCCCTGTATTCCTTGCTCCGATGGAGGATGTGACAGATCCTGCCTTCCGTTTGATGTGTAAAAAGTTCGGAGCCGATATGGTGTATACGGAGTTTGTTTCGAGCGATGCACTGATACGCTCTGTCAACAAGACCACACAGAAACTTTCTATCTGCGACGAAGAGCGTCCTGTTGCCATACAGATATACGGAAAAGATACCGAAGCTATGGTAGGAGCAGCACGGATTGTAGAAGAGGCGCAGCCTGATATACTGGATATCAACTTCGGATGTCCCGTAAAAAAGGTGGCCGGTAAAGGTGCCGGAGCTGGGATGTTACAGAATATCCCAAAGATGCTGGAAATCACCCGTGCCGTAGTAGATGCCGTAAAGATACCTGTTACAGTAAAAACCCGCCTGGGTTGGGATGCCGACCACAAAATCATTGTAGATCTGGCAGAACAACTACAGGACTGCGGTATTGCCGCACTCGCCATTCACGGACGTACCCGGGCACAAATGTATACCGGAGAGGCAGACTGGACACTTATTGGTGAAGTGAAAAACAATCCCCGCATGCATATTCCGATCATCGGCAACGGAGACGTCACCTCGGCAGCAACCGCCAAAGCGTGTTTCGACCGTTACGGAGTAGACGCCATCATGATTGGCCGGGGCAGTATCGGACGCCCCTGGATCTTCCGCGAGGTGAAACACTATCTGGAAACAGGAACCGAACTTCCTCCCGAAACCTTTGAATGGTATCTGAATGTGCTTCGCGAAGAAGTGCTCAACAGCGTAGCCCGCCTGGACGAACGCCGGGGAATCATTCACATACGCCGCCATCTGGCTGCAACTCCTCTGTTCAAAGGTATTCCTAATTTCCGGGAAACCCGTATCGCCATGCTAAGAACAGAGTCGGTAGAAGAATTATTCCGAATATTCGACAAAATAAAACCGGATGGTGAATAAAAAAGAGATTGGCTTTAGTGGATTTATCATAAAAAAGTTATTACTTTTGCAGAAAATAGATTCTTTTATAAAGTAACAAACAATATGAGACAACTGCTACTCTTTTTTATTTTATCACTGTTCACCTCTCCGTTACTTCGTGCGCAATCTGTAGAAGAAATACAGAATAGCAAGGAATATATTTGGGGAACCGGCAATGCCTCTACGCTCAAAAAAGCCGATAACGAAGCGTTGGCGGCATTAATAAGCCAGATATCTACCAATGTATCCAGCCAGTTCAGCCAACTGACGGAAGGAGGTACAGACGGAGACAAAGTAACCGTAGACGAAACATTCAAATCGGTCATCAACACCTATTCACGTGCAACACTGAACAATACCCGACGTATCGTAATACAGAACGAACCGGAAGCTGCGGTAATGCGCTACATCAAAGTCAGCGAGATACAACGTATCTTCGAGGGGCGTAAAACAAAATTGCTCGACTTTACTCAAGAAGCGATAAAAGCTGAGAAAAAAGCACAGGTAGCTGATGCCTTACGCTATTATTACTGGGCACTGACCCTACTGCAAAGCTATCCTGACGGGAATTTTCTCACAATGAAAGACGAAGAAGGGAAAGATCAGCTATTATGTAATTGGATTCCCAAACAGATGAATGCTATCTTCTCTCATCTGGAGGTTTCCATAAACGACGTCCACATCGACGGTGATCTGAAAACAATCGATCTGAAAGTGCTCTACAAAGGTCAGCCTGCCCGCAACTACGATTATACCTATTTTGACGGGCGTGACTGGTCAAACATCTTCTCGGCAAAAGACGGACTGGGAATTATCGAAATGCCTGCTGTTGCCAATGCCAAAGGGATGCAGATAAAAACGGAGTATATGTTTGAAGGCGAGTCTAATATCGACAATGAACTGGCCGAAGTCATGCAGTCAGTCAATCCGATCCCTATGCGCAACTGCTATCTGAAACTAACAGGTGAGGAGCCTAAACCAGGAGAAACCCCGGCAGCAACATTGCTGACAGCTTCCGGTGATAACGCCAAACAAACAGAATCCGCCATGCATTATCTGGCTAACGAAGAAGTTACTGTCTATCAGAGCACTATGAAAGAGGTAGAAAACGCCATCCGCTCCAAAAATTACGCCAATATACAGTCTCTTTGTACACCGGAAGGATTCACCATGTTCAACCAACTGATTAAATACGGTAATGCCAAAATAGTGAAGGAACCGGAGCTAAAATATCTGGAATGCAATGGTGAGGTAACCTGTCGCAGCCTTCCCATGAGCTTCAGTTTCAATGGCAATGCCCGCACATTCGTTGAAGACATCGTATTTACCATGACCAAAGAAGGTAAGATAGACGCCATTGCCTTCGGACTGAACAAGCCGGCTGTTGACGATATTATGAATCAGACTTCCTGGGGAGACGATGTACGTAAAGTATTGATTAACTTCCTTGAAAGTTATAAAACAGCCTATGCATTAAAACGCTATGATTACATCAACAGTATATTCTCGGATGATGCTCTGATTATCACCGGTTCGGTGCTGAAACACAAAGTAGTAAACGAGGGGCAACCTATGAGCAAAGAGGCTGTGAAGTATACCCGTCAGACAAAGAGTGAATTCATGAAAAGACTGAAACACATCTTTGCCGGAAATGAATATATCAATCTTCGCTTTGCTGACAATCAGGTACGCAAGTCGGGAGTAGGAGGCGAAATCTATGGTATCCAGATCAAACAGGACTACTTCTCGTCCAGCTATGGCGATACAGGCTACCTCTTTTTAATGGTGGACCTCAATAACCCCAAAGAACCCATTATTCATGTACGTACCTGGCAGCCGGAGAAAGACCCGGATTTCGGCCTGATAGATTTAAGTCACTTCTGATTTTCACCACAGAGGACACAGAGGGCACAGAGTAATTGTCTAATTGATTTTAAAAGATTTAAAACTCTGTGCCCTCTGTGTCCTCTGTGGTGAAATACATTCAAAACCATACAGCAAGAAATCAATTTTACCGACAACCATCGCATCAGAAAAGTTTTGTCACGGAAAACCGTTACAAAACGACTACACATAAGTTAAAAATCAAACTTATCCGATCATTTTATTTGATAAAAAGGGATTCATTTACAAACATTAATTATATTTGTTCGAAAAATACATTAATCCTAAATTACAGAAACAAACATGTCAAATAGCACTACTAAACGTCTGTTGCTACTATTTATCGTTCTTCTATTTATTTGCCCTGCCATCCCTGTGCTTGCGCAACAAGGAAAAATCAACGTAGCATCTTTCCAACGTATGGAAAGCGACATCACTGCCCGTGTCACAGCTCCCAAACGAGACCAAAACGGTGAAGTCTGTGCACTTATCCGTATCGTGACCAATGTAAAAGACCTTATGTTTGAACCGGACGCCCTGGGAATCACGGCACGTGAAAACAAAACAGGAGAAATCTGGCTGTACGTCCCGCGAGGTGCCCGCCGTATCTCTATTTTACATGACCAACTCGGTATTATGCGAAACTACTTCTATCCGGACATCATCGAAAAAGCTACCGTATACGAAATGGTACTCAACACCGGTGATCAGCAGGATAAACCTGTAGTTGAAAACAACATGCAGCTCATCGTAGTACGCCCCGAACCAGCTACCTCCAATATTTATATTGACGATGAACAGGTGCCGGTTGAGAATGGTCTGTTCAACGCTACCATGCCCAAAGGCGATCATACCTATCGTGTAGAAGCTCCGATGTACCAACCCGAAGCAGGTGTTATCTCCCTGGGAAGCAGTCCGGTGACCAAAAGTGTAGTGCTGAAACCCAAGTTCGGCTATATGGAAATATTCTCCCTGCCCGAACAGGATGCCAAAGTTTACATTGACACAGTTCTCGTAGGTACAACCCCTTACCGCAGTGACCGCATGGCTATCAAAGAGTATAAAGTACGCATCGAAAAGGAAACTTATTTCCCCATAGACACTGTACTGACTGTAGCTGCGGGCGAAACGGTACGTCCCACTTTCCGGATGATATCTACTATCAAGCCAAAAATCCCAATGAATACACTTGTCTTGCTGCAGGCCGGATACAACCCGAACTCTACTACCTTTGGCGCTATGTTAGGATTTGGTAAAAACAAGAACGGCTTCTACATCGGTTTCCGTAGCGACTTTAGTTCGGCAGGGAGCGACTTCGAATGCAACGAAAATGGCACAATAGGTGACGGAAGTATACCTCCGTTCTATAAAGAAGGAGTCACCCACCAATCACGTATGTCAGTTACCGCCGGATATTTCCGTCGCCTCAACAAGACGATCTACCTTTATGCAGGAGCCGGATACGGCAGCCGTACTCTATCTTATGAACTGGATGAACGGGCTGAGGATGAAAGTGGAAAAAGCCTTGAGGGGATACAGGTAAAGGATACAAGTAAATCTCCCACCGGAGTAGCCTTCGAGTTAGGTGGTATTCTGCGCTTCAATAAGTTCCTGATCTCTGCGGGGTACCACACAGTAAATGCCAAATACCACGAAATAAGTACCGGTATCGGTATGATATTCTAACCCCAAAACGTAAAATGAGATGAAGAAATTCCTATATATAATAATGTGTGGGGTGCTACTCTTGTCAGGCTGCGAAGAAGACAACGAGCCGTTGGCATATCCGCCTACGCTTGCCAGTGGTAGCGTGACGGAAATGACAAGGGTGCAAGCCGTTCTTTCAGGAGCAGCCATCCCCCATCCATCCAGCATCGTGAAATGTGATATCGGCTTTATGGTTGCCACCTCAGACAACATGGCCGATGCGGAATCTTTTGTTGGCACGGAAGAGTCTGACGGCAATAATCAATACCGGGCAACAGCTACAGGATTAAAACCAGGTACCCAGTATTACTTTTGTATCTATGCTAAAAGCGGCAATACACTGGTAAAAGGCCCGGTACAGTCATTCACTACAGAAGAAAGCATTGCTCCTATTGTAAGCGTACCAACCGTTATCAGTAAAGATGAAACTACCCTGACACTTAGTAGCCAGGTGACCGATGACGGTGACGATACTCCGACCATTCGTGGGTTTGCTTATAAAATATATATTGAAGGCGACCCCGACCCGACCAAGAGCGATAACGTAGTATTGGGTTCCCTCACAGCAACACGTGGAAAAGAGGATCCTTTCACTGGTACTGCTATCAATCTGCAATCCAATACAACCTATGCCATACGGGCATATGCCACCAATAAAACCGGAACCGGATATAGTCAGGTCATTACATTGAAAACGGATGAACTAATGACCCCTATTGTTACAATCACTCCACCCAATCCGGATAAACTGACTTCCTATACACTGGAGGTAACAGGAACCGTCACTGACGAACGGGGGTATCCGGTTCAAGAACGCGGCTTTTGCTGGAGTGCGGAAAATCGTCTGCCTGTAGTGATTGAAAACGGGCAAAATCAGGTAACAGCTGATGCAACCAGTACCTTTACCAAGGTAGTGACCGGATTGAATTCCAAAACGAAATACTACCTCCGCGCCTATGCTACCAATGAAAAAGGAACCGGTTACAGTTCTCCGATAGAATTTACCACTGTCGAAGAGCAGACTGCTTCACTGACGAAAATGATTGTATCGGATATTACTTCCGAATCGGCGGTACTCTCGGCTCTCGTAGCAACGGGAATAGGTGCAGAAATCAGAGAAAAAGGATTCTGCTATAGTAAGGAACATAACCCTACCAAGGCAGATAATCCGCAACCTTTCAACGGAGAAAGTAACCAAATGCAAACCAGACTTACCGCATTGGAAGAAGGCGTCACTTACTATGCCCGTGCTTATGCCACTACACGCGATGACACATTCTACAGTAATGAAGTAGAATTCACTACCAGTGCATTACTTGTGCCCGAGATTGGTAATCCTGTCTTCAAGAATGTCACGGAAACTTCGGCAACCATCACTGCCGTTATCATTTCTAATGGGGGAAGTGAAGTGCAGGAACGGGGAATCTACTATAGTCTGACCAATCAAAACCCGGAACAAGGAGGGGCAAATGTACAAACGGCTTTATCCGAGAGTGCAGATCTTGGTAAAATAACGGTTAATCTTACCGGACTGACCGGCGGGCAGAGATATTATGTGAAAGCCTTTGCGCGTAACAGTAAAGGAATCGGATATTGCAGCGCACCTGCCACTCTACTGACTGCAGCAAATACGGCACCCAAAGTGAGTAGTTTGACAGTAATGAACATTCAGGACGATAATGCCAAGGCCAAAGCATTCGTTTCCGATGCGGGAGGAAGCGGTTTAACCATTACCGAGCGAGGGTTTGTATGGAGTAATAATGGAATAACACCTACCCTGGAAAACAATACAGGTAAAGCCGTCGCATCAGGAAGTGCAGATAGTTTTGAAGCATTATTAAACGAACTGAATCCCAGCACCTCCTATATAGTACGTGCATATGCCAAAAACAATAAAGTGCAGGAAGCCGGATATAGTCAGCCCATCAACTTTATGACAGGACAAACCTATGCACCTACTTTGACAGAAGGAAAAAGAGAATTAGTCAAATTCGATCGGATCACCATTAGTGCTGTTATTGCCAATGACGGAGGAGCTACCGTTACCGATTATGGTATCTGCTGGGCACCTGCCGGTGAAACTCCGAACATTAAAGGGAATCATGTTAAAGGGATAATGACAGGAAATACCTTCACCGCAACAGCTACAGGACTTACACATAGTACCTCTTACAGCGTAGCTGCGTATGCCAAGAATAAAGACCGGAATGGAGTTAGTTATATTCCCTTTGGTGATATAACGACTGCTGCATTACCTCCCCAACCGGGCGATAACCCTACACCAGATGATCCAATTCTTGGTAAAAAACCATCAATGAACGGTGTGTATAATTCGGGAACATTCCCTACAAAATTAGTTATTACTTCCGGTATTAGTGACAAAGGGAGTGCAGCAGTTACAGCCCAAGGCTTTATTTGGAGTGCTACCGAACAAAATCCTGAAATAGGGAAAGCAGGATGTACCAATGTATCCATCACTCCAGGAGGAGAACTGAAAACTGTTCTCACCGGACTGACACCGGGCACTACTTACTATATACGCTCCTATGCCACCAACGATGTAGGTACAGGATATAGTAACACAGCCTGGCTGACTACCGAACCGGGAGACAAAGTAGAACCCGGAGAAGGAGATAATCCCACACCGGAACCAATTGATAACAAATAAAAATATCCAGATATGAAACGAATCAGTATCTATTTTATCATGCTTGTAGCTGCATTCAGCCTCAGCATAGGCGTACAAGCCAAAACAATAACAGTAACAACAGCAGGAACGCTCTCATCGTATCTGTCTTCTGAAGAGACACAAACCGTTACAGAACTTATTATCAGCGGCCCACTGAACGGTACAGACATTGCATTAATACGTACTACCGCAGGAAATCTGGAAAGACTCGATCTGACCAATGCAACCATTGTAGAAGGAGGTACTCCATATACCTCATATAATGGACAGGATTATATGACTCAGAATAATATAGTTGGCAGCTATATGTTTCGGGGAATGGTCAATCTGATAGATTTGAAATTTCCTAAGAACGTTGTAGGGTTAGGAAGTTATACTAAAAACGGATCTTATTCTACATGGAGCGGATATAGCGTATCCAACTGTCCGTCATTGGAAACCGTTACACTTCCAAGTACATTACTATGGATCGGAGAATACTCATTCGATGCATGCAGTCGTTTGAAAGAAATCATTATTCCAGAAGGAGTCAAAATAATGGGGCAATATACTTTCAATGGCTGTCAATCATTAAAAAAAGCCTCCTTACCAAGTACACTAACAGATAGTTTCACCTATGATGGATGTACTTTCACCAGTCAATATAATAGTGGTAGCAACTTTGCTGACTGTACTAATCTGGAGGAAGTCATCTTGCCGGAAGGTCTTACCTTATTGTATTCATACATGTTTTCCGGTGCAACTTCTATTAAGCATATTACATTGCCCTCCACACTAAAAGTAATAAACAGCGCTTTCAATGGATGTAGTGGTCTTTTAGAATTAGAACTTCCAAGTGGATTAACTCAATTAGGAAGCATGTACGGTTGTAGTTCATTGAAATCATTAGTTATCCCCGAAAGTGTAACTGAAGTAGGTTCTTTTGGGAGGTGCACACAATTGGAATCAATTACACTCCCCTCTGGATTAGCAGGATGGTTGCCCAACTTCAATGACTGTAGTAATCTAAAAAGTATTACTATACCGGATAATGTAATTGTAATTGATAGACGAAATTTCGAGGGTTGTAACTCATTAAAAACAATCAATATCTCTGCCTCATCAAAACTTGAAGAAATTAAAGAGGAAGCTTTTCAAAGGTCCTCTATTGCTGAAATTTATTTACCGGAATCAGTTAAAAAGTTAGGACGTTATGCTTTCGCATACTGTACACAACTGGTAAACGTAACTCTCCCTAAAAATAACACTGCTTTCCAAATGGAAAATTTTGTATTTACAGGTTGTTCTGCTCTGGAAAACATCAATCTGCCTACTTCTTTAACATCCATCCCTCAAGACGCCTTTAGTAATTGCATATCATTAAAAGAAGTCGTTCTTCCGGGAGCACTTACAGAACTTGGACATCAAGCTTTTAAGGGATGTACCCAACTCACAAAAATAACAATTCCCGGAACCATTACTTCATTTAACAGTTCCGTATTCGCCAATTCTGGGCTCACGGAGGTAACGATAAACAACGGTATACGAGAAATTGGGGAAAATGCTTTTGAAAATACCCCCCTCACCAGTATTACATTTCCTAAAACCATCACACGCATCAGTGGACTTGGAAACAGTAATATCACTAACATTCATTTTGCAGAAGGTGCAGAACCTACAGAAATAGCAGAGAATGCATTTAGTAAATGTAAAATTACAACTTTCAATATCCCTGCAAGCGTTACCAAAATAGGGACTGGAGCATTCCAGTATAGCAACATCCAAAAAATTACGATACCTGAAGCTGTAACCACTATAGGAGATCGTTGCTTTAGCAACTGTAAAGATCTTGTCAAAATAACTCTCCCTGATAATATGATCCAATTACCCTTTTATATCTTTGGAGAATGTACCAAATTAGAAACGATTCAATTGCCGAGCAAATTGGAAACAATCGGCAATCAATCATTTTCTAATAGTTCAATTAGTACGATTCAGCTACCGGAAAGTTTGAAAACGATAGAATATTCCGCCTTTGATGGATGTATCCAATTGAAAAGCATTATTCTTCCTCCTCACCTTGAAGAAATAGGGCAAAATGCCTTTAACCGTACCTCTATCAATAATATTGAAATACCGGCTTCCGTAAAAAATATTGGCCAAAGCGCTTTTTGGTGCCGTAATCAAGGAGGCAACGGAACGTATGGAGATCACCTAAATACCGTAGTGTGGAACCCTGATTGGGAAGTTCCTAACAATGTATTCTCTCTAGCTACCTATCTTTACCTCCCAGAGAATGGAAGCGTAGCATCCGATGCAGAATACAATTTCACCTACATTTTCCGGGGAGGTGTCACTGACCAAATGGAGATCAAAACAAATGGGAATCAGTTCAGTATTCCCAAAGAATTAAAAGCTAAAAAAGTGTATTACTACAAAAACTTCAATACAGAGAGTGGATACAACTCACCAGCTGGTTGGAAAACCATCGTATTACCGTTTGATGTTGATCAATTTACGTATACGCGGTACTCTACCGAACCCGACGCTACCGGAACCCCACTGGCACCTTTCGGCAATACCCTTTTAGAAACGGATGACACAGCCCTGCCATTCTGGTTATACGAACTTACTCCAACCGGATATGTCTCAGCCACTTCAATACAGGCCAATAAACCTTACCTCATTTGTATGCCTAACAACCGGGCTTATCCGGAAGCCAATAATATTACCGGTAATGTTCGTTTCTCTGCAGAAAATGGCGCAGGTGTTCTACTTGCTCCTACCGAAGGTGCCCTACAATCGTCAGAAGGTGCCAACTACAGTCTTGTACCAACTTATGCTACAGTTGAAAAAAGCGAACAGGTATATTCTTTAAATGAAACAAGCTCATACTTTGATGGTAACAAAGACTATCCCGCCGGTAGTGTATTTATCCGTAATTATGCCGACGTAGCCCCCTTCCAGGCCTATGTACAGACCAAAGCCGCTCCTGCATCTGCTCCACGGCTATACAGCATTGGTGGCGATGGAGGCAGTATCACCGGTATCGGAAGCATGATCCTGACTCCTGACCAGGCCACCAGAGCATACAGTGAGAACGGTATTCTCTATATCGAAAGTAATGCTGTCCGCACCATTCCTATTTATGATGCCAGCGGACGTACCATACGAGTGATCGAAGCTCAGGAAGGCCGCAACGAAGTAAACGGACTGGCAGAGGGCATCTACTTCCTTGAAGGACAAAAAGTAATGGTAAAAAAATAACGAAGTATCAACATGATTCAAAAACATCAGATACAAATAATCAGGTACCTGCTCCTTACCCTCATCCTGCTTTTACCGGCAGGATGTGATAAGGACGAGGAACCGATGATATATGCGCCTACACTGGTGACAAACAATGCTACCGGACTGACGCGATATGATGCGGTACTGACAGGTTCGGCCATTGAAAACCCAAAGAGCGTGGGAAAATGCAAGATAGGATTTCTCTATGCCGAATCGAGTTCGATGAACAATGCAAAGGAGGTAGAAGCCCAGGCCGGAGACAAAAACCAGTACACTGGAACACTGGAAGGCCTATCTATCGGAAAAACTTATTACTATTGCATTTATGCCAGTACCGGATACAGCAAAGTGAAAGGAAATGTGATAAGCTTTAGTACACTCGCCAGTGAAGCACCTACTCTCAATGTACCTGTAGCCGAAAGCAAAAGTGAAACGGGAGCTATCCTGACCAGTGGTGTAACCGATGATGGTGGTAGCGACCTGACAGATTTTGGAGTAGTTTACAAAGTAAAAACAGAAGAGGATAATGCGGATCCCACTGAATATGATATCGTAAAGAACGCGTCATCAGACTTTACATCCGAAGCCTTCACTGTAGAACTAACCAATCTAAAGGCAAATACCACTTATCTGATACGGTCTTATGCTAAAAACAAAACGGGTAAAACCGGATACAGTGCCGAAAGCATCGAAATTACTACAGATGCATTGAAAGTACCAACAGTTACCTGCAATCCGGTTGGTGATATTTCAGCCTATACAGCACTGGCTACTGCCCGCGCTGTAACACCGGATGCAGCCTATCCGATACTGAAACGTGGTTTCTGCTGGAGTGCCGAGAACCAGGTTCCTACCATAGACAACCTGAAAGAAGAAGTTGCTTTAGGAGCAGCCGACTTTTCTAAACTACTGGAAGGTTTGAATACTGGTACGAAATATTATCTTCGGGCTTATGCAGAAAATGATAAAGGCATAGGATACAGTCCGGTGGTAGAGTTTACCACACAAAATCTGCAGGTAGTGGGTTTTGAAACAGTACCACAGATCAGTAATATCACTGTATCATCAGCTGAAGTAACCGCCGTTATTACCGTGCCCGAAGGTACGGAGATTCTGGAAAAAGGGATTTGTTATGACATCTTCTCTACCAAGCCGGGTGTAGATATGGAAGGTGGGCCTAAAAAAGATACGAGTAGCGGAAATAACATCCACATAGCCATAAACGGATTACAAGAAGGTACCAATTATTATGTAACTGCCTATGCCCGAACAGTCGACGGCTATTTTTACAGTAATCCAACATCATTCCATACCGTACAAACCCATGTTCCTGCACTCGCTGTACCGGTTATAAATAATATTGGTGAAACAGTAGCCACCGTAAAAGTAGAAGTTACTACCGACGGAGGCAGAGATATAGAGGAAATCGGCTTTTGTTGGAGCAGCGAAGTATCTGCACCTAACATAAACGATAACGATCACATCACTGAAGTTGGCAAACTAACCACCTACACCAAGCAGATCTCTAATCTGAATAAAGGTATCAAGTACTACGTACGAGCTTATGCCAAAAACGTAAACGGAGTGGCATATAGTCCCGTGACAGAGTTTACCACTCAACTAAACAGTGCACCGGAAGTGGAAGACCTGACAATGAGTATTATTAATGATGATAATGTTACTGTGGAGGCTACCATCACCAATACCGGAGGATTGAGTATCCTTAAAAAAGGTTTTGTATGGTCGGATTCCAGTAATGCTACTCCAACTCTGGAAAACTGTCTTGATAAGAAAGAATTGGGTACCGGTTCTGATGCTGGCGGGCGTTTTGAGGCTCAAATAGTAAATCTTACTATGGCTACTCCTTATTATATTTGCGCATATGCAGAGAATGAAAAAGGGATCACTTACAGTATTCCCGTCCGTTTCGTTACAATTGCGACCTATACCCCTGCCGTAGGATATCCTTCGGCAGAGAATATCACCGCAAATACAGCTGATATGTCAGCTAACATTTCAAATGACGGAGGAGCCAGTGTCACTGAAGTAGGTTTCTGCTGGAGTGAAAACAGTTCGGAACCGGTAATAGATGAAGCGAAAAAGAACTATGCAAAAGCACAGGTGGCTACTAACTTCTCTACTAAGATTTCCGGATTAAAAGCAGCAACCTATTATTATGTAAGAGCTTATGCAAAAAACAAGAATGGTATCTCATACAGTAGCGGTTACAGTAGCTTTACAACGCTGACTACTACTCCCGGTCCGGATGATAATCCATTACCCGAACCCCAATCTGCCCAAAAAGCACGAACGGTAAGAAAGTAAAACTCCTTTTTATATTCTCTCTAACATAAGGTGAGGCTCCCCCGGTATTTCTTTATAAATGTCGGGGGAGTTGTATTATAATGGTCTAATACCCATCCTATCACTCCCGTCCACATTGTAAAGATACCCTCAAAACAACCGGAAATCATAAGATAGTATAAGAGATTCAGAACAAATAGACTTTGAAATAGACTGAATACACACTATTTTTGCAAGCAGTTGCTGAAAACAGCTTTGCCTATTAATAACTAACAGAATCTAAAAATGAAAAAAAAAGAAAAGCCACTATTTATCCATTACAAATCCTGCCGGATAACTCTACTTGTTTTTGTATGGTTACTCCCACTTGTCAGCGCATATGCTACCCCTTATAATATTGCAACTCGCGCACAGGTAAAAGCCTCTTCTTTCATGCCCGGATTCGAACCGGAAAAGATTATCGACGGAGCAATCCGCCTATACGATCAGGGAGAATGGCGTTCTCAGAGCAAAGAGACGTTTTGGGGATATATTGATTACCCATGGATAGAATTAAAATGGGACGAGGCACAGCCGATAGAAAGAATTATCTTGTACGACCGCCCCAATCCCCAGAGTCAGATGGCAGGAGTTACTATCCACTTCAGCGATCATTCTAAAATCTACGTAAATTCAATTCCCAACGACGGTGCTCCAAAGGTGATTGATTTCCCTACGAAACTCAGCTCTTTTATTCGTATCGAAAGCACGGACGCAATGGGCACCAATGTAGGTCTCTCCGAAGTGGAAGTCTACCCATCCATCGAGGGATATCATGATTTTGTAGAAAAGGTAGACCCTTATATCGAGACTGCACGAGGAAGATATTTCTTCTTTGTTACAGGAAGCCTGCCCTTTGGCATGATTAGCGCAGCTCCTATGACACGAAACAAAAACCAGTACGGCGGCGGATACAATTATAATTCTAAAGAAATATTAGGGTTCCCGCAACTGCACGATTGGATGAATGGCGGCATTGTACTGATGCCTACCACAGGTGAAGTGCCCACCAAGCAGGGAGAAGAGGGATGGAAATCATCCTTCTCGCATGAAGGAGAAACAGTACGCCCGGGTTATCACAAACTATTTTTAGACAGATATAACCTATGGGTAGAGCAAACCGCCACAGACAGGGTAAGTTTTTATCGCTTTACCTATTGCAACGATGCTCCTCTTGCAGATATACTGCTCAATCTGGGAGGATATGTAGGTACAATAACCATGACCGAAGCAAATATCCAAAAGGTCAGCGATCAGGAAATAGAAGGCTCCGTCAACACCATGGGAAGACTATGGGGAGGTCCCGACAATGTAAAAGTGTATTACGTTATGCAATTTAGCAAACCAATGAAAGCCATAGATGGTTGGGATAACCAAACAGAATACCGGAACATAGAATCTCTGACAAGCCATGAAAAACCGACACGGCGCAATGCCACCGGCATGACGTATTGGGATGCACCTTCTTCGGGTATCAAAGCACGCTTTACAGCTAAAACAGGTGAACAAATCTGTGTAAAGGTGGCTATTTCCTATACCAGTATAGCCAATGCACGGCTCAATATGGAAATGGATTGTAATCATTGGGACTTTGATGCAGTGCATCAGCAATCACAAAAAGAATGGAATGATTATCTGGGAAAAATAGCAGTGAAAGGTGGTACAAGAGACCAACAAATCAAATTTTATACGGATCTTTGGCATGTGTTGCTGGGACGTCATAAAATAGACGATTACTCCGGTGACTATCCGGATTATACACAGGGAGAACGACAAGGCAAACATACAGTAAATGCCGTGTTCAAAAAAAGGACCTTACCGAAAGACGCAAATGGAAAAGTAAAATTCCATATGTATAATTCAGATGCATTTTGGCTCTCACAATGGAATTTGAATGTACTCTGGGGATTGGCATGGCCAGAAGTTTTAGATGACTTTTCCGCCTGTCTGGTGCAATATGCCGAAAATGGCGGACTGTTGCCCCGGGGACCCAACCTTGGTGGATATTCGTACATCATGTCATCTTGCCCGGCTACCAACTTACTGACCGCTGCTTATCAAAAAGACATGCTAACCAAAACAACTCCGACAGCTGCTTATAAAGCAATGGTCAACAATCATAAAGGCGGAGGAATGTTAGGCTCTAAAGAGCAAATTGACATCTATGAACAGAACGGTTATTTTCCGGATAATGCCGGATGGACGATAGAGGCTGCCTTTCAGGATTGGGCACTATCTCAAATGGCTGGAAAACTTCGGAAAAAGAAGGATGCGGCATTCTACCTGAAACGGTCCCAAGGCTGGGAAAACCTTTTCTGCGATAAAGTCAACCTGTTGATGCCCAAAAATAATAAAGGAGAATGGTTACATCAAGATCCTTTAAGCGGAGAGGGATGGATAGAAGCCAATGCCTGGCAGGCTACTTGGGGAATATCTCACGGATTAAGCAGACTGGCAGAATTAATGGGAGGAAAAGATGCTCTGTGTACCAAACTGAATGAGGCTTTCGAGCAATCTAAAGAAGATGATTTCGTATATGGGTATCGCGATGGATATGTGAGTTACGCCAATCAACCAGGGTGTTCGAATGCCCATGTATTCAACAGAACAGGCCGACCAGACTTGGCACAATACTGGGTAAGGCGTGTCAACGAACAAGCATACGGAGCAACTACCCCTGATAAAGGTTACGGTGGACACGACGAAGATCAGGGACAAATGGGAGGAGTAAGCGCCCTCATGTCAATAGGAATGTTCAGTGTAGACGGAACTTGTTCCATCCAACCCGTTTATGATATTACGTCTCCCGTATTTGATGAAATCACCATCCGGTTGGATAAAAAGTATTACCCCAATGGAGATAAGTTTATCATTAAATGCCATAACAACAGCAAAGAGAATTGCTACATTGAGAGAATAGCCCTCAATGGTAAAGAACTGCCAGAATACCTGCTTCCGCACAAAGAATACGCAAAAGGAGGAATCTTAGAACTCTGGCTAAGCAATTCCGCACCTGTAAAATAATGACATAACATTCTGTTCAAAGGGTCAGAAAAAATCTGCCTGTCGAGAGTGTGTAAAAAGTAATAAAATGCCCCGCGAAAGTTCTTTGTCCAACTTTCGCGGGGTACTTTGTTTATTCACTGATCTCTTTTTTTCGGTAAGCAGTAGGCGACACTCCCAT
Organism: Bacteroides mucinivorans; assembly: GCF_034654355.2. NCBI lineage: Bacteria > Pseudomonadati > Bacteroidota > Bacteroidia > Bacteroidales > Bacteroidaceae > Bacteroides > Bacteroides mucinivorans. The sequence continues at coordinate 120,252 of NZ_CP178179.1, read as the reverse complement.
AACTTTGGTAAAGACCCGGGAGAAATAAGCCTGTTCCTCAAATCCAAGCCGTAAAGCTATCTCATTCAATTTCATATCGGTAAGCTCAATATATTGACAAGCCTTCTGAATTTTCAGTCGAATAAAATAATTGATAGGAGAAGTACCGGTCTCTTTCAAAAACAGTGCCGAAAAATGAGACTCCGAATATTTAAAATATCCGGCCAAGTCCTGTAATGTCAAATTACGATCTATGTTTTCCTGCAGATAGTAAATCACCCGCATAGAAAATGAAAGCGGCTTATGTCTGGGAACACCGATATCCCGAAATTGCTCTTGAAAAATGAACGTAGATAAGAAAGAGTACAGGTACATCGCTGAATAAGCAAAATATTCTTTGATATATCCCATGGAAAAGCTATTATAGATTTCTTCAAACAGCTCAATACGAACTTGCTGACGCGAGTGTTCATCCGAAAGAATAATCCCCGGAGATATATGAACAGTAAAAATCGAATGCACTAATTTACCGCTAAAATGAAGCCAATAGATGGTCCACGGCTCATCTATATCAGCCTCAAACGAATAAGGGACATGGGGAGGGATAAATATATACTGCTTCTGCCGTATCTGATACGTCTTCCCATTAATATGATACTTACCTTTTCCGTCGACACAATATATCAGCATTGCATAATCTGTACCCGATTCTTTTTGCACATAATGATATTTCACCTTCGGGAAAAAACCGATTTTACGTACATAGAGATTCTCTATCAGAGGATCTTTACTATATTCTCTTAACAAATTTTCGGGCAGGGATACAAATCGCTCTCCTTTAAACCCTTCCTTTATTCTTACCATAGTACAAAATCATAAGATTGTATAAGAAGATCAGAACAAATATACCTCAAAAAAAGCAATAAGTAAAGTATATTTGCAGAAAAACAATTCGGCAAAATGAGAAAAAGTAATTATGACAAGACCCCTTCAACTCGTATAGAAGGAAAGATATGGATAGGATGGAGTGAAATCCTGAATAAATTAAAGAAAACAGGAGTAACTGGTGATTTCCGAAAGGTTTTTGTAGTAGAGTGTTATCAGGGAGTAAATAAACAAGAACTTCTTTCTTATTTTAAAGAACTATCTCCGACACTATTGATTGATACGGAAAGCTTGTTTAAGTCACCGGAAGATATTGAGCGTATGACAGCACCCTATATGACGGAAGACAGCTTATTCGGGTATACTTCACACTTTTCTTACAAAAACTTCCTGGATACGGAAAAGGTGGCAGCCTGCCGTGAACAAATAACACAGACGAACGGACTCATTGTTTTATGCGGACATGGAGCAGCAGAAGTTTATCCTCATCCGGACCTACTTATGTACGTTGATATGGCACGTTGGGAAATACAGCAACGCTTCCGGAGAAAAGAAGTGAACGGATTAGGAGTTAGAGACAAAGAGGTTGCCCCCTCCCTTCACTACAAACGAGGTTATTTTATAGATTGGATAGTATGTGATAACCTTAAAAAGAGGCTATTAAATAAAGTTGATTATTGGCTGGATACCCATATCAGTGATCTCCCTAAAATGATCGAAGGAGAGACCTGGAAAGCCGGTCTTAAAAAAACAGCTTCTTCTCCTTTTCGTGTAGTCCCGTTTTTCGACCCGGCTCCATGGGGTGGCCAATGGATGAAAGAAGTCTGCGATTTAGACAAGACACAAGCCAATTTCGGTTGGTGCTTTGACTGTGTTCCCGAAGAAAACAGCTTATATTTAAATATTTCCGGAACACTCTTTGAAATGCCATCCAATAATCTCATTTTCTATCAACCTCGTGAAGTTTTGGGAGAACCGGTAGAAGCCCGTTTCGGAGAAAACTTTCCTATTCGTTTTGATTTTCTGGATACGATGGGAGGAGGCAATCTCAGCCTGCAGGTACATCCTACAACCCAATATATCCGGGATACATTCGGCATGGCCTATACACAGGATGAAAGCTATTATCTGCTGGATGCACAAAAGGGTGCAACTGTCTTTTTAGGAATAAAGACAGGCATAGATCCCGAAGAAATGATTGCAGCCCTGCACGAATCGCAAAAGACAGGGAAGAAGTTCGATACAGAAAAGTATGTAAACCAATGGCCGGCAAAAAAACATGACCATTTCCTGATTCCGGCCGGAACAATCCATTGTTCCGGAGCGGGTGCAATGGTGCTCGAGATTAGTGCAACGCCAAGTATCTTTACATTTAAGCTTTGGGATTGGGGGCGTCTGGGGTTAGACGGCCGTCCTCGTCCCATAAACATCCGACATGGTGCTAATGTGATTCAATGGGAACGACAAACTGATTATACACGCCGGTATCTGGTTAATCACGTGGAAAAGATTGCAGAAGGAGAAGGTTGGTATGAAGAACGTACCGGATTACACGAAAATGAATTTATAGAGACACGCCGCCACTGGTTCACCGGTAAGGTTTTGCACCATACCGGGAATAGCGTTAATGTTTTAAATGTAATTGAAGGAGACGAATTAATAGTGGAAAGCCCTGACGGAGCATTCGAACCGTTTACTGTTCATTATGCAGAGACATTTATTATCCCGGCTTCAATCAACCAATATACCATATCTCCAGGTGCAGCATCAAAAGAGAAGCGATGTGGTACAATCAAAGCTTATGTTCGATTTAAACAATAATAAATTATGAATTATAAAGAAGAACAACGCATCGTAATGACTTTGGATGCGGGTGGAACCAATTTTGTATTTTCGGCAATAGCCGGAGGAAAAGAGATTGTAGAACCTTTTGTTTTACCTTCTGTTCCAACTCATATCGACCATTGTCTGAAAAATATAGTGACCGGGTTCCACCATATACTAAAATTATTACCGGAAACTCCGGTAGCAATAAGTTTTGCATTTCCGGGGCCGGCCGATTATGAGGCAGGAATTATTGGCGATTTACCCAACTTTCCGGCCTTTCGAGGCGGAGTTGCTTTAGGCCCCTATTTACAAGATCAATTCGGATTACCTGTTTTTATTAACAACGATGGTAATCTGTTCGCATACGGAGAAGCAATGACCGGCATTTTGCCGGAAATAAACAACCGGTTAAAAAAAGCCGGTAGTACCAAACGTTACCAAAATATCATTGGTATAACGCTGGGTACAGGTTTTGGAGCCGGAGTAGTAACAAATGGTCAACTCTTGTTGGGAGACAATGCTGCCGGTGGTGATTTATGGTGTCTACGTAACAAAAATCATCCGCAATTTATTGTAGAAGAAAGTGTCAGCATCCGGGCTATAAAACGTATGTACGCAGAACGTTCCGGTTGCAAAGAAGATTTAACCCCTAAAGATATCTATGAGATTGCGGAAGGTAACCTTCAAGGAGAACAGGAGGCAGCCAGGGCTTCCTTTGCCGAACTGGGTGAAGTGGCTGCAGAAGCATTATCTTGCGCCTTAACATTAGTAGACGGATTAGTAGTTATAGGTGGCGGATTAGCTGGGGCTTCCAAATACATACTACCTGCAATGATAAAAGAGCTAAACGGTACTATACGTATGATGGATGGAAGTATCTTCAACCGCTTACAAATGAAAGTATTCAATCTGGAAGATGAGACAGAATTTGCATCATTTGCCGGTTATCAGCCCAAACAGATAAAGGTTCCCGATACCACCCGATTTATATCTTACGATTTATATAAACGGACAGGAATAGCCGTTACCCATCAAGGCACCAGCCGTTCCATTTCATTAGGTGCCTATACTTATGCCCTTAATCAATTAGACAACCAATAATCGCACCATGAATACACAATTTAAAGCCAAAACATTCTATCCGATTCTATTCGGTTTCTTCGTAATGGGATTCGTAGATATCGTAGGTATTGCAACAAACTATGTGAAAAAAGATTTTGAACTCTCCGATACATACGCAAACCTGCTCCCAATGATGGTATTTGCCTGGTTTGCAATCTTTTCCATTCCTACCGGCATTCTAATGGGAAAAATAGGGAAAAAACTGACTGTCATAATGGCTTTAGCTACTACAACAGTAGCAATGATAGTCCCCTTTATTTCCTATACTTTCGCAAGTATGTTACTCGCTTTTACAATATTAGGTATCAGCAATACTATACTGCAAGTATCATTAAACCCGATGATTGCCAATGTTGTTTCTACTGATAAAATAGCCAGTACGTTAACTCTCGGCCAATTCGTCAAAGCAATATCTTCATTTTTAGGACCTATTGTCGCAGGAGGTACTGCCATATTATGGGGAGACTGGAAAATAACATTTGGTCTATATGCGGTAATTTCATTGTTTTCCACTATTTGGATGTATCGCAGCATCCCCGATAACCAGCAAGAAGAGGATACACGTTCTAATTTATTGTCTACTCTGTTGCTACTTAAAGATAGGAAGATCTTTCTGATTTTCTTAGGAATATTATTCATTGTCGGAATCGACGTCGGTTTAAATACAACCATTCCCAATTTCTTAACGACACAAGCCAATATGCCGTTAAGTGTAAGCGGCTTGGGAAATAGCCTGTATTTCATATCTCGTATGGCGGGTACATTTTTAGGTACTTTATTATTAGCGCGTATAAAACCTCATATTTATTTGCAAAGCTGTATATTGATTGCCATTATAGCATTTATCTCTTTATTATTGGTTCGTGTACCTTGGGAAATGTTTGCATTAATCTGCATCGTAGGCTTAGGTTGCTCCTGCATTTTTTCGATTCTGTTCTCCTACGCTTTGCAACATAAACCGGACCAGAGTAACGAAGTTTCGGCATTAATGATAATAGGAGTATCGGGTGGCGCCTTAATTACTCCTCTTATCGGAATAACATCCGATTATTGGGGAGTAACTGCCGGATTGGCTTTATTATGTCCCTGTTTACTCTATTTAGGAATACTATCTACTATAATAAATAAGCCCTCCCGCTAAAAGTGCTTCCCGCACGGGGAGGTACGCCAGGCGATGGTTCATTGAAACGCAGATGAACGCAGATTTTCGCAAAAGAAAACAAATGTATGATAAAGAGCTACAGTCTTTTAATCTGCGTCCTGCGTTTCATCAAAGATTTAAAACTCTGTGAAACTCCGTGCAACTCTGTGGTGAGTTTAATTCTTTTCGGGCCAATAATACGAACTCATTTAAACATTGGTACCGCAAACCACTTCTTAAACATCTTCGTTACAAATACATACATCACAAATGCAGAGAAAAATCCTACAATGGCATCAATAAGATAATGAGCTTGAATGTAAACAGTGGCACAACAGAGTAAGATATAGAATGGCATCAAAACAGCAAACAGCCATTTGCTCCCACGCCATGCCATAATCATAAGAATCGTAGAAATACCTACATGCGAACTGGGAAAGGCTGCCGTAGGACGTTCTCCAACTTGCTGTGAGCCCTCCACAAGATTATAAAAAAAGCCATGTTCATATCCCGGACCGGGCAGCAATTCCTGATGATGATTGAAATAATCACCGATAGCATAAAATGTACCATGCTCTGCATTCTCTAATCCGATGGCCGGGAAATAATATTGCGGACCGGCAACCGGGATAAATATATAGATCAGATAATAAATAAAAAAGGAAGTAACCAGTACAAAGGAGAGTTTCTCAAACAACTCAAATCTATAGATAAAATAATACAAAGTCACCACCAGAATCATCGGATAATAGGCAAAATAGCCCATATTAAAAGCCTCACTTATCCATTGGTGCGGCAACAAATAGCAAAAGTGCAATGCAGGCTGGCAACCAAACATCCACTGTTCGGCAGAAGCAAAGATATGATCCAGGTTGGGGAAAAAACGGTTGAACTCATACGTATCCGGATACCAATAAGAAAGCAGACTCATTTGAATGGCAATCCGCACAAAAGCAGAAAACTTACAAGGTGCCAACCTGTAGAGATACATTAATAAGAATGTCATTCCGGCAATCATAGCCCTGTCCAGCAACATGTGCCAGGGATGATCCATCCGCTGAAAAAGGAACAGAATCAATATAGAAGTCAACAAGTTGTATATCAGTGTTACCTTCTCAACAGCGAACAGTCCCTTGCGGGTCTCTACACGTTTAAATAAATCTAGAGCCATCCTTCATTCTTATACCAGGCAATGGCCTCTTTCACTCCTTTTTCCAAGTCATATTCAGGAACATATCCCAGTTCTTTCATGGCTGGAGTAATATCACATTGCCAGTTTCTTTGTTTCATTATCTTATATTTATCTGAATTCAGCGTACTACTCTTTCCTGAGCGGGTAGCAATGAATTCAGCGAGCAAAGATACGACTTTAAGGAGAATTAACGGGCATTTCAATCGAATAACGAATGGATTTCCCAATTCTTTTTGTATCAGATCCGAAAAAGTACGACTTTTATAGACCTTCCCATCAGCCAGAAAATAGGCTCTCCGGGATACCTGCTTCTCAATTCCAAGGAAAACAGCCTGAACAATATCTTTTACATATACAAATGTAAGATCCTGACGTTTGAAACCAACAGAAAAGTCCATATGATTGAGTATCGACTTAGCCATAAGAAAATAGTCCATCTCACGAGGGCCATATACCCCTGTAGGACGATAAAACACATAAGGAAACCCAGGAATACTTTGTATATACAACTCCGCTTTAAGTTTACTCAGTCCATAAGCAGTGTTCGGAGCCGGCAGATCATTTTCGTGTATCGGATTGTAATCCTCTTCGTGTATCGGGCCAAAAACACTCAGCGTACTGATATAAATAAATTGCTTGGGCACCATATTAAGTTGTATCAATGTATCAACAAAATATTTGGTTTGCAAATAATTGACACGGTCGAACTCCTTTTTATCTACACATTTAGTCAATCCGGCACAATGAACAATATAGTCAAACTTATTATATGTACCTTTATGACCGGATAACTGCGCTTTCAACTCATTGGGATGGGCAAAATCAAGTTCCAGAAAATGAATTTTCCGGTCAGATAAATACTTCCTGCTACTGGTAGAACGAATTCCTGCCCACACAGCAAATTTGCGTTTCAAAGCCTCCTCGACGATGAAACTGCCAATAAACCCACTCGCTCCTGTAACTAAAATACTTGCCATAATTAATAATTATTCAATGTACCAATAAATAATGTGCTAATGTGTTAATATGCCAATGTGCTGCGCTATAAAAACATGCCGAAAACCAATTGGTATATTAGTACATTCTTTTAATTGGCACATTGGCATATTAACACATTAGCACATTATTTAATTGGTTCTACATGTATACCCACATGCGTTCCTTCTCCAAACATTTCCTTCAATTTTCGCTCAATTCCCGTAGCAGTACGATGAGCTTCTTCCAATGAGATTTTTCCATCCATACGTACATGCAACTCAATGGCGTACTGATTCCCTATTCTACGGGTTCTTAAATGATGTGGCTGACTTACTCCGGGAAATGAAAGCGCAGCCTGCTCTATTTCACGTTCTACCTCATCAGGCAATGACTTTTCCAAAAGCTCATCTACACAAGGTATCAACAACTGAATAGCTACTTTCATTATAAAAATACTGACTACTACAGCAGCTATCGGGTCAAGTACTCTCCATTTGTCACCAAGTAAAATGGCCCCGCCAATACCAACAGCCGTTCCGATAGAAGAAAGAGCATCACTCCGATGATGCCATGCATTAGCTATCACCGCCTGTGAATTCAGTTTTCGTCCTTTTATAACGGTATATTGATACAATATTTCCTTCAGTACAATCGAAACCAACGCTGCTATCAATGCCAGCATTCCCGGCTCCCCAAGCTGTTCTCCATGAAAAAAATCATAGATAGAGGAAGCACCGTTCCAAAGGATACCAAAGCCGACACACAAAAGTAATATCCCGATAATAGCTGTAGCCAGCGTTTCATATTTTCCATGTCCGTAGTCATGATCTTTATCTTCTGGCTTGTTAGAGATACGCACAAAGATAATCACAATAATATCAGTAACAAAATCGGATAAAGAATGAACCGCATCAGCCAGCATAGCAGCACTATGTCCTGCTATTCCGGCGAAGAACTTAAAGACAAGAAGTAAGAAGTTTACCACACTTCCCACAACAGTCACTTTATAAATTTCTTTTTCCCGGGAAGGAGTTTTGGATTCCATTTTGTTATAATATAAATCAACTATTGGGCAAATGTACATGAAATTCTTGAATTATTGATATTTAATCATTTACTTTGTAGTTAATAACAATAGAAATAAGTTACGTCTCTAAGTAACAGGTCTCACCTGTATTCGCTTCAAAATCCGTAACTTATTAGCTCGTAACTTATAATAATAAAAACATCATGGCGAAAAAGAAAGAAAAAAAAGCCGGTAAACGAATGAAGAAAAAAGAACTGGCAACCACATTAATGGATTTCTTCCACACCAGACAGGAAGAAGTTATCAGCCTTAAATATCTTTTCGCGGAACTACACCTCACCACACATCCCCTGAAAATGCTGTGCATGGATATTCTCGCGGATATGCTGACTGACGACTACATAACGGAAGTTGATAAGAATAAATACAAACTCAACAACCACGGCATCGAGATGACAGGAACCTTCCAGCGTAAAAGCAACGGAAAGAACTCATTCATCCCCGAAGGTGGAGGCGACCCGATATTCGTGGCCGAACGTAACTCTGCCCATGCAATGAACAATGACAAAGTAAAAATAGCATTCTTTGCCAAACGCAAGAACCATGACGCTGAAGGGGAAGTTATTGAAATACTGGAACGTGCCAACGACACATTTGTGGGTACGCTACAAGTAGAAAAATCTTATGCTTTCCTGGTAACAGAAAACCGGACGCTGGCAAATGATATCTTCATCCCAAGAGATAAACTGAAAGGTGGAAAAACCGGAGACAAGGCTGTTGTGAAAGTAATCGAATGGCCGGACAAAGCTAAAAATCCAATCGGACAGGTACTTGATATTCTGGGTAAAGCCGGAGACAATACCACTGAGATGCACGCTATTCTGGCAGAATTTGGTTTACCCTATGTCTATCCTCAGGCAGTAGAAAAGGCTGCTGATAAGATTCCGGCTGAAATCTCTGAAGAAGAGATAGCCAAACGGGAAGATTTCCGTAAGGTCACTACTTTCACCATCGACCCAAAGGATGCCAAAGACTTTGACGATGCACTCTCTATCCGTAAACTAAAAGACAATTTATGGGAAGTAGGAGTACATATAGCAGACGTAACGCACTATGTAAAAGAAGGAAGTATCATTGATAAAGAAGCCGAGAAACGTGCTACCTCTGTCTATCTGGTAGACCGTACTATCCCGATGCTGCCCGAGCGTCTGTGTAATTTCCTTTGTTCACTACGCCCCCACGAAGAAAAGCTCGCTTTCTCCGTTATTTTTGATATCACAGAGAAAGGAGAAGTAAAGAATTCACGTATCGTACATACAATCATCTATTCCGACCGCCGCTTCACTTACGAAGAAGCACAGCAAATTATCGAAACCCGGGAGGGAGATTTCAAAGAGGAGGTTTTGATGATGGATACAATTGCCAAAGCGTTACGCGAAAGACGTTTTGCTGCCGGAGCTATTAACTTTGACCGTTACGAAGTGAAATTCGAGATAGACGAGAAAGGAAAACCGGTCAGTGTTTATTTCAAAGAATCCAAAGATGCCAACAAACTCGTAGAAGAGTTTATGCTACTTGCCAACAGAACCGTAGCCGAGAAGATAGGACGCGTACCCAAAGGAAAGAAAGCCAAAGTATTGCCTTATCGTATCCATGATCTACCCGATCCGGAGAAGCTGGATAATCTTTCACAATTCATTGCCCGTTTCGGATATAAGTTGCGTACCAGTGGCACAAAGACAGACATATCAAAGTCCATCAACCACCTGTTGGACGATATTCAGGGAAAGAAAGAAGAAAATCTGATTGAAACAGTTTCTATCCGTGCCATGCAAAAAGCGCGTTATTCAACACACAACATCGGACATTATGGATTGGCGTTCGATTACTATACGCACTTCACATCCCCCATTCGTCGTTTCCCGGATATGATGGTACATCGCCTCGTGACCAAATATCTGGACGGAGGAAGAAGTGTTTCGGAAAGCAAATATGAAGATCTCTGCGATCATAGTTCTAACATGGAGCAGATTGCAGCAAATGCCGAACGTGCTTCTGTCAAGTACAAGCAAGTAGAATTTATGAGCGAACGGTTGGGACAAACATATGATGGAGTAATTTCCGGTGTCACAGAATGGGGACTTTATGTGGAGCTTAACGAAAATAAGTGTGAAGGTATGATACCTATGCGTGATTTGGACGATGACTACTATGAGTTCGACGAAAAGAACTACTGTCTGCGCGGACGACGTAAGAATAAGACATTCAGCTTGGGTGATGCAATCACCATTAAAGTAGCCCGTGCCAATCTGGAGAAAAAACAACTTGACTTTGCATTAATGTAATAAAGGAGGCGGTAAAGTGATAACTTTACCACCTTATAGCCCTATCACATTATAACTTTATACGTATGAAAACAGTCATCATAGAAGACCAACAGCGGGTAGAAGAAATTATCTCCCGCTGTGATATCTGCTTTGTCGGTATCACCGATCAGGAGGGAAATCCATATGTAATACCCATGAACTTTGGTTATCAGGAAGGGGTGATTTATCTGCATTCCGGACCAACAGGAAGCAGCATTGATATGCTGGAACGTAACAATAACGTATGCATCACTTTCAGCACAGACCATGAGCTGGTATTTCAGCATCCCAAAGTAGCCTGCAGTTACCGGATGAAAGCCAAAAGTGTGATCTGCCGTGGAAAAGTAGGCTTCATTGAAGATATGGACAGCAAACGCGAAGCACTGAATATCATCATGAAACATTATAGCAGCCGAGAATTTGTTTATTCAGACCCGGCTGTAAGAAATGTAAAAATATGGGAGATCCCTATCAGTAGTGTAACGGCAAAAGAATATGCGGCACCGCATAAGAGATAAGTTACATTCGTTTTTTCCATATCCGATCATTAATTATATCTAATATACACACACTATGGAAAACAATCAGAATCTATTAACCTTTGGCGAACTTTATCAAACTTACAAAGAACGCTTTTTAAGATTAGCAATTTCTTATGTGAAAGAGGAAAGTATCGCAGAAGATTTTGTAACTGATTCTTTTGTCTCATATTGGGAGAACCGGCACAAACTTCCAGAAGGAGCTAATATACCCGCTTATATTCTTGTTTCTCTTAAAAATGAATGCTTAACTTACCTGAACCGACTTCGCAAGGAGCAAGAAATTGTTGATCATCTAAGAAGTCAACAAGAATGGGAACTGGATTTCCAGATTAGCTCGCTGGAGGCCTGTAATCCACAAGAAATTTTCTCTGAAGAAGTACAGCAACTTGTGAATAAAGCGATCGAGTCTTTGCCGACAAAGACAAAAGAAGTTTTTCTGTTAAGCCGGATGGAATACCTGACAAACCGTGAGATCTCAGAACGTCTGGGAGTATCAATTAAAGCCGTCGAATTTCACATCACCAAAGCATTAAAAGTAATGCGTATTGCTCTAAAAGACTATTTACCTGCTTTTTTCTATCTTTTTCTAAATTAATTCAATTTTTTGTTAGGGTATCTTTACCCTTATTAGTTATATAGACGTAAAGGATAAAATTTATGGATAAAGAATCACTATATCGTTTTTTTAACGGCACTGCTTCCGAAGCGGAAAGAATTCAGATACGGAATTGGGCAGATGCTTCCCCGGAGAATATGAAAGAATTACTTAGGGAGAGAAAACTTTATACAGCTATCGTTTTAGTCGGAAAAAAGGAATCCTTCATAAATCAGAAAACAAGATACAAGAAAATAAAAATCACCCAGTTTTATCGTTATGCAGCCGTTTTTATCGGAGCCATACTGTTATCGTGGTTTATAGCAAACCTGAAAGACGAAACGCTACCTATACAACAAATCACCGTACCACTGGGACAATATATGAGTATGACATTAGCAGATGGCAGTAATGTGTACCTCAATTCAGGTACCACACTAAAGTATCCTACCAAATTTACCGATGATTATCGTACGGTAGAAATAGATGGAGAAGCATTCTTTCAGATAACTCATAAAAAAAATGATGCACCATTTATTGTCCGTACATTTAAAGGAACAGTAGAAGTCTTAGGTACAAAGTTTAATGTGGAAGCTTATAAGAACAGAAATAAATTCATAACTTCTCTATTGGAAGGAACTGTAAAAGTAAGTGCAAACAACCAGCAAATAATACTGAAACCAAACGAAAGAGCCACATTGTCGGACGGCAAACTTATAAGAAGCAAAATAGAAGATGATAGTTATTATAGCTGGACCAGTGGAATTATTAATTTCAACAATATCACTTTTGAAGCTCTGATGAAAGAGTTCGAGAAGGTATATGGAATTGAGATTGTGATTAATAATAGTGCTATCAAGAACAACTTATGTCTGGGTAAATTCCGTAGAATTGACGGACTGGAATATGCATTAAAAGTATTGCAAGTGGATATACCGTTCACTTATCAAAGAGATTTTGAGAAACATATCATTTATATTAACTAAAAAAGAAAATCAGCGTATGAGAAAGGCATAGTAATTATTAAAAGGAAAGGGAATATCGAGCCGTCGCCAAACATATCGATATCCCCTTGGAAAAATTAACACAGTATTTTGTATTAATCTTAAAACATAGCAAATATATGAAAAAGAAATTGATGTTAGAGGATAATTACGCTTCTAATTCAACAATATTATTTAGATTTATGAAAATCACACTCTTCCTGCTCATTGTGGGAATATTAAATGTTTACGCAATCAATACGCATTCTCAAAATGCACGTGTAAGCATACGTTATTCCAACGAACCTTTACAGATCATTCTAAATGATATAGAGTCACAAACTGACTATCTATTCATTGTCATTAATTCTAAAGTCGATACGAAGAAAAAGTATTCTATAAATGCCAAATCCGAACCTGTATTTACTGTATTGGACAATATGTTCAAAGGGGAAAATATCCGGTATAAAATGCGTGGAAACCATATTGTACTTTCCCAGGAAACACAAAAAACAGAACAGGAAACCAAACGGGTACTGACCGGTTATGTCAGAGATAACAATGGGGAGCCATTGATAGGTGCCAGTATCCTCGTAAAAGGAGCTTCACAAGGGACAGTAACCGATGTCAATGGTTATTTTCGTCTCCAGGGCGACTATACCGACAAAACCATACTCTCAATCACCTATATCGGCATGCAGGGCCAGGAAATCACAATCGGAAATAAAAATAAATTTGATATTACGCTGTATGATGACTCCGAACAACTGGATGAAGTGGTAGTAGTGGGTTACGGTACACAAAAAAAGATAAACCTGAGTGGCGCAGTAGAAGCTCTTGCCGGCGAAACATTGAAAAACCGTACAGCCAACAATGTAGGAACTATGCTTCAAGGACTTGTACCTAACCTGAACATCAGTACCAACGGTGGTCAGATCAGTCAAACACCAGGTTTCAATATTCGTGGTGCAACTTCCATTAACGGAGGGGGGGCACCTCTAATTCTCGTGGATGGAGTTCCGATGGAAGAAGCCGAATTTTCACGTATGAACAGCAACGACATAGAAAATATATCTATCTTGAAAGATGCCTCTTCAGCAGCCATCTACGGAGCTCGTGCTGCATTTGGAGTGATTCTGGTAACAACTAAGAAAGGAAAAAGTGAAAAGATCAATTTTACATTCAACAATACAATGAGCATCCGGACTCTGGGGCGCATACCTGAGATAGTAAAAGACCCTTATATACAGGCCTCATATAAAAAAATCATGGGAGCCCCCTGGTATGACCTTTACTCAGAAGAGGAACTGGAATATGCTAAACAACGCTCACTCGATCCGTCACTTCCGGCTGCTATGATCAATCCGAGAGACCCGAACCGCTACACTTATCTGGGGGCAACAGACTGGTTCCATGAAATCTATAACAACACAGGTACTGCACATTCACATAGTATCAGTATGTCCGGAGCAACGAAAAAGACTTCATACTATCTGGGCGGCGAATATTTCAGTGAAAAAGGTATGGTCAAGTATAATACGGATATGTACAACCGATATAATCTGAGAAGTAATGTCAGCTATCAGGTTACCGATTGGTTGAATATCTCAAATAATACTTCCATGACGTATTATACGTATACAGCACCCGCATCTCTGGATAACGGCTGGCTTTATAAACGAATTCATAATGCTAATGCCTTGGAAATTCCCAAAAATCCCGATGGGAGCTGGACAGAAGCCGGAGCCAAATATATTGCCGGAACCGAGCAAGGTGGCAATAGCGATTATACTGAATTATTGGCACAAACTCAAATCTCTTTCGATCTGCAACTTATCAAAAACATATGGTCGGTAAAAGGAGACTTTGCTGTCAAATTCTGGAATAAACATAAAAACTATTGGGAATCCGATCAGTCATTTGAATACAAGGATGGCCCTGACAGTACCCCTAAAGAATTAGGATGGCAAGACTTTGCAAAAAGTGAACATGATAACTCAAGATACTCATTATTCAATATCTATACCAATTTCAATAAGAAATTTGGCAAGCACGAAGTAGGTACTACCATTGGTTTCGAACAACAAGTGGAATCTGCCCAATACTTTATAGGCGAAAGAAACGGAATGCTCAGCGATTCTGCTCCAAGCATCCAAATAGCCACCGGTGAAAAGAGTTTATACGACGGACGTCATACCTGGGCCACCCGAAGCGGATTCTACCGGGTAAATTACATGTTCGATGATAAATATATTTTTGAGGCCAACGGACGTTATGACGGGACCTCCCGTTTTACCAAGAAGCATCGATTCGGCTTCTTTCCGTCTTTCTCCGGTGCATGGGTGATATCAAATGAGAAATTTTATCAACCCGTCAAAGAGGTCATGAACATAGCCAAATTTCGTGCTTCGTACGGATGGCTCGGTAATCAAAATGTGGGTTATTACGAGTATATTTCCAACATGTCATTCTATGAGTGTACTTACTTGTTGGAAGGTAAAAAAACTACAGGTGTAGGTTCTCCCAGTCCGATTTCAGATGACCTTACCTGGGAGAAAGTAAATACAATGAATCTGGGTCTTGACCTTGCATTCTTTAAAAACCGTTTAACAATTTCCGGAGATATTTATCGCCGAAACACCAAAGACATGTTGACAAAAGGCAAAACATTACCAGGCGTCTTCGGAGTTGATCCTCCGCGTCAGAACGCTGCCGACCTGAAAACAGAAGGCTGGGAGTTCTCTATCGGATGGCAGGATAATTTCAGTCTGGCTTCGAAGCCTTTCCGCTATTCGGTAAAATTCAATTTATCTGACTCACGCGCCGAAATCACAAAATTCGACAATAAAAAGAAACAATTAGATGACTACTATGTCGGACAACGCCTTGGTGAGATCTGGGGATTAACCACAGAAGGATTCTTCTTAAGTGAAGAAGATATTAAAAATCACGCTGATCAATGGGCGGTAACGTCCTATCCAGGCGATCGTCCTTTAGCACCCGGTGATTTGAAATTCAAAGACTTAAACGAGGATGGCTATGTTAACAAAGGCGATTGGACAAAAGATAATCCCGGAGACTTTTCCGTAATCGGTAACTCAACACCCAGATACTGCTACGGTGCTGACATTAATGCAGCCTGGAACGGATTTGATTTACGCATATTATTGCAAGGAGTAGGCAAACAAGACTGGTATCCCAATGTATTCACCTTCTTCGGAATTTACCGTGCTCCCTGGTCGGATGTATATGTCAATAACCTTGACCACTGGACACCGGAAAACCCGAACGGATATTTCCCACGCCTGAAATCGTATACGGCAGAAGGAGCCGGAGATCTTAGTACTCCGCAAACCAAATACCTGCAGAATGCAGCTTATATGCGAATTAAGAATATTACATTTGGATATACACTTCCTCAAAGCCTCACCCGCAAATTAAAAATTGATCAGGTACGATTCTATTTCAGCGGAGAAAATATTGCCGAATTCACCAAACTGACAAAGAATGTTGACCCGGAAGCTCTTGGAAACGGAGGAGAAAACCTTGTACATCCTATGCAACGGGTATTCTCATTTGGTTTAAACCTGAATTTCTAAAAATCGAATAAGTATGAAAAAGAAAATATTATATATAGCTTTAGCATTGATAAGTCTGAGTAGTTGCAATGATTCTTTTCTGGACAGATTGCCTGAAACGTCACTAGTTACAGAAAATTTCTTCAGATCCCCTTCAGATCTGGCATTATTCGTCAATAAGCTCTACCTAAGTGAATCTCCTAAATACTGGGACCCGGGAACAGATAATGTAGTTGCATCCGAGAAAGATGAAATATTAGACCTTATTCGAGGTAACATCACACCAGAAACAGTCGGAGGATGGTATTGGGGACAAATACGTGAACTAAATTATTTCCTTGATAATGCCGACAAAGCCCAAGGGAGCCAGGAACTGATTAACCACTATATCGGTATCGTACGCATGCTACGCGGATTGGAGTATTATGAGAGAATAGTAAAGCGCTATAGCGATGGCCCCTGGTATGAGCATGTACTAAAGGATACCGATACAGAGTTGTTGATGAAAACACAGGATCCCCGGACATTCATAGTAGACAAAATAATGGAAGATTTGGAATTCGGTGTTCAAAACATACTGCCAGATATAAAAGACAGAACAGTCTATAACAAATGGTATGCATATGGTCTACTTGCCCGAATTGCCTTACACGAAGGTACATTCAGAAAATATCATGATGAACTGGAACTACAGAGTTCTGCCGATCAATTCCTCGAAAAAGCAGTAAATGCCTGTGAAAAGATTATGGCAAATACCACCGATTTCGGGATTTATACCGATGGAGGCATTGATGCATATGGCAATATGTTCATCAGCAATAATCTGAGCAAATGCAAAGAGATACTTTTATTTAAAGATTTCAGTTATGACCTCAATATTAAGCATGATGTAGCCATGAATGTATTTTCCTACAACACCGATTTGAGCCGTTCTCTAATGGAAAGTTATCTGATCAAGAAAGATGGAAAAGCAGTACCATTCTCATCGATAGACAACTATAAAACCAAAACATTCATGGAGACATTTGAAGACAGAGATCCTCGTTACCGCCAGACATTTATGTATCCGGGATATATCCGTCCGGGTGATGCAAAACCATTTATACCAAACCTGAATCTGGGGGGATATACGCAAATCAAATTTGTACCGCAAGACCCTCAGCAAAACCAATGGGGATGTTCTTACAACGACCTGCCATTAATGAGACTAGGCGAAATACTACTTATCTATGCAGAAGCAAAGGCCGAATTAGGCACACTGACACAAGCAGACTTAGATAAAAGTATCAATCAGCTTCGTGACCGTGTAGGTATGCCACATATGGTATTGTCCGAGTTAACCATTGACCCGACTCTGGAACAACAGTATCCGAATGTAAACGGCAACCTCAAGAACGCCATCCTCGAAATCAGGAGAGAAAGGCGCGTAGAGCTGGCTTGCGAAGGTTTCCGTAAAGATGACATACTCCGTTGGAAAGTCGGGAAATTGCTCGAAATGCCACAGGGAGTATACATTGCCGAATTGAATACCGTATTTGATGTAACAGGGGATGGAGTAACCGATGTAGGTGTCTTCCTGAATAAAGAATCTGTAAAACCAATCTATAAAAAGAAAGTTCTTTATTACCTGGAAGAACAGGGGGAGAAAACCAGTATTTCACTTTCGGAAGGAGATCATGGTTATATCATATTGACCAATGATATTACGAACCCGAAGAAATTCATTGAACCCAAATATTACTATTATCCGATTCCAAAGACCCAATTTACATATAACCCCAATTTACGCCAAACTATTTTCTGGGATAAATAACTAATAATCAGGTAAACATTCTCTTTTTGCATGCCATTAAATAGCATGCAAAGGGGGAGTATTACCCCTAAAAGCCGCTTAAAATGAAATATCTTTTAATTGTTTTATCCGTAATTATTACCTTAAAACTAAGTGCCAAAGAAGTCATCATTGACTTCAATGATCCGGCAAATTTCTACGAAGGATATCTATTTTCCAACGGGATAGAAGGCAAAGCATTGGACATTAGTACAGCTGCCTATTATCGTGCACCTCTACCTATAAATCAGATAGATTCTATCGACATGTCAGGTTCATTCTCTATTGGGATATGGGTGAAATCAGCCGATACATACAATGGATTGAAACCACTGGTCACCAACAAAAAATCCCTTGAAATGAAAGATCCGGGATTTATGATTGCTACTCAAGAAAATGGCTCATGGGCAGCATATTTCACCGATGGCAAAAACTGGCAATGGGATTATAAACCGACCGTAAAACGTCAACCGATCAACGATGCGAAATGGCATTTCCTGGCTATTACCCACTTTGCAGAAAAACAGGAAATGAAAATGTACTATGACGGTAAAAATGTAGCTACTTATTGCACGAACGGTAATGTAAATCTGGCCACTTCCAATCCGTTACTTTTAGGCAATAAAGCAGACGAACAATGGCACAGTTTTAATGGAATGCTGGATAATTTTTCATTCGCAGACCGTATAAAAAGTGATGCAGAGATAGCAGAGGAATATTTCAGGTATACAGGTATCCGGCAAGAAGAGATATTACCGGAATTTACTCCGAATATTAATCTTATGGGATTCAATATCTTTCACGGAGGTCATGAACTTGGCGAACAGGTAGGAGTAAACCGGGTCGTAGATGTTATCAAAGCATCCGGAGCAGACATCATAGGCATGATCGAGACATATGGTGCAGGACCGGAAATTGCCGATGCACTGGGGTATCACTTTTATCTGAGAAGCTCTAATCTATCCATTATGAGCAAATATCCCATCGAACAAACCTGGGACATGTTTCAGCCATTCAACACATGTGCAGCTACAATACGAATCAGTAAAACACAAACCATCAATTACGTTAATCTATGGCTGGATTATCGCCCTATTACCGATGATCAAGTAAAGGCCCGGATTCCTGCCTCTGAGGTCGAAGCAGAAGAATTACCTACACGATATAAAGAACTGACAACAATTTTGAAAGACATGCAACCTTTCTTTGACCAGAAAGATGTTCCCTTATTCGTTTCAGGTGACTTCAACAGTGGGTCTCATCTTGACTGGACAGAAAAAGCCAAACATCTCTTTGAGGGATATGCTGTGAAATGGCCGACCAGCATTCTTATGCTTGAAAAAGGATTTAAAGATTCTTATAGAGAGTTATATCCCGATCCGGTAAAATACCCTTGCTTAACCTGGTCACCCATGTCAAAACTGGATATTCAGTATCGGATAGACTTCATTTACTATATGGGTAAGAACGTGAAGGTCACTGAATCAAAGATGATCGATCAACACCCGGTACGCTTTCCGTCAGATCATGCAGCTATGATTTCAACATTCAAATTTAAAAAGTAATTCCATGAAGAGATTATATAAAATATACCTGATTATCTTTATGTCATTACTGACAGGTGTACCTGCATTAGCTAATGAAGTAACTGCCATACTGCCTTATCCCAATCATATCTGTTGGAAAAAGGGTACATTCGACATCGGAAAACAGTTATACATCTATTCGAATGACCTGTTTAGTAGTGAAATAAAGAGAATTATACCGGTTCTGAAAAAGGAATCAGACCTGCTTTGTAAATTCACTAATAAGGAAAAAGCCAATCTGAAAATAGATATAAAAGAAGACCTGCCCCGAGAAGGATATTCAATTCTGATAAATGCTCAGGGCATCCACATTGAGGCAGCAACTACTACAGGAGTATTTTATGCTATTCAGACATTGAGGCAACTCATTAAAAAAGACGGGAAAAACCTGCAGTGTCCTTATGTTGAAATAACCGATTCACCAGCCTTTGGCTGGAGAGGTTTTCTACTGGATGAAGCCCGTAACTTTCAGGGAAAGAATGAAGTAAAAAAACTGCTTGACGAAATGGCCTTGCTCAAAATGAATGTATTTCATTGGCATCTAACAGATGATCAGGGTTGGAGAATTGAAATAAAGGAATATCCTCTTCTCACAGAAATCGGAGGGCGAAGAGATTCCACTCAACTGAACTGGTATGAAAGTACAGTCTATGATGGTAAGCCTGTGAGCGGATATTACTCTCAGAAAGACATTCGTGAAATCATAGCCTATGCAGCAGACAGGCATATAAAAATCATACCCGAGATAGAATTTCCGGGTCATGCCTCCGCTGCTATTGCAGCATATCCCTGGTTGAGTTGCAGTAAAAAGCAAATCTCCGTTCCCTGTGGCTACGGAGTATTAACAACCGCTTTCAATGTTGTCAATCCACAGGTGCAGGAGTTTATTCACAATGTTTTAGATGAAGTTATCGAACTG
The DNA here is from genome assembly GCF_034654355.2 of Bacteroides mucinivorans. NCBI lineage: Bacteria > Pseudomonadati > Bacteroidota > Bacteroidia > Bacteroidales > Bacteroidaceae > Bacteroides > Bacteroides mucinivorans. The sequence goes on along the minus strand of NZ_CP178179.1, from coordinate 99,701 downwards.
TTCCCCTCGGATATTATCCATATCGGAGGAGACGAGGTGAAATACGATGAATGGCTGGATTCTGAAGAAGTATTGCTATTCATGAAAAAAGAACAGATTACTTCACCGGCAGAATTACAAGTGTGGTTCACCAATCATCTCTCTGCTTATCTGGGTAGCAAAGGCAAAAAACTGATGGGCTGGAATGACATAACAGGTGATAAACTTCATGCTTTCCAAACCGGAAATGAAGTAAAAAGCCAATTGAATCCGGAGAATACAATTGTCCAATTCTGGACAGGCAATCAGAGCTTACTGGAAAAAGCTCTAGAGCGCGGTTTAAAGGTAGTAAACAACTCTTGTGAATATACGTATCTGAACTACAACTATGACAAGATTGTGCCCGGATTAGAGTATGCGCATACCCCTATTCCTTTAGAAAAAGCATACCGTTTCAATCCCGTTCCCGAATCCGTATCAGCATGGAAAGAACAAATTCTGGGATTATCATGTGCCATGTGGGGAGAATGGACAAATCGCCCGGATATCATGTACAAAATGGTTTATCCGCAAATAGCAACGTATGCAGAAACAGGATGGACTCAAAAAGAAAATAAAAATTTCGATAGGTTCCTGAAATCTCTGAAACCATTCCGGGAAAGATGGAAATCTGCCGGATACATTAAATAAATATCCCTATTGTTTTACTAAAAAATTAATCATTATGAAAAAGTTTACGGTATTATTAATTTGTGTGCTGGCATCATTCGCACAGCTATGGTCTCAAAACTATGCAAAAGTTTGGTTAGACAAGTTTCATTTCACTAGAGGAGAAGATATTGTTACTCACTACACCGGTGGATTCGGATTCCCAAAGGATAATATGAACATTGCACCCTTAGGACAAACTATTACCGGTATTCCCGGTCATTACTCCACGACATGGTGCTATTTTGATAATCCGGGAGCCAAGGAGGGTACAGCTACTATCCCCGGAGGTAATATGGGTAATGCTGCTGACGGTTACTATTGGATTGTATATCTGATAGACGATGGCTACGAGCAGGGTTCGGAATATATTCCATGTTACTATGGTGATACCCCTCCTCAAAACGAATCTCCGGTACTTGCTCTGGAAGAACGTACGGCCGAGTATACCACTATTACCTTTACGGATAGCGAACTCTGGAGAATGCTGATAAAAGAAATCAACGTTGACGGAACCGCTTTAAGCACGGATGACTATAGTCTGGAAGCAGGTGCTCTTTACATTCTAAAAGACTTAACTACTGCCAAGTCCATCAAAATAACAGCCTGGGATCATCCGGATGCAAGCATTCAACTTGACCCAAGTTCCATCCAAAATGAAAGCATAGCACAGAATGTATGTTTCAGCAACAACTGCTTACAGGTAATCAATGACGATGCTCTAATCCAATCGGTTTCTATCATTTCTCTGGCCGGAGTTACAATAGAATCCTATCAGGTCATTGCAGGCAATAATCAATATGACCTGAATCACTTGAATGCAGGTATCTATTTTGCTAAAGTTTGTAGTAAAAACATCAATAAGGTAATAAAGATTGTAATCGGACGATAGTGTCCCCAACGAGGTTGTACTAAGCCTTTTAGTACAACCTCATTTAAAAACGAATATGAAAAAGAACCTCATTCTACTACTATTTATCTGTTTTTGTCTGAAAGGTTTTACACAACCTTTTCAGCCCGAATTTTCCGTTGCCGGATTCTTTCCTGTCAAAGGCTCGGGCAGGGAGGTCTATTCCATGAATCCCTCATGGAGATTTCATAAAGGGGATGTGCCCGGAGCCGAAAAGATCATTTTTGATGATTCCAATTGGGAGCAAGTCTCCATTCCGCACAGCATCGACCTTTTACCAACCGAGGCCAGCGGATGTATAAACTATCAGGGTATCTGCTGGTATAGAAAACATTTCACTCCCGACTCAAGACTCAGCAATAAAAAACTCTTTCTTTATTTTGAGGCTATAATGGGTAAAACACAAGTCTGGATCAACAATGAATTATGCACCACTCATTACGGAGGATATCTCCCCATTATTATAGATATGACAGACAAAGTAAAATCCGGTCAAAACAATGTAATATCTATCTGTACCGATAATTCAAACAATCCGCTTTATCCACCGGGAAAACCGCAAGAGTTTCTCGACTTTACCTATTGTGGCGGTATCTATCGTGACTGCTGGCTTATAGCACATAATAAAGTATTTATCACTGACGATAATTATGCATCCGAAGTAGCCGGTGGCGGGACATTCGTTTCGTACGACAACGTATCTGCAAAATCGGCCGACATTCATATTAAACTGCAATTAAAAAACGAAATGCCCAAGAACTTTAAAGGTAAAACCTACATCACATTGAGAGACCCTGCAGGAAAAATAACAGGACAAACCACATATTCGTTTTCTATCCCTTCGGGAAAAGCCGTCAGCCATTCAGAACATGTTATCATTAAAAAGCCCCAGCTATGGTATCCTTCTTCTCCTTCCTTATACCAAATGCAAATCGAGATAAAAGATCATACCGGAAAAGTAATAGACGGCTATAGAAAAAAGATAGGAATTCGAAGCATCGAATTTAAAGGAAAAGATGGTTTATGGATCAATGGAAAACCTTATCCTCACCCCATAATGGGGGTAAACCGTCACCAGGATTTTGCTGTAATCGGCAATGCTATGACCAACAATCTGCATTGGCGCGATGCAAAGAAACTAAAAAGTCTGGGGCTCGATATCATCCGCAATGCGCACTATCCGCAGGACCCGGCTTTTATGGATGCCTGCGATGCCTTAGGACTTTTTGTCATTGAGAACACACCGGGCTGGCAATACTGGAACGAAGACCCGATATTCCGGAACCGGGTATTCGATGATATCAGAAATATTATACGCAGAGACCGGAACCGCCCTTCCGTATTCCTTTGGGAACCCGTACTCAATGAGACATGGTATCCCGAATCATTTATTGACAGTGTTAAGCAAATCGTGGCAGAAGAATATCCGTATCCCTACTCCCATGTGGTGGGGGACGCTGAAGCACGCGGTTCATCCAAATTCTCAATACTCTATACACATCCTTCCAACGGAGATACAGGTATAGCGATCAAAGAACTGAGCCCGAATGTAACTTACTTCACCCGGGAGTGGGGAGACAACGTGGACGACTGGAACTCGCACAACTCCACAAGCAGGGCCAACCGCGCCTGGGGAGAATACCCTATGTTAACACAAGCTAACCATTATGCATCTCCTCCTTATGCTTGCACAAGTTATGACGGACTCTGGAAAACATCCAGACAGCATATCGGCGGTTGCCTCTGGCATTCATTTGATCATCAGAGAGGTTATCATCCCGATCCTTTTTATGGTGGTCTGACAGATGTATTCAGGCAACCCAAATACGCTTATTATATGTTCATGGCCCAACGGCCTGTCGATTCACTCGCCATACAGGTAGAAAGCGGACCTATGATATATATAGCCCATGAAATGACTCCATTCTCTCCGGCGGATGTAACGGTCTATTCCAATTGTGAGGAAGTAAGGCTTACTGTCTTTAAACACGGAAAAACATATACCTACAAAAAAAAGGACAGGCCGGGGATGCCTTCTCCCATTATCATTTTCAAAGATGCCTATCATTTTATGGAAGATAAAGCGCTCTCACGACAGGAGCGTTGGGATGAGGTCTATCTGTTGGCAGAAGGTTTCCGAAACGGTAAAAAGGTAGCCGAACATAAACGAATGCCTGCCCGGCGTCCAGGTAAAATCACACTGCACTTAGATGACGAAAATATTCAGCCCATTGCCGACGGTTCCGATCTGATCACAGTGATTGCTTCTGTTACAGACGAAAACGGAAATATCAAACGGTTGAATAATTATCATATAAAATTCTCAGTTGAAGGAGAAGCGAGACTGGTTGCCAACGAAGAAACACATACCAACCCCCGCCCGGTTGAGTGGGGAACTGCTCCTATCCTTCTTCGGACAACACTCCGCCCCGGTAAAGTAAAAGTAAGAGCCGAAGTTGATTTTCCGGGTATACAAATGCCCATACAAGGGGAGTTGGAATTTACTGTTTTACCGGCATCTGTTCCTGCTATTTACAATATGGAGGAGCGAACGGGAGTATATCAGCTAGGCTCAATTTCTGATAATAACCGGAAAGATAACACAGAAGAACGGAACAGACTGAACCGGGAACTAAAAAATGTAGAACGCCAACAAAGCGAATTCGGTGAAGGAGGTTTAAAATAATTAATCAATAAATACAATAAACACCATGAAAAAGTATCTTATTTTAGTCGTCAGCTGGCTCTTGTTAGGTTCCGGCCAATTAGTAAAAGAGGCTTCTGATAATGTATGGGTATTACCCTGTACGGAATTATTAGAGAATTACCAAGATTTTCCGGCAAAAGAATGGAATGAGGTTGTACTGGGAAAAGGAGAAACGGAGCATCTACAGGTGGTTCTGAATACAATACCTAAAGAAAAGATTACCATTTCATCATCTATCCCAGAAGCATTCAATGTACACTACAGAATGCTTACGGATATAGATGGATACAAAGATGCCTTAGTACCGTTTGTATCCACCATACAGGCAACAGGATCAACCTCGGTTGTATGGCTGACTTTCGAAACTCCGCGGAACAGCCAACCGGGTACATATGAATACACGGTATCTATTAAGACACTGAGAAACTCCATCAATCTTAAATTCAAAGTACGTGTAGCCGATTATGAAATCCCCCTGACTCCCTCTATTCCTTCGGAGTTCTGTATTGACATAGATAATCTACCGGACAACGGTTCGGATGAGCAGAAAGAACTCTGGAATGAGTTTCTTCTTTCACGACGCATTGACCCCTATTATGGCAAGCTCATAGACCGGAATACATGGCGTTGGGACAACTGTTTCTCACCATGGCCATGGGACGATCCGAGAAGCCGGAAGTTACTTCAGGACAAACGTTTCTGCCGGTTTGCCCTTCCCTGCATGCTGGAAGATGACGAACTCCTGCGAATGTGTAATGATATGGAGGAAAAAGGATATTTCGACCGATGTTACTTCTACATCTGGGATGAGCCCAAAACGCCCGAACACTATGAGCAGATCGCCAAAGAATCTGCCCATATACTATCTCTCAAGCCAAACGCTAAAATGCTCGTACCGATCTCCAGCTTTCTTGTCGAAGGAGAACATAAATGGGACTATGACTATACGTTCGATTTCCTCACAAAATATGTAAAAATATTCCCGATTGCAGCCGAACAATACAACTGCGAGAATTCCGGCGCGGAGAAATTCAGAAAACTGGTCGAACCACGAGCCGAATGGTGGACATATGTCTGTTGCGGACCAACCGGCGTTCAGCCTAACTTCTTGTTTGCCCAGACCCCTTTTCACAACAGAGCCATCATGTGGAGGGTATGGAAGGAACAGGAAACAGGATTCCTGTATTGGGGGGTAAACAGGTACCGTCTCAATCCGTTCGCATTCGATACAAGTCTCAATGCCGTAGGTGATGGAGGATTGGTCTTTCCCGGAGATTTATTCAATATCAAAGAACCCGTAGCCTCAGCCCGGCTGGAACGATGGAAAGAAGGACAGGAAGACTATGAGTTATTAAAAATGGTGGAAGATAAAGCCGGAAGACACGTTGCAGAAAAGATTCTTGAACAAGTATACAAATCACCATCCGACTACACAAGAAGTTCGGCAGAGATCAGTAGCTTCCGAAAAAAACTAATAGAAATCATTGAAACGTATAATCCCTCCAATCAGGTTATCATACGGGGAGAACAGCATCAGGTAGATACCCTGAATACTTATATACCCGGCCCCGGCTGTGATTATGTCCATATTCGTATCGAAGATATGCCGATAGAAGCGCATATTCTGAAGATAGACCTGCAGAACCCCCATACGCAGATCCGCACTTTTCTGGGTAAAAACACAATAGAAGGATTAGAAAGAGTATCTGCCGCATGTGACAGATACTCTTCTGAAACAGCCGATGCCTACGCAGGTATTAACGGGGATTTCTTTAATATAAAAGCGCACAATGAATTACCCATCGGAGCCCCGCGGGGAGGGTGCATTGCCGACGGAGTAGTGCAACGCGAGCCCAGAAACATGGACTGGGCTTTTGCTACTATTGACTATACGAACAAACCAACGCTCGACAATATGAGCTTTGAAGGTTCTGTAACCAGTATGAAAGCTCCTATATCTTCCTACCGGTTTTACGACGTCAACCTTCCCAGAACGGATTGCTATTCCTGCGATCTGACTTTCTATAATGAATTTGCAGGTGGCTACACGCGAATGGATGAAAATGCAGATATAGGCGATAAACTTAAAACAGAAGTTTTCTTCAAACCCGCCGAGGGATACAAGTGGAAAGTAAATGCTCCGGTAGCTTGTATTATTACGAGAATCATTAAAGATACGGAAGGACATAACGCATTGGAAGCCGGCGAATCGGCTTTATCGGGCATCGCTCAGGCAAAAACGTTTCTCGACAAACTCACTATCGGACAAAAGCTGAACATTAAAATGACAATTAAGACACCACAAAACGAAACTCCCTTTATCAAAGAGATGATCGGAGGCAATTCGCTCTTGATGAAAAACGGAATATTAACCGATTGCAACTTCAACGACAGTTACAACAACGTGCTGTATCCAAGAACAGGAGTGGGATGCTCTGCAGATGGTAAATGGCTGTATATGATGGCTATTGACGGACGACAGGAACATTCCAGAGGAGTGTACACCGACGAAATGTGCGATTTATTTCGCAGCCTGGGTGCAGCCAATGTAGTGGGTTTTGATGGCGGAGGATCTACCGGCATGGTGGTTAATCACGCAGTGGTCAACAAGCCGAGTGACGGTAATGAAAGAGCCGTTACAAACGGATGGTTGCTACAAACATCTGCTCCGGTAGATAAAAACATTGTTCGTATGGATTTTAATTACTGGAACAAAGAGCAGATCACCTCCGGCTCCATTCCTCTGAAAGTAATGGGGTACAATCAATACAGCGTTCTCACAGACACGGACATTACCGGTGCGGTACTCAGTTGTTCTCCGGGACTGGGATATATTAAAGACCGTACTTTAATACTGAACGGACCAGAAAAGAAAGGAACCGTCACTGCTACTTTTAACGGAATAAGTGTCACCCGGTATCTGAATTTAAGTATATCTACCGGCATAAATCAGACCATAAAAACAGCAACCCCTATCGAATTCTATCGGGCACCTGATTCAAATGTATTTTACCTCACCAAGAAAAATACTGATCTTTGTAAGATAGCTTATTCATTATATACAATTAACGGCATCTGCCTGAAGCAGGAAGTCACTGAATTTACAGATAATATCCGCCTGGACTTCACCGACATATCATCCGGTATATATATACTACGGGTGAATATGGCAAGCGAAAATCATTCATTCAAACTCATTATATGATGACCAGACAGAACTACACAAATCCCCGTACCGGATTAAAAAATAAATCAGTCCACCACAGAGTACAGAGTAATTCTGTAATTGATTCTGAAATAATTAAAACTCTATGTACTCCGTGTGCTCTGTGGTAAAATATATTCGTAACCAAAACACATTATTATATCAATGAAGAATCTATTTATCATTTTAACATTACTGTTATTTACATCCTCTGTTTATGCCGAAGAGTTTCTCCTGAGTACTCCCCGCACTTCCCTCTTATTGACGGGAGAAAAGGACGGACAGCTCTACCTGCATTACTTCGGAAGAAGAGTACTTGATCCCTCCGACATCTGGAACTCCGGCAACGGTATGCTTTACCGCGAAGCCTATCCACAGTTCGGACTGGACTGTACCCTGGAACCTGCAATGGCAGTTATGTATCCGGACGGAAACCTGTCATTAGATCTGCGCTTTCAGAAAGCAGAAAACATCAAAGGTAATCATTCCGATGAATGGAAATTCTACCTGAAAGATACGGTATATCCTTTGGAAGTAACGCTGCACTACAGAATATACCACGATGAAGATATCATTGAAAGTTGGGCTGGTTATCAATATTCGGGAAAAGGTTTCGTAGAACTACGGCAGTTTGCCTCTGCCTACATGCCCTTGCCTCCGGGACAATATACCATGCAACACCTGCATGGTTCATGGGCCTCGGAGCACCAGATGGAAGAAGAAATATTGACTCATGGCAGCAAAATACTCGTAAACAGAGACGGAGTACGTAATGCACTGACAGATCATCCCTCGGTAATGCTGGGCCGTGATGGTCTGGAAGAGAACACAGGTGATGTATATGCCGGAATACTGGCATGGAGTGGTAATTACAAAATAAACTGCACACTCGATAATTCGCACCGCCTGCACCTGATTGCCGGTATCGACAATTTCCAGTCCGAATATAAACTATCCAAAGGAGAAACCTTTGTCACACCAGCCTGGGTGATGTCTTATAGCAACAAAGGCAAAGGAGAAATCAGCCGGACATTCCACCGTTGGGCACGGAAATATGCATTGGCCCATGGAGAACAAAAGCGTGATATACTTCTTAACAGTTGGGAAGGACTGTATTTCAACGTAAACATGAAAGACGTTTGTAGAATGATAAACGACTTTTCCGGTTTAGGCGGAGAGATGTTCGTACTGGACGATGGATGGTTTGGCAAGAAATACTCCAGAGACTCCGACCGTTCTTCACTGGGAGACTGGGAAGTCAGTCCCGGCAAACTACCCGACGGGCTCCAGGCACTTATTGATTCCTGTAAATGCGCCTCTATCAGGTTTGGTATATGGATAGAACCTGAAATGACCAATACTATCAGCGAACTCTATGAACAACATCCGGACTGGGTTATTTCACAACCCAATCGGCCTTTAAAGAAAGGACGGGGCGGCAATCAGCTTGTACTGGATCTGTCCAATCCCAAAGTACAGGACTTCATTTTCGGAGTAGTAGACAAGTTAATGACACAGTATCCGGAGATTGCTTACATTAAATGGGATGCTAATATGAGCCTTGCCAACTACGGCTCCAATTACCTTCCGGCCAACAAACAATCACACCTATACATAGAATATCACAGAGGACTTCGGAAAGTTCTTCAGAGAATACGCGCCAAATATCCGGACTTACTTATGCAGGCTTGTGCCAATGGCGGAGGAAGAATCAGTTATGGCATTCTTCCTTATTTCGATGAATTCTGGACCAGTGACGATACAGATGCCATAGAGAGGATATACATGCAATGGGGAGTATCGCAATTCTATCCTGCCATAGCCATGGGGTCACACGTATCTGCTGCACGCAATCATCAGACCAATAAACTTATCCCCCTGAAGTTCCGGTTCGACGTAGCTATGTCTGGACGCCTCGGTATGGAGATGCAGCCCAAAGATTTCACACCGGATGAATATAAATTTGCCGCACAGGCCATATCCACTTATAAGCAGATTCGCCCGGTTGTTCAGTTTGGCGATCTGTACAGGCTGATTTCACCCTATGCACAGAAAAATATATCTTCACTGATGTACGTCACCCCCGACAAGGAAGAAGCGGTACTCTTTGTTTATCAATTAAAACACCGCTTCAACCCCTCATTTCCCAGATTAACCCTTCAAGGACTATCTCCGGAGGCCTCTTACGAAATCTGTGAGATCAACACGGCAGACCTGAAAGAACAGGCTAAAAAAACAATAACCGGCGGATTCCTTATAGACCAGGGAATGGAGGTATGGCTCGATAAAGAATACGACAGTAAGATTTTCCATTTAAAGAAAACCAAATAACACTTTCGGATTATGATAAAAAAAAGTTTAGCAGCAATAACCGGATTAATGCTGACTGTCCTTACATATGCGAGTAACGAACAGGCACACTGGATTACAGCCTTCGAAAATCAAAGCGCATCCAATACCTGGATTTGTTTTCGTAAGGATATGCTTATAGATTCCCTTCCGCAAGAAGATATCCATTTAAAGATTGCAGCCGACAGTAAATACTGGATGTGGATCAATGGCCGTCTCGCTGTTTTTGAAGGCTCCGTCAAAAGAGGACCCAATCCTTCGGATACATACTATGACGAAGTAGATATATCCTCATTCCTGAAAGAAGGAAATAATTCCATTGCCATTCTGCTGTGGTACTTCGGAAAGGAGGGATTCTCCTACCAACCCAGCGGCAAAGCGGGGCTGTACGTCAAAAGCCTGTCCGGCAGCCTCAACCTAAACACAGACAAGCAATGGTTATCTACCCTGCATCCGGGATACTATACACCGGCAGGAGCACAGCCCAACTTCAGACTATCGGAATCCAATATCGGCTATGACGCCCGTATATTCCCGGAAGACTGGATTATCCAACCTACCGGTAATCTCACCTATCCGTGGGCCCCTGCCATAGAGGTGGGAACCGAGGGTTCGGCACCCTGGAATAAACTCCACCCAAGAATTATTCCCTTATGGAAAGATTACGGAAAAAAAGAATATCCGGACAGCCAATGGCACCGAGGGAATGAGGTCGATACCCTAATCTGCCGGCTGCCCTACAACATGCAACTCACCCCTTGCATCGAGCTGGAAGCCCCCGAAGGGAAAGTCATAACCATGTATACGGATGATTACAAAGGCGGCGGAGTATACAATCTACGGGGCGAATATATCACCAAAGGCGGGCAACAGTCTTATGAAAGCCTGGGGTGGATAAACGGACATTCGGTGTATTATCTGATACCTAAAGGCGTGGAGGTGCTTAAAACAGAATATCGCGAAACAAGCTATGATACCTCATTTGCAGGAACTTTCAATTGTAACGACGACTTCTTCAACCGACTTTGGCAAAAGGCACAGCGTACATTATTAGTCACCATGCGCGACACCTACATGGATTGCCCCGACCGCGAACGCGCACAATGGTGGGGAGACGAAGTCATTGAATCGGGAGAATCCTTCTATGCACTTTGTCCCAAATCACATCTACTGATGAAAAAAGGGATGTACGAACTAATGGGCTGGCAGCAGGATAATGGCATTATCTTTTCTCCCATACCTTCTTCCAATTATCATACGGAACTCCCCGGACAAATGTTGGCAAGCATAGGGCGTTATGGTTTCTGGAACTATTATCTGAATACCGGAGACAGGATTCCCGTAGAAGATTTGTATGATGCCGTAAAACGGTATCTGCACGTATGGCAATATAATCCGGACGGTACTATAAAGTTCCGTAGCGGAGACTGGACATGGGGAGACTGGGGAACGAATATCGATATCGAAGGGCTGTTCAACGCCTGGTATTATCTCGCTCTGGAAGGTACAGCACAAATGGCAGAAGTACTTGATAAAAAAGAAGATGCCACCAACCTAAAAGAAGAGATGCGTCTGCTCAAAGATGCTTTTAACCAGGCTTACTGGAACGGAGCGGCCTACAAAGCCAATAGCACCATTCCCCATCCGGACGACCGCTTGCAGGCATTGGCGGTAATATCAGGTTTGGCAGATGAATCGAAATATGAAGCCATTCGCAATCTGTTCCGAAAGTACGAGTATGCAAGTCCTTATATGGAAAAATACGTCTTGGAAGCACTATTTGTAATGAACCAGCCCGAAGAGGCACTCGCACGAATGAAGAAACGGTTTGAGTCTATGGTCAATCATCCCACTCTCACGACCCTGTTTGAGGGATGGGGACTCGGACCTCAGGGGTTCGGAGGCGGAACATATAACCATGCCTGGAGCGGAGGAGGGTTGACACTATTATCCCAGTATGTATGTGGCGTCTCTCCTGTAAAGCCCGGATTCAAAGAGTTCAGCGTATTTCCCCAAATGGGCAATCTTATTCATGCAGAAACCAGCCTGCTGACTGTCAACGGTAGGATATCAATCTCATTAGAGAGAACAGACGGCCGGATACAGATGCATCTCACCGTACCAGAGAATACGCAAGCGCTGCTTCCCATCAAACCGGAAATTAAGAGAATCGAAGTAAACGGTCGCAGTGTGTATAAAAACGGAAAATTCCGGTCCAACAAATATTGCAGACCGGAATATTCATCAACCAATCAGATAGCAATAAAGGTATCTTCTGGTGTATGGAAAGTTACTATGTCACAGTAAACCATATAATAACTTTCAGCTTTCAGAGCTTGTTTTAATTTAAAACAGACTCTTGACTTATAAAGGATATTCCTCAAAAGCATACAAGATAGTGGACAGGTAGCGCTCTCCCGTATCGGGCAGCAACGCTACTATTGTCTTACCCTTATTTTCCGGAAGTTCTGCCAGCTTTGTAGCCGCATATACGGCAGCTCCTGAAGAGATTCCAACCAGTAAGCCTTCTTTCGTTGCCAACTCACGGCTGGTACGGATGGCATCATCATTCTGCACCTGCACAATCTCATCCACTACCGAAGCATCATAGATCCTAGGAATAAATCCGGCTCCGATGCCCTGTATCTTATGAGGTCCGGGCTTACCACCGGACAGAACCGGAGAATCAGCAGGCTCTACAGCTACTACCTTTATTTGAGGATTGTAATCCTTTAATGCTCTCCCCACACCGCTTATTGTACCACCTGTACCAACACCTGCCACAAATATTTCTACACGTCCGTCTGTATCATGCCATATCTCCTGTCCGGTAGTCCGCACATGGACAGCAGGATTAGCAGGATTCTCAAATTGCTGTAGGATCACTGCACCGGGAGTATTTACTTTCAACTCTTCTGCTTTGGCAATAGCTCCTTTCATTCCGTCTGCACCGGGAGTCAGTACCAGTTCGGCCCCCAAAGCCTTCAGTAAGTTCCTCCGCTCTACGCTCATCGTATCCGGCATCGTCAAAATCAACTTATATCCCTTAGAAGCAGAAACAAAAGCCAGTCCTACCCCTGTATTTCCACTCGTCGGTTCAATAATCGTAGTACCCGATTTCAAGATTCCTTTTGATTCAGCATCTTCCACCATCGCCAAAGCGATACGGTCTTTCACACTGCCTACCGGATTAAAATACTCCAACTTTACCACCACACGAGCTTTTAGTCCTTTACTTGCATTATAATTACTCAGCTCCAACAACGGGGTGTTGCCTACGAGGTCGGTCAGTCTTTTTGCTATCTTTCCCATATCTGTTAATGTATTAATTATCTGTTTTTTTATTATACGACAAAGATAGAGGAGTTTTGGTTCGCCGGAAATACCACACTTGTGGTAAATTCGTACTATAAATGAGGGATAAATATCCTAAATGCCCGTTACAACTTTGCCGCACTCACCTTCCAGGCGTACAGCATCACTACTATAAAGGAAAGCAAAGGTACGATAAAGGAAAGAGACATGGTAGTCTGATCTGCCACATACCCCATCATCAATGGCCCTACCGCCCCGCCAACAGGTGACATCATCAGATAAGAAGAAGCACGCTTGGTATGCTTACCCAGCCCCCGTAAAGAAAGAGCAAAAATAGTGGGGAACATGATAGCCTCAAATGCATATCCTAAAAAAAGTGCTACGAGAGACACAATCCCCACATTCAGTACAATCAGCAACGAGGTAATCACCGTACACACAGCACAAAATAACAGCACTTTCTCTGCACGGATACGTTGCATAATCCAGCTACCGGCAAAACGTCCACACATGAATAATCCTAAACCTCCAAAAGAAAGTACTATAGAAGCATCACGGGCATTCATCCAGCCATCGTCAACCACGTAGTTTATAAAGAAGCTATTAATAGAAATCTCCGCTATCTCATAACAAAACAGGGCAGCAATACCAAAAATGAAAAGTTTGTGCGACCACAGGCTTTTCGTTTTCCCTTCTCTGTCACCCTCTTCTTCATGAACAATCTCCGGCAGTCTGATCTTTGAAAAAACCATAGCAACTGCCAACACTACAATCCCCATTAACGTATAAGGCAAAGAAATTGCAACCTCCCCTTCTTCAGAGAAAAGCAATAATCCACCTATCAATGGTCCACAAATACATCCCAATCCATTGAATGACTGAGCCAAGTTCAAGCGGCTGGCAGCAGTCTCTTTATCCCCCAACTCCGTCATATAAGGATTGGCAGCAGTTTCCAAAAACACCAGTCCACAGGCTATGACAAACAATGAGAACAGAAAGAAATTGAACGACATCCAGTACTCTCCGGGAATAAAAAGCAAAGATCCCAATCCATAAAGTAGTAACCCTAATACTACTCCACGACGATAACCGTACTTATTGATAAATAATCCGGCAGGAATAGCCATAACAAAATATCCCAAATAGAACATAACCTGCACCCATGCAGAATGGGTACGGCTGATGACCAGTACATCCTGAAAATGTTTGTTCAGCACATCAAGAATGGCATGGGCAAATCCCCATAAGAAGAATAAAGAAGTAACCAGAATGAAGGGAACACGATATTCCCTCTTTACCAATGCATATCTTTGCTTTTGCATAACTTCAATCTAAATAGACATGCAAAGATAAACAAAAAATAAAAATCAATCTTATTCACTTGTCTCTGTCTTGGGATACTTAGTATTATTTATAAATCAAACCTTGCTCGATAATACATTACTTAATTTAATGGAGTAAACATCACTTCAATAGCCAAACTTCTTTTACCTTCTAATTCAATAGCCAATTTTCCAAAGCCTTTATTCTCGGAGTTCTTTGTCAAAGGGAAACTGTCTTTCAGTAAATAAGTTGCAGGGAGAGTTTGGAAAGAAGCATCCAAGGGAGAAACGATCTCAACCTTCATCTTTTTATCTGCCATGGTAAGAATAGCAATATGTCCTCTTTCCTGTAACTCTATATCAGCTTTCGTATGCATAAACCACCACACAGAAGAATTAGGATCACGACATTCCAATAAATCTTTTACAACCATGTATTTTCGCTTCCTGTCCATGCCTATTGTCCGGTTATATGAAATCAAATCCCGTTCATAACAATCGGTTAAGTCAAATGTATAACAGCTTTTTTCCTTTTTGTTTTCTGACGATTTCATAATCGCAATACCATTCTCCTTTTGTTCCGGTCGTATAGTAGGATTTACAACTATACAATTTTTACCTTCCGTTCGTAGTCGATAAAAATGCCAACGTCCCGGTTCCGTTTGTTCATTTATAGAATCTAGATAATCTGGAGAAGTTTTCTGACTAAAATACCCGGGATAAGTATAATTATCACTTCCGAGATTACCATAAGCAAACACTTCTCCTAATGCTTGAATGTAAAAAGAACCCGCATCAAGATGTCCGTGATTGGCATTATTTGCACCACCATGTATAGCAATATACATAGCATCTGACGAATCCCAATTTTCGCGGATAGAGTATAATTCTATGCCCCGAATAGCGTTATCAAGCGGAATAGTTGTAGTTTTTGCTTTTGTAACAAGTTCAGGATCATAAAAATAAATATCTTGCCATTGACAACGGCCATTTTTCATGCATAATTCTAAATGTTGTTTTGCTAATGCCGGATCGTTATAATATCGGGCAAACCATAAAAAAGAAGTATCACGTGAATAGCGTAGAGGATCATCTCCAATATTTAGACTTGTTACAGGTCCTGACATTAAAAATGGGAACCAACCGGTTTTGCGTAATCCCGCAATATCAGCCAACCCATTTGTCGTACCCAATGTATTAGTCATTGCTTCAAGACCTAAATTTGTATACATTAAACCGTATGACCAGTACATCAATCCTTCTTCACTTTGTCCGTCGGGCTCAAATTCCACGAGGTAATGGGGCAAACAGTTCATTGCTGCTGCTATGACCTGTGATAAAAAATCAGGATTTTCTTCGTACATAGCCAGTGCTGCTACTATAAGCCCACTATTACAAATTCCATTCCAGTTATTATTTGCTAAATACCATTTCCATACACTTTTTCCTCCGTCAATTTGATATTTCCCAATGTTCAATGCGTGTTTTAGTACCCCTTCTTCTAGTATTTTTCTTTGATCAGGAGTCATATAATTATAAAGTCCGTCATAAACGAATGCAAAATTAAAAGCTCCAATTCCCGTATCAAGAAAATGACGATCGGCTCCCCAGTCAGGATATTTACAGAATATAGCAAGTTGTTGATAGCATCGATCGGCATATTTGGTTTCACCCGTCATTTGATACATAAAAATTAGATGAGGGGCTTGAGTTGCAAATTTATGTATAGAAGGTATGCGAAGTCCTGCATCATCCAAATAATAATCTAATAATGGCTCTTTTAAAATCTGATCAGCTTCTTTATGTGCATTTTCCGCATACATTACTACAAATGGATCATTTTGTGCATATAATTGTTTGATCCGATCAATAGTCTGTTGATTATAAAAAAGTCTTGGATGTACACCTTGTAATTCTTTACGGAATTTATTTTGCACTTCATTGGCTGTATTTTGTTTGAATGTCAATTCTTTGTTCCCATATTGGGTGGAAAATTTTAATTGTGCCTGAAGTAAATAGGGTATTAGGAGAAGTAAAATAAGAAAGTAATATCTCATAATATTTTTTATTTTTATTAACCATAAATAATAGTAGTATAAAAGAGGCCAACGATAAATAATTAGTCTCTTTTATATTACGCTAAGCTATTCCCATCCAGAATTCTGAATCAGTATTCCCTTGCTTTTGGCTATCTCATTATAGGGTATAGGATAAAGATACATTTTCTCTTGGAATATTCTATTTTCTACTTTAAAACGTTCGTATGTTGTTGTACCTCCGTTAGTTGAGATCAGTATTCCCATTAATGGTTTATTTTCTGTGACATTCGCGATTTTCCAACGGCGTACATCAAAGAAGCGCTGATCTTCAAAAGCCATTTCTACTTGACGTTCACGTTGAATATTAATACGCATATTTTCTTTGTCAAGACCAGATTGAATAGGTGGCATTCCGACTCTATCACGAACCAAATTAATCGCTTCCCGGGCAGATAAAGTTAGGTTAGTTGTACCGATTACTTTAACATCGGGTCCGACCGATTCATTTACTGCTTCAGCATAATTTAATAGTACTTCTGCATAGCGCATCAATACCCATGATTTAGCTCTTGATTCTGATTTGGATAAATCGAAATTTTCAACCAATAGTTTTCTCAAATAGTAACCTGTAGTGGTAGCTCCATACTTTACTCCAATGCCATCAGCTCCCCCCATATAAGACTGTACTTGACGTGCACTGCCATCAATATTTTTTCCTAAAGTCGAACCATTAATAGCAATAATCATATTAAGGCGAGGATCTCTTTCTTCATATGGATTATCTGTATTCTTTAATTTGGAAGGATCAAATACAGTACCGTTACTGTACTCAAAAGCATCTAATAGATTTTGTGAAGGACATATACAAGCACCTCCTCCATTGACCATCCCTACAGGATAATTAGCCTTTTCGAACGTGCTTCCTGCCTTTTCGAAAGGACGGGTCATTATGATTCCAGTATTTTTCCCAGCAAAAGGAACAATTGCATCATTATTGGCCTGAGCTTGGAAAAGTCCGTTATAATTAGAATATAAATAACGGACATGCTGACAATTTTTATCCGTAAGAAAATCATAACCTGCTAATGCAGCCTTTTCCCATTTACCGATATCTTCAGTTGGGTTATGCAACGGACTGGCCGCATAAAGCAACGCTTTTAGTTTTAAGAATTTTGCTACAGGTTTCTCCAGGCGACCTAAATTGGTATTGTCTTTACCTTTGCCTCCTTCACCATCCTGCCACTGATAATTTGCCCAATAGTTTGTTAAGTCTTTATAAACTACATCACATTCATCTGCAATAAAATTGACGCATTCATCAAAAGAGTTACGTGGTAAATCCAAATCATCTTCAAGTGTAAGAGAATGCTTTACCAATGGGACTCCACCATAACGTTTGATGAGTTCAAAATAAAAATAAGCTCTTAATAATCTGACTTCCGCTCTCAATTTTTTAAAATCATCACAGTTCTTTAAATAAATATCCTTATTGCTTGCAATTAAAGTATCTTCATATAAAATGTGTTTGTATTCCTCTGTCTTTTCGAGAAATAAATTAGCGTGACGGATACCTTTGTAGTAATGTGCAAATACATCATCAGGATTGGAAAATTGGTTCCAGGCACCGGTATTAAATTTTTGTACGTTTGATTGTTTGGCAAAATCTGCTTCATCACAGGCTGCGGCTAAGGAGGCACCTCCATCTAACCCATTATATGGTCGTAAATAATTATATGCTCCTAATCCCCAAGCTTTCAAATTATTGAAACCGGAATGAAGGAACATTTCTTCATCGTAGTTATCATTAATTTTTTGGTCAAGGAAGTCATTACAACTCATGAATGTGAGAGTAGCAACGATCCCTAAAAATATATTTGTTATTCTTTTCATAATTTGTAATATTAGAAATTAGAATTGGACTGAAAATCCCATATTATAACTTTTCATTACTGGATATTTAAACATATCCAGTACTTCCGGATCTACATTTAGTTCGGATATTTTGTCCCAAGTGAATGGATTTATTACGCTGACAAATACTCTGATTTTCTCTATTTTTATTTGTCGGGTGGCATTTACTGGTATGGTATATCCCAGTTCAATATTTTTCAGACGCAAATAGGAACCTGATCTTTGCCATAGAGTAGAAGGACGGTAATTGTTATTATTCTCTTCGGTTGTTAATCTTGGGAATAGAGCAGCATCTCCTTTTTCGGGAATCCAATAATTGTCTTTTACCCATTGAGTTGGTTTTACACCACCATTAAGGAAAGGAATTATTAAATTGTTATCCAACAGAGATACAGAACGATTACCTGCTCCTTGAAAAGATATAGCCAAATCGAAACCTTTGAAACCAATACCTGCATCAAATCCATAATATATTTCAGGGTAGGATGTATGCCCAACAGGAATACGGTCATTATCATCAATAAAACCATCATTGTTTTGATCTTTGTACTTGATATCACCTGGTTGAACATTACCGAACATTTGTTTTGGACTGTCTACAATATCTTGCTCATCTTTAAAGAAGCCGATAGCTTCTAAAATATATGGTTGATTGATAGGCCTTCCTTTGGCATATAAATATTCTTCATTGGCAGGGCGGTGATTTTCTTTGATATCTATTATTTTATTTTTTGCATAAGAAAAACGTCCACCCAGATAATAAGAGAAGTCTCCTACCCTATCATTCCAGAATGCTTCAATTTCTATACCTTGATTTTGCGTTTTCCCTTCATTCATATTATTAATGTCAGCCCCTAATAATGCCGAGATATAGTTATTAGGTTGTACATAAATGTCATTTCTTTTTTCGAAAAAATATTCAGCAGACAGACTTAAACGATTAAATAATGTCATTTCTGTACCAACATCATATTTTAGTGCTTTTTCCCATGTCACGAAAGGATTGGCAAGTATACCTTCTTTATATAATCCGGGACTTTGATCCAGATTCTCTCCGAATAGATAATTCCCTCCACTTACATAATTCTGTTGATAGATAAATCGTCCTACGGAACCTGTACGGTCATTTCCTACAAGTCCTATGGAAGATTTTAATTTAAAGAATGTCAAAATGGTATTATGTCTCATAAATTCTTCATTTGAGATTATCCAACCAGCGGAAAAAGCGGGGAATACTCCAAAACGATGATTGACAGGGAAGTTTTCAGAACCGGAATAAGATATGGCAAAACCTCCGAAATAACGATTATTGTAACTATAGTTCGCTCTTCCTAAAATATTCTGTTTAGCATAAGGCATTTGATTCCCGGCGGCTTTGTATAATTCCTGAAAGTAGTTTAACGAAATATCTATTTGATGTTTATTAAAATAATGGCTATAGTCGGCTCCTGCCATAATTGTTGTCCGATTCCATTGTGTTCCTGAATTTTGTGAATGTGAGAAGCTTCCTTCACTTCCCCGGGCTGTAACATCATATGGCATCTCATTTTCAGGTGTTATACCCGGAATAATTTTATCAGGGCGAGGAGTTAACTCTTCATATGCTAATCCGCGTACTTTATCGAAAGTCATATAATAGTTATTGCTAAAGCCTATTTGTCCATAAATAGATAATCCCGGTGTAAGAGATTCTAAATTGGCTATCATTTTAACACTGGTATCAATTGTTCTTTCATTGATTGATTTATATCCTTTTTGCTGTATGGCAGCTACTGGATTTTCTGCATATTTTTCAACACCGCCCCATGCCCCGGATGGAGTATGTACTGCATATGGTAGAAATACCCCCATTGTCTTCCAGATTGTATTTTCATCAGCATTCGGGAAGATTTTATCTTCAATTACTCCTCTGAATTTTACTTCCGAACTTAGCCACTTTGTTAGTTGTAAATCGATATTCGTCCGTATATTATATCGCTTTAAATCATAATTAGAATTTGTAGTCCCATTTGTATGCGCGTATAATCCTTGTGTATCCATGAAACCTAATGCAGCATAATATTTAGCAAAATTGTTTCCTCCCGAAAACGTTAAAGCGTAATTATGAACAAAAGCAGACTTTTTTAATACTTCGTCATACCAATTGACATCCGGATATAAATAAGGATATTTTTGGCTTTTGAAATAATCTACAATTTGTTGGTTTTTAAAATATCCGTTCGAGATATCTTTTCCATCACTTTTCATTGCTTCATTATAAAGTTCTGCATAATCGCCATTTCCTAATAATTCCGGTAGTTGAGTAGCTTGTTGCCATCCGAAACGGGTTGATAAACTGATTTTTACTTTTTCATTGTTTATTCCTCGTTTTGTTGTGATCAACAATACCCCATTAGCACCTCTTTGACCATATAAAACAAGAGATGCTGCATCTTTTAAAAGAGTTACAGATTCTATTTCGTCAACGAGCAAGTTCGACCACTTTGTTTCTACTCCATCTACCAGTATCAGGATTCCATTATCCTGAAATGTTTGTCTGCCACGTATCATTAAATCAGGGGCATCGGTATTTCCTTGTGAACCTCCTTTCTGAACGACATGTAGACCTGCTAATTTTCCTGATAAAGCATATCCTAGATTAGAGCTATACATTGGTTTCAGTTCCTCTCCACTGACAGATGTGGCAGAATGTGTTGAGTGTTGTCTTGAGATTTCCCCTCGGTAGGGTTCCATGACTTTATGTTCTAAGAAGTTCTTTTCTGCGAACTGTGTTTTAATCGTATCTACGTTTTCCGCCTTCTGAGCTAATAGAGTCACAGGCAAACATAGAACAAATAAAAAATTTATATAGTTACATATAGTTTTCATTGAGCATTCTTGAATTTAGTATTTAACATCCATTTATAACTCCCAACCGGGATTTTGCACAATAATTCCTTTGTTAACTTCATCTTGAGGGAAAGGATATAGATACATTTTATCTTCCCAAATTCTATTTTCAAAAGGTTCAATGGCGTAGTACAGCCAGCTGTCATTATCTTTCTTTTGCTGAGCCGTCCAGCTTTCTTGCGGAACTTTGTATTTATTATATGCTTTTTCCTTTAAGCTGAATGTATAAAATTCACCTTTCATAATCCCCTCTTCTCCGGCAATTAACCAGCGTCGAACGTCAAAGAAGCGATGCTCTTCTGCATATAGCTCGACTGCTCTTTCACGGCGAATTTCTTTTTTCATATCTTCATAACCTAAGTCATTTTTTATTTTAGGAAGCCCGCCGCGTACTCTTACTTCATTGAGTGCATTTAGCATTTCGGTGATATTTCGGTCAGTGGTACTTTCGTTCAATGCTTCGGCATAGTTTAGATACATTTCACTCAATCGGAAAATGGGCCAGTTTATATCAAGTGTGGCATTGGTACCATTTACTTGATTTATAAATTTTTTAAAATGTAGACCATTGGGTACACCAGGACCTAAGATTGGCCCCGAACCGGAAACTCCCGGTGTAAGGTTGCCTGCTCTATCCATTTTTTGATAGACAAAATAAGCAGTATCTGCACCCCGGCTGGCATCCATCAATCCGGTTTCCGTATATTTTGATCCGGGCCACCAAATGGAAGCCTGCAGACGAGGTTCCATTTTTTTCATTATTTCTTTAAATTCGATAAAACTACCTTCTTGCGGAAGTTCTACATCATTCCCCTCCAGATCTCTGAACTGTTTAAGAAAATTCATAGGCATGGCATGTGAGGTATTCCCCCATGTGTAATAAATTGGACAACAAAAACGTACCAAATTCCACCACTTTTCGTTGAAATATGGCGAATAATATGAATGAGAGCGATCGAAATAGATAGTTTCTTTGTTTCTTGGATCAAGTGGTTTGCATGATGCATAATTATAGCTTTCTATTTTACCCAGTCCTCCATCATCCAGTAATTCATAATTGTTTGCTTTTGCCCAGTCTAAGACTTGTCGGCCGGCTGTAGCGGCTTTATCCCACAATGTAGGATCTTTCTTTCTATAACAGATTAACGAATCTCTTTCGTCACCGTATGATAGGTACGGTTTATCCGTGTTGAACAATGGACTGGCAGCATATAATAAGGTTTTTGACTTCAGTGCTAATGCCACTCCTTTATGAACGCGTCCGTATTCTGATGTTCCCCAGAAATCATCTTTTAAAAACGGGTATGCTTCTTCACAGCTTCGCACAATAAAATTGACTACTCTCTCCACACTTTGACGGGTTCCGGAGGGAACTACTATGGCCTTGTTAACTCCGTTTACACTTTCTATCTTCACAGTTGGGGCTTGGTCCATAATAGGAATTCCTCCAAAACGTTTGAAAGCTTCAAAATGCATCAATGCCCGTAGCACTTTGGCCTCTGCTCTGACTTGCTCACGTAGCTCTATTGTCCAATTATAAGAACCACTCGCACCTAATGGCACATTATCGACATTATCTATGAAAATAGATGCATTTCGCATACCCTGAATAGCACGTGTAAGGTTAAACTCTTCTTGGTTCTGAGGTCCCCATGTACCTACGTTGAATTGATGAGAACGATGTGAGTCTCCATATTGGTCTCCTTCATCACAGGCTCCTATTAATAAGCCATCTACACATCCTGCATCGGAAAATCCGCTACCCCCTTCTCCTGTAATAAATCCATCTACTATGCAAGTGGCATACACATTGAATAAGGCTTCCATAGCCCTGTCCGGATCAGAAAAGACGTATTCTTTATTGATTACGCTACCTTCCGGTTGTTCCAAAAAATCCGAACATGAACTGAATGATAGTGAACCGACTATTAAAAAAGCCGTAATCACTTTATATTTTGATTTATTCATACCAATCTTTAAATTATATATCATCAAAACTGAATATTAATTCCCATATTGAAAACCCGCATCATCGGATAAGCATTTCCGTTACTATCAGCTATTTCAGGATCAAAATAAGACATCTTTGTCCAAGTACACAGGTTCTGCCCATTGACATATAATCTCAGATTTTGAACCGGTGATTTTTCTCTAAATTTAAAAAGATAAGCAACTTCCACATTTTTCAGACGCAGATAAGAAGCATCCTCCTGCCACATGGTAGAGTATTGGTAATTGTGTTTTGTTCCTTCCGGTGATTCACTCAATCTGGGAAGAGAAATTGGTAATCCTTGTTCATATCTTTCTTGTGTCCAGCTTTCTTTTGCTGTTTCGAAAGCCGCTTTTGTTCCTGCTACGAAGGGCCATGCTGCAGTTCCCGACAAATATGTTGATACATGGCCTGCTCCCTGAAATAGTGCGGATATAGAAAAGTTTTTCCATTGAAATCCAAGAGAAATACCATATACAATTTCCGGGACATTTGGATAACCAATATTGACTTTATCATTTTCATCAATGAAATTGTCGCCTGTAATATCTTTATACTTTATATCACCCGGACGTAATCCGTTACCTTCCCATTTTGATCTGGGCCTGTCTGGATCATTGACTTCTTCCCACGTATTATAAAAGCCTTCGGCAATCAAGCCTTTGGGCTGTCCTATACGGGATCCGGTTTCATACAATCCGGGGTATTTTTTAGGAGCTTCGTCTTTATAAATGATTTTATTTCTTGCAAAAGAATAATTTCCGTTTACCCAATAAGTAAGTCCTATACTATTTATTTCATCTTTATAACCAAATTCAAATTCGTAACCTTTATTCTCTGTTCTTCCTACATTGTAGGGAGGTACAATTGAAGGGTCACCAAACCAGAGAGGTAAATTAAGAGAATAAAGAATATTAGAGCGCTTTTCTATGAAATAGTCGGCACTGAAATTTAAACGGTCTTTGAAAAATCTTAAATCCAATCCCAAATTCGTTTTTTTGGCTTTTTCCCATGTTACATAAGGGTTACCTAATTTGGATTCTTTATATCCGCTATATTTTGTTTGACCTGTTCCGAAATAGTAGCCAGGACTGGATACTCGTATATAAGCATCAGGCAAAAATAAAAAACGCTCTCCACCAATACGATCATTACCAACTAATCCATATGAAGCACGTATCTTACCGAAACTTAAAATATCGTTTTTTGGAAAGTAAACATCTTCTGTAAATGCGTAGCCAACGGAAAAAGATGGGAAAAAACCAAATTGTTTTCCTTTGGCAAAATTTTCGGAACCGTTATAACCGGCATTAATTTCGGCCATATACCGATATTTATAGTTATAAGTTGCACGTGCTACTAAACCCAGATAATTGTAGGGTAATTCATTCTTACCATTATAAGTTCTTTCAGCAGTACCGAGGAACAGGGCACTCACGTTATGCCCATCAAAATTGTTATTGTATTCCAAAGCCACTTCACCATAAATGCGACGATTTTTATCATAATAGTCTGATGAAGTTTTTACCGGACCCTCGTATTGATTAGGTATAATAATAGCCACAGGTTCTTCTACAGAGGAATTTGGGTCTAACTTAATATCATACATTGGAATCTGTTTGCTACGGGAAACTTTTTGATAGTAATAGTTGTCATAAGCAACTTTCCCTCGTACAGCTAATCCCTTAATGAGCTTGTCAAGCTTATATCGAGCTGCTATATCAATGTTTGCTCTGGCTGTAAAATTTTCATTAAATCCCTTACTGAGCATTTCATAAAGAGGAGGATTTGATATTTGCCATTTTTCAAGCCCCTGGACATTTCGTATCATTTTACCATCAAAAGTGACTGGAGACATAACAGGATTTGCTGAAAAAATAGTTCCCATAATAGTTTTTGCATCTGAGCCAGCGTAGTTAGATTCTGTCATTTGTACCCCGGACTTAACGGAAATCGTAAAATCATTGGTAATGTTAAAATCCAAATTAGCACGTACGTTGTAGCGATTGTATTTGGGATTAGCACTGAAATCTTTGAAGAAACTTCCCATTTCATAAATACCCTGCTGATTATAATATCCCAATGATACATAATATTTAGTCCGTTTGTTCCCTCCTTGTACCGAAAGATTATGCTGATGTTGTATTGATACATTTTTCAGCATATAATCCATCCAGTTGATATCTGGATGAAAAATAGGATCATCACCATTTTTATATCGTTCGAGATCGTAATCAGAAAATGGATAATTTACCTGTTCAGGATCCGTACTGTCCTGGTATGCAGCTTCATTGCGTAAACTTGCCCATTCATATGCATTTAATAGTTTAGGCATCCGTATTGGATTTTGTAAGGCAACATTGCTGGTCAATGATATCTTTGGACGCCCTTCCTGTCCTGTTTTAGTAGTGACAATGATAACACCATTAGCTCCGCGAACACCAAACACTGCAGTAGACGATGCGTCTTTCATCACGTTTATAGACTCAATTTCATTGGGGTCTAATCCTGATAAAGAACGTTCTACACCATCCACTAAGATTAATGGTTTGGCATTACCATCAGCAAATGTTGCTATACCCCGGACATAAATTTCCGCATCGTCACGTCCTGGCTCACCCGAACGTTGAACTGTTGTAATACCTGTGGTGCGCCCCGCTAAAGCATTTCCCGCATTAGCGACAGGGGCTTTTAATATTTCTTCGTTTTTAACCGATCCTAATGCTCCTGTCACTGATATTTTAGCTTGAGAACCATAGCCGACCACTACAACCTCATCAAGCTGTTGGGAGTCCTCCTCCATAACTATAAATATAGGAGTATTTTTTTCAACAATTATTTCTTGAGTTTTATATCCTAAATAGGTAAATACTAATATAGTTCTTTTTTTAGGTGTAACAATTGAAAAATTACCATCCAAGTCTGTAATACCTCCTGTAGAAGTACCTTTAATCAGTACAGATACACCGATTATAGGCTCACCTGTGGCATCTTTTACGGTACCTGTAACTGTCATTGTCTCTTTTTGCTGTACAATCATATTATTGTCTTTGGCCGAACCTTCTGCGTTTATGTCTATTAAAGGTGCAACTAAACAAAATAATATAAGATACTTGCGTTTTAATACATGTTTCAGATTCATATTATTAAGTTATAATGGTAAAATACTTTTAATCTATAATTTTATCAATTCCATTCATTGATCGGAACAGAGGGATTATTGCTTGCACTATTATTTGTAATTTCCACAGTAATAGTAGTTGGACCACTTACATTTTGTAGTTTAATCTGTAATTTGCCATACCATTTATTTATTTGATTTTTTTGTTTCATAATTGATGAAAAAATGGGACGTGTTTCGTCCAAATAGTTGATATCTGTTTCTGTGTTATTTACAATTTCGAATGCTGCATCTGCGGGTGAAACTATTCTTATAATAGTACTCTTACCACTCTTGAGACAAGTTGCCACTTTTTTATCATTTGAAAGAGTCATACTTCCCGTTTGTGGAGTATGCCCAAGCCAATATACGGTTGAACCATTTTTTTTAGGAGTAAATTCATCTTGAATAGTAATAGTTTGAGTTACCCTGTTTAGCTTAATTCCCCGTATATATTTGTTCATATCACGTTTGTATATATCACTCATATCTAATATATAGAAACCACTATTATTTCCGGAATTTTGATTGGTCAGACGAGCTATCCCCTTCGGATTTTGTTCCGGACGGGCATCTGGATTGACAACCAAACAACTTTTTCCTTCAGTACGGACTCTGTAATAATAGAATCGCCCGGGAGAACTGGCTGTAGTAGTGGAATTACTTTCATAATAAGGTGCAGTTTCATCAAAGTAATCAGCAGGATAAGGATTTGTTGTACCCAGACTACCGATAAAAATGCATTCTCCATTAGCCTGAACATAGAATGAACCGGCATCTAAATGCCCGTGACTGGCACTGTTATCTCCCCCATGCATACCCACA
This sequence comes from Bacteroides mucinivorans, assembly GCF_034654355.2. Taxonomy (NCBI): domain Bacteria; kingdom Pseudomonadati; phylum Bacteroidota; class Bacteroidia; order Bacteroidales; family Bacteroidaceae; genus Bacteroides; species Bacteroides mucinivorans. The sequence goes on along the minus strand of NZ_CP178179.1, from coordinate 72,392 downwards.
TAAAACGAATTAATATCTGAATTATTCTGGTTGATATACATATAATCCGCCCCTTTAACATACCCTTGTAATGGGATTTCGCTGACTATTCCCTGGTTAACTAATTCCGGATAATAGAACAAAAGGTCATGGTATCCATTCATCATTCCTTGGCGACTTATACATTCGTCGTAATGTTTCTTAGCCAGATTGGGATCGTTAAAAAAGTGAGCAAACCAAAAATAGGATAGGAATTTATTTGTTTTACCGTAGTATAAATAATCATCCCCAAAGGTTGCTGTTCCTACTGGTCCGGATACATTATATGGAAACCAACCTGTTTTTGAAATACCGTTTAAATCTGTTAATCCATAAGTTGTTGTCAGGTTTCGCTGCATAGCTTCCAATGCCAGGAATGCGTTGGTTAATCCGTAGGACCAATACATCAGTCCTTCTTCACTGGCCCCATCCGGTTCGAAAGATTGCATATATATCATCATTTTATTTGCAGCTAAGGCAATCAGCTGGCTCATGAAGTCGGGATCTGATTCATAGACAGCTAATGCCGCACAGATAAGTCCTCCATTGCATATTCCGTTCCAGTTGTTATTACTATTATACCAAGCCCATGCTTGTCCTTGTCCGGTTTCTATTTGTATTTTACCCGGTTCCAGTGCCAGACGACGAAGTCCGTCAATTAGCTCACTTCTTTGTTTATCATTTAAATAGTCATAAATTGCGTCATAGGCCATTGCAAATCCGCGTGCTCCAATTCCGGTATCGAGAAAATGGCGTGAGGCCCTCCAATCTTTCCAACTGCACATAGACTGCATTTGTCTATAACAACGTTCTGCATACTTCACATCTTTTGTGAATAGATAGGCTAAAGATAAAACCGGTAAATCGGTATTACCTATTTCATGGATTGTACTTATTCTTAAATTAGCATCATCCAATTTCCAAACTTTGAGTGGTGCTGAGAGTAAATTTTTGGCTTGATTTATGATATCTGCATAAGTTCTTGCCGCAAATTTTCGGTCGCCATTCACCACACTCATAATTTCAGCAATTCGTGCTTCGTTATAGAATAATCTGGGATGGATACCTTCTACTCCTGCTTTTAAGAAACCTTTTGTAACACTGTTTTTATCGATGGGAATTTTATCGGAAATCGGTTCGTCCGACTCTTTCTCTACATTGAATGAGTAATTACTTTCGAACTCTTTCCCACCTAACTTTATTTTAATAGGATAATTACCTGATGTAATATGGGTAGGGATCACGAAAGTGATTGTATTTTCATCGCCTCCAGATGGAATGATTTCGTTTTCACCCAGTAGAACTAATTCATACGCAAAATTTTCAGCAAAATTATTTCCGGTAATCGTAACTTGCGTGCCTGATCTTCCAGAAAGAGGTGAGATCTTCTCTATTGTTGGAATTTGAGTATCATTCCCATTATCTGTAACGTTATCTTTACATGCAAGAAGAAAAAATAGAAATATGAAGGGATAAAATATTCTCATATCAGTAGATTTAAGAAAAAGCAAAAGAGTGGTTCACACGGAGATCACCCTCCTTTGCTTTACAATAAATTTATTTTAAAATTTTACATACAACAGATTCGTTTCCACGTTCGACTTTTATTATATAGAGCCCTGCATTTAAAAGGGGTATATTGTATTCTGCATTTGTCTTGTTATAAATCATCATCCCAAGGCTATTAACAATAGTCACTTTATCAGTATTCTGTATACCTTCGAGATGTAATATATCATTTACTAAAGATATTTGAATATCCAACGTTACTACATCTTTTAATCCACTTAGAACAGAACCGTATTCATAAGCTCCCATATCGGGGGCTATTCCACTTATTCTCTTATTTCCACATATGTCGGTAATGAATACATCGGAATAAGATTGAGTATTAGGATTGGCTCCATTAATTCGAATAGGAATGTTTCTGTCTGTTCCGGTATTTATGCAAACTGAACCTTCTTTCAAGCTCCAGTCTGAATTTGAAATTTCATCCCAATCACCTTCCAGTAATTCTACACCACTAAAAGAAGTGGGTTTCACGAAAATATCATCTAAAGAATAATTAGCAGAAATCAGATTGTCTTTGAAATAATTTGTTAGATAGTCATCTTTAGCTGTTGGGTCATAACCTTTAATAGCTTCTGCACCTTCTTCTTGTATGAGATTATTAAACGTTGCCAGTAATGGACCTTGTTTTTGATAAAGTTGTGAAACTCCGCCTTCATTACCAATAATAATATTATTTTGAATACAGCTCCAGCCATTCCAATCACCCAAGAATAAACCTCCACAACTACTATCCGAAGTATTATTGGCAATAACACAATTTATAACGTCGCCTACCGAACCGTTTTCAATAAATATACCTCCACCTTCGTCACCAGCATGATTATTAATAATAACACAGTTGTAAAGACAACCCGCTATACCAGGAGCACCTGCTGCCTGACATTTTTTCATGGCTACACCTCCGCCTTTTTGCCAGGCTTTTCCTTCGGTAGTGTTATTACGAATGACACAATTTGAAAGGACTGAACGATAAGATATAAACGCTCCCGCTCCTAAGTCATTTCCATTTTGAATATAAAAACCGTCCCAAGTTGTTGTATATTGGAATAATATATCCTGATTTTGAAAAAGGACACGTGATTTTTTCTCTCCATCCAAATAAGTTTTATTATTTTTCAAATCTCTTATTCCATTGTCAACTGCGGAATATGCCCCATATACATTAACTCCGTCTTTCATAAGGAAACCTCCGTAATAAGTACCGGCAGCTACCCGTACTTCTCCTTTATCTGCATTAGCCTCTACTTCATCTACCATGGCTTGTAAGTCACCCGAAGCATTTTCCCAAGACGTTCCGTTGCCTGTAGCATCTTGCTTCACATAACGGATAATTTGTTCTGCATCGACAGTAAAAGAATTTACTGTTAAGATACAAATTGCAACCAGCAATACTTTTGTAATTTTTTTCATGAAATGTAAAAGTTTAAAAATTAAACAAATATAAATTACTTTATGACAAAGATAGTGGATTAGAATATTGACACATTCCACTATTCAGTTCAACTATTGTATTATTTTGCTTTGATTATTCTCCAAGTTCTTTTATCTATATAATAAAGTTGGATTATGCATCAAGCAATCAAAATAATTAGCCGCAAAACTTTTAGATCCATCCGGACGGATAAGCCAGAATCCCCTCATTTCATCGGTCTTTCGTGTATCATTCAGTTTTCTTAATTCTTCGTTTTTAGGCTCATTACAGTAAAGTTCCCACTGAATTATATAAGGTACGTTGAGTGATAGGCATACAGCTATATAAGTATCCCAGTTAGCTACTATAACCTCCTTAGTAGTCAGACCTTCATACCGTTGTTCAGGTATACCGATTTCTCCAAGAAATACTTTCTTCTCTTTATTCATATATGCACTTGGAGTAAAATTTTGTTTTATAAATTCAATACCTTTATAAAGGTTTATCCCCTCATCCAATCCCGTTGTAGAAAGAGCATCATAACATGACCACGATACCATATCTACCCGAACTTGTGAAAGTACCGAATTGATAATGCCAGGAATACCATTCATGCTATCCATCACTTTATTGGCTTCAATCGCATGGTATATTTTGCATTTAGAGTACCGTATTTCCGAACGTGCCCTTTCTACGCCTCTTTGGCGGGCATTGAACCATTTTATCATACTATTGATACGTTGAATCGAATCCGAAGGAACAAGAACTGTGTAACGATCTCCATCTACAGCTTTAATAAGTTCACCGGCTTTACGTGACCAACGAGCCTCATCTCCTGTTCCTCCGCGCATAATCCAATCACCCTCCCAATTATGTAGTATAAATTCAATTTCCTTATTTTTATATTGCTCAAGTAGATATTTAGAAAGTTCATAAATTTCATCCTCTTCCTGAATAGCTGTTTTATCAGTCGTATTGACTCCGGCTCCAGGGATACTCAATGCAATTGTACTAAAAGACATATCAAAACACGTCTTGTAATATGGGTGTTCTGCCAATTGTTTTAAAGTAAATTCTTTGGGTAAACTCCAGTTTGAGTTATACGGATATCCCCCTCCTCCTTTATTAAACCATAGCTTTACCACTCCATATCCCATTTCTTGCATTTTTTGGCATCCCTCTATAATATAAGGTTCTTTAGTGAAGTAATATTTGCCACCGACGTGAGTAGCTCCAAGACGTTTATACATATCTGTTGGAACCGGATATTTATTGGTAGGTTTGTGTTCATTGATAATGGATAAAATTTCTTTATCCGTCAGGCATTTCATTTCATTTTTAACCGAATTGCATGAACATACATTCAGCAACATTGAGAAAAGGAATAAGATTGATTCAATTTTTCTTTTCATAATATTAGTTTTGAGGAATTTTTGTATTGCATACTAACTTGTACAATACAAAATTACGGTAAAAGTTAAAGTCAATATGGACATATTTTGCTCAAACAATATACTATTTTGCCAATTTACTTTTGCAGAATAATATTATGATTTAAGAGTGCAGAAATTTTCATTCATATATAAAAACATAATGGAAGAATCGTATATGTGATTTTAGACTATAAAAGTGAAATATACACTATAAAAAATGGACTGACGAATACCGATAAGTATTATTATCAAGAATTCATGTTCCTATCCGGGGTAAATTATATAAAAGATATGGAATACGTATCTGTCCGAAATATTAGTAATACAAATCCTTTAAGTTATACTTTTTTAGTTCCAATTGTCTGTACGAAATGGTACAGCCGGTAAATCGTCGGAATTATATAAGTTTACTTCGGGATTATCAGCCCAACCGTAACGTAACGATACCGGATTGGGTACTTTGTCAGAATATACAACAATCGTTTCTCCTTCTATGTATGCCGTATCAGTCCAATAAAACTGCTGATCACTTCCAGCTATTGCAAACGATTTGGGTTGATTTCCATCTTTTGTTTTTAATCCGCCGGAAACATTATCGAAATAAATACGGATTTTATCTCCTTCAATTTCCATTTTACGGAAGGTGGGTCCCCTTCCAATGATCGAAGCATCATAGACAAGTGACTGTGCCTGCTGATAAAGTCTCCGCCCTACATCAAGTTTATTACGTGGATGAATATCGTTTGTTTCACCAATATCAATTGTAGTAACTAATCCCGTATTAGGATAGCGTAATGACATGGCTTGGGCCTCACGCAATTCTGCCCATTTAGACTCTAAAGGCTCGGATGCTCGTTTCATATAATTTGCCAATTGAATAGTAATAAATGGTAAATTACCCTGCTTGAAACCAATCCGCCAACTTTCTATCAGTTTAGGTAACAGACTTTGATATTGCTTGGCCTTTCCTACATTATTTTCTCCCTGATACCAAAAAATTCCGCGCATACTATAAGGCATTAACGGGTGAATCATTGCATTGTAAATTACGGTATGAGTATTATAATAGTTTTGCCAGCCTGGTAATTCTGGTTCAAGTGTAGCATTAAATTTCCATGGATTATCCAACCTGAATGATTGCATACCGTTTTGCGTGGTAAGAATGAGAGGCTGCTCGTCAGTACCAAGCCAGGCACTGCCCCAATGGATTACTACGCGTGCTGTAAGCTGGTTTTTGCGTTTTAACAGGCGTGCGGGAAATTCGAACTTTTTGCTAGGTAGTGGAGTTAGTTTGGTTCCATTCAACCAAAGTTCAATGTTTTGTACATTGATACTTCCGTCAAGCAATAAAGATTGTTTGGAGAGATTGGCTGGAACTTCAAAGTCCGTACGTAACCATGTCACCCCCCAATAATTATTGAGTTTCATCTTATTCGTATTTACAGGAGTATCCACCGTCAACCAATCATCATCTTTATAATTGGGGCTGAATACTTTCTTACGAATACCATGATTTGCATGTGTAGCGATACTGTCACGTATACGGTCATTCTTCTGGCTTTGGCATACATAATTCTGCCATTTTAGGCTATCCGTGTCGAATTCTTCAACCCATTTGGTATATGCATTATGGGTCCGGAGTACGTCAGCACTCATCCAGGCCTCAATATCAGTAGCTCCCCAGGATGCGGAGATAATACCTATCGGTACGTTGTGATGTTGATAAAGTTCCCGTGCAAAATAATACGCGATAGCAGAAAAACCTTTGACATGTTCCGGTGTACAAACTTCCCAATCAACGGGTGCAAGTTTTTCTATGGGAGTGGAGTGGGTTTCGTTTGGTACGTTAAGAAAACGTATCTGTGGATAATTTGCATCGGATATATCTTGATCTGTATTCGGACCTACTCCGTTTTGCATTTTCCAAGCCATATTGGATTGTCCTGATGCGAGCCATACTTCGCCAATATAAATGTCTTTTCTTTTTATTTGTTCATTATTACTTTTTACAATTAGTTCATAAGGTCCTCCTGCGGAACAGGCAGGTAGATAAAGAAGCCATTTTCCGCTACTGTCTGCACGACCATATCCCCGATTATCTCCTATTTCGGCCACTACAGTAGCATTTGGGAGTGCTTTTCCCCAAATAGGGATTGGTTTTTCTTGTTGTAGTACGCCATGGTCTGAAAAAGGAAAAGCTAAATATAAATTGTTTGAAGCCAAACTGGGTATAACTATGATAATTTTGAATACTAACAATATTAATTTGACTTTTTTCATGATCGTACCTGTTTAAAATGAATTCCAGTTTTTTGAATAGTATGCTTTATCTATTTTCTGGGCCAGTTCTTTATCCCCTTTCTGTAAGGCCACCTGTTTCATATCATGATAGAGGTAGAATGCAAGCCAATAGCCATATTGATAACGTTCTTTTACTGAACGTGGATGACGGTAAAAATTATACCATTCTACATTAAGGCGTTGCTTTTTAGCAATCTCAACTACTTCTTCCGCCTGTTTCCACATATTATCTGATACGGTTTTAAAAAGTCTATGCATATCATCATACGACTGTCTGGAAGTATCGATAATTGTATTCCGGTCGTCAATACCCAGTTCCAGTAAAGAAATGCGTTCTTCAAAATGCCGGTCACCATCCAAGTCATATTCTATAAGATCAATGAATCCATTATTATCGGTATCGGTATATTTTACCAAACCAAATTTCTCCGGATCGGGATTCATGCGAAAATAATTCCATTTGTCGTATAACCCTCCGAAACCTTGAAAATTGTAGGCTGTCTGGTCAATTCGCCAACATCCCCATTCTGCCCCATAAAGATGTATACGCCCATCGAAAGTTCCCACATAAAGACTTCCTTCACCTGAATTATCCAAATCCCATTCTCCGCGGTCACCTATTGCATCCGATTGGGCATTGTTGTCCAGTCCTCCCTTGTGCAGACCAATGGCATATAAATCTTTGGGCTCATAAAATTCTACCCTTTCCCAACGATTACAATCGTCATCTTCATCGAACACAAACCAACATTGGTCGTATTTTCCTTTTCCACGTTTAAAAAGTAATTCCAGTGCTTTTTTCGGGTCAGGATAAATTAGTTCAGTTTGCTGTCGCCAGCGTGGGTCGTAAATAAGTTTATCCGCTTCGGGTAATCCACGGAGTTTTTTGAAAGTATGTACCTGATCTGAATAATCGAATCCTTCTCCTCTAAAATGGAGGCTCATATCAAAATCGAACTCATTACCGGGACAGTTGTCATTGTCCAGATCCCATGACAGGGCAGCCCAATCTATTTTCTGAGTAAATTGAATTTCATAACGTTCGTCTATATCTTTAAAATGTGGCGAATTTCCTTCTTTAGGACGAAAATAAGGAGTATCCACCATTCGAATCGAGAATTCTGATAATCCATCGCCATCCTGATCGAAAAAGATAAAAGGATTTTCCCAATTATACCTCAAATCAGCAATATTGAAAGTTGAAGCATGCATCTTTAGAAAGAGCGTATTACCGTGATAGTCGGTAAAGAAATTGCAATGCCCACTGTGTGCCCAACACATTAATCGGATCTGGTTCCAATCAATATAATTATGAATTCCATCTTTCTCGTTAAAATCTATGATATACATGAAATCGGCACCCCAATCGAAATAACCGAATTTCTCTCCTTTTCCATTAGATACCACCACTTGAAGATCGGCAATCCCATCGTTGTTCTCATCAACCCAGTCAATACATAAATCCATAGGGCCACCGAATACTCCATCGCGATTGAGATCTATCAGCAGACAGTCATCTATCATATCTCCTTCGGTATCTCCATATTCCATATTGTCATTATCGTCTATCCACATAACCGGGATATCACCAAATATGCGGGTAATAAGTATGTCCGGGTCGCCGTCCTGATCAAGATCAATATATTCTACCGGAGCATTTATCATAGGCATACGCCAAGGGGTGAGTTGTGTGTGCGTGTTCCAATAAGCAATGGAATCAGTGGTCTGTGCCATCATTCCGACACAGAGCCACCATCCAAAGGTGATTCCAAAAACAATCTTCCAACCTAATGTTTTATTCATATTTCAATAAGATTTTGACAAAGTGAAAATGCCACTATAAACAAGCAGCTTTCTTCTGCTCTTAATAGAGTATCCTGTCTCATAATATATAGTATGTTTTTTCATGAATGGTATTATAGTCGCAAAGTTAGGGCTTTAGCTATATCTATATGAATACTTTACGGCATAAGCATGATACTATTTTGCTTTTTATTTGGGATTTAAATAAAAAGACGTAATATTGTAACCATATTAATCTATAAAATACTGATATAATGAAACGCATTATTCGGGAAATAACCCCCATTAATAACGATGATTTTTTCGTCTTATTAAACCACCCGACCGCAGGATTTGATTTTCCTACTCATTATCATTATGAGTTCGAACTTAATATGGTGGAACATTTTGAAGGAAAACGTATTGTAGGCGACTCAGTGGAAAATATCAATGGTTCGGATCTGGTACTGATTGGTCCAAATACTTTTCATGCCTGGGAGGCTGATACAGAGTTTCGTACTCATGTTATTACAATACAGTTTAGTTCTGAATTGTTTGGTTCTTCTTTTATCAACAAAAATCTTTTTCGTCCGGTAAAGGAGTTACTCGATCTCTCTGCACGTGGTATCGTCTTTTCAGAAGCGGAACAAAAACGTATTTTGCCTCGTCTGCTTGCTTTGGCGGACAAAAGGGGCTTTGATTCGGTAATCGATTTTCTGATTATTTTGAATGAGCTTGCTATTTCGCCTGATAAACGGGTATTGTGTAGTCCGAATTTTACTCAGAATCATTATGAGGTAAAAAGTAGACGCATTAAAATCATACATCAGTATCTACAAAAGAACTATAGTAAAAGAATCACTGTCGGAGAAGTTGCCAAACTTATTAATATGACAGAATCAGGATTTTGTCATTTCTTTAAAAAGCGGACTCAAAAGAGCTTTATTGATTTTCTGAATGACTTGCGTGTTGGTGAAGCCGCCCGTATGTTATTGGAAACGACAAATACCATATCAGAGATTTCATATAATTGTGGCTTCAATAATATTTCCAATTTTAATCGCATTTTTAAGAAGAAAAAAGGTTCAACACCGACGGATTATAGGGAAAGAAATATGAATAAGATGACCATCTACTAAATTATAGCTTTTCATTTTTAGGATTGGCAAGGAGACGATTATATCTTTCAACATACTTACGATTCAGTGAGCGAATATTGCTATGCTTGGCCTATTTTACTGTTATTTCTCCTTCCAACCAAGGAGTCGTACCTAATTCTAGACTCCGGGCAATGGGTAAAGAAGTGGAAACAAAAAGTTTATGTGTTCCCGGTACCAGCATGCGATGTCCTTCCATATTGAAATCCGAAAAGCGGGCAGCAGGAATACGGAAAGAGTACTGATTTTCTTTACCAGGATTAATTCGGATACGCATAAAATCTTTCAAATCGAATTGCGGAGTCCGGAATTTAGCGTTTTTAGTCTGTTGATATAGTTGTATGACTTCTTCCGCAAGAACACTTCCGGGATTGCGGACGGAAAAGGACACCACCAGAGTATCGGTCAGAGTAAGGTATAAAGCCGACTTCTGTTTCTGAGAGTATGCCGGGAGTACTTTGATCTTTAAATTGCTTAATTCAATGGTGCTGTAACCCAATCCGAAACCAAACGGGAACATAGGGGTAACGGTAGAATATTTATAGGTCCTTCCTTCCATAGAATAGCTTTTATAATCCGGAAGTTGATTCTCATCCATTGGAAAAGTAATGGGCAACTTACCTGAAGGAGATACTTCTCCGAATAATATGTTTGCCAGAGCATCGCCTCCTTGCTCACCCGGATACCAAACAAATAATAATGCGTCGGATAATTGGTAAACCTCTCGTAAATCGACAGGACTTCCTCCCGTAACGACAACGATCAGTGGGGTATCTTTGATCGTTTCGCGCAACTCGCGTAAATATTTTAGTTGTGTAGCCGGCAGGGTGATATCTTTACGGTCACTATGAAAGTCTGAGGCAATGGCTTCCCCCTCTTCCCCTTCAGATAATGTACTTAACCCGATAACGGCTATTACTGCATCCGAGCCACGCGAGTCAGTAAATGCCCAGTTCTCACTATTCTTATTTTCCTGATTATATGTAAATCCTTTACGATATTCCAGTCGGGTTCCTAAGTCCACTTTGGCAGTAATTCCTTCCAGAATAGTACGTGCTTCTCCTGTTTGCCCGTTGTAATTGCCTAACAGCACATCGACATCTGAAGCATGAGGACCGAGTAGATAGAGACGTTTTATTTGGGGAGAAAGTGGAAGGGTTGGCATGTTGTTTTTTGAAGAAAGAGAATTTTTTAATAATACGATAGACTTCTGCGCAGCTTCGAGTGCCAGCATCTTATGTTCCCGGTTTCCCACAGCGGATAACGGAATCGCATTATAAGGACAATCTTCTTTCGCATCGAAAAAGCCCAGTTTAAAACGGGTACGATATATATTGGTTACAGCGCGATCAATATCTTTTTCATCTACCAATCCTTGCTTTACTGCATTTGGCAAGGCCCGGTAAGTATCTCCACAATTCAAATCGATTCCCCTATGTATGGCAAGGGCGGCAGATTCTTCGGGAGTTTTCGTCACCTTATGCCCTAAATGAAAGTCTTGTATGGCCCAGCAATCCGATACGACATGCCCTTTAAATCCCCAATCTTCGCGTAATAAATGATTAAGCAGGTCGTTGGCACAGGTTGGTTGTCCGTAAAGTGCCGAATAAGCCCCCATAGTTGCTTCAACATGGGCTTCTTTGACCAATGCTTCGAATGCCGGAAGATAGGTCTCATATAAATCCTTCATTGGAGGTTCGGCATTAAAGTTATGTCGTTCGCCTTCCGGTCCACTATGAACCGCAAAATGTTTCATGCAAGCCGCTGTTTTTAGGTAGTGTGGATTGTCTCCTTGCATACCTTTAACAAAAGCAATTCCCATTTGCGAGGTAAGCCAGGGATCTTCACCCCATGTCTCCATTCCTCTTCCCCAGCGTGGGTCCCGGAAAATATTTATATTAGGTGACCAGAATGTCAGCCCGGTGTATTGGGTACGGTTTTCCATTGCTTGTGCAGCATTGAATTTAGCACGTGCCTCATCGGATATTGCTACAGCCAGACGGTAAATCAATTTAGTATCGAATGTGGCGGCAAGTGCAATAGGCTGGGGAAATACAGTGGTACGTCCGAATCGGGCTACCCCATGAAGTCCTTCGCTCCACCAATTATATTCGGCAATTCCCAATCGTGGAATTGCAGGTGAATCATGTAGTAATTGAGCACATTTCTCTTCCAGTGTCATACGTGATACGAGGTCATGCAGACGTTCTTCCAAAGGGATACTCTTATTTTGATAAGGCAGTAACCCCTGCGCGGATACCATGAAGGAGATGCTGCAGAATATAATAATTCCCAATGTCTGCTTAAATAGTTTTTCCATAAATATCCGGTTCTATTTTAGTGCTTCAAAACTGATAGCGGCCTTAAGAAATTCTTCTTGAGAAGGCATCCGATTCTGCTTTTGTGTGAAGTTTATTATCCACTCACGGCTTTCAATATAGAATTTCTGATATGTATAATAAAGAGGAGTTTTACTTCCTTTTTGGTCGATTAGCCAAAAACCGCGGTTGGAACCGTCATCATTTAATTCATTGTTGTACATTTCCCAGAAAAGGATAAAAGGACATCCCCATTTCATTGCTGTTTTTATTACCCATTTGGCACGTTGGTCTATTTCTTCCTGCGAATAAGCAGCTTCGCTCCAACCATACTCACCAATGAAAAGACGCTTTCCTTGTATCCCAGTCTTTGGCTTCATTTTCGAAGCTATGTGGTTAAGGTGTATTGTAAGAGTTGAATCCATAGCTGCTTCTGTTGCAGGAGGATTGGTTGCTGTATAAGAAGAAAAAGAGACATAATCGGGATTGATTTGTGGCAAAATGGTATTAACGACGCAAGTGTCTCCTTTTACAGCAAGGTCCGAAAGGTTTACCTCTACATAATGATACATTTCTATATTACTATGTGGAGTATCCCGTTTGGCATCATCAATGGCTTTTTGGCGGACATTGAGCCAACGTGTCATTCCTTCGACTGTACGCGGATTTGCAGGTTTGTCCCGATTGTAATCCCAACGCAGATGCCAGTCTCCTTCCCAATTACCAAGATAGAAAACTTTTCCCGTTCCCGAATACTTTCTTAATAGATAGCAGGCTAAGTCATAGATTTCTCTATATGATTTATCAGCATATTCGTCACTCAGTCCATCAATAAATTTAATTTGGTATTCATCTCGTTTTTCGCCTTTGGGTTCTTGTGTATATTGTGAAAATTCATATATCCATATCTGGTAATATGTAAAATCCATATTGAACACTTGGGCTACTGACTTTTCTTGGGCTAAATCCTTGAGGCTTTTTATTTCCGGTTGGTAAGGGATATCATAATTTTCCCAGTAATATCGTGGACTCAGACTCATTTTTAGTAAATTGGAACCCATTTTACGGATTTCCACGGCTGTTTCTACCAAATTCGTCTCTTCGGTAAATTTATATTTTGCTCCGACGGTTTGCGTTCCGATAATATAATTGTAGGAATTAATTTCTTTATCAAAATTCTTCCCGTTAGTACAAGACAGGCAAATACAGCTACTCATCGCCAAGTATATTACAGTTTTTAGGATAAGATTCATAAGTTAATTGGAGTTTTGAGTTTTTAATTTCATTATTTCATAAAAAGATTGAGCTGCAGGTTTTAAATTTCCCTCGTAATCGATAATAGAAGTGTTGGAAGGACAGGGAAAGCAGTCGTGTCCCATCCAGATTAAAAACCCTCCACATGCAGGGAAACGGCGTTTTGCCTCAGTCAATGCAATGGATAAACCGCAACATTGCCTTTCCTGACTCCACTCCACATATTCTTCAATACTGACAGGAGCATTGCCTTGATGTGCTTTTCGAAAAGCATCTTCTTCCATCCACCATGAAAACTGTGCCCAAATGGGATTATCGACAGATATCGGCAGAGGTTGATAACTACCGCAATAACGCTTTATAAGGCTTACCGGTGAAGCTCCGTTCACTCCGGCCTCAGAATGGAGCAAAGCGTCAGAATTTTGCCAATAACTCCGTATGTTACTCATAAATTTATCTATAGGCTCTTCAGGTAGTGTCCAAGGCCCATGTACATCCCATTGAATACCGCGCCCATAATGCTTTGGATCGTTGTATATCACCGGACCTGACGGCGAAGCTGGTAGTAAGCGATGGAACGGATCTTTTTCTTCTACTGTCCGCGCAATGGCTTTTAGCATGGCATGCTCGAAATTCAGTGGATGTTCATTGGCTTCGTCATACAATTCGTTACCTCCACTCCATATGACAAGTGAAGGATGATAGTGGCGTCGAAGTATGTATTCGTCAACAATATCTTTCATTCGTCCGATTCGCTCGGAGTCGTCCGGAGGAGTATTATTAATACCCGATGACGACAAAGGAAATTCTTGCCAAACCAGCAAACCGAATTCATCACATAGCCTATAAAAACACTCTTTTTCGAGGATAGCACCTCCCCATACACGTAGTATGTTAAACCCCAGTTCTTTATATTGTAAGAGTCGTTCCCGGTAGAGTGATTCGTCGACATCCGCAAAAAGTACACGAAGAGGAGTCCAATTGACCCCCTGTAGAAATGTGTCAATACCATTTATACAACAAAGCCATGGGGTAGCTTCGGGAGAAGCATTGGCACATGATTTCCATTCTATACGCCGGAACCCGACAGGCCGTTGCCATTGGTCATGTGGATTGTTTTCCGGGTCGAAGGATGTACAACGAAGATTATATAAAGTTTGGGAACCTTGGTTGTTAATATTCCAACGATTGATATTGGGAATATTAACGGTAAAACAATTCATTTTATTGGGCACAAGTTCGTTGCTACAGATGCGAAGTTCCGTAATTATTCGCCCATCTGTTTCGGACAGGCAAATATTGATATCTCCTTTTTGTTCATTCTTCCCACTTATCCTAATGTGAATTACTCCTGTTGTGAGGTCGGGTAATAATTCTGTATACGTATAAATGTCCGGTAATAGGTAGTCATCGGTTATTTCAATGAAAAGGTCATCCCAGATACCTGTTTGGACAATGCGGGGACACCAATCCCAGTTATAGTAAAACCGTGGTTTTACTATCTGTGTACGAGACGTCCAGTATACTTGTCCCTCGTAACGTTCGGGACTGGTAAAGAGAATGCAAAGACGGTTGTTGCTTAATTGTATTTTGTCTGTAATATCAAAACAATGGCTATGATAAGCAGTTTCGAAAACTCCTATCAATTGCCCGTTGAGCCATATCTCTCCACAGTTGTCAAGGCCTAAAAAGCAGAGGCTTACCCGTTCATTCTTTTCATGTTGTACAATTCTGTCGGGCAGATCGAGAAAATAAAGCCAGTGCCGATTCTCAACCCATTCACACTGGCGATAGTTGGTGCCGATATTCCAATCGGGTAGAATACCAGCATTGAATAATGCTTGTTGAACCGAACCTGGAACAGGAGCCGGAACTGTTTTTTCTTCCGGCTGAGTGATTTTCATTTGTTCCATCTGTCTGTCCAGCTTCCAATAATAGGGCTTGGTTCCTACCAATTCCCAGTTGAGTCCGGCAAGTGAAAAATGTCTTTTCATATCCGTTTTTTATTGTAAGGCTATTTATAAGAAAAAGAGATACTCCAATACACAGAGTATAAAAAGGATGAGGCAAAGAACACGGAAATTTTTATACCATATTACTCCTTTCAGTTCTTTGGTCTCTTCGGTCCATAAATATTTATTCCATGTATTTGAGGCAACTTGTTCTTCAAGAGGAGGAGGAGTGGCATAACTTACGATAACAGTTACAAGCATACTTGCCAACATCAGTAAAGGTGCCAGTATCAAATAGTGTATTGGTATTGAAATACCGATAATATACTTGGTCAGCATAATTCCTATTGCTGCTGTTAAACCAAACATTAATCCGGTAAAAGCTCCTTGTGCATTCCCCCGCTTCCAGAAAAGCCCCAGTAGAAATGCTCCCACGATAGGAGGAGCAATATAGGATACCATCTCCTGATAATAGCCGACCAATGAATCAAACTTTTGAATGAATGGTGCCCATGAGACAGCAATAACCAAAGCAATGAAGGAGGTGATTTGACCTACTCTTACTAATTTTTGTGGGTTGCTGTTTTTTACTATCCGAGGATAGAAATCCATAGTGAAGAGAGTTGATACCGAGCTTAATGTTGCACTTAAAGTTGAGGTCAGAGCAGAAATCATGGCAGCAATAATCAGACCGATAATACCTGTCGGCAATAATTTCAGAATCAAACGTGGATATACTTCATCAGTGTTGATTCCATAGATACTTTTTAGTGTACTACCAGGAATAACATCATAGGGAAGTGAGTTTCCAAGACCAAAAAGGTCAATACCACGGGCAATGATTCCAGGCATGATAATAATAAACAGGGTAAACATGTATAGAAAGCCGACAAAAAGGACCCCTTTGCGCCCTTCATCGATAGACCGGGCAGATAATACACGCTGCACCATTACTTGATTATTACCCCAGAAATAAAAACTAAGTATGGTAACTCCAAATATCAAACCCGGCCATGGAACCGTAGGGTCGTCGAGCGGGCGGATAAGCTTGAGCCATACTCCTTCATGAAAGTGTTCCATAAAACTGTCCCAACCACCAATACTTTCGAAACAGAAGAAAGAGAGTATGATTGAACCAATTATTAAAATAATAGATTGTATAACATCCGCATTAATTATGGAAGACAGGCCACCTACAATTGTATAACTTCCTGCCACGATTGCCATACCTAATATAATATAAAAAAGGTCTATCCCGGGAAACATCATTTTTAATATCAATGCACCCGTATATAATGCGGCTGCCGCATCCAGAAAAATATTTCCGATAATGGTAATGAATGAAAAGTAAAGTCTCGAGCGGCTATCGAATCGGCGTCCCAAATATTCCGGTATCGTGAAGATACCCGACTTGATGTAGAACGGCAGAAAGAACATTGCAAAGAAAATCATTACAAATACTGCCATTAGATTATAATTGAACACGGCTACGCCACTAATGAATCCTTCACCGGCATGTCCTATCAGAGTGGAGCTTGATATACTGGCTGCAAATAGTGAAAGCCCGATCATTGGCCATGTGCAGCTTTTGCCTGCTAAAAAGTAAGAAGCCGAGTCACTTGTTTTACTGTGACGTAGCGCCCACCAAATAATGAAGACAATGAATAAGACAATAATTATTAAATCGACGGTTGATAAGGATTCTGACATGTTTTTAAAGTATTGAATAAATTATTATTTTGAATCTGTTTTAATGAAAGTAATCAGTTCGTCAATATTGCATGTGGCTACGCAGCACCATTGATCCGAAGCACCATAATATACGAATAAGGTTTTGTCCCGCAATACAATTCCCGTAGGGAACACAACTCCCCATTTGTATAGTCCGTTACGCTCAATTTCTGTTTCAGGTTCGAGAATAAAATGGCGTGTACGATAAAGAACTACTGTCGGATCTTCAAGACTAAGTAAACAGGCTCCTATCCGATACACATAATTGTCATCCACCCCATGGTAAAGTAGAAGCCAGCCTTCTGAAGTACGGACAGGAGGAGTATTACCTCCAACTTTTATTTCCCAGGATTCTCTTCCCTTTAATAGTAATTTACTCGGAGTGTTCCAACTCATCAAATCTTTGGATGATTTAATCCATATGGCGGGATATTCTGTATCATAAATTGCTCCGATATAGTCTTTTGGACGATGTAACATATAAAATAAGCCATTAATTTGTTCAGGGAAAAGAATAACATCCCGATCGTCCAGCGAAGGTTCAGTCAGTCGACCTACCTTTTTAAAATTAAATAAATCTTTTGACATGGCCAATGCAGTATTCCCGATATTCTCCCGCAAACAACGAGGCGCCAGTTCATCATGTTCAGGGGCTTTTACCTGGTCGTATTTATATTTCCAGTATTGCCCGGGAGGATAAGGACGAAAAGCATAAGTCATATAGTATTCCCTTCCTATTTTTACTATTCTCGGATCTTCTACTGAACCTGCGTCAAAGTTGTCTTTGGTCGGACTTAATACCGGCTTGTCCGAAACCCTGTTAAAATGGAACCCATCGTCACTAACAGCCAATCCAATATGTATATGATGTGCTTCATCATTACCTGCCGCCCGATAATAAAGATAGAATTTACCATTTTCATACCATGCGCCTGGATTACATACGACTAAACTTTCCCACTGATTATCTGTGTTAGGAGATAATATTGGATTTCCTTCAAACTTCTTTAATAGCATATTATTTAATTATACATTTAATGATGTTGCAAAGATAGGCGTTGTGAGTAATCCATCTGAATACTATTTTGTTCATTCATTATACTTTATTGTACAATAAACAATTTCTTCATTTACATTCTACTATTTTCTAACTAAACTCAGATTCCAACTTGATTCTATTTTTTCTAAAGAACTATTGATATAATTCCACACTATTTATATAACATAACGACTTAGAAAAAGACATACTATTTTGATTAGACGCATAACCCATCATCAAGTTTCAAACCGGGAGGAATAAAAAGGAATACTTAAACAGACCGACAGAAATGGGCAAACCAATGTCCAACAGATACCCGGTAAAACTGGACGAAATAGGAACATTCATACCGGTACTAACTTTACGCAAATGGAAAGAACTGGAAGAAACCGGAAAGACGAGCAAACACCACAATGCACAAAGCATGTTATGGGAAGTGTAAACAAGAAAATCGCAAGATTAAGGTACTTGGGTTAGTTAATAATAGCCTTTGAAGCAGACAGACTATAGCTTTCAAAGAAGAGTTACCAAGTGAATTGAGTATGCAAAACATCCGGATGTTCTTATCAAAAACATCCCCATGTTATAAATCAAAACATCCGGGTGTTTTTATACACAACATCCGGATGTCTTATATTCATGAAACAAGAGTTATGAATACAAAGATATAGTATACAACATCATAAGTATGTATATACTTTATCCAGCAAAAGAGTATCTTATTATACTATATTTATAAAACCAGATAAAAGAAAGAGAATCGATCTACTCCCACCAGTTTCTAATTGGTTTCAACTTCCTCTGACTTTGGATAGTTCGGGCTGTAGAGCAATCTTTCTTTACGAACAACCAACTTCCCTTCTTTCACAAATCCTTCTCCCCGTTCACTCAAATGCTTCACCATTGCCTCACGTAAATCAGCCAGCCTTTTCCGATAATGTTTCTCCGACACAAGATTTCGCAATTCTCCCGGATCCTTTGATAAATCAAAAAGTTCTTCTTCTCCTGTATAGAAATTCCACACATATTTAATTTTGCCATCGGTCAAAGCACACCAGTAATTTTCCTTCGCATAACAAGTTGCATGCTCCAGATCAATATATTGTCTCCATGTATGCTTTCTGCTTTCGTCTACTAAAGCTAACAGTGAGAGTCCATCCATCTCCTCAGGAATTTGTGCTCCGGAAGCATCTAAGAAGGTAGGCAAAAGATCTCGTAATTCCACCGGTTCATCTACTTTTATTCCCTCTTTAATACCAAACGATTCAGGCCATTTTACAATATATGGAACATGTGTGGAACCCTCATAAGGATAAGTCTTCCGCCAATGATAATGATCGCCCAACATATCCCCATGGTCGGAAACATAGCAAATCAAAGCATTATCATACATTCCCTTATCTTTCAGTGCTTGTATTATTTTTCCTATTTCCTCATCAATAAATGTAACATTGGCATAATAGTATTTTCGGGAATTTTTAGCATATTCAGTTCCAAAATTGGCAAACGGAGCATCCTTATCAGCTTTTACCGGATCAAGCTGAGTAGCGTATTTACTACACCAGTCACCAATATAAGGAACCGGAATTTCTTTCTCTTCATACTCATCCAAAAGACGTTGGGGAGGGTCATACGGACTATGAGGACGTGCAAAGGAAACTTTCAGAAACAACGGGCTTTCATTATTATAATTCTGTATCAATTCGCAAGCCATCTTTCCTGTCCAGGCGGTAGGATGTAACTCCTCAGGCAGTTTATAAGTACCTGCCCTGTGTTCATTCCAACCAATACCTGTCAAATCAGGATTTACTCCCGGCATTTGTATCTGTAACCATAGTCGATAATCGCTGATAAAATATTTCGTCTCAGCACGCCCGCTTTCATCTAACAAAGTTCCATGAAAACCATGCAAAGATTTTTGTGGAGACCAATGCATCTTTCCAATACCAAATGTATAATAATTCTGCTCTCTTAGCATAGCAGGCATCTCGTATCTGTATTGCATGGCTACCCGGCCATACCCCAACATGCCATGCCGCCAAGGAGACATACCGGTCAGTAATCCTGCACGGGCCGGTGTGCTACTTGGAGTAGACGAATAGCCATTACAGAATAATGTCCCCTCTTCAGACAGTTTATCAATATTAGGTGAAATAACTGCCGGATTCCCCGTACATCCCAAAGCATCGCCACGATGCTGATCGGCCATAATCAAGATAATATGAGGTTTTTGTTGTGCTCTAACCTGCTGAATCGAAAAACCGATTCCGGAAGTCAAAACCAACATACCATTTAATATCGGAATTATTTTCATTTTTATGAAAGTTGATTTATAGTATTATCTGATACACATTTTCTTAATTAAACGTATGAAAAGCGTTTTTCATACATTTAATCTATGGTATATTACAAATCCTTTGGAATCCGTCGTCCGTATTTCTGTAATAAGAAACGAGCGTATTGCATCAACTCACCCTGAGGTGCTACCAGAATAGGGTCTGTAGAATCTACCCAGGCATCTTCGAAATTTTTTATTGATTCATCCAATTTTGTCTGATCAAACTCCCGGTTACCTTCTACTGCAGAGATTACTGCATCCATATACATATCCCAGCGTTTCGAATAGTAATCTTTAATGAGCCCCGCCCATGTACGACTGGCATAATCATTCAGACTACCTCCCCAAGTTGTGATCAGATTACGGGCATTCTTCTCGTAATAATCTTTCACTTCAGGAGTCGTACCCAATGCACGGGCATCAGCCAACCATTTATCCAAGGCACAACGGCTATGAAAAGCATTCAAACGATCCAGATCATGAAGAATCTCTTTCATTTCCGCAGCTCTGGCTTTCAGCCCCGGAAGGTCTTTGGCTGTATACATACGGTCAAAATCATCTTTCACTATAAGAAAATAATTACCCAGTAATTGACGGCCTACAGTAATGATATCCAGCCGCAGAGCGTCTCTGTTACAGTCCGTAGCCTGTAACAGTTTCTCCCAGGCTTGTAACA
The DNA here is from genome assembly GCF_034654355.2 of Bacteroides mucinivorans. Classification (NCBI taxonomy): domain Bacteria; kingdom Pseudomonadati; phylum Bacteroidota; class Bacteroidia; order Bacteroidales; family Bacteroidaceae; genus Bacteroides; species Bacteroides mucinivorans. The sequence continues at coordinate 51,410 of NZ_CP178179.1, read as the reverse complement.
AAGTAGCATTGGAATAATCAATAACCGTACGTCTATTAGGCTTGTTCATCACCGGACGATAGTTAGGTAATACGCCTAATGTTTTGGGAACCTGTACGTATATCTGGTTGAACAGAATATCCCACGCCTCACGAACTGGCTGGGAAACAGTCCCGGCATGACGGTCGGCAAGATTTTGTAACCACACCTCATTGTCGAGATTCAAATCCCACGCCTTCTCAAAGATATATTCATAGGGAAACTGCATAACATCCAACCCTTCGAGCGTAGAACCGATACCCCGAAGGTTATTTCCACCATTTATCAACGCATTGTCAAGACGGTCACCACTCTCCTTTACATTACCGGTAAGAGTCGTGTTTCCCCCAAAATTACCTAAATAGCACCAAATATAAGGTTGTCCATGAAAGTGTTCAGTGTTTTTCCAAAGTTCTACATTCTCACAATGATAATCCAGTAAAAACATCTTATCCTGCGGCACTCCGGTTAGTAAAGCTTTGATACGCGGAGCCGTCCAATCCTTGCGGTCATGATAAAACATCCAGGTCATCTGCATCCATTCCGCTTTCGGATCTGCTGCTGTCAATGTCCGATACATATCCGAAGATACCTGACTGAGATATTCGGGTTCCCAACTTGGTGGATCTACCTCGTTAAAAGGATCTACGCCATAAATATGATCAGTTCCGAACAAACGAGTCTGCTCCTGAAGAAAATGTTTTTGAATGGTAGCAAACAGCGGTTCTTCGGGATTCAGAAAATAACAACGATACGTATCAGCAAAACCTGCCCACTTACCAAGATGCTGAATATTAGCCTCCGGATAAATTCGTTTCAAAGCTGCAGGTACATGACCGGCAAAAGCAGGCAATACCGGTTTCATATTCAATTCGCGTTCCCGCGCAAGTATCTTTTTCTGTAGTTCCACCTGATTATCCAACCACTCCATAGGTAACGGACCGTTCCATCCATCAATATTTGCCATACGATGCCAGGGTAGATACGTAGGTCCCGTAAAATAGGAACGGATTTCCTGATCCGTCAAACCTAATTTCTTCCATACTTTATACCATACGGCTTCCTGACCTGTAATGGCCAGAGGCATATTGACCCCGTTCAAAGCCATCCAGTCAATAAAACGCTCCCAATCTTTCCATTGCCAATAAGGCATAGTGTAACCATAAGTACAGTAGTTCAAAAAAAAGCGTCTGTCTACTTTTGCTTCCGCACTAAAAGTTTTCTCCAACACCGGAAGAGTATCAGGCATTTCAACAGGAATATCGGCATACCATGAGATTGTGGTAAGACAATAATACTTTAGATAATAATTCAGCCCCATTGCCATTGAGTTAGCGTTATTACCGCCAATCACTATTTTTCCAGAGTCGGAAGTATCCAACCGGAAACAGTCTTTTCCGTCAACGGGTCTTATTTTCTTAAACTGAAAGTTCTCGGCATATGCCGGGATGAGACGTTTCACCATTGACTGCATAGCGGCTACGTCTTTCTCCTTTGCCCCCGCTGATAGTGAGAGGAACAATGTTACGATAACCAGATAAATGTTTCTTTTCATCATTTCAATTATAGTTTTATGTAAATTTGTTTTTTAAATAGAATGTATCCGATAAGCCAGTTAAGTAATAGGAAAAGGACCGCATACATGAATGAACCGAAATAGTTGCCGAATAGGGGTTGCAGGCAGGTATCGAACAGGGACGTGTTAACTTTCCATATTCGCAACAGATCACCGAAGATTTCGGCAAATACATAAAGAACCAGTGGATTTACTCCGAAAACATTGAAGAAAGTGCACCATCTTTTCTTTTGTCGAACATCGATTATTTCGATCAATACAGCTAATGCTAAAGCTGCTATTCCGCAAGTAAGTAATACAAAACTCGGAGACCATAGACGCTTGTTGAGCGGACAGGTATAACTAAACAAGAATCCGGCGAACAACATTAAGGAACCAAGAAAGAATAGCTTTTGCATCCGGTCTTTGTTATCCTTCAAATCGATAATCATTCGTCCACATACAAAACCAATCATTACCTGGGCTATGGCAGGAATAGTACTTAAAATTCCTTCCGGTTCTACAAACTGACGCCCTTGCAAATACATATGATTTGTTCCCAGAACGGTAGAATCGACTATAGCCATAATATTACCAGGACTTTTCTCGAATCCGTTTCCTATCAACTGAAGAATAAAATATCCTGCTAAAAGTAGAAGGGCCACCTGAAAAAAGCGCTTGTGAGGGATAAACAACGCCATGATAGCTGTTGCTCCATAGCAGATGCCCAGACGTTGCATCACTCCTAAAGGCCGCATATGCTCCCAATCAGTCCAGATACCGGTTTCACTTGAATTTATAATCCATTTCATGGCAATACCTATCAGTATCAGGAGAAAAGCACGTTTCATAATCTTTCCGATAGCAAGGCGCCATTGGAAATCATATTTGCGCAGAGATATGTAGGTGGATATTCCCATCAGAAACATAAACATAGGAAACACAAGGTCGGCAGGAGTGAAGCCATCCCATTTGGCATGACGCAGAGGGGCATAGCCGTATCCGCATGCACCGGCATTATTGACAAGTATCATTCCGGCAACAGTGAATCCTCGCAGGACATCGAGAGAGAGAAGACGATTATTGGCAGGCATGAGTTTATAATTTATGAGTTATAATGTATTAGATGATCACCAAACGAGACATAAGAGGGTAGTAGAGGCTGCCAATACTGCTCCTATAAGGGTTTCATAAGGAATGAGTTTCAGACGTTGCTTAAAAGTCAATTCACAGACTCCACCGGTAGCATGAAAAAAAGAGCCATGAGGTAAATGATCCAGTACTGTGGCACTGGAGTTGATCATGGCAGCTCCCCATGCAGCGGAAATACCGACAGCAAGAATTGCTTCTGCAAAAGAGGCGGAAGCGAGAGTAGCTCCGGCAGTAGTAGAGGCCGTGGCGGCTGACATTAATGCGCCAGATACGGGAGCTATCATTATTTCATTGAAGTGGGCTTGTTCCAGTAGTTGCAGAATCCAGTCTTTTAGAGTAGAGTTTTTGATAACGCCTGCAATTGTTCCTGTACCGATTAAAAGTACAGCTACAGTAGACATTTTTTGGAGACCGTATTCCATACTAGGCAGAATATTTTTCCATTGTTTCATGCAAAGGATACCACAAATTCCGCCGATGGGCAGAGCTATTAGAGGATCAATGGTAATACCAGCCAAAGGCCGCAGGGCAAGTAAGATGATAGTGACGAAAGGTGCTATCAGGCTGCTGGTAAGAGAAGGCAATTGTTTATCATCTGTGATTTCTTCCTGTCCTGGAGCGACAATAGTAAGTTTTCGGGGGATAAGGCGGATAATAACAAAAACCGTAAACACTAACCCGATAATTGCCGGAAGAATATTGTAAAACATGACCGATGATAAATCTGCTTTAAAGTTTTCAGCTGCAATAATTGTATTCGGATTCGGGGAAACTATATTACCGCATTTTCCTCCACCAATCATGGCTATCAATAGTACGGATGGTGACAAACCCAAACGTTTTCCGATAGACAGTGCAATAGGGGCTACTGTAATAACAGCCACATCAATAAAAACCCCAACAGCACATAGCAACATAGTTGCCAAAGCTAATGCTGCAAATACCCGTTTCTCTCCTAATGTATTTATAATAGCATTAGAGATGGTAGTCGCTGCTCCTGTTTTAATAAGCACACCGGACAATACCCCTGCTGTAAGAATACGGATGATGGCTGGTGTAACGTCTTTGACGCCATCTGTCATCACCTTTACTGTCTCTGTCAATGGTAATCCGCCTAACAACCCGCCAACAATCGCTCCGGCTATTAAACTATAAGCCGGAGATATTTTTTTTATGATTAAAAGAACGGATACTAACAATCCGATTAAAGCGCCAATTGCTGTCATAGAAAAGATTCATAGTTTATGCTTCATAATCGTGACTTTTATTAACCACGACACTTAAGCTGATTTACACTTTACGACTTAAAGCATTTAATAATACGTATAAGTTGAGTCACGGTTCTTTCGATATTCTTAAGAGCAAATTCCTGTCGCATAGCCTGATCTAAAGAGACAGGAGCCGGCTGAACAGACAATACAGCCGTAAATCCCATTTCATTCAACTGCTCTACAGCCTCTACACATCCTCCTAAGGCTATGACGGGGATATTTTCTTCAACAGCTATTTTCAAAATACCACCTAATGCCTTCCCCATACCAGTTTGTGCATCCAGTTTTCCTTCACCCGTAAAAATAAGGTCTGCAGACTGAGCATACTCCCTGAAATGAAGAATATCCAAAATTGTATCAATACCCGACTTCAATGTTGCATTCAGAAAAGGAAGTATTCCCCCACCCATACCACCAGCCGCACCAGCACCGGCTATTAAAGTAATGTCCATCCCTTTCTGTTCTTTAAGAACCATAGCATAGTGTTGTAACCCCTCATCCAATGCTTTAACTTCATCCGGGTTTGCTCCCTTTTGTGGAGCAAAGACAAAGGCAGCCCCTTGTGGCCCATAGAATGGATTATTTACATCACATGCTATTGTAAAAACAGACTCTTTTAAAGCAGGATGTAAAGTAGCAGTATCAATAAGTGCAATATGGATAAGATTACTCCCTTTCGGTTCGAGTTCTTTCTTTTCTTTGTCCAGAAAACGAACCCCCAAAGCGTGCATCATACCTATACCGGCATCATTTGTTGCACTACCACCTATACCCATAATAAAATGACGGCATCCACGATTCAATGCATCCAAAATAATTTCTCCTGTCCCGAAAGAAGAAGTATGCATTGGGTTTCTCAAAGCAATAGGAATCAGAGGAAGCCCACTGGCAGAAGCCATCTCAAAGACTGCTGTTTTCCCATCTTTGGTTATTCCATACGAAACTTCTATCGGATTCATCAGCGGATCATGGGCAATACAAGAAACCCTATTTACATCCAATTGAGTACAAATTGCTTCAGTAGTTCCTTCTCCACCATCTGCAATCGGGAAATGGATCAATTCACAATGAGGATACTCTTTCAAAATAGCTTGCGCAGCATATCGGGCAATATCAAGTGAACCTACAGATCCTTTAAATGAATCAAAAGCAAGAATAATCTTTCTCATACAGCATAAATTGCAAATTAAAAACTTATCAAAGATAAGACTTTATTACTCGTATCAAATAAAAAGACAGAGTACTTCTCTTGCAATATTTACAAGAGAAGGGGGGATACTCTGCTTACCTGAAAACTAAATCAAAATACCTTTGCTTTATTCACAAGTTCAACGGCAATATTAACAGGATTTTCAAATGGTTTTGTTGTGTTGTGCCATGGAGTATTTATCCATGTTTCTTCCCAACGATCCAAATCTTCCCACTGTTTGGAGAAATAAAGTTTTAAACGTGGTATATAGTAGTCTTTTATTAATCCACTCCAAAAACGAGCAGCATAATCCTCTTGAAACCCTCCCCAAGTAGTAATAAGACGTTTTGCGTTTGATTCATACTTATCCTTTTCTTCAGAAGTGGTACCGCTATTTCTTGCTAATTCTACCCACTCTTCAAGACGATAAAGAGGATGTGAAGCAAGAAGCTTATCCACATCTAACAGCAAGTCAACAACCTGTCTCAATGTGTATTGTGCCGCAAGCTTATCACCAATCGTATTTTCTTCAAGAGCTTTCACATAAAGTTTGTCTGCTTTGGCAGCCACATAATATGCAGCATACTCTATGGCATCATTCACATAAAGTTCCGAGTTTTGCAAACTGTCTGCACAAGTGAGAAACAATTCAACAGCACGTAAAAAATCATCACTGGTATCTATCTTGCTAATTCGTCTCTGATCCGGAGTCACTGTCTGCCAGGTAAAACGAGGATAAGAGTAAAGTGAACTATAAGCACTTTTTCTAAATAATACCCAAGCCTCTTTCATTGCATCCGGATATTTCCCATAGCGAGCTTCACAATATGACTTTAACCATTTATCAAGATCTATACTTTGGTCCGTCCACCCCATATCGGCCAATAGCTCATAAACTACTTCATTATTTTCAAGCCCCTCCGGAGCAGAACCAAATCCTATAAGATTTCCACAAGATTTAGAATGTAACGCTTCAGAAGAAGAAGAAGCATACATCTGCAAATCACCAGTCATAGGAGTTTTGCCACCAAAATTGGGAACATAGCTAAATATCCATTTCTTACCGTAGAAACCATCGTGTACTTTCCAAGTCTGTTCTGTGTTCCAAACCCATTTGGGGTAATCATTGCCTAAATCTACAATAATCATCTTATCATCCGGTACCCGGCTCAACAGAGCCTGTAAACTCTCTTTGTCCCAGAAAGAATGCTGGTATCCAAAAGTCCATCCTTGCGTAACCCATACTGCATCCGGATTACCAGCCGTGATAGAACGATAAATAGATTCACCATATTGAGCCAAAAGTTTATGTTTTCCTTCTATATCCTCTTTTTCTATCGGAAGTTCCATTTCATTAAAACTGTCTGAAAGATAATAAGTATTTCTACCAAATTCTTTCTCCCATTCCTCAATAAACATTTTCCCAATCTCTTCAAAGAACGGAGAATCCGGAGGAAGTACATAAGCATTATATTTATCATCAAATCCTCCCCATTTCAAATGTTTGAATTTTACAGCAGGGTGTTTCTCTGCAAAAGCCATTGGTACAAATCCCGCAAATGCCGGAGCTATCGGCTGCATCCCCAGCTCACGCATACGATTAATGATAAGATGTTGCATCTCAATCTGACTTTCTTGCCATTTATCGGACAAAGGCCCATCCCATGTATTCAGGTTGCCCATACGATGCCATGGCAAATGAGCTGGTGCTGTAAAAAACGCCCGAATTTCTTCTTTTGTAAGTCCCATACGTAACCATACTCTTTCGGCAATCGCTTCACTCGCCACAGTAGCCAGAGGCATATTTACACCTCTAAGTGCCATCCAATCTATTTCTTTTTCCCAACGATCCCAATTCCAATAGGGAGTAGTATAACCATAAGTACAAACATTCAGAAAGTATCTGTACGAATAAGGAGTCGTTTGCTTTTTAGCGATATAATCAGGCCATATTTCAGGTAGCTCTATATGTTCTCCACTCCAGGTCTTCATAGCATGGCAAGCCTCCTTCAGGTAGGTATGAAACGCATAACAAATAGCTACAGTACTGCTTCCTTTCAAAACCAGTACCCCATCCCGAGCCTCTATCTCAAAGGTTTCTTTTCCGTTAACCGGTTCTATAACCTGACAAGTAATTTCATTAGCCCGGATTCCAATCTGACGCTCTATAAGTTGTTTAGCAGGAACCAATATATCATTTGATTCCATGTTACAGGCATATAAAGCAATAGACAAACAAAAAATAAACAAATACTTCAATATAGAATATCTCATAATATAAAATCAAAATTAAAAAAGAACCAATAACCGAAATCCAAAGCAGACCCGGAAATTGGTTCATACTCATTATTGTATCAATGCCCGTATTTTCTTAGGAATATCAACGTTATCCAATTTACCACAAAACTGTTCCGAACCTGCTCCTATAGCAAAAACAGGAACATATCCAGCAGAATGCGTACCACCTGCCCAACCTAAAACAGCAATTTGATTCATCACTTTTCTGGCACATACAGCCAATGGTTCGATTTTTGAATACAATCTTTCTTCAAACTTCACTTTATTTTTCACAAAAGAAGTTTCAAATACGGTATACAACAACTTTTCTTGCTCTTTATCAATAGAAAGTTTACTCCAAAATCCCATCTCCATACTTAATAAGGCCTTAATGTCATCCCAGCTAACTTCATTCTTCCGCATTTTTCTAAGCTCAGAGATTTTATTTGAAAGCATCTCTATCGAGCATTTCTGATATTGCAACGCCTGTAAATTAAGATTGTACTTTTTTGTACCCAATACAATGCCACCCGTTTCATGATCAGCCGTAATAACAATCAACGTTTCCTGAGGATGCTTCTTATAGAAATCATAAGCCACAGCAATAGAACGATCAAAATCTTCCACTTCCCAAAAGACAGTAGCAGCATCATTACTATGGCAGGCCCAATCTATTTTTCCACCTTCAACCATCAGGAAAAATCCTTCTTTATTATTTTCCTTCATCAAAAATTGTATAGCACTTTGGGTTATCTCGGGTAAAGTCAAATCATCATCATGCTGATCGATAGCATAAGACAAACTCAAATCCGGTTTGCCCTCTTGCTGTATCAAAATCATTTTATCGGCTTTATCTACCTGCTTTCTAAAATCTTCGATTCCCCGAGCCACGGTATAACCCGCCTTTTCTATTACTTGATAGATGTTAGAACCATCTTTAACGTCAGATGTTTTATTAGGACTCAGGAAACCAGAACCGGCATAAAAATCAAAACCAGCTTTGGGCAAATCACAAGCTATTTCATAAAACATCTTTCTATCGGGTTGATGAGCATAAAAAGCTGCCGGAGTAGCATGGTCTATACTAACACTAGTGGCAATCCCGACTTTTTTACCTTTCGTTTTAGCACATTCGGCCACGCTCACCAATGCTTGTTTACTCATATCCACACCAATGGCTCCATTATATGTTTTCTTTCCCGTGGCCAACGCTGTTCCACCAGCAGCCGAATCCGTGACAGGATGAGTTACCGAATAAGTACTCACCACACCTCCGCTGGGAAATTGAGTAAATAATAAAGGATCAGTACCTATATGACCTTTTAAAGCCGCTCGGTACATCTCCGTTCCGTTTACCTGATTTACTCCCATCCCGTCGCCTATAAAATAAAATACATATTTGACCTGCCCTTGGACCGTTATTACAATCCACAGGAAACATAACAAACTAATCAGGCGTCTTATTTTCATCTATCAGTTCTCCTGTTTTATTCAGAAACAACGAATTTCACAGTCTCATTATCTACCTTGGCAATATACATACCTGTACTTATATTTACCGTTGTTGCCACGTCGTTTTTTACCACATTTTCAAAAACCAATTTTCCTGTTAAGTCATATATCTTTATAAGAGCCATTTCCTGAATGCCACTCACATATATGTTATTACCTACGCTATAAACTTTAATCTCACATTCATCTGCAGTAGTATTTCCAATGCCACTAGGTACAGAATATTCTACCGCACCCACAGAAGGTGTAGCAGGGCGTACTTTACCCAATTGATCTGTAGTCGGAATTTCAATACCGCTTACAGTAGCAACTCCTGCACCTAAAGCAATACTATTCTCGGCAATCATAGCAACCATCCTATCACTTTCCAGCACACTCGTTTGATGATTAAATGACATATCACCTTCATCCCATGGATTCTTTTCTATGGCTTTAAAAATAGTATTATTGTTAAAATCTATTTGCTTATTAGAAGAGTCCTTGAAAAAATCTTTAGAAGCAAAAACATACAAGTTATTCATACAAGTCGGAAAAACCGTTTGCGGTATTGGCTGATTGTTTCCATCTAACTCACCACCCATATAAAAAGCTAAAATATCATATTGAGTCTCATCCTCCAACCACGTGCTACTATAATTCTCAGCAAATAAATTATTAACGAAAGTCGGTTTCATAGAAGTTGTAGCTCGCGACCATACACAAAGAGCTCCACCATTATTCCCCAGATTTCCTACAAACGTACAATTGACAATTACTGGAGAAAAAATATCTACCGTAGTTCCTGTCTGCATATAGATAGCCCCACCACGACCATCAGCAATGTTATTAGCAAAAGTTGAGTTAGCAATGTAAACAATAGGAGAAACATTTTTAGCTGTCGCGTTTATTCCAATAGCACCACCTGCAGCACCTTCATTTTCTACAAAAGAACAATTCTCAACGCGCAATTCCGATGCTGCATAAGCACAGACCGCTCCACCACCATAGGAACCTCCACATCTGTTCTTGATGAACAAAGAGTTCTTCAACACGGCTTTTGCACTACTGACACGTATCACTCCACCGTTATTAATTGCACCTGGAACTGCTTCATAATTATTTGAGAACTGACAGTTGTCAACATTCAAAACAGAACTACCACTCAATCTGATGGCAATACTTTTGAAACCATCAATTATCAGGTCATTCAAAGAAAGTTCTGACGATTCACTGACCGTAAACAGGGATTGTACCCCTTTAATAAACACACGTTTCCCGTTTTTTTTGTTTATACCATTTATTGTCAGATTTTTACCCTTGATAATAATCCCAGTCCCTTCACCATAATCAAGCTCTTCACCATCAAAATTAAATTCAATAATACTGCCCGATTCAGCATTTTCAATCACATAAGGCAATGAACCGGCAATTGTTACATCCATTTCAGATGTAGTTACTTCAATAGATTTTGCACATAATACACTTGTAAAAAATGCAAATACAAATAATAAACCTGTAATTTTTTTCATAATAAAATACATTTAAATGTTTAACATAAACGGTATAGTAATGTAAGTCCGATGTTAATTTATCATTTCATATTCTTCACTTATCAGACTCAAGTTATTTTAAGAGCTTTCCTTATTTAAGGCCTTATATATTCCAATTCCGTGATAATAGGCAAATGATCGGACAACACGGATTGGATTGTTTGGGTACGAATTACTTTCCAACCTTTCTGCGGTTTGGCAAACAGGAAATCTATCTTTCGATAAGGTTTCCATGCCGGTACAGTAGGAGTCATATCAGCATCACAGAACCATTCCTGTTTTAACTCTTTAATCACTTTAGAGGAAACATCAGAATTAAAATCTCCTCCAAGTACAGTAGGATAATCCACTTTTCTAAAATGATTATTAATAAATTCAGCTTGTAATTCCCTCGTTTTTGTAAGCTTAGCATCCAAATGGGTAGAAGCAAAAACAATGGTATCGCCGTTCATTTCAAAAAGCCCCTCTAACAAAACACGTTGTTCATAATCTTTTCCAAGTTGAGGTAAAAGCGTTTTCTGAATCTTGATATAAGGGTATTTTGAGAGAATTCCAATACCATAATACCCTCCTTTATATTCTATTGTTTTGCCATATAAACCGAACATGCCAGTATAATAGGCTAATTCCGATATAAAATCCTTTCCTCTCTGATGAGGTGTACGATCACGATTGGTTTTAGAGTCAACTTCCTGAAGTGCTACAAAATCAGGATTAAAAGACTTTATATGTGCAGCCAGATCTTTCAACTCTGCCAACTCACCAAATCTTAGATTATAAGTCATAACTTTCATTCTCAAAGTATCCTGAGCATATGTATTTCCAACCAATAGCAAATACAAAATCAATAAGCAATTTCTTAATATTCTCATCTTTGTTAGGGTTTTGATACGTTTAATACAGATACAATAGGTAAATGATCAGAAGCATTTATACCTGTAAACACAGTATGAGAAATCACACTAAATTGTTTTTCAGGTTTGTAAGCAATGTAATCCAACTCCCGGTTAGGTGCATTAGAAGGTATTGTAAACTTCATCGGATCAGTGTTCGTTCTAATAAATCCTGCTTCATCAAGCTTTTTGATAATCGAATTATCCGGTTTTGAATTAAAATCGCCTGCTACAATAATCGGTGCATCTCCCTTTGAGGATAATTCTTTCAATATAATCGGAAATTGCCTGTCTTTCTCCGCTTGAGTAACAGATAAATGCGTCACCGCCAGATAAATAGTAGTCTCATTAAATTTTATCTTGGCAGTACCTAAAACATTGCTACCTGTAATTGTCAACCCGTCAATTACTTTTGGTAGCTCATGATTCACTATTTCACTCATATAAAATGAAGAAAGAATAGCGGCTCCGTACGCACCACCTGTTTCAAGATCTTTCTGTTTAAAGAAATAGTAGTACGGGTAACCAGCTAACTTTGCCAGTTCTTTAGCTTGATCTATTCCGAGACTTCGCTTAGTACACTGATCGACTTCTTGTAACAAAATCACATCGGGTTTAATCCTTTTGATAACTTCAGCTACATTATTAACATTTGCTACAGTTGCTTCTGACGTACCATAATAAGGGGCACAATGCCTGATATTATAACTCATCACTGTCAATTTACTTTCTACACTACCACCTGTATCCCATCCAGAATCAGTTCCAGGTTCATCATTCTGGCTACAACCAAAAAATGAAAAACTCAAACAAAGAAATATCAATAAAATTTTTTTCATAATTATTTTTTTAGTTTTTAGTAGAAGTATCGTAAGTCATAGATTCCGACTATACGAAATCTATGACATTCTGATTCATTTATTCAGGCCATCCGGGATTTTGTCCTAGAAGTGGATTTTTCACTCTCTCTTCGTAAGGGACCGGCCATAGATAATGCATAGCCGGATCAAAATAACGAGCTCCACCTTCAACCACTGATTTCTCATATATCACATCTCCAAACTCATCAACACCAGTATCAGGATAAGGATTAGCACCCAAATCATTCATACAGACTTTAAGACTCGGCCCTGTTATAGCACGTCCAAATCTAAGTTCACCTTCTTTCCAACGCATCACATCAGCGTATCTCATTCCATCAAAAGACAATTCTACTCGACGTTCTCTTTTCAATTCTGTCCAAAGATCAAGATTCCATTCAGTCAATTCATCCAGATTCATTCTATGCATCCCCACACGGTCTCTTAATTTATTGACTGTATAGTCGAGATCATCTTGAGATAAAGTACCTTTCGTTTTATAAAGGGCCTCCGCATAAATCAACAAAACCTCAGGAAAGCGAATTACATTCAAATTATTGTGAGATATATTATAATTACCCGCAATTGATTTTACATTGTATTTTTTAAAATAAAATCCAGTAATCCCGTTAGCTCCGTTTCTTCCAGGTTGAAGAGAGGAAAAACGAGGCAGATTAAATATCGGATTGGGCTTACGATATTCTGCATCTCCGTCATCACCACCCGGCCATTCATCTCCGGGGGCATACAAGGTCATTTTCATACGAGGATCTCTATTCTGAAAATAATCAACATAGTGCTCTTCCGGATATTTATAAAGAGGAGAAGTTTTAATATTCGTCTGCTTATAATACTCCAACCCCGCTTTAGCAGGCATTCCATCTGTACATAAATAAGCATCCACTAATGTTTTTGAAGGATTAAAACGGATAAAATCCGTAGGGCAACAAGTTTCATTAGGCATATTATTCATACGCACATCCTTGATGTAAACACTATAAATAATTGATTCATTATTATCTGGGTTAACTTCTACATCACCTTCTAACTGGTATATCTTTTCATAATCATATAACCCATAAGGTCCTTTATCTATAACCTCCTTCGCAGCTTTCGCAGCAATATCATATCGTTCATTTTGCAATGCTATACGTGCTTGCATAGCCAATGCCCCCCATCGGTCAATACGTCCAACATTAGTTCCCAATTGTCTTTCCTCAGGTAATTTAGATGCGGCCCATTCCAAATCATCCATCAAATAATCAATAATTTGATTTCTCGACGTACGAGGTACATAGGCTTCATCAGCTGTTATCACATGATCAACCCAGGGTACATCACCATAAAAAGTAGTTAACATAAAATAGAGCCATGATCTTATCACTTTTACTTCAGCTGCATATACATCCTTTACATCCTGTTCAATCTCTGCTTTATCATAATTATCCAAGAAATTATTACATGTATAAATATGACCATAAGAATACCGCCAATAGGAAGTAAATGGAAAACCATCCGTATAAGCATGTTTTCCTCCGGAAACTTTACTCAATCCACTATTTTTATCTCCCCACATTACAGTTTCCGCAGTAGACTCAGCCCATTTTATCATTAATTCATATTCAAAAGCTCCATAACAGGGATATAGAGCTGCCCGTAGCTGTTCTTCTGTTTTCCAATATGTTTCATTAGTAACAGAATCTTGTGGATATCTGTCCAAGAAGTCGGCACATGAAGTATTAACCCAAAACAAAAGCAATACTAAAATATATTTTATAGTTTTCATATCAGTATTTATTATCTTTATTAAAATGAAACAGATAAACCAAACACATAAGTTTTCACCTGCGGATAAGAATCACCAGACGTTTCACGTACTTCCGGGTCATAAGCTCCAAAATATTTAGTAAATGTCAACAAATTATCAGCAGAGGCGTATACCCTTAAATTGGAAAGTCCCAAACTATTAATCCATTTTTTTGGAAAAGTATATCCCAATTGAACATTTTTCAGCCGTAAATATGAAGCATCTTCCAGCCAATAGTCACTAAATAATAAATTATGAGTCTGAGCTTGATACAGTCTTGGATAAGCTGCATTCGGATTATTAGGTGTCCATCTATCCAAATGCTCTACTTTAGGTACAGAATAATCATTAATAAAACAATGACGAGCCTCATCTTTCAGATAACCATTCACTTTACCTACACCTTGTAGATAAAAACTAAAATCCCAACCTTTCCATTCCACAGCACCCTTGAAAGAATAAGTATAATGAGGATAGGGATCCCCAAATACCACCTTATCATAATTGTCAATTACTCCATCCGGACTACCATTCGGACCACTAATATCTCTGTACTTAATATCACCTGGTTGTACTATACTTTCCGAAGCCTTAGGTATAGCAAAATTAGGATTAATATATCTTCCATCTGCATTTTGTCCACCAAAATCAGATATTTGCGCCAACCCATCGGTCAAATATCCATAAAAAGCATTGATAGGATCACCCACTCTTCTTATTTTATCCGCTAAAGTCGGTTCACTCTTTCCTAAGTCAACAATTTTATTCTTTGCATCAGATATGTTAAATGACATACTATATTTCACCTCTCCGATTCTATCACGCCAAGAAATATCCCATTCCCAGCCTTTATTCTCAATTTTACCCATATTCTCAAATGGTAAATTAGCTGTTCCCGTTACACCAACGATAGTAGGATAAATAGGTTTTACCAAAGCATTAATATTCTCTTTCTTAAACCAATCAAATGATGTAGTTAGACGATTTTCAAAGAAGCTCAAATCAATACCGATATTCAACATCCGGATGGTTTCCCACTTAATATTCATATTTCCCAATTTTTTTTGGGCAAAACCAATATTATTAATACCTCCAATAGGATAACTCTTTTCAATTCTTTCAATTGGTGTCAGATAAGGATAATAATCACTGCCAACATTTTGATTACCAAGTTCACCCCAAGAAGCTCTAAGTTTTCCTGATTTCAGAACAGAATCAGCAAATCTCATAAAACTCTCACGAGAAAAGTTCCATCCAACAGAGAATGAAGGGAAATATCCCCAGCGATTATTCTTTGCAAATCGAGAAGTACCATCAATACGCATATTAGCTTCAAACAAATATTTCTCATTATAAGCATAATTAATACGCCCAAAATAAGAACGTAATGCCCAAGAATCTTTACCACCACCATTTGTGATATCTTCAGTTCCAGCATCTAATACATAAATATCATCTAAAAGAATATTTTTTCTACTACCATCTAAATCACTAAAATCATACCATTCCTGAGAAAAACCCAATAATGCACCAAATTCATGTAATTTGATACTCTTATTATAATTCAACGTTAATTGGAAACTTTGCGTCAGAGCATCCTGATGTGCCTGATATACATAATTACGCAAATTTTTATTTTGAGGATCAGGTGTTCCATCTGCATAAAACTCTGGTAAAACCGGGTTATATTCATCCGTCTCTCTAAAATAGTAATTAGCTGCATATTGCCCACCTAAATTTAAACCTTCTATAATTTTTAAATCAGCACCTATAATCGTATTTAATGTTCGTGACTTCCTTTGTTCTGTACCACCATCATAAGCTATAGAAAGAGGATTTTTTACAGAACCATTTGACCAATTCTCTGAATCGACCCAATTTCCGTTTTCATCTTGCTGTTGCCACTTAACAGGTAATAAAGGAGAATTTCGTTGGGCTAACCTAAATACACCGGATGCACCTGAAAAGCCCGAAGCACGGCGATAATAATCAACAAAACTAACAGTGCCATTCAATTTTAATCTATCAAAGACCTCTGTATTTACGCTAATTCGAGCATTATGTCTTTTAGAATCAAAAGCATCTCCTACCACTAGACCATCTTGGTTTAAATATCCGTAAGACATAAAATAACCACTTTTCTCACTACCACCTCTAACACTTAAAGAATGGCTAGTTTGCAAACTACTCTTTTTGAATATTTCACCAATCCAATCCGTATTCGAATATTCATTAGGATAATTTCCTGAATCATATTTTGAAAATGCTTCATCATTATAAGGTTTTGAAAATCCCGCTGCAGCCATCGCCTCATTAGACAACTCCATATACTGCCTACCATTAACCAATTCAGGAAGTGCCGTCGGAGTTTGTAAACCGATATAGCCAGAATAAGTCAATGTCGCTTTTTCTTTCTGCTTACCTTTCTTTGTTGTAATCAAGATAACGCCATTTGCTGCACGTGCACCATAAATAGAAGCAGAAGCAGCATCTTTAAGTACTGAAACACTCTCAATATCACCTGGATTCAGAAGGTTCATATCACCACCAGCCACACCATCTATTAATATAAGAGGAGAAGTACTACTGTTAATAGTATTCACACCACGTATCTTAATATCAGGAACAGCCCCCGGCTGACCAGATGAAGAAGTAATTGTAACACCAGGCAAAAGTCCTTGCAAACCTGTACTTACATTTGAGATTGGCCTGTTTTCTAAAACATCTCCTTTTACCATAGATACGGCACCTGTCAGATTTACTTTCTTCTGCACTCCATAACCAACCACAACTACATCATTCAGTTGAATTGCATTTTCCGCTAAAGTCACATCCAGCTTTCCCGGTTGGCGAACAACTTGTTTTACCTCTGTGTAACCTATAAAAGAGAAAAGTAACGTACTTCCTTCATCTACTTTCAACGAATAATTTCCGTCAATATCAGTAATTGTACCCGTAGAAGTACCTACAACTGATATTGTAGCACCTACAATCGGCTCTCCTGTCATTTTATCAACGACTTGTCCATTTACTGATACTTCTTTCTTTTTATCAGAAGAAGTATCTTCTTTTTTTTGTTCATTTTTATTATACAACAGAATACTATTGTCCAAAAATCGGAAACCAATATTCATTCCTTTCAATAAAGAAGAAAGGGCATCCTCTAATTTCACATTTTGAACTTTCAAAGAAACCTTCTTATTGGTATCAACAAACTCTTTACTATAAGCTACATTCATTTCAGCCTGCTTACTGATCTGTTCCATAGCCTGTTTGAGAGACAAATTACGAATAGTCACAGAAATTTTCTGTTGTTGAGGGTAAGCTATGAGCGGAAAAATAAGACATAATCCGCACACCATACACCATTTTCGGATGTATGAAAACAAGTGATTTTCATTCATAAAATTAGAAATTGATAAAGTTACTAGATTAATTATTTTTTACCTTACTTCATAGATATCTTCTGAAATTTTATTAAATTTAATTGGAGTTATCGAAGACATTGTCTCCAGAATGTTTCCAAGATCATTGGCTTTACAAACAAAATTATATGTGAACGTGGTTATCTTAGTCCCACGGATATCAAAATTAACATCAAACTGCCTTGAAAGTACTGCCAGCACTTCTTCCAAAGGGGTATTTCGAAAGACCAACCTATTCTCTTTCCATCCGGAAGCATCTTTATAATACTCATTTGCCCGAATTTTGCAGAGTGAACTACCTTTTTCATAAACAGCTGTTTGTCCCGGGCGCATCTCATACAATGGAGATTTAGAACCATAATGTCCTATCATAATCTTTCCTTCATCAAGTGTGGTGGTTATTTTTTTGTCGGAAGGATAAGCAGATACATTAAAACTGGTTCCAGTCACTTTTATCTTCATCTCATCCGCCTGTACCATGAAGGGATTATCCGGATTCTTTTTTACCTCAAAATAAGCTTCACCAACCAAGGAAACCTGACGTTCTTTCCCCGTAAATTGTTCCGGATAAACCAGCTTTGAATCAGCATTCAACCACACGCGGCTACCGTCAGGCAAGAGCACAATCAACTTTTCTCCTTTGGAAGCACATATCTCTTGATATTCAGGAGTACACTCTTCCATTATTATATAGGTAAAGTAACTGATATTGAAAAGGAGCAAAGCGATGGCACACGCCCACCTGAAAGCTGGCCAAAACGCTCTCTTCTTTCTTTTATCTACTTCATCAAGTATATTCTGATAGACTTTATATTCATCAAACTCCGGCATCTCACGCCCGCCCATAGCCAAAGGTTCATTCTTTAGCAAACAATCAATATCGCTGTCTATATGTTCAGCAATATAATTAATGATTTCCGGAGCTGTATTTTTATGTTTATTCAAACGCATGTTTTTACTGATCTTTATATATAGTACACAAAGAGGTAAGAAAAGTATTATATAAAATCATTGATTTTAGAAAAATATTTTAAGAAAGATAAAAAAGAATGCCCGTTGGACTATCCGAAAGTTACATTAACAGCATAATTGCACGCTCACGAACCAGCTTTTTAATTTGTTTCAAAGACTGGCTATATTGAAATTTAATGGTATTTATAGACAGATTTAATCTGTTTGCAATCTCCTGATTAGAATACTTCCCGGATATTTTCATAGAAAAAATCTTTTTCCTTTGAGGAGACAATTGTTCTACGGCACTACGTATCATTTCAACTTGCTCCTGGTCAAATTCCTGAGAATCTGTATCCTCTCCATCCAGATAATTGAGAATTTCCAAACAATCATCCAATACAAAAATATTACTTTTTGAATCCCGCAGAATATTCAATAGATCGTTCTTCAAAACAGTAAATAAAAAACGATTAATAGGACGACCCTCTTCCAGTTCTTCACGTTTTATCCAGATTTTCATAAACAAATTCTGTACAGCATCCTCAGCCAACTCTTTATTGCACAGGTATTTAAAAGACAGTGCAAAAGCTTGTGCACCATACTTTTTATAAAGAGTGGTGAAAGCAAGTTGATTTCCTTTTTTTAGTTGCTGAACGAGTAAAATGTCATCCATAATAATTCCCGATACACGATATGGGTGCAATATTCGCAAAAATATATGAGAAATACAAAACATTTGCTGGCAATCTTGTCAATAGATCGGAAAAGAAAAAAATAAGGACAGATGTGTTACATATTAATTAAAAAAAAGAGAAAAAGTACAGAAACAGTGCACTTCTTACACAAAAAGATACACAAGAGATAATTACATAAAGCGATATGCATAACAACAGACATCACGCCATGCAGCAAAACAAGCCAGTGTCCACCCGATAGAAACTTCCGGTTAAGAAACTTCCGGTTAATTTTGTGATAAACCTGTATACTCGTAATTCCTTTTAATTATTCCACCCCTTGTCCGAAGTCTTCTTCGAACTCTTCTTCAGCCTCTTTTACTAAAGTTTCTGCCCGCAATGCACTTTTCGGAAAATACTTCGACAAGGGATAACGGAAGAATTTCATCTTGCCGACACGGTTGGTGAATCTACGGTCGGCCACAAAGTACACTCTGGACAAGCGCACCTCATGAGGAAGTACATCCTCAGGATGCTCAAAACCGTCACTCGTAACAGCTGCATGAAACGAACCGAGTCCACGAATAGTGACTGACTCTCCGCTTTTCAATATTTCCTCCATCACCTTAGGAAGGTCAGTAAGTATACTCAATACATCACCTTTACTCCTACCGCTTTGCGAAGAAAGCATATCCGCCAGGTCATTCTCATTCTTACCCCCACGTTTCTGGAGCTTCTTCTGTACAGCGTAATAGAGTTCCTTAAATCCTTCTACTGTGCTGAATCTCTTCTTTCTTACCAGATAAATCAATCCCATAATCTTTCGTAT
This sequence comes from Bacteroides mucinivorans, assembly GCF_034654355.2. Classification (NCBI taxonomy): domain Bacteria; kingdom Pseudomonadati; phylum Bacteroidota; class Bacteroidia; order Bacteroidales; family Bacteroidaceae; genus Bacteroides; species Bacteroides mucinivorans. The sequence continues at coordinate 31,465 of NZ_CP178179.1, read as the reverse complement.
TAGATGTTGTAATCAAACGTATTGAAGGTCGTAACAGAACGTTGTACGACATGTGCATCTCGTACAGTATGACATGTGCATCTCGTACAGCACGACATGTGCATGTCAGCATGTTCCAGATGCGCATGTCGTACAACGTTCTCTGCAAAGGTAATGAATATATCCCGGCAACAAAAGAAAGCTACAATTATTTCCCCTAAAAGTACACTCCGGGGAGTACAACTCACATATAACCCTTTTTTAAGATGTTATCACCTGTATTTTTAAAAGAATAGTTATCTTTGCAGACATATTTTAAACAGAACGTACTGTTTACAGGCATTGATAATAAATATAATAACGAAATAGATAAATGGCATTGCAATGTGGTATTGTCGGACTTCCCAACGTAGGAAAGTCGACACTTTTCAACTGTTTGTCGAACGCGAAAGCACAGGCGGCAAACTTCCCTTTTTGTACAATAGAACCGAATGTAGGCGTAATCACTGTTCCGGACGAACGTTTGAATAAATTGGCGGAGCTGGTACACCCGCAACGAATTGTACCTACTACCGTAGAAATTGTAGATATTGCCGGACTGGTAAAAGGTGCCAGTAAAGGTGAAGGATTAGGTAATAAGTTTCTCGCAAACATTCGTGAAACAGATGCCATCCTGCATGTACTTCGTTGCTTTGATGATGATAATGTGACACATGTAGACGGAAGTGTAAACCCTGTGCGTGACAAAGAGATTATTGACTATGAACTACAGTTGAAAGACCTCGACACTATTGACGCACGTATACAGAAAGTGCAAAAGCAAGCACAAACAGGAGGTGATAAGACTGCCAAACAGACTTATGACATCCTCGTTAAATACAAAGAAGCATTGGAGCAGGGAAAATCGGCCCGTACTGTAAAGTTTGAAACCAAAGACGAACAGAAAATAGCCCGTGAACTCTTTCTGCTTACCAGCAAACCGGTAATGTATGTTTGTAACGTGGACGAAGCAAGTGCCGTAAACGGAAACAAATATGTAGACATGGTTCGCGAAGCAGTAAAAGATGAAGATGCAGAAATTCTTATTGTTGCTGCCAAAACAGAATCGGATATTGCCGAACTGGAGACTTACGAAGACCGCCAGATGTTCCTTGCCGAAGTAGGACTGGAAGAATCAGGGGTAGCCCGGCTTATCAAATCGGCTTATAAATTATTGAATCTGGAAACTTATTTTACAGCCGGTGTACAGGAAGTACGTGCCTGGACTTATGAAAAAGGTTGGAAAGCACCTCAGTGTGCGGGAGTAATCCATACCGACTTTGAAAAAGGATTTATCCGTGCAGAGGTTATCAAATATGATGATTTTATCCAGTATGGCTCAGAAGCTGCCGTGAAAGAAGCCGGTAAATTAGGTGTGGAAGGAAAAGAATATGTAGTACAGGACGGAGATATCATGCATTTCCGTTTTAACGTATAAAGAATGAATTATCTTATAGCAGGAACCGGAGGTGTAGGAGGCAGTATTGCTGCCTTTCTTGCACTGAGCGGAAAGGATGTTACCTGTATAGCCCGTGGGGCGCACCTGGAAGCTATACAGAACAATGGACTGACGTTAAAGTCAGGCCTGAAAGGCAATCATACCATTCCAGTGAAAGCTTGTACAGCAGAAGAGTACACAGGAAAAGCAGACGTAATATTCGTTTGCGTCAAAGGCTATTCCGTTGACTCTATCACGGATCTGATAAAACGGGCTTCTCACGAAAAAACAATCGTAATTCCCATACTCAATGTTTATGGTACAGGACCACGTATTCAGCGTCTTGTTCCGGGCGTAACCGTTCTGGATGGTTGTATTTACATTGTAGGATTCGTATCCGCCCCGGGAGAAATTACTCAAATGGGAACTATTTTCCGTTTGGTATATGGAGCGCATAGAGGCACAAACGTACCCGCCGGACTGCTTGAAGCCGTACGTGACGATCTGGTAGAAAGCGGAATCAAAGTGGATCTGTCACCTGACATTCAACGGGATACATTTGTCAAGTGGTCCTTTATCTCGGCTATGGCCGTCACCGGAGCTTATTTCAATGTTCCCATGGGCGAAGTGCAAAAGCCGGGTAAAATACGTGACACTTTCATAGGCCTGTCTACCGAAAGTGCCATGTTAGGAAAGAAACTCGGTATTGAATTCTCCGAAGACCCCGTCACCTACAATCTCAAAGTAATTGATAAACTCGACCCACAAAGCACCGCATCCATGCAGAAAGATATGGAGAAAGGACATCAATCCGAAGTACAAGGGTTACTTTTTGACATGATAACAGCTGCCGAAGAACAGGGAATAGAAGTACCAACCTATCAGGAAGTAGCCAAGAAATTCAGAATATAAAATTAAACTCAATAATTATGAATACCATTTTATTATCTATTAACTGGAACCCGAATCCCGAATTATTCAACCTCTTCGGACTTCCCGTTCGCTATTACGGACTATTGTGGGCCGTTGGTATCTTTCTGGCCTATGTTATAGTTCACTATCAGTTCCGGGATAAAAAGATAAGCGAAAAGAAATTTGAGCCCCTGTTTTTCTATTGTTTCTTTGGTATTCTGATTGGGGCCCGACTGGGACATTGTATATTCTATGATCCTCAGACCTATCTCACCAGTTTCCGGGGATTCTGGGAAATGATACTTCCTATCAGATTCCTGCCCGACGGAGGCTGGAAATTCACAGGTTATGAAGGACTTGCCAGCCACGGTGGAACGTTAGGACTGATGATTGCCCTCTGGCTCTATTGCCGTAAAATGAAAATGCATTATATGGATGTAGTAGATATGATTGCTGTAGCCACTCCCATCACTGCCTGCTGTATCCGCCTGGCCAACCTGATGAACTCTGAAATCATTGGTAAACCGACCGATGTACCCTGGGCTTTCATCTTTGAACGTACAGATATGCTTCCACGCCATCCGGCGCAGCTATACGAAGCTATCGCTTATTTCCTGCTTTTCCTGGTGATGATCTATCTTTATAAGTTCTATAACAAAAAGCTACACCGCGGCTTCTTTTTCGGACTCTGTCTGACGGCCATCTTTGTATTCCGCTTCTTCGTTGAGTTCTTAAAGGAAAATCAGGTTAGCTTTGAAGACAATATGAGCCTCAACATGGGGCAATGGTTGAGTGTCCCCTTTGTGATCATCGGCCTCTATTTCATGTTCTTTTATGACAGGAAATCCATTAAAAAATGAAGCATATTATAGACATAGAAACCTGGGAGCGGAAAAGTAATTATGAGTTCTTCAAAAGTTTTCAGAATCCCACTATTTCCATAACCTCAGAGGTAGAGTGCGGAGGAGCCAAAGCCCGTGCCAAAGCCGCAGGACAATCATTCTTCCTCCACTATCTCTACGCCGTGTTACGCGCTGTCAATGAAATACCGGAGTTTCGTTTTCGCATAGATGCAGAAGGCAATGTAGTCTATTTCGACAATGTAGATATGTTGACTCCTATAAAGGTAAAAGAAAACGGACGTTTCTTCACCATCCGTCTGTCATGGAACAAAGATTTTAATGCCTTTTATGCGGAAGCCAAATCGGTCATAGATGCCATCAACCCTGATGGCGACCCGTATGATATGGAAAAAGTGGGTGGTAAAGACCTGCTTGATGTTATATTGTTAAGTGCTACTCCCGACTTGTATTTCACCTCACTGACCTGTACACAAGAACATCGTCACGGTAGTAATTACCCTTTGATGAATGCGGGAAAAGCAATATTAAAAGAAGGCAAATTAGTAATGCCAATTGCGATGACTATTCACCATGGGTTTATAGACGGGCATCATCTTTCGCTGTTTTATAAGAAAGTGGAAGAGTTTTTAAAATAGAGCACTTTCACTTGTAATTGATATAAAAATGCCCGATGATCATGTACAATCATCGGGCATTTTTTTCTTTCATTTCTACTTCCCTCTCACTATCTTCTTTATATCACTCAGCTTATTGAGCGCTTCAATCGGAGTAAGGTTATTCACATCCAGATTGAGTATCTCATCTCTGATCTGGCACAATATAGGGTCGTCCAACTGGAAAAAACTCAACTGCATCCCTCCCCTGTTCTCACTTACTCCACCTAATGGTTTACCGGAAATGCCTTGCTGACGATTGTCCGATTCGAGCTGCTTCAGAATTTCATTGGCACGCTTTACAATACTTTTCGGCATACCTGCCATCTTAGCTACATGAATACCGAAAGAATGCTCGCTACCGCCACGTTCCAGTTTACGAAGAAAAATAACTCTATTATCAACTTCTTTCACCGATACATTATAATTCTTTATCCGCTTGAAAGATTTCTCCATCTCATTCAGTTCATGATAGTGCGTGGCAAAAAGGGTACGTGCTTTTGCCTTAGGATGCTCATGGATATACTCTACAATAGCCCAGGCTATCGAAATACCATCATAGGTAGAAGTTCCACGCCCCAACTCATCAAACAGTACAAGACTTCTCGAAGAAACGTTATTCAGAATATCCGCCGCCTCATTCATCTCTACCATAAACGTAGATTCGCCAACGGAGATATTATCACTGGCTCCCACCCGGGTGAAAATCTTATCCACCAATCCGATGTGAGCACTCTCGGCAGGAACAAAAGAACCGATTTGAGCCAGCAAAGTTATTAATGCCGTCTGACGCAAAAGAGCAGATTTACCGGCCATATTGGGACCCGTAATAATAATAATCTGCTGCGTTGTACTATCCAGCATCACATCATTAGCAATGTATTTCTCACCTATCGGGAGCTGCTTCTCAATCACCGGATGACGCCCCTGACGGATATCCAGTACGTCATTATCTTCAATCACCGGGCGAATATAGTTATTCTCACGTGCTACATTGGCAAATGCCAATAAACAGTCGATACGCGCTACCTGATTGGCATTAATCTGGATGGCAGGAATAAATTCACTCAAAGCTTGTACCAGCTCCGTATAAAGCCGGGTCTCAAGCACCAGAATCTTATCTTCTGCTCCGAGGATTTTCTCTTCGTACTCTTTTAACTCCTGAGTGATGTAACGCTCCGCATTGACCAGCGTCTGTTTGCGAATCCACTCCTGAGGTACTTTATCTTTGTGTACATTGCGTACCTCTATATAGTAGCCAAATACACTGTTATAGGCAATCTTCAGACTTGGAATCCCTGTCTGTTCACTTTCACGTTGCTGTATTTTCAAAAGGTAATCTTTGCCCGAATAGGCTATCTGTCTCAGTTCGTCCAACTCGGCATTTACCCCACTTTGAATCACGCCTCCTTTGTTTATCAATAAAGGAGGGTCATTGTTGATTTCCTTACTTATCCGGTCACGTATAGAAATACAAAGATTCAACTGCTCTCCTATCCGGTTCAGACTGGCATTATCTGCCTGCAGGCAAGCTTCTTTTATGGGTTCGATAGCCTGCAAAGCTATTTTTAACTGTACTACTTCGCGCGGTGACACACGTCCTACCGCCACTTTCGAAATAATACGCTCCAAATCTCCTATCAGATGCAGTTGCTCCTCAATCAGCTCTTTAAACTCCGGTTCACGAAAGAAATACTCCACTACATTCAAGCGGTCGTTAATCGGCTTTTCATCCTTCAACGGAAATACCATCCAGCGCTTCAGCAAACGGGCTCCCATCGGACTAATCGTTTTATCAATGACATTGAGCAAACTGCTGCCACCATCATTCATACTGCCGATAAGCTCGAGACTACGTACGGTAAATTTGTCCATACGCACATACTTATCTTCTTCAATGCGGGCCAGCGAGGTAATATGACCAATCTGTGTATGCTGTGTCATATCCAGATATTGCAGGATAGCACCCGAAGCAATTGTACCATTCTTCAGATGTTCCACACCAAAACCTTTCAGATTTTTCGTCTCAAAATGTTTCAGCAGCTTCTCACGGGAAGTCGTTTCCGTAAAAACCCAGTCGTCCAGTTCGAAAGTGAAGAATTTACTTCCAAAGTTACCCTCGAACATACCACGTTTACCGCGTTCAAAGAGTACTTCTTTGGGACCAAAATTATTGAGCAGCTTATCCACATAATCGAAAGGTCCCTCTGCCGTCAGGAATTCACCGGTAGAGATATCAAGAAAGGCAATACCACAGGCTGATTTACCAAAATGCACTGCGGCAAGGAAATTATTTTCTTTATAGTTGAGAATATTATCATTGATAGACACACCCGGAGTAACCAGTTCTGTAATGCCACGTTTCACCAGTTTCTTCGTCATCTTCGGATCTTCCAGCTGGTCACAGATAGCTACACGTTTACCGGCGCGAACCAGTTTTGGTAAATAGGTATCCAGCGCATGATGAGGAAAACCGGCCATCTCAATAGTCTTTCCTTTTCCGTTGGCACGTTTAGTCAGGGTAATTCCCAGTATCTCAGCTGCAATAATTGCATCTGTTGAATAAGTTTCGTAGAAGTCCCCGCATCGAAACAGCATCACCGCATCCGGGTGTTTTGCTTTCAGGTCAAGGAACTGTTTCATCATAGGGGTTAGTTCAATATCGTTGCTCACAGGTAGTCTCCTCTTCTTTTTTAATTCAGTAATCAGTGGGCAAAGATACTGATTTCCCACTAATCTACCATCCCGTCAACACCAAGATTTATTGGGTTATCTTATCGTAAAAAAGTCTTTAAACAAGCTCCTGAATTATTAACAACCCGCACAGTATTCTTAAAACGTGTTATAAAACATACTATTTTTCTTGGATTATTTGCAGATACCACCAAAAGCCGTACATTTGCAATGTGTTTTTCATAGTATTAGATTTAAGGTTAACAAAGGTTGGAGCAAGGCGTTGCTCCTTTTTTTATGTCCGTACCTTTTCACCTCCTTTCATCAATATTCTCTTTTGATGATAGCAGGAATTAAAAAGGTAAAAACAAAATAGTAGCCACTATCGTTCTTTTTTTATTATATTTGTAATATGCATGCAAAAAAAACAGAAACCACCAATTTAATGCTACATATTATGAAAAAACTTCTACTCCTCATCACAATCCTTTTACCCGCCTTACAAAGTACATACGGGCAAGAGCAACCCTGGATCTCCGCAGGCAAACAATGGTCAACACTTGTACGTCCTTCAGTCTCACCCGAATATTATCACGAATGGACTACTACCTCCTTTTTAAAATCAGATACAATTATCAACGATTTACATTATTTCAATATCTACACAACAGAAAATGAAGATTTAACTGAAGCCAAATGGTCAGGACTTTGCATCCGACAAGATGGTGATAAAGTATACCACTACAATACAAAAAGTCAGCAAGAATTATTATTATTTGATTTCAGTAAAGAATATGGAGATGAATTTACATATTATGACGGTGTTCAAGTTAAGGTAACCGCCGCTTATACCTACATAGATATAAATGGAATACGCCGGAGGGCTATTAATATAGTATCTGTTGACGGGGGAGGAAGAGACGAATGGATAGAAGGCTTTGGCTCTATGCAGAATGGAATAGGGCAACCTTGCCTTTCTAAAGCAGGAACAGGTTACAAACTTCTATGCTGTCGCGATAATAAGCAACAATTTTACCATGATCCAGACTATAAAACTTGCTATAGAAAGACCTATCCTCCTTTTTTTCTTTTGACCGACCACACAAAGTGGAGAGAGATCAATTACTGTGAATCCAACAACGAAATACCGACAAAATACAATTTACATGATTATGAAGTTCTGGGAGATACCGTAATAAACAATCAAATGTATAAGAAAGTATACTTAACCATTAATGGAGAACATACAGATTACTATACAGCCATCCGCGAACAAAATAATATATTAGTGTGTAAACCGGCAAATAACGATAAAGAATATACCTTAGCAGACTACAGATGGACCGGCAGTGAACAACTTCAGTTTAACGATATCTCATGGACCCCTTATGAATTCGAATGTAATATAACCGGACAGATAGAGTCAGAGAATAAATATCTGTATGATTATATTCAATTAGCTGACCATTGGGGCAGGATACAAGCACCCTCCAAAGATGTCCGTTTCATAAAATATTTCGGTTCTACATTAGGATTATTTTCTTATCTGCTAATGGGAGGACAGACTATCGATCGTCAAATGTACAATGAACTTGTTTCGATTCATATCGGAAATGACCTGATTTACCAAAACCCTTATTTTACAGAAGACGGTGTACTTATCAGCACAATACTCGAAAACCATTGGTTGGGGCAGGATACAAAATGGACAGAAGTAAGATACCGTACAATGTGGTGGCCTGTCTTCTTTAATAAATACCACTATAAACTGAAAGGCGTTGAATATGTAGATGGAAACTATTACTGGAAAGTCTATTGTGGGGATAGGGAAACAGGCAAAATGCGCGAAGATAAAGAAGGCAACATATATTACAGAGAGCAGCAGACTGACAATGGAAATAATATCTCCAAAGAGTTTCTGCTATATTCATTTGGAAAAGAGCCCTGGAAAATAGGAGACAAAATACGATATGCCGGCGAATGGGATGCCGATGGAGTTAAAGAGGTAGAACATACCATCACGTATTTGGAAAATTACACATTAATAAATGGCGAAGTAGTGCCTGCAACTATCACCAACATAGGATTCCTAATATATGGTATCGGGAACACAACAGGAATAGTCGAAGGAATATATCCACAACCCACAGATGGAAGTCAGGCTGCCCTATATGAATATTATCGGAAAGGAGAACTGCTCTACCGCAATAAAAGCGTTGGTATAGAACCGGTCAATGCTTCTACCCAACTAATGATTCGAAATGAAGGAAACAGCGTCATTTTTAAGCAAATTGCTACGAACAGCAATGCATCACTTTTAATCTACAATATCAACGGGCAAAACATCGGAATTTATCCAATGACCGATAATGAAGTAATCATCAATCATCTGCCAGCGGGAATTTATTTATATCGGCTATCTTCCACTACGCATGAAGAAACCGGACGGTTCGTTATTTTGGTAAAATAAAATAATGCTTTATAGAGTATTCATTGGTTCAATCCCAATACCTACTCCATTATTTTTCACTTATAAACTCTGATATAAAAATACGGCTGCAAAAACTTTTGTTTCTTACAGCCGTATTCTTTTGATCGTTTTTCTTTATCTCATTTTACACTTGCCAAAAGGCGAACAGCATTGCCGTCATTCAGTGCATAAGTGCTCTTTTCCATATTCTTATCGAAAGTACGACTTCCGGCATTCCAAAGAGCATAATTCATTTCAACTTCATTAGCACTGTAAGTGATATCAAGTTTGAAATAAGGAGTCCAAGCCTCTTTCACACTATCCCATTTTGCAGCTTCTTTACAAACTACACGGTTTTCATTGTCATAAGTATAAGTGTAGCGAAGATGACGGAACAGATAGCCGGATTCATTTTTAAAGATAGTCTTAGCTACCAGTAATTCACCATTCATCTCATCATTTTTCACATAGTCAACAGGATTACTTGCATTAGCACTCATTACACTTGCCATTAACACTGCTACCATTACCACTGCTTTGAAAAATACATTTGCTTTCATAATCGTTATTTTTTTATTGTTATTATTCTTTGGATCTGCGACTGCTGTTTTTTTCTCAACCGCCTTCGCATATAGATAGTCAATAGCCGTGCCAAAGGTATAATAACCTGATTATCAACGATTATAAAAATAAGACATGCGTTCATTTTCGAACAGATGTCCGCTCAAAAACGGACATAATCACATCACTTCGTTCTTTCACTTAAATGTAATGACCGTTTCTCCATCAGCTTTGCACATAATGAATACTTTCCTCCTGTAAGTAGGTTCATCCGCAGAATAAATAAGTTTTCCATTTACTTTCCAGGATACTATATCACTGATATAATCACCATTTGCTTTACGTTTGCCCTGATATCTGTGTTGAAGAGCCATTTCATAAGGCTTGCCCTTGAAGTATACATAAAAGGTAAAATCACTGTACCGCGAATCGCCGTACGCATAAGTAAAGAAACTATTCAGATTTTCATCCTTATCCATTACTATATTATTTATCTCATTATTATACCAAAGTCCATCAGTTGTTGTAGCAAACTCAGTAGGAGGTGCCGGTGGTGTATCAAGCAGAGTCTTACTGGAAATGGGCAATGCAATCATATTAATAAGATCATGCCCTTCCTCATCAATAAAATAGAAACGTACAACATGACCGCTAAAAAAAGGTCTCCCATCTTTCATACTATCATACCAATGCTCTTCATCATCGTTGCATGACGCAAAACCAACTGCCAAAAGGAGGAGTAATACCAGTCCGGATAAATACTTTGTTTTCATAATTCCTTAGTTATTATAGTTCAGTCTTTTTATCTCCCAATCCACACAAAAATAAGAAATAATATCCAAGCAGTAACTTGAAGGAACAATCAATTTAATAAAAACACACAAAATAATAGATTACACTGTGTCGATGTACCTCCCCGTAGAAAAAATACTTTTTGTTAAAATACCCCTTCCGGAAAGCCTTCTTTTTATAAATTTATAAATGCAAATATTAAAGCATGTTATAAAACACACTTTTTTATTTGGATTATTTGCGAATACCACAAAAGGCCGTATCTTTGCAATGTGTTTTTCATAGTATTAGATTTAAGGTTAACAAAGGTTGGAGCAAGGCGTTGCTCCTTTTTTTATGTCTATACCTCAGATTACATCTTTTCCTCCTGTTTAAAAACTTACTTCTGAACGATTATAGTTCATCTATCCGAAGTTATCATAATAACAATTACAACGAATGATCTTGATTGAAGCTTCCTGATTCTTAAATACGAAAGAAACATATAAAACACTGATTTTCAGCAGACTTAAATAATCTATTATTTATGATGCAAAAGTACGTACTTAAGTATGTGTTAAATGTACACTTTTATATAGCAAAAGTACGTACTCTTAGTATATAAAAGTACGTACTCTTGTCAGTACAAAAATCATAGTTAAGGAATACTGTTAATAATGTTAATGATCAGAGTCCGGTTGTTCACTCATTAAACCAGTCAATCTTCTTTGAAAAATACATTACGGAGGCAAGTATTACAAACAATCCCAAACTTCCGGCAAGCAAAGCAAAAGTCTCTAACTGGATAAGAATAAATATGTAAATGTACAGTACACTTAATAGTCCCGACATAATAAATGCCGGTTTCTTCTTTTTAATGATACCCAGCATATAACCTCCTACCAGGCCGATTGTCAATACTGCCGAAATCAGATAAGCCATATTGAACCCTACATGTTCGGATATAGATAACAATAAGCTATAGAATAAACAAAGCGCCAATCCCACCAACAGGTATTGCAACACATGGATACGTGTCTTTTCCATCATCTCCGTAAAGAATATCACTGCAAACGTCAGTAGTATGATGAGAATAGCATATTTGGCAGAACGCATCGATTGTTGATATTGCTCGACGGGAACTTTCAGATTTACTCCGAAATTAGAATTTTCGATATCCTTAACACCCGCATTACGATAATCAATTATCACCTGAGAATAATTCCGGTTCAGATTCAACACCTGCCAGTGTGCAGAAAAACCTTCCTCAGTTACTTCTCTGCTATCCGGCAGATAATTACCGGTAAAACTTGGTGTACTCCAATTGGCTTTCAGATTTACCTTCGTTGTTTTCCCCAGTGGAGCAAAATTAATAGATTGCGAACCTTTCAGTTTAATCTTCATTTCATAGGGCAGTTTTTTATTCTCTTTCAAAGCAGAAAGATCCACCACAGCATGTACACCCACATTCTTAACTCCCCTGCCATCCATACCCGGTTCAAAGATGTAGACAGAATCGTTCAAAGTAATGCTGATCTGTTCACTGATTCCCCGCATATCGGTGAGATTGAAACAGACAGCCGCTTTCCGGAGATAAAGTACATCTATATCTACTCCGCTTTTACGAAGTTCTTCCGCACTGAAGGAACCTTTAAAAACTAACTCCGACTGATATACATTCACCTCATAAATTCCCCTTTTAAGAATTTCTGTACGAAGCTGCCCATCAATAAAAAGCTCATCAGGAAGCAATATTATATTTCCATTGCTGATCTTCTGCTTTCCATTGTCTTCAGAGACAATCGGATATTGCAGATTAATATATGGGCCTGTAACAGTCTGTGCCAGACTCCACTTCTGGCTAACCTCGTCGATGGCATCTACCTGCGTCTGCCCACGCTCGGTAATCATACTTTCGATCATAACCATTGGTATCAGCAAAAGAAGAACCAATGCAGCAATAACCAGTACTTTAACAGTTTTGGAAAAACTCCGGGAGCTACTTGTATGCACCGGTTTTTCCACTTTGTTCAAATTTTCATTAAAATCGTCCATAGTAGAATAGTGTTTAGTAAATAATTAAGAAACTTTTTTTTGAATTCTATAAAATGCAAAATAGTTTCTAAGTCTAGTTTAGTTTTTGTATAATACTCCTTTTTTCTCCAAAAAGAAAAAACAAGTTGTGTAACGCCAAGCGTTCAGGTTGATTTCAATAAACTTTCCAATGCAGCAATGTGCTCTTTAAAAGCTTCCTTCCCCGGAGGTGTGGCCTGGAAAGAAGTTTTTGTTTTCCTACCCACAAAGGCTTTTTTACAGACAATATAGCCAAGTTCTTCCAGCGCACGGGTATGACTCGCCAAATTGCCGTCCGTCAGTGAAAGTAATTCTTTCAACGTATTAAAGTCAGACTCCTCATTGACCATCAAGACCGCCATAATACCTAACCGGACTTTGCTTTCAAACGCCTTATTTATATTCTGAAATCCTTCTAACATCAACTACTTGCTCCTTTCATATTGCAAATAAAACAATATACCGTACAATATATGAAGTCCTCCAAACCCAATGGTCCAGAACATGAGTGCATAACCCTCGAAAAAGCAGTCTACAACTCCTAAAAGAAGAAACCCATATCCCAGCCAGGCTACATTGGAATAAGTAAATTTAGAGACGTTGACCAGAGAAAGCCCGTAAAACAGTAACATGACCGAAGAAATCACTCCATAATTCTCATGTAACAGCAAAGCGATACAAAACAGTCCCCCTACAAGCAAGGGAAGCGAAAAGTTCCATAAAGTCCGGTATGTCAGTTTACTAAAAATCTTCTGTCCGGTTTTTCTCGCCTTATAGCAAGACAGTATACAAGCCGTAATAACCGAAGCTATCAGCACCAACGAAGCTACCAGTATCATCTCTGCCAGAGAAGCTTCCGATTTAAAGACCCGGGCGACTACATAAGCGCCAACCAATGAATAAGTACCAGCCATAACAGCTGTCATACCACTGAGAGATACAAATCTGGAGGACTTTTCCATCAACTCCTTTATCTCATTTACTGATTCTAATGCTTTATCTTTATTCATATAAAAAGTACTTTGCGCTACAAAGTAAAATAGAAATTATCAGAATACAAAGAAAATATCAGAAAAAAATATAAATAGTGACTTTTATCAGGGTCTAACTACACATCTGCCTTCTTATTAACCTTACAGATTTATTCACTGAATCAGGAATATACAATCTCCATAACGTTTCTAGAGATGTGGAATGAATTAAAAGTTTAAACCATTATTTATCTACATGAGGGTAATATTTCCCTTTTGCTGATTCTAATAATGTAGGATTCCATTTCACATCAGGAATAAAGGTCTGATTATTTACTACAGTACTCTGTACGCCATTTATATTTGTTTCAAGGGTTAAGGTAACAACCACTATAAAATGCGAAGTCAGATCAAATGTTCTATTAAAACCAAGCGATCCTCCCCCCAACGGAGCATCGGGAAGGTAAACTGCATAAGGGGCCGGAGTTCCATACGGAGGCAAAAGCTCTCCCGCAAAATTCTTATACATAATAGGTACTCTGCAAGATGATGTTATAGAATAAATATTTTTGTATAAATTATATGGAGAACTTATTTCAAATTCAAAATTATTTCCTAAGTCATTTCCCAATGCATGCCATACCGATACACCACTATCCTGATACACATCATAATTAAATTTATAACTTGTCACATATGGTAATAGTTCCGGATTGATAACTGTTTGTATATCAGCCCCATTCAAACCTTCTAACTCGTATATATATGAAAACTCATTTGGTTCATCTTTCTCTTCATAGGTAGCTAATGGATGCAGATAAATAACAGGTTTTTTCACTGCTCCCCATGCGCCCAATGTCCCTACATTCTCTTTTGATATGGAGAAAGAGATCGGAGCCAACATTCCCGATTGCATACTGGTTATATTACCTTTCAATTTGACAGTTCCATTTGTCTTTAACTGAACCTGCTGAGTTGTTTCTTTAGCAGAATTAAAACCTCCTATGAAAGAACCTAATAGTTTGCTTACTCCTGTTTTTACAATACCTTTTACTCCACCTTCAAGAAGTGAACCGTTTTTTTTTAAAAGCTCCGTCGACAACCTGCTTCGCTACCCATTTCTCTGCCGCGCTTCCTCCCATTTTGGCAACACCTTCTACCGCTCCGCTCAATGGATTGGAATTTGTGATAGATATAATCAACCCACTCGTTTCTGATTCGAAATCACCTTCTAAAGTTATATTCGCAGTTGTCATAGATTCCGGAATAAACTGTAAACTTCCCGTCAAAAAATCAGGATCATAGGCTAACTCAAATTGAAAACAATTCCAGCCGACAGAATATCCCTTTGCAGAGTTGTTAGTAATGTTGCCGAGATAAAGATCGGACGGACTATCTTTTGTTGCGTCTCCCGCATAATCAGAAGCAAATGCCAATAAGGATTGAGGAGATTCAAAATGTATTTTCCAGATTGCCGTATTCTGAAGCTGCGCTACACTTTGTTCCAAATAGTAAAAAGCCTTCAATATTCCTGTAAATTTATTATGGAAAATAAGATAGTTTAATCCCCGTTCGCCATGGCCATTTACAGTATGAACAATCAAATCCCAACCATCCGTAACTTTAATGTCTTTACGAATTTCCTCCGGAATATCTGATGAACTAATCTCCGCCCAAGGAGGAGCTACTGATACTCCGGAAGCTAAAATAACAGTTTTCCAATTTTCCCAATCTGAAGCCATCGATTCGCTTCTTGTCATATTACCCAAATTGTTTTTCCTCGGATACGCAATTAATCCCGGTTCTTCTATCGGGCCCACAGGTGTTTCCAACAAAGAATCTTCGACACTACTACATGCACTAATCACAAAAGTAAATAATGCTATTCCAAACAGTTTTTTAATCATAAGTATTCATTTTTAGTTCTACAATTTTTATTTATTCAATGTATCCGTAGCCTTCTTGTTGAGTGCCAACTAACCATTTATAATCTTTCCATCTTTCAGTATTCCGTACATTCTCAGGTACTTTGCCTGACAATCTATTGAATTGTACGCTTGGGATATTATATTTGGCATCCAACCAACAATCCCATGGCAACACGGTTAAATCATTGTAATTCAAAGTAACTCCTCTATTTGGATTTTCTAAAAGAGTCAGTGGAACAGTGCCATAGAAGTGGTTATGGCTTAAATCTATCAACATAAGACCGGAAAGCTGCCCCAATTCCACAGGTATCTCTCCCGTCATACCGTTATTAATCAAATATAAACGCTTCAGTCTCTTAACTTCTCCTATTTCTTTGGGTATTTCACCTCCCAACGCTGTGGCAGTAACACTCAGAATCTCTAATTTCGTGAGGTTTGCAATAGTAGCTGGCAATCCTCCTACAATATTTCCATTCAAATATAAGATGCGTAGTTCTGCCAGCTGTCCGATGGTAGCTGGCAGACTTCCAACAGCAGAAGGAGAAATCTGAATATTTACGATACGATATTCCCCATTTATTTCTTCCGTCTTAACATCAGTCCAGGTATTATAATCACCTCGGTCCCAGGTTTTTCCCCAGTAGACTCCTCCTCCGGTTTTATCGTACACATCCAGCATTACCAGACTATCCGTTTTATTTAATAATATACGCGGTTCAACTTTCATCGGCTCCTCTTCCTTTGAGCAACTACTGAATATACATATAATCCCAAAGAACATGCATAAAAAATAAAAATGTTTCATTGTTATAATTTTAATTCGAATATTTCTGATTTACATACAAAAAAAAGACCAAAAATATAAAAAACAGATTGATAGCAATTTAGATTAACGCCAATGAATAAGAATGTAGAATTAATCCACAAAACCGGGGAGTATTTACACAAGATTAATTGGAGAATAATCCTTCAATACAATTTATCAAGAATAGGCAAATTTCTATGCTTTTTCCTCATTAACCCCACCGGATATTTATTAACGTAAAGATAACGTTGCAATAACATACTATGATTAAGCCACCCTCTATCTTTGCAACATCGAAAGAAACAAATAAAAGTATAAACCCATAAAACAGTAATAGTATGAAAACTTTAGTATTATCAGTAGTAATTGCAATGACATTCGTATTGAATACAGTAAGTGGCAACAATCTCCCCGAATTTGCTTACAACACCACAACAAACGGAGAACAAGTGGAAAGTCAGACCGTATATACAGTAGAAAACGGTAAATACCTGCATCCGCATCTGAAATATAACTATACGTATAATGCTGATGGAAGCGTTTCGAAAAAAGAAGTATTGAAATGGAGTGAGATTATGCAGGTATTTGAAAAGCAATACTGCCTGAATTTCACACATGACCCTCAGGAGAATAGTATCGAATACGCAGCATGGGATGCTAAGACGGATTCTTACTCAGATATAAAATCGAAAGCTGTCTATCAGACCAGAGATTCCGGACAGATACTCAACTACCAGAGCTACGAATGGAATAAAAAAGAAAACAACTGGAATCTGGCTACCGAACATACGATCCTGAATGGAAATGACGGTTTGTTTGCTAACAAATAATCTCTCTTTACAATAACTCTGACAAAAGCAACAGGGCTGCAAGACTTTACATCTCGCAGCCCTGCCATTTTAATACCTGCTGATCTTATTTTGTACTGGCCAGAAGGCGAACAATATTGTCATGATTCAGTGCATAAGTACTCTTTTCCATATTCTTATCGAAAGTACGACTTCCGGCATTCCAAAGAGCATAATTCATTTCAACCTCATTGGTATTGTAAGTGATATCAAGTTTGAAATAAGGAGTCCAAGCCTCTTTCACACTATCCCATTTTGCAGCTTCTTTACAAACTACACGGTTTTCATTGTCATAAGTATAAGTGTAGCGAAGATGACGGAACAGATAACCGGATTCATTTTTAAAGATAGTCTTAGCTACCAGTAATTCACCATTCATCTCATCATTTTTCACATAGTCAACAGGATTACCTGCATTAGCACTCATTACACTTGCCATTAACACTGCTACCATTACCACTGCTTTGAAAAATACATTTGCTTTCATAATCGTTATTTTTTTATTGTTATTATTCTTTGGGTTTGTGGCTGCTGTTTTTTCTCAACCGCCTTCACATATAGATAGTCAATAGCCGTGCCAAAGATATAACAACCTGACTATCAATAGATATAACTTTTCAGATAGCGTTCATTTCCGAACAGCTGTCCGCTCACAACCGGACAGTGAGATTAATTTTGCCCGTTAACGTAAAAATAACATTGGAAGAAGGAAGATAAATATAACCTGATAAAGCTTCATTCCTCCAAAATCCTTATCAGGTCTTAATAAAAAGAACTTCTTTCTTAAAGTATGTTTAATAACATCCTTTTTTACTTGGATAATTTGCAGATTTCGCTAAAGTCCGTATCTTTGCAATGTGTTTTTCATAGTATTAGATTTAAGGTTAACAAAGGTTGGAGCAAGGCGTTGCTCCTTTTTTTATGCCCATACCTCTCAAATCCCCCTTCCAACTGCATCAACTCCACACCGATTTTTACGCAACTTTGTGGTTATCTGAAAATAATCCCGTAAATTTGTTCCCAATTAATGAAATAACATAATAAATCACTATAAACAAAAGGATTATCGCTATGGAATATAATTTCAGGGATATTGAAAAGAAGTGGCAAAAACGGTGGGTAGAAAGTAAAACCTACCAGGTGAAGGAAGATGAATCGAAACAAAAATTCTATGTGCTGAATATGTTTCCCTATCCGTCGGGAGCAGGACTACATGTAGGACATCCGCTGGGATATATTGCTTCGGACATTTACGCCCGCTACAAACGCCTGCAAGGTTTCAATGTACTGAATCCTATGGGATATGACGCATACGGCCTGCCTGCCGAACAGTATGCTATCCAGACAGGGCAACACCCTGCTATTACAACCATAAAGAATATCGACCGCTATCGGGAGCAATTAGATAAAATAGGGTTCTCTTTTGACTGGAACCGCGAAATACGTACGTGCGATCCGGAATATTATCATTGGACACAATGGGCGTTTATGAAAATGTTCAATAGCTATTATTGTAACGATGAACAGCAGGCACGCCCTATCGAAGAGCTTATCCAGGCTTTCGGAATCTACGGAACAGAAGGTATGAACGTTGCTTGTAGTGAGGAACTCAGCTTTACTGCCGACGAGTGGAAAGCAAAAAGTGAAAAAGAGCAGCAGGAAATCCTGATGAATTATCGTATCGCTTACCTGGGCAACACCATGGTGAACTGGTGCCCGGATCTGGGAACAGTACTTGCCAATGATGAAGTTGTAGACGGTGTTTCCGAACGCGGTGGTTTTCCGGTTATCCAAAAGGTAATGCGCCAGTGGTGTCTCCGTGTATCTGCTTATGCCCAACGTCTGCTCGATGGTCTGGATACTGTAGAATGGACAGATTCTCTGAAAGAGACTCAGCGCAATTGGATTGGCCGTTCAGAAGGTGCCGAAATGCAGTTTAAAGTGAAAGATTCTGATATTGAATTCACCATTTTTACCACTCGTGCCGATACAGTATTCGGTGTAACCTTCATGGTACTTGCCCCCGAAAGTGAACTTGTGGCACAGCTCACCACTCCCGGACAACAAGCAGAAGTAGATGCTTACCTTGAACGCACCAAAAAGCGTACGGAACGTGAACGTATTGCCGACCGCAGTGTAAGCGGTGTATTCTCCGGAAGCTATGCCATCAACCCGCTGACAAACGAAGCTATCCCCGTATGGATCAGTGATTATGTATTGGCAGGTTATGGCACGGGAGCTATCATGGCCGTACCTGCACATGACAGTCGTGACTATGCGTTTGCCAAACACTTCGGCCTTGAAATCCGTCCGCTGATCGAAGGTTGTGATGTCAGTGAAGAAAGCTTCGATGCCAAAGAAGGTATCATGATGAACTCTCCACGTCCGGGTGCTCCCGAAGGTGGACTGGTATTGAATGGTCTGACCGTAAAAGAAGCCATTGCCAAAACAAAAGAATATATCCAAACTTCCGGACTGGGACGGGTAAAAGTTAACTTCCGCTTGCGCGACGCCATTTTCTCGCGCCAACGTTATTGGGGTGAACCCTTCCCGGTTTACTACAAAGACGGTATGCCCTATATGATTGACGAAGCCTGTCTGCCGCTCGAATTGCCGGAAGTTGACAAATTCCTGCCTACCGAAACCGGTGAACCTCCATTGGGACATGCTACCAAATGGGCATGGGACACTGTAAACAAGTGCATAACCGAAAACGACAAGATAGATAATATATCGATCTTCCCGCTCGAACTCAACACAATGCCGGGCTTTGCAGGTTCTTCTGCATACTACCTCCGCTATATGGACCCGCGCAATACCCAGGCACTTGTTGATCCCGCTATCTGCCAGTACTGGAAGAACGTTGATCTCTATGTAGGCGGTACGGAACATGCAACCGGACACCTGATTTACTCTCGTTTCTGGAATAAATTCCTGTATGACCTCAATGTTTCTGTAATGGAAGAACCGTTCCAGAAACTCGTAAACCAGGGAATGATACAAGGACGCAGTAACTTTGTATACCGCATCAAGAATACCAATACGTTCGTTTCTCTGAACCTGAAAGATCAGTACGATGTCACCCCTATCCATGTAGATGTAAACATCGTATCCAATGATATTCTCGATCTGGAAGCTTTCAAAGCATGGCGTCCTGAATTTGAAACGGCAGAATTCATTCTTGAAGACGGCAAATATATCTGTGGCTGGGCAGTTGAAAAGATGAGTAAATCAATGTTCAACGTTGTGAACCCGGATATGATTGTAGAGAAATACGGTGCCGATACACTCCGCATGTACGAAATGTTCCTCGGCCCGGTAGAACAAGCCAAACCGTGGGATACAAACGGTATTGACGGTGTGCACCGCTTTATCCGTAAATTCTGGGCACTGTTCTATAACCGTAATGACGAGTATATCGTAACAGACGAACCGGCTACCAAAGAAGAGTTGAAGTCATTGCACAAACTGATTAAGAAAGTGACGAGTGACATCGAGCAATTCTCTTATAATACTTCAGTAAGCGCATTCATGATCTGTGTAAATGAACTCAGTACACTGAAATGTAGCAAGAAAGAGATATTGGAGAAATTGGTAATCGTCCTTACTCCCTTCGCTCCGCACGTATGCGAAGAGCTATGGGATACATTGGGAAATACAACCTCTGTCTGCGATGCCCAATGGCCTGCTTTCAACGAAGAATACCTGAAGGAAGACGTAGTAAACTACACCATCTCTTTCAACGGTAAAGCCCGTTTTACTATGGAGTTTCCGGCAGATGCTGCCAGTGATGCTATCCAGGCGGAAGTATTGGCGGACGAACGTTCTCAGAAGTGGACGGAAGGTAAAACTCCGAAAAAGGTAATTGTAGTGCCGAAGAAGATTGTAAACGTTGTGATTTAAAATAAAATCTATATGTATAAACCTACAAAAGCTGAAGTGATGCGGGAAGCCAGAGATTACATCTTCATCACACTCGGATTGTTCAGTTATGCCCTCGGATGGGCTGCTTTTCTGATCCCGTATCAGATTACCACCGGGGGTACAACAGGTATTGGTGCCATCATCTATTATGCCACTGGATTTCCCATCCAATGGTCGTATTTCATCATCAATGCCGTACTGATGACCTTTGCTATCAAGATACTTGGTCCGAAGTTCAGCATCAAAACCACGTATGCCATCTTTATGCTTACGTTTTTGCTATGGTTTCTGCAATTAGTGGTAAACGGGGCGGACGGCGTTCCTCCCAAAGTATTGGGTGAAGGACAAGACTTCATGGCCTGCCTGATCGGAGCAGCGATGTGTGGTATAGGTTTAGGCGTAGTATTCAACTGTAACGGAAGCACCGGCGGTACGGATATCATTGCCGCTATCGTCAACAAATACAAAGATGTCACCTTAGGACGCATGATCATGATCTGTGACGTTGTCATCATCAGTTCTTGTTATTTCATTTTCAATGACTGGCGAAGAGTGATATTCGGCTTCGTAACGTTGCTTATCATCGGTTTCGTTCTGGACTATATTGTAAATAGCGCCCGTCAATCCGTACAGTTCTTTATTTTCTCTAAAGACTACGAAAAGATTGCCGACCGTATAACCAAAGAGACCCACCGCGGAGTGACCGTACTCGATGGTATAGGATGGTATAGCAAGCACAATGTAAAAGTGCTTGTAGTACTTGCCTACAAACGTCAGTCGGTTGAGATATTCCGGTTGGTAAAGGATATAGATCCAAATGCGTTTATCTCTCAAAGTTCCGTCATTGGAGTATACGGAGAGGGATTTGACAGGCTGAAGGTAAAATAGAAGCAACTTATATCTTTTCAAAATAAATGCCGGTCGTATTTGTATTAAGCAGTACGATCGGTATTCTATTACAAGAGGATTAGCCAATGAACTATCATAAACAGTCAATCCACCACTAATCTCTGTCTTTCCAATATATAGAAGACTATACTTGGGAATTTGGTAAATACACTTCCTAATATAGAACATCGTATGCAATCAAAATTAGAATAATAAGTGGTTGTTATTCTTCTAATATATCAATATTCGAAAATTATCATGTATATTTGCAACTATACAAAAATTTACTACTATGTATTTTAAGTTTGAAAAGAAATGGATAGAAAATACACTGATTCTTATTGGTATTAGTGCATTGATTCCTCTCATAATTCTCTCTATTTACACTCAACCCTGTAATGATGATTATAATTACGCTTTAAGAGATAGCAGCACCAATTTTATTTATGCAGGTATTGATACTTACCTTAATTTTTCCGGAAGATATTTCGCTACATTCATTTCGCGTCTCAACCCGCTTATATATCACTCTTTAGAAGCATATAAGATATATACTATCATATTACTTTGTGTGTTTTTATTCGCTATGTATTATTTAGTATCTACCTTATCCTCAAAGACACTAAATAAGCGTGAAAAAATTGCTCTGACAGCTCTTCTATTTATTGTATACATTATACAATGTCCCAGCATATCGCAATCGTTTTATTGGTTTTCGGGATATGCTGCTTATACATTTCCTTCTATTTTATTAATTTGGCTATTTGGAAGTTTACTTAAATCTACTCAGATTCTGCGTACTATATTAAATATACTATTAGTTATCTGTATAGCAGGTAGTAATGAAATATCAACTGTTATTCTATTTTGTACACTTGCTTTTATTAACATAGAATGGCGGTTGCAGCATAACAAAAAGTGGAATAGAAGTTTTCTTCTTTTATGGGTTGTAGCAGCGATATGTACTCTAATTGTTGTACTATCGCCAGGCAATGCAGTAAGGATGCAGGGTGAAACCAGCTCTAATAATATTATATGGACAATAGGCGGCTCTATCTTACAAACATTGTCATGGTTTCCAATCTGGGGATCGGTACTTTTAATGATTTCCATCATCTACATTCCACTTTTTGGAAAAAGAATATCAGAAAGTACTTCGGAAAAACTTCATTTACTGTTTTCTATCAAAATAAAACATTTTCTTCTATTTTTCATCATAACACTTTTTCTGACGCATATACCACCAACCTGGGGATTAGGAACGGTTGCCATAGGAAGATTGGCAAATGCTATCTATGTCTTTTTTATACTATGCTGGCTATACTTGACTCAATTGATAATCAATCGTTATCCGGGGATTATCACACTTCAGAATAATAAATATTATCAATTTATCTATTTAGCTTTCTTCTTCTTTTTCACTTTCAACACAGTCTATAATATTGATGGGAATATAATGACTTCATACGTTGATTTGATTACCGGAAAAGCACGAAAATATTATTTAGAACTCAATAAAAGACATCTTCTTTTAAAAGATAACCAATCAACGGAAAAAGTTATAAAAATCCCGGGAATAGAAACCATTCCAAAAACCATTTATTTTAAAGATATAAGTAGTGATAAGGATTCATGGGAAAATGAAACCTATCGTACCTATTGGAATTGCTGCCCCCAAATATATATTGAAGATACGCCAAAGCTAGAATATTCAAACATGGAATATTTGAAACTATTTATGAAGGAAATAAGAAAAAACAACTTTAGCAGAACTGAAGAATGAAGAAAAAACTCGTATTTGCCACCAATAACTTACATAAATTGGAAGAGGTATCTCATATATTAGCCAATACTTTCGATTTATTAAGTCTTAAGGATATCAATTGTTACTCTGATATCCCGGAAACAGCAGAAACATTGGAAGGAAATGCATTATTAAAAGCAAAATTCGTATATGACTATTATCAAATGAATTGCTTCGCTGATGATACAGGCTTGGAAGTAGAAGCATTAAATGGGGCTCCGGGAGTTTACTCTGCCCGTTATGCCGGTAACAGTCATGATTCGCAAGCCAATATGAAAAAACTATTGACTGAACTCAAAGGAATAAATAATCGCAAAGCACAATTCCGCACAGTTATTTCTCTTATCATGGATGGAAAAGAATATTTTTTTGAAGGAATCATAAGAGGGAATATTATTGAAAAGGAAAGAGGTACATCCGGATTCGGATATGACCCTATTTTTGTTCCGGAAGAATACAATCAAACATTTGCTGAATTAGGAAATGATATCAAAAATAAAATAAGCCATCGTGCACAAGCGATTGATAAACTTTGCAAATTCATACAAAACATACAATAAATAATCTATTAATTAGTTATTTATAACACAAGCACATAGAACTCAAAATACTAATCTATGTGCTTGTTTAATTTTATTATAGTATGATGAAAAAAGCAATATTTACTCTTATTTATATCTTCGTGACTATAGGAACTATATTTGCCCAACAACAAGCTATTGGCAATTGGCGTTCTCATCTCTCTTATCATAATGTTACTTATACTGAACCAGCAGGAGAAATAATTTATGCTCTAGGCAATAATGGATTATTCTCGTATAATACAGATGATACAAGCATTCAATGTTATGAAAAAGCCAATCCATTAACTGATACTGAAATTACTCACATAGCCTATAGTAAAGAATATAAAACATTGATTATTATATATTCTGATAAAAATATAGATCTTCTTGTCAATAATCGGGATGTATACAACCTTCCTGATTATATGAATAAGGATATACAAAGCAAAGATATATATCATATTCATTTAGCCAAAGAATACGCTTATTTATCAACTTCTTTCGGATTGGTTATACTAAACTTAAAGAAGAAAGAAATTAGTAATGCTTATATTTTAAATAAAAAAGTGAATGCCTGTTCAGTAGATGATAATAAAATATATGCCGCCACTGATGAAGGTTTATTCACAGGAATATTAACCGATAATCTATTAGATATTAGTAACTGGAAAAAAGTATCTGATACTTCATATACCTATCTATCAATGTATAATGATAATCTAATAGGATATATCAATCCACAAGGAATTTATCTTATTAACAAACAAGATTATAGTTATTCACTGATAGGTAGTGGATATTTTAATTCTATGAAAATATACGCTGATAAATTAATAGCAACGAATAATAATTCAGCTGTAATTTTTAACGATATAAACAATAAGAATTATTTTAGCAGTAATGAATTTGAAATAGCTCACCTTTCTTACAATAATGGAGTTTATTGGGCAGGTGGATATGAGAATGGACTTATAGGATTAAAAATAAATGAATCTGATAAAACATTTAAAACCATTTTATCTAATATTATACCTAATAGCCCAATAAGAAATCTCCCTTATTTCATAAAATTTGAAGGTGAACGTATGTTTGTAACCGGAGGTGGTTTAACAACACAAATACTAAATAATAAAGGAACTATTATGACATTTGAAAATAATACCTGGGATCATTTCCAAGAAGATGGCATAACAGAATTAACAGGAGCCCGTTATCGTAACATAACCTCAATAGCAGAAGATCCAAGAGATAACAAACATCATTTTGCTTCATCAACTGGAGAAGGGTTATATGAGTTTTATGACAAAAAGTTTGTAAAACTCTATAGACTAAACAATAGTACACTTGAATCAGCACTTCCTGACAGTCAACATAAAAACGAATATGTATGGGTTAATGGACTTGTATATGATAATAATCAAAATCTCTGGATGTTGAATTGTACACCATATCATCAAATACATATATTAGATAAGAACAATAAATGGATTCCTTTGGGCTATGCTGAAATAGGTAATCCTCCTAACTTTGAACATGCCTTGTTTGACCGTCGTGGTTGGTTATGGGCTGCTGCTACTTATAAAGACAGAGGAGGATTATTCTGTCTAAATCATAAAGGAACATTAGAAGATACATTAGATGATCAACACAAATTTATGACTAAATTTACAAATCAAGACGGAACTATATTAAATTACTCTATATATTGTATAGCTGAAGATAAAGATGGAGCTATTTGGATTGGAACTAGTCAGGGACCTCTTGTTATTACTAATCCTTCAAAAGTATTTGATGATGATTTTTATTGTACACAGATTAAAGTACCAAGAAATGATGGTACCAATTTAGCTGATTTTTTATTAACTAATACCTTAATAAAAACAATAGTAATAGATGGTGCTAATAGAAAATGGATAGGTACAGAATACGAAGGAGTTTATCTTTTAAGTGAAGATGGGATGGAAACTATTCATCATTTTACAGCTGAAAATAGTCCATTACTATCTAATAGTATATCTTCTATTGCTATACATCCACGTACTGGCGAAGTTTTTATAGGAACAAGTAAAGGACTAATATCATATCAAAGTGATGCAACTGAAGGAGGTGAACAGTTAAGTGAAGATGCTTATGCCTATCCTAATCCGGTAAAGTCCGATTATACCGGAGTCATTACAGTAACAGGACTAGTAAGAGATACAAATGTAAAAATAACCAATACAAGCGGAAAACTAATTTATTCCGGTACTTCAGTTGGAGGACAATTTACCTGGAACGGACGTAATCTCCAAGGTAATAAAGTATCTAGTGGAATTTATTTTGTATTAGCTGCTGACAAAGATGGTAAACAAGGCATTGCTACAAAAATAGTAATTATTCGATGAAAGATTTATTAAGCAAACAATCAAAGGAACTATTGAATAAAGGTAATTGCTTTGATTTTATCAGATACTTTTTTACTATATCTATTATCATTGTACACTTTTGTTATCTGAATGACATAAAAGTATTTTGGTTTATTTCAGGAGCTACCGGAGTAAGAGCTTTCTTTATCATCAGTGGATTTCTTATCTTCTATAGTCACATTGAAAAACAAAGTATCAGATACTATATAGAGAAAAGAATCAGACGTATTCTTCCACCCTATATATCAGTAATAATATTATGTGTAGTAGCTGGTATTTTTATGACACAATTAAGTTTAAAAGACTATCTCAGTAGTAGTGAAACTTACAAATATCTCATAGCTAATCTTAGTTTCCTCAACTTTCTACAACCAACTCTTCCTGGTGTTTTTGAGTCAAATCCAATAACAGCAATAAACGGGTCACTCTGGACTATGAAAGTAGAAGTTATGTTTTATATTAGTGTTCCTTTTATATTTTGGATGTTAAAAAGATACAACAAATTATGGATTATGATAGCAATCTTTCTAATTGCTATCATCTATGAGTATTGTTTTACTAAACTATACGAACAAACAAATAATGATTTTTATTTACTAGTAAGAAAACAATTTGGTAGTCAGCTTATTTATTTCTATTCAGGAACTTTTATTTTACTATATTTCGATTGTTTTATTAAATACCTTAAATTTTTATTTCCGATTGCTATTATTATTTATTATTTTCAAGATTCCTATTATTTATTGACTTACATAGAACCATTAGCTTTAGCAACAATAATTATTGGATTAGCATACAGTTTAAAATACTTGAATTTCTTAAGAAAATATGATAATATCTCTTACGGAATGTACTTATATCATTTTCCTATTACACAAGCCGTAGTTTATTATATAGCTCCTCATTCTACTATTTATATATCTTTCATTCTATCTTTATTATTAACCATAATAGTTTCTCTAATTTCCTGGAAATTGATAGAAAAACCTATTATCACTGGTCACAAAATATGAATTGACTAACCCATTAATAACTTACTATTTATTAGGAAATGAATCGGTGGCTCGTATTTTTTGCACGAACCACCCTAAAATTATAAGTCATTTATAGCCTTATTCATCCAAGAGATACGATCCTGATAAGTTTTTTTCATACGAGCTATTGATTCCTCAAATGTCATTTCTGCATCTCCATTTATATTTTCAATTGATGGCCACATCTTATAGTTAATCTTTTCCGAATTTTTTATCTTCAAAGCAGTATTGTCTATTTCTGACACTATTGATTCAAAAACCTGTTTAGAAGAATTCCATTTTTGCTTAACAAGTGTTACGAAATAAGGATCTTCAAAAAGACGACTATACCAAATTCCATGTTTCATACAAAATCTTTCTTCAGGAACGAAAGTCCAATAATCAAAATCCCAAACAGGTCCAGCTACTAGTTTATCATTCTTATCTTTATGCATATAACTACTCTTAGGCCATCCGGGTTCACCATTATGTGCCAATTCATGTACCAACCACCAATCTATGAAACTATTCACATCGATATATTCTGTATAAGAATGTCCATCTATAGAAAAATTATCAGCATATATAGCTCTTTCTACTTGGTTTATATAATTTTGAATATAATTAAACTGTTTATCAACAAGTACATCTTCATCCGGTTCTTTAATATTAACTGGTAGATTACGAATATCAGTATGAAACTTATTAACCTCATCATAATTAATATCCATTTCTAATAAATAACCTCCCGTTATTGCATCTTCATCTATATCCGTCGATTCTATTTCCGCAATATTAACTCTGTTTTTATCGATCTTTATCTGTTCACATAAATAATAATTACCAAGATGTTTACCATTTAATATAAGTTCTACAAATTCTCCCCGTGGTGTCCAACCCAAACTTTCTGTATTCTTTGCTATCGTAAAAGCAATATGGTTACGCATTAATGTTCTGTCTATCCAATTCGCCAATAATACCCAACGTTTATGTTTAGGCATACCCAATACTTCTGCCTTTTTATCTAATTTTATGGCATAAGGCTTTTTTGGAAAACTCCAAGTAGAGTTACCACGCCCTTTTACACTTGTTCCTCCCAAATCACCAATTATTCCATTAGTCATCCAAATACATATATTTCCATCTTCCACCCAATCATCTTTACTCAAAATAGGAGTTTGCTGCGGTGTAGTGACATATATTACTGGAAGATCAAAACTATAAACAGTTACTTTATACTCTTGAGCTACATTTTGTTTAGAAATAATTCGATAAACTATCGGAGTAGAAAAATCATTAACTGTAACTCCACTAATTTGTTCTACATCATCAACAAAAACCTTATCTCCATTCGTATTAAATGTAGCTACCAAATTTGAAATATCAGTTCCATAAGGAACACAAACAGATACATCTTTTCCACTTATTCCCAAAGCATCAAACTTACCTACTACAGATGATGAAACCCCAAATGATAGAAAAGAATTTCCTCCACTACCTGAAGATATATGTAATAATGAAGATGATAATTGAATAGAGTTTCCTGTACCATCTTTTGTAGAAAGTACTAATATCACTTCTTCCGTATAATCAGAAGCTATTCCCAAATCCTGTATATATGCTTTGTACTGCCCTACTTTTATTTCTCCTTTTTCATTCAAAGAATGTTCTACTTTAATCAACTTATAATTAATTGGTGGAGTAACATAAGAAGGAGCATCAGTACGCGTATTGATATCTATTTTATCTAATTCCAATTGAGGGTGAGCATCTTTAACATCCAGACTAAATACAGCATTAGACGGATTAACTCTAAACTCAAAAACAGAAACAGAATTTTTTCCGACAGATAAATTATTCGTAAGTAATACAATGCCAGTAGGATAAGTAATATCTAAATTAAATGTGAAAGAAGTATTATCTGCCATTACTAATGTAATAAGACCATTTTTTTCATTCTTTTCTATAGATGAAATAATATGTGAAGTATCAGAAGTATAAGGAGTAACTATTGTACTTAATGTGACATCTGGAGCAGAGACATAATACGTTTCATAAGCATAATAACCATTTTCATTGATAACTACACGTATGGATATTCCTTCCTGACCTTCGGAAAGAAAAAAATTTCCATTTTTATCTGATATTTTATCAAAAGTATGACCACCATCGTAGGAAACACACCAGTATCCCTCTACATCAATCATCAGATAAGGAGTTATACCATTTTCTCCATTCTCCCCATCTTTACCATTTTTTAATCGAATAGAACTTCCATCTGAAAAAGTAATATCCCAACCAGTTTCTGAGTTGTCATTCAAAGGTTGAACTGATTCAATCACTTTTCCATTTTGATAAGCCAATTGCAAGGCAGATACCGCTTCTTGTAAATCGTTTACTGTTTTTTGCAATTCTTTTACATCGTTTTCTACATCCGTTAAATCTGTACAAGCGCACATAGAAATACAGAACAACAATATCATTCGAAAATGATATCTGAAAATGTTTATGTGTGTCATATTTTTTAGTATTAGTATTTAAGATCAACTCATTGTCACAATCCTAATTTCTCCGAAATCTCCAACATCCGCTTTATCGGCTTTACCGCCTTTTCTGCTATTTCCGGATCAACCAGTATTTCCGGTGACTCATTCTTCAGACACTCATAGAGCTTCTCCAGCGTATTTAGTCTCATAAAGCTACACTCGTTACATGCACAGGTACTATCATTCGGTGGAGCGGGAATAAACGTCTTTTCCGGGCATTTCTTCTGCATCTCATGAAGAATACCCGATTCGGTAGCTACAATGAATCGTTGTTCACTGCTGTTAACAGCATATTTCAATAAGGCAGCTGTAGAACCTACAACGTCTGCCAGTTTCAATACTGTACTCTTACATTCAGGATGCGCAAGTACGATGGCATCAGGATATTGTGTTTTCAGCTCCAGAATCTTTTCTACCGAAAACTGCTCATGCACATGACAGGCACCATCCCACAATAACATCTGCCGGTTCGTAACTGAGTTGATATAATTTCCAAGATTGCGGTCCGGACCAAAAATTATTTTCTCATCTTTGGGAAAGCTTTCTACTATTTGCTTTGCATTGGTAGAAGTTACCACTACATCGGTTACAGCTTTCACAGCAGCCGTTGTATTGACATAGGATATCACCGTATATCCGGGATGCTCTTTGACAAACTGTGCAAACTGATCTGCCGGACAACTATCGGCCAATGAACAACCTGCATTCATATCAGGCACTAATACCTTCTTTTCAGGACAGAGCACCTTTGCCGTTTCACCCATAAAATGAACACCGCACATCACAATGATATCCGCTTTTGTTTTGGCAGCCCATTGAGCCAATGCCAGACTGTCGCCTACATAGTCGGCGATATCTTGTATCTCACCCTTCTGGTAGTAGTGACCCAGAATAACTGCATTCTTTTCTTTTTTCAGCTCGTTAATAGCTTTTATGAGTTCATTCATAATAATTTTATTTTCTCTCCTTTTTAAAGAAAAATCCTTTGTTAGTGATAATAGGCTGTTAATAGTGTTAGCAAATAAAAGCTGTTTTTCTTGTCAGATAAGTTATTAGTCTCCAATACACAGTTATCAGTATATTATGAACGGACTGAAAAGAGGCTATTGGCTGATAATAAGCTATCTCTCAATTTGTATTAACACCTTGTTGATAAAGTGCAAAGTTAAAAACTTTATGGATATAAACAGGGTAATAAGTGCTGAAAAATATGTTTAAGAATGCATTGAAAGTTTATATTAACTTTTTTGTATTGTTCATTATAAGTCTTCCTTATACCTTCTTCTGAATAATGCAAGAGTTAGTTTTCAAAATCTTTGCTTTAAGTTTTGACAG